>NZ_CP104858.1:0-4840545 GCF_025426275.1 Salmonella sp. 3C
GTGATTACCGCCGTGGGGATGGTCGATCACCTGGCGGTCATGATGGCGGCCGTGATAATCGCCATTAGCCTGATGCTGCTCGCCAGCAAGTCACTGACCCGATTTGTGAACAACCATCCCACCATTGTCATTTTGTGTCTTAGCTTCCTGCTAATGATCGGCTTTAGCCTGGTGGCGGAAGGGTTTGGTTTCCACATTCCGAAAGGGTATCTGTACGCGGCTATCGGCTTCTCGGTGATGATCGAGGCGCTCAACCAACTGGCTATTTTTAACCGCCGCCGTTTTCTTTCCGCTAACCATACGCTGCGCCAGCGCACAACGGAGGCCGTGATGCGGCTGATTAGCGGTAAAAAAGAGGATGCCGAACTGGATGCGGAAACCGCCGCGATGCTGGCAGACCATGACGACAGCCAGATTTTTAATCCGCAGGAGCGCAGGATGATTAAGCGGGTGCTGAATCTCAACCAGCGCACCGTAAGTAGCATCATGACGTCGCGTCACGATATCGAGCATATCGATCTCAACGCGCCGGAAGCGGAAATCCGCGCTCTGCTGGAAAAGAACCAGCATACGCGTCTGGTCGTGACGGGTGAGAATGAACAGGAAGATTTACTCGGCGTCGTCCACGTCATCGATCTGTTGCAACAATCGCTGCGCGGCGAACCGCTCAACCTGCGGGCGCTGATTCGCCAACCGCTGGTTTTCCCGGAAACATTGCCGCTGCTGCCTGCGCTGGAGCAGTTCCGTAACGCCAGAACCCATTTTGCCTTTGTCGTAGATGAGTTTGGCTCGGTTGAAGGCATTGTGACATTAAGCGATGTCATGGAGACTATCGCCGGTAATTTGCCGAATGAAGTCGAGGAAATTGACGCCCGCCACGATATTCAGAAGAACCCGGACGGTTCCTGGACAGCAAACGGCCATATGCCGCTGGAGGATTTGGTGCAGTACGTGCCGCTACCGCTGGATGAAAAACGGGAATACCATACGATTGCCGGATTATTGATGGAATATTTGCAGCGCATACCGCAAACCGGTGAAGAGGTTCAGGTGGGTGATTATTTGCTGAAAACATTGCAGGTAGAAAGCCATCGAGTGCAGAAAGTGCAGTTAATTCCGCTGCATAACGGCGAGCCAGACCAGGAGATGTAACGCCTGTTCACCTGCCCCGGCCTGCTTACCAGGCAGGCCGGAGGCGCGTTAGCCTTGCCATCCGGCTCTGCCCTTTGGCCAAAAACTACAGCTTATCCAGCAGTTTCTTCACATCTTTACCATTGCGGGTATCTTTATTGCGCTCCGCCCAGTCGTTGAGCCGACGCTTCGCCTCATCCTGTAAATGCTTACGCAATAACTGATCCACTTGCAGGGTATAGTTCAGCTCCTGCCACTTGCCATAGACGCGCAGCGGCACCGGCGTCTCTTTCAGGAAGGTGATCAGGTTGCTATCGCCGTTCCAGCCGCCCAGCACACGCAGATTAAATTGCGTATCACAGCTCTGCTTAACCAGGTCCAGCGTTCCGCTGCCGGTTAACGCCAGCATAGAAGATTGCCCGACCATGTCGTCGAGCGTCAGCGTGCCCTTATTTAGCGTCAGATCGGTCGTGAAGCGATCCAGTCGGGTCGCGTTGTCCATATTTTCCTGCGACTGCTGCGCGTCGCCGCCGCTTCGCTCTACGGCCTGCTGCACCAGTTGCTGGAAATTCATTCCTTCGAGGCGCGTATTGCTCATGTCAACATGCGCTTTTCCTTTCCAGCTGTGGCGAAATGCCTCCGCGTCAATATCCGCCCCGGAGAAATCGCCAACCAGCGACATCTTACCGGTCAGGCTAATCGGATAATTGAAGGCTTTCAGGATAGTCCCAATCTCAACATGGTTGAGGCGAGGGTGGAACTCGATGCGTGGACTGGCGGTGCGGGCGTCAAGCGTGCCGGGCAGCGACATCTCTCCGTCGGCCAGTTTCCCCTGCAACTCGGTAATATCCAGCAATCCGGCCTGATTAGACATCTTCGTCGAAACCTGGGTAAAGTCCATTCCCCGCCAGCGAACTGAATCCGCCTGTAAAGCAATCTCCGCCGTAAAGCTTTGCAGCCCCTGATAAGGCGGCGCACCAACACGCGACGCGATAACTGGCCTGGTCAGGGGGAGCGTATTTTGCCCCTGCGACACCGCGCCGCCCGTCTGAGCCACGGCGCTATGATGCGGCAACAGGTTGTCCAGATTAAGCTTGCTGGACTGGAGGTCAATTTGCCATTCCGGCTGCTCCGCCAGCGTTACCTGAACGTGTCCGGTCAGAGAACTGTCATTCGCCGTTAAATTTAAGTGGTTAAATGAAAGACGTTTTTGCGCCTCCTGCCACTGCGCCTGCAGCTGTCCCTGCCCCTCAATCCCCTGCGCCGGTAAATCCGCGCCCTGCAATTGCCAGCGCAGTTGCTCAATACCCGCGGTTAAGTTATGCGGATAATCGGAAGCATCCACCGTTCCGCTGAACGATAAAGCAAGATCCCGCTGATCGCGGTTCACGCGTCCCGAAAAATCAAACGTGCCGCGATGCTCGGCATCTTGTTCCATATTCAGACGAATATCGCGCACCGTGACCTGATCATCATTTTCATGCTGGAAAACCAGCACGCTGTCGGCAACGCGCAGGCTACGAATATCAAACGACCAGCCGCGATCTTCCGCTACGTCCGGCAAGGTATTATCTTTCGGCGCGACCGGCGCATCATCACTGCGTACCGCTTCCGTTTGCGGCGTCAGTTGAATCACCCCGCCTTTCAGCATCACCTGCTTAACATGAAGCTGATGACTCAACAGCGGCCATAAAGCGACATCCAGGCGCATATTGTCAGCCCGCACCAGCGGTTCGCTGGCGCCTCGCGCCGTTAGCGTCATTCGCCCGGAAAGGATGCTGAGTTGCGGCCATACGTGCCAGCGCAGCGGCCCGTCCAGTTGCAACTGGTATTCACTACGCGCGGCAACCTGCTGCACCATATAGGCGCGGAAATCATTCGGATTGACCAACAATACCAACGCAGAGAATCCGGCCACCAGCACGACCAGGAGAATCATCAGCGTCGTCAGAAATCGTCTCATGCTACCCTCAATGGACCGGCAGTATTGCGCCGAATGGCTCAGTCTTTATCAATCCGGCTGGCGACAGCGCCCTGCTGATCGCGATATTTGGCATCCTGACGGCGGTTATAAGGCCGCGCCGCCGGGCCGGACAGCGGCTCAAAGCTCAGCGCGCCGATGAGCATACCCGGACGCAACGCCAGCGGCAGCTTCCCGGAGTTGTAAAACTCAAGCACAATGCAGCCCGACCAGCCGGGATCGATACGGTGCGCCGTCACATGCACCATCAATCCCAGACGCGCCAGCGAGGAGCGACCATCCAGCCAGCCCACTAAATCCGGCGGCAGGGTAACGGATTCAAAGGTGACAGCCAGCGCCAACTCGCCCGGATGCAGATAAAATGCCTCGCCGTCCGGCAAAACGATTTCATCGCTCATCACGCGATCCAGCGCCGCGCTGACCTCGTCTTTCGGCCCGCTCAGATCGATAAACGCCGCCGTATGGCCACGGAAGGTTCGAAATTTATTGCCAAGACGTACATCGACCGTCGCGCCGTTAATGCGCTCTACGGGAGGTCGCGGGGTGATAGACAAACGGCCTTCATCCAGCCAGGCTTCAATATCTCGGTCGCATAAACGCATGGCACTTTCTCCTTTCGCGCATCAAGCCCTTAAATCAAGCACATCAAGGGCTAACCAGGTTATCACTGAACGGTACACAATTCGCCAGATTTATTCAAAGAACTGGCTGATTTTCGCTTTCAGAATATCAATAGCGATGCGGTTTTTACCGCCGCGCGGCACGATAATATCCGCATATTGTTTGGAAGGCTCAATAAATTGCAGGAACATCGGACGCACCGTTTTCTGATATTGCGCCATCACCGAATCCATTGAGCGACCACGCTCGTTCACATCGCGTTTGATACGGCGCATCAAACAGATATCCAACGGCGTATCGACAAAAATAGAGAAGTTCATCTCTTCACGCAAACGCGCGTCGGTCAGTAACAGAATACCTTCAAGAATAATCACTTTCTTCGGTTCTACGCGAACCGTTTCCTGCATACGGGTATGCTCAACATAACTGTATACCGGTAATTCAATCGCCGAACCGCGCTTGAGCGCCTGAAGATGCTGAAATAGCAGGCTGTGATCCATCGCATTCGGATGGTCATAGTTAGTTTTTACGCGTTCTTCCATCGACAGATGGCTTTGATCTTTGTAATAACTGTCTTCGGGAATAACGCCAATATGTTCGTCACCCACTTGTTCACGCAATTCGCGGTAAAGGGTACTGGCAATAAGACTCTTGCCGGAAGCCGATGCGCCAGCGATACCGATAATGACGCACTGATGAGACTGATCAGTCATAAATTTAGCGACCTGATTAACCTGGATGTAAGGAAGGGGGGCGCCGAAACGCCAAACGCGGCAATTATAGGGATTTCAGCAGCGCGATACCAGTCCGGCGCTATGCCACGGTGAATTTGTTGGCGGCGTATTCGACGTCGCGACGTAAAAGCGTTCAGTTTTAACGCGGACAGCGGATTTATCGCCCCGTCTGGAGGAGGAATACGCCGGGAGCCACAATTTATATTCAGCCAGCGTATAAATCATTACGCGTTTATACTAGCATAATCACAGAGTAAACTGACGCGTCCGGTATTCCGCGACGTTACCGGCGATTCGGATAGAGTGGTAATGAGTAAACCATCCCAACATGTTTTCGTTACCGTCCCCCACCCGCTATTGCGTCTGGTCAGTTTAGGCCTGGTCGCGTTTGTCTTTACGCTCTTTTCGCTCGTATTATCGCGTGTCGGCACCCAACTCGCGCCGCTGTGGTTCCCCACCTCCATTATGATGGTCGCGTTTTACCGCCATGCGGGCCGTCTGTGGCCAGGGATCGCGGTCGCCTGCTCGCTCGGCAGCATCGGAGCCTCACTGACTTTATTTCCTGCCGCCTCGCTTAACTTTAGCTGGACGGCAATAAATATTATCGAGGCGGCCACTGGCGCGATACTGCTGCGAAAACTGCTCCCCAGCTACAATCCCTTACAAAATTTGAATGACTAGTTTCGTCTGGCTATCGGCAGCGCCGTGATTCCGCCGCTACTCGGCGGCCTGTTATTTTGGCTGATAGCGCCGGAAGCGGTCGCCTCGAAAGCGTTTCTGATTTGGGTATTATCGGAAGCCATCGGCGCGCTGACGCTGGTGCCGTTAGGTTTACTGTTTAAACCACACTATCTATTGCGTCATCGCGACCCGCATCTGTTGCTGGAAACGCTGTTGACGCTGGTCATTACGCTGGCGCTAAGCTGGCTCGCTATGCGCTATATTCCGTGGCCGTTTACGTGCGTTATCGTCCTGTTGATGTGGAGTGCGGTGCGCCTGCCGCGAATGGAGGCGTTTTTAATTTTTTTAGCTACCGTTATCGTGGTCTCGCTCATGCTGGCCAATGACCCCACGCTGCTCGCCACGCCGAAAACCGACGTGATGGTCAATATGCCGTGGCTGCCTTTTTTAATGATCCTGCTGCCTGCCAATATGATGACGATGGTGATGTACGCGTTTCGCACGGAGCGCAAACATATCACCGAGAGCGAATCCCGCTTTCGCAACGCGATGGAGTATTCCGCCATTGGTATGGCGCTGGTCGGTACGGAGGGTCAGTGGCTACAGGTCAATAAATCTCTGAGCCATTTTCTTGGCTATAGCCAGGATGAATTACGCACGATGACATTTCAGCAATTGACCTGGCCGGAAGACCTGAATAATGACCTTGAACAGCTAAACATGCTGGTGCGCGGCGACATCAATAGCTATTCCATGGAAAAACGCTACTACACCCGCAACGGCGATGTCGTCTGGGCGCTACTGGCCGTCTCGCTGGTTCGTCATAAAGACAATAAACCTCTCTATTTTATTGCTCAGATTGAAGATATTAACGATCTCAAGCAAAGCGAGCAGGAAAACCAGCGGTTGATGGAACGTATTACACAAGCGAACGACGCGCTGTTTCAGGAAAAAGAACGGTTGCACATCACGCTTGACTCTATCGGAGAAGCGGTGGTGTGTATTGATGTCGCGATGAATATCACCTTTATGAACCCGATCGCCGAGAAGATGAGCGGCTGGCGGCAAGAGGATGCTTTAGGCGCGCCATTATTAACGGTTCTGCGCATTACGTCAGGTGATAAGGGGCCGCTGCTGGAGGATATTTATCGCGCCGACAGGTCGCGATCGGACATGGAACAGGAGATAGTGCTCCATTGTCATAACGGCGGCAGCTACGATATTCATTACAGTATCACGCCGCTCAGTACGCTTGACGGCGATAAGATTGGTTCGGTTCTGGTTATCCAGGACGTTACCGAATCACGAAAAATGTTACGCCAGCTCAGCTACAGCGCAACGCATGACGCCCTCACCCATCTTGCCAACCGCGCCAGTTTTGAAAAACAGCTTCAACAGCGCCTGCAAACAATACAGGAATCGCCTCAACATCATGCGCTGGTGTTTATCGATCTGGACCGTTTTAAAGCGGTTAACGACAGCGCGGGACATGCCGCCGGCGATGCCTTATTGCGCGAACTCGCGTCACTGATGCTCAGTATGCTTCGATCCGGCGATCTTCTGGCCCGTCTGGGTGGCGATGAGTTTGGCCTGTTGCTGCCGGATTGTAATAGTGACAGCGCACGCTTTATCGTGACGCGGCTTATCAACGCCGTTAATGAGTATCACTTTATGTGGGAAGGACGCCTGCATCGGATCGGCGCCAGCGCCGGGATCACAATGATAAATGAACATAACTGCCAGCTCACAGAGGTCGTGTCTCAGGCCGATATAGCCTGCTACGCCGCGAAAAATAGCGGTCGCGGCCGTCTGACCGTGTACGAACCGCAGCACGCATTAACCTCCTCAAAGGGAATGATGCCGCTGGAAGAACAGTGGCATATGATTAAAAATAACCACCTGCTGATGCTTGCCAGAAACGTCGCGCCGCCGCGTACGCCGGAGGCCACCAGCTTTTGGCTGGTCTCACTCAGGCTGTGGACCAGCGAAGGGGAAGTGTTGGAAGAGCGCGCGTTCCGGGCAGGGTTAGCCGACTCCGCGCTGCATCACGCGCTTGACCGACGGGTATTCCATGAGTTTTTCCACCATGCGGCGACCGCCGTCGCCAGCAAGGGATTAAGCGTTGCGCTGCCGCTGTCCGCCGCGGGATTATACAGCGCGACCCTTATTGATGAGCTGCTGGAACAACTGGAGCATAGCCCACTGCCGCCACGGTTATTACATCTGATTATCCCGGCTGACGTTATCGTTAAGCAGGCGCAGACCGCCGCTGCGACTCTGCGAAAACTGCGGCAACGCGGCTGCCAGGTGATTCTCAGCCATGTCGGGCGCGATTTACAGCTGTTTAATTTACTGCCCCCGCATATCGTCGATTATTTACTGCTGGATAGCGACCTTATCGCCAACGTTCATGAAAGTTTAATGGATGAAATGCTGACCTCGATCATCCAGGGACACGCCCAGCATCTGGACATCAAAACGCTCGCCGGGCCGGTACAAAACCCACAGGTGCTGGATACGCTCTCCCGTATTGGCGTGGATCTGATTTATGGCGACACTATCGCCGAAGCGCAACCGCTGGATTTATTACTGAATACCAGCTATTTCGCTATCCATTGACGGTTGCCAGCCGTGGGTATACCAGATATGCAGTAGCGCGTAGGAACGCCACGGTTTCCAGCGCTCCGCGTAGCGACGGATCTGCGCGGGCGTCATCCCGGCGAAGCGCTGCTTAATTAAGTAATCATCGGGTAAAAAGATATCTTTTGCCTGCCAACCGCGCAGGGCGAAATAGTTCGCCGTCCAGCGGCCAATTCCCGGAAACGTTTGTAAATTTTTAACGCTCTGCTCAATATCCGGCGGCGCGGCGAGCGCCAGTTTTCCCGCCAGCGTCGCCTGCGCCAGATGAATCAGCGCTTCGGCGCGCCGCAGCGGCATCCCCAGAGCTTTCAGCGCCAGCGGATCGGCCAACGCCAGCGTTTCCGGACCGGGAAAACAGACATAATCGGGCGCATCCGGCAACGCCTCGCCATAGCGGCGCGCCACTTTCGCCGTCAACCTTGCCGCCATCGCGACACTCACCAGTTGCCCCAGTATCGCCCGCACGCCTTGTTCAAACGTATCAACCGATCCCGGTAAACGCAGCCCCGGTCTGTCCTCGCCCAGTGGCCCCAGCACGGCGGCAACCTGCGCGGGCTGGCAGTCAAGATCAAACAGACGCGAAACCTTCGCCAGACACGCCGGCGCGACGGGAAGTAATCCGGCGCTCACGCTGACCTGCACAGTGTGGGTGGGCAGATGGGGGCTCACGCTGATCAGTCCGCGATGCTCGCCCACCACCAGGCTGCGCGCATAAAAGCCCTCGCCTACCGTTTCCACGCCGTCCACCGCACGCGCGGCAAGAAAGCCCAACATCCACGACCAGTCGTAAGGCGGCTGCCAGCTCAGGGTAAACATACTTTTCTCCTTTATTTGACCTTCCAGCATAAACGCTAATCGCACGTAACGCCTTGCTTTCATATTCCAGTTGTCGCCGCGACGACATTTCGCTAAAGTCACGCCCCTTCTTCACTGGCATGGGGATTTTAAGGTGTTTATCGGATTTGATTACGGTACGGCAAACTGCTCGGTCGCCATTATGCGCGACGGGCATCCACAGTTGCTGACAATGGAGAATAACAGCGCATTACTGCCGTCTATGCTGTGCGCGCCGACGCGCGAAGCGGTGAGCGAGTGGCTGTATCGCCATCATGATGTGCCGGCAACGGACGAAGAAACCCAGGCGCTGCTACGCCGCGCGATACGCTACAACCGCGAGGAAGATATTGAGGTTGGCGCGCAAAGCGTACAGTTTGGTCTGGCGTCGCTGGCGCACTATATTGACGATCCCCAGGAGGTCTGGTTTGTCAAATCGCCGAAATCCTTTTTAGGCGCCAGCGGCCTGAAACCGCAGCAGGTCGCGCTGTTTGAAGATTTAGTCTGCGCCATGATGGTACATATTCGTCATACGGCGCACAGCCAATTGCCGGAGGCCATTACCCAGGCGGTGATCGGTCGCCCGATCAACTTTCAGGGACTCGGCGGCGATGACGCGAACCGCCAGGCGCAGGGTATTCTGGAGCGGGCGGCAAAACGCGCCGGTTTTCAGGAGGTGGTATTCCAGTATGAACCGGTTGCGGCGGGCCTGGACTACGAAGCTACGCTGCGGGAAGAGAAGCGTGTGCTGGTCGTGGATATTGGCGGCGGTACCACCGACTGTTCCATGCTGCTGATGGGGCCGCAGTGGCGTCAGCGCGCCGATCGTGAAAACAGCCTGTTGGGGCACAGCGGTTGCCGCGTGGGCGGAAACGATCTGGATATCGCGCTGGCCTTTAAAAATCTGATGCCTTTGCTGGGCATGGCGGCGAAACCGAAAAAGGCATCGCCCTACCGGTGCTGCCGTGGTGGAACGCCGTGGCGATTAACGACGTCCCGGCGCAAAGCGATTTTTACAGTAGCGCGAATGGTCGTCTGTTGAACGATTTGGTTCGCAACGCGCGTGAAGCAGACAAGGTCGCGTTGCTGCTCAAGGTCTGGCGTCAGCGGCTTAGTTACCGCCTGGTACGCTGCGCGGAAGAGAGCAAAATCGCCCTTTCCGGCCAGGCGGATGTTACGGCGAGGCTGCCATTTATCAGCGACGACCTTGCGGTCGCTATCAGCCAGCAAGGACTGGAAGCGGCGCTGGATCAACCGCTGGCGCGTATTCTGGAACAGGTGCAACTGGCGCTGGACAGCGCGCAGGAAAAACCGGATGTCATCTATCTGACCGGCGGCAGCGCCCGTTCGCCATTGATTAAAAAAGCGCTTTCCGAACAGTTACCGGGCATACCCGTCGCTGGCGGCGATGATTTCGGCTCCGTCACCGCAGGACTGGCTCGCTGGGCAGAGGTCGTTTTCCGCTAAGCGCCTCGCAAGCCCAGCGCTGATGGATTGACATTATTCTTGATGTGGCTTAACGTCAGGAGTGAGGGTTAGGGAGGATTCCTCCTCCCCCTGGTGTCTTAGTAAGCCTGGAAGCTAATCACTAAGAGTATCACCAGTATGATGACTACCTTCATCATAACCCTTTCCTTATTTTGGCCCCTTCCTCGGGAGGGGCTTTCCCGTTTCAGCGTCCTGCTGAAATCGGTGGCTTACCTTCATTGCCGTGCCGCCACTTTACCGCACTCCGGCGCGTTAACGATTTTCACCGATGAGAGTTGCGTAGCGCCTCGCAAAGCGAGTCGCCATTCAGAATAATCCCGACCGTGTTCCATAATTCCTCCATTTTTCTCCCTTCCCTGCTGACTACAATAGAGGAAGCAACATTCCGCAAAACGTTTCAGGATGAGAAACTTATACCGATGAAAGGCAGTAATACTTTCCGCTGGGCAATAGCGATTGGGGTTGTAGTGGCCGCCGCCGCATTCTGGTTCTGGCATAGCCGTAGCGGAAGCCCGACCGCCGCGCCGGGCGTCGCCGCGCAAGCGCCGCATACCGCCGCCGCAGGTCGCCGCGGTATGCGCGACGGCCCTCTGGCGCCGGTACAGGCCGCGACCGCGACCACGCAGGCCGTACCGCGCTATCTGAGCGGGCTGGGTACCGTGACCGCCGCGAATACCGTTACGGTGCGTAGCCGCGTGGATGGTCAACTCATCTCCCTGCACTTTCAGGAAGGTCAGCAGGTCAACGCAGGCGATCTGCTGGCGCAAATCGATCCCAGCCAGTTTAAGGTCGCCCTGGCGCAGGCTCAGGGACAGTTGGCGAAAGATAACGCTACGCTGGCGAATGCGCGTCGTGATCTGGCGCGCTATCAGCAACTGGCAAAAACCAATCTGGTTTCCCGTCAGGAACTGGATGCGCAACAGGCGCTGGTCAACGAAACCCAGGGAACCATTAAAGCGGATGAAGCCAATGTCGCCAGCGCGCAGTTACAGCTCGACTGGAGTCGTATCACGGCCCCGGTCTCGGGACGCGTGGGTCTGAAACAGGTGGATGTCGGCAACCAGATTTCCAGCAGCGATACCGCAGGTATTGTCGTCATTACGCAAACGCACCCGATTGATCTCATTTTTACTCTGCCGGAAAGCGATATCGCGACCGTGGTTCAGGCGCAGAAAGCGGGGAAAACGCTGGTCGTAGAAGCCTGGGATCGGACTAACTCGCACAAATTGAGCGAAGGTGTGTTGCTCAGTCTGGACAACCAGATTGATCCCACAACGGGAACGATCAAAATTAAAGCGCGCTTTACCAATCAGGACGATACGCTGTTCCCCAATCAATTTGTGAACGCCCGGATGCTGGTCGATACCGAACAAAATGCCGTTGTGGTGCCTGCCGCGGCGGTGCAAATGGGCAATGAGGGCCACTTTGTGTGGGTGCTGAACGACGAAAATAACGTCAGCAAGAAGCGGGTAAAAATCGGTATTCAGGATAACCGAAACGTGGTGATCAGCGCTGGCTTGTCGGCAGGCGATCGCGTCGTTACCGATGGTATTGATCGGCTGACGGAAGGCGCAAAAGTCGAGGTCGTTGAGCCGCAAACCACCGTGGCGGATGAAAAATCCCCTTCCCGCCATGAAGGTCAAAAAGGAGCGCGCGCCTGATGCAGGTATTACCTCCGGGCAGCACGGGCGGCCCCTCGCGTCTGTTTATTCTGCGCCCCGTGGCCACCACTCTGCTGATGGCGGCGATTTTACTCGCCGGGATTATCGGCTATCGCTTCCTGCCCGTCGCCGCTTTGCCGGAGGTCGACTACCCCACTATTCAGGTTGTTACGCTCTACCCTGGCGCCAGCCCGGATGTCATGACCTCCGCCGTCACCGCGCCGCTTGAGCGCCAGTTCGGCCAGATGTCAGGACTGAAGCAGATGTCGTCGCAAAGCTCCGGCGGCGCGTCGGTGGTAACGCTACAGTTTCAGTTGACGCTGCCGCTGGACGTTGCCGAGCAGGAAGTACAGGCGGCGATTAACGCAGCCACCAATTTATTGCCTTCCGACCTGCCGAATCCGCCGATTTATAGCAAAGTCAATCCGGCGGACCCGCCGATTATGACGCTTGCCGTCACCTCAAACGCGATGCCAATGACTCAGGTAGAGGACATGGTAGAAACCCGCGTGGCGCAGAAGATCTCGCAGGTCTCCGGCGTCGGACTGGTGACGCTTGCCGGCGGGCAGCGCCCTGCAGTACGCGTAAAACTGAATGCTCAGGCTATCGCCGCGCTCGGTCTGACCAGCGAAACGGTCCGTACCGCAATTACCGGCGCCAACGTCAACTCGGCGAAAGGCAGTCTGGATGGCCCCGAGCGGGCGGTGACGCTTTCTGCTAACGATCAGATGCAGTCTGCCGACGAATACCGCAAGCTTATCATCGCGTATCAAAACGGCGCGCCGGTACGGTTGGGCGATGTCGCCACCGTCGAACAGGGGGCGGAAAATAGCTGGCTCGGCGCATGGGCGAATCAAGCGCCGGCTATCGTGATGAACGTTCAACGCCAGCCCGGCGCCAATATCATTGCGACAGCGGACAGCATTCGCCAGATGCTGCCCCAGCTTACCGAAAGCCTGCCGAAATCGGTGAAGGTCACGGTCCTGTCCGATCGCACCACCAATATTCGCGCTTCCGTGCGCGATACCCAGTTTGAACTGATGCTGGCGATCGCGCTGGTCGTCATGATTATCTATCTGTTTTTACGTAATATTCCCGCCACAATTATTCCCGGCGTCGCCGTACCGCTGTCGCTTATCGGCACCTTTGCGGTGATGGTGTTTTTGGATTTTTCCATTAATAACCTGACGCTGATGGCGCTCACTATCGCCACGGGTTTCGTGGTGGACGATGCGATTGTGGTGATCGAGAACATCTCGCGCTACATCGAAAAAGGAGAAAAACCGCTGGCGGCGGCGCTCAAAGGCGCGGGCGAAATCGGCTTTACCATTATTTCCCTCACCTTTTCACTGATTGCGGTGCTGATCCCGTTGCTCTTTATGGGCGATATTGTTGGTCGACTGTTCCGCGAATTTGCGGTGACGTTGGCGGTAGCGATTTTAATCTCCGCCGTCGTCTCTTTGACGCTCACGCCCATGATGTGCGCGCGTATGCTCAGCCAGCAGTCTCTGCGTAAACAAAACCGCTTTTCCCGCGCCTGCGAGCGGATGTTTGACCGCGTGATCGCCAGCTACGGACGCGGATTAGCGAAAGTGCTCAACCATCCGTGGCTTACATTGAGCGTGGCATTCGCCACGCTCCTGCTCAGCGTTATGCTGTGGATAGTCATTCCGAAAGGGTTCTTTCCGGTACAGGATAACGGCATTATCCAGGGGACGCTGCAGGCGCCGCAATCGTCATCGTATGCCAGTATGGCGCAACGTCAACGCCAGGTGGCGGAGCGGATATTACAGGACCCGGCGGTGCAAAGCCTGACGACTTTTGTTGGCGTAGACGGCGCTAACCCCACGCTCAATAGCGCGCGCCTGCAAATTAACCTCAAGCCGCTGGATGCGCGTGATGACCGCGTGCAGCAGGTGATCTCCCGGCTGCAAACCGCCGTGGCGACGATTCCCGGCGTGGCGCTGTATCTCCAGCCGACGCAGGATTTAACCATCGACACGCAGGTCAGCCGCACGCAGTATCAGTTTACCCTGCAGGCCACGACGCTCGATGCGCTCAGCCACTGGGTGCCAAAACTGCAGAACGCGCTACAGTCGTTACCACAGCTCTCTGAGGTAAGCAGTGACTGGCAAGATCGAGGATTAGCGGCCTGGGTGAATGTCGACCGCGACAGCGCCAGCCGTCTGGGTATCAGCATGGCGGATGTGGATAACGCGCTCTACAACGCGTTCGGACAACGCCTGATTTCAACGATTTATACCCAGGCGAACCAGTACCGCGTCGTGCTGGAACATAATACCGCCAGCACGCCGGGCCTGGCGGCGCTGGAGACGATTCGCCTGACGAGCCGCGACGGCGGCACCGTACCGCTCAGCGCGATTGCCCGCATTGAGCAGCGCTTCGCTCCGCTCTCCATCAATCATTTAGATCAGTTCCCGGTTACGACATTTTCGTTTAACGTGCCGGAGGGCTATTCGCTCGGCGATGCGGTGCAGGCGATTCTCGATACGGAAAAAACGCTCGCCCTGCCAGCAGATATTACAACGCAGTTTCAGGGTAGTACGCTCGCCTTCCAGGCGGCGCTAGGCAGCACCGTCTGGCTTATTGTCGCCGCCGTGGTGGCGATGTATATCGTGCTCGGCGTGCTGTATGAGAGTTTTATCCATCCGATCACGATTCTCTCAACGCTGCCGACGGCGGGCGTCGGCGCGCTGCTGGCGCTGATCATCGCTGGTAGCGAGCTCGATATTATCGCCATTATCGGCATTATTTTGCTGATCGGCATCGTGAAGAAAAACGCCATCATGATGATTGACTTCGCCCTCGCCGCTGAACGCGAACAGGGGATGAGTCCGCGCGACGCTATCTTCCAGGCCTGTCTGCTGCGTTTTCGACCGATACTGATGACCACGCTGGCGGCGTTGCTCGGGGCATTGCCATTAATGTTGAGTACCGGCGTTGGCGCGGAATTACGTCGCCCGTTGGGGATCGCGATGGTGGGCGGCCTACTGGTCAGCCAGGTATTAACTCTGTTTACCACTCCGGTGATTTATCTCCTGTTTGACCGCCTGTCGCTGTACGTGAAAAGTCGCTTTCCGCGCCATAAAGAGGAGGCGTAGATGCGCTTTTTCGCCCTTTTCATCTACCGCCCGGTCGCCACCATTTTGATTGCCGCCGCCATTACGCTGTGCGGCATTCTGGGCTTTCGTCTGCTGCCGGTCGCCCCGCTACCGCAGGTCGATTTCCCGGTGATTATGGTTAGCGCCTCGCTGCCGGGCGCCTCGCCGGAAACCATGGCTTCGTCGGTGGCGACGCCGTTGGAACGTTCTTTGGGACGCATTGCAGGCGTCAATGAAATGACCTCCAGCAGCTCGCTCGGCAGTACGCGCATTATTCTCGAATTTAATTTCGATCGTGATATCAACGGCGCGGCGCGCGACGTGCAGGCCGCCATCAACGCCGCGCAAAGCTTGTTGCCAGGCGGAATGCCCAGCCGCCCGACTTATCGCAAGGCCAACCCATCCGACGCGCCGATTATGATTTTAACGCTCACCTCGGAGAGCTGGTCACAGGGCAAACTGTATGATTTCGCCTCTACCCAACTGGCGCAAACCATCGCGCAAATTGACGGCGTCGGCGATGTTGACGTCGGCGGCAGCTCCCTGCCCGCAGTACGTGTAGGCTTAAACCCGCAGGCGCTCTTTAACCAGGGCGTCTCGCTGGATGAGGTCCGCGAAGCGATCGACAGCGCCAACGTACGCCGACCGCAAGGCGCAATTGAAGATAGCGTCCACCGCTGGCAAATCCAGACCAACGACGAACTGAAAACCGCTGCCGAATACCAGCCGCTGATTATTCACTATAACAACGGCGCGGCGGTACGCCTGGGCGACGTCGCCAGCGTCACCGACTCGGTGCAGGATGTCCGTAACGCCGGGATGACGAACGCTAAACCCGCTATTTTGTTGATGATCCGCAAGCTGCCGGAGGCCAACATTATTCAGACGGTCGACGGCATCCGGGCAAAACTGCCGGAACTGCGGGCAATGATCCCCGCCGCTATCGATTTACAAATCGCCCAGGATCGTTCGCCGACGATTCGCGCATCGCTGCAAGAGGTAGAAGAGACGCTGGCTATCTCTGTTGCGCTGGTGATCCTGGTGGTGTTTTTATTCCTGCGCTCCGGGCGCGCCACGCTAATTCCCGCCGTCGCCGTTCCCGTTTCGCTCATCGGCACCTTCGCCGCCATGTATCTGTGCGGCTTCAGCCTCAACAATCTGTCGCTGATGGCGCTGACTATCGCGACCGGATTTGTCGTTGATGATGCCATTGTGGTGCTGGAAAATATCGCCCGCCATCTGGAGGCGGGAATGAAACCTTTGCAGGCGGCATTACAGGGTACGCGAGAAGTTGGGTTTACGGTCATCTCCATGAGTCTGTCGCTGGTGGCGGTATTTCTGCCGCTGCTGTTAATGGGCGGCCTGCCAGGACGATTATTACGGGAATTCGCCGTTACCCTCTCGGTGGCGATTGGCATTTCGCTGGTGGTCTCGCTCACACTGACGCCGATGATGTGCGGCTGGATGCTTAAATCAAGCAAACCGCGCACCCAACCGCGTAAACGGGGCGTTGGCCGTCTGCTGGTCGCCTTGCAACAGGGTTACGGCACGTCATTAAAATGGGTGCTTAACCATACGCGTCTTGTCGGTGTGGTTTTTCTTGGCACCGTTGCGCTGAACATCTGGCTTTATATCGCCATCCCTAAAACATTCTTTCCGGAGCAGGACACCGGCGTGTTGATGGGCGGTATTCAGGCTGACCAAAGCATCTCTTTCCAGGCCATGCGCGGCAAGCTGCAGGATTTTATGAAAATTATTCGCGACGATCCGGCGGTGAATAATGTCACTGGTTTTACCGGCGGATCGAGGGTGAATAGCGGCATGATGTTTATTACGCTGAAGCCGCGCGGCGAACGCAAAGAGACGGCGCAGCAAATCATTGATCGACTGCGGGTCAAACTGGCAAAAGAACCTGGCGCCAGGCTGTTTCTGATGGCGGTACAGGATATTCGCGTCGGCGGGCGGCAGGCTAACGCCAGTTACCAATATACGTTGCTGTCTGACTCTCTGGCGGCGCTGCGCGAATGGGAGCCGAAAATACGCAAAGCGCTCTCGGCCCTGCCGCAACTGGCGGACGTAAACTCCGACCAGCAGGATAACGGCGCGGAGATGAACCTTATCTACGACCGCGACACCATGTCACGGCTGGGTATTGATGTTCAGGCCGCAAACAGTCTGTTAAATAATGCTTTCGGCCAGCGGCAAATTTCCACCATTTATCAGCCGATGAACCAGTATAAAGTGGTGATGGAAGTCGATCCGCGCTATAGCCAGGATATCAGCGCGCTGGAGAAAATGTTCGTTATCAACCGTGACGGAAAAGCGATTCCCCTCTCTTATTTCGCCCAATGGCGGCCCGCCAATGCGCCGCTGTCGGTGAACCATCAGGGACTTTCCGCGGCGTCCACGATTGCCTTTAACCTGCCGACCGGCACATCGTTATCGCAGGCGACAGAGGCCATTAATCGCACCATGACGCAGCTTGGCGTCCCCTCGACGGTACGCGGCAGTTTTTCCGGAACGGCGCAAGTCTTCCAGCAGACCATGAATTCACAGCTTATTTTGATAGTGGCGGCGATCGCTACCGTCTACATTGTGCTGGGGATACTGTACGAAAGCTACGTCCATCCACTGACCATTCTCTCTACTCTACCATCGGCGGGCGTTGGGGCGCTTCTGGCGCTGGAACTCTTCAATGCCCCTTTCAGCCTAATCGCCCTGATAGGGATCATGCTATTAATTGGCATTGTGAAGAAAAACGCCATTATGATGGTCGATTTTGCGCTTGAAGCGCAACGAAGCGGCGGCCTGACGCCGGAACAAGCCATTTTCCAGGCCTGCTTGTTACGCTTCCGTCCAATAATGATGACCACGCTGGCGGCGCTGTTCGGCGCACTGCCATTGGTGTTATCTGGCGGAGACGGTTCGGAATTACGGCAGCCGCTGGGGATAACCATTGTCGGCGGTTTGGTCATGAGCCAGCTCCTGACGCTCTATACCACGCCGGTGGTGTACCTCTTTTTCGATCGTCTGCGGCTGCGTTTTTCGCGTAAAAATAGCAAACCGGTAGTAGAGATATGACAGAACTTCCTGACAACACCCGCTGGCAACTCTGGATTGTGGCATTCGGCTTTTTTATGCAGTCACTGGATACCACCATCGTCAACACTGCGCTGCCCTCCATGGCGAAAAGCCTGGGGGAAAGCCCGCTGCATATGCACATGGTAGTGGTGTCATATGTTCTCACCGTCGCCGTGATGCTCCCCGCCAGCGGCTGGCTGGCAGATAAAATCGGCGTGCGTAATATTTTCTTTGCCGCCATTGTGCTGTTCACGTTGGGTTCGCTGTTTTGCGCCCTCTCCGGCACGCTTAATCAACTGGTATTAGCGCGGGTTTTACAAGGCGTAGGCGGCGCGATGATGGTGCCAGTCGGACGCCTGACAGTCATGAAAATCGTGCCGCGCACGCAATATATGGCGGCGATGACCTTCGTCACCCTACCGGGATAGATCGGGCCGTTACTCGGCCCCGCGCTGGGCGGGGTGCTGGTGGAATATGCTTCATGGCACTGGATATTTCTGATCAATATCCCGGTGGGAATTGTCGGCGCTATGGCGACCTTTATGCTGATGCCAAACTACACCATAGAGACCCGGCGCTTTGATCTGCCGGGGTTCCTGCTGTTAGCTATCGGCATGGCGGTACTCACGCTGGCGCTGGACGGTAGTAAAAGCATGGGGATTTCGCCCTGGACATTAGCCGGACTTGCTGCGGGCGGCGCGGCAGCCATTCTGCTCTATCTCTTCCATGCCAAAAAAAACTCAGGCGCGTTATTCAGCCTGCGATTGTTCCGCACGCCCACGTTTTCACTGGGGTTGCTGGGCAGTTTTGCCGGGCGTATCGGCAGCGGTATGCTGCCGTTTATGACGCCGGTCTTTTTGCAAATTGGTCTTGGTTTTTCACCGTTTCATGCCGGTTTGATGATGATCCCCATGGTGCTGGGCAGCATGGGAATGAAGCGGATTGTGGTGCAGATAGTTAACCGTTTTGGCTATCGTCGGGTTCTGGTGGCGACTACGCTCGGACTGGCATTGGTTAGCCTGTTGTTTATGTCGGTCGCGCTGCTCGGCTGGTATTATCTCCTGCCGCTGGTACTGCTTTTGCAGGGAATGGTGAACTCGGCGCGCTTTTCTTCCATGAATACCTTAACGCTAAAAGACCTTCCCGATACGCTGGCCAGCAGCGGCAATAGCTTATTATCGATGATTATGCAGCTCTCGATGAGTATCGGCGTCACTATTGCCGGAATGCTGCTGGGTATGTTTGGCCAACAGCATATCGGGATAGACAGTAGCGCCACACATCACGTCTTTATGTACACCTGGTTATGTATGGCGGTTATTATCGCGCTACCGGCGATAATTTTTGCCCGCGTGCCGAACGATACACAGCAAAACATGGTCATTTCACGGCGTAAAAGGAGCCTGTAATGAAAGTCTGGCGGCCCGGAATCACCGGCAAGCTGTTTCTGGCGATCTTCGCCACCTGCATCGTGCTGCTGATCAGTATGCATTGGGCCGTGCGCGTCAGTTTTGAACGCGGATTTATTGACTATATCAAACACGGCAACGAGCAGCGGCTACAAATGCTGGGCGATGCGCTGGGCGACCAGTACCAGCAACACGGCAACTGGCGTTTTTTACGCAACAACGATCGCTTCGTTTTCCAGATTTTGCGTTCATTTGAGCATGACAACGACCGCGATAAACCCGGCCCCGGTATGCCGCCGCACGGTTGGCGCACCCAATTCTGGGTCGTCGATCAAAATGGCCGGGTGCTGGTCGGCCCACGCGGTCCGGTGCCGCATGACGGTACTCGTCGGCCCATTCTGGTCAATGGCGCCGAAGTCGGCGCGGTTATCGCCTCTCCTGTCGAGCGGCTGACGCGCAATACGGATATTAATTTTGATATGCAGCAGCGGCGCGCCAGCTGGATGATCGTGGCGTTATCAACGTTGCTGGCCGCGCTGGCGACATTTTTGCTGGCGCGTGGCCTGCTCGCCCCGGTCAAACGGTTGGTCGAGGGTACGCACAGGCTGGCGGCGGGGGATTTTACCACGCGCGTGACCCCAACCAGCGCCGATGAGCTGGGAAAACTGGCGCAGGACTTTAACCAGCTTGCCAGCACGCTGGAAAAAAACCAGCAGATGCGCCGCGACTTTATGGCGGATATTTCCCACGAACTGCGCACGCCGCTGGCGGTATTGCGCGGCGAACTGGAAGCCATTCAGGATGGCGTTCGCCAGTTCACGCCAGAATCGGTTACCTCGCTACAGGCGGAAGTCGGTACGCTTACCAAACTGGTTGACGACCTGCATCAGCTGTCGTTGTCTGACGAAGGCACGCTGGCTTACCAAAAAACGACCGTCGATCTTGTTCCCCTGTTGGAAGTCGCTGGCGGCGCGTTCAGAGAGCGCTTTACCAGTCGGGGGCTAACGCTACATTACGCGTTGCCGGATAGCATGACCGTCTTCGGCGACCCGGATCGCCTGATGCAACTGTTTAATAATCTGCTGGAAAACAGTTTGCGCTACACCGACAGCGGCGGCGGCCTGCATATTTCCGCCGAACAACGCGACAAATCATTATTCCTGACCTTTGCCGATTCTGCACCGGGCGTCAGCGATGAACAGTTACAAAAGCTTTTTGACCGTTTTTACCGCACGGAAGTGTCCCGTAACCGCGCCAGCGGCGGTTCTGGACTGGGGCTGGCAATATGCGTCAATATTGTACACGCGCATAACGGTCATCTTCACGCCGCTCATTCGCCTTTTGGCGGGGTTAGCATTACAGTAGAGTTACCGCTGGATCGCGATTTACAGAGAGAAGTATGACTGAATTACCCATTGATGAAAACACGCCGCGCATTTTGATTGTTGAAGATGAACCCAAGCTGGGTCAGCTGCTTATTGACTACTTACGCGCGGCGAGTTACGCCCCCACGCTCATCAATCACGGCGACAAGGTACTGCCGTATGTGCGTCAAACGCCGCCGGATCTGATTCTGCTGGATCTGATGCTGCCGGGTACCGATGGTCTGACGCTATGCCGGGAGATTCGCCGTTTTTCCGACATCCCCATTGTGATGGTCACAGCCAAAATTGAAGAGATCGACCGGCTGCTGGGGCTGGAAATCGGCGCCGATGATTATATCTGTAAGCCTTACAGCCCGCGCGAAGTCGTGGCCCGCGTGAAAACCATTTTGCGCCGCTGTAAACCGCAGCGCGAACTCCAGCAGCAGGATGCCGAAAGCCCGTTAATGATTGATGAAAGCCGCTTTCAGGCCTCCTGGTGTGGTAAAGCGCTGGATTTAACCCCCGCTGAATTCCGCCTGCTAAAAACCTTATCGCTTGAACCGGGTAAAGTTTTTTCCCGCGAGCAGTTGTTAAACCACCTCTACGACGACTACCGTGTGGTGACCGATCGTACTATCGACAGCCACATTAAAAACTTGCGCCGTAAACTGGAATCGCTGGATGCCGAACAGTCATTTATACGCGCGGTCTACGGGGTGGGATATCGCTGGGAAGCGGATGCGTGTCGCCTGGTATAATGATTATTGGCATAACAATAACAAGGTCGTAAGACGATATTTTCCGCCAACGCTATTCTGGCGGAATTAACACACAGTCCTCTTTCCTTTGGCCGAGCGGTATCCCGAAAACCACGACGAACGCGGTCGGGGACAATAAATTATTTGGCCGCTCTTTTTAGTTTACCGATATACTATGAGTAGTTTTTTAAACTTATTGCGCATTAATTCATTAAGTAAATCTAAAAATACATAAACATAATACCAGCTTAATTATACATGGATTTTTATGACAGAAACGTCATCTCACCGCTATAAACCACGCAATATAATAAATGCGCCAAATGTAAAATCGTCTATTTTTTCCCGGAGCCAACAACGCGGCGACAGCGAAAATATCCAGCGCTGGTTAAGCAACCATTTTTATCGTTGGATCATCGGTGACTTTCCTCATGTTTATCCTGTGCGTTCCGTCGCCGATTATGCCGTTTATTTTAGCGCTGATGCAGAAATCCCCGCCAGGCTGGCGCCAAAGCTGGGTGGCGATGAGCGCTTTTACTACCTTAACGTTCAGCACCCGCAACTTGTGGCAATGGAAAGAGATTTAGTGGAATTTCTTTCGCGTCAGGAAGGAACGCGGCTGGAAACTAAACTGCAGCGCATCAACTGCTTTACCGTGCTGGCAATGCGCGAAGCGGAGCATCAAAAAATGCAGCGCCTGCGTGAACAAGGTTGGTATCCCTCCAACAGCGAGGCGCTAAAACCGGTGATGACGGTGAATAACGGTGTGCTGGTTGAACTTGATGCAACAAATCCCGGCCTGCGCAGTGAGATGGCGTATGAATCCTGGCATATGCAACACTGCGTCGGAGATTTTGATAATAAAGGCGCGCTTTCCGGCGGCTACGGCGATTACTACGCCCGGCAAATGGAACAACAAAAACTTCGCCTGTTCAGCCTGCGCGACGGCAATAATATTCCCCACGTCACAATAAGCCTGGTGGTTGGTAATAACGGCCTGAGCATTGATCAGATTAAAGGTAAGCAAAATCGCCATCCTATTAAGAAATATGCTAACGATGTTTTATCTCTGTTACGCCATCTGCAACCACTTCCTGAGCGCCACGCTGATTGCGAAGGGATGGGAATAGTTTATGAATCGACGCCGGAATATTCAGGTTGGAAATTTATTACTCATATTCATGACCTCAATTTTCTGCTCAATGTGCTGCATGACAATTTTCATTTAATGGAGCACTTCCCTACGCCTCCGGTGGCTTTACAGTGGCTGCTGCTGCACAGCGCCCCGGAGGCACTGCGCTACCTTCAGGTTGTTGATCCTAACGTGGCGACGGCTGCGGAAATGCTGTTTCCGCAGCATGAATGGCATCCTACGCTTGCCGGGAAAAACACCAGTAGCGAACCTTTCGAAATTGAAAGCCTGACGCTACAAACCACGCGTTACCTCCCTGTCATCAAGGAGGTGCAATAATGTTCTGGATTGTTCTTATTATTGCCGCCCTATTTTTTAGCTGGCGCAACTACAAAAAAAACAAACCGCTGATTGCGGCCCGTATCGCCGAGGAGAAAGAAAAAGATCGCCTGAAAGACCTGCGTCGCGATACCCGACGGCGGCAATGGGCGCTGGCGCTAGCTGATATCCTCGCCCGGCGCAACGGGCTACCGATCAAAGGCGTTGAGCTGGTATTTAAACTTGACGATGACAAACGCCGCTATCTGGCGCAGCAGGTAAAAAAAGAGCTGGGCTTGAGCGAAAACCTCGACGGCGCGGCGTTACGCCACAAGGTTGAGGATATCTTACGCCGCTGGCCTGCGGGCATCGGCAGCTCGCCGCGCACGTTTTATCATCATCTGGCGGCCCAGGGCCAGGTCCGCGACGCGCTGGCCTTCGACTGTATGCGCACCGCCTTTCTGACCCGCTGTATCGCCGGGCTCGGCTGGTGTAACGAAAACGAGGCCTGGCTGGTGCTATTGCTCAACGCCCAGCGCGCTCAGGACTGTTTTGATTCCTGGGAGGATTACGCCACCGCCTACGTTCGCGCTCGCCGGGTATGGCTCACGCTACGTGACACGCCAACAGCGCTTGCCGGACGGGATTTACAGGAAGCCACCCATTATCTGCAAGACCCTGTCAGCCGCTGGCGACAACTGCCGTGGAATGAATTCAAAATTTTCGAGCCGATTTAAAGGACTATTTATGGAACAGGATGATCGTCTGCTCAACGCTATGTTTGAGATGTGCAACCACAAAAATCCCCTCAATGACGGGCAACGAGAGTGGCATATCGCCGATATTTCCGGCCTGCTGCGCGAAGAACGCTATGACGAACTGGACGAACGCTACAACCAGACGCTGACGGAGAGCTTTACCAGCCGCGAAGCGGAAAAGCGCTATTTCTTCGCCTGGAATCAAATGGACAACCCTTTTTACGATATGGACACGCTGGTTGAGGCTGGGCCGCAAGGATTAGCGCTGATCAAAAACTGGCAGCGCGCCCGCCCCCGCTCCACTCACGCCTGGCTTGCCGAGGCGCAATACTGGAATCACCGTGCGTGGCTGTATCGCAGCTATGGCTGGGCGAGAGAAACCACCCGAGCGATGTGGATCTGCGCCGCCGCCTGCAACGAACGGATGGTCATCGCCGTGCTCAATGCTATCGACTGTGAACCGCGCCAGTGGATGGCGGCGGCCCTGACCAGCACCAACTCAAAAGTCTTCGGCCAGCCCGACTGGCTGGTTGAGTTCCTCGAGGGCGCGGATGTTGCCGGGCAGCCATTAATGGAGGATCTGGCTGAATATCATCGCCATTCACCGCAGGAGGTGGACGCGCTGATGGCCCATTCCGGGCTGTCGTTTGCCGACGCGGTTTGCCCAAATTTGCCGCGCCCGTCCGTGCTGCCGGAGTGCAATGACGATGCCGGGCAAAAATACTGGCTCACCGTCTGCCTGGCTATTTTCCCGACGGCATTTTACGTGCTGGATGAATATATCCCGTTTCGTATGCCGCGCTGGGGAGGGTCTCACGAGGAAATCCGCGAATTTCTGGAATCAAGCGTATGCGATCACCTTTCTGCCGCAGAACGTGAACATCTGGAGCTATTGATCTGGTGGGACGATCACCGCGATCTGCGCATCAAAGAGGTTGACTCCCCGGCAGAACAGGAACGCATTATCGCCAAAGCCGAAGAGATTAGCCTGCGAGCGCATATCCAGGAATCTCGCCATAACACGCTGAAGTGGCTGCGGGTCTGCTATAGCGCTCTGGACGATAATGACGCGCTCTGGCGAACCCTTCAGCGTTCGATCGTGGAAAAAGTTAAGTTCAACAATTACTTCTTTGATGACACGATAAAGTTCGCCCTGCGCGATTTTCCTGACACCTGGTGGATGTATAATTTTCTCTGTCAGAATGCGCAGCAAACGGAATTCGCAGTGCCGAAAATCCGTCGTGGCTACTTTCAGTACGCCGGGTTATTGGGTTTCGAAAAGGATGAGGCGCAAGGCCTCGCCTGGCTCGATAGCGTCGCCGACATTCAATATAACCATAACTGGCGGGCGGCGATTAAAAATTTCGACTGGTTCGGGCTCCCGGAACATTTCGTGCCGCTGGCAGAGCTGGGCGCACAAAGAAATATACCCGCCGCGCTAAACCTGCTGGGCCTTGAACACAATAATAAAGAGAACAACGGCCTACTACCTTACGATCCTGCCATCGCGTTAGGGTATTTTCAGCGCGCGGCGGAGATTTTGCACCGGCAGTTAGCGCTGCGCGAGAGCCCCCCGTACAAATTAATAGATAACGGAGGCTATACCGACTATGAAAATGACCTGCAAAATATTCATTTCAGCATTGGCATCTGCAACCAGCGTCTGAGTAAACAAGAACCTGATACCGAAAAACGTTCCGCTTATGAAAAAGAACTGCTCGATAATCTCTGGCTGGCGCATCAGTACGGGCATAAAGAGGCCTGGGGCTTGTTCCTGCTGAATATTTTTGAAGTGAAGGATATTACGCTGGCGCATAAGCATCTGGAACTGGTGCAACAAGAAGCCAACAAAGGCACGCTACACGCTATGGTGACCCTATCGCGCCTGCATGGTAATAAACACGATCGAACGCTGTTTAATATGAAGCTAAGCGCACGCTGGGCGCATTTTGCCTTCACGCTTTACCCGGATAATGAAATCGTTATGGACTGCCTGGACCACCTGCATTTCGATTCTTTCTGGAAACGCTTCCGTTTCGCGTGGTATACCGTCCGCATCCCGAATTCAGAGCTGCCGGGACAGGTCAACTCAATGGTGTAAGGTGGTTTACTCCCCTCTCCCACGGCGCTACAATGCCCGCCCTTAAAGTGAGGACTCTCCTCAAGCCGCCTCATCAGGTGAGGCGGATCTGACCTGTCATCAGAACGAGAAAATGATGTTTAAACCAGAACTTCTTTCGCCGGCGGGAACGCTGAAAAATATGCGTTACGCTTTCGCTTACGGTGCCGATGCCGTCTATGCGGGCCAACCACGCTACTCTTTACGCGTGCGTAATAACGAATTCAATCACGAAAATTTGCAGCTTGGCATCAACGAAGCCCACGCGCTCGGAAAAAAATTCTACGTGGTGGTGAACATCGCCCCGCATAACGCCAAGCTCAAAACCTTTATCCGTGACCTGAAACCCGTCGTCGAGATGGGCCCGGATGCGCTGATCATGTCCGATCCAGGGTTGATTATGCTGGTACGCGAGCACTTCCCGGCAATGCCGATTCACCTGTCGGTACAGGCTAACGCCGTAAACTGGGCGACGGTAAAATTCTGGCAGCAGATGGGGCTGACCCGCGTGATTCTCTCCCGCGAGCTGTCACTGGAAGAGATTGAGGAAATTCGCCAGCAGGTGCCGGATATGGAAATAGAAATTTTCGTCCACGGCGCGCTATGCATGGCCTATTCCGGTCGCTGCCTGCTTTCCGGCTACATCAATAAACGCGATCCGAATCAGGGCACCTGCACCAATGCCTGCCGTTGGGAATATAACGTGCAGGAAGGAAAAGAAGACGTTGTCGGCAACATCGTGCATAAGCATGAACCGATTCCGGTACAGAACGTTGAGCCGACGCTCGGTATCGGCGCGCCGACGGATAAAGTGTTTATGATAGAAGAGGCCCAAAGACCGGGCGAATACATGACCGCGTTCGAAGACGAGCATGGCACCTATATCATGAACTCAAAAGATTTGCGCGCTATCGCCCACGTGGAGCGCCTGACGAAAATGGGCGTCCACTCGCTGAAAATCGAAGGCCGCACCAAATCCTTTTATTACTGCGCCCGTACCGCGCAGGTCTACCGTAAGGCCATCGACGACGCCGCCGCGGGTAAACCTTTCGACCCTACGCTGCTGGAAACGCTGGAAGGTCTGGCTCATCGCGGCTATACCGAAGGTTTCCTGCGTCGCCATACGCACGACGATTACCAGAATTACGAGTACGGGTACTCCGTTTCCGAACGCCAGCAATTTGTCGGCGAGTTCACCGGTGAGCGTAAAGGCCAACTGGCGGCCGTGGCGGTGAAGAATAAATTCTCCGTTGGCGATAGTCTGGAGCTGATGACACCGCAGGGAAATATCAATTTCACCCTGGAACAGATGGAGAACGCCAAAGGAGACGCTATGCCGGTGGCACCCGGCGATGGCTATACCGTCTGGATGCCCGTCCCGCAGGACGTTACGCTGGATTACGCACTATTGATGCGTAATTTCTCAGGCGAATCAACGCGTAACCCCCATGGTAAGTAGTTAATTGCAGTTATTTTTTCATGGCGGGAAGATTCTTAGAAATTGATCACATACCGCTTCGCTCAATGCGGGTATTATTCAACGCGCTGAAAAACATAACCCATAAATGCTAGCTGTACCAGGAACCACCTCCTTGGCCTGCGTAATCTCCCTTACGCAGGCTTATTTTTTGCGTATAATCAATAAAAAAGTGGTACTTCCCGCCACATCCAAAAATTGACCACACTAACCAAAGCGCAAATGGGCGCTTAGGTTTAGAGACCTCCCCTATCCATTGCCAGCCAGCAAGTCACAATCCTCCCCGCATCCGGTCGGACTCAGGACTTAGCATTCTGACTTTTACGTTTAACATCAGTGAATTAAATCAATAACTGCTTTGTGAGAACTTACACAAAAAGTTTCCAGATTATTAAATTAAGGTTAAAAACTGATAATTTAAGCGTGTAAAGGTATGGCACGTTTTAATGCCGCTTTTACAAGGATTAAAATAATGTTTCCCGGATTAGAGGTTTGATTTCATGTCAAAGTAATACTCAAACCATCGCACCTACGCTCAGTCCACCTTCATCAGGCCATGTAAGTTTTGCTGGGATTGATTATCCTCTATTGCCACCAGATCACCAAATCCCCTTCCCACCGTCACGTATAATCGGTATCCAGAGTTATTCCTTTATCCTGTAAAATGTGATACAGATTCTCCATTGATCTAATAACTACCTCAATTTCACATTCAAGTTTCTCTACAGAACTTTCATTTAGTGAGAAGTTGAGAGCCAATAATAATGATTGTGAGTTATTATCATAACACAAATGTGGTCCATTATTCTCTGCAAACCATAAATTAGCATTGAGAAATTCAAAAGCAAGATTATTATTATCCGGAGGTCTTCCGCAAAAACCGTATATCATTATATACTCACTGTTAGTGCTTGTTAGTAAGATACGGTAACGGTTATCTATAATAAATGAGCATAATCTGTTTTCGTCAAAGACAATTGAATCGGTATTTAATTTTAGTGAAAACTGTCTTAATAAGCGATCGGCTCTTGAATACATAACACCCCATACTCTATCTAAAGCGTTCCTATATAAGTCATAAGCCTCTGGTCTGGACGCTTAACACCCCGTGTCATCGTCGGAATTCGTCTTTTCCCTATGACTTGCTGTGTTTGCTCATTTATGGCCAAGCTGGCCGGGTTCTGATGCCATTTGCGCTAAGGTATAGTCCGGCGCATATTCCCATCATACCAATCCCCCCTATGCCAAACGATGCGCCTAAAACCGTCAGGGCGGTAGTATATGCAGTACCACTACTGACACTGGCGACAGCCCCTGAGCATACCCCACTGAAAACACCTGTAAACAATGCCGTGGTTCCCAGGCACATTAAACATCTGGGTTTATTGCCGTAAGCGTTAAAATCAACGATTTCAGCTACCGGTTTTTCGTCATTACCCCGTTCAGAAGGAGGGAGCAATGGCGTTTGCGCATTCACGCCTGAAGTGACATTCATATAAACCTCTTCATGCACATGCCTGTTTATGTTTATGAGAAAAGCGATACATCAGGCAACGGTACGACTATAGGACACCGCGCTAAGCCATCATCTGAATAGGTTTTATTTGATATATAGTAGCGTGCTTCTAATAGTGCGCCGTGTTTCTGCTAAAGAGTCTAAAGAACATTTCGATTTTATGCTATTAAAAAGTATGTTTGGTAATAAATATCAGGTTCTTATCTGATATTATGGTGTTTGAAATTAATACTGATAACTGACGTATGTTCGTCTTGTTAATTCTTCGTTTCGTTATCAAAGGCGCTATATCGGAAAGCGTCTGACTACCCCTTGTGATTTCCTTGCACTCTCACAAGCGCTACTCAATGCGCATACCGGCATCTCTCTTGTCGCCATTTGCCTTAAACCATGCTTAGCTTACCGCTGCGTACAGCAGGAAGAAAAACGGTAAAGCAATAAGTGCGCAACATTTCAATTTTCATCCTGTTCTGACCTCGCTTTTTCATTTCTGCTATACACTTTCTGGAGATTGTTGTTCAACCTATTAAGGCATAACGGATGGCTAACTTTCCCGCCAGCTTACTGATCCTCAATGGCAAAAGCGCTGATAACCAGCCGCTACGTGAGGCCATTACTCTACTTCGCGACGAAGGCATACAGATTCACGTTCGGGTAACCTGGGAAAAAGGCGACGCGCAGCGTTACGTTGATGAAGCCCGTAGACTGGGCGTTGAAACGGTGATTGCCGGCGGCGGAGACGGTACCATTAATGAAGTGTCGACCGCGCTCATCCAGATCCGCGACGGCGTAGCCCCTGCTCTGGGCCTTTTGCCGCTCGGCACCGCCAACGATTTTGCCACCAGCGCCGGTATTCCTGAAGCGCTGGACAAAGCGCTGAAACTGGCGATTGCCGGAAACGCGATGGAAATTGATATGGCCATGGTCAATGATAAAACCTGTTTTATCAATATGGCGACGGGCGGTTTTGGCACCCGCATTACCACCGAAACGCCGGAAAAACTTAAAGCCGCATTGGGCGGCGTCTCCTATCTTATCCACGGTCTGATGAGAATGGATACGCTGACCCCTGACCGCTGCGAAATACGTGGCGAAAACTTTCACTGGCAGGGAGATGCGCTGGTGATCGGCATCGGCAACGGTCGTCAGGCCGGCGGCGGGCAGCAATTATGTCCCACCGCGCTGATTAACGACGGACTGTTACAGCTACGGATTTTTACCGGCGAAGAGCTGTTGCCGGCGCTGTTTTCCACACTCACGCAGTCAGATGACAATCCGAATATTATTGACGGCGCCTCAGCGTGGTTTGATATTCATGCACCGCATGAAATCACGTTCAATCTGGATGGCGAACCACTCAGCGGGCAAGAATTTCATATTGAGGTGCTGCCTGGCGCATTACGCTGTCGGCTGCCGCCAGACTGCCCGTTGCTACGTTAATAACACCAGTCGCTGGCCGGATGCGCTCACATCCGGCTTTTCTTCGTTGAACTCAGGCGATGGTGACTTTGCTATCCAGATAGACATCCTGTACGGCATTAATCAACTTCACGCCATCAGCCATCGATTTCTTAAAGGCTTTACGTCCCAGAATTAGTCCCATTCCACCGGCTCGTTTGTTGATCACCGCGGTACGAACCGCGTCGCCGAGATCAGTGTCACCGCCGTCCGCGCCGCCGGAGTTGATAAGCCCGGCGCGTCCCATATAGCAGTTCGCCAACTGGTAACGAACCAAATCAATCGGGTTATCGCTGGTCAGTTTGCTGTACACGCGATCGTCGGTATAGCCGAAGTTGACCGCTTTATAACCGCCATTATTCTCGGCCATTTTCTGTTTCACAATATCCGCACCAATCGTAGCGGCCAGATGGTTGGCTTGCCCCGTCAGGTCAGCGGATACATGGTAATCGACGCCGTCTTTTTTAAAGGAAGAATTACGCAGGTAAGCCCACAATACGGTCACCATACCCAGCTCATGCGCACGCTCAAAAGCGGCGGAGATCTCTTCAATCTGGCGACGGGACTGTTCCGAACCGAAATAGATCGTCGCGCCTACCGCCACGGCGCCCATATTGAACGCCTGCTCAACGCTGGCGTACAGGGTCTGATCGTACTCTGTCGGATAGCTCAATGTTTCGTTGTGATTCAGTTTGACCAAAAACGGAATACGGTGCGCATAGCGCCGTGAAACCGAGGCCAGTACGCCGTAGGTAGAGGCCACGCAGTTACAGCCGGCCTCAATCGCCAATTCAACAATATTTTTTGGGTCAAAGTAGCGCGGGTTGGCCGCAAAAGAAGCGCCGGCGGAGTGCTCCACTCCCTGATCGACGGGCAGTATCGAAAGGTATCCTGTTCCCGCCAGGCGTCCAGTATTATAGAGCGTCTGCATATTACGCAGAACGGCTGGTGGACGATTATTGTCAATCATCACCCGGTCAACGTAATCCTTGCCGGGTAGATAAAGCTGATCGGAAGGAATGGTCATACAACGATGCTGTAAAAGGCTGTCGGCGTCTTTGCCAAGCAACTGCGCAATATCAGTCATAGCTATGCTCCCGTAAGTTCCGATAGGGTATCGGAAGGTGAATAGTCCTGCCCCGCAGATTGCGGGTCGCAATAAGCCTGGTACTGACCGACCATTTTTGCCAACTTTAGCGCATTTTTTCGGCGCTATCTGCTGACTCGATTCACGTCCGAAAAAGTGTTAGATCGGTCAAAATTAATGCTCAATGGTATTTAAAAGGTATTATTAAGTGGTATTATCGTGGCGTACCTTACCTGTCATGAAGGATTCAAAAATGAAAACGACCTTTAAACTGTCGTTCATGATGTTCGTGGAGTGGTTTATCTGGGGCGCCTGGTTCGTCCCCCTGTGGCTATGGCTAAATAAAAGCGGGTTTTCCGCCGGTGAAATAGGCTGGTCTTATGCCTGTACCGCCATTGCGGCGATCCTGTCGCCGATTCTGGTCGGCTCCGTTACCGACCGTTTTTTCTCAGCGCAAAAAGTCCTGGCGGTACTGATGTTTGCGGGTGCCGTACTGATGTATTTCGCGGCACAGCAAACCACCTTTGCCGGATTCTTTCCGCTGCTCCTGGCCTATTCATTGACCTATATGCCGACCATCGCGCTGACAAACAGCATTGCCTTCGCTAACGTACCGGACGTTGAACGCGATTTTCCACGCATTCGCGTTATGGGAACCATTGGGTGGATTGCCTCCGGCCTCGCCTGTGGATTCTTGCCGCAAATGTTAGGCTATAACGATATTTCCCCCACCAACATTCCACTGCTCATAACCGCCGCAAGTTCAGCGTTGCTGGGCGTATTTGCGTTCTGTCTGCCAGACACGCCGCCAAAAAGCACCGGCAAGATGGATATTAAAGTGATGCTGGGGCTGGATGCGCTGGTTCTGCTGCGCGATAAAAACTTTCTCGTTTTCTTCTTCTGTTCCTTCCTGTTTGCGATGCCGCTGGCCTTCTACTACATCTTCGCTAACGGCTATCTGACAGAAGTGGGAATGAAAAACGCCACCGGCTGGATGACGCTCGGCCAGTTCTCTGAAATCTTCTTTATGCTGGCGCTACCCTTTTTCACTAAGCGCTTTGGTATTAAAAAGGTATTATTACTTGGTCTTATTACCGCCGCGATCCGCTACGGCTTTTTTGTCTATGGCGGCGCGGAGACGTACTTCACTTACGCCCTGCTGTTCCTCGGTATTTTGCTGCACGGCGTAAGTTACGATTTCTACTACGTCACCGCCTACATTTATGTCGATAAAAAAGCGCCGGTTCATATGCGTACCGCTGCGCAAGGGCTTATCACCCTCTGCTGTCAGGGATTCGGCAGCCTGCTGGGGTATCGCCTCGGCGGCGTGATGATGGAAAAAATGTTTGCTTATCCGCAACCGGTTAACGGTCTGACATTCAACTGGGCGGGCATGTGGACGTTTGGCGCAGTGATGATTGCCGTCATCGCGCTACTGTTTATGATTTTCTTTCGCGAATCGGACAAAGAGATCACTGCTATTGACGATCGCGATATTGCGTTGACACAAGGGGAAGTAAAATGAAAGCAGAACGTATTCTCGGTGCTCTTTACGGGCAAGCGTTAGGGGATGCGATGGGAATGCCCTCTGAGCTGTGGCCGAGAACGCGCGTCAAAGTGCATTTCGGCTGGATTGACCGCTTTCTGCCCGGGCCAAAAGAGAATAATGCCGCCTGCTATTTTAACCGCGCGGAGTTTACGGATGATACCGCAATGGCGCTCTGCCTGGCCGACGCGCTACTCGAATGCGAAGGCAACATTGATCCCGAGATTATTGGGCGTAACATCCTCGCCTGGGCGGAACGCTTTGATGCGTTCAATAAAAATGTACTCGGCCCGACGTCAAAAATTGCGCTGAATGCGATTCGCGACGGCAAACCCATCGCGGCGCTGGAAAATAACGGCGTGACTAACGGCGCGGCCATGCGCGTTTCGCCGTTGGGCTGCCTGTTGCCGCCAACTAACCTGACAGCCTTTATAGCAGAAGTAGCGTTAGCCTCCAGCCCGACGCATAAATCCGATCTGGCGGTGGCTGGCGCCGTGGTTGTCGCCTGGGCCGTCTCGCGAGCGGTTAACGGCGACACGTGGCAAAGTATTGCCGACTCGCTCCCCGCCATCGCCCATCAGGCGCAGACAGCGCGTATTACCACGTTTAGCGCCTCGCTATCGGCACGTCTGGAACTGGCGCTAAACATTGTCCGCCACGCCGACGGCGTCGAATCTGCCAGCGAACAGCTCTATCAGATCATCGGCGCGGGAACCAGCACCATTGAATCGGTTCCCTGCGCTATCGCCATGGTGGAGCTGGCGAATACCGATCCTAACCGCTGTGCCGTGCTGTGCGCTAACCTCGGCGGCGATACCGACACTATCGGCGCGATGGCTACCGCCATTTGCGGCGCGTTGCACGGGGTAAGCGCCATTAACCCCCAGTTAAAGCAAACGCTGGACAAGGTTAATCAGCTGGATTTTGCGCGCTATGCCGTTGCGCTGGCGAGCTATCGTCAACGGCGGGAGGCACTATGAACGGCGCACGGTTGCTGACATTATTACCGACCCTGCATACCCGGCGTCCGCTCACCGTTATCGGCGCGGCAGTGATCGATATCATTGCCGACGCCTGGACGTTGCCGCGTCGCGGAGGCGATATTGAACTGCAACAACAGAGCGTCAATGTCGGCGGCTGTGCGCTGAATATTGCCGTGGCGTTGAAACGACTGGGGATTGACGCCAGCAATGCGCTGCCGCTGGGCCAGGGCGTGTGGGCGGAGAGGATTCGCCGCCGTCTGGCAAAAGAGGGATTATCCAGCGTGATTGACGCGGTTGAAGGAGATAACGGCTGGTGTCTGGCGTTAGTCGAACCGGATGGCGAACGCACGTTTATGTCTTTTAGCGGCGTGGAAAACCAGTGGAATGCGGACTGGCTGTCGCAGCTCAGGACACCGCGGGGCAGTCTTGTCTACCTGTCCGGCTATCAACTGGCCTCGTCCTGTGGCGAGCCACTGATCCAGTGGCTGGAAACCGTCGACGATGTAACGCCTTTTATCGATTTTGGCCCGCGAATCGGTGATATTACAGACGATGCAATGGCGCGCATTATGGCCTGCCGGCCCATCGTATCCCTCAATCGCCAGGAAGCCATCATCGCCGCGGAACGCGCCGGGCTTGCGACCGATACCCGCACTTTCGGCGAAGCATGGGTAAAACGCTTTTCCGCGCCGCTGGTGGTGCGCCACGATAAAGACGGAGCGTGGTATTTTAGCGCGCAATCTTCCGGCGTTGTGCCAGCGTTTCCGGCAACCGTGGTGGATACCATCGGCGCAGGCGACAGCCATGCTGGCGGCGTGCTGGCAGGACTGGCGTCAGGCTGGTCGCTCGCGGATGCCGTACTGCTGGGAAATGCGGTGGCGAGCTGGGTGGTCGGGCATCGCGGCGGCGACTGCGCGCCCACGCGCGAGGCGCTACTCCTCGCACACAAAAACGTATAGGTCGCTACGACAATAACTGATGCTGTATTCAATAGGCCGCTGCTGCTGATCGAGCGCCACCTGCTTAATCACCAGCACCGGCACTTTACCATCCATTTGAATATGCGACTGAAACTCATCATCCGGCATCCGGGCGCTGACGCGGGATCGGGTACGCTGAGGGTAAATGTGCTGGCGACGAAAATAGTCATACAGCGAAATGCCAATCGCGTCGACATCATGAATCAGATGCGCGGGCACCCAGGACTCTTCAATCGATACCGCGTCCTCATCAACATAACGAATGCGTTTGAGTAAAAAGACGTCGCTGCCTGCGGGGATCGCCAGATGCTGCGCGACCTCATCCGGACAACTTACCACGCGTTTGTTAACCCATAGCGTATCCGGTTTTTTGCCGCGCAAGACAACCTGCTGAGAAAATCCCCGCGCCTCTTTCAGGGAATATTCAAAGATATTATTGATTTGCGTACCGTAGCCGCGGGCGCGCGTGACGACCCCCTCTTCTTCCAGCGCCTGCATCGCTTTTCGTACCGTGATGCGCGAGACGCCGGTAAGCTGGCTGAGATCGCGTTCGCCAGGCAAAATATTACCGTGCTCAAGAATACCGCTGCGCACGGCATCCTTTACCGTCTGGGCGAATTTCATGTATAGCGGCGTATTATCCGCCGCTGAAATTCGTTCATTCAGTTGCGCGATGAGCCGGGTATGCGCTTGTTCCATTTATCTTTCCTGACGACGGGTCTGTAGGCAGTATACTACCACCACGCGTGGAAATGATGTACCGGACCAATGCCCTTCCCCACTTCCAGCGTGTCCGCCTGCGCCAGCGCCGCCGAAAGCCATGCCTTCGCCTCGTTTACCGTCTCTCCCCAACAGCGATGCCGGGGCCGTAACGCCGCCAGCGCCGCCGACAGCGTACAGCCCGTCCCATGCGTATTTTTGGTGTTCACACGCGGCGCGCTAAAACGTTGCTCGCCCTCACGGGTAAAGAGCCAGTCCGGGCTTTGCGCATCCTCTAAATGCCCGCCTTTCATCAATACCGCTTCACACCCCATCGCCAGTAACGCCCGCCCCTGCGCCAGCATCTCCTGTTCCGTACGTGCATGGGGCGCATCCAGCAACGCTGCGGCTTCCGGCAAATTAGGCGTAATCAGCGATACCTGTGGCAACAGCCGGACGCGTAATGTTTCTATCGCAGAGGGCGAGAGCAGCGGATCGCCGCTTTTCGCCAGCATCACCGTATCCAGCACCACATTACGTACATGATGACGCTGTAGTCGCTCCGCCACGGCCTCGACAATATCGGTTTCCGCCAGCATGCCGATTTTTGTGGTATCAATGCGCACATCGCTGAACACGGAATCAAGTTGAGCGGCGACAAAGTCCGGCTCTATCCGGTACACCGACTGTACGCCACAGGTATTTTGCGCCACCAGCGCGGTGATGACCGAACAGCCATATGCGCCCAGCGCGGAAAAGGTCTTGAGATCCGCCTGGATACCGGCCCCGCCGCTGGGATCGGTGCCGGCAATCGTCAGCGCGTTAATTCGTTGCATTGGCCGCCTCCACATCCAGATGATAGAGCGCATCAAGAAAAGCCGGGATGAAGCTACCAGGTCCTTCGCTACGCTCTGCCGCGGCCTGTCCAGCCAGTTTCATCCAGCAGCAGGCCGACGCGACATTGTCCAGCGCGGCGCCCGGTAACGCGCAACTGGCGGCGACGACCGCCGACAACGCGCAGCCGGTGCCTACAATGCGAGTCATTAACGGATCGCCGCCGGGAATGCTCAGCGTGCGCTGACCATTAGTGACGTAATCTATCTCTCCGGTAACCACAACGATGCAGTCTATCTGACGCGCCAGCGCCTGCGCCGCAGGCAGTGCGGCCAACGCCGCCTCGGTGGTATCTACGCCACGTCCGCCCAGCGCCATGCCGGATAACGCCAGGATTTCCGAGGCGTTGCCGCGTATTGCCGCCGGGCGCAGGGACAAGAGATCCAGGCAAAATCGCCGACGAAATTCCAGCGCGCCCACCGCGACAGGATCAAGCGTCCACGGCGTTTTGGCATCATAAGCGCTTTCTACCGCCGCACGCATCGCGTCAGCGCGTGAGGCAGTTAATGTTCCGACATTAATCAGCAAGGCGTTGGCGATGGCGGCAAACGGTCTGGCCTCGACAGGATCAATCACCATGGCGGGTGAAGCGCCCAGCGCCAGCAACGTATTGGCGGTAAACGTTTGTACGACGTCATTCGTCATACAGTGCGTAAGCGGGGAGAGCGCGCGAAAGTGTTTTAACGTATGCGCCGCAAGCGTGCGGCAGTGCAGGTCAGGCTGCATGGTTCAGCTCCTGCCCGCGTGAAGAAGGGACACGAGCAGTGTCAGACTTCCCTACGCTGGCATTATCCAGATCAGGTGGTACGGGTATTTCTCAGCCTTCACAAAGAAGGGCACCCCGAGTCGTCAAGCCCCACCGTGTTAAGCGGGGTTTCGCTATTAAGCATACTGTCTGCGCCAGACAATGTAAATTTACAGCCAGCCGCGGACGATAATTTCAGCGTTATCAGATAGTTCTCAAAACCTATTCGGTTCTGGCAAACTTGCTGGCGGATATGTTGCTGCACGACGCTTTCGTTTACACTTTTTACGAAAAGGGGCGTGAGATAACAAAATAGCGCTTGTCAGATACGCCACCAGCAGAAATGATACACACGATGTTAACTGACCCGCATATGTGGAGGGTAAAAATATGAAAAGTAAGTTGCTGCCTTGCGCGCTGTTGCTTGCAACCAGTTTTGCATGGGCCGCCCCCGCGACAACGGGCATTGATCAATATGAGTTAAAAAGCTTTATCGCCGACTTCACCCACTTCAAGCCCGGCGATACCGTTCCGCAAATGTACCGCACCGATGAGTATAATATTAAACAGTGGAAATTACGTAATCTGCCCGCGCCAGATGCCGGTACTCACTGGACCTATATGGGCGGCGCGTATGTACTGATTAACGATACCGATGGAAAAATTATCAAAGCCTATGATGGCGAGATTTTTTATCATCGATAATGATATACGCACTCTTTCTATAAAGAGTGCGTACCGCATAAATTTAATTATAAGATACCACGATTAATGCTTTCGATTGTAATGGCCCCGCTTTAACTTTTGCAGGATCGAGAACATAATATGTGGCAAAGACAGGAATAGCTTCCACCGAATTCACTGCGCTGCCTTTGGCATAGGTTTTGAAAATACTATTTATCGCTACTCCTTTGTTTATTTTAAGCAGGCTCCGATTTGAATCTCTTAAGATAAACCCAACGCCATTATCGTTATCCGGTTTCAGGACTGCTTCATTCTCATCCCAGACTAAATCACTACGTAGATTTACCGCTATTTGCCGTGATGTCAGCATCGCATTCCGCACCTGATTTTTGCAATCCAGAATAATATCACCCTGCTTAGAAAACTCACTAACCTCTCCTTTAGCACGGAGTTTAGTCATAGGCACCGGGTCCAGTGTGATGGTGAGATTCTGGGGGGCGCAGGTAGTTTCTTTACGGTTGTAATTTATCGTTAAACTGGCTTTATAAACGCCTTTCCCATTCAGATCAGTGATAACGTTTGCAACACACTCTCTATTCCCCCAACAGCCAATATATCTTAAAATAAATACCACCCAATCGCTACTGCTCCATTGATTCTTTGCACCCGACATCACCGTTATATTATCTATCGTAACCGAGTACCCCCCCCTGGCAGACACAGTCACCGCCTCCAGTGAGTTTATTTCTGAAATCGTTATCTTATAGGGGGCTTCAATTACACCGTTTTGATTGCGCATATTTATCGCACTACTGCTCTGCCATTCAACTTTTAACTTTAACTTAACACTGTCATTCGGTCCCATACCGATAATATGATCGGATGTCTCTAATTTAGTCACAACATCACTATTAGAACAATTGGCATCTGTGAAACCATTTGTAATAATGGCTGACTCCTCCCCCCCCAGCATTAAGCTGTCGGATTGAATCGTATAATCCTTCGTGTTGGTTAAGGTCGCATTACACGCCGCGTAACCCAACTGCGTAAACTGCATCATCATTAATAAAAATAGTAGTCTTTTCATGGCGTCACCTAAAGATTACCGACAAATATAAACGTTATTTTCATCAATCTGTTTATCAAAAGTGATCTTACAGAAAAGACCCTGTTGTTTATCTGTTGCGATTTTTACCGAAATGGGAACCTTTTCAGTACGAATAAATACCCGGCTCCCCTGACCTACCAGTCCTACATTATTTCCCTCGTCATCTTCCACTTCATAACCAAATGTTAAAGGCTCGCCATCTGCGCGCCGCGCCAGGAAATAAAAAGGTTTACTGGTCTCTGTTTCAAAATGAACCAATACTACGGCTCCGCGATAAGGCACTGTAACTTTTCGATTTCCCAACAGGGCGACATCGCTTTCACTCTCAGAGACATCAAGAGAGATAAAATTTTGCCGGTATGGCGTCAATGCTTCAAATACGGCATAACCTTTTGCATTGGTACGTAAATAGGGACGCCCCTGCACCGCCGCGCCTTCCAGGTACGGCGCGTTAATAATCGCGATAGTATCATTAAGGCGAGAGGCTAAATGCACGCCATCGGCCCATGCAACCAGCCCTCCCTGAATATTTCCGCCCACCTGATGGTATTTATTGGACTGGCTGTAACTGCCGCCGACTGTCGCCAGCGGGGCGTTCCAGGTTACTGATCCCCCGAATGTCGTTTGGTGTTCCTGTCGCTGCTGGCTGAGGTTAGTCGTATAATTAAACTGATCACGATTACCGAACGTGCCGCTAAGGCTGGTGTTATTCGCCTCATAACCTTGATCGTCAAAGGTGGTGGAATTCGATAAATGGATATCACGATTTCCCCCATTCTCCTTTAATCCCCATGTTAAGGGAATCGATAAATAGATATTAAAGCGCTTATCTTCACGGTTATTGCTGTCATACGTCTGAGTTGCCGATAGCGTAAAACTGAGCCGCTGCCAGGTATTACTGTAGCTTAACTGATAATCCTTTCCCGTGCCGCTACGCCCCCAATAGTCGCGCCACAGAGCGCTGGCAGTAAAATATCCCCACCCATCGGGTAACGTCTGATTAATATTGAGAGTGAAAGTATTTTTACGCCCAAAGTCATTCTCATAATAATCAGCAATATCATAAATATCGTCATCATCGCGACGATAGTTATCCCGGTTATTAGCCCAGACATGATCGTTAAAAGTGCGATAATCACGTGATGAGTAGCGATACGCTGCCAGAGAAAAATGGGTGGCCGATTGCGGGAGATATTTATTCCAGGCAACCTGGTAGCTTTCCCCATCAAAAACATCGCCATTATCCTGCTTGCTATGAGACAACGTACCGTCGACAGATACCGCGCCAATCAGCGTGTTCCATCCGGTGCCAAGGGTAAATGAGCGATAATCGCTGGCTAACATCGTTCCGCCATACAACGTTAGCAGGTTATTGACCCCGTACTGATAGGTTCCCTGGAGAAAATCAGTTTGCTGAGAGGCTCCTTCAATTCTGCTTCGTCCGGCGGCGAAATCATATTTTGCTACGCCGGGCTGCACCATATTGGGAACGGAAGAATACGGAACAATAAACCGTGAAACAGTACCGTCAGCCTCTTTAACGCTCACGTCCAGATCGGCTCCCCCCCCTGCCAGCTGAAGATCTTCAAATACAAAGGGGCCAGGCGGAACTTCTTTTTGATAAACAATGAAGCCATTCTGTTCAACCGTCACCAGGGCGTTACTTTGCGCCACGCCACGCACAACCGGATCGAAATTTTGCTTAGAGTGCGGCAGCATTTGCATATCACGCCAGAAGCGCACCCCGCGAAAGCGCACCGTATCAAACATATCCCCGCTGGTGTACTGTTCCCCCAGACGCATTGTCCCCAGTACCGCCGGGAAATCACGTTCCAGATACAGAGTATTGCTCTGCCATTTGCCAGCTGAATTTTCACTTTTGGAAAAATTAGCGTTAGAATGTAATTGCCATCCAAGCAGATTCAATCCGCTGACAAAATTTGCGTAAGTATTTTTCTCACTACCGCCGCTTTTATAATGGCTGTAATATTCGCTGGCATAATACGATGTATAAAAAGCGTTAATTCCACGGTCCCATGTCTCTGGAGACGCATAGCCCGCTTCATATTCCAGCACATAAGCCTGAGGGACGCTCAGATAAAGGTTAAAAGCGGCAGTGTCATAAGAAACACTACCTCCATGAACCACCGTTTTCAGCGCAATACATTCATTTTCTACTGTTGTACTCTGCGGGGTAAATTTAATTCCCAGGCTGGCGATCAGGTCCGGAGAAATACAGGTGCTATCGGGGTCATCCTGAATATTAACCTCATAAGTTCCACGCCATTCTTTATTGACATAAACGTCCATTTCATAAACGCCAGCCATGGGTTTGGTGCTATCAATCTGATAACGAGACACCTTTTCACCTTTCAACCCACCGAACATAAAGTTAGTATCGAATGTTTCTTCTTCAGCCCAGGCGGGTGAAATAAGTAATGCTGCAAAAAGTGACAGCGTGATGGCGTTTAACTTTTCCATTATCTATCCTTAGGTGGATTCCCCGCTTTTAATTTTCTATTTTGACAGTCTCGTTTAAATAATTACCAGAATCATCAATTAGCGTCACGGTATAGCTATTTACGACTACCGTTGTGGTGATACTCTGCGATGACCATGGAGCCAGTAATAAGGTTTCTTTATTTACTTTACTTTTTGCTTTAATTTCTGGAATAGTGATCCAGTTTGCGGAATTATTTTTCACGCTAATACTCCCTGGCGCACGAAGCAACTGCAAGCGGGAAAATGTTGCTTTATCGACTTTCTGTACCCCCGGTGGGCGATAGATCAACTTTATCCGGTTTTGTAGCGCAAATTTAATGATATTTTTATCTTTGTTCTCGTCTGAATTTGGTGGAATATCCAATACATTGAGGTAGAAAAGACTTTCACGATCGCCAGGCAAATTATTAGCGAGCTTCTTTATTTTTAATTGCTGACCTGAATTTGCCGCAACTCTAATTACAGGGGGGGTCATAATAAATGGAACCTGTAATTTTTCTGGCGGCAGGCTGGTATCACCGTTATCAATCCACGCCTGGATGAGTGAACTTCGTTTACCGTCATTCATTAATTGTACGGTAATATCTTTTTTCTGCGCCGGATAAATAATACGTGTACCATATATATAAATGCCGCTCCACGCAGGCATAGCGGCACAAGCCAGGCATAATGCAATCATCCATTTCATGGCCGATAACCTTATAAAAGAGATACAAGCGGCTAAAAGCTTAGCCGCCAAAAAACGATTGTTAATCAGTTAATACCGTCATCGTCAGTACAGATTCAACAGAACCTGGTGTTACAGTATTTTCAACGGCGGCATAGCGGGCAGAAAAGTTCAGGGTATATACACCATTTTCAAACTTACTTGAATTCAGAGTGTAATTCCCCGCCTCATCCGGTTTCACCTGAATACCATCAAGATAAACAGCGAAGCCCGCACCATTATTAGTAGCATTATTTTTGGTGATTTGCATGTTATCCACAAATTGAGAACGGTTAAAACTAATTCGTGGATTAGCTGTATTCGTACATCTTACTTTTAAAATCGCTTCTGGGCTAGTGTATCCTGTATATATATCGCCAGGGTTTAAGTCAGTCAATCTATCAACACCTACCTGGGATAATTCAATAGTCGCGCTATTTGCACCTTCGAAAGTACAGGATGTTCCCACCACTTCTCCGTTTATTTTTAATTCCCCCATATCTTCATCAGCAGCAAAAACCCCAGCGCTCATAAATACAGCAGACAATACAGAAGCAGCAATAAGTGAACGTTTCATAATCTCTTCCTTAATGAAGTAATTTCTATTTGTTAAGAGTTATTAACCCTTGCAAAGAAAATTCTCATAGACAGGAGGTTATCGCAATGTAAACACGATGTTTTGTTGATTTAAAACAATTTACAGATTGCAATATAATTGCAACAAATAATCATTGCTTATCATTATTTTGTAAACTTATTAATTTCCGAAATTTACTGCCCTTAAACATAAACACAACAAATAAAAAAGCCCATATCATTGATATCAATGATATGGGCCTGCGGAATTAATAAGAATTAGTCGTAATGATTAACAACAATCTGTCGGGTGCTATCACCAGGCACCGTGTATAGCTGCGTTGTCACACCTCTCATCGGCGTAGCGGCGGGTGTTTGCAGAGTTGAAACGTGGATAGTGTTGCCGCAACGCTGCTGCAACTGTGCGTTTACCACTTCTGTACTGCACGTTGGCGCGGTCACTTTTCCACTGATGGTTAATGTTGCGGTGTCGGAGGCAAAAACAGGTACGCTTATCCCATAAGCCGAAACTATAATTCCCATCAGCAAATATTTTTTCATAGTGAGTAATTGTTCCTCTGGTGAACGTCAAACAGTATGCAGGCCGTCCTGATGAGCAGTATGAACGTATCGATACCTTAAAACCAATTGAAAAAATAAATCAGTAGGATAGGTATGATCAATTCAAATAATGTTTTTGCCGATTATTTCAGATAAACACCTGTCTGTTTAAGCAGGAATTAACAATGCGGGGGCTATTATTTTATTAATACATTCACTGCATCAATATATATTAATGCAGTGAATGTCATATTCTCTTTGGAATACGTCAGGAGGATTACACCGCGCGGAAGGCGATTTCTCCCGGAATCACTTCACCCTGCCAGTAAAGCTGTGCCGCAACGCGATCGGCCAGTTCGCGATAGATCGCGGTAAACTCGCTCTCCGGACGGCTAACCACCGTCGGCGTACCGCGATCGAGATCTTCACGCAGACTAATATGCAGCGGCATCTGACCCAGAAGCTGAGTATGGTTTTTTTCCGCCAGCTTCTGCGCGCCGCCCGTGCCGAAGATCGGTTCGTGATGGCCGCAGTTGCTACAAATATGCATACTCATATTTTCCACAATGCCGAGCACCGGCACTTCCACCTTCTCGAACATCACGATACCTTTTTTGGCGTCGATTAGCGCGATATCCTGCGGCGTAGTCACCACCACCGCGCCGGTAACAGGAATGTTCTGCGCCAGCGTTAGCTGAATATCCCCGGTTCCCGGCGGCATATCCAGTACCAGATAATCCAGATCCGGCCACAGCGTCTCCTGCAACATCTGCATCAGCGCCTTACTGGCCATTGGGCCGCGCCATACCATCGCGTTATCGTCAGTCACCAGATAGCCGATCGAGTTGGTCGCCAGGCCGTGAGACATAATCGGCGCCATATGCGTACCGTCTGGCGATGTCGGGCGCTGATCTTCTGCGCCAAGCATGGTTGGGATCGACGGACCGTAAATATCGGCATCGAGAACCCCGACCTTTGCGCCTTCAGCCGCTAACGCCAGCGCCAGGTTTACCGCCGTGGACGATTTCCCCACCCCGCCTTTACCGGAGCTCACGGCAATGATGTTTTTCACGCCATTAATGCCAGGCTGATTTTTGACGCGTTTCAGCGTCGCAATGTTGTACGACAGTTTCCAGTCGATCGCTTTTGCGCCCGTAATACGTAACAGATCGGCGCTGCATTGCTCTTTTAATACCTCAAACGCGCTGTTCCAGACGAACGGCATGACCAGCTCAACGTGCAGCGTATCATCCATCCAGGCGACGTGGTGCAACGCCTTAAGCGTGGTGAGGTTATGCTTCAGGGTTGGGTGCTGAAAATTCGCCAGCGTCCCGGCGACCATCGCTCGCAGGGTATCTGGTGATTTGGCCTGGGATTGTTCGTTCATCCCGACTCCTTTTGTAGTTCTGAAAAGTACGATTGTAACTTTGTAGTTTACTCCAGCGGTAACAATTATTCATTTACGGATAAATGCCCTTATCGATTGGCGCAGTAATTACCATTTTGGTACTATCAAAGCCCTTTTTTACAACAGAAGAAGTAATACCCACTATGACTCAAGTCGCGAAGAAAATTCTGGTAACGTGCGCGCTGCCGTACGCCAACGGCTCTATCCACCTCGGCCATATGCTGGAGCACATCCAGGCTGATGTCTGGGTCCGTTACCAGCGAATGCGCGGCCATGAGGTTAACTTCATCTGTGCCGATGACGCTCATGGCACGCCGATCATGCTGAAAGCGCAGCAGCTTGGTATTACGCCGGAGCAAATGATCGGTGAAATGAGCCAGGAGCACCAGACCGATTTCGCCGGTTTTAATATTAGCTACGACAACTACCACTCAACGCACAGCGACGAGAATCGCGAGCTGTCCGAGCTGATTTATACGCGCCTGAAAGAGAACGGTTTTATTAAGAACCGCACCATCTCTCAACTCTACGATCCGGAAAAAGGCATGTTCCTGCCGGACCGATTTGTGAAAGGCACCTGCCCGAAATGTAAATCCGCAGACCAGTACGGCGATAACTGTGAAGTGTGCGGCGCGACCTACAGCCCGACCGAACTTATCGAACCGAAATCCGTGGTGTCCGGCGCGACGCCGGTAATGCGTGACTCCGAGCACTTTTTCTTTGACCTGCCGTCATTCAGCGAAATGTTGCAGGCGTGGACCCGCAGCGGCGCGCTGCAGGAGCAGGTGGCGAACAAAATGCAGGAGTGGTTTGAATCCGGCCTGCAACAGTGGGACATTTCCCGCGACGCGCCGTATTTTGGTTTCGAAATCCCGAACGCGCCGGGCAAATATTTCTACGTCTGGCTGGACGCGCCGATTGGCTATATGGGCTCCTTCAAAAATCTGTGCGATAAGCGCGGTGACACGACCAGTTTTGATGAGTACTGGAAAAAAGACTCCGATGCCGAGCTGTACCACTTTATCGGCAAAGACATCGTCTATTTCCACAGCCTGTTCTGGCCTGCCATGCTGGAAGGCAGCCACTTCCGTAAGCCGACCAACCTGTTCGTTCACGGTTACGTGACGGTGAACGGCGCGAAGATGTCTAAGTCTCGCGGCACCTTTATTAAGGCCAGCACCTGGCTGAAACACTTTGACGCCGACAGCCTGCGCTACTACTACACCGCGAAGCTTTCTTCACGCATTGATGACATCGACCTGAACCTGGAAGACTTTGTCCAGCGCGTCAATGCCGATATCGTCAATAAAGTAGTCAACCTGGCCTCGCGTAACGCCGGTTTTATCAATAAGCGTTTCGACGGCGTGCTGGCGGCTGAACTGGCCGATCCGCAATTGTATAAAACCTTTACTGACGCCGCTGCGGTGATTGGCGAAGCATGGGAAAGTCGTGAATTCGGTAAAGCTATCCGTGAGATTATGGCGCTGGCCGACATCGCTAACCGTTATGTTGACGAGCAAGCGCCGTGGGTGGTGGCTAAACAAGAAGGCCGCGACGCGGACCTGCAGGCCATTTGCTCAATGGGCATCAACCTGTTCCGCGTGCTGATGACGTATCTGAAACCGGTACTGCCGACGCTTTCTGAACGCGTTGAAGCCTTCCTGAACAGTGAGTTGAACTGGGATGCCATCGAACAGCCGCTGCTCGGTCACAAGGTCAACACCTTTAAGGCGCTCTACAATCGCATCGACATGAAGCAAGTTGAAGCGCTGGTTGAATCGTCTAAAGAAGAGGTGAAAGCCGCAGCCGCGCCGGTTACCGGCCCGTTAGCCGACTTCCCGATTCAGGAAACCATCACCTTTGACGATTTCGCCAAAATTGACCTGCGCGTAGCATTGATTGAAAATGCTGAGTTCGTAGATGGTTCTGACAAATTGCTGCGTCTGACGCTGGATCTGGGCGGCGAGAAGCGTAACGTCTTCTCCGGCATTCGTTCCGCCTACCCGGACCCGCAGGCGCTGATTGGCCGCCAGACGGTAATGGTCGCCAACCTCGCGCCGCGCAAAATGCGCTTTGGCGTCTCCGAGGGAATGGTGATGGCCGCAGGACCTGGCGGGAAAGATATCTTCCTGTTAAGCCCTGATGACGGCGCGAAGCCTGGCCAACAGGTGAAATAAGCAACAAGCCGGAGCATGCTCCGGCTTTTTTAACCGCTTAATCCTGACTGGCATATCACCCCATCCGCGTGTTTTAACTTTTTCCTTAATAAGCAATAGCGTTAAGACTCCATATCCGGACTGCTAAATAACGGCTAAAAGTCATATTCTATCTCTCCCTGATACATTGCTATTACTGGGTTAAATTAATTCATTGAAATTATTTTAAAAACCCAATCATTATATAAAATGGAGTTTTAGATGAAAATTTCTGGCAAGTTATTGTCCGCGGCTTTGGCTTCCGTACTGGTGTTCTCTCTTGCTGGCTGTGGCGATAAAGAAGAATCAAAGACCTTTAACGCAAACCTGGCGGGGACAGAAATTTCAATTGCTTACACCTATAAAGGTGACAAAATCATTAAGCAGACGTCTGAAAGTAAAATCAGCTATGCCACTGTAGGCGCTAAAACGAAAGAAGATTCCGCCAAAATTCTCGATCCGCTGAGCGCGAAATATAAAAATATCGCCGGAGTGGAAGAAAAATTAACCTATGAAGATACCTATGCCCAGGAAAACGTCTCTGTGGATATGGAAAAAGTGGACTTTAAAGCGTTACAGCAAATCTCAGGGACGATGGTGTCCGGCGATACCAGCAAAGGTATCAGCATGAAACAAACCCAGACGCTGCTGGAAGCTGCTGGTTTTAAAGAAGCGAAATAACTGGCAGGCATAATGTATTGCATCGACTGGTAAAGTCGCTCAGGGCGCTGCTTCGGCAGCGTCTTTTCTTTATGAATTCCGAAAAAAGACAGCCTCGCTGTAAGTCCCCTCGCCAAAGCCTATAATCCCTGAATTCCTGGCCACACCAATACTTAACGACAAGGAATTGTTATGCAGGTTCTACGTCTTATGGCACTGCCACTATTCGCGCTCTCTCTATCGGTTAGCATAACTGGCTGCGATCAGAAAAACGATACTCTCCAGGGAAAGCAAAATAACATGACAGCGTTTATCAAGAAGATAGCCGCTAGCAAAGAGTCAGAGGAAACACAACGCTATGTAGGTAATCTCAACGGTATTGAAATCAAGTTAACCTATTACTACAAAGGGGATATCGTTTTACGTCAAATATCTGAACATAAACTACTTTATAAGACCCTGAAAGCCAATAATAAAGAAGAAGCACAAAAAATGCTGAGTCAAGTCGGCGAAGCTTATCAGGGTATGCCGGGTTTGACTGAACGAATCGACTATTATGATAGCTATGCTACGGAATATGTGGATATTGATTTTACCCAGGCAAAAATAAGCGACCTCTGTAAATTGCCAGGATCATCAATTGACAACTGTTCCGCGTACTATCTGTCAATGATTCGCTCGCAGAAACTGTTGGAAGAGAGCGGGTATCATAGAATCAATTAGTATAATAATGCGTTTTCCCGGTCAGACAGGACGCTGCCGGGAACAATACCGCAGAATTACTTCGCCGCGTGTTCACGGGCCGCCAGACCGCGCAGAAAATAACGCATAAACTGATCGCCGCATTCGCGGAAGTTCTTATGGTCCGGCGCGCGCATCATCGCGGTGATCTCTGGCATTGAGACACGAAACAACTGACCGGTAAATATCGCCAGGATATCATCTGTTTTTAGCGAAAAGGCAATACGCAGCTTTTTCAGCACAATATTGTTGTTGATACGACGTTCCGCCGTCAATGCAGGCGCCGCCTCATCTTTGCCGCGTTTTTCATAAATGAGGCCATTGAGAAATGAGGACAACACGATATCCGGGCAACGCTGAAACCCCTCTTCCTCTTCTTTGCGCAACCAGATTGCTATCTGCTCCGGCGTAGCATCAACGTTACCCAGCGCCAGGATACGCGCCAGATCGGTATTATTAGCTTTTAAAATGTAGCGCACGCTACGCAGAATATCGTTACTCAGCATGAGGCCTTCGGTCGTTTCTATGGCAAAACGATATTCTAACAGTCTTTTACAGGCCAATCGCCTCTTTTAAACTTTTCAGATAGCGACGGCTTACCGGCACCGTCAGGCCGTTGCGTAAAATCAGCTCTGCCTGCCCATTATCCTCCAGCCGAATTTCCTGCAAATGGGCCATATTCACCAGAAACTGACGATGACAACGCAGTAGCGGCGTCCGGCTTTCCAGCGTGCGCAGCGTCAGCTCGGTAAACCCCTCTTTCCCTTCACTGCTGGTCACATAAACGCCGCTCATACGGCTACTGACAAAGGCGACATCATCCATTTGCAACAAATAGATCCGGCTGTGTCCGGTACAGGGAATGAATTTAAGCGCCTGCTGGTTTTCCGGCAACAACGAAACATCCTGTTTACTGCGCTCCTGACGCAGACGATGTAACGTTTTTTCCAGCCGTTTCTCCTCTATCGGCTTGAGCAGATAATCAAAAGCGTGCTCTTCAAAGGCTTTGATGGCGTATTCGTCAAATGCGGTCAAAAAAACGATATACGGGCGGTGTTCCGGATCAAGCATTCCTACCATCTCCAGTCCACTGATACGCGGCATCTGAATATCCAGAAACAGCACATCAGGTCGCAACTTATGTACCGCGCCAATCGCTTCTACCGCGTTCGCGCACTCTCCCACAATCTCAATGTCATCCTGCCCCTGGAGCAAAATCCGCAGATTTTCCCGCGCTAACGGCTCATCATCCACAATCAGCACTTTAATCATGCGTCCTCCTCCAGTGGAAGTCGTAATGTAATTCGGGTAAAACAGTCCGGCTCGCAGGCCACGCTAATACCATAATCATCGCCAAAGTGTTCGCGCAGACGTTTATCAACCAGACTCATCCCCAGCCCGCTACTGCCGGCGGAAGGCTGATACAGTCCCGCATTATCTTCAATATCTAACATCAAATGCTGCCCTTCGCGCCGGGCGCGAATAGCGACGTTGCCGGTATCAAGCAGTTGCGACGTGCCATGTTTAATGGCGTTCTCAACAATCGGCTGTAATGTAAACGCAGGCAATTTCTGACGTGAAAGCGTCGATGGAACATCAAGCTGTACCTGCAGACGCGACTGAAAACGCGCTTTTTCAATTTGCAGATAAACGTTCACGTGTTCAATTTCATCCGCCAGCGTGACGATTTCCGACGGGCGTTTTAAATTTTTGCGAAAAAAGGTCGACAAGTACTGCACCAGTTGGCTGGCCTGTTCGCTGTCGCGACGAATCACCGCTTTAATGGTATTGAGCGCGTTAAACAGAAAATGCGGATTCACCTGCGCGTGCAACAGCTTGATCTCTGACTGCGTCAGCAACGCCTTCTGCCGTTCATACTGCCCGGCCAGGATCTGCGCGGATAAAAGCTGCGCAATCCCCTCTCCCAGGGTGCGATTAATTGAGCTGAATAGTCGGTTTTTCGCTTCGTACAATTTAATGGTGCCCATGACTCGCTGATTTTCGCCACGCAGCGGGATCACCAGCGTCGAGCCGAGTTTACACTGCGGGTGTAGCGAACAGCGGTACGGCACTTCGTTGCCATCGGCATAAACCACCTCTCCGGTTTCAATCGCTTTCAGCGTATAACCTGATGAAATGGGTTTGCCCGGTAGATGGTGATCGTCGCCAATACCAGTAAAAGCCAGCAGTTTTTCACGATCGGTGATGGCGACGGCGCCAATATCCAGCTCCTGATATAACACCTGCGCCACCTTCATACTGTTCACTTCGTTAAATCCCTGACGCAGAATCCCCTCCGTTGACGCGGCGACCTTCAGCGCGGTAGCAGAAAATGCCGAAGTATATTTTTCGAACATGGCGCGCTTATCGAGCAAAATACGCATGAACAGCGCGGCGCCAACGGTATTCGTCACCATCATCGGCGCGGCAATATTACTGACCAGATGCAGGGCATCGTCAAACGGCCTGGCTATCAGTAAAATGATCAGCATCTGCACCAGTTCGGCAACACACGTAATTGCTCCCGCCGTCAGCGGGCTAAACACTTTGTCCGGGCGTCCGCGACGTATGAGAACGCTGTGTACCAACCCTCCCAGCAGCCCTTCGACGATGGTGGAAATCATACAGCTCAGCGCCGTCATGCCGCCCATAGAATACCGATGTAACCCACCGGTCAGGCCGACCAGCCCGCCGACGACCGGCCCGCCGAGTAGGCCACCCATCACCGCGCCAATCGCGCGGGTATTGGCAATCGAATCTTCGATATGTAGCCCAAAATAAGTGCCCATAATGCAGAAGATAGAAAACGTGACGTAACACAGAAGCTTGTGCGGCAGACGAACCGTGACCTGCATAAGCGGGATGAACAAGCGCGTTTTACTCATTAGCCACGCAATGACCAGAAACACGCACATCTGCTGAAGCAGCAGCAACACCAGATTAAACTCGTACATACCCGCAAACCACACTTCAATTAAAAGCGCGTAACATACATTGAGTACGATTAACTTTCTTTGAACTGTTGCATAAAAATATGAATTCGTGAATACGATCACTTAAACACCCCGCCGCAACCCGCTACTTCGCGTTTTAATGCATAAAAAACAGGCAAAACTTCCTGGTTCGTAAAAGAGCGTCTAAAGTTAAACCGGGACCTCGCGAGCAAGGGTGAAACGATGGCGCTTTACACAATTGGTGAAGTGGCTTTGCTTTGTGATATCAATCCTGTCACGTTGCGCGCGTGGCAGAGACGTTATGGACTTTTAAAACCACAGCGAACGGATGGCGGTCATCGTCTGTTTAACGATGCCGATATCGACAGAATCCGCGAAATCAAGCGCTGGATAGATAACGGCGTCCAGGTCAGCAAAGTCAAAGTGCTGCTCAGTAGCGACAGTAGCGAACAACCTAACGGCTGGCGCGAACAGCAGGAGATCCTGCTGCACTACCTGCAAAGCAGTAATCTGCACAGTTTACGGTTATGGGTCAAAGAACGCGGTCAGGATTATCCTGCCCAAACATTGACCACTAACCTGTTCGTCCCACTGTGGCGACGATTACAGTGCCAACAACCCGCCCTTCAGGCGCTGCTCGGCATTCTTGACGGTATCCTGATCAACTATATTGCGCTCTGCCTGGCGTCTGCGCGTAAGAAACAGGGAAAAGATGCGTTGGTGATCGGCTGGAATATCCATGATACCACCCGCCTGTGGCTGGAAGGTTGGGTCGCCAGCCAACAGGGATGGCGAATCGACGTGTTGGCGCATTCGCTTAGCCAGTTCCGCCCGGAACTTTTTGACGGCAAGACGTTACTGGTATGGTGCGGAGAAAACCAGACGCTGGCGCAGCAGCAGCAACTCCTGGCATGGCGCGCCCAGGGACACGACATTCATCCCCTTGGCGTTTAAACAGCAGCTAACAAATTCGCTTTAATGTATACTCCTTTTATTAACATAAGGAGTACATAATGCGCGTAGCGAAAATCGGGGTGATCGCCCTTTTCCTGCTGATGGCTATTGGCGGTATCGGCGGCGTGATGCTGGCAGGTTACAGTTTTATTTTGCGTGCCGGGTAAGCGCGCGCGTCAGCCTTTCAAACAGGCGATCGATAATGATCGCCGCCAGCGCCACCAGCAGCGCCCCCTGGATAACATAGGCCGTATTAAAGCCGCTAAGCCCGATAATGATCGGCGTGCCTAACGTACTGGCCCCCACCGTTGAAGCGATGGTCGCCGTACCAATATTGATAATCACCGAGGTTCGGATGCCCGCCAGAATCACCGGCGCGGCCAGCGGCAGCTCAACCTGATACAACTGTTGGCGACGGCTCATTCCCATACCGCTGGCAACGCTCATCACGCTGGCAGGCACCGCGCCCAGCCCGGCCAGGGTCGCCTGCAGGATGGGCAACACCCCATACAGGATCAAGGCGATAATGGCCGGTTGCTGACCAAAACCCATGACGGGTACCGCGATCGCCAGTACCGCGACCGGCGGAAAGGTCTGCCCGACGGCGGCGATAGTCTCCACCAGGGGACGAAACTCTTTCCCACTTTCTCGCGTGACCGCAATCCCTGCGCCGACGCCCACCACGACGGCAAACAAACTTGAGATGCCCACCAACCAGAAATGGGCGAGCGCGAGGGCGGCAAAACTCTCCTGTTGGTAGACCGGGCGCGGTAAATCGGGAAACAGCGCGGCGAAGAACGGCTGGCTATAAGGCAATCCAAACAGCAGAAGCAAGAACAGAACAATAAGCCAGAGAAGCGGATCACACAGTCGTTTCACGGGGGGACGTCTCCGAAAGCAGATCGCGGAAATGGAGCGTACCGCAGGGCTCGCCCTGCTGATTCGCCACCGGCAGGACGTCGCACCGACGGGCGACAAACATCGATAGCGCATCGCGTAGCGTCATCTCTTCCACCAGCGCGTCGCCGCTGAGCTGTTCATGCCGACGTACATAATCGCCTACGCTACGTAACGAAAGCAGCCTTACGCCCAGCTCGCTGCGGCCAAAAAATGCCTGCACGAAATCATTTTCCGGCGAGGTCAGCATAGAAAGTGGCGATCCCTGTTGGATAACGTGGCCCCCGTCCATCAGCACCAGATGGTCGGCGAGGCGTAGCGCCTCGTCGATGTCGTGCGTCACCAGTACGATGGTGCGCCCCAGTAGCTGATGAATGCGGGTCATCTCCTGCTGCAATGCGCCGCGCGTTACCGGATCAAGCGCGCCGAAAGGCTCGTCCATCAGCAATACCTGCGGATCGGCAGCCAGCGCCCGCGCAACGCCGACCCGCTGCTGTTGCCCGCCGGAAAGCTGATGCGGATAGCGATCGCGCAGCGCGCTTTCCAGACCCAATAATGCCATCAGTTCATCAATACGATCGTTAATCCGCGCACGCGACCACTTTTGTAGTTGCGGTACGGTGGCGATATTTTGCGCCACCGTCCAGTGGGGAAAAAGGCCGATAGACTGAATGGCATAGCCCATGCGACGGCGCAGTTCAAGCACCGGCAGGCTGCGGATCTCTTCCCCGGCAAAACGGATCGTTCCGCTATCATGCTCTACCAGCCGGTTAATCATCTTCAGAGTGGTCGATTTTCCCGAACCGGAGGTGCCAATTAACACCGAAAAGCTGCCTTCGCTAAAGTGCAAATTGAGGTCGCTAACAGCCTGTTGATCGCCGAAGGTTTTACTGACATGGTTAAATTCAATCATCGGTTGCTCCCTTCAAAAACGCGATCCATAAATCAAACAGCGCGTCGATCACTACCGCCAGCGCAATCACCGGAATGACGCCCAACAGGACTAAATCAATGGCGCTGCTCAATAGCCCCTGAAACACCAGCGCGCCGAAACCTCCCGCGCCAATCAGCGCGGCGACGACGGCCATTCCCACTGTCTGGACCATTACTACCCGCAGGCTACGTAAAAAGACCGGCAGCGCCAGCGGCAGTTGCACATGCCTGAAGCGCTGGCCGCTACTCATTCCCATTGCTCTTGCGCTCTCCAGCACATCGCGTGGCACCTGATTGAGCCCGGCGACCACGCCGCGCACCAGCGGCAATAACGCATAGAGCACCAGCGCTATCAGCGCAGGCGTCATGCCGGTTCCCGCGACGCCGAATTCGGCAAGCCACGGAAACTGTTTCTCCAGCCCGGCCAACGGCGCGATCAGCAGGCCAAACAGCGCGACGGAAGGAATAGTCTGGATCACATTCAGTACGGTAAACACCGGCCCCTGGCGTGAGGCGGAAAAATAACACCAGACGCCCAACGGTAGTCCGATCGCCAGCGCCGGCAGCACCGTGCCCGCCAGTAACATTAAATGTTGCACCAGCGCGGCATCGAAAACATCCTGGCGGTTGGTATACTCTTTCAGAAGCGAGAGGTTGTCGAACGTGCCTGAAAACAGCAGCGCCAGCGGGACAATAACAATTTGCGCGTGCAGCAACCAGCGCCACAGCGGCCCAACGGTAATACGGCGGATCGCATCGCTACAGGCCAGCAGCATCAGACCGAGGCCCAGCCACAATCCACTTCCCAGACTGGTACGCGCCAGCGGACTGCCCTCCTGCGCCAACTGGGTCGCCGCCCTGCCGACTCCCCACAGCATGACAATAAAAAGCGTCTGCGCCATCATCAGCGTCAGTACGCTACCGCGTTTACCGGGCACAAAGCACAGCGTAAACAGCGCGCATCCCGCGCCAGTCAGCATCCAGATGGTCGCCGGCCAGATCTCCCATAACTGGCGCCCCTCGCCGCTCACCAGACGATTCGGGGCGTAATTAATGAAAGGCAGCGCGACAGCAAGCAGGGCCAGAACAACCAACAGCAACAGCACACGATTAACCGTAATTTTTTTGGCAGCGTCACTCACAGATTACTTCACCCACCCTTTTTGTCGGAGGTAATCTGCGGCGACTTTTTTCGCATCCAGCCCTTCTACGGCGATTCTGGCGTTCAACTGTTGCAGCGTTTTCTCATCAAGGCTGGCGAAAACGGGCTGCAGCCAATCGGCTATCTGCGGATAGGCCTGTAACACCGATTCACGCACTACCGGCGCGGGGGCATAGATAGGCTGGACGCCTTTCGGGTCGCTCAGGGTTTGCAGACCCAGCGCGGCGACCGGGCCGTCGGTGCCATACGCCATCGCGGCGTTAACACCGGATGTTTGTTGCGCGGCGGCTTTGATCGTGACCGCCGTATCGCCGCCCGCCAGCGACAAGAGCTGGTTCTGATTCAAGGTAAAATCATAGGCTTTTTCAAATGCCGGCAGCGCATCCGCCCGTTCGATAAATTCCGCAGACGCCGCCAGTTTAAAAGTGCCGCCCTCTTTCAGATAACGGCTGAGATCGGCAAGCGAGGAGAGTTTATTTTTTTCCGCGATGTCCTGACGTATCGCGATGGTCCAGGTGTTGTTGGCCGGCGCAGGCGTCAACCAGACCAGCTTATTCTGCTCCGCATCCAGTTTTTTGACTTTCTCAAAGCCTTGCTTTGCATTTTTCCATGCCGGATCGTTTTCATCTTTAAAAAAGAACGCCCCGTTACCGGTGTATTCCGGATAGATATCCAGCTCTCCGGCGGTAATCGCGCCACGAACGACTGGCGTCGTCCCGAGCTGAATTTTATTGACCGTTTTAACGCCGTGGCTTTCCAGTACCTGCAAAATCATGTTGCCGAGCAGCGCGCCTTCGGTATCAATCTTTGACCCGACCGTCACGGGCGATGCCGCCTGTAGAGGTAAACTCACCGTCGCCAGCAACGCCAGCGAACTTACCCATAGCTTTGAGATCGTCATGATGCTTTCCTCATCCTTTTACGGCCTTTTTCAGAGACTTGAGAAAAAAGCATAGTTGAAAAGTCTGCGTTTAACCTGGGATTTTCCGGCAGTTTAAGTGACGTGGCAGGCAATAAAAGGGGGGACAGGAAAAGTCATTGCCAGACAGGGCGCTGCTATCGCGCCCTGTTGACGGCAGGCTTACAGTAGCTCGAACGATCCTTGTTTAACGCGAGCGGAATCCACGCCGATAAAGACGTTGAACTTGCCGGGTTCCGCGTCATATTTCATCTGCTGATTCCAGAACTTCAACGCCTCGATATCAATCGGGAAACTCACGGTTTTACGTTCGCCGGGCTTGAGGGTGATTTTTTCAAAGCCTTTTAATTGCTTCACCGGGCGGCTCATTGACGCCGTGACATCCTGTAAGTACATCTGGATGACCGTAGCCCCTTCGCGTTTACCGGTGTTCGTGACCTCTACGCTGGCCGTGACTTTGCCGTCGCGTTGCATTGTCGGTGAGGAGAGCGTGACGTCAGACACCGTAAATGTGGTGTAGCTCAGACCGTAACCAAACGGATAGAGCGGGCCATTCGCTTCGTCAAAATAACGTGAGGTGTATTTGTTTGGCTTTTCAGGATTATACGGGCGTCCCGTATTGAGATGGCTGTAATAGACCGGAATTTGTCCCACCGAACGCGGGAAGGAGATCGGCAGTTTGCCTGACGGGTTGTAATCGCCAAACAGCACATCGGCAATGGCGTTGCCGCCTTCCGTCCCGGCAAACCAGGTCTCCAGAATCGCATCGGCCTGTTGATCTTCTTTTACCAGCGCCAGCGGTCTGCCGTTCATTAATACCAGTACCAGCGGCTTACCGGTGGCTTTCAGAGCGGTGATTAAGTCGCGCTGACTCTGCGGAATGGTGATATTGGTACGGCTGGAGGCTTCATGCGCCATCCCCTGCGACTCGCCTACCACCGCGACCACCATATCGGCCTGTTTCGCCGCCTGCACCGCCTCATCAATCATCGCCTGCGGTGAGCGCGGATCGATTTTCACCGCCTCTTCATACAGGTTTAAGAAATCGACGATATCTTTATCGTTAGTGATATTCGCCCCTTTGGCATAGAGGATCTTCGCCCCGTCGCCGACGGCATTTTGAATACCCGCCAGCACCGTCACCGACTGATTCGCGACCCCAGCAGCAGACCAGCTTCCCATTACATCACGTTGACTGTCGGCCAGCGGCCCAACAACGGCAATGGTGCCCGATTTTTTCAGCGGCAGCGTTTCCAGCCGGTTTTTCAGCAGTACCACACTTTCCCGCGCCACTTCCCGCGCCTCTTTACGATGCAGGCGGCTTTCGGCATTGGTGTCCACCGGGTCGCTCTCTTTCGGCCCCAGATGGCTATAGGGGTCGTTAAACAATCCCATGTCATATTTTACGTTGAGCACATGGCGCGTCGCGTCGTCCAGTTCCGCCATCGTCACTTTGCCCGACTTAATCAGACCCGGCAGATATTTGCTGTAATACTCATCCGCCATGCTCATATCCACCCCTGCCTTTAGCGCCACGCGCACCGCATCTTCCGGGTCGGCCGCGGTACCGTGTTTAATCAGTTCTTTAATAGCGCCGTGGTCGGAAACGGTAATTCCCTTAAAGCCCCACTCATCGCGCAGGACATCTTTCAGTAGCCAGGAATCTGACGTCGCAGGCGTGCCGTTCAGCGAGTTCAGCGCCACCATCACCGCGCCGCTCCCCGCATCCAGCCCCGCTTTGTACGGCGGCATGTAATCATTAAACAGGCGCTGGGAACTCATATCCACGGTGTTGTATTCTTTACCGCCTTCAACGGCGCCATAGGCGGCAAAATGTTTCACGCTGGTCATCACCGAATAGCGGTCCGCCGGGCTTTTGCCCTGCATCGCTTTCACCATGGTTTCGCCCATGATGGAGGTTAAATATGTATCTTCGCCAAAGCCTTCGGAGGCGCGTCCCCAACGCGGATCGCGGGAGACATCCACCATCGGCGCCCAGGTCATATTCAGGCCGTCGTCCGCCGCTTCATACGCCGATACGCGTCCTACAGTTCTTACCGCATCCAGATTAAAAGAAGAAGCCAGACCGAGGCTTATCGGGAAGACGGTTCGCTGGCCGTGTACCACGTCATAAGCAAAAAAGAGAGGAATTTTCAGGCGGCTCAATGCCATCACCTGATCCTGCATTTGACGGATATCCTGGCGGGTGACGGTATTGAAAATCGCCCCTACCTGCCCGTCTTTGATCATCTCGCGAATCGCTTCTTTCGGGTTATCAGGGCCGACGCTAATCAGACGTAACTGACCAATTTTTTCATCGACAGTCATTTTCTTGAGTAAATCCGTGACGAACGCGTCGCGCGCTTCGGGCGTCAGCGGGTGATTGCCAAACAGGTTTTCCGCCAATGCTGGCTGCATCGCCAGACTCACAGCAACACCTACTGAACATAACCATTTCATGTTGAGTCTCTCTTTATCTTTATCCCGACGAGGCGGTAAAAACAGAATAAAAACCGCAGTTTGCCATAAGCCTAAACGCGAGAGGAGAAGAAAGCGAAGGTTATTCTCCTAATTTTCCGCACAGTCGAATACGCAACCACCAGCAAATGGTATCAAGGCGGCAAATGAATACCACCAACACAGAGACAATTTGAATGAGAAAGCGTATTGTCATACCAAGCGCTATGCTTAACGCTGATATTTTGTCCCACCACAAGGAGTGGAGAATGTCTTCCATAACAATGACTGATAATAAAACGTTCCTGAATGAGCTGGCCCGCCTGGTAGGCCATTCTCACCTGCTGACAGACCCCGCCAAAACCGCCCGCTATCGCAAGGGTTTCCGTTCCGGTCAGGGCGACGCGCTGGCCGTTGTTTTCCCGGGTTCATTACTGGAACTGTGGCGTGTGCTCAACGCCTGCGTTAACGCTGACAAAATTATTCTGATGCAGGCCGCCAACACCGGTCTGACGGAAGGCTCCACGCCGAACGGCAACGACTACGATCGCGATATTGTGATTATCAGCACCCAGCGGCTGGATAAGCTGCACTTACTGGATAACGGCCAACAGGTTCTGGCCTGGCCCGGTACGACGCTCTATGCGCTGGAAAAAGCGCTTAAACCGCTGGGCCGTGAACCGCACTCGGTGATTGGTTCGTCGTGTATCGGCGCGTCGGTCATCGGCGGTATCTGTAATAACTCCGGCGGCTCGCTGGTGCAGCGCGGCCCGGCCTATACCGAGATGTCGCTCTTTGCCCGTATTGACGAGCAAGGCAAACTGCAACTGGTCAATCATCTGGGTATCGATCTTGGGCATACGCCGGAGCAGATCCTGAGCAAGCTGGATGACGAACGGATTAAAGATGAGGATGTGCGCCACGATGGTCGTCATGCGCACGATCACGACTACGTGACGCGGGTACGAGATATCAACGCCGATACGCCCGCCCGCTATAACGCCGACCCGGACCGTTTGTTTGAATCTTCCGGCTGCGCCGGAAAACTGGCGGTTTTTGCCGTTCGCCTTGATACCTTTGCAGCGGAAAAAAATCAGCAGGTTTTTTATATCGGCACCAATCAGCCCGCGGTACTGACTGAAATCCGTCGGCATATTCTGGCGAACTTCGACAATCTGCCAGTGGCGGGAGAATATATGCATCGCGATATCTACGATATTGCGGAGCAGTACGGTAAAGATACCTTTCTGATGATCGATAAACTCGGCACCGACAAGATGCCATTCTTTTTCACGCTAAAAGGCCGAACCGATGCGATGCTGGAAAAAGTAAAATTTTTCCGTCCGCATTTCACCGACCGCGCGATGCAGAAATTCGGCCATCTGTTTCCCAGCCATCTGCCGCCACGAATGAAAAACTGGCGCGATAAATATGAGCATCATCTGCTGTTAAAAATGGCGGGAGACGGCGTCGCAGAAGCGCAACGCTGGCTGAATGAATTTTTTAAATCCGCTGAGGGCGGTTTCTTCACCTGTACGCCGGAAGAAGGCAGCAAAGCCTTCCTGCACCGCTTCGCCGCTGCTGGCGCGGCGATTCGTTATCAGGCCGTACACGCTGATGAAGTGGAAGATATCCTGGCGCTGGATATCGCTCTGCGCCGCAACGATACCGACTGGTTCGAGCATCTGCCGCCGGAAATCGACAGCCAACTGGTACATAAACTCTATTACGGCCACTTTATGTGCCACGTTTTTCATCAGGACTATATCGTGAAGAAAGGCGTCGACGTCCACGCGCTGAAAGCGCAAATGCTGGAGCTGTTGCAGGCGCGCGGGGCACAATACCCGGCGGAGCACAACGTTGGACATCTGTATAAAGCGCCGGAAACGCTGACGCGTTTTTATCGGCAAAATGACCCAACCAACAGTATGAACCCCGGTATCGGCAAAACGAGTAAGCGGAAATTCTGGCAGGAAAATACGCCCGACGAAACGCATTAACACCGAGTGGTTTACCGTGAATGCCCGGCGGCGCGATGCCTGCCGGGCCTGCGGCGACTTAATCGTTCTGTGCGGTTTGCGCTCCGGCGCTGGCGCTGGCTGCCGCCATTTGCGCGGCTTTTTGCTTTTTATAGCTCAGCGCGGCAGCCGGAACGGGCATGACTTTACCGGTTTCAATCCATGTACGCAGGCGACTGGCGTCCGCAAAGTGGGTATATTTGCCGAACGCGTCCATGACCACCAGCGCGACCGGTTTGTTATTGATCACGGTACGCATCACCAGGCAATGCCCCGCCGCATTGGTAAAGCCGGTTTTCGTTAACTGGATATTCCAGTTATCACGATAGACCAAATGGTTGGTATTGCGAAACGGCAGCGTATACGCAGGATGCGAGAATGTCGCCATATCTTCGCGCGTGGTGCTTAGCTGGCCAATCAGCGGGTATTGCTTCGTGGCAATCAGCAATTTTGTTAAATCCCGCGCGGTCGAGACGTTATGAATCGACAGCCCCGTCGGCTCAACGAAGCGGGTATGCGTCATGCCCAGCGCTTTCGCCTTCGCATTCATTGCTTTAATAAACGCGTTATAACCGCCAGGATAATAGTGCGCCAGGCTTGCCGCCGCACGGTTTTCGGATGACATCAACGCCAGCAGCAACATATTTTTGCGGCTAATTTCGCTGTTCAGGCGCACGCGGGAGTAAACCCCTTTCATTTCCGGCGTCTGGCTGATATCGACCTTCAGTATTTCATCCAGCGGCAATCGCGCGTCGAGCACGACCATCGCTGTCATTAATTTGGTTATCGAGGCAATCGGACGCACCAGATCCGGGTGGTTCGAATAGATCACTTTATTGGTGTTGAGATCAACAATCATTGCGCTACCGGAGGCAATCTCAGGTTGAGACGCCGCGGTTGTCGCTGCCGTTTTCGCCACAGCCTGCGGGGCAAAAGGAACGGCCAACATCAGAGCAAGGCTCAGGAATGAAGCTCGGAATTTCAGCATGATGAGATTTCTGATAATGATTCACGCGCGTCGTAACGCACACCGCCTGAGCTAAGATTATACTCAAGCTAGCAGTGGCATCATAGCGGCACGCCAGCGTTGCCGCTACAGAAGAATCGTCAGCAAATGCTGCATTGCTGGCTTTTGCGCCAGCCCTTTTTCGCATCAGAACAGGCGGTAGCCGTATCCCCACAGGATCAAGGTGATCGCCAGTAGCACCTCCAGGACCAGTACGCCGATAGCGAGCGTCGAACTGGAGAAGCTTAATCCTTCCTCTCTATTAATGTTAAGGAAAGTCGGAATACCCAAATACAGCAAATAGCCGGTGTAAAAGAGCGCGACAGCGCCGACCAAAGCGCATAGCCATACCAGGGGATAGAGCGCCATCAGACCACTTAAAAACAGCGGCGTCGCGACATAGCCGGCAAAAACCATACAGCGCGCAAGCGATGGCCGTTGCGGATAGTTTCGCGCCATCCACCAGATGACGCGTCCCATCACCGCGACGCCCGCCAGCATCACGCCGTAGAACAAGACCGCCAGCGCAAAAGCGGTAAACAGCGAGAGTTGTAACACGTTGCCGTCGCCAAAATTCCAGCCGATTTGCGTCGTGCCGATAAAGGCGCAGACGACGGGAATCGCCGCCATCAGCAAAACATGGTGCGTATAGTGATGCGAAACGGTTTCGTTTTCGCTTTTGATCACCTGCATTTCCCGATCGGGATGGGAAAAAAGCCCCCATACATGGTTCATACTGCCCCCTTCTGCTGCCTCAGATGCCAGTATGTTCAAGTATAATTCAGTTTCTGGTTATTTTATGAGCAATGGCAAAATAGTCTCCGGCAAAACGTCGGCTTTGCCGCGCACGCCTCTTGCCAGGGTGTATGCTTAATGCCGGAGGTGGTTTACGCATGGATATCAACACGCTTATTACGCATTATGGCTATGCGGCGCTGGTTATCGGCAGTATGGCCGAAGGTGAAACCGTTACCCTGTTGGGGGGCGTCGCGGCGCATCAGGGATTACTCAAGTTTCCGCTGGTGGCGGCGGCCGTCGCGCTGGGAGGGATGATGGGCGATCAGCTACTTTACCTGTTAGGACGATGCTATGGCGGGAAGATCCTGCGTCGTTTCCCGCGTTATCATACGAAGATTCGTCGCGCGCAGAAAATGATCCAACGCCATCCGTATCTGTTTGTGATCGGCACGCGTTTTATGTATGGCTTCCGGGTGGTTGGCCCGCTGCTGATTGGCGCCAGCCGCCTGCCGCCTAAAATTTTTCTGCCGCTGAATATTGTAGGCGCGCTGATCTGGGCGCTGCTGTTTACCACGCTGGGATATCTTGGCGGCGAGGTGATCGCGCCATGGCTGCACGACCTCGATCAGCATCTCAGGCACGGGGTCTGGCTGATTCTGGCCATCGTCCTGGTGGTGGGCGTGCGCTGGTGGCTGAAAAGACGCGGCAAAGCGGAGGCCCGTTAAACCCGATGGTATCCGGATGGCATAACGCCGCCATCCGGCACCCGGCGTTTATTTTGCGTTGAATTGCGGATTCACCAGCATAAATCCGCCGTCGACAATCAGCGACTGACCGGTGGTATAGCTTGCGCCTTCCGAACACAGCCAGGCGACGAGGCTGGCTATTTCATGCGTAGAACCCGGTCGGGCGATAGGGATCGAGGGTTCCGATCCCGGCTCAATGTCGCTGTCATCCATATCATTCATCGGCGTGGCGATAGCGCCTGGCGCGACGGCGTTGACCAAAATATGATGCTCAATCAGTTCCAGCGCCATGGATTTAGTCAATCCCCCCAACGCATGTTTCGCCGCGGTATAGGCGCTGGCTTGCGGAAGCGGCGTATGCTCATGGACGGAGGTGATGTTGATAATGCGCCCTCCCTCTCCTTGTTTAATCATATGCCGGGCGGCGATCTGCGCGCAGAGAAACGCGCCATCGACATCCACGGTAAAAATTTGCCGCCACTGCGTAAACGGCATATCAATAAACGCGGATTTGGTCATCGCCCCGGCATTATTGACCAGCACGTCAACGCGCCCCAGGCGCTGGATAAGATGTTCAATGGCCTGCGCGCCCTCGGGTAACTTGCTCAGGTCAAGATGAATGGTCTCTGCCCGCACACCAAACTGCGCCGCTTTTTTCGCCGTCTCCTGCGCGCCGCGTTCATCGGAATGCCAGGTGATACCAATATCAAAACCGTTTTGTGCTAATAACAACGCACACGCTTTGCCAATTCCCGAATCTGATGCCGTTACAATTGCGACTTTGGTCATATTCCTCTCCGGATGAATCATACACAGCCTAAGTATAGGAACCCTGTCTGAATCATCTGGAAAAATCAGGAATGATAACCGCCGCCCAGCGCGCTGGTAAGCTGAATAGAGGCATCCAGCCACTGGCCCTGCAACAGCAAGCCGTTACACTGCTCGCGCAGTGCCGGGATTTTGGCCTCGCTCACGCGGGAACCCGCAATAATGCCGGCATTAAAGCGCGCTTGCGCCAGACCGACCACACGCTGCGCGTCATGCTCAATCTGCTGCTGATGCTGATTTTTCTGCGCCAGCGTCTCTACCTGACTGGCGGCGCGCGCCACATCATTAACCGCATCTACCACCGCTTTGTTGTAGTTGGCGATAGAAAGGTTGCTTTGCGCTTTGGCGATATCGAGGTTGGCATTCAGCCTGCCGCTGTCGAAAATCGGCAGCGTCAGCCCGCCGGTAATGCCATATTGCTGTGCGGAATGGCGGAACAGATCGCTCAGATGTAACGCATCCTGCTGTAAAAAAGCCATCAGATTGATATCGGGATAAAACGCGGCCTTCGCGGCGTCAATGCTGCTCAACGAGGATTCAATGTACCAGTGCGCGGCCTGTAGATCCGCCCGGCGCGCCAGCAACGAATACCCCAGTTGCGACGGTAACTGGCTTTCAACGGCGGGGAGACTCACCTGACGCAGCTTGAGCGCCGCCGATTGCGTATTGGTTAACGCGCTGAGCCGCGCTTCAATAACCTTCATTTTACCGTTAACGTCATTCAACTGCTGCTGGGTTTTGCTGGCGTCGATATCGGTCTCGACCCCTTCAACAGAAGAAGTAATACCGTGTTGATACAGCTCCCGGTTTACCGCCACCACGTTTTGCTGCTCATGCTCGATTTGCATCAGCACATTTTTCAGCGCTGCCTGTGTTTGCCACTCCCAGTAGAGTCGCGCCACGCCGCTTGCCAGCAATTGTCGGGTCTGCTCCTGCTCCGCTTCGCGCGCTTTGACCGCCCCGATCCGCGCAGTAACTTCAGCGCGGTTTTTCCCCCATAAATCCAGATCCCAGCCCGCCGTCAGGCCGAATGTACCGTTGGTATACCACGGCCCGGTCGTTCCCGCCGCGGGGTCGGTAATCGCGAATGGCCCCATCAGCCCTTCCGCGGACATTCGCTGGCGCTCAATGTCAGCAGAAAAGTCGAGCTGCGGGCCGTCCTGCGCCTCAACCGCTTTCGCCTGCGCTTCCGCCAGTTGAATACGCTGTTCAGCCACCTGCATATCCGGCGAATGCTGTATGGCATTATCAATCAGCGCGTCAAGCTGCGCATCGTGATACGCCTTCCACCACTGGCTATCCGGCCAACCGTTTTTCAATGCCGCCGGCAGGCTGGAATCAACATGAGAAGAGGGCGTCTGCTGGGTCAGCGACTGGCGGGTATCGTGCATAGGGGCGCAGCCCGCCAGCAAAATAAAAAGCGGTAAGCTCGCTGTCGCGGCAAGGAAAGAATTACGATTCATGGAGGTGTTCTGATAAAAAAAGGTGCGCAGAGAGTACGTCTTACGGCGATCTATTTTTTAGTTACGCGTGGCAATACATCATCAGACAACAAAAGACATATTTTGAAATTTATATGATTAGTAAATAATTTCATCTGATACATTTTTTGATGTAATACTTCAATGAAAAGTCCCACTAACCCGTTCATAAATGAACGATTTTGCTGCAATACGCGCCAGCAGCCTTCATGAGTTAAACGTCGCCGCGCCCAACAAGGCAGCAGATGGCTTAATACTTTCCTATACTTTGTTTGTATTTACCAATAAAGGGACAAACAATGAAAATTCTTCTATGGGCAATCTTAATTATTTTTCTGATTGGGCTGTTGGTGGTAACGGGCGTGTTTAAGATGATTTTCTGATTCCTGCGCCGGGCAGCGATAGTATCTGCCCGGCACACGTTCTGGACGCTGTAGAGATTAGATTTTAATAGCCTGAATCGCCCGCGCAATCTCGGATGAACGGTTTAACGCCCGAATCGACTGAAAGAGTTCCGTCGCCTCAATATATTCCTTACGCAAATATCCCAACCACTGTTTAATACGCGCGACATGGTATAAACCGGTATCGCCCTGCTTTTCCAGTCGGGTATATTTTTGTAATAACGTTACCACTTCCGGCCACGGCATACGCGGTTCGTTATACTTCACCACCCGGCTCAGGTTAGGAATATTTAACGCCCCACGGCCAATCATCACCGCATCGCAGCCGCTGGTCGCCATACATGCCTGCGCGCTCTGCCAGTCCCAGATTTCGCCATTCGCGATAACCGGAATAGTCAGACGCTGGCGTATTTCGCCGATCGCCTGCCAGTCGATATGCTCGGCGCGGTAGCCCTGCGCTTTGGTACGACCATGCACCACCAGTTCACTGGCGCCAGCCTGCTGCACAGCATCGGCGATTTCAAATTTTCTATCGCCGCTATCCCAGCCGAGACGCACTTTTACCGTCACCGGAAGATGCGACGGTACCGCGGCCCGCATCGCTTTCGCGCCCTGATAGATGAGTTCGGGATCTTTGAGCAATGTCGCGCCGCCGCCGCTGCCGTTCACCACTTTTGACGGACAGCCGCAGTTCAGGTCCACGCCATACGATCCCAACGCCGTCGCCCGCGCGGCGTTTTCCGCCAGCCACTGCGGATGCTGTTTTGCCGGGTGGCGGCGCAAACGCCACGCTACGTCACGTAAGGCGCTCAACGCGGCTCAAGACAGTTATCTTCTTTCCAGCCGTACAGCCATTCGATACCGCGATAAAACGCCTCCTGCGATTTCCCTTTCCACAACAGATTACGCACCTGACGCTCCACCCCGGCGGCGTGATAGAGACGCCCCATCTCGCGGGTAGACCAGACGATACGCGCCGTGCGGGGAATACGCACCGACTCATACAGCGCAAATGCCTGCTGCGCGTCGCCGTCGCAGCGTTCCAGCGCTTTGCCTAGCGTGACGGCGTCTTCCAGCGCCATACAGGCGCCCTGGGCCATATATTGCGCCACCGGATGCGCGGCGTCGCCCACCAGAGTGATACGCTCGGTTCCCCATTTTGCGACCGGCTCGCGATCGGCGGTCGACCAGCGGCGCCAGGAGGTCGGCTTATCCAGCATCTGGCGCGGGCGGGGATGAATGCCGGCAAAATAAGAGAGCACCTCTTCTTTACTGCCGTCTTTCACGCCCCACTCTTCTTGCTGGCGGCTGTGGAATGTCACCACCAGATTGTACTGTTGACCTCCACGGAGCGGATAATGGACCAGGTGACAATGCGGGCCTGCCCACAGCACCGGTGCGTTAATACGTAAATCGTCCGGCATATCGTCGCAATTAATCACCGCCCGATAAACTACATGCCCCGTTACGCGCGGCGCATCGCCGAGTAAACTTTGCCGCACGACCGATTTAACGCCGTCGCAGCCCACGAGAATATCCGCCGTCCAGCTATTTCCCTGCTCATCAAACACCGTAACGTCATCCGGCGTCTGGCGGATATCGACAATATGGGTCGAGGTACGATACTCCACGCCAGGGTGCGTCAGCACCGCTTCCCATACCGTTGCATGAATATCTACCCGGTGAATTACCGCATACGGCCCGCCAAAATGGTCGCGGAACGCCTGCCCGGTTTCAATGCATACCACTTCTTCGGCATTCACGGCATCCATCATGGTAATGTGATCGGTAAACACCGCACGCTGGCGGGCAACATCGCCCACACCGAGACTATCCAGCGCCGAAAAAGCGTTCGGCCCAAGCTGAATACCCGCGCCAATCTCGCCAATTTCGTGCGCTTTTTCCAACAGCATGACTTTTATTCCCTGGCGCGCCAGCGACAGCGCGGTCGCCGCGCCGCCGATTCCGCCACCTACAATAATTGCGCTTGTCACGTGAGTCATGGTCATTCTCCTTTTCAGGCCGGGATTTTATCTTGTTGATTTTCCGGCGCGGCGGCAATAAACGCCGGTAGCTGTACGCAGGCGTCATAAACGGCTTTACAGCGCGGATAGCCTGATAAATCGCAGCCCATCCTGAGCGCATTCGCCCACTGAGGAATCAGGCAGCAGTCCGCAAGTCCTGGCGCGTCGCCCACACAGAATCGTCCGGACTGACTTTTACGCAATAGCTGCTCTACCGCGCTTAACCCTTGTTGTATCCAGTGGGCGTACCAGCGTTTTTTATCCTCCTCGCTAACCTTCAGCTCATCGGTCAGGTAGCGCAACACGCGCATGTTATTGATTGGGTGTATATCGCAGGCGATAGCGTAGACAATTTCCAGCGCCTGGCTGCGCGCCGGGTCGCTCGTCGGCAGCAGCGGCGTTTGCGGAAAATGTCGGTCCAGCCAGTCGACGATGGCCAGCGATTGCCCCAACGATTCGCCGTCATCAGTGACCAGCGTCGGCACCAGGCCTACCGGATTCATCCGTCGGTAGGCCAGCGCATTCTGCTGGCCGATACGAATATTGACGCCCACCGTCTGGTAATCAATCCCCTTTAACGCCAGCGCAATACGTACACGATAAGACGCCGAACTATTAAAGAAACTGTACAGCTTCATCGTTCACCTCAGACAATTTTCACAGCAATCGGCGTCAGACCTTCTACGTTCCCGGTGATGACATCCCCTTTCACCACTGCGCCCACCCCCTCTGGCGTACCGGTGAAAATTAAATCGCCTGGCTGCAATTCAAAGAAGCCGGACAAATAGCTGATGGTTTCATTTACCGACCAAATAAGATGACGAATATCGCTGCGCTGATGGTCTTCGCCGTTAACCTGTAGCCAAATAGGGGCGTTATCCACATTATGCGTTTCAGCGGCTTTGTGTAATGGCGCAATGGGCGCGGAGAGATCGAACGCTTTGCCAATTTCCCACGGGCGTCCCATCTGGCGCATTTCCATCTGACGATCGCGACGCGTCATGTCCAGACCGGTGGCGTATCCCCAGACATATTCATGGGCTTTTTCCAGCGGGATATCGCTCCCCTTTTTACCAATCGCCACCACCAGCTCAATTTCATAATGGTAGTTATCGGTCTGCGCCGGATACGGCAGTTCCAGGGTATCCCCCGCCGCTACCGGGACGACAGCGTCCGCTGGTTTACAAAAGAAGAACGGCGGTTCGCGATCGGGATCAAAGCCCATTTCACGGGCATGGGCGGCATAGTTGCGACCCACGCAGTAAACGCGACGTACCGGAAACTGCTCATCACTGCCCGCCACGGGTACTGTTACCGGGGCCTGCGGCTGGAATACATATTTGGTCATGTTCTCTCTCTCTAATTAATAACGTGCTTCGCGGAACAGCCCCAGGGCTTCCTGAACCGGCTTGTCCGAAAAGCTGAATAACACCGTGTCTTCGCTGCTGCGAAACGACACCTCATGCCAGGTCGGCGCCACAAAAATGTCTTTTGCGGAAAAATGAAAAGTTTCGTTGCCGATAGTGACCAGCCCTGCCCCTTCAACGACGTGGTAGATAGTGCTGTCGGTGCTCCGCGCCACACGCGAGGCAAAGCCTTTTGGCAACAGTTGCAGGAACGCGCCCATCGACGGCATCGGATAACCGCCGGTGACGGGATTAACGTAACGCAGCTTGTAACCTTCCCACTCATCCGGATCGCCCATACGGGTCAGATCGTGCAGCGCCTCGCGACTGCGGTCGTAACGGTAGTTGAAAATCGGCGACGAGTTCCCGCGCTGGTGGCGCAGCGGCAGCATATTCGCTGCATAGCGCGGCAGATAATCGCCCTCTTTTCGCGTCACCGGCTGCTGATCTTCGGGATAGTCTTCCGCAAAACCACAGCCCAGGAGATTGACTAACGGCAGATCCAGACCATCCAGCCATACCACCGGCTCTGACCCCGGATTACCATGATCGTGCCAGCGCCACTGCGGCGTCAGGATAAAATCGCCGGTATGCATTGGCGTGCGCTCGCCGTCCACCGCGGTAAATGCGCCTTTACCTTCGACGATAAAACGCAGCGCCGACTGGTTATGGCGATGACTCGGCGCGACTTCGCCGGGCAGGATCAGCTGTAAACCAGCGTATAAGGTCGCCGTGATCGACGACTGACCGCGCAATGCCGGATTTTCCAGCACCAGCACCCGGCGGATCGCCTCTTTCGCGCCAATGACATTGCCGCTTTCCATCAGTAGCGGACGAATTTCCTGATAATTCCAGTAGGCCGGCGCGCAGTTGGCGTTTGGCGTCTGCGGTACCAGGTGATGTAACGATTCCCACAGCGGCGTCAGATTCTGCCCGGAAATATGCTGGTAATACTGCTGACGGCTATCTTTTACGTTCTGATTTATTTCAGACATGGAGATTCTCCTTATTCGTTTACGACGCTGGCACGCGGCAGGTCGTCAGGTACAGAAATCGAAAGGCGGACAACCACCGTCAGCAGGGTAAGCATTACCGCGCTGATAGCCGCCGGAATAGCAATGACAAAAAACAACGTATCGAAAGAGAAATTGAGGGCCATCATCATGCCGCCGGAGAGCGAACCGACAATCGCCCCGCAGCGTCCAATGGCGTTCGACCAGCTCACGCCCGTCGCCCGGCTTTGGGTGGGGTACAGCGTCGCCGTCAGAGCATTCAGCCCGACCTGTGAACCGCTAATACCGATGCCGGTACCAAAAATCGCCAGCGCCATCAGCCAAAGGCCGTTTTCGCTCAGGCCTATCATGACAATGCAAACCGCGCCCAGCGCATAGCTCACCGCCAGTACCCGGAACGGGTTAAGCCGATCCATCAACACGCCGAGTAACAGCGCGCCAAGCGTGCCGCCAACCTGGAATGCGGCAGTCACCCACGACGCCTGTTGCAGATTAATACCGCGATGGTTAAGTAACGTCGGCATCCAGCTGGAAAGCAGATAGATAATGAGCAGGCTCATAAAGAACACCACCCATAACATCAGGGTAATGACAAGCTGTCGCCCGGCAAAAAGCTGGCGAATACTGCCTTTGGCGACGGCTGCCGTCTCATGCAGAAAGAATTGCGTATCGTGATAGCGCTCGCCGGTAATGGCGCTGACCGTCCGGGCGACAACGGCTTGCGGTAGTTGGCGACGTACCTGCCAGCGGGGAGATTCCGGCAGCGCGAACAGCAGGCCGAAAAACAGCAGCAAAGGCAAGATGCCGCCTAACGCCAGAATTCCGTGCCAGCCAATCAGCGGCACCAGTTGCGCGCTCACAATCCCGCCCATCGCCGACCCCAGGGTAAAACCGCAGAACATCAGCGTGACCAGCGCTCCGCGTCGACGAGCGGGAAGGTATTCCGACGTCATGGTGATGGTATTCGGCATCGCTCCGCCCAGTCCCAGACCGGTTAAGAAGCGCAGCAACACCAAGGTTTCTATATCCGGCGAGAAAGCGGAAAGCAGACTCAATGCGCCGAATAGCGCCACGCAAAGCTCAATGACCCGCTTGCGGCCAAAGCGATCCGCCAGCGGCCCGCATAGCAGCGCGCCGGCCGTAAGCCCCAGCAGCCCTGCGCCAAACAGCGGCGCAAGTTCGCTGGCGCTTAGCTGCCAGTGGGTACGAATATCCGGGGCGATGAAGCCAATCGCGGCGGTGTCGAAACCGTCGAGCATAACCACCAGAAAACAGCAGATGATAACGCGCCACTGCATTTTGCCGACGGGCGCGGCATCAATAAGGGCTTGTAGATCACGTCGTTGAGTCATAGCTAATGCCTCAGTGCAGGGAGATAGATGTTGTTTTTATGTTTGCTATGTTACGAGTTTGTAGAGTGAGCGATAAAATGTACAATGGCTTTTCAGGCAGAGACATAACCTGGAGGTTATAGCGAATGGCGAACTGGGCGCAGAAATTGAAATTACATCACCTGCAAACGCTGGTTGCGCTGGGCGAACAGGGCAACCTGACGCACGTCGCCCGGATGATGAATATCTCCCAGCCGGCGCTATCGAAGTGGTTATCTCAACTCGAAGATGAGATAGGCATCACGCTTTTTGAGCGCCACAGTAAAGGGCTACGGCCCTCGGAAGGCGGTAAATTACTGCTCCAGCACGCCCAGCGCCTAATTAACGATCTGGAGCGTTCACAGTATGAAATCGCCCGTTTTAAGCAGGGCGGCCTGGTTGGCAGCCTGAAGATCGGCTGTTCGCCCGTGGCGACTGACTGCGTATCACAGGCGATTCTGAGCCTGCTTAACGAAATGCCGACGCTGCATCTGAATATTGAAGAGAAGGTAATGACGCCGCTGCTGCACGATTTGCTTGCCGGTCAGGTGGATGTGGTGGTAGGGCGTGTCGGCGGCCGCGCCCTGCAACTGCCGCTTAATTATCAGGTACTTTATACCGAGCCGGTCTGCTTTGTGGCGCGTCCGCACCATCCGCTGGCCGCGCGAGCGCAGATCGCATGGAGCGATCTGGCGCACTGGCGGTGGATAGTCTGGCCAACCGGCACCCCTATTCGCATCAGTATTGATAACGCCCTCGTCGATAATGGCGTCATGCTCCCGGAAAACACCATTGAATCGGCGTCAATGAACGTCAGCACCAATTTGCTGCAAAGCAGCGATATGATCTCTATTCTTTCTTTACGGCTGGCGCAACGCTATGCCAGCCAGGGGCAACTGGCGATTTTAAACTTGCCAAAAATTGAGCAAAAAGGCAGCGTAGGGATGTTCTGGCGTAAGAATGAGACGCCGTCTTTGGCCCTGAGTCGCTTTTTGTATTTTTTAGCCCAGGTTTAGCGCCGCCGACCAGGAGCATTGCCCGATGTTCCTGCTGTCTATACCCACTATGCTAAGAATTCATGATGTGATCGGTAGCACGTTTTAACGTTTAATTGTATGATGAATCCATCTCATCAAGGGCTTTAAACATGAGTAAGTCACTGAATATTATCTGGCAATATATACGCGCTTTTGTATTGATTTATGCCTGTTTGTATGCAGGCATTTTTCTTGCATCACTGCTTCCTATCACTATTCCCGGCAGCATTATCGGGATGTTAATTCTGTTTGTATTGCTGGCGCTGCAAATTCTGCCGGCAAAGTGGGTTAACCCCGGCTGTTATGTGCTGATTCGTTATATGGCGTTGCTGTTTGTGCCGATTGGCGTCGGGGTCATGCAATATTTTGATTTACTGCGCGCGCAATTCGGCCCGGTGGTGGTCTCTTGCGCTATCAGTACGCTGGTCGTTTTTGTGGTCGTAAGCTGGAGTTCACATCTGATACACGGTGAGCGTAAAGTGGTTGGGCAGAAGGGAACGAAAAAATGATGACATATATCTGGTGGTCGTTACCGCTGACGCTGGCGGTATTTTTCGCCGCCCGCAGACTGGCGGCGCATTTTAAAATGCCGTTGCTGAATCCGCTGCTGGTGGCAATGGTAGTCATTATTCCTTTTCTGTTGCTGACCGGTATTCCCTACGAGCACTACTTCAAAGGCAGCGAAGTACTTAACGATCTGCTGCAACCGGCGGTAGTGGCACTGGCCTATCCCCTTTATGAACAATTGCACCAGATTCGCGCGCGTTGGAAATCCATTATTAGCATCTGTTTTGTCGGCAGTCTGGTAGCGATGATTACCGGAACATCCGTTGCCTTGCTGATGGGCGCAACGCCTGAAATCGCGGCATCGGTACTGCCTAAATCCGTGACTACGCCTATCGCGATGGCGGTGGGCGGCAGCATCGGCGGCATCCCCGCGATCAGCGCGGTATGCGTAATTTTTGTCGGTATTCTGGGCGCGGTGTTTGGCCACACGCTGTTAAACGCGATGCACATCCGTACTAAGGCCGCACGCGGGCTGGCAATGGGGACCGCCTCACATGCGCTCGGTACTGCGCGCTGTGCCGAGCAGGATTACCAGGAAGGCGCGTTTAGCTCCCTGGCGCTGGTGATCTGCGGCATTATTACCTCGCTGGTAGCGCCCTTTTTGTTTCCGCTCATTCTGGCGGTAATGCGCTAACGACGGGACAAAAGACCGGGTTAAAATTTGCGATACGTCGCGCATTTTTCATTTAAGTTTCACAAGTTGCATAAACAATGAGATTTAGATCACATATTAAGACATAGCAGGCCCGTAAACTACGGTTCCATTACATTGTTATGAGGCAACGCCATGCATCCACGTTTTCAAACTGCTTTTGCCCAGCTTGCGGATAATTTGCAATCAGCGCTGGCCCCTATCCTGGCGGACCACCATTTTCCCGCCATGCTGACCGCAGAGCAGGTCTCGACGCTTAAAAATACGGCGGGACTGGACGAAGACGCGCTGGCTTTCGCACTGTTACCTCTGGCGGCGACCTGCGCCCGTACCGATTTGTCCCATTTTAACGTCGGCGCGATTGCGCGCGGCGTTAGCGGCAACTGGTATTTCGGCGCGAATATGGAGTTCCTGGGCGCCACCATGCAACAAACTGTGCATGCTGAACAAAGCGCGATTAGCCACGCCTGGCTACGCGGCGAAAAAGGGCTCGCCGCCGTCACCGTTAACTACACGCCTTGCGGCCACTGTCGCCAGTTTATGAACGAGCTGAACAGCGGTCTGGATCTGCGCATTCATCTGCCGGGCCGCGCGCCGCATACGTTACGCGATTATCTGCCTGACGCTTTCGGGCCAAAAGATCTGGAGATCAAAACGCTGCTGATGGACGAGCAGGATCATGGCTTTACGTTAACGGGCGATACGCTAACGCAAGCGGCGATTACGGCAGCCAATAAGAGCCATATGCCTTATAGCCACTCACCGAGCGGCGTGGCGCTGGAATGTAAAGATGGCCGTATTTTCACCGGCAGCTATGCGGAAAACGCCGCCTTTAACCCTACGCTTCCCCCGCTGCAAGGCGCGCTAAACCTGCTGAGTCTCAATGGCTATGACTATGCGGATATTCAGCGTGCGATTCTGGCGGAAAAAGGCGATGCAGCATTAATTCAATGGGATGCCACCGCCGCAACGCTGAAAGCGTTAGGTTGCCATAATATTGACCGCGTGCTTCTCGGCTAAGCAAATGTGCCGGATAGCGACGCCCTGGCGTCTTATCCGGCCTGACTCTCCTCTCCCGCGACCCGATACAAGGGAAATCATGCTGAAAATCTCCGCAATCAGACGGCGGTTTCTTGCGCTACGTCTTCGGGTACAGTAGCCTGATCGTACTTTCATCCTGGTATCGAGTTTCCTGCATGTTAAAGCGCGTGTTTTACAGCCTGTTGGTCCTGGTAGGCTTGCTGCTGTTGACGGTGCTTGGCCTCGATCGGTGGATGAGCTGGAAAACAGCGCCCTATATCTATGACGAGCTACAGGATCTCCCCTACCGCCAGGTTGGCGTCGTGTTAGGGACAGCCAAATACTATCGCAAGGGTGTCATTAATCAGTACTATCGTTATCGTATCCAGGGCGCGTTAAACGCTTACAATAGCGGTAAAGTCAATTACCTGCTGCTCAGCGGCGACAATGCCCTGCAAAGCTATAACGAACCGATGACCATGCGCAAAGACCTTATCGCGGCGGGCGTCGATCCTGCGGACATTGTGCTTGATTACGCTGGCTTCCGTACGCTTGACTCCATTGTGCGTACCCGCAAAGTGTTTGATACCAACGACTTTATTATCATCACTCAGCGCTTCCACTGCGAACGCGCCTTGTTTATTGCGTTGCATATGGGCATTCAGGCGCAGTGTTACGCGGTACCTTCGCCCAAAAATATGCTGACAGTGCGCCTGCGCGAATTTGGCGCCCGCTTTAGCGCGCTGGCGGATCTCTATATTTTTAAACGCGAACCGCGTTTTTTAGGCCCGCTGGTACCTATTCCCACGCAGCATCAGGTGCCGAATGACGCCCAGGGGTATCCGGCAGTTACGCCGGAACAATTGCTTGAACTGGAAAAGAAAAAAGGGAAATGATCATGGATGTACAGACGATATTTGTCATATTAGCCTTTCTGCTACTCCCGCTTTTTTGCTTCCGTGAGGCATGGAAAGGCTGGCGAACCGGCGCGGTAGATAAAGTTGTCAAAAATGCGCGAAAACCGGTTTATGTCTATCGCCATGCCGATCCCGTACAATATTGGTCTTATCTTTTTCTTTATACCGGTTGCGGTTTTTTATTTACTGGAATGATTATTTATCTTCTTTTTTATCGTTAATCTATTTATTATCCCTTTAAAATTGAGAATAGTTATTATTATGATATAAGGAACAAATGCTGTTTTGCATTCTGGTTTCATTTTTTTGTGAATTCTTTCACAGAATACCCTTCTTTCAATGCTTAGGCTGGCGGTAGATTTTAGATCATTAAAACGCGTTATTTGCGTTTCGCCTTAATTTATTCAAGCATTAAGGAAGATTATATGCCGCAACAAAATTATCTGGATGAACTCACGCCTGGTTTTACGCCATTACTGGCAATAAAAGAGGCTTCACGTTGTTTATTATGTCACGATGCGCCCTGTAGTCAGGCTTGCCCGGCGCAAACCGATCCGGGGAAATTTATTCGTTCTATTTACTTTCGCAATTTTAAAGGCGCAGCGGAAACTATCCGGGAAAATAATGCGCTTGGCGCCGTCTGCGCCAGAGTCTGTCCGACGGAAAAATTATGCCAGCGCGGATGTACACGTTCCGGAATAGATAAACCTATTGATATTGCACGCCTGCAACGTTTTATTACCGATTTTGAACAGCAGACTGCCATGCAGATTTATCAGCCCGGGAGTAAAACACGCGGGAAAGTAGCGATTATTGGCGCGGGTCCGGCAGGTTTGCAGGCAAGCGTGACGCTCACGCATTTAGGCTATGACGTCACCATTTACGAAAAACAGCCGCAGCCCGGCGGATGGCTGCGTCACGGCATCCCGGCATTTCGTCTGCCGCAAAGCGTACTCGATCAGGAAATTGCCCGCATTGTAGAAATGGGCGTCAATATTAAATGTAATTGTGAGGTGGGCGGGTCGCTATCGCTTGCGCAACTCAAAGCCGAATATCGCGCCGTGCTGATGACCGTCGGGATGTCCTGTGGATCTGATTTACCGTTATTTGAGCAAGCCAGTCACGTAGAGATTGCCGTTGATTTTTTACAACGCGCCCGTCAGGCCGACGGCGATATTAGCGTTCCGCGTAGCGCATTAATTATTGGCGGCGGCGACGTAGCGATGGATGTCGCCAGTACGTTAAAAATTCTCGGCTGTCCTTCCGTCACCTGCGTGGCGCGGGAAGAATTAGCCCAATTTCCCGCCAGCGAAAAAGAATTTACCAGCACGCAGGCATTAGGCGTATCGATTATTGATGGTTTTACGCCTGTCGCCGTCAGCGGAAATAAAGTGACCTTCCACCATGTACGCCACTCAGGAGAACTGACGCTGGAAGCGGAAAATATTATTTTGGCCGTGGGGCAGCACGCGCGACTGGATACCTTTGCGGAGATAAAAGCGCAGCATAATATTATCGACACGCACAATTATCAAACCGACGACCCGGCGATCTTTGCCGCTGGCGATATTGTTAAAGGCGATAAGACCGTCGTTTATGCGGTAAAAACCGGAAAAGAAGCCGCTCAGGCTATTCATCATTATTTAGAGGAGGCCTGCTCATGTTAACAAAAGATTTGTCTGTTACCTTTTGCGGCGTTAAGTTTCCCAATCCGTTTTGTCTTTCTTCTTCTCCGGTAGGCAATTGTTATGAGATGTGCGCCAAAGCCTATGATACCGGCTGGGGCGGGATCGTTTTTAAAACCATTGGTTTTTTTATTGCCAACGAAGTCTCTCCACGTTTTGACCACCTAACGAAAGAAGATACCGGTTTTATTGGTTTCAAAAACATGGAGCAAATTGCTGAGCATCCGCTGGAAGAGAATCTGGCCGCCATTCGACGGCTAAAACAGGATTATCCGGATAAGGTGCTGATTGCTTCCATCATGGGGGAAAATGAGCAGCAGTGGCAAGAACTGGCGCGTCTGGTTGAAGAAGCCGGCGCGGATATGATTGAGTGTAACTTCTCTTGCCCGCAGATGACCTCGCACGCCATGGGAAGCGATGTAGGGCAAAGCCCGGAGCTGGTTGAAAAATACTGCCGCGCCGTAAAACGCGGCTCATCTTTGCCAATGCTGGCGAAAATGACGCCGAATATTGGCGATATGTGTGAAGTCGCGCTGGCCGCCAAACGCGGCGGAGCCGACGGTATCGCCACCATCAACACCGTGAAATCCATTACTAACATCGACCTGAACCGCAAAATCGGGATGCCGGTGGTTAACGGTAAATCCAGTATCTCCGGTTATTCAGGAAAAGCGGTGAAACCCATTGCGCTGCGTTTTATCCAGCAGTTGCGAATGCACCCTGAACTGCGCGATTTCCCGATTAGCGGTATCGGCGGCATTGAAACCTGGGAAGACGCTGCCGAATTTCTGCTGCTGGGCGCGGCGACCCTACAGGTGACGACAGGCATTATGCAATACGGTTACCGCATTGTAGAGGATATGGCGAGCGGCCTCAGCCACTATCTGGCCGATCAGGGATTTGCCTCATTACAGGAGATGATCGGGCTGGCGAATGGCAATATTATCCCGGCGGAAGACCTGGATCGCAGCTATATCGTCTATCCGCGGATTAATCAGGAGAAATGCGTCGGCTGCGGACGTTGCTATATCTCCTGCTATGACGGCGGTCATCAGGCGATGGAGTGGGATGAACACAGCCGCACGCCGCATTGCAATACGGAAAAATGCGTCGGTTGTCTGCTGTGCGGTCATGTCTGCCCGGTCGCCTGTATTGATTTAGGCGAGGTCAAATTTAAAAAAGGCGAAAAAGAACACGCGTTAACGCTGTAGCTCACGGTATGAAGCCCGGCGCGCAGTTTCGCTGCGCCGGGTTATCTGATAAGCAAGGCAATAGGTCTGGATAACTACTTCTTACGCGCGTATTTCAGCGAGTCCAGCGCCACGGCGAAAATGATAATGCCGCCTTTGATAATGTACTGCCAGTACGGGTTTACCCCGATATAGGTCAGGCCGTAGTTGATGACGGTAAAGATAATGACGCCGGTCACCACGCCGAAGACCGTACCCACTCCGCCGCTAAACGATACGCCCCCGACCACGCACGCGGCAATCGCATCCAGTTCATACATAAAGCCGAGGTTGTTGGTGGCAGAACCAATACGCCCTGCTTCCAGTAAGCCGCCGAAGGCATAAAACACGCCGGAGAGCGCATAAATCATCAGCAGGTTCAGCGCCACGTTTACGCCAGAAACTTTTGCCGCTTCCGGGTTGCCGCCAATAGCAAAAATGTTTTTACCAAAACGGGTCTTATTCCACAGCACCCAGACAAACGCTACCGCAATCAGGGCGTAAAAGGTGATGTATGAGAGCCGGAAACTGCCCATCGCCACAAAGCCCTGCGCAAAGGTGGAAAAGCCGCTGTCAAAGCCGGAAATGGGCGAAGCGCCGACAAAGTCATAGTAAAGGGAGTTGATCCCATAAACGATAATCATCGTGCCAAGCGTGGTAATAAACGGCGTCACATTCAGGTAAGCAATGATGATGCCGTTCACCAGGCCAATCACCGCGCCAATCGCGCAGACAATCAGGATGACCAGCGCAATCGGCATGGTCGCCATTTCCGGAAACACTTTGTTGGCGTTTTCCATTGATTGCAGTAATGTTGCCGCCACGACCGCCGCCAGCCCTACCTGACGCCCCGCCGACAGGTCTGTCCCCTGGGTGACGATGAGTCCCGCCACGCCCAGCGCGATAATAATACGTACCGAAGATTGCGTCAGAATATTACTTAAATTCAGCAAACTTAAAAAAGTCGGGTCCTGGAAAATAATAATCGCCAGCAACACTAAAAGAACGACGTAAATTCCGCCCTCTTTCAGCCAGGTCAAAAAGCTTTTCTTGTTTAACGCACTCATAAGGAGCCCCTGATCTTAAAGGTGCAAAGAAGCAAGACGCAAAATTTCGTTTTGCGTTGTTGTTTTAGTATCGACAATGCCGGAAACGAGACCGTTACTCATCACCAGGATACGATCGGTAATCCCTAACAGCTCCGGCATTTCAGAAGAGATAATGATGATCCCCTTGCCTTTTTTCGCCAGTTCCGCAATAAGCTGATAAATTTCAAACTTTGCGCCGACATCAATGCCGCGGGTCGGTTCGTCCAGCATTAATATTTCCGGCTGCGTTAATAGCCAGCAACCAATGATCACCTTTTGCTGATTGCCGCCGGAAAGCGAACCAATTTGCGTGCGATGCCCCGGCGTTTTTACCCGCATGGAATCAATGACCCATTGGGTGTCGCTTTTCATCCGGGAATTATCCAGTAACCCCACTTTATTTTTATAATTACGGATATTTGAAATTAATGAGTTAAATCCGATATCCAGATAGGCATAAATTCCGGTGGAACGACGCTCTTCCGTCACCAGCGCAAAACCGTGGTTAATCGCTTCGTTCGCAGTGTGATTATTAATTTTCTTGCCATGTAAAGTGATTGTCCCGGACGACTTCTCACGAATACCAAACAGCGTTTCGACGATATCGGTACGCTTTGCCCCAACCAGACCGGCAATGCCCAGAATTTCGCCCTTGTGCAAATCAAAGGAGACATCGCGAATGGAAGGCTGGCGCAGCGAGGTCAGGTTACGTACCTCCAGAATCACGTCGCCCGGCTTATTTTCTTTATCCGGAAAGCGCTGGTTCAGGGAACGCCCGACCATCATCGCAATGATCTTATCCATATCCAGCCCTTCCAGCGGCTGGGTGGCAATCCACTGACCGTCGCGCAAAATAGTAATTTCATCGCACAATTGAAAAATTTCTTCCATTTTATGCGAGATATAAACAATACCGCAGCCGCGTTCTTTCAGCTTGCGAATAATGGTGAACAGATGATTAACCTCTTTCTCAGTTAACGATGAGGTCGGTTCATCCATAATAACGATCTTAGCGTTATAGGAAAACGCCTTCGCAATTTCGATCATCTGCATTTGCGAAACGGATAACGTTCCTACGCGCGCGCGTGGGTCAATATCGATATCCAGTTCATCAAATATCGCTTTGGTATCCTAGTACATTTTATCCTGGTCGACAAACATACCTTTGGTGGGATAACGTCCCAGCCACATGTTATCCATGACCGAACGTTGTAATACCAGGTTTAACTCCTGGTGTACCATCGAAATCCCATTCTCCAGCGCTTCTTTCGCCGAATGGAAGTCCACTTCTTTTCCCTGAAATACAATGCTGCCGGAATCTTTTTGGTAAATACCGAAAAGACATTTTAATAATGTTGATTTGCCTGCGCCGTTTTCGCCCATTAATGCATGAATAGAGTGCGGACGAACGTTTAAGTTGACATTATCAAGCGCTTTCACGCCGGGAAATGATTTGTTAATGCCACGCATTTCCAACAAATATTCACCCGACGGCGGAGAAATCGTGCTGCCCATAATGATACCCTGTCGGCCTTTTTAATTATGACTATCCGCGCCGGATGGCAAAAGAAATACGTTATCCGGTCTGCGGCGCGTCCCCCTTCCACGGTTTCAGGGCGCAACAAAATTGCGCCCACAGACGGAAAAGTTATTTTTGGGTAAATTCGCTCAGATTGTCTTTGTCCACGCCGACATAAGGCACGCGCACGATTTTGTTCTCAATCTTCCAGGTGGTGCCGTCAGCCGCGCCCTTGCCTTCGGCGAGGTTTTTCGCCAGATCGAATGTCGCTTTCGCCTGATTGTTGGCGTCATTCAGTACCGTACCGGCCATCGCGCCCGATTTCACCAGCGCCAGGGCTTCCGGTAACGCATCGACGCCAAAGACCGGAATCGACGATTTATTATGCGCATCGCCATCGCATCGTTATTCGCGATAACCACTTCAATCTTGTTAGCGTTCGGGCCAGACAGCCAGGCATCCATCTTATCTTTTGCCTGCGCGGTATCCCACATAGCGGTGTCTAACGCCAGTTGCTCGGTCTGAATACCTTTAGCATTTAACTCTTTCACCACATACGTCGTACGGGCTTCAGCATCCGGGTGCCCCGGCTCGCCTTTCAGCAGAACATACTGAATTTTACCGTCTTTATTCAGATCCCAACCCTGATTCGCCTGCCAGTGTTTGGCAATCAAGTCGCCCTGAATCACACCGGATTCTTTAGAGTCAGTCCCGACATAATACGCCTTGTCATAGCTGTCCAGCGCTTTGCGGGAAGGCTCTTTGTTAAAGAACACCACCGGCACATTTTGCCCGCGCGCTTTCTCAATCACCGTACCGGCGGCTGCCGGGTCGACCAGGTTAATCGCCAGAGCTTTAACCCCTTTCGCCAATAAAACGTCAATTTGATCATTCTGTTTGGATTGATCGTTTTGCGAGTCATTCATCAGTAGCTGAACATCCGGCGCGGATTTGCCATCTTTTTCAATAGCCTTACGCACCACGGACATAAAGTTATCGTCATATTTATAAATCGTCACGCCAATACGAGTATCAGCCGCGTGTGCGTGCGCGCCGAATAACAGACTTGCCATCACGGCAGAAAGGGTCAGTACCTTCTTATTCATGGTAGCTCCGGTTTTATTATGTAGGGTATAGCGTAAAAAAATGCCCGGCTGTTCAGCACGTTAACGCGTGTTACTGAACGCCGAAGCGTATTTAGAGCCTATCCCACCAGGCGTTATTGGCGCAGCCAGTTTGGACACGGACAGCGCGCAAAAACCGGAGCGTACACGTAGTACGTGAGGTTTGACTCGCTACGCTCGCCCTTCGGGCCGCCGCTAGCGGCGTTCAAAACGCTAACGCGTTTTGGCGAGCACTGCCCAGGTCCAAAATGGCAAGTAAAATAGCCCTAATGGGATAAGCTCTTATTCAACTCTTTATTTTTGTCCGGTAGTCGCGGGATATTGTGATAACGGTTTTTATAAGCGAAATACCCCAGTAAAACTGACAACTAACTGTTACACATTAGTTACAGTGCGACAAACGTTGTCATCATAGCTATCACAATGTTAATAAACTGTGAATTTACTCACAGATTGAAAACGGTTACATGCGGTGCGTAATCAGTTAGTGATCAGTACCGCATTCTGTCGCCACGCCACCGAATGGCGCCGCACCAGGGTCGGCATGAAGCAGTGCGTCGCCGTGATATCCAGCGTGCCTGCGGCCCCCTGTAACGCCAGTTCGGTCGCGATTTTCGCCATAGAAGCAATAGGATAGCGCACGGTAGTCAACTGAGGATCGGTATAACGAGCAATAGGGATATCATCGAAACCGATGACAGACAGATGCAAGGGAATGGCGATGCCGTTATCTTTTAACGCCGTCAGCGCGCCCGCCGCCATGTTATCGTTATAGGCAAATACCGCCGTCAGTTGCAGATTGCGTCCCAGCAACTCAACCATTGCCGACTCGCCGCCCTGCATGTCCGGCGTGCCGGTGCCTATCCAGCTCTCCGACGCAGCAATCCCCTGCTCTTGCAGCGCGTGTAACCACCCTTCTCTGCGCATCGCGTCATCTTCAATACGGTGGCTGGAGGCCAGGTAGCCGATGCGTTGATGTCCATTATTCAGCAACATTCGGGTCGCCATTCTGGCGCCGCTCACATTGTCGAGACAAACACAACGATGCGCATAACCCGGCACGATACGGTTAATCAGCACCATACCGGGGATCTGATCCATAAAGTCGCTCAGCTCGCGATCGGTTAAGGCTTTTGAGTGAACAATCAATGCGTTACAACGCTGACGGATCAAGACTTCAATCGCATGGCGCTCTTTTTCCGCCTCATGATAACTGTTGCCAATGAGAACATATTTCTGGTGCTGCTGCGCGACCAGATCTACGGCTTTCACCAGAGCGCCGAAAAAGGCATCGGAAACATCCATGACCACGACGCCGATGGTGTCGCTCACCTGAGTGGCCAGCGCTTGCGCATTCGCATTTGGCCGATATCCCAGCAGGGTGACGGCCTGCATAACGGCGTCACGGGTGTCGGGACTAACCAACGCGCTGTTATTCAGTACGCGGGAAACGGTCGCTACAGACACGCCAGCCTGGCGCGCTACATCACGAATGGTGATCATATTCACTGCCCTGTTTGAGTTCAAAAATGCTCACAAATGCCCCGTTAGCAGGCGGCTATTTTGTCAGCACCCTGCCCAGGGCTGCGTGAGAAACATCACAGGGATGGAAACGGTTACAGCCATTTTGTTAATGAATGTGATCCAGATCGTTATCTGAGCGATCCTGACGCGCGCAACGTGAGTTGACGCCATAACCACTCGACCGGTCCCTGTCGCCAGAAACGTAGCCAGATGACGGAAAAGAGAAGGTTTATTGCCCATACCGGAACGACAAAGAACAAGAGTTCCAGTCGATTGAATTTCATAAATAAGCCAAACTGATAAAACAGCGTGGTACAGATGATCGTCTGCAGCAGATAATTGGTCAGCGCCATTCGCCCTACGCAGGCAATGGCAAGCGTCAGTCTGCATCGGCTAAGCTGCGGCCAGAAGCCAAACATCAGCGCGGCATAGCCCAGCGTTTGCAACGGCGCGCTCAGTTCACGCGGCGCCTGCAATAAAAAGGCGCACCAGCGGTACGCCCAGTCCAGCCGCCATTGTAAAATGACCGCAGGCAGGTTGATCAGTAGCCCTAACGCCACCAGCAGAGCCCCGGTACGGCGATAGTGCCGCAGACTGTACTGACCTTTCAGCCAGCCGCTACGCATTAGCGCGGCGCCCAGCAGCATCATACCCGCCAGTTGCCAGCCATACTGCGCGCCGAGCGCCAGTAAACTATTCGACAGCATCTCTGCCCGGTTGCTGATAGCCTCCATGCCGCCGTTCAGCTTCCAGTATTTTTCATACAATATTGCCGACGCATCCGGCGTCCAGGCGCGGCTGGTTTCGCTACTCGATACCACGCCCAGTAGCAGTAGCACGCCAATCCCTACCAGATAAAGGAGTATGCCGGTATTGAACAGGCTTTTTACCGAAGGCGCATCGCGTATCAGTCGCCAGCAAATTAACCCGACCAGACCGTAGGCCAGCAGAATGTCGCCGTCCCAAAAGAATAACGCATGGATAAAACCTAACAGTACCAATAGCGTTAAGCGCGACTGAATCCACTGTTTACCACGCGGAAGCAGCATTTGTAGCCCCGCGCCAAACAACAACGCGAACAGCGTAAGAAACTTAGCCTGCGCCACAATATCGAGAATCGCCCAGGACCAGGCGTCTTCGGGAACGATCGCGCCGTACCAGGCGGGATTGAGATAAGCCGCCTTCGGCAATCCAAAGGCGCTAATGTTAAGAAGCAGGATACCGAGGATAGCGACGCCACGTACAAAATCCAGCGTGACATTACGTTCCATCGTCTCCGCCTTAATCATGGATGATGGCGAACGGCACGCAGAAACTCCTGGCGCGTATTCTGGCTGGACTTAAACAATCCGCCCAGCGACGTCGTCGTCGTGGCGCTGGTTGCGTCACGAATACCGCGCGCTTTCACGCAGTAATGCACCGCATCAATCGATACCGCTACATTATTGGTGCCGAGCAAGGTTTGCAGCGCCGTCAGAATTTGTTGGGTCAAACGTTCCTGAACCTGCGGACGCTGGGCGAAGAATTGCACGATGCGGTTAATTTTCGACAGGCCGATCACGGAATCTTTGGGGATATACGCGACGGTCGCTTTGCCATCAATGGTCACGAAGTGATGTTCACAGGTGCTGGTCAGCGTGATATCGCGGACGGTGACCATTTCATCCACCTTCATTTTATTTTCAATGAGGGTAATTTTCGGGAAATTGGCATAGTCGAGGCCGGCGAAAATCTCGTCAACGTACATCTTAGCGATACGATGCGGCGTTTCCATCAGACTGTCATCGCTCAAATCGAGATTCAGCAACTGCATAATCTCAGTCATATGCCCTGCGATAAGGCTTTTTCGCGTTTCATTATCCAGTTCATCCATAGGCGGGCGCAGCGGCGTTTCCAGCCCCCGGGCAACCAGCGCGTCATGAACCAGGGCCGCTTCTTTACTGAGTGATGGCATTAATCGTGTTCTCCTGCAGGTGTGGCGCCTCTGCCCTGCATGGGGCAAAGTTTGTCAATATTGTGACAGTGTGATTATTGTGCGTGAGGTAGCGCACATAATCCAGTATTCACGCCCATAATTGTTGAAATTGTCGCTGCCTTTCATGACATCTTTTCCGGTGCGGGAATGATGGCAGGACAAAGGGCATATTTGTTAACGCAACGTTATTTAAATGATGAAGCATGTTTATGTATTACGGAAGTGAAAGTTACTCACAACGCGGTGAATAATCTGTATTATGAAGAATCTGCATACCTTATCAGGTTCACTATAAAAGGAGCCCCCGCATGGAAATGCTCGAAGAGCACCGATGTTTTGGCGGTTGGCAGCAGCGCTGGCGTCATCATGCCGCCACGCTAAACTGCGCCATGACATTCAGCATTTTTCTTCCGCCGACTCAGGATAATGAACCGCCTCCGGTACTGTACTGGTTGTCCGGGTTGACCTGCAATGATGAGAACTTTACCACCAAAGCAGGCGCGCAGCGTATCGCAGCAGAACTGGGCATTGTATTGGTGATGCCGGATACCAGTCCACGCGGTGAACAGGTCGCCGACGATAGCGGATACGATTTAGGCCACGGCGCCGGGTTTTATCTCAATGCCACACAGCCGCCCTGGGCCAGCCATTATCGCATGTACGATTACCTGCGCGATGAGCTTCCGGCGCTTATCCAGACACAGTTTAACGTCAGCGACCGTTGCGCCATCAGCGGGCACTCGATGGGCGGCCACGGCGCATTAATCATGGCGCTGAAAAATCCGGGCAAATACACCAGCGTCTCTGCTTTTGCGCCTATCGTCAACCCCAGCCGCGTGCCGTGGGGAATCAAAGCGCTTACCGCTTATCTCGGCGAAGATGAATCAGCCTGGACTGAGTGGGATAGCTGCGAATTAATGCTGGCCAGCCAGCCGCAGGACGCCATTCCTGTGCTCATCGATCAGGGCGACAGCGATCAATTCCTCGCCGATCAACTTCAGCCCGCCGTACTGGCGGAAGCCGCGCGGCAAACCACCTGGCCGATGACGCTACGAATCCAGCCTGGCTACGATCATAGCTATTATTTTATTGCGTCCTTCATCGAGGACCATCTGCGCTTTCATGCCCGGTATTTACGGGACGAGCGTGAGACGTCACCAACATAATGAATTTTCCAGCGCCGCGCTGTAATTCACCTCCTCCGACTGCGGCGCGGAAGATTTATTATTTAAATCCGCGGCCTGCTGGCGTACCTGAAGGCGGCCGCTGCCCTCTCCACCTTCATAACTTTCGTGAAAATTACGCAGCTCGGATTCAAACAGCACCGCATCAAGATTATGCAACTTATCCAGCGCCCGCAGGAGAGAAATTAACGTATCAAGATTGAGCCCTCCCCCCTTCTCGATACGCTTGATGGTGGCAATACCAACGTGCGCGCGATCGGCAAGCTGCTGCTGGGTCATCGAAAGAGACAGGCGCGTCTCCTTTAAGCGGGCGCACAACGACAGGATAATCTCGTCGTTATTCATCGTATTGTATTTCACGCTGTTACCCTCTCTTGCGCGGCTGAATTTTCCCCAGCGAACCATGATACGTTTCACGGTATTTAGCGCTCATGTCTTTACCGGTCTCGTACATCGCAGCAATGATCTCATCGAGCGAAATACAGGGTTCGCTTACGCGACTCATCGCCATCGTCGCCGCGTTTATCGCTTTCACGGCAGAGATGGCGTTTCTCTCTATGCAGGGAATTTGTACCTGCCCGCCCAGCGGATCGCAGGTCAATCCCAGATGATGTTCCATGGCAATTTCAGCGGCGCTCAGCGTTTGCTCCACGGATGCGCCCATCAGTTCAGCCAGGCCCGCCGCCGTCATTGAGCACGCCACGCCGACTTCCCCCTGACAGCCAACTTCAGATCCCAGAATAGAGGCGTTTTGTTTAAACAATATCGCGATAGCGGCGGCGGTCAGGAAGAAACGGGTCAGAGCACCGGGCTCCAGCGGCGTGACAAATTTATCATACCAGCAGAGCGCTGCCGGAATGATGCCGCACGCGCCATTGGTTGGCGCGGTAACAATCTGTCCGCCGCTGGCATTTTCTTCGCTTACCGCAATCGCGAAGGCATTGACCCAGTTCAGCGCGGTTAAAAAATCGCTGGCGGAGCGGTTAGCCTGTAACGTCTTATGTAACGCACAGGCGCGCCGCGGTACCTGATAGGGACCGGGTAATACCCCCTCAGTATGCAGGCCGCGATAAACCGCCTGCTGCATCACGTCCCATATTTGCGCCAGATAATTCTGCAACGTCTGTGGCGAGTGGCGGCACAGCTCATTTTTCATCATCAGCGCCGCCACGGACAGGCCGTTACGCCGACACAGCGCCAGCAACTGCGCGGCATGACTAAATTCAAAGGGCGACACTGTACGCAAAGGAAGCGATGGCGTCAGCGGCTCGCCATGTTTACGAACCTGCCCGGCGCCGGTAGAAAACCAGGTCTCTTCATACACCGTAAAATAATCATCCCTGGCGCGAAACGTCATGGCATAAGGATGGCCTGGATGCGCCTGGTGATTAGCTATAATCTTGACTTTTATCGTGATTCCGCCCGCGTCAGAGAGCGGGAGTTCGATTTTGTTTTCATTTTCCGCACGCTTAATCACCGCCATATGCGAACGGAGATCGACATTCTCCGGCTGGCAACCCAGCAGCCCAAGATACAGGGCGGTATCCACATTGTGGCACTTGCGGCTTAACGATAACGCGCCATACAGCTCGATTTCAATTTCCCGAATTAGCGGTAACGTCTCTTGTTCTCTGAGCAATGAAATAAAGTGACAGGCGGCGCGCATCGGCCCTACGGTACGTGAGCTGGATGGACCTATTACTATTTTGAATATATCAAGGCAACTCTCCATCGTTATATCAATCCTTTCAGTGTCATTCGCGTTCAGTAATAAATAACATCCTCGCACAGTTGGCATATCAAAAGTGATACCTTTTGTGTCTGAACTTTACCTGGTATCAAAAACAACGCTTTTTTAGCCCTTTTCTGGCTGTGATATCTGTGATAGCACGAGATTCCACGCCGCAAAAGAGCCATTATAATACCCGTAAATTAAGGGAGTTATCATATGAGCATTATTTATTTTATTACTACACAGGATATCGATACGTTTCAGAAAAAATTACAGGAAACGTTATTGAATGCCGTCACCATGCCGTTTCCGCTATTATTTGATAAACGTTATGCCGCGCTTATCAATACCGCTTATTTAAAGCTTACGCTGCCAGCGGAATGTCTGACGCCTGAATTTTATCGCTATTTACGCGAACTCTCATTGCAATGGCAGTTTGATTTTTTTATTAAGCCGCAGCCACTGCCTGCTAACGGTATTATCGCGTTTGATATGGACTCGACATTTATTGCGGAAGAAGGCGTGGATGAAATTGCCCGCGAGCTTGGCATGTCGACGCAAATCACCGCCATTACCCAACAGGCGATGGAGGGCAAGCTTGATTTTAACGCCAGTTTTACCCGACGTATCGGAATGTTGAAAGGCACACCGAAAGCAGTGCTGAACGCCGTATGCGATCGCATGACCCTTTCGCCAGGCCTGTTAACTATTCTGCCAGTCATCAAGGCCAAAGGATTTAAAACCGCGATTATCTCCGGGGGACTGGATATATTCACCCAGCGTCTAAAAGAACGGTATCAACTGGATTATGCCTTTTCGAATACGGTTGAAATACGCGATAACGTTCTGACGGATAACATTACTTTGCCGATTATGAATGCCGCAAACAAAAAACAGACGCTGGTTGACCTGGCTGCCCGGTTAAATATTACCACGGAGAATATTATTGCCTGCGGTGATGGCGCCAACGATCTGCCGATGTTAGAACATGCTGGCACCGGTATTGCCTGGAAAGCGAAGCCGGTTGTACGGGAAAAAATCCACCATCAGATTAATTATCACGGTTTCGAATTGCTTCTTTTTCTTATTGAAGATGAATTATAACGCGACTCACCTCGCCGGAAGGGAATTTTAAAATGAGTATAAAAACATTTATTTTCAGCCAGCCCGATAAGCCGATTGTAAAAGAGAAAAAAGAGATAGACCAGACCTATAAAAAATTTCGTTTTGAGATTATCGCCTCGGTCTTTATCTCTTATGCCGTCTTTTATCTTACCCGTAAAAACTTCTCCGCCGCGATGCCGGCCATGCTGACGGAAACGTCGCTGACCGCAGAAGACTTCGCCATTATGTCTTCCATTTTTTACATTCTTTATGGCGCGATGAAGTTTGTCGGCGGGATGCTGGTCGATAAAATTAACCCGAAAGCTATGACCGGCCCGGTGCTGATTGGCGTGGGGATTGTAAATATTCTGTTCGGCTTTTCCGATAGTGTGGCGGCATTCTACGTACTGTACAGCCTCAACGCGATCTTACAGGGCACCAGCTTTCCGCCGATGGCGAAAATTATGGCCTCGTGGTTTTCGAAAAACGAACGGGGACGCTGGTGGGCTATCGTTGAAGCGGCGCACAATATCGGCGGCAGCCTCGCGCCGCTGCTGACCAGCTTTGCTATCGCCTTTAGCGGTAGCTGGAAAATGGGGTTTTATGTTCCCGGCGCCATTTCGCTGCTGATGGGGATAGTGGCGCTATTTACCATTAAAGATCGTCCCGGTACGTTAGGTTTGCCCAACGTAGGGCAGTGGCGTAACGACCCGACGGAACTGGCCCAGGTCAAGGCCAGCCCGGTCAACCTGAGCTTCTGGCAGATTTTTGTGAAATATATCCTGACCAATCCACTGGTATGGATCATTATTATCGGTGATATGTCGGTTTATATTGCGCGCACCATCCTTAACGACTGGCCGCAGATTTACTATTCGCAGGTTCACGGCTGGAGCCTGATAAAAGCGAACTCGATTATTTCCTGGTTTGAGGCGGGCGGACTGGCGGGTGGGTTGCTGGCAGGCTACTTGTCTGACTTTATGTTCAAAAGTAACCGCTGGATGACCGGATTAATCTTCGCGTTGGCGCTGTGCATATGCATCGTGCTGGTGCCGCTGGTTCAGGATACCTCTTACACCCTCACCGCGATTCTGTTCACCATCATGGGCTTCGCCTTATACGGACCGCATATGCTTTTTGCCGTCGGCTGTCTGGATGTGACCCATAAGGATGCGGCGGGATCGATTACCGGCTTTCGGGGATTGTTCAGCTATGTCGGCGCGGCAATGGCCGGTGTGCCGGTAATTATGGTGAAAAATAGCTGGGCGTGGTCGGGCGTTTATATCTATGCGGTGATCGCCATTCTGCTAACGACTCTGTCGCTGGCGCTGCTCTCCAGGCTGCATCGGTTATAACATTCTGGCGACAGCGGCAAAACGCGGCTGTCGCCAGTCTCTGTCAGAAACGGTAATCCACCGCCATAAAGTAACGACGTCCGTCTTCGGTATAACCGTAGTCGTCGCGTTTGAGATCTTTATCGCCCACGTTCAGAACGCCCGCACGCAGTTTAACGTTTTTCGTCGCCTGCCATGCCGCGCCGGTATCCCAGACCACATACCCGCCCGGCGTTTTCGCTGTTGCGCTGTCGGCCCGCTTACGCCCGTTATAATTCCCTGATACGTAGAATGACCAGTCTTCGAGCTGCGCCGGTTTCCAGTCCAGCGTACCGTTCGCGGTGTGGAACGGCAGATCGGAAAGCGGCTTGTTCCCGCCATTACTGACGTCGCGTCCGTCGTTATAGGTGTAATTCAACGACAGTTTCCACGCCTCGTTAAACGGAACTTTCAACTCGGTTTCCACGCCCTGAATACGCGCTTTATTCACGTTGTAATAACGGAAGACCGGAACGCGCTGTCCCCGACTGTTGGTTTCGAAACCGACAAAGTTGGAATAGCCGGGCGCGGCGTTAACGTCAGGGGTACGGCTAATGCTGATGCGATTGTCCACATCGTTACGGAACGTGGTAACGCTCGCTTCCACGCCCTCCAGTATGCCTTCTTCGCCCCGGTAATAAAGGCCGAGCTCCCAGCTTTCACTGGTTTCAGGTTTCAGATCCGGGCTACCGATAATGCGGCATCCGCCACGGCAGGAGTTGGTCGCCCAGTCCGGACTTAATTGCAATAGCGACGGCGCTTTAAAGGCCGTGGCCCACCCACCTTTCACCGTCAGGGTATCCGTTGCGTTATAGACCAGATAAGCACGCGGGCTCCAGTGATCGCCATAGGTTTCATGGTCATCCATACGAATACCGGTGGTCAGCGCCAGCGGTTCGAAGATGCGCCACTCATCTTCAAGGAACAGAGCATACTGGCTGGCGGAGGTTTTAGTACTGGAACCGCCGGTCAGGTTCACCGCATCGCTCAGTTTATCGTGACGCCATTCGCCGCCGAAGGTGAGGAACTGGTTGACAGACGCTAACGGCAGAACGTATTTCCCGTCAATCGAATTGCTTTCTGACGTGATAGGGCTACTGTTGCCGGGGTTTTTGTTTTCCACTTTTTCGCCGTAGAATTTGAGCTCGCTATTGCCGAGATCCCAACGTCCGTTATGGCTCAACGCGTAGTTTTGCCGTTCCAGACGATTTTTATCCAGCGAGTCGGAGTCCCGGTCCTGGCGATCAAAACCGTAGCCTGCGGTAACGTCATGATTTTCGTTTGGTGTCCAGGCAAACTCGACGTTTCCATCCCGGCTGGTAAATCCTTCAATGCGCGGCGTTTCACCCGTAGCGGTGGTGGCGGAACTCTGCTGCTCGTCTTTTTCGCGTTTCGCCAGGCTACCGTAGGCTTTCATTCCCAGCACGCCGTCGATCAGCGGACCGCTGGTAAAGAACTGACCGTTATAGGTATCGCCACGGTCGCGATGTTCCTGAATAGTGGAGTCAACCGTGACGCTGCCGTGCCATTTCTGACCAATTTTTTTGGTGATAATGTTGACCACGCCGCCCAGCGCATCGGAGCCATACAGCGAGGACATGGGGCCACGCACCACTTCAATGCGTTCGATAGCGTCAACCGGTATCCAGTTCAGATCAAAATCATTATGGCGGAAGACCGCGTTACGGGAGTTAACGCGCTTACCGTCGATCAGGATCAGCGTATAACTGCTGTCCAGACCACGAATACTCACGCCTTTACGGTTATCCCCTTCGTTAGTGAGCTGTACGCCCGGCACCTCTTTCAGGACATCTTTCAGGTTTTGCACGGGCCTGCGCTGTAAATCTTGCTGGGTAATGACGCTGATACTTGCTGGCGCATCTTTCAGATTTTGTTCGATGGCGGACGCGGTAACGACCATAGTTTCACCATCATCCGTTGCCGCGGCAACCGGCCAGGCCAACGTAACTGCGGACATACAAAGCCCTACCCGAACGAAAGGGTTAAACCTAAACATTCCATTTCTCCATGAGGTAAATACGACAAAAAAATCGGTTATCGCTCACAACGCATTACGTTTCGCCTGCGATAACGGTTATCACGGCGAACTCTTTTTATGCAGGCGAGTCGGGCTCATGAGTGACGGTCGCGCCCGAATCTTCATCCTTTCTGATTTCGATCGTAACGATAAAGCAAACGATAATAATTATCAATTTAATTGTTAATAATTATGTCATTTGAACCAATCATGAAGAAAAAAACAAAAAACCCTCTCGAATGAGAGGGTTAGAAGAGTCAGATTCAGGCAGTCAGTGCCGGATAGCGGCATAAAAGCCTATCCGGCCTACGACGAGAATACCGCGTTACTTTTTAACGCGTTCCGGGAAGTGCATTTCGCTATAGCGCACGAAATGCGTACCTTTTATCAGCTTGTAGCCGAACCAGATAAGCAGGAACAGCGGAATACCGATATAGGTCGCCGCGACGCCGCCCCAGTCGATGGTATCTTTCAGGAACGCTTCATAGTTCTGCCCCAACGTAATAATCAGGCACAGTACAAAGGCGAAAATCGGCCCCAGCGGGAAGAACCCGGAACGGTACGGCAAATCATTCACATCATACCCTTGTAACACGTAACCGCGACGGAAGCGATAATGGCTAATGGCAATCCCCAGCCAGGCGATGAAGCCCGTCATACCGGAGGTGTTCAACAGCCACAGATAGACCGTCTGGTTGCCAAACATTGAGGTCAAAAAGCAAAGACCGGCAATCACGGTGGTGGCATAAAGCGCATTGCGCGGTACGCCGCCGCGGGACAATTTCGCAAAAATACGCGGGGCCTTACCGTCACAGGCCAGGGTGTAGAGCATACGGGTCGAGGCATACATCCCGGAGTTACCCGCAGACAGTACCGCCGTCAGGATAACCGCATTCATTATCGCCGCCGCAGACAACAAGCCCGCATGCTGGAACACTAAGGTAAACGGACTGACGCTAATGTCTTTGACGTCGTTACGCAGCAGGTTTGGATCGGTATAAGGAATGATCAGGCTGATAATCAAAATCGCGAAAACATAAAACAGCAGAATACGCCAGAACACCTGACGCACCGCGCGTGGAATATTCTTCTCCGGGTTTTCAGATTCCCCGGCGGCAATACCAATCAGCTCAGTTCCCTGGAAAGAGAAGCCCACGATCATCGCGACGCCAATCATTGCCGCAAAACCGCCAGCGAAAGGCGCATCGCCCGTCGTCCAGTTGCTCCAGCCGACCGGCTCGACACCTTTAAAAATGCCGATAATCATCGCTACGCCAACGATGATGAAGATAATAACGGTCGCGACTTTAATTAACGAGAACCAGTACTCCGCCTCGCCAAAACCGCGTACAGAAATGTAGTTCAGCAAGAAAATGACGCAGAGGAATAGCGCGCTCCAGATCCAGCCCGGCGTGTCCGGGAACCACCAGCCCATCACCAATTGCGCGGCAACCAGGTCAACAGCGATAGTCACCGCCCAGTTGTACCAGTAGTTCCAGCCCAGCGCGAAACCAAAGCCTTCTTCCACATAGTTCTGACCATATGTCGCAAACGAGCCAGATACTGGCATATAGGCCGCCAGCTCGCCAAGACTGGTCATCAGGAAGTAGACCATCAAACCAATCAGAATATAAGAAAACAGCGCGCCGCCTGGCCCCGCCTGAGAAATTGTCGCACCAGATGCAACGAAAAGACCTGTCCCGATGGAGCCGCCAATGGCAATCATCGTCAGGTGACGCGCCTTTAATTCGCGACGTAGCGCGGGCGCTTCTGTGGTTTTAGTTTTGGAACCCATGTGAAAATGCTATCCATCCAAAAAATGAGGCGCGATTGTAACAGACGAAATACTATCCTTCCGACACAAATGCGCGGTTATAAGAGACCTTCATGACCGGCCACGGATTATAAGTAAAGCAGAGAATAACGTATACGTAAGCGGATACTAAAAATGGCGATGCCGCCCGGGCAGCCCTCCTCTTCACCTTTATTCACAGTAACTCAAAAAACGCTGCAACGCGTTAGAAAGATGTTTCTGCCGATGATGAACACGCCACAACGTGCGCACCAGGCGCGGTAACGGCACCGCGACTTCGCCCAGGGTTCCCGCCTGGAGTTGTTCAGCAATCACCCGGCGCGATAAACAGCTTATCCCCAGTCCATGACGCACCGCATGTTTGATCGCTTCTGAATTCCCCAACTCCATCGCCATATGAAAGCGCGGCAAATGCGACAACAGCAAATAATCGACAATTTCCCGCGTACCGGAACCGCGCTCGCGTAAAATCCATGGGGATGCCGCAAGCTGTTCCAGCGTCACCGGCCCCTGCGTCAGCGGCGAGGACGGCGCGGCAAAGACCACCAGCTCATCTTCCAGCCACGGCTCAGAGATAATCTCTGTACTGTGACACGGCCCTTCAATCAGGCCGATATCAACCCGAAAATCCAACACCGCGTTAATCACGTCCTGGCTGTTTCCCACGCTGAGTTCCAGCGGCAAGGCCGGATAATGCTGGCGATAGCGGGCAATCATGGCGGGTAAAATGTAATTGCCGATGGTGCTACTGGCATAAACCCGTATCGCGCCGTTATCTTCACGAAATAGCTGCTCAATTTCTACCGCTTGCTCCAGCAATGCCAGCGCGCGCGGGTATAACAAGCGCCCATGTTCGTTGACCACCAGCCGTTTCCCCACCCGATCAAACAACTGTACGCCGAGCTGACCTTCCAGATCGGTGAGCGCGGCGCTAACGGCGGACTGCGATAATGACAGCATGACCGACGCCTGGGTTGTTGAACCGCTTTTCAGTACTTCAGCAAACACTTCAAGTTGTCGTAGCGTAATATGCATAGTCGTATCCCACCGATAGCGTTTCACTTACCACTTATAAAGATTAATTATAAATATATAATCAATTTTATTTTTAAACCAGATCACCGTAACCTTATTGTCCATATACAGGAGAAGGTTATGACAGAACTCACCTTGCAGAATCATCGTCGTACAATGTGGCATTTTATACCGGGGCTCGCTCTGAGCGCCGTCATTACAGGAGTCGCCCTGTGGGGCGGCGCTATCCCTGCCGTTGCAGGCGCGGGGTTCAGCGCCCTGACCCTGGCTATCCTGCTGGGTATGGTTATCGGGAATACCGTCTATCCACAAATATGGAAACAATGCGACGGCGGCGTGCTGTTTGCAAAACAACATCTGCTGCGTTTAGGGATTATCCTTTACGGCTTCCGCCTTACCTTTTCACAAATCGCCGACGTGGGTATTAGCGGTATTGTGATTGACGTATTAACGCTTTCCAGCACGTTCATGCTGGCCTGCTTCTTAGGCCAAAAAGTCTTTGGTCTGGACAGGCATACCAGCTGGCTGATTGGCGCCGGTAGCAGTATCTGCGGCGCGGCGGCGGTACTGGCGACAGAACCGGTGGTAAAAGCGGAAGCCAGTAAGGTTACTGTAGCCGTCGCGACTGTCGTTATTTTCGGCACCATCGCTATTTTCCTTTACCCGGCAATGTATCCGCTGCTGGCGCACTGGTTCAGCCCGGAAACTTACGGCATCTATATCGGCTCAACCATGCATGAAGTCGCGCAAGTGGTCGCAGCGGGTCATGCCGTTAGCCCGGATGCGGAAAATGCGGCAGTTATCGCTAAGATGCTGCGTGTCATGATGCTGGCGCCGTTCCTGATCATTCTGGCGGCACGCGTTAAACAGCTTTCACCGGCGACCGGCGCGGAAAAAAGCAAAATTACCATTCCGTGGTTTGCTATTTTCTTCATCGTAGTGGCGATCTTCAACTCTTTCCACCTGCTGCCGAAAGCCGTGGTGGATATGCTGGTGACGCTGGACACAGTGCTGCTGGCGATGGCGATGGCGGCGTTGGGTCTGACCACTCACGTTAGCGCATTGAAAAAAGCGGGGGCGAAACCGCTGCTGATGGCGCTGGCACTATTCGCCTGGCTGATTATTGGCGGTGGCGCCATTAACGTCCTAATCCATAGCCTTATCGCATAAATTATTACGTTTCACGCCTGTTAACCCGTTATCATAGCGTTCGTAATGAACCGTTAGCGGGTTTAACAGGAGTCTTTTATGAAATACATCGGAGCGCACGTCAGCGCTGCTGGCGGTCTGGCTAACGCCCCTGCCCGCGCGGCTGAAATTGGCGCAACGGCCTTTGCGCTTTTCACAAAAAACCAGCGTCAGTGGCGTGCCGCCCCCCTTACTCCCCAGGTCATTGATGACTTTAAAATCGCCTGTGAAAAGTATCATTTCTCGGCGGCGCAAATTCTTCCCCACGATAGTTACCTGATTAATCTGGGCCATCCGGTCAGTGAAGCGCTGGAAAAATCACGCGATGCCTTTCTCGATGAAATGCAGCGCTGTGAACAACTCGGCTTAACCTTGCTTAATTTTCATCCCGGTAGCCATCTGATGCAGATTGCACAGGAGGATTGCCTGGCGCGGATCGCGGAATCCATCAATATTGCCCTCGCGCAGACCGAGGGCGTTACGGCGGTTATCGAAAATACAGCCGGTCAGGGCAGTAATCTGGGGTTTGAGTTTGAACAGTTAGCCGCCATCATCGACGGCGTGGAAGATAAGTCGCGCGTTGGCGTCTGTATCGATACCTGCCATGCCTTTGCCGCCGGATACGATCTGCGTACGCCAGAGGCGTGCGAAAAAACATTCTCCGAATTCGGGAAAATTGTCGGATTTCAGTATTTGCGCGGAATGCACCTGAACGACGCCAAAAGCGCCTTCGGTAGCCGCGTTGACCGCCATCACAGTCTGGGTGAAGGCAATATCGGCCACGATGCGTTTCGTTGGATTATGCAGGATGGGCGTTTTGACGGTATTCCGCTGATACTGGAGACCATCAATCCTGATATCTGGGCGGAAGAGATTGCGTGGTTAAAAGCCCAGCAAATTGCCGAAGCGATGGCCTGACGCTCAATGTTCTTCAGGCAATAAAAAAGGCAGAGCGCGCTCTGCCTTTTTTAGCGTGTTTCTCTTATGCCGCTTTTGCCGCGACTTCCGTCTCCGGACGTTTCAGGACGGCATAAGCCAGTCCTGCCACCAGCGTACCGGCCACAATTGCCAGCAGGTATCCCAATACCGGCGTAATTGCGCCTGGGATAAGCAGAACAAACAGACCGCCATGCGGCGCCATCAATTTTGCGCCTACCGCCATAGAAATAGCCCCGGTCAACGCGCCGCCAACGATACAGCACGGCAGTACACGCATCGGGTCGCGCGCCGCAAACGGAATAGCGCCTTCAGTGATAAAGCACAGCCCCAGTACCAACGCCGCTTTACCGCCTTCCTGCTGCGCTTTGTCGAACTTACGACGCGCCACCATCGTTGCCAGACCCAGCGCTAACGGCGGTACCATACCTGCGGCCATGATCGCCGCCATCGGCGCGTAAGTTTGCGTACTCAGCAGACCAACGCCAAACGCATACGCCGCTTTGTTCACCGGGCCACCCATGTCGGTACACATCATCCCGCCGAGAATCGCGCCCAGCAGCACCGCGTTTGCGGTCCCCATGGTTTGCAGCCAGTGGGTGAGCCCTTCCAGAATCCCGGCAACCGGTTTACCGATCAGGTAAATCATCGCCAGCCCCACCACCAGACTGGAAATTAACGGGATGATCAGGATTGGCTTCAGCGCTTCCATACTTTGCGGAAGTTTCAGTTTGGTACTGATAAGCTTCGCCATATACCCGGCAAGGAAGCCGGCAATGATCCCGCCGATAAAACCAGAACCGGTGCTAACCGCCAGCATACCGCCAATCAGACCTGGCGTAAGGCCTGGGCGATCCGCGATGGAGAAAGCGATATAACCCGCCAGTACCGGCACCATCAGCGCAAACGCCGAACCGCCGCCAATCTGCATCAGCGCCGCCGCCAGCGTGTCCGGCACCTTAAAGGCTTCAATACCAAAGGCGAAGGAAAGCGCAATACACAGTCCCCCGGCAACCACCATAGGCAGCATGTAAGAAACGCCCGTCAACAGATGCCGGTATGCGCCAGCGCTCTCTTTCTTCCCTTCGGTCGCCGCTTGCGATGCCTTACCCGCCGGTTGATACGGCGTCGCTTCCGCTACGGCTTTATCCAGCTCCTGCGCCGTCTTTTTCAGCGCCAGGCCGGTCGACGTGCGGTACATCGGGAGACCGGCAAACTTCGCCAGATCCACTTCGATATCCGCCGCCACAATCACTAAATCCGCTTCCGCCACCTCTTCCGGGGTGATGGCATTGCCGGCCCCCACGGAGCCGCGCGTTTCGACTTTTACCCACCAGCCGCGTTTTTTCGCTTCTGTTTCAATGGCTTCAGCCGCCATAAAAGTATGGGCGACGCCGGTCGGGCAGGCCGTTACCGCGACCACGCGTTTCGGACCGCCGCTCGCCGCAGGAGCAGCCGCAGCAGGGGCGCTGTAAAGGGTCGCATGGCTTTTGGCTTCACTCAGAAACAGTTCCGGATGCGCGACGGCGCGACCAATATCCCCCAGCCAAACCTTTTTGCCGTTCAGAGCATTGTCGTTCGGCAGAGATTCGCCCAGCACGATCGCCAGCTCAGCATCATTCGGATTGTCGATAATTTCCAGATTTGCTTTATGCGCCGCCGCTCCAAGCAGGGTTTTCGCCATGTAAGCGCGAGCCTGGCCGAGATTAGCGTCAATTATCAGCAGCGTTTTCATTATGCCTCTCCTGCTGTCAGTTAAACGGTTGTAAGTCGACACGCGCCATCATTGCGGCCAACTGAGGACGATCGGTAATACCCACATTGCTCTGGCTGACCGCCAGCGCGGCAACCGCCGTCGCCAGACGCAGCGTATGTTCGCTGGACTCGCGCATCAGCAGGCCGTAAATCAATCCGCCAACCATGGAATCGCCTGCGCCGACGGTACTTACCACGTCAACTGCCGGTGGTTTAGCGATCCATTCTCCTGAGGCGTTAACCCACAGCGCGCCTTCCGCCCCCAGCGAAATCACCACATGAGCGATACCCTGTTCGCGTAACGCGTGCGCCGCATCAATTACATCTTTCATTTCCGGGAGCTTACGACCCGCCCAAATTTCCAGTTCGCGGCGATTCGGTTTCACCAGCCACGGCGCAGCTTTAAGACCGGCGACTAACGCTTCACGGCTACTATCAAAGATAATGCATGGACACTGGCTGCGCAGACGCGTCATCCAGTCGGTGAACGCTTCCGGACTCACGCCAGCCGGTAAGCTACCGCTGACGCAGACCATATCGAACTGGCCCAGCCAGCTCAGGGAGTCGTTAACAAAGCGTTCCCAGTCTGCGGGGGTCACGTCAAAGCCGGAAAAGTTGAAGTCGGTCACTTCGCCATCTTTTTCCGTCAGCTTCACGTTGATGCGGGTCCGGCCCTGAACCACCTGAAAGCGGTTAGCGATGCCCAGTTCGCTGAACAATTGCTGAAAACCGTCCTGGTTATCTTTACCGAGAAAACCGCCGACGGTGACGTCGATGCCTAAGTCTTTTAGCACCTTGGCAACGTTAATGCCTTTGCCCGCCGCGTGCAGACCCGTGGTTTTCACCAGGTTCACTTCGCCGCGTTCGATTTCAGGGCAAAACCCAACCAGATCGTAAGCCGGATTAAGGGTAATGGTGGCGACACGCCTGCTCATTATGCGCCCTCCCCGAGACCGGCGGCGATCGCATCGCCAATCGCTTTCAGCGCCTGTTCAGCATCTTCACCCTGCGCGGTAAAGCGCAGACGATGGCCTTTCTTCACGCCTAACGCCACCACTTTCATCAGACTACGTCCGTTTGCCGGTTTGCCGGTTCCATCAAGGTTTGTCACGGTAATTTCACTGTTAAATTGTTTAATCGTATTCACCAGCATGGTGCCCGGACGGGCATGGAGACCATGCTCATTACGCACTACAAATTCCGCGCTCAGTACGTCATCCGTCAGCGCATCATCACTGGTCAGCAACGCCAGCAGCGTCGCGGCGTCGGCGCTCAGCAGACGATCGGCTTTATTGTTCAGCAACAGGTCGCCGAGGCGTTTTAACACGGCAATCGGCTGCTCGTCGTTCATCGCGACAGTGACTAATAAGGCTGCTTTTTCACCCTCTACGTCAAACGCCTGGGTCGCACGGCTTACCGCAACAGCGCTGCGCAAATTGCCTTCCGCGCTGTCGTTCAGCCAGATGCCTTGTCCCAGATTCATCGGACTATCGTTAATCGTTTTTGCGACAAACGCCGCATCAACCGCTCCCGCCTCTTTCAGACGCGCCGCATTTAGCGCCTGCAATGTGACCAGCGAGCTGGCGATGACATCCAGCGTCATCGTCTCGTTATCAAGTTTTAATTGTTCACTTTGCTTCTCGCCCATCAGCAATGCGCGCAGCTCTTCCGCCGTTATCGCGGATTTCAGCTGTTCAGCCACGGAGTCATCGCTCAGCACATGCGTCAGCTGACGCAGCAGGCCGAGGTGTTCGTCCGAACTGGCGGCAATACCAATCGCCACGTAGGCGACCTGGCCTTCTCCCCAGGTAACGCCCTGCGGAAATTGAAAGACCTGAACGCCGGTTTTCAGCACCTGATCGCGCGTGTCTGTTGTGCCATGGGGAATCGCAATACCATTGCCAAGAAAGGTCGAGGTTTGCTGTTCGCGCGCCAGCATACCGTCAACATAGCCGCCCGCCACATTCCCCGCCTGCGCTAACGCGGCGGCGATTTGCCGAATGGCCTCTTCTTTATTTCCGGCCTGCTCGCCCGGATGAATGTCCTGAACCGATAACTGGAACATGTGTCTCCTCTCCCGCTGAATTGAAACGATTCAGCCACTATGAGAAAAAAAGCGCCAATCTGAGTTATCAAAAAAACCAGATCGCGCTGAAACGTCTCAAGAAGTCTGGATCTTTCTGCTTCAGCACGCAAGAAAAGTTACCGGTTTTGTAGCAATTTTTTGAGGTGAAGCACATTTTTTCTCCAACAGACCCTCAATAGCTGACGCATAAAAGGCTTCAGCTTTTTTCTTTCAGCTTGCGTCAGCACGCCCTGGTAACAAACTGGAATGCTATTTTGATTTTTCGTGTCGATTTTGATTCAGACGCCTGTTTATTTTCTGACGGGCAGCGTAAACTCCGCCTCTCTTCACACCACTGATATAGAAACATGCACAACAGTCCCGCCGCCGCTGCGCCTAAATCGTTTGACCTGACGTCTACCGCCTTTTTGATCGTCGCTTTTCTCACCGGTATTGCCGGTGCGCTACAGACGCCGACGCTCAGTATTTTTCTGACGGATGAGGTTCACGCCCGCCCCGGCATGGTGGGATTCTTTTTTACCGGCAGCGCGGTTATCGGCATTATCGTGAGCCAGTTTCTGGCCGGTCGCTCAGATAAAAAAGGCGATCGCAAAAAACTGATCGTTTTCTGTTGCGTGCTGGGCATGTTGGCCTGCGTGCTGTTTGCCTGGAACCGCAACTACTTTATTTTGCTGTTTATCGGCGTCTTTCTCAGTAGCTTCGGCTCTACCGCCAACCCGCAGATGTTTGCGCTCGCCCGTGAACATGCCGATCGTACAGGTCGTGAAGCGGTGATGTTCAGCTCAATCCTCCGCGCCCAGGTCTCATTGGCCTGGGTCATTGGGCCGCCGCTGGCCTATGCGCTGGCGATGGGTTTTAGCTTTACGGTGATGTATTTGAGCGCGGCGGTAGCTTTTATCGTCTGCGGCGTCATGGTGTGGTTCTTTTTACCGTCAATGCGCAAAGATGCGCCGCTGGCAACCGGCACGCTGGAAGCACCGCGTCGTAATCGCCGCGATACGCTGTTGCTGTTTGTCATCTGTACGTTAATGTGGGGAACTAACAGCCTGTATATCATTAATATGCCGCTGTTTATCATCAATGAGCTGCATCTTCCGGAAAAACTTGCAGGCGTGATGATGGGCACCGCCGCCGGGCTGGAGATTCCCACAATGCTGATTGCAGGTTACTTCGCCAAACGGTTGGGAAAACGCCTGTTAATGTGCATCGCCGTTGTCGCCGGACTGTGCTTTTATGCGGGGATGTTGCTGGCGCACGCGCCGGCAACGTTACTCGGCTTGCAGTTGCTGAACGCGATTTACATCGGCATTCTTGGCGGGATTGGCATGCTCTATTTTCAGGATCTCATGCCAGGCCAGGCGGGTTCAGCCACCACGCTGTATACCAATACCATTCGCGTCGGCTGGATCATTGCCGGTTCGCTGGCGGGAATCGCCGCAGAAATCTGGAATTATCATGCGGTCTTCTGGTTTGCGTTAGTCATGATTGTCGCCACCATGTTCTGCCTGGCGCGTATTAAAGATGTTTAACTTGCAAGCCTGATACTTTTACTCTTCGACACATTCAGCGCAGAGTTTATCTCTGCGCAATGTTCATGCGCGGTCATTCATTGTCTTTTTCTCAAAACGATATTCTGTAAGCGCCCTCCTACATAAAAGACCGGTTATTGAGAAAATTACGCCCATCAGTCCGCAAAGAACCAACACCAGCCGCATCTTATATTTTGGTGTGACAGCAACATCTATCACTTCAATGTTAGCATTATTTTTAACCGCCTCCGACAACAAGGATAGCTTTGCATATGTTTCCGTTTGTAACATATTTTTATGCACGCTATAACGTTTAATGTCACCATCATCGATATACCATGCCGCCATTTTATCGACACTATTTTTCAGGGTGGAAATAATATTATTGACGCTTTCTTCCCTCCCCTGCGCCTTAAAAAGAACAAGCTGATTTTTCGCGTCAAAACTTATTTTATTTTTATATTCCGCAGGCAAGAAACGGCTAAACTGGTTAAGGATAACCGTTGTTTTACATTGAATATCATTAGTATAGCCACATAACGCATAGGTAGCAGGCGTATCCAGATTAGGTTTGATTGTAATACTCACAACCTTTGTATCATGCTGCACGCTCACAAAAACATAGCCAATGGCGACAAAAATAAAGGTAACGATCACGATACTTAGCCATTTTCTTATAAGGAATAAGGAAACGTCGACTAAATCAATTTCACTATTTTCTCCCCGCATTTCACATCCCTTTTAAAACGCTAATAGTCAACCCGAATACTGAAATAACAAAAAGCAACACCAGCGTAAAAATAAACGCCCTGGCTGCGAACGTATATTTCTTCATAAGATAAAACCCACACATAAGAATTCGAGTATTTTAAAGGAAAATAACAACACATTCACACTGGTTATATCGATCGATAAATACATCAATGATAGATATAAACTATCAAATTCATGATATCGATCGTTATAAATAATTAAAATCGATCAAAATTCCTCTTTTTAATAGATAAAAACTATCATATAAATAAAATTGATCGTTTTTGTTTTATGTGACGGTTTGTTCGGTACACGTTCAGGCACCAACGGGGTTGAGCGGCGGCATCTACCGCTTCAGAAGCCACGAAATAAGGGAAGCATGTATTACGCTATTTAATGGTAAAAGGAGGTAATTTGATGCGCAGCTTTTGCAGACTATTTCGGGATATAACGTAAGCCCCTGCACATTTATCAAAAGCGGCTTAGATCATGGTAAGGTTTTCTGTTCGAGTTCCAGCAAATAAATAATGGCCTCTTCCCGGGTCGTTAAACACATGTCCCCTGTCGGTTGCAAACCAGAGCACGCTTTTGGGCGTAAAGGCGAGCCAAAGATAAGGCACAAGTTATCTTCCGAAAGCTGCACGCATCTGGTATTCATCGGCTTGCCATTCGGCATTCCGGGTATCGGCGACGAAATTGAAGGCGCAATACAGCAAGCACCACAACCGCTACGACAGTCCATGCTCAGCCCCTCTATTTATAACCAAATGAAAGATAACAGAATTTGTCCAAAGAAAAATCCAGATTTAAAATGTGGACGTCATCATGATCAGACCTGCCCTCAGACATTCCGAAGACAAGGCTGGAAACAGAAGGGACAACACAGCACACTTCCCCCCTCCGGGCGACATGCCATCGCCTATTCTCGTTGAACGCGGAGCGGAAAGCGGGCGAACAGTATCACCTTTTTTGCACCAGCAAAAGTGACAATTCCACTTGCCTGGACGGCCCGCCGCGAGTAGTTTTACGCGATATTTTAGATAATCCCTACAACAGGATCTCCTCGATGCCAAGAGCGAACGAAATCAAAAAAGGTATGGTACTGAACTACAACGGCAAATTGCTGATTGTGAAAGATATCGACATTCAGTCACCTACCGCCCGTGGCGCCGCCACACTGTATAAAATGCGTTTTTCCGATGTCCGCACCGGTCTGAAAGTGGAAGAACGTTTCAAAGGCGACGATATCGTTGATACCGTCACCCTGAGCCGTCGCGGCGTTGACTTTTCTTATGTCGATGGCAACGAATATGTGTTCATGGATAAAGAAGACTATACGCCGTATACCTTCACCAAAGATCAGATTGAAGAAGAGTTGCTGTTTATGCCTGAAGGCGGAATGCCGGATATGCAGGTTCTGACCTGGGACGGCCAACTGCTGGCGCTAGAGCTTCCGCAGACCGTGGATCTGGAAATCGTCGAAACCGCGCCGGGTATTAAAGGAGCGTCCGCCAGCGCACGTAACAAACCCGCGACATTAAGCACCGGTCTGGTGATTCAGGTTCCCGAATACCTGAGCGCAGGTGAGAAAATCCGCATTCATATCGAAGAGCGCCGTTATATGGGGCGCGCGGATTAAGTTTCACATTTTTCGGCTGCGCCCCAGGGCGCAGTCTGCCCCTTTTATTTATTGACTGTTCTGCACCAGGCAAGAGAAACGTTAAAAATTTAACATTTTCTGCTCTTAAGATGGCAGAAGCACGACTTCGTCAACTCAGCACTTCTCTTTTTCACGTTTATTCGCTAGGATTATTAAAAGTTGTTATGTTGTATCAATATTCTGGAGCTGACGTGACCAAAACCAATCTTATTACTGGATTTCTCGGTAGCGGAAAAACCACCTCTATCCTTCATTTATTAGCTCATAAAGATCCGGCTGAAAAGTGGGCCGTCCTGGTTAATGAATTTGGTGAAGTGGGTATTGACGGCGCGCTGCTTGCCGACAGCGGCGCACTGCTAAAAGAGATCCCCGGCGGCTGCATGTGCTGCGTCAATGGATTGCCTATGCAGGTGGGGCTCAACACGCTGCTGCGCCAGGGCAAACCTGACCGGTTGCTGATTGAACCAACCGGACTGGGGCACCCAAAACAGATTCTGGATTTATTAACTGCGCCGGTTTATGAGCCGTGGATTGATTTACGCGCCACGCTCTGCATCCTGGACCCTCGCCTGCTACTGGACCAACAGAGCGTCGCCAATGAAAATTTCCGCGATCAGCTCGCCTCAGCCGATATTATCATCGCCAATAAAACCGACCGCGCCACGGCGCAGAGCGATGCCGCCCTGCAACAGTGGTGGCGACAGTACGGCGGCGATCGTCAACTGATTCATGCCGAACATGGACAGATAGACGGTAAGCTTCTGGATTTACCGCGACAAAATCTGGCGGAACTGCCGGCCAGCGCCGCGCATTCTCACACTCATGCCAGTAAAAAAGGACTCGCCGCGCTAAATCTGCCCGCCCAGCAGCGCTGGCGACGCAGCTTCAATAGCGGACAGGGTCATCAGGCCTGCGGCTGGATTTTCGATGCCGATACCGTGTTTGACACCATTGGCCTCCTCGAATGGGCGCGTCTGGCGCCGGTGGGCCGGGTGAAAGGCGTTATGCGCATACAAGAGGGGCTGGTACGCATCAATCGCCAGGGCGATGACCTGCACATCGAAACACAGAGTGTCGCGCCGCCGGATAGCCGGGTTGAACTTATCTCAAACACAGAAACCGACTGGAATACGTTACAGACGGCCTTGTTGAAGCTTCGTTTAGCGACGCACGCGTAAGGTTGCCACCGTTTAAAAACTATGGCGAAATGACGATGAAAACCCGCTATTCCTTGATAATTCTGCTTAATGCCGCCGGTCTGGCGCTGTTTTTGTCATGGTATCTTCCCGTCAATCACGGTTTCTGGTTCACCATTGATTCCGGCATATTCCACTTCTTTAACCAGAAACTGGTGGAAAGCCACGCGTTCCTCTGGTGGGTCGCTATTACCAATAATCGGGCGTTTGACGGCTGTTCGCTGCTGGCGATGGGCGGACTGATGCTCAGTTTCTGGCTAAAAGAAGACGCGTCGGGCCGGCGGCGCATTGTGATAATCGGATTGGTCATGCTGCTAACAGCGGTGGTGCTTAACCAACTCGGTCAGGCGCTGATCCCCGTCAAGCGCGCCAGCCCAACGCTCTCTTTTGAGCATATTTATCGCGTCAGCGAGTTGCTGCACATCCCGACAAAAGACGCGTCAAAAGACAGTTTCCCAGGCGATCACGGTATGATGCTGCTGATATTTTCCGCCTTTATGCTGCGTTATTTCGGCAAAACGGCGGGGATTATCGCCCTTATTATATTTGTGGTTTTCGCGTTTCCGCGCGTTATGATTGGCGCTCACTGGTTCACCGATATTGTGGTCGGGTCACTCACGGTTATTTTGATTGGCCTCCCCTGGTGGCTGATGACCCCGCTCAGCGACCGGGCGATAACGCTTTTTGAGAATTATCTCCCGGGCGGAAATAAACAAATTTTAAACAAATAACCTATGTAATTAACATTACCTTCAGCGATAGTTTTACATCGTTGAAGGTAATTTATGATGATATTCCCCCAGCCCATCATTTTTCGGTCATATTATTCCTCTGCAAAATGAACAGTTTGCCCGATTTTTAAACGATTTGCGCTTAATTTGACCCGTGCTGATAGTTCACTTTTCGTATCATAAATTCTTATAAAAAATCACGCGAAATCGCTCGCAATGACAGCAACAATCGGGTAATCTCAAACTCGTTTTGCCTCGCCAGATAATTATTCTCATTGCGAATAAATTTGTGCGTTCCGCCACAGATTTGTGCACAAAGAATTGTCTCAAGCTGTGCAGGTAATTAGTCTCATCACGTTTGGCATTTTTATAACGATATTTATCGTTAAGGACTTCAAGGGAAAACAAACAACATGGTCAAATCTCAACCGATTTTGAGATATATTTTGCGCGGGATTCCTGCGATTGCAGTTGCGGTTCTGCTTTCTGCTTGTAGCACAACCACCAATACCGCAAAGAATATGCATTCTGAGACGCATGCTGTGGGCAATAGCGATAGCTCTTCACTGCAAGCCTCTCAGGATGAATTTGAAAATATGGTGCGTAACCTCGACGTTAAGTCGCGGATTATGGATCAGTATGCTGACTGGAAAGGCGTGCGTTACCGCCTGGGCGGCAGCACTAAGAAAGGCGTCGACTGTTCCAGCTTTGTACAGCGCACCTTCCGTGAACAGTTTGGTTTAGAGCTTCCGCGTTCAACCTATGAACAGCAGGAAATGGGCAAAGCGGTTTCACGCAATAACCTGCGTACGGGCGATCTGGTTCTGTTCCGCGCCGGTTCCACTGGTCGTCATGTCGGTATTTATATCGGCAATAACCAGTTTGTCCATGCGTCTACCAGTAGCGGCGTCATTATCTCCAGTATGAACGAACCGTACTGGAAAAAACGCTACAATGAAGCGCGTCGAGTTCTGAGCCGCAGTTAATCTTCATCAGGCAGCACCTCCCTTGGCTTACCTGATGAGACGACATAAAAAGCACTGCTTCGGCAGTGCTTTTGCTTATTATCCCTTCTGAACCCGTTTTGCCGAATGGCGTATCCAGCCTGACAGAATAGCCGTCAGGCGACACTGTGCCGAATAGCGACGTGTCGCCTCTTATCCAGCCTACAACACACGAACATAGGCCTGATAAACATAGCGCCATCAGACATTCAGGTCATTTCCGCCAACGACTACTGCGACAATACGCTTTCCTGCGCATCACAGAAAAGCATGACTATCCGGGGTAATCCAGGCTATAGTCTTATAAATCAACCAGTTTAACCGGCATCCGCCTTTTCAGGTCACACCAGGAATTATGCTTACACGCGACTCCTCTTCCGGTCGGAAAATCCTGCTTACCTGTATCATTACGGGGATAGCGGCAGCATTACTTATTGGTAGCCTGCAATTTTTCCTGTCGTGGCATAAACGGGATGTTAAATACAATACGCTCCTTTCTGATGTACAACATTACCTGGCCAGCTATTTCGCCGACCTGAAAGCCACCACCGATATTCTTCAGCCGTTGACGATCAACACCTGTCAGCAGGTTGGCGCAGAACTCACCTCAAGAGCCGCTTTTAGCCTTAATGTCCGCGCCTTCTTATTGATTAAAGATAAAAAAGTGTTCTGCTCTTCCGCCACTGGCGCCATGAATATGCCGCTTCAGCAACTGGTACCGGATATAGATATCCGCAAAGACGTTGCTATGGCGATTCTGCCCGGCACGCCAATGATGCCCAACAAACCGACAATGGTGATTTGGTATCGAAACCCATTATTAAATGACAGCGGCGTATTCACATCGCTGAATATTAACCTGACGCCCTACTTACTCTATACCACGCGCCAGGATGATTTTAACGGCATCGCGCTGATTGTCGGCAATACCGCGCTGTCGACCTTTTCTTCGCGTCTGCTGACCGTCGCGGAGCTGCCGGGCACGCCTTCACGACAGGCAACTATCAACGGCCTGCCGCTTAAAATACAGCTTTATGCCGATAGCTGGACCTACAATGACTTGTGGTATGCGTTGATGCTGGGCTGCATTAGCGGCATCGTAGCGGGGTTTATCTGTTACTTTATCTATGCCCTCCGGACGCGACCGGGCAAAGAGATTTTAACGGCGATCAAACACGAGCAGTTTTATGTGGTTTATCAGCCCGTCGTCGATACTCGTACGCTGAGCGTCACCGGGCTTGAAGTCTTACTGCGCTGGCGTCACCCTACGGCAGGCGAGATTCCGCCGGATGCCTTTATCCACTATGCCGAAGCGCAGCAACTTATCGTACCGTTAACGCAGCATCTGTTCGAGCTGATCGCCCGCGACGCGCCCACGCTACAGAAGGTGATGCCCGTCGGTGCCAAATTTGGCATTAACATCGCGCCGGAACATCTGCACAGCGACAGTTTTAAAGAGGATATGCACCGGCTCAGGGACGCCCTGCCCGCGCACCATTTTCATATCGTGCTGGAAATCACTGAACGCGATATGCTCCAGCAGTATGAAGCGGCCAAACTGTTCGAATGGCTGCATTCCGCCGGGTTTGAAATCGCTATAGATGATTTCGGTACAGGCCATAGCGCCCTGATTTATCTGGAGCGATTTACTTTAGATTATCTGAAAATCGATCGCGGCTTTATCCAGGCGATCGGTACGGAAACCGTCACGTCTCCGGTTCTGGATACCGTGCTGACGCTCTCCAGACGCCTGAATATGCTGACGGTGGCCGAGGGCGTTGAAACGCCGGAGCAGGCCCGTTGGCTACGCGATCACGGTGTTAATTACTTGCAGGGGTACTGGATTAGCCGTCCTTTACCCCTAAAAGATTTCGTGCTGTGGATGTCGGCGCCTTCCGTGCCTGAATGGTAGTCCCCTTACGGTTTTAACGGATTCACATCAGACGCAACGTCACTTATTATTCAGCGAAACGCCTGCCGGTTTGCAGCGGGCAATACGATAAGGAAACCGCCTTCAGATGATTGCGCGCGTAATGCTTCTGCTTGTCGCACTGGTTAGCGCTGGCGCCCAGGCCCAGGAAATCAAAGAAAGCTACGCTTTCGCCGTACTCGGCGAACCTAAGTATGCTTTTAACTTTAATCACTTTGATTATGTGAATCCTGCTGCGCCGAAAGGCGGTCAGATGACGCTTTCCGCCATTGGTACGTTCGATAATTTCAATCGCTACTCGCTGCGCGGCAATCCCGGCGTACGTACCGAAGCCCTTTACGATACGCTTTTTACCACCTCGGATGATGAGCCCGGAAGCTATTATCCGCTGATTGCCGACCATGCCCGCTATGCCGCCGACTATTCCTGGGTGGAAATCTCGATTAACCCCCGCGCTCGTTTTCACGATGGCACGCCCATTACCGCCCGCGATGTGGCCTTTACCTTTCATAAGTTTATGACCGAAGGCGTACCGCAGTTCCGTCTGGTCTATAAAGGTACTACCGTGAAGGCGATTGCGCCTTTAACCGTGCGAATTGAGCTGGCGAAGCCTGGTAAAGAAGACATGCTTAGTCTGTTTTCACTACCGATCATGCCCGAAAAATTCTGGAAAAATCACAAACTCAGCGATCCACTTTCAACGCCGCCCTTAGCCAGCGGGCCATACCGGATTACTCAGTGGAAAATGGGCCAGTACATTGTCTATTCACGCGTCAAAAACTACTGGGCGGCTAATCTGCCGGTCAATCGTGGACGTTTTAACCTCGACACTATCCGCTACGATTACTACCTTGATGACAATGTCGCTTTCGAGGCGTTTAAAGCGGGCGCATTTGATCTACGGCTGGAAAACGACGCTAAAAACTGGGCAACGCGCTATATCGGTAAAAATTTCGATAATCATTACATCATTAAAGAAGAGCAGAAAAACGAGTCGGCGCAGGACACACGCTGGCTGGCCTTTAATATTCAGCGCCAGGTATTTAAAGACCGGCGGGTACGTGAAGCTGTCACCCTGGCCTTCGATTTTGAGTGGATGAATAAAGCGCTGTTCTATAATGCCTGGAGCCGAACCAACAGTTACTTCCAGAATACCGAGTACGCCGCCAGAAATTACCCTGACGCCGATGAGCTGGTATTACTCGCGCCGATGAAAAAAGATCTTCCTCCTGAAGTCTTCACTCAGATCTATCAGCCGCCGGTCTCTAACGGCGACGGCTACGATCGCGAAAATCTTCTTAAAGCTGACGCCTTGTTGACGCAGGCCGGATGGGTGATCAACGGACAGCAACGGGTCAATAGCGTCACCGGTAAGCCTCTGACGTTTGAACTTCTCCTTCCTGCCAGCAGTAATAGCCAGTGGGTTCTGCCCTTCCAGCATAATCTTCAGCGTCTGGGCATTACGATGACTATCCGTCAGGTTGATAATTCTCAGCTCACCAACCGGATGCGTAGCCGCGACTATGACATGATGCCGAGGCTATGGCGGGCGATGCCCTGGCCCAGCTCCGATCTACAAATCTCATGGGCGTCGGAATACATTGACTCCAGTTATAACGCTCCCGGCGTACAAAGCCCGGTGGTGGATAAACTGATCGCGCAAATTATCGCAGCGCAGGGTGATAAAGCGAAACTGGTGCCGCTGGGACGGGCGCTGGATCGCGTGCTGACCTGGAACTATTACATGCTGCCGATGTGGTATATGGCGCAAGACAGGCTCGCCTGGTGGGATAAATTCTCCCATCCGGCGATTCGCCCGGTATATACCATCGGGTTAGATACCTGGTGGTATGATGTCAACAAAGCCGCCAAGCTACCGGCAGCCAGGAGGTAGTAAGAATCAATGGGTGCCTATCTTATCCGCCGTCTGTTACTGGTGATCCCCACGCTATGGGCCATTATTACCATTAACTTTTTTATCGTGCAGATCGCTCCCGGCGGCCCTGTCGATCAGGCGATTGCCGCGATTGAATTTGGTCAGGGCGGCGCGTTGCCCGGCGCCAGCGGCGAAGGCGTTCGCGCCAGTCATGCGCAAACCGGCGTCGGCAATATCAGCGACAGCCATTATCGCGGCGGCCGGGGACTCGATCCGGAGGTGATCGCGGAGATCACCCATCGCTACGGCTTCGACAAACCGCTGCATGAGCGTTATTTCAAGATGCTACGGGACTATCTCTCTTTTGACTTCGGCGACAGTCTGTTTCGCAGCGCATCCGTACTGGCGCTGATCAAAGATAGTCTTCCCGTCTCCATTACCCTGGGATTATGGAGCACGCTGATTATTTATCTGGTGTCTATCCCGCTGGGGATCCGCAAAGCCGTCCATAACGGCAGTCGCTTTGATGTGTGGAGCAGCGCGTTTATCATTATCGGTTATGCGATCCCCGCCTTTCTGTTCGCTATTTTATTAATCGTCTTTTTTGCCGGCGGCAGCTACTACGATATCTTTCCGCTACGTGGCCTGGTCTCCGCCAACTTTGACACGTTACCGTGGTACCAGAAAATCACCGATTATTTGTGGCATATTACGCTACCGGTGTTGGCGACCGTCATCGGCGGTTTTGCCGCCCTGACGATGCTGACGAAAAATTCGTTTCTCGACGAGGTGCGTAAACAGTATGTCGTTACCGCTCGCGCTAAAGGCGTGAGTGAAAAAAACATTCTCTGGAAACATGTTTTTCGTAACGCCATGCTGCTGGTGATCGCCGGGTTTCCCGCCACTTTTATCAGTATGTTTTTCACCGGCTCGCTGCTAATTGAAGTCATGTTCTCGCTCAACGGCCTGGGGCTGCTGGGTTATGAAGCAACCGTTTCGCGCGACTATCCGGTGATGTTCGGCACGCTTTATATCTTTACCCTGATTGGCTTATTACTGAATATCCTGAGCGATATCAGCTATACGCTGGTCGATCCACGCATTGATTTTGAGGGACGATAATGCCGCGATTAAGCCCGGTCAATCAGGCCCGCTGGGCGCGTTTCCGCCATAATCGCCGGGGCTACTGGTCACTATGGATTTTCCTGATCATGTTCAGCCTGAGCTTATGCGCGGAACTGATTGCTAACGATAAGCCATTGCTGGTGCGCTATGAAGGCCAGTGGTATTTTCCGCTGGTAAAAAATTACAGCGAGCGCGATTTCGGCGGCCCGCTGGCGACAACGGCGGATTATCAGGACCCCTGGCTACAACGGCAGCTTGAGAATCGGGGCTGGGTGTTGTGGGCCCCCGTACGCTTTGGTGCCAATACCATTAATTTTGCCACCACGCAGCCTTTCCCCTCCCCGCCTTCGGCGAAAAACTGGCTGGGCACCGATGCGAATGGCGGCGACGTTTTCGCCCGCATCCTGTACGGCACCCGCATTTCTATTTTATTCGGCCTGATGTTAACGATTTGCTCCAGCGTCATGGGCGTACTGGCGGGCGCGCTACAGGGCTATTATGGCGGCAAAGTCGATTTATGGGGGCAACGTCTCATCGAAGTCTGGTCGGGGATGCCGACCCTGTTTCTGATTATTTTACTTTCCAGCGTAGTGCAGCCTAACTTCTGGTGGCTGCTGGCCATAACCGTACTGTTTGGCTGGATGAGTCTGGTGGGCGTGGTGCGCGCCGAGTTTTTACGGACCCGCAATTTTGACTATATCCGCGCCGCGCAGGCGCTTGGCGTCAGCGATCGGGACATTATCCTGCGCCATATGTTGCCTAATGCGATGGTCGCTACCCTGACATTTTTACCGTTCATTTTATGTAGCTCCATCACCACCCTGACGTCGCTGGATTTTCTGGGATTCGGTCTGCCGCTTGGCTCCCCTTCTCTTGGCGAACTTCTTTTACAGGGGAAAAACAACTTACAGGCTCCCTGGCTGGGGATCGCCGCCTTTCTGTCTGTCGCCATTCTGCTATCGCTGCTGATTTTTATCGGCGAAGCGGTACGCGACGCCTTTGATCCTGCTAAGGCGGTATAAGATGACATCTCCATTGCTTGCGATTGAAAATTTATCGGTAGGTTTCCGTCAGCAACAGCACGTGCGCCCTGTCGTTAACGCCATTTCGTTACAGGTGAACGCCGGGGAAACGCTGGCGCTGGTCGGCGAGTCCGGGTCAGGAAAAAGCGTGACGGCGCTTTCCATTCTGCGTCTTTTGCCTACCCCTCCCGCCGTCTACCTCTCCGGCGATATTCGCTTTCACGGCGAATCATTGCTTCATGCCAGCGAGCAGACGCTACGCGGCGTGCGCGGCAATAAAATCGCCATGATTTTTCAGGAACCGATGGTTTCACTTAACCCACTGCATACGCTGGAAAAACAGCTCTATGAAGTGCTGTCGCTCCATCGGGGAATGCGTCGGGAGGCGGCAAGAGCGGAGATGATCGGTTGTCTGGATCGGGTCGGTATCCGCCAGGCGAGCCAGCGTCTGCGCGATTACCCTCATCAGCTTTCCGGCGGCGAACGCCAGCGCGTCATGATAGCCATGGCGCTGTTAACACGGCCGGAATTACTGATCGCCGATGAGCCGACCACCGCCCTCGACGTCTCCGTACAGGCGCAGATTTTATCTCTACTACGGGAACTCCAGCGCGAGCTTAATATGGGATTACTGTTTATCACCCATAACCTCAGCATTGTAAAAAAACTGGCGGATTCAGTAGCGGTAATGCAACACGGCAAGTGCGTAGAGAACCAACGCGCCGACACGCTGCTCTCCGCGCCGACCCATCCGTACACGCAAAAACTACTCAACAGCGAACCCACAGGCGATCCGGTTCCGCTCCCCGCCGGGCAGACGCCGTTGCTGGAGGTGGACAGGCTGCGCGTCGCCTTCCCGATCCGCAAAGGCATTCTGAAGCGCGTCGTGGATCATAATGTGGTGGTTAACAATATCAGTTTCACCCTGCATCCAGGCGAAACGCTGGGTCTGGTCGGCGAGTCAGGATCGGGAAAAAGCACCACCGGTCTGGCGCTGTTACGGCTTATCCGCTCCGAAGGCCGCATCGTGTTTGACGGTCAATCGCTGGATACGTTAAACCGCCACCAGCTTTTACCTGTTCGCCACCGTATCCAGGTCGTATTCCAGGACCCGAACTCATCGCTAAACCCGCGTTTAAACGTATTGCAAATTATCGAAGAAGGCCTGCGCGTCCACCAGCCTACGCTTTCAGGCGCGCAGCGCGAACAGCAGGTGAAAGCGGTCATGATGGAAGTCGGCCTGGACCCGGAAACGCGGCATCGTTACCCCGCTGAGTTTTCCGGCGGACAGCGTCAACGTATCGCCGTCGCCAGGGCACTGATTTTAAAACCGTCGCTTATTATTCTGGATGAACCGACCTCATCGCTGGATAAAACCGTTCAGGCGCAGATTCTTGCCCTCCTGAAATCGCTCCAGCAAAAGCACCGTCTGGCCTATATCTTCATTAGCCACGATCTGCATGTAGTACGCGCGCTGTGCCATCAGGTTATTGTGCTGCGGCAGGGGGAGGTGGTTGAACAGGGGCAATGCGAGCGCGTGTTTACCGCACCGCAACAGGCCTATACGCGTCAGCTACTCGCGTTAAGCTGACGCCTAAAAAGGATTATTGTTAGAAAAAGGTTCCGCTATCGCCACACCGAAATTTTTCAGCCGACAGGTGGCGGCAAACTCATCCTGACGATTAACGAACAGGCACGGTTCCCCTTCGCACTCCAGCACGGAGCAAGGAACTTCAATATCGCTTAGCGCCTGGCTGAGCTTATGCATCACTGACCACGCGCTATCGCCTGCCGGACTCAACAGTTTAAGCGCCACCAGACTATTCTCGGTGCTCTGCCCGTTTTGCGGAATCGGTTCAACCTTTGACCCCGCAAAACCCGCCGACCAGCGATAGTTTTGCGGCAGACGGTGAACAATTGAGAGCTGTAATGTATTCACTTTCTTTCCCCGGAAGCACAATTACTTCACAATTTACTTACATTTATATTAACACATCATTGACAACCCGTCCTTAAACAGATTGCTAACGCCCTTCTCTCCGTCAGTGGCTCTACAGCAAGCGGGAGTTAAAATAGTTTTACCGACACGGAGATAGCGGCGGGCTATATGTACCCGTTTCTGCGATCTAACTCAACCTTTTTAACTACAATGATGTGACTTTTTACATAAATGGATTTTACATAAAATAAACATAAAGGAGGAAAATGATGAATTGGTAATTGATATACATCAACTATGAAAGCCGTTTGGCTTTGCCATCGTGTAGCGGATAGCATCCCCCAACGCCGCCTGCGCATTCTTCGGCGCCATTGAGGGACAGCGCGCCCGTCACCGTTTTTTGGGACGGCTGGCGTAGAGATAAAACAGAATGGAACAGGCGGCGCAAAGCGCAATCGACCAGATCATCGGCCACGCACTGTTAAAGGTAGCCAGCGACAGCAACGCGCCGACGATAGCGCCAATACCAAAGCGGAAAGTGCCCGCCAACGAAGACGCCGTTCCGGCCATATGCGGAAACTCATCCAAAATGACCGCCATCGCATTGGACGAAACCATCGACACACAGCCGACAAACGCCGCAACGCCAACCACCAGCGCCCAGAATCCAATGCCCATCAGCGCGCTGAAAACCATCCACACCGCCATCGCAAACTGAATCCATAGCCCGGCCCGAAACATGTTTAGCGCCCCTACCCGTCTGACAAAACGGCTGTTGATAATCGTCATCACAAACAGAAATACGATGTTCAACGCGAAGTAGTAGCCGAAATCCTGCGGCGGAACATGATTAATTTCGATATAAACAAACGGCCCCGCGCTCAAAAAAGAGAACATACCGGCAAAACTAAACCCGCTCGCCAGCATATAGCTCAGTACGCGTTTGTGGCGAAACAACGCGGCAAAGTTACCTATTGTGGTACGAATATGAAAAGGCTGACGCCGCTCAACGGGCAGCGTCTCTTTAATCAGAGCAAAGATCATGACTGACGCCAGAATCGCCGCAATGGCCAGTATCCAGAAGATATAGTGCCAGCTTAACCATACCAACACCCAGCCGCCGACAATGGGCGCCATTAACGGCGCTATCGTAGTGACCAGCATGACAAATGACATCATGCGCGAAAACTCTTCCTTTGGATAAATATCCCGCATCAGCGCATTGATGACGACGCTTGCCGCCGCGGCCGCCAAACCGTGAAAGAAACGCATCACGATCAGTTGATCGATAGTCTGCGCCAACGCACAGGCGACCGCCGCAGCGGCAAATACCAGCGTCCCGCCCAGGATGACCGGCTTACGCCCGAGGCTATCCGCCATCGGTCCATAGATAAGCTGACCCAGCGCAAACCCCAAAATATAGGTGCTGAGCGTCATCTGCGCGCTACCGGCAGGCACGCCGAATTGCGCAGAAATCACCGGCAGCGCTGGAAGATACATATCAATTGACAGCGGCATTAACATGGCCAACAGGCCAAGAATAAAGACAATGGCAAAGGAAGAGTGCTGCCGGGTGGTCACATCGAACTCCTGAATTTAACGAGATAGTTAGCCGACGCTGGCGATTTCTTCTTCAGTCAACGGGCGGTACTCGCCGGGAGCCAGATTCTCATCCAGCGTAATGGCGCCAATCCGTTCGCGGTGCAGTTCCACAACGCGATTGCCTACTGCGGCAAACATCCGCTTCACCTGATGATAACGGCCTTCGCTGATGGTCAGACGGACCTGCACAGGTGTTATCACCTCCAGCGTAGCGGGTTTAGTGAGATCTTTTTCATTATGCAACTGCACGCCTTTCGCAAATTGCGCTGCCGTATCGTCGGCCACCGGCGACTCCAGGGTCACCAGATAGGTTTTTTCACAGTGATGGCGCGGCGACGTAATGCGGTGCGACCACTGACCGTCATCTGTCATTAACACCAGACCGGTAGTATCGATATCCAGACGTCCTGCGGCATGCAGCTTATACGCCACCGGCTCATCCAGGAAATACAGCACCGTTGGATGATCGGGATCATCGGTTGAACAAACGTATCCCTGCGGCTTGTTAAGCATAAAATAGCGTGGCCCGTGTTGCTGCGCTAAGGGATTGCCGTCATACGCAACCGCATGTTCCGGGAGCAGTTTGAAGGCCGCATTTTTAATGATGTCGCCATCGACGGTAACGCGGTTACCACGAATTTCACGCCCGGCAATAGCGCGGCTGACGCCAAGCTGCTGAGCGATAAATTTATCAAGTCGCATGTGTGTGATTTAGCCTGTAATAATACGGAAATCGGGCATTCTACCCGAAAAAAGGGAATTGCTATCCGCTCAGTATAGCGGGCTAACTATATCCCTCAAGGGAAATGATTCATGGCATACTATTCCCGGAACCGTTTAACGTAGTGAGACCATGATTTTTACACTCCGCCCCTACCAGCAAGAAGCCGTAGACGCCACGCTCAGCCACTTTCGCCGCCACCGTACGCCCGCCGTGATTGTTCTGCCGACCGGCGCAGGTAAAAGCCTGGTGATCGCCGAACTGGCGCGCGTCGCCCGCGGACGGGTACTGGTGCTGGCGCATGTGAAAGAGCTGGTCGCGCAGAACCACGCCAAATATTGCGCGCTGGGGCTGGAAGCGGATATTTTCGCCGCCGGACTCAAACGTAAAGAGAGTCAGGGCAAAGTCGTGTTCGGCAGCGTACAGTCGGTGGCGCGTAATCTTGACGCCTTCCAGGAGGAGTTTTCGCTGTTGATTGTCGATGAATGCCACCGCATCGGTGACGATGAAGACAGTCAGTATCAGCAAATCCTCACTCACCTGAGTAAAGTTAATCCTCACTTACGTCTGCTTGGACTCACCGCCACGCCTTTTCGCCTCGGAAAAGGCTGGATTTATCAATTTCATTATCACGGTATGGTGCGCGGCAACGACAACGCTCTGTTTCGCGACTGTATTTATGAACTGCCGCTGCGCTATATGATTAAACACGGCTATCTGACGCCGCCTGAGCGGCTTGATATGCCAGTGGTCCAATACGATTTCAGCCGCCTGCAGGCCCAAAGCAATGGGCTGTTCAGCGAAGCCGACCTGAACCGCGAGCTGAAAAAGCAGCAGCGGATTACGCCGCACATCATCAGCCAGATTATGGAATTTGCGCAAACGCGCAAAGGCGTGATGATTTTCGCCGCCACGGTCGAACATGCGAAAGAGATTGTCGGTCTGCTTCCGGCGGACGACGCGGCGCTGATTACCGGCGATACGCCAGGGCCCGAGCGCGACGCGCTGATTGATAATTTCAAGGCGCAGCGTTTTCGCTATCTGGTTAACGTCTCGGTGCTGACCACCGGCTTTGACGCCCCACACGTTGATCTCATCGCGATTCTACGTCCCACGGAGTCAGTTAGTCTTTACCAACAAATTGTCGGGCGTGGTCTGCGCCTTGCGCCGGGAAAGACCGATTGCCTGATTCTTGATTACGCAGGCAACCCGCACGACCTGTATGCCCCGGAGGTCGGTAGCCCGAAGGGAAAAAGCGATAACGTCCCTGTCCAGGTATTTTGCCCGGCCTGCGGCTTTGCCAACACCTTCTGGGGGAAAACCACTGCCGACGGCACGCTGATTGAACACTTTGGCCGTCGCTGCCAGGGCTGGTTTGAGGATGACGACGGCCATCGCGAGCAGTGCGATTTTCGCTTTCGCTTCAAAAACTGCCCGCAGTGTAATGCCGAAAACGATATTGCTGCCCGACGCTGCCGGGAATGTGACGCCATTCTGGTCGACCCGGACGATATGTTAAAAGCGGCGCTCAGGCTCAAGGATGCGTTAGTCCTGCGCTGTAGCGGAATGACGATGCAGCATGGGCAGGATGAGAAAGGCGAATGGCTGAAAATCACTTACTATGACGAGGACGGCGCGGATGTCAGTGAGCGCTTCCGCTTGCACACGCCCGCCCAGCGTACCGCTTTCGAACAGCTATTTATTCGCCCGCATACGCGCACGCCTGGCGTTCCTTTACGCTGGATCACGGCGGCGGATATTGTCGCGCAGCAGGCGCTGTTGCGGCATCCCGATTTTGTGGTCGCGCGGATGAAAGGCCAGTACTGGCAGGTGCGTGAAAAAGTGTTCGACTATGAAGGCCGCTTCCGCCGGGCGCACGAATTACGTGGTTAATTGTACTTTTCATTGATGTAACGGCGATTTGAGTATAGAATCCCGCCCGCCTTTGCATACGCAAAGCAGATCACTTACCTGTTGCTGGGTCGCCTGTAGCAGGAATTATTAAAGAGAGATTTAAATGTTTACTATCAACGCAGAAGTACGTAAAGAGCAGGGTAAGGGTGCGAGCCGCCGCCTGCGCGCCGCTAACAAGTTCCCGGCAATCATCTACGGCGGTTCTGAAGCCCCGATTGCTATCGAACTGGACCACGACCAGGTGATGAACATGCAAGCTAAAGCTGAATTCTACAGCGAAGTTCTGACCCTCGTTGTTGACGGTAAAGAAGTAAAAGTTAAAGCTCAGGCTGTACAGCGTCACGCTTACAAACCGAAGCTGACTCACATCGACTTCGTTCGCGCGTAATCGCCTGGAAGTTGAAGAAAAACCCCGCCCCGGCGGGGTTTTTTTATGCGTTTAATTGAATTTGACGACATGCAGAGCAACGAGAACCCACTTTGCTTTTCTGCTTTCTTACACCTCTCCACATTCAATTAGCGCCTCCCCTAATCGAGGATCTGTAGTTTCCGCCGCGGTATTCATACCTTTAAGCCGATTGAATAATGCCCGTTGACGAACGCTGGCACTTTCCGGTTTCCATGGCAAAATTCGTATTGGTATCGTTTGCCCATCATTCAACGCATCAAATACCTTTTCATTGGTCAGTAAGTCGCCGCAGCTCCATGTCTTGCTATCAAACTGAAAATCAAATAAGACATGGAGTTCCAGTTCATCTACACGCACTTGACGCTTTGCATTATCGATGCGTATTTCCACCTTCTCTTTATGCGTCAAAGTTGCATCAAGATTGAATCCATACCGTTTCAACTGCCCCTTGTCGTAATAGTAACGTATGCTGGACCAGGTTGATTTAAAAGCAAATCCAGTAATGAATAAACCACTTAACAAGAACAGCGGGCATATGAACAAGCTCAGTAACCAGTTGGTGCCATAAGTATAAAACAGTACCAACGAGAGAACGGTGAACACCATGCCGAGCATCAACATCATCAAAAATGCGACAATGTGCGCATACAAAACCTGCCGAAATAAACTGAAATTAACAGGCGGCCTCTGACGTATTCCTTTACTCACTACGGCGTCCTTTTATGTCGTATGCCTTTATTTCCCGCCCGACGTGCGTCGCTGCAACTGATCGCGCAAATTCGGCGGCGTCCCTTTGATAGTCAGGGTATCGGTCGCCGGGTCCCAGAAAATCCGCTCGCCCAGTAGCATCGCATCAAAGTTAATCGTTAACCCGCCGCCGCTGCCGGCATATTTGGTTAACTGGCGTAGCGTACTGCGATCTGCCGGGAAGCTCTCTTCCAGCTCATAGCCTTTTTCGGCGGTAAATTCGCTGAAGCTGACTTCACTGACGCCGGAAAGCTCTTTAGACAGCGATTCCAGCTCAATCTCTTCCCCGGCTTGTAATTGCTCATTGCAGTAGCTGTACACCTGCTGGCGCACGTTCTGACGTTCCGCTTTATCCAACTGCGCTTCTGCGGTGAAATCATCCACTGCCTGCAACAGGCCGCGATTCTGCGCTTTGGCGTTCAACCCTTCGCTGGCGCCGAGGAAATCCATAAAGAAGTCAGCAACCTTGCGCCCTACCCGACCTTTCAGGAACGTCAGATAGCGGGTCGATTGCGGATTAGTTTCCCACTCGGTAAGATCGATACGCGCCACGATATCCGCATGATTGATATCAAGATAATGCGTCGGGTTAATGTCCAGATTTTCATTGACCCGCATACTGCTCAGGTTGTTCAGTACCGTAACCAGCAGATACTCCACCGCCAGGTAGCGATAATGGCAGAACAATACAATGCCGCCGTCCGCAAAGGGGTATTTCGCCAGTTCGTCACGCAGGCGTCCGGTCGCCGCCCGGCTAAAGGCAAGAAAATCTTCTTCCCCCTGACGTTGCAACCGCAGCGCTTGCGCCAGTTCACTCTCTTCATTAAACAGGCCATACGCCTTATTCTTGGCGCTATAGACCCGATGCAGTTCAGCCACCATCTCGACAACGGTGGTTGTCGGCTCCAGCAATGAATCGCGCAAGACCAGCTCAAGATTTTGCTCATCGCGCTTGATAAGCTGGTGCAGGGCAATCTGGTTGATATCCAGACTCATGATAAACTCTCCTTTAAGACCGGGCGGTATTCAACCACCGCCTGCCGGAAGACGCAAGCAATCGCCCTGTCATTTCAGGCGTTATCCGTAACGCGAATGATTTAGGGGATAAAAATGCAGAAAAAAAACTGTTGCTACGGTAATATGTTGCCCTTTCATGAACAAACAGATTTTGATTTATGCCACAACTCTCCCGCTATAGTGATGAACATGTTGAACAACTGCTGAGCGAACTGCTCAGTGTACTGGAAAAACATAAGGCGCCGACCGATCTTTCCCTGATGGTACTGGGAAATATGGTCACCAACCTTATCAACACCAGCGTGGCGCCGGCTCAACGCCAGGCGATTGCGAACTCTTTTGCCCGCGCCTTGCAGTCTTCGATTAGCGAAGACAACGCGCACTAAAAAGCCGACTCCGGAGAAACAAGCGACAGGTATGGTAACTCATCGTCAGCGCTACCGTGAAAAAGTCTCCCAGATGGTTAGCTGGGGGCACTGGTTCGCTCTGTTCAATATACTGTTGGCTACGTTGCTCGGCAGCCGTTACCTGTTTGTCGCCGACTGGCCGACAACGCTTGCGGGTCGCATATACTCCTACCTGAGCATTGTCGGGCACTTTAGCTTTCTGGTGTTCGCCACCTATTTGCTTATTCTTTTTCCGCTCACGTTTATCGTGATGTCCCAGCGGCTGATGCGGTTTTTATCAGCCATTCTGGCGACCGCGGGTATGACGTTGTTGCTTATCGACAGCGAAGTCTTTACCCGTTTCCACCTGCATCTTAATCCCATTGTCTGGGAGCTGGTCATCAACCCTGACCAGAACGAAATGGCGCGCGACTGGCAGCTTATGTTTATTAGTGTGCCGGTTATCTTATTGATTGAGATGCTATTTGCGACATGGAGTTGGCAAAAGCTGCGCAGTCTCACGCGCCGTCGCCATTTCGCAAGGCCGCTTGCGGCATTCTTTTTCGTCTCCTTTATCGCATCGCATCTTATCTACATCTGGGCAGACGCTAATTTTTACCGGCCGATTACCATGCAGCGGGCAAACCTGCCGCTCTCTTATCCAATGACGGCGCGACGTTTTCTTGAAAAACACGGTCTGCTGGATGCGCAGGAATATCAGCGCCGTCTGGTAGAGCAAGGCAATCCGGAAGCGGTCTCCGTTCAGTACCCGCTCAGCAATTTGCACTATCGCGATATGGGCACCGGTCAGAATGTGCTGCTCATTACCGTAGACGGCCTGAACTATTCTCGCTTTGAGAAGCAGATGCCGGAGCTGGCTACATTTGCCGAGCAAAACATCGACTTCACCCGTCATATGAGTTCAGGGAATACCACTGATAACGGTATTTTCGGCCTGTTCTATGGCATATCGCCAGGCTATATGGATGGCGTGTTATCCACCAGAACGCCTGCGGCGCTCATTACCGCGTTGAATCAGCAAGGCTACCAACTGGGACTGTTTTCTTCGGATGGCTTCGCCAGCCCGCTTTATCGTCAGGCATTACTGTCCGATTTCTCGATGCCGGCAGCGCAAACGCAGTCTGATGCGCAAACGGCCAGCCAGTGGATAGATTGGCTTGGGCGCTACGCACAGGAAGATAACCGCTGGTTCTCATGGATATCGTTTAACGGTACTAATATTGATGACAGTAACCAGAAAAATTTTGTTAAGCGTTACGCCAGTGCCGCCAGCGACGTGGATGCGCAAATCAATCGGGTTCTGAACGCGCTGCGAGAGGCCGGTAAATTCGACAATACTGTCGTGATCATTACCGCAGGACGCGGCATACCGTTGACGCCGGAAGAAAATCGCTTCGACTGGTCGCAAGGTCATCTGCAAGTACCGCTGGTGATCCACTGGCCGGGGACGCCTGCGCAGCGTATTAATGTGCTTACCGATCATACCGATGTGATGACCACGTTGATGCAACGCCTGTTACATGTCAGCACGCCAGCGAACGAATATTCACAGGGCCAGGACATCTTTACCGTTCCACGTCGTCATAACTGGGTAACGGCGGCAGACGGCAGTACGCTGGCTATCACGACGCCGCAAATGACCCTGGTGCTCAATAATAACGGTCATTATCAGACCTATGACTTACACGGCGAGAAGATCAAAGATCAGAAGCCGCAGCTCAGTCTGCTGCTGCAAGTGCTAACAGAAGAGAAACGTTTTATCGCTAACTGATTAATTATAAATCAGTTAGCACCGTTTCCCCTTGCATTCGCGTTGGAAAGAGGTAGTATTAGCACCCACAAGTCGGCACGTAGCGCAGCCTGGTAGCGCACCGTCATGGGGTGTCGGGGGTCGGAGGTTCAAATCCTCTCGTGCCGACCAAAATTCCCCTTAAAAGCCAGCCTGCCAGGGCTGGTTTTTTTATATATCCAATTTGCAAATGGTGAAATGATGGTGAAATAGCTATCGAAGGTCACTGCAAATTGACTTCAAGCTCCCTCCAACGCGAAAAGTTGAACAGATGACTTAAATACATTGATTAGTCATCCTTAACCAGTAGAATCCGCCACGACTGGTAACTATTCAATACACGCACTATCGAACGATCGCCAGTTTGCCGCAGCCCGTTCTTGCATACAATGTGGCTGCGGCACACCATCACATCAGAAATTTGAAAATCAGGGTAAACCTGTCACTTAACCTGAAGCAGGTCTTCATAGCGGGTGGTATATCGGGATGACAGTATGTTTCTCTTCATAGCCCACTGTTGCTGGATACCCTCCCCGGCAAAGTACAGCTTTCCCCAGCCCTTCTTTGCATTCAGGTGATCCAGTACTTCCATCGGCTTCTCGCTACCGGCGCGCGGCGCGTTATCATCGAAAAAGTTTCGCCGCGCCCTGACTGAAGAAGTCTCCCCTATTTCACCTGTACATCATCCGTACTGTCTGATGTTGTTCGTCCGGGAATATCTTTGTCGCACCGCACCTCATTCACCTGGTGCATCAGTTACGACGCCACTGAACGTTCAGATAGCTCCCCAGCATCTCCTCTACAAGAGGTCGCAGGCCATCCAAAAATGTCTTTTTCGCGCTCTCCATCGCTCTTGCTCCGATAGTGCGCTCTGCATCGGTATTACCGACCAGCCCAGACGGTCTCAGCTCTGTGTCAGACAGCATCCGGTACGTTTCCTCATAATCCGATATTTGCTTTTCACGAAGCGCGTTAACGCGTTCCGGCGCTTTGCGCTCCAGCACTCTGTGTAACGGCCCCCACTGCAGTATCCACTCCCTGAACTCGCTTTTTTCAGCGGCTTTCACCTGAAGCTCCGCGTCCTGAAGGTCTGTAACCGTCACGCCGGATACGTCAAAGAAACGCATTTCTGCCGTCACGCTGGTCAGCCCGAGTGATTTCTTCAGCTTATTCTGATACGCCAGCCAGACCTCAATTTCATCAACGAGAGCCAGCGTTCTGACCTTTTCCCGGGCAATCTGTTCCAGTTTTCCCAGACGGAACATCTCACGCCCCGTGGCAACCAGCGCCGCGAGATCGTTATCGTATTGCCCTTTTTCTGCATTATGTACCAGCTGTACGTTCTTCATCTGGTGCAAAAAAAATGTGACCCGGTCCTCGCAGCTTGAGGTTGCCTCTGTTGCCATAGCAAAGGTGTTTGCTCTCAACGCCTCATCTTCAGCCAGTTGTGCCAGCCAGGACGATATCTGTGCCTTAAACCCCGCGTCCTTTATGAAGTTTTCCGTCTCACTCAGTCTGTCCAGGAAGAGGCTGAAGGCGTCGGCGTTATCTTCCTGTCCGAACATATGCCATCTGTCTGCAGGAGCCGGTTCCCCCTCCCGGGCAGGCACCAGCCAGTCAGCGGCCGCCAGGTGCAGTGCCCGAGTTTCCCGGGGGGCGGAGGCTCCCGCCATATCGAATTGTATTATGGGGCCTGAATAGCCAGGCGCGCTGGTGATCTCCCGCAGCGCCTGCAAAGTACGTTCAGACAGTGGGTTCCCTTCCAGATTTACGGTTGTCTCTGAAGACAGATGAATGAGACTTTCCGGCAGGCGGGTCAGCTGGTTACGATAGACCGACAGCGACAGTAGTCCTGACGGCAGCATCGGCAGGCTGGTCAGCCGGTTACCAGATACCATCAGCTCCTTCAGTTCTGACGGCAGCACCGGCAGACTGGTCAGCCGGTTACCAGATACAATCAGCTCCTTCAGTCCTGACGGCAACGCCGGCAGGCTGGTCAGCCGATTATTATAGGCCCACAGCTTATATAATTCTGACGGCAGCGTCGGCAGGCTGGCCAGTTGGTTATCAGATACCGACAGCTCCTGTAGCCCTGACGGCAACGTCGGCAGGCTGGTCAGCTGGTTATTATAGGCCCACAGCTTACATAATTCTGACGGCAGCGCCGGCAGGCTGGCCAGTTGGTTATCAGATACCGACAGCTCCTGTAGCCCTGGCGGCAACACCGGCAGGCTGGTCAGTTGATTACCAAAGATCCACAGCTTACATAGTCCTGACGGCAGCGCCGGCAGGTGGGTCAGCGGGTTACTAAAGATCGACAGTTCCAGTAGTCCTGGCGGCAGCACCGGCAGGCTAGTCAGCTGGTTACCAGAGACCTCCAGCGTCCGCAGTTCTGGCGGCAGCGCCGGCAGGCTGGTCAGATTATTATCAGGAATAACCAGTGTGGTAATATGCGCGGGTAAACAGTCTGGCAAGGTGGTAAGACCTGATTCTCCCACGTTAAGCACTGCATTGCCATTATTCAGGCAGGCACGCATTTTCTGTACCACTGCTGCACGGCCGCGTGACTCTTCTGCGGGTGCAGCCCTTCTCCACGCTGACCAGACAGCATCATACTCTGCTGGCGTCTGTGGAGCCGTTGTGGCAGGGAGGAAGGATGTCCTGAATGTCCCGGATGCCCCTTCCGCGTGTCCTGTGCCCTCCTCACCCTGTGCTGTGTCCAGGGTGAGGCGATGTGTTTCACTGTACCCCTGGCAATTTACGGTATAGTTCCCGGCATCATCAAGGGTGACTGACAATATCTCCTGACTGTCTTCATCCAGAATACAGAAGTAATTTTCCCCGTGCTGGCCGGAATGAATGCTTTCCTCCCATCCGGCATACGCGAGCGTCCTGAGCAGTTCAAATCTGCTGACCACATCCTCCCGCGTCGTTCCGGCCGGCGGGTGACAAATCGTCCAGATGCACTCCAGCGCTTCAGTCTGGTGCGTTGAGCAAAAAAATTCCTTCATTTTTTCCCAGGAACTCATTTCAGGGGGGGTATCAGACCAGGCAATACGATAAATGCGGCGATTACTGATGGTGGCGGGAAGACATCCGCTTCCAATATGAAAGGGCATAACAAAAAACCTTTATAAATTTACATATAGTATCTGTCCGGCAGACATCATCTCTTCCTGGTCTTAATTTCACAATAAGGTTATCGGCGGATTCATGGTCGTCCTGACATGGCGGGCTTCAGAAGGTGCAGAAGAAAAATCCGTTATGATGACCGGATGGCGGGACTGTCATTTTACAGCTAAAGTGTCGATTTTTTCAGGGTCGCTTTCCACGATGACCAGATCATCCGGTATCAACGCCCGGGCGTTCAATTTTCGATTCTGCCTGCCTGCGCAGCTCTTCCGGCGAATAAACCCTTTGAACGACTTTACCGTCTTTAAACTGCCAGCAGCATGAAATATCAGCGCGACGGTTTTCATCCGTATCAGGCAACTCTGCAACGCTCTGGCCAGCAGGCCACAGCCCGGAAACATCACGCGTAATACACGTAATAACATCGTTATCGTCGTAGGTAATTTTCAGCGTGTCTGCTGAAAATAATTGCTGGCCCCCATACCAGTCCTGACCATCCTCTGATTTAAGATACGCCGCATCGGCGAATAATGTGTCATCTGGTTCCGGTGCATACGGAATGAAATTTTTAATATTTAAAAACTGTTTGTTCTTTTTATTTTTTTTCCGCTGTCATAATTATTCCTTCTTATACACTTGGGGCTGTCACCCACGTATCACCAACCAGATACTGAATGGGACGTTGTCACCCGAATAGTCATCGCGCCACGCACTCCCATTACCTCAATCACTGCGCCAGCGAGACAGATATTACCGCAGCCAGTATCCGTGATGATTTTGTTATAAGCGTAAGACCAGGAGCCACGACACATCCAGTAAGGGTGATTGAATGCGCCCTGAGACTCCAGCCAGACGATAAACTCCGCCGTCGTCCACGGATTATCATCACAGCCGATAGTAACTGCGCCATCAAACGCTCGCGCGGCACCGATACGACGCACAAACAAATCCTTGTCCGGAATATCGCCGCCATTCTGTGATTTTTATAATGCATCGGCGGCACGACTTATGGTTTCTCGCAAACCAACGTATTCGATAAGACCGTCAACGCTTTTTCCTGACAGCGCCGTCAGGGTTTCGTCCAGCGGCTGCTTGCCCGCCAGTTTATTCAGTACCGTGGTGGCAAAGTTCGGATCATTTCCCAACGCGTCAGCCAGTTCCTGCAGGGTGTCCAGTGGCTCCAGTACGGAACCAACCAGCGCGGCAATCAGTTTGCGGACAAACTCCGCGTTTGTTGTCTGAAGCCCTTTAGCATCGCCTGGCGGCGTCGGTGTGGTCGGCGTTCCAGTGAATGCCGGGCTGTCCAGCGGCGCTTTGGTCCGTACCTCACCCATAACGGTTTTTACCGCCTTTGGTGTGGCCGCCAGCGCTTCGCTGTCACTGTCCGTGGCACTGCTTAATTTAACGATACCTTTTTTCGTCAGGCTTGCATCTTCCAGGGAAATCACGTCTGCGATATCCTCGGCCCGTTTCGCGGCCTCTTCGGCTCTGGTTGCCGATTCTCCGGCTGCAGCTCTGCTTTGCGCTGCCAGTGATGCGCTGGTATCAGATGCGGCGGCGTGGGTGGATGCCTCCGATGCTGATGACGAGGCGGCTGCCGCCGTTCTGGCTGTGTCAGCCGACGCCGCGCTGGCTGATGCCTCCCCGGCTTTTGTGGTCGCCGTACCTGCGCTGCTCTCAGCAGATGCTGCGGATGAAGCTGCCGACCAAAATTCCCCTTGAAAACCAGCCTGTCAGGGCTGGTTTTTTTATGCCTACAATTAAAAAGTTAGCTGATGCCAGAGACGTTATTTTGCATGAACTGATTTTGCATGAACTGATTGGACATCTTTCCTGTGCAGTGGTCACAGTAAAGTCAATGCAGGCAACTAACGTAAACCATGTTTGTACTAAAACAGAAAAAGCGCATCTACACCCTATACTGGAAAAAATGTTTGCAGTGGCAGGTAAATGAGTAAGCAATCTGTCGCAGCAATAATAAAACGTTCTGGTAAGGTAAACGGCCTACCACGCCTTTGTCGCTAACAATTAGCCTCCCTGTCGCCATAGGGTCGATAACGATCGGCTATTCACAACACGTTTTGTAGACAACGTACGGTGATTAATTACTCCTTCAGCCAGCAACTCGCTAATTGTTATTCAACTTCAGAAATTATAACTAATTGAAGCACCTAAAAAATTATGCCCTGAATTTTTATCCGTAAGTGATCCATTCGAGAAATGCCGGATATAAGCTTCTGTAGAAAAAGCCCCAAAGTTCCAGCCAAGAAACGCTTTTTCTCCAAAGGTAAATGCAGAATTGACACGCATATCATCTCGCGACTTAGATTTTATATAAGCCCCCAGACCAATACCGGTATAGATACCAGCGAAATGAACCAGCGCCACATCCTTCGAGATACCCAATACGCCCTGGTTATATTTATTGCAGGGAACGCTGCCAGAATGTTTACTGCAATCATCGCTACCCTTAGCCTTAAATCCTCCTAACTCCAGATTATTTCTTGCCTGTAAAAAGAAAAAATCGCTGGGTTCACTGTATGTCAGAAAAGCCGTATATAAGTGCTCAACCCCTCCTCTTCTTATACTTTCTCCCGCAGCAAAAGAGATCTGATGCTTGTTGCCCTTGCCAAAAAAAACATTATCATTAGCAGAACATGCGAATGCACAAGGTAATAATAGATATATAAATATTCTCTTCATATACACTCCACCACCATTTCAATGTCAATAGTTATTTTTAACCGGCTAACATATTTAAAATTTTCTACGCCACGCTTACGCTCACAGAAACGGCTGATATAGCATCCACACTACGTTCTCCCCTTGAGTCGCCCCAACGGGTGCTCAAAACGCCGCGAGTGTTGTTCAGGCACATCCAGGATAAGTTATAAGTGAATGACGCTCATTCCTGACCACATTTTCATTTATGATAAGAATATCGTCAGAATCTCTTTATCGCATAAAAATACCTCTGCTATTGACTTAATATTTAATTTAACAGATGTCGCGGTTTATTCGTTCTGCTCAGATGTATTTCATTGACATTAATAAAACCATAAATAAATTCAGTTAAAATAATTTGTTAATAATGACAAGCTTTAGACGCTATGACTTTTAATAAGAAATTTCCTGCCAGTAAAGATAGTCTGGACTTACGGGTGCAAGGGCGCAGCAACATATGCCACACTTCTGTTATGTCACATTGTCCGAAAAAAGCGTCCAGACCAGTATTCAACTTCAGGGAGTATTCTGTTTTCTCTCACAACGGGTTGTTTTATCCTTTCTATCGTTCAGCTAATTACTCGCCTGTCACAGGTTTTACTACTTACCCATGCACTAATTAGGGTAAAATTTACGCGCTTGACAATGTGGCAAATCTGGACGATTTCCGCGCTGAAAACAATAATCATTCTAATAAAACTCAGGAGATACAGCATGCCTGAAGTAACACCTTTTCAGGTGCTTATTGTGGACGACCATCCACTTATGCGGCGAGGTATTCGTCAATTACTGGAACTGGACCCGGCTTTTCATGTCGTTGCCGAAGCGGGTGACGGGGCGAGTGCGATCGATCTGGCGAATCGCATTGAGCCCGATCTGATCCTGCTGGATCTGAATATGAAAGGTCTGAGCGGGTTAGATACCCTGAACGCGCTACGCCGGGATGGTGTGACGGCGCAAATTATTATTCTTACCGTCTCGGATTCCGCCAGCGACATCTACGCGCTGATCGACGCCGGCGCCGACGGTTATCTGCTCAAAGATAGCGATCCGGAAGTGCTGCTGGAGGCCATTCGCAAAGGCGCTAACGGCGGTAAAGTCTTTAGCGATCGGGTCAATGAATATCTGCGTGAGCGCGAACGGTTTGGCGCGCAGGAAGATCCCTTTAGTATCCTGACCGAACGAGAGTTAGATGTCTTGCATGAGCTGGCGCAGGGGCTTTCTAACAAACAGATTGCGTCAGTACTGAATATTTCTGAGCAGACGGTTAAGGTGCACATTCGTAATCTACTTCGCAAGCTAAACGTGCGCTCACGCGTCGCGGCGACCATTCTATTTTTACAAACACGCGGAATACAGTAACAAGCCAGGCCCGATGGCGCCACGCCACCGGGCCGTCAGGGTCTTATTTCTCCTGCGCCAGCCGGATACTGCGCTCTATCACCGCCCGCCGGGTATCGTCTGCCGGCAACAGTTTCAGCATCATCTCCCAGGCCGCCACCGCCTCGCCAAAGCGCTGCTGCTCAAAGGCGTTAAACGCATACAGGCTTAACACCCGGATATCCGTGTGGTCGCGGCTCACCAGCTGACGCAGCAGCTCCCCGCCGCGGCGGTTATCCTCCGGGTCGGACGAGCGCGTCAGCGCCTCCGCGTAGCCCAGCGCCGCATCGCTGTTTTTCGGGGCCAGACGGTAGGCGTTCGCATACGCCCCGGTGGCGGTACCGGCATTACCCAGTACCATACCGGTGCGCCCCAGCATGAGCCAGCCCTCAACATTGCCGGCATCATTCTGCAGGCGGGTGCGCAGCCCCAGCGCCAGCCGCGCCATCTCCTCTTCATTCAGCGGCTGCGCCGCCGGGTCCAGCGCCCGCGCCAGCAGCCCGGGCGTCTGCGCCGTTGCCTGCTGCCAGGCCCTGACCTGCTGATAGCTGCCGGTCAGGGCGTAGCTGCCGGCGCCGACCGCCAGCGCAATGACGGCCCCCGGCACGTAAACGCCCCACCCGGCGCGCGCGCCGCAAACCGGGGTGTCCGCCGGCAGCGGTTCCCGGCGCAGGCGCACCCGCCGGCGCGTGCGGGCAACGATTATCCACCCGCCCGCCACGATGGCGGCCAGCGGCAGCACCCACAGCAGCACCGTCAGCGGGGTCAGCGGCGGGTCGTAGGTGACGAAGTTGCCGTAGCGCGCCACCATGTAATCGATGATTTCCTGGCGGCTCTTCCCCTCCTGCATCAGGTCATACACCCTGCGGCGCATGTCGGTGGCTATCATCGCGTTCGAGTCCGCAATGCTGTTGTTCTGGCATTTCGGGCAGCGCAGCTGCTCCGTGAGCTGGCGGAACTGCTGCTCCTGCGCTTCATCTTTAAACGGCATCACGTCGGTGGTCGCCCGCGCTGACCCGGAGATAACCAGCACCAGCATCAGCATCACCATGCCCGGTAACAGTCTCATTGCGCCGCCTCCCGGCTGTATCTGTCCCACAGCGGTTTCAGTTCACTCTCCCACACCCGGGCATTCAAATCGCCCGCATGGCGGTAGCGGATAATCCCCCTGCCGTCGATGAGGAAGGTTTCCGGCGCGCCGTACACGCCCAGGTCCAGCCCCAGCATCCCGTCGCTGTCCGATAAACTCAGCGCATACGGGTTGCCCAGTTCCTTTAACCAGGCCACCGCCTTCGCCCGGTCGTCCTTATAGTTCAGCCCGACCACCCGGATACCCTGCGCAGAAAGCTGGTTCAGGTACTGATGCTCGGCGCGGCAGGTCGGGCACCAGGTGGCCCAGACGTTAAGCAGCACCGGTTTCCCCTGCGTCAGCACCTCCGCCTCATAGTACTGACCCGGCGTCTCCAGCGATTCCAGGCGGAACGCCGGCACCGGCTTCCCGGTCAGCGCCGATTCGAGATTCGTCGGGTCATCCCCCTGCGCGTTGCGCGTCAGCTGCCACAGCAGCGCCGCGGCAATCAGCAGAAAAATCAGTAACGGTAATAACAGTACGTTGCGTTTCATCCGGCCTCCGGCAATGGTTTACGGCGGCGGTAGCGCGGGTCCACCAGGCACAGCAGCCCGCCCAGCGCCATCAGCAGCCCCCCGGCCCATATCCAGCGGACAAACGGTTTGTAGTACAGGCGCACGGCCCACGCGCCGTTGTCCAGCTCCTCCCCGAGCGCGGCGTACAGGTCGCGGGTCAGCCCGCCGTCAATCGCCGCCTCGGTCATCACCATCCGGCTGGTGTTGTAGAGCCGTTTCTCCGCGTGCAGCACCGCCTCCGGCTCGCCGTGGCGCGTCACCCCGATGAGGGCCACCCCGCCGCGGTAGTTGGGCCCGGTGATGTCCCGCACCTCCCGGAAGGTGAAGCGGTAGTCGTGAATGGTCACGCTGTCGCCCGCCCGCATCCGCACGTCACGCTCCACGCTGTAATTCTGGCTGAAGGCGATACCGGTAATCGTCACCGCCAGCCCGAGGTGCGCCGCCACCATTCCCCAGTAGCTGAGAGAGGTTTTCGTGCCGCGGGACACGCGCTGTACGGCTTCGGCCACCGCCAGCACCGCAATCCAGCAGGCCATCGCCATCCCCACCGCCGTCATGGCGATGATTTTATCTTCCAGCAGCCATGGCAAAAGTACCGACAGCACCAGGGTGGAGACCAGGGCGGTGAGCAGCAGTTTCCTGATGTTACGCGGCCGGTCCCGGCCCCAGCGCACCAGCGGCCCCACCCCCAGCAGCAGGGCAAAGGGGACCATCAGCCAGGTGAACATGGTGTTAAAGAACGGCTCCCCCACCGAAATGCTGCCCAGCCCCAGCTGTTTGTGCACCAGCGGCAGCAGGGTGCCCAGCAGTACCACCAGCATGGCGGCCATCAGCAGGACGTTGTTGCCGAGCAGCAGCGACTCGCGCGACCACAGCGCGTTGTTCACCCGCGAACGCACCCTGTGCCCGCGCACGGCGAACAGCAGCAGCGAGCCGCCGGTGACCAGCACCATAAAGGCGAGGATAAACATTCCGCGCGCCGGGTCGGAGGCGAAGGCGTGCACCGACACCAGCACCCCGGAGCGCACCAGGAAGGTGCCCAGCAGGCACAGCGAGAAGGCGCAGATGGACAGCAGCAGCGTCCACGCCTTAAAGCCGGCGCGCTGTTCGGTGACCGCCAGCGAGTGCAGCAGGGCGGTACCCGCCAGCCACGGCATAAAGGAGGCGTTCTCCACCGGGTCCCAGAACCACCAGCCGCCCCAGCCCAGCTCGTAGTAGGCCCACGCCGAGCCGAGCACGATGCCCAGCGTCAGGAACACCCACGCCGCCAGCGTCCACGGGCGGGCAAAACGGGTGAACGCGCTGTCCAGACGCCCGCTCAGCAGCGCGGCGATGGCGAAGGCGAAGGCCACCGAGAAGCCGACATAGCCCATGTACAGCAGCGGCGGGTGGAAAATCAGCCCCGGGTCCTGCAGCAGCGGGTTCAGGTCGCGCCCCTCCACCGGAAAGGCCGGCAGCGTGCGGGCGAACGGGCCGGAGGTGAACAGGATGAACGCCAGAAAACCGGCGCAGACCATCCCCATCACCGCCAGCACCCGGGCGACGATATCCGCCGGCACCCGCCGGCTGAACACCGCCACCGCCAGGGTCCAGCCGCTCATCAGCAGCACCCACAGCAGCAGCGAGCCCTCGTGCGCCCCCCAGGTGGCGGCCACCCGGTACCACACCGGCAGCTGCGTGTTCGAGTTGCCGGCGACATAGGCCACGGTGAAGTCGTTAACCACAAAGGCGTGCACCAGCACGAAAAACGCGCCCGCCACGCAGATAAACAGCAGCCAGGCGAACACCCCGGCCGACGCCATCATCCGCGCGTCGCCGCGCGCCACGCCCCACAGCGGGTAAACGGACAGCAGCAGCGCCACGCCGAGCGCCAGGCACAGCAGCGCGTGGCCGTATTCAGGCATCATGATGAGGTGTCCTTATCAGCGCGTTGCGGGCGGCGGTGGTTTTCCTGCATCGCCTTTTCCACTTCCGGCGGGGTGTAGTTCTCGTCATGCTTGGCCAGCACCTCGTGCGCCAGGACGTGGTTGCCCTTCTCCAGGGTGCCCTGCACCACCACCCCCTGCCCCTCGCGGAACAGGTCCGGCAGTATCCCCTCATAGCTCACCGTCACCGCCCCCTCGGCGTCGTAGAGGCTGAAGTTCACCTTCAGCGAGTCCGGGTCGCGCCTGACGCTGCCGGGCATCACCATCCCGCCGACGCGCAGACGCTGGCCCACCGCCGGCAGCTGCTGCGTCTCGCGCTTGCCGTAGAGGATTTCGCCGGGGGTATAGAACAGGTCGATATTCGCGCGCAGCGCGTACAGGACCAGGGCGGTGGTCAGCCCCAGGCCCGCCAGCACCGCGCAGACCACCCATAGCCGGTTTTTACGTCGCAGGTTCACGCGGCCTCCTGTTGCGCCTGTGCGGCACGCATCCGCGCCTCGCGCGCCCGCTGCTGCGCCACGCCGCGCAGAATGGCCCGGCGCTGCAGCACCGTGTGCAGCACCAGCAGCGCCAGCGGCGCCACGGTCATCGCCACCGCCAGCCAGACAAAAAAGGCGTACCCGCCCATGGCGAAAAAATCGCTCCACGATGAAAATGCCGGACTCACCGGTGCCCCCTTTTCAGTATCAGTTCGCTCACCCACGGGCGGCGTTTTTCCATCAGTAAAATCAGGTTGCGCATCCGCATCAGCGAAAGCGTCATAAAGAGCAGCAGGTAGCCGGCGATGGCCCAGCGCAGCGGCGAGCGCATCGCCGGGTCGATACTCTGCTGCATCCGCGTCGAGCCCTGGTGCAGGGTGTTCCACCACTCGACGGAATAGTGGATAACCGGCAGGTTCACCACGCCGACCAGCACCAGAATGCCCGCCGCGCGCCCGGCCATTTTACGGTCGTCAAAGGCGTGCCACAGGGCGATGACCCCGGCGTAGAGAAACAGCAGCACCAGCTCCGAGGTCAGGCGCGCGTCCCACACCCACCAGGTGCCCCACATCGGTTTGCCCCACGCCGCGCCGGTGACCAGCGCGATGAAGGTGTACACCGCCCCCACCGGCGCCATCGCCGCGACGGCAAGGCTGGCCATTTTCATCTGCCAGACCAGCCCGGTGAACGCCGCCACCGCCATCGCCGCATAGATACCCATCGACCAGATGGCCGCCGGGACATGCAGGTACATAATGCGGTAGCTCTCCCCCTGCTGGTAGTCCGCCGGGGCGAAACCAAAGCCCCGGACCCAGCCGGTGGCCAGCGCGATGATGCCGGCTGCCGCCAGCCACGGCACGAGCCTGCCGCAAATCTGATACAGCCGGGGCGGCGCCGCCAGCTGATGAAGGGTTTTCCACATCGTTGTCACCTGACCTCCTGAAACCAGTAAAATGTCCGTCGCGCCGGGGCGCTACTGCACGCTGAGGCGCAGCGCCGCCGCGGTGGCGAACGGGCTTAACGTCGCGCTGCCCGCCAGCAGCGCCCCCAGCACCGCCAGATAGCCGTCAACGGGTAAATGCATCGATGCCGCGTCCATCGCCGCGGTGGCGAAAATCAGCACCGGGACACTCAGCGGCAGCACCAGAATGCCCAGCAGGACGCCGCCGCGCCGCAGGCCGGCCGTCAGCGCGACGCCCGGCGCGGCGAGAAACCCCAGCGCCGGCGTGCCGAGCAGCAGCGTCAGCGCCATGATTTTCCAGCCGTACACGTCCATCCCCAGCAGCAGCGCCACCAGCGGGGAGAGCATCATCAGCGGCAGGCCGGTCACCGCCCAGTGGGCCAGCACCTTCGCCAGCACCACCGCCGGCAGCGGCACCGGCAGCAGCATCAGCTGCTCCAGGCTGCCGTCCTGCAGGTCGTCGCGAAACAGCCGCTCCAGCGCCAGCAGCGAGGCCAGCAGCGCCGCCACCTGGATGATGCCCGGCGCGATACGCGCCAGCAGCTGCGGCTGCGGCCCGACGCTTAACGGAAACAGGGTGATGACCATCAGGAAGAACCACAGCGGGCCGGCGATGTCCGCGCCGTGGCGGAACGCCACGCGCAGCTCGAGACAGAAGACACGCCACATCACAGCCCGGCCCCCCCGCCGGTCAGCGCCAGGCGGCGGACGGTGTCCGCGGCCCCCGGCAGCGGCTGGTGGGTGGTGAGAATGACCATCCCGCCCTGCGCCGTGTGCGCCGCCATCCGCCGGGTGAGGCGCGCCACGCCGTTAACGTCAATGGCGGTGAACGGCTCGTCGAGCACCCACAGCGCGGCGCGGGTCAGCCACAGGCGGGCCAGCGCCACCCGGCGCTGCTGCCCGGCCGAGAGCTGAGCGACCGGCACGTCCTCAAATCCCGCCAGCCCGGCCTGCGCCAGCGCCTCCGGGAGACGCGCGCCGTCGCCGGGGTGGAAAAAGTGCAGGTTCTCCCGCGCCGTCAGGCGGGATTTAATCCCCGGCTGGTGCCCTATCCACAGCAGGCTGCGATGGAAGCTGTCGCGCACGCGGCGCAGGGGCTCGCCCTGCCAGTACACCTCCCCGCCGTCCGGGCGCGCCAGCCCGGTCAGCAGGCGCAGCAGGGTGGTTTTTCCGGCGCCGTTGCCGCCGGTGACCTGCACCCACTCCCCGGCCTCCACGGTGAACGACAGCCCGCGAAACAGCGTCCTCTCGTCCCGCTCGCAGTACAGATCTCTGGCTTCAAGCATTCCCACTCATCAACGTCCTGTCAGAAACCTGGTTTAACATCACGCATATCCGGCAGTTTATGCGCGATCCCTTTGTGGCAATCGATACAGGTCTGTCCATCTTTTACCGCCTGATCGTGCATTTTCGCCGCGACGCCTTTTTGCGCGGTCAGATCCATAAAGTCGAAATTGTGGCAGTTACGGCATTCCTGCGAGTTGTTGTCTTTCATGCGCCGCCACTCATTTTGTGCCATTGTCAGGCGATGAGCTTCAAATTTCTGCGGTGTATCTATCAGCCCAAATACCTTCGCATACAGCTCTTTACTGGCTTTGATCTTACGGATCATCTTCGGCCCCCACTCATGCGGCACATGGCAGTCAGGACAGGTGGCACGAACGCCGCTACGGTTGTTGTAGTGGACGGTTTCCATATACTCCTCATACACCGTGTTGCGCATTTCATGGCAGCTAATACAAAACTCTTCGGTGTTAGCCTTTTCCATTCCGGTATTGAAGCCGCCCCAGAAGATGATGCCGCCGATAAAACCGATTAACAGCAGCGTCCCCAACGCCAGGCGGCTGGGGCTGCGCCACCATCGCCAGACGCGCTTTATCCAGCCGGGTTTACGGTTAGAATTTTCCATAATGACCTCTTATTTCCCGTAACCTTGCGAGGGGGTAAAGGTATTGTCGATAATCGGCGCGGTATCAGACTGCGGTACGTGGCACTGCAGGCAGAAATAACGACGCGGCGCGACGTTGCCCGACACTTTACCGTCGCTGTCCATAAAGTGCGTCGGACTGATACGCGGCGCGCCCGTCGTACGATAACTTTCCACGCCGTGGCATTGCAGACAGCGGTTGGTATTGGTCGTCACCTGGTAGCCCTCGACGCTGTGCGGGATCATCGGCGGCTGGTTGACGTAATTTAGCGGCATACGTTCCTGCTCTTTCGGCATACGAATCGCCCCTTCCTGCGTCCCGGATACTTCCGGCGACTGGCTCAGATCCACTCCGTTTGCCGCCCAAACCGCACCACTTACCACCAGGGCAAGCGTGGCCATCCATTGACACAGCGCTTTCATCAGGTCATGGCTTTTCATTGTTTCGCTCCCGAACTCCATCGCATTTACACTTCATCCTTCGAGCTGCCTCTTTGTTGGCTGCGCTCGAAAATCCCAGTCACATCGTTATCTATGCTCCTGGAGATTTCCTCGCTTACCGCCGCGATGCATCCCGAATGATGTTGCGTATCGTTATTGTAAAAACATCCTCAGAACAGACATCCACGCAGCGACCGCAGGTCATGCAGTCGCGGTGAGTGACCTGCGCCGGGCTTTGCTCATCCAGCACCGGCGCACGTAGCACATGCGGTTCCGGGCAAACATGAAAACAATCCATACAGCGATTACATTTCTCACGTTTTTTGGCCGTCACGGTCACTACGCCTTTACTGCCCAGCACGCCATACAGCGCGCCCATCGGGCAAATATGGCCGCACCAACCGTGCTCAACGACTAATAAATCAAATAAAAACAAAGCAATAATCAGCAACGCGCCGCTACTAAATCCCATAACCAGACTACGGCCTAACAGCGACACGGGATTAATCCATTCCCACAGCAGCGTGCCGGTCAAGGCCGAACCGATTAACACCACCACCAGAAGGACGTACCGTATATGGCGTGGAATCGTCGCAGACTGGTTCAGGTCAAATTTCCTGCGCATCCAGTTAGCCAAATCGGTAACGGGGTTTAGCGGGCAAACCCAACTGCAAAATAATCGCTTTCCCGCCAGCGCATACAGCACAGCGATAATCACTGCTCCCGTCAGCGCCACGGTAGCGGGAAGATGTCCACTGGCGAGACTTTCCAGGGTAATCAGCGGATCGGTCAACGGGAGGGTATCGAACAGCAAACTACTGCTGTAGTTGCCATGCAAAACCCAAAAGCCCAGCCACGGGCCGCTGAGAAACATCCCCAGCACCATAAACTGGCTGATACGGCGTAACACCAGCCAGCGGTGGCTACGCCACCAGCCTTTTTTCGCCCGCGCTTCTCGCCCGGCGTCGCGTTTACGATTTGCCATCTTTCCCCTCCAGCCAGCCGAAGCGGTAATGGTGTCCTAACTCCCCTTTCGCCAATGACAACGGCAACACTTTTATCGCTGGTTGCTCCAGTACGCAGACTTTTTCGCATTTGCCGCAGCCGGTACAGGCGTCGCTGTGTACGGTGGGCAGAAAGCGCGCATGTTTGCCGGTGCGCATGTTGCAATCCAGTTCCAGCGTGATGGCCTCATCGATTTTCGGGCATTCGCGGTAACAAACGTCGCAGCGCAGCCCCTGAAAGTTGAGGCAGTTTTCCTGATCCAGCAGCACCGCCAGCCCCATGCGCGAGTCATCAATGGAGGCGATATCTTTATTCAGCGCCCCGCTGGGGCAGACTTTGGCGCACGGAATGTCTTCACACATTTCGCAGGGGATGTCGCGAGCGACGAAATAGGGCGTACCTGCCGATAGCCCGGAGGCCAGCGTCGCCAGTTTTAGCGTGTCGTATGGACACGCCTGAACGCACTGCCCGCAGCGCACACAGGCGCTGGCGAAGACATTTTCATTCAGCGCGCCAGGCGGACGCAGCCGCACGCCCGTTGCGCGCGCGGTTTGCTGTTGCAAGCCCAGCGCCACGCCAACCGCCGCCAGCCCGCCCGCAGTGCGCACAACATCACGCAGGAAGCGGCGGCGGCCATTTTGGGGTTTCGCTGTACGGGACATAACGCGTTACACCTTCGCCAGCTTAACGGCGCACTTCTTGAAGTCCGTCTCTTTAGAGAGCGGGTCCGTCGCATCCAGCGTCAGGTTGTTCACTAGCTGAGCGGCATCGAAGAACGGCATATACACCAGTCCCTGCGGCGGACGGTTACGTCCACGTGTTTCGACAATCGAAATCACTTCGCCGCGACGGGACGACACTTTAACCTTATCCCCACGACGCAGATCGCGCGCTTTCGCATCCAGCGGGTGAATAAAGACCACCGCTTCCGGGAAGGCGCGATGCAATTCAGGCACGCGGCGCGTCATACTGCCGGTATGCCAGTGTTCCAGCACGCGACCGGTGGAAAGCCACAGATCGTACTCGTTGTCCGGCGACTCCGCCGCGGGTTCAAATGGCAGCGCGAAGATCACCGCTTTGCCATCCGGTTTACCGTAGAATTTGTACCCTTCCCCCGCTTTTACATACGGGTCGTTGCCTTCGCTGTAACGCCATTGCGTCTCTTTGCCTTCGACGACCGGCCAGCGCAGACCGCGCGCGTTGTGGTAATCGTCGAACGGCGCCAGATCGTGACCGTGGCCACGTCCAAACCAGGCGTATTCTTCAAACAGCCCTTTTTGCAGATAGAAGCCCAGCTCACGAGACTCATCGTTTAACTGATCCTCTTTCAGCTCGCTCAGCGGGAATTTGCTGACCGCCGGCGTGGCGAACAGAACGTCATACAGCGTTTTACCGCGCAGCTCCGGCTTCTGGGACAGCAACGCCTCCGGCCAGACCTCCTCGGTTTTAAAACGACGGGAGAACTGCACCAGTTGCCAGAGGTCGGATTTAGCTTCGCCCGGCGCTTTAATTTGCTGACGCCAGAACTGCGTGCGGCGTTCGGCGTTGCCGTAAGCGCCTTCTTTCTCAACCCACATGGCGGTCGGCAGGATCAGATCAGCAGACAGCGCGCTCACCGTCGGGTAAGGATCGGAGACAATGATAAAGTTACGCGGATCGCGCCAGCCCGGCATCCGATCTTCATTGATGTTCGGCCCGGCCTGCATATTGTTATTACACATTACCCAGTAGACGTTCAGCTTGCCGTCTTTCAACGCGCGATCCTGCGCCACCGCATGTAAACCCACTTTTGCCGGAATAGTGCCAGCGGGGATCTGCCAGTGTTTTTCGCAGATATCACGGTGTTTTTCGTTCGTCACGACCATGTCTGCGGGCAGACGGTGTGAGAAGGTTCCCACTTCACGCGCCGTACCGCAGGCGGAAGGCTGGCCGGTCAGCGAGAAAGGACCGCAGCCAGGCTGGGAGATTTTTCCGGTCAGCAGATGGAGGTTGTAAACCAGGTTATTCGCCCACACGCCGCGGGTATGCTGGTTAAAACCCATCGTCCAGTAAGAGATCACGCGCTTATTCGGATCGGCGTAGAGCTGTGCCAACTGTTCCAGTTGATCTTTCGGCACGCCGGTCATTTCAGCAGTCTTGTCCAACGTATATTCCGCCACGAAGGCTTTATACTCGTCGAAGCTCATCGGCTCGGAAGCGTCGGAGCCCGGATTCTTCGCCGCTTTTTCCAGCGGGTGCGTCGGGCGTAAGCCGTAGCCGATATCCGTCGCCCCTTTACGCAGATTCACATGCTTTGTGAAGAAATCCTGATTTACCGCGTTGTTCTGAATAATGTAATTCGCGATATAGTTAAGGATCACCAGGTCGCTTTGCGGGGTAAAGACAATACCGTTGTCCGCCAGTTCAAAGCTGCGGTGCTGGAAGGTGGAGAGGACGGCAACCTTCACGTTCGGGTCGGACAAACGGCGGTTAGTGATGCGCGACCATAAAATCGGGTGCATCTCCGCCATGTTGGAACCCCACAGCACAAACGCATCGGCCTGCTCAATATCGTCGTAGCAGCCCATCGGTTCATCCATGCCAAAGGTGCGCATAAAGCCCACCACCGCCGAGGCCATGCAGTGACGCGCATTCGGGTCGATGTTGTTAGAGCGGAAACCAGCCTTGAACAGTTTCGCGGCGGCATAGCCTTCCCAGATGGTCCATTGACCCGATCCAAACATGCCGATCGCTTCTGGTCCTTTCTCTTTCAGGGAGGTTTTAAACTTCTCCTCCATCACATCGAAGGCCTGTTCCCAGCTCACCGGCGTAAACTCGCCGTCTTTGTGATAGCTGCCGTCTTTCATGCGCAGCATCGGCTGCGTCAGACGATCTTTACCGTACATGATTTTGGGCAGGAAATAGCCTTTAATGCAGTTCAGACCACGGTTGACCGGCGCGTCGGGGTCGCCCTGGCAGGCGACCACACGGCCCTGCTGCGTTCCCACCAACACACCGCAACCCGTTCCGCAAAAACGGCACGGCGCTTTATCCCATTTGATGGCTTCCTGCTGCCCGACAACGGCGCGGGCGACGCCCGGCACGCTCAGACCGGCAGCCGCCGCAGCGGCCGCAACGGCGTTAGCTTTCATAAAGCTACGACGACTGAGTTTCATGGTGTTTCCTCACCTTGCTCATCCTGCTGGTGATAAACCAGCGACACCGCCAGTACGCCCTCGACATTGCGTACTGACTCAATTGTTTGCATCAGCGTTTCACTCTGGTCTGCTTCCGCCACCACGATCAGCTGCCCGCTTTCAACGTCGCTTAACGCGACTTCGCAACCCGGCAACGTGTTCAACTGTGTGCCAATGGCGGCGATGTTCTGACTTTTGGCCTGCACGACCAAGCTACAGACCTGCCAGTTAGTGCGCATGGTGGTTCTCCGCTTTGATGGCTGACACGGGACAGATAGCCACACACGCCCCGCATCCGTTACAGGCCTGCGAGTCAAGCTGCGGCTGGTAAATGCCGGATAGCGTGGGACGAAAGGTAATGGCCATAGGTTCACAACTGTCCTGGCAGCGATGGCATTCAACCGATTGCCTGGCGAGGCAGTTTTCCGTGAGTGTAAAAATTAAATCCCAGGCCCTGGTGTGGCGCGGAAGAAAGAGAGATTCGGGACAGGCCTGCGCACAGGCATAACAAAAGCTGCACTCGCCCCGTTTGAAATCTACGCTCGGATATCCCCCCGCCCCTCGCTGCAGGATGTCGGCCTCACACGCCTGGATACAGGCGTCGCAACGCAGACAATGTGCGAGAAAATAGGTCGTTTCTCTGGCCCACGGCGGAAGAATCCCATTGCTGGCGTTGCGCCAACTGCCGGTCAACATGCTTCGACGGGATAAATCAACCATGATATCGCCCTTCCATAACGACACGCTTCCATAGGGAGTGAATGCCAATAAAAACCGTACAATTTATGAGTAGTTATTTTTGTAAATAAGATATTTCAGGATGTGTAAGAGATGCATACCCCGATAGAGGTAAATGCTGTTGCCGGATCAAAAGAGTGCCGGGTAAAGACCCGTAAACGTGCTTTTTCTCACATTTCAATGAGTTATATAGATATTTATATAGCGAAAACCACTAATAGCTGATAATTTCATTTACATTATCAATATCAGAATATTCCACTATATAAAAAGATGCTATTTTATTAATAATCTTGAAAATATGAGTAAATACAGATTAATAGATAAAGTGAATATGTTAATCTGTCTCCCATGCATACCGAAAACAGCAGAAAGGAAATACTGTGAACAATCAAATGAAGATGTTTGTCCCTGCCGTCGTCTTCGCCGCCCTCGCCAGCGCCTCTGCCTGGGCTAACAATAGCGATACCGCCCAGCCGCTGGAGAAAATCGCCCCCTATCCGCAGGCGGAAAAAGGAATGAAGCGGCAAGTGATAACCCTTACCCCTCAGCAGGATGAATCTACCCTCAAAGTGGAACTGTTGATTGGTCAAACGCTGAATGTGGATTGTAACCAGCATCGCCTCGGCGGCACGCTGGAAACAAAAACGCTGGAAGGCTGGGGCTATGACTATTATGTCTTTGATAACGTCACCTCTCCGGTATCAACCATGATGGCCTGCCCTGAAGGTAAGAAAGAGCAAAAATTCGTCACCGCCTGGCTGGGTGAAGACGGGATGCTGCGCTACAACAGCAAGCTGCCGATCGTGGTGTATACCCCAGCGAATGTGGACGTGAAATACCGCATCTGGAAAGCGGACGCTAACGTACAGAACGCCGTCGCGCGATAATGTTACGCTGCCCGGTCACACTTACCGGGCATCTGAACACGCCGACTCACGCAGCGCTCCGGGGTTCTTTTTAAAACACGTCTGGAGCCCCGCTCGTCCACCGCAAAAAATACCCCGATGCCTGGTGGCGACGCGTGGCATCTTATCAGGCCTACCCGCGTGCGGACGTAGGGCTGCCATCAGGCGGTTCATCCGGCCATTACGCAGTACGCGCAACCGCATCACGCGAGGCGGCGTCACGTTCGTCGCCGGTGAGTTCGGTTAGCTGTCCGTTACGCATTTCAAGCAGACGATCGGCGTGAATAAAATAGTGATCATCATGGCTGATGGCGAAAATGGTTTTGCCCATTTCCTGCATTAACGGCAACAGTACCTGATAAAACTCCCGGCGGAAATGCGGGTCCTGATCGGCGGCCCACTCATCCAGCAAAATAATATCGCGCTCTTCCGCCAGCGCCAGCAGCAGCGCAATGCGCTTTTTTTGCCCTTTCGACAGTTTAAGATTCAAAATGCGCCCGTCGTTTAGCTCCAGCTTGTGCGTCATTTTCAGGTGCTCAAGCCACTTTTCGACCAGAGCGGGATTGGCGGGTTTCCCCTGCGGCCCCAGCAGGCGGTCGAATAACCACACATCGGTGAACACCGCAGAAAACAGTTTGCGATAATCTTCCGGCTGCCCGGCGGCAATAGGTTGACCATCAAGTAAAATCGTTCCCGATTGCGGCTGGTATAATCCGGTCAATAACATGGCCAGCGTCGATTTCCCGCTACCGTTGCCGCCAATTAAAAACAGCAGTTCGCCGCGGTGAATCGTCAGGTTGATGGGCCCCACGGAAAACGCGTTATCCTGATAGTGGAAAACCACGTTGCGCAGCTCCAGCGTCTTCCAGTCGGGAAAGGCTTTCGGCTGCGGAAAATCAGGCTTATACGGGGCGAGCGCGAATTTATTCAGTTTATTAAACGCCACCTGGGCGGTCAGTAGCGTTGGCAACGCCCCCACCGCAGACAGCAGCGGCGTGCGCAGGAACAGCAACGTCAGTGAATAAGTCGCCGCGACGTTGGTATCCGCCCAGCCGAGACTATTCGCCATCCAGAAGACCAGGCCTATCGCCCCCAGCATCATGATATTCGACCAGTTGACGGCGCTCAGGTGAAAAGTATCGGCACGGATAATGTGATGACGGTACTCTTTGGCGTCCGGGATATAGCATTGCTGAAAAATCTGCTCCGCACGCTCGCGGTTTAGCGTCAGCTCTTTGCGTCCTTCCAACACCGTCTGATAGTCGTTGTACAGCTTATCTTCGGTCTCGCGCAGGGTCGCCATATGCTGGTAAACCCGCGCCACCAGCACAAATCCGCCCCAGATAGTGACCGCCATCCAGATAGCCGTAACCAGCAGCATTTTTGTCGATAGCATCGCCAGATACGCCGCCGAGCCGACGGTGAGGATAATGCCCTGCACCAGCTCAGGCAGACGCACAAAGGCGATAGTAATATTGCGAATATCGCTGGTCAGACCGGCCAGTAAAGAGGCGCTGCCCAGTTGCTCAATGCGTTCAACGTGCGTATCCAGAATGCGCTTGATAAATTCGCTGCGCAGGCGGTAAACGAAATGGTGTCCCAGAGTGGTGAGCGCCAGTTGGGAACCTAATGTGACGACCATTAGCAACAGGAGCAGGCCGAGAAATTCCGGCAGCACCATGACGTTGGTGTCCACCGTTTCAATCAGGCGCTGATTGATAAACGCGATCAGGCCAATCCCCAGCGCCGCGCTGGCGAGGCTCAGCGCCATCACGCTAATAAATGGCCAGCGGTACTGCCGCCAGACAAGAATAAGAAGTTCCATGCTTACAACCCGGACCGATAATAACAGCCCGCAGTTTAACTAACTCCACCTGCACAGCAATAATAATTCTTATTTTTATTCTTTTTCAGCTGCCTGACGGAAGGTGAGATTGTAACGAAATTCACCGGTCATGGGATGAAAGCCCGCTTTAAGCGGCTGGATACCATGATAAAACAGCCGGGACTCGCCGCCCCAGACCACGATATCGCCATGCTCCAGTAAGATCCGCTGGATCGGGTCGCTGCGACGCAGGCCGCCAAACTGAAAAACCGCCGGCACCCCCAACGAAACTGAGATAATAGGCGCGCGCAGATCCGGCTCGTCTTTATCCTGATGCAGCGACAGTTTTGCGCCGGGCGCGTAGCGATTGATCAGGCAGGCGTCCGGTTGGAAGCTCGCATACCCTGCCGCGATTGCCGCCTGACGACATACGCTGGCAAACGATAACGGCAGCGCAGGCCAGGGTTTATCGGTCAACGGATCGCGCACGGCATAACAATAACCGTGACGATCGGTGGTCCACCCTAACGCGCCGCAGTTGGTCATCGCCACCGACATGGTGTAGCCGCCCGGCGTCACCATCTGACGAAACGGTGACTGACTGGCGACAAACCCGATATCGTCTAATAGCGACTGCGCCGCGCGAAACGCAAAGCGGCGCAACACCACCGCGCCAGGCGCCAGGGACTCTTGCCAGGGCGCTTCATCAGCAAACAGATCCAGCATTGCTACTCCTCTTTTTGTGCTTCTCGCTTTAATAGCTGCGCTTTTCGACGCACGCCCCAACGATAACCGGAGAGCGCGCCATCGCGACGCACGACCCGATGACACGGGATCACCATCGCCAGTTTATTCGCGCCGCACGCGCTGGCGACCGCGCGTACTGCCGTGGGTTTGCCGATAGTCGCGGCAAGCTGTTGATAGCTTACGGTTTCGCCGCAGGGAATCGCGCATAACGCCTGCCAGACCTGCTGTTGAAACGCGGTTCCCTGGATATCCAGCGGCAACGAGAGCAGCACATCGCGTGTGTTGATAGCCGCGACAACCTGCCGCACCCGTTGCTGAAAAAGCGCGTCAGCAGGTTCGTGGCGGGCCGCCGGGAACAGGGTGTGTAATTCAGCCAGTAGCGCGTCGTCGCTATCACCGGGGAGAATCGCGCAAATCCCCCGCTCGCTCTCCGCCACCAGGCACCGTCCGTAAACCCAGTCCGTCAGCGCATAGCGAACGGAGACATTATCGCCGCCTTTGCGAAACTGTTTTGCCGTCATGCCCAGCGTCTGGTCGGCATGACGGTAGTAGCTACTGCTATCCGGGAAGCCGGCGCGGTAAATAGCCGACGTGATCTGCTCTCCTTTCGCCAACGCCTCACGCAGCCGCTGGGCGCGCCACGCCTGCTGCCACCCTTTCGGCGTCATACCGGTGCTCGCTTTAAACAAACGGTGCAGATGAAACGGACTCATCGCCACCGCCTGCGCCAGAGACGCCAGCGTTACCGGCGTCTCCTGCTCAAGTAAACGGCAGGCGCAGGCAATCTTATCCAACCGCCGTTGCTGCGCGCGCGCATTATCCGGCTGACAGCGCTTGCAGGGGCGAAAACCGGCGTCCAGCGCCTGCTGCGCGTTGGCAAAAAAGCGAACATTTTTACGTAACGCCCGCTTCGAGCGACATGAAGGACGGCAAAAAACGCCGGTGGTTCGCACCGCAAAAACGAAACGCCCATCCGCGCTGGCATCGCGCGCCTGCACCCGCAGCCAGCATTCATCATCGGTAAGTAACGCTTTTTTCATCATAGACTCCTTCATTAAGCATAGTGCTTGCTTACATGCAGTGTGTCCGTAAATCCGCCCACAAAAACCCGTAATCTTGCGTTTTAATTCTTATCGCTCACCATGAACGTTTTGAACTGCGGCGACATCCAGGTTTTAAAGCCTTCACCTTCTTTCATGATCATAAAGACCGCCAGCCCTTCCCGCCGCACGACCTCTTGCGCCTTTTGCGTACCGAGCACCATCAGGCCGGTGTCCCAGCCGTCCGCTTCCAGCGCCGTTGGCGCGATGACCGTAACCGATACCAGGTTGTGTTCAATGGGGCGCCCCGTTTGCGGATCGATAACGTGCGAGATACGCTTGCCATCCAGCTCATAATAGTTACGGTAGCTGCCGGAGGTGCTGATGCCATGCCCGTTGATATCCACAATCGCCTGCACCGCGTTTTCCCGGTCGGTCGGCTTCTGAATCGCGACGCGCCACGGCTGCCCCTGCGCATTCATCCCGCGGCTGCTTAATGCGCCCCCCACCGAGACCAGATAACGCGCAATGCCCTCCTGCTCCATCAGTCGCGCCAGATGATCCGCCGCATAGCCCTCCCCGACCGTGGAGAGATCAACATAAAGATCCGGCAGATCTTTTTGCAAAAACTGATGTCCAGCCCTGTCGATAACCTGCAAATGTTGCAGGCCTGTTTTCGCTTTTGCCGCATCGATTTGTGCTGGTGTTGGGATATGCATCGGCTGCCGATCCGGCCCAAACCCCCACAGATTGACCAGCGGGCCCACGGTGATATCCATCGCGCCGTCCGTCTTCGCGCCAATACGTAGCGCCGAGGTCACGATATCCGCCATGGCTTCGCTGACCGGCCAGGGCGCAAGGCTGCGTGAATGGTTAAAACGCATCAGCGCGGAGTCATTTTTATAGGTAGAAAGCAACCAATCATCAGCATCAAGCTGAGTCTGGATTTTAGTCTGTAACTCTGCGGCGCGTTTCGCATCGATACCAACCACGCTCACCCGCCAGAGGGTCCCCATCGTTTTACCTTCCAGCACCTGAGCGGCAGGTGACGCTGTTGTCGTTTCGGGAGCCTCATCGCAGCCCATAAGTAGAAAAGCCGCCGCCAGACACACGGCCCGGCAAAAAGTCATTTTCATCGCTGTTTATCCTCATTCGAATGGACGCAAGCGTATATCAAAACGTCGTATTTGTACGCCGGAATAAGGCATGAAAAAAGGGCCCGCAGGCCCTTTAGCAACATCTTTTGCTGATTAGAACTGGTAAACCAGACCCAGCGCTACGATGTCGTCGGTGTTGATGCCCGCATCGCGGGTAAAGTCGTTTTTATCCAGCAGGTTGATTTTGTAATCAACATAGGTGGACATGTTTTTGTTGAAGTAGTAAGTCGCGCCGACATCAACGTATTTTACGATGTCCTGGTCGCCATAGCTGGCGCCGTAACCGTTGCTGATGTCCTTACCTTTAGACTGCAGGTAAGCCACAGACGGACGCAGACCAAAGTCGAACTGGTACTGAGCAACCACTTCAAAGTTCTGCGCTTTGTTGGCAAAACCGTAAGAGGTGGACGGGTTGCTGCCGTTAGAGGTACCAAAACGGGTTGCGTTATAGGTCTGAGAATACTGCGCTGCCAGATAGATGTTGTTCGCATCGTATTTCAGGCCGCCGGTGTAAACCGTGGCGCGATCGCCGTTACCATACAGGCGAGCGTTAGCGGTGTTATTCTGATCGGCAGTACGTTTAGACGTGGTGATAGCGCCACCGACAGAGAAGCCTTCGCCGATTGCATAGGTCAGCGATCCGCCGTAACCGTCGCCGTTCTGGTTCAGCAGGCTGCGACCGTTAGTGTTTTCACCGCTCACGCTGCCGTTTTTGCCCTGATACTGCAACGCGAAGTCCAGACCATCCACCAGGCCGAAGAAGTCGGTGTTACGGTAGGTGGCATAGCCATTACCACGCTGCTGCATAAAGTTGTCAGCGCCGTAGGTGTCGCCGCCGAACTCCGGCAGAACGTCGGTCCAGGAGGTCACGTCATAGGTTACGCCGTAGTTACGACCATAATCGAAGGAACCTGCGTCAGCGAATTTCAGACCCGCAAACGCCACACGCGTCCAGGAGTCGTTGCTGCCTTCAGTCTGGTTGCCCTGAATCTGATATTCCCACTGGCCATAACCGGTCAGTTGATCGTTAACCTGCGTTTCGCCTTTGAAGCCGATACGCATGTAGGTCTGGTCGCCGTCGCTGCCTTTGTCGTCAGAGAAGTAGTGCAGGCCATCAACTTTACCAAACAGGTCTAATTTGTTGCCGTCTTTATTATAAATTTCAGCCGCATTCGCTGCGCCCGCCACCAGCAGAGCTGGTACCAGGAGGGACAGTACTTTAACTTTCATGTTATTAACCCTCTGTTATATGCCTTTATTGCTTTTTTATGCCACTGCTTACTGGTTAACCCTCATTAACCAGTCGGCAAGTCCATTCTCCGCAAAAATACAGAATAATCCAACACGAATATGATACTAAAACTTTTAATATGTTACAGTTATCTACATAGATGTTTCAAAATATGAATTTTACAGAACTTTTTTAAAGCAAAAATCAAGTAAAAATAAGCACAAATAGACAAAATATATTCACGAAACTTTTAAAATCAACGGGTTAAATTGATGAAATTCATAGCACTGAATGATAAAACAGAATCTTCATTCGCAACTAAAATAGTGACCGCTATCATCATTAACTTTATTTATTACCGTCATTCATTTCTGAATGTCTGTTTACCCCTATTTCAACCGGATGCTTCGCATTCGGTTTTTTTTACCCTTTTTCAGACACACCCGGCTGATTTATGCTACCTGCCTAAAACTATCACGGTTATTCACTACCCTCCCCTGCTCGACCGTTCGTAAGACATTAGCAAATAATTTCTTGATATTTAGTGCTAAACATTTATAAGTAGTCTTTATATTTGTACCGTTCTGCGAAGGTTGTACGCTTTTCCCGTCCCGCCGACGGAGCGCGTGTTAAGTTGCCCGGCATGACGTAAGAGTCTGGAAATTCATTCATTACCCTTTATACTGCCCTTCACCTTCAGCGTTGCTTTTACAGGTCGTAAACATAAATGAGTCAGTCTGACACAACGGTCTCTACCCGATTCTCCCTTCTACCGGGAAGCATTACCCGTTTCTTCTTATTGCTGATCATTGTGCTGCTGGTAACGATGGGCGTTATGGTACAGAGCGCCGTCAACGCCTGGTTGAAAGACAAAAGCTATCAAATTGTCGATATCACCCACGCTATTCATAAACGCGTGGATACCTGGCGGTATGTTACCTGGCAAATTTATGACAACATCGCCGCGACCACTACGCCATCGACAGGTGAAGGACTTCAGGAAACGCGTCTGAAGCAGGATGTGTATTATCTTGAAAAGCCGCGACGTAAAACTGAAGCGCTGATTTTCGGTTCCCATGACAGCGCCACGCTGGAAATGACGCAGCGTATGTCAACTTATCTGGATACGCTGTGGGGCGCGGAAAACGTGCCGTGGTCAATGTATTACCTCAACGGACAGGATAACAGCCTGATTCTTATCTCTACTCTACCGTTGAAAGATCTCTCTTCCGGCTTTAAAGAGTCCACTATTGGCAATATCGTCGATTCCCGCCGGGCAGAGATGTTGCAGCAGGCGAATGCGCTGGATGAGCGCGAAAGTTTCTCCTCATTGCGAAAACTGGCCTGGCAAAACGGTCACTATTTTACGCTGCGCACGACCTTCAATCAGCCAGGACATCTGGCAACCGTGGTGGCGTTTGATCTGCCCATTAATGATTTAATCCCGCCGGGAATGCCGCTGGACAGTTTTCGGATAGAGCCTGACGCAACCCAGGCGACGGGGCGAAGCAGTGAAAAGGAAGCGCCTGATAGCGTCACGATTAGCTTTAACGGTTCAAAAATTGAGATCTCCTCAGCGCTTAACTCTACCGGAATGCGCCTGATCTGGCAGGTACCGTTCGGTACGCTTTTGCTTGATACGTTGCAAAATATTTTGCTGCCTTTACTGCTGAACATCGGGCTGCTGGCGTTGGCGTTATTTGGCTACGCCACGTTCCGTCATCAGCCGGGACGGTCGACGGAATCGACATCCGGCAACGCGGCGAATAATGAGCTCCGCGTCTTACGCGCCATTAATGAAGAGATCGTTTCTCTGCTGCCGCTGGGTCTGCTGGTCTACGATCAGGAAGGCAACCGCACCGTGATCAGCAATAAAATCGCCGATCATCTGTTGCCGCATCTTAACCTGCAAAATATTACCAGCATGGCGGAACAGCATCAGGGCGTGATTCAGGCGACAATTAATAACGAACTGTATGAGATCCGTCTGTTTCGCAGCCAGATCGCTCCCCGCACGCAGATCTTTATTATTCGCGATCAGGACCGGGAGGTGCTGGTGAATAAGAAGCTTAAACAGGCTCAGCGTTTGTATGAGAAGAATCAGCAGGGCCGCGCCGCCTTTATGCAAAATATCAGCAACACGCTTAAAGAGCCCGTACGCCAACTGGCGGTTAACGCCGCGGCAGTCACCACGCCGGAAAGCCTGAAACTGGCGGATCAGGCGGATGTATTGGTACGTATGATCGATGAAATCCAACTGGCGAATATGCTGGAAAATGACGCATGGAAGAGCGAAGCAACGCTGTTCTCCCTGCAGGATCTTATTGACGAAGTCGTGCCGGAAGTGCTGCCCGCCATTAAGCGTAAAGGGCTGCAACTGCTGATTAATAACCATCTTAGCGGCAACGATGAACGCTGGGGCGATCGCGACGCCCTGCGCCGGGTTTTGCTGCTGTTGATTCAGTATGCCGTCACAACGACTGCTATGGGTAAAATTACGCTTGAAGTCGAGCAGGATGAATCTATCGCGGAGCGTCTGACTTTCCGTATTCTGGATACGGGCGAAGGCGTAACGTTAAACGAGATTGATAATCTGCATTTCCCGTATATGAATGAAACGCAGGGCGATCGTTACGGCAAAGCGAATCCGCTCACCTTCTGGCTGTGCAATCAACTGGCGCGCAAACTGGGCGGTCATCTCAACATTAAAGCGCGAGAAACGCTGGGCACGCGCTATACCGTTCATGTCAAAATGCTTCCTCACGATCAGCATACTCAGGTCGAAGAGCGCCTGCTGGACGACGTGAGCGTGATGGTCGATGTGACGTCCAACGAGGTTCGCGCGATTGTGCTGCGTCAGTTAGAAAACTGGGGCGCCACCTGCATCACGCCGGATGAAAGGCAGATAAGTCAAGAATATGATCTCTTTTTAACGGATAATCCGTCTAATCTTACTGCCTCGGGCTTGCTTTTAAGCGATGATGAGTCAGGCGTGCGGAAAATTGGCCCGGGTCAGTTGCGCGTCAACTTTAATATGAGCAATGCTATGCAGGAAGCTGTACTACAACTTATCGAAGAGCAGCTGGCGCAGGAAGAGATTCCCGCCTCCCCGCTCGGCGGAGATGAAAATGCCGAGCTTCATGCCAGCGGCTATTATGCGCTATTTGTAGACACAGTACCGGATGATGTTAAGAGGTTGTATACTGAGGCGGCAACCAGCGATTTCGCTGCGCTGGCCCAAACGGCCCACCGCCTGAAAGGGGTGTTTGCCATGCTTAATCTGGTACCCGGCAAGCAGTTATGTGAAACGCTGGAACATCTGATTCGTGAGAAAGATGCTCCAGGTATAGAAAAATATATCAGCGACATTGACGCCTACGTCAAAAGCTTGCTGTAGCAAGGTAGCCCAATACATGAACAATATGAACGTAATTATTGCCGATGACCACCCGATTGTACTGTTCGGTATTCGCAAATCACTTGAACAAATCGAGTGGGTGAATGTTGTCGGCGAATTTGAAGATTCCACAGCATTGATCAACAACCTGCCGAAATTAGATGCGCATGTGTTGATCACTGACCTCTCCATGCCGGGAGATAAATACGGCGATGGGATCACCTTGATCAAGTACATCAAGCGTCATTTTCCGAGCCTGTCTATTATCGTTCTGACCATGAACAACAACCCGGCGATCCTGAGCGCCGTGTTGGATCTTGATATTGAAGGGATCGTACTCAAACAGGGTGCGCCAACCGATCTGCCTAAGGCGCTGGCCGCGCTGCAAAAAGGCAAAAAATTCACCCCAGAAAGCGTTTCTCGTCTGCTGGAGAAAATCAGCGCAGGCGGTTACGGCGATAAGCGTCTGTCGCCAAAAGAGAGCGAAGTATTACGCCTGTTCGCCGAGGGCTTCCTGGTCACCGAAATCGCCAAGAAGCTCAACCGCAGCATTAAGACCATCAGCAGCCAGAAGAAATCGGCGATGATGAAACTGGGCGTAGAGAATGATATCGCGCTGCTCAACTATCTCTCTTCCGTCACCCTGAGTCCGACAGACAAAGAATAAATCGCTTTACGTTACCCAGCCTGATGGCGCTACGCTTATCAGGCCTACCAGTCGACTCATCTTTTGCAGGCCGGACAGGCGACGCCGCCATCCGGCATTTTTTATGCCCGCGTTTTACGTACCCGCTCGGCATACACCGCCAGCGTCTGTTTCAACACATCCAGCGTCACAGGCTTCGACAAACAGCTGTCCATACCGGACTCCAGGCAACGTTGTTTCTCTTCCGCCAGCGCGTTCGCCGTCACGCCGACGACCGGCAGCGTCAGCCCAAGCTGACGGATACGCTGCGTCAGGCGATAGCCGTCCATGTTCGGCATGTTCACATCGCTCAGAACAATATCGATAGCATTTTTACTCAGCACATTCAGAGCGTCCACGCCATCATTGGCTGTCTTACACTGATACCCCAGCGATCCCAGTTGATCGGCCAGCAAGCGGCGATTGATCGGATGATCGTCAACGACCAGAATCATCATGTCGTCATTTGAATCTGCGGTTTTATCCGTCGTCGGCAATGCGCTGGAAAGCGCTTCACTATCCAGCTCAATACTATAGATACGCGCCAACAGCGCGGGCAACTCATGCACCGACGCCACACTATGCACCCACTCGCCCGGCGCTCTTTCCAACGGAATCCCGATATGACGGCGGCAAAAGACGACCGCCGCCCTCCCCTGCCAGGTATGCTCCAGCGCGTCATCGACAATCAAAATATCGTCCGCGGCGGGTTCTTGCCCTTCATAACGCTGCGTATGAACGCCGCTACGCGCCAGACTGGTCTCAATCAACTGGCACAAAGAAGTATTGCGCACCGCCAGCCAACAGCAGGTTCCGGCGAGTCCTTCCACGCTCTTTTTCACAGGGTATTGCGCGCCATAAAGCGGGATGCGCAGCGTAAACTGGCTTCCCATGCCCGGCTCCGAATCGACGGAAATATCGCCGTCCATCATGCTGATCAATTTTTCGCAAATCGCCAGCCCCAGACCGGTCCCCTGAAAGTTACGCTGTACGCCGGTTCCCACCTGGAAGAAGGGATCGAACAGGCGAACCACCTCTTTTGCCGGAATACCGACGCCGGTATCCCGCACGCGAATGCTGAGATAATCTCCATCACAGCGCACATGCAGCACGATGCAGCCAATATCGGTAAACTTAATGGCGTTGCTCAACAGGTTTGAAATGACCTGCTGTAAACGCATCGGGTCGCCGTTCAGCGATACCGGCACGTCAGGCTCAATAAAACAATACAGGCCGAGCTGCTTACGCACCACCAGCGGCAGATAATTGGCGGTGATATGATTCATCACCTCTCGCGGTGAAAATTCGCGCGGCTCAATCTTTAGCTGTTCCGACTCAATTTTCGAGAAGTCGAGAATGTCGCTGATAATTTTCAGCAACAGGCTGGAGGAGTTATTCATCGCCGTGACCAGCCGATCCACGCCTTTTGGCAACTCTTTGGTTTGCAGCAGATCGAGATTGCCGATGATACCGTACAGCGGTGTGCGCAATTCATGGCTGACCGTCGCAAGGAACATGGATTTAGACTGGCTTGCCTGTTCTGCCGCCTGCGCCATCTCCTGCAGCGACTCTTCCATTTTGACGCGCGTACTCACATCTACCAACACGCAAATCGCGACGTTTTCATTACGATAGCGGGAATGGACGAAGCTAATTTGCAAATTGGTATTATTACTGGTCAATACATCAACGAAGTTGACCTGCTGGCCGCAAATAATTTGCGTCAGGCGCTGTCTGTCTTCATGCGTGAGCATGTTCAGGTAGGTGTGCGCCAGTTCGTTACTCAGAATATTGACACCATCGATAGTGCGCAGAATACAGATCCCCACCGGCGCGGAGGCGACGATTTTACGGTTGAACTGTTCATGCTCTTCCAGACGCTGGGCATCGCTCTCCGCCGGAATGAAAATTCGCCGCTCATACATCCGCGCAAGCGTAAACAGCCCTGCACCCACCAGCACGTTCAGCAGGATAGCGTTCAGGATAAGAATACGAATACGCTCCAGGACTAAATCTACAGGCACAGAATAGACAATACTGAGCGAGGATGGCGGCAGGCTTTTTTTGAGTACCAGTTCGCGAAAACCTGGCGTATAACCAAACCAGGAACGCTCCTGCATCCAGCGCGGCTCCGCTTTAATAATGCCGTCAGGACCGGTCAACGAAATCAGCGAATGGCCGTTCTCATCAATAATGGTGACGCCCATCGGCAAACTGCCCGGCGTGAAAAAATTTTCCATGCGGATGGACTGCTCGACGCCCAGCAACGCTTGCAGACGGTTGGCCAGATACACCGGCGTCAGCGCATAAAAGTAGCCCACGCCCTGACGCGCGCCCTGGCTTATCCAGAAAAGGTTATTCCCACTTTCTTCCTGCGGCGCGTTGCGGTATTTCATAATCCGCTCATGTAACGCTTTTAACGCATCATCGCGCTCCACGGGCATTTCACGCAGGCCGAAATTCGCCATACAGAGGTTATCGCTGCCAATCAGGAAAACGCGGTTAAGATCATACGCCGCTGAAAAGTTGTCGCGCCAGTAACGCATAAACCAGGCCAGCGACTCCAGCGAACCGCGCCAGGCGGAGCCCATCGCCGCACAGTCTGAGTCGGCGAATAGCGGTTCAAAGTCCGGCACCACCATTTTGTCATCACGCGCACGCGACGACATGACGCCGTTTTCCGCCGTTAAACGGTTCTCGGCGATATATTTGAGTTCTTTCATCACGTCCGACGTGCGCTGGATAAAACGCTGCGCCTGATCGGAGCTAAGGTTGAACTCCTGACGAATTTCAGATTCCCGCTGGTGCAGGGCATTGACGATGTAAAACACCGAAACAAAGGCGATTAAGAGCCAAATGAGTAACGCTAACGCTCTGAATAAGTAGCGCGAGACTTTCAGCGTAGTTCGAAAGGAAGCAAGGTATTTCAAAGGGGCGAAGCTCCGCCTCAGGATGTAAATAGAGTGTGACTAAGGTAGCGGTAAATGACGTAGCCCGCAACGGCAAAGAAAAAGGGCCGGATATCCGGCCCTCGCACAGCAATAACATTACTCGTCAGCGTCATCCGCAACGTCGTCATCGTTTTCCGCTTCCGGGGCGATATCCTCATCCCCTTCCGCCACGCTGCCGTCGATAGCGTCGAGTTCTTCGTCATCTACCAGTTCAGCAACGCGTTGCAGACCCACCACGTTTTCGTCTTCCGCCGTGCGGATAAGGATAACGCCCTGGGTATTACGTCCCACTACGCTGATCTCAGACACTCGGGTACGCACCAGAGTACCGGCATCCGTGATCATCATGATCTGGTCGCAATCGTCTACCTGTACCGCACCGACAACGGAACCGTTGCGCTCGGTCACTTTGATAGAGATAACGCCCTGCGTCGCACGAGACTTGGTCGGGTACTCGTCCGCTGCGGTACGCTTCCCGTAGCCGTTTTGCGTTACGGTCAGAATAGCGCCTTCGCCGCGTGGGATGATCAGAGAAACTACTTTATCGTCTCCCGCCAGCTTAATACCGCGCACACCGGTCGCGGTACGCCCCATCGCACGGACGGCGTCTTCTTTGAAACGCACCACTTTACCCGCGGCCGAGAACAGCATGACTTCGTCAGAACCAGAAGTCAGGTCAACGCCAATCAGCTCGTCGCCGTCGTTGAGGTTCACCGCGATAATACCGGCGGAACGCGGACGGCTGAATTCGGTCAGCGCCGTTTTCTTCACGGTACCGCTGGCGGTCGCCATAAAGACGTTGACGCCCTCTTCGTATTCACGAACCGGCAGAATCGCGGTGATACGTTCGTTGGCTTCCAGCGGCAGCAGGTTAACGATCGGACGACCGCGCGCGCCACGGCTGGCTTCCGGCAACTGATAGACCTTCATCCAGTACAGACGGCCCCGGCTGGAGAAGCAGAGGATGGTGTCATGGGTGTTGGCCACCAGCAGACGGTCGATAAAGTCTTCTTCTTTAATACGCGCGGCAGATTTACCTTTCCCACCACGACGTTGCGCTTCGTAATCTGTCAGCGGTTGATATTTGACGTAACCCTGGTGAGACAGCGTCACGACAACATCTTCCTGGCTAATCAGATCTTCGATATTAATATCGGCGCTGTTGGCGGTGATTTCGGTACGACGCTCATCGCCGAACTGATCGCGAATTAACTCCATCTCTTCGCGAATCACTTCCATCAGGCGATCGGCGCTGCCCAGAATGTGCAGCAGTTCAGCAATCTGCTCCAGCAACTCTTTGTATTCGTCGAGCAGTTTTTCATGCTCCAGGCCGGTCAGTTTCTGCAAACGCAGATCCAGAATCGCCTGCGCCTGCTGTTCAGTCAGGTAGTACTGACCGTCACGCACGCCAAATTCTGGCTCCAGCCATTCCGGACGCGCGGCGTCGTCACCGGCGCGCTCCAGCATCGCAGCAACGTTGCCCAGATCCCACGGACGCGAAATCAGCGCCGCTTTCGCTTCCGCCGGCGTTGGCGCACGGCGAATCAGTTCGATAATCGGATCGATGTTGGCCAGCGCAATCGCCAGAGCTTCAAGGATATGCGCGCGGTCACGGGCTTTACGCAGTTCAAAAATAGTCCGACGCGTCACCACTTCACGGCGGTGGCGCACGAACGCTGAAATAATATCTTTCAGGTTCATGATCTTCGGCTGGCCATGATGCAGCGCCACCATGTTAATACCGAAGGAAACCTGTAGCTGGGTCTGGGAGTAGAGATTATTAAGCACCACCTCACCCACCGCATCGCGTTTCACTTCAATCACGATGCGCATCCCGTCTTTATCGGATTCGTCACGCAGCGCGCTGATGCCTTCCACGCGTTTATCTTTCACCAGCTCGGCGATTTTCTCGATCAGGCGCGCTTTGTTCACCTGATAGGGAATTTCATGGACGATGATGGTTTCACGGCCCGTTTTCGCGTCAGCTTCAACTTCCGCGCGGGCGCGAATGTACACTTTGCCACGACCGGTACGGTAGGCTTCTTCGATACCACGACGACCGTTGATGATCGCGGCGGTCGGGAAGTCCGGCCCCGGAATATGTTCCATCAGCCCTTCAATGCTGATGTCTTCGTTGTCGATATACGCCAGGCAGCCGTTAATCACTTCCGTCAGGTTGTGCGGCGGGATATTCGTCGCCATACCTACTGCGATACCGGAAGAACCGTTCACCAGCAGATTCGGAATTTTGGTCGGCATGACGTCCGGAATTTTTTCCGTACCGTCATAGTTATCCACGAAATCCACCGTCTCTTTTTCGAGATCGGCCATCAGTTCGTGGGCGATTTTCGCCAGACGGATCTCCGTATAACGCATTGCCGCCGCGGAGTCGCCGTCAATAGAACCGAAGTTACCCTGACCATCCACCAGCATGTAACGCAGCGAGAATGGCTGCGCCATACGAACGATGGTGTCATACACTGCGGAATCGCCGTGGGGATGGTATTTACCGATTACGTCACCAACGACACGGGCAGATTTTTTATAGGCTTTGTTCCAGTCATTGCCCAATACGTTCATGGCGTAAAGTACGCGACGGTGTACCGGCTTCAGGCCATCTCGGACATCCGGCAGCGCACGGCCAACAATGACCGACATCGCATAATCCAGATAGGAGCTCTTCAGCTCTTCCTCAATGTTGACCGGTGTAATTTCTCTCGCAAGGTCGCTCATCTAACCGCTATCCCTCTACTGTATCCCGGATTCAAAGGTCGCAAATTATAACACATTCGCCCACGTACTGGTAAACGGAATGCAGCCAGACAATGCTTTATTCGGGTGCCGCATGCTCTCTTCATTTATAAGCGTGGTCTCGGCGTTTATCGGCGATCGGCTTCAGAGGCGACACAGAGGAGATCTGGGCCTGGCCAGGAAGAGGCTGGAAAATCAATACCTCCCGTGTATACCCGTCATACTTCAAGTTTCATGTGCGTTGGCGGCAAGTTACTCGGCCCATCCCTGGGCCTCGCCCCGTCGGGGTTAGCGCAAGCGCTGTTCAAGACGGTTAACCATTTTATCCTGCAACTCGAATTATTTAGGGGATATGCCGGGAGGCATAAACCATAATCAGTATCACCAGATGCTATTTAATCACATAGGCCAGGTATTCTTTCACTACCTCATCGTTTAATTCCTGACCCAATCCGGGCTGTTCCGGCGCGATATAATAGCCATTTTCCGGCTGATAATCGTGGGTACAAAGTTCCCGAATAGATGCTTTCATCGCATTGGTATGATGCTCATGAATAATAAAGTTGGGAATTGCTGTTTCCATATGCAGCGCGGCTACCGTGGAAACAGGACCGCCGCAAACATGCACCTGTACAGTGGTGTCATAAATATTAGCATAGTCACAGATTTTCTTTCCTTCGGTAATTCCGCCGCAGAGACACAAATCAGGTTGCGCTACGGCAATAGACTGCTTCTCCAGTAATTCCCTGTATCCCCATCTTGTGTAGGAACGCTCGCCAGTGGCGATTGGAATCGTTGTTGAACGGGAAACTTTCTGCATATTATCAGAATTTAATGGATGGATCGGTTCTTCATAAAGAAAGATACGATACTTTTCTATCGCCTTCGCAAATTGAATAGCTGAGTTTGTACCGAGAAGAGAATGGATTTCTACGATAATATCAGCATCATCCCCCATTGCTTCACGCATAGCGGCAATTCGCGCTTCCCCCATTTTTAATTGATCGGCCAGTAACAATCCTGAATAGTTACGATTTCTATTCTGAAAAACACAGTCATCGCCATTACGATCGATTTCGAGTGGATCCACTTTAATCGCATCATATCCATCGTCAAGAGCCGCACGCGCCGCCTCAGCATATTCCTCAGGTGTCACTAATATCTGGCGTTTATCCCCCCAACCAAATTGTAACTGACTAGCATAGGTTCTTAATTTTTCATTAGTTTTCCCGCCAAGGAGCTGATAAACAGGTACACCTAAATATTTACCTTTGATATCCCAAAGAGCAATATCAATAGCGCTCATTCCGGCATAAAAAACGTTCCCGCCCCCCATCCCCCAAAAAGTCTTTCTGAAAAAGAACTCCCAAATTTTTTCGATATTTAGTGGATCTTCACCCACAATCAATGGCGCCAGATCTCTGATGATCCCTACGCCAGCTTTAGCGCCTGCGCCATAGGCCAGTCCTACTTCGCCAATACCACTTAATCCTGAGTCGGTATTCACCCGGATAAGTACTGGATTATAGGAGGACATCGTTTGATCTCTTTTTTTTAATTCACAGTCAAAAACTTCAATAGACGTAATTTTCATAATTTCTCCATTTATCAGGTTCGTGATACAACATTTGTTTGTTGGCTTTTTTCTTTTTTCACATCAATTTTCATTAACGCCAAAACGGCTACCGCAGCGAAGCAAAGTATTGCCTCTACAATAAATATTCCTGTCGCACCATAATGAGTAGAAACGAATCCCAGTGATTTATTAATCAGGAATCCGCCAAGACTTGAACATGAGTTAATAAACGCAATGCTGATAGCCAACCCTGACGGCGACAATAATGCAGAAGGCAGCGCCCAGTAAGGTCCGTAATAGCTGAGGATCCCAACACCATAGAACGTTAGCCCCAGCATTCTCAGCGACATTGAGGGGACAAGAGCAATCATCAGAAAACCACAGCCTGCCAGAAAAATGGGTAATGCAGCATGCCATTTTCGTTCATTCTTTTTATCGGAATGCCAGCCCCACCAGGGCATGCTGAACATAGCGAAAATAAACGGAATACTCATGATTAAGCCAACGTCAGTATCCGTAAAATCAGCTGAAAATCCCTTCACCAACCCCGGCAACCAGTAGTTTGCCGCCAGAGCAGCCGCCTGAATCAACATGTAGGCGAAAGAAAGCTGAAGCAAAACTGGATTTTTGATTACGGAAAGAAAGGATGAGTTGGTATTTTTATTTAATGCAGCTGCGGTTTCATTGTCAGTGCGTAATTTATTAACTAAGGCCGATATCTGCTGTGGCGTAAGCCATTTAGCCTTTTCTGGACTGTCAGGCAGTAAATAAAATGTCAGGATGCCAAGGAATACGGTAGGGATACCTTCAATAGCAAAAAGCCAGCGCCAGCCTTCATAATCCGGGGTATTCAAATGCTCGATGATCCAACCAGACATCGGCGCAGCCAATACCGATGCAACAGCAATAGATAACATGAAGAAACTATTGACTTTTCCGCGTTCACGAGCCGGGAACCAGCATGCAAGATAATAAACCATGCCCGGGAAAAAGCCAGCTTCAAATACCCCCAAAAAAATGCGAGCCAGCAAAATATGTTGAGTATCTTTAGCAAAAAAAATCAGCCCTGTTACCGCTCCCCAGCCGATAATAATGGAACTAATCCATTTTCTTGCACCAAGCTTTTGCAAGCCAATGCTACTCGGAATTTGAAAGATTAAATATGATATGAAGAATATAGAAGAAATATTAGCGAAATCCTCAGGCGTAATACCGAGAGATTCATTCATGCGTAATGCAGCAAACCCAATATTGACACGATCCATATAATTAAAAAAGTAAAGAATAAAGGCCAAAGGAATGATTTTCCTTTTTACAATACGAATTGCATCGTATAAATTTTCTTGTGGACTACTCATTTTGCATCACCTTTTATGATTCAATGAATAAGGGTATTGACCGGAATCGATGTTACGTAAAAAACAATACAATTCAAAAGCTAATGTGTCATATCTGATATATCAGCAAGCAAACTTAATGAAATATACAATAACAACAATAAAGTATGTAAATTTTCTTATATCTGATATATTAGATCCGTTAATTTTGAATAAATTAATTACAATGGAGCCGGGTTTAACCATGGAGGAGAAGAAAATGAAAAATAGATTAAAGCGTGACTTTAGTCACATATCAATTGAAATACCCAAATCCATCACCCAGGTGATTAAAGAGAAAATAAGGGAGATGATTATCCATGGCGATTTCGATCTTGGGCAAGCGATCAGTGAAAATGAACTATCAAATATTCTGATGGTAAGTAAAACACCAATTCGTGAAGCTTTTATTTGGCTGAGCTATAATGAAAACTTAGTCAACATCATTCCCCGCAGTGGGACATTTGTTTTTTCTGTCACCGACGAGGATATCAATGATCTCATCAAAATGAGGGTTATCCTTGAACAGGGCGCAATTCGTGAAGCGATGGAGAAAAATGCTAACAATGTCATAGTCGAATTAAGCAATATTTTATCGAAGTCAGCAAAAATTAATGCAGAGCGAGATACGCAAGCTTACCTCAAACTGGATCATGATTTTCATTATGTTTTTGTGAAATATGCCGATAATAAATACATTTCACAAGCACACCTGTTGATCTCAGCACGTTTATTGGCAATTCGCTACAGACTGGATTTTACCGCTGAATATATCACCAGCTCTAACCGTGGACATGCCACTATTTTGGATATGTTAAAAAACAACAACGTCGAGGGCGTCTGTAATTTTATCACGCACCACATCGGTAGCGGTTTTACAGAACGCGCAAGAAAACTTCTTGCGCTGAAAGCGTAATAAAGACGGCAGTAGATATAACGCAGCGACTTTGCACCTGCTATACTGCCCCGATAGATCAATAGCGGAATCTCATGTACTCATGAACACTGAAAAACCGTCGGTAGCTCACAACGTTGACCATAATGAAATCGCCAAATTCGAAGCCGTCGCGTCGCGCTGGTGGGATCTGGAGGGCGAATTCAAGCCATTGCATCGTATCAACCCCCTACGCCTTGGCTACATTACTGAGCGCTCAGGCGGCCTGTTTGGTAAAAAGGTGCTCGACGTCGGCTGCGGCGGCGGTATTCTGGCGGAGAGCATGGCGCGCGAAGGCGCAACCGTCACCGGGCTGGATATGGGCTTTGAGCCTTTGCAGGTCGCCAAACTGCATGCGCTGGAAAGCGGCATCGAGGTAGAGTACGTGCAGGAGACGGTTGAGGAACATGCGGCAAAACACGCCCAGCAATACGACGTCGTCACCTGTATGGAAATGCTGGAGCACGTTCCCGATCCGCAATCGGTCGTCCACGCCTGCGCCCAACTGGTTAAACCCGGCGGCGAGGTGTTCTTCTCAACGTTGAACCGCAATGGGAAATCCTGGCTGATGGCGGTCGTCGGCGCTGAGTATATTCTGCGCATGGTGCCAAAAGGCACGCACGACGTGAAGAAATTCATTAAGCCTGCTGAACTGTTAAGCTGGGTAGATGAAACCGTCCTGAAAGAGCAACATATCACCGGGCTGCACTACAACCCGATAACCAATACTTTCAAACTCGGTCCCGGAGTAGACGTTAACTACATGTTGCATACCCGCGCTAAAAAAGCCTGACATCAAAGAATTTTCCTATAAGGGTTGCGTTAGATCATCGGGCGCAACCTTTCTCTTCGATGAAGAAATCAGCATTCGATCAAATTTTGATTTTTTTTTATGAATTGTTGACATCCTCTCCAGGCCTTATCAGACGCGCATTTAGCGATTCTTACTCTTTTACAACCGCAATTTAACGCCAAAATCAACTCTTGTACTCAAAAGAATCCCTACTAGAATACTCACCATATAGCGTTTCACTTATCGATTACCCCCTATATATAGTATTTATCCACAGAGTTAGTCACAACGTGGCGTTGTGGATAAGCGGGGGGATATTTTTCTTTCACGGACAGGTAAACAGGTAGAAAACCACATGAATCAGAGTCTGCTGGTGACAAAGCGTGACGGCCGTACTGAGCGCATCAATCTCGACAAAATTCATCGCGTGCTTGATTGGGCGGCAGAAGGACTGAATAACGTATCGGTTTCTCAGGTCGAGCTACGCTCGCATATTCAGTTTTATGATGGGATTAAGACCTCCGATATCCATGAAACTATCATTAAGGCCGCCGCAGACCTGATCTCTCGCGATGCGCCGGATTATCAATACCTGGCTGCGCGTCTGGCGATTTTCCACCTGCGTAAGAAAGCCTTCGGCCAGTTTGAGCCGCCCGCACTTTACCACCATGTGGTAAAAATGGTTGAGCTTGGCAAATACGACAATCATCTGCTGGAAGACTACACGGAAGAAGAGTTCAAGCAGATGGATTCGTTTATCGTTCACGATCGCGATATGACCTTCTCCTACGCTGCCGTTAAGCAGCTGGAAGGGAAATATCTGGTGCAAAACCGCGTGACCGGTGAAATCTATGAAAGCGCGCAGTTCCTCTACATTCTGGTAGCGGCCTGCCTGTTCTCGAACTACCCGCGTGAAACGCGTCTTGACTATGTAAAACGTTTTTACGATGCGGTCTCTACGTTCAAAATCTCGCTGCCGACGCCCATCATGTCCGGCGTGCGTACCCCGACCCGTCAGTTCAGCTCCTGCGTACTGATCGAGTGTGGCGACAGTCTGGATTCCATCAACGCCACCTCCAGCGCGATTGTGAAATACGTTTCTCAGCGCGCCGGTATCGGCATCAACGCGGGACGCATTCGTGCGCTGGGTAGCCCGATTCGTGGCGGCGAAGCGTTCCACACCGGCTGTATTCCGTTCTACAAGCACTTCCAGACGGCGGTGAAATCCTGCTCGCAGGGCGGCGTGCGCGGCGGCGCGGCGACACTGTTCTACCCGATGTGGCACCTGGAAGTGGAAAGCCTGCTGGTACTGAAAAACAACCGTGGCGTGGAAGGTAACCGCGTACGTCACATGGACTACGGCGTACAGATCAACAAACTGATGTACACCCGCCTGCTGAAGGGCGGCGACATTACGCTGTTCAGTCCGTCCGATGTACCCGGGCTATACGATGCGTTCTTCGCCGACCAGGACGAATTCGAACGCCTGTACGTGAAATATGAAAACGACGACAGCATCCGCAAACAGCGTGTGAAAGCGGTCGAACTGTTCTCGCTGATGATGCAGGAACGCGCCTCTACCGGTCGTATCTATATCCAGAACGTTGACCACTGCAATACTCACAGTCCGTTCGATCCGGTTGTCGCCCCGGTACGCCAGTCTAACCTGTGTCTGGAGATTGCCCTGCCGACCAAACCGCTGAACGATGTCAACGATGAAAACGGCGAAATTGCGTTGTGTACGCTGTCTGCATTCAACCTGGGCGCCATTAAAACTCTGGACGAGCTGGAAGAACTGGCTATTCTGGCAGTACGCGCTTTGGATGCTCTGCTCGATTATCAGGATTACCCGATTCCGGCTGCCAAACGCGGCGCAATGGGCCGTCGTACGCTGGGCATTGGCGTGATTAACTTCGCCTACTGGCTGGCGAAAAACGGTAAGCGTTATTCCGACGGCAGCGCCAATAATCTGACGCATAAAACCTTCGAAGCCATTCAGTACTATCTGCTTAAAGCGTCCAACGAACTGGCGAAAGAGCAAGGCGCCTGCCCATGGTTCAACGAAACCACCTATGCAAAAGGCATTTTGCCGATCGACACCTACAAAAAAGATCTGGATGCGATCGTCAACGAACCGCTGCACTACGACTGGGAACAGCTGCGTGAGTCGATCAAAACCCACGGTCTGCGTAACTCCACGCTATCGGCGCTAATGCCGTCGGAAACGTCGTCCCAGATCTCCAACGCCACCAACGGCATTGAGCCGCCGCGCGGCTACGTCAGCATCAAGGCCTCGAAAGACGGTATTTTGCGTCAGGTCGTGCCGGATTATGAGCATCTGAAAGACGCTTACGAACTGTTGTGGGAGATGCCGAACAACGACGGTTATCTGCAACTGGTGGGTATCATGCAGAAGTTTATCGATCAGTCGATTTCCGCCAATACCAACTACGATCCGTCACGTTTCCCGTCAGGAAAAGTGCCGATGCAGCAACTGCTGAAAGATTTGCTCACCGCGTATAAGTTTGGCGTGAAAACTCTGTACTATCAAAATACCCGCGACGGCGCGGAAGATGCGCAGGACGATTTGGCGCCTTCTATTCAGGACGATGGCTGCGAAAGCGGCGCTTGTAAGATCTGATGAATAGTGCCGGGTAGCGCTATGCTTACCCGGCCTACGATTGTACGGTTTGTAGGCCGGATAAGGCGCTTGCGCCGCCATCCGGCGCTCATCCCATAAAGGATTCACTTCAATGGCATACACCACTTTTTCACAGACGAAAAACGATCAGCTCAAGGAACCCATGTTCTTTGGCCAGCCGGTCAACGTTGCACGCTATGACCAGCAGAAATATGACATCTTCGAAAAACTGATCGAAAAACAGCTCTCTTTCTTCTGGCGTCCGGAAGAGGTCGACGTCTCCCGCGATCGTATCGATTATCAGGCGTTGCCGGAGCACGAAAAACATATCTTCATCAGCAACCTCAAATACCAGACGCTGCTGGATTCCATTCAGGGACGTAGCCCGAACGTCGCCCTGCTGCCGCTCATTTCCATCCCGGAGCTGGAGACGTGGGTAGAGACCTGGGCGTTTTCTGAGACGATTCACTCACGATCCTATACCCACATTATTCGTAACATCGTCAACGATCCGGCGGTCGTGTTTGACGATATCGTGACCAATGAGCAAATTCAGAAGCGCGCCGAAGGTATCTCCGCCTACTACGACGAACTTATTGAGATGACCAGTTACTGGCACCTGCTCGGTGAAGGCACCCATACCGTTAATGGCAAAACGGTTGTCGTGAATCTGCGTGAGCTGAAGAAAAAACTGTATCTGTGCCTGATGAGCGTGAACGCGCTGGAAGCCATCCGCTTCTACGTCAGCTTCGCCTGCTCTTTCGCATTTGCCGAGCGTGAACTGATGGAAGGCAACGCCAAAATTATCCGTCTGATCGCCCGTGACGAAGCTCTGCATCTGACCGGCACGCAACATATGCTGAACCTGTTGCGTAGCGGCGTGGACGACCCGGAGATGGCGGAAATCGCCGAAGAGTGTAAACAGGAATGTTATGACCTGTTCGTGCAGGCGGCGCAGCAGGAAAAAGAATGGGCGGACTATCTGTTCCGCGACGGTTCGATGATCGGCCTGAATAAAGATATCCTGTGCCAATACGTTGAATATATTACTAATATTCGTATGCAGGCGGTGGGGCTGGATCTGCCGTTCCAGACCCGCTCCAACCCAATCCCGTGGATCAATACCTGGCTGGTGTCCGATAACGTTCAGGTCGCGCCACAGGAAGTGGAAGTTAGCTCTTATCTGGTCGGACAAATCGATTCGGAAGTCGATACCGACGATCTGAGTAATTTCCAGCTCTGATGGGACGCGTCACGCTGCGTATCACTGGCACACAGCTGCTGTGCCAGGATGAACACCCTTCTCTGCTGGCCGCGCTGGAATCGCATAACGTTGAGGTGGAGTATCAGTGCCGCGAAGGTTATTGCGGCTCCTGTCGTACCCGGCTGGTTGCCGGTCAGGTTGACTGGATTACGGAACCTTTAGCGTTTATCCAGCCGGGAGAGATTTTGCCCTGCTGCTGCAGGGCAAAAGGCGATATCGAAATCGAGATGTAACTCAGTGCAACTCGCTGGTGGAAACCAAAGGCATCACGCCACGTTTTTTCATCTGCACGGCATACAGTGCGCCAGCGAGTACCACCAGCACCGCGCCAGCGACATAAATCATACGATAGCCAACCGACTCAACCATCATTCCCATGATAAAGGCGCCAATCGCCATTCCGGCATCCATCGCGTTAAAGAACAGTGAATTCGCCACGCCGATTTTATGCGGTTCAACCGAGCTGATAATTTGCGTCTGGAAAACCGGCGTGACCGAACCGTAGCCGATACCGATGAGACCGCCGGAAATAATCATCATGATGCTGCCATTGGTGTAGCCCAGCGCCACCAGACCGATGGTAAAAGCCAACAGACATGGGAAAACAACGTATTTCGGCCCTTTTTTATCACAAATATTCCCGGTGAAGGTACGGCATATCATCAGGAAAATCGCGTAGCACAGCAGGAAATTACTGGCCGCCGCCATTAAATCCAGCTCACGCGCATACAGCGCCAGGAAAGCCGACACGCCGGCATAGGAGAAAGTCATAAAAAAGGTGACCAGCGCAAAAGGCAAGGCGGCGCGGTCAAACATCGCGGCAAAACCCAGATTCGGTTTCGAACCATCGGCATGACGAATTACCGGAGGGACCGTCACAATCAGGGAAAGTACAATCCCTAACGCCGCTACAGCGGAACAAAGCCAGAATGCGGCAGTGAACGCGTTCCAGCGGGCCATATTCAAACCGATCCACGGTCCTACGACCATCGCCAGGCCCATCGCTAAAGAGAAAAAGCTGATGCCCTCTCCACGTCGGGAGGCCGGAATTAACCGCGCTGAAATAGTTCCTTTTACCGTGGTAATAACACCAAACGTAATCCCATGAAGTACGCGGATAAAGAGCAGCGACTCGATAGAATGGCAAACCGGATACAGCGCAGTAATCACCAAAAAAGCCAGAGAAGAGAGCACCAGAATCTTTTTATTCGAATATTTTCCCACCCACTGCCCGGCAAACGGCCGAATAACAATTGCCGCGGCCAGGAAACATGTCACTAACAGCCCGGCCTTATCTGCAGAAGCATGCAGGCGGTCAGCGATATAAATGGGTAATAAAGTTAGCAGTACATAAAAAACAAAAAAGATAATAAAACTGACTATGGTGATTGCCCAAAAATCCTTCGTCCATAATTTTTCTTTCATTCTTAACGACCCGCTCAGATGGCGCACGCAGGCAACGCTCAGCTCAACTGAACACCTATCAGGTGCGTCAAAATGTGATGTATTCGATAGAATCACAGTATAAACAAGTGCACTCTATTAGAAAAATTAATCGTTTTAATTATATTGATTAGGTTTTACTAATGACACTAACCCAAATCCACGCCCTGCTTGCCGTACTGGAGTACGGCGGATTTACCGAAGCCAGCAAACGGCTATACATGACGCAATCCGCCGTCAGCCAGGCCATCTCCGCGCTTGAGGAGGAGCTCGGCGTTGACATATTGATTCGTGAGCGTCGTAAAGAGATTGAGCTTACCGCCGCCGGTAGCCGCATCGTCAGGCACTTACGCGCGATCCAGCGCGACGTCAACGCGGTAAAAGAGATTGCCGAACAAGAAAAAAAGAACCCGGCCCGTACGCTACGGATTGGCTGTTTTCCCAGCGCCTGCGCCTGCATTTTACCCGGCGTCATTCGCTATTTTGAAAGCCATCATCCAAATGTAAAAATTATCCCCTATGAAGAGAACAGTACGGCTATTATTGATTCGCTGCAGGACGGAAGTATTGATGCCGGTTTCGTTCCTTTTCCGGTCAACGGCATGTATTGCGTCCCCATTTACCGGGATAAATTCACCGTAGTGGTGCCTGAAAATCATCCCCTGGCGGCCAATAGTACAGTCACGGTCGAAGAACTGATGGACGAACCACTTATTGTCAGTAAAGGTCGTTATGAATTAAGCATTATGGCGTTGTTTAAAGAAAAGGGTATTGAGCCGATATTTAAATATGAATTTAACCATCCCGATACTGCGCTGAATTTTATTCGCCAGGGATTAGGTATCGCCTTATTGCCAGAATTAACCTTAAAAGCCACGACAGGAAAATTATGCTCCGTGGCGCTGGAACCCACCTTTTATCGACAAATTTCCCTGTTAGCAAAAGAACCGCCGGTAGAAGGAAGCCCGCTATTTTTATTACAAAAATGTATGGAAACACTGACCGATGAGGGTTTGCTATAAAACAACACCGCCTGATGACATTGCGTTTATCAGACTTACGCTGGCAAACGTTGCGCCAGGCCGGATGAGGCGTTTATGTCCTCATCCGGCGCTTCACTTCTACTATGGCATACCTTTAGTCATTTTTTTGCAGAAACATGACCGCCTTATCCGGGAAGTCGGTGAACAGCCCGTCGACGCCCGCCTTGTTATACAGGATGTCGTACAACTGATTGACGTCTGTGGCATAGTCCGGCAATTGATCGGCACGCACAGTGTAAGGATGCACTACCATCTTATTCTGATGCGCGTCCTGCACCATTCCAGTCAGCTTGATATTCCCTTTCGTTGAGCCTTCCGCAACCAGCATATGGTAATCCGGACCAATACCGTCCGCATATTCCGCCACCTGCTTCATAGCGCCCGGCTTAAACATCCAGTCGTAGTTGTAATTTACCCAACGACCGTCCGGCTGTTTCTGCTGTGTTTCATTCCAGTCGGTATACGCAATAAGTTGAACCAGATTGAGATCCATCCCCATTTTGGGTTCCAGTTCATTCTTAATACGTTTCAGCTCAGCGACATCAAAACACTGCAAATAGACATTGTCCTGCTTGCCGGTGTAACCATACTTCTTCAGCACTTCCAGCGTTTTCGCGGCAATATCTTTCCCTTCCTGATGATGGAACCACGGCGCTTTAATTTCCGGATAAATGCCGATATTTTTACCGGTAGAATGATTTAATCCCTGAACGAATTCAATTTCCTCTTCAAAGGTATGAATGCGGAAATCAGATTTTCCCATCGGGAAATGGCCCGGATAAGTTTGTACTTTTTTGCCGTTTTCAATATCAAACCCTTCGGTAAACTTCAGGGATTTAATTTCATCCAGCGTAAAATCGATAGCGTAATAGCGCCCATCTTTACGCGCCCGGTCCGGAAAACGGTCAGCGACGTCAGTCACCCGGTCAAGGTAGTGGTCATGGAGGACGACCAGATGGTCGTCCTTTGTCATCACTAAATCCTGTTCCAGATAATCTGCCCCTTGCGCATACGCCATCGCTTTCGCCGGTAGCGTATGCTCCGGCAGATAACCGCTGGCGCCACGGTGGGCGATAACGACTTTTTCAGCCGCCACGGCGCCGCTTCCGATGGTCATTCCTGCCAACATTAACGCCACGCTAAGGTTTTTCAGTGTGGTTTGCATGTTATTAGCCTCCGTTGCGTTTTAACTGCAGCTCATCATGATGGCGTTTTTCGCCAATCATCACGACCACCAGCAGGATTACCGCCAGAATGCTGCCGCCAATCATCACCATAAAGCCGCCATCCCAACCGAAGAAGTCAACGGTATAACCCACAATGGCGCTTGCAGCGACAGAACCGCCCAGATAACCAAACAGACCGGTAAAGCCCGCCGCCGTACCCGCCGCTTTTTTCGGCGCCAGTTCCAGCGCGTGCAGACCGATCAACATTACCGGGCCGTAGATCAGGAAGCCGATGATAATCATACAAGCCATATCAACGTTCGGGTTCCCTGCCGGGTTCATCCAGTAAACGATGGTCGCAATAGTGACCAGGGTCATAAAGAACACGCCGGTCGCGCCACGGTTGCCGCGGAAGACTTTATCCGACATCCAGCCACACAGTAGCGTGCCCGGAATACCCGCGTATTCATAGAGGAAATATGCCCAGGAGGATTTATCCAGTGCGAAATGCTTCACTTCTTTCAGGTAGGTCGGCGACCAGTCGAGGATACCGTAGCGCAGCAGGTAGACGAACACGTTGGCGATAGCGATGTACCACAACAGTTTGTTTGGCAGTACGTACTGCATGAAGATCTGCTTCGCAGTCAGCTCTTCTTCCGCTTTTTCGTTGTAGTCGTCCGGATAGTCGTTTTTATACTCTTCGATAGGCGGCAGACCGCAGGATTGCGGCGTATCGCGCATCATTGCGAAAGCGAACAGCGCCACCACAATCGCGCCAAAAGCTGGCATATAGAGCGCCGCTTTCCAGTCGTTAAACCACGCCATCCCCAGCAGGAACAGCAGTGGCGGGATCCCGCCGCCGACGTTATGCGCGCAGTTCCAGACCGACACAATGCCGCCGCGCTCTTTCTGCGACCACCAGTGAACCATCGTACGTCCGCACGGCGGCCACCCCATCCCCTGGAACCAGCCGCAAAGGAACAACAGCACAAACATCACGGCGATGCTGGATGTCGCCCACGGTACAAAGCCCATAAACAACATGACTGCTGCGGCCAGAATCAACCCTGCCGGCAGGAAAACGCGCGGATTCGAGCGATCGGACACCGAACCCATTATAAATTTCGAAAAACCATAAGCGATGGAAATCCCGGACAGCGCAAAACCCAGATCGCCGCGTGAAAAACCCTGTTCTACCAGGTAGGGCATCGCGAGGGCAAAGTTCTTGCGCACCAGATAATACGCGGCATAGCCAAAGAATATCCCCAGGAAAATCTGCCAGCGTAATCGGCGATAGGTCGGATCAATCTCCGCCGCTGGCAAGCGCGCTTTATGCGGCGCTGGTTTAAAAATACTCAACATATTGTAGCCTCCGTGGCCCATATTTTATTTAGAGGTAAACACCGCAGTTCGTTCAAACAACCCCGCTGCTCCCAGTGTGGCCGCGATGTTAAGTAAAGATACGTCACGTTAATGTGAATTACAGCACATATTGTTACAGATTTATGACTAATGTTCAGAAAGGCGCACGAAATCACGTTTCATTTTCGAATAGTGAGCGATTATGCGCGAAATCAAACATTCCATATGATTTGTATGGCTAAATGATAAAAAACGAACTGTGAGGAAAAACAATGAAAACTCGCGACTCGCAAGCAAGTGACGTGATTATCATTGGCGGTGGAGCAACAGGCGCAGGGATCGCCCGCGACTGCGCGCTGCGCGGTTTACGTGTCATTCTGGTGGAGCGGCATGATATAGCGACCGGCGCGACCGGGCGTAACCACGGGCTGCTGCACAGCGGCGCTCGTTATGCGGTTACCGACGTGGAATCCGCGCGCGAGTGCATTAGTGAAAACCAGATTTTAAAACGGATCGCCCGCCATTGCGTCGAACCGACGGATGGTCTGTTTATTACGTTGCCGGAAGATGATCTTGCGTTTCAGGCCACCTTTATTCGCGCCTGTGAAGCGGCGGGCATTCGCGCTGAAGCCATCGATCCGCAGCAGGCTCGCATCATCGAACCTTCCGTTAACCCTGCGCTCATCGGTGCGGTAAAAGTGCCGGATGGCACCGTGGACCCTTTCCGCCTTACCGCCGCCAATATGCTGGATGCCAGAGAACATGGCGCAATCGTGTTAACGGCGCATGAAGTGACCGGGCTCATTCGTGAAGGCGCAACGGTCTGCGGCGTCCATGTGCGCAACCATCTCACTGGCGAAACTCAGACGCTTCACGCGCCGGTGGTGGTCAATGCGGCAGGTATCTGGGGGCAACGGATCGCCGAATACGCCGACCTGAGTATTCGCATGTTCCCGGCGAAAGGCTCGCTGTTGATCATGGACCATCGGATCAACCAGCATGTCATTAACCGCTGCCGGAAACCATCGGATGCCGACATTCTGGTACCTGGCGATACGATTTCACTGATCGGCACCACCTCTACCCATATTGATTACAATGAGATAGACAGCAACCGCGTCACCGCAGATGAAGTCGATATCCTGCTGCGTGAAGGGGAAAAACTGGCCCCTGTCATGGCGAAGACGCGTATTCTGCGCGCGTATTCCGGCGTCCGCCCGCTGGTGGCCAGCGATGACGATCCCAGCGGTCGTAACGTCAGCCGCGGTATTGTGTTGTTCGACCACGCCGAACGCGACGGGCTTGATGGCTTCATTACCATTACCGGCGGGAAGCTAATGACTTACCGCCTGATGGCGGAATGGGCGACCGATGCCGTGTGCCGCAAGTTGGGCAATACTCGCCCCTGCATCACGGCGGATACGCCGTTGCCTGGCTCAAAAGAGTCTACAGAACATACGCTGAAACGCATTATCTCGCTTCCCGCGCCGCTACGCGGATCGGCGGTTTATCGGCATGGCGATCGCACGCCGGGGTGGCTGAGTGAAGGCCGCCAACACCGTAGCCTGGTCTGTGAATGCGAGGCCGTCACGGCGGGGGAAGTGCAGTATGCCGTCGAAAACTTAACCGTGAATAGCCTGCTGGATCTGCGCCGTCGCACCCGCGTAGGGATGGGCACTTGCCAGGGCGAACTGTGCGCCTGCCGCGCGGCCGGGCTATTGCAGCGTTTTAATGTAACGACCGCGGCGCAATCTATTACGCAACTCTCTGAATTTCTGAATGAGCGCTGGAAAGGCGTACAACCTGTCGCCTGGGGAGACGCGCTGCGCGAAAGCGAATTCACGCGCTGGGTTTATCAGGGATTATGCGGTCTGGAGAAGGAGCACCAGGATGAAATTTGATACGGTTATTATGGGCGGCGGTCTCGCCGGTTTGCTATGCGGACTGCAACTCCAGCAGCATGGATTACGCTGCGCCATCGTCACCCGCGGACAAAGCGCGCTGCATTTTTCCTCCGGCTCGCTGGATCTACTCAGCGCCCTGCCCGACGGCCAACCGGTGACCGACATTACCGCCGGGCTTGATGCGCTGCGCCGCCAGGCGCCTGAACATCCTTATTCGCGTTTAGGCGCGCAAAAAGTCCTTACGCTGGCGCAACAGGCGCAAACGCTACTTAACGCCAGCGGCGCGCAGTTATACGGCGACGTACAGCAGGCGCACCAGCGTGTCACGCCGCTTGGCACATTGCGTTCAACCTGGCTTAGCTCGCCGGAAGTACCGGTCTGGCCGTTATCCGCACAGCGAATTTGCGTCGTCGGCGTTAGCGGATTACTGGATTTCCAGGCGCACCTTGCGGCAGCGTCGCTGCGCCAACGCGACCTCAACGTGGAAACCGCAGAAATCGACCTTCCGGAACTGGACGTACTGCGTGATAACCCGACGGAATTTCGCGCGGTCAATATTGCGCGTCTGCTTGATAACGAAGAAAAATGGCCACTGCTGTACGACGCGCTGTCGCCAATAGCGACAAACTGCGACATGATCATCATGCCCGCCTGTTTCGGGCTGGCGAACGATACGCTGTGGCGCTGGCTTAACGAACGTCTGCCCTGCGCGCTCACGCTGCTGCCGACGCTGCCGCCATCGGTGCTCGGTATTCGTCTGCACAATCACCTCCAGCGCCAGTTTGTCCGTCAGGGCGGCATCTGGATGCCGGGCGATGAAGTGAAGAAAGTCACCTGCCGTCACGGTATCGTGAGCGAAATATGGACCCGCAACCATGCCGATATCCCACTGCGCCCGCGTTTTGCCGTACTTGCCAGCGGTAGCTTCTTTAGTAGCGGTCTGGTTGCCGAGCGCGAAGGGATCCGCGAACCTATTTTAGGGCTCGACGTACAGCAAACGGCCACCCGCGCCGAATGGTATCAACAACATTTCTTCGACCCACAGCCCTGGCAGCAGTTTGGCGTCGTGACGGATGACGCTTTCCGCCCCTCCCTTGCGGGCAACACGGTAGAAAATCTGTATGCAATAGGTTCTGTGCTGGCGGGATTCGATCCTATAGCTGAGGGATGCGGCGGCGGCGTCTGCGCAGTCAGCGCCCTCCAGGCCGCGCACCATATCGCTGAGCGTGCAGGAGAACAGCAATGAGCGACACACGTTTTGAAAGTTGTATTAAATGTACGGTGTGCACCACCGCGTGCCCGGTCAGCCGCGTTAATCCTGGTTACCCTGGCCCTAAACAGGCCGGACCGGATGGCGAACGCCTGCGTCTGAAAGACGGCGCACTGTATGATGAGGCGCTGAAATATTGCATTAACTGCAAACGGTGTGAGGTCGCCTGTCCGTCGGACGTGAAGATTGGCGATATCATCCAGCGCGCCCGCGCGAAATACGATACGACGCGCCCGTCATTGCGTAACTTTATTCTCAGCCATACCGATCTGATGGGCAGCGTTTCAACGCCGTTCGCGCCGGTGGTCAATACCGCCACCGCATTAAAGCCAGTGCGCCAGTTGCTTGATTACGCGCTCAAAATCGATCATCGCCGCACCTTACCAAAATACTCTTTCGGCACCTTCCGCCGCTGGTATCGTAGCGTGGCGGCGCAGCAGGCTAAATACAAAGATCAGGTCGCCTTTTTCCATGGCTGTTCTGTGAATTACAACCACCCGCAGCTCGGAAAAGATCTGATTAAGGTGCTGAACGCAATGGGTACCGGCGTACAGTTACTGAGTAAAGAGAAGTGTTGCGGCGTACCACTGATCGCTAACGGTTTTACGGATAAAGCTCGCAAGCAGGCTATCAGCAATGTGGAGTCGCTACGCGAGGCGATTGCCGTCAAAGGTATTCCGGTCATCGCCACGTCATCCACCTGTACGTTTGCGTTGCGCGATGAATATCCTGAAGTGCTGGATGTGGACAACGCCGGGCTGCGCGAACATATCGAGCTGGCCACCCGCTGGCTATGGCGCAAACTGGATGCCGGGAAAACGCTGCCTCTTAATCCTTTGCCGCTGAAAGTGGTCTACCATACGCCGTGTCATATGGAAAAAATGGGCTGGACGCTTTACACGCTTGAACTGTTGCGGCAAATTCCGGGGCTTGAATTGACGGTACTTGATTCACAGTGCTGCGGCATTGCCGGTACGTATGGATTTAAAAAGGAAAACTATCCGACATCACAGTCCATCGGCGCGCCGCTGTTCCGCCAGATTGAAGAGAGCGGCGCCGACATTGTCGTCACCGATTGTGAAACCTGTAAGTGGCAAATTGAGATGTCTACAAGCAAACGCTGCGAACACCCCATTACGCTACTGGCCCAGGCGCTCGGCTAAGTAAAAAGCGCCGGAGCCCCTCCGGCGCTATTACCCTACTCACCAGGGACGATTTTCCATCAGACATATACCCTTCATACTTCAAGTTGCTTATGTGTTGGCTACGGATTATTTTGGGTATAAACGCGGATGTCTCTTTGCAATAACCTGCCCTATTTGGTTAACCATGACCGCTAACCCACGGTGGCATGACAGATAACGACGTTACTGTTTATAGAGCAATATCTCTTGTATCGCCGCGTTACCAGCCTCCTTTAAAGAGGGGGATAACTGAATATCTCCAATAATAATTGAGTGTTATGTGAATAATAATAAAATCAGGTCTATGCCTGATTTAATATATCTCCCACTAACAATAATATTTTTACAAATAATTATACATGACATCATATTCGTTACTTTCACCTACCAGGAAACAGAGCAAAATGAATATATGTGTAAATTCACTTTACCGATTGAGCACACCGCAATTTCACAGTTTATATTCAGAAGATGTGAGCGATGAGGCGCTTGCGTTGTTGATTGGCGAAGTAGAGAACGGTAATCAGAATTGTATTGATCTGTTATGCAATCTTGCGTTACGCAACGATGACCTGGGACATAAAGTTGAGAAATTACTTTTTGATCTCTTTAGCGGAAAAAGATCGGGATCACCAGATATAGACAAAAAAATCAATCAGGCTTGCCTTGTATTACATCAAATCGCCAATAACGATATAACAAAAAATAACACTGAGTGGAAAAAGCTACATGCCCCTTCCAGATTACTTTATATGGCCGGTTCCGCGACAACCGACCTTTCTAAAAAAATAGGAATAGCACATAAAATTATGGGCGACCAGTTCGCTCAGACAGATCAAGAACAGGTAGGAGTTGAAAATCTTTGGTGTAGTGCGCGAATGTTGTCGTCAGATGAGCTGGCAGCTGCAACGCAAGGTCTGGTTCAAGAATCACCTTTTCTCTCGGTAAACTATCCTATTGGGCTGATTCATCCTACCACCAAAGAAAATATATTAAGCACTCAGCTACTTGAAAAGATGGCTCAATCAGGATTATCTGAAAATGAAGTCTTTCTGATAAATACAGGAGATCACTGGCTTATATGTTTATTTTATAAACTTGCAGAAAAAATAAAATGCCTTATATTTAATACTTATTATGATTTAAATTAAAATACTAAGCAAGAGATTATAGAAGCAGCCAAAATTGCAGGCATATCAGAAAGCGATGAGGTTAATTTTATTGAAATGAATTTACAGAACAATGTACCCAACGGCTGTGGTCTATTTTGTTACCATACAATTCAACTCTTATCGAATGCCGGACAAAACGATCCTGTTACCACACTACGAGAATTTGCGGAAAAATTCTTAACGCTTTCAGTAGAGGAACAAGCACTATTTAACACCCAAACCCGGCGGCAAATATATGAATACAGTCTCCAGTAATGGTGAGTACTTAGAGCCTATCCCATTAGGCTCTTATCCTGAAATGATGCTCTGCGAAGAATTTATAAGTATATAAGGGTGGGAAGGCCAGGCCTTCCCACTAAAAGTTCTATGCCGTCAATGATTCAACCACGTCTATCCAGCCATGCTCGCTGGTAATGTCCTCGCCATTAAGCCAACGGCGCAGCATATTTAGCGCCATCACCGCACAGACCTCCTGACGTATTGCCAGACTATACCGATAGGCGCTAAAACGCATGCGTAAGGCATACGTGCCATCCGGCATTTTTCTCAATAACTACGTTTTGCCGTGCTTACTGACTGAACAGATTTAAACATCGCCAACCTGCTGTCCAGCGCCTCGGTGTAGAGCATCGTATCTACCCCGACCGCGACAAAATTCGCGCCCCACGCCAGACATTTCTGCGCCATTGTCGGATCGACCGCCAAAAAACCCGCCGCTTTTCCGGCGGCGCGAATACGATAAATACACGCTTCAATGATCCGCTGCACTTCCGGGTGTCCGGCATTATCGGGGTAACCCAATGAAGCAGAGAGATCTGCCGGACCGATAAAGACGCCATCAATGCCTTCAACCTCCAGAATCGCGTCAAGGTTTTCCAGCGCCACTTTGCTTTCAACCTGCACCAACAGGCAGAGCGACTCATTGGCCTGTGCCATATAGTTGTCGATTCTTCCCCAGCGCGCCGCACGCGCCACGCTCGCGCCAACGCCTCGTTGCCCCAACGGCGGGTATCGGGTAGCGGAAACGACCTGGCGCGCCTGTTCTGCGGTGTCAACCATCGGGATCAGTAGCGTTTGCGCCCCGATGTCCAGTACCTGTTTAATGAGCGCTTTACTTCCCTCGATCGGGCGAATCACCGGCTGGCTGGCGTATGGGGCGATGGCCTGTAACTGATGATACAAGTCCTGCACCGTATTAGGCGCGTGCTCGCCATCTATTAACAACCAGTCATAACCCGACGTCGCCGCAATCTCCGCCATATAAGAGGTGGTTGAACTGAGCCACAAACCAATTTGCGTATCCCCTTTACGTAATCCTTCTTTAAAAGGATTTGATAACAATGCGTTCATAGCGATCCTTACAACGTAGATAAGATTAATGATGCGCAGCGCCAGATTGCGCCACCGGACGATTAACGCTCAGCGTGAAGATAATTAATGAGCCAATGATGGCGACTCCGGCCAGCGTCAGCAGGCCCGCCGCATCGCTGGCAAACAACGTTTCCGCTTTTACGCGCAGAATTGGGGCAATAAAACCGCCCACAGCGCCAAACAGATTAACGAAACCAATTCCTGCCGCCAGAGCCGTACCGGAAAGTAGCTGCGTTGGCATGGTCCAGAATACGGGCTGAACGGCAATAAATCCTACTGCTGCAACACAGAGCGCCAGAATAGCGAGCACCGGAGAAACCAGACCTGACAGGCCAATGCCAATGCCCGCAGCCAGTAGCGTCACTGCCGCAACGTTACGGCGATCGCCGGTACGGTCGGAGTAGCGAGGAATAAGCCATGTGCCAAGCAAAGCCGCCACCCAGGAAACCGCTGTTACCACCGAAGCGGTAAAGCCCACTTTAGTGCCCAATAGCGCGGCAACCTGGGTCGGCAGGAAAAAGATGAGTCCGTATACCGCCACCTGAATCGTCAGATAAATAATAGCCAGTTGCCAGACGCGTCCATTACGCAGCGCATCCGCAAGCCTTGACGTGACCTTTTTCTCTTCTTCGCTCGCCAGTTGCCTGATAAGCGCGTTCTTTTCTTCCAGGCTAAGAAAACGCGCCTGCTGCGGAGTGTCATCAAGCCAGAAAAAGGTGAATATCCCTGCGCCAATCGCCAGTAGGCCTTCGATAACGAACATCCAGAACCATCCCGGGTGCCCCATAAAACCATGCATCTCCAGCAGAGCGCCGGAGAGCGGCGAACCCAACGTTAACGCCAGCGGCGCGCCCATATAAAATAGCCCCATAATGCTGGCACGGTTACGCTGCGGGAACCATTGTGAAGTTAGATAGATCATGCCGGGGAAAAATCCAGCCTCCGCCGCGCCCAATAGCGTGCGGATTATCAGAAATTTTGCTTCACTATCCGCCCAGGCCATCGCAGCAGAGAGAAAGCCCCACAGCAGGGTAGTCGTGCCGATCCAGGTTCTTGCGCCAAATTTGCGCATCAGCAGGTTAGCCGGTACGCCAAGGAAAGCGTAAACCACAAAGAAAATACCGGCCCCTAGCGCGTAGGCTTCATTACTTAGCCCGGTATCTATCTGATAGGTCTCTTTGGCAAAACCAATATTTGAACGATCCAGAAACGCCAGTACATACAGCGCCAACATAAAAGGAATTAAACGTGCGCGGTTTTTCTTCACTACGCCGTCAAGTAAAGTGATGCTCATAGCAATATCCTCAACAGGATGAGGGCGTTGCCGTACAAAGGCAACGCACGAGTTATTAGTGGCTATAAGGGCGTTTCAAGTGACAGTCACGGTTAAGCTCGACGCCGAAGCCCGGCTTATCCAGCACTGATTTATGAATGCGTCCATTCACCGGCACCGGCTCATCCAGGAGAATCGGGTCAAATTGCGGACGCAGGGTGGAGCAGTCCGGGCTGGTCATCAGGAACTCGCTGAAAGGGGTATTAGTGAAAGTAATAACTGCATGGTGCGAATAGACAGACGAACCGTGCGGCACCACCAGTTGCCCGCGCGATTTGGCAAGCGCGGCGATCTCAACCAGCGTGGTTAATCCGCCGCACCAGCCAACATCCGGCTGCATAATATCAATGCCGGTTTCTGCCAGAGTGCGGAAGGATTGCAGCGTACCATGGTGTTCGCCGCTGGTAACCATCATCCCTGCAGGCGCGTTGCGTTTTAATTCGCGATAGCCTTCATACTGCTGCGGCGGCAGACACTCTTCAATCCATTTGAGATTAAATGGCGCACAGGCGTGAGCCAGTTTAGTCGCATAGTTCACATCCTGACTCATCCAGCAGTCGAGCATCAGCCAGAAATCCGGCCCGCACTTTTCACGCATATCCGCCACCATCGCGGCATCTTTACGGATCCCCGCATCACCATCGTGCGGTCCCCAGTGAGTCGGCATTTTACCGCCGATAAAGCCCATTTCTTTAGCCAGATCCGGGCGTGCGCCGGTGGCGTAAAACTGAATTTCATCGCGCACCGCTCCGCCCAGCAATTTATAAACCGGCAGCCCAACCACCTTGCCAAACAAATCCCACAACGCCAGATCCACACAGGAAATCGTGTTCATCACCAGACCGCCGGAACCGGAGTAGTACATGGTCGCGCCGAGCATCTGATCGTGAATAAGTTTGATATCGCTTACGCATTTGCCTTCAATAAACCGGTTAAGATGTTTTTCTACGATAAAACAGCCCATCTCCCCTGCTGTCGAAACGGCGAACCCCGTCTGCCCATTTTCCGCCTCTACTTCGACAATCAGCGTCCCTAACACGTTGATCCCAAAAGACTGACGAGACTGCTCATAGTCGCGATATTTGCTCATGGGAGTGGCGATATGGTCATCAATCCAGTGATTTCCTCCCTGGTCGTGATAATCCCCGCCGCCAGCCCCTTTCTCTGCGGTAGCGCCCCCAATAAACCAGGCTCGAACGTGTTTAATTTTAGGAAGAGTCATAATATTCTCCATTTTAAGATGCGAGTGAGTCGAAGGGACTTTTCCATCCCAACAGGCGTGAAATATCTTTGGCACAGGCAATAGCTTTACCGGCCAAATAATCAAGATTCTCTTCGTTGATTTGCAGGCGCGTGCCGACCACTGAAATTGCCGCGGTCAGTTCGTTTCTGGCATTAAATACCGGTGCGGCAACGCAGCGGACATCCGGATAATCCTCCCCGTTATCAAAGCTCCATCCTCGCTGGCGAATGCGTTCCAGCTCATCATTCAATTGTTGCGGCTCGGTGATGGTGGTCAGCGTGGCTCGCTCCCATACCAGTTGTTCAATAATGGCTTTGCGTACGGCGGCCGGCTGCCATGCCAGCAGGCATTTGCCGATGCCGGAACGATAAAGAGAGAGGCTTTTCCCCTCATGCGAGCGCACGCTGATAGTGGATGAGGATTCCACTTTCAGTATGTAATACGCATTTTCGTGGTCGATGATCCCCAAGTGACGCAGCAGCCCGGTTTCATCCATCAGTTGTGTTAGACGAGGACGCGCCAGCTCCCGCAGATCCATCTTGCTGAGCGCATGACCCGACAATTCAACGAGCTTAGTCCACAGGCAGTAGTTATCCTGATGATCGAGGCTAATAAATCGCTGACGTTTTAATTCATTCAACAGCAGGTACGCGGTGCTTTTTGGAATACGCAGCGTTTCAATAATGATTGCCGCGCTGCATGGGCCAATACGCGCGATCAAATTGAGGATGTCGATTGCGCGAGTAAGAGCCGGGACTTTACTTGATTCCAACATATTGGACTCCAGTCTGAGACACTGGAATCAGTGTGAAAGGTCAGTAGGGAAAAAATTGTGAAGCGCGTCAAAGCTTATCCGCCTTCCAACGGAGTGGAAGGGTTAACCATATAAATGTGAATTAACGCACGTATTACTTTGTATTCAGTACAATTGGCTGGACAAAAAAGCAGATGATATTGCCGGATAATGGCATAGCGGCCTTATCCGGCTCACGATGTCGTTCCCATCGCAGATAAGAGAAAGGGATTATGATGTCAATGATTCAACCACGTCTATCCAGCCATGCTCGCTGGTAATGTCCTCGCCATTAAGCCAGCGGCGCAGCATATTTAGCGCCATCATCGCGCAGACCTCCTGACGTATTGCCAGGCTATACCGATTGGCGCTAAAACGCACGCGTAAGGCATACGTGCCATCCGGCGTCGCCAGCGCGAAATTAAGATGTTCGTTTTCCAGCCCCGACACGGCCAGCGCCAGACCGGCATAATGATTGCTGCGCCGTTCTGTCGTCCAGTGCGCCGTTTGCGCCAGCGTCTCTTCCTGAGAAGGAACGACTTCGCTGGCAAGAACAGGCGCCCCGGCGCGGGAAAGCTGTAGCGCCAGTAAGCCGCTGGTGTATTGCTCGCTCAACGTCAGACTCAACTGCCTTTCCTGCAGGCGGCGGGCTATTTGCGCCGGCAGGTTTTCCGTACCTTCAAAAATCAGGTTCTGCCCGGCAACCCGTTTGACCTCTGGCCATAACGCCAGCATCGCCTCCCGTTGCGTAGCCGGGCCGGTCAATTTCAGTTCAATGATCGGCATTGATGAGCGATACCCCATCGTCACGCCGGGCGGCAACGGCAGTGAATCGAGACGCTGCGCGAGGTCACTTTCTGAACGTCCAAAAGTCGTTAACCGCAGGCAAAGCGGCGGCTCCGGCAGCGAAAAACGCGCGCGTAACCGCGGTAAGATTTCCTTCTCCACCATAACCTTAAATTCAGACGGTACGCCGGGGGTGAAAAACATCAGGCAGCGGTTGAGCTGTAGCGCAAATCCACAGGCAGTGCCGACCGGATTATTAATAAACTCCGCGCTGGCAGGCAGTTCCGCCTGTTTACGGTTGCTCGGCGCCATCACGCGGCCACGCTGCTGAAAGTAGCGTTCCATTTCGGTCAGCCACGCCTGGTGCAGTACTAATCCTTCGCCTTTTGCCGTTGCCGCGGCGAGCGCGCTTAAATCATCGCTGGTCGGCCCTAACCCGCCATTAACAATCAAAACATCAGCATGTTGACTGCGTTCACGCAAGATAGCGACCAGACTGTCCAGATTATCGCCTACCGTATTTCGCCGTGATAACGGAACGCCCTGATGAAAGAAAAAATCAGCCAGCCAGGCGGCATTGGTGTCAACGATTTGTCCGTGCAACACCTCATCCCCGGTGGATAGCATTTCCACATTTAGCATTGTGTTCTCCTGCTCTTATGATGAAAACACTATAACGCAAAGAGGAATAGGACGTGGAAAGAAGAATGACGGGAAAAGGAGGAATATGGCGCGACGATTGCCGCGCCGTTAGCATCAAAAGCTGGCGTTTACGCCAACATAAGGGCCGTCAGCAATCGCATTATCGCGGTTGCCGTCTTTACCCGCCAGGTTCAGGTAACGATAACCGGCTTCAATGCTCAGCGGGCGCATAATGGTGAAACGCGCGCCTGCATTCGCTTCTTCATAGCTGTCGATGCCGCTGGACAGCGAATCTGGTGAATAATAATACTCGCCGAACAGACGGAAGCTGTTGCCGATTTTCCATTGTAGCCCACCGCCGACAGCCGCCGCATAGCCTTCATCGCTGTCTTTCGGATTGGTATAAATACCTTTACCGCCGACCGTCGCCAGCAGAGGTCCCACCGGAATGTTCAGCCCCAGACCCACGCCCGCAGCGTCGCCATCATCATCGTTGTGCATCCAGTTGCCGCTTAGCGCCAGTCCCGTCGATTCCGTACCAAAACCCACGCCAATGTTGGTGTAATCTTCGCCCGCCTGGCCGCTAATACTGATGGCCTGCGCCGATGCAGAAACGAACAGCATTCCGGCAAAACCTAATAATATGCTTTTTTTCATTTTTACCCTTTCCAGCAAGCACATAAAGAAAAACTCCCCAAAACGGCAGAATTGTACTGCCAGACGCTGAGGAATCAATGCACTAAGAAACCATTCCAAAAACATATTGTAACGAAATACTACTTTCGCCATGCCGCATCATTGCGCCATCACATGGTGACGCCTGCATCAACAGGATTAACAAAAAACGCAGTCTGCGTTATCGCTTCCATTTTTCACAAAGAATTTCGCAGAATGATTTGTTAAGCTGATGACCTGGTGGTTTAAGGAAGCGACTTATGCGTCAACGAACTATAGTTTGCCCATTAATTCAAAATGATGGCTGTTATCTGCTGTGCAAAATGGCCGACAACCGCGGCGTCTTTCCCGGTCAGTGGGCGCTGTCGGGCGGCGGGGTCGAGCCAGGCGAACGCATTGAAGAGGCGCTGCGTCGGGAGATTCGGGAGGAACTCGGCGAACAACTGATTCTGAGCGATATTACGCCGTGGACCTTCCGCGACGATATCCGCATTAAAACCTACGCTGATGGCAGACAAGAAGAGATTTATATGATTTATCTCATCTTCGACTGTGTTTCCGCTAACCGCGATATATGTATTAACGACGAATTTCAGGACTACGCCTGGGTCAAGCCAGAAGAACTGGCGCTGTATGATTTGAATGTAGCGACACGCCACACATTAGCATTGAAAGGGTTATTATAATGACGACAGCCGCTTCAGGCTGTCTTTACGCTTTTAACATGCGGCTAGCCGGGAACAAATTCACCATCTAAAAAGAGTTTTCCGTTTTCCGCATGCATAACGAGCGCATTAAGATAGTCCGGATCAAACTTTACGCCGCGCTTATTTTTTGCAATATACGTCAAACAATGATTATGGGTAAAAATGACTATATTTTTATTCTGCGACTTTTTCAGTAACGTATTGATTGAAGCATAAATACCGCTGCCGCAATCCATCATTTTTTTATCCACCGTAAGCGACCTGCCCGCAGAAAACCAGGTTGCCGACTGGATGGTGCGCACCGTATTACTGGAATAGAGATTGTAATTTTGTATATCGGCACTGAAGGCTTTACCCAGCGCTCTGGCATCTTGCGCACCCTTGACCGTAATCCCCGTGCTGTCTGACAGGCAGGTATTATCGGAACGATCGCACCGCTCGGCATGGCGGAATAACACGACTACCGGATGCTGCTTCGCCAGCGCCGCCAGCGCTTTACCGTTAATCTGCGGTAGACCGTTACCACTCCAGGCATGTTGTGAGGTCAACCCGGCGATAATAACCAACGCCCCCGCCAGAATCGCGAAATAGCGTTTGTTTTTAATAAAGCGTAGGGTAAATGCCAGCACATTAACCTCTCAGGCAGACAGTGCAGCTAACTTAATAGCAATACAATTAAAATGAAATTCCGCGACGGAAGACCAGGCCAGAAACATAAAAACAGCTTTTGGGCATGCATAAAATGCCTTAAACTTTCGGCGAAAGCAAAGCATAATTCCGTTAAAAATTATCTTTTTACTTCACCTTAATTTCTTAATGTTAATTTAATCTTCATCCAGTAGGGTTCAGCTAAATTCGTTAAAAAATAAGCCCTTTTCTATTGCCGAAATATTTGAAAAGCGGCTTTCAATGGCTGAAGGAAAAATGATGTCGGACTTTTTGCCTTTCTCCCGTCCGGCGATGGGCGCGGAAGAGCTCGCTGCCGTTAAGACCGTACTGGACTCAGGTTGGATAACAACCGGCCCGAAAAATCAGGAACTGGAAGCGGCGTTTTGTCGGCTAACTGGCAATCAATATGCCGTTGCCGTCAGTTCAGCCACTGCCGGTATGCACATCGCGTTGATGGCGCTGGGCATTGGTGAAGGCGACGAGGTCATTACACCGTCAATGACGTGGGTTTCTACGCTAAATATGATCGTTTTACTCGGCGCGACCCCCGTCATGGTCGATGTCGATCGCGATACGCTGATGGTCACGCCTGAACATATCGAAGCCGCGATTACGCCACAAACCAAAGCAATTATCCCCGTCCACTACGCTGGCGCGCCCGCCGATCTGGACGCTATTTACGCTCTTGGCGAGCGTTATGGCATCCCGGTGATTGAAGACGCGGCGCACGCGACAGGAACCAGCTACAAAGGTCGCCACATTGGCGCCCGGGGCACCGCGATTTTCTCCTTCCACGCCATTAAGAACATCACCTGCGCTGAAGGCGGTATCGTCGTCACGGATAACCCGCAATTCGCCGATAAACTGCGCAGTCTCAAGTTTCACGGGCTTGGCGTTGATGCCTGGGATCGACAGTGCGGAGGACGCGCGCCACAAGCGGAAGTCCTGGCGCCGGGCTACAAATATAATTTGCCCGACCTCAACGCCGCTATCGCGCTTGCTCAGTTACAGAAACTGGATGCGCTTAACGCTCGCCGCGCCGCCATCGCAGCGCAGTACCACCAGGCAATGGCAGACCTGCCTTTTCAGCCTCTGAGCCTTCCGTCGTGGGAACATATTCACGCCTGGCATTTATTCATTATCCGGGTCGATGAAGCCCGTTGCGGTATTACCCGGGATGCTCTGATGGCATCGCTGAAAACGAAAGGCATCGGCACAGGGCTGCATTTCCGCGCCGCGCATACGCAAAAATATTATCGCGAACGTTTCCCAACGCTCACGCTGCCTGACACCGAGTGGAACAGCGAGCGGATCTGCTCACTGCCGCTCTTCCCGGACATGACCGAGAGTGACTTTGATCGGGTCATTACCGCCCTTCATCAGATAGCAGGACAATAAGCATGTTTGACGCCGCCCCCATAAAAAAAGTCTCGGTGGTTATTCCTGTCTATAACGAACAGGAAAGCCTGCCGGAATTGATAAGACGCACCACCGCCGCCTGCGAGAGTCTGGGCAAAGCGTGGGAGATTTTATTGATAGATGATGGTAGCAGCGATAGCTCGGCGGAGCTGATGGTTAAGGCGTCCCAGGAAGCCGATAGCCATATCATCTCTATTTTACTCAACCGTAACTACGGTCAACATGCAGCGATCATGGCGGGGTTTAGCCATGTAAGCGGCGATCTCATCATTACGCTGGATGCCGATCTGCAAAACCCGCCGGAAGAGATCCCGCGCCTGGTGGCGAAAGCCGATGAAGGGTTCGATGTGGTAGGCACCGTGCGCCAGAACCGACAGGACAGCCTGTTTCGCAAATCGGCGTCAAAAATCATTAATCTACTGATCCAGCGCACAACGGGCAAAGCGATGGGCGATTACGGCTGCATGTTACGTGCCTATCGCCGCCCTATTATCGATACTATGTTGCGCTGCCATGAACGCAGCACCTTTATCCCTATTCTGGCCAACATTTTCGCTCGTCGGGCTACCGAGATCCCGGTGCATCACGCTGAACGTGAATTTGGCGACTCTAAATACAGTTTTATGCGTCTCATTAACCTGATGTATGACCTGGTGACCTGCCTGACGACGACGCCGCTGCGCCTGTTGAGTCTGCTGGGCAGCGTTATCGCCATCGGCGGGTTTAGCCTGTCGGTATTGCTTATTGTACTTCGCCTGGCGCTGGGGCCGCAGTGGGCGGCGGAAGGCGTATTTATGCTCTTTGCCGTTCTGTTTACCTTCATCGGCGCGCAATTCATCGGTATGGGGCTGCTGGGCGAATACATCGGTCGCATTTATAACGATGTCCGCGCCCGCCCCCGCTATTTTGTTCAACAAGTTATCTACCCGGAAAGCACGCCGTTTACTGAGGAAAGCCACCAATGAAAGCCGTTATTTTTGCCTATCACGATATGGGATGTCAGGGGGTGCAGGCCGTACTGGATGCCGGGTATGAGATTGCCGCGATTTTCACTCATGCCGACAATCCTGCGGAAAACACCTTTTTTGGCTCCGTCTCCCGGCTGGCGGCAGAATTAGGGATTCCGGTTTATGCACCGGATAACGTAAACCATCCTATCTGGGTCGACCGCATCGCTGAGTTTGCGCCGGATATTATTTTTTCGTTCTATTACCGCAACCTGTTAAGCGAAGAAATTCTGCACCTCGCCCCGGCTGGCGCGTTCAATCTGCACGGTTCTCTATTGCCTGCCTATCGTGGCCGTGCGCCGCTAAACTGGGTTCTGGTTAACGGCGAAAGCGAAACGGGCGTAACGCTGCATCGTATGGTCAAACGTGCCGACGCCGGAGAGATTGTCGCCAGTCAACGCGTCGCTATTGCGCAGGACGATGTTGCGCTTACCCTGCATCATAAGCTATGTCAGGCCGCGCGCCTGTTGCTTAATAGCATCCTGCCCACCATGAAATGCGGCGATATACCTTCTGTTCCTCAGCGTGAGTCTGACGCTACATATTATGGTCGCCGCAGGCCGGAAGATGGCCTTATCGACTGGCACAAACCGGTTTCCACGGTGCATAACCTGGTGCGGGCGGTAGCCGCCCCCTGGCCCGGCGCGTTCAGCTATAACGGCTCGCAAAAATTCACTATCTGGTCTTCCCGAATTTGTCCGGATGCGCAGGGCGCGCTTCCCGGCTCGGTAATTTCGGTCTCTCCGCTGCGGGTCGCCTGCGCCGATGGCGCGCTGGAGATTATTACCGGCCAGGCCGGAGACGGTATTACTGTACAGGGCTCGCAGCTTGCACAGACGCTTGGTCTGGTGGCGGGCGCGCGTTTGAATCGTCCACCAGCGACCAGCGGTAAACGTCGCATTCGCGTTCTCATCCTCGGCGTCAACGGTTTTATCGGCAATCATTTGACCGAACGGTTACTGAATGAAGAGAATTACGAGGTCTACGGTATGGATATCGGCAGCAACGCCATTAGCCGATTCCTGCTCCACCCTCGCTTTCATTTCGTGGAGGGAGATATCAGCATCCACTCAGAATGGATCGAATATCATGTCAAAAAATGCGATGTCGTACTGCCGCTGGTAGCAATTGCTACCCCGATTGAATACACCCGCAACCCGCTGCGCGTCTTTGAACTTGATTTTGAAGAAAACCTGCGGATTATCCGTTATTGCGTAAAATACCGTAAACGCGTGGTTTTTCCGTCTACCTCTGAAGTGTACGGCATGTGTACGGACGCCTCTTTTGACGAGGACAAATCGAATCTGATCGTCGGGCCGGTGAATAAGCCGCGCTGGATTTACTCCGTTTCCAAACAGCTTCTCGACCGGGTGATTTGGGCTTATGGCGAAAAAGAGGGATTGCGCTTCACGCTTTTCCGTCCCTTTAACTGGATGGGGCCGCGGCTGGATAGCCTGAACGCGGCGCGTATCGGCAGTTCACGCGCGATAACGCAGTTGATTCTGAACCTGGTAGAAGGGACGCCGATCAAGCTTATCGACGGCGGTCAGCAGAAGCGCTGTTTTACCGATATTCGTGACGGGATCGAAGCATTATTCCGCATTATTGTGAATGAGGGCGATCGGTGCGATGGCAAAATCATTAATATCGGCAACCCTGACAACGAAGCCAGTATTCAGGAACTGGCGACGCTGTTGCTCGATAGTTTTGACAAGCATCCACTGCGCTGCCATTTCCCACCGTTTGCCGGTTTCCAGGTCGTCGAAAGCCGTAGTTATTACGGCAAGGGTTATCAGGATGTCGCACACCGGAAACCCAGTATCGACAATGCCAGGCGCTGTCTGGGCTGGGAGCCGTCTATTGCGATGCGTGATACGGTTGAAGAAACGCTGGACTTCTTTCTGCGCAGCGTAGATGTCGCGGAACGCGCATCATGACGAAAGTCGGTTTACGCATTGATGTTGATACCTTGCGAGGAACGCGTGAAGGTGTTCCCCGGCTGCTGGCGACATTGCATCGCCACGGCGTTCAGGCCAGCTTTTTCTTCAGCGTCGGGCCGGACAATATGGGACGTCATCTTTGGCGTCTGATAAGACCGCGATTTTTATGGAAAATGCTACGTTCAAACGCCGCCTCGCTCTACGGCTGGGATATCCTGCTGGCCGGTACCGCCTGGCCGGGAAAAAATATCGGCAACGCTAATGCCGGGATTATTCGTGAAACGGCAACATACCATGAGACGGGACTACATGCCTGGGATCACCATGCGTGGCAGACTCACAGCGGCCACTGGAGTATCCGCCAGCTTGAAGAAGATATTGCGCGCGGCATAACGGCGCTTGAGGCCATTATCGGAAAACCCGTCACCTGCTCAGCCGCGGCCGGCTGGCGAGCGGATGGGCGCGTTGTTCGTGCGAAAGAACCGTTCAACCTGAGGTATAACAGCGATTGCCGTGGAACCACCTTATTCCGTCCGCTACTGATGCCGGGCCAGACAGGGACGCCGCAAATCCCGGTCACCTTACCCACATGGGATGAGGTTATCGGCCCCGCCGTTCAGGCGCAGTCGTTCAATACCTGGATTATCTCCCGTATGTTGCAGGACAAAGGCACGCCGGTATATACCATCCATGCGGAAGTCGAAGGTATTGTCCATCAGCCGCTGTTTGAAGATTTGCTCGTTCGTGCACGTGACGCGGGGATCACCTTTTGTCCTCTGGGCGAACTGCTGCCGACATCGCCTGAGTCTCTGCCGTTGGGGCAAATTGTACGTGGGCACATCCCTGGCCGTGAAGGTTGGCTGGGGTGCCAACAGGCAGCGAGCGCCTCATGATGAAATCGATACGCTATTATCTGGCTTTCGCCGCATTTATCGCGCTCTACTATGTTATTCCTGTCAATAGCCGCCTGCTCTGGCAGCCGGATGAAACGCGCTATGCCGAAATAAGTCGGGAGATGCTGGCGTCTGGCGACTGGATCGTGCCGCATTTTCTGGGATTACGTTATTTTGAAAAACCGATAGCCGGTTACTGGATAAACAGTCTGGGTCAGTGGCTTTTTGGCGCTACCAATTTTGGCGTGCGGGCTGGCGCTATTTTAACGACATTGCTGGCCGCAGCGCTGGTGGCGTGGCTGACGTTCCGCTTATGGCGGGATAAACGTACCGCGTTGCTCGCCTCCGTTATCTTTCTCTCCCTCTTTGCCGTTTACAGTATCGGGACGTATGCGGTACTCGACCCGATGATCGCGCTTTGGCTTACGGCCGGTATGTGTTGTTTCTGGCAGGGGATGCAGGCCACGACCCGAACGGGCAAGATTGGGATGTTTTTGCTACTGGGCGCAACCTGCGGTCTGGGTGTATTAACTAAAGGGTTCCTCGCCCTGGCCGTACCGGTGGTGAGCGTGCTGCCGTGGGTTATTGTTCAGAAACGCTGGAAGGACTTTTTGCTATACGGCTGGCTGGCGGTCTTGAGCTGCTTTGTGGTTGTCCTTCCCTGGGCGATCGCCATTGCGCGACGCGAAGCCGATTTCTGGCATTACTTTTTCTGGGTGGAGCATATCCAGCGATTCGCCATGAGCGATGCCCAGCATAAAGCCCCTTTCTGGTACTATCTGCCGGTACTGCTCGCGGGAAGTTTACCGTGGCTGGGGTTACTGCCTGGCGCGCTTAAACTGGGCTGGCGCGAGCGAAACGGCGCATTCTATTTGCTCGGATGGACGATCATGCCGCTTCTCTTTTTCAGCATTGCGAAAGGGAAACTGCCCACCTATGTTCTTTCCTGTTTCGCACCGATAGCGATACTCATGGCGCGCTTCGTCCTGCATAACGTAAAAGAAGGCGTCGCCGCGCTACGTGTCAACGGCGGGATCAACCTGGTGTTCGGGATAATCGGGATCGTCGCGGCGTTTGTCGTCTCCTCATGGGGCCCGCTGAAATCGCCGGTGTGGACGCATATCGAAACCTATAAAGTGTTTTGCGTCTGGGGCGTCTTTACTGTTTGGGCGTTTGTGGGCTGGTATAGCCTCTGTCATAGCCAACAATACCTATTACCCGCGTTTTGTCCGCTGGGACTGGCGCTGCTGTTCGGCTTTTCCATCCCCGACAGGGTGATGGAGTCCAAACAGCCACAGTTTTTTGTCGAAATGACCCAGGCGCCTTTGGCATCAAGCCGCTATATTCTTGCCGACAACGTCGGCGTCGCCGCCGGTCTGGCCTGGAGTCTGAAACGAGACGATATTATGCTCTACGGACACGCGGGCGAACTCAGGTATGGCCTTAGCTATCCTGATGTGCAGGATAAATTCGTTAAAGCCGACGATTTTAACGCCTGGCTCAACCAGCATCGTCAGGAGGGCATTATTACGCTAGTACTTTCAATAGCCAAAGACGAAGACATCAGCGCTCTTTCCCTTCCCCCTGCGGACAATGTTGATTATCAGGGGCGTCTGGTGTTAATTCAGTATCGGCCTAAATGATCGGCGTCATTCTGGTGCTTGCCAGTCTGCTCAGCGTTGGCGGTCAGCTCTGCCAGAAGCAAGCGACACGGCCATTGACGGTGGGCGGACGCCGCCGTCACTTGATGCTGTGGCTGGGCCTGGCGCTGATATGCATGGGTGCAGCGATGGTGCTGTGGCTGCTGGTGCTACAAACCCTGCCGGTGGGAATTGCTTACCCGATGTTGAGTCTGAATTTTGTCTGGGTCACGCTGGCGGCCTGGAAAATCTGGCATGAACAGGTTCCGCCCCGCCACTGGTTTGGCGTCGCATTAATTATCAGCGGCATTATCATTCTGGGGAGTGCGGCATAATGGGCGTAATGTGGGGACTGATAAGCGTTGCGATTGCCTCCCTCGCCCAGTTGAGTTTAGGATTCGCCATGATGCGACTGCCATCGATAGCGCATCCACTGGCGTTTATTTCCGGGCTGGGCGCTCTTAATGCCGCGACCCTGGCGCTATTCGCCGGTTTGGCGGGGTATCTGGTTTCCGTCTTCTGCTGGCATAAAACATTACACACGCTCGCGCTCAGCAAAGCCTATGCGCTGCTGAGTCTCAGCTATGTGCTTGTCTGGGTAGCCTCAATGTTGTTACCCGGTTTGCAAGGCGCTTTCAGCCTAAAAGCGATGCTCGGCGTATTGTGCATTATGGCGGGGGTAATGCTGATTTTTCTGCCCGCCAGATCATGATGGCTTGCGCGTCAACCGCTGCCATTCGTCGCAGGAATAACAGCGTGCATCAACGATTTTTAAGGTCTGGTGTTTTTCCCGATTAATACAATACTGCGCATCCTGTAAAGGCGACAGGATATCGCCGGGACTCAGTAATATCATGGAATTCGCCTCGGCGATCATTTTTAGCGAACCGCCGCTATCGCACAGCACCAGAACATGGCACGCCCTCTTTTTGACATAATGCGATTTCTTAACCAACCATTCCATAGCGCCCCCGTTTCACGCTGATTGTTCATAACACGTTACACATCAACGGATAAACAAAACGGCAATAGCGATGGAATGGTTGTATATTAACCTAACATTAATTTTTACAGTTCTCACACACCCACTGCTGGAGCGCACGGCGAGATATTTTAATCCCTCCGTTTTTCAGTTCTGACGGCAGCGTCAACCAGCGAACCGGCTGCTGAAAACGCGCCAACTTATCGCGGCCCCATTCAGCGAGGTTCACGTCTCCGGCCTGCGATGCATACTCCACAACCGCAACGGGACGATGGCCAAACTCTTTATCTTCTACCGGCACGACGAAGGCTTGTTGCACTAGCGGATGCGCATTAATAACGCGTTCGACTTCCTCCGGCTGAATGCCTTCGCCGCCGCTAAAGAACAGGTTGTCCAGCCGCCCGGCGATGGTTAGCCTGCCGTGGTTCAGATCGCCGCGATCGCGCGTGGCAAACCAGCCCTCGTCATTAACCAGCGGGATCAGTTTGCCATCACGCCAGTAACCTTCCGCCATACTGGCGGCGCGCAGCCAGACTTCATTATCGACGATTCTGATCTCTCTGCCGGGGAGCGGCGCGCCCACATCATCAGAACCATCGGCCTCCTTGGCGCATACTGTAGACGCGAACTCCGTGAGCCCATACCCGCACCAGCAGCGAATCCCTTGTTTGCTGGCCTGGTCGGTGAGTTCAACCGGAATCACCGCGCCGCCGAGCAAAACGGCTTTCAGCGTCACCGCCGCCCGATTCGCCAGCAGCCGCCACAGCTGCGTCGGCACCAGCGAAGCATGAGTACACCCTGCCAGCATCTGCTCCAGCGGTTGCTTATCGCGTACCGTCATGCGCGCCCCGGCGAAGAGCCAACGCCACATAATACCCTGCCCGGATACATGAAACAGCGGCAGCGATAGCAGCCAGTCATCCTGAGGGCCAAACGGCATTAGCGAAAGCACCCCCTGCGCGCTGGCAAGATGCGCCTGGCACGTATGTACAGCCGCTTTTGGCAATCCTGTGGAACCCGATGTCAGCGTCATGGAAACCAGACGCTGCGGTTGCCAGTCCACAGCATACGCCGCTGTGCTCTTTTGTATCTGCAACGCGGTTAATCCGGAAAACGCGTTTTCGCCTTCCAGTGTCAGCGCAAAACGCAGCGTTAACTTCGGCACCAGCGCCTCCAGCAACGTCTGGGGCAACTGCGGATTGACGGGCAGAACCCGCGCGCCGCACTGCATCAGCGCAAGCCATGCCAACAGAGTGCGCGGCTGATTCCCGGCGCGCAGCAGGACACCGTCGCCCTCGCGTACGCCCTGCGCGGCAAACCCGCCCGCCAGCGCATCAATACGCTCACAGAGGGCGCGCCAGCTTAGCACTTCATCGTTCAGGCGCAGAGCGGGCGCCTGACTGCGAACCTGACGCCAGTGGCGCCACGGCCAATCCGTGAATGTCATAACAGTCGTTCCAGCTCATCACGCTTCAGACAAGGCAACGCGCTACCGGGCCAGGGGCGAACCTGTTGCGCCTGCATCAGATGCAAGGTATCCAGTCCGGGCAGCGTTCCCGGCGTCAACCAGGCGGCAATCCGCGCCAGTTGCGTCAGGCCGAGGCTGGACTCGATCGAAGAGCTGATAACCACCGTCAGTCCCAACGCATGGGCGGCAGCGACTTGCTCACGCACTTTATCAAGCGATCCGGTCAGAGTAGGTTTGATAACCACAGCCTTGACGCCCTCTTCGGCTTCAAAGGTGAAATCCGCTTCGCGCAGACTTTCGTCCCAGGCAATCGCGATGCCGGTTTCACGGGCAAAGGCGCGGGAATCATCCCGCGTCTTACACGGTTCTTCGAGAAAGGCGATACGAGCGCGGTAATCCGGATTAACATACTTTGCGAACTGTTGGGCTTTTAGCGGCGTCCAGGCGCGATTCGCATCCAGACGCAGATGCAGATCCGGGATCGCCTCCAGCAGCAAATTAACCACCATGCCGTCGCGTACCGCTTCATAAAGACCCACTTTGACCTTAGCGATTTTCTCGCCGGGCATATCGGCAAGCCGCAGCACCAAATCGTCAGGATCGCCAGTGCATAACGGCGCAGCGCGATAGTCCGCCGCCTCCGGCAATACGCCTGTCAGTTCCGCCAGCGCGCAGCTTGCGCCAAACGCGACCGAAGGCATCTCCGGTAATCCCTCGCTCCCCTGAAGCCAGTCGTTCACCCACGTCAGGAGCGCCGTCTGCGCCTCTTCCCACGTTTCCTGACTGAAGCCCGGCAGCGGAGAGATCTCTCCCCATCCCTCACGCTCGCCGTCACGCAGACAAACATACAGCCCGTCGCGAGTTTTTAACCGCCTGTCGCGCAGAACCACCCCCGCGTCCATGGGGATCTGCCAGCGGTATACCTGCGCGCTACGCATTATGGGTTCCGTTTGAATTTGCTGAAGTCAGGCTGACGCTTCTGGTTAAAGGCGTTACGGCCTTCCTGCCCTTCTTCCGTCATGTAGAACAGCATGGTAGCGTTGCCCGCCAGCTCCTGCAGCCCGGCCTGACCGTCACAATCGGCATTCAGCGCCGCTTTCAGGCAACGCAGCGCCATCGGACTGTTTTGCAACATTTCGCGGCACCAGCGCACGGTCTCTTTTTCCAGATCCGCCAGCGGCACAACGGTGTTAACCAGCCCCATATCCAGCGCCTGTTGCGCATCGTACTGGCGGCACAGGAACCAGATTTCACGCGCTTTCTTCTGACCAACGATACGCGCCATATACGAAGCGCCCCAGCCGCCGTCAAAGGAGCCAACTTTCGGACCAGTCTGGCCGAAGATGGCGTTTTCCGCCGCGATGGTCAGGTCACACATCATGTGCAGCACATGACCACCGCCGATGGAATATCCCGCGACCATCGCGACAACCGGTTTTGGACAGGTGCGAATCTGGCGCTGGAAATCCAGCACGTTCAGGTGATGCACGCCGGAGTCATCCTGATAACCGCCGTAATCGCCGCGCACCTTCTGGTCGCCGCCCGCGCAAAACGCTTTATCGCCTTCGCCGGTCAGAATAATCACGCCCACGTTGTCGTCGTAACGGGCATCCGCCAGCGCCTGAATCATCTCTTTGACGGTCAACGGACGAAATGCATTGCGCACCTGCGGACGATTAATGGTGATTTTTGCAATACCGTCGGTGGATTTTTCATAACGAATGTCGGTGTAACCCTCCGAGCAGTCGTGCCATTCTACCGGTGCGTAAAGCATTGTTTCATCAGGATAGATCATAGTGTGTCCTTTAGTCAGAGACGCAGAATCTGAGCCAGACTGTCTACCACGCCAGCGGGGTTTTCCCGATGCGCGTTGTGTCCGGCGTTACGAATAACATGGCATGTCGCCGCCACTTCCTGCGCCAGGGCACGGAATTTGCTGTCGCGTTCGCCACATAAATAATAAAACGGAAATGCCAGCGCGTTGAGCGCCTCGCGTAAATCCGGCTGGACGGCAAGCGATGTCGCCTCCAGCATCGCAGCCAGCGTTTCGCCGTTATTCTGGCTACGCAGCGCCGTTAGCGCCTGTCTTTGCTGCGCCGTCAGCGAGGCGAACACCGGCTGCTGATACCAGTCGTGAAAAACCTCAGTCAAGGGTTCATGACGAAAACGCTCTGCCCAGCGCCCGTCGGACAATCGTCTTTCAGCGCGCGCCTGTTCATTTTGCAGCCCCGGATGACCGCCTTCGACCACCAGGCCGCACAGGCCTGGTATTCCCTGGCAGGCTGCCATCATCGCCACCCGGCCGCCAAGAGAGTATCCCACCAACCAAAACTTTAGTATGTTGTAACTAATTAACGTAGCGCGCAGTAATCTGATGACATCGGCAAAGCCGCCGACCGGAATAGCCGCAGATCCGCCATGTCCCGGTAAGTCAATATAGAGCCGCGAACAGCCGTGAAACTGTTCGCCAACCGGCTGCCATTCGCGGCAATCGCCAGAAAAACCGTGCAGGAAAACCAGCGAGGACGTCCCAGGCTGTCCGGGCATGTGCTGCGCGTGCAACATCATAGATGGCTTACCTGAGCCAAAAGTTGCTGCAACGTCTGCGCGCCGTCCGTATCGTTTACCACCAGCTCAATCACCGTTGTCGCCGGGGTTCGCCACGCGCCAGCCAGCGCAGACTCCAGTTCTTCCCAGTTTTCCGGGCGATGATAGCGCAGGTTAAACATGGCGGCCGCATGGTCAAAATGGACGTTTTGCGGCATCAAATAAAAGCGCTCACGTTTGCTTTGCGGCGTCGGCAGCAGGGAGAAGATTTGCCCGCCGTTATTGTTGACCACAATCAACACAAACGGCGCGGATACCTGACGTAGTAACGCCAGCGCGTTAAGATCGTACAGCGCGGATAAATCGCCGACGATAGCCAGCGTCGATTTAGCGCTGGCGCGCTGCACGCCCGCCGCCGTGGAAAGCAGGCCGTCAATGCCGCTTGCCCCGCGATTGCTGTATACCGGATAGCCGGCCGGCAACTGTGACAGCGCGTCGATCAGACGCACCACCAGACTATTGCCCACGAACAATTGCCCCTGCTCCGGCAGATAGTCGCGGATACGGTGCGCCAGCTGCGCTTCGCCAAAGGTGTCTCGCTGCGCGACCACCCGTTGCCACGCCAGTTCCGCCAGACGCGGGATCTCTACACACCACGGTTTACGTTTTTCCGCCGGATGCATCTCCAGCCAGTCGGCGATTTTCGCTACCAGTCTGCGTCCACGATGGTGCGCCGGGTCCAGACGACCTTCAATATTGTCGATTACCCAATACTCTTCCGGCTCGCAGGTTGCCTGCCATTGCAGTAAGCGTTTTCCGGTAAGGCTACTGCCAAGCTGGACGACAATCTGCGCCTGCTGCAGTTCGGTAACCGCTTTGGCGTTGCCGAGCCACAGGTCGGCGCACGGCAGCGGCTGCCCGGTTTGCGACAATACGTCGCCAATTAATGGCCATCCCAGAGTTTGCGCCCACTGCGCCACTTTTTTGCCTTCTTCCGCGCTCATACGCCCGGCGACGACAACGCCGCGTTTTTGTCGCCAGAAGAACCAGTCGCGCTGTTTGTCGCTTGCCAGTCGACGCGCTTCGCGCAGCCAGGGCTTTTCATCCTGCCACCAGTCGCCGAGGCGCTGCTGCCAGACCAGACCGGTGTCATTCATATCGCCATACAGCGGTTCGGCAAAAGGACAGTTAATGTGCAGCGCGCCCGCATGAAGCATGGCGAGCGCATTGTCGATGGTCGACACCAGCCAGCGCGCCGGAATATCCTGCGTGGGACGCGGCAACGACAGAGTTTGGGAGGGGTGCGAGGCAAACATCCCCGCCTGGCGGATCGCCTGGTTGGCGCCGCAGTCAATCAGCTCCGGCGGGCGATCGGCGGTAAGTAAAATGAGCTTCTCGCCCGTCAGCCCCGCCTCAATCAACGCCGGATAGAGGTTCGCCACGGCGGTACCTGAAGTGACAATAACGGCAACCGGCTGTTGGCTGACTTTCGCCAGCCCTAACGCCAGATGACCAAGCCCACGCTCATCAAAGTGCGTATGGTGAATAAAAGCAGGATTCTCTGCCGCCGCCAACGTGAGCGGCGTGGAACGGGAACCAGGGGCGATACAAACATGCCTGACGCCATGACGGGTTAAGGCTTCCAGGATGACCGCCGCCCAGCGCCGGTTAAATGCACTTACTGACATGAGTTTGTCCGGTATCAATCATTGGGACTAAGTATAAAGAGCTGCAAAAATGGATTATTGATATGGGTCGGGAATATGTGACTCATTACGCATCCATCTGCAATAAGGTACGTAACCCGGCCGCTTTATTATCTATTTCCTGCCATTCCTGTTCCGGATCGGAGCCGCGGACGATTCCCGCGCCGGCATACAATCGCACCACATTGGCCGTCACTTTGGCTGAACGTAACGTCACGCAAAACTCACTTTGCCGCGTGGAGAGATAGCCTGCCGACCCGGCATACCATTCACGTTCGAACGGCTCATGTTGTTCTATAAAACAACGCGCGGGTTCACGAGGGATCCCGGCGACCGCTGCGGTAGGCTGTAACTGGTGCAGGCAGAGCGTGTCGTCCGCCTGATTAAGCGCCGTCCAGATACAGCGGCGCAAATGCTGAACCTTGCGCAGTCTGAGCACCTGCGGCGGCAGCACATCCAGCGAGTGGGTGCAGTTTTGCAGTCGCTGGCAGATGTCTTCGACAACCAGCATATTTTCTCGCTGGTTTTTATCGTCTTTCATTAACCATTCGCCAAGCTGCCAGGCTTTATGGTTATCCGGATGGTTCGCCACCGTCCCAGCCAGCGCTTCGGTACGCAGCGCCGTTTCACGCCGCCGCCAGAGCCGCTCCGGCGATGATCCCAGAAAGGCGGTATCGGCGGAAAAGGCCATAAAAAAGTGGTAGCAGTTGAGATTTAAACGACGACTGGACGCCATCATCGCGGCGGCATTGACCGGACGGGAGAATTGTAAGTCGGTGGCCCGCGCCAGCACAACTTTATCAAACGCCTCTTGCGCAATGGTGTGGGTGGCCTGCTGAATCAGCTTCACCCAACCGTCTTTGTCCGGCCAGTGTTGTTCGCTCGTGAGCGAAAGGCGTAGCGCCGGAATAGGCTTAATGCCGACCAGAGAAGCGAGAAACGCTTTCGCCTGGCGCGCATCATCGCGTAGCGAAACGTCACTGTGCAGATGTAAGCGTAAGGTCGCCGTACCACCGCTACGTCGCCACTCCAGCCGCGGCAGCAATAAGTAGCCCTCTTTCGGCTCGAACGCATTCAGCCCCCAAATACGCAGGTCAGGCTGCGCGTGCTGACGTAAAAACCGTTGCGCCAGATCGAGCGATGAAAATACGGTGATGGCCCCGAGAACGGCAGCTTCTTCGTCGCCATTGCGCTGTTGCCAGTAGAATTGCGGAAAGGATGACTGGCTGGCCAGCCAGCTCAATGCATCGAAGGCATCGTTTAAAGGGAAAGGCGCATCGAAAACGCAAAGCCCTGGCGTCGCCGGTATCTCTTGCGATAGCTGACGCGTCAGATTTTCCAGCGCAGTAGTAATAGAATGCACGCGGACCCTCCCTGTTAAAAACCCCACATTATACGGGGTACTGCCCTAAAAAAGCAGTACCTCATTTAGGGAGGGTTGCAATTCTGTTCAGTGGGGGGATTTAGCGCCGCGCCAGCAGCAGTCCAAGCACCAGTCCTACCGCCGCGCCTACGCCAATACCCTGCCAGGGTTTTTCATGAACGTAGTCATCCGCTTTATAAACGGCCTGCTTTGCCCGGTAATAATAGCTATCCGACGCATGGCTTACGCGGTTTTTCACCTCTTCCAGCGCTTGTTCCGCGCGGGCTTTCAGCTCAATGTATTTTTGATCGGCGGGATCGCCTGAGGAACGTAAAACCTCTTCCAGCGTTTCGCTGAGCAAAGTCAGATCATCATCAACACGTGATTCACCAAATTGATATGACATTCTCATTCTCCGTTGTGTTAACACCTGCTCCTAACTATAGTCAACGGTTTCGGTTTATGCCTGATGAACCTCCCGCGCCATTCCCCGGTGCGGAATGCCGTCTTCGTCATAAACATCGGTAACCGGAATAAAACCAAACCGCGCATAAAAAGGTTGTAGATGCGCCTGCGCCCCCAGATATAGCGGCTTATCCGGCCAGTGCCGCCCACAAGATTCCAGCGTTTTCGCCATTAATTGCTGGCCCAGTTTCGCCCCTCGCCAGGCATCGCTGACGATCACCCGGCCAATGACAACCGGGTCTGATTCGTTATCGCTTTTCAGAATCCTCGCATACGCCACCAGCTCATCCTGATGCCAGCCCAGAATATGCCGATTGTCGCCGACTAAATCATCGCCATCCACATCCAGGTAAGGACAGCGCTGTTCTACCACAAAGACCGCGCAGCGCAATTTGAGTAACGCGTAAAGTTGAGGAACGGTAAGTTCGCTATGGTGGAGATCCTGCCAGTCAATCATGATGCGCTCCTGTGTTGTGGTAATCTTGGGTTAAACGATAACCAAACGTGTATGGACAAGATGGAATTAATTTTTTTAGGTACGTCCGCAGGCGTTCCCACGCGCTCACGCAATGTAACGGCAATTTTATTACATCTGCAACATCCAACGCAGCCGGGAGTATGGCTTTTTGATTGCGGCGAAGGGACACAGCATCAAATGCTTAATACCGCGTTTCATCCCGGTAAGCTTGAGCGCATTTTTATCAGCCATCTTCACGGCGATCATCTGTTTGGCCTGCCGGGTCTGCTATGCAGCCGGTCGATGGCGGGGAACCCCCATCCGCTAACCGTATACGGGCCTCAAGGCGTGCGTGAGTTTATTGCAACCACACTGCGTCTTAGCGGTTCATGGACCGATTTTCCGTTGCAAATTGAAGAAATTAGCGCAGGCGATATTCTTGACGACGGTCTGCGTAAAGTGACCGCGTTCAGGCTGGAGCATCCACTGGAGTGCTACGGATATCGCGTTGTTGAACATGACAAGCCTGGCGCGCTGAATGCCAGGGCGTTAAAAGCCGCAGGCGTTACGCCCGGCCCGCTGTTTCAGGCGTTGAAGGCAGGAAAAACCGTCACGCTTGCCGATGGAAGGCAGATCAATGGCGCCGACTACCTTGCTCCCGCCGTGGCCGGGAAATCAGTGGCGATTTTCGGCGATACCGCGCCCTGCGAGGCCGCCCTCGCGCTGGCGCAAGGTGTGGATGTGATGGTCCATGAAACCACGCTGGATGCGTCAATGGAGGAGAAAGCCAACGCTCGCGGACACAGCTCCACCCGTCAAACCGCGACGCTGGCGCGGGAAGCTGCCGTCGGTCGGCTGATCATGACCCATATTAGCTCACGCTATGACGATAAAGGCTGTCAGCGCTTACTGGCGGAATGCCGCGCTATTTTCCCGGCGACGGAGCTGGCTTACGATTTTTCTGTTTTCCCGGTTTAGCGCTCCATTTTTTGTCCTCATTGCCGATAACACTAAAAAAGGCAGGCTTTCATAATGAGGTTAGGATGGACAATTTTCAGAAAGATATTGATGACAGGGCCAATTTAACCCTGTCCAACCGTTTTGAACTGCTGTTATTCCGTCTTGGTACATCGCTGCATGAACAGAAGTCAGAGCTGTTCGGCATCAATGTATTTAAGCTGCGCGAAATCGTACCAATGCCCGCCTTTACGCGCCCGGCAGGCATGAAAGCGCCGCTATTGGGCATGGTCAATATTCGGGATCAGGTCATTCCAGTGATTGATTTGCCAGCGGTAGCGGGATGCAAGCCGGAAACCGGGCTGAATATTTTGCTGATCACCGAATATGCGCGCAGCGTACAGGCATTTGCCGTCGAGTCGGTGGAAAATATTATGCGTCTTGACTGGCAACAGGTGCATACCGCCGAGAAAGCCGTCAACGGTCGCTACATCACCAGTATTGCCTGCCTGGATGATAACAAAGAAACCAACAACCTGGCGCTGGTGCTCGACGTTGAGCAGATCCTTTATGATATTGTCCCCTCCAGCCACGATCTGCGCGCCACCAATCTGAAGACCAATAAATTTTATATTACCCCTGGCGCGGTAGCCATTGTGGCGGAAGACTCCAAAGTCGCCCGCGCGATGCTGGAAAAAGGGCTGAACGCGATGGGAATTCCGCACCAGATGCATGTGACCGGCAAGGATGCATGGGAGAGAATCCAGCAACTGGCGCAGGAAGCGGAGGCCGAAGGTAAGCCAATTAGCGAGAAAATCGCGCTGGTCCTGACAGATCTTGAGATGCCGGAGATGGATGGCTTTACGTTAACGCGTAAAATTAAAACCGATGAACGGCTGAAAAAGATCCCGGTCGTTATCCACTCTTCCCTTTCCGGCAGCGCCAATGAAGATCATATACGTAAAGTGCAGGCCGACGGCTACGTGGCCAAGTTTGAGATTAACGAACTCTCTTCGGTCATTCAGGAAGTGCTGGAGCGCGCAGCAACAAACAGCCAGGGACCACTGATCAGCCGCAAAAGCGCCTGACGTAACAGGGGATGCCTACAGTACAGGCATCCCCTGACGCTTAGTGAGACAAGCCTTCCGCCAGTTTTACCAGTTTAATAAACTCCGCGCGATAGCCTTGTTTATCTTCCCCGCGCGCCTGTTCACCCCATTTAATAATTTGCGGCCAGGTCGTATCTGCCAGCGTTTCTGAGCCACGCAGTTTTTGCCCGAAAGCCGCTACCGCCGCGCGGAAACGAAAATCTTCAGAGGCGTCAGCAAAGATCGGCATCTTTCCCATAACGACCGGGAGCTCGGCTAATGTACTTTCGCTGCCCTGCGGCGCTTTCCAGCGCAATTTGATCCACGCCAGCTCGCTTGATTTTGTTGGCTTTGAGGCGGCTTTGTCCTGAGCGTAGCGCAGTTTATCCACCGAGGCTTTCTGCCCGTTAAGCGTCAGTTCAAAGAATAGCGTGACGTGTTTACCCGCGCCGATATCACCGGCATCAACCTTATCGTTATTGAAATCCTCGTCGCGCAGTTGGCGTTTTTCATAACCAATCTGCCGGTACTCAGTCACCCACTGCGGATTAAATTCGATTTGCGATTTTACATCTTTGGCAACGGTGACCAGCGTTTGATGCATCTCATCCTTGAGGACTTTTTGCGCCTCGGAGAGGGAGTCGATGTAGCTGTAATTGCCGTTACCCACATCAGCAATCCTCACCATCATGGCTTCGTTGAAATTGTCATCGCCGACGCCCAGCGTAGATAAGGTAATACCTTTCTCACGCTCTTTTTTTACCAGCGCTTCGATGTCTTTGGGATCGGTAATACCGAGGTTAAAATCACCGTCGGTGGTCAACAAAATGCGGTTAACGCCGCCTTTGATAAACCCTTTTTCGGCCTGCTCGTAGGCTAGCCGTAATCCCGCTTCACCACCGGTACTCCCGTAAGTATCCAGATTATCAATTGCCGCTTTAATCGCGGTTGTGTTATTTCCCGCTGTAGACGCCAGCGCGACGTGAGTGCCGCCCGCGTAGGTCACAATAGTGATGTTATCCTGCGCACGCAGATCGTTCACCAACAGTTTTAGCGCCGACCGGATCAACGGCAGGCGTTCCGCTGGCTGCATAGAACCAGAAGTATCAATGAGAAAAACCAGGTTGGCAGGTGGCAGATCTCTGGTCTGCATGTCCCGGGCCTGAACATCAACTTTTAATAGCGTACGCTGCGCGTTCCACGGCGAGGGAGCCAGTTCGTATTTAACCGCAAATGGCATCGGTATACAGGCCGCAATGGGTTTAGTGTTATCCTGCTTATCCGCAACGGGCTGAGGCGCGGGAAAATAATTGAGCATCTCTTCTACCCGCACGGCTTCCGGCGGCGGCAGTTGTCCCTGATTCAGAAAGCGCCGCACGTTAGCGTAGCTGCCAGTGTCTACATCCAGACTAAACGTGGCGAGCGGCGCCCGACTTACCTGTTTAATCGGATTTTCATCGTAGTGTTCGTAACGCGCGGTCCCCATTACATTACCGCCTTGTGCAGCGAACGCTTTTGGTGCCGCGGCACGTGTCTGCATTACATATTGCGGTGCTTCGGCTGTTGCCAGAGATGCCGCTTTGGCATCTGCCAGGGCTTTGGCTTCAGCATATTCGGCTGCTTTTTTCGCAGCCTGTTGGGCGGCCTCGGCTTGTCTTTTCTGGACAGTGTCATCCCCGGCCTGAGCGCTATTTTCTTTCTGGATAGTCCGCTTCTGTTTTAACTCAGCCGGATTATTTCCCTGCGGGTCGGAGGGCTCCGGCCCACAGCCCGAGAGAATAACCCCACCCAACAACAGCATTAATGTTTTTCCGTTAAGCATACAAATTCCTTTTCAATTATATTCGGGTAATTCTCTGCAGATGTCCTGCATTATATTCCGCTTTACTTTTATTATCAGCATGACGAAAGTAGAAAATAATTTTACCTGCGTTAATAGCCACCAATAATAAAAAAGATAATTATATTTTTGAGGTAAATAATATTTACGTTTAAGATGAACGGCTTAATCAGTTGCTGGCGTTCGACCCACAGATTCTGCGTGAAGAACACTATTTACAGGTGACCGATTTACCAAAAGTGAATATATAAGATGGGGGACTATCTGCACTGTGCCCTCGCCGATACTTCCTTTTACAACCCACCAAACAGCAATCCATTAAGCCGTGCCGACACTCACGTTATTGATGGAAAGATATTATATGCCGCCGTCACATGAAATAATGAAGTGAGCGCGATCGGACGCCTTGAAAAACGCTGACAGAAATACGCTTCAGATCAAATTTTTCCCATTGAAGTCGATGAGATAGACATTTATCCGGGAAACGGGTCACGAAAACAGTTGGGAGAGTTGTTCCACTGCCTGATGCAAGAAATGGACAAACTGCTGAGTTTTTATCAGCGATGCCTGAGAAATGACAGTCACGTTATAATTTTTATAGCGGAGTAATGGGCCATATGTTTATCACTTCGACAATTATTGTGAATTACCCATATGAAACCGCTGGCGCTTACGGAACCGCCCAACATCCGGCTCTGCGTTCATCGGAAAAGTGTTGGGTTTCGGCTACGCCTCACCCAACGAGTCTATGGTCTCTATGCGTCACAGGTTTTCATAAGTTGGATGCAATCCAACATTTAGAGGCTCAGGTATTGCTCATCAGCCTCAACCGCCGATAAATCGGCGGTTATTGACATCATCAACGCGGCATTACATCAGCGGCATCGCCAGTTGCACAAGGCTAATCAGCGGCTGCGGCCAGACGCCCAGTACCAACACCAGCAACGCGGAGATCAGCACCACGATACCGCCTGCGCTGTACTGCCAGTTTGTCGGCGCGTCGCGTCCCGGTTGCTGCGGCGCGTGCAGGTAGAGACTCACCGCAACGCGCAGGTAGTAGTACAAACCAATCGCGGAACCCACCACCACGGCGGCGACCAGCCACCACAGGCTGGCCTGAACGCCGACCGCCAGCACGTAGAATTTGCCGATAAAGCCCAGCGTCATTGGGATACCTGCCAGCGACAGCATCATCACCGTCATCACCGCGGCAAGAACCGGACGGTGCCAGAACAGACCACGGTAAGAGTACAGGGAGTCGGCATCCGGGCCGCGGAACGGGCTGGACATCAGGCTGACCACGCCAAACGCGCCGAGGCTGCTGAACAGATAACCGGCCAGATAAACGCCTACCGCTTCCATCGACATCTCGCCGCTCTGCAGGGCAATCAGCGCCACCAGCAGATAGCCGAGGTGAGAGATAGAAGAGTAACCGAGCAGACGTTTGATGTTGGTCTGGCTCAGCGCCATCAGGTTACCGAAGATGATAGAGGCAAAGGCGATAATGCCCAGCACCACGCGTACCGCTTCGCTGTCGCCTACCGGCGCATACAGGAACAGACGCATCACCACGCCGAAGATAGCGATTTTGCTCGCCGTCGCCAGGAAGGTGGAAACCGGCGCAGGCGCGCCCTGGTAAACGTCTGGCGTCCACAGGTGGAACGGCACCAGAGAGAGTTTAAAGCCCAGACCGACAATCATCAGGCCAAAGCCCGCCAGCAGCAACGGCTCGTGCAGCATACCATCGCCGAGGCTCTTACCGAGCGCTTCGAAAGACAGGTTGCCGGACTGCGCGTACACCAACGCCATCCCGAACAGCAGGAAAGACGAGGCGGCGGCGGAGAGGATGGTGTATTTGATACTGGCTTCCAGCGAGCGTTTCTGGCGGAAAGCATAACCAATCAGGCCGAACAGCGGCAGTGAGATCAGTTCAATACCGAGGAACAGCGCCGCCAGATGGTTGGCGTTCGTCAGCAGAATTCCGCCCAGGCTGGCGATTAACACCAGCAGGTAGAACTCTTCCTGGTTATCGTTATAGCCTTCAAGCCACGGGTAGGCAAAGGTGCAGGTGGCGAGGCTCGCCAGCAGCACCAGCCCGGTGTAGAGCATCGCAAAGCCGTCAACGCGCATTAGCGGCGTGACGTCCATTGCCCCAGCCTGGCCGACAAACCAAAGCGAAACCAGAGCAGCGTTAAGCCCAATGACCGACAGCGTGGCATTGAGGAAATGATTGCGTCGCCACGCAATGGAGAGCATCACAACCACCACCGTCAAGCCGACGATCAGCAGCGGTAGCAGCGCAATCAGGTGTTGTGGAGTTATTGTCATGGCGATTTACGGCCTTGTAGTAGTAACAGAATTAACAAACCACTGCTGGATGTTGCTCATCGCAGAATGCGAGGTATCCAGAATCGGCTGCGGATAGAAGCCAAGCAGTACCAGAAGCACCACCAGCAACAGAATGATAAACAGCTCGCGCAGCGACATCCCTGGCAGTTCCTGGCTGGCAATCTGGCTCTTCGCTTTACCAAAGTAAGCGCGATGCAGCATCGCCAGCGAGTATACAGAGGCGAATACCAACCCAAAGGTGGAGATCACGGTAATCATCGGCACCACCTGGTAGCTGCCGAACAGAATCATAAATTCGCCGACAAAGTTACCGGTGCCCGGCATACCGAGCGTCGCCACCGCAAAGAACATGGACAGCGCAGGCAACCACTTCATCTTGCCCCACAGGCCGCCCATCATACGCATGTCACGCGTATGCAGACGTTCGTACAACTGGCCGCACAGAATGAACAGACCGGCTGCGGACAAACCGTGTGCAATCATCTGAATCACCGCGCCCTGGTACGCCAGCTGACTGCCGGTGTAGATAGCGATCAGCACGAAGCCCATGTGGGAAACGGAGGTATAAGCAATCAGACGCTTGATGTCGTATTGGGTAAAGGCCATCCACGCGCCGTAGAAAATGCCGATAACGCCAAGCCACATGGCGATAGGCGCAAACTCCGCCGACGCGTTCGGGAACAATGGCAGGGAGAAACGCAGCAGACCGTAAGCGGCGGTTTTCAGCAAGATACCCGCCAGGTCAACGGAACCGGCGGTCGGAGCCTGGGAGTGCGCGTCCGGCAACCAGCCATGCAGCGGAACCACCGGCATTTTCACCGCGAAGGCGATGAAGAAGCCCAGCATCAGCAGATATTCCACACCGTGGGACATCGGCGTGTTCAGCAGCTCTTCATAGTTGAAGGTCCACACGCCGGTCGCGTTGTAGTGCACAAAGACCAGCGCCAGGATGGCAATCAGCATCACCAGACCACTTGCCTGGGTGTAGATGAAGAACTTGGTTGCCGCCGTGATACGCGTTTTCCCGTCAGAAGCTTTGTGGCCCCACAGCGCTATCAGGAAGTACATCGGCACCAGCATCATTTCCCAGAAGAAGAAGAACAGGAACATGTCGATGGCCAGGAACACGCCGATAACGCCGCCTAAGATCCACATCAGGTTCAGGTGGAAGAAGCCCTGATATTTTTCGATTTCTCGCCAGGAGCAAAGCACCGCCAGAACGCCGAGCAGGCCGGTCAGCACCACCATTAGCAGCGACAGTCCGTCGAGCGCCAGATGGATAGAGATGCCAAAACGCGGGATCCACGGCAGGACAAATTCAGATTGCCACTGTGGAATACCGGCGGATTGCGTCAGTGAGTAGCCGCCCTGCAACCACAATTGCAGACCGAGCGCCAGCGTCAGCCCCATGGTAATCAGCGCTATCCAGCGCGGCACCTTCACGCCAAAGCGTTCGGTCTGCCAGCACAGAAAGCCGCCGATAAAGGGGATTAATATCAACCAGGGTAATAACATAGCTAAGTATGTCCCTTATATTTACTCCTGCTCAGGCTATCTCACTCGTCAGCCCAAATCCTGCCAGTGCTCACACAAAACGCAGCGCGTTTTGAACGTCCGTAAGGACGGCCCCGTAGGGGTGAGCTTCGCGAATCATCCTCACGTACTTCAGTACGCTCCGGTTGCTGTGCGCTGGCGGTATCCGGTCTGACTTCGCCGATGACGCCTGTACTTCAGGAACAGATTTTCAACGAATTCTAAAAATTATTTTTGGGTTTGTAGGCCGGATAAGCACTGCGCCATCCGGCAGTCGTTCATCCAGCCAACAAACTCAACGCAGTACCATCAACAGTGCCAGCACAACGACAGCGCCGATGCTCATGGATGCCACATACCAGCGCAAATAACCGTTCTCGCTCAGTACCAGGCCTTTGCCTGCAAAACGGGAAAGGATAGCCGGAATGTTCATCAACGCATTAAGCGGGTCGCGCTTCAGCAGCCAGGCGATACCGAGGAATGGCTTGACGAATACTTTGTCGTACAGCCAGTCAAAGCCCCAGGCGTTATACCACCAGGTCCCCAGCAGGCGGCCCGGCGCGCTGTTGGCGATCGACGTCACCAGCGTGCGTTTACCCAGCCACAGCCATGCGGCAATCAGGATGCCGGCAATCGCCACTACGCCAGAGGTAATTTCCAGGGTCAACACACGACCATGCGCCAGTTCAGTTGTCTGCGGCAGCACCCCCTGCAGCGGCGGCACAATCAGCGCGCCAACAAAGGTAGACAGAATCATCAGGACAATCAGCGGCAGATGGTGGGTAATCCCCTTCCCTGCATGAGCATGAATTTGTTCTTTACCGTGGAATACGATGAAAATCATCCGGAAGGTGTACAGGGAGGTCATGAACGCGCCGACCAGACCCGCCACCATCAGATTGATATGGCCGTTCGCCATCGCGCCAGCCAGGATCTCATCCTTACTGAAGAAGCCCGCAGTGACCAGCGGCAGCGCCGACAGCGCCGCGCCGCCCACCAGGAAGCAGGCATACACCAGCGGAATGGACTTACGCAGACCGCCCATCTTAAAGATGTTCTGTTCGTGATGGCAGGCCAGAATGACGGAACCGGACGCCAGGAACAGCAGCGCTTTGAAGAACGCATGGGTCATCAGATGGAAAATCGCCGCATCCCACGCCTGTACGCCAAGCGCCAGGAACATGTAGCCAATCTGGCTCATGGTGGAATAGGCCAGCACGCGTTTGATGTCGGTCTGCACCAGCGCGGCGAAACCCGCCATGACCAGCGTAATCGCCCCGATAATACCCACCAGATGCAGAATTTCCGGGGTCATCAGGAACAGGCCATGCGTGCGTGCGATCAGGTAGACACCGGCGGTCACCATGGTAGCGGCGTGGATCAGCGCGGAGACCGGCGTCGGACCGGCCATCGCGTCGGCAAGCCAGGTCTGCAACGGTAGCTGCGCAGATTTACCGACCGCGCCGCCCAGCAGCATCAGCGTCGCCCACATCAGCATGTTGTTGCCGTCAGCAAAGTGCGCTGGCGCCAGCTCGACCATTTCGCGGAAGTTCAGCGTGCCCAGTTCGTTGTAGAGAATGAACAGCGCGAAGGCGAGGAACACGTCACCGACACGGGTCACCACGAAGGCTTTCATTGCCGCTGCGCCATTCTTCGGATCGCTGTAATAGAAGCCGATCAACAGATAAGAGCACAGGCCCACGCCTTCCCAGCCGAGGTACATCAACAGCAGGTTATCGGACAGCACCAGAACAACCATGCTGGCGATAAACAGGTTGGTATAAGCGAAGAAGCGAGAGTAGCCCTCTTCCCCACGCATGTACCAGGACGCGAACATGTGGATCAGGAAGCCGACGCCGGTGACCACAGAGAGCATGGTCAGCGACAGGCCGTCCAGCACCAAATTAAAACCGATGTTGAAGTTACCGACCGACATCCACGTCCACAGCGGCTGGCTGAACGCCTGTTTGCCGTTGGCGAAGAAATCCATCCCGACAAACGCTGTCACCAACGCCGCCAGACCAACGGAGCCCACGCCAATGGTCGCGGAGAGATTTTCCGACCAGCGTCCGCGAGAGAACGCCAGCAGTACAAAGCCAATCAATGGCAGAATAATGGTTAAGGCAAGCATGTTCATCCACGCATCTCACTTACTGAATCGATGTTCAGGTTCTGGCGACGGCGATGGAGTTGCAGCAACAGTGCAAGTCCAATACTCGCTTCCGCAGCCGCAAGGCTGATGGCGAGAATGTACATCACCTGACCATCGGTCTGGCCCCAGTAGCTCCCGGCGACCACAAAGGCCAGCGCGGAGGCGTTAATCATGATTTCCAGCCCGATCAGCATAAACAGCAGATTGCGGCGGATAACCAGACCGGTTAAACCCAGGACGAATAAAATCGCAGCGAGGATCAGTCCATGTGTTAAGGGGATCATGCGCGCTCCTCCGTTTTTCTTTTCGCGCGGTCATCGGTGCGGTTGCTTAGCACTTCGCCCGCACGCTCTTCACGACCGACGTGGAACGCCACCACCAGGCCTGCCAGCAGCAGCATAGACGCCAGTTCGACCGCCAGAACATAAGGCCCGAACAGCGTAATGCCCACCGCTTTCGCGCTAATCGGCGTGCCGTCGATGCCCTGGTCGTTAACGCCCAGAATGGCGTACACAATGACCGCCAGCATAATGGCCGACAAAACCGCCGGACCAATCCACACCTGCGGCTTCAGCCACTGGCGTTCCTGTTCGATTTCGCTGCCGCCGAGGTTGAGCATCATCACCACGAACACAAACAGCACCATGATGGCACCCGCGTAGACGATAATTTCCAGCGCACCGGCAAAGTAAGCGCCCAGCGAAAAGAACACCCCGGAAATCGCCAGTAGCGATATCACCAGATACAACAGCGCGTGTACCGGATTGGTATGGGTGATCACTCGCAGGGTCGCGAGGATGGCTATCAGGCCACAGATATAAAAAGCGAATTCCATTGCCCTCTCCTTACGGTAACAGGCTCTTGACGTCGATAGGCTTGGCTTCGTTCGCTGCTTCGCCTTTATCTTTGCCGTCGATTGCCATACCCGCCATCCGGTAGAAGTTATATTCCGGGTATTTGCCCGGACCGGAAATCAGCAGATCCTCTTTTTCGTACACCAGATCCTGACGTTTGTATTCGCCCAGTTCGAAGTCCGGGGTCAACTGAATCGCCGTGGTCGGGCACGCTTCTTCGCACAGGCCGCAGAAGATGCAGCGTGAGAAGTTAATGCGGAAAAATTCCGGATACCAGCGGCCATCTTTGGTCTCCGCTTTTTGCAGAGAGATACAGCCTACCGGACAAGCTACCGCGCACAGGTTACAGGCAACGCAGCGCTCTTCACCGTCCGGGTCGCGCGTGAGCACGATACGGCCACGGTAACGGGGCGGTAAATAGACCGGCTCTTCCGGATACATCCGCGTTTCGCGTTTGGCGAACGCATGCAGGCCGATCATCCAGATACTGCGTACCTGAGTGCCGAAACCTACTAATAATTCTTTTAAGGTCATGGTCTTTGTGTCCCTTATTGCGCCTGCCACAGAATGACAGCCGCCGTTACCAGCAAGTTGATGAGCGTCAGCGGCAGGCAAACTTTCCAGCCGAAGGACATTACCTGGTCATAACGCGGACGCGGTAACGACGCACGAATCAAAATGAACATCATCATGAAGAACGCGGTTTTCAGCGCGAACCAGACGAATGGCGGTAAGAACGGGCCATGCCAGCCACCGAAGAACAACGTTACCATCAGCGCGGAAACGGTGACGATACCGATGTACTCCCCCACGAAGAACAGACCGAATTTCATACCGGAATATTCGATGTGGTAACCGTCCGCCAGTTCCTGCTCGGCTTCCGGCTGGTCAAACGGGTGACGGTGACAGACCGCTACGCCCGCGATGGCGAAAGTAACAAACCCAAAGAATTGCGGAATCACGTTCCACAGATGCGCCTGGTTATTGACGATATCGGTCATATTAAATGAACCGGCCTGCGCCACCACACCCATCAGGGAAAGACCAAGGAACACTTCGTAGCTCACCGTCTGGGCAGACGCGCGCATCGCGCCCAGCAGCGAGTATTTGTTGTTGCTCGACCAACCGGCGAATAACACCGCGTAAACCGCCAGACCGGCCATCATCAGGAAGAACAAAATCCCGATGTTTAAATCGGCCACCACCCAATTAGGGCTAACCGGCACAATGGCGAAGGAGAGCAGCAGCGAAGTAAACGCGATCATCGGCGCCAAGGTAAAGATGACGCGATCCGAGAATTTCGGGATCCAGTCTTCTTTAAAGAACATCTTGATCATATCCGCGACCAGCTGGAGCGAGCCGCCCCAGCCAACGCGGTTTGGTCCATAACGGTTCTGGAACAGACCCAGCAGACGACGTTCGCCAAAGCTCATGAAGGCCCCGCAGGTGACGACCACCAGCAGAATCACCACCGCTTTGAGAATGCTCAGCAGGATCTCAATCAGATCCGGTGTAATCCAACTCATTGTTGCGCCTCCCGCAGATCCTCAAGACGCGCGCCAGCCAGAACCGGCGCGATGCCAGGCATACCCATCGGCAGCCCTACCTGCCCTGCCGCTAACCCTTCAGAGATTTCAACCGGCAGCGTCACCGTATTGCCATCGTAGCTAAAGGAGACGCGCGTCCCGGCATTGACGCCCAACTTCGCGGCATCCGCCGGGTTAAGTTTGATATACGGCTGCGGCATACGGCTCTGGAAGACCGGAGAACGCTGAGACAATTCGTCGCTGCCAAACAGGTGGTAATACGGCGCAATACGCCACTGACCGTCCTGCGCCTGGAAGCTTGCCGGCACGGTAGTGAAATAATCCAGACCGCCCTCAGTCGCTTCAATCAAACGCACGCCCGGATCGCCGTGACGCAGTTTGCCGCCCACTTCATCCTGGAATTTGTTCCACGCCTGCGGGGAGTTCCAGCCCGGCGCCCAGGCGAACGGAATTTCAGATCGCGGGGCAGTCGGTTGGTTATTCCCTTCCATCGAGAAGGCGAACATGGTGTCTTTATCCTGCGGCTGACGTGGTTCATGCACGCTGATATTGGCGCGCATCGCCGTACGACCGCTGTAACGATGCGGTTCGCGCGCCAGCTTCTGCCCACGAATGCGGAAGGTCGCATCCGGCGCGGCGTCCTTAATGCCGGCAAATTGCGGCATGGCGGCAATGACCGCGTCGATCACATGGTCAAGCTGTGTCCAGTCTACTTCGCGGTTTTCGACGGTGCTGTGCAGCGAATGCAGCCAGCGCCAGCTTTCCAGCATAATCGTCTTGTTATCGTAGTAGGCCGGATCATAAACCTGGAAGAAGCGCTGCGCGCGGCCTTCGTTGTTGATGACCGTACCATCGCTTTCGGCGAAGCTTGCCGCGGAAAGCACCAGATGAGCATTTTCCATAATCGCCGTGCGCTGATGGTCAACCACCATTACCAGCGGCGCTTTGGCGAGTGCAGCGTTCACGCGCGTAGCGCTTGCATGACGGTGGAGATCGTTTTCCAGCACCACCACCGCGTCCGCGTTGCCGGTTTCCAGCTCGCCCAACGCATCGTCAAGCGAACCGCCGCCCATCATACCCAGCCCCATGCTGTTCACGGAGCGGGCAATCATAGTAATACCGACGTCGGCGCCACGGCCTTTCAGCGCTTTCGCCACGTTGGCGGCCGCCTGAATCACCTCACTGCTACCGGCGTTAGTGCCGGAGATAATCAGCGGTTTTTTCGCGCCGGCCAACGCCTGCACAATGACATTAATTTTGTTTTGTAAGTCGCTGTCGATACCGTCAACCGCAGGCGCTGTATTGTCCAGCGCATGGGCAATCGCAAAGCCCAGGCGCGCCTGATCTTCCACCGGCGCGCGATAAGTCCAGGCGGCGATATCATCCAGACGGGTGTCGTCCACGTTAGTCACGAACAGCGGATGTTTGGCACGCTGGCCGATGTTAAGGATGGCCGCAATCTGCCAGTCGGCCACTTTCTGCGCCGCCGCCATTTCACGCGCTTTACCTTTCACCGCCTGGCGTACCGCCAGCGCAACGCGCGCGCCGGTCTGAGTGACATCCTCACCCAAGACCAGTACCGCGTCATAAGATTCGATCTCCCGCAGCGCCGGGGTGTAAATTCCGCCTTCACGCAGCACTTTCAGCGCCAGTTGCAGACGTTCCTGCTCGCCGCGCGCGATACCGGTGTAGAAGTTTTCCGCACCAACCAGCTCACGCAGCGCAAAGTTGCTCTCAATGCTGGCGCGTGGCGAACCGATACCGATCACTTTCTTCGACTGGCGCAGAATATCCGCCGCGCCCTGCATCGCCTGCTCGGCGTTGAGGGTGATGAAGTCGTCGCCACGGCGCTGAACCGGCTGACGCGGACGGTCTTTCAGGTTCACATAGCCATAGCCGAAACGACCGCGGTCACAGAGGAAGTAGTGGTTAACGGTACCGTTGTAACGGTTTTCGATACGGCGCAGTTCGCCATAGCGCTCGCCCGGGCTGATGTTACAGCCGATGGAACACTGCTGGCAGATGCTCGGCGCAAACTGCATGTCCCATTTACGGTTGTAACGCTCGGAGTGCGTTTTATCGGTGAAGACGCCGGTCGGGCAAATCTCGACCAGGTTACCGGAGAATTCGCTTTCCAGCGTACCGTCTTCCGGACGCCCGAAGTAGACGTTGTCATGCGCGCCATAGACGCCCAGATCGGTGCCGTCGGCATAATCTTTGTAGTAACGCACACAACGGTAGCAGGCGATACAGCGGTTCATTTCGTGCGAGATGAACGGCCCCAGATCCTGGTTGCGGTGGGTACGTTTGGTGAAACGGTAGCGGCGGAAACTATGCCCCGTCATCACGGTCATATCCTGAAGATGGCAGTTACCGCCCTCTTCACAGACCGGACAGTCGTGCGGGTGGTTAGTCATCAGCCACTCCACCACGCTTTCACGGAACTGTTTCGCTTCTTCGTCGTCAATAGAGATAAAGGTACCGTCGGTGGCTGGCGTCATACAGGACATCACCAGGCGACCACGCGTATCTTCCGCGTTTTGGTATTGCTTCACCGCACACTGGCGGCAAGCACCGACGCTTCCCAGCGCCGGGTGCCAGCAAAAATACGGAATATCAAGGCCGAGGGACAGACATGCCTGTAGCAGGTTGTCCGCGCCGTTGACCTCGTATTCTTTGCCGTCTACATGAATCGTAGCCATTAGCATGCTTCCAAATTAAAAATCGTTAACTCACCAGCGCTCTTTGAGCAGGTTCGGCTGAATACCATTGATTAAATGGGTATTGCTGAACGGCTGCTTGATGCCAGCTTCGAATTCTTCGCGGAAATACTTAATTGCGCTTTGCAGTGGCTCAACCGCGCCCGGCGCATGCGCGCAGAAGGTTTTACCCGGTCCGAGGAAACGACACAGTTGCTCAAGTGTCTCGATATCCCCCGGCTGGCCTTCGCCACGCTCCAGCGCGCGCAGAATTTTCACGCTCCACGGCAGCCCGTCACGGCATGGCGTACACCAGCCGCAGGATTCGCGGGCAAAGAACTCTTCCAGGTTACGCACCAGCGATACCATGCCGATTTCGTGGTCTACCGCCATCGCCAGCGCAGTGCCCAAACGGCTGCCTGCTTTACCGATACTTTCGAACTCCATCGGCAGGTCAAGATGCGCCTCGGTCAGGAAGTCGGTTCCCGCCCCGCCCGGTTGCCAGGCTTTGAATTTCAGGCCATCGCGCATACCGCCCGCGTAGTCTTCAAGGATCTCGCGCGCGGTGGTGCCGAACGGTAATTCCCACAGGCCCGGATTCTTCACGCGGCCCGAGAAGCCCATCAGCTTGGTACCCGCATCTTTGCTTTTCGAGATGTTCTGGTACCACTCCACGCCGTTGGCGAGGATTGCCGGGACGTTGCACAACGTTTCGACGTTATTCACACAGGTCGGTTTGCCCCATACGCCGGAGGTCGCCGGGAAGGGCGGCTTGGAGCGTGGGTTCGCGCGGCGGCCTTCGAGGGAGTTAATCAGCGCCGTTTCTTCACCACAGATGTAACGCCCTGCCCCGGTGTGGACAAACAGTTCAAAGTCGAACCCGGTGCCCATGATATTTTTGCCAAGCAGCCCGGCCTCGGTGGCTTCAGCAATCGCACGGCGCAAATGTACAGCCGCTTCGATATATTCGCCGCGCAGGAAGATGTAGCCGCGATACGCTTTCAGCGCGAACGCGGAGATCAGCATGCCTTCCACCAGCAGGTGCGGCAGCTGTTCCATCAGCAGACGGTCTTTATAGGTGCCCGGCTCCATTTCATCGGCGTTACACAGCAGGTAACGGATGTTCATGGATTCATCTTTCGGCATCAGGCTCCACTTCAGACCGGTGGAAAAGCCCGCGCCGCCGCGCCCTTTCAGACCGGCGTCTTTTACCTGGCTGACGATTTCATCCGGAGACAGGCCGGTCAGCGCCTTACGCGCGCCTTCGTAGCCGTTTTTGCTACGATATTCATCCAGCCAGACCGGCTGTTTGTCATCGCGCAGACGCCAGGTCAGCGGATGGGTTTCGGGAGTACGGATAACGTTTTTCATTTATACCGCTCCAGTAGTTCAGGAATGGCTTCCGGGGTCAGATGGCTGTGAGTATCCTCATCAATCATCATGTTCGGCCCTTTATCGCAATTCCCCAGGCAGCAGGTCGGCAGCAGCGTAAAGCGACCATCAAAGGTCGTCTGCCCCGGTTTGATGTTGAGATTTTTTTCCAGCGCGGCCTGAATCCCCTGATAGCCGGTGATATGGCACACCACGCTGTCGCAGTAGCGAATCACGTGGCGACCGACCGGCTGACGGAAAATCTGGCTGTAGAATGTGGCGACGCCTTCGACGTCGCTCGCCGGAATACCCAGCACATCGGCAATAGCGTAGATCGCGCCGTCCGGCACCCAGCCACGCTGCTTCTGAACGATTTTCAGCGCTTCAATGGACGCCGCACGCGGGTCTTCGTAGTGGTGCTTCTCGTGCTCTATCGCTTCACGCTCTGCCGCACTCAGCTCAAAAGCCTCGGTTTGTGGTTGTTGATTCTCGTGCATAATTAGCGGTCCACATCTGACATAACAAAATCGATACTACCCAGATAGACAATCAGGTCGGAGACCAGGCTACCGCGGATCGCCGAGGGAATCTGCTGCAGGTGCGCAAAGCTCGGCGTACGCACGCGGGTACGGTAGCTCATGGTGCTGCCGTCGCTGGTCAGGTAGTAACTGTTAATCCCCTTCGTCGCTTCCACCATCTGGAAGGACTCCTGCGCCGGCATCACCGGGCCCCAGGAGACCTGCAGGAAGTGGGTGATCAGGGTTTCGATATGTTGCAGCGTGCGCTCTTTCGGCGGCGGCGTGGTCAGCGGGTGATCCGCTTTGAACGGCCCTTCCGGCATGTTATCGAGGCACTGCTGAAGAATGCGCAGACTCTGGCGCAGCTCTTCCACTTTCAGCATCACGCGGGTATAGCAGTCGGAAACGCCGCCGCCCACCGGCACTTCAAAGTCAAAGTTTTCGTAGCCAGAGTATGGACGCCATTTACGTACGTCGAAGTCGATCCCGGTCGCGCGCAGCCCTGCGCCGGTGGTGCCCCACTCCAGCGCCTCTTTCGCGCCGTAAGCGGCAACGCCCTGCGAACGCCCTTTCAGAATAGTGTTACGCAGCGCGGCTTTCTCGTAAGAATCCAGACGCTTCGGCATCCACTCAAGGAACTCTCGCAGCAGGCGATCCCAACCGCGCGGCAAGTCGTGCGCGACGCCGCCGATACGGAACCAGGCCGGGTGCATACGGAAACCGGTAATGGCTTCCACCAGGTCATAAATTTTCTGCCGGTCGGTAAAGGCAAAGAAGACCGGCGTCATCGCGCCGACGTCCTGAATAAAGGTCGAGATGTACAGCAGATGACTGTTAATGCGGAACAGTTCGGAGAGCATCACGCGGATGACGTTCACACGATCCGGGACGGTGATCCCTGCCAACTTTTCTACCGCCAGCACGTACGGCATTTCATTGACGCAACCACCGAGGTATTCGATACGGTCGGTATAGGGAATGTAGCTATGCCAGGACTGGCGCTCGCCCATTTTTTCGGCGCCGCGGTGGTGATAGCCGATATCCGGCACGCAGTCGACGATTTCTTCACCGTCAAGTTGCAGGATAATACGAAACGCACCGTGCGCAGACGGGTGGTTCGGGCCGAGGTTGAGGAACATAAAGTCCTCGTTGTCAGTCCCGCGCTTCATCCCCCAGTCTTCCGGCTTAAAGGTCAGCGCTTCCATTTCCAGATCCTGCTTGGCTTTGGTCAGCTCAAACGGGTCGAATTCGGTCGCGCGCGCCGGATAATCTTTACGCAGCGGATGGCCTTCCCAGGTTTGCGGCATCATGATGCGCGTCAGGTGCGGGTGGCCTTCGATATCAATACCAAACATCTCCCAGGTCTCACGCTCGTACCAGTTGGCGTTAGGGAAAAGTTTAGTGAAGGTCGGCACGCGCAGGTCGTTTTCAGACAACGCCACCTTGAGCATGATATCGCGATTACGCTCAATGGAAATCAGGTGGTAGAAAACGGAAAAATCCGCGGCGGGTAACCCGTCACGGTGCGTACGCAGGCGTTCATCCATGCCGTGTAAGTCAAACAGCATGACGTAAGGTTTCGGCAGTTTCTTTAAGAAATCGCCAACCTCCAGTAGTTGTTCACGCTTGACCCAAACAACGGGGATACCGGTGCGGGTCGCCTGAACGGTAAAGGCATCCGGCCCAAAACGGTTGCGCAGTTCGCCGATAACCGGATCATCAAGATGATCGCGGGTACTCCATGCAGCGTCTTGCGCGGTTAAGTCGGTCATATTGTTCACCATTGCAAATGGTCCGTGGTGGTCGGCAGTGCTTCGCGCTATTAAAATAGTGGTTAGCGAAGTGAAGTGCTGCTGCCGACAGGCGCAAATTAAATCTCGTCCGGGGTACGCAGGTTCGTGACGGCAATACGCTCGCCGCGTTTACGTTCGCGTTCTGGCTGCATATTGGCGCGATACACGCCCTGATCGCCCACCACCCATGAGAGCGGACGGCGCTCTTTGCCAATCGATTCTTGCAGCAGCATCAACGCCTGCATATACGCTTCCGGACGCGGCGGACAGCCAGGGATATACACATCCACCGGGATGAACTTATCAACGCCCTGCACTACCGAATAAATATCGTACATGCCGCCGGAGTTGGCGCAGGCGCCCATAGAAATGACCCATTTTGGCTCCAGCATTTGGTCATACAGACGCTGAATAACCGGGGCCATTTTGGTAAAGCAGGTACCGGCCACCACCATCAGGTCAGCCTGACGTGGCGACGCACGCAGCACTTCCGCGCCGAAACGGGCAACGTCATGCACTGCGGTAAAAGAGGTCACCATCTCTACATAGCAGCAAGAAAGGCCGAAGTTGTAGGGCCAAATTGAGTTTTTACGGCCCCAGTTAACCATGTCATGCAGTTTGCCCATGAACACGTTTTTGTTAACTTCCTGCTCCAGGGGGTCGGTTACGATCTCCTGTTTTTGCAGGGGGTAACGGCCATTCTCACCGTTAGGATCTATGCGGGTGAGCGTATAATCCATCTTAATGCCTCGCGGTTAGCGTTGACGATTAGCGATACTGTTCGTTTCCGGGTTCATACGCTCGCGGCGTGAACGCGCGGGCGTCCAGTCCAACGCGCCAATACGCGCCAGATAAACCAGACCAGCCAGTAACACAAAAATAAAAATTGCAGCTTCCACAAAGCCAACCCAGCCGCTTTCGCGGATAGAAGTTGACCATGCGAACAGATACAGCGCTTCAACGTCGAAGATAACGAAGAACATGGCTACCAGGTAAAACTTGGCAGACAGGCGTAAGCGGGCGGTGCCGACCGAGTCGATACCTGATTCAAACGGAACGTTCTTGTGCCTCGCGCGTGCGCGACCGCCCAAAAACCAACCGCCTACCAGCATCAGGCAGCACAGGCCAATGGCAACGATAAGAAAGATAGCGAATGCCCAGTGATGAGCGATGACTTCAGTGGATGTTGACATACTCATTGCTTACTCATCAAAAGTAGCGCCAGTTCCTCTGCTCTTTACGGCAGATGGACGCCACATCGATTCATGGGGAGGAATAAAAAAAACCCTACAATTACTGTAGAAAATGATAAAAACAGCTAATTGATGTGGTTTTTTACTCCTTTCTATAACCTTTTGTCAACTTTAACAAAAGTTCCTTCACATTAATTTACATCAATTCATCATCATTAACATTAAGTGCCATCCTGGAGAAAATGACTCTTCGACCAGGGGGGATTTTATGTTGTTGAATCGTGTCCGTTGTGAAGCAAAAGAAATAACACACACCTATTTTGACAGGAATTTGTGAAGATGCCTCCCCCTAAATGGGAGTATTTTCTTGATCTGTGACACGCTTTTGTTAATTCCCCCCCTAAAACAGCAACAATTTCTCTAGTTTTTTAACATGCAAATTCATAAAATGGATGTTCTGGTTATTTTTTGCCCACATTGAACTGCGAATTGCTACTGGCTGATTTACCGCAACTTTTACAATTTGTGCGGTTAAGCGCGTACAGATGGGCACAAAAAAAGAGCCACTGAGCGTTTTTTCATCGCCAGCGGCTCTTTTTTACATTTACGACTTAGCGCCTTTTGCCTGCGAGCTACTCAAAACCCCCTTCCACCATCAGCGGATCATCTCCGCCCTCTGCAGAAAACTGGTTGTAATGCCATGGGTTTTGATAGCTTTCCATCGCATGGAAAATCACCATCGCCAGCTCGTTCTGGCTATTGGGATCGCGGCACAACAGATATTCCGTATCCGGCAAAGGCGGTAATCCGTCTGCGGCGCCCAGCACGCGAAGGTCGGGACTCATCATTTCGACAGGTCGAGCCGTTACGCCAAGACCGGCTTTAACGGCCGCGCGTACCGCCGGTAATGTAGACGCCACATAGGCCAGCCGCCAGGGAATACCCGCTGCATTTAGCGTCTCCAGCACCATATCGCGGAATGGACTGGGATCGTCCAGCAGGACTAGTGGTACGGGCTCTCCCCTTTGCAAAACATACTCAGCCGCACAATACCAATGGGTGGGCGAGGTCCGCAAATTCAGACAGTCCAGCGAATGAGGTTGGTTAGTCGTCACCACCAAATCTACTTCCTGCGATTTAACCATGTCCACCATATAGGCGTTGCGTTTTACCCGTACATCAAGCGCGAGTTTCGGATAAACCGAGCTGATTCGGCTAAGCAAAAAAGGCAGGATAGTATCAGCTGATTCATCAGAAGCGCCGATTGTTAACACTCCCTGAAGATTACTGAACATTAATGATGAACACGCCTCATCATTAAAACGCAGGATTTTTCTGGCGTACCCCAGAAGCTGGATACCGTGTTCGGTCAAAAGTTTGTTACGGCCATGGCGGGCGAACAATTCCTTTCCCACGAGTTGCTCAAGACGCTGCATTTGCTGACTGACCGCAGACTGAGTACGACATACCGCCGCCGCCGCCGCGGCGAAGGTGTTCAGATCGGCAACGGCCACGAACGTTCTCAGCAGATCGAGATCGAGGTTAATTATCGGACGATTTGCATTTATCATAATTTTTCACTTACTGGCGGGTCATATCGGGCTGACCTGGTTAATGCTGTGCATTCAGAAACAAGCAATTCCATTTGTAATGTGCATCCTTCGCAGTACCGCCTGGTTACCCAGGTAAATGTTAGAATGTAATTGAAAATACGACCAAAACACTTCTCTTACTTACTGATATAATACCAAATGCAACTGATCGGGATATATCAAAGAGAATGTGTCATACCTTTAGGCGTCTACAGATTTCTGCTAATGATGGACGTGTAAATCTTGTAACAGCGTCAAATAGTTTACCGAGACGCACAGATACAAAAACAATATATTGAACAATAGGTTATGTATAAAATCGCGTCATGATAATTAGCAGACAACGCAGACAACGCAGACAACGCAGACTACGCAGACTACGCAGACTACGCAGACTACGCAGACTACGCAGACTACGCAGACTACGCCCCCGTTTCGGATCATTATCTTAACCTAAAACCGCTATATTTATAAGTATTATTACGAATAATCTTAACCTGGGATATGTTATACTAATCGGACCAGAAAGATATTATTACGACTTTAGTAAATGCTTTTTAAATATTAAATAATAATTAATTAAGATTTCTACCATTCATTAATTATACTTAACAATAGTTTCACCCCCCCCGCCGCCGGAAAGGTCTAACCTTCTCATTTTACCTTTAATACTCAGTATTTCCGAAATAGCCGACGCGACACTAATGATGAATGCTTATCTCTCATAAAACAGATAATTTTTGACAACATAAAAAACCACATTACAAGCAATCACATAGAACAAAACACTATACATACAGACAAAAATAGAAAATGCATCTAACCAAATGATTTTATGAAGTTTTAAACAGTACGAAAGCGCGTTAAAAATAAACAAAATCTTCTTCTGTTCACTCTTCAAAACTCACCGTCGTGGGAGTACATTGTTTCGTGCTGACTTCCACGGCAGGGAGTGGCAATAACAGCTAAAAGGTCAAGATTCATGTCCCCCATTGAAAAATCCAGCAAACTCGAAAATGTCTGTTATGACATTCGTGGCCCCGTTCTGAAAGAAGCGAAACGCCTTGAGGAAGAAGGTAATAAAGTTCTTAAACTGAATATCGGCAACCCCGCCCCCTTCGGATTCGAAGCGCCGGACGAAATTCTGGTCGATGTCATTCGTAATTTGCCGACGGCGCAAGGATATTGCGACTCGAAAGGGCTTTATTCCGCCCGTAAAGCGATTATGCAGCATTATCAGGCCCGTGGAATGCGCGATGTAACCGTGGAAGATATCTATATCGGTAACGGCGTTTCCGAGCTGATCGTTCAGGCGATGCAGGCGTTGCTTAACAGTGGCGATGAAATGCTGGTTCCCGCGCCCGATTATCCGTTATGGACAGCGGCGGTATCGCTCTCCAGCGGCAAGGCGGTACATTATCTTTGCGATGAATCTTCCGACTGGTTCCCGGACCTTGACGATATCCGCGCCAAAATCACCCCACGTACGCGTGGTATTGTCATTATTAATCCAAATAACCCTACTGGCGCCGTCTATTCTAAAGAATTGTTGATGGAAATTGTCAACATTGCGCGCGAGCATAATCTCATCATCTTCGCCGATGAAATTTATGACAAGATTCTCTATGACGATGCCGAGCATCACTCTATCGCCGCACTGGCGCCTGATCTGCTGACCATCACCTTTAATGGGTTGTCTAAAACCTATCGCGTCGCCGGCTTCCGCCAGGGCTGGATGGTGCTGAACGGGCCGAAAAAACATGCGAAGGGCTATATTGAAGGGCTGGAGATGTTAGCCTCAATGCGCCTGTGCGCCAACGTCCCGGCGCAACATGCTATTCAGACCGCGCTCGGCGGCTATCAAAGCATTAGCGAATTTATTCTGCCGGGCGGTCGACTGTATGAACAGCGTAACCGAGCCTGGGAGTTGATTAACGATATTCCCGGCGTTTCCTGCGTAAAACCGCGCGGCGCGTTGTACATGTTCCCCAGGATCGACGCTAAACGTTTTAATATTCACGACGACCAGAAGATGGTGCTGGACTTCCTGCTACAGGAAAAGGTGCTGCTGGTGCAAGGTACCGCCTTTAACTGGCCGTGGCCGGATCACTTCCGCATTGTGACGCTACCGCGTGAAGATGACCTGGAGATGGCCATCAACCGCTTTGGGCGTTTCCTCTCAGGTTACCATCAATAATCTTAAATTCAGGCTACTTCGGTAGCCTGAATTGCATCTTCATCCGCCTCCCCGCACAATGAAGTCTGCCGCAGTGAAAACAAAAGGTAATCTATGAAGCAGAGCCATTTTTTCGCCCATCTCTCCCGCATGAAGTTGATTAACCGCTGGCCGCTGATGCGTAACGTGCGTACGGAAAACGTCTCCGAACATAGTCTGCAGGTGGCGATGGTCGCCCATGCGTTGGCGGCGATAAAAAACCGTAAATTTGGCGGTCAGCTCAATGCTGAACGCATCGCGCTTCTGGCGATGTATCATGATGCCTCGGAAGTACTGACCGGCGATCTGCCGACGCCGGTAAAATATTTTAATTCCCAGATAGCCCAGGAATATAAAGCGATCGAAAAAATCGCCCAGCAAAAGCTGGTTGATATGGCGCCGGATGAATTACGCGATATTTTCGCACCGCTTATTGATGAGAATGCCTGGAGCGAAGAAGAACAGGCAATCGTAAAACAGGCCGATGCGCTTTGCGCCTACCTGAAATGCCTGGAGGAGCTCTCAGCGGGAAACAATGAGTTTGGACTGGCAAAAACGCGGCTGGAAAAAACGCTGGAATTACGTCGCAGCCAGGAGATGGACTATTTTATGGCGGTATTCGTACCAAGTTTCCATCTTTCTCTTGACGAGATAAGCCAGGATTCACCGCTTTAGTTGCCGGATGGCGGCTAACGCCTTATCCGGCCTACCGTTCTTCCCGTAGGCCTGATAAGCGCAACGCCATCAGGCCTTTTCCTGTCTGGGGTTAAAACGGAAACAACATTGGAATCATCACAATACAAACCGCCATCACAATAAGCGTGAACGGCACGCCAAGCTTCACAAAATCGCTAAAGCTATAGTTTCCCGGCCCCAGAACCAGAGTATTCACCGGCGATGAAACCGGCGTCATAAAGGCGGCGGATGCCGCCATCGCCACCGCCATCGCAAACGGATAGGGCGACACCCCCATCGATTTCGCCGCCGCCAGCGCAATCGGCGCCATCAGCACCGCCGTTGCCGTGTTAGAAATGAACAGTCCTATGACGGCACACAGCACGAACAGGCATCCCAGCATCATATATGGCCCATAGCCGCCGCCGATATTCATTAACCCTTGCACGACCAGAGAGACGCCGCCGGTTTTTTGCAACGCCTGCGCAAACGGCATCATACCCACAATCAAGATAATGCTCGGCCAGTGGATCGCTTTATACGCGCTTTCAGCATCAATACAGCGAAATTTACCCATCAGCAGGCAGGCGATAATCGCCGCGATCGGGTTGGGAATTTCATCGGTCAACATCAGCGCCACCATCAGTACCAGGCAGAAAATGGCGTGCGGCGCCTGGCTGTGCGCAGGAGAGGCTTCGCTGACCTCGACCGGCATATTCAGCACCACAAAGTCGCGGCCTTTTTGCCCCAGCAGGCTGATTAACTTCCAGTTCCCCACGACCAGAATGATATCGCCCATCAATAACGGCTCATCGGCCAGCGATCCTTCCAGCGCGACGCCGTCGCGTTTCAGGCCGACCACATTCAGCCCGTAACGTGTACGGAAAGCGATTTCACGCACCGACTTGCCAATCAGTTCAGACTCCGGAATAAGCGAAATTTCCGCCATCCCGACATCCAACGCCTGATCGGAAAAATATTCTCCACGCAATACCATCGGTTCCAGCAGTTGCTCGGCGCAGAACTCTCTGAAGTCAACCTCCGCCGCCGACATATCAATCAGCAGAACGTCGCGAGCGCGAAACTCCGATACGCCGTTCACATTGACGATAACCCGCCGAAAGCGCCGCCAGCGTTCAACGCCGATGACATTGGCGCCGTAACGTTCGCGCAGTTTAAGGTCGTCCAGCCGCTGTCCCACCATCGGCGAACCGGGGCGAATCGCCAGACGGCGAGCGCGCCCCGTCAGACGGTACTCGCGGATAAGATCGCGGAAAGTGCGCCGCTTACCTGCCTGTTGTCCGGGCGCATCGCCTTTTAGCATGAAGCGCATCACCAGCATATAAACAATGCCGAGCGCCAACACCACTATCCCCAGCGGCGTCACGCTAAAAAAGTTGAACCCGTGCAGGCCTTCACGCAGCAGTTCACTGTTAACCACCAGGTTCGGCGGCGTCGCCACCAGCGTCATCATTCCGCTGATAAGCCCGGCAAAACTCAGCGGCATCATCAGGCGCGAAGGCGAGGTTTGCATATGCATAGAAACGCTAAGAACAACGGGGATAAAGATCGCCACCACGCCGGTTGAACTCATGAAAGCGCCAAGTCCGGCGACGGTGATCATCAGTAAAACCAGCATTTTGATTTCACTGCTGCCCGCCATTTTAACCAGCCAGGTACCGACCACCGTCGCAACGCCGGTTCGCACGAGGCCGTCGCCAATAATAAATAAGGCGGCGATAAGAATGACATTCGGATCGCTAAAGCCGGAGAAGGCTTCCGGAAGGGTCAAGGTACCGCTAAGGACAAAAGCAACAATGACGAATAAAGCCACCGCATCCATACGCACTTTGCCCGTCGCAAACAACACGACGGCAATCGCCAGTAAAGAGAGAACCCAAATCAATTCACCGTTCACAACATGTCCTTGTCAGATGAGAAGATAACGCGATTCTGCCATAAATATGCCCCGCCAAAGCGGGGCGATATCATGATCAGGTCTTTCTTAACACCACCACATCGCCGTTTGGTTGTTTAGCGACCGATAATTGCGTCAGGCTATCCAACGCAAAATCAACATCCGCCAGACGCGGCGTGTCGGCCGGCGCATTGACCGCAATGACGTGGCAGCCCGCAGCCAGTCCGGACAGCACGCCAGCCGGGGCATCTTCTACTACGACGCACTCCTGAGGGGCCAGGCCAAGCAGTTGTGCGCCCAGCAAATACGCATCCGGCTCCGGTTTGCCGCGTTTGACTCGTTCGGCGGTGACAAACACCTCTGGCGCTGGAAGGCCCGCGACCTGATGGCGCGCACGCGCGACCGGCATTGAACCGGAGGTGACGATAGCCCACGGAATGCCCGCTTTATTCAGGTGATTGAGTAAATCGACTGCCCCCGGCAACGCGGTGATCCCTGCGGTTTCAGTGGCTTCTATTTGCTCCAGGCGCGTAAACTCAGCGGCAATTTCCGCCTCCGATTTACCCGCCATAAAATGCCGCAACGAGGTGATCGCCTGTTTGCCATGAATAAAGCCCAGCACCTCATCATGAGCAAGGTTAAAACGATCGGCCCAGCTACACCACGCGCGTTCAACGGCAGGTAATGAGTCAACCAACGTTCCATCCAGATCAAACAGAAAACCTTTACACTGCACGCGAGCCTCCTCAGGCATTAATGATTTGATTGATTTCATTCGCGCTCAGGTGGTACTGACGCGGGCAGGCATGCCAGACATTCAACATCCGCTGGTATTTTTCCCACATCGGCGTCTGGGCATTAAAGCCGTGCGTCCCGGCGTCAAAGTGAGTGTAGCGTCCTTCTATATTCACCATAAAACGGACATAGCCGAGGTAACGCGCTTCCGTCGCGGCGTCAAACCCCAGGAAGGTGACGCGACGTTCGTCGATGGTTTGCGTATCTTTGAGGTTGGTCCAGGAGACGTGCAGCGCATGGTACATCTCCATAATATCGATGATGGTACGACAGGTCTCTTCCGTCAGCTCGCCAAACTCGCGATCCAGCTCGCGCATCTGCAGGCCGTAGCCGCGTTCAATAATTGTTTGTAAGCGACGGTAACGCTCGGCGTTGGTGGGATCGAGCATCGTCATCATTTTGTACTGGTTAGACAAAATCAGACGTTGCGCGTTGGTCATTTCCATTTTGAACTCCTGTATCACGCTATGGCGATGAAAAAAAGAAGGCATTGGTATGCCTTCTTTTATATGCGTAATCCGGGGTCAATTACAAATCATCCAGGAAAGTTTTATCCAGTTGTTTGAAGGCGCGCTTAAGCGTGTCAGCTAATGCCTGGTAATCCGGCTTTCCTTCTACCGGCGCCAGCGCTTGTCCAGCCTCCTGCAATTTACCGCGAACTTCGTAAAACCAGTTAAGGATTGAAGGCGGTAACGGCGTCACGGAACGTTTTCCTAACCACCATAATCCCTGCATGGGCAAGCTCAGGGCGAACAGAGCGGTCGCCACGGCCGGGCCTAACTGACCGCCCAGCGCTATCTGCCAGCATAATGTAAAGACGGCGACAGGCGGCATAAATCGTATGGCATAGCGCGTCATACGAATGACGCGGTTTTCGACGAAAACGGGCGCCAGCCGCTTTTCCATCGGCCACGTCTTCGCGTAGTGCTGCCCCCGGCGAAATAAGCTAAAAAAATTTACGGAGCGATTATCCGGTGTCGACATGGCCTACCTCAACTTCACATATAAAATTTAAAAAATTTGTGCAAAACAACAACTGCGAGGGACAACGTTCAAAACATTTTGTCTTCGATACCCACTATCAGGTATCCTGTGTCGGCCTGTGTCGGCCTGTCAAAGGCCGGTAGTTTAAAATCATTGAGTCGTCAATATTACACATAGTATGCCATTGGCTGAAAAATACGCAAAATGGCATAGACTCAAAGGTATTTCTTCCATCATGCCCAAAAAAACTCCTGCGCATGATGTTAATCATAAATGTCAGGGCTATCATGCGCTACGCTCTATGGCTCACTGACGTTTTTTTAGCCACGTATCATAAATAGGTACTTCCATGTCGAGTAAGTTAGTACTGGTTCTGAACTGCGGTAGTTCTTCACTGAAATTTGCAATTATTGATGCAGTTAATGGTGATGAATACCTTTCTGGTTTAGCCGAATGTTTCCATCTGCCAGAAGCACGCATCAAATGGAAAATGGACGGCAGTAAACAAGAAGCGGCTTTAGGTGCAGGCGCCGCTCACAGTGAAGCGCTGAACTTTATCGTTAACACTATTCTGGCACAAAAACCAGAACTGTCTGCGCAGTTAACTGCAATTGGTCACCGTATCGTACACGGCGGCGAGAAGTATACCAGCTCCGTAGTCATTGATGAGTCCGTCATTCAGGGCATCAAAGATTCCGCCTCTTTCGCACCGCTGCATAACCCGGCTCACCTGATTGGTATCGCCGAAGCGCTGAAATCTTTCCCGCAGCTGAAAGATAAAAACGTTGCAGTATTCGACACCGCCTTCCATCAGACCATGCCGGAAGAATCTTACCTGTATGCCCTGCCGTACAGCCTGTATAAAGAACACGGCGTTCGTCGCTATGGCGCACACGGCACCAGCCACTTCTATGTAACTCAGGAAGCGGCAAAAATGCTGAACAAGCCGGTAGAAGAACTGAACATTATCACCTGCCACCTGGGCAACGGCGGTTCTGTTTCCGCTATCCGTAACGGTAAATGCGTGGATACCTCTATGGGTCTGACCCCGCTGGAAGGCCTGGTCATGGGTACCCGTTCCGGCGATATCGACCCTGCGATTATCTTCCACCTGCACGACACTCTGGGCATGAGCGTGGATCAGATCAACAAAATGCTGACCAAAGAGTCCGGTCTGCTGGGTCTGACTGAAGTGACCAGCGACTGCCGTTATGTTGAAGACAACTACGCCACCAAAGAAGACGCAAAACGTGCGATGGACGTTTACTGCCACCGCCTGGCGAAATACATCGGTTCTTACACCGCTCTGATGGACGGTCGTCTGGATGCAGTCGTGTTCACCGGCGGTATCGGTGAAAACGCCGCGATGGTTCGCGAACTGTCTCTGGGTAAACTGGGCGTGCTGGGCTTTGAAGTCGACCACGAACGTAACCTGGCGGCCCGCTTCGGCAAATCTGGTTTCATCAACAAAGAAGGTACCCGTCCGGCGGTGGTGATCCCAACCAACGAAGAACTGGTTATCGCGCAAGACGCGAGCCGTCTGACTGCCTGATTTCACACCGCCAGCCTCGCTGGCGGTGCTGTTTTGTAACCCGTCCCCAAAAGACGGTAACGAAAGAGGATAAACCGTGTCCCGTATTATTATGCTGATCCCTACCGGAACCAGCGTCGGCCTGACCAGCGTCAGCCTCGGCGTCATCCGTGCTATGGAACGCAAAGGCGTTCGTCTGAGCGTCTTTAAGCCTATCGCCCAGCCTCGCGCTGGCGGCGATGCGCCTGACCAGACCACCACTATCGTTCGCGCGAACTCTACCCTGCCGGCGGCTGAACCGCTGAAGATGAGCCACGTTGAATCTCTGCTCTCCAGCAACCAGAAAGACGTGCTGATGGAAGAGATCATCGCGAACTACCATGCGAATACCAAAGACGCGGAAGTGGTGCTGGTTGAAGGTCTGGTTCCGACCCGTAAACATCAGTTCGCTCAGTCTCTGAACTATGAAATCGCGAAAACGCTGAATGCGGAAATCGTTTTTGTCATGTCTCAGGGTACCGACACGCCAGAACAGCTGAACGAACGTATCGAACTGACGCGCAGCAGCTTCGGCGGCGCGAAAAACACCAACATCACCGGCGTTATCATCAACAAACTGAATGCGCCGGTTGATGAACAAGGTCGTACTCGCCCGGATCTGTCGGAGATTTTTGACGACTCTTCCAAAGCGCAGGTGATCAAAATCGATCCTGCTAAACTGCAGGAATCCAGCCCGCTGCCGGTTCTGGGCGCGGTGCCGTGGAGCTTCGATCTGATTGCGACCCGCGCTATCGATATGGCGCGTCACCTGAACGCCACCATCATTAACGAAGGCGATATCAAAACCCGCCGCGTTAAATCCGTTACGTTCTGCGCGCGTAGTATTCCGCATATGCTGGAACATTTCCGCGCAGGATCATTGTTAGTGACTTCCGCTGACCGTCCGGACGTACTGGTCGCAGCTTGCCTGGCCGCGATGAACGGCGTAGAAATCGGCGCCCTGCTGCTGACCGGCGGCTATGAAATGGACGCACGCATTTCTAAACTGTGCGAACGCGCATTCGCCACCGGTCTGCCGGTCTTTATGGTGAACACCAACACCTGGCAGACTTCGCTGAGCCTGCAAAGCTTCAATCTGGAAGTCCCGGTTGATGACCATGAGCGCATCGAGAAAGTTCAGGAATACGTCGCGAACTACGTTAACGCTGAGTGGATCGAGTCGCTGACCGCCACTTCCGAGCGTAGCCGTCGTCTCTCTCCGCCGGCGTTCCGCTACCAACTGACCGAGCTGGCGCGTAAAGCCGGTAAACGCGTAGTGCTGCCGGAAGGCGACGAACCGCGTACCGTCAAAGCGGCGGCAATCTGCGCTGAACGCGGCATCGCCACTTGCGTTCTGCTGGGCAACCCGGATGAAATCAACCGCGTCGCGGCATCTCAGGGCGTTGAGCTGGGCGCAGGTATTGAAATCGTCGATCCGGAAGTGGTGCGTGAAAGCTATGTCGCTCGTCTGGTTGAGCTGCGTAAGAGCAAAGGCATGACCGAACCGGTTGCCCGCGAGCAGCTGGAAGACAACGTGGTGCTCGGCACGCTGATGCTGGAGCAAGACGAAGTCGACGGCCTGGTTTCCGGCGCGGTTCATACCACCGCCAACACCATCCGTCCGCCGCTGCAGCTTATTAAAACGGCGCCGGGTAGCTCCCTGGTCTCTTCTGTGTTCTTTATGCTACTGCCGGAACAGGTTTACGTTTACGGCGACTGCGCAATCAACCCAGACCCGACTGCAGAGCAGCTGGCAGAAATCGCGATTCAGTCTGCGGATTCCGCCATTGCCTTCGGCATCGAACCGCGTGTGGCAATGCTCTCCTACTCCACCGGCACCTCTGGCGCGGGCAGCGACGTAGAGAAAGTACGTGAAGCGACGCGTCTGGCGCAGGAAAAACGTCCTGACCTGATGATCGACGGTCCGTTGCAGTACGACGCCGCGGTCATGGCTGACGTAGCGAAATCCAAAGCGCCGAACTCGCCGGTTGCGGGTCGCGCTACCGTGTTCATTTTCCCGGATCTGAACACCGGTAACACCACCTACAAAGCGGTACAGCGTTCTGCCGACCTGATCTCCATCGGGCCGATGCTGCAGGGTATGCGCAAGCCGGTGAACGACCTGTCCCGTGGCGCACTGGTTGACGATATCGTCTATACCATCGCCCTGACGGCGATCCAGGCTTCCCAACAGCAGCAGTAACAGTAAAAGCTAATGCCGGATGGCGGCGTGAACGCCTTGTCCGGCCTACAGGTGAGATACCGTTGTAGGCCGGATAAGACGCGTTAGCATCGCCATCCGGCATTCTGCTATTTACCCTGCAAAGCGGAATTTTTTGCTTAACTGCGCTGCATCAATGAATAACTATTCCCTTCTTCTCATACTTAGCCTCTTTGCTTTGCAACAGGGATAGTCTGTCATGTCTGTCGTTACAGAATCAAAAACAGCCAGAAAATGGGCAATGCCCGATACGCTGGTCATCATCTTTTTTGTCGCCATTTTAACCAGTATCGCCACCTGGGTCGTACCCGTTGGGATGTTTGATAGCCAGGAAGTGCAGTATCAGGTCGATGGTCAGACAAAAACCCGCAAAGTCGTCGACCCGCACTCTTTTCGCATTGTGACCAATGAGGCCGGGGAAGCGCAGTATCATCGCGTACAATTTTTCACTACCGGCGATGAAAGACCAGGGCTGATGAATTTTCCGTTTGAAGGGTTAACATCCGGATCGAAATTCGGCACTGCCGTCGGCATCATTATGTTTATGTTGGTGATTGGCGGCGCATTCGGCATCGTGATGCGTACCGGCACCGTGGATAACGGCATTCTGGCGCTTATTCGCCACACGCGGGGCAACGAAGTCCTGTTTATTCCGGTGCTATTTGTCCTCTTTTCGTTAGGGGGCGCCGTATTTGGCATGGGCGAAGAGGCGGTCGCCTTTGCAATTATCATAGCCCCGCTGATGGTCAGGCTGGGCTATGACAGCATTACCACCGTCCTGGTGACCTATATCGCCACCCAAATTGGCTTTGCCAGTTCGTGGATGAACCCTTTCTGCGTAGTCGTCGCCCAGGGGATTGCCGGCGTGCCGGTACTTTCCGGCTCCGGGCTGCGTATTGCGGTCTGGATTGTCGCCACGCTGATTGGGCTGGTTTTTACACTGGTCTACGCCTCACGCGTGAAAAAGAATCCGCTGCTGTCCCGCGTCCACGAATCCGATCGCTATTTCCGCGAACAGCAGGATGAAGTCGTCCAGCGCCCTTTCACCTTCGGTGACTGGCTGGTACTGCTGGTCCTGACCGGCGTAATGATTTGGGTCGTCTGGGGCGTGATTGTCCACGCCTGGTTTATTCCGGAGATCGCCAGCCAGTTTTTCACCATGGGCGTGGTGATCGGCCTCATCGGCGTTATCTTCCGCCTCAACGGTATGACGGTCAACGTGATGGCGTCCTCATTCACCGAAGGGGCGAGGATGATGATCGCGCCCGCCTTGCTGGTGGGTTTTGCCAAAGGCATTCTGCTGCTGGTCGGCAACGGCGAAGCCGGGGAACCCAGCGTGCTCAATACGCTGCTTAACAGTATCGCGCATGGCATCAGCGGGCTTAATAATGCTATCGCCGCCTGGTTTATGCTGCTCTTCCAGGCGGTATTTAATTTCTTTGTCACGTCCGGTTCGGGTCAGGCGGCGTTAACCATGCCATTACTGGAGCCGCTCGGCGATCTGGTCGGTGTTAACCGTCAGGTGACTGTTCTGGCCTTCCAGTTTGGCGATGGCTTCAGCCATATTATCTATCCGACATCAGCCTCGCTGATGGCCACGCTGGGCGTGTGCCGGGTCGATTTTCGCAACTGGCTGAAAGTGGGAGCGTCGCTGCTGGGACTACTGTTTATTATGTCCAGCGTGGTCGTCATTGGCGCGCAGATGATGGGATATCATTAATCCAAAATGCCGGATGAGCATCAGCGCCATCCGGCAATATCTCCATGATTAAAGCAGTGATTTCGCGGCTTCTACAATCGCTTCGGCGGTGAGTCCGTACTCTTGTTGTAAGAAATCCTGCGTTCCTACCTGCCCATAACGCTCTTTGACGCCAACACGGCGCATCGGCACCGGGCAGTTTTCCACCAGCACTTCCGCCACCGCTGACCCCAGTCCATTATGGATGCTGTGGTTTTCACACGTGACGATACGCCGCGTTTTTTCCGCGTAGTTTTTCACCAACATGCGATCGATAGGCTTTAAGGTGAACATATCAATGACCGCGGCGCTCACGCCTTCCTGCTCCAGTTGGCGCGCCGCCTCCAGCGCCTCCGCCACCATAATGCCGTTGGCGATAAGCGTAATATCATCGCCCTCGCGCAGTACGTTGCCCTTGCCAATGGTAAAGGTAGAGCCTGGCGCATAGATACTCGTCGCCTGCTTACGGATGGTACGCAGCCAGTAAAAACCGTCCAGGTCCATTAGCTGGCGTAAAATATCCGCGAACATCACCGCATCCGTCACCTCCAGTACTACGGAGTGCGCCAGCCCGCGAACAATCCCCATATCTTCAAAAGACATATGGGTGCCGCCGTTATGGCACGCCGTCACTCCGGCATCGGAGGCGATCACTTTGACGTTGTTACGCTGATAATCCAGCGCCATGAAGAGCTGATCAAAACAGCGACGGCTGGCAAAAGCGGTAAAGGTATGCACAAACGGTTTACGACCGGTCAGCGCCAGCCCCGCCGCAGTGCCAATCACATTCGCCTCCATAATACCGCAGTTAATGACATGCTGCGGGTAGTCACGCGCCACGCTGTCCATCGCCATTGAGCTCATTAAATCAGCCTCAAGCGCAATAATTGGGCTTCCGGCCTCAATCTGCCCGGCGACAAAACCGGCGTAAACTTTGCGCATTTCGATATCGTCTTTAAGCCCTGCGGGCGCAAGCTTAATCATGCATGACCTCCAGTTGATGAATGGCCTCATTGAGCGTCTGCTTCATGCCATCCGTCAGGCGTAAGTGGTGAGAATTCGTTAACTGCTCCAGGTATGGCACCCCCTGCCCTTTAATGCTGTCAAGGATCACAACCCGTGGCCGGGCATCAGCGGGCAGCACAGGCTGAACCACCGCCAGTAGTCCGGCGATATCATCGCCTTTGACGGTGACGACATCGAAACCAAACGCACGGAATTTCCCTTCCAGATCGAATGGATTGATAATCTCCTCCAGCTCGCCGTCAAGCTGCTGTTTATTCCAGTCAATGAAAACGGTCAGATTATTCAGGCGGTGGTGGGCAATAAACTGAAACGCCTCCCAGCACTGCCCTTCATTGAGCTCGCCATCGCCGACAATGCAAAATACCCGGTTGGGTCGCCGCGCCAGTTTATGCGACAACGCCATTCCGCCCGCAATAGAGATGCCCTGTCCCAGTGAGCCGGTCGTGGCGTCCACGCCGCGCGTTTTTAGCCGATCCGGATGGCTGGGAAGACGGGTGCCGTTCTGGTTAAGCGTATTCAGCTCTTCGCGCGGGAAATAGCCTTTAATCGCCAGGGTACTGTACAACGCGGGGCCCGCATGGCCTTTCGACAGTACGAAGTAATCGCGTTCCGGCCAGTCCGGGTCGGCAGGGTCGATTTTCATCACCGCGCCGTACAGAACCGCCAGAGTCTCCACTACCGACATGCTGCCGCCATAGTGACCAAAGCCAAGATGGTTTAAGGATTTGAGCGTGGCGACGCGAATATCGCGCGCCAGTTGGGTGATTTCGGTTACGTTCATTCTTTCGCTCCGCTATTTTCCTGCACTTCGGCAGTCGCTTTTTTGTTTTTGGCCAACACGTTGTACGCCACCAGTAGCGCGAATAGCGCCACCACCAGCCCCGTGATAGCCATCGGCGACAGATAACGCGCTAGGTTGCCCAACAAAATACCGATTACGCCAAAGTCAGCATCCGAGAACGTGGTATTGGCGAAGCCGATCGCGCCGAGAACCGGCAGTAACAGCACTGGCAGGAAAGTGATTAATAGACCATTAGCAAATGCGCCGATCATCGCCCCGCGGCGACCGCCGGTGGCATTGCCAAAGACGCCTGCGGTCGCGCCGGTAAAGAAGTGCGGCACAACGCCAGGCAGGATTAACACAAGCTTCATCTGTCCCAGCAGGAACAGCCCCACCAGCCCGCCGAGAAAACTGAACAGGAAGCCAAACAGTACCGCGTTAGGGGCATAGGGATACACCACCGGGCAGTCCAGCGCCGGACGCGCGTTTGGCACCAGTTTTTCTGAAAAGCCGGTAAAGGCCGGAACAATTTCAGCCAGAATCAGACGGACGCCTTGCAGAATGATGAACACGCCGGCGGCGAAGGTGATTGCCATGATGATGGCGTACACCAGATAGTTTTGCCCGCCGCTAAACGTCGCTTCGACATACTCACGCCCAGCGCTGACTGCCATGATCAGATAGATAATCATCATGGTCAGCGAAATCGAGATAGAACTGTCGCGTAAAAAACTGAGGTTTTCCGGCAGGTTCATCTCTTCCGTGGAGCGGGAGCCTTTACCACACAGGCTGCCAATCCAGCCGGAAAGCACATATCCCAGGGTACCGAAGTGACCAAACGCAATGTCATCGGTACCGGTAATCCGCCTCATATAACGTTGGGCCAACGCCGGGAAGAAGGCCATCACCAGCCCCAGGATTAGCGATCCGGTGAAGACCAGCCCTACGCCCTCAAACCCCGCCACGGTCAGGATTACGCCAATCATACAGGCCATGTAAAAGGTGTGATGCCCGGTCAAAAAGATATATTTAAGACGCGTAAAGCGCGCCACGACAATATTGGCCACCATACCAAATGCCATAATTAACGCCGTGGACGCGCCATATTTTTCCAGTGCGATTGAGACTATCGCTTCATTATTAGGAATAATGCCCTGAATATTAAAAGCGTGTTCAAACATCCCCCCTAGCGGGTTTAATGAACCCACCAGTACGGTTGCGCCGCCACCAAGCACAATAAAACCTAAAATGGTTTTAATCGTGCCTTTTACCACATCGGAAAACGCTTTTTTCTGCGCCACCAGACCAATAAGCGCAATTAACCCTACAAGCACCGAGGGTACTTTTAAAATATCAACAACAAAATTCAGCGTTTCAAGGATAAACATATCCACCTCGCCAGCAATAATTATTGTTTAGCGAACCATGCGCGCAACTGCGTTTCCAGTTCGTTGATGTCGATGATGTTATTGATCACCACCAGTTGGCTTTCCGGTACGCTGGCGCTGGCCGCGATATCTTTGGCCATTACAAAAAGATCGGCAGCCCCGGGCGTGGCCGATGAAAGATCGGAGTGTTCCACCTCGGCGTCAATATTGAGTTTCTTTAATACTTTTTTAATGTTCATTTCTACCATAAAACTACTACCCAGGCCGGAACCGCAAATTGCCATGATTTTCATTATTGTCACCTTTTAAAAGTAGAGTTGGTCTGCATCACGCACGGGCGTAATGTTATTTACCGCAAGAAAATGGAATAAAATCAGAAACGGTCAATAATCGTTTTAATGTCCTCCAGGTTTTTTGCCTGATGTAATTTTTCCATATCTACATCACTGGAAAATAATTCCGCCAGCGCCGATATCATTTCGATATGACTGTGCTTATCAGGCGCCGCCAGCATAATAATGATGTCAACCGGATCGAATTCGTCTGCGCCAAATGAAACGCCGTGCTGTAGTTTCAGTAACGATAAACCTAACCCTTTCGCCCCCTCTTCCGGCCTCGCATGCGGCATCGCTAACCCTGGCGCTAATACATAATACGGCCCAAGCTTTTGGTGCTGCTGAACAATCGCCGTAATGTATTCCGGTGCGATAACACCTGCGTCCAGCAGGGGTTTGCCGCAAATTTCCAGCGCCTGCGACCACGTTTCCACGCTCTCCCGTAGCGTGATGGTTGCGTCAGATAACCAGGTTCCCAGCATGTTATTCGCCCCCACGGTGTATGAAATTATGAACAAACTTTATTCAAGCCATTCGATATTAGCTGCGATCGTTATCACAAAGATAGCGCTACCAGCGACTATTACTCAGAATTGTGATAGCGCTATCAAATTAAAATCATGGTGTGAAATCACAGCAAAAAAGCGGATTTAAGGCGTATACTGCCAGTCATGCGAAGCAAAGAACGACAATAAAAAAGCATCTCAACATGTTGTAATGACGCAGGAATTTGTATGTCGATACCCCGTAAACGGCGCAGTACCGGTAAAGTGACTATCGCCGATGTAGCCCAACTTGCCGGTGTAGGCACGATGACCGTATCACGAGCCTTACGCACGCCGGAACAGGTCTCTGATAAACTCCGGGAAAAAATCGAAGCGGCAGTGCATGAGTTGGGCTATATGCCTAATCTCGCCGCCAGCGCGCTGGCGTCTGCCTCCTCGCACACCATCGCGATGGTCGTACCGAACCTTGCGGAAGCGGGGTGTTCTGAAATGTTCGCCGGGCTGCAACAAATTTTACAGCCCGCAGGCTACCAGATTATGCTGGCGGAATCGCAGCATCGCGTGGAACAAGAGGAGAAGCTGCTCGAAACGCTGCTGGCCTCCAACATTGCCGCAGCGATTCTGCTTAGCGTCGAACATAGCACTACCGTGCGCCAGTGGCTAAAAAATGCCTCTATCCCGGTGATGGAGATGGGCGCGATTCGCAGCGATCCTATTGATATGAATATCGGTATTGATAACGTTGCGGCAATGTATGAGCTGACGGAAATGCTGATTCAGCGCGGTTATCAGAATATCGGGCTGCTATGCGCCAATCAGGAGCAGTGGATTTTTCAGCAACATCTGCACGGCTGGTACAAAGCGATGCTTCGCCACCATATGTCGCCAAACCGGGTGATTAATGCCGCCTTGCCGCCCAATTTTTCTACCGGCGCGTCGCAACTGCCGGAGTTTTTACTGGCGTGGCCGGAGCTGGACGCGCTGGTATGCGTATCGGATGAGCTGGCCTGCGGCGCGTTATACGAGTGCCAACGACGGCGGATCAAAGTTCCGGACGATTTAGCGGTGGTCGGGTTTGGCGATAGCGATGTCAGCCGGGTCTGCCAGCCGCCGTTAACCACCATGGCCGTACCGCACCGTAAGATTGGCAGTGAAGCCGGACGGGCGCTGTTGGAAAGGTTAAATCAGGGAAACTGGAGCGATCGAAAATCCATCGCCTCCAGTTTATGTATGCGGGAAAGCTGCTAAAACGCTTATTCCGTCTCTTCCGGTTTCTCCTGGAGCGCGGCTTCGTTTTTGGCGTTGCGGGTCATCCACAGCGCCAGCGCTTTGAGCGAATCTGGCGTAAACTCATCACAGCGCGCGGTGATCTCCTCCGGGGTCAGCCAACACACTTCGCTGACTTCATCTTCCTGAAGCGCGAAAGGCCCGTGGGAAACGCAGCTAAACAGCGCGCCCCAAACCCGGCAATGTTGGTCTTCAAAGTAAAACAGACCGTGTTCGGCAAACGGCACGCCTGCAATACCCAACTCTTCTTCCGCTTCGCGGCGGGCAGATTCCAGTAGCTGCTCATCAGCCTGAACCACGCCGCCTGCGGTAGCATCTAACATACCGGGCAAAAAATCTTTTGTTTCGGTACGACGCTGCACCAGAATTTTACCCATACCATCATGAACGACGATATACGTCGCACGATGCCGTAAGCGTTGCGCACGCATCTGTTCCCGGCTGGACTGTGCAATGACTTCATTGTCTTCATTCACAATATCCACCCATTCCGTACTTGCCAAACGACGCTGTTCCACCATCAGGAAACCTTCTTATTTCTGGCGCTCTTACGGCGCATTTACGTTTGTGAGGTAAATTACGAGTTAATTGCAACCTGCGCAATGATACTTTGATCATTGAGTGCGATTACGCTCAACACATTATCATCCAGAATACCGTAGCTTGCCGCATACCCGCCTTTCGGGATACTCACTGACCCAGGATTAAAGTGATACAGTCCTTCCTGCTGTTGCGCCACCGGCAGATGCGTATGACCATAAACCAACACATCGCCAGTATGCAGAGCGGGCAGATTCGTCGGCCCGAAGAGGTGCCCATGCGTTAAAAATAGCCGCCTCTCTTGCGTCAATATTTGCTGCCACGGCGCAGTGATCGGGAAATGCAGCAGCATCTGATCCACTTCGCTATCGCAGTTGCCGCGCACGGCAATGATTTGCGTCGCCACCGCGTTCAGGCGTTCGGCGACCTGGGCGGGCGCATAGCCTTCAGGCAGCGCATTTCGCGGCCCGTGGTTAAGGACATCGCCTAATATCACCAGCCAACGCGCGCCGCTTTGCGCGAACCGCTCAAGCACGCGTTCCGTGGCGGGTAAAGAACCATGAATGTCCGATGCGAACATCAGTTTCATCGCTCACTCCTCGTTGTGAAAAACGGCGTTATGATACTGGAATATGAATAGATTTTCAGCCTGAACGCTTCGAGGAAAGCGCAATAAAACGCTGTACGGAAGCACGCTGCCACTGGAATGTCGCATATGCCGCCAGCGATGCCGGCACGTCATCGCCATGCAGCGCCAGACGATTGATCATCAATGCCAGATCGGTATCGGCAATGCACCATTCACCAAATAAATTTTGCGTCCCCTGCCCCAATAGCGCTTCAGCCGTCGCAAACAGTTTTGCCGCGCTGGCTTTTCCAGCCTCGCTTAACGGCGCTTTTTTTGCCCCGGCAAACACCACGTCGGTAGGCCGTTCTTCGCGAAGCGGCAGTAAATCGCTGCGTAGCCACGCCTGAATCTGTCGCGCGCGGGCGCGTTTTTGTAAATCGTGCGGGTAGATACGCTCCCACTGCGGCGGCGCGAAACGCTCCTCCAGGTATTCCGCAATAGCGGACGACTCGCTCAGCTCAAAATTGTCGGCCTCAAGCACCGGTACGCGCTGCGTCAGCGCATATCCCCGCCAGCCAGGTTGCAGATGTTCTCCCTGGTCCAGATCGCGAGTTTTCAGAGTAAAGGAAAGCCCTTTTTCTTGTAATGCCACCCAGGCGGACAAGACGTAGGGAGAGAAAAAGTTCGCATCCGACCACAGCACAATAACAGGCTTACTCATAATGTCCTCTTGAGGGCGTATTAGGTTTCTTCCCAAAATATAGCGTCTTTCGCCTGCTGTCACCTGATGAAAACTCACACACATCAGGAGGCTTTCTATACTTAATTCAGCCCAGACTCTTTACGCACATGCAGGAGCCAAAATGATTGACCTTTACTACGCCCCCACGCCCAACGGGCATAAAATAACGCTGTTTCTGGAAGAGGCGGAGCTGGCGTATCGTTTGCTAAAAGTAGATATCAGCAAGGGCAATCAGTTTCGCCCTGATTTTTTGGCTATCTCTCCCAATAATAAAATTCCTGCCATCGTCGATCACGCCCCGGCAGACGGCGGTCAACCGCTTAGTCTTTTTGAATCCGGCGAAATTCTTCTCTACCTGGCGGAAAAAAGCGGCAAACTGCTTAGCGGGGAGCTGCGTGAACGCCATACCACGCTGCAATGGCTGTTCTGGCAGGTCGGCGGGTTAGGGCCGATGCTGGGCCAGAATCATCACTTTAACCACTTTGCGCCGCAGGCCATCCCCTATGCGATTGAACGCTATCAGGTTGAAACGCAACGCTTATACAACGTCCTGAATAAACGCCTGGAAACCTCCCCGTGGCTGGGCGGCGACCACTACAGTATTGCGGATATCGCCAGTTGGCCGTGGGTTAACGCACATCAGCGTCAGCGAATCGATCTTGATACCTACCCGGCGGTGTATAACTGGTTTGAACGCATTCGCACGCGTCCTGCGACAGCGCGCGCACTGTTACAAGCGCAACTGCACTGTAACAGTACGAAAGCGTAACGCGGTAGCATACATCATGTATGATGTAGAGGTGTATACACGGAAAAAACCTGCGTCCGGCACCCTTATTCGTATTAAAAACCTGACATTAGGGAAGAGGAAATCCTCCCTACTCTGGAGGTCATATGCAGATTCTGATTACCGGCGGTACGGGCCTGATAGGGCGTCATCTCATTCCCCGGCTGTTAACACTGGGGCATCAGGTGACGGTCGTTACGCGCAATCCCGATAACGCGCGTCAGATTCTCGATTCCAGAGTGACATTATGGAAAGGGCTGGCGGAACATGAGCACCTCAATGAGATTGATGCCATCATCAATCTGGCGGGCGAACCGATTGCCGACAAGCGCTGGACGTCGCAACAAAAAGAACGGTTGTGCCAAAGCCGCTGGGCTATCACGCAAAAATTGGTGGATTTAATTCATGCCAGCGCAACGCCGCCCTCGGTGTTGATATCCGGCTCCGCCACGGGCTATTACGGCGATCTGGGTGACGTTGTCGTCACTGAAGACGAACCGCCGCACAACGAATTTACGCATAAACTTTGCGCCCTCTGGGAACAGATTGCCTGTCGTGCGCAGAGCGACCAGACCCGCGTCTGCCTGCTGCGTACCGGCGTTGTCCTGGCGCCGCAAGGCGGGATTCTGGGGAAAATGGTTCCGCCGTTTCGCCTCGGACTCGGCGGTCCGGTGGGTAATGGTCGGCAATATCTGGCCTGGATTCACATTGACGATATGGTCAACGGCATCCTGTGGCTGCTGGATAACGATCTTCGCGGTCCCTTCAATATGGTCTCGCCGTATCCCGTCCATAATGAGCAGTTTGCTCATGCGCTGGGTCGCGCGCTGCGCCGCCCGGCGATTATTCGCATTCCGGCGACGGCAATTCGCTTATTGATGGGAGAGTCGTCAGTGCTGGTGCTGGGCGGACAGCGGGCGCTGCCAAAACGGCTTGAAGCCGCCGGATTCGCATTTCGCTGGTATGATTTAGAAGAGGCGCTGGCGGATGTGATTCGCTAGTTCCTAAAGCGCCGTATCCTGCCCGGTAAGCAATGCGCCGCCGGGCTTCTTTTATTTCAGCGAGCCTTTCAGGAATTGCTGTAAACGCGGGCTTTGCGGATTGCCGAACACCTGCTCCGGATCACCCTCTTCTTCAATTTTCCCCTGATGCAGAAAAATAACGTGCGAAGAGACATGGCGAGCGAAGCCCATTTCATGCGTGACCACCACCATCGTTTTGCCTTCTTCCGCCAGTTGTTGCATGATGCGCAACACTTCGCCGACCAGTTCAGGATCGAGTGCCGATGTGGGTTCATCGAACAGTAAAACGTCAGGTTCCATCGCCAGCGCGCGCGCAATAGAAACGCGCTGCTGTTGGCCGCCGGAGAGATGGACGGGATATTTGCCCTGAGCGCGCTCATCAATCCCCACCTTCGCCAGATATTTCAACGCCCGCTCGCGCGCGTCGTGCTTGCTTAATCCCAGTACCTGAATCGGCGCTTCCATCACATTTTCCAGCACCGTCATGTGGCTCCAGAGGTTAAAGTGCTGAAACACCATCGTCAGGCGGGTACGCAACAAGCGTAGCTGATTTTTATCCGCCACTTTGAGCTGCCCGTCTTTGTCGCGCACCAGATTAATGTTCTGACCGTTCACGATAATCGCGCCTTCGCTCGGTTTTTCGAGGAAGTTAATACAGCGCAAAAAAGTGCTTTTACCGGAGCCGGACGAGCCGATGATGCTAATCACATCTCCGGCGCGGGCCTGCAGCGATACCCCTTTCAGCACTTCATGACCGCCGTAGCGTTTGTGCAAATCGATAACGTGTAATTTATTTTCTGACATCATGTTACTCGAATTATTTAGAGGACACGTGCTGCAACCAGCGTCTTTCCGCCCGACGGAACAGGCTTATCAGGACATACGAAATGAGTAAATACAACACGGCGGCAATGCCAAACGCGGTAAACGGCTGGTAAGTCGCTGAGTTAATATCGCGGGCGATTTTCAACAAATCCGGCACCGTCGCGGTAAACGCCAGCGCCGTAGAGTGCAGCATTAAAATCACTTCGTTGCTGTAGGCAGGCAAGGCGATGCGTAATGCCGACGGCAAAATAATGCAGCGATACATTTTAAATGACGAGAAGCCATAGGCCCGTGCCGCTTCAATTTCACCGTGCGGTACCGAACGAATCGCCCCCGCGAAAATTTCCGTGGTGTACGCGCAGGTATTCAGCGTCAGCGCCAGTACGGTACAGTTCAGTCCGCTGCGGAAAAACGCGTTAAGAAGATCGGTGCCTTTGACTATCTCCAGCGTATACATCCCCGAATAGAACACCAGTAGCTGTACGTACAGCGGCGTGCCGCGAAAAATATACGTAAACAGCCAGATGGGAAAACGGATGAATTTATTACTGAAAACGCGGCCTACCGCCAGAATCACCGCCAGAAGACCGCCCATCACCACCGATGAAATTAACAACCACAGCGTAATCGCCACGCCGGTAAAACGATAGCCATCCGTCCACAGCAGGGATTTCCAGTACTCCTGAATGATCTCAATCACAAATCGGCCCTCTTCACGCCCACGGAATAGCGACGCTCAAGTAAGAGCAGCACACCATTGGAAACGGTGGTAAATACCAGGTAGATAAGTCCACAGACCACGGCAAAATAGAAAGGCTCCCAGGTGCTTTTACCGGCAAGCTGCGTGGCTTTGACGACATCTTCCAGGCCCAGCAGCGACACCAGCGCCGTCGCTTTGAGTATCACCTGCCAGTTATTGCCGATCCCCGGCAGGGCGTAACGCATCATCGCCGGGAACATAATCCGCCGGAAGGTTTGCCCGTGGGTAAAACCAAAAGCCGTCGCCGCCTCGATATGGCCTTTCGGCACCGCCATAAACGCGCCGCGAAAGGTTTCGGTAAAATAGGCGCCGTAGATGAAACCAAGGGTGATAATACCGGCCACCATCGGATCAATATCTATCTGGTCGATACCCAGCGAATCGGTCACCACGTTAAGCGCGATTTGCAATCCGTAAAATATCAGCAGCATTAAGACCAGATCCGGCACCCCGCGAATCAGGGTGGTGTATCCTTCAAAAATAAGCCCCGTTACCCGGTTTTGCGAAAGCTTCGCCCCCGCGCCGACAAGACCGATAAGCACGGCCAGCACCACGGAACTGAGCGCCAGTTCCAGCGTGACGATCGCGCCCTGTAAAATTACGCCTGAAAACCCGTACAACATGCAGCCTGTCCTGTTGTGTGTGGTGAAGTAAGAAGCCTCTTTTGCATTTTTGCCTCACATCACGCCGGATGGCGGCTGTGCCTTGCCCGGCCTACGATGCTCCCCGTAGGCCTGACACGCACAGCGCCCTCAGGCAATGCAGACAGTCAACATTCTTTGGGCTTTATCTGCACCGACGGTGATTAACCGCCATAAACATCAAAATCAAAGTACTTTTTCGCCAGCTTTTCGTAAGTACCGTCAGCACGCATTTCAGCAAAGGCTTTGTTCAGCGCTTCGCGCAGCTCGTTATCCTCTTTGCGCAGCCCCATACCGGTTCCTACGCCGAATAACTTCTCATCTTTCACCGCCGGGCCGCCGAATTTATAGTCTTTTCCGACGGGCTGTTTAAGGAAACCTTCGCTGGCCGCGACCTCGTCCTGGAACGCTGCATCAATACGACCAGCCGTCAGATCGGAATAAATGTTGTCCTGCCCCTGGTAAGAGACGATCTCAATCCCTTTCGGCGCCCAGTGCTCATTGCCGAAGGTCTCCTGCGTCGTCCCCTGTAGCACGCCGACGCGCTTGCCTTTCAGCGACGCGACGGTCGGCTGAATATCAGAGTTCTTCGCCACCACCAGACGGGAATCAGCGGCGTAAAGCTTGTCGGTAAACGCGATTTCCTGCTGGCGCTTTTCAGTGATGGACAGCGAGGACATGATGGCATCAATTTTCTTCGCTTTTAAAGACGGAATCAGCGCATCCAGCGGGTTTTCCACGAACGTACACTGTGTGTTGATACGTTTGCACAGCTCTTTGGCCAGATCGATATCAAAGCCGACCAATTCACCTTGTGCATTTTTGGATTCAAACGGTGCGTATGTAGGATCGGTACCGATACGAATCTTTTGTGGAATAGCGGCAAATGCTGCGGTAGCGCTGGAAAATGCCAGCACCAGAGAAAGGGATAACGCCAGTTTTTTCATAACTATCCTCAACAGACTGTCTTTCCAGGAGATCTTTACAGATCCGATGCGACTATCGTGCCATTAATCAGGCCGACAAGGCAAAGCATTCTACCTTGTCAGCCGGTTTATTTTGCATAAAAATCGATTAAGTATGCATTTATGCGCCTGTTCCGCAACGGCTTATGCACCAAAAAGGTGCAAAACATCTATTTTGCACCGTGATAGTTCCCCAGCGCGGCGCGTTATCCCCTTCCCTCAATCGCCGTAGACATTAAAATCGAAGTACTTTTTGGCCATTTTGTCGTAAGTTCCGTCCTGGCGCAGTTCGATCAGCGCTTTATCAAACGCGGCTTTTAGCTCGGTATCGTCTTTGCGCAGCCCAACCCCCGTCCCGTCGCCAAAATATTTTTTATCCTTCACGGAAGGACCGGCAAACGCATACTCCTTGCCCGCTGGCTGCTTCAGGAAACCTTCGCTGGCGGCGACTTCATCCTGCAATGCAGCATCCAGGCGACCGGCGGTTAAATCGGAATAGATAAGATCCTGGTTGGCATAAGCCACCACATCCACACCTTTAGTGCGCCAGTTATCATTGGCGTAAGCCTCTTGCGTGGACCCTTGCAGCACGCCGACATGCTTGCCTTTCAGCGATTCCAGCGTCGGCTGAATGGGAGACCCTTTTGCCGCAATCAGACGTGAATCCGCCGCGTAAAGTTTGTCGGAAAACGCAATTTCTTGCTGGCGTTTATCGGTGATAGAGAGCGATGAAATAATGGCATCAATTTTTTTCGCTTTTAGTGAGGGAATAAGCGCATCAAAGTCGCTGGCGACCCAGGTACATTTCACCTGCATACGCTTACACATTTCATTACCGAGATCGATATCAAAGCCAATAAACTCGCCTTTGGCATCTTTTGATGAGAAAGGCGCGTAGGTGGTATCTGTTCCAATACGAACCGTTTGCGGGAGCGCGGCGTAACTGGCCGCCGTCGCGCCCAGACCTATCAGCAAAGACAAAGCGAGAACGGTCTTCTTCATACATACCCCTCAAGTGGCATCATTTTCTTATGTTTTACGTGGTGTTGTGTGTTTGCAGACTTTTTCATGCAGGTCTTATGCCATTTTCACGTCAGCAAAACGATTCGACGTTAAATTTGTTAATAAAACGTTGCAATATTGTCCTGATGTTGAAGATAGCAGGTATGACGGTTGAACCGCAGCGTTTCGGCGGCTTTTAACGAATTAAATGTTGAGGATATGATCGCGGTTACAAAATTGTCCTGAAACAGGGCAACAGGGACAATAATGCACGCTAAACAGACAACGCTATGCGCCCTGCCAGCGAACAAAAAGATCGTGCGGAAGGGGGATATCAAACTGATCCAAAACTCGGTTAACCGTTTGATTTATAACATCATCTAACGTCTGAGGAAGATGATAAAAAGCCGGAACCGGCGGCATAATCACCGCGCCTATCTCAGCGGCCTGGGTCATTAAACGCAAATGCCCGATATGCAGCGGCGTTTCGCGCACACACAGCACCAGAGGTCGCCGCTCTTTTAATATCACATCCGCCGCGCGGGTAAGCAGTCCGTCAGTATAACTGTGGACAATCCCCGACAGCGTTTTAATCGAACAGGGCAAGATAACCATTCCCGCCGTCGGGTAAGAGCCCGAGGAAATGCTGGCGGCAATGTCGCGCGCATCGTGCGTCACATCGGCCAGCGCCTGCACCTCGCGCAGCGAAAAATGGGTCTCCAGCGCCAGCGTTTGCCGGGCCGCCTGGCTCATCACCAGATGCGTTTCCACGCTATCGACATCGCGCAAAATTTGTAATAAGCGCACGCCATAAATCGCTCCGCTGGCGCCGCTAATTCCTACAATGAGTCGTTTCATGTTCTCTTACCGTTTACGAGCGCCGTTCATCCCACTGTGTTACGTAATCGGCTCAAAGTGGGTCTGAAGAGATACCATGACAAAAGAATCCCTATCATAAAAGCCAGCTCAACCAGCATTATCACTACCCCTTGCTCACTAAACCAGGTGCCGACCATAATGGCAAAATTGGTGATAATGACAAATCGGGCCGTCCAGGGGAAAAGCGGCGATCGATAGCGTAGCAAATCGCTGGCGTACGTTCCATTACGCACCGATTGTCGGAAACGATACTGGCACCATCCGATGGTTATCCATGCCAGGCAACCCACCTGCCCGGTACTGGCGATCAGATATAAATAAAATTGCTGTGCGGGAATATAGCGGGTCAGCAACGACACTAACGCCAACAAGGCCGTGATTAAAATAGCATACACCGGCACGCCGCCGCCGTTCGTTTTACCAAAGCAGGCTGGCGCAAAGCGATCGCCCGCCATAGACCACAGCATACGCGAACTGGCGTAAATGGCCGAGTTAGCGGCAGAAACCGCGGCGGAAAAGATCACCAGCGTCATCAGCGTATCCGCCCCCGGAATGCCCGCGTGGGAGAATACCCATACAAAGGGACTTTGTCCATTTGGCGTCAGTTCATGCGGATAGACCAGCGCCAGCACCGCAATCGCCAGGCCGTAAAACAAAATGATTCTGAGACCGATCCCCAGGATCACTTTCGGTAAAATAATGTGCGGCGATTCGGTCTCCCCTGCCGCATTTCCGACCAGTTCCACCCCCTGGAAGGAGTAAATCACGATCGTCATACAGACCACAATTTGCTCCCAACCGTGGGGAAACCACATTCCGTCTATTTTTAACGTCGGGTGCCAGTCACTATGGCCCATTAGCGAGTAGATCATGACCCCGCCCGCGCAGATAAACAGCACGATCGCGAAGACCTTAATGGCCGAAAGCCAGTATTCGCATTCGCCAAAACTTTTTGCGGAGGTGAGATTGATAGCCGTCAGGATGAGCAGAATCGCCAGGCAGAACATATATACCGGAACCGCGGGGAAAAACTGGTGAGCAATAAACCCTGCGGCAGTGAGGTCGGCTGCCAAGGAAAAGACCCAGCTAAACCAGTAAAGCCAGCCAATGGTATAGCTCCAGCAAGGTGACGGCATAAACATCAGCGCGTAATGTTGAAATGAACCGGAGTGAGGAAAAGCGCATGATAATTCGCCAAGACACATCATCGTCGCCAGCATAATGGTTCCGGCAAACAGATAGGCCAGTAAGGTTCCCGCCGGCCCGACGCTGCTTAACGGTTCGGCAATGCCGATAAATAAGCCGGTGCCAATCGTGCCGCCCAGCGACATCATCAGCAGGTGCCGCTTCTTCAGGTTACGCCGCAGACCGCCTTCAGGCTCTGCTGGCGGAGATTGTTGCAGGGTATCCATCGTTACTCCCTGTCTTTCGTGAGGTCAAAGATGCCGCCGCGACATAGCCGCGGCGGTTATGCGTTAACGCGTAAACCTCCAGGCGACGCCTTTGGTCTGGCAGGCCATTAACAGGCCCGTATAATCCAGCTCAAAGCGAACCACATCGCCTACTTTTAGCGACTGACGACAATCTTCAATATCCACCAGCGTATGATCGCTGGTTTGTCCTAAGATAGTGATAGCGTCGTCGCATGGCACACAGTTATCCGACGGCACATCCTGGCGACCAAACGCCAGCAATGCGCGTCGGCGTATGCCACGATCGACAAAGGTTTTACTTTGCAAAAAGGCATCGACGCCCAGCTCCCCGACCGGGACGGTAGGTTTACTGTTCAGTTCGATGATTTCCGCTTCCAGGATATACATATCGGAACAGGCTTTATCGACCGGTTTTGCGGAGTGGTGAAATTCATTCAGGTATTTCATGTCCACATATTCAATGCCGAATTCATGCAGTCCGCCGATGCGCAGATGATTCAGTCCCTGCGGCCAGATACCTTTATCCAGCAGGTGATAGCTGGTGCAGTTTCCCGCAGAAAGCCGCCGGACAGGAATACCGCTGTCAGCTTCCAGCCGGGCGGCCAGCGCCAGAAAATCCTCGCCATTTTTTACCGTTGGCAACACGGTGCCGTAACAATTAAAGTTGGTGCCCAATCCATATAATTCCAGACCGGGCAGACCAGTAATCAGAGTCACGGTCTCAAGAATGCGTTGATATTCACCAAACCAGATACCCTCGCGTAAATCGCCCATATCCACCATCAGTAATACCTGATGCGTTTTCCCCTGGCGTTGGGCTTCTTGCGATAATGCCCGTAATACCACCGGCTCGCTATTTAAACTAATATCCGCGTAGCGCACCACATCTTCGATTTCACTCAGACACGGGCTGCGTAACAGGCAGGTCGTACATCCTGTCTCGCGTATTTTTTTCAAATTATAGGTTCGTGATTCAGCGATAACGGTAATTCCGCCGTTGAACACCGCCTGCGCGGTTTCCACGCAGCCGTCAAAAACTTTATTGACAGCCATCACGTCAATACCGCTGCTTGCCAGCAGAGCTTTTTCCGTGCGGGCGTTTTCTTCCAGCTTGCGTAGATTTATTTCCAGAACTGGCATATACATTTTATTTTCCTCCCGCCATGCTTAAACGGGCATTACGTTTCTGCGCCCGATGGTAAATGTACTCCGCGACGACAACCGCCAGCACGGCTCCGCCAATAATTTTCCCGGCGTACTGGAAATATCCGCCCATATCAATTTGAGAAGGCGGAATAAATAACAGCGCAACGGCAAAGGCGATAGAAAGAAAGCCCAGCGCGGGTAAAATAGCCGGTAAAACCTTGCCCGGAATTTTAAAACTTCTTGGCGTATCCGGCTGAGTCTTACGTAAACGCCAGAACGCCGGGAACATCACCAGGTAAGGAATAAAATAGGTGATGGTCGTTAGCGCCGTTAACATCCAGTAAGCCGCCGCAACGCTTGGCGAAATAAAAGTCGAAAAACACAGGACCGTGACAATAATCGCCTGTACAGTCAAGGCAAAGGCGGGCGTTTTCCACACCGGATGTAATTTGCCGATTCGGTCCCCCAGCAGATTATCTTCACGCGAGGCATCCTGGAGCATATAAATCGGCCCCACCAGCCAGGAGTTAATCTGCCCGAGAGCGCCAAAAAACATACAGATGGCCATAACAGGAATTAACCACGGCATATGCAGCGTATCCGCAGCAGCATGCATAGCCTGCATGACGCCTGCCACAATGTCGGTTTTCCCGGCGGGTAAAAGCGTATTTAGCGCCCAGGTGCCGATCATATAGATCCCGACGATAACGGCGGCGGAGACGGCCATCGCTCGCGGAAAATCACGCTGTGGATTACGGGTACGCCCGGCAATCATCGGGGCGACCTCCAGTCCGGCAAACGCAAACATCATGCTGGATAAGAAAACGATCGTATCCCAGTGTCCGAGATCCGGAATCCAGTTTTTCGCTGTAGTGTAGTCCGTCTGCATCTGGTGTCCGGTACATAGCCATACTACCGCCAGCAAAATGAGGATGGCGGAGGGAATAAATACGCCGCACCAGGCGCTGATGCTATTAATAATTTTTGTCCATTCCATCCCGCGGATATTCATCAGCGTTAATAGCCAGAAAATTACCGCGGAACCAATACCGATAAACGCTTTATTTTCCGCCAGGCCGCCGCCGATCATATAGTCCAACGCGGTAAAGCCGAATTGCAGCATTAATGGGAAAAACAGTACGCAGGAAAAGAGAAAACAAACCACGACAATCCATGCAATACGTTTACCAAATGCCTCTTTAATCCAGACAAATATCCCGCCATCTTTCGGCCAGCCGGTTGACAGCTCGCCGCATACCATCGCTAAAGGAAAAAACAAGCAGAATGCGGCGATCACCCATAACAACATGGCCGATGCCCCGTAAGGCGCCACGTTAGGGATTTGCCGCAAACTCAGAATAGCGATGACATTCATAAAGACAATGTCTTTGATGCCAAGTAAGCCAGAATTCGTGTTACTCATGGCCATCTCCTGTTATGCATTCAGGCATCACTGCCCTCTTCTTATCATCTGACGACGGGCTTCAGCATGAAACTGAAGCCCAAAACAGTATTAATAAATGTCGTACTTGACCATATCTTCGTAACTGTCTTCCCGACGAATCAGACGCGTCTCACCATTTTTATCGATCATCACCACCCCCGTGCGCGGACGGTTGTTATAAACGGTTTGACTTTCAATGGTGTATGCCCCGGCATCAAGAAACGCGACAATATCGCCAACATGAGTCTCCTTCGGCAGTAAAAACTCTTCGCCTTTCACCCCCATGTGGAAATAATCTCCGCCATCACACAGCGGCCCGGCTAATTTTACCCAGGCGTCGTGCGCTGCCGTCATGCGAGAGGCGTTATAGACATAAAAGAACCAGTCAAAATGCTGGCTGTCAGAGAGTACGCTGTAACCAGCGTCGACAAATTTCCATTCAACGTGGCATTCCACATTGCCGTTAAGATCGTAATTTGTTTTACGTTTTTCGCAGGAGACTTCCGTCAGTAAAACCGCCGCCGACCCGGTCACTTTACGTCCCGGTTCAATACATATTTCCACATCGGTACGCCATTTATGCACTTCGCGAATGACCGCATCGGCAAAATCCTGGGCGGTAATACCGGCATACATATTATCTTTTAACGGGTCGCCATTCTCGTCGTCATATTTATAGGGAACCGGAATTCCGCCGCCCACGTTAATCAAATCAAATTTAATACCGAGCACCTCTTCCAGACGACGGGATTCATCCACCAGCACTTTAGTCGCTTTTGCGAAAGGCTCTGACTCCGGCACCTGATCGCCTACATGCATATGCAAGCCGCGTAAATGCACATAAGGCATCGCCAGAATGCGGCGGCAGGTTTCTTCCGCCTGTTCCAGGTCGAGACCCGACTTCGCATGGAAAGCGGTAACCAGTTCCGCATGCGTCGCCGAGGGAACATTCGGTTCTACGCGGACGCAAACATTGGCGACTTTCTTCAGCTTGCGAGAGATGGCATCAATATGTTCCAGCTCATACAGGCTATCAACATTAATAAGATACAGATCGTTAGCGATGGCATATTCCAGATCGGCAGGCTTTTTCACCACGCCGTTGAAGACGATCTGATCTCCGCGAAAGCCTATCTCCAGACACTTGCGAACCTCATATTGTGAGTTTGCCTCCGCGCAAATTCCGGCGTCACGAATGGCTTTCAATACCCCCATGACCGAGCAGGTTTTTGACGCAAAGAAGGTTTTGGTATTTTTATGCGCCGCAAATGCCTGCTGGATTTCATGAATGTTACGAATAATCTCCGGCTCAGAAAACACATAGAACGGCGTGGGGTACTGGCGCGCCAGTGCGTCCAGATCGACCCCTTCAAAACACAAATGACCGTCTTTGTGCTGGAAACGGCGATCGCCGTTGATTACCTGCTCACGTAGCTGGTTGTAATTCTGCATAATCGAGTCAGTCATAACGCCCTCTGCTTAATGTTTATGGTAAAAATACGCATTCTTTACAGGGATAAAGCAAAAGGCATGCCACTATTTTTTATCAAAATAATCAATTACTTATAAAAATAAGCTATTTCTCATTTTCGTCATTGAGTTTGCTATTCATCACAACGACGAAAATTCGTCACTTTTATAATGGCAACATGAACAATAGATATGAGGAATGCATGTATGGCATCCACCAATCAGGAACTGGCCTCGGCGCTCAGGATGTTTTCCCGCTTTTTCGATTTGATTCATCAGCCGTTGGCCGTCATTAATGAGCGTGGTGAATACGTTTACTACAATCAGGAAAGCGCGGATCTGGACGGCTACAGCATTGAACGGGCAATGGGAAAACATATGCTGGATGTCTATCCGGGCATGAAAGAGACGCAAAGTACGATGCTTTCATCGTTAAAAAAAGGCGTGGAATACATTGGCCATTATCAAATTTATTACAATGCGCGAGGCCAGGCCGTTGACTATCAGCACACCACCGCACCGCTCTATGCAAGCGATGGCGGCATGGTCGGCGTTATCGAAATCGGCAGGAATATGTCCGGCGTCAGGCGGCTCCAGGAGCAGGTGGTAGAACTGAACCAACTGCTGTATGCCGATCGCCATGAGAAGCACCATGCCATTATTACCGAAAACCCGGAAATGCTCAGTAATATCGCCAAAGCCAAACGGCTGGCCGCCAGTAATATTCCGGTGACGATTGTCGGGGAGACGGGTACGGGTAAGGAGCTATTTTCCCGCCTGATACATCAATGCAGCAAGCGGGCGAATAAGCCATTTATCGCCCTGAACTGCGGCGCTCTACCGCCTACGCTTATCGAAAGTACGCTTTTCGGCACCGTGCGCGGCGCCTATACCGGCGCGGAAAATAGCCAGGGCTATCTGGAACTGGCAAACGGGGGAACGCTCTTTCTTGATGAGCTGAACGCCATGCCGATAGAAATGCAAAGTAAGCTGCTGCGATTCTTGCAGGATAAAACCTTCTGGCGGCTCGGCGGACAACAGCAACTCCACTCTGATGTCAGGATCGTTGCCGCCATGAACGAAGCGCCCGTCAAATTAATTCAACAAGAACGCCTGCGGGCGGATCTTTTTTATCGGTTGAGCGTCGGAATGTTAACGTTACCGCCGCTGCGCGCCCGCCCGGAAGATATTCCCTTACTGGCAAATTATTTTATTGATAAATACCGTAATGATGTGCCGCAGGACATTCACGGACTAAGCGAGACGGCGCGTGCTGATCTGCTCAATCACGCCTGGCCGGGTAATGTCAGGATGCTGGAAAACGCGATTGTACGCAGCATGATCATGCAGGAAAAAGACGGGCTGCTGAAACACATCATTTTTGAACAGGACGAGTTAAATTTAGGCGTACCGGAAACCGCGCCGGAAAATCCCCTTCCCTCGTCACCCGATCCGCAGTATGAAGGGTCGCTGGAGGTACGGGTTGCTAACTACGAAAGGCATTTAATAGAAACCGCGCTGGATACGCATCAGGGGAATATTGCCGCCGCGGCCCGCAGCCTTAACGTATCGCGCACCACGTTACAGTACAAAGTACAAAAATACGCTATTCGCTTCGGCGTGGTGCGTAATTGACATCGGCCAGCGGCATTGCGCCGCTGGCAAAGCCATTAGCCTTCGTTATGCATTTCCAGGTTTTCCATTTCGTTCTGGAACAGCACCGCTTTGGCGTCGTCATTACGTAATGAATCCAGGAAGTCGAGGTATTGCTGGTCTACGTCTTTGGTGACATATACCCCGTTAAATACCGAACATTCAAACTGCTGGATATCCGGGTTTTCCGCGCGTACGGCTTCGATCAGATCGTTCAGATCCTGGAAGATAAGCCCGTCTGCGCCGATGATCTGCCGAATCTCATCCACCTCGCGACCATGCGCGATCAGCTCATTGGCGGTCGGCATATCAATGCCATAGACGTTGGGGAAACGAATTTCCGGCGCGGCGGACGCCAGATAAACCTTCTTCGCGCCGGCTTCCCGGGCCATCTCGATGATCTGCTCTGATGTGGTGCCACGCACGATGGAATCATCCACCAGCAGGACGTTCTTATCGCGGAATTCCGCGCGATTAGCATTGAGCTTACGGCGCACGGATTTACGGCGTAGCTGTTGGCCCGGCATGATAAAGGTACGTCCCACGTAACGATTTTTGACAAATCCCTGGCGGTACGGCTTGCCGAGAATACGGGCAATTTCCAGTGCGATATCGCAGGAGGTTTCCGGGATAGGGATCACGACGTCGATGTCCAGATCTTCCCATTCACGAGCGATTTTTTCGCCAAGTTTGGTGCCCATATTCACACGAGCGCTGTAGACGGAGATTTTGTCGATAAAGGAGTCCGGGCGAGCAAAATAAACGTACTCGAACAGGCAGGGATTACTGACCGGGTTATCCGCGCACTGGCGCGTGAACAGTTGCCCCTTTTCGGTAATATAGATAGCTTCGCCCGGCGCGACATCGCGCAGAAACTCAAAGCCCAGCGTATCCAGCGCCACGCTTTCAGAAGCGACCATATACTCCGTACGACCATCGCCAACGTCACGCTTGCCCAGCACTAACGGGCGAATGCCGTGCGGATCGCGAAAAGCCACCATGCCGTGGCCGATAATCATCGCCACGCAGGCATAGGCGCCGCGGATTTGACGGTTAGTCGCGGCAATCGCGGCAAAAATATTGTCGGCTTCCAGCGGATAGTGACGGAAGTTGTCGAGCTCGCTGGCGAAAATATTGAGCAGGATTTCGGAATCGGAGGTGGTGTTGATATGGCGGCGCTTTTCTTCAAACAGCTTTTTACGTAGCTCATGCGCGTTAGTCAGATTGCCATTATGGGCCAACGTGATGCCATACGGCGAGTTAACATAAAAAGGTTGCGCTTCGGAAGCGCTGGAGCTGCCTGCGGTAGGGTAGCGCACATGGCCGATCCCCATGTTGCCCTGCAAACGCTGCATGTGGCGAGCTTCAAAAATATCGTTCACCAGCCCGTTTGCCTTACGCAAGCGGAAGCAGTTATTCGCATCAATGGTGATGATACCGGCAGCATCCTGACCACGATGCTGGAGCACTGTTAACGCGTCATAAATCGACTGGTTGACCGGCATAACACCGGCGATACCGACAATACCGCACATACGTCATTTTCCTCGTTAAGCCACATCTCAGAACCTGTTACGTCCTGGGCAAGAAACTCGACGAGCTTTGCAGATAGTCAAAGAACCATCTGATGATGAAGCTGAACTGCGGGATGAGCTGCGATTTGCTCCAGTCTTCGCTTTTCGACAAGCCGGTAAAGGTATCAAGGAAGAACAGAATGGCGGCGACAATCAGCGCGCCTCGCAGTGCGCCGAAACAGATCCCCAACACCCGGTCAGTTCCCGACAGGCCGGTCTTCTCTACTAGCTGACCTATCACAAAATTCACGATAGCGCCGACGATAAGCGTCGCGATAAACAGTACCGCGATAGCAATCCCATTACGAACCAGTTCGTCTTCAAAGCCCGTAAACCAGACAGACAGGTAAGTGTAGTAGTGACTGGCGACAAAGAAAGCACAACCCCACGTCACCAGCGATAACGCTTCACGAACAAAGCCGCGGATCAGGCTAACCAGACAGGAAAAAGCAATCACCGCGATAATGGCGTAATCAATCCAGACCATAGATGTCCCACGATTTTACGCCCTGTCGTCCTGTTCGGGGCGCATTCTAACAGAAAAAGAAAACGTTTGCGTAGGGATTTCCTTCCCACGCGTAAATAAAAATGGCGCTGAAAAAATATTCAACGCCATCACACTTTTTATCTCTTCGGGCACGACCAGAAGAGCTGCCATCGGCCTGATAAGCGCAGGATACCAGGTTTATTCCTTCTGCCGGATGACGGCGTAAACGCCTTATCCAGCCTACAGAACTTCGGCTATTACCAGATGAACACCGTAGGCCTTAACGCTGCGCGCTCAGGCAAAACGCGCCTTAGTTCGGGCTATATCCCATCACCACGCCGCTTAACCCGGAAATCTGCTTGAGCTCGCCAAGCGATCCTTTCATCTTATCTTTCGACGCATCCGGCCCGACGAGAATACGGGTTATTTTACCCTGTACCGGCGTTGAGGGGGAAGTATAAACCCGGAACCCGGCGGAACGAAGCTTGCCGACTATCTCGTTGACTTTATCCGCGTTTTTCAGCGCGCCCAACTGTACGACATAGGCTTTGCCGGTCGGCGCAGGTTTATCGTCGGCGGCCGGTTGCGGCGCGGGCGTCGGCGTGGAAGCGGCGACAACCGGCTGTTGCGGTTTAGGCTGCGGCTTCGGCTTTTCAACCGGCTTCGGTTTAGGCGTCTCCACCGGTATCGGATCAAGCTCGACATTGTTAGACGCCATGCGCGACGGGTCCAGCGACGGCGCGGCCGCATCTCCCGCCCGCACCTCTTCAGCCGCCCCTTCCGGCGGCTGTGTCGGCAGCGCCTGCGTTGCGGCAGGCATCATATCCGGCTCATCACGGTCGCCAGGCTTCGGTACCAGTGGAATCGCAGCAAATTCATCCTGATAATGCTTTTTCTGTCCGTCCAGCAGACCGGGAAGCACAATAACCCCCAGCGCGACTAACACAATCGTGCCGACTAAACGATTCTGAAACTTACTCGCCACCGATTCTCCCCGCGTCTATCACTTCCATAACATGTGCGACGGTGTGGAATGATCCGCACACCAGCACGGTATCTTCTGGCTGCGCCGCGTCGATAGCGGCCTGCCATGCCTGCGCGACGCTATCATAGACATTCCCTTTCCCCAGATGTTCCAGAAGTTGTTCCGCCGTCGCGCCGCGCGGCCCCTCTAACGGAGCACAATACCAGTCGTCAACCACGCTTTTCAACCAGGCTAACGTGCCGGCGATATCTTTATCATGCAGCATACCAATCACCGCAAGCACGCGCCCGCGTTTCGGCAACATTTTCAGACGCCCCGTCAGGTATTCCGCCGCGTGGGGATTATGGGCGACATCAAAGATAACGCGCGGCGACTCACTCACGATTTGAAAACGTCCCGGCAAGGTAGCCTGCGCAATACCGTCGCGAATCGCCTGCTCGTCAATGTTCAACCTGCTGGCGCGCAGCGCGGCCAGAGCGGTGGCGGCATTCGGCTGAGGAACCTGCGGCAACGGCAGTCCGGCAAGCGTGCCGTCACCATCAGTAAACGCCCAGTGGGTCGCTGTCACCTCATAACGCCAGTCAACGCCGCGACGCCGCAACAGCGCGCCGGTCTCCTGCGCGACATCCGCGATGGTTGTCGGCATTTCCGGTTCGCCGACGATAGCGGGTTTTTCCGCGCGAAAAATCCCGGCCTTCTCGCGGCCGATACTTTCGCGATCCGGCCCCAGCCAGTCAGTATGGTCAAGCGCGATGCTGGTAATTACCGCTACATCGGCATCCACAATGTTCGTGGCGTCCAGGCGGCCGCCCAACCCGACCTCCAGAATCACCACGTCAAGGTTAGCCTGTTTAAACAGCCACAATGCCGACAACGTACCATATTCAAAATAGGTCAATGAAATATCGCCGCGCGCCGCTTCTATTTCCGCAAAGGACGCGGTATGCGCGGATTCCGCTAATTCTTTCCCCTGCACGCGCACGCGCTCGGTGTAACGTACCAGATGAGGCGAACTATAGACGCCCACACGGTATCCCGCCGCGATTAACACCGACTCCAGCGTTCGACAGGTCGTACCTTTACCGTTGGTTCCCGCCACGGTAAAAACGAACGGCGCAGGCTTGAGGATGTCCAGACGCGCTGCCACCTGGCTTACGCGCTCAAGGCCTAAATCGATACTCTTGCTGTGCAGGTTTTCCAGATAAGAAAGCCACGAGGCCAGGGGCGACGCAGCTTGAGGTATAGATTTGTTTTTCATTGATTCCGCTGCTTCTTTACGGTGAAAAGCAAAAGGGCAGAGCCTGCGGCCCTGCCCTTTTCAGTTATCAGGCCTCAGACTCCTGATCCGGCGCCGGAGGCACCACCACGCCTTCACGCGGGGCGTCCGGGTTCGGCGCGGGCAGATTCATCAGCTTCGCCAGAATGCTCGCCAGCTTCAGGCGCATCTCCGGGCGGCGAACTATCATATCAATAGCGCCTTTTTCGATCAGGAACTCACTGCGCTGGAATCCCGGCGGGAGCTTCTCACGAACGGTTTGTTCGATAACGCGCGGGCCAGCGAAGCCAATGAGGGCTTTTGGCTCGGCGATGTTGAGATCGCCCAACATCGCAAAACTGGCGGAAACGCCGCCCATTGTCGGATCGGTCAATACCGAGATGTAGGGCAGACCACGTTCCTGCATTTTAGCCAGCGCCGCCGAGGTTTTCGCCATCTGCATCAGCGACATCAGCGCTTCTTGCATACGCGCGCCGCCGGAAGCAGAGAAACACACTAACGGACAGTTGTCTTCCAGCGCCTGTTCAACGGCGCGAACGAAGCGTGCGCCAACGACAGACCCCATTGAGCCGCCCATGAACGCGAATTCAAACGCGGCGGCGACAACCGGCATACCGTGAAGCGTCCCTTTCATGACCACCAGCGCGTCTTTCTCGCCGGTTTCTTTCTGCGCGGACGCCAGTCTGTCTTTATATTTTTTGGAGTCGCGGAACTTGAGCACGTCTTTTGGCTCCAGCTCGCTACCCAACTCCACAAGGGAACCTTCATCTAACAGGCTATGCAGGCGATTGCGCGCCGACATGCGCATATGATGGTCACACTTAGGACAGACCTCAAGATTACGTTCCAGCTCAGCGCGGTATAAAACCTGACCGCAGCTATCACACTTGGTCCACACCCCTTCAGGAATGCTAGCCTTGCGGGTGGGAGTAATGTTGCTTTTAATTCGTTCAATCCAGCTCATTGGTGACCTTTCTGCCTGAACCTTAGTCAGCTTTATTATAAGGGGCGCATAATGCCATTTTTGCCCCCAACAGACCATGAATGTTGCACATTAAAACATAACAGCCCGAAACTTTGGATAAAAAAGTGGTCGAACCGCTGAGTTACTTTCTATTTTGCGGCACGCGACGCAGCGCGCTTATGCCGGACAATCTCAATGACGCCAGGTAATATCGAAACCACGATAATCCCCACAATCAGCAGCTTAAGGTTATCCTGAATCAACGGTATCGTACCGAAGAAATAACCGGCGTAGGTAAAGAGCAGCACCCACAGCAGCGCGCCGATGACGTTATAGGCGGCAAAATGCCGATAGGACATGTGCCCCATCCCTGCCACAAACGGCGCAAAGGTTCTGACGATCGGCACGAAGCGAGCGAGAATGATAGTTTTACCGCCGTGTTTTTCATAAAACTGGTGGGTTTTATCCAGATAACTGCGGCGGAAAATTTTCGAATTCGGATTACTGAACAGTTTTTCGCCGAACAGTCGACCAATCGTGTAATTTACCGCATCGCCGACAATTGCGGCGATCAGCATTAACGCCACCATGACATGCACATTGAGATCGTTGGTTTCCAGCGAAGCCAGCGCCCCGGCGACAAACAGCAGCGAGTCACCCGGCAGGAACGGCGTGACGACCAGGCCGGTTTCACAAAACAGAATCAAAAACAAAATAGCGTACACCCAGACGCCGTACTCCGCGACCAGCTCCGCCAGATGCACATCGATGTGCAGAATAAAATCAATAATAAAGTAGATCAGGTCCATATTTGTCTTTGCCTTTCTACCCGACACGTTTCGGGTGTACGATTCGGATTAGTCCGCCAGAAATAGCGGGCCCATTGGCGGTTTTGGAAGGTCAAACCGGTCAGGGTAATCCACCGCAACCAAATATAGCCCCTCCGCCTTCGCCGTTGCCGCCGCCAGCGTTCTGTCCCTGGCCGCTAACAGCTCTGCGATCCAGCTCTCCGGCTGGTTGTGAGCGCCTACTTCCAGCAGGCTGCCGACAATATTCCTGACCATATGATGAACAAAGGCATTCGCTTTGATATCGACCACCACATAAGGGCCGTGGCGGGTAACGTTGATGTGCATCACATTACGCCACGGCGTGCGCGACTGGCACTGCACCGCGCGAAACGAGGTAAAATCATTTTCGCCAAGCAGACACTGCGCCGCGCGATGCATCCGCTCTGCATCCAGCGGCTCATAGTAATGCGTCACGCCTTTTGCTAATACCGCAGGACGCAGTCGATGATTGTAGATGATATAGCGATAACGGCGAGCCGTAGCGCTAAATCGCGCGTGAAAATCATCCGGTACAGTTTTCACCCAGCGCACGGCAATGTCACCAGGCAAATTCGCATTTACCCCCAGCGTCCATGCCGCATCTTTGCGCAATGCGGTCGTTTCGAAATGGACAACCTGCCCGGTGCCGTGAACGCCGGCATCGGTGCGCCCGGCGCAGAACACGTTAATAGGTTCATTTGCCACCTGCGAGAGCGCTTTTTCCAGCTTTTCCTGCACGCTGCGCACTTCATTCTGACGCTGCCAGCCATAATACTTGCTGCCGTCGTACTCAATACCCAGCGCAATTTTATAGACCGGCGATGATTGCTGTCCGGACATCAGTACAGATACTCCTGCACCAGCTTCTCCGCAATTTTAACGGCCATCAGCGCGCCGCCGAAACGCACGTTGTCCGCCACTGACCAGAACTGAATTTGTTCCGGCATACCGTAATCATTATGCACACAGCCAATAGAGAGCTGTGGATTGCCGGAAGCGTCGCCCACCTGCGTCGGGTAATCCGTCTCTTCTGACAGTACGATATCTTCACCGCGGGAAAATGCCTCGCGCGCCTCTTCCGCCGCCAGCGGACGGAGCGCTTCAAAGCTCACCATCTGCGCATGGCCATAGAACACCGGTGACTGCACGACACTGGCGGAGATCATCACGCCATCGTCCTGCAAAATTTTACGCACTTCATCGACGATACGACGTTCCTGGCGCACGCTGCCTTCCCGATCCGGCAGCAGCGGCAGCATATTGAACGCCAACTGGCGGCCAAAGAAATCATCTTCATCAATCGGTATGCCGTTAAGCAGCTTCGCACTCTGTCCAGCCAGCGCATCGACCGCTTTTTTCCCCTGCGCGGACGCTGATAACATACTGGTGACGGCGATGCGCGACAGTCCCCCCTGATCGATTAACGGCTTGAGCGCCGCCAGCAGTTGACTGGTCAGACTATCGGCGACCGCAATCACGTTACGGTTACGGTAATCCGCCAGTACATACGGGTTAACTTCCGGCACGACCAGCGGCACATCAGGCTCCAGCGCGAACAGACCGCTGGAATCTATCACCAGGCAACCTGCATTAGTCGCGTCGTCTATCCAGGCAGCCGATGCCTCTGCGCCGGCAACGAAAAACGCCAACTGCGCCTGCGTCCAGTCAAAGTCCGCCGCATCCTGGACAATGACCGACTTGCCACCAAAACGGAGGTGCTCGCCCGCGCTTTCATGACGCGCCAACGCATAAATTTCACCGACCGGGAACTGGCGTTCAGCCAGTGTTTCAAGCAGGGCTTCGCCTACGGCGCCCGTTGCGCCCAGAATGGCAATGTTCCAGCCTTCAGACATGGTGATTTACTCCAGAAATACATAAGCGTCCCTGTCGCATTATTCGACAGGGAGCATTAAGAAGACATTAATGTGCCGGGTGATGAACAGCGTTAAAACCTAGCTTACACAGCAAGGCGGCTGCCGTTTCGTCGTCACACATCACGTATAAAGACGACCATTCACGGCGCTCAAGATAATTTTTACGCAATTTATCAAATTCACCCGGAATTCCAGCGACTTTACGCAGCGGCGCATCGTCGCGGCGCACATCATACACCAAATGCGCCAGTCTTTTCAGCGTCGGTTGATCCAGCGGGCCATGAAGCGTAATACGACCAAACTCAGGCGCAGGCAGTAATGTCTCCAGCGCGACATGCTGCTCGCGGCCAATAAACGCGCTATACGCCTCAAAGACCTGAGTGGTGCCGCGCGCTTTGCCTTCCAGCGTATAACCGGCAATATGCGACGTGCCGATATCCACGGCTTCCAGTAGCGCGACGTTAAGATCCGGTTCGCCCTCCCACACATCAAGCACCACGCTCAGCGGCTGCCCGGCATTAAGTCGCGCCAGCAACGCGGCGTTATCCACCACCGGACCGCGGCAGGCGTTAATGAGAATGGCGCCGGGTTTCAGTCGACGGATCAGCGTCTCATCGGCCAGATGCAGCGTTTTGTACGGTCCGTCTTTATAGAGCGGCGTATGGAAAGTCAGGACATCCGCTTCCTGCACCAGCTCATCCAGCGTACGAAAATCACCCTCGTCCCCGCGTGCGGCGCGTGGCGGATCGCACAGCAACGTGCGGATACCCAACGCTTCAAGCCTGGTCTGTAGCCGGCTTCCGACGTTACCCACGCCGACAATCCCTATAGTGCGATCGCGTAACGAAAAGCCGTCACGTTCGGCCAGCATCAACAGCGCGGAAAACACATACTCCACCACGGCGATAGCATTACAGCCGGGCGCGGCTGAAAAACCGATGCCCGCCTGCTTCAGCCATGCCTCATCCACATGATCGGTGCCTGCCGTAGCAGTACCAACGAAGTTAATCGGCGTGCCGCTCAGCAGCGATTCATTCACTTTCGTGACCGAACGCACCATTAACGCATCGGCATGGTTCAATTCTTCAACGGGGATCGGGCGACCCGGCACTGCCTTTACCTCACCCAGGCGGCTAAATAATTCGCGGGCGTAAGGCATATTTTCATCAACGAGAATTTTCACGACTGTCGTACCTGTTTGAGAACGAGAGTTAACCGGACAAGTGTGCCATAATCTGGCCGCCAGGCATATATTGCTCAGATTTATGGTTAAAGGATAATTAATTATGCATCCCATCTCCGGCGCCCCTGCACAGCCTCCAGGCGAAGGGCGTAATCCTCTTTCCGCTGCGAGCGAGCAGCCGCTTTCCATGCAACAGCGTACGGTACTGGAAAGGCTGATCACGCGCCTGATTTCACTGACCCAGCAGCAAAGCGCGGAAGTATGGGCCGGAATGAAACACGATCTGGGGATAAAAAATGACGCGCCGCTACTGTCGCGCCACTTCCCCGCCGCTGAACAGAATCTTACCCAGCGTCTGGGCGTAGCGCAGCAAAATCATGCCAATCGTCAGGTGCTTTCACAGCTAACAGAGCTGCTTGGCGTCGGGAATAATCGTCAGGCCGTCAGCGATTTTATCCGTCAACAATACGGTCAAACCGCGCTTAGCCAGCTTACGCCCGATCAACTCAAAAACGTGCTGACGCTCCTGCAACAGGGGCAGCTTTCCATTCCGCAGCCGCAGCAACGTCCGGCAACGGATCGGCCATTATTGCCTGCTGAACATAATACGTTGAATCAGTTGGTGACGAAGCTGGCAGCCGCGACCGGCGAGTCAAACAAACTTATCTGGCAATCAATGCTGGAACTCTCCGGCGTGAAAAGCGGCGAGCTCATTCCGGCAAAGCAGTTTACCCATCTGGCGACATGGCTACAGGCGCGGCAGACGCTGTCACTACAACACGCGCCTACGCTACATACGCTTCAGGCTGCGTTAAAACAACCGCTTGAGCCGGACGAACTCACAGCGATCAAAGAGTATGCCCAGCACACTTATCAAATTCAGCCGCAAACGGTGCTGACCACCGCCCAGGTGCAGGATTTACTTAACCATATTTTCCTGCGTCGCGTAGAGCGGGAGACTGATGAGCTGGAACCGCTCTCTATTCAACCCATCTACCGCCCGTTTGCGCCGATGATTGAAACCGTGAAAAATCTGTCTGCGCGGCCAGGCCTGTTGTTTATCGCGCTAATAATTGTACTGGCGCTTTTCTGGCTGGTTTCTTAACCACGCCGGAACGATAATATCGTCACCAGGATGCCAACCACAGCGGAGATCGCTCCCGCGAGGAATACGGAAGGATAGCCGCATGACGTGGCCAGCATGCCCGCCAGCGGGCCGGTAACGCCGTAGGAGATATCCTGAAACGCGGCGTAGCCGCCGAGCGCCGTACCGCGTACCTGTGCAGGTACGCGTTTCACAACCTCCACGCCCAGCGCCGGGAAAATCAGTGAACACCCTGCCCCGGTGAGCGCCGCGCCTACCAGCGCTATCCAGGCCGTCGGCGCCAGCCACAAGAGCAGCAACCCTGCCGTCTCAACCAGCAATGAGACAACGGCGACCTTCACGCCGCCAAAGCGGTCCGGCATCCAACCGAACAATATGCGCATCAGTACAAACGCACCGCCAAACGCGGTCAGGGTGAATCCCGCCATCGTCCAGCCATTGCTGACAAAATAAAGTGAAATAAACGTACCGATGACGGCAAAGCCCACGCCCTGCAATGCCAGGCCCAGGCCCGGTTTCCAGATAAGCCCGACCACGCTCCACAGTGAAGGTCGCTCCCCCGTATACGCAGGCACTTTACGCACGGTGCCGTTGAATGCCCAGGCCAGCAGCGGTAAAACCATCGTCGTCCCCGCCAGCGCCGCGAAGCCAAAGTGGCTATGGATCAGCAAGCCCAACGGCGCACCGGCCGCCAGCGCGCCGTAAATCGCCATCCCGTTCCACGACATCACCTTACCGGAACGCGTTGGGCCAACCAGCCCCAGTCCCCAGGTCAGGGTTCCGGTCAGCAGCTGGCTTTCGCCAAATCCGAGGATCAAACGCCCGACAATAAGCAGCGCGAATTTTATCGGCGCGGAAACCGGCAACAGCGCGGCCAGGAGTCAGGCGGCGCCCGCCAGCCCGCAGGCAAACATCCCCTGTAACGCCGATCGTTTAGCGCCATATTGATCCGCCAGTCGTCCGGCATAGCCGCGCGTCAGTACCGTCGCAAAAAACTGAATGCCCACGGCGATCCCAACCATCGTATTGCTATAGCCCAGTTCGTGATGAACAAAAAGCGGGATGACGGGTAACGGCAGGCCGACCGTCATATAGGTCAGGAAAACCGCAAAGGCGATGCGGAACAGCGAAAAATTCGCAGACGGGGTCGTTGTTTTTTGGCTAACTGCTGTCATGCATTACTCCAGAATGCAGAGTAAGGCGGGGAAAGGCCACGCCCCCCTCTACCTGAACGTCAGGATTAAGGTGCGTTGGATAACGTTAAACGCTTACGCATTATCGGAAGGATAATGTAGAGAGTGAAGTCTGCCTGTGAGACGCGAAACTTGTCAACCTTGAAATTGCAGCCAGGGTATCAACGTGGCGGCGTGTCATCAAACAGAAAGGGAAAGACCGCTTTCATCCCTCTCACCTTAAACCGTCCGGTCACCTGCTTGCGCTGTTCCGGCGTCAGTAACCTGAACATCATCTCCCAGATATCTTCAGGCTCCGCTTCCTGTAAGGAAATGGGTTCTGGCGTCGGTTCCTCTCCGCTGTCGTCCAGATAACGATGAACATAGAGAGGGAAAACAGATATATGAAACTCCTCGGCCTTTGATTTAACACGCTTACGCCTGACCCCCGCTTTCCCTTCACTGTACTTATATAAACGTTCGCGAACCGCAGGCTCGCTTCCCGGAAACCCCGGTAAGCCAAGACATTCCTTAACCGTGAACCATTCCTTTGCCATCGGTTTCTTTCCTTTCCCCTGATGAAATAAAAATATTTCTTCTTTTTCGCGAAATTTTGCTTTCTTTCTGGCACTATTCTCAGAGTGAAAAAGAAAGTAACTTTCTTTTTCTCGCGCTAATTTTTACCTTAAAAATATCGGTGCCGATAACACATCTTCTTAGGATTACAGAATGGAACCAAAAAGCCAAGACTGGCATCGTGCAGATATTAAAAGTGCACTTGAAAAAAGAGGTATTACGCTCAGAGATCTTTCTCGTCAGGCCGGTTTATCACCTGATTCACTGCGCAATGTCTTTACCCGTTCCTAGCCGAGAGCTGAACGGATTATTGCGGACGCGCTGGGCATCACGCCGCAGGAGATCTGGCCGTCGCGCTATGATGATATGCAAATAAAAAATGATGCCGATATCGCAGAATAATAGTTAATGCTGAATAAATTAGCCCTAACTTATCAATCTCAACAATTAATAAATATTTAAACTTATTCTATTGAAAATAGTAATAGCACTATCTGTCATGCTTCCCGAATCAAATACTGTTAAAGCATTACGTCATTGCTATTACGTATTTTATTAACAGGAATCATTATGAGTTGGGATAAAAGAGTGGCGGTTAATTATGCCAAAACGCATGCAGGTTCTCATTCTCAAGGCCGGTGTGCGGAATTTACCCGAAAGGCAATTCAGGCGGGCGGTATCACGCTGGGGCATACGTATCATGCGAAAGATTATGGCCCAATGTTAAGAAGCGCCGGATTCACCGCTATTGGTACCTATGAAATGCCGCGCGAGGGTGACGTCATCATTATTCAACCTTACGCTGGCGGAAACCCGAGCGGTCACATGGCGATATACGATGGCACAGAGTGGTATTCAGATTTTAAACAACGCGATATGTGGGCCGGCCCGGGCTACCGGGCAGCCAGGCCCTCATATACCATCTACAGGAAGAATTAATGAAAACGTTCTCCCTTGTCGCGCTTATCCTGTTGCTTTGTAGTTGCTCCACGCCTCATCACGACAGTACGCAGGCCGTGAAGCAGTTCTATACCTCATGGATGACGACGTTCACGAACGATGTGAATCCCCCTGACGACACCACCGCCTTAATGCAACGTTACGTTGCCAAAGAGGTTATTCATCGCCTGGCGCTAATACAGTCCCTTTATGAACAGGAGATTGTGGGGGCAGATTATTTTATGTATGCGCAGGACTATGCGCCAGAGTGGATTCCACAGTTACGGGTTGGGAAGGCACACCCTTTCCTCGGCGGAGAAAAAGTGGATGTTCTGTTGGCTACAGAGTCAACGCCCATCCACCTGGAAGTTTATACCCGTTGGGAAGAGGGACGCTGGAAAATTTACCGCGTTCGGGATGCTGACAGGGGTTATGAACAGCCGATTTATGACGCAGGCGCCATCACCCAGGCTGAGGCCTGGTCAGCGAAAGTCGCGCCGGAATATAAGAAGCATTAAAAAAGGGAACCGCCATCGGTCTCTTGTTCGTACCGGAGAGGTTAAAGCGCCTCTTGCATCAGGCGCTTATTCCGTCGCTGAAAACAGTAAGCCGAAAATAACCCAGGCATTATTTAAAATATGAAGTATTATCGGTATCATTAACCCTCGACTTCTCATTCGAACAACGCATAATATCGATGAAAAAACAAACAGATAAACAAAAATCACCGCAAAGAGATATTGTGTATGCATAAATGCAAAAGCGAGTGAAGTAATAATAATACCGGAAGCTCTTGAGTACCGACCCCAACCGATACTGCTGTTTAATAAAAACCCTCTGAATATAATTTCCTCCGCCACAGGAGCCAGAAAGCACATCGCCAGCGTGTTAAGAAATTTATGAAGAAAAAATTGCCTTGATAACTCGGCCATCCAGGGTTCCGGGCCACTAAAAACATTGTAGAGAACGGTAAGGCACACCAGGGCCAGCGCCGGAACAAAACACTCCACGAATGATAAGCGACCCAATGATAAAAACGGGTAATACTTTGAATAAATACTCCAGGCGGCAATCGCATAGACAAAAACAATACTATATATAAAAGGCGCAGCCAGACCTCCCAAATAAAGCCAGGCATAGGAAGGCGAAAATGAGGCAAAAACAAAAATGCCGAACAAACCAAATAAAACAGCCACACAACTCAAACTATGCCTAATTTTATCTAATGTATTAGTTGGCATTTATATAATATCCATATAATTTGTTGTTCCCTGAATGAAAAAACAGGTCGCATTAGCGACCTGTTTCATTATTGATACTACAACGTAATAGTCAGGCTTACAACTTACGCATCACCAGCGTGGCGTTGGTGCCGCCAAAACCGAAGCTGTTAGACATTACGGTAGTCAGTTCACGCTCGGTCGTTTCGGTCACGATGTTCAGACCCGCAGCCTGCTCATCCAGCTCTTCGATGTTGATACTCGGCGCGATAAAACCGTGCTCCAGCATCAGCAGAGAGTAGATGGCTTCCTGCACGCCAGCCGCACCCAGCGAGTGGCCGGTCATCGCTTTGGTCGCGGAGATAGCCGGGCTGTTATCGCCAAACACTTCACGGATTGCACCGAGTTCTTTCACGTCGCCTACCGGCGTGGACGTACCGTGAGAGTTCAGGTAGTCGATCGGCGTGTCTACGCCGTGCATCGCCATCTGCATGCAACGTACTGCGCCTTCACCAGACGGAGCAACCATGTCTGCGCCGTCGGATGTTGCGCCGTAACCGACGATTTCCGCATAGATATGCGCGCCGCGCGCCAGAGCGTGTTCCAGCTCTTCGACAACAACCATACCGCCACCGCCCGCGATGACAAACCCATCACGGTGCGCATCATAGGTACGGGACGCTTTTTCAGGCGTATCGTTATATTTGGTGGACAGTGCGCCCATCGCATCGAACTCACAGGCCATTTCCCAGCACAGCTCTTCGCCGCCGCCAGCAAAAACGATGTCCTGTTTGCCCAGTTGGATCTGTTCAACCGCATTGCCGATACAGTGTGCGGAGGTCGCGCAAGCGGAACTAATGGAGTAGTTCACGCCATAAATTTTAAACGGCGTAGCGAGGCAGGCGGAAACGCCGGATGCCATTGCTTTCGTCACCACATACGGGCCCACGGCTTTCAGACCACGCGGGCTACGCATGGCATCTGCGCCAAAGACCTGGAATTTCGGGGAGCCGCCGCCGGAACCTGCAATCAGGCCGACACGCGGGTTATTCTGATAGACTTCCGGCGCCAGACCGGCGTCGGCCACTGCCTGCTCCATAGACAGATAAGCATAGATGGAGGCGTCGCTCATAAAGCGCACGACTTTGCGGTCAATGAGGCCAGTGGTATCCAGTTTTACGTTGCCCCATACCTGGCTACGCATGCCGGCGTCCTTCAGCTCCTGAGAGAAAGTGATCCCTGAACGTCCTTCACGCAGAGATGCCAGGACTTCCTGCTGGTTATTACCGATGCTGGAAACGATGCCCAGGCCAGTAATCACTGCACGTTTCATTCAATACCTCTGTAATTCGCACTATTTTTAAGTTTCGATTGGCACAATAGCGTACACTTGTACGCCGAACAAGTCCGATCAGCCATTTAGTACGGAAATTTGCGCCATCAGGCACACATCGTTAAGATCGCGATACCGCCCGTCAGACGAGTAACTTACGTGAAACAATACGCCATACAACCCGCCACACTCGAATTTAACGCTGAGGGTACACCTGTTTCCCGAGATTTTGATGATGTCTATTTTTCTAATGACAATGGACTCGAAGAGACACGCTACGTTTTTCTTGGCGGCAATCGTCTTGCGGAGCGATTTCCCGTACATTCACATCCATTATTTATAGTCGCGGAAAGCGGTTTTGGCACCGGACTCAACTTCCTGACGCTGTGGCAGGCGTTTGACAGCTTTCGTTCTGCGCACCCACAGGCGACGCTGCAAAGGTTACATTTCATCAGTTTTGAGAAATTCCCGTTAACGCGCGACGATCTGGCGCTGTCGCACCAACACTGGCCGGAGCTCGCGCCCTGGGCAGAGCAGCTGCAGGCGCAATGGCCGCTGCCGCTCCCGGGGTGCCACCGCCTATTGCTGGATCGGGGCCGGGTGACACTGGATTTGTGGTTTGGCGATATTAATGAATTGACCGACCAACTGGACGCCACGCTGAATCAAACAGTCGACGCCTGGTTCCTCGACGGTTTTGCCCCGGCGAAAAATCCGGATATGTGGACGCCAAACCTGTTTAACGCGATGGCGCGGCTGGCGCGGCCCGGCGCAACGCTGGCGACGTTTACCTCGGCGGGCTTCGTTCGTCGGGGATTACAGGAAGCCGGTTTTACCATGCAAAAACGCAAAGGCTTCGGACGTAAACGCGAGATGCTTTGCGGAGTGATGGAACAACACCTCATGCCGACCCTTTCCGCGCCCTGGTTTTACCGCAGCGGAAGCGAAAAACGTGAAACGGCGATCATTGGCGGCGGCATCGCCAGCGCGCTGTTATCACTGGCGTTACTGCGTCGCGGCTGGCAGGTGACGCTCTATTGCGCGGACGACCAGCCCGCCCAGGGCGCCTCCGGTAATCGACAGGGTGCGCTTTATCCACTCCTTAGCAAACATGACGCCGCCATTAATCGCTTTTTCCCGACCGCATTCACCTTTGCCCGTCGCCTGTATGATGCCCTGCCCGTCTCTTTTGATCATGACTGGTGCGGCGTGACACAGCTCGGATGGGATGAGAAAAGCCAGCAGAAAATTGCCCAGATGCTGTCCCTGGCGCTGCCCGCCGGACTGGCCTCGGCGCTCAATGCCGAAGAGGCGGAACAGGCGGTTGGCGTGACGACACGCTGCGGAGGAATTACCTATCCGGCAGGCGGCTGGCTGTGCCCGGAACAATTAACTCGCGCAGTCATCGCTCTGGCGACCGAGCAGGGTTTACAAACGCGCTTTTGCCATACGCTCACGTCGCTCGTTGCGCAGGAGTCGCGCTGGCAACTGCGCTTTACGTCAGGTGAAACCGCCAGCCATGAGACCGTCGTCCTGGCGAACGGCCATCAGATTAACCGTTTTGATCAGACCCAGCCGCTGCCGGTGTATGCCGTCGGGGGGCAGGTCAGTCATATTCCCACCACCCCCGCCCTCTCGGCGTTGCGTCAGGTGTTATGCTACGACGGCTATCTGACGCCGCAAAATCCGCATAATCAGCAGCACTGTATTGGCGCCAGCTATCACCGGGGTGACGAAAGCACCGTCTGGCGCGAAGAAGATCAGCGTCAGAACCGACAGCGTCTGCTTGACTGTTTTCCGGATGCGAACTGGGCCACAGAGGTTGACGTTAGCGGCAACAGCGCCCGTTGCGGCGTGCGTTGCGCAACCCGCGACCATCTGCCGATGGTGGGCAATGTTCCTGATTACCATGCCACGCTGACGCATTACGCCGATTTAGCCGATAACAAAACGTCGGCGGCGCCTGCGCCTGTGTATCCGGGTTTATTTATGCTCGGCGCGCTGGGATCGCGCGGTTTGTGCTCAGCGCCATTATGCGCAGAAATTCTGGCGGCGCAGATGAGTAACGAGCCGATTCCACTGGATGCCGGTACGCTGGCGGCGTTAAATCCAAATCGGTTATGGGTGAGAAAGTTATTGAAGGGAAAAGCGGTGAAGTAATGGGTCAGTCAATAGCGGAAGGCGGCAAGCGTCGCCTTCCGGCCCACGGCGTTATTGTTTTGCCTTGTCGAACAAATTGTCCCACATCGCTTTGACTAACGCCTGATCGCGCGGCGACAGTTCGCCGGCGCCGATCGCTTTCTCCAGACTTTGGCTAACGTTGGCATAGACCGCCTCAACGGAGTGGTCATCACCGCTCTCCAGCTCGGCAATGGCTAACGTCAGGTGGCCACGCAGGTATCCACTGGCAAAAAGCTCATCGTCGCTGGCGTGCTCTACCATATCGTCAATTAATGCCAGAATGCGTGATTCAAACTCCGCGATCATCTTCTTTCCTCATTGTAAACGTGGCGCTGGCTTTAATTAAGCGCTTCCGGCCACGGGAACTGTTCCGCCTTAAGTTCGGGCGTGTGATAGTAATTCTGTAGCGCTTTGATGAAGCGGGCCGGACGTTCAGGAATGCCCTGCTCCAGATACGCCATTACCTGCGCATGAACCCGGCGCTGAAACGCCACGCGATCCGGCTCAATATCGCCTTCCAGATTGTCGCAACTGACGTTAAAGGGATACCCCGCCGCCACGCAAAACAACCAGTCGAAAGCCTGTGGCTTCACCTCGACGTCTTCAAATTGACTTTGGGTCTGCGCGTCGCGTCCATCCGGGCAGTACCAGTAACCAAAGTCAACCAGTTCGCGGCGCGCCTTACCGGCGATACACCAGTGAGAAATCTCATGCAGCGCGCTGGCGTAAAACCCATGCGCAAAGACGATGCGGTGGTACGGTACCTGCGCGTCAGCAGGAAGATAGATCGGTTCGTCGTCGCCTTTAATCAGACGGGTATTAAATTCTTCGGCAAAGCAGCCGTTAAAAATCTCAATTAACTGTTCGTAATGGTGCGTATTGTTCATTAATTCATCCCCAACCAGTGGAGGATCTCCTGTCCGTGGCTATCATAAAGTAACCTGGCGCTCATTACCGCCGAGACAATAACGATCATCGGTCTGATAAGCTTTTGGCCTTTGCTCAATACCAGACGCGACCCCATTCGCGCCCCTAAAAACTGACCAACCAGCATCACGAAGCCCGTCGCCCAGATCACTTTGCCGCCGATGATAAATAACAGCAGGCCGCCAACGTTGGAGGTAGCGTTAAGCACTTTGGCATGTGCCGTGGATTTCGCCAGGTTATAGCCACATAAGGTGACAAACGCCAGAGCGTAAAACGACCCGGCGGCAGGCCCGAAAAAGCCGTCGTAAAACCCGACGCATCCCCCGGCTATCAGCGCGAACGGTAATCCATACAGGCGGCGCTGGCGATCTTCCTCGCCCAGCTTCGGCATCAATAAAAAATAGAGGCCGATGAAAATCACCAGGATAGGCAAGATCTGGCGCAAAATATCCGCCTGCACGTGCTGCACCAGCAGCGCGCCGCTCATCGAGCCAATGAACGTCATCAGAATATTGAGCTTTTGCTCGGCCAGGTTTACCACTTTACGGCGAATAAAATAGAGCGAAGACGAGAGGGAGCCGCCGCACGCCTGTAATTTATTGGTCGCCAGCGCGTTTGCTGGCGACATCCCGGCGGCCATCAGCGCAGGGATAGTGAGCAGCCCTCCGCCCCCGGCGATAGAATCGATAAATCCTGCCAGTACGGCGACAAAAAACAGCACCACCAGCAGCAGCGGGGAGACCATAAACAGATCATAAAAATTGTCCATCAGAGTACATGCTCATCCAGTAGCGCCTGGCAGGAAGGCGGCAGCGGCGGCGGTGTCTTCTTCTCAGGCTTTGTGGTGCCAGGTTTTGGCGGTTCGAACCAGCTTTGCAGTTCAGCGCCGCATCCATCGCCCGGCGGGGGTAAAGGTTGATCTTCGCACTCCAGGCTGTCGGCAGGGCAGCGTAAACGCACGTGCATATGCGCGCGATGCTGGAACCAGGGGCGTACTTTACGTAGCCAGTCACGATCGTTTCCGGCATCGAGGCAAAGCTGTTGTTTAATAGCCGGATTGACGAAAATACGGGTGACGTCATTGTCTTGTGCCGCCAGTTTGATCAGACTGGCGATATCCGACGACCAGCGCGACGGCACGACGTGTTTACCGTCGCGGGACACCAGATCTAACGCCTGCGGGCGCAATAGCTGCGCCTGGCTCCAGCGCGTTTTCGGCAACTGCAAGAAAATATCCACATCAAGCCCGGTCTGATGACTGGCGTGTCCGCCATTAAAGCGGCCTCCGGCAGGCATCCCCATGTCGCCTATCAGGACGGTTCCGAGCCCCCGTTGCTGCGCCTGATGACTCAACCGCTGGATAAACATGACCAAGTCCGGGTGGCCGAAATAACGGCGCTGATCGGTGCGCATCACCTGATAATTATCGGACTGTACCGGCAACGTGTCGGCGCCGATGATGCATCCGTTGGCAAAGCTACCGATAGACTGGGCGGCGCCGGGGACAGGATGGGTTATTTTCTGCCACGGCGTCGCCGCCAGGCTGGCGCTACTGACAAACCATGCCAGCAGCGCAATCGCGGTTTTTTTCATTTCTTACCAGCGTGGAATCTCTGTCTTTACATCCGCATTCTGTGCCCGATGGCGCAGCAGGTGATCCATCAGCACGATCGCCAGCATGGCTTCTGCGATCGGCACTGCGCGAATCCCCACACACGGATCGTGGCGCCCTTTGGTGATCATTTCGACTTCTTCACCCATCCGGTTGATCGTACGTCCCGGCACGGTAATGCTGGAGGTAGGTTTCAGCGCCATATGCGCCACAATGTGTTGCCCGCTACTGATACCACCGAGGATGCCGCCAGCGTGGTTGCTCTGAAAACCCTGCGCCGTGATTTCATCGCGATTCTGGCTGCCGCGCAGCGCCACCACGTTAAATCCTTCGCCGATCTCCACGCCTTTCACCGCATTGATGCTCATCAGCGCATGGGCGATGTCCGCATCCAGTCGGTCAAAAACCGGTTCGCCAAGCCCTGCCGGCACGCCGCTCGCCATCACCGTCACTTTCGCGCCGATGGAGTCGCCCTCTTTTTTCAGCGCGCGCATCAGTTCGTCCAGCGCGTCAAGTTTGTCCGCATCGGGACAAAAGAACGGATTAAGCTCAACCTGACGCCAGTCTTTAATCTCCAGCGGAATATCGCCCATCTGGGTCAGGCAGCCGCGGATTTCGATGCCGAACTTTTCCGCCAGGTATTTCTTGGCGATCGCCCCTGCCGCTACGCGCATCGCGGTTTCACGCGCGGAAGAACGTCCACCGCCACGGTAATCGCGCAGGCCGTATTTCTGCTCATAGGTGTAATCCGCGTGTCCCGGACGAAAAACATCTTTAATCGCGCTGTAGTCCTGCGAGCGCTGATCGGTGTTTTCAATCAGCAGGCCAATGCTGGTGCCGGTCGTCACGCCATCAAACACGCCGGAGAGAATTTTTACCTGGTCCGGTTCGCGGCGCTGGGTAGTATAGCGCGAGGTGCCGGGGCGGCGTCTGTCGAGATCGTGCTGCAGATCGGCCTCCGTCAACGGGATGCCGGGCGGCACGCCATCGACGATACACCCAAGCGCCAGCCCGTGTGATTCGCCGAAAGTGGTTACGCGAAAGAGTTGTCCAATTGTGTTTCCTGCCATCACGGCTCCGTTATCGTTGTTGTCGTTTGCGTGTTTTAATCTTTATAAATGTTGAAATGTTCACGGGCCGCGAGCAACTGCGCTTTAGTCAACATAAAGACGCCATCGCCGCCGTTGTCAAACTCCAGCCAGGTGAACGGCACATCCGGATACTGCTCCATCAGATGTACCATGCTGTTTCCGACTTCACAAATCAGAACGCCGTCATCGGACAGATAATCCGGCGCATTCCCCAAGATACGACGGGTCAATTTGAGGCCGTCAGTGCCGGACGCCAGCCCCAGCTCAGGTTCGTGGCGATATTCGTTCGGCAGATCGGACATATCCTCCGCATCGACATAAGGCGGGTTAGTGACAATCAGATCGTACTGAACTTTCGGCAGATCGCGGAACAGATCGGAACGGATTGGCGTCACGTGATGGATAAGACCGTGTTCTTCAATGTTATGCTCGGCGACAGCCAGCGCATCCGGCGAAATATCGACCGCATCAACCTCTGCGTCCGGGAAAGCATAAGCACAGGCGATGGCGATGCAGCCGCTGCCGGTGCACATATCCAGAATATATTTCGGCTGTTGGCTAATAAGGCCGGCGAAGTGGTTATTAATCAGCTCGCCAATGGGCGAACGCGGCACCAGCACGCGCTCATCGACATAAAATTCGTGGCCGCAGAACCAGGCTTTATTGGTCAGGTAGGCGACCGGGATACGCTCGTTAATGCGACGAATCACTCGCTCGACAATGCGGTGTTTTTCGCTGGACGTCAGCCGCGCGGTCCGCATATCTTCCGGAATATCCAGCGGCAGATAAAGAGACGGCAACACCAGTTGTACCGCTTCATCCCACGGGTTATCGGTACCGTGTCCATACCAGATATTCGCCGCGCTAAAGCGGCTTACCGCCCAGCGCAACATGTCCTGAATGGTATGCAGTTCACTTACTGCTTCATCGACGAAAATTTTATCCACGTATTCCTCCAGGGCATGCTCGCATTAAATTCGGCGGCTAGTTTGCCACGAAGACAGGGATAAATCAGCATTGACGCGGCGGGAGAATACGAAAAATCCGTTTTGACCGTTCGGATATCCTCCGGGTCGGGTAAACTAAGGCAAAAGATCAGACGAGACCCACGAATGAAAAAGAAAACATCGCTCAGCGAGGAGGACCAGGCGCTGTTCCGTCAGCTGATGGTCGGCACCCGAAAGATTAAACAGGATACTATCGTCCATCGGCCGCTGCGCAAGAAAATCACGGAGGTCCCTACCCGAAGGTTAATTCAGGAACAGGCGGACGCCAGCCACTATTTTTCCGATGAGTTCCAGCCGCTGCTCAATACGGAAGGGCCGGTAAAGTATGTCCGTGAAGATGTCAGCCATTTCGAGCTAAAAAAAATGCGTCGCGGCGACTATTCGCCAGAACTGTTTCTGGATTTACACGGCTTAACGCAGCTTCAGGCCAAGCAGGAACTGGGGGCGCTGATTGCCGCCTGCCGTCGGGAACATATTTTTTGCGCCTGCGTCATGCATGGACACGGTAAACATATTCTGAAACAGCAAACGCCGTTATGGCTGGCGCAGCATCCGCATGTGATGGCCTTTCATCAGGCGCCGAAAGAGTACGGCGGCGACGCCGCGCTGCTGGTGTTGATTGAAGTGGAAGAGTGGCAACCGCCCGAATTACCCTGATGCGGAATTGCCGGATGGCGGCGCAAGCGGCTTATCCAGCCTACGAACAGCCAACGCTGTCGCAGGCCTGATAAGCGAAGCGCCATCAGGCAGCAAAGATTAAATCGCTTTCGCCATTTTCAGATTGCAGGGACTCATTTGCCAGTTGAATGTCCCCTTGCCGCTTTCATCAAGCGTAACGTTGGCAATTGCGGACGTCGTGAACATCGGCGGCGTTTCGCCCGGACAAAGCTCAGATACCAGGTATCCGACCAGAGGTAAGTGAGAAATCACCAGCACCGATCCGATCTCTTCATTGGCCAGCGCCTGGAGGTAGGCGCTGACCAGACCGACATCGCCACAGGGCGTTAGCTCCGGCAGGACATCCACCTGAGCCGGCAGATTCATACAATCGCCGACCACATCTAACGTCTGTTCGGCCCGAAGAAACGGACTCACCAGAACACGTTCGATATCCACTTTTTGACCTTTCAGCCAGTTTGCCATCAGGCGAGACTCGTCACACCCACAAGGGGTCAAGGGACGAACCGAATCACTGGCGGCATCGAGGGCTGCGTCGCCGTGACGCATGATAAAAACTTGCATATTGCACCGCTTTTGTTAACCAGTTTCACCAACACGCTTACCACATGCCCCTATTGGCTGCGGCAAAAATGCGGTGGCCGGCATTGTGCCTTATCCATTCACTGAATGAAACGCTGTTTTTTACCTCAATGGCGTAAGTATAGTCAATCCTTGATTATTATTTCGCCACTAAGGAGGCATTCAGTGCGGATTCATATTCTCTTTGACCTCAATTTCCCTGGTCAGTTTCCCCATTCGTCCAGAAATGCTCCCTGCGCTCCGCCATGCGCACTAATTGTTCACAAGGCGCGTAACGAGGACCGTAAAGTGCGGCCAGGCGCTGTAATGTCGCCACCATTTCACCCGGCCCGAGAGCATCCATATAGCGGAACGGGCCACCGAGAAACGGCGGAAAACCGATACCAAACACGGCGCCGATATCGCCATCGCGCGCGCTGCGAATCACTTTTTCGTCGAAACAGCGCGCCGCTTCGTTAAGCATTAACATGACACAGCGCTCTGCCACCTGCTGCGCAGACAATCGACTCTGCCCTTGCACGCCAATAAGCTTATAAATAGCAGGGTCAACCTGTTTTTTGCTTTTACGCCCTTTTTCGCCATAAAGATAGAAACCGCGACCATTTTTTCTACCTTTGCGATCGTCATTCAAAATTGAAGCGACAACATTTGCAGGCGCGCTAAAACGTTCTCCATACGCCGCCTCAAGCACAGGAATAATTTTAGTGCCCGTGTCGATTCCTACCTCATCCAAAAGTTGGATTGGCCCCACCGGAAAACCAAATTTTACCAGGGCGGCGTCAATATGTTCGACGCGTTCGCCTTCAGTCAGCATCCGAATCGCCTCATTGATATATGGCACAAGAATTCGGTTAACATAAAACCCGGCTTTATCACTGACGACTATCGGGGTTTTACCCTGTTTTTTCGCCAGCTTAACGGTCGTGGCGATGGTCTGCGCGGAAGTAGACGCATGAGGAATAACCTCAACCAGCGGCATTTTTTCGACCGGGCTAAAAAAGTGCAATCCAATCACCTGTTCCGGTCTGGCCGCATTCGCCGCAATATCGCCAATCGGCAGGGAAGAAGTATTGGAGGCAAAAATGGTGTGAGCAGCGCAATTTTGTTCCACTTCCGCCACCATCTGTTGTTTTAACGGCAGATCTTCAAACACCGCTTCAATGACCAGATCACGATGACTGAAACCACGGTAATCGGTCGAACCTGATATCAATGCCAACTGTTTATCGCGTTCGTTGGCTTTGATATGGCGGCGGCGTACTTTTGTTTCAAGCAGATCCCAGCTGTATTTCAGAGCATGATTGATCCCCTGAGTATTTATATCCTTAATTCGTACTGGCAAACCGCCTTTACAGGCCGTAACCCAGGCGATACCGCCGCCCATTAACCCGCCGCCTAAGATGCCCACGCTGTTCAGCGGGCCGGGCGGCGCATCGCTACCGGGATCTTTTTTCACCTCGGTACTGGCAAAGAAAACAGCGCGCAGCGCCTGCGATTGAGGCGTCATCGCCAGCTCGCCGAAAGCGCGCGCTTCCGCGTCATAGCCGCTACTGCTGCCCTGCGCCAGTCCGGTTTCAATCACATCAATGATCCGCTCCGTCGCCGGATAATTACCCTGCGTTTTTTGCGCTGTCTTTTTACGCACCAGGCGAAATAACAGCGCGCGCCCCAGCGGCCCCGCCAGGATACGTTCACGGACCGGTAATGTCCGCTGCGCCAGGCGTTCTTTTTTAGCCAGCTCGACAGCCGCTTCCAGTAAAATAGTTTGCGGCACCACATCATCAACCAGCCCGGCTTTAAGCGCCTGCCTGGCGCGAAGCTGTTTACCTGTCAGGATCATATCCAGCGCGGTACTGACCCCCACCAGCCGTGGAAGTCGCTGCGTTCCGCCCGATCCCGGTAAAAGCCCTAACTGTACCTCCGGCAGTCCGAGAACGGTTTTAACGTCGTCGGTACAGATACGTCGATGGCAGGCCAGCGCCATTTCAAGGCCGCCCCCCAGACAGGCGCCATGAATGGCGGCGATAACCGGAACAGGCAACGCCTGGATCTCCGCCATCAGTTGTTGCCCCTGACGCGCCAGCGTTTCCGCTTCCTGCGCGTTTTGGCAGTGACCTATCATGTTGATATCAGCGCCAGCAATAAAGTTATCTGCTTTGGCTGAGATAAAAACAACGCCCTGCAACGCTTTATTTTCCCGGATCTGCTTCAGGATGGCGCGTACCTGCGCGGCAAACTCCGCTTTCAGGGTGTTCACCTTTTCTCCAGGGACATCAATAGCGACAACCGCGACATTATCCAGACGCACGTTAAGCATAAAAGCTGATGTGGTAGTCATTATTCCGCCTCCAGAACCATCGCCGCGCCAAGACCGCCAGCCGCGCAGGCCGTGACCAGGCCAAAACCTCCGCCCCGACGCCGTAATTCATGCAACGTTTGGGTTATCATCCGCGCGCCCGTTGCGGCAAAAGGATGCCCGTAGGCGATTGAGCCGCCGAGCACGTTGAATTTAGCGTCATCCACCTCCCCTGTCGCCTGCGCACGACCAAGCACCTCACGGGCAAATCGTTCGCTGCCCAGCAGTTGTAAGTTCGCCAGAGTCTGGGCGGCAAACGCTTCATGCATGTCAAAAAGCGTCAGATCGGCCATCGTCAACCCGGCCCGCTCCAGCGCCAGCGGCGTTGACCAGGCCGGCCCCAATAGCATGTCCTGCCAGACATCAATAGCGGTAAAGGCGTAGCTGCGCAGATAACCAAGCGGGCGCAGCCCCAGCTCTTTAGCGCGGGATTCGGTCATCATAATAACGGCGGCAGCGCCGTCGGTCAGCGGTGTACTGTTGGCGGCGGTTACGGAGCCATGTTTTCGGTCAAAAGCGGGACGCAGTTTAGCGTAGTCCGCCAGCGTGGAGGCGCCGCGAATGTTGTTGTCTTCTGCAAAGGGGTTTTTATACGGCGGCACATAGGTCGTCATCACTTCTTCCGCCAGTTTACCCTCCGCCCATGCCTGCGCGGCGCGCTGATGTGAACGATGCGCCAGTGCGTCCTGCTGTTCACGCGTAATACCATACGTTTTCGCCATCTGTTCGGCGGTATCGCCCATGCGCAGACCGGTGGAATACTCAGCAACGGCGGGAGGCACGGGCAGCAGGTCGCGTAAGCGCAGACGAGAAAAAAGCGTCAGCCGTTGGCGGGTCGTCCGGGCTTTATTGACATCAACCAGTACCCGCGCCAGGGCTTTACTCACGCCTATTGGCAGTACCGACGACGAATCTGCGCCGCCAGCGATACCCGCGCGTATCGTGCCGGCCATCAGGCTTTCCGCCACATTCGCTACCGCCTGAAAACTGGTGGCGCAGGCGCGGCTTACGCTATAGGCATCGGTATGAACATTCATCCCCGTACCCAGCACAATTTCGCGCGCAATGTTGGGCGCTTCCGGCATTTGTACTACCTGACCAAAAACCAGTTGCTCAATGGCATCGGCTGGAATTTCACTGCGCGCCAGCAGCTCGCCTACCACCATCTTGCCGAGATCAACAGCGGGAATACCATGAAATGCAGTGGCCTGACGAGCGAAGGGGGTTCGTAACCCACTGACAATAGCAATGCGATCGCCCTGACGGGTGACCAACGGTAAAGCCTGACGCATAGTACTCCCCTGTAAAAAAAATAAATTAGTGGTCTGACCTGATCACAGTCTTAACCAATTTTTTACATTTAGCCAAGCAGAGAGAAAAGAAAGTGGGAGCTAAGGCACAGTGAAGGGAAGCGACAAAAAAAGAAAACGCCTCCGCCAGATGATGACGGAGGCGTCGTGAATGAACGGATTAACGCAGGCCGAGCTGGAAGATCAGCGTTTCTGCTTCGCAGGCGAAAACAAAATCAATATCCAGACGAACGCCTTCGGATTCCTCGGTAAAGGTTGGCGTAATTTGGCAAGGTTCAGACTCCACGCTACGCGCTTTTTCGGTTAACGCCGCCAGCGTCTCTTCAGCCTCTGCGCGGGTAGCGAATACGCGGCTGTATGACGCGGTGCAATCGGAGTTGTCCATGATGGTTCCAACGTCCATACAGCAGCAAACCGGGGTTTCATCAGCACTGCATTTACTCATTTGTAGATTTCCTCTGTATTTGCACCCAGGGTGCCAGATAAACGATGGGGATATTTTACGCTCCCGGCATTCGCCTCTCCAGTCGTTAATGGTGGGAAACGCGTTAAGTGACCGAAATCACACTTAAAAATGATCTAAAACAAAAATCGCGCGATCGGGTGACCGTTAAGCCCGCCGATTTTGCCAGCCAGATCTCGTTTCTAAGATCACAATTGAAAAAACTTATAAACATACTTGCAACATTCTAGCTGGTCAGACCTATACTCTCGCCACTGGTCTGATTTCTAAGTCGTACCGCAGACCCTACACTTCGCGCTCCTGTTACAACATGTAACATAGTTTGTATAAAAATAATCAATGAGGTTATGGTCATGAGCCAGAAAACCCTGTTTACAAAGTCTGCTCTCGCAGTCGCAGTGGCAATCATCTCCACCCAGGCCTGGTCTGCAGGCTTTCAGTTAAACGAATTTTCTTCCTCTGGCCTTGGCCGGGCCTATTCGGGTGAAGGCGCAATCGCAGATGATGCGGGTAACGTTAGCCGCAACCCGGCGTTAATTACCATGTTTGACCGCCCGACGTTTTCAGCGGGCGCGGTTTATATTGATCCTGATGTTAATATTAGCGGGACATCGCCATCTCGTCGGACGTTAGATGCGGATAACATCGCGCCGACGGCCTGGGTGCCGAACGTCCATTTTGTCGCCCCGATTAACGATCAGTTTGGCTGGGGGGCTTCTATTACCTCTAACTATGGTCTGGCGACAGAGTTTAACGACACATACGCCGGCGGCTCGGTTGGCGGTACGACCGATCTTGAAACCATGAACCTGAATTTAAGCGGCGCTTATCGCTTAAATGAGGCCTGGAGCTTCGGCCTTGGCTTTGATGCGGTATACGCGCGTGCGAAAATCGAACGTTTTGCGGGCGATTTAGGCCAGTTGGTCGCGGCACAGAATCCGGCGCTGGCGCCGGTCGCGGGTCAGATTCCCAGCGACACCAAGATTGCCCACCTGAACGGTAATCAGTGGGGCTTTGGCTGGAATGCCGGTATCCTTTATGAACTGGATAAAAATAACCGCTACGCGCTGACCTACCGCTCGGAAGTCAAAATTGACTTTAAAGGCAACTACAGCAGCGATCTTCCCATCGCTATAAACCGATTTAACCTGCCTATCCCAACGGCAACCGGCGGCGCGACGCAGTCAGGCTACCTGACGCTGAATCTGCCGGAAATGTGGGAAGTGTCCGGTTATAACCGTGTGGCGCCACAGTGGGCCATCCACTATAGCCTGGCCTATACCAGCTGGAGCCAGTTCCAGGAATTGAAGGCAAAATCGACCGCCGGCGATACGCTCTTTGAGAAGCATGAAGGCTTTAAAGACGCTTATCGCATTGCGTTGGGTACCACCTATTACTACGATGACAACTGGACGTTCCGTACCGGTATCGCCTTCGATGACAGCCCGGTACCAGCGCAAAACCGTTCTATCTCTATTCCGGACCAGGACCGTTTCTGGCTGAGCGCCGGTACGACTTACGCCTTTAATAAAGATGCGTCTGTCGACGTTGGCGTCTCTTATATGCATGGTCAGAGCGTGAAAATTAATGAAGGCCCTTATCAGTTTGAATCTGAAGGGAAAGCCTGGCTGTTCGGTACTAACTTTAACTACGCGTTCTAATCTCTTTCTGAAACGGATCAAAAAGGTGAGCATTGCGCTCACCTTTTTATTTACTGCCGTTTATTCCGAGTCGATCTCTTTGAGTTCGTCCTGAATCGCCTGCGCGTTCGGGTTTTCCTGCGGCTTGAGTTTTCCGCCATTGGCGATAAAGTCATGACGCTGGAAGTACGCCTCACGCACCATAATATAAGGATCGGAAGACTGGCGCAGCAAACCATCGGAGTCCAGCAACTGCGCGCGGGTTTCTATCCCTTCGATAGTCCATTTTCCTATGGACATTGGCCAGGTCAACCACGAGAGCACCGGATACAAGGTATCCGCCATATCCCCGCCATCTTCACGCAGCGTGAAGCTGCCGTAGAACGGAAGTTGCATATAAGGCCCATACCCCACGCCATAATGGCCCAGCGTACTGCCAAAGCGATGCGGTTCAACGCGCTGCAGCTTAGGATTCGCCATTCCCGCGACGTCAATAAATCCGCCCATCCCTAATAAGGTGTTCAGGAAGAAACGGGTGAAATGCACCATACCCTGATAAGGATCGCCCTGCAGGAAATAGTTCACCATGATCGCCGGTTCTTCGAGGTTGCCGGTGAAATTACTTAAACCGTTACGCGCAGGCTGTGGAACATAATCACGCCAGGCGACCGCGACCGGCCGAACAACATACGGGTCCAGCACATTAAAGTTGAAGTTGTACATGGTGCGGTTAAACCCTTCAAATGGGTCTGAACGCCCCTGCTGTTCTGTACCGGAACTCGCACACCCGACCAGCAGTGTGGTTCCCAGCGCCAGCGCCGACAGGCGAAGCTTCATAGATGTCTCCCTGTGAATTATGGCTATCGCTGATTGCCATCCATGACGGAACGCTACCGTATCCGCCTGTTTAGGTGTGAGCGATTTTAACAGCACGTCAAACGATGTCTATATGCGCGATCTCATTGCTTTGAGCATAGCCTGGTAACGCAACAACGTGACGGCCCTATTCTAACGGAACAGATAAAAACGAGCGTGATCATTTTTATTTTTTCGGAGAATGCCCCGGCCTGGGTAAATGAAAAACCGCTACGCTTTATTAATATGTGTTAATCAGCAGAGATCATCATGGATAGCCTTAACGACGATAAAATTAACCGGCAAAGCAGTGACCTGGAAGTTGAAAGCGAAGAAAAACAAAGCGGTAAAGAGATTGAAGTGGATGAAGATCGTCTTCCTTCCCGCGCCATGGCGATTCATGAACATATTCGCCAGGATGGTGAAAAAGAGATGGAACGCGATGCGATGGCTTTGCTCTGGTCAGCCATTGCCGCAGGACTTTCTATGGGGGCATCACTCCTGGCGAAAGGGATTTTCCACGTGCAGCTTGAAGGCGTTCCCGGCGGCTTTTTACTGGAAAATCTCGGCTATACCTTTGGTTTTATCATTGTCATCATGGCCCGCCAGCAATTATTTACTGAAAATACCGTTACCGCCGTGTTGCCGGTAATGCAAAATCCCACTCTGAGTAACGTTGGCCTGCTGATGCGCTTGTGGGGCGTAGTCTTATTGGGCAACCTTATTGGCACCGGGGTTGCGGCGTGGGCATTTGAATATATGCCTATATTTGATGAAGAGACCCGCGACGCCTTTGTCAAAATTGGTATGGAGGTCATGAAAAATAGCCCAACGGAGATGTTTGCCAACGCGATTATCTCTGGCTGGATTATCGCCACAATGGTATGGATGTTTCCTGCAGCAGGCGGGGCAAAGATTGTGGTCATTATTTTGATGACCTGGCTTATCGCGCTGGGCGATACCACCCATATTGTCGTCGGTTCCGTTGAAATTTTGTATTTGGTTTTCAACGGCACGCTGCCCTGGAGCGACTTTCTCTGGCCCTTCGCCCTTCCCACACTTGCCGGAAATATCTGCGGCGGCACTTTTATTTTCGCATTGATGAGCCACGCGCAGATCCGCAACGATATGAGCAATAAGCGTAAGGAAGAAGCGAGGCTACGCGGCGAGCGCCTGGAACGGGAGCGGAAAAAAGCGGAAAAACAGCGCTGAGTGGCGACGGTTTAACCAGTCAGGCGGCGCTACACTTACTCCGGCGAATAAAAAACGCTATACTGGCGCCGCGTTGTCCCCTTAGTTAAATGGATATAACGAGCCCCTCCTAAGGGCTAGTTGCAGGTTCGATTCCTGCAGGGGACACCATGACCTCTTTTACCCACCTCTCACAAATCTCAGCAACCCCACACCACACAAGGCGTTGCAGCGTTTTTGATGTCTTATGATTTCCAGCGAATAGTGCCTATAAACATAACGAAAAGCATCCCTTTAAAGTACCCTCTCGCTGTTAGAACTTAACCAAAAGTTAGCACCTTCACTTTCCGACAGATATAGGCCCAGAACTTCTTTTTTGCCTTCCAGATTCAGTGCCAGAACGGTATAAACCGCCTTGCTCTGATAACGGCCATCCTCACGGTTTTTATAATGAATAGCGTCCAGCCAGACGACGGGATAAACCTTCTCCAGCGGGCGCTGTTGCCACTGTTTTAGTTCAGGGATGACTTTATCGGTACTGCACTGACGGTGGCGGTTGAAACGCTGAAGGCATAAAGATCTTCACTCTCCCGGCCGATGTCCTGATAACTCATCTCCAGCGCAAACAGTCGAATGATATTGCGCTCGATCTCGTCGTACAGGGGGTCTGAAGCTTCTTCACCAGTTATGGCTCAAAAGTGCCGTTACGATTGCGCGGAGTTGCCAGTTCAAAACTGCCTGTTGGGGCTTTAATGGCTTTTTGCCGGAACCATTTTTACGGTTTGCCTCAACATCCTGAGCCAGATGGGAATCAAGTTCAGCAGACAGGGTAGACTCGGTTAAATACTTGATTAATGGCGTTAAAATGCCATCTTTGCCCGTTAATGCCTGGCCGGACCTGAAGGGCTTTAAGTGCTTTGTCGAAATCGAAGGGATGGGACATGTGCCATTCTTTTTTATTTTATGTTACTAAAATTATACAGAATTTTTAACGCTCCCCCTCCCCCCAGCACTTCCACCCTTTCAAGTACCTCTCCCTGAAAAAAAATGCAAAGCCTTGTAAGACGATGCAAAGCTTTACATGTCCCGTTTTTATTCCAAGACGCTTGGCAATCAGCAATACCAATTGATCGATAACATCGATCAATATATTAAAACTCAATAGTTAAAAACTATTAAAAATACAATTATTGATCGCTTATATCGATCAAACCAATTTGTAGTGCTACACTCCAGACCTTTCTGAATCTGATAATTTTCATAATGTTGAAGTTATTCGCTAAGTACACATCGATCGGTGTTCTTAACATGCTCATTCATTGGAGAGTATTTGCTTTCTGTATGTATGGGATGCATACGCATCAGGCGCTGACGAACTTTTCCGATTTTGTTATCGCTGTATCGTTCAGCTTCTATGCTAATGCGCGCTTCACCTTTAATGCCAGCACTACTGCAATTCGCTACATGATGTATATGGGATTCATGGGAGCACTGAGCGCTGTTGTTGGATGGATGGCTGACCAATGTTCTTTGCCACCATTGGTTACCCTCATCACTTTCTCGGCAATTAGCCTGGTATGCGGCTTTATCTATTCCAGATTCTTTATCTTCAGGGATAAAAATGAAAATCTCTCTTGTCGTCCTAGTTTTTAACGAAGAAGACACGATACCGATTTTCTATAGAACGGTACATGAGTTTAATGAACTTGAAAAATATAAAGTTGAGATTATTTTTATTAATGACGGAAGTAAAGATGTGACAGAGTCAATAATTAAAATAATAGCCGTATCTGATCCACTCGTCATTCCGTTTTCGTTTACACGAAACTTCGGGAATGATGCAAGATGCACAACCATTTTATTAATCTTTTTTTAAAATTGAGGTAATTTAAGTTGGAACACTTAAAATACAGACCTGATATAGATGGATTACGCGCAATAGCGGTTTTATCTGTGGTAATATTCCATTATTTCCCATCATTATTGCCGGGTGGGTTTGTTGGAGTAGATATATTCTTTGTGATATCTGGATACCTTATAACATCAATAATATTAAAATCTGCATCAAACAAATCATTTTCATACCTTGATTTCTATAAAAGGAGAGTGCTTAGAATATTTCCAGCATTATCCATAGTTCTTGTATCATGTCTTATTGTTGGCTGGGTTTATTTATTCCAGGATGATTACAAATTACTTGGTAAGCATGTTTTTAGCGGCTCATTCTTTATATCAAACTTTACTCTTTGGAGTGAGTCTGGCTATTTTGATTCAAAGTCATACCTTAAACCTTTACTACATTTGTGGTCACTGGGAATTGAAGAGCAATTTTATATAATATGGCCAGTAGTTATATTGCTATGCTTTAGAAGCAAAAACCATAACAGAAACATAGTATTATCATGCGCAACTATATTTTTAATTAGCTATGCGATTAGCATTTTTACAATGGCATCTGATGGCGGAGCTAATTACTACTCTCCCGCATCAAGATTTTGGGAGTTAATGGCTGGAGCGATTATATCCACATTGAGATTTATAGGAATAAACACTTCGTTATCAAAATTAATGTCCCTGTTAGGAATTATACTAATCGCATTATCAATAACCATGATAGATGAAAAGATGTCATTTCCTGGATATATAGCAATAATCCCAGTACTTGGCGCCTCTCTTATAATAGCATCTAATGGTAATGATTTAGTTGTGTCGAAATTGCTTAGTGTTAGGCCTGTTGTTTTCTTTGGTCTTATTAGCTATCCTCTTTATTTGTGGCATTGGCCTATTTATTCATTCTATCGTTCAATATTTGCTGGTTCACCAGACTACCATGAATTAATTCTTCTTTTATTATCATCGTTCTTTTTGGCGATATTAACTTATTATTTAATTGAAAAACCACTGAGAAATGCCAGAAATAAATATATCACAGCAATATTATTAGCATTATCAGTATTTGGGACAGGTTTAATTGGCGCATTTATTTTTCATATAAATGGAGTTAAAGACAGGGAAATCAATAAATCAGCAGGTGAATATGCTTCTGTTACTGACGTGTACAATTATTATAAATATGGAGAACTACTCCGTGGAGGGATATGCCACTCAGTACAACTTACTGCTGCCATATCCAATGGATGTATAAAAAATGGCAAGCATAATATATTTATCATTGGTGATTCTTATGCGGCGGCTCTTTTCAATGGACTTTCTCATTATATAGATAATAAAGGTTCTGATTATATAATGAGCCAAATGACAGATGGTAACGCTCCTCCTCTATTTGTTGACGGTAAAGATGATTTACAGAGAAGTGTCATCACTCTAAACAATAATAGAATTAATGAAATTAAACGTGTTCAGCCTGAGGTGGTTCTGCTGACATGGTCAGTTCGAGGAACAAATGGAGTACATGATAAAAAGTTAGCAATTGATACGTTATCATTAACCATAAAAAAAATTAAAGAGGCATCCCCTGACTCAAGGATTATTTTCATTGGACCAGTCCCGGAATGGAATGCAAATTTAGTTAAAATAATATCTAACTACCTGAGTGAGTTTAAAAAAAACCCACCATTGTATATGACATATGGATTAAATAGTGAAATAAGCGAGTGGGACTCTTACTTTAGTAACAATGTTCCAAAAATGGGAATTGAATATATATCAGCATACAAAGCATTATGTAACGAAAGTGGATGTCTTACAAGAGTTGGTAATGGTCCTGATTTTATCACTGCCGTTGATTGGGGACATTTAACAAAGCCTGGTTCTGATTTCCTTTTTAATAAAATCGGAAATAAAATAATCAAATAGATAGGCTGTTACTATTACATATAAATCCAATATAGAACCTGCCAGTCATACTGTGTAACTGCCACTATATTAACGGTGATCGCTCAGGCGGTCACCGAACTCGATAATAAAGCGACTCATTGCCAGCGACCAGTCCTGGATCGGCATACTCCATTTTTTGACGCCCCTTTGACCAACTCTTTTACTGCGGCGGTGATCTTAAGTATCAGCATGGGCGACACATCAGCGTTGTACATCTCTTTGAAGGTGGCGATGATTTCGCGGGTAGTCATGTCATGCCTTTGGCATAAAGGGATAAATCTGACTGTCCATCTCGTAATACGCGTCTGATGCTCCTTAATCAGCTGCAGTTCAAAGGTATTTTCACGGTCACGCAGCATGTTCAGCACTATCTCGCCGCCATCATACAGCACCGTTTTTAATGAGTAGCCATTGTGGGAGTTTGAGCTCGTTTTAGGAGCATTTTTCTCATGCCCGAGATGGTCAGCCAGCTCAGCATTGAGCGCCGTTTCGACGGTTAATGTCGTCAGCATATGGGAAAACTGACTGAGGTCGGCTTCAGTTTTAAGACCTTTAGCCAGTTCAGCCGCAAGAGCTGTGAGTTTCTTTTCGTCCATAATTGCCTTTCTCCTTTGCTGGAGTGAATATATAATAATCAGACAATTACATAATTTTTAATTACAATCTCCCAATACTTATATTTTACCCCCATATTCATTACACGTTCAAAGTGTTGTTAACGTTAATCTAACTAATTATCCATTAGGTATTTCCCCTAAAGACCTTAACGAAGCCGAATTATTTTTGCATGTGACACAAAACATGAGTAATCTTTTATAAATTTATCTGACACGATATTAGAACTAACGACATCTCAACTACCATACAATCTTTATAGTTAACTATTAAGGATGCGGGGTCTGACAGATTACCAGATGGTGTTTGTTTTATGTCAATGAGTCTCAAACCATTAATAATGCAACCACTTTCTACAAACAATTAGTTAGTGTTAAAGTTTTAGTATCGATTACAGAAATATATGTGAATGCCTTCCCATATGTGTACCATAGATCACCAGACCCTGCGCAATCTTGCATAAGAATGTTCGATACATAACTTCCCCAGCCATCCATACCAAGACCAACACTCTATGAACCAATGGCAACGAGACCATCGACTAAATGATTTGTTGGTAGTTGGTAGTTGGTGTACCGGATATTCTGATAGCGAATAGTTGCCTGGTCTATCTTTTTCATTTCCGATATCTGCCCAAAGGTTGAAGCAGTCCCACAAAAAGTATATGGAAAGTAACTTTCTGAATTGAAGTTTATAACATCTGGATGAGGTCCCCCTCTACTGTTCCTTGCCACGTCTTAACGCCAAACCCGCCAGATCTATATGAGGTAAACACAATATCACCGGACATGCCATACGTTCAGCAAAAAGTCGTCATCGGCCGGTTATGACCGATGACATCCTGATGTGGTCTAGAAGCGGTACTGCAACCCCGCGGTAACCGTATAGTTATTATTAGCTATACCTGCGGCATCGCCACCAAAATACGCCGTATCACCGCTGGTTTTATCTATGATTTGCGTACCGCCCTTACCTTCTTCATATTTACTGTAAGCGAACTCAGCAAAGATTTTTGCATTACTGGTAATATAATATCCGGCGTCAATAGACGCGCCATAATATCGTGAATTTTCCGTTTTTTCACGGAAGGTAAGTTTGCGCATGTAGTGTTCGTCATTATCATGCGCATTTACCCAGTCGCTGTATTTAAACAGTACATTACACTCAAAGTCATTAATACGATAATCACCCGCCAGCCCGATATAGGGCATTTCGAAACGCTGGCTATAACCTATACCGCGCACGCCATGAGGAAAGTTACCAATATACCGACCATTATCATAAATATAAGACCCGCCTCTTGCCGTCCAGCTAAAACGGGTTTCCTGATAGCCCGCTGTCACGCCCGCCTTGTAGTTATCGCCCTGCAATAACCAACCTTTCACATTCAAATCGTATTCATTAGCATAGTTGGCGCTGGTGTCCGGATGAATTGAACGATCGGTCCAGCCAGGCTGCTCACTGCTCATCCAGTCATGGTCAACCATATGACCCGATCCCGACGCCAAAGACGTCCAGCCGCGGGCGTCCAGCGTCATGAACGAATAGGGTTCCCATGATAAATCCCCCTGCAACGTGGCGACATTTTTTATTTTCCAGTCCAGTTGACTCAGCTTCCGCCCGGTGTCGGTATCATAAACCAGCTCCCTGGATTTACCATTTAACACCCCCACAGAAAGGGATGTCGTGACGCTATCAGGAGAGACGTCCGGAATAAATAAGGTAGACTCCGCATAAACCGACTCAGAAAATACGGCGATCATCATTACTGCAATAGCATGTTTTTTCATTTCTCTTGTCCTCATATTCAGATGTAATCTGGAGAGGTGATGAAGTTTTCATCTTGTCAAATCGTCGGACAAGAGTACATTTATTACGCCAGAGAACTTGACGCATTTTTACCTTATATTGAAGTTAAGAAATAGAATTTGATGCTCAGGTGAATAATAAGCAATCTATAATCATGATGGAATGATTTACCATTACGGTGATGCGACGTTATCTGGCTAACGACATCGTTGCTGTTGTTGTCAGCCAGATTGAAAGTAACTGTAATATCAGAATTTATAATGCTCTTTACTTAGACCATATTTTTTCATGCGCAGATAAAGTTTTTTACGGGGAATTTGCAGATACTCCGCCACTTCATTAATTCGTCCCTGATGAATATTTAATGCTTCGGTAATAATTTGTCGCTCATACTCTTCAACGCGCCGGTCAAGCGGGGTCGGCTCCTGAAGAAGCAACTGCGGGTTGACCGTTTCCGCCAGCGGCAGCACGCCAACAGCAAAAAGCTCTGCCGCATTAGCCAGTTCGCGCACATTGCTTGGCCAGGCGCGTCGCATTATTCCTTTCAGTAATTCCCCCGCTATTTCCGGCACTGGATGATTGAGCCGCAGGCAGGCTTTTCGAAGATAATGGCGAAATAACGGTTCGATATCATCCGGTCGCTGAGAAAGAGACTGGCAGGCGATTTGGGTCATGGCGAAACAGTAGTAAAGCTCGGCCGCAATCTGGTTAGCTGCCGCCTGCTCCACCAGCGAAGCGCTGCCAACGCCCACCAAACGAAAAGGCCGATGCTCCAAGCTTTGTAAACGCGCCAGATGGTGCTGCTGTTCGCGTGTCAGATATTCGGGATGACTCAACACCAGCGTACCTCCTTGCGCCTGGTCGATGAATGTCTCCAACTGCCCGGCATTCTCCGGCGTGAGTTCATAGCGTACAAACGGCCCTTTCGCGTTACGCCCCAGTTGATGGAGATAACGGGCGCCAGTCATACGTCCAGTGCCATGCTCACCGTAAAACCATACGGCAATGTCCGTTTCCGCCAGTTGTTGTAACCGTTGTCGAAACTGATTCATCCACTCGCTGCGCCCAATCAGTTCAACCTGTAACGTCTGCTGGCAATATTGCCGCCGTGCAATGACCGACCGGCGCTGGCGTAGCGCGTCTTCAATTAATATCAACAGCTTGCCCGGATCGACGGGTTTTTGCAGAAAATCCCAGGCGCCCTTTTTCACCGCATCAACCGCCATCGGTACATCGCCATGTCCGGTAATCAATAAGATTGGCAGTTGATCGTCATCCTGATGAAACAGCGTCATAAGATCGATACCGGAACACCCCGGCATACACACATCGCTCAAAACGATCCCCTCCCAATCCGCTTCTACCCACTCTTTGGCCTCGAAAGGATGGGTAAAGCCACGCACGCGGTAGCCTGCCTGCTCAAGCATTTGGGTGTAGGCGTCAAGTACATCAACGTCATCATCAATCAGCAAAATAGAACATTCATCATTCAACATCATCGACATCCGTTACAGAGAATTGCAGCACCACGCAAGCGTTACGCGTCAGCGTCGACGCCAGACGCAGGTCGCCCTTCATTTGCGCCATCAGCGACACGCTAATCGACAGCCCAATACCCAACCCGACAGCTTTACTGGTAGTAAACGGCTTGAGTAAAGAGGGCAACAGCGCCACAGGCCAGCCAGGGCCGTTATCTGCAATATAAACCTCCAGCGCCTCTCCCTGCGTCTGCCATGTCACCGCGATCGCCGCATCATGCGAACAGGCGTCAAGCGCATTCGCCAGCACATTCACCAGAACCTGCTGAATACGCACTTCATCGCCGCTAACCCATACGGTGTCGGTTGGCAGTGAAAGCGCTCCCTGCCGGGATTGGTGACGCATGGCTAATAACTCCCATGCCGCCACGAAGGTTTGGCGCAGATCAACGGGATACAATGGCGTTTCCAGCTCCGCCCGGCGGGTAAACTGCCGCAGCGAACGGATAATGGCGTCAATCCGGTTAATGAGCCCTTCCGCTTTGGTGAGCGTATTTCTCGCCTGTCCGCTCTGACCTTGTTCAATCGCGCGTCCCGCCGTAAATAAATACATTGAAAGCGCATTCAGCGGCTGGTTAATTTCATGCGCCAGCGTGGTCATGGTCTGGCCGACTACCGCCAGTTTCGCCGTCTGAATCAACTCATCCTGCATGGCGCGCAGGTCGGCTTCTATCTCTTTGCGCTCGGCGACCTCTTGTTCAAGCTGCCTGCGTTGCATATTGAGCTGGCCCAGCGTATGACGTAGCAAACGGGCTATCCGTCCTAGCTCATCGCGCCCGTAAACCGGGATAGTCGAGTCGGTTCTCCCCAGCCCTATCTGTACCACAGCCTGATTAAGCGCGGTAAAACGCTTTACCAGCCGGGAACGGATAAAATAGTGGTTGAGTCCCCAGGCCAGCAGCAACGCCAGGAGCGTCGCCACTAAAATAAGCCCGCCGCTAACGCGAACAATCTGTTCCAGGCGTTGATTGAACGTCTGCATTTGCTGGTGACTACTACCTAACTGCGCCTCAAGCAGCGTGCGAAAGCGCCCTAGCGTAGCCTCTCTGGCGCGGCTGGCGTCCAGTAAGGCTTTTTGCGCCGCAACATAATCGCGCATGGTATCGGGCATCTTATTTTTTACCATCCCGATTTCCAATAGTTCGTCGATGGTTTGCCGCAGCGTGATCGTACTGGGCCAGTCATCCAGCGCACGAATATTCTCATCCGCCGTTTTTTTTAGGTTTTCCAGATAGCGAATATGGGTCTCCACCAGCATCCCGTCATTATTGCCGGACTTGAGCTCATTCAATCTGTCGCGCAGGTCATCAACAATCTGATTTTCAATTCGCGCCAGGGTATATACCTGCTGCTGCTCGTTCTGCACCTCGCGCGAACGTTGCAAATACTGCGCTGCATCGCCCTGATTCGCCTCAATTTGATCGAGTAGCGTCCCTTGCTGCCAGGTAAAATCCTGTACCAGCGAATTTAGCTCCGTGGTGAAATCATCATGGAGCCAGTCGATGCGAGCGGAAAGCTCACTGACTTTCTCCCGCACCAAAAACATGTTGTAGAGGGCGTTGTCCAGCTCCGCCAGCAAGGTCCGGCTATCCTGTAAAATGACGGCCAGTTGCCGGCGCTCAGCAAGCTGAAGCCCCTGGCTGAGACGCTCAATCTTATCCAGATGCTGAATAATCTGCGTACGTAACTGCAAACGTACCGTCGTGTTCGGCGCCAGCAAAAATTCATTGAGTTGATCCACAGCCAGATTCAGGTTCCCCTCAATTAAAAAAGCGGAGTGGATGCGAGGAAAATATTCATCAAGCAAATAGCGAACCTGCGAACTTTGCTCATGCCAGGAATAAAGGCTGACCATACTGACAATCAGCGTCAGTAATGCGCCCGTTAAAAATGCACCCCGTAAACTGTTGCTGATACTGAGCTGACGAAGCCGTTGCAATAATCTCCCCTTCATTTCAGCTCTTCCAGTTTGTGAATCGCTAGCCGCTGATTGTTCAGAAACCAGATCTGCCACTCCATCATTTTTTGTTCGGCAAAGCTTTTATTATCAAACTGCGCCAGCCAGGTTTCATCCTCGCTGCTTGCCGCATCCACCGGGACGCTGGTCAATAAGGCTCTGATTTCAGGTAAGGGGCGTTTAAGCCGCGTTTCTGCGCTATGCAACGCTCGCCATGCATCTTTAAGCTGCGCGAGACGAAAACTGATCGCGGTATCAAACATGCGTTGTACCAGTTGCTGACGCTTCAGGATCAGACGATAGTTCAACGGCGGCTGGGCCATCAAACGCTGTTGTTGCGCGGCGCGAGGATTATCGGCGCTAAGCGGTGCGACGGGATACTTACCGGTATTCGCGTCAGCCAGTATCCTTTGCCCTTTCGGACTTAATAAGTAATGAATAAAAGCACGCGCTTCGTCTGCATGACGGCTGTTTTTCAACACCGCGACGTAAGTGGGCGACACCGCAGAATACGGGAAATAGGTAAAAGCAAGATTAGGATCGTTAAGTAGCAAATTAGCATAGTTATCAATGACCGGCCCGGCAACGCCAAGCCCGCTTTTGATTTTATCCGCTACGCCGAAACTGCGAGAGGAAATCGTGACCAAATTACCCGAGATTGCCAGCAGCGTCGCCCATCCTGCCGTCCAGCCTTTTTGCTGCAACAGCGACTCCACCATCAAATGATTCGTGTCTGAACGTGACGGACTGCTCATTAATAGAGCGCCCTAGTAACTGGGCAGGCCCATATCCTGCCAGTCAGCAGGCGGCGGAAGATGGCGCGCAGCGAGCGCTGAACGGTTGATCAATAGCCCAAATCCGGATACCGCTACCGCCACTGAAGTTGAGCGGATAGAACGCGGCACCAGCTTCTGGCTGGCGGCAGGCGCGCTATCTAATAGCGCCAGCTTTTGGTGCTCCTGAAGGTGTTGCAACAGCATGGGGGATGACGTCAGGATCAGATCGACATTTTCCGCATTCGCCGTATCAAGTAATTGCTCTAAAGAACCGCTGGTACGGTTGAGCGTACGAATCATGACGGAACCCGGCTCCGTCTGCCAGCGCTGGATAATCCAGGCGGTCGCGCTGGGTGAAAAGGTCGTTGCCATCACCAGCTCGCGGCTGTACGCCTGGCAAGAACCGAACATTGCCGCCAGCCATAGCGTAAAAGCGCCCACTCTGGCGAAACGACTACAGCATGAGAAAAGTCGATTTGTGATCCCGTTCATAAATATCGATATCACATAAAGAAAATATTGAGACAAAACTTACCCTTTTATTTCTGTTGGCATCCAGAACAACGTTATTTGAATAATAACGGGTCCGTCGCCCGAAAACATCAATAAAGCGTATCAGATCACTGGCAGCAAATTTGTTAATATCCGCACATGCTAACGATAAAACGGCCATGCCAATAATTAAAGTTTCACCACACCCTTCAGGATGGGTCAAAAATAACCTTTAAATTCACCCAATTGAGTCAATTTTGACACATTTCTTCGACTTGAATTTTATTGTCACTCCTTTCACTCTACCGACAAAACCTCCTGATGTTCATCTCACTATAAAATACAGGTGACTCCATGTTAACAATATTAAAAACAGGGCAATCGGCGCATAAAGTCCCACCGGAAAAAGTCCAGGCCACATATGGTCGATATCGTATACAGGCATTGTTAAGCGTATTTCTGGGATATCTCGCTTACTATATAGTCAGAAACAATTTCACATTATCGACGCCTTATTTAAAAGAGCAATTGGATCTCAGCGCTACGCAAATCGGCCTGCTGAGTAGCTGTATGCTTATTGCTTACGGAATCAGTAAAGGCGTAATGAGCAGTCTGGCGGATAAAGCCAGCCCAAAAGTCTTCATGGCGTGCGGTCTGGTACTCTGCGCGATTGTTAACGTTGGGCTGGGATTCAGTAGCGCATTCTGGATATTTGCCGCTCTGGTGGTCTTCAATGGCCTTTTTCAGGGCATGGGCGTCGGCCCCTCGTTTATTACTATTGCAAACTGGTTCCCTCGTCGGGAACGCGGACGCGTAGGCGCCTTCTGGAATATCTCGCATAACGTTGGCGGCGGGATCGTCGCGCCTATCGTCGGTGCGGCTTTTGCGATATTGGGCAACGAACACTGGCAAAGCGCCAGTTATATCGTTCCGGCCTGCGTCGCCGTCATTTTTGCCTTAATTGTTCTGGTCTTGGGAAAAGGTTCGCCACGCGAAGAAGGTCTTCCCTCACTGGAACAGATGATGCCGGAAGAAAAAGTCGTACTGAAAACGAAGAATACGGCAAAAGCGCCGGAAAATATGAGCGCATGGCAAATCTTCTGTACTTATGTGCTGCGCAATAAAAATGCCTGGTATATTTCGCTGGTGGATGTCTTCGTCTATATGGTGCGGTTTGGCATGATTAGCTGGTTGCCTATCTATCTGTTGACAGTAAAACACTTTTCAAAAGAACAGATGAGCGTCGCGTTTCTCTTTTTCGAGTGGGCGGCGATTCCCTCCACGCTACTGGCAGGCTGGCTGTCAGATAAACTGTTTAAGGGCCGCAGAATGCCGTTAGCCATGATTTGCATGGCGCTGATTTTTGTCTGTCTGATCGGATACTGGAAAAGTGAATCTTTGCTGATGGTAACGATTTTCGCCGCCATTGTAGGTTGTCTGATTTACGTCCCGCAGTTCCTCGCGTCCGTACAGACAATGGAGATAGTCCCCAGCTTTGCCGTAGGTTCCGCCGTCGGTTTACGTGGGTTCATGAGCTATATTTTCGGCGCCTCGTTGGGCACCAGCCTGTTTGGTGTAATGGTGGATAAACTTGGCTGGTACGGCGGATTTTATCTTCTGATGGGCGGCATCGTGTGCTGCATTCTATTCTGTTACCTCTCCCATCGCGGCGCGCTGGAACTGGAACGCCAGCGCCAGAATGCGTTACATAATCAGGACTCACTGCAGCTTGCGGACGCGCAATAAACGATTAGCCTTCCCGAGGAACAGAAGCGCCGACATTGTCGGCGCTATCTATTCGCTGACATCGTGTATACCCAAAATAATTCGAGTTGCTTAAAAGCGGCAAGGGAGTGAGTCCCCAGTAGCATAGATAACGATGTGACTGGGGTGAACGACAAATCTGCCGGGAACAGATTTGAACGTCGCGTGCGACGGCCGTCAGGGCGAGGCCCATCGATGGGCCGAGTAATCCGTAGCCAACACATCAGCAACTTGAAGTATGAAGGGTATGTACTGACTAACGCTTACCGTATCCCACCATAAAGCGAATAATTAACCCACATGCCGGTGCGAGAAAAAGCAATAATCCGCTAACGATGTCATCGCCATCCTGCAACCATACATTGAGTAAATAAATCAGCGCGGCAAGGATAACCATTCCCGTAAAAGAAGAAACCGCAGAAAAAGCCCCCATCACCTGACCGATATAGCCACTCACGGCAAGTATACTTATTGCAAGAAATGTCCATAAATAGATCATCTATAATACCTCCTGTCTATGGCAAGGCTTCCATATAGCCTTACGGTCCCTCTCACTTCTCCTTTAAGATAAACCTTATCAGCCCGTCATTTCCATAACATTTATCTCACATTTTATTTTTTTAATCATTTTTCAATGACCTTCGTCTGAAATAAAATTATCACTGTAAAAACAATGCATTAAAAATAATGATTAGCTTATTTTTGCTACGGGAGAAATATTTACGCTTCTTGATAAAGAATTTCTGGGCGCGAGTAAATAACTGGTGGTACATTAGCCTGCCTGGCGTTCATGCCCTCGTGGTTTAGTACTGACTTAGTTTTACACTCCTTACGGGAACCATTGTCGTACATGATGGCCTAACTATACGTAAATCATTCAAGTTACCCTGATGAGCTTACTCAAGTAAGTGCTTCGGATAAGCTAACGCAACTTGAAGGATGATGCGTATTTCAGAGTGTACCGCTGCGGATAATGACTCTTCTGCGATACATTATTTTCGTATCTACAGAAGGTATTTTATGTTTCCTCAAAGCAAATTTTCACGCGCGTTTTTGCACCCGCGCTACTGGCTGACGTGGTTTGGCGTTGGCGTCCTCTGGTTACTGGTGCAGCTTCCCTACCCGGTTTTGCGTTTTCTGGGCACCCGCACCGGTAAACTGGCGCGCCCCTTCCTGAAGCGACGTGAGTCAATCGCCCAGAAAAATATTGAACTCTGTTTTCCGACCCTCTCCCGGGAAGAAAGGGAAAAACTGATCGCCGAGAATTTCCACTCTCTTGGCATGGCGCTGCTTGAAACGGGCATGGCCTGGTTCTGGCCTGATAACCGGGTTCGCAAATGGTTTGATGTGGACGGGCTGGACAACCTTACCCGTGCGCAGGCGCAAAATCGCGGCGTAATGGTCGTTGGCGTGCATTTTATGTCGCTGGAATTGGGAGGCCGGGTAATGGGTCTCTGCCAGCCGATGATGGCGACCTATCGTCCGCATAACAATCCGCTCATGGAGTGGGTGCAGACGCGCGGTCGTATGCGCTCAAATAAAGCGATGATCGGCAGAAACAATCTGCGCGGCATTGTGGGCGCGCTAAAAAAAGGGGAAGCCGTTTGGTTTGCTCCCGACCAGGACTACGGCCCTAAAGGCAGCTCCTTTGCGCCATTTTTCGCGGTTGAAAACGTCGCCACCACCAACGGCACCTATGTACTGTCCAGGCTGTCTGGCGCCGCCATGTTGACCGTTACAATGGTAAGGAAATCCGATAACTCGGGTTATCGTCTGTATATTACCCCTGAAATGGAAGGTTACCCGGCAGATGAAAATCAAGCCGCTGCCTATATGAATAAAATTATTGAGAAAGAGATCATGCGCGCCCCGGAGCAATATCTCTGGATCCATCGCCGTTTCAAGACTCGCCCGTTGGGGGAAGCGTCACTCTACATCTGAAAAAGGCCGCAAGGCCTTTTATTTTGGCATTTCGCATTGTCATAATATTCATATCGTAAATTACTCATTCCTGCTTTTAGCGATAAGTCTCCTGTTTACAGGCGATTTTTTACTGTGTCGGCGGCGTCGCTCAATAGCGATTCATCACTGTCAGAAATTAAACTGTCGCCGATTCCCGACACTTGTAAGTTACTAAAAGTAAATAAGAAAATGCCTCTTGTTTCACCTCGCTTTTAGGCGTACATTAGCGCCGTCTGGAGCGATGACGCGCAGAATTCTGAGGTGATGCAGGCGGTAGAAACACGAATAATTCTCAATTTCGTATTGTCCGGCATCAACTCTCTATAATCAGGTAAGTGTAAGTTCATTTAGGCGTACGACAGGTACGCGGAGAGATGAAACGTGAAATATTTCTTTATGGGCATTTCATTTATGGTCATCGTTTGGGCCGGTACTTTCGCCCTGATGATTTAAAAGTACAATGCAAAGAAAAACAGGAGCCATGGGGCTCCTGTTTGCTTTTCTACTCCGTGCTCGCTTCAACGGGTTTTGGATGTGACGGCAGCACGCCATCGGCGCGGAACATCGCTTTAATCCCTCTGACGGCCTGGCGAATGCGGTCGCGATTCTCTATTAATGCAAAGCGTACATGGGTGTCGCCATAATCACCAAAGCCTATCCCTGGAGAAACGCAAACCTTCGCCTCATTCAGCAGCTTCTTGGCAAACTCAAGCGATCCCATCGCCGCATATTGCTCCGGGATTTTCGCCCAGACGTACATTGAGGCTTTCGGCATTTCAACCATCCAGCCCGCCTCATGCAGCCCCTTCACCAGCACATCGCGACGACGTTTATACTGCTCGGCGATATCGCGCACGCACTGCTGATCGCCTTCCAGAGCGGCGATAGCCGCCACCTGAAGCGGGGTAAAGGTGCCATAATCGTGATAACTTTTAATGCGCGCCAGCGCGCTGACCAGGGTTTTATTGCCCACCATAAACCCAATACGCCAGCCCGCCATATTATAGCTTTTCGACAGCGTGAAAAATTCAACCGCCACGTCGCGCGCGCCGGGCACCTGCATAATGGATGGCGCTTTCCAGCCGTCGTACACGATATCGGCATACGCCAGATCGTGCACCACCAGCACATCATAACGTTTAGCCAGAGCGACCACTTTTTCAAAAAATTCCAGTTCGACGCACTGGGCCGTAGGGTTAGACGGAAAACCCAAAATCATCATTTTCGGTTTCGGATAACTTTCGCGAATAGCGCGCTCCAGCTCGTTGAAGAAATCCACTCCCTCTACCAATGGAACCGAACGCACCTGCGCCCCGGCGATAACGGCGCCATAGATATGAATCGGGTAACTGGGGTTCGGCACCAGTACCGTATCGCCATGATCCAGCGTCGCCAGCATTAAATGCGCCAGTCCCTCTTTGGAACCGATGGTCACAATCGCTTCGGTTTCCGGATCGATATCGACATCATAACGTTCCTGATACCAGTGAGAAATCGCGCGGCGTAAACGCGGTATGCCGCGGGACGTGGAATAACCGTGCGTATCCGGACGCTGCGCGACGGTGCAAAGTTTTTCGACAATGTGGGGAGGGGTTGCGCCATCAGGATTACCCATACTGAAATCAATAATATCTTCACCGCGCCGACGCGCAGCCATTTTGAGTTCAGCGGTGATGTTAAAAACATAGGGCGGAAGGCGATCGATACGCGTAAAGCGACGTTCAGGGCGGAAGTCAGCCATAATATCCTCAGATTAACGTTAGCGCCCGGACCGTCCGAGCGACGCTGCCACGATGGTGGCTCCTTTAGAAAATAGCCTGAAAATTTTCTTCCTGTCGAGAGGCTAATGAAAATATTTTTTAGCGACGAAAAAAGAGGAACAAGCGTAAAAATTTACCTTTTAAGCATGTCAGTTATAGCATCAAACAAATCATATTATTAACAACTTGATATCATTGAATTTACCTAATGTGTTACAGCCGACGATAATTTCCTGTCAATAAACCTTATCTCAAATAATCCCCTTTTAATTTTGTGGTTTTTCCTCTTTAATCAAAACCCTTACTAACGCTAAAGGTATTCAATCATGTCATATTGCGGTATTTTTCAGGGACATTTCCCCGAAAATGAGGATCCTTTCCAGCAAGATGCCGCGATGAAACCGTAAATAAGGCAGCGGACCGGATACGTATAGTAAAATAAATCCCTGTTTTCGCCTGACTAACCGCCATGACGTGATGACTCAACGCGCTGGTGTTTGACCTTTCGCTCAGCAAGAGTAAAGTGAAATAATTCAGTCAGTTGAAGCATTCATGCACAGGAAAGGCAATGAAAAAAACCGCGTGAGGCACGCGGTTTGAGACTGACAAGAGAATGATTAATTGCCTGATGACGCTGCGCTTATCAGGCCTACAGATGACACACTTTTGTAGGCCGGATAAGGCGTTTATGCCGCCATCTGACTTATAGAATATGGCCTAATGTCTGGCGCAGATGCGCGCCGGAGCCTAACAAGCCAGGGTTATCATGGACAATCAGATAGACCGGAATACCGTGTACATAATCTTTAAAGCGGCCTTTATCTTCAAAGCCACCACGGAAGCCGGACGCTTTAAAAAATTCCAGGAAGCGCGGGACAATACCGCCAGCGATATAAACGCCGCCAAATGTCCCCATGGTTAACGCCAGATCGCCGCCAAATCGCCCCATGATGACGCAAAAGAGCGACAACGCGCGGCGACAATCGATACAGCTATCCGCCAGGGCGCGTTCGGTAATATCTTTCGGGCGCAGATTTTCCGGCAGACGGTTGTCGGACTTAACAATCGCCCGGTAAAGATTCACCAGCCCCGGGCCAGACAGCACGCGCTCGGCGGAAACGTGGCCAATTTCGGCGCGCAATATTTCCAGAATCATAGCTTCTTCTTCGCTATTAGGCGCAAAATCGACATGCCCGCCTTCGCCCGGAAGGCTAATCCAACGCTTATCCACATGCACCAGATGCGCCACGCCCAAGCCGGTTCCCGCGCCATACACCGCAATAGGTTTGCCGTCTACCGGTTCGCCGCCGCCGAACTGAATTAAATGCTCTTTTTTCAGCATCGGGATCGCCATCGACACGGCGGTGAAATCGTTGATGATTTCCAGATGGCTAAAGCCGAGATTTTTTTTCATTTCCGCAATAGAAAAAGCCCAGGTATGGTTAGTCATCGCTACCCAGTCACCGGTAATCGGGCAGGCTATGGCGATACAACCATCTTCCACGCTGACGCTATGCTCATCGAGATAAACGCGCACCACGGCCTCAAGACTGGGATAATCCAGGCCGGAATACGTTTTGGCCTGCGAGATTTCTCCACTGGCGATATCACACAGGGCAAGACGCGCATTCGTGCCGCCTACATCTCCTACTAAAGCATACTTTGTCATTCTTCTACTGCTCCGCTAAAGTCAAAATAAGTCTTTGTCACACTGTAAATTCATGGGGGCATAACAACAACGGCCATCAGGCTGACTGCCTATAAATATAGATCTTCATCACAGAATTACTTTCTTGTTTCAGCACCAATTGCAGCAATGCCGTCGGGCAGGCTGTGCAAAATAGGTATACGACCCCGTATAAGGAAGAGATTATGTTCCACCCGCGTGCCCGAACGATGCTGCTGCTGTCGCTCCCCGCGCTGATTATTGGCGTAGCGTCAAGCCTGGTTTTAATCGCTGCGATGAAAGTCGCGTCGGTTTTTCAGCAATTTCTTTGGCAACGACTGCCCACCAGCATCGGCATCGCTTATGATTCGCCGTTCTGGATAGTGGGTATGCTCACGCTAACCGGGATCGTGGTGGGTTTGATTATCCGTTACAGTCCCGGACACGCTGGCCCCGATCCGGCCATCGAACCGTTAATCAGTATGCCGGTCTCGCCATCTGCGCTACCCGGGCTGCTTCTCGCCTTAATCATCGGCCTTGCTGGTGGGGTAAGTTTGGGGCCAGAGCATCCGATAATGACAATAAATATCGCGCTGGCGGCGGCTTTCGGCTCCCGCCTGTTTCCGCGTATCACGGCGTTAGACTGGACGATTCTGGCCTCAGCGGGCACCATCGGCGCGCTGTTCGGCACGCCCGTCGCCGCAGCGCTGATTTTTTCGCAAACACTTAGCGGCTCTAACGATATTCCCATGTGGGATCGCCTGTTTGCGCCGTTAATGGCGGCAGCGGCGGGGTCACTCACCACCAGTCTGTTCTTTCATCCGCATTTTTCGTTACCCATCGCCCATTACACGCAGATGCGGCTGGTGGACATTGCCAGCGGAGCGATCGTCGCGGCGATCGCCATTGCCGCCGGGATGGTCGCCGTCTGGTGCCTTCCGCGTCTGCATGAGTTGCTGCACCGCCTGAAAAATCCGGTCCTGATTCTCGGCATTGGCGGTTTTATACTGGGCATCCTGGGCGTCATTGGCGGGCCGCTTACCCTGTTTAAAGGCCTGGACGAAATGCAACAAATGGCGTTTAGCCAGACGTTGGGCGCGGGAGATTATTTTACCTTAGCCGTCGTCAAACTCGCCGCGCTGGTCATCGCGGCGGCGAGCGGCTTTCGCGGCGGGCGCATTTTTCCGGCTGTGTTTATCGGCGCGGCGCTGGGGCTCATGCTCCATGCCCATGTTGAGGCCGTACCCGCGGCGATTACCGTCTCCTGCGCGATTCTTGGCTTAGTGCTGGTAGTGACGCGCGACGGCTGGCTCAGTCTGTTTATGGCGGCAGTCGTCGTACCGGATACCAATCTGCTGCCGCTGCTCTGCATTGTGATGCTCCCCGCCTGGCTATTGCTGGCGGGAAAACCGTTGCTGGCCGCCAACCGTCACGAACCCTAATCCGGCGCAGCGGGGGCCATTATCCCCCGTTGCGGGCTTCCAGCGCCCGGGTCACGGTACGCAGTAATTCCGGCAGATCGGCTTTTGGCAACATCACTTCAATAAATGACAGACGTTGTGGGCGCGCCAGACGTTCGAGGACCTCTGCCAGTTGGATAGCCTGCGTCACCCGCCAGCACTCCGCCTGTTGCGCCGCGTTTAGCGCCGGTGGTATCTGCGTCCAGTTCCAGCTCGCGATGTCGTTATACCGCTGGGCCGCGCCGTGAATGGCGCGCTCTACGGTATAGCCGTCATTGTTGAGCAGCAGGATGACCGGCGCCTGCCCGTCGCGTAACATCGAGCCCATCTCCTGAATCGTGAGCTGCGCCGCGCCATCGCCGATAATCAGAATCACCCGCCGATCGGGACAGGCTGTTTGCGCGCCAAACGCGGCGGGCAAGGAATAGCCGATAGACCCCCACAGCGGCTGTACCACAACTTCCGCGCCGTCAGGAAGCGACAGCGCGGCAGCGCCAAAGGCGGCGGTCCCCTGGTCGACAAGGATAATATCGCCGGGTTTGAGATACTGCTGTAAGGTTTGCCAGAAGCTTTCCTGGGTCAGTTCTCCCTTATCAATCCGCACTGGCTGTCCGGCGGAACGCGTCGGCGGCGGCGCAAAAGCGCATTCCAGGCACAGTTCGCGCAGCGTAGACACCGCCTGCGCCATCGGGAGGTTGAACCAGGTTTCGCCGATGCGCGACGCGTAAGGCTGAATCTCCAGCGTGCGTTCCGTCGGTAATTGTTGGGTAAATCCGGCCGTAAGGGTATCGACAAAACGGGTGCCGACGCAGATAACCCTATCGGCGTCCTCTATGGCCTGACGCACTTCTTTGCTGCTGGCGCCAGCGCTATAGGTGCCAACGAAGTTCGGGTGCTGTTCATCAAAAAGCCCCTTCCCCATCAGTAGTGTCGCATGAGCGATGGGCGTTTCCGCCATCCAGCGCTGCAACAGTGGTCGTAAACCAAAACGCCCGGCAAGAAAGTCGGCCAATAGCGCAATACGCCGACTGTTCATCAGGCACTGACGGGCGTGGTAACGAAAAGCCGTCTCCACGCCGCTTTGCGCTTCATGCACGGGCAACGCCAGCGCCTGCGTAGGTGGGATGGCCGTTTTTTTCGCCACATCGGCGGGCAACATGATGTATCCTGGCCTGCGTGCGGCAAGCATTTCACCCAACACGCGGTCAATCTCGAAACAGGCGTTCTGTTCATCTAATTATTGCGCTGGCAGCGGATATCGCCTGACTCATGCGATAAAAATGACGAAAATCGCCGTCACCGAGGGTATGGTGCATCAATTCGCCACGCTGCTGCGCAGCGCTACAGGGCGCGCCGACGATATGCAAGACCGGGACATATTCCGCGTAACTGCCCGCGATACCGTTAATAGCGCTAAGTTCTCCCACGCCAAAGGTGGTGAGTAGCGCTCCAGCGCCCGACATGCGCGCATAGCCGTCCGCGGCATAAGCGGCGTTCAGCTCATTGGCGCATCCCACCCAACGCAGGGTCGGGTGGTCAATCACATGGTCAAGAAACTGCAAGTTATAATCGCCCGGTACGCCAAAAAGATGGCCAATGCCGCATCCTGCCAGTCTGTCCAGCAAATAGTCGGCCACGGTATAGGGGTTTTGCATGACAGCTTTCCTTCTGACGTTGATATTATGTTGAGTATTAAGGAATGCCGATGGCTGTCCAGCACGGTGGGGATGAAAGCCTGGAAAACAATGTTTACAGCGGCAAACAGTAAAAGCCGGATACCGCCTGGCGAGTGTAACCGTATACACTATTTATTCACGCCACAGGGGGAAAGGTCATGATTTATCAGCCCGATGAGAATCGTTATCACACAATGGAGTATCGTCGCTGCGGACGCAGCGGCGTCAAACTTCCCGCTATTTCGCTGGGGTTATGGCACAACTTCGGCGATACGACACGGGTAGAAAATAGCCGGGCGCTGCTGCAACGCGCGTTCGATCTGGGCATTACCCACTTTGATCTCGCCAATAATTATGGGCCGCCGCCGGGCTCCGCAGAATGCAATTTTGGCCGCATTCTGCAGGAAGATTTTTTACCGTGGCGTGATGAATTGATCATCTCCACCAAAGCGGGCTACACCATGTGGGATGGCCCTTATGGCGACTGGGGTTCACGGAAATACCTTATCGCCAGCCTCGATCAAAGCCTGAAACGTATGGGGCTGGAGTATGTCGATATCTTTTATCACCATCGTCCCGATCCCGAAACGCCGCTTAAAGAGACGATGAAAGCGTTAGATCACCTTGTGCGCCACGGCAAAGCGTTGTACGTGGGGATCTCTAACTATCCTGCCGATCTGGCCAGACAAGCTATCGATATTCTGGAGGATCTCGGCACGCCTTGCCTGATTCATCAGCCTAAATATTCGCTTTTTGAGCGTTGGGTAGAGGACGGGCTGCTGGCGCTGTTGCAGGAAAAAGGCGTCGGCAGTATTGCCTTCTCGCCGCTGGCGGGCGGGCAGCTCACTGACCGTTATCTGAATGGCATTCCGGAAGATTCCCGCGCGGCGAGCGGAAGCCGTTTCCTTAAACCAGAACAGATTACCGCCGACAAACTGGAAAAAGTTCGCCGGTTGAATGAACTGGCCGCGCGACGGGGCCAAAAATTGTCTCAGATGGCGCTCGCCTGGGTGCTGCGTAACGATAACGTTACCTCGGTACTGATTGGCGCCAGCAAACCGTCGCAAATCGAAGACGCCGTAGGAATGCTGGCCAATCGCCGTTTTTCGGCGGCGGAATGTGCAGAAATTGACGCTATTCTGGAGAGCCGGTTTTAGCAAAAAATGCTCTCCTTCATGATTTAAGAGTTAAGGCGATGAAACAAATCTTTACTGCTTTGTAATATTGCATTAACAGGCCGGCGACGGCTCGATCGTGAAGGAGAGAAAGTATGTTCAGGTCACTGATTCTGGCGGCAGCCTTGCTGGCTTTTACACCGCTTGCCGCGAATGCGGGCGAAATCACCCTGTTGCCCTCAATAAAATTACAGATTGGCGATCGCGATGATTACGGTAACTACTGGGACGGTGGTCGCTGGCGCGACCGGGATTACTGGCACAACCATTATGAATGGCGTAAAAATCGCTGGTGGCGCCATGACAACGGCTATCATCGCGGCTGGGATAAGCGTAAAGCGTATGAACGCGGTTATCGGGAAGGCTGGCGCGATCGCGACGATCATCGCGGGCGAGGCCGGGGTCACAAACATCATCACTAAGCCTCCTGCTGAATAACAGCCCGATGACGCCCACGCATCGGGCCTGCTATCTTTCTGTCTTTATGACAATCCCATCACCGTTCCAACCAGCAACCAGATATTCAGGGCGACGACCAGCACGACAATTATCCAGCCAATCTGTTTTACTCGCCGCGTGTTCACCAGCTCGCCCATTAGCGTAGCGTTACTGGTGAAAATCAGGAGCGGCACCAGCGCCAGCGCAATACCAAAACTCAGCAGCACCTGGCTCATCACCAGAATTCGGGTAGGGTCCAGCCCCATCAAAATCACAATAAATGAGGGCAGCATGGTAATGCTGCGCCGTACCCACAGCGGAATGTGAAAACGGACAAACCCTTGCATCACCACCTGCCCCGCCAGAGTCCCTACCACGGTGGAGGAAAGCCCTGCCGCTACCAGACCAAGACCAAACACCGTTGCCGCCGCATGGCTTAGTAACGGTTCCAGCGTCAGGTATGCCTGATCGAGGTCGGCGATGCCAGTGTGGCCGCTAAAATGAAACGCCGCCGCGGCGGTCGCCATCATTGCCAGATTGACAAAACCGGCAATCGTCATGGCAATAGCGACATCCCATTTCGTTGCTGAGTACCGTTGTTGCCGCGTTCCGCCGTGCAGATGCTGTGTTAATGACGAGTGCAGATAAATCACGTGCGGCATAATCGTCGCGCCAAGCACGCCGGCGGCTAAGAATACGGCTTCCGGGTTCGGTAGCGCCGGGATAACCATTCCTTTGCCAAGCTGCGCCATATCAGGCTGAGAGAAAAACAGCTCCACAATGTAAGCAGCGGCGACAAAAAGCAGTAAACCGCCGATGACTTTTTCAAGCGGTTTTTGACCGCGGCGTTGTAACATTAAAATCAGAAACGTCGCGATACCGGTCAATACCGCGCCCTGTAATAAAGAGACGCCCAGGATCAGCTTAAAACCTATTGCCGCGCCGATAAATTCAGCTAAATCGGTGGCCATCGCGATGATTTCCGCCTGTACCCAGTAAAACCAGACTACCGGGCGCGGATAATGGTCGCGAATTTGCTCCGCCAGGTTCTTGCCCGTGGCGATTCCGAGTTTTGCCGAGAGGATTTGAATCAGCATCGCCATCAGGTTCGCCCAGACCACCACCCAGAGTAGCTGGTAGCCAAAGCTGGCGCCGGCCTGAATATTGGTCGCGAAGTTACCAGGATCGATATAACCAATCGCGGCAATGAACGCAGGTCCCATTAATGCGAGCCTTAGCTTGCGCGCCGCCCGTCCGCTGCTATTCTCTACGCGATTGTCAGTCATCTTTTGCCTCAAAAACATAGCCTTTGCTATGTTTCATGCTATGTTTATTGATAATGATTATCAAGTGCATTTCAATGGGTACGGGTGATTACTTTGATAGTGTGAAACGATAGACCGATACGATGACGACCTGTATCAGAACAGTTTGGCTTAACATTACAAGATTAGCACACTGATATAACTTTTCATTTTCATATTCAGTACAGTAAAAGTGTATTACAGTTCACTAATTTTGAATCTCGTCACAGGTCCTTATTATAGTGTGTGTTGGATCTCGTTTTCTTTACGGCTGTTGCATAGAATGTGCACGAAAATTAAACCTGCCTCATATTTGGAGCAAATATGGACCGCGTCCTTCATTTTGTCCTGGCGCTTGCCGTTGTTGCGGTACTCGCACTGCTGGTTAGCAGCGACCGTAAAAAAATTCGCATTCGTTACGTCATTCAGTTACTTGTTATCGAAGTATTACTGGCCTGGTTCTTCCTGAACTCGGATGTTGGCCTTGGCTTCGTAAAAGGTTTCTCCGAGATGTTTGAAAAACTGCTCGGATTTGCCAACGAAGGGACAAACTTCGTCTTCGGCAGTATGAACGATCAAGGTTTGGCGTTCTTCTTCCTGAAAGTATTGTGCCCGATCGTCTTTATTTCCGCGTTGATCGGTATTCTCCAGCATATCCGCGTTCTGCCAGTGGTCATCCGCGCTATTGGTTTCCTGTTGTCCAAAGTAAACGGTATGGGCAAACTGGAGTCTTTTAACGCCGTCAGCTCGCTGATCCTCGGCCAGTCTGAGAACTTTATCGCTTATAAAGATATCCTCGGCAAAATGTCCCGTAACCGCATGTACACCATGGCGGTGACCGCAATGTCTACCGTTTCCATGTCTATCGTGGGCGCGTATATGACCATGCTGGACCCTAAATATGTGGTCGCAGCGCTGGTTCTGAACATGTTCAGCACCTTTATCGTTCTGTCGCTGATCAACCCCTATGTCGTTGATGCCAGCGAAGAAAATATTCAGATGTCGAACCTGCATGAAGGCCAAAGTTTCTTCGAAATGCTGGGCGAGTACATTCTGGCAGGTTTTAAAGTGGCGATTATCGTCGCGGCGATGCTGATCGGCTTCATCGCGCTGATCGCGGCGCTGAACGCGCTGTTCGCAACAGTTACCGGTTGGTTCGGCTACAGCATCTCTTTCCAGGGCATTCTGGGTTACATCTTCTACCCGGTCGCATGGGTAATGGGCGTACCGTCCAGTGAAGCGCTGCAGGTAGGAAGTATCATGGCGACCAAACTGGTTTCCAACGAATTCGTGGCGATGATGGATCTGCAGAAAATCGCCGCTACCCTCTCTCCACGCGCTGAAGGCATTATCTCCGTCTTCCTGGTGTCCTTCGCGAACTTCTCTTCCATCGGTATTATTGCGGGCGCGATTAAAGGCCTGAACGAAGAGCAAGGCAACGTGGTTTCCCGTTTTGGTCTGAAACTGGTTTACGGTTCTACGCTGGTGAGCGTACTGTCCGCCTCTATCGCGGCGCTGGTACTGTAAGTCTGCGTTTAATGTAGAAACCGGGGAGCTATCCCCGGTTTTTTTATGCCACTTATTTACCTAACGGGCGCGGGCGGCCAATCAGATATCCCTGCAAACTGTGTACGCCAAGCTGCAATAGCAGATCGCGCTGCGCAGGCGTTTCAACAAACTCAGCCACGACGCTCAACGATTTCGCTTTCGCTAAATCAGTGATGGATTTCACGATCATCGCATCCAGGGAGTCCGTCAGAATATCTTTTACGAAACAACCGTCGATTTTAATGATGTCCGCCTTGAGGCGTTTTAGCCGTTCATAGTTTGCATAGCCGGTGCCGAAATCATCAATGGCGATTTTTAGGCCAAACTTACGCAGCTGGTTGATATTGTGCATACTGATTTCGGAATGAGAGAAGGCCTGTTCTTCAGTAATTTCGATGATGACCGAAGCAGGCGGGACGCCATAGCGTTTAAAAAGCTGCATAATGCGCGACGCCGTCTCTTTTTGCAGCAGCGTCAGCGGCATCAAATTAACCGAGAAACGCGCCCCCTGCTCCGCCGAAGGATGCGCGGACAACCATTGCAGGAGCGCTTCCATCACCTGCATATCAAACCGTACGCTCAGGTTAAACTGGGCGATAAGCGGAATGAACTGATTGGGCATCATGATACCGTCGTCGCACCGAAGCCGCGTCAGAATCTCGTCATACCCTTTTCCCTGCGAGTCGCGAATGGGTTGCGCATACAAAACCAGCGCGCCGCGCTCCAGCGCCTGACGGATTTTCTGCAACCGCAGCACCCGTTCCGTCGTCTGCCCGGAAGCGGCTTCAATACTCTGGGTCAGTGCAAGCACCCGACGGTGCGAACAGGATTGCTCCGCCAGCCAGCTTAATTGCCCCAACAGCGGTTGCAAGGTTTCCTGGCGACCATCGAATGTTCCCCACGATGCGCCGTATTCCATGTCCAGACCGGTATTGTTCCAGTAAATTTTGCGGTTATTAAGCACATTGAGCATATATTGCAGGCGGGCTTCCGTCTCCGGTCCCGTCAATACCAGCAATAACTCACTGCCCGGCAGATGGAAAATTTTCTCCTTTTCCAGCAGCAGCGGCTGCAACACGCGAAACACCTCGCGTTCGCAATGCACGCGCATCTGCATACCGTAATGACGGCTCAGAAATTCCAGGTTTTCCATGCGTAGATAACACACGCTTTGCCCGGCATCCTGTAAAAGAAACTGCTCCAGCGCACGCAGGTTAGGCAGTTGCGTCAACGGATCGGTTAATGCCTGCGAGTGCCACTGTCGATTCAACCATTCGCTACGCTGATTAATCCGCGCCATGTACAACAAACAAATACTAAAAGAAATGAGAACTGAAAGGATAAATGCCAGCGAATATTCTGAGCCCACGCCCTGCAGAAAATTGCGGTTATAGCTAAGCAGGAATAGCGCAGTGAGAGCCCAACTAAAATTCAACAGCGGATAGCTGATTTTCCCCACGCCGATGGTAAATCCAATGAACAGAACTGGCACCAGATAGCCAGCAATATACTTTGTCTCGAAAGGCGTACACAGCACCGCTAATAGCGTCGCCAGAGTGGCAAACCAGAGAAGCGTAAACAGGCGTTTTTCTTTGGCGAGATAAGGAGCGACATCCCTCCGCCAGAAAATACGAATATAGTGCGGGCTGACTATCATCCGCAGCGGATAATAGAAAAAGAGGGTAAAAATAAGCGCGGCAGAAATCAGACTCAATAAATCAACAATCGAGAAAATAGCGGTGCCGGTGCCAAAGAAGGTAGAGATTGTCACCGGGAAAGCCAGGTAGTGCCCCGCCAGATGCATACTGATTTTTATGCCAAACGGCGTCATTAACCCTAACCAGAAAACGCGTAGCCAGATGCCTTGGTTGGGTATTCCGTAGCGCCAGCGCGCGCCCAGCTGCCAGCGTACGATAGCGCAAACCAGCAACACGGGAAACGTCTGGCAAAATAGCAGCACCATCGCCTGTGGCAGAGGTAAATGAAAATTCCATTCATTAGTCAACATCATTCCGCCTACCATCGGCGCGACGCCACGGCGGCCAAATAAAAACAGCACGGAAAACATGACGCAGAGCGGTAGCCAGGCCAGAAAGATATAGCTGGAATCAATTGTGGCGCGGGGAGAAATGAGACGAGATAGCAGAATAGCCGGAACGGTCAGGCAGAAGGCCAGTAAAAATATTTTTATATTTTTTAATACGTTACACTTATCCAGCATTGCTTTAATGCTCACATCATTATATAAGGCGCATGAATAATAAGTATATTCGCATTATGAAGCAATCTAACAAAAGCTCATATTGACCGCAAAAGCAGCGGCAAACAAACGCACCTGAAGAGCAGCTCAGAGGCCATAAATTTTGTGACAAAAAGCAAAAACCCCCGCTTTTCAGCGAGGGTTTGAATGTTGGTGGAGCTAAGCGGGATCGAACCGCTGACCTCTTGCATGCCATGCAAGCGCTCTCCCAGCTGAGCTATAGCCCCATAGTGCTTTTACGTATACGCCAAATTTATCGGGAGTAAATTTGGTGGAGCTAAGCGGGATCGAACCGCTGACCTCTTGCATGCCATGCAAGCGCTCTCCCAGCTGAGCTATAGCCCCACTACGTAAAGCTTGTCGAGTTGACGGGCGGCATCATATGAATTCCCTCGGCATGTGTCAACGGCAAAATGAACTTGCCGAATTCAATCGCTGAAAAAGCATTCAAATAAAGGACATTGCGGCACAACTCGCATTCAGTAGTTAAACACGTCACGGTTTCGACTAAAATGGTGCTATAAAATGAACCACTAATTAACCCCACGACTATTCAGGGAATCGTTATGTTCAAGGAACGGATGACGCCAGAAGAACTCGCTAATCTCACCGGTTACAGCCGACAAACCATCAATAAATGGGTACGGAAAGAAGGCTGGGCAACATCGCCCAAACCTGGCGTCCAGGGCGGTAAAGCCCGTCTGGTTCATGTAAACGAACAGGTTCGTGAATATATCCGCAGCGCTGAACGTTCAGTTGACCATCACGCAGACACATTCACGCCTGCCAGCAACGCATCGCTTGAAGCGCTGCTCATGACGCTCGCCAAAGAGATGACCTCATCCGAGCAGAAACAGTTTACCTCTCTCCTCGTTCGTGAAGGGATTACCGGTTTGTTACAACGCTTAGGGATACGCGATAGCAAATAATATGAAAAGATTACGCAGTAAAATGACCACTGAAGAGCTGGCTGAATGCCTCGGCGTGGCCAGACAAACCGTCAATCGCTGGATCAGAGAACAACACTGGAAAACCGAAAAATTTCCCGGCGTCAAAGGCGGACGCGCAAGACTCATCCATATTGATGCCAGCGTGCGGGAGTTTATTCTCAATATTCCGGCTTTTCGCAAACTGCCTGCGTTTTATCAGGCGGAAGAGGCTTTCGCAGAATATGCGAACGCGGCGCACAGTCACGCTTATCGACAAATTATTGATGCCGTTGAAAATATGTCTGCTCAGGAACAGGAAAAACTGGCGCTGTTTTTATCGCGGGAAGGTATTCGCGGATTTCTGACGCGTTTAGGTATCAATGAGGCGGACTAACAAAGAATAAACGGCAGGCGTCTGCCCTGCCGTTTATTCTGTTTCAGCGGGCGTTACTGCTGGCTTTCACGCTCGGCGATAAAGCCCAGCGCTTTGTTGATGCGCTCAATGCTGCGGGTTTTACCAATCGCATGTACGGTGACATCCAGCGCAGGCGACTGCCCGGCACCGGTCACAGCCACACGCAGCGGCATCCCCACTTTACCCATCCCCACTTCCAGCTCATCCGCCGTGGCCTGAATCGCGTGGTGGACGTTTTCTGCTGACCAGTCCGTAATCGCCGACAGCTTGTCGCGCACCACTTCCAGCGGCTGACGCGCTACCGGGCGGAGGTGTTTTTTCGCCGCATCGGCGTCAAACTCGCTGAAGTCTTCATAGAAGTAGCGGCAGCTCTGCGCCATCTCTTTCAGAGTCTTGCAGCGCTCGCCCAGCAACTTCACCAGTTCAGCAAGCTGCGGGCCGTTACGGGTGTCGATATTTTCCTGCTCAATATGCCACTGCAAATGCGTCGCCACATATTCCGGCGCCAGCGTATTGATATAGTGGTGGTTCAGCCACAGCAGTTTATCGGTGTTGAACGCGCTCGCAGACTTGCTCACCGCACCGAGGGAGAACAGCTTGATCATCTCTTCGCGAGTGAAGATTTCCTGATCGCCGCTGGACCAGCCCAGACGCACCAGATAGTTCAGCAACGCTTCCGGCAGATAACCGTCATCGCGATACTGCATCACGCTCACCGCACCGTGACGTTTAGACAGCTTTTTACCGTCGTCGCCGTTAATCATCGACACATGCGCGTACATCGGCACCGGCGCGTTTAACGCTTTCAAAATGTTAATCTGGCGCGGAGTATTGTTGATATGGTCTTCGCCACGAATCACATGGGTAATTTCCATATCCCAGTCGTCCACCACCACACAGAAGTTGTAGGTCGGCGAACCGTCGGTACGACGAATGATCAGATCGTCCAGTTCCTGATTGCTGAATTCGATCGGGCCACGGATCTGATCATCAAAAATAACGGAACCGTCCTGCGGGTTAGCAAAGCGCACCACGCATGGCTCATCGTCGGCATGATGTTCGTAACTGTGACGGCAACGCCCGTCATAACGCGGCTTCTCGCCTTTCGCCATCTGCTCTTCACGCAGTTGCTCCAGACGCTCTTTAGAGCAGTAGCATTTATAGGCTGTTCCCGCCTCCAGCATCTCGTCAATCACCGCGTTATAGCGTTCAAAACGTTTGGTCTGGAAATATGGGCCTTCGTCCCATTCCAGGTTCAGCCAGTTCATACCATCCATGATGGCTTCAATGGCTTCCGGCGTGGAACGCTCAAGATCGGTGTCTTCAATACGCAGCACGAACTCACCGCCGTGGTGACGTGCGAAAAGCCAGGAATAAAGAGCAGTACGCGCGCCGCCGACGTGCAGATAACCTGTCGGGCTAGGCGCGAAGCGAGTTTTGATTTTCATGAAATGGCCTTACGTTTATAAAGATGCCGACAACCGGCAAATCCTGGAAAGATGAATAGCCTTGTATTCTATCACTGTGGCTTGATTCCTCAATGTTGATCCGGTCAGAACACTGCGCTTTGCTATTTCCGTATAGAAATCATGCAGTGCGGGGTAATTCACGATCGTTTTGTTTAATTTTACGACGAACAAACAAAAACTTTAGAAAATGCGTTGACTCATTTTCAACTCTCCCTATAATGCGACTCCACACAGCGGGGGTGATTAGCTCAGCTGGGAGAGCACCTCCCTTACAAGGAGGGGGTCGGCGGTTCGATCCCGTCATCACCCACCAACTACTTTATGTAGTCTCCGCCGTGTAGATAAGAAATTGAGAAGTGGGTGATTAGCTCAGCTGGGAGAGCACCTCCCTTACAAGGAGGGGGTCGGCGGTTCGATCCCGTCATCACCCACCACTTTCTCGCCAGCTAAATTTCTTATTGTGAAGTACCGAAGTGGGTGATTAGCTCAGCTGGGAGAGCACCTCCCTTACAAGGAGGGGGTCGGCGGTTCGATACCGTCATCACCCACCACTTCGGGTCGTTAGCTCAGTTGGTAGAGCAGTTGACTTTTAATCAATTGGTCGCAGGTTCGAATCCTGCACGACCCACCAATGTAAAAAGGCGCCCTAAAGGCGCCTTTTTGCTATCTGCGATATGGAAGATTCGAACCTGTCGCAGGTTCGGGTCTTGCCTGATGCGCTGCGCTTATCAGGCCTACAGACGACACCGCACACGTAGGCCGGATAAGACGTTAATCGCCATCCGGTACAGACGACACCGCACGCGTAGGCCGGATAAGACGTTAGTCGCCATCCGGCACAGACAGCACCGCACACGTAGGCCGGATAAGACGTTAGTCGCCATCCGGCACAGACATCATACCGTCAACGCCGCCACCAGTTTCTCCAGCGCTGGCGTTGCCTGCTGCTGGTCATACACAATATACAAATCCGCCGGAATACGTTCCTCTAACGGACGGAACACCACACCCGGCCAGCTCATTTGCGCATAGCCATCAGCCATCAACGTAATCCCGATCCCCATACTGATCATCGCCAACACCGTTTGCGGCTCAACCACTTCCCGAATAATCATTGGCGAGAAACCCGCCTGTTGGCATACACGTTGTAAAAATCCCCAATCAGAATGTACGGAAGGCAACGTAACAAAATATTCATTGCGCAACGCCGCCAACGGCACAGAATCTCTGGATGCCAGATCGTGATCTTCCGGAACTGCAACCATGAATGCAGATTCATGCAAACGTATGCTGGTAAAACCGACTGCTGGTTCGATAGCCATACGCCAGATCCCTGCATCAAGTTCCCGACGCTCTAACAACGCCATTTGCATACCTGGAGACTTTTCGCGAAAAAGTACTTCAACATTGGGATTCGCTTTCAAAAAGTGACGCATCGCAGGACGCATTCTTCCCCACAGCGCCGTACCAACCACACCCAGTTCAATGCGCCCCGCTTCACCGCGACCAATCTGCTCCACTCGCGCCAGCGCCTGATTTGCATTGGCTAACAAGCGACGTGACTCTTCCATCAAAACTTTCCCGGCATGGGTTAATGCAACGCTGCGGGAATGACGGATAAACAGCAATGTACCCAGTTGCTGTTCAAGTTCTTTGATATGGATACTCAAGGGAGGTTGTGACATATTTAACCGGGCAGCAGCCCGGCCAAAATGCAATTCTTCTGCAACAGCGAGGAAATAACGTAATAGCTTTAGATCAATACGATGGGCTCGTTCCATCACTATCGCACTCCAGGAATAAGGGATAACGTCTGGAATTTACCATATTACCTAGTAAAAAATAGATTTAACGACAAGATACCCAATATACATAAATACAATAGATAATACCCCGGGTAAAACATTTGGTGCGGGAATAGGTATACGGCATAAAGTAAAAAATGCGCCAATACCAAATCCAATACCGGAGGAGAGAATAATTTCTTTCATACTGTGTCCTTGTTCATAAAAATGGACTGGCGAACATCCTCTCGCCAGTCAAATAAAATTAATGCGCTAATGATTTGGTCGACAGTTTTTCTGGATGGTGCTGATATTTAAAGAACAATGCAAAAATAACGGCCAATGCCAGAGCGTAGGCGGCAAAAACCAGCCAAATGGTTTGCCAATCTTTTACACCATCAATAGAAAAATAATCCACGGCCATACCGCTTAAAAGAGACCCAATCCACGCCCCCACGCCGTTAACCATGGTCATAAATAGCCCCTGCGCGCTGGCGCGAATACTTGAGTCCACCTCCTGCTCTACAAATACTGACCCTGAGATGTTGAAGAAATCAAATGCGCAGCCATAAACAATCATCGACAGCAGCAGTAGCACAAAGCCAAACGGGGATGGATCGCCAAAGGCAAAGAAGCCGAAACGCAGCGTCCACGCCAGCATGCTCATCAGCATTACTGTTTTAATACCAAAGCGTTTAAGGAAAAACGGAATGGTGAGGATAAAGCCCACTTCCGCCATCTGCGAAACTGAAAGCAAGATAGAGGGATACCTCACCACAAAGCTGTCGGCAAACTCAGGATTACGGGCAAAATCATGCAGGAATGGATTACCGAAGACATTGGTAATTTGCAGCACCGCCCCCAACATCATCGCAAACAAAAAGAAGATTGCCATGCGTGGATTTTTAAACAGAACAAAAGCATCCAGTCCGAGCTTACTGACAAGCGTGGTGTTCGCCTTCTTCTCGGCTACCGGAATTTTCGGTAACGTCAGCGCATACAGGGCCAGCAATAACGATGCGCCAGAAGCGATGTATAATTGCGCACTGCTCAGTTCCAGCCCTATCAGGCTCACCGTCCACATCGCAACAATAAAACCTATTGTGCCGAAAACGCGCACGGGCGGAAATGACGTTACCGGATCCTGACCTGCTTTCGCCAGACAGGAGTACGAAACGCTATTGGATAATGCAATCGTTGGCATATACGCCATCGCATTAACCAACATCACCCAGAACATCGTCTGGGGATCGGTAACGGTGGTGGCGTACAATAACGCCCCCGCGCAAACCAGATGGCAAAGCATATAGGCTCGCTCAGCGCGCAGCCATTTATCAGCAATGATCCCCATAATGCCCGGCATGATAATCGCTGCCAGTCCTTTTGAGCTGTAGACCATACCGACATTCGCGCCGGTAAAATCCAGAGTGTTGATCATGTAAGAGCCCAGGGTAACCAGCCAGCTCCCCCAGATAAAATATTGCAAGAACGACATGACTTTTAAGCGGGACGTAATACCCATTTTTTATTCCTTGCCGTGAGATAAAGCCCCAATACGGGGCCGTAGTCATTGTGTTTAGGCCAGCTTACGTAAAAAGCCGCAAATCAGATTTATAAAGTTCTGCCGGGAAAGTTCAGCCGCCGCCAGCGTTTGCGCATGGGAGAGTTTTACATCGCCCAGCCCTTCCGCCAGATTGGTGATCGCTGAGACGGCAACAACTTTGAGGCCACAATGACGTGCGCTAATCACCTCAGGGACAACGGACATTCCGACCACATCGCCGCCAATAATCTGCATCATGCGGATTTCTGCCGCCGTTTCGAAGTTCGGACCCGGATAAGAAACAAATACGCCTTCAGTGAGGGGGAATCCCTCCTCTGCCGCAACGGACTGAAGCATGGCGCGATAATCTGCGTCATAAGCATTAGCCAGCGAGAAGAAGCGATCGCCATAACGATCATCGTTTGGCCCCACCATCGGCGTACCGGGCATCGTATTAATGTGATCGCTAAGCGCAACCAGGCTACCCGGCCCCACTTCCGGACGCAGAGATCCTGCCGCATTGGTGCAGAACAACACTTCACAGCCCAGTAATTTCAACGTGCGAATGGCATCGGTCATCACCGCCATTCCACGCCCTTCATAAAAATGTCCGCGACCTTTCATACAGGCCACCGGAACACCCGCCAGATGGCCGAGCACCAGTTCACCAGCATGGCCGTGTACGGTGCTGACGGGAAATCCCGGCAATTTCTCGTAAGAAATGGCTACCGCATCTTCGATTTGGTCCGCCAGAGCACCCAACCCGGAGCCTAAAATAAACGCAACTCGCGGGGTAAATGCCGGTTTATGTGCATGAACAATATCAACACAATACTCAGGATTATGAGAAAAAAGAGCGTGAGGCATAAGTTTCCTTGTTCTATCGGATTTAATTTGACTCCTTTTTATAACGACCATCGCCCCTTGCTGACCAATACACTTTTCACGTGTCATCAATAGCCATTTAATATCGATAGATTTAGATCGCTTCTGTATTAATACAGAGGGAAAACAGTATTGGTTTTTGCTTGCAATTCATATTAACAATATGCCGCTTTCATATTTATAAATTGCCTCTTTTTAATTAACCCATTAATAATTATCGGCATAGGGAAATATGCTATGAAAAAAATTCTTACTCTGACGCTTTCTTCTTTACTCATTATTCCCGCACTCACCCATGCGGAATTTAAAGGCGGGTTCGCCGATATCGGCCTCCATTACCTCGACTGGACATCAGACACCACGGAAAAAACCAGTAAAAAATCCCATAAAGATGATTTTGGGTACCTGGAACTGGAAGGCGGAGCGAATTTTAGCTGGGGAGAAATGTACGGGTTCTTCGACTGGGAAAATTTTTACAATGGCCGCCACGCTAAACCAGGCAGCGAACAGCGTTACACCTTTAAAAATACCAACCGTATTTATCTGGGCGATACAGGATTAAACCTCTATCTCCATACCTACGGGACGTACGGTTCACCTCATCGCGCTAATTTCCATGATGACATGTTTCTCTATGGTTTAGGCTATAACTTCACGGGTAACGGTTACTGGTTTAAACCCTTCTTTGCCAAACGTTATACCGATCAGACCTACTACACAGGCGATAATGGTTATGTATTAGGTTGGGTGGCCGGCTATAGCTTCTCGTTGGGTAGTGAGAAATTCAGCGTAACGAACTGGAATGAGTATGAGTTTGACCGCGATGCGTCCTACGCTGCGGGCAATGGCGGGAAAGATGGCATTAATGGCGCAGTAGCGCTGTGGTGGAATGCGACTCCTCACCTGACCGCAGGAGTACAATATCGTTACGCTGATAATAAGTTAGGAGAATCCTTCCTGCAGGATGGCATTATTTATTCCATCAAATACCTGTTTTAACACACTGCCCTGTCAAAAATGGCAGGGCAAGACCGCACCTCACACACGGACAGATAGATATTTATAGCTGATACAGCGGATCTTTCGCCCTCGCGGCGGTTAATTCGCTGGCCTGAGTACGCACCACGTCCCACAACGCCTGCGCCGCCGTGGAGAGCGATCGGTTTTTTCGCCGCGCCAGCATGAGCTGCCTTTCAACTACGGGCGTCAGCCGTTTAACCTGTAAGTGGCTGCCCTGCGGGAGCGGTAACGCCAGCGCGGGCAGCACGCTGATGCCGATTCCCGCTTCCACCATTGGAAACAGCGTGGCCGGGTGACCAATCTCCTGCACGATATCCGCCTCAATAGCAAAATGGGCCAGCGCCGCATCAATCAGCGGTCGACTGCCGGAAGCATAATCCTGTAAGACCAGCGAGGCCTGTTTAAGATCCTGCCAGCTTACCCATTCCTGATGCGCCAGCGGATGATCCTGGCGACACAACAGTAAAAAAGGCTCTGATAAGATGGCTTCACACTGTAAATCCACCGCTGCGCCGGGATCGATAACGATGCCAAAATCCACTTCACCCTGGCGGATGCTCTCCAGCACCCACTGCTGCGGACGATCGTGCAATACAAAATCAATAGCGGGATAAAGTGAATTACTTTGGGCAATGCATTGCGGAATAAGATGCGCAGAAATGGTTTGGCTCGCGGCAACGCGCACGGTGCCGGTTAATTGTGTCCCTACTCTGCCTGCATCGCGCAGTATGCTGTTCAGTTCATCAAGCACCCGCTCCAGACGCGTCGCCAGTTGTTGCCCCGCCTCGGTCAGCACCACCTCACGCGTGGTGCGATCCAGCAGTCTGACGCCGGTTTGCCGCTCCAGCTCTTTTACGCTATGACTGACCGCAGACTGGCTCAGTCCAATCCTGTCCCCTGCCCGACTGAAACTTTTGGCCTGGGCGACGGTAATAAAAATACGCAGTTGACGCAGTGAATAGTTCATCGACTAGATTCATATATAGATGCAATAAATCAATTTTATTTCTCAAAGCGAAAAACGCAAAATAGCTGCACCGACTTTCAGGAGTTTTTATGAAACTTTTTCGTATCCTTGACCCTTTCACGCTGACACTTATCACCGTGGTACTACTGGCCTCTTTTTTCCCGGCGGAAGGCGGCTTTGTGCCTGTCGTTGAAGGCATTACGACAGCGGCCATCGCTCTGCTGTTTTTTATGCATGGCGCGAAGCTTTCGCGTGAAGCGATCATCGCTGGCGGCAGCCACTGGCGGTTGCATCTGTGGGTCATGTGTAGCACTTTTGTGCTCTTTCCTGTCCTCGGCGTATTGTTTGCCTGGTGGGCGCCTGTCAATGTAGACCCTATGCTCTACAGCGGCTTTCTGTATCTGTGCATTTTGCCCGCCACCGTGCAGTCGGCGATTGCATTTACTTCACTCGCGGGCGGTAACGTCGCGGCCGCGGTGTGCTCAGCGTCTGCGTCCAGTCTGCTGGGCATTTTCCTGTCGCCGCTGCTGGTCGGTCTGGTAATGAATATTCATGGCGCGCAGGGCAGTCTGGAAGAGGTGGGCAAAATTATGCTGCAACTGCTGCTGCCTTTTGTGCTGGGACACCTGTCTCGCCCGTGGATCGGCAATTGGGTCGCGCGCAACAAAAAGTGGATCGCGAAAACGGATCAGACCTCTATTCTGTTGGTGGTCTACTCGGCGTTCAGCGAAGCGGTGGTCAACGGCATCTGGCACAAAGTCGGCTGGGGATCGCTGCTGTTTATCGTCGTGGTCAGCCTCATACTGCTGGCGATCGTCATAGCCATTAACGTCTTTGTCGCCCGTAAATGCGGCTTCAATAAAGCCGACGAAATCACTATTGTCTTCTGCGGTTCGAAAAAAAGCCTGGCCAACGGGATCCCGATGGCCAATATTCTGTTTCCGACGTCAGTGCTGGGTATGATGGTATTACCGCTGATGATCTTCCACCAGATCCAACTGATGGTCTGCGCAGGGCTGGCGCGGCGCTACAAACGCCAGACCGAGAAGTTACAGGCGCAGCAGGAAAGCCGCGCCGCGAAAGCTTAAAGCGGGCGTTTCAGGGGCTGTACCAGTTGCGTCAGCCCCTCGGTTTTAATCAGCAGCGTGATTTGCATCAACTCCCCCAGTTTACCCGCCGGAAATTGATCTTTACGGGCAAACCACAGCAAATACTCTTCCGGAAGGTCGATCAATCGACGTCCCTGATATTTGCCAAAGGGCATCACGGTGTTGGCGATTTCAACCAGCTGCTCTTTTTCCATCTCAGGCACCCAGTAAGCGGATCATTTCCGCTTCATCAATCACGGTAATACCCAGTTCCTGCGCTTTGGCCAGTTTGGAGCCCGCCGCTTCACCGGCAATCACCAGATCGGTTTTCTTCGATACGCTGCCTGCCACTTTCGCGCCCAGCGCCGCTAAACGCGCTTTAGCGTCATCGCGGGACATCTGGCTCAGGCTACCGGTTAGTACCACGGTTTTACCGGCAAACGGGCTATCGATCTCTTGCACATTAATGACTACCGGCGCGGGCCAGTGAACCCCTTCCGCCAGTAGCTGCCCAATCACGTCACGATTGCTCTCTTCGGCAAAAAAGTTAAAGACGTGCGTAGCGACCACAATCCCCACGTCGGGTACTTTCTGCAACTCGTCAATGGTAGCGGTCTGCAGCGCCTCCAGCGTGCCGAAATAAGCCGCCAGCCCCGCCGCCGTCGCTTCACCCACTTCACGGATGCCCAGCGCATAGAGAAAACGCGCAAAAGTCGTCGCTTTGGCTTTTTCCAGCGCGTTTACAACATTTTGCGCGGACTTTGGCCCCATTCGGTCCAGGCCGGTCAGTTTACCCGCCGTCAGACGGAACAGATCCGCTGGCGTATGGACATACTCCCTTTCCACCAGTTGGTCGATGATCTTATCGCCCATCCCGTCTACATCCATCGCCCGGCGCGACACAAAATGTTTCAGCGACTCTTTACGCTGCGCGCCGCAAATCAGCCCGCCGGTACAACGGGTAACGGCTTCGCCTTCAACGCGCTCTACGTCCGATCCGCACACCGGACAGTGCGTTGGAAACACAATCGGACGCGTCTCTTCAGGGCGTTCGGACAGAACCACGTTGACCACCTGAGGGATCACATCGCCTGCCCGACGGATAACCACCTTATCGCCAATACGCAAGCCAAGTCGCTCAATTTCATCGGCATTATGCAACGTGGCATTGCTGACCAGCACACCAGCCACCTGAACCGGTTCCAGACGCGCCACCGGCGTAATCGCCCCAGTGCGCCCGACCTGAAACTCAACATCGCGCACAAAAGTCATCTGCTCCTGAGCAGGAAATTTAAACGCCACCGCCCAGCGCGGCGCGCGGGCCACAAAGCCCAGCTGTTCCTGCAAAACCAGCGAGTTGACCTTAATCACCACGCCGTCGATATCAAAACCGAGCGTGGGGCGATCTTTTTCGACGTTGCGATAAAAATCCAGTACCGCCTGGGGAGAATCGCACAGCGTCACGCGATCGCTGACCGGTAACCCCCACGCTTTAAATTGCAGCAAACGTCCCAGATGCGTATCCGGCAACTCGCCGCCTTCCAGAATACCGACGCCGTAGCAGAAAAATGTTAGCGGTCGCTTCGCCGTAATACGCGGATCGAGCTGACGCAACGAGCCCGCCGCCGCGTTACGCGGGTTAGCAAACACTTTGCCGCCAGTGCGGCGCGCGTCTTCATTGATCTTTTCAAACCCGGCCTGCGGTAAAAATACCTCTCCGCGAACTTCAAGACGCGCCGGAATGTTATCGCCGTGCAGCTTTAACGGAATGGCGCGAATCGTGCGCACGTTTGAAGTGATATCTTCACCGGTGGTGCCGTCGCCACGCGTCGCAGCGCTCACCAGCACGCCGTTTTCATACAGAATGCTGACCGCCAGGCCATCCAGTTTTAGCTCGCAGCACCAGATGACATTTTCCGTGCTTTTTAGACGATCCTGCACTCGCTTGTTAAACGCCAGGAAGCTTTCTTCATCAAATACGTTATCGAGCGACAGCATCGGTACTTCATGGCGAATCTGGTTGAATGCCGTCAGCGGCGCCGCGCCAACGCGCTGCGTGGGCGAATCCGGCGTGATAAGGTCCGGACGTTGCGCCTCCAGCTCTCGCAGTTCCCGCATCAGGCGGTCATATTCGGCATCGGGAATCTCTGGCGCATCCATCACATGATACAGATATTCATGATGGCGAAGCGTGGTTCGCAGTTCTGTCAGTTGTTGTTCGATTGGTTCCATATCACACCATCAATGATAAAAAACCCCCGACAGGCGGGGGTTACGTTAAAAATGTCACACCTGCGTTAACCTCAGGCGTTAGCGTCCATCACCTCGCGGATGCGGTCCTGATATTCGCGCAGTTTCTGCGGTGTCATCATCCGACGCTGGTCATCCAGCACGACGCCACCGACCTCATCAGCGATATGCTGCGCGGATTGCAGCATCAGCTTGAAATTCTGCAGCGCATCGCCGTAAGACGGTACCTGCATAAAGATAGTGACGCCAGGCGTAGTGAAGTCCGTCATTTCAGGATCGAACGTTCCCGGATTGACCATATTCGCGAGACTGAACAAGGCCGGGCCGCTGCCGTCCGGGCTCAAATGACGATGGAAAATATTCATATCGCCAAATTTAAAGCCTGACTGCTGAATACTGTTCAGTAACACTTCACCATTAAGCTCGCTGCCATGATGGGCCGCGACGTTCATAATGATGACCGCCTCTTTACGCTGCGGTTTTTCCACAACCGGCGCTTCTTCCACTACCGGTTCCGCCTCAACCACAGGTTCCGCAGGCTGGAAGGTTTGCGCTGATGGCGGCGGCGCGGGCTGCGCAACAGGCTGCGGCGCTTGCGACGGCGGTGCAGGCTGCTGTTGCGGCGGCTGTACCGGCGGCGCAGATGGCTGAACCTGCTGAGGCTGCGGCGCAGGTTGGACCGGTTGCTGAACCGGCTGTTGCATCGGCGCTTGCGGCTGCGGCGGCGCCGCTGGACGCGGTTGCGCAGACGCATAAGGCGGCTGGTACTGGTGTTGCGGCGACTGACGAGGGGCATCATGCTCCTGCGACTGGCCGGGGACATGATTTACGCGGTGAACACGAACTTCACCCACGCCTTCGTCTTCTTCGACATCGTCGTCATACGAGTCGTCGTCGCGTTTCGATTTCATGCGTTTTAGTGGACGATCGCGGAACATAGAAGATCGTTCTTTACGGCTGGTCCAGAAACCATGTACCAGTAAAGCGATTATGGCGATCGCGCCAACAATGATTAATATCAGACGCAAATCCTGCATCATTATATTCTCTGTTGTTCTAACACCTTGCCACCACGGCAAACATTTACTCACTAAGAGTATTTGCCGATTACGTCAAGTGCAAGTGTACTGTTGGCTTTCGCAGCATAAAGATGAAGGAAAATGTGCTTTTTGCTGTTTTTTCGAACATTTCCGAACTATCCACCGTCTGATAACCGGGTAAGATATCCCACGTTTACCCAGGGCTTTAAGAAAAAGGAGTATGTCCTGAATATGGTTTCATCATCCACAACCGTACCACGTAGCGGCGTCTATTATTTCTCGCAAGGATGGAAGTTAGTCACCCTACCGGGAATCCGCCGCTTTGTTATTTTACCTTTGCTGGTCAACATTGTGCTGATGGGCGGCGCATTTTGGTGGCTGTTTACCCAGCTTGACGCCTGGATACCTTCGTTGATGAGTCATGTGCCGGACTGGCTGCAATGGCTGAGCTATCTGCTGTGGCCGATTGCGGTTATCTCTGTTCTGCTGGTCTTTGGCTATTTTTTCTCTACCCTCGCCAACTGGATCGCCGCGCCGTTTAACGGCCTTTTAGCCGAACAGCTTGAGGCGCGGTTAACCGGCGCCACGCCGCCAGATACCGGCATACTCGGCATCATGAAAGATGTACCGCGCATTATGAAACGTGAATGGCAAAAGCTGGCGTGGTATCTGCCGCGCGCTATTGTGCTGCTGGTTCTCTATTTTATTCCTGGCATTGGCCAAACCATCGCGCCGGTGCTGTGGTTTTTGTTCAGCGCCTGGATGCTGGCGATCCAGTATTGCGACTACCCGTTTGATAACCACAAAGTGCCGTTTAAAACGATGCGCGCCGCGTTGCGCACGCAGAAGGTGGCGAATATGCAATTTGGCGCGCTCACCAGCCTCTTTACGATGATTCCGGTGCTTAACCTTTTCATTATGCCTGTCGCCGTCTGTGGCGCGACGGCAATGTGGGTTGATTGCTGGCGTGCTAAGCACGCGTTATGGAAATAACGTAAAAATGTATAAATAAGAGATGGCTTATGCTGTCTCTTATTCCATACTGATAACCATTATTTCCCATCAGCATATAGATATGCGAAATCCTTACTTCCCCATATCTGGCTGGAAGGTATGCTGGGAAGGTATCCCAATTTCATACAGTTAAGGACAGGCCATGAGTAAGATTTATGAAGATAACTCGCTGACTATCGGTCATACGCCGCTGGTTCGACTGAACCGTATCGGTAATGGACGCATTCTGGCGAAGGTGGAGTCGCGCAACCCGAGCTTCAGCGTCAAGTGCCGTATCGGCGCCAATATGATTTGGGATGCCGAAAAGCGTGGCGTACTGAAACCTGGCGTGGAACTGGTGGAGCCGACCAGCGGCAACACCGGTATTGCGCTGGCGTATGTCGCCGCCGCGCGCGGTTACAAACTCACCCTAGCCATGCCGGAAACCATGAGCATTGAACGCCGCAAGCTACTCAAAGCATTAGGCGCGAATCTGGTGCTGACCGAAGGGGCGAAAGGGATGAAAGGCGCTATTCAGAAAGCCGAAGAAATTGTCGCCAGCGATCCGCAAAAATATCTCCTGCTCCAGCAGTTCAGCAACCCTGCCAACCCGGAAATCCATGAAAAAACCACCGGCCCGGAAATCTGGGAAGACACCGATGGTCAGGTGGATGTGTTTATCTCCGGCGTCGGCACTGGCGGTACGTTAACCGGCGTCACGCGTTATATCAAAGGGACGAAGGGTAAAACCGATCTTATCACCGTTGCGGTAGAACCCACTGACTCCCCGGTTATTGCCCAGGCGCTGGCTGGTGAAGAGATCAAACCAGGCCCGCATAAAATTCAGGGCATCGGCGCAGGCTTCATCCCGGGCAACCTGGATCTGAAACTGATTGATAAAGTGGTTGGCATCACCAATGAAGAAGCCATTTCTACCGCGCGCCGTCTGATGGAAGAGGAAGGTATTCTGGCAGGAATTTCTTCCGGTGCCGCGGTTGCTGCAGCGCTTAAGCTGCAGGAAGATGAAAGCTTTACCAATAAGAATATTGTGGTTATCCTACCTTCATCAGGTGAGCGTTATCTGAGCACCGCGTTGTTCGCCGATCTCTTTACTGAGAAAGAACTGCAACAGTGATGCCAGCATGTTAAAAACGCGTAAAAAAGCACCTTTTTGGGTGCTTTTTTGTGGCCTGCTTCAAACTTTCACCTCACCTGGCATTGATTCACCCTGCCGGAACTGGTATTTAACCAGACTAATTATTTTGATGCGCGAAATTAATCGTTACAGGAAAAGCGTTAGCTGAATCGATTTTATGATTTGGTTCAAATCTTCCTTTCGCGGCATAATGTTTAATGACGAGCGAAACGTCAGCGGCCATAAGTTGCCAGCAACGGATTGCGTAGAACACCTTTTGTGTCGCGTCCCGTTTACGCCGGCGCTAACAATACAGGCTAAAGTTGAGCCGCCAGGCTAGACTTTAGTTCCACAACACTAAACCTATAAGTTGGGGAAATACAATGTTCCAGCAAGAAGTTACCATTACCGCTCCGAACGGTCTGCACACCCGCCCTGCTGCTCAGTTTGTTAAAGAAGCAAAAGGCTTCACTTCTGAGATTACTGTGACTTCCAACGGCAAAAGCGCCAGCGCGAAAAGCCTGTTTAAACTGCAGACTCTGGGCCTGACTCAAGGCACCGTCGTCACCATCTCCGCAGAAGGTGAAGATGAGCAGAAAGCGGTTGAACATCTGGTCAAACTGATGGCGGAACTCGAGTAAGTTTTTTTCCGGGTTCTTTTAAAAATCAGTCACAAGTAAGGTAGGGTTATGATTTCAGGCATTTTAGCATCCCCGGGTATCGCTTTCGGCAAAGCACTGCTGCTGAAAGAAGACGAAATCGTCATTGACCGGAAAAAAATTTCTGCCGACAAGGTTGATCAGGAAGTTGAACGTTTTCTGAGCGGTCGTGCCAAGGCATCTGCGCAACTGGAAGCGATCAAGACAAAAGCTGGTGAAACGTTCGGTGAAGAAAAAGAAGCCATCTTTGAAGGGCATATTATGCTGCTCGAAGATGAGGAGCTGGAGCAGGAAATCATAGCCCTGATTAAAGATAAGCACATGACGGCTGACGCAGCCGCACATGAAGTTATCGAAGGTCAGGCCACTGCCCTGGAAGAACTGGATGATGAATACCTGAAAGAGCGCGCGGCTGACGTACGTGATATCGGTAAGCGCCTGCTGCGCAACATCCTGGGTCTGGCCATTATCGATCTGAGCGCGATTCAGGAAGAAGTTATCCTGGTTGCCTCTGACTTGACGCCGTCAGAAACCGCGCAGCTGAACCTGCAGAAAGTGCTGGGCTTCATCACCGACGCGGGCGGACGCACGTCTCATACCTCCATCATGGCGCGTTCTCTGGAACTGCCAGCGATCGTAGGTACCGGTAGCGTCACCGCTCAGGTGAAAAACGGCGACTATCTGATTCTGGATGCCGTAAACAACCAGGTTTACGTCAACCCGACCAACGATGTTATTGAGCAACTGCGCGCCGTCCAGGAGCAGGTTGCGACCGAGAAAGCGGAACTCGCAAAACTGAAAGATCTGCCGGCAATCACGCTGGATGGACATCAGGTTGAAGTTTGCGCCAACATCGGTACCGTTCGTGACGTTGAAGGCGCTGAGCGTAACGGCGCGGAAGGCGTTGGTCTGTATCGTACTGAATTCCTGTTCATGGATCGCGACGCGCTGCCGACGGAAGAAGAGCAGTTTGCCGCCTATAAAGCGGTCGCTGAAGCGTGCGGCTCGCAGGCGGTTATCGTCCGTACCATGGACATTGGCGGCGACAAAGAGCTGCCGTACATGAACTTCCCGAAAGAAGAGAACCCGTTCCTGGGCTGGCGCGCCGTGCGTATCGCCATGGATCGCAAAGAGATCCTGCGTGACCAGGTTCGCGCGATTCTGCGTGCCTCCGCTTTCGGTAAATTGCGCATTATGTTCCCGATGATCATCTCTGTTGAAGAAGTTCGCGCGCTGCGCAAAGAGATTGAAATCTACAAACAGGAACTGCGTGACGAAGGTAAAGCATTTGACGAAAGCATTGAGATTGGCGTGATGGTGGAAACACCGGCTGCGGCGACAATTGCGCGTCATTTAGCCAAAGAAGTTGATTTCTTTAGTATCGGCACCAATGATTTAACGCAGTACACCCTGGCAGTTGACCGTGGTAATGATATGATTTCACACCTTTACCAGCCAATGTCACCGTCCGTACTGAACTTGATCAAGCAAGTTATTGATGCTTCTCATGCAGAAGGTAAATGGACTGGCATGTGTGGTGAGCTTGCAGGCGACGAACGTGCTACACTTCTGTTGCTGGGGATGGGTCTGGACGAATTCTCTATGAGCGCCATTTCTATCCCGCGCATTAAGAAGATTATCCGTAACACGAACTTCGAAGATGCGAAGGTGTTAGCAGAGCAGGCTCTTGCTCAACCGACAACGGACGAGTTAATGACGCTGGTTAACAAGTTCATTGAAGAAAAAACAATCTGCTAATCCACGAGATGCGGCCCAATTTACTGCTTAGGAGAAGATCATGGGTTTGTTCGATAAACTAAAATCTCTGGTTTCTGATGATAAGAAAGACACCGGAACTATTGAGATTGTTGCCCCGCTCTCTGGCGAGATCGTCAACATCGAAGACGTGCCGGATGTAGTTTTTGCTGAAAAAATCGTTGGTGATGGCATCGCTATCAAACCAACCGGTAACAAAATGGTCGCCCCTGTTGACGGCACCATCGGCAAAATCTTTGAAACCAACCATGCGTTCTCTATCGAATCCGATAGCGGCATTGAGCTGTTCGTTCACTTCGGTATCGACACCGTTGAGCTGAAAGGCGAAGGCTTCAAGCGTATTGCTGAAGAAGGTCAGCGCGTGAAAGTTGGCGATCCGGTCATCGAGTTCGATCTGCCGTTGCTGGAAGAAAAAGCCAAGTCTACCCTGACTCCGGTTGTTATCTCCAACATGGATGAAATCAAAGAACTGATCAAACTGTCCGGTAGCGTGACCGTGGGTGAAACTCCGGTTATCCGCATTAAGAAGTAATTCTTGCCGCAGTGAAGAATGGCGCCTTTGGGCGCCATTTTTTTTGCCTGTACTTGCGCCGCCATCCGGCGGTGGTGCGGCGCACTGCCTGATGGCGCTACGCTTATCAGGCCTACAAGGTTGCGAACATTTCAGCGCCAATCCACGGGTTACAACTGCGAGGTCACCGGGCGAAAGCACTTCTCGCGCATCAGGATCTTCATCCCATCCGGGCCACTCTCCAGCATCCTGCGTTCGGAATCGGACACTTGCAACTCGCACTGATAGCCGCCAGTGATGCCAAACATCGCCCGCGCTACGCAAATATCTTCCAGCGCGTCCAGCCCGCTCGTTTCAAAATGCCCCACGATACGTCCCTGCTGGCGAACCACCAGCCGATAACTCTTCATCGCGCCTCCCCTGCCGGCGGCAGAATTAACTCATCACAGCCACACTGCTGTGTCCAGGTCATCACCTCCAGCACGCGCTGCGCCGCATCTTTTGCCGCGGTCGTCAGTTTTTTCCCCTGCACAACACCGCTGACCAGCTCGGCGCAGAAGAGATCTCCCGTCCCTTTTAATTCCGTCGCCACCCGCGGATGGGCAAAGACCTCCACGACCTGCGCAGTAACGACCGCAACCGTTATGGTCTCCAAAGATTCGCCCGGCGCGCTGGTGATAACCACCCATTTCAGCGTATCGGAAAGCAGCGATTGCGCCGCCGCCACCGCCTCTTCCAGCGTGCGGCACGGTTTACCACTCAGCATCTCCAGCTCAAATACGTTCGGCGTTAGCCCCTGCGCCTGCGGCAACAAATGTGTGCGATAAGCCTGCGGAATTTCCGCCTGCACATACATTCCACTGTCGGTATCGCCAATGACCGGATCGACAAGAATACACACCTCCGGATGCGAAGCCCGGATCGCCATTAGCCACTTCGAAAGCAAGACAATTTGGTCTGCGCTGCCCATGTAACCGGTGGTAATCGCTTTTAATTCACGTAGCGCATCGCGCTCATTCAACGCCGTAAGGTAGCCTGCAAACCACTCGGCGGGAATAATGCCGCCATAAAAGGTTTTATAGTGCGGCGTATTGCTGAATAGCACCGTCGGGACCGCCGTCACGCGTAGTCCCTGCGCTTTAATGGCCGGAACAGCGATACTGTTGCCTACGCTGCCGTACACGACCTGTGACTGGACGGCGACGATATCGGTCTGTAATGCCCGATGGTTGTCGTCGAAGAGCACTGACTGAATATCACTCTCTTGTCCCATAAAATTTTCCTCTCGCTGGACAGCAGGCTACCGCCTCATTATCATTGTCATATGCTAAAATTCATTTTGTCATAGGTCAATAATGATCGACGGAAAAACCGCTAACGAAATTTTTGACAGTATCCGTCAACACATTATCGCCGGCACGTTACGGGCGGAGGATTCGCTCCCGCCGGTACGGGAGCTGGCAAGCGAATTAAAGGTGAACCGCAATACCGTCGCAGCGGCGTATAAACGGCTGATAACGGCGGGACTGGCGCAAAGTTTAGGCCGCAATGGGACGGTGATTAAAGGCAGTCCGTCTCCCGTAGCGCTGGAAGGCGGCGATCCGCATACGCCTCTGCACGACCTTTCCGGCGGCAATCCCGATCCGCAGCGTCTGCCTGACCTTAGCCGTTATTTTGCCCGTCTCAGCCGCACGCCGCATCTCTACGGCGATGCGCCCGTTTCCCCTGAACTACACGCCTGGGCGGCGCGCTGGCTACGGGATGCCACCCCCGTCGCAGGCGAAATTGATATCACCAGCGGAGCTATCGACGCTATCGAAAGACTGCTTTGCGCGCATCTGCTGCCGGGCGACAGCGTCGCGGTGGAAGATCCCTGTTTTTTAAGCAGTATCAATATGCTGCGCTATGCCGGTTTTAGCGCCAGCCCGGTCAGTGTGGATAGCGAAGGAATGCAGCCTGAAAAGCTAGAACGGGCGCTAAACCAGGGCGCGCGGGCAGTGATCTTAACGCCGCGCGCGCACAACCCTACCGGCTGTAGCCTGAGCGCTCGCCGTGCCGCTGCGCTGCAAAATATACTGGCGCGTTACCCTCAGGTAGTAGTCATTATCGACGATCACTTCGCCCTGCTTTCTTCGTCGCCCTGGCAGCCGGTTATTGCGCAGACAACGCAACACTGGGCGGTGATACGCTCCGTTTCCAAAGCCCTCGGCCCCGATTTACGTCTTGCTATTGTCGCCAGCGACAGCGCGACCTCGGCAAAACTTCGGCTGCGGCTAAATGCCGGTAGTCAGTGGGTCAGCCATCTGTTACAGGATCTGGTCTACGCCTGCCTGACCGACCCTGAGTATCAGCACAGGCTGACGCAAACGCGGCTGTTTTACGCCGCCCGGCAACAAAAACTGGCCCGCGCCCTACAGCAATATGGCATCGCCATTTCTCCCGGCGACGGCGTGAATGCCTGGCTCCCACTGGACACCCATAGCCAGGCTACCGCGTTTACGTTGGCAAAATCCGGCTGGCTGGTACGTGAGGGAGAAGCCTTTGGCGTAAGCACGCCGTCTCACGGTCTACGTATCACGCTGTCGACATTAAATGATGGCGAGATCAACACGCTGGCGGCTGATATCCATCAGGCGCTAAATCGCTAACAGGAGAAAATAACGTGCGAGTTCATTTTGTTGTCCATGAGTCGTTTGAATCCGCTGGCGCTTATCTGAAATGGGCTGAAGATCGCGGTTATACCATTTCATGGTCGCGCGTCTATGCCGGAGAAGCGCTACCGCCCAATGCCGATGAGTTCGATATGCTCGTGGTATTTGGCGGTCCGCAGTCGCCGCGCACCACCCGCGAAGAGTGCCCGTACTTTGACTCTCGCGCCGAACAGCACTTAATTAATCAGGCGATTACGGCCCGGCGAATGGTTATCGGCATTTGTCTTGGTTCGCAGCTCATTGGCGAGGTGCTGGGCGCCGCGGTGTGCCAAAGTCCGGAAAAAGAGATTGGCCACTACCCTATTACGCTCACTGAAGCCGGTCTGCGGCATCCGCTTATCGCCCACTTTGGCTCACCGTTAACCGTCGGCCACTGGCACAACGATATGCCAGGACTCACCGATCAGGCGACCGTGCTGGCCGAAAGCGAAGGCTGTCCACGTCAGATAGTGCAGTACGGTAATTTTGTCTACGGTTTCCAGTGCCATATGGAATTTACCGTCGAGGCGGTTGAAGGATTAATCCAACATTCGCAGCAGGAGCTGGCCGACGCGCAAGGGAAGCGTTTTATCCGCTCGGTTGCCGAGATGCGCGCATGGGATTACCAGCAAATGAATGAAAAGCTGTGGCGTTTTCTGGATGAACTCACGCTGGCGCACTCACAGAAATAACCACACCAGGAGTGCAACTTATTACCCGGCTAACGGTCTGAGGTGCAGTGATTATCGCATGAAAAAGGATTTTACCATGAAGAAAATTGTCTGCGCCGTCGTTGCGCTCCTGCTAACCCTCCCCGCCTGGGCGAAGCTAAACGCCCACGAAGAAGCGCGCATTAACGCCATGCTGAATGCGCTGGCGCAGAAAAAGGATCTGACATTCGTTCGTAACGGTGATGCGCATAACTGCGAGGAAGCCGTATCGCACCTGCGCTTAAAACTGGGTAACACGCGCAATCGTATCGACACCGCCGAACAGTTTATCGATAAAGTCGCGTCGTCGTCGTCCATCACCGGAAAGCCCTATATCGTTAAAATTCCCGGTAAAGCGGATGAAAATGCACAGCCTTATTTACATGCGCTTATTGCGGAAACGGATAAGAATGTTGAGTAAGAAAAAATCATAATGCCAGGCGTGTTACTGTGGTTTTTTAAAGGCGTTATCGCGCTTCTGTTAGCGTTTGCTGTAGGGTTAATCGTTTACTATTATCTGGAAATTCGTCCCATAGCCCAGACCGCATTACAGAGCGCCTCTTTCTGGTTGTCCGAATCGCCGCAGACGCGTTTTTTGCGCCGCGCTGCGGCCAAAATACATCCCAAATCTTATACTGCCAGATTGCTCTATACCCAAGCTGGCGTGGATGGGCATTTCAGGACCGCGATCTGGGTGTTCTGGTTGGACAGCCTGTACCGCGACGACGAGCTGTATGCCATGATGCTGGCGCAAGCGTATTATGGCCGGGATTCGCAGGGTAACGCGGTTTACGGTACGAAAAATGCGGCGTTAACGTTATTTCACGTACCAGTGACAGAGATGGCCTGCCAGCAACAAGTACAACTGATTTATATGTTTAAAGCGCCGTCACTTTACCGGCCTGGTTCAGCCAGGCTGGTAGAAAGCAGCAAGCATTACATGACGCTTTGCCAGGAACAAATACAAGAATAAGAACAACAGACGAGCTTTTATTATAAAAGGCGGCGGTAATGCGCTGGCGCACATAGAAAATCGGCAAGATATTCCCGCTTGTCAAAGGCGCCGTTGCCTGTGTATATCCCAACCAGCTAAACCTGTTAGTTTAAATCCCTGCCCCCTGGCTGAAATGCTCTTCACCAAACACGCCGGTAGACAAGTAACGATCGCCGCGATCGCAGATAATCGCCACCACTACCGCGCCGGGCGTGGCTCGTGCGACGCGTAACGCGCCCGCTACCGCGCCGCCGGAACTCACGCCGCAGAAAATGCCTTCACGAACGGCCAGTTCACGCATGGTGTTTTCGGCATCATTCTGGTGAATATCCAGCACCTCATCTACCAGCGAGGCGTTAAAAATGCCTGGCATGTATTCCGCAGGCCAGCGGCGAATGCCCGGAATACTGCTGCCCTCTTCCGGCTGCAGGCCAACGATGGTGACCGGTTTTTCCTGCTCGCGCAGAAAACGCGACACGCCGGTAATGGTGCCGGTCGTGCCCATGCTGGAGACAAAATGCGTTACCCGCCCCTGCGTTTGCCGCCAGATTTCCGGGCCGGTGGTGGTGTAGTGGGCGTAGGGATTATCGGGGTTATTAAACTGATCGAGCAGTTTACCCTCGCCTCGTTCAGACATAGCGAGCGCTAAATCGCGCGCCCCTTCCATTCCCTGCTCTTTAGTGACCAGAATCAGTTCCGCGCCATAGGCCCGCATTGCCGCCCGACGCTCCTGGCTCATGTTGTCCGGCATCAACAGCTTCATGCGATAACCTTTCAGCGCGGCGATCATCGCCAGCGCAATGCCCGTGTTGCCGCTGGTCGCTTCAATCAGGACATCGCCCGGTTTAATTTCCCCGCGCTTTTCCGCCTCGACAATCATCGATAGCGCCGCGCGATCTTTCACCGATCCTGCCGGATTATTGCCTTCCAGCTTGACCCAGATTTCACTGCCGTTATCCGGCCCCAGACGTTGTAATTTGACCAGCGGCGTATTGCCGATGGTTTGTTCTAATGTATTCACGTTTTCAGCTCGTAAAAAAGCCCGGTATGCGTAGCGCCACCGGGCGATAACTATACAAATTAACCTATCAGGCCGATTGCGCCAGAGCAAGTTCCTCTTCACGCGTTTCAATACGCTGGTCGCCGTTATACAGACGCGCTTTTTGCAGTCCAACAAACAAACGCTCGCCGCGAACCGGAACATCCTCACCCGCCATCACCACCGTCAGCGGATCGTGATACCACCCCAGCGGCTGTACCACTAACTGTGTATAGTGACCTTTCGGGCTGGCCTCAATGACCTGTACTGGTAGCGGAGAATCCAGGCTGGTGCGGCGGCTAATATCCACCTCCCACGGACGCAGGAACAGATCGACCGGCCCCTGGTACGCGGGCGTATAACCCAGCGGCCAGCGATGCGCGCCAACGTGAAACTGCCCGCCGCGGACGGTGCCTGTCAGGCGGTTCACCTCGCCCATAAACTCCAGTACGAAGCGGGTTGCCGGTTCACGCCACACTCGATCCGGCGCATCAGCCTGTTCGATATTGCCCTGACTCATCACCACCACCCGATCCGCCACTTCCGTCGCTTCTTCCTGATCGTGGGTGACAAAGACGCTGGTGAATTTCAGTTCTTCATGTAGCTGGCGCAACCAGCGACGTAACTCTTTACGTACCTGGGCATCCAGCGCGCCAAAGGGTTCATCCAGCAGTAGAATTTGCGGTTCTACGGCAAGCGCACGCGCCAGCGCCACGCGCTGTTTTTGTCCGCCGGAAAGCTGGGCGGGGAAGCGATCCGCGAGGTGCGCCAGTTGCACCATCTCCAGCAATTGCGTCACTTTCGTTTTAATCGCCGCCGCAGTTGGGCGGTCGCGTCGCGGCAGCACCGTCAGGCCAAAAGCGATGTTGTCAAACACCGTCATATGGCGAAACAGCGCATAGTGCTGAAACACAAAACCGACTTTACGCTCACGCGCGTGCAGGCGGCTAACGTCCGTACCGTGGAAACGAATATGACCGCTGGACTGATGCTCCAGCCCGGCAATAATGCGCAGCAGCGTCGTTTTGCCGGAACCTGACGGCCCCAACAAGGCAACCATCTGGCCGGAAGGAATATCCAGCGAGATATCATTCAGTACCTGAGTGCGACCAAAGGATTTCTTAATTCTGGCGATCTCAATGCTCATGATTTTCCTCCTGTTGCGCGCGTTTTTCCTGATTCTCCAGACGCCATTGCAACATGCTCTTCAAAAACAGGGTAATAATCGCCATTAGCGTCAACAATGCGGCGGCGGTAAAGGAGCCGACGGTGTTGTAGTCCTGCTCCAGTAATTCAATCTGTAACGGTAGCGATAACGTTTCGCCGCGAATCGAGCCGGACACCACCGACACCGCGCCAAACTCGCCAATCGCGCGGGCGTTGGTTAACACCACGCCGTAGAGTAGCGCCCAGCGAATATTCGGCAACGTCACGCGGCGAAACATTTGCCAGCCGGATGCGCCCAGCAAAATAGCCGCCTCATCTTCCTGACTGCCCTGGCTGAGCATTACTGGCACCAGTTCGCGCACCACAAACGGACAGGTGACAAAAATAGTGACCAGTACCATCCCCGGCCAGGAGAACATCATTTGTAAATTATATTCATCCAGCCAGCCGCCCAACGGGCCGTTGGAACCATAAAACAGCAGATAAACCAGACCGGCCACCACCGGCGAGACGGCAAAGGGAATATCCAGCAGGGTCAGCAGTAGCTGACGTCCGGGGAAGTTAAAGCGCGTCACCAGCCACGCCAGCAGAATGCCGAACACCAGATTCACCGGCACTGCGATCAAGGCAATCAACACCGTCAGCCAGATGGCGTGCAGCATGTCCGGATCGGCCAGATTTTGCAGTACCGGCATTAACCCTTTGCTGAACGCCTGCACGAAGATGTAAATCATCGGCACCAGCAGGATAAACGCCGAAACCAGCATCCCGACGCCAATCAAAAACCATTTTCCCCAGTTAATGCGGGGGACGTCGTATCGCTTCAATTGAGTCACTTCCGCCATTAATGACCTACCACACGTCGACCAAAGCGACTTTGCAGAGTGTTAATTGAGAACAGCAGCAGCAAGGATGCCGCAAGGATCACCGAGGCAATGGCGCTGGCGGCCGGGTAATCAAACTCCTGCAAGCGCACAAAAATCATCAGCGAGGTCACTTCTGTTTTCCAGGCGATATTTCCGGCGATAAAAATCACCGCGCCAAACTCGCCCAGACTACGGGTAAAAGAGAGCGCCACGCCGGCAATCAGCGCAGGCGACAGCTCAGGCAGCACGACTTTGCGAAAACTTTGCAGGCGGGTGGCCCCCAGCGTTTGTGCCGCTTCTTCATATTCCGGCCCCAGCTCTTCCAGTACCGGCTGGACGGTGCGCACCACAAATGGAATACTGGTAAAGGCCATCGCCACCGCAATACCGAGCCAGGTATAGGTCACTTTGATATCAAACTGCGCGAGAAACTGACCGTAGAAACCGTTCACTGAGAACAGCGAGGCCAGCGTTAACCCCGCTACCGCTGTCGGCAGCGCAAATGGCAGATCCATCAGCGCATCCAGCAACGTGCGCCCAGGAAAACGGTAGCGGGTTAAAATCCACGCCATCAGCAGGCCAAACACGCCGTTAAAAATCGACGCCACAAATGCCGCCAGCAGCGTCACTTTATAAGCAGCCACCACCTGAGGGTTGGTCACGACATCCCAGTATTGCGACCAGCTCATCTGTGAGAGCTGCATCACCAGCGCGCTCAACGGCAACAGCAGGATCAGGCAGACAAACAGCAAACTGGTGCCGAGGCTTAACGTAAAGCCGGGCAGCACGCGTCGGGAAGAAACGGCAAGCATTACTTACGCCCCGCCGCCAACAGTTTGTCCAGCTCGCCGCCACTGGCAAAGTGCGTTTTCATCACTTCCGGCCAGGAACCAAACTTGTCTTCCACGCGGAACAGTTCGGTCTGCGGGAATTTATCTGCTTGCTTGCCCATGATTTCCGGGTTATTCACGCGGTAGTAGTAATGGGTAATGATGGTCTGCGCCTGCGGGCTATACAGCCAGTTCAGGTAAGCTTTGGCGGCTTTTTCTGTGCCGTTGGCCTGCACGTTTTTATCTACCCAGGCAACCGGGAATTCAGCAAGAATGTTCGTTTTCGGGATCACCACTTCAAATCCCTGGGCTTCATATTGTTTGCGGATGTTGTTCACTTCCGATTCAAAACTAATCAGCACATCGCCCAGACCACGCTCGGCAAAGGTAGTCGTAGCGCCGCGGCCGCCGGTATCAAACACTTCGACGTTTTTCAGGAACTGGGTCATAAACTGTTCGGTTTTGGCTTTATCGCTGCCGTCCGCGTTATCCGCCGCGCCCCATGCCGCCAGATACGTGTAACGGGCGTTGCCGGAGGTTTTCGGGTTAGGGAAAATCAGCTTCACGTCGGAACGTACAAGATCGCTCCAGTCGTGAATATTTTTGGGGTTCCCCTTGCGCACCAGGAAGCCCATCGTGGAATAGAATGGCGAACTGTTGTTCGGCAGACGGCTTTGCCAGTCGGCAGGGATCAGTTTGCCTTTATCATGGAGAATCTGTACGTCGGTCACCTGATTGTAGGTCACGACGTCTGCCTTCAGTCCCTGCAAAATCGCCAGCGCCTGTTTTGATGACCCGGCATGAGACTGCTTAATCGTCAGCTTATCGCCGCCGTTATCCTTCGCCCATTGTTGCTCAAACGGCGGGTTAAGGGCGGCAAACAGCTCGCGGGAGACATCGTATGAGCTGTTCAGCAGCTCCGTTGCCTGCGCCTGCCCTGCCAGTAATAGCATTGCTGCCAGCGTCAGGGGTCTCTTTTTCAGTAAGTTAACGGCCATTGCGCACCCTTATAAATTTAATGACTTTCTTATGGTCATCATATTTATAACCAGCGCTAAAGGAGTAACGGTTTTATATACCGTTTGATGATTTGAAAGTTGAAAAGGGAATAAGAGAATCCCTCCCCACGCGGCGTGAGGAGGAGACCGGCATCAATCAGACGCCTACGCTTACGCTTTCAGGCAGGGTACTGCCGCCATCAATGACGTTTTGCGTTCCGGTAAGATAGCTGGACTCATCGGAAGCCAGAAATGCCGCCAGTTCCCCTACTTCCAGTGGATCGGCAAGGCGGCGTAGCGGAATGGCTTTTGCCATTTCCGTTAATACCGACTCCGGATCGTCAGGATTAGACTGACGGGCAATGCTTTCCGCCATCGGCGTTCTTACATAACCGGGGCAAATGGCATTCACGCGAATACCGGACTGCGCATACTCTACCGCCAGCGATTTGGTTAAACCGACAATGGCGGCTTTTGACAGCGCATAGGCCGTTTCACCCGGGTCCGCCACCATATCTCCCGTGACGGAAGACATCATCACAATGCGGCCATCTTTACGTTTAATCATCTCCGGCAGGACGGCTTTGGTGACGTTCCAGACACCTTTAATATTAATATCAATGTGGAAATCGCGATCTTCTTCACTCATATCGAGGAAGTTGCCCAGACGGCACACGCCAGCGTTATTCACCAAAATATCAATTCTACCTTCAGTCTCTTTGGCGCGCGCAACCGCCGCCTGCACCGAAGCAAAATCTCTGACGTCAGCCTTAACGGCAGTACAGCGATGCCCGCGCCCGCCCAGCTCATCCGCCAGTTTTTCAATCTCATCGGAGATATCCAGCAAGATTAAGTTCGCGCCGTGGCGTGCGAATACGCGAGCGATCCCTTCGCCAATGCCCTGCGATGCGCCCGTAATCAATGCTGTCTTGCCCGTGAGTTTACCCATTTTCAATGTCTCCTTTTGAATATGGAGTCTTACACTCCATTAACACTGAAAATACAGTAATAACAAATAAGTGCTGAGGAATAGCTCACTAATTCAGGTAAATATTAGGTAAAAAAATCCCCGCGGAGGCGGGGATGGGCATTTTTATGCTGTTCTGCCTGATGACGCTGCGCTTATCAGGCCTACCAATCGTAGGTCGAATAAAGCGTTTGCGCTGCCATCCGACAGGGTTTTACCTTATAGCGCTAACAGGCGATCCAGCGACGGCGCAAAATAGTAGCCGCCAGTCACCGGTTTGGTGAAGCGCAGCATTGCGTCGCGTTTACCGTCGGTATCGCCGAACATACTCAGAAGCTGCTGTTCGATATTGTGCAGGCGTGCGCAGTAAGCGCAGAAATAGAGACCATGAGTACCGCTGGCGGTGCCGTATGGCAGGCTCTGACGCACAATCTTCAGCCCTTTGCCATCTTCTTTCAGATCGACGCGGCTCAGGTGAGATGTTGCCGGACGCGCATCGCCGTCAATCTCTTCATTGGCTTCTTTGGTACGCCCGATCATCATCTCCTGATCGTGAATACTCATCCGGTTAAGTTGCTTGAGATTGTGTTCCCAACGCTGCACGAACACATAACTGCCGCCGGCATCCACGCCATCTTTGATCACCGCCACTTCACGACGCGTCTCTTCGCCTGCCGGGTTCTCTGTCCCGTCGACAAAGCCGCTCAGATCGCGTTCTTCCACCCAACGGAAGCCGTGAACTTCTTCTTTCACGTCGATACAGTCGCCGAAGGCTTCCATCGCCGCCTGAGCAACAGAAAAATTCACATCGTGGCGCAGGGAAAGGATATGGATCAGCACGTCATACTGCGTGGCCGGCGCCAGCCCTTTACCATAAGGAATAAAATCTTTCAGTTCTTCCGCCCCGACGCCGCCACTCAGGGCACGCCAGGTATTGTTGCCAAACGCCACAACGGCCCCAAGATGGGCGTCCGGAAATTTGACTTCGAAGGTCGCCAGTTTATCGGCAAATGTTCTGCTGGCCGCGCGCAGGGCGTCCAGGTCGCCTTTTACATTGGCTTCAATCCAAATTGCCGCACGGCAATGTTCCGGCAAAATGCCACTTTGAACCTGAGACATGATTCCTCCTGAAAATGAGAATGCCACGCAGTCGTGGCATTAATGGAGGCTATTTTACCTTGTTTTTAAGCGAAGCGGTTTGTTCAGGCGCAAATTAACGACGCCAGATAATTTTGCGCACGTCCCAGTTTTTTAAGACGTCATCAGGAGGCATTAAGCCTTCCGGTCCGCTCCACTCGCCGGAGAAAACATAGCTAATATGCTGACTTCCCTCGGCTTTACATTCGACGCTGGTATGGCTATCGCTGGAAACCGGCTCGCAGTGACCAAAAGCTTTGCTGTAAAGGTCGCTAAACGGCGTACCGATTTTGCCCCCCGCGGCGGTTGGGATATCGCTGTCCAGCACATCAATACGGCTCACGGTTCCCTGCTCGCCGTTGATCACCATCGCGACATTGTCGCCCTTCATCGCTTCGAAAAAGCGCACCACGTTGCCGTTATCGGTTTTCATACCGCTACGCAGGCGATAATCGCCATCTAATGCCTCTGCAATAGCCGGCTCTTCCAGCGGCGTGGCGGCGGTCAGCGCTCCCACGCCTTGCTCAGTGACTTCTGTCGAGGAACCAAACCAGTTCCATGGATTTGCGGCAGACCAGTTGACCGAGGAGAGCGTCGAGCAGCCGGTCAGCGCCAGCGGCAGTGCGAGTAAAGTCAAACGCAGCGATTTCATCTCACTTCCTTTCTTTTATTAATTAACGTTGATTGGAGTGCGGGTTCGCCAAAAAGTGCCGTTATTCTTTCTCAAGGGAAAAACAGGCACGCAAACGTTGATTGGTTAACAGCCAGATCAGCGCGACGATGTCCGCCAGCAGCAGCGCCAGCCCGACGCCGTTGACCGGGTCGCCACCCAGCCACATCACCGGCAGCCAGCACAACGACACCAGTTGAGCAAGGATCAGGAGTCCGCGCAGCCAGCGCCACACACCAGGAAACGCTTCACGCCGCCCGCTGAGTAAAAACGCCACTACCGCCGGAACGCCGGGCAACAGCCCCAGCCAAAAATTATCATGGTCGGGATAAAAAAAGTTTAACAAAGTATTACCCTGTCCACGGGATGAACCGGCAATGACAAAGAGTACCCAGGCGCGCGCCTGAAGTAGCAGTACGCACCAGAACAGAAACGGCAGGCGTAAACGTCCGTGTACATCATAATCGGCTGGATGAAACTCAGTACTCTTCATCTTCAATCAGGCGTTTACCCAAACTTAGGGCGTCAGAATGCTCATACCCCAGACGTTCATACATGCCCAGCACAACGTCGTTATCATCGCGCACCATAATTTGGATTTTCGGACACCCGCGGGCGATGAGTTTTTTTTCCAGCCGGTTAAGCAGCGCATTCGCAATGCCGCGCCCGCGGAACTCCGGGTGAACGCCCAGGTAATACGCCGAGCCGCGATGCCCGTCATAACCGCCCATTACCGTACCGACGACTTCGCCGCTAACTTCCGCAACGAGGAACAAGCTGACATCGTGATTCACCTTGCGTTCAATATCCATTTCAGGATCGTTCCATGGACGCAGCAGGTCGCAACGCTCCCAGAGGGTAATCACCTCTTCGAAATCTTCCTGGCGAAAAACGCGTATTTCCATGGTATTCGTTGCCTTTTCGGGTGGAAAAAACAAGATTATGGCGCAAACATCTGATTCAGCCAATATCTGACGCGATGTAGCGGAAAAAATGGCATAATGGCGATGTGTCACGTATTGAAATGAAAAGTAAAACAATTCTCATCACCAACCGTCGTAACGGATTACGCGATACGATATAACATCTTGAACTTAATTTTCACAACTCAGGCCGTATGAGCACTTTTAAACTCCTAAAAACTCTCACATCGCGCCGCCAGGTACTCAAAACAGGTCTGGCGGCCCTGACGCTGTCAGGTATGTCGCACGCAGTAGCCAAAGAAGAAACGCTAAAAACCAGTAATGGTCACAGCAAACCCAAAACCAAAAAAACCGGCAGTAAACGGTTGGTGATGCTCGACCCCGGACACGGCGGCATCGATACCGGCGCGATTGGCCGCAACGGTTCTCAGGAAAAACACGTCGTGCTGGCAATTGCCAAAAACGTACGCGCTATTTTGCGAAATCACGGAATCGATGCGCGTTTAACCCGGACAGGGGATACCTTTATTCCGCTGTACGATCGGGTGGAAATCGCCCATAAGCACGGCGCGGATCTGTTTATGTCTATTCATGCCGATGGTTTTACCAACCCGAAAGCAGCGGGCGCTTCCGTTTTTGCGCTTTCCAACCGCGGGGCCAGTAGCGCCATGGCGAAGTATCTCTCCGAGCGTGAAAACCGCGCGGACGAAGTGGCGGGTAAAAAAGCCACTGACCGGGATCATCTATTACAACAAGTTTTGTTTGATCTGGTGCAAACCGATACGATTAAAAACAGTCTGACGCTGGGTTCGCATATTCTCAAGAAAATCAAACCTATACATAAATTACACAGCCGCACTACCGAACAAGCGGCTTTCGTGGTGCTAAAATCACCGTCAATTCCGTCGGTACTGGTCGAAACCTCGTTTATTACCAATCCGGAAGAAGAACGCCTGCTGGGCACGACGGCGTTTCGCCAGAAAATCGCTACGGCGATCGCCAACGGCATCATCAGTTATTTTCACTGGTTTGATAATCAGAAAGCACACACGAAGAAACGGTAATCATGAAACCCGATGCACATCACGTAAAACAGTTTCTGCTACGCCTGCAGGATGATATTTGCCAAAAGTTATCCGCTGTGGATGGCGCAAACTTTGTCGAAGATAGCTGGCGACGCGAAGCGGGCGGCGGCGGACGCAGCCGGGTATTACGCAACGGCGGGATTTTCGAACAGGCGGGCGTTAATTTCTCTCACGTTCACGGCGATGCAATGCCCGCATCCGCCACCGCGCATCGGCCAGAACTGGCCGGGCGTAGCTTTGAAGCGATGGGCGTATCGCTGGTGGTGCATCCGCACAATCCGTATATTCCCACCAGCCATGCTAACGTGCGCTTTTTTATTGCCGAAAAACCGGGCGCCGATCCGGTGTGGTGGTTTGGCGGCGGGTTCGATTTAACGCCCTACTACGGCTTTGAAGAGGATGCCGTTCACTGGCACCGCACCGCCCGCGACCTGTGCCAGCCGTTTGGCGACGATGTGTATCCGCGCTATAAAAAGTGGTGCGATGACTACTTTTTCCTCAAGCATCGTAACGAGCAGCGCGGTATCGGCGGCCTGTTTTTTGACGATTTGAATACGCCGGATTTCGACCACTGTTTTGCTTTTATGCAGGCGGTCGGTAACGGCTACACCGAGGCGTATTTACCGATTGTCGAACGACGCAAAGCGATGGTCTGGGGAGAGCGGGAGCGTAATTTTCAACTTTATCGCCGCGGGCGCTACGTGGAGTTCAATCTGGTGTGGGACAGAGGCACCCTGTTTGGTCTGCAAACCGGCGGGCGCACTGAATCTATCCTGATGTCGATGCCGCCGCTGGTGCGCTGGGAGTACGACTGGCAGCCAGAAGCGGGTAGCCCGGAAGCGGCGCTGAGCGAGTTTATTCAGGTACGCGACTGGATTTAACTTATTTATAAAGTAAAACAATGCAAACAAATACACGGAAAGTAGTAACCAGTGACGCCAAATGGCATCCCCATCTGGGTATAAGTTTTATTGGCTGCCTGCTTGCTATTACGCTAGAAATATATTTTGAAGAAAGAATATTCATCCCTCATAGCGGAGGGGTGAGCTTCGGTCTGATCGTGCTTCTGGTTATCAATATGGTGACCATCCCTGTGGTCATGGCCCTGATAGCATTACTCTGCTTTATTATTCATATTCCGCGTAAAAGCGTTAACTGTATCTTGCTATGCATACTGGCATGTATTCTGACGATAGCCGGTTTGTTTATCGCCTATCCGGTTGGTCGTTGAGTAAAAGCAGGCTCGTAGAAATAAACGAGTTCATTGTAGATAAAGAATTCGGATAACCGCCCGCTGCCGTTATCATTAGTAAAACAGTACAGTAAGCACTCGTAGAATTTGCAGTGGAGCACTACCGCATGGACGAGCGTATTCCTTGTAAAAACCCGCAATGCTCACATTTCATCCTGCCAGCAACGGCTGCCCGCACGGAGGGCTATTGTATGCCCTGCGTCCAGGCGCGCTATCGGCAAAAGCAGGAAGAATATATCCGGAAAAACAGAAAAACGATCGACGCGTTCAGTGGCATTACCAACCCTGTTGAAATGCTTAAGCTCGTTCATGAACCCCGGGAACACGATCCGTTAATCGAGTGGATTCCCTGCCCCATTCCGACCGATGAGCTTTACAAAAAGCTCTCCGATGATGAAAGCCGCGATATGGTCGATTATGCAGAAAAATTATTTGATTCCGGATGGCAGGAGGAAGCTCAGGAAATTGCGCTGTGCCTGGCGGCATTTACCCGGGCCAATCTGGATAATTTCCTGCGCCAGGTAATAAATGAAGAAGAACTGGAGCTCTCTTCACCCCTACCTTTTCACCGTGCGCCGCCTGACGTACGCGACGCGCTTTTGCAGAAGGTGGAAACCGATGACGAAAACCGTGACGCATTCTTTGTGCCCTGGCCTGGATTGGCGATGAGGTTGTCGTTGAGCATTTTAACCGCTGGCGCCAGGAACCACCTGCGTGGAGTGCTTCACTTCATATCCTCCCTCATCGCTATGCTCACCAGGCGGGATGGGAACTCACTGAAAATGGCCGCAGGCGCGATCTTTACTTTACGCAATGTACCCATCTGGTAAAACAGGCACCTGAACAGCCGGCCGTTTTTCGCGCCGTCGCAGAATATGGTGAAAACTGCCCACACTGTTCCCTGCCGCTAATCAATCTGTTTGAGGTTGCGCCGAGCGCCGTCGGCCTAAGCACGCAGGGTTGGCCCGGTCAAATTCGTATTCTGACCTGTCAGTGTTGTACGGCATATAACACCGTTTTCGCCACCGTCGATCCGCAAGGCCAGCCGCGATGGTACGAAAAAAATGCGCTCTCGACGCTGGCGGTGGAGAATTCCTCTGACTGGATAACGCTACCGCTTGATGTTCTGCACCCCGGGGAATCCCGTTTGCCGCTATTCGCTGCTGAAATATTTTTACCCACCACCTTCTCACAGCTCGGCGGCCATCCCGCATGGGTTCAGGATACAGACTATCCCACGTGCCCAACGTGCGCGCAAACGATGATGTTTCTTGCGCAGCTAAGCTATGAAGATATCGAGGAAGAGGAATATGCGGAAGGAATGCTTTACGGGTTTATCTGCCCCTCCTGCCAAACAACGGCAACGTCTTATCAGCAAACATAAACGCTCATCCTCATGACCTGATGACAAAACTGTTTTGCACGTTGTGCGCGCGCTTCCCCGGAGGCGGCGCTGGCGCGCCTTGTCCGGGCTACCAACCACAGACGGCAGCGAATCCGTAGACCCGGTAAGGCGCCAGCCGCCACCGGGCAATTCCCGACACGCGCACGTTATCAGCAACCGGAGAGCCTACCCATCATTATCAAGCCCATTGCCGCATCCGTTGATGCAACGTCAACGACGGTTTTTCGGCAAATAATTGCTGATAATCGGTGGCAAATTGCCCCAGATGCCAGAATCCCCACTGCATCGCGGCATCTTTGACCGTGGCGCTCTGCGACCACGGGCTAATCAGTTCCCGGCGTACTGCGTTTAAGCGAATACGTTTCAGCCACGCATTGGGGCCAATGCCCAAAATGACGTGAAACGCATTTTGCAGCGTGCGACGGCTTACGTGTAGCTGGTTACATAAGTCGAGCACCGTCAGCGGCTCCGACATATTTTCCAGCACATATTCCCGCGCCCGCGACAGTAGCCTACGATATCCCTGATGGCTGATGCTTTCGGCGCTATGAATCGGCTTCGCCTCTTCCAGCATCGTGCCCATCGCCAGCAACAAATTATCACTCAAGACCTTACGCACCGCAGGTTGATGCAGGGTTTCAGGACTCTCGCTGAAGGTGGCCAGCGCCTGCTGCACAAAGCCCCACAGCGCCGCTTTATGCTGCTCTTTTACCTCCAGCGCTAACTGGTTACGCAGCATATGCAGCACCCTTTCCGGGTTATGCAAAAAAGTGGCCTGACGGGAAATAACATCTTCCGAGATAACGACACCCAGAATGGTGTAATCATCCGGCGTGCTCAGTTCAAACTCGGTGCCTCCCGGTCGGGTGGCAATCTCGGCGCTGCCGAGCCCCTGCGCGCCGATAAATCCCTGTTCGCCGCGCGTCGCCGGAATACCAAACCAGAAAGAGTTTGGCCAAACCAGACACGACTGACGCAGCGCCAGGCCGGTGTATTCACGGAACACCTGAATCTCATCAAGCAGGATTTCCGTGAACTCGCCATGAAATTTACCCGGGTGTAACTGATCGTAGATCTGCTGCCAGGCGGTGATAGTCAGAGCATGTTCATAGACATCCGTCGTCCGTCGCTGATGAACATTGTCCACCTCGACTCTGGGCGTAAGTTTAACGTCTTCGGGTAACGCTTCATGATAAAGATGGTGCAAATTCGCTGTACGGGTCTTTTTCATGATCTTCTATGCCGGACGCCCGCCAGGACGCCCGGCCCTCCGACAGATTAATTTTTGATGCGATAGCGACTACTGCGTTTACGCAACGCTCCGTCAGAAAAGAGTTGTTCCAGCACGTTTCTGGCCTGCTCCAGCGGCCAGCCAAAATGCGCGGCAACCTCTCCCGCCGTCATTCCCTGGCGTACTGATGCCAGCAGCGCCAATAACGCCTCAGCGAACTCAGGCGTTGCGGGTACCTGGGGCGCTTTCTCAGTCGGCGTTGTCGCACGCGCAAACCCGCCAATCAGCCACTGGGTGTCCTCTTCCGGACGACCAATTTCTTTGCGACTAATCACACGGCCTGTGCGCTGCGCGGCAGCGCTTCCGGCATCCAGCGCCGCACGACACGCCGCCAGATCGCCCTCCACCACCAGCGTGAGCCTGCCAGGGTCGAGCACTTGATGACTGAGCAAACGCACGTTGGCCGCTTTCAGCATGGCATCCGCCGCATCGACGGCGGCGACCATTCCGTCCACTTCCAGTAATCCCAGGGCATTGATCATTGGCAACCTCCGTTACGCACGCTGGACAGGGTTACGAGCAATATCCAGCACGGCGTCGGTAAAGGCGTTGCAGGCGGCTTTACACGCGGCCTGGCTTCCCGTTAAGAACGCAGCCGAATAGTTGGTTTCCGACGGCGGCGGCACGTAAGTCACCAGTTGAACGTCAGCGGATTTCATCGCCGCGTCAATGCCGAATGTCGCTTCCAGCGGCGGCGCCACCAGGTAGGCCATTGGATCGCCCAGCGCGATACCTGCGGTAGACGAGAGGTACGAGCCGGTACGCGAAACCACATGCGCCAGGAACGCGGTATTTTCCGCATCGTTCGCCCACTGGAACGCCGCGCCGTTTTCAATGCTGGCGACCATTGCATCCAGACCGGCGCGCACTTCCGCCGGGTTCGGTCCGCCCAGCATAATCAACACCTCACCGGCGGTAGGCGACGGCCCGTGAGCCGCCCCGGCATAGAGGGAGCGGCCATAGACCACTTCCACCATCGCCTGTTTTGTCGCTTCATCAGCGGCAATATAGGTCACATCATCAGAATCTGCCGTGATGAGTCCGAGACTACGTATATGTGGCGGTAATTTAAGTTCCCGCGCAAAGCCGTCATTCACGGAGGCAATCACGCGCATGGCAGTCACTGAAGGTCGAATTAAATCTAATGCAGGCATGATGTCTCCTTAACGGGTCATGTTGATGCCGGACGCTTTCTGCTCCAGCATCCGTTTGGCCAAATCCACAATCACGGCGGCGGCTTCTACTGGCGGCGTCCCCCCCTGATGAATGTTTGAAATACAGGTTCTGTCGGCCTCGACGGTGGTCGCCACGCGCGGGGAATAGACCGCGTAGCAGGAAAGGCTTTCCGACTGCCCCAGCCCCGGACGTTCGCCCACCAGCAGGATGACGACCTTCGCGCCGAGAATTTCGCCAATCTGATCTTCAATCTTCACGCGGCCATAGCGCACAAAGAACGGCGTGCCGACGTTCAGCCCGGCCTGCTTCAGACCGGCAAGCAGCGGCGGCAGGATCTCTTCATAGTTGGCGGTGATCGCATCCGTAGAGAGGCCATCGGAGACCACTACCTGCACATCCGGGTTCATCACGCACTGTGACTTCAGCGCGTCAATGGCTTCCGGGCTCAGGCGACGCCCCATATCCGGGCGCGTCAGGTACAGGTTTTTGTCGCTGATCTCCGAACGCACTTCCAGCAGCCCTTGCGCTTTTACCCACTCTTCCGGCACCTCTTTGAGCACGGTATCTTTCGAACGGGAGTGATCCGCCAGGAAGCGCAACAGCGCCTGGGTGCGCGGACGCGGCCCGGCACGACCCGTACAGACGCGTGCCGCAGTACTGCGACGCAGTTCGGTCAGCACGTCCGCACGATGCGGATTCTCGACGCCAATCCAGGCTTTTGCCTCTGCGGAACCTAAATCCAGCGCGCAGCTTTCGGTCACCGTCGGCGCGGCGCACTGCGGCTTTGCGCCTTCCTGCGTTGACGGCGCGACGGGCTGCGGTACGTCCTGTCCCATTGACGCCATCACGCTACGTACAATTTCTTCAATCTGTTTTTGATCCATGGTGTTATCCCCGCGTCATCAGAAGAACAGTGACGGATCGCCCGCCCGTTTGGTCAGACGACCGTTTGCCATAATGCCCATCGTTTCCAGCCAGCGTTCAAACTCCGGCGATGGCCGTAAATTCAGCAACTGACGGACGGTGGCGGTATCGTGGAAAGCGGTGGTCTGGTAGTTGAGCATGATGTCGTCGCCGAGCGGCATCCCCATGATGTAGTTACAGCCGGCAGTGGCGAGCAGAATCATCAGGTTTTCGTTAAGGTTCTGGTCGGCGTCGGCATGGTTGGTATAGCAGCAGTCGCAGCCCATCGAGATGCCGCTCAGCTTGCCCATAAAGTGATCTTCGAGACCGGCGCGGATAATCTGCCTGTCGTTGTAGAGATACTCCGGCCCGATAAAGCCCACCACGGTGTTCACCAGGAACGGATCGTAGTGGCGCGCCAGCCCGTAGTTACGCGCTTCCATCGTCACCTGGTCGGCACCAAAGTTCGCGCCTGCGGAGAGCGCAGACCCTTGCCCGGTTTCAAAGTACAGGCAGTTTTCCCCGGCGATGCGGTTGAACTCCGCCCCCACAGCCCGCGCTTCGTCGAGCATGGCCAGCTCGACGCCGAACTCTTTTAAGCCCTTCTCGCTGCCGCAAATGCTCTGGAAAATCAGTCCGCCCGGCGCGCCGCGACGAATCGCTTCGATCTGGGTGGTGACGTGCGCCAGCACGCAGCCCTGGGTCGGAATATTGAATTTATCGATAACGCCGTAAACGGTGTCGAGCACGCGGGTCAGGTTCTCCACGTCATCGGTCACCGGGTTAACGCCGATCACCGCATCGCCTGCGCCGAAAGAAAGCCCTTCGTAGATTTGCGCGGCGATACTCTGTACATCGTCACGGGTATCGTTCGGCTGCAAACGGCAGCTAAAGGTGCCCGGAATACCGATAGTGGTATTGGCTTTTTTGATCACCGGCATTTTCTTGCCGCCGTAGATCAGGTCAGCGTTGGAGCAGATTTTCGCTACTGCCGCCACCACTTCGGAGGTCAGCCCTTTGCGGATAAACGCGATGTCGTCCACGGAGGTTTCATCGCTCAGTACGTATTCGCGCAGTTCGCTGATGCTCCAGTTTTTAATCCGGTTATAGGCCGTTTCGTTGACGTCGTCCTGAATCAGGCGCGTCACGCAGTCCTCTTCATAGGCAATCACCGGATTGTTGCGGATATCCGCCACCGTCATTTCCGACAGTACCTGTTTTGCCGCTACGCGCTCCTGCGAACTTGCCGCGGCAACCCCGGCCAGCACGTCCCCCGAACGCAGTTCGTTGGCTTTAGCCAGTACCTCTTTTACATCCTTAAACTGATAAACATTGCCGAACAATGTGGTCTTTAGTTTCATAAGTCGTTCCCTCAGGAAGGAAATGCGAGTGATTTCACCGTCACCGGCACAACCGATCCGCCAAAAAGAGGCGTACCAATGTCGATATAGTCTCCCGCCCGCACGACCACCTCATCGATGACCGCCAGCGGAAGTTGCGGTAACTGTGGGCGCAATAACATGCCCAGCGCTTTACCAAAATCCTGCTCGGCCACCACCAGCAGGGGATGTGGATTGGGATAACGCGCGACAAAAGCCGTCAGCGCGTTGATGACCGTGAGTAATGCGGCGTAACGCACCGGGAGCGTGGCGGGAAGCGCCAGCACGTAAGCGTCGGTTTGCGGGTCGAGATCAAGCTGGAGAAGCGCCTGCCGCCAGGCGTTCACCAGATCGGCATCATCCTGCGGGATCGCCACCGGCAGGTTGCGCAGCGGCAGTTGGACGTCTTCCAGCCAGATAGTACTGCCGGAAAGCGAGAGCGTATGGGCCCCCGCGCCAATCACCGTGGCACGCACGGTTTGCGCCGGGAACTGCACGTTCATCTCGCGCAGGCGCGGATGTTCATGCAACGCCGTGGCGAGCAGCGGTCCAATGTCGGAAAAACAGAACGGATCGGCAGGTTGGTTGCGGTAGCATTCACCTACCCCACCGGAAAGGGTGATCACCTCTGGCGTAATATCGGCGGGCAGCAGCCCGGTTTGCATCAGCGATTGCGCCAGCGGCGAGAGCGCGCCGGTGATAACCTCGACGATGAGATCCGCCATCCGCCGCGCCACCTGCCCCAACTGTGCGGCAGCTAAGGCGCGAGCATCAGTACCCGAACCGAACACCTCATCGATAATCATCTGCCCCGGCTGATGGGCATAAACCACGCGCCCCTGAGCGTCGGTTTCCAGCAGGCGACCACCGACGTTAAGGCAGGCGGTGCCGCTGACTTTTCCCGCGTCAAACAGCGCGTAGTTAGACGTGCCGCCGCCGATATCAATATTCAGCACCCGGCACATCCGCTGCTCAGACAAGCTTTGCGCTCCGGCGCCGTGACCGGCAATGACTGATTCCAGATGCGGCCCGGCGCTGGCGACCACAAAGTCGCCCAGCGACTGCGAGAGCGCCATGACCGCCGGACGGGCGTTACGGGTTTTGGCGCTTTCGCCGGTGATAATGATAGCCCCTGAGTCCACCGATTCAGGCGCGATGCCTGCGGCCTGATACTGAGCCAGAATCAGCGCTTTAAGTTCGGCCTCTTTCAGACCGCCCTGCTTATCCACGGGCGTAAAGAAGACCGGGCTTTGCCAGCTAATGTCGCGTTTGATGAATTCGTAGCGCGGCACCTGCGACACCGCCGCACGGTTAACCAACTCCAGGCGCGAGAAGATCACCTGCGTGGTGGTGGTGCCGATATCGATACCGACGCTCAGTAGCTGGCGAGTGTTCACGATTGCGCCTCCGCTTCGGTTTTCACCTGGGCGGCGTCATCTTTCGGCACCAGCATCATCGCCACGCCAATCGCCGTCACGCCGCCGATCAGCTTGCCGACAATCATCGGGAAGATCATGGCGTTCATGTTGGCGGCGGCGAAGCCTAAATGGTCGCCCAGCGCGAACGCCGCAGAGACGGCAAATGCGCAGTTAATCACTTTGCCGCGGGTATCCATCTGCTTCATCATGCCGAACATGGGGATATTGTTCGCCAGGGTCGCTACCATGCCTGCCGCCGCAATATTATTTACGTTCAGCAGTTTACCGACATTCATCAACGGTTTTTCAAACCAGCGGGTCAGTAACAGCACCATCGGATACGCGCCAAGCAGCACGCAGGAGATAGAGCCGATCACTTCAATGGCGCGCATCACTTCGCCGGGTTTGTCGCCTGGCGCCATAAAGATCGGGTCGAGTCCCGGAATCAACTCCCAACCCAACAGGAATTTAACCACCGCAGCCGCCAGACCGATGGTGATCAGCGCCACCAGAAATTTGGCGAAAATCTGGAAACCGTTGATCATTTTTTCCGGGATGAACTTCAGCCCCAGCGCTACCAGCACCGCGACGATCAATACCGGGATCATGTTCATCAGGATCAGCGCGAAGGTAAACTCCACTGGCTGACCATTGATCTGCACGCCTGAGTACATGGCGATCAGTCCCCCCGCAATGCAGCCAATGGGAATGGTGACGATACCCGCCAGTACGCCAAGCGCCAGGTAGCGGCGGTCAGACGGTTCGATAATGCCGAGCGCCACCGGAATGGAGAACACAATGGTCGGCCCCATCATCGACCCAAGTATTAACCCTGAGTATAGCCACGCCGCGACATCACCGCCGGCCAACTCTTTGGCGAGGAAGAATCCGCCCATATCACAGGCCAGTAGCGTACCCGCGAACATGGATGGGTTCGCGCCCAGAATTTCGTATACCGGGATAATAACCGGCCCCAGTACATGCGCCAGCACCGGCGCCAGCGCGGTCATACCGACCATCGCCAGTCCCAGCGCGCCCATCGCCATAAAGCCCTCTTCAAACTGGCCGCCAGACCCCTCGATACTCTTGCCGAATTTACCGAGGAAGCGCGCCGACCCGCCGAACTGCGACAGGATTCTGTCCACGGCGGCAATCAGCATAAAGAACATCATGATGTACATGATGATTTCGTTAATTCCCATAGCCCTTACTCCCTGCCATTTATGATTTGTAGGCCGGATAAGACGTTTACGTCGCCTCCGGCATTAACGCCGTGTTATTGCCGGATGGCGGTGCGAGCACCTTATCCGGCCTACAGGCATTACCCGGCAGCCGCGTACAGGTCGATAATCTGTGCCTGTGTGGCGGTGCGTGGGTTACTGCGCAGACAAATATCCTCCAGCGCGGCTTGCGCCCATGCGCTGTAGTGTTCGGGTTTAGCGCCAGCGTCAGCCAGCCGTTTGCTCTGCCCCACTTCGGCAATCAGCTCGCTCACCGCCGCAATCGCATCGCGATCGTCCGATTTCTTATTGGTTAACGCCCGACCGATTTGACTGAAGCGCTCGCGGCAAACCATCCGGTTAAAGCCCATGACTGTTGGCAGCAGCATGGCGTTGGCCTGGCCGTGCGGAATATGCAGCGCCGCTCCTGGCTGGTGCGCCATCGCATGACACAGCCCCAAACCGGCGCTGGAAAAGGCCATTCCCGCCATACAGGAGGCCAGCAACATATTTTCACGCGCCGCCAGATCGTGGCCGTACCCCACGGCTTTCGGCAGCGATTTGCCAATCATCGCTATCGCGCCAATCGCCAGGCTGTCGGTAAACGGCGTGGCGTTGAGCGCGCTGTAGGCCTCAATCGCATGCGTCAACGCATCGATACCGGTCATCGCCGTCACGTTTGGCGGAACGCCTTCGGTCACGGCAGCATCAAGAATCGCCACGTCCGGCATTAGTGACGCGTGTGCCAGTACCTGCTTGCGCCCGCTGACCGCGTCGATAATCACCGTCACGTTGGTGGTTTCAGAACCGGTTCCGGCGGTGGTCGGCACCGCAATCAGCGGCAGACGCGGGCGTAATGTACTGTGCTCGGTCATGGCGCTCAGCGTCTGGTCAGGGTTAGTCACCAGCAGGGCGACCGCTTTCGCCGCGTCCAGCACCGAACCGCCGCCAAAGGCCACTACGCCGTCGCACGCCGCCTCACGCAGTTGCGCCACCGCCGCGCAGACATCGGTAATGCACGGCTCGCCTGGCGGACACGGCCAGACCGTCATCGCCACACCTTTCATCGCCAGGCTGCGTGCCAGCGGCGCGGTCATTCCCGCCTGATGCAGGAAGCTGTCGACCATCACAAACAGATGGCTTACGCCCCGCGCTTGCGCTTCCTGGCCGCAGGCGCCGAGCGCCCCAAGCCCGCACAGCGTGACCGGCGGTACGCTGAACGTTTTCACCCGTTGCAGATTCAGGGTGTCGAATGCCTGAAACAGCGCCGTCTGTAGTTCAGCTTGCATAGAGTCCCTCCGCTTTTGCTCTCCCGCTGTTAGCTATCGCCAGCGGGGTCATAAACAGGCTGTGCTGTGGTAAATGCACCTGTAACTCCGGGAAACGCTGGCGAAATAACGCCTCCACGCCCGGCTGCATACAGGAACCGCCCGCCAGCCATAAATCAGCAATTCCTTGCCCTTCAATGTGGCGAGCAACGATCTCCGCCATCTTTTCGTACACCGGCTTCACTACCGGCCAAATCTCCTGCGCATTGCTGCGCTTGTACTGTTCCGCCTCTTCCAGGGGAATACGGCGGTTGCCCGCCAGCGTCAGGGAGATATGGTGCCCGCCAGTGGCTTCATCGGCGGAGTAAGTCACCTTGCCCTGTTTGACGATGGCAATGCCGGTAGTGCCGCCGCCAATATCCACCACGCCTGCATTATCAAGCGCCAGCAGATCCGCCACCGCCGTCGGTTCATCCAGTACGTGGCTGACTTCTAACCCGGCAGACTCCAGCACGTTGATCGAAATACGCGGGTCGGTGCCCGGCGGGAACGAGGTCGCCGCGTGGGTAAAGCGGCAGCCGAGCTGCTGTTCAAGGGTGTCGAGATGGCGGCGCACGAGGGTGACGGCGCCGAAGAAATCCCAGACGATGCCGTCACGCACAACGTCGGCCCAGTCAAGGCATACCGCCACCGGCTGGGCGTTGCCGTCGACCACCATCGACACCACGTCGCAGGTGCCCAAATCGACGCCCAGCCACAGCGGTGTATCGCTGGCGGCGGGCGTCTGGTTACACAGGACCGCCGCTTTTTGCAGTCTTGGGGTGAGCCAGAGTTGTTCGTCGTGCGCCATGAGTCATCCCTTATACAATGCGAAACGCATCCACCAGCACGCATCGACGCAGCCGCACAAAGGTACGCGCGCTGGTCACCCCTTCGCCGGTTGGCGTGGTGATGGTCATGGTGGTCCAGCCTTCTCCGCCCAATCCAAGCCCGGCAATGCACGGCCCGTTTTTGACGAAAATGCTGGTGTCGATGGCGTTCGCCATCTGGTTCATGTTGTCGATATTGCGCGAGTGCATCGCCGCCGTATGGTGGCAACCGCCTTCAAGCTGAACCGCCAGGGCGATGGCTTCTTCGACGTTGGCGACCCGTACCACCGGCAGTACCGGCATCATCATTTCAGTGACGGCAAACGGATGGTTAGCGGGCGTTTCCACAAACAGCAGGCGCGTTTGATCCGGGACGTTCAGGCCAATGGCTGCGGCAATCTTGCCCGCGTCACGACCGACCCAGTCACGGCTGACGGTGCCTTTGCCGCGCTCATCAATATTCTTCAGCAGCACCGGCTGGAGCTGTTCGGCCTGAGCGGCGGTCAGTTTCACCGCGTGCTGGCCTTCCATCAGACGCATCAGCTCGTCGGCGACGCTATCCACCACAATCAGCACTTTTTCGTCGGCACAGATGATGTTGTTATCAAAAGACGCGCCTTTGACGATGGATTGTGCAGCGCGCGGCAGGTCGGCGGTCTCATCCACCACCACCGGGGGATTGCCGGCACCGGCGGCAATCAGGCGTTTATTAGTATGTTTGCGCGCCGCGTCCACCACCGCTTCGCCGCCGGTCACCACCAGCAGACCAATACCGGGGTACTTGAACAACCGCTGGGCGGTTTCGATATCCGGGTTCGCCACGGTGACCAGCAGATTTTCCGGGCCGCCGGCGGCGACCACCGCCTGATTGAGGAGGGTGATTGCCCGCTGAGAGACCTTTTTCGCCGCCGGATGCGGGGCAAACACGACGCTGTTGCCTGCGGCAATCAGGCTGATGGCGTTATTAATCACCGTCGCCGCCGGATTGGTGGACGGCGTGACCGAGGCCACCACGCCCCACGGCGCATTTTCAATCAGCGTCAGGCCGTTATCGCCGGTCAGCACCTGCGGAGATAAACACTCGACGCCCGGCGTGCCGCGCGCCTGCGCCACGTTTTTGGCAAATTTATCGTCAACGCGTCCCATGCCGGTTTCGCTGACGGCAAGTTCCGCTAATTCTCGGGCGTGTTTTTCGCCCGCTTCGCGAATGGCATGAATGGCAAGCTGGCGCATCGCCACGCTCTTCAGCCCCTGCTGGGCCCGTTTTGCTGCCGCCACTGCGTCATCCAGGGAGGCAAAAACGCCCATCTCATGAACAGTGCTGGCCGGCTGGCTGCTGTCTTTCATTTTCAGCAGTACCGCTTTCACCACCTGTTCAATATCCTGTTGATTCATGATGTTCAGTCCTATTTATGGAAAACCACTTTCCCGCCAGCCACCACTTCATCGACGATGCCAATGACGCACAGATCGACCGGTGATAATTCGCTGCGATGCGCCTGGCGCGCGGAACTGCCGCTGACCAGCAGTACCCACTCTCCGGTTCCCGCCCCGATACTGTCGATAGCGACGGCACACTGCCCGTCGGGGTTGCCCTGGGCATCGATCATTTCCACCATCAGCAATTTGTCATGCGCCAGTCCCTGATGGCGGACGGTACATACGATTTGTCCTGTGACGACTGCCAGTTTCATATCCGCCTCCATGGATTGCCCGTTGGGTCGTAGGCCTTGAATCTGCGCACCATCAGGCAATGGCGCGCATTCATGCCGGATGGCGACGCTGCGCGTCTTATCCGGCCTACCATCAAATGTTGCTGTCGCCTTTGAAGCTGATCGGGAACACTTCTTCCAGATCGCCGTGCGGGCGTGGAATCACGTGTACGGAGACCAGCTCGCCAATGCGCTGCGCCGCAGCGGCGCCAGCATCGGTTGCGGCTTTGCACGCCGCCACGTCGCCACGCACCATGGCCGTACACAGGCCACCGCCAATCTGCTTCACGCCGACCAGCTTCACGCGCGCGGCTTTTACCATCGCATCGGAGGCCTCAATCAGCGCAACCAGGCCCCGGGTTTCAATCATTCCTAATGCTTCCATCGTGTTTTCCTCTCATTAAAGGGGTCCAGAACGGGACCGTTCATTCAACCAGTGTGTGTAAGCTGCGTTCGCGGCTCACGTCAGCCTGGCGCGGCACGGCTGCCACCAACGCCAGTTCGATAATTTCCTGCACGCTACAGCCTCGGGAGAGGTCGTGAAGCGGCGCGGCAAGCCCCTGAATTAGCGGCCCAACAGCGCGATAGCCTCCCAGACGCTGAGCGATTTTGTAGCCAATATTGCCCGCCTCCAGCGACGGGAAAATCATCACGTTGGCGCGGCCTTGCAGCGGGCTGTCAGGCGCTTTTTGCGCGGCGACCTCCGGGACGAAAGCGGCGTCAAACTGCAATTCACCGTCCACAAGCAGTTGCGGCGCACGTTCGCGAACGAGCTCTGTCGCCTGCTGCACGTTGGCGACATTGGGGTGACGGGCGCTGCCGTTGCTTGAAAATGACAGCATCGCCACGCGCGGCTCTTCGCCGGTAATGGCCCGCCAGGTGTCGGCGCTGGCGATAGCGATATCCGCCAGCTGCGCCGCCGTCGGCTGCGGTACTACGCTGCAATCGGCGAACCCTAATGCCGGACCGGCATACTGCGGCAGCATCAGGAAAATAGACGACAATGTTTTGCACCCAGGTTGCAGGCCAATCACCCGCAGCCCTACGCGCAGCACATTCGCCGTTGACGACAGGTTGCCTGCGATACACACATCAGCCTCACCGGCGCTCACCATGGCGGCAGCGAACATCAGCGGGTCGCTAAGCTTTTCCACTGCGTCCGGCGGCATTTTTTCTCCGGCGCGGGCAAGCCAGCGTTGCGCAAAACGCTGGCGCATACTCAGGTTGCTGTGTGGGTCGATGACCTGAATGCCATCCATCGGCATACGATGACTCAGGGCAAACTGACGCAGCGCAAACGGGCTGGCGACCAGAACGGGGCGAGCCAGACCGTACTGTTGCAGGTAATGCGCCGCTTTCAGCACGCGTTCGTCCAGCGCATCAGGAAAGACGACTCTGGCGGGGGCGCGTACCGCCAGTTCGCGGGCGCGTTCAATGATCATGGCTTCTCTCCCAACCGTTGTTGAATTTGGGCGACCGTCAGCGGATGTTTCGCCACGCTCAAAATCATCATCACGTAAACCGTGCTGGAGAGACGGTTCAGCGCCTGTAAAATGTCCGGGCGCAAGACCTCAAAACTACGGGTAATAAACACTTGTGCGGCGAGGGTTTCCGTTTCGCGGACTTTGGTTCGCAGCAGATTAAGCAGCGCCGCATCGCGACCGTGGCTGGCCTCCGGCACCAGGTGATCGTGGTCGAGGTAGCGCAGCGGCTGGTGGGAAAGCCGATGCAGCTCATCCTCGTTGAGCCCGACGATCGCCTGCGCCGCCAGCGGTTCATCTATAGCGTCGGCGCGCATAATGTTGCCCAGCCGCGAGCGGATATCGAAAAGCCACGGCTGCCAGGGTTCCGCCAGTTCGATTTGTAGCCACACGGTCAGCGCGATGGCGCTGTCGAGCGCGGCGCGAAAGCCGAGGCGCGGGTCGCTTTTGGCGACCATTTTGTCCGCCGTCAGATGGGTCAGCGTATCGGGCTTTTTCACCACCGGCTGGCGGCACAGTTCACAGCAGGCCTGTGGGTGCGTATCGCTACTGGTTAAGCCATGTACCGGCTGCGGCTGCTGTTCGTCATCATCGACAAACAGCCTGCCTTGCGGATCCAGAAACTTAATGCGCAGGCGGCGACTTTCCAGCAGTTCCCGGGCCGAGGGCGTCAGTCGTGCATCAGCGGGCAGATGGATCTCCGATCCTTCGCTGAGCGTATGATTCGCTCTGAGCCACGTTTCGGTGATGAAATCGTTCATACGGATTGCCAGTTCGCAGGCCAGGCGACGTACAGAAAGCGCACGGACGTTGGCGTGCCAAATTCAATGCTGGAGCCTTTAGGGATGAACATGACATCTCCGGCTTTGGCAATCATGGTTTCGCCTTCATGGCGTACGTGCAGTTCGCCCTCCAGCACCATGTCGATTTCGTCGTAGTTCAGCGTCCACGGAAAAAAGGCGTTGTCCCACTGCATAAACCCGGCGGCCATGCTGCTGCCGTCCTGCTCTGTAACCAGATCGGTTAAGCCGACGCAGTGCGGTTCGGCGCCGTCGAAGCGGCCAAATTTCACGCTGCTGCCGTCAATGACTTTCACGCCGCCTTTACCCGTGACGGAGGTAAAGCTCGGCTGCATCGTCCCCAGTTCCAACGACTGCTTTTCCTTCAGCACTTTTTCCATCAACTGCGCCACCAGGCTTTCAGTAAACTGCCCTTCCGGGAGCTGCGCGATGATGGCTTCCCGAATGCGCTGGCTTTCGTTTTTACACGCCTGCGCCGATGTGGATGCCGGAACGGACTCGTCGCATTCGGTAATCGTGAAGCCCAGTAGTTCCGCCACTTCGCGAGCCTCCGGGGTAATAATGCTGGCGCGCAGCACTACCGACATCGCCTGTTCGCCGCGGGCGTGGGCCGCACGAATATCGTTAGCTGTGATAAGTTTTTTCACCTGCCTCTTCCTCCTGTTCACTGAGAGCCGCCAGATAATCCACCAACTGCCGCACGCTTTGCGGGTCGTGGCCGTTGAGCTCGAAAATCGGCTCCCGGAATCCAATCTCGCAAAGCAACTGCCGCGTAGCGGCGACGTCGGCATCCGGCATGTCCGTTTTGCTGATAACGGCGATATGTCGTTTACGGGTTCCAACATCCAATAACCCGGCAGGTAAGCGACTTTCTTTATCGTTTGCCGCGTGGACATAAATCAGCGTGTCCACATCCTGCAACGTGGTAATTAAGGCGTGATACCAACGGGGATGGCTAAAATATTCACCCGGCGTATCGATATCGCCATGATCATTAAATTCCACGGCCTGCGTTTTTCTGGCGAGGGAATAATTTCCCCGTAACGCGTTAAAAAGCGTTGTTTTTCCGGCACCGACCGCGCCGACAAAAGCAATACGTTTCATTACCGCCACCAATTAACTTTTTGTTAACTCACACAGGGTAAAGTTTAATAATCGCCCCAGCCCGCTGACCGTCTGTAATAGCGCTTCTTCTACTGCGCCGACGGTGCCATAAATCACCAGCGCGCCGCTAAATCTGTCGAGAAAACCGATGTGTACATCCGCAGCCTTCATCGCTAAATCGCCAGCGATCATCGCCGTTTCCCCCGGCGTTAAGGTCATAATGCCAATCGCGCCAGCATCGGGAACGCCGATCTTTTTCGCCAGTTCTTCACCAGGGTGCGCAATGAGATGCGCCAGAGTGACCTGTTTGCCCGGCACAAATTCCTGAATAATGCGTTCTTTATTCATTGCTCACCGTCTCCACTGAAACTGCCGTCATCGTGGCAATTTTTTGTCGGAGTAAATAACAAAATTCGGCAAGGTGATGTAAAAGGTGAGGTAGATCACTAAGAGAAAGAAAATAAAAGGGACTTCTGTCGAAGGTGTTAACGATAAATATCGTGGTGCATCACATTTTCAGGCGTCATTCTGAATTTAAGCCTGTTCCGCAATAAATACCCACCGACTATTCTTTATATTACTATTATTGATAAAAATAATGCGTATCACTCGATTTGTGCATAGTACAGATTCAGTGAAATAAGTAGGGGTAACGCAATAGGTTCCAGAATATCCCCACTCGAGCCTTTCATGCCATGGCGAAGCCCAGCGGCGCATAAAAAAAGCGCAGGAGAACCTGCGCCAGAAGAGAGAGTAATACGTTATTAAAGCGGCGTGGTTTGCGCTTCAACTACCGCTAACGCCACCATATTCACGATACGGCGTACAGAGGCGATCGGCGTTAATACATGTACCGGTTTAGACACGCCCATCAGGACCGGGCCGACCGTGACGCCTTCGGAACTGGAGACGCGTAGTAAGTTGTAACTAATGCGGGCGGCTTCCATATTCGGCATCACCAGAATATTGGCGGCTCCCTTCAGCGGGCTATCCGGCATCCGGTCATTACGAATACTTTCCACCAACGCCGCATCACCGTGCATCTCACCGTCAATCATCAGATCGGGCGCTCGTTCGCGTACCCGCTCAAGGGTTTCGCGCATTTTGCTGGCGGACAGCGAATTTGAGGAACCAAAGTTAGAGTGCGACAACAGCGCGACTTTCGGCTCAATACCAAAGCGGCGAACGGTTTCCGCCGCCATTACGGCGATCTCCGCCAACTGTTCCGGCGTGGGATCTTCGTTAACATAAGTATCGGCGATAAAAGTGTTGCCGCTTGGCAGCAGTAAGGCGTTCATCGCCCCTGCCGTATGCACGCCGTCACGGTAGCCAAAGACGGCTTTCACGACGCTGAAATGCTCATGGTAGTCGCCGATGGTGCCGCAGATCATCGCATCCGCTTCCCCACGCTGCACCATGATCGCGCCAATGGCCGTATGGTTGCCGATCATCGCACGCTGCGCCTGTTCCTGAGTTACCCCGCGACGCTTCATGATCTGGTAATACTCGCTCCAGTACTCTTTGAAGCGCGGATCGGATTCATTATTCACGATCTCGAAATCAACGCCCGCTTTGATCTGTAGCCCCAGTTTCTGGATACGCATTTCGATCACGCTCGGACGTCCGATCAGGATGGGCTTCGCCAGTCCCAGGGTTATCAACTCCTGGGTTGCGTGCAGCACGCGCGCCTCTTCCCCTTCCGGCAGCACTACGCGCTTCGGATCTTTGCGTGCCTGCGAGAAGATCGGCTTCATGAACAGGTTGGTTTTGTAGACAAACTCGGTCAGTTTATCGATATAGGCATCAAAGTCAGCAATCGGGCGCGTCGCCACGCCGGAATCCATTGCCGCTTTCGCGACCGCCGGAGCGATTTTGACAATCAGACGCGGGTCAAACGGTTTCGGAATAATGTATTCCGGCCCAAAGCTCAGGTCCTGATCGCCATAGGCCGAGGCCACCACTTCGCTCTGTTCGGCGTGCGCCAGCTCGGCAATCGCACGGACCGCCGCCAGTTTCATCTCTTCGTTGATCGCCGTCGCGCCGACGTCCAGTGCGCCGCGGAAGATAAACGGGAAGCACAATACGTTGTTCACCTGGTTCGGATAGTCGGAACGACCGGTACAGATGATGGCGTCCGGACGCACTTCTTTCGCCAGCGGCGGCAGAATTTCCGGTTCCGGGTTAGCCAGCGCCAGAATCATTGGCGCGCGGGCCATTTTCTTCACCATCTCCTGAGTCAGCACTTTCGGGCCTGAACAGCCGAGGAAAATATCCGCGCCGTCAATGACCTCATCCAGCGTGCGCTTGCCGCTATCGTCTACCGCATAGGCCGCTTTGGTCTCCGCCATATTCGGCTCACGGCCTTTGTAAATAACGCCCTTAGAGTCGCACACCACGATGTTGTGCTTTTGCATCCCCAACGCGACCAGCAGGTTCATACAAGCAATTGCCGCCGCCCCTGCGCCGGAGACGACCATCCGTACGTCGGAAATATTTTTCTCTACGACTCGCAGACCATTAAGAATGGCGGCCGTACTGATGATCGCCGTTCCGTGCTGATCGTCATGGAAAACCGGGATGTTCATGCGCTCGCGCAGTTTCTGTTCAATATAGAAACATTCCGGCGCTTTAATGTCTTCGAGGTTAATGCCGCCAAAGGTCGGCTCCAGCGCTGCGACCACATTGATAAATTTGTCCGGATCAAGCTCATCGACTTCAATGTCAAACACATCGATGCCGGCGAATTTTTTAAACAGAACGCCTTTGCCTTCCATGACCGGCTTGCCGGCCAGCGCGCCAATGTTGCCTAACCCCAGCACCGCTGTACCGTTGGAAATGACCGCGACAAGGTTGCCGCGCGCGGTGTATTTGTAGGCTGCCAGCGGATCTTTTTCGATTTCCAGGCAAGGCGCCGCCACGCCTGGCGAGTAAGCCAACGCCAGATCGCGTTGGGTGGCAAGGGGCTTAGTCGGAGAAACCTGAATTTTACCGGGTACCGGAAATTCGTGGAAATCAAGGGCGCTTTGTTTTAACTGCTCATCCATCTTGTTGTTCCTTTCACGTATCGTTCAAAAAGTGACGCGGCCTGGTGCGCCGCACATTATCACCGTACTGCGCAACACAAACTTTGAAGGTCTGCAAACTATCACGACACGGCGCAAGAGTTTGTTATCAACTTATAACGGCCATGTTACCTGCTTATACCAGCAATACCATGCCTGTCTGCTATGCTTTTTGGTTATGTAGTGTATCAATCTTTCAGAAGTGTGAATCAACACACTCATCTAACACTTTACTTTTCAAGGAGTATTTCCTATGAACCAGCTAGACGGCATCAAACAATTCACTACCGTCGTCGCCGATAGCGGCGACATCGAGTCCATCCGCCACTACCAGCCGCAGGATGCCACGACAAATCCCTCTTTACTGTTAAAAGCCGCCGGGCTTGAGCAGTATGGTCATTTGATTGAGGATGCGATTGCCTGGGGGAAAAAACACGGCGGTACGCAGGAACAGCAGGTTGCGGCAGCCAGCGATAAACTGGCGGTCAATTTTGGCGCGGAAATACTGAAAAGTATTCCCGGTCGCGTCTCCACTGAAGTCGACGCGCGGTTATCGTTCGATAAAGAAAAAAGTATCGAGAAAGCGCGCCATCTGGTGGATCTCTACCAGCAGCAGGGTGTTGATAAATCACGCATTCTGATCAAGCTCGCCGCGACCTGGGAAGGTATCCGCGCCGCCGGGCAGCTCGAAAAAGAGGGTATTAATTGCAACCTGACGTTGTTGTTCTCTTTTGCCCAGGCGCGCGCCTGCGCCGAAGCGGGCGTCTATTTGATCTCTCCGTTCGTGGGCCGAATTTACGACTGGTATCAGGCGCGTAGTCCGCTGGAGCCGTATGTCGTGGAGGAAGATCCCGGCGTGAAATCGGTACGCAATATCTACGATTACTTTAAACAGCATCGCTATGAAACCATCGTGATGGGGGCAAGTTTCCGCCGTACTGAGCAAATCCTCGCGCTAACCGGCTGCGATCGACTGACTATCTCCCCTAACCTGCTTAAAGAGCTGAAAGAAAAAGAAGAACCGGTGATCCGTAAACTGGTGCCTTCCTCGCAGATGTTCCACCGTCCTACGCCAATGACGGAAGCGGAGTTCCGCTGGGAACATAATCAGGACGCGATGGCCGTAGAGAAGCTGTCGGAAGGTATCCGTCTTTTTGCCGTTGACCAGCGCAAACTGGAAGACCTGCTTGCCGCCAAACTATAAACCTTGCATGGAGTGATTTATGTCCCGTAAAGACCTTGCCAATGCGATTCGTGCGCTGAGCATGGATGCCGTTCAAAAAGCCAATTCCGGGCACCCCGGCGCGCCGATGGGGATGGCGGATATCGCTGAAGTGCTATGGAACGATTTTCTTAAACATAACCCCACCGATCCGACCTGGTATGACCGTGATCGTTTTATCCTTTCCAACGGTCACGCCTCCATGCTGCTCTATAGTCTGCTGCATTTAACCGGTTATGACCTGCCGCTGGAGGAGTTAAAAAACTTCCGTCAACTGCACTCTAAAACGCCAGGTCACCCGGAGATTGGCTATACGCCCGGCGTTGAAACCACCACCGGACCGCTGGGCCAGGGGCTGGCGAATGCCGTCGGGCTGGCGATTGCCGAGCGTACGTTAGGCGCACAGTTCAACCGGCCGGACCATGAGATTGTCGACCACTACACCTATGTCTTTATGGGCGACGGCTGTCTGATGGAGGGGATCTCGCATGAGGTGTGTTCGCTGGCTGGTACGCTGGGACTGGGCAAACTGATCGGCTTTTACGATCACAACGGCATCTCCATTGATGGCGAAACCGAAGGCTGGTTTACCGACGATACCGCCAAACGTTTTGAAGCCTACCACTGGCATGTCGTGCATGACATTGACGGGCACGATCCGGAAGCGGTGAAAAAAGCCATTCTCGAAGCCCAGAGCGTAAAAGATAAACCTTCGCTAATTATCTGTCGGACGGTGATAGGTTTTGGCTCGCCGAATAAAGCCGGGAAGGAGGAGTCGCACGGCGCGGCGCTGGGCGAAGAAGAGGTGGCGCTGACCCGCCAGAAGCTGGGATGGCATCATCCGGCGTTTGAGATCCCAAAAGAGATTTACCGCGCGTGGGATGGCCGTGAAAAAGGCGAGAAAGCGCAGCAGCAGTGGCAGGAAAAGTTTGCTGCTTATGAGAAGGCTTATCCTGAGCTGGCCGCGGAGTTTACCCGCCGGATGAGCGGCGGACTGCCGGAGGCATGGGAATCCGCCACGCAAAAATTTATTAACGACTTGCAGGCTAATCCGGCCAAAATCGCCACCCGTAAAGCATCGCAAAATACGCTCAATGCCTACGGTCCCCTGTTGCCGGAACTGTTGGGCGGATCGGCGGATCTGGCGCCGAGCAACCTGACTATCTGGAAAGGTTCGACCTCGTTGAAAGAGGATCCGGCAGGTAATTATATCCACTATGGCGTGCGCGAATTCGGCATGACCGCCATTGCCAACGGCATCGCCCACCACGGCGGCTTTGTACCGTATACCGCCACGTTTCTGATGTTTGTCGAATATGCGCGTAACGCGGCGCGTATGGCGGCCTTAATGAAAGCCCGGCAGATTATGGTCTATACCCACGACTCCATCGGTTTAGGCGAAGATGGCCCGACGCACCAGGCCGTGGAACAACTGGCGAGCCTGCGCTTAACGCCAAACTTCAGCACCTGGCGTCCCTGCGATCAGGTTGAGGCGGCGGTCGGCTGGAAGCTGGCCATTGAACGTCAGCACGGGCCGACGGCGTTGATTCTCTCGCGGCAAAATCTGGCGCAGGTGGAACGCACGCCGGAACAGGTGAAAGCGATTGCCCGCGGCGGTTATATTCTGAAAGATAGCGGCGGCAAGCCGGATATCATTCTGATCGCTACCGGATCGGAAATGGAAATTACCCTCCAGGCGGCGGAAAAATTGACTGGCGAGGGGCATAACGTTCGCGTGGTGTCGTTGCCTTCAACGGATATTTTCGATGCGCAGGACGAGGCATATCGCGAATCTGTGCTACCGGCGCACGTGACCGCCCGCGTCGCGGTGGAAGCCGGTATAGCCGACTACTGGTATAAATATGTTGGCCTAAAAGGCGCAATTATCGGCATGACGGGATACGGTGAATCCGCCCCGGCTGACAAACTGTTCCCGTATTTTGGCTTTACCGTGGAAAATATTGTAGAAAAAGCCCGCCGGGTGCTGAACATCAAAGGCTAAGGCGAGCGTTAGCAACACAGACTTTGCACAGTCTGCAGACCTGTTCTGTAGGCTGTGCAAAATTACTTCGTAGACTCAGGCGCATCTGACTGCCCGATGACGACCTCATCAATGGATTTATGGCACATCAGGCAAAAGGCCTTTTTTTTATGCGCCTGCAATGTTGAATCCCACGCCGCTGATCCGCCTTCTTTATTCACTTTTTCTCTTATCGCCGCCAGCCGATCTATTTCATAATAAGCGCTCAGGCAGCCACAATGGGGGCATAATACGGGGCCATTATTTATTTTCATACTATTTCCTGCTGTGGTGAGGCTATCGGGTAAAGTAACAATCCTACCGTAACGTAGCAATCTCTATACCATAAATGAAACCTCAATAGGTGTATCCCTATTCTGAAAAGGGGATAACAACCAGGATTCAACGCGTGATCCACAGCGTAGGCCAGGCATCCGGCCCGTGCCAGCTATCGCAGCTCGGTTCTTCGGCATAACGCACCAGACGAAAACGATCGCCATCATAACGCCAGCGCGTCTGGATACCGCAGTCGGTTAACCCCCGCCCTTTCGCCAACGTCACCAGTTCACGCGTTTTCTCGTCAAAGAAGGCGTTCATCAACTCCATGTCATTACTTTCGACGCCGCGATTAAACGGCAGCCGCAAACGTACGGCGCGCGAGACGAGCGTTTTTTTGCGTGAAACTACCCAGGCGAGATCAATAGTGTTATAGGCGCCGGCTTCGCAGTTAACAATCAATAACGCTTTATCATCCGTCAACGCGCTGACCTGCGTCTCGCGACGCAGCGGGTCAAGCGAACAACGAATGCCGTTTACCCGCCATGCTGCGTAGTCCAGCAGATCGTCGCGTTCTTCCTCACTCAGCGGTACGGGCGTTGGATTAATCACGGCGATCCCCTTTAATGCCGGCGCCGGGGGCACGCTGAGCGGCGGTTCGTTTCCTTTTTCAATCCAGGCGGTTTCGCTGCCCACACGTTTTTGTTGCGCGTCGATAAACAGTAATGCCGCTTTTAATCCCGCCAGCGAAAGCGTCTGAACGCCGTTTTTTAAGGTGATGGCCTGCGCATCCTGAATCGTCTGTAAAAATGTGGTGATGGTGGCAGGATCGCCGGTCATGAGATGCCAGGGCGACACGCGCCAGTGTGGACTGTTGAACGAAAGCGGTTTGCCATCCAGCAATAAGCGAGGCGCAATTGCGGCTTCTTTAGCGTCGGGCGGCGCCAAACCGCCGCGATCGATGCGCAGTACCGCATCGGTACGCGCCCCGGCGCTGCGGCTTAATGTCATCACCAGCCCATGATGTTCGCCAGTATTGCGCGCTACGCAAAAATTTTGGTTATTGCAGGTGACCTGCCAGTCGGAAAAAGTCCGTTGCGCTGGCGCAGCCCACAGTAGCTGGACCGGCAACAGGCCAAACAGACAAAAAAGAATAACGCGGTAGCGCATGAACGGAACAACCCCAGATTCAGAACAACACAGCTAAGACGGTATCTTCCTTGCGCGCCTCAGGGTTCTCAATCAGATTTATCGGATTGGTCTTTTTTGTGTAAAGAAATATATTTCTTTTTTTTCAGTCCATTAGATGAGACGTCTGTAAATAGTTAAGCAATAACACGGTCTTACCGTCCCGAATCTCGCCTGAGCGCACCATTTCCAGCGCCCGGGAAAACGGCAGTTCAAGCACCTCAATCTCTTCGTCCTCCACGCCGCCGCCGATGCTGGCACGCTCGCTATCATGATATTCGGCAATGAAGAAATGAATCAGCTCCGTGACGCCGCCTGGCGACATATACAGCTCAAATATCTTGCGTACCTCACCAACGTCATACCCTGTCTCTTCAATGGCCTCTTTACGGATACAGACCTCCGGCTCGTCGTTATCAAGCAGGCCAGCGCAGGTTTCAATTAACATACCGTCTTGATTACCATTGACCCATGTCGCCACGCGAAACTGGCGAACCAGAACCACGGTTTTTTTAGTTGAGTTGTAAAGCAGAATGGTTGCGCCATTCCCGCGATCGTAAACCTCACGCTTGTGACGGATAACCTCGCCATTACGACGGGTCAGGTCATAGGTAATGTTGCGCAGAGTAAAATAATTATCAGAAAGAATTTTATCCTTAATAAGCGTAATGGTTTGCGACATGCTGGCTCCAGGGTGTAAAAAGAGCATTAATATTACGCCGTGAGGTCGGTTTTGTCTGCTGAAGGGTTAATCCTTAATGCCGACTGAACGGATGTACAGCCATATTTTTCTGTCACTGCCATGACCATATTCTGCTTCTCCGGGCCGCAGAGTCCATGCTCGCGATATGATTTGACGGCCGGAGTGAGACTGAGGGAATCATCATGAAATTTACTCTCGTTGCGACGGTTCTACTGACGTTTTCCCTTTCAGCTTTTGCCGTTGAGTATCCGGTATTGACCACCGCGAGCCCTGATCAGGTGGGGTTTGATAGCCAAAAACTTCACCGACTTGATGGCTGGATTCAAAATCAAATTGATGCCGGATATCCCAGCATCAATCTTCTGGTGATAAAAGATAATCATATTGTTCTACAAAAAGCCTGGGGCTATGCCAAAAAATATGACGGTTCCACGCTGTTAGCCCATCCCATTCGGGCGACCACTAACACGATGTATGACCTGGCTTCAAACACAAAAATGTATGCCACTAATTTCGCATTGCAAAAACTAGTGTATGAAGGAAAAATAGATGTCAATGATTTGGTATCAAAATATATCCCCGGCTTTAAGGATATGCCTGGGGATAAAATAAAAGGCAAAGATAAACTCCGCATTATTGATATTCTTCATCACGTCGCGGGCTTTCCTGCCGACCCACAATATCCTAATAAAAACGTCGCCGGTAAATTATTCTCACAGAGTAAAAGCACTACTCTGGAGATGATTAAAAAGACACCGCTGGAATATCAACCTGGGTCGAAGCATATCTACAGCGACGTGGATTATATGATTCTTGGTTTTATCATTGAATCGATAACGGCAATGCCATTAGATCGCTACGTCGAAACCACCATTTATAAACCGCTCGGATTAAAACATACCGTCTTTAACCCGCTGATGAAAGGCTTCACGCCGCCGCAAATCGCCGCAACGGAACTACATGGCAACACGCGTGACGGCGTGATTCATTTCCCCAATATTCGCACCAATACACTATGGGGCCAAGTGCATGATGAAAAAGCCTGGTACTCAATGGGCGGCGTTTCAGGACACGCCGGACTGTTTTCTGACACCCATGATATGGCTGTGTTAATGCAAGTCATGCTCAATGGGGGCGGCTACGGTAACGTGAAGCTATTCGACGACAAAACGGTTGCGCAGTTTACTCGCCGCTCGCCAGAAGACGCTACCTTTGGTCTGGGGTGGCGCGTTAACGGCAACGCCTCAATGACCCCCACGTTCGGGGTATTAGCCAGTCCGCAAACGTATGGACATACCGGATGGACCGGAACACTGACGTCTATCGATCCGGTTAATCATATGGCGATTGTGATTTTAGGTAACAGGCCGCACTCGCCGGTAGCAAATCCTAAAGTGAATCCAAATGTTTTTGTCAGTGGATTATTACCTGCGGCGACGTATGGCTGGATTGTTGACCAGATATATGGTTCCTTAAAATAAAAATTAAGAGCCTATCCCACCAGGCGTTATTGGCGCAGCCAGTTTGGACACGGACAGCGCGCAAAAACCGGAGCGTACACGTAGTACGTGAGGTTTGACTCGCTACGCTCGCCCTTCGGGCCGCCGCTAGCGGCGTTCAAAACGCTAACGCGTTTTGGCGAGCACTGCCCAGGTCCAAAATGGCAAGTAAAATAGCCCTAATGGGATAGGCTCTAAGAAGGGATTCTGATAGCGTCCCTTCCTTCAATTTACACTCTATTTTCAATACTAAGATTGACCTTATCAGGCCCGTTAAACGTCGACCCGACGGGAAAATGTTTATCGCAGGGCGTTCAGCCCTGCGAGCGTCAACATTTCTGCAAACGGAGTAAGGTTAGCCAATAAGTTTAAGATTTTTTATCACTCAATCATTTAACCGTTCCAGGCCTTAACCGGCCTACAAATACGCTTATTTAGCTAACCAGTCGAGTATCCCCTGCGCAGCATGTCGGCCTTCTGCCATCGCCGTCACCACCAGATCGGCGCCGCGCACCGCATCGCCGCCGGCGAAAATTTTCGGGTTGGACGTCTGGTAACGAAACTCGCTCTCGACGCTGGCGGCAATACGTCCCCAGTTATCCACCTTCACGCCATGCGATTCCAGCCACGACATACCATGCGGATGAAAACCAAACGCCATAATGACCGCATCCGCCGGCATCACGAACTCGCTGTCCGGTACAGGTACCGGGCGGCGTCGCCCCTGACCATCCGGTTCGCCAAGCCGCGTACGCAAAAAGCGAATACCGCTGGCGCGCCCGTGCGTATCCAGCACCAACTCAACTGGCTGAACGTTAAATTCAAAGTTCGCGCCCTCTTCCCGCGCGTTTTTCACCTCTTTTTTCGACCCCGGCATATTGGCCTCATCGCGGCGATAAGCGCAGGTGACGTTAGCAGCGCCATGACGCAGCGCCGTACGTACGCAGTCCATTGCGGTGTCACCGCCGCCCAGCACAACCACGTTAAGGCCCGCAGTATCAATAAACGGCTCGTCAGGCAACGCCGGAAGCCCCATCACCTGTTTGGTATTGGCGATGAGGAATGGCAACGCATCATATACCCCCGGCGCATCTTCATTCGGTAAATCAGCCTTCATGGAACGATAGGTTCCAACCCCAACAAAGACGGCGTCATAACTCTCCAGCAGCGTCTCCAGAGAAATATCTTTCCCTACTTCGCAGTTAAGCTCGAAACGAATCCCCATCACGCTGAAGATTTCCCGACGGCGCGCCAGCAGAGATTTATCCAGTTTGAAAGCCGGAATACCAAAGGTGAGTAAACCGCCGATTTCCGGATAGCGATCGTAGACGGTGGCGCTTACGCCATGGCGCGCCAGCACGTCAGCGCAGGCAAGACCTGCCGGCCCCGCGCCGATAATCGCCACGCGCTTATCGCTCTTCTGTACGTCCGACAGGTCGGGACGCCAGCCTTTGCTCAGAGCGCGATCGGAGATATAGCGCTCAATGTTGCCGATGGTAACCGCGCTATACTCATCGCGGAGTGTACACGCGCCTTCGCATAGCCGATCCTGCGGACAGACGCGCCCGGTAATTTCCGGCAGACAGTTGGTCTGGTGGGAAAGCTCTACCGCCGCATCAATATCGCCGGCTTTCACCAGTTCGATCCACTGGGGAATATGGTTATGCAGCGGACAGGTCCATTCGCAGATACTGTGTTCCCCGCATGTGAGGCAGCGGGACGCTTCACGCTCCGCCTGCGCGGCGCGAAACGGCAGATAAATTTCCTCAAAGGTGGTTTTACGCGCTTCAATCGCCAGTTTATCCGGTTCGCCGCGCGGCGGCGTCGCCTGCATACGCTCGACTTTGCTGCTTGCTGTCCCACTGTGTTGTGTATCCACGGTATGCCAGGGGCGAATCTCCTGCCGGGCGGTACGCAGCCGTCGCGTTTTAGCCAGACGGGTCAACGAGTCTTCGGTGACCAGTTGCAGCGCATCCGCCGGGCAATTTTCCACACAGGCCGGGCCCTGTTCACGTCCCTGACACAGATCGCATTTATGCGCGCTGGCTTTGAACTGGTTTGGCGCGACGGGCGTCAATACCATCTGCATGGTGCCGAATGGGCAGGCGACGACGCAGGATTTACAGCCGATGCACTTCTGCGCATTGACCTGCACGCTGTCGTTAATATGCGCGATCACGCCGTTCGGACAGCTACGGGCGCAGGGCGCATCTTCGCAATGGTGACATGTGACCGCGCTGCGCTGGCGCTGATGTTTGATGACAGTAATTCGGGGCTGATAGCGCTGTGGCGTCAGGACATGTCGCTCATCATTGTGAGCCATTACGCAGGCGACCTCGCAGGCATGGCATCCCAGACACTGCTGGCTATTGGCCATAATAAAACGATTCATGGCGTCCTTCTGTTTTGGTTGCAAAAACCTTATTCTTTATATGAGCATTGTTATTAACTGACGAAGGCGGGGTCGGCAATGTTCATCTGCCCAGGAAGCACAACTATCTGTCCAGAACCTGTGGCAGATCAATTTATTTCAAAGCAAATGAAATTGCGGTTCAGCTAAATGCGGGGAGTGCCAGCGTGACGGTTAAACGCCCGGTCTCGGCCAGTCTGGCTAAGGCTTTTTTCTATATTGTGCTGTTGTCTATTCTGTCCACCGGCAGCGCATTACTGACGCTGACCAGCAGTTTACGGGATGCCGAAGCGATCAATATCGCCGGTTCGCTACGAATGCAGAGCTATCGGCTGGGTTACGATCTGCAAAGCCGTAGCCCGCAGATTAATGCGCATCGTCAACTTTTCCAGCACGCGCTCAACTCGCCGGTACTGCAAAATCTCAACGCCTGGTATGTGCCGCAGGCGGTGAAAACTCGCTACGCGCGCCTGCACGCCAACTGGCTGGAGATGAATAGCCGCCTACAGGACGGCGACATTGCCTGGTATCAGACCAATATCAACAATTACGTCGATCAAATTGATCTCTTCGTTCTGGCATTACAGCATTACGCCGAGCGTAAAGTCATGCTGGTCGTCGCCATATCGCTGGCGGGCGGTATCGGCATATTTACGCTGGTCTTTTTTACCCTACGACGTATTCGCCAGCAGGTCGTTCGCCCGCTGAATCAACTGGTCACCGCCAGTCAGCGAATTGAACATGGTCAGTTCGCCCCGCTGCCGCTGGATACCAGCTTACCCAATGAGCTGGGATTGTTGGCGAAAACGTTTAGTCAGATGTCGAGCGAGCTGCATAAACTTTATCGTTCGCTGGAAGCCTCGGTGGAAGAAAAAACGCACGATCTGCACGAAGCGCACCGCCGCCTGGAGGTGTTATACCAGTGCTCCCAGGCGCTGAATACCAGCCAAATCGACGTCCACTGTTTTCGCCATATTTTGCAAATTGTCCGTGAACATGACGCCGCCTGGTATCTGGAGTTAACCGTGGGCGATAACTGGCGGATTAGCGAAGGCATGCAAAGCCCCGACCTGCCGATGCAAATGCTGCCAGTGACGATGCAGGACACGGTCTATGGCGAACTCCACTGGCAAAGCCCCAACGTTAATGCCTCTACGCCGCTGCTGAACAGCGTCTCCACGATGCTGGGGCGTGGTTTGTACTTTAATCAGGCGCAAAAACACTTCCAGCAACTTTTGTTAATGGAAGAGCGCGCGACGATTGCCCGTGAGCTACACGATTCGCTGGCGCAGGTACTTTCTTATTTACGTATTCAGTTAACGCTTTTGAAGCGCGCCATTCCAGAAGATAACGCCGGCGCGCAAAGCATCATGGCGGATTTTTCCAGAGCGCTGAACGACGCCTACCGTCAGCTTCGCGAGCTACTCACCACGTTCCGTCTGACGTTACAGCAGGCCGATTTACCCTCCGCATTGCATGAGATGCTGGAAGATTTACAGAGTCAGACCCCGGCCAAACTCACGTTGGATTGCCGTTTACCCACGCTGGCGCTGGATGCGCAAATGCAGGTGCATTTGTTGCAAATTGTGCGTGAAGCGGTCCTGAACGCCATTAAACACGCCAACGCGAGCGAAATCGCCGTGAGCTGCGTCACCGCGCCTGACGGCGATCATACCGTTTATATTCGCGATAATGGCATTGGTATCGGCGAACCGCATGAGCCTGCCGGACACTATGGTCTGAATATAATGCGTGAGCGCGCGGAGCGCCTTGGCGGCACGCTGAATTTTTCGCAACCCTCCGGCGGCGGCACGCTGGTCAGTATCAGTTTTCGCTCCTCCAACAAGGAAGAGAGTCAGTTAACGTAAAGAACGGCAAATCGCCGGAAGGCCAGATGTCAGGCTTTCCGGCGTTGGCACAAAAAGTATGCTGTAAAAGCGCATGATAATTTACATTATCTCCTTTATTTCTCCACGCTTGGCTCGTAGCTTGCCGCTACAGTGAAGCAGTTCAAATCTATAACGATATGTAGAAACACGAGGTTTCCCTTTAATGGCGAATTTTTTTATCGATCGCCCCATTTTTGCCTGGGTGCTGGCTATCCTGTTGTGTCTGACAGGGGCGTTAGCCATTTTCTCTTTACCTGTTGAACAATATCCCGATCTGGCGCCGCCCAACGTACGTATTACCGCGAATTATCCGGGAGCGTCGGCGCAAACGCTGGAAAATACCGTAACCCAGGTTATTGAGCAGAATATGACGGGCCTCGATAATCTGATGTACATGTCATCACAAAGCAGCGGAACCGGACAGGCGACCATCACCCTGAGCTTTATTGCGGGAACCGATCCTGATGAGGCGGTTCAGCAGGTGCAAAACCAGTTACAGTCCGCGATGCGTAAACTGCCGCAGGCGGTACAGGATCAAGGCGTCACGGTACGCAAAACGGGCGATACCAATATTTTGACCATCGCTTTCGTCTCTACCGACGGTTCTATGGACAAGCAGGATATCGCCGACTACGTCGCCAGTAATATTCAGGACCCGCTCAGCCGCGTCAACGGCGTCGGCGATATTGACGCTTATGGTTCACAGTACTCTATGCGTATCTGGCTCGATCCGGCCAAATTGAATAGTTTTCAGATGACCACGAAAGACGTGACCGATGCGATTGAGTCGCAGAATGCGCAAATCGCCGTCGGGCAGCTTGGCGGTACGCCTTCGGTCGACAAGCAGGCGCTGAACGCCACCATTAATGCGCAGTCATTGCTGCAAACGCCGCAACAATTTCGCGATATCACCCTGCGCGTTAATCAGGACGGTTCCGAGGTCAAACTGGGCGATGTCGCCACCGTGGAGCTGGGGGCGGAAAAGTATGACTACCTCAGCCGTTTTAACGGCAATCCGGCTTCCGGTCTTGGCGTTAAGCTGGCTTCCGGCGCGAACGAAATGGCGACCGCGAAGCTGGTGCTGGATCGCCTCAACGAGCTGGCGCAGTACTTTCCCCACGGCCTGGAATACAAGATCGCGTATGAAACCACCTCCTTTGTCAAAGCCTCGATTATCGATGTGGTCAAAACGTTGCTGGAAGCTATCGCGCTGGTTTTCCTGGTGATGTATCTGTTCCTGCAAAACTTTCGCGCCACGCTCATTCCGACGATCGCCGTGCCGGTAGTATTAATGGGCACCTTCTCCGTGCTTTACGCGTTTGGCTACAGTATTAACACATTAACCATGTTCGCGATGGTGCTGGCGATCGGGCTCCTGGTCGACGATGCCATCGTGGTGGTGGAAAACGTCGAACGTATCATGAGCGAAGAAGGGCTCACGCCGCGTGAAGCGACGCGCAAATCCATGGGACAAATCCAGGGGGCGCTGGTCGGTATCGCGATGGTGCTGTCTGCGGTATTCGTGCCGATGGCGTTCTTTGGCGGTACCACCGGGGCGATTTATCGTCAGTTTTCTATTACCATTGTCTCGGCAATGGTGCTGTCGGTGCTGGTCGCCATGATCCTGACGCCGGCGCTGTGCGCAACGTTATTAAAACCGCTGCACAAAGGCGAACAACACGGGCAACGCGGATTTTTCGGCTGGTTTAACCGTACCTTCAATCGTAATGCCGAACGTTATGAGAAAGGCGTAGCGAAAATTTTGCATCGCAGCCTGCGCTGGATTCTGATTTATGTTCTGTTGCTTGGCGGCATGGTGTTCCTGTTTTTGCGTCTCCCCACCTCCTTTCTGCCGCAAGAAGATCGGGGCATGTTCACTACGTCTATCCAGCTACCGAGCGGTTCTACGCAACAGCAGCCCCTGAAAGTCGTTGAAAAGGTTGAAAACTATTACTTCACCCATGAGAAAGACAACATTGTGTCGGTCTTCTCGACGGTCGGTTCCGGCCCTGGAGGGAATGGGCAAAACGTCGCACGCATGTTTGTTCGCTTGAAAGACTGGGACGCGCGCGATCCCACCACCGGCTCCTCGTTCGCCATTATTGAGCGGGCGACAAAAGCGTTTAACCAGATTAAAGAAGCTCGCGTCTTCGCCAGCAGCCCGCCGGCAATTAGCGGTCTGGGCAGCTCCGCCGGTTTTGATATGGAATTACAGGATCACGCCGGAGCAGGCCATGACGCGCTGATGGCCGCACGAGATCAACTCATTGAGCTGGCCGGGAAAAACAGTTCCTTGACCCGCGTGCGCCACAACGGCCTGGACGACAGCCCGCAACTGCAAATTGATATTGACCAACGGAAAGCGCAGGCGCTGGGCGTATCGATTGACGATATCAACGACACCCTGCAAACAGCCTGGGGATCGAGCTACGTCAACGACTTCATGGACCGGGGCCGCGTGAAGAAGGTCTATGTTCAGGCCGCAGCGAAATATCGTATGTTGCCGGATGATATTAATCTTTGGTATGTCCGTAACAAAGAGGGCGGCATGGTCCCCTTCTCCGCCTTCGCCACCTCGCGCTGGGAAACCGGCTCGCCGCGTCTGGAACGCTATAACGGATATTCGGCGGTAGAAATTGTCGGAGAGGCCGCGCCGGGAGTCAGTACCGGGACGGCGATGGATGTCATGGAGTCGTTGGTGCATCAGCTACCGGGCGGTTTTGGCCTGGAATGGACAGCCATGTCTTACCAGGAACGGCTCTCCGGCGCGCAGGCGCCCGCGCTGTACGCTATTTCGCTATTAGTCGTCTTCCTGTGTCTGGCGGCATTGTATGAAAGCTGGTCGGTGCCCTTCTCGGTGATGCTGGTTGTGCCGCTCGGCGTCATTGGCGCGCTACTCGCTACCTGGATGCGCGGGCTGGAAAACGATGTTTACTTCCAGGTGGGGCTGTTGACCGTTATCGGCCTCTCGGCGAAAAACGCGATTCTGATTGTGGAATTCGCCAACGAAATGAATCAGAAGGGACACGCGCTGTTAGACGCCACGCTGTACGCCAGCCGCCAGCGCCTGCGACCGATACTGATGACTTCGCTGGCGTTTATCTTTGGCGTATTGCCGATGGCCACCAGCACCGGGGCAGGCTCGGGTAGCCAACATGCTGTCGGAACCGGCGTGATGGGGGGAATGATCTCAGCAACCATTCTGGCTATCTTCTTTGTACCCCTGTTTTTCGTGCTGATACGTCGCCGCTTCCCGCTGAAGCCGCGCCCGGAATAAGCTCCCGGCCAGCCTGATACGAGGTGTCGGGCACAAAAAAGGCGACTTTCGTTGAGTCGCCTTTTCTTATCCCCTATGGGAGCGCGGTGCCTTCCAGGCATTTATTTACGAAGCATGACTTCGATAAAATCTTTCCAGTTCCCCAGTTCACGTTCAATCATAATAGCCTCTCTTATTATTATGGGTATTCTACGTAGTTAGCGGTATAGAGAGAAGTTCATTTAACCGATTGTTGCGATATCCTCTGGTTATGCTGTCTATGATATTACTATGGCGCTGTAGCCGTAAATTTTATGTGACTTACTGCAATATTTAGCAACATTAATACCTTTTCTACTACTTTATCAAATCGGGTTAAAAAACAATCAATTGCATGTGCGCAAAATAGGATTTTCCTCGCGAATTATAAACAAGCCACATCTGGAACGTTTTGGAATCATTATTCACATTCACTCAACAATGTTATATTGATTGCCGATCAGCGCTGGATAAATAACCATAAACAGCCACACTTATTATCCCGCAGACGATACTATTGATTATTTATTCGAATTTCGCGTTAAAGGATTCAATATGATTACCCTCTATGGCATTAAGAATTGCGACACGATCAAAAAAGCGCGCCGTTGGCTGGAGGAGCATGGCATTGATTATCGTTTTCACGATTACCGTGTGGATGGCATAGACCTCCCTCTTCTTAATACCTTTATTGCCGAACTCGGCTGGCAGCCTTTACTGAATACGCGCGGCACAACATGGCGCAAACTGGATGAAGGCCACCGCAGCGGGATTACCGATGCCGACTCCGCCGCTGCTCTCATGGTTGAACAGCCGGCAATCATCAAACGCCCATTGCTCTGCGCGCCCGGGAAGCCTATGCTGCTTGGTTTCAGTGAATCCCGTTATCAGCAGTTTTTTGATGAGGTGTAGTCTATGTCGTGCCCGGTTATTGAGCTGACACAGCAACTTATTCGTCGCCCCTCCCTGAGTCCGGATGACGCAGGCTGTCAGGCATTAATGATTGAACGCCTTCGTAAAATCGGTTTTACCATTGAGCATATGGATTTTGGCGACACGCAAAATTTTTGGGCATGGCGTGGGCGTGGCGAAACGCTGGCGTTCGCCGGGCATACTGACGTCGTACCGGCTGGCGATGTCGATCGCTGGATCAATCCGCCGTTTGAGCCTACGATTCGCGACGGAATGTTGTTCGGTCGCGGCGCGGCGGATATGAAAGGTTCACTGGCGGCCATGGTGGTGGCTGCTGAACGTTTTGTTGCGCAGCATCCTCATCACCGGGGCCGCCTCGCATTTTTGATTACCTCTGATGAGGAAGCCAGCGCAAAAAATGGCACCGTAAAGGTGGTTGAAGCGCTGATGGCCCGTAACGAGCGGCTGGATTACTGTCTGGTCGGCGAACCTTCCAGTACTGAAATTGTGGGCGATGTCGTCAAAAACGGGCGTCGCGGTTCTCTCACCTGTAACCTCACTATCCATGGCGTTCAGGGGCACGTTGCCTATCCGCATCTGGCGGATAACCCTGTTCATCGCGCCGCGCCTTTTCTTAATGAACTGGTCGCTATCGAGTGGGATCGGGGCAATGACTTTTTCCCGGCCACCAGTATGCAGGTAGCCAATATCCAGGCAGGCACCGGCAGCAATAATGTCATTCCCGGCGAACTGTTCGTGCAGTTTAACTTCCGTTTCAGCACGGAACTGACCGATGAGATGATCAAAGAGCGGGTACATGCGCTGCTTGAAAAGCATCAGCTACGCTATACCGTAGACTGGTGGCTTTCCGGCCAGCCGTTCCTGACCGCACGCGGCAAGCTGGTGGACGCGGTGGTAAATGCCATTGAGCACTATAATGAAATTAAACCGCAATTACTGACGACGGGCGGTACGTCCGACGGACGTTTTATCGCCCGTATGGGAGCGCAGGTGGTAGAACTGGGGCCGGTGAACGCCACCATTCATAAAATTAATGAATGTGTGAATGCCGCCGATCTCCAGCTACTGGCCCGTATGTATCAACGCATTATGGAACAGCTCGTCGCCTGATGAGCGTTCCGGTAAGAGGAAATAAGCATGGACTGGCTGGCAAAATATTGGTGGATTCTGGTATTGGTGTTTCTGGTAGGCGTACTGCTGAATGTGATCAAAGATCTCAAACGCATCGACCATAAGAAATTCCTTGCCAATAAACCTGAGCTGCCCCCGCATCGCGATTTTAACGATAAGTGGGACGATGAAGAAGACTGGCCGAAGAAAGATCAGCCGAAAAAGTAACCGGATATAATGCCGGACAGGTATCGCTATCCGGCATGCTCCCCACCGCCGGGCATTACGTCGCGTAAACGCTGCGTTCGTCCGGCATCCAACGCAATCAGCGCCTGCGCCGCCTGCGCACGCTGCAACGCCAGCAGAGCTTTACGGCCTGAAATGCGTAGCCGGGCGCACAGTTCGGCATCGCTGGCTTTTTCCTCCAGCCGCCCTCTCAGCGCCGGTAATGGCAATGCGCTGTATTGCAGTAAACGATGCAGGCAACCTAACGATGTCAGTAGCGGGCGGTGCGCGAACGCAAAACCGGCCAGCTCACGCCAGTCTTCATCATTAAGCGCCTGTTCATCTAACGCCGCCAGCGGTATCGCCTCGCCGTTCCACTGCGTCAGGATATCCGCATCGCGGCGCAAACGTCGGTGTTCCTGCTGCGCCAGCCGTTTTCCCGCGTCGCTCAGCGGCAATAACGCCATCGCCGTATAGCAACCGCTGCTCGCCTCCCGATGGTTGCCCATCCGTACCAGTACAAAGCCGCAGCGTTGCCAGAAACGCCACAGCTCCGGCGTATAGCCGAAGCTGACGGAAAGATAATCACACTGCGCCGCCTGCTCGCACGCGCAGGCAATCAACTGCTGACCGATGCCTTCGCGCTGGCGGGCGGGGTGCACCGCGATACGGCTTACGCGACGCCCGACCAGCGTCGCGGCTAAAGGGTCGCTACCGTGCGCCGCCAGCGACTGCGCCACCAGATTTCCACGCGGCCGCCGGAAACCGCCCCATACAGCGTGACTGAGTTCTGCGGATAACCCACCCTCTTCGACCAGCCAGAGGGCGCCCGCCACACGGTTATTCGCCGTGGCCTGCAAGAAATGCTGTCCTGGCGCATCCATCATTCGGCGCAGATCCAGCGGCGAAGTACGATAGTGCGCCCCCGACAGTAACTGATACACAGCCCTCGGCAACGCGGGCGTCTTTCCCCAGGCCTGTTGGTAAAACGCCGAGATTGCTATTGCGCCATATGGCGCCTGCGCAAACGCTTCATCGTCGAATATCAGCACCTCGCTGACGATATTTTCCAGCGGGCATTCTGGCGCCCAGCGGACAGGCTGACGAAGCGTGAAGCGGTGAAGCTGCGGAAAACGGGCGCAAAACTTAAGTAAAAAACCGCGTCCGGTGCCTTCGTAGCCCTGAACGGTGGTGGTGAGTAGTATGCGGGGAAAGCGCGAAACCAGTTGCAGCAGCAGCGGCGCGGGGATTGCCGCCGCCTCGTCAACCACCAGCCAGTCGGCTCTTGCCCCGCTCGCCAGCAACGCATCCGGCGCCATAAAGCAGAACCGCTCACCGGCAAACGCTGCCAGGATATCCGTTGCCGTTTTCGCCGGTGCGGTCACGATAGCCGTGCCCGCCATCCGGGAGATGAATTGCCCGGCCAGCGCCGATTTGCCGCGCCCACGGGGGGCAATCACCGTCGCCACGCCGGGCGGCATTTCACGTAAACGCGATAAGATAGCCGCCTGCTCCGGCTGCGGCTCGCCGGTGGCGGGTCGCCAGCGTCCACGGAAAGGATAAGATGGCCAGCAAAACGGCTGGTGCTGTCGCCAAAGCAGCGTTTGCGGATCGCGGGAGAGAGTCCGTTTAAGATGCTGTGCAAACTGCGGTGTGGGGATAGGCTGCGCGCAGTCGCTCCAGCGCAGTGAATCGGTATCAGGCCGGCTTTCCCACGTCTCGTACGGCGGCATCAGCAGAAGCAGCCAGCTTCCGGCCTGCAAGGTCCCGCTCAGGGCGGCAAACGCTGCGGCGTCAAAGCCCTGCCAGGCATCAAATATCGCATGACGGAATTCACGGCCCAGCAGCGTTTGTAACGCCTGTGGCGTACAGCACGGCTGGGCGGGCGCGTCAGGCGCGACCCACAGCCAGTCACCGGGCAATGCAGCGCGTATCGCCTCGGCCCGCTCCCGGCACCACGCCGCATCGCCGCTGATGACCAGTAAACGGCGAATGCCTTCCTGTGTCATTTGCGACGTTAACGCCTGTAGCGCATCGATATCAGACATCCCTGCCCCGGTTTATCAAAAGTTTTTGCCAAACGTATTACATTGCGCCGGGTCACCGCTGTCAAATCCACGCTTAAACCAGCTGTAGCGCTGTTCTGAGGTGCCGTGGGTAAAACTATCCGGCACGACGCGCCCCTGCCCCTGTTGCTGTAAGCGATCGTCGCCGATAGCCCGTGCGGCATTGAGCGCCTCTTCCAGATCGCCCGCCTCCAGTACACCTTGCTGCTGCATACTGTGTCCCCACACGCCGGCAAAGCAATCCGCCTGTAGCTCCATGCGCACCGAAAGGCGATTCACCTCCGTTTGCGACGCGTTTTGCTGTAACTGGCGTACTTTAGGCTCAATACCTAACAGTTTTTGTACGTGGTGGCCGACTTCGTGGGCGATGACATAACCCTGAGCAAAATCACCGTCCGCGCCCAGCTTATTTTTCATATCATCGTAAAATGAGAGATCGATATAGACGGTGCCGTCCGCCGGGCAGTAAAACGGCCCCATCACGGACTGACCCGCACCACAGCCGGTGCGCGTCATACCACGGTACATCACCAGTTTTGGCTGCTGATAGCCGCGCCCCACTTTTTGAAAGAGTTGCCCCCAGGTATCTTCGGTCGTCGCCAGAATCACCGAGGTAAATTTTGCCGCTTCATCATCATTGGGGCTTATCGAACGCGTCGACTGCTGCTGCGAAACCGGCTGACCGGTCAACAGACCGGTTAAATCCACCCCATAGTACCCTGCGACCAACACCACCACCAACAGAATGATGCCGCCTTTTCCGCGCGGAAGACGAAAGCCAGGACCACCCAGCGAGGGGCCGCCTGGCCGATTACGTCTGTCCTCTACATTGTTACTTTCACGACGCCCTTGCCAGCGCATAATCACCTCATTCTCTCTTTGTTATACAGATGATCGTAGGCGGTCAGGCGCAGGATTACCACAGGTAAACGCTATCAGAATGAGGAAAGGATGATACCGGAGAGCGGTTGCCCCCCGGTCAGAAGCGGAATTAATCTAATTTCACGCCCAGGCGATGCGCGACGGCTTCATAGGCTTCAATCAGACCGCCCAGACTCTGGCGGAAGCGGTCTTTGTCCATTTTGTCCAGCGTCTCTTTATCCCACAGGCGGCTGCCGTCCGGCGAAAACTCATCGCCCAGCACCACTTCGCCTTTATACAGGCCAAACTCCAGTTTGAAATCCACCAGGATAAGACCCGCGTCATCAAACAGTTTTTTCAGTACGTCGTTGGCTTTGTAGGTTAGCTCTTTCATACGCGCCAGATTTTCCTGACTTACCCAACCGAACGTTTCACAGTAGGAACTATTCACCATCGGGTCGTGCAGCGCGTCGTTTTTCAGGAACAGATCGAAGATCGGCGGGTTAAGCTCCATGCCTTCCTCCACGCCCAGACGCTTGACCAGCGACCCTGCCGCACGGTTGCGCACCACACATTCAACCGGCACCATCTCCAGCTTCTTCACCAGACACTCGGTATCAGACAGCAAACGTTCCATCTGGGTCGGGATGCCCGCCTCGGCCAGTTTGGTCATAATGAAATGGTTGAATTTGTTATTTACCATGCCCTTGCGATCAAACTGTTCAATGCGCGCGCCATCCCCTGCTGACGTATCATTGCGGAATTCGAGCACCAACAGGTCCGGGTTTTCCGTGCTGTATACGGTTTTCGCTTTACCACGATACAACTCAGCTTGCTTTTGCATCTTTAACACTCCTGGGTGTGAATTAACGATAAGTATTCATTTCCTGCTACGCCTGCCGGAGACGTCGGCCTGTAATTGTGGTGCGAAATAGCGGTTAAATCGCGTTTTTGTACCGACGCACACGTTTGCGTATCTTATCAGAAAAAAGGGCCGGATTACTCCAGCCCTGTTAAATTACTTGTTGAACGCTGCCTGGAAGACGGCAACCAGCGCGTCGTTCTGGCTTTGCGTCAGAGTATGCCCCTTAGGATCGATAAACTGCAAGCTGCTGCGGTTATCTAAATCGCCGACCTGCAACTTATAGTCTCCGGATGCCAGGCCCGGGTCGCTAGCGCCCAGATCCCGCCAGTCGCTGTCAGACAACGGTTTGTACGTTACCGCCATGCTGCCCTGAGAGCGAGTGCTGTCGGTGACTTTCATGCCCACTTTTTCCAGCGCGGCCGGGAGGCGTTGCCACACGAGGTTGAACGGACCGCGAACGACCAGCATAGGTAAACCGGTATCATCAGCGGCGCTCTGCACATCCATCGTTGCGGCGGAACGGTTCTGCGCGGCATTTGCCGCATCCGTAGCGGTCTTATCCAGACCGGCGGAAATGACGTTCATCATTTCCGTGCTATAGCGCTGCAGCGACGCCGCGTCAGCGACCGGCTTGCCAGCCTGTTCCAGATTAACCAGTTTTACCGTTACCGCCTGCTGATAGCCCTGCGGCTTCACCGAGATTTGATAACGTCCACGATACTGTTCGTCTTCATCCAGGCGGTTCCAGCTCACCCAATCGGTCGTCAGGGTCTGGCTGGCATCGTCACGTTTTTCAATCGGATAATTTTTCGCCTGAAGCACGCTGACGACTTGCGGCCACAGCGTGCTGCTACGACCATTTTCCACCAATAGCGTAGCGGTATCGCCAGAGAACTGGGTACGCGCGCCGCTCACTAACGCTAACGGCTGCGCTGGCGGACGGATATCCAACGCCTTACCAACCGCGCCGCTCCCCTTCGTGACCGGAATAACGTAGTCGCCGGTCGTTATCGGCAGGATCATTCCTGCCGGGGCGTGAAGTTCAGCAAGCGGCGCGGCATCCAGATAGGATTCATCGCCGCTTACCTGGCGCTTGTAGCGCGAATCGGAACTACAGGCAGCGAGCAGCAAAACAAGCGAAACACCCGCAACCTTCGCCAGGCGCGACTTTTGTACTGAGTAAGCCATCAAATCTCCCTAAACTTTACAGCAGGCCAGCATGCTGAAGCGCTGCTTTGACGATGTCACGACCATGGTCTGTGATAGGCGTCATTGGCAGGCGCAGCGTGTCGGTCGCCACAAGACCCAATGCCTTACATGCCCATTTCACCGGGATAGGATTGGGTTCGACAAATAGTTTGTTGTGTAACGGCATCAGACGCTGGTTGATAGCGCGCGCCTCGGCAAATTGCCCTTCCGCCGCCAGTTTGCACATGTCAGCCATATCGCGCGCCGCTACGTTAGCCGTAACGGAAATCACGCCATGACCACCCAGTTGCATAAAGTCCAGCGCAGACGCGTCATCACCGCTAAGCAGAATAAAATCGTCTGAAACCAGCTCTTTGATCTGGTGAACGCGGGTTAAGTTCCCTGTCGCCTCTTTGATAGCGATAATATTTTTTATTTCCGCCAGACGACCCACGGTTTCCGGCAACATGTCGCAACCGGTACGGGACGGCACATTATACAGAATTTGCGGCAAGTCAGTGTGTTCCGCGATGGCTTTGAAATGCTGGAACAAACCTTCCTGCGTGGGGCGATTGTAGTACGGCGTTACCGTCAGGCAGCCAACAATGCCGCTATCGTTAAAACGCTGCGTCAGGCTAATCGCTTCCGCGGTCGCGTTTGCGCCCGTGCCGGCGATAACCGGAATACGTCCGTCAGCCAGTTCCAGCGTCATCATCACGACATCGCCATGTTCATCATGGCTTAGCGTGGCAGACTCGCCAGTAGTGCCAACCGAAACAATCGCCGAGGTACCGTTGGCGACATGATAATCAATGAGTTTTTTCAGGCAAGACCTACTGACGTTACCTTTCTCATCCATCGGCGTAACAAGCGCGACAATACTTCCCGTGAACATGGGCCATCCTCTGTGCAAACAAGTCCCTCAATGGTACGTTTGGTATGGCAATAAAAGCAAGCGACCAAAGCCGTTCTGATTGTTGTATGCAGGTTTTTTTTATGGTTTCCTTAAGATTACCTCACCGCTCAAAGGAATAACTGGTTTGACACCGTCATCACAACACTATTTGGTTATCACTGCGCTGGGCGCCGACAGGCCCGGTATTGTGAATACCATTACTCGCCATGTCAGCAGTTGCGGCTGTAATATCGAAGACAGCCGACTGGCGATGCTGGGCGATGAATTCACGTTTATTATGCTGTTGTCCGGCACGTGGAACGCGATTACCTTGATTGAATCGACATTGCCGTTAAAAGGCGCGGAGCTGGATCTGCTGATTGTGATGAAACGGACGTCCGACCGCCCCCGCCCGGCAATGCCCGCGACGGTATGGGTTCAGGTTGAGGTCGCCGACTCCCCGCATTTAATTGAGCGATTCACCGCGCTGTTTAATAGTCATGAAATGAATATTGCGGAGCTGGTCTCCCGCACGCAGCCGGCTGAAGGTGATAAAGCTGCGCAATTATTTATTCAAATCACCGCACATAGCCCGGCGTCGCAAAATTCCGCAAATATTGAGCAAGCCTTTAAAGCACTATGTACAGAACTCAATGCGCAAGGCAGTATAAACGTCGTCAATTACTCACAACATGATGAACAGGATGGAGTTAAGTAATGAATCCACTGAAAGCCGGTGATATCGCACCGAAATTTAGCTTGCCGGATCAAGACGGGGAACAAGTAAATTTGACCGACTTCCAGGGACAGCGCGTTCTGGTTTATTTCTACCCAAAAGCCATGACACCCGGCTGTACCGTGCAGGCCTGCGGCTTACGCGATAACATGGACGAGCTCAAAAAAGCAGGCGTGGACGTGCTGGGCATCAGCACCGATAAACCTGAAAAACTCTCCCGTTTCGCTGAAAAAGAGCTGCTGAACTTTACCCTTTTGTCCGATGAAAACCATCAGGTGTGTGAACAGTTCGGCGTCTGGGGCGAAAAGTCGTTTATGGGCAAAACGTATGACGGCATTCACCGCATCAGCTTTTTGATTGACGCTGATGGTAAGATTGAACACGTCTTTAATGATTTTAAAACCAGCAATCACCATGATGTGGTGCTGAACTGGCTGAAAGAAAACGCGTAAAAGCCTCAGGCCGCGCTGATGTGCGGCCTGGAAAGGGAATGCGCCGTCAGGCTTGCCGCGCCAGACGCCATATCGCCGCCACATTGCGCGCCGACAGGCTCAGGTTATATTCCGCCTCGTGTAAGGCTTCCGGCAGCGTAACGATATGCGACAAAATCGACAGCGCTGCATCGATACCCTGTTGATACACAACGTGATGATCGTGTTGCAGCCCACCGGCGAGCGCGATAACCGGTTTATGATACCGCTTCGCCACTCTGGCGACGCCAATCGGCGTCTTGCCGCAAATACTTTGGCTGTCCAGCCGCCCTTCTCCGGTAATCACCAGATCGGCATCTTTAACCGCCTGCTCAAGCTGTAGCGTTTCCACGACAATCTCTACGCCGGCGCGTAATTCCGCATTGAGCAATCCTAAAAGCGCGGCGCCCATTCCACCTGCCGCGCCCGCGCCGGGAGCATTAATCACCTCACGCCCCGTAGCCTGATAAATATGTCTGCCCCAGTTTTCCAGCGCCGCGTCCAGGGTGTTCACCATTTCCGCTGTCGCCCCTTTTTGTGGGCCAAAAATGGCCGATGCGCCCTGGGGACCACACAGCGGATTGTTGACATCGCACGCCACGGTTATCGATACCTTACGCAGCAATGGGTGACAACCGGACAGATCGATAGAGGCCAGCGCCGCCAGCGCCTCGCCGCCCGGAAAAAGCGAGCGCCCCTGTTTATCGCGCAATATAACGCCAAGCGCCTGCATCATCCCCGCGCCGCCGTCATTCGTCGCGCTGCCGCCAATTCCCAGAATAATACGCTTTACGCCACGCTCCAGCGCCGCGACGATTAACTCGCCGGTGCCGTAGCTGGTGGTATTAAGCGGGTTGCGCAATTCAGGCGAAACGTGATGCAGCCCGGATGCCGCCGCCATTTCAATCACGGCGGTATCGCTATCGCCCAGCATTCCCCAGCGCGCGGCCACCGGTTGCCCTAGCGGGCCTTGTACCCACTGGTCAATATAACGCCCGCCGCTGGCCTCCACCATTGATTGTACGGTTCCTTCCCCGCCATCCGCCATGGGCACTTTAACGTAGTCGGCGTCAGGATAAATTTCGCGGAACCCCTTTTCTATCGCCTCAGCGACCGCCATTGCGGACAAACTTTCTTTAAATGAATCAGGAGCAATAACAATTTTCATAGGGATTATCCTGCAAAACCAAAGAAACCGAACATCAGAGTAGAAATAAAGGTAATGGCTAACCCCACCAGCGTTTCATACGGCATTAGCTTTAAACGTTCATGAATTTGCATATTGACGCTGCCGCCCGTCGCGTGGAAAAAGCTGCCGTGCGGCAGATGGTCCAGCACCGTGGCGCCCGCATGGATCATAGCGGCTCCCGCCAGGGCGGAAACGCCAAGTTCAAGTAACGTGGGAGAGAAAACGCCGGACGCCACCGCCGTTCCCGCCGTGGTTGAGGCCGTCGCCATTGACATCATGGCGCCAGACACGGGCGCCAGCAGCCAGGATGGCAATCCCGAAGCGGTGAGGCCATGAATCAGGACATCTTTAAGTTCGGAATTAGCGATAATGCCGGCCAGCGTACCGGTTCCCAGCAACATAATAGCGACAGGCGCCATACGCATCAGACCAGCGACCATGTACTGGTTACAGTGGCGCGCGCGTCCCATCAACAGCAGACCGACCAATCCCCCTACGGGCAGGGCAATTAACGGGTCAATGGAAATGCCGGCAAACGGACGGAGAGAAAGCAGGAAAATAGCGACCAGCGGCGCGCTAATCGCCACCAGAAAACCGGGTCTGGCGACGGAGTCATCATGGTGAGTCACTTCATGATCGGCGACGCCCGCGCCTTTATTATTCAGCCGTTTCGCTAACAGATAGGCGATAATAAGCCCAACGATGCCCGGAACCACGCCCGCCAGCATAATAGAGGTAAGAGGAACATGAAACGCATCGGAGGCGGCAATAGCGTTCGGGTTGGGTGACATCACGTTACCCGCTTTGCCGCCGCCGACCATCGCCAGCAGAATAGCGCTTTTTGACAGGCCTGCATTACGCGCAATCGACAGCGCAATCGGCGCGACGGTAATCACCGCCACATCAATAAATACGCCGACGGCGGTCAGACATAGTGTGGCAATGGCTAATGCCAATAACGCCCGGGTTTCCCCCACTTTGCGGACAATCGTCTCAGCAATCGTATTCGCCGCCCCGGACTCAATTAATACGCCCGCCAGTACGCCTGCGGCCAGAATACGCAATACGGCATTAACGATGCCCTGCGCGCCTGACACCATCAGCGACACGGTTTGCAGAAGATCGGCGCCGCCAATCAAACCGCCGACCAGCGCGCCCGCCATCATGCCGTAGGCTGGCGACACTTTTCTTAAAATTAATACGATGGCCACAACCAATGCGGCAATGGCTCCCAGGGTGGATATCGACGTCATATACTGCGCCTCCTTTAACATGGAGCGCGCAGTATGGAAAAAACCGCCTAAAAATCCGCTGGAGCTTTCAACAAATTTCGATTCGACCAGGCAGCGGTAACTTGTCGGACGGTACAGATTCGGCCTGAAGCTCCATACCGATATAAAGCCAAAGCGTACTTTTTAACTCGTTGATTTTTATGTGCGTAATATCCTCACAGCGCTGTAAGCGATAGCGCAATGTATTCACATGAATATGCAATGCTTTGGCCGTTTGCGTCAGGTCACAATTATGTTCAAACCAAGTCCGCAGCGTCTGTTGCAATACGCCTTTCGCGTCATGTTGCGCCAGTTGCAGCCACAGACGCGATAACTCCTGCACTTGCCAACTTTCAGACAGCCCGCTTAGCAGCGCGGGAAGCGCGTGGTCATGATAAAAAATGTACTGGCTGCGCAGCTTTTGTCTTTTCGCCATCGCCTGCGTGGCTCTCGCTGTGAGCAAAGATCGGTGCAATCCCGTCTCGCCGGCAAAATAGCCCCCAACCAAAATACGGCTAAAGCCCGATGATGCAGCCCATGATTTAAAAATCTGCAATTCGCCCATTTCCTGGCGGGTATTCCACTTTCCCTCTTTTAACGTGATAGGCTTAATAATGATTAATTCATTAAATTCGGTAAACGTCACCAAATGGTTACGCGCGTGATTCTCGAAATAATCCATTACATTGCGCAGCGCTTCGCGATCCGGCTGGGAAAGTTCAATAATCAGCACCACTCTGGGAACCGCCAGATCAATACCCAGATAGGCCGCCATGGAGCGCAACGACTCTGTTGAATTTTCTCGCAAAATCAATTGGTTGATCAGCTCTTCGCGATAGCGTTTATCCCATTGTCGCTGTTCGATCAGCACCATATGCTCGATCACCAGCTCCGCCGCCATTTTAACCAGCTCGGCATACGCGCGAACCTCCTCCGGCTCGCCGGTAATGCCGACCACGCCGATAAGCTGTTCATGAAAAGAGATGGGAAGATTAATGCCGGATCGCACGCCTTTAAGCTGATTGGCGGTAGCGGAATCAATTTCTACAAAACGGTTTTCCTTCAGCGCCAGAATGGCCCCTTCGTGACGCTGGCGAAGCCGCGAAGGTTCGCCAGACGCGATAATGACGCCATGCTCATCCATGACGTTTACCGAGTAAGGAATAATTTTCATGGCTCGCTGTACAATTTGCCGCGCGGTATACCCTTTCAAGTAATGTTTTCTCAACACACTCATTCCCTGTTTCGTTATCGCTTCACATTAAAAAAACAATCTCGCATCAATGATGTCACTTATTAACGAATTTCTCAGAAGAATGCTTAGGCTAAGTCACCAAATTTTGGCGGCTTTACAGCGAGAATTTTGTAGGTTCCGACAATAAAAATGCCGCAACACGGTGCGGCATTAAAAAAAAGAGCGGCTTTCTAAGCGCTTGTCCCTCATCAGGCGTGCGCAAAATGGCGGCAGGGCACTATGATGTCGTTCACGCTTTACAACTTTTGTACTGACCGCTCAGGATGAGGCATCCGTCACCTGACCATCCGGCCAGGCATGGACAACGGCTTTAATCAGCGTCGCCAATGGAATGGCGAAAAACACCCCCCAGAATCCCCACAGACCGCCGAAAATCACCACTGACAGAATAATCACCAGCGGATGCAAATTCACCGCTTCGGAGAAAAGTACCGGTACCAGCAAATTGCCATCCAGCGCCTGAATAATCAGATAAACGGCAAAACAGCTCCAGAATTCCGTCCCCAGGCCAAACTGAAACAGCGCGACGCCCACCACCGGAATTGTCACCACAAAGGCGCCGATATAGGGGATCAGGACCGAAAAGCCCACCAGTACCGCCAACAGTAGCGAATAGTTGAGGCCAAACAGCAAAAAGCCCAGCCAGGTCGCCACGCCCACCACTACCATCTCCAGCACTTTTCCGCGGATATAGTTGGTGATCTGCTGATTCATCTCATTCCACACCTGCCCCGCCAGCCCGCGATTACGCGGCAGCACGCGGCGCACGGCATTCAGCATCTGCTCTTTATCTTTTACCAGGAAAAAGACCATCAGCGGCACCAGCACCAGATATACCGCCAGCGTCAGTAGCCCGACTAACGACGCCAGCGAATACTTCACCACCGAATCGCCCATGTTAAGCATCCGGGTACGCATGTTTTCCGCCATCGCATCAATAATGCCCGCATCCATCAGCGCCGGATAGCGTCGCGGCAAGGTCGCGGCGAAATCGGACAGTTTATTCAGCATACCGGGCATATCACGAATCAGGTAAATACCCTGCTGCCAGGCAATCGGCATCACCACAAACGCCATTAATAACAGAATGCCGACAAAGAGGATAAGGACAATGGAGGCAGCCCAGCGCCGGGAACAGCCAATCGCCTGCAGGCGCGCCGTCGGCCACTCCAGCAGGTAGGCCAGTACGATTGCGACCAGCAGCGGCGCTAACAGGCCGCTAAAGAAAAAGAGGATGCTAAAACCAGCCACCAGAATGACCAGCAAGGCAATCGCCTCCGGGTCGCTGAAGCGACGGCGATACCATTGCATTAACATTTCGAGCATAAAACCCTTCCCAGAACTCAACTGCGGGATTGTGATGCCGAATTGTATCGAAATGTCACAAAAAAGACTTCGCTTTTTATCGTTGATTCAGGAAACTAAAATAGTGAGTCTGTGCTCATCACAGTTACACTTATGAAGTGTCGGAGCGTGGAACGATATTTCACGACGTTGGTCAAAGGGCTATCTCAAAACAACAGGATAGAGGTTATGTTCAGGCAGTTGAAAAAAAACCTGGTGGCAACCCTCATTGCAGCATTGGCTCTCGGTCAGGTCGCGCCCGCATTTGCCGACCCTGCCGACACGCTGCCCGATATGGGAACCTCGGCAGGAAGCACGCTTTCTATCGGACAAGAGATGCAAATGGGCGACTTTTATGTGCGCCAGCTACGCGGCAGCGCGCCGTTAATCAACGATCCGCTGCTGGTGCAATACATTAACGCGCTGGGTATGCGTCTGGTCTCGCACGCCGACTCCGTCAAAACGCCCTTCCATTTTTTCTTGATCAATAATGACGAAATCAACGCCTTCGCGTTCTTTGGCGGCAATGTGGTGCTGCACTCGGCGCTTTTTCGCTACGCGGATAACGAAAGCCAGCTAGCTTCAGTCATGGCGCATGAAATCTCCCACGTGACGCAGCGCCACCTGGCGCGCGCGATGGAAGATCAAAAGCGCAGCGCGCCGCTTACCTGGGTGGGCGCGCTGGGTTCCATTTTGCTGGCCATGGCCAGCCCACAGGCCGGTATGGCGGCGCTAACCGGTACTCTGGCGGGAACGCGCCAGGGAATGATAAGTTTCACCCAGCAAAATGAGCAAGAAGCCGACCGTATTGGTATTCAGGTACTGCAACGCGCCGGATTTGACCCACAGGCGATGCCCTCTTTCCTCGAAAAACTGCTCGACCAGGCGCGTTACTCCACGCGTCCGCCTGAAATTTTGCTCACTCACCCCTTACCGGAAAGCCGCCTTGCGGATGCCCGCAACCGTGCCAACCAGATGCGCCCGGTCGTGGTGCAATCTTCCGCCGACTTTTATTTCGCCAAAGCGCGCGCCCTGGGAATGTACAATTCCGGACGTAACCAGCTCACCAGCGACCTGCTGGATCAGTGGTCTAAAGGCAACGTGCGTCAGCAACATGCGGCGCAATATGGCCGGGCGTTGCAGGCGATGGAAGCGAGCAAGTACGATGAAGCGCGCAAAACGTTGCAGCCGCTGTTAAGCGCAGAACCGAACAATGCCTGGTATCTTGACCTCGCCACCGATATTGACCTCGGGCAGAAAAGAGCCAACGACGCGATTAATCGCCTGAAAAATGCCCGCGATCTGCGCGTTAATCCTGTGCTGCAGTTAAACCTCGCCAATGCGTACCTCCAGGGAGGCCAGCCAAAAGCGGCGGAAACCATTCTGAATCGCTACACCTTTAGCCATAAAGATGACGGTAACGGCTGGGATCTGCTTGCTCAGGCCGAAGCCGCGCTGAACAACCGCGATCAGGAGCTGGCGGCGCGCGCTGAAAGTTATGCGCTGGCGGGACGACTGGATCAGGCAATTTCACTGCTCAGTAGCGCCAGCGCCCAGGCAAAACTGGGTAGCCAGCAACAGGCGCGTTACGATGCGCGTATCGACCAGCTGCGCCAGTTACAGGAACGCTTCAAGCCATACACGAAAATGTAATCGCCGTTTATTAGCCGGATGGCGTCACAAGGAGAACTCATGACCGACACGATTAAAATCTACCATAACCCGCGCTGCTCGAAGAGCCGCGACACGCTGAACCTACTGAAATCTAACGGCGTGGAACCGGAAGTGGTGCTTTATCTGGATACGCCCGCCGACGCCGCCACCGTGCGGGAACTGCTGCGTATGTTGGGCATGTCCAGCGCGCGCGAACTGATGCGCCAGAAAGAAGATCTCTATAAAACGCTTCACCTGGCGGATAGCCAGCTGAGTGAAGAGGCGTTAATCCAGGCGCTGGTTGAACACCCTAAACTGATGGAGCGCCCCATTGTGGTGGCAAATGGTCAGGCGCGCATTGGCCGACCGCCTGAGCAGGTGCTGGACATCCTCGGTTAACCGTTGAACGCCGCCGTCGCGGCGTATTACAGTTTCAGAATCTCTTTGACAAACGGGATCGTCAGTTTTCGCTGGGCAGTGATCGACGCATGATCGAGCTGATCCAGCGTCATAAACAGCGTGCGCATTTCGCGATCAAGACGTTTGAGTAAAAACCGCCCAACATCTTCCGGCAGTTCAAACCCCCGTAACCGGGCACGCAACTGTAGCGCCTGAAGTTTGTCTTCATCGGAAAGAGGCTGGAGTTTATAGATTTGCCCCCAATCCAGACGGGAAGCGAGATCGGGCAAGCCCAGATTTAACTGTCTTGGCGGACGATCGCCGGTGATCAATAACCGCGTCTTACCGGACTCCAGAATGCGGTTATAGAGATCAAAGATCGCCATCTCCCACAGTTCATCGCCAGCGACACACTCAATGTTATCAATACACACCAGCGAGAGGTGTTCCATACCGTCGAGCACTTCCGGCACGAACCAGGTACGTTTATCGAGCGGGACGTAGCCTACCGCATCTCCACGCTGCGACAATTCAGCGCAGGCGGCGTGCAGCAAATGGCTGCGGCCCGCGCCTTCACGCGCCCAAAGGTAGATATATCCACTATGTTCCTGGCGCAACACGTTTTGTAACGCGGCCAGTAGAGAGGCGTTATCCCCCGGCCAGAAACTTGCGAAAGTTTCGTCGTCAGGAAGATAAAGTGGCAAAGAGAGCTGTGCCGGTGTGTTCAGAGATACCTCAACCCAGGATGACATAAAATCGCGCTGAGTTTACCACATAATTCCCGTGAGATAGAACCGGGCAGCATCGCTGCCCGGCAACCCGTTACTGATGCGGAGGCTCCGCATCATTTGCCTCCAGTACCACTTCTTCCGGACGCAACAGGCTAATCAGTTTAAAAATCAGGCTCAGGCCAATCCCGACGATGGTCGCCAGCGCCATCCCTTTCAATTCTGCCGCGCCGATATGCACTTTCGCGCCGCTCACGCCGATGATCAAAATCACCGAGGTGAGGATCAGGTTTTGCGCTTTGTTGTAGTCGACTTTCGATTCGATCAAGACGCGAATCCCCGACGCGCCGATAACGCCGTACAACAGCAGCGAGACGCCGCCCATCACGGGTAACGGGATAATCTGAATCGCCGCCGCCAGTTTGCCAACGCAGGAAAGCAGAATGGCGAAAATCGCCGCGCCGCCGATAACCCAGGTACTGTAAACGCGGGTGATCGCCATGACGCCAATATTTTCCCCATAGGTGGTATTCGGCGTGGAGCCGAAGAAACCGGAAATGATCGTCGACAATCCGTTAGCGAACATCGAGCGGTGCAAACCGGGATCGCGCACTAAATCTTTTTTGACGATATTCGCCGTCACCACCAGATGACCGACATGCTCGGCAATCACGACCAACGCCGCGGGCAGAATCGTCAGGATAGCGAACCATTCAAAACGCGGCGTATAGAAGGTCGGCAGCGCAAACCAGTGCGCCTGGGCAATCGGCGTGGTATCGACCACCCCCAGCGCGAATGACAGCGCATAGCCCGCCAGCACGCCGATCAAAATCGGAATGATCGCCAGGAAACCGCGAAACAGTACGGAGCCGAACACCGTCACCGCCAGCGTGACCATGGAGATAATAATTGTTTTCGTGTCCGGCGACTGCCCTTGCGCAGGCAGCAATCCGGCCATCCCCGCCGCGACGCCAGCCAGCTCCAGACCGATGACGGCAACGATTGCGCCCATTGCCGCAGGCGGGAACATCACATCCAGCCAGCCGGTGCCCGCTTTTTTAACGATGAAAGAGACCAGACAGAACAACACGCCGCACATAATAAAACCGCCCAGCGCCACTTCATAACCCAGCGGCAACAACAGTAGTACCGGGGAAATAAAGGCAAAGCTCGATCCGAGGTAGGCAGGAATTTTACCTTTGCAGATAAAGAGATACAGCAACGTTCCGATACCGTTAAACAGCAGCACCGTCGCGGGATTGATATGAAACAGAACTGGCACCAGCACGGTCGCGCCAAACATGGCGAAAAGGTGCTGTAAACTAAGCGGGATTGTCTGTAAAAGCGGCGATCTTTCACTCACCCCGATAGCACGGCGCGTCATAGTGTTTTCCTCTAAGTGTGTTTGTTATGAGTGGTTTTATTCAAAAAAAAGCCGACTCTTAAAGTCGGCTTTTAATTATTTATTCACTTATTTGGTACCAAAAATCTTATCGCCGGCATCGCCAAGCCCCGGAATAATGTATCCGTGCTCGTTAAGCCCCTGATCGATAGAGGCGGTGTACAGTTCAACGTCCGGGTGCGCTTTTTCCAGCGCCGCAATGCCTTCCGGCGCGGCGACCAGCACCAGCACCTTAATGCTGCTACAGCCTGCTTTTTTCAGCAGGTCGATGGTCGCGATGACAGAACCGCCGGTCGCCAGCATCGGGTCGACGATCAGCGCCATGCGCTCATCAATGTTCGATACCAGTTTCTGGAAATAAGGTACTGGCTCAAGCGTCTCTTCGTTACGGTACATCCCGACTACGCTGATACGCGCGCTCGGTACATTTTCCAGAACGCCTTCCATCATGCCCAGACCCGCGCGCAGAATCGGCACAACGGTAATTTTTTTACCTTTGATCTGGTCGATTTCCACCGGGCCATTCCAGCCTTCGATGGTGACTTTTTCCGTTTCCAGGTCGGCTGTCGCTTCATACGTCAGCAGGCTGCCTACTTCTGAGGCGAGTTCACGAAAGCGTTTAGTGCTAATGTCGTTTTCACGCATCAGACCCAGCTTGTGTTTGACGAGTGGGTGTTTGACTTCCACGATCTTCATACTCTTCTCCTATCCTCAGATGACTGGCAACCACAAAAAAAAATCGCCGGATTATACCGCTTTTCCTCTCTGACGCAACACAATGTATGCTTGACCTAGATCAACCAAAAGCGCTGATAGCGGAAAAGTGAGTATAAATCACTCACGTTGAAACAGGCGATAAAGGCTAACAACCGTTTGAATATTAGCAATTTTAAGGGTGAATGACCTGTCCCGACCGCCTGTCGTAAACCAAGTGCTGGATATCCTTTTCTTTTTTACCAACAGGGAAATTTTCAAGCAGCGACCGAAACCATGCAAAAAAAATCGCCCGGATAATCAGGGCGCAGACCACGCTCGCAAACGTTTGCTTTCCCTGTTAGAATTGCGCCGAATTTAACTTTTACCGCAAAAAAAACGTGGGGAACCAGGCAGTGACCGATAAGACCTCTCTTAGCTATAAAGATGCCGGCGTCGATATTGATGCGGGTAACGCTCTGGTTGATCGAATCAAAGGCGTAGTGAAGAAAACTCGCCGCCCGGAGGTTATGGGCGGTCTGGGCGGTTTCGGTGCGCTGTGCGCGTTGCCGCAAAAATATCGTGAACCGGTACTGGTTTCCGGCACTGACGGCGTAGGCACCAAACTTCGCCTGGCGATGGACTTAAAGCGCCACGACGCTATCGGTATTGATCTGGTGGCAATGTGCGTAAACGATCTGGTCGTTCAGGGCGCGGAACCGCTGTTTTTCCTCGATTACTATGCCACGGGTAAACTGGATGTCGATACCGCCGCCAGCGTGATCAACGGTATTGCCGAAGGCTGCCTGCAATCCGGCTGCGCGCTGGTCGGCGGCGAGACGGCGGAAATGCCGGGCATGTATCACGGCGAAGATTACGATGTGGCGGGTTTCTGCGTCGGCGTAGTCGAAAAATCAGAAATCATCGACGGCTCCCGGGTTGCCGAAGGCGACGTGCTGATTGCGCTCGGCTCCAGCGGCCCGCACTCGAATGGATATTCGCTGGTGCGGAAAATTATTGACGTTAGCGGCTGCGACCCACAAACCACTCTGCTGGAAGGGAAGCCGCTGGCCGATCATCTGCTTGAACCGACCCGTATCTACGTAAAATCGGTTCTGGAACTGATTGAAAACGTCGATGTGCACGCTATCGCCCACCTCACCGGCGGCGGCTTTTGGGAAAATATTCCGCGCGTTCTGCCGGAGAATACCCAGGCGGTAATTAATGAGTCGTCATGGCAGTGGCCCGCCATCTTTACCTGGCTGCAAACCGCCGGTAATGTCAGCCGACATGAAATGTACCGTACCTTTAACTGCGGCGTCGGCATGGTGATTGCGCTCTCCGCTCCGGAAGCGGACAAAGCGCTTGCTCTGCTAAACGAGAAAGGTGAAAACGCATGGAAAATCGGTATCATCAAAGCCTCTGATTCCGAACAGCGTGTGGTTATTGAATAATGAATATTGTGGTGCTGATTTCCGGCAATGGAAGCAATTTACAGGCGATTATCGATGCCTGCGAAGCGAAGAAAATTAAAGGCACCCTCAGGGCAGTATTCAGCAATAAGGCCGACGCGTTCGGCCTTGAACGCGCCAGAGAAGCCGGCATTCCGGCGCAAGCGCTGACTGCCGATCGGTTTGACAGCCGCGACGCCTTCGATCGCGAGTTGATTCGCAAGATAGACGCGTATGCGCCCGATGTGGTCGTGCTGGCCGGTTTTATGCGTATTCTGAGTCCGATGTTTGTCGCGCATTACTACGGGCGTCTGCTGAACATTCACCCTTCCCTGCTGCCAAAATATCCGGGGTTGCATACCCATCGCCAGGCGCTGGAAAACGGCGATGAGGAGCACGGTACCTCGGTACATTTCGTGACAGACGAACTCGACGGCGGCCCGGTCATTCTCCAGGCGAAGGTGCCGGTTTTTGCCGGCGACAGCGAAGATGATATCACCGCACGCGTACAGACTCAGGAACATGCGATTTATCCGCTGGTGATTAGCTGGTTTGCGCAGGGGCGTCTAAAGATGCGCGATAACGCCGCCTGGCTGGACGGGCGTCGTCTGCCGCCGCAAGGTTATGCGTCTGACGAATAATACGTCATCGAACAGGACTGCGTCTGCTTGCCGGATGGCGGCATAAATGCCTATCCGGCCTACTCTTTTCCCTTCCTTTATGCTATCAGTTTATTGTCATATTTTTCTGGCGCAGTTGGACATTAACGCGTAATGCTCGCCATAATCATCAGGCAGTGTCCCGTGAATAAAACGGAGTATAGGTAGTAATGGGTCAGGAAAAGCTATATATCGAGAAAGAACTAAGCTGGTTAGCATTTAACGAACGCGTGTTACAGGAAGCGGCGGACAAATCCAACCCGTTGATTGAGCGGATGCGGTTCCTGGGAATCTATTCTAATAACCTCGACGAGTTCTACAAAGTGCGTTTCGCTGAACTGAAACGACGCATTATTATCAGCGAAGAACAGGGTTCAAATTCTCATTCACGCCATTTGTTAGGCAAAATTCAGTCCCGCGTGTTGAAAGCAGACCAGGAGTTCGACGGCCTGTACAACGAATTACTGCTGGAAATGGCGCGTAATCAAATCTTTCTGATCAACGAGCGTCAGCTCTCGGTGAACCAACAAAGCTGGTTGCGCCACTATTTTAAGCACTATTTGCGCCAGCATATTACCCCGATTCTTATTAACCGGGAGACGGATCTTGTTCAGTTTTTAAAAGATGATTACACCTATCTGGCGGTGGAGATTATCCGCGGCGACACCATCAACTATGCGCTGCTGGAGATACCGTCCGACAAAGTCCCACGCTTCGTTAATCTGCCGCCGGAGACACCGCGCAGACGCAAGCCGATGATCCTGCTGGATAATATTCTGCGCTACTGCCTGGATGACATTTTTAAAGGGTTCTTCGACTATGACGCGCTTAATGCCTATTCGATGAAAATGACCCGCGATGCCGAATATGACCTGGTGCATGAGATGGAATCCAGTCTGATGGAGCTGATGTCTTCCAGCCTGAAGCAGCGCCTGACCGCTGAGCCTGTGCGCTTTGTCTATCAACGCGATATGCCCGCCGCGCTGGTCGACGTACTGCGGGAAAAACTGACGATCTCCCGGTATGACTCAATCGTACCCGGCGGGCGCTACCACAATTTTAAAGACTTTATTAATTTTCCGAATGTCGGTAAAGCCAACCTGGTCAATAAACCGTTACCGCGGTTACGCCATCTTTGGTTTGATAAAGAGAAGTTTCGTAACGGTTTCGACGCGATTCGTGAACGTGATGTGCTGCTCTATTATCCTTATCACACCTTTGAACATGTGCTGGAACTGCTGCGTCAGGCGTCGTTTGACCCAAGCGTGCTGGCGATCAAAATCAATATTTATCGCGTAGCGAAAGACTCGCGCATTATTGACTCGATGATCCATGCCGCCCATAACGGCAAAAAAGTTACCGTGGTGGTGGAGTTGCAGGCGCGCTTCGATGAAGAGGCGAATATTCACTGGGCCAAGCGGTTAACCGAAGCGGGCGTCCATGTTATTTTCTCTGCGCCCGGGCTGAAAATTCACGCCAAACTCTTTCTCATCTCACGAAAAGAGGGTGATGACGTGGTGCGTTATGCGCATATCGGCACCGGTAACTTCAACGAAAAAACAGCGCGGCTGTATACCGATTATTCGCTGCTGACCGCCGATGCGCGCATTACCAATGAAGTGCGTCGGGTCTTTAATTTTATTGAAAACCCCTATCGCCCGGTCACTTTCGATTATTTGATGGTTTCTCCACAAAACTCACGGCGTCTGCTGTATGAGATGATCGATCGTGAAATCGCCAATGCCCAGCAAGGCTTACCGTCAGGGATTACCTTAAAGCTTAACAACCTGGTTGATAAAGGGTTGGTCGACAGGCTATACGCCGCGTCGGGTTCGGGCGTCCAGGTCAATCTGCTGGTACGCGGTATGTGTTCTCTTATTCCGCAACTGGAAGGCATTAGCGATAATATTCGCGCGATTAGCATCGTGGATCGCTATCTGGAACACGATCGAGTTTATATTTTCGAAAACGGCGGTGATAAGCAAGTTTGGCTCTCTTCAGCTGACTGGATGACGCGTAATATTGACTACCGTATCGAAGTCGCTACGCCTATCCTCGACCCGCGGCTTAAACAGCGCGTCCTGGATATCATTGACATTCTGTTTAGCGACACGGTAAAAGCGCGTTTTATCGATAAAGAACTCAGCAACCGCTACGTACTGCGCGGCAATCGCCGTAAAGTCCAGGCGCAGCTGGCAATTTATGACTACATCAAATCACTCGAGCAACCAGACTAACGCTATGCCAATTTACGATAAATCCCCTCGTCCGCAGGAGTTCGCTGCGGTCGATCTCGGCTCAAACAGCTTTCATATGGTCATTGCCCGCGTGGTTGACGGCGCAATGCAGATTATCGGGCGTTTAAAACAGCGCGTCCATCTGGCGGACGGGCTGGGCGCAGATAATAAACTCAGCGAAGAAGCCATGGAACGGGGGCTTAGCTGTCTGTCGCTGTTTGCTGAACGCTTACAAGGTTTCTCCCCTTCCAGCGTCTGTATCGTAGGCACCCATACGTTACGTCAGGCGCAAAATGCCGCTGATTTTCTCAAACGCGCGGAAAAGGTTATTCCCTACCCGATAGAGATTATTTCCGGTAACGAAGAAGCGCGCCTGATTTTTATGGGCGTAGAACATACGCAGCCGGAAAAAGGCCGCAAGCTGGTGATCGATATCGGCGGCGGGTCAACAGAGCTGGTCATTGGCGAAAACTTCGAACCCAGGCTGGTTGAAAGCCGTCGTATGGGCTGCGTGAGCTTCGCGCAGCTCTACTTTCCCGGCGGCGTTATCAATAAAGAAAACTTCCAGCGCGCCCGAATGGCGGCGGCGCAAAAACTGGAAACCTTAACCTGGCAGTATCGTATTCAGGGTTGGAACGTAGCGATGGGCGCTTCCGGTACGATTAAGGCCGCTCATGAAGTTCTCCTGGCGCTGGGTGAGAAAGATGGCTTCATTACGCCGGAGCGCCTCGATAAACTGAAGTCAGAAGTGTTGAAGCACCGCTCCTTTAATGCGCTCAGCCTGCCGGGTCTGTCTGAAGAACGAAAAGCGGTCTTTGTGCCGGGCCTGGCGATTCTGTGCGGCGTTTTTGATGCTCTGGCTATCCGCGAGCTTCGCCTTTCCGACGGCGCGTTGCGCGAAGGCGTGCTGTATGAAATGGAAGGCCGCTTCCGCCATCAGGATGTTCGCAGCCGTACCGCAAAAAGTCTGGCCAATCAATACAACATTGACAGAGAACAGGCCAGACGCGTGCTGGAAACCACCATGCAGATGTACGAGCAGTGGCAGGCCCAGCAGCCAAAACTGGCGCATCCGCAGCTTGAAGCGTTGCTCCGCTGGGCGGCAATGCTGCATGAGGTTGGACTGAATATTAATCACAGCGGTTTACATCGCCATTCGGCTTATATTCTGCAACACAGCGATTTGCCCGGCTTTAATCAGGAGCAGCAAATGATGATGGCGACGCTGGTGCGTTACCATCGTAAAGCCATAAAACTGGATGATATGCCCCGCTTTACGCTGTTTAAGAAAAAACAGTATCTGCCGTTAATTCAGCTACTTCGGCTGGGCGTATTACTGAACAACCAGCGGCAGGCGACCACTACGCCGCCAACGCTGCGACTAACGACCGATGACAGCCACTGGACGTTATGTTTTCCGCATGACTGGTTCAGCCAGAATGCGCTGGTACTGCTTGATCTGGAAAAAGAACAGCAGTACTGGGAAGCTGTAACTGGCTGGCGTCTCAATATTGAGGAAGAAAGCTCGCCGGAGATCGCCGCGTAAATTGTGAGCCAGACGCCGCGCCGCGGCGTCTGTCTTTACTGAATCTCAGATAATAGCTGCGGCTCGCCAATTAAATATCCCTGAAGATAGTCGATCCCCAACGAGAGCACGACGCTTCGTATTTCTTCGCTCTCGACATACTCCGCGACGACCTGCATATTTTTCATTCGCGCTAAATGACAAATAGAAGCCACAATCTGATAATCGAGACTGTTTGACACTATATTGCGAATAAAACTGCCATCAATTTTAAGAATATCGGCGTCAACGTTTTTCAGCCGCGCATAGCTGGCGTAGCCAGTACCGAAATCATCAATCGCTATCTGACAGCCAAACTGCTGTAGCTGTCCCAGCGTCAACTGCGCCTGCTCAGCATTGGTGAGAGAGTTGCTTTCCGTTACCTCAAAAACCAGTTGCCAGGGTTCAACCTGATATTGCGTAAGCAACTGCTTAACTTCTGCAGGGAAACGAGCGCGGCATACCGATGTTGGCGACAGATTAATGGCAAAACGATGCGCGGGCATATATTCCCGGCTGGCCGCCATAAACCGCAGCGTGTTTTCAATCACCCAGAGATCGATAGCGGAAGACAAACCAAACTCATGCGCCACGGGTAAAAAATTGTCCGGGTTGATAACGTCGCCGTTGTCATCCCTGAGTCGCAGTAAAATTTCATGGTAAACGTCCCCACGAACACCGAAAATAGGCTGCGCCATCAGGAAAAAATGATCGTGCTCCAACGCCTGTTGCAGGCGATTCATCATCGCAATTCTGCCCTTCAAATCGCGCTGCAGGTGCATTGCGCCGCGCCGCTGTAAATCCTCCGGCGCGTTAGTCGTCAACGAAAGATCGGAACTGGTGCTTAATTCGCCCAGCAGAAGATAAAGGTGGCTAACCGGAGAACGCACGCAGCAGTAGCTCACGCCGACAGGCGGCTGTAGCGGCAGTCCATCCCAGATAAACCGAAACTGCTTAATATGTTTATCCAGCGCTTCAATACGCTGCTGATGCGCCTCTGTATTAAGACGCAGCACCAGGTCGTGCCCTGACATCTGGTAGACGCACTCATTTGAGGCCAGCATCGGCGTAATCCAGTGAGAGAGCTTTTGCTTATACTGGATGCGTAGCATGACGCCATAATTTTTACCCAATAGCTCCAGGCCCGGCACGTGTAAAAAACAGATCGTAGACCAGGGCGCATTTTGGAGCGCGCGGTTTAACGCACGTAAATTGGGAAGATGTACAACCGGGTCAAGATAGGCCAGCCGCCGTGCGCGACCACTCACTACGCGCTGACGCGTGGCCAGTACAGACATATAATTAACAATAAAAGAAAAAACCAGATAGCTCGAAGAGGTAATCGCTAATTGCGTATCATAACCTGAATACCAGGGCATATAACGCTGATAATAATGAATCGACGTAATTAGCACGACGGCCCAGATAATTGAAATAAACTTATAGCCATAGCGCATCGCACCCCACAGCATGACCGGCAATAATAACGAAAGCGTATAGTTGGTACTAAATATTGAACTATTATCAGTCAATGGCATACACAGTATAAACATTAGTGTAGTCAATACGGCCAGCCAAATAACGATCTCTTTTTTAGTGGCCTTGCTATCAATCTGTAGCTTTAATTGCTGATAATACCCCCGCAGGTGCAGCGGATTGCGGAGAGTACGAATAATAAAATAGCACAATGGCACGCCGACAAGGTTACCGACCAGTAACGCCTGGTAATTAATCAGCGTGTTGATATTAAAGGGCATTACCCCCATCAGGCTGGCTTTGCTTTCGTACATGCCAACAAAAGCGGCAAACTGGTAGATGACCAGAAATAATGTTGCAGAACAAAATACCTGCCAGAATATTCGTTGAAACAACAGGTGGGCGTCGCCGTGGGAAACATTGTTTCGCCGGGGGGAAAAGACACGATAGCCGCCCCAGCTTAGCACGATAGTAATGATAAAGTGCATCGTCACAGAAAGGGTTTCATACAGCCCTGTCTGCGGGTATCTGCGCCAGAAGATAGCAAGCACAATGCCCGGCAGTGCTGCCCAGCCGAAAAAGAGCATCAGGCTAAGCATAAAAGCTAACGGCAGGTAAAAAAGAACCACATTTCCAGTGCTGGTAAGCGCATAAGTATTTGCGCTACTTAAAACAGGTAGTAAAATCGAAGGAAGGATGAGCGGTAGTCCCCACCATTTATCTCTGATATTTATATAAGTTTTATTTAGTTTCATAGATGCTCAGCAGCCCCCCCCAATCCCAAAGGGGCGTTAACAGACAGGCATCCCACCTGACTTTAAATTGATGATGCGATATACATCACACGATAGTCATCGATTGTAATTATTAAACAAAAGTAACATTTGATTTAAGTCAATTATTACCTTTCTCCTGCAGCCTTTATTCGCCTTTTTATTCTTTGTTATCATTAATTTATTATTAATGTAAATACTAAAATTATCTTCCATAACAATATAAGATAAATCAACTGACGCAATTTTACATTAAGAGGAATTGACCATCGGTTCGCAGTATGCCTTAATGTAGAGTGAACGCAGGCTTGTTACGTTCTTCGCCTTGATAATACCCTTGAAGAACCCAGCCTGATCCCGCCCATACCGCTGGGCCAACGTTAAGGAACCCTTTGTGAGTCAGGCCAACAGTATGCGAAAACGACATCGATTTAACACTCGCATGACCCGTATCGTACTGCTTATCAGTTTTCTCTTCTTCTTTGGACGTTTCGTCTACTCTTCTATCGGCGCCTGGCAGCACCATCAGGATAAAAAAGAAGCGCAACAATCATCGCTTTCTGTCACCACGCCGGGACAACGTTAAGCTGTTATCCGTTAAAAAGCCCGCGCAAGAAAAAGAAGCTTTAGCGTTAACGCAAAAAGACAATCCCACTCAATGGGTTCAGGCCATGATCAGACGCTTAAAGAGCAACCGCGGGATATCCTGCCTGGGTGATAAGATCACATGCGCGGTTACTAAGATTCCCTCGACCGAATACAAAACCCGATAGCCTTCAGCGTGGTTAAACTCCCGGTAGCTGGCACAAGTTCAGGGCAAATCTGGAATCCCAGCGGGCACTGACGTACGGTACTCTCAAACTGTGTGAGTATCTCTGCGATAACCGGATGCGGCTCAACCTCAACGCACTTCAGGAAACCCGCTATTGTGTCGATGCAGTGCTTTACCGTAAACGTATACTCAAAGGTCACCTGCGGCTCCGACCTATCCGCCAGAGTCAATGCGAAATCAGGAAGATAACCATCGTGGGAGGAGAATAAGGTGACCAGTCCTATACGTCAGAATTTGTTTTGTAAAGAGCCACCTGGGATCAGATTACCAACGTTGACAGGCAAAACCATCAACTCATTACAGCTAAGCTCAACGAATAATTTAGGTCGTTTCGTTGGTCGTAATGTACCCTGGCTCGGTTGGGTTATGACATTCACTACGATTTATGATATCCAGCGTGAATTAAAAATACATTTAATCGTGTGGCGGTTCCTAAAGATCGCATTCAGTGGACGTACTTCTAATGAGAGATATTGAGAAAGAAATTATCGATTTTATCGATCAGGAATATAACACTAAAAAGTACTTTCTCTGTGGGCCAAAGCGAACCATCACGCTTGATATCAGTATTAGGGATGATCTAAAACTCGTTTTTGAAGATAGTGAAGAACTTCTACAAGAGTACTTCAAGCGTTGGAATGTAGATTCAGAAGGATTTGACATACTCAACTATCTGAATCCAGAGTACTTTGGAAGTAAAGAGCCTGATCCGCGTAAGCCACTAACAGTTGGTATGCTCGTTGAAAGTGCTAAAACTGGACGTTGGTTATATAGTTGAAGAATAAAGTTATTATATTTTAAATACCCCTTATTTGGGCTGAATCGCCACGGATAACCTGGACACTTCTGAGTCGTTGGTAGATCTTTTTCTTTATCCGCTCACGCTTCAGTAGCTGGAAAAAGCTTTCTGCAACCGCATTATGACAGTTGCCACGACGGCTCATACTGCCCTCCAGTCCGTGCGATTTCAGCCATTCATAGCGGGTGTACTGACTACCCTGATCAGACTGAACCAGCACCTGTTTTTGGGGATGACGTCGCCACACGGCCATCAGAAGCGCATTCAGAACAATGTCTTTTGTCATTCATGGTTGCATTGACCAACCGATAACTTTGCACGAGAACAAATCAACGACCACGGCAAGATACAACCAACCTTCGTGGGTTCGTAATTACGTCAAATTTGCCGTCAGGAGCTGTGCGCTACACAGAAAATGCATCTATGCACATAAATAAAAACCCTCTGCAAAAACAGAGGGTTAAATTCACTTTTACCTGTTCATGAAAACACAGGAAGGATTATCGGCTTATTCCCACTCAATGGTAGCCGGTGGTTTACCGCTGATGTCATACACCACACGGGAAATCCCGTTGACTTCATTGATGATGCGGTTGGAAACACGACCCAGGAAGTCATACGGCAGGTGCGCCCAGTGCGCGGTCATAAAGTCGATGGTTTCGACGGCACGCAGGGAGACCACCCAATCGTACTTACGACCATCGCCCATGACGCCAACGGAGCGTACTGGCAGGAAGACGGTGAACGCCTGGCTGACTTTGTCGTACAGATCCGCTTTGCGCAGCTCTTCAATGAAGATAGCGTCCGCGCGACGCAGCAGGTCGCAGTACTCTTTCTTCACTTCGCCCAGTACGCGTACGCCGAGGCCCGGCCCCGGGAACGGGTGACGGTACAGCATGTCATACGGCAGGCCCAGCTCCAGACCAATCTTACGCACTTCGTCTTTGAACAGCTCTTTCAGCGGTTCAACCAGCCCCATCTTCATCTCTTTCGGCAAGCCGCCGACATTGTGGTGAGATTTGATGACGTGCGCTTTACCGGTTGCAGACGCCGCAGATTCGATAACGTCAGGGTAAATGGTGCCCTGCGCCAGCCACTTCACGTCTTCCAGTTTGAGCGCTTCTTCGTCGAACACTTCAACGAAAACGCGGCCGATGATCTTACGCTTGGCTTCCGGATCGTTCTCACCAGCCAGCGCGGACAGGAAGCGATCTTCTGCCGGTACGTGAACAATGTTCAGACCAAAATGGTCGCCAAACATGTCCATCACCTGCTCGGCTTCGTTCAGGCGCAACAGGCCGTTGTCGACGAAAACACAGGTCAGATTTTTACCGATCGCGCGGTGCAGCAGCATGGCGGTGACGGAAGAATCCACGCCGCCGGAGAGACCGAGGATCACTTTATCGTCGCCTACCTGCTCGCGAATGCGCGCCACGGCGTCATCGATGATCTTCGCCGGCGTCCACAACGCTTCACACTGGCAGATATCGCGTACAAAACGCTCCAGCATGCGCATACCCTGGCGGGTGTGAGTCACTTCCGGGTGGAACTGTACGCCGTAGAAGCGTTTTTCTTCGTTGGCCATAATGGCGAACGGGCAGCTCTCGGTGCTGGCGACGGTCACGAAGTCGGACGGAATCGCCGTCACTTTATCGCCGTGGCTCATCCACACGTCCAGCAGCGGTTTGCCGTCTGCGGTCAGGGAATCTTCAATACCGCGAACCAGCGCGCTGTCGGTCAACACTTCGACCTGCGCATAACCAAATTCACGCTCATTAGAACCTTCTACATGACCGCCAAGCTGCATCGCCATGGTCTGCATACCATAGCAAACGCCAAATACCGGCACGCCTGCTTCAAAGACATACTGCGGCGCGCGCGGGCTGTTTTCTTCGGTGGTGCTTTCCGGGCCGCCGGAAAGAATAATGCCGCTTGGGTTGAAGTCACGAATTTGTGCTTCTGTCACATCCCACGCCCACAGTTCACAGTAAACACCCAGCTCACGCACGCGGCGCGCAACCAGTTGAGTGTACTGAGAACCGAAGTCCAGAATGAGGATGCGATGCTTATGAATGTTTTCCGTCATTGACGCTTATTCCGAGGCAAGTGAAACAGATTAAATAAATCGCCCGACGCGAAGGTCGGGCGAAGAAAATCAGGAGCCCAGACGGTAGTTCGGGGACTCTTTGGTGATGGTCACGTCGTGAACGTGGCTTTCCTGGATACCCGCACCGCTGATACGCACAAACTCCGCTTTAGTACGCAGTTCGTCGATGGTAGCACAACCGGTCAGCCCCATACAGGAGCGCAGGCCGCCCATCTGCTGGTGAATGATCTCTTTCAGGCGACCTTTATAGGCTACGCGGCCTTCGATACCTTCCGGCACCAGTTTGTCGGCGGCGTTGTCGCTCTGGAAGTAACGGTCGGAGGAACCTTTGGACATCGCGCCCAGCGAGCCCATCCCGCGGTAAGATTTGTACGAACGGCCCTGGTAGAGTTCGATTTCGCCCGGGGATTCTTCGGTACCGGCCAGCATAGAGCCCACCATTACCGCGCTCGCGCCTGCGGCGATGGCTTTGGCGATGTCGCCGGAGAAACGGATACCGCCGTCAGCGATAACCGGAATCCCGGTGCCTTCCAGCGCTTCCACCGCGTCAGAAACAGCGGTGATCTGCGGAACGCCCACACCAGTCACGATACGAGTCGTACAGATGGAACCCGGGCCGATACCCACTTTCACCGCGCTGCAACCGGCTTCCGCCAGTGCGCGAGCGCCTGCGCCCGTCGCAACGTTGCCGCCGATGATTTGCAGGTCAGGATATTTAGCACGCGTCTCACGGATACGTTGCAACACGCCTTCAGAGTGACCGTGAGAGGAGTCGATCAGCAGTACGTCAACGCCTGCCGCCACCAGCGCGTCAACGCGCTCTTCGTTGCCCGCGCCTGCGCCGACCGCCGCGCCGACACGTAAACGGCCCTGCTCATCTTTACAGGAGTTTGGTTTACGTTCCGCTTTCTGGAAATCTTTTACGGTAATCATGCCAAGCAGATGGAAGTTATCATCAACGACCAGCGCTTTTTCTACGCGTTTTTCGTGCATTTTTGCCAGCACGACTTCACGGGCTTCGCCTTCACGAACGGTCACCAGACGCTCTTTCGGTGTCATGTAGACACTCACCGGCTGGTTCAGGTCAGTCACAAAACGCACGTCACGACCGGTGATGATACCCACCAGCTCGTTATCTTCAGTCACCACCGGATAGCCCGCAAAACCGTTACGCTCGGTCAGGGCTTTCACTTCATGCAACGTGGTGGTTGGCAGGACGGTCTGCGGGTCGGTCACTACGCCGGACTCGTGTTTCTTCACGCGGCGAACTTCTTCCGCCTGGCGCTCAATAGACATGTTTTTGTGGATAAAACCAATGCCGCCTTCCTGGGCCAGGGCAATTGCCAGGCGCGCTTCCGTCACGGTGTCCATCGCCGCAGAAAGCATAGGAATATTCAGACGAATAGTTTTCGTCAACTGCGTGCTGAGATCGGCAGTATTCGGCAAAACGGTGGAGTGAGCGGGAACAAGGAGGACGTCGTCAAACGTCAGAGCTTCTTTAGCGATACGTAGCATGGGCAATATCTCACCTGGGAGGTTAATAAATATTGCCGCGGCATTATACAGAACGTAATCGGTTGCATCTACATTTTTTTGCAAATAGTGCTTGCGATCCCCCGTGAGCAGGTTACTATCGATTGAATAACCTGCTGATTTAGAATTTGATCCCGCTCACATGTTATCCTCTCAAACTTCCTCAATTTTTACCGTAAGCCGCCTTAACCAGACGGTTCGTCTGCTGTTAGAACAGGAGATGGGACAGGTATGGATCAGCGGCGAGATTTCTAATTTCACGCAGCCTGCGTCGGGCCACTGGTACTTTACGCTCAAAGACGATACCGCTCAGGTGCGCTGTGCGATGTTCCGTAACAGCAATCGCCGGGTGACGTTCCGCCCGCAGCACGGGCAGCAGGTGCTGGTACGCGCCAACATTACGCTGTACGAGCCGCGCGGCGATTATCAAATCATCGCCGAAAGTATGCAGCCCGCGGGCGAAGGCTTGTTGCAGCAGAAATATGAGCAGCTAAAAGCCAAACTGCAGGCCGAAGGCTTGTTCGATCAGCAGCATAAACAGCCGTTGCCCTCCCCGGCCCACTGCGTTGGGGTGATCACTTCGAAAACCGGCGCGGCGCTGCACGATATTCTCCACGTGCTAAAGCGTCGTGACCCATCCCTGCCCGTTATTATCTATCCAACCGCAGTCCAGGGCGACGACGCGCCGGGGCAGATCGTTCGTGCTATCGAACTGGCGAACGCGCGCGGCGAATGTGATGTACTGATCGTCGGACGCGGCGGCGGTTCGCTGGAAGATTTGTGGAGTTTTAACGACGAACGCGTGGCGCGGGCGATTTTTGCCAGCCGCATTCCGGTGGTCAGCGCCGTCGGTCACGAAACGGACGTCACGATAGCTGATTTTGTCGCCGACCTGCGCGCGCCTACGCCATCAGCAGCGGCAGAAATTGTCAGCCGTAACCAGCAGGAGTTGTTGCGTCAGATCCAGTCCGCCCAGCAGCGTCTGGGCATGGCGATGGACTACTACCTCGCCAATCGCAGCCGCCGTTTCACGCAGATTTTTCACCGTCTGCAACAGCAACATCCGCAACTGCGTCTGGCCCGTCAGCAAACCGCGCTGGAACGTCTACGCCAACGGATGGGATTTGCGCTTGAGGCCAGGATTAAGCAGGCCAATCAACGCCAACAGCGCGTAAGTCAACGCCTGAGCCAGCAAAATCCGCAGCCGCGCATTCACCGCGCGCAGTCGCGCATCCAACAGCTGGAATATCGTCTGACGGAGAATATCCGCTCACGGTTAAGCGAACAGCGCGAGCGTTTTGGCAACGCGGTCACGCATCTGGAAGCGGTCAGCCCGTTAGCCACGCTGGCGCGCGGCTATACGGTTTCGACGACAACGGACGGCAAGGTGCTGAAAAAGATCAAACAGGTCAAAGCAGGCGATATCATGACCACGAGACTGGAGGACGGCTGGCTTGAAAGTGAAGTCAAATCCGTCACGCCGGGCACGTAATCCAACACTCCCCCACCCTTTGCAGCGCGATGTTGGGTTTCGACTTCGCCTCAGCCAACCTACGCGCCACGTCGGATAAGGTGTAGCCATAATCTGACGATCAACCGGTTTGTCATTCGCCTCAAAACCGGGCAGGGAACACCCGCCCGGTTTTGTCTAACTTACCAGTTATAGCGCAGATTGAGGCTACCGTTCAGATCGCCAAAGTCATTGCTGCCAGTCTGCCTGGCAACCTGAGCGCGAACGCTCCACTGCTTATCGATATCTGCCTGCAGACCCACTTTCAGCTCCGCACGGTTAGCCGGAAGATCCTGTTTCACCGTAGCATCATCAAACGATACCGACACATCATCGCTGGTGTGCAGCCAGTTAGCTTCAGCAAACGGCTGGATAACCGTACGGCTGCCTTTGTACAGCTTGCCGTCAACACGCAGACCCAGACGCGTTGTCCAACTGTCGCCATCCTGACCATCGATCCGGGTGCCGTAGTTATCCTTCACGCTATCCGCTGAGTAATTCTGCCAGACAACCTGCGCCTGCGGCGTCAGACTGACAGTATTACCGTTGCTAAGCGCAATATCGTAGCGATAACCAGTTTCCAGCGAGACGGCGTTAGCGGTTGAATCATAAGATTCAGATCCCGCATCACCGCTCTCTACGCTGTTGTTGTAGAAACCATATTGGTACCAGCTGTCGACATACGCGCCGCTATGCGTTTGGGCATCGGCAAACCAGGTGGCATAGACGCCAAGGTTATAGCCGTCTACGTTGCCGCTACTGGTGAACTGGCTACCGTCCGCGCCACGGTTACCGGTGCTGTCGGTATCGGCGTTGATGTAGCTCGCCATGACGCCAACGGTAACGCTCTGCTGGCCGTTGCCCCAGGCCAGAATGTCGCCGCCTAACTGGAACTGGGAGTAGTTGCTGTCCATATCGATATTGCCGCTGACAGCCTCTGATTCTGCTTTACCCGCTTTGAAGCGCGCCCATACGCTGCCATCGGCATTACGATACTGGCTGCCCTCGCGGTCATAGAGGGTCTGCATTTGCAGGTTGCGCGCCATCCACTGGTTGCCCATGTACGCGCCGATATCCGCACGGTACTGTGGTGCGACATCGCCGCCATCGCCGCCGTCGTCCGGAGGCGTGACATTACCGCCATCGTCACCGCCATCCGAAGGCGTGACATCACTGTCATCACCACCGCTGTCGTCATCATCAGACTGTGCTTTTGACGCCAGATACCAGTCGTTGTCACTTTCATTCCAGTACAGACGGTAGGTATACAGACTGGCGTTAACCTCATTTTTTAGCTCAAACGCATCGCTGGTCGATACGCCGCCAACATCCACCACTTCAATACCGTTAGTGGTCTGTGCTCCATCGCCGATGCCGTTGATGTACAGATCGGTGGTGCCGGAGGCATCGCCGGTAATCACCAGCTTATCGGTCGCCGAATCATCGTCGCCCAGGACGGTATTCAGATAAAGCGAGCCGCCGTTGCCGGTGTAATTGCCATCAACATAAAGCGTATTGCCCGGCGTGCTGGAGGTGCTGCCGCTGGCGATCGTCCCCATGTTGATCAGATCGCCATTGAGGGTGAAGATAGCGCCTGTCTCCTCGCTGTCGCCGAAGACCAGCGTCCCTTCGTTGGTCACCTTACCGTTAACGGTCGTACCATTGCTGCCGCCGAAGGTCGCCCCGGAGGCGACGTTCACCGCCTGCTGGCTGCCCATCTCGCCAATCGAGCCGTCTCCGGACAGCCATAGCGTGCCTTCCTGTACGTTAGTATCGCCGGTGTAGGTGTTCGCGCCGCTCAGCGTCAGTTTACCCGCGCCCAGTTTGGTCAGCGATTTACCGTCCCAGTCGCCGTTGCCGGTTTTATCGCCCAGTACGCTGGTGACTTCAAAACTGTCGCCTGCGCCCAAGGTAAACGTGCCGTGTGCTGGCGTCGCTGACGTGGCGGTCGCATTCCAGCTCAGCCCTTCGGTAAGCAAATATTCTGACGCATCTGCAGGATTGATTGTCCCGGTTACGGTCAGATAGTCCGGCTGGTCGGTGAGGTTCATCGTCAGGCTGGTAAAGTCGCCGCTGATATCGCTGTCCATATCCATCAGTTTAAAGGACTGGAACTCCGCGTCGGAGGCGCGCGCTTGCAGGCTGGCGTCGCTGACGACCAAATCGCCGCCAAGCGTGGCGCTGCCGCCGGTGATCAGCGGTTGCACTGAGTCACTATTCAGCTCAACGTTCAGCGTACTGCCATCTTGCTGAATTAACGCGCTGTCGCCGAGATCCAACGAGGTGCCGAGCGCCAGTTGGGTCGTCGCGCCGCTATGAGTGGTGATGCCGCCCGCCGCGCTGACTTCACCGTCTGCGTCCAGCACCAGCGTGGCGTTATTGTCTACCAGACCGGTGCCCAGCGCCGTCGTACTGGCGGCGACCAGCGTACCCTCATTGATGGTGGTGCCGCCGCTGTAGTCGTTGTCGCCGGAGAGGATCAGCGTGCCTGCGCCTTCTTTGGTCAGCGATTTACCGTCCCATCTGCTACCCGGATCCAGCGTGTCGTCAACGTCTGTCAGTGTAGCCGCAACGTTAAAGCTGCCGTCAGGGTCGCTCAGGGTAAAGGTGCCGTGGGCGTCGGTAGTGGCGTTGTCTCTGTCCGCATACCAGGAGAGGGAGGCCGTCAGATCATAGTGGGTGTTGTCTGCTTCATCGACTTTTCCGTCGATAGTCAGGAAGTCAACATCTTCGCGGTTCATCCCTGCAATGGTCAGATCGTCGAAATCGCTCGTAATGGCGCTGTCGCTGTCAATCAGCGTATAGGTGTATGCCTCAGGCGTCCAGCTGTCTGTAACGCTGCCGATGCCGGTAACATTCAGAGTGCCGCCCAGCGTGACGCTGTCGGCGGTAATCACGGCGTCGTCGGTGGCCGCGCCGAGGTCAATACTTAGCGTACTGCCGTCTTCCTGGGTGAGCTGGCCCGCGTCAAGGGTGCTGCCCGCCGCCAGCGCGGTCGTGGCGCCGGTATGGGTGGTAATGTTCGCAAGCTCAAATGTGCCGTTGGCGTCCAGCATCAGCGTACCGCTGTTGTCGATATTGCCGCTGCCCAGCGCGTTGACGTTGGCGGCAATCAGCGTGCCGTCAGTGATAGTGGTGGCGCCGGAATAGCTGTTGTCGCCGCTTAACGTCAGCTCGCCCGTACCGGTTTTCACCAGCGAACCGCTGCCGGAAAGCGTATTTTCCAGCTCGCCCTCGCCGACCTGAAGCACGCCGCTGTTAGCGATAGCGCCAGTGCCCAGCGAATCCGCATGGTCAGCCGTCAGCGTACCGTCGGCAATAGTGGTGCCGCCGGAGTAAGTGTTGTCGCCGCTTAACGTCAGCTCGCCTGTGCCGGTTTTCACCAGCGAACCGCTGCCGGAAAGCGTATTTTCCAGCTCGCCCTCGCCGACCTGAAGCACACCGCTGTTGGCAACAGCTCCGGTACCCAGCGAATCCGCATGGTCAGCCGTCAGCGTACCACCGATAATGGTGGTGCCGCCGGAGTAATCGTTGCCGCCGCTTAACGTCAGCTCGCCGGTACCGGTTTTCACCAGCGAACCGCTGCCGGAAAGCGTATTTTCCAGATCGCCTTCGCCCACCTTAAGCACGCCGCTGTTATCGATATCGCCGCTGCCCAGCGAATCCGCATGGTCAGCCGTCAGCGTACCGCCGGTAATGGTGGTGCCGCCGGAGTAAGTGTTATCGCCGGTTACGATCAGCTCATCGCTACCGCTTTTGACAATTTGGCCCCCGCCGGTCACGTTGTTATCCAGCGTGCCCTGGCTCAGCGCAAGCGTTGCGTTTTCTGCAATCGTCACATCGCCAGTGCCGAGCGAGGCGGCGTCTTTGGCGGCCAGAATGCCGCCGTCAATTTCAGTATCGCCGTAGTCGTTGCCGGTGTTGCTGAGGATCAGCGTGCCGTCGCCTTGTTTGGTTAGCTTGCTGCCGTTCCAGTTGGAGGTCGCCGTGGTTTCGTCCAGTTCGCTGGTGACGGTAAAGGTACTGCCTGCATCAACGGTAAAAGTGCCATGCGCAGCGCGCGCAGAATTTGCGCCCGCGTTGATCGTCAGATAATCCGGCATAGCGGAGGTGTCAGCATCCAGTGTTACGCTGTCAAAATCGGTAGTGATTGCGCTTTGTGAATCAATCAGCGTGATCGATCCAAAGTGTTCGTCGGTTTCGGGCGCGACAAAGGTGGCCGTTGAGCTAAGGTTCAGCGTCCCGTCCAGCGTGACGTTGGCGGCTTTGATAATTGGCGAGCTGTTGGCGGTATCCAGCGTCGCGTTTATCTGGCTGCCGTCCTGCAAGGTCAGGGTATTGTCCACCGTCAGCAGCGTACCTGTCGAACCGCTCGCGTTGCCCAGCGTAATATCGCCGTCGTTGGTCAGATTGCCGACGGTTGACGGGTCGGTCATGTTCCACTGGCTGGTGTCGTCGAGCGACAGCGTAGTAAACATCGCATCTACACTACCGGTTAACGTGGACCCCTGGCTTAAAGAGAGCGATGACGATGACATGTCACTCTGAACAACGTCACCGTTCAATGTCGTATTGTCGGCCTGAATGACCGCCTTGCTGCCCAGCTTGATCACTTCCGGCGCGTCAAATGTGCTATCGGTTAGCACGATAGGATCGTTAATCGTCGTGCCAGAGTCCACATGCAGCGCAATCGTCTCTGAATTAACCTGTGCTTTGTTAACCGTCAGCGCGTTGAGATCCTCATACCCGTCGAGTTTTCTTTTGCTGGTTATAAAGATACCGTCGCCGTCGGCGTTGATGGTGGCGCCGTCGATCCTGGCGTCCGACGCCAGAATATACACACCCGTACCGGCAGAGGTAATGTTGCCGCCTGTAATATCCAGGGTAGTGGCGTTATTGGCCTGTACCGCCGCGCCGCTGGCATTGGTATGTGTTATGGTCGCGTTGGTGAGATTAAGAGCGGCCTTATTGGTACCCTGGATGGTGCTCATCGTACCTGCAGAGCTGACCGAGCTATCAGGCAGGTTCAGGGTGGAACCCTCGTCTGTCGCGGTGTTTCCGGCAACAACGTTTATCTGGCCTTGCGCCAGGGTGATTGTGCTACCGTCCAGCACGTTCAGCGTACTGCCTTGTTGCACCTGCGCGCTGCTGCTGTTAGCTGCCTCAACGATGGTACCGTCCAGCGTTGCTTCTGAACCCGTATACAACGTCATTACGCCGAAATTGCCGTCAATCGTTAGCGTACTGTCTGTTAACGTCAGTTTGCTGCCATCCGCTGCGGAAATACCCTGGGTATAAATACCCGTAGTGGTTATCTTCGCGTCGGTAAGCTCAAGGATAGCGTAATGATCCAGCGAAATGGCGTTGGAAACATACTTACCGCCATCCGGATCATCAGCCCCGCCTCCGCTTGTTTCAATGACGAGCCCCGTCCCTGTGACCGTGGTGGGCTGCCAGCCGACGGTGGCGACACCCGAGACATATAGCGCCGCGCCTTCATCGGTGCCCGAATAGCTCATCGGCGGCGTTGACGCATCCAGAACATGGGTCTGCGCATCAGCATATGATACCTGATTGTCGGCCATGGCCAGCGGGCTGAAAAATCCGAGCGCTGCAGCCACGGCGCAAGCCAGCGCCGCGCGCGTTGCTTTTATTATTTGTCCATATTCGGACTTTTGGTTTGGAGAATGGATTTCACTCGCGCATACTTGCGCTTTAACTTTGCTGTGGCCTCGCGCCAGTTCTGAAGCCACGACATACATATTTCGCACGGCGCTCCAGACAATACTGTAAGTCCTGTTCAATTTTTAAATTTCCCTTTAATAACGTTCACGAAGCAAACTGGATTTTGATTGGGCTACAAATAGCCTTTAAATGCTACATTATCAATGAGTTAAATAATAAATAACAAAAATACAGCTCTATGAATGGTTGCAATCACCTGAAACAATATATTATCCAAGCCAAATTATTAACTAATTTCAAGGCTTATTTCAATGCCAGGTCAATTTCTGGTTGATTTATAATTGATATAAATAAATTCATCCATTTAATAAATATTTATGTCGTGAATAACATTTAATAACTTCATATATTAAAATAAATAAATGCGTGAAACAAAAAGGTGTGATTATCATGCGACACCTGGCGTTATTTTAAATATACTCGTCATACTTCAAGTTGCATGTGCTGCGGCTGCGTTCCCTCACCCCAGTCACTTACTTTAGTAAGCTCCTGGGGATTCGCTCGCTTGCCGCCTTCCTGCAACTCGAATTATTTAGAGTATATACGTAGCGCCAGATGCCGGGTTGCAGAAGGGAGACGGCGCTTTTACACACGCGCGGCAAACGGTGGTGGCGCCAATTAGCAGAACATATACTTTTCAATGAATGCTACTTTCACTTTTTCATGAAGCTCAATTGAACGTGAAAAGCAGATTATTTTCGTGCCAGACGCATAATACGTTACTCCACGCACGTCGCATAACCCGCTGAGCCTGCCGGCTTAATGGCGCAGTTTTGACTCTTGGTATTCTCATCTACGCCGCAATACATGCCGCCGCTTGAGGTTGATTTAGATAAATAGGGATAGCCCTGCGTCGGCCAGCCTAACGAGCTAATTGAATGATACAGCGTCAACAGGTCGTTATTATCCGGTGCTTTGCTAAGGCTACCGCACTGTTTGGCAATATCCCATTTCGTGTTGTCCACCGTATGCGCCATCGCCCAGTACTCGTTATTTGCATGCACTCCGTTGGTAAATACTGGCGTTACGCCTGACAGCATCTCAGCCTGAAGCCACGGACGATGCAGCGTTTTTCCGTTGACGGATGTCGTATCCGACATATTTCCCCAGAACAACGCTTTATCCGTATCCGGGCTGGTAAGTACCATAAAAATCACATCCAGCGATGCGTGAAGAGTCGTATTGTCCGTCACTTTCACCGTGAGTGGCGTTTTCAACCCCAGGCTTTTATCCTGATTAAGCGTAAACGTTGCCGTACCGTCGCTGCCGGTAGTGCCGGTAAAGACAATCCCGGTGGTGGTCATACTTTGGCTGGCGCTTGCGGGAGTCAGCTCTTTAAGCATGAGATCGTCTGCTCCGGCATCCGCTGCCACGTCGCCATCCGTTATCACCATACCTGCCCGATTTTTCGAATCGCCACGTGACAACGTAAAACCGACGTTGGCGACCGGGTTACCGCTGCTATCTTTTACCGTCACCGTTAACGGCATCGCGCTTCCCTTCACCACTACCGCCGCATTTTTCGCGCTGTCCATCGCCGTCGAGGTCAGCGTAATACTGGCAGGAGTAGAAGTACGCGGCTCGACCAGACACACCTGAGCGCCGGTGGCAGTCGATGAACTGGCGGTGCCCTTACCGCCGCTATTCAGGTTTATAAATTGGTAATATCCGGTATTCGGCGCACGATCCGCCGCCCACCAGGATTTGTTCCCCGCCACCGGCCAGCCGTAATTTGTACCGATTGCGCCGTTAGGATTGTCGCTATACAACGTTTGCAGATCGCCCGACAACGGCTGGTATTCCGCATCACAGCCGGTTGCGCCCGCTTTTTCAGTGTTCGCTGCGGTGACTAAGGGCCATGTTTCATTGTTAACCAGGTAAGTACCGCTATTCGACGTCATCTCCGCCGCCAGCAGCGGACGCCGGAACTTCACGCCCGCGCTGTTGGTCACGGTTTCCGGCATGTGTCCCCAGTATTTGGCTTTATCGCTGTCCGGGCTGGTAATGACGGTGAAAATGACGTCCATATCGCTAACTGTCAGCGGATCGTCGACAAGCATCGCCTGTAGCGGTGTTCTCAGGCCACGGGAATCATCCTGCGTCACTTCGAGTTGCGCTTTACCATCCTCATCCGTAATGCCATACCAATAACTTGTGCACGAAGATACCGTGCAGTTAAACGTCATTGAGCCCGTAGACGGCACAACCGATGTGAGTACCATGCCTCCGCCGGAACTGCCATCAACGACACCCGCCCGGTCTATCGAAAGCGTTCGTCCCAAACGGATAGCGGTATTGGGCTGCGGCGTGCCGGAACCATCCCTCACAGTGACGGTCAACGGCAGGCTCTCGCCCTTCTTCGCCACTGGAGCGCCTTTATCCGCATCCATGTCGCTGGAGGTGAGTTCTATCGACAAGTCCCGGCGCTTTGCCAGACAAAGCTGCGCCGTGGCGGTATTGGCTTTGGTTGTCAGCGTATTATTATCGCTGAGTCTGACATACTGAAACTGACTGTCTGAGTGCGTGGCATCCGGTACTGAGTTACCCGCCCCCCAATATTTTCCTGATGCCACCGGTAGGCCAAGCGTTGTCGTGAGTGCACCATTGGGATAATCGGTATATAGCGTCTGTAAATCATTTACCGTCGGCAACCCCAGCCGATCGCACGGGCTGGCGGTGTCCTGATACATATTCGGATAACGGCTCCAAGTATACCAGGTCTCGTTATTTTCCGTATAACCCGACGTGTCCGCCGTTGAAGAAAGTTCAGCGCGCAGCAGCGGTCGCTTAAATTCAACCCCCTTACTGTTGGTAAAGGTTTCCGGCATATGGCCCCAGTATTTGGCCTTATCGCTGTCCGGGCTGGTCACTACGGTAAAGATTGCGTCTTTGCTGTCTGTCAGGTTGCTGCCGTCCATCGTGGCGGCGCTGATAGTGGTTTTTAAACCGGCGGTACTGTCCTGCGCAAGGGTAAATGTCACCTGTCCCTGGGCATCAGTTTGCGCATACAGATATTTCGCCGAGGTATCCAGCAGGTATGTCGCCAGGCCGGACGGCATCACATTACGCAGCGTAATATCGTCTGTGACGCTTGAGGACGATGTGGCGCTGTTGGCGCGATTGTACGAAGATCCGCGGCTGATTTTCACCATCACGTTTTTCATCGGCTGACCTGCGGCGTCTTTCACGTCGATGGTGGCGGCCATCTGCTCGCCCTTCTTCGCCTTTGCGCTTCCGGTGGTTTCATCCTGGCCTGCCAGCGTCAGGCTGGCGGCGGCGCTGCGCGGCGAGGCAAGACAGGTCTGCATGTAGTACATCGAGGTGCTGGTCGTCGTTTTGACATCATTGCCGTCGTTAAACAGGTTGACCGCCGCGTAGAGCGACTGCGTGCCGTCTGACGATATCACGTAATCCCCCGCCCACCAGTAGCGGCTGACGTTGTTGTTGCCTGAACTGGTCATCGGCCAGCCGTTACGGCTGCGCATGGCGTTATCCGGGTATGTCCCGTACAGCGTCTGGAGGTTGGCTACGGTCGGCAGCGCGTTGCGCCCACAGCCGCCGCCGGTGCCGTTCCAGGCTTTATCGACGGTTATCATGCCCCAAGTTTCGCCTTTGTCGTAGTAGCCGTTGGCGATGGTCAGCGTTTTGCCGGGCGTAGCGCTAAACTCGCTGGCCAGCAGCGGACGCCTGTACGCCACGCCGCTGCTGTCGGTCAGCGTTTCCGCCATATGGCCCCAGTAGTTGGCCTTCGGCGTGTCCGGACTGGTGACCACGGTAAAGATGACTGGCAGCGGCGCGCTCGTTACGCCGTTGTGTTCTATCGCCGCCGTCAGCGGCGTTTTAAAGCCCGCGCCGCTGTCCTAGCTGATATTCAGCGTCAGCGTGCCGTCGGCGCCCGTGGCGGTGTAATAGTTAGCGCCGCTGCTACGCCCGTCGCTGTGGTTTATCTGTATATCCGCCGCCGCCGAGCTATTCACCTCCTGATTCGCGCGCCCGACGCTGTCGCCGCGCGTAAAGATAACCGGCGTGTCGGCGGCCGGGTTGCCCTGGGCATCCCGCGTGGTGATGATGACCGGGATGGTCTCGCCGACTTTCGCTTTGGCGAATCCGTCGCTGTCGTTATACACAGGCGAAGTGAGCGTTATCTGCGTCGCCGCCGGATGGGCGTTTTGCAGGCAGACAAAATAGAGTTGTTCATTCCACAATAGCGAACCGACGCCGCCGTCGCGCAGATTAATCGACTTAACGTAGCGGTTTTGCGTACTCCGGCTCAAATCGGCGGTGCTGTCCTGGTAGTTTTTACCATCCAGCGGCCAGCCCTGCTGGGTATTTATGGCGCCGCCGGGCCTGGCGTCGTACAGCGATTGCATATCGGCAAGGGTCGGCACGTATCCCGCGCCGCAGGCGTCGTTCGCCATTTCAAAATCGACGATTCCCCACGCTTCGTTGTTTTCCGTATTGTCGCCGTGGGTAACGCCGCTGGCGATTTCAGCCGATAACAGCGGGCGCTTAAACACCTCGCCGTTGGCCGCCGTCGTCGTTTCCGGCATATGGCCCCACATTTTGGCTTTGTCGCTGTCCGGGCTGGTGACCACGGTAAAAATAGTATCGATGCTGGCCGTCGCGCTGGCGTTATTGTACAGCGCCGCCGTAATCGCGACTTTCGTCCCGTGGGCATCCGGGCGGGTGACGTTGATGATTTTGCTGCCGTTTTCACCGGTCATACCGCCGATTTGGGTGGCGCTGTCGTTGAGCGAATCGCCGTCAATCACCACCGCCGAGACGATGCCGTCGCCGCTACCGGCGATATGTTTCTCCCCCTGGAGGGTGTAGCCATCGCCGCGGCTGAGCACAAATGGCGCTTGCGGCAGCGGATTGCCGCCGGCGTCTTTTACCGTGACTTTAAGCTGGAGCGTATCGCCCTTTTTCACCTTCACCGCGTGTTCGCTGTTTGCGTTATACCACAATGCCGCATCCACCGGCTCAATGGTGATAGACGCCGCCGTCGGATTTTTGCTGACCAGACAGCTCACGTAGTCCGACGCATCGCCGGAAGCGGTATAGCCGCCCGCAGCCAGTGATACCGCCTGCCATGTAGCGGCGCTGGCGAAGGTGGAAGACCAGTAGTCATACGTCGTCGGCCAGCCGGATACGGTGTGGATTTTATTGCCGTCGCTGGAGGCATACAGTGCGGCAAGCTGATCGGCGCGCGGCAGATGGCCGGCCTCGCAGCCCCCGGCGTTGGGGTTATTCAGCGCGTCGGCGTGGCTGACGCGCGCCCAGGTTTCGTTATCCTGCTCCTGGGTACGGGTGGCGGCAGTCGCTTCCGCCGCCAGCTTTGGCCGCTGGAATTCCATATCACTTACGGTGAGCGTGTCCGCCATATGGCCCCACATCTGCGCCTCCGGCGTATCGGGGCTGGTGGGAACGGTAAATTTCACGCTGCGGTTGACGGGCGTGGTAATCAGTGAGTTGACCGGCAGTACGCTCAACGGCGTCAGCAAGCCCACGCCCTGCGGCTGTTCAATCACCAGCGTGGCGTTGCCCTCGGCATCGGTCATGCCCTGGTACGTCATCGACGCCTGGGAAGAGCCGAAAGGCGTTCCGCCCATCACCAGCGTTCCGTCGCTGGGATCGGTAAAGCCCGTGGTGGCGTTGTCGCGATTTTTGCCGTGCGACATGGTGACGGTAAAGCTGGCGTTGGGCACACTTAACCCGTTCAGCGCATTAACGGAATGGACGTTCATCGTGATTTGTTCGCCGACTTTGGCTACCGCATTACGTAACGACTCATCGCCATTAAAGTAAACGTCCAGACTGGTCACCAACTCATTGCCGGAGCAGGAGAGATAGTTCGGTTCGGCGCCGCTGAACATGCTGTCCGCGCCGGTCGCCAGGTTGACGTGCGCGGTGGTGGAACCATCAGTATCCGCCGCGATATATCTGTGTTTCTGCGTCGGCCAGCCGTAGGTCGTTTCCATCGCGTTACCGGAATGGGCCTGATACAGCGTATCCAATAGCAGTTGCCCCGGCACCTGGCCGGTACCGCACTGGTTCGTCGCCGCCGTTACCGAGTTAAACGTCGCCCAGTATTCGTTATTCTCAAATTCGGAACCGGTATCCTGCGCGGCCTCTTCTGCCAGCAGCGGGCGTTTGTAGATATTGCCCGCTTCCACCACGCCCTGCATATGGCCCCACATGCGCGCCTGCGCCACGTCCGGGCTGGTGACGACGGTAAAAATCACGTTCTGCGTCGCTTCCGTGCCGTCGAACAGCACCACGCGCACCGGGGTTAATACGCCCGCACCCTTATCCTGAGTCAACACCAGCGAGAACTGACCGTTGGCGTCGGTGACGCCATGATAGTGGCCGTCGCTGCCTGCCAGATTGGTGATAATTACCGGATCATCCGTCCACTGATGCCCGCTATCAATATCGGCGTTCTTTTGATTCTGGCGATTTTGCTCGTCGCCCAGGTAGACGTTAAAGTAGCGATAAGGCAGCGGTTTATTGGTGGCGGTGACGGTGATCTTCATGTTGATCTCTTCGCCCACCTTCACTTTCGCCGCGTTGACCGTTGAATCAAAATTATCGGCGCTAATCACTAATTTCGGCGTGACCGCAGGCGGGGCTTTATCCACGCAGCTAACCAGCGATTGCGTGGCGTCCGGCATCTGCGTAAGGGCGCGGCTGCGCATATCAATGCTGATATGGTCAGTGGCAGTCGATCCCTGGGAGGAGGACCAGTACTCTTCATCACCGGATGTCAGCCCTACCGGCCAGCCGAGGGTGGTGGCCAGATCGCCGCGCGCAATTTTTAACCCTTCCAGTTGGCGTGCATCCGGCAGAATATCGCAGTGCGCGTCGGCGTGGCCCCAGTTGAACTGCGCCCAGGTTTCATTGTTGATGCTGGCGGTGCGGTCTTCACCGTCGGTTTCCGCCGCCAGTTTGGGGCGGTAAAAGGTGTAGCTTGCGCCGTCCACCGTGGCGGTGGACGTCTCTGCCATATGACCGTACATGTTGGCGCTGCTGCTGTCCGGGCTGGTGAGGGTGGTAAAAATCACGTCCACGCTGGCTTTCAGCGCTGGCGCGCTCGACGGGTGCGCTATCAGCGGCGTTTTAACGCCCGGGCCGTTCGCCTGGGTGACGACCACGGTCGCCACGCCCTCGGCGTTGGTCGTACCGTGATATTCCGTGGCGGTGGTGGTCAGTTCGGTGTTGCCGACGCGCACCGGCGCGGCATTGTTTACCACGCCCTGGCGGTTTTGCGCGTCGCCGCGGGTAATCACGAAATCAACGTTGCCCTCCGGTTCGCCGCCGCAGTCTTTGGTCGTTACCGTCAGCATGATGCTTTCGCCCGCTTTGACCTTCGCGGCGTTGAGCGACTCATCCAGATGATCGGCGGCGAGCGTTACCGGGTCGCCCACGGCGGGCGCGATATCCACGGCAAACTTTTGATCAAGCACTTCGACCGCCGTGTTATAAGGCACGCCGGTGCGGGTAAGCAACCACAGCGGCGGTATGGCGGTTGAGGTATCCAGTTGCGACCAGACCACCAGATGGCGGCCCGCCAGATTCTGCGCGCAGAAACTTATATTGCTGACGGGTTGTGGATCAAGCGGCGTGTCCGGCGTGGCGGCGTCGGCCCACACCAGCGTGACGGTGGGCGCGCGTTCAGCCTGCCAGACCAGCGGCGGCACGGCGAAGGTATCGCCTTCGGTGTCGTGCGGATTGGTTAAGGTCAGCGCGCTGCCAGCATCACTGGTGCTGAACTGGCTGGGCTTCGCGGAGTAATCAACGGGATTCGCCGCATCAGAGCGCAACTGCACGCTGCCCTGATATACCGGGATCGTTACACTGTCGGCCTGAGGCGGAGTGCCATTAATAGCCGCAGTTTGCTCAGTGAGTTCCTGCCATGCGCCGCTGCTTCGCACGGCCTGCGCGAAGAAAGGCGTTAAACTGAGGGCGCATAGCAGCAGCCAGGGTAAAAAACCGACACACTTTTTCGATTTCACTGACGTACCTGAGAAAAGTCCATTTCGTTGCAGTTCATTCCATGAATACAAAAACGTAAAAATACATCGCTACCGGAACAGCGCCAGCTACAAGGGATACCCAGGTTGGGCGCCGCAAAGCGTCACCCAACATTCAAACGCGCTCCCGGCCCCATTCCCCATTCACTACGGCACCCGGCACGAGCCTAAGCCCGAGGTCGTCGCTTTTTCACGAGTACAGGTTGTCTGGCCGGTCGTTTCGTTAAATGAACAGTAGTACTTATTGCTTTGACCTTCATCTTGCGACACATAGTCCCAGGATGATGTCGTCGGCCATTGCAACGTGCCGATAACGCTCTGCAACGCTTTCAGATCGTCCAACGAGGCTATATTTTCCTGCGATCCGCAAAGATGTGTCAGCGATGTTTCCACGTGTTCGGACTGATAATAATAGTTCGTCCCCCAGAATTCATTATTAAACGGCCAGGTATCCCGGGGCGCGGCAGAGAGCTCGGCTTTCAGGTACGGGCGGCGCAGCGTAACGCCGTTCACCTGCACGGTATCCGGCATATGACCCCAGTATGACGCATACGGCGTGTCCGGGCTGGTTTGTACCGTAAAGATTGCATCCACGCTCGCCGCCTCATCAAATTGATTCGCAAGCGCCGCCGTGACAGACGTTTTTAACCCCAGCGATTTATCCTGAGTTAACGTAAACCGCAACTTACCGTCATCGCCGGTGAAGCCAGACCATTTTGTGCTGAGGCCATTCTGGTTATTAAACGCCACTGCCGTACCCGCAGGTGCAACCGGCGTCAGCATCATATTCGCCGGCGAAGTTGTAAACGGAACCGGCTCGCCAATCACGCCTGGTTCAATGTATTGCTTATCCACCGCACCGCGCGAATAAGAGTATTCACGCGTCAACAGTACGGCCACCCCGGCCTGCGGCTGCCCGGCGTCGTTAGTCACCGTTACCGTCATCGGTATCGTTTCGCCTTTTTTCGCCACAGCCGCTGATTTATCGGCGTTCCATGCGTCGGAAGAGAGCGCGATATTCAGCCCGCTGCGCGATGTTGTCAGGCAGAGTTGTAAGTAGTAGTTACCCGGGTTTTCCGACATGCTGTAGTTTTTCCCCGTCTTGAGATCTTTATACTGCCAGTAAAGGGTTGAGCCTTCCAGCAGGCTATCCCCCGCCCACCACCGCTTCCCGACGGGCAATCCAATATCGGTCGCCACCTTGCCGCTTGGGTGATCGTTGTACAGCGCAGTGAAATCATCTATCGCAGCCATCTGGTTCATCGGACACCCGCCGTAATTGCCGGTATTAAAACTATTCACCATGATCCAGTTTTCATTGGTTTCGAAATAGGTATCCGTGTGCGCCTCCGATGAGGGCTCGCCTGCCACCAGCGGGCGCTTAAACTCCGCACCGTTGCTGGCGGTGAAGGTCTCCGGCATATGGCCGTACATGTTGGCCTTGTCGCTGTCCGGGCTGGTGAGGACGGTGAACACCACCGGCAGCGATGAGGTCGCCGTCGGCGTATCGTTCAGATTCGCGGTCAGCTGGTTTTTCAACCCTATGCCGCCGGGTTCGGCAAGCGTCAGGGCCAGCGTACCATCCGCGCCGGTGGCGCCGGTCAGAACCGATGTGGCATAGTAAAACTGTTGCTGCGCACCGGTGAGCGGCGTCACCGTCATGTTGGTGCCGTTAGTGGCTACAAATTTATTATAGTCGGTGTTGCGCGCCTTCCCGGCGTCGCGTTTAAGCGAAAAAGTCGCATAAGGCACCGGGTTGCCCATCGCATCGGTAGTGGTGATGAGTAGCGGGATCGACTCGCTGTTTTTCGCCTTTACCGCCTGAATAGCGTCATCCATCGCCTGCGGGGAGGTGAGGGTAATCTGCGTGGCCTGCGGCAGCGGCGTCGTGGCGCAAATTTGATACTGCCAGGCAGTGCTGGTCGCGCTGTTTTCTGACCGACGCGAACCATCAGCCAGATCGACTGCGTAATAGAAGTCAAGTTTTGCCCCGCTGGAAAATGACGTCGAGTTCGATCCGCTCCAGTAAGAATAGTAGACCGGCCAGCCCTGGGCGGTATTTATCGTTCGGCTCGGGTATTTGCTGTAGAGCGAATCCAGCGCCTCAACGGCAGGGTAATAGCCCCCGCGCAACGGGCCGGATTGGCCCCTTCACTGGCTGGCCCATGAAAAACCGCCCAGGTTTCGTTGGTTTCTTGCTTAGACGCAGTATTGTCCGTACTGGACAGCTCAGCGTACAGCAGCGGGCGCTGGTACACCGCGCCATCCGCCGCCGTCAGCGATGGCGCCATATGCCCCCACATGCGGGCGACGCTGACATCCGGGCTGGTGACGACGGTAAAGATAGTGTCGATGCTGGCACTCACGGCGGCATTTTCATACAGCGTCGCGTTAATCGCGGTGCGGGTGCCGTGGGTGTCCGGGCGGGTGACGCTGATGATACGGGTGCCGTCAGTGCCGGTCTGCGACCCCATTTTGGTGGTGGTCCATGCCAGCGATTCGCCGTCGATCACCACGGGCGTCACGATGCCTTGCAGATCGTCACCGTCCTGAGCGGTATACTTTTCGCCCCGGCGATCGTAACCGTCGCCGCGGGTGAGCACAAACGGCGCTTCCGGGATCGGGTTGCCGCTGGCGTCCTTCACCGTCACCTTGAGCTGCATCGTCTCGCCCTTTTTCACTTTGACCGCGTGGACGTCGCTGCCGTCGTACCACTGCGACGGATTGACCGGTTCAATGGTGATGGACGCCGCCACCGGGTTATCGCTGGCCAGGCAGCTGGCGTAAATCGAGACGTTGCTGTTGGCAAATTCACTGCCGTTCGTCAGCGCGATCAGTTTCCAGGTGGTGGCGCTCTGGTAGGTGGACGACCAGTAGTTAAGATAGGTCGGCCAGCCCTGAATGCTGTGAATCTTGCCGCCGCTGTTGGCGTTATACAGCGCCTCAAGCTGGTCGATGCGCGGCAGGCGGTTCGCCGCGCAGCCGCCCGCATCCGGGTTGCCCACCGCGTCGCTATGGGCCACGCGCGCCCAGGTCTCATTGCTCTCGTCCTGGGTACGCAGCGGGTTGCTCACTTCACCCGCCAGTTTGGGCCGCTCAAAAGTCCAGTCGCCCACGGTAATCGTGTCGGCCATATGGCCCCACATTTTGGCCGCTGGCGTATCCGGGCTGGTGGCGACGGTAAACTTCACGCTGCGGGAAACCGGCGTGCTGATTAATGAATCGACGGGCGCAATATTTAACGGCGTCAGCAGCCCCACGCCCTTTTTCTGGGTGAGGATAATGGTCGCATCGCCGTTAGCGTCGGTGATCCCGTGATAAACCTGCCCGGCAACGTAGCCCACGTCGTCAAACTGCATCTCGCCGTTGCTGGTATCGGTAAAGCCGGTCGTCAGCCCGTCACGCCGCTTGCCGTTCGCCATGGTGATGGTGAAGTCGGTATTGCCGATCGCCATGCCGTTAAGGGCGTTGCGCGAATGGATGTTCATCTTAACCTGTTCACCCACTTTGGCGTCGGCGTTTTTGATCACCGGGTCGTCGTTGAAGTAGACGTCCAGCACCGCCACCATTTCATTGGCCGAGCAGGTCAGGTAGTTGGGCGTATCGGTAAATTTGCCGCTATCGCCGTTTTCGAGGTTGACGTGTACCGTCCCGGAGGCGTCGCTGTCGGCGGCGATGAAATAATCTTCAGTCGGCCAGCCGTGCTCGCTTTCCATCTGTCCGCCCGCATGTTCGCTGTACAAATGCGCCAGCGACGACTGATCCGGCACCTGGCCGACACCGCACTGCGCGGTGGCCGACGCCACGGAGTTAAACGTCGCCCACTCTTCGTTATTTTCGCTGAATTGGCCGTCTTTATGGCTGGCCTCCACCGCCAGCAGCGGACGTTTGTACAGGTTGCCCGCGTCCACCACGCCGCGCATATGGCCCCACATGTTGGCGCAGTCCACGTCCGGGCTGGTGACCACGGTGAAAATTACGCTAAAGGACAGCTCGACGTTGCCGCCTTCGTCGTCCGGCATCACGATGCGGATGGGCGTTTCGACGCCCAGGCCGCTGTTATGTTTTAACGTCAGGTGCGCCTGGCCGTTGACGTCAGTCACGCCGGTATAGTGCTCCGGCGACGAGGCGCTCATACCTTCGGAATCAACGGTGACCCGCAGGTTATCCCATGCGTCCTGATGTTCCCCTTTGCGGTTTTTCGCCGGGTCGATAAACAGCTCCATGTAGCGGTAAGGCAGCGGTTTTTGCGTGTCCCGGTCAACTACGGTCATCGTCAGATCAATCGACTCCCCCACCTGCGCTTTATACGGCCCTTGTGGGGAGAGAGTAATCTGCGGGTGCGCCGCAGGCTGGGCTTTATCCACACAACTGACCAGCAGCGTGTCGCTGTCGGCGGCCCTGACGACCGATGCGCTGTTCATATGTACGGCAGCGTGGTAGCCGCTCATCTGATCTTTGGTCGACGACCAGTATTCGGCATCGTCCGTCGCCGGCCAGCCGGTGTACGTTGCCAGCGTGCTGTGCTCATGTCGCATCTGCACCAGTTGTTCGGCGTCCGGCAGAATATTGCAATGGTTATCGGCGCCGTTCCAGTCGAACAGCGCCCAGGTTTCGTTGGTATCGACGACGCTTTTGTCAGCGCCGCTCGCTTCCGCCGCCAGCTTCGGGCGGGTGAAGGTGTAGGTTATACCGTTCAGCGTCGCGGTAGCGCTCTCTATCATGTGGCCGTACATACTGGCCTTATCGCTGTCTGGACTGGTGATGGTGGTGAAAATGACGTCGACATTGTCGGTCAGCGTGGGATAGTTTTGCGAAGAGACGATAAGTCGCGTTTTTACCCCCGGACCGTTCTCTTGCGTTACCACCACCGTGGCGTTGCCCTGCCCGTCCGTTACACCATGATATTCTGTTTGCGCAGTCGTTAACTCGGTATTGCCAACGCGCACCGGGTTAGCGTTATTGACCACACCCTGGCGATTTATTGCATCCTCGCGACGGATCACAAACGGCGCATTGATCGCAGGTTCGCCATCACACGCTTTGGTGGTGACAGTAAGAGTAATACTTTCTCCGACCTTAACTTTCGATGCTTCAAAACTGGCATCGACATGATCGCCGCTCACAGAAACAGGGTCGCTCACCGCTGGTTTGATATTCAGCGTCACTTTCGGGCTTAACAGCGGAATGGTCGCATAATTCGGCACCCCGGTATTCGTAAAGAGCCACAGCGCGGGAACGTTGGTTTCATCTTCCACCTGCGCCCAGGCCACCAGCTGTCGCCCGGCGAGGTTTTGGGCGCAAAAGGTCAGGTTCGGAACCGGCTGCGGCGAGAGCGGCGTGTCGGGCGTGGCGGCATCGGCCCATACCAGGCCCATGGCGGGCGGCTGGCGGTTTTCCCAGGCGATGGTGGGCGGATCGCTAAAGAGATCGCCTTCGGTATCGGTGGAATTGACCGCCCGCATCGAGGTTGAGGTAGCATCCGCGCTAAAATCGCGCGGCATGGCGCTGAATTCAATATCGTGGGTTTTGCTCGGGTCAAGCAGCGTACTTCCCTGGTAAAGGGGGATAATAGCGCCGTCGGCCAGCGGCGCGGTGCCGTTAACCGCACCGGTGACTGAGTTCAGCTCTTGCCAGGTTCCGCCCTTCAATAGCGCCTGCGCAGGTGCGATCGACACTGCAAACATGATCAGTAATGTCAGTAAGAAATGTACAACTTTATTCACTTGCCGATTCCTGTCCATGAGCGATAGCCACCCGTTTTCATTCTCTGTCGTAATTCAACCCACTTTGCTTAGCGCGCGGCTAAGCAAAGTGCGCGGAAAATACCACTCCCCGCGGGGAGTGGTATGTTGAGGACAACTTATTTGCGTTTGTAGTCGATGGACAGACCAAAGCCCTGGACACCGTCGCTACCCACGGTAACGCCGCCGTCTGCTCCCTCGAACGCCATTTTCGCTTCGGCGTTGGTGACAGGGATGACAAGGTCTTTATCGTTCCAGCTTTCGTTGACGATACCGCCGGTACCGGTACCTGCAATTTTACTGGTGCCGACGAATTTCCAGCGGTAGTCATACTGGTCGGTAACGTTTTCACCGGCATCATAGGTACCGTTGCCGTTCTTATCGCTCCACAGCAATACCTGATAGGTGGTATTCGTTTTGAGTGTCGTCCCTGAATTCTTCAACAGGTTGGTATTCGAATCTTTCTCATGAATAACCACATGGACGTTTTCATCCACCACCGGACCTTCCGGAATTTCGTCATCATCCGAACCACCGCCCGCATCGGTCGACAGGTCTTTCAACAGCAGTTCGGTTGCCACGGCAGGGTCACCGGTGGTAGTGGTTGGCGTGATTTTGATACCGATATAACGATCCGCATCAGCGGCCTGGATTTCATAACTGTCACCAGTACCAAGATCTTTGGGGTCGCTGCCATTCTGATCGCTAAAGCTCACCCATTTCACGGTGGCTTTAGTTGCCGTGTTGTCGGTGTCCAGGTCGCCTTCCGTATCGCCAATCGCCCAGTTCACCGTGACCTTATCGCCAACGTGGAACTGCTTATCGCCTTCGGTCACAATTTTACGATCGCCGCGATCGATAGTTACCGTTACGTGATCTTTGTCGGTATCCGCAGTTTTATCCGCCGCACGGGTAATCCACGGCACCGTACCCTGAATGGTGCCCGTCTGTTCAGAGACAATCTGCCACTGCCCCGATTTCAGATTACCGTTTGCCGCCACCGCTGGCGCGGCGCAATACCCGGCAACTACTAATGCTAAAGCGACCTTCGTCAGCCGCCGTTTTACTGTTGCTTGCATTCAGACTCTCCTTTTTCTCAAAATTCAGCGGCTGGCTGGTCAGCCACAACGCTGACGCTATTTCTGACTATACGTAACGCGTATGCCGTAACCCTGAACGCCATCTTCCACATTGGCGGCAAACTTCTGCGCCGCCTCTTTATTGGTTACTGGCAGGACAAGATCTTCATTCATGGTGTTGGCCAGCGCGCCGGTATGTCCGTTTGTACTCTGCCCGGTAAACTCCCACTGGTAGTCGTACAGCGCCATCTCTTCTTCCGTGAGCTGCTCGGACATCTGGAATACGCCGTCTTTATTTTTGTCGCGCCACAGCAGGAAACGGTAAGCATTATTGACCGTAGGGTGCTTATCTTCTTTGCCGATAAGGTTGACAGGGTTGGCGGCTTTGACCTGATAAATCACCGCATTCAGCGCGCTCAGGTTGTCGCCGATAAAAGTGACATCAACGTAGTTACTGTCGCCATAGGCGTCTGCTTTCGCCTTCCAGCGGAAAGTCCCCGGCAGGGTGCTGGAAAGCGTCACCGTCCCCGCTTCTTTGTCACGACTGGCAATAAACACGCAGGGGGTTTCCGTGGTGCAGGGCGTCTGGGCCAGGGTGACTTTTTTATCATTGCTGTCGTACAACACGGGCGTCATGGCATCGTCCACCAGTTCGTTACCATTGCGATCCGTGGAGTCGCCAAAGGAATCGGTGATCAGCAGATCCATCACCACGCCGTCTTCGCCATCGGCCAGCGCGCTGGCTTCATGGCTGTGATCGCTGCGATCGGTATCGGCAATGTTGTCGACGATCAGCTCAATTTTGCGATCCTGCTGGACGGTGATTTCCACCACGCCGGAGTTCTGCTTATTGCCCTTTTCATCTTCCAGCGTCATGCGTACTTTCCAGGTGTTCAGGGCGGTGCGCTGCTCTTCGGTATCGGCATTAACCCAGGCAGGAAGCACCAGATTCCAGCTGTTATTGTTGCCTTCGGTTAACGCATTAGCTTTTACCACCGGCATCACCAGCGTACGGGCGGCGTTGTTTTTCGCCTGCCAGGAGGCAGAAATAATTTTGTAATGGTGGTTAATCAGCGCGTTGACAGTCCATTTGCACTTTTCCAGACCAACAGCGGCCTCAGGCGTATCTTCAATCACGCATTCCGGGTGTTCATTGGTGGCGTCAGCCTTCAGCCACAACGTGACGTCCAGCGGATCTTTCTCACGATATTCGAGAATGATGAAATTGTTACGATCGACAAAATCGGTGCGGCTGCCCATTAAGGAGTGCTGAATTTTAACGTTTTCCGGATCGAGCTGCGCCGCCAGCGGCGTGCCTATCTGGTAGTTCACGGTCGCGTTAACGCTAAAGTCGTTACTATCGCCAGTACCGGCTTTGTAATCCGTACCAACCGTGACCAGCGGTACCGGCGTATATTCCAGCCCCAAAGTGACGGCATGAGGATCTTTTTGCAGATTATCGGTGCCAAACAGCGCTACTTCATCGCCGTAGTACTGTTCGTAAACTAATTTAGCGCCAAGCTGCGGATAAAACGGCAGCCAGCTTTCCATGCGGATATCCCAGCCGCGCGCGGGTCGTTCTTCATAAAAGTCGAAATCTTCGGAGTCTTTCCAGTCAGAAAGAGGATGGTAATAGTTGCCGGAGAATTTCAGGTAATCCGTCCAGGCTTCGGTTCCCAGACCTAATCGACGGTGACCGCGCGTAAAATCGTAGTCATAGAATGCGTTGCCGCCAAGCAGCCAGTTGCCGACGTTCTGGCGAACGCCAAGCCCAAAGTTACCAATGGTGCGGTCTTCCTTACGCTGAGCCGAAATCTGGCTAAAGAAAAGCGTGCTCTGGTTGTCATACCAGGGAATAAAATAATCCAGCGAACTGCCGTCCAGATCGCCGCCTTCGCCCACGGACAGGCTGGTACGGATCTTGCCATAAGGTGACATTACACCTTCAAGATATGACTGTGCTGAGGAAGTGATTTGGTTTTGCAAATAGCTACGCGCCTGGGATTCCAGCGCTTCCGGGGTGAGATTATCAAAGCCCTGGGTGGCGGAATTAATAAAGTAGTCAGCGCCCTGTTCTTTAAAGGACTTTCCTTTATTTTCCTGTTCTTCTTTTTTCGCGGATTCGCTGGCTAAATCAGGCAGGGAGGAGTGGCTTTCATCATTTGCAGATGCAGAGTTATCTGCGCCAGAAGCCGCAACTGAGACTCCAGCCACTAATAGCAAAACCAGAATGCGAATCCTTCGCACCATATGATATCCCTGTCGTTAAATAAACACGCCTCTATGAAAAGATATTATATGGATGATTCAGATGGAATCATAACTAACAGGCCTAAATATATTCCTAAAAAGAAAAGTTTAATATGAAACAGATTTATAATATTGATATAATAAATAAAAAGAAAGCTGTTATTTATTTCTAATATTAATTTTCGGGAATAATATTCCCTATAAATAGTTGAATCAATAAAAAGAATAAAATAACCGCCGGGCAGGATACTATGCTGATATTACGGGAGTATCGAATAACGCTTTTGCCCTTAGCCGGATAAGACGTCGGCGCCTCTGCTCTGCGGCGCAACGTCGACAGCGGTTTTATTGATCGGAAATGACGAAGTTAACCCGTTTTTTTGAAATTAAACCATGACCGTTCTGGCAAAAATAGTCCACTGCGCCGCAGGCTTTCAAAACCTGTAACGGCTGGCGGCAGTCAGGACACATTGCCTGTAACGAGAAATCTTTAGCGCATGTCTCGCAATGCGCTGTATCGCCATTGCGCTCCAGCGCGTGATGGCAAACGGGGCAGGTTATTTCCATAACATTCTCCTCAGGCGCGTGACTTACTTTTACTTGAAAGGCCTGATAGCGCAGCGCTTGTCAGGCCTGGAATATTACTGAAAAAGCATTACTTGCTTTTCTTGATATGTTTCATCAGACGCTTACGTTTGCGCATTTGCGTTGGCGTCAGTGTGTTACGCTTGTTCGCATACGGGTTCTCCCCTTCTTTAAACTGAATGCGAATCGGCGTCCCCATCACTTCCAACGACTTGCGGAAGTAGTTCATCAGATAGCGCTTATAGGAGTCTGGCAGATCTTTTACCTGGTTGCCGTGAATCACCACAATCGGCGGGTTATAGCCGCCAGCGTGGGCATATTTCAGTTTTACACGGCGACCACGCACCAGCGGCGGCTGATGATCTTCCACCGCCATCGTCATGATACGGGTCAGCATCGCAGTGCTCACCCGGCGAGTGGAACTGTCGTAAGCCTCGCGTACGGACTCAAACAGGTTGCCGACGCCGCTGCCGTGTAGCGCAGAGATAAAATGGACGCGGGCAAAATCAATAAAGCCCAGACGGAAATCCAGCGTCTCTTTCACCTGCTCTTTGACTTCCTGGCTCAGGCCATCCCATTTGTTGACTACGATAACGAGTGAGCGCCCACTATTGAGGATAAAGCCCAGCAGAGACAAATCCTGGTCGGAGATCCCCTCGCGCGCATCGATAACCAACAGTACGACGTTAGCGTCTTCAATCGCCTGCAACGTTTTAATCACCGAGAACTTTTCTACCGCATCGGTGATTTTTCCGCGCTTACGCACCCCCGCCGTGTCAATCAGCACATATTCCCGTTCGTCGCGTTCCATCGGGATATAAATGCTGTCGCGAGTGGTGCCCGGCATGTCGTATACCACCACGCGCTCTTCACCGAGAATACGGTTAGTGAGTGTGGACTTACCTACGTTCGGGCGACCGACAATCGCCAGCTTTATCGGCAGGCTTTGCGGGTCAAAATCATCTTCCGGCGCTTCTTCACCATTTTGTTCCGCCTCGAACTGCGCCCAGTATTCCGCGTCTTCATCCACCTCTTCCTGCGGCGCGACATCATCCATCCACGGCAGAAGCACATGTTCCAGCAGGCTCAATACGCCGCGACCATGTGAGGCGGCGATAGGGTAAATTTCGCCTAATCCCAGCGAGTAAAAATCGACAACCGCCTGATCGGGATCGAGACCATCCGTTTTATTCGCCACCAGGAAGGTCGGTTTTTCACGGGAACGCAGATGTTTGGCAATCGCTTCATCCGCCGGCATCAGGCCAGTGCGCGCATCTACCATGAATAACACTACATCCGCTTCTTCAATCGCCAGCAGCGACTGTTCCGCCATCCGCGTTTCGACGCCGTCTTCGGTGCCGTCAATACCGCCGGTGTCGATACAGATAAACTCGCGGCCTTCAACTTCCGCACGACCGTACTTACGGTCACGAGTCAGACCCGGGAAATCCGCAACCAGCGCATCTCGGGTGCGGGTCAGACGGTTAAATAGCGTGGATTTTCCGACGTTAGGGCGCCCGACAAGCGCGACCACAGGTACCATGTTTAAAGCCTCATTAAAAAAATCATCAGACAACGCGCGCATTTTGCGCCATTGTTAAAAACAGGAAAACGGCCCCTACACCAGGAGCCGTTTTTTAAAACGCACAACCGTGACGATTAACGCGTAATCGCGTAGACCGTACCGTCTTTGGCCTGGATGAGCAGTTTACCATCCGCCACCGTCGGTTCGGTCAGGAAACCGGAACTGTCTACTTTTTGTTGGGCCACAAAACGCCCGTCATCAACATTAATCCAGTGCAGATAACCTTCGCTATCGCCGACGACTAAATCACCATTATACAGCACCGGGGAGGTCAGCAAACGGTGCAGCAGATCGCTTTGCGTCCACAGCGTTACGCCGCCGCCAGTGGTCAGCGCCAGCACGCGATCGTTCTGATCGACCAGGTAGATACGGTCGCCGTCGACGATAAAGTCATTGACCGAACCCAGCTCGCGTTTCCACATAATCTGACCACTGCGCAGATCCAGCGCCGTTAAGTTACCATTATACGCCAACGCGTAAACAACGCCGTTTACCACAACCGGCGTGGTATCAACGTCGCTCAGACGGTCAATTTCCGTTGGGCCAGTGGCCTGGGAGATACGCTGTTGCCAAATCATCTGGCCTTGTTGCATCAACACGGCGCTGACGCGGCCATTATCACCACCAACAATAGCCGCGCCGAACGCGGTTGCCGGCGCAGATTCGCCGCGCAGCGACAACGAAGGCATATCCAGGTTCACCGTCCATTTAATGGCGCCATCCGCCTGATTTAGCGCCTGCAACTGATCGTTGCTGGTATGGATAAGGACGATTCCATCACTGACAACCGGGCGAGACAACGCTTCGCCTGCGACCTTCGTCTGCCATGCTGTGGTGCCGTCGCTGGTATTCAGCGCATAAACCTCGGCCTTTTCACTGCCGATATAGACGTGACCACCCGCGACAGTGACGCCGCCGGACAACAACGCGGACGAACGAGAGAACCAGCCGTCTTTCTCGCCCAGATTCACAGACCAGATCTCTTTGCCATCATCCGCATTGAGCGCTTTTACCACGCCCGCGCGATCGGCTGCATAGACCACGTTATCTGCCATTACCGGATGAAGGTTAGAATAAAATTCGCCAATTCCGTTACCGACAGAGGTGCTCCAGACAGTGGTCGGGGTAAACTGGTTTTCAACCTGCGGTAATGGAGACATCTTGACGACATCTTCTTCGCCGCTAAACAGTGAACAGCCGCTGAGCAGGGTAACGGAAAGCAACCCTGGCAGAAGTAATTTACGCAATTGCATCGGGTCCCTCTCAGATGGACAAATTATTGATTTTCATCTGCATCATTTCGCTCAACGCCGGAGAAGCATCGCTATTGACGCCCGCTTCCCATGCGCTGCGCGCGCCTTTTTTATCACCCTTACTCAGCAACGCTTCGCCGCGCAAATCAGCGACAATGGCTGTCCATCCTTCGCCTTTAACGGCATCCAGAGTTTTCAGCGCGGCGTCGGCTTGCTTAAGCTGCAACTGAACGCGAGCGAGACGCAGATTAATCACCGCTTTGAGATTTTCATCGCTGGTGGCCGCCAACCCCTGCTGCAACTGGGCTTCGGCTTTTTTAAGTTCATTCTTATCCACAAACTGCTGCGCCAGTTCCATAGACGCCAGCGCACCATAGGTGTTTTTATTCTCAGCCGCGAATTTTTCAGCGGCGGGAATGCTATCCGGCTTATCGGCGCTTACCGCCGTCACCGCATTTTGATACGCCAGAGAAGCAGCACGCGCGGACTCCGTCTGATGGCTGCTCCAGTAACGCCAGCCAACCAGCGCGCCAACCCCTAAAATCACTCCGACAGCCAGCGCTTTGCCGTTTTCGGCAAAGAAGCGTTTAATCGCATCCACCTGGTCGTGTTCGTTCTCGTAAATTTCCACGCTGTCCTTCTCCTTAGCCCAATAAAGTGCGCAAATGCGCGGCGACGCTGTCCTGCGCCACTGCCGTTTGCTCACCGGAGCGCAAATCCTTCACTACAACAGTCCCATCGGCGACTTCAGATTCGCCAAGAACCAGTGCAATACGGGCGCCCCACTTATCGGCGCGGGCAAACTGTTTCTTAAAGTTGCCGCCGCCGTGGTTTGTCATTAGCTTCACGCCTGGCATTTCATCGCGCAGCCGCTCCGCCAGCGTCATTGCCGCAGACTGCGTTTGTGCGCCGGCAGCTACCAGGTATATATCGACAACAGGAGAGGCAATAAATTCCGGATTAACTGCCTGAACTAACAAAACAAGTCGTTCCAGGCCCATCGCAAAGCCCACTGCCGGGGTAGCGCGACCGCCCAGTTGTTCCACCAGACCGTCATAACGACCACCCGCACAGACGGTGCCTTGTGACCCCAGACTGTTTGTTACCCATTCAAATACGGTGCGGTTGTAGTAATCCAGACCGCGTACCAGACGCTGGTTGACGGTGTAGGCAATCCCCGCCGCGTCCAGCAATTTACACAGGCCGGCAAAGTGCTCGCGTGAATCGTCATCGAGATAGTCGCCGAGAGCGGGCGCGTCGTTGAGCAGCGCCTGCACGTCCGGATTTTTTGAATCCAGCACGCGCAGCGGATTGGTATACATACGGCGTTTGCAGTCTTCGTCCAGCGTCTCTTGATGCTGTTCGAGGAACGCGACCAGCGCATCGCGATAGTTCGCACGCGCCTCTAAGGAACCAATAGAGTTCAGCTCCAGGCTAACGTGTTCAGAGATGCCCAGCGCGCGCCACCAGCGTGCGGTCAGCATAATCAGTTCCGCGTCGATATCCGGGCCTTGTAAGCCAAAGACTTCGGCACCTAGCTGGTGGAACTGACGGTAGCGGCCTTTTTGCGGACGCTCATGACGGAACATCGGCCCGATATACCACAAACGCTGTTCCTGATTGTACAGGAGACCATGTTCGATGCCGGCGCGTACACAGCCCGCCGTACCTTCAGGGCGCAATGTCAGGCTATCGCCGTTGCGATCCTCAAAGGTGTACATCTCTTTTTCAACCACGTCAGTAACTTCACCGATCGCACGTTTGAATAACGGGGTCTGCTCTACAATCGGCAAGCGGATTTCACTGTAACCGTAGCTGCCGAGCACGTTTTTGAGTGTGCCTTCAATGCGCTGCCAGATGGCGGTTTCGCCAGGCAGATAATCGTTCATGCCGCGAATGGCTTGAATGTTTTTTGCCACGTTTATTCTCTTTCTGAATATAAAAATGAACCCTCAGCGCTTCCCCGAACGAACCGGGAGCCATGCGGGTTCAATCATACACGGGAAGCGCGCCGCTTCCCATCACGTTCTTATTTTTCAACCTGCAGCACGTCAATCCGACGCGCTTCATCAAGTTGACTTGCTTTCGCGCGAATACGGGATTCAAGCTGCGCGATCATATCGTCGTTATCGAGTCTGTCCTTACGCACGCCGTCTTCATACAGGCCGCTTTTCTTATTGCCGCCCGTCACGCCCAGCGTCGATACCAGCGCTTCGCCCGGCCCGTTCACTACGCAACCGATGATCGAGACGTCCATCGGGGTGATGATATCTTCCAGACGCTGCTCCAGCGCGTTCACCGTGCCGATAACGTCGAACTCCTGGCGAGAACAGGTCGGGCAGGCGATGAAATTGATGCCGCGCGCGCGAATGCGCAGCGACTTCAGAATATCGAAACCGACTTTGATCTCTTCCACCGGGTCGGCCGCCAACGATACGCGCAGCGTGTCGCCGATACCTTCCGATAACAGCAGACCTAAACCGATCGCCGACTTGACCGCCCCGCTACGCACGCCGCCCGCTTCGGTGATCCCCAGATGCAGCGGCTGATCGATCTGTTTAGCCAACAAACGATAAGACTCAACGGCAAGGAATACATCGGACGCTTTTACGCTCACTTTGAACTGATCAAAGTTGAGACGATCGAGATGATCGACATGGCGCATGGCTGATTCCAGCAGCGCCTGCGGCGTCGGCTCACCGTATTTTTCCTGCAGATCTTTTTCCAGCGATCCGGCATTTACGCCTATACGAATAGGGATGTTTTTGTCGCGCGCGCAGTCCACCACCATGCGAATGCGTTCTTCGTTACCGATATTGCCGGGGTTGATACGCAAGCAGTCAACGCCGTATTCCGCTACTTTCAGCGCAATGCGGTAGTCGAAGTGAATATCGGCAACCAGCGGGACGTTAACCTGCTGTTTGATAAGCTTGAACGCTTCGGCGGCGTCCATGGTCGGTACAGAAACACGAACAATATCTGCGCCAACGCGTTCCAGCGCTTTGATCTGATTAACCGTCGCTTCCACGTCAGTGGTACGCGTGTTAGTCATCGACTGGACGGCGATGGGGGCGCCATCGCCAATCGGCACATTCCCAACGTAAATACGTGTCGATTTTCTACGTTGAATCGGAGCCTGGTTATGCATGAAAAATCTCCCGCGTTACCCGTCTGTTACTGCGCCGGTGTCGGTTCGGCATTAAGGGTCAGACGCGCAACCTGATTAGTTCTGATAAAGCGGCTCAGATCGACAGGTTTTCCTTGATACTGGATCTGCACCGCGGCCGGCGCGCCAATTTTAAGTTTATAAGGCGCCTGACCGGTTAGGTTTAAATTACCATCTTTACGCTGCATACCACTAAACAGCTTCTTACCCGTGGCGTCAGTGACTTCGAGCCAGCAGTCAGCGGTAAAATTCATCACCAGCGCGTTCGGATCGGCAGCAGGCGCCGCTACGCCAGCCTGACTGGTCGGCAGCGCGGACGGCGTCTCCGTTGCCGCTGGCGCGGCAGATGTCGCAGCCGTATCGACATTCGCCTGCGAAGGCGCGACTACCGTATTTTGCGTTGCCGCCGCCGTTGGCGCTGGCGTTTGCGTCGCCGCCGTCGAATCAACCGGCGTCGCAGGCGCCGGAGCCGTTTGCGCTGGCGTCGTATCCTGGCTTGTCACGGCACCGGTGTCCAGCGGTACGCTTTGGCCGCTGTCTTTATCTGCGTTCAGTTCAGCCGTGCTTTGATCGGCCATCGTCGTGATCTCTTCCTGCTGCGCCTTGTGGTTCTGCCACCACCAGGCGCCGGTCAGCCCTACGACCACAAACAGTACCAGCCAGGTAAAAGACATTAACCAGCCGTCGCGTTTTTTACGACGCTTTCCTAATGAGAAACTCTGCATCGGGGCGACTTTAGCGGCGCGCAGCGGAGCTTGTTTTTCCAGCCCCGGCAGCAGTTCCTCTTCTGGAACATGCACCAGACGCGCATATGAGCGGATATATCCGCGCAGGAAGGTTGAAGCAAGATCGGACGGCGCCTTATCTTCTTCAATATCGCGTACCGTAGAAACCTTCAGGCAAAGTCGCTCAGCGACAGCCTGCTGGCTGAGTCCGAGTTGTTCACGGGCATTGCGCAGACGAACGCCGGTGGTTTGTGCTTCATTTTGGTCGTGCGTGGCTTCAGTATTCATTCGCTACAGCTACAGGTACGTGTAAATTAGGATTCAGGCGCCGACGAGCCGTAATGCCCGCCCACACCGCGAAACATCAGGTTAGTTAACCTTAGTCAGACAGTATAAGCCTGTCAGGCCGCAGATGACAAAACCGCTAAGACACAAGGCTAAACTCTTGTTGCACCATTACATACTGCCTTAAAGTCGACAAAAACGCACCGTTATTATTGACCAGACAAGTACAACGCCAGACATTATTCAACTGACATTGCGCCACGGTATAATGAATGCCCCGTGGCACAACTGCTATCAAATAGCCTTGATGTCAATCACCTCTCCCTGCATACGCTTACGCAGGGTACGTTTAGTACGGTCAATCACATCGCCTGCCAACTGTCCGCATGCCGCATCAATGTCATCGCCACGCGTCTTGCGTACGATGGTCGTGAAACCATAACTCATCAAAACTTTAGAAAAGCGATCGATACGGCTGTTAGAGCTGCGGCCATACGGCGCGCCAGGGAACGGGTTCCACGGAATCAGATTAATCTTACAAGGCGTCTCTTTTAGTAGCTCCGCCAGTTGATGCGCGTGTTCAGTGCCGTCGTTGACGTGGTCAAGCATCACGTATTCAATCGTCACGCGCCCCTGATTGGCGTTGGATTTCTCCAGATAGCGGCGAACCGCGCCCAGGAACGTTTCGATATTGTATTTTTTGTTGATCGGGACGATTTCGTCGCGAATAGTGTCATTCGGCGCATGTAAGGAGATAGCCAGCGCGACATCTATCATATCGCCCAGTTTATCCAGCGCAGGCACCACGCCTGACGTTGAGAGCGTGACACGACGTTTGGACAGGCCGAAACCAAAGTCATCGAGCATAATTTCCATCGCCGGTACGACATTGGTCAGGTTAAGCAATGGCTCGCCCATCCCCATCATGACCACGTTGGTGATCGGACGCTGGCCGGTGACTTTGGCCGCGCCGACGATTTTCGCCGCACGCCAGACCTGACCGATAATTTCCGATACGCGCAGGTTGCGGTTAAAGCCCTGCTGCGCAGTTGAACAAAACTTGCACTCCAGCGCGCATCCTACCTGTGAAGAGACACACAGCGTAGCGCGGTCGTCTTCCGGGATATAGACCGTTTCAACGCGCTGATCGCCGACAGCAATCGCCCACTTAATGGTGCCGTCTGAGGAACGCTGCTCTTCAACGACCTCCGGCGCGCGGATTTCCGCGACCTCTTTTAATTTGCCGCGCAACACTTTGTTGATGTCGGTCATCTCATCAAAATTATCGCAGCAATAGTGATACATCCATTTCATCACCTGATCGGCGCGGAAAGGCTTTTCACCTAAGTTTTTAAAAAACTCGCGCATCTGCTGACGGTTGAGATCCAGCAGGTTGATTTTTGTTTCGTTGTTAAGAACTACCGGGGTACTGCTTTCAGGTGTGACAATTTGTTCAGACATATGCTATTCCGGCCTCGTTATTACACGTTATGGCCCCTGGAGGGTTGAAAAAAGAAACGCCCCGGTAAGCATACTGCTCGTCCGGGGGCGCTGCATTGTACAAATTCTGGCGTAAGGATGCCACGTCTGCACGCGGCATTAGCAAAAATAATATTTGAACCGATAATTTACCGCCAACGCATTTACAGCGTGAAAGACGAAGGAGATTAACGGGTGCGCGGACACACTTCGCCTTCACCGAAGAAAAAGGCGATTTCGCGCTGCGCGGATTCCAGCGAATCCGAACCGTGGGTGCCGTTTTCAGTTAAGCTATCAGCGTAGTCGGCGCGCAGCGTACCCGCCAACGCGTTCGCCGGATTGGTGGCGCCAAGCAGATCGCGGTGACGCTGTACCGCATTTTCACTTTCCAGCACGGAGACCACGATAGGGCCAGAGGTCATGAACTCCACCAGACCGTCAAAGAACGGTTTGCCGTCGTGCTCAGCATAGAAGCCGCGCGCCTGCTCAACGGTCAGGTGCAGCATTTTAGTGCCAACAATTTTGAACCCTGCAGCTTCAAAGCGCGCAAAGATGCTGCCAATAACGTTTTTTGCCACCGCGTTGGGTTTAATGATGGAAAAAGTCCGTTCAATAGCCATGTTTACCTCTGAAATATGTTCTGTTGTTATGTCAGGCGCGGATTATAAAGAGCATCCCATCAATTGCCTATGGATATAGGTAACATTTTTTTAAAATAAAATGAGCATTAGCAACAAAAGTTAAAGACGCACAGCAAACTCAGGGGACTGACACAGCACGCAGTGCGTGTGTTCAGGCGTGAGAGCATGGAAAGTACGTTTGCAGATGTCGCAGGTGAGCGTATGCGCCGCACTATGCCGCGTTGAGGCGGGTTCCACGTCAAACCGCAGCCGCAGCGCCTGATGCGGACATACCGCCGCACAGCCGCCGCATCCCGTACAACGCGCCGCCGCTATCGTCAGGGTATTGTCGTCAAACTGGATAACGTTCTCCGGGCAGCTTCGCCAGCAGGCGCCGCACATCCTGCACTCTTGCGGACTGATTTCGGGTACGCATTCGCTGAACGCGGAAAACGCCTGTCTGAGACGCCGTTTCCCCGGCTCGACGGCACACGGGGTAATGGCGTCGCGCGGAACATGAAACAGAGTGCGCCGCGAGGCGTTAATCTCCGCGCCGACAACGTGTTTGAAAGACCAGCCCGGCTCGCCGTAGCGGCGCAGCGCTAAATTTAGCCCCGCCAGCGCCATCAGCCACTGCGCCGATCGCTCCACCGCAATATCAATAAAGCGAATACCGTACTGGCTGTGCCAGAGAAGCAGTTCATCGACCGTTGGCGCCTGTAGCGAAAACGGCCCCACCAACGTATCCCCCTGCACAAAGCGTTTAACCGGTTTGATACCGGTAATGGCGTCAACAGGACAGACAAACAGACAGTCGCCACAGGCTATGCAGCGTGTCGTATCTATGCTGACCTGCCCCTGCGCCAGCGAAAACGCCTGCGCCGGACAAACATCGGCGCAAGCGCGGCAGGAAGAAAAACGAAAGCGACGACGGACGCAAGCCTGCGTCACGTCTACCGCCGGATCGATCGTCAGGTTAACCATCAGCCAATACTAAAGAAGACGTAGCGCAGCATAATCTCGCCGATAAGCAGCAATACGCTGCCCGCCACCAGAGTTCCTCTGGCGTTTCGCAGACCGCCTGCGGCAAAGCAGAGCATTCCCGCCGCTGAGACACACCAGCCGAGAAGATAGACGTCGCGCAACTGCGCCAGCGCCTGTAGCGGATGATGCGGGAAAGTGACGACCGTCGTATCCACTGCATTAATATCCGCCAGCCATAGCGGCTGCATGATCAGGCGAATCAGCACCATCAGTGCGACCACCACCACAGCGCAGCGCATTGCGGCGCCAGCGTTGCGCAGATAAGCCAGCGCAATGACTACCGAGCCGATAATGCCTGATGTGCCAAAGAACAGCGCCAGCGTGTTGCTATGCTGCCAGGTCGCCACCGAGGCATGGATATAAACCTGCGCCATGCAGAATACATCCACCAGCCCGAACGCTGCCGCCAACGCCAGCAGCGGCTGCCAGCCTGGCTTTCGGAAAAACAGCAGCACAACCCCCAGTCCCAGCGCCGCCAGATAAAGGCTGGCAAAGACGATTTCGCGACTCAGCCACGAACTGGCGACATGACGTAACGCATTTAGCGCATTCAGGGGATAGCCCATGTGCAGCGCTGAAGCAAGCAGCCCTACGCAGGCCAGTACAAACGCCCCCGCCATCGCGGGAAGCGCGCCGCGTGCAGGCACGCGTCCCTCTACGGCGTACTGGCGGCCCAACGCCAGCCACACTGTCACACCCACAGACCCTTGCAAACAGAGCGTAAAAATCAGCAGCGGTAACTCATGCATGGCGTTTACCCTCTTTTTCTGCGCCCTGATGCGCTTTGACAACCAGATTAGGTTTGGTTATGGATGAATCTGGCAGCCCGTTAACGTCGCATACGCTACCGTACTTCGCGCGCAGTTCATCAATCGGAGCAAACTTGATGGCCTCCAGCGGACAGGTCGCAACACAGACGGGCGGTTCACCTTTCGCCAGTAAATCAACGCACATGTCGCACTTGGACATTTGGCCGGTCTGCTCGTTAAGCTGCGGCGCGCCGTAAGGGCAGGACCAAGCGCAATAGCCACAGCCGACGCATTTGTCGGTATCAACGCGCACGATGCCGTCGCCCGGGCGTTTATGCATAGCGGTAGTCGGGCAATTCTTGGTGCAGACAGGGTCCGCACAGTGATTGCAGGAAATAGAAAGCGTATAAGCAAATACGTTATTGCTGACCCCGCCCTGCCCGGTCGGGATGAAACTTCCGCCCTTGACTTCATAGACGCGGCGGAAACGACGGCCTACTTCCAGATTGTTTTTGTCTTTGCAGGCCACCTGGCAGGCTTTACAACCGGAGCAGCGTGAGGAGTCGATGAAAAACCCCAGTTGTTTATCGCTCACCGGCGGGTAATGTGTAAACTGACTCATGCTTTAGCCACCTCCACCAGCATGGTTTGATGTGAATTTCCCTTCGCCAGCGCGGTAATACGGGCCGAGCTGAGGACGTTCGCACAGCCGCCTTTATCAACGCCGTTTTCATCCGGCTGCCACCAGGCGCCAGCCTGCATTGCGACAACGCCGGGAATAATGCGCGGCGTCACTTCCGCCGGGATTTCGCAAATCCCGCGTGAGTTATGAATACGCACCATGTCGCCATGCGTAATGCCGCGCTTTTGCGCATCCTGCGGGTTGATCCACAATGTCTGCTGCTGCACTTCAATCAGCCACGGGTTAGCGTATTGCGTTGAGTTGGCGCGGTTTTTTCCTTTCCACGTAATTAACTGGAGCGGAAAATCTTTCACCAGCGCATCCTCCGGGCCTTCATGCGCGGGAACGTAGTGCGACAACGCCGGGATTTCCGGATGCTGCATGTCGTACAGGCGCTTCGAGAAGATCTCTATTTTCCCTGACGGCGTCGGGAACGGATGATTGTCCGGATCGCGAATATTGTCTTCAAAGGCGATAAATGGCGCGCTTTTGAACAGATGCTGACGGGTCTTTTGCAGCGTGGCGAAATCCGGTAGATTTTCGTCCGGCATCGCCAGGCGCGTCTGTTCCCAGATGTGTTCAATCCACGCTTTCTCATCGCGCCCCTGGCTAAATTCGTTTTCAATGCCTAATTTCGCCGCCACCTCACGTAGCCAGTCGTAGTCGGAGCGCCGCTCAAATTCAGGCTCGATCAGTTTTTCAGAGAGTATCAGGTAGCTTGCCGTGCCCCAGGTTTCACCGATGTTCCAGCGTTCCATAAAGCTGGTTTCCGGCAGCAGTAGATCAGCGTATTTCGCGCTCGGCGTCATAAACAGATCGCTGGCGACAATAAACTGGATCTTTGATTCATCCTCCAGTACGCGTACCGCCTGGTGCAGATCGGGGTTCTGATTCGCCAGATAGTTCCCGGCCAGCGAGAACAGAATACGGATGTTACTGTCCAGCTTATCGGCATCTTTCAGCCCCATATCCGGCGTCACTTTGCTGGCGTCGTCTGCGGCCTGCACCCAGTTCATCACCGAAATTTTGGCTTTTACCGGGTTATCCGGCATCTCCGGACCCGCGGCAAATTTACGGTTAGCGCAGCCGCCATAACCCGCAGCCCAACCGCCTTTGATGCCGACATTACCGGTAATGGTCGCCAGTAGGGTCGAGCCGCGCGCGGTGCGCTCGCCGCAGTTGTGGCGCTGTGGTCCCCACCCCTGAATCAACGCGGCGGGTTTGGTATTCGCGTAATCACGCGCTAACTGGCGTATGGTTTGCGCCGGCACATGGGTGATCTTTTCCGCCCACTCGGGGGACTTAACGACACCGTCTTTGGCGCCGGTCAGATACGCCACCAGCGATTCGTTAGCCGGTACGCCTTCCGGCATTGAGTCTTCGTCAAAACCGATAGCGTAGCGCGCAATAAATGCGCGATCGTGCAGATTCTCGCTGATGATGACGTACATCATCGCGTCCATCAGCGCATTGTCGGTGGTGGGCAGCAGCGGGATCCACTGATCCGCCAGCGAGGAAACGGTGTCGGAATAGCGCGGATCGACCACGATAAACCGCGTACCGTTCTGCTTCATCTTCTGCAAGAAATAGTTGGTATGACCAAAAATGGTCTCCGTCGGGTTATGGCCCCACAGAATCACCAGTTTGGTGTCCAAAAGCGTATCCAGCGAACTGCCGCTGGCGGCAATGCCGTAAGTATAAGGCGTCGCGGCCGCCGTATTGCCCATACTCACAGAATGGTAGCTTTCGAGATAGCCGCCGGTCAGATTCAGCAGGCGACGCGCCATTTTATCGCCGGAAAAGGTGCCGCCGGAAACGGCGGTGCCAACATGAACATAGCGCGAAGCCGGGCCATATTTTTCAGTAATCGATTTTAAATTATCGGCGATTAAGGTTGTCGCTTCATCCCAGGAAATTCGCTCGAACTTTCCTTCACCGCGTTTTCCTACACGCTTCATGGGATATTTAAGTCTATCGGGGTGATAAACAAATTTACGGTATGCGCGTCCACGAACACAGGCACGCATCACCGGCATTTGCGCATCCAGCGCATTATCCGGTCGCGTTGAAATTCGCGTCACGATACCGTCACTAACATGCGCCCGAATATCGCATTTGCCCCCGCAGTCAAAAGTGCTGCATGTCTGAACGACTTTTTCCGCAGGCCTGTTTTCAGTGGCCGTCACAGCGCGCGCCTGAGCGGTAGCTGGCGAGGAGACAAACGGTAACGCAATAAGCGCGGAGCTGGCCTGGATAAAGTGGCGGCGAGAAATAGCGGGCTGTTCGCCATTTCCCTGGCTTTTTATATTTTTCATGATCCGACTCGTCAAATAAAAACCCATTCTCACGTTTTTAAGTGTTAGATCTCTTGATATTTATCAAGCTCCCTCATTAAGGGTAATTCCGGAAAAATTAATAATTCTCATTAACTTTAAATTAAATGAAATTCATAATTTATTCTGAAGAGTTGTTAACGTATTAATTCAAAATTAACCGCAGCAACCTGACCGGACTCATCCATTACGACAAGTTGATAACGTCCAGCGATATTGAGTAATAAAGAAAGGCGATTATTTTCGCCATTAACAGGTTCGCCATTTAAAAACCACCAGCGACGCCCTTTACCGCCGGTAGTCGAGACGGGCAGCGTAACGTTTTCCTGGCCTGGCAATTGCCTGATCACCGCGCCATCCCTCACTCCTGACAGCATTAACGGCGCGGCATCACTGCCCTGTAGCGGCGGACAGTGGTCGGACGCCGCGGGCAAGCGGGCGCTACGTCTTTCCGTAGGCGGCAGCCACGGCTCCAGCGGCCGCGGCCAGACGATAAACGTATGCGCACGCGCCTGCGGACAGTCGGCAGCGACACGCCGCCCCGTATCATCCAGCCAGACCGGGAAACGAATACCGTTGATGTCTTCCTGCTCAGGTAACAGCAGCGTGGGCGGCTGGCTGTCATCGAGCAGCCATGTCGCCAGTCGGCGGCGACAGTTGCTGTCTCCGGCAGGCAGAGTCTGTCCGCCCGGCCAGCAAATGACGCCGCGGCTTACCGTCTGCGGACGCGGATCTTCCGGCAGGCGTCCCGTATGCGCCAGTAACAGATTATTGACCTGGTTAAGCAATGGCACCGCGCTGGCAAAACCAAATTGCCCCACCACAGGTGTGCCGTCGGGTCTGCCTGTCCAGATGCCGATGATATAGCGCGCGTTAACGCCAATAGCCCACGCATCGCGATAGCCGTAGCTGGTGCCGGTTTTCCACGCCAACGGCACAATGCGCGGCAGCGCGTTATCCGGCAAGGGTTGCGCTTCATCCGCCATAATCCGCCGAATGATCCACGCCGCTCCCGGCGACATTAATGGTCTTTCCGACAGCGGATCGTCCGGCTGTAACCGTAGTTTCGCCGCTTTCCCATGACGAGCGAACGCGCTGTATGCCGCCGCCATCTCGTCAAGCCGCGCGCCCGCGCCGCCCAGAATCAGCGAAAGATTGGGCGCCGCGCCAGCAGGCAAATATAGCGGCAGGCCGACGTTACGCAGTTTTGCCGCAAATCGTTTCGGCCCATAGGCTTCAAGCACCTGAACGGCAGGCAGATTCAGCGAGCGTACCAGCGCGTCGCTCATGCTGACCGGGCCGTGAAATCCGCTGTCGAAGTTTCCCGGGCGGTAATCTCCGGTGCGGCGCGGAACGTCCTGTAATAATGATGCGGGATGGATCAAGCCGTCATCCAGCGCCAGACCGTACACAAAGGGTTTGAGTACCGATCCCGGCGATCGGATCGCCGTTACCATGTCGACATGACCAAAACGGCTGTCGTCATTAAGGTCTACCGATCCTACCCAGCCGCGCACGCTCATATCGGTATGATCGACGACGATCATCGCCAATGAACTGCGTGCAGGCAGCCGCCCTTTCCATGCCCGCGCCAGATCTTCCAGTTGCCGCTGCAACCCGGCGTCCAGCGTGGTCACAATTTTGTCGCTCCGGCTTTTACTCAACATCATTCGGGCAAAAAGCGGCGCCAGTTGCGGCATTTGACGCGGCGCCAGCCAGACCGGCTCTTCACGCGACTCGCGTACCGTTTCGGCAGGCCAGACGCCCTGCGCCGCCATCCGATCCAGCACTTTATTTCGTGCCGCTTCGGCTCTCGCAGGCCAGCGGTCGGGGCGTAACCGGCTCGGCGCCTGCGGCAATACGGCCAGCAGCGCCGCGTCAGCGTAGCTCAGGCGCGCGGGCGGCTTGCCGAAGTAGGCCCAGCTTGCAGCGCCAATACCCTGTAGCGTGCCGCCGAACGGCGCGCGGTTCAGGTACAGCGTCAGGATATCGCGCTTGGACAAATGCCATTCAAGCTGGAGGGCGCGCCAAAGCTGGCGGATTTTACCGCCGAACGTGCGCGAATGCGGGTCCAGCAGTCTCGCCACCTGCATAGTCAGCGTACTGCCGCCGGAAATAACGCGCCCGGCGGTAAGATCCTGCCATGCCGCGCGCGCGACGGAGAAAGGGTTAACGCCAGGGTGCCGCCAGAACCAGCGATCTTCGTAATTGATTAAGGCCTCCAGGTAGCGGGGAGAGACCTCTTCAATCGTCACCGGATAGCGCCAGATCCCCCCGGCGTCGGCAAAGCGCCACAGCGGCGTACCGTCATGGGCTACCACGACCCGCGCAGGATGGACCTCATTGAGCGGCAGCAGCCAGAGTTTATCCGCTGCCCATAACGCCAGGAAAATAAAAAGCGGCGCGCCCGCCAGCCACAGCCAGCGGCCACGTTTACCACGCCAACCGTTCATTTAAGGCGTCACAATCAGCAGCCCCTCGCTCGCGCCGGTTGCCCGCCACTGAGGCGCGTACATCGATTCCACCTGCGGTTGCGCAAGCTGGTACGTCCCCGGCGTTACCGCGCGCGCCAGGTAGACCAGCGTCACGGGCTGGCCCTCATTGACAACGACGGCAGCCACAAACCGATCGTCGCGGAATTCCATATACTGAATATCCGCCTGCTGCATCTGATTAAGCAGATTTTGCACTTCGCTACCGCTCTCCGGCAGGCTGGCGCTGCTGTCAGCCAGATTCTGGTTTTCCAGCTCCAGCCCGGCCGGGAGCAGGTCCACCACCAGCGCATCCGGCACATTGCGATCGGCCACTACCGTTAACCAGACCAGCACCAGTTCGCCGCTACGCAACGAGGACAGCGATTTACGCTGACCATCGGTCCCCAGTATTTGTCGTTCAATCTGCAAAACGTTGCTGGCAGGCTCAGGCGCAGATGAGGGATAGCCGCTGCTATCCAGACGCAGCCATAGCGGCTGGCTACCGGTGTTCGTCACCTCAAGGGCGGCCAGCTGGTCAGCATCCAGATTACGGGTCAGCGCCTTGTCGCCCGACAGCGGCTGCGCCTCTAACGAGGTCTGCGCCTGCCAGGCGCCCGCGCTGGCCTGTCGCGAATGCGCGGCGAGGAACAAGGCATTGTTCTCCTGGGTAGAGAGCCAGCGCTGACCGAAGGCCTGCTCAGAAAGCGAGCTTAATAGCGCGTTTTGCGCGTCCGGTCTGAGGTTGTTCTCTTCCAGTAACGACAACATCAGAGCGTTATCGCGCAGAGAACTGCCGTAATCCGCTATCCATTGCCGTTCGTCCTGACGCGGCGTATTCAGAGTCAGCGTAATGGCCTCTTCGCCGCGTCTGGCATCACCCATCGTGTTTAACGCGATGCCCAATTGCATCAGCGGCAGTCCTGAAGCCGCCTGACTACGGCGCTCCCAGATTTCGCGCAGCGCGCCGAGCGGCGCTTTCTGCTGACGCGCCAGTACCAGCGCGGCGTAAGCCTGAGCGGCAAAAGTACTGGCCTGGGTATTATCGCTATAACGAATCAGCATCGTACCGGGATCCTGCAGATAGCGCAGCAGTCGCTCATTGCCCCGGTTAATGGCCTCCGGCGGGACGCTATATCCCTGCTCGCCCGCGCGAATGAGGAAATCCATCGCGTAGGCCGTTAGCCAGGGCTCTTCCGCCCCATTTTCATCCCATAGCGCAAAACCGCCGTTATCACGCTGCATCTGTAGTATGCGGGAGATGCCGATATCCACCGCGGCGCGCCGTTTTTCATCGCTATCGCCGGTAATACCGAGCGACTGCAATTGAGCGGCATTGGTATACAGCGCCGGGAATAACCCGCTGGTGGTTTGTTCCAGGCACCCGTACGGATATGCTTTCAGCTCGCGAATGTAGCGCGCCAGATTGAGCGGCGGTTTTCCGCTTAACAGCAGTTGTCCCTGTAACGTGGCTGGCGAGACGTTTGCCAGATGCTGCTCTGGTACATGCCAGCTCTCTCCCGGCGCCAGCGCAATGCCGCTATTTACCGTTTGGGCAGGCCAGGCCGGACGCACGCCGATTTGCCACTGCTTATGCTGCGCGCCGAGGGTTTCTCCCGGCAGATTCAGACCGCTAATGGTCGCCTGGATTTCGCCTTCGCCAAAACCTTCCAGCGCACGTACCGGAACGAATAAGGTGGTGCGCACGCCCGGCGCCAGGTTGACCGGTTGCGGCTGTTGACTAAGCAGTTCCAGTAACCCACTGGCGGCGAGCGCAATATTCAGCGTCTGCGGGCGGTCGGTCAGATTGGTGACGTCCAGCACCAGTCGCGAAACATCCCCTCCCGCCAGAAAACGCGGCATATTCAGCTCGGCAATCACTGGCGCGGCGACAACGACTTTGCTTTCGCCGCGACCAAAATCGTCCGCTGTCCATGCCTGCGCCATAACCCGCAGTTCGCCGTTAAAGTCGCCAATCGGCAGCGTTACGACCCCTTCGCCCTGCTCATTGAGCGTGATCGGCTGCGCCTGCTGCGCGATGATATTGACATGGTTTACCGGCGGTTTTCCGCCGCGCTTAAGGTCGTCGCCATCGCCGCCAAAACGCAACGCCGCCAGCCGCCCCTGCCCTTCAATGACCTGGCCGTAAATATCGTAGATATCCGCACCGTAGCGTTTTTGACCGAAGAACGCCTGCCACGGGTCCGGCGTCGCGTAATCGGTGATATTCAATACGCCGCTATCGACCGCGGAGACCAGCACGTTGATCTGTTTTGGCATTTCGCCGTGTTTAACGCTGGCTTTCACCCTGACGGTGAGCGGCTGATTCGGGCGCATTTTAGCCGGGCTTTCCAGCGCCAGATCGAGGCGGCGGTTTTCATCCCCCAGCGGTAGGTGTAGTAACCCCACGGCGCGTTTTGGCGTCGCGGAACGAGATTTATCGCCGGGACGCACCACCAGCGTACTGAGATAGAGATCGTGGCGATTCCAGGTTTTATCCACCGGAATCGTGAGCTCCAGACCTTGTGCCGGCACATCGATCGCCTGCCACCACAGCGGACCGTCGCTGGACTCCACCATCGCATAACCTTTACCAGCGACCGGCGCGGCGATATGCAATTTCATGGTATCGCCTGGACGATAACTCGCTTTATCCAGTTTGAGGGTGACGCGATCCGGACGCGCCGCGCCGCTACCGTCGCTGTTATCCTGCCAGCTATAGCCGGCCCAGAAACGAACGCTGCTGACCGTCTCATTCGGCGCTTTGACCTCCAGACGGTACGCGCCCCATTCCACCGGGAAGCTGACTTTTCCGGTTTCATCCGCGTTCAGATCCAGCGTCTGCTCGCCCTCCACCAGATCTTTTTGATCAAACTGCGACTGCCAGCCTTCGCTTTCCGACCAGTTCCAGTAATAGTCGCGACGCTCGCGGATGAGCCGCACCTGTAAACCGGACACCGCTTTTTTCTCGCCCTGCGCGTTGGCGTAAACAATATCGAATGCGGCGTTGCTGTCTTCGTCGACAATCGGTTGATTAACGGTGGTATCCGTACGGTAGTCGTATACCGCTTTGGCGGCGAACTGTGGACGAATTCCCGGTAACGTATCGGCAGGCCAAATCGCCTGCTCTACGCGACGAGTGACCGGACGACCGCCAGACTCCAGCAGGCTGGCCTGTAGAATTACCTGCAGCGGCGAATGCGCTTCTTGCCACTGGCTGGCAGCACTCACTTCACCACGTCCGCCTTTATCCAACGTCAGTTGAACTTCGTCCAGGCTGCGCGAAAGATTCTCTTCAGCAATATTGCCGAACTGGAAGCCAGGCAACGCCGCGACAGCGTCGCGCAGCGGACGCAGGAAAAGTTGCCCTTGCAGGGTATTGCCGTTAGCAGGCGCGCCATACAAGTAATAGCCGACAACGGAGAATTTCACCTCATCCGCAGGCGCCAGCGGCGTTTTTTGCGCCGTCAGGTTGAGCGCCATCCGCTCCGGCATAAAGTCTTCCACGTGGAAATCCCAACTCCGCAGCAAATTATCGCCGGTGTTGGCGCGGACATGCCACAAGCCGGTCGGCGCGTTGATATCCAGCGGATAATTCAAACGGTATAGCCCGTTTTCCGCCTGGCTGACGACGGTACGCATCACCTGTCCGTCTGGTTTTACCACTTCCAGCTTAACGGGTTGATCGGGCAGCGTTTTACCGTCGCTATCGCGCAGTAATCCGTTGAGGATAACCGTTTCGCCCGGGCGGTAGAGATCGCGCGGGCCGAACATAAAGAACTGCTTGCTGTAGCCGGGCGCGCCAGCGACATTAAATTCCGACAGATCCAGAGCCGGAAGCGTGAGATCGAGCAGCGTGGTCTGCTCCTCTTTACGCGCCAGTAATAGCGCCGCCGCTTTATCAGCCTCCAGTTGCACATGTCCCTGCGCGTCGCTCGTCGCCTGCGCCAGCGTCTGACCTTTATCATTCAGAAGAACGATCTCAATTCCCGACTGCGCCGCGCCGTTTTCCAGGCTTTGCGTAAAGATATCCAGCCGATTATGGTAACGGTGCGCGGACACGCCGATATCGCTAAGGGTAAACAACGTAGCGGCATTACTATAGTTGTAGTGTCCAGCCTGATTCATTACCGCCACATATACGCCCGCCTGTTGCAGCGGCTTAATATCGCTTAATGGCAGCAGCAGTTTCTCACGCGTATTGCGCGCCGGATTAAGATCAAAACGACCGGTATAAACCAGATCCGCCATTTTCAGCAGATGGTCGGACTCCCAGTTAGAGAGAGAACTACGGTACTCCCACTGGCTGACAAATGACGCCAGCGATCCGGGCTTAACGCGGAAAAAGTTCACATCAACGTGGTTGACGTTAAGCGCCATGACCGGCAGTCCTTCCGCTATTTTCCCCGGTAGCAGCGATCCCCGGCTGGCAAAGCCGACGCTGGGCTGGACATCACGCGTGGTAATCGTTTTTTCATAAGACTTGCCGAAGGTGGCGTTATTCAGCGCCTTAACGGCGGGATCAACCGTGACCACCAGCACGCGTTCAGGTTCCAGATGACGTAACCTTAGCTCTTTTAAATTTGGCGCCAGCTCCCATGCGCCGTCAACGCTGCCGCTTTTCTTATCAACCACGTGAACCACACGGGAGAAATCCTGTTCAGGATCTAAAGGAATTGAAAACGTCAGCACCAGCGTCGCCGCGCCGTCAAGCTGCGCTTCGGAGGCGTCTAATAGCGTGAGCGCTTTGCCCTAGCTTTGCTGCGCCAGCTTTTGTAGCTGTGCCGGGTCTTGCGCGGGCGAGGGCTGCGCTACGGCTGGCGCTTCGCTTTTAGTCGTCGGGGCGGTTTTATCGTTGTTATCGCATCCCGCCAGCGCCAGCATGATCATGCAGGCCACCACGCGTAAATGTTTCATCTTTCATCCCTGGCCTTAACGGCCTGTCAGCAACGGTTGATGAGATATTATGCGCGAGAAATTTTATTGTGTAAGTCCGTATTACTGTGATGATGCGAAAATTTTACGCAGAAATGTGGTTTCGCCAGCCAAAACAGCCTCTTCTACTTGTCCCTTTTCGGGAAACGTCCGACAATTTGACCATAATCAGGTAACAATGGAGATGCCCATGACCACCGCCTTTTTTGTCGCCGCCGACTGGCTTGCCGAACATATTGATGATCCGGAAATACAGATTCTTGACGCCCGTATGGCGCCGCCAGGACAGGAACATCGTGATATGGCGGGCGAATATCGCGCCGGACATATTCCCGGCGCGCTGTTTTTTGATATTGAAGCGCTTTCCGATCGCGCATCGCCGCTGCCGCATATGATGCCGCGCCCGGAAGCGTTTGCGGTGGCCATGCGTGAACTGGGTGTTCGCCAGGATAAACACCTGGTCATATACGATGAAGGCAATCTGTTCTCCGCTCCGCGGGCATGGTGGATGCTGCGCACGTTCGGTGCCGAGAAAGTGTCCATTCTGGCGGGCGGACTGGCGGGCTGGCAGCGCGACGAATGGCTATTGCGCGAAGGCGAAGAAGCGCATGAAGGAGGCGAGTTTGAGGCGAAATTCGCGCCGCAAGCCGTGGTGCGTCTCACCGACGTATTGCTGGCAAGCCATGAAAAAACCGCGCAAATCGTTGACGCGCGTCCGGCGGCGCGTTTTAACGCTCAGGCTGATGAACCGCGTCCGGGACTGAGGCGCGGACACATTCCTGGCGCGCTAAACGTCCCGTGGACGGAACTGGTGTATGAGGGCGAATTAAAGACCACTGACGAACTGAATGAGGTTTTTTTCAGCCACGGCGTGAGTTTCGACAGACCGATTATCGCCAGCTGCGGTTCCGGTGTGACGGCCGCGGTCGTGGTGCTGGCGCTCGCCACGCTGGATGTGCCTGACGTCACGCTTTACGATGGCGCGTGGAGCGAATGGGGCGCGCGTACCGATTTACCGGTTGAACCCGCTTAATATCTGCCATGCCGGATGGCGCTCACGCTTATCCGGCCTACCGTTCAGGCTGATGTAAAACGATCTACAGACATTGTTTTTATTCAGCTCTTTTCCACTGTCCTGCAAACGGGCATTATTTTCTCTTAATAAAATCCTATTTTTTATCGGTAAATACTTTACGCCGGGTATAAGGAGTATCATCACCGCTGTTTTGGTTTTCACCGGGAAATAACTCCTGTAAATATAATTTTTAAGGATGGAAAATGGATATTTCACGCGCTAATTTAATTGAGTTAGTTAAAAAGGTTAATCGCAATAAGGTGCCTAATCCTATGCCTGCCGAGGAAATAAGTCGTCTGCGAGTGCGTAAGTATCGCGATCCGCAAAATACGGAAACCACTGAGTTACCTGAAAGCCTGAAGGCGCTACTGGCCTACGACCGCGATCTACTTAGCAATTATAATATGCCTGTGATTGAAACATTACAAAGATCTATTGATAAAGAGGGAGTAATTCATTCTTACTCCCCTGATGAAGAGGCGTATTACGGCGCTGGCATGGATAGCTCAGGTATTGATATTGAAGATCTGATGCCTGTCTGGAGTAACGATCCCCGTCTTCCGGCATTAATTCGTATCGATCATGTCGGCGATCAGGCCATTTTTATCTATATCACAGAACGGGATGCCAACGGCGAATACCCTATTGCCCGCATGGAACGAAATGAATTCTGGCTGGCGGAGTCTTCTCTGGTGGAATATCTCTATAATATTATTTCGGGCGCTAAAGACATTGGCTTTACCGAAGAGGATTTACATTTTTCGCAATGGAAGGCACAGCAAAAAATGAATGAAAAACGCGATGCCGCTTTACTTGACCTGGAGGATTATCATGAGGCGTTTTGGGCAAAACTGGACGCGCTCGTCGATTAATCGACATGCTGTCGGGTGGCGCTCACGCTTATCCGGCCTACCGTTCAGGCTGATTTAAAACGAATCTACATAAATTCGGTTTAAGCAGGTCACAAAAAAACCGCTCAATTGAGCGGTTTTTTTGTGCTGGTCCGGTTCGCGGCCTTTCCAGCAGGCTTTGTTGCCATAGCAACGCAGGCACACCGTAGGGGATTAATACTCCCTTTTAAGGGAGCAAATGTCAATATAATTTATCAGGAAACTATTCAACATTTGAGGTATTATCTTTCCCGGCCCTTTCCGCCGTCTCGCAAACGGGCGCTGGCTTCAGGAGAGGATAACCCATGGCCGTAAGCGCAGGCACACCGTAGTGCCTGCTATCACGGCATTATCGCCAGCGGTGCTGCCGTGATGCGGTCTTCGCAAGGACCGCAACATGAAGGTACGATGCTTTTGTGTCGTGCTTCTTGTTTCTGGCACGTTGTGTCTTCACGCAGACAGAAGCTACCCAGGTAGCTCTGTTCCCGTAACGCTCAACGTCCAGAGCAGGTAAGCCAGGAGGCCGCCCTGTTGGGCGGCTTTCTTTTCTTCAGATGATGCGGTTCTGTTTAAAATCGCGCAGGAACCCGCCCCAGCGGCGCTCGTAGAACGGCGCGATATGCTCAGTGATAAAGTGGCTGATACCCTGCTCGCCCTTCCTCACCTGACAAATATCGATCGGTTCGTCACCCGGTAACGTGTCGGTCGCCACATTGCCCGCTGCGTGAATGATCTCTTCAATTTCGCCGTCAGCCTCAATGCCAATCAGCAGATTGGGTTGGGCGTCCGCATGTTCTTTAATCGCGCAGAGAAATGCGCGTTTCACCGGTTTGATGGTTTTAAACAGCGTAGTGAGGGAATCAATCATCTGCGACGGCGGCTCGGCCACTTCGGATAAAATAAGCGACTCGCCGCCTTCCAGCACTTCCTGCGTACTTAACGGACTGCCTTCCTCAGCGAGAAGCAGGCTGATTTCACGCGGCATAAACTCTTTGCCGGTCGGCAATTTAGCGTTGAGGAATAGCGTTTCGCCAAGCGTCATTTCAAACAGCGTGCGCGCCGGCATCACCACAAATGCCTGTTCGTCTTCCACGGCCTGCTGCAGCGCCTCCAGAGAAGTAAAGAAGGGAATGACGGTCGTGCCGTCTTCTTTTTCCCAGTGCTGCAAATCCAGAGCGCTGTCTTCCACTATCGCCTCGCCTTCGGCAGCGCTTCCCGGCACCCAGACGGTGGACTCCAGTAAGGTACGGAAAAATGCCGGACGATGCGCGGGCTCAGTCGCCGCTTTCTCCAGCAAGATTTCTAATTCATTTTTAGTTTCGGACATAGGAATCACAAATTATGTATATGGGTTGTAGGCCTGATAAGACGCACGGCGTCGCCATCAGGCAAAATGCCGGGTGGCGCTTCGCTTACCCGGCCTACAAAAACACCGCTCAGGCGGTCAGCAAATTCGCGATGGTGCGCACACCCAGACCGGTTGCCCCGGCAGCCCACTGCTCAACCGGCGCTTTGCGATAAGTGGCGGAACAGTCAATGTGCAGCCAGCCTTCGCGGTAATTTTCAACAAAGTGCGACAGAAAACCCGCGGCGGTGCTTGCCCCAGCGGGATACGCCGCGCTGCCGGTGTTGTTCAGTTCCGCAAAGTTAGACGGCAGCTGGTTACGGTGGAACTCCGCCAGCGGCAGACGCCAGAACGGTTCATTCTCTTGCGCCGCGCTGGTCAGCAAGCGCCCCGCCAGCGTATCGTCAAAACTGAATAGCGCATGATAGTCGTTACCCAGCGCCGTTTTCGCCGCGCCGGTTAACGTCGCCATATCAATGATTAGCTCCGGGTGTTGCGCGCTGGCGTCAATCAGGCCATCCGCCAGTACCAGTCGCCCTTCCGCATCGGTATTCATGACTTCGACATTCTTACCATTACGGTAGCGAATAATATCGCCCAGTTTAAACGCATTGCCGCTGATCAGATTATCGGCGCAGCACAGGAACAGTTTTACGCGTTTATTCAACCCACGGGTAATGGCGAACGCCAGCGCGCCCGTTACTGTCGCCGCGCCGCCCATATCGGATTTCATTGAGTCCATAAAAGCGCTTTGTTTGATACTGTAGCCGCCGGAGTCAAAGGTGATACCTTTACCGACCAGGCAGGCATAAACCGGCGCATCTTTGTCTCCCGTCGGGTTGTAATCCAGCGCCAGCAGCACCGGCGGACGCTCAGAACCACGGCCTACGGTATGCAACCCCATATAGTTCTGCTCGCGCAGATCTTCGCCTTTGGTGATACGGTAAGTGACGCTATCGCACGCGACGCTGCACAGCAGATCCACCGCGCGCTGCGCCAGTTGCTCCGGTCCAAGCTCTTCCGCCGGAGCATTAATGGTGTCGCGCACCCAGTCAATAATGGTCAGGCGGTTATCCAGCTCCTGACGTTGGGCATCGTCTAAATCCGGCCACATTACGGTACGGACGCCTTTTGGTCCTTTATAACCCGCCCAGAATGCCCAACAACGCTCGATATCCCATCCTTCGCCTGTCAGCGCGACCTGTTTTATTCCCAGGCCGTCGATTTTACGCGCCGCACGCTGGATCAACCCCAGATCGTCTTTACCGTTAAGATGCAAGGTAATACCGTCGTTATTAATACTGTAAGTGGCTTTATCGCCCCAGCGCGCATCGGCAGGCTGCGTGGAAAGCGTAATTTTCATGGCTTCTGTCATTGTTATTTTCCTTATTAGCAAACGGGCCGCCGTAGGGCAGCCCGTTAGATCTTTTGCTAAATGATTCGCGTTGCAGGAAGGCGGCAAGTGAGCGAATCCCCGGGAGCATAGCAAACTATGTGACTGGGGTGAGCGAACGTAGCCAACGCACCTGCGGCGAGGATCATGACGCAAAAATTACTCTGCTTCATCCAACCAGACTAGCAGAATCGCCTCCAGAATTTTTTCATTGGATGCGTTAGGGTCGTCGTCAAAATCGTCCAGTTCGCAGATCCACTGATGCAGATCGGTGAAACGAACGGTTTTAGGATCGACATCAGGATATGCGTCGTATAACGCTTCGCCGATCTCGCGGCTATCGGTCCACTTGAGTCCCATACTACCCTCTGTTAATGCTCACGCGCATGGTTGATTGTGTAACGTGGAATTTCGATAACCAGATCGTCGTCGGTAACGCGGGCCTGGCAGCTCAGTCGACTTTCCGGCTCCAGCCCCCACGCTTTATCCAGCATATCGTCTTCTTCTTCCGAACTTTCCGGCAAGGAGTCGAAGCCTTCACGTACAATACAGTGACAGGTGGTGCAGGCGCACGATTTCTCACAGGCGTGTTCAATCTCGATGCCGTTGCGCAGCGCAACGTCAAGAATGGTTTCACCGGTCTCAGCTTCCAGAACTGCGCCATCCGGACAAAGATCCTGATGAGGCAGAATAACAATCTTCGGCATGTTAAACCTCGTCTACGGAATGGCCTTTCAACGCGCGACGAACCGACTGGTCCATGCGGCGAGCGGCAAATTCCTGGGTTTGTTTATCTACGTTTTTAATGGCTTGTTCTATGGCGTCAACATCATCGCCTTGTGCGACCGCGCTTAAATGTGCGGCGGCATCATCAATGCATTGACGTTCTGCGGCGCTTAACAGCGCGGCGTCGGCAGTTAGCGCGCCGGTCAAACTTTCCAGCACGCGCGCGGCTTCGACTTTTTGCTCCGCCAGCATACGCGCTTTCACGTCCTGCTCGGCAAAACTCATGGAATCCTTGATCATCGAGGCGATTTCGCCATCGGTCAGGCCATAGGAAGGTTTGACCTGAATGGAGGCCTCGACGCCGGTGGATTTTTCCATTGCGGTGACGCTCAACAGGCCATCGGCGTCTACCTGGAAGGTCACGCGAATATGCGCCCCGCCCGCCGGCAGCGGCGGAATCCCGCGCAGCGCAAAGCGCGCCAGCGAGCGGCAGTCCTGCACCAGTTCGCGTTCGCCCTGCATCACATGGATAGACATCGCGGTCTGGCCGTCTTTGAAGGTGGTGAAATCCTGCGCGCGCGCCACCGGGATAGTGGTGTTGCGCGGAATGACTTTTTCCACCAGGCCGCCCATCGTTTCCAGCCCAAGAGAGAGTGGAATCACGTCCAACAGCAACATTTCGCTGTCCGGCTTGTTGCCGACCAGAATATCGGCCTGAATCGCTGCGCCGATAGCGACCACTTTATCCGGGTCAATAGCGGTTAACGGCGTGCGGCCAAAAAATTCGCCCACCCGCTCACGCACCAGCGGTACACGGGTCGAACCGCCGACCATGACCACTTCCAGAACGTCCTGGGGATCAACGCCGGCATCTTTCAATGCGCGACGGCAGGCCAATAGCGTGCGCTTAACCAGCGCGGAAATGAGATCGTTAAACTGCTCGCGAGTGATCTCCCCCTGCCAGCCCGCAACGTTAACTCGAACAGTATCGGCATCGCTTAAGGCGATTTTCGCGGCAATCGCGGCATCCAGCAATTCGCGCTGAACGCGATTGTCGCTACGATCGGCAATTCCCGCCTGCTCGCGAATATAGTCCGCCAGCAGATGGTCAAAGTCGTCGCCGCCGAGCGCAGAATCACCGCCCGTCGCCAGCACTTCAAACACCCCGCGGCTCAGGCGTAAGATAGAGATATCGAAGGTACCGCCGCCGAGATCGTAAACAGCAATAACGCCTTCTTTGCCTGAGTCCAGACCGTAGGCAATCGCCGCCGCCGTCGGTTCGTTGAGCAGGCGCAGTACATGCAGGCCTGCCAGCCGCGCGGCGTCTTTCGTTCCCTGACGTTGGGCATCATCGAAATAGGCGGGAACGGTAATCACCACACCATCCAGCTCGCCGGAGAGCGATTCGCTAGCCCGCGCGGCCAGAGCTTTGAGAATATCAGCCGATACGCGTACCGGATTGAGCAATCCAGCCGCCGTGTCAATCATCGGCAGTCCATTAACGCTTGCCTTAAACCGGTAAGGCAGATGCGGATAGCGCGCCTGGATATCCGCCAGCGAGCGTCCCATCATGCGTTTCACAGAGCTGATAGTGTTGGCCGTATCCTGCGCGGCATTGTCACGCGCAGCGTAACCGACCGTATGGCCCTGCTGCTGATAGTGAACCACTGAAGGCAACAGGTGGCGCCCTTCGTGGTCAGGCAGAGTTTCCGCCTGGCCGCTGCGAACCGTCGCAACCAGAGAGTTGGTAGTGCCTAAGTCGATGCCCGCCGCCAGACGACGCTGATGCGGCGCGGCGCTCAGACCAGGCTCACTAATTTGTAATAAGGCCATGTTAGATTCCAGTTAAAAATCGAGCAGCTTTTCTTCGAGTTGTTCTGCGCTGCTTCGCAGTTTATCGAGAAACCGCAGTTTGCGCACCGTATCCGCCGCCGCGTCCCACGCGGCGTTGTCCAACTGTTCCACCATTTGCTGAAGACGAGCATCAAACATCTTTTGTACGCGTTTGATGAAGCTTTCCAGCCGCACGTCGTCTTTTGATTGTTCGATATCGTCCAGCTCTTCGCGAAGCGTGAGTTGTTCCATCAGAAACGCGGTGTCGCGTACCGTATGTTGCTCGCTGGCCAGATCGAACCCGTGTAAGGAAAGCAGATACTCCGCGCGCGTCAAAGGGTGACGCAGCGTTTGCCAGGCCTGGTTGATCGTGGCGGATTGCTGGACGGCGGCAAGCTGCTGCGCCTGAGTGCCGTTGGCAAATTTGTCAGGGTGATACTGGCGTTGCAGATCCTGAAAACGAAGGCTCAGCGCCTGGGTGTCAATCTGATAACGGGCTGGTAAGCCAAAGAGGGTGAAGTAATCCATAACATTCTCAGGGATAGCCTGTCAGAACAAACCCCACACGCAGGCGACCACGGTGGGGTTATACCTTCTTACTTCGCGCCGCAGATGCGTTGTCTGCGCGGGTTCCCCCAGTCATTTACTCAAGTAAGCGCCTGGGGATTCACTCGCTTGCCGCTTTTCTACAGCACGAATGCTCGATATAACAGCGGAACACGGTTACACGTGGAAGCTTTCGCCGCAACCACACTCATCTTTCACATTCGGGTTGGAGAATTTAAACCCTTCGTTCAGACCTTCTTTTACGAAGTCCAGCTGTGTACCGTCCAGAAATTGCAGGCTCTTGCCGTCAACCACTACCTTAACGCCTTTGTCTTCAAACACGGTGTCTTCCGCCGTTGGCTCGTCAACAAATTCCAGTACATAAGCCATACCTGAGCAGCCGGAGGTTCTCACGCCCAGACGCAGACCAAACCCTTTACCACGGTTGGCCAGGAAGGTATTAACTCGCGCTGCTGCACTGTCGCTAAGTGTAATCGACATAACAAAACCTCAATGTTAACGTTCTATTTTATTTCGCTTCGCGTTTGCTTTTGTAATCCGCAATAGCGGCTTTAATCGCGTCTTCCGCCAGAATAGAGCAGTGAATTTTCACCGGCGGCAGTTCCAGTTCGTCTGCAATGTCGGTGTTTTTAATCGCCTGCGCTTCGTCCAGGGATTTCCCTTTCACCCACTCCGTTACCAGAGAACTGGAGGCGATAGCGGAACCGCAGCCGTAAGTCTTGAAGCGCGCGTCTTCAATGATACCTTCATCGTTAACTTTAATCTGCAACTTCATGACGTCGCCGCAGGCCGGCGCGCCAACCATGCCGCTTCCCACGTTATCGTCGTTGTTGTCAAACGACCCTACGTTACGCGGGTTCTCATAGTGATCGATTACTTTTTCGCTGTAAGCCATTATAAATTCTCCTGATTCCGATACCGATTAATGATGTGCCCATTCGATGCTGTTCAGATCCACACCCTGCTTGTACATTTCCCACAGTGGAGAAAGGTCACGCAGACGGCCAATGGATTTACGAACCAGATCAATGGTGTAGTCGATCTCTTCTTCAGTGGTAAAACGACCTAAAGAGAAACGGATAGAGCTATGCGCCAGTTCGTCATTCATGCCCAACGCACGCAGCACGTAGGACGGTTCCAGACTGGCGGAGGTGCAGGCGGAACCGGAAGAGACCGCCAGGTCTTTCAGCGCCATGATCAGCGACTCGCCTTCAACGTAGTTAAAGCTCACGTTGAGAATGTTTGGCGCGCCCTGCTCAAGGTCGCCGTTCAGGTAAACTTCTTCAATATCTTTGATGCCGTTCCACAGACGGTTACGCAGACCGCGCAGACGGGCCATTTCGGTCTCCATCTCTTCTTTCGCGATACGGTAAGCTTCGCCCATGCCGACAATCTGGTGGACAGGCAGAGTACCAGATCGCATACCGCGTTCGTGCCCGCCGCCATGCATCTGCGCTTCAATGCGAATACGCGGCTTACGACGCACATACAGCGCGCCAATGCCTTTCGGACCATAAATTTTATGACCGGAGAAGGACATCAGATCCACTTTCAGTTGGCTCAGATCGATAGGCAGTTTGCCCACGCTCTGGGTGGCATCAACGTGGTAGATGATACCGCGCGCGCGGCACATTTCGCCGATGGTCGCGATATCCTGCACCACGCCGATTTCGTTGTTCACGTGCATGATGGAAACCAGAATGGTGTCGTCACGCATCGCTGCTTCGAGCTCGTTGAGATCGATGATGCCGTTGCGCTGCGGCGCCAGGTAGGTCACTTCAAACCCTTCGCGCTCAAGCTGACGGCAGGTGTCCAGCACCGCTTTGTGCTCGGTCTTGCTGGTGATGATGTGCTTGCCTTTTTTCTGATAAAAGTTGGCAGCGCCTTTGATCGCCAGGTTATCGGACTCCGTCGCCCCTGAGGTAAAGACGATTTCACGCGGGTCGGCGCCGACCAGTTCAGCAATCTGGTTACGGGCGATATCTACCGCCTCTTCAGCCTGCCAGCCAAAACGGTGTGAACGAGACGCCGGGTTCCCAAAGGTTCCGTCCAGGGTCAGAAACTGCATCATTTTCTCGGCAACACGCGGGTCCACCGGCGTGGTTGCGGAGTAGTCGAGATAAATCGGTAATTTCATTGCTCTTAAACTCCGTACATCACTCAATGCAAGGAATCAGGCAACCGGCTGGATGTACGACCGTGTTGACGGGACGTCCGCGTCCCGGCCTGATTCTGAATTCTTTTTTACGCTTCATCCTTCAGACGACCGCGGCATTCACCGCATGAGGCCGCCAGAAGAGATGGCGTAATATTTTAATTAAGCGCGTAATTTAACGTCGATAGCGTCCTGCGCACGACCACTGGCGCGCGGCGCGTCATGCGTGTGCTGGCGACCAGACACATCCAGAACTTCCTGGTTATTCACCAGCTCGCCTAAGGTAATATTGTTGAGAAAACCGGTCAGGCGATCGCTTAAATCACGCCACAGCGCATGGGTCAGGCATTTATCGCCGCCCTGGCAGCCGCCTTTGCCCTGGCAACGGGTCGCGTCAACGGATTCATCAACCGCGCTGATCACTTCGCCGACCGCGATACTGCCAGCATCTTTACCCAGCAGATAACCGCCGCCCGGCCCGCGTACGCTGGAAACCAGACCGTTTTTACGTAAACGGGAAAATAGCTGTTCCAGATAAGAAAGGGAAATCCCCTGACGTTCAGAAATATCAGCCAACGGTACCGGGCCCGCTTCGGAGTTGAGCGCAACGTCTAACATTGCGGTCACGGCATAACGCCCTTTAGATGTCAGTCTCATGTCTTACTTAACCTCAAACTCGCCCCTGCCCGGGGTTTTTTATTGTAAAATGGGGGTATTGCATAGCAGGGACAAGTCTGACATTCCCGAGTAATTTGGTCAACTATTTACTTGAGTAAATTAGTCAGGTATTTAGCGTTCCGTGCGATATTGATGCGGTTACTTGCCTTTATTCTGCTGCTCAATAGACGCCAGAATCCCACGCAGAATATTCAACTCCTGGCTTTCCGGGCGGGCGCGGGTAAACAGACGGCGCAATTTATTCATCACCTGCCCCGGATGGTTTTCGCGAATAAAGCCAGTGGAGAGCAACGTCTGCTCCAGATGGCCGTAGAAGCGTTCAAGATCGTCCACCAGCGGATACGGCGTCTCTTCATGATCTGCCGCGTCGCCGTTTTCCTGCGTCGCCAGCCAGGCCATGCGGACTTCATACGCGATGACCTGTACCGCCATCGCCAGATTCAACGAGCTGTACTCCGGGTTAGCGGCAATAGCGACGTGATAATGGCATTTTTGCAACTCATCGTTAGTCAGCCCGACACGCTCACGACCAAAAACCAGCGCAACCGGCGTATTTGCCGCTTCCGCCACGCTTTTTAAGCCGCACTCGCGCGGATCAAGCATCGGCCACGGCAAAGTGCGGGAACGGGCGCTGGTGCCGACCACCAGGCTACAGCCAGCCAACGCTTCATCCAGCGTATCGACGATCTGCCCATTACCGATCACATCGCTGGCGCCTGCCGCCAGGGCGATGGCCTGGGAGTCCGGTTTCACCAACGGGTTTACCAGCCACAGGTTGGTTAAGCCCATGGTTTTCATAGCGCGAGCCACAGAGCCCATATTGCCGGTGTGGGAGGTTTCCACCAGCACAATTCGAATGTTTTGCAGCATTGTCTTTCTTCAGCTAAAGATTATTCTGACATCTTACCATAAAACCAAGACAGATTCCGATCTCGCTGCTATACTCTGCGCCGTTTTCCCGTTCTTTAACATCCAGTGAGAGAGACCGATGCATCCGATGCTGACCATCGCCGTGCGCGCAGCGCGCAAGGCGGGTAATGTAATTGCCAAAAACTATGAAACTCCGGACGCTGTAGAAGCGAGCCAAAAAGGCAGTAACGATTTTGTGACCAATGTAGATAAGGCCGCTGAAGCGGTGATTATCGACACCATTCGCAAATCTTACCCGCAACACACTATTATCACCGAAGAAAGCGGTGAGCACGTTGGCACAGATCAGGATGTTCAATGGGTTATCGATCCGCTGGATGGCACCACCAACTTCATCAAACGTCTGCCACACTTCGCTGTTTCCATTGCTGTACGCATTAAAGGCCGTACTGAAGTGGCTGTCGTGTACGATCCGATGCGTAACGAACTGTTCACCGCCACCCGCGGTCAGGGCGCGCAGCTGAACGGCTACCGTCTGCGCGGCAGTACCGCTCGCGATCTGGACGGCACTATCCTCGCTACTGGCTTCCCGTTCAAAGCCAAACAATACGCGACCACCTACATTAATATTATCGGCAAGCTGTTCACCGAATGCGCCGATTTCCGCCGCACCGGTTCCGCCGCGCTGGATCTGGCCTATGTGGCTGCAGGTCGTGTCGATGGTTTCTTTGAAATTGGCCTTCGTCCGTGGGATTTCGCCGCGGGCGAACTGCTGGTTCGTGAAGCGGGCGGTATCGTCAGCGATTTCACCGGCGGTCATAACTACATGATGACCGGTAATATCGTGGCGGGGAATCCGCGCGTCGTTAAAGCCATGCTGGCGAATATGCGCGACGAACTGAGCGATGCGCTGAAGCGCTAAGTCTCTTCGGCGGATGGGGCCACTCATCCGCCGTGCCTTTTCAGGCGTTTTTCCTAAACACAGCCTCATCGCTTTGCTTGCCTGCATGTTTTTGTACGATCGCTCCCTGCTCCGCTATTGGCATAAAGCGGCAAGGAAGCGAACATGACCCTTCAACATACCCGACGCATCGTCAAATCCCTTTTTATTCTGTTTATCATTGTGGTCTGTATTTATCTGCTACCCCGCGTAGCGATCAATGCCTTTTATTACCCGGACAATAAAGTCTATGGGCCAACCCCTGCCGAAGCTGAATCCATTACCTTTACCGCCAAAGATGGCACGCATCTGCACGGCTGGTTTATTCCCACTGCTTTCGGCAGGCCGGAAAACGCCGTCGCGACGGTGATTCATGTCCATGGCAACGCCGGAAATATGTCGGCGCACTGGCCGTTAGTCAGTTGGCTGCCAGAACGCAACGTAAACCTGTTTATGTTTGATTACCGTGGTTTTGGGCGGCATCGCGCCGACGTTAACCCCGAGCGCCTGGTACTGCTGGGGCAGAGCCTGGGCGGCAATAATGTACTGGCCGCCGTAGGCCACTGCGTAGGCTGCGCAAATATGCGCTACGCCGACCAGGCGGGCATACGTGCGATTATCCTTGACTCAACGTTTTTATCCTATTCCTCCATCGCCAACCAGATGATCCCGGGCAGCGGCTATTTGCTTGATGACCGCTATAGCGCGGATCGCAATATTGCCAGCGTCAGCCCCATTCCGGTATTGATTCTTCATGGCACGGCAGACCATGTTATTCCCTGGCAGGACAGTGAGAAATTGTATGCCCTCGCCCGGGAGCCCAAACAAAAAATCTTCATTCCTGACGGCGATCACATTGATGCTTTTTCCGGACGTTATGCAAACCTTTACCGTGATGCAATGATTAAATTTATTCAGACCGCGCTATCCGCTAAATAGCGCGACGCTGTATATATGCATATTTTATGATTAAGAATATATTTATTATACCGATAGTAAAAACCATTTTTTCCCGTTAGCGAAGGCGGTGGATTAGCGCTAGCGTAACAGTAATATTCAACTGATTTTTATAACAATTTATTTTCATTTGTTTTTCCTGAATATTACTGTGGAGTATGTGATGGCTATCAAAATTACGCCTGACGAGTTTAGTTTGCTTATCCAGCGATTAAACAAAAAATGGCGCGTGTTTGCCCCGTCCGCAGAGTTTCGCGGCGGACGTTTTTCCGACACTGACAACATTATTTATCAACGGATTAGCGGCTGGCGCGATCTCATCTGGCACGAGAAATCGCACATGTCGCCGAATACCATTATCGCCCCTATCACCGAAACGCTCTTTTATTTCGATAAAGACACCATTCAAATTGCCGAGACAGACACTTCCCCGATAATCATCTTTGCCCGCGCCTGCGACATTAACGCCATGTCGCGGCTGGATTATATGTATTTATCAAATGGGAATAATTCCGATTACAGTTACCAACTGCTACGGGAGCATATTCGTTTCGTCCTTATTGAGTGTGAAGAAAGCTTCGAAAATTGTTTCTGCGTCTCAATGGGTACCAATAAAACTGACTGTTATAGCGCCGCCATGCGTTTTAGCGATGAGGGCGCGCTTGTCAGCATCCGCGATCCCTTTATCGAGGCGGCGATACAAGGGCTGGGGCAGGAGGCTGACTATACCCCCTCTTTCGTCAGCGAAAACCGGGAAACCGTCGTCACGCCGGACAGCGTTTGCCGCGATCCGCAAAAAATTCGCGACATTCTCACCCGCCACCCGCTATGGGACGCCTACGACAGCCGCTGCATCAGTTGTGGCCGCTGCACTACCGGGTGCCCAACCTGTACCTGCTATAGCGTCTTTGACGTCGCCTATGATGAAAATCCGCAGCGCGGCGAACGCCGTCGCCAGTGGGCAAGCTGCATGGTGCCGGGCTTTAGCGACATGGCCGGCGGTCATGGTTTTCGCGAAAAACCCGGCGAGCGTCTGCGCTACCGCGCCCTGCATAAGGTCAATGACTACAAAGCGCGCAACGGCATTGAACATATGTGCGTCGGCTGCGGCCGCTGCGACGATCGCTGCCCGCAATACATCAAATTTTCTTTGATTATCAATAAAATGACCGCTGCCGTTCGGCAGGCGCTGGCAGAGGAGGCATAACGCATGTCACATTGTTCCTGTCATGATAAACCGCAGCACAGTTTGCTGCCTGCGGCGTACCGCATCCTCAGTATTACTCGCCACACGCCGCTGGAGTGGAATTTCCGCGTGGCCGTCGATTTTCCCGCGCACTGGGGGCAATTTGTTGAGGTGTCGCTGCCGCGCGTCGGCGAAGCGCCCATCTCCGTTTCCGACTACGGCGACGGCTGGATAGATCTGCTGATTCGTAATGTCGGAAAAGTGACCAGCGCCCTCTTTACGCTGAAAGAAGGCGACAACGTGTGGCTACGCGGCTGCTATGGCAATGGCTATCCGGTCGATACGCTGCGCCATAAGCCCTTACTGGTTGTCGCAGGCGGTACGGGCGTCGCGCCGGTGAAAGGCTTAATGCGCTATTTCGTTGAGAATCCCCAGGAAATTGGTCAACTGGATATGATTCTCGGCTATAAAAATCGCGATTGCGTGCTGTACAAAGAAGAAATGGCGACGTGGCGCGGCAAACATAATCTGGTACTCACGCTGGATGAAGGCGAGGCTGATGACCGTTACCAGATTGGCCGGGTGACCGATCGGCTTGCCGACATGACGCTTAGCGATATCGACACTATGCAGGCCATCGTCGTTGGGCCGCCAATAATGATTACCTTTACCGTAAAAATGCTGCTGCAAAAAGGGCTCAAGCCGGAGCAAATCTGGGTGGACTACGAACGCCGGATGGCCTGCTCCGTCGGGAAGTGCGGCCACTGCCGTATGGGCGAAGTGTATGTCTGCACCGACGGTCCGATATTTAACTACGCCGTCGCGCAACGTTTTGCCGATTAAGGAGAACATCATGAGCATTGATATTGATATCATTAAAGCCCGTGCGAAAAACGAATATCGCCTGTCAAAAGTGCGCGGCGAAGCCATGATCAGCGTCCGCATTCCCGGCGGTATTTTGCCCGCGCATTTGCTAACGGTGGCGCGTGACATCGCCGAAACCTGGGGCAACGGACAAATTCACCTCACTACCCGCCAGAAGCTGGCGATGCCGGGTATCCGTTACGAAGATATCGACAACGTGAACGCTGCGCTGGAGCCGTTTCTTCGCGAGATTGAAATAGAACTGTGCGACGTCCAGGTTGAGGATACCAAAGCGGGCTATCTCGCTATTGGCGGGCGAAATATTGTCGCCTGTCAGGGGAACCGCATTTGCCAGAAAGCCAACACTGACACGACCGGTCTGTCCCGTCGTCTTGAAAAACTGGTCTATCCCAGCCCTTATCATCTCAAAACGGTCATCGTTGGCTGCCCGAATGATTGCGCGAAGGCGTCAATGGCCGATCTGGGAATTATTGGCGTGGCGAAAATGCGCTTCACTGCCGATCGCTGTATCGGCTGCGGCGCCTGCGTGAAGGCCTGTAGTCACCACGCGGTAGGCTGCCTGGCGCTGAAGAACGGCAAAGCGGTCAAAGAAGAGTCCGCCTGTATCGGCTGCGGCGAGTGCGTGCTGGCCTGTCCGACGCTGGCCTGGCAACGTAAGCCGGATCAGCTCTGGCAAGTCCGTCTGGGCGGACGCACCAGTAAAAAGACGCCGCGCGTCGGCAAGCTCTTCCTCAACTGGGTGACTGAAGATGTGATAAAGCAGGTGATCGTTAACCTGTATGAATTTGAAAAAGAGATGCTCGGCGGAAAACCGATCTATCTACATATGGGCCATCTGATCGACAAAGGCGGCTATCTGCGTTTTAAAGAACGGGTACTGCGCGGCGTTCAGCTCAATCCGGAAGCGATGGTCGCCGAACGCATTTACTGGGCCGAAGACGAATCCGTCGCGCGGATGCATCTCAAACCCGCCGGACACTAATCAACCACGCCATGGCCGCAGCCCGCCCACAGGCTGCGGCACGCTAAACCACATGACCAGCGCCGCAACAAGCAGTATGCCCCCTCCGGCCAGCGCCAGCGTTGACCAGCCTACCTGCCGCCATAACGCCGGCGCTTTGTTTCCACTGAGTTTCACCGCCAGATCACGAAAAGTGTGTACCAGCAGCGCCAGCGAGGTAATCGTTAGCGAGGTTCCCGCCGCCATCGCCAGTACCGACGCCATTCCCCAGCTAAAAACGCCAATCACTTTACTGAATAACAGCACCATTATCGCGCCGGAACAGGGCCGCATCCCCATAGACAGTACGATCATGAGTCGCGCGCGCCAGTCATCGCCGCTATGCAATTGTTCCTGCGTCGGTAAATGCTGATGTCCGCAGCCGCATTTTTCATGGTGAACATGGCGCGGCGTAAAAGCGATAAAGACAGGTTTACGTAGCAGCGCGCGTAACCTTTTTATGGCCCGCCAGCACAGCAAAATGCCCAGCCCGCCAACTAACGCATAGCTCCCCTTTTCCAGCCAGAAGCCGCTCAGATGGAGCTGCCTGGCCGGAAGTTGCAATACGGTCAGCACGCCCACCACCAACCCGATAGCCACGAGCCCCTGTAATAACGCGGCGGCGAGGGTTAACACGATACTCGATTTCAACTTCGAAGGATGCGTCGCCAGCCATGTCGCGATCACCACTTTGCCGTGTCCCGGCCCCAGCGCATGAAGCACGCCATACATAAAACTCAGCAGAAGCAACGATCCGCCCGCCCGCTCAGGATGCGTCGCCACCGCATTAAGCAGCGCGCTCAACTGCTGATTTACGTCCCGCTGCCAAAGAGCGCTTTTCAACATCACCTGCGGCCAGGCCTGCCATATCCACAGACCGCCAACCAGCATCAGCAGCAGGAATAACGCCAATGGCCACAGCGAGAGCCAGCGTCGCCCCGGAGTGCGTTGAGAAAAAATTACTGACATTGCAAGGTCACCGTTTGGGCAAACTGTTTACCTAAATCCATATCCTCCGGCGGCGCGTCCTCTTTATCCAGCGACTGGGCGAAACGTAGCGTCTCTTCGCCGGGCGCAGGAGTATAAACCTGAATCCGACACTTTTCGCGCAGCGGTTCCGGCATCGTGATATCGCTGTCCTGGTCATAATGCATATCGACATAATAAGAGGGATCAAACGTTGAAAAGGTATAAGTCTGTCCGCTTAACGGCTGCGGTTCAGCCAGCGGTAGCGTAAAGGTCAATACCGCCTGATGCGCGTCACGCGTCATACCGTATTCTGTCGGCCTGTTTTTAAACTTCACTTTCGCGCCATTGCGCCACACTTCTGTAAAGTAGTGCTGCCCAAGTACGTTAGCCATCACTTCCGCCGCCAACTTTTTCCATATTTCTGACCCCGGTGCCGCGTTTCCGGCGTCATACAGCAGATCTGCGGACGTCAGCGCGTCCATTGTCCAGCGCATTTTTAACGCCACAAATTGCTCATTTTCACTGACCACCTGCGTTTGCAGACGGATGAAGCTGTGCGGATGCGCCGCCGCCACGAAAGATAAAACGGCAAGAAATAGTGTTAAGGCGCTGCGTTTCACTGGCTTCATCTGTTCCTCGCGATAAAAATTCTGTGACACTCCTCAGCATTCCTGGCCTAAAAGCACGCTTATCACATTTTTCACACGCAAACTTTAGCTATCCTTACCAGACAAACTAACGGGAGACCTGACAGATGATGCCGACAATTGCCCCACCATCTGTACTTTCCGCTCCCCAGCGCCGCTGTCAGGTATTGCTGACGCTTTTCCAGCCGGAGCCAATTGCCACGGTGGAAATCTTCAGCGCGCTTAATGGCGTTGATGATGATACTGCCCGTGAGGATATCACTGAGACAAGCCTGGAGATCCAGCGCTATCATCGCCTTGCCATCACAACATGCCAGAACGGTTGCTATCGGATCGAAGGTACAGCACTCGATCAGCGCCTTTGCCTTTTACACTGGCTCAGGCGCGGCCTGCGTTTATGCCCGACCTTCGTCACGCAACAGTTTACCCCGGCCTTAAAAAACGCGCTAAAGCAGCGCGGTATCGCGCGTCCGCTGTATGACGATATTAATCTGCACGCGCTCATCAATCTGTGCGCCCGCCGGTTGCAAAAACCATTTGAACATCGCGACGTGCAGTTCCTGCGTCTCTTTTTACAGTATTGTCTGCTACAACACCATGCCGGCATCACCCCGGAATTCAACCCTGTGCAGCAGATTTGGGCGCAGTCGTGCGCGGAATATCCACTCGCCCAGGAAATTGGTCGTCACTGGCAGCGCCACGTGATGCAGGCCGCACCGCTCAATGAAGCGCTGTTTATGGCGTTACTGTTTTCAATGATTCGCCTCCCCGACCCGATTCGCGACACGCATCAACGGGCGCAGCAACTGCGACTGGAGGTGGCGCGGCTGGTGCTGCGCTTTCGAGAAAAAGGGAACGTACGCTTCAGCGACGAACAAGGGCTTAACGATCAGCTGTATGTCCATCTCGCCCAGGCGCTGAACCGAAGTTTATTCACGATTGGCATCGATAATACGCTTCCGGAAGAGTTCAACCGTCTTTATCCGCGTCTGGTTCGCACCACACGTGAGGCGCTCGCCGGGTTTGAAGCCGAATATGGTATCCACTTTTCCGAGGAAGAGACGGGGCTGGTGGCAGTGATTTTCGTCGCCTGGCTAATGCAGGATAACGATTTGCATGAGAGACAGATCGTATTGTTAGCGGATAAAAATGATGCGCTGGAGACGCATATTGAGCAGCAACTGCGTGAACTGCCCCTGTTGCCGCTGAATATCAGACGGCTATCGCTCCAGGCATTTCAAAAAGAGGGATGCCCGCGCGGCGTAGCGCTGATTGTTACCCCTTACGCCACGCCGCTACCGCTCTTCTCACCGCCATTAATTCATGCGGATCGCACCCTCACAGAGCACCAACAGCAGCAGATCCGCAAGATCCTGGAATCATGACGCGGCAACCACTTTGGGCCGAAGGAAGATAGCGGGCAATGCCACCAGCGCCATAATCCAGAACACGCCGCCGCCCAGATGTTGATACAGAAAACCGGCAAATACCGTCATAATCGCGATGCTGCCGCCCATCGCCACAGCGGAATAGACGGCCTGCAAACGAATCACCTCGCTTCCCTGACGCGCAGCGATATAGCGCATGGCGGCCAGATGGCAAACGGTAAACGTGCCACAGTGCAGGATTTGTATCACAATCAGCCACGGAAACGCCGTACTCCAGCCCATCAGTCCCCAGCGTACCACGCCGCACACAGCGGAAAGCAACAGCAAGTCGCGGGCGCTAAACCGGCGAAATAGCTTTTTACTCAGGGCGAAAATGATCACTTCCGCCACCACGCCCAACGACCATAAATAGCCGACCGCCGATGCTGAATAGCCAGCCCCCTGCCAGTAGATGGCGCTAAAACCGTAGTAGGCGGCGTGCGCCCCTTGCAGCAAACAGACGCAGGCGAGAAAACGCCAACTTTGTGCCACCAGCGTACGCCAGGCGGGCCAGCCTGCGCTCTCCTGCTGACGGCTTTCCCCTTGCGGCGGCACGCTGGGACGTAACAACATACCCAGCAACATCGAGGCGACGCCGAGCGTCAGTAGCGCCAGAATCGCCTGGTAATCGTATAAACTCACCAGCTTACCGGTCAGCGCCGACCCTATCACGAAGGCGATGGACCCCCACAGCCGCACCCGACCATAGTCCAGGGTAATTTGCTTTTGCCAGGTATTGGCCAGCGCATCGGTCAGCGGCACCAGTGGTGAAAAGAAGAGGTTAAACCCAACCATCACCACCATTAGCCACGCGACATGCGTTCCTGCCCAAAATGCCAGCGCAAATACCAGCGTCAGCAATGCCAGTACGCGCAGCGCGGAGATCAACCGCGAAGGATCGCTTACGCGAGGCGCAATGAGCAGACTACCGAGAAAACGCGCGACCAGACCCACGCCCAGCAGAAGACCGATGGTTTCCGGCGTTAGCCCAAGACCTTTGAGCCAGACGCTCCAGAAGGGCAGAAAAATACCGTAACTAAAGAAGTAGGTGAAATAACTGAGCGCCAGCCAGCGCGTGGAATGCAATGCCATGATTCCCTCCCGTTTGGAGGCGATAGTCTGGCGGTAAACGGTTGCGCTGGCAAGGGTAACATAAGGTTAACAGGCGGAGGGAGAAGTTCAAACGGCAACGCCGCCGGATAATGACTTCCGGCGGCGTCACGTTATGGCGCATAAGTAATGCCCGACAGACGCAGCGCCATCGGGCCATTTACACAACACAAACGCTTACGCGTAAACCGGGAAGCGGGCGCAGATATCCAGCACTTTCGCTTTCACGCGTTCAATGGTGGCTTCATCATTGATGTTGTCCAGCACGTCACACATCCAGCCAGCCAGCTCTTTCACTTCCGCTTCTTTGAAGCCGCGACGAGTAACCGCCGGAGAACCAATACGGATACCGGAGGTCACGAACGGGCTCTTAGGATCGTTCGGCACGCTGTTTTTGTTCACGGTGATGTTAGCACGGCCCAGCGCGGCGTCAGCTTCTTTACCGGTCAGGTTTTTATCCACCAGGTCCAGCAGGAACAGGTGGTTCTCAGTGCCGCCAGACACCACTTTGTAGCCGCGGTTCAGGAACACTTCCACCATCGCTTTGGCGTTTTTCGCCACCTGCTGCTGGTAAACTTTGAACTCCGGCTCCATCGCTTCTTTCAGCGCTACCGCTTTACCCGCGATCACGTGCATCAGCGGGCCGCCCTGCGCGCTTGGGAAGACGGCGGAGTTCAGTTTTTTATACAGCTCTTCATCGCCGCCCTTCGCCAGGATCAGGCCGCCGCGCGGACCCGCCAGGGTTTTGTGGGTGGTGGTGGTGACAACGTGAGCGTGCGGAACCGGGTTCGGGTAAACGCCTGCGGCAATCAGGCCCGCCACGTGCGCCATGTCGACAAACAGGTATGCGCCGATGCTGTCAGCGATTTCACGCATTTTTGCCCAGTCAACCACGCCGGAGTAGGCAGAGAAGCCACCGATAATCATCTTCGGCTTGTGCTCTTTGGCCAGCTTCGCCATCTCGTCATAGTCAATTTTACCGGACTCATCGATACCGTAAGGTACGATGTTGTACAGTTTACCGGAGAAGTTAACCGGGGAGCCGTGAGTCAGGTGGCCGCCCTGCGCCAGGTTCATACCCAGAACGGTGTCGCCCGGCTGCAGCAGCGCGGTGTAAACAGCGAAGTTAGCCTGAGAACCGGAGTGCGGCTGCACGTTAGCGTAGTCGGCGCCGAACAGTTCTTTCGCGCGGTCGATAGCCAGCTGCTCAACGACATCAACGTATTCGCAACCGCCGTAGTAGCGCTTGCCCGGATAACCTTCAGCGTATTTGTTGGTCAGCTGAGACCCCTGCGCCTGCATCACGCGCGGGCTGGTGTAGTTTTCGGAGGCGATCAGTTCGATGTGCTCTTCCTGACGTACTTTTTCCTGCTCCATAGCCTGCCACAATTCGGCATCATAATCGGCAATGTTCATTTCACGCTTTAACATCCGCATCTCCTGACTCAGCTAACAATAAAATTTGTGCCTGAAAAGGCAGTCCGTGGGACTTCGGCCAACAGTATAACCGAATCATTCTTCGATAACAGGTCTTGACAAAGGTTTTTACGCAAACGATTACCTATGCGTCAGATAAGGGTTTCCTGAACGAGAGCCTGACGAATTTCAACGGATTTCTTTTCAGCTTTGTGATGCAGATTTTTCACGTTGTTACCTCCATAACGTAAAGCAGAGAAGATCCATTTACAATGCAAGGGTATTTTTATAAGATGCATTTGATATACATCATTAGATTTTCACATAAAGGAAGCACGTATGCTTGACGCACAAACCATCGCTACAGTAAAGGCCACCATTCCCCTGCTGGTTGAAACAGGACCGAAACTGACCGCCCACTTCTACGACCGTATGTTTACGCATAACCCGGAGCTCAAAGAAATCTTCAATATGAGCAACCAGCGTAACGGCGATCAGCGTGAAGCCCTGTTTAATGCTATCGCGGCCTACGCCAGCAATATCGAAAATTTACCGGCGTTGCTGCCGGCGGTAGAAAAAATCGCGCAGAAGCACACCAGCTTCCAGATTAAGCCGGAGCAGTACAACATCGTCGGGACGCATCTGCTGGCGACGCTGGACGAAATGTTCAACCCGGGCCAGGAAGTGCTGGACGCGTGGGGCAAAGCCTATGGCGTACTGGCTAACGTCTTTATTCATCGGGAAGCCGAGATTTATCACGAGAACGCCAGCAAAGACGGCGGCTGGGAAGGCACGCGCCCCTTCCGCATCGTTGCGAAAACCCCGCGTAGCGCACTGATCACCAGCTTTGAGTTTGAACCGGTCGACGGCGGTACGGTGGCGGAATACCGTCCCGGGCAGTATCTGGGCGTCTGGCTGAAGCCGGAAGGTTTTGCGCATCAGGAGATCCGCCAATATTCACTGACCCGTAAACCCGATGGCAAAGGGTACCGTATTGCCGTGAAGCGTGAAGACGGCGGCCAGGTATCAAACTGGTTACACCATCACGCCAGCGTAGGCGATGTGGTACATCTGGCTGCGCCGGCAGGTGACTTCTTTATGAATGTCGCCGCTGATACCCCCGTTTCGCTGATTTCCGCTGGCGTCGGCCAGACGCCGATGTTAGCGATGCTCGATACGCTGGCGAAAGAACAGCATACCGCGCAGGTGAACTGGTTCCACGCGGCGGAGAACGGCGACGTCCATGCGTTTGCCGACGAAGTGAGCGAGCTGGGCCGTACACTGCCGCGTTTCACTGCCCATACCTGGTACCGCGAGCCGACTGAGGCCGATCGCGCCCAACGCCTCTTCGACAGCGAAGGGCTGATGGATTTAAGCAAACTGGAAGCCGCGATCAGCGATCCGGCAATGCAGTTCTATCTTTGCGGCCCGGTAGGCTTTATGCAGTTTGCCGCAAAACAACTGGTTTCACTTGGCGTGAATAACGAAAACATTCATTACGAATGCTTCGGCCCTCATAAAGTGCTGTAATTGCAAGAAATCCGCTGAAAAAACGGGCGTTATCGTTAAGGCGAACGCCCGTTTTCCTCCCTGTTCTCCTGCTTATTGCGCTGCTTTTTATGCCTTTCTTTTACAAAAAAGGGGAATAAAAAAAGTCTGTGCAAATCGTGTTATTATTAACGTTTGACTTAGCTCGTTAGGGCATCTTTTTATGCAGCAACCTGTTGTACGCATTGGAGAGTGGCTGGTTACACCTTCTGTTAATCAGATCAGTCGTCAGGGACGCCAGATTACTCTTGAACCACGGCTGATCGATCTTCTGATGTATTTTGCGCATCATCCGGATGAAGTGTTAAGCCGGGATAACATTATTGATCATGTCTGGATGCGCACCATCGTGACCAACCATGTTGTCACCCAAAGCATTTCTGAACTACGCAAATCATTAAGAGATGGCGGAGACAGCAATGCTGAATACATCGTTACCGTACCTAAACGCGGCTATAAGCTGACGGCGCCGGTTATCTGGTGCGAAGAAAATAGCGATGAGATCGATAATTCATCAACGTCGCCGCCGCCGCCGATCGCAGCAACGAATGCAGAACCGACAGAGGGGGCTACTGCCGCTACGCCTGTGCCGCCCGCTTCTTTGCAAACGCCGACTAAAAAGGCGAAAAAGCCGCGTATCGCCGCTTTCTGGACGTGGGTGATGTTCCTGCTCTCGCTGGCGACGCTGGTGGTATTTATCGTGATGTCGGTGGTAGATCATAATGCCGCGGTAACAAAAACGCGGTTATTACTTAACCCACGAGATATAGATGTTCGTTTTGAAGGCGGCAATTCCTGTAATAACTGGGTCTCGCAGGAGTCCTACGCCATCGGTCTGGGCGGCTTAATCACCGACCTGCTGAACACCTACTCGACTTTTATGGTGCACGATAAAACCAATTACCGGGTCAATGAGCCAAGCAGCTCCGGTAAGACGTTAACCATTCAGTTTGTCAATCAGCGCCACTATCGGGCGCAGCAGTGCTTTATGTCTGTAGTGCTCATTGATAACGCCGATGGTTCAACCATGCTGGATAAGCGTTATTTCGTCACCAATACTAACCAGTTGTCCATCCAGGATGATCTGTTTAATAGCCTGTCTTTCGTTTTAACACAGCCCTGGCCTAATCGTATGCGAGAACAACTGGCCCTGTTCAGAACGCCGCAAAATACCGCGCTGATGCGTTTTTATGAGGCGCGCCAGCTTATTCTGAGCGGCGATGCGCAGGCGCTAGGTAAAGCCAGCGATATTCTGAATGGCATTATTAAGGAAACGCCTGATTTCAACTATGCCTATGAATATAAAGTGCTGGTAGATGTATTACGGCAATCACAGCAGCCGTTTGATAAAGAACAAGTGGCCGCACTGAACGAAGAGTTTAAAAAAATAGATCAAATTCCGGGCGTTGAGAAAACGTCTGTTTATTATAAAATCAAGACCGTCGATCTGTTAGGCAAAGGTGATATCGATGCAGCGTATGAGGAAATCAATAAAAGCATCGAGCTTGAAATGTCGTGGTTTAACTATGTCCTGTTGGGGAAAGTTTACGAAATGAAAGGTGAGAATCGTCTGGCCGCTGATGCCTATCTGACCGCCTTTAATTTACGTCCAGGTGAAAACACTCTGTACTGGATCGAGAACGGCGTATTTCAGACATCCGTTCAGAAAATTGTCCCTTATCTGAATAGTTTTCTGGCAGAAGATTAAATTTAACGCTAAACCATGACAAATAAAAGCGAAAAGATATTAAATTTTTCGCTTTTATTTTGTGAAAAACATGTTGCCAAAAATAGCTTATGTTAATTTTGGCAACATATTCATTGCAAAGATATGTAAATATAACTCTTTGTAATTAAACGATGTTTATCCTTTCATGATATTTTCCATGATATTTATATGTTAATTCAAAAAAATCAATCTATCAGTTTTTTCATGTTTGTGTTTATTTCACTTTTTCTTTAGGACTTATCTCAACCCATTCGTTAATCTTGTCGACAGTTGAACGGGCACGCAGCATATATGAAGCATAAGCCCGGTTCTTAAAAATACAGCTCAGGAGAAATGAACATGAGTTCTGTCAAAAAGATCGGGCTATTTGCCTGTACTGGCGTCGTTGCCGGTAATATGATGGGGAGCGGGATTGCATTATTACCCGCCAACCTTGCCAGTATTGGTGGCATTGCCATCTGGGGCTGGGTAATTTCTATTATTGGGGCAATGTCGCTGGCTTATGTTTATGCGAGGCTGGCAACCAAAAACCCTCAACAGGGTGGCCCTATCGCTTATGCTGGGGAAATATCTCCGGCGTTTGGTTTCCAGACCGGCGTTCTTTATTATCACGCAAACTGGATTGGTAACTTAGCCATCGGTATTACCGCTGTTTCTTATCTTTCTACGTTCTTCCCGGCATTAAATAATCCAATACCGGCAGGTATTGCCTGTATTGCTATCGTCTGGCTGTTCACCTTTATTAATATGCTGGGTGGGGCCTGGGTCAGCCGCTTGACAACGATTGGCCTATTCCTGGTGCTGATCCCGGTAGTCTTGACCGCAGTCGCCGGCTGGCATTGGTTCGATATCGCGACCTATCACGCGAACTGGAACACGTCCACGACGACCGACTCTCACGCCATTGTTAAAAGTATTCTGCTCTGCCTGTGGGCGTTCGTTGGCGTTGAGTCTGCCGCCGTCAGCACCGGCATGGTGAAAAACCCGAAACGCACCGTACCGCTGGCAACCATGCTGGGTACCGCGCTGGCAGGCATCATCTATATCGCCGCGACTCAGGTTATCGCCGGGATGTTCCCAGCTTCCGTTATGGCCTCTTCCGGCGCGCCGTTCGCTATCAGTACCTCCACGATTCTGGGTGGCTGGGCTGCGCCGCTGGTTTCCGCCTTTACCGCTTTCGCCTGCCTGACGTCTCTGGGCTCCTGGATGATGCTGGTCGGCCAGGCTGGGGTTCGCGCCGCCAACGACGGCAACTTCCCGAAAATTTACGGTGAAATGGATAAAAACGGTATTCCGAAAAAAGGTCTGCTGTTGGCTGCGGTGAAAATGACGGCGCTGATGATTCTGATCACCATCATGAACTCCAGCGGCGGTAAAGCGTCCGACCTGTTCGGCGAACTGACCGGGATTGCCGTACTGCTTACCATGCTGCCGTACTTCTACTCCTGTGTTGACCTGATTCGCTTCGAAGGGTTCAACATCCGTAACTCGGTAAGCCTGATTTGTTCTGTACTGGGCTGCGCATTTTGCTTCATCGCACTGATGGGCGCCAGCTCCTTCGAACTCTCCGGCACCTTTATCGTCAGTCTGATCATCCTGATGTTCTACGGTCGCAAAATGCACCAGCGCCAGAACAACGACAGCGACAACAATACGGCTGAAGCGCTTTAACCGCTAACTCCTTTTTCTCAAAGCCCCTTTCGTCACCTGCTATAGCGTAGCGGGAGGGGCCCACTTTACCAGGAACAAGACTATGAACGTTATTGCTATCATGAACCACATGGGCGTCTACTTTAAAGAAGAGCCTATTCGTGAACTGCATCGTGCACTGGAAGGTTTAAATTTCCGTATCGTCTATCCAAACGACCGAGAAGACCTGCTGAAGCTGATTGAAAATAACTCCCGCCTTTGTGGCGTCATTTTCGACTGGGATAAATATAACCTTGAGCTTTGCGAAGAGATTAGCAAGCTGAACGAGTATATGCCGCTGTACGCCTTCGCCAACAGCTACTCTACGCTGGACGTCAGCCTCAACGATCTGAGAATGCAGGTTCGCTTCTTTGAATATGCTTTAGGCGCCGCAGCCGATATCGCGGCGAAAATTCGCCAGAATACCGATGAATACATCGACAATATTCTACCGCCGCTGACAAAAGCGCTGTTCAAATATGTGCGCGAAGGGAAATATACTTTCTGTACGCCTGGCCACATGGGCGGGACCGCTTTCCAGAAAAGCCCCGTCGGCAGCATCTTTTATGATTTCTTCGGCCCGAACACGATGAAATCCGATATTTCGATTTCCGTTTCTGAACTGGGTTCGCTGCTGGACCACTCCGGCCCGCATAAAGAAGCGGAAGAGTATATCGCCCGCGTCTTTAACGCCGAACGTAGCTACATGGTGACGAACGGCACCTCTACGGCGAACAAAATCGTCGGTATGTACTCCGCGCCGGCAGGCAGCACGGTACTGATTGACCGTAACTGCCATAAATCGCTGACCCATCTGATGATGATGAGCGACATTACGCCGATTTATTTCCGCCCAACCCGTAACGCCTACGGTATTCTTGGCGGTATTCCGCAAAGCGAGTTCCAGCACGCCACTATCACTAAACGGGTAAAAGAGACGCCTAACGCGACCTGGCCGGTCCATGCTGTTATTACTAACTCAACCTATGACGGTCTGTTGTATAACACTGACTACATCAAGAAAACTCTGGATGTGAAGTCCATTCATTTTGACTCCGCCTGGGTGCCTTATACCAATTTCTCCCCTATTTATCAGGGTAAATGCGGTATGAGCGGCGACCGTGTAGAAGGCAAAATCATTTATGAAACCCAGTCCACGCATAAACTGCTGGCGGCGTTTTCACAGGCATCCATGATTCATGTTAAAGGCGACATTAACGAAGAAACCTTTAACGAAGCCTACATGATGCATACCACCACTTCTCCGCACTACGGTATCGTAGCGTCTACTGAAACCGCAGCGGCGATGATGAAAGGTAATGCGGGTAAACGCCTGATTAACGGCTCTATTGAACGTGCGATTAAATTCCGTAAAGAAATTAAACGCCTGAAAAGCGAATCCGACGGCTGGTTCTTTGACGTATGGCAGCCGGAACATATCGATGGAGCTGAGTGCTGGCCGCTGCGTTCAGATAGCGCATGGCATGGCTTCAAAAATATCGATAACGAACACATGTACCTCGACCCGATCAAAGTCACTATCCTGACGCCGGGGATGAAGAAAGACGGTACGATGGATGAATTCGGTATTCCGGCAAGTCTGGTCGCCAAATATCTCGATGAACGCGGCATCATCGTAGAAAAAACCGGTCCATACAACCTGCTGTTCCTGTTCAGCATTGGTATCGACAAAACCAAAGCTCTGAGCCTGCTGCGCGCGCTCACTGAATTTAAACGCGCCTTTGACCTGAACCTGCGCGTCAAAAACATTCTGCCGGCACTGTACCGCGAAGCGCCTGAGTTTTATGAAAATATGCGCATCCAGGAACTGGCGCAGAATATTCATAAACTGGTCGAACATCATAATCTGCCGGACTTAATGTACCGTGCGTTTGAAGTGCTGCCGAAAATGGTGATGACGCCGTATACTGCGTTCCAGAAAGAGCTGCATGGCGAAACGGAAGAGGTGTATCTTGAAGAGATGGTTGGACGCGTCAACGCCAACATGATCCTTCCTTACCCTCCGGGAGTGCCGCTGGTGATGCCTGGTGAAATGATCACCGAGGAAAGCCGTCCGGTACTGGAATTCCTGCAAATGCTGTGCGAAATCGGCGCCCACTATCCGGGCTTCGAAACCGATATCCACGGCGCCTATCGTCAGGCAGACGGACGTTACACCGTTAAAGTGCTGAAAGAAAATACGAAATAAGTACCAAAGGGAAGTGGCTTGCCACTTCCCTTTTTTCACGCAGCAAGGAGACTTTATGAAAACACCCTCACAACCGCGCGCGATTTTTTACATCGTGGCGATTCAAATTTGGGAATACTTCAGCTTTTACGGCATGCGTGCCTTACTCATCCTTTATCTTACCCACCAGCTTGGTTTTAATGACAGCCACGCGATCAACCTCTTCAGCGCCTACGCCTCTTTAGTTTACGTTACCCCTATTCTTGGCGGCTGGCTTGCCGACCGCCTGCTTGGCAACCGCGTGGCGGTTATCACCGGCGCCTTATTGATGACGCTGGGTCATGTGGTATTGGGCTTAGAATCTGATTCAACGCTGAGTTTATATGCGGCGCTGGCCATTATTATCTGCGGCTACGGCTTGTTTAAATCCAATATTAGCTGTCTGCTGGGCGAACTTTACGCCCCTGATGACAACCGCCGCGACGGGGGATTCTCGCTGCTCTACGCCGCCGGGAATATTGGATCGATAGCCGCGCCGATCGCCTGTGGTCTGGCGGCGCAGTGGTATGGCTGGCATGTCGGCTTTGCGCTGGCGGGCGTGGGAATGTTCATCGGCCTGCTCATCTTTTTAAGCGGTCATCGCCACTTTCAGCAGACGCGTGGGGTTAATCGCCCCGCGCTGCGGGCGGTTAAATTCGCCCTTCCAACCTGGGGTTGGCTGGTATTAATGCTGTGTATCGCGCCGGTATTCTTCACCCTCCTGCTGGAAAATAACTGGTCTGGCTATGTGCTGGCCATTGTCTGCGTCTTCGCGGCGCAACTTATCGCCCGTATTATGGTTAAATTTCCCGAACACCGTCGCGCCTTGTGGCAAATCGTTCTGTTAATGATCACCGGCACTCTCTTTTGGGTTCTGGCGCAGCAGGGCGGAAGTTCGATCAGTTTATTCATCGACCGTTTTGTCAACCGCCACTGGCTGAATATGACCGTCCCCACCGCATTGTTCCAGTCGGTCAATGCGATTGCGGTGATGGCGGCGGGCGTGGTGCTGGCGTGGCTGAGCAGCCCGAAAGAGAGCGCCCGCTCGGTGCTGCGCGTCTGGCTTAAATTTGCCGTGGGGCTGGTATTAATGGGCGGCGGTTTTATGCTGCTGGCGCTAAACGCGCATCAGGCCCGGTTAGACGGGCAGGCATCAATGGGAATGATGATCGCAGGGCTGGCACTGATGGGCTTTGCAGAGCTGTTTATTGATCCGGTCGCGATGGCGCAAATTACCCGCCTCAACCTGCCTGGCGTCACGGGCGTGCTGACCGGTATTTATATGCTGGCGACCGGCGCGGTCGCTAACTGGCTGGCTGGCGTCGTCGCGCAACAAACCACGGAATCGCAAATTAGTGATACGGCGGTAGCCGCCTACGGACACTTTTTCTCGCAAATGGGCGAGTGGACGCTAAGTTGCGTGGCGCTGATCGTCGCCATTGTCGGCCTGAGATGGGTTTGCACCCGGACTACATCGGCGCTACCGCAGGGCGATTAAACGGTGGTTCGCTGCCCACAAGGAGGGGACGGGCAGCGAATCGGCACATCAGATAGCCGCGTCGTCTTCTTCGCCAGTACGGATACGAATAACGCGGGCGACATCAAAGACAAAGATCTTACCGTCGCCGATTTTCCCCGTCTGCGCGGTACGAATGATGGTGTCAACACAGGTATCCACGATGTCGTCAGGCACAACGATTTCAATTTTTACCTTCGGCAGAAAATCCACCATATATTCCGCGCCGCGATACAGCTCGGTGTGGCCTTTTTGACGGCCAAAGCCTTTGACTTCAGTGACCGTCATCCCGGTAATACCTACCTCGGCCAGCGCTTCACGGACATCGTCCAGCTTGAAGGGTTTAATAATCGCATCAATCTTTTTCATGCTATTCCTTGAAAAGGTCGCCTGTGTTTTGATCGGTTAAACGTAACATATTTCGCGCTACTTTACGGCATGAAAACTACTCTTTGAAATCATTCGCATCCAGTTCGTGGCGGGAGAGTAGCTTATAGAATTCCGTGCGGTTGCGCCCCGCCATCCTTGCCGCGTGCGTCACGTTACCTTTGGTAATTTGCAGTAACTTGCGCAGATAGTTCAGTTCAAATTGGTTTCGCGCTTCGGCAAAAGTTGGCAACGCGGTGTTTTCGCCTTCCAGCGCCTGCTCGACCAACGCATCGCTGATCACCGGCGAAGAGGTTAACGCCACGCATTGTTCAATGACGTTGACCAGTTGGCGCACGTTGCCCGGCCAACTTGCCGTCATCAGCCGTTTCATTGCATCAGTAGAAAAGGCGCGAACAAACGGTTTATGCCGCTGTGCCGACTGTCTGAGCAGATGATTAGCCAGCAGCGGAATATCCTCGGTACGCTCCGCCAGCGCCGGAATTTTCAGGCTCACGACATTCAGCCGGTAGTACAAATCTTCACGAAATTCGCCCCGCGCCATCGCCTTCGGCAGATCGCGGTGCGTCGCGGAAATAATTCGCACGTCGATATCAATATCGCGATTGCTGCCCAGCGGCCTGACTTTACGCTCCTGTAACACCCGCAGCAGCTTCACCTGTAACGGCGCGGGCATATCGCCAATTTCATCCAGAAACAGCGTGCCGCCTTCCGCCGCCTGGAACAACCCTTCACGATTGCTCACTGCGCCGGTAAAGGCGCCGCGCGCATGGCCGAATAATTCGGACTCCAGCAACTGTTCCGGCAACGCGCCGCAGTTGATGGCGACAAACGGCTTGTTACTGCGCGGGCTGGCATTATGAATCGCCTGTGCGAAAATCTCTTTCCCGGTGCCGCTTTGTCCGTTAATCAATACGCTGACATCCGACTGCGCGACCATGCGCGCCTGTTCAAGCAGTCGCAGCATCAACGGGCTACGGGTAACGATAGCGTTGCGCCAGCTATCGTCCGTCGCGGGAGCGGACTGCTCCAGCGCTTCATCTATCGCTTTATATAACGCGTCTCTGTCGATCGGCTTCGTCAAAAAGCTGAATACGCCTTTCTGGGTAGCGGCCACCGCATCCGGAATAGAACCATGCGCCGTCAGAATGATAACCGGCATTCCCGGCTGTACTTTCTGAATTTCTGTGAACAGTTGCATACCATCCATTTCATCCATGCGCAGGTCGCTTATTACCAGATCCACTTTTTCCCGATGCAGTACCCGCAGTCCTTCCTGGCCGCTCTCTGCGGTCACTACACTGTATCCTTCACTGGTCAGGCGCATACCGAGCAATTTCAGTAATCCGGGATCGTCATCGACCAGCAGCAGGTGCGCCGGTTTACGGCTTATCATGGCGTTACCTCATCTTGTGACGGCGACGGCGCCGCGCCATCTTCAGACGTCGCGGGTTTGTCATTCGTATGCGACGTATCGGCGTTGTAATTCCCTGCCGGTTTTCGTGTCGAAAGCTGGCGCTCAATATCGGTTAAACTCTCCAGCTTACGGGTGGTAAGATCGAGCTGCGTTTGCAAGGCCTGTTGCTGCTGGCGCAGCGCATCAAGCTCACTATCTGACGTTTGCTGGAGCTTGCTATAACGCTGACGTTCGGCAGAAAGTGCTAATTGCAGCGCCTGACCGTCATGCCAGATTTGGTAGACGGGCCGTACCTGAGCCGGTATTTGCGCGCTTAACGCCTCCAGACGGGTCACTATGGCGCGCCGCTCCGGCGGCGTAATTTTTGCATCCGCCAGTAAAATCCCGCGCCTGAAGGCATTTTGCCAGTTATCATCCGTCAACGCGCGCGCCTCTGCGCGCGACTGAACCGGCATCAGACGATCGGCGCAGTCAATCGTGCGTAGCCAGTACAGCGGATTCGTCTCCACCGCCTGCCCGCGTAGCGACCAGATATCCGCGCACGCCGTCGGGAGATAATCCGCCAGTTGATAATGGGGGAGCGTGTCCTGCGCTGCGCTACCGGGCAGTTGCTGTGAAGCATGGGGAACACATGCGGTCAGCGCCAGACACGATATGCCCACCGGTATTCCCCACCGCAAAAGGCATCGTTTAATAGTTTGGACGAAAACGTGTGACATACGCACCAGGCTTAAATTCATATTAGTGTTTGTCAGATGCAGGCAGCGGCAGCGAGATGCGAAAACAGACTTCCTGCGCTTTGTCATCCACCAGTTGGATCTCTCCCTGCATTCGACGAATACAATCTCTGGCGATACTCAGCCCTAGCCCACTGCCTTTTACCGCCCCTTTTCGCTGGTGGCTTCCCTGGAAAAAAGGCTCAAAAATCATTTCTCTTTCGGTTTGCGGAATCGGCTCGCCGCTATTAACCACATCGATATAAACCGTGGAGCCCTGAGAGCGACTACGGATACAAATGTTACCGGATTCAGCGCCATAGTGCACCGCGTTGGAATAGAGATTATCCAGCACGCTCATCAGCAACATGGGCTCTGCTATGCAGCGTTCGGCCTCCAGGTCGACATCGGTATGCATCATTTTAGCGCGGGCAGGCAAACTGTGGGCGGAAACCACCATATCCACAAGCGGCGCGATATCGACCGCTTCCAGCTCTGTGGCACTGTCTACCAGTTTCCGGTTGTAATCAAGCAATTGCTCAATCAATTTTTGTAAATTACGACTGCTGTCATCCAGAATATCGACCACCTCTTTTTGCTCCGGCGTCAGCGGCCCAACCACCTGATCGGCCAGCAGCTCTGTCCCCTCGCGCATACTGGCCAGCGGGGTTTTCAGCTCATGGGACAAGTGACGTAGAAACTGATGGCGCTGGGATTCCAGCCACGCCAGACGCTCACTCAGCCAGATAATGCGCTGCCCCACCGATCGTAATTCACGCGGACCGGTAAAGGTGACGGTATTCCCTAAAGAACGGCCTTCGCCCAGGCGATTAATCATCCGTTCAATTCCTTTCACCGGCCCGATAATCATGCGGGTAAAAAGTAGCACCATCGCCAGGCTCACCAGAAATAGCACCAGCGCCTGCCAGCCGAAAAATTGTCCGCGCTCGGCGATTTCTTGTTGTAACTGTTGCCCACGCGAATAAACCACAGTACGCGTCGCCTGCACCATTTCCGTATTCGCGTTGGCAAAGGCCTCCAGACGCGCGGCCGCTGCCGCTTCCGGGCCGCTATCTTTACACTGCAATTGCGCCAGCGCGTTTAAATCCTGGCGTAACGCCTGATACAACTTATCATCCGGCAAGACGCCGGCATGGGCGTCCAGCATATCGCTATAGCGCTTACGCTGGCTTTGATACACTTTTGCCAGCGTCGGATCGTCAAGCACACAATACTGTCGGTAGCTTCGCTCCATCTCCAGCGCGACGTTGGTCATCGCCTCGCTGCGCCGGGCGTCAATAAGCGTGCTGCGGTTAGTCACCGCAGCCTGATCGCTTAACGCGTTAAGGCTTTGCCACGCCTGCCAGGCCAGAACCAGCAACGGCAGCAGGATCAGCAAAAAGGCCAGCATGACCAATTGTCGTAAAGAACGGGGGAAAACAGACCAGCGCTTCAACGTGTCGCTCACATAAAAGAAGAATAAAAAAGATGCTAACCGAGGGAAGCGCCAGATACAACAAAGCCGGGCTAAACCCGGCTTTGTTATGGAATAAGGCGGTGCCTAACTCGACGTTTCGCCCGGAGGTTGATAAAGCTACGCTATTATCAGAAGTTGGACGGCAGGCACCTTGTTGTGCGTCATTCGAAGTTTATGTAGCGCGTCCCTAAGGGGCTGACATAAGAAGGTGAATGAGCCACTGGTTATCATTATGCAGTAATTGTGCCAACATTCAAAAGACTTTGTTAACACAATGATAGATATGAAAAATATCGTTATTCATGCTAAAAATGGCTCTGTCTGTTTTTTGCCCTTTCTGTCGCCAATCAGCAACACCTGCAACACCTAAAAATAAAACAATTTAAAATCAAATAGTTAAATATCTCTTTTTGGCGACAACCTATCCCCCACTCATGTCGGGATTTCCCGACACTTTAATCTTGCGGCATAAGCACTAGTTTATTGCCGGATGACGGCGTAAACGCCTTATCCGGCCTACCGCTTGACGTTCAAGACGGTAGCTTCAACCGCGCTTCCCCGTGGGCCTGATAAGCGCCGTCTACAAAAAAGCCCCTCGTGAATAGGGGCTTAATGGCTATCGGGCTAATTAACCAAGCTGCTTACGCGCATTACGGAAGATACGCATCCACGGGCTATCCTCGCCCCAGTTTTCCGGGTGCCAGGAGTTGGCGACGGTGCGGAATACGCGTTCCGGATGCGGCATCATAATCGTCACCCGACCGTTTTCGGTCGTCACCGCCGTGATGCCGTTCGGCGAACCGTTCGGGTTAGCCGGATAGGTTTCAGTCACCTTACCAAAGTTATCAACGTAGCGCAGAGCGACCAGGCCTTTGCTCTCAAGCGCGGCAAGATGCGCATCGTCACGTACCTCAACGCGCCCTTCCCCATGGGAAACCGCAATCGGCATCTGTGAGCCTACCATTCCTTGCAGCAGCAGCGATGGGCTTTGCGTCACTTCCACCAGGCTGAAGCGGGCTTCGAAGCGGTCAGAATGGTTACGTACAAACCGCGGCCACAGTTCGCTGCCCGGGATCAGCTCGCGCAGATTCGACATCATCTGGCAACCGTTGCACACGCCCAGCGCCAGTGTCTGCGGACGATGGAAGAAGGTTTCGAATTCGTCGCGCACCCGATGGTTAAACAGAATGGATTTCGCCCAGCCTTCGCCCGCCCCCAGCACGTCGCCGTAGGAAAAGCCGCCGCAAGCCACCAGCGCATGGAAGTTGCCCAGACCGATACGACCGCCCAGCAGGTCGCTCATATGGACGTCAATCGCGTCAAAGCCCGCACGATGGAACGCCGCCGCCATCTCCACGTGAGAGTTCACCCCCTGCTCGCGCAGTACAGCGACTTTCGGTCGTGCGCCTGTCGCAATGTACGGCGCGGCGATATCTTCATTAATATCAAACGACAGCTTCACGTTGAGGCCCGGATCGGCATCATTCGCTTTCGCCTCATGTTCCTGATCAGCACATTGCGGATTGTCGCGCAGACGCTGCATCTGCCAGGTGGTTTCCGCCCACCAGACACGCAGCGTAGTGCGGCTTTCGCTGAATACCGTCTGGTCATTAGCGGTAATCACAAAGCGATCGCCAGCCAGGGCCTGACCAAGGTAGTGGACGCAGTCAGCAAGACCGTACTGCGCCAACAGCGCTTCGACCGCGTCTCTGTCTTCAGCGCGTACCTGAATCACGCCGCCCAGCTCCTCGTTGAACAGTGCGGCCAGATGGTCATCGCCCAGCGCGGCGATATCGACCTGCACGCCGCAGTGGCCGGCAAAGGCCATCTCGGCCAGCGTCACCAGCAGACCGCCGTCGGAACGGTCGTGCCAGGCCAGTAATTTACGCGCAGCGACCAGCGCCTGCATGGCGTCATAGAAGCCTTTCAGTTGCGCGACGTCACGCACGTCCGCGGGTTTGTCGCCAAGCTGACGATAGACCTGCGCCAGCGCCGTTGCGCCCAGCGCGTTGTGGCCCTTGCCAAGATCGATCAGCAACAAGGCGTTATCTTCCGTTGACAGCTGCGGCGTAAGGGTGTGACGCACGTCTTCCACGCGGGCAAACGCGGAAATCACCAGCGACAGCGGCGAGGTCATTTCGCGCTGTTCGTTGCCTTCCTGCCAGCGGGTTTTCATCGACATCGAATCTTTGCCCACCGGAATCGTCAGGCCAAGCTGCGGACAGAGTTCCTCTCCCACCGCTTTAACCGCGTCATATAAACCGGCATCTTCGCCAGGATGACCGGCTGCCGCCATCCAGTTAGCGGAAAGCTTAATGCGCTTGATATCGCCAATCTGCGTCGCGGCAATGTTAGTCAACGCTTCACCGACGGCCAGACGGGCGGAGGCGGCAAAGTCCAGCAGCGCCACCGGCGCGCGCTCGCCAATCGACATCGCTTCGCCGTAGTAGCTGTCGAGGCTGGCGGTAGTGACCGCGCAGTCAGCCACCGGGACCTGCCACGGGCCAACCATCTGGTCACGCGCCACCATACCGGTGACGGTACGGTCGCCAATAGTGACAAGGAAGGTTTTTTCCGCCACGGTCGGCAGATGCAGAACACGATTTACCGCGTCGGCAATCGTGATATCCGCGCGGTTCAGCGCATCGCCTTTCGCCTTCAATGTTTGCACATCGCGGGTCATTTTCGGCGTTTTGCCCAGCAGGACATCCAGCGGCAGGTCGATCGGCTGATTGTCGAAATGGTTATCATGCAACGAGAGATGCTGTTCTTCGGTAGCATCGCCAATGACCGCATACGGCGCGCGTTCGCGCTTACACAGTTCGTCGAACAGCGGCAACTGGTCAGCCGCGACCGCCAGTACGTAGCGCTCCTGGGATTCGTTACACCAGATTTCCAGCGGGCTCATGCCCGGCTCGTCGCTAAGAATGTCGCGCAGTTCGAATTTCCCGCCGCGCCCGCCGTCGCTCACCAGCTCCGGCATCGCATTGGAGAGACCGCCCGCGCCCACATCATGGATAAACAAGATTGGGTTAGCGTCGCCCAACTGCCAGCAGCGGTCGATCACTTCCTGGCAGCGGCGTTCCATTTCCGGGTTGTCGCGCTGAACAGAGGCAAAATCGAGATCCGCATCAGACTGGCCGGAAGCCATTGACGATGCCGCGCCGCCGCCGAGGCCGATATTCATCGCCGGGCCGCCAAGGACGATCAGCTTCGCGCCCACGACGATCTCGCCTTTCTGCACGTGATCGGCGCGAATATTACCGATCCCGCCCGCCAGCATGATCGGCTTATGGTAGCCGCGCAGCTCTTCGCCGTTGTGGCTGTTCACTTTCTCTTCATAAGTACGGAAGTAACCGGTCAGCGCCGGGCGACCAAATTCGTTGTTAAACGCCGCGCCGCCCAGCGGACCTTCGGTCATGATATCCAGCGCGGTGACAATACGTTCCGGCTTGCCAAAATCCTCTTCCCACGGCTGTTCAAAGCCCGGAATACGCAGGTTGGAAACGGAGAAGCCTACCAGCCCGGCTTTTGGTTTCGCGCCACGCCCGGTGGCGCCTTCATCACGAATTTCGCCGCCGGAACCGGTCGCCGCCCCCGGCCACGGAGAGATGGCGGTTGGGTGGTTATGCGTTTCGACCTTCATCAGAATGTGCGCGGGCTCCTGATGAAAATCGTAACGGCCAGTATTGTGGTCGGCGAAGTAGCGCCCCACCGCAGATCCTTCCATCACCGCGGCATTGTCTTTATAGGCAGAGAGCACATAGTCCGGCGTGGTTTCGAAGGTGTTTTTAATCATTTTAAACAGCGACTTCGGCTGCGGTTTACCGTCGATAATCCAGTCGGCGTTAAAAATCTTGTGGCGGCAGTGCTCGGAGTTCGCCTGGGCGAACATGTACAATTCGATATCGTTCGGGTTGCGCCCCAGTTTGGTAAACGCCTCCTGCAAATAGTCGATTTCATCTTCCGCCAGCGCCAGACCAAGACGCAGGTTGGCGTCAATTAACGCCTGACGGCCTTCTCCCAGCAGATCGACACTGGAAACCGGCGCAGGCTGATGGTGGATAAACAGTTTTTCCGCATCGGTTAAAGAAGAGAACACCGTCTCCATCATACGGTCGTGCAGCTCTGCGGCCACTTGTCGCCACTGTTCCGCCGTCAACGTCGAAGCCTCGATATAGTACGCTACGCCGCGCTCCAGCCGATCAACCTGTTGCAGGCCGCAGTTGTGGGCGATATCCGTTGCTTTTGAAGACCAGGGGGAGATGGTACCAGGACGCGGTGTGACCAACAGGAGTTTACCCGCCGGCGTATGGCTGTTAAGCGCCGGGCCGTATTGCAACAGACGGGTAAGCTGCGCCTGCTCGCTATCATTTAACGGGGCGTTCAGGTCAGCAAAATGGACATACTCAGCGTATATATTGTGGACCTGGAGGTTGGCAGCCTGAAAGCGCGCCAGCAGTTTATTGATACGGAATGCAGACAGTGCAGGCGAACCACGCAGAATTTCCATCATAAGTCTCTCGTCTTCTAAGCTTTGGTGTGCGCAAGGGGGGAAACGGCCGTCATTATAAAGAATCTGACGCGCCGACGAAACCGTTTGCGTAGAAATAAAATCACCGCTTTTTCTTGTCATACGGTGCGGCTATCGTTGCGAATAAGTTGCCAACTGGCGCATTGTTACGCAAAATGCCGCTCATTAATGACTTATCTATTGCAGCAAAACATCTTTTTCAGCCCGAGGCAACGCACGATCCAGAGAATTAACTAATTGAAAAAATTAAAGATTAATTATCTGTTCATCGGCATATTGACGCTGCTGCTGGCAGCAGCCCTTTGGCCCTCAATCCCCTGGTTCGGTAAAACCGAAAACCATATCGCCGCGATTCAAGCCCGGGGGATACTGCGCGTCAGTACGATCGACTCGCCATTAACCTATTCCGTTATCAACGGTAAAAAATATGGTCTGGACTATGAACTGGCGCAGCAGTTCGCCAACTATCTCGGCGTGAAGCTGAAAGTGACGGTGCGCCAGAATATCAGCCAGTTGTTTGACGATCTGGATAACGGCAATGCCGACCTGCTCGCGGCAGGGCTGGTCTACGACAGCGCACGCGTTAAAAACTATCAGCCCGGTCCCATGTATTACTCGGTTTCGCAACAGCTCGTCTACCGGGTCGGACAATATCGCCCACGTTCGCTGGCGACCGTTAACGAGAATCAGCTTACCATTGCGCCAGGGCACGTCGTGGTCAATGACTTACAGCGTTTAAAAGAGACAAAGTTTCCCGACCTGAGCTGGAAAGTGGATGATAAAAAAGGCTCGACGACGCTGCTGGAAGAGGTCATCAGCGGCAAACTGGATTACACCATTGCCGATTCAGTGGCGATCAGTCTGTTTCAGCGCGTTCATCCCGAGCTGGCCGTGGCGCTGGATGTCACGGATGAACAGCCCGTGACCTGGTTTAGCCGACTGGACGACGATAATACGCTCTCCGCCGCGCTGCTCGATTTTTTCAATTCGATCAATGAAGACGGGTCGTTGGCGCGGATCGAAGAGAAATATCTGGGACATGGCGATGATTTCGACTACGTTGATACCCGCTCTTTCCTGCGAGCGGTAGATAACGTCCTGCCGGAGCTGGAACCGTTATTTAAAAAATATGCCAAAGAGATAGACTGGCGCCTGCTGGCGGCGATTTCTTATCAGGAATCACACTGGGACCCGCTGGCGACCTCGCCAACCGGCGTGCGCGGCCTGATGATGCTGACTAAAAATACCGCCCAAAGTCTGGGGCTGACCGACCGTACCGATGCGGAGCAAAGCATCAGCGGCGGCGCTCGCTATCTTGAAGATATGATGGCTAAAGTTCCCGAAACCGTTCCGGAAGACGAGCGTATCTGGTTTGCCTTAGCCGCCTACAATATGGGTTATGCGCACATGCTCGATGCCAGATCGCTGACGGTAAAAACCAAAGGCAATCCGGATAGCTGGACCGATGTGAAGCAGCGTTTGCCGCTATTAAGCCAAAAACCGTATTACAGTAAGTTAACCTACGGTTACGCGCGTGGACATGAGGCTTATGCTTATGTGGAAAATATCCGTAAATACCAGATAAGTTTGGTGGGGTATTTGCAGGAAAAAGAAAAGCAGGAAGCGGAAGCTATGAAACTGGCGCAGGATTACCCGGCGGTGTCGCCGGAGGAGCTGAATAAAGCACCCTTCCCCTTCCTGTCGTTTTTATCGCAGTCATCAGGCTACCTGACGCATTCGCCGTCTTTACTGTTTACGCCGCAGAAGAAAGAAGAAAAATAGCGCGATGGTCTTATTGGATGGCGACGCGCAACCTCTTATCCGGCATTGCGCTATACTGCCGGCCCCGCGCCTTCCGCACGGTCGGCTTTCTTCAGGGCTTTAATTTCCTGACGACGCATACGGAAAAAATCACTGAGCAGCGTCGCACATTCATCGCGCAGCACCCCTTCAATAATGTCGACCCGGTGATTCATTCCCGGATGGTGCAGCACATCAATTAGCGATCCGGCCGCGCCGGTTTTTGCATCGCGCGCGCCAAAGACAACGCGTCCAATGCGGCTATGCACCATAGCGCCTGCGCACATCACACAGGGTTCCAGTGTGACATACAGCGTGGTATCCAGTAACCGATAATTCTGCAATACCAGACCGCCCTGACGCAGCGCCATTATTTCAGCGTGCGCAGTAGGATCGTGGCGGCCAATGGGTCGGTTCCAGCCTTCGCCAATGACGCGATGGTTATGCACCAATACCGCGCCAACCGGAACCTCGCGTTCGTCCCAGGCGCGTTTCGCCAGCGTCAGCGCGTGGCGCATCCAGTATTCGTGATCTAATTCGACATCAGACAAAGAGGTAACTCCGGTAATGAAAGCGGGCGGCATTATACACAGACGCTATGCGTTTCACTATTCGAGCTGCTGCAACTCGCCGTGCGGCGTCACCCGCCAGCGATGCTGGCAAAAATAAAGCAGCGGGTTATCCTGTTTGCTGTCGCTGTAGCCGCTATAAAGACGCAGCGGCGTACCGATTTTACGTTCCAGTTGCGCGACTTTTTCATGGCCCAGACAGCGCACGGTTAATACCCAGCCGCCATACCGTCGCGCCATCTGGCTGGCGATGAGGTTAACGCGCGGCAGCCACGGCGTATCAAAATAGACTTGCTCTACCAATGATTGCGGAGAACCGGTAATAAGCCAGATATCCGCGTCAGAGCTCAATAGATAGGTGGTCAGACGCTCCTGTACTACCGGAAACGCCGTGACGTTAGCGCGAAACCAACGGACAAAATCCGCCTGATGCGCCTGCAAACGCGTTTCGCTATGGCCAAAAGTACAGCCCCACAATAACAGACTCATCGGCCAGCGGGCCGCACGCCCTTTTACCAGTAAACCGATACCGATAATGGGCAACAGCGGCAGTACGAGCAGCGCATTTAGCGGCTGACGGCGCAGCAAATAACGCAGAAAACTGCCGAACATATCCTGTTGATGTAACGTTCCATCCAAATCAAAAAAGACGACACGACGCTCGTGGCTGACCAAACCTTACTCCTCTGGATCATTGAACCCCAGCAGCCAGGTAAAAATAAACCCGGCAATTACCGCTATTAAATAGCCTAACAGATAGAACAGGACTTTTCCGGCAACAATTGTTAATGCCAGCGGCAAACCGGAAATACCAAAGGTAATTACCGTCGCCACTTTCCAGTAGCTGATCAACGCCCCGCCTACCGCGCCGCCGAGGCAAGCGCCAATAAATGGCTTACCCAATGGCAGCGTGACGCCAAAAATCAGCGGCTCGCCAATCCCCAGCAGTCCGACCGGAAGCGCGCCTTTAATCACCTTTTTGAGCCGCGCATTGCGGGTTTTCATCAGTACGGCAATGGCCGCGCCTATCTGACCAACGCCCGCCATCGCCAGGATGGGAAACAGCGCGTTATAGCCGTGCGCTTGCACCAGCTCCACATGAATAGGCACCAGCCCCTGATGCAGCCCGGTCAGTACCAACGGCAGGAAAGTTCCGGCTAGCACCGCGCCCACCAGAAAACCGCCGCGATCGATAGCCCAGGACGCGCCGTGAGCGATAGCGTCTGAAATCCAGCCGCCAAGCGGTTGCAGAGCGACAATCGCTACCGCGCCGGTGATAACAGTCGTCAATAAAGGGTTAAGAATTAACTCCAGCGACCCCGGCAGCAGCTTACGGAACTGGCGCTCAATCCAGCACATTAACGCCACCACCAGCAGGACGGCGATAACGCCGCCCCGTCCCGGCTGAAGCGCCTCGCCAAAGAGCGTAATCTGCGCCAGTTGCGGGCTGGAAAGGATCCCCGCCATCACGCCGCCTAACGCCTGCGATCCGCCAAAGACTTTCGCGGTATTGACGCCAACCAGAATGTTCATGATAGCGAACACCGCGCTACCAAATATCCCCATCAGGCCCAGCAGGTTAGGATAGTGGACGGCAACATCGCCGACGATATCCGGACGTTTAAGAATGTTGATAATGCCGGTAATCAAGCCGGATGCGATAAAGGCGGGGATAAGCGGTATAAAAACATTCGCCAGCTTACGCAACGCATCGCTCATCGGCGCTTTATACTTCGCTTTCGCCTCGGATTTGGTACGCGCCATAGCGTCATCCGGCTTTACACCACCTGCGGCAATCTGCACGCGCATCGCATCAACCACCTGTGCAGCCTTCCCCGGCCCAACGATCAGCTGATGTTGCTCCCCTTGCTTTACGTATCCACTGATGCCAGGCAACGCTTTTAAGCGCGGAATATCCAGTTGGCTGTCGTCCTGTACCTCCACCCTGACTCGCGTCATACAGTTTTCCAGGCGCAGAATATTTTGCTCTCCGCCGATACCACGTAAAATGTCGCTGGCGAGCGCTGCCGTCTTATCCATACACACCTCTTTAGTGTTCTAACGCCGCCCTTAAAAAGCCCTGATGAGCGGCGAGTTTTTCCCTGGCGGCTGCAGCATCCAGCCCCGTAAGCGCCATCAAAATGGCGGGCTTAACCTCAAAATCGGTCTGTTTCAGCAACGTTTCCGCCTCTTCACGACCTATCCCGGTCGCTTCAACGACCATCCGACACGCGCGATCGACCAGTTTGACGTTGGTGGCTTTCATATCCACCATCAGGTTTTGATAGACCTTGCCGAACTTCACCATCGCGCCGGTAGAAATCATATTGAGTACCATTTTCTGCGCGGTGCCGGATTTCAGCCGCGTGGAGCCGGTAAGCGCTTCCGGCCCGACAACGGGCGAAATGGCGATATTAGCCTCCCGCGCAATAGGCGAATCTGGATTACAGGAGACGGCAACAGTGGTACAACCGGACTGTCGCGCATAGCGCAGGCCGCCAATCACATAGGGTGTACGACCCGACGCCGCGAGCCCCACGACCAGATCCTGTTCTTGCAGATTTAGCGCGACAAGATCGTCTTCGCCTGCCTGTTGGCTGTCTTCCGCGCCTTCGACCGCCTTCAGCAACGCGCCCGGCCCACCGGCAATCAGCCCGACGACCAGACCGTGCGGAACGCCAAACGTCGGGGGGCATTCTGAGGCATCCAGTACGCCAAGCCGACCACTGGTGCCCGCGCCCATATAGATGATACGTCCGCCAGACTTCAGCGCCGCCACAGCGGCATCCACCGCACGCGCAACGTCAGGCAGAGTGGCTTTTACCGCTTCCGCTACCCGCGTATCCTGTTCATTAAAACGCTTAACTAATTCAGGAGTAGGCAACGCATCCAGATCCATCGTTTGCGGGTTACGGGTTTCAGACACTAAGGTACCAAGATTCATTTTTGTCCCTCTGGAATTTTTAATTCATAATAAGCGTCCATGATGGAATAGAATATTCCCCCAGGCGAGTGAAATTTCGTTTTGTCGTCGCCATCACGTTTCGCAGGAGCTGCCCATGAACTGTTTGATTCGTATTCGCCAGCGTTATCCGGATCTCGCGCAAAGCGACAGGAAACTGGCGGATTATCTGCTCGCGCAACCGGATACAGCGCGACATCTGAGCTCGCAGCAACTGGCGGCCGAAGCGGGCGTCAGCCAATCCAGCGTAGTCAAATTCGCGCAAAAACTGGGGTTTAAAGGGTTTCCTGCATTGAAACTGGCTATCAGCGAAGCGTTGGCCAGCAATCCTAATCCGCATTCCGTTCCCGTTCATAACCAGATTCGCGGCGACGATCCGATGCGCCTGGTCGGGGAAAAATTAATTAAAGAGAATGTGGCGGCGATGCACGCCACGCTGGACGTTAACAGTGAAGAAAAGCTGTTAGAAAGCGTCACGATGCTGCGCCACGCCCGCCGTATTGTGATCACCGGGATTGGCGCCTCTGGGCTGGTGGCGCAAAATTTTGCCTGGAAGCTACTGAAGATTGGCATTAACGCGGTGGTTGAGCGCGATATGCACGCCCTGCTGGCAACAGTGCAGGCGCTGGCGCCGGAGGATCTGCTGCTGGCGATCTCTTATTCCGGGGAACGGCGCGAGCTGAACCTGGCGGCGGACGAAACATTACGCGCAGGCGCGAAGATCCTGGCCATTACCGGTTTTTCTCCCAACGCCTTGCAGCAGCGCGCCACCCGCTGTCTGTATACGATTGCCGAAGAGCAGGCGACGCGCAGCGCCGCTATCTCCTCGACACATGCGCAAATGATGTTGACCGACTTACTGTTTATGGCGCTGGTACAACAGGATTTAGAGCGGGCGCCGGAGCGTATTCGCCATAGCGAGGCGCTGGTAAAAAAACTGGTTTGAAAATGGCTCTTCCGCCTCATGCAGAAGAGCCATCAAGTTTATTGCGCTTCTTTCGCGTGAATCAATTGCGTCAGGAGTGTGTTAACCGGTACGGCAATATTGTTCTGAGCGCCGATTCGCGCAATCGCACCATTTAAATAGTCGATTTCAGTCAGTCGGCCTTTATGTAAATCCTGATGCATAGAAGGATAGTGGTGGCCGCTCTCACGCGGATCGAACACTTTCTTCACCGTATTCATCACCATTTGCTCAGTCAACGGAATATTCTGGCTGGCAGCAACCAATACAAACTCATCAACTACCGCTTGCGCTAAATCTAAAGCACCAGGCCGCTGACCAAATCCGCCGACATTACAATCCAGTAGCGCGCAATAGGTGTTCATTACGCTATTAAAGGCTGCTTTCTTCCAGATCGATAATAATACGTCAGGGCTTATTTCAGCATTCAATCCCGCGCTATTAAGAGTGGCAATGACCTTAGCCTCTTGAGCCGAATCCTGGCTGGCAATCGGCTGCAGTTCAATCGTTCCGGTACCGGTGGCCATAATATGCCCAGCCCCCTCCAGTTCGCTGGACCATAACGTCACACCCGCATAGATTTTCTGCCGATCGACATATTTCTCCAGCGTTTCAATATTTCCCAGGCCGTTAGATAAAATCATCACGACCTTCGCGGCTGGCAGCAGCGGCTTAATACGCAGTAACATGCTATCCAGCTGCATGGCTTTGGTAAACAGAATAACCAGCTCAAACTCCCCCTGGGATTCATCAGCCAACATAGCAGGGATGGGGTAATACTTCTGAGTCGTTTCCGTTTCGACAAACAACCCCTTGCTACGAATAGCGTCGACATGCTCCTGCCAGCTATCGATAAGCGTCACGTCGTGCCCGGCCTCCAGCAGCATATAGCCAAAACGACACCCCATAGCGCCTGCACCTGCGATTGCAATTTTCATTTTTATTTCCTTATTATCTGATTAATGAATTTTGGCTAAAACCGTTGCGACATATTTTTTCGTTATCAGGGTCAACACGACTCCAATAAGCAATAGCACCGTTGTCAAAATAAATACTGTATTGTAGCTTCCGGTATATTTTGCAATAGCGGACGTTACATAAGGAGCAATAACCGCACCGACGGCAAAACCAAAATACATAAAGCCGTAGTTTAGCCCCTGGTTACGCATACCAAAATTCTGGCTGGTCAAACCAGGGAAGATAACTAATATACCGGCATAAGCAAAGCCCACGCCCAGAGCGCTGAAATAAAATACCGAAGTATTGCCATTGAAGAAAAATAACAGCAGCATACACAAGCAGGTAAAGAGGTAAACAATAACCAGCGTATTATAGCCGCCTAATTTATCGGTTAACCCTCCCCAGAACAGGCGACCGATCGAGTTAAATATCGAGACCAGGCTAACGACTAATGCACCGGACAGTAAACCGTACTGCGTCATACCAATTTGCGCAGAGCTTGAGCTAATTACCATCCCAGAGAACACGCCCAGCGCCAGAATCATAAACAGCAGCCAGAAGCGCAGATCTTTCAGCATGTGCCGATAGTCTTTATCCAGTGGCGACGCTTTAATTCCTCCGCTATCTTTTGCTGGCGCGCTACGAATAAAGAACTGGACGATAAAAATAACCACCAGATAAACAATACCCAGATATAACAACGCCCGACTAACATCGTGAGTTTGCGCCATAAAATATTCGGCCAGGCGGGTGCAAAGTAGCGTCCCGACGCCAACACCCGCCAGTACGATACCGCTGGCAAGACCGCGACGGTCAGGGAAAAATTTCAGAATATTATTAAGATTACCCGTAAAAGCCAGGCCCGATCCCAACCCGGCAATGACGCCGTAGGTTAAAAACAGCATGGGCAAATTATCCACAAACCCGGACAAGATAAAACCTAAAGAAAACAGGATACCACCGATAACTATCGCCTGCTTTCCTTTACCATTGTCGATCATTCTCCCGCCCCAAATCATCGGTAAAGGAATGATCCCCATATTGATAGAGAATGCTAACGCCAGCGTAGCCGGATCCCAGTGATATTGCGCCATGAGTGGTGTTTTGAAATAGCTAAATGCGTAGACGCCCCCGAGCACAAAATTGATGCACACGTGAGCGGCAAGCATTCCCCAGCGGTTGATTGATGCCGACATAATTTTCCCTTTTTAAAATGCACTGATCACAGTTTAAAAAAAGCAAAATAGGCAAACAATTTGGTATTTTTTATAATCGTTATAACAAAACCCAATCGATTGGCATTAAATTTTAATGAATATCAAACAACTACACTCCTTCCTGATATTGTGTGATGAATTACATTATGGTCGGGCAGCCAGTCGCCTGTTTATCACTCAGCCATCATTAAGTCAGCAAATCAAACAACTTGAGTCATCACTTAAAACAATATTATTTAAGCGAAAAGGTAGAGGAATTAAATTAACAAAAGCAGGCATTATTTTGCAACGACACGCTAACAAAATAATGCTGGATTTAAAAAATGCCGAAAATGAACTTCTTCCCTATCAGGACCAACAGCGCGATACTATTTCAATCGGGGTGTCAGGCAGTTACCTGGTCCTGCCCGCTTTTCGCAACTTTATGGCGCACCATCCGGAAATATCTTTAAATGTTAAAGAGTTCTCAACTGAGCAAACCATTAAAAAGCTGACGGATAGCGCCGTTGATATTGGCATTGTTTATCGAACAGCGCTCCCTGCCCAGCTAAGCTCGACCATGCTGTTTGAAGATGAAATTATCGCTGCAATCCCACTTTCTCATCCTCTGGCGACACGCGAACGTCTGCATTTAAAAGATTTAAACGACCAGCCCATTATCGTGCTTAATGACTCTCTGCTATTAAGAGGGATCATCACCACAGAATTTAATAACCGCAAAGTCGTTCCTAACGTCATCTGCGAACTGGATAACCACTACTCATGCCTTGAGTATGCCGAAGCGCAGATTGGCATCGCATTTATTACCCGCTCGCTAACCCATTTATCGACACCCAAAAATGTTCGCCTGGTTTCACTGGGCATCCCCGCATTCTTTATTCCTGTCATGCTGGTGCACAGTAATGACCTTTCACTGGATAACGCAACCATCTGCCTGCTCAAGCAGATCAAAAATTTTTACACGGTAGATAACAAATCAGCGCCAGAAAAGAGCTGGCCCGAGCAGAAAATAGGCGTATAATGCCCGCCCGATTTGTGTTGTTTCTGAGAATTTCCTGATGGCGCTGTTAATCACCAAAAAATGTATCAATTGCGATATGTGCGAGCCGGAGTGCCCGAATGAGGCGATTTCAATGGGCGACAGCATTTATGAGATTAACAGCGACAAATGCACCGAGTGTGTAGGCCATTACGAAACGCCGACCTGTCAGAAAGTCTGCCCGATCCCCAATACGATTTTGCAGGATCCCGCCCATGTCGAAACCGAAGAACAGTTGTGGGATAAGTTTGTTCTGATGCATCACGCAGATAAACTGTAAGCGGGTTAACGCATTTCCAACGCAACAATGTCTGATGGCGCTATGCTTATCAGGCCGACAATATATCGGCCTGTAGGTCAGATAACGTGTTTACGCCGCCATCCGGCAAATCTAACTTTCCAGAATGACCGTAGCGCAGGCGTAATGGCGTTCATCGGCCAACGTGACATGCATATGCGCCACACCGAGTTTTTCCGCCAGCGTTAACGCCTCGCCCCACAGCCGCAAACGTGGTTTTCCCAGCTCATCGTTAAACACTTCGAACTGATTGAACGCCAGACCGTTGCGGATGCCGGTGCCAAAAGCTTTCGCTGCCGCCTCTTTGACCGCAAAACGCTTGGCGAGAAAACGCACCGGCTGCTGATGCGTCTCCCAGATAGCCCACTCGTTGTCACTGAGCACACGCCTTGCCAGACGTTCGCCGGAACGGGAGATCACTGCCTCAATGCGGGCAATCTCTACAATATCCGTTCCCAGGCCGAGAATCGCCATTAGCCGCGCGCTTCCAGCATCAAACGTTTCATTTCAGCCACCGCCTCTTTCAGCCCCGTCATCACCGCCCGACCAATAATGGCATGACCGATATTGAGCTCGTGCATTTCCGGCAGTGCGGCAATAGCTTTGACGTTATGGTAGGTCAGACCATGACCCGCATTTACTTTTAGCCCCAGACGGGCCGCCAGGGTCGCGGCGCTGGCGATACGCGCCAGCTCTTTTGCCTGTTCCGCATCGGTTTCTGCGTTGGCGTAGCAGCCGGTATGGATTTCGATAAACGGCGCGCCGACTTCCGCCGCCGCGTTGATTTGCGTTTCATCGGCATCGATAAAGAGCGAAACCTGGATGCCAGCCGCCGCCAGGCGCGCACAGGCATCACGCATTTTATCGCGCTGTCCGGCCACATCCAGACCGCCTTCGGTGGTGACTTCCTGGCGTTTTTCCGGCACCAGACAACAGAAATGCGGCCTGGTTTCTACGGCGATCGCCAGCATCTCTTCGGTCACCGCCATCTCCAGATTCATACGCGTATGCAGCGTCTGACGCAGAATGCGCACATCGCGATCGGTAATGTGGCGACGATCTTCGCGCAGGTGTACGGTAATGCCGTCCGCGCCTGCCTGTTCAGCAATAAACGCCGCCTGTACCGGATCCGGATAGTCGGTGCCGCGCGCATTACGTAACGTGGCAATGTGGTCAATATTGACGCCTAACAGTAATTCAGCCATGACAATCCTCGTTAATCTTTCTTCATTTTTACTGTGCGTTTGGGCATAAATTGCCGGAACAGCTCCCGGCTTTTTAACGGTTTTCCCCCAAGATACGGCTTTAATGCCATACGGGTAAAGCGTTTAGCGGCACGCAGGGTATCTACATCCGGAAATTCCCGCTCCTCCAACGCTTTCAGGTGCCGTCCGGTAAAGGTGTTGTTATCGATGACGACGCTGGCGAAAAAGCCTTTTTCTTCGCGGTAACGGTAGGTCATGGTGTCATCCACCCGTTCGCCGCTGCCTGCACAGTGGGTGAAATTGACGCCATACCCCAGATGACCCAGCAACGCCAGTTCGAAACGTCGCAACGCCGGTTCAGGCGAGCCGGTGGTTCCCGCCAGCGCCTGAATACAGTTCAGATAATCAAAAAAGAGTTCGGAGAAGCGCGTTTCATATTCCAGTACGCGAGAGAGGAGTTCGTTGATGTACAGGCCGCTATAGAGCGTAATACCGCTTAACGGCAGCGCCAAAGAAACTGCCTCGGCACTGCGCAGGGTTTTCACCTCGCCGCGTCCGCTGTAGCGTAGCAATAACGGCGTAAAAGGCTGCAACACGCCTTTCAGATTGGAACGTTTAGATCGCGCGCCTTTGGCGACAAGGCGCACGCGCCCCGATTCTTCCGTGAAGACGTCCAGCATCAGGCTGGTTTCGCTCCAGGGGCGACTGTGCAGGACAAATGCGCGCTGCCACCCTTCCACGCTGTGTTAACTCACAGATCGTCTACGTAACCGAGACTGCGCAGAGCGCGTTCGTCATCGGCCCAGCCGGATTTCACTTTCACCCACAGTTCCAGGTGTACCGGCGCCTCAAACATCTCCTGCATGTCTTTACGCGCTTCAATACCAATGGTTTTGATTTTGGCGCCTTTGTTGCCAATCACCATCTTCTTCTGCCCTTCGCGCTCGACGAGGATCAGCCCGTTGATATCATAGCCGCCGCGTTCGTTGGTAACAAAACGTTCAATCTCAACGGTAACGGAATACGGCAGCTCGGCGCCGAGAAAACGCATCAGCTTTTCACGAATGATTTCAGACGCCATAAAGCGCTGAGAGCGATCGGTGATGTAATCTTCCGGGAAGTGATGAATCGCTTCCGGTAAATGTTTACGCACGATACCGGCAATGGTATCGACGTTCATACCCGTTTCAGCAGAGATGGGTACGATATCAAGAAAGTTCATCTGGCTTGCCAGGAACTGGAGGTGCGGCAGCAAATCGGCTTTTTCCTGCACGTTATCCACCTTGTTAACGGCGAGAATAACCGGCGCTTTGCCATCGCGCAGTTTGTTCAGGACCATTTCGTCGTCCGGCGTCCAACGGGTGCCTTCCACAACGAAAATCACCAGCTCAACGTCGCCAATCGAACTGCTCGCCGCCTTATTCATCAAACGGTTAATGGCGCGCTTTTCTTCCATATGCAGTCCCGGGGTATCGACATAAATTGCCTGATACGGGCCTTCGGTATGAATACCGACAATGCGGTGGCGCGTGGTCTGCGCTTTACGGGAAGTGATCGAAATCTTCTGCCCAAGCAGTTTGTTCAGCAAGGTGGATTTGCCAACGTTCGGACGTCCGACGATGGCAATAAATCCGCAGTAAGTTTTGTCAGTGCTCATTCCAACTCCAGTTTTTTCAGCGCCTGTTCGGCGGCAGCCTGCTCCGCCTTACGACGGCTGGAACCCGTGCCAACCACCGGTTCGCTCAGGCCGCTGACCTGGCAGTGGATAGTAAATTCCTGATCGTGCGCCTCGCCGCGTACCTGCACAACCAGGTAAGATGGCAGCGGCAGATGGCGACCCTGCAAATACTCCTGCAAGCGCGTTTTAGGATCTTTTTGTTTATCGCCCGGGCTTATCTCATCCAGACGGGTTTTATACCAGTTAAGGATTAACTGCTCGACGGTCTGGATATTGCTATCGAGAAATACTCCGCCGATTAACGCTTCCACGGTGTCCGCCAGAATGGACTCTCGACGGAATCCGCCGCTTTTTAATTCGCCCGGCCCTAAACGCAGGCACTCGCCTAAATCAAATTCACGGGCTAATTCCGCCAGCGTATTACCACGTACCAACGTGGCGCGCATACGGCTCATATCTCCCTCATCCACCCGTGGAAAACGGTGATAAAGCGCGTTAGCGATAACGAAGCTCAGGATTGAATCGCCTAAAAATTCCAGGCGTTCGTTATGTTTACTGCTGGCGCTGCGGTGAGTTAATGCCTGCTGCAACAGCTCCTGATGATTAAAAGTGTAGCCCAGCTTCCGTTGAAGCCGATTAATTACGATGGGGTTCATGCGATACCAATAAATGAATGCGTCAACAATCCAGCACACGAAACAGACCTGATACACGTCATCTGTCCTGCCGCATCGCTGCAGCGGAAAGAAGGTTGTCTATAACCAACGCTGTTTCGTGTGCCGTGGCGACCAAACGGCGCCAACCTAAAACTTCGGGGGAATATTCTATACACAACGACAGGGGATGTCGTTAGTCTTAGGGAATTTATCCAGGAAATAATTCACGCTGCCGCTAAAAAGACGGCAGCGTGAACGATCATTTCATCACAGTTAGTGAATACCGCCGATACGACTCAGGCGTACGCCTGTCGGCCACTCCCCTTCCTGCTTGTCAAAGCTCATCCAGATAGCGACCGCTTTACCGACCAGATTCGCTTCCGGAACAAATCCCCAGTAACGGCTATCCGCGCTGTTATCGCGGTTGTCGCCCATCATGAAATATTGTCCCGGTGGTACAACCCAGGTCGCCAGCGGTTGTCCTGGCTGTTGGTAATACATGCCCAACTGATCCTGGGCTATCGGCACCATCAGAATGCGGTGCGTCACATCGCCTAACGTCTCTTTACGTTCGGTCAGGCGAATGCCGTTTTCTTTCGTCTCGTTTAGCGGAACCTCAAAGAAACCGCTGGTCGCTTCTCCGCCGTTACGGCGGGCAAAGGTCTGTACAAAATCGCTCGGCTCAACGTTAGAGTAGGTAACCGGCAGCGCATTTTCGCACGCCTGACCGGAGCTACAGCCAGGCTGAATCGTCACCTCTTTCGCAACCGGATCATAAGTGATTTTATCGCCCGGCAAACCGACTGCGCGTTTGATGTAATCTAACTTAGGATCTTCCGGATATTTAAATACCACAATATCCCCGCGCTTTGGATGACCGGTTTCAATCAGGGTTTTCTGGTAGATCGGATCTTTAATGCCGTAGGCAAATTTTTCCACCAGAATAAAATCGCCGATAAGCAGTGTCGGCATCATTGAGCCTGACGGGATCTGAAAGGGTTCATAAAGAAATGAACGAACGATCAGAACGATCGCCAGAACCGGGAAAACCGACGCCCCGGTCTCCAGCCAGCCCGGCTTAGGCGCCACTTTATTGAGCGTAGCGTTATCCAGCGCATCTCCCGACGCCGTTTGCGCGGCAGCCTGGCGCGCCCGACGTTTTGGCGCGAAAACAAACTTATCAACGCACCATAAAATGCCCGTCACCAGTGTGGCTATCACCAGAATCAGGGCAAACATGTTCGCCATGCCAACTCCTTAGAGATTATTTATTGTCTTTACCGACATGCAGAATGGCGAGGAACGCCTCCTGAGGCAGCTCGACGTTACCGATCTGCTTCATGCGTTTCTTACCTTCTTTCTGTTTCTGCAGCAGTTTTTTCTTACGACTGATATCACCGCCGTAGCACTTCGCCAGCACGTTTTTACGTAACTGTTTTACCGTCGAACGGGCAATAATATGCGTACCAATCGCCGCCTGAATCGCGATATCAAACTGCTGGCGTGGAATCAAATCTTTCATCTTCTCCACCAGCTCGCGACCACGGCTTTGCGAGTTATCACGGTGCGTGATCAGCGCCAGCGCATCGACACGCTCGTTGTTGATTAACACATCAACACGCACCATATCGGAAGCCTGGAAGCGCTTGAAGTTATAATCCAGAGACGCATAGCCGCGCGACGTTGATTTCAGACGGTCAAAGAAGTCGAGCACCACTTCCGCCATCGGGATTTCATAGGTCAACGCGACCTGGTTACCGTGATACACCATGTTAGTTTGTACGCCGCGTTTCTCAATACACAGCGTAATAACGTTACCTAAATAGGCTTGTGGTAACAGCATATGACACTCGGCGATAGGCTCGCGCAGTTCATAAATGTTATTCAACGGCGGCAGCTTGGAGGGGCTATCAACATAGATAGTCTCTTTCGCCGTTGTTTCTACTTCATAAACCACGGTCGGCGCAGTGGTGATCAGATCCAGATCGTATTCGCGTTCCAGACGCTCCTGAATGATCTCCATGTGCAACAGGCCGAGGAAGCCGCAGCGGAAACCAAAGCCCAGCGCCGAGGAGCTTTCCGGTTCATAAAACAGTGAGGCATCGTTCAGGCTCAGCTTGCCGAGCGCGTCGCGGAAACTTTCATAATCGTCGGAGCTGACCGGGAACAGACCTGCATAGACCTGCGGTTTCACCTTTTTAAAGCCCGGCAACGCTTTTTCCGCTGGGTTACGCGCTGAGGTTAAGGTATCGCCAACCGGCGCGCCGAGGATATCTTTAATGGCGCAGACCAGCCAGCCTACTTCGCCGCACTTCAGCTCGGTACGATCAACCTGTTTTGGCGTGAAGATCCCCAGGCGGTCAGCGTTGTAGGTCTGCCCAGTGCTCATCACTTTAATTTTGTCGCCTTTACGCATGGTGCCGTTTTTAATACGCACCAGCGATACCACGCCCAGGTAGTTATCGAACCAGGAGTCAATAATCAGCGCCTGCAGCGGGCCGTCCGGATCGCCTTGCGGCGGCGGGATATCGCGCACCAGGCGTTCCAGAACATCCGTCACGCCGACACCCGTTTTGGCGGAGCAGCGTACCGCGTCCGTCGCATCGATACCGACAATGTCTTCGATTTCTTCCGCCACACGCTCCGGATCGGCGGCCGGCAGGTCAATCTTGTTAAGCACCGGCACCACTTCAAGATCCATTTCCATCGCGGTGTAGCAGTTCGCCAACGTTTGCGCTTCTACGCCCTGGCCGGCATCCACCACCAGCAGCGCGCCCTCGCAGGCGGCTAACGAACGGGAAACTTCATAGGAAAAGTCAACGTGTCCCGGCGTGTCGATAAAGTTCAGTTGATAAGTTTCACCATCAGACGCTTTAAAATCCAGCGTCACACTCTGGGCTTTAATAGTAATACCGCGCTCACGCTCAAGATCCATCGAATCAAGTACCTGAGCTTCCATTTCACGGTCAGACAGGCCACCGCAGATTTGGATAATACGGTCAGACAGCGTCGATTTACCGTGGTCAATGTGAGCAATGATCGAAAAGTTACGTATGTTCTTCATAGAGATAAATTATTATGCCTTACGCCTGGTTGACCAGACTTTAGAGGTCGCTGTTCTGAGCTTAACGTCTGTTTTAACTGAAACGCCGCATTCTACACTACAACGCTAAGGCGAGGAAATGTTCATAGTGTAAGGAGAGCGGGAACTGGAAAACGCCTCGCTTTTTTCCTGTAAAACACCGCAACGCAGGAAAAGCGCATGCTTATCGGGACAACAACCCAACGCGGCAGGTGTACCGTTGGGCAAAACGTTTACTGGCGCGTTTCGATTGAGGTAGTTTCGACGCGAACAAGGTCCGGCGGGAGGGCAACGTTTAAAATCACCGGCTGCCAGGCGTCACGCTCCGCCAGTTTTCGGGAATAGCCGCGGGCAACCAGAAAACCGCCCACGCCGCCCAGCACGGCCCCGCTTAATGCGGCAAGGTCAGATCCAAACAGCATCTGAAAAAGCGCCGCACAAAGAAATAGCCCTGCTAAAGGCGACATATAGACCAGCAACGCCGAACCTAAAAGGCTTTTTTCGGCGATGCCCAACTCGACTTTCTGCCCCGGCGCCAGCGGCTCCGCGCTTGGCACAACAATGGTATGCGTGGTTTGCGGCCCTAATTTATTCAGCACGCGACTGCCGCATCCCGCACGGGAGGCGCAGCTACTGCATGACGCTTTAACGTCGCAGCTCACCACCGCCTGACCATTCTGCCAGGAGACAACGGTTGCCCACTCTTTAATCATTGTACTGCCCTGAATTTGATACTGTCGGCAATGCGCTTCGCCGTTTGCGGCGGAAGCTCGCCGACAATGGTGATTTCCGCGTTGTCGCGAACGCTGCTATAAACCGTTCGGCGCCCGGTGCGCAGCATCTGATCGCTGCTGTTTTGCGTCGCCCGGTTCACATTGACGGAAAAGCTAAACAGACCGTCAGAATAAAGCCGCGATTCGATAGGCAGGTTATCCATCGTCGGCAACGGACGACGGCTGCTGGAAACTTCGCTAAAGCCTTGCGGCACCCAGGATGGACTCCAGTTAAATTTCGTTTTTTCCCCACCGGGAACAGAAAGCAGCGGCGGCAGATTCGCCTTCGCCAGCGCCTGCATGTTGCTGCCGATATCCTGACTCACCGTGAACGCAATAACGCGGAACTGCTCCAGCGTCTCGCCATCGCGATCCAGCAGATCAACGCGCATCGGCAGTTTGGTGTCCATGTCCATCCAGACGATATAGCTGTAACGCGTACCATCGCGCGCCACAACGCGGATAACTTCGCACAATCTGTCTGCGATACGGGTGCGTCCGACGGAAATAAAGTCGTAGTAAGGCGCCAGGCGCTTAAAGTCGGTGTAAATCAGGGAAGGCAGAGAATCGACAATATAATCACCGTTCAGGGTGAACGGCTCAAGGCCCGGTTCAAAATAACTGATTTCATTACCACGCTGTACGACCTCCCGGCGGGGACCGTCCAACTGTAGCAATTGCGCAAGCGGGCGACCATCCAGGCGTGCGTGTCGATAACGTAGAGATTCAACGCCTTGTTTCGTGATGCTGACGAATGACAGCTCGTAATTCAGTGACTGACTGGCGATGTTCATCTGCTGCAATAACGCCCCGGACGCAGGGTCGGCCGAGGCGTTTGCTGAGAAGAACAGGCTAGCCGCCACAAGGGACATGGCAAACCAAAGTTGCTTCATTACTGCGATTGCGTTCCTAAAGTTTGGATTCCTGGCACCTGTACCGCGGCTTGCTGGGTTTGCGCCTGCTCAAACTGAAGCTGTTCGGAGTGCAGTCGGCGCTGCAGTTCATAGTCCTGCAACATGGCATTAATGCGACGACGCTGCTCCTGTACCTGCTGTTGCTGACTGCCGACAGGCGCTGCTTCAGAAGGCACTCCCAGACTTACCGGGCTGGCTTTCCCCATCATAGGCAGGGTATTGAAAACCGGCGTTTCAGGTTGTTGGGATGTTTCAGATTGCCCATTATAGTGCTGGACACCGACGATAACTGCAAGTGAAACGCACGCCGCCACGCCCATTTGGGTAAGCTGCGCCGCCCACGGACGCACTTTTTTCCAGAACGGCATTTTCTGCCATTGCTGCGGAGCGGGTTGGGCCTCAGGGATTAATGGCGACACCTGACGTACTGGCTCGTTTTCAATAGCGGCCATCACGCGAGCGGATATATCGAAATGGAGAACGTCAGGCGTATCCCCCCGCATTGAATCGCGGATCAGGTGATAACTCTCCCAGGTTTTCTGCATTTCCGGGTCGTGCGTAAGCGCTTTGAGCAGCTCACTATCCAACGTTTCGCCATCCATCAAAGCGGAAAGTTTTTCTTTCTGCATGCCTAATACCTTTTCCAGTATCCCGCTATCGTCAACGCCTGATAAGCGGTTGAACTTTATTATCAATAGCTTCCCGCGCCCGGAAGATACGTGAACGCACCGTCCCCACCGGACAATCCATGATAGCCGCTATCTCTTCATAGCTCAGGCCATCCAGCTCCCGTAAGGTGATTGCCATACGTAAATCTTCCGGGAGGGACTCAATAGTTCGGAAAACTATCTGTCTCAGTTCTTCTGACAACATTAAGTTCTCAGGGTTCGAAATTTCTTTCAGCGCGCCGCCGCTTTCAAAGTTTTCTGCTTCAATCGCGTCTACATCACTGGAAGGCGGACGACGCCCCTGCGCAACCAGGTAGTTCTTCGCAGTATTGACCGCAATACGATACAACCAGGTATAAAAAGCACTATCCCCCCGGAAAGAATCCAGCGCGCGATAGGCCTTAATAAATGATTCCTGTACGACATCGGGAACGTCGCCCGATGGCACATAGCGGGAAACCAGACTCGCCACTTTATGCTGGTAGCGCACTACCAGTAAGTTAAAGGCTTTCTGATCTCCCTTCTGGACCCGTTCAACCAGGACCTGGTCCGTTAACTGCTCGCTCATCCGAGGTAATGTCTCCCCAAACCAAATTTCCACGCGCTTTCGAAACGCCACTCCATAAGCCGCACTATGAGCAAGCAACAGGTTAGAGTGTCTATGTTTCGTAAAGTTCCGTTACGCATTTGTTTTTGTTTGTCATGTTGTAGACAGGTCTTATCTTCCATTATAAGTCTACAGATGCTGAACAACGCACTATCTGTACAGAAATGCCCATTTCGTCGTTTGCAGAGTAACCTAACAGCATCTTTATTTCACTACAAAATCCGACGCTAACACCCTGCCCTATAAAATATTTTTTGCCGTTTATCTCTCGCCGTATTTTTATTTTATGTTTAATAAGCACAACACCAGCGAAATCATCACGTGCTTTTTAGCGCCATATAGTGCTAATCTGCCGCAACCATGTTTAGTAAATTAAACAAGAACCATGATGACAACTCCTGAACTGTCCTGTGATGTGTTAATTATCGGCAGCGGCGCGGCCGGACTCTCGCTGGCGCTGCGTCTGGCTGAAAAACATAAGGTTATCGTCCTGAGTAAAGGGCCGGTGAGCGAGGGCTCCACGTTTTATGCGCAGGGCGGTATTGCCGCCGTGTTTGATGAAACCGACAGTATTGCGTCGCATGTCGAAGATACGCTGATTGCCGGCGCCGGAATTTGTGATCGCCACGCGGTGGAGTTTGTCGCCAGCAACGCCCGTACCTGCGTGCAGTGGCTTATCGATCAGGGCGTGCTGTTTGATACGCATGTCCAGCCAAACGGCAAGGAGAGCTATCATCTCACGCGTGAAGGCGGCCATAGTCATCGCCGTATCCTTCATGCCGCCGACGCTACCGGAAAGGAAGTCGAAACCACATTGGTCAGTCGGGCGCAAAATCATCCTAATATTCAGGTGCTGGAGCGCAGCAACGCCGTTGATTTAATTATCTCCGATAAAATGGGTCTGCCGGGGCCTCGCCGGGTCGTCGGCGCCTGGATCTGGAATCGCAATAAAGAATGGGTTGAAACCTGTCATGCGAAGTCGGTGGTGCTGGCGACCGGCGGCGCCTCAAAGGTTTATCAATATACCACTAACCCGGATATTTCCTCCGGCGACGGTATCGCGATGGCCTGGCGCGCAGGCTGTCGGGTCGCTAATCTGGAATTTAACCAGTTTCATCCCACCGCCCTTTATCACCCGCAGGCGCGTAATTTTCTCCTTACCGAAGCGCTGCGCGGCGAAGGCGCATACCTTAAACGTCCGGACGGTTCACGGTTTATGCCGGACGTTGACGAACGCGGGGAACTGGCGCCGCGCGATATTGTCGCCCGCGCTATTGATCATGAGATGAAACGACTCGGCGCAGACTGTATGTTTCTCGATATCAGCCACAAGCCTGACGATTTTATCCGCCAGCACTTCCCGATGATCTATGCGAAACTGCTCGATTTGGGGATGGATTTAACCAAAGAACCGATTCCCGTTGTTCCTGCCGCGCACTATACCTGCGGCGGCGTGGTCGTCGATGATTATGGTCGTACCGATGTAGACGGCTTATATGCCATTGGCGAAGTCAGTTACACCGGCCTGCACGGCGCTAACCGTATGGCGTCCAACTCGTTGCTGGAATGCTTAGTGTACGGCTGGTCCGCGGCAATAGATATCGACAGGCGAATGCCTTCTGTCCACAGCGTTGACGTCCTTCCCGCCTGGGATGAAAGCCGCGTGGAGAACGCCGATGAGCGGGTGGTGATTCAGCATAACTGGCATGAACTGCGCCTGCTGATGTGGGACTATGTGGGCATTGTGCGCACGACGAAACGGCTGGAGCGCGCCCTACGGCGTATTACCATGTTGCAACAAGAGATTGACGAATATTACGCCAACTTTCGCGTCTCGAATAATTTACTGGAGCTGCGCAATCTGGTGCAAGTGGCCGAACTGATTGTGCGTTGTGCGATGATGCGTAAAGAGAGTCGGGGGCTGCACTTTACGCTGGATTATCCGCAACAACTGGCTGAATCAGGCCCATCGCTCCTTTCGCCGTTAACGCCTCACATAAATAGATAAAATGCCTGGGTCAGCGCCGTATAACTTTCAGAATAATGCTGGTCTGACCCGCGAATTACTAATCTGTCGCTAAAGCACTCCCCGGCTTGCGGGGAGAATGCGAGCAAAACCCGGTGCGGCAAGCGCGCTTCGTTTTCCGCAACGTCAGTACGTAGCCGCAAATGCCATCCCATGTTGAGCGCTTGCTGCGTAAAAGCGTTACCTATTTGTTCCGGCAAGACTACGCAAAAAAAGCCATCTTCGGTAATACAATCCGCCGCAATAGCCAATAACGTCTGGTGATCCAGCGTAGCGGTGTAACGCGCCTGCTCCCGCTGCGGCGTGGCGCATTCCACTCCGGGTTCGTAATAAGGCGGGTTGCTGATAATAAGATCAAAGCGTACCGTCTGGCGAGGCGCCCAACGCTGAATATCGTCAGTATGCACCGTTATTCGATGCGGCCAGGGAGAGTGAGCAACGTTTTCCTGCGCTTGCATGGCAGCCCCGGCATCCAGTTCCACGGCGTCAATAGGCACATTGTCATCCGTCCGCTGCGCCAGCATTAACGCCAGCAGACCGCTTCCAGTACCGATATCCAGAATTCGCTTTACATCCGCGACCGGCGCCCACGCCCCGAGTAAAATACCGTCAGTTCCCACTTTCATCGCACACCGATCGTGTGCGACAAAAAACTGTTTAAACGTAAATCCGTTACGACGAAGAGCGAAGCCAGACTGAGACATGTAAAAACAACCTTGCAAAAAACGGCGACAGCGCCGGGTGAAAACAATACCTGAGAAGGGATATCCATACAAACAGATGAAGATTGCGGCCGTAACGTCTATAATCAGCGCCCCACACAGAGGTAGAACATGACTGTAACGACTTTTTCCGAACTTGAACTCGACGAAAGCCTGCTGGATGCCCTCCAGGATAAAGGTTTCACTCGCCCGACCGCCATTCAGGCTGCCGCCATTCCGCCTGCGCTCGATGGCCGTGATGTACTCGGTTCTGCGCCGACAGGCACCGGTAAAACGGCGGCATATCTGCTGCCGGCGTTGCAGCACCTGCTCGACTTTCCGCGTAAAAAATCGGGGCCGCCGCGCATTCTGATCCTGACGCCAACCCGCGAACTGGCAATGCAGGTTGCCGATCACGCTCGTGAACTGGCTAAGCATACTCATCTGGATATCGCCACGATTACCGGCGGCGTGGCCTATATGAACCATGCTGAAGTGTTTAGCGAAAACCAGGATATCGTGGTCGCCACGACGGGCCGTCTGCTGCAATATATAAAAGAAGAGAACTTTGACTGCCGGGCGGTTGAAACACTGATCCTTGACGAAGCTGACCGGATGCTCGACATGGGCTTCGCTCAGGACATTGAACATATCGCTGGTGAGACCCGCTGGCGTAAACAGACGATGCTGTTCTCCGCCACGCTGGAAGGCGATGCGATTAAAGATTTTGCCGAGCGCCTGCTGGAAGACCCGGTTGAGGTTTCCGCCAATCCGTCAACCCGCGAGCGTAAGAAAATTCACCAGTGGTACTACCGTGCCGACAATTTCGAACATAAAGTTGCGCTGTTGAAGCACCTGCTAAAACAAGACGATGCAACCCGTTCTATCGTGTTTGTACGTAAACGTGAACGCGTCCATGAACTGGCCGAAACGCTGCGTCTGGCAGGGATCAACAATTGCTATCTTGAAGGTGAGATGGCGCAGATCAAACGTAACGAAGGTATTAAGCGTCTCACCGACGGTCGCGTTAACGTGCTGGTCGCGACCGACGTCGCGGCACGCGGGATTGATATTCCTGACGTCAGCCACGTCATTAACTTCGACATGCCGCGCAGTGGCGATACCTATCTGCATCGCATTGGTCGTACAGGCCGTGCGGGTCGCAAAGGCACTGCAATCTCGCTGGTAGAAGCCCACGACCATCTGTTGCTGCTGAAAATCGGTCGCTACATCGAAGAGCCGCTAAAAGCGCGCGTCATTGATGAGCTTCGCCCGACCACGCGTGCGCCAAGCGAAAAGCTGACCGGCAAACCGTCGAAAAAAGTGCTGGCGAAACGCGCCGAGAAGAAAAAAGAGAAAGAAAAAGAGAAGCCGCGCGTGAAGAAACGTCACCGCGATACAAAAAATATCGGTAAGCGCCGCAAGCCAAGCGGTACAAAAATGCAGGAGCAATCCAGCGAAGAGTGATGATAATGCCGGGTTCGTTAACCCGGCATTTTTTTATCTTCCACGGTAAAACACGCCTCCATACACTGTATAAATATCTGCATTGCCGGGCTGACCGCTTTCCCGGCATGATGGGCGCACAGCGCCATGATCGATAGCGACGGCGCGCCAAACGGCAGCTCTTTCAACTGACCGGTACTAAGTTCTCGTTCAACGGTAAAACGTGGTAAAAAGCTGATGCCCAGGTTAGCAGCCACACACTGTTTAATACTTTCAATACTCCACAGTTCAATGGTGTTTTCCAGCGTAATCCGCCTCTGCCGTAGCGTACTTTCAAATAGCTGGCGGAAGACACATTGCGGTTCATTGATGATGAAGCTGCAGGGGATATGCTGATCTGGCTGCGTAAAATCAGCATCCTGTAGCAGTGGAGAGGCCACCAGCGCCAGCGACTGCTCCCCCAGTTGCTGCATCGTGAGCGCGTCATCATTACCTACGCGATAAAAAACGCCCAGATCGACCTCGTCATTCAGCAACGCATCACGTATCACATAGCAATTCAGCGACTGTAGCGACAATCTGACATTCGGCGCTCGCAGCTTAAAACGTTGTAAAACCTGCGGCATTTTGTACGCCAGTAAGGTTTCACCTGTCGCCACGCGCAGCTCTCCGCCGGGTTCCGCATCCTGTCTTGCGGCTTCACGAATCGACTCCATCACACGCGTCAGTTCATGGATATGCGGCATCAGCTTTTTCCCCTCAGTGGTCAGACACATTCGGCGCCCTATTTTCTCGAACAGTTGCAGGGAAAACTCACGTTCAAGCTGTTGAATATGAAAAGTTACCGTCGACTGAGTGCAGCACAGCTTTTGCGAAGCCCGCAGAAACGAGCCCTCTTCCACTACCGTTTTCAGCGTAATAAACCGACGCAGATCCATAACCACCAACCTATCGAAAATCTCGAATTCAGAATTAAAAAACATTCATTTTTTTAAATATTTCATATCGGGTACTGTCTGCTAAAACAGAGGAGATGACAAGTGACACCGATGCTTTTAAGCGCTTTCTGGACTTATACATTAATCACCGCCCTTACCCCCGGCCCAAACAATATTCTCGCGCTTAGCGCAGCAACTGCACATGGTTTTCGGCAGAGTATTCGTGTACTGGCAGGTATGAGTCTGGGATTTTTGGTCGTCATGCTGCTGTGCGCCGGGATCGCGTTTTCCCTTGCGGTTATCGATCCGGCAATCATTCATTTACTCAGTTGGGTGGGGGCTGCGTATATCCTGTGGCTGGCGTGGAAAATTGCTACCAGTCCAGCGGCGGATGAGAATGTCAGACCAAAACCGGTTGGCTTTTGGGTAAGCTTTGGCCTGCAGTTTGTGAACGTCAAAATTATTCTGTACGGCATTACCGCTCTGTCTACATTTGTTTTACCGCAAACGCAGGCGCTGAACTGGGTCATCGGCGTCAGTATATTGCTGGCATTGATCGGCACGTTCGGTAATGTGTGCTGGGCGCTGGCGGGACATCTGTTTCAGCGGGCGTTTCGCCATTATGGTCGCCAGTTAAATATCATTCTGGCGTTACTGCTGGTGTACTGCGCGGTGCGGATTTTTTACTGACCCAAATAAAACAAAAGCGGAAAAGGCCCGGCCTCTTCCGCTTGTTATTACCGGATAAGCCTTACAGGCTTTCGGTAAAGGTACGAGCGATAACGTCGCGCTGCTGTTCCGGCGTCAGGGAGTTAAAACGCACCGCATAACCAGAAACACGAATAGTCAGCTGCGGGTATTTTTCCGGATGCTTAACCGCGTCTTCCAGAGTTTCACGACGCAGAACGTTAACGTTCAGATGCTGACCGCCTTCAACGCGTACTTCCGGTTTAACTTCCATCGGAATTTCACGGTATTCAATCTCGCCCAGTTTGCTGACAGCCACAACTTCATCTTCAGCAAAGCCGGGTTTTGCAACGATGCAGCGCGCTTCGCCTTTTTCGCTGTCCAGCAGCCAGAAGGAATTCAGCAGGTCGTCGTTAGCGGCTTTAGTAATCTGGATACCTGTAATCATGTGATGCCTCCCCAGGCAAAATTATTTGATTTCGGTCGGCCTAATCCCGGCCAATTGGTAAAACCATTGTTGCTTGAGTGTATATATACCCTTCGATCACCCTTCATTCTTTGATTTAAATCAATAAAAACCACACCATAAAAAGGGTGATGAAGGGAATTTATTGTTTTACATCAACTTACACCATTCAGACCTATAAACTTTTTACATAAATTTTCAACTATCTTTTGTAGGTAACCGTTTTTGTAGCACGCAGGATTTTGCACTGCAGAAAGAAGCAGTTAAGCTAAGGGAACTGGAAATTCGCAGGAGAGCGAGATGGCGACTGAGTTAACCTGGCACGATGTGCTGGCTGATGAGAAACAGCAACCTTACTTTATCAATACGCTTCACACTGTTGCTGGCGAGCGTCAGTCGGGTATCACGGTCTACCCGCCGCAAAAAGATGTGTTTAACGCCTTTCGCTTCACGGAACTGGGCGACGTTAAGGTGGTGATCCTGGGACAAGATCCTTACCACGGCCCCGGCCAGGCACATGGTCTGGCGTTTTCCGTGCGCCCTGGGATCGCTCCCCCGCCGTCATTAGTGAATATGTACAAAGAGCTGGAAGCCTCCATTCCCGGCTTTGTTCGCCCCGCGCACGGTTATCTGGAAAGCTGGGCGCGCCAGGGCGTACTGTTACTGAATACGGTGCTCACGGTACGGGCAGGCCAGGCGCACTCTCATGCCAGCCTGGGGTGGGAAACCTTTACGGATAAAGTGATAAGCCTGATTAACCAACACCGCGAAGGGGTCGTCTTCTTGCTGTGGGGCTCGCACGCCCAGAAAAAAGGCGCGATTATTGATCCACAGCGCCACCATATTCTGAAAGCTCCGCATCCCTCGCCACTCTCTGCGCACCGCGGATTTTTTGGCTGTAACCATTTTGCGCTAACGAACCAATGGCTGGAACAACACGGCGAGAAAACTATCGACTGGACGCCAGTATTACCGGCTGAGAGTGAATAACGTTGGCGACTCGCCGTTTTATCGCCCGCATAACGGCGCGAAAGCGCCTTGTCTGACCGGGCGGTAGGAAGTACATCATTGGCCCGGCGCGCGTTGCATCACCGGGCTGCAGCCCTTACGCTTTATTCTGTCGCCACCACTCGGCGAGCAGTACGCCTGTCGCAACCGACACATTCAGGCTTTCCACGTTCCCGGTGCCGTTAATTTTCACGCACAGATCGTCGGGTTCGCGCGCCGCTTCCGGCAGGTAGTCATATTCACGGCCTAAGACCAGCACCATCTTTTCCGGCAGGGTCGTACTAAAGAGCGCCTGACCGCGATCGCTGGACGTCGTCACCACGGTGTACCCCGCCTGACGAAAATCATCCAGTACGTCAACAATGCTTTCACCAGTGATCGGCTGGACATGCTCCGCCCCGCCTTCCGCAGTACGAATCGCCGCGCCGGACTCCAGCAACGCCGCATCCTGTACCACCACGCCCTTCACGCCGAAGTGCGCGCAGCTACGCATCATGCCGCCCAGATTATGCGGGTTAGCGACATCTTCCAACGCCAGCACGCAGTCTTGATCCGCCGCCTGCTTTACCCATTGCTTAACGGTCGTACCGTTACGCTTTTTAATCAGGAAACACACGCCGCCGTGGTGCTCAGTCCCGGAAGCTTTTGCCAGTTCGGCTTCATCCACCACATGGTAGGCTTTACGATTCGCCGCCATCCAGCGCAGGGCTTCTTTAAAGCGCGGGGTCACGCTTTGGATAAACCAGGCGCGAACGATAGCATCCGGGCGGCTCTGAAATAACGCCTGGCAGGCGTTTTCACCGTAGACGCGCGTCTCTTCCGCACGCTGGCGACGCAAAACTTCAGGGTCGATAAAACTTTTACCGCTAATACCACCATGATCGACTTTCTCAGGCGTTTCATCGCCTGGCGCGCGGGACACGGTGCGCCACGGCGAAGTTTCATGTTTACGGTCACGGCTCTGATTATTTCGCTCATCACGGGCGGGGCGACGTCCACCGTCAGTGCGAGACTTTGCTGGGCGGCCTCCCCCTTTCCCGGTACGCGGGTTATGGGTGCGTTTATCAGAGTCATCATCACTACGGACATACATCACTTTGACTTTGCCGCTTTTGTTTTTTAATTCATCGTTCATGCTTTTCTCCACCAGCGCTGCGCGAAGCGCGAAGATTACCCGATGTGCATCCGGTTAGCCATGATTTCGTTTAAAAGCTTGCGACTATTGTACTCATTGAATAAAACACATTGTTGTTTAGCACAGACTCCTCGATAATATGTAACATTATAGAAACATCCCGCGCGTAGCGGGACGTCTTCCGACGTATTCAGAGGTTAGCTATGAACACCGTTTGTACCCATTGTCAGGCCATTAACCGCATCCCCGACGATCGGCTTCAGGATGCGGCAAAATGTGGACGCTGCGGTCATGAGTTGTTTGACGGAGAAGTCATTAATGCGACCGGCGAAACGCTGGACAAACTGTTGAAGGACGATCTTCCAGTGGTGATCGACTTTTGGGCCCCCTGGTGCGGCCCTTGCCGTAACTTTGCGCCAATCTTCGAGGATGTCGCAGAAGAGCGCAGCGGTAAAGTCCGTTTCGTCAAAGTAAATACCGAGGCGGAACGGGAACTCAGCGCCCGTTTCGGTATTCGCAGCATCCCGACGATTATGATTTTTAAACATGGACAGGTGGTCGATATGCTTAATGGCGCAGTGCCTAAAGCGCCTTTCGACAGCTGGCTGAACGAAGCGCTGTAAACGCCACGGGGCGCATCTTGTGCCCCGTTTTCACCTCTGCCACAATAGCGTTTTTCTCCGCAAACGCTTTCTATGATCAATAACGCTGTCCTTCAGTTACGCGCCGAACGGCTTGCGCGCGCTACACGCCCTTTTCTTGCCAGAGGCAATCGGGTTCGCCGCTGTCAACGCTGCCTGCTGCCGCTAAAATCTTGCCTGTGTGATACGTTAACGCCTTCTCAGGCGAAAAGCCGTTTTTGTCTGGTCATGTTTGACACTGAACCGATGAAACCCAGCAATACCGGCCGGCTGATAGCCGATATTTTGCCGGATACCGCGGCGTTTCAGTGTTCGCGTACCGAGCCGACGCAGGCGTTGCTGGAGCTGGTACGGCATCCGGATTATCAACCGATAGTGGTTTTTCCTGCATCCTACGCCGGCGAAGCGCGCGAGGTCATTTCCACCCCGCCCGCCGGGAAACCGCCGCTGTTTATCATGCTGGACGGCACCTGGCCCGAAGCACGTAAAATGTTTCGTAAAAGCCCTTATCTGGATCATCTGCCGGTCATTTCCGTCGATTTATCGCGTCTTTCAGCTTATCGTCTGCGTGAAATCCATGCCGAAGGGCAATATTGTACCGCCGAAGTCGCCATAGCGTTGTTAGATCTGGCGGGAGATACCGAGGCAGCAACCAGTTTAGGTGAACATTTTACCCGTTTTAAAACGCGCTATCTGGCAGGAAAAACGCAACATCCGGGAAACGTCACAGCATAAAATAGCGAAAGCGTTTAAAATTATCCGGTCACTTCTGTGTAAGGGAAACCGGTATGAGCCAGCAAGGACTGGAAGCGCTACTGCGGCCAAAATCGATCGCGGTGATTGGCGCATCAATGAAGCCCCACCGCGCGGGTTACCTGATGATGCGTAACTTGTTGGCGGGCGGATTCAATGGCCCCGTTCTTCCCGTGACGCCCGCCTGGAAAGCCGTTTTAGGCGTCATGGCCTGGCCGGATATCGCCAGTCTTCCTTTCACCCCCGATCTGGCTATTTTATGCACTAACGCCAGCCGTAACCTGGCGTTACTGGACGCGCTTGGCGCGAAAGGGTGTAAAACGTGCATTATCCTTTCTGCTCCCACGTCGCAACATGAAGAACTTCTTGCCTGTGCCCGGCATTATAAAATGCGTCTGCTGGGTCCAAACAGTCTTGGGCTCCTCGCGCCGTGGCAAGGGCTGAATGCCAGCTTTTCTCCCGTCCCGATTAAACAGGGCAAGCTCGCTTTTATTTCCCAGTCTGCCGCCGTGTCCAATACTATTCTTGACTGGGCGCAACAGCGTGAAATGGGCTTTTCCTACTTTATCGCGCTGGGCGATAGCCTGGATATTGATGTCGATGAACTACTGGACTATCTGGCGCGCGACAGCAAGACCAGCGCGATTTTGCTCTATCTGGAACAGTTAAGCGACGCCCGCCGTTTTGTTTCCGCCGCCCGTAGCGCTTCACGTAACAAACCGATTCTGGTGATTAAAAGCGGCCGAAGCCCGGCAGCCCAGCGTTTACTTAATACCAGCGCGGGAATGGACCCTGCGTGGGATGCGGCCATCCAGCGCGCAGGCCTGCTGCGAGTCCAGGATACGCACGAGCTTTTTTCCGCCGTCGAAACACTGAGCCATATGCGTCCGCTACGCGGCGACAGACTGATGATCATCAGCAATGGCGCCGCGCCTGCCGCGCTGGCGTTAGATGAGTTGTGGTCGCGTAACGGCAAGCTGGCGACGTTGAGCGAAGAGACCTGCCTGCAACTACGGCAGGCGCTTCCCGCGCACATAGATATTGCCAATCCGCTGGATCTGTGTGATGACGCCAGCAGCGAACATTACGTCAAAACGCTGGATATCCTGCTCGCCAGTCAGGATTTTGACGCGCTTATGGTTATCCACTCTCCCAGCGCTGCCGCGCCGGGTACAGAAAGCGCCCATGCTCTGATCGAGACGATTAAGCGCCACCCCAGAGGCAAGTTTGTTACGCTGCTGACAAACTGGTGCGGCGAGTTCTCGTCTCAGGAGGCAAGACGGCTATTCAGCGAAGCCGGATTACCAACCTACCGTACGCCGGAAGGCACGATTACCGCGTTTATGCATATGGTGGAATACCGGCGTAACCAGAAGCAACTGCGAGAAACGCCAGCGTTGCCGAGTAACCTGACGTCCAATACCGCTGAGGCGCATAATCTGTTACAGCGGGCGATTGCGGAAGGCGCCGCCTCACTGGATACCCATGAAGTACAGCCGATTTTACACGCCTATGGGCTGCACACGCTCCCAACCTGGATTGCCAGCGACAGCGCTGAAGCGGTGCATATCGCCGAACAGATAGGCTATCCGGTAGCTCTCAAGCTGCGCTCGCCCGACATTCCGCATAAATCTGAAGTTCAGGGGGTCATGCTTTACCTGCGGACCGCAAGCGAGGTACAACAGGCCGCGAACGCCATTTTTGATCGTGTAAAGATGGCCTGGCCGCAGGCGCGGATTCACGGTTTGCTGGTACAAAGCATGGCTAACCGCGCCGGCGCGCAGGAGCTTCGTGTGGTGGTCGAGCACGATCCGGTGTTTGGTCCTTTGATTATGTTGGGTGAAGGCGGCGTAGAGTGGCGTCCGGAAGAGCAGGCGGTCGTCGCGCTGCCGCCGCTCAACATGAATCTGGCGCGCTATCTGGTGATTCAGGGCATTAAACAGCGGAAAATTCGCGCCCGTAGCGCGCTGCGTCCGCTGGATATTGTCGGTTTAAGCCAATTGCTGGTCCAGGTTTCAAACCTGATTGTCGACTGCCCGGAAATTCAGCGTCTGGATATCCATCCGCTGCTGGCTTCCGCCAGTGAGTTTACCGCGCTGGATGTGACGCTGGATATTGCCCCGTTTGATGGCGATAACGAAAGTCGACTTGCGGTACGCCCCTATCCCCACCAGCTTGAAGAGTGGGTGGAGATGAAAAACGGCGATCGCTGCCTGTTCCGTCCTATCCTGCCGGAAGATGAGCCCCAACTGCGACAATTCATCGCCCAGGTCACCAAAGAGGATCTTTACTACCGTTATTTCAGCGAGATCAACGAATTCACCCATGAAGATTTAGCCAACATGACGCAGATCGACTACGATCGAGAAATGGCCTTTGTGGCCGTGAGGCGGATGGACAACGCTGAAGAGATCCTCGGCGTAACGCGCGCGATCTCCGATCCTGACAACGTAGATGCCGAGTTTGCCGTATTGGTGCGTTCAGATCTCAAAGGGTTGGGTTTAGGACGCCGTTTAATGGAGAAATTGATTGCCTATACTCGCGATCACGGATTGAAGCGGCTGAACGGTATTACGATGCCGAACAATCGCGGCATGGTCGCGTTGGCCAGAAAACTGGGATTTCAGGTCGATATTCAGCTCGACGAGGGCATCGTGGGATTGACGCTGAATCTGGCCAAATGTGATGAATCGTGAGTAATGTACTGGAAATGTTGACCACTTTAACGGGTACTGATGTTATTATTGCTCGCTTATGTCGTCTGCATAGCACAGAGGACCCTTCAATGAACAGAGAAGAAATGCACTGTGATGTTGTCAAAATTTAAGCGTAATAAACATCAACAACACCTTGCCCAACTCCCTAAGATTTCTCAGTCAGTTGATGATGTAGATTTCTTTTATACTCCTGCTACTTTTCGGGAGACACTGCTGGAGAAAATCGCCAGCGCGACGCAGCGTATTTGTATCGTTGCCCTGTATCTGGAACAGGACGATGGGGGTAAAGGTATACTCGACGCGCTCTATGCGGCTAAACGGCAGCGTCCTGAACTGGACGTGAGGGTGCTGGTCGACTGGCATCGCGCGCAACGCGGGCGCATTGGCGCAGCGGCCTCGAATACCAATGCAGACTGGTATTGCCGACTGGCGCAGGAAAACCCCGGCATTGATGTCCCGGTTTACGGCGTACCGATTAATACGCGAGAAGCGCTTGGCGTACTGCATTTTAAAGGCTTTATCATTGATGATAGCGTCCTGTACAGCGGCGCCAGCCTGAACGATGTCTATCTCCATCAGCATGACAAATATCGTTACGATCGCTACCAGCTGATTCGCAATCGGCAAATGGCAGACATCATGTTTGACTGGGTGACGCAAAATCTGATGAATGGCCGTGGTGTGAATCGTCTGGATAATACCCAGCGGCCGAAAAGCCCGGAGATTAAAAACGATATCCGCTTATACCGTCAGGAGCTGCGTGATGCGTCATATCATTTTCAGGGTGACGCTAATGACGAGCAGCTCTCCGTTACGCCGCTGGTCGGGCTTGGAAAATCTAGTCTGCTGAACAAAACCATTTTCCATCTCATGCCCTGTGCGGAGCATAAGCTCACCATTTGTACCCCTTACTTCAATCTACCAGCGGTACTGGTGCGGAATATTATTCAGCTACTGCGCGACGGAAAGAAAGTCGAAATCATTGTTGGCGATAAAACCGCGAATGATTTTTACATTCCGGAAGATGAACCGTTCAAGATCATTGGCGCGTTGCCCTATCTCTATGAGATTAACCTGCGCCGCTTCCTGAGCCGTTTACAGTATTACGTCAATACCGATCAGCTTGTGGTGCGTCTGTGGAAAGATGACGACAATACCTATCATTTGAAAGGGATGTGGGTAGATGATAAATGGATGCTACTCACCGGCAACAATCTGAATCCTCGCGCCTGGCGTCTGGATCTGGAAAACGCCATTCTGATCCACGATCCTAAGCAAGAGCTTGCCCCTCAGCGGGAAAAAGAGCTGGAACTTATCCGAACGCACACAACCATCGTAAAACATTATCGTGACCTGCAGAGCATTGCCGACTATCCGATAAAAGTGCGTAAATTGATTCGCCGTCTGCGCCGGATCCGCATCGACAGATTAATTAGCCGTATCCTGTAATCGAAGCCCCGTCCTGTACGGGGTTTTCTCTTAGGAGTGAACTGGTGCGCGTGTTGATTCCTTTTGCGGTGTTGTTTCTCTCCGGGTGCAGCCATCTGGCTAACGACCACTGGAGCGGTCAGGATAAAGCCCAGCATTTTATGGCATCAGCGATGCTATCGGCAGCCGGTAATGAGTATGCGCGCCACCAGGGAGTAAGCCCTGACCGCAGCGCAGCGATAGGGCTGATGTTTTCTTTGAGTCTCGGAGCCTCAAAAGAACTCTGGGACAGCCGCCCGGAAGGCAGCGGCTGGAGCTGGAAAGATTTTGTCTGGGATGTCGCTGGCGCGACAACCGGTTACGCTATCTGGCAAATGGCGCGATACTAAAGGCGCAAGCCCTTTCCTTTACGGTGCAACATCAGCGAAACCAGGAAAGCCAGAACGGCCATCGCGGTAACATACCAGAAGAATGAACTCTCCATACCGACAGACTTTAGCGACAGCGCGACATATTCCGCAGAGCCGCCAAATAACGCATTTGCTACCGCGTAAGATAAACCGACGCCCAGGGCGCGAACCTGCGCCGGAAACATCTCTGCTTTCAGGATCCCGCTAATCGAGGTATAGAAACTCACAATCAATAGCGCGCACATCACTAAAGCAAATGCGGCATAAGGCGACGTCACATTCTGCAACGCGGAGAGAATTGGAACGGTGAAAAGCGTCGCGAGTGCGCCAAAACATAGCATAGAGGTGCGCCTGCCAATCTTATCGGATAACGCGCCGAATAACGGCTGCACAAACATGAAAACACACAGCGCGACCGTCATAATGCCGCTGGCGACATTGGCATGCATACCTGCTGTATTTACCAGATATTTCTGCATATAGGTGGTGAAGGTATAAAAGCACAGCGAGCCTGCCGCGGTGAAACCAAGCACCATCAAAAAGGCTTTGCGATTACGCCACAAACCTTTCAACGAACCGGCTTCTTTTAATGCGCGAGTCTCATGCTTCGAGGTTTCATCCAGCTGGCGACGTAGCCATAACGCCACAACCGCCAGCACGGCGCCCAGCGCAAAGGGAATACGCCATCCCCAGGCACGAAGCTCAGCATCCTCCAGAACCTGCTGCAAAATCACAACGACCAGCAATGCCAGTAGTTGGCCACCGATAAGCGTAACGTACTGAAACGACGCGAAAAATCCCTTACGACCTTCAAGCGCAACTTCACTCATATATGTCGCGCTGGTCCCATACTCTCCCCCTACCGAGAGCCCCTGAAATAACCTTGCAATAAGTAGCAGCGCCGGTGCCCAGGTGCCGATGGTATCGTAACCAGGTAAGCAGGCAATCACCAGCGACCCCATGCACATCATGCACACCGAAATCAACATTGAGGCTTTGCGCCCGCGTCGATCGGCAATGCGTCCAAACAGCCAACCACCGATAGGCCGCATTAAAAAACCGGCGGCAAAGACGCCTGCCGTTTGCAAAAGCTGAGTAGTGGTATTACCAGAAGGAAAGAAGATATGTGCAAAATAGAGCGAGCAGAAAGAGTAGACGTAGAAATCAAACCATTCCACTAAGTTTCCGGAAGAGGCCCCCACGATAGCCCATATGCGTCGCCGCATCTCCGGAGCCTCAGCGTTATTTTTATCTATACGCTGAATAATTTCTGCCATACTGTTCTCCTTGTTGCCAGGCTTAATCGGCCTTTTATTTTGGAGATTCAGATTACGCGAGACCCAAAAGTAAATAAAGTGTTAATTATTTGTTTGCTAATTTTTATCCCCACCGTGCCTGATGCTGGCGTTTCCGTTTCAGATAGTCTTCGTCCTGACGGATTTTATCCCACCAACCTTTGAAAACCGTTGCCGCCGCGGCCTTAATAGGATCATTACCCCGTGTATTCAGGCTGCCGTCTTCTGCATACTTTTTACCGCCTTTATAGTTAGCGTATCGCCTGGCGCGGGTGTATCCCATCTGAATAAATTTACGCGCCATGTCCATACCAACGAAATCATCCTGCTGCCGGTAAGCTTCGAACAACTGGTAGATCTGTTCTGCGGATTTCATCGCCGATGCTTCATCTTTATAGCGCCAGAAAGGAAGAATTTCGCTTTTGTAGGGTTCAACCAGTAGCACCCCCTGCTCGCCTCGTCCAACCTGATACAATTCAGGCTGCTGGCGGAAGTCAATGCTGGAAAAGTCCTGCTGGTAGTTAAAAGGTTTGATAGCCAATGAAAATCCTCACTGCTTATATAAGCACGTGTAAAGGATAGTTCATCGTTAACGATTGGGTGGGATGTACTCTTGTCGGTTCTACAAGAACACCAGCTTCGTAGGCGGGATAATTCCTGTAGGCCGGATAAGGCGGAGCCGCCATCCGGCAGAAACAGACAAAAACAAAAGGCCCTGTCTTCCGACAGGGCCCTTCGTTTTATTTGATGCCTGGCAGTTCCCTACTCTCGCATGGGGAGACCCCACACTACCATCGGCGCTACGGCGTTTCACTTCTGAGTTCGGCATGGGGTCAGGTGGGACCACCGCGCTACTGCCGCCAGGCAAATTCTTTGTGCTCTGTACGCAATTCTTTATCGCATCAGCGGCGTTGCCTGCGCTCGTAAACTCAGTCACATACTTCTGTATGCTCCTTCCTTTCCTTCGCTTGCCGCCTTGCTGCTGCGCAAAGTATTGCGTACTCAACTCTGAATCACTGCTGAAAATCGTCTTCTCATCCGCCAAAACATCTTCGGCGTTGTAGGGTTAAGCCTCACGGTTCATTAGTACCGGTTAGCTCAACGCATCGCTGCGCTTACACACCCGGCCTATCAACGTCGTCGTCTTCAACGTTCCTTCAGGAGACTTTAAGTCTCAGGGAGAACTCATCTCGGGGCAAGTTTCGTGCTTAGATGCTTTCAGCACTTATCTCTTCCGCATTTAGCTACCGGGCAGTGCCATTGGCATGACAACCCGAACACCAGTGATGCGTCCACTCCGGTCCTCTCGTACTAGGAGCAGCCCCCCTCAGTTCTCCAGCGCCCACGGCAGATAGGGACCGAACTGTCTCACGACGTTCTAAACCCAGCTCGCGTACCACTTTAAATGGCGAACAGCCATACCCTTGGGACCTACTTCAGCCCCAGGATGTGATGAGCCGACATCGAGGTGCCAAACACCGCCGTCGATATGAACTCTTGGGCGGTATCAGCCTGTTATCCCCGGAGTACCTTTTATCCGTTGAGCGATGGCCCTTCCATTCAGAACCACCGGATCACTATGACCTGCTTTCGCACCTGCTCGCGCCGTCACGCTCGCAGTCAAGCTGGCTTATGCCATTGCACTAACCTCCTGATGTCCGACCAGGATTAGCCAACCTTCGTGCTCCTCCGTTACTCTTTAGGAGGAGACCGCCCCAGTCAAACTACCCACCAGACACTGTCCGCAACCCGGGTAACGGGTCCACGTTAGAACATCAAACATTAAAGGGTGGTATTTCAAGGTCGGCTCCATGCAGACTGGCGTCCACACTTCAAAGCCTCCCACCTATCCTACACATCAAGGCTCAATGTTCAGTGTCAAGCTATAGTAAAGGTTCACGGGGTCTTTCCGTCTTGCCGCGGGTACACTGCATCTTCACAGCGAGTTCAATTTCACTGAGTCTCGGGTGGAGACAGCCTGGCCATCATTACGCCATTCGTGCAGGTCGGAACTTACCCGACAAGGAATTTCGCTACCTTAGGACCGTTATAGTTACGGCCGCCGTTTACCGGGGCTTCGATCAGGAGCTTCGCTTGCGCTGACCCCATCAATTAACCTTCCGGCACCGGGCAGGCGTCACACCGTATACGTCCACTTTCGTGTTTGCACAGTGCTGTGTTTTTAATAAACAGTTGCAGCCAGCTGGTATCTTCGACTGACTTCAGCTCCGTGAGTAAATCACTTCACCTACGTGTCAGCGTGCCTTCTCCCGAAGTTACGGCACCATTTTGCCTAGTTCCTTCACCCGAGTTCTCTCAAGCGCCTTGGTATTCTCTACCTGACCACCTGTGTCGGTTTGGGGTACGATTTGATGTTACCTGATGCTTAGAGGCTTTTCCTGGAAGCAGGGCATTTGTTACTTCAGCACCGTAGTGCCTCGTCATCACGCCTCAGTGTTAAAGTGAACCGGATTTACCTGGAACACACACCTACACGCTTAAACCGGGACAACCGTCGCCCGGCCAACATAGCCTTCTCCGTCCCCCCTTCGCAGTAACACCAAGTACGGGAATATTAACCCGTTTCCCATCGACTACGCCTTTCGGCCTCGCCTTAGGGGTCGACTCACCCTGCCCCGATTAACGTTGGACAGGAACCCTTGGTCTTCCGGCGAGCGGGCTTTTCACCCGCTTTATCGTTACTTATGTCAGCATTCGCACTTCTGATACCTCCAGCAACCCTCACAGGCCACCTTCGCAGGCTTACAGAACGCTCCCCTACCCAACAACGCATAAGCGTCGCTGCCGCAGCTTCGGTGCATGGTTTAGCCCCGTTACATCTTCCGCGCAGGCCGACTCGACCAGTGAGCTATTACGCTTTCTTTAAATGATGGCTGCTTCTAAGCCAACATCCTGGCTGTCTGGGCCTTCCCACATCGTTTCCCACTTAACCATGACTTTGGGACCTTAGCTGGCGGTCTGGGTTGTTTCCCTCTTCACGACGGACGTTAGCACCCGCCGTGTGTCTCCCGTGATAACATTCTCCGGTATTCGCAGTTTGCATCGGGTTGGTAAGCCGGGATGGCCCCCTAGCCGAAACAGTGCTCTACCCCCGGAGATGAATTCACGAGGCGCTACCTAAATAGCTTTCGGGGAGAACCAGCTATCTCCCGGTTTGATTGGCCTTTCACCCCCAGCCACAGGTCATCCGCTAATTTTTCAACATTAGTCGGTTCGGTCCTCCAGTTAGTGTTACCCAACCTTCAACCTGCCCATGGCTAGATCACCGGGTTTCGGGTCTATACCCTGCAACTTAACGCCCAATTAAGACTCGGTTTCCCTCCGGCTCCCCTATTCGGTTAACCTTGCTACAGAATATAAGTCGCTGACCCATTATACAAAAGGTACGCAGTCACACAGGTAAACCTGTGCTCCCACTGCTTGTACGTACACGGTTTCAGGTTCTTTTTCACTCCCCTCGCCGGGGTTCTTTTCGCCTTTCCCTCACGGTACTGGTTCACTATCGGTCAGTCAGGAGTATTTAGCCTTGGAGGATGGTCCCCCCATATTCAGACAGGATACCACGTGTCCCGCCCTACTCATCGAGCTCACAGCACATGCGCTTTTGTGTACGGGGCTGTCACCCTGTATCGCGCGCCTTTCCAGACGCTTCCACTAACACACATGCTGATTCAGGCTCTGGGCTCCTCCCCGTTCGCTCGCCGCTACTGGGGGAATCTCGGTTGATTTCTTTTCCTCGGGGTACTTAGATGTTTCAGTTCCCCCGGTTCGCCTCATTAACCTATGGATTCAGTTAATGATAGTGTGACGAGTCACACTGGGTTTCCCCATTCGGGTATCGCCGGTTATAACGGTTCATATCACCTTACCGGCGCTTATCGCAGATTAGCACGCCCTTCATCGCCTCTGACTGCCAGGGCATCCACCGTGTACGCTTAGTCGCTTAACCTCACAACCCGAAGATGTTTCTTACGATTCATCATCGTGTTGCGAAAATTTGAGAGACTCACGAACAACTTTCGTTGTTCTGTGTTTCAATTTTCAGCTTGATCCAGATTTTTAAAGAGCAAATATCTCAAACGTGACTCGTAAGTCAGTTTTGAGATACTGATGGCAACGCCTTTCACACATTACCGCGCAAGTGGCGTCCCCTAGGGGATTCGAACCCCTGTTACCGCCGTGAAAGGGCGGTGTCCTGGGCCTCTAGACGAAGGGGACGTATCAGTCTGCTTCGCAAGACGCCTTGCTATTTACTTTTCATCAGACAATCTGTGTGAGCACTGCAAAGAACAGTTCTTTAAGGTAAGGAGGTGATCCAACCGCAGGTTCCCCTACGGTTACCTTGTTACGACTTCACCCCAGTCATGAATCACAAAGTGGTAAGCGCCCTCCCGAAGGTTAAGCTACCTACTTCTTTTGCAACCCACTCCCATGGTGTGACGGGCGGTGTGTACAAGGCCCGGGAACGTATTCACCGTGGCATTCTGATCCACGATTACTAGCGATTCCGACTTCATGGAGTCGAGTTGCAGACTCCAATCCGGACTACGACGCACTTTATGAGGTCCGCTTGCTCTCGCGAGGTCGCTTCTCTTTGTATGCGCCATTGTAGCACGTGTGTAGCCCTGGTCGTAAGGGCCATGATGACTTGACGTCATCCCCACCTTCCTCCAGTTTATCACTGGCAGTCTCCTTTGAGTTCCCGACCTAATCGCTGGCAACAAAGGATAAGGGTTGCGCTCGTTGCGGGACTTAACCCAACATTTCACAACACGAGCTGACGACAGCCATGCAGCACCTGTCTCACAGTTCCCGAAGGCACAAATCCATCTCTGGATTCTTCTGTGGATGTCAAGACCAGGTAAGGTTCTTCGCGTTGCATCGAATTAAACCACATGCTCCACCGCTTGTGCGGGCCCCCGTCAATTCATTTGAGTTTTAACCTTGCGGCCGTACTCCCCAGGCGGTCTACTTAACGCGTTAGCTCCGGAAGCCACGCCTCAAGGGCACAACCTCCAAGTAGACATCGTTTACGGCGTGGACTACCAGGGTATCTAATCCTGTTTGCTCCCCACGCTTTCGCACCTGAGCGTCAGTCTTTGTCCAGGGGGCCGCCTTCGCCACCGGTATTCCTCCAGATCTCTACGCATTTCACCGCTACACCTGGAATTCTACCCCCCTCTACAAGACTCAAGCCTGCCAGTTTCGAATGCAGTTCCCAGGTTGAGCCCGGGGATTTCACATCCGACTTGACAGACCGCCTGCGTGCGCTTTACGCCCAGTAATTCCGATTAACGCTTGCACCCTCCGTATTACCGCGGCTGCTGGCACGGAGTTAGCCGGTGCTTCTTCTGCGGGTAACGTCAATTGCTGCGGTTATTAACCACAACACCTTCCTCCCCGCTGAAAGTACTTTACAACCCGAAGGCCTTCTTCATACACGCGGCATGGCTGCATCAGGCTTGCGCCCATTGTGCAATATTCCCCACTGCTGCCTCCCGTAGGAGTCTGGACCGTGTCTCAGTTCCAGTGTGGCTGGTCATCCTCTCAGACCAGCTAGGGATCGTCGCCTTGGTGAGCCGTTACCTCACCAACAAGCTAATCCCATCTGGGCACATCTGATGGCAAGAGGCCCGAAGGTCCCCCTCTTTGGTCTTGCGACGTTATGCGGTATTAGCCACCGTTTCCAGTAGTTATCCCCCTCCATCAGGCAGTTTCCCAGACATTACTCACCCGTCCGCCACTCGTCAGCGAAGCAGCAAGCTGCTTCCTGTTACCGTTCGACTTGCATGTGTTAGGCCTGCCGCCAGCGTTCAATCTGAGCCATGATCAAACTCTTCAATTTAAAAGTTTGATGCTCAAAGAATTAAACTTCGTAATGAATTACGTGTTCACTCTTGAGACTTGGTATTCATTTTTCGTCCGAGGACGTTAAGAATCCGTATCTTCGAGTGCCCACACAGATTGTCTGATAAATTGTTAAAGAGCAGGTGCGACGCGGCTTACAGCTCACCGTCGCGAGGTGGCGTATATTACGCTTTCCTCTTTTTGAGTCAAGCCTTTATTTTCGCTTTCCTCACAGGCTTCTTAACGAAGCCTTTCTGACCCGGCGGCCTGTATGCCGTTGTTCCGTGTCAGTGGTGGCGCATTATAGGGAGTTATTAGAGCCTGACAAGACCTAAATGCAAAAAAAAGCTCAACCGTTCACTTTTCAAACAACATTTGAACCAAAAGCCTATTTTCGCCTGGTTTTTAGACAAAAACGAGCCCGTCAGGGCCCGTTTTATTCAAATTTGTGACTTACTGCACTGCCACAATACGATCATCATTGGCTTCAAGGCGAATCACTTTGCCAGGAACCAGTTCACCAGACAGGATTTGCTGCGCCAGTGGGTTTTCGATCTGCTGTTGAATAGCACGTTTTAACGGACGCGCCCCGTAGACCGGATCGTAACCGTTGGCGCTCAACAGTTTCAGCGCCTCGTCGGAGATATGGATTTCATAACCACGTTCTTCCAGACGTTTGTACAGACGCTGCAGCTGGATCTGAGCAATAGAAGCGATGTGTTGCTCACCTAACGGATGGAATACCACAACTTCATCAATACGGTTGATAAATTCCGGACGGAAGTTTTGGCTAACCACACCCAGCACCATCTCTTTCATTCGACCGTAATCCAGTTCGCCAAAGCGCTCCTGAATGAGATCGGAACCGAGGTTAGAAGTCATAATGACCACCGTATTACGGAAGTCGACCGTTCTCCCCTGCCCGTCAGTCAGCCGACCGTCGTCCAGCACCTGCAACAGAATGTTGAATACATCCGGATGCGCTTTTTCTACTTCATCCAACAAGATGACGGAATAAGGACGACGGCGTACCGCTTCCGTCAAATAACCGCCTTCTTCATAGCCGACATATCCCGGAGGCGCCCCGACCAAACGAGACACGGAGTGTTTCTCCATAAACTCGGACATATCGATACGCACCATCGCGTCGTCGCTGTCGAACATAAAGTTAGCCAGCGCTTTACACAGTTCGGTTTTACCGACCCCCGTCGGCCCAAGGAACAGGAAGGAACCAATCGGACGGTTCGGATCGGACAGCCCCGCGCGGCTACGACGTATGGCGTTCGATACTGCTTCAACGGCTTCATTCTGCCCGATCACACGGCTGTGTAACTCTTGTTCCATACGCAACAGTTTTTCACGTTCGCCTTCCAGCATTCTGGCAACCGGAATACCGGTCCAGCGCGCCAGCACTTCGGCAATTTCCGCATCCGTTACTTTGTTACGTAACAGACGCATGGTTTTACCTTCCGACTGGGTCGCGGCTTCCAACTGTTTTTCCAGCTCCGGAATTTTGCCGTACTGCAATTCAGACATTCGCGCCAGGTCGCCAACGCGGCGCGCCTGCTCGATGGCAATCTTCGCCTGCTCCAGCTCCGCTTTAATAGTTTGCGTACCAGAGAGCGACGCTTTTTCCGCTTTCCACTCTTCTTCCAGCTCAGAATACTGGCGCTCTTTGTCGTCCAGTTCTTCGTTGAGCATATCGAGACGTTTTTTACTCGCCTCGTCAGACTCTTTCATCAACGCCTGCTGTTCCAGTTTGAGCTGAATAATACGGCGGTCGAGCCTGTCCAGCTCCTCCGGCTTAGAGTCAATCTGCATACGAATGCTGGATGCCGCTTCATCGATCAGGTCGATAGCTTTATCCGGCAACTGACGGTCGGCGATATAGCGGTGAGATAATGTTGCCGCCGCCACAATCGCCGGGTCAGTGATCTGCACATGGTGGTGCAGCTCGTAACGTTCTTTCAGGCCACGCAGAATAGCAATGGTGTCTTCCACTGAAGGTTCTGCGACAAACACTTTTTGAAAACGACGTTCCAGCGCCGCGTCTTTTTCAATGTACTGACGGTATTCATCCAGCGTGGTGGCGCCCACACAGTGCAGTTCACCACGCGCCAGCGCCGGTTTCAGCATATTCCCGGCGTCCATGGCGCCATCGGCCTTACCTGCGCCAACCATCGTGTGCAGCTCGTCAATAAACAGGATGACGTTGCCTTCCTGTTTCGCCAGATCGTTCAGCACGCCTTTCAGACGCTCTTCAAATTCGCCGCGATATTTCGCCCCGGCCACCAGCGCGCCCATATCCAGCGCCAGTACGCGGCGACCTTTTAAGCCTTCAGGGACTTCACCGTTAATAATGCGCTGCGCCAGTCCTTCAACAATTGCCGTTTTACCGACCCCTGGCTCACCGATTAACACCGGGTTATTTTTAGTACGACGTTGCAGTACCTGAATGGTACGGCGAATTTCTTCATCACGACCAATTACCGGGTCAAGCTTACCTTGTTCAGCCCGCTCGGTCAGATCGACGGTATATTTTTTCAAGGCCTGACGTTGGTCTTCAGCCCCTTGATCGTTCACGCTTTCACCTCCGCGCATCTGTTCAATTGCCTGAGTGATATTGGCCGTGGTCGCACCGGCTGATTTCAGCAGATCGGTTAACGTGCCGCGAGACTCAAGCGCCGCCAGAACAAACAGCTCTGACGAAATAAAATTGTCTCCCCGTTTTTGCGCCAGCTTGTCGCAAAGGTTCAGTACGCGTACCAGTTCCGAAGAAGGCTGTACGTCGCCGCCGGTGCCTTCCACCTGCGGTAAACGGCTCAGCGCCTGATCGATAGCGGTGCGCAACTGGCCAGCATTAATGCCGGCGGAGGTTAATAAAGGACGTATCGATCCCCCTTCCTGGTTCAGCAAGGCGCTCATTAAATGAAGAGGTTCGATGAATTGGTTGTCGTGCCCCAGCGCGAGCGACTGGGCATCGGCAAGAGCAAGCTGGAATTTGTTAGTAAGACGATCCAGACGCATAACTCCTCCCATAACAGGTCAAAATTGCTACTGGAGATTAAATGAGGTCATCCCTCAATTATTCAAGGTGAATGACCTGAATTATGTGAAAAGAAAGTTACCCGTACCGGATCGTCTTGATTCTTTAGGTTATATCAGCCAAATAAAACTTGCCATACGACCTGTCGTCTTGTCGCGACGATAAGAGAAGAAAGTCTCACTTTCGCTAAAGGTGCAGCGATCCCCGCCATAGACATGTTCAACGCCGGTATTCGCCAGACGTTGGCGTGCAAGCTGATAAATATCCGCCAGAAATTTTTCCCCGTGCGGCAAAAATGCGCTATCGGCTTGCGCATCTTTTGCTAAAAATGCGTCACGCACTTCCGGCCCCACTTCAAACGCGGTCGGGCCGATCGCCGGACCTAACCAGGCGATGATATTTTCTGGTTTGTCAGCAAAGCAGGTGACAGTTTCCTCCAGTACGCCTTCACATAATCCGCGCCAGCCCGCATGAGCCGCCGCCACTTCTGTTCCCTCACGGTTACAGAATAGCACAGGCAGGCAGTCTGCCGTCATTACCGCGCAGACGGTTCCTGGCGTATTGCTGTAAGACGCATCCGCACGTTTGGAGGCATAAGGTTCTCCGGTAAGCCTCAACACATTTTTACCGTGAACCTGTTCAAGCCAGACAGGTTTCGAAGGCAGATTGCCCGCCGCAAACAGACGCTTGCGGTTCTCTTCAACATGCTCCGGGTTATCGCCGCAATGCGCGCCCAGATTCAGCGAGTCGTAAGGCGGTAAACTCACCCCGCCAATACGGGTAGAACTACAGGCTGCGACGCCTTTCGGCAGCGGCCACTGCGGGACAATCAGTGCATTCATAACCAGTCCACATCATCTTTATGATCTTCAAAATCGGCGCGCATCGCATCGATAAGGTCCACCATATCTTGTGGAATCGGCGCGTGCCACTCCATTTCGATACCCGATACAGGATGGTAGAGACGCAGCATTGTTGCATGCAGCGCCTGGCGGTCAAACTTACGCAGCGTGGAAATAAATTCTTCCGATGCGCCTTTCGGTGGACGTGGACGACCACCGTAGACCTGATCGCCCACTAACGGGTGCGTAATATGCGCCATATGCACGCGGATCTGGTGCGTACGCCCGGTCTCCAGACGCAACCTAAGACGCGTGTGCACACGGAAATGTTCCATAATGCGGTAGTGGGTCACCGCCGGTTTGCCCATGGGATGCACCGACATATGGGTACGTTTGGTCGGGTGACGACTGATGGGTTCATTCACCGTTCCTCCCGCCGTCATATGTCCGATCGCGACCGCTTCATATTCGCGGGTGATCTCGCGCAGCTGCAAAGACTCCACCAGGCGCGTTTGCGCCGGAACGGTTTTGGCCACCACCATCAGCCCCGTCGTGTCCTTATCCAGACGATGCACAATGCCCGCGCGCGGGACATCCGCAATCGGCGGATAATAATGTAGCAACGCGTTCAGTACCGTACCGTCCGGGTTACCCGCGCCAGGATGTACCACCAGATCGCGTGGTTTGTTGATAACCAGAATATCGTCATCTTCATAAACAATATCTAACGGGATATCCTGCGCTTCAAAACGAATCTCTTCGTCGATCTCCGCATCAATAGCCACCCGCTCGCCGCCTAACACTTTTTCTTTTGGCTTATCGCAAAGTTGACCATTGACCAACACGCGCTGATTCAAAATCCATTCTTTTATACGCGAACGTGAATAATCCGGGAACATTTCGGCCAAAGCCTGATCTAAGCGTTGACCGAGTTGGTTTTCGGAGACCGTTGCGGTGAGTTGTACTCGTTGTGCCATATACAGCTTCTTCGTTTAACGTTGGGTTTTACGGCTTTGCCGTTTAATATAGTGTGCTATTGTAGCTGGTCTTAACCGGGAGCAGGAACAGAGAATCTCCCGTAAAACATTTTGAGGAAAGTCAAAACGTCATGACGCGCATGAAATATCTGGTGGCAGCAGCCACGTTGAGCCTGTTTCTGGCGGGTTGCTCGGGTTCAAAGGAAGAGGTGCCCGATAATCCGCCGAATGAAATCTACGCGACTGCTCAGCAAAAGCTGCAGGACGGTAACTGGAAACAGGCAATAACGCAATTGGAAGCGTTAGATAATCGTTATCCATTCGGACCGTATTCTCAGCAGGTGCAGTTGGATCTTATCTACGCCTATTACAAAAACGCCGATTTGCCGCTAGCGCAGGCCGCCATCGATCGTTTTATGCGTCTTAATCCAACGCACCCTAATATTGACTATGTCATGTACATGCGCGGCCTGACGAACATGGCGCTGGATGATAGCGCGCTGCAAGGTTTCTTTGGCGTCGATCGCAGCGATCGCGATCCGCAACATGCGCGGGCGGCGTTCAATGACTTTTCGAAACTGGTACGCAGCTATCCTAATAGCCAGTACACCACCGACGCCACTAAGCGTCTGGTATTCCTGAAAGACCGTCTGGCGAAATATGAATATTCCGTCGCAGAGTACTATACCGCGCGCGGCGCATGGGTTGCGGTCGTAAACCGGGTAGAAGGTATGCTACGCAATTATCCTGATACGCAGGCCACGCGCGATGCGTTGCCGCTGATGGAAAACGCCTATCGTCAAATGCAGCTGAATGCGCAGGCTGACAAAGTCGCGAAAATTATTGCCGCTAACAGCAAAAACACCTGAAGCAATACCAACAAGCAAAACGGCAGCCTTCCGGCTGCCGTTTTTTTATTCGATATCTGATGCAACAGAAATGATTTCACTGCAACGCATCCAGTCAAATATGGCCTGCTTTCAGCCATTCCTCAAGTAAAAGATCGCTTCTTCCTGCGATGCCTCACAAAAAGTTCGCCTTGACAAAAAGTGACAAAATAATGTGATTTACATCACACATTTTGACATTAAGAACGGTATGCTGGAATCACCAAGACGGGAAAGACAAGAGGTAAAATTTATGACAATGAACATTACCAGTAAACAAATGGAAATTACTCCGGCAATCCGCCAACATGTCGCAGACCGTCTCGCCAAACTGGAAAAATGGCAAACTCACCTGATTAATCCTCATATCATTCTGTCTAAAGAGCCACAGGGCTTTATTGCTGACGCCACCATTAATACACCGAACGGACATCTGGTCGCCAGCGCAAAACACGAAGATATGTACACCGCTATTAATGAATTGATCAACAAGCTGGAACGGCAGCTCAATAAAGTGCAGCATAAAGGCGAAGCCCGTCGTGCCACCGCATCGGTGAAAGATGCCAGCTTCGTCGAAGCAGAAGAAGAGTAGTCCCTTACATTGAGTGTATCGCCAACGCGCCTTCGGGCGCGTTTTTTGTTGACAGGATTAAAACAGTACGGGTACTGTACTTACGTACACAAAGGAAACAGTTATGAAGCTAACCCGGTTTTTCTTCGCATTCTTTTTTATCTTCCCCTGACCGGGAGGCGTTTCGTCATGTGATAAAGAATGCGAAGACGAACAAGAAGGCCTCCCCCACCGGGAGGCCTTTTTTATTGATAACAAAAAAGGCAACACTATGACATCGGAAAACCCATTACTGGCGCTGCGAGATAAAATCAGCGCTTTAGACGAAGAGTTACTGGCCTTACTGGCAAAACGACGCGCGCTGGCGATTGAAGTGGGACAAGCAAAACTACTGTCGCATCGTCCGGTTCGGGATATCGATCGTGAACGCGCGCTGCTGGACAGACTCATCCATCTCGGTAAAGCCCACCATCTCGACGCACACTACATTACCCGTCTGTTCCAGCTTATCATTGAAGACTCCGTGCTTACTCAGCAGGCGCTGCTGCAACAACATCTGAATAATACTCACCCTCATTCGGCACGTATTGCGTTTCTTGGGCCGAAAGGCTCCTATTCTCATCTCGCGGCGCGCCAGTATGCTGCACGCCATTTTGAGCAATTTATTGAGAGCGGCTGCGCAAAATTCGCCGATATTTTTCATCAGGTCGAAACCGGCCAGGCCGATTACGCCGTGGTTCCGATAGAGAACACCAGCTCCGGCGCTATCAACGATGTGTACGACTTATTGCAACACACCAGTCTGTCGATTGTCGGTGAGATGACTGTCACTATCGATCACTGCGTGCTGGTTTCCGGCGCTACAGATCTGAATACCATCGAAACGGTGTACAGCCATCCGCAGCCGTTTCAGCAGTGCAGTAAATTTTTGAGCCGCTATCCGCACTGGAAAATCGACTATACCGAGAGTACGTCGGCAGCGATGGAAAAAGTCGCGCAGGCAAACTCTCCGCGCGTCGCGGCGCTCGGCAGCGAGGCAGGCGGCATGTTGCACGGTTTACAGGTGCTGGAACGCATTGCCGCAAACCAGACGCAGAATATCACCCGCTTTCTGGTACTGGCGCGCAAAGCCATCAACGTTTCCGATCAGGTTCCGGCAAAAACCACTCTGTTAATCGCCACCGGGCAGCAAGCTGGCGCGCTGGTCGAAGCGCTGCTGGTGCTGCGTAACCACAATCTCATCATGACGAAACTGGAGTCGCGCCCCATTCACGGCAATCCGTGGGAAGAGATGTTTTATCTCGATATTCAGGCGAACCTGGAGTCGCAGGTAATGCAAAGCGCGCTAAAAGAGCTGGGCGAGATCACGCGCTCAATGAAAGTGCTTGGCTGCTATCCCAGCGAAAACGTCGTGCCGGTAGAACCTGCCTGACGTTCAATAAAACGGCTTTTCTTCATCCCTGCGACGGCTACCTGCAGGGTGAAGATGGCGCCGGAGAGCGGATAATCCGCCACTTCCTGAGCAGACATATTTTCTCTGGTAGTTGTAATAAACAGCGTTTTCATATCTGCGCCGCCAAAGCAAACCATCGTCGGACAACGTACCGGCAACCGGTACTCTTCCAGCTGCTCTCCTTGCGGTGAGAAACGCGCCACGCGCCAGCCGTCAAACATCGCGCTCCAGTAGCACCCTTCGCTATCCATCGCCGCGCCGTCGGGAAGTCCTTCTCCTTCGCCAAAATGGCGAAAAAGTTCACGCTTGCCCGGATCGCCATGCTTATCAAGTAACGTGCGGTATATCACGCCATTCGGCGTATCGGAGGTATACATCCACTGGTTATCCGGGCTGAACGCCAGGCCGTTGTGTCCCTGGATATCGCACTGGATCACTTTTGCCGTCAGGTCATGATCGATCCGCATCAGCAACGCGCCATTATAGTCACCTGGCGCCCAGAACGTTCCGGCATAAAAACGTCCATCGCCATCAGTGCCGCCATCGTTGAAACGCGCCAGTTTCGTATTAGAGGGATTGTCGCAAACCTTACGCTGCAATAATCCATTTTTATCGGCCAGCCAGATAGCATGACGCATGGCCACAATAAATCCGCCCTGCTCACGCAAGGCAAAACAGCCCACCTCTTCCGGAAACGCCAGCACGCTATGCGTCCCGCTCGCCGGATGGTAACGATGGATCTCCTGTTCCAGGATATCGGTCCAATACAGCGCGCTTTCATCCTCGCTCCATGTGGGGCATTCTGGTAAATGTCCGGCATAATCAAATAAAACGTGCGGCGTAGTCATAACGGTTCCTTAAACGAAAAAAGCCAGCAAAGCTGGCTTTTAGTATAGATGTCATCATTATGGTCGGCTGTCATTCGCCTGACGCAATAACACACGGCTTTCATTCTGGAAGCGTCTGGCATAATCGCCAAACCAGTGTTCAACTTTGCGAAAACTGTCGATAAAAGCCTGCTTATCACCTTGTTCCAGTAACCCGATCGCATCGCCAAAACGTTTATAGTAACGCTTGATAAGCGCCAGATTGCGCTCCGACGACATAATAATGTCCGCATACAGCTGCGGGTCCTGGGCGAACAGACGCCCGACCATCGCCAGCTCCAGTCGATAAATCGGCGATGATAGCGCCAGAAGCTGCTCAAGCTGGACGTTCTCTTCCGCCAGATGCAGCCCATAAGCGAAGGTAGCAAAATGGCGCAACGCCTGGATAAAAGCCATGTTCTGATCGTGCTCGACAGCGCTAATTCGGTGCAACCGAGCGCCCCACACCTGGATTTGCTCAAGGAACCACTGATACGCTTCCGGTTGACGCCCGTCACACCAGACCACCACCTGCTTCGCCAGGCTCCCGCTGTCCGGGCCAAACATCGGATGCAAGCCCAACACGGGGCCATCATGGGCCGCCAACATTGCCTGTAACGGATCGCTTTTCACCGATGCCAGATCGACCAGAATACAGTCGGACGGCAGGGGCGGCAGTTGCGCTATGACCTGTTCAGTAACATGAATCGGCACGCTGACGATCACCATTCCGGCATCGGCGACAATGTCCCTGGCGCGCGGCCAGTCCTGCTGTTCCAGAATACGGACCTGATAGCCCGACAGCGTGAGCATTTTTTCAAACAGACGCCCCATCTGTCCGCCGCCGCCCACAATGACGACCGGACGCAGAGAAGGACAAAGCGTTTTGAACCCCTTATCATTTTCGCTGGAGTAAGATTCACGCATTACCCGGCGCAGGACATCTTCAATGAGATCGGGCGGGACACCGATCGCTTCTGCTTCCGCCCGTCGTGAAGCCAGCATAGAGGCCTCACGCTCCGGCACGTAAATAGGCAGGCCAAAACGGCTTTTCACCTCGCCGACTTTGGCAACCAGTTCCAGGCGCTTAGCCAGTAAATTCAACAACGCTTTATCGACATCATCTATTTGATCGCGTAACGCGGTCAATTCAGCAACCATAACAACCTCTTATGCGACGCGCACCGCCAGCTGGCCGCTCAAATCTTTATGAATTTCACGTAACAGGGCATCGGTCATCTCCCAGCTAATACAAGCATCGGTGACGGAAACGCCATACTTCATTTCGCTGCGCGGCTGTTCGGAAGACTGATTACCCTCATGAATATTACTTTCAATCATTAAGCCAATGATTGAACGATTGCCATCTTTAATCTGCGCAACCACAGATTCGGCAACGGCTGGCTGGCGGCGATAATCTTTATTGGAGTTACCATGACTGCAATCTACCATCAGCGAAGGACGTAGTCCCGCCTGTTCCATCTCTTTTTCACACTGAGCGACATCTGCCGGGCTATAGTTTGGCGCTTTGCCGCCACGCAAAATCACATGGCCATGCGGATTTCCCTGGGTTTGCAATAACGCAACCTGACCGGCCTGGTTAATGCCAACAAAACGATGAGGTTGCGCAGCGGCGCGCATGGCGTTAATCGCTGTCGCCAGGCTGCCATCCGTGCCGTTTTTAAAGCCGACCGGCATAGAAAGACCAGACGCCATTTCGCGGTGGGTTTGCGATTCGGTTGTGCGCGCGCCTATCGCCGACCAGCTAAACAGATCGCCCAGGTATTGCGGGCTGTTCGGATCCAACGCTTCGGTCGCCAATGGCAACCCCATATTCACCAGTTCCACCAGTAGCTGACGCGCTATTTTCAACCCGGCTTCCACATCAAATGAGCCATCCATGTGAGGATCGTTAATCAGCCCTTTCCAGCCGACGGTAGTCCGCGGCTTTTCAAAATAGACGCGCATTACCAGATAGAGGCTATCGCTGACCTCTGCGGCAAGGGCTTTAAATCGACGGGCATATTCCAGAGCGGTTTCAGGATCGTGAATAGAACAAGGACCGCATACCACCAACAGACGCGGATCGCGCCCGGCAATAATGTCAGAAATGATTCCCCGGGACTGCGCTATCTGCGCTTCCTGCGCCAGGCTCAACGGAAAGGCCGCTTTAAGCTGCTCCGGCGTCATTAATACCTGTTCATCGGTGATACGTACGTTATTCAGCGCGTCTTTTTGCATGATGGCGATCCTGTCTTTTCTTGTTTGCGATAGTTGATCCTCCACGAGGATGTTTAAACCATACCACAAAAAGTAAAGATTTCAATCCATATTACGTAAAATAAACTTTACATCATGCGCAATCGTCGATTAAACCCCTCCATTTCGTATCAAAAACTTTACACAACAAGTGAATTATTTTATTCCCAGCCTCAGAAAAACGGTAAAATGAGCGATGCTCGCCATTTTTTGATTATTTTTTCTCCGCACGCATAATTTTACTTTCTGATATAGGGTGATTAATACCATTATCACAAGAATTTAATATCAGGGACGCCACTTAAATTATTCATATTATCAATAAGAAATAATGACGATATGGCAAAATAATGTTATTTTGCTACAAACAATCACGGATGTATTTTAATGCTTTACGACTGAAGATGGTGGGGACTTGTTAATGCGTTTTTCTCACCGATTTATCCTTCTGTTATCGCTATTATTAGCAAGCTTGCCTCTGTATGCTCAACGCGTCACGGAAGAAGAGAAATCCGTACGCGCCATCGTCTCCGGTATCGTCAGTTATACACACTGGCCGGCGTTATCCGGGCCGCCAAGGCTATGCATATTTTCATCTGCGCGTTTTGTCAGGGTACTTAGCGAAGAGGCTGACTGGGCTTTCCCTTATCAACCGCTTGTCATCCGTACCACACAGGAAGCCCTGAGCGCCCGCTGTGATGGTTTTTACTTTGGCAATGAATCGCCAGCTTATCAGGTGGAGTTAACGCGTCATTATCCAGTTAATGCCTTGTTATTAATTGCCGAGCAAAATACCGAATGTATTATTGGCAGCGCATTTTGTCTGATCATTAACAATGATGAAGTCAAATTTTCCGTCAACCTGGACTCCCTCTCGCATAGCGGCGTGAGAGTAAATCCAGAAGTATTAATGCTTGCACGGAATCAAAAGCATGAATAAGGAATTTTCTCTGTCCAGACCAACATTTAAACGCACACTACGGCGGATTAGTATAATCAGCGTGCTGCTTACAATGACATTGATCTGGCTATTAATTTGCGTTGCGTCTGTCCTTACGCTCAAACAGTATGCGCAAAAAAATCTCGATTTGACCGCCGCCACAATGGCCCATAGCCTTGAAGCGGCACTGGTATTTTCCGATAACGCGGCCGCAGCGGAAACGCTCGCCACACTGGGACGCCAGGGACAATTTTCAGCGGCGGAGGTCCGCGATAAAAATGGCCGTACTATCGCCTCATGGCGCTATGATTCGCGAGCCGCAGACGATAAGCTCATCGGCTTAATTAGCCACTGGCTTTTTCCATTGCCGGTATCACAACCCGTCTGGCACAACGGCAGGGCCATCGGCGAAGTACGGCTTGTCGCCCGCGACAGCCTTATTGGTCATTTTATCTGGCTATCGCTGGCAGTGCTGACAGGATGTATTCTGCTGGCATCCGGCATTGCCCTGCTGCTCACGCGTTATTTGCACAATGGCGTTGTGGATGCGCTGCAAAATATTACTGAAGTTGTACACGACGTTCGCACTAACCGAAATTTTTCACGCCGGGTACCTGATGAGCGTATTGCGGAATTTCACCTGTTTGCGCAGGATTTCAATAGCCTTCTGGATGAGATGGAAGAATGGCAGCTACGGCTTCAGGCTAAAAATGCCCAGTTACTACGTACCGCGTTGCACGATCCGCTGACGGGGCTTGCCAATCGCGCGGCATTTCGCAGCTGTATTAACGCGCTGATGAAGGACAATTCCGCTCGTAGCTGTTCGGCATTGTTATTTCTGGATGGCGATAACTTTAAATATATTAATGATACCTGGGGACATGCGGCAGGCGACCGCGTACTTATAGAGGTTGCCAAAAGATTAGCGGAATTCGGTGGTAGCCGTTATCAGACTTACCGACTCGGCGGCGATGAATTTGCGATGGTGCTTTACGATGTACATTCGGAATATGAAGTACAACGTATTTGCGCAGCGCTATCCCAGGCGTTTAATCGACCTTTTGAACTGCATAACGGCCAGCGAATAACGATGACCCTGAGTATTGGCTTTGCGCTGACATGGGAACATGCCACTGCCGAAAAACTACAAGAACTGGCCGATCGAAATATGTATCAGGCTAAACACCGGCGTGCGGAACGCTCGCTAAACTAAGGAACGGGCCTGGCCGTTTCTGACTCAGCGTTGAGACCACTGACCCAGACTAATCATGCAACCGTCTATGGCGTGGAGCAAACCCATAAAAAAAGGGGCCAGCGTAATGCCAGCCCCTTCTTTTCTACAAGCTTTCGGATGTTGCGAAAGCGCGTTCTTAGTTAAGACGCTCTTTGATACGAGCCGCTTTACCAGTACGCTCACGCAGGTAGTACAGTTTAGCTTTACGAACAGCACCACGACGTTTAACAGCAATGCTGTCAACTACCGGAGAGTGAGTCTGGAAGACACGCTCAACGCCTTCGCCGTTGGAAATTTTACGAACAGTGAATGCAGAGTGCAGACCGCGGTTACGAATAGCGATAACCACGCCCTCGAATGCCTGCAGACGTTTCTTGGTACCTTCAACAACCCATACTTTCACTTCTACGGTATCGCCCGGACGGAAGGAAGGTACGTTCTGCTTCATCTGCTCTTGTTCAAGTTGCTTAATAATGTTGCTCATAATTTAATCTCTTATCCTGGGTAAACTGATATTCGGGGGCCTATGCCATCCCATCATGTTTATGCTGCTGTTGTGCGTGTTCTGTTTTGAACTCCGCCAGCAACCTTGCTTGCTCTTCAGTCAGAGCCAGGTTTTCCAGAAGTTCAGGTCTTCTAAGCCAGGTTCGGCCCAGCGACTGTTTCAAGCGCCAGCGACGTATCTCGGCATGGTTTCCCGACAGCAATACTGGCGGTACTTCCATCCCCTCTAACACTTCAGGGCGCGTATAGTGCGGACAATCCAGCAACCCATCAGCAAACGAATCTTCGATTGCTGATGCCTCATGCCCCAGAACCCCCGGTATAAACCGGGCGACGGAGTCAATCAGCGTCATTGCCGGTAGTTCGCCACCGCTGAGAACGTAATCGCCAATTGACCATTCTTCGTCAATTTCGGTCTGAATTACGCGCTCATCTACGCCTTCGTAGCGACCACACACCAGAATAAGCTTCTGATTCGTGGCCAGCTCGCTAACGCCCGCTTGATCAAGCTTGCGTCCCTGAGGCGACAGATAAATCACTTTAGCGCCTTCACCTGCCGCGGCTTTTGCTGCGTGAATGGCGTCCCGCAAGGGTTGCACCATCATTAACATCCCCGGTCCGCCGCCGTAAGGACGGTCGTCCACGGTACGGTGCCGGTCATGCGCGAAGTCGCGAGGACTCCAGCTTTGGATGTTCAGCAGGCCTTTTTTTACTGCCCGGCCAGTTACCCCGTAATCGGTAATTGCGCGGAACATTTCAGGAAACAGGCTAACGATGCCAATAAACACAAGCCAATCCCCATAACGCCATTTATTACCGTTTATTCGGTGGTTTAAAAACCAGGATCCCAGTCTACTTCGATAGTACGAGTAGCGAGATCGACTTTCTTGATAACCTGCCCATCGAGGAACGGTACTAGTCGTTCCTTGATACCAAATGCATCTTTCAGGTTCGCCTTAATGACGAGAACGTCATTCGACCCGGTTTCCATCATGTCGATAACTTTACCGAGATCGTAGCCTTCAGCGGTGACTACCTGGCAACCCATCAGGTCTTTCCAGTAATAGTCTCCCTCCTCAAGCGCAGGAAGTTGCGAGGAATCCACGACAATTTCGCAATTGGTCAGAAGATTCGCGGCATCTCGATCGTCAACGCCTTTCAGCTTGATGATCAGATCCTGATTGTGGTGCTTCCAGCTTTCCAGCTGTACCTGCTGCCACTGACCCGCCTTCTGGATAAACCAGGGCTGATAGTCAAAAATGCTTTCGGCGTCTTCAGTGGAGGAAAACACTCTGAGCCAACCACGGATACCGTATGAAGAACCCATTTTCCCCAGTACAACCGGTTCAGCGGGTACTTGTGCGGCGAGTTGCTTGCTCATCATGACCACCGTGACAGATTAAGCTGCTTTTTTTACTTCTTTGATCAGCGCCGCAACGCGATCGGAAATGGTTGCGCCCTGGCCAACCCAGTGAGCGATGCGATCCAGATCCAGGCGGGTGCCTTCTTCTTTTTCGCTAGCGATTGGGTTGAAGAAACCAACGCGCTCAATGAAGCGACCGTTGCGTGCATTACGGCTGTCGGTGACAACAACCTGGTAGAACGGACGCTTTTTAGCGCCGTGACGAGCTAAACGAATAGTTACCATAACATCCTCTTGTGTGAATAAAACAACCGGGCCCCATCGAGGAACGGAGCCCGGCGTCATATTAAAAGCCCGAAAATTTTACTGATTTCTGGGAGAATTGCAATCAACAGTTAATAACTCTGCTGTAGAAGGCCGTCGGCGGCGCAGCGAGTTCGGTGCCGGCGTGCGCGCAGCCACCGCAGCGTACACGCAGTACGTGAGGATGGCGAGCACACCCCGGTGCCGAAATAGCAAGTGAGCCAGGCCGGGAAATTAGCGACCCGGGAAGCCTGGCGGCATCATCCCCTTCATACTGCGCATCATCTTCGCCATCCCGCCCTTCTTCATCTTCTTCATCATGCGCTGCATGTCGTCGAACTGTTTCAGAAGGCGGTTAACGTCCTGCACCTGCATCCCACAGCCCTGCGCGATACGACGCTTGCGGGAACCTTTGATGATTTCCGGCTTCGCGCGCTCTTTCAGCGTCATCGAATTGATGATCGCTTCCATACGCACCAGCACCTTGTCATCCATCTGCGATTTAACGTTGTCCGGAATCTGCCCCATGCCCGGTAATTTGCCCATCAGACTGGCCATACCGCCCATGTTTTTCATCTGTTTGAGCTGTTCCAGGAAGTCGTTCAGGTCGAAACCGTCGCCTTTCTTCAGTTTAGTCGCCAGCTTTTCAGCCTGTGCGCGGTCAACTTTGCTTTCGATATCTTCGATAAGAGACAGTACGTCGCCCATACCGAGAATACGCGAGGCGATACGATCCGGGTGGAACGGTTCCAGCGCGTCGGTTTTCTCGCCGACACCGAGGAATTTAATCGGCTTGCCGGTGATATGACGAATAGAGAGCGCCGCACCGCCACGAGCATCACCATCAACTTTGGTCAGCACCACGCCGGTTAACGGCAGCGCTTCGTTAAAGGCTTTTGCGGTATTCGCCGCATCCTGACCGGTCATCGCATCGACGACAAACAGCGTTTCTACTGGCTTGATAGAAGCGTGGACCTGTTTGATTTCGTCCATCATCGCTTCGTCAACGTGCAGACGACCGGCGGTATCCACCAGCAGCACGTCGTAGAATTTGAGCTTCGCTTCTTTCAGCGCGGCGTTGACGATATCAACCGGTTTCTGGCCGACATCAGACGGGAAGAAATCCACGCCAACCTGTTCAGCCAGCGTTTCGAGCTGTTTGATCGCCGCCGGGCGATAGACGTCGGCAGAGACGACCAGCACTTTCTTCTTGTGCTTCTCGCGCAAGAATTTACCCAACTTACCGACGCTGGTGGTTTTACCCGCCCCCTGCAGACCCGCCATCAATACTACGGCTGGCGGCTGCGCAGCTAAATTCAGCGTCTGGTTCTCTTCGCCCATCGCCGCAACCAGTTCGCTACGGACAATCTTGACGAACTCCTGCCCTGGGGTCAGGCTCTTGTTAACTTCATGACCAACCGCTTTCTCTTTTACGCGATTGATGAACTCACGCACTACCGGCAGCGCAACGTCAGCCTCCAGCAGCGCCATGCGCACTTCGCGCAGCGTCTCTTTAACGTTGTCTTCAGTAAGGCGCCCACGGCCACTGATATTGCGCAGCGTGCGCGACAAACGATCGGTTAAATTATCAAACATTGTCTCTCGCCTGGGGTGGAAACGGTTGGTCGCCGCAGCGACACAGTTACAGAATTTCGCCACAGTATACCATGAAGCCGTCTTTGTTGTTATGCAACGGTTGGAGCTGCGGTCACGTAACGCTATACTGCTTCTCTTTCTCACTGGTCAACTGTCGACACAACTATGCCCGTTTTTGCTTTACTTGCCCTTGTCGCCTACTCCTTCAGCCTCGCGCTGATCGTTCCCGGACTGTTGCAAAAAAACAGCGGCTGGCGGCGTATGGCTATTCTTTCTGCGGTCATCGCGCTGGTGTGCCATGCTGTCGCGCTGGAATCGCGTATTCTGCCCGGCGGCGACAGTGGACAAAACCTGAGCCTGCTGAATGTCGGTTCGCTGGTCAGCCTGATGATCTGCACGGTGATGACCATTGTCGCGTCGCGTAATCGCGGCTGGCTACTTCTACCCATTGTCTATGCTTTTGCGCTGATTAACCTGGCCTTCGCCACGTTCATGCCTAATGAATATATTACGCATCTGGAAGCGACCCCAGGCATGATGGTGCACATCGGTCTGTCGCTTTTCTCTTACGCGACGCTGATAATCGCCGCGCTGTATGCGCTACAACTGGCGTGGATCGACTATCAGTTGAAGAACAAAAAGCTGGCGTTTAGTAATGAAATGCCGCCATTGATGAGCATTGAGCGCAAAATGTTTCATATCACGCAGATTGGCGTCGTACTGCTGACCCTTACTCTGTGTACCGGCCTGTTTTACATGCATAACCTGTTCAGTACTGAAAATATTGATAAAGCCGTGCTCTCTATTGTGGCATGGTTTGTCTATATCGTTCTGCTGTGGGGGCATTACCATGAGGGCTGGCGGGGTCGGCGGGTCGTGTGGTTTAACGTCGCAGGCGCGGGTATTCTGACGCTGGCCTATTTTGGTAGCCGCATATTACAGCAATTTGTAAGCTAAGCTTTTAAAGGAGTTTCCCCTGGAACACATCTCCACCACCACGCTGATTATCATATTAATCATCATGGTGGTCATCTCGGCCTATTTTTCCGGTTCCGAAACTGGAATGATGACGCTAAACCGTTACCGTTTACGCCATATGGCGAAGCAAGGTAATCGCTCGGCAAAACGGGTAGAAAAATTACTGCGTAAACCCGACCGACTGATAAGCCTGGTGCTGATCGGCAATAACCTGGTCAACATTCTTGCCTCGGCGCTCGGCACGATTGTGGGTATGCGGCTTTACGGCGACGCTGGCGTGGCTATCGCCACCGGGATACTGACGTTTGTCGTGTTAGTTTTTGCCGAAGTCCTGCCCAAAACTATCGCCGCGCTCTATCCGGAAAAAGTGGCCTATCCCAGCAGCTTCCTGCTGGCGCCGTTACAGATACTGATGATGCCGCTGGTGTGGTTACTTAACACCATCACCCGCCTGCTGATGCGTCTGATGGGAATTAAAACGGACATCGTGGTTAGCGGGTCGTTAAGCAAAGAGGAATTACGCACTATCGTGCATGAATCCCGTTCGCAAATCTCTCGCCGCAATCAGGATATGCTGCTGTCGGTTCTCGATCTGGAAAAGGTCAGCGTGGATGACATCATGGTGCCGCGTAATGAAATTATCGGGATCGATATCAATGACGACTGGAAGTCTATCGAGCGGCAGCTCACCCACTCGCCACACGGACGCATTGTGCTCTATCGCGATTCGCTGGATGACGCCATCAGTATGCTGCGCGTGCGTGAAGCCTGGCGGTTAATGGCCGAGAAAAAAGAGTTCACCAAAGAGATGATGCTGCGCGCCGCCGATGAAATCTATTACGTCCCGGAAGGTACGCCGCTCAGTACACAACTGATTAAATTTCAGCGCAATAAAAAGAAAGTCGGACTGGTCGTCAACGAATATGGCGATATCCAGGGGCTGGTCACCGTGGAAGATATTCTCGAGGAGATCGTTGGCGACTTCACCACATCGATGTCGCCGACCCTGGCGGAAGAGGTCACGCCGCAAAACGACGGTTCGGTCATTATTGACGGTACCGCCAACGTCCGGGAAATCAATAAAGCGTTTAACTGGCACCTGCCGGAAGACGACGCGCGCACCGTCAACGGGGTGATTCTGGAGGCTCTGGAGGAAATTCCGGTTGCTGGCACGCGCGTGCGCATTGAGCAGTACGATATCGATATTCTCGATGTACAGGAAAATATGATTAAGCAGGTAAAGGTTGTACCGGTAAAGCCGCTGCGCGAGAGTGTGGCGGAGTAACACAATGGCGAACTCCGGTTCGCCTTTTTTATCGCCGTCTTTTAAGATTCCATCAATTCCTGCCATTTACTTAACAATGCAATAATGTCTTTTCAGGCATTCAGAAAGGATATTGATGTTATGTCAGAAGATTATGTAATTGAATGGGATAAGAATTTTGCAGACGACCTCAACGTCGTCGCCAACGTTTTTTTATCACACAACCCAACCTTATGGCCCACTATTTTCTCTCAACTTTCGACGCAACCTGAAATCTTTGAAGACGAAGATGAAGACGAATATGGGTTGCAGGACGTCCTGGATTGTAGCGGTGGCGATCTCGGAAATAACGAGCTGGCACAGGCATTTTTACAAGTTCTACGCGGCGAAAGATTTATTCACCTCGTTGACTGGAAAGGTGAAGATGAAGAAGGCGAACTGGCTAATTTTGCCGCAGATCGCTTTTATGAACTCACAAAAAACCTGACGAATTCTGAGGAATTAAGAAATCTTCTTGTCGAAATAACCCAAGAGGATGAAATCTCCGATGTCTGTGAAGCCGGAGACCGTTACCTTGACGAGATCTTTGAACGCATCCAGACCGAACTCAATAAGAGGGGCTTCCAGATTTTTGATCTGAATGAAGGATCTGACACCTATAATGTGGTCGTTCTGCCAATGAGCGAATATAAAAAAATAGAGGACTTCAACACGCCGTGGCTGGAAGTGCAGGATTTTTTAAGCTAAAAAAATGGCCGACTTTACATCGGCCATCAGACTTTTACTTCGCCTTCGCTACAGTCACCATCGCCGCGCGAATGGTACGACCGTTCAGCGTATAGCCTTTCTGCATAATACCCAGCACATTGCCTGCCGGAACCTCTTCCGACTCCACCATCGCAATCGCCTGATGCACGTTCGGGTCCAGCGGCACGTTGGTCTCAGCAATCACTTCCACGCCGAACTTACGCACCACATCCAGCATAGACTTCAGCGTCAGCTCAATCCCTTCGACCATTGCCGCCATATCCGGATTGGCTTTGTCTGCGACTTCCAGCGCGCGATCCAGGCTATCGATGACCGGCAGCAATTCGTTGACGAACTTCTCGAGAGCGAATTTATGCGCTTTTTCGATATCCTGTTCAGTACGACGGCGCAGGTTTTCCATTTCCGCTTTGATGCGCAACACGGTGTCGCGTTCGCGAGTCTGGGCTTCTGCAAGCTGAACTTCCAGATTCGCAATTTTTTCATCGCGCGGATCCACCTGCTCAGCAGAATCGTTTGGTTCAACTGCCTCAACCTCTTCGTGCTGATCCATGATAATTTCTTCCGGGGCTTGCCCCTCAGGCGTTTTCTGTTCTTTACTACTCATGAATTTCTCCGCGTTTTTTTTCGCATTCATCTCGCTAACTTCGCTTATTATGGGGATCAGATTCAGGGTTTCAAGGGAAGTACTCACATTGTCATCAATCTTCGCTACAAGGACCTCAGAAAAATGAATAATCATTTCAAGTGTATCGGCATTGTGGGGCATCCGCGTCATCCCACCGCACTCACGACACATGAAATGCTCTACCGTTGGCTATGCGCTCAGGGTTATGAGGTCATTGTGGAGCAACAAATCGCCCACGAATTACAGCTAAAAAATGTGCCAACCGGCACGCTGGCGGAAATTGGTCAACAGGCGGATCTGGCGGTAGTCGTGGGCGGCGACGGCAATATGCTTGGCGCAGCGCGTACGCTGGCGCGTTATAACATCAATGTGATTGGCATTAACCGCGGTAATCTTGGCTTCCTGACCGATCTCGATCCGGACAACGCCCTGCAACAATTATCTGATGTGCTGGAAGGACGCTATATCTCCGAAAAACGTTTTCTGCTGGAAGCGCAGGTCTGCCAACAGGACCGCCAGAAGCGTATCAGCACAGCCATTAATGAAGTGGTGCTGCATCCGGGAAAGGTGGCGCATATGATCGAATTCGAGGTTTATATTGATGAAACCTTCGCTTTTTCACAGCGATCTGATGGTCTGATCATTTCTACGCCGACCGGCTCCACCGCCTATTCGCTCTCCGCAGGCGGCCCTATTCTGACCCCTTCACTGGATGCCATCACCCTGGTGCCGATGTTCCCGCATACCTTGTCGGCGCGCCCGTTAGTCATTAACAGCAGTAGCACGATTCGTTTGCGTTTTTCGCATCGCCGTAGCGATCTGGAAATTAGCTGCGACAGCCAGATAGCCCTGCCTATTCAGGAAGGAGAAGATGTGCTGATTCGCCGCTGCGACTACCATCTCAACCTGATACATCCCAAAGACTACAGCTATTTCAATACATTAAGCACAAAACTCGGCTGGTCAAAAAAATTATTCTAATTTTACGTTAGCCTCTTTACTGTATAAAAAACCAGTTTATACTGTATTTAATTACAGTTATGGTTTTTCATACAGGAAAACAGCTATGTTGGCGCAACTGACCATCAGCAATTTTGCTATCGTTCGCGAGCTTGAGATCGATTTTCAGAGCGGAATGACCGTCATTACTGGTGAAACCGGCGCGGGTAAATCTATTGCGATTGATGCCCTGGGTCTGTGTCTGGGCGGTCGCGCTGAGGCCGATATGGTCCGTACCGGAGCGACCCGCGCCGATTTGTGTGCCCGCTTTGCGCTGAAAGACACGCCTGCGGCATTGCGCTGGCTGGAAGAAAACCAGCTTGAAGAAAGTCGCGAATGCTTACTTCGCCGCGTTATCAGCAGCGATGGCCGCTCACGGGGCTTTATTAACGGCACCGCTGTGCCCCTGTCTCAATTGCGCGAGCTCGGTCAGTTGCTGATTCAAATTCATGGTCAACATGCGCACCAGCAGCTTACCAAACCCGAACAGCAAAAATCGCTGCTGGATAGCTATGCCAACGAAGCCGCTTTAGCGCAGCAGATGGCTGCCCGCTACCAATTATGGCATCAAAGCTGCCGCGATCTTGCCCATCACCAGCAACAAAGCCAGGAACGCGCCGCGCGCGCAGAACTGCTGCAATATCAGTTAAAAGAGTTGAACGACTTTAATCCGCAGGCCGGTGAATTCGAGCAAATTGACGAAGAGTACAAACGGCTGGCCAACAGCGGGCAGTTGCTTACGACCAGCCAGAACGCTCTGGCGCTACTCGCGGACGGCGAAGACGTTAACCTGCAAAGCCAGTTATATAGCGCAAAACAACTGGTTAGCGAGCTGGTAGGTATGGACAGCAAGCTTTCCGGCATCCTGGATATGCTGGAAGAAGCCACTATCCAACTCACCGAAGCCAGCGATGAATTACGCCACTATTGCGAGCGTCTGGATTTAGACCCCAATCGCCTGTTTGAGCTTGAACAGCGCATCGCTAAACAAATTTCGCTGGCGCGAAAACATCACGTCAGCCCGGAAGCGCTGCCGCAGCTTTATCAGTCACTGCTCGAAGAACAGCAGCAGCTCGACGATCAGGCCGATTCGCTGGAAACGCTAACGCTGGCGGTTAATAAGCATCACCAACAAGCGCTGGAAACGGCGCAAGCGCTGCATCAACAGCGTCAGTTTTACGCCCAGGAGCTGGGGCAGTTGATCACTGAAAGTATGCATTTACTTTCGATGCCGCACGGTCTGTTTACTATCGACGTGAAATTTGATGAGCATCATCTGAGCAACGACGGCGCCGATCGCGTGGAGTTTAAAGTGACGACAAACCCGGGTCAGCCGCTGCAGCCTATCGCTAAAGTCGCGTCTGGCGGTGAACTGTCGCGCATTGCGCTGGCTATTCAGGTGATTACCGCGCGCAAAATGGAAACGCCGGCGCTAATTTTTGACGAGGTCGATGTTGGCATCAGCGGCCCAACCGCCGCCGTGGTCGGTAAACTCCTGCGTCAGCTTGGCGAATCCACTCAGGTGATGTGCGTCACTCACCTGCCACAGGTAGCCGGGTGCGGTCACCAGCACTTCTTTGTCAGTAAAGAAACAGACGGGGCAATGACCGAAACCCATATGCAACCGTTGGATAAACGTGCGCGTTTACAGGAACTGGCCCGCCTGTTGGGAGGAAGTGAAGTTACGCGTAATACGCTGGCAAACGCAAAAGAACTGCTGGCGGCGTAAACTTTTTTATCTCCCGAAGGTCTGAGTTCACAACAAAAACGCCGTAAGACCCGACAGCAAAAGGTTTTAAAGTGATGAAAGGTCTATTATCATCGGCATATTAATATGAGCCACGTACTGCTCAGGCCCGAAAAGGAACCCAATCACTATGCGCTGTAAAACGCTGACTGCTGCCGCAGCAGTACTCCTGATGTTGACCGCAGGCTGTTCCACTCTGGAGCGAGTGGTTTACCGACCTGACATCAATCAGGGGAACTATCTTACACCTACGGATGTCGCCAAAGTGCGTGTTGGTATGACGCAACAACAGGTTGCGTATGCTTTAGGCACGCCGATGATGACCGATCCTTTTGGTACGAACACCTGGTTTTATGTCTTCCGCCAGCAGCCAGGACATGAGAACGTGACGCAGCAGACTCTGACGCTCACCTTTAACAGCAGCGGCGTGTTAACCAATATTGATAACAAACCGGCGTTGACGAAGTAATTTTGTGATACCGCCTGATGAGGTTACGTTCATCAGGCCTGCAAACCTCTCCCCCGCCATTTGGTACGAATTTGCCTGATGGCGCTACGTTTATCTGGCTTACAGGCACGCCTGTGCTTCAGGTGTGGTACGGCTTCCACACCGTTATCCGGCAAAAGAGGCTAATTATCTGCCAGCCGATTTTTCGGCGCGCTGGCGGCGTAACGCTTTTGGATCGGCGATTAAGGGACGGTAAATTTCAACCCGATCGCCATCCTGCACCGTATCGGTGAGTTTTACCGGACGACTGTAGATACCTACTTTATTTTTCGCCAGATCGATATCCGTGCGCAATTCCAGCAAGCCGGAAGCGCGAATCGCCTCTTCGACCGTCGCGCCCTCCTCCAGCGTTACGCGCTGCAAATACTGCTTTTCCGGCAGCGCATAAGCCACTTCAACCACAAGTTTATCCGGCACGGTAAACCTCTTTGGCGCGAACCGTAAACGCCTGCACCATGTTGGACGCTAACTCTTTGAATATACGACCAAACGCCAGCTCAATGAGTTTATTGGTAAACTCAAAATCAAGCTGAAACTCAATGCGGCACGCCTCGGGGCTGAGCGGGGTAAATTTCCAGCCGCCGATCAGCTTTTTAAAGGGGCCATCCACCAGATGCATCAGAATACTCTGGTTACGCGTTAGCTGATTACGCGTCGTAAACGTCTTGCTGATACCCGCCTTCGACACGTCAACAGCCGCCGTCATCTGTGCTGGCGATGACTCCAGGACGCGACTACCAACACACCCAGGCAAAAACTGGGGATACGATTGCACGTCATTCACTAACTGATACATCTGTTCCGCACTGTAGGGGACTAAAGCAGTCCGACTAATCTGAGGCATAGCAATTCCCATCAACATAAATCGTGTAAATAATACCACTTATCAGCGAGTAAAAAAAATGCTGTCCCCAACCGTCATGCCTTAATTGTGCGTGCATAGCCCAACTCATGCTAAGATAGATTTTTGCACCTCATCAGGACGTAATGGGGTGTTTTCGATATCAGATTACCTATGAATTCACGACACTTATGACGAAGAAAAAAGCACATAAACCGGGCTCAGCCACCATCGCGCTGAATAAGCGCGCCCGGCACGAATACTTTATCGAAGAAGAGTTCGAGGCTGGTCTCGCCCTGCAAGGCTGGGAAGTAAAATCTCTGCGCGCAGGAAAAGCCAATATCGGCGACAGTTACGTTATCCTCAAAGATGGCGAGGCCTGGCTGTTTGGCGCAAACTTTACGCCGATGGCGGTCGCCTCGACACATGTCGTATGCGACCCAACCCGAACCCGCAAACTGTTGTTAAATCAGCGTGAGCTTGATTCACTGTATGGCCGTATTAATCGTGAAGGTTATACTGTCGTCGCGCTTTCTCTGTACTGGAAAAATGCCTGGTGCAAAGTGAAGATCGGCGTGGCGAAAGGTAAAAAACAACATGATAAACGTTCCGATCTTAAAGAACGTGAGTGGCAACTGGATAAAGCACGCATTATGAAAAATGCAGGCCGATAATAGACATTTTTTGTGACCAGCTTCTCAGTATGAAGCTGGTCAATGTTCATATCTCATGCATGCCTCGAAAATATATTCTCTGTGTCTGACGCTTATCAATAGCAATAAATACCACAACAAGAATATATTCTTCGTTTAAAAAATTTTTATAGCCTAATAACACAATACTTCAAATGATTTTTATAAAATTTAATATTGCTGAATACCTTCACAAAAGGTATTGTTTTTATGTTAAAAAAGAAAAAGAAGAAGAAATTAAAATTCATTATAAAACATAAAGATAAATAAAAAACTATCATGCGTTGTTAGCCTGCCCCACCTCTCCTTAACACAAACTCCGTTATATTTCAGACGCACTAACATCTTTATCAATAGATCTTAATTTGCAGAAAGATTTTTTTCTGACTATATCATCTAATACGAAAGCACTAGTCAGGCACAAAAAACAAAGGATTATTCGGCGAGAAAACCAGACCTTCACCTACGCTCATAAAAAAGAATATGGCTACGGAAATTCATCTCTCATGATGAACGGGAAGGCTCGTCTACGCATTTTGCCCTGAACGTCGTGCCCGTTAATTAATACACAGAGCAAATCCATCAGGAGCTAATTTATGCGTCTACTCGCCGTGGTTTCGAAATTGACTGGCGTCTCCACCACTGTGGAATCCTCAGCGGTCACTCTTAACGCCCCGTCAATTGTTAAATTATCAGTGGCCCGGGAGGAAATTAGTCAACTTACGCGCATTAATCAGGATCTGGTGGTGACGCTCCATTCCGGCGAAACGATCACGATTAAAAACTTTTACGTTACCAACGATCTGGGCGCAAGCCAGCTGGTACTGGCGGAAAACGATGGCACGTTATGGTGGGTAGAAAATCCGCAAGCCGGGCTACATTTTGAACAAATCGCTGATATTAATGAACTGCTGGTCACTTCCGGCGCTTCCCATGAAGCAGGCGGCGCCGTTTGGCCGTGGGTACTGGCTGGCGCGGTGGCGGCTGGCGGCATTGCCGCTATCGCGTCTTCCGGCGGCGGCGATTCCCACCATCATTCGGATGGCGATAATCCGCCCCCCGATAACACCAATCCTGACGGTAATCCCCCTGATAACAGCAATCCCGGCGGCAGTACCCCCAACGGCAATACTCCAGGTAGCAGTAATCCTGTAGATACTACCCCGCCTCTCGCTCCCGGCGAATTATTGATTTCAGCGGACGGAAAAACGGTAAGCGGGCAAGCCGAAGCGGGCAGTACCATTACCATCAAAGATCCCTCAGGCAACGTCGTTGGCGAGGGCAAAGCGGATAGCGACGGTAAATTTAGTATTGATCTGACAGCACCACAGATTAGCGGCGAACAACTTACCGTGACCGCGACTGACGATGCCGGCAATACCGGCCCATCCGCAACCATCGATGCGCCCAACATTCCTCTCCCCGATACACCAGCTATCACCGCCGCTATCGATGATGCCGCTCCCCTCACCAGCACGCTGAGCAATAACCAGTTTACGAACGACAATACCCCCACTCTGGAGGGCACCGGCAGCGCAGGCACAGTCATCCATATTTACGCCAATGGTCAGGAAATAGGCTCAACAACGGTTGATACCAGCGGAAACTGGCATTTTGCCATTACCAGCGCGCTAGCGGATGGGGAAAATCATTTCACCGCCATTGCGACTAACGTGAAAGGCGAAAGTAGCGAATCAGCCCGCTTTACGCTGACTATCGACACACTCATCCCCGATGCCCCACGTGTTGAACTGATTGCCGATAACACCGGTTTGCTCACCGGGCCGCTACAGAATAATGACCGAACTGACGAGGCAAAACCGCTATTTTCCGGGCAGGGAGAGGCAGGCAATACCATCACGATTAAAGAGGGTTCAACCGTTATCGGCAGCGCTACCGTAGACGAAAATGGACGCTGGACCTTTACGCCGACTACGCCGTTAAGCGATGGCGAACATACCTTTACCGTCGAACAAAGCGACAAAGCCGGAAACACGAGCCGCGTGACGACAACGCCTACTATCATTGTGGACACCACGCCGCCTGACGCCGCTATCATTGATAATGTTGCGAAAGACGGCACAACCGTTAGCGGCACCGCTGAAGCTGGCAGTACTGTGTCGATCTATGACCCGGCGGGAAATTACCTGGGCTCCACAATTACCGGAGAAAATAACCACTTCAGCATCACGCTGAATCCGGCTCAGACCCACGGCGAGCGTCTGGAAGCGCGTATTCAGGACGCCGTCGGTAACATCGGCCCCGCCACGGAGTTTACCGCTTCTGACTCACAGTATCCTGCCCAGCCGACTATCCTTACCGTGACGGATGACGCTGGCGCCGTTACCGGGCTGCTGAAAAATGGCGATGCCACAGATGATAACCGCCCAACCCTCAGCGGTACTGCTGAACCAGGCAGTACGATATCGATTAACGATAATGGCTTTCCTGTAGCGACCTTTCCGCCCATTGTCGCTGACGCTGACGGCAAATGGAGCTTTACCCCCTCGCTGGCGCTTGCCGATGGCGACCATGTCTTTACCGCTACCGCGACCAACGATCGCGGCACCAGCGGGCAGTCCGTCTCCTTTACCATTGATATCGACACGCAGCCGCCGGTGCTGGAAGGCCTAGCGGTTAGCGACGTCGGCTACAGACTCACCGGCACTACGGAAGCTGGCAGTACTGTGGTTATCAAAGACAGCCTGGGAAATACGCTCGGGAGTGGAACGGCAGGCGACGACGGTACCTTCTCAATAGGTATTAGCCCGGCGAAAATTAACGGCGAAACATTAAGCATTAGCGTTACCGATAAAGCCGCGAATAGCGGTCCGGTAGAAACGCTGAACGCGCCGGATAAAACTGCGCCTGCGGCACCGGACGGTCTTACCGTGGCGACCGACGGTCTGTCCGTAAGCGGTCAGGCGGAAGCCGGGGCAACGGTCACTATCCGCGACAGTAGCAACACCGTACTTGGCAGCGCCGTCGCTAATGGCAACGGACAATTTATCGTTCCGCTGAATACGGCGCAGACTAACGGCCAGGCGCTTATCGCTACCGCCACCGACAGCGCCAACAACGTCAGCCCGCCAACCACAGCGCAAGCGCCCGATATCACCGCCCCGGATAAGCCCATTATCACTCAGGTACTGGACGATGTTGAAAGCTTCACCGGGCCGCTGGTTAACGGACAAACCACCAACGACAACCGTCCCACCCTTAGCGGTACGGCGGAGGCCGGCGCGCGTGTCGAAGTCTTTGATAACGGCGTTTCACTGGGACTCGCCACGCTACAGCCCAACGGTGCCTGGACGTTTACGCCGTCGCAAAATTTAGGTGAAGGCGCGCATCGACTGACCGTAATCGCAACCGACGCTAAAGGCAATGCCAGTCAGGCCGCGTCATTCGACCTGGTGGTCGATACGCAATCGCCGCAGCAACCGGTAATCACCTTCATTACAGATGATGCGCCGGGTATTCTCGGTAGCGTCGCGCATCTGGGGCTCACTAACGACAGCACGCCAACGATTAATGGTACAGGTGAACCGGGTTCCACAGTACACCTGTATCAGAATGGCGCCCGGATAGCAGATATTATCGTCGGTAATTCCGGCGTCTGGAGCTACGCTTACACCACGGCCTCGCCACTGGCGGACGACACCTACACCTTTACCGTGACGGCCAGCGACAGTAACGGCAACACCACGCCTTTTTCGACCGATTTTACGATTACCATTGATACCCAGGCCCCTGCCGCCCCCGGCGTTATCGGCGTAGCTGACGGCGACGGAAATACGATTGATACCAATCAGATTACCCAGGAATCCCAGCCCCGGTTGAGCGGTAGCGGCACCGCAGGCGACACAATCATCCTTTACGATAATGGCAATGCCATAGGTCAGGCGCTGGTCGGCACGGACGGGCGCTGGCAGTTTACGCCGCCTGCCGCGCTGGGCGACGGCGACCACCATCTGACCGCTCGCGCCAACGATCCGGCGGGGAACGAAAGTCCCGAATCCATCAGCTTTACCCTACGCATCGATACCCAGGCGCCGGATGCGCCGCAGATCGTGTCAGCCGCCATCACCGGCGGAGAAGGCGAGGTGCTACTGGCAAACGGCAGTATTACCAATCAGCGTATGCCGACCCTCAGCGGCACCGGCGAACCCGGCACCATCATCACCCTGTACAATAACGGCGTAGAACTGGCTACCGTCCAGGTCAATCCACAGGGTAGCTGGACCTATCCGCTAACCCGTAATCTGAGCGAAGGGTTAAACATCCTGACGGCCACCGCCACGGATGCCGCAGGCAATAGTAGCCCGACCACCGGCGTTTTCTCCGTTACCCTTGATACCCAGCCTCCAGCGCAGCCTGACGCGCCGCTAATCAGCGATAACGTCGCGCCGGTTATTGGCAACATCGGCAATAATGGCGCAACGAACGATACCACGCCGACCTTCAGCGGCACGGGAGAGATCGGCAGCACGATAATTCTCTACAATAATGGCAGTGAAATTGGTCGCACAACGGTAGGCGATAACGGTAGCTGGAACTTTACGCCTGCGGCACTGACGCCAGAAACCTATACCATTACCGTCACGGAAACCGATAGAGCGGGCAATATCAGTCCACCTTCCGCCTCAGTCACTTTTACGCTAGACACCACTGCGCCCGCCAATCCGGTTATCACTTTTGCCGAAGATAACGTCGGCGAAGTCCAGGATACTATTGTCAGCGGCGCAACCACTGACGACAATACACCGGTCATTCACGGCACTGGCGACATCGGCAGCATTATTACGCTCTATAATGGCAGCAGCGTTTTAGGCGTAGTCACCGTCGATGAGACCGGCACCTGGACGCTAGCGGTGACCAGCGCGCTGCCGGATGGCGTCTACACCCTGACTGCCATTGCCGCCGATGCCGCCGGAAACAGCAGCGGCGTATCGAACAGCTTTACCTTCACCGTCGACACCGTTCCGTTGCAACCGCCCGTCGTCAATGAAATCCTTGACGATGTTGCGCCAGTGACCGGGCCATTAACCGATGGCGCCTTTACTAACGATCGGACGCTGACTATTAACGGCAGCGGCGAAAACGGCAGCACCGTCACGATTTACGACAATGGCGTGGCAATCGGGACGGCGCTCGTCACCGACGGGGTCTGGACATTCAATACGCCCGAATTATCAGAAGCCAGCCATGCGCTAACCTTCAGCGCGACTGACGATGCTGGAAATACCACGGCGCAAACCCAGCCGATCACTATTACCGTGGATATCACTGCCCCGCCCGCGCCAACGATCCAGACGGTGGACGACGATGGCACGCGCGTCACCGGACTTGCCGATCCTTACGCTACCGTTGAAATTCACCATGCCGATGGCACCCTGGTCGGCAGCGCTGTCGCTAATGGCACCGGTGAATTCGTCGTTACGCTCAGTCCGGCGCAAACCGATGGCGGTACGCTGACGGCAATTGCTATCGATCGCGCGGGGAATAACGGCCCGGCTACGAATTTTCCCGCTTCCGACAGCGGTCTGCCCGCCGTCCCGGCCATCACGGCGATTGAAGATGATGTCGGGAGCGTACAGGGGAATATTGCGGCGGGCGGCGCCACGGACGACACCATGCCGACGCTGCGCGGCACCACGGATATCGGCTCTACCGTTGAAGTTTTCATTGATGGCGATTCGGCAGGCTTTGCCACCGTTGACGCCAGTGGGAACTGGATCTTTGAGATCGCGACGCCATTAAGCGAAAGCACACATTACTTCACCGTCCAGGCAACCAATGCGAATGGCCCGGGCGGCCTGTCCGCACCGGTCGGGATCACTGTCGATCTTAGCGCGCCGGCGCAACCGGTTATTACCAGCGCAACGGATGATGTCCCCGGCATGACCGGTACGCTGGATAACGGCGCGCTCACCAATGATTCACGCCCGACGCTCAACGGAACGGGAGAAGCTGGCGCCACGATCCGCATTCTGGATAACGGCGTAGAAATCGGTTCCGCCACGGTAGATCAAAGCGGCAACTGGCGCTTCACCCCGAACGCGCCGCTAGAGAGCAACGCGCACATCTTTACCGCCGTGGCGACCGATCCCGCTGGCAATAGCGGCCAGCCTTCGGACGGCTTTACGCTGAACATTGACGCGCAGGCGCCAGATGTGCCGGTTATCACGTCCGTGATTGACGATAACAATCAACCGACCGTTCCGGTGTTACCGGGGCAATCCACCGACGATCGGCAGCCAATACTGAACGGAACTGGCGAACCTGGCGCGACAATCACCATTTTTGATAACGGTACGCCGCTTGGCACGGCTCAGGTAGGCGAAAACGGTAGCTGGACCTTCCCGGTGCCCCGCAATTTGTCAGAGGGAAGCCATAATCTGACGGTTAGCGCTACCGAGCCGGCGGGCAATACCAGCGCGGTCTCCGCGCCGTGGACGATCGTGGTCGATATTACGCCTCCGGCGATCCCGGTTCTCACCTCCGTCGTGGATGACCAGCCCGGAATTACCGGCAACCTGGTTAGCGGGCAGCTAACGAACGATGCGACGCCCACCCTGAACGGGCGCGGAGAGGCAGGCGCGACGATTAATGTCTATCTTGACGGTAATCCCGCGTCCATCGGTACCACGACGGTGAATAGCGACGGCACGTGGAGTTTCACGCCGCAGACGCCGCTTGCAAACGGTAGCCACACGTTCACCCTTAGCGCCACCGATCCGGCGGGTAATAGCAGCTCGGTGTCCAGCGGATTTGTGCTGACGATTGACGCCACACCGCCCGCCGCGCCGGTTATCGCCAGCGTGGCAGATAATACGGCGCCGGTAACGGGCATCGTCCCCAACGGCGGCTCGACGAACGAAACCCGACCAACACTCTCGGGTACCGGTGAGGCGGGTACAACCATCTCGATTTATAATGGCAGCGCGCTGGTCGGTACGGCGCAAGTTCAGGCCAACGGTAGCTGGAGCTTTACACCGTCTACCTCGCTGGGCGCGGGCGTCTGGAACCTGACGGCGACAGCAACCGATGCGGCAGGCAATACCAGCGCCGCGTCCGAAATACGCTCGTTTACTATTGATACCACGGCTCCCGCCGCGCCTGTTATTGATACGGTCTACGACGGTACGGGCCCCATTACCGGCAATCTGAGTTCAGGACAGATCACAGACGAGGCGCGCCCTGTCATTAGCGGCACCCGTGAAGCCAACACAACTATTCGTCTCTACGATAACGGCACGCTGCTGGCTGAAATTCCCGCCGACAATAGCAGTAGCTGGCGCTACACGCCCGACGCCTCGCTGGCGACGGGCAACCATGTAATTACCGTCATTGCCGTTGATGCCGCAGGCAACGCCAGCCCCGTTTCGGACAGCGTTAATTTCGTCGTCGATACTACGCCGCCGCTGACGCCGGTAATCACATCAGTCAGTGACGATCAGGCGCCAGGCCTCGGCACGATCGCGAACGGCCAAAATACCAACGATCCTACGCCAACCTTCAGCGGCACCGCAGAAGCCGGCGCCACGATCACGCTCTATGAAAATGGTACGGTCATTGGCACGACAACGGCTCAGCCTGACGGCGCGTGGAGCGTCTCCACCTCAACGCTGGCAAGCGGAACGCACGTCATCACCGCCGTCGCCACCGATGCCGCAGGAAACAGCAGCCCGAACAGTACGGCTTTCACCCTGACGGTCGATACCACCGCGCCGCAAACGCCAATCCTGACGTCCGTGGTGGATGACGTCGCGGGTGGGGTCACAGGAAATCTCGCTAATGGTCAGATAACCAATGATAACCGCCCCACGCTGAACGGCACTGCCGAAGCGGGCAGCGTGGTCAGTATCTATGATGGCGACACTCTGCTTGGCGTCACCCCGGCTAACGCGAGCGGCGCGTGGAGCTTCACGCCGACGACAGGGTTAAACGACGGCACGCGCACATTAACAGTGACCGCCACCGACCCGGCAGGCAACGTTAGCCCGGCCACCAGCGGTTTTACTATCGTGGTCGATACCCTTGCGCCAACGGTTCCGCTTATAACCAGCATCGTTGATGATGTCCCGAACAATACCGGCGCCATTGGCAATGGACAATCGACCAACGACACACAGCCGACGCTCAACGGTACTGCGGAAGCCAACAGCGCGGTAAGCATCTTCGATAATAGCGCGCTGGTCGCGACCGTGAACGCCAATGCCAGCGGCAACTGGAGCTGGACGCCAACCGCCGCGCTCGGCCAGGGAAGTCACGCCTATAGCGTTAGCGCCGCCGATGCGGCTGGCAACGTTAGCGCCGCTTCGCCATCGATAACGATTATCGTGGATACCATTGCGCCCGGCGCGCCCGGCAACCTGGTCATCAATGCTACCGGTAATCGGGTGACGGGCACCGCGGAAGCAGGCAGTACAGTGACGATTACCTCTGATACTGGTGTGGTACTGGGAACCGCCACCGCCGACGGTACAGGCAGCTTCACCGCCACACTCACGCCCGCGCAGACCAATGGTCAGCCGCTACTGGCATTTGCCCAGGATAAAGCAGGCAACACAGGCATTGCCGCCGGATTTACCGCGCCCGATACGCGTGTGCCGGAAGCACCGATCATCACCAACGTAGTAGATGATGTGGGTATTTATACCGGCGCTATCGCCAACGGCCAGGTCACTAATGACGCACAACCCACATTGAATGGTACCGCTCAGGCGGGCGCCACGGTGAGCATTTATAACAACGGGGCGCTGCTCGGCACCACCACGGCGAACGCCAGCGGAAACTGGAGCTTTACCCCGACAGGCAATTTGACCGAAGGCAGCCACGCCTTCACCGCCACCGCGACTAACGCCAACGGTACAGGCAGCTTCTCCACCGCCGCGACGGTGATTGTCGATACGCTGGCGCCCGGTACGCCGTCAGGTACGCTCAGCGCCGATGGCGGTTCACTTTCCGGGCTGGCAGAGGCAAACAGCACCGTAACCGTCACGCTGACGGGGGGCGTGACGCTCACCACCACCGCTGGCAGCAACGGCGCATGGTCTCTCACCTTGCCGACAAAACAAATTGAAGGTCAGCTCATTAACGTGACGGCCACTGACGCTGCGGGTAACGCCTCCGGCACGTTAGGCATTACCGCGCCGGTTCTGCCGCTGGCGGCAAGGGATAACATCACCAGCCTTGATCTGACCTCTACCGCCGTCACCAGCACGCAAAGCTATTCGGATTACGGCCTGCTGCTGGTTGGCGCGCTTGGCAATGTCGCCTCGGTTTTGGGTAACGATACCGCTCAGGTTGAGTTCACCATTGCTGAAGGTGGTACGGGCGACGTCACCATCGATGCCGCCGCAACGGGAATCGTGCTTTCGCTGCTCAGTACTCAGGAGATTGTGGTACAGCGCTACGACACCAGCCTCGGCGCCTGGACGACGATCGTCAACACCGCCGTTGGCGACTTCGCGAATTTGCTTACCCTGACCGGGAGCGGCGTTACCCTGAACCTGAGCGGCCTGGGCGAAGGCCAGTACCGGGTACTCACTTATAACACCAGTCTGCTCGCCACCGGGTCATATACCAGCCTGGATGTCGATGTACACCAGACCAGCGCAGGTATTATTAGCGGGCCAACCATCAGTACCGGCAACGTCATGGCTGATGATACCGCGCCGACGGGCACCACGGTCACCGCCATCACCAACGCCAACGGCGTCAGTACGCCGGTCGGCGCGGGCGGCGTGGATATCCAGGGACAATACGGCACGCTGCACATTAATCAGGACGGCAGTTACACCTACACGCTGGCTAAGCCCACGGCAGGATACGGACATAAAGAGAGCTTCACCTACACCATTACCCAGAATGGCGTCGGTAGCAGCGCCGCGCAACTGGTTATCAATCTGGGTCCCGCGCCTGTACCGGGCAGCGTGATAGCGACAGACAATAACGCCTCGCTGGTCTTTGATACTCACGTTAGCTACGTCAACAACGGTCCCTCGACACAAAGCGGCGTCACGGTATTAAGCGTCGGACTTGGTAATGTACTGAACGCGAATCTGCTTGATGATATGACTAATCCGATCATCTTTAACGTTGAAGAAGGCGCTACGCGAACCATGACGTTACAGGGAACCGTCGGCGGCGTCTCACTGGTTTCCACGTTCGATCTGTACGTTTATCGCTTCAACGATGCCATTCAGCAATATGAGCAGTTCCGGGTGGAAAAGGGCTGGATTAACACCCTGCTGTTAGCCGGACAGTCCCAGCCGCTGACCCTGACGTTGCCTGGCGGCGAATACCTGTTCGTGCTGAATACCGCCAGCGGCATTAGCGTCCTCACTGGCTATACGTTGGCGATTTCCCAGGACCACACCTATGCCGTTGACAGTATCACCGCCAACACCACCGGCAACGTACTGACCAATGATGTCGTCCCTACGGACGCCCTCCTCACTGAAGTAAACGGCGTGGCGATTGCGGCGACCGGCACAACGGAGGTAAACGGGCTGTATGGCTCGCTCATCATTGACGCAAGAGGCAACTATACCTACACGCTGAAGAACGGCGTCGGCGCCGACAGCATTAAAACGCCGGACAGCTTTATCTATACGGTCAAAGCGCCAAACGGCGATACCGATACGGCCTCGCTCAATATCACGCCAACCGCCAAGGCGCTGGATGCGATTAATGATGTCAGCGATATCCTCAGCGTCGCCACGCTTCAGGATACCGCTGCCTGGCTGGACTCCAGCGTCGGCAGCGCCAGTTGGGGGCTACTCGGCAAATCGGGCAGCGGGAGCGGCACCTTTGACGTTGCAACGGGCACCGTACTTAAAGGCGCGTCACTGGTCTTTGATGTCTCCACGCTCATTACGCTGGGCAATCTGAATATTAGCTGGGCCATTCAGGAGAACGGGACCGTCATACGCAACGGAACCGTTCCGGTGGCGAATATCACGCTGGGCAGCGCGACGGTGACCGTCAACCTGAGCGGTCTGGAGCTGGATGCCGGAACGTACACGCTTAACTTTACCGGCACCAATACCCTGGCCGGGGCGGCGACGATCACGCCACGCGTCATCGGCACCACCGTCGATCTGGATAATTTTGAAACGTCCGGAACGCATACCGTTCTCGGCAATATTTTTGACGGCAGCGACGCGGCGGGGGCGATGGATCAGCTTAATACGGTGAATACCCGCCTGAGCATTAGCGGGTATAACGGCAGCGCCGCCACGCTGGACGCCGCGGCGAATACCACCAGCGCCACGATTCAGGGACATTACGGCACATTGCAAATTAACCTCGATGGCGCTTACACCTACACCCTGAATAATGGCGTCGCGATGTCGTCCATCACCAGTAAAGAGGTCTTTACCTATCAACTGGATGACAAGATGGGTCATACGGATAGCGCCACATTGACCATTGATATGGCGCCACAAATCGTCAGTACCAACCAAAACGATGTTCTCATCGGCTCCGCCTATGGCGATACGCTGATTTACCATCTGTTAAACGGCGCGGACGCGACCGGCGGCAACGGCGTCGATCGCTGGCAAAACTTCTCTACCGCGCAGGGCGACAAGATCGATATCCACGAACTGCTGACCGGCTGGGATCACCAGGCGGCGACGCTGGGTAACTTTGTGCAGGTTCATACCAGCGGCGCCAATACGGTGATATCCGTCGATCGCGACGGCGCCGGCAGTGCGTTTAAATCCACTGACCTTGTCACTCTGGAGAATGTGCAGCTCACGCTAAATGATCTGTTGCAGAACAACCACCTGATAACCGGCGGTTGATAAAAAAGCCCCGAACGCCACGACGTTCGGGGCAACAAGCGGTGATATTTAAAAGGGATAAACTATGGGAAGAGTCGCGCCTGCCGCCATCGTACTGGCATTTGCTTTGTTTCATCACCAGCCCCGGGGCGCAGAAGCGCCGCCAATGATTACATCCGAAGGATTAGCAACGGACCAGATGCTTCCTTCGCTGGATGGCTCCGCCGCTGAGTTGCCGCTCAGCGCCGCCGCGCCGGGCAACCTGACGCTCAATGACGCGGTCAATCGCGCCGTTAACTGGCATCCTTCTATTCGCGAAGCCATCGGCAAACTGCTCGCACAGAATGAACAAATAGAGGTCGCCAAATCGAAATATTATCCGCAAGTCAGCGCTGGCGTGAACAATGGGTACAGCAATACCTACACCGATCACGGGTATAGCCCCTCGCTAGTGCTGTCGGTATCGCAAATGCTTTATGACTTCGGCAAAGTGGCAAGCCAGGTTCGCGCCGAAACCGCAGGCGCAGCGCAGCAACAGGCCAATGTGTTGCTCAGTATTGATACCGTCGCGCACGAAACCGCCAACGCCATTGTACAAACGCAGAGCTGGCAGCAAATGGTAGAAGCGGCGGAAGAACAGCTCGTCGCGCCGGACGGCATCGGTAAACTTATCCGGCAGCGCAGCGATGAAGGCGCTACGTCGCTCTCTGACGTGGTGCAAACCGAAGCCAGAATCGAATCCGCCCGCTCGCAACTGGCGCAGTATCAGGCCAATCTCGACAGTGCGAAAGCCTCACTGATGAGCTGGCTGGGCTGGAATTCGCTTAACGGTATCAATAATGACTTCCCGGCGAAACTTGCTCGCAGCTGTGAGACGGCGACTCCCGACGATCGACTGGTGCCCGCGGTACTGGCCGCCTGGGCGCAGGCCAACGTTGCGCGGGCGAATCTGGACTATGCCAGCGCGCAAATGACGCCGACGATTTCGCTCGAACCTTCTGTACAACATTATCTTAATGATAAATATCCCAGTCATGAAGTGCTGGATAAAACCCAGTATTCCACCTGGGTAAAAGTTGAGATGCCGCTTTATCAGGGCGGAGGGCTGACTGCCCGACGCAACGCCGCCAGCCATGCGGTAGACGCGGCTCAGTCGACCATTCAGCGCACCCGGCTTGATGTCCGCCAGAAACTGATGGAGGCGCGCAGCCAGGCAATGAGTCTTGCCAGCGCGTTACAAATCCTTCGTCGGCAACAGCAGCTTAGCGAACGCACGCGCGAACTGTATCAGCAGCAATACCTTGACCTCGGTTCCCGCCCGCTGCTCGACGTGCTTAATGCGGAGCAGGAAGTTTACCAGGCGCGTTTTGCCGAACTGCAAACGGAAAGCCAGTTGCATCAGTTACAACTGAACTGTCTGTATAACACCGGCGCGCTTCGTCAGGCGTTCGCGTTAAATCATCGCAGCATTCAATCCGTGGAGATCCAGCCATGACCCGCGCCGCCCCCGATGTAGAAGAGGTACTCAGTGAGCGCGCGCTAAGCCAATGGGCGCAGGCCATCAGCTATGTCGCCGGTCATTATCGCGTTGCCTGTTCTCCCGGTTCAATTCAGGCCAACGCCCCGTGGTTTAGGGGTAAAAGCAGAACGACCGCCTTAACGCAGCTCGCGCGGCAGGCGGGTTTATCCTTTCATGCGCCGGACATAGACAAAACGGCATTTAGTCAGTGGCGATTGCCGTTGGTTGTCGAGCTCCGGGACGGGCAGTTATTGGTCATCGAGCATGTTAATGGCGAAGATGCGGTAGACGTTTTTGTGATTGAAGAAGAGGGTCAGCGTAACCGCCTGACGCTCAGCGAGTTATTGCCGGAGATCCTCTATGTTGCCGCGCTACGCCCGCTATCGGCGCTCAAGGATAGCCGCGTCGATCGCTATATCTCCCGCTTTAAACCCGACTGGATGCGCGAGCTGGTTCTGCAGGATATTCGCCCTTATTTACCTGGTCGCCGCCTTTCTGATTAACGTGCTGTCGCTGGCCGGGATTGTGTTCTCTATGCAGGTTTACGATCGGGTGATCCCCGCTCAGTCATATCCTACCCTGTACGTGCTCTCCTTCGGCGTGCTGGTAGCGGTGCTGTTCGGTTTTCTGCTGCGTGAAGCGCGTACGCACATTATGGACGTGCTCGGTAAACGCGCCGATATGCGCATTTCCGATCGGGTATTCGGTCATGCGTTAAGGCTGCGCAACAGCGCTATCCCCCGTTCCACCGGCAGTTTTATCTCGCAGTTACGCGAACTAGAGCAGATCCGCGAGATGATTACCTCTTCAACGCTGGCGACCATTGTCGATCTGCCTTTCTTTTTCCTGTTTATGATAGTCCTGGCGATTATTGCCCCACCGCTGGCATGGATAGCGCCCGTGGCGGCTCTGCTGATGATCCTGCCGGGCGTCGCACTGCAAAAAAAACTGGCTGTCCTCGCCAACCAGGCCGCCCACGAAGCGACGCTACGCAATGCAGTCTTGGTCGAAAGCGTTCAGGGGCTGGAGGATATTAAACTGATGCAGGCGGAGAACCGCTTTCTTCAGCAGTGGAATAGCTATATCCGTATTACCGGCGAGTCGGGTCTACGCACCCGCAAACTCACGCAAGGGCTTATCAGTTGGGGGATGTCGGTACAAAGTCTGGTGTATGCCGCAGTGATTATGTTCGGCGCGCCGATGGTCATTGAAGGCAGTATGACTACCGGCGCCGTGGTCGCCGCGTCGATGCTCGGCTCACGGATGATCGCGCCAATGGCTAACCTGTGCGGCGTGCTGGCGCGCTGGCAGCAGGTGAAAGCGGCGAAGATGGGTCTCGACAACATTATGCAACTGCCCACCGAGACACAGCATGACGATAGCCTGATACACCGCGACATCCTCCACGGGCATTACCTCTTTGAAAATGCTCAGTTTCGTTACCATAACGACGATCAACGCATACCGCTGCGCCTCGTGCGTCTGGAGATCATGCCAGGCGAGCGGATTGCGATACTGGGGCGTAACGGCGCGGGTAAATCCACACTTTTACAGGCGATGGCGGGCGGCCTGGAGATGATTCAGGGAGATGCCCGGCTTGATAATCTCAGCTTGTCGCACATCGATATGGCGGATTTACGCCGCAACATCGGCTTTCTTAGCCAGAACGCGCGGCTTTTCTTCGGCACCCTACGAGAGAACCTGACGCTCGGCGCGCCGCACGCCAACGATGAACAGATTTTTGACGCGCTCGAAGTCAGCGGCGGCGCCGTCTTCGTCAGGCGGCTGGCAAAAGGGTTGGATCATCCCATTATGGAGGGCGGTAACGGCCTGTCCGGTGGGCAGCGCCAGTCCCTGTTGCTGGCGAGAATGCTGCTGCGCTCCCCCAATATTGTGCTACTTGATGAACCCAGCGCCTCGCTGGACGAGCATACGGAACGAGAGTTTATTCAGCGGTTACATCAGTGGCTTGGCAACCGTACCCTGGTCGTCGCGACGCACCGGGTACCAATACTGGAGCTGGTTGAGCGTGTCGTTGTCCTGAAAGAAGGACAACTGGTGATGGATGCGCCAAAAGCGCAGGCGCTTAACGCGGATCGGATGCAAAGTCACCGTCGGGAGTGGAAAAATGAAAATCAATCAGCATGATGCCGCGATGGACGATCCCGATATTCAGCGTGAACGGGCGTTTTCCGGCGCGGGTCGTATTGTTCTGATCTGCTCACTGTTATTTCTCATTCTCGGCATCTGGGCGTGGTTTGGCCGACTGGATGAGGTTTCCACCGGCAACGGGAAAGTGATCCCCAGTTCACGCGAACAGGTTCTGCAGTCGCTGGATGGCGGCATTCTGGCGCAGTTGACGGTGCGGGAAGGCGACAGAGTTCAGGCTAACCAGATTGTCGCCCGGCTTGATCCGACGCGTCTGGCGTCCAATGTGGGTGAAAGTGCGGCAAAATATCGCGCTTCACTCGCCTCCAGCGCACGGTTAACCGCGGAAGTCAACGACTTACCTCTCGCCTTCCCCGCTGAGCTGAACGGCTGGCCGGATCTGATTGCCGCAGAGACGCGTCTCTATAAAAGCCGCCGCGCGCAGCTGGCCGATACCGAAGCCGAGCTACGGGATGCGCTGGCGTCGGTTAATAAAGAGCTGGCCATTACCCAGCGTCTGGAGAAAAGCGGCGCGGCCAGTCATGTTGAAGTGCTGCGCCTGCAACGACAAAAAAGCGATTTAGGCTTAAAAATTACCGATCTGCGCTCACAATATTATGTGCAGGCACGCGAAGCGTTATCAAAAGCGAACGCTGAGGTCGATATGCTCTCCGCCATTTTAAAAGGACGCGAGGATTCCGTCACCCGCCTTACCATACGTTCGCCGGTACGCGGCATTGTTAAAAATATCCAGGTCACGACGATTGGCGGCGTGATCCCGCCTAACGGTGAGATGATGGAGATAGTGCCGGTAGACGATCGTCTGTTGATTGAAACCCGCCTTTCGCCGCGTGATATCGCCTTTATTCATCCCGGCCAACGCGCATTGGTTAAAATTACTGCTTACGATTACGCCATTTACGGCGGGCTTGACGGCGTGGTGGAGACCATTTCACCGGATACCATTCAGGATAAAGTGAAACCGGAAATTTTCTACTATCGCGTGTTTATCCGCACCCACCAGGACTATCTACAAAATAAATCAGGACGCCGTTTTTCGATTGTTCCAGGCATGATCGCCACGGTGGATATCAAAACCGGTGAAAAAACCATTGTCGACTATTTAATCAAACCGTTTAATCGCGCGAAAGAAGCGCTGCGCGAGCGGTAAATCGTTGAAGATAAGAAGATACGGGGGCTGGTCACGCGTGTCACAAGTCTGTTATACTTACCTTACACATTGGGGCTGATTCTGGATTCGACGGGATTTGCGAAACCCAAGGTGCATGCCGAGGGGCGGTTGGCCTCGTAAAAAGCCGCAAAAAAATAGTCGCAAACGACGAAACCTACGCTTTAGCAGCTTAATAACCTGCTTAGAGCCCTCTCTCCCTAGCCTCCGCTCTTAGGACGGGGATCAAGAGAGGTCAAACCCAAAAGAGATCGCGTGGATGCCCTGCCTGGGGTTGAAGCGTTAAAACGAATCAGGCTAGTCTGGTAGTGGCGTGTCCGTCCGCAGGTGCCAGGCGAATGTAAAGACTGACTAAGCATGTAGTACCGAGGATGTAGGAATTTCGGACGCGGGTTCAACTCCCGCCAGCTCCACCAAATAAAACAAGGGGTTACGTGAAAACGTAGCCCCTTTTTCTTTGGTAGTGGCGGCAAAATGGCGACAGCGTGTCGGACTGGCGGCAACAAAAAACCCGCCATTAAAGCGGGTTTTGTTCAGAAACTCATGTGGCCTTGACCACCTTTTCCCGGATGTGGTGGCGCAGAAGAAATTAGATTCGGTTTTATGATGTGCCGTACAAACGTTTCATGAGTAACGAACGTACAGCCACAATTTATATTTTGGCACTGGTTGTAACGTTCTTTTGTCGTAGCTGATACCTGAAAGCTGCTTCTGGTATGTGCTGCATGACCGCACTCTGGACAGTTCATCATTGCTGTTATCCCACCACTTTTGCCGTAATCGCAATAATGATACATCATTATTCAATATTGAGAACCAATTATTCGATTTCAAGACCATCAATCTTTACTTCAAGCTCCATGCTGGTCGTAAATCCATTATCCGAGCTGACAGAATGCGTCAGGGTGGTAATGGTCCATTCTGCATCATCAATCGGCTGCTTAAATCCCGTCACCTTCACCGGCATTTCCGTATAGAGATCAGCCCGCCCCTCAGCGAGCTGCAGGGAAAATGAAGCAACCCCGCGCTGCAGGCGTTCCCACTGCATTTTTGCTGCGCGCTCTGCATTGCTCCGGTTGGCGTAGGTACGATTAAGAACCAACACGTTTTCATCCGTTCCCACCAGATAATCACCCTGTTTTGCTTCCGGCTCTTTGGGTGTGGTGGCTTTCTTTCGACGACGCTTAACACTGGTTGTCTCTTTTTTCCTGGGTTCACGCGTATGCAACCAGCTGGCAATAACACCGGTATAGGCACCACGATCAGCAAGGGTGAACCGATGACCGTCACCGGCTTTGCGCGTGATGGTGATAACCGGCAGCGGCTTGCCGCTTGCCGTTCTTCCCTGTCCCTGCCGGATAAATAGCAGGTTCCCGTCTTTAACGGAAGCAATCGCCCCATACTGCCTCGCCAGTTTCATCAGAAAACTTGCATCGCTTTCATTGGTCTGGTCCATATGATCCAGCGCCTTATCCGTCAGGTCTTTACCCAGCGCCACTTTGAGGTTATGCCGGGCGGCGATTTCCTTTACCACCTCCCCCACCGTTGTCTGATGCCATGATTTTTCGCGCCGTGTATTGAGGGTTTCACGGAAATCTGCGCTACGCGCCCTGATGGTCAGCCGGTCAGGGGCACCGCTGTGTTCAATTTCATCTACGGTAAAAACCCCTTTAGGGAAAAGCGGCTGGCCTTTCCAGCCCAGCGCCAGCTGAATCACAGCCCCACGTCGCGGCAGGGCGATCAGCCCGTCGGCGTCGTCCAGCTCCAGATCAAGCTGGTCCGCTTCAAAGCCCCGGTTATCCGTCAGTGTCAGACTCATCAGGCGCGCGTCCATCACCGTCGTCACGTCTTTGCCTTCGATGGTGATACTGAAAGCCGGGCTTTTGCTGTTCAGATTCAGGAGATCAGAATTAACGTTCACTGCAGCAATCCTCCAACCGTGTTTTTAATCCCCCCAATAGCAGATGCTGCGGAGTCCTGCAGGTTGCTGAGCTGGTCACTCAGGCTCCCGAACATGTCAGAGAGCGACTCATCAACCCGTTTGAGGGTGATCGTAAACTCAATGCGCCTGGGCATTCCGCTGGCAAAAAACTCCGTCTTTGTCTGGCTCAGACTCTCAATAACAAACATGCCGTAAATGGTTCCACTACCTTCAATCAAAGGCCATGCCTTGCCCAGTTCAGCCATTTGTTCCAGCGCCAGTAATGACAGTCTGCCGCCAGTCACTTCCGGCAGCAGAACCCCGGACAGTGTCAGTGAATCGTTATCCGGGCCAAGAAACTGCGTTGACGGACGGCGGTTCACCCGGCTGTTGGCGGCGTGTCGCCAGCTGCGCTGATACTGCAGTTCCTGATAAGGGACAGTGCGCAGCATAAATACATATAAACCCAGTACCATCATCATGATTCATACCCCCCCTGATCGCTGAAATTGCTGCGTGCTTTTGCCCTGGCCCGGCGCTCCCGTTCGTCAAGCTGGCGTGCCACTTCACGGGCAATATCCTGCGCGTTCTGCCCAGGCTGAGCGACAATATGAATGGGCGCATTTATCTCATAACGAATAACCGGCGGCGGGCTATCTGCCTTAGCAAGCGGGGGCTGGTATGCCCTCGCAGGCAAACTGAACGGATGAAGCGGAGCCGCTTCTGCAGGTGTCGCAGCTCCCCCCATCACGCCAGCAACGACAGAGGCCAGTGCAGCAGTACGCCGCCTGCTGGTAACATTTGCCGGTCCGTTCACAATTTCAGGGCCATTTTCTCCGACAATGCCAAACTGCCCGCGTGGAATGATCCCGCCCGTGTCATACATCCCCGCGTAAGCCGGGAACCCGCCTGGCGGCAGCACCACTTTGCCGTCACTGTTCACTGTGGCGGACTGCGGCTGCGTAACCTGCGCAGGTAGTTTCGCCTTTGCCGCCTCCTTACTGACAATACCGAGCTTTTCCAGCAGCCATGACACACCGGATTTAAGTGACTCAAGTGGGTGCATCACCATATTCAGACCTTCCGCCAGCGCCTCACCAAACCGACGCCCCATTGCAGCTGCGCTGTTCAGTTCTTCGGAAGTGGATTTAACCGGGGTAAGTAAATCATTGAACCAGCCCCACAAGGCCTGCACCCTGTCACCAATCCACTGAAACACGGGTCTGAGCGGCTCAAAGGCGGCGCTGATGGGCGCAGCAGCGGCTCTGAACCCTTCCACCACGCCCCCCAGAAATGCACTAATGGGCTGCCAGTATTTCCAGATAACCAGCGCCACGCCTGCCAGTGCAGCCACAACCAGCCCTACAGGACTGAGCAGCGCACCCAGCAGGCTACCAACAGCAAATAATGCCACGCGCAGCAAAGCCAGCGGACCAGAGATCAACAAACGCAGCACGCTACCTGTACGTGTGGCAGCGGCGGCTGCAGAAGGTAACGCTTTAACTGACAGCATTGACAGGCCAAACCGGATAACCGCCAGCGGCCCTAGTACCGCAGCCACCGCCACTGCCAGCGCCCCCAACCCAACAGTAATGGCTGCCGTAGCTGCCGCCACTTTCATCAGCGTGCCAGCCAGCACGGGATTCTGTTCAACCCAGCGACGCAACGCCCCGGTCACGCGCTTAACCATGCCCATAATATCCATCAGCGGCTGGCGCAACGTTTCCCCCAGGCTGCTGAAAGCGTTCTGCGCGCCCGTCTTAACCAGCAACCACTGCGCAGACAATGAATCCTTGTTAATGTCGGATTCTTTCTGCATAGAGCCATTAGCACCACTACCTGATGTGAGTTTCAGCTGGCGCTGCAGCTCCGGCAGGTTGTTAGCCAGCTTTGCCGCATCATCGCCAAACTCTTTGCCAAAAATCATTGTCATGGCTGACAAGCGTTTATCCTGCGGCAGATTGTTGACCTTCTCCAGAACCCGCTGAATTGTGCCCATGGCATCGGTGGTCATCTGCTTTTCAATCTCCGCCGGATTGAGTTGCAACAGATTCATGCCTTCAAAAAATCGTTTACTTTGCATGGTAGCAATGGACAGTTCACGCACCATGGCATTAGAGGCGCTGGCGGCGATTTCCGGGGCAGCCCCAAGAGAAAGGAATGTTGAACCCAGCGCCGCGGCCTTTCGGAAGTCAAGGCGGTCAGCCACGCCCCCCATACGCTGCAGGACGTTGATAATGTCCCCACCCTTTGACATGGCGTTATCGTCCAAGTAGTTCAGCGCATCGCCCAGTTGTTCAATATTGCGCGTCGGAACTTTATAGAGCTGCGCGATTTTCCCCAGTCCTTCTGCCAGTTCATCTGCGGGCAGCTCAAAGGCCGTTGCCGCTTTTGCCGCCGTGGATGCAAAAGCCAGCAGGTCACGTTTCTGCTCTTCGTAAGGATCGTCCTGATTGGTCACCCCCATGCGAGCACCACCTTCAACCAGCGCGGCATAGTCTATAGCGCCGTTCTCCATCGGTAGCTGTTCGCTGGCGGCCTTGATGGCATCCTGCATGTCATAAAACTGTTTTGTGCGGTTGCCATTATCGTCCCGCAGCCCGTTTACCTGCTTTGCCACACCTTTCATGGCATCTTCCATGCTGGCGTAGCTCTTAACTGCCGCCACAACAGGTGCGCCCATTGCCCCCCCTGCAGCCGTAGTGGTAGCCCCTGCCCCGGCGATGCGATCCCGCACCTCAAGACGGCGCGAATACTGATCGCGGACGGCGTTCATTCGCGCCTGCTGTTCGCCCAAGCTTTTAAGGGATTTCTGCTGCCGGTCCAGGGCCTGCCGGGTTTCGTCGGCATTCTGCCGCAGTTCCCGCTGCGCACTACTGAGCTTTTTCGTGTCCAGTCCGGCTTCATTGAGCGCAAGACGCTGGCGCTGCACCGACTGACGTAGACCGTTATATTTGCTCTGTAACTCCGTAACGCGGTTTTTTGCCTGCTCAAGCAGCCGTGCCTGCGCCGCCGTCGGGCGGTTGGTGGCAGAGAATTGCGTGGCAAGTTTCGCAGCTTCTTCGCGTGCGGCTTTCAGGCTGTTACCGGTGACTGCCAGCTGCGCGCTGGCCTTGCGGAAACCGTCAATGCGGCCCGCCTGAGCATCTAATTCTTTTAAACGGGCGCGGCTTTGCTGAATGGCTGCAGCCAGCTCTTTTGAGCTGGCCTGCGCGGATCGAAATGGGCGGGTGAGCTTGTCAACCGCATTAAGAATCACCTGCAGACGCAGGTTATTGTCACTCATCGCTGGCCCCGCTTCGCTGAATTGCCTTATACCGCCACGCCAACACCTCAGTCAGCGGCATAACGTCAGTGATGGATGGCGACCAGTGAAAGATGGTGGCGATATCCGCCACAAGATCATCAATCGTCAGGCTGTCGGTAAACCGGCAAGCACCGACTTCTTCAACAAAAAAGTCACCACCTCTACCGACAGCGCGGTGAGATCGGCGGGGTCCAGCTCTGCCATTTCCTGCGCGGTCAGCGTCGGGGTGGAGATTCGTGGGATCACAGTCATCATTGCGCCCACGTCCATATCCATAATGGCCTGCAGACGGGTGCCACGCAGTGCGCCGGACTGAGGCTTGCGCAGCACAATTTCGGTAATTTCAGTTTTACCGCGCATGATGGGGGTATCCAGTTTTACGGTCTTTTCAGTCAGCTTGTCGCTCATGTTCGTTTCCTGTTAATGAAATACTGGCGCGGCTGCCCGCGCCGTTAAGGTTAATCAGAGGCCAAGGGCATTACGGTGTTCTTCCATCAGGTCCACGCCGCCAACGATTTCTACCATGTTGACCAGATCGACCTCATAGAGCACCTCACCATTAATGGTCAGCTTCGCGTAGCTGTTGGTACTGCTGACTTTGGTGCTGCTGCTCTCGCCGGTTTTCCACTCGCCGGAATCCACCTCTTTATGGCGCCCGCGCACAACCAGCTCAACGGCCTGCACTTCGCCGGTATCGTCACGCTGAATGGAACCTGTGAAACGCAGCTGGATGCCGTCAACGGTTGCCTTGCCCATCTGCTTGAATAACAGCAGCTCGGTACCGCCGATTGAAAATTCCGTGTCCAGTGCGCCGTCATCCAGCCCCATGTCCACATCCACTGCGCCCGGCATACCGCCGCCGCGATACTTCTCAAACTTGCGGGTAAATTTCGGCAGGGTCAGAGACTCAACGATCCCCTGCCAGTTGTTCCCGTCGTTGAACAGGTTCAGGTGTTTTAACTTGCGTGGTAAAGCCATGATTCCCCCTTATGCAGCGACACGGCTGGCAAAATCGACCAGGTAACGATCGGTGATGCGCTGGCGCAGCATCAGGTTTTCAAGCGGAGGCACCGGAGTGTAGTCATAATCAATGGTCAGTTTCCCGGCTTTAAGGGTGTCTTTATCGTTAACGGACTCATCCAGCCAGCAGTCACCACCAATCAGGTATCCCTGGTTGACCAGACTGCGCATCTTGGCGCGTAGTCCTTCAATAATGTCGCGGGCCAGCGACGGATTAAGCACGCCATCCACCGCCCACATGTGCGCCTCCGCCATAGTGTCAGCCAGCACCTGCGCCGTGCGGGTGTAGTTCTCAAAGGCAAACAGCGGATCGTCACTGAGACAACGGGAACCCCAGAAGCGGAAGCCGTCTTTGCGGATCAATGTGGTGACGTCATTTTTGTTCAGCAGTCCCGCATCGGTTGCCGGGTCCTGCAGATCCCAGAACACATCAGCGGAAATGCCGGTGACACCGTTCACACCCACATTGGACAGGGTTTTATGCCAGCCAATCTGCTCGTCGATTTTGGCACGCAGGCCGAGCGCACGGGCGGAGGCGTAAGCCGTGGCGTCTGCTTTCAGCACGGTGTCAAAGTTGATGAAGTCAGGCCAGATCAGCATTCCCTCGCGCTGACTGAAATTCTCGCGATAGGCAATAGCTTCCTCCACCGTTTTGCAGCCATTAGCAGCAAGGTAGGCAAACCCGCGCAAGCTTTGCGCCACGCCCAGCAGTTCAGTAGCAACGGCCTGAGTGTCATGTCCCGGCACCCCAAGAATGCGCGGCTTAACACCGAGCTGCGACTGCGCCGACAGTAGCGCTTTCATGCCCGTTTTCTTACCGTCGGGAGTTACGCCGCCGATAATATTGGAGGTGGTTTCCGCTTCGGTTTCGCCCTGCGCCACACGCACAACGACAGTTACGGGTTTTGCCTGATCTGCAATCGCGTCCAGCGAGCGGGCCAGCGTGCCGGACTCCCCCGCTTTACCGCTGGCGGTGAGCACATCAGTCAGCAGGACCGGCTTATTGAGGGGGAACACGGACGCATCAGCATCATCGCCGGTGCAGACCATGCCCACGATGGCAGTGCTCACCGTGGTAATAGGTCGGGTGCCTTCGTTGATTTCAACAACGCGCACCCCGTGGTGGTAATCCTGAGCCATAAGGCAGTCTCTCCGGTTGACAGGGATACCTTATGTTCTGGTTGATACGCACGCGGCGCACGCGATATACGTTGTACAGGAGATGGCACAATGGAAGGGATAAAAAGACCCCGCTAACGCAGGGACGGAGTTACTTTTTCGGATACACAGGCCAGTTAATATTTGGCGCAGCAGTTAAATCCATTCGTCTTAGTTTCGTACGATATTCACGCAGTGCTGAAAGTTCCAGCAGTTCTGTCGCCGTAATATCGCTATCGTCCTGAGCTTCCATAAGCTGATTGATTTTTATCGTGACCGCAGCCATACGCCTGTCGCGATCTGCCGTCGCTAAAGCAACATAATCAGTCTGAACAGGGGCGATAGTGCCGTTGCTGTAGGTGAAATTACCTGGCTGGAAATCATCAGGAATATCAGTATCAGCAAATTCCACAACAGAGCAATTCAGTGGAAATAGCTTTGTCACATCTTTATCTGCAGAAATAATTAGTCCTGTTTTGTCATACTGGATTTTCAGTGTATCGGAGTGGAATAATTTTTGTAATATATACCAGTCAATACCTGCTTCATCATTGATAAACTGGATGCTGCAGTTCTCTGATAATTCCTGCTGAACGGGTGTTAATTCCGTTGTTTTAGTGAAATTTTTAAAATGTTTCATTTTTATGCCCCCACCGTATACCACTGACCATTCACTTTAAGCTGTAACAAGCGTCGTTGGATCCTGTCTGGTGTTTCGTTCGAGTCTCCATTCTCAACACCTGTAATGACGTAACCTAACTGGTCTGCAAATCCGGGCGAACGATATACGTTTCCATGCTCAACGGCACCGAATCGAATTGACTGAACATACCCACTTAGCATGTCAGTTGTAGCAAGGAATACACCAGAACCATCATCATGAAGCATAAATGGCTTTGTTTTGTCGTTCTGGTACACACCGACCATGGTGATGTATTGTCGTAACGGTCTGCCTGCAATATACGCACTCAACCAGCCAGGCCCGCTGCCTGTGCCCCATATATCGCCGTAAACATCGCCGTTTTTGTTGAATATCGCATTTCCGGCCTGCAAATTTTCAGCAGCTGCGATAACACCGAGTCGGGTGCTGATATATGCCCGGATAGCCAGGTCTTCTGAGTTCTGAAATCCGATACCATTCCATGACTTAATGTTCAGATTGTTACCATTAAAACCTGCACCATCAACGTCACCTTTAGCCATCCCACCAGTGCCATCCCCAACCGTAACCAGGGTATCGCCACGCATATTTGGAGCAGAAATACCCCCCGTAAAGGCGCCCCCCTCCAGCATCGCCACTTGACGCCATGAGGTAATACCCGCTCCTGTTCCGTGACCAAACAATACGTTATTGCCACTGACTGCAAGAACATCCACAACAGTGGTCGGACTTACCACCTCGCTAAGGGTAATAATTTGCCAGAAACTTACCTGGTCTGGCGCATCAGGTGCCTGATGTGCGCGCATAAACTGACAGCCTGTAGCCGCTCTGGCACCAATTGATGTTCGGTCAATTGCGTCACTGACAAACGTTCCCGCAAGGAATCGCCCGTCACCTTTTAAAAGTGCGTCTTTTAAACCGAGGTATTGGAGAATCCCTGCATTGTCTTTTCCACTCAGATTCGTCAGCGTGGTATCGAGAGGTTGTTTTCCTGCCAGCGCATTCATCACTGTTGTCGCAAAGTTTGGATCATTCCCCAGCGCAGCAGCCAGTTCATTTAATGTATCCAGCGCCGCTGGCGTTGGCGCTTTGGGTGTCCCGGTAAACGTCGGACTTTCTTTGGGTGCATACTGTGAATGCGGGTCCGGTGCAGCAAGATGCTTTGCCATCAGGTCGTCTACATATACCTTCAGCTCCAGCGCCTTATCATCTACATATTTACGGGTTGCCAGTACTACTGCAGGATCAATTTTCAGGGTGATGTTATCGGTGCTGCTGGTAATCAGTACCATGCGCACGGTCTGCGTACGTCCGCTCCCTTCTGTCAGCTGCGGCTTGTAGCTCTCAGGGCTGTTACCCACGGCGATCAGTGCGCCGGTTTCATCAAACAGGCCGACCTCACGAATCCACCATCCCCCCTCAGTTTCCGGGATCACTTGCTCAGCAATAATCTGGCTGCTGTTCTGCGGGTCGATATACAGCATATTCAGCGCTGCTCGACGCTTCTCAGCAACTAACGCGGTCTGTTGCGCGCTGGGTGTGGGCAGCACACCGCCACCGTCGCCCACCGCCATATGGGTAATTTTCAGCGGGACACCGAGCGCGGCGGCGCTTGCCAGTTTCGCCGCGCCGATCTCCGTCAGCAGGGTATAAAATTTTGCGCTCATGGATTCACTCTCATTGTGTCAATAACATGGACCGCCCCGCCCTCATAAGCGGTGCCGCCGGAAATAATGGTTTCGTTGATATACGGGTAGATCGTGATTTCTTCGCCGGTGTAGGTGGCTGCCCCCACAAAATACGGGCCACCTGTCTGCAGGTTGATGGACATACCAACCAGATGACGGCTGCATGGTTTGGCATCGCTTATCAGGCGCTCAAGCTCCAGATAGGTGTCTTCGGTGATACCATGATCCTGTACGCCAATATCCAGACGGAACGTTCCCGGCGTTTCGCCGGTCTGCCACCACTCAATGATGCGGATCAGGAAGCCGAACGGCTCCACCACGCGCCGCACGGCGCGGGTTGTCCCCTTGTGCTGATGGATATAAAAAGCGTCCTGCACAACGCGGCGCTTGACGCTTTCTGTCCAGCTCTCATCCCAGCGGTCAACAGAAAACGCCCAGGCCAGATAAGGCAGGAATCTGATCGGGCAGGTTGCCGGGTTCCACAAATCACGCAGCGATACCTGCAGATCGGAAATCCCGCTGCAGGTCTGCGCCAGTCGGCGCTCAAGCGGCGACGAACCCGGCGGCAACAGACTATTCATCCGTGCCCCCGTTGGTAACGCTCCATTCAGTACAGGATGCCGCCTGCGTCTTATCCAGCACCACATCCTCCAGAGGGGACGTTAGCTCCACACGCTGGACGCCCTCCACGTGCAGCGCGGCATAAATGGCGCTGCGGCGGATATCACGTCCCAGCCTCGTCTGACTGGCGATGTACTTCTGCAGGCTGGCTTTTGCCGCCGCCATAACAGGCTCCGCTTCCGGCCCCGGATAAAGAAAAATGGTAGCCTCCACCCGGTACGGTATGATCTCCGCACTACGAACCGTCAGACGGTCAGCCACCGGGCGTACACTCTCACTGTTCAGGGCTTTTTCAACCACATCCAGCAGGTCTTTTACTGCTGTACCGTCACCCTCCCGGCTCAGTACGGTAAGTACCACCTCTGCAGGGGCCGGACTGGTTGCGCTGGCATCTGCCACACGTCCGTCCGCACTTCTGGCGTGAAATTCATAGGCTCCCGTCGGGCCAGCAACGGACAGTCCCTCAAATGCTGCAGGGATGCGCTGGCGCAGCGCATCATCATCTTCCATCACTGCGGCGACCGGCGGTACTGCATCATTATCAGCAGGCACTACCGTCAGACGTTTCACGTTGCAGTTGGCTGCCAGCTGCTCAAGATCATTTCCTATCGAATAGGCCACCATGACCGCCTGCGCAGCCTCGTTAATACGCTGGCGCAGCAGGATTTCGCGGTATGTACTTTCCTGCAGCAGCTTGGTGACGGGTTCAGATTCCAGCGCCAGTGTGCGCCGCACCGCGTCCTGTTCATCCGCCGGATAAAGGAGCACAAAAGCGGCCTTGCGCTCAGCCAGCAGCGTCTCAAAATCCGGCACGTCCACTATCTGCGGCGCAGGCAACTGGGAAAGGTCAATGACTGCCATTGTCTGCTCCTGTTGATACGGAAAGGGAAACCGGCGCGCCGTTGTTGCGCTGTCCGGTAAGCTCAACCACCATGGAGCCATCAAAATTGCTGCTGATGGTGATGGAATCCAGCGTCAGTCGTGGCTCCCAGCGACTCAGGGCCACGTAGACCGCAGACATGATCTGCAGTCTCAGCGCCGGGTTCTGCGGCCGGTCAATCAGGGTCGACAGCAGGGAACCGTATTCCCGGCGGGCAATGCGGCTGCCCTGCGGCGTCAGCAGAATATCCCGCACCGACTGGCGCAGATGGTCGGTATCCGTAATCGCTTTTCCATTGCTCTGACTCATGCCGAGATACAGCGTCATACCGGGCCTCCGGTTGTATCGCCGCCTTTCAGGACGCCAGTATGCTGATGCGCATCAACCACGATCCCGTTAGAACTCATCGCACCGCCGCCCTGGGTAACGCCACCATTGATCACCACTTCGCTGTTAATACGCGTGCGGTCAGCCTCCAGCACAAACTCACTGGTTTTCAGGGTGATATTGTCAGCGGTCTCAATGACCATTGATTTGATGCCCCTGACAAACCAGCGCCCGGTGGCGGGTTCATATTCAAACCAGCCGCCGTCCGGGTATTCCGTCACGTTACCGTCCTCAGAGTCTGAAGGTGGCGGAAACTGGTTTGAGTAGACCGCAGGCAGGGCAAACGCGGTTTCCAGATTGCCGCCAAGGCTGAACAGCACAACCTGCTCACCCACAGACGGTTTCCACCAGGTGCGCGATTTGCCCGCACGCAGTGTCAGCCAGTTAATCCAGTTGGTTTCAAGGTCGCCCGTTTTCACCCGGCAAAGCCAGTTCTCCCGGTCCACTTCGGTAACTACACCTGTGCGGATCAGATTGGTGATAAGGCGCATGATTTCAGTCAGTTGTGCATTCATGAGAGCGATCCTTGCACAACCAGGTAGAGTGATGTAATACAGAGCGTATGTATGGAGAACCACACAAAAGAGAAACAATTTCTAAGGTATTTAAGATGACACAAATCGCAATTTATGGATTTAATTTCACTAAAAAAATCACATTTGACGGTGGTGAGTTAACTCCTATTTTCAGTTCATGGAGTGAGTTAAAAAAAAATGGCTGGGCTAATGATAGGTACATCCTCACTGGTTTTTTCAAACCAAACTCGAATAACTACGCCGCTCAACAGCAGCTTATTTTTGATTTACAAGCAGTTCTTAGTTTCATTGAACAAAAAAATGTAATCATTTCAGGAGAACTTGAAAATGATGAAACCCCTTTCAATTTCAAACCATCTCTACCCAAAAAGCTTGACAAAAAAAGAGATAAGGGTGCGGGCATTATCATCATGGAAGATTATTTTGCACCAAACAGCCGAGAAAATTTTATTTGCTTAGCCATGGAAAAACTAAATAGTAAAGCCATGCTAAAACAAGATGCCTTTAGAACATCATTTTTTAAATCAATGCTAGCTTTCCGCGACTCAATAAATTATATCGACGTCAGATATTATTTATTATTCTCGGCACTAGAAGCACTTTGCAGATTTATTAAAAATGACTACTCCCCTGCCAAAACACCACAAATAATCACTCAGGTTTTAAAAGAATATGGTTTTAATGTCGAAAAAACAGGACATACATTAGCTCAAAGAAACATTATGCATTACTGCAAACTCCGTCACTCGCTGTTCCACAATGGTAAATACATTGCCTATCTTGATGAAAAAAACTCAGATGGCAAAATTGAAATTCAAGATTACTCATCAAATTTGAATTTACTGGTGCCACTTGTACTAATGAAATTCATAGGATTTGATGACAATTATATAAACTGGGACTCATGGATTGATAGGAATCCATTTATCAGTAAAAAGTAAACTAAATTTTATAAATGTGGTTTTATTTATCTCTGTAACCAATTTAGCAAAGCATCCTGAATGACAGTTTCCACATCATCATTTACACCAAGAAGGCGACGCTCTGCGTAACGGACCTCTGGCCCTTTACGACTGACGCGATCACGCAGGCCGTAATGGTGAACGCGGGCAATGCGCTGCACCTTACCTTCAAACTGCACGCTGGCAGAATTGGCGCTGGCGGTAGTTTGAAGGTATTTGGTGGTGCGCAGCTTTGTAAACATCTGACGTTTGATGCGCCCCTTTTTGCTGCGTGCTGTTACCCTACGCGGTTCATAACTGCTGCCATCTGGATTGCGCTGCATCCTGATGTTCTGCTGCTGTGTCCGGCGCAGTTCCTGCGCCAGCTGACGCATCATGCGGCTTCTTGTGGCTGGCTCCAGATTCGCCAGCAAAGCACTCAGCCAGTCGTCCACCTTCTGCAGTTCAGCCACGTTTCACCGTCCACATTTCTTCAGGTTCATCGGGCTCTGCTACAGCTTCAACGCTCGACACACTGCCGTCAGTGCTGACCAGCACACGCTCCGTCAGTTGCAGGTTAAGGCTGATATCACAGACATCGTTGCGCAGAATATCCACCTCAAAGGTGAATAACTTTTCCCGTAACGCCGGATTATTGATGGCATCGGGCTGGTTATCCCGCAGCCACAGCAAGACCGGGGCCATCAGCAGATTCTGGTCGCCGCTGAAATCCTCAATCACCGCGTTCAGGGTGTAACGGTACTCCCATGACATGGAGCTGGCCCCCGTGGCAACCAGCGAACCGTTATCCACAAACAGATGCAGTTTATCCGGGTTATTACGGACATAAGGCACTGCTTTATTGAGGGCGTGGCGCAGGGATTGTGGTTTGTTCACTGTTTCGCTCCTGACACGCAATAATCATGTCCACTTTGTCTGCACAGACCGCCCAGGCGGCCTCCGTTTCATCCAGCAATGCGTTCAGATCACCGTTATTGTGTGGCGCTGCCTGATCCAGCTGACACGGCGTCACTCGCGGACAACCACTGACGGTAAGCTGCACCTCCGGTGAGTGCCGGACGTTCCCGCAGCCGGATAATGTCAGCAGGCAAAGGAGTATCAGCCCAGCGGCGTAAATCCTCGTTCTCACGTTTCAGTTCCTCAATCCGATGTTGTCGTTGTCTCAGCAGCGCGCTGGTCTGTTCTGCTTCGGCATAGAGCCGCGCCTGCTCCCGGTTATTGGTTTCAGTCAGAATGGACAGGCTGATAAGCTGGCTGTTGCTCTTTGCCAGTGCCTGACTTTTGCTCCGCAGCTCGTCTGCCTGCGTGCTGATGGTCTGGCTGGCATCAGCCAGCCGCCACGTCTGCCAGCCCAGCGACGCCAGTAATAACGCCAGCACAACCAGCAGCAACCGGTTCATGCTGCTACCTGTTGCGCCATCTGGTTACGAGTGATCCAGAAGGCAATAACGGTCAGCAGATAAAAGACCAGGGTAATGGCCCACCCCGTCCAGGCGAGACTTACGATAATCAGCAATCGCATCACCCAACTGATAAATACGTTTTCTTTTCGGGTAATTGTCTTCAGCAAAGATGCCCTTAACTCCTGCCAGAGCGGGCCATTCTTAATTAACGCAGCCAGTGCTACCGGAATTACCGCCCATGTCAGCAAACAGGCTACCCAAACGCCGGACGCTGCCAGTACCGGAAAAATCCCCTGCGGATACACCATTGCTGCGATTAACAGCGCCATCCATAACATCAGAAACAGTCCGCTGATTAATTTCTTTTTCATTTCAGTTTGCTCCCTGTAAGCACCAGGCCATCTCCCGCGCACGGCGGTTATCCAGCCCCTGATTAAACACACCTTTTACATAAACCCAGCGCGGCAACTGTCGGCACGCATCCGCCCAGCGCCGCTGATTGAGCAATTTCACCAGCGTGGAGCTGCAGGCATTGCCCGTCCCCACGTTGAAGGCAAACGACACCGTAGCGTCATACACCTTCTGTGGTGGCTGTTGCTTCACACACCTTTCCAGTGCCCGCTCCACACGCAGCACGTTGGAGATCAGCCCTTCTGCTGCCTGTCGTTCCGTGATTGTTTTGCCGGGAATGACGCCCGATGTATTACCAATGCCGTCGGTCCAGACACCCGCGCTGCACTGATACGGCTGCAGACGACAGCCTTCGTAATCGGCAATCAGTTTCAGCCCCTCCACGGAGGTGTGAAGCTGCTGAAACCCCGGCAGCGTGGCAGCAATAGCCAGCACGGCCCCGACAAGGCAGCGTTTAACGATTGATGGATTCATAGTCCTCCCGCGAGATCTGCCCGTCGCGCAGAAGCTGGTAGGCTTTGTGTTTGTAGTACCAGTTGATAGCCAGCATCAGCACACCGATCATCAGGCCGCCCAGCGTTGAGGCATCCTTGATGGACAAATCGCCCAGCCAGGCCAGCACGACGGCGATGCAATACGTGATAAAGGCGCTGATTCGCTCAAGCGTCATAATTCAGTCCCATAGCTGGACGGTCTGCACGGTGGTGGTTGTCGGAATGTCCGGCAGCTCCACCTGCAGCCCGTGAGGTAAAAAGGGGCCGTATTCGGCAAGCCCCGGATTTGCCTTCAGTACCTGCTCCGTGACACCCTGCGTGCGCCCGTAATGACGCCAGCAAAGTGCGTCCACCGTGTCATACTGATGCGCACGCACTTTCATCAGATAAGCTCCACTGTGCAGTGCGGCGCATCCTGCACCCGGCTGATGGCCCAGCGGGCGTCACGCCATAAATCACCGCTTGCTTCCGCCAGTTCCTCGCCTCGCTTCGCACCGGATGCCGTGGCGTCATAGTCCTGGTAACGTTCGTTGAGCATGGCGCGTGCCCAGCAGTAAACCGCGTTGAAATAGTGCTGAATGCGCTCGCTTTTGCCGTCCAGTTGTTCCGCCGGGACTTCTGCCAGCGAGGCATACCCCAGCATCTGCTGGCGTCTGCGAAACTCATACAGCTCTGCGTTGACCTCCGAAATTGCCGACAGCGCAACTTGCTTTAAACGCGGCTGCGTCACCGTGCCGTCGGTGCGCATGACACTGCGAAACTCCGACAGGTCCACATCAGGCCAGAACGGCGTATTTCTGATGATTTCCGCCTGTTCCGGTGCCTGTTCTGGCGCAACAAACTTCATGCTGCTTTCTCCTGAAATAAAGGGCGGTGGACGGGGTTTTGATGTGGCAGTGCCTTTCGCCACCCCGTGCCGCCCGTGCGCGGGGGCACGTTCTGTCAGCGGCTGTCATTGCGCAGTCTGCGCTCCAGCTGCTGTTTGTCTTTTTTCACGCCACAGCGGGGATCGAGCTGTAACGCATGGTTGAGATGATTAAGGGCGGAAGCCGGATTGCTTTCACTCAGGACAGCGCCAATCGCTTTATGCAGACGCGCCCGTGACTGGTCCGGCATATCCAGACCGTCTGTCAGCTCCAGCGTCTGCAGCAACAGATCGGCATCAAAGCCGGTGGCGGCAAGCATTGCGCTCTGCGCTGCATCTGCCATTTCCTCTGCCAGCACGGTCTGCACGTTGCGGTTACCCAGCGGCATCACCCAGCCATGACGCAGGGCATGACGCCCGATCTCCAGCGCCCCGGCATAATCTCCGGCATCAATGCGCCACAGCATCACGTACATCAGCACGTCATCCTGTTGAGCGCCTCCGGCAGCCAGGACGCCCTCCGCCCAGGCGGCATATTTCGGCAGCAGCTCCACCTTTATTTCCGCTTTTTTCACCGTGGACTGAACGCCCTTGAGACGGCGGCGGTCTTCCGCCAGTTGCAGCAGCATCAGGTCATAGCCCGACGCGTGGCGAACGCTGCCGCCCTCGCGGGCGGCCTGTTCAGCCTGAACGCGCAGGCGATGCTGCCGTGCGGGACTCAGGCTCATGGTTTACGCTCCGGCTTCTGCTGCGGCGGCGCTGAAGTCGCCAATCTGGAGGTTTTCCACCAGTGCGGCGCAGCGGTAGTCCTCAACCACGTAGGCTTCGTTAACGGATTCAAAATTTTCAATCCGGTCACGTTTCGGGTTGTCGATAACTGAACGGCGGCGGGTGTCTTCCTGCCAGTAGATGGACAAGTTATCCAGACGGGTGATCAGCAGCGCATTCGGCGGGAAGAACGGCGCACGCACGGCCTGCAGACCGCCCATGCGTTTCTGACTGATAATCATATCGGCTGCCAATTTTTCACTGTTTTCCTGCTCTTTGTTGACCAGCGGGAAATACTTGTCAGACAGCAGTTCACGACCGCAAATCACCACCAGATCGTCATCGTCCTGGTAGACCACGTCGATAAGCTCATTGACCGCATCCATCACCACAGCGTCCAGGTTGGCATATTCGCCACCTTTCCCGACTTTCACCGCACCCGGTGTGGTTTCGCCGCCCGCGGTGGTGCTGCCCATGACGTGATCCGGTGCATCCTCACGGATTTTCTGCAGCCAGCCTTTATTCACATCCTGCAGCAGCGGGTTTTCACTACGGTTGGAGGTTTTCGCACGCTTCACGCCGTTAAAGCCGATCATGATGCGGTCCAGTGCCTGACGTTTCACGATGGCGTCACGGATACGCACCTGGAAATCCTGAAACTTCGCCCACAGGTCCAGCTTCGCGTAGGTCAGCACCGTGTCAAAGTTGGTCTGCTCGCATTTATATTCCACATCGACCATCAGCGTCGGATCGACAGGTTCACGCTCTTTCGCAGTGGTGTCAGTGGTTCCGGCAATGGTGCTGCCAACACCCAGCCCCAGCAGCTGACCGGACTGCTCAGTCACTGGCGTGACGTTAATCAGCGTCAGGAATGCGGCGGACTGCTGGATCTGGTCTTCCAGCGTCTGCTGCACAGACGGCTCTACAGTGAACTTGCTGGACAGTTCTTCAACGGCCACACCGTTCAGACGCGCCAGCTGCTGCAGGTAAGCGTTAAAAGCAAAGCGGGTATTCTTCTTCATCGGGTTTTGTGCTCCATCAGCAATTGGTCAGAGTGTCAGCGGAGGCGTTACCGCCTGTTGCACGCTGGCGGTAGTCCTGGCGGCTGTCTTCATGACTCAGCTTATTCACCAGTTCGTTAAAGGCGGTCTGCTGTGCCTGCAGGGCAGTCTCCAGCTCAGACAGGCGTTCATCCTGCTCAGACAAAGATTTTTCGGTGCGTGCGCTCAGGTTCTGCTGCTCAGTGGCGACCAGTTCCACGGCCTTATGCATATCAGAGAACCGGGCGTCATCGGACTGCTCTTTTTTGGTAAACAGCGCCGTGACACGGGCAAACAGGGACGGTTTGTCGTCCTGGGCTTCTTCCAGTTCGATCACCGTTTCCTCTGCAGCGGTAAAAAGATTGGCGGGATTCTGCTTGCGGTTTGCCAGCGGGTTATGGGCTGCACTGGCGCTGAATGTCAGCATTTCCGTACCCAGACTGGCGGGATCATCAGTGGCGGCCAGGCCAACCAGGTAGGCTTTGCCCGTATCAGCGAACTTCGGGCTGACTTCCATAGAGGTGAATAATTTCTGGCCTTTTTTCACCAGTTCCACCAGGGACTCCGTTGGCTCAACGTCGGCATACAATGCCATCTTGCCTGCCAGCGGACCTTCCGTGATTTCTTCAGCAAACAGCGCCGTTACCTTGCCGTAGCGGTTAAAGGTGCTGTCCGGCAGATAAGACTTGATGTGCTCAAGGTTAATCAGCGCGGTGTACACCGCCGGGTTGTAGCTGGCTGCCATCTGTTCCAGCCATTCACGCTGGATTTCGCGTCCGTCGGTGGTGGCACCTTCCACCCCGATGCGAAAACGCTTTGCTTTCACTGTCATGAGCCGTGCTCCATTAGAAAAAACTTACTGGAGCCTTATGGTTGCGGTGATGGGGGCAGTGAAACAATGCGCGGTATTTGTACCGACAACCACACAAACCGCAGGCGGGGAAAGCCTTCATTCAAGGCTGTAGGTTTGTGCCATGAACACCACACTAACATCCGCAGAGCTCGATCCCCGTCGGCAGGCCATGCTGCTGTACTTTCAGGGATACCGCGTAGCCCGCATTGCTGAAATGCTGGGCGAGAAAGTTGCAACCGTTCACAGCTGGAAAAAACGCGACAAGTGGGGTGACTATGGGCCGCTGGATCAGATGCAGCTCACCACCGCCGCACGCTACTGCCAGCTCATTATGAAGGAGCACAAAGAAGGGAAAGATTTCAAAGAGATTGACCTGCTGGCGCGCCAGTCGGAGCGCCACGCGCGCATCGGCAAGTTTAACAATGGCGGTAACGAAGCCGACTTAAACCCAAACGTCGCCAACCGCAACAAAGGCCCGCGCCGTCAGCCGGAAAAGAATGTTTTCACCGATGAACAGATTGAGAAGCTGGAAGAAATCTTCCATTCCTCCATGTTCAACTACCAGCGCCACTGGTGGGAAGCTGGAAAAACCAACCGCATCCGCAACCTGCTGAAGTCACGCCAGATCGGCGCGACCTTTTACTTTGCCCGTGAAGCCCTGATTGACGCTCTGCTTACCGGACGTAACCAGATTTTTCTTTCCGCCAGCAAGGCACAGGCTCACGTCTTTAAGCAGTACATCATAGACTTCGCCAAAGAAGTCGAGGTGGAGCTGAAAGGCGATCCGATGGTGCTTCCTAACGGAGCCACGCTTTACTTCCTCGGCACCAATGCCCGCACGGCCCAGAGTTACCACGGCAACCTGTATCTGGATGAATATTTCTGGATACCGAAATTCCAGGAGCTGCGCAAAGTGGCTTCCGGTATGGCTATTCACAAAAAATGGCGACAAACCTATTTTTCCACGCCATCCAGCCTGACACACAGTGCTTATCCGTTCTGGTCCGGTGCGCTGTTCAACCGTGGGCGCAATAAAGCCGATAAGGTGGACATCGACCTGTCCCACAGCAATCTGGCCCCCGGCCTGCTGTGCGCAGACGGGCAATACCGCCAGATAGTCACCGTGGAAGATGCAGTGCGCGGCGGATGTAACCTTTTCGACCTCGATCAGTTGCGCATGGAGTACAGCCCGGACGAATACCAGAACCTGCTGATGTGCGAGTTTGTGGACGATCTCGCGTCCGTGTTCCCGCTCAGCGAGCTGCAGGCGTGCATGGTGGACAGTTGGGAAGTCTGGACCGACTTTCATGCACTGGCCCTGCGCCCGTTTGGCTGGCGCGAAGTGTGGATCGGTTATGACCCGGCAAAAGGTACGCAAAACGGCGACAGCGCCGGGTGCGTGGTGGTGGCACCGCCAGCCGTGCCGGGCGGTAAGTTCCGCATTCTTGAGCGTCACCAGTGGCGCGGGATGGACTTCCGCGCCCAGGCTGACGCCATCAAAAAACTGACTGAACAGTACAACGTGACATACATCGGTATCGACTCAACCGGCGTCGGTCACGGGGTTTACGAGAACGTGAAAGCGTTTTTTCCTGCCGTCCGGGAGTTTGTCTACAACCCCAACGTTAAAAACGCCCTGGTACTCAAGGCCTACGACATTATTAGCCACCGCCGCCTGGAGTTTGACGCCGGGCACACCGACATAGCGCAGTCCTTTATGGCAATCCGTCGCGCCACCACTGCCAGCGGCAACCGCCCGACCTATGAAGCCAGCCGCAGCGAAGAAGCCAGCCACGCCGATCTGGCCTGGGCAACAATGCACGCACTGTTTAACGAGCCGCTGCAGGGCGAGTCCGCCAATACCAGCAATATTGTGGAGATTTTTTGATGGGAAAGAGTAAGAAAAACCGCGCTGCGGCGACGAATCAGCTCAAGCATAAAAGCCAAACTTCAGCCGAAGCATTCAGCTTTGGTGATCCCGTTCCTGTTCTGGACCGCCGTGAACTGCTGGACTATGTGGAATGCGTACAGATGGACCGCTGGTATGAGCCGCCCGTCAGCTTTGACGGACTGGCACGAACCTTCCGCGCCGCCGTGCATCACAGCTCACCAATTGCGGTGAAATGCAACATTCTGACCAGTACCTACATCCCTCACCCGCTGCTCAGCCAGCAGGCTTTTTCACGTTTTGTGCAGGACTATCTGGTATTTGGTAACGCCTACCTGGAGAAACGCACGAACCGCTTCGGTGAAGTTATCGCCCTTGAGCCTGCTCTGGCAAAATACACCCGACGCGGGTTAGACCTGGATACCTACTGGTTTGTGCAATACGGTATGACAACCCAGCCGTATCAGTTCACGAAAGACAGCATTTTTCATCTGATGGAACCGGACATCAACCAGGAGATCTACGGCCTGCCAGGTTATCTTTCTGCCATTCCATCAGCCCTGCTCAACGAGTCCGCCACGCTGTTCCGCCGGAAGTATTACATTAACGGCAGTCATGCAGGCTTCATCATGTACATGACCGATGCCGCGCAGAACCAAGAGGATGTGAACAACCTCCGCAATGCGATGAAAAGCGCCAAAGGCCCTGGCAACTTCCGCAACCTGTTTATGTACTCGCCTAACGGCAAAAAGGACGGGCTTCAGATCATCCCGTTGTCAGAAGTCGCGGCGAAGGATGAGTTTCTGAATATCAAGAACGTGAGCCGGGACGACATGATGGCGGCACACCGTGTGCCGCCGCAAATGATGGGGATAATGCCTAATAATGTTGGGGGGTTTGGGGATATCGAAAAAGCTAGCAAGGTATTTGTTAGGAATGAATTAACCCCCCTTCAGAAGCGATTTAGTGAGTTAAACGAATGGATTAATGAAAAAATAATCACTTACTCACAATATTCTATTGGAGACTAAGGTTTCATTTCAGCTAGCTTATCAGTTAACTTTCCTAGCAGGCCATCGCATAATTTTTTTATTTGCTCAGTGGCCTCTTTAAGCTCATTAGCAGTTACAACATCAAAACCCTCTCCATGAGCGATTCTATTTCTCTTTTTCAGAAGCTCATCAATAACGTTAAGATATCCAACTCGTCTACGTTTTTTCTTAGGTGCCCATTTTGATTCAATTATATTCACTATACCTTCAACTTGATTTGAATTTCCCTCTAAAAGGATAAATATAGACCCCTTCAACAGCTCATTTACTTGTGATTCTAAGTTATACATATTATCAACATCAAAATCATTGATTGATAACTCATCTAATACTAAAGGAATATCGAACATATTAAATATCCGCTCAATAGTATCAACTGTAGGATTAGCATTTGTTGAAGATAATTTATCACTATCTAGTTGTATAGGTAGTGATTTCTCAACATTTATTATAAAATCATTAAAAGGTTGGCATTTGTTATTTTTATTTTATCTGAACAGGCGTTAACATGCTCTGAAAGCATTCGCAAAGGAATTTTTGAAGGTGGGATACCCAAATCATTGAGCTCCTCAACAAACTCTTTACACATTTCACGAAGAAAACCTTCAAAATAGCCACACAATAATACTAGCCCAGAACGAGTCAATGCGTTCATAGCCATAATATTCCCACCAAGCTCAGAATTCTTCTCTGCCATCGTTGCAAGAAGATTTATCTCCTCAAATCTTTGCATGTAAACAGCTCTGCATTCCATGCCATTACCCCATTAATGCCTCAGTAAGAATTGTACTTCTATTCAATGCCGAGTTCTTTTTTGAAGTCCCTTGGAATAAGGTTTTCCAATAGCCTTCATTTTTAAACACACTAAATGCCTTAACTGCAAGATCTTCCTTTTTCCCCTGTTCAAATGCTCTGGAAAAAGCAACCATTTGTGATTCATAAATAGAGCCATTAATTCTATTTTGAAAATACCCTTTACTTGGATCTGTTTGATCTTTGGGTTTTCTAAAAGCAATACCTGGACCTAACACATCGTGAATTAAGTCAACAGTTCCATAAAAAAGAGAGGTAACACTTTCTGCTCTTGCTGTAGAAATTTCGCGATTTTCCTCCATATGTAAATTCAAATACTCAGAGTAGTTATCTGAGTAATCAGAAGACGCTGATAATTCTCTATACGCTAAGAAGCGCAACACTAACTCAACAGCCTTCATTGACTTAGCATCTTGCTCAGGCAGCGAAATCAACTCAACGAATTTATCATATTGTGCCAATTTTTTCAGTAGTTCATTATAACTACCTCGATATACACAATTACGAACTTCTTGATCAGAGAGCGATGCACTCCCTGTATTTAAGCGTTCAAATACTTCAAACTTTAAAGCCTCATCTGATTCATTGAGAACAACAATGCACCTAATAGCTCTTTTCGCAATATTAGATCTTAATACACGATCTAACTCAAGATATTCTTTACCATTTATTTCTGAGATTATTTTTAACCCAGTTAGCTTTAATGGCATCAATCCTGAGTCTGGGAATAAATTCTCAATCTCGTTAGCTTTAATAAAGCGGAACAAGGATGTCAATCGCTGTTGTCCATCAATGACACTAAATGTACCATCTTTTTCCTCAGCCAAATACACAACTGGCACAGGTATATTTAAAGCTATCGATTCAATAAACCTTGACGCTTTAATATCATCCCATTGATATTTCCTTTGATAATCAGGCTCAAGAATTAAATCCCCTTCAATTATCATATCAACAAGAGTTCGTACCGCATAATCATATGGCTGAATAACAACCTTACGCTCTTTTATATGTTCATAAGGCTCAATTTCATTCTCAATCTCAATCTCAATCTCGTCATTTTGCTCTGTTAGAATTTGTTGAACATTTACATCAGTCATTATAATCACCCTTCAATTTCTCGTGGAACTTCGAATTTATAACACTATAGATAATTGTAATAAATAATACCATAGCCAGATGCTGGCGCGCGCTCGTATCCCCGCCACGCCTGCCCGCTTTCTGTAGTGGTTTTCATGCACCTGCATGATCTACGCAGAAGCCCACCAATTCTGGCGGGCCTTAGCAAAAACGATCCTCAAACGATCATGCGATCTCATGCGGCATAGACATGCATGACATGGAAATCGGTAGAACAGTGAAACGAGTCATAGCACATCAGCCATCTTATATGCACTAGCGTCAGCTCTTTCGGGTAACTGATTCCATCTTAAAGCGAACAGGATTTTCAAGTTTCAACATGAGGATCCGTACAGGTTTTCTCAGACCAGTAGCTTGCACAGCACACCTTGGCACATGATATGGCTACGGGTTTGTCATGCCAGATAATCCTGTTAGGATTAGTCTTGTTTGTTTACGATTGGGATAGGGATATGAAGAAATTAACTGGCGTAATTGTTCTTGCACTGCTGCTTACTGCTTGTGACAAACCGAAGATCGATGCATCAAGCGATCAGTCGATGAAAGAGTCCATTCAAAAGGTAAGAGAGTCCTTACCTGCAGATAAAAAAGCTCAGTTTGATGATGCGGTTAAAGTCGTTGCCTTTAGCCAAATCAACATGAGAGAGCTAATGCAAGCTGGAGCGTCTTCTGGGGACGTTTACGAAACAAAAATTAAGACAGCGCTGGAAGGTAAAACTGGTGATGAGGTTATAAATTACGCAGAAACTATTCGCCTTGAGCGTGAGAGGAGGGAGAGAGAACAGGCTCTGCAAGAAATAAAAGAACTGGAAGCCAAACAAACCTCGGCGGCACAGGCAGCTGAAAAAATGAAAGCCTTCAAGGTCGAACGCTCCCGTTTTTATTTCCAGAAAGAGAATTACGGCAATGACCAACCAATTCTGGATATTAGCGTTGAAAACGGAACAGACAAAGCGGTTGCTAGAGTATTCTTTAAAGGAGTTATTGCAAGCCCTGGAAGAAGCGTCCCTTGGTTCTCTGACGTCTTCAACTATAAAATTTCTGGAGGTCTGGAACCAAGTGAGAAAGCCAACTGGAAATTAGCCCCTAACAGGTACTCTGATTGGGGAAAACTTGAGGTTCCGGCTGATGCAGTATTTACCGTCACAGTCACTGGCCTTGAAGACGCAGATGGAAAATCGATCTATGGTGACGCCGAGTTTTCAGAACGCGATGCTGATAGACTGAATCAACTTAGAGAAAAGTACCTTTCTAAATAAGGTCGTAATTAAAGCTGATACAGCATAGTCCCTGAGAATATATCTTGGGGACTACTAGGCACTCGTAAGTAATCCTTAATTAAATAATACCAAACGCTTAGAAAGATACCATGAAAAATATAACTCTCCCCTTTACGTTAGTAGCAATCATCATAGCTCTGGCTGGATGTGCTTTTCCGGATAAAGACGGCGACTTCGGAGCTTATGTCCATGCCTGTCAGCAATACGCATACGGAAAATCCTATGCCTTTGAGCATAGAGACTTCGCGTATAAAGTCTGCAAGGATGCGGCTAAACTATGGGGTGATGAAGTTCCTAGCTATGTCATTAGGCAGATCCAATTACATCCTGAAATACCTGCCGATGAAATTAAATATGCTGCGATGGCAGGCTCACTGGGGAACAACTAAATCGACGTATGTGAAAGGGGCCTTATGCCCCTTTTGGATTATCCAATCAAGGGCCATCAGGACACTGATCAACTGGTTACATCCATAGACCTGCTGTATTCATGGCTGCGAATTTTTGCCATCAGTTCGTCTGTCAGTTCGGATACCCACTGGATAGCCAGCCGCTTCTCTTCGTCGCTGCACTCACTAGCCGCCACAAGCTTGATAAAAAAATCAATGCGCTGGAGCTTCAACGACTCCAAAAGATAGTCCTGCATCTTCCCTCCTTTCACTGCTACGGAACACAATGCTGTATATATAACCACTATTTATAATTACAGTATATTAGGAAGCTAGAAATGTAAAACTCTTTTTATCTGTCAATTAGATAGCCCTGACACCGATCAATAACCGCATAAATTATTAACCCGCGTCAGCCGTACCATTGCCGCCATCTATCATCTTCCTGCAACCGCTGGTTACGGTAAAAAATACGCAACCCAGCCCCGGATGGAATACTGCCGCCACGCAGAAGCAAATCAATCTCCGATGCACTACCTTCAAACCCTCTGGCAGTCAGTTCTGCCTTAAGCTGCAGGCGCTGCTGCTCCGAAATATTCTGTTTGTATACTGTTTTCCGCTTCGGTTTTACCAGTCTCAACCTGGCGGTAAGTTCCCGCCGTTCCTTCTGGCCCATATTGTGGAGATAATCCTGCAGTTCCTTCTCATTCATGGTTTTAATATCGGGCAGATCCCCCCCTGATTTGTTCGTATTTTCAACAGGGGGACAGTTATTGCCACGAGTCCAAGGGGCGCAAGCGCCCTGGTCGGCTGCCGCCTCCTGAACGTCAACGGCCTTACGAACCATTTTCCACTTCACTGCATGAGTGCAGATCTTACCCTCTGCAATGGGTGACCAGATGCCATAAATACGAATGCCGTGATCGCCATAGGCGGTCGGCTCTTCGTTGATTTCATAAGCGGTTCTGATGAGGTGATATTTACGGGGAACCAGTACGCCGCCCTGCTTCATGATGTAGGTGGCAAAACAACCAGCATCAGCTGCAGCCAGAATGGCATCAAGGCGCGGGTTATCCAGTACCGGCGCACCTGCTTTTTTGTCACCCTGTTGCCTTGCCGCCTGACCAGCCAGCAATCGCAGTTCACGGTAAGCCTGACGCCCCGGAATGCCAAAGAAGCGGAATTGCTGAACACGATGCAGAGACGCCCAGGCATTAACGTATTCAGCGTTATCACGCAGAGATTTACCCGTTTCCTTGCTGATCCCGCCAGCCAGACCACGCCCGTCAATGTTCTTACTGATGTATTTCGCGATGTAGCTAGTCGGCGTTCCTTTGCGCGGGTTTATCAGCTCAGACTTAAAGCGTGGCCCCGTGTTATTACCCAGCTCCTCGCGGTCTTCACGGATAGCAAACTTACGCAACAATGCAGTAATGGCGCGGCGGTCTTTTTTGCGCATGAAACACAACAGGTGCCAGTGAACTGTGCCGTCATGATGCGGCTCAGCCACCCGCACGCCATACCAGCGCAATCCGGCTTTGTGCATCGCCTTACGAAATGCAGCAAACATGCCGACCAGATAATCACTGCTTTGTCTTACCGTCGCATTTGTCCAGGTCGGGTTGGGCCTGCCGTTATTTAGCGTGGAATGGAAACGTGACGGACAGGTGATGGTGTAGAAAACGGCGCAGTCACCGCGCATTTCCGCGATAAGCTCCAGACCTTTAACACAGGCCATCATCTCATTGCGGCGATGCGCAGGGTTGCTGCTGCTGGCGTTTACCACATCCTCCATGTCCAGCGTGTCGCCGTCTTCGTTCACCAGTTCATGAGAACGGAAAAACTCCAGCGACTTACGGCGCTGCTCACGTTTATGCATCACGACTTCATAGCTGACATAGGGAGATGCTTTTTTGCTGACCAGGCAAACAGCACGCAACTGCTCTTCCCGCCATTCGCAACGCATCTTCCATAATTTCCGGTACCACCAATCGGCGCACAACATACGCGCCAGCGAACCCGGAATGAGTTCATAGGGCACGGGTTTACGGCGGTTTCTTTTCCGGCGGAGTTGCTCAAACGCAGGCGGTATGACATCCAGTCGCAGGGTTTCTGCTGCCACCTTTTCCCATGTCTTGCGGATTTCTTCTGGCTTAACATCATCGGTGGCATACAAATCACCACAAGCGGCATCAAGACACATACTCATATGCGCAGCGACAAGAGTAGACAGGCGTTTCACCTGATCCTGACTCATTTCAGGCAAGATCAGCAGGCCGTCCAGCCCTTCATGGCTTGCCATAAAGCGAAAAGAAGTGGATAGCTGACTGTCGCGTACATGCTCCAGTCGTTCCAGACATGGCTTAATCGTCTCACGCAAATAGCGGGAATAAGCCTTTGGCCTGCCCAGGCTGCTGAAGTATTCAATACGTTGCATCAGCGGCTTGCTGATATGGGAAGGCTGGGCGTTAACGTCCGCCAGTATGACCATGTCCGGATTAAAACGCTGCTGCTCATGCGCCAGCTTTGCCCGGCTAATGAGCTTATCCTGCTCCATTTCGCGCTGGACAGGATCACGGGATTCATTAAAGAAATAACGCTCCCAGACCTGATCACTCAGTGCCTCGCGGCGCAGTTGTTCCTGCTCGTTATCGGCAGCGTACAGAGTGATCAGGTTTGAAAGCGCAGAAACCGGCGCAACTTCCGCCGGGTCCAGATAAGGGTTAATAGCCTTTTTCGGGCTGTTCCATGAGAATGCTGCGGCGGCCTCGTTAAAGCCGCTGCAGTTGTTCATATCAGCATGGCTCATGCACGCACTCCGTACACGGCAGAACTATCCACGCCACGCGAAGGATCAAATCCCACCCAGCAGCGTGCCCCAGAAACAGCGATGATTTCTGTTGCAGATTTACTCTCACCAGCTGCTACGCCGATGCTGCGTTTTGCCTTGATGTAGTGGTGAGTAAAATTGCGATACAGCGAACGGATCAGGGATGTGTCACTGTTAGAAACAATGACCGGATGTCCTTCTGATGACCGATGTTCAAGAACGGATGCTAGGTGATACTGGTCATCTTCAGTGAAACCATCAGTGTGATAGCCGGAAAACGTACCGTCATACGGCGGATCGCAATACACCACATCCCCCGCCTTCAACATCGCCAGCGTTTCATCAAAGCTGGCGCAGATAAACGTTGCTCGCTGGGCCTTTTCTGCAAATGCGCGAATTTCTTTTTCAGGGAAATACGGATTTTTATAATTACCGTAGGGAATGTTGAAATGCCCGCTCTTGTTATAGCGACATAAACCACGGTAACCGTGACGATTGAGATACAGGAAATATACCGCTTTCATGAAATCAGTAATTTCAGTTGAGTAATTAAACTCCTGCCTTATGTTGTAATAAGCCACCTCCCTGTTTGCGATCTCAAATAAAACTCTGGCGCGAGATATAAACGATTCACAATCAGCAGCAACCTTTTTATAGAGGTTGATTAAATCAGGATTAATATCCGCAACAAGATAACTGGGGTAATCCGTCTCCATCATCACAGCACAGGAACCCGCGAAAGGTTCAACCAGTCGCGGGCCAGCAGGAAGATGTTTTTTCAGTTCGGACATAATGGTAGTTTTATTACCCGCCCATTTCAGGATGGTGCTCATACAGCACCTCCGTTGTAGTGTTTGCCTTTCAGCTCTGCGATTTCCTGACAGGTGATGCAGCACTGCACGCCCGGAATGGCGCGGCGGCGTGCTGGCGGAATCGGTGCATCGCAATCAATGCAGAGAACACGGGAAACGCCCGGCGTTTTATTGCGGGCGGTATGGATGTGGCGCTGGCGTTCTTCTTCAACGCGCTGCTGTACGAGGTCCATTGAATCAGCCATCAGTGGATCTCCTGCGCTTCGTTCTGAATCTTCACCGCTTCTTGACGCAGCAGCTCAGCCGCTTCCGTGTGGTTAAGCTGACGTGACACGATATGGGCAGCCAAAGAGTCCAGACGTGCTGCCATCAAATCAGCGCGTCCACGGCGTTCTTCCATGCGCGCATCAGTCAGCAGCTGATTAAGGCCAGCATCATCTGGTCCGGTTTTAGTGATACGGGTTTCAATATTTCGCATTGTTGTTTCTCCTGAATTTGGGCAATAAGAAGCCCGGCGGGTTTACGCCATTAATTTCTGTTGTGGGTTAATTCGGCATGGTTAGCCGTTTTGGAAATAAGCTCACCACTGCACGAAAATGATTCATTGCTTTAATCAGTTCCCGCTTTTCGTCAGTAGTCAGATCACTAATATTGACGCTATGACGTTCTGCTGGAATCTTTGCCATATAGAATATGGCTGCCAGTGCCCTCTCATTTTGTTTATTGTTAACATCCCTTTGGTCGCGCATATCTTCAATGAACCTTTCAAGCTCCGACTCAATATTCAGGCCGAACACTTTTGCGCGTAATTCAGCAATATGATTCAACCCATCCAGGCGTTTGCCGGGGCTTAGTGGAACTGTCGCCACCGGACCATCAATAGCCATTCTCCCTCCTATCTCGTCGTACATATACCTATTTGAAGTTGTGCCGGGAATTTTTTCACACGCCCGGCGCGTGCCTTAGTGGTAGACTATTTGCGCCAACAATCACCTACCCCTCGAAGGAGAAACCTGATGTCAGACTCTGACAACTTCCATGTATTGCCTCGTCCTGCCCCTGCACCTAAGCCAGAACCGGGGCAAGATAAAAAATAGGAATCCGGCATGACTAAACAAAGCTCCGAATATTTCCAGTTGCATTACTGCTATTACCTTGAGCTTATGACAGCGACACTTCACGGTAGGGCTGACAAATTGATGACTGCTATTCAGATTATTAGCGGTACTGCTGTCATAGCCGATACCGGGCTGGAATGGGTATTCGCTTTGCCCGTTGTTGTAATCGCAACAATTCAACTTGTGTGGCAACCCGCAATTATTTCCGAGCGTGCTAGCGTACAAAGCCGTCAGTACGGTGAATTGCTTTATGCTGGGGATGAATTGACCCCGGAACTGATTGCACAAAAATTGAAAACACTGCATCACTCTGATTCCGCACCTTTCGGTTCTTTGTTAAATCCAGCCTACAAAAGAGCAGCTATTGCATGTGGTCGGTCTGACGACACTAAGCTCAGCTTCCAGGAAAAGCTTTTCGCCTGGTTTGCAGGATGCCTGCCACGTTAAAACTTAGACGTTGTAGCAATCTCTTTTTACCTATTCCCCGGACAGCCTGCTGCCGGGGAGACAGTTCAATACATGGATGCCACTTTTTTCCGCAAGGTAAATAAATCCAGCCGTGACCGTAGTGCATTGCTGGGCTTTGCTTAACGAGAAGTGATGCAAAAGATGGTTCTCTAGTCAGCATAGCCACCTCAGATCAGACCGAATGAAGCGCCGAGGCCCGTCACGGTATCCACCGCGCTTGCCATCGCCGGGTTAGCCTGCAAACGTGCCTGTATGGAAACGGCAGCCAGTGCCATTAAGCGAGTAACAGAGTTTGATGCTACTGATAACATCGCGGCGGCCTGCAGTAGTTTTCACATCACCCGATACAGCACCGGCAGCAATACGTCCGATTTCAGCAGTAGCGCTCATGACATAATGTGGCAGCTTCTCTTTTGCCACTTCGTTCATCGGTACGCATGGCAGGCAGTGAATCTGAGCCAAAAAACCGTCAACGAGCGTAGAGTCCTCAGTAAGATCGGTAAGCAGCCAGATCTCCGACGGCGTGAGCTGATGCGGTTGTTCCGGGTTCAGCTTGTTACGCAGCGTCTGGACTTTCATTCCCGCGCGTTCTGCCAGCTTCGCCATGTTGTGACGCAGCGCGAAAACCCGGCAGGCTTCGTCAAAGTGTGGATGTTTGGAAATCTTATAATCAAACATGCAAGCCCCTTAGAAAGTTCTCATAATCGAACTTACTAACCAACAATGACGCGGAAGTTGGAATGACCAAGAGACTCACGAACCTGGTCGGTTTTGTACATCAGGTACCGCAGGCTTACACGTCCTTTATTTTTTTCTTTCTTCACCATGTACTTAGCAAGCTGACCATGGTGAATTTTTTGATACACAGAGCCACGGGAGATACCTTCCCACTCCGCGAACTCAGCAGGCGTTGCCATCTCTTTTGGTACACGAATTGAAATATCAGTACTCATAGTGCAGTATCTCTTAGTTTGGGTTCGTTTTATCTTGTTTTATGTGGTTTGGTTTTGCTTTTCAAACCATTAATGGATATTAAGATCACTTTTTATATACGTCAAGAGGTTTGATTATGAGTTTAATCAAGGCGGGGAATGATAGTGGTGGGCGCGATGCGATTAACAGGCTTATTAAGGCTTACAATTTCAGCTCACGACAGCAGCTCTGCGAACATCTGGAAGTATCAAAAAGCACTATGGCTAACAGATACTTAAGGGATAGTTTCCCTGCTGAATGGGTAATTCAATGCGCTCTTGAAACAGGAATTTCCCTTCTATGGCTGGCTACGGGACAAGGAGATATGTATGCGTGTGAGAACGAAGAAAGAAATCTCAAAAACGAAACCTCCGTCACGGTAAGACCACTTTCTAAAATTGTTGCTCCTAGCATCAAACATGTTGAACTGAAGAACGGTGAACTGCAGCCAAGTGATGAAATTCTTCTTGATAGCAGACTGCTCGATGGTGACTCATCCAACTCTTTATTTGTAAAAACAGCTACTGATAGCTTTGTTGTGGATACGTCTGTTAAACAAGTCAGTAATGGCTTCTGGTTAGTCGATATGGACGGAGTTAAAAGCATCGTCAAAATCGCTCGCATTCCAGGCAACAAAATTGTAGTTCACCAAGATGAAACATCATTTGAATGCTCGGTCGACGACATTGAAGCTATCGGGCGTGCAGTCAAAGTAATCAAGAGCCTCTAACTTATGAGCATCAGAAAACAGCCTAACGGAAAATGGTTGTGTGAATGCTACCCGAACGGACGGGATGGCAAACGTGTACGCAAGCAATTTGCGACTAAAGGCGAGGCCATAGCATTCGAAAACCACACCATGGATGAGGTGAACAAAAAACCGTGGCTGGGGGAGAAGGAAGATCGGCGGCATTTGTCAGAAGTGATTGATCAGTGGCATTTACTTTATGGGCAGACGCTGGCAGACCCCAAACGCCTGATGGCAAAACGCAGCATTATTTGTAATGGCTTGGGCGATCCCATTGCCTCAGAGTTAACCGCAGGCGATTTTACGAAATACAGGGAAGCACGGTTAAAAGGTGAAGTAAAAAATGAAGATGGCGTGCTTATGTCGCCAGTTAAGCCCCGTACGGTAAACCTTGAACAACGTAACCTATCATCTGTTTTTGGCACACTGAAAAAGCTGGGCCACTGGTCAGCACCCAACCCGCTCGCTGGGCTACCAACATTCAAAATCGCAGAGGGCGAACTGGCGTTCCTGGCACCGGAAGAAATTAAACGTCTACTGGATGCCTGTGCTGATTCTCAGAGTCCCAGTTTGCTGATGATTGCAAAAGTATGCCTGGCAACTGGCGCCCGATGGAGTGAAGCTGAAAACCTGCAGGGCCATCAGCTATCAAAATACCGCATCACTTATACCAAGACGAAGGGCAAGAAAAACCGTACCGTGCCAATATCTCAGGATCTGTATGAAGAACTCCCCAAAAACAGAGGGAAGCTATTCACGCCATGCAGAAAAGCTTTTGAGCGTGCAGTAAAAAGAGCTGGTATTGAGCTACCAGAAGGCCAATGTACCCACGTGCTGCGCCATACCTTCGCCAGCCACTTTATGATGAACGGCGGAAACATACTGGTACTGCGCGATATTCTGGGCCACGCAGATATAAAAATGACGATGGTTTACGCTCACTTTGCCCCTGACCACCTCGAAGACGCAGTGACAAAAAACCCGCTTCACAACCTCAATTGGAAACGCTAATTTATGGCGGCATTTTGGCGGCAGGGCATTAAAAATGCGTAAAACGGACGAACACTGAATAATACTAACTCGCTGTTTTTAAACGCAATACACTGTTTTTACTATACTAAAAATGGTATGTAGGAATTTCGGACGCGGGTTCAACTCCCGCCAGCTCCACCAAATATAACAAGGGGTTACGTGAAAACGTAGCCCCTTTTTAATGTCCAGTGTCCACTTAGCGTCCACCTAAGATCAGGTGACCAGATAGGGATAAAAAATGCCAACACCTGAAAGTTTGTGGAAAATTCTGGCTTCACCCATTTCGACAAAGACGGCTGTTAGGTATGGATTCCTCTCTGTAGCAATTGTCCTTTCTATCCGCTTTATACTCCCAATACTTAAGGACATTGCGCCTCTAACTGAACAAGACTTGCCGGGGTATTCCTATGCAGCGCATTTTGCTCTAACGATTTTGTTTTCACTTATTGCGGAAACTCTAACCTTTGAACTAGTAGCTTGGATGTATCTCAAGCTCGAAAAATTCATAGAAAGGAGGAAATTAAGAAAAGAACTCGCCCGCAAACAAGAGATTGAGAGCAAGGAAATCAAGAGAATCCAAGAAAAGTTTATTGAAAATTTCATACTGGCATGGCCCCTCATAGCCCCCCGCTATAAATATTTTGTCTATGAGCTACGAAGGGGCCACAAGGGCTACTCAGATACGAATTCGGCCATCAATTACCTTAGACAACAAGGTTGGATTCACCCAATAACTGAACTACCTTATAGCCATTGCCTTTATCGGTTAGACGAACTCATTTTTGAAGCCCTAAATAGGATAGAGTCAGCCGCAACAGCAACAGACTCCTAGCTTTGCATAGCTGCCCGCTATGCAAACTAGTGAGCCAAATAAATTTAGACTTCAGGCAAAGCCTGCTGGCTGAATCGCCACGGATAATCTAGACATTTCCGAGCCGTTGATAAGATTGTTTTTCATATTCCTTCCACGTCAGCCCTCTTAATGTGGTGGATTTCATGCACCTGTAGCAATCGTAGCGATCCGGATCAATACTTGCTAGGACGATGAAACACTCCACGGGAGCTCATACAAACCCGTGCGCGGATTTGCGTTTCTGGCTAGCCAAAACCCCACCAGCACTTTCAACACGGCTCCATCCTCAATGGAAATCAAATCTTATCCTTATCAACCCGTTAAGAATGTGGTTAAATCATAACCTTACGTCTAATATCCATTCATGAAGGGTAAACATGGAATCGAACGATCCTGGAAAGCTGATTTGGCATGTCGCCTGCGATGAATCAGGGATAGATGGTCAGCGATTTTATGGATTTGGTAGCTTATGGATGAAATACCAGAGGCGTGGCGATTTTGCGCGTATTGTCCGCGAACTTCGTGAGAAACATAACTGTAGCGATGAAATTAAATGGCAGAAAGCTCATTCCAAGCGTAACGCTGCATTCTATCAGGATTTAATCGAGACCTTCTTCAAACACCCTTGGCTAGCTTTTCATTGCATAGTCGTGGAAAAGTCGAAGGTAGAAAAATCTTTCCACGGTGGCGACTATGATCTTGCAATGCGTAAGCATTTTGGCAAGCTAATAGAGACTAAAATTGGCAATGTCATCAAAGCCCACCCCGACAGAGAGTGTGAGTTTCGTGTTGAAGTAGATCCATTACCATCCCGCTACAAAAAAGCTGATGAGGAATTCCATGTAATCACCAACCACACTTTGGCACGTAGGTTTGGGCGCAAAGATATTATCAAAAGCGTAGTAAGTAAAGACTCAAAGGCGTCAGAACATATTCAGATAGCAGATTTTTTGCTAGGTGCGGTCATGTGCGCTTATCAAGGTAAAGCAACTTCTGAGGCAAAGCTAGCCGTCGCAAACAATGTTGCATCCTACTTGGGATGGGACTCACTGATGCATGATACTTGGCCAACAGAACGTAAATTCAATATTTGGTTTTTCTTCGACAGGTCAAAAGGACCAAGGGATATTGTCACCCAAGAAGTTAAGCTCACTTACGCCCTTCCCAACACACGAAAATAGTAGATCCGACCTCTCAGCCGGCACGGTTGGAGTCCCAGTCATTCGACGAAGTTACCAACTAGGCGGTATCAACTTTCGGGGGGCCGCCTCTAGATCCCCAAAATCTTAAACTCGTTATAAGTAGCATACCCCGTAACCAATATGACTTCAACAAATCCTTAAGAAAATCATAATTTAACAAGATACAACTTATCTATCTTATCTATCTCAACCTAAAAACTATTGACCTATAAATGTGCCCTAATTTTAGCTATCTAAGTAGAGTTGTGAAACGTCCTCTCTTGGCCTTGCCACAAGACGGACTAAAAGGAAGCGACAACACTTTAACTGCCATTCAGGACAGTTAGTCAACACGCAAAACCCCGCCTCTCAATAATCAACTTAAAAATCAAAAAATATACAAAACCCCTTCCATATCAACACCATCGCCACTCTTTTGCGCCTTCGCGCAAAAAATAAAAATCCCCAACAAACTCAACCACCTCCCCCACCAATTACAAGGACGCCAGCAAATAAAACAAGGGGCAACGTGAAAACGTAGCCCCTTTTTGTTGTCTATGGAAAACCCCCAGCTAGGCTGGGGGTTCCGGAAAGCTTTCAGCTTTAAGCCAGTTATTAAAACCCCTTTTGATTTGTTAAAACATCTTGCGCTCTGGCAACTGCAAAAGTTCAACAAGAAATCAAAAGGGGGTCCCAATGGGGGACGAAAAGAGCTTAGCGCACACCCGATGGAACTGTAAATATCACATAGTTTTCGCGCCCAAATACCGAAGACAAGCTGTAAATAGACCCGTTTTAGTTCCATACATTTTTTGAGTTCCCGGCCAAATAATGGTGCTGTCGGTATTCCTCCGGTGTCATATTGTTCAGCGATTCATACGGGCGTTCACAGTTATATTCTGATAACCATTTTTCCGTGATTTCACGTACTTCATTCAGCGTTCTGAACAGATAAAAATCGAGTATTTCTGTGCGATATGTCCTGTTAAAACGCTCAATGAAAGCATTTTGTGTCGGCTTACCCGGCTGGATAAACACCAGTTTTACGGCATGTTTCTCTGCCCATTCAGTCAGTGCCAGAGAGATAAATTCTGGGCCGTTATCCATGCGAAGCATGGCCGGATAGCCACGGTTTGCCGCGATCCTGTCAAGCACCCGGACCACTCGTGGGGCTGGCAGATTCCGATCTATTTCAATCGACAACGCCTCACGGTTAAAGTCATCAACGACATTGAACGTGCGAAAACGACGCCCACAGACCAGGGCATCATGCATAAAATCAACAGACCAGCTCTGGTTCAACGCTTCCGGCGTGGCCAGTGGCGAAGGGTTACGCACCGGCAGCCGTTGTTTGCCCTTACGGCGAAAATTCAGCTTCAGCAGACAATAAATACGGTGGATCCTTTTGTGATTCCACATGTATCCCTGCCGCCGCAGAACCTGAAAAAGCTTCGGAAAACCGTATCGTGGATACCGTTCAGCTGCCGCCTGCAGTGCGGTAATAACGGGTTCGTCACGTGTGTTATCCGGACGGTAATGATAAACCGTTCTGCTCAGGTTCAGGCTCCGGCAGGCCTGACGGATACTGAGTCCGAATGCCGTTATCAGATGAGTGACCAGCTCACGCTTAAAGGCTGGTTTTAAAGCTTTTTTTCGATAACGTCTTTCAGCGCCCGGTTCTCAAGGCTCAGGTCGGCAAACATCTGTTTGAGGCGTCGGTTCTCGTCCTCAAGATCTTTTATCTTTTTAATATCAGAAGGTTCCATGCCGCCGTATCTGGACTTCCAGTTATAGTAGGTGGCCTCAGAGATACCGGCCTCCCGGCAGACATCTTTAACGGTTCGTCCAGCTTCAACCGACTTAATCACAGTGATGATCTGATGCTCAGTAAAACGGGCTTTACGCATAGCGATCTCCTTCGTTGGCAGATTGATTATGCCGGATGATCTCTAAATGTGAATGGCACGATTATGCGGGATACTTACAAAGCGTTCTATGGAGAGAAGCGTAGGGCAGTAGGCAGCATATTAAGAAAATTGTGTGAATGGAAAAACGTACGAATTCTGGAAGCAGAATGTTGTGCAGATCATATTCACATGCTTCTGGAGATCCCGCCGAAGATGAGTGTGTCGAGTTTCATGGGATATCTGAAGGGTAAAAGTAGTCTGATGCTTTACGAGCAGTTTGGGGATCTAAAATTCAAATACAGGAACAGGGAGTTCTGGTGCAGAGGGTACTATGTCGATACGGTGGGTAAGAACACGGCGAAGATACAGGACTACATAAAGCACCAGCTTGAAGAGGATAAAATGGGTGAGCAATTATCGATCCCTTATCCGGGCAGCCCGTTTACGGGCCGTAAGTAACGAAGTTTGATGCAAATGTCAGATCGTATGCGCCTGTTAGGGCGCGGCTGGTAAGAGAGCCTTACAGGCGCATCAGAAAAACCTCCGGCTATGCCGGAGGATATTTATTGTCTATGTCCACTTTACGTCCACCAAATTAAAGGATTTAACGCCAGGATTAATGCAGTCATTAAAAGTATGGCACTGACTACTTTAGGAAGAGGCGTCCGTCACATCACTGCACGGAAAGTCTGCACAGAACACGATCTGCCGCCGGACACCATTAAATTGCCCCGCAACGTGTTATCAATACTACTCCCTACGTTTCCCGTTACCTTGCTGTCGGTACGTTTACCTCATTGTCTGAAAGGTTATTTGCGAAGTTATCATTAATAATCCACGGGCGTCTGGTATGCGAATCCAGTTCCCCAATCCTGGCGCTTTGCCTGTGCGACCATACGCGCGTAAATAAGCCTGAAACCAAACTTCACCGCTTAACGCTCTCCCCTTCCCCGATTTTTATGAAAAAAATCATCACATGATCAAGGGTCGTATTTGTTATTGCATTTTTCAAATGATATTGGTAATTATTATCATTCTCATTAATGACTTGTTCGATTTATGACGTGGAGAGAGAGGATTTCTCATGCGTATTCTGTTTGTCGGTCCACCACTGTATGGACTGCTATACCCTGTGCTGTCCCTGGCGCAAGCGTTTCGTGTTAATGGCCATGAAGTGCTGATTGCAAGCGGTGGAAAATTTGCACAGAAAGCAGCCGAAGCTGGGTTGGTGGTATTTGACGCTGCGCCTGGTTTCGATTCGGAAGCGGGTTATCGCCGTCAGGAGGCATTACGAAAAGAAAATAACATTGGAACAAAAATGGGGAACTTCTCATTCTTCAGCGAAGAGATGACTGACCCGCTGGTCGCGTTCGTCGGGCAGTGGCGACCAGATCTCATCGTCTACCCTCCCCTTGGGGTCGTTGGACCACTGATTGCCGCTAAGTATGACATTCCGGTAGTGATGCAAACCGTCGGCTTCGGTCATACTCCCTGGCACATCAAAGGCGTGACGAAATCACTTTCTAACGCCTACCGCCGCCATGGGGTCAGCGCGCCACCAAGAGATCTGGCGTGGATAGACGTCACACCGCCCAGCATGAGCATACTGCAAAATGACGGAGAGCCGGTTATCTCCATGCAATACGTCCCGTATAACGGCGGCGCCGTCTGGGAAGAATGGTGGGAACGTACACCTGATCGCAAGCGTCTTCTGGTTAGCCTCGGCACCGTCAAACCGATGGTGGATGGCCTGGATCTGATTTCCTGGGTAATGGATTCTGCCGGCGAAGTAGATGCCGAAATCATCCTGCATCTTCCGGCAAACGCCCGCTCGGATTTACGTTCGCTGCCGTCGAATGTCCGTCTGGTCGACTGGCTTCCGATGGGCGTTTTCCTTAACGGCGCCGACGGTTTTATCCACCATGGCGGCGCAGGCAACACCCTGACGGCGCTACATGCTGGCATTCCGCAGATAGTCTTTGGCCAGGGTGCCGACAGACCCGTCAATGCCCGCGCCGTGGTCGAGCGCGGATGCGGCATTATTCCCGGTAAGAGCGGGCTTACGAGCAGCATGATCAATACCTTCCTCGGTAATCGCGCGCTTCGCGAGGCGTCGCAGGAGGTCGCGGCGGAAATGGCGGCCCAGCCTTGCCCGACCGAGGTGGCAAAAAAACTGATCGCCATGCTGCAACACGGCTAACCGCGGCAGCGCAATGACAATATGGCGGCTGAACCCAGCGTGTGTCGCCATATCTCATCTTTCACCGATAAGGAGGCTTAATGCCCGCGACTCATTCCCCCATGCCCGCTCGTGCCTGGATAGTTCGCCTTGCCCGCGTGTGTTGGGAACGTAAAACACTGAGCATCATTGTCATCGTAGCATCAGTATCGACCATTTTACTGGCTGCGCTGACGCCGCTAATAACGCGTCAGGCCGTCAATGACGCGATAGCAGGCGATACGACCCACCTGCCGTTACTTGCCTGCGGCCTGCTGTTAATTGCCCTTTTTGATTTTATCGGGAATTACGTGCGCCGCGGCTATGCCGGGGAACTCTCGCTGTGGGTTCAGCATACGTTACGTAGCCGTGCGTTCGACAGTATTCAAAAACTGGACGGCGCAGGCCAGGACGCCTTGCGTACCGGGCAGGTCATTTCGCGTACCAACAGCGATCTTCAACAGGTACACACCTTGCTACAGATGTGTCCGGTGCCGCTGGCGGTGCTCACTTACTATGTGGCCGGTATCGCGGTGATGCTATGGATGTCGCCATCCATGACGCTTATCGTGATTTGCGTACTGGCCGCCCTTGCTATTACCGCCCTGCGCGCCCGTCGCCGTGTTTTCGCACAAACGGGGCTTGCCTCAGACCGGCTGGCGCACATGACGGAACATATGCGCGAAGTATTGGAACAGATCTCAGTGGTGAAGTCCTGCGTGGCGGAGTTACGCGAAACGCGTTGGCTCGATGGTCAGTCGCGGCAGATGGTGCGGGTACGCATCGGCGCCGCTATCTCACAGGCGATGCCGGGCGCAACCATGCTGGCGCTACCGGTGATAGGGCAAATCGTCCTGCTGTGCTATGGCGGCTGGTCGGTAATGAATGGGCGCATCGATCTGGGAACCTTCGTTGCGTTCGCGAGTTTTCTCGCTATGCTGACCGGCCCTACCCGCGTACTGGCATCGTTTTTGGTTATCGCACAGCGCACACAGGCGTCGGTGGAGCGCGTCTTCGCGCTTATCGACACGCGTTCTCGCATGGAAGACGGTACTGAGTCGGTTGAAGGTCAGATTATCGGGCTGGACGTGGAGAAGATGAGTTTCCACTACGACAACGGTAACCGTATCCTCAATGAGATCTCGTTTTCCATTCACGCCGGTGAAACCGTGGCAGTGGTTGGCGCCTCCGGCTCCGGGAAATCAACGTTGCTGATGTTGCTGGCGCGCTTTTACGATCCCACCTCCGGCGGGGTGTGGCTCAACACCACTACGGGTCAACAGAATATTCGCGACCTGAAACTGACGGCGCTTCGTCGTCGCGTTGGCGTAGTGTTTGAAGACGCGTTTCTGTTTGCCGGTACGGTGGCGGAAAACATCGCCTATGGGCACCCGCAAGCGACTCAGGACGACATTCGACGCGCCGCCGATGCCGCAGGCGCCAGCGGGTTCATCAATGCGCTACCGCAGGGGTTCAACACCCGACTGGCCGAACGCGGAAGCAACCTCTCCGGCGGCCAACGCCAGCGTATTGCGCTAGCCCGGGCACTGATTACCGCGCCGGAACTGCTGATTCTCGATGACACAACCTCGGCGGTCGATGCCGGTACTGAAGCGGAAATTAACACGGCTCTTGGTCGTTATGCCGATAATGAGCATATGCTGCTGGTGATTGCACGCCGCCGTTCAACGCTGCAGTTAGCCGATCGGATCGTCGTGCTGGATAAAGGCCGCGTCGTGGATATCGGTACCCAGGCGGAGCTGGATGCAAGGTGTCCGACGTTTCGCTCGCTGATGAGCGGCGAGGGTGATTTTCTCGCCCTTGCCCCGGCAGAACAACGGACGCTATGGCCAACAACGCAGGCGGCAAAATCCGACGACGCGCATGAGCGCCAGACACCCGCCGGAAAAGGTTTTGTCGACCGGATGACGCGCGTTCCGGAACGCGCCGTACAGATGGCGCTGGCAGGCCACGGGCGTCAAGTCTCATCGCTGCTGACGCCAGTAGCCTGGATGTTCGTCATCGCCGCCCTGCTTATCGCGCTTGATTCCGCCGCAGGCGTTGGCGTGCTGGTGCTTTTGCAGCGCGGTATTGACTCAGGCGTTGCCGCAGGGGATATGTCGACTATTGGCATATGCGCTCTGCTCGCGCTGTGTCTGGTAGCGATCGGTTGGTGCTGCTATGCGCTGCAAACGATCTTCGCCGCCCGCGCGGCAGAGTCGGTACAGCATACGGTACGCTTACGCAGCTTCAGCCACCTGCTACGCCTGAGTCTTCCCTGGCACGAGAAGCACATCGACTCGCGTCTTACTCGCATGACCGTCGACGTTGATTCACTCGCCCGATTTCTGCAAAACGGTCTTGCCAGCGCGGCCACCAGCATCGTGACGATGGTCGCTATCGCCGCGGCAATGTTCTGGCTTGACCCCATTCTTGCGTTAACGGCATTAAGCGCCGTACCTGTAGTGATACTGGCGACGTGGATTTACCGCCGTTTGAGCTCGCCTGCCTACGCCCAGGCACGGCTGGAAATTGGTAAGGTGAACAGTACGCTTCAGGAAAAGGTCTCCGGTATGCGGGTAGTGCAGTCACACGGTCAACAGAAGCAGGAAGCCGCCAGGCTACGGGCGTTATCAGACAACTTCCGCGCCACCCGCGTGCGGGCGCAAAAATACCTTGCTGTCTATTTTCCGTTCCTGACCCTCTGCACCGAGGCCGCCTATGCCGCCGTGCTTTTAATCGGGGCTACCCGGGTCGCCGGAGGCGAAATGACGCCCGGGATACTGGCGGCGTTCTTCCTGCTACTGGGACAATTTTATGGCCCGGTACAGCAGTTGTCAGGCATTGTTGATTCCTGGCAGCAGGCGACCGCCAGCGGCAAACATATCAATGCGCTATTGGCGACTGAGGAAACGGAGAATATTGAACCGTCCTCCATAACGCCTGGCACTGGCGGCGCGCTACGTCTGGAGGCATTGACATTCCGCTATCCCGAAAAAACGCAACCTGTGCTTGATAATCTCTCGCTCACCATTCCGCCAGGAACGGTGGTCGCGGTGGTCGGACGTAGCGGCGCCGGCAAATCGACGCTGATCAAGCTGCTGGCCGGGCTCTACTCTCCCGGCAGCGGGCAAATCCGTGTCGGTGAGCGCCTAATTGATGCCGCGTCGCTTAGTGATTATCGTCGCCAGACGGGGCTGGTCACTCAGGATGTCGCATTATTTAGCGGCGATATTGCCGAAAATATCCGCTATTCGCTGCCAGACAGCAGCGACACGGAGGTGGAGATCGCGGCGCGACAGGCGGGACTCTTTGAAACTGTGCAACATCTGCCGCTGGGGTTCCGTACTCCGGTCAATAACGGCGGCACGGATCTGTCCGCGGGCCAGCGTCAGTTGATTGCCCTCGCCCGCGCCCACCTGGCGCAGGCGCATATTCTGCTGCTCGACGAGGCGACAGCGCGTATCGACCGTAGCGCCGAGGAGCGCTTAATGACCTCGCTTACCAGGGTGACGCATACCGAGAAACGCATCGCGCTTATCGTCGCGCACCGGCTGACCACCGCTCGCCGTTGCGATGTTATTGTCGTAATCGATAAAGGATGTATCGCTGAATATGGCAGCCATGAGCAGTTGATAGCGACTCATGGCCTGTATGCTCGTCTGTGGCGGGACAGCATCGGCCAGACACGCGATACGCAAGGAGAGGTCATAGGATAGTTTTTATCGCCACGATTTACGCAAAAGAAAGCCCGCAAGCGGCTGTTCCTGTAACAGCCGCTTTAGCTATTAGTACTGACCGAAATATAAATGAGATGGAATACAAAGAATGAGACTGAGCCCGCCCGTCGCTCCTGTCGCTATACAGACCGCTACGCGCCTTCGCCGCCAACTCGCCGCCGGAAGCCAGGTTGACGCTTCTCACTTCTGGCGAGAAGCAAACTCGCTCGCACTGCCGCTGGTGACAGCCATTAACGGCGCAGACGATGAACGGGAAGTCACCTTCCTGTGGCGTGCCGCCTCTCCTCTGCGGGGGGTTTATGTTCGCCTGAACCGTGTCACCGATAAAGATAACGTGGCGAAAGGTATGATGACGCAACTGCCCACAACGGATATCTGGCATCTGACGCTTCGCTTACCGGCGTCCTACTGCGGTTCCTATACGATGGTCGAAATACCACCGGAAACCCCGGACGAGACGGTGTTGCAGCTTGGAAGCCGTTTCGCCTCCCTTGTCGGGAAGGCGGACCCGCTGAACAGCACGCCGGGAATAAATGTTCGGGGCAATGCGCAGGAGTCCGTTCTGGCGCTGGATCATGCCCCGGCACAGGAGGAGTGGTCAGGCTGTCGCGCTTACGCCGGGCAGCTTTTCACCTCAGAGCATCGGCTCGCCGGACAATGTCGCCGTGTGCGGCTGTATCTTCCTGACGTTCCTGTCGTACAACCGCTGGGCTTGCTGGTACTCACGGATGGCGAGATCTGGTTCGACCATCTTGGGGTAAGCGCCGCCATTGACGCCGCCATCCGCAGCGGACGCATCGCGCCGGTGGCCGTACTCGGCATTGATAACATCAACGCGCGTGAACGCGTCGCAATCCTCGGCGGTCGCCGCGAGCTGGTGCTCGACATTGCCGAACGCCTGCTGCCAACTCTTCGCGCCAACTACCCGGAACGGCGGTGGGCGGACCGTACACAAACGGTGCTGGCAGGGCAAAGCCTCGGCGGCGTGACCGCGCTGATGGCGGCCCGCCACGCGCCAGAGAGCTTCGGCCTGGTGCTGAGCCACTCCCCCTCAATGTGGTGGACGCCGGACAACCGCAATCGCCCGCCCCATTTCAGCGCAGAAGAGCGCTCATGGGTCAGCGAACATGTGTTATCCGCGCCCTCGCCAGCCGTACGTACGCATCTGTGCGTGGGAGCGCTGGAAGGTTCGACGGTCCCGCAGGTCAAACAGTTGCATGAAAAATTGCGCGCCGCCGGCGTTGAAAGCCATTGCAGCGTGTACACCGGCGGTCACGATTATGCCTGGTGGCGCGGCGCGCTGATTGACGGATTACGTCTACTGCCCCGATAAAACTTCACCTGCCAAAAAGGAATCACATCCGATGTATGGTCGCCAGTACCACAACAAGTGCTATCGCATGGCGCTATTTTTAGTGAGTTTTTGTTTTAGCGCGCTGAGTTATGCGCAGCCGGATATGCAGCCATTAGGACCGAATATTGCTGATAAAGGTTCGGGATATTACCATTTTAGGGTCAATGACTTTCAATCTGCCGATGGCGCAAGACATTACCGGGTATGGACCGCTATTCCCAATAAAGCCGCCCCGCCGTCGGGTTATCCTGTCTTATATATGCTGGACGGCAACGCAGTGATGGACAGACTGCCGGAGACGCTGCTCAAACAGCTGGCAGACCACTCGCCGCCGGTGATTGTGGCGATTGGCTATCAGACTAACCTGCCGTTTGATCTTAACGGCAGAGCTTATGACTATACGCCGGCGCCGGGAATCGAAGGCAGTGAAAATAACCCGCGTTTTCATCGTAAGACCGGCGGCGGGCCAGCGTTCCGCCAGCTACTGGAGAGACATATCGCGCCGCAGGTGGAACAAGGAATAACCATCAACCCCGAACGGCGCGGGGTATGGGGACATTCTTATGGCGGCCTGTTCGTTTTAGACTCCTGGCTGTCATCATCCTTCTTTCATATCTATTACAGCGCCAGCCCGTCACTCAGCAGGGATAACTTTGCCCTGTTGAATCGCCTTACGGCAGTGAAGCCGTCGCCGTTCTGCCATAAAAAACTCATCATAATGGAAGGTTCAGCGTCGAATGGGGATAGCAGGCAACGCCAGATGGCCGAGCTCCTGCAAAAAGTTCAGGAGACCGTGAGAACGCTTGAGAACAACGGCGTTAACGCGGCCCTGCAGCATTACCCGGGCCTGGGCCACGGGCCCATGTTTAACGCCTCTTTTCGCAGTGCATTGCTGGATATCAGTCGCGAACCGGCAAGCCAAAAACCACGCTGTCATTAACCCGCCGCCAGAATATGCCCGCCAGCGACGGGCATAATCCATCAAAACGAGGCCGTCACACCGGCATAATAAGCCCGACCCGGTTCGTTATAGGTATTTGCCCCTTCGGCGGAGCGATAGATCTGTTTATCGAAGATATTGCTGATACCGACATTAAGACGCAGGTTCTTATTGATATCGTAGTTAACGTTAGCGCCGACCAGTGAGTAAGCCCCCAGCGCTTTCCCGGACAATCCTTTGGTCTCTTCACTACGCGACTCCGCATGTGTTCGCGGTTTTTGCTTGCCGTATAACGTCCAGTTGACGTTAGCGGAGAGCGCGCTGGTGATAGTCCAGTCGAGGAAGGTATTCACCGTATATTTCGGGATTATCGATAAGGGATTACCGGTATCTTTTTGCTCAGAAGTGATCATATAAGTCGCATTGGTATTCCAGTTCAGACGGTCCGGCATCAGCGGAACAGCCATGCTGGCTTCAATACCTTCAATCAGCGCTTTACCGCCGTTCTGCCACTGCAATACATAAGCGCCAGATGCGCTTCTGCCAATAATCTGATCACCTGCGACAATCTTATTCTGATAATCGTTACGGAAATACGTTACGCTTGCGTGATAATCGTCTACGGTAAATTCCAGCCCAATCTCTTTATTGATACTAATTTCAGGATCGAGGTTCTTATTACCGACCAGGTAACAGCCGCCTGACGTAATATCTTTTGGACAACCGTTGCCTTTCGAATAGAGTAAATACCCCTCACTGGTTTGATACAAGTTCGGTGCCTTAAAGGCCCGGGCAATACCGGCTTTCACCTTGACGTATTCACCTAACTCCTGGGAAAGGTTAAGACTGGGACTAAAATTACTCCCGGATTCGCTCAAATAGTCAAAACGCAGACCCGGAATAATATTGGTACCGGCCATGGGTTCGATATTATCTTCAACGTACAGCGCACTGATTTCCGATTTATTTTTGCTGCTACGGTTAGCCGCCGAACCGGGAATCCCGGCGATATTGCTATCCTTAACCGTCAGACTGGTAGAGGAAGGATCGTTCAGCTCATCGCGGTTCCACTCCGCGCCGACGGTGAGCGTTTGCTCAAATAGCCATATCACCGGGACATTCACCTCGCCGCTGGTGCGATACGAGATCAGGCGGTTAGTGGTGAACGTCTGGTCGTTGGTAATGCGCCCCTCGCCGCCGCCGGAGAGTCCCTCATTCATGCGGGTATTATCGGTTTTTTCATAGTAGAACCCCAGGCGGCTTTGCCCCCAGTCCCAGATGCCGTTATGAGTTAGACCGTAATTCTGCCGGTACAGGCGATTGGTCTCCCGCCCGGACTGCGCCAGACTTTTAGTAACCGCGTTCGAAGTACTGTTTTGCGTATCGCCGGCATAGATATTCCCCTGCCGACTGTATCCCGCTTCAAAATCAAGGATTTGCTGCGGGGTCATTTTCCATGAGAAGACGCTATTAATATCTTTATTGGTGACCCCCTCCCGTCCGGCGGCATTCTTGGTACCGGCGGAGGAGTTAATATCCCAGCTGTCGGCATCGGTTCTGTTGAGATTACCGTACAGACGCATCGTCAACGTATCTCCAGCCAACGGGCCGCTAAGGCTAAAGTTACCCCGCCGGGTGTCACCTTCTTTGCTGCTTTCCGGCTGGTTGGTATAGAGCGACAGCGAACCATGCCAGTCGTTAGTCGGACGTTTGGTGATGATATTCACCACCCCGCCAGCGGCACCGGAGCCATAGCGCGCGGCGGCGGGCCCACGGATCACTTCAATACGTTCTACCATCTCCGGCGGTACCCAGTTCGTATCGCCACGGGTGTCGCGTTCTCCGCGCCAGCTATAGCGAACCGAATTTCGTGACGTCACCGGCACGCCGTCAATCAGCACTAAGGTATTTTCCGGCCCCATACCACGAATATCAATTTGTCGGTTATTTCCGCGCGTCCCCGAGGCGCTATTGCCGGTAAGATTAACCCCAGGCATCTTACGAATAATATCGGCAAGATCGTTAACGGGAGGATTCTTCTGAATATCGTCACGAGTAATAATCGAAACGCCCGGCTGTTGCTTTAATACTTGCTCGGCAGTGGATTCAACCACCATCGTTTCGCCGTTGTCGTCTGTAGATTCTGCTGCTGATAATGGACTATTAACCCCTGTAGAAACCACGGTTATTAACCAGAGGAACTTATTAACTTTCATACCCATTCCCTAAATAATGTCTAAAGTAGCGCTGTTGCCCTCAAGCTCACATCCTTGCCAGGTTACGGCTATATAGTAATTATTATCATATGCTAATGATAATAATTATCATTCAATTAAGAAAAAGGCAATCTTTCGACCGCAAAAATCTGGTCATAAGAAAACAGAAACGGGATTTTGCAATATGACTCTCTGTCCGGGCTCCGCTTTGCCAATAAATCCGGGAAGGGTGGCAGAATGCGCCTACTGAGCGGAGGTTTTACAAAACAGGAATAGATAAAATAAAACTATTTTTCAAAGCGTTAATGACAAGAAACAACCAGGAAAAATGGTATAGCGCGGTTCAGAGTCCATCGGCGCTTCCCTGCCGACGGCGAACCGTTCTTACAGTTTGCCAGAGGCTTTCCGTCAGGGTAATGGCGGGATCGGATACGATTGTAGTCATTCGATATATGACGATGAAAGTGATGTTGGCGCCAAAATACAAAGCGCCTGGTAATATTTATCAGGCGCTTTGCAGACAGAAAACCATCAAACATCGGTTTCTCGTTCTCCAGCATCTACCGGGAAAAATGACAACCCACTGTTAGTGGATTTTACTGTCGGGTCTTGCCAGGGATTTTGTGTTACCCCCAGGTCTTTTAAAAGACCGCGTAACAGCACTAAATCCTTGGGTGTCATTTTTTGCTTTGGTTCACCCTCTTTAGGTGGACGAATATCCTCCTGACTAGTACATGTAACACAATAACCTTTTAACTCTATCCACTTAGGCTTAGGGGGGGCCTTAGGATCGGTAGGCGTCGAGCTGACAACGCACGAACAGGCACTTATACATCCAGGCATAGCGTTTTCCTTTTCAAACAATTCGCTTTAGTTGGAAGTTCTACTTGAGAAAATAGGAATGGTTATTCAGATATTTTTACCGTCGCATACTCCTGTAATAATAAAAGATACTGTAAATAATTTACTCTCAGCTACTATTCAGTAGCAGATTGTTATTCTTACATTGCTTTTATTTCAGGTTTACGTCAAAAAGGGCTAAATATTTTCACTATAAAATTCGTTAAAGAGTGTTTGTGTACTTGTAGACATTGTGGCGTCTTCGGTACGCAAATGGGTTAGTGTACAATCTTTAAAACAGGTATTGTTTAAATTAGCCTCAGCCAAATCAGCCCCGTCCAGGTTCGTAGAAATGAAACTCGCCTTTCGCAGATTTGCCCGGGTTAAGACAGCGTCTTCCATAATTGCAGCCATTATAGTAGCACCCTGTAATGTCGCACCGCTCATATCAGCACGTATAAGGGTTGCGCCTGAAAGATTAGTGTGATCCATATTTGCACCGGAGCAATTACATTCTATCATGCTACAGCCTAACAGACTCGCGTGTTGTAAATTGGCGCCAGTAAGATTAGCGTGATCGAGGGTAGCGCCACACATAATGCTATCTTCCAGACAGGCGTTCTTGAAATTACTGTCGCCTAGTGATGTTCCCGATAGATTTGCGCCCTTAAAATTTGCACCTTCACAATCCGCCATAAACAGCACTGCCCCCTCTAAATTTGCGCCGCTTAAGTCTGCGTCACATAAATTTTCTGACGTCAGATTTGCTCCGGTAAGGACAGCGCCTTTAAGATTCATGCCTCCCTGGGCAGTTAATATTACAGAATCCTGAGGGAGAGAAAATTCGCATCTGAATAGTAAAGCTCGGCATATTTTTTCAAAAGAGGCAAGCGGAATTTCTCTTGTCTCAGAATGGTCGCCTTTACTGACTCGTACAATAACTTGTCCAGCTTCGTTATTCTCACCAGGAAGATTAAATTCGACACGACACCCATCCATATCATCCAGGATGATGTTTTCTGGCAACGGAGCACCTCTGTCAGGCATTGTACTTTTCAATGTCTCAGCCATAGTCTCTATCAATTCCTGATATTGTGTTTCATTTCTCCGACGTATCCCACCACAGGTAAAAAAGTTAATGATATATTCCAGAATGGTTTTGGGCGAGGTAGCTTGCCGCATAGCAGCAGAAGTCCCCGCGCCAAAAGCAGATTTAGCCATACCAGCCAGACTATCGAGTGAACGCTCCATATATTTTCTCCCAGAGACAGCAACACAGTGCATGATAAAATTTATCATATAGATTTGCATTTAGAGATAAGGTGAATACCCCCTTTACGTCTGGTTACATAATAACGTATCACGACGCGTTGCTGTCTGGCTTACACAATAGCAGCCAAATAAATATATTGGCTTATACTCGTCATACTTCAAGTTGCATGTGCTGCGGCCGCGTTCCCTCACCCCAGTCACTTACTTTAGTAAGCTCCTGGGGATTCGCTCGCTTGCCGCCTTCCTGCAACTCGAATTATTTAGAGTATATAACATCATTTAAAATAATAAACACGGCATTCGTTTTAATACTACGTTCAGGACTCATCCCACTCATTAGCAGAAAACCTATTAAAAAGCGTGTTCAGGCGTTTTATTACCGCCATTGATAAACTGTTTAACAACATCGTCTGTACAGACCTTCTTCGTTGCCTTTACGTTTAACTCAATCAGGCTACCGTCTCGGTTATAAGTCTATCGAGTAGTAGGGACGTAGTATGACGATGCAGCAAAGTGATATGGAAAGATATAATCCATTATTAATGTTAAAAGAAGTCATGGCGCAGACGCCTTATCGCCATAAACGCTGGGGAGAGCGTAAGTTTCGCTATAAATTTGTATTACGTTGCCTTATTAACCCCGTAACGACAATTAAATACTTCAATGAATTATGCCATCTGTCTCAGCCCAGAACGCTGATTATTCATCGTCCACTGTTGCCGGCAAAAATCCAGCGGCCCTATTTGTATACCGGGCTTAGCATACGTTGCCGGGCAAAAGCTATTCTGGAACACTACCAGTTCGTTCAGTCCTTTCCGGAAAGTAAAATTAAAAAGATCCTCCTGTCCGAGGAACAAATCTTGCTCGCTCACCTGGAAGGAAAAAACGACGCTCTGGTAGATATCTACTGCGGTCCCTGTGGCTATGACAGAGAAGGTGAGCTGACATTAACGCTGTGTTTCAATGATACGCCGTTGGCACGTTTATCATTTTCCTTTATCCGCCATGAAGGGAAGCAAATAGCGCTGGTTGCCGGGTTACAAGGGCCCAGTAAACATGTCGGCCCACAAGTCATACGTAACGCCACCAAAGATTGTTACGGTCTCTTTCCTAAACGGATGCTGTATGAAGCTTTTGCAACATTGATGCAGGCCTGTAATGTCGACGAGATTTATGCGGTAAGTGAAAACAACCATGTTTATCGTCAACTCAGGTACTTATTCCAGAAGAAAAAAACTTTTGTGGCCAGCTATAGTGAATTCTGGGAGTCGCTAAACGGCGTTAAGAAAGGTGCCTTATATCATCTGCCATCACAGGTGATGCGTAAAGCGCCTGAAAGTATCCCCAGCAAAAAACGCGCAGAGTATCGGAAACGCTATCATATTCTGGATACAATAATACAAGAGGTTAACAGCCTCTCCCGGTAGAACTATTTCATACGCGGATGTGCAGATCCTGCTACCGTTCAGCGGATCTCTTTGAAATCTGTATCGCTACTGGATGGTTAAATACAGAATGGCTTGCGAGTGAATAGCGCGGCATTTAACCGTCGCTTTCACTCATGCTATGATCAACATCTTAATCTTATTCCCTTCACCATAACGCCATCGATTAGCATGTTAACCATTAAATACAAGCTAAACATTTGTCACATTTTTATTTGGTTAAGCAAAAAAATAATACAAAATAGAATTTTCAGTAAACCAAGTCAGGAGTTTTGGTGAAAATACAAGAAGTTAAGCGTATATTAACCCGCTGGCAGCCGTCTTCCTTTACCCTATACCGGGAGGTGTTTACGCAATACGGCGGTAGTATCAATATGCACCCAGATATTGTTGATTATTTTATGAAGCGCCATAACTGGCATTTTAAATTCTTCCACTATAAAGAAGATGATAAGATTAAAGGCGCCTACTTTATCTGTAATGATCAGAATATTGGCATCCTGACGCGCAGAACCTTCCCGCTATCGTCAGATGAGATACTTATTCCAATGGCACCAGATTTACGCTGCTTCTTACCCGATCGTACTAACCGACTTTCGGCGTTGCATCAGCCACAAATACGCAATGCCATATGGAAACTCGCCAGAAAGAAACAAAATTGTCTGGTCAAAGAAACGTTCTCTTCTAAGTTTGAAAAAACACGCCGTAATGAATATCAGCGATTTCTTAAAAAAGGCGGAAGTGTAAAAAGCGTTGCTGATTGTTCTTCTGATGAACTGACTCATATTTTTATCGAGTTATTTCGGTCTCGTTTCGGCAATACTTCATCCTGCTATCCCGCTGATAACCTTGCCAACTTTTTTAGTCAACTGCATCACCTTCTGTTTGGGCATATTCTTTATATTGAAGGGATACCCTGTGCATTTGATATCGTATTGAAATCTGAAAGCCAGATGAACGTCTACTTTGACGTATCTAATGGTGCAATTAAAAATGAGTTCAGACCACTCAGTCCCGGCAGCATACTAATGTGGCTAAATATTAACCGTGCCAGACATTACTGCCAGGAAAGACAAAAAAAATTGCTTTTTTCCATCGGCATACTAAAGCCTGAATGGGAATATAAGCGCATGTGGTCGACCCCCTATTTTACCGGAAAATCGATTTGCTAAAAAGAAAGCCTGGACGTAAATATGTTTTTTACGTCCAGATTTTTCATAAGTCCTGATGAACTGATAAAAAACGAAAGTTTAATCATAATTTGAAAAATAAGTTAACCACCATATAATCATAATGACAATTACTCGAAATTCACTTACACTACACTCGGTTTTACGGAATTGATTAACACAGTATGTTACAGATAACGTGCTAAAAAGCGTGCAGCGGTTATACATTTTCATATGTGTGTGTCATTAACCTGGCGTCAGGAACAGATGATGATGACAACTACCCTTTTATCTCTTCTGGCCTGGCATACCGTCAGTAGATTAAAGGTGTAGCCTTGCTTTATGGCATTACAAAAATGTGGGTGAGGTCTATGCTCAATGTATACGTTATTTGTAACAACGCTCTTGTGCATAAACAATACGTTATTGCCAACAGCACTGAACGGGTACAGTGGTTCTTGCTGACAACAGGCTTAAAGATCGCCTTAACACGGGATACCTGATAACTGGATTATATTATGACACATGCAGACTGGCTGATTCTTGGGTATACAACTGTTATTATTATTTTTGGTATTGTATGTTATATCGGATTGCTTAAATTGATAACGAAAGGCAAGCATGAAAAATAACGCACTTACCGGGAAGAATATACTCTCAGGAGATAAAATGCTTCGGCAATGATATGACACCACTGCCGAAATGCTATTTTTAAAGAAATCAATCAGGTATTGAGGGTGATTTTATCATAGCCGCGCCAGCGATAATTCAACAACGAGAGCAGCCAGAATAGCACAAAAGCACCCACTACCCAGAAGCCCACATTCCCCATATGATCGTTAAGCGTGCTGACGGTCTGCCAAAATGTTCCGCTTAACTGTAACGCATCATCAATCAACCCCAGCGCCTCAAGCCCGCCAATCGCCAGCGCGACAATGACGGATGCGGCGGTAATGGTCATATTATAATAAAGCTTGCGTAATGGATGCGAGAAAGCCCAACCGTAAGCGCCGACCATGACAAAGTTATCCAGGGAATCTACCAGCGCCATCCCGGCGGTAAACAGCACAGGAAAAATCATCATTGACCAGAGAGATAGCCCCTGGTTGGCTGCTGAAGCGGAAATGCCCAGCAACCCAACCTCGGTTGCGGTATCAAATCCCAGACCAAACAGAAAACCGACAAAATACATATGCCAACTGGAAGTGACCAAACGAAACGTACGCTGAAATATACGCGTCATCAGCCCGCCAGGTATGGCCTCGTCATGCGCCCTCACTGACTCGCCGCGGGTAACCGAGCGAAATTGCCGCCAGACGTTGAACAAAATAAACAGGTTAAGCAGGGCCATCGCCAGCAGAAAAAAAGCGGAAACAGCCGTACCAATCAACGAACCATATTGATGCAAAACATCAATACGATCGCGAAATGCCATCGACGTCACAACAATCGCCAGACATGCCAGAACGACAATGGTCGAATGACCCAATGAAAAAAACGCCCCCACGCCTAAAGGCGTTTTACCCTGCTGCATCAGTTTACGGGGGACGGTATCGATGGCTGCGATATGATCGGCATCAACCGCATGACGCAGCCCAAAGCTATACGCCAGTATGGCTGCACTTAGCATGACTGCATGGTGATGAAAAACACAGAACGCCCAAATCCAGGCCAGGATGTTAACCCCGACAAGAAAGACGGTTAATGCTATTCCCCGTCGTTTAGTATGATTATTCATGCCCCTGCACCCACTATATTTTTAATTAACGCTACGGTTTGTAGGGGGAATGTATGATTATTTGATTAAAACGTCACACCTCAAGATGCGACTTTTTGTAAACGTGCTTTACCGCTGACACATTTGTGCGCATTACTGCGGAACAAGGCTTAAAAAGCGTATCCGAACGTATAACCCTCCCAACGCTTCACTACGGGAAAAATGGGGATGAGTACGGTGCAGGCGTGCAATATCATTGACCAAAGCCAGACCAATGCCCGCCCCGGCCACATTTCCTACGTTATCGAGCCGGTGGAACGGCTGTAGCGCCAGATGGATGTGTTCATCATCAATGCCGGGGCCGCTATCTTCGACAACCAGCGTCACGGCATCGCCATCCCGTTCAAGCCGCGCGGTGACGATACCTTGCTCAGGCGTGTATTTCAGCGCATTATCCAGCAAGTTTCCGCATAGCTCGCTAAGCAGTACCTCATCCCCCTCGATCCACATCGCTTCCTGTTCGCCTTCGTAGCCCAGGTCGATATGTTTACTCCGCGCCTGCGCCAGGCGGGTAAAGCAGCCGCTCTGTACGATATCGTACAGATTCACCGGGGAAAAGCGCCGCTCGCCCTGCTCTTTATGCTTTACCGCAGAAAGTTGCAACAATCTTTCCGTGAGCTGAATGGTACTATCCAGCGTTACGCTCATCGCCTGCAGACTTTCGTACCAATGATGAGGGTGCTGGCTGGCTAACGCCACCGCCGCCTGCGTTTTTAACACCGCCAGCGGCGTTTTTAACTGGTGAGAAGCATCGGCACTAAAGCGTTCCTGCCGGGAGAGAATGCCGCGGAGCCTGTCAATGTAGCGATTAAACGCCACGATTAACAAGCGTGTTTCCGACCACGGCAGCAGTTCCGGCAGCGGCGTTAACAGACCCGGTTCGCGGCGTACCATTAATGACGAAAGTTGACGCATAGGGCGCAGGATCCGGCGTAATAACCAGCCAACCAGCACCAGGGTCAGCAACACCAGCAGCCCCTGTGAGATCCAGGAAGAGAACAGCAGTTGGCCCGCCAGATAACGACGGGACTGCAGCGTCTCTGCGACATAAATCTCCGCCATGCCGATAATGCCGCCTTCGTTGACCGGCTGTAGCAAACGCGCCACGCGGATCGCCTCGCCGCGATACTCGGTATGATAGAACCACGCCAGCGCCGGATAAAGCCGGGTACGGGGCGTAGCGGGCGGCATGACGGGCAGATCGTCATAACCGGAAATGACCTTTCCGGAAGGGTCGACGACTTTGTAATAGAGTCGATCATTCATATTAAGCTCGAAGCTATCCAGCACCACCCAGGGCACGTTAACTTCCAGATGGTTATTGCGCACCACCAGCCGTTCCGATACCGTTCGCGCCGAGGAGAGCAACGTACGATCATAAGCCTGAGTGGCGGCCTGTAGCGCATTGACATAGCTGTTAAACGCCGACAGCCCCCATAGCAGAATCAGCGGCAACCCCAGGAACAGTAAGAGTTGCAGGTACAACGATTGCGGCTTAACCCACTTCATCGCCGCGCTCCAGCACATAACCCAGGCCGCGCAGCGTCGTAATTCGTACATCGCTTCCCTGGAGTTTTTTACGCAGTCGATGAATATAAAGTTCGATGCTTTCAGGGCTTACCTCATCGTTCAGGCTGAACACCTGTTCAAAAAGCTGCTGACGCGAAACCGGCCGCGTTCGTCGGTACATCAATACGGTTAAGAGCGCCTGCTCACGCGGCGTCAGCGCTAACGGCTGTCCCTGTAACAGAAAATACCCTTCATCATGAAAGATCAATTCCCCCAGTTGCTGAACTTCATGAACCTGCCCAGCGCTGCGTCGCAGCAAGGCCCGTAAACGGGCATCCAGCTCTTCCAGTTCAAAGGGTTTCGGCAGATAGTCATCGGCGCCGACGTTGAGACCTTTTACACGATCCGCCACCGCGCTTCGCGCCGTGAGCAGCAAAACGGGCAAGGTCTGACCGCGTTTACGCAGCCGTTGCACCACCTCCAGTCCATCCATTCCCGGCATATTGATATCCAGCACCGCCAGCGCGTACATTTCACTGTGCAGAAGATGGTCAGCCGCCAGGCCGTCAAATACGCAGTCCACGGCAAAGCCGTTTTGCACCAGCGCTTTCTCCAGCCAGTGAGCCAGCTCACGGTTATCTTCCGCCAATAAGAGACGCATATCACATCCTGTAAAGTTTCTGCCGCATTGAAAGGGAATTGAAAGGTTATTGTTTTAACAATCACGCAACCGAACTGCTACATGTCGGCTCACATAATCACAAAAATCTTCTTCCGAACCTGAAAAATCCGGACGTCCGGCGTGAGGATAAAAAATGAAAAAACAATTACTTCGTACCCTTACTGCAAGCATTTTATTAATGAGTACCTCTGTTCTGGCGCAGGAGGCGCCGTCGCGAACGGAATGTATCGCGCCAGCCAAACCTGGCGGCGGTTTCGACCTCACCTGTAAGCTGATTCAGGTGAGTTTGCTGGAGACTGGCGCTATCGAGAAACCCATGCGGGTAACGTATATGCCCGGCGGCGTCGGCGCTGTGGCCTATAACGCGATAGTCGCTCAACGCCCTGGCGAACCCGGGACTGTGGTCGCCTTTTCCGGCGGTTCGCTGCTCAACCTGTCGCAGGGGAAATTTGGTCGCTACGGCGTGGATGATGTGCGCTGGCTGGCAAGCGTGGGCACTGATTACGGCATGATCGCCGTGCGTGCGGATTCCCCGTGGAAAACGCTGAAAGATCTGATGACGGCGATGGAAAAAGATCCCAACAGCGTGGTCATTGGCGCTGGCGCCTCTATTGGCAGCCAGGACTGGATGAAGTCGGCGTTGCTGGCGCAAAAGGCGAACGTCGACCCGCACAAGATGCGCTACGTTGCCTTTGAGGGCGGCGGCGAGCCGGTGACGGCATTAATGGGCAACCATGTTCAGGTTGTCTCCGGCGATCTCAGTGAAATGGTGCCTTATCTGGGCGGCGACAAAATCCGCGTGCTTGCCGTCTTTTCAGAAAATCGTCTGCCGGGCCAGCTTGCCAATGTCCCTACCGCTAAAGAACAGGGCTACGACCTGGTGTGGCCGATTATTCGCGGCTTCTACGTCGGGCCCAAAGTCAGCGATGCCGATTACCAGTGGTGGGTGGATACCTTCAAGAAGCTCCAGCAAACCGACGAGTTTAAAAAGCAGCGCGATCTGCGCGGCCTGTTTGAGTTCGACATGACCGGCCAGCAGCTCGATGACTACGTGAAAAAACAGGTTACTGATTACCGTGAACAGGCGAAAGCCTTCGGACTCGCGAAATAATCGCGGAGGCAATGATGAGCGATCGTATCTTTGCGGGTATCTGGCTGTTGCTCTGTATCGCCGGGCTATTCATCGCCTGGCAGATCCAAAGCGAATACAGCTATGAACCCGTCGGCCCCCGCCCTTTTCCGCTGGGGATTATCGGCCTGATGGCGCTCTGCGCGCTGGCGCTGTTATTGCGCCATCCCGACACGGTGAGCTGGCCGCGCCGCCATGTTCTGCAAAAGCTAATTACCATGATCATCATCCTGCTGATGTATGCCTGGGGATTCGAATGGCTGGGTTTTCCCATCGCCACCGCGCTTCTCACCATGGTTATCGGGATGCTGTTCGGCGCCACGATTCCGGCGGCGGGTATCTCCGGCGCGGTATTGGGTATTCTGCTGTGGTATGCCTTTGACCGGCTGCTTGATGTCACCTTACCTCTCGGCGCCTGGCTGAGTTAACGGAGCAACGATGGATACCTGGATATATCTTTCTCAGGGCTTTGCGGTGGCGATGACGCCGGAAAACCTGGTTATCGCGTTGATTGGCTGCTTCGTGGGCACGATCGTCGGTCTGCTGCCGGGCCTGGGACCGATCAACGGCGTGGCAATCTTACTGCCGCTGGCCTTTGCGTTGCATCTGCCTGCGGAGTCGGCGCTAATTCTGCTGGCGACGGTGTACATTGGCTGTGAGTATGGCGGCAGGATCTCCTCCATATTGCTCAACGTCCCCGGCGATGCGGCGGCGATCATGACGGCGCTGGACGGTTACCCAATGGCGCAGCAAGGGAAAGGCGGCGTAGCGCTGTCGATTTCCGCAGTCAGCTCATTTTTCGGTTCATTAATCGCTATCGGCGGCATCATTCTGTTCGCCCCTTTACTGGCGCAATGGTCGCTGGCCTTTGGTCCTGCGGAATATTTCGCCTTAATGGTTTTTGCCATCGCCTGTCTTGGCAGCATGATGGCGCAAAACCCGCTTAAATCATTTCTGGCAGCGCTGATCGGTCTTGGCCTTGCGACCGTCGGCGTGGACGCCAACACCGGGGTTTATCGCTTTACCTTTGACAGCGTTCATCTTTCCGACGGCGTACAGTTTATCGTCGTGGTGATCGGCCTGTTCTCGGTATCAGAAATACTTTTAATGCTGGAACATACCAGCAGCGGGCAAACAATGGTCCGCAAAACGGGTCGAATGTTGTTCAACCTGAAAGAAGGCGCGCAGTGTATCGGCACCACCCTGCGTTCTTCGGTAATCGGCTTTTTTGTCGGCGTATTGCCCGGCGCCGGGGCGACCATTGCCAGCGCCATTACCTATATGACCGAGAAAAAACTCAGCGGCAACAGCGATAGCTTCGGCAAAGGGGATATTCGCGGCGTCGCGGCGCCGGAGGCGGCAAACAACGCCTCAGCCTGCGGCTCCTTCATCCCGATGCTGACGCTGGGCGTTCCCGGTTCCGGTACTACGGCAGTGATGATGGGGGCGCTGACGCTGTACAACATCACGCCAGGCCCGGCGATGTTCACCGAACAGCCGGATATCGTCTGGGGACTCATCGCTGCGCTGCTGATTGCGAACGTGATGCTGCTGATCATGAATATCCCGTTGATCGGTCTGTTCACCCGTATGCTCACCATTCCGCTGTGGTTCCTGGTACCCGCCATCGCTGCCGTATCGGCGGTAGGGGTGTATGCGGTACACAGCACCACCTTCGATCTGGTGCTGATGGTCGCGCTCGGCGTGTTAGGGTACATTTTACGTAAAATGCACTTCCCCATGTCGCCGCTGATCCTGGGATTCGTACTGGGGGAAATGCTGGAGCAGAACCTGCGTCGCGCACTCTCCATCAGTAACGGCAATATGGCGATTTTGTGGCAAAGCGGCGTTGCCAAAGCCCTGCTGATCATGGCGATCATGGTCATTGTCGTACCGCCAGTGTTACGTCTGCTCCGTAAACACAGCCGTAAACCGCAGGTTGACGCCGGTTAATTGACTGCTGAAATACGTTGTACTTGTCCGGCCTACGCGCTCATGTGTCAGGCCGGGCAACCCCGCCAGCATCACTTTCCCCATAACGCTCTCATTTTACACCCCTTCTTGCCGTTGTCAGGCTCGTGGCGCCGTTAACCTCACCCTTTGTATTGTTAAATATTTGTTGTTTTTGATCGCAATAATTAAACAAAAGCGGTTATTTCATACGCGTTCCTGGAAAATGTCGATATTTTTAATTTATGGCTACGAAATGAGCATCGCCATGTCTCCCTGACCATCTTACCGAGAGGAATGATTCTGATGAATGCACTGACTGCCGTAAAAGCGAACACAGATGATTTAGCCCAACGCCATACTGGTTTCACCCTTGCCCCTTCGGCGCAGTCGCCGCGTCTGCTGGCGTTAACGTTTACGGCGGATACCACAAGACAATTTCTCCATCAGGTTGCACAGTGGCCGGTGCAGGCGCTGGAATACAAATCTTTCTTACGTTTCAAAATCGGCAAGATCCTCGACGATCTGTGCGGCAATCAGCTACAACCGCTGTTGATCAAAACGCTACTCAATCGTGCACAAGGCGCGCTGTTGATCAGCGCCGAAGGGCTCGATGATGTCGCACAGGCAGAAGAGATGGTCAAACTGGCGACGGCGGTGGCGCATCTTATTGGTCGCTCCAATACGATGCGATGAGCGGCCAGTATTACGCGCGTTTCGTGGTCAAAAACGTCGACAACTCCGACAGTTATCTGCGCCAGCCCCACCGCGTAATGGAACTGCACAATGACGGCACCTATGTTGAGGAGGTGACCGACTACGTGCTGATGATGAAAATCGACGAACAAAATATGGAAGGCGGTAATTCGCTGCTGCTGCACCTTGATGACTGGGAACATCTGGAGTCGTTTTTTACCCATCCGCTGGCGCGTCGCGTCATGCGCTGGGCGGCACCGCCAAGCAAAAATGTTAGCCATGACGTCTGGCACCCGGTGTTTGATGTCGACCAACAAGGCCGCCCGGTCATGCGTTATATCGACCAGTTCGTCCAGCCAAAAGACTTTGAAGAAGGCGTCTGGCTCAGCGAGCTTTCAGACGCGCTGGAAACCAGTCAAAACATCCTCTCCGTGCCGGTACCGGTCGGCAAATTCCTGCTGATTAACAATCTGTTCTGGCTACATGGACGCGATCGTTTTACGCCGCATCCTGACTTGCGTCGCGAACTGATGCGCCAGCGCGGTTACTTCGCCTACGCCGCCAGCCATTATCAAACTCACCAATAAGCGCCACGGCGAAGGAATTACGCGGATGTATGATTTTGTGATTATCGGCGGCGGCATTATCGGCATGTCGACCGCCATGCAACTTATTGATGTCTACCCGGATGCGCGCATCGCATTGCTGGAAAAAGAGTCCGCGCCAGCCTGCCACCAGACCGGGCATAACAGCGGCGTGATCCATGCCGGGGTGTACTACACGCCCGGCAGCCTCAAAGCGCGGTTTTGTCTGGCGGGCAATCAGGCGACCAAAACCTTTTGCGATCAAAACAACATCCGCTACGACACCTGCGGCAAAATGTTGGTCGCCACCTCGGAGCTGGAAATGGCGCGGATGCGCGCGCTATGGGAGCGGACGGCGGCCAACGGCTTAGAGCGCGAGTGGTTAAGCGCGGCGGAGCTGCGTGAACGCGAACCCAATATCATTGGCCTGGGCGGGATTTTTGTCCCTTCCAGCGGGATTGTCAGCTATCGCGATGTCGCGACGGCCATGGCGAACCGCTTTCAGGCCAAAGGCGGCGAGATCATCTACCATGCCGAGGTCAGCGCGCTAACAGAACATGCCGCTGGCATTGTTATTCGCACCTCGCAAGGTCGGGAAATAGAAACCGCTACGCTTATCGGCTGTGCAGGGCTGATGGCGGATCGGCTGGTCAAAATGCTGGGCGTGGAGCCCGGTTTTATTATCTGCCCTTTCCGCGGCGAGTACTTTCGTCTGGCCCCGCGACACAACCGGATCGTTAACCATTTGATCTACCCGATCCCCGATCCGGCAATGCCGTTTCTCGGCGTCCATCTTACCCGCATGATCGATGGCAGCGTCACGGTCGGGCCGAATGCGGTGCTGGCGCTTAAACGCGAAGGCTACCGTAAGCGCGACGTTTCCTTCACCGACACCCTGGAGATTTTCCGCTCCGCCGGCATTCGCCGCGTACTGCAAAACCATCTGCTTTCCGGGCTGGGCGAGATGAAAAACTCGCTGTGCAAAAGCGGCTATTTGCGGCGAGTACAAAAGTATTGCCCCAGCCTGACCGTCAACGATCTCCAGCCCTGGCCGGCAGGCGTGCGGGCGCAGGCGGTTTCACCGGACGGCAAACTGATTGATGATTTTCTGTTTGTCACGACGCCGCGTTCCATTCACACCTGTAACGCCCCCTCCCCGGCGGCGACATCCGCGATACCTATCGGCGCGCATATCGTCAGTAAAGTTCAGGCGCTACGCGCAAGCCAGAGCAACCCCGGACGTACGCTGCGTGCGGCACGCAGCGTGGACGCATTACACGCCGCATTTACCCGTTAACCCTTCAGACAGGAAGCAATTATGCAACTTAACGACTCTACCCTGTTCCGCCAGCAGGCCTTTATCGATGGCGACTGGCGCGACGCGCGCGGCGGCGATGTCATCCCCGTGAGCAACCCCGCCAACGGGAAACCGCTCGGCAATGTGCCCAAAATGGGGGCGGAAGAGACGCGCGACGCCATCAACGCCGCCAATCGCGCCCTGCCCGCCTGGCGCGCGCTCACCGCCAAAGAGCGAGCCAATATCCTGCGTCGCTGGTTCAATCTGATGATGGAACATCAGGACGATTTGGCGCATCTGATGACGCTGGAACAGGGTAAACCGCTGGCGGAAGCGAAAGGCGAAATTAGCTACGCCGCCTCGTTTATTGAATGGTTCGCCGAAGAGGGGAAGCGTATCTATGGCGACACGATTCCAGGTCATCAGGCCGATAAACGGCTGCTGGTGATTAAACAGCCCATCGGCGTCACCGCCGCGATTACCCCGTGGAACTTTCCCTCAGCAATGATCACCCGTAAAGCCGGCCCCGCGCTGGCCGCAGGCTGCACGATGGTACTCAAACCCGCCAGCCAGACGCCGTTTTCCGCGCTGGCGCTGGCGGAACTGGCCCGGCGCGCCGGAATTCCCGCAGGTGTATTTAACGTCGTTACCGGTTCGGCAGGCGATATCGGCGGCGAGCTGACCAGCAACCCGCTGGTACGCAAACTGTCGTTTACCGGCTCGACGGAGATTGGCCGCCAGCTAATGGAACAATGCGCCAAAGACATTAAAAAAGTGTCGCTGGAATTGGGCGGCAATGCGCCGTTTATCGTCTTTGACGATGCCGATCTGGATAAAGCCGTCGAAGGCGCGCTGGCTTCGAAGTTTCGCAACGCCGGGCAGACCTGTGTCTGCGCCAATAGATTGTATGTTCAGGACGGCGTTTACGATCGTTTTGCGGAAAAACTCAACCAGGCGGTAAATAAGCTCGCGGTCGGCGACGGTCTGCAAGCCGACGTTGCTATCGGGCCGCTGATTGATGAAAAAGCCGTGGCGAAAGTCCAGGAGCATATCGCCGACGCGCTGGAAAAAGGCGCCCGCGTCATTACGGGCGGTGAAGCGCACAAATTGGGCGGCAACTTCTTTCAACCGACCATTCTGGCGGATGTTCCTGATAACGCGAAAGTCGCCAAAGAAGAGACATTCGGGCCGCTCGCGCCTCTGTTCCGCTTCAGCGACGAGGCGGATGTCATCAGGCAGGCTAACGATACCGAGTTCGGCCTGGCAGCCTATTTTTATGCACGCGATTTAAGCCGCGTTTTCCGCGTCGGCGAAGCGCTGGAATACGGCATCGTCGGTATTAATACCGGCATTATCTCCAACGAAGTCGCGCCTTTCGGCGGCATTAAGGCCTCCGGATTAGGCCGAGAAGGTTCCAAATACGGCATCGAAGATTATTTAGAAATCAAATATATGTGCATCGGCCTTTAACAGGAGAGTCGCTAATGAATACCAATAACGCTTTAATGCAGCGCCGTCATAACGCTGTTCCTCGCGGCGTGGGGCAGATTCACCCGATTTTCGCCGAGCGGGCGGAAAATTGTCGGGTGTGGGATGTCGAAGGCCGTGAGTATCTCGATTTCGCGGGCGGCATTGCCGTCCTGAACACCGGTCATTTACATCCGGGCATTGTTTCAGCGGTCGAAGCGCAGTTGAAGAAATTGTCCCATACCTGTTTTCAGGTGCTGGCCTATGAACCGTACCTGGCGTTGTGCGAACGCATGAACCAGAAGGTACCGGGCGATTTCGCCAAAAAAACGTTGCTGGTCACGACCGGTTCAGAAGCGGTTGAAAACGCGGTGAAAATCGCCCGCGCGGCGACAAAACGCAGCGGCGCTATCGCGTTTAGCGGCGCTTACCACGGTCGTACCCACTACACGCTCTCTCTGACCGGGAAAGTACACCCGTACTCTGCTGGTATGGGATTGATGCCAGGCCATGTCTACCGCGCGCTTTATCCTTGCCCGCTACACAACATCAGCGACGACGACGCCATCGCCAGCATTGAACGCATCTTTAAAAATGATGCCGCGCCGGAAGATATCGCCGCCATTATTATTGAGCCGGTACAGGGCGAAGGCGGATTTTACGCCGCCTCTCCCGCGTTCATGCAGCGACTGCGCGCGCTATGCGACCAACACGGCATTATGTTGATTGCCGACGAAGTGCAAAGCGGCGCGGGCCGGACCGGTACGCTGTTCGCCATGGAACAGATGGGCGTTGCGGCAGATATAACCACGTTTGCGAAATCGATCGCCGGCGGCTTTCCGCTGGCAGGCGTTACCGGCCGGGCAGACGTGATGGACGCTATCGCGCCGGGCGGTCTGGGCGGCACCTATGCCGGAAACCCGATTGCCTGCGCCGCCGCGCTGGCGGTACTGGACATTTTCGAGCAGGAAAATCTACTGCAAAAGGCGAATACGCTTGGCAACACGCTGCGCGATGGCCTGATGGAGATAGCGGAAACGCACCGTGAGATTGGCGACGTGCGCGGACTGGGCGCCATGATCGCCATTGAGTTGTTCGAAAATGGCGACCCCGGCAAACCGAACGCGACTCTGACCGCCGACATTGTGGCCCGCGCCCGCGAGAAAGGGTTAATTCTGCTCTCCTGCGGTCCTTACTACAACATCTTGCGCATCCTCGTTCCACTCACTATTGAGGCCTCGCAGATTCAGCAAGGCCTGAAGATTATCGCCCAGTGCTTTGATGAGGCGAAACAAGCGTAATGTCCAATAAGCAGCATCGGGTGGCGACGTAACTGTCTTATCCGGCCTACAAAAACCGTTTCGATTGTAGGCCGAATAAGCCAGGCGCCATCCGGTAAACGAGCGCAATAACAATAAAGAGGTTTTAGGATGGGGCAATTGTCAGAATCACATGCATTAGGGGGCGGGCTGAAATCACGCCACGTCACCATGTTATCGATCGCCGGCGTCATCGGCGCCAGCCTGTTTGTCGGTTCCAGCGTGGCGATTGCGGAGGCCGGCCCTGCGGTACTGCTGGCCTATCTGTTCGCAGGACTTTTAGTCGTCATGATTATGCGAATGCTGGCTGAAATGGCCGTCGCCACGCCGGATACCGGATCTTTTTCCACCTATGCGGATAAAGCGATCGGCCCCTGGGCCGGGTATACCATCGGCTGGTTATACTGGTGGTTTTGGGTGCTGGTTATTCCGCTGGAGGCCAATATTGCCGCCATTATTCTGAATTCATGGATACCGGGTATTCCGGTATGGCTATTTTCATTAGTGATTACGCTTGCCTTAACCGGAAGCAATTTATTGAGCGTCAAAAATTACGGCGAGTTCGAATTCTGGCTGGCGCTATGTAAAGTAATTGCCATTCTGGCGTTTATCGCGCTGGGCGCGACGGCGATTAGCGGTTTTTATCCGTATGCCGAGGTAAGCGGTATCTCCCGGCTCTGGGATCACGGCGGTTTTATGCCTAACGGCTTCGGCGCGGTGTTAAGCGCCATGTTGATCACCATGTTCTCTTTTATGGGCGCGGAAATCGTTACTATTGCTGCCGCGGAATCCGATACGCCGGATAAACATATCGTACGCGCCACCAATTCTGTTATCTGGCGAATTTCCATCTTTTACCTGTGTTCCATTTTTGTGGTGGTGGCGCTGATCCCGTGGAATATGCCGGGTCTGAAAAGCGTAGGTTCGTACCGTTCGGTACTGGAGCTGCTTCATATTCCGCACGCAAAATTCATTATGGACTGCGTGATTTTATTGTCGGTGACCAGTTGTCTGAACTCCGCATTATATACCGCCTCCCGGATGCTCTATTCCCTTAGCCGCCGCGGCGATGCGCCTGCGATAATGGGAAAAACTAACCGTAGCAAAACGCCCTGGGTGGCGGTTCTCCTCTCTACCGGCGCGGCCTTTTTAACCGTTATCGTCAATTATTACGCCCCGGCAAAAGTGTTTAAATTTCTTATCGACAGTTCCGGCGCCATCGCGCTGCTGGTCTATCTGGTGATTGCGATTTCGCAATTGCGGATGCGTAAAATTCTGCTGGCGCAGGGCGGAGAAATTAAGTTGAAAATGTGGCTTTATCCGTGGCTCACCTGGCTGGTTATCGGCTTTATCTGCTTTGTTCTGGTGGTGATGCTATTTCGACCGGCACAGCAACTAGAAGTCATTTCAACGGGGCTGTTAGGGCTGGGCATAATAGGTACTGTCCCCATTATGTCTCGCTGGAAAAAACTGATAAGGTGGCAAAAAGCCCCCCTGCAAAACCTACGTTAGTTATTCCCGGCGTCAGCCGGGAAGCTTCTCAGGAGTAAAAGATGACCGCCCTTTCCCAACCGACGGCCATAGATGGCTATCGCTGGCTTAAAAATGACATTATTCGCGGCACTTATCAGCCGGATGAGAAACTGCGGATGAGTTTATTAACCGCCCGCTATGCGCTCGGCGTAGGGCCGCTGCGTGAGGCGCTGTCGCAACTGGTGGCGGAACGGCTGGTCACCGTGGTGAATCAAAAAGGCTATCGCGTGGCATCCATGTCAGAGGCGGAACTCCTCGATATTTTTGACGCGCGCGCCAATATGGAAGCGATGCTGGTACGCCTGGCGATTGAACGCGGCGATGATGCGTGGGAGGCGGAGATCCTGGCGCGAGCGCATATGCTCAGTAAACTGGAAGCCAGCGATGCCAGTGAACATATGCTCGATGAATGGGATCAGCGCCACCAGGCGTTCCATTCCGCCATTGTCGCCGGGTGCGGCTCCCACTATCTGCTACAGATGCGCGAACGCTTATTTGACCTGGCGGCCCGCTACCGCTTTATTTGGTTACGTGAAACCGTTCTGTCCGTCGAGATGCTGGAAGATAAACATATCCAGCATCACACGCTAACCGATGCGATACTGGCGCGCGAGGCGGCACGCGCCAGCGAATTAATGCGTCAGCATTTGCTGACGCCGATTTCCATTATTCGCCAGGCGATGGCAGGGAAAATGTAGCCTGGCGCGACCTGATAGCCATTATTCTTCAGGAATACGCAACACTTGTCCCGGATATATTTTTTCCGGGCTTTTCAGCATCGGTTTATTTGCCTCGAAGATTTTATTATACAGATTGGCGTTACCATACACTTGCTTTGAAATAGCGCTCAGGGTGTCGCCTGATTTTACGGTATAAAACTGACTTTCAGCCGCTGGCGTCGTGGTTTTAACCTGATCGTCAACGCTGCTAATCCCGGCGATATTCCCCACGGCAACCAGAATTTTTTCTTTTGCCTCCTGACTCAGCCCATCCCCCGTCACTGTCGCTTTTCCATCCGCAATTTGCACATTCACTTTATCAGCGTCGGGTATTCCCGTTTTATTTAAATGTTCCTGGACTTTTTTCGCCTGATCGTCCTTATCATGATTAGCGGTTACCGCGTCCCAGAGTTTTTCACCTGCATCTTTTACAAAATTGAAAAGTCCCATATTCACCTCGCTTGTCAAAAATACACACAAAGAAAAGTGTAGCAGAGGGAATGAGGTTATCCTGATAAGCGGCGCTTATGCGCCGCCGGTGGCCGGTAATTAATGACGCATCTGAACCCAAAATGCGTGGATAAGCCCCGGAATATATCCGAGTAATGTCAGCAGGATATTAAGGATAAATGCCCAACCGAACCCTTTTCCTAAAAGTACGCCGAGCGGAGGCAAAATAATCGTAAATACAATTCTCCAGAAACCCATATACACTCCATACAAGCAAAATTAGTCATTGTTTAAAAAGAGATTTTATCTCTAAGCATAGTCAGTTTACCTGAGCCTGCCAGTCGCGCGCCGCGCTTTTACCCTCCTTTACGCTCTTTACGCTGGCATTAGGTTGATGTTTATTTTAGAATTAACTAAATTTAGATAATGCTTAAATAACTATGACAGAGCTTGAACAACTTCAGGCCAGCGCAGAACAGGCGGCGGCCCTGCTCAAAGCGATGAGCCACCCAAAAAGATTACTGATTTTATGTATGCTTTGCGGTTCGCCAAAAACCAGCGCAGGCGAACTGGCGCGCATTACCGGGCTAAGCCCCTCCGCGACGTCGCAACATCTGGCGCGGATGCGGGAAGAAGGGCTGATTGATAGTCAACGCGATGCCCAGCGCATTCACTATTTCATTAAAAATGAGGCGGTTAATACGATTATCGCCACGTTAAAGAATCTCTATTGTCCATAAGGAGGCACGATGTCCATTGGGATAGTTTCCCCCCGTGAGGCGCAAGCGCTGATAGCGCAAGGCGCGAAACTGATTGATGTACGCGACGCCGACGAATATCTGCGCGAGCATATTCCACATGCGCAACTGGCGCCGCTTTCCCGGCTTGAACAGGGCGATTTGCCCGCCAACCTGCGAGCGGAACAGATTATTTTTCACTGTCAGTCAGGTAAACGAACCAGCAGCAATGCAGCAAAACTACAGGCCATTGCCGCCCCAGCTCAGGTCAGTCTACTGGAAGGCGGTATCGACGGATGGAAAGCGGCAGGATTGCCCGTCACAGAAGACAAATCGCAACCGTTGCCACTGATGCGTCAGGTGCAAATCGCCGCCGGCGGGTTGACGTTGCTTGGGGTGATTCTGGGCTATACGGTCCACGGCGGCTTTTTCCTCATTAGCGGTTTTGTCGGGGCCGGGTTAATGCTGGCAGGCATGACCGGCTTCTGCGGAATGGCGCGACTACTGGAAAAAATGCCCTGGAATACCCGTACTCATTAAGCGGTACCTTCACCGCGCGTCGGTAGGTGTGTAGTAGACTGAAGGCGGGTTTATACCATTGTTCAACAGGAGAGCGTGATGTTCACCCCAGGCGATATCGTACAGCCCCGAATGGGTGGGCCGAAACTGAAAGTGATTGAAGTCAACGAGGATCATATTGTCGCGGTACAGGTCGGTAATGAGCCGGGCGAAAAATTGATCCTCAAAGCGGCAGATGTCACCCCCTATTGCGAAGAGGGCGATTTTGGCGTGTGCTGATTTATCAGAATGAGCATGGCGCAACGTTCCCGGAGTCCCGATTAATAGAGACAGGAAACGAAGCGCCATCTGTTAAAAGCTATCCGTGATTAGATTAAGAAATCATCCAGAGATTTCCCCGCCGCCAGCGCCTGGGCAATCGGTTTAGGCGTACGACCTTGTCCGGTCCAGGTTTTTTCTTCGCCATTGAAATCAGTAAAACGATATTTTGCCGGACGCGGCTGGCGCTTTTTAGCAGAACGCGGCATTGCTGAATCCATGGCAAATAACTCTTCCGGGTTAATACCGTCTGCTTTCATCAGCTCCAGAAAGGCATTAATTTTCTCCTGCTTCTCGGCAAGCTGGCGTTGCTGCAATTCTTCTTCTTCGCGTCTTTCTTTAGTGACAACCCTGAATTTTTCGAGCATTTCTTCAAGAACGTCAATGGAGAATTCGCGAGCCATAGCGCGCAGCGTGCGGATATTATTTAAGTTCTGTAACATCAAATTCATATCAATAAAAACCTTTTAACGCAGAAAACAAAAACTATTACAGGCGGTATTGTATGCGATTGTTGATTATATTTCCAGATCCTAAAGTTCATACAGATATACACAGCATAACTCGATTAATTATATTAATCTGTTAACCAGAAGGTTATATTCATTACCCCCTGCGTGTTTCAGGTTATTCTGCCTACGGTATATCTGTAGGTTTCCCGTTCGGCTGTTTATAGCGTATTGCGTATCTCAGTAACCGCGGTGGCCCTCACGGTGGCTGATCTTATACAGAAGTGAATATTTCAGCACAATAATAGATTAACCATTCAAAAATTATCATCAGAGCTTTATGCTAAAAATCAGCCTGCAATAGCTATAATTATGCTGAGAAAAGTAGAGCGCGTGCCGTTAGCCGAGAATAAATCGCATCTGACAACATTTGGAATGTGGCTGAAAATCGCCAGAAAAACAATGCATTATAATGCATTGATTTAAAAGTAATTAATGACTAACAACAACGAAAATCTCGCCGCGAGCAAAAAACACACGATCACAGAGTATTTTATCGACAAAAAGCCTATAAATAAAAATATTACACTAGTTTATAGTTATTATATAGGGATATACTCTATTCAAAGACAAAAGTGCTTTATGATTTCACTACCAACCATCACCTCATTCTGATTGATACGCTACAAGGAGCATTAACATGTTCTCTCCACAGTCACGCTTGCGTCATGCCGTAGCAGACACGTTTGCGATGGTTGTTTACTGTTCTGTTGTGAACATGTTGATCGAGATATTCCTCTCCGGAATGAGCTTTGAGCAGTCGCTTTCTTCCAGGCTGGTAGCGATACCTGTCAACATTTTGATTGCATGGCCATACGGCGTTTACCGCGATCTGATTATGCGCGTCGCGCGTAAGGCAAGCCCGGCGGGATGGGCCAAAAACCTGGCGGATGTATTGGCTTATGTCACCTTTCAGTCACCCGTTTATATTATCATCTTGCTGACCGTCGGCGCCGGCTGGCATCAGATAGTGGCCGCCGTGAGTTCAAACATTGTTGTTTCAATGTTAATGGGCGCGGTTTATGGCTACTTCCTGGATTATTGTCGCCGCCTGTTTAAAGTGAGCAGCTATCATCAGGCTAAGGCGTAAGTTAACGTCGCGACTGGCATTGCCAGTCGCGCTTTTAGTCGGTTTTTTCGTCGCCAAAAAGCCCGTTCAGATAACGTTCTAACGCTATTCGGGAACTAAAGCCGTGGGGAATACCGTAATGTTCGTGGGTCTCGCCGCCTAAATAGAGCGGAAAGTTTTGGTAATGATCGCAGGTTTTAATATCCGAAGCCGGGTCAGCCAGTGATGAGCTACGGTCTTTTAATCTGGGGTGAATGATCAGCGCGGTACGCCCCATACGCGCCTCGCGGTTAACATAAACATAATTCTCGCCGCGTCGATAACCATACGTCTTATTCGTCACCACATCGACGGTAAACCCTGCCTTTTCCAGTACACGCGCCACCTCGTCAGGTCGTAAATACATATTTTATCCTCATTCTCTTGTACTGCGGGCTTACCTTACCCGATAGCGCGTTATCAACGCTTTCAGAAAAGTCCAGAAACGCATGATATCGCCGTAACAAGCCTCAGCAGGTAAAAATATGAACTACACTGAAAGCTACATCGAAATCAATGGAGGATCATATGCTTAACAAACCGAACCGAAACGACGTCGATGATGGTGTTCAGGATATTCAGAATGATGTCAATCGATTAGCCGACAGTCTGGAAGATGTCCTTAAATCCTGGGGAAGCGATGCGAAAGACGAAGCTGAGGCTGCGCGACGCAAAGCACAGGCGTTGCTGAAAGAGACCCGGGCGCGGATGCAGGGTCGTACTCGCGTAAAACAAGCCGCCTGTGATGCGATGGGATGCGCGGATACGTTTGTGCGTGAAAAACCCTGGTGTAGCGTAGGAACCGCCGCAGCGGTAGGGATTTTTATCGGGGCGCTGCTTAGCCTGCGTCGCTAACGACGTGCGCAGCCGGATGGCGACATACTTTATGGGGCCTGCATCATTGCCGCAGGCCCAGGTCGCGCCATTCGGCGAAACGGTTACCGTATCACCTGTCGAAGCTGCCATGCGACCTGTTTCGCCATGCCAGCGGAAGTAATATTGGTAAACGACAGTAGAATGCCCCCCTTTCCTGACGAAACCACTCGCCAACGGCTTAGCGCCTGTACCGCCAGTCCGGCCTGATTCGCTTTTGCTACCTGCGCTTTATCATCACCTTCAACTTCAATAACCAATTGAATACCGCCTTTCTGTAATGTCACGACAAATCCCTGTTCTGCCAGCGCCTCTTCAATCCATAACCGTCGCTGAGCATAATGTTGGCGCATCTTTTTCAGATGCCGCCAGAAATGGCCATCACGGATAAAATCAGCCAGCGTGTGCTGCCATAACAACGGTACGCTACAGGGCATCAGCGACGCCTGCTGGCGGAAATGCTCAATCTGCTTTATCGGCACCACCAGCCAGGCGGTACGTAATGCCGGAAAGAGCGACTTACTGAACGTTCCGGCGTAAATCACTCGCTGCGGGGCATCCAGACTCTTGAGCGGCGGAAGCGGTTTACCGTGATAACGAAATTCGCTGTCGTAGTCATCTTCAATAATCCAGGCCTGCACATTCGCCGCCCATGCCAGAAGTTGCCGTCGGCGAGTTAACGACAGCGCTACCCCCAACGGACTTTGGTGGGCGGGCGTCACCAATGCAAAGCGCCCCTGCGGGCAATCCCGCATCCCCGCCGCGACATTCAGCCCATCCGCATCGACCGGAATCGGCGCCAGCGTAATCCCCTCCTGCGTTATCACCGGGCGAATTAACGGAAAACCGGGATCTTCCACCCACATGCTGTCTCCCGGCACAGACAATGTACGCAGGATTAGCCGCATAGAATCCGCATATCCGGAGGTAATAAATACCTGTTCCGGCAGGCATTCAATGCTACGCGAAACCCGCAGGTAATCGACTATCGCCTGGCGCAAAATCACCTCGCCGCAGACGTCGCCTAATGCCAGATCGAAGCGCGTCTGCGTGCGCAACCGACGTCCCATCACTCGCGCCCACTTCTCGCGTGGAAAGAGATCCAGCGCCGGTAACCCCATCTGAAAGGGTTTCGGTTCCGGACTTTCTCCGGCAAAAACAGCGGGTATCGGCGGCGCCGTCTCAAACCGTAGAGCGTTGCTCACAAACGTGCCTGCCTGGCCACGTCGCTCCAGCCAGCCCTGCGCCACCAGCTCGCCATAGGCATTTTCCACCGTGGCGCGAGAAACGCCCAGTTCCTGCGCCCACGTCCGACTGGAAGGCAAACGCGTTCCGGGCGCGAGTTCTCCTTGCTCAATGGCCGTTTTTAACTGACGAGCAATGTGCTGATAGCGCGGCATATGGTCTGCTTTTTCTGTAAAAATATGGCTCTCTTTTACAGACCATTATAGTGCTACAGTGCTCGTCATCAACACGAGGAGAAACATGATGACAACGTTACGCCAACCCTATTATGAACTGAGCCCGGAGGTTTATAGCGCTCTGGTGCAGGCGAAAAACGCGCTGGAAAAGAGCACGCTTGACCTCACTCTGATGGAGCTGATTTACCTGCGTGTTTCGCAAATAAATGGTTGTGCATTTTGCCTGGAGATGCACAGTAAAGCGCTGCGTAAGGCTGGCGTGAATCAAGCTAAATTAGATGCGCTGGCAGGATGGCGGGTAAGTCACCATTTCAGCGAGCAAGAGTGCGCGGCGTTAGCCTGGGCGGAATCGGTGACGCACATTGCTGAAACCCACGCTGAAGATAATGTTTACCTGCCGCTGCTCGATCATTTCAGCGCGCGTGAAATCAGCGATCTGACCTTCGCTATTGGTTTAATGAACTGCTTTAACCGTCTGGCGATCGGTATGCGAATGTGACGCATTGTTGCCGGATGGCGCTGATGTCAGCCAACTCTGTTATGCGTCAACCTGCAGGCCGGAGCGGGCGTTCACGCCGCCATCCGGCAAAAATTAGCCATGCCGCCCCTACCCCGCTGCGTTCATCAGCGACGTTAAAATCAATCGAAAATTCCCATATCTTGTATGGTTGAATCTTAATTCAACTACATCTAGTATTTCCTGTATCAACACCCGACGATCCGACGCGTTTCATCGCGCCGTTTTCTCATTTTAAATGGAAATACGAATCATGAGCATTACTATTTACACTCGCAATAACTGTGTTCAGTGCCACGCCACAAAGCGGGCGATGGAAAGCCGTGGATTTGAATTTGAGATGGTGAACGTCGATCTGGTGCCGGATGCAGCGGATACGCTCCGGGCGCAAGGATTTCGTCAATTACCGGTGGTGATGGCAGGCGATGTGAGCTGGTCTGGCTTCCGCCCGGACATGATTAACCGTCTGCACCCGACACCCCACGCGGCAAACGCATGAGCGCGCTCGTCTACTTCTCCAGCAGCTCTGAAAATACGCACCGCTTTATGCAGCGTCTGGGGCTGCCTGCCACGCGTATTCCGCTCAATGAGCGGGAGCGAATTCGGGTAGACGAACCGTACATTCTGGTTGTGCCGTCATACGGCGGCGGCGGGATGGCCGGTGCGGTGCCGCGACAGGTGATCCGCTTTTTAAATGATGAACACAACCGGTCGCGCATTCGCGGCGTCATTGCCTCCGGTAATCGCAATTTCGGCGATGCCTGGGGATGCGCTGGCGATGTGATAGCACAAAAATGCGGCGTACCCTGGCTGTACCGCTTTGAGCTCATGGGCACACAACGCGACATCGATAACGTCCGAAAAGGAGTAAATGAATTTTGGCAACAACTATCCCGGAGCGCGTAATGCAGGAAACCATGGATTACCACGCCCTGAACGCGATGCTGAATCTTTACGATAAAGCAGGCCATATTCAGTTCGACAAGGACCAGCAGGCGATCGACGCCTTCTTTGCCACCCACGTCCGCCCGCATTCCGTGACGTTTGCCAGCCAGCATGAACGTCTGGAGACGCTGGTTCGGGAAGGGTATTACGATGACGCTGTCCTCGCGCGTTACGACCGCGCCTTCGTCCTCCGCCTGTTCGAGCACGCCCACGCCAGCGGCTTTCGCTTCCAGACGTTTCTTGGCGCCTGGAAGTTCTATACCAGTTACACGCTGAAAACCTTCGACGGCAAACGTTATCTGGAACACTTTGAAGATCGGGTGACAATGGTGGCGTTGACGCTGGCGCAGGGTGACGAAACGCTGGCCACCCAACTGACCGATGAAATGCTTTCTGGTCGCTTTCAGCCCGCCACCCCGACTTTTTTAAATTGCGGTAAACAGCAGCGTGGGGAACTGGTCTCCTGCTTCCTGCTCCGTATCGAAGACAACATGGAGTCGATCGGGCGGGCGGTGAATTCGGCGCTGCAACTCTCCAAACGCGGCGGCGGCGTCGCGTTTTTACTCTCCAATCTGCGCGAGGCGGGCGCGCCGATCAAACGCATTGAGAATCAGTCTTCCGGCGTGATCCCGGTGATGAAAATGCTGGAAGACGCGTTTTCGTATGCCAACCAGCTTGGCGCGCGCCAGGGGGCCGGCGCGGTTTATCTCCATGCGCACCACCCGGATATTCTGCGTTTTCTGGATACCAAACGGGAAAACGCTGACGAAAAAATCCGGATCAAAACGCTCTCTCTCGGCGTGGTGATCCCGGACATCACCTTCCGGCTGGCGAAAGAAAACGCGCAAATGGCGCTCTTTTCGCCCTATGACGTACAACGACGCTACGGCAAACCGTTTGGCGATATCGCCATTAGCGAACGGTACGATGAATTAATTGCCGATCCGCACGTGCGTAAAACCTATATTAACGCCCGTGACTTTTTTCAAACACTGGCGGAGATTCAGTTCGAATCCGGGTATCCCTACATCATGTTTGAAGATACGGTAAACCGCGCGAATCCCATTGCTGGGCGCATTAATATGAGCAACCTGTGCTCGGAAATTTTACAGGTCAATAGCGCCTCCCGTTACGACGATAACCTTGACTATACCCACATCGGGCATGACATTTCCTGCAATCTCGGCTCGCTGAATATCGCTCACGTCATGGATTCACCGGACATTGGTCGTACCGTAGAAACCGCTATTCGCGGCCTGACGGCGGTGTCGGACATGAGCCATATACGCAGCGTACCCTCAATAGCCGCCGGTAATGCCGCCTCTCATGCCATCGGTCTGGGCCAGATGAATCTGCATGGCTATCTGGCGAGAGAAGGCATTGCCTACGGTTCGCCGGAGGCGTTGGATTTCACCAATCTCTATTTTTACACCATTACCTGGCATGCCGTGCATACTTCAATGCGGCTGGCCCGCGAACGCGGCAAAACCTTCGCCGGATTTGCGCAGTCGCGCTATGCCAGCGGCGACTATTTTACGCAGTATTTACAGGACGACTGGCAACCGAAAACGGCGAAAGTCAGAACGCTATTTGCCCGCAGCGGCATTACGCTGCCCACACGAGAAATGTGGCTAAAGCTGCGCGACGATGTGATGCGCTATGGCATCTATAACCAAAATTTGCAGGCGGTGCCGCCGACCGGTTCGATTTCTTACATTAATCATGCGACCTCCAGCATTCATCCGATTGTGGCCAAAATTGAGATTCGCAAAGAGGGCAAAACCGGGCGTGTGTATTACCCCGCGCCGTTTATGACCAATGAAAATCTGGACATGTATCAGGATGCTTACGATATCGGTCCGGAAAAAATTATTGATACCTATGCCGAGGCCACGCGCCACGTCGATCAAGGACTGTCGCTCACCCTGTTTTTCCCCGATACCGCCACGACCCGCGATATCAACAAAGCGCAGATCTATGCCTGGCGAAAAGGTATTAAGTCACTGTATTACATCCGGCTTCGCCAGTTGGCGCTGGAAGGTACTGAAATTGAAGACTGCGTATCCTGCGCGCTATAAGGAAAGCCATATGAAATTATCTCGTATTAGCGCCATCAACTGGAACAAGATCCAGGACGACAAAGATCTGGAGGTATGGAACCGGCTGACCAGTAACTTCTGGCTGCCGGAAAAAGTGCCGTTATCGAATGATATTCCGGCCTGGCAGACGCTGAGCGCCGCCGAACAGCAGCTCACCATTCGCGTGTTTACGGGACTTACGCTGCTCGACACTATCCAGAACATCGCAGGCGCGCCGTCGTTAATGGCAGATGCCATCACGCCGCATGAAGAGGCAGTGCTGTCGAACATCAGCTTTATGGAAGCGGTACACGCCCGCTCTTACAGTTCTATTTTTTCCACGCTGTGCCAGACGAAAGAGGTTGATGTCGCCTACGCCTGGAGCGAAGAAAACCCGCCGCTTCAGCGTAAGGCGCAGATTATTTTGGCTCATTACGTCAGCGATGAACCGCTAAAGAAAAAGATTGCCAGCGTCTTTTTAGAGTCTTTTCTGTTCTATTCCGGCTTCTGGCTGCCGATGTATTTCTCCAGCCGCGGTAAGCTCACGAACACTGCCGACCTGATTCGTTTAATCATTCGCGATGAAGCGGTTCACGGTTATTATATTGGTTATAAGTATCAGATAGCGCTACAAAAACTATCGGCAATCGAGCGTGAAGAGTTAAAGCTTTTCGCGCTGGATTTGTTGATGGAACTGTACGACAACGAAATCTGCTACACAGAAGCGTTATATGCGGAAACCGGCTGGGTTAACGACGTCAAAGCCTTCTTGTGCTACAACGCCAATAAAGCCTTAATGAACCTGGGTTATGAGGCGTTATTTCCGCCAGAGATGGCTGACGTGAATCCCGCAATCCTTGCCGCGCTCTCGCCGAATGCCGACGAAAATCATGATTTCTTTTCCGGATCAGGTTCATCTTATGTGATGGGGAAAACAGTCGAAACCGAAGACGAAGACTGGAATTTTTAACCTTGCGGGCATGGGAAATAACGTTACATTTTCCATGCCTTTATTTCAAGCAATACCGGGTTAAATCGCGCAAATATTACAACATGTCCTACACTCAATACGAGTGACATTATTCACCTGGATTCCTCCAATTCAGGTGGATTTTTGCTGGTTGTTCCAAAAAATATCTCTTCCTCCCCATTCGCGTTCAGCCCTTATATCATGGGAAATCACAGCCGATAGCACCTCGCAATATTCATGCCAGAAGCAAATTCAGGGTTGTCTCAGATTCTGAGTATGTTAGGGTAGAAAAAGGTAACTATTTCTATCAGGTAACATATCGACATAAGTAAATAACAGGAATCATTCTATTGCATGGCAATTAAATTAGAAGTGAAGAATCTGTATAAAATATTTGGAGAGCATCCGCAGCGTGCCTTCAAATATATTGAAAAGGGACTATCGAAAGAGCAAATACTGGAAAAAACGGGGCTATCGCTTGGCGTTAAAGACGCCAGTCTGGCCATTGAAGAAGGCGAGATATTTGTCATCATGGGATTATCCGGCTCGGGTAAATCCACAATGGTACGCCTTCTCAATCGCCTGATTGAACCCACCCGCGGACAGGTACTGATTGACGGCGTTGATATTGCCAAAATATCAGACGCTGAGCTTCGCGAGGTGCGCAGGAAAAAGATTGCGATGGTCTTCCAGTCATTTGCGCTCATGCCGCATATGACCGTGCTGGATAATACGGCATTCGGTATGGAATTAGCGGGCATCGCGGCGCAAGAGCGTCGCGAAAAAGCGCTGGACGCCTTGCGTCAGGTGGGGCTTGAAAATTACGCTCATGCCTATCCGGATGAACTTTCCGGTGGGATGCGTCAGCGTGTTGGACTTGCCCGCGCGCTGGCAATCAACCCTGATATCTTATTAATGGACGAAGCGTTTTCCGCCCTCGATCCATTAATTCGTACCGAAATGCAGGATGAACTGGTGAAATTACAGGCGAAACATCAGCGCACCATTGTCTTTATTTCCCACGATCTTGATGAGGCTATGCGTATTGGCGACAGGATTGCCATTATGCAAAATGGCGAGGTCGTACAGGTTGGTACGCCGGATGAGATCCTGAATAATCCGGCAAATGATTATGTCCGCACGTTCTTCCGTGGCGTGGATATTAGTCAGGTCTTTAGCGCCAAAGATATTGCCCGTCGCAGTCCGGTCGGCTTAATTCGTAAAACGCCAGGTTTCGGTCCCCGTTCGGCACTGAAATTATTACAGGACGAAGACCGTGAATATGGTTACGTCATTGAGCGTGGCAATAAATTCGTGGGCGTCGTGTCCATCGACTCATTAAAAGCGGCATTAAGCCAGGCGCAAGGGATTGAAGCGGCGCTTATCGACGACCCTTTAGTTGTTGATGCGCAAACCCCACTCAGCGAGTTGCTCTCTCACGTCGGCCAGGCGCCCTGCGCGGTGCCGGTTGTCGATGAAGAACACCAGTATGTTGGCATTATTTCAAAACGTATGTTGCTACAGGCTTTAGATCGCGAGGGGGGTAACAATGGCTGATCAAACGAATCCGTGGGATACCGCACAGGTGGCCGATACTACGACGCAAACGGCTGATGCCTGGGGAACACCGGCAGGCGTAGCCACGGACGGCGGTAGTACCGACTGGTTGAACAGCGCGCCCGCGCCAGCCCCTGAACACTTTTCTCTTCTGGACCCGTTCCATAAGACGCTGATCCCGCTGGATAGCTGGGTCACAGAGGGAATCGACTGGGTCGTCACCCATTTCCGTCCCCTTTTTCAGGGGATTCGTGTGCCGGTGGATTACATCCTCAACGGCTTTCAGCAACTGCTGCTGGGAATGCCCGCCCCTGTGGCGATTATTCTCTTTGCGCTGATTGCCTGGCAGGTTTCCGGCGTGGGCATGGGGATCGCGACGCTGATATCGCTGATCGCGATCGGCGCGATCGGTGCCTGGTCGCAGGCGATGATTACCCTGGCGCTGGTGTTGACCGCCCTGTTGTTCTGCGTCGTGATCGGATTACCGATGGGAATCTGGCTGGCGCGCAGCCCGCGTGCGGCCAAAATAGTTCGTCCGCTGCTGGATGCGATGCAGACCACGCCCGCGTTTGTCTATCTGGTGCCGATTGTCATGTTATTCGGCATCGGTAACGTGCCGGGCGTGGTGGTGACGATTATTTTTGCTCTACCGCCGATTGTACGCCTGACGATCTTGGGCATTAACCAGGTGCCTGCCGACTTAATTGAAGCGTCGCGCTCGTTCGGCGCCAGCCCGCGCCAAATGTTGTTCAAAGTGCAACTACCGCTGGCGATGCCCACCATTATGGCAGGCGTTAATCAGACGCTGATGCTGGCTCTCTCGATGGTCGTCATCGCCTCGATGATTGCGGTCGGCGGACTTGGCCAGATGGTACTACGCGGCATTGGTCGTCTTGATATGGGGCTGGCAACCGTCGGCGGCGTCGGCATTGTGATTCTCGCCATCATTCTGGACCGTCTGACGCAGGCCGTCGGGCGCGACTCGCGTAGCCGCGGTAACCGTCGCTGGTATACCACCGGTCCTGTTGGGCTAATCACCCGCCCTTTCGTTAAGTAACTCTCCTGACGCCCGGTGACATTGCGCTTACCGGGCTTACAACTCCCTACCATAATTAAAGGAACAACGATGCGACATACCGTGATATTTGCCTCAGCGTTTGCCACCCTTGTCACCGCCAGCGCTTTCGCTGCCGACCTGCCTGGCAAAGGCATTACCGTCCAACCTATCCAAAGCACGATTTCTGAAGAGACCTTCCAGACGTTACTGGTCAGTCGGGCGCTGGAAAAGTTGGGTTATACCGTAAATAAGCCGAGTGAAGTCGATTACAACGTAGGCTATACCTCCATCGCCTCTGGCGATGCGACGTTTACCGCCGTGAACTGGCAGCCGCTGCATGATGATATGTATGCCGCAGCAGGCGGAGACAACAAGTTTTACCGCGAGGGCGTCTTCGTCTCCGGCGCTGCGCAGGGCTATCTGATCGATAAAAAAACCGCCGAGCAGTACAACATCACCAATATCGCTCAGCTAAAAGATCCGAAAATCGCCAAAATCTTCGATACCAATGGCGACGGAAAAGCGGACATGATGGGCTGCTCGCCGGGCTGGGGCTGCGAAGCCGTGATCAATCATCAGAATAAAGCGTTTGATCTGCAAAAAACCGTTGAGGTCAGCCACGGTAACTATGCGGCGATGATGGCTGATACCATTACCCTTTTTAAAGAAGGCAAGCCGGTGCTGTATTACACCTGGACCCCGTACTGGGTGAGCGACGTAATGAAGCCGGGTAAAGATGTCGTCTGGCTACAGGTGCCGTTCTCCTCCCTGCCGGGCGAACAGAAAAATATTGATACTAAACTGCCGAACGGCGCGAACTATGGGTTCCCGGTCAATACTATGCATATTGTCGCCAATAAGGCATGGGCGGAGAAAAACCCGGCGGCGGCGAAACTGTTCGCCATCATGAAGCTGCCGCTGGCGGATATCAACGCGCAGAACGCCATGATGCATGCCGGTAAATCGTCTGAAGCCGATGTTCAGGGCCACGTAGACGGCTGGATCAACGCCCACCAGCAGCAGTTTGACGGCTGGGTGAAAGAAGCGCTGGCCGCGCAGAAATAAGATCGTTTTTTATGCCGGATAAGGCGCAGTTCATGCGCCGCTATCCGGCCTATTCAATCTCTCCTCAAAGCGCACGATTCATCACGTCACTGTTCCCCTTTATTCATCAACATCCGCTATGATTGTTTTCCCAGGAAATAATTATCTAAATCACGATTACCATAATGACGAAACCCACTCATGGGCTTAGCCCGGCGCTGATCGTTTTAATGTCTGTGGCCACGGGTCTGGCGGTCGCCAGCAACTACTATGCCCAGCCGCTGCTTGATACCATCGCGCATCACTTTTCGCTTTCCGCCAGCTCCGCAGGGGTTATCGTTACCGCCGCGCAGTTGGGCTATGCCGCTGGCCTGTTGTTTCTGGTGCCGCTCGGCGACATGTTTGAACGCCGAACGCTGATTGTCTCCATGACGTTGCTGGCGGCTGGCGGAATGCTGATCACCGCCAGCAGTCAGTCGCTTAGCATGATGATACTCGGAACGGCCTTAACCGGACTGTTCTCCGTGGTGGCGCAGATTCTGGTTCCGCTGGCCGCCACACTTGCGACGCCCGCCACCCGCGGTAAAGTGGTCGGCACCATTATGAGCGGCCTGTTGCTGGGGATCCTGCTGGCGCGAACGGTCGCCGGACTGCTGGCAAACCTCGGCGGTTGGCGCACCGTATTTTGGGTAGCGTCGGCGCTGATGGCGCTGATGGCCGTCGCGTTATGGCGCGGACTGCCAAAGCTCAAATCCGACACCCATCTTAACTACCCGCAACTGTTGGGTTCTGTATTCAGCCTGTTTATTCACGATAAGCTGCTGCGTACCCGCGCACTGCTGGGCTGTCTGACCTTTGCTAATTTCAGCATCCTCTGGACATCAATGGCCTTTTTGCTCGCCGCGCCGCCGTTTAGCTACTCCGAGGGGATGATTGGCCTGTTTGGCCTGGCGGGGGCCGCCGGCGCTTTAGGCGCGCGTCCGGCTGGCGGATTTGCCGATAAAGGTAAATCTCACCTCACCACCACGTTCGGCTTACTGCTGCTGTTACTCTCCTGGCTGGCTATCTGGCTTGGGCACACCTCGGTACTGGCGCTGATTATTGGCATTCTGGTACTGGACCTCACCGTTCAGGGGGTACATATCACCAATCAGACGGTCATCTATCGTTTGCATCCGGATGCGCGTAACCGGCTCACCGCCGGCTATATGACCAGCTACTTTATCGGTGGCGCCGCGGGGTCGCTGATTTCCGCCTCCGCCTGGCAACATGCCGGCTGGGCCGGCGTTTGTCTGGCGGGTGTCACGGTAGCCTTACTTAATTTACTGGTCTGGTGGCGAGGTTTTCACCGACAGGAAGCCGTAAATTAAGCGGATAGTGAGCGTTTACCTTTGTTTAAGCTCCTTAGGGTGTTAAGGAGCTCCCCAGTCTGTTAAGGTTATGCTATTCATTTATCATGGTTATTTTTATACCGGTGAAGAATAATATAATTCTATGGAAAGCCCTGCATCCCCATCTGCTCCCAGGCCAATAGCGCCCGTTCAAGGATTCGAAGGTCGTTCACCGATAGCTATCCGTGATATTCCGGTGGCTTTTGCATCGGGTTGTAAGGCCGTTTACCCGGCTTTCGCCCCTCCCGCTTATCGTTCTCTCCTGATTTTTTCATGCAGGCACTCACGCTTTTCTCGTCATTCCTGGATTTGCCGCAGGCGGCGCTTTACCGGGCCCAATGTTCCCGCTGACGTCTCAGTCTGCGTATCATTGGTTGCTTTATAGCCTGAAAGAATGATTTTGTATTAATAATACATTTACTTTATTTGTCACTGTCGTTACTATATCGGCTGAAATTAATGAGGTCATGCCCAAATGGATAGTTCGTTTACGCCCATTGAACAAATGCTAAAATTTCGCGCCAGCCGTCACGAAGACTTTCCTTACCAGGAAATTCTTTTGACTCGTCTTTGTATGCACATGCAAGGCAAGCTCCTGGAAAAACGCAATAAAATGCTGAAGGCTCAAGGGATTAACGAGACGTTGTTTATGGCGTTGATTACGCTGGAGTCTCAGGAAAACCACAGTATTCAGCCGTCTGAATTAAGCTGCGCGCTGGGTTCATCTCGCACCAATGCGACACGCATTGCAGATGAGCTGGAAAAACGCGGCTGGATTGAGCGTCGTGAGAGCGATAACGACCGCCGTTGCCTGCATCTGCAATTAACGGAGAAAGGCCAGGCATTTTTGCAAGAAGTGCTTCCGCCTCAGCATCATTGTCTGCATCAACTCTGGTCATCACTTAGCACAGCCGAAAAAGATCAACTTGAGCACATCACTCGTAAACTCCTGACGCGTCTTGATCAAATGGAGCAGGAAGGCACTGTTCTTGAGGCGCTGCGCTAAAGCGCCGACCCGCTCAACAATCCAGATTAATAACAGGAAAGCGGACAGGCCGGCACGCATTACTGCTGGCCTTTCTGACAACAGGTCGGCTCAGCCGATGTGAATAATAAGATCGTGGAGAACAACATGAGCGCAAATGCGGAGATCCAAACCCCGCAGCAACCGGCTAAGAAGAAAGGCAAACGCAAAACAGCGCTGCTACTTCTTACCTTGCTCTTTGTTATTATTGCCGTGGCATATGGAATTTATTGGTTTTTAGTATTGCGTCATATTGAAGAGACAGATGATGCTTACGTGGCAGGGAACCAGGTTCAAATCATGGCGCAGGTGTCAGGCAGCGTGACGAAAGTCTGGGCTGATAACACCGACTTTGTAAAAGAGGGCGATGTTCTGGTCACGCTCGATCAGACTGACGCCAAACAAGCGTTTGAAAGAGCCAAAACGGCGCTGGCCTCCAGCGTGCGCCAAACGCACCAGTTGATGATTAACAGTAAGCAGTTGCAGGCGAATATCGACGTGCAAAAAACCGCCCTGGCGCAAGCGCAGAGCGACCTTAACCGTCGTGTGCCGCTGGGTAATGCCAATCTTATTGGCCGGGAAGAGCTGCAACACGCCCGCGATGCCGTCGCCAGCGCGCAGGCACAGCTGGATGTCGCCATTCAACAGTACAATGCCAACCAGGCAATGATACTCAACAGTAATCTGGAAGATCAGCCTGCGGTTCAACAAGCGGCGACCGAAGTGCGTAACGCCTGGCTGGCGCTGGAGCGTACTCGCATCGTCAGTCCAATGACCGGTTATGTCTCCCGCCGCGCCGTCCAGCCTGGCGCGCAGATCAGCCCCACCACGCCGCTGATGGCCGTGGTGCCTGCAACCGATCTGTGGGTGGACGCTAACTTTAAAGAGACCCAATTAGCGAATATGCGCATTGGGCAGCCAGTGACGATTATTACTGACATTTATGGCGACGACGTAAAATACACCGGTAAAGTCGTCGGTCTGGATATGGGGACAGGCAGCGCCTTCTCCCTGCTGCCAGCGCAAAATGCGACGGGTAACTGGATTAAAGTGGTTCAACGTCTGCCGGTACGCGTCGAACTGGACGCCCGCCAGTTAGAACAACATCCGCTGCGCATTGGTTTATCGACGCTGGTCACCGTGGATACCGCTAATCGCGACGGTCAGGTACTGGCCAGCCAGGTACGAACGACGCCGGTTGCCGAAAGTAACGCACGCGAAATTAATCTCGCGCCGGTCAATAAACTGATCGACGACATCGTACAGGCTAACGCGGGTTAATCCTGAGGTGCGTGTGATGCAACAGCAAAAACCGCTGGAAGGCGCGCAGCTCGTCATCATGACGATCGCGCTGTCGCTGGCGACATTCATGCAGGTGCTGGACTCCCCCATTGCCAACGTGGCGATTCCGACCATCGCCGGGAACCTGGGTTCTTCCCTAAGCCAGGGGACATGGGTTATCACCTCTTTCGGGGTGGCGAACGCTATCTCGATTCCCTTAACCGGCTGGCTGGCGAAACGTTTTGGCGAAGTCAAACTGTTCATGTGGTCGACGGTCGCCTTTGCCGCGGCTTCCTGGGCCTGTGGCGTATCCAGCAGTCTGAATATGCTGATCTTCTTCCGCGTGGTGCAGGGCGTGGTCGCCGGGCCGCTGATTCCGCTCTCGCAAAGCCTGTTGCTGAATAACTATCCGCCTGCAAAGCGCTCCATTGCGCTGGCGCTCTGGTCAATGACCGTCATTGTCGCGCCGATTTGCGGCCCGATTCTGGGGGGCTATATCAGTGATAATTACCACTGGGGATGGATTTTCTTCATCAACGTGCCGATTGGCATCGCCGTCGTCCTGATGACGTTACACACGCTGCGCAGACGTGAAACGCATACCGAACGGCGACGTATTGACGCCGTCGGGCTGGCGTTACTGGTGATTGGCATCGGCAGCCTGCAAATTATGCTCGATCGCGGTAAAGAGCTGGACTGGTTCTCCTCACAGGAAATTATCATCCTGACCGTGGTCGCCGTCATCGCCATCAGTTTCCTGATCGTCTGGGAACTGACCGACGATCACCCTATCGTCGATCTTTCTCTTTTTAAATCGCGTAACTTCACGATTGGCTGCTTGTGCATCAGCCTTGCCTATATGCTCTATTTCGGCGCCATTGTTCTACTGCCGCAGCTTTTGCAAGAGGTGTACGGCTATACCGCAACGTGGGCAGGTCTGGCGTCGGCGCCAGTCGGCATTATTCCGGTAATTTTGTCGCCGATTATCGGACGCTTCGCGCATAAACTGGATATGCGCAGGCTGGTCACATTCAGCTTCATTATGTACGCCGTCTGTTTTTACTGGCGCGCCTGGACGTTCGAACCGGGTATGGATTTCGGCGCTTCCGCATGGCCGCAGTTTATTCAGGGATTTGCCGTCGCCTGCTTCTTTATGCCGCTGACCACCATTACGCTCTCCGGGTTACCGCCCGAACGGCTGGCGGCGGCATCAAGCCTGTCGAACTTCACGCGAACGCTGGCGGGCTCCATTGGCACCTCGATTACCACCACTATGTGGACCGATCGTGAGTCGCTACACCATGCGCAGCTCACCGAGTCGGTTACAGCGTATAATCCAAACGCTCAGGCTATGTACGATAAACTGGAAGGCTTAGGGATGACGCACCAACAGGCGTCAGGCTGGATAGCCCAGCAAATCACGAATCAGGGGCTGATTATTTCCGCCAACGAAATCTTCTGGATGTCGGCGGGGATCTTCCTGGTGCTGCTCGGCCTGGTGTGGTTCGCCAAACCGCCCTTCGGTGCGGGCGGCGGCGGTGGCGGCGCGCACTAACTATCTGATAAAAGGGATCTGCGGATCCCTTTTTTAGTAAACCAACAATCAAAAGAAATATTTGAATCTCAGACGCCCGCCGTAACGCGCATCTTCACTGTTATCGCCATTATTCGGATTGGCCTCTACCCATGAAGCATAGGCACCGAGGTAGATGTTAAAGTTTTTCATATCCATCACGTTGGGGAATAAATATGAGGCATGAATAGTGTGAATATCATAATTGCCGGGATCGGTGATCCAACAATCGTCCTCACAAACGGCATCGATATTGGTAGCATTGAAGGCTTCGATTTTGTTATGCGCATAGATATAACCCAGTTCAAATCGATGCCACAGCGCATTCACCCCAGCGGTAAAATCTGTCTCATCGGTCGCATCCATATAGGCGGTATTCAGGTTAATCACTGCGCCATCTTCCGGGTCAGTTTTTTGACCATTCCAGGTCATGGTAAAACCATAGCCCGTACGATCTGACTGATCGATCCACTTCCCATTCTCATAATAGCCATAGGCGTTGTTAACGACGTTACTTTCCATCGCTATCGCCGTTGAAAAACGCCCGTTTTGCCAGGCGATAACCGGACGGACGTAAGCCACGTTTTTATCGTTGGTTAAATCCATTCCGTGGTACTGCTTCTCTGTATATAACGTACTGCCATTTTCCAGCAATGTGTTAACTTCGAAATACCAGTTGTCGATGGTTTTGCTCAGCAGGAAGTTACCCCCACTGTCGCTACGTCCCCGTCCTTCTTTCATCATATAGATATAGCCGTAACCGTCACTGTAAAGATCGTTCGCTGTATTCCCCGAATATTCAATAAACGTATCCTGATTCAGCGGGAACATATCGTAGGCTTCAAAACGACCAACCTTAATTTTCCAGTCATTCTCACGACCAAAGAAGAAAACGGCATCATCAAGGTTCATTTTTCCGGTCAGGTCCGCCAGAGGCTGTACAGAGAATCCGGCAAAATTACCGTTGTCCAGCCGCTGGTAGCCATCAAAGCCCAGCAACAAGCGCCCGTTAATATCCCAGCGTTCATTGGTTCCTGATGCCCAATCTTTATTCGCTGACGTTCTCATCGAGGTCAGGCTACCGGAACGGCTTGCCGCATCCATATTAAATTCGACATCGCCATAGAACTTAATATCGCTGAATCCGGATAAGGTCAGCTTCGGCGGCGTTTTATCTGCTGCAATGGGCTCGGCGGACTGGACATTCACCGTCGGCGTAGCGGCGACCTGCTGCTGTTTCAACGAGCGAATTTGCGCCTCGGCATCGGATGCCCGTTTTTCAGCATTAACAACACGTTGCTCCAGTTCAGCCAGACGCTGCTCAATAGTGATATTATTCGCTGCCCAAAGGTTATGAGAAAAGCAAGCACCGATCATCAGCGCCAAATATTTAGCCTTCATTTTTTATCCCTTAAGTTTGATGTATACCAGATAAGATTTGCTAAAAACCCCATCGACCGGCTATTAGTAGAGTCTTGTTATTACCTGGATATCTGGCGCATTCCATTATGTTTTTCTATTAATTATTTATGATTTTTAGTTTATGTGATCAATACACTCTGGCATCGTGAGTTATCCGCCTTTTCTGTTTACCAGATCACATTTTATTATTTAACAGGCCAGGCATTACTTAATTTAAAATGTATTCTTGCCGCAAATATAATAAATACAAATTATATTAAGCAATAAAAAACCCCGGTCATAAACCGGGGTTAATTTAAATACTGGAACCGCTCACCAATAAGACTAAATATGCAATTCCTGCAGTTTTTCTTTCGGCAGCGCCAGCTCTTTATTGCTGTTCACGCGCACATCACGCTCCAGAATATGACGGGCAATGTCCTGCGCTTCACTGAGCGAGTGCATCTGATACGTACCGCACTGGTAAACGTTCAGCTCCGGGATCTGGTTTTGATCCTGCACTTTCAGCACATCCGCCATCGCCGCTTTCCACGCGTCGGCGACACGCTGCTCGTCCGGCGTGCCAATCAGGCTCATGTAGAAACCGGTACGGCAGCCCATCGGCGAGATATCGATAATCTCAACGCCGTTACCGTTGAGGTGGTCGCGCATAAAGCCAGCAAACAGATGCTCAAGCGTATGAATCCCTTTTTCCGGCATCACTTCTTTGTTCGGAATGCAAAAACGCAGATCAAACACGGTGATTGCGTCGCCATGCGGGGTGTTCATCGTTTTTGCAACCCGGACCGCCGGCACTTGCATCCGGGTATGATCGACTGCGAAGCTATCTAATAATGGCATTTAGTCACCTCCGATAATTTTTTAAAAATAAACTGAACTCTTTGTTCCGGGGCGAGTCTGAGTATATGAAAGACGCGCATTTGTTATCATCATCCCTGTTTTCAGCGATGAAATTTTGGCCACTCAGTGAGTGGCCTTTTTCTTTTGGGTCAGGCGTGTTTTGCAAGCCACGCGGCAAACGGCTCGGTATCCGCCGCCTCAATCTCCTGCTGACGACGTACTGAAGCGTCACGTTCAGCAATAAACTCTTCTTCCTGTAAAATCTCCAGCGGCTCTTCGCGTAACAGATTACGGTAAGCCTCACCGAACGCTTTCCCGGTGCCGCCAATGCCTTCATCAATCATAGACCGTAAGATTCGGGCAGAGAATGTCAGTTCAGGATTATCAAAGCAGGCGACCAACTCGTCACATACCTTTTGATACTCCTCTCCCCCGTGGATACTGTCCAGCGTTTGCGCCACGCGTTTCAGATCGCGGAAGAGATCTTTCCCTACTTTAGGCAGCGGGAACTGCGCGGTTTCACAGCCAATCCCCAGGGTAAGGCCCGGCTTACGCCCTTCCAGAATAACGCGATTCCAGTTAGTACGCGTACATAACAGCTCATCGCTACTCATTTCCGGCGCATCGGCCAATACGCACCAGACCATAAACAGATCGAGGAAGCGCACCTGTTGCTCGTCTACGCCGATCGGTGAGAACGGATTAATATCGAGAGAACGAACTTCGATGTACTCAATACCACCACGCAGAAGCGCATCTGAAGGCGATTCGCCGCTGCGCGTCACGCGCTTGGGACGAATGGGCGCGTACAGCTCATTTTCAATTTGCAGAACGTTGCTGTTAATCTGTAGCCGCTTACCGTCTTTTTCCACACCAATCCGCGCGTACTCCTCGGAAGGGGTTTTAATCGCACGCTTCAGACCTGCAACGTATTCATGCAAATCGTTAAACGTAATTCCGAGATTGCTTTGCGACTTATTGGTATAGCCCAAATCACTCAAACGCAGCGACGTCGCATACGGCAGGTAGTACATACCGCAGTCCGTTTTTTCAAACGGTAATGTGGTTGGCTTTCCTTGCAGGAAAGAGGAACAAATGGCCGGAGACGCGCCAAATAGATAGGGGATGACCCAGCCAAAACGGTAATAGTTGCGAATCAGACGAAAATAGCCGGCAGAAATTTTTTCTTTTGCCGCTTCGCCTTCCGTAACGCCGCATTTCGCCTGCCAGAACGCCATCGGTAATGAAAAATTGTAATGTACGCCGGAGATGGTTTGCATCAAAGCGCCATAACGATTTTTCAGCCCTTCGCGATAGAGCGTCTTAAAGCGCCCGGTATTGGATGTGCCGTACTGCGCCAGCTCTATGTCCTGCCCTTCCGCAATATAGCAGGGCATACTTAATGGCCACATCCGCTCATCGCCCAGTTTCCTGGCCGTATACCGATGGAGATCGCGCATAAAAGTGAGCATATGCTGGATATCGCCATCGACTGGCGTAATAAACTCCAGTAGGGCTTCCGCAAAATCCGTGGTAATCCATTTATGGGTCAGCGCTGAACCTAACGCTTCAGGATGACCTGTTGTCGCCAGCGTGCCATCAGCATTGACACGCAGCGTTTCGCGCTCTAACCCGCGCTGTATCCCCTTTAACGCCTGAGGATGTTTTTCCAGCCAGGCCAGAGCCTGTGATACGTCCGGGATCAAATTGACCTCCCGCCTGTCCAAATCGTTTTAATAAGCATAACTGTAATGGCGGCCATACATGCCAAACCTACAATTATTACCACCACATCATGCCCTGAACCGTCGCCGCTGCGAGCGCAACATAGCGCAGCGCCTTACCAAGACACAAAAAAAAGATCGTCCGCCCCCACGGGATGCGCATCCATCCCGCTAACAGGCACAACAAATCACCGATGACCGGCATCCAGCTTAATAATAGTGTGGCTGCGCCATAACGCTTTAGCCAGCCAGTCGCTTTTTCCTGCCAGCGCGACGTTTTGCGCAGCGGAAAGAAACGCCCAAGAATAACGTTAGTTACCCCTCCAAGGCTATTACCCATTGTTGCTGTTAAGACTAAGACCCAGGGATGACTGACGCCGGAGACCAGCATAGCAACCAAAACCACCTCAGAATTACCGGATAACAGCGTCGCGCTGAGAAAACTACTGGCAAACAGAGACAGGAGTGACAGTCCGTCACTCACAATAGTCGGACATCCACGGCATCCATTCCCGCCGCCCGCGCCGCCTGTAAACCAAAATCGGCATCTTCAAATACCACGCACTGCGTCGGCATGACGCCCATCCGCTGGGCGCACAGTAGGAAGGTGTCAGGCGCGGGTTTGTGATGCTGTACGTGATCTGCCGCCACAACCGCATCAAAATAACGACGCAGCCCCAGATGCGCTAACAAGGCTTCCGCGATAGCGCTTTCGCTACCGGTACCGACCGACATGGGACGCCGCCCATGCCACGCTTTGACCACCTCAACCAGCGGCAGCGGTTCTACGCAGTCCAGCAGGATGCTTTTTACCGCGTCGGTTTTCTCACGCGCCAGTGACAGGGGATCAAGATCGGCATGGTTAAGCTCAATGATTGACTGGGCGATAAGCCAGGTTGGCGAACCGTTAAGCGCGACCATTGCCTGTTCATCAAAACGAAGACCATAGCGCCCCAAAACCTCACGCCACGCTTTGCGATGCGTGGGTTCGGTATCCAGGAGAGTACCGTCCATATCAAAAATCAAACCAGCATAACGTGCGTACATCGTGTTCTCGCAAACCGAATAACCAGACAGTACTTTATCGCAATTGGTTGATTTTGTCGCTAATAGAGATGAAGAGGTATATTCAGGATAAGGGGAAAAGCGATTGCAGGGCAGTGACGTAGCCGGGAGGATTATTCACCTTATGGGCCGTTGCTGACGCAACGTTATCCTTCTGATGCCAGCGGTGATTACCGCTATCTTATCTGCATTGCTGAAAGTACGGAGAATATGGTGCATCCGGGAGGATTCGAACCTCCGACCGCTCGGTTCGTAGCCGAGTACTCTATCCAGCTGAGCTACGGATGCATTGGGAAACTTGCTTTACTGCTGATATTGATACCGCGGTGAAAGCCGTATCAAGTAAGAGATGGTGCATCCGGGAGGATTCGAACCTCCGACCGCTCGGTTCGTAGCCGAGTACTCTATCCAGCTGAGCTACGGATGCATCGGAAAACTTGCTTTACTGCCGATATTGATACCGCGGTGAAAGCCGTATCAAGTAAGAGATGGTGCATCCGGGAGGATTCGAACCTCCGACCGCTCGGTTCGTAGCCGAGTACTCTATCCAGCTGAGCTACGGATGCATCGGGAAACTTACTTTACTGCAGATTTTGATACCGCGGGAAAGCCGTATCAAGTAAGAGATGGTGCATCCGGGAGGATTCGAACCTCCGACCGCTCGGTTCGTAGCCGAGTACTCTATCCAGCTGAGCTACGGATGCAAATGGCGGTGAGGCGGGGATTCGAACCCCGGATGCAGCTTTTGACCGCATACTCCCTTAGCAGGGGAGCGCCTTCAGCCTCTCGGCCACCTCACCACACGCCTCTTACGAGTGCTTCGAAGAACTTGTTCTGCTCATCGTCGCTGCGTGGCGCACATATTACTTTCTGGGACTTATAAGTCAAACAATTTTTCCAGAGCTTTTATCGTTTGCACACTTCACGCTCAATTAGTCTGTAAAAAAGCCAAAAAGAATGTTTTATCAACAGATAATTTGATGACACGCTGGCCGCCAAAAGCGCACCATATCAACAGTGAGGTTGAAAAAAGTCATGAAGGGACAACGCGGGCGAGCGAGAAGAGAGGCTGCGTCTCACCCGAAAAGTGAGACGCGAAAACCTTAGTAACTGGACTGCTGGGATTTTTCAGCCTGGATACGCTGGTAGATCTCTTCACGATGGACAGAAACTTCTTTCGGGGCGTTCACGCCAATACGCACCTGGTTGCCCTTCACCCCTAAAACTGTCACGGTGACCTCATCGCCAATCATGAGGGTCTCACCAACTCGACGAGTCAGAATCAGCATTCTTTGCTCCTTGAAAGATTAAAAGAGTCGGGTCTCTCTGTATCCCGGCATTATCCATCATATAACGCCAAAAAGTAAGCGATGACAAACACCTTAGGTGTAAGCAGTCATGGCATTACATTCTGTTAAACCTAAGTTTAGCCGATATACAAAACTTCAACCTGACTTTATCGTTGTCGATAGCGTTGACGTAAACGCCGCAGCACGAGCTGCGGCGCCAACGAACGCTTATAATTATTGCAATTTTGCGCTGACCCAGCCTTGTACACTGGCTAACGCTGCAGGCAGAGCTGCCGCATCCGTACCACCGGCTTGCGCCATGTCCGGACGACCGCCACCCTTACCGCCCACCTGCTGAGCGACCATCCCAATCAATTCCCCTGCTTTAACCCGGTCGGTCACATCCTTCGACACGCCCGCAATCAGAGAAACCTTACCTTCAACAACCGTTGCCAGTACGATAACGGTAGACCCCAGTTGATTTTTCAGATCATCAACCATGGTTCGCAGCATTTTCGGCTCAATACCAGCAAGCTCGCTAACCAGGAGCTTCACGCCGTTGAGATCGACCGCTTTACTGGAAAGATTTGCACTCTCCTGCGCTGCGGCCTGGTCCTTCAACTGCTGCAACTCTTTTTCCAGCTGACGTGTACGTTCCAGCACGGCACGCACTTTGTCGCCCAGATTCTGGCTGTCGCCCTTCAGCAGATGCGCAATATCGTTTAAGCGATCGCTTTGCGCATGAACGGTGGCCATAGCGCCTTCACCGGTTACCGCCTCAATACGACGAATGCCCGCTGCGGTGCCGGACTCAGAGATAATACGGAATAGACCGATATCACCGGTACGACTGGCGTGAGTACCGCCGCACAGTTCGGTAGAAAAATCGCCCATGCTCAGAACGCGTACACGTTCGTCGTATTTCTCGCCAAACAGCGCCATGGCCCCTTTCGCCTTCGCCGCGTCGAGATCCATGATGTTCGTTTCAATCGGCAGGTTGCGGCGAATTTGCGCATTCACCAAATCTTCAACCTCACGAATCTCCGACGGCTTCATCGCTTCATTGTGCGAGAAGTCGAAGCGCAGCACTTTATCGCTAACCAGCGAACCTTTCTGCGCAACGTGTGTCCCAAGCACCTGGCGCAACGCCGCGTGCATCAGGTGCGTGGCGGAGTGGTTCAGACGGATACGTGCGCGGCGCGCTTCATCTACGTCAGCCTGTACCGCATCGCCCACTTTCAGAGCGCCCGCAGACAATTTGCCGAGGTGACCAATCGCCTGACCATATTTTTGCGTGTCGTCCACAGCGAAAGTAAATCCAGCGCCTTTCAGCTCGCCTTTATCGCCAACCTGACCGCCTGATTCCGCATAGAATGGGGTCTGATCCAGCACGACAACAGCTTCCTGTCCCGCGTTAATCGCTTCAACCGCTTTACCATCGACAAACAGCGCAGTCACTTTGCCGTTCAGTTCCAGATGGTCATAACCTTTAAATTCAGAAGCGCTATCAACGCGGATCATCGCGTTGTAGTCCGCGCCAAAACCGCTAGCTTCGCGCGCGCGACGGCGTTGCTCTTCCATGGCGGCTTCAAAACCGGCTTCGTCGACTTTGATGTTGCGCTCACGGCAGACGTCCGCCGTTAGATCGACCGGGAAACCATAAGTATCATACAGACGGAAAGCGGTTTCGCCGTCCAGGGTGTCGCCCTGCAATTTCGCCAGTTCTTCATCCAGCAGCGCCAGACCGCGCTCCAGCGTACGAGCGAACTGCTCTTCTTCCGTTTTCAGAACCTGCTCGACCTGCGCCTGCTGACGTTTCAACTCTTCGCCTGCGGAGCCCATTACCTCAATCAGCGGCCCAACCAGCTTGTAGAAGAAGGTCTCTTTCGCGCCCAGCATGTTGCCGTGACGAACCGCGCGACGAATAATGCGACGCAGCACATAACCACGGTTTTCATTCGACGGCAGCACGCCATCGGCAACCAGGAATGCGCAAGAACGGATGTGGTCGGCGATAACGCGCAGCGATTTATTACCCAGATCGGTAGCGCCGGTGACTTTCGCTACCGCTTCAATCAACGTGCGGAACAGGTCGATGTCATAGTTAGAGTTAACGTGCTGCAGTACCGCGGCAATACGCTCCAGCCCCATACCGGTATCTACAGACGGTTTCGGCAATGGTTCCATCGTCCCTTCAGCCTGACGGTTGAACTGCATAAAGACGATGTTCCAGATCTCAATATAGCGATCGCCGTCTTCTTCCGGGCTTCCCGGAGGGCCGCCCCAGATGTGGTCGCCATGATCGTAGAAGATTTCGGTGCACGGACCGCAGGGACCGGTATCGCCCATCTGCCAGAAGTTATCCGATGCGTATGGCGCGCCTTTATTGTCGCCAATACGGATAATACGCTCGCGCGGGATGCCGACTTCTTTTTCCCAGATCTCATAGGCTTCGTCGTCGGTTTCATAGACGGTGACCCATAAACGCTCTTTTGGCAGAGCAAACCAGTTTTCACCGGTCAGTAATTCCCATGCGAACTGAATGGCGTCGTGTTTGAAGTAATCGCCGAAGCTGAAGTTGCCCAGCATTTCGAAGAAAGTATGGTGACGTGCAGTGTATCCGACGTTTTCCAGATCGTTGTGTTTCCCCCCCGCGCGTACGCAACGCTGGGAAGTGGTTGCACGGGAATAATTACGTTTATCGAGCCCAAGGAAAACATCCTTGAACTGGTTCATCCCGGCATTGGTAAACAACAGAGTGGGGTCATTGTTAGGCACCAGGGAACTGCTGGCAACTACCTGATGCCCTTTACTATGGAAAAAGTCGAGAAACGCCTGACGGATCTCAGCGGTGCTCTTGCTCATAATTATCCTGAAATCAAGCTACACTTCATCCTTCAGGCCGCCTCTGCGTTAGCTGCGAGTTTCCCGGTCACGCGTTCCCGAGGCTCACTTGCCGCTTTGATGCGGCTTGAATGATTTTGTGTATTTAAGGAATATTCGTCGCAGACGCTGTTCGCCGTTAAGCAACCCGCGTCCAGACGGAAAAAGTGGGAATAAGATAAGTTTTCTTTACCGGGAAGTAAAATCCCGTATGCGCTCAATCTGCAAAATTTCGCCATATTTGCTGGATATCGTCCATCAGATACCCGCGATAGAGCAAAAAGCGCTGTACCTTAACCTTTTCTGAAAAGTTTGAAGGGAGCGGCTCGCCATATTTGCGAACGGCCTGTTCACGTGCCATTTCACTCCAGTCAATTTCACATTCTCGCATCGCTTTTTCAGTCGATTCACGGGAAATGCCTTTCTGATTCAACTCCTGGCGAATACGCGCCGGGCCATAGCCTTTGCGGCTACGACTGGCGATAAAGCGCATCACGAAGCGCTCGTCATCAAGATAGTGATGTTCGTGGCACCAGGCGATCACGCGTTCATAATCGTCTGCCGTCGCATCAATCTCTTCCGGCCCATTTTTGCCCATCACCGGCGCGGAGAGTTTACGCCGTAATTCCTGCTCGCTGTGATCGCGGACAGCAAGAATACGTACCGCACGATCAAGGAGACGAGCATAAGCGGGACGGCGCGATGTGGGTTCACTCATAAAAAACCTTAACAGGGAGAAATGCCAAAAGGGCCGCATAAATGCAGCCCTTGATGGTAATTTAACGTTTTGCTGAATGGCGGTTTCGTTTTGCCCGACCCACCATCACCTGATGATTAAAAATCTTCGTTGGTTTCTGCAACGCCTTCGCTATCGTCAACGGCGAAATCGGGCGTGGCATTCTGATTACTCAACAGTAATTCACGAACCCTTTTCTCGATCTCTTTCGCTGTCGCCGGGTTCTCTTTCAGCCAGGTAGTCGCGTTCGCTTTACCCTGGCCAATCTTCTCGCCGTTGTAGCTGTACCATGCGCCCGCTTTCTCGATCAGCTTCTCTTTCACGCCCAGGTCAACCAGTTCGCCATAGAAGTTGATGCCTTCACCGTAGAGGATCTGGAACTCGGCCTGCTTAAACGGCGCGGCGATTTTGTTTTTCACCACTTTCACACGCGTTTCGCTACCTACGACATTATCGCCCTCTTTCACCGCGCCAATACGACGGATATCAAGACGAACAGAGGCGTAGAATTTCAGCGCGTTACCGCCGGTGGTGGTTTCCGGGTTACCGAACATCACGCCAATCTTCATACGGATCTGGTTGATGAAAATCAACAGCGTGTTGGACTGTTTCAGGTTCCCCGCCAGCTTACGCATCGCCTGGCTCATCATACGCGCCGCGAGGCCCATGTGAGAGTCGCCAATTTCACCTTCGATTTCCGCTTTCGGCGTTAGCGCCGCTACGGAGTCGACCACAATGACGTCCACCGCGCCTGAACGCGCCAGCGCGTCACAGATTTCCAGCGCCTGCTCGCCGGTATCCGGCTGAGAGCAGAGCAGGTTATCGATATCGACGCCCAGCTTGCGTGCGTAAACAGGGTCAAGCGCGTGTTCCGCATCGATAAACGCACAGGTTTTACCTTCACGCTGCGCAGCGGCAATCACCTGCAGCGTCAGGGTCGTTTTACCGGAAGATTCCGGCCCGTAAATTTCGACGATACGCCCCATCGGCAGACCGCCCGCACCGAGTGCGATGTCCAGTGAAAGCGAACCGGTGGAGATAGTTTCCACATCCATAGAACGGTCTTCACCCAGACGCATGATGGAGCCTTTACCAAATTGCTTTTCAATTTGGCCCAGTGCTGCCGCCAACGCTTTCTGTTTGTTTTCGTCGATAGCCATTATTACTCCTGTCATGCAACTTGGTATTGAACCGGATAGTGAATTCGTACTGTTGAAGCAATTATACTGTATGCTCATACAGTATCAAGTGTTTTGTAGAAATTGTTGCCACAGGGTTTGTAGCGCGTACGTCGTCGCCTGTCGACGCACCGATTCACGGTCGCCGCTGAAGCATTCCCGACGCGTAATCCCTTCTCCGCTGACGCTGGCGAAAGCAAACCACACCGTACCAACCGGCTTTTCTTCACTGCCGCCATCCGGCCCGGCAATTCCGCTAATAGCGACAGCAAAATCGGCGCGAGCGGCCTTCAGCGCCCCGATCGCCATTTCGACCACTACGGGTTCGCTGACCGCGCCATGCTGCGCCAGAGTCTCTTCACGCACGCCAATCATCTGCGCTTTGGCTTCATTACTATAGGTGACAAAGCCGCGTTCAAACCAGGCGGAGCTTCCGGCGATGTCGGTAATGGCTTTCGCCAGCCAGCCGCCGGTACAGGACTCTGCTGTCGTTACGGTCGCCCCGCGCGCTTTTAACGCCAGCCCGACCTGTTCGCTAAGCCGCATCAGTTCACTGTCAGTCATCATGACCTCTGTCAGTTAGAAATCCTGCCGCACAAGATAGCACTTTCTCACCAGAGATGGGGACGAGCAGTCGATTTTACGAGTCGGATTCCGAAAAAATGCCAGCAGGTTATTTATGCAGAATGAAATGAGGTAGCACATGACTAAATAGCAGTACCATGTCGCTAAATTTACACGCACGGAGAGAAAGCAAGGATGTCACTCAAAAAAACGGAAAGCACACAGCACAAACTGAAACAAACCTGTCAACTACGGCTGTGGTTAATTGTGGGTGGAGTATGTTCATTAGGAATGGGAGTACTGAATATATTGTCGTCAGGCTATTTTGAACCGTATGATGGCGGTCAAATTATCTTAGGCCTGGGATGTCTGGGATATAGTCTGGCACTATCAAAGAAGATATCCCACTTGCAGGCAGAGAATCAGCCCAAAAAGCCATAATAATAGCGGAGGGGGTGCTCCCCTCCCTAAGCGTAAATTAGCGCACCCGCGCCAGCGCTACCGCCTGGCCCAGTTGCCAAACCGCCATCGCATAATGCGTGCTGTGGTTATATCGGGTAATAGTGTAGAAGTTCGGCAGGCCGTACCAGTACTGGTAGCCCGTACCGATATCCAAACGAAGCAGGCTGGCTTCCTGATGATTGCCCAACGATTGCTGCGGCGTTAAGCCTGCGGCGGCAAGCTGAGAGAGGCTGTATTTTGTTTTGAAACCATTCGCCAGTCCCGGCGCCTGACCATTCGCTGGCACCGCAACCGTATCGCCTTTCACCCAACCATGCGCCTTGAAGTAGTTCGCCACACTGCCGATGGCATCTACCGGATCCCACAAGTTAATGTGCCCATCGCCATTGAAATCGACCGCATATTCTTTATAGGAAGATGGCATAAACTGGCCGTAGCCCATCGCGCCCGCAAAGGAACCTTTCAGATTGAGCGGATCGTCTTGCTCATCGCGCGCCATGAGCAGGAAGGTTTCCAGCTCGCCGGAGAAATATTCCGCCCGGCGCGGATAGTTAAATGACAGCGTCGCCAGCGCGTCCAGAATCCGCGTTTTCCCCATGATACGTCCCCAGCAGGTTTCCACGCCGATAATCCCCACGATGATTTCCGGCGGTACGCCGTATACCTGCCAGGCGCGGTTCAGCGCGTCTTCATACTGATTCCAGAACGCGACGCCGTTTTGCACGTTATCCGGCGTAATAAATTGTTTGCGGTAGCGCAACCAGGCGCCATTTGGTCCGGCGGGCGGCTGAGTGGTCGGCGCTTGTCTGTCCATCAGACGCAGGACGTAATCCAGTCTTTTAGACTGCGAGAGGATCTCCTGCAGCTGCTGACGGTCGAAACCGTGTTTATTGACCATTTTATCAATGAACTGCTGCGCATTAGGGTTGTTGGCGAAGTCGCCGCCCATTTGCATGACGTTATGCTGCGGCTCAAGCAGAAAGCCGCCGGAAGGCGTGCCCGTCGTCGCTTGAGTCTCGGAAGATTTTGGCGTGCTGCTACAGGCAGCAAGCAATACGCAAAGTGGAAGTAACGCTACATAACGACGCTTGAACATGAGACATCCATTAAACAAATTCAGCCAGGGAGAAGTATGGTAAAGCATCCCCCGCCACACAAGGAAGCGGCACAAGAGAATAAATCACCTTTCTCCTCTTTTCAGTTTGTATCCGCTCCCCCACTCCCGCAATCTTTCAACTTAAAATATTTTTCTTTTATTTTGCGATCACAATAACACTTTTGAATCTTTCAACATGATTACAATGAACAGGAAATTAGCAAGAAAACTAAAAACCCTACAGGAGAGAACAATGATCGAAACCATTACACATGGTGCGGAGTGGTTCATCGGGTTATTCCAGAAAGGCGGAGAGGTGTTTACCGGTATGGTGACAGGTATTCTTCCGCTACTGATAAGCCTGCTGGTTATCATGAATGCGCTCATCAATTTTATCGGCCAGCAGCGTATTGAGCGTTTTGCCCAACGCTGCGCCGGAAATCCGCTATCCCGCTACCTGCTTTTACCGTTTATCGGAACGTTTGTTTTTTGTAATCCGATGACCCTGAGTCTGGGACGCTTTATGCCGGAGAAGTACAAGCCGAGCTATTACGCGGCGGCCTCCTATAGCTGTCACTCCATGAACGGTCTGTTTCCGCATATCAATCCCGGCGAACTGTTTGTTTATCTGGGGATCGCCAGCGGACTCACCACGTTAGGGCTTCCTCTCGGCCCGCTCGCGGTGAGCTATCTGCTGGTAGGTCTGGTGACGAACTTCTTCCGCGGTTGGGTCACCGATCTCACCACCGCTATTTTTGAGAAAAAAATGGGGATTCAACTTGAGCAGAAAGTTCATCTGACAGGAGCGGTATCATGACACGGGTTCGTATTGAGAAAGGCGCCGGCGGCTGGGGCGGCCCGCTTGAACTGGACGTTACGCCAGGCAAAAAGATCGTCTATATCACAGCCGGTACGCGCCCGGCGATCGTCGACAAACTGGCGCAACTAACAGGCTGGCAAGCGGTGGACGGCTTTAAAGAAGGCGAACCGCCGGAAGCGGAGATCGGCGCGGCCATTATCGACTGTGGCGGTACGCTGCGCTGCGGTATCTATCCGAAACGCCGGATTCCAACCATTAATATTCACTCGACGGGTAAGTCCGGCCCACTGGCGCAGTATATTGTTGAGGATATTTATGTCTCCGGCGTAAAAGAAGAAAACATTACTCTTGTCGGCGAAACGCCTGCCAGTCCTCAGCCTGCCAAAACGACATTAGGACGTGACTACGACACCAGCAAAAAAATCACCGAGCAGAGCGACGGGCTGCTGGCAAAAGTCGGTATGGGAATGGGCTCCGCCGTGGCGGTACTGTTCCAGTCCGGTCGCGACACCATTGATACGGTCCTGAAAACAATCCTGCCGTTTATGGCGTTCGTTTCGGCGCTGATCGGCATCATTATGGCCTCAGGTCTTGGCGACTGGATCGCCCACGGCCTGGCGCCATTAGCCAGCCATCCACTGGGGCTGGTGACGCTGGCATTGATCTGCTCTTTCCCGCTGCTGTCGCCCTTTCTCGGCCCTGGCGCGGTTATCGCTCAGGTCATTGGCGTCCTGATCGGCGTTCAGATAGGCCTGGGCAATATCCCCCCGCATCTGGCGCTTCCCGCCCTGTTCGCGATTAACGCGCAGGCGGCCTGCGACTTTATCCCGGTCGGCCTGTCACTGGCGGAAGCGAAACAAGACACCGTTCGCGTCGGCGTACCTTCTGTGCTGGTCGGACGCTTCCTGACTGGCGCGCCCACGGTACTTATCGCCTGGTTTGTTTCCGGCTTTATCTATCAATAAGAGGTTCAGACATGAGCGTGATTTATCAAACCACCATCACCCGTATCGGCCAGAGCGCGAAGGAGGCGCTCGGCGAACAGATGCTGATTACGTTTCGGGAAGGCGCGCCGGCGGATATCGAAGAATTTTGCTTCATCCATTGCCATGGCGAACTGACCGGCGCGCTGCAGCCTGGCGCGCGGTGTGAATTGGGTCAACATTGCTATCCGGTCACGGCGGTCGGCAGCGTAGCCGAGCAAAACCTGCGTGAACTGGGGCATATCACTTTGCGCTTCGATGGTCTGCGCGAAGCAGAATTTCCCGGCACCGTACACGTTGCGGGGCCTGTACCGGACGATATCGCGCCGGGCTGTATTTTGACGTTTGTCGCTTAAGGAGAAAAAACATGAATCAAGTTGCCGTTGTCATTGGCGGAGGCCAGACCCTGGGGGCATTCCTTTGCCGTGGGCTTGCAGAAGAAGGATACCGCGTGGCGGTCGTTGATATTCAAAGCGATAAAGCCGCGAATGTCGCCCAGGAAATTAACGCCGATTTTGGCGAAGGTATGGCGTACGGTTTTGGCGCCGACGCCACCAGCGAGCAGAGCGTGCTGGCGCTTTCCCGCGGCGTAGACGAGATTTTCGGGCGCGTCGATCTGCTGGTTTACAGCGCGGGTATCGCCAAAGCGGCGTTTATCAGCGATTTCCAGTTGGGCGATTTTGACCGCTCGCTACAGGTGAATCTGGTGGGCTATTTCCTCTGCGCCCGTGAGTTTTCCCGCCTGATGATCCGCGACGGCATTCATGGGCGCATTATTCAGATTAACTCTAAATCCGGCAAAGTGGGCAGTAAACACAACTCCGGCTACAGCGCGGCGAAATTCGGCGGCGTGGGGTTAACCCAGTCTCTGGCGCTGGATCTGGCGGAATACGGCATTACCGTACACTCGTTGATGCTCGGCAACCTGTTGAAATCGCCGATGTTCCAGTCACTGCTGCCGCAATACGCCACTAAACTGGGCATTAAGCCCGACGAGGTGGAACAGTATTACATTGATAAAGTACCGCTCAAACGCGGGTGTGATTATCAGGATGTGCTGAACATGCTGCTATTTTATGCCAGCCCGAAAGCGTCTTATTGCACCGGGCAGTCGATCAACGTAACCGGCGGTCAAGTGATGTTCTGACCGTGAATTGCCGGATGGCGCCGTAAGCCGGATAAGACGGTTACGCCGCCATCCGGCAAAACAACAGGAGCACATTATGGTTTCCACTCTGATTACCGTCGCCGTTATCGCCTGGTGTGCGCAACTGGCGCTGGGCGGCTGGCAGATTTCCCGCTTTAATCGGGCCTTCGATAAACTTAGCCAACAGGGGCGGGTCGGCGTCGGGCGCTCCGGCGGGCGTTTTAAGCCCCGGGTGGTGGTTGCCGTGGCGCTGGACGAACAGCAGCGGGTGACGGACACTTTATTGATGAAAGGCCTTACGGTATTCGCCAGACCGGTTAAAATTGCCGCAATGCAAGGAAAACATTTGCATGAATTACAGCCTGATGTGATCTTTCCCCATGATTCGCTCGCGCAGAATGCACTATCATTGGCGCTTAAACTGAAACATGGGTAATTTCGTTGTGAATGCGTATAGCTTGCGAAATTATCATTTTGCAACCAATACCCTAAATAATTCGAGTTGCAGGAAGGCGGCAACGCAGTGAATCCCAGGAGCGTACATCAGTACGTGACCGGGGTGAGCGAGGAAAGCCAACGCACATGCAGCGTGAAGTATGACGGGTAAATACATAAGTCAGGGTAATCACGCCTATGAAACCTCGTCAGCGTCAGGCCGCGATTCTGGAGCACCTGCAAAAACAGGGAAAATGCTCGGTTGAAGAACTGGCCCAGTACTTTGACACGACAGGCACCACTATCCGTAAGGATCTGGTCATTCTGGAAAATGCCGGAACCGTCATCCGCACCTATGGCGGCGTGGTGTTGAATAAAGAAGAGTCCGATCCGCCTATTGATCACAAAACGCTTATCAACACCCACAAAAAAGCGCTGATAGCCGCAGCCGCTGTGAAATATATCCATGATGGCGATTCCATTATTCTGGACGCCGGAAGTACCGTGTTACAGATGGTGCCGTTGCTTTCGCGTTTTAGCAACATCACGGTGATGACCAACAGCCTCCATATTGTCAACGCGCTATCGGAACTGGACAACGAACAAACTATCCTGATGCCCGGCGGCACCTTCCGTAAAAAATCGGCGTCGTTTCACGGTCAACTGGCGGAAAACGCCTTTGAGCAATTCAGCTTTGATAAACTTTTCATGGGAACTGACGGTATTGACCTGAACGTCGGTGTGACCACGTTCAATGAGGTTTACACCGTCAGTAACGCAATGTGCAATGCAGCACGCGAGGTGATTCTGATGGCGGACTCCTCAAAATTTGGTCGTAAAAGCCCCAATGTGGTGTGCAGTCTGGAAACCGTCGACAAACTGATCACGGACGCGGGTATCGATCCGGCATTTCGTCAGGCGCTGGAAGCAAAAGGGATTGAAGTAATCATAACCGGAGAAAGCAATGAGTGATGCACTACTAAACGCGGGCCGTCAGACCTTAATGCTGGAGCTACAAGAAGCCAGCCGTCTGCCGGAGCGTCTGGGCGATGATTTTGTCCGCGCCGCCAATATCATTATTCACTGTGAAGGCAAAGTGATCGTTTCCGGTATTGGTAAATCAGGTCATATTGGTAAAAAAATCGCCGCGACGCTTGCCAGTACCGGTACTCCCGCTTTTTTTGTTCATCCGGCGGAAGCACTGCATGGCGATCTGGGGATGATTGAAAGCCGCGATGTGATGTTATTTATCTCCTATTCCGGCGGCGCAAAAGAACTCGACCTCATCATCCCGCGTCTGGAAGATAAATCCGTCGCGCTGCTGGCGATGACCGGTAAACCTCTCTCTCCGCTGGGGCGAGCGGCAAAAGCCGTTCTGGATATTTCCGTCGAGCGTGAAGCCTGTCCGATGCATCTGGCGCCGACATCCAGTACCGTCAATACGCTGATGATGGGCGATGCGCTGGCGATGGCGGTCATGCAGGCGCGCGGTTTTAACGAAGAAGATTTCGCCCGTTCGCATCCGGCTGGCGCACTGGGCGCGCGTTTGCTCAATAATGTGCATCACCTGATGCGCCAGGGCGATGCAATACCGCAGGTGATGCTCGCCACCAGCGTGATGGATGCCATGCTGGAACTTAGCCGTACCGGGCTGGGGCTGGTGGCGGTTTGCGATGAGCAACATGTTGTGAAAGGCGTCTTTACCGACGGCGACCTGCGCCGCTGGCTGGTGGGCGGCGGCGCGCTCACCACGCCGGTAAGCGAAGCCATGACGCCCAACGGTATTACGCTCCAGGCGCAAAGCCGCGCCATTGACGCCAAAGAGCTCCTGATGAAGCGCAAAATTACCGCCGCGCCAGTGGTCGATGAAAACGGCAAACTCACCGGCGCCATTAACCTACAGGATTTCTACCAGGCGGGGATTATCTAATCCTTCAGTCCCAGACGCTTCGCCAGCCGATGCAGGTTGGCGACGTCGGTTTCCAGCGCCCGCGCGCTGGCCGCCCAGTTATGATTATTTTGCGCCAGCGCCTGGCGAATCATCTCTCGCTGGAAGTTCTCCGTCGATTCGCGCAAATTGCGGCAAGTCGGCAGCGCCAGAAAGCTTTCCGCAGGCGGCGCGGGTAAAACGTCCTCTGGCAAAGCAAAATGCTGCGCCTCCAGTATCACCTCATCCCCTGCCCGGGTCGCTCTCGCCAGTACAACCGCACGGTGAATGGCATGTTCCAGCTCCCGGACGTTGCCCGGCCAGCCATAGTTGAGCAAATGGCGGCGCGCGTCGGGACTCAGCACCACGCGGGACAGCCCCAGCCGCAGTCGGCACTGCTCGCAAAAATAGCCCGCCAGCAGCACCACATCATCGCCGCGCTCGCGCAGCGGCGGCACAAAGAGCGGGAAAACGCTCAGGCGATGGAACAGATCGGCGCGAAAACGCCCCGTCAGCACCTCTTCACGCAGGTCACGGTTGGTCGCCGCCAACACCCGCACATCCACGCGCAGGCTACGATCGTCGCCGACGCGCTGAATATCGCCATACTGCAACACGCGAAGTAGCTTGGCCTGTAGCGCCAGCGACAGTTCGCCAATCTCATCCAGAAACAGCGTACCGTTGTCGGCCATTTCAAACTTACCGCTACGATTACTGATAGCCCCGGTAAAAGCCCCTTTTACATGACCAAACAACTCGCTCTCCGCCACGCTTTCCGGCAGCGCGGCGCAGTTGAGATAGACCAGCGGATTAACCGCTCTGGGGGAGCCCTGGTGAATAGCTTTCGCCACCAGCTCTTTACCGGTCCCCGTTTCACCGCCGATCAGCACGTTAAGATCGGAGCCCGCCACAATCTCGATCTCTTTTTTCAACTGCGTCATCGCCGGCGACAGGCCGATCATGTGCGTCTCTTTTATCGGTTCAAACACGCCTGACGACCCCGGCAGCATGTTCTGGCTTTCCAGTTGTTCAATTAACAGCGCATTACTCAATGCCCCGGCGGCCAGCGCGGCGACAAGCCGTAGCTCTTCATCGCTAAATACCTCGAACTGCTCCGGCGTCATAGCATCAAGGGTCAGCGCACCGATGAGGTTCTGCCCGGCAAACAGCGGCAGACCAACACAAGCGTGGACTTTCAGGCTTTCCTGTCCGGGAATTAATCCGTCATACGGATCGGGTAAATCGCTATCAGCCGGAAAACGCACCACGTCCCCCGCGCGGGCGATGGCTTCCAGGCGCGGATGCCCTTCCAGGGTAAAACGTCTGCCGAGAACGTCCTGCGCCAGGCCATCAATCGCCAGTGGAATAAATTGTCGTGATTCATAGCGCAGCAGCGCCGAGGCGTCGCACGCCAGCACCTGACGCAGCGTAGTAATCAGCCGCTGAAAACGATCCTGATGCCCAATGCCGCGTTGTAACTCAATGGCGATGCCCGCCAATACCTCCACGGAAAAACTCATGGTTACCTCATTGTCATTTTGACAACCTATAGTGTCATATTGACAGCATCACTTATAGTCTTTTTGACTACATCAAAAATACAAAACAAATATAACTCAATACAAATCAATAAGATGAAAAGTTGGCACACTAGCTGCAATAAGCAAAACAACTTTTTGTAAACGTTGAATGAATTGAGGTGGTTATGTCTATTCTGGTTAAAAATAATATTCATTGGGTTGGCCAACGCGACTGGGAAGTACGTGATTTTCACGGCACTGAATACAAAACGCTGCGCGGCAGCAGCTATAACAGCTATCTCATTCGTGAAGAAAAGAATGTGCTGATCGATACCGTCGATCATAAGTTTAGCCGTGAGTTTGTGCAAAATCTGCGCAGTGAAATCGACCTCGCGGATATCGACTACATCATCATTAACCATGCCGAAGAAGACCATGCAGGCGCGCTGACCGAACTGATGGCGCAGATCCCGGACACGCCTATCTACTGTACCGCCAACGCCATTGACTCTATCAACGGCCATCACCATCACCCGGAATGGAATTTTAAGGTGGTGAAAACCGGCGATACGCTGGATATCGGCAACGGCAAGCAGTTGATCTTCGTGGAAACGCCGATGCTGCACTGGCTGGACAGCATGATGACCTATATGACCGGCGACGCGGTGTTATTCAGCAACGACGCCTTTGGTCAGCACTACTGCGACGAGCGCCTGTTCAATGATGAAGTGGACCAAACCGAACTGTTTGAACAATGCCAGCGCTACTACGCCAATATCCTGACGCCGTTCAGCCGTCTGGTAACGCCAAAAATTACCGAAATCCTCGGCTTCAACCTGCCGGTGGATATGATTGCCACCTCACACGGCGTGGTATGGCGCGACAACCCAACGCAAATCGTGGAACTGTATCTGAAATGGGCGGCAGATTATCAGGAAGATCGTATCACTATTTTCTACGATACCATGTCGAACAATACTCGCATGATGGCGGATGCCATCGCGCAGGGTATCAATGAAGTGGACCCGAACGTGGCGGTCAAAATCTTTAACGTCGCCCGCAGCGATAAAAATGAAATACTGACCAATGTCTTCCGTTCGAAAGGCGTGCTGGTCGGCACTTCTACCATGAACAACGTGATGATGCCGAAAATCGCTGGTCTGGTGGAAGAGATGACCGGCCTGCGCTTTCGCAACAAACGCGCCAGCGCCTTCGGTTCTCATGGCTGGAGCGGCGGCGCGGTGGATCGACTGTCCACGCGCTTACAGGATGCCGGTTTTGAAATGTCCCTGAGTCTGAAAGCGAAATGGCGTCCGGATCTGGATGCGCTGGAGTTGTGCCGTCAGCATGGTCGCGACATCGCGCGTCAGTGGGCGCTTGCTCCGCTGCCGGAAACCACACAGAAAACCGCGCCAGTCGAAGAAACCACAACCTGCGCCGCCGCAGACCTCGGCCCCAAAATGCAATGCAGCGTATGCCAGTGGATTTACGACCCTGCGCTGGGCGAGCCGTTGCAGGATGTCGCGCCGGGTACGCCGTGGAGCGACGTGCCGGATAACTTCCTGTGCCCGGAATGTTCATTAGGTAAAGACGTGTTCGACGTACTGGCGACGGAGGCAAAATGAGTCGGGGGATCATCATTATTGGGTCGGGCTTCGCCGCCCGCCAGCTCGTCAAAAATATTCGTAAACAAGATGCGCATGTGCCGTTAACCCTGATTGCGGCGGACAGCATGGATGAGTACAACAAGCCCGATCTCAGCCACGTTATCAGCCAGTCGCAGCGCGCCGATGATCTCACCCGCCAGTTAGCGGGGGAATTTGCTGAACAGTTTAATCTGCGACTGTTCCCGCATACCTGGGTTGCTGACATTGATGCCGATGCCCATGTGGTGAAAAGTCAGGATAAGCAGTGGCAGTACGACAAGCTGGTACTGGCGACCGGAGCGACAGCCTTTGTGCCGCCGATTGCAGGACGTGAGTTAATGCTTACTTTGAATAGCCAGCAGGAGTACCGCGCCTGTGAGACACAACTGCGCGACGCGCAGCGAGTGCTGATTGTCGGCGGCGGTCTCATTGGCAGTGAATTAGCGATGGATTTCTGCCGCGCCGGGAAAACGGTAACGCTGATGGATAACGCCGCCAGCCTTCTCGCCTCACTGATGCCACCGGAAGTGAGCAGTCGCTTACAGCATCACCTGACCGATATGGGGGTGCATCTGCTGCTGAAATCGCAGTTGCAAAAACTGGAGAAAACCGAAGCCGGTATCCGCGCTACGCTGGTAAGCCAGCATAGTATTGAGGTCGATGCGGTGATTGCCGCCACCGGCTTACGCCCGGAAACCGCTCTGGCGCGCCGCGCCGGGGTAGTCGTCAACCGCGGCGTCTGCGTGGATAGCTATCTACAGACCAGTCACCCGGATATTTATGCGATCGGCGACTGCGCGGAGATCAACGGTCAGGTGCTGCCCTTCCTGCAACCAATCCAGTTAAGCGCGATGTACCTGGCGAAAAATCTGCTTGGCGGCAACGCGCCGCTGAAGCTACCGGCGATGCTGGTCAAAGTCAAAACGCCGGAACTGCCGCTGCATCTGGCGGGAGAAACTCAGCGCCGCGATTTGAGCTGGCATATTACCGCAGAATCTGACGGTATGATTGCCAAAGGCATGAGCGGAGAAGGCCAACTACGCGCCTTTGTGGTGAGTGAAGACCGCATGAAAGAGGCCTTTGCACTGCTAAAAACGTTGTCGGTATAAGCCTGTGATGCCGGATGGCGCCGCTTCGCGTCTTATCCGGCCTACGAGTGAGCATCTGTTTACAGACCGGATAAGGCGCAGTCGCCATCCGGCGCCCTACACTTCACTTAACGCTCGCGCTGCGGCAATCACGCCCTGTCCAAACGACAGCCCGCCGTCGCCCGCTGGTAACCGCTGCGGAAATAACAATTTAAAATCATAAAGATAAAAGGCAAGACGCGCGCGAAGTAAGCGGTTGTGTATCACCCCGCCGCTGAAGACCAGAGTGGTTATCCCCCGCGCCGTAGCCTGCTGGCGCATTAGCGTGGCAAACCCGCACGCCAGCGCATCATGAAAAGCCCAGGCGCGTTGCGCGGGCGTGGCCTGCCAGTTCAACCATTGCCGCCAGAAAACAGCGACGTCCAGTTGAGCGCCGTTAAGCGGCATCGTTACCGGATGCTCAACGTTAGCGCATTGAGAGGCCAGCGCCTCCAGCGCGCAGGCGGCCTCGCCCTCATAGCTAAGCGATGCTGGCGCGCAGCGAAGCGCGGCAGCCACCGCGTCAAACAACCGCCCGCAGGAAGACGCCAATGGGGCATTGACGCCGCGCTCAATGGCGCGCGCCAGGACATTCCAGTTTTGCTGTTGCAGCCCCGCTGTCTCCGGATAATCCTGCCAGTCCGGCACAAAGCGCAGGCACTGCGCCAACAGATTACGCCACGGATGTTTGGCAGCCAGATCGCCTCCCGGCAGCGCCACGGCGGGTAAACCGCCTAAATGTTCGCATTCGCGATAATTGACCCGCAAACATTCTCCGCCCCATAGCGCGCCATTCTCACCCATGCCGATACCGTCTACCGTCAGGGCAATCACCTCTCCGCCGTCCAGCGGCCAACCATGCTCGGCCAGGCAAGCCGCCGCATGGGCATGATGGTGTAACACCGTCTCTGTCGGCAGACGCATCTCACTGGCCCACTGACTGGAAACATAGCCCGGATGCGCATCACAGACGATACGCTCTGGGGTAAAATCGTAGATTGACTGGATCAGACGCAATGCCTCGCGCCACTGCGCCTGGATACCGTCATCGCTGAGATCGCCTAAATGCTGGCTGACAACCGCCTGTTCGCCGCGTACCAGACAGAACGTGTTTTTCAGATCCGCGCCCAGACAAAGTATCGGCGGCACATCGCGAAATCCGGGCGGCAACGCAATCGCGTCCGGCACGTATCCCCGCGAACGACGCAGCATTTCGCCGCTGTCGCGCACGACAGAGTCGTCCATGCGCTGTACAATGTCGCGATTGTGCAACAGAAAACCATCGGCAATATCGTGTAAATCGTCCAGCGCCTGTTCGTTGGTGATGGCGGGCGGTCTGCCGCTCAGGTTGCCGGATGTCATCACCAGCGGGTAATTGAGCTCCTGCAACAAGAGGTGTTGCAATGGGTTGGCTGGCAGCATCACACCCACCTCCGTAAGTCCTGGCGCGATGCCCTCACTCAGCGAAGGTATATACTGCTTATCCACCAGCACAATCGGGGCCGCTGGCGTGGTCAGCAGCGAACGCGCCGCGGTCGGCAGCGTTTGCGCCGTGGGCAACATCACCGCCAATGGTTTCGCCGGACGATGTTTACGCGCCCGCAGCATCGCCACTGCGTTATCGTTGCGCGCGTCGCAGGCCAGATGAAAACCACCCAGCCCTTTAACGGCAATAATGCCTCCGGCGTTCAGTTGGGCGACCGCCGCCTGCAAAGCCGCCTCTTTTTCCGCTCGTTCATGTTGGCTCCGCCACTCAAGATGCGGCCCGCATGACGGACAGGCAACGGGCTGGGCATGAAAACGGCGATCGTACGGATCCCGGTATTCGCTGTCGCATTCCGGACACAAGGGAAACGCCGCCATCACCGTAAATGGCCGGTCATAGGGCATAGCGCGAATAATGGTGAAGCGTGGTCCGCAGTGGGTGCAATTGATGAAAGGATAACGGTAGCGCCGCTCGCCTGGGGTATTCATCTCGGCAAGACATGCCGGGCAGGTCGCCGCATCCGGCACGATTTGCGTGTTCATCGAACCGCCTGCGCTCTGACGAATGGTGAAATCCCTCGGTGCGCGCTCCCATACCAACGACGCGTGTTCAACGCTGTCAATGCGCGCCAGCGGCGGGCAATCCTGATAGAGCGCGGCAATAAATTGCGACGGATCTTCCAGCAGCCGAACGACGACGCCGTCGCCGTCATTACACACGTCGCCGTGTAATTGCAACTGCTGCGCCAGCTGCCAGACAAAAGGACGAAAACCGACGCCCTGTACTTTGCCCCGAATGCGTAGCTGTACGCCGGAAGGTGTGTCTATCGCCATCTTATTTTCCCGCCATCATCGAACCCGGATGCCTGATGGTGCGACGCTTATCAGGCCTACAACCGCACGGACCGTAGACCGGATAAGGCATTGATGCCGCCATCCGGCAATGCTTTGTGGCGTATTCTACGCGCAATCGCAGAAATCAGAAAAGCAGCGATGCCGTTGAATCCAGCGCCGCACGACGGCGTTTTTCCGCGCTCAGCTGTTCGAGCTTATTGCGGTCAACGCAGATGAGGGCGTGCGTTGGGCAAGCGGCCATACAGGCCGGACCGGATTCACGGTGGTGACACAGATCGCACTTGTTGGCTTCGGCTTTTTCGGCACGCACGTTCAGCCCCGCGCCGCTATTGCGAACCACCGGACGTACCACCACTTCCATGGCGCCGTAAGGACATGCCACTACGCAAGTTTTACAGCCAATGCAACGTTCCTGCATCACATGAACAAAACCTTTGTCACGGCTGATGGCGCCATTCGGGCAAACGTTGGCGCACGGCGCGTCTTCACACTGGCGACACAGCGTTGCCGTGGAAACATTCACGCCTTTGATGACATGGATACGAGGTAAAAAGGTTTCAGGGGTCAGCGATGCGCAATCCTGATTTTCCTGATGGGATACGACGCAAGCCACTTCACAGGTACGGCAACCAATGCACTTACTCGCGTCTGCAATGATGAAACGGTTCATCAAATTCTCCAGCAATAACAGATGATGTGCCGATATACACACGAATCGTGCCAATTTTTATTTCATTGTTATTTAAGAATATTATTTCTATTTTCGTGAGCATTTACGTGTCATCGTCACAAGTGTCGATGACACGTAATGTCGCCAGTGGTGGTCAAGATTTACAGTGATAGCCATCCGATTCTGCACCGAAACTGGCATCAATCCTGATTAACGCCTGGCAATACGTTACCGCGTATTAAACAGCGCTGCGTAAGGGAAAGATCGTCCGTTTGCGGATTCCTTCCGGCAATAGGTTTGATAATTAATTTACGGCCAGGATAGTGATTAAAACGGGTCAGCGCCGGATAACTCAACCGGCCAAACCAGCCGTGTACGCGCTGCCAGCGGGCGTCCTTCACCTGATATAAATTGGTTATCCAGTAGCCTGAGTCAAACTGCATATCCAACAGTTGCGTGCGCCCATTGCCCTGTAAATCAAGCAAATCATCGACGCCAGTATCGGTGGCGGTATAAAACCCCCACGGTTCAAAGACGCAGGGGCGGCCATTATTGAGAAAGGTGAAAATGATGTATTGCGCGCTCGGCGCCAGGCCCAACCCAGGATTGCCCAACCAGATAACCAGATCCTGAATGCCGTTACGATCGAGGTCAGCGCGATAAAATTGCGCATTACCCGCCAAATTAATCAGCCTTCCCACCGGGACAACCCACGAATTACCGGCTCTGTCTTTTCCGCTAATCCGCCATTCGTTATCTTTTTTCGGCTCCGGCAGTAGCGTCACGCCACTGACTCCGACCTGGCGAAAATGCCATGTCTGGTCGGGCGATACAGAATAAGGCAGGGTCAACAGAGGCTTTAGCGCACGCTTTTGCACATATTCACCGTCGCTCATCGGCAGGTAACCGACAACACCGGTGGCCAGTGCGCGTGCGGCGAGGCAGAGAAATAGCAGTCCGCTCCATACGATAATCTTCACGTCCTTCTTACAACCTTTGCCGTGTAACACAAATTCTCCCTAAATATGTGCGCATTTTACGCCTCCGGCGCTTCCAGCGCGGCAAATCCGCCGTTTCCCTGCCAGCCTTCCAGGCGCTGATAGACGATGTTTACCGCGTCCTTAATCGGTTGAGTCATCGGATAATAAAACCCGACGATATCCGGCTGGATACCAACAAAAATCACCTCGCCGACATCCTCTTTCAGCTGATCGATAAGGTAGTTGAGCGGCATATTGTGGGTGGTCATCATAAACATTTCGGCGATATCATCCGGATCGATAATGCGGATCTCGCCCGGATTAAGTCCCATGTCGGTGGCGTCGACAATCAACAGACGCTGCGGGCGCAGTTCGCGAATCGCCACAATGTCGTTTTCCGGCGCGCTGCCGCCATCAATCACCACCCAATTCCCCTTCGGCTGCGCCGCGCACATTTCCGCCAGTAATGGGCCTGCGCCGTCGTCGCCCATCATGCTGTTGCCGACACAAAGTAAAACGTCAGTCACGAAGCCTCCTCACCATCAGGTAGATGGCGCTTTCCTGATGAATGTCATGCAGCATACTGAGCATCAGTTTGCTCCATTCTTGCTGCTGCGGGGTCTGCGCGGCGCGCGCCTCATCAAACGCGCGCGCCAGCATTTGCACATGGTTGAAATCGATGACGATCTCGCCATACTTCGGCACGCCTTCCATTTTACGCCGGGCATCGCTACCGGCTTCCAGGGTGGCGATCCACGCCAGATACTCATCCCATGGGCAGGTGAGCGCGGCCTCCAGGCAATCGATAACCCCCAGGTGGTGACCAATCGCCAGGCTGTAATAGACAACCTGCTGCGCCTCGGCGGGCGTCGCATCGTTCTCATCAATAAACTTACGGCTCAGTTGACTGAACACCACCTGTTCGCTCATCGGATACGCGCCTCTTCAACAACATGATTGAGATGGGTGACAATTTCGGTTAAACGCGGATCGTTTTCCGCTTCCAGCCAACGCGCCACTTGCTGCTCGCCCTGCCCCAACTGTGTCAGGTAATCATCGGCGATCTGACGACCATAGCGATAACCCGCCAGCCGGCGCGCCGCGCGATCCACCTTCACGCGCAGCGACTGCACCATATCCGGATGCAGGATCTCTGCGGGCTGATCGTCCAGCTCACCCGGCGCGCGGGCGTGGATTTTCTGCTCCAGCAGGCCAAGCGCCATCGCAAAGCCATACAGCGTCGCCGCAGGCGTTGGCGGGCAGCCTGGAATATACACATCCACCGGGACGATTTTGTCGGTACCGCCCCAGACGCAGTACAGATCATGGAAGATGCCGCCGCTGTTGCCGCAGGCCCCATAAGAGATACAGATTTTCGGGTCCGGTGCCGACTGCCAGGCGCGCAGCGCCGGAGAGCGCATGGCGCGGGTCACCGCGCCGGTAAACAGCAGAATATCGGCATGACGCGGCGACGGTACTACTTTGATGCCGAAACGCTCGGCATCAAACAACGGCGAAAGCGTCGCAAAGATTTCGATTTCACAGCCGTTACAGCCGCCGCAGTCCACGCGGTAAACGTATGCCGAACGCTTAATATTTTTCAGTAAAGACGCCTTCATGCTGGCGATGGATTCATCCACCGTCATCGGTACCGGAATGCCGTTGGCGTCACGCGGGCCTAATAAATTGCTCATTAGCTGACCTCTTTCATATGGCGAGTCAGTTCAATACGGTCGGACGGCACCAGGCATTTCTGACGCTTACAGTCCGGGCAGGTCTCAAAGCTTTCGCGGTGGTTTTCCGCGCGGCTGTCGCCGTTGTGCGCAAGCAGCGCAATGGCGTAGTCGATCTCTTTCTGTACCGCGAAAGGACGATTACACACGCGACAGTTGCACAGCGCGAAGCGGGACTGTTGCAGGAAATCTTCTTTCTTCCACACTGCCAGTTCGTACTCTTGCGACAGTTTGATCGCCGCCGTCGGGCACACCTCTTCGCAGCGACCGCAGAAAATGCAGCGGCCAAGATTGAACTGCCACGCCAGCTCATTGGTCGCAAGATCGGTTTCCACCGTCAGCGCGTTCGACGGGCAGGCATTAACGCAGGCGGCGCAGCCGATGCACTGCTGCGGATTATGTTCCGGCTTGCCGCGGAAGTTTTTATCAACCGCAATCGGCTCCAGCGGATAAGACGAGGTCGCCGTGCCGGTTTTGATAACTTTTTTGATAAAGGTAAACATGGCGATTCCTTATTTCAGCGGCGAGTTTTTACGCTCAATGCTGTAGCGCTCAAGTTCTTTGTACGGCACGACTTTGCTCTTCTTCTTACGCACATCGACCACGGTCATCCGGTCGGTACAGGAGTAGCACGGGTCGAGGCTGCCGATAATCAGCGGCGCATCGGAGACGGTGTTGCCGCGCAGCATATAGCGCAGCGTCGGCCAGTTGGCGTAGGTCGCCGCACGGCAGCGCCAGCGGTACAGCTTCTGGTTGTCGCCGGTCATGCTCCAGTGGATATCGTCACCACGCGGCGCTTCAGCGAAGCCGAGCGCAAAACGGTGCGGAATATAGGTAAAGCCTTCCACCATCAGCGGGCCGCCCGGTAGATTATCCAGACCGAAATCGATCATATTCAGCGAGGTGTAAACTTCGTTGATACGGACTTTCAGACGAGAAATCACGTCGCACCCCTGCTCGCTATGTACTTCCATCGGCAGCAGACCGTAGCCGACAAACGGGTGGTCGGCGCGGGTGTCGCGGGCGTGACCGCTGGCGCGCACCATCGGGCCGACATTACTGAAGTCACGGGCAATTTCCGGGTCCAGACGGCCGATACCCACGGTACGCTGTTCCATATTCGGCGTGCTCAGCAGCATGTCCACCAGCTCCTGCACGTCACGACGCATCTGCTGCGCCAGTTGACGGGTCTGGATCATGTCCTCTTTGAGCAGATCGCGGCGAATCCCGCCGATCAGGTTCAGTCCGTAAGTTTTGCGCGCGCCGGTAAGGATCTCTGCCATTTTCATGGAGGTTTCACGCACGCGGAAGAACTGCATAAAGCCGGAGTCAAAACCGGTAAAGTGGCAGGCGAGGCCTAGGTTCAGCAGGTGCGAGTGCAGACGCTCCACTTCCAGCAGAATGGCGCGGATCATCTGCGCACGCTCCGGCACCTGAATGCCCATCGCGTTTTCCACGGAAGTGGTGTAGGCAGTGCTGTGCGCGAAGCCGCAGATACCACACACGCGATCCGACAGGAAGGTGACTTCGTTATAACCCATGCGGGTTTCCGCCAGTTTTTCCATACCACGGTGGACGTAGAACAGGCGGTAGTCGGCGTCGATAATGTTTTCGCCATCGACGAACAGACGGAAGTGGCCCGGTTCATCGGAGGTGACATGCAGCGGGCCAATCGGCACCACGTTATTTTTCTTGTCACCCAGCTCGTTAATGAACTCGTAGGTTTCCGCATCGGTGGTCGGCGCCGGGCGCTGACGATAATCCATGCTGTCTTTACGCAGCGGATAGAGTTCATCCGGCCAGTCGTCCGGCAGCACCAGACGGCGCTCGTCCGGCAGACCGACCGGGATTAAACCGTACATGTCGCGTACTTCGCGCTCACCCCACACGGCAGCCGGCACGCGCGGCGTAACGGATGGGAATTCCAGCTTATTGGCATCTACTTCAACGCGAACGGTAATCCAGCACTTCGTGCCCTGCTCCATCGACAGCACGTAATAAACGGCATAGTGGCCGCACAACTGGCGTTCGTCATTACCGAACAGCACCGACAACCACCCACCCTGCTGGTAGTAAAGAAACTCCACCACTTCCGGCAGATAGTTTACTTTCACCGTAATAGTCAGCTGATCTTTGGTCTGCCAGGCCTCGTCCAGCACGACGCCCGGAAACGCCTGGTGCAGCGCCGCAAGGTATTGTTGACCTAATTTTTCTTCAGACATGCTCAAACTCTCTTAAATCACGCCGCCAGCAAGGAGACGAAGGCTAAAAACGCAAACCCAAAACCGGCCCAGGTCACGCGTGAAGTGGCGCAAAAACGCAGTCGCGCCATGCTGTTTTCAAACAGGGCGATCACCAGTACGCCGACAATCAGCTTGACGACGGCAATCACCAGCGCCAGCAACAGTCCGCCTGCGCTGAAGGTTTCCATCTGTCCCCACGGCAGAAACACGCCGACGAACATTTGCAGCACCACCAGTTGCTTAAGGCTGATGCCCCATTTCAGCACCGCAAAGCCGCTACCGCTGTATTCGGTCAACGGCCCTTCCTGCAACTCCTGCTCCGCTTCCGCCAGGTCGAACGGCAGCTTGCCCATTTCGATAAAGGTGGCGAAGGCGCAGGCGCACAGCGCCAGAATCAGCGGAATACTGCGCGCGACAGGCCAGTGATAAATGGTATCGGCGATATTGCTGATATGAGTTGAACCCGCCACCTGCGCGGCGACCCACAGACCCAGCAGCAGAATCGGCTCCACCAGCACGCCGAGCATCGCTTCACGGCTGGCGCCGATCGCGGTGAACGGACTGCCGGTATCCAGGCCTGCAATAGAGAAGAAGAAGCGCGCAATCGCGAACAGGTAAATCAGGGTGATTAAATCACCCAGTTGCGGCAACGGAGATCCAACGGTGACAACCGGCAGCGCGGTGGCGATAGTCAGCATCACGCCGACCATCACAAACGGCGTCAGGCGGAAAACCCAGCCGGAATCCGCGGGCGCAATACTCTGACGACCGAGCAGTTTGATAATGTCGCGGTACTCCTGCAACACGCCCGGCCCACGGCGATTGTGTAGACGGGCGCGCGCCACGCGAGTAATACCGGACAGCAATGGCGCAACGGCAAATAGCACCAGCGCCTGAATTAACGGATAAAATACACTCATTTTCAGGCTCCTCGTGAAACCACAATCACCACCAGCACCGCCAGCTCAATCAGCGCCAGACGACGGAACAGCACCGCGGCCGCCGCGTTCTGCCAGCCCGGCACCAGCGATACCGGGTTCAGCCATTTACGCAGTTTGAGTACCGGGGCAAAGGCCTCTTTCACCGGCATGGCGAAACCGTGCGCGGTAATCACCATCGACTGCTCATGGTCGTAGCCGCACACCCAGGCCGCGCCGCGAGAACGCGACGGCAGACGGTTGCCTTTGAATATCGCCATAATGATGAACGGCAGTAGCGGACAGGCGACCAACAGCAGCGTGATCATCGGCTGCGATACGGTGGTGTGCGCGGTTTCCAGCGGCAACGGTACCGCAGTGGAAATCATCGGCAGCAGCCACGGCGTGGCAACCCCGCCCAGTACGCAGCAAATCGCCAATGCCACCACGCTGACGCCCATCAGGATCGGCGCGCAGCTGGCATTTTCAGCTTCCTTCGTGCGCGGCGCGCCAAGGAACGTCACGCCGTAAACTTTCGCCATACACATCACCGCCAGCGCGCCGGTAATCGCCAGGCCAACCGCCAGCAGCGGTCCTAACAGACGACCAACAAACGCGCCGCTGTTGCCCAGTTTGAAGAAGGACTGATAAATCACCCACTCGCCGGCAAATCCGTTCAGCGGCGGCAGCGCCGCCATCGCCATCAGACCGACCAGCATGGCGATAGAAATAACCGGCATCCGTTTACCAATACCGCCCAGTTTTTCGATATCGCGATGACCGGTACGGAACCAGATGCTGCCCGCGCCCAGAAACAGCACGCTTTTGAACAGGCTATGGTTCAGCAGGTGATAGAGCCCGCCGGTCAGACCCAGCGCGATCAGTACCGGCTGATTGAGAGCAATCCCGGTAACGCCTGCGCCCAGACCGAGCAAAATGATGCCGATATTTTCCAGCGTGTGATAGGCCAGCAGGCGCTGAATGTTATGCTCCATCAGCGCGTACAGACCGCCGACAAAGGCGGTGATCATCCCAAGCACCAACAGCGCCACGCCCCACCACAGCGGCGCATTGCCGCCAAGCAGAGATAGCGTGAGAATGCCCAGCAGCCCGATTTTCATCACCACGGTCGAGAACAGCGCGGCGGCGGGAGCGCTGGCGTTGGCGTGCGCCTGCGGCACCCAACCGTGTAGCGGGATAATCCCGGCCAGCAGACCAAAGCCGATAACGCCGAGCAGCCAGATATCGGAGCCCAGCGGCAGTTGCTGAGCGCGTTGATCCAGCAGCCCCAGATCCAGCGTGCCGTAGCGCTGCCACACCAACCAGCAGGCGATTGCCAGCAGCAGCGTACCGAGACGGCCCAGCGCAAACCACAGTTTGCCCTCTTTGCTACCGCCGGTGAGGAACACGGCGCAGAGCGCCATGATTTCAGCCATCACCACCATCGTCCCCAGGTTACTGGCGACCACAGCGCAGACGGCTGCCGCCATCAGCAGGTTGATCAACAGTCCGTTGGCTTTTACCTGTGGATGGCGATGCCAGTCGATATTGAACAGGCTGACGAACAGACCGCACAGCCCCAGCGTAATCAGCCAGATAGCATTCAGCGGCGTTATTTGCAGCATGTGACCGGTAAACGGCATCACGCCGCTCACCGTAACGGCGCTGGTCAGCGCGGTGAACCCCGCGCCTGCCGTACACAGGCTGCCGACCGCGCCGCCGATACCGGCAATCCAGCCGCTCAGCGCTTTATGAAACGAAAACAGAAACGCCAGAACGGCGGCGGCGGCAAACCACGCGACGCCGCTAGTAATCAGTGAAAGTGAACTCATTATGCATCCCCACTCTGAGCCTGCTGAAACAAGGTGAGATCGCCAAAATCGGTATTAAACGTCAGCTCACGTTTACGTTTGCTGGCGCGGGCGATATCCGTGTTCTCCACCAGGTGTAGCGCTTTAGTCGGGCACATCCGCACGCAGGCCGGGCCTTGCTCGTCAAAGCTGCACAGGTCGCATTTCACCGCGATAGCGCGCACGCCCGGCACCCAGTCGAGCAACGTACTGACGCGCGCAGGCGCTGGCGGCGCTTTCGGCGTATTGGCGTTCGCCGGAATATGCAGCGGACGGCTGCCGGAAAACTCAATAGCGCCAAACGGACAGGCAATACCGCACAGTTTGCAGCTCACGCACAGGCTTTCATTAAGCTGGACAGCGCCGTCAACGCGATTAATCGCGTTAACCGGGCATACCGTGGCGCATGGCGCATCTTCACAGTGGTGACAAAGCTGCGGCGCAGATTCTTTTTCATTCAGCATCACTTTCAGGCGCGGCATTGACTGCAGGCCATGCTGGCGATGCGTCTCTGAACAGGCGGCCTCACAGGTGTGGCAGCCGATACAGAGAGTGGAGTCAGCAATTACAAAACGATTCACCAGGCATTCCTCAGGTGATTGTCATTTTTGACGAAAACATGCCGTTGAAATGTCATTTTCGACACTTATCGACACGCCCATCCCCAAAACATTCATGACATGGCGCAACGCCATATCGAGAATCAAAGCGGGCAACGCCTCAGGCTTATACCGCCGGGCTGTGTCCCTTTACCAATTGACGCAAATTTACCGGCGAGTTGGTTTCTACAGCGGTATAGAGGCTGTCGTAAACGCTGGCGATTTTTTCCAGATAGTGCTCCAACACCTGCTCGCGATCGCGGTTGTTAACCCGTTCATCAACCTTGCCGTCGATATCGAGCTGCGCCTGTGCAATCAATTGCTTATCTTCGCCATCTTTGGTTTCAACGTAGTACTCAATGGTGTGGCTGTTAAAACCATCCGCCAACGCGACGTAAATACGAAAGTGCTCAAACAGGACAAAGCAAAGATCCCTTTCCGGCGCGCAGCTCATTGCGTGATGCAGGCGCGCTTTCGAGAGGGTGATCCCCTGAACCAGCGAGTTGCAGTAAATATGCCACTGGTCCTGTAGGCGACGATGCCGTTGCGCGATGTAATCGGCCTTTTCGCTTATTTCCCAAATAGTCATGTCAGGTTACCCGTTTAACAGAGATGCCTGCGTTAAGCATTTTCCATGCCAACTTTTAACTTATTGTTTTTAATGGCAGACGAGCGCAGTTACTGCCGTTTCGACGCGGTGACGACATGTCATTTCGTCATCGTCGACATTAACCTGCCAGGGGATAAAAATATTGGCACAAATATTGCTTTACAGGGGCAACCACTACGGGAGGCGATATGCACGAAATCACCCTCTGCCAACGGGCACTGGAATTGATTGAACAACAGGCTTCAGCATACGGTGCAAAACGTGTGACAGCCGTCTGGATCAAAATTGGCGCATTTTCTTGCGTGGAAACCAGCGCTCTTTCCTTTTGTTTTGATCTGGTATGCCGCGGCACGATAGCAGAAGGTTGTAAACTGCACCTCGAAGAACAGGAAGCCGAATGCTGGTGTGAGCATTGTCAACAATATGTCACGTTGTTAACCCACCGTGTACGTCGTTGTCCGCAATGTCATAGCGATACGCTGCGAATTGTGGCCGATGACGGCTTACAAATTCGGCGCATAGAGATTGATGAAACTGAAGATTAATGCCGGATAGACGCTCGCGTCGCCATCCGGCAGAAAGCCTGTAACAAGAAAAAGATCAGGAGTAAGCGATGTGTACGACTTGCGGTTGCGCTGAAGGCAACCTTTATATAGAAGGCGATGAACATAATCCGCACTCAGCGTTTCGTAGCGCGCCCTTTGCCCCAGCGGCTCGCCCGGCGCTGAATATTACCGGCATTAAAACGCCTGACTTTGCCCCAAGTCAGACCGCAGAAGGCGATCTGCATTACGGCCACGGCGAAGCCGGAACCCACGCGCCTGGTATGAGTCAGCGGCGGATGCTGGAGGTTGAAATCGACGTGCTGGACAAAAATAATCGTCTGGCTGAGCGCAACCGCGCCCGTTTCGCCGCCCGCCAGCAACTGGTGCTCAACCTGGTGTCCAGCCCCGGGTCCGGTAAAACCACCCTGCTGACTGAAACGCTAATGAAATTGAAAGACCGTGTACCGTGCGCGGTGATTGAAGGCGACCAGCAGACAGTGAACGACGCCGCCCGCATCCGCGCTACCGGCACGCCCGCCATTCAGGTCAACACCGGTAAAGGCTGCCATCTTGACGCGCAAATGATCGCCGACGCCGCGCCGCGCCTGCCGCTGGATGACCACGGTATTCTGTTTATCGAAAACGTCGGTAATCTCGTCTGCCCGGCCAGCTTCGATCTGGGCGAAAAGCATAAAGTCGCAGTGCTTTCCGTGACCGAAGGTGAAGATAAGCCGCTGAAATATCAGCATATGTTTGCCGCTGCGTCGCTCATGCTGCTCAATAAAGTCGATCTGCTGCCCTACCTCAATTTTGACGTTGAGAAGTGCATCGCCAGCGCGCGTGAAGTGAACCCGGAGATTGAAATTATCCTGATTTCCGCCACCAGCGGCGAAGGCATGGATCAGTGGCTGGCCTGGCTGGAGGCGCAGCGATGTGCATAGGCGTGCCGGGTCAAATCCGCGCCATTGACGGCAATCAGGCAAAAGTTGACGTCTGCGGCATTCAGCGCGACGTCGATCTCACATTAGTCGGCAGTTGTGATGAAAACGGTCAGCCGCGTCTGGGTCAGTGGGTGCTGGTTCATGTCGGATTCGCCATGAGCGTCATTAACGAAGCGGAAGCGCGCGACACGCTCGACGCGCTACAAAATATGTTTGATGTTGAGCCGGACGTCGGCGCACTGCTGTATGGTGAGGAGAGATAATGCGTTTTGTTGACGAGTACCGTGCGCCGGAACAGGTAATGCAGCTCATTGAACACCTGCGTGAACGCGCCGCCCTTCTTCCTTACACTGCCGAACGTCCGTTGCGCATTATGGAAGTCTGCGGGGGTCATACCCACGCAATTTTTAAATTTGGTCTCGATCAGTTACTGCCCGAAAACGTGGAATTTATTCACGGCCCCGGTTGTCCGGTCTGCGTGCTGCCGATGGGACGCATCGACAGTTGCGTGGAAATCGCCAGCCATCCGGAGGTGATTTTCTGCACCTTTGGCGATGCCATGCGCGTGCCGGGGAAACAGGGTTCTCTGTTGCAGGCTAAAGCGCGCGGCGCGGATGTCCGTATTGTTTACTCTCCGATGGACGCGCTGAAGCTGGCGCAGGATAACCCGACCCGCAAAGTGGTATTTTTCGGGCTGGGCTTTGAAACCACCATGCCGACCACCGCCATCACGCTGCAGCAGGCAAAACAGCGTGGCGTGCGAAACTTCTACTTTTTCTGCCAGCACATTACGCTGATCCCGACGCTGCGTAGCCTACTGGAGCAGCCGGACAACGGCATTGACGCCTTTCTTGCGCCAGGCCACGTCAGCATGGTCATCGGCACCGAGGCGTACCAGTTTATCGCCGCCGATTTTAATCGCCCGCTGGTGGTGGCTGGATTCGAACCGCTTGATCTACTGCAAGGCGTGGTCATGCTGGTTGAGCAGAAAATAGCGGCCCTAAGCCAGGTTGAAAACCAATACCGTCGCGTGGTGCCGGATGCCGGAAACATGCTGGCGCAGCAGGCCATCGCCGATGTGTTCTGCGTTAATGGCGACAGCGAGTGGCGCGGTCTGGGCGTGATTGAATCCTCCGGCGTCCACCTGACGCCAGAGTATCAGCGCTTTGACGCCGAAGCGCATTTCCGCCCAGCGCCACAACAGGTCTATGACGATCCGCGCGCCCGCTGCGGCGAAGTGCTGACCGGCAGATGCAAGCCGCATCAGTGCCCGCTATTTGGTAAAACATGTAATCCAGAGACCGCGTTCGGCGCGCTGATGGTCTCTTCCGAAGGCGCATGCGCCGCCTGGTATCAGTATCGTCAGCAGGAGTGTGAAGTTTGAACAATATACAACTCGCCCACGGCAGCGGCGGCCAGGCTATGCAACAGTTGATTAATAGCCTGTTTATGGAGGCCTTTGCCAACCCGTGGCTGGCGGAACAAGAAGATCAGGCGCGTCTGGAGCTGGCGCAACTGACGGCGGAGGGCGACCGTCTGGCGTTTTCTACCGATAGCTATGTGATCGATCCGCTCTTTTTCCCCGGCGGCAATATCGGCAAACTGGCGATTTGCGGTACGGCGAACGACGTTGCGGTGAGCGGCGCGATCCCCCGCTATCTCTCCTGCGGCTTTATCCTTGAAGAAGGGCTGCCGATGGAGACGTTAAAAAGCGTGGTCAATAGCATGGCGGCGACCGCGCGGGAAGCGGATATCGCCATTGTAACCGGCGACACCAAAGTTGTGCAGCGCGGCGCGGCGGATAAATTATTTATCAACACTGCCGGCATGGGGGCGATTCCCGCCGATATTCGCTGGGGCGCGCAAACGCTGAGCGTTGGCGATGTGCTGTTAGTCAGCGGTACGCTTGGCGATCACGGTGCCACTATCCTCAACCTGCGTGAGCAACTGGGACTGGATGGCGAGCTGGCGAGCGACTGCGCAGTATTAACGCCGCTTATTCAGACGCTGCGTCATATTGACGGAGTGAAGGCATTGCGTGACGCCACGCGCGGCGGCGTGAATGCGGTCGCCCATGAGTTTGCAACGTCCTGCGGTTACGGTATTGAATTGTCCGAATCCGCACTGCCGCTCAAACCTGCCGTGCGCGGCGTCTGCGAGCTGTTGGGGCTGGATGCCCTGAACTTTGCCAACGAAGGAAAACTGGTGATTGCCGTTGAACGGCAGGCCGCAGATCGGGCGTTGGCGGCATTACGCGCGCATCCGCTGGGACGTGATGCAGCGCTGATTGGCGAAGTCGTGGAACGCAAAGGCGTTCGCTTAGCCGGACTCTATGGCGTGAAGCGAACCCTTGATTTGCCACACGCCGAACCATTACCTCGTATATGCTAGCAGCCTGTTGGCAGCATACTGTAGGCCGGATAAGACGCATTTGCGTCGACATCCGGCATTAACGCTGCATGAACGCCTGATGGCGCTTTGCTTATCAGGCCTACGGAGTGTGTGACCAGCGAGTTTGCGGTCAGCCATCCAGCAATAACTTACGACTTATACCTATAATTCATTTACCGTTTTCGCACCGTTTTGCGGTATTTTCCTGGAAAAGCAACATGTCGTATACACCCATGAGCGATCTTGGACAGCAAGGCCTGTTCGATATCACTCGTACCTTATTGCAGCAGCCCGATTTGGCGTCGCTCAGTGAAGCGCTTTCGCAACTGGTAAAGCGTTCAGCGCTCGCCGACAGCGCCGGCATTGTGCTATGGCAGGCGCTGTCGCAACGCGCACAATATTATGCGACGCGAGAAAATGGCCGTCCTGTTGAATATGAAGATGAAACCGTACTGGCGCACGGCCCGGTACGTCGCATCCTTTCTCGCCCCGATGCATTGCACTGTAATTTCCATGAGTTTACCGAAACCTGGCCGCAGCTTGCCGCGAGCGGCCTCTACCCGGAATTTGGTCATTACTGTCTGCTTCCTTTAGCCGCGGAGGGCCGTATTTTCGGCGGCTGCGAATTCATCCGTCAGGAAGATCGCCCCTGGAGTGAAAAGGAATATGACCGTCTGCATACGTTTACCCAAATTGTCGGCGTGGTCGCCGAGCAAATTCAAAACCGGGTAAACAATAATGTCGATTATGATCTGTTGTGCCGCGAACGCGATAACTTCCGTATTCTGGTTGCGATCACCAACGCCGTCCTGTCGCGTCTGGATATTGATGAGCTGGTAAGCGAAGTCGCAAAAGAGATCCACCACTATTTCAATATCGACGCAATCAGCATCGTGTTGCGCAGCCATCGCAAAAATAAGCTGAATATCTACTCCACCCACTACCTTGATGAGCATCATCCGGCGCACGAACAGAGCGAAGTCGACGAAGCCGGCACGCTCACGGAGCGCGTCTTTAAAAGTAAAGAGATGCTGCTTATCAACCTCAACGAACGCGATCCGCTTGCTCCCTACGAACGCATGCTGTTCGATACCTGGGGCAATCAGATCCAGACGCTTTGCCTGCTGCCGTTGATGTCCGGCAAGACGATGCTTGGCGTGCTCAAACTGGCCCAGTGCGAAGAAAAAGTGTTTACCACCGCCAACCTCAAGCTGCTGCGTCAGATTGCCGAACGAGTAGCCATTGCCGTGGATAATGCGCTGGCCTATCAGGAAATCCACCGACTGAAGGAACGCCTGGTCGACGAAAACCTGGCGCTCACGGAGCAGCTTAATAACGTCGACAGCGAGTTTGGCGAGATCATCGGACGCAGCGAAGCGATGTACAACGTGCTAAAGCAGGTTGAGATGGTGGCGCAGAGCGACAGTACCGTGCTAATTCTGGGCGAAACGGGAACCGGTAAAGAGTTGATTGCCCGCGCCATTCACAACCTGAGCGGACGTAGCGGGCGCAGGATGGTAAAGATGAACTGCGCTGCGATGCCGGCGGGGCTGCTGGAAAGCGATCTGTTTGGTCATGAGCGCGGCGCGTTTACCGGCGCCAGCGCGCAGCGAATTGGCCGTTTCGAGCTGGCGGATAAAAGCTCGCTGTTTCTGGATGAAGTGGGCGACATGCCGCTGGAGCTACAGCCTAAGCTGCTGCGTGTCCTTCAGGAGCAAGAGTTTGAACGTCTCGGCAGCAATAAACTGATCCAGACCGACGTGCGGCTGATCGCCGCGACTAACCGCGATCTGAAAAAAATGGTCGCCGATCGCGAATTCCGTAACGATCTCTACTATCGGCTGAATGTATTTCCGATCCAGCTTCCTCCGTTACGCGAACGTCCGGAAGATATACCACTACTGGTCAAAGCGTTCACCTTCAAAATCGCCCGCCGAATGGGGCGTAATATCGACAGCATTCCCGCCGAAACGCTGCGCACGCTCAGCAGCATGGAATGGCCGGGGAACGTTCGCGAACTGGAGAATGTCGTCGAGCGCGCCGTGCTGCTGACGCGCGGCAATGTGCTACAACTGTCGCTGCCGGATATTACCGCCGTAACACCCGATACCTCGCCTGTTGCGACTGAAAGCGTCAAAGAAGGCGAAGATGAATATCAGCTTATTATACGCGTGCTGAAAGAGACCAATGGCGTAGTGGCTGGACCAAAAGGCGCGGCGCAGCGTCTGGGGCTTAAACGAACCACCCTGTTGTCGCGTATGAAGCGATTGGGTATTGATAAAGACGCGTTAGCGTAACGGGTTGCCGGATCTGATCCGGCCTGGAGATGATGCGCGCCGTAGGCCTGGCGCTTCCCCTTCACTTCTTGCGCTGATATTTTTCCGGCAATTCCGGAACGGGGCGCTTATCGTCGATAAGGTGCCGCACGGTCAGGACAGGATGCCGCCAAAGCATTCGCGGACCTGCCCAACGCATAATCTGCTTCATCTCCTCGCGTTTAGCCGGCTGATAGCAGTGCACCGGGCACTGCTTACAGGCGGGTTTTTCCTCGCCAAATACGCATTTATCAAGACGTTTTTGCGCGTAGGCGAACAGCGCGTCGTAATGCCCCTGCACCGCTGACGCCTGTGGGCACTGGCTTTCATACAGCGCGATCATTTTTTTGATCGTCAGTTTTTCACGAGCGATACGTTTACCAGGCATCGTGCTCTCTCCGAACATTAAGGTGTATTTATTTTACACCTTATCCCTCTTTAGCACTATCACTGCATATCATCGCCATTACGCAAATAAGAATTATTTTCATTTATTCATACCTTGTGCTATATAACATAGCAAAGGCTATATTCGATGATTAATTAACCACATTGTTGCGAGGGATACTATGACGAATCTACATCGTCTGAAAACACTCCTGATTGCCGGTATTGTCGCGATACTCGCGCTATCGCCAGCCTATGCAAAAGAGAAATTTAAAGTCATCACCACGTTTACCGTTATTGCCGACATGGCGAAAAACGTGGCGGGCGACGCAGCGGAAGTCAGCTCAATTACCAAGCCCGGCGCTGAAATCCATGAGTATCAGCCAACGCCCGGCGATATTAAACGAGCGCAGGGGGCACAGCTTATCCTCGCGAATGGTCTGAACCTGGAGCGATGGTTCGCCCGCTTTTATCAGCACCTTTCCGGCGTGCCGGAAGTCGTCGTCTCCACCGGTGTCAAACCGATGGGCATTACCGAAGGCCCGTATAACGGTAAACCGAACCCGCACGCCTGGATGTCGGCAGAAAACGCGCTGATTTATGTCGATAACATTCGCGACGCCCTGGTGAAGTACGATCCGGATAATGCGCAGATCTATAAGCAAAACGCCGAACGCTATAAAGCGAAAATTCGCCAGATGGCCGATCCGTTGCGTGCCGAACTGGAAAAAATTCCCGCCGATCAGCGCTGGCTGGTCACCAGTGAAGGCGCGTTCTCTTACCTGGCGCGCGATAACGACATGAAAGAGCTTTATCTCTGGCCAATTAACGCCGATCAACAGGGGACGCCAAAACAGGTGCGTAAAGTGATTGATACCATTAAAAAGCACCATATTCCCGCCATCTTTAGCGAGAGTACGGTTTCCGATAAACCGGCCCGTCAGGTCGCGCGTGAATCCGGCGCGCATTATGGCGGCGTACTGTATGTCGATTCTCTGAGCGCCGCTGACGGCCCTGTGCCAACCTATCTGGATCTGCTGCGCGTCACGACCGAAACCATCGTCAACGGCATTAACGACGGACTGAGGAGTCAACAATGAGTCAATCTGCGATTACCGTTGATCAAGTCACGGTGACGTATCGCAACGGTCATACCGCCCTACGGGACGCCACTTTTCAGGTGCCTGGCGGTTCAATCGCCGCGCTGGTAGGCGTAAATGGTTCCGGTAAGTCTACGTTATTTAAAGCGTTAATGGGCTTTGTGCATCTTGCGCAGGGCGATATCACTATCCTGCAACAGTCAGTCAACAAGGCACTGAAAAAAAACCTCATTGCTTATGTTCCGCAATCGGAAGAAGTGGACTGGTCATTTCCGGTGCTGGTAGAAGATGTGGTGATGATGGGACGCTACGGCCATATGGGCTGGCTACGCCGTCCCAGTGCGCATGATCACGCCTGTGTTGACGCCGCGCTGGCGCGGGTGGATATGCAGGAATATCGTCACAGGCAGATTGGCGAGCTGTCCGGCGGGCAGAAAAAACGTGTGTTTCTTGCCAGGGCCATCGCTCAGGATGGACAAGTAATCCTGCTGGATGAACCTTTTACCGGCGTGGATGTAAAAACCGAAGCGCGAATCATCGATCTACTACGGGAACTGCGCGATGAAGGCCGCACGATGCTGGTCTCAACGCATAATCTCGGCTCCGTCACCGAGTTTTGCGACTATACGGTAATGATTAAAGGAACCGTACTGGCCAGCGGCCCTACCGAAACCACGTTTACCGCCGCGAATCTGGAACAGGCGTTTAGCGGCGTTCTACGTCATATCGCGCTAAGCGGAGGCGAAGAGCACATCATCACCGATGACGAGCGCCCCTTTATTTCCCGGCGCGTGGCCAGCGGAGGAAAATCGTCATGAACTGGCTTGTTGAGCCGTTTGGCTACCAGTATATGCTCAACGCGATGTGGGTCTCCGCAATGGTGGGCGGTCTGTGCGCGTTTCTCTCCTGCTATTTGATGCTCAAAGGCTGGTCGCTCATTGGCGATGCGCTATCTCACTCTATTGTGCCTGGCGTCGCTGGCGCCTGGATGTTAGGGCTGCCCTTCTCGCTCGGCGCGTTTCTTTCCGGCGGACTGGCGGCAGGCAGTATGCTCTTTCTTAACCAACGCTCACGCCTGAAAGAAGACGCGATTATCGGGCTTATCTTCTCCTCTTTTTTTGGCGTCGGCCTTTTTATGGTGTCGCTCAATCCGATGTCGGTGAATATCCAGACGATTATTCTCGGTAACGTGCTGGCGATCGCGCCAGCGGATATTGCGCAACTGGCGATTATCGGCGCAGTCTCGCTGACGATTCTGCTGTTAAAGTGGAAAGATCTGATGGTCGTCTTTTTCGATGAGACCCATGCGCGTTCTATCGGGCTTAATCCGGGTCGACTAAAGCTGTTGTTTTTCACTCTATTGTCCGTCTCTACCGTGGCGGCCCTGCAAACCGTTGGGGCGTTCCTGGTGATCTGTCTCGTCGTCACGCCGGGCGCGACGGCCTGGTTACTCACCGACCGTTTTCCACGTCTGCTCATGATTGCCGTCGTGATTGGTAGCCTGACCAGTTTTCTGGGCGCATGGCTTAGCTACTGGCTGGATGGCGCCACTGGCGGAATTATTGTCGTCATGCAAACCTTACTGTTCATCACAGCCTTTATTTTCGCCCCGAAACACGGTCTGTTAGCCAACCGTCGACGCGCCCGCCTGCAGAAGGAGCCGACATGTTCTTAACAACGTTACTGGAACCCTTTCAGTTTGATTTTATGGTGAACGCCCTTATGGTTTCGGTCATTGTGGCGATTCCCTGCGCCTTACTGTCCGTGTTTTTAGTGTTAAAAGGCTGGGCGTTAATGGGCGATGCAATGAGTCATGCGGTATTCCCCGGGGTCGTGCTGGCATATATTGTGGGGATCCCCCTGGCGATTGGCGCCTTCATTGCCGGATTATTTTGCGCTATCGCGACCGGCTATCTGGACGATAACAGCCGCATCAAACGTGATACGGTGATGGGCATCGTCTTTTCCGGGATGTTTGGCGCAGGTCTGGTGCTCTATGTTTCTATTCAATCGGAAGTGCATCTGGATCACATCCTGTTTGGGGATATGCTGGGCGTATCGCTGGGGGATATCGTACAAACGTCGGTTATTGCGCTGGGTATTGCGTTAATCATAGGGCTGAAATGGAAAGATCTCCTGCTACACGCTTTTGACCCGCACCAGGCGAAAGCCAGCGGGCTGAATACCACGCTACTGCATTATGGCCTGCTATGTATGATTGCGCTGACTATCGTCGCCACGCTGAAATCGGTGGGCATTATTCTGTCGATCTCACTGCTTATCGCCCCCGGCGCAATTGCCATTTTGCTGACGCGACGCTTTGCGCGCGCGCTGGGATTAGCGGTGAGTCTGTCAGTTATTACCGCTTTTGCGGGCGTCTATCTGTCTTTTTATCTTGATAGCGCGCCAGCGCCGACCATAGTGGTATTATTTGCCATCGTATTTATTGCGGTATTTATTTACGCAACATGGCGCGACAGGCGTAATGAAATCGTACCAGAGGCGCAAGGTTAACACTTTTTTGCCTGCTATTCAGGAAACATACGGTCATAATATAGAGTAGTCTTATGGCGCTGGAAGGATTTCCTCTGGCAGGCAACCTTATAATTTCATTACGGTTTAAGTAAAGACTTATATTCAGCTATCCTTTTTTATGAGCGGATATAGAGAGTTTTTTATCGTTTAGCATAACGGCATTGTTATCGAATCGCTCATAAAGCGTTTCATTCTTTTTGTTTACTATACTGCTTCCCGCCGCCGGATTGGCCTCCACATATTCATTTAATCGTTGTACGCCTTGAGTATGTTTGTAAAAACTCACCGGCAGATAGCGGTCTGCTTTATCGGACGGGAGAAAAGGTTCTTCACCACACAGACGTTCACAAATATTATCTTCATGAATTTTTACTAAGTTCATAAATTCAAGCTGAAGTTTTTTGGCGAGCGCCAGGCTAAAAATACCGCATTCAGAAGAGCTTCGTTGAATGTCCAGCTCGACCATAGCAAAATAACAATCAGGCAGTTGTTCACGTTCAAGAGCTGCTTTGGTCCTCAACGCCAGTAAAGCAGGTCCAAAAGCGCTACACGCTGCTGGTTCGAACAAAATCACCGATGTCTTTCCGTCCATAACTCTAAAATCGACGACTGAAATATGGATACCTGAACTTCCCATATTTACGAGAAATCGGGCAGATTCAACGCCTTCCATTCTGGTCTCCTTTATAGAGGAAACAAGCTCATGGACTGACATAACAAATTTAAGATTTAACTCTGGATACTTCTTATTGGCCTGTGCAACAAGAAAAGGCATCATTTCGAGATCGGTTTCCTCGTAACTGATATGAATCCAGCTGCCATCTATAATTTCACTTTCCAGACGCTCAACAATACAGGTCAATGCTTCGGTGTTTAGCTCCCCGCTGACGTCAGGCTGAGGCGATAAACTCGCCCCCATATTACGAGTCGTAGGACTTAGCATACTTTTCCCTCCACATGATAGCTCCTGCACCGAAAATATCATCTTTAACTTTTCAGATTCAATATATTGCCTGCAAAAATATGCCTCAATGATTGAGCCAGGCTACCAACCACCTCCGGATGATTATATATAAGAATTACTACTCAAAAAATCTTTTTTATAATAAAAGCTCAACACATGGTCATAAATGATAAAAAATATTTTAATTCATTCCTACCGCAATCGGTAACGCGCAATTATCGTCAGGTACAGCAGGGTTATGTGCAAAAGCAGTGCGCTGTAAATGCGCGTCTAGTTTCAGTCCCCGGAACAGCGATAGCGGTGAAGAGTCCATCCCCAAACGATACATAACCTTCTTACGATAAATACTGACGGTTTTTGTTCCCAGACCAAATTTTTTCGCCAGTTCAATTGCCGGATGTCCGGAGGATAATAATATCAGCAGCGCATATTTCGCCTGCGTGACACCGGGAGGTAGATTCCACCAGGCGTATTGATTGATATTAAACAATACCTCTTCCGGCGTCTCGCCGGCATTAAAAGCATACGTAGCAGCCACGGTTTTCTTTTGTGGCCTGTGGCAGAAACGCAGCCAGGCTTCCGGAAGACGGAGCTTCTCTCGATCCGAGCGGATAGCGCAGGATAGTTCGTCTTTTAAAACATAATCCATAACGCCAAAATATTGCAGCACACAGCGATCGATATAATACAAGCGATCTGCCACTACCAAAACTTTACGGTTCTGCAACCGCGTCAGCAACGCATGAAAAAGATAAACATGCTCATGCGGGTTCAAAGCTAAAATCAGCCCGGCATCCGGCATATCGGATAGAGAATGCAAAAGTGCAGTTAATGAGTTACACGTTTTAACGCACTTTTCCGGATATTTTTGCTTAAAAATAGACTGAAGGGCATAACAATTAGTCCAGTTAATACCGTATATAATTACATTTCTCATTTATTTATCCTTTTTTGAAAACTGACCACAGCTTCGGTAATGATTTTTCTTCCTGGCGACTACTGCGCAAGTAGATAACGCCTTCTTACTACAAAGGTAATAAGACCAGATACGTTATTACATGCGCAATGTCGTTACCGAAATGAATTCCTTTTACAAATCTGATAATGATTAAATTTGCTGTTTTACTTTACTGTAATCTCTTAGAGTACAACGATTGCCCGGCGCCTGGTGGCCATGTATGTCTGACAATGAACGCTTTCGATTCCCTTTCATTAACTACATATCACTGGTGTAGCGATACTGAAATATACACTACGATTAAAAAAATATTTGGTATCTGTAACGCAAACAGATAGTAACGTTTAAAATAATTTCACAAATCAATGGTTCATTGTACGCATAAAGCTAAGCGGTGTAATCTTAAAATGCCGTTTAAAAATAGCGATAAAATAAGAAGGCGTATCATAGCCACACATCGTCGCGACTTGTGAAATATTTCCAGCCCCCATACGTAATAATTTTATAGCCTGATTCATACGAGCATCCAGGTATATTTTGCTAAAACTCACCTCTTCAGCGGCCAGTTTTCGCTTCAGACTTGATACGCTCATAAACAGCTTTCCCGCCACCTCAGCCTGTGACCATTTGCGGGTGAGATCGCTGATAATAATGTTATAAACTTTCTCTTTTGTCGTAATTTTTATTGCTCGCTCAAGGAAATCAAACCCACCGGGCTTACGTACAAATGCCGATATAAGATACATCAATGAGAAATATGAATAATCATGATCATCAATACTCACATTACTACAAACCCGTGGACATGCCACACCATGCAAAATAGAGTCAAAAGTATCACTCATCCCTGGCAACAAGTCCGCATGAAAAAAATACTTTGGTTTCGTTTTTAATGATAGCTCTCGATCATTATAGTTTCTTGTACTGTAAAAAACTTTGTAGAATTTTTGCATTAAGTCATAGGAAACTTCCAGTGAAGAAAAATCAATATGCCCTTCTATTTCGCTCATACTAAGCGTGATTGTTTGATCTTTTTCCAATAAAAATAAACACGGCGCAGATTGTTCGATGAACTCCCCAAATTCGTTTTCAATTCGCAAACTGCCTTTATTAAGTTTAAACAATAAGCAGTTTGCGACATAATAGTCTCTTACGTCAGCTAATCCATTTATTAATGGAAATTTGTTCGGCTGTTGAAGGTGATTATTGCTAATGGCCTCAACTGATTTATTCATTGAAGGCAATACCATATTTTATCCTGTGTGCTATAAGGAACTCAAAATCGTTATATTCTTATAAACAAATAATTAAAACTCACAGAGATGATTTAAATCCGATTTTTTTATTATTATAGCCAATAATTACATTCCAACGCGCGTTCATTTCGTCACAAAAAGATACCCTTACAAACTTTATGCACAATTTTGTAATGAAAGCTTACAATATTAATATAATCATTTCAGAATAAAACGGCTGGCAGACATCTTAATAATCCATATACATCAATAAGATAGACACACTGGCATGGTGCATTTTCTGCATTATTTACTGATATATACACCATACCTTATCACAAATCGCCAGCAATGGGGGTTCACCAGTCAATTGCCTCTTTGTTTTCCCCGCCCGATAAAATAATCTCCTGCATCCAGGAGGTCATTTGTGACTGTGCGTTCATTGTACCAACTAATACCCCGTTTAAAGCCTCATATAAATGGGTGCCCGGTTCAACTTTTGCTAACATGTTTTGTAGCATAGCCGTTTGCTGCTCAAAAGAAACAAAAGCCGAATCACCACTGTTAGGATCTTTGAAGGCATTCATCTCTTGATAAATGCTATCTTTAAGCGTTTCAGAAGAGGCTGACTCAGGAAGCGCCAAAAGTCGTTGGTAGAATGCATCATAAAGATCAACGTCGCCGCCATTGCTTAAAGGCGCGCTATCCACATTATTCAGCATAGCGGCCCTGGCACTCAACGAAACCACACCCGTCGCTTCAGTATCTGCTGTCGGGACCAAATAAGAAGTCGGAATCGAACCCGGTATCACCTTATAACCTCCGCTTGCGTTTTTGTCTTCCATTCATCAATAAGTGCGTTAATGGCGTTATCAGAAATTGTCCGGCAGTCTTGTGGAAGTTCATCAAGATGATGCTTAATGACGCCTACTGCCGTTTCAACAAATTGTTCAGGTGAAAATTCTGCGATCTGATCGCCGCAACTCATGATAAAGCGCTGTTCCTGATGATATTTAAGATTAAAAGTGCCTGGCCAGTTCTCCATAAGCAACACCATCAGTTTTTGGTGATCTTTTTTCGCATTAACTGGCAGTGTTAAAAAAAGTTGCCCCTCAGGCTTATCGAAATCCCTTAGCCACTCATCCAGGACGGTTAAAAGCGTTTCGGGATGGTCGACCGCAGCTGAAAATAACTCGCGGGCATAAATCTGTATTTTTTCCATCCACTTCCAGGCCATTGTCTGATTATCAGTAAGATAAGCGGCGACCTGCTGTAACGCGTCTATCATTCCCTGCTCGTAACCTTCCTGATAGGCGTACATCCGCAAGGTCTTTGCCTCTTCTTCCGCCTCTCGCAAAATACGCTTAGCCCGTTGATGCGCCTGCTGTTCTAATCTTTCAATAGAGAAATAACGTTCCAGCGTTTTACGCTTTATCAGTATCCCCTCAACAGGCGAAAGCGGGGACGGTATTGGGATATTTTTGAGCATATTGTAAGGCCAGTAGCAAAATTGACATTTCTACAGCATCCTGCTTCAATGCCTCCTCAATAAATGGAGGAAAAAGCAAAGGAAAACGCTGTGCTAAAGATTCAGGTAAAAATTCATTTAGGGCATTTAACTGTGCATACCCGACGCTAAGTAAAAACCGGTGATTCGGCGCCTTATTGCAGACAGATAAACTTGTTCCCTGATGCATTGCCAAAAATGCTTGCGCCCAATCCGGCAGGCCAAGCAAGGCTCCCTGCCTTGCCAGATCGGCTCTCAGTTTATGGCAACCGAGTAAATACGCTACTTGCGGCAGTCGGCGCCACTGACGCAGCCACAGCTGCGTCAGTGAGTTTTGAATACACTCCTTTTCTCCGTTCTTAAGCCGCCATGCCGCCAGTATTAACTCATTTGCCGCCGCCCTGGCGGCGGGTCTGACAATCATTTCCGGCGCTATCTGCAACCGCTGAGGATGGATATACGATAACGGATCAAAAATGATTCTTTGCCAGATAATGGGTAATGGCTGCCTATTCATTTGACGATTTCGCCTTATCATCAGCCGTTATGCCTTTCTTATTGCGGGCATAATGGTTTTTGCAATACCAGACGCCAAAGCCTGCTGACATCACGGATAACAAAATAATCAACACAATCCAACTGGTTGCAAAAGAATTACGTTTTACTGGTGTGCCGGGAGCCTGTAATTGGGCATCAGAACGTTCTGACAACACAACAGAAATGTTGTCATAATCCACATCGGCAAAACTATTCTTTAAGAAACGCTTGATATCGCTGATCTGATGCGCAAGCGGCGAACCTCGTTCATATACGGCTAATGCCGACAGATGAACAGGTTTTGGCGGGCGGCCATTTTCACCAGCATCAATATCATAACTAATATGGACCCTGGCGGAGAGCACGCCCTCCATCGTCTGTAATGACTGTTCCAGTCGCTGTTCAATAGCCGAATATAACCTGGCCTTTTCAGCTCGCGGAGACGATACCAGCGAATCCGCCGGGAACATCTGCGCTATTTCCACCCGTGGCCGGGGAGGAAGCTGATAAGTTTTAATCCAGTACACCGCAGCGGTAAAATCAGGCTCAGCAACGGTAATGCTATAGCCCAATTTTCCGCTATCAATTTTATTCGCCTCTATATTGTGCATTTGCAGAACGGCAATGACCTCATTAGCCTGTTCCTGGTCCAGTCCTTTTAAAAGATCCTTATCCTTACAGCCGGCAAGGGTCATTACCAGCAGAAAAGTATATAGATATCGACGAATCATGAGCGTAATAGCGTTTCAACAGCCCCGACTCCTTTACGAGTAAGGGTACTGACCATAGAAACATACAGGTTATAATCTGAAATCATCTCTTGCGAAATAGCCAGCTCTTTAGGATCCGTCACCAGATTAGGGTCCTCAATCCTGTTGGTAATCGTCTGTTTATCCACAGCCGTGGCAATCGCCGAACCAGAAAAAGCCTGGAGTAGCCGGTCATCCAGCGAGACAATGTCCGTTTCCATAGACCTGATATTGACCGCCTGCCCTATAACGGCATTCTCAGGGACAATAGTTGCAATCGACATAATCCACCTTATAACTGATTAACGGAAGTTCTGAATAATGGCAGCATCAATATCCTTAAAGACTTTTACCGTGTTCGATTGCGCGTTACGGTACAAGTTATATTCCGAGAGCTTACTCTGATACGCCGCCAGTAGCGCCGGATCGGAGGGTTTTGCTGCTAATTTATCCAGCGCCTCTGTTACCTGCGTTTGTAGATTATCAACGCCCGTATCAAATTTTGCTGAGACGTCATCCAGATAGCCTGACCAAGGTGTTGCCATAATGACTTCCTTATTTGCGTTAAATTAAAGTGGGCTTGGGAAATACCAATGGCCTGGGCTCATTTTGATATAACCTTCCGCCCCGTACTGAAATGAGCGCCCCTTGAGCCAGTCATCTTTTAATTCGATCGCAAACTGCACATAGCGTCCTCCCCATGTGCGGTAATAGCTATCGACAAATTGACGGGCTCTGAGTATTTCTACATCATCGAGCGCCCCCTGAATAACAAACGTTACGCCCCCCTTATGATTCCTGCGGGAATAAGGTAACGCCTGCTGTTTTAGCCCCGCTTCCGCCTGGCCTGCTGCGGTAACATCGTCCATCAACGTGATGTTAACCGAATCCGCGTAAGGCATTAGCGCTCTCAGCTTTTGACTTAACACCTCGAGCTCTTTCTTGCTCATCGTGTTTCGCTGGCGGCTTAGCCAGAAAACGGGTTTACGCGGCTCATCGAAATGAATCCGATAATAAGCCAGCTGCGGATAATAGGTATCCAGCCAGATAGAGATACGCTTATTTTCTTCGTTTTCGTTAATCACTCGCGCATTTTTATCATAATCGCCCCTCGCTAAAACCTGACGAGCCCACAGCGTATCTCTTTCATTTTGCGCAGCGACATAGAGCATTTTGTCCCGGCCTGGCAACACCTGAAAACGCTCCTTCTCCTGCCCCAATAACGAATCGAGCTCTGCGGCCTGCCGCTGCGGCGAGTTAAGTATCCATAACGTCCCCACAGTCCCAATTCCCAATATAAAAAACCCGGCCAGTGCGGCTACAATTCCGTTTTTAAAACGCGGCTCGTTCTTTTTTGCAGACGTTTCTAACTTCTCAGGCTGCTCGGGCACCCACGGCTCGCTTTCCGGGCGAATCAGGATAAGCAATTCACCGACCTGTATTGGCGTATTTAATTGCACCGAACGAGATTCAGAATTTCCTTCTTTCAGCTCATGGAGTATAATTTCGGTCGTATCCGTATCCACCTGGATTTCAAAATTTACTCCGCCATGGTCCAGCGGGATAAAAAAGCTATCGGCAGGTATATCAGGGAGTTGGCCTGAAGCAGTGAGCGCATCACTCTGACCTACCACAAAGAGTGTTCGGCCTGTCAGCAATGGAAACTCACAGCCGTTCAGTGAGCTGTTAAGTAATCGAACTATGTATGGCCCAGGGCTTGTTATCGTCTTCTCTTTTGATGTTTCCATATATACTGTTAGCGATGTCTGTCGTTCTCGATAGCAGCAGATTACCGCACAGGACACAGGGATTCCTGATGAAAATAGAATGAAAAGTGAGAAATAAAATCAATTTATTCTGTATAATGCGTCTCAACACATATTAAAAGAACCATCATCCCCATTGGGGCTTAAACTACTGTAGATAAATTACCCAAATTTGGGTTCTTTTGGTGTAACAATCAGACCATTGCCAACACACGCTAATAAAGAGCATTTACAACTCAGATTTTTTCAGTAGGATACCAGTAAGGAACATTAAAATAACATCAACAAAGGGATAATATGGAAAATGTAACCTTTGTAAGTAATAGTCATCAGCGTCCTGCCGCAGATAACTTACAGAAATTAAAATCACTTTTGACAAATACCCGGCAGCAAATTAAAAGTCAGACTCAGCAGGTTACCATCAAAAATCTTTATGTAAGCAGTTTCACTTTAGTTTGCTTTCGGAGCGGTAAACTGACGATTAGCAATAATCACGATACGATTTACTGTGACGAACCTGGGATGTTGGTGCTCAAAAAAGAGCAGGTAGTTAACGTGACGCTTGAAGAGGTCAATGGCCACATGGATTTCGATATACTCGAGATACCGACGCAACGACTTGGCGCTCTCTATGCACTTATCCCAAACGAGCAGCAAACCAAAATGGCGGTACCCACAGAGAAAGCGCAGAAAATCTTCTATACGCCTGACTTTCCTGCCAGAAGAGAGGTATTTGAACATCTGAAAACGGCGTTCTCCTGTACGAAGGATACAAGCAAAGGTTGCAGTAACTGTAACAACAAAAGTTGTATTGAAAATGAAGAGTTAATTCCTTATTTTCTGCTGTTCCTGCTTACTGCTTTTCTCCGACTCCCGGAGAGTTATGAGATCATCCTTAGCTCGGCTCAGATAACGTTAAAGGAGCGCGTTTACAACATTATATCTTCGTCACCCAGTAGACAGTGGAAGCTTACGGATGTTGCCGATCATATATTTATGAGTACGTCAACGCTCAAACGGAAACTTGCAGAAGAAGGTACCAACTTTAGCGACATCTACTTATCGGCAAGAATGAATCAGGCAGCAAAACTTTTACGCATAGGCAACCATAATGTTAATTCTGTAGCATTAAAATGTGGTTATGATAGCACGTCCTACTTCATTCAATGTTTCAAAAAATATTTTAAAACTACGCCATCGACATTCATAAAAATGGCGAACCATTAACATTTTTTGTATCTGTCACTTAAGTAAAGATTTTTATTAAAATTGTAATAATTTAAAATTCAGACTGCGCATTAACACGCTCTATCAGGATGGGAGGCTATTCAATATCATTGTTCTGTCCGGAAGACAGCTTATACTGATATCTCTGGTAATTTAAAGTAAGGCTGATTATATAACACGATTTTTGTGAACTTGTCATCGCTATGATGACTGGTAAAACGATATTGCCTTATTCACAGCGTAAGAATTCGTCCAGATGACACTATCTCCTTCCGGCTTTAACCCTGTGGATTAAGGCCGGCATTTTATTCATATTTATACATCATCCGTTCCCTCTGAGAACTATTTGCCTGAACGGTTTATACCGAAACAGTCACGCTTGTTAGCTTTCTGCCAGGCATACCTCCTCTCTTCCTCCTGATATCGATATAATGCCTGGGGCCAGCCTGAGGATGATACTGCTCATAAACCCCCTGCCTTTTTGACGCTATAACTGAAGGGAGTAAAGAAAAGACGATATCATTATTTTGCAAAAAAATATAAAAATAAGCGCACCATTAAAAACAGTCTTTCATTTATATTTTGGAACCTAAGACAAATTACACTCTTAAACTTTCAACGAATGGTCATTTAGTGGAAATCTTCGAGAAAAATGGTTCTGATGGTGTAATTATCAGACCATTAACCATGAAGATATAATAAGCAGCATTTACACCCCAAAAAAATGCAGTAAGATAGCTACAAAACTAATCTCTATTGCAATGAGGCCAAGTTAAATATGTAAATATTTAGATGCCAGGCGCTGACTCTCTCTGCACCAGGATATACGGCAGCGTCCATTCGATAATCACGGTTAGTTATAACAATATTATTACCAACATGTCAGTTATTTAAAGCACAGGCATAAGCTAAATAATCAAATGTTAAAAACATATAAACCCGAGCCCGTAGAATATGACATTAAGCTCATAATAAAAGCTCAACCTGACCGTTAGTACTAACAGCAGAATTACTGAAACAGTAGATTCTATCCTAACGACTTGTATTAGTTATTATAACTTTTCACCCTGTAAGAGAATACACTATTATCATGCCACATTTTAATCCTGTTCCTGTATCGAATAAAAAATTCGTCTTTGATGATTTCATACTCAACATGGACGGCTCCCTGCTACGCTCAGAAAAGAAAGTCAATATTCCGCCAAAAGAATATGCCGTTCTGGTCATCCTGCTCGAAGCCGCCGGCGAGATTGTGAGTAAAAACACCTTACTGGACCAGGTATGGGGCGACGCGGAAGTTAACGAAGAATCTCTTACCCGCTGTATTTATGCCTTACGACGTATTCTGTCGGAAGATAAAGAGCATCGTTACATTGAAACACTGTACGGACAGGGCTATCGGTTTAATCGTCCGGTCGTAGTGGTGTCTCCGCCAGCGCCGCAACCTACGACTCATACATTGGCGATACTTCCTTTTCAGATGCAGGATCAGGTTCAATCCGAGAGTCTGCATTACTCTATCGTGAAGGGATTATCGCAGTATGCGCCCTTTGGCCTGAGCGTGCTGCCGGTGACCATTACGAAGAACTGCCGCAGTGTTAAGGATATTCTTGAGCTCATGGATCAATTACGCCCCGATTATTATATCTCCGGGCAGATGATACCCGATGGTAATGATAATATTGTACAGATTGAGATAGTTCGGGTTAAAGGTTATCACCTGCTGCACCAGGAAAGCATTAAGTTGATAGAACACCAACCCGCTTCTCTCTTGCAAAACAAAATTGCGAATCTTTTGCTCAGATGTATTCCCGGACTTCGCTGGGACACAAAGCAGATTAGCGAGCTAAATTCGATTGACAGTACTATGGTTTACTTACGCGGTAAGCATGAGTTAAATCAATACACCCCCTATAGCTTACAGCAAGCGCTTAAATTGCTGACTCAATGCGTTAACATGTCGCCAAACAGCATTGCGCCTTACTGTGCGCTGGCAGAATGCTACCTCAGCATGGCGCAAATGGGGATTTTTGATAAACAAAACGCTATGATCAAAGCTAAAGAACATGCGATTAAGGCGACAGAGCTGGACCACAATAATCCACAAGCTTTAGGATTACTGGGGCTAATTAATACGATTCACTCAGAATACATCGTCGGGAGTTTGCTATTCAAACAAGCTAACTTACTTTCGCCCATTTCTGCAGATATTAAATATTATTATGGCTGGAATCTTTTCATGGCTGGTCAGTTGGAGGAGGCCTTACAAACGATTAACGAGTGTTTAAAATTGGACCCAACGCGCGCAGCCGCAGGGATCACTAAGCTGTGGATTACCTATTATCATACCGGTATTGATGATGCTATACGTTTAGGCGATGAATTACGCTCACAACACCTGCAGGATAATCCAATATTATTAAGTATGCAGGTTATGTTTCTTTCGCTTAAAGGTAAACATGAACTGGCACGAAAATTAACTAAAGAAATATCCACGCAGGAAATAACAGGACTTATTGCTGTTAATCTTCTTTACGCTGAATATTGTCAGAATAGTGAGCGTGCCTTACCGACGATAAGAGAATTTCTGGAAAGTGAACAGCGTATAGATAATAATCCGGGATTATTACCGTTAGTGCTGGTTGCCCACGGCGAAGCTATTGCCGAGAAAATGTGGAATAAATTTAAAAACGAAGACAATATTTGGTTCAAAAGATGGAAACAGGATCCCCGCTTGATTAAATTACGGTAAAATCTGAGAGAGGAGATATGCATTATTTTTTTATCATCGTAATCTGGTTGCTTAGCATAAATACGGCATGGGCTGATTGCTGGCTTCAGGCTGAAAAAATGTTCAATATTGAATCCGAACTACTTTACGCTATCGCCCAGCAGGAATCGGCGATGAAACCTGGCGCCATTGGTCATAACCGAGATGGTTCAACCGATCTTGGCCTGATGCAAATTAACAGCTTCCATATGAAAAGGCTGAAAAAAATGGGGATTAGTGAAAAACAGTTGTTACAGGACCCCTGCATTTCTGTCATTGTGGGCGCTTCCATTTTATCAGATATGATGAAAATCTACGGTTATAGCTGGGAGGCCGTTGGCGCTTATAATGCCGGGACGTCGCCGAAACGATCGGATATAAGGAAACGTTATGCTAAAAAAATTTGGGAGAATTACAGAAAATTAAAAGGAATGTCAGCAGAAGAGAAAAACAAAAGACTTTCTATCGCGTCAAACAAATAATTATACAGAAATAGCTTACTTTCAGATAGTTCTAAAAGTAAGCTATGTTTTTATCAGCGTGCCGTCGTCATAAGCAACTGGGCTTGCATTGCTTTTAGTTGTACAAACTGTGAGGCGTCTTCCAGCATTCTATTGTTCCGTGAATTCCGGAAATCTGCACGTACCTGCTCCAGATTACTATGAGGATTATCCTTAAGTACAAGGGCCGCCGCCATCGTTCCGGTTCTCCCCACTCCGCCCAGACAATGAATCATCGGTAAATGCTTATCTGATGAACTACGCCCCGGCGCGCCATTTTGGTTACTATTTTTCACCCTATCCGCCAGGTATTCTAACTGATCCGTAGACGGTAACGGCTGGTGATCTGGCCAATTTTTCACATGCAATACCGGGATTGTATACCGCTTTTCCCCGCAGGACAGTTGCATATTGTATTGGTCTATCGCTTCTCCCTGACTGGCTGAGCTCACTTTTTGGCTGTTGGTATGCACCTCGCCAAAGGTGTAGCTCCCTCTGAAATAGGGTGGTAATTGTTTTGCCTGCATCTGATCTTCCGACGTTAACACCACTAGGCATGAGCATTCTTTTTCAAGAAGCATTTTCATATGCGCTGCCAGCGCATCCGGCGTATTTTTTGGGTACGAACCGGCTAATGCCACAGGCTTACCGTCAAAAGTTAACGTATTCACTGGCACAGGCATTCCATCGCTCAGTTTCACCTGGGTTTGCTGATTAATTGGAATGCTGCTGACCGCAAACCGTGCCAGGCCCAGTGTCGGTCCGCTCATCGTCTGTGGCATTGGCGCGCCGGCTTCTATTTTCTCAAGTTCAGCTGTAACATTTTTCAGTTCTTTAGCAATAACGTGAATTTTTTTTACAGCCTGGGTTAATTCATGAGTAGAGGCTTTATCAACCCACCTCTCAACCTCTCCTCCACAGGTTCCCCATTGTGAGAACCGGGCTACACCGACCTGAATATTTGTTAACGTTGTAACATAATCATTAAGTTGTTTAGCCTCTGGAATTTTATTTAAATTCTGTAAATTCGTCATTAATGAACGCAGCGGGCCGTTACCTGAAGCCATCTCCTGGAAGTTTTCTCGCAGGCTATTTCCATCCATTTGTTCCAGTTGCGGTAATGTTCTTTTAAGTCCCTTTAGCGCGATATCGAGTAAAGGTTGCTTACTTTCTGCTCCAACATCGTTATTTTTTTCTGCCACTTTTGTATCGCCGCCTTTTATGACTAAAGCGGCATTCCTGACACCAACATTATCCTTGCTCTTAATAAGGTTTATAAACCCTTCGTCAGCAGCTTTTACACACTCCGTGATCTGCACTGCTAAACGTTGGGTAAGGGGTTTGTTCATATTTATACGGGACATTAACAGTGCGTCATTAACCGCTGTTTCCCCATATTTTTCCGTTAGTGCATGGAGAAATGTCTGTAAAATCTTTTGGTCCTGTACTCTGATATTTTCCGTATGTTTTTGCACCACTTCAGTGTTTTTAAATAACGGCATTTTTCCAAGCCAGGTTAATACTTTTGACGAAAATTTTTCAGGCGCAACATATGCCTTATCAGTATTTTCCTTAGCAATATAAAGTCGGGCATCATTCGACACACCAACTTTTGAAAACGAAGACAACGTTAAATTATTCAATTTTCTCTCCTCATACTTTAGCATATTCCTGCAGTATGTTTTTGAGCGCTTCCTGCTGATTCACAAATGACTCAAGCTGCGATATAATATGGTAAGTATTTGTCAGATCGGTAATTGCATGTATAAGCAACAACGTCTCTGCGGCATCAATATACGCTAACGTACCTTCATTATTCGCAGCCAGTTCACCATTAATCACCATAATCTGCCGCCAGATAGAATCGCCACAAACAGGCGATAACGGTATAATCATACCGTTCAATAACCAGATATCATCTTTAGCTTCAATAGACGTAAAAATATCGCTATCGAGTAATAATAAGCACTGATTGTTGTCGTCAAAAGTGAGCGGTAAACCCAATTTCTCACCAATATTAGCGATAATATCCTGGTGTGCTTGCAATTTACTTTCCTCTTGAATTATATCTTTTATAAGATTGCTTCTTCAAATTTAATCTGGTTACACAATGTCTTGATACTTTTTCGCGCCCATCGCCGGGCGCAATATTTCTCTCCTTTAATCCAGTAGAATAGCCATTCACTACGCATCGGAACACATATCAGCAGCTCCTTCGGATCATTTTCAACATGACGTAACTTGCCTTTAATAACAAAACGCGAACTGTCAGCAATATCATCATATATTGCAGCCATACCTGAACCGGGTACTACATGTGTGATGATTTTCATAACAATTAATCTTATTCAATTGTTGTCAAGCGAGAGAAAAATACTACACCCTGGACTCAAGACTTTTTTTAACAACACGGCATATATCCGCAAAGGTCGTCATATCAGGAAGATCGTTTTCATTGCAACTAATGTCAAACTCCTCACTAAGACCAAATACAATATCAATTAAATCCAATGAGTCAGCGTAAAGATCCTCAACCAGATGGGTCTGACCATTGATACTATCAACATCAACGGCAATACAGGAGGTGATCACTTTTTTGACTCTTGCTTCAATATCCATATTCATCGCATCTTTCCCGGTTAATTAACGCTGCATGTGCAAGCCATCAACGGTAGTAATAACCCGATCCACGCCAGGTTTATTCAGGTATGACTCGTAAGCCGGGCCAGCTCGCCAGCTACCGTCTCCGATAAGGCCGTCCAGCACATTACTTAACACATAGTCAGTTTCCCCTTTTAGCCTGGTCAGCCCCGCCTCTCTGGCAAACTGCAGTGCAATCTCAGCCAGTTTTTCTTTTTGTGGATGATGAGTAATGACCTCTTTGAGAGTCTCCATTTTCGCTTTCAATTCTGGGTGCTTGTCAATATCGCTACATTGCGCTTTCAACGCTGCACTCTTTATCGTGTCATTGGGTAATATTTCCGCACGCAAGCCGTCAAACGCTCTGCGTACAGGGAACGGTGTGGAGGTATCTGGCTCCAGGGCTTTACGTATCACACCCAAAAACGTCTCACGGGCGTCGAAATGCATTGAATGCATATTCGTAACGCTCGGTACTGTTGAGAGGAAACTATTTTGCTTAAACTTCAAACCAGAAAATGGGCCAGTCTTATCTGTCTGACTATTATCATTATCGGTCGTACCGGCTTTATTACCTGTAATTACCGTCGTGTCTGATTGTAAGGTATCGGTTTTAACATTCTCGACGCCAGCCAGTTGACTGGCAAGCGGCTTCACATTCACAATCTCTGCCGTCTGGCTTTGCTGTTTATTATCATCAACGCCGTGCACCGTGGCCTGTACCGGCTTGCCGATAATGCTCTTGCTGGTTACGCCATCGACTTCATCAAAAGAGGTTGTTTCACCCGTAGTGCCCTTTTCTGACGTGACCACCTTTCCATCTTTACTTTCGGATGAAGCGTTGGTCACAGCCTCTGCCGTCGCATGAGCCGTGACGTCAATTTTACCCGCGATGCCATGGTCAATTGCCCCTGTGCTGGCGCTGTGTGCCGTCTCCGTTTGATGCGTAGTCGAATCCACACGCGAATGACTATGACTTACGTTGCTGCTGTTAGTCGAATGGTGTGACTCGCCATTGCGTTGGCTGTTATCAATAAATGTTCGGCTATTATCAATCGTCTTCCGGCTATTATCATGGTTGCTATTATCGATATGGCGCTGGCTATTATCGACATGGCTTCGGCTATTGTTAATATGCTTACTGTTATCCACGCTATGGTTACTGCTATCAATATTAATATTGATATTAATACCCGTAGGTTCTGCTTTTTTCCCACCATCAGGTACTGGTCCAGCCGCAGGCTCCGGAATTTTAGGGTCAGGCAGTTTATCTGCAGGAATTTGTGCAAAAACATTACGTAGCAGCAGGGGTATCAACGTTTGCATTTCAAGGTGCCGGGCTTCCCGTCCTACGCTGGTACCCTGCTCTTGCGTTAATTTTTGGTGGCACATATCAAGCGCCTCAACCGCCTTCGCCGCCGCTTTGTCAACAAGGTGCGTAAGATTGCTGCGGGTTAACGGATCTAACGTACAGCCAAAGTTATGTTCAATGCAGCTGGCAATATAGGGCATCACCTCCTGCATAACAAGATTCGTCGATAATTTACTTAATTCACCACCAGTGTTATTTTTGATAATATCTAACAGCTGCTTTTCCAGGTTTTCCAGCTTCGCTTCCGCTTTCTTTGTTTCTGGCAGCCATGGCCCAAAAGCTGACTTTTCTTTCAGGCCATCTTTTATGATTTGCGCGGTATACTCTGCCCCCACCTTCATCAGTAGCGTCTTCGCCTCAGGAGAATCACTGGTGGCGTTGAGCGCTGAACGAAAGAGCCCGGCAAACTCCATTATCGCTTTCTTACCGGCGACATTATTTGAATTGGTAAAAACTTCTTTTAACGCCTCAGCGTCTTTCCCGCATTTAAACAATGCATCCAGACTCGCCTGTTTGATCAGCGCGGGAAAATCTTCCAGTTGCGGGCCTTTAATTTCCCCTGACAGCGTCGTTGTGGCACTTTCTCTGACTGCGGAAAGATTCGCCGCAAGATTCGTGGCCTGCGTTTTGATCTCGGTCTGCATACCTGGCATTATGACGGGGGGCTGAGTCCTTACACTTGTAACCATTATTAATATCCTCTTCTGTTATCCTTGCAGGAAGCTTTTGGCGGTTTCCAGGCTGCTACTTATCGTACTGCTCAGCACTTTTACCAGGTTGTCGTACAATGAATTGGCATTGCTATATTTTTGCGTCAGCGTCTGTAATGTGGTTTTCATATTTTCTTCCTGCGCTTTAAAACCCGACTGCCAGGCTTGATATTTGGCGTTATCCATTTCGAGTTTTGAGTCTTTTCCCGGCGCGCCTAAACCATCAATATCCTGAACCATTTTTTGTAATGGCGTCAGATCAACGGTGACGACATAACCGGATCCATAAGATTTCAGGCAGCTATTCGGTAAATTCAATTCACTGAGCCACTGTCTCGCTTCCGCTTCAGTGGCTACTTTAACGCCGCTGCCTGACTGCGCTGGAAATAAAACGGTATTACTGTTTATTTGATTATATTTATTGACTAAACTGTTTAAATCATTTTTGAGTGAGGTAACATCTAGCTTAACGGTATTACCGTCCTTACCTGGTAATAACCAGCCTCCCATTTTGGAAAGAATATCACTGAAGGCCTGATAAAAATCGGTATAGACTGCGACAACGTTTTCATAAACGCCCAGATAGCTGTCACCTATCGCCGATATATTTTGGGAAACCATATCCCAAATCTCAGCATCAGAAATGGTTGTTCTCGGCTGCGCCATAGGCGAAGCGCTAAATAAGGCCGACGTCGGCGCAGAAAACGCGCTCCGCAGGTTCTCATTTTGTTCTGCGGATAATGACACGCCAGACTTCGCCAGCGCATTCAGGCTGCTGGTCAACTGCTGGCGCGCCAGCGTGCGCTCGTCATTATTCTCTTCAGAGATCGGTGGCGTTGACTGCAGCGTCTGCTGTGCCTGCTGGATTTTAGTAGCCGCCTGCGATAATGAAATGATATCTGTACCGCGATGTTCTGTGGTAGACGGTACCACGGCAGTCTCGACGTGCTCGCTCGCCGAGGGAGTCTGCGGCCGTTCGGCAACGATCCCCGGATGAGGAGAAGTGGAATAATTTTGAATATTAAGCATAATATCCCCAGTTCGCCATCAGGAGCGCGATTAAATCACACCCATGATGGCGTATAGATGACCTTTCAGATTAAGCGCGAATATTGCCTGCGATAGCAGCAAGTGCGGATGCTTTCGACTGGTTAATGCTCTCCATTGTTTTCAGCATTTCCTGAATCAGGCTGGTCGATTTACGTGAACTTTCACGGGCTTCGTCCGATGCGGTGCTGGCAACACGGTTATTCACCTGGCTAATTTGCTGCTCGGAACGTTCCTGAGTAGCGGCGTACTGCCCGGACGCCCCTGCAATACCACCGACCGTGACCGAGTTCTTCATAATCAGATCGCCCGTCATCTGCATCTTGCGCGCATCAATTCGGGTCATATCCATGGTATTCTGCTCAAGACGAATATCGGATTCGACAGACTCAAGACGTTTCGACAGAATAGCCTGATGTTCAGGGGAGATTTGTTTATTACTGTCTTTAATACCCAGACTTTCCGTGGCGCTGGTTCCGGCATTAGATTTAAGCGTCGCATCATTAAGATTTTTTGTCGCATCGGTACCGGTTTTCTTCATATTTAACGATTTCAGAGAATCGACGCCTTCAGCACCGAGTTTGACGCTATTCTGCCCGTTCAGCACGTTTTTAATACTGTGGCTTTCAGTGGTCAGTTTATCGATCTTCGCGGCATTATGTTTAAGCGCGCCTCTTTCATTCTGCAGCCCCTTATATTCCAGTTTGGCGCCCACGCCAGTGATCCCCAACTGAAGCGCGCTCTGGGAAATACTACCGGACAACGCATTCATCCCTTCGCGCATCATGGAGCTTGCTGTCGTTTTAGCTGCATCAAAGCTGACTAATGACAACTTACCAGACAGTTTGCTATCAGCCTGGTTCAACGTCAGCATTAACGTATTCGCGGCAGCCAACAGCGCAACGGCACTGGAAGACATTCCGCTAATATCAAAAAACTTTCCGACTTCTGCCTGCTGCTCGCGTAACTGGGTTTGCACAACCTCATTCGCTTTAGTCGTGACATTATTTGCCAGAGCATTCAAATCCTGATTCATGTCGGTATTTTGAATACTGGCTTTTAAAAAGGACGTGATCGTTCCGGGGGTTTGCGTTAATACCCCTGGCGCAGGCGCGCTCAGTGTAGGACTCAACCCCAGGTCACTGACTTTACTGCTGCTAATACCAATACTATTCAGAATATCTTTAGCGCTAACGGATTGCGAAGCTGTCTGTGAACTATTCTCAACAGAATGATTATTTAAATAAGCGGCGGGATTTATTCCCACATTACTAATTAACATATTTTTCTCCCTTTATTTTGGCAGTTTTTATGCGCGACTCTGGCGCAGAATAAAACGCGAAGCATCCGCATTTTGCTGTACCGCAGAAGACATGGCTTTTTGCAGTTCCGCCGTTACCTTCTGGTTTTCACCAAATATTTCTACGGATTGTTTAAGCCACTGCTGAATCTGATCCATGGCAAAACGGGCGAGCATAAAATCAGCAAGCGCCTCGCTGGCATTTTTAATAAATACGCCCTCGGCAACACCACCGGCTGACTGGGCTGCGGTATTCGTGACTTCCATGCCCAACGCCACTTTATTTAGGGTATTACCTACCAGCTCTTTACTTAAGGCATTCGTTTGCAGGCCCATCTTGCTACCTACATTACCCAGACCGCTAGTAATACGTTGCATCCCCTGGGTAAAGAGTTTGCTGCCGTTTTGCGCCAACTGTTTCAGCACGTTAGGCACCAACTTCTTAATCGTTTCGCCCATCATTTTGCTCAGCGCGTTACCCAGTTTCGCCGCCGCGCCTTTCCCGACAACTGCGACCACCACAATGACCGCCACCATGGCAATAGCGGCGACAATCGCACCAACAATGCTGCCGGCCATCTCTGCCGTTTTCTTATCGACGCCTAATCCTTCCAGCGCTTTGGTAATCGCCTTGCCAATCAGCTCCATTAACGGCTTCAGCACATGCTCCATAATCGGGTTTAGCGCCTGCTGAATAAACGACACCCCCGTCGCCGCCTTCACAATTTCATCGGCCACCATTACCGCAAGTCCCACCGCAGCCAGCGCCAGACTCGCCCCACCGGTAAAAACAGCGGCCACAACGCTGACAATGGTTAGCAGCGCGCCGAGGACTTTCCCGATACATCCCATAATGCGGTTCGTTTCCTCGGCTTTGCGCGTCTCTTCCTGGAATTCAGCCGATTTCTTTTCCATCTCCGCCTGACGCCCTTCCTGCAAGGCGTTGAAAAGCGCAAGATCGTTTTGCAGGCTTTCTTCCGTATTTTTGCCCACAATCTCAATAAACATGGCCATGAGCATAGTGAGGCGGGCGACATTTGACAGATTATCCTGCTCACCCTGGGAAACCTGATTCTGAGAGGCGGCATTAGCCGTTCCCTGGAATTTGGTCAGAATGTTATCCGCTTTCTCGGCTTTCGCTTTGGCGTCTGTGCCTGCTTTAACCGTCGCATCCGTGGCCTTATCTAAGGCCTCTTTCGCCTCTGTCGCTTCTTTTCCGGCCTGTTCTACCGCGGCTTCAGCTTGTGCATAGCCGGGGTCAGCCGGGTCCAGCGATTGCAATTTATTTTGCGCCTGCGTCAGTTTTTTGGTCGCAGCGTCATAAACACTCTTGGCGGTATCCGTCTTTTTGATACTGGCTTCATAGAGATCCGTCGCCTCCTGAGCCTCTCCCAGAGCCGTCTGGAATTCTTTCGATACCTGAATCCCCATCTCTTTTTGTGACTCAATCATCGCCTGCCATACCGCCAGACGAGACTCCAGTTGAGACAGCGAAACATCACCCAGTAGCGTCATTAACTTGCCAAGCAGTAATGTCAATTGCCCTTCGCTGGAGAGTTTTTCCCGGGCGGCGTCCGTAGGCGGCTTCAGACCCACCGTATTAATAGCGCTCTCGCCGGACTTTGTTCCGGCTTTAAGGTCGCCCGCTTTCGTTGCCACCACATCTTTAAAAGCTTTATCCGCCGCTTTTAAAAAGTCCGTGTTCTTACGAACGCCTTCAAAAGCCGCCTCAGCGAGGCGCGGATTTTGGGTATATCCGCTACGGCTAATGCTACTTGCGTCATTTACCATAATTATTCCTTTTCTTGTTCACTGTGCTGCTCTGTCTCCGCCGTTTTTAGCGCCTCCAGATAGACCAACGCTTTTGCCCGCAGAGACTCATCTTCAGTACGTTCATTGACAAGTTCAAAACACTGTCTGGCTTTTGCTGCCTTACGCATTAATAATTGACACTGCCCGGTAAAAAAAACGGGGCGATAATCATTTTTAAGTAACGTAAACGCTACTGCATAAAGGTCACATGCTTTCTGAAATTGTTTTTTCAGTTGGCATACCGCCGCCAGTCCCATGGTGTAATCGGGATTGTAAAAATCATAAATGCATAAGAAACGAAAGAATGTCTCAGCTTCATCCAGTCGTCCCTGGTTATAAAACTCATAAGCATGAGCATATAAACCGTCCATCATATCTTGAGGGATCCCATGAACGTCTTTTAGCGTGGCGCCTTCACTAACGGCATCCCAAATCATTTCCGCAACACGTTCTTCGCTGACATTATTTTGATAATCCATTACTTACTCCTGTTATCTGTCACCGACTTTGTAGAACTTAACGACTGCGTTTATCTGATGCAGTTATTAAACCCCGACGGTGGTTAGTGAACATTCAAAAAACGCCCAATGAATACATCGCTACTGCTTTACGCGGCTCAATGCCGTACCTCGTTTTCTTGTGGCTGAATAACGTCTTTGCCCGCGTTTTCTACCTCTTCCAGCCAAACCAGAAGACGTAAAACTTCATCAATTTCTTCCAGACTCACCAGATCATAACGGCGATGGGTTTTGAAAAGACTGCGCGCCAGTTTGATATCGACGATCACAGGTACGCCAACCTTCTCCGCATAGGCGCGGACGGCCAGTGCGCGCTGATTCGTTTCATACACCGAGATCATCGGAATCGGCATCAATTCGGGTTTAAAATAAATCCCGATCGTAATATGCGTGGGGTTGGCAACAATCAGGCGTGAGTTTTCAATATCAGATTTCACCTGTTCAGACAGAATTTCCATATGAACTTCACGTCTTTTAGATTTAACCTCTGGGTTCCCTTCCTGCTCCTTCATTTCACGCTTCACTTCTTCCTTATCCATTTTCATATCTTTCATGGTCAGGAAATATTCCGCAATAGCATCCAATAATAAGACAATCAATGCGCAAGCAAGGCAAGTTAATACCAATGCGAGGAGAAGTTCACGCCAAATGACGGCAATACCTACAATATTGCCATTTAGCTGAGAAAAGATTTCAACCTTATATTTCTTCCAGCAAATGATGGCGGCCACCACAAAGGATGAGAGATACAGTAGGGTTTTGACCGTATCTTTAACCGTGCGCATACTAAAAAGTTTTTTTGCCCCTTCTACCGGGTTTAACGCCGATAAATTAGGCTTTAATGCTTCTGTCGCCAGCACAAAACCGGCCTGTAATAACGCCGGTAATGCGGAACACACTAAGCAGAGCAGCATAAATGGAATCAGATATTTTAACCCTATCCCAAAAACGGCCAAACTGTAGTCAGCCATGCTCTGATCAAAATTATCCGCAATAATGATCTTAATTATCCCCATAAACTCATTAAATGAGCCATACGACACCAGATAGGCAATTCCTCCCAGCGTCAGGCAGGCGATAATGAGATCTTTACTTTTAAATGACTGGCCTTTTTTAGCGGAGTCTTCCAGCCGTTTTTTAGTCGGTTTTTCTGTTTTATTCGAGGACATGCGTCGCCCCTCGCTCGTAAAACCAACTGCTTAACCCTGTGGCCTGGAAAGAGAGTCGCAGTACATTGTCCGGTAGTACCGGAGAGAAATAAAGCAGCATAATTAAAACGGCAATACCGCTTTTTACCGTCAGTGAAATCGCAAAAGCGTTCATTTGCGGAGCAAAGCGCGACAATAAACCCAGGAATACTTCTGACAGCAACAGCACTAATACCACCGGACTGGCCAGAACCAAGGCGTTTTGAGCCACCTGATTAATAAACGTTAATAGCGGCGGTAATGAAGGCGTGCACTCGTTCATCGGATCGCATAGCTGATAGCTTTTATTTAACACGTCAACCATCGTGACCAGACCGCCGTTTTGTAAATAAACGACAGCAGCAAACATATTCAGGAAATTAGCCATTTCCGAGGTATCAATACCGTTTGCCGGATCGATACTGCTACTTAGCGTTGCCCCTCGCTGGTTATCGATAATACAACCCAGCGCATGCATAACCCAAAAAGGCCATGACAGCAGACAGCCCAGCATGACGCCTACCGCCGCTTCTTGCAGAACTAACGGGATCATCGCCACCGATAAAAACGGCGGCGCCTCGTTCAATGCATGCGGCCATACTCCCAATGCCACCAGGATGATAATGGCGTTTCTCGGCGCGCCGCTTAATACCCCGCTATTCAAAAACGGCAGGAAGAAAAAAATCGGCGCTACGCGAGCAAACCCTAGTGCCGCAGACGCAACCAGGTGATGAATTTCAAAGTACAACGCGTAAAGCATTTTTTACCCCTTAGCCAACGCCAGGAATATCACCTGACGCCCGTAAGAGAGTAAAACTTCGCCATACCAGCCAGACAGTAAAAACAAGCATAAACACACGCCAAGTAATTTAATGCCAAAAGGCAGCGTCTGTTCCTGTAATTGCGTTACCGTCTGGAATAACCCTACCAGGAGGCCGATAATCGTTGCGACAATCGTCGGCCACCCTGACAGGATCAAAACAAGATAGAGCGCCTTATTACCTGCAAACACTAAATCATCCATTTAACTATCCCGTCTCGTAATGATGTCATGTTGCAATGTCCATATACTGTAATATCAATCCCTTAGACAGTAAGGTCCAGCCATCAAGCGCGACAAAAAGCACCAACTTAATAGGTGTAGATATCGTCACCGGACTCATCATCATCATCCCCAGCGCCAGTAGCACGCTGGATACCACCAGGTCGACGACAACAAAGGGCAAATAGAGATAAAAACCAATTTTAAACGCGCTTTTTATTTCGCTCAGCGCATAAGCAGGTAATAACGCAAATATTGATGGTTTTTCAATTTCATCTTTGTCACGCTTTACCGTCTCGGTCTCTTCTCCATACTGACGCTTCAGTTGCGCGTTTTCAAAAAACTGAACTAACTCGCGATCTGAATATTTGATCAGATAATCGCGATAACCATCCAGACCTTCATCAACGTGTTTACTTAATGACGAAATATCATTAAAGGTGACATCTTCGTCCTCAAAATAGACGTAGGCATCATGCATTATTGGCCACATAACAAACATAGAAAGCAGCAATGCGACGCCGTTAAGCGTCATATTTGAAGGTATCTGCTGCAATCCCAGGGCGTTACGCACCATGACAAATACAATAGAAAATTTAACGAAACAGGTTCCTGACGCAATAATAAATGGCAACAGGGTGGAAAATGCCAGTAAGGCAATTAATGAGATATCATTCCCCATTACCAGACTCGCTCAGCCATTCATGGATCTCAACGCCTAAGGTGTCATTCATCTGTACCAGTTCGCCATTACCCAGCAAAACACCATTCGCCATAATTTCAACGTTAAGTTCAGCATTGGTCGGCAGTGATAATAGCTGTTGCTGCCCCATGGCTTCGAGTTCGGCGAGGGTAACGTTCTTACGATACAAAACAAATTCCAGTTTGACGGGCAATTGATTCAAGCCAGGCAGAGTTTCTGCAGTTTCAGTTGTATTATTTTCTTCTTCGATATGTTGAATATCTAACGTTTCCACAATAATTCCCCCTTCAACACGGTTGAAATGACCTAACTTTTTCGCGTAGCAATAAACTTCCGCACGGGAAGTACGAATCAGGAGTACATCTCCGATCCCGATTCGGCCCAGCAACGAACGCTGCGTATCACTGCTACCGATTACAAAGCGCAACGGCCAACGCAGCATTTTCGGCCTGCCGCCCCCGACTGCAGGCAGTTCAGGAAGATATTCAAACCACAGGCCGCCCCGATCGCTCATAATGTGCAACAATTTCCCTTCCGGCAGCGCGCTTCCCGGCACGGGGTTCTCTACGCATAAACGCCGACAGGACAAATGCGGCACGGGCAACTCAAACGGTCGCTCTGTCGCAGCAAGCCAGGGAACGACCAGGTGCTCAGCGCCAGCAGAAACCGCCGCCCCCGCCAGAGCGGGAGAGACATGCTCAAGCCAGTCCCCAGGTTGAATCCACGCCGACCACCGTTTTTCTGCATCGCTCAACCGAACCCACATTCCTTGTCGCGTCGGATATTCCAGCGTAGCTTCCTGGCCATGGCGCTGGCATTCTGTCGCGGTTTGCGCCAATAGCCATTCGCGACGATCAATCTGTCTCACACGCAATGACATCAGGCGTCATCCTCCTCGCCAGATTGCTGTCTGTGCTGTTGCTGCTGCGGATTTTGTTGATCGTCTCGCGTCAGGTGCCAGCGCTGGGGATTACCGTTTTGCCATTGATCATGCAAACGATGTTCAACCTGCGTATTTGACGGTATTAACGAAAACTCCCCTGCTTGCCGCGCCTGAATATTGACGGAATAGTCATTTCCCCAGCGCTGAAAACGGTAAGTCAGCGAGCTATCCTCTCCTTTCACGCCATCGGCAGTCGGAAAAATAGTCATCATCGGCTTTGATTGCGCCGCTAAAGGCATTTTTTCATCGCCGCCGGTTAATTGGCTAAGATCGGCGATAGTGGTTGGTTGCAGCGGAAGCTGAGAAACATCTTTAACCTTTTTATGATCTTTATCGTCAAGCTTACCGGTATTGGCTGCGGCCATTCGGGCAGGTGCGACATCCCGCGCCAGCGGCGCGCCCTCTTTACGAACGCCTTCGCCCGCGATGGCTTTATTATCCCCAGGCAATGCCTTGATATTATCGTCAGAGATTCCCGTGGCGTTATCGGCTACTTCACTAACGGACTCCACGGCTTTTAAATCAGCAGATAATTTTTTACCGCTTACGCTTTCTAACGGCCTATTTTTAGACGATAGCAACGCTGCGGATTTATCTACTTTGGCCTCCGCAGAAATCAAACCGACAGATTTTTCAGCAGTGACTTTCAACAGTTTTTCAGCAATCCTGAGTTCGCCTTTTCCGTTATGATGCAGACCAGAAACGTTGCCATTGTGATGTTCTGATTTCGCTGGCGCGCCATGTCGCCATGCCGCCAGTAATACCGGTAAAGCCGTTTCTTTATGCATTACGAAAGCATCGCCATAGTCGCGATCTTTTTTATCACCGGAATATTCTGTCTTATGTTTTTCCACCGCTTTTTTTAATGCTTCTGATAAACCGCCAACCTCATCCTGCTGCGGCAGTAAAATGTTCCCGGATGAACTGACAGCTGACACATCGCCCATTAAATTATCTCCTCTGACTCGGCCTCTTCCTGCTGTATCTCTCGCTGGATATAGAATCTTTTCTGACGGATTATCCAGCGTTGATAGTTCCCTTCTTTGCGCAACCAATATTTACTTTTTTTCTGAAACTCTTCCCTTTTCTTTTCCAGCTCGCTCCGTTTTTCCTGAATTTGTATAATCTGGAGTTCTAAATCTTTTATCTGCCGGCGAACAATAGACTGCTTACGTAATAACGTATAAATTTCCTCACGACTGAGCTGTCTGTTTTCTGCACGCAGCGTATCTAATAACAATTTCAGACCCGCTATTTGTTCAAGGATCGCCTCCTCCTCGGCCTGCAGCCCGCGGTCCTCATCCTGATAGCGAAGTAATATCGACTCACACTGTGAATGAAATACCGTACAGCGCCGCTGCAATACTTTAATTCTGGTCAGCGAATGCATTCATACCGCTCAACGTGTCATCAAAGGATGAATACTGCGCTACCGGCTGGCATAACCAGGCTTTCAGGCTATCCCGCATCTGCATCGCCCGATCGTTATCGATATTTTCGCCAGGACGATATTCTCCCAAGTCAATGAAAAGCTGGAGCTCTTCCAAACGCGTCATTAATTTACGCACGGCAGATGCCTGTTCAGCATGTGTCGGCGTCGTGACTTGTCCAAAAACGCGGCTTACGCTTTTCAGTACATCGATTGCCGGGTAATGTCCCTGCCCGGCCAGCTTTCTGCTCAGATACAGGTGACCGTCAAGGATAGAGCGAATTTCATCCGCCATCGGGTCCGCCTCTTCCTCGCTTTCCAGCAGTACCGTATAAAAGGCAGTAATGCTTCCCTCGCTGGTCGCCCCTGGGCGTTCCAGCAAGCGGGGCAAATTATCGAATACGGAGGCGGGATAACCTCGACGGGCCGGACGCTCTCCCGACGCCAGTGCCACGTCTCGCAAAGCACGCGCATAACGGGTCATGGAATCGATAAAAAGCACGACCCGTTTTCCCTGGTCGCGAAAATATTCCGCTACGGTTGTCGCCAGTTGCGCCGCATTGCAGCGATCGACCGAGGGGAAATCGGAAGTGGCAAAAACCAGCACGCATTTTTCTTTCTTATGCGAAGCGCGCAACATATCCACGAATTCAGTGACCTCACGGCCTCGTTCACCGATAAGACCGATAACAAAGACATCCGCCTCCGTTTGCTCGATCAGCATATGCATCAGCATGGTCTTACCGCATCCTGCGGAGGCAAAAATGCCCATTCGCTGGCCTACGCCACAGGTCAATAACCCGTCAATCGCGCGCACACCGGTAATCAGCGGTTCACGGACGCCAACGCGTGAAGCGTAAGACGGCGGTGCGACATCAATAACGCGTTCTTCGCTAATCGGCGCCACTTCAGGGGTAAAACGCTCAACGATTTTCCCTGTCGGATCCAACACCGCGCCTAATACCGAGTATCCCACCCACGCCGATAACGCACGTCCAGTGGGATAAAGCACGACATCGCGGCTCAGCCCCTGGGCATTGCCGATAAGGCTCAGCACGGTGCGTTCCCGCTGTAAGCCAACCACCTGCGCACGTGCAACAACCTGTTTTTGGTGCCAGCCACGGCGTATTTCACACAGTTCGCCAATGGCCACATCGCGCAATTCCGCCTCAATAATTGGGCCGGTTATTTTTTGTGGGTAGGCCAGATATTGCAGTAAACGAGGTGTTTTCATCTCATTAGCGACCGACTAAAAACTTCCAGATAGTTGTAAAACCCATTCAAGGCAGTAGAGAACTTTTCACCGTCAGATAAAAAATCCGGATGCACTAAGGCTTTAAGCGTTAGCTCCCCATTCTGCTCCCCCAGTAGTAATTGCCCGCCGCGGGCAAAATGGCATCCTTCCATGATGGTCATTAAGATTTCATAAGCCCGCTGTTGTAATACCACCATGCTGTCAGCACCCAATTGCGCCCAGATCCATACATCATCGTCCTTGACGCTGATACAGATACTTGGCAATGCAAATAAATCCAGAACAATTGTTGAATGGCTATCTATTCCTCCGATGAGTGAAGGATCGCAACCACTTACTTCCAGTGCGGAACGAACTAATTCAGCGATATCCAAATGTTGCATAGATCTTTTCCTTAATTAAGCCCTTATATTGTTTTTATAACATTCACTGACTTGCTATCTGCTATCTCACCGAAAGATAAAACCTCCAGATCCGGAAAACGACCTTCAATCATTTTCTTAATAAATCGACGGACATCGACAGACGTAAGGAGGACAAGATCTTTATGTGCAATCAATAAATCATCCAACTTAAGTGTAATGAGATCCATCAAATTAGCGGAGGCTTCCGGGTCAAGGCTGAGGAAGGTACTGCCAGAGGTCTGACGGATCCCTTTGCGAATAACATCCTCAACTTCAGCAGATACCATTACTGCTCGTAATTCGCCGCCATTGGCGAATTTATGACAAATATAACGCGCCATTGCTCCACGAATATGCTCTACAAGGTTAATGACATCTTTTTCTCTTGGCGCCCACAATGCGAGCGCTTCCATAATTAATTTCATATTACGCACGGAAACACGTTCGCTTAATAAACGCTGCAAAACTTCAGATATACGTTGTACCGTGGCATGTCTGAGCACTTCTTTAAGTAAATCAGGAAATTTCGCTTCCAGTTGGTCCAGCATATGTTTTGTTTCCTGAATACCGAAATATTCATTGACGTTGCGCGCCAGCGTCACCGCCAGACAGTGGTAAAGCTCATCAAGCGCGTTCCGCAACACATAGCCAAGCTCCCGGAGTTTCTCCCCCTCTTCATGCGTTACCCAGAAATACTGACTGCTACCTTGCTGATGGATTGTTGGATTAATACCAAAGGACACGACTTCATCGGAATAATTTACCACTCGCATCAAATCAAAATAGACCGTAAATTGTTCAACACGGATCTCATTAATCAACAATACGATGCTGTTATCGTCCAGGCCCTCGCCATCGCGTAACAATACTTCCGGCAGGCGCACGCCATAATCAATAAAGAACTGACTACGTAGACGCTCCGCAAGTTGAGCTTTTTCCAGATCTTCACGCCGGCTCTTCGGCACAAGTAATATCAACGGTACGGTCTCTGTAGAGACTTTATCGAGATCGCCAATCAGTCCCAACGACGACCCTTCTTTTTCCTCAATACTAAGCGGCTGCTCGCCTTTGCTGGTTTTAGGTTTGGCGGCGCTACGTTTTGCTTCACGGAATTTAAAATAGAAGAGTACGCTTAAAACCACCGATAAAATAACAAATACCGGCAGCGGGAATCCCGGCAGAGTTCCCATTGAAATGGTCAAAATAGCCGTAACAACCAATACAAATGGGTTGTTCAACAGCTGCGTCATGATATTCCGCCCCATATTATCGCTATCGCCATTTACGCGAGTCACGATAAAACCGGCACTAATCGCAATCAACAATGCGGGGATCTGGGCGACAAGACCATCACCAATGGTCAGCATGGTATAAGTAGACAGAGCGGAGGACAAATCCATACCATGGCGGGCCATCCCCACCGAAATACCGCCAATAAAGTTCACAAAGATAATAATGATGCCGGCAATAGCGTCACCTTTGATAAACTTCATCGCACCGTCAAAGGAACCGTAAAGCTGGCTTTCCCTTTCCAGTACGCTTCGCCGTTCGCGCGCAGCATCCGCATCAATAATACCGGCCTTCAAATCGGCATCAATACTCATCTGTTTACCGGGCATACCATCCAGAGAAAATCGGGCCGCGACTTCCGCGACGCGTTCTGAACCTTTGGTAATAACGATAAACTGGACCACGGTGACAATAGAGAAGACAACAAAACCCACCGCCAGGCTATCGCCAATAACGAATTGCCCGAACGTGGCGATAATTTCACCGGCATCGGCTTCAATCAAGATAAGACGGCTGGTACTGATCGATAATGCCAGACGAAAGAGCGTGGTAATTAACAGTACCGCAGGAAACGTTGAAAAACTGAGGATTCTGTCAATGTAGAACGACCCCATAAACACCAATATCGCCAGTACGATATTCAGTGCGATCAGGAAATCAACCAGATAGGTAGGTAATGGAATGACGAACATAGAAATGATCATCACCATTAGTACCAGAATCAGTAATTCAGGTCGTAAACGAGCACTGTTAAGTAGAGAAAGCAGCACTATAGGTATCCTGTTAATATTAAATTAAGACAGCTTTTCAATAGTACGACGCTGTTCTGCCATTTCATGCTTGTAGGCAATATCGGTCATACTACGTAACGCCATTAACAATTCTTCCTGCCAATATTCTTCATAAAAGAGTGAAGAGGGTATGGCTTTACATACTTGATAAAATATCTGCAAAAAGGATGCATGTTCTTTATGACTAAGCAATAACGCATTCAAACCTATAATATCGGCTAACAGCGAATCCACTTCATGTGGCTGTTGCAATAGCGAAAGCATCAGTAGTAGCCACGACGACTCCTCCGCATTAAACGCTTTGGTAAACGAATACGACAACAATGTACTCACAAACAGTAGGTCAGCGGAGCGCAACATTTTAAGTTGCGTCAGGCGTCGTAAAAGCTGGCCAAACTCCAGGCGCGAACAACTGGCGTCATTCGCGTCAATATCGGTTAATAGCGAACCCTCAATAAAATCCAGTACCACCAGTCGACGTTGATAGCCATAACTGGCTATCCAGTCAGAGTAAATCTCCACTTCATGTGATTCACTCTGGATAAATTGCCGATAGCTGGCGCGCAATAAGCCTGGTTTTAACGATAATGTTTTCCCAAAAAGCCGGGCCTTCAACGCACAATTAATCCCTGCCTTGAGGGTCTTCGGATCGGTTTGCTCTTCAACGTGCTTAAGTAACGACTCCAGCTTTTTCCGCACGATCTCTTCCAGGTCTTTACGACGAAGCAATTCGCGTAACACAAGGACTAAATCACTGGGGTCAGGAAATAAGCTACGCGCCTGACGTAAAAAATCTTCTAACGCGCCGCCATGTACGCTAATTAGCTTTAAGATTTGCTTCGCCTTCGGTAAAGCCTCATCTTCCAGCACGCGTTCAAAACTGTTAGATAAATTACTGGATTTTTTTTCATAATCGCGACGGTTACGAAATTGCGCCAGCGCCGCTGACATTTCGTCCGTCGACTGGACAAATTTTTGTACTTCCGCCCCTGGAGACGAATCCTCTGCGGCCTGTTGTATTTCCGCCTGTTGCGCATCAGTATGCTGGGTCGCATCCTGATGAGATGTCTGCCGGGACAATATTCTGGAAAATGAAATACCGGAGGTTGAGCCAGGAATCATTTAATTGCCTCCTGACCTCTATCCAGATAAACACGAACCCATTTCTGTAACTTATCGTCCCCACTCCAGGCACCGCTTTGCTTCAGAATATTGTTTACCGATTCGCTGGCATCCGGCGTTAACGGGTCGACAATTTCTTTTGGTTCAATCATGAACACACGAACAACATTACTTTTATTCTTACTGGAATAGCGGAACAGGCTACCAATAAGCGGTAATTTGCCTAAAAACGGAATACTTTGGACAGTATCGGTATTTGCATCCCGTGTATAACCACCGACCAGCAAACTTTTTCCGTGCGGCACTCTCGCAATAGTGCTAATTAACGTTCGCCCGACTTCGGGTAACGCATCTACGGAGGTGGTAGTATCGGATTGCGGCGTCTTATCGTTGCCATCTTCAATGTCCAGCGACATTTCTATCTGACCATCTGCGGAAAAACGGGGCAGCACTCGGATCATTGTTCCGTATGTTACATGCTCAAGCGCCACATTACGTTCCCCAATCAGCTTGGTGTAAAACGTTCTGTTGTTATCAAAAATAGCGGGAACATTTTCCTGGGTCAGTAATACCGGGCGTGAAACCACCGTCGCCTGTTTCTTCTCTTCTAACGCATTGACCGCGGCGATGAATCGACTGCCATCGAGGGTACTTATTGAAGACTGGTTTAATGACACGCCAAGTTTGTCCCCAATAGTAATGCTGCCGCTCCATGAAGTGCCCAAACGCTCCAGATCGCTTTTATTAAGATCGACAATCCACAGGGATAATTCTACGTGACGTTTGGCGACATCCAGCGCTTTAACCAGCATTTCGATAAAATGCACCTGCTCAGCCGTTCCCTTTACTAACAAACTGTTGGTATCCGGATAGGCCACGATTTTAATATTGCCCGCCGCGGCATTTTGCTTTAAAGCTTCCTGCAGACTCATGCCACCGGCATAATTTGCTGCTTTACCTTTTTCTCCATTCGCTGAAAACGCTGGCATCGCCGGGGGTTCGCTACTGACAATATTACCTAAAGGTTGCTCTTCTCCCTGCAACAACCTTTCAATGGCCGTGGCAATACCGGGGATAACCATTTTCTGATCGCGCAGATTATAGGTACGATCGCCCACGAAGGTATTGTTCAGACGCATCACCCCTATTTTCTGACGTCCCAGCTCAATACCATCGTTTTGCTTGTCCATCATGGTGGCGGCGTTGACCACCATATCAACATAGACGGGTGGCCCTGAAACATAGAATGTTCCTTTACGGTTATCGCCACGTAGCGGGTAATTTTTGTTATATAAACCTGAGCGTTTTAGAAAATTGTTGAACTCATTGAGTGAGACGTTGCGTAAAGAAACCACGGCATTGCGCATTTCACTGGCGTCATAAATATAGATAGCCTGCCCATCGAAATACCAAATCAGCCCCAGTTGTAGGGAAAGCTTCTCCAGTAATGCGTTAGGATCGTGAAACTCAAAGTTGCCCGTAATTTTTTTTCGTGCCGCCATTTTGCTAACAATGACAGGCTCCTTTAGCTGTAGCGCCATGGCATCGAAAAATGTCCGCAGGCTATCGTCTTTCGCAACAAACCCACTTCCCGTTACAGGTATTTTTTCACTAGAATAACCAGGTGTAACCAGAACAAGCGCGGCACATGCCAGCACTCTGGCCAAAAGAATATGTGTCTTCATTTGTCTGCCAATTGAATAATATTTGATAATTTCCGCGGCGAAACGCCGATCAGCTCTTTGATCTCACTAGAAAAATGTGAAGGCGATGAGTAACCATGATTAACGGCTAATTGGGTGATGTTCTCGTGGCCTTCTACACTATTCAGCAGCGATTGCGCCATACGCCAGTTTCGTAATTCACTCTTCGCTTTTCCGCCCAACGCTCTGCTGCACAAACGACGAAAATGGGTATAAGAAACGCCATAGTCTTCTCCCAGCATTCTCATCGTGTTGCCGCTGGTTGACTGAGCGAGTAAATAGCCAACCAACCAGTAACTCTCGCTTTTTCGTAACAGCGCCAGTACCTTATTGAAGGCCGGAGAAGGCGTAATAATTTGCTGCAAAAACCAGTACTCGCAGCGTTTACGATCTTGCCAAATAGCGCGAAACTCAGGACTCAGCAAAACCCATTTATCGGATTCAGCATATGTCGTGTCCACTAATCCTGCGCCATCGATAAATGCCAGTAATTTGCTGAGTACTTCAATTTTTAACGGTCGAAAAACCAAGTCTCCTGATACTGGTGCGACAACGGCCTGCTCGCAAAAAAGCAGCGCGCCTTCCTGAATCAGGCAATTTTCATTGTGTCGGCTTTCAGAAAATGACATATGCAGCTTTTGCGCGGAACACGTCTGTATAAACCATGCTTCCGGGCTGCGGATTTTCCGCTTCTCTCCTTCTTTAAGTACTTCCTGCGTATTTAGCATAGTTGTCAGCACCAGTTAAAAATCATTTTAATATGTAAACAATACCGGGAGCGGGTGGCAAAATCCTGATGCAATCATTATGAAACTGATCCCGCCCGCTAATTAAATTGGCCAACTTGCACAGTGCTTGCTGATTTAAAATAGAAAATTAGCTCATAGTGTATAAATTCTGGCTTATTGTTCTGCAGCAGCAAAAATTCAGATATTGTCATCTGGATGGAGAATTAATTATTTATATCAGGAGTTTTTTTTGCTAGCATTCCTGAAACGCATTCGCCTCTTATCACTATTGTCAGATAACATTCTGACGGTTGTGTAAAAACATTGCGCCTCATTCTTCTGTAGTTGGAGTTAATATGAAAAAATTTTATAGCTGTCTTCCTGTCTTTTTACTGATCGGCTGTGCCCAGGTGCCCCTCCCTTCCTCCGTGAGCAAACCGGTACAGCAACCTGGCGCTCAGAAAGAGCAACTGGCCAACGCAAATAGTATTGATGAGTGTCAGTCTCTTCCGTATGTGCCGTCAGACCTTGCGAAGAATAAATCATTATCAAACCAGAACGCTGATAATTCCGCATCAAAAAATAGCGCAATCAGCTCAAGCATTTTTTGCGAAAAATATAAACAAACCAAAGAGCAGGCGCTCACCTTCTTCCAGGAACATCCACAATACATGCGTTCGAAAGAAGATGAAGAGCAACTCATGACCGAATTTAAAAAAGTTCTTCTTGAACCCGGAAGTAAGAATTTAAGCATATATCAGACGTTACTTGCTGCCCATGAAAGACTGCAAGCCTTATAAGGCCATATCACCGTTGGCTGAACTCATCATGATATAATTAAGACCATATTTTGCATTGCCACTTAATATCAATATAATTATTATAGCTATGGTCACTTTTACGGTTGGCCATTTGTCTCTTACGTTGCATTTATCAATCTGCTTTTTGATACAGCAGCACCTCGCTGCTGCTTTTTTTATTTGTGATAAAGAACTGCCTCCCAAACTCGGGAAAATAGCCGAAACTTATACTGACAAACTATCGTCTCGTATATCGCGATAAACTGACATCCCCCTCTTGCCCCACATGTTGGCATTCTTACGATACCCCATCCACTTTTCGCGGATAACGTTCTTTTGAACTTACCCAGCAATAGTGGACACGCAACTAAGTGAGTAAACGCTCAAGCAAGAGGTGACTCACATGACAAAACCAGCATCAACCACCAATAAGCCACGCAAGCAGCACACGCCTGAAAGCCCTGAAACTGGCGGAACGCATTGGGGTGGCCGCTGCCACCAGCGAGCTTAACCTGTATAAATCACAGATCTACAGCTGGCGAAACTCAGCTCTCTTCTTCTGAACGTGAGCAGGAGATGTCCGCCGCTTAGGGTTGTGTCCCTATTACGCGGGTAGGATCAATCAAGCAGTTACGGCAAAAAAGAGAATCATGAATATATTTAGCAAACTCCCTGATGATACGTAATCAGTGAGATTAAAGTAATACAATCGCGATAAACCGAAGTTAATCCCCTGTTTAAAGACAGTGAACGACCTTCTTGCCATGCCTGGACTATATCAGCCTCACATGTACGCCTTGAAAGCGTACAGATATGTATTATAATTGTACATATTGTTCATAAACAGGAGGATGAAAACCATGCCTCAGATAGCTATAGAATCTAACGAAAGACTGTCGTTACGTGTATCGACGGATGCCAAAAAGTTGATAGTCCGCGCTGCGGCAATCCAGCAAACCAACCTGACGGATTTTGTGGTCAGTAACGTACTACCTGTCGCACAGAAGATTGTTGATGCCGCCGAACGGGTATATCTGACGGAGCGTGATACTCAAATGATCATGGAAATTTTAGATAACCCGCCAGCGCCGAATGAAAAGCTTCTTGCCGCTGCTTTCGCCCTGCCGGACATGAAGAAATGATGTTTACAGACTGGCATGAGGCCGCGATAGGGAAAACCCACAATCGAATGAATTTTGATTGTGGGGATGCCGATCTGAACCAATTCCTACAACGCCATGCACTACAAAATCATGAGAAAGGGACAACGAAAACCTATGTTGCGCTTGATAATTCGGATGTTACACGTATCCACGGCTTTTACTCAGTCAGTCCTGCATCACTGATATATGCACAGGTTCCCGGCGCAATCAGCAAAGGATTAGGGAGATATGATGTGCCAGTGTTTCGTCTGGGTCGTTTAGCCGTAGACAAATCTATGCAGGGGCAAGGGCTGGGAGCACAACTTTTGTTATCTGCCGGAAAGCGTTGCATACAGGCGGCTTTGCAGGTCGGCGGCGTAGCCCTGCTTATTGATGCCAAAAATAAACAGGTCTGCGACTGGTACAAAGGATTTGGCGCAGTACCATTAAACGATCAACCCCTTTCCTTGTTGCTGTCGTTTAAAACGCTTTATGCTGCTTTATCTGCATCTGGTAGGTTATGACAACATGAGGCTTTGTTGAATAATTCAGAATCGGCCAACGATAAGGATACAGGACTCCCATCGGAGCACTCGTTATACGAGCCTGACGCTGGTCGGCATTGCCAACAACGTCATCCGGTTCAGCGCTTTGACCATCGCCATCGCTTCACCCACCTGCGCACCATAGTTCCGCTGGCTCAGATGGCCGCCCAGCAAGGTTTTGATACGGAACATCGCTGTTTCCACTACTGAATGACGGTGATAGCCCACTTTCTTTTCCAGACCTCATTGCTGCCGCTCCGATGTTGATTCGCCACCGCGTGGTTACGCTCATGGTACTTGCCCGGCCAGTATCGCGCACCGCTTCGTGGCGGGATTAGCGGCCTGATTAATAACACATCATGGCAATAGCGCGTGTCATAAGCGCCGTCAGCCGAGGCTTCCCTGATTTTACGGTGAGTCTGGCTAATCAGCCCCGGCAGTGCCTGCGCATCTGTCGAGCCTCTGAGCGGGAAAGTATGCCTTTGCAATTAATCAGGAAAGTGTTGCGCGAGAAATAGTGCATCTTTCAAGCACATCGTCTACTTTAATTAACCGATTCATAAAATATATATTCTCTGTTCATTTCTAGCTTGTAGGCTATTTTAATAACTGTGTATTTTAAAGAATAAAAATTAATATTACCCTACTTCTTTGTTATAATACCAGCCTCCAAAATTGTGCTATAGGAACATCATGGAATTAATCCGTTATGCTGACATCAACAGCGATCTCTATCGCCACATTTGGGTCGTTGGTGATATTCATGGATGTTACTCCTTATTGTTAACCAGACTGGCTCAATTAAATTTCTCTCCTGATACCGATCTCTTGATCTCCACTGGAGATAACATTGATCGAGGAAAAGAAAACCTTGAAACACTGAGACTGTTAAATACCCCATGGTTTATTTCTGTAGTGGGTAATCATGAAGCTATGGCGCTTGACGCTTTTGAAACACAGGATGGCAATTTCTGGTATGTAAACGGTGGTTACTGGTACGACTCGGTCACCGAAAAAGACAGGCAAGAAGCCACTGAGCTATTACTAACTTTTAAGCAGCGTCCTCACATCATAGAAGTTGAAACGTCCTCAAAGAAGTACGTGATTGCCCATGCCGATTATCCAGATGACAGCTACGATTATGGGAAGCAAGTTGATATTGATAGCGTTCTATGGTCACGCGATCGTCTGCTTGGTTCGTTACAGGGGAATATCCATCCAATACGCGGTGCGGATACTTTTATCTTCGGCCATATGATTGTTGACTACACAACAACATTCGCCAATCAAATCTACATTGACACCGGTTCTTTCTGTTCAGGCAATCTGTCTTTTTTTAAAATAAAGTAATCTGGAAATAGAATTATATAATATCAACCCTCCCTGCATTATGGGCAATGATATAGCCTTCAATAAGTACCATTGCCCATTCGTAATAGCGTCTAAATTTCGCGTTTTTCTGCCCATTTCAGCATTAAGATCGCAGGCCAAAAAAACGAAGCCGTCATCCGACGCAGGTAGTTACTCGAGCGCCTGAGACGAGTAAAGATCGCACATCTCAAGATACCTATCGGAAGAAAGCGCAATAACCGTGGTGGCGAAATGGATCGGCTTGCCTTCATGCAACACAATCTTAATACCGGCGGCGGCCGGGATGAAGTTAATGCTCTGTGAATGCCAGGTGTTTTCGGCGATATTTGTCCAGGCCGCGAATTTGCCATTACAGAAGCGAATACCTTCACGACTGATGGTGACTGCCGGCTTTGCCGCGCTTAAAAATGAGCGAGCCAGGCGCACAATAAATAACAGACTGCCGCAACAAATAAGCCCCATAAAGACGGCACCGCCAGTTTTGGGCTCCTCGGGATCGGTGGCCATACTCACCGCCAGCGCAATAAAAACTCCCATCATACAAATCCAGAACACAATACCAACCAACGTTTTAGATCTGGAATAATAGATATTGAACTCCACAGGCATGTTTTGCTGGCTGGTTTTTGATACGTACAGTTCCATTGATTCATCCTTGTATAAAAATGTCGTCAGGCGGGTAAACGCTGGGAAAGAAAGTTGAGCAGCAGCGGCTCATTGACGATAGTGGAGCGGTCGATTTTGCAGATCCGGCCCGTAGCGGTGCTAATCATCAGATAGCTCATTGAACTGCCAGCCCCCTCCTCGCGCTGGGTGCGAATACTGGCGATCTGCGCATACGGCACCGCCCGGTTTTTGTGTTCAAGCCGATCCGCCAGCGCGGTCACTTTGCCGAATTTAAGACGTCCATCGGCGGCGAGGCGCGCCCCCAGCGCAGAACCGTGTCGCCGGACAAGTTCAGCAGCCAGTCGGTCGTAAATTCCGTTGCCATCGTTCCAGAAATCAAGGTAGATGACGTACTTCTTGCCGCCACTGTGGCGCAAGATGAGTTTGTCGGATTGGTGGAGCAGACGCATTGATTCAAGCGCATCGTAATGGATAACACGATGCCCGGCCTGCAACGCGGTTTCGGTTAACGTCATCCTGCGCGGCGTAAACAGAAACAGAACTGTGACGCTGAATTTCCAGATGATAAACAACAGGCCCACCAGTAGCGATATACCGGAAAGCCGATAATTCACGGTGGCTGTTGCTATGCTGAGAATAAAAAAACCGATCCCGATAGCAAACCATTTCAGCTCCGAAAGCGAAAGATGCCGGGTGTATTGACGACTTTCCATGATGGTATGGTATCCCTGATTTTACTGTCGGCGTATTACGTCAGGTTGAGTAAGGAAGCTATATCCGTTATGTTTTAGGTTATATACACTTCATCCTTCAGGCTGCCGGAGCAACTATTGTACGCTCCCGGAGATTAATGAGAGACATCCTGCCTCTCACCGAAGACCAACCACGAGCCTATACACCATTCGGTGTAAATGCCTTTCTCGGAAGTGAACGTCCAGGCGGCTACCGAACCCGAGCGTGATAATAAAGCGACTCGTTGTCATGAGCCAGTCCCTTAGCGACATTGTCCATTTTCGGATGTCGGCCTGAATTGCCAGTCACACGACCTTTTTCACTGACTCGTCCGTCGGAAACACCGTACGCTTTTTAATAGCATGTTGATTATCTATGCCGGAAATGCGGGTCTGGTTTTTCTTCAGCAGACGATCGAACGGGCTGAGATCTTCAGGTATTTTGAGATTTTGGCCAGTGCATTAGCCAGAGCCTGCAACTGTTTTTCGTCCATAAAGCAACCAGCTTTTGATGTTGAATCGAACATATCAAAATCAGGCAATTACACAATTTTAATTACAGTCTCATTTTGAGTTCGGAAGCATCCGTTTCCCTCTTAATTTTGTTGGGATTTCTCTTTGTTGCGAGCATGGTCTGAACTAATTGCCTGGCTACTTGCCTTGTTTCGTCAATATTTGGAAAATCGAACACATTTCCAACTTTTACTTTCAAGACAGAACTTGGCTTCCTACCCTCACTGACATTACGATCTGACGAGGCTACTCTTCGCTGGATTACGTAGGATTTTTTCGTCAAACTGGCTTTTACCCCGAAACCAGCAGGAGCTTCTCTGTGGTCATCGAAAACAATGTAGAGTTTTTGAGCTGGGTTAGCTTCGAAAACGATTTTTCCAGAGCGACTGAGTGCAGGCTTAACATTGATACTTAACTTGTTGATAATGAAAGGCTGGCTGAGAGTTGTTTTCAAAGTATCACCCCTGTTGTAGTCCAGGAATGATGAGAATGTAACCTGTCACATTTTAGGCTACAGGTGAGCTACAAATTTATGGGTTTATGTGAGTTTATAAGGGTTTTACCTGGGGCCACATGAGCACTTGAAAGAATAAAAAAACGAGTAAAATCAATATGAATGAGTCATTTGATAAGGACTTCTCCAACCACACCCCGATGATGCAGCAGTATCTCAAGCTGAAAGCCCAGCATCCGGAGATCCTGCTCTTTTATCGTATGGGAGACTTTTACGAGCTGTTTTATGACGACGCAAAGCGTGCGTCGCAGTTGCTCGATATTTCGCTGACCAAACGCGGCGCATCGGCTGGCGAACCTATCCCTATGGCGGGTATCCCGCACCACGCCGTAGAAAACTACCTCGCGAAACTGGTCAATCAGGGCGAATCCGTCGCTATTTGCGAACAGATTGGCGATCCGGCCACCAGCAAAGGTCCCGTTGAACGTAAGGTCGTGCGTATCGTTACGCCTGGCACTATCAGCGATGAAGCCCTGTTACAGGAGCGTCAGGATAACCTACTGGCGGCTATCTGGCAGGATGGTAAAGGTTACGGTTACGCCACGCTGGATATCAGCTCCGGGCGCTTTCGTCTGAGCGAACCCGCCGACCGTGAAACGATGGCCGCAGAGCTGCAGCGCACCAATCCCGCCGAACTGTTGTATGCCGAAGATTTTGCTGAAATGGCGTTAATAGAGGGACGCCGGGGTCTGCGCCGTCGCCCGTTGTGGGAGTTTGAGATTGATACCGCCCGCCAGCAGTTAAATCTGCAGTTCGGTACGCGGGATCTGGTCGGTTTCGGCGTCGAAAATGCCTCGCGTGGATTATGTGCGGCAGGCTGCCTGTTACAGTACGTAAAAGATACCCAGCGCACCTCCCTGCCGCATATTCGTTCCATTACGATGGAACGCCAGCAGGACAGCATCATTATGGATGCCGCGACCCGCCGCAATCTGGAAATTACCCAGAACCTGGCCGGTGGTGTCGAAAATACCCTCGCCGCGGTGCTTGACTGTACCGTGACGCCAATGGGTAGCCGAATGCTTAAACGCTGGCTGCATATGCCGGTACGAAATACCGACATATTACGTGAACGCCAGCAGACCATCGGCGCCTTGCAGGACACCGTCAGCGAACTGCAACCGGTGCTGCGTCAGGTCGGCGATTTGGAGCGTATCCTTGCGCGTCTGGCGCTGCGCACCGCGCGTCCGCGCGATCTCGCCCGAATGCGTCACGCCTTCCAGCAACTGCCGGAATTGCACGCTCAGCTTGAAACCGTTGACAGCGCGCCGGTACAGGCGTTGCGTAAAAAAATGGGCGATTTCGCCGAGCTGCGCGACCTCCTGGAACGCGCCATTATTGACGCGCCGCCGGTACTGGTCCGCGACGGCGGCGTTATTGCGCCCGGCTACCATGAAGAGCTGGACGAATGGCGCGCGCTGGCGGACGGCGCCACCGATTATCTCGATTGTCTGGAAATTCGCGAGCGCGAGCGTACCGGGCTGGATACGCTGAAAGTCGGCTATAACGCGGTACATGGTTATTACATTCAGATTAGCCGTGGTCAAAGCCATCTGGCGCCCATCAATTATGTGCGTCGCCAGACGCTGAAAAATGCCGAACGCTACATTATTCCTGAGCTTAAAGAGTACGAAGATAAAGTTCTGACCTCGAAAGGCAAAGCGCTGGCGCTGGAAAAACAGCTATATGACGAATTGTTTGATCTGCTGTTGCCGCATCTGGCCGATTTACAGCAGAGCGCCAACGCGCTGGCGGAGCTGGATGTGCTGGTTAACCTGGCCGAACGCGCCTGGACGCTGAATTACACCTGCCCGACATTTACCGATAAACCCGGTATCCGTATTACCGAAGGTCGCCACCCGGTGGTTGAACAGGTACTGAATGAGCCGTTTATCGCTAACCCGCTCAATTTATCGCCGCAGCGCCGGATGTTGATCATTACCGGCCCCAATATGGGCGGTAAAAGTACCTATATGCGACAAACGGCATTGATTGCCCTGCTGGCCTATATCGGCAGTTACGTTCCGGCGCAAAACGTGGAAATCGGCCCCATCGACCGTATTTTTACCCGCGTCGGCGCAGCGGACGACCTGGCCTCCGGGCGTTCGACCTTTATGGTGGAGATGACCGAAACCGCGAACATTCTGCATAATGCCACGGAAAACAGTCTGGTATTGATGGATGAAATCGGGCGCGGTACCTCTACGTATGACGGGCTGTCGTTGGCCTGGGCCTGCGCGGAGAATCTCGCGAATAAGATTAAAGCGTTAACGCTGTTCGCTACCCACTACTTCGAGCTGACCCAATTACCGGAGAAAATGGAAGGCGTGGCGAACGTCCACCTGGATGCGCTGGAACACGGCGATACTATCGCGTTTATGCACAGCGTGCAGGACGGCGCAGCAAGTAAGAGCTATGGCCTGGCGGTCGCGGCGCTTGCGGGCGTCCCTAAAGAAGTCATCAAACGCGCGCGCCAAAAACTCCGCGAGCTGGAGAGCATCTCGCCCAATGCGGCGGCAACGCAGGTGGACGGCACGCAAATGTCGTTGCTTGCCGCCCCGGAGGAGGCATCGCCTGCCGTTGAAGCGCTGGAGAATCTCGATCCGGACTCCCTGACGCCACGCCAGGCGCTGGAGTGGATCTATCGGCTGAAAAGTCTGGTGTAAACGTGTCGGGCCCGATAGCGCCGCGCTATCGGGTCTGCGCGCCGGAACAGGCTTTTCAGGCTGTGACTGTCGTTTCATGTAAATGACGCCAGACTATCCGTCCTCTTTCCCTTTTTAAAATGACCGTCGACCAGCGTACCGTCTCGGCCTGGCCCGGCAGTTGCTGGCGCTCACGATAACGCAGCGCGGCACCTTCCGGCCACTCCGCCACAAGGTCAATGTGCTCAACCACGATAACCAGCCCCGGGCGACACGCGCGCTGCGCCTGGAAAAAAGCGCCCAGCGCCGGATAATCCAGACAAATACCGCCTGGCGTTATCATCGTAAAATCAGCAGCAAAACGCGCTATCAACGCCGCCAGGCTCCCCATCCCCTTACTAAGCCAGTTCTCAATCGCCGCATGGGCGTGAATAATTTCTTCTTTATATGGATTCATGGTCTTTCCTTTTTCAGGCACAGAAGCGCCTGTCTATTGTTCAGACAGACAGCGTAAATAAGGGGCAGCAGGGTGATACCGGCGGCGGCAATAAAGGTCCAGCGATAAGCAACCTCAAGCGACATAACGCGCTGGAGCGCATTTAACAGCAGCGTCAACAGCGTCGCGCCAAGGAAAAAGCTGATCTGACGATTAAGATTCCATAGCGCGCTGGCGTCAGGCATGTCCCGGCGAGCAATAGTCAGGAAAGCGCCACTCTGCGCGGTACTGCTGCACAAACTGCCGCCAGCGCCCATTAAGGCGAATATCATCATCAGTACACGGTGCGATGTCGCAGGCGTAACGTTAGTTAAAAGCAGTATCCCTGCGGCCTGAAGAAGACAGCCGACGATAATCAGCGGACGCGGCCCAAGCCGATTGAAGTAACGTCCGGTAAGCATAATGGCGACAAATGAAGCGATCGACCAAGGGATCATCAGCGACCCCGCCGCCGCAGGCGATAGCTGCGCGACGTTCTGTAGATAAAACATCCCGACCACGCTGATACCAATGAACATACCCGGTACGCACAGATAGACGATCATGGCAAAACGCAGCAGCTTGTCCATCAACAAAGGCAGATGGAGCAATCTTGCTGACGCCATTGTCGTCGACGCAACGTTCAGCCAACAATAAGCGAGCAATAAAGTGAGAACGGCCACTGGCAGCGTGGCAAAGAATATCCAGCGCCAGCCGCACGTTTCCACCAGCAGCCCGCCAATCGCAGGCGAACATGCCGGCGCCAGTAGCGCCACCATCATGACAACCGATGACACGCCAGCGCGTTCATGCGGTTTAAACTGTTGCCAGGTTAACGCCTGACCAACCGGGATCAATAAGCCACCGCCCGCCCCCTGCACAATACGCCAGAAAACAAGGCTGTGTAAGGAATCGGCAAAACCTGCGGCAGCGGCGGCAACGCTAAACAGAATGAGCGAAAATATGATCAGCCGTCGTGCGCCGAGATAACGCGAAAGAAACGCGCTAAACGGAACGATCAGCGTTAATCCTGCGATATAACCGTTACTCACCCATGCCAGCGCCGATATGGACGTATGCAGATCCACGGACATCGCAGGAAAAGCCACGCTGGCAATAAACAGATTAATCAGATCAAGAAAGAAGCCGAGCAGGTAAACCACTGCCACTTTACTGCGATACGTCATTATGCATCCTCCGTCAGAGGCGCTAATGTAGCCGTCCGGAGAAAGCCAGATAAGTCCGCGCTTCAACGATATACTGTCAAAATAATTTTGACAGTAAAGGAGTTCGCCATGCTCAATTTGCAGCGTATGTCGCTGTTTATCGCCGTGGTAGATAGCGGCAGCTTCACGGCCGCCGCCGCCGCATCGGGCCAAACAAAAGCGGTAGTGAGTTTTAATATTCGGCAGCTTGAAAAAGAGCTTGGCGTAACGTTATTGCTACGTTCCACCCGACGACTGACGCTCACAGACGCCGGCGTCCTCTTTTACCAAAAAGGCGTGAATTTACTCAACGCAGCGAAAAATTTGCAGGATGAAGTGCGTGCCAGCCATAGTGGGCTGGGCGGCGAGTTACGTATTACCACTACGCCCGAGTTTGGCGAACAGGTGGTCATTCCGGTACTGGCGCAGTTTAGTCAGCGCCATCCCGATCTCCGTATTCGGCATATGTCCTCATCACATCATGCCGATTTAATTGCCGAGCGCTTTGATGTGGCGATTCGGCTTGGCTCGCTGGCCGACTCCCGCTATCGCGCCGCGCTGATATCCCGCTTTACCATTCTGCCGGTCGCCGCGCCGCAGTGGCTCGCCCGCCACCCCGTGTCGTCGCTGGAGTCGTTGGCTCAGGCGGAATGGATTATTCATAAGCGATTACCTACGCCGCTACGGTGGACAGTAACGAATAATCATGGCCAACACTCACGCCTGGAGATAAGCAAAGCCGGCAAAATTTCTGTCGACAGCGCGCGCTCGCTGATGGCCTTCGCTCTCGCAGGAAGCGGCGTCGCATTACTGCCGCAATGGTTAGTCAACACCGCACTGGAGGAGGGAACGTTAATTCACCTGTTACCCGACTATCATTTTCCCCGTCAGGGCATTTATGCCGTTTACCCGGACGCCCGCCATGTATCGACAAAAGTACGCGCATTTATTGATTTTTTACGTTCGCAATGGGATTGCGGGGAGCACGCCCAATCATTGTAGCCAGTCCGGGAGCATTGCGCTCCCGGACGGATAATACCGTCTTAATCCTTAACTACCAGCTTGTCTTTGATCCCCTGCGCCTGCCAACGCACCCACAGCATAATTGCCGCCAGAACGACAATCGGCAGTAACGGATCGAGCCAACTGCCGCCGGAACCGAACAGCAGGTTAATCAGCGCCACGCCGGTGCCGCCAATCGCCCAGGCAATGGTCGTCGGTACAGACCAAACCACCATCTGCTGTTTGACATCAGAGACGCCCATCATGCGGTTAACCACCCAGAACAGGCTATCGTTGAAGTAGCCGAAAAACAGCGACCCCATCGTTGCGGCCTGAGCGGCAAGCAACATATTGATGCCGGGGATCTGCGCCAGGATCGGCGCGGAAATCGAGGCGGCAGTGATCATCGCCACCGTCCCCGATCCCTGAATCAGGCGTACCAGCGTCGCCACGATAAACGGGATCAGGATCGGCGAGATCGGCAGGTTGGCAACCTGCTCCGCCAGCTGTTGCCCCGCGCCGCTGTCGCGCAGGATCGCGCCCAACGCGCCGCCAGCGCCCGTGACCAGTAAGATAATCCCGGCGCTTTGCAAGCCCTCTTCCAGACGCTCTGCGGTGGTATGTTTATCCATACGCGGCACCAGCGTATACACCGCCAGCAGAACGCTGATGGCCAACGCGATCACTGGACTTCCCACAAAGTTGATTGCCTGTACCACCGGATGCGTCGCCAGGCCGGACCATCCTTCTACAGTGGCGAGGGTGGAACAGATAGCCTTCAGGAAGATCAGCACGATCGGCACCACAATAGGCAGCAGAGAGAGCGTCAGGCTCGGCAGATCCTTTTGCTCTTTCTCTTTATTGTACTGCTCCAGCGCGGCATTGACTTCATCGGCGTTCAGCGTACGCGGCACGAAATCAGGGTAGCGTTTATCCAGCCACTGCGCATAGAACACAATGCCGATCACACAGGGCACCGCCAGCGCCATCCCGGTCAATAACATTGCGCCGATGTCGACGTTAAAAATCCCGGCTACCCCCAGCGGGCCTGGCGTCGGAGGTACCGTATGGTGAGTGACCACCAGCCCGCCCGCCAGCGCGACGCCCAGCGTCAGTAGCGAACGTTTACCGCTTTTCGCCAGCGCTTTCGCCACCGGATAAAGAATGACAAAAGCGGAATCGACGAAAATGGGGATGCTGACAATATAACCCGTGATCGCCAGCGCCCACTCTTCACGGCGTTTCCCCAGCCATTTGATAAAGCTCAAGGCGATACGCTCCGCCGCGCCGGAAACCTCCAGCAAGCGCCCCATCATTACGCCGAGACCAATCACCAGGCCAATGCTGCCCAGCGTCGTACCGAATCCGCTGGTGATGACAGAGAGCGTTTTATCAATGCCCATTCCCCCCAACAGACCGGCGATGCAGGCCGCCGCCAGCATCGCGATCAGCGCATGAACACGGGTGCGTAACACCAGCCATACCAGCACGAAAACGGCAACGATCAGACCGATAATTGGGGTCGGTAAACTTGTCATGACCTCCCCTCCATATCATCTTGTCGAAAGCGTTCGATAATGTCATCGAAGCGTTTATCGGCGACAAAACCTAACGCCAGCGCACGCTGGTTATCGATACGTCCCGGCCAGGAGGCGACAATTTTCTCGACGCCTTCATCGCGCTGATGCGTAACCCGATCGCGCGCCGCCTGGCCGCCCGCCTGACGCAACGTTTCCAGCATCTCGCCCACGGTTACGCTGATCCCCGGTAAGTTGATGCTGCTCGCCTCGCCAGGCGCGGGTAACGTTGCGGCCAGCGACAGGTTATGGATCACCGTCGCCGGGCTGGAAATCCACAGCCGCAAACTTTCCGACACCGGGCAGACGGTCGTCTCGCCCTGCAACGGTTCACGAATAATCGCGCTGACAAAAGAAGAAGCGGCGCGGTTTGGTTTACCCGGGCGAACACAGATCGTCGGCAAACGCAGCGCCAGCCCATCCACATAGCCTTTGCGGGTATAGTCGTTGACCAACAGTTCACAGGCAGCCTTCTGCGCGCCATAAGACGAGCGCGGCGTGAGCGCGGTGGTATCGGTGACGCATTCCGGCAGCGTACCGCCATAAACGGCAAGCGAGCTGGAGAAGACAAAACGAATTTTCTGCGGTTGCCGACGACACGCCTCAAGTAACTGGCGGGTAAGATCCAGGTTAACTTTCCATCCCAGATCGAAATCGTCTTCCGCATGACTGCTGACAATCGCAGCGAGATGATAAACAACAGAGGTATTAGCGGTAATCACATTCTCCAGCACGCCCGGCTGGGTTAAGTCAGCCTCTAGGCAGCGTAAACGAGGAGAATCTGATAACCGTGCAGGCATTTTTAAATCAACAAGAAGCAGTTCGTTAAACGCCAGCGATGAGTTTAATAAGGCGCTTGCGAGTTTCTGACCTAAAAAGCCGCCCCCGCCGGTAATGATAATCTGCATCCGGATGTCCTCTTTATTGTTGTGTAGGGTAGTTCAGGGTTAGCGCCAGGCGTTAAACCAGCCAAGCCCGTCCTGAGTGGTATTCCGTGGTTGGTATTCGCAGCCTATCCAGCCGCGATAACCTACGTCATCGAACAGCCGGAACAGCCACGGGTAGTTGATCTCGCCATCATCCGGTTCATGTCTGTCCGGTAGCGAGGCGATTTGTACATGGGCATAGCGGCCCCGTACTCGCGAATCAGGTGACTCAAATTGCCATCCACTTTTTGCGCATGGAAAGTGTCGAGCTGGATGAACACATTCGGGCGGTCAACCTCTTCTGCGATGCCCAGCGCCTGATATTGGCTGGAAAAGAGGTAGCCGGGTTTAACGCCGGGACTCAGCGCTTCGATCAAAATACGTTTATCGTGGGCGGCAAACCGGTCGGCGGCATAACGCAAATTATCGATAAACGTGGCGCGATAACGTGCGCCATCAGCGCCATCCGGCACTACACCCGCCATGATGTGAACCTGCTCACATTCCAGCGCCAGAGCGTATTCCAGAGCCAGATCAATATCGGCGCGCGCGTCGTGTTCGCGCCCCGGTAGCGCGGCACGTCCCCACTCGCCCGCCGCGGTATCGCCCGCCGAAGTATTAAACAGCGCCAGCGTCAGATCATGACGCGATAGCTGGGCTTTAATCTTGCTGGCGGCAAAGCCGTAGGGGAACAGAAACTCAACGGCCTGAAAACCGGCTTCGGCAGCAGCGGCAAAACGCTCGATAAACGGCACTTCGGTAAACATCATCGACAAATTGGCGGCAAAACGCGGCATCGGGTTATCTCCTTAACTGCGCAATTTCTTCGGTGGTTAAATAACGAATCGGGCGTTCGCCAAGGATAAAAATCAGCTTTGCCGTCTCTTCCAGCTCCTCGGTATTATTAGCGGCTTCCTGCAAATTCTCCCCGCACACGACCGGCCCATGATTAGCCAGTAAAAAGGCCTGATGCCGGGCCGCCAGCGCGGCCAAATCGCGGGCAATTCGGTCATCCCCCGGGCGATAGTAGGGAACCAGCGGAATGTCGCCCATCCGCATCACCACATAGGGGGTAAACGGGCGAATCACATTTTGCGGGTCCAGCCCTTCGAGACAGGAAAGCGCCGTTGACCAGGTGCTATGCAGATGTACCACGGCCTTGCAGCAAGGGTTATTGCGATACAACGCCAGATGAAAACGCACCTCTTTAGACGGTTTATCGCCGCTGAGCCATTCGCCCTGCGGGTCCACTTTGGATAGCCGCTGCGGGTCGAGATTACCCAGACACGAACCGGTGGGCGTCGCCAGAATATTGCCGTCCGGCAGTAACAGCGAGAGGTTGCCTGCCGAGCCGGTGGCATAGCCGCGCTGGAAAAACGAGGCGGCTATCCTGACCATCTCTTCTCGCAAAGCGTGCTCTTCTTTTGCCAGTGTCGTCATACCTGAAACTCCCTTTGAGCGCGGATGAAAAAGGATTCATCGCCAAAATTACCTGACTTTAGCGCCAGCGAGACTGGCGCATGGAGCGCGTTGACCCACGGCACGCCGGGTGAAATGCACGGTCCGATGTGAAAACCGGTAATACCGAGGCTTTGCGTCACCACGCCCGAGGTTTCGCCGCCCGCCACAATAAACCGGGTGATACCGCCTTCCGCTAAGCGAGCAGCCAGCAGGGAAAAGAGCGCCTCTACCGCATGGCTGGCTTCGGTAGCGCCATATTGCTGCTGGATGGCGGCCAGCGCCTGCGTGGAGGCGGTGGCGCTAATCATTGGCGCCAGTTCGCTGTCCTGACTGAGCACCCACTGCGCCAGCGCTTCAGCGTAGGCCTCGCGCGTCTCGGATGACAGGCAGCGCGCCACATCAACGTCGCGTGTGGGAGCATGTTGTCGATAGAAAGCCACCTGCTGATTCGTCATTTGCGAACAGGAACCGGAAAGCACCACCGCGCGGCCGCTCAGCGGATAGCCTGCGGAACGGGCCTGAGAAACGCCGTGCTTCGCCCACTGACGCGCCAGCCCCATTGCCAGCCCGGAACCGCCGGTCACCAGCGGAGCATCACGCAAAACCTCGCCCTGGATTTCCAGGTGCCGCTCATTGAGCGCGTCAAGTACTGCGTAGCGATATCCTTCCTGCTGTAAACGCGACAGCGCCGCACGGGTCGCGGCAACGCCTTCATCAAGCGTCTGAGCTGGAATAACGCCGCAGCGCCCTTGCGCCTGCGCTTCCATCAGACGCGGCAGGTAGCTGTCGGTCATCGGATTGATTGGGTGGTGGCGCATACCGGACTCCGCCAGCAAGTGGTTCATGACAAACAGATAGCCCTGATAAACCGTGCGTCCGTTAACCGGCAGCGCGGGAGAAATCACGGTAAATGAGGTATCCAGCGCCACCATCAGCGCATCGGTGACCGGGCCGATATTGCCTTCGGCGGTACTATCGAAAGTCGAGCAATATTTGAAATAGACTTGCTGGCAGCCCTGTTTTTTCAGCCATACCAGCGCCGCCAGCGATTGTTTTATCGCCTCTTGCGCCGGGCATGAGCGGGTTTTCAGGCTGATAACCACCGCGTCGCACCCTTCCGGTTGCGTCCCGGTTGGGACATCATTGATCTGCACTGTCGGCATCCCGTTTTCGACCAGAAAACTGGCGATGTCAGTCGCGCCGGTAAAATCGTCGGCAATGACGCCAATTTTTAACATGACGGCTCCTCAGGCGTGACGCCAGGCAGAGTAATCCCTGAGAAAATTTTGATCACAGCGCTGTCATCCTCTTTGCCATAACCGGCGTTACTGGCGCTGGTGAACATATTTAACGCCGTAGAGGCCAGCGGTAAGGGGAAGCGCAGCGCTTTCGCCGTGTCGGCAACCAGCCCCAAATCTTTGACAAAAATGTCGACGGCCGAACGCGGGGTATAGTCGCCGTCAACGACATGCTGCATACGGTTTTCGAACATCCAGGAGTTGCCGGCGGCATGGGTCACGACGTCATACATCACGTCCAGAGGAATACCAGCCCGCGCGGCCAGCGCCATCGCTTCGGCCGCCGCCGCAATATGCACGCCAGCCAGCAGCTGATGAATGATTTTGACGGTTGAGCCTGCGCCCGGCGTATCGCTGATGCGATAAACGTTGCTGGCAACGGCGTCCAGCACAGGCTTCAGGCGGGTAAACGCCGCCTCGCTCCCGGAGGCCATCACCGTCATTTCGCCCTGCGCCGCTTTTACCGCGCCGCCGGAAACCGGCGCATCCAGCATGTTAAGATTCAATGCCGTCAACGCCGCGGCGATCTCTTGCGCGTCGGCGCTTGAGATCGTAGACGAAACCATCACCGCGCTTCCGGGTTTCATCAGATGGGCGACGCCATCCTCACCGAATAACACCTGTCTGACCTGGGCGGCATTGACGACCAGAATGACTAACGCATCCACGACGCCGGCGAACTCCCTGGCGCTGGCGGCAGCCCCACAAGCCCCTTCAGCGAGCAGATTCGCGCACGCTTGCGGGTTAAGATCGGCCCCCCATGTGGAAAGCCCGGCGCGCAGGCATGAACGCGCAGCGCCCATTCCCATTGAGCCAAGCCCCACAATGCCGACATGAAAATCAGTTCCTGTTGTCATTATCACTCCATGTTAATTTACGTGATATTATGTTTTGTTATGTGAATATAGGCGTTTTTGTAAACAATTGCGGTGAGTTGTTTCACAAAAAATAACAAAATATGTTATTTTTTGTGAAGGCAATCCTCATAGAACTTCACACGCTGTGACGAGAAATCGCGTAAAATCGCGACAGGACTAAAGAAAGGAGCAGACGTTGATACCTACTGAGCGTCGACAAATCATTCTTGATATGGTGGCGGAGAAAGGCATCGTCAGTATCGCTGAACTGACCGAGCGCATGCATGTATCCCACATGACTATCCGCCGTGATTTACAAAAACTGGAGCAGCAAGGCGCGGTAATCCAGGTCTCTGGCGGCGTGCAATCATCGACTCGCGTGGCGCACGAACCCTCGCATCAGATCAAAACCGAACTGGCGACGCCGCAGAAAGCGGCGATTGGCAAACTGGCCGCCAGCCTGGTACAGCCAGAAAGCTGTATCTACCTTGATGCAGGTACTACCACGCTGGCGATCGCCAGGCAGCTGGTTACGATGAATAAACTTACGGTGGTGACCAATGATTTCGTTATCGCCGATTACCTGATGGACAATAGCGATTGCACAATTATTCACACTGGCGGGGCGGTATGCCGGGAAAACCGGTCGTGCGTCGGTGAAGCCGCGGCGACGCTTTTGCGTGGGTTGATGATTGACCAGGCCTTTATTTCCGCCTCTTCCTGGAGCGTGCGCGGTATTTCAACGCCGGCAGAAGATAAAGTCACGGTGAAACGGGCCGTCGCCAGCGCCAGCCGCCAAAAAATTCTGGTGTGCGACGCGACCAAATACGGCCAGGTCGCTACATGGCTGGCGTTACCGCTGGCGGAATTCAACCAAATCGTCACCGATGACGGCCTGCCGGAAAGCGCAATTCGGGCGCTGGCCAAAGTGGATATCTCACTGCTGATGGCCAAACAATAGCAAAACGGCGCAAGCCGCTTACGTCATCATCTTGCGTACCAGTTGCGTAAACTGTTCGCGTTCTTCAGCGCTCAGTCGCCCCAAAAACTCATCGTCAACGCGATCCCCCAGTGGTATCGCGGCGGCGAGCAACGTTTGGCCCTGAACGGTGAGATAGACAAAACGCCGACGTTTATCCAGCGGATCGTTTTCTCGCTTCACCAGCCCACGATTTTCCATCCGGCTTAACATCTCCGCCAGCGTCGCTTTAGTGCTGACCGCCGCTTCGGTCAGATCGACCTGTTCAATACCCGGATGTTCAGCAATAACGCGCATCACCGCATATTGAGGTTTGGTGAGCTCCGGTAGTTCATGCTGCCAGCGTGCGGTATGTTGCTGAAAAAGTTGGCGTAACAGATGAAACGCGGTGTTTCGTAACTCCATGAGCGCTCCGGATAAATTAACTTTTTCTATCATAACGACTTATGCACGGTTTTTTAATGACGAATGCTTTAGCTAAACGTGCGCAGGCGTCGGGAGCGATCTTGTCGCAAAGGCCGTGTGGGCGTATTTTGATCAAAATGTTCGTATACGAACGATATTTGAGGTAAGAAATGAGATTGATTGTGGGGATGACCGGTGCGACCGGCGCGCCGCTTGGCGTCGAGCTATTCCAGGCATTGCGGGCGATACCTGATGTTGAAACGCATCTGGTAATGTCAAAGTGGGCGAAAACCACTATTGAACTGGAGACGCCCTACACGCCCGCTGAGGTAGCCGCCCTGGCAGATTATTGTCATAGCCCGGCCGATCAGGCGGCGACCATTTCCTCCGGCTCATTTCGTACCGACGGCATGATTATTATCCCCTGCAGTATGAAAACACTGGCGGGGGTTCGCGCCGGCTATGCCGAGGGGCTGGTGGGACGCGCTGCCGATGTCGTGTTGAAAGAGGGTCGCAAGCTGGTGCTTGTGCCGCGGGAAATGCCGCTCAGCACGATTCATCTGGAAAACATGCTAGCGCTTTCTCGTATGGGGGTGGCGATAGTGCCGCCCATGCCCGCCTTCTACAACCTGCCGCAAACCGTTGACGATATTATCCAGCACATCGTAGCGCGCGTTCTCGACCAGTTTGGTCTGGAGCATACGCGCACGCGCCGCTGGCAAGGACTGCGACAGGCAGCAAATTTTTCACAGGAGAATGGATAATGGCATTTGATGATTTGCGCAGTTTTTTACATGCGCTGGATCAGCAGGGACAACTGCTGAAAATCAGCGAGGAAGTGAATGCGGAGCCGGATCTCGCCGCCGCTGCCAACGCAACGGGACGCATCGGCGATGGCGCGCCCGCGCTGTGGTTTGACAATATTCGTGGTTTTACCGACGCCCGCGTGGCGATGAATACCATCGGTTCCTGGCAGAACCATGCCATCTCACTGGGTTTGCCGCCTAACACGCCGGTTAAAAAACAGATCGATGAATTTATTCGCCGCTGGGACAATTTTCCGGTAGCGCCGGAACGACGGGCGAATCCGGGCTGGGCGGAAAATACCGTCGACGGCGACGCAATCAACCTGTTTGATATCCTGCCGCTGTTTCGTCTGAACGACGGCGACGGCGGATTCTATCTGGATAAAGCCTGTGTGGTATCACGCGATCCGCTCGATCCCGATAACTTCGGCAAGCAGAATGTCGGCATCTACCGCATGGAAGTTAAAGGCAAGCGTAAGCTGGGTCTGCAACCAGTGCCGATGCATGATATCGCATTGCACCTGCACAAAGCTGAAGAGCGCGGGGAAGATCTGCCGATTGCGATCACGTTGGGTAACGATCCGATCATTACCCTGATGGGCGCAACGCCGCTGAAATACGATCAGTCAGAGTATGAAATGGCAGGCGCGCTGCGTGAAAGCCCCTATCCTATCGCCACCGCGCCGCTGACCGGTTTTGATGTGCCGTGGGGATCTGAAGTCATTCTTGAAGGGGTCATCGAAAGCCGTAAACGTGAAATTGAAGGACCGTTCGGCGAATTTACCGGCCACTATTCCGGCGGTCGCAACATGACCGTGGTGCGTATCGATAAGGTCTCTTACCGCAGCAAACCCATTTTTGAATCGCTCTATTTGGGGATGCCGTGGACGGAAATCGACTACCTGATGGGGCCGGCGACCTGCGTGCCACTGTATCAACAGCTGAAAGCCGAATTTCCGGAAGTGCAGGCGGTAAACGCCATGTACACCCACGGCTTGCTGGCCATCATCTCGACCAAAAAACGCTACGGCGGCTTTGCCCGTGCGGTGGGCCTGCGAGCGATGACGACGCCGCACGGTCTGGGATATGTGAAGATGGTGATCATGGTCGATGAAGATGTCGATCCATTCAATCTGCCACAGGTGATGTGGGCGTTGTCGTCGAAAGTGAATCCGGCAGGCGATCTGGTACAGCTACCGAATATGTCCGTCCTGGAACTGGACCCGGGCTCAAGCCCGGCGGGGATTACCGACAAGCTGATCATTGACGCCACCACGCCGGTTGCGCCAGATAACCGTGGTCACTATAGCCAGCCGGTTGTTGATTTACCGGAAACTAAAGCCTGGGCTGAAAAGCTGACCGCCATGCTGGCCAACCGTAAATAAGGAGTAACCGATGATTTGTCCACGCTGTGCCGATGCACATATTGAACTCATGGCGACTTCTCCGGTAAAAGGAGTCTGGACGGTATATCAGTGTCAGCATTGTCTGTATACCTGGCGCGATACCGAACCGTTACGCCGTACCAGCCGCGAACACTATCCACAAGCGTTTCGCATGACGCAAAAAGATATTGATGACGCGCCAATGGTGCCGAGTATCCCGCCGCTGCTGGCAGAAGACAAACGGTAAAAAAAAGGCCAGTCTGTCGACTGGCCTTTTTTTGACAAGGGTACTTACTCGCGGAACAGCGCTTCGATATTCAGCCCCTGCGTCTGCAGAATTTCGCGCAGACGGCGCAGGCCTTCAACCTGAATCTGACGAACACGCTCACGCGTAAGACCGATTTCACGGCCTACATCTTCCAGTGTCGCAGCTTCATATCCCAGCAGACCGAAACGGCGCGCCAGCACTTCACGCTGTTTGGCGTTCAGTTCGAACAACCATTTGACGATGCTCTGTTTCATATCGTCATCTTGCGTGGTGTCTTCCGGACCGTTCTCTTTTTCATCGGCCAGGATGTCCAGCAACGCTTTTTCGGAATCACCGCCCAGCGGGGTGTCTACCGAGGTAATGCGCTCGTTGAGACGAAGCATACGGCTGACGTCATCAACCGGTTTATCCAGTTGCTCTGCAATTTCTTCCGCACTCGGTTCGTGGTCCAGTTTATGCGACAACTCACGTGCGGTGCGCAGGTATACGTTCAGCTCTTTAACAATGTGAATCGGCAAGCGAATCGTACGGGTTTGGTTCATAATCGCCCGTTCGATTGTCTGGCGAATCCACCAGGTTGCGTATGTTGAGAAGCGGAACCCGCGTTCCGGGTCAAACTTCTCGACTGCACGGATAAGCCCCAGATTGCCCTCTTCAATCAGGTCCAGCAACGCCAGTCCACGATTGCCATAACGGCGGGCAATTTTTACCACCAGACGCAGGTTACTCTCAATCATGCGACGGCGAGAAGCGACATCTCCACGCAGTGCGCGACGCGCAAAATAGACTTCTTCTTCGGCTGTTAACAGTGGTGAATACCCAATCTCACCAAGGTAAAGCTGAGTCGCGTCCAACACACGCTGTGTGGCCCCTTGCGATAACAGCTCTTCTTCAGCCAGGTCGTTATCACTGGGTTCCTCTTCACTCAAGGCTTTTTCGTCAAAAGCCTCTACTCCGTTCTCATCAAATTCCGCGTCTTCATTTAAATCATGAACTTTCAGCGTATTCTGACTCATAAGGTGGCTCCTACCCGTGATCCCTTGACGGAACTAGCAAGTCAAAGCCTGGTTCCGCCGCTTTATCGCTGCGGTAAATAACGCAGCGGGTTTACGGATTTCCCCTTGTAACGAATTTCAAAATGCAAGCGTGTAGAGCTGGTGCCGGTGCTACCCATAGTAGCGATTTTTTGCCCCGCCTTAACTTCCTGTTGTTCCCGGACCAGCATCGTATCATTATGGGCGTAGGCACTCAGGTAATCATCGTTATGTTTGATGATAATAAGATTACCGTAACCACGCAGTGCGTTACCGGCATATACGACGCGCCCATCAGCGGTTGCGACGATAGCCTGTCCCTTACTGCCTGCAATGTCGATCCCTTTATTGCCCCCTTCGGAAGCGCCAAAGTTTTCGATCACTTTGCCATCCGTCGGCCAGCGCCATGCGGAAATCGGCGCGCTGGTTGACGTACTGCTTGCATTTGGTTCGGTCGTGCTTACCGTTGGTGCCGTTACAGGCGCTGTGACAACCGTCCCAGCAGGCTTGTTGTTTGGCAACATTTTGTTAGCACTTTGTTCACCTGAGCCCTCAGAATACGTAATTGTTGGTTGAGACGCAACTGCAACGGTGGAATTTTGTGCAGACCTGGTCACAACTCCTTGCTGTGCTGCATCCGCCTGGGTGATCGCATTTCCGCCAGTAATTGGCATACCGGATGCGTTACCAACTTGCAAAGTTTGCCCTACATTCAGGCTATACGGGGCAGAAATACTGTTTCTCTGGGCCAGATCGCGGAAATCGTTCCCGGTAATCCAGGCGATGTAAAAAAGCGTATCACCCTTTTTCACGGTGTAAGTACTGCCACCCGTATAGCTACCTTTCGGAATATTCCCATACTGGCGATTGTATACAATTCGCCCATTTTCCATCTGCACGGGTTGTTCCGTGACCGGTTGAGTTTGCATGGGCTGCGTTACAGGACGCTGAACGGGTTGAATTTGCGGCGCTTGTTGCGGCGTTTGTTGCGTCGTCGCGCCCATTTTTGGCGGCGGTGTGATCAACATCCCGGAATTGGTATTTGATGACGACCCACTGTCCACAGACGTGACCGGCGCCGGAGGGTTTGACGAACTGGTACAACCTGCCAGCCATAGTGAAACCAGTGATAGTGCCGCAATGCGACTAACGGTGAATTTTGGGCTTCCCGCGCTCATTTATCCCCCAGTAAAAAATTTGGTTAACAACCAGTGACGTAAGAACCGTGCAACGCATTAAGTGAACACGGGAAAATGTGTTCACGATACGCTTAACCCACCGGGAATAACCAGGAAAACTCCAGGTATTCGTTTCGGCTTCATCAGGCGTAAGAGTGGGTGTTTGCAGGGCAAACTAGGCCAGCTCTCCCTTGACTAACGGGACGAAGCGAACGGCCTCCACGGTATCGATAATAAATTCGCCGCCCCGGCGACGCACGCGTTTCAAAAACTGCTGCTCATCGCCCACGGGCAGAACAAGAATGCCGCCTTCATCCAACTGTGCCATGAGCGCGGTAGGAATTTCCGGTGGCGCGGCCGTCACAATGATAGCGTCAAACGGCGCACGCGCCTGCCAGCCTTGCCAGCCATCGCCATGACGGGTAGAAACATTATGTAAATCGAGCTGCTTCAGGCGGCGGCGCGCCTGCCATTGCAGCCCCTTAATCCGCTCAACGGAGCAAACGTGATGTACCAGATGCGCCAGAATCGCCGTCTGATAGCCGGAACCGGTGCCAATTTCCAACACCCTGGATTGCGGCGTCAGTTCGAGCAGTTCCGTCATTCGCGCCACCATGTAGGGCTGCGAAATCGTCTGACCCTGGCCTATCGGCAAAGCGATATTTTCCCAAGCCTTATGTTCAAACGCTTCATCAATAAATTTCTCGCGCGGCACTGCGGCAAGCGCATTAAGCACCTGCTCATCTCTGATGCCCTGCGCGCGCAATTGTTCAAGAAGAGCCTGTACACGTCCACTTACCATTGCGTGCCAACTCCCACGCTGTCTAACCAGTCTGAAACCACATCATGCGCGCTGTGCGCGGTTAAATCCACATGCAACGGCGTGACGGAGACGTAGCCTTCATCCACCGCCGCGAAATCGGTATCCGGCCCGGCATCGTATTTATCGCCCGGCGGGCCAATCCAGTACAATGTATTACCGCGCGGATCTTCCTGCGGGATTACTTTATCCGCTGGATGGCGGCTACCACAGCGAGTCACGCGGATGCCTTTAACCTGCGCTAACGGTAGATCCGGGACATTCACGTTGAGAATACGCCCGGTACGCAACGGCTCCCGGCTTAACCCTCGCAAAAGCGCGCAAGTCACGGCCGCAGCCGTATCATAATGTTGATAGCCGTTAAGGGAGACCGCTAATGCCGGAAAGCCGAGATGACGACCTTCCATCGCCGCGGCGACAGTACCGGAATAGATCACATCATCGCCCAGATTCGGACCCGCGTTAATACCGGAAACGACAATATCCGGACGCGGACGCATTAAGGCATTAACGCCCAGATAGACGCAATCGGTCGGCGTCCCCATCTGTACGGCGATATCGCCATTATCAAAGGTAAAAGTACGAAGCGAAGATTCCAGCGTGAGGGAATTAGACGCGCCGCTGCGGTTACGATCCGGGGCTACGACCTGTACATCAGCAAACTCACGCAGCGCTTTCGCCAGCGTTTGTATACCGGGCGCGTGAACCCCGTCATCGTTACTCAGCAATATGCGCATAATCACCCATTGTGTTGATCAGTTCCCTTACTACGCTGGTGGCAAAACTGCCTGCGGGCAGCCAGAAACGTAACTCGACGGTAACGTCATCCCACCAGTTCCAGCTTAATTGTTGCGGATAAAGCAGCATCGCTCTGCGCGACGCCTCTACTTTTTCGCGCAGCAACAGCGATTGCAACACCGTTTCCTGGGCAATGGCATCTTGCTCAAACGCCAGCGCCGCACGCTGTGTTCCCCACTCTCCGCTGCCCGGCAACGACGCTGTAATCATCAGCTCTTTTTCGTCTACCCGGCGCTGCAATTCAGGCAGTTCTTCAGATGTCGCGACGAACCAGCTTCCACGCCCCGCTAATTGTAGCGCATCGCCGTCAACAACTTGATTAAAGTCTGGTTTCTTCAGCCGCTGGTGAACAATTTGATTAAACAACGCGCTACGCGCCGCCGACAACCAAAAACTGCGTTTATTGCGATCGCGCACCGGCGCGTTACTTTGCGCCCAGCGCAGCGCGCCCTGCAAGTTGCTGCCGCCAATGCCGAATCGCTGTGCGCCGAAATAGTTCGGCACGCCGCCATCGCGAATCGCCTGCAATCGTGTTTCGACATCGCGGCGATCGCTTATTTCACGCAACACCAGCGTAAAGGCATTGCCTTTCAGCGCGCCTAAACGCAGCTTACGCTTGTGACGCGCGTATTCCAGCACTTTACAACCTTCCAGCTGAAAGGCGCTGAAATCGGGCATCTCTTTCCCCGGCACGCGCGCGCACAGCCACTGCTCGGTAACGGCGTGTTTATCTTTTTGCCCGGCAAAGCTCACTTCGCGAGCGTGAATTTTCAGGAATTTCGCCAGCGCGTCAGCGACAAAACGGGTATTGCAACCGTTTTTCAAAATACGCAGCAGAATGTGCTCGCCTTCACCATCTGGCGTAAAGCCTAAATCTTCAACCACCACAAAATCTTCCGGATTCGCTTTCAGCAATCCGCTACCTTGTGGTTTTCCGTGCAGCCAGGTGAGATTGTCAAACTCTGTCATTTCGCCGCCTTCATCAGCAACGCGACCGCTTCGCAGGCAATGCCTTCTCCGCGTCCGGTAAATCCGAGCTTTTCCGTCGTCGTCGCCTTCACGTTAACATCATCCATATGGCAGCCGAGATCTTCGGCGATAAAGACGCGCATTTGCGGAATATGCGGCAGCATTTTCGGCGCCTGCGCAATAATGGTGACATCTACGTTGCCGAGGGTGTACCCCTTCGCCTGAATACGACGCCAGGCTTCACGCAGTAGTTCGCGGCTATCCGCTCCCTTAAATGCCGGATCGGTATCCGGGAAGAGCTTGCCGATATCGCCAAGCGCCGCCGCACCCAGCAGCGCATCGGTCAGCGCATGTAACGCCACATCGCCATCGGAATGCGCCAATAGCCCTTTTTCATAAGAGATACGCACGCCGCCAATAATAATCGGCCCTTCTCCGCCAAACGCGTGTACGTCAAAACCGTGTCCAATTCGCATTATGCTTTCTCCTGGTGGATGGTTCGGGTCAGATAAAATTCCGCCAGCGCCAGATCTTCCGGACGGGTGACCTTGATGTTATCCGCGCGACCTTCTACCAGCGCCGGATGAAAACCACAATATTCCAGCGCTGACGCTTCGTCGGTGATGGTCGCGCCTTCATTCAGCGCACGCGTCAGACAATCGTGCAAGAGTTCGCGGGGGAAAAACTGCGGGGTGAGCGCGTGCCATAAATCGGCGCGCTCTACGGTATGGGCAATAGCGTTCTTCCCCGGTTCGCCGCGTTTCATGGTGTCGCGCACCGGACTGGCGAGGATACCGCCGACCCGGCTGTTTTCGCTGATGGTCAGCAACCGCGCAAGGTCATCCTGATGCAAACAGGGTCTTGCCGCGTCGTGCACCAGCACCCACTGCGCCTTTGCAACGGCCTGCAACCCGGCCAAAACAGAATCAGCGCGTTCGTTGCCGCCATCCACAACGGTGATTTGCGGATGATTCGCCAGCGGAAGTTGGGCAAAGCGATGATCGCCAGGGCTGATAGCAATAACAACGCGTGTCACCCGAGGATGCGCCAGCAGCGCATGAACTGAGTGCTCCAGAATGGTTTTATTACCGATTGAGAGATACTGCTTAGGACATTCTGTTTGCATTCGGCGGCCAAATCCGGCCGCCGGCACCACGGCGCAAACGTCCAATAAAGTGGCTGCCATGTTAAATCCCTGGATGGTTTATCGATGAGTTTGCCCCGCCGTTGCCGCGCGTTTTGAGGCGTCAGGCACCAGACGATAGAAGGTTTCGCCCGGTTTGGTCATGCTAAGTTCGTTGCGCGCGCGCTCCTCAATCGCTTCCTGGCCGCCATTGAGATCGTCAATTTCGGCAAAAAGCTGATCGTTACGCGCTTTAAGTTTGGCGTTTGTCGCCTGCTGCGCGACCACATCATCGTTGACGCGGCTATAGTCATGTATGCCGTTCTTACCGAACCACAGCGAGTACTGTAGCCAGACCAGTAAAGCCAGCAACAGCAGCGTTAGTTTACCCATCCTGCCCCCTGAAAAACGGCATCATCATCCCATAACGTCCTCTGTGACTCCACATTCAGGACGGGATTGCCGCGACAACGCCGGCAAATGTACCACATTTGCCGGATGTTACGTATACCCGAGTAAGGAGAACATAATCTCATTGTTGGTTACGGTTTGAATTATGACCGGAGGCGCAGTGATAACCCGTCTACCCTAATAGCCATATAAATAACGCGCCGAACAGCGCGCCTACGGCCAGTAGAGTAAACATGATGCTAAAAAGTATTTTGCCCTTTACCAGCAGATGCAACGCAATGCCGATAATCACCGATACCGGCATTAACGCGAGGAAAAAGGGCCAGGTATAGAGGAAAAAAAACAGCGTGTTAGGGCCATAAAGCAGAAAAGGGATCCCCAACGCCAGCAGCCATGACACAAAGCCGACCACCGCCCCCGGAAATGCACTGGTGGCGTCATCGTCGACCATGAAGGCGTCTGACCTTGTGAAAGTAATGTTATGGCTATTACGCATATTAAATCCTGTAACCTTGACCATACCGGGCATACAAGCCCGGTGGTGTCTCAGGATCTGATAATATCGCGCCGTCTCAGCAGGTCTAATAATTGGGAAACCAAATTTGTTACTAATTGTTCACCATTAAGATGAACCTGGGGCGAGTCAGGCGCTTCGTAAATGGCGTCGATACCGGTAAAGTTACGCAACTCGCCCGCGCGCGCTTTTTTATACAATCCTTTAGGATCGCGCTGTTCACAGATAGCCAGCGGCGTATTGACATAAATCTCGATAAAACGATCGTGGCCGACGCGCTCTTTTACCAGTTGCCGCTCGGCGCGGTGCGGAGAAATAAATGCCGTCAAAACAATCAGGCCAGCGTCCGCCATCAGACTGGCCACTTCGCCTACCCGCCGAATATTTTCCTGGCGATCGGCATCGCTAAAGCCTAAATCACGGCACAAACCGTGGCGCACATTATCGCCATCCAACAGGTAGGTACTGACGCCGCGCTGATGTAACGCCTCTTCCAGCGCGCCGGCCACCGTTGATTTTCCCGAACCGGAGAGTCCGGTAAACCACAGCACCACGCCACGGTGGCCGTGGAGCTGTTCACGAGCGGCGACAGTAACGGGATGAGAGTGCCAGACCACGTTCTCATCATGCAGCGCCATGTTTATCTCCCAGCAAATCGCGGGCGTCCCAGTGCGGAAAATGACGGCGTACCAGCGCATTCAGCTCCAGCTCAAACGCACTGTATTCCACGGGCGGCGTCGCTCCGCGTTCGTCCAGTTCCCGCACCATGCCAGCGCCCACGGTGACGTTAGAAAGTCGGTCGATAAAAATCAGCCCGCCCGTCACCGGATTTTGCTGATAAATATCCAGCGCGAGCGGCTCATCGAATGTCATCTCCACCAGACCAATACCGTTTAACGGCAGGCTCTCGACGTCTCGTTGGGTCAGATTGTTGATATCAATCTGATAGCGAATAGCCTCGATACGCGCGCGGGTTTTCTTACCCGCAAGTTTAACGTCGTAGCTTTGGCCCGGCGCCAGCGGCTGTTCCGCCATCCATACCACGTCGATCGCGGCGTGCCGCGCAGGTGCCAGCGTCTCGTTTGCCGCCAGCAGCAGATCGCCGCGGCTAATATCAATGTCGTCGTTGAGTACCAGGGTAATGGCTTCGCCCGCACAGGCTTCTTCTTTATCGCCATCAAAAGTGACGATACGCGCCACGCTGGATTCCACGCCAGACGGCAGCACTTTAATGCGCTCTCCGACTTTGACGCTACCAGACGCCAGAGTGCCGGCATACCCCCGAAAATCAAGATTTGGGCGATTAACGTATTGTACCGGAAATCGCATCGGTTGACGGTCTACCGCACGCTGTATGTCTACCGTTTCCAGGACTTCCAACAGCGTCGGGCCGCTGTACCAGCGCATATTGGCGCTCTGCGCGGCGACATTATCCCCTTCCAGCGCCGAAAGCGGGACAAAGCGAATGTCCAAATCGCCCGGCAACTGTTCAGCAAAGGTCAGGTAATCTTCGCGAATACGGGCGAAGGTCTCTTCGCGGTAGTCAACGAGATCCATTTTGTTGATTGCCACCACCAGGTGTTTGATCCCCAACAGAGTGGAGATAAAGCTATGGCGACGCGTCTGATCCAGCACGCCTTTACGCGCGTCGATCAGTAGGATCGCCAGATCGCAGGTGGACGCCCCGGTCGCCATATTACGAGTATATTGTTCATGGCCCGGCGTGTCGGCGATAATAAATTTTCGTTTTTCCGTGGAGAAATAGCGGTACGCGACGTCAATAGTAATGCCCTGCTCACGCTCGGCCTGCAGCCCATCTACCAGTAGCGCCAGATCGAGTTTTTCTCCCTGCGTGCCATGACGTTTACTGTCATTATGCAGAGAAGAGAGCTGATCTTCATAAATTTGCAGAGTATCGTGCAGCAAACGACCTATCAGCGTACTTTTACCGTCATCAACGCTGCCACAGGTTAAAAAACGCAGCAGGCTTTTGTGCTGTTGGGCAATCATCCAGGCTTCGACGCCGCCTTCATTGGCGATTTGTTGTGCAAGTATGGTGTTCATGGCGGCTCCTTAGAAATACCCCTGACGTTTTTTAAGCTCCATCGACCCCGCCTGATCGCGGTCAATCATCCTCCCCTGCCGCTCGCTGGTGGTAGAAACCAGCATCTCTTCGATAATTTCCGGCAGCGTTTGCGCGTGGGATTCCACCGCCCCGGTGAGCGGCCAACAGCCAAGTGTACGGAAGCGCACCATCCTTTTTTTGATGACTTCGCCAGGCTGGAGATCGATACGATCGTCATCCACCATCATCAACATGCCGTCACGTTCCAGAACCGGGCGTTCAGCAGCCAAATACAGCGGCACGATGTCGATGTTTTCCAGCCAGATGTATTGCCAGATATCCTGCTCAGTCCAGTTGGAGAGCGGGAAGACGCGTATACTTTCGCCTTTATTAATCTGACCGTTATAGTTACGCCACAACTCTGGCCGCTGATTTTTCGGGTCCCAGCGATGGAAACGGTCACGAAAGGAGTAAATACGTTCTTTCGCGCGGGATTTTTCCTCATCGCGCCGTGCGCCGCCGAACGCGGCATCAAAACCGTACTTATTCAGCGCCTGCTTTAACCCTTCGGTTTTCATAATGTCGGTGTGTTTAGCGCTACCGTGAACGAACGGATTGATGCCCATCGCCACGCCTTCCGGATTTTTATGTACCAGCAATTCGCAGCCGTATGCGTTGGCGGTACGATCGCGAAAGGCGTACATCTCACGGAATTTCCAACCGGTATCAACGTGCAATAGCGGGAACGGTAACGTACCCGGATAAAACGCCTTACGCGCCAGATGCAGCATGACGCTGGAGTCTTTACCAATGGAGTACAGCATGACCGGATTAGCGAATTCCGCTGCCACTTCACGGATAATGTGGATACTTTCCGCCTCCAGTTGCCGCAGGTGGGTGAGTCGTTTTTGATCCATAACCGTTCCTTTGCAATACCGTTTTTTGCTAAACATTTCGATTACACGACTATAGGGAGCGCAGGAGAGTGAATGAAATGACGAATTGGAATGAGTAGTTCCTCAAAGGAATAACGCGGCCCAAAAACCAATATCAAAAAATGCTTAACGTACCGGATTGCCAGCATTTAGGAGCAAATGAAATTGTATTAACACGATCGCGGTTTCATACTAGCCACGTAAAATTTTGTTCTGTATTTAAGGACTCATTATGTTTTCCGCAACGCGCCGCTTTGCCGTCATTCTGGCGCTCGGCGTAGGCTTTATCCTTCCTGCACAAGCAGCATCACCAGGGCCTGGTGAAATAGCGAATACTCAGGCACGACATATCGCCACTTTTTTTCCCGGGAGAATGACTGGCTCCCCCGCCGAGATGTTGTCTGCCGATTATTTACGCCAACAATTTACCCAGATGGGATACCAAAGCGATATTCGAACGTTTAATAGCCGATTTATTTATACCACGAAGGATAATCGCAAAAACTGGCATAACGTGACGGGCAGTACGGTCATCGCCGCCCATGAAGGGCGCGTGCCGCAGCAGATCATCATTATGGCGCATCTGGATACCTACGCTCCGCAGAGCGACGCTGATGTCGATGCCAATCTGGGCGGTTTAACGTTACAGGGAATGGATGATAATGCCGCGGGATTAGGCGTTATGCTGGAACTGGCGGCGCGTCTGAAAGATATACCGACCCATTATGGGATTCGTTTTATCGCCACCAGCGGGGAAGAAGAGGGAAAGCTAGGCGCGGAAAATTTACTCAAACGAATGAGTGACGCTGAGAAGAAAAATACGCTGCTGGTGATTAATCTCGATAACCTGATTGTTGGCGACAAGCTCTATTTTAATAGCGGGAAAAATACGCCGGAAGCAGTGCGTACACTGACCCGCGATCGAGCATTAGCGATTGCGCGCCGTTATGGTATCGCCGCCAACACCAATCCGGGACGCAATCCATCCTACCCCAAAGGAACGGGTTGCTGTAATGATGCGGAGGTTTTCGATAAAGCGGGAATATCGGTGCTTTCTGTTGAGGCGACGAACTGGAATCTGGGTAAAAAAGACGGATACCAGCAACGCGTGAAAAATGCCTCCTTCCCGAACGGCAATAGCTGGCACGACGTACGGCTTGATAATCAACAGCATATTGACAAGGCGCTGCCAGGGCGAATTGAGCGCCGTAGCCGCGATGTAGTACGGATAATGCTGCCGTTGGTAAAAGAGCTGGCGAAGGCGGAAAAAACGTCCTGATATGCTGGTGAAACGTGTTTATCCCCGCTGACGCGGGGAACACTATTTATAAGCGTGTCATCTATGCAACCCAACCGGTTTATCCCCGCTGGCGCGGGGAACACGGATTTTTCTTGAACGTGATTTCGGGATACGCCGGTTTATCCCCGCTGGCGCGGGGAACACACTAAAACTATATATTTGTTCTAAAAGCCCTTTTTTACTACATAACAAACTACCAACGGTAAGATAACAATTCCTTATCATTAAAGAGCATTCAACTTATTGATTTTCAACAGGAAGAAAAGAAACCAAACGCAGTCCATCCAAATCTACCGGAATACGTCTGTTTTCACCCCAGGTCTGGAACTCAAAACCAGACTCAGTATTTGTTGCCCAGGCCATTACTACGTTTCCGACTCCGCCAAGCTGTGTGATCTGTTGCCAAATCATTTCCCGAATACGCTTCGAGGTATCGCCAACATAAACACCTGCACGAACCTCAAGTAACCAGACGGCAAGACGTCCCCGCAGGCGCGGCGGTACGTTTTCCGTGACCACAACCACCATACTCATCAACCATGCCCCCGATGGCCGCTATCACCCAGTGATTCAGGTTCCGGTATTGCTGGCGGCAGCATATCCGGCGCAGGCTGAGGTGGTTCAATTTCACCGGCAGCGAGCACCTCTTCGATCAGCGGGATCAATTTTCCGGTCAGCTTCGAACTGCGAAAAATATCCCGGCAGGCCAGGCGCACTTCTTTATCAGGTTCCGCCGGGTGACGAGCGGCGATCTCAAATGCTTTGGGCACCACCGATTCAAATTTGATGATATCGGCAATGTCATAAACAAAAGAAAGCGGCTTACCGCTATGGATAAAACCGATAGCCGGCGCATATCCCGCCGCCAGGATAGCCGCTTCTGAAATCCCGTACAGGCACGATGTCGCCGCGCTAATACATCGGTTGACGACATCCCCCTTCTCCCAGTCTTTCGGATCATAGTTACGACCATGCCATTTCACGCCATACTGCTTCGCCAGTAATGCATAGGTCGCCCGCACACGGGATCCTTCAATACCGCGCAGTTGCTCAACGGAACGACGGGCGGGAGGCGGCTCACGAAAACGCAGTTCATACATTTTGCGGACTACTTTAAGCCGCAGGTCATCATCTAACGCCAGCTTTGCCTGATAAAGCAACTTATCGGCTCGTGCGCCACCGGGTTGTCCGGAGGAATAGACCCGCACTCCCGCCTCGCCCACCCATACCAACAGGGTGCCGACCGTTGATGCTAAATGCACTGCCGCATGGGAAACCCGCGTTCCCGGTTCCAGCATGATACAAGCGACCGAACCGACGGGAATATGCGTGCGGACTCCCGTTTTATCGATCAGCACGAATGCCCCATCCAGCACGTCAATTTGACCGTACTGGAGGAAGATCATCGAGGTTCGATCTTTTAACGGGATCGGGTTGAGCGGTACGAACGTCACGCGTCGTCTCCGGGTTTGATCATCATCATTCCGCAGCCAAACGCCCGGCTTTTACCGTACCCCTGCGCCAGACGTTGCAGGAAAAGCACGGGATCGTTAAGCACCAGCACGCCGGTATAGTCCACGCTGCTAAACTGAATCATCTGCCGGGATTTCTCTCGACGTATCTGCTGCTGCCGATAAGCATCAACGCTCGTTTCGCGCAGGGTGAAGCCATTTTGCTCCCCCTGGCGCGCCAACCACGTCAGCGCCGCCTGCTGCTGATAAGACCAAATATCCTGGCTATCACCCTGCGTTTTACGCTGGCGTTTCGCCTCCATCAGCAAATCGTGACGCTTGCCGTTTTTGCAAACCGTCGGATTGGCGCGCAGGTTAAACCGCAGCGTCTGCCCCGCGCTCAGCGTTGGCGCAAATGGGCGAGTCTGCACGTCAAAAATCGCGCTGGCGGCAGGCTGTTCCTGTGAGAGAACAAAAAAGCGAAACGCGCCCTGTAACTCTTCGCGGCGATAAAGAAACTGCCGTTCCTTGCTGCCGGGAAAGAGATCCCATAACCACTGGTGCATCACGTACTCGCCGCGCTCCACCAGATGCAAGAGCTGTGCCGGCGAAAGCTCGCTGGTGTGCAGCGTTATTCTTGAGAGATACACGCGTCCTCCTTGCGGAGCCACGGCCCCTGATTCACGCTACGTTCACCGAACAACCATTGCTGGCGGCTCAACGGCATGTCGCGACGACGTAAAATTTTGTTCGCCGTTAAGCCATCGTGTTCACCTTCCCACCAGCATTCATTCTGTAATCTGGGGAGAGTCAGTTTCAGCGTATTGAATTGATCCTGATACCAACGATATGCTTCACGCAGGACATCCGGCGCACGCCCGTCCAGCAGTTGCGGCGCAAGCGGCAACGCCAGAGGGTGACTTTTGCGCCCCAGATACAGCGGGAATACAGGATGTTGTAACGACGCCTGAAGCTGCGCCAACGAGTAAGGCGCGTCCGGCGTCGCGCTGACAGCGATCATCCACCAGGCGTCGGTGTAGTAGTCGCGTCGGGAAATCAGCGCGCTCAGTAACTCAGGATCCTGCAACTCTTCACGGCGGCTGAAATAACGTGCCTTACGTACCTCTTTCGGCATCTGCACCGTGTGATAATCCCGCGCCCAGCGCGGGTTGCCGCTGGCGCACAGCAAAAATTGGTAATGACGGTTGAAGGCGTTTAGCCGTTCCTCCTCATCGCGGCGAATACCCAGCGCCGCCGCCAGCAGCCCCAGCAGCGCCGAGCGCGAAGGCAGATCATGGCTGTGGCGCACTTCGCCTGGCGCATCCACGCCCCAGGACGCCATCGGCCCGTGAAGCTGAAAAACCAGATATTGGCTCATAAGCCGCCCCTTACGCGCAGATGAAATCAAGCACGTCTTTCATGCTTCCCTGCTGATTCATAACGTTAAAGTCTTTGAACGCCGTCTCCTGTGCATAGACCGCATTCATATTTTCACGCAGCGCGGTAATACGCTTAACCGCAACGTTCAATTGGTCTGTACCGTTGATCGGTTCATAAAACGCGGCCGCCAGTGAACGTGGTTGGTCGGTGCCTTTTTCCGCCAGCGCCCACGAGGCATAGGCACGGCTGGCAAAGCTGTTCTGTTTGCCGGTTGGCGACACTTTCAGCGCCGCTTCAGTAAAGGCGCGCAGCGTTTTGTTTGCCAGTTCTTCATTGCCGTTCAGGTTTTTCACCAGCAGATCTTTGTCGATGCAGATATAGGTGTAAAACAGCGCGGAGCCAAAGCCGGTTTCGCCGAGATGGCCTGCGCCTGCATCTTCTGCCGATGCCTGGCGTAGGTCATCCACAGCAGTAAAGAAATCGTCTTCGACGATCGTTTCGCTGACGCCGAAGGCGTGGGCGACCTGACAGGCAGCTTCCACGTTAAAATCGGGCTTATTCGCCAGCATACGGCCAAACATGGCAATATCGACAGCCATGCGATCTTTACGTAGCAGTGCAAGCTCTTCCTCTTTTGGCGCGCGTTTTTCTTCCGCCAGACGGTGCGCTAGCGCTTTTACGCCCTCAAATTCAGCTGGGCTGATATGCACCAGTTGCTCGGTTTCAGCATTCGTCAGTTCATCTTTTGGTTTCTTTTCCGCCTTTACCTTGCCAAAACAGTTGGCAATTTTTTCCACATACTCAACCGCTTTTTTGGCGTCAATGCCGCTATCAACGAGGATTTGCGCCGCCTCACGAGCAATGCGACCAGTACGAATACCAATATGGCCAGCTAATGCCTGTTCAAATAACTCAGATGTACGCCAGGCGCGTTTCAGGCTCTGAGAGGAGATACGCAGACGTGTTGCTCCGCCAAGCACCACGGTTTTTGGCGCACCGGTATCATCACGGTTCAGGTTAGCGGCGGGGTAAGCGGTCAGTAAATGGAGCTGAATAAACGTTGTCATAAAGATATCCCTGTTAATCTTGTTCGTTATCGGTATCGCCATCGCCGGCCTGGTAGTATTCCAGCGCCCAGCGGATACGAAGAAATTCGGTTGGCCGCTGCTGGCGGCGATGGTGGTTCAGCAAGTCATTCTGCTCCTGGCACCAGCAGAAAATATCGTCTGCAAGAGAAAACAGGTTGACCGAACCATCTAACAGCTTCACCGCACGCCGTAACTGGCGCAGCAGTTCATCCGGCGTTTTTACCGCTAATAGGTGGGAGAAGCGTAATTTTGACATCACCGGAGTGTCGCCACCTTTCTTCTGTCCAAGCTGCGCAGCAAAACTCTTTTGCTCATCAATAAATTTGATATGTGCAGCCAGTGCCGCTGTGATTGCCAATGCAGTAACATTCCAGGGTGCTTTGTTTTTCCATAAAGAATGTGTTTGCATTAACAATGAATGAAGCCCCTCAGCCAAACAGGCATCATTCACCGTTTTACTACGTCGTAAGCTGGCACGTAATCCACGTTTTTCTTGTAGTTCATCATGCCACTGACGCAAAGTGGCTTTATCATCTTTCGTCACAACACTCATTCAGCAGCCTCCTGTTTCTTTGCTTTGGCGGCTTTTGCGCTTTGCTTTTCCGCCGATGAAGTAAAATATTTTTTGCGCGCCTTCATGATGCGCTCCAGATCGCTGCTCTCGTAGGGGTTGGTAAAGACGTGATCATCGAAGTAACAACGGGTAAACAGCCAAAGTTCTCTTTGCCATTTATTCAGCCTTTCGTCCGGCTTGTGTCCGTTTTCCAGATCGTGGATCAGATTGAGAAAGCGCCCCTGCGTCAGGTTCCAGAAATCAATGTCGATAAAACTGAAATCACCCCGCGCATCCTTCGCATTGGTGAACCACGCTTCTTTTAGCGCACTGCGAAGCAGGCTCAACAGGCGGGCCGCAGTTTGCACGGCCTTACGTAAATCAGGGATCAGACCTTCCGTCATCAGCAACGGGAAGTGATGCTCATACCAGCAGCGGATTTTCATATTGTCGAAATCCGCGCCAAAGCCCCGGATCCCCGCTTTAACGTCAGTCAGCGAGCGGGCGTTAAACACCTTGACTACCTGCGCGGGAGATTCGTAATTCGCTTCCGTCTGGTTGTTCTGACTTAACCCCAGCCAGTCGCGCCAGATAAGGCCGCCGGGCTGCGGTTTAACGGAAAAGAAGGCGTTTTGATCTTTTACCGGGGCGCGATAAGGCGTCAGCGGGTGCCGCCAGCCATCGTAGTTAACGCCGTAGTTCTTGACGGTCATAAAGCCAAGAAGCTCATCGCTTTCAGCGCCGCAAATATCGCAGCAACCTGACTGTAAGGTGGCAAAATCCAGGCGGATACGACGCGGCATCCCCCAGTACGCCTGGAGTTTATTGACCTGCTCCGGCGTGGTAACGGCATTCGCCTGCTCGCTGGTCCGCGTCGCGGCAAGCCACGGGAAAACGGTCGCATCACACTGGTCTGGTAAAGGCAGATCCGCAGTATCCTGCGGCATCACGTTGAGCCACAGCTTGCGCCAGATCGGCGTTTGCCGCTCGCCCTGATATTCCTGCAATTCAACCAGCGTGGTCAGTGGCCCGCCGCCGCGCAGCCCGGTACGATAGCCTTTGCCGCCCGCAGGCGCGTTAAGCTGCAACGAGAACAGCGCCAGCGCCGCGCAGTGCGGACAAAAACGTTCCGTTACGCCGCGTTTGACAAAATGATCTTTATTGAACTTCGTGGTTTGCGCGCCAGGTATTTCCGGCAACAATGAGGCAATAGAGACTTTTTCGCCGCTTAACGGTTCAAAATCCTGCATAAACGAGGGGGATTCCGCGCCAAACTGAAAAGCGTGTTCTAACGGTGCTAATGCCTTATGGAGCACATCGGCATGCAATCCATCAAACCAGATATCCTCCCAATTTTTGTATCTTTTCGGCGCGATACTGCATTGCAGCAATCCCAACAGAAACTGCCAGGCCGCTCCCTGTAAATCTGCTCGCGTTGCGGCGATGTCCACCACGTTTTCATCCGCCAGATCGACGGGGGCCAGCTTGCCCGTGGAACCGTCTTTGAAACGGACGGGGAGCCAGGGCGTTGTTAAAAGTGAAAAATTGTCCATATCTGTATTCGTTATTCCCCCATCATGCCAATCAATCCCTCATTCGCCGAATAACCACAAGCGGCAAAGTCCGTCACCACAATCACCGTGGCAAAATCCTTATCCTGATGCTGTTGCGCACACCACTTACGCAAGGGTTCGCCGTCTAATTTTTCAAACTCGTCTTTATGTTTATTCCACCAGCTCTGACGTACTCGCAGCACGCTCATCTCCCAGGCGTGTTCACCGCTGGCATAAGGGGTTACGACGCTATCCACGATTTTCGCCAGCCACAGCGTGACAGACTCTTCCGCCAGCCGCGTTGACATTTTCTCCGGTAAAGAATCGCTAATTTCAGCACAGTAGCCCGGCGCAAAGTTAAGCAGCATCTGGCCGGCAAATGCCCGGTCGCAATAAAATTTGCCTTCCTGCAATTACTCGGTTTTTGCAAATCCAACCGGCATGTTGACATCCTCACCGTAGACCGACTCAATCAACAAGCGGGCAGATTGCGGCATCCGAATCGTCCCCTGCTCACGTAATATGCGCTGCGTCAGCCACATGCGCCCATGATCGGGATAGACATAGGCGCTGTTACGCATGGCGCTGGATAACCAGTTCTCTCGCGGCGCGTCATCCCACTCCGGAGCAAGAATGCGCAGCACTGGCGTCTCTCGCTCATCCTGCCCACTCTTTTTCACCAGACCGTTACGATCGCGAATATGACGCTGTAGTCGACCGGCCCGCTGAATTAATAAATCCACCGGCGCTAAATCAGAGATCATCTCATCGCAGTCAATATCCAGACTTTGTTCGATTACCTGCGTGGCGATAATGACCTTACCGGCACGTTGCGCGCCGCTCTGTTTGCCAAAGAGATTCAGCGTCTGCGACTCAATCCGCTGACGATCGTGAAAAGCAAAGCGACTATGGAAGAGTAAAAGGTTTTCCGTGGCGACGACCTTACTCAGTTGAAGCTGGCGATAGATACGAATCGCATCATCAACGGAGTTACGTATCCAGGCGATACAGTTTCCTTTTTCCACTGCTTCACCTATACGTTCAAGACACGCCTCTTCACTATGTAGCCAGCCAATATCTACGCAACGCTCAACCTCTTTGCGTGTATCAACCCGCTGAGAAATCAGCTCTGTTTGTGTGACCTGAGTCAGCCAGGGATAATCGTCATGGCCTAGCAACGGCGCCTGCACACTACGCCTCACCCCACGGGAAAATGCCGCCACCAGCTTATCTCGCTGCTGCTGCGATAGCGTCGCAGATAACAGAATAGTGGCGTTGCCATTACTGGCCTGCCGTTCGATCAAACCTTCAAGTATTCGGGACATCCAGGCATCACAGGCATGGATCTCATCAGCCAGTAAGATCTTGTTGCTAAGACCCAGTAACCGCAGGTTGTTATGTTTAAATGGCATTACCGCCATCATCGCCTGATCCAACGTGCCTACGCCAACCTCCGCCAACAACGCTTTTTTATTGCTGTCGGCAAACCAGGCGGCGCATCCCTGACTATAAGGCTGCGCTTCATCGGGTTCTTCCGTACCAGAAAGAGTGACCGACCATATTGACTGATTGAAACGATCCATTAAGCGACGCGCGCTATGCGCCAGAATCAGGCTGGGACGGGAGTCCGGCTGATACAGCGCCAGCCAGGTGTTCGCCATACGTTCAAACATCGCGTTGGCTGTCGCCATTGTCGGCAGTCCAAAATAGAGTCCCTGCGCTTTACCTGCCGCCATCAGTCGATGAGCTAATATGAGCGCCGCCTCTGTTTTTCCGGCCCCGGTGACATCTTCAAGAATAAAGAGTTGGGCGCCATCCACGTTGATATCCAGCTCAAGCGCCTTTTGTTGTAACGGTGTGGGATGCTGAATAAAAGGGAAAAGCGTTTCTATGTCCGTAAAGGCAGACACATTCGCCGCTGAGGGAAATAGCGTGATGGCAGTTTGTGCTTTAGCGAGAGCTTGCTGCCAGTAGGTATCAACAGGCATTTTTTCCGCAGTACGCGGAAAATAACGGCTGGCAGAACCAGTCCAGTCAGCCAGTACAACCGCAGCGGAAATAAACCAGGAAAGTTGCTGAAATTGGTCGATACCCTCATCTTCATCCCAGGCTTCAGGCAAAGTAATTAAAGGAAAGAGCGCTTTTATTCTCAGAAGAAAATCTCTTGCCGCGTCTTTATCCTGCTGGCGAAAATGGTCCAGCTCCTGGATTGCCTCTGGAGGGCGTCCATGATGACCTGTAGTGACTGGCATCCAAAGCGCCATAACGCGCTTACTTTTACGAACTGAAAGCGAAGAAGGAGGAAACAATTCAGGGCATTCACTTAGCCAGGAGTTCCACAACATGTATCCCAGCGTGGTATGCGCGATTTTTTCATAATGCCGTGTAGGCTCATTAAAGATATTTAAAGCCTCATGACGGTATAGTTGCTGGAAGGAATGAGCAAACTTTCCAATATCATGCCAACATAAAATCCAGGCAAAAAATTGCGCCGCCTGCTCCTTATCCTGGATGCCTAATTTTTTTAGATAGTGGTCAATAAAATAAATATTATTTATCACCATCCAGTAACCCACAGCCGCAACATCTAAAGAATGCCAGCAAAGCAAATGGTAATCATCACCGCCGTCAGTTTCTCCTCTTCGAGACTTTCCCCAATAGTGATATATCGACACGTAAACTCCAGCATGTGGATAATAAAAGCACTCTACGCCTTTTTAATGGTCTTTTTTGTTGATATACCTCACAAAAATTGCACTTCCTGAGATTATATTTAAATATGCCGCTCAATTTTATATATTCTTCAGAAATATTTACCCCACGAATAATTATTATAAATTTTTCCGCCTTTTTCTTCTGGAAGAAGCGCTCAAAGAGGCTTCCTCCAATGCCTTCTGCATAAACCAAAATTTAAAAAAAACGACCATTTGCGGCGAATCATCTACCTTTTGTCTGAATTATCGTCACCACAAAGGATTACCAACCATAAATGTGCTGTATTAATAATGTCGTTCAAATTCTCTCCTGTAGTAAACTTTATCTGTTTAATAAAAAAGAGAGAATTGAACGATATATTTTACTCCGGATATTGAATAATATAAATTTGAAGGAAAATATTATGCCAGTCACTTTAAGCTTCGGTAATCATCAAAATTATACGCTTAATGAAAGTCGACTTGCTCATCTGTTAAGCGCAGATAAAGAAAAAGCAATCCATATGGGGGGTTGGGATAAAGTCCAGGATCATTTTAGAGCGGAAAAAAAGGACCATGCGCTGGAAGTGTTACACTCCATCATTCACGGGCAGGGCCGTGGTGAACCTGGAGAGATGGAAGTTAACGTAGAGGATATAAATAAAATTTACGCCTTTAAACGGCTACAACATCTGGCCTGCCCGGCTCATCAAGATCTGTTTACTATCAAGATGGACGCTTCTCAGACACAATTTTTACTTATGGTCGGCGACACGGTAATCAGCCAAAGCAATATTAAGGACATCCTCAATATATCAGATGATGCAGTGATAGAATCTATGAGTAGAGAGGAGAGACAGTTATTTTTACAAATATGCGAGGTGATTGGTGCGAAGATGACCTGGCACCCGGAATTACTTCAGGAGTCGATTTCTACACTACGAAAAGAAGTGACGGGCAATGCACAAATCAAAGCGGCGGTTTATGAGATGATGCGTCCCGCAGAGGCTCCAGACCACCCGCTTGTCGAATGGCAGGACTCGCTTACTGAAGATGAAAAATCGATGCTGGCCTGTATTAATGCAGGTAACTTTGAGCCTACAACTCAGTTTTGCAAAATAGGTTATCAGGAGGTACAAGGTGAAGTCGCTTTTAGCATGATGCATCCGTGTATCTCCTATTTACTACATACCTATTCGCCGTTTGCAGAGTTTAAACCAACAAATTCTGGTTTTTTAAAAAAACTTAATCAGGATTATAACGACTATCATGCAAAAAAAATGTTTATTGATGTAATTCTTGAAAAGCTATATCTAACCCATGAACGTTCTTTGCACATTGGTAAAGATGGGTGCAGTCGTAATATATTACTGACATAAAGATAGTCAGTAATATAACCAATTTAAAATCCGGCTGCCTGCCGGATTTTTCATAACAGCAAGTATAATCATACCGCGTAAGGACAATCACCCTTCATGCAGCCCGCACTCGCGCTTCAGTCCGAAGAAGCGTGTCTCTTCTTCCGCCATACCCGGCTCCCATTTGCGGGTGGTGTGCGTATCGCCCACCGACAGATAGCCCTGATCCCACAGCGGATGGTATTTCAGACCGTGCTTTTGCAGATACTGGTAAACCGTGCGGTTATCCCAGTCGATAATCGGTAGCACTTTAAACACGCCGCGTTGGATAGCGAGAACAGGTAAATGCGCGCGGCTGCCGGACTGCTCGCGACGCAGACCCGCAAACCACGTCTGCGCTTTCAGCTCTTTTAGCGCCCGGTTCATCGGCTCGACTTTGTTGATCTCATTGTATTTCTCAATGCCCTCAACGCCCTGCTCCCACAGCTTGCCGTAGCGCGCTTCCTGCCAGGCCGGACTTTCGCCCGCGCGGTAAACTTTCAGGTTGAGTTTGAGTTTGTCCGTTAGCTCATCAATAAACTGATAGGTTTCCGGGAACAAATAGCCGGTATCGGTGAGGATCACCGGGATATCCGGGCGAATCTGATTCACCAGGTGCAGGCTCACCGCCGCCTGGATGCCAAAGCTTGAAGAAAGCACGTATTCGCCGGGCAGATTTTCCAGCGCCCAAGCCACGCGTTCTTCGGCAGTCAGCGTTTCCAGTTGAGCGTTGGTTTCCGCCAACGCCAGTACGCGATCGACTTTTGGCAGTTCATTCAGGGCATTTAGATCGAGTTTGGACATAAGTTCCTCGCGGTATACCTTGCCTGATGGCGCTTCGCTTATCAGGCCTACGCGGGCGGTAGGCCGGATAAGGCATTTATGCCGCCATCCGGCAATTCAGGTTATTCCCAGAAATCACGCGCGGGATCGAGCACCGGGCGAATGATGCCCGCACGCACCGTAAAGTCGCCGAAGCCTTCACCCGCTTCACGCTCTTTCGCCCAGCGCCCAATCAGTTCATCCAGCGAGGCCAGAATATCCGGCTCGGTGATATTTTCTTGATACATCCGTGGGATACGTGTCCCAATACGGTTTCCACCAAGATGCAGGTTATAACGACCAGGCGCTTTCCCTACTAAGCCAATTTCCGCCAGCATCGCGCGACCACAGCCGTTCGGGCAGCCGGTCACGCGCATCACGATATGCTCATCAGGAATGCCGTGTTTTTCCAGAATCGCTTCCACTTTGTCCGTGAACGACGGCAGGAAACGCTCGGCTTCCGCCATCGCCAGCGGGCAGGTCGGGAACGATACACAGGCCATTGAGTTTTCACGCTGCGCGCTCACCGCATTCATCAACCCGTGGTCGCGCGCCAGCGTCTCGATCTTCGCTTTCTGGCTTTCCGGCACGCTGGCAATAATCAGGTTCTGGTTAGCGGTAATACGGAACTCGCCCTGATGAATCTTCGCGATCTCCAGCAGGCCGGTTTTCAGCGGGCGCCCCGGATAATCCAGGATACGACCGTTTTCGATAAACAGCGTCAGGTGCCAGTTGTTGTCGATCCCTTTCACCCAACCGATACGATCGCCGCGACCGGTAAACTCATACGGGCGGATCGGCTCAAATTTGATCCCCGCGCGACGCTCGACTTCCGCTTTAAATGTCTCCAGTCCCACGCGCTCAAGGGTGTATTTGGTTTTGGCATTTTTCCTGTCGGTACGGTTACCCCAGTCGCGCTGCGTCGTCACTACCGCTTCGGCCACCGCCAGGGTGTGCTCCAGCGGCAGATAGCCAAACTCGCTGGCCGTACGAGCGTAGGTTTTCTTATTACCATGCTCAATAGACAGACCGCCGCCCACCAGCAGGTTAAAGCCGACCAACTTGCCGTTTTCGGCAATCGCCACGAAGTTCATGTCGTTGGCGTGCAGATCGATATCGTTTTGCGGCGGGATCACTACCGTGGTTTTGAACTTACGCGGCAGATAGGTCTGCCCGAGGATCGGTTCTTCATCGGTGGTCGCGACCTTCTCCTGATCGAGCCAGATCTCCGCATACGCACGGGTGCGCGGCAGCAGATGTTCGGAGATCTTCTTCGCCCACTCGTAGGCTTCAGCGTGCAGCTGAGACTCGTAGGGATTGGAGGTGCACAGCACGTTACGGTTCATATCGTTAGCGGTCGCCAGCGCGTCCAGCCCCACCGAGTGCAGCATCTGGTGCACCGGCTTGACGTTCTTCTTCAGAATGCCGTGAAACTGGAAGGTCTGGCGGTTGGTCAGACGGATACTGCCATAAATCGTGTTATCCGCCGCGAATTTGTCGATCGCTTGCCATTGCGTCGTAGTAATCACCCCGCCCGGCAGACGGCAGCGCAGCAGCATCGCGTGACGCGGCTCCAGCTTCTGCTCGGCGCGCTCGGCACGAATGTCACGGTCATCCTGCTGGTACATGCCGTGGAAGCGGATCAGCAGGAAGTTATCGCCTTTAAAACCACCGGTGAGACCGTCGTTCAGATCTTCCGCAATGGTACCGCGCAAATAGTTGCTTTCCAGCTTCATGCGCTCGGCATCGGACAGTTTACCTTCGACCACCAGTGGGCCTGGATGTTTTTCGCTCATTAGTAGACATCTCGCTGATAACGGCGCTCGACGCGCAGCTCACTTAAATATTCATCTGCCGATTCGAGGTCCATACCGCCGAATTCAGCGATCACTTCCAGCAATGCTTTTTCGACATCTGCGGCCATGCGCCTGGCATCGCCGCAGACATAAATATGCGCGCCATCATTGATCCAGCGCCACAGCTCGGCACCCTGTTCACGCAGCTTGTCTTGTACGTAAATTTTTTCTTTTTGATCGCGGGACCAGGCCAGATCGATCCGGTTCAGCACACCTTCTTTCACGTAACGCTGCCATTCAACCTGATAAAGGAAGTCTTCGGTGAAGTGCGGGTTACCGAAGAACAGCCAGTTCTTGCCTTCCGCACCGTCGGCGGCGCGTTGCTGCATAAAGGCGCGGAACGGCGCGATACCCGTACCTGGGCCAATCATAATCACCGGAGTCTGCGGATTCGCTGGCAGGCGGAAATTATCGTTGTGTTCAATAAAGACGCGCACTTCGCCCTCTTCTTCCACGCGGTCGGCGAGGAAGCTGGAAGCACCACCCGCGCGGGCGCGGCCTTCAATATCGTAGCGCACGACGCCGACGGTTACGTGTACTTCGCTTTCGACTTCCGCCTGCGCGGAGGCGATGGAGTACAGACGCGGCGTCAGCGGACGCAGCAGGCCGATTAATGCTTCAGCGTCGAGCTGCGCCGGAGAGAAACGCACCATATCAACAATGGGCGTGGTCGCGGCGTAGTGCTGGAGCTGCGCTTTGTCGCCCACTAATGGCAACAGCGACTCACTGCGCGTCAGGGTCGCGTAGTTCTCAACAATGTTGGCGGTATTCACCGTCAGCTCGAAGTGCCACTCCAGCGCTTCGGCGAGCGGCAGGGTTTTACCATCAACCGTCACCGGCTCATCGCCTTTCAGCCACAGCAACTCAACCAGCTCCTTCACCAGAGCCGGATCGTTCTGATACCAGACGCCCAGCGCATCGCCCGGCTGATAGCGCAGGCCGGAGTCGCCTAAATCAATCTCAATATGACGCACATCTTTTTCCGAGTTGCGACCGGTGATTTTCTGATTCACGGAGAGGGTCGCGATCAGCGGCGCGTCTTTAGTATAGGGGCTGGTGTGGATGTCGTTTACCGCGCCAGTAGCGACGGATTGCGAAGGTGCCGCGACAGGTGCGCGAGACTTCAGAACATCAACCACGCGGGCGCGCCATTCGCTGGCAGCTGCCTGATATTCAACGTCAGCATCGACACGGTCGAGCAGACGTTCACCGCCCAGTTCCGCCAGTTTGCTGTCGAAATCTTTTCCGGACTGGCAGAAAAATTCATAAGAGGTGTCGCCGAGGCTAAACACGGCAAAAGCGGTGTTTTCCAGTTTCGGCGCTTTTTTGGAGAACAGGAATTTATGCAGCGCGACGGCCTCTTCCGGCGGCTCGCCTTCTCCCTGGGTGGACGTCACTATCACCAACAGTTTTTCACTGGCAATCTGTTTGAATTTGTAGTCGCCGGCGTTCACCAGTGTCACATTAAGGTTGGCCGCCAGCAGATCATCACGCAGCGCTTCCGCCACACGACGCGCATTGCCGGTTTGCGAAGCGGAGATAAGCGTAACCCCCGGCATCTTCCGCTCAGGAACAGGCGTGACGGCAACAACGCCTGAGCGCGGGTTCAGTACGCCCCAAAAATAGCCGGAGACCCAGGCAAGCTGTTCGGGAGTAAGGTCGGTTGTCGCGGCCTGAAGGCGCGCCAGTTGCTCCGGATTAAGCGGAAGCAACCCAGTCAGTGGAGCCGGTGTCGTCATGCGTCGTTATGTTCCAGTAAGCAAAGCGGATCTATACACAAAATCATTCAAGTTCGCCGTAAGCTGAGCGCGCCCCAGGAGCGTACATAAATACGTGACTGGGGTGAGTAAACGCAGTCAACACAGATGCGGCTTGAAAGATGAAATGTATAAGCGATAAATCCCAAACTGAGGATAAGGTTAACGGTGAGAGGAATAACAATTAAAGAAGGGTTGGAAATAACAAATAACCAAATGAACTAACCTGTTTTAGTTATCGTTATTAACGCCAAAATCGATTTTATAATTGATTGATAATTATTAAATTTTCTGGAAATTCTTAAATTAATTGCCCGTCACAAGGCGGAGAATGGTTTTAGTTAATGATAAAAAATGCGCTTTCCGGTACCCTACGGCGGTTTTTTTATTGCCTGAGAGTTCATCATGTCCACCACGTTGTATAAAGATTTCACCTTTGAAGCCGCTCACCGCCTGCCTCACGTGCCTGAAGGGCATAAGTGCGGCCGCCTGCACGGACACTCGTTTATGGTGCGTCTCGAAATTACCGGTGAAGTCGATCCGCATACCGGTTGGATTATGGATTTCGCGGATCTCAAAGCGGCGTTTAAACCGACTTACGATCGTCTTGATCACTACTATCTGAATGATATTCCAGGGCTGTCCAATCCCACCAGCGAAGTGCTGGCAAAATGGATTTGGGATCAGGTTAAGCCCGTCGTGCCGCTACTGAGCGCCGTGATGGTGAAAGAGACCTGTACAGCCGGCTGCGTCTATCGCGGCGAATAAGGTTTATTAACGCGTGGGCTGGATGTCAAATTGATTCCAGCCTATCCACACGACGTTTTATCAGTGAAAACATTGTCCAGCGCGGTGTTAAAAGCGCAGCACATCACCGGTTGCAGGTGCGGTTATTTCCGGTAGCCACAACCGCCCCCAGGCCCCTGTACAGTGACAACCGCATAGTTTTTCAGGTTTTTGTTCTTGCAGAAAGCGCCTGACTCGCCACAGCGTGAACGGTGATGCGCAGCGGAGATGAAATCCGCCGACAAGCGCGTAAATCCGCTTTATACCGGTAATGTTCTGACAGTGCCGGACAATATTTGCGATCCCCCGATGCCCGCATCCCGTAATGATGACTAATCCTTTTGTCGATTGGTAAATCAGTACGCCCTCATCCAAAATGGAGTCCGGCTCCGCATCGTGGCCGCCAAAAATGCCGTAGGCTTCAGGCGCAACCACCGGTATTTCCCCTGACCAGATAAAGTTTTTGCCAATCGGCAGGGGGTCACGCGTGTACATCATTCGGTAGCGTGAATAGTCCACCTCACACGACAATTTTTTTATTTTTCGGGTAATACCGAGAAAAGTCATTGCCGCATAACGTTCGCGCGCAATATCGGGATGGCAGATGATTCGACTGTTATCAGGAAGCCACGGCACGCCGCCGCAATGATCGTAATGACCATGCGAAAGCACCACAGCAGACACATCGGACAGGTCGATCCCCATCGCCAACGCGTTTTGCATAAAACTGCCATCAGGGCCGGTATCGAACAAGATCGACGTAGACTCATCCTCGACTAACAGGCTTAATCCTGGCCGGGCCTTCAACGATTTATCCGCTCCAGCTCCCTTATGATTTTCGAGCAATACCCTGATCCTTAACGCCATGGCCTTCTCCTGTAGAAAAGCCTCCCCCGGGAAAACGCGGCCTTTTTACTTTACAGGTTTGTACCAGCCATTACTGGTACACAGATTATGATTATGCAACGGCTATCCTTGTTGGCGCGGGGAACACGGCTACACGCAAAAATTCCAGTCGTTGGCGCACGGTTTATCCCCGCTGGCGCGGGGAACACCCGATTAAGATCCGCAGTCTGCATCAGTAACTCGGTTTATCCCCGCTGGCGCGGGGAACACTGATTATTGACGACAACAGCACAGACCGGCAGCAGTTTATCCCCGCTGGCGCGGGGAACACAATAATCGGCAATTTGTCCTGGACAGGCACGGCAGTTTATCCCCGCTGGCGCGGGGAACACACTAAACGTATGTCATTGTTTATAAACTACTTTTTATCAGCACCACATTCCACCAACATAATCGCAACAATTTAAATTATTAAAGAACAGCTAATTTGCTGATTTTGATGCAAAAAAGTTCATAGAATGATTTTTTCTTTAAATTTACCAAAATAGCGCGATCCGTGCATCGCTATGGAAAAATTTATCAGCGCTTTTATACACTCATCGAAATTCACATAGAGAAAATAAACAATGCAAGGTAATGGATGAGTCACAGACGGCATCGGCAGGCCGTCTGTAAGCTTAGTAATGCATCAGGCGATATTTAAATATTTATGCGTTTGCATAGACAGCCGCCAGTTACGTGCAATACACGTTTCAATACACAGACGCGTCGCGTCTTCTTTCTGGCTAATGGGCTGCAAAGCAATCACGCGCGGTTTATCATCGCTCAACGTGGCTAACAGTTCATCCAGCGCCTCAATATCACGAACTCGCCCAACGGGATGCTTGATTTCATTGGCGCGCTCCAGCGCCTGGGAAAGCACGTCATATCCCCCGCGCATATTCACTTTTGGTGAAACCGTGACCCAGGTGTTAGGCGTACAGCGCACTTCATGCGTCCCGCTGGTTTCAATCTGGCAACTAAAACCACTCTTTTCAAGCAGATCGGTGAGCGGCATGAGGTCGTGAATACAGGGTTCGCCACCGGTGATGACAACGTGACGCGCGGTATAGCCCTGACGGTTAATTACTGCCAGCAAGTCTTCACTGCTCGCAGCACCCCATTTGTCGCTCTCTTTGGTTTTTGCCAGAATGCTGAACAGAGACACTTCCCGATCGCTCAGTTTATCCCAGGTATGCTTAGTATCACACCAGGCACAGCCGACCGGACATCCCTGTAAACGAATAAAAATAGCGGGGACGCCGGTAAAATAACCCTCGCCTTGTAGAGTCTGGAACATCTCGTTAATCGGGTACTGCATAGCGTTCTCTGTTAAGGGGATAATCGTTAATTATTGCAGATTTCGTCTGCCCGGTCATGCACAGCGGCTGCGCTATTGAACAGATACAAAAAAACCCGCCGAAGCGGGTTTTTACATTAAGAGGTAAAAGCAGGATTACGCCTGGCCTTTGATCTCTTTACGACCGTTGTACGGTGCTTTTTCGCCCAGAGCTTCTTCGATACGAATCAGTTGGTTGTATTTAGCAACGCGGTCAGAACGGCTCATAGAACCGGTTTTGATCTGGCCTGCAGCGGTACCAACAGCCAGGTCAGCAATGGTAGCGTCTTCAGTTTCACCAGAACGGTGAGAGATGACAGCAGTGTAGCCAGCATCTTTCGCCATCTTGATTGCAGCCAGCGTTTCGGTCAGAGAACCGATCTGGTTGAATTTGATCAGGATGGAGTTAGCGATGCCTTTCTCGATGCCTTCTTTCAGGATTTTGGTGTTGGTTACAAACAGGTCGTCACCAACCAGCTGGATTTTGTCGCCCAGTACTTTGGTCTGGTATGCAAAACCGTCCCAGTCAGACTCGTCCAGACCATCTTCGATGGAAACGATCGGGTACTGTTTGGTCAGTTCTTCCAGGAAGTGGGTGAATTCTTCGGAGGTGAACGCTTTGTTGCCTTCGCCAGCCAGAACGTATTTACCGTCTTTGTAGAATTCAGATGCTGCGCAGTCCATCGCCAGGGTGATGTTTTTACCCAGCTCGTAACCAGCCGCTTTAACCGCTTCAGCGATAACAGCCAGCGCTTCAGCGTTGGAACCCAGGTTCGGCGCATAGCCGCCTTCGTCACCCACAGCGGTGTTCATGCCTTTGCCTTTCAGCACTTTTGCCAGGTGATGGAAAACTTCAGAACCCATACGGATGGCTTCTTTAACCGTTTTCGCGCCAACCGGCTGGATCATGAATTCCTGGATGTCGACGTTGTTGTCAGCGTGCTCGCCGCCGTTGATGATGTTCATCATCGGAACCGGCATGGAGTATTTGCCCGGCGTGCCATTCAGTTCAGCAATGTGCTCGTACAGCGGCATACCTTTAGCGGCAGCAGCAGCTTTGGCGTTAGCCAGAGAGACAGCCAGAATGGCGTTTGCACCGAAGTTAGATTTGTTTTCAGTACCGTCCAGGTCGATCATGATTTTGTCGATGCCAGCCTGGTCTTTAGCGTCTTTGCCAAGAATAGCCTGAGCGATCGGGCCGTTAACCGCGCCAACAGCTTTGGTTACGCCTTTACCCAGGAAACGGGATTTGTCGCCATCGCGCAGTTCCAGCGCTTCGCGGGAACCAGTAGAAGCACCTGACGGAGCCGCCGCCATACCTACGAAACCACCTTCCAGGTGTACTTCAGCTTCAACAGTCGGGTTACCACGGGAGTCGATGATTTCACGACCGATGACTTTAACGATTTTGGACATTAGGTTTTCCTCAAGTCACTAGTTAAACTAAAACTTCAGACAAACGGTGCACCGCTGAGGGTGCACCGCCGTTCTAACTTTTTTACTTCGCCTGACGTTTCTGATGCTCGTTGGCGGCTTTAACAAAGCCAGCAAACAACGGATGTCCATCACGCGGCGTGGAAGTAAATTCCGGATGGAACTGACAGGCCACGAACCACGGATGATTCGGTACCTCAATGATCTCGACTAACTGATCATCACCGGAACGGCCTGCGACACGCAGACCCGCTGCTTCAATTTGTTTCAACAACATATTGTTGACTTCGTAACGATGGCGATGACGTTCAACAATCGTTGACGCGCCGTACAACTGACGTACCAGACTGTCATCGCTAAGCTGGCACTGCTGCGCGCCCAGGCGCATGGTGCCGCCCAGATCGCTTTTCTCGCTACGGACTTCAACGTTACCGTCTTCATCGCGCCACTCGGTAATTAACGCCACAACCGGGTACTTACAGTCTGGCACAAATTCCGTTGAGTTGGCGTTGTCCATGCCGGCCACGTTACGAGCGAACTCAATCAACGCAACCTGCATCCCCAGGCAAATGCCCAGATAAGGAATATTGTTTTCACGCGCATAGCGCGCAGTGGCGATTTTACCTTCAACGCCACGATAGCCGAAGCCGCCGGGGATCAGGATAGCGTCCAAATCTTTCAGAATTTCGACGCCGCGCGTTTCAACATCTTGCGAATCGATCAATTTGATGTTGACGGTAACGCGGTTTTTCAGACCACCGTGTTTCAGCGCTTCGATCACCGACTTATAGGCATCCGGCAGTTCAATATATTTGCCGACCATGCCGATAGTCACTTCGCCTGCCGGGTTCGCTTCTTCGTAAATGACCTGTTCCCATTCAGACAGGTTAGCTTCCGGACAGTTCAAGCTGAATCGTTTACAAATATAATCATCAAGCCCCTGAGATTTCAACAGGCCTGGAATTTTATAAATGGAATCGACATCTTTCATTGAAATAACGGCTTTTTCCGGCACATTACAGAACAATGCAATTTTTGCACGCTCGTTGGCAGGAACCGCACGGTCGGAACGACAAATCAGAATATCGGGCTGAATACCGATAGACAGCAGCTCTTTCACGGAGTGCTGAGTCGGTTTAGTTTTCACTTCGCCCGCAGCCGCCAGGTAAGGTACCAGCGTCAGGTGCATAAACAGCGCGTGTTCACGACCGATATCTACCGCCAATTGACGAATCGCCTCAAGAAACGGCAGCGATTCGATATCACCGACGGTACCGCCGATTTCCACCAGTACCACATCGTGGCCTTCGCCACCTTCCAGCACGCGCTCTTTAATCGCGTTAGTGATGTGAGGGATTACCTGTACGGTTGCGCCCAGATAGTCGCCACGGCGTTCTTTACGCAGAACGTCGGAGTAGATGCGGCCAGTCGTGAAGTTGTTGCGGCGAGACATCTTGGTGCGGATGAAACGCTCGTAGTGCCCCAGGTCCAGGTCGGTTTCAGCGCCGTCTTCAGTAACGAACACTTCCCCGTGTTGGATTGGGCTCATAGTACCCGGATCGACGTTGATGTACGGATCCAGTTTCATGATGGTCACGTTGAGACCACGGGCTTCCAGAATGGCTGCGAGGGAGGCTGCGGCAATGCCTTTACCCAGAGAGGATACGACCCCGCCGGTCACAAAAATATAGTTCGTTGTCATGCGGAACCTGAGAAGTTAGGTTTAAAAGACGATGGAATAACTAGGACGGGAAAGCAGTATACCCGAACATGACCTACGCCACAAACTTTCATTATTCCTCCTCTTCGTCAGGCTGACATTCACACAGGGAGGGAGAAAATAGCCCCTTTGAGGTAAATGTTTTTGACGTAAATCAAGCGCTTGTTATTTAAAAAATCACACAAATCGCTCTTGACCGCCTAAAACCTTTAGAGATCAATTTCCTGGCGTTTTACTTCCTGCCAAACTTCTTCCATTGTTTCCAGGTCTACCCCGGTCATTTCCAGGCCTCTGGCTGCGACAATACGTTCAACTTCGCGAAAACGACGTTCAAATTTATCGTTCGCTTTTTGCAAAGCGAGCTCCGCTTTCGTACCTAAATGACGCGCCATGTTGACCGTGGCAAAGAGCAAATCGCCCATTTCCTCTTCCAGTTTAGCCTGATCAACAACCGCCTGCCGCGCCTCGAACATCACCTCATCGATCTCTTCATAGACCTTATCGACGACCGGTCCCAGCGTCGTCCAGTCAAAGCCCACGTTTGAGCAACGTTTCTGGATTTTTTGCGCGCGCATCAAGGCCGGTAAGCTGCGCGGAATATCGTCCAGCGCGGAATGCTGCGCTTTTTGCGCGCGCTCTTCCGTTTTGATTTGCTCCCAGCGAACTAATGCTTCTTCGCTATTATCCGCGGAAAGCTCGCCGAAAACATGCGGATGGCGGCGCTCCAGCTTGTCGCTGATGGCAGCGCAGATATCATTAAAATCGAAGCGGCCTTCTTCCTGCGCCATCTGCGCGTAAAACACCACCTGGAACAACAGGTCGCCCAGTTCGCCGCGCAAATCGTCAAAATCCTCACGCGCAATCGCATCCAGTACTTCATAGGTTTCTTCCAGCGTATAAGGCGCGATGCTGGCGAAGGTCTGCTCTTTATCCCACGGGCAGCCGTTTTCCGGGTCGCGCAGGCGCTGCATGAGGGTGAGAAGACGGTCAATTTGATGGTTAGTTGTCATGGTTTTTAATCGGTTGTAAATACTAGCGACAATTGTAACGTATTATTCTTAACCATTCACGCACAGAGACACTACGACAACGCCTATATAATAAAATATATTGTTAACAGGCGTTGAATGCTACCTTTCCCGTATAACTTTAAAATTATTAATCGATACACAACAATATAATATATCATATAACTAATTTATTAAAAAAATAGATATTTGCACCAGGCATTATAAATAACATCAATTAAGTAAAAAAATTATGCAAACACTATAAGCCTCCCCCCCCAAAGAGCCTTCCCTTTCAAAAAAATAAATTATTTCACTTTTACGGAAAAACGAGTAGCATGCACGCCAGTTTAATATTCAAAAAAGACCGCTTTTTTGTTTTTTCTGGAACATACATGAAATAAATATATTGAAAGTATTACATATAATATTCTATGAGCAGGTACGATCATTCAGCTCATAAGAATATACTCATAAAAATGTAGAAATATAATATTTTTATTATGACCTATTTTTTACCCAAAGCCCGCAGCATGGCTCTATGCCGCATATCCCTTGGTATACGCGTACAAAATGTTGCCATAAAACACGTTAATTAAGGATAACACGATGAAGTCATCTCATTTTTGTAAACTGGCAGTAACTGCATCTTTAGTTATGGGAATTGTCTCCGGCGCTCAAGCCGCGGGTAGCAACACAGCGAAGGTCACTTTCCTTGGTAATATTGTTGACTCCCCCTGCTCCGTCACATTGGATACGGAAGATCAAACAGTCAATATGGGTTCAAGTATCGGTAATGGCACGCTGAGTAATGGTAAAACGACCATCAACAATGCCCGTACCTTTCATATCGATCTTGAGGGTTGTACCTGGGCTACCGAGAAAAATATGAATGTGGTATTCACTACAGGTAGTGGAACCACAGCGGCTACAGGCGCCACGGATAATCTCGCGCTGATGAAGACTGACGGCACTGGCGCTATTAGCAACGTAAGCCTGGCAATCGGCGATGCTGGCAAAAACAATATCAAACTGGGCGATACCTATACACAGGCCATTGCGGACCTGGACGGAGATACCATTCTTGATGAGAAGCAAAGCCTGAATTTCACCGCCTGGCTGGTTGGCGCAGCAACCGGTACCGTGGGCACAGGTGAATTCAGCAGCGCCGCCAACGTCACTATCTCTTACCTGTAATTCAGTTAACAGAGTCACGACGATAATACCCTGCCGCTTTAGGTAGGGTATTCCTGTTGAGTTTTATTGCGGAATATATTTGATGAATAACACATGGAAAAGTGTTCTTTGCCCAATAGCGTGCGGAGTGGGAATGCTTCTAAGCCTCTCCCCTTATAGCGCGTCAGGCAAAGACATCGAATTTAATACCGATTTCCTCGATGTAAAAAATCGCGATAACGTTAACATTGCACAGTTTTCTCGTAAGGGTTTTATTCTGCCAGGCGTCTACCTTTTACAAATTAAAATTAACGGACAGACTCTGCCGCAGGAATTTCCTGTTAACTGGGTTATTCCAGAACATGATCCACAAGGAAGTGAGGTTTGCGCAGAACCAGAATTAGTTACGCAATTGGGTATAAAGCCGGAACTCGCGGAAAAACTCGTCTGGATAACGCACGGTGAACGACAATGTCTGGCGCCAGATTCACTGAAAGGCATGGATTTTCAGGCTGACCTGGGACACTCCACGCTGCTGGTGAATTTACCCCAGGCGTATATGGAATACAGCGATGTCGACTGGGACCCGCCCGCCCGCTGGGATAATGGTATTCCCGGCATCATTCTGGATTACAACATTAATAATCAGCTCCGCCACGATCAAGAAAGCGGCAGCGAAGAGCAAAGCATCAGCGGCAACGGGACGTTAGGCGCGAACCTGGGCGCATGGCGACTGCGGGCCGACTGGCAGGCCAGCTACGACCATCGTGACGATGACGAGAACACTTCCACCCTCCACGATCAGAGCTGGAGCCGCTACTACGCCTATCGCGCACTACCGACGCTCGGGGCCAAACTTACGCTGGGCGAAAGCTATCTCCAGTCCGATGTTTTCGACAGCTTTAACTATATCGGTGCCAGCGTCGTTTCTGACGATCAGATGCTGCCGCCGAAACTGCGCGGCTATGCGCCGGAGATCGTGGGCATTGCGCGCTCTAATGCCAAAGTCAAAGTCTCCTGGCAGGGGCGCGTACTGTATGAAACGCAGGTGCCCGCAGGACCGTTCCGTATTCAGGATCTCAACCAGTCCGTTTCCGGTACGTTGCACGTCACCGTGGAAGAGCAGAACGGTCAGACCCAGGAGTTTGACGTTAACACCGCATCGGTTCCCTTCCTGACGCGCCCCGGCATGGTGCGCTACAAGATGGCGCTGGGCCGCCCGCAGGACTGGGATCATCACCCCATTACCGGCACATTCGCCTCGGCGGAAGCTTCGTGGGGGGTCACCAACGGCTGGTCGCTCTATGGCGGCGCAATTGGAGAAAGCAACTATCAGGCCGTGGCGCTGGGAAGCGGTAAGGATCTTGGCGTGGTGGGCGCGGTGGCGGTCGACATTACGCACTCCATCGCCCACATGCCGCAAGACGACGGGTTTGACGGCGAAACGCTGCAGGGTAACTCATATCGCATCAGCTACTCCCGTGACTTTGATGAAATCGACAGCCGACTAACCTTTGCCGGATACCGCTTCTCAGAAAAGAACTTTATGAGCATGAGCGACTATCTGGATGCGAAAACCTATCATCATCTCAATGCCGGTCACGAAAAAGAACGCTATACGGTCACCTATAACCAGAACTTCCGTGAACAGGGCATGAGCGCCTATTTCAGCTACTCACGCAGTACCTTCTGGGACAGCCCGGATCAGAGTAACTATAACCTGTCTCTTTCCTGGTACTTCGACTTAGGGTCGATAAAAAATCTCAGTGCGTCGCTGAACGGCTATCGCAGCGAATATAACGGTGATAAAGATGATGGCGTTTATATCTCGCTGTCTGTTCCCTGGGGCAATGATTCCATCAGCTACAACGGTACGTTTAACGGTAGTCAACACCGTAATCAGCTCGGCTATTCCGGCCACAGCCAGAACGGCGATAACTGGCAGCTTCACGTCGGGCAGGATGAACAAGGCGCACAGGCAGACGGTTATTACAGCCATCAGGGCGCGCTGACGGACATCGATCTGAGCGCGGATTATGAAGAAGGATCGTACCGTTCGCTGGGCATGTCGCTGCGCGGCGGCATGACGCTGACCACCCAGGGCGGCGCGCTACACCGGGGAAGTTTAGCGGGCAGCACACGTTTGCTGGTTGATACCGACGGCATTGCGGACGTCCCCGTTAGCGGTAACGGCTCGCCAACCTCAACCAACATTTTCGGCAAGGCCGTGATTGCGGATGTCGGAAGCTATTCGCGCAGCCTGGCGCGTATCGATCTGAACAAATTGCCGGAGAAGGCGGAAGCTACTAAGTCGGTTGTGCAGATCACGCTCACCGAAGGCGCCATCGGCTACCGTCACTTTGACGTGGTCAGCGGCGAGAAAATGATGGCGGTTTTCCGGCTGGCAGACGGCGACTTCCCACCGTTCGGCGCCGAAGTGAAAAACGAGCGCCAGCAGCAGTTGAGCCTGGTGGCCGATGACGGCAACGCCTGGCTGGCGGGCGTAAAAGCCGGGGAAACATTGAAAGTCTTCTGGGATGGCGCGGCGCAGTGTGAAGCATCACTACCGTCCACGTTTACACCGGAGCTATTGGCCAACGCGCTATTGCTGCCGTGCAAAATGCTGGAAGGTCAGCCCCCCACCGCACCGCAGAAAAGTTCTCCGCTGCCTGCGCAACCGCTAATCCAGGAACATACGCAAACCGATGGCCAACCGGCCGCGCCGGTGGCGACAACCACTCAAACCCCGCCCATACCGCTGGCTGACAACCATGCGGTGAATCGCAAGGATATGGAATAAAGGGAACCTGTAATGAACAAGACCAACCATTTTAAGCGCCAGGCGCTTATCGCTTCGGTATTACTGGCTGCGCCGCTGGTATCGCACAGCGCGATTGTGCCGGATCGTACCCGCGTTATTTTTAACGGCAATGAAAATTCAATCACCGTCACGCTGAAAAACGGCAACGCCACTCTGCCCTACCTCGCACAGGCGTGGCTGGAAGACGATAAGTTCGCCAAAGATACCCGCTATTTTACCGCCCTGCCGCCGCTGCAGCGTATTGAGCCAAAATCCGACGGGCAGGTTAAAGTCCAGCCGTTACCAGCCGCGGCTAGCCTACCGCAGGACCGGGAAAGTCTGTTTTATTTCAACGTGCGGGAAATTCCGCCGAAAAGCGATAAGCCTAATACGCTCCAGCTGGCGCTGCAAACGCGTATTAAGTTTTTCTACCGCCCGGTAGCCGTCGCCCGGCAGGTGGATAAGACGCACCCGTGGCAGACGAAGCTCACGCTGACCTACCAGGGCGATGGTGTGATCTTCGACAACCCCACACCGTTTTACCTCGTCATCAGCAATGCCGGTAGCAAAGAGAACGAAACCGCCTCCGGCTTTAAAAACCTGCTGATTGCCCCGCGTGAAAAAGTGACCTCTCCCATCAAAGGTGCCTCGCTCGGCAGCTCGCCGGTGGTGGGCTACGTCGATGATTACGGCGGCCATCGCCTGCTGGTTTTTACCTGCTCAGGGAATACCTGCAAGGTCAATGAGGAAAAAACCCGTGACGCTGAGAAGAAAGCGAATAAGTAATCCTGTGCGAAAGAGATCTATGACGATGTTGACTCGCTGGAAAATGCTGGTGCTGCTGTGCGGTGGATTCGTTACCGGCACCGAGGCTGCCGGCACAAAAACCGTGCAACTGGAGCTGCATCTGGTCGTCACTCAACCACCGCCCTGTACGGTAGGCGGCGCTTCCGTAGAGTTTGGCGATGTCCTGACCACCAAAGTTGGCGATGCTTCTCAAACGAAACCTGTGGGCTACAGCCTGAACTGCGATGGCAGAGCGAGTGACTATCTGAAGCTACAAATTCAGGGAACCACCACCACCATCAGCGGGGAGCAGGTTCTGCAAACTTCGGTGCAGGGGTTAGGCATCCGTATTCAGCAGGCGGGCAATAAGCAACTGGTTCCGGTTGGCATAACGGATTGGCTGAACTTCACCCTGAGCGGCAGCAATGGGCCAGAGCTGGAAGCCGTACCGGTTAAAGAGCCCACCACGCAGTTAGCGGGTGGCGATTTTAACGCCAGTGCGACGTTAGTCGTGGATTACCAGTGATGGAGAGATTCATAGTGAAAAGGGTGCTTATCCTGACGCTTTTAATCACCCAGTTTGCCTGCGCCGACAATTTGACCTTTCACGGCAAACTGATAAACCCGCCCGCCTGTACTATCAATAACGGTGAAATGCTGGAGGTCAGTTTTGGTAGCGTCATTATTGATAATATTGACGGCGTCAATTACCTGACCGAGATCCCGTGGACCCTTACCTGCGACAGCAGCTTTCGCGATGACGCATTAACTTTTACGTTGAGCTATCTGGGCACGGCGACGCCTTACTCCGCAAAAGCCTTAACCACCAGCGTCCCTGAGCTGGGCATTGAACTTCAACAGAACGGCACGGTGTTTCCTCCCGGCACGTCGCTAACCATCAATGAGTCATCGCTTCCCACACTAAAAGCCGTGCCGGTAAAACAGCCCGGTAAAGAGCCTGCCGAAGGCGATTTTGAGGCTTTTGCCACGTTACAGGTGGATTACCAATGAACCGTATTTTTCAAACTGCCGGGCATTTGATCGGAGGCGTAATGTTATGGGCGGTTTGCAATACGCTACCTGCCGCCACGCCTAATGTGCACTACAGCGGTAAGCTGGTTGCCGGCGCCTGTAACCTGGTAGTGGATAATGACACGATGGCGACGGTGGATTTTCATACTATTGGCAGTGACAATTTCGACGCCAGCGGGCAAACGACTCCTGTTCCATTCACACTTAGCCTCCAGGATTGCAAAACAGCGCTAGCCAACGGCGTGCTGGTGACCTTTCAGGGCGTTGAAGACAGTACCCTGCCCGGACTGCTGGCGCTGGAGCCCTCGTCGGAAGCCAGTGGTTTTGCGATTGGCGTGGAAACGGCTGCACAGCAACCAGTGAGTATCAATGCAACAGTGGGTACAGCTTTTGTGCTGAAAGAAGGGATTACCACCATCAACTTGCAGGCCAGGCTGCAAAAATACGCTGGTGAAGAGGTTATGCCGGGGGAATTTTCGGGTAGCGCAACAGTGAGTTTTGAATATCAGTAACTTCTCAAGTTATATACTCATTTCTAATATTTTATTTAAATAATGGAAATTTAAATGAATCAAAAAGTATTATTTTTTCTAAGTATAATTGCATATCCTGGGATAACTCAGGCCATTAACCAAAATGTAATGATTGAACCATTAGTAATACGTGACTCAACAAATTATTTAGTACTACCTCAGGCTCAACAGGCTGAATTCTCACAATGCAAAAGCTGGCCGCATGATAGCACTGTTATTCCAGCAAAATATGAGGCAACCCTGCTTAATGGAAGTCTCATATCTATGTTTATTGGTGGCATAACAGTTAATTTATATACAACAGCAGATGTCAAAGTTAATACAGATGCCCAGTGTACATTACTCAATGGTAATTTTCCTGGTTATTACGGCATAACATGCTTTGTTACTGGTTATGACACAGACAAAGCTGTACCTGTAAGGACAGATAATGGCATGTCAATTATCGAAAGTAAATTATATGCTACAGGAACAATGAGATATATAACAGAGATCCCGATGGATGGCAGTGGCTTTCAGGGTATGGCGATTGGTGGTGCAGTAGTAATTAATACAGGCGCAATAACACCAACCCCTAATACGGGTGTTATTTCTAACATAACAATGCCACCACTATATGATCCCGGGTTTATTTTTACGGTACCTGGATGCGGTCAATACAAATATCATTCTGGGACAGGTTCTGTTTTTACGAATAACAATTCAACTTATACGGTTGCATCGCCGATTGGTTTCATAACTGCGTCTTTGGATAAGAACTCCGTGTTAAATTATAATGAACTTCATTATAACGATAAGGCAGAAAATATAGAACTAGGGAAAATTTATTTGATGTATAAGGAGAAAAATGTCACGTGGGGTGAAGGATTCGATTATACATTGGAAAATAGCACGATCAATGTAGTTTGTGCTGATAGCAGGATTAAAACAAATGTAGATTATCAATGTAGGAATGGTGATATGGGGGCATGCAACAATGGCGAACTGGGAAGAATAATCGGCAACTGGGAACGAATAAACGTTGATACTAATTGCAGCGTGACAGTTATTTTGCCCTGGCAATAGTATTTTTCTTAATAGATCTGAGTTTACGATTGCATACTTTTATACTCATATACCCTAAATAATTCGAGTTGCAGGCAGGCGGCGACGCAGTGACAAATTCGTCTGATACGAATTTGAACAGCCGAAGGCTGCCTGCGGTGGGGGACAAGGATGTCCCCCATCAATCCCCGGGGCTTACGCTGGTCAGTGACTGGGGGGAGCGAGGACAAATTGGCAAGGCCGATGTGAACGCCACTTACGGCGGCCCTTTAGGGCGAGGCCCGGAGAGCCGGGCCATGCCAACACACAGGCAACGTAAAGTATAACGGGTAGATATATCAGACTACTTTGTAGATAATAACGTTTCACTTTACCCCCCGTGCAGTCGCCGTGCATCAATCACATCCGGCACCTGGTTCAGCTTACCGAGCACGCGGCCCAGCACCTGCAGGTTGTAGATCTCGATGGTCATATCAATGGTGGCGATCTGCTGTTTAATGTCGCTGCGGCTGGCGACGCCCAGCACGTTGACTTTTTCGTTAGCCAGAATAGTGGTGATATCGCGCAGCAAGCCGCTGCGATCGTTGGCCTGGACGCGCACCACCAGCGAATATCCCGCCGAGTAGCTTTCGCCCCATACCGCCTCTACGATCCGCTCCGGCGCATGGGAGCGCAGTTCCGCCAGCTGTTCGCAGTCGGCCCGGTGCACGGAAATTCCCCGCCCCTGAGTAATGAAGCCGACAATTTCATCGCCAGGAATCGGCTGGCAGCAGCGGGCAATGTGGTGCATCAGGTTACCAACCCCTTCCACCACCACGCGCCCGTCGTCTTTACGACGATTTTGCGGCGCGTATGTTTTTTGCTGAAGCTGTTTCAGCGCCGCTGCATCCTGCTCCTCCGCACTCGGCTTATTGAACTGCGATTGCAGAAAATTCACCATCTGATTAAGACGGATATCGCCGCCGCCTATCGCCGCCAGCAACTCTTCCAGCTCATTAAAGTTGTAGCGCGGCAGCAGATGTTTTTCGGCCTCTTTCAGGCTAATCCCCAAATGCGCCAGCTCATCGTCGAGGATCTGCCGTCCAGCCTGGATATTTTTGTCACGATCCTGCTTGCGGAACCAGGCGTGAATTTTCGAGCGTCCGCGGCTGGTCGTCACATAGCCCAGGTTTGGATTCAGCCAGTCGCGGCTGGGATTCGGCTGCTTCTGAGTGATAATTTCAATTTGATCACCCATCTGCAACTGATAGGTGAATGGCACAATACGGCCGCCGATTTTAGCGCCAATGCAGCGGTGCCCAACATCGCTGTGGATGTGGTAAGCAAAATCGAGCGGCGTAGATCCGGCAGGCAAGTCAACCACGTCGCCTTTTGGCGTAAAAACGTAGACCCGATCGTCAAACACCTGGCTGCGCACTTCATCCAGCATTTCGCCGGAATCGGCCATCTCTTCCTGCCAGGCGATCAGCTTACGCAGCCACGCAATTCTGTCTTCATGACCGGAGCGCACGCCGCCGGACGCGGCGCCTTCTTTATACTTCCAGTGTGCCGCCACGCCCAGTTCGGCGTCTTCATGCATCTGTTTGGTACGGATCTGGATCTCAACGGTTTTACCGCCCGGTCCCAGGACCACGGTGTGGATAGACTGGTAACCGTTCGGTTTCGGGTTAGCGACATAATCATCGAATTCATCCGGCAGGTGACGATAGTGCGTATGCACTATCCCCAACGCGGCGTAGCAGTCCTGCAGACGTTCAGCGACAATACGCACGGCGCGCACGTCAAAGAGTTCATCAAACGCCAGATGCTTTTTCTGCATTTTGCGCCAGATGCTATAAATATGTTTTGGTCGTCCGTAGACCTCCGCCTGCACGCCTTCGTTTTTCATTTCGGCGCGCAGATGTCCAACAAACTCTTCGATGTAATGTTCGCGATCGAGACGGCGCTCATGCAGCAGTTTGGCGATGCGTTTGTATTCCGCCGGATGCAGGTAGCGGAAACAGTAGTCTTCCAGTTCCCACTTCAGTTGCCCGATGCCCAGACGATTAGCGAGCGGCGCATAGATGTTGGTACATTCTTTCGCCGCCAGCACGCGCTCATCTTCCGGCGCCTCTTTCACTTCGCGCAAATGAGCGATTCGCTCGGCCAGTTTGATCACCACGCAGCGGAAATCATCCACCATCGCCAATAACATTCGACGGACGTTATCAACCTGCTCCGAAGAAACAGAGTCGTTATGAGTGGCGTTTAGCTGACGGATCGCCGCCATATCGCGCACGCCATGAATCAGGGTAACGATAGATTTGCCGACGCTTTCGCGCAGTACATCTTCGCTGACTACGTTGGCGTCGGCCAGAGGGAACAGTAGCGCCGCCCGCAGCGTGTCGATATCCATACTCAGCGTGGAAAGAATTTCTACCATCTCCACGCCACGCCACAGCAACAGATCCGCATCCGGATGTCCTTGTGTCTGTTGCAGGCAATACGCCCAGGTTTCGGCTAAGCGCTCACACGACTGCTGGCTGGAAATTCCCAGGCTTGCGATCCACTTCTTCGGATCAAATTCACCAGCTTTATTAATATGTGCACTTCTTACCGCGACCATCGTCCTCTCCTTAAGGGACCAGGCCTACCGAAGTCGGTAAGCCGGTAATCATTACATGCGCTCGAACAGAACCATTGATTCCAGATGTCCTGTGTGCGGGAACATGTCGAGCATCGCTAAACGCGTAACCTCATATCCCGCATTGACCAGCGCTTCACTATCGCGCGCCAGCGTCGCCGGGTTACAGGATACATAAACAATGCGAATAGGTTTTAATTTTATAATATGTCGCATCACTCCTGTAGCCCCCGCACGCGCAGGATCGAGTAAGACTTTGTCAAAGCCGTTTTTCGCCCACGGCTGCTTCGTGACCTCTTCCTCCAGGTTCTCATGGAAGAATGTCACATTATGTAAACCATTGCGGATGGCGTTTTCACGGCCTTTTTCTACCAGCGCCGGAACGCCCTCAACCCCAATCACGCTTGCCGCGCGCGTTGCCAGCGGCAGCGTAAAATTCCCCATTCCGCAGAACAGATCCAGGACACGATCCTCGGCGCGCACATCAAGCCACTCCAGCGCGCGGGCGACCATTTGCTGGTTTACCGCCTCATTAACCTGAATAAAGTCTCGCGGACTGAAGGCTAAACGTAAGCCGTGCGAATCATACCAGGGCGCTTCGCCAGATACCGTTTCCAGTATCTCGCTAAACGGCGCCAGAAACAGAGACAATCCCTCAGAATGCGAAAAGCGTTCCAGTTTTTCTTTATCCGCCGCACTTAATGGCGCGGTATGGCGCAGAATCATCAGCGTACCGCTTCCCGCCTGTACCAGCTCAACATGCCCAAGATGTCGGGTGCCGTGTAAACTCGCCAGACACGCCCTGATTCGGGGCAGCAATGCTGCAAGCTGGGGCGCCAAAACAGGGCACTGTTCGACATTGACGATATCGCTGGAACCCGCTTTGCGAAATCCCATTTGCAGCGGTTTATCCGGCGGGCAATTCAGACTTAACCGCGCACGACGCCGATAACCCCAGGGCGCGCCGGCGATGATGTCATTCACCTCGTGTTTCATCAAACGCGCCAGCGCCGCGCTTTTGCTGCGTTGTTGCAGGGCGATGCTGACATGCTGTTGCTGACAACCGCCGCAGACGCCAAAATGCGGGCAGCGCGGCGTTTCTCGTTCCGGGCTATCATTCAAACGGCGCGAAACGCGTGCGCGGGCAAATTGCTTTTTATCTTCTGTAATAATGACTTCTGCGCTTTCCTCAGGCAATAAACCGGGGATAAACAGCGCTTTTCCGTTATGACGGGCTACGCCCTGACCAAATGAATCGAGGTCATTGACTTTAACGGTTATGATCTGACGCGTCGTCACGCGCCGTTTTGCAGAGTAGAATTGCGCCATCGACCAGCTTTTTCTCAATTTAACAGTGTGACCCTAATTGTCCCATAACGGAACTCCATGACCAACTACAGCCTGCGCGCACGCATGATGATTCTGATCCTGGCCCCGACCGTCCTGATAGGTTTGCTGCTCAGTATCTTTTTTGTAGTGCACCGCTATAACGACCTGCAGCGTCAACTGGAAGATGCCGGCGCCAGTATTATTGAACCGCTCGCCGTCTCCAGCGAATATGGTATGAACTTACAAAACCGAGAGTCTATCGGCCAACTTATCAGCGTCCTGCACCGCAGACACTCTGATATTGTGCGGGCAATTTCCGTTTATGACGATCATAACCGCCTGTTTGTAACGTCTAATTTCCATCTGGACCCCTCACAGATGCAGCTTCCCGCCGGAGCGCCGTTTCCACGTCGTCTGAGCGTCGATCGCCACGGCGATATTATGATTCTGCGCACCCCGATTATCTCGGAGAGCTATTCGCCGGACGAGTCAGCGATTGCCGACGCAAAAAATACCAAAAATATGCTGGGGTATGTGGCGCTTGAACTGGATCTCAAGTCGGTCAGGCTACAGCAATACAAAGAGATTTTTATCTCCAGCGTGATGATGCTTTTTTGTATTGGCATTGCGCTGATCTTTGGCTGGCGGCTTATGCGCGATGTCACCGGGCCTATCCGTAATATGGTGAATACCGTTGACCGCATTCGCCGCGGACAACTGGATAGCCGGGTGGAAGGATTTATGCTGGGCGAGCTGGACATGCTGAAAAACGGCATTAATTCCATGGCGATGTCGCTTGCCGCCTATCACGAAGAGATGCAGCATAATATCGATCAGGCCACCTCGGACCTGCGTGAAACCCTTGAGCAGATGGAAATCCAAAACGTTGAGCTGGATCTGGCGAAAAAGCGCGCCCAGGAAGCGGCGCGTATTAAGTCGGAGTTCCTGGCAAACATGTCGCACGAACTGCGAACGCCGCTGAACGGCGTCATTGGCTTTACCCGCCTGACATTAAAAACGGAGCTGAACCCCACCCAGCGCGACCATCTGAACACCATTGAGCGTTCCGCGAATAATCTGCTGGCGATCATTAATGACGTGCTTGATTTCTCCAAGCTGGAAGCCGGTAAGCTCATTCTGGAAAGTATCCCTTTTCCACTGCGCAACACGCTGGATGAAGTGGTTACGCTGCTGGCTCACTCGTCGCATGATAAAGGGCTGGAGTTGACGTTAAATATTAAAAACGACGTCCCGGATAATGTGATTGGCGACCCGCTGCGCCTGCAACAGGTCATTACTAATCTGGTGGGCAATGCCATTAAGTTCACCGAGAGTGGCAATATCGATATTCTGGTAGAAAAGCGGGCGCTCAGTAACACCAAAGTACAGATTGAAGTGCAGATCCGCGATACGGGGATCGGCATTCCGGAACGCGACCAGTCTCGACTGTTTCAGGCGTTTCGCCAGGCCGATGCCAGTATTTCTCGCCGTCACGGCGGCACCGGGCTTGGGCTGGTGATTACGCAAAAGCTGGTCAACGAAATGGGCGGGGATATCTCTTTCCACAGCCAGCCTAATCGCGGCTCGACCTTCTGGTTTCATATTCATCTTGATCTTAACCCAAATGTCATTATTGACGGGCCGTCGACCGCGTGTCTGGCCGGGAAACGACTGGCTTATATCGAACCGAATGCTACCGCCGCGCAATGTACCCTGGATCTGCTGAGCGACACGCCGGTGGAAGTGGTTTACAGCCCGACCTTCTCCGCGCTGCCGTTAGCGCACTACGATATTATGATTTTGAGCGTTCCGGTGACCTTCCGCGAGCCGCTCACCATGCAGCATGAACGTCTGGCGAAAGCAGCGTCAATGACGGACTTTCTACTGCTGGCGCTACCTTGCCATGCGCAAATTAACGCCGAAAAGCTGAAACAAGGAGGCGCGGCGGCCTGTCTGTTAAAACCATTGACGTCAACGCGCCTGTTGCCAGCGCTGACGGAATATTGCCAGTTGAATCACCATCCTGAACCGCTGCTAATGGATACCAGTAAAATCACCATGACGGTTATGGCGGTTGATGATAATCCCGCTAATCTGAAGCTTATCGGCGCGTTACTGGAAGATAAAGTCCAGCACGTAGAACTTTGTGATAGCGGACATCAGGCGGTGGATCGGGCGAAACAAATGCAGTTTGATCTGATTTTGATGGATATTCAGATGCCGGATATGGACGGCATACGCGCCTGCGAATTGATTCACCAGCTTCCTCATCAGCAGCAAACACCGGTTATTGCCGTTACGGCACATGCGATGGCCGGGCAAAAAGAGAAATTGCTCAGCGCGGGCATGAACGACTATCTGGCTAAACCGATAGAAGAAGAGAAGTTGCATAATCTGTTGCTGCGCTATAAACCTGGCGCCAACGTAGCAGCGCGCCTGATGGCGCCGGAACCGGCTGAGTTTATCTTCAATCCGAATGCAACGCTCGACTGGCAGCTTGCGCTCCGCCAGGCTGCCGGTAAGCCCGATCTGGCACGGGATATGCTGCAAATGCTGATTGATTTTCTGCCGGAAGTGCGCAACAAAATTGAAGAACAACTGGTGGGAGAAAATCCCAACGGTTTGGTCGATCTGGTCCATAAGCTACACGGGAGCTGCGGCTATAGCGGCGTACCGCGGATGAAGAACCTTTGCCAGCTTATTGAGCAACAGCTTCGCAGCGGCGTCCACGAAGAGGAGCTGGAGCCTGAGTTTCTGGAGCTGCTGGATGAGATGGATAATGTCGCGCGTGAAGCGAAGAAGATATTAGGCTGATATTCGCCGGATGGCGGCGTGACCGCCTTATCCGGCCTACAACTCAGCGTAATTGTTGCCCCGCTTTCAGCGTTGCAGCCACGTTGCGCGCGGTCATTCGTACGTTTTCACTCGCATTCTTCAGCGCGTCCTCCAGCGTGCAGATGGTATAAATCACGCTGAAAACGGCATCAAGCCCATGTTCATGAACCACGCCAACGTCCTCCGTCAGGCTACCCGCAATACCAATTACCGGCTTGTTATACCGTTTGGCGATGTTTGCCACGCCAATAGGGACTTTACCGTGAATGGTCTGGCTGTCGATGCGTCCCTCGCCGGTGATGACTAAATCAGCATCCGCAAGACACGCTTCCAGATGAAGCGCATCGGTGACAATCTCAATGCCACGCCGTAGCTGCGCGCCGCAAAACGCGTATAACGCCGCCCCCATGCCGCCTGCCGCGCCGCCGCCTGCCAGATCCAACACATCGACATGCAGATCGCGAGCAATCAAATGCGCATAGCGAGTCAATGCCGTCTCCAGGCGTTCAATCATTTCCGGCGTCGCCCCTTTTTGCGGACCAAAAACCGCAGACGCGCCCTCTTTGCCGGTAAGGGGATTCGTGACATCGCAGGCGACCTCTATATGGCACGCCGACAAACGCTTATCCAGGCCGCTGATATCAATGCTGGCGAGTGTTTCCAGCCCAATGCCGCCTTGCGCAATATCATTGCCCTGCGCATCCCGTAGCCTGGCCCCCAGCGCCTGTACCATCCCCGCGCCGCCATCGTTGGTGGCGCTACCGCCGATACCAATAATGATATGCTCAACGCCCGCATCCAGCGCATGACGGATCAGCTCGCCGGTTCCCCATGACGTGGTCTTCAACGGATCGCGTTGCGCGGGCGGCACCTGCTCCAGCCCGCTGGCGGCCGCCATTTCAATGAATGCGGAACGCGCATCGCCGGAAAGCCCATAAAACGCATTGACGCGATGCCCCAACGGCCCGGTGACCTCAACATGCACGATTCGACCCGCCGTCGCTTCAACCATCGCTTCGACAGTACCCTCTCCGCCATCAGCCAGCGGCAATTTCAGGTAATCGGCGTCAGGCCAGATCTCGCGAAATCCTTGTTCAATGGCGGTCGCTACCTCAAGAGCACTCAAACTTTCCTTATACGAGTCTGGTGCGATCACTATTTTCATAAGTCGTCCTTACGCATGTTGATCCTGTTAAGCATACACCCAGAGAAGAACCGGTTCCTTACGGAACCGGTTCTGACTTAACGCACCATGCAAGGACGCTTATTATCAAACGTCCAGCCAGGAATTAAGTACTGCATTCCCATCGCGTCGTCACGCGCGCCTAAGCCATGTTTTTGATAGAGCTCATGCGCTTTCATCACCTGATCCATATCGAGCTCAACGCCCAGACCCGGTTTGGTCGGTACTTGCACCATGCCGCCTTTAATTTCAAACGGTTCTTTAGTCAGACGTTGGTTGCCTTCCTGCCAGATCCAGTGGGTATCGATCGCGGTGATCTTGCCCGGCGCCGCCGCGGCAACATGGGTAAACATCGCCAACGAAATATCAAAGTGGTTGTTAGAGTGCGAGCCCCAGGTCAGACCGAACTCATGACACATTTGCGCCACGCGTACAGAGCCTTGCATAGTCCAGAAGTGCGGGTCCGCCAGCGGGATATCGACGGATTGCAGCGACAGCGTATGCCCCATTTGACGCCAGTCGGTCGCTATCATATTGGTGGCCGTCGGTAATCCGGTCGCGCGACGGAATTCCGCCATCACTTCACGTCCGGAAAAACCCTGCTCCGCGCCGCACGGATCTTCTGCATAGGCCAGAGAACCTTTCAGGTATTTACCAATGCTGATCGCTTCGTTCAGCGACCAGGCACCGTTTGGATCGAGCGTGACGCGCGCTTGTGGGAAACGTTTCGCCAGCGCCACGATTGACTCGGCCTCTTCTTCGCCCGCCAGCACGCCGCCTTTCAGTTTGAAGTCGTTGAAGCCGTATTTTTCATAGGCGGCTTCCGCCAGACGCACTACCGTTTCCGGCGTCATCGCCTCTTCATGGCGCAGACGATACCAGTCGCATTGCTCATCCGGCTGGCTCTGATACGGCAGCGGCGTAGCCTTGCGATTACCGACAAAGAACAGATAACCCAGCATTTCGACTTCGCTGCGCTGCTGACCGTCGCCTAACAGCGAAGCGACGTTGACGCCCAAGTGTTGGCCCAAAAGGTCAAGCATTGCCGCTTCAATACCCGTCACCACATGGATAGTGGTACGGAGATCGAATGTTTGTAAACCGCGTCCGCCCGCATCGCGATCGGCAAACTGGTTGCGAACGGCGGTCAGGACATTTTTATATTCACCCAGCGTTTTTCCCACCACCAGTGGGATCGCATCTTCCAGCGTTTTGCGAATTTTTTCGCCGCCCGGAATCTCGCCGACCCCGGTATGGCCGGAGTTATCTTTAATAATGACGATGTTGCGCGTGAAGAACGGGGCGTGCGCGCCGCTCAGGTTCATCAGCATACTGTCATGACCCGCAACCGGGATAACCTGCATTTCAGTCACTACAGGCGTCGTAAATTGAGTACTCATAACTGTGTCCTTATTCAGAATTAGTGACGACCAAAAACAGGGCGTTTGCGGTCAAAAGTCCAGCCGGGGATCAGGTATTGCATCGGGCCTGCATCATTACGCGCGCCGCCTGGCAGCTTTTTATACGCGTCATGCGCTTTTCGCACCTGTTCCCAGTCAAGCTCCACGCCCAGTCCTGGCGCATCCGGAACGGCAATTTTGCCGTTTTTAATTTCCAGCGGATTTTTAGTCAGGCGGCAATCGCCCTCCTGCCAGATCCAGTGCGTATCAATAGCGGTGGGTTTGCCTGGCGCCGCCGCGCCGACATGGGTAAACATCGCCAGTGAAATATCAAAATGGTTATTCGAATGGCAGCCCCAGGTTAGCCCCCAGTCATCGCACAGTTGCGCCACGCGAACGGCGCCGGTGAGAGTCCAGAAATGCGGGTCGGCAAGAGGAATGTCTACCGCGTTGAGCATCACCGCATGCCCCATTTCGCGCCAGTTGGTGGCGATCATATTGGTCGCCACCGGCAGTCCTGTCGCGCGGCGGAACTCCGCCATGACTTCACGACCAGAGAATCCTTGCTCCGCGCCGCACGGATCTTCCGCGTAGGTCAGTACATCTTTCAGCCCTTTGCACAACGCAATGGCTTCATCCAGTAGCCAGGCGCCGTTCGGATCCACGGTAATACGCGCGTCCGGGAAGCGTTTTTTTAGCGCGCGAACAGTATCAATCTCTTGTTCGCCCGGCAGCACGCCGCCCTTGAGTTTAAAATCTTTAAAGCCGTAGCGATCCTGAGACGCTTCCGCCAGCCGCACGACCGCGTCGCTGTTCAGCGCTTCCTGATGGCGCAGACGATACCATTCATGACTGCCCGGCGTGCTTTCCAGATACGGCAGATCGGTTTTAGTGCGATCGCCAATATAGAAGAGATAGCCCAACACGGTGACGGCATCGCGCTGTTTACCTGGCCCTAACAGTTCACAGACCGGCACATTAAGCGCCTGTCCCAGTAGATCAAGCAGCGCCGCTTCCAAAGCCGCCACCGCGTTAACCCGCAGTTCAAACGTCCATGCGCCTTTGCCAAAGGTGTCAAAATCAGCAGCCTGGTTGCCTTTATGCACCTGCTACACCACTTTGTTCAGGCGGGCGACTTCCTGGCCTAATACCATCGGAATAGCATCGACCAGCGTCTGATAAATCACTTCTCCGCCCGGCGCCTCGCCGACGCCAGTATGCCCGGCGTTATCGGTGAGGACGACGATGTTACGGGTGAAGTACGCGTTATGCGCGCCGCCGATGTTGAGTAGCATACTGTCATGTCCGGCAACCGGAATGACCTTCATGTCCGTAATAACGGGACTGGATTGCGTTGTCATGATAATTGTCCTGCGACAGGTTTCAGTTCAATACGCTTAATATCGCCTACCAGCACCAGATAGCTGATGATGGCCACCAGGGCATGTACGCCGACATAGATCAACGCGCCGTTGAAGGAACCGGTGGTGCCAACGATGTAACCAATCGCGATTGGCGTCACAATACCGGAAATATTGCCGAACATATTAAACAAGCCGCCGGAAAGACCGCTGATCTCTTTCGGCGCGGTATCCGCCATTACTGCCCAGCCCAACGCGCCGATACCTTTACCGAAGAAGGCCAACGCCATAAAGCCGATGATCATCCATTCCACGTTCACATAGTTACAGAACACCATAACCATTGACAGCAACATTCCCAGCACAATCGGCGTCTTGCGCGCGATATTCAGGGAGCCAGTACGACGCATCAGCCAGTCGGAAATGATGCCGCCCAACACGCCGCCGATAAAGCCGCAGACTGCAGGAACCGAGGCGACAAAGCCCGCTTTGAGAATCGACATGCCGCGCGCCTGGACCAAATAGACCGGGAACCAGGTAATAAAGAAATAGGTCAATGCGTTAATACAGTACTGACCGATGTAAACGCCAATCATCATACGAGAGCCCAGCAGCTGTTTGATCTGGCCCCATTTGACGCTAAACGGTACTTTCGCTTTGGTGTCTTTCTGATCCATATTGATCAGCGCGCCGCCTTCTGCGATGTACTCCAACTCTTTCTTATTTACGCCCGGATGGTTATTTGGTTCATGGATAACTTTCAACCAGATAAAGCTGATGATGATCCCTAACCCGCCCATAAAGAAGAAGACATGCGACCAGCCCACTTCGTGCGTCAGCCAGCCCATAATCGGCGCGAAAATAACCGTGGCAAAGTATTGCGCGGAGTTAAAGATGGCCACCGCCGTTCCCCTCTCCTGCGCCGGGAACCAGGCCGCAACGATGCGACTGTTGCCCGGGAAAGAAGGCGATTCCGCCAGACCGACCAGGAAACGAAGCGTAAAGAGGGCGACAATAATGCCGAAACCACTAAAGATATCGACAAAACCCTGCAACAGGGTGAAGACTGACCAAATGAAAATAGACCAGAAATAGACGCGTTTGGAACCAAAGCGGTCCAGCAGCCAGCCGCCCGGGATCTGCCCGATAACATAGGCCCATGAAAAAGCAGAAAAAACATAGCCCATGCCTACCGGATCAAGGCCGATATCTTTGGCCATTTCTGAGCCGGCAATGGACAATGTGGCGCGGTCGCCGTAGTTGAAGGATGTGACGATAAACAGCATCACCACTATCCAGTAGCGGGCGTTCGTGCGTTTCTCCGCACTGCTCGCCGCGTGACTTAATGAACTCATTGTTGCACTCCTGAAATTTCGCGTTAGCTACGCTCACTCTGAACTGCACAACCGGTAGGGAATCAGAGATAACGTTTCCTTGTTGCAGCTTTTATTAGGTCGTTTGCTTTGCACGCTGCATGCTTTTATTCACTGGCAGGAGAAGTATAAAAAGCGCGCCACACACACTCACCGTGCAACAACACAGTATTTTGGCGATGAATTACGCCTGTTTATGGCAAAAGCCCAGGACAGTGGAAGCCACTTCACGGAAATGAAATCAGAAGGCGTCGGCGTCGACGCAGGAGGAATAAAAAGAGAAGAATGTGAAACAGGTCGCTTGATTACATGAAAACGCCCGTAAAAAACTGCCGCTTTTGCGGGCATATGCCCAAAGCTAACACGATTCAGTTACTTTACACTGTGTACAGGTCGTGATTTTGCTTACTGGCAACGCAAGCAAACGAAAAGGTACCCTCCCGTAGGGGGGAGGGATTTACCTCAGGAAAGTAAAGTTCCCCAGTTTTCAACCCAGGGATTGGACTGGCTCTCCGGCTCCGGATGTTCGCTGGCGTCAATGAATAACATCTCCCCCACCCGCTGCGCGCTTTGCTCTTGCAACAGGGCATCAAACTGTTTGCCGCCATTACAGAAATTGGGGTAGCTGCTATCACCTAGCGCAATCACCCCGTAACGCAGGTTTGGCTGAAAACCCAACGTATCTTTAATGCCGTGAAAGAGCGGCGCAATGCTATCCGGTAGATCGCCCTGCCCGGTCGTCGAGGTAACGACCAGCGCAACCTTATCCTGATATTGCTGCCAGTCGGACAGTTCAGGATCTTCAAACACGATCGCGCTGTGCCCCTGTCTGGCGAGGATCGCTTCCGCTTCTTCCGCCACCAGCAGTGAGTTGCCATACATGGTCCCGACAAAAATACCAATTTCTGCCATTATGCGTATCTCCCTGAATTATGCCTGATGAGTCTCATCCTGCCGGGACGCCGCCGTAAACTCAACCCTTTCATTGTCAGGGAGAAGTCCACGCCAGCCAAACTGTGTCAGCGCCTGCATCCAGGTTTCATCCAACCCGGCCTGAATCATCAACGGCTGTCCGGTGAAGGGGTGCGTCAGCTCAAGCCGACTGGCATGAAGCATCAGGCGACGACAGGCAAAATGCTCTGCGGCGCTGCGGTTTTGTCGCAAATCGCCATGTTTACTGTCGCCGATGATAGGATGACGCAGATGCGCCAGATGACGACGGAGCTGGTGCTTACGTCCCGTTTTTGGTTCTAGCTCAACCAGACCATAACGCGTGGTGGGATAACGCCCGGTCGGTACCGCCATTTCGACCGTCGCCAGTCCGCGATACTGCGTTACAGCCGGCTGGGGCGCTTTATCTTCGCGGGCGAATTTATCGGCAATTTTATCGCGCTCTTCCACCAGCGGATAATCCAGTACCGCGTCATCCATCAGCCAGCCGCGCACAATGGCATGGTAGCGTTTACGGATGTGGTGCTGCTCGAACTGCTGCGCCAGACGGCGTCCCGCTTCGCTGGACAGCCCCATTAACAGTACGCCCGACGTGGGTCTGTCGAGACGGTGGGCGGTAAAAACATGCTGGCCGATTTGGTCGCGCACCGTTTGCATGACCACGACTTTTTCGTCGCGATCCAGCCAGCTCCGGTGAACAAGCCAGCCTGCGGGTTTATTCACGGCAACCAGCCACGGGTCTTGATAGAGGATCTCCAGCATCAGGATTTATCGCGGACGAATAGCGCATCCAGATCCTGCAAAACCGCCAGGATCGCCTCCCGCTGCGGATGATCCGCCGCCAGCGCCATTTCATAATAAGGGGCGACGGCAAATGCCTCGGGCAGCGGCTGCGCATTATCAAGTAGGGTATGCATACGTGGAATCAATACCCATTGCAGCCATTCCAGCGGTTCCATGGTATCCATAAAAAATGGTTGGGTGCTGGTAAACAGGTGCGCCTGCGGCGCATCCTGCCGCCAGTGGCGATGCTCGCGCAGCAGCGTTTCAAGCGCATGTAACTGCTGACGCACACGGTCATGAGTCGTCATGTTAAAAACCTCAATGATGAAAATCTGGCGCGAAGAATAACAAAAAAAAGGGAGCACTGTATAAACAGTGCTCCCGGTTCGTTTCGCAGCATTCCAGCTACTTTTCGTGCTCCCTGCTCATCCGTGACAACTTTTCCTGTGACCTTACGGCCTGTTCATCCTGAACGTTTGCATCCTGCGCACATCGCCCGATGTGATAGCTTCTTCCTGAAGCGTCCCTGGTCATCCAGACCCGCCGAACATCCTGATCGGCTCTCGTTCTCCGTCCTGGAGGTGTCCTTTAACGCATCCTGCGCTTTCCACTTTGCTTCATCCTGAAGCCTTTCCTTGTAACACCATCCTGGCGTGTCCTGCCGAAGCGTCATCATCCTGACGTTCGCTTCGTTGTACGACTCCCTGTCGACGAAGATAGAATCGCCTGTTTCACCTTGTCTTACAATACGCTTACAGACAATACCTTAAGTAAATTTTCATATGAAAGTGCGCAAAAACATTTTAACATGTTGTTTTATATATATTTATATAAGAAAACGGGGCTCGGTATCCGCTGCTATCCTGGCGATCTCCTACAGACTTTGTAAGAGATCTCTCACACCCGTTAGGGCAAACGATTACAGAAGAGGATTAAGTTGCGTAAGGAATTCCGCAAGCGTTGCGGCAAGAACGGTACGATTACGGGTGCCCAGCGTTTCTTTAATCACCTCGCCGGACAGATTACAGACCGAAATGACCTCAAGCTCATTTTCCTGCGTCGCAATAAAAAGCGTGGGAGGAAGCTTGAGCCGCTTTTGCGTGACCAGGTGGCCTATCAGATTTTCCTGCACGCGCCGAAAGTCATCCTGACTCCAGGTTTGCAGTAGCGTAAGCTTTTCATCCGCAAACTGCGCGGGCATGTCGCCAGCAAACTGCGTGGTGTAAAACGCGTGGAGCGCAGGTTGTACCATAATATCAAAGGCGCGTTCAACCGCGTTTACATTTTCTTCGCCTTCAAAAGGCTGCGGCTGCCAGTAAACGGCATCGCGGGTTGAAGAAATAATGCACGGAGAAGGTACGCCATACAGTTCTTCGCTCAACGGCCAGCTACCGTGTTTTTCTTGCCACGCGTCGCAGTAACGCGTCGTAAAGGCTTTCAATGCCTGCGCTGTCAGTTCGTCCACCAGTTTCTCTCTTCATAAAAGCCAGGATACACTTGACGCATAGTGTATCTGGTTTATGACGGTGAAACATGTCTTCTTATGAAAACCATCAGGCTCTCGATGGCCTGACTCTCGGAAAATCAACGGATTACCGGGACAATTATGACGCCAGCCTGCTGCAGGGCGTACCGCGCAGTTTGAATCGCGACCCGCTCGGATTAACAGCCGATAATTTGCCGTTCCACGGCGCGGATATCTGGACGTTGTATGAACTTTCCTGGCTTAACAGCCAGGGTCTTCCGCAGGTCGCCGTCGGGCATGTCGAACTGGATTACACCAGCGTTAATTTAATCGAATCCAAAAGCTTTAAACTGTATCTGAACAGCTTTAACCAGACGCGCTTTGACACCTGGGAGACGGTGCGCCAGACGCTGGAGCGCGATCTGCGCGCCTGCGCGCAGGGCAACGTTAGCGTGAGGCTTCATCGTCTTGATGAGCTGGAAGGACAGCCTGTCGCCCATTTCCACGGCACCTGTATTGACGATCAGGATATCAGTATCGACAACTACCAGTTTACTACCGACTATCTGCAACATGCGGTCAGCGGCGAGAAGCAAGTAGAAGAAACGCTGGTCAGTCATCTGTTGAAATCCAACTGCCTGATCACCCACCAGCCGGACTGGGGCTCGATACAAATTCAGTATCGCGGACGCAAAATCGACAGGGAAAAACTGCTGCGTTATCTGGTCTCCTTCCGTCACCATAATGAATTTCACGAGCAGTGCGTAGAGCGTATTTTCAATGACATTCTGCGCTTCTGCCAGCCGGAAACGTTAAGCGTTTATGCACGCTATACCCGCCGCGGCGGGCTGGACATTAATCCCTGGCGCAGCAATACCGATTTCGTGCCCGCCACGGGCAGGCTGGCGCGACAGTAATTTTTTTGTCAATTTTGCGTGCCGGATTGCGCATGTAAGGTTGTGAAAGGTCATCAGCCAGGGCTATTGTAATCAACAGGGAATGGCGTGTTGCGTCCCATAAGGAGTTTACTTGATTACACATATTAGCCCGCTTGGCTCAATGGATATGTTGTCGCAACTGGAAGTGGACATGCTGAAACGCACGGCCAGTAGCGACCTGTATCAACTGTTTCGTAACTGTTCACTTGCCGTTCTTAACTCCGGCAGCCTGACCGACAACAGCAAAGAGCTGCTGTCCCGCTTTGAAAATTTCGATATTAACGTACTGCGCCGCGAGCGCGGCGTGAAACTGGAATTGATTAATCCGCCTGAAGACGCCTTTGTTGACGGGCGGATTATTCGTGCGCTACAGGCTAACCTGTTCGCGGTGCTGCGCGACATTCTCTTTGTGAATGGGCAGATCCATAATGCCGGCCGTTTCCAGCATCTGGATCTTGAAAGCTCAACACATATCACCAATCTGGTGTTCTCCATTTTGCGCAACGCCCGGGCGCTGCACATCGGCGAAGCGCCAAACATGGTGGTATGCTGGGGCGGCCACTCAATTAACGAAAACGAGTACCTGTATGCCCGTCGCGTCGGCACGCAGTTGGGATTACGCGAGCTGAACATCTGCACCGGCTGCGGCCCTGGGGCGATGGAAGCCCCCATGAAGGGCGCGGCGGTCGGTCACGCACAGCAGCGCTATAAAGACAGCCGCTTTATCGGCATGACTGAACCTTCCATTATTGCGGCTGAACCGCCTAACCCGCTGGTGAACGAACTGATCATCATGCCGGATATCGAAAAACGCCTGGAAGCGTTCGTCCGTATCGCACACGGTATCATCATCTTCCCGGGCGGCGTGGGTACGGCGGAAGAGCTGCTTTATTTGCTGGGGATTCTGATGAATCCAGCCAATAAAAATCAGGTGCTGCCGCTGATCCTGACCGGACCAAAAGAGAGCGCCGATTACTTCCGCGTGCTGGATGAGTTTATTACCCATACGCTGGGCGAAGCGGCCCGCCGTCATTACCGCATCATCATTGACGATGCGGCGGAGGTAGCGCGGCTGATGAAGAAAGCGATGCCGCAAGTGAAAGAGAATCGCCGCGATACTGGCGACGCCTATAGTTTTAACTGGTCGATGCGTATTGCACCGGATCTGCAGGTGCCGTTTGAGCCGTCGCATGAGAATATGGCCAACCTGAAACTGTACCCGGATCAGCCGGTTGAGATTCTGGCGGCGGATCTGCGGCGCGCCTTCTCCGGTATTGTCGCGGGGAACGTGAAGGAGGTCGGGATACGCGCCATTGAAGCTAATGGTCCGTATAAAATCCACGGCGATCGAGAGATGATGCGTCGCATGGACGATCTGCTGCAGGGATTCGTCGCGCAGCATCGTATGAAATTGCCGGGTTCCGCCTACATCCCCTGTTACGAGATCTGCGCTTAACGCTTATGCCCGGTTGCCGCCAGCAGCCGGGCGCTTCTCCCATTCCTTTCATTGCGGTATGGCGATTCACGTATGCCTTCATTTTTTATGATGATCATCAGAGGCATAGCCCGCATTGTTTTATAAACACCATTTATAATTCACCATAAATAGATTGCCAGGCAAACGTTTACCTGACTCATCTTACCGTGATTTATCGGTTCAAACTCTCATTCTTCGCAAGAATCCACTAAAAACCTTGATTTTTATAGTCAAACCTCCGTATCTTGCGCCCCAATCTTTCCGGCCTTATATCGTTAATGGTAGCCTTCGCGCCCGGAAATTCGTTATGACGTTTTTTTAATAGATTAATGGTCCAAATTTATCCATGTAAGAAGCGGATTATTGCATTTGAGATCGGGATCACTGATAGATTCATCACTTAAATGTATCTTTCCGCCCGAAAATTATTACGGCGAAAAATTATATAAAAAGCGTCCCTAAGCAGATTTCATTTTACGATCAGGTCTTTTTTCATTGGATTAGACCAGCAACCTGATTTTTAGCATCCTCCAGGAGAAATAGATGGAAACCACTCAGACCAGCACTATTGCTTCGATTGACTCTCGAAGCGCATGGCGCAAAACGGATACCATGTGGATGCTGGGCCTTTACGGCACGGCTATCGGCGCGGGCGTTCTGTTCCTGCCGATCAACGCAGGCGTCGGCGGCATGATTCCGCTCATCATCATGGCGATTCTCGCTTTCCCGATGACCTTTTTCGCACACCGTGGCTTAACACGCTTCGTGCTGTCCGGTAAAAACCCGGGTGAAGACATCACTGAAGTCGTTGAGGAACACTTCGGTATCGGCGCAGGTAAACTGATTACCCTGCTCTACTTCTTCGCGATTTACCCCATCCTGCTGGTTTACAGCGTGGCGATTACTAATACCGTGGAAAGCTTCCTGACCCACCAGTTAGCGATTAATCCGCCGCCGCGGGCGATTCTTTCCCTGATCCTGATTGTTGGCATGATGACCATCGTGCGCTTCGGCGAGCAAATGATCGTTAAGGCGATGAGTATCCTAGTATTCCCGTTCGTCGCTGCGCTGATGCTGCTGGCCTTGTACCTGATCCCGCAGTGGAACGGCGCGGCGCTGGAAACTCTGTCCTTTGATTCCGCCGCGTCTACCGGTAACGGTCTGTGGATGACGCTGTGGCTGGCGATTCCGGTGATGGTTTTCTCTTTCAACCACTCCCCGATCATCTCCTCCTTCGCGGTTGCGAAGCGTGAAGAGTACGGTGAAGGCGCAGAGAAGAAATGTTCTAAAATTCTGGCCTTCGCCCACATCATGATGGTGCTGACCGTGATGTTCTTCGTCTTCAGCTGCGTGCTGAGCCTGACGCCGGCAGATCTGGCAGCGGCAAAAGAGCAGAACATCTCTATTCTGTCTTACCTGGCGAACCATTTTAACGCGCCGATCATCGCCTGGATGGCGCCGATCATTGCGATGATTGCTATCACCAAATCCTTCCTCGGCCACTACCTGGGCGCGCGTGAAGGCTTTAACGGGATGGTGATTAAATCGCTGCGTGGTAAAGGTAAATCCATCGAAATCAACAAACTGAATAAAATTACCGCGCTGTTCATGCTGGTCACCACCTGGATTGTGGCGACGCTGAACCCCAGCATCCTGGGCATGATTGAAACCCTGGGCGGCCCGATCATCGCGATGATTCTGTTCCTGATGCCGATGTATGCCATCCAGAAAGTACCGGCAATGCGTAAGTACAGCGGTCATATCAGCAACGTATTCGTTGTGATTATGGGCCTGATTGCCATCTCCGCTATTTTCTACTCACTGTTCAGCTAAGTCCTTTAGCGCCGCTTACCGCGGCGCTTCTCTATGATACAACCGCAATGGATGCCCTATGATTAGCGTATTCGATATTTTTAAAATCGGCATTGGCCCTTCCAGTTCTCACACCGTCGGACCAATGAAAGCAGGCAAGCAGTTCACGGACGATCTGATTGCCCGCCATATCCTTACAGATGTCACCCGCGTCGTGGTGGATGTCTACGGCTCTCTGTCATTGACGGGTAAAGGCCACCACACTGATATCGCCATTATTATGGGCCTGGCGGGGAATCTGCCGGACACCGTCGATATCGACGCCATTCCGTCCTTTATCCAGGATGTGAACACCCATGGGCGTTTACTACTGGCTAATGGGCAGCATGAAGTCGAATTTCCGGTCGATAAGTGCATGAATTTCCACGCCGACAACCTGTCTCTGCATGAGAACGGGATGCGTATTACCGCGCTGGCGGGCGATAAGGTGCTCTACAGCCAAACCTACTACTCCATCGGCGGCGGCTTTATCGTCGATGAAGAGCACTTTGGTTTGACGAATAGCGAACCCGTTAACGTACCGTACCCTTACAAAACCGCCGCGGATTTACAGCGCCACTGCCAGGAGACGGGTTTGTCGCTCTCCGGTCTGATGATGCAAAACGAACTGGCTCTGCACAGTAAAGAAGCGCTGGAGCAGCACTTCGCCAGGGTCTGGGAGGTAATGCGCAGCGGTATTGAGCGCGGTATCACCACCGAGGGCGTATTGCCGGGCAAACTGCGCGTTCCGCGTCGCGCGGCGGCGCTGCGTCGGGTGCTGGTCAGTCAGGATAAGACCACCACCGATCCGATGGCGGTCGTCGACTGGATCAATATGTTCGCGCTGGCGGTGAACGAAGAGAATGCCGCAGGCGGACGAGTAGTCACTGCGCCGACTAACGGCGCATGTGGTATTGTGCCGGCGGTGCTGGCGTACTATGACAAGTTTATCCGCGAAGTAAATGCTAACTCACTTGCTCGCTATATGCTGGTCGCCAGCGCGATTGGCTCGCTGTATAAGATGAACGCCTCTATTTCCGGCGCCGAAGTGGGTTGTCAGGGAGAGGTCGGCGTGGCCTGTTCCATGGCGGCAGCGGGTCTGGCCGAGCTGCTGGGCGGTAGTCCGGCGCAGGTGTGTATCGCCGCAGAAATCGCCATGGAGCATAATCTGGGGTTAACTTGCGATCCGGTTGCCGGTCAGGTACAGGTTCCCTGCATTGAGCGTAACGCGATTGCTTCAGTCAAAGCGGTCAACGCCGCGCGTATGGCGCTGCGCCGTACCAGCGAACCGCGTGTATGCCTCGATAAAGTGATTGAGACCATGTACGAAACCGGTAAAGACATGAACGCTAAGTACCGCGAAACTTCGCGCGGCGGCCTGGCGATGAAGATCGTTACCTGCGATTAATTCTCAGCACATTTTAGGATCTGTAGGCCGGATAAGGCGCTCGCCGCCATCCGGCTTTGTTGCCTGATGTCGCTTCGCTTATCAGGCCTACGGATAGCGCTATTTCGCAATGCTCGCCTCCCCCCGCCGTGAATGTTACCCTACGCGCAGGTTTGTAAGGGAGAACACCGTGGCTGCTCATCTGCTTATCGTCGACGCGCTCAATTTGATTCGCCGTATTCACGCCGTTCAGGGATCGCCCTGTGTGGAAACCTGCCAACACGCGCTCGATCAATTGATTATCCACAGCCAGCCAACCCATGCCGTAGCGGTATTTGATGACGACGCGCGCAGCAGCGGCTGGCGTCATCAGCGTTTACCGGACTACAAAGCAGGACGTCCGCCGATGCCTGACGATTTACATAATGAAATGCCCGCCCTACGCGCCGCATTTGAACAGCGCGGCATACGCTGTTGGGCATCAGACGGTAACGAAGCGGACGATCTGGCGGCGACGCTGGCGCTAAAAGTTACCGAAGCCGGACACCAGGCAACCATTGTGTCAACCGATAAAGGCTATTGCCAGTTGCTCTCTCCGGGATTGCGCATTCGCGACTACTTCCAGAAACGCTGGCTGGACGCGCCGTTTATTGAAAAAGAGTTTGGCGTACTTCCCCGGCAGTTGCCGGATTACTGGGGTCTGGCAGGAATCAGCAGTTCGAAAGTCCCCGGCGTTGCCGGTATCGGCCCCAAAAGCGCGACCCAGCTGTTGATTCAGTTTCAAAATCTGGAGGGAATTTACGCCCATCTGGACGAGGTGCCGGAAAAGTGGCGCAAAAAGCTTGAGACGCATAAAGAAATGGCATTTCTTTGCCGCGATATTGCACGTCTGCAAACCGATTTACATATCGACGGAAACTTACAGCAGCTACGGCTGGCGCGGTAGTTTTGTTGCCGGATGGCGGCGTGAACGCCTTATCCTGCCTACAGGACTGCACGAAATGTAGAGCGGATAAGCGCAGCGCCATCCGGCAAAATTACCAGGCGATATGATACAGTTCGACAATGTCCGCCAGACTCGCTTCACGCGGATTGCCGCCCGTACAGACATCATCGAACGCCGCCTGCGCCAGCGCCGGGATATCCTCTTTTCGAACGCCGACATCACGCAAATGCAGCGGAATTCCCACATCGCGATTTAGCGTAAATACGGCTTCCACTGCGGCATTACGTGCCTCTTCAAGACTCAATCCTTCTACCTTCACCCCCATCGCCCGGGCGATATCACGGAATTTCTCGTTGGTAGACCCGGCATTAAAACGCATCACATGCGGAAGCAAAATAGCATTCGCGACGCCATGCGGCGTGTTGTAAAACGCGCCCAGCGGATGCGCCATCCCATGCACCAGCCCCAGCCCCACATTGGAAAACCCCATCCCGGCAACATATTGCCCCAGCGCCATCGCCTCACCGGCCTCTTTTTCTCCGGCCACGGCGCCGCGCAGCGCGCCAGCAATAATCTCAATGGCTTTGATATGTAATGCATCCGTCAGCGCCCATGCGGCCCGGGTAATATAGCCTTCAATAGCATGGGTTAGCGCATCCACGCCCGTTGCCGCTTTCAGCGCGGGCGGCATACCGTCCATCATATCGGCATCGATAAATGCCGCCTGCGGAATATCATGCGGATCGACACAAACGAATTTGCGCCGTTTCTCTTCATCGGTAATCACATAATTGATAGTGACTTCCGCCGCGGTTCCCGCCGTTGTCGGGATCGCCATAATCGGCACGCTGGGTTTACGGGTCGGCGATAGCCCTTCCAGACTGCGCACATCGGCAAATTCCGGATTGTTACTGATAATACCGATCGCTTTGCAGGTATCCTGCGGAGAACCGCCGCCAATGGCGATGAGATAGTCCGCGCCGCTTTGGGTAAAGACCTTAAGCCCTTCCTGGACAACGGAAATCGTAGGATTAGGGATCACGCCAGCATAGATCTCCCACGCCAGCCCTGCGGCATCCATTCTGCTTGTCACTTTATCGACCACACCGCATTGCACCAGCGTTTTATCGGTAACAATCAGCGCTTTATGATAACCGCGGCGCGTCACCTCATCGGTTAATGCGTCCACCGCTCCCCGGCCAAACCATGCCGTTTCATTCAGAATCATTCTGTTCGCCATCGCCTGTCTCCTGACATCACTCTTCAATACGTAATCCGTAAGTTTTAAATTTCTCCAGTACGATAGCGATCGCCTCGTCATCCAGTACCGGTACCGGATCGACAATGGCCAGCGTACTTAAATAGAGCTGCGCCAGCACTTCCACTTCATGCGCCAGCCACAACGCTTTGTCTAAATTTTCTTCACAAGCGATAAGCCCGTGATGCTGTAACAGCGTCGCTTTACGATTTTTAAGCGCCACGGCAACATGGTCAGAAAGTTCGCGGGTGCCAAAAGTGGCGTAGGGCGCGCAGGGAATAGAGTTTCCTCCTGCGGCGGCAATCATGTAGTGAATCGCCGGAATCGGGCGATTCAGGATCGAGACTGCCGTACAATGGACAGCGTGGTTATGTACCACGGCATTGGCGTCAGGGCGCGTCTGGTATGCCGCCATATGAAAACGCCACTCGCTGGAAGGCAGCTTGCCCTGCTCATGCTGACCGTCAGCATCAATAAAGACAATGTGCGACTCTGTCAGCTTCTCGTAGGGGATCCCCGTCGGCGTAATCAGCAATCCGCCCTGATAACGTACGCTCACGTTACCTGCCGTCCCCTGATTTAACCCTAACCGCGTCATTTCCAGACAGGTATCAATAATCTGCCGCGCCAGTCTATTTCGTTCCATTATTTACCTCTCTCTGTGATTCAAAATGAGACAACAAAACCGCCTTTCGCATCGCGCTGCTGTCCTGTTGAAATAATCGAATAGTTAGCAACTATCATCATACTGAATAAAGAGAAGGGAATTTAAATAACGATATTTTGTGATTCACATCAATTAATTCGCCACGATAAACCAGACGACTACCGTTTCTCTCGCCGATAAATGCCCGCTCTTAATAATATTTTTTAAAACGGGCAAAGATGAAGAATAAGTTACTACTGCCCGTTTTCGTGGCAATAATTTAATTCGGGCATTCAGTCTGTGGTTTTTTAAATTAAACATCTCAAACGGTCATTTTTTATGAAAATTAAAGTGATGATAATCACAGAACGCTCTGCTCTCAGGTATAAATGTGACCGCCATCATATTAAAAGGCCTTTTTTATTTGAAAATGACTCCATGAGTTCATTCCGGACGCCAATTTATTACCGGTAAGAAAAGCGAACTCACCTAATTTTACGGTCTGGTGACCAGAACCGACCGCACGCAAAAGCTTCTGAACCGATGAGGATGCTATGGGAAACACAACAATACAAACACAGAGTTTTCGTGCTGTGGATGCAGAGCAAAGCAAAAGCAAGCGCTACATTATTCCATTCGCCTTACTTTGCTCGCTATTTTTTCTGTGGGCCGTCGCCAATAATCTGAATGACATTTTATTACCGCAGTTTCAACAAGCTTTTACGCTAACTAACTTCCAGGCCGGACTTATTCAGTCAGCCTTTTATTTCGGTTATTTCGTCATTCCAATTCCCGCTGGGATTTTGATGAAAAAGCTCAGTTATAAAGCAGGGATTATCACCGGGCTTTTTTTGTATGCTGTTGGCGCCGCATTATTCTGGCCTGCCGCCGAGATAATGAATTACACATTATTTTTAATTGGCCTGTTTATCATCGCCGCCGGTTTAGGCTGCCTTGAAACTGCGGCCAATCCTTTTGTTACGGTATTAGGTCCAGAAAGCGGCGGACATTTCCGGCTTAATCTGGCGCAAACTTTTAACTCCTTTGGCGCTATTATCGCCGTTGTGTTTGGGCAAAGCCTTATTTTGTCTAACGTGCCGCATCAATCACAAGAAGCGCTTGATAAAATGACGCCGGATCAGCTTAGCGCCTATAAACACAGCCTGGTGTTATCGGTACAAACGCCATACATGATTATCGTCGCCATCGTATTAGTAGTTGCGCTGCTGATTATGCTGACCAAATTTCCGGCCCTGCAAAGTGACGATCATAGCGATGCTAAACAAAGCTCTTTCTTATCTTCTCTCTCCCGACTCATCCGTATTCGCCACTGGCGCTGGGCGGTGCTGGCGCAGTTCTGCTACGTGGGGGCGCAAACCGCCTGCTGGAGCTATCTGATCCGCTACGCCATTGAGGAGATTCCTGGAATGACGCCCGGTTTCGCCGCCAACTACCTGACCGGCACGATGGTGTGCTTCTTTATCGGCCGTTTCACCGGGACCTGGCTTATCAGCCGCTTCGCGCCGCATAAAGTGCTGGCCGCCTACGCCCTGTTTGCCATGCTCCTGTGTCTGATTTCCGCCTTTAGCGGCGGACATATCGGCCTGCTGGCGCTGACGTTGTGTAGCGCATTTATGTCAATCCAGTACCCGACCATCTTCTCGTTGGGTATCAAAAATCTGGGACAGGACACTAAGTACGGCTCGTCTTTTATCGTCATGACCATTATTGGCGGCGGTATTGTCACGCCAGTAATGGGCTTCGTTAGCGACGCCGCAGGCAAAATCCCGACCGCCGAACTGGTTCCGGCATTGTGCTTTGCCGTCATCTTCATTTTTGCCCGTTTCCGTTCACAAGCGGCGACAAACTGAACATTTATCCGAATAACGTGAGGAATCTGTCATGAAAAAAATCAGCTTACCGAAAATCGGTATCCGCCCGGTGATTGATGGACGTCGTATGGGCGTACGCGAGTCGCTCGAAGAGCAAACCATGAACATGGCGAAAGCGACGGCGGCGCTCATCACCGAGAAAATGCGCCACGCCTGTGGGGCACAAGTGGAGTGCGTCATTGCGGATACCTGTATTGCCGGAATGGCAGAATCCGCCGCCTGTGAAGAAAAATTCAGTAGCCAGAACGTGGGCGTGACCATTACCGTTACGCCGTGCTGGTGCTATGGCAGCGAAACCATTGATATGGACCCGATGCGTCCAAAAGCCATCTGGGGCTTTAACGGCACAGAGCGTCCTGGGGCGGTTTACCTTGCCGCGGCGCTTGCGGCGCACAGCCAGAAAGGCATTCCAGCGTTCTCCATTTATGGCCATGACGTGCAGGATGCCGACGATACCTCCATTCCTGCCGACGTCGAAGAAAAACTGCTGCGTTTTGCGCGGGCAGGGTTAGCGGTAGCAAGCATGAAAGGCAAAAGCTACCTCTCCGTCGGCGGCGTGTCGATGGGGATCGCGGGTTCCATTGTCGATCATAACTTCTTTGAATCCTGGCTGGGCATGAAGGTGCAAGCGGTAGATATGACCGAACTGCGCCGCCGTATCGATCAAAAAATTTATGATGAGGCCGAACTGGAGATGGCGCTGGCGTGGGCGGATAAAAACTTCCGCTACGGCGAAGATCAGAACGCCTCGCAGTATAAGCGCAATGAAGCCCAGAACCGCGCGGTGTTAAAAGAGAGCCTGCTGATGGCGATGTGTATTCGCGATATGATGCAGGGCAACAAGACGCTGGCGGACAAAGGGTTAGTTGAAGAATCGCTGGGCTACAACGCCATTGCCGCCGGCTTCCAGGGCCAGCGCCACTGGACCGATCAATACCCGAACGGCGATACCGCCGAAGCGCTGCTCAATAGTTCTTTTGACTGGAACGGCGTACGCGAACCGTTTGTCGTCGCCACCGAAAATGACAGTCTGAACGGCGTAGCGATGCTGTTCGGTCATCAACTCACTGGTACCGCGCAGATATTCGCCGACGTGCGAACCTACTGGTCGCCGGAAGCCGTAGAACGCGTCACCGGCCAGGCGCTCAGCGGCCTGGCGGAACACGGCATTATTCACCTGATTAATTCCGGTTCTGCCGCTCTGGACGGTGCCTGTAAACAGCGCGACAGCGAAGGCAAGCCGACCATGAAACCGCACTGGGAAATCAGCCAACAAGAGGCGGATGCGTGTCTGGCGGCCACCGAATGGTGCCCGGCGATTCACGAATACTTCCGCGGCGGCGGCTACTCATCCCGTTTTCTGACCGAAGGCGGCGTGCCATTCACCATGACCCGCGTGAATATCATCAAAGGCCTGGGACCAGTACTGCAAATCGCCGAGGGCTGGAGCGTCGAACTGCCGAAAGCGATGCACGATCAGCTTGATGCCCGCACCAACTCTACCTGGCCTACCACCTGGTTTGCGCCGCGTCTTACCGGCAAAGGCCCGTTTACCGATGTCTATTCGGTGATGGCGAACTGGGGCGCTAACCACGGCGTACTCACCATCGGCCATGTAGGGGCAGACTTTATTACTCTCGCCGCGATGCTGCGTATCCCGGTATGTATGCACAACGTGGAGGAGGCGAAGATCTACCGTCCTTCCGCCTGGGCGGCTCACGGTATGGATATCGAAGGCCAGGATTATCGCGCCTGCCAAAATTATGGCCCGCTGTATAAACGTTAATGCGGCTTAGCCCGGTGGCGCAGGCTTACCGGGCCTACGGGCGCGTGAACCGTAGGCCGGATAAGCGTAGCGCCATCGGGCGGCGTTTATGGAGTTATCTATGAAACAAGACGTTATCCTGGTTCTCGACTGCGGTGCGACTAACGTTCGGGCGATCGCCGTTGATCGCCAGGGGAAAATTGTCGCCCGCGCCTCAACCGCTAACGCCAGCGACATTGCCGCAGAAAATAGCGCCTGGCATCAGTGGTCGCTGGACGCCATCCTGCAACGTTTCGCCGACTGCTGCAGGTCACTCTCCAGCGCCCTGTCGGAGTGTGTTGTTCGCGGTATTACGGTGACTACGTTCGGCGTCGATGGCGCGCTGGTCGATGCGCAGGGTAAGCTGCTCTACCCGGTCATCAGTTGGAAATGCCCGCGAACCGCCGCCGTGATGGAAACGATTGAGCGCTTTATCTCGCCCCGGCAATTGCAGACGCTCTCCGGCGTCGGCGCGTTCAGCTTTAACACGCTGTATAAACTGGTCTGGCTTAAAGAGAATCATCCGCGCCTGCTGGAACAAGCTCACTGCTGGCTGTTTATCTCGTCGCTGATTAACCACCGTCTGACCGGCGAGTTTACAACCGATATCACTATGGCAGGCACCAGCCAGCTACTGGATATCCATCAGCGCGACTTTAGTCCGGAAATCCTGCAGGCGACGGGCCTGGCGCGCCGCCTGTTCCCGCGTATCGTGGAAGCAGGCGCCCAGATAGGCACGCTACAGACAGACGCGGCCAGGCTACTCGGTCTCCCGGCGGGTGTGCCGGTGATCTCTGCCGGACACGATACTCAGTTCGCGTTATTCGGCGCTGGCGCGCAGCAAGGTGAACCGGTGCTCTCCTCCGGAACATGGGAGATTCTGATGGTACGCAGCGGTCAGGTGGATACCTCGCTGCTCAGTCAGTATCCGGGCTCGACCTGTGAACTGGACAGTCAGTCGGGGCTTTATAACCCCGGAATGCAGTGGCTGGCCTCCGGTGTACTCGAATGGGTACGAAAACTGCTGTGGACGCCGGAAACACCATGGCAAACGCTGATCGACGAAGCGCGCGCTATTTCCGCTGGCGCGGAAGGCGTACGGATGCAGTGCGATCTGCTCGCCTGCCAAAATGCAGGCTGGCAGGGCGTGACGCTCAATACCACCCGCGGCCATTTCTATCGCGCCGCGCTGGAAGGCCTGACGGCGCAACTGCAGCGTAATCTGCGCACGCTGGAGAAAATCGGTCATTTTAACGCCACAGAACTGTTACTGGTTGGCGGCGGCAGTCGCAACGCTTTGTGGAATCAAATTAAAGCGAATCAGCTTGATATCCCTATCAAAGTGCTGGACGACGCGGAAACAACCGTGGCCGGCGCTGCCATGTTTGGCTGGTACGGCGTAGGCGAATTTAGTAGCCCGGAACAGGCGCGCGCGCAGGTCAATTATCAGTATCGCTATTTCTGGCCGCAAACCGAACCTGAAATTATTGAGGGAGTATGAAATGCTAAAAACCATTTCACCGTTAATTTCCCCGACACTGCTCAAAGTGCTGGCCGAGATGGGCCACGGGGACGAAATCATTTTTTCCGACGCTCACTTTCCCGCGCATAGCCTGGGCCCACAGGTGATTCGCGCCGATGGTCTTAGCGTCAGCGATCTACTGCGGGCAATTATTCCGCTCTTTGAGCTGGATAGCTACGCCCCGCCGCTGGTAATGATGGCCGCCGTGGAAGGCGACACGCTCGACCCCAGCGTTGAAGCGCGCTATCGCGATGCTTTGTCATTAGAAGCGCCGTGCCCGGATATCGTTCGTATCGACCGTTATGCGTTTTATGAGCGGGCGCAAAAAGCGTTTGCGATCGTTATCACAGGTGAGTGCGCGAAGTACGGAAATATTCTTTTAAAAAAAGGGGTAACGCCGTAATCTCTTGCCGGTGCGCCCGCATGACGCGGGCGTTCATCGAATGATGGGGTGAGAAAAATGAAAGCGGCACGCCAACAAGCGATAGTCGATCTGCTGATCAATCATAAAAGTCTGACCACCGAAGCGCTGGCCACCCGGCTTAACGTCAGTAAAGAGACCATCCGCCGCGATCTCAGTGAACTACAGACGCAGGGAAAAGTGCTGCGTAATCACGGACGAGCTAAATATATTCATCGTGAAAATCAGGACAGCGGCGATCCATTCCATATCCGCCTGAAAAGCCATTATGCGCACAAAGCCGATATTGCCCGTGAAGCGTTAGCGTGGATAGAAGAAGGAATGACGATTGCGCTGGATGCCAGTTCAACCTGCTGGTATCTGGCCCGCCAGTTGCCGGATATTCCCATTCAGGTTTTTACCAATAGCCATCCTATCTGTCAGGAGCTGGGAAAACGCGAACGCATTACGCTGATAAGTTCCGGCGGCCAGCTTGAACGTAAATATGGCTGTTATGTTAATCCGTCGCTTATCTCACAGCTAAAATCGCTTGATATCGATCTGTTCATCTTTTCCTGTGAGGGGATCGACGGCGGCGGCGATCTGTGGGACTCCAATGCGATCAACGCCGATTTTAAATCTATCCTGCTCAGGCGTGCCTCGCAGGCTTTATTATTGATTGATAAAAGTAAATTTAATCGTTCAGGAGAGGCGCGCATCGGCCATCTGGATGACGTGACGCATATTGTTTCAGATGCGCCGCAGTCATAGGCCGGATAAGCGTGCGTCATCCGGCGCTGATGACGCGCCGGATGACGGCAGCGCGTTTTTATCGCTCGTCGCGACGCCCGCCAACAGCCGCCCACAACCGACGCACGTGTACCGTCACTTCTTCGCGATCGTGATAAAGCTGACGCGCCTGGATCTGCGCATTAACGCCATGCTCATCCAACTGCGCCTGAAGATACGCCAGGTTATGCGATACCTCTTCATAGCGTTTTTTCATCGGCAGTTTAAGGTTAAAAATCGTCTCCCGGCACCAGCCGTTCACCAGCCACTGCGCCATTAACGCGGTGACTTTGGCCGGCTTCTCCACCATATCGCAGACCATCCATGAAATATTATTCCGGTTCGGACGGTACCTGAAGCCATCCTCACGCAACCAGGTCACCTGTCCGGTGTCCATCAGGCTTTGCGCCATCGGGCCGTTATCTACGGAGTAAACCCACATATTGCGCTTCACTAACTGGTACGTCCATCCGCCGGGACAGGCGCCCAAATCCACCGCATACATGCCGTTCGCCAGACGTTCATCCCACTCATCTTCCGGGATGAAAACGTGGAGCGCCTCTTCCAGTTTCAGCGTTGAGCGGCTCGGCGCATCAGACGGAAACTTCAAACGCGGGATGCCCATATAAAACGGTGAATTGTTATGCGCGAACGAATAACCGGTATAGCAGCATCCTGGCGCGATAAAAAAGACATGAACGACCGGACGCTTCGGCGTTTCATAATTCGTCAATACGCCCGCATCACGCAAAGCCGCGCGCAGCGGCACCGTAAATTTGCGGCAGAACTTCATCAATTCTTTACTTTCATTGGTGTCGGCGATTTCAACTCGCAGCTCGCCGCCCTTTTCCACTACGCCCTGCAACATGCCGACAATCGGCGTAATTCTGTCTTCCGGCGGTAAATGTTGCAGCAGTTCACCCACCACAAACCACTGGCGGGCGAAAATCAGCGAACTGAACGGCAGCTCTGAAATCAGCTTTTCGCCATCTTCCGGCTGGTAGCATTCATAAATGACATAGCCTGCGTTCTCTTTTACGCGTGCAAAACCAAATATTTCCCGTTTTCCCGCTTTATCGGTAATTTCTGCAGCGCACTCTTTTTCAAACCCCGGACGGCAGAGCAATACAACTTTATTCATGGCTCGCGCCCTTACGTTTCATACGAATGGCGCCAATCAGCAATAGCGCCCAGCCCACCAGGAAACTGACGCCGCCGACAGGCGTGATATACGCCCACAGGCGCAGATGCGAAAGCGCAAGGCAGTACAGACTGCCGCTAAACAGCACCGTGCCCAGCGCCAGAAAAACGCTGCTCCAGTAAAACCAGATGCTGATACGGCGCTGCATCGCCACCGCCAGGCCAAAGATCGCCAGCGTATGGAACGCCTGATATTGCAGGCCGGTCTGAATCCAGCCCATTTCAACCACGCCCAGGGTTTTACTCAAAACATGCGCCCCGAACGCGCCCAGAGCAACGTAAATAAAACCGCTGATAGCGGCGACAATCAGCATAAAACGGCTGGTCATGGTCATACCCTAAGTTAATTATTGTTCGTAACGAAAACGGAATTTTTCTTGCTCCGTCGCCGCCTTCGCCAAAATCCACTGACGGAAGGCGGCTATTTTACCCAGTTCTGCCTGGCTGTCATGACAAACCAGATAAAAAGCATTCTTACTCACCAGAACATCGTTAAATGGACACACCAGTCGCCCGGCTTCAATTTCCGACTGCGCCATAACATTATTCGCCAGCGCGATCCCCTGTCCGTGAATAGCGGCCTGTAGCACCATCGCGCTGTGGCTAAATATCGGCCCTTGCTGAACGTTAATATGGTTGAGCCCTAACTGACGAGTATAGGCCTGCCAGTCACGCCGGGAGGCATCGTGCAATAACGTGTGTTTCGCCAGATCTTCCGGCGTTTTTAACGGTTTTTCGCCTGTGAGTAATAAAGGAGAACAGACGGGCAGTAAATATTCTGCGTATAATTTTTCGACGCGCAAGCCCGGCCAGTTTCCCCGGCCATAAAAAATCGCGACATCGACATCGTCTGCCAGTTTATCTTCCTGACGGTCAACGGCTTGTATCCGAACGTCAATTCCCGGATAAGCTGAGTTAAAGCTGGAGAGCCTGGGCACCAGCCATTGGATGGCAAAACTGGGCGGTAAACTCACCGTCAGCGCCCCTTTGGCACTGCGCGCCTGGAGCTTACGCGTTGCTTCCGTGAGCTGGGAAAATATCTCTTTAATGTCGAGAAAATAGCTTTGGCCTTCTTCCGTCAGCAGCAGCGAACGATTGCGGCGGCGGAACAGTTTTAGCCCCAAAAAATCCTCAAGTGACTTAATTTGGTGGCTTACTGCGGCCTGCGTCACAAAAAGTTCTTCCGCTGCTCGCGTAAAGCTCAAATGGCGCGCGGCAGCATCAAAAACGCGTAACGCATTTAAAGGAGGTAATCGTTTTGACATGGCCTCTGGACTTAATGTCGAATGAATTTAACAAATAGGTAACAATATGTAACCTATTAGTTTTTTTAATCTGAGACATTATAAATTGTCCGTTGAGGTTCTACCAGCAAATACCTATAGTGGCGGCACTTCCTGAGCCGGAACGAAAAGTTTTATCGGAATGCGTGTTCTGATGGGCTTTTGGCTTACGGTTGTGATGTTGTGTTGTTGTGTTTGCAATTGGTCTGCGATTCAGACCACGGTAGCGAGACTACCCTTTTTCACTTCCTGTACATTTACCCTGTCTGTCCATAGTGATTAATGTAGCACCGCCATATTGCGGTGCTTTTTTTTGTATAACAAACGGTTAGTTTTCCAGAGCCACCATCTCTTTCACGTCAGTACGATTGATCTGCTGTTTGTTGCCATTAGCGTCTTTATACGAAATCATACCGGTATCGTTATCGGTCTGGGGTTTACCGTCGGTCACAATGCTACGTCCATCATTGGTGTGCATAACGTAATTAGGACCGGAACAGGCGCTCAGGGCAAAAGTCAGCATACATGCAGAGATAATTGCGGCAGTCTTTTTCATCTTCTTCTCCTTAAAGCTGTTTGTGCTATTTAAAGCGGACTCCGTAACAGGCTTAAACATTCGCCTAACATTATTCAGCATAACCTCCTTTACATAATTCGCCAGGATATACAGACGATTCCGATGGTTAGGACAAACCTTGTATCAGCCGCGCTTTTACGCCACGATCGGTAAACTGAACCGAGGAATATCATGAACGCTTTTAATCCCACGCAGTTTCGCGCGCAGTTTCCCGCGCTAGCCGATGCGGGTGTTTATCTCGATAGCGCCGCCACGGCATTAAAGCCACAGGCAGTCATTGACGCCACGCACCAGTTTTATTGTTTGAGCGCCGGTAACGTTCATCGTAGCCAGTTTGCGCAGGCGCAGCGCCTGACGGCGCAATATGAAGCGGCCAGAGCAAAAGCAGCGCGGCTGTTAAACGCGCCCGATGAAAAAAGTATCGTCTGGACACGCGGCACCACCGAAGCGATCAACATGGTGGCGCAGTGTTACGCCCGTCCTCGTCTGCGCCCCGGCGATGAAATTATCGTTAGCGTCGCCGAGCATCACGCCAACCTTGTGCCCTGGCTGATGGTGGCGCAACAAACCGGCGCGCAGGTCATAAAACTGCCGCTTAATGACCGACGTCTTCCTGATGTTGAGCGTCTGCCGGAACTGATCACGTCGCGCAGCCGGATTCTGGCGCTGGGGCAAATGTCGAACGTAACGGGCGGCTGCCCGGATCTCGCAAGCGCTATCAGCACCGCTCACGCAGCGGGAATGGTCGTGATGGTAGATGGCGCGCAAGGCGCGGTACACTTCCCGGCGGATGTCCAGCAGCTTGATATCGATTTTTATGCTTTTTCCGCTCACAAACTGTATGGCCCGACCGGTATCGGCGTGCTGTACGGTAAGCCGGAGCTTCTTGAGGCGATGTCGCCCTGGCTCGGCGGCGGCAAGATGATCCGTGACGTTAGCTTTGAAGGCTTCACCACTCAAAGCGCTCCCTGGAAGCTGGAAGCGGGGACGCCGAACGTCGCCGGGGTCATCGGCCTGAGCGCTGCGCTGGAATGGCTGTCCGATATCGATATTGAACAGGCCGAAAACTGGAGCCGGGGGTTGGCGACGCTGGCGGAAGACGCACTGGCGAAACGTCCGGGCTTTCGTTCGTTCCGCTGCCAGGACTCCAGCCTGCTGGCCTTTGATTTTGTCGGCGTGCACCACGGCGATATGGTGACGCTGCTGGCGGAATACGGTATTGCGCTCCGGGCCGGGCAACATTGCGCCCAGCCATTGCTGGCGGAACTTGGCGTCACAGGGACTCTGCGCGCCTCTTTTGCGCCGTATAATACCCAACATGATGTGGATGCGTTGGTTAACGCCGTTGACCGCGCGCTGGAACTGCTGGTGGATTAATGACAAACCCTCTTTATACCGGACACCCGTTCGGCACAACGGTAACGGAAGAGACGTTACGCGCTATCTTTCTCCCGCTGACCCAGTGGGAGGATAAATATCGTCAGTTGATTCTGTTAGGAAAACAGCTCCCCGCTCTGCCGGATGAATGCAAAGCGCAGGCGAAAGAGATAGCCGGCTGCGAGAACCGCGTCTGGCTGGGCTTTACCCAGTCAGATAACGGAACGATGCACTTTTTCGGCGACAGTGAGGGGCGGATTGTCCGCGGCCTGCTGGCGGTATTGCTCACCGCAGTGGAAGGAAAAAACGCCGCCGAATTACAGGCTCGTTCACCGCTGGCGCTGTTTGATGAGCTGGGTTTACGCGCCCAGCTTAGCGCCTCACGCAGTCAGGGGCTGAACGCGCTGAGCGAAGCGATTGTTGCCGCAACGCATAAGGGTTGAAATAGCGTAAATATTCTGTCGCCTGACAGCGCCGTCCGCGGCGGTCAGGCGATGCAGATAAAATAATCCAGTCACTTTATTAGTTTCGGCGTCAGATTTCCCTGATAAACATTCTTTTGATTTTTATCAGCTATCACAATGAAATTACAATGTTAGAATCCATGTTAAAACGGCGTGAAGATTTTAGAGTAAATAAAGCCACTCGATGTAGCGTAGCAGGAGAACTGGAAAATTCATACGCATCGGGTGAAGTTATAACAGGATATGGATAAGTGGAAAAATATCTGCGTAACGGTACCATGTTTGTGGTGCTGGCATTTATATTATGGGGGTTAACACCTTTATACTATCAATATTTATCAGGGGGGAACCTCGCACAAATATTGATATACCGGGTATTCTGGTCAATTCCATTATTACTGGCAGTAAGGTTCTTATTTCGGCAGCGAACGCGATTTCATGATGTCTGGAAAGATAAAAAATCCTTTTTCTTCTGCATGATCGCCGGACTTTTGATGATTGTATCATGGTCATCTTTTATTTATGCGCTAACCCATCATCTGGTGCTTGATGCCAGCCTCGGCTATTTTATCAACCCGCTATTTGTTATTGCGCTGGGATGCATTTTTCTTAAAGAAAAACTGTCGTTGTTTCAGGCCATCGCCGTTTTTTCCGGTGTCTGCGGCCTGACTTTTCAAATTATCATGCTACGGCATTTCCCGGCGCTGGCGCTAACCATGGGATTATCATTTGCGCTATATGGCCTGGCGCGAAAGTTTATACATTATGATGTGATGACATCGATAACGATTGAAACATTATGGGCATTGCCTGTCTCACTATTAATTTTTCTCTTTAGCGATACTGGACCAATTATATCCGCTAATACTCCTTTCTTTTTGTATGTCATGACGGCGCCAGTGACGATCATTCCACTGGTATTATTTGCCATCGCGTTAAATCACACCTCGTTGATTGTCACCGGACTGGCGCAATATATAGAGCCGTCTTTACAGTTCTTACTTGCCATTATGATATTTGGCGAGCACATTAATTACGCGGAACTGCTCTGCTTTTGTGCAGTATGGTTCGGGTTGTTTCTATGCATATCTGAAAATTTATATTCCCATTATCTCCGCGCCCGTCTGAAACCGGTGTTCGGCAGGGTACAGCGCTTCTTTCGCTAACGAAGGGCGCAGGGCCGGATACGCGTCTGCGTGACACTCCGCCCCGTCCTTTTATTCTTGTCGCGCCGCTTTAGCCATGATCTTCTTCAGCGCATGGGAAACGGCGACAAAACCGAACGTTGCCGTCACCATCGTCGCCGCGCCGAAGCCAGAGGCGCAATCCATCCGTTTTGGCCCTTCTGCGGTAGCTTTCATCGCGCATACGGAACCGTCCGCCTGTGGGTAAACCAGCGCTTCGGTGGAAAAAACACAGTCCACGCCCAGTTTACCTTTACTGTTCTTCACTACGCCAAAATTATGTTTCAATCTCTCACGCAGTTTTGCCGCCAGCGGATCCTGGATAGTTTTCGCCAAATCAGCGACCTGGATTTGCGTCGGATCGATCTGCCCGCCCGCGCCGCCTGTGGTCACTAAAGGAACCTTATATCGGCGACAGTACGCAATCAGCGCGGCTTTTGGACGAACGCTGTCAATGGCGTCAATGACATAGGTAAAACCCGCGTTCATATAACCCGCCACATTATCCGGCGTGATGAAATCATCGATAACCGTTACCCGGCACTCCGGGTTAATTTGCCGAATCCGTTCGGCCATCACTTCCGCTTTCGCCAACCCGACGTTATCACGCAACGCATGGATCTGACGGTTCGTATTGGTCACGCAGACATCGTCCATATCAATCAGCGTAATCGCGCCGATGCCCGTACGCGCCAGCGCCTCTGCCGCCCATGATCCCACCCCGCCGATTCCCACGACGCAGATATGCGCCTCAGCAAACCGCTGCAGCGCTTTTTCACCGTACAGACGCGCGGTGCCGCCAAAGCGTTGGCGCCAGGCATCACTTATCACCACTGACATATGACCTCAGAATAAAAAAAGGTGAGGTTATTCCTCACCCCTGCTCACTATTTTCAGGCCCGATAGCGATCGCGTTATCGGGCAATCCGGTTGTCGCAGAATACCACAATCAGCCGCTAAACACGTTACCGGCGCCCGGCGCGCTTTTTAACACCCAGACGCGACCATAGTGATTATACCATCCGGCACGATGCCCGGCATCCGGGCCAATTCCCTGGTAAATATCAAAGTGCTGGCCTTTAATCGCTCCGCCGACATCCAGTGCGACCATCAAACGTAGCTCATACTGACCGCTAAATTTACCGTTGTTATCCAGCAACGGTACTTCCGCCAACAAGGTCGTGCCAGGCGGAATGATGCTGCGGTCGGAGGCGACGGATGCTCGCCCAATCAGCGGTACAGCGCTGGCGCCTTTGACCGGCGCAAAAGATTGCGGCTTAAAGAAGACGAACGACGGGTTCTGCTCCAGTAATTCACGCACTTCCGCTTCGCTGTGCTTCTCTCCCCATTCGCGTATAGCCTGCATCGACATATCTTCTTTTTTCACTTCACCGCGATCGATAAGCACTTTACCAATACTGCGATAAGGCCAGCCGTTTTTACCGGCATAACTAAAGAAGTTCAGCGGACTACCGTCACCGAAATCAATATAACCGCTGCCCTGGACATCCATAATAAAGTTATCCATCAGCGAATTACTCCAGGCCAGGATGTACTTATCGCTCAGCGCGCCTGCGTAGATCTGAGCGCGGGACGGTAAGCGTCCGCGTTTTGGCGGCATACTATAGATAGGATACTGGAACGCGCCCTGGCGCGTATGGCGAGCCTGAACGACGGGCGTATAGTAGCCCGTGAACTGGACGTTACCGTAGTTGTCGGTGCCTTCCATCTGCCAGGCATCGATACCAAACTGACGCATAGTGCGCGTATCGCCTCCGGAACGTAACCAGTTCTGGACAGCGTTATAGACGTTGCTTTGATTGGTGTATAAACGCGGCGACGCGGAACGGATCTGGTTGACCTGCTCGGCAAAGTCTCCAGCATTAATCGGCGCGCCCACTGCGTCCGGCTGGTTTACCAGGGAGAAGGGCTGGGTAAATTTCCCGTCCTTATATTGCTGACCGCGATCGGTCGGTTTTGATGAACAGGCAGCCAGCATTGCCAGCATTACGCCTGTCGCCACATATTTTGCCCAACGTCCTTTCATGGTGTCTCGTCTTCTGCGTAATCGAAAGTGCCCGGTGAAGATAACAAACCGTCCGAAGTAATGAAATGCGATCGCGATCTCATTATGTAAATTCGTTTAAAAATCATGCTATCTGCGGTGTATTTGCGCAATTCATGAGAAATTAGCGATTTATATGAAAAAAGGGTTGCAACAAAAGCTCAGCGGAGTATAGTCCGCATCCACGGACGCGGGGTGGAGCAGCCTGGTAGCTCGTCGGGCTCATAACCCGAAGGTCGTCGGTTCAAATCCGGCCCCCGCAACCAATTACAATGAGAATGCAAGTTTAGACGGACGCGGGGTGGAGCAGCCTGGTAGCTCGTCGGGCTCATAACCCGAAGGTCGTCGGTTCAAATCCGGCCCCCGCAACCAACTTAATGAACACCCTTACGGGTGTTTTTTTGTATCTGTCGTCTGGTCCGCAACGACAGTGCGGGCAGCATCCTACTTACCCGCGCAATAAACTCGCCGTCATCTCAGGTTAACTTCTTCTCGCCAGCGTCGCCCCATCGGCAAAATACGCTTTAATGCCCGCCAGAATCGACTCTGCGACCTGTTGCTGGAACGTCGCGGTCTTGAGCTTGCGTTCTTCTTCAATGTTACTGATAAACGCCGTCTCGACCAGAATAGACGGAATATCGGGCGCCTTTAACACCGCAAACCCCGCCTGCTCGACCTTGTTTTTATGCAGGTCATTAACTTTACCAAGCTGCTTCAACACCGCTTTACCGAATTTCAAACTATCGGCAATGGTCAGCGATTGCACCATATCGAACATCGTATGGTCGACATAACGGTCACCGCTTTTGCTCACGCCGCCAATTAAGTCCGAGGCGTTCTGCGTTTGCGCCAGATATTTCGCCGCGGTACTGGTGGCGCCTTTGGTCGATAGCGCGAATACGGATGAACCGCTAGGCTGCCGGCTGGTGAAGGCATCCGCATGAATAGAGACAAACAGGTCGGCGCGCTGTTTCTGCGCTTTCGCCACCCGGACTTTTAACGGAATGAAGATGTCTTCATTGCGCGTCATATAGACCTTCATGTTGCCTTCTTTTTCGATCAACGCGCGCAGGCGGCGGGCTATCTGGAGCACCACGTCTTTTTCACGCGTTTTGTATTTGCCTATCGCGCCGGGGTCTTCGCCGCCGTGTCCCGGATCAAGCATAATGACAATGGGACGATCGCGCCCCGCTTTACCGGGCTGCGGCCCGCTTTGCGAAGGCGGCACCTGTTTATCCAGATCGCCTTTATTGTAGTCTTCCAGCAGCGCCAGCAGCGGATCCTGCATATCCTGCGCATTGGCAGGATAAAGATCCATCACCAGACGTTCTTTAAAGCCTGCCACAGGCGCCAGCGCAAATAGCTGCGGCTTCACGTTTTGTTTTAGCTCAAAGACCATACGCACAGTCTTAGGATCAAACTGCCCTACCCTTGCGGATTTGATATACGGATCGTCGCTGCGAATCTGCGCGCCAATGCCTTTAAGCACCGAGTTCAGATTCACATCCTCAATATCTACTACCACGCGGTCCGGGTTACTTAAGGCAAATTGTTTATATTTCAGCAGACGATTCGACTCTACCGTGACGCGGGTATAGCTGGACGCAGGCCAGATACGCACCGCAACGACCTGGCTTACGGCAGCCAGCCCGACCTGGCTCACGCTTAATAGCCACATGGCGCCCGCGCCTTGTAGTAAACGGCGACGGCTGATTGCTGAATTGGCTCCCGACATGCTTCTCCCGAGCAAAAACTAAATAGAGATCATACAAAGTTCATCCAAATTGACCGGAAACTTTAGCGAATGACGCATAATCTGTCATCTATAAAAGGGTAAACATTCTTTTTATATTCACGGCATTACTAAGAAAAGCGATCGGACCGCATAAAATTTACGCTTGCACAGAGGGCAAAAACAGAATAAAAATACACTAATTTCGAATAATAATTCACTAGTGGGGCGCGCAATGATAAAGGAACGTAAAACCGAACTGGTAGAAGGGTTTCGCCATTCAGTTCCCTATATCAACACCCATCGCGGAAAAACCTTTGTCATTATGCTCGGCGGCGAAGCCATTGAGCATGACAATTTTTCCAGCATCGTTAGCGATATCGGGCTACTGCATAGCCTCGGTATTCGCCTTGTCGTGGTGTATGGCGCGCGACCGCAAATCGACGCCAATCTGGCCGCGCATCATCATGAACCGATTTACCACAAAAACACGCGGGTGACGGACGCCAAAGCACTGGAGCTGGTGAAACAGGCCGCCGGTTTACTCCAGCTTGATATTACCGCCCGTCTGTCGATGAGTCTGAACAATACGCCGTTGCAGGGCGCGCACATTAATGTCGTCAGCGGCAATTTCACCATTGCGCAGCCGCTGGGCGTTGATGATGGCGTGGACTACTGTCATAGCGGCCGTATCCGGCGCATTGATGAAGATGCGATCAACCGCCAGTTGGATAACGGCGCGATCGTTCTGATGGGGCCGGTCGCCGTCTCAGTGACCGGCGAAAGTTTTAATCTGACCTCAGAAGAGATTGCCACTCAACTCGCCGTTAAACTGAAAGCGGAAAAAATGATCGGTTTCTGTTCTTCTCAGGGCGTTACCAATAGCGAGGGCGGCATCATTTCTGAACTCTTCCCGAATGAAGCACAGGCGCGGGTGGAAGAGTTGGAAGCGCAGGGCGATTACAACTCCGGAACCGTACGTTTTTTGCGCGGCGCGGTAAAAGCCTGTCGTAGCGGCGTTCGTCGTTGCCATCTGATCAGCTATCAGGAAGATGGCTCGCTATTACAGGAATTGTTCTCGCGTGACGGTATCGGTACGCAGATCGTCATGGAGAGCGCCGAGCAGATCCGCCGCGCTACCATCAACGATATTGGCGGTATTCTGGAGCTTATCCGCCCACTGGAACAGCAGGGCATTCTGGTACGCCGTTCCCGTGAACAACTGGAGATGGAGATCGATAAATTTACCATTATTCAGCGCGATAATATGACTATCGCCTGCGCGGCGCTGTATCCTTTTGTGGAAGAGAAAATAGGCGAAATGGCCTGCGTAGCGGTACATCCGGATTACCGCAGCTCATCGCGTGGAGAAGTGCTTCTGGAGCGGGTTGCCGCCCAGGCGCGGCAAATGGGGCTGCGTAAATTGTTTGTGCTGACGACGCGCAGTATTCACTGGTTCCAGGAGCGCGGTTTCACGCCTGTCGATATTGAGTTACTGCCTGAGAGCAAGAAAAAAATGTATAACTATCAGCGACGTTCAAAGGTGCTGATGGCGGATTTAGGGTAACGAGGGAGGCCTGATGGCGCTGCGCTTATCAGGCCTACGCTCGAAAGCATCATTTGGAGGCCGGATAAGACGCTACGCGTCGCCATCCGGCGAGAACTCGTCTTATCCGGTACGACTAACTTCATCAAATAAGGTGGCTAGCCCGCTGCGCCGCTCCGTACGCGTCACAATCGCGCCTGCCAGGATCCGTTCATCGGCATACAGCGATAACCGCCGCCGCGCTCGCGTAACAGCGGTATACACCAGCTCCCGCGTCACGACCGGCGAACGCTGGCTGGGTAAAATCAGCGCGGCGTGATCAAATTCAGACCCCTGTGATTTATGTACCGTCATCGCCCAGGTTGTATCATGTTCCGGCAGACGGCTGGGCTGAACGGACTTGATCGTGCCGTCCGGCATCACAAACCAGACGCGTAACCCCTGCCCGCGATCGAGCGCAATACCAATATCGCCGTTAAATAGCCCCAACGCGCTATCGTTGCGCGCAATCATTACCGGACGCCCTTCGTACCAGCGAGAATGCGGGTGCCGCTGAATTTTTCGTTGCTGCACCATCGCCTGCTCAATGCGGTCATTCAATCCCCTCACGCCAAATGGGCCTTCGCGCAGCGCACAAAGCAGTTGATACTCATTGAAAGCCTGAAGGATTGCCTCCGGCGTCGCTTTTTCATGCAGCAACCGCAGGTAGCGACCATAGCCCGCCAGCGCTTCATCCAGCATCCCGGCATAATCGTCGCTGCTTTGCAATGTACGCTTCTCTATATCGCTAAACCCCTGCTGAAAAACAGCCTGGATTGCCGACCTGTCGCCGCAGTTAATTGCCGCCGCCAGCTTGCCGATGCCAGAATCGCTGCCGAAACGATAGCTCTTTTGCAACAAACAGAGGCTATCGCGTAAAGATGCGGCTTGCGTTCCGGCCCCCGCCGGAATGGCGCTACCAGTGAGTCGACTTAGCTGTCGGGCGCGTTCCGCCGTAAACCCTGCGTTGACATAGGCGCAAATATCGCCCAACACAGCGCCCGCCTCAACGGATGCCAACTGATCGCGATCGCCAAGAAAAATGACCCGCCCGTGCGGCGGCAGAGCGTCAATCAAACGTGACATCATCGGCAAATCAATCATTGATGCTTCATCGACCACCAGCACGTCCAGATGTAGCGGGTTGCCCGCATGATGGCGTAATCGCTGGCTGCCGGGCTGTGCGCCTAGCAGTCGGTGCAGCGTACTGGCGTCCTCCGGTATACGCTTTTTCTGCGCATCGGTAAGTGGAAGCTGACGCAACGCCGCGCCGAGCGACTCCGTCAGGCGTGCGGCCGCTTTCCCGGTCGGCGCTGCCAGCCGGATACGGCAACGTTCGCCATCCGCCATTTGAATTAATGCCGCCAGCAGCTTCGCGACGGTGGTGGTTTTACCGGTGCCGGGACCGCCTGAAATCACGGAGATACGGCGAGTTAGCGCTACGGCGGCGGCCACCTTTTGCCAGTTCACCTCGTCTGTCGGAGGGAATAGCGCGTCCAGAATACGGGATAACTGATCTTCATCTACGGCGATGGCCTGGTTAACCTCGTTAAAAAAGCGCGCAACCGTACGTTCGTTGCACCACATGCGATTCAGGTAGAGACGCTCGCCGCACAGAATTAACGGCGCGGGGCTATCGCCGCAGCTAACCGCCGCAGACGCCAGTAACCGCTTTTTCCAGTCGATTGGCGTAGCCGTTTCGCTTATACAGGCGACCAGTAAGGGATGCGCCTCCTCCGTTAACGTTAAACGCGACAACGGCAGACACACGTGACCTTCACCTGCGTCATGACTAAGCAGCGCTGCCGCCAGCGTCACGGCGGGATCGTCGTTACCGGCGACGGTTAAAGCAAACTGGGCATCAATGGGCCGTAAGAGTTTTTGTTCAACGGCCTCCAGCAACCGCTCCTGGATTGTCATTGCGCCTCCTCACTCATTTCACCTGCAAACATATCATCCAGTTGGTTAATTAACGCCGCCGCAGGGCGAGTGGTAAAAATACCCTGCTGCGGACGTTCGCTATCCACCCCGCGTAAAAAGAGATAGATGACGCCGCCGAAATGGCGTTCATAGTCGTAATTCGCCATGCGATGACGAAGGTAACGATGCAATGCCAGCGTATAAAGCTGGTACTGCAAATCATAGCGATGCGCCTGCATCGCCGTAGCCATCGCCGCCTGGGTATAAGCGGCGCTATCCTCGCCCAGCCAGTTAGATTTATAGTCGAGCAGGTAATAGCGCCCCTCATAACGAAAAACCAGGTCGATAAAGCCCTTTAACATGCCGCGAACCTGCATGAAATCCAGCGCAGGGCAACCTGCTGAAAGCGGGTCGTATCGACGAATCAACGCATCCAGCTCTCCGGCGGTAAGCGGCTGGGCAATCGGCAGATAAAACTCCATTTCGACCTGTTTTTCACGCTCGGTCAGCACGCTCAGACTAACGCCCGTCTCGTTAAGGGGAACGTGCAACACGGTGTCCAGCCAGCGGGTAAGTACGGGCTCCCATCGCGTCTCAAAACCACTCAGCTCCAGTTTTTCCTGTACCCATTGGGGGTTTATCGGTTGAGTAAAATCAAGCTCTTCAAACAGGTTGTGCAAAAATGTTCCCGGCGATGCCCCGCGAGGAAAGTGATGCGGCGTCATTGCCGGCGCTTCCGCCGCTTCGCCAACGCCTGCGGCGTCAATGTCGAGACGAGGAATAAGATCTTGCGCCACGCTATGTCCCCGCTGCTGCAAACCGGAATAACTGGTGACGCGCCAGCTATCATAAAGCAGGCGTTGCAGCGTTCTGGCACTGAGTTCCGCGTGCGATGCAGCGGCAATTTGCCAGCGGTCGTTATCCGTATTGCCTGGCGTTCGACACACGATATCCTCGTCGCATAGCGCCTCAATACAGGCGCGAAGGCCTGCGGCATCCATCGGTTCGCCTTTTTGCAGGAGTCGCCCAAGCGCGCTTTGGTGCACATCCGTCTCTCCTTTCTTATCGCTACGACGCCGCACCAGCGGCGCGACGCCGAGGCTGCAATGCCACACTGCACGGGTCAGCGCGACATAAAGTAGGCGCAGGTCTTCCGCCAGGCGTTCGGCTTCCGCCAGTGCTATGCTCTCTTCGGCGTGACTAAGGTCCAGCACCGCCTCGTAGGAGTGCCTGTCGTGATAAAAAGCCTGGTCCTGCACGCGGAAATGGGTGATAAAAGGTAACCAGACCAGCGGGTATTCCAGACCTTTCGATTTATGAATGGTGACGATTTGCACCAGATGCTTATCGCTTTCCAGACGTAGTTGCTGGCTGGAAGCATTGCTATCGGGTTCAAGGATATGCTGCGCCAGCCAACGCACCAGCGCATGTTCGCTTTCCAGCTGCGAACCGGCTTCCTGTAACAGCTCGCTAATATGCAAAATATCCGTCAGCCGACGTTCGCCTCCCGCCGTCGCCAGCAGGTTTTCAGCAATATTGCGCGCCGACATTAGCGCGCGCAGCATAGGCATCACGCCGCGTTTATGCCAAATCTGTCGGTAGCCATCAAACTCTTCGACAACCGCATCCCACGCATTTTCATCATTGTTAAGCGTTTCGATATCCAGCGCGGTAAGGCCCATCATTGATGTCGCCAAAGCGCTACGCAGCGTATTCTCACGTTCGGGCGCCATCACCGCCTGCAACACCCACAGCATCTCCTGCGCTTCGAGCGTTTCGAATACGCTGTCGCGGTTAGAAAGATAGACGGAGGGGATCGCCAGTAAGGTCAGCGCATCCCGTATCAGCGCGGCTTCCCGCCTGCTGCGCACCAACACGCTGATATCCGAGGCACGAACGGGCCGCGACGAATCGCCGTTCGTCAGCAGCGCGTCGCCCGTTTGCCCGGCACGCAGCCAGTCGCGAATTTGCGTGGCGCACACCTGCGCCATATAACTTTGATAATCGCCCGAACCGCAGCTTTCCCCCTCCATTAGCCACAGGGTCATCGCCGGTTGAGGCGCGTCATTCACTTTAAATTGCAGCGACTGGTTTCTGGGCGCAAACTTTACCGGACTGAAGGGAATATCGCGGAACATAAAGGCGTCGTTCATCTGACTGAACAGCTTGTTAACGCTATTCACCATCCCCGGCGCGGAGCGCCAGTTAGTGTCAAGCGTATAGTGCGCGCTCACTTCGCTGCGAGCCTTCATGTAGGTGAAGATATCCGCGCCACGAAACGCATAAATCGCCTGTTTAGGATCGCCAATCAGCAATAGCGCCGTATCGGGTTGATGTCGCCAGATACGGCGAAAAATACGGTACTGTTGTGGGTCGGTATCCTGAAATTCATCGATCATCGCCACCGGAAAACGGGTACGAATCGCCGCAGCCAGCGCCTCGCCGCTTTCACTACGCAGCGCGGTATCTAAACGGCTGAGCATATCGTCAAACCCCAGCTCGCCGCGCCGGCGTTTTTCCTGAGCCACCGTTTCACGGATCTCTGATAGCGCTCGGGTAAGAACCAGATCTTTAATCGATAGCGGTTCGCCCAACAGGTTATCAATGGCGACAAACAATGGGTGCTGGGGCGTCACGCCGCCAGCTTTGGTGCGCTCAGCTAAAAAACGCTGTGAAAATTTTCCCAACGCCTCGGGTAATTGATAGTTTTTCGTCTCTTCTTGCGCCCACGCGGTGATCTTTTCGATCCATTTCGCCTGATTGCCGCGGTTGAACTTTCTGCGATCGATGCCGGATGATTCGATCAGCGCGTCCAGCTCGCTAACCGCCTCACACCACTGCTGCTTCACCTGGTTGATGCGCGCCAGGATCTGTTCATGACGCGATGCCAGCGTCTCCTCCTGCGATGGCGGCGCTTTAATGACCGGCGCTTCGCCCTGCAGATAACGATCGATATCCTTTAAGAGCGCCTTCGGTCCCTTCCACACGTCAAACACCACCTGCGCGATGTCGCGCGGCAGCGGATAGCAATGACGCCGCCAGAAATCGGCGCAGGCCTGATAACGCAACAAAGATTCGTCTTCAATAAGCTGTTGCTCAAACAACATACCGGATTCGAAAGCGTTCAGGCTGAGCATACGCTGGCAAAAACCGTGGATGGTAAAGACCGCGGCCTCGTCCATTTGTCGTTCTGCCAGTAATAACCACTGCGCGGCCTGCTTTTTGTCGCTAATTTCTTCCAGCAAGCGGGCATACAGCGGATTATCCGTGCTTTCCCGCAGACAGGCGATGCGCAACTCATGGATATTACTGCGGATGCGCCCACGCAGCTCTTCAGTGGCGGCCTCCGTAAAGGTTACCACCAGCAGTTCTTCAACGGTCAACGGACGGGGAAATGCGGTGCTGCCGCCTAAACCGAGCAGTAGCCGCAGATACAGCGCCGCGATAGTAAACGTTTTGCCTGTGCCCGCTGATGCTTCAATCAAACGCTCGCCTGTAAGGGGCAAGCGCAGAGGATCAAGAGTCTCGGCGACATCATTCATTCTTTTCGCTCATTAGAGGTAACGTTTGCTGCAAAGCGCTGACGTTATCCCACACTTTCCAGCCTGTCGGATGCACGTATTCTGCTTTTCCATTCTGGCTACCGGCAATCTGTGACAATATTGCCATACCTTGTGGTTCCACCACCGCCTGGTGGAAGAAATCGGCAAGCTTTTGTGGCGTCAGCAATTTTATCTGAGCGATGATTTTATCACGCGAGTCAAAGCGCATATTACCCCGATCGAAATCCTTGCTTAAACGGGATGCTTCTTCGCCCAACGTTTGCGGCGCCTGGCGCATTTGCGTAATGATCGCCTGCTGAATTTGGGCGAACTCTTCCGGCTTCATCGCCCTCAGCTTCGCCTCGGCGTCAGGGAAAAATGCCTGATAGCGTTGCCACAGGTAAGAGGGCTGTTTATCGTTGCTCTGTAGCAGGAATCCCATTCCCCACTGACGGCCAACGCTCATCGGAAAGGCGAAAACAGCGTATCCCAGTTGCTCTTCGGTTCGTAGCTGATTGTAAAACCACGGTTGAACAATCTGACCTAACATCGCGCTGTAGGCGGCGCTGACGTACTCGTCGTAGCCGACCGGGACAAAGACCGCTGCTAACGCGGAGTCGGTGCTACTGCCCGCTTTTTCAAATATTACGGACTGCTTTTTCTCAACCACCACGTCTTTGTTACGACACCACGCCGATCCGTTCGCCGCGAGCTGTTTTTGGACATCTTGCGCCAGAGAGGTCGCCTGGGCTTCGCTCATATTCCCTATAACCAGAAATTCCGGACGAACGCCCGTTTTTAACGCATTACGATAGGCCATCACCTCTTTTAACGTAATGGACGGCAGCAAAGCGCGACGTTCATCACGGGAAAAATAAGGCACCTGCGAAATCATCTGCACCGGCATAATCGCCTGTTCGTAGGCTTTTCCCTTCTCCGCAGAATCCATCATCTGCGTATACCAGGATTTCGCCTGCGCCAGCTGTTCCTCCGTGGCGTCGTAGCTAAAATATCCTTCCAGCAGCGCCAGGAAAAGCTGCGGCAAACGCTGGGTATAACCGTTCGCAGTGACCATCAGACCATTGTTGGCGTTAGTGGAAAAGCTAATGCCGCCCACTGCCGCCTGGTTGCTGAGCTGATCGAGCGCCATTCCCGCCAGATAATCATTAAGGGCGAACAGTACCTGATTGCGGGCGCTGTCCATCGCCTGCGGGTTACGCAATACCACGCTCACGTCAGCTTTTGGCTCGCTGGCGAAATAACGACTCGGCGCATAAACCACGCGCAAATCCGCTTTATCGACAATCAGTTCTGGCCGCACGTAGTTTTTGTCATTCTTAACAAGCGAAAAATCATCAGGAATATAGGGGTTTAACTCCGGCAGCGACAACGCAATGCCCTGTGCTTTTTGCTGCCAGTTTTTAAACGTCTGTTCGCTAATCTTATCGACCTGATAAGGCGCATCCACAAAATACGCAATCTTATTATGGGGTTCCTGGGGACTGATGTACCAGATGCGCGCATTCTGCGGCGTCATCATCGCCAGGCGATTTTTGATAGCGGCAGGATCGTAACGATCGGCGATATTCGCCGCATCCAGCGTATGCGCTACCGGGACGCGGATCATAGTGTCCGCCAGCCACTCGACATAGTCCATATCGCGGGTAATCGACGGATAGCGGAAGTCGAGATCCAGCACATGCGCCAGCTCGTCAAAGTAACGTTTATCTATCCCTTTTTCACGTAACGTATTGAGATAGCTAAAGATAGCTGCGACGACTTCATCACGATTGGCCAAACCTTTATCAGTCAGCGTTGCCGAAATGGCAAATACGCCGCTGTTACCATTAACAATCGGATCGGAATCCGCGCTAATACCTTCGACCAGTCCTTGTTTTTGCAGCCAGTCAGAGAGCGTCCCCGGGCTACGATTGCCAATCAGATAAGAGACCAGTTCATCGGTCTTGCTACGGAACTGCGCGCTATTGTTATCAATACGAAACTCCACGCGCAGCACTTTACGCGGTAGCGCCGGCACGTAATGAATAATGATGCCCTTCTGCGCCTCGGTGATGACAGGTACGGTAATTTCCGGTTTTTTAATCTGTTTATTCGGCACGCGACCATAGGTTGCGGCGGCAATACTCGCCAGTTCCGGCAAGGGTTTATTACTGTAAATCACCGCCTTCATCAGATTAGATGAATAGTATTTTTCATGAAAAGCGATCAACGCCTGTTGCACCGGATTTCCCGGCTTATCGCTTAGCGTTTCCAGATTGCCGCCAGAAAAGTGCGAGCCTGGATGCGCCGGGTTAATGGTTTCGGCGCTTACCTGCGCCATACGCATACCGTCGCGGGTGCGCGCCATCGTCAGCTCGGCATTCACCGCGTTTCGTTCGCGTTCGGCATACTTTTTATTGAGCAATGGCGCGGCAATGGCGTCGGCCAGTCGATCTACGGCACCTGGAAGCGCGTCGTTTTCAACCTCCAGGTAGAAGGCTGTTCGATAAGGCGCGGTGCTGGCGTTGTGGCTACCGCCATGTCTTTTAAGGTATTCGGCAAGGCTATCCGCCTGCGGATATTTTTTTGACCCCATCAGGCACATATGCTCAAGATAATGAGCAAGCCCCTGATGAGCCTCAGGATCTTCAAGCGATCCAACGGGCACCACTAACGCTGAAAGCGACTTTACAGCCTGCGGATCGGATACGAGCAACACCACCATGTCATTATCAAGACGTATCGCCTGATACTGCCGGGTATCTTTATCGCTTTTACGGATAGTTTCTTGCAGCGGTTGCCAACCGATATCCGCCTGAACTGCAGGCCCCCAGAGGGCGACCAATAACAATAACGCTTTGAACCAGGTGCTGCGGGGCATTCACGGACCTCATCATTAACTTTCATTCCCACTCATCTGTATGGTCACGTAAACCATCGACCTGAGCGGAACGGGATATTATTGTGCTGAACCAGGCAGCATTTTTTTATCAGTAATCAGTCCGTGACGAAGAGCGCATCATAGTCGAAGCCTTTTAATGGCGCGATTTTCATACAATCAACGAGACTGATTAAAACGAAACAGCGGTAACAGGTAATGCCGTGACTGCGCAATGATAGCCTGCAACGTTTCAGATTCCAGCTGACGCCAAAGACGTTGATACCAGATATCTTCGCCTTCGCCGCTCACCATCATGTTGCCTTCATAAGCCTGTAGAAACTTTGTTCTGGCCTTCTGTAAGGTGTCATCGTCGTCTAAAATGACATCATTTTCAGCGTCATAACAGGCTTTTATCCATGCGCCGCCGCTTTCCGGCAGTACCAATAGCGGAGAAGACATGCCTTCCCGGTAGCCTTCAATCAGTTGCGCCAGGTAAGCCATTGCCTGCGTTTTATCAAGAGGCGGAAATCGCCACTCTCCCTCTTTGCGCAAAAACAGGCGACTTTCGCCACTCCCGCCGCTGGCACAATAGACAAGGTGTTCCAGCCAAAGTTGCACACCTTGCGCCACGCTGATTAAAGCGGGACGCCAGCGCAATAATCCATCCTCCTGTACCTGCGGCAGCCAGCCGGTTAGCTGAACGCCATTGCAAAGCAGATCCACTTCCAGGCTTTGGCTCGGCTTACGGCAGGCGATGACCCGGCTTGCCAGTTGCTGCATCTCCTGACATTGCGCATCCCAGAATATTTCGCCAAACGCGCCGTAAGGCAACTCTCCCGCAGCCCGGAAACGGCGGAACAAGCGTTCGGCGTCGTCCTCTTCAACCAGCGTATTGAGCAACTGTTGGTTAAGTTGATATCGCGTCAATCCCTCTAATTCAAACGGTTCCGCATCAGGAATCTCACTCTCTTCCGAGCGGAAATTAACCTGAAGCCGCATCTGAAAAAATGCGCGTACCGGATGGGCCCAAAAACGCTGCAGACTTTCCAGAGTCAATGTTTCCGGCATCGTAAAAGGAAGCGGCTGCACAAAGTCAGAATGCGCTTTTCCCGACTGACTCGCCGCGGGCAACCACTCTCTGGCATAACTTTGCTGTTCGCCGGGTTGGTAATTTTGCGCATCAAAAGGCATACGGGTATGCAGACGCGTAATATGCGCTTTGACTCGTGCTTCGCTCTCATCACAGGTCAGCGTTTCGTCGCCCGGCAAATAGTGGCTTTGTCCGATGTAATCCACCAATTCTTGCACCAGTACAGAGGGAAAGCGTTCGCTATTATCCTGGATGGAGCGACCGATGTAGCTGATATACAGCGTCTGCTGCGCCGAGATTAACGCTTCCAGAAACAGGTAGCGGTCATCGTCGCGACGGCTACGATCCCCGCGCATGGGTTTTTGGCTCATCAGGTCAAAGCCCAACGGCGCAAGCTGGCGCGGGTATACGCCGTCGTTCATTCCCAGCAGGCAAACGACTCTAAACGGAATGGAACGCATCGGCATCAGCGTACAAATATTGATGGGGCCCGCCAGGAAGCGCTGGCTAATACGTTCCTGATCCAGACGCTGCGCCAGTTCATCCCGCAGTAGCGAAATCGGTACCGCGTCGCCATATTCCGCCGCGACGCCTTCGGCGATAATGGCCTGCCACTGCTGTTCAATCAATGTCATTGCCGCTTCCGTGTCCGCATCGGGCAGGAAGAAATCATTGAGCATATCGCGACAAACGGGCAGCCACTCTTCCAGCGGTCGCTCCTGCGCCAGACCGCGCCGCCAGATATTAAGCTGCATCAGCAGCGAAGCCAGATGCCCGACCAGCTCAGCAATCAGACCGCTGGATTCGTCATAAGGCAGAACCGACTGCCACTCGCCCTGGGCGCTTTCCATCGCATACCCCAGCAGCATACGCGTCAGGCCAAATTGCCACGTATGCTGCCCCGTGGCAGGAAGTTCCAGCTCGCGTACGTTGTCATCGTCAATTCCCCAGCGAATGCCTGACTCATTGACCCACAAGCGCAAATAACGCAACCCTTCTTCGTTGATCGTAAAGCGGGCAGCCAATACCGGTACGTCTAACAACGCCAGAACATCCTCGGAGACAAAGCGGCTGTCCGGTAACGAAAGTAGGCTGATAAATGCCTGTAACACCGGATGTGACTGACGCGCCCGCCGATCGGAAATGGCATAAGGCAGATAGCGCTCCGTTGGCGCGCTACCAAACACCGCCTGGATAAACGGGCTATAGCTGTCAATATCAGCCACCATAACGATAATGTCGCGCGGCGTTAGTGTCGGATCGGCTTCCAGCATCGCCAGCAGGCGATCGTGCAGTATCTCCACCTCGCGCTGCGGGCTGTGACAAACGTGAAAAGAGAGGCTGTTATCCTCGGGATCGAGCAGACGCTTATTGTCGCTGCGCGAATACTCCTCAAGATTTACGCCCGCCACCGCATGGCTTTCCAGTTCAAGGATGTCCGCCTGAATCCGATGCAAAAGATTATCTGGCGTAATATCAACAAACGCATCCAGCTCCTGGCTGTTTTCCAGTTCAGATAGCAGGTAGATATAATCCCGTCCCAGTTTTCCCCATGAGGCCAGTAGCGGATTACCGATATCCTGTTCACCGTCGCTGTTAAATAAGGCTTCCGGATTCTGGTTTTCACGGAACAACGGTAAATGACGGTCTTCAAAACTGTGACGACGCTGGCGAGCCATGAGTTTTGCCAGCCAGGCTGGGTCTTTAATATCCCCCCAGTAATACCGACACGGATTAGTAAAAAGGAGATGGATTTCAATATGTTTACCCAGCGCCTGCAATGCTCTGAGATACACTGGCGGTAACGCGGAAATGCCGCAAATAAAAACGCGGGACGGCAACCCTGGCGGGCAGGCGGTCGCGCTTTCCAGCGTTTGAATAAAGCGTTGGTAGAGATTGGCGCGATGCCAGCGCGGCTGCCCCAGCGCGGCGGTATATTCCACCAATGCTTTCCACAACGGCGCCTGCCAGTTTTGCGCCTCTCCCAGACCTTCCACGGTTTTTCCCGCTTCCCACTGCGTAAGCCAGTCAGGCCGATAAACCAGATACTGATCGAACAGGTCGGCGGCGCGCGCGGAAAGCTGAAAGAGTTTGCGTTTATCGGTGTCGTCGGTCAGATAATGGCGCAGCAGTACAAACTCATCCTTATCCAGCAACTGCGGCAGCAAGGTCATCAGTTTCCAGCTCATGCTTTGTTTGCTGAAAGCGCTTTCTTTGGGGATATCCGGCAACACGCGGACAAACATCTCCCAGATAAAACTCGCCGGTAACGGAAAAGCGATATTCGCCGCAATACCAAACTTTTGTGAAAGGGTCATCTGCAGCCACTGCGCCATACCCGTGCTTTGTACCAGAATCATTTCTGGTTCAAAGGGATCATCCAGCCGCTCGCGTTCGACGATGAATTCCATCAACGCTTCCAGCACATCCAGACGATTGGAGTGGTAGACCCTTAACATAATTACTCCTGACGATTAACGATTTGGACAATGCAAGCGCGTCATCTGCCCCTGCCTGCCAGAGGGTGAAACCATCGTGACGCTGATGCTGACACATCCCGATTGCGTTGTCTGCATCCGGTTGGCCTTCCAGCCTTCAGCAGGCGAAAATGGATACAGCGCCGTTTGCTGCCACGCCTGCCGCCAGATCTGAAGATACTGGTGTCGTAATGCAAAACTGTGCATTAATACCCGCTGATAGCCTGACAGCGCGGTGACGATCATTACCATTAGAACCATCGCCACTAAAACTTCCGGGAGGCTAAACCCGCGTTGTAAATTCAGGGGATGCGACATAACGCCACCTCTTTTAACGGACAAAAATCGCTCCAGCCGTGGGGAGAAAAGACAATGCTTCCCTGAATGACGTTGCCCAAACGCCATAACGTCATGCTGTCATCTTGCGCCGCCATCACCACCTCATCCCCCGGTAACCTCCGCAAACAGACTCTCGCTCCTGAAGAGGAATAGCGCCGACATTCCATTTCGGTTACGCCTGACCATAGCTGCCCCCGCCCCCATTCCAGCGCCGACTGTACAAGCGCCTGGCGTTGTATCGCCAGGCTCTGCGTCGTCACGCGGGTGGCATAGCTGGCCTGCTGCTGATTTACGCCTTGCAGTAGCAGACTGCCCAGAATCAGTATTAAAAGCGCCAGTATTAGCGAAGAAGCGCCACGTTCCCGATTCACAGATTAAATCCCGTTACGCTGTATTGCGCGTCAATAACCGTCTGAGGCTCGGCTTTGCTGGCGCCGCGCAGATGCAGCATGAGCACTGGCGAGAATCCCGTTATATCCCGGCGCTCAACGGTAAACGCCGTGATGAGTACCGTATTGGGATCGGTCATTTTTTCCCATCCCTTACCCTGGCAAGATGTTGCTCCGCGTAATGTCTCCAGAACGTTATCCTTCACACGAAACCCGGTCTGGTCGGCCTCTTTCGCCGGTATGGTATCCCAGACACCGTTATTATTCCCGTCCCACTGAACGATGACGCATTGCCCCTGTTCGGCAAGATGTAACCCTTCGCCAATACAGTGGCCATGACAGTAACCCGCACGTTGAAGATGCTTCGCTACGGTATAGATTCGCTGCCAGATTTCATCTTCCAGCGATAACTGTCGCGTGTTGTGCCAGATCTCACGCTGTAGCGCCGGTAAAAATCGTGCGGACCCAAGCAGTAAAATGGAACCTATCGCCATCGCCAGCACGACCTCCAGTAGCGAGAACCCCCGCGTGGTTATTGACACGTGGCGGCCTCGTTACGCTCGCATAGCCTGATTCGCCCCCAGGAGGAGACGACCAGACGCCACTCTCCGGCAGCGTTTTTCAGTACGATGTGCCCTGCCCATGCCGTATTGCGCAAGCCAAAGAAGGCTAACGACGGCGTGATATCGGCAAGGACGACATCACGCCAGTCGGGCGTAAACACAAAGGGGGAAGATGGCGTACACGATGTTTGCGTAGCAACAGAGCTGACAAAGCACCATGAACCGCCTTCGCTGACCACGCGAAGAATGTGATCGCGGTTATGCCAGTGAGCATCCTCACGAAGTTGCAGCAGGTAATCCCGCACCTGACATGCGGTTTGCCACAGGCGCTGTTGCTGCTGCCAGCGTTGCCAGCCATAAAGTCCTGTGGCGCTGAGAATGATAATGAGCGACATCGCGACCACCGTTTCAATGAGCGTATAGCCCTGTTGTTTTTTCATGTCGGCAGTATGGCGGGCGGAAGAAAAATAACGAGCGCCAAATACAGATTGTTCGGCGCGTTACGGAAAAAAGTTCATGTCTTGCAGCGCGTTGCAAAATTTCAGGAATCCGCGCCGAAGATTGAGACGAAGGGTAAAAAAAACCGACGCGCAATGACGTCGGTTATGGCAGGATCGTCAGCGCTTAGATAGCGACCGGCGCTTTAATACCGGGGTGCGGATCATAGCCTTCAATTTCGAAATCATCGAACCGGTAGTCAAAAAGCGAATCGGGTTTACGCTTAATCACCAATTTCGGCAGCGCGCGAGGTTCACGGCTTAATTGCAGGTGCGTCTGCTCCATATGGTTGCTGTACAGGTGCGTGTCGCCGCCGGTCCAGACAAAATCGCCGACGTCCAGGTCGCACTGTTGCGCCATCATATGCACCAGTAACGCGTAGCTGGCAATGTTGAACGGCAGACCGAGGAACACATCGCAGGAGCGCTGATAAAGCTGACAGGAGAGTTTTCCATCTGCGACATAAAACTGGAAAAAGGCGTGACACGGCGCCAGCGCCATCTTATCCAGCTCGCCGACGTTCCACGCAGAAACGATAATACGACGAGAGTCCGGGTCGTTTTTAAGCTGGCTTAAGACCGTGGCGATCTGATCGATATGGCGGCCATCCGGTGTTGGCCATGCACGCCACTGCTTACCATAAACCGGGCCTAAATCGCCGTTCTCATCGGCCCATTCGTCCCAGATGGTGACATTATTTTCGTGCAGGTAAGCGATGTTGGTATCGCCCTGCAAAAACCATAGCAGTTCGTGAATAATTGAACGTAAATGGCAGCGTTTTGTCGTCACCAGAGGAAAGCCTTCCTGCAGGTTAAAACGCATCTGATGGCCAAAAATGGAAAGCGTGCCGGTGCCGGTACGGTCGTTTTTCTGTGTGCCTTCATCCAGCACTTTTTGCATCAGTTCTAAATACTGTTTCATGGTTCCTCAGGAAACGTGTTGCTGCGGGCGGCGGCGATATGCCCAAACCATCATGATCGCGCCAGCGATAATCATCGGGATAGAGAGAATCTGCCCCATGCTGATGTACTGTACCCACGCGCCGGTAAATTGCGCGTCCGGCTGGCGGAAGAATTCAACAATGATACGAAACGCGCCATAGCCAATCAGGAATAATCCGGAGACTGCGCCCATCGGACGCGGTTTGCGAATAAAGAGATTAAGGATGATAAACAGCACCACGCCTTCTAATGCCAGCTCATACAACTGGGAAGGGTGGCGCGGCAATACGCCGTAGGTATCAAAAATAGGCTGCCATTGCGGATGTGACGGCAGCAGCGCAATATCTTCCGCGCGTGAGCCAGGAAAGAGCATGGCAAACCGGAAGTCAGGATCGACGCGCCCCCACAATTCACCGTTGATAAAGTTGCCCAGACGCCCGGCGCCCAGGCCGAACGGAATTAACGGCGCAATAAAATCAGACACCTGAAAGAACGAGCGCTTCGTGCGCCTGGCGAAGATAATCATCACCAGTATCACGCCGATAAGCCCGCCGTGAAAGGACATGCCGCCGTCCCAGACGCGGAATAAATAGAGCGGGTTATCCAGAAACAGAGGGAAGTTATAAAACAGGACATAGCCAATACGTCCCCCCAGGAAGACCCCCAGGAAACCTGCATAGAGTAAATTTTCAACTTCGTTTTTGGTCCAACCGCTTCCCGGACGGTTAGCGCGACGCACCGCCAACCACATCGCGAAAACGAACCCCACCAGATACATCAAGCCATACCAGTGAAGCGCGACGGGCCCAATTGAGAAAATGACCGGATCAAAGTCCGGAAAATGCAGATAGCTACTGGTCATCTGTCACCACAATTTCTTGTTATTTCGCTGAAGAGATAGCGATTGATAAGCGCGCCTGCGCGTTGCAGACGCTCCAAAGGTGCGAATAATAGCACAAGGGTTAAAAGCGAGATGCCGATTACCGTTAAAAGATATGTATACGCATTGTCTTTCATCTTGCAGGCGTGTTGTCTGCGCCGTGAATCCACAGTCACTCTCTTTTCCCGCTCCAGTCGTTACAACCCTCCGCGAATCAATCCCCCCATCCCGCGGCGCTCCATAAACGCCGCCACCTGATGACGCACCTCGGTCGCCATCTGCGCCTCAAGGCTGCGTCTGGCAAGGGTTTGCGCGTCTTCAAAATCGATATGCCGCAGCAGATATTTCACACGCGCTACCGAACGGCCATTCATCGAAAGATGGCGATATCCCAGACCGATAAGAATCGCCACGCACATCGGATCGCCCGCCATCTCGCCGCACAAGCGAAGATCGAGGCCATTTTTTTCGGCTTCCTGCGCAATCATGCTCAGTGCGCGCAGCATAGCCGGATGCAGACTGTCGTAAATACTGGCCACGCGGGTATTGTTGCGATCTACCGCCAGGATATATTGCGTTAAATCGTTGGTGCCGACCGAGATAAAGTCGATCCGGTTAGCCAGATGCGGCAGCATAAATACCATTGACGGTACTTCCAGCATAATGCCGATACGCGGTTTCGGGATCGCATAGCCGATCATCTCCTCGACCTCGCGCCCGGCGCGTTCGATCAGACGCCGCGCTTCATCGACTTCATCAATACTGGTGACCATCGGCAACAAAATGCTGAGGTTGCCAGTCGCCGCATTGGCGCGCAGCATCGCGCGGACCTGGATCAAAAAGATCTCCGGCTGATCCAGCGTAATGCGGATCCCGCGCCAGCCCAGACACGGGTTCTCCTCGCTGATCGGCATATAGGGCAGTTGCTTATCCGCTCCCACATCCAGGGTCCGCAGCGTCACCGGTTTATCGTTAAACATTTGCAGCATCCCTTGATACTGCGCCACCTGCTCTTCTTCCGAGGGAAACCCGCTTTGCAGCATAAAGGGAATTTCAGTACGGTACAGGCCGATACCGTCGATCCGACTGCCTAACTTTTCCTCATGCTCGGGACTGAGCCCGGCATTCAGCATCACTTTGATACGCTCGCCGCTTTTCAGTTGGGCGGGAAGATTGACGTCGTCCTCCGCCAGACGACTGAGTTCTATCTCTTCACTAATGAGCCGCTGATATTCCTGAATAAGTACGGGTTCAGGATCGACCAGTAATTCACCGCGATAGCCATCCACCACCAACGTACGGCGATGTAGCACCGAAGGCTGGATATCCGCACCCATGACGGTCGGGATACCGAGCGCGCGCACCATAATCGCCGCATGCGAGTTTGCCGCGCCGTCGCGCACCACAACGCCCGCCAGCCTGTCCTGCGGCAGCTCCGCCAGGGTGGTCGCCGACAGCTCATCCGCGACCAGAATAAAACGTTCCGGCCAGGCGTTTGGCCCCTGAACTGAATCATCAAGGTGGAATAACAGCCGCTGCCCCAGCGTGCGTAAGTCTCCCGCACGTTCTTTGAGGTAGTTATCGGTTAGCGCCGCAAATTGCTCGGCAAATTTTTCGATGATTTTTTTAACGGCCCACTCCGCAACAGCGCCTTTGTCGACCTCGGCGAAGAGTTCGCGACGCAGTCTGGCGTCTGAAAGCAGGTGTGAGTACAGATCAAAAATGGCCGCCGTCTCTTTTTGCGCGCCGGCGGCAAAGCGTTTGCTGTATCGTCGGAATTCGTTCGCCGCCTCTTCCAGCGCGCCGGTCAGTCGTTCACGTTCAAGAGAGGTATCCAGCGTAGACGCTTCGTAAACCTGTTCCATCAGCGGCATGGTCGCGTCTTGCCAGCCCGTTGCGATAGCCACGCCCGGCGCCGCAGGAAGCGCGCGGATTCGCGTCTGCCGGTATTGCCCGAACAGCGCTGTGACCTGCGACTGTGACAGGATAGCCGCCATCTGCGTAGCGAGCGTGACAAGGAAAGACTCTTCGCTTTCATCGTACTGGCGCAATTCGCGCTGCTGTACGACCAGCACGCCGAGAAGTTGGCGACGCTGAATGATCGGCACGCCGAGAAACGCGCGAAAACGCTCCTCTTTTACCGAAGGAATGTATTTAAAGCTGGGATGTTTTTGCGCATCGGCAAGGTTAATGGGTTCCGCCAGTCTGCCCACCAGACCGACGATCCCCTCATCAAACGCAAGCGCAACGGTTCGACCACGCGGTTTTTTCAACCCCCGCGTCGCCATCAGGTAATAACAGCGTCGGTCATGATCGGCCAGGTAAACCGAGCAAACCTCAGTATCCATCGCAAGACAGATATCCGTGACCAGAATATTCAGCGCCTCGTTCAGACGCGGCGCACTGGCCACTTTTTCGACTATTTCGCGCAGGCGAGTGAGCATAATTTGCGTGGCTTAACCTCTTTTACGTCGATAAGCAGGCGCGCTTTGTAGCTTAGGGGGATTATCCTGAAGCGCCATGACAACACTTGCAAACTCTTTCATTACCCTGCGGTAGACATCGCGTTTAAATGACACCACTTGTCGAACCGGATACCAGTAACTTACCCAGCGCCAGCCGTCAAACTCCGGCGTACTGCTGGTTTGCATATTGATTTCGGCGTCGGCGCTCATTAACTGCAAAAGAAACCACTTTTGTTTCTGGCCGATACATACCGGCTTTGTGTCCCAACGCACCAAACGTTTTGGTAACTTGTAACGCAACCAGTTGCGAGTAGAAGCAAGGATCCGCACATCTTTACGGCTTAACCCAACTTCTTCAAACAGTTCCCGGTACATCGCCTGTTCTGCCGACTCCCCTGGATTTATCCCGCCCTGCGGGAACTGCCAGGAGTGCTGACCAAATCGCCGGGCCCACATCACCTGCCCCTGACGATTACAAATTACGATACCTACATTTGGGCGGTAGCCATCGTCATCAATCACCGGACTACCTCAACATAAACCTTATATATGAACGATTGTTTCATACTCCAGTGAGGCGGTAAACCACTCTGTAATAGTGACACAGCCTAATAACAATTGAATAACTCACAGTAAATAGCCGAGTTATAAACAGATGATGACGCCCTTGCGCCATTTTATTCACCTTTTCTGTGGATATAGTTGTGAAGAAGTATGGAATTACCACGGGAAAACCCAGAACAGTCTGAATTCCTCATGCGGAAAACAGTAAAAATAGTGCCTTATATTCATTGTGTTATAGATAAATCTTACATGCCACCTTCATAAAGCGTGACCAGCATCACATCTAAGATCCTTATGCTGATGAAAGATCAACCAGCGTCGGTTTTATCCACAGATTGTGCCAATAACTTACGCACTATTTGTCTGAATTTTCGATTTTCGTCGCACGTCAAGGCTGTAAATGGAAACAGTAGTGGTGGTTTTACACAGTTATCCCAACTTTCTGTGGATAACATAGTGTAAGATCCTGTTTATTGTCAGTGACCAGAATTGGAAAACCCGCTTCAGCGTTGCGCAACACGAAGAAACAACACAAAAAAGGCAATAAAAATCAGTCTATTGAATATAAGACACAGAAAAAGATAAACTCTGCCCATACGGTATAAAATCACTGCTCATTTTTTAACCTAAGGTAATTGTCATGTCCGCTCTTTGTCCGCTACTGACTCCGCCTGCTTCGGAAGCATTGCTGTTAGCCCAGGCGCGGCAGCTTTCCGGCTATACGTTAGGCGAGCTGGCGGCGATGGCCGGCATTACCACGCCTAAAGATTTGAAGCGAGACAAAGGCTGGATCGGCGTCTTGCTGGAGATCTGGCTCGGCGCCAGCGCCGGGAGCAAGCCGGAGCAGGATTTCGCCGCGTTAGGCGTAGAACTGAAAACCATCCCGGTGGATAGTCTGGGTCGTCCTCTGGAAACAACCTTTGTTTGCGTGGCGCCGTTAACCGGTAACAGCGGCGTGACCTGGGAGACAAGTCACGTACGGCATAAATTGAAGCGCGTGCTATGGGTGCCGGTCGAAGGCGATCGCAGCATACCGTTAGCCGAACGCCGCGTAGGTTCGCCGCTACTCTGGAGTCCGAGTGAAGAAGAGGACAGGCAGCTACGCCTCGACTGGGAAGAGCTGATGGACATGATAGTGCTGGGCCAGGTGGAACGCATTACCGCCCGCCATGGCGAAGTCTTGCAACTACGACCCAAAGCCGCCAATGCCAGGGCGCTCACCGAGGCTATCGGCGCGCGCGGGGAACCTATTTTGACGCTACCGCGTGGATTTTATCTGAAAAAAAATTTTACGCAGGCGCTGCTGGCTCGCCATTTTTTATTGCAGAATCCGTAACGTCCATTACACGCAAATGCGCCTCCGCTATGGCTACGCATCGGACCGACGCCCGATAAACGTAAGCGTATTGTCGCCGCTATTTTACACCGTTCCTGGTTGCGCAAATTCAGCCTGGGCTTTCGCCCGTCACTCGACGGGCCTATAATTACCGCTTCTTTTTTTGGCAGGACTTTGTTCGATGTTATTTGCATGGATAACCGATCCTAATGCCTGGCTGGCGCTCGGTACGCTGACGCTGCTGGAGATTGTACTTGGGATCGACAACATTATTTTTCTTTCTCTGGTGGTAGCAAAACTTCCTACGGCGCAACGAAACCACGCACGGCGGCTTGGGTTGGCGGCGGCGATGGTTATGCGCCTGGCGCTGCTGGCGTCAATCGCCTGGGTCACTCGGCTGACTAATCCGCTGTTTGAGCTTTTCGGCGAAGCGATTTCCGCCCGCGATCTCATTCTGTTACTGGGCGGGTTATTTTTAATCTGGAAAGCCAGCAAGGAGATCCATGAGTCCATCGAAGGCGAAGAAGAAGGGTTAAAAACCCGGGTTTCTTCTTTCCTGGGCGCAATTGTACAGATTATGCTGCTGGATATTATTTTCAGCCTTGATTCAGTTATCACAGCGGTTGGCCTCTCCGATCATCTGTTTATTATGATGGCGGCAGTCGTTATTGCCGTGGGCGTCATGATGTTTGCGGCACGGCCCATCGGCGAGTTTGTCGATCGTCATCCGTCGGTAAAAATGCTGGCGCTCTCCTTTCTGATCCTGGTTGGCTTTACCCTGATTCTGGAAAGTTTCGACGTTCACGTTCCGAAAGGTTATATCTATTTCGCCATGTTCTTCTCTATCGCAGTAGAGAGCCTGAACCTGTTGCGTAATAAAAAGAATCCGCTGTAATCCTGTCTCGCTCCCCCGCCGGGGAGCGAATACTCACTTTATTTCCTTTCTTCTCACAGATTAAGATTTTGCTGCTTCCGACATGCAGAGCTGCGCGTTATTACTAGACTATTATCAGACATATGATTAACAGACTATTATCAGATGCAGGCTATGTGAGGACAAACGGATGAAAAAGTGGGCAGTTGTAATTTCCGCAGTAGGGTTGGCTTTTGCGGTATCCGGATGCAGCAGCGATTATGTAATGGCGACGAAAGATGGTCGTATGATCCTGACCGATGGAAAACCGCAAGTTGACGATGATACCGGTCTGGTCAGCTATACCGATGCACAGGGAAACGAGATGCAAATCAACCGTGACGAAGTGTCTCAAATCATCGAACGTTAAGCGGTGGCCTGTGATCGAGGTCAGCGTTCTGCAAGCCTTCAGGCTGCGTCCCGTAACGGTGCGTGGCGACCACGCCCGGTAACAATTACGCCGCGCAGCCTGCAATTTTACTTTCCCTTTTGCCTTCCCTCTGCCATTTTTATTGTCCTTTGTCGGGAATTTCTGACTTCATAATAAAAAGGAAACGGCTATGCACTATCACCGTATACCCCACAGCTCGCTCGAAGTAAGTACGCTAGGGCTGGGCACAATGACATTTGGTGAACAAAACAGCGAAGCCGACGCTCACGCACAGCTCGACTATGCCATCGCAAATGGCATTAACCTTATCGACGCCGCCGAGATGTATCCGGTACCGCCGCGCCCGGAAACACAAGGGCTGACGGAGTCCTATATCGGTAACTGGCTCGCCAAACGCGGCAACCGTGAAAAACTGATCATCGCCAGCAAAGTTAGCGGACCGGCACGTAATAATGATCAAGGCATCCGGCCTCATCAGGCGCTGGATCGTAAAAATATTCGCGAAGCGCTACACGACAGTTTGACCCGATTGCAGACCGACTATCTGGATTTGTATCAGGTGCACTGGCCGCAGCGCCCCACTAACTGCTTCGGTAAACTCGGCTATAACTGGACGGACTCCACGCCAGTAGTAAGTCTGCTGGAGACGTTAGACGCGCTAAGTGAGTTTCAGCGAGCGGGTAAGATTCGTTATATTGGCGTTTCAAATGAGACAGCGTTTGGCGTTATGCGCTATCTGCATCTGGCGGAAAAACATGACCTGCCGCGTATTGTCACGATCCAGAACCCCTATAGCCTGTTAAACCGCAGCTACGAGGTCGGGCTGGCGGAAGTCAGCCAGTATGAAGGTGTTGAATTGCTCGCCTATTCCTGTCTGGCGTTTGGCACATTAACCGGTAAATACCTGAACGGGGCCAAACCCGCAGGCGCGCGGAATACCTTGTTCAGCCGCTTCACACGTTACAGCGGCGAACAGGCGCAAAAAGCCGTTGCCGCCTACGTCGATATCGCGAAGCGTCACAATCTTGATCCGGCGCAGATGGCGCTGGCCTTTGTTCGCCGCCAGCCGTTTGTCGCCAGTACGTTACTGGGCGCAACCACGATGGCGCAGCTCAAGACGAATGTGGAAAGTCTGCATCTGACGTTAAGCGAAGAGGTTCTGGCGGAGATTGAGGCGGCGCATCAGGTTTATACCTATCCGGCGCCGTGATGGTCAGTGCCCGGTGGCGCTACGCTTCCGGGCTAACAGAGACAATGTAAGCCGGATAACGCGCGCTCGCCGCCCGGCATATTCACTCAGTATGATGCCTGCCGGCGCTGCCAGATCCACAGCGCCGCGATCGCCAGCGCGAACAGCACGCCAAAGCCGATACCTATCGCCACTGCCGGAACGCCAACCAGCACCGCCAGCGAGTACAGTCCCAGCATTAATAGCATGGCGCTATTCTCGCCCAGATTTTGTACGGCAATGGCATTCCCGGCGCCAACGCTCTTCTTACCGCGCTCCTGGAGCAAAGCGTTGAGCGGCACCACAAAAAAGCCGCCCAGCATACCTATCAACAGCAACAAGGCATAAGCAGGCAGCAAGGCGTGCTGTAATGAGAAGATCGCAACCACAACGCCAATCAAAATCCCGGCGGGCATACAGCGCGATACGGTCTCCAGCGTCACCAGTTTTGCCGCCGCGCCCGCGCCGACCACAATGCCTACCGCCACCATGGCGTTCAGGTAAGTCGGCGTGGCGTTATCCGTAATCCCCAGCGCCACCGGCACCCACAGCACCAGCAGAAAACGCAGCGTCACACCTGCGCCCCAGAATAGCCCGGTCCCCACCAGCGAAAAACGCGTTTCACCGTTACGCCAAAGGACAACGCAAGCGCTGAAGAAGCTACGCGTCATCGCCGACAACCGCCAGGATTGTCCTGGACGCGCCGCCACAAGCTTCGGGATAAACAGGTTCGCCGCCACTGCGCCAGCGTAGGCCAACGCGCAGGCAACCAGCGCGGCGATGACATGCCAGTCGGCCAATACGCCGCCCGCGACGGAACCGAGCAAAATCGCCGCAATCGTAGAGGCTTCCATCAGACCATTGGCTTTCACCAACTTATCGCCCGTCGTCAGTTCGCCCAGAATACCGTATTTCGCCGGAGAATAAGCCGCCGCGCCAATCCCGACCAACGTATAACCGACAAAAGGATTCACGCCGAGGCAGATACCTGCCGCTCCCGCCAGTTTAAGACCATTGGCGACCATCATCACCCGGCCTTTGGCAAAGCTGTCCGCTATCTGGCCGACAAACGGCGCAAAAAGAATGTAAGCGCCCACAAACACCATTTGCAAAACAGGCTGGCTCCAGTCCGGGTAAAACTGAGCTTTCAGCAGTGCCAGCGTCGCAAACAGCAGCGCATTATCGCCAAAAGCCGAGAGAAACTGCGCGACAATCACCGACAGCATCCCTTTCGACCAGATGGAGGTGTTAGTACGTACTGACTCACTCATGATGTTGTTCCGGCGCATCCACCCAACTTTTCAGCGTCACAAAATCGGGTTTCCCGCTGCCAAGCAAGGGAAGCTGCTTCAGATAACGGATATCACGCGGGACGGCAAGTTCCGGAATACCGTGTTCACGAGCATAGTGCTGTAACTTTTCTCGGGTGAGTTCGCTGTCAGTCGTAAACAGTACCAGCGCTTCACCTTTGCTGGCATCGCTTTTAATGGCGGTAGCGTGCATTTTGTCCGCCGAAACGCCAAGCGCCAGTTGCTCGACCATCTCCAGCGAGACCATTTCGCCAGCAATTTTCGCAAAGCGTTTCGCGCGCCCCTGAATCTGCACAAAACCGTTTTCATCGAAGCGTACAATGTCGCCCGTGTCGTACCAGCCGCGCTCGGTTTCGCCTCTGGCGTTTTCCGCTGACGGCACCTCCAGCACGCCCGGTTTTTCCACGCGCAGATAGCCATTCATGATATTCGGCCCTTTCAGCTGTAGCCGACCGCCGTTTTCAATACCGGGCACCGCCAGCAGACGCGCGTCCATGCCAGGCAGAATGCGGCCAACAGTGCCCGGCTTAGCCGCCATCGGCACGTTAATCGAGACTACTGGCGCGCATTCCGTTACCCCGTAGCCCTCAAGAATGCGCAGACCGAATTTATCCTGCCACAGTTGTTTGGTGCTCTCCTGAAGTTTTTCCGCACCGGCCACCACATAGCGCAGGCGATAAAAATCATACGGATTGGCAAAGCGCGCATAGTTGCCGAGGAAGGTTGATGTACCAAACAGCACGGTACAGTTACGGTCATAGACCAGTTCTGGCACAATGCGGTAGTGCAGCGGACTTGGATAAAGAAACACTTCCGCGCCGGTCAACAACGGCGTAAACAGGCCCACCGTCAAACCGAACGAGTGAAAGAGCGGCAGCGCCGACATAAAACGGTCATTGGCGGTGAAATCCGCAATCGTTTTTATCTGCTCGACGTTCGCCAGAATGCTTTTATGGCTGTGCACCACCCCTTTCGGGTGCCCTTCCGAGCCGGAGGTAAAAAGAATGATCGCCGCGTCTTCCGGCTGCTGTTTTACCTGCGCCAGTCGCGGCGCCAGGAGGTGGGCAAAAATCCACATCTTGTCGGCGAGTGTGACGTCCGCTTTTAAATCTTCCAGGTAAACCCAGCGAACCTGCGTTAGCTGTTCCGGCAGGTGCCACAATTTACCTTTATCGAGGAACTGGCGGGAGGTAAAAATCGTTTTAATTTCCGCCGCGGTAATCGCGCTGGTCAGCCCTTTTACCCCCGCCGTGTAGTTCATCATGGCCGGAATGCGGCGACGAGAAACCGCGCCGAAAATCACCGCCGCGCTGATGGCGGCATTCGGCAGCATTAAACCGATTTTCTCGCCCTCAACGCTGTACTTTTCCAGAATTCGGCCAACAAAAAGCGTCTTGGTCAGTAACTTACGATACGTATCCGGCGTAAAGTTAATGTCCTCAATACAGTTTTTACCCGCGCCGTAACGATATTGCGCCGCCAGCAACGATTCGTATAACGTCTCGCGCGGGCGCACCGCCATACGCGCTTCCATCATGATCTGGTGCAGCATCTCACCCGCTATCTTACGTCTGTCGCGCGCGCGCGGCGCTTCCGGCATCGGTATTTGCGTCGGCGGTAAAATATGAAGCTGAATGCGGGGGAATAAGCGCCGTTTAACCAGACCTTTCAGGCGACTGAAAGGGGTAAGCTCCGCGCCGTCAATACGGAGCGGAATGACGGTTGCGCCCGATTTTGCCGCCACAAAGCCTGCGCCGTCATAAATTTTCATCAGCGAGCCGGTCACGGAAATCCGCCCTTCCGGGAAAATCACCACTGGACGCCCCTGCACCACCAGACGCACCAGGTGTTTAATGGACATGGGTTTAGTGGGATCGAGCGGTACAAAATCGATCAGCGGCGTTAACCAGCGCATATACCATTGCTGGCTGATGGAGGTATATACCGCAAAGACAGGCCGTACCGGCAAAAACAGCGCCAGTAGCATACCATCGATAAATGAAACGTGATTGGGGGTAATTAAGACCCGGTTCCCCTGTAGCGCCCGGACATCGCCAGTGACGCGCACACGATAAAGCACGCGAAACAGGTTACGGAAAAATCCAAACAGCATTTCAACTCCCTTTGGCCGACAATTCGCTAAAACATGAATTGTGGCAGATTACACGAGTTGCGTAACAGGAGCGATAGCAAAATAGGTTCGAAAAAAAACCTGCGCATCCGCGCAGGTTGGTGCAAGAGACAGGTACGAAGAGCGTACCGAATAATCTCACCAATCAATACCTCTGGGATCTTGATTGTGGGCTTCGCGCGTCTGCATCGCCAGTCCGAAAACGCAAAGGAATAAACGGAAATGCAACGAGTTGTGTAAATTATCCGTTACTGTTACAGGTTCAGGCGAAACAAAAAAAAACCTGCGCATCTCTACGCAGGTTGGTGTAATTCGTGTGATCAACAATGACGTTGATTCCACCTATCAATACCTCTAGGATCACCACTCTATCAACCTGACTCGCTGGCCTGCCAGCAGACAATCGCAACAGCGCTTCGCAAACTGTAACGAAAGATTTGTATTGTCACTTTACAGACGCATTTCTCCCGTGCAGGTCACATTTGCCCGATACGGCGGGGTAAGAGGCTTGAACAGACGTTCATTTTCCGTAAAACTGGCGTAATGTAAGCGTTTACCCACTATAGGTATTATCATGGCGACCATAAAAGATGTAGCCCGACTGGCCGGTGTTTCAGTCGCCACCGTTTCTCGCGTTATTAACGATTCGCCAAAAGCCAGCGAAGCGTCCCGGCTGGCGGTGACCAGCGCAATGGAGTCCCTGAGCTATCACCCTAACGCCAACGCGCGCGCGCTGGCACAGCAGGCAACGGAAACCCTCGGTCTGGTGGTCGGCGACGTTTCCGATCCTTTTTTCGGCGCGATGGTGAAAGCCGTTGAACAGGTGGCGTATCACACCGGCAATTTTTTACTGATTGGCAACGGGTATCATAACGAACAAAAAGAGCGTCAGGCTATTGAACAGTTGATTCGCCATCGTTGCGCAGCGTTAGTGGTACACGCCAAAATGATTCCGGATGCGGACCTGGCCTCATTAATGAAGCAAATCCCCGGCATGGTGCTGATTAACCGCATTTTACCGGGGTTAGAACACCGCTGTGTCGCGCTGGATGACCGTTACGGGGCATGGCTGGCGACCCGACATCTGATCCAGCAAGGTCATACGCGTATTGGGTATATCTGTTCCAACCACACCATCTCTGATGCCGAAGATCGCCTGAGGGGCTATTACGATGCGCTGGCGGAAAGCCATATCCCGGCTAACGATCGGCTGGTGACGTTCGGCGAACCGGATGAAAGCGGCGGCGAGCAGGCGATGACTGAGTTATTAGGCCGCGGCAGACATTTTACCGCGGTGGCCTGCTATAACGACTCGATGGCGGCCGGCGCGATGGGAGTATTAAATGATAATGGCGTGGGGGTGCCGGGCGAAGTATCGCTCATCGGTTTTGATGATGTACTGGTCTCACGCTATGTGCGTCCCCGACTGACCACCATTCGGTATCCGATCGTCACCATGGCGACACAGGCGGCGGAGCTGGCGTTAGCGTTGGCGGGGAAATGCCCTACGCCAGAAGTAACTCATGTATTTAGTCCGACACTGGTACGCCGACATTCGGTATCCACGCCGACGGATACCGGGCACCTGTCGACAACCGATTAATCAGGGTAGCATGATGGCGACAATGCTGGATGTTTCCCGCCATGCGGGCGTATCAAAGGCCACCGTCTCACGAGTGCTGAATGGGACGGGGCAGGTAAAAGAAAGCACGCGCCAGAAAGTGTTTACGGCGATGCAGGCTCTGGGCTATCGCCCCAACCTGCTGGCACGCTCGCTGGCGAATCGCACCAGCAACAGCATCGGTCTGGTCGTCTCTACGTTTGACGGCTTCTATTTCGGCAGTTTGTTGCGCCGGGCGTCGCGCCAGGCGGAGTTTCATAACAAGCAGTTGATCGTCACCGATGGTCACGATACGCCGGAACGAGAGCAGAAAGCCGTACAAATGTTGGCCGACAGACAGTGCGACGCTATTATTCTTTACACTCGCTATATGGATGAGCCGGCGATTTTGTCGTTGATTGACGCCACGGAAATGCCGCTTGTGATTATTAATCGCAACGTCACTCAGGCCCGCGATCGCGCTATTTTCTTCGAGCAGGAGACGGCGGCATTCCAGGCGGTGGAATACCTGATTACGCAGGGCCATCGCGATATCGCCTGTATTACGCTGCCTGTTCATACTCCCACTGGCACATCACGCGTAGCGGGTTATCGCAAGGCGCTGGAAAAGTATGGTATTCCCTGGCAACCGGCAAAAGTGAAATACGGCGATTACACGCTGACGCGCGGCTATGACGCCTGCCGGGAATTACTGGAGGAAGGCGTCACGTTTAGCGCGCTATTCGCCTGTAATGATGACACGGCGCTGGGCGCGGCAAAAGCGCTGCGCCAGGCCGGATTACGCATCCCGCAGGATGTGTCGCTGTTTGGTTTTGACGATGCGCCGGGCGCAACCTGGCTTGAACCGGGGCTTTCAACAGTCTATTTACCCATCGAGGATATGATAGCCACCGCGATCGATCAGGCCGTTCGCCTGGCGAACAGCGAGCCGGTCGCCCCGATCCCGCCCTTTACCGGCACGCTGATTCTGCGCGAGTCCGTCGCCGCAGGCCCGTTTTTTCAACGTCCGGCCTAATGATGCGCTTCAGAGCATCTCCAGCGCTAACAGCTCTTCAATGGTCTGACGACGGCGGATCAGCCGCGCCTGTCCATTGTCAAACAGTACTTCCGGCAGGAGCGGGCGGCTGTTGTAATTCGATGACATAGACGCGCCGTACGCGCCGGTATCGTGCAATACGAGGTAATCGCCGGGGATGACCGCAGGTAAGGCGCGTGTTTCAACCATTCCCCCTTCCTGCTGCGTAAAAACATCGCCTGATTCGCATAGCGGCCCGGCAACCACCGTCTCGACCCACGGGCCATTTTCAAGCGCGCGACCATCCGCCGCCAGCGCCGAAATACGGTGATAGCTACCGTACATCGCCGGGCGCATCAGATCGTTAAAACCCGCATCTACCAGCACGAAATGGCGGCTTCCCATCTGTTTTACGCTACGTACCTGCGTTACCAGCACGCCCGATTGCGCCACCAGAAAACGTCCGGGTTCGATCTCAAGTTTGACCGCATGTCCCAGATGGCGGGCGATTTGCTCGCGCGCCGCGTTCCACAGACCATAGTAATGGCGCGTATCAACGGGCTCTTCTCCCTCACGATAAGGTATCGAGAGTCCGCCGCCTGCCGAAATCGCCTCCACATCCTGACCACATTCCAGCACCTGGCGTACCATCGCGCCGCAAACCTGCTCCAGATGGCCATAATCGACGCCGGAACCAATGTGCATATGGATACCGACAAGTTTCAGTCGGTATTTCTGCATTATCGCCAGCGCCGCCGGAAGATCGCTATGCCAGATGCCGTGTTTGCTGTTTTCGCCCCCGGTGTTGGTTTTCTGGCTGTGGCCGTGACCAAAACCAGGATTCACGCGCAACCAGACGCGATGCCCAGGCGAAACCTGACCAAGCTGCGTCAGCATATCTACCGAGCCGGCATTGACCGGAATATGCAGTTCGCTGACGCGCGCCAGCGTGGCGGCGTCAATCACATCGGCGGTAAAAACGATATCATCAGGGCACGTTTGCGGATCGTAGCCCGCCGCCAGCGCACGTTCGATCTCCCCCAATGAAACAGAATCCACCTTGACACCCTGCGCGCGCATTAAGCGCAGGATATGAATGTTCGAACAGGCTTTTTGCGCAAAACGCACGACGTCAAACTGCTGCAGGGCGGCTATCTGACGGCGAATAATGTGCGCGTCATAGACCCAGACCGGACAGCCGAATTCAGCAGGCAATCTGAGCAAATTTTCAGCGTTAAGGTCAGTTTCAGCGTGATAATGCGGCAATGACATAACAAACTCCGGAACAGGCTTTTTAACGATTACGCCATACCTTAGAAAGAATAAAAAATATCGTTTTATTGTCAGTCTATGCAAAAATGATATGGGATAAATGATTCAGGGAAACGTATGGCTGCCGTTAATTTACGTCACATTGAAATTTTTCATGCCGTAATGACCGCCGGAAATCTCACCGAAGCGGCGCGGCTGCTGCATACCTCGCAGCCTACCGTCAGTCGCGAGCTGGCGCGTTTTGAGAAAGTGCTGGGATTAACGCTGTTTGAGCGCACACGCGGGCGCTTACATCCGACGGTGCAAGGGCTACGCCTGTTCGAAGAGGTACAACGCTCCTGGTATGGGTTGGATCGCATCGTCAGCGCGGCGGAAAGTCTGCGCGAGTTCCGTCAGGGCGAACTCTCTATCGCCTGCCTGCCGGTCTTTTCACAATCCTTTTTGCCGCCGTTACTACCGCCTTTTCTGGCACGTTATCCGGATGTCAGCCTGAATATTGTGCCGCAGGAGTCGCCGTTGCTGGAAGAGTGGCTCTCCGCCCAGCGCCACGACTTAGGGCTGACGGAGACGCTTCATGCCCCGGCAGGAACAACCCGTACCGAGTTACTAACGCTGAATGAAGTGTGCGTACTGCCCTGCGACCATCCGCTTGCCGCCAAAACGGTACTGACGCCAGACGATTTTCAGGGGGAAAACTTTATCAGCCTCTCCCGCCTGGACAGCTATCGACAGTTGTTGGATACGTTATTTGCCGAACATCAGGTGAAGCGCAGAATGGTGGTGGAAACGCATAGCGCGGCCTCCGTCTGCGCGATGGTGCGCGCCGGGGCGGGCGTTTCGATCGTTAACCCGCTGACCGCGCTGGACTATGCCGCCAGCGGCGTCACCGTTCGCCGCTTCAGCATTGACGTGCCCTTTACCGTCAGCCTGATTCGCCCGCTACACCGCCCCGCCTCCGCGCTGGTTGACGCCTTCAGTAAGCATTTACAAACGCATCTTTCGCGCCTGGTCGAACCGCTGGAGGTTATTCTGGGGCCGATGACGAAAGCATAAAGCTCACGGCATCTGCGGCATGAATTGCCGTGGTATCGAAAACCGGTAGCGCGCTTTGCGTCTGGGGAACAAGCAAACCTATTTCAGTGCAGCCAAAAATAACGCCCTGCGCGCCTTGCGCAGCCAGTTGTTCGATAACCTGTAAATAATAGTGGCGCGACGCGTCAGTGAATGTCCCCTGACAGAGCTCGTCAAAAATGACCTGATTGATACGCGCCCGATCGTCCGCCTCCGGCACGATGGTCTCAATCGCAAATTGCTGTTCCAGCCGCCCGCGATAAAAATCCTGTTCCATCGTATAGCGAGTCCCCAATAGCGCCACGCGATGCAACCCCTGACGGGCGATAGCTCGCCCGGTAGCATCCGCGATGTGTAGGAAAGGCAGAGAACAACGAGATTCAATAATGTGCGCGATTTTATGCATGGTGTTGGTACACAGCACAATGCCTTCTGCGCCCGCCTGCTGTAACCCCTGCGCGGCCTGCGCCAGGATATCGCCCGCTTTATCCCACTCGCCGCGGCGTTGACATACTTCAATATCGTGGAAATCTACGCTATGCAGCAGTAAGCTCGCCGAGTGCAGGCCTCCCAGCTGCTGTTTAATGCCTTCATTGATTAAACGGTAATAAGGGATAGTCGATTCCCAGCTCATCCCCCCCAACAGCCCGATCGTTTTCACTGCGCTCTCCTTTTTTTAAAGCATTATGGCAGTGAAGCAAACTTACACATCCGTTTCCAGTCTATTTTTCATCATGCCGGATAACAGGCGTCATCCGGCATGGGAGGGGGGATTACACGCCAATATTTCTTAGCTTCTCGCCCGCCATCAGCTTGCGTTCGATGTGCTCCAGGGTGACATTTTTGGTTTCCGGAATCAGCCAGAAAGTGATGCCGATAAAAGCGATATTCAGCGCGGTGTAGAGCCAGAATGTACCTGCCGCGCCAATGCTGTCCAACAGTGTCAGGAATGTCGCGCCGATGATCATGTTCGATACCCAGTTTGTCGTGGTTGAACAGGTAATGCCAAAATCACGGCATTTCAGCGGCTGGATTTCCGAACACAGTATCCACACCACCGGAGCGGCGCTCATCGCGTAACCGGCGATACACATCATCATCATCCCAACGGAAAGCCAGGAGAGACCGCTTGATGCCGTACCGTTATCAAACTGCATCAGGCAGTAGCCCAACACCAATGTCCCTAACGCCATTACGCTGAAACCGATTTTTAACGCCGGTTTACGCCCGGCCTTATCGACCGTAAAGACGGCGATAAACGTCGCGAACATAAAGGTCAGTCCGACCACCAGCGTAGCGATCATTTGCTGTTCCGTGGTGGTAAAGCCGGCCATTTTAAAAATGCGCGGCGCATAGTACATAATGATGTTCATGCCGGTGAACTGCTGCATTGCCTGTAGCAGCATACCGAGGAACACGGCGCGGCGAACATTGCGGTTAGCTTTAAATAATGCCCACCCGCCCTGCTTGAGTTTGAGGCTTTCCCGAATCTCATTCAGTTCATCACGGGCTTTTTCCGAGGTATCGCGCAGCATACGCAGCACCTCTTCCGCTTCAATATGGCGACCTTTTTGCGCCAGCCAACGCGGACTATTCGGCAGGAATACCACGAGAATAATGAGCAACACCGCAGGCAGCGCCAGCACGCCCAACATCGCGCGCCAGTTGCCGCTGTAGCTGAATGCCGTATCGGATAAAAAAGCCAGCACAATGCCTAACGTCACCATCAGTTGATACATACTGATCATTTTGCCGCGAACATTTTCACTTGCCATTTCAGAGAGATAAAGCGGCGCGGTATAGGAGGCAATCCCTACTGCTACGCCCAGTATCACGCGGGCGCCAATCAATACTTCCACGCTGGAAGCAAACGCCGACCCCAGCGAGCCGAGCACGAACAAAATCGCGCCAGCCATCAGGCTATACTTACGCCCCAGCCGGAATGAAAGCCAGCCGTTAAATAATGCGCCAATTGCCGCGCCAAGCATCATACTGCTGACGACCCATTCCTGCAGCCGGCTGGTCAGTACGAAATGGTCGGTAATAAAAGGCAGCGCCCCGGCGATAACGCCGATATCCAGACCAAATAACAGTCCCGCTACCGCTGCAGAAACCGAAACAAACATATTCATACGTCGTGTGTCGCGAAGCGAACGCGGCGTTAAAGCAGAGTCATGATTAATAGAGACCATATTTTCCTGCCACAACAGAGTAAGACATAGCCTGAAAGTACGGGATACTCTTCCTCAAGTGTCAGGCAGGAAACGGCATAAATATGGATTAAATGGCTACGCTATAGCGATATGTGATGGATATTACACTTTTTAAATTTAACGCCGTTGCCGGGTATTTTTTCAAACCACCAATATTTCAATAAGTTAAAGCATTGATCATAGCTATTATTTAACAATATATGGATTAAGTTAAACCCACAATATGGACTATGTTAATGAGATCATAAAAAAACCCTGTACGAGGACAGGGCTTTATCAGTTTTTTCGGCCAAAGAGTCGATTTTCCCAGAAACGCATTTGTCAGTAGCGGATTAACGCGCCAGCCAACCGCCATCTACCGCTATGGTATAGCCGTTAATATAATCAGCGGCGCTGGATGCCAGGAAGACTACCGGCCCCATTAAATCGCTCGGTAGCCCCCAACGTCCAGCCGGAATACGGTCGAGAATTTCGGCGCTACGTTGTGCATCAGCGCGCAATTGCTGGGTATTATTTGTGGACATATAGCCCGGCGCGATGGCGTTTACATTGATATTGTGTTTCGCCCACTCGTTCGCCATCAGACGCGTTATTCCCATTACGCCGCTTTTCGACGCGGTATAAGACGGAACGCGAATTCCGCCCTGGAAGGAAAGCATAGACGCGATATTAATAATTTTGCCGCCGTTGCCCTGGACAATAAAATGTTTTGCCGCCGCCTGAGACATAAAGAACACGCTCTTGATGTTCAGGTTCATGACGTCATCCCAGTCTTTTTCCGTGAAATCAATCGCATCTTCACGACGGATCAAACCCGCGTTATTCACCAGAATATCAATATGACCGTATTCCGCCACCGCCCGTTCCAGTAGCGCCGGAATACCATCGATTTGGCGCAGATCGGCCGTCAGGCTTAAAAAACGACGTCCCAGTGCGGTGACGCGCGCAATAGTGTCCGTCGGTTCAACAATGTTAATACCGACAATGTCACAGCCCGCTTCCGCCAGCCCTAACGCCATCCCCTGCCCCAATCCGGTATCGCACCCCGTCACAACCGCGACTTTACCTTCAAGAGAAAATGCATTCAAAATCATTGTTAATCCTTATTTTTGTCATGCCTGTCACGCACAGGCGTTATCACCGGTCGCGACTAGCGCAGATCTTGTACCGCAACGTGATCCATGTCATCGAAGACCTGATTTTCTCCCACCATGCCCCAAATAAACGTATAGGCTTTGGTGCCAACGCCGGAATGTATTGACCAGCTTGGGGAAATAACCGCCTGTTCATTACGCATCACAATATGACGGGTTTCCTGAGGCTGCCCCATCATATGGAAAACGCAACTGTCCTCTTCCATATTGAAATAGAGGTACACCTCCATACGGCGCTCATGGGTATGGCATGGCATGGTGTTCCATAGATTGCCGGGCGCCAGTTCGGTGAGTCCCATACTGAGCTGACAGGTTTCCAGTACATCCGGTACGAAGTATTTATTGATGGTGCGACGGTTACTGGTGAGGTTATCGCCTAAGGTGACGGGCGCAACGTCGGCAGGCGACACTTTTTTCGTCGGATAAGCGGTATGCGCTGGCGCGCAGTTGTAATAAAACTTCGCCGGTCTGCTCGCCTCATTGCTGACGAAGACCAGCTCTTTCGCCCCTTTACCAATATACAGAGCATCACGATGACCAATATCATGGCGCTGCCCGTCAACGATAATAGCGCCCGCGCCGCCAATATTAATGACGCCCAGCTCGCGGCGGTCCAGTAACCGGGAAACGCCAAGCTGTTTACCCACCTCTCCGCCGATTTCAACAGAATGGCTGACGGGCATAATGCCGCCGACGATAATACGGTCGATATGGCTGTAGACCATCGTATATTCATCAGCGACAAAAATATTTTCTATTAAAAACTCGCGTCGTAGCGCCTGGGTGTCCAGCGTTTTAGCGTGCTCGCTATGGATGCTTTGCCTTACGTCCACTTTTCCCTCCAATGATAAATCGATCGCAATGGCATAAAATCAAAACACTGTTTTGATTTATTTAACGGCATCATAGTCGCCTGGATGAAGGTTTTCAACAATAAATAAAACAACGTTTCATTTTTATGCCTGGTTATTTTTAAAACTGCTGTAGCGATCACGAACGGCGCTAAAACTTACGCACATGTCTGATTTTCAGACATGTGCGCCAGATGCTGTATGCGGTTACCCAGATAAAAATTGAAGCTTGTTTTAGAACGAGGTCTGATGTGCGAATTGAATTAAAAGCGGTATGCGTCTGCAATGCCCGACGCGGCAAGACGTTCCGCGCTATAACGAAAAAGGGGGGTCTGTCACTGGCTTTGCCCTCGTGATAGAGGGCTTTTTATGACGGAATACTGAAGCAGGAAAAGGGTGGCTGGCGTAGGATCAATCGCGTTCAATGGTTAAAGCAACGCCCTGGCCGCCACCGATACACAGCGTCGCCAGACCTTTTCGCGCGTCGCGTTTAACCATTTCGTGCACCAGTGAAACCAGAATTCGACAACCGGAAGCGCCAATGGGATGCCCCAGCGCAATCGCGCCGCCATTAACGTTTACCCGTCGCTCATCCCATTCCAGCATTTTTCCTACCGACAACGCCTGGGCGGCAAACGCTTCGTTGGCTTCGATAAGGTCGACCTCCGTCAGTTGCCAGCCGGCACGCTCCAGACAGCGCCGGGTAGCATATACCGGCGCAATCCCCATTAGCGCAGGATCGACGCCGACGCTGGCAAACGCGCGGATGCGCGCCAGCACCGGCAGCCCCAGCGCCTGGGCTTTCGCCTCGCTCATCATCATCACCGCGGCGGCGCCATCGTTGATTGAGGAGGCATTACCCGCCGTCACCGAACCTAAACTATCAAACGCCGGATGCAGCAGGGCTAACCCCTCCGCACTGGCGTCGGCCCGCGGTTGTTCATCCGTATCGACAATTGCGGTCTGCCCATTACGTTGCGTGACGATGGGGACAATCTCATCTTTAAAACGTCCGGTATCAATCGCGGCCCTGGCTTTTTGCTGCGAACTGAGCGCATAAGCATCCTGTAACTCGCGGCTGATGCCATATTCCCGCGCCAGGTTTTCTGCCGTCACGCCAATGTGATAATCGTTGAAGGCATCCCATAAGCCATCATGTACCAGACTATCCACCAGATTGTCGGCATCAGGCAACGCGCCGGTACGGCTGTCATTGAGGACATGCGGCGCACGGCTCATATTCTCCTGCCCGCCCGCAATAACAATGTCCGCTTCGCCGCACTGAATAGCCTGCGTCGCCAGGTGCAACGCTTTTAAACCGGAACCACAAACGTCATTAATGGTAATAGCGGAAACGGTAGTCGGCAGCCCTCCTTTGATGGCTGACTGGCGCGCCGGATTCTGCCCGGCGCCAGCCGTCAGTACCTGACCGAGGATGACCTCATCGATAGCATTAGCGTCCACGCCGGTGCGCTCAATTAACGCTTTTACGACCATACTCCCCAGCTCGACGGCGGAATGACGGGCCAGCGTTCCCTGAAAACAGCCGATGGGGGTCCGTAAAGCCCCCACTATCACAACCTCTTTCATTACCACCTCAGCGCAAAATGACACCGCCATAGTAGAGCATTGTTAAAATTAGTTATCTTGATTGTTTAAAAAAAGTGAGTTTTATCACAAAGGAAATGACGCTGATTTGACGGTGGCGCAGCTTATTTCTGCTGTAAATGGTAGCGAAGCCAGTTCCCCGCCGTTCCGGGCGGCGTCTTCTTGTTCCACAACAAATCAATAGCAATCGCCCTCGGCCAGCCAGGAACATCCAGCTGCGCCAGCGGTTTTTCCGCCGCAAACTCTTCCACCAGCGCGCAGGGCAATACGCACCAGCCAAATCCCTGAACCGCCATGCTCAACAGCAATAAATAGTTTGGCGCTGACCAGGCCGGGCCGCGCGTAATGTTGACGTTAGATTCAAGGTAGGTATTCAGACGCAGCTCGCGCCAGGTATGCAGTTGCTCCCATTGCAGGTTCGTCTGCGACGCCAACGGATGCGTGGTCGCCACATAAACCCCCATCCAGCTTTGAACAGGCAGACGCGTCGCGCCAATGTCTGTGGGATAGTCATCACGCGCTTCAATCAGTCCTATCTGGGCGCGCCCTTTTTGCAGCAGGTCGATGACATCATCATTTTCTCCGATCAAACATTCAAACTCGGTATGCGGAAATTGACGATCAAACTGCGCCATTAACTCTTCCAGACTGTCAGGGTACAGGGTATCAGAGAGGACGAACGTGAGCCTTGCCTCCGTCTCGCCGGATAACGTCAGCGCCACCTCATCCAGGCGGTCGCTCGCCGATAAAATAGCCTGAACATAGCTAAGCACCCGTTTTCCTTCTTCGGTCAGAACGGGCTGGCGCGATGATCGATCAAATAATGAAAATCCCAGATCCGCCTCCAGATGCGCAATGGCGGTACTAATGGTGGACTGGCTTTTACGCAGGCGGCGCGCCGCCGCAGAAAACGAACCGCAAGAGACGGTCTCAACAAATGCCATTAACGCTTCAGGTGAGTAACGCATTACCTATCTACTTTATCGATGGATGTTATCTTTTAGGTATCACATTAAACGATAAAATAGCGGAAATTTCTTTAGCTTGATTAAGAGTAAGGTTTTTTCGTTTATGCAACATGACGCCATACAACGTCGCTCGCTGCCGGAGCGTATTTTCCATGCTGTCTGTTTTGAAGGTATTGCGACTGCGATACTGACGCCAACGACCGCCTGGCTAATGCAGCGCTCGGTGCTGGAGATGGGCGGCCTGACGATATTGCTGGCAACGACGGCCATGATCTGGAATATCATTTATAACGCTCTGTTTGATCGATTGTGGCCCGCGCATCAGGTGAGACGAACCGCCAAAGTGCGCGCACTCCATGCGTTAGGATTTGAAAGTGGGTTTATTGTCATTGGCGTGAGTATTGTCGCCTGGGTACTGAATGTCAGCCTGCTACAAGCATTCACCCTGGAAATTGGTTTCTTCCTGTTCTTTTTGCCGTACACGATGCTGTACAACTGGGCATACGATGTTTTACGCCAGCGAATAGTGACCCGCCGCCAACAGCGCGTTAGTGCATGATATTGCTCTTTTTTGCCGGGATCGCAACGCTCCCGGCCCTCCTCCTCCACGACATCCATCTGCTTAAAACGCCCCCAACTGACGCTATTTATGGTAAATTGCGCTTCTTTTTGTGTGTTTTATAGTTGATAAATTCAAATAATGTCTAAAATTTGGTCAAAAGATGAGACTCTCTGGAGTTTTGCATTATACGGAACGGCTGTAGGCGCAGGCACTCTTTTCCTTCCCATCCAGTTGGGATCGGCAGGCGCAATCGTGCTATTTATTACCGCGCTGGTCGCCTGGCCTCTAACATACTGGCCGCATAAGGCGCTGTGTCAGTTTATTCTTTCCTCAAAGACTTCTGCAGGTGAGGGAATTACTGGCGCCGTTACTCATTATTACGGCAAGAAAATCGGCAGTATTATTACCACGCTTTATTTCATTGCGTTTTTTGTCGTGGTATTAATTTATGCTGTGGCGATTACCAATTCCCTGACAGAGCAATTAGCGAAGCATATTCAGATAGATATTCGCATCCGGATGGCAGTTAGCTTCGGCGTAGTACTTATCCTGAATATGATTTTCTTAATGGGAAGACATGCCACTCTTCGCGTAATGGGCTTTTTAGTCTTTCCACTTATCGCTTACTTCTTGTTCCTTTCGCTCTACTTAACCGGAAGCTGGCAACCCTCGTTACTGACCGGGCAGATGTCTTTGGATAGTCACACGTTGCATCAGGTATGGATTTCTATTCCGGTGATGGTTTTTGCTTTTAGCCATACGCCCATTATTTCGACGTTTGCCATCGACAGACGGGAAAATTTTGGCGATCAGGCCATGGATAAATGCAAAAAGATCATGAAGGTCGCCTATCTGATTATCTGCCTGAGCGTGCTGTTCTTTGTCTTTAGCTGCCTGCTCTCCATTCCGCCGTCATACATTGAAGACGCGCGCAACGAAGGCGTTACCATCCTTTCCGCGCTCTCGATGATGCCCAATGCGCCGGCCTGGCTCTCTATTTCCGGTATTATCGTTGCCGTCGTGGCCATGTCGAAATCTTTCCTCGGCACCTATTTCGGCGTCATTGAGGGCGCAACCGAGATGGTAAGAACCACCCTACAGCAGGTTGGCGTAAAAAAAAGCCGGGCGTTCAATCGCGCGCTGTCTATCATGCTGGTTTCCGGGATTACGTTTATTATTTGCTGTATTAACCCGAATGCCATCTCTATGATTTATGCCATTAGCGGCCCGCTCATTGCGATGATCCTGTTTATTATGCCCACGTTGTCAACGTACCTGATACCGGCATTGAAACCCTACCGTTCAATAGGTAATTTCATTACGTTGGTCGTCGGTTTACTTTGCGTATCGGTGATGTTTTTCGGCTAAAGTAAAAGATAGCCGGGATATAACTCCCGGCTATTTTATATAAGAATCCAGCACCTTTAATATTACGTCCAGATCTTCTTCACGTCTGGCTTCATCACTCTGATGAACGATATGCTCGGTCAGATGCCCTTTAATCACCTCACGCATTAAGCCATTTACCGCGCCGCGAATCGCCGCGATCTGTTGTAACACGGCCGCGCATTCATGCGGTTCATCCAGCATTTTTTTTAGCGCTATCACCTGTCCCTGAATCTTGCTGGTTCTGGCTTTAAGCTTTTGTTTGTCCCGGATGGTATGTGACATTACAACACCTCACTAACATTAACGAATACAAATTATAGCATTACGATGCTACTGGGGGGTAGTATTCCATACTAGGGGGAGTAGAATGACGCCCACATAAAACAACTAAGAATCATTCTCATGGGTGAATTTTCGACACTTCTTCAGCAAGGAAACGGCTGGTTCTTCATTCCCAGCGCCATTTTATTAGGTATTTTGCACGGGCTTGAACCAGGGCACTCCAAAACCATGATGGCGGCTTTTATCATTGCCATTAAAGGTACGGTTAAACAGGCTGTCATGCTCGGTCTGGCAGCAACGCTTTCTCATACCGCGATCGTCTGGTTAATCGCTCTGGGTGGGATGTATCTTAGCCGGGCATTCACCGCACAATCAGTGGAACCATGGCTGCAGTTAATTTCTGCGATCATTATTCTGAGCACCGCGTGCTGGATGTTCTGGCGGACATGGCGAGGCGAGCAGCAGTGGCTGGCGGGAAACCATCATCACGACCACGACCACGACCACGACCACGACCACGACCACGACCACGACCACGACCACGACCACGACCACGACCACGACCACGACCACGACCACGACCACGACCACGACCACGACCACGACCACGACCACGACCACGACCACGACCACGACCATCATGGTCACATACATCCGGAAGGCGCAACGTCAAAAGCGTATCAGGATGCCCATGAACGCGCCCATGCTGCCGATATTCAACGCCGTTTTGATGGTCAAACAGTGACTAATGGACAGATCCTGCTATTCGGCCTGACCGGAGGGCTTATCCCCTGTCCGGCTGCGATCACTGTTTTACTGATTTGTATCCAGCTTAAAGCGTTTACGCTGGGCGCCACTATGGTGCTGAGCTTTAGTCTTGGCCTGGCATTAACGCTGGTGACGGTAGGCGTTGGCGCGGCGATAAGCGTTCAACAGGCAGCAAAGCGCTGGAGTGGTTTTTCGACGCTTGCCCGGCGGGCGCCCTATTTTTCGAGCATTCTGATTGGTCTGGTCGGCGTGTATATGGGAATTCATGGCTATACCGGGATCATGCAGTAAATATGTAACGCTTCTGCTCAGGCCGTATCATTCACGTCGGGTTTCATTCCAGAAGCGTTTTTACTTATCAAACGGTATGAAAGGCCATACATTCAGCGTCCCGCCTGAATTCTGTATTTTACTCCACTACACCACAGGCAAAACATACCCCACCGCCACCGGGTTTAGCCGGCGTGTCAGTGTTTCTGGATAGGGTCGCCGGAGGCGGGTTATTGCGGAGCGATAAACGGAGTTCGCTGCAGTGATTTACAAAACCGGGTACCAAACAGCAGTTCCCGTAATCGGTTCCGCATTCCCAGCTTCACCAGTAACCGGTATTTGTCCTGCCAGATTTGCTTCTCCTGTGTATTCAGCCTTCCACACAACGCTGACAACCTTCCTCGTCCACGGTAAACTTCCTGAAGCAAGCGTAACTGGGCCAGGCTCACTCCACATGCCAGTATCTCCCGGTGCATCAACTGATCCATATAGTTCATCAACCGCTTCGGATTGTTAAATATCGGTGGCACTTCCAGAAAGCCCGTCACCGGATCCGGAGATAACAAAAAGGCGTCCAGCGCTCCTGTCCTGCGCAGGCGTGCGCCCCCGGCCCACTGTTCATCCCGCCGCCACCGAATAAGTATCTCCGCCAGTTCCTGCTCCAGCAGCGCCGGGATGCCGCCGTATACCTTCAGTACCACCCGGTCGCTGAAAAACAGCTCATCGCTGATAATCATAACCGGGTAGTCCGGCAGTATCTGTCTCAGGGAATAGAACAAAAAGAGATGTTCACGGGGACGCAGACACAGTATCAGTATGGCCTCCGGTTTCCGACGTAATTGCTGCAACAGAACAGGCAGCCTGTATGCGGTTTCACAGTTGCAGCCCGGCAGAAATCTTCGGACCAGGTGTGCCACGGCGATCGTCACCGGCCAGCAGTCACCGTAAACGATAATCTGCCGGGCCGGCATCCGGTTATGTTCCGTCATCCTCATCCTCCTTCTTTTTCAGGATCTTCCCCGCATTTCTGTTACTGCACAGCCGGTTCCACAGTTCATTTGCCATCGACCTGTCACCATTACCGACCCGGCGTTTTGATACCGGCGGCGGTCCGGCTTTTTCACGGCGCGTGGACGGGGTGGGACTGTCAAGAACCCGGATAACATAAATCTCATAGCGTCGTGCTTTATTGGGCAGGGTCTGGTGACGGCAGATGCTGACCACCCGCGATGTTTTGCTTCGCAGATAGGCAATCAGGTAGCTGGCCCGTCTGGCCGTGATGTGAAACGCCTCTGCTATCTGGTTACGCTGAACCCAGTTCTGCTGCAACAGGCACCAGTGTGCCACAATGATATACAGGGGCTCGTCGGCATACTGGCGGACGCTTTCCGGAATAAAACAGGCATCATGGTTGGTCTGTCCGGGATAATGAATATCGTTACCAGGGGTAAGGTACTGCTTTTTTGCGTGTGTATTATCAGGGCACATAAAACCTCTCCATAACTGGGTAAATGATTTCCCGGAGGTGAAGAACAACTCTTAAATAGTATTTATTATTAATGTGGGTTTATTCGGGATTAGTTCCCCGATAACTCAGTCAGTTCTTTTATTTTTATTATCTGCCCCCCCGATTAGTTATAGGTAACAGTAACGGGTATTGCAGCAGAAAACGTTCCTGTCTTTACACTTCCCCCCGGGGTCGGGGTTATTACTGCAGTATATACCTTCGACACATTACCGGTGACAGCTCCTGTAATAGTAATATCCCCCAGTACTTCTTGTTTATCAAAAGTAATCTCTTTTCCTTTATCATCTTTTATTGAAAGCCGGAGTCCATTAGGCTGACCTTTGTTGGGGCCATCCAGGCTGACAAGATTCAGAGTTTGCCCGGTATCCTGTGTCAGTGCACCTTTCCCGAAGGTGATGGCCAGAGGGATCGTGAATTCCTGTCCCATAGCCGGTCGTAAAACCTGCGTGGCGATCACTGTAAAATTTGCCTGTCTGGTCTGTGAAGGTTCATAAGTCGTATAAATATGCCCAAAGTTGACCTGTAATGGAACAATGTCAACTTTACCCAATCCGTTTCTGAGAATTCTCACATTAAAACCAGATAAAACAAATCCGTTTTGTCTCAAAGAATAAGAAAAAGGTACAATATTTAAAACATTACTTATCCCCGTAAAAACTGTAACTGCACTACTCTCTGAATATGCTTTTGTATATAAGAAATCCAGTGTTATCCTTACTTTTCGTTCTGTAGTCCCAACAGGTAGTTTTGTGCCAAACTCTTTTCGTAACTCATTTCCTGACTGAGTACTCTTTATTTCATCCCAGGAGAACGAAACAACACTTGAAGCATTTCCTGTTTCTTTAATGGACATTCTGAATCCAAGTCCCATCGCATCTAGTGTCTTGGTAAATTTACTGAAGTAGCCCTGATTAAATACCAGCTGTGGAAATTGCGTGTCATATCCCATGTAACATTTAAAAACTGCATCCTGATTGATTGTATAGATAACCGAATCCGTGCCAGGTTTAAAATCATCGGTTGTCAAATTTATACTTCTTAAATTAATATTCTGACCGGAAGTGACTGCACATTCATTTATACCTAGCTCAACCGCATACACTTTAGTCACACATAAAGAGCACAACATCATCACCAGCACGGTCAGTTTTGTTTTCAGATTAAAAATCCATTCTGTCATGATGTCGCCCCTGCGTCCTTAAACGCGCAGTTCAGGGCATCGCAGGTGTAGCGATTCATCTGCAGTCCCCCGTAATCATCAATATACCCCACCCACAGCGTCCGGGTTTCTGCCGGCAGAACAGCCTTTAAAGGCAGGTTCCCCAGGGGCGGTACCATCACGCCCTCGCGGAAACCGCTGAGCCTGTGGCTACGGTCTGCTCCCAGCCACGCCACAGTGATGTAGTACGGCGTCGGGTTTCTGAGGGTCAGATGTCCCGCATTCCGCTCAGCAGTCAGCTTTCTTTCCGGCTGGTCACTGCTGCTTCTGATAATGGCTTTCGGACGGTAAAACAGTTTCAGCTGGCTCTGCATGGCCAGTTGCAGAACGTTGTCGTCTTCTGGCTTCGGGGGAACGCCCCGCACGTTAAACCAGAACAGTGTTTCCCTGTCCTGAGGGAGCTTATCTGTCAGCCCGCGAACCTGGGTGATGCGGACCTGGGATTTCTGTCCGGCATCAATACGCTGCAGCGGCGGCAGCGCCATCAGCGCATCGGTTCTCACCCCGTCAGCGTCCGTCACCCAGGACTGCGCCAGGAACGGCGTGGTTTTGTCATCGTTATTCAGCGTGATGGCCACCGTTTTCTGCGGCGCATCCATGATAATACGGGTCCGGTCAACATTGACGGCCGCCGGGCTGTACTGGCTCCATGCTGCCGCCAGTGCGAGTAAAATCACACGGCTTCTTCTGCTGTTTTTCACCTGTTTTCTCCTTTAGACCTGCTCTGTGACAGGGATATTTTTATCTGCAGGGCAGTAACAGCGGCCCCCGGCTGAGTGTCACCGTTTCCGGCAGGGTGAGTCTGCACTGCACCCGGCCATCCCAGGACACATTCAGGGTCCGGCGGTCTTCCCCGCTGAGACCTGTCAGGTAGGCCAGACCGCCATCTCCGACCATCCCCGCGGTTCTGCCGGTTTTCCCGGACACCACCAGGGCGCCAAACGGCGGACTTGCGCCATCAGCCAGCCGGATATGACCGAGCACCTGCTCCCCCTGGCTGGCGTCAATCTTCCGGTAGCCCACCGCGCCCTCCGTCAGTACCTGACTGATGACGGAGCTGCTGACGTCCACGTCCTCCGGCAGGGCGGCCACATCAACCGAAATATCGCTGCGGCGATAGCTGCTGCCGGCGCTCACCACGCCCACCCCGAAGCGGTTGGTCACCCCGCTGTTGCCGTTCACCGGCACACCGGCCACGTCTCCGGTATCTATCATCATGCGGGGCTCATTCCCGGCCATCGACTGGCTGAAAGCGGCACCGTGGGCGGTGGCAGTCACCGAGCCGTACCAGCTCAGGCCCAGGCTGCGGTACTGTCCGGGCTGCAGGGTGGCGTCCGCTGCCGCCTGGCCCCACGGCAGACGGCTCTGCACGCTGCCGCTGAAGCTGCTGTTGCTGCCGGTGTCATAACGGTTATGACCGGCGCTGATGTTCCATGTAGTGTCCGGGTTATGGAAATCGCTGTAATTCACGGTCTGCTGCAGGCCGCCCCGGTTATCTTTCTGTACGCTGTAACTCACCTGGCGACTGTCTCCCCACGGGATACTGATGGTGGCGTAGACCTGGTTCTGGCTACCCCCGCCGGTGTACTGGTTACGGGCAAACGACACCGAGGCCGAGAGTCCCTGAAGGTCGCCGAGACTGAACACCTTGTTGAGGCTGAGCATGTAGTTATTGTTGGACTGTGCGTTCCAGTAATTGAGCCGGCTTACCGAGAGGGCCGCGCTCATGTTGAGTACCGGAACGGACTGGCTATAAGTCACGGTGTAGCTCTGTTTTTCATGCCATGCATCGCCGCCGTCAGTGGTCCGACGCTGCAGGTACTCCGGCATGGACAGAAAATGGCGGTCCGAGAAGCGGTATCCGACGAACGCCAGGGTACTGCCGGTTTTATCAAACGTTTTGGCATAGTTGATACGGTAGCTGTAACCGGACTGCTTCTGCCCATGCGGCAACCGCGCATCTGAGCGGGTGACGTCCGCAGACAGAGCGCCCAACAGCCCCATATTCTGGCCGATCCCGAGCGCCGCGGACTGGTAGTCGCCGGTGGAGGCAATGAGGCCGCCATACAGCGACGTGTTGTTAAATGCTCCCCAGGTGGCCTCCCCGAGCAGAAAGTCAGGGCTGACCGTGCTGTTGTTATGCGTCCCGCCGTACAGCGGACGTCCGGCGGCCACCTTATAGCGAACCTGTCCCTGGCGTGCCATAAAGGGGACGCTGGCCGTGTTGACCTGCCAGGTCCGGACGCTACCGTCGCTTTCCCGGACGCTGACATCCAGGTTGCCGCTGATATTCTGGCTCAGGTCGGGAAGCTCAAAAGGCCCCGGCGACACCCGGGTCTGGTACAGAATGCGACCATTCTGGCTGACGGTGACCTGTGCATTACTGTTCGCAATGCCGCTAATTTTCGGGGCATACCCCTGAAGAGAGGGCGGCAGCATGCGCTCATCGCTGGCCAAAGTGAGCCCGGCAAAGCGGAAGGAGTCAAAAATAGCGGAGCTGAGGTACGTCTGTCCGAGCGTCAGTTTTGAGCGCAGTGCTGGCAAGGCACGGAACAGATACGTCTGCGGCAGATAAAAATCGGACTGTGATGCGCCCTGCCCACTGTCAAAACGGCTGTACTGGTAATCGCTCCGCAATCGCCAGGCGCCGAGATTAAACCCGGCGGTGCCGTAGAGGCTGTAGCTGGTAGAGGTTTCCCCCTGCTGCGGCATATAGCGGTTGACCATCAGGCTGTAATCAAGCAGGCCGGCGGTGACGCCGTCGCTCCAGCGTGAAGGGGGCACCCAGTCCGGGTCCTGATAACGCATCCAGGCCTGGGGAATAATGAAGGTCAGACGCTGATTTTCAGCGCTGTACCGTACCTGACTGTCAGCGGAGCGCAGCTCAAGGCATTGCCCGTCCGGGATACCGGTAACGGGTTTCAGGCCATGAATAATCTTATCCTTAAGACCCAGCATGGCCACCATGTCTGTTGTCACACAGATGACGGCCGCGTCGCGTCCGGCAACCGGTACAACCCTGACCGGATACTGTTCCCGTACCGGCTGGTCATTGAGCCAGATATCGAGAATATAGTTACCGGGCGCCACATACCCCTCGCGGCTGAAGGCCGTGAGGTCCACGTTAGACAGGTTCCCGCTGTCCAGCAGGCTGGCATTGAACTCCGTGGCCTGCGACTTCAGGACGGAAAATGTCAGGGTAATCAGAATGGCAAGCCGGGTAATTTTCATGGCATGGCGCTTTCGTGTTGTCGTCCGTGTAACAGACAGCCCGCAGGCACAGTCAGATATAAAAGCCGTCCGATCCCCTCCGTGGACGGCTTCTCCCTGTCGTTATTTACCGCGTGAAATCACAGGTATTTCAGGGTGTAGGTGACGGATGCGTTGAAGTCACCGGGAGTGACGCCATTATCCAGTGCTATTAGTCGGGCAAAGAAGTTGAGTTCGTTGTTTCCGGCCTGCAGTTGCTGAGCGTCGCCATCCGGCATCGGGGTGTTGGGATCGATAATTGTGGCGTTGTCACTCTTCAGTAGCTGGACACCAACATGCTGTGCGATACCGCTGGTGGTGTAAGCCTTTTTGCTGGTATTCGCTGCGCCAGAGAAAGATACGGTTACTTTGGACATTTTCCCTGCGGAGCCAGCTGTGTCCGGGGTATTCGGATCGAAAGCACAGTTCTGTAGATGAATGGTGAACGGTTTTGATTCCGTAGTTGCGTCGGCGGTATTCAGTTTACGGTAAGAAATCTGTCCAAACGGAACGGTGATCGCATCGTCGCCCGGTGCGATATCACAGGGGGAGTTGGTGATGGTACCAGTGAAGGTAATTTTACCTGAGCCGAACGGGCCTGCTGTGGGTGGATCGACTGCATATACAGAAGCGCCATACATCATACCGGCAGCCGCCATGGCAAGTATTATTTTATTACGCATAGATAATATGTCCTTTGGGTAAATGAGAATTATTTTGCAAAGGCTGAAAACAACTCTGAGGGTATTAATGAAAGCGTTCAGAAAAGATTCGTATGAATAATAAACGCCTGGTGTTAAACGAAGCACCTGAACTTTCCATCGAAAAATATTGATTTCAGCTAATGCCTAATCAGTTGTAAGAAAATTCTTATTCAAATTAAAACAATAAAAATAGATCGATACGATCGATGATTATGATCGTAATTTAAGAATAATCATCAAAGAAATACTTTTTAATGTAATTATAAGCGGGTGAATACCTAACAGACAGATATTCGCAGCGGACATGAAATATTTTGTAATATATTATCGGGAATGTATGTTTTGCTTTTCCATTACACTGGATATTTACAAAACATAATACTAATCATATATAACAATGAAATTACTGGTAGCATAAAAAACTGGATATAACGCAAGTAAAAGGCATTTAATTCCAAAACATTAACTTAATAAATCATTATGAACCATCATAAGTGGAAGGAATAAAAAATAATAAATGAAATGATATTCTTCTGTATTTGTGATGAGCATCACAATAGATATAAATGCAGGTACCCTGACATTTCTAAACTTCGCGGATGAAATTTAAAAACAATGCCGACAGCAAAGAACAAACTGGTAATAGCTGTCAGACATAATGCTGCCTGCTGTAATGTATACAGCAGGCTGGGGGATATTAATGCGCGGCGTCGTGCTGCACGGAGTGCGTGGGTGATTCCTGAACTGACTGAGAGTCTACAACTATGCCATCCTGAGCTGATTTCAGTAATAGACCTGCCTGATAGTATTTTCCTTCGTTCATCAAGGAAAGCGCTGTGGTCACATCCTTACGGGTTTGCTGAAGAGGAATGAGTTCCTGATTTTCAATAACACTGACGCCTGCTAGTTTCAGGGCCTCTATAGTCCCTTTTTTATCTCCTTCTTTCATTTTCTGGTTTGCTTTATTAATAGCATCATTTTTCTGGCCCGCAGGGAGATAATCTTCTGCTACCGTAATCGATGAATTTATCCGAATATAGTGGTCTCCTTCAACTGGGGCTTTTTTATCTGATTTGACATACAGATTCCAGTCAGTGCTGTCATCGTTCAGGAGTTTTTCTGCTTGCGCAGCCAGTTGTTCCGCCTTTTGGGTGCGACCATTAAACAACTCGAATCGCGACATTCCGATATCACGCATGGCCTGCCAGGCCTGTCCGGATATCTTGTCATTATTCAGAGTAACGTTATCAGTCATGTTTGTTGCGGCCATAATATTTCCTGAAAACAGGATAACCATCAGCGCAACGCCTGGCATAATATGGCTTTTCATAATCCATCATCTCCACAAAGTAACATTTTTTATCGGATTATCCTATTCAGAACCGGTAACCCACGCCAAGATTAAAACCATTGCTATTAAGGCTTCCGCTGTTATGGGTAGCATCAAAATCCGCTCCCTCATAACCCAGAGTTATAGCGACACTACTGACCGGGGTATAAGCCACGCCAGCAGAATAACCATATCCGACCTTACTGTCAGACTCATTTATCCCGTGATCACGCTGATGCAATAATACGGGGCCCACTTGACTATACAGACTTAACTGGTTATTTATTTTCCATGAGGGGCCTGCAAGCAGGGAGTAATAACGGGTTGTTACACGACCATTACTGCTTTCATCGGAATAGCGCTGGCTTCCATTTAGCCATGCAAATGAGGTTGTCAGCCCCCAGTCCGGTGACATTTCATAGTTGTTTGCCAGCCGTACCCCACGCAACGTCCCGGCGTGATTAGTATGGGACTGGGCGTATCCAAGTGAAAATGTACTGGCATTATCGTCTGCCCATACCGGACTGGCTGCAGCAGACAGCAGAACAATACCGGCACTTCCGGCTAATAGCATTTTGTTCATCTTCTTCTCTCCGGTTATTTTTACCTGATGCCTTACTGGCATGTATTAAGTTAAAATCTTTCCGTGATAACAAACTATAAATAAATCTTTTAAATTATGAGCGCTGTTACGCCAGCAAATACCTTTATCTCCGGCTGTCGGGAGGCTATTCACGAAAATATATCCAGGCCAGAAACAGAATTTAATAATAAATAAACTGAAAAATAAAAACTGACAAAAATAGAAGTTCACTGATATATACCCAAAATAATTCGAGTTGCTTAAAGGTGGCAAGGGAGTGAGTCCCCGGGAGCATAGATAACTCTGTGACTGGGGTGAGCGACAACTCTGCCGGGAGCAGATTTGAACGTCGCGTGCGACGGCCCGTCAGGGCGAGGCCCATGGATGGACCGAGTAATCCGTAGCCAACACATAAGCAACTTGAAGTATGAAGGATATATAACGGGAAAGAAGGCATATCGGCCTGGTAAATCAACGTCTGTGATTTAAGTTGCAGGAAACGGCTATGGAGAGGGGGGGGGCGGCAGTTATCGGGCAGTAACGGCATTGTTCAGTGAGTATCCTGGAAACAAAAAAAGAAGGGAGCGGTACTCCCTTCGTAAACATGTCAGAATACGACATTTTGGTACTCTTTTATTTATTATCTGGCCGTAAAAGTTATGCTGTTGGCAGATATCTCCAGTCAACATAAAAAAATACCACCAGCTAAAAATGTGATGCAAACCACCATTAAGCAGCTAACCAAATTGACTGTGCCACTAAATCCGGAAAAGAGTTTGAATCCGGGGATAACATCTGATGCAGAAATTAGCACCAGTCTTCGATTCGGATACCCGGAATGCGTTCAAATTCGCGGAGATTGTTTGTGACGACGACCAGTCCGCGGCTACCGGCATGGCCAGCAATCATCTGGTCATAAGGCCCGACAGGTGTTCCCTTGCGGGCCAGTTCGGCACGGATTTGACCGGTATGTATCGCTGCCTGTGTATCGTAATCCAGAACCTCAAGGCGGGAGATAAATCCCTCCACGACGGCAAGATTACGCTCCGGCGCCAGGCTTTTTTCAGCACCGTAAATCAGCTCCATTAAGGTGATGGAGCTGATACACATTCGGGATGTATTGAGGTTGAAGCGTTCTCTGATGTGTTCGGGCTTATTTTTGATGGTGAAAATACAGGTATTGGTATCAAGCATGAATTTCAGCATCAAAATCCTTCCCGTTCCTGTACTGCGGGTTGTTCTCTGGTACTCATAAAATCAGTACTGGCGCCTTCGCCATCGAACCAGCTGTCCCAGGATTCTCCGACTGGAGTAATGATTCTGCTTCTACCAACCGCAATGATTTCGACATGTTTCACATCCTCCGGAAAGGATATCGATTTAGGCAATCTGACTGCCTGGGTCCGGTTACTAAAAAAAAGTGTTGTGTGCATAACTGCCTCCTTTCTGGATATACAACGCGTATATCCATTATGAGTAGAGGCGATGTATATGTCAAAGAGATATACAGGAAAAAATAATCCAGTCGCTTAACGCGCACTCCGCAGGGCATCCTTGTCCAACCCCGGCAATCGGGGAAAACGAGTTTCCCCGACTCCGGCATTTCTGAATACATCCAATGAAGGAAATACCATGCAAACAATGCATAAAAAACATATGTGCCGATGGCTTCTGCCCGGTTTGCTCGGTCTGGCTCTGTGTGCGCCAGTACCACATACTTACGCAGCCATCATTGAGGCAGGATTTTATCCGGAAGGTACAGATCTCCAGCTTGTTCTTAAGATAATTGAGACCGCGCGACAGGAAATCCGTCTGATGGACTATTCCTTCACCTCTTGGGAGGTGGTCCGGTTCGAACATTCAGTGAGTACAAAATTCTCCATGTCAAAGTGATCGTCAGCGACGACCGCCACACCGAGGTGGACGCGTCAGAATCGCTGATCGGACACGTCGCAATCTACACTCTGACTTATAAGCCAGCCTGAAGGGGCATGTTGGCTTTGACGATCAGGCAAAAAACAACGGCGAATAAAATAAAGTCGTATGATGATCTTCACATTTATCATCATCAGCGTTCATATTACTCAACCTGTAATCAACCTCTGGCGTTTTTCTGTATTCATCACAACCATTTCCGGTAAAGGTAAAAAAGGGATTTGAACCTTTCCGGAGATGATAATGAAGGTAAATACATGGACAATTTTGCTTATGTCGGCGCATCTGACGGCCTGTGCCGTCCCTGGCACAGAAAAATATCAGACCAGCATGGACAGCGTTACGGCAGAAAAAATAAGCCGGATTATCCAGTCGGATGTCATTCCTTATAAAGGCGAAAACCATGGAGAAGTTATCAGCCGCGTATCGTCTGCTTTTCTCGGAACACCTTATCAGGCGGATACGCTCATCGGTGGGCCCGGCATCCCCGAAGTCCTTGTAGCGAATTTCAACGGCGTGGACTGCTTTACACTGGCTGATTACGTTGAAGCCCTGGCCCGCAGCGATAATCAGAAATCGTTTCTGCATAATCTTGCCAGGACTCGCTACGCCGCGGGCAAAGTTGCTTATCTCAGCCGCCGGCACTTCTTCTCTGACTGGTTCGCCGCAACACCGCGTAATGCACGGGATGTAACGCCGGATATCAGCCCTGATTATGTCGTTGTTGACAAGCAGCTTAACCATAAACCTGATGGCGGCGAGTACATTCCTGGTCTGGGCATCCATCCTCGTAAAATAAATTACATTCCCGGAAGAGCCATCAACCAGCAGGTCATGAACCACCTAAAAAACGGGGATTATATCGGTGTCTACTCCCCGCTTGACGGGCTGGACGTTTCACATGTGGGTATCGTAGTTCGCCATGATGAACAGGTGTGGTTCAGGAACGCCTCCTCATTGGCCGCAAACAGAAAAGTGGTGGATACACCGTTTATGGAATACATGCATTCCAGACCGGGCATCGTTGTGTTGCGGGCTGAATGATAAAGTCATTACCGGAGTCGCCAGCTGATAATAGCCGTCCGACATAGGTATTGAAACCCTGTGTACTGTGGGGCCGACACGGAAAATTGCTGTAAATTCGTGGTTTTAGTAAATACTAGAAGATATTTGTCTGGAGCGGGCGAAGGGAATCGAACCCTCGTATAGAGCTTGGGAAGCTCTCGTTCTACCATTGAACTACGCCCGCTTTGAGATGCGTAAGGCATTATAAACCTTACGCTCTGGTTGGCAAGAGACTTACTGGCTGACTGGCGATTAATTCGCCGTCAGCACTTCGGTTTACTCCCCTGCGGCGGCAGATAACGCAGCGGATCGATGGCCGTCGCCCGGTAGCGAATCTGGAAGTGTAGTCTTACGGATGCGGCATCCGTGCTGCCCATCGTAGCGATTTTTTGCCCCGCTTTAACGCTTTGTCCATTATTAACCAGCATGGTGTCATTATGAGCGTAAGCCGTAATGTAATCTTCATTGTGCTTAATCATGATGAGATTGCCGTAACCGCGCAGCTGGTTCCCGACATAGACAACTTTACCCGCTCCCGCCGCATAAACAGGCGTTCCGCGCGCGCCCGCAATATCGATCCCCTTATTTCCGCCCTCCGCGGTGGAATAAGGTAAAATCACTTTACCGTTAGCAGGCCATACCCAACAACGCTGCCCCACCGGCGGCCAGGAGGATTTTGGCACCGAAGATGACGGTCTGACCGCAGCAGTTTTTGTTGCTGTTTTATTGCTGGTTTTGCGTGTTGAACTGCTACTCTTTGCGCTGCCGCGCACTTTAATTCGCTGCCCCACCTCAATAGTATAAGGCGGAGAAATGCCATTCAGTCGGGCCAGTTCTTTCACGCTGGTTCCCGTAGCGCGCGATATACGATACAACGTATCGCCGCGCTTAACGGTATAGACGGAGCCGGAATACGTTCCTGAGCCGGAATTACTGGAACACCCCGCCAGCAGCAGCCCTGTGCATAACAGCACCGCAATACCCAGGCTATTTTTGTTCAGGCGTCCTGCGCTCAAAACCATTCCTCACTCTATTGACAGACGCCTTATGATAGCAGCCAAATGCCGTATGCCCAATCCATTGACGCCGGAAAGGGTCCGCGTGGATGATGATGCCGCGAATATCCGATATGCCAGCATAATATCGACTCACGGCACAATGGCGCTCGTCTGCGTTCTGTCAGGGCCTGTTTTGGTAATGCCTTTCTTTCTGTTATGCGCTACGCTGATCGTCTGAGTATATGGCCTGGCCATGCTGCCGGGTCATTTTAATTTTCAGGAGCTTTCATGACTGAGGAACATGTCGTTTTATTGGATGAGCAGGATAAGCCTTCCGGCACACTGGAAAAGTATGCGGCTCATACGCTTAATACGCCTTTGCATCTGGCTTTCTCCTGCTGGCTATTTAACGAAGATGGCCAGTTGCTGGTAACACGACGGTCGCTGAGCAAGAAAGCCTGGCCAGGCGTGTGGACGAATTCGGTTTGCGGTCATCCGCAACAAGGCGAAACCACCGAAGAGGCGATCATCCGCCGTTGTCGGTTCGAACTCGGCGTGGAAATTACCGATCTCACCCCCGTCTATCCGCACTTCAGCTATCGAGCGACAGATCCAAACGGTATTGTGGAAAATGAAGTCTGTCCGGTATTTGCCGCGCGGGCAACCAGTGTGTTACAGGTTAACAGCGAAGAGGTGATGGACTATCAGTGGAGCGAATTTAAAAGCGTATGGAAAAGCCTTCTCGCTACGCCGTGGGCATTTAGCCCGTGGATGGTCATGCAAGCGTCAGACGAACAAGCGCGTGAACGACTGCTCAATTACTGCCAGCGTTAAAAATTGCCTGATGGCGCTACGTCTGAACGAAGAGATGCCGGATGGCGGCTAATGCCCCATCCGGCAATTTACATCTTATTTCACCGGACGCATCGCCGGGAACAGAATAACGTCGCGAATCGTGTGGCTGTTAGTAAACAGCATCACCATACGGTCGATACCAATTCCCAGACCCGCTGTCGGCGGTAACCCGTGTTCCAGCGCCGTCACGTAGTCTTCGTCGTAGAACATGGCTTCGTCGTCGCCCGCCGCTTTTGCATTAACCTGATCCAGGAAACGCTGCGCCTGGTCTTCCGCATCGTTCAACTCGCTAAAGCCATTGCCGATTTCACGACCGCCGATAAAGAACTCGAAGCGGTCAGTGATTTCCGGGTTCACATCATTACGACGCGCCAGTGGAGACACTTCAGCCGGATATTCGGTGATGAAGGTCGGCTGAATCAGATGCGCTTCAGCGACTTCGTCAAAGATCTCGGTGACGATACGGCCCAGACCCCAGCTCTTCTCGACGTGAATGCCGATGCTTTCAGCAATCGCCTTCGCGGAATCGAAGTTGTCCAGATCAGCCATATCTGTTTCCGGACGATATTTCTTGATCGCTTCACGCATGGTCAGTTTTTCGAACGGCTTACCGAAGTCAAACACTTCATCACCGTACGGAACCTGGGTGGTGCCCAGAACATCCTGCGCCAGCGTACGGAACAGAGACTCAGTCAGCTCGATCAGGTCTTTGTAGTCCGCATACGCCATATAGAGTTCCATCATGGTGAACTCAGGATTATGGCGCACGGAGATGCCTTCGTTACGGAAGTTACGGTTAATTTCGAATACGCGTTCGAAGCCGCCAACCACCAGACGCTTGAGGTACAGTTCCGGCGCGATACGCAGGTACATGTCCAGATCCAGCGCGTTGTGATGGGTGATAAACGGACGGGCAGACGCGCCGCCTGGGATCACCTGCATCATCGGCGTTTCGACTTCCATAAAGCCGCGAGCAACCATAAACTGGCGAATACCAGCCAGGATCTTCGAACGGGTTTTGAAGGTGTTACGGGATTCATCGTTAGAGATGAGATCCAGATAACGCTGGCGATAGCGCGCTTCCTGGTCCTGCAGGCCGTGGAATTTATCCGGCAACGGACGCAGCGCTTTCGTCAGCAGGCGCAGTTCGGTGCAGTGGATAGACAGCTCGCCGGTTTTGGTTTTGAACAGCTTACCTTTCGCGCCGAGGATATCGCCAAGATCCCACTTCTTGAACTGCTCGTTGTAAACGCCTTCCGGCAGATCATCGCGCGCCACATACAGCTGAATGCGGCCGCCTACGTCTTGCAGGGTAACAAAAGAGGCTTTACCCATAATACGGCGAGTCATCATACGGCCCGCGACGGACACTTCAATATTCAGCGCTTCCAGTTCTTCAGCTTCTTTCGCGTCAAACTCTGCGTGCAGTTGGTCTGAGGTACGGTCACGACGGAAATCGTTCGGGAACGGGATACCCTGCTCACGCAGTGCAGCCAGCTTCTCGCGACGTGCCTTCATTTCATTGTTAAGATCGACTACCTCGTCAGCGCCCTGTGCGTTTTGTTCAGACATGTTGATTCCTCATAGCCCTGCTTTCAAACTTGCTTCGATAAATTGATCCAGACTACCGTCCAGTACCGCCTGTGTATTGCGGGTTTCCACCCCAGTACGCAGGTCTTTAATGCGGGAATCGTCCAGGACATAGGAACGAATCTGGCTTCCCCAGCCGATATCGGACTTAGTGTCTTCCATCGCCTGTTTTTCAGCGTTCTTTTTCTGCATCTCCAGTTCATAAAGCTTCGCTTTCATCTGCTTCATGGCCTGGTCTTTGTTTTTGTGCTGCGAACGGTCGTTCTGGCACTGCGTCACGATCCCGGTGGGAATATGGGTGATACGCACTGCGGATTCCGTACGGTTAACGTGCTGACCGCCTGCGCCAGACGCGCGATAGACGTCGATACGCAGATCCGCCGGGTTAATGTCGATATCGATATCGTCGTCCACTTCCGGATACACAAATGCGGAGCTAAACGAGGTATGACGGCGACCGCCGGAGTCGAACGGGCTTTTACGCACCAGACGATGTACGCCGGTTTCAGTGCGCAGCCAGCCATAGGCATATTCGCCGGAGATTTTGATAGTCGCGGACTTAATGCCGGCGACTTCCCCTTCCGACTCTTCAATGACTTCTGTCTTGAAGCCGCGCGCTTCCGCCCAACGCAGATACATACGCAGCAACATGCTGGCCCAGTCCTGCGCTTCAGTACCACCAGAACCGGCCTGAATATCGAGATAGCAATCGGCGCTATCGTACTCGCCGGAGAACATCCGACGGAATTCCAACTGCGCCAGTTTCTCTTCCAGCGTATTCAGTTCCGCGACGGCTTCGTTAAACGTCTCTTCGTCGTCAGCTTCTACCGCCAGTTCCAGCAGCCCGGAAACGTCGTCCAGCCCCTGAGTCATTTGATCAAGCGTATCGACGATCGCTTCGAGCGATGAACGCTCTTTTCCCAGCGCCTGCGCGCGCTCAGGTTCGTTCCAGACATCCGGCTGTTCCAGCTCGGCGTTTACTTCTTCCAGACGCTCTTTCTTAGCATCGTAGTCAAAGATACCCCCTAAGAACGTTGGTGCGTTCCGTGAGGTCCTGAATGCGGTTATTCACCGGGTTAATTTCAAACATGGTCTGATTTCTTTTATTTGACTTGTCAAAATGCGGTTATAAGGGCGAAATATTAGCGGATTTCGCCCCTTAATTACAGCGAAAGTGTTGTTAAATCGCCCCGATCATAGCGGCCAAATATCATCGATAATAATCTGTAAACTACGGTTGCCGCGAAACTCGTTAATGTCCAGTTTATAAGCCAGTTCTACCTCCCGCACGCCGTTATCCGGCCAACAGGTCGTATCAATATTAAATGCGATGCCATCCAACAGCGGGCCGCCGCCGACAGGCTCCACCATCACCTTGAGGTGACGCTCGCCCACCAGACGCTGCTGTAGCAGACGGAAACGACCATCGAATAACGGTTCCGGGAACATTTGCCCCCACGGTCCGGCATCCCGCAACAGTTGCGCCACTTCCATAGACATCTCCGCCGCGCTTAATGGACCATCGGAGATCACCTCGCCTTGCAACAGGGCAGGATCGAGCCATTCCGTCACCAGCTCGCCAAAACGTTGCTGAAACTGCTCGAATTTATGCTCTTCCAGCGACAATCCCGCCGCCATCGCATGACCGCCGAACTTGATCATCAGATCAGGGTAAAGCGTATCCAGCCGTTCCAGCGCATCGCGCATATGCAACCCCTGAATCGATCGGCCTGAGCCTTTTAGCGTGCCGTCGCCCGCAGGCGCAAAGGCGATCACCGGGCGGTGAAAACGCTCTTTAATGCGCGACGCCAGAATTCCGACCACGCCCTGGTGCCATTCAGGATGATACATCGCCAGACCGCCCGGAAGCGTTTCACTACTGCGCTCAAGCTTTTCGCACAGGATAAGCGCTTCCGCCTGCATCCCCTGCTCTATTTCTTTGCGCGTCTGGTTAAGCGCATCCAGCTCGCTGGCCAGAACACGCGCTTCGCCGAGGTTATCGCACAACAGTAACGCCACACCAACGGACATATCATCCAGCCTGCCGGCGGCATTCAGGCGAGGCCCCAACGCGAAGCCTAAATCACTGGCGGCAAGCTGCTGCGGATCGCGATTCGATATCTCCAGCAACGCTTTAATTCCCGGACGGCATTTCCCGGCACGAATACGACTTAGCCCTTGCCAGGTCAGAATACGGTTGTTAGCGTCCAGCGGCACAACGTCTGCTACCGTTCCCAACGCCACTAAATCCAGCAGCTCCGCCAAATTCGGCGGCGCAATGTTGCGCTCGTCGAACCATCCTTTGTCGCGCAAAAATGTTCGCAACGCCAGCATCAGGTAAAACGCCACGCCGACGCCCGCCAGCGACTTAGACGGGAATTCGCAGTCGCGCAGATTGGGATTAATAATCGCTTCGGCATCCGGCAACGTGTCGCCTGGCAGGTGGTGATCGGTCACGATCACCGGAATCCCCAACGTCTTTGCATGCGCTACGCCGGCGTGGGATGAAATGCCGTTGTCTACGGTGACGATAAGCTGCGCGCCGCGCGCCTTCGCCTGATCGACCACTTCCGGGCTTAAACCGTAGCCGTCCTCAAAGCGATTAGGCACCAGATAACTGATGTTGTCACATCCCAACGCACGCATTCCCAATACGCTTAGCGCAGTACTGGTCGCGCCGTCGGCGTCAAAATCGCCAACAACAATAATGCGGATACCTTCGCGAAAGGCGTTGTAGAGGATCTCCACCGCGTTATCTATGCCGCTAAGCTGTTGCCAGGGCAGCATTCCTTTCACGCTGCGCTCCAGTTCGCGGGCGCTACGAACGCCCCGGCTGGCATATAAACGTCGTAGTAATGGAGGAAGATCGGCGGGGAGTTCCGCCGTCTCATCAGCCTCGCGCCGACGAAGTTGTCTCTGTTGTTTCACGCGTATTATTTACCACTGGTCTGTTTTTGATGCTCATCAAGAAACGCTTTCATCTCTTTCGGTCCCTGATAGCCAGGCACCACATAGCCGTTACTCAATACAATGGCTGGCGTACCGCTAACGCCCAACTGCACGCCCAACGCATAATGATCAGCAATGTTCACGTCACAGCTTGCCGGTTTCACGCCCTTACCTGCCATGGCGTCATCAAACGCTTTGTTTTTGTCTTTGGCGCACCAGATAGATTTCATATCCTGCTCCGCCTGGCTTTCCAGCCCCTGGCGCGGGAAGGCCAGATAACGTACCGTGATCCCCAGCGCGTTATAATCTTTCATCTCTTCATGTAGCTTATGACAATAGCCGCAGGTGATATCGGTAAAAACAGTAATGACATGTTTCTCATCCGGCGCTTTATAGACGATCATCTCTTTTTCCAGCGCATTTAGCTGGCTCATCAGCAGTTTGTTCGTCACGTTTACCGGATGCGCGCCGCTCACGTCATACATCGGCCCTTGAATAATATGTTTGCCGTCATCAGTGACGTACAGTACGCCGCTGTGAGTGAGGACGGTTTTCATCCCTGCCACTGGCGAGGCCTGAATTTCCGTACTCTGAACGCCCAACTTAGCCAGCGACTGACGGATAGCCGCATCATCCGCATGGGCCACGCCTGAAAACGCCGCCGCCAGTAAAGTGAACATCATAAAACGCTTTTTCATAAACTATCCTTTCCTGTCAGCACTCATGCCCGCGGATGGTGCTGTTGATGAAGTTGACGCAAACGCTCCGTTGCGACATGCGTATAAATTTGTGTCGTCGAAAGATCGCTATGCCCAAGTAGCATTTGTACAACGCGCAAGTCGGCGCCGTGATTCAGCAAATGCGTGGCGAAAGCGTGACGTAAAACATGCGGCGATAGTTTTTCGCTATCGATTCCAGCCAGTACCGCATAATGTTTAATACGGTGCCAGAAGGTCTGCCGCGTCATCTGCTGCGCACGCTGGCTGGGGAATAATACGTCAATCGATACGCCATTGAGTAACCAGGGACGCCCATGCTCCAGATACGTTTCCAGCCAATATACCGCCTCTTCGCCTAACGGCACCAACCGCTCTTTATTGCCTTTACCGATAACCCGCACCACGCCCTGCCGCAGACTGATATCGCTCATTGTCAGCCCCACCAGTTCCGACACGCGCAAACCGGTGGCATACAGCACTTCCAACATAGCTTTATCGCGCAACTCCAAAGGTTGATCAATAAGCGGCGCCTGCAAGAGCCGCTCAACCTGCGCCTCGCTAAGGTCTTTCGGTAAACGCTGCGGAAGCTTAGGCGAGGCCAACTGCGCGCTCGGATCATCCTCACGATACTTTTCACGGTACAGATGCTGGAAGAAGCGCCGCATAGCGCTTAACAGGCGTGCGGAACTGGTCGCTTTGTATCCGCCCTCCACCCGTTCAGCCAGCAGCGTTTGTAAATCATCAGCCTGCGCCGTCGCAAGCGTTTTTCCGCGATGATGCAACCACGCAACGACCATCGATAAATCGCGACGATACGCGCTTAATGTATTTTCCGCCAGATTTCGTTCCAGCCACAGGGCATCCAGAAACTGCTCAATACGCGCTAAATCCTGTTCCATTCGCGCTCCCCACTTCACGCTGACTTTGGGTGCATTATGCCTCATTGTGCCGTGAATGCAGCGATTCTGTTACACTACCCGCAACGCTATAGCAGAATCGAGATGTAACGTAATGAACATGGGTCTTTTTTACGGTTCCAGCACGTGCTACACCGAGATGGCCGCAGAGAAAATTCGCGATATTCTCGGCCCGGAGCTGGTGACATTACATAACCTCAAGGATGACGCCCCCGCCTTAATGGAGCAGTACGACGTGCTCATTTTAGGCATCCCCACCTGGGATTTTGGCGAAATTCAGGAGGACTGGGAAGCCGTCTGGGAGCAACTGGACGATCTCAATCTGGAAGGCAAAATCGTTGCGCTTTACGGTATGGGCGACCAGCTCGGCTACGGTGAGTGGTTCCTGGATGCGCTGGGTATGTTGCATGACAAACTTGCCCTCAAAGGCGTTAAATTTGTCGGCTACTGGCCCACAGAGGGCTACGAATTTACCAGCAATAAACCGGTCATTGCGGATGGGCAACTGTTTGTCGGCCTGGCGCTGGATGAAACGAACCAGTACGATCTCAGCGATGAGCGTATACAGACCTGGTGTGAACAAATTCTCGGCGAAATGGCCGAACACTACGCCTGAAACCTTACTCGCTGTACTTCCCTCTCGACGGAACCGCGTTTACGCCGTTCCGTCAGTGTTGACCTGATATCGGCTGCTGTAACAGTATCCGACGCAACTCACGCCATTCCGCTTCTTCCATGCTATCCGCCGCCAGCCATAAATGCTGATGACGTCCAGACTCTGCGCGTAAACGCAACACCATCCCGCTCTTCAGTAACCAGGGCGGACGCAAGAGCGTCCAGTCCTGCCCCTGCCAGCGTAAGCGCCCGTCCATGAGTAGCTTGATCTCTCCCTGGCAGGTATTAATCCTGCGCTGGCTACGTACACAGTCAAACACGACCAGCGACAGTAGTATCATCCATAACGGGGTATAACTCAGCGGCCAGGGCATCAATAAAATCACCGCGGCAACCAGCCCATGAATGAGCAATGAGATCCACTGAGCGCGCCATGAGACGCGTAAATCAGATTGCCACAGGACCACGTTCCCGATTCCGTGTCTGAATGAGTCGGACCATCTGTTCCAGTTCAGCGTCAGCCGGTTTACCGTGATTCATTAACCAGTTAAATAAATCCGGGTCGTCACTCTGCAACAAACGGACAAAAATACGCTTTTCTTCATCACTTAAACTATCGTACTCATGTTCAAAAAACGGCATGATGGAAATATCAAGTTCGCGCATACCGCGACGACATGCCCAGTGAATACGTGCTTTATTGTGAATATCCATGTTCTTCCTGCCTCGCGAAAATGAAGTACCGGGCTATTGTAACGTGTTTTTGGCGTTGTTTTACGGGAATCTCAGTAATCTGGAACGCGATCGCGAAATAAAAGGCTGGGAATCAATATGTTCATCCATTTTGGATACCGCCTCGCAAAACGATCAATCCGCTCTCAATGGGCTATTTAAAGCACTTGCAATGACCGATGGCTCTTTTACCATTAACCATTATTGTTGCAGCTAACCAGGACATTATTTATGGCTTTTATCTCCTTTCCACCACGTCATCCTTCATCGTCAGCCCGCCTGCCGCTGACGCTGATCGCGCTTGACGACTGGGCGCTGTCGACCATTACCGGCGTAGACAGTGAAAAGTATATTCAGGGCCAGGTCACCGCTGACGTAAGCCAGATGACTGAACAGCAACACCTTCTCGCCGCCCACTGCGATGCTAAAGGTAAGATGTGGAGCACTCTGCGACTGTTCCGTGAGCGCGACGGTTTCGCCTGGATTGAACGCCGTAGCGTGCTTGAAGCGCAATTAACGGAGCTGAAAAAGTACGCCGTATTTTCCAAAGTGGTCATCGCGCCGGATGACGAACGCGTATTGCTTGGCGTGGCAGGTTTTCAGGCCCGCGCGGCGCTGGCTAATGTCTTTAGCGTACTGCCCAATAGCGAAAATCAGGTGGTCAGAGACGGCGCCTCCACGCTGCTATGGTTTGAACATCCTGCGGAACGATTCCTGCTTGTCACCGATGTCGCGACGGCCAACATGTTAACGGAGAAGTTGCATGGCGAAGCCGAACTGAATAACAGCCAACAGTGGCTGGCATTGGATATTGAAGCAGGCATTCCGGTGATTGACGCGGCGAACAGCGGTCAATTTATCCCCCAGGCGACTAACCTACAGGCGCTGGGCGGTATCAGCTTCAAGAAAGGCTGCTACACCGGACAGGAGATGGTCGCACGGGCAAAATTCCGCGGCGCCAATAAACGCGCTCTTTGGTTGCTGGCGGGCAAAGCCAGCCGGGTACCGGAAGCAGGAGAAGATCTGGAGCTACAGATGGGCGAGAACTGGCGTCGTACCGGCGCTATTCTGGCGGCGACGCAGTTGGACGATGGTCAGTTACTGGTTCAGGCCGTCATGAATAACGATTTAGAAGCCGAAAGCGTCTTCCGCGTTCGCGACGATGCCAACACCCTGCATATCGTCCCGCTGCCCTACTCGCTGGAAGAGTGATATCACGTTAAAAGCCGGATAGCCTGATAGCGCAACGCCATCAGGCTCGCACGTGCTGTTCTCGTAGGCCGGATAAGGTACGACAGCGCCGCCATCCGGCACGGGCATCCGGGAATTACGCCTGTCCCACATACAAATAGATGGCCAGGAAGTGGCACACGCTGCCGCCCAGCACAAAGCCATGCCAGATGGCGTGGTTATAAGGTATGCGTTTGCAAACATAGAAAATTACGCCCAGCGAGTAAACGACGCCACCTACCGCCAGCAGCGTCACGCCGCCTATCGCCAGCTTAATCGCCAACTGATAAACCACTATCAGCGACAGCCAGCCCATTGCCAGATACGTAACCAGTGAAAGCACTTTAAATCGGTGCGCAATCGTCAACTTGAAGAGGATACCGAATAGCGCCAGGCTCCAGATCACAATCATTAGTCCGCGCGCCAGCGGCGAATCCAGACCTACCAGCAGAAATGGCGTATAGGTTCCGGCAATGAGCAGATAGATAGCGCAGTGATCAAATTTCTTTAACCAGATTTTTGCCCGCTGATGAGGAATGGCATGATAAAGCGTTGAGGCAAGAAAAAGCAGGATCATGCTCCCGCCATATAAACTGTAGCTGGCGATAGCCGTCATACCCGCATTCGCCTCTACCGCCTGAACCAACAACAGCACCAGGCCGACAATACCAAATACCAATCCAATGCCGTGGCTAATACTGTTGGCGATTTCCTCAGCCAGCGAATATCCCTGCGTCATTAATGGTTTTTGCACCATAACTTACTCCGGAGAAACGTTCATAACGATGAACTGCGCCTCTAGCGTAACTGAGAATGGTTCCAGTGAACACATGTTAGCTAAAAATAAATTCGCAAAATTAAATTTTGCTTATTATTCAATAAGTTAATTACAAAAACTCAACTAACACGCGTTCATATTTATCGAAGGCATTTAAAATCAATCACATAAAATTGCGTCTGGTTGGGATAGATTTCAGCAATGACCCGTTTCAGCTCATCAAGCGACATATTTTCCTGTTGCGCATGTTTTTCGTTCAGCGTATCCAGCGTCACAGTTGACGTTCCTGTCACTTCGATTGTGCAAAAATAGCCATCATCTTCGAACCGCCCCACGCGTAGCACATCGCCTGCTTTAAAGTGGGACTCGGAGACATCACGAATAGTGATGGTTTTACGCCCTGCCAGAATGTCATTCTGGAAACGTTGAAAGAAAGTAATGTCGTTTGGCTGCATGTGGTTATCCCCCTGAATATGGCCCCTTGAAGTGGATGTTACGATCTGAATGTGTTCTTGTCCCGACACGCGAGCATCCTGGAGTTTTGCGTACGCTTTACATGCCATTTGGTGCAGAATGATAACAGACTAAATAAATTGAGATTATGCAACAATGAGAAAACTCACCTTGCCAAAAGATTTTTTATGGGGCGGCGCGGTTGCTGCACACCAGGTTGAAGGCGGCTGGAATAAAGACGGTAAAGGCCCCAGCATCTGCGACGTGCTAACCGGCGGCGCACACGGCGTGCCACGCGAAATCACCCAGAATGTCGTTGCTGGCAAATACTATCCGAACCACGAGGCGGTGGATTTTTACGGACATTACAAAGAAGACATCCGTCTTTTCGCCGAAATGGGGTTCAAATGCTTCCGTACCTCTATTGCCTGGACGCGTATCTTCCCGAATGGCGACGAATCCCAGCCAAACGAGGCCGGTCTGAAATTCTACGACGACATGTTTGATGAGTTACTCAAATACAACATCGAACCGGTCATTACCCTTTCTCACTTTGAAATGCCATTACATCTGGTACAGCACTACGGCGGCTGGACCAATCGTAAGGTCGTTGATTTCTTTGTCCGTTTTGCTGAAGTCGTGTTTGAACGCTACAAACATAAGGTCAAATACTGGATGACCTTCAATGAAATCAACAATCAGCGAAACTGGCGCGCGCCGCTGTTTGGCTACTGCTGTTCCGGCGTAGTGTATACCGAGCATGAGAATCCAGAAGAAACCATGTATCAGGTCTTACATCATCAGTTTGTCGCCAGCGCGCTGGCGGTAAAAGCGGCACGTCGTATTAATCCACAGATGAAAGTGGGTTGTATGCTGGCGATGGTCGCGCTGTATCCTTTCTCCTGTAAACCAGAAGATGTGATGTTTGCTCAGGAGTCGATGCGTGAACGCTACGTCTTTACCGATGTGCAGCTGCGCGGCTATTACCCGTCCTATGTGTTGAACGAGTGGGAGCGCCGCGGATTTAACATCAAAATGGAAGATGGCGATCTTGAAGTGCTGCGCGAAGGCACCTGCGATTATCTTGGTTTCAGTTATTACATGACCAACGCGGTCAAAGCCGAAGGCGGTAGCGGCGATGCGATTTCCGGTTTTGAAGGCAGCGTACCGAACCCCTATGTTAAAGCATCTGACTGGGGCTGGCAGATTGACCCGGTGGGCCTGCGTTATTCATTGTGTGAACTGTACGAACGCTATCAAAAGCCGCTGTTTATTGTCGAAAACGGTTTTGGTGCTTACGACAAAGTAGAAGAAGATGGCAGCATCAACGACGACTACCGAATTGACTACCTGCGCGCCCATATTGAAGAGATGAAAAAAGCGGTGACTTACGATGGTGTCGACCTGATGGGCTACACGCCGTGGGGCTGCATCGACTGCGTGTCGTTCACCACCGGTCAGTACAGCAAGCGCTACGGCTTCATCTACGTGAACAAGCACGATGACGGTACGGGCGATATGTCGCGTTCGCGTAAGAAAAGCTTCAACTGGTACAAAGAGGTGATTGCCAGCAACGGCGAGAAGCTTTAACCCCTGCACGTTACCCGCCAGTCGGCGGGTAACACTTTGAACGAGTCTTACCAGGTCTTACCTATTTTAAATTCCCAGCGTACATCTTCCATTTTGGTTGGCGACTTCGCTTCCTGCATTACCGGGAAGAAGGCTCCGGCACCAAACCATAATTTCAGTGAATCGACGGCAATATTAAATGACGGACCAACAACCCATTCGGTAGTTCCAGAATGGTTATTAATTACGCTGCCATTAGACAGTTTTTTCGTTCCAGAGGCATTATTGCTGTAGGCACTTTCCAGACCAAGATCCAGCGGTAAATCGCTAAACATATACCGCACCTGGGTATTCCACTGGAATTCGTTACCTCGTTTCACGTCCTGGTTACCGCGCTCAAATGGTCCCTGATAGACAAAACCCATATCCCCTTTAATGTTAGGAGTAAATAATTTTGTTAAAGTGAGTGTTACTCTTCCTCCCCAGGCGCTATTCCCAGGCAAATGATTATCTCCATCTTGCCCGGTGGGTAGTAATACTGCCCCACCTACCGTAACCCAAAACGGATCACCTCTTCGCTGGCTCATTAAAGCATAATTGACCCCCACCGATTGGTCGCCCATTCCCTCTATGTGCTCAGGAGACAGATTGTCTCGTTTGTTATTGATATAGGAACCCACAGTTGATAATTCCAGTCTGTCGGTCAAACCGTAACGAATCTTCAATAACCATATCTGGGAGTAAACATCCGGACTTCCGTGCCCCTCGATTTGATGATCTTTATCGCGAAATGAGCTATTCACGGCGGTTAATAACTTTCCTTCCGGCAATACTGAACCACCAGAAATAGCGGTATTAACTGGTGCACCTAATAGATTACTGGGATTATTTTCTCCGTTAGCTGCCATTGCATTCATTAATAGAAAATATGTCATTAATGGCAGAAATATAAATCGTTTCATTATTCCCTCCAGGTATAAAAAACAAAGCGCTAAGTTAATAAATATTTACGTTATTTATGTTTATTTTTAATTTATAATTTAAATTAATAACTTGATGAATTTAATATACGGAAATTTTTGTAACTATATTGAGAGGTAAATAACGATTCCGGAGAGAAACTATTTGTAACTACATGTAAATATACTGTGTTGTTTTGATTAAATAACAGCAAGGTAAAAATGATGCACAATGAATCATTAGGCTCTAAAAAAGCGGTAATTTAATTCTGGCTAATACACTGATACAAACGCCAGGTTGCCTGACAGGAGCCAACGATTTAGTGTAATATATTGAATTATTAACACTTTGTAGCCTGAATAAGGCACTCACACTGCATCCGACATAAACAAAGCGCACTTTATTAACAAGCTGAAAAGGCGCCGAAGCGCCTTTAGAAAACAGTCGAATCAGTAAATTACTGGTAGTCGCTAATCGGTACGCAGGAGCAGAACAGGTTACGGTCGCCATAAACATCATCCAGACGTTTCACCGTCGGCCAGTATTTGTCTGCCACGCCTGCCGGGAATACGGCAACTTCACGGCTGTACGGATGCGCCCACTCGGCGACCAGTTCGCTCTGAATGTGCGGCGCGTTCACCAGCGGGTTATCTTCCAGCGGCCAGACCCCCGCTTTCACCTGGTCAATCTCTGCGCGAATAGCCAGCATCGCATCGATAAAGCGATCCAGCTCAGCCTTACCTTCAGATTCCGTCGGCTCTACCATCAGCGTGCCCGCCACCGGGAACGACATGGTTGGCGCATGGAAACCGTAGTCGATCAGACGCTTGGCAATATCCAGCTCGCTGATGCCGGTTTCTTCTTTCAATGGGCGAATATCAAGAATACATTCGTGCGCCACACGGCCATCGCGACCAGTATACAGTACCGGATAGGCATCTTTCAGACGGCTGGCAATGTAGTTAGCGTTAAGAATCGCGACCTGACTTGCCTGCTTCAGGCCTTCTGCGCCCATCATGCGGATGTACATCCAGCTGATTGGCAGGATAGAGGCACTACCGAACGGCGCCGCAGAAACCGCGCCCTGACGGGTTAACATGCCTTCGATTTGCACCACGCTATGGCCCGGTACGAACGGTGCCAGATGCGCTTTCACGCCGATCGGTCCCATGCCTGGGCCACCGCCGCCGTGCGGAATGCAGAAAGTTTTATGCAGGTTAAGATGCGAAACGTCCGCGCCAATAAAGCCCGGTGAGGTAATGCCGACCTGGGCGTTCATGTTCGCGCCGTCAAGGTAAACCTGACCGCCGAACTGGTGCACAACTTCACACACTTCACGGATCGTTTCTTCATAGACGCCGTGGGTGGAAGGATAAGTCACCATGATGCAAGAGAGGTTCGCAGCATGTTGTTCTGCTTTTGCCCGCAGATCGTCCAGGTCGATGTTGCCGTTCTTATCACAGGCGACCACCACCACCTGCATTCCTGCCATATGTGCAGAAGCAGGGTTAGTGCCGTGAGCAGAGGCCGGGATCAGGCAGATATCGCGATGCCCTTCGTTGCGGCTTTCGTGATAGTGACGAATCGCCAGCAGCCCCGCGTATTCCCCCTGTGCGCCGGAGTTAGGCTGCATACAGACGGCGTCGTACCCGGTGAGTTTCACCAGCCAGTCAGAAAGCTGGCTAATCATCTGATGATATCCTTCGGCCTGTTCCGGCGGGCAGAACGGGTGCAGTTCAGCGAATTCCGGCCAGGTGATAGGAATCATCTCGGCGGCGGCGTTCAGCTTCATGGTGCAGGAACCCAGCGGGATCATCGCCTGGTTCAGCGCCAGATCTTTACGCTCCAGCGAGTGCATATAGCGCATCATCTCGGTTTCGCTGTGGTAACGGTTAAATACCGGATGCGTCAGAATCGCATCGTCACGCAGCATACTTTGCTGAATGGAACGGCTATCAAGCGCCACGTCTTTATCCAGTGTTTCAATGTTCAGACCGTGGCTGCCGCCCAGCAAAACATTGAACAACTGCGCCACATTCTCACGGGTGGTGGTTTCATCGAGCGTAATACCAACCGCGTTATGAATATCGCTGCGCAGATTGATCTCTGCCGCTTCCGCACGCGCCAGTACCGCAGCTTTATCAGCCACTTCCACACACAGGGTGTCGAAGTAGTGCGCATGACGCAGCTTTAAGCCTTTCTGTTGCAGACCTGCCGCCAGAATATCGGTCAGGCGGTGGATACGATTAGCGATGCGCTTCAGACCAACCGGACCATGATAAACGGCATACAGACTGGCGATGTTAGCCAGCAGTACCTGCGAGGTACAAATGTTGGAGTTCGCTTTCTCACGACGGATATGCTGCTCGCGAGTCTGCATCGCCATGCGCAGTGCGGTATTGCCCGCCGCATCTTTTGAGACGCCGATAATACGGCCTGGCATGGAGCGTTTAAATTCGTCTTTGGCGGCAAAGAACGCCGCATGCGGGCCACCGTACCCCATCGGTACGCCGAAGCGTTGCGCAGAGCCGAAAACAATGTCCGCGCCCTGTTTACCCGGCGCGGTAAGCAGCACCAGCGCCATAAAGTCGGCGGCGACGCTGACAATCACTTTACGGGCTTTGAGTTCGCTAATCAGCGCGCTGTAATCGTGAATTTCGCCCGTGGAGCCAACCTGCTGCAACAGCACGCCAAACACATCCTGGTGATCCAGTGCTTTCGCCGCGTCATCCACAATGACGTCAAAGCCAAAGGTTTCGGCGCGAGTACGCACGACGTCCAGAGTTTGCGGATGGACATCAGAGGCGACAAAGAACCGGTTGGCATTTTTCAGTTTGCTGACGCGCTTTGCCATCGCCATCGCTTCAGCGGCGGCGGTCGCTTCATCCAGCAGCGAGGCGGAAGCCATGTCCAGCCCCGTCAGGTCCAGCGTCACCTGTTGGAAGTTGAGCAGCGCTTCCAGACGCCCCTGAGAGACTTCCGGTTGATACGGGGTATAAGCGGTGTACCAGCCTGGATTTTCCAGCATGTTGCGCAGGATAACCGGCGGTAGCTGCACGGCGGTGTAGCCCATGCCAATGTACGACGTGAAGCGCTTGTTACGCCCGGCGATGGCTTTTAATTCCGCCAGTGCGGCATATTCGGTTGCCGCCTCGCCAACCTGCGGCGGAGTCGCGAGCTGAATGTCTTTCGGCACAATCTGACCTGTCAGCGCGTTTAACGACTCGGCGCCAACCGCATTCAGCATCTCTTGTTGCTGTGCGGCGTCCGGTCCGATGTGGCGTTCAATGAAAGCGCCGCGGTTTTCAAGCTGGCTTAACGTCTGTGTCATGGGCGATGGTTCCTGAAACGTGCAGTGAATCGTGATTGTCTCTAACTCAATTGCCCGGTGGCGCTGACGCTTACCGGGCCTACGCGTGCGAAAACGAATACGCAAAATCATTCGCGTTGCAGTGAGTAGGCCGGATAAGCATTAGCGCCATCCGGCACAACATTATTCGTCTTCTAACAATGCCTCATACGCGGTGGCATCCAGCAGCGATTCAAGTTCGCTTTCATCGCTGGCTTTGATTTTAAAGATCCAGCCACCGGCATACGGTTCGCTGTTCACCAGCTCCGGGGAGTCGCTCAGCGCATCGTTTACCGCCACGATCTCGCCGCTTACCGGCGCATAAATGTCGGACGCCGCTTTTACGGACTCCGCCACGGCGCAGTCGTCGCCCGCGCTTACGGTCGCGCCGACTTCCGGCAGATCAACAAAAACCATATCGCCCAACAGCTCCTGAGCGTGTTCAGTAATGCCAACAGTGTAAGTGCCATCCGCTTCTTTACGCAGCCATTCGTGTTCTTTGCTGTATTTCAGTTCTGCGGGTACGTTGCTCATCAATTAATCTCCAAAAAAGGATGAATCACGCGACGGCTTTGCCGTTACGCACAAAAACAGGTTTAGTCACTTTTACCGGCATTTCACGGTTACGAATTTGTACAATCGCCGTCTCGCCGATGCCCGCCGGAACACGCGCCAGCGCAATGCTGTAGCCCAACGTTGGGGAAAACGTCCCGCTGGTGATAATGCCTTCTTGCTGATTGCCCTGCGCATCGGTAAAACGCACCGGCAGTTCATTACGCAATACGCCTTTCTCGGTCATCACCAGACCGACAAGCTGCTCATGGCCTTTTTCACGCTGCATCTCCAGCGCCTCACGGCCAATAAAGTCGCGGTCAGCAGGTTCCCAGGCGATAGTCCATCCCATATTAGCCGCCAGCGGAGAGATACCTTCATCCATCTCCTGACCGTACAGGTTCATGCCAGCTTCCAGACGCAGCGTGTCGCGCGCGCCAAGACCGCACGGCTTCACGCCCGCCTCCACCAGCGCACGCCAGAAATCCGCCGCTTTTTCATTCGGCATGGCGATTTCATAGCCCGCTTCGCCGGTATAACCGGTGGTGGCGATAAACAGATCGCCCGCCTGAACGCCGAAGAACGGCTTCATACCTTCTACTGCATGGCGCTGTTCGTCAGTAAACAGAGTCGCCGCTTTTTCCTGCGCATTCGGCCCCTGTACCGCAATCAGCGACAGGTCGTCACGAACGGTAATGTCGATGGCATAAGGTTCAGCGTGTTGGGTAATCCAGGAGAGGTCTTTTTCGCGGGTGGCGGAGTTAACAACGAGACGGAAGAAATCTTCAGTGAAGTAGTAGATGATAAGGTCATCAATCACGCCGCCCGATGCGTTAAGCATACCGGAGTAGAGGGCTTTACCCGTCTTCGTTAGCTTCGCGACGTCGTTGGCCAGCAGATAACGTAGAAACTCTCGTGTGCGGCTGCCATGAAGATCGACAATGGTCATATGCGATACATCAAACATCCCGGCATCGGTGCGCACAGCGTGGTGTTCATCAAGCTGAGAGCCGTAATGCAGGGGCATCATCCAGCCATGAAAATCGACCATGCGGGCGCCGCATAGCGTGTGTTGTTCGTACAAAGGCGTCTGTTGGGCCATCTTTTCCTCGTTGAATTAGCGGGGGCTAACAACCATTTTCATGGGAAATCTTCGCCACGAAACCTGGCATCGACGCCCTTTTTCCTGCGCCGACGCAAACGTTCTCTTGCTCCTGAACTTACCACCGAACCAGGCGCTAAACCATAAGGCTGAATTTACCATCACATTAGCTTATGACTAAAAAACGCCAAAACCCCATCAGCACAAAAAACCACTATTACGCTAAATAACCTCCATAAAAATGAAGCTGATACGATTTATCACAACATAAATTAATATTAAATGCGGAAAAAATGTCGAAAATCGCGTTCGCCAAAAATAGTGTCATTAGAAAATATAATGCGAAATAAGCGGTGAAATTAGATTATTTCAAACGAGGAAAGCCCCCCGGCGCGATAGCCGGGAAAGCAAAGTGTGACGGGTTTCAAACTCTTGCTGGCGTGCAGTCAGACGCTTAACGAAGCCATTGCGGAAGGTCGTTTAGCCCCATTGCCTGGCGAAGCAGTTGGGGTTTGACGCCGGGGAGCGTATCCGCCAGTTTCAGCCCGATGTCGCGCAGCAATTTTTTTGCCGGGTTTTCGCCGGCAAACAGGTCACGAAAACCTTGCATCCCGGCAAGCATCATCGCCGCGCTATGTTTACGGCTACGCTCATAACGACGGAGATAAAGATGTTGGCCAATGTCTTTGCCCTGGCGCTGAAGCCGGCGCAGATCGTCCACCAGTTCGGCCGCGTCCATAAAGCCGAGGTTGACGCCCTGCCCTGCCAGCGGATGGATGGTGTGCGCGGCATCGCCGACCAACGCCAGACGATGCGCGGCAAACTGGCGAGCATAGCGGCCCGTCAGCGGAAAAACCTGCCGTTCGCTTTCCAGGCGGCATAAGCCCAGCCGATTATCGAAGGCGATAGTCAACGCCTGGTTAAACGCCTCGTCGCCGCTCTGTTGCATACGCTCCGCATCCTGCGGAGAAAGCGACCAGACAATGGAACACAGATGCGGATCGCTTAACGGCAAAAACGCCAGAATACCTTCACCATGAAACACCTGGCGAGCAACCGCGCCGTGCGGCTCTTCGGTGCGGATAGTCGCTACCAGCGCATGGTGACGGTAGTCCCAGAAAGTTAAGGGAATATCCGCTTTGTTACGCAGCCAGGAGTTGGCGCCATCCGCGGCAATCACCAGACGCGCGGTTAACATCGCGCCGTCTTTTAAAGTCAGGAAGGCGTCGTTCTCCCCCCAGGCGACCTGCTGTAACTCCGCTGGCGCCATTAAGGTGATATCCGCCGCTTGCTGCGCTTTTTGCCACAATGCGTAGTGAATGACGCTGTTTTCAACAATATGCCCCAGATGGCTATATCCCATGCTTGCGTCATCAAACGTAATACGGCCAAAGCTGTCTTTATCCCAGACTTCCATACCGTGGTAGCAACTTGCCCGTCGCGCCACAATGTTTGACCATACGCCAAGACGGGTAAGCAGTTTTTCGCTGGCGGCATTAATCGCCGACACCCGAAGCTGAGGCGACGCATCGTTCGCCAACGGCTGGGGGACAACGTGATCCAGTACCGCAACGCGCAAACCGCTCCCCTGCAAGCCGCAGGCGACAGCCAGTCCCACCATGCCTCCGCCAACTATTGCTACATCAACACTTTGCACTATTTACTCCTGGAAACCGGAACAATCAAAACCGTAGGCCGGATAAGGCGAAGCTGCCATCCGGTATTTTTACGAACACGATGCCGGATGGCGGCGTAAATGCCTTATCCGGCCTACAGATCGGCTTAACGCGCAACCCAACCTAAGGTCCGCTGTGCCAGCGCATCGCGCGCAGGCGGTAATAATTCCATCGCCATTAAACCGATATTGCGCCCAATAACCAGCGGCGCCCAACGATTTGCAAACAGATGGACCAGACCGTTCGTTACGCCAATCGTCGTATCCCGGTCAACCTGACGACGCTGCTGATAGCGCGATAACACGTGCCAGGCGCCAATATCCTCGCCCGCGTCCTGTGCCGCGATCAGCGTTTCCGCCAGGCTCATGACATCGCGCAGACCGAGATTAAACCCTTGTCCGGCGATAGGATGCAACGTCTGCGCCGCATTGCCGACCATGACAGTCCGGTGAGTAAACACTTTTGCCGCCGTAGTCAGGGCAAGCGGATACACGCTGCGCTTACCGGCCTGAGTAATTCGCCCCAGCCGCCAGCCGAACGCGGCCTGCAATGCATGGCAGAACTGCGCGTCGGACCAGCTCAGCACCTCATCGCGCTGGTCGAGTGGGTGACACCAAACCAGCGAACATCGGCCATGCGACATCGGCAACATCGCCAGCGGGCCATTGGGAGTAAAACGTTCAAAGGCGCGTCCCTGATGCGGGATAGCGGTCGCGACATTCGCTATCACCGCTAACTGTTCGTAAGGCTCCTGATGCCAGTCAACGCCGCAGGCTGACGCCAGCGCAGAGTGGGTACCGTTAGCCGCCACCAGCACGCTGCCAGCTATCACATTGCCGTTTTCCAGAGTGACGTTAACTTGCTGTTGGGTACGCGACACGCTGGCTACGCGCTCCGGGCAGTGCAGCGTAACGCCTGGCGCTTTACGCAAGAGCGCAAACAGACGCAGCCCGATATCATGCAGCTCCGCAACGTGACCCAACGCTGCCAGGCTGTAATCCTGCGCGTCGAGAGTCACAAATCCGACATGACCGCGATCGCTGACGTGTACGGTGTTGATTGCCGTTGCGCAATCGGAAATCGCCTGCCAGACGCCAATTCGCGCCAGTTGCTGGCAAGTGCCCGCCGCCAGCGCAATCGCTCTGGCGTCAAAGCCGGGATGACCGTCGGCTTCAGGCGCTTTCGCTTCAATCAGGTGTACCGGCAACGTCCCATGACTGAACTGAGAGATGGCCAGCGCCAGCGTTGCGCCTGCCATGCCGCCGCCAACGATAATGACGCTCATTGCTGCCGCGCCGCCGCCATTAATGCCTCAATGTCATCCGCCTTCTTCACAACGCCAGCGGTCAGGTTTTCATTACCGGTTTCGGTAATGACAATGTCATCTTCAATTCGAACGCCAATGCCGCGATACGCTTCCGGCACGTCGGCATCCGGCGCGATATAGAGGCCTGGCTCTACGGTCAGCACCATGCCCGGCTCCAGGATGCGGGAGCGATCCGGCCCATAAACGCCGACATCATGAACATCCAGCCCCAGCCAGTGGCTCAAGCCATGCATAAAGAAAGGACGATGCGCATTCTCGGCAATCAGTTGATCAACCTCTCCTTGCAAAATCCCCAACTTCACCAGCCCGGTTATCATGATGCGCACGACTTCGCCGGTCACCTGCTGAATAGAGGTACCAGGACGGAACAGTCGCAGGCTGGTCTCCAGCGATTCCAGAACGATGTCATAAATTTCACGCTGAGCTGGCGTAAATTTCCCGTTCACCGGGAAAGTACGCGTGATGTCGCCCGCGTAACCTTTATATTCACAACCCGCGTCGATAAGCACTAAATCGCCGTCGCGCATTTCACTTTCGTTTTCAGTGTAATGCAGGATACAGCCATTTTCGCCGCTGCCGACAATGGTGTTATAGGAGGGATAGCGCGCGCCATGGCGATTAAATTCGTGGTGAATTTCACCCTCCAGCTGATACTCAAACATCCCCGGACGGCATTTTTCCATCGCGCGGATATGCGCCAGAGCGCTAATTTCCCCGGCGCGGCGCATGACCGCAATCTCTTCCGGCGATTTGAACAGGCGCATCTCATGGACGATCGGTCGCCAGTCAGTCATGGTGGCCGGCGCGGTCAGATTCTGGCGGGAGCCTTTACGCAGCTTCTCCAGCGCAGCCAGAACAATCTCGTCGGCATACGCATATTCGCCCTGCGCGTGGTACACCACATCCAGACCATTAAGCAACTGAAAGAGTTGCTGGTTGATTTCGCTAAACGCCAGCGCCCGGTCAACGCCCAGTTTTTCCGGTGCGGCATCCTGTCCTAAACGGCGACCAAACCAGATTTCCGCAGTCAGGTCGCGAACGCGGTTGAACAAAACGCTGTGGTTGTGGGTGTCATCACTCTTAATCAGTACCAGCACGGCTTCCGGTTCGTTAAAACCGGTGAAATACCAGAAGTCGCTACTCTGGCGATACGGATATTCACTGTCTGCGCTGCGCGTCGCCTCCGGCGCGGCAAAGATCAGCGCGGCGCTGCCGGGCTGCATTTGCGCCAGTAATGCCTGGCGACGGCGTTGGTATTCCTGCTGAGTCATGACATGGCCTCCATTTCGTTTTTTCTTAGTGTAGCGTCGGTTTACGCACTTCCGGCGCGGTCGGCTGTTGGCGCGTGAAAGTGTCATGACATAACAGCGCCGCAACACGGACATATTCGATGATCTCTTCGAGCGACATCTCCAGCTCTTCCTGATCTTCGCTCTCATCATAACCAAGCTGCGCAATATTACGCAGGTCGTCAATCGCTTCACCCGTTTCGCCGGTGACTTTATCAAGTTTAGGCTGCGTTACGCCGAGGCCAAGCAAAAAGTGGTTAACCCACCCGGCTAAGGCATCTGCGCGATCGAATACGCTGACATCGTCGCCTTCAGGCAGATAAAGCTGAAAAAGAAAGCCGTCGTCTTCCAGCGCGTCGCTGGTCGCCGCGTGCATTTTGCGCAGCGCCTGAGCAAGCTCATGCCCGAAGGCCAGACCTTCGTTCGTCAGGTCGTGCAGCAGCGGCTGCCATGAGCTGTCGTTGTTGCCGCCGCAAATCATCCCGCTGATTAAACCATGCATTTCAGCCGGGGTCAGACCGGCCCCTTGTTGATTCAAAAACCGGTTCATTTCGTTGTAACCAGGCATTTCGTTCTGTATAGACATAAGCATTCGTCATCAAAGGGAGGATATTCATGATATGCTACCACTTTGGACCCTGGTGAACCAGAAAAGGGCTTGTATCTTCACACCAGGGTAGCTATAGTGTCGCCCCTTCGCGGACCCTGGGTCTGGAGACGAAGGCAGCGCAGTCAATCAGCAGGAAGGTGGCATGTCTGCACAACCCGTCGATATCCAAATATTTGGCCGTTCACTGCGAGTGAATTGCCCGCCTGACCAAAGGGATGCGTTGAATCAGGCTGCGGACGATCTGAATCAGCGGTTGCAAGATCTGAAAGTTCGCACTAGAGTCACAAATACTGAGCAGTTGGTTTTCATTGCCGCATTGAATATCAGCTATGAGTTAACTCAGGAAAAAGCGAAGACCCGCGATTACGCGGCGAGCATGGAACAACGTATTCGGATGCTACAACAGACCATCGAACAGGCGTTGCTTGATCAAGGTCGCATAACCGAAAAAACGGGCCAAAACTTTGAATAACACTTTTCGCTTTACTATGGTAAAGTGATTGTGAAAGCAGAATTTCTCTGAGATGTTTGCAAGCGGGCCAGTCCCCTGAGCCGATATTTCATACCACAAGAATGTGGCGCTCCGCGGTTGGTGAGCATGCTCGGTTCGTCCGAGAAGCCTTAAAACTGTGACGACACATTCACCTTGAACCAAGGGTTCAAGGGTTACAGCCTGCGGCGGCATCTCGGAGATTCCCCTTCTGACTGGCGACAGCCATGACGCAACTTCCCGAACTCTCTTTATCACGACAAGAAATCCGCCGAATGATTCGGCAACGTCGTCGTGCGCTGACGCCAGAGCAGCAACGCCGCTTTGGTCAACAGGCCGCCGCCCGAATGCTCAGCTTTCCTCCCGTCGTGATGGCGCACACTGTCGCCGTGTTTCTCTCCTTTGATGGCGAACTCGACACCCAGCCGCTGATTGAACAGCTATGGCGAGCAGGCAAGCGCGTCTACCTTCCGGTTCTTCATCCCTTCAGCCCTGGCAACCTCCTGTTCCTGCACTATCATCCGCAGAGTGCGCTGGTGACCAACCGCTTAAAGATCCGGGAGCCACGGCTTGATGTCCGCGACGTATTGCCGCTGGCAAAGCTGGATGTGCTGGTAACGCCATTAGTGGCGTTTGACGAAGGCGGGCAGCGCCTGGGGATGGGCGGCGGATTTTATGACCGTACGTTGCAAAACTGGCAGCAGCATAAGATCCAGCCCGTGGGCTACGCGCATGATTGCCAGTTAGTAGAAAAACTGCCAGTTGAAGAGTGGGATATCCCGCTGCCTGCGGTGGTGACGCCGTCCAAAATTTGGGAGTGGTAGCCGTGTTTTGTCGATTGACAGCGTCGCTTTTTTGACCTAAATTTCTCGGTGAAGGGTGAGGGAGGCGAACCTCCCTCCTGCGTACTCTCTGTTAATATGCTGGCGTAGCGATGATTAACAGGATCAGCAGCATGATGACGTATCTCATCATCGTCCCTTTCCTTTTTAGAACCCCTGCTTCGCCAGGGGCTTTCCCGTTTCAGCGCTATGCTGAGCCCTTATCGTAAATTCCTTTTATTGCTGTACAACACGCAACGCTGCCTTTAATTACCAATTGCGGCAAGGCTCGAAAACAGAATGTATGCGTTACACGAAGAGATGTTGAGGCAGGGAAACCAGAGAAAGGATGGGCAGGTCATCTCCTGCCCATTTAGAGGAAATTAGTACAGCAGACGGGCGCGAATGGTACCTGGAATCGCCTTCATCGCCAGCAGCGCTTTCTCCGCCACATCGCCATCGGCTTCTATATCAATTACCACATACCCCATTCGGGCGGAGGTTTGCAGATACTGCGCGGCAATGTTAACGCCCTGCTCGGCAAAAATCTGGTTAAGCGCGGTCAATACGCCTGGGCGGTTTTCGTGGATGTGCATCAAGCGACGACCGCCGTGCAGCGGCAGCGACACTTCCGGGAGGTTCACGGCGGACAGCGTCGAGCCGTTATCCGAGTACTTAATCAGTTTTCCTGCGACTTCCAGACCGATGTTTTCTTGCGCCTCCTGCGTCGAGCCGCCGATATGCGGCGTCAGGATCACGTTATCGAATTCGCACAGCGGAGAGGTAAACGGATCGCTATTAGTGGCCGGTTCCGTCGGGAAGACGTCGATAGCCGCCCCCGCCAGATGTTTCGTCGCCAGCGCGTCGCACAAAGCCGGGATATCTACCACCGTACCGCGCGCGGCGTTAATCAGCAGCGAACCCGGCTTCATCAGGGCAATCTCTTTTGCGCCCATCATGTTTTTGGTGGAGGCGTTTTCAGGTACGTGCAGACTGACCACATCGCTCATATTCAGCAATTCAGACAGGTGCTGCACCTGAGTTGCGTTACCGAGCGGCAGTTTATTTTCAATATCATAGAAATAGACATGCATCCCCAGCGATTCCGCCAGAATGCCCAACTGCGTTCCTATATGGCCGTAACCGATAATGCCAAGCTTTTTACCGCGCGCTTCGAACGATCCCGCCGCCAGTTTATTCCATACGCCGCGGTGCGCTTTGGCGTTCGCTTCCGGCACGCCGCGCAGCAGCAGCAACAGCTCGCCAATCACCAGCTCCGCCACGGAACGGGTATTCGAGAATGGCGCGTTAAAGACCGGAATACCGCGTTTTGCCGCCGCATTTAAATCCACCTGGTTGGTGCCGATGCAAAAACAGCCAATCGCCACCAGCTTCTCTGCGGCGTTAATCACTTCTTCTGTCAGATGAGTACGGGATCGCAGACCGATGAAGTGGGCATCGCGGATGGACGCTTTCAACTGTTCAGCGTCCAGCGCGCCCTTGTGATATTCAATGTTGGTGTAACCTGCCGCACGAAGGCTTTCCAGCGCCTTTTGATGCACCCCTTCAACCAGCAGAAATTTAATTTTATCTTTCTCCAGCGATACCTTTGCCATTTCCCCGATCCTGTCTTTTTTTGCCATCTGATGTTGTGTGTGGATTTGCATCCGTCCTTCAACATATCAAAAAAAATTATCACGGCAATATGAACGTTTGCGCCAGCGTCGTGAAGGAATCGCATACAGCGGGAAATAGCAGATGAAAATACCGGGAATAACTTTTTCTTTGGAGGGATCGGCAGGGCAAACGATTAAACGTGATACATGTCACCAAATTTGCCCTGACCGAATTTTTTACGCGGCAGGAAATACGCCTGGCGCGATCATTTTACGATGGTTTTCACCCCGTCCGGCGTGCCGATCAGTGCGACATCGGCGCCACGGTTGGCGAACAGCCCCACGGTCACGACGCCCGGAATCGCGTTAATGGCGTTTTCCAGCGCGATGGGATCAAGGATTTCCATACCATAAACATCCAGAATCACGTTGCCGTTATCCGTGACCACGTTCTGACGGTACTCCGGACGCCCGCCCAGCTTCACCAGTTGACGAGCGACCGCGCTGCGCGCCATCGGAATCACTTCGACCGGCAACGGGAATTTGCCAAGAATATCCACCTGCTTAGAGGCATCCGCAATACAGATAAATTTCTCCGCCACGGAAGCAATAATTTTCTCACGGGTTAATGCCGCGCCGCCGCCTTTGATCATCTGCATATGACCGTTGATTTCGTCCGCGCCATCGACATAGATACCCAGGCTATCCACTTCGTTGAGATCAAACACGTGAATACCGAGGCCTTTGAGTTTTTCAGTCGAGGCGTCCGAGCTGGAGACCGCGCCTTCAATCTGGCCTTTCATTGTGCCCAGCGCATCAATAAAGTGTGCGGCCGTTGAGCCTGTACCAACGCCCACAATGGTGCCGGGCTGTACATACTGAAGTGCCGCCCATCCTACCGCTTTTTTCAGTTCATCCTGCGTCATAGATCGTTTCGCCTGTGGTGTGAAAATACAGCCGCATTATAGAACATTGTCGGGAAAAATCTCCGTGTCCGTACACAGGCTACGGATTTCATCTGTACCGACGGCAAATTTATGTCATAGTGCGGAAAAAAATAACAGGAGCATGACACAACAATGAAACGTCCGGACTACAGAACACTACAGGCGCTGGATGCCGTTATACGTGAACGAGGGTTCGAGCGCGCCGCCCAGAAGCTGTGCATCACGCAATCCGCCGTCTCACAGCGCATAAAACAGCTTGAGAATATGTTCGGACAACCTTTATTGGTGCGTACCGTTCCTCCTCGCCCTACGGAGCAAGGGCAAAAATTACTGGCTCTGCTGCGTCAGGTTGAACTGCTGGAAGAAGAGTGGCTGGGCGATGAACAAACCGGCTCTACACCGCTGCTGCTGTCGCTGGCGGTTAACGCCGATAGTCTGGCGACCTGGCTGCTTCCGGCGCTGGCGCCGGTGCTGGCGGACTCCCCTATCCGTCTCAATTTACAGGTGGAAGATGAAACGCGCACGCAAGAACGTCTGCGGCGCGGCGAGGTGGTGGGCGCGGTGAGTATTCAGCATCAGGCGCTGCCCAGTTGCCTGGTAGACAAACTGGGCGCGCTCGACTATCTGTTTGTCGCGTCAAGGCCGTTTGCCGAGCGCTATTTCCCCAATGGCGTTACCCGGTCGTCGCTGCTGAAAGCGCCCGCCGTCGCGTTCGACCATCTGGATGATATGCATCAGGCCTTTTTGCAACAGAATTTCGATCTACCGCCCGGCAGCGTGCCGTGCCATATCGTTAATTCATCCGAAGCATTTGTACAGCTTGCGCGTCAGGGCACGACCTGCTGCATGATCCCTCACCTGCAGATTGAGAAAGAGCTGGAAAGCGGCGAGTTGATCAACTTAACGCCTGGTTTGCTGCAGCGCCGGATGCTTTACTGGCACCGCTTTGCCCCGGAAAGCCGGATGATGCGCAAAGTGACCGACGCGCTGCTGGAGTACGGGCACAAGGTGCTGCGTCAGGATTAGCCTCTCTATGAATGCCGGATGGCGGCGTGAACGTCTTATCCGGCCTGCATGACCCATTATTCCCTCGTCACTTCTTTGAAGTTCATCACAAAATCATTGCGTTCAGGCGGCAAAAAACGACGCGCCATTGGCTATTTTTTGCTGGCGACAAGGCGATTCAAAACGCTCACCGTATTAGCAAATCTTCATTTCAATGCGTAATACGGAGCAAAAAACGCGAACACCGGGAGAAAATGCGGCCTGGAAGCGCCCAGGCCGGGCGAGATTACTGCGTGCTGGCGGCCGTGGTCGACGTCTGCCCTGTTCCAGGTTCAAGCTGGAATACCACATCGACCTGATCGTCGAACTGAATGGTCGGCTGCTCGTAAGTTTCCTGCGCGGATACCGGCGCAGCATCTGCGGCTTTCATCATTCGCACCACCGGACTCGGCTGATAATTAGAGACATGGTAACGAACGCTGTAAACCGGCCCCAATTTGCTGTTAAAACCGGCTGCCAGCGCTTGCGCCTGATGAATCGCGTCATCAATGGCGGCTTTGCGGGCTTTGTCTTTATAGGCGTCCGGTTGCGCCACGCCCAGCGATACCGAACGAATCTCGTTCAGACCCGCCTTCAGCGCGCCGTCCAGCAGCGAATTGAGTTTATCTAACTGACGCAGCGTCACCTCAACGGTTCGCACCGCGCGATACCCTTTCAGAATGCTTTTACCGTTTTGGTAATCATAATCCGGCTGCGTGCGCAGATTCGCCGCGCTAATGTCTTTTTTCGCAATCTGATTTTGCTCAAGGAAGGAAAGATATTGCGCCACGCGCTCATCGGCCTGCTTCTTCGCCGTCGCCGCGTCCTTCGCCGCGACGTTCACTTCAATCGCTAAGGTGGCGATATCAGGCACAGCATCGACGCTTGCCGTACCGGAAGTCACGATGTGCGGGCCTTCCGGCAATTCGCTTGCCTGCGCCGACATTGCACTTAAACCCACTAATGCCGCCAGGGCCATCACTTTGAACTTCACAGTCTCTCCTCCATATTGCAGTCATTGCCCTGATATACAGGGCGCATGCAGGCAAGCTTAGCGGATATCGGCCTGTTGTCCATCAGACAACGCTTAGTTGAAAAGCGCGTGCATATGCGCGACGCCTTCCCGCGCCAGTTGGAAGGCGATAAGCCACATCACCACCCCTACCAGAATGTTGATAATGCGTTGAGCTTTCGCCGTACGCAGTCGAGGCGCAAGCCAGGCCGCCAGTAGCGCTAACCCAAAAAACCACAAGAACGACGCGCTAATCGTGCCGAGAGCAAACCAGCGCTTTGGCTCCATAGCCAGTTGTCCGCCGAGACTGCCCAACACGACAAACGTATCCAGATAAACGTGCGGATTCAGCCACGTTACCGCCAGCATCGTAGCAATAATTTTCCAGCGCCCTGCTTCATAACCTCGGCGCTGGCCAGCTCCAGATTACTGCTCATTGCCGTTTTCAGCGCGCCTAAACCGTACCATAACAAGAACGCAACCCCGCCCCATGTGACCAGCGCCAGCAGCCACGGCGACTGCATCAGCAACGCGCTACCGCCAAAAATACCGGCGCTAATCAGGACTAAATCACTTAACGCGCAAAGCAGCGCTATCATGAGGTGGTACTGGCGACGGATTCCCTGATTCATCACAAACGCATTTTGCGGGCCAAGCGGAAGGATCATGGCGGCGCCAAGGGCAAACCCTTGAAAATAATAAGATATCACGTTAACTACCCTGAGCTGTTTTTCTTAAAGGCAGACTATAGCGCGGGAATATTATTAGCGGAAATTGATAATTTTAATCACTAATAAGAAAAGCTAATGAAGAGACTGAATAACGGATGGCGGCTACGCTTATCCGCTCAATAACCAGAGAATACTGGAGGCGGATAAACGCAGCACTGGCAGGCAGCGCGGGAGGAAAATTACTCCGCGGCGTTATCTTTCACGCGTTTAAAATTGACGTCCATCTGCGGGTACGGGAAGCTAATACCAGCGGCGTCGAATTCACGTTTAATACGTTCCAGCACGTCCCAGTAGACATTTTGCAGGTCGCTGCTTTTACTCCAGACACGCACCACAAAATTAATTGATGAGGCGCCCAGCTCATTCAAACGCACCGTCATTTCGCGATCTTTTAAAATACGATCGTCGGACTCGATAATCGTCGTGAGCAGCTGTTTCACCTGATCGATATCCGAATCGTAGGCCACCCCAATAATGAATTCGTTGCGGCGAACCGGCTCACGAGAATAGTTGATGATATTTCCCGCGATAATTTTGCCATTCGGAATCACAATAATTTTGCCGTCTACCGCGCGCATTGTCGTGGAAAAGATTTGCACGTTAAGTACCGTACCGGCAACGCCGCCTAAATCGACATACTCACCGGCGCGGAACGGACGGAACATAACCAGCAATACCCCAGCCGCAAGGTTAGAAAGCGATCCCTGTAATGCCAGGCCAACGGCTAAACCAGCGGCGCCCAGTACGGCAATAACCGAGGCGGTTTGAACCCCCACGCGACCCAGAGCCGCAATCAGCGTAAAAGCGATAACCCCATAGCGCACCAGCGCAGAAAGAAAGTCGGCCACTGTCGCATCAATATGACGCGCACGCATCAGACGATTTACCGTATTGGAAATCACGCGCGCTACAATCAAGCCGATGATGATAATAGCGATAGCCGCAACAATATTCACAGCATAGCTGAGCAATAACGCCTGGTTGCGTACCAGCCAGGTGCCCGCACCATTTATGCTGTCGACAACATTCAAATCTTCCATTCAATATTCCTTGGTCATAGCAAAACAAGCAAATGAGATCATTCTCACGAAAAGAACTTTTTAAAGGTAAACAAAAACAGAGGAATATGCCATTTTTCGGCATCATCCCAAAACCAAAAAAGGCAGGTACATTGTGAGTTGGCCGGATGAAAGCGCTAACTAACGCCGCTCTCCGGAAATAACGATAAAAAAATGGCTTCCCAAGGGAAGCCATTTCAATCAGCAGACTATATTACAGAACGTCAATCGCGTTCAGTTCTTTAAATGCTTTTTCCAGACGAGCGATCATCGAAGTCTGGCCAGCACGCAGCCATACGCGCGGGTCATAGTATTTCTTGTTCGGCTGATCTTCGCCTTTCGGGTTGCCCAGCTGACCTTGCAGATACGCTTCGTTTTCTTTGTAGTAGTTCAGAACACCTTCCCAGGTTGCCCATTGGGTATCGGTATCGATGTTCATTTTCACTACGCCGTAGCTTACGGAGTCTTTGATTTCCTGAGCAGTAGAACCGGAACCGCCGTGGAAAACGAAGTTCAGGCTGTTGTGCGGCAGGTTGTGTTTCTTAGAAACATAGTCCTGAGAATCACGCAGAATGGTCGGGGTCAGAACCACGTTACCCGGCTTGTAAACGCCGTGTACGTTACCGAAGGAAGCGGCAATGGTGAAACGCGGGCTGATTTTGCTCAGTTCAGTGTACGCGTAATCAACGTCTTCCGGCTGGGTGTACAGAGCAGAAGCGTCCATGTGGCTGTTGTCCACGCCGTCTTCTTCACCACCGGTGCAACCCAGTTCGATTTCCAGAGTCATGCCAATTTTGGACATGCGCGCCAGGTATTTGGAGCAGATTTCGATGTTTTCGTGCAGAGACTCTTCAGACAGGTCAATCATGTGAGAAGAGAACAGCGGTTTACCGGTAGCCGCGAAGTGTTTTTCACCCGCGTCCAGCAGACCGTCGATCCACGGCAGCAGTTTCTTCGCGCAGTGGTCAGTGTGCAGGATAACCGGCACGCCGTAGTGTTCAGCCATCTGGTGAACGTGATGCGCGCCAGAGATAGCGCCCAGGATTGCCGCGCCCTGAGGTACGTCAGTTTTCACGCCTTTACCCGCGATGAAGGACGCGCCGCCGTTGGAGAACTGAACGATGACCGGTGCTTTAACTTTTGCAGCGGTTTCCAGAACAGCGTTGATGGAATCAGTGCCCACGCAGTTAACTGCCGGCAGAGCAAAATTGTTTTCTTTTGCTACCTGGAACACTTTCTGTACGTCATCACCAGTGATCACGCCTGGTTTTACGAAATCAAAAATTTTAGACATGTTTCGTTGTCCTGTATCGTCGGGCTTTGGGAAAAAACACGGGCCGCCCTGAATGTCAGATCGGCGATAAATCAACGGGCAGGAATCCCTGCCCGTAACGATTACTTCTTAGCGCGCTCTTCGAGCATCGCTACGGCTGGCAGAACTTTACCTTCCACGAATTCGAGGAATGCGCCGCCGCCAGTAGAAATGTAGGAAATTTTGTCAGCAATGCCGAACAGGTCGATTGCCGCCAGGGTGTCGCCGCCGCCAGCGATGGAAAACGCTTCGCTATCAGCGATGGCATTCGCCACGATTTCAGTCCCTTTACGGAAGTTCGGGAACTCAAACACGCCAACCGGGCCGTTCCACAGAATGGTTTTGGCATTCTTGAGGATTTCAGCCAGCTGCTGAGCGGAAGCATCGCCGATATCCAGGATCTGCTCGTCTTCTTTCACGTCGTTAACGGATTTCAGAGTCGCCGGTGCGGTTTCGGAGAACTCGGTGGCAACGCGAACATCGGTCGGAACCGGGATATCGCAAGTGGTCAGCAGACGTTTTGCTTCGTCAACCAGGTCAGCTTCGTACAGGGATTTACCGACGCTGTGGCCCTGAGCGGCAACGAAGGTGTTGGCGATACCGCCGCCGACAATCAGCTGGTCAGCGATTTTAGACAGGGAATCCAGAACGGTCAGTTTGGTAGATACTTTAGAACCACCAACGATAGCCACCATCGGACGAGCCGGTTCTTTCAGCGCTTTACCCAGCGCATCCAGTTCAGCGGCCAGCAGCGGGCCTGCGCACGCAACATCAGCAAATTTGCCGATACCGTGGGTAGAAGCCTGCGCGCGGTGCGCAGTACCAAAGGCGTCCATCACGAATACGTCACACAGGGCGGCGTATTTTTTAGACAGCGCTTCGTCGTCTTTCTTTTCGCCTTTGTTAAAGCGAACGTTTTCCAGAACCACCAGCTCACCTTCGGCCACGTCAACGCCGTCCAGGTAATCTTTGACCAGGCGAACCGGGTTAGACAGTTTGTCTTTCAGGTAGTTAACAACCGGCAGCAGAGAGAATTCTTCGTTGTACTCGCCTTCGGTAGGACGACCCAGGTGGGAAGTTACCATCACTTTCGCGCCCTGTTTCAGAGCCAGTTCGATGGTCGGCAGAGAGGCGCGGATACGCGCGTCGCTGGTCACTTTCCCTTCTTTAACAGGTACGTTCAGATCCGCACGGATAAAAACGCGTTTCCCGGCCAGATCCAGATCGGTCATCTTAATTACAGACATGGTGAATCCTCTCAATGATGCTTAAAGTTTTGTCGACGCTGACGCGTCGAGCCTGAAACCAACTGCGGCCATCGCTAACGTGGTGTCGAGCATCCGGTTAGCAAAGCCCCATTCATTATCGCACCAGACCAGCGTCTTGATCAGGTGGGCGCCACTAACCCGGGTTTGCGTGCCATCAACAATGGCGCTGTGCGGGTCGTGGTTAAAATCTATCGAGACCAACGGTGATTCCGTATAGTCAACTATACCATGAAATGCACCTTGTGCTGCTTTTTGCAGCAACTGGTTGACTTCACTGGCTTTTACTGGTTTTTTCACCGTTACGCTTAAATCGATCGCCGTCACATTAATGGTTGGAACGCGCACGGCAATCGCCTCAAAACGGTCGTTAAACTGCGGGAATATACGCGTAATGCCTGCCGCCAGTTTTGTATCTACCGGGATAATCGACTGGCTGGCCGCGCGCGTGCGCCGCAGATCGGAGTGATACGCGTCGATCACCTGCTGATCGTTCATCGCGGAGTGGATCGTCGTGACGGTACCAGACTCGATGCCGTAAGCATCATCCAACAATTTAATGACGGGAATTATGCAATTCGTGGTACAGGATGCGTTTGAGACAATACGATGTTCCGCACGCAGTTCATTCTGGTTCACGCCAAAAACGACGGTGGCGTCAAGATCGTTGCTGCCCGGATGAGAAAAGAGCACTTTCTTCGCGCCAGCGGCAATATGCGCCTCGCCATGCTCCCGGTTGCCATATACGCCCGTACAATCCAACACGACATCCACGCCCAGTTCGCGCCACGGCAGATCCGCCAGCGTTCGTTCATGCAGAATACGAATGACGTCGTCGCCGACAAAAAGCTGCTCGCGCTCGTGGCGAACCTCCCATGCAAAACGCCCGTGGCTGGTATCGTATTTCAACAAATGCGCCATGCCTGCGGCATCCGCCAGCTCGTTGATGGCCACCACGGTAATTTCCGCGCGACGTCCGGATTCATACAAAGCACGAACCACGTTACGTCCGATGCGACCAAAGCCATTAATCGCTATGCGTACGGTCATAGGTCTCCTGCAAGGCTATCCCGATTCAGATGAGGCTGACAGAGTAATGCAGCTCATCGTCGAGTAAAACCTCACCTGTCGCAAACTGCGACTGATTGGTTAATTGTCGAACATTTAATTAACTGAAACGCTTCAGCTAGAATAAGCGAAACGGGGAATAAAAGGAATGTTTGTCCAGTCGAAGAAGACAGTTATCTGACCTGCATCACATTTCATGGCCGCTTACGCTGCAATTTATTCCATATTTAAGAATCACCAGTACATCCGTCAGATCTTTTCATCGTCGCGTCACAAATACTGATTTATATCAGAAAGCGCTGTCGCCAGCGTCTATATTATCAGCGCCACGTCCGAGTCTCGGAGTCCTGTAACGATGACTGTATCTCACCACAATGCCTCTACAGCGCGCTTTTACGCGCTTCGTCTGCTTCCCGGCCAGGAAGTGTTTTCCCAATTACACGCCTTTGTGCAACAGAACCAATTACATGCCGCCTGGATTGCAGGGTGTACCGGCAGTCTGACCGACGTTGCGCTGCGTTATGCCGGGCAAGAAGCGACCACATCGCTCACCGGCACGTTTGAAGTTATCTCGCTAAACGGCACGCTTGAATTGACCGGCGAGCATCTGCATCTCGCGGTATCGGATCCCTACGGGGCCATGCTCGGCGGCCATATGATGCCAGGGTGTACCGTGCGTACCACGCTGGAACTGGTTATCGGCGAGCTGCCAGCGCTGACGTTCAGCCGTCAACCGTGCGCCATTTCCGGTTATGACGAACTGCATATTTCTTCCCGTTAATTGACGACTCTTTAAGAGGTACTTTATGGCGCGTCGCCCGTTTTCCAGCCAGTCTCTGGTGCTGATTGTCATCGCTATTGCCATCAATATGATTGGCGGACAGCTTATTAGCATGTTGAAGCTGCCTATTTTTCTCGACTCGATCGGCACCTTAATTAGCGCGGTACTGTTAGGGCCGTTCATCGGCATGTTGACTGGGCTTCTGACCAACTTGCTGTGGGGGCTGCTTACCGACCCTATCGCTGCCGCGTTTGCCCCGGTAGCGATGGTTATCGGTCTGGTCGCCGGGTGGCTGGCGCGCGCAGGCTGGTTTCGTACCCTGCCCAAAGTGATCGTCAGCGGGGTCGTCATTACGTTGGCGGTGACGCTGGTCGCCGTACCGCTTCGTACCGCGCTTTTTGGCGGCGTTACCGGTAGCGGCGCTGATTTGTTCGTCGCCTGGATGCATTCAATGGGCCAAAACCTGGTGGAGTCAGTCGCGATTACCGTCATAGGCGCTAATCTGGTCGATAAAATTCTGACGGCGATCATCGTTTGGGTGCTGCTGCGTCAGCTACCGTTACGTACGACACGGCATTTTCCTGCGATGTCAGCCGTACGCTAAATGCATCCGTTTACCTCGTTAACCTTATGGGCGTTGGCGGCCTGCACCACGCTGCTACTCCCTGCGCAGACCGTGCTCCCGGTTTATAGCGCGGCGGCCTTCCTCTGTCTGCTGGCGCTGAAATCAACGCGGCGGCGGGCGAAGTATGTCGCCTGGCTGATGCTGTCTTTAGGGTTTGGGCTATGGCTGGTACATGGCGGTTGGCTAACGGAATGGATAAGCGGGCAGCCTTGCGATCCGCAGCGCTGGATATATGCCGTTACGCTATGGCTACGCCTGCTGGCGATCGTGTCGACGTCGCAGCTATGGATGCAGTATGTGCCGGTTCAGCGGTTTATTCGCGCCCTGTTCGCTTCACGTTTGCCGCCCGACATCGCTTACCTGTTCGCTGGCCCGCTGCTGGTCGTCGAACAGCTCAAACGACAACTGACGATCGTTCATGAAGCCCAGCGCGCGCGTGGCGTACCGCTGGATGAAGGCTGGTATCAGCGGCTACGGGCAATGCCTGCGCTGATCGTGCCGCTTACGCAAAATGCGCTTAACGATCTGACAATACGCGGCGCGGCGTTGGATATGCGGGGGTTTCGGCTGCATCGAGCCCGAACCACGCTGTGGGCGCCGAAAGATAGCATGTTACAACGGGTTGCGCGGTATGGCATGGTACTGCTAATACTGGCGGAAGCGGGAGTGTGGATATGGTTACGTTAGAGCAGTTTCGTTATCTTCCGTCCGATGCGACACGCCCGCCGGCATGTTTTGATTTCCACTATTCAACACCCGGAATAGTGGCGATAGTCGGCGATAACGGCAGCGGAAAAAGTACGCTGGCGCAACTGATGGCTGGCTGGTATCCGGATTATCTTCCCGGTGATATTGACGGCACAGGCTTACTGCCTGGCGTCCCTATCGGGCAGCTCCCGCTGGTAGAACAGTCGCCCACCATCCAGTTGGTGCAGCAATCGCCTTATTTACAGCTTTCCGGCTGTACCTTTAGCGTAGAGGAAGAGGTGGCGTTTGGCCCGGAGAATCTCGGCCTCCATGAAGCGGAAATTCTACGGCGCATTGACGAGGCGCTGACTCTGACAAACTGCCAGTCGTTACGCCATCGCCATCCCGGCACGCTCTCCGGCGGCGAAACGCAGCGGGTAGTGATTGCCAGCGCGCTTGCCATGCAGCCCAGGCTATTAGTTCTTGATGAAACCTTCAGTCGGCTGACGTCAGCGGCCACCGGGATGCTGCTGGAACGGCTACAACAGTGGGCGCTGGAACGTCATTCTCTCATTGTGCTTTTTGAGCGTAACCATTTTCCTTTTCTGACGCGATGCCAGCGGGTATGGCAATTGCGCGACGGAGCGCTAACCCCATTATGTTGACGTTAAATCAGGTCGCTTATCGCTGGCCGGATGCCGCAGCCGACTGTTTGCACGCTATCTCGCTTGAACTTCGTGACGGCGAATGGCTGGCGTTGACCGGCGATAACGGCGCGGGAAAATCAACACTGTTACGGATTATGGCCGGCCTGCTTTCCCCCACTTCCGGCTCGGTAACGCTTAATGGAGAGCCGATTGCGCAGCTTAAAAATCGTCAACGCGCCGCCGCTATCGGCGTACTCTTTCAGGAAGCGGAAAACCAGATTTTCCACAGCAATGTCGCGCAAGAGGTCGCTTTTGGGCTGAAACTACAACGCTTATCGGCAGAGGAAATTTCACGGCGCACGCAGGCCGCGCTGCGGTTATGCCAGCTAACGGACGTCGCCGAGGCGCACCCGCTTGATCTGCACGCCGCACCGCGCCGGATGGTGGCGGTCGCCAGTCTGGAGGCGATGGCGCCGCCTGTGTTATTGCTGGATGAACCCAGCCGGGATTTTGACGCCCACTGGCTAACCGTATTTGAACACTGGCTGGCGACATGCCGGGCACGGGGAACCAGCGTCGTGGCGATTAGCCATGACGCTGCGTTTACCCGGCGTCATTTTTCACGGGTGGTACGGCTGGAAAACGGCAGGTTGTCAAAGGGAGAATAAAAAACGGGTCGCCGAAGCGACCCGTTTTATGCCGTATTAAGGATTACAGCAGTGCTTTCGCTTTGGCGATCACGTTGTCCACCGTGAAGCCAAACTCTTCAAACAACAGCTCTGCCGGGGCGGATTCACCGAAGGTGGTCATCCCGACAATAGCGCCGTTCAGGCCGACGTATTTGAACCAGTAGTCAGCGATACCCGCTTCAATCGCTACACGCGCAGAGACGTCCTTCGGCAGCACGCATTCACGGTAAGCCGCATCCTGCTTGTCGAATGCGTCGGTAGACGGCATGGAAACCACGCGCGCCTTCACGCCTTCGGCAGTTAGTTTTTCGTAAGCGGCAACCGCCAGCTCAACCTCTGAACCGGTCGCAATGAAGATAATCTGCGGCTGGCCCGCACAATCTTTCAGTACGTAACCACCGCGGGCGATATTCGCCAGTTGCTCTTCAGTACGTTCCTGCTGCGCCAGGTTCTGACGGGAGAGGATCAGCGCGGTTGGGCCATCCTGACGCTCTACGCCATATTTCCACGCCACCGCGGATTCCACCTGGTCGCACGGACGCCATGTGGACATGTTCGGCGTTACGCGCAGGCTTGCCACCTGCTCGACCGGCTGGTGCGTCGGGCCATCTTCGCCCAGACCGATGGAGTCGTGGGTATAGACCATCACCTGACGCTGTTTCATCAACGCTGCCATACGCACTGCGTTACGGGCATATTCGACGAACATCAGGAAGGTGGAGGTGTACGGCAGGAAACCGCCGTGCAGGGCGATACCGTTGGCGATAGCGGTCATACCGAATTCGCGCACACCGTAATGAATGTAGTTACCTGCGGCATCTTCGTTAATCGCTTTCGAACCGGACCACAGGGTCAGGTTAGAAGGTGCCAGGTCAGCGGAGCCGCCGAGGAATTCCGGCAACAGCGGACCGAAGGCTTCGATGGCATTCTGGGACGCTTTACGGCTGGCGATTTTGGATGGATTCGCCTGCAGTTTAGCGATGAACTCATTCGCTTTCGCATCGAAGTCAGCCGGCATGTCGCCTTTCATACGACGAGTGAATTCAGCAGCTTCCTGCGGGAAGGCTTTCTCATAAGCCGCGAATTTCTCATTCCATGCGGATTCTTTCGCCGGGCCGGCTTCTTTCGCATCCCACTGGGCGTAGATTTCAGACGGGATTTCGAACGGCGCGTATTTCCAGCCCAACTGTTCGCGGGTCAGCGCGATTTCCGCGTCGCCCAGCGGCGCGCCGTGGGAATCGTGGGTACCCTGTTTGTTCGGCGAACCGAAACCGATGATGGTTTTGCACATCAGCAGGGACGGTTTGTCAGTCACGGCGCGAGCTTCTTCCGTGGCGCGTTTAATGGCGTCGGCATCGTGACCGTCAATGCCACGGATAACGTGCCAGCCGTAGGCTTCAAAACGTTTCGCGGTGTCATCGGTGAACCAGCCTTCAACATGACCATCGATAGAGATACCGTTGTCATCATAGAACGCGATCAGTTTGCCCAGTTTCAGAGTACCAGCCAGAGAGCACACTTCGTGAGAAATGCCTTCCATCATGCAGCCGTCGCCCATAAAGACGTAGGTGAAGTGGTCAACGATATCGTGGCCAGGACGATTAAACTGCGCCGCCAGAGTTTTCTCGGCAATCGCCATCCCGACGGCGTTGGCAATACCCTGACCCAGCGGGCCAGTAGTGGTTTCAACGCCAGCGGTGTAGCCCACTTCCGGGTGACCAGGGGTTTTTGAATGTAGCTGACGGAAATTCTGCAGCTCGGACATCGGCAGGTCATAACCGGTGAGGTGCAGCAGGCTGTAAATCAGCATTGAGCCGTGGCCATTGGACAGCACGAAGCGGTCGCGGTCGGCCCAGGACGGGTTGGTCGGGTTGTGGTTCAGGAAATCACGCCACAGGACTTCGGCAATGTCAGCCATACCCATCGGGGCACCCGGGTGACCGGATTTGGCTTTCTGTACTGCGTCCATGCTCAGCGCACGAATAGCATTGGCAAGCTCTTTACGTGAGGACATTTTGACTCCAGATCGGATGTTGAAAGGCCATGCCCGTAACGACTTGACGACAGCGCGTTTTGGGCTACGCCGGAAAATTTGCCAACAATTTACCCCAAGCCGCGCGTCATGTACATGGAACATCCTTTTACCGCTTCAGAAATCTCCGGATCGTGCTCGTATGTTGCGCAATTAGCTAACTTGCCTGCCATGCTTTTCTTTATACTTAACCCAGGCGCTAATTCATCTGCAACGAGCGCATTTCAAAATAATATTAATTCGTATGGAAGAGAAAAATGAAAATTCGCGCTTTACTGCTTGCTTTGGGCATGGCGACGGTGCTGACCGGTTGCCAGAATATGGACTCTAATGGACTGCTTTCTTCGGGCGCTGAAGCTTTTCAGGCCTATACGTTAAGCGATGCGCAGGTAAAAGCGTTGAGCGATCAATCCTGTCAAGAGCTCGACAGCAAAGCGAAAATCGCGCCGGCGAGCAGCGAATACGCTAAACGACTGGCAAAAATTGCCGCTGCGCTGGGGGATAACATTAACGGCCAGCCGGTGAACTATAAGGTTTACGAGACGAAAGACGTCAACGCGTTTGCCATGGCGAACGGTTGTATTCGCGTCTACAGCGGACTGATGGATATGATGACCGACAACGAAGTTGAAGCCGTGATCGGCCATGAAATGGGCCATGTCGCGCTGGGTCATGTAAAGAAAGGGATGCAGGTCGCGCTGGGCACTAACGCCGTGCGCGTCGCGGCGGCATCGGCAGGAGGCGTTGTCGGCAGCCTGTCGCAATCACAGCTTGGCGATCTTGGCGAAAAACTGGTGAACTCGCAGTTCTCCCAGCGTCAGGAGTCCGAAGCGGATGATTATTCTTACGATCTGTTGCGCAAACGCGGTATCAGTCCGGCAGGACTTGCCACCAGCTTTGAGAAACTGGCAAAACTGGAAGCGGGTCGTCAAAGCTCGATGTTCGACGATCACCCGGCGTCCGCCGCACGCGCACAGCATGTGCGCGATCGTATGAGCGCGGACGGGATCAAATAATCCCCGAACAGTGCCGGATGGCGGCGTGGACGCCTTATCCGGCCTACAAGCATCAATCAGCTGTAGGCCGGATAAGCGCAGCGCCATCCGGCAAAACAACTTACTCGCCTTTCTTCGCCGCCTGGATATAGAGCATTTCTAATGCCAGCGTCGCGGCCGCCAGAGCGGTGATCTCCGACTGATCGTAAGCCGGCGCGACTTCCACTACATCCATACCGACAATGTTCAGATCTTTCAGACCGCGTACCAGTTTAATGGCGCGATCGGAGGTCAAACCGCCGATCACCGGCGTACCGGTGCCAGGCGCAAACGCCGGGTCCAGACAGTCGATATCAAAGGTCAGATAGACCGGCATATCGCCGACGATCTGTTTCACCTGAGCGAGAATATCATCCACGCCGCGATCGTTGACCTGGCAGGCATCCAGCACGGTAAAGCCATTGTCTTTGTCAAACTCAGTACGAATACCGATCTGTACCGAATGATGCGGATCGATCAGGCCTTCTTTCGGCGCGGTGTAGAACATCGTGCCGTGATCGAATTCGCAGCCGTTAGCGTAGGTATCGGTATGCGCATCAAAATGTACCAGCGCCATTTTGCCAAAATGTTTCGCGTGGGCGCGCAGCAGCGGCAGCGTGACGAAGTGGTCGCCGCCGAAAGAGAGCATACGCTTGCCTGCAGACAGCAGTTTTTCAGCGTGCGCCTGTAATTTTTCACTCATCTCACGGGCATCGCCAAACGCATACACCAAATCGCCGCAGTCCACGACGTTCAGGCGCTCGCGCATGTCAAAACTCCACGGGAAACGGTGATGTTCCCAGGCGAGGTTGGTCGACACCTGACGGATCGCCGCCGGGCCATGACGGCCGCCAGCGCGACCGGACGTTGCCATATCAAACGGTACGCCAGTGATCACCCAGTCGGCATCGCTGTCATACGGCTGGAAGTTCATTGGCAGACGTAAAAAACCAAACGCATTAGAAACCAGTGAGTTATCGTACTGATGACCTAAGGTGCTCATGGCAAAAACCTCTTCTTAGTCAATATAAAAAAACCCTCCCGCGTCGTTAGGCCCGACGAGGAAGGGTTTGAATTTGTTTACGGCTCAAAGTTTACTCTGACAGACCGCATTATTGAAGTCAGTTTAGCCAGGTACAGTAGACAACGCCCGAAAAAAATATATATCCAGCGCAAATCAGTAGGCTCATACGTCCATCGCGGTCAGTTAAGAGGCCTTAGGGAGTTGCCGCTGTAAAAACTCAAGCACTAATGCGTAAAACAGCGGTGTTTTCCCCGGCGTCTGGAAAATGGCGTGACCGCTACCGGGAATGAGGGTCATCTCCGCCTGAGGCAGCAGCCGGTACAGCTCGGTAACTTCTTCAACGGTGAAAAATTCATCCCGGTCGCCGTCCAGTAATAGCACAGGAATGTGGATTTTTTTCACCTCTTCTTCCGTCAGCGATGTGGGCGTTGTCCACATTGGCCAGACACCTTCGAGAAACGTGCGCCAGTAGTCTTTTTGCTCTGGATGATGCATGTTCTGATAAAATTTAACCATCCCGGGCGCATCCGAAGCCATTTTATCCAGATCTCGATCCGTCAATTGCCCCTGAGGCATTCCTTTACCATAAAAAATTTCCATCCCCTGCATGTAATGGGTCGTAGCAAAGCGATGCGTTGCGCCGCCGACGATAGCAGCGCGCGCTAGATCCGGGTATCGGCTGGTTAACTTCAGAACGACCATGCCGCCATCGCTGTAACCCATCACCAGCGGTTTTTCCAGCTTCAGCGCTTTAACAAAAGCCGCCATATCTTCCGTCATCAGATCATAGCTAAACGTTCCTTGCGGGTTATTGGTTAATCCATGTCCACGACTGTCCGGCATGATGACGCGAAAATATCGAGATGCCTCTTTCGCTAATCCCTGCCAACTTTTCGCCGTCAGACCACCACCGTGAATCAACAGCAGCGGAGGCCCCTCGCCCTCTTCAACGTAATGAATTTTGATACCATTCGCTTCCACAAATTTATCTTTGTCCATCGTTGTTGCTGAAGCATTTATTAAAAATATAATATTGATAATAAAAATAAATTCTAATTTAAAAATATGATTCATAACACCTCGCCAATCACTTTCCGTGTAAAAGACCATATTATTCAGATTGAACAAAAATAACATCAAAATCGATTTGTATCATTTTCACTTATTTACCGGGGAGACCCCGCATCCTCTTTTTACAGAACGTAAAAAGCCTTTCCGCGATTAGCCTCAACGCGAAAAGGCTCTGAAGTCAGAAAAGTGCCACCTTATTCATTCTGGCTGTAATTCAGGATGACTTGAAGGTCTCTTCCTGAATTGCATTTGGCGCTTTCTTTATTCCTTCGTCTGACAGGGCAAGCTTGACTCGCTAAATGCCGTGGCCGGAATTTTCACAATCGCTTTTTTAACCGGCGCAGGTTTACCACGCGTACAAAGCGGACGGTGGATCTGGTTGGGATAAAAAAGCGCGAAATCGCCAGGATTTAATGTAACGAACTGCTCATTAGCGACACATTCAGGAAAGATGATGTCATCAGGAAGATGCTCAAGCTCCTTTATCCTGGTATCAATTTTGTTGGAATAGCCAATCTCCTCATAACCGCTTAGTAAAATCTGAACATCGATATATTTTTTATGAAGTTCAGCTTTGCGGTTTAACGAAGAGTGTGTTTCTCCTTCGCTTATCATAAGAAATGACTCCGGGAAAGAAAGTTCATATCTACCAGCAGGCTGATCTTCAGCTATCTTCACCGCTTCGATGATAAGTTTTTTAATAATGTGGTTAACGTAAGGTAATAAAGTAAGCTGCTCTATATTTCCATATAGCATACTATAGTTATCCTAAATAATGGTCGTGATTATAATTATCAGCCAATCAGGTACTGGTAAATACCTTCAGCCACAGGAATACCTTCTTTTAAACATTTTTCTTTATAGGCGATTTGCGGATCGTTTGGCGCCAGCACTTTATCAACACCGGGCATCGGTTTTACAGCCCTTAGCTCATTGACCATTGTGCTCATTATTGAGGAAAACAGCGGATTGCCCAACATCTGCGGATCAATAACGATAACCAGACTCGCTAACTTGCGCATCTTGTCATAGTCGCCATACATCCGAACAATATGGTTGCTAAAGTTTGCCCCCATCAGGACGCCCGTGAGCGCATCAATCGCCAGGGCAATACCAGAACCTTTGTGTCCGCCAAAGGGCAGCAGATTTTCAATTTTATGCGGATCGGTAGTGATATGTCCCTCTTTATCCAGCGCCAGACCATGACCTATTGGTTTCCCGGTTTCTTTGGCGTGCAGAATTTTACCAAACGCAATGGCGCTGGTCGCCATATCGACGATCATCGGATGGCTGTCTTTAACGGGGAAGCCGAAGGCGATTGGGTTAGTCCCCAGAAAGCGCTCCGCGCCGCCATACGGCGCAACGCAGGTATCCGTTTGCGTCATGGCGATAGCCACCATTCCCTGGCTTGTCGCCTGCTCAATGAACCACGAGAGCGCGCCGCAATGGGACGTATTTTTGACGCTGACGAAGCCCAGCCCCGTCTCTCTCGCCAGACTAATAGCGTGGTCTGTCGCCTTTATCAGCGCGCAGTGCCCCATTCCATCATCAGAGTCCAGAATAGCGACAGAAGGCGAAATCTGTTCGATGCTGAATGTTGCTTTTGGATTGAGCCCGCCTGCGTTCAGGCGGGTACAATAGTGCTCTACGCGAATAACGCCGTGGGAGTGAACGCCGGTAATATCGGCATGAACCAAAACGTCGGCTACCTGCTGCGCCGTTTGCGCGTCAAGGCCCGCCTAGGTGAGTTTATTAAACGCCAGCGCTTTCAATTCATTTTCTTTGACTAATATTGTTGACATAACTATCCCGCTATTAAAATTTGATAACGCCTTTAACCAATTTTTTGTTTTCTACCACGTTCTTCTGGTACTGGTTGCCGAACGTATAGAAATCGAATTCCTGGTTTTTCATCATTGTTTCGCTAATAGCGCCCTGAGCCATTAGCTCAATGACACATTCGAAGTCTTCCCGCGTCGCGTTACGACTGCTCAATAGCGTGGTCTCTTTTTTATGGAAGGTCGGATCGTCAATGACGAGCTCGCCGATATATAGCCCGATGAAGACGATTTTTCCGCCGTGAAGAATCAGATCAACAGCGCGGCTCATGGAGGATTTATTGCCGGTGGCATCAAGCACAATGCCGGCTAATTCACCGGAGAAACAGGCTTTCAGCACATCAATATAGTCGTCTGACGACGGATCGAGCGTTGCAACGCCTACCTTTTCGGCGACCAGACGACGGCGTTCGGCGTCAATATCAGCTACCGCGACGCGAGCGCCTTTGGCTTTTGCTATCGCGGCGGCGGCCAGCCCAATCGGCCCGGCGCCGACCACCACAATGTTTTGCTGCGGCTTCACGTCAGCGCGGCGTACTGCGTGGGCGCTGATGGCGAAACACTCAACCAGCGCGCCCGCGCTGTCGGTGAGGTTATCCGACAGTTCAACCAGATTTTGTTCACGAACGGCCAGATATTCGCTAAAGCCGCCGTCCTGGTGAACGCCATACAGCGAGACGTTCTCACAGCAGTTGGTTTTTCCTTCCCGGCAGGCTGCGCAAGCGCCGCAAGGAATACAGGGAATAACGCTATAGCGTTGGCCGACCTTCGCCGTGCTGCACGATTTACCCAATATTTCCGCCACGCCGCAAATTTCATGACCCAGCACGCGCGGATAGGCAAAAAAGGGCTGGCGACCGGCAAACGCATGGATATCGGTGCCGCAAATACCAACCGCTTTAATTTTTAACAGTACTTCATCGTCTTTTAAATGAGGAATATCTCTTTCAATGTATTCGATATTTCCCGGATTATTACAGATAAGCGTTTTCATACTTAACCCTTTGAAGATAAACGGTGAATGGTGGCCGTGACGCCATGTAACTCAATATGGTTAAAGGCCTGCTGAATGTCGTTTAAAAAGTCTGCGTTGTCGCCGGCCAGCGTTCCAAAGATGCTATTTATCTGCAGCAAAGACAGCGCTTGTTCCCATCGCGTGTTTTTATTTTTAATAGCCGCATTGAAGGTATCATTGAGCGGGTCGGCCACACTCTGCCCCTGAGAGAGTGTATTAATGACGTAATGGAGCCAGCCCGCAATCAGCGTCGCTAACGCCCCGCCCTTAACGCCGCGCGCCTGAAGCGTCAGATAAGGATCGACGGCCCGCTGAGGCAGCTTCTGAGAACCGTCCATCGCAATCTGTCCGGTCTTATGTTTAATGTTCGGGTTGCTGAATCGCTCAATGAGCAACTGCGCATATTGATGTACATCTACCGCCAAATTCGGGCGCAGCGATTTTGCCTGCTCTTCCGTCATTAAATGATGTACGGCGGTTTTAAAAGCGTCGTCTTCCATGCACTGATAGATAAACTCATATCCAGCCAGGCTGCCGTTATAGGCGAGAAACGAATGGCTGCCATTCAGCATACGAAGTTTCATTTCTTCATAGGGAAGCACGTCCGAGACGAACATCGCCCCTGCTTTATCCCAGTCAGGACGACCGGCAACGAAATTATCTTCGATAACCCACTGACGGAAATCCTCGCATACGATGCCGCAGGGATCGGCAAAACCGATCTGGTCTTTAATCATGTCAAATTGCTCTGGCGTCATTGCCGGCACGATGCGATCGACCATGGTGCCAGGAAAGGTGACATGCTTCGCTATCCAGGCCGCCAGTTGCGGATCGAGATTATCGGCAAACGTAACGATCGCCGTTTTGGTCAAATGACCGTTTTCCGGAATGTTATCGCACGACAGTACACTAAACGGGGGAAGCCCTTGCTGGCGGCGTATCCGTAGCGCTTCGACGATCAGTCCGAGTGCTGAGCGGGGATGTTCAGGATCGGCAAGATCGTGTTTGATGAGCGGATGGCTGAGATCGAGCGTTCTGGACCGTGGATCGGTGCAGTAACCTTTTTCCGTTATCGTCAACGAAACAATTTTTACCTGCGGCTCAGTCAGCTTCTCGATCGCCGCCTGAATACCTGACTTCGGCGTATGCAACGCGCCGGTGATGGTACGAACCAGGCGACTATTGATGGCGCTGGCTGACGTTTCCACCACTGAAAACAGCCCCTGTTGCGCATTTAGCGCATCCACCAGCTCCGCATCGCCGAACAGATTCAGTTCAAAAATCCCCCAGCGGTTGCCGGTTATCTCATTCGTGAGATCGTTATAAACCGCCTGATGACCACGGTGAAAGGCGCCAAATCCAATATGTACGATGTTGGCTTCCATTCCCTGACGTGAATAAGTCGTTTTGAATTGGTGCCTTGCGGCGTCTAACTGGCGAGCTATGGTGTCCATGAATTTTTCCCACTCCTGTTTTGTTTACCAATTCTGCTTAAACAGCACACCAAAATACGTGAATATGATCACACTCACGGCACCGGGTTCTTCACCCTGGTATGCTGACTAATAGCCAATGAATAAAAATAATTTATTTATCAATTGTTTATAAAATACGCTTGTCAGGATAAATTTTACGATTCACAAAAGCGTGATTTTGATTAGAAAAATCGGCCACGAATTGGCATACCACCCACACAACTGCAATCATTAAACACCATGAAAAACAATACCTTATTGAATAGCACGCCCGCTGCGAGCGTATATGTCACGCATGATTGATTCAATAATTACCCGAAATACAGCAAACCAAATCTGATAATTTGTCTAGTGAATTAATGAACTCAATTTATTATCAGCATCAACGTTAACCTAAGAACATCAGTTACGGTTTTGATCATCCGGGTCGCTGCTAAAGCGATGAGGAGTGAGCCGCCTTTAGACGTAATTGGCAAATTAATCCATTGATTGAACACAGGAAAAAATTGATGAAGACGCAGATTAGGCACGTTGAAACAAAGCTTTCAAAGCCCCTCTGGCCAAGGTCTTAGTTGACGCAAAACATGGCATAATAGCCATTTCGAACTGGTAACCACGACGATTACGCTGGAAGACGGTTCAACTGGCACCGGATATTCCTATACCGGCGGAAAGGGAGGGTATGCAATTAAAGCGATGATCGACCACGATCTTGCCCCGGTACTGTCAGGGAAAGAGGCGCTGCGATTGACGATATCTATGACTTTATGGAATAGCATATTCACTATGTGGGTCGCGGAGGCATCGCATCGTTTGCGATGGATATCGCTCTTTGGGATTTGAAAGGCAAACGTGAAAAACTGCCGCTGTGGAAAATGGCTGGCTGAAGGCGGCGCGTCTGTCGACGAATGGCGGTCGTTTGGTATGCTCGCTCGGTATGCAGGAATTACACGTCAGACTGGTTTCCGCATTCGAGACTGGCTGACTGGAGGTTCACAGCTTCCCGATCGATCAATATACCAAACATCCGCTGGTGGACGACAATTATCGCGCCGTGGCACCGGACACCTACGGCATTGGCGTAGAGTTTGACTGGGATAAGCTGAGCGTTTACGAAGCCTGATTCCCTCTCTCCGGGCTTGTTTTTGGCGGCAGGCCCGGTTAATCGCTGACAAAAATGTCATCCGCCTGAAAATAGCCGTCAGGTGGCGAAGAAAAAATCATCAAAATCTTCCAGCGAATCATCCTGTTGGAAGATTTTTACCAGCTCATTTTTACTGTTTTCAAGATGGGTCCACGAGGCCTGTCTGGCCTGCTCAGCATCGCGTTTTTGCAATGCAAGGAAGATACTACGGTGATCTTCCACCCATTTCATTCTTAACTCTTTCTTATGTAAATACTTATAGTTTAACTGCTTCCAGCGCGGATTTTCGGTCCTGACAGCCCGCCACAGCTCGGCAGATTGTTTCATTAATACACGATTTTGCGTGGATTCCGCGATGATATTGTGGAACTGACGATCCAGTTCTTCAAATTTGTCGCTGTCGCCGCCAATCTGCTTTTCCTGCTGCTCAATAATACGTTTAAGCTGCTTAAGCTCATTAAATCTTATTTGCGTAGCGGCAAAACCGGTGATGTTACTTTCGATAACCTGCCGGGCCTGTAGCAATTCAAAGGGGCCAATGTCTGAGTAAGGCAAGAGCGCTTTTTGATTGATTTTTTCCAGACTATCAATAAAGTAAGTGCCTGCGCCTTGCTTAACCTCTACCACCCCCTTCAGCTCAAGCATAATAATCGCCTCACGAATCGTCGTGCGGCTGGTTTGAAAACGCTCGCTGAGTTCTCTCTCCGCCGGAAGTCGCTCGCCAGCTTTAAATACCCCTGAATAGAGTAGTTCTTCTATTTGCAGCCCTATATCAAAATAGCGCCGCTTGGTTAAAATTTGTTCCATGCACATACCTATGTAGACAGCAATTGCTCCACTTGAGGGTAGTGTAAACAAATCCTAATGTTTATGGTAAACAATTTCCCTGCCAGAGAGTGGTCGTTTCTTTCCCGCAACCTACGGCTATGCGCGTCACACAGTCCTTCCCCACCAGACTCGGCAGGAAAGGCGCTAATTCCCATAACGCATATTTGACGTTTGATGCCGGGTTTATTTGCGGCAGGGCGGCGGCGCATACCCGTTGTTGTCCGCCGGGAAAGCCTGCGAGGAACAAGACGGTAGCGTATTTGTTGCTTTACCCTGCAATGCAAAAGCGGCAAAGCCGATGACGCCGATGTTGCGTACATCGCCCTGCGCGGAGTGGGCCGCATAAGCGTCAGCTACGTCGGCGAACTGGAATGCCGCCTCAGTGTGTTTATCTTTGCGAAACCCTTTAATCGCCAGTGAATCGCCGGCGTTAACAATATAGCCATGATGATTCAGCGAGCCTGCTTTTCCGTTCAACACGTCCAGGCCATCAACCGTTGCGACGATTTCGTAATTGGTATCATGACTGTAATTACGAATATATAACTGATAGTTCATCCCTGATCTTGCAGGAATACTATATTGCCATTGTCCCATTGATGCGTTGTAGCGACGAGTAATTGGAATCGAATTAAAATTAGCGTCGCGCACAGCATATTCAAGATCGCTGATACGTATACTATAAACTTTATCGTAACCTGACGGATATTGAGTGGAGTAATTTATTATCACCATTTCGGCAGGTTCTCGATCGGCACGTTCTACCGAAACGCTTTGTACCGATGAATGCACGTCGCCGCCCCAGGCGGTGCCGACGTCGGATGAAGAGCCATTATTAGATTGCATTCCGCTGGAACAACCGCCTAACAGCAAAAACAAGCCAACAATGACGGCATTAAATTTAAATTTGCTCATACTTAACCCCCTTTTTAATTATTAGGGGGATTGTAGGCCCATAAAATTACATAGAGAAGCGGCACCGCTGATAATTAAGAATTTATAAAATATAAAAGGGTCGATTTAAATAATTAAATCGACCCACAAGCGGAATACTCTTAATTACTCATCTTCAAGATAAGTATAACCGTACAGTCCCGCTTCAAATTCCTCAAGGAACTGCTGCTGCAACGCATCGTCCAGATCCGTCTGTTTTACCTGGTCGCGGAAATGCGTTAACAGCGTTTTTGGATCCAGTTGCACATATTGCAGCATATCCGCAACGGTATCGCCTTCGTCCGACAGCTCAACCTCGACGCTACCATCCGGGAAGACAAACACGTCAACCGCTTCAGTATCGCCAAACAGGTTGTGCATGTTACCGAGGATCTCCTGATAGGCGCCGACCATAAAGAAGCCGAGCATCGGTGGATTCTCTGGATCGTATTCCGGCATCGGCATCGTCGTGGCGATACCGTCGCCATCGATATAGTGGTCAATAGCGCCATCGGAATCACAGGTTATATCCAGCAGCACGGCACGACGTTCCGGTACCTGATCTAACCCTTCCAGCGGCAGCACCGGAAAGAGCTGATCGATTCCCCACGCGTCCGGCATCGACTGGAACAGCGAGAAGTTGACGTACATTTTGTCCGCCATCCGCTCTTGCAGTTCGTCGATAATCGGGCGATGCGCACGGTTTTGCGGGTCCAGTTGCTTCTGCACTTCATGGCACATGCTGAGATAAAGTTGCTCCGCCCAGGCGCGCTCCTGCAAACTAAACGCGCCGGAAGAGTAGCCGATATGAATATCGTGCAGATCCATTTGGCTATCATGCAGCCACTCACGCAGCGAGCGGCGGGTGCCAGGTTTATGCATCTCCTGCCAGGTTTCCCACAGATTTTGCAGCGCGCGCGGCGCATCTTCAGCAGGGGCAGTCGGATCCGTGTATTCGTTACGCTCCACACCGATAATGTTAGAGACCAGTACCGTATGGTGCGCAGTGACGGCGCGGCCAGACTCGGTAATCACCATCGGATGCGGTAAACCATGCTCTTCGCAGGCATCGCCAATCGCCCAGATGATGTTATTGGCATATTCGTTCAGGCCATAGTTCACCGAACAGTCGGACTGCGAGCGGGTACCTTCATAATCCACGCCCAGACCGCCGCCCACGTCGAAGCACTGGATATTAACGCCCAGCTTATGCAGCTCAACATAGAAACGCGCGGACTCGCGCACGCCGGTCGCGATATCGCGAATGTTCGCCATCTGCGATCCCAGGTGGAAGTGCAACAGTTGCAGACTGTCCAGACGCCCGGCGTCACGCAGGGTCTCCACCAGTTGCAGCACCTGGGTCGCCGCCAGGCCGAATTTTGATTTTTCGCCGCCGGAGGATTGCCACTTACCGGACCCCTGAGAGGCCAGACGCGCACGCACGCCCAGGCGAGGAACCACATTCAGGCGCTCGGCCTCTTCCAGCACAATCGCGATTTCAGACATCTTTTCGATGACCAGATAAACCTTATGGCCCATCTTCTCGCCAATCAGCGCCAGCCGAATGTATTCACGGTCTTTATAACCATTACAGACGATCACGCTACGGGTCATGCCGGCATGCGCCAGCACCGCCATCAATTCCGCTTTTGACCCCGCTTCCAGCCCCAACGGTTCACCGGAATGGATAAGGGACTCGATCACGCGGCGATGCTGATTGACCTTAATCGGATAAACGAGGAAGTAGTCGCCGTTATAACCGTAAGATTCACGCGCACGCTTAAACGCCGCGTTAATTGAACGCAAACGGTGTTGCAGGATCTGCGGGAAGCAGAACAGCGCCGGCAGACGCTGACCTTGCGCTTCGCGCGCTTTCACCAGTTTGGCAAGATCGACACGCGCTTCCGGTACGTCGGGATCGGGGCATACGCTAATATGGCCCAGCTCGTTGACGTCGTAGTAGTTATTGCCCCACCAGGCAATATTGTAAGTGCGCAGCATCTTGCTGGCTTCCTGGGAGCTCATTGCAACCTCCTGCATGGAGCGTAGTACACCCTGTTCGCCTGCTGACGAAGGCGAACCCATAGACATGTCGTCAGACATAGCGAACCTCAATTTTTATTAGCAAGTGTAAAACAGTTGACTACTATCGCAATCCGAAGACGCGATAACAACCCATAGACAAGCGGATTTTCCAGCAGATAGCGCTGATGCTCCGCCTGCGCGACCGGTTTCTTTTTCATATCATTGTAAACACGTAACCGAACTCACAGATAACGGTTCGGCGAAACCACGAGAAAACTCTTGCGTTAACAAGAGCGCCCTTGTTCAGTCTTCAGCGCCATTGCCGGCTCTGGAATCCTGAGAAGCGCCGAGATGGGTATAACATCGGCAGGTATGCAAAGCAGAGATGCAGATTGCGGGGGACATGCGCGCACCAGAACGATGCGACAGATTCAGCAGAATACAACGGTTCATTATCTCGTATCACCTCCACGGCCGCCTCGTAAGACGAACCCACAAGCCAAAGCAACGTTTTAACCCGGCTGGAAGTGGCGACACGAAGAAAACGTCGTGTGCTTTTGTATGAGCCGCGCGTCGCGTTTTATACCCAGAACGCAGAAAAAAAGCAAAGCATAAATGCGCATAATGTCAGCATTATCAGAAACGTTTATCGCCTGATTTTGACCGACATTGCGACGGCCTTCAAAAAAAGCTGGAAATTGGGCGAAGAAGTGACCTAAAATAGCCGTCCAGATGTTAATCCATCCATACTGATTAACACTCAGACTGCCAGTGTCAGCGACCTTCAGACTCATGGTAGAATCTTCTGTCATGACTATTCCGCACAACAGTTTGAGCTAACTAAATTCTCCTTAGGTGAAATTAAATATGGCAAAACACCTTTTTACGTCTGAGTCCGTATCAGAAGGGCATCCTGACAAAATTGCAGACCAAATCTCTGATGCCGTGTTGGACGCTATCCTGCAACAGGATCCGAAAGCACGCGTCGCCTGTGAAACCTACGTTAAAACCGGCATGGTTTTAGTTGGCGGTGAGATCACCACCAGCGCCTGGGTCGATATCGAAGAGATTACCCGTAATACGGTGCGCGAAATTGGCTATGTGCATTCCGACATGGGCTTTGACGCCAACTCTTGCGCGGTACTGAGCGCAATTGGCAAACAGTCTCCGGATATCAACCAGGGCGTTGACCGCGCAGACCCGCTGGAACAAGGCGCGGGCGACCAGGGCCTGATGTTTGGCTACGCGACAAATGAAACCGACGTACTGATGCCTGCGCCAATCACCTACGCGCACCGTCTGGTACAGCGTCAGGCTGAAGTGCGTAAAAATGGCACCCTGCCATGGTTGCGTCCGGATGCAAAAAGCCAGGTCACTTTCCAGTATGACGACGGCAAAATCGTCGGTATCGACGCCGTGGTTCTCTCTACGCAGCACGCAGAAGATATCGACCAAAAATCGCTGCAAGAAGCGGTGATGGAAGAGATCATCAAACCCATTCTGCCGTCTGAATGGTTAAATACGTCCACTAAGTTTTTTATCAACCCAACCGGTCGTTTTGTTATCGGCGGCCCGATGGGCGATTGTGGTCTGACCGGTCGTAAGATCATTGTTGATACCTACGGCGGTATGGCGCGTCACGGCGGCGGCGCCTTCTCCGGTAAAGATCCGTCTAAAGTTGACCGTTCTGCAGCTTACGCTGCGCGTTATGTCGCGAAAAACATCGTGGCGGCAGGTCTGGCGGATCGCTGTGAAATCCAGGTCTCCTACGCTATCGGCGTAGCGGAGCCGACGTCCATCATGGTGGAAACGTTCGGTACTGAAAAAGTGCCTGCTGAACAGTTGATTCTGCTGGTGCGCGAATTCTTCGACCTGCGCCCGTACGGCTTGATTCAGATGCTGGATCTGCTGCACCCGATCTACAAAGAAACTGCGGCTTACGGCCACTTCGGTCGCGAAAACTTCCCATGGGAAAAAATCGACAAAGCGCAACTGCTGCGCGATGCTGCCGGTCTGAAATAATCGCCCGCGCCTGACGCTGTTTTTCAGCCAGGTAAACCATACCGTACTTATCAAGGCCAGCGCCCTGCTGGCCTTTATCATTGCTGATACACGCAACGTTATCAGATATTCCAGCGTGAATTTATACTGACCTTTTTGTGATGCGCAGCACAATCCACTCTCCCCTTTCGTTTCTTCGACTACACTTTTTATCATTCAGTTTCAGTCATCATGAAAGCGGTTACATTCATTTTCATTAAGAACTGACCGCCTCACTATCGGTATGCTAATTCTACGATGAAAATATTACATAATTTTTCAACTTTGTCTGAATACCAGGCGATTGATATGGTTATAAGATTATTAAAACTATTATTTTTCAGATAATTAAATAATCACCGAGATAAATAGTAGTGTAAACGATTACACCATTGTGATTAGCCTCACATCTTTTTACGGCGTACTCACCTACTCTTAACATCGATAAAATTGCTAACCCAACCGGAGGGCATAATGCCTGACAATAAAAAACAAGGGCGTTCCAACAAGGCCATGACATTTTTTGTCTGCTTTCTTGCAGCCCTGGCAGGATTACTTTTTGGCCTGGATATCGGCGTTATCGCCGGTGCTTTACCCTTCATTACCGACGAGTTTCAGATTACCGCACACACTCAGGAATGGGTGGTCAGCTCCATGATGTTTGGCGCGGCCGTCGGCGCTGTCGGCAGCGGCTGGCTCTCCTTTAAGCTGGGTCGTAAAAAAAGCCTGATGATCGGCGCTATCCTGTTCGTCGCCGGTTCGCTGTTCTCCGCTGCGGCGCCTAACGTTGAAGTCCTGATTATTTCTCGCGTGCTGCTGGGTCTGGCCGTCGGCGTCGCTTCCTACACTGCACCGTTGTACCTGTCCGAGATCGCGCCGGAAAAAATTCGCGGCAGTATGATCTCAATGTACCAACTCATGATCACCATCGGGATTCTGGGCGCTTATCTGTCAGATACCGCGTTCAGCTACAGCGGCGCATGGCGCTGGATGCTCGGCGTGATCATCATCCCGGCCATTCTGCTGCTGATCGGCGTCTTCTTCCTGCCGGACAGCCCGCGCTGGTTTGCGGCAAAACGCCGCTTCCATGATGCTGAACGCGTCCTGTTGCGCCTGCGTGACACCAGTGCGGAAGCAAAACGTGAGCTCGATGAAATTCGCGAAAGTTTGCAGGTTAAACAGAGCGGTTGGGCGCTGTTCAAAGAGAACAGCAACTTCCGCCGCGCCGTGTTTCTTGGCATTTTGTTGCAGGTCATGCAGCAATTTACCGGGATGAACGTCATCATGTATTACGCGCCGAAAATCTTCGAACTGGCGGGGTACACGAATACCACGGAGCAGATGTGGGGCACCGTTATTGTTGGTCTGACTAACGTGCTGGCAACCTTCATCGCTATCGGCCTGGTTGACCGCTGGGGCCGCAAGCCGACCCTGACGCTGGGCTTCCTGGTCATGGCGATTGGTATGGGGATTCTGGGTACGATGATGCACATCGGCATCCATTCGCCGTCTGCGCAATACTTCGCTATCGCTATGCTGCTGATGTTCATCATTGGATTTGCGATGAGCGCTGGTCCGCTGATTTGGGTACTGTGCTCCGAAATCCAGCCGCTGAAAGGCCGCGATTTCGGCATCACCTGCTCCACCGCGACCAACTGGATCGCCAATATGATCGTCGGCGCAACGTTCCTGACCATGCTGAACAATCTGGGTAACGCCAACACCTTCTGGGTCTACGCTGGCCTGAACGTGCTGTTTATCCTGCTGACCCTGTGGCTGGTGCCGGAAACCAAACACGTTTCGCTGGAACACATTGAACGTAACCTGATGAAAGGTCGTAAACTGCGCGAAATCGGCGCCCACGACTAATCCCTCCACGCTTCCTCCTGCCACAGGAGGAAGCGTTTTTCTTGCAGTCCCTCTTCCGTCGCACTATTCTCTGCCGCTATGAAAACCCCTCGTCTCCCTATCGCTATCCAGCAGGCCGTGATGCGCCGTCTGCGGGAAAATCTCGCCCAGGCGAACCTCAAGCTCGATAGACATTATCCGGAGCCGAAACTGGTGTATACGCAACGCGGCACCTCGGCGGGCACCGCCTGGCTGGAGAGCTACGAAATCCGCCTCAACCCGGTGTTACTGCTGGAAAACATCGACACCTTTATAGCAGAGGTCGTGCCGCATGAACTGGCGCATCTGTTGGTGTGGAAGCACTTCGGACGCAAGGCTCCGCATGGCAAGGAATGGAAGTGGATGATGGAAAGCGTGCTGGGCGTTCCGGCCAGACGTACTCATCAATTTGCGCTGCAATCCGTACGGCGCAACACCTTTCCCTACCATTGCCAATGCCAGCAACATCAACTCACCGTCCGCCGTCATAATCGGGTAGTACGCGGCGAAGCGGTTTATCGTTGCGTTCACTGCGGCGAACCACTGGTCGCCGGGTAGTTTCCCGAAACGTCCGGGAACTTTCCTGAGCGGACTGATTGCATACAGACACAACTTTCGTTACGTTGCGGGCTCGTTTTGCTATGGAGTGTGCAATGTACCGTAATTTTTCTTTTGCCGCTGCGTTGCTGGCCGCAGCGTTTTCAGGCCAGGCCCTGGCCGATGGCATTAACAATTTTTCTCAGGCCAAAGCGGCGAGCGTCAAAGTCAATGCCGACGCGCCCGGCAGCTTTTACTGCGGGTGCCAAATCCGCTGGCAGGGTAAAAAAGGCGTCGTAGACCTGGAGTCCTGCGGCTATAAGGTGCGTAAAAACGAGAATCGCGCCAGACGCATTGAGTGGGAGCACGTTGTCCCCGCCTGGCAATTCGGTCATCAGCGCCAGTGCTGGCAGGACGGCGGGCGAAAAAACTGCGCTAAAGACCCGGTCTACCGCAAAATGGAAAGCGATATGCATAACCTGCAACCCGCGATTGGCGAAGTGAATGGCGATCGCGGCAACTTTATGTATAGCCAGTGGAACGGCGGCGAAGGTCAGTACGGGCAGTGCGCCATGAAAGTAGATTTCAAAGCGAAGCTCGCCGAGCCGCCCGCCCGCGCCCGTGGCGCAATCGCCCGCACTTATTTTTATATGCGCGACCAATACCAACTGAAACTTTCCCGCCAACAAACGCAGCTTTTTAACGTCTGGGATAAGCAGTACCCCGTTACCGCCTGGGAGTGCGAGCGCGATGCGCGTATCGCGAAGGTCCAGGGTAATCATAATCCCTATGTGCAACGCGCTTGCCAGGCGCGAAAGAGCTAACCTACACTAGCGGGATTCTTGTTAACCCATGCCCTGGATAGCCAAACGCCGGGGCCATGACGCGGATTTTTTTATTATGCGTATTCCCCGCATTTATCACCCTGAATTGTTGACGTCCGGTACGCAGATTTCGTTATGCGAAGATGCGGCCAACCATATTGGTCGTGTACTGCGCATGGGAGCGGGACAAGCGTTACAGCTGTTTGACGGCAGTAATCAGGTATTCGATGCTGAAATCATTAGCGCCAGTAAGAAAAGCGTTGAAGTGCAAGTGATGAAAGGCGAAATCGACGATCGTGAATCGCCGCTACATATCCATCTGGGCCAGGTGATGTCGCGCGGTGAAAAAATGGAATTTACTATCCAGAAATCGATCGAACTAGGTGTAAGCCTCATTACGCCACTGTTCTCTGAGCGCTGCGGCGTTAAACTGGATAATGAACGTCTGAACAAAAAGCGCCAGCAGTGGCAAAAGATCGCCATCGCCGCCTGCGAACAATGCGGGCGTAACCGGGTGCCGGAAATTCGCCCGCCGATGGCGCTGGAAGCCTGGTGCGCCGAGCAAGATTCCGGGCTGAAGCTCAATCTTCATCCGCGCGCCCATGCCAGCATCAACACTCTGCCGCTGCCGGTTGAACGCGTCCGACTGCTGATCGGCCCGGAAGGCGGGCTGTCGGCGGACGAAATCGCGATGACCGCGCGCTATCAGTTTACTGATATTCTGTTAGGACCTCGCGTTCTGCGTACTGAGACAACCGCGCTCACCGCCATTACCGCGCTACAGGTGCGTTTTGGCGACTTAGGATGAAGCGTTAACGGAGAAAATAATGATCAAGCTCGGCATCGTGATGGACCCCATCGCACACATCAACATCAAGAAAGACACCAGTTTCGCTATGCTGCTGGAAGCCCAACGTCGTGGTTATGAACTTCATTATATGGAGATGGCCAACCTTTATCTGATTAACGGCGAAGCCCGCGCCCGCACGCGAACGTTGAGCGTGGAGCAAAATTACGATAAATGGTACGAGTTCGGCAGCGAGCAGGAGATTAAACTCGCCGATCTGGACGTCATTTTGATGCGCAAAGATCCGCCGTTTGATACCGAGTTTATTTATGCGACCTATATTCTGGAACGCGCTGAAGAAGAAGGGACGCTGATCGTCAACAAACCGCAAAGCCTGCGCGACTGTAATGAAAAACTGTATACTGCCTGGTTTGCCGATCTGACGCCGGAAACGCTGGTAACGCGCAATAAAGCGCAGCTCAAAGCGTTTTGGGAAAAGCACGGCGATATCATTATGAAACCGCTGGACGGTATGGGCGGCGCGTCCATTTTCCGCGTTAAGGAAGGCGATCCTAACATAGGCGTTATTGCCGAAACGCTGACCGAGCTGGGCAACCGCTACTGCATGGCACAGAACTATTTGCCCGCGATCAAAGATGGCGATAAGCGCGTCCTGGTCGTCGACGGCGAGCCGGTGCCTTACTGCCTGGCGCGTATTCCGCAGGGCGGCGAAACCCGCGGCAACCTGGCGGCTGGTGGTCGCGGCGAACCCCGTCCGTTGAGCGAAAGCGACTGGGAAATCGCCCGCCGCGTTGGGCCAACGCTTAAAGCCAAAGGGCTTATTTTCGTCGGTCTGGATATTATCGGCGACCGCTTAACGGAAATTAACGTGACCAGCCCAACCTGCGTGCGTGAAATTGAAGCGGAATACCCGATCTCTATCACCGGGATGTTGATGGACGCCATCGAAGCGCGTCTGGCGAAGTAAAGGTTTATTGCCCGGTGGCGTGCGCTTACCGGGCCTGAGCAATCACGCCGCCCCGGTCGGATAAGGCGGCGCATCAGCATCGCCATCCGGCAGTCTATTGCCCGATAAGGCCACCGTCCTTTGGCAAAAGACGGCTTATATGAGTGACAACCGTCCGCTTTCCCCACATACTGAACACTGTCGTTTTTTTGAACCAGGAAACAGAACCTCTGACAATGAATTTACAGCATCACTTTCTTATTGCCATGCCTGCGCTCCAGGACCCGATTTTCCGCCGTTCCGTGGTGTATATTTGCGAGCACAACCAGGACGGCGCTATGGGGATTATTGTTAATAAGCCTTTGGAAAATCTGCAAATTGAAGGGATTCTGGAAAAACTAAAAATTACGCCGGAACCGCGCGATTCGTCAATTCGTCTTGATAAAGCCGTGATGCTCGGCGGCCCGCTGGCGGAAGATCGCGGATTTATTCTCCATACTCCGCCGTCACGTTTCGCCTCCAGCATTCGTATCTCAGACAATACCGTGATTACCACCTCCCGCGATGTGCTGGAAACGTTAGGTACCCAACAACAGCCTTCCGATGTACTGGTCGCGCTGGGCTACGCCTCCTGGGATAAAGGCCAGCTTGAACAAGAGCTGCTTGATAACGCCTGGCTTACCGCGCCCGCCGATCTCAATATTTTGTTCAAAACACCCATTGCCGAGCGCTGGCGCGAAGCGGCAAAACTTATTGGCATTGATATTCTGACCATGCCTGGCGTTGCGGGGCACGCCTGATGAGCGACACCTTACTGGCCTTTGACTTCGGCACAAAAAGCATCGGCGTTGCAATAGGACAACGCATTACCGGCACCGCCCGTCCGCTTCCGGCAATCAAAGCACAGGACGGCACGCCCGACTGGATGCTCATTGAACGTTTGCTGAAAGAGTGGCAGCCGGACGAAATTATTGTCGGGCTACCGCTCAATATGGATGGCACTGAACAGCCGCTGACGGCGCGCGCACGTAAATTCGCCAACCGTATTCATGGGCGTTTCGGGGTAACTGTCACGCTGCACGATGAACGACTCAGCACCGTTGAAGCACGCTCCGGTCTGTTTGAACGAGGTGGGTATCGCGCACTGAACAAAGGCAAAGTGGACTCGGCCTCCGCCGTGATTATCCTCGAAAGCTATTTTGAACAGGGGTATTAAAGCCGTTTTTGTCAGCAGGCGGATAACGCGGTCACGGTTGCCAGGCTTACTGGGCAATAAGCTGGTTTAATGCCTTCAACGCCTGTAAACGCGCAGCCGCCTCCGCCTCATCAATTCGCCACATTCCCGCAAAGGCCAGCGCTGCGGCGTGCTTGTCTAGCGGTTGCGCCATAGAAACTTCACCATCAGCGTGATGCCACAGCACGTATCCCCGCTGGCGCTGCTGCGCCACATGCGGCGCCAGATTACGCCACTGCTCCGGAGTAAAACGCTGCATTAGCGCCTCATCGCTTTCTGCCGCCAGTAACGCCACTCCTGTTACCGACTGCCAGGCCGGGCACATGCGAAACCCCGCCAGCGCCTGACTTCCCTGCGAACCCGGCGTAGAGTGATAAATATAGATAATCTGGTCTTCCCATAGCACGCCTAATGCCACCACGATGTCTTTGGGCGCATGGCGTTCAAGGATAGGCAACGCATGGGAGAACAGCGCTGAACCACGAATCGCCTGCGCCGCCAAAGCATGAATGCCTGGCCCGGGTAAATAGCGTCGGTGCTCATCCTGCATCGTGAGTCCAATAGAGGCCATCGTCATTAACAGGCGATTAACGCGCGTGGTATTAATATCCATCAGCCGGGCAAGCTCGCGACATCCGATAGCACGGTCGCTGGAAACCAGATATTGCAGACAGCGAATGCCATCTATCAGGCTTTGATTCGGTTGTGATGACATCGTTAAATGGCTTCGCTGTGGTTTTAACAAAGCTGCGATTTTAACGCCGGTTCGCCAGGATACAAGCCTGCATGCCGTTCAATCCACCGCGCCAGTCAACACTTTCCTCCCCCCCCTACGCCGCCATCTTCGCTACAGCCGTCCCTGCACCTGACGCCATTGCGCGCTCTGGGCGAATGTCATCATCCCCTGCTGCTGCCCGGTTTGTATCACGTGGGCCAACTGATGGAGTTTGCCTTCACGGATCAAATTCCCTGTGGCTGGCGTATTAATCAGTAATTCAAACAACGCCACGCGCCCATCCTGTCTGTCGACCTCCAGTTTTTGCGATAGTACAGCGCGCAGACTACCCGCCAGTTGACTGCGTACCGGTTCTTTTTCCTGCGCCGGAAAACTATCCACTAATCTTTCCACCGCCTGCGCCGCACCGCGAGTATGCAGGGTTGCCAGTACCAGATGCCCCGTTTCCGCCGCCGTCAGCGCCAGGCGAATGGTCTCGCTGTCACGCAGCTCTCCCAGTAAAATGACATCGGGATCTTCACGTAACGCCGCGCGCAGCCCGGCGGCAAAAGTGGCGCAATGCTGGCCGATTTCCCGCTGCTGTATCAGGCAACGCTTGCTGGTGTAACGGTACTCAATAGGATCTTCCAGCGTCAGGATGTGTTTATCGGCATGTTGATTAAGATGTCCCACCATCGCCGCCAGCGTAGTGGATTTCCCGCAGCCAGTAGCGCCAGTGACCAGAATCAGTCCGTTCTCGCTGGCAAGCAGTGCGGGTACTATCGGCGGCGTCTGGATTTCCGCCAGATCAGGACAACGCTCGGGCAATAGCCGTAGCGCCAGCGACGTTCCCTGTTGATGTGTGAACGCACTGGCGCGCAGGCGCCGCGTGCCAGACAGCGAGACGGCGAAATCAAGCTGGCCGTGCGTTCGCCACTGATATTGTTGCGCATCATTAAGCCAATCAAGCAGAAGCCTGTCGACATCAGGCGCGGTAAAAGGCGCGTTCTCCATGCGTCCTTGTTTGCGCCATCGCGCAGGCCAGGCGTTACACAGGTGTAGATCCGAGACGTTATGCTTTACACTAAGCGTCACAATTTCTTCCATATTCATATAAACATCCTCGGAAAATGAACGATATCGCGCATAACCTGGCATACATCCGGGACAAAATCTCCGCCGCGGCGACGCGTTGCGGCCGCTCTTCAGAAGAAGTTACGTTGCTTGCAGTGAGTAAAACCAAACCTGCGAGCGACATCGCAGAAGCCATTGCCGCCGGACAACGGGCATTTGGTGAAAATTATGTACAAGAGGGGGTGGAAAAAATCCGCCACTTTCAGGAAGCGAAAGTGGAAGGCCTGCACTGGCACTTTATTGGCCCTTTACAGTCCAACAAAAGTCGGCTGGTGGCCGAGCATTTTGACTGGTGTCATACCATCGATCGCCTGCGTATCGCCTCGCGGCTGAGCGAACAGCGCCCGGATAATCTGCCGGCGCTAAATGTTCTGATCCAAATTAATATCAGCGATGAAAACAGCAAATCAGGCATTCCGCTGGCGGAACTGGATGAGCTGGCCGCGGCGGTGGCAACACTGCCGCGTCTGCGGCTTCGCGGACTGATGGCGATCCCGGCGCCAGAGTCAGATTATGTAAGGCAGTTTGAAGTCGCACGTCAAATGGCTGTAGCATTTGCCGGGCTGAAAGCGCGCTACCCTGACGTTGATACCCTATCTCTGGGTATGAGCGACGATATGGAAGCCGCGATTGCGGCAGGTAGCACAATGGTGCGCATCGGCACCGCTATCTTTGGTGCTCGTGATTACACAAAAAATTAAGGAAAACTGAGGAACGCCATGAATACGTTGACCTTCCTGCTCTCAACGGTAATTGAGCTGTATACCATGGTGCTATTATTGCGCGTGTGGATGCAGTGGGCCCGCTGTGACTTTTACAACCCTTTCTCCCAGTTCGTGGTGAAAATTACGCAGCCCATCATCGGACCGCTGCGTCGTATTATCCCGCCAATGGGGCCGATTGACAGCGCTTCCCTGCTGGTGGCGTTTATTCTTAGCGTTATTAAGGCGATAGTGCTGTTTAAGGTCATTACGTTTCAGGCGATTATCTGGATTGCCGCGGTGCTTATCTTGCTTAAAACAACCGGCCTGCTGATCTTCTGGGTGCTGCTGGTCATGGCTATCATGAGCTGGGTGAGCCAGGGTCGTAGCCCGATTGAATATGTATTGATTCAGCTTGCCGAGCCGCTGCTCAGCCCGATTCGCCGTATACTGCCTGCGATGGGCGGCATCGACTTCTCGCCGATGGTTCTGGTGCTGCTGCTGTATGTCGTTAATATGGGGATCGCTGAAGTCTTACAAGCGACAGGCAACATGTTGCTGCCGGGGCTGTGGATGGCGTTATGAGTGCTGTGACTCGCTGCGAAGACGGTCTGGTGTTGCGGCTTTATATTCAGCCGAAAGCCAGCCGCGACAGTATTGTGGGCTTACATGGCGACGAGGTGAAAGTCGCCATTACCGCCCCGCCGGTTGACGGTCAGGCAAACAGCCATCTGACCAAGTTTCTCGGTAAACAGTTTCGCGTGGCGAAAAGTCAGATCGTCATCGAAAAAGGCGAGCTGGGCCGTCACAAACAGGTAAAAATTATTCACCCGCAACAGATCCCGCCGGAAATTGCGGCGTTAACTGAGTAGGTACTCCATGCAAAAAGTTGTTCTCGCAACCGGCAACGCCGGTAAAGTGCGCGAGCTCGCGTCGCTGTTAAGCGATTTTGGGCTTGATGTGGTAGCGCAAACGGAACTGGGCGTCGATTCCGCGGAAGAAACCGGCCTGACGTTTATTGAAAACGCGATTCTCAAAGCGCGCCATGCCGCCAAAATGACCGGCCTGCCCGCCATTGCCGATGACTCCGGTCTGGCCGTTGACGTTTTAGGCGGCGCGCCGGGTATCTATTCCGCGCGCTATTCTGGCGAAAACGCGACAGATCAGCAAAATCTGGAAAAACTGCTGCATACTCTACGGGATGTTCCGGACGACAAACGCCAGGCGCGATTCCATTGTGTACTGGTTTATTTGCGTCATGCGGAAGATCCCACACCGATAGTCTGTCACGGTAGCTGGCCTGGCGTCATTACTCGCCAGGCGGCCGGAAATGGCGGATTTGGCTATGATCCCATTTTCTTCGTACCGTCTGAAGGCAAAACCGCCGCAGAACTGACCCGTGAAGAAAAAAGCGCGATTTCCCACCGTGGACAAGCGCTCAAGCTGCTGCTGGATGCGTTACGCAATGGCTAAACTACCGCCGCTCAGTCTTTATATTCATATTCCCTGGTGTGTACAAAAATGTCCATATTGCGACTTCAATTCCCATGCGTTGAAGGGCGAGGTGCCACATGACGACTACGTCCAGCATCTGTTAAACGATCTGGATGCCGACGTCGCCTGGGCGCAAGGGCGTGAAGTAAAGACCATTTTTATTGGCGGCGGTACGCCAAGCCTGCTTTCCGGGCCGGCGATGCAAACGCTGCTGGACGGCGTGCGTGCGCGCCTGAATCTGGCGGCGGATGCGGAAATTACTATGGAAGCGAACCCCGGCACGGTCGAAGCCGACCGCTTCATCGACTATCAGCGCGCCGGCGTAAACCGGATCTCCATTGGCGTGCAGAGCTTTAGTGAGCCTAAGCTGAAACGTCTTGGCCGTATTCACGGTCCACAAGAGGCGATACGGGCAGCAAGACTGGCAAATGGACTTGGGCTACGCAGCTTTAACCTCGACTTGATGCATGGATTGCCGGATCAAACGCTGGAAGAGGCGCTGAATGATTTGCGACAGGCGATTGCGCTTAATCCGCCGCATCTCTCATGGTATCAATTGACGATTGAACCCAACACTTTGTTCGGTTCGCGTCCGCCGGTTTTACCGGACGATGACGCTCTGTGGGATATCTTTGAGCAGGGCCACCAGTTATTAACCGCCGCGGGCTATCAGCAATACGAAACGTCGGCCTATGCCAAACCCGGTTATCAGTGCCAGCATAATCTGAACTACTGGCGCTTTGGCGACTATCTGGGTATTGGCTGCGGCGCCCACGGTAAAGTCACCTTCCCGGGCGGCAGGATCCTGCGCACCACCAAAACCCGTCACCCACGCGGTTATATGCAGGGACGTTACCAGGAAAGCCAGCGTGACGTGAGTGATGATGACAAACCCTTTGAGTTCTTTATGAACCGTTTTCGGTTGCTGAAGCGCGCGCCTCGCGCCGAATTTGTCGATTATACCGGGCTTACGGAAGCGGTTATTCGTCAGCCAATCGACGAGGCTATTGCCCAGGGCTACCTGACCGAATGCGAGCAATACTGGCAGATTACCCGGCACGGTAAACTGTTTTTAAACTCTCTTCTTGAGTTGTTTCTCGCGGAATAACAAGGAATAAGCCTGTAGCGCCAGCGGGTAAAATATCTGATGGCGCGACGCTTACCGACCTGTGGCGGTTAATGCGCCGCCGGCAAGCGCATTATTTAATAACCCCTTTACGACGCAAATCGTCGGTATCTTTTTTCCAGCGCTCGTAACCGTCATTAATATCCATAATTTTCACACGGATATCACTCTGTTGCATCTGAAGTTTCTGTACCGCTATATTCAGCGGATATTGTTCTTTCTCTAACGTTATCCAGTCATTCTGCGCTTTTCGACGCAGCTCTTCTGATTTCAAAAATACCTGCCGCCGTTGCTCGTGTATGTCTAAATCTCTTTTCTGCTGAATAACCGCTTCATTGCACGGCTCACTCTGCTTACGACACGCGTCTAATGCCGGTTGATAGACCTCTTTTTCGTATTTCTCGGCATATACGCTGCTATCGTTGGCTTTTACATAATCATCGCGCTCTTTTAACGTCTTTTTAAACGCCTCGGCGCGGGTCAACGGTTTCCCATCAGCGCCTTTTCCCCAATACGCGTCCGCTTCTTTTTTAGCTACCGCTATTTTCTTATCCAGGGCAGAGAGTTGTTCTTCAAGACCGGGGATCGACGCTTTCTGCGCACGCCAGGAGGCTTCAATGTTGCCAAACCGATAGTTAAAGTCATCACTGTTGACGATCAGGTATTTATCATTCGTTTTAATGTCGTCAATAGCCCGTCCCTGATCGCTGGCTGCCATTTGTAATGAGTAATAGCTCACCGTCCAGCCAGAGGCTGGCGTCCCTTTGCTGGTTAACATGGCAGAAAATTTAACGGGACGATCTTTGGTCCAGGTTTTTTCAACAAAATAATAATCCGCCGCCATACCAACGCCGGTATACATATCTTCACGGGAAGAAATATCCCCTTCGGCAGACCAGGTGGCCTGATTGCCCGTCGAATCAAGATTTTTTAAGGTAATGGAATCCAGTTTAAGTATGCCGTGGTACTGCTTACTAAACTGTTCTTTTAAGATGTTATCGGAGGGTTGAGCAACCTCTGCCCAACTATAGCCTGAAATCAGGGCAAATAGCGCTGCGCCAGCAATCCATTGTCGAACCACTTGTGGACCTCCCGTCCAGAGACATGACGCCCACGATTATCATAACCAGGATGATAATTAGCAAGATAATAGTGTTGGTTGTGCGAGAGGTCTTCCAAAGATGGCCCCGGCCTTCCGACCGGGGCATTATCTTTAATACTGATTGAACATCGTCTGGATCTGTTTTGGATCTTTAGTCTGGGTTAACGCCAGTTGCAGTAAGACACGCGCTTTTTGCGGGTTCAGCGTGCCGGAAGCGACAAAGCCGTATTTTGCATCGTCAACTTCCGCATCCTGCGTGGTTGCGCCAGTCGGCACACGTGAAGAACGCACCACTACCGTACCGTTGTGCGCGGCGGTCGCCAGGGTATCAAAGACCGTTTTATACAGGTTGCCGTTACCCACGCCTGCGCTCACGATCCCGTCATAACCCGCGTCTACCAGCGCTTTTGCCGGCAGATCGGACGCATTCGCATAGTTATAAACGATACCGACTTTCGGCAACGCGGTCAGCTTCGACACGTCGAACGGGGTGGAGGTGGTATGTTTACGCTCTGGCGTACGCTGGTAGTCAATTTTACCGTTGTGGATATAACCCAGCGGGCCGTAGTTAACCGCTTTAAACGTCGCCACGTCAGTCGTATTGGTCTTAGTGACGTCGCGTCCGTCCATGACGGTATCATTCATTACCACCAGCACGCCGCGGTTGGCAGACTGTTTATCAGCCGCTGTTACTACCGCATTATAGAGGTTGAACGGGCCATCTGCGCTCATTGACGTGGAAGGACGCATCGCGCCGACCAGTACCACCGGTTTATTGCATTTCACGGTCAGATCGAGGAAATAAGCGGTCTCTTCCATCGTATCAGTACCGTGGGTGATCACGAAACCGTCGGTGCTGTCACACTCGGTATTGATTTTTTTCGCCAGCGTGAGCCAGACTTCATCGTTCATATCCTGCGAGCCAATGTTAACGACCTGCTCGCCTTTCACTACCGCAATGTCCTTCAATTGAGGAACGGCATCCACCAGATTTTCGACGCCAACTTTACCTGCCGTATAATTTGATTTTGTTGCTGAATCACCGCCACCAGCGATCGTTCCGCCGGTCGCTAAGATGGTGATATTCGGTAAAGCGAACGCTGCGCCGCTGAAACCCATTACCAGAGCAGCTAATGCCGTTTTCCTGAAAAACTCCATGTTATATCTCCAGTTATGTCAACTGGTCGCATTATCCCTATATTGCAGACGAATAATGTGATGTCATACGATTAACCAGCGATATATATCCAACAGAGAGTATTTTTTAGAGATGGATAACAAAATGCAGGAAAAAACAGAATAAAAAGGCGCAGATACGATCTACGCCATTGTTTAAAAAGGAAAGATTACTTCAGGCTGCCAACCAGCGCTTTGCGGCTATCTTCTAAGGTCACTACGCGGCTACAGACATCTTTGCCAAACTGCTGGAAATCTTTCTCCTGATTTTTCCATTCGTTCTGGATAGCGGTTTGCAAACCACCGAGGCTGCCCATCACGCCCTGTAAAGGATTGCCGCCGCCTTTAAGCACCGCTTTGGCGCCCATTTCGTTAATGCTGTCCTGCAAAATACCGCCCATCGCCTGATTCACCAACTGCTGACCGTCGGCACGCACCTGGTCGATAGCCTTATAGTGGAACGTCAGGCCGTCCGTACGATGTTCGATAATGCGGTTCATTTGCGCTTTTAATTGCGCATCAAGCTTCGTCAGACGGCTACGCATGTTGCTGCTTTCGCCCACCTCTTTAGCGATGATTTTATCCAGCGCCACGCGGCCTTTTTCGACGCGCGATCGGGCGCCCTCATCAATCCACGGCAGCGCGCTTCGCAGCTCCGCCTGGTAATCTTTCGCTTGCTCGCGCTGCGCGGCGCTAAGGGTGTACTGCTTACCGTTGTACATCACATTGCCGTCCGGCGTGATCACCAGGTTGCCGTTTTCACCTTTCACCTGCACCGTTTGTGGACTCAGGATCACATCGTCACGCGGCGTGACGCTGCATTTGTAATCTGCATGAGCGGCCATCGCCGTAAACGTTAGCACTGCCGCCAGCAGCGTTTTGCGCATCATAACTTTCCCTCAAGACAAAGCGGGCCGGCATTTGCCGACCCTGTACTTATTAGTCCCACCAAACGTCGAAAAGTTCGCTGGTTCGGACTTCTTCAAGGTTGCGCGCTTCCAGCCACTTACGCACAATCGCCTGATGTTCTTCGGTACATTTACCGATTTCCTGCATACAAATCAGCCCTTCCCAGGCCAGGTAGCCGCTGCCGTCAAACGCCAGTTTATTAGGCTCAATAACGTCATTAATAAAGTCATCGACAGTCTTATCGACCTGCTCTTCAGATGTACCTTCCGGAAAACGCCATGCCACCGAAAATCCTAATTCCTGGAATTCGTCAATGTGCATTTTTTTACGCAGACGACGACTACGGTTCTTTGCCATTATTTCACCCTCTCGAACATTAAGTCCCATACGCCATGACCAAGACGATGGCCACGTTGTTCAAATTTCGTTACCGGGCGCGATTCCGGGCGCGGTACATAATCATTGCTCTCTGACAGATTTTTGTACCCGTCGATAGAAGACATGACTTCAAGCATGTGTTCCGCATACGCTTCCCAGTCGGTCGCCATATGGAAAACGCCGCCCAATTTCAGCTTGCTCAATACCAGTTCAGCAAACGGCACCTGAACGATACGGCGTTTATTATGACGCGCTTTATGCCACGGGTCAGGGAAAAAGAGCTGAACCATCGATAAAGAATTGTCAGGAATCATTTTATGCAACACTTCTACCGCGTCGTGGCACATGACGCGCAGGTTTTCAACGCCCTCTTCATGAGCGGATGCCAGACACGCGCCGACACCGGGTGAATGCACTTCAATGCCGAGGAAATTCTGCTCCGGGCGCGCTTTCGCCATCGCCACGAGAGACGCCCCCATGCCAAAACCAATCTCCAGCGTCACCGGCGCTTCGCGACCAAACAACGTGGCGAAATCTACCGGCGCTTCGCTGAACTCGACGCCCATCACCGGCCAGTAGTTTTCCAGCGCGTGTTCTTGCCCCTTTGTCAGTCGCCCCTGGCGACGAACAAAACTACGAATACGGCGCAGCGGGCGACCGTTTTCATCAAATTCCGGTGAAATGACGTCGTTTTTCATAAAAGTGTAGTCTGCTGTGTTTGAGTTCTGAAAACGGGCATTATCCAAAGTTAGTTGCCGGATGCAAGCATGAAGCGCACTGCGGAAAGTTCCGGTTTACACCCTGCGGCCTCTGTGCTGCAATCTTGCCCCCGGCAATAATGAATGAGTTTCCATGCAAGCGTCTCAATTTTCAGCCCAGGTTCTGGACTGGTACGACAAATACGGGCGGAAAACGCTGCCCTGGCAAATTAACAAGACGCCTTACAAAGTATGGCTCTCGGAAGTCATGTTGCAACAAACGCAGGTGACGACGGTGATTCCTTACTTTGAGCGATTTATGGCGCGCTTTCCGACGGTAACGGATTTAGCGAATGCGCCGCTGGATGAAGTACTCCATTTATGGACCGGGCTCGGCTATTACGCCCGCGCACGTAATTTGCATAAAGCGGCGCAACAGGTGGCGACGCTTCACGGTGGAGAATTCCCGCAAACTTTTGCCGAAATCGCCGCGCTCCCCGGCGTCGGACGTTCAACCGCCGGCGCAATTCTCTCCCTCGCGTTAGGTAAACATTATCCGATTCTTGATGGAAACGTTAAACGTGTGCTGGCTCGCTGTTATGCTGTTAGCGGCTGGCCTGGAAAAAAAGAGGTGGAGAATACGCTGTGGACGTTGAGCGAGCAAGTGACGCCCGCACGCGGCGTGGAGCGTTTTAATCAGGCGATGATGGATCTGGGCGCAATGGTTTGTACGCGTTCAAAGCCAAAGTGCACCCTGTGTCCGCTGCAAAACGGTTGTATCGCCGCTGCGCATGAAAGCTGGTCACGCTATCCGGGCAAGAAACCGAAACAGACGTTGCCGGAGCGGACGGGTTACTTTTTATTGTTACAGCATAATCAGGAGATTTTCCTGGCGCAGCGCCCTCCCAGCGGTTTATGGGGCGGACTCTACTGCTTCCCGCAGTTCGCCAGAGAAGATGAATTACGTGAATGGCTGGCGCAACGGCATGTTAACGCTGATAATTTGACCCAGCTTAATGCGTTTCGCCACACATTTAGCCATTTCCATCTGGATATTGTGCCTATGTGGCTTCCCGTGTCGTCACTGGACGCCTGCATGGATGAAGGCAGCGCGCTCTGGTATAACTTAGCGCAACCGCCGTCAGTCGGACTGGCGGCCCCCGTGGAGCGCTTGTTACAGCAGTTACGTACCGGAGCGCCAGTTTAACGCCCCGGTCGATGAAGAGGATGACTTATGAGCAGAACGATTTTTTGTACTTACCTGCAACGCGACGCTGAAGGGCAAGATTTTCAGCTCTACCCTGGCGAACTGGGAAAACGTATCTATAACGAGATCTCTAAGGACGCGTGGGCGCAGTGGCAGCATAAGCAGACCATGTTGATTAACGAGAAAAAGCTCAACATGATGAACGCCGAGCACCGTAAGCTGCTGGAACAGGAGATGGTGAGCTTCCTGTTCGAAGGCAAAGACGTTCATATCGAAGGTTATACGCCGGAAGATAAAAAATAGGCCCGTTGCTGAATGAGGCTGCGCTTATTCGGCCTGTGAGTTATGCCGGATAAGCCCTTAGCGCCGCTGCCCGGCAACATGGCATAACGACAACACAACATGCACTCCCGGAATGATGAAAAAATTACTCGCGCTTGCTGTTATTGCGCCGTTGCTCATCTCCTGCTCCAGTTCGACCAAAAAAGGCGAGACGTATAATGAAGCCTGGGTCAAGGATACCAACGGCTTTGATATTTTGATGGGGCAATTTGCCAACAATATTGAAAATCTGTGGGGATATAAGGAAGTCCTGATCGCCGGGCCGAAAGACTACGTCAAATATACCGATCAGTTCCAGACCCGTAGCCACATCAACTTTGATGATGGGACCATTACCGTTGAAACCATCGCCGGGACGGAACCTACCGCACATCTGCGCCGGGCCATTATTAAAACGTTGCTCATGGGTGACGACCCAACCTCCGTCGATCTTTACTCCGATGTCGATGACATAAAAATTTCTAAAGAACCCTTCCTGTATGGTCAGGTCCTCGACAATACCGGCCAGCCTATTCGCTGGGAAGGCCGCGCCACGACATTCGCGGATTACTTGCTGAAAACGCGGCTCAAAAGCCGCAGTAACGGCCTGCGTATTATTTACAGCGTCACCATTAATCTGGTGCCGAACCACCTTGATAAACGCGCGCATAAATACATTGGCATGGTACGCCAGGCCTCCCGTAAATACGGCGTTGACGAGTCGCTGATTCTGGCGATTATGCAAACGGAGTCCTCGTTTAACCCGTATGCGGTCAGCCATGCGGATGCGCTGGGCCTGATGCAGGTAGTGCAACACAGCGCCGGGAAAGATGTTTTCCGTTCTCAGGGTAAGTCCGGCACGCCAAGCCGTAACTTCCTGTTCGACCCCGCCAGCAATATCGATACCGGCACAGCGTATCTGGCAATGTTGAATAATGTCTATCTGAGCGGTATCGAGAATCCGACGTCGCGGCGCTATGCGGTCATTACCGCCTACAATGGCGGCGCAGGCAGCGTATTACGCGTATTCTCGAACGATAAGATTCAGGCCGCGAATATGATTAACCGCATGTCGCCGGGGGATGTGTACCAGATATTAACCACCCGACATCCATCTGCGGAGTCGCGCCGCTATCTGTATAAGGTGAATTCCGCCCAGCGATCGTATCGCCGCCGATAAACCATCGCATCCCGCCTCTGGTTGGCAAATGACAGAGGCGGGAAAGGTAAAAGCGTTAACTCCGTCACCCTTTTGCTTTGCAAGCAGAAATTGTTTGCAAATATTTGTCACAGGTAACAAAAAAAGCCCGCCTCTCATTGATAGAATCACACCAAATCACAACGGCAAATGTGCCTTTTAAAACATTCATCCGCTCTCAGGTGTGAGAAAATTAACATGAATCTTAAGCTGCAGCTTAAAATACTCTCTTTTCTGCAGTTCTGTCTGTGGGGAAGCTGGCTCACTACCCTGGGCTCGTATATGTTCGTCACCTTAAAATTTGACGGCGCATCTATTGGCGCAGTTTATAGTTCACTGGGGATTGCCGCCGTCTTTATGCCGACCTTGCTAGGCATTGTGGCTGACAAATGGCTGAGCGCGAAATGGGTCTATGCCCTGTGTCATGTTCTCGGCGCCATCACGCTATTCATGGCCGCGGAAGTCACTACGCCTGGGGCGATGTTCTTTGTGATCCTGCTTAACTCGTTGGCCTATATGCCGACGTTGGGCTTGATCAATACTATATCGTATTACCGCCTGCAGTCTGCCGGCATGGATATTGTGACTGACTTCCCGCCTATCCGTATCTGGGGCACCATTGGCTTTATTCTGGCGATGTGGGGCGTGAGTTTCTCCGGTTTCGAGCTGAGCCATATGCAGCTTTATATCGGCGCGACGCTTTCCGTTCTGCTGGTACTGTTTACCTTTACCCTGCCGCACATTCCGGTGGCGAACCAACAGAAAAACCAGAGCTGGACATCAATGCTGGGCCTTGACGCTTTTGCGCTGTTTAAAAATAAGCGGATGGCGATTTTCTTCATCTTCTCCATGATGCTGGGCGCGGAACTGCAGATCACCAACATGTTTGGCAACACCTTCCTGCATAGCTTTGATAAAGATCCGCTATTCGCCAGTAGCTTTATCGTGCAGCACGCCTCGGTGATGATGTCGATTTCGCAGATTTCTGAAACGTTATTCATCCTGACCATTCCGTTCTTCCTGAGCCGTTATGGTATTAAGAACGTTATGCTTATCAGTATTGTGGCGTGGATGCTGCGTTTCGGCCTGTTCGCTTATGGCGACCCGACGCCGTTCGGTACCGTTCTGCTGGTATTGTCGATGATTGTGTACGGCTGCGCCTTCGACTTCTTCAACATTTCTGGCTCGGTGTTTGTCGAAAAAGAAGTACGCCCGGAAATCCGCGCCAGCGCGCAGGGGATGTTCCTGATGATGACCAATGGCTTCGGCTGTATCCTTGGCGGCATTGTGAGCGGTAAAGTGGTGGAGTATTACACTCAAAACGGCATTACCGACTGGCAGACCGTGTGGCTCATCTTCGCAGGCTACTCGCTGGTGCTGGCCTTCGCGTTCGTAGCCTTGTTCAAATACAAACACGTTCGCGTTCCGGCAAGTTCGCAACCCGTTGCACATTAATCCTTGCCCTGTTTCGCAGGCCGGATAAGGCGTAAATGCCTTATCCGGCCTGCAGGCAACGTTACTTTAAAACATATCCGTACAAGCGTTGAATTCCATCGGCATCGGTCTCGCTATATACCCCCTGCAATTCCGGCGAAAAACCGGGCAACAGATTGATGCCCTCTTCCAGCGCCAAAAAATAACGCTGCGCCGCGCCACCCCAAATCTCCCCCGGCACCACGCACAGTACGCCCGGCGGGTATGGCAATGCCCCCTCGGCAGCAATACGCCCGCCCGCCTCGCTGATACGCACCAGCTCTACATCGCCGCGAATAAAGGCGCTGTTGGCATCCTGTGGGTTCATCGCCACATGCGGCAGGCTTTCTTTGCGAAACATCGCTTTTTGCAGATCCTTAACGTCAAAGCTAACGTACAGGTTGTGCATCTCCTGACATAGCTCACGCAGGGTGTAATCGCGGTAGCGCACCGGGTATTTCTGAAAAACCGTCGGCAATACATCCGCAAGCGGCGTATCGTCTTCAATGTGCCGTTCAAATTGCGCCAGCATCGCGACCAGCCGCGCCAGTTTCTCTTCGCTCTCGGCGGGTGTCAGCAAGAACAGAATCGAGTTGAGATCGCATTTCTCAGGCACAATACCGTTCTCACGCAGATAGTGGGCGAGAATGGTCGCCGGGATGCCGAATTCGGTGTACTGCCCGCTATCGGCATCAATACCTGGCGTGGTCAGTAACAGTTTACAGGGGTCGACAAAATACTGGTCATCCGCATAACCCTCAAAGCCATGCCATTTCGCCCCGGGCTCAAAACTGAAGAAACGACGATTGCTGGCAATGGTCTCCGTCGGATATGCCTGCCACGGCTTGCCGTCAACCACCAGTGGGATAAAGGGCTGAAGCAGTTTGCAACGGGCGAGAATGGCTTTACGCGCGTCAATGCCCAGCGCAACGCACTCCGCCCACAGGCGGCGACCGCTCTCCCCTTCGTGGATTTTGGCATTGATATCCAGCGCCGCAAACAGCGGGTAGAACGGACTGGTCGAGGCGTGCAACATGAAGGCGTTGTTCAGGCGTTTGTGCGGGCAAAAACGCGCCTGGCCGCGAATATGGTTATCTTTTTTGTGGATCTGCGAGGTTTGTGAGAACCCCGCCTGTTGCTTATGTACCGATTGGGTCACAAAGATCCCAGGGTCGTTTTCATTAAGCTCCAGCCGCAACGGCGAGGTATCCGCCATCATATTGATAAACTGCTCATAGCCTACCCACGCGGAGTCAAACAGAATGTAATCGCAGAGATGCCCGATTTTATCCACCACCTGACGGGCGTTGTAAATAGTGCCGTCATAGGTACCCAGTTGAATGATCGCCAGGCGGAACGGACGCGATGCATCGGCGCTTTCCGGCATCACATCACGAATCTGGTCGCGCAGGTACGTTTCATCAAAACAGTGCGCATCAATACCACCGATAAAACCAAACGGGTTGCGCGCCGCTTCAAGATAGACCGGCGTCGCCCCGGCCTGAATCAGGGCGCCGTGGTGGTTGGATTTGTGATTATTACGATCAAACAGCACCAGATCGCCGCGCGTCAGCAGGGCATTGGTGACCACTTTATTCGCCGCCGAAGTTCCATTCAGCACAAAATAGGTTTTATCCGCATTAAACACTTTTGCCGCAAATTTCTGCGCGTGTTTGGCAGAACCTTCATGTATTAGCAGATCGCCAAGTTTCACATCGGCGTTACACATATCCGCACGAAACAGGTTTTCACCAAAAAAGTCATAAAAATGGCGGCCTGCGGGATGTTTTCTAAAAAACTCGCCATGCTGGTGCCCCGGACAAGCAAAGGTACTATTCCCCATGTCGACATATTGGGTCAGGGTGTCATAAAAGGGCGGCAGAAGTTCCGCTTCGTAGCGACTGGCGGCGTTTTCCAACTCCAGCCATTCCTGCGCGTTCCCGCCGATTACCGCCGTAACGCCGACAGGCGCGCTGACGGGTTCATCCGCAAGCATAAACACCGGCAGGTGAAAACCGGTGCGTTTAAGCAACGCCAGAATACCGCTACGGCTGTCGGCAGTGGTAATGACGACTGCGGCCACATCGGTAAAGTCGGTACTGTCCAGCGCCACTACGTTTCGGTGGGTGGAGAGACAGGGGATGAGTTCACCGCTGGCGGCAATATTCATTGATTTCATAAGCGCAAATACCCGTTTCGGGAGTAGAGTAACCCCAGACAAGGCCCGATGCCTTGCCCAACGAGATGCCGGGTCAAACTGGATACCAGCTCCGACCGCCAGACATCAGTAAAAACAGACTGTTTCTGATTTTACTGTTGTCCTGCAGTGAGCGTGCGCTGCCCTCACCGCATAGCGGGGATGACAAAAAAAGAAAGAAAGGGGCAAACCTCGCGCAGTCAGGCGACAGTGAAGACAATATAAAGGCGCTATGTTCATCCCGGCGAGCCCCATGCTGGCAGGAGAAATTTCGCGCAATCATGGCACCTTTCACCAGGCGGCGCAAGGTAAAATCAGCGCTCTATACGTCACAGATAATCAAGCTATTAACAGCTTAATCGCGTGATAATAAGGCAATTTGAAAGACAAATAACAGGAGTCATTGTGGTAATTGGACCTTTTATTAACGCTGGCGCAATTTTATTCGGCGGCGTTATTGGCGCGCTGTTAAGTCAGCGTCTGCCAGAACGGATTCGCGTCTCAATGACGTCTATTTTTGGTCTGTGCTCTCTGGGAATTGGTATTCTGCTGGTGATGAAGTGCGCTAATCTTCCGGTGATGGTGCTGGCGACGCTGGTCGGCGCGCTCATCGGCGAGTTTTGTTTGCTGGAAAAAGGCATTAATGGCGCAGTCGCGAAAATCCAACAATTATTTATGGCATCGGGTAAGAAACCGACACACGACTCATTTATTCAAAGTTACGTCGCTATCATTGTACTTTTTTGCGCCAGCGGCACCGGTATTTTCGGCGCGATGCATGAAGGGATGACCGGCGATCCAAACATTTTGATCGCTAAATCTTTTCTGGATTTTTTCACTGCCATAATTTTCGCCTGTTCGCTTGGCATCGCCGTTTCGGCGATTTGCGCACCGATGTTGATTATCCAGTTAACGCTTGCCGCCTGCGCCACCCTCATTCTTCCACTGACCACGCCGGCAATGATGGGCGACTTTAGCGCCGTGGGCGGACTGCTGCTGGTGGCGACCGGCTTGCGTGTATGTGGAATCAAAATGTTTCCGGTAGTGAATATGCTCCCGGCGCTGTTGCTGGCGATGCCGATCTCCGCCGCATGGGCGATGTTTTTTGCCTGATTCTGCGTGCAATAACAACAAAGTGGTGATAGATTGTGCAGTCTACGTTGATTTGAAGAAATTTCATTGACGAAGCGAGGCGATTACGGTTTAATGCGCCTCGTTGCCCGGATAGCTCAGTCGGTAGAGCAGGGGATTGAAAATCCCCGTGTCCTTGGTTCGATTCCGAGTCCGGGCACCACCTTTCCTTTTTTATGCTTTCTTATGAATTCCTCGATGTCTTCAAGTCAATAAGTTTGAACATAGACTCTTTCCAGAAATTATTGCCATATGATCTCCATTAGACCAATATAAACGGATGCGTGATCATAATAAAGGCAGTAATAGTAAGTTTTAACATTAAACATACTGCGAAATTTCAATTAAGTTTCCATCAGGGTCCCTGATGTAGATAGACATTATCTCGCCTGTGGCTCCAGTTCTCTCAACCGGGCCTTCAACAATGGGAATGCCTGCCTGTAAGATCTCAGACACAACATCATTTATCGGTGTCGATGTAATAAAACATAAATCGGCAGATCCCGGCGTTGGTCTACTCGCTTTTGGTTCGAACTCCATTTCTTGCTGATGGAGGTTAATTTTTTGCGCTCCAAATATTAACGCTTTTCTGTTTTGTTTAAATGTTACCGCAGAAAAACCAAGTACCTCTTCGTAGAATCTTATTGTGGTTGATATATCAGATACCGTTAATACAAGGTGATCAATTCTGTCAATTATCATTTGAATAGACTCATGATGTTTATATTTTAGGGATGCTACATTAAAAAATAGCATTAACCTACTTTTAAATCAGATGCATTTTTTTTGCATCTACTCTAAGTTGCTGCCGAAAATTGGGATGTGCCAATTCAATGATGCTGAGCGCACGCTCGGTTGAAGAGAGCCCCTTCAGGTTTACGGAGCCAAATTCAGTGACTATCCAGTGCGTATCCGTTCGTGGGGTTGTTACAGGCCCCTCAAGGCGGGGAACAATACGAGAAATCGTATCATTCGCGGCCGTTGAGCGGGTCGTAATAATGGAACGACCTCCTTTAGATGCATATGCGCCTCTGACAAAATCCAATTGCCCTCCTGAAGCGCTGTACTGGTGTCCAAGCAAATATTCAGAGTTACAGGCACCAGTGAGATCGATTTGTAAGGTAGCGTTAATGGAGACAACATTCTCATTTTGCGCAATGATCCCCGGATCGTTAACATAATCGACAGGCCGACTAAAAAAAGAGGGGTTGTCGTTGAGATAGTCATACATATCCTTTTGTCCCATAGCAAAAGTAAATACAGACATTCCCCGGTCGATATTTTTACGCTGATTGGTAACGACGCCTTGTTGAATCAAACTTACCAACCCCGGATTCAGCGCCTCTGTATGGACCCCCAGATCATTATGTTCCTTGAGCGCATTACAGATGAGCTCCGGTAATGCGCCGACCCCCATCTGGAGACAAGCGCCATCTGGCACAAGAGAAGCGATAATCTGACTGATAGCAATATCTTCGGCTACGGCAGTACGTATTGGTAGTTCAATTAAAGGGACATGGTTTTCAACAATGGCGTCAATTTCTGAAATATGGATTGCAGCACCTTCTCCATGAACGCGTGGCATATATTTGTTAACTTCGACAATAAGCTTTTTAGCTGTCCTCGCAATCCGGGTGGAATAATCGTTTCCAGTTCCAAAATTAAAATAGCCATACTTATCCATAGGGGACACGGTGTGAATAAAGGTATCAATACCAATATCATCAGCCAGTAATCGCGTCGCCTGATGAAAATTTGAAGGTACATAGTTAACTATTTTTCGCCCGGAACTCTCAATCCCCTGACGTATTAAAGCCCGTTCAATACCGGTAATAAACATACTGTAGAGATGAATATAGTCACTTAGCTCATAACGGAAAATAGTGTTCCCGGCAATGCTGGCTGTTTCATAACAGTAAACCCGCAGATCGTTGATTTCTCCCCTTTTCGCTCGCTTTGCCAGCGCATTCAGCAAAGCTGGAGGCTCTGCTGCAAACATTCCCATAGAGAGGTGACTGCCGGAGGTAATTAAAGTAACCGCCTCGTCAGGCGTCACGCATTTTTCGGCATACACTGCATTAACATTCATCATGACTCTAAACCCCAGGGCGATTTCTCAATAAGCGGCGTCTTCTTCAGGCGAACATCCACAGCAATAAACTAACATTGTTCGTTCGAAGCGCATGACCTCTACACCATTCTGGTTAATACCACATGTCCGAACGGTAACGATGCCTTGTCCCGGGCGACTATTTGACAGGCGTTTGCTGAGTACAGTGCTTTCAGCATAAAGTGTATCCCCTGCGAAAACCGGATGGACGGCTTGTACCTTATCCCAGCCAAGATTGGCCACGACCTTGGCGCTGACAGTACGCACGCTCATACCGGTTAAAAGCGCCAGAGTGAACGTTGAATCAACCAGTAACTTTTTCCATTCCGTTTTGCTGGCGTAAGCCGCATCGAAATGGACCGGCTGCACATTGAGAGTGAGCAGGGTAAACCACACATTATCGGCGTCCAGAACCGTCCGGCCGGGACGATGTTCAAAAACATCACCGGGATGAAAATCCTCCCAGTAAAGACCCGAAATTTCTCGGTAGCGCCCCTCGCTAATGGTTTTATAAGCGGGTAATAACGTGTTCATAATCAATTCCTCTGTTAATAAAATCAGGAAAAGATCCCTGCCCGGGCGAGTAATCTCCGGGCCTGACGGGCAACGGCTGCATCTATCATCATGCCGCTAACGATCCCGACGCCTTTGGCATTCTCTGTCAGTACTGCACGAGCATGATTAATTTCTGCCGTTGTAGGAGTAAATGCGGCGTTGATTACACTAATCTGAGCGGGGTGAATAGCCGATTTTGCAGAAAAACCAAAACTGAGCGCCTGCAGCGTTTCCTCTTTCAGACCTGAAAAATCGCCTATATCAAAGAAGGGAGCATCTATTGCAAGAAGCCCTTTCATAGCGCAGGCAGCCACTATTCTGGCCCGCGCCAGCGCAAGAGGCTCCCAGGCGGGTGTGGCGCCAATGTCAGCCGCCATATCTGCGGCGCCAAACATCAACCCGCAGAGTCTGGGGGTGGCGTCCGCAATAGACTCTACGGCATTAAGTCCGACAACTGACTCAATAATGCCAATAAGGCGAGTATCAGAACCAGCCATCATGATAAGACTATCCACGATTTGCAGGTGCGCGGCTGACTCTGTTTTTGGAAGAATAATGTAATCAGGAAAAAAACGGCATTCCAGTAACATATGCAGGTCTTCAATGCCAGCATGAGTATTCATTCCATTAATTCTTAATGCTATTTTCAGCGATGAGTTTGGTCGGGATGAAAGGAACTGCATCGCAATTTTCCGGGCCTGCGCCTTGTCATTCGGGGTGACGGAATCTTCAAGATCGATAATAGAAATGTCCGCCGCACTTTCAACTGCTTTTATGAAGCGTTCTGGTCGAATTGCTGGGGTAAAAAGCCAGCTACGTGTCGGTGTATGAGAAATATCGGGCATATTGCACCTCCTGTTAACCTCACTATGCGCTCGCTGGTTTCATTCTTCCAATATATGATGGTGCCATTCTTAATTGCTTTTGGAGATGAGGATGGAACTGCGCCATATTCGCTATTTTCTCGCCGTCGCTGAAGAGCGGCATTTCACGCGGGCTGCGACAAAATTAGGCATAGGTCAGCCGCCGCTAAGCCAACAGATTAAGGATCTGGAAAGAGAGCTGGGAGCGCAGCTATTCCGGAGAGTGCCTCATGGCGCGGAATTAACCGAGGCTGGAAAAGCATTTTATGATGTTGTTAAAGGGATGCCTGCTACCGCGACAAGAGCCGTGCTGGCGGCGCAGCGTGTCGCCAGGGGGGAGTCGGGCGTGTTAAGGGTGGGTTTTACTGCCTCTGCGGCATTTAACAGTGTGGTGCCCGGCGCAATCCGTACTTTCAAGCGGGCTTATCCTGACGTTCGTTTGCAGCTTGAGGAAGGAAATACAACCCAACTGGCTGATGAATTGAATGAAGGATCGCTGGATGTTGCCTTTCTGAGACCCGGTTTTACAGGCAATGAACGGTTCCAGCTCAGGTTACTGTCTGAAGAGCCAATGGTTATTGTGCTGGCAGAAACGCATCCTGCTGCGGCGTGTAAACAGATTGCACTCTCGATTCTCAAAGATGAGTTTTTTTTACTCTTCCCACGTGAAATCGGCCTGTCGCTTTATGACGCAGTGATCAAGGCCTGCGGTAAAGCGGGCTTTGAACCGAAAATTGGTCAACTCGTGCCGCAAATTTCGTCAGTCATTAACCTTGTGTCGGCAGAGATGGGCGTGTCGATGGTTCCAGATTCAATGAGACAGGTTAATGTCAAGGGAGTAGTATACCGCCCCGTTGCAGACCAGATGCCCGTCGCAAAGCTGGCTCTGGCATACCGGCGCGGCGATACATCGCCAACGCTGAGAAACTTCATCCTGAAAGTCACTGGCTGAATGCGGTTATGTGAGCGTTGAATAATCATTTGAAACGTAACCAATAATTATTGGTCCGATTTTGTGTCTAAAGGAATCGCTAACGGAGCAGGAACTGGCTGCAATGTCTGTGGATCGACAGCCAGATAACGCCCGGTTTTACTGTCGATACCCACATAATCGATAAGCTTGCCTTTGGCATAAAGCACCATTGTCTGTTTTGCAAATGCCTCATATGCACTGCTCAGTATTTTCACTTTATCCACATAATCTGCTGCGAGATTATGCGTTTCCAGGGGGTCACGTTGCAGGTTGAATAATTCCCATGGAGCATTACCCGCCTGTGGGAATACTGTGACAAGACGACGCAATTTCCATTCCCCATCTATCCAGGCCGCCTGATTATGGAGTTCAACACCATATTGTGTGCGAGGCGCGTGCAGACTTTCACCGGTCAGATAGCGTTTAAAACTCACGCCGATCATTGGCAGTGTCGGTCTTTCAGATAATGATTTACTGGCATCAATACCTGCAAATTCATAGAGCGTGGGCGCAACATCATACGCCGCCATCGTGGCGTTATCTATGGCGCCATGATGGATGATACCAGGACCGGAAATCATAAAACTGGTATTAATTCCCCCCTGACCGCTGGTCGTTTTGTGATAGCGACCATAAGGCGCATTGCTGACATCAGCCCAGTGGGGGCCATAAGAGATAAATGAATTTTTACGACCAATATTTTCGTAACGATTATCGAATTGCTTCCAAAAATCCGGTTCAGATTCATAGTGAAAGCCCTCCGCCGGATTCACACCATTATCACTTAAGAAGACCAGAATCGTGTTTTTATCGCGCCCGGTCTTTTTTAACGTCTCAATAACGGTGCCGATCTGTGCATCCATATTGGCGATCATAGCAGCGTAAACCTGCATCACCTTCGCCGTATATTTCTGCTGTTCCGGGGTCATCGCCTGCCATTCTTTATCAAGTTCCAGTCCTGGCAGAGGTATGTCATCACGCAGGAAACCCAGTTTCTTCAAACGAGCAATACGCTGACGATAGACGTCTGCATAGCCCTGTTCATACTGACTTTTAAAACGACTAATCCATTCATCCGGCGCCTGCAGAGGATCATGTGGCGCAGTAAAGGCCAACCACGCGAAGATAGGTTGTTCCCGTGGCGTCTCGCTGATCCAGCGATTAATCTGGCTGGCATAGGCTTCGCTGGAGTAAAAACTGGAGGGCAGTGAAATGCGCTGATTGTCACGGGTATAATAGGTATGAAATATCTCCACGGTTCCCAGCGGCACGGCATCATCAAAGTGACTGGCGCCTCCCCCCATCAAGGCGAAAGAATGACGAAAGCCCCGATCTTTTGGCGTCGAGCCTGGCGTAAAACCAAGATGCCATTTACCCGCCATCAGCGTATTGTAACCAGCATCTTTAAAGCGTTCAGCCATGGTCGTCACCCGATCAGTCAGGCGCAATTCATAGCCTTCCTTACCTATGGTATTTTCATACCACCACATACCGCCTATACCCGCTTGCTGACTGGTGTTCCCGGTTAATAGCATCGCACGGGCGGGAGCAGACATGGGAGACGTGTAATATTGACTCATCCGCACGCCGTTCTCAGCCATCGCCTGCAAATTAGGCGTTGGGATTTCCCCACCGAAGGGAGTGATATCAGAATATCCCATATCATCAGCGATAATCACGATAATATCAGGACGTTCGTTTTGCGTACTGTGTGCCGTACCGGAGAAGATAATGCTGAGTGTGGCAAGTGTTACTTCTTTTTTCACGGCTTATTCTCCATTTCAGACTACGGATGTTGTACAAGAGCGGCAGGCAAATGCGGCAAGAGGGACCATCAGCCCGAAAATCTGCCCATAACGTCAGCACACCAGGCCTTCAGTCCATTCAGATTCCGGGGCCAGGCGCGTAGCGGAGCCAGAATCTCCGTGAAAAAAGAGTAATAGCCGCTACAAAGTCGGTTGTAGCCGGCACTGTTGATATGTGCGGGGCAGCCTCCCTGGCAGACTATTTTCACAGAACACCGTTGACACTCCCGGCGCTGGCTTTTCTTAATACCAAAGGGAAGCCGGGTTGCGGAATCTACGGCTGGCGCTAACGTATTATTAGAAAGCTGTCCCAGGTAATGCTGGCTATTAATCAGATGATCGCAGGCATAGAGTTTGCCGTCCGGCTCCATGACCAGATTCGTGCCGCAGCGGGCGGAATGGACACAGGTGGCGCTGATATGCGTAAAATATTGTGCCCATGCCTGTTCAATGTTGATCACAAAAACCCGTCCCATATCACCGCGTTTGCGCCATTGACGCCAGATATCAATCATGAAACGTCCCCAGTTATCCGCACTCAATTGGTAACGTTGCTGTAGGGCGTTGCCTTCGTCCATCAGTGGCTGAAATTGCAGATAACGAGCGCCAAGGCTAACAACATGATCGTAGATGGCTGCCGCATGGCAAGCCATGTCATCATGCACGACAATCAGTACATTAAAATCGACTCGATAGTGTTGTAACAATGTGATTCCCCGCAACACCGCCGGATAGCTGGCCTCGCCGCGTTTGCCCGGACGATGATGATTTTGCAAGTCTTCACTGCCCTCAAGACTGATGCCAATAGTAAAATTATTGTCGCGAAACAGACGGCACCAGGCATCGTTTAACAACGTCGCATTCGTTTGCAGACTATTACTGATCGTCACGCCGTCAGGCGCATATCGTTGTTGAAGCGCTATTACCTTTTTATAAAAACCGATTCCGGCTAAAAGCGGTTCACCGCCTTGCCAGACAAAATTAATTTCACGCGCACTGGCAGGTTGCGCCGCAATATAGCGACAAATAAAAACCTCCAGCGTTGATTCATTCATTTTTTCTACGGGCGTTTCGCCCTGTGGGTAATAACAATAGCGGCAGGCCAGATTACATGCAGGGCCTATGGGTTTTGCCAATATATGAAAGGGTATCTGCGCGCGATATTCCGTCATTACGGGGATTTGTTGTTGCCGTAATGTGTTGAGATTCAACATTATTCTGTCCTGTAATTATCATTTCTGATGCGGAGACATGACTCACATTTCGCAATAGCGTTCGTCTGGCGCTGCGGGCAGAATGCCGAGAGCAGGCTGTATCTATTGATACGCCGGTTTTCTGCATAGCGCATGACGCTATTGAAATGTTATTTAGCAAATCCTGTCTGAGCCAGAAATTAAGTCTCTGTTAACGTGCGCTATTACAGAAAATCATAGAACAGGCGTCTCAAAAGAATATCGTCCTGAAGGACGAGAACTCACGGCATTTTCAGGAGATGAGTCAACCGCGACAGAAAAAATTATATTAATAATTTTAAATTATTTTTTAGAATAACCAGACAGGATTTAAATTAAAATCATTTATTTTCAATATGTTATAAAAAATACCGCAACATACGTCACATTATTAACATGTGAATGATTGTGTTAACCGAATGTAAATTGTATGTTTCAACATACCACTATTTTACTGCGCCCCGACGCGCTCATCCGGATGGAAGGAGATAACATGTCAGCCTTATCAACTACTGGCCATAATGACGGGATCACTCTCCATTGCTTACAGAGCATTGCGCAACTCATTCCTCTGTCGTCGGCGGTTTTTTATCGTGTTAATGCTTATTTAAAGCCGGAAGCCTATGTTTTACATAATATTTCTAATAGCACACACCAACAATATCTGGAGCATTTTCAACCATTAGACCCGCTATCGCCTTCCCGATTCGGCCAACAGGTTATTACAGTAGCGACGATGACGCCCGGCATCTGTGCTCGTCATCGCCATTATTATCATGAATTTATGCTACCTAATCATGTGTGCGACATGATTGAGATCTTTATTCGTCGGGGCCATCGTATTATCGCGGGCATTTCATTAATGCGCGATATACCTTTTTCCAGCGAAGAGCGTTTGCGAGCCCAGGCAGTACAACCATTACTGGGACTGGCAATTCATGATTCTCTTCAGGAAGACAACGATCTGGCGTCAATATTGACCGCCAAAGAGCGTGAAATTGTGGGAATGGTCTGCGAAGGGGCCAGCAACAAATTGATTGCCCGTCAGTTGAATATTTCTCTCTCAACAGTGAAAACGCATTTACGTAATATTTTTGCTAAAACAGAAGTGATAAATCGCACGGAACTGGTTTCCCGAACCAGAATGTCCTCGGTACAACATTCACTGAATATGTGAAAGCGTTCTTTTTAACCCGCGTCAATTGCGGGTCTTTTCCCCATATGTCATATATGCCTGAATTAATACCACCCTCTGAGCTGATGCCGCAATAAAATGTCATATTATCTGGCGTCGGTATCCTGTTGCAGCCATTGATTCATGGCCTGATTGATCATATTTATCACACTAAGCAGAAGAACACGCTGGTGCCGCTCAAGCCGCAGATAACGGCGCAGCGGCGGCATTTTACAAACCACTTCGCTAGCAGGCCATAGCTCAATGCTGCAATACCATTCCTTATGATGTAAAACCAGCGTGAACCGACGATAATCCAGTTCACTCAGAGCCTGTTGTAAATTGGGGAAACGATTAAGATAGTTAATCAGCCCGGCGGTACTTTTGCTGCCAGTAAAAATGACGGGATAACGTTTCAGCCATCCGGGCTGATGAACGCGAATTTTGCCCTGCAAAGGATAATTGATTGTGCCTTTCACCCTGAATTCACAACTGTGAATACTGGCCATGAATAACCGTTTTTGCTGAACATGGCAGATAACCTGGGTAAATGCATTCAGATACAGCACGGCGCTATGTTCGGTCAATTTTTCACAACGCCAGCCGCTCAAATCACGTAACACCATGTTCATTAATGTGCTCTTAAACCAGGGGACGGAGGACATCTGGCGTCATCTCTTCATTGTTTCGCTTTTCATAATTGCCCATAGCCCGTTCCACGACCTCTTCTACCGGAAGCGGGAGGAAAGGATTAACCCGTTGCACACATAATGTCCAGAATAAGGCATAGGCGGCAGTCAATCCAAGCATAATACCGAATGGTATAAGTACATCCCGACTGTTCATTCCTGGAGGCGCGATATTAATAATGGCGATAATAATACCCACGCTCGAAATAATCTGAGGTAAGGGAAACCAGGGGGCCCGGTAAGCGCGTGGTAAATCGGGGCGCCGAATACGTAAGATAACGACCGATAACGTTACCAGCAGATAAGCTACTCCCCAGGCGCAGACCGCAGCGAGGATCAGCGGAACAATGTGGTCGATATCACCGTTCAGATACCAGGCATGTAAACAGGGAATCGCAACACCGAATGCGATGGCGATGACCGGTGTTTTAAAGCGGGGGTGCAACCAGGTCAGAAACCGCGGCAAAGCGCCGTCCAGCGCCATGCCGTATATCATACGCGGTACTGCCGCCATTAGCGTATTAATCGTCGCACATCCCGCTAACAACAACCCCACGCCCAGCCAGTATTGCCCGACATGTCCCATGACACGATTGGCAAAGGCGGGAATAGCCATCGGCGTATCCAGTAAAAAGATATGGTTTGCCGCATCGACCACCACATTATTTACCTGCCGGTTAATCGCAGCGCCATAGAGGAACATACAACCTGCCACCGCTAAAAGGCCAAGCGCCATCGCTCTGGGAATCGTACGATGCGCTTTTTTAATTTCCGGCGCCATTGGCGTGACCAGTTCACAACCGACGAACATAAACATCGCCATGCCAATATAACCAAACAGACCAGAAAGATTACTGACATCAAGCGGTGCGCCAAACCACCCGGAATGATGAGTGACCGGGGATAACAGGATCCCGCATAAACCGAAGATGGTCAGGGTAGTCCACATACCGAATGTAAGAAACACTTCCACCTTGCCAAATACTTCAACACCAATGGCATTCAGTATCCCGAAAACCACTACCATGCCGACGCCAACCATCCAGGTATTGTGCTGCATGGCCACGTGTTCGCTAACAGACTCAAAGTTCACCAGCGCCATGACGCCAGCGAGAATCGTTTCTGCCGTGCCGGCAAAAATGTGTACGATCAGGTAAGCGCAAAGCGCACCGGTGATAGCGAAAAAACGCCCCATCCCGCAGGAGATATAGTCGTAGACGGAGCCAGTCGTGGGAATGAGCGTTGCCGCTTCGGCAAAGGTGGTAATCTGCGCTTGCATCATAATAAATGCCAGTAATACCGCAAGGGCAAAGGTATCTCCCCCTGAGCCAAAACCACTGGTCACGGTCAGGATCACCGGGCTTGCCATAATCAGCCCGACGGAGCTGGCAAGCGTCGTGGGGAAACCAATAACGCCACGTTCAAGATGGCTGGCAAGTCTGTTTTTAAACATGGTCAACCTCTTCACTATTATTACAACAATAAATTACCGCTCCGGAATAACGCTTATTTATGGCAGGCACCGTATCTAACAGGTATCGTCCTGAAGAGGGATAACGGTAAATAACGTTGTGACGCCGTCCCCGCATGCGCTAATAGCAAGTGGGGAGCGCGTTATTCTCCCCAGTGATGCCAACGCTACTGACGAACAATTAAAGGATTCAACCCTGTTTGTGGCTTTCAACGTTTGCCAGATAATGTTTTACAAAACGGGGCGTTAAAACTTTCCATGCCACTTCGGTTCCCTGTTCAACAAACCAACTATCGCCCGGTGAAAAACGTATCGGTTCCTGACCCGCGACAGTGAGTTCCACTTCCCCTTCCAGCACGGTTGCGTGCTCGGTAAAGGGATAAATCATCGTGAAACCGCCGCGGGTCGATGAAAACAGTCCACAGGTAAATACGTCCTCAGGTTTACCGTAAATCATCGCAACGGCGACCTGGGGATCGCCTTCTGTTGGCAACGCCCCCAACAGGCTGACACTCCCGATTGGCTGTAATTCAGGAACAGGTTGATTGAGTTTAAAAGCGTGCATTAATGTTCTCCTGGTTAATTCCGGCCTTTCCAGAAACCGGCTGTTTGATGTATCAGTTTTCCCGCACTGACCAGCAATAGACGTAGACTGTCGCGACCATAAATTGTCGCGTGGGGAATGCTACTCATCAGACGATACCGCTCGGAACCGCCATTTATTCCTTCGGCCAGGATTTTGCATACAATATGGGAAGGCGTGACGCCAAATCCGGAATAACCCTGAACATAAAAAACATTATTGTGTTCACGAAGCGTGCCAATCTGCGGAAACAGATTCGCGCTACAGGCCATCGGTCCGCCCCAGGCAAAATCGATTTTAACGTCTTTCAAATAAGGGAAGACCTCCGTCAACAGAGTGCGGTTCCAGGCAGCAAAATCGTGCGGGGTATATTCAAGAAACCTTGTGGCGCTGCCAAACAGCAGACGGTTTTCTTTTGTGAGACGGTAGTAATTTATCACCGGGCGGATATCGCTAAAAGCCCCGCGCAAGGGACTGATCCGCTCAACAAGCTCGCTGGAGAGAGGTTCTGTAGAGACCTGATAAGAATAAGTAACCAGCGTTTTCTTATAAATTTCTGGTTCCAGATTATTGAGAAAACTATCACAGGCCCACAGCAATTTGGCTGCTTTTACGCTGCCCATCGCAGTACGTACCCGCACAGTTTTACCGTAACTGACCTCAACCACAGGTGAATATTCGAATATCTTCACCCCCAGCGAATTCGCAGCCTGAGCGGAGCCCAGCAATAAATTCAGCGAGTGGACATGCCCTCCCCCCATATGCTTGAGAACACCGCAGTAGACGTCGGAACCAATAACCTGCTGCACGTCTTTACCGGTATAGAGTTCAATATCATCTTCCGGCGTAGCAGCTTTGAATTCTTTTTCCCATTGTTGCAGCGTTTTTAACTGCCGCTGGTTGTAGGCCAGATAACCATATCCGGGGACAAAATCAGCATCAATATGGTATTTACGAATTCGCTCCCGAATAATACCTGCGCCGAGGTTCGAGATTTTAAACAGCGTCTCCATTCCCGCTGCGCCTACATATTTTTTAACGGCTTCGATGTCGTGACCTATACCGGCCATCACCTGACCGCCGTTTCGCCCGGTGCCGCCATACCCAAGATGGCGGGCTTCCAGAACGACAACATTAGTGATCCCCTGCTCCGCCAGTTCCAGCGCGGTATTGATGCCTGAAAAGCCACCGCCAATGATCACCACATCGGCATCAATATCGTCTTGCAGAGCAGGAAAATGCAACGGGTATTTTTTCGTCGCGCCGTAGTAATTCAACGCATCGATTTTTGTATTCATCGCGTTACCTTGTCATCACGCTTGACTAAGACCGCTATCACAGCACGGTAACGTTTTACAAAATATCGTCCGGAAGAATGACGTTCTTTGGAACGATATTCAGTTCCAGGCAAGTATGTTGAGATGGAAAAACGTACATTCCTGACCTACAGGCACTTCTGATGAGCGACGTGACATTACTTGCCGAAGTAACGACTTTTTTACGCCAACGACACGGACAATTTATTGCAGGTGAACGTCAGGCCGGAAACGGCACGAACTTCTCGGTCACTAACCCAGCCACCGGCAAAATCATCGCCGACGTTGTGTCGGCAACCCCTGCGCAGGCAGAAGAGGCCATGCAGAGCGCCAGACGGGCGTTTGATGTCTGGCGTAAAATGCCAACGTTACAACGCGGCGCATTACTGCTGAAACTGGCTGATACTCTTGCCGCTCATCGTGAAGAGTTAGCTCAACTGGAAAGCGTCTGTTCAGGTAAAACGATTATGCTGTCGCGCGGTCTTGAACTCGATCAGTCAGTGGCCTTCCTGCGTTACTTTGCCGGTTGGGCAGGAAAAATAACCGGTGAAACGCTGAATGTCTCCCTGCCATCAATGGGAGAAGAGAGATACACCGCGTTTACCCAACGCCAACCCATTGGGGTGGTCGTCGGTATTGTGCCGTGGAATTTCTCCATTATGATTGCTATCTGGAAGCTGGCCGCAGCGCTGGTATGTGGCTGCACCATCGTCATTAAACCAAGTGAATATACCCCGCTGACACTGCTGCGAGTCGCTGAACTGGCTAAAGAGGCAGGTTTCCCTGATGGCGTAATTAACGTGGTAAACGGTGCTGGCGGTGAGATAGCGCAACAGCTGATCGCGCATCCAGATTGCGCCAAAGTGAGTTTCACCGGGTCAGTCGCGACAGGTGAGAAAGTCCGGCGTTCGGCAACATCGTCAGGAAAACGCGTTACCCTCGAACTGGGAGGGAAAAATGCGGCGCTGTTTCTCAATGATCTCTCGGCACAAGCCATGGTCAACGGTATTCTTGAAGCCGGTTATCTGAATCAAGGACAGATTTGTGCTGCCGCAGAGCGTTTTTATCTGCCCCAGGAAAAACTGGATACAGTCATGACGCTCCTCAGGCAACGGTTATCGGAGATCGTGCCCGGGTCGCCTTTAGATGAAAAAACTGTGATGGGCCCGCTGGCGAATCAGGTTCAGCTTGAAAAAGTGCTGCGTCTGATTCAACGCGCACGGGAAGAAGGGGATACCATTGTTTACGGCGGTGAAACTTTACCCGGCGAAGGGTACTTTTTACAGCCGACGGCGGTAAAAGTGCGTAGTAAAAACAGTACGCTGATGCACGAGGAGACCTTTGGCCCTGTCTGTAGCTTTATCGGTTATCAGAATGAAAAAGAGGCGCTTTCGCATATCAACGCTTCGCCATTCGGCCTTGCTGCAAGTGTGTGGTCGGAAAATATGTCTAAGGCATTACGCTACGCTGAAGATATTGATGCTGGCATGGTGTGGGTCAATATGCATACCTTCCTCGATCCCGCGGTACCCTTTGGAGGGATGAAAGGATCGGGTAGTGGTCGTGAATTTGGCAGCGCGTTTATTGATGACTATACCGAACTTAAATCTGTCATGGTCCGTTATTAACCATCCTGAAAATGATGCAGGCAGATCAACCATACCGAAAGGTGGACTGTCTGCCTGATTATCAGGTTCGCTCGCTGCGTTTTTTTGCTTTTGGGATAATGTTAAACGCCCGGCCCGGCGTTCCTTCCTGCATTACTAGCGCCATCTACCGTTAGAGTAGGCTATCTCCAGCCTTAACGGTTCAGACTCATCCTGTAACATCGCTTCCAAAGACAACGCCAGCGTCTGATGATGGGCATCTTTTACACTGACTTTCAGCATGTTGATGCTCGGTTCATAACGTAAAATAGCAGCGCGAAGCTCACGGCAAAACCAGTTGAGAACCCGTTTGTCACCCACATTCACCTCGTGCCATTCCGGCATACCCCGAGTGAGCAGCGGCGGTAATGTCTCGCCACCTGGCACGGCGCAAGAGTTGAATAAACACATTAACTTGCGTCGTACCAATTCATGTGGGCTTATCCCCTCAACCAAGAGCCTGTCGAATAGCGCGACCGGAATGGTTGGCGTCATCATCATTTCCCTATCTGGTCCATCGCCAGATCCCATACTGACGTTCTGGACTCCTGCTGAGCGCCGTCTGATTTCTCGGCAGTGATTTGCCATTCGATTTTCGTGAAGTTCAGCGACATCGTTTCCACCGGCTTACCGCCGGCGCCGCCGCTAACACTGAGTTGTGATATCAGCACGTTTGTCAGGGTATAAACGATAAGCGACCGCATTTTGCCGTCGTCATTGCGGCACAACGTCAGCACCGCGGTTCTAATTAGCCTCCCGCTACAGCAGTACTCATTGAGCACAGGCGTGGCGAGGTCGACAAATTTGGTGAGCGACATTTCACCAACATGCGCGCGCCCGGAAGTCCGCTCAGTGAGGCTAACATCGTTATTTACCTGCATTGCCACATTGTGGCTATAAGACATGATCTCTATCTGATCTTCAAAGCCTTCAACCTGGCTTTCGCCTTTGATATTGTCGAGCTTTAAAAAAATCGCATCCATGATTTATCTCCTTGTTGATCAGGTGGCAGTTCAGCAGCCAGACGAATACCGGCGGCCAGCGCTTGTGACTCTTATTAAAAGCGCAACGACCAAAAAACACAGCGTGAAAAGCGCCAGGTTTGCAGGGATTTTGCCGACGTTTACCCACGTCTGATGAACGTTATTCCGCTGGTTGCAAAGCAATAGAGGGTTTTGGCCCGCTGTGGCCAAATACAATTGAGGTTATACTGAACGCTCTCTGCCATATTCAATCCCTTTTATCGCAAAGTATCCCTGGTGCCGGTATCACAGCGTCGTTATTCAAAAATTGACATTTCAGAATAATAATCAGCTATATATAAAAAACACATCAAAAAGCAAATATCAACTTAATTTTTACTTATTTAATAAAAAATCCAAATTGATTTACATCAATTAACACATACAAAAACATTAAAAATCAAAGCGTTAAATAAAAATTAATCACTATGGAAATTTTATTTTTCTTAATACTCACATTATAAATGCTATTTGCTTATTTTCCTGTGAACACTAAAAAATGATTTAAATCAAAAAAAAACTATTCTCGTTGATTAACGTTTTGACCGAAATAAAAAAGATTTTATACGTCCCGGGATAGTCTCCCTTTCTGATGGACAATATGCATTAACGAGCGGGCAAACAGGTAACTTCTGCCCGGGTAATCCGTTACCCGACTGATATTAACATTGTCATGAGGTGATATCATTTGCCTGGCCAGCCATAATCATCCGGAACCGGCGCTACGCCACGAACATCAGGACGGAGCATTTTTTGTCGATCCTCTTCGTCATCCACCCAGACACTGGCTATCTCTTCACAGGTTGCAAACCATACGCCATCATGCCCTTTAATATGTTCAATCAAACGTGACAACATCATCATATGATGCCCATGACCGATTATCTGCGGATGAAGGGCCATCGCATATAAACCGTTTTCCTGATGGTGATAAGCATAGGTAAAAATATCCTTCCAGCGTCGCAGAACACCGTCAGTATCGCTCATCCCCTCCTGGTTGCCGGTATACGCCAGTGCGGGAAAATCATCCAGATACCAGCTAACAGGAATTTCCAGAATCGCGCTGGCCGGGCCTGCGATATTTCCCGTCTCCCAATTCACCTGCCAACGTTGAGGATGGTAAGGCACAAGATCTCTCGCCATCAGGCTACTGTCATAGAGAAAACCGGCTTCCTCCAGAAGATCCAGCGTATTCTCGCTATAATCCCAATAGGGAGAACGGTATCCCACAGGGCGTATGCCGAAATGTCTTTTATAACAGGCGAACGCCAGATCCATAAGTCGGCGTTCTGTATCACGATTCACCAGCGTCGGATTTTCATGATAGTAGCCATGGTGAGCGATTTCATGCCCGGCATCAAAAATTGCTTTAATGATTTCCGGGAAGGTGTCTACAGTGTGTCCGGGAATAAAAAAGGTGGTTTTGATATTATTTTCTTTGAACAATTTCAGAAGCCTTGGTACGCCAACTTGAGCACCAAACTCTCCTCGTGACATAAAGGATGGCGACGGTCGATTAAATCCGCCCAGCCATAAAGACTGAGCATCTACATCAACACCAAGATTGACCGCAATCCTTTTACCCTCAGGTAATTTTAAATATCCCATAACGACCTCCAGCTAATACATAGAAGGGACACATTCTGTTATTTAATGTGTGATGGCCAGATATTATATATGCCTGCTTTTCTGCGTCTGTCCTTGAACGTTGTTGCTGCCCCCCCAAGTCTATTTTCATATAGAACATCGAGGTTAATTTCTCCTGAAATGACATCCTCTTGATTGACGTGCGCCTCTGCGATAATACCTTGTGGATTTTTCCACACGACATCACAGGGGCTTAAAATTGAACTTCGGGCCCAGCAGCCTGGCAGTGGCCCGCCCGGGTTTCCGCCCAGGCAACAGTGAACAAGATAAATTTGATTTTCAATACAACGTGCGTGGCAACAATGCCTGACTCGCCAAAATCCCTGTTCAGTAAACGTAGCGGAAGGCGTTAAAATTAACTCCGCACCCTGTTCCGCCAGCGTCGCGGCACACTCCGGTATTTCTGCTTCATAACAAATATTAAAACCCACCTTTGCAAATGGCAGTTGAAAAACAGCCATTTTATCGCCTTCCTGAGTATACCAACCCCGTTCAGCCGGGAAGATATGCGTCTTACTGTGAGCATAATGTTCGCCATCGGGTCCCCATATATGCGCAACATTCTCATAGCGATCTGCTCCAGTCTGCTCCAGATGAGAGCCAGCAATAATGAACTGTCCTCTTTCTTTCGCTTCCTGTTGAAAAAGCTGCTTATAGGCATCCGTGAACTGATCAATTAAAGTAAGGTGTGAAATGGGTCTTTCTTGCCATTTTTTCAATAATGTAAATAACTCAATGGTAAATAGCTCCGGGAAGATAACGACATCAGCACCCTGACTTTTATTAAGAAGTATCCTTACCTTTGTTATGAAATCTTCAAAAGTGTTTATTTCGGTAACAATATACTGACAGGCTGAAACAGTAAAATTACGTGACATCGTGATATCCCCGGCATGAAATTTAAACTTAAATTAACGTATAGCGCATGGAGAATATTAGGGAGCGGACATTACGACATCAGGTTATTTTTTGTGAAGCTGCGCAAAATATATGGGGAAAAGAGTAGAAGCATTGAACCTTTATTTACATAAAGGGGACTTTATCGATGATCGCAGCGAGACAGAGAGTCGATAAAAATCCAGGCGAAAAACAATAACCCTTACCACAATATTATTTTCAGCATCTGAAAATAATCAGGCAAACTAAATGATAACGCGCTGGTATAAAACCAACGCGTATTTTTACCGATAAGGGTAATGAAGACGGCCACCCGAAGGTGGCCGTTAGAACCCGGTAGCGCTTCGCTTATCAGGCCAGTGAAACCGAGACAGCTTTAGCGGTGAGACGCCAGCGGCTGTTCCGTCATTGGCGGGTGGTGCTTTTCTGGATCTTTAATCAGTACCCACAGGATGATGGCGCCGATAATATCGAACAGACTGAGTGCAATGAAGAACGGGCCGTAACCGATAATAGCGACCAATGCCCCCATAAACAGGTTGAAGCTTAACTGTCCCATCCATGCCGCAGATCCTGCCAGACCGGCAACCGTCGCGACCTCATTTTTCTTGAACAGGTCAGCGCTCATGGTAATCACGACGGTAGACAGCGTCTGGTGCGCAAAACCGCCAATACTCATCAATGCAATGGCGACATACGGGTTAGTCGTAATGCTGACAAAACCGATCGAAATCATCAAAACAGCGCCGATGGTAAAGCTACAACGACGCGCATTGATCGTGGTCATGTGCATCTTTTCCATGAAGAACTTCGCCAGGAAACCGCCTGCAACGCAGCCAAAGTCCGCCGCCAGGAACGGCAGCCAGGCAAACATGGCGATCTCTTTTAACGGCAGATGCATCACGTTAATCAGATACAGCGGCATCCAGAAACTCAGCGTTCCCCATGCCGGGTCAGCCAGAAAACGGGTAATCGCCAACGCCCAGAAGTTACGCTTTTTAACGATCTCTTTAACGGCCGGTTTTTTATTATCGTCCTGGAGATAGCTTTCCTGGCCGTCTTCGATATAACGCAGCTCTTTGTGGGTGATCCACGGGTGTTTATTTGGCGAGTTATAAATCAGGAACCAGGTGATGGCGAACAGCACGCCGATCCCACCGGTAATCACAAACGCCATTTCAGTACCGATGCCGCGATCAGCAAAGGTCAGCATCGCCCAGACCACCAGCGGCGGCGCCAGCATCGCGCCAATCGAAGTACCGATATTAAACAGTCCCCCCGCAATACCGCGTTCTTTCGTCGGGAACCATTCGGCGCTGGCTTTAATCCCGGCCGGAATCGCTGACGCTTCGGTTAGCCCCATCAGACCACGCAGAAATGCCAGACTTATCCAGCCGCCGGCCAGCGCGTGCGCCATGTTGATCAGCGACCATAACAAGGCAAAGATAAAGAAGCCGATTTTCAGTCCGATGACATCCATCAAATAGCCGGTGATCGGCTGCGCAATGGTGTAACAAAGCTGGAAGGCGCTCACCACCCAGGAATATTGTTGCTCATCAAAATGGAGTTCTTTCATCATCGCTGGCGCCGCAACGCTAAGCGAGCTACGGGACAGGTAGTTTACGATGGTCCCTACGCAGACCAGGCCGATAATCCACCATCTTAATTTTGTCATCTTCATGATAAAGCCTCGTTAAAAAACATTAGCTCCGCGCCGTCTGACCTGTAGCGGGAAAACTGAAATCACAAAAATTGGTTGACCAATCAATATTTTCTCATCCGGACCGGTCAAAATCTGGCGGCAACTCCCGCCCTTAATATTCTTGAAATAAATACATCAACTCATTTCAAGTTGAATGGTGAATGCTTTTCACCCAGCAAAAATTGACACAGATCAAATAAATAAAATTGGCAGACCGTGAATGATGATATTTGTGATTTGGTTAGCCAATTTAGACAATAAGGTTGACATGAGAAAAATTTTGGTTGAATTTAGGGGTCAGAACGGGTTTACAAAGCACGTTTCGATGTTGGCTGGCAATGGGTCAACCACGAAGACGTTATCGCAAGAAGAGGAAACGAGATATGAAACAAACCTGGCGCTGGTACGGACCTAACGACCCGGTAACGCTGTCAGATGTACGCCAGGCTGGCGCAACCGGCGTGGTAACGGCGTTACACCATATCCCGAATGGAGAAATTTGGTCGATAGACGAGATCCAGAAACGTAAAGCTATCGTTGAAGAGGCGGGTCTGGAGTGGTCTGTGGTAGAGAGCGTACCTATCCACGAAGATATCAAAACCCACACCGGTCAGTACGATTTATGGATCAAAAACTACCAGCAAACGCTGCGTAACCTGGCGCAATGCGGTATCTATACGGTTTGCTATAACTTTATGCCGGTGCTGGACTGGACACGTACGGATCTGGAATACGTATTGCCGGATGGTTCAAAAGCGTTGCGTTTTGACCAGATTGAATTCGCCGCGTTCGAACTGCATATCCTGAAGCGTCCGGGAGCAGAAGCCGACTATACGGCAGAAGAAATTGCTCAGGCAGAGCGACGTTTCGCCACCATGAGCGAGGAAGACAAAGCACGTCTGACCCGCAACATTATTGCCGGTTTACCTGGCGCGGAAGAAGGCTATACGCTGGATCAGTTCCGTCAACACCTGGCGACGTATAAAGATATCGATAAAGCAAAACTGCGTGAACATTTTGCCTATTTCCTGAAAGCCATTATTCCGGTTGCCGACGAGGTTGGCGTGCGTATGGCCGTTCACCCTGACGATCCGCCGCGCCCTATTCTCGGCCTGCCGCGCATTGTCTCTACCATTGAAGACATGCAATGGATGGTGGAAACCGTTAATAGCATGGCGAACGGCTTCACCATGTGTACCGGATCTTACGGCGTGCGCGCCGACAACGATCTGGTTGATATGATCAAACAGTTTGGTCCGCGCATCTACTTTACGCATCTGCGCTCTACGCTGCGCGAAGAGAATCCGAAGACCTTCCACGAGGCCGCCCATTTGCACGGCGATGTGGATATGTATGAAGTCGTTAAAGCGATTGTGGAAGAAGAGCACCGTCGTAAAGCCGAAGGTAGCGACGATCTGATCCCAATGCGCCCGGACCACGGTCATCAGATGCTGGACGATCTGAAGAAGAAAACGAATCCGGGTTATTCCGCCATTGGCCGTCTGAAAGGGCTTGCGGAAGTCCGCGGCGTCGAACTGGCTATCCAGCGCGCTTTCTTTAGCAAATAACCTTCTTTCGCATGGCGCGACGCGTCATGCGATTTCCCCTACTCAATGCAATAGCAACATGCCTCGCCCCGGAGATCGCGGGCGAAGACGTCGAATGACAGGAGTTTGCAATGGAACAGAATATCGCCACCGCCCAGGTTTCCGTCGCCCGCCCAAACTGGGACAAATCACGTCTGGTATCCCGTATTGTGCATCTGGGCTGCGGGGCGTTTCACCGCGCGCACCAGGCGCTCTTTACCCATCATTTACTGGAAAAGAGCGACAGCGACTGGGGCATTTGTGAAGTGAACCTGATGCCGGGTAACGACGCGCGGCTGATCGCGAACCTGAAAGCGCAAAATCTGCTGTACACCGTTGCAGAACGCGGCGCAGAAAGCACCGAACTGAAAATTATCGGTTCAATGAAAGAAGCGCTGCACCCTGAATTCGACGGCCATGCAGGGATTCTGGCGGCAATGGCGCGCCCGGAAACCGCCATCGTCTCCTTAACCGTGACCGAAAAAGGCTACTGCACCGACCCCGCCAGCGGCGAGCTTGATGTCAATAACCCGCTGATCCAAAACGATCTTGCCCATCCACAGCAGCCTAAATCCGCCATTGGCTATATTGTCGAAGCGCTAAACATGCGCCGGGAGCAAGGACTGAAAGCTTTTACCGTGTTGTCATGCGATAACGTACGCGAGAATGGTCACGTCGCAAAGGCTGCCGTCCTCGGCCTGGCAAAAGCTCGCGATGCCGCCCTCGCCGCATGGATTGCCGACAATGTGACCTTCCCCTGCACCATGGTTGACCGCATTGTTCCGGCGGCGACCGAAGAGACGCTACAACTGGTTGCCGACCAGTTAGGGGTTTATGATCCTTGCGCTATCGCCTGCGAACCCTTCCGCCAGTGGGTCATCGAAGATAACTTTGTGAATGGTCGCCCGGACTGGGACACCGTCGGCGCGCAATTCGTTGCAGATGTCGTACCGTTTGAAATGATGAAGCTGCGTATGCTTAACGGCAGTCACTCTTTCCTCGCCTATCTGGGTTATCTCGGCGGGTATGACACTATCGCCGATACCATGACCAACCCGGCTTACCGTCGCGCGGCGCTGGCGCTGATGCTTGATGAACAAGCGCCGACGTTATCAATGCCGGAAGGCACCGATCTGGAAGGGTATGCGAATTTGTTGATCGCGCGTTTCACTAACCCCTCGTTGAAACACCGCACCTGGCAGATCGCGATGGATGGCAGTCAGAAACTGCCGCAGCGTTTGTTGGACCCGGTACGTCTGCACTTGCAACAGGGCGATGACTATCGCCGCCTGACGCTGGGCGTCGCCGGATGGATGCGTTACGTCGGCGGTATCGATGAACAAGGTAAAACCATTGATGTCGTCGATCCGCTGCTAGCGCAGTATCAGGCGATTCATCAGCAATATCAGACGCCGGAAGAACGCGTTCGCGGGCTACTGGCCATCGAGTCTATCTTTGGCAGCGACCTGCCGAAGAACCACGAATTTGTGCAAGCCGTTACCGACGCTTACCAACAGCTATTGCAGAATGGCGCGAAAGCCACGGTAGAAGCGCTGGCTAAGTAAGGAGATAAATCATGGCTACGTTTATGACTGAAGATTTTCTACTTAAAAACGACATTGCCCGCACGCTGTACCATAAATACGCCGCGCCCATGCCGATTTATGACTTCCACTGCCATTTAAGTCCGCAGGAAATCGCCGACGATCGCCGTTTCGATAACCTCGGTCAGATCTGGCTGGAAGGCGACCACTATAAATGGCGAGCGCTACGAAGCGCAGGCGTGGATGAGTCGCTGATCACCGGCAAAGAGACCAGCGATTATGAAAAATATATGGCCTGGGCCAATACCGTACCAAAAACGCTGGGCAATCCGCTGTATCACTGGACGCACCTTGAACTACGCCGTCCATTTGGTATTACAGGTACGCTGTTCGGACCGGATACCGCGGAAAGTATCTGGACGCAGTGTAATGAGAAACTGGCGACGCCGGCCTTTTCCGCGCGCGGTATTATGCAGCAGATGAATGTGCGGATGGTCGGAACCACCGACGACCCGATAGATTCTCTGGAATATCACCGCCAGATAGCCGCCGACGACAGCATTGATATTGAAGTCGCGCCAAGCTGGCGCCCCGACAAAGTTTTCAAAATCGAACTGGACGGCTTTGTCGATTACCTGAGGAAACTGGAAGCGGCGGCAGATGTCAGCATTACCCGTTTCGACGATTTACGTCAGGCGCTCACTCGCCGCCTCGACCATTTCGCCGCCTGCGGCTGCCGCGCGTCGGATCATGGCATTGAAACGCTGCGATTTGCGCCGGTGCCCGACGACGCGCAGCTTGACGCCATTCTGGGCAAACGTCTGGCTGGCGAAACGCTGAGCGAACTTGAGATCGCCCAGTTTACCACGGCGGTGCTGGTCTGGCTGGGCCGTCAGTACGCCGCGCGCGGCTGGGTGATGCAGCTACATATTGGTGCGATCCGTAATAATAATACCCGGATGTTCCGCCTGCTGGGGCCGGATACCGGCTTTGACTCCATTGGCGATAATAACATTAGCTGGGCGCTCTCCCGTTTGCTCGACAGTATGGATGTGACCAATGAACTGCCCAAGACTATCCTCTATTGCCTGAACCCACGTGATAACGAAGTCCTGGCGACCATGATCGGTAACTTCCAGGGGCCGGGAATTGCCGGAAAAGTGCAGTTTGGTTCCGGCTGGTGGTTTAACGATCAGAAAGACGGGATGCTGCGCCAACTGGAGCAACTGTCGCAAATGGGACTGTTAAGTCAGTTTGTCGGGATGCTGACCGACTCCCGCAGTTTCCTTTCTTATACGCGACATGAATATTTCCGTCGTATTCTCTGTAACCTGCTGGGACAGTGGGCGCAGGACGGAGAGATTCCTGATGATGAAGCGATGCTAAGCCGTATGGTTCAGGATATCTGCTTCAATAATGCCCAGCGTTATTTCACGATTAAATAATCGCTATTAATCTGTGAACACAGGTCTCAGGTATTTCGAGGGGCAGGAAGGCGGTAAGAGAGTGAGAAATTTAGCAGTAACGCACTTTTCCAGCCAAAGTCTGGCCGCCGATAAAAAGCAAAGATGTTGCTGATTAATCCCGAATCACTTACTAAGGTAAGTGATTCGGGTAAACAAACACAGCCATCTTCTGCGTCATGCTTTTTTTTCTCTGTCCGGAATAACTCCAGTGCAGAAAGTGTGATACATCAGTCCTGTTGATGATGGCTCCAGTTGGTTATACGGTAATAACTTATGACTTCACAGTGTGGTTTCTTTTAACAAATCGACAGCCAGCATTTCCAGCTGGTTAACCACCTCATTACTGGATCGCTCCATTCTGTCGAGTTCTTGCGACATAGCATTCATATCGCCTGCGGCAAAATAGTTCAGCGCAGAGTGACCAGCGGTATGCACCTCTTTATGCGGCGCTTCCAGACTACGGAAACTGTAGTAATTGCTAAACTGCTGTCCTTCAAAGCCGTAGTACCATTTCCCCAGCCGACACTGATCGTGCATCGTTATTTTACTGTTTATGTCTTTATTTAAGAGTAATTTGTAGACTTCCATTTTCCAGATAACATGGTCAACTTTGACAATATTCAAAAACTGCACCGTAGAGATGTACTGCATGACCGATTTCATGCTCAGCGATTTATCGATGACGATGCCAATAGACTCCACAATTTGATTTATGTTAGTCGTAATATTATCAATAACCGGCTGTTGGTTATCCAGCACCTCACTCACTCTGGCCGTATTATCTTTGATTACAGAGGTTAACGTACTGACGCTTTTCGAACTGTGTTTAACATCTTCGGACAGGTTTTTCACTTCTTTCGAAATAACGCTAAAACCACGCCCGGCATCCCCTACGCGCGCGGCCTCGATCGCGGAGTTAATCGCTATCAAATTGGTCTGGTTAGCGATCTTCTGTATCTCTTTAATACACGCATTAATTTGCGTTAAGGAGGTATTTAAGTCGCCCATACGACAGCCAATATCCGATGAAGTCGTGCCAATTTCGGTGATAAATTCCACGAGCGATTTTAATGAACTTCTGGCTTTATCATTCTGTTCGTTAAGTTCATTAATGCGTTCTTTTTCAATGTTGAGCTGCTCACAGGACTTAATGATGGCATTACGAATGATATCGATCGTCGAGATCCCCATCAGAATTTTTTGACACAGTATCCGCTCATAAGGCTCAGGAGTATCCACCACCACGTCAGACGCATTAGCGCCAGATTCTGCTGCTGGCGGCGGTATTTTTACAACATTATTATTCCAGTGGCGCAAGCCTAATACTTTTTTAAACATATACCATTCTCCTTATTATATGTGGACATCCTGATCTATGCCTGGATAAAGTATTATCAACTCATGCTAACATAATGAAAAATCGGCTGTCATCTGCCATAACCATACGCTCACCAGAATAAGACAAAACGTCCACCAAACTTAAATAATTACAAGGTAAACTATTCAACAATACCATTAATAGTCATGATGGAAGTCGCTTCGCTTTATACGGAAATATTATTTACAAGGCTGACAACAATAGCTGAATAATAATTAACTGCATTTACTTAGGTGTAGCTATATCTCGCCACGAAGATTGCAGACAGGGTTTAAACGCAAACTTTTGCAATAGAAAAATAACCTAACGTAAACTTTTTATATGACCAATAATATCATTTGGACTCATCAATATATTATGCTGTCCGTTTACCAGCCAAACAGGCATGACCTAAATCCAAAGGAATGGGGGCAGCGTAACCAGCCGCAAAAAGTATCGATTAGTCGAAAATCAGGAAACGGATGCGCCAACGCGGCGAGCGTCACCGCCTGCGTCAGAAAAGTTAAGAATAATTTGTGATATTATTTCTCATATGTTACCAGTAAATGGCAGGCTGATAACCGTTCGCTGGTAAACACAACAGGCGGGATATCGGCACCCACGCCGATATCCCGACGAGAATGACCCCGTTACGCTTTGATGACGATTAACGGTTCAATATCGCTCTCTTTTTTAATGACTAATGAATCATCGCCGCGCAGGCACGTACCGCCGTAGTTACCGCCCACGGTAAACGTACAGACCTGAATATACTTCCCGGCGACCTTCGGCAGGCACCACAACTGCTGATAGATATTTTTCTGCGTGGCGAACTTGCCGCTGGTTTTATCCAGGAGCTCTTCCTGATGGCTCACCAAATCAATATTACTACCGCAACGTCCGGCAATCGGTTTTACCGCATAGCCGGTCTGCACCAGCTCATCGTTAACGGTAAAATCCGTGTCGAGCAAATAGCGATGATGCGGGAAGAGCGACCACAGGATGGGCAGGATCGCTTTGTTACCCGGGATCACCGTCCACAGCGGTTCAAACACCAACACTTCCGGGCGCAGTAATACATCAATCAGCCGGACTTCATTTTCCGGGTGCCCGGTACGAATAGGCACTGCGGCATACTCCGTCTCGCTGACTTCGCGTATCTGCTCCATCGCCGTTTCCCACGCCCAGGTTTTCCAGACACAATTCACCAGCCGTCCGTCGCCATCGATCAACTGCCCGGCGTCATCCCAGCGCAACTCGCCCAGCCCGCGGAGAATTTTGCTCGCGAAACCGGCCTGATGCAGCGCCTGCTGCATAAACTGCGCGTGATAGTCCTCCTCGATATCATCATCCTGCATGATATGGACGAAAGGACGCGCTTTACTGTGTTTCCAGGCGCCTGCCAGCTCGTTAATTAAGCCCTCCGCCGGGTTATGCCCTTTACCGGTATAGCCCTGCTCAGCCCATTTTTCGAGAATTAATCCCGCTTCGGTATGGCATGATGCGGAATCGGCATTGTATTCATAGACTTTCAGCCCGCGTTCATCCATACAGAAATCCATACGACCGGTGATCATATGGTGACGACGGCGCTGCCAGGAGAGGCGCAGGCGCGGCCAAAGAATTTTGGGGATATCGAATAGCGCCAGCAGATTATCGTCTTTTAAAACTTTGTCCGTGGCGTGCAGGTACATCAAATGCAACTCATTGGTCGCTTTGATAAGCTCCTGTTCAGCGCTCTCGGTGATGGTAAAATACTGGTACGGGTCCTGATTGATAACGTGCCCGTTCGCCTGTACATAGGCTTTTTGTAACGGATCGCGCTCATCCAGCCACTGACCGTCAAACTGACCTTTCTCTGGCAGTCTTGCGCCGCGAATCGCCAGCGACTGATTCGCGATGTCAGGCTGTGACAAACTGTATTGCGTGTCGTCGGTCTGGATCATCCAGCCTAAAATCGTCGTGTCATCAAAGGTGTCGCGCAGGGTGTAACACCCGTTTTCTACGACCATTTCCAGTTCGCGAGTCCACTGCCGCCCTGGCGGCAATGGCGTGTGGATAACGTTTTGCTCAGCAATACGAATTTTGTTATCCAGGAGTTGGGTGATAATCGCGACGTGCCCGGTTTCGTTAAACTCGCCGCCCTTTTGCCAGATGAGCAGCGCCCCGGCCTCCGGCGCGCGCGGCGAACCGTTCGGGAAGGCCTGCAAAGGCAAAATATTGTCATTCACGACCTCGCGCAGAAAACGTAGCGAGAAGATTTCCCAGGCCATGCCGACGTCAGTAAAAACAACGCCATAATTCAGAAAGAGAAAACGGCGGGCAAATTCCACGCACTGCCATTTATGCCCCATGTATTCATCGTCGATGTAGCTACGAAAAGCTGCGTCGTCGTCGTCCCACGGATCGAGGGAATTGTAATCTGAAGAGTAGATCGCTACGCCGCCGGGGGCGTAACCCAATAATGTCCCGAAGGGGGCATCCTGACTGGTGGTTCCTTTGCTCATGCACTTACCTCAAAACAAGACCGCCTGAGCAGCCTGGCGTGATTTCGCTCTGATTGTCTGCTCTGTGACACTAACCGGACAGAGGTCGACATAATCATACACCTCAATAAGGCACACTGAGGCCAGAAGGTTAAAATTTCACTCGCCGGAATGTCCCAATCGGTTAAATGTCCGACTAGCAAGCTGCTACACTGCTTCAACACCACCACTGTGAAGGCAGGTCAATATGGCAGATAATACTTATCAACCCGCAAAAGTCTGGACGTGGGATAAATCCGGCGGCGGCGCGTTCGCTAACATTAATCGCCCGGTTTCCGGCCCGACGCACGAAAAAACGCTGCCCGTCGGCAAACATCCGTTACAGCTTTATTCGCTGGGGACGCCTAACGGCCAGAAAGTGACCATTATGCTGGAAGAGCTCCTGGCGCTGGGCGTGACCGGCGCCGAATATGACGCCTGGTTGATTCGCATCGGCGAGGGCGATCAGTTCTCCAGCGGCTTTGTTGACATCAATCCGAACTCAAAAATCCCGGCGCTGCGCGATCACTCACACAACCCACCGATTCGGGTTTTTGAGTCGGGCGCAATTCTTGTTTATCTGGCGGATAAGTTTGGCCATTTCCTGCCGCAGGATCTGGCTAAGCGCACAGAAACCCTTAACTGGTTGTTCTGGCTACAGGGCGCGGCGCCGTTCCTCGGCGGCGGTTTCGGTCACTTCTATCATTATGCGCCGGTAAAAATTGAGTACGCCATTAATCGCTTCACCATGGAAGCCAAGCGTCTGCTGGACGTGCTGGATAAGCAGTTAGCTCACCACCCGTATGTCGCGGGAGAAGAGTACACTATTGCCGATATGGCCATCTGGCCGTGGTTCGGCAACGTGGTGCTGGGGAATGTCTATGATGCAGCGGAGTTTCTGGATGCCGGAAGTTATCAAAACGTACAACGCTGGGCGAAGCAGGTAGCCGAACGTCCGGCGGTAAAGCGGGGGCGCATTGTCAACCGGACCAACGGCCCATTGAACGAACAGCTTCACGAACGCCATGACGCCAGCGACTTCGAAAACAATACCGAAGATAAACGTCAAAGTTAAACCATGATGCCGGATGAGGTAGTAATGTCGTCATCCGGCATGGTATTCCCTGCTGACGCTTCGCTTATCAGTTCTGCGAGTGTGTCATATTCGGCGCTTCACTAAACCCATGTTGCATGAGAATCAACCTCGCCCGTGCTGACAGTAAAAAGTCGGCAAGCGTTTTTCCCTGCTCGCTCAGGCAGGCAAAGCCATATTCAGCCACGGGATTATAAGGTTCCGGGATATCAACCACTCGCAGCGAATTAACCTGCCGTAGCCTGGGAGCATAGCTGGCATAGCCGATAAAGATATCGGTGTAATCATGATTGATGAGCCATTCCGCAGCCAGCCGGCCCGCCGGTAACGGCAAAGTCTGCCTGCCGCCAACCAGCGCTACCGCGCGTTTTCGGACCGCTTCGCCCTCCTTGCCCATCCGCGAAAAAAGCTGCTGCGTATAATCGCCGGAAGGATCGCAACCTGCTGTTGAGGTGCCGATCCGCAGATCCCGCCGGGTTAATAGCGACAGCCAGTCCTCGCCTTCACGCATCGCCTGTGCCCGCACGCTCAGGCACAAACGGTTCGTCGTAAAAGGCGCGACCCGCAGCGCCCGCCCGCTTTCCAGCAGCGCCTGCGGATGCGCCAGGTTCGCCGAAGCAAAAAAGTCGCACGCTTCGATGCGTTCACGTAACAGCCCCGCCGGACCGAAATCACATACCGCATCCGCCTGAAATGCCGCCATTAGCTGCGGCCAGACGACGCGCAAGCTCCCCGCAGCCAGTATTCGCATCACTGTACGCCCTGATAGTCAGTACGGTAAAAACGTTGATACCAGTCGTTAGCGGCCTTTTGCATGTCAATATCGTGGAATTTTTCCGGATAGAGTTTTTTCGCCATCCACAGTTCGCCGATTCCCACCGCCTCCGGCATCGGATATCCCCAGGCTTTGGCATAATCCGGCATCAGGTAAACCCGATGATGCTTCACCGCGTCAATGACCTGCCACTGGGGATTGTGCAGGATCTCATTGACGACCTTTGGATAGCGATTCTGGACAAAGATTACCTGTGGATCCTAGGCGATCACCTGCTCCATTGTCACCTGCTTAAAGCCTTTCACCGAGGATGCCGCTACATTCAGCGCCCCCGCATGGGCCATCATCAGACCGGTGTATTTACCGGAACCGTAGGTGGTCAGCTCCGGATTCGCCATATAAGCGCGAACCCGCTCATTTTCAGGAACCGACTGCAAACGGTCGCTGACCATCTTGCGACCTTTATCCATCGCCTCAATCAGCGCTTTCGCCTCCTGCGGTTTATTGACGATATCGCCAATCAGCGTTATTCCTTCACGCAGCCCGCGATTATAAGCCTGCTCTTCATCGGCCAGGGTCGGGTTCATTTTAGCCCGCTCGCCAGCAACATCATGGCGCAGCGAAATCGCCACCACCGGAATGCCAAGACGGCTGATTTTGTCGATCATCTCCTGCGGAGCGTAATTCGTGACAAACACCACCTGCGGGCGCAGCGCCACCAGTTTTTCAGGATCAACGTGCGTTAGATCGCCCAGCGAGGCTTTTTGCGCCAGTTCCGGCGCCAGACGCGCATAGCCGTCGCCTAATTGCTGTTTCCAGTTCGCCATGACCCCAACGATTTTGTCAGTGGCATTCATCTGTACAAGGAGATTGAGCGTTTGATGCTGGAGCACCACCACTCTGTCGACGGTGTCGGGAACCGTGACCTGGCGGCCAAGTTGATCGGTAAAAGTACGCGCCGCCTGTGACATTAACGGCCAGCAAAAAAGCAACGCCAGCAGAGAGAGCTGGCGCAAAAATTTATTCATAGGTTTCGCCCCACAATCGATATATAAATAATTATACAGCGATTATAGAGCGATATAATAGAGGTGATTAAGGGATCACGCGCTGGTGATGTCGTACTCCATGCGGCGCAGCGCATCTAACGTGGCTTTCGCTTCGTCTTCGTCAATGATGCTCATCGCAAAACCAACGTGTACCAATACCCATTGCCCTACCAGATCGGCTGGCTTACCTTCACAAATCAGAGCAATATTGACATCACGTTTGATGCCACACACTTCCACCTGCGCAAGCTGGTGAATATCATCTCCGACGGCCAGCACCTGACCGGGGACGCCAATACACATAATTAACCACCTGAAATAAAATGCGGGTTATTCGACCTCAATACTCTTTACTTTCAACGAATCGCCGGTATCCACCCGCAGGCGATCGCCATGACAACGCGGACATTGCGCGTCATGCCTGAGAATTTCCACCACCTGACTGCAATCCCAGCACCAGGCCTGGGCCGGTCTGTAGTCGATGTGCAATTCGCACCCTTGCGCTAAAGTTCCCTGGCAGGCGATGTCAAAGCTGAAACGAACCGCGCGCTCTTCAACGCACGAAAGCGCGCCTATCTCCAGCCATACGCCGGTGACGCGCGCCACGCCGTGCTGTTCTGCCTGCTGCTGAATAATTTCAACGGCGCTTTGGCAAAGAGACAGCTCATGCATTCTCACAGCTCCGACGGCCAAACAGCAACGCACGCCGGCTTGTCTGCGGCGCATCAGGATTGCTTACCGGCAGGGATAACAGCATCCGCGCGCAGTCATCCGCCAGCCGGACGCCCTCTTCCGGCGACAGGCTACGGGAAAGCGGCGACATCAACGAGCAGGCAAGATATTGTGAAACGCCTTCCAGTTCGCCAACGGTAAAGGTCATCGTGCCATAAGGCAGTTGCAGACCGAGTTTTTCACCGATGGTACGCCCGGGCCAGATCTGGTCCGGGCCAGGGAAGATTAATGCGCTTAACATCCACGGCGTAATTACCGTGCCCGTCCATTGTCCTTCAAACAACGTAAAATCAGAGACATGCACCGGCATAGTCGGATGCAGAAACGAAAGATCGTGCATCGAACGATGGGCTATCTCTTCAAACGCCGCCTGAACCCGGGCGACGGGCGCCGTGTCGAATCCGGAAAACGTTTCAGACATGCGCCGTCTCCTTAGGAATTGCTTCGACGCCGGATTCTCGCAGCGCAGCAAGAACCTGCTCAAGCGCAGGTTCAATCATCGCCTCGACGGTTGGCGTTAAGCCGATGTGCGGTTCCAGCGACTGTGGAATAACGCCGACCAGGGTCAGTTTCTTCGGAAACTCGCCGGTAAAGCGGAGGGCCGACAATACGTCGGCCAGTCCAAGCTGATGGGGGGAGATTTTGTTGGTGAACAGCGCCGGAACTTCATCGTCGCGCAGTACCATAATGGTTCCCGGCGCGTTCTTTTTCGACACGATGGCGTCGGCAATGATCAAATGATCCCGACTCGCCATATCGCCAAGAAGTTCCATTCCCGCCGTACCACCATCCAGAATCTCAACGAAATCCGGCAGGGTGTATCGTTGCTCTAACGCTTCAACAATACGCACCCCGATGGCTTCATCGGTCAGCAAAATATTGCCGACCCCTAAGACTAATATCCGCATTACAAAACCTTCACCGAGACCACTTCATTGCCATCGGCGTCCACCACGTGTACCGCGCACGCCATGCAAGGGTCGAAGGAGTGGATGGTACGTACCACTTCCAGCGGCTTCGCCGGATCGGCGATCGGCGTACCGACCAGCGACTGTTCGTACGGCCCCACGTCATCGTTGAAGTTACGCGGACCTGAGTTCCAGGTCGATGGCACCACCGCCTGATAGTTACTGATAATACCGTCTTTAATCACCATCCAGTGAGACAGCATACCGCGCGGCGCCTCCAGGAAGCCCACGCCTTTGAACTCGCCCGTCGCCGGAATGTTCGGCTTCACAAACGTGGTGTAATCGCCTTTGCCGATATTTACAATCAGCGCGTTGTATTGATCCTGCAATATGTTTTGCAGTTCACAACAGTGAACGGTACGCCCGATGATACGACCCAGCGTAGAGTGAAGTTGCGCCATTTCCAACGTTTTGCCGGTCAGCTTCTGATAAAGCGCAATGATTTCATTGAGCTTGGTCTGCGTGGATTCACGACCTGCAGCCAGTTTACACAGCATGTTCGCCAGCGGCCCGACTTCGACGGTTTTGCCGTAGAATGTCGGCGACTTGACCCATGAGTATTTACCGTCATCCGACCAACCGTCGTAAGCCGGGATCGTAGTGCCTTCCCACGGCGCCTGCGGCGCTTCATCTTTGTACCAGGCGTGCTTCGCGCTCTCCTGAATACCTTTAATCAGGAATTCGTCGGAGTGAGAGGTGATCGGACGGTATGTCGACAGATCGGCATTGGTAATGTAACCGCCCGGGAACAGGAAACTGCCGTTTTTACCGTCGGTCGGGAATTCCGGCGCGCTCAGGTAGTTCACCGCGCCTTTGCCGCGCTCCAGCCATTCCGGATAGTAGGCCGCGATGACTGCGGTATCCACTTTATACACCTGCTCGACAAAATCGCTCAGCTTATCGATAAACGATTTGATGTACATCAGGCGTTCAAGGTTCAACGTACCGATGCTGTCGAGATTGATCGGGTTCGCCACCCCACCGACCGCCAGGTTCTGGATATGCGGCGATTTACCGCCCAGCAACGCCACCACGCGGTTAGCGTCACGCTGACATTCCAGCGCCTGCAGATAGTGGGCGACCGCAATCAGGTTGACCTCCGGCGGTAACTGCATTGCCGGGTGCCCCCAGTAGCCATTGGCGAAAATACCTAGCTGACCGCTGGCGACAAGATCCTTGATCTTGTTCTGAACTTTCGTGAACTCTTGCGCGCTGTTCAGGTGCCAGCTCGACACGCCATCCAGCATCGCGGAGGCTTTTTCCGGATCGGCTTTCAGCGCAGAGGTAATGTCCACCCAGTCCAGCGCAGAGAGCTGGTAGAAATGGACAATGTGGTCATGGGTGGTATGCGCCGCCAGAATAATATTACGGATATACTGCGCGTTGACGGGAACATCAATATTCAGCGCGCTTTCCGCCGCACGAACGGAGGAGATCGCGTGAGTTGTCGTACAAACGCCGCAAATACGTTGCACAATCATCCACGCATCGCGCGGATCGCGGTTCTTCACGATCTCTTCCATACCGCGCCACATGGTGCCGGACGCCCATGCTTTGGATACGACGCCGTTCTCAATTTCGCAGTCAATGCGTAAATGACCCTCAATACGGGTTACCGGATCAATAGTAATTCTCTGGCTCATGCTTTGCTCGCCTCATGACGATTATGATCGTTTTGTTTTAAAGGAGGAAGTATCGGCAGTAGACGAATGAGTACGATGTATGCACAAATCTCAATAGCCACAAAACCAATAGAAATCAACAATTCTTCCCAAGTTGGGAAGTAGTGGTAGCCGCCACCCGGGTTGAATGCCACCAGCGAATAGGTCAGACGCCACGTCGCGCAGCCCAACAGCGCGCTCAGCGCCGACAGGTACAGCATACGAGAGTCATTACGCAGTTTCGCCACACGCAGCACCACTAACGGGAAGACCATCAGGACGACTTCAATCCAGAACATAGCGGAGTAAAAATCGCCGGCAAACGCATAGGACAGCTTGTCGCGATAAATCAGTTCGCCAAAGCGCAGGACGACGAAAATCGCCAGCAGCACGCTGATGGTATTCGTCAGCTTAACAAACAAATTTTTCTCATCCGGACCGTTTCCTTTCAGGCCTGCCTGAACCAGCGAACCCTCAAATATGACAATGGAGAAGCCCATGATAAACGCGGTCAGAACCGAGAACAGCGGCAGCATTTCATAGCTTTGCCATAGCGGATGCACTTTATAGCCCGCCGAGATCATCAATGACCCCATTGAGGACTGGTGCATCGTCGGCAACAGCGCGCCCAGCGCGATAATAAAGAACATCACCTTATTCAGACGCTTGAGCGACACTTTCCAGCCCAGACGTTCAAACAAGGCAGGCGCAAACTCCAGCGCCATCACGCCGATGTAGATGGTCATACAGACCGCCGTCTCAAACAGTACCGAGTTCACGTTGAAGTGACCTGGAATGTAGAAGTACGGCAGGTTCCAGTAACGACCGACGTCGATAGTGATCGACAGGCCGCCCAGCGAGTAACCAAACAAGCTTGCCAGCAACGCCGGGCGCACCAACGGATGGTATTGCCCACGGTTAAAGACATATACCGCCCATGCCAACGCCCAACCGCCGCAGGCAAAGCCAGTGCCGATCAACAGGTCAAAGGCAATCCAGACGCCCCATGGGAAACCGCCGTTCAGGTCGGAAACGGAGCCCAACCCGAAGACCAGACGCTTCACGATAAGGAGCATACACAGGACGATTAACGGTCCAAAAATAATGACCGGTTTACTGATGATTTTTCCGCCCAGCGGTTTTGGATCATGACTCATGATCGTCTCCTCCATCGTGATGGTCGTTTTTGCTATTACGACGAACCAGCACGGTTAAGCCCGCCAGCGCAGCCAGGGGTAGTATCATGCCTTTATAAAGCGTGTGTTGAACATGCTCGGAGCGCGCTCCGGTTGAAAGGTCATCCAGCTTCGGCAGATCCAGATCTTCATAAGGAACGCCTGTCAGCACCAGCACCTGAGTACCACCGCCCTCTTTTTCACCGTAGAGGTGTGGGTAGTATTTAGGCACCGTATGCAGATAGGTGTCGTCCGTTTTCAACGTCTGGCGCGGATAGTGATATTCACTGCCTGGTTTGAGGGCCAGACGTTTTTTCGCTTCCGCCATCAGCTCTTCACGAGTACCGAAAATGACGGCCCCTGCCGGACAAACTTCCACACACCCAGGCAAACCGCCTTTATCCAGACGCTCAACGCCTTTCTGGTTACACAACTCACACTTGTGAAGCGCGCCAAACGGGTTGTTGTAGTCGTACTTAGGTACGTTGTACGGACAGGCGACCATACAGTAACGGCAGCCGGTGCAGACATCTTTGTCATAGTGGACGATGCCGGTTTTCGGATCTTTTTTCAGCGCCGACACCGGGCAAACGGAAACGCAGTTAGGATCAACGCAGTGCATACACTGTTTCTTGATGTAGGCATAGCCGTTCTCTTCCTGATCTTTGTTCACGCCCGTGCCGCTACGCCATACCTGAATAATGTTATTGGTATACGGCGACAGCTTGTCGTTGTTCGACCAGGTCTGCTCCCCTTCCGGGTTACGCGCCGGGAAGTTGATATCCTGACACTTTGTGACGCAGGCCTGACAGCCCACGCACAGAGTGGAGTCATACAGCATACCCAGCGAACCTGGAATCGGCGGACGGTTTTCTGCAGCCGCATGGCTGACAGACGGCGCGGCGCCCAACAGCAATGCTCCACCGGAGGCTGCTTTAATAAAGTCACGTCTGTTCACGGTTATTCTCCCCGTGAGTCAGCGTTATCTTTCTTTTGCTGACGCCCCAGTTCACGTACCGCCATCACGCTGACGCCGGCAACCAGACCGACTACGCCGCCAAGCAGACCGACAGCGCCCGCAGAGATATTGCCGCCTTCTTTCATATTGACGTCAGGTTTCTCTGAACGCGGAGTTTGGTTTTCGACATGAGCAAGCTGGTGAATGCCCTTATGGAAGCCGATACCTTCTTCGTTACAGCCATAGCAAGGATGACCGATCGCCACTGGCCAGACGCCGCCAACGTCACAGAACTGTAACGTAGAACAGTTGCCCCAGGTTTCCGGCCCTTTACAGCCAAGATGGTAGAGACACCAGCCCTGACGGTGGCCTTCGTCGCCAAATTCTTTGGCAAAACGGCCTGCGTCGAAGTGTGGACGACGTTCGCAATGCTCATGAATCAGACGGCCATAGGCAAAGGTTGGACGATTTTTCGCATCCAGCTTCGGCGGCGTGCCGTAAGTGATGATATGCGCGGCGGTCGCCAGGAAGTTATGCGGGTTTGGCGGACAACCTGGAATATTGATAACCGTTTTGCCCGGTAAGACTTCCTGCAGACTGACAGCGCCGGTTGGGTTTACGCCAGCCGCAGCAACGCCGCCCCATGCCGAGCAGGAACCGATAGCGATAATCGCGGCTGCGCCGTCAGCGGCTTTGCGGATGTGATCCACGATCGGCTCGCCGGCAACCATGCAGTAGATACCGTTATCTTTTAGTGGGATAGAACCATCCACCACCAGAACATATTGCCCTTTATACTTCTCCAGAGCGTTATGTTTGTTTTCTTCGACCTGGTGACCGAATGCGGCGGAAAGTACCTCGTGGTATTCCAGAGAGATAGTCTCCAGAACGAGGTTTTCAACGGTTGGGTGTGTAGCACGAAGCAGTGATTCGGTACAACCGGTACACTCCTGAGCGCCAATCCAGATAACGGGCGGACGCTGTGGATTGGATACCGATTCTGCCATTTCTGCGGCGGCTTTGCTACTGAGCCCCATAGTAGCGGCCAGTGCTGCACAAAGCTTCATGAAATCACGACGGTTAATGCCGTGAGAAGTGATGAGAGTATTATCTCCAGTCATTTTATAGTTATTCCGTTACGAAGACCTGGCTTTTATTTTGCACTGTTCGCGAAGAAGTTATTGCGATCGGTACGCCATTTACCACACTTTTTTTATGGTTATGTGCGCCATAATACTTCGACGGAACAGTAAAACGAAGGGAAGAGGCGATAGTGTAATTAATTAAAGCAAGATAATACCCCTGTTGGATCAACCTTCGAGTCGATAACCGACCATAAAGAAGCGAACCGCCATCCCGGAATGATTCTCTTTAAAGAAATCCATCACCATTTCTTTATCCAGACCATAGCGACGCGTCAGAATTCCGGCCTCCCACGCGCTAAGTTGACGATCGCCGGTCTTTTCGAACATACGGTGTGTAAAACCCAATACAAAGCCACGTTTATACTCAGAACAGAAATTCACCGCATGATGCGCGCTATATGCATATGGCGCGTGCAACCCAGCCATTAACCCTTTCCCAAAATGATTATTCATCTGACCTCCTTAGTCTCTATATAATAAATTATATAGCGACTGATTAAATGAAGGCCAGCGCATTACGCGCTTTTTTGCTTCACATCAGAAGGAAACCCATTCATCAGTAGACTGTGCGGGAGCCGACGCCATTCTCTGAACGCCAGGCGCCGCTTTCGCCGTTACGCGTTGTTGCGGCTCACGAGCGGAAAGCCGGAACTGCTGTACGGAGCGTTGCAAATCCTCCGTCTGCCGTTCCAGCGCCGCCGCCGCCGCGGAAACCTGCTCAACCAGCGCGGCGTTTTGTTGCGTAACGCTATCCATTTGCGTGATCGCCACGCCAACCTGAGAAATACCTTTACTCTGTTCTTCGGAGGCGGACGCGATCTGTTTCATAATCGTCGTCACTTCCGTGACGCCGCGCAGGATGGCGTCCATCGTCGCGCCGGTCTCCTGGACCAACTGCGCGCCCTGCGCTACGCGACGTACCGATTCGCCAATTAAGGCTTCAATTTCTTTCGCTGCCCCCGCGCTGCGGCTGGCCAGGTTACGTACCTCACCGGCGACCACCGCGAAGCCGCGTCCCTGCTCGCCCGCTCTGGCCGCTTCTACCGCTGCGTTCAAGGCCAGAATATTGGTCTGGAAAGCAATACTATTAATTACGGTAGTAATTTCCGCGATCTGCTGCGAACTGGCGGAAATACCGTTCATTGTTTCTACCACATCGGAAACCAGTTCACCGCCTTTTCCTGCCGTTAGCGAGGCGGCATCCGCAAGCTGACTCGCCTGGCGAGCGTGTTCGGCGTTCATTTTCACCGTTGCGGTAAGCTGTTCCATGCTGGCGGCAGTTTCTTCCAGCGCGGCGGCCTGTTCTTCCGTTCGGGAAGAGAGATCGTTATTACCGGTAGAAATTTCCGTCGCGCCGCGCCAGATATTGTCGCTTCCGGCGCGGATCGTACTCACGGCTTCGCGTAAACTGTCCTGCATCGCGCGCAGTAGCGGCACCAACCGGCCTACGCAGTTACGCCCCAACGCTTCAATCGGCTGGCTAAGATCGCCTTGCGCGATACGCTGAAACTGCTGACGGATACGCTCCAGCGGTTTCACCATCATTGCAACCAGATAGCGATCGGTAAAAATCAGGATAGCAATGCCCAGAATCACCGCCGTGATAAGCAGGATGCGGATGGTATAGGTTTTACCATCGACCATCACACGGGTGTTATCCAGCATGGCGCCAGCTTCATGACTAAACCGTTCCGCGCTGGCGCCGAACGCGCGACTGAGTGCGGGCGTGACCGTACTGGCATGTTCGCTCCAGGCGGTTAGCGATCCTTGCTGCGCCAGTTGCATTTGAGGAACGACGCCTTTCTCCAGCAAGGCCTGCCAGTTGGACAAGACCTCCCTTGAGATATCAGGGTTCATCGGCCCTGGCGATAGCGCTTTCATCTCCTCCAGCTTCTGACGCATATTCTCGAGCGACTGCCGGGCGGGCGCAAAATCGGGCGTGCCGCCGCCGATTTTTACATCCATCGCGCGGCTAAGGCGGGTAACAAAGCGGAAATATTGATCGTTACCCTGGCTTAGCACCGTCATTTGCCGCACAAGATGCCGGTCAATATCATTTCCTTCCGAAACTTCGGATAAAGCATGGACGCTGTATAACCCCACCCCCGACCAGAGTAGACAAAAAAGTCCCAGTATCGTCAGCATGACCATACGAATAGTAAAGTTTTGCAGCAAACGCATATGAATTTCCTTGCTGAATATAAGAGATTAGTCATCTGATGATGACGCACTCTCGTTATCGGCAAGGCGCGGAGAATATATAATGCATTCTCCATTTTTTTACAGTTATCGCCGTTTACGTACCCGCAGATGTTATATATCTGTGAACACAGAGAAAATCTTTTAGTCTTATTACTGAGTAAATGAATAGATGTAGTAAAAATATTGCGTAAGGCTGCAGGGAGACGGTTATCCGCCGTTAAAGAAGCGCTGTTTTACAGCCGGGCTCAGCGTCCTTTGCCCGACTGCCCCGCCGTTGACGGCGGCTCAATGGTTATGCCGCGTCAATCTGTCCAGATAGCCCATAACGAATGCCGACAGGACAAAGGTCAGATGGATGATGACATACCACATTAATTTGTTATCCGGGACGTTTTTCGCGTCCATAAACACGCGTAACAGGTGAATGGAAGAGATAGCGACTATCGATGCCGCCACCTTATTTTTTAGCGACGTCGCATCCATTTTCCCCAGCCAGTTCAGCTTCTCCTTGCCCGCAGAGATATCCAGCTGAGAGACAAAATTCTCATACCCGGAGAACATGACCATCACCAGCAATCCGCCGACCAGCGTCATATCAACCAGCGATAACAGCACCAGAATCAGATCGGCCTCCGCCAGGGCAAAAACGTTCGGCAGAACGTGTAGAATGTCCTGGAAAAATTTTAGCGCTAAAGCGATCAGCGCCAAAGAGAGGCCAAAATACACCGGCGCGAGCAGCCAGCGAGACGCATACATTACATTTTCAAGAAAGCGTTCCATAGGGACCTGTCAGGTAACTAAAACCAGCAACAGTATATCTCAACCATGCAACATCAGATCAACATGCCAGTTAAGAGCCTATCCCACCAGGCGTTATTGGCGCAGCCAGTTTGGACACGGACAGCGCGCAAAAACCGGAGCGTACACGTAGTACGTGAGGTTTGACTCGCTACGCTCGCCCTTCGGGCCGCCGCTAGCGGCGTTCAAAACGCTAACGCGTTTTGGCGAGCACTGCCCAGGTCCAAAATGGCAAGTAAAATAGCCCTAATGGGATAGGCTCTAAATCTCATCCGGGTTAACCTGCGGGCGCTGATATTCCGGCCATACCAGCGCGACCAATGCCGGGTAGGCTTCAAGACTGAACTCGCGAAAACACTGGCGTAAATTAAGGACGTCCAAATCCGAATACGGCACCTTTTCTCCGTTCAGACAACGCTTCTTAATATTGTCGTAATACTTATAAACGGCAGAGTTAAGGTCGCTGCAACGACGCTGTGCGTCAAATAATCCAGGCGTTTCATTCAACTCAGTCATTGTCATTCGTTTTATCGTTGCATGAAGGAAATCGATATATTCATGGTTAACGCGCCAGTACCATACCGGCGTTATCGAATTCATTAATACTGAGAAATGATCTTCGCCCTCTTCCTTTGTCATGGGTTCAGTTTGATTTAAATTTACGATTTTTCCACCAGGACGTTTTTTATTAACCTCCCACATCAGGAAGAGTATCGCGCCGGTCAGTAATAGCAATATAATAACAGAATAAAAAATACTGTTCATAGCAGGCTCCATTTTTTTTGATTTTAAAATTACGCCATGTTATTGTCAACGAAACCTACACTATTAAAAATAGTATACCACTGATCGTAAAGGATATTTAGTCATGCTTCCTGAGCATCTGGTTTCCTCTCATTTTCGCCTGTCATCGCCGCCCCCTGAAGCCACAGAAAACAGTAAAAATTTGCCTCAGGGAAAGACAAAACTCAGCGATTACGAGCCCGATATTTTAATTTGCGCTAACGCAACCGGGCAACACAGAAACGTATTATTTGAAGAACGCGACCGTCATATTAAAGAACGTCTGTATTGTGTGGCTAAAATTGAAACGTTTGCCCGCCTGATAAACGCACTACAGGCAGAAGGCGATATTGATGCCCAAACACTAAGTAAAATACTGGCGGATAAAACCGCAATGATAAATGAAAAAGGTAATGCCATTTGGCTTAATTTAATCACTCGCGAAACCAATATGCCGCTATTTTATTCACTGGAAGATAAAGATGAAAGAAGTTGAAGACAATAACGTTTATTTGGCTTTAGACAACCATAAAAGTGATGAATTTATCTTAAAGCAAAATCTTGCAGCGCTAATCGCCAGTAAAAATGCCACCCTGGAAAAGGTAACGCAGGAGGTGGTATCCATACCGGCGGCGTTAGTGCGCCTGAAGTGGCAAAACCGACGAGAGATGTATACGTTACAGGTCAAAGAGGAGATTTATGGCGCGACCATCAATGCTATTATCGAGCAGCATCCTGAATTACGAGACAAAATTATGTCTCGTCTTGAAAGTGACTGGCAGCATCTGCTGGCTCGCGAGACGGCAACCTTACGTCTGACGCGTAAGCTTTCCGATGGCGACTACCGGACGCGCAACGTCACCACCGTCGCACGGCAAGAAAAATAACCTTCATGGCTAGTTAACTCTGTTGTGAATACGGGCGAAGCATAAGGATCGTTCTGATTCTCCCTCTTATGGTAGTAAAAGTGTCTACGCTTAAAGGGTGTTCAACCTGAAGGGAGAAGCTCAATGTCTCATCTATACGACCCTACCACGCAGTATTACACCGGCGAATATCCTAAGCAAAAACAGCCGGCGCCCGGCGTCCAGGCGAAAATGACGCCTGTTCCTGACTGTGGCGAAAAAAGTTATGTCGGCAGTGGTCGCCTTAAAGATCGTAAGGCGCTGGTGACAGGGGGCGACTCCGGGATTGGGCGCGCTGCCGCTATCGCTTACGCGCGTGAAGGCGCAGATGTCGCGATCAACTATCTGCCAGCGGAAGAAGAGGACGCCCAGCAGGTTAAAGCGCTGATTGAGGAGTGCGGTCGTAAAGCGGTGTTATTGCCAGGCGATCTTAGCGACGAATCCTTCGCCCGTTCGCTGGTCCATAAGGCGCGTGAAGCGCTGGGCGGGCTGGACATTCTGGCGCTGGTAGCCGGTAAACAGACGGCAATCCCGGAGATAAAAGATCTGACCAGCGAGCAATTTCAGCAAACCTTCGCCGTTAACGTTTTTGCCCTGTTCTGGATAACCCAGGAAGCGATTCCGCTGCTGCCAAAAGGCGCCAGTATTATCACGACGTCGTCTATCCAGGCGTATCAGCCCAGTCCGCACCTGCTGGATTATGCGGCAACCAAGGCGGCAATCCTCAATTACAGCCGTGGCCTGGCGAAACAGGTGGCGGAAAAAGGAATTCGTGTGAATATTGTCGCGCCTGGCCCTATCTGGACAGCGCTGCAAATTTCCGGCGGTCAAACCCAGGATAAAATTCCGCAGTTTGGTCAGCAGACGCCAATGAAGCGGGCCGGCCAACCGGCAGAGCTGGCGCCGGTGTATGTCTATCTGGCAAGCCAGGAATCCAGTTACGTTACCGCAGAAGTGCACGGCGTGTGCGGCGGGGAGCATTTAGGCTAACGCATGAAGTCGATTAAGGTGGCGCAATTCTGTTAAGCAAGGCGCCATCTTAGGCAATAAAAAAGCCGGGTGGCGACTTCGCCTTACCCGGCCTACAGCGTCAGCAGAATACTTATTTCGCTTTCGCGGTCTCTTCGCCGACCAGACCAATCTTGAGATAGCCCGCCTGATGCAGCATATCCATCACTTTCATCAGGGTTTCATACTCTACGGTTTTATCCGCACGGAAGAAAATCGTAGTATCCTTTTTCCCTTCCGTCAGGGCCGTTAGCTCGGCAATCATCGTATCATCCGTCACCGGATCGTTACCGATAAACATGGTGTTATCCGCTTTCACCGACAGATAAACCGGTTTTTCCGGACGCGGCTGTGGCGTACTGGTAGAAGCGGGCAGATTCACCTTGACGTCCACCGTCGCCAGCGGCGCAGCCACCATAAAGATAATCAGCAGAACCAACATGACATCGATAAACGGCGTCACGTTGATTTCATGCATTTCGCCGTTGTCATCCAGGTTCTCGTTAAGACGCATTGCCATGACGCATTACCCTACCCGTAATTTCTGCGCGGCGCGTACCGGCTGCGCACTGGCGCTCGCATTCAGATCAAGATCGCGGCTTTGCAGCAGCAATACCTGCGCCGCCACGTCACCCAGCGTCGCTTTGTAACTGCCTATCTGACGTGCGAAGATGTTGTAAATGACGACCGCCGGGATCGCGGCTACCAGCCCAATCGCCGTCGCCAGCAGCGCTTCCGCAATACCAGGAGCGACCACCGCCAGGTTGGTGGTCTGCGTTTGCGCAATACCGATGAAGCTATTCATAATGCCCCATACGGTGCCAAACAACCCGACGAAGGGGGAAATGGCGCCGATCGTCGCCAGATAACCGTTGCCTCGTCCCATGTAGCGGCCAACCGCTGCGACGCGACGTTCCAGACGGAAGCCGGTACGTTCTTTAATCCCTTCGTTATCTTCGCTGCCCTGAGAGAGTTCCAGTTCATTCTGCGCTTCATTGATGAGCTGTGCGCTGAGGCTTTTTGCGCTGAAACCTGCCGCAATGTCGGAAGCCTGATCTAAAGAGCGCGCATCGGCTAATTGCAGTTGTTCGCGCTTTAAGCGGCGCTTTTGCGTGAAAAATTCAACGCTTTTACTGAAGAAGATAGCCCAGGTGACGACTGACGCCAGAATCAAACCAATCATCACGCACTTCACGACAATATCGGCGTGCTGATACATGCCCCAGACGGAAAGATCCGTCTGCATCAAATTATTACCCACTCTGTATCTCCAGGACGCAAATCACAAAATCTGAGCATAATAATATCAAAACAACGTCGAATTGATAGTCGTTCTCATTACTATTTACATACTGCCGCACCTTTACTGCTTTTTCTTTGCGCTTACGCATTAAAAAAGCCACCTGTTTTTATTTTGGCAAAATTTTCATCTGTATCACACGTCGCCAGGGTGCAGATGGTTATATTCATGCTAGTTTAGACATCCAGACGGTTAAAATCAGGAAACGCAACATGACGGATAAACAGTTGGATACCAAACTGGTAAACGCAGGACGCAGCAAAAAATACACGCTTGGCTCAGTGAATAGTGTGATTCAACGCGCTTCTTCACTGGTGTTTGACACCGTCGAGGCCAAAAAACACGCTACCCGCAATCGCGCCAACGGCGAATTATTTTACGGACGCCGGGGAACGCTGACCCACTTTTCGCTCCAGGAAGCCATGTGTGAACTGGAAGGCGGCGCCGGATGCGCGCTCTTCCCGTGCGGCGCGGCGGCGGTCGCCAACACCATTCTGGCATTCGTTGAGCAGGGCGACCACATCCTGATGACCAACACAGCCTATGAACCCAGCCAGGATTTCTGCAGCAAAATTCTCGGCAAACTGGGCGTGACGACAAGCTGGTTCGACCCGCTCATCGGCGCTGATATCACGCAACATATTCAACCGAACACGAAAGTCGTATTTCTGGAATCCCCCGGTTCTATTACCATGGAAGTACATGATATTCCGAGCATTGTTAGTGCGGTCAGACGCGTCGCGCCAGAAGCCGTCATCATGATTGATAATACCTGGGCGGCTGGCGTTCTGTTCAAAGCTCTGGAATTCGATATTGATATCTCTATCCAGGCGGGCACTAAGTATCTGATTGGTCATTCTGATGCGATGGTCGGTACTGCCGTTGCAAATGCGCGCTGCTGGGAACAATTGCGGGAAAACGCCTATCTGATGGGGCAAATGCTCGACGCCGACACGGCTTATATGACCAGCCGCGGTCTGCGCACACTCGGCGTGCGACTGCGCCAGCATCAAGAAAGCAGCCTCAAAATCGCCGCATGGCTGGCGAACCATCCTCAGGTCGCGCGCGTTAATCATCCGGCCCTGCCGGGTAGCAAAGGTCATGCGTTCTGGAAACGAGACTTTACAGGCAGCAGCGGCCTGTTCTCCTTTGTGCTCAATAAAAAGCTGACCGAGGCAGAATTATCAGCCTATCTGGATAACTTTTCGCTGTTCAGTATGGCCTACTCCTGGGGAGGCTACGAATCGCTGATTATTGCTAATCAGCCGGAACAGATCGCCGCGATTCGTCCCGCAGGCGGCGTAGATTTTACCGGTACGCTGGTCCGGGTGCATATTGGTTTAGAGAGTGTTGATGATTTGATCGCTGATTTAGCCGCCGGCTTCGCCAGAATTGTGTAAAGTTGCCGGGGATGGACATATATGCAGACAATTTCCGTGGAAAAGTCTGCGTTTGTTGCGTCCGGGATCAAGGCATCCCGGACGATTCAGGAGTACAATAGGCGAATAAAAGCATAAATGCTGTTCCACAGGAAAGTTCATGGCTGTCATTCAAGATATTATCGCTGCGCTCTGGCAACATGATTTTGCCGCGCTGGCGAATCCACACGTTGTTAGCGTCGTCTACTTTGTCATGTTCGCCACGCTATTTTTAGAAAACGGTCTGCTGCCAGCATCATTCTTACCTGGCGATAGTCTGCTGCTACTGGCAGGCGCGTTGATCGCCCAGGATGTGATGCATTTTTTGCCGACGATTGGCATTCTCACCACCGCGGCCAGTCTCGGCTGCTGGCTAAGTTATATCCAGGGACGCTGGCTCGGTAATACGCGTACCGTCAAAGGCTGGCTGGCGCAGCTTCCGGCAAAATATCATCAGCGCGCCACCTGCATGTTTGACCGCCACGGTTTGTTAGCGTTGCTTGCCGGGCGCTTTCTGGCGTTTGTCCGCACTCTGCTGCCAACAATGGCGGGTATTTCCGGCCTGTCCAACCGCCGGTTTCAGTTTTTTAACTGGTTAAGCGGCCTGCTGTGGGTGACTGTCGTGACCAGCTTCGGCTACGCGCTCAGTATGATCCCGTTTGTTAAGCGCCATGAAGACCAGGTAATGACATTTTTAATGATCCTTCCCGTCGCGCTACTGGTCGCCGGACTGTTAGGTACGCTGGTCGTGGTGATTAAAAAGAAATACTGTAACGCCTGACGTATCCATAATCGGCCAGGATGGCCCGATTACGCTTCGTTGACCCGTGGCGGGATGCCCCACTTAGCTCCCTTGCATTGTCCGCATTCTTGCCGCATCTTCGCCCGGCGTAACGCCAAAATAACGTTTAAACTCCCGGCTAAACTGCGATGCGCTCTCATAGCCGACCCGCATCGCCGCGGCGCTGGCCTTCATACCGTCGTGAATCATCATCATCCGCGCTTTATGCAGTCGGTAGCTTTTTAAATACTGCAACGGCGAGGTGCTGGTGACCGCCTTAAAATTATGGTGAAACGCCGACACGCTCATGTTCGCTTCTGCCGCCAGTTGCTCAACATTCAGGTTCTCGGTGTATTTCATTTCGATCTGTTTAAGTACGCGACTGATCAGGCTAAAGTGCGTCTGGCGACTAACCAGTGCAAGCAGCGCCCCGCCGCGCGGTCCCATCAGCACATGATAAAGAATTTCGCGAATAATTTGTTTTCCCAGAATCCGCGCATCCAGCGGGCGCTCCATCACATCCAGCAATCTTTCCACCGCGCATAAAATCTCGTCCGACAGCGTGGCGGAGTTAATCCCACTGGCCGCCATCGGCAACTGGAAACGTTCATCTTCGCCAATGTCCATGAGCAACTCTTGCAGTTGCAGCACATCAATGTCGAGCCGAATACCGGCCAGTGGTACCTCCGGCGTTGCCCAGGTCTCGCATTCAAAAGGGAGCGGCACGGTCAGTAAGAGATATTCATTAGCGTCATAACGAAACTTGCGCTTGTTAATATAGCCAATTTTATGGCCGGAAAAGAGAAATATGATGCCAGGCTGATACATGACCGGCGTGCGCGGCCCCGGTTCAACACCATACAACAGACGAATGCCCGCCAGCCGCTCGCTGATTATTTTATCATTATTTTTTAAATGATTAATTTTATCCGCCAACTGTAAGCAAATTGCTTCACGATTCATAACGCGCCATTTTTTCATCAAATCCACTCCGCTGGATTGTGCGCATTTTTAGCGATTTTCTCCAGCATTCTGGAGAAATAGGCAAAACATTGGCAGAAATGTGCATTGAGAGACATCCCTCACAAGACCACAATGATGACCATCAGGCAGACAGCCGCCTGCCCTCTTTTTACCCACATAAGGGAATGAGCAATGAACAATTTCAAATTACATACCCCTACCCGCATTCTGTTTGGTAAAGGCGCTATCGTCGATCTTCGCGATCAAATCCCGCAGGACGCCCGCGTGCTGATTACCTATGGCGGCGGTAGCGTGAAAAAGACCGGCGTACTGGCGCAAGTTCAGGAAGCGTTAAAAGGACTGGATGTTCGGGAGTTTGGCGGTATTGAACCGAACCCGTCCTATGAAACGCTGATGAAGGCCGTGCAGCTTGTGCGCGACGAAAATATTACCTTCCTGCTGGCCGTTGGCGGCGGTTCCGTACTGGACGGCACCAAATTTATCGCCGCAGCGGCGCAGTATACGGACGGCGTCGATCCGTGGCACATTCTGGAAACCGGCGGTACTGAGATTCGTAGCGCAATCCCGATGGGGTCTGTGCTGACCCTACCGGCAACCGGCTCAGAATCGAACGCCGGCGCAGTCATTTCCCGTAAAACCACTGGCGACAAACAGGCCTTCCACTCCTCGTTCGTGCAACCGGTGTTTGCCGTACTGGACCCGGTCTACACCTATACATTGCCGCCGCGCCAGGTTGCGAACGGCGTCGTGGATGCTTTCGTCCATACCGTTGAGCAGTACGTCACTTACCCGGTTAACGGCAAAATTCAGGATCGTTTCGCCGAAGGTATTTTACTCACACTGATCGAAGAAGGTCCCAAAGCGCTGCAAGAGCCTGAAAATTATGACGTCCGCGCTAACGTGATGTGGGCCGCTACTCAGGCGTTGAATGGCCTGATTGGCGCTGGTGTTCCGCAGGACTGGGCGACACATATGCTGGGCCATGAGCTTACCGCGATGCACGGTCTCGATCATGCCCAGACGCTGGCTATCATTCTGCCTGCGCTATGGAACGAAAAACGAGACGTTAAACGTGCAAAACTCCTGCAATATGCTGAACGTGTATGGAATATCACCGACGGTTCCGACGACGAGCGTATTGATGCCGCCATTGCCGCCACCCGCCGTTTCTTTGAACAGATGGGCGTGCCTACCCGTCTGTCCGATTACGGTCTGGATGGCAGCACTATTCCGGCGCTACTGGCTAAACTTGAGGCGCATGGATGCAAAAATTTAGGTGAAAATCAGGATATTACGCTGGATGTCAGCCGTCGGATTTATGAAGCGGCGCGCTAAGGTTTTTTCGCCTCTGACTTTCGTTTTTGGCCATTTCGTCCAGACTTAAGTCACTTAGTCTCGCCGGACCCGACTCCGGCGAGCCAATTAAAAGAGGAACACATCATGGCTAATCCAACCATTATCAGGCTACAGGATGGCAACGTAATGCCACAACTTGGGCTGGGAGTCTGGAAAGCAAGCAATGAAGAGGTGATCGCGGCGATTCATAAAGCGCTGGAGGTGGGCTATCGATCGATTGATACCGCCACAGCATATCAGAATGAAGAAGGCGTCGGCAAAGCGCTAAAAGCAGCGAGCGTGGCGCGGGAAGAGCTGTTTATCACTACCAAGTTGTGGAATGACGATCAAAAACGTCCCCGCGAAGCCCTGCAGGAGAGTCTGAAAAAACTGCAGCTTGATTATCTCGATCTCTATCTGATGCACTGGCCCGTACCGGCTATCGATCACTATGTCGACGCCTGGAAAGGCATGATCGCGCTGCAAAAAGAGGGGCTGGTAAAGAGTATCGGGGTCTGTAACTTTCAGATCCATCACCTCCAGCGTCTGATCGATGAAACCGGCGTTACCCCTGTGATCAACCAGATCGAGCTTCACCCCTTGATGCAACAGCGCCAGCTACATGCGTGGAATGCGACGCATAAAATCCAGACCGAGTCCTGGAGCCCGCTGGCGCAGGGTGGCGAAGGCGTATTCGATCAGAAAGTGATTCGCGAACTGGCGGATAAATACGGCAAAACGCCCGCCCAGATTGTTATTCGCTGGCATCTGGACTGCGGGCTGGTCGTCATTCCGAAATCCGTCACCCCTTCCCGTATCGCGGAAAACTTTGCTGTCTGGGATTTCCGTCTCGATAAAGATGAATTAGGCGAGATCGCAAAACTGGATCAAGGAAAACGCCTCGGTCCCGATCCGGATCAGTTCGGCGGTTAAGCCGGATTTATCGCACGCCATGCCCGACGATGTCGTCGGGCTTTTTTGCATTCCGAAACATTAAGAAACAATTACGCGCATTTAACAGTATATTTCCCCCACACACAAGCGCATAATTATTCTGATTTTGTGAATATTTATTCATATTTATTATGAATTTACTTAATACATATAAAATATTTATGGATGTGTAATTGTGGCGGAAAAAAAATCTCAGGGCGTCAAATGGCTCCCATTTATTCTTATTCTGGTTATCGCCGCCGGACTGTGGCAGCTAACGCCCCCTTCCGGGTTAAGCGCGCCGGCCTGGCATTCCGCGATTATTTTTGTCGCGACGATCGCCTCTATCGTGGCGAAAGTGCTGCCTATTGGCGCAGTCGGTATTATCGGCATCACCGTCTTTGCGCTCGCCTATGCTGCCGGCGACAAAACGGCCAGCGGTGCGATTACCACGGCCTTGAGCGAGCTGAACAGTTCGCTGATCTGGCTTATCGTCGTCGCCTTTATGATTGCCCGTGGGTTTATCAAAACCGGGCTGGGTCGGCGTATCGCCCTACAAATGATCCGTCTGTTAGGTAAACGAACGCTGGGTCTGGCTTATGGTCTGGCGTTTGCCGATCTGATCCTCTCCCCCGCGATGCCCAGTAACACCGCGCGCTGCGGCGGCGTGATTTACCCGATCGCCGACTCGCTGGCGCGCAGCTTTGATTCACATCCGGAAGATGAGTCTCGCAGCAAAATCGGCACCTTTCTGATCACCTGTATTGGCAATGTTAACGACGTCACCGCCGCACTGTTTATGACCGGTTATACGGGTAACCTGCTGGCGGTAAAACTGGCGGCGAACGCCGGCGTTACGTTGAGCTGGGGAAGTTGGTTTATCGCCGCGCTCCTGCCTTGCCTGGTCTCTTTTCTTATCGTCCCGCTGCTGGTCTACTGGCTGACGCGTCCGGAAATTAAACATACGCCGGATGCGCCGGATTTGGCGCGCAAAGAGCTGGCGCAAATGGGCAGTATGACGCGCGGCGAGTGGCTCATGCTGGCGACCGTCGGCGTGTTGCTGGTGCTATGGATTTTTGGCAGCTCGCTCGGCGTGGATGCCACGACGGCCTCTTTTGTCGGTCTCTCTATTTTATTACTGAGCGGCGTGCTCACCTGGGAAGACGTTAAAAGCGAAAAAGGCGCCTGGGATACGTTGATTTGGTTTGCCGCGCTGCTGATGATGGCTAACCAGTTGAAGAAACTAGGATTCACCAGCTGGTTTGGCAACCTGATTGGCGACAGCATCGGCAGCACGATGCATGGAACCAGTTGGATAATCATCCTGCTGCTGCTTAACGCAGCCTATTTTTATACCCACTATTTTTTCGCCAGCGGCAACGCGCAAATCGCCGCGCTGTATGCGGTATTTCTGGGCGTCGGTCTGCATCTGAATATTCCGGCGGCGCCGATGGCGCTCATGCTGGCGTTTACCAGCAGCCTGTACTGCTCTCTTACGCAGTATACCCACGCACGCGGCCCCATTCTTTTTGGCGCCGGCTATGTACCGACGGGCGTCTGGTGGCGAACGGGATTTATTATCAGTCTCTTTAATCAGGCGGTCTTTTTGACAGTCGGCCTCGCATGGTGGAAAGTGTTAGGGTTGTATTAAACGCTTAACTCATCGATAAGCCCCTCGGTTAACGGAGAAATGGAATGACCTGCATTTTCTGTCAAATAGTTGAAGGTAAAGCACCTTGTCATAAAGTTTGGGAAGATGAGCATCACCTGGCTTTTTTGTCGATTTTTCCGAATACCGATGGGTTTACCGTAGTGATCCCGAAAAAACATTACCCCAGCTACGCGTTCGATCTACCGCCGCAGGCGTTAGCGGACCTGATGCTGGCGACCCAAAAAGTGGCTAAGAAACTGGATAAGGCTTTCCCGGATGTCAGTCGTACGGGAATGTTCTTCGAAGGTTTCGGCGTAGACCATGTGCACAGTAAATTAAGCCCCATGCACGGTACTGGCGATTTAACCCACTGGAAACCGATTGAATCGCGGCAGAATAAATTTTTCGAACAGTATGAAGGATATCTGTCGTCACACGATCATGAACGGGCTGATGATGAAAAACTGGCCGCGCTGGCGGCCAGAATTCGTGAGGCATAAATACGGAGCACTTCTGCCGGATGGCGGTGTAAGCACCTTATCCGGCCTACAAAACTGTGCTATTCATAGACCTGATAAGCGCAGCACCTTCAGGCATTATACCTTAGATTATATACTTCTTATCTATTTTAATATATCAACCCTGGTAGGTTAAATATTACGGCGCGTGGCTAAATATTTCGTACAAAAACCATCCAGGAATAGCGGCAATAACACCCATTAAAATTATCCCTGCAAGAGTCATTTGCCTATCTTCACGTTTTTCCATACTACATGCTTTAATAGCCATTATGAATATAACAACAGCTATTATAGCAATTACGATAAAACAGGGAATAATAATCATACCCATGATATCCCCTCCTCTGGGGCTGTATAAAAGCATCATGCCTTAATCATTAAGGTAATATATAATTAATTTATACAATCAATAATATTTAAATAAAATATAAAGCTCCCCGTAATTTAGCAATTACTAAAGACCGATACAATATATTTAGATGTCTGTTACTTCCAAAAACATTAGCTTCCAGAAGCAACAGATTCAAAGGTAATTAACGCCCTGCGCCTTTCCCGCGCTTCTTATTAGCGGCAAGCCCCTGCCGCTGATGTTCCACCGGCGTATGCTTGGTCAACGCCGGGCGGGTATTGCGGTTCTGGCGACGCGCTTCGCGCATCTCTTCAATGGTCGGCGCAGGCACCAGACACTCACGGCGACCGCCAATCAAATGCTTTTTCCCCATCGCTTCCAGCGCCTGGCGAATCAGCGGCCAGTTCGCCGGATCGTGATAACGCAGCAGCGCCTTATGCAAGCGACGTTGCCTGTCTCCCTTCGGCACCACCACATCTTCACTCTTATAACCAATTTTACCCAGCGGGTTTTTGCCGGTGTAATACATGGTGGTCGAATTCGCCAACGGCGACGGGTAGAAGTTCTGCACCTGATCCAAACGGAAGCGGTGGCGCTTGAGCCACAGCGCCAGATTCACCATATCCTCGTCCCGCGTGCCCGGATGCGCGGAGATAAAATACGGGATCAGATACTGCTCTTTTCCGGCCTGTTTAGAGTAAAGGTCAAATAACTCTTTAAAGCGATCGTAGCTGCCCATACCCGGCTTCATCATTTTCGACAGCGGACCTTCTTCAGTATGCTCCGGCGCAATCTTCAGATAGCCGCCCACATGATGGCTCGCCAGCTCTTTAATGTAGCGAGGATCTTCTACGGCGATGTCGTAGCGCACGCCGGAGGCAATTAAGATTTTCTTAATGCCTTTCAGCTCACGGGCGCGGCGATAAAGATTGATCGTCGGCGTATGGTCAGTATCCATATGCGGACAGATATCCGGATAGACGCATGACAGGCGACGACAGGTCTGCTCCGCACGCGGCGACTTACAGCGCAGCATATACATGTTCGCGGTAGGACCGCCCAGATCGGAGATCACGCCGGTAAACCCCGGCACCGTGTCGCGGATCGCTTCGATCTCGTTGATAATAGAGTCTTCCGAGCGGCTCTGAATGATGCGCCCTTCATGTTCAGTGATCGAGCAGAAAGAGCAGCCGCCAAAGCAGCCGCGCATGATATTGATCGAAAAGCGGATCATCTCATAGGCCGGAATACGGGCATTGCCGTAAGCCGGGTGCGGCACACGCTGATACGGCAGCGCAAACACGCTATCCATCTCTTCAGTGGAGAGCGGTATGGCGGGCGGGTTGATCCAGACATAGCGGTCGCCGTGTTTTTGCATCAGCGCCCGCGCGCAGCCAGGGTTAGTTTCGTGATGCAGAATACGCGACGCATGGGCGTACAGCACCTTGTCGCCTTTCACCTTTTCAAAGGATGGCAGCAGGATATAGGTTTTTTCCCACGGCTTCGGACGCGGCGGCTGCACGGTAATCGCTTTAGCTTCCTGCTTTTTCGGCGCGACCGGCTTGTTATCCGCGCACGGCAGATCCTCACCATAGGGATGGGGAATTGGATCGATTTTACCCGGCGTGTCCAGACGAGTGGAGTCGACGCCGCTCCAGCCAGGCAGCGCTTCTTTAACCATAATCGCAGTGTTACGCACGTCGCGAATCTGATCGATGGTTTCGCCCATTGCCAGACGGTGCGCCACTTCCACCAGCGGACGCTCGCCGTTGCCAAACATCAGCATGTCGGCTTTGGAATCGACTAACACCGAACGACGCACAGTATCAGACCAGTAGTCGTAATGCGCGGTACGGCGCAGACTGGCCTCAATGCCGCCAAGGATCACCGGGACATCTTTCCACGCTTCTTTGCAACGCTGGGTATAGACCAGCGTGGCGCGGTCCGGGCGTTTGCCCGCGACGTTATCCGGGGTGTAGGCGTCGTCATGGCGCAGCTTACGGTCGGCGGTGTAACGGTTGATCATCGAGTCCATGTTGCCGGCGGTGACGCCGAAGAACAGGTTCGGTTTTCCCAGACGCATAAAGTCGTCTTTGCTGTTCCAGTCAGGCTGGGCGATGATCCCCACGCGGAAGCCCTGCGCTTCCAGCATACGACCGCAAATCGCCATGCCGAAGCTCGGATGGTCGACGTAGGCGTCGCCGGTTACCAGAATAATGTCGCAGCTATCCCAGCCAAGTTGATCCATCTCGTCACGTGACATCGGCAAAAACGGCGCCGGCCCAAAGCAGGCGGCCCAGTACTGCGGCCAGGAGAAAAGGTCGCGATCCGGTTGGATCAGGGAGATAGCGCTCATATTGCTTCCAAAACGATTGGCAAAAAAATAATCAAAGGTCGGGGATTATAAGCCGTATCTATAGCGAAAATGAAGGAGATTATCGCCTTATATGCAGGGCTGGCGCGAAATAGAAACAACTTTAAACGGCCTGGCCTGATGTGTTTGAAATTGGTCTTATGAATATCTCCAAATTGGTATGCAATTAATTATACCCACGTCTAAAAACGCAGTATCGCCATAACAACAAAAAGTAAAAAAAATATCATATTATCAGTAATATATAAAAAAACTTCGCTGAATTGCTCACGGCACTGTTTTTACCATGACTTTCTTCTGTGAACCAGATCTCTTTCTTTGGTCTATTGATTAAATTAAATTGGCTGACAGAGTTCAGGGGATAAAGAACACCATCACCACGCCTTTCCCCTACGCAATACCTTACGTATCAGCAGGTTATTAATTAATCAACGATAACCACAGGAATCCCAACCTATAAGGAAGCAGATATGAAAAACACACGTTCATTCACAACATCAGCGGTATTACTGGCCGGCTGTTTGCTACTGGCATTTCCAGCGCTCGCCAAAACCACGCTGAAACTGAGCCACAATCAGGATAAAAGCCACGCCGTTCACAAAGCGATGAGCTATCTGGCCGATAAAGCGAAAGCCTATTCGGACGGCGAATTAAATATTCGTATTTACCCCAACGCCACGCTGGGCAACGAACGTGAATCGCTGGAATTGATGAACTCCGGCGCTCTGCAAATGGTGAAAGTCAATGCGGCATCGCTGGAGTCTTTTGCGCCGGAATATAGCGTGTTTAGCCTGCCGTTTTTATTCCGCGACCGCGATCACTACTACAACGTACTGAAAAGCGACTTAGGGAAACGCATTCTCGCGTCCTCCGAAAGCAAAGGCTTCGTCGGCTTAACCTGGTACGACGGCGGCGCCCGCAGTTTTTACGCTGGTAAGCCCATCACTCAACCCGACGATTTAGCCGGTATGAAAATCAGAGTGCAGCAAAGCCCCAGCGCTATCGCGATGGTGAAAGCGCTCGGCGGCGTGCCGACGCCGATGGCGCAAGGCGAACTCTATACCGCGCTCCAGCAAGGCGTGGTCGATGGCGGCGAAAACAACCCCGTGGTTTATGCCGATATGCGTCATGCGGAGGTGGCGAAATTCTATTCCCGCGACGAGCACACGATGGTGCCGGATGTCCTGGTCATCAGTACCAAAGTACTTAACAAATTGAGCGATAAAGAGCGGAAAGCGTTATATAAAGCCGCAGATGAATCCATGCAGCAAATGAAAGACGTCATCTGGCCCGCCGCGGAAAAAGAGGCTTATGAGAGCATGAAGGCCATGAATGCGACCGTTGTTGATATTGATAAATCCGCGTTCAAACAGCGTGTTAAGCCCTTGTTTGATGAGTTCCGCGCGAAAGATGCTCAATCAGCGAAGGATCTGGAATACATCGAGAATATGTAAATCTGCCGGGCAGGGTTCTCCTGCCCTTTACAGGATGTAATATGCGAATACTCACCAATGCACTGAACAAAATACTGGCCGGGTGCTGCTGTATTATTCTGGCGATCATGGTTGCCTGCGTATCCTGGCAGGTGGCGGCGCGCTTTATATTCAACGCGCCAAGCAGCACGCTCGACGAATTCACCCAGATTCTTTTTATGTGGATGATTCTGTTAGGCGGCGTCTATACCGCCGGATTAAAAAAACATTTAGCTATCGATTTGTTAGCGCAAAAACTCTCCCGAACGCCCGCCCTCGTGCTCGACAGTATCATTCAGGTGATTATTACCGTGTTCGCGCTGATTTTTATGGTGTACGGCGGTGATATTATTGTTGAAAAAGCGGCGCACGTCAGCCAAATGTCCCCGGTATTAAAATGGCCTATGGATAAAGTCTATTGGGTCATGCCGATTAGCGGCGTCATCCTGGTGTACTACACCATTGTGAACGTTATTGATAATTATCATCAGCGCCATCTTCGCTAACGAGGGATATATGGACTTTGAATATATTTACCCAATAATTGTTTTATTTGGCAGCTTTGCCATTATGCTGGCGGTCGGCGTTCCTATTACATTCGCTATCGGGCTGTCGTCCTTATTCTCAATCCTGATAGCCCTTCCCCCGGATGCGGCAATCTCGGTTATTTCGCAAAAAATGACCGTCGGTCTCGATGGCTTTACGCTGCTGGCGATCCCCTTTTTTGTGTTAGCCGGCAATATCATGAATACCGGGGGAATCGCCCGGCGCCTGGTGAATCTGGCTCAGGCGTTAGTTGGCCGCCTTCCCGGTTCGCTGGCGCACTGCAATATTCTGGCGAACACCCTGTTTGGCGCGATATCCGGCTCGGCTGTCGCTTCTGCGGCCGCGGTGGGCGGCATCATGTCGCCATTACAGGAAAAAGAGGGCTACTCTCCGGCGTTCTCTACGGCGATCAACGTCGCTTCGGCGCCGATTGGCCTGATGATCCCGCCCAGCAATGTGCTAATTGTCTATTCGCTGGCTAGCGGCGGCACCTCTGTCGCCGCCCTGTTTTTGGCGGGCTACCTGCCCGGCATCTTAACCGCGCTGGCTTTAATGACGGTAGCGGCGCTGTATGCCCATCGCCACCATTACCCGGTTGCCGAACGCATCAACCTGCGGCAGTTTCTGTCGGTATTCCGCGATTCATTGCCCAGCCTGTTGCTGATATTTATTATTATCGGCGGCATTATCGGCGGCGTATTTACGCCAACAGAGGCCTCTGCGATCGCGGTAATCTATAGCCTGGCGCTGGCGGCCATTTATCGAGAAATTAATGTGAGTAAGTTGCGCGATATTCTGCTGGATTCGGTAGTAACCAGCTCTATTGTTCTCTTACTGGTCGGCTGCTCAATGGGAATGTCATGGGCGATGACCAATGCTGATGTTCCTGAACTGATTAATGAAATGATTACCAGCGTGTCCGAAAATAAATGGGTCATCTTGCTGATTATCAATCTCATTTTGTTACTCGTCGGGACGTTTATGGATATTACCCCGGCTATTCTGATCTTTACGCCTATTTTCCTTCCCATTGCTCAACATCTGGGAATCGACCCTGTCCATTTTGGCATTATTATGGTTTTCAATTTAACCATCGGACTGTGTACGCCCCCGGTAGGCACTATTTTGTTCGTCGGTTGCAGTATCGGCAAAATCAGTATTGATAAAGTCGTCAAACCGCTATTACCGATGTTTCTGGCACTCTTTGTGGTCATGGCGATGATTTGCTACTTCCCGCAGTTGAGTCTGCTGCTTCCCACGCTGTTTGCTCCTTCCTGAAAACCCTGACGGGTCTGCGCTATTCAGACCCGTACTCGGACGCTTTACGACGCCGGATTCACCAGCATTTGCCCAATCGAGCCGCGGTCAGCCATTTCCAGCGTCTGGCTGTTGAAATAGAACGGGAAGTGCGGCCAGGACGGCTGACCGTAATAGAGCAGCAATTCGACTTGCCCATCCACCCAGACGGTATCTTTCCAGCCTCTATCTTCCGGGAACGGCATAGCGCCGTTGACGTTACGAATCAGGAAAGAGACGCCCTCAATATGGAACGACTGCGGCATATCGGCGCGTACCGTCCAGCGCTCCCAGGTGCCTTGTTGGGCGGTAATATCAATGCGATTCACATCCCACAGTTGGCCGTTAATCCCCGGATCGTCGCCAAGACTGATGTCCCGACTGCGGACAGGCGCGCCGCTCATGATCTCCGTCGGCAACAGACGCATCGACAGATTATCGGTCACCAGCGGCAGCAATCCGGTTGGCCGTAACGTCAGCACCAGGGTCGAAACCAGAATACTGGAAGGCTCAAAGAAACCGCGAATCCGATCGACTATGCTGGCCGCTTCCCCGCAGGTGATCGAGACTTCGTCGCCGTTGGTCATATCAACCAGGATTTCACGTCGCTCGCCGGGCGCCAGTGACAACTGTTTGACGGAAACCGGCGCAGGTAAAAAGCCCTGATCGCCTGAAATCACATGCAGCGCCCGGCCATCGCTCATCTGAAGCTGATAGCGCCGCGAGTTCGAGGCGTTCAACAACCGTAACCGCACCCAGCCGCGGGACACTTCGACATAGGGGCTTTGCGCGCCGTTCACCAGCAGCGTATCGCCGACAAAACCACCGCTTCCCGGTTCGCTGTACTCCGGCGTCCCAAAGTTATCCAGCCGTTTATCCTGGATAATGACGGGAAAATCATCCACGCCGTAATGGTTCGGAATGGGCAGCGTTTTACTAATGTCGTCTTCGACCAGCCACATTCCGGCCAGGCCGTTATACACCTGCTGCGCAGTGCGGTTAGGCGTGTTAGCGTGATACCACAGCGTCGCGGCGCTCTGACGAATCGGCAACACCGGCGCCCAGTCCGCGTTCGGCGACATCATACGCGCCGGGCCACCCATCAGCGGCCCCGGCACCAGTAAACCAGCAACCGTCATGGAGACATTTTCCGCCAGGCGGTTGCTATAGATGAGTTTAACGTCATCGCCTTTCCAGACGCGGATTGTCGGCCCCAGATAACGACCGTTCACTCCCCAGACCGGCGCGCGCGTGCCTTGCGTAAAGGACCAGTGCGCTCGCTGTAGCGTCATAAACAACGGCTGCCCGCGACGGGACTCCAGCAACGGCGGAACAGGCAACGGCTGTTGCTGACCGGCAGCATTCGCCCTGAGGGGAATCGCGCCTGCACATAGTGCGATTCCCGATGCCTGAAGAAACTGACGCCGACTGAATGACATATAAGCTCCATGTAAAACAGGCTAAAGAGTTGTGCCTGAAAAAATGATTTCTACAATAACAGAGTAAGACTGCTTAAACCTTACCGGTCGCTTCACGTTCCGCAACCTCTTTATCAAGTTCCGCGATTTTTTGCTCCATTAACGCACGGCAGTGGGCCGCCAGCTCGCGAACCTGATCTTTACCATATTCGCTGACATCGACTGGCGGCAGCATTTCCACAATAACCAGTCCGTTGTTCAGGCGGTTTAGATTGACTTTGTTAGAGGTGTTGGAAACGCAGACAGGAATGATCGGCACACCAGCCGCGATAGCCGCATGAAACGCGCCGGTTTTAAACGGCAGCAGACCGCGTCCCCGGCTACGCGTACCTTCAGGGAACATCCAGATAGAAATACGGCGCTTTTTAAAATGGTTAACCACTGCCGCAATGGTGCTATGCGCTTTGGCGCGGTTATTACGGTCAATCAACAGATTACCGGTCAGCCAGTACAGTTGCCCAAAAAACGGGATCCAAAGCAGGCTTTTTTTCCCCACCGTCACCGTTGGCGGCTGCACAATATTCGCCGCCGTGACCATATCATAATTATTCTGGTGGTTAGCAATATAGATAGCATTGCCATAGTTTTCCGCGTCGGCGGGTTTGCGGCACTCCACTTTCAGGCCAAACAGCGGGGCCAGACGACCGAACATATGTCCAAACGTCGCCACGTGTTTTGGGTTACGTGGGCTGAAAAGGCAGTAAATAGAACCGAAAACACAGACCAGAATGGAGTAAATAACGGTAACAATAAGACGAAAAATATATAGCATAACAACCTCTGAAGGCCTAAGAGCCCGGCATTCTACGTCACCTGAAATTCAGGTTAGGATTTTGGTAAGTGTGGCTCTCTGGAAAAACGTATTGTTAATCGCAATGCACGAATAAACAACGGTTTTACGGGAAATTTTAATGTTAATCCGATCTGAAACCGTAGGCCGGATAAGACGCTACTGCGTCGTCATCCGGCAACGGCAGAGCGCCGGATGGCGGCTTAGATGCCTTGTCCGGCCTACGGGCGCCCCTGTCTTACTCTTCGCTGTCGCCATGACTTACGCGATGCGGCGAATCAATCTCAATGCGATCGATACGCTGCAGGCCGCGCATTAATGTGCCACGGCGTCCGCGTTCACCGACTACCTTTTGTAACTCTTCAGGGCGCAGTTTGATTTTGCGCTTCCCGACATGGATAGTCAGAGTGCTTTGTGGCGGCAGCACGTACAGGTGCGCCAGTCCATCATCGCCTTTCGCCGCTTCTGCAGAGGGGATATTAATGATCTTATTCCCTTTGCCTTTCGACAGCTGCGGCAGAGAGTCTACCGGGAACATCAACATCCGTCCGGCCAGGGTAATCGCCAGCAGCATATCGTGCTCGTCTTCAATCACCAGCGGCGGCATGACGTGCGCATTTTCCGGCAGTGTAATCAACGCCTTACCGGCACGGTTACGGGCAACCAGATCGTTAAACGTACAAACGAAGCCGTAGCCCGCATCCGACGCCATCAGCAGTTTCTGGTCATCGCCTTCCATCAGCATATGCTCTACGGTCGCCCCCGGCGGCAGCGTGAGTTTGCCGGTCAGCGGCTCGCCCTGCCCACGCGCCGACGGAAGCGTAATGGGATCAATAGCATAGCTGCGCCCGGTGGTATCAATAAACACCACCGGTTGATTACTCTTACCTTTCACCGCGGCTTTAAAGCTGTCGCCCGCTTTATAGTTAAGCCCCGGCGCATCAATATCATGACCTTTGGCGCTGCGCACCCAGCCCATCTGCGACAGCACGATAGTCACCGGTTCGGACGGCAGCATGTCGTGTTCGCTCATCGCTTTAGCTTCTTCGCGCTCACGCAGCGGAGAACGGCGATCGTCGCCATAGGCATCGGAATCTGCCTGTAGCTCTTTTTTCAGCAAGGTATTCATTTTGCGTTCGGACGCGAGAATGCCCTGCAACTGGTCACGCTCTTTTTCCAGCTCGTCCTGCTCGCCGCGAATTTTCATCTCTTCCAGTTTGGCGAGATGACGCAGTTTCAGTTCGAGAATCGCTTCCGCCTGGGTTTCGCTGATGCCGAAACGCGACATCAGCGCGGGTTTCGGCTCATCCTCGTTACGGATAATCTCGATCACTTCATCGATGTTGAGAAACGCCACCAGCAAACCTTCGAGGATATGCAGGCGCTTAAGCACTTTCTCCAGACGATAGTTCAGACGACGGCGCACCGTGTCGCGGCGGAACGCCAGCCACTCGGTGAGGATCTCCAGCAGGTTTTTCACCGCCGGACGACCATCCAGACCGATCATGTTCAGGTTAATACGGTAGCTTTTTTCCAGATCGGTGGTGGCGAACAGATGGTTCATCACCTGCTCCATATCCACACGGTTGGAGCGCGGGACAATCACTAAACGCGTCGGGTTTTCGTGATCCGATTCATCGCGCAGGTCGTCCACCATCGGCAGTTTTTTATTGCGCATCTGCGCAGCAATCTGCTCCAGCACTTTTGCGCCAGATACCTGATGCGGCAACGCGGTGATCACCACGGCGCCGTCTTCTTTGGTCCATACCGCGCGCATACGCACGGAGCCACGCCCATTTTCGTAAATTTTACGAATTTCCGCACGAGGGGTAATGATCTCCGCTTCGGTCGGGTAATCCGGCCCCTGGACGATATCCAGCAACTGATCCAGCGTCGTTTTCGGCTGCTCAATCAGCGTAATCGCCGCTTTCGCCACTTCGCGCAGGTTATGCGGCGGAATATCTGTTGCCATGCCCACCGCAATACCGGTGGTGCCGTTCAGCAGGATGTTCGGCAGACGCGCCGGTAACATTTTCGGTTCCTGCATGGTGCCGTCGAAGTTTGGCACCCAGTCCGCCGTCCCCTGACCGAGTTCGCTTAACAGCAGCTCGGCGTATTTGGACAGGCGGGATTCGGTATAACGCATCGCCGCGAATGACTTCGGATCATCCGGCGCGCCCCAGTTCCCCTGGCCATCGACCAGCGGGTAACGGTAAGAGAACGGCTGCGCCATCAGCACCATGGCTTCATAGCAGGCGCTGTCGCCATGCGGGTGATACTTACCCAGTACGTCACCAACGGTACGGGCGGATTTTTTAAATTTAGCGGTGGCGTTCAGCCCCAGCTCTGACATCGCATAGACGATGCGGCGCTGTACCGGCTTCAGGCCGTCGCCAATAAACGGCAACGCACGATCCATGATCACGTACATGGAGTAGTTTAAGTAGGCGTTTTCCGTAAATTCATGTAGCGCAAGGCGCTCTGCCATATCGCTCATTAACAGGGGATCCTCAATCTGCATGCTGACCGTTCGGACGGCAATATTGCCGCAGATAATACCCTATCTCACGGTCTGAGTCACAAACCGTGAGACAGGTGGCGAGGAAGTTAACGAAGCGGCAGATAGATATCCGTCAGCAGCTCATGTTCCGCGACCTCATGGACGAAATTCAGGTACTGGAAGAAGACCGGAAAATCGCGCGGCGTCTCACCGCTGGCGGGTAGCCATTCGCGGAATAAATACCACACGCTCTCCGGGAGGCTGTCGAGCGATCCCTGATGGCGCACCACCGCGCAGCGCCCGCCAGGAATCTCGCTATTCACCACGCCAACGTCATTTTCGGCTATCGGCTGGCGGACGCTGCCGCAGATATCAAAGCGGAATTGAGCCGGCGGCGTCGTCTGCGGGTCGTGCCAGGCAATACCAAAAGTTTGACTGCTGGCAATCGGCGACTGGCCCGTTTCGCGTCGCCATGCAATAAATTTCGCCGCGCTGGCGTTGACCTTATCCGGATGCCCCAGATGCGTCAGCATCGCGACGCGGGTAGGTGGAAATTCAACGATTTTTACGTCCATGACATGCTGCTCCTGTAACGCAAGTTTAGGAACGCGTTGGTGCCAGGCCAGCCAGTCCGGCGATTGCCGAAACCGGCACGGGCTTTGACCAAACGCGGTTTTGAAAGCACGTGTGAACGACTCCGGATTCTGAAATCCGGCATCCAGCGCGATATCGATAACTTTATCTTGCGGATTAAACGCCAGCCGCCATGACGCCCGGCGCAAACGCAGCCACTGGATATAGCGATAGAGCGGAAGCCCGCTCCAGACGGTAAACTGCCGGTGAAAATGAAACGGCGAGCTGTGCGCCATCCGGCTTAACGCCTCAAGCGACAGAGGCTCATCCAGATGACGCTCAATGTGGTCGCAAACGCGCCGCAGACGTTCGGAATAAGCCGCGCTGATCAGGTCATTCATCACTGCCTCCTTGTGGCCTATTCTGCCCACCGGGCGGCTGTGAATCCTGACCGATCTTGCGCAATGTGGGATTACGGATTCACTTTACGAATCTGTTTTACGTCGATTTCGACAGAGTTCCAGTCTTTATCCACTTCACCCTGAATTTCAACGGTATCCTGCGGGGTTACGGTCAGGCCGTTCCAGCGCTTGTGGTCAATATCCACATTGATAGTACCGGTCGCATCTTTAAACACATACAGGTCGTCGGAAATGCGCTCGACGATATTCCCGCGCAACGTTACCCACGCATCGTCACGCAGCGATTTAGCGCTCTCTACCGTCGTGCTGCTGCCGTTCGGGCCGACAAATCCGCCGCCTTGCGTTTGCGTCGCCGACGGGCCGGAGAAACCGCCCTGCTGAGCCGCCAGAACCGGGGTAGAACACAGTGCCATAACGGCAACGATTGCAGCTAATTTTTTCATGATTACTTTTCCCTTTCATGTCGTTTCAGATCCATTTAATAAGGTAATCCTTAACAACTTCTTAAGGCAAAAAAAGAATCTTTTTTTCTGTACATCGCCTGCGGCGACAAGGTTAACTGACGGTAACGCGAGTTACCGCAAGGAAGAACAGATGCGAATTTTACTGGTAGAAGATGACACACTTATTGGCGATGGCATAAAAGCGGGCCTGAGTAAAATGGGTTTCAGCGTCGACTGGTTTACCGAGGGACGTCCGGGCAAAGAGGCGCTTTACAGCGCGCCTTATGATGCGGTTATTTTAGATTTGACGCTGCCAGGCATGGACGGACGGGATATTTTGCGCGAATGGCGCGAAAAGGGTAAACAGGAACCGGTACTGATCCTGACGGCGCGCGACGCGTTAGCAGAGCGCGTCGAGGGGCTACGTCTGGGCGCCGATGACTATTTATGTAAACCTTTCGCGCTCATTGAGGTCGCCGCCCGTCTGGAGGCGCTGGTACGCCGCGCCAGCGGTCAGGCCAGTAGCGAATTGCGCCACGGCCAGGTGACCCTCAATCCAGGCAATCTCGTCGCGACGCTTGCCGGCGAACCGCTGGCCCTAAAACCAAAAGAGTTCGCGTTGCTGGAACTCTTACTGCGCAACAAAGGTCGCGTGCTGCCGCGCAAGCTTATTGAAGAGAAGCTGTATAACTGGGATGACGACGTGTCCAGCAATGCAGTGGAAGTCCATGTTCATCATTTACGCCGCAAGCTCGGCAGCGAATTTATTCGCACCGTGCACGGCATCGGCTACACCCTGGGTGACGCATGAAATTGACGCAACGTCTCAGCCTGCGCGTCAGGCTGACGCTTATTTTCCTGATTCTGGTCTCCATCACCTGGGCAATCTCCAGTTTTGTGGCCTGGAGAAAGACGACGGATAATGTCGACGAGCTGTTTGACACACAGTTGATGTTGTTCGCCAGACGGCTTAGCACCCTCGATCTTAACGAGCTCAACGCCCCGCAGCGCATGGCGCATACGCCAAAGAAATTAAAACATGGGCATATCGATGACGATGCGCTGGCGTTCGCCATCTTTTCCGCTGATGGCAAAATGTTGCTGCATGATGGCGACAACGGCCAGGATATTCCGTATCGCTATCGCCGGGAAGGTTTCGACAATGGCTATCTGAAGGATGACAACGACCTCTGGCGTTTTTTGTGGTTGAACTCGGCGGACGGCAAGTATCGTATCGTCGTCGGTCAGGAGTGGGATTACCGCGAAGATATGGCGCTGGCGATCGTAGCGGCGCAATTAACGCCGTGGCTGATCGCCCTTCCCTTCATGCTGCTGATTTTATTGCTCCTGCTTCACCGCGAGCTCAGACCGTTGAAAAAACTGGCGCAGGCGCTACGCTTCCGGTCGCCGGAATCGGAAACGCCGCTCGACGCCAAAGGCGTACCGAGCGAGGTTCGCCCACTGGTCGAAGCGCTTAATCAGCTTTTTAGCCGCATCCACTCCATGATGGTGCGCGAACGGCGATTTACCTCCGACGCCGCCCATGAATTGCGCAGCCCGCTGGCCGCGCTGAAAGTACAAACCGAGGTGGCGCAGCTCTCGGGCGACGATCCGCTATCGCGTGATAAAGCGCTGACCCAGCTCCATGCGGGGATCGATCGCGCCACGCGGCTGGTCGATCAGCTACTGACGTTATCGCGTCTCGACTCGCTCAATAATTTGCAGGATGTAGCGGAGATTTCGCTGGAAGAGCTGCTGCAGTCCGCGGTAATGGATATTTATCATCCGGCGCAGCAGGCGAATATCGACGTGCGTTTACAGCTTAACGCCCATGACGTCATACGTACCGGCCAGCCGCTACTCTTAAGCCTGTTAGTGCGTAACCTGCTGGATAATGCGATTCGCTACAGTCCGCAAGGCAGCGTCGTCGACGTTACCTTACATGCCCGCAGCTTCACCGTCAGAGATAATGGCCCTGGTGTAGCGCCAGAGATTCTGACGCATATCGGCGAGCGTTTTTACCGCCCGCCTGGCCAAAGTGTGACCGGCAGCGGTCTGGGATTATCAATCGTCCGTCGCATCGCTACGCTGCACGGCATGACGGTGTCGTTTGGCAACGCCGCGGAAGGTGGATTTGAGGCCGTAGTAAGTTGGTAACACAGACTTTTGCCAAAAACGCAAAAGACTTTGCACATTTTGCTAATTTCACCGCACCGCCCGTCAGCGTAGAATCAGCAGCAAACGCATTTCTTGAGGACACAAAATGAGTAACATCCTGATTATCAACGGGGCGAAAAAATTCGCGCACTCCAACGGCCAGTTAAATGACACCCTGACCGAAGTTGCCGATGGGCTGCTGCGCGATCTGGGTCATCAGGTTAAGATCGTCCGCGCCGACAGCGACTATGACATTAAAGAAGAGGTGCAGAATTTCGTCTGGGCTGACGTGGTGATTTGGCAGATGCCAGGCTGGTGGATGGGCGCGCCATGGACAGTAAAAAAATATATGGATGATGTCTTTACCGAAGGTCACGGCACGCTCTATGCCAGCGATGGCCGCACGCGTTCCGATGCCGCTAAAAAGTACGGTTCCGGCGGTCTGGTGCAGGGGAAAAAATATATGCTGTCACTGACGTGGAACGCGCCGATGGAAGCATTTACCGAAAAAGATCAATTTTTCCACGGCGTAGGCGTAGATGGCGTCTATCTGCCATTCCATAAAGCCAACCAGTTCCTGGGCATGGACGCGCTGCCAACGTTTATTGCCAACGACGTGATTAAAATGCCGGATGTTCCGCGCTATACCGCAGAATATCGCAAGCATCTGAGCGAAATTTTTGCTTAACTGGTCATCCTGGAATTAGAAGGAGTTAACCATGCTTACCGTCATTGCCGAAATTCGCACGCGTCCGGGCCAACATCACCGTCAGGCCGTCCTCGACCAGTTTGCGAAAATTATTCCAACCGTTCTTAAAGAAGAGGGGTGCCACGGTTACGCACCGATGGTGGATCATGCCGCGGGCGTGAGTTTTCAGACTCTGGCGCCTGACTCGATCGTGATGATTGAACAGTGGGAAAGCGTTGCGCACCTTGAGGCGCATCTGCAAACCCCGCATATGAAAGCCTACAGCGACGCGGTAAAAGACGATGTGCTGGAAATGAATATTCGTATTCTGGAATCCGGCGTTTAAGTTATTACCCTCGTCTGACGTCTCCCTGATGCGATGCGCAAGTGTCGCCATCAGGCTGCGGCGTCATGTCGAATTCGCTTATCCGGCCTGCGGCGCGCAGACCGGATAAAGCGTGCAACAATCGTTACACGTCGAGATCCGCGAGATCGCCTTTTTCCTGTAGCCAGTTGCGTCGATCTTCAGAACGTTTCTTCGCCAGCAGCATATCCATCATCGCGTTAGTACGCTGATCGTCTTCATCGCTAATGGTGAGCTGCACCAGGCGGCGAGTATTTGGATCAAGCGTGGTTTCGCGTAACTGCATCGGGTTCATTTCACCCAGGCCTTTGAAACGCTGTACGTTCGGCTTGCCTTTCTTACGCTTCAGTTGTTCCAGTACGCCCGCCTTCTCTTCTTCCGTCAGCGCGTAATAGACCTCTTTACCCAAATCGATACGGTATAGCGGCGGCAGCGCGACGTAGACATGACCATTCTTCACCAGCGCGCGGAAATGTCTGACAAACAGCGCGCAAAGCAGAGTAGCGATATGCAAACCATCGGAGTCCGCATCCGCCAGGATACAGATCTTGCCGTAGCGCAGCTGACTCAGATCGTCGCTGTCCGGATCGATACCGATCGCCACGGAAATATCATGCACCTCTTGCGAGGCCAGCACTTCATCGGAAGAGACTTCCCAAGTGTTAAGGATCTTACCTTTGAGCGGCATGATCGCCTGATATTCGCGATCGCGCGCCTGCTTGGCGGAACCGCCCGCCGAATCCCCTTCCACAAGGAACAGCTCGGTCCGATTAAGATCCTGCGCGGTACAGTCCGCCAGTTTCCCCGGCAACGCCGGACCGCTGGTGAGCTTTTTGCGTACCACTTTTTTTGCGGCGCGCAGTCGCCGCTGCGCGCTGGCAATCGCCATCTCTGCCAGTTGTTCCGCCGCCTGCACGTTCTGGTTCAGCCACAGGCTGAAGGCATCTTTCACCACGCCGGAAACAAATGCCGCACATTGACGCGACGACAGACGCTCTTTGGTCTGCCCGGCAAATTGCGGGTCCTGCATTTTCACGGAGAGCACATAAGCGCAGCGATCCCAGATATCTTCCGCCGACAGTTTGACGCCGCGCGGCAGAATATTGCGGTATTCGCAAAATTCGCGCATCGCGTCGAGCAGGCCCTGGCGCAGACCGTTGACGTGCGTCCCCCCCTGCATGGTCGGGATCAGGTTGACGTAGCTTTCCGTCAGTAATTCGCCGCCTTCCGGCAGCCACAATAGCGCCCAGTCAACAGCTTCCGTTTCACCGTTAAAATTACCGATAAACGGCTTTTCCGGCAGCGTCGGCAGGCCGTTTACCGCTTCGCCCAGATAGTCGTTCAGACCATCCTGGTAGCACCAGCGCTGCTCGCTGTTATTCACTTCATCTTTAAAAGTGATTTCCACGCCGGGACACAGCACCGCTTTTGCTTTCAGAACGTGCATTAAGCGAGAGACAGAAAAACGCGGGCTGTCGAAGAAACTTTCGTCCGGCCAGAAATGGACGCTGGTGCCAGTATTACGTTTACCGCAGGTGCCGACAACCTGCAAATCCTGCACTTTCTCGCCGTTTTCAAACGCGATGTTATAGACCTGACCGTCGCGGCGCACGGTCACTTCCACGCGCTTTGACAGGGCATTCACGACCGAAATCCCCACCCCATGCAGACCACCAGAGAACTGATAGTTCTTATTGGAGAATTTACCGCCGGCATGAAGCCGACAGAGGATCAGTTCTACCGCCGGAACCCCCTCTTCCGGATGGATATCCACCGGCATCCCGCGTCCGTCGTCAATCACTTCCAGCGATTGATCGGCATGTAAAATGACATCCACGCGTTTGGCGTGACCTGCCAGTGCTTCATCCACACTATTATCAATTACTTCCTGACCCAAATGGTTGGGACGGGTCGTATCGGTGTACATCCCCGGGCGGCGGCGTACCGGCTCAAGCCCAGTGAGTACCTCAATGGCATCAGCGTTATAAGTTTGCGTCATGGTTTAATTAGCAATTCGAATTGATTGTCAGCAACTGTGCAGTCCAAGAAAATCGACAATCTGGTTGAAATAATCTTCGAAGCCCGTGAATGCGTGATTACCACCCTCGGTCACTGTCTGACGGCAGGAGGCGTAATATGCCACCGCCTGGCGGTAATCCAGCACTTCATCGCCCGTCTGTTGCAGTAGCCAGATCAGGTCCGGCGCTTCCAGCGGGTCAATCTGCATGACTTTAAGATCATAAATATGGCGAGACTCTAGCACATATTGCTGCCCGGTGTAGGGGTTCTCGTTCTGACCGAGATAGTCGGTCAGTAATTCAAAGGGCCGCACGGCGGGATTCACCACCACAGCCGGCAGCATAAAACATTGCGACAGCCAGGTGGCGTAATAACCACCCAGCGACGATCCTACCAGCCCTAATGGCGCACCGCCATGCTCAAGCACGAGAGATTCCAGCAACTCCGCCGCATCGGCAGGATACGGCGGTAGTTGAGGGACGATCATCTCGACATGCGGATGACGCTCCGCCAGCCAGTTTTTTAGCTGGCACGCTTTTGCCGAGCGAGGGGAACTGTTGAATCCGTGCAAATAGAGAAGCGTAGACATCAGTATCCTTCCGAAGCGGTATCGGGTCGGAACCGGGTATCCTGCAGGCGATGCACTTCCGTCTCCAGGACGCCGTTCGCCTGGAGCTCCAGCGTACGCCAGCCCGGCGCGATAGTATCCAGCGTAAAGTTCGCGCAGTGCGGTTTGAACTGTACGCAGGTTGACGGCGACGCCAGCAGACGCCGTCCGTTCCAGTCGAGATCCAGCTCCTGGTGAATATGTCCGCATAGCAGATACTTTACACGCGGGAAATTCGCCAGCACGCTATCCAGCTCACCAGCATTACGCAAGCTGTGCTGATCCAGCCAACTGCACCCTGCCGGCAACGGATGGTGGTGCAACAGGAGCAATGTCTGTCTCTCTGGCGCATCGGCGAGCTTACGCTCAAGCCATTCCAGTTGGAACTCGCTCAGTTCGCCATGCGGGACGCCAAACACCTGGCTATCCAGCAACAAAATCTGCCATTGTTCACCGATTAACACGCGTTTAGCCGGGGAAATCCCCGCCTCTTGCAGCGCGCTGTACATTGCCGGCTGAAAATCATGATTGCCCGGTAGCCAAACGCAAGGCGCGCGAAAGCTTGCGATACCCTCAGCAAAATGCTGATAAGCCGCAGCGGATTGATCCTGCGCCAGATCGCCGGTGGCCACGATCAGATCATATTCATACTGTTGCGCCCGAATAGCCTCCAGCACGGCCTGGTAACTTTCCCAGGTATTGACGCCTAACAGCGTTTCATGCTTTTCGGCAAACAGGTGAGTATCTGTAATTTGTAAAATCCTGACTCGGGCCTCACCAGCCAGAGGTAGGGTTAACAGGCTTTCCAAATGGTGTCCTTAGGTTTCACGACGCTAATAAACCGGAATCGCCATCGCTCCATGTGCTAAACAGAATCGTAGCCAGTCGGCCAGAAACTGATTAATTTGATGCTTTTCGTCGCGTTGATGCAACTTTTTATTTGGATAATCATACCGCGCTTTGAAGCGAAAGATCTGCTGGCTTGAACACACTTCAGCCACCATCGCATCATGGTAGAGGCGCACCGTCAGCGACGGCAGGCTCCAGTAGGTGATGGCTGGCGCCGTTTGCTCGATCGTTACAAGCGTAGTGTATCGGGTCGATTCCACAATCGTTAACCGATATTGTACGTTGCCCACCTGATAGCTCACCGTTTCACCGGGGGCGTCATTGCGCGGCAGCAGGCGGCGCAATTGCGAAAAATTGGTTTCGCACAAGCGCATCATTTCTGGGAAGTCAGGTGTATAACGCTTCATTTTTTCCACTCGTTTTTTAACTCTTGATGATGCAACTGAAGCCATTGCAAAGCGATGACTGCGGCTGCGTTGTCGATTTTCCCCTCTTCTACCCACTGGTATGCCTGTTCCCGGCTTACCACATGAACCCGAATATCTTCGTTTTCATCCGCCAGACCATGAATACCTACCGCGGTCGTGGCGTCCACTTCACCCACCAGAATAGATGAGCGCTCGCTGGTTCCTCCTGGACTCGCCAGGTAACTGATGACCGGTCGGGTGCGGCCTACGGTCAGCCCCGCTTCTTCCATCGCCTCCCGCCGGGCGACCGCCTCAATGGTTTCGCCTTCTTCTATCATGCCGGCGACCATCTCCAGCAGCCACGGCGTAACGCTTGTGTCGTACGCGGCAATACGAATCTGTTCGACCAGCACCACCTCGTCGCGTTCAGGGTCAAAGGGTAGCAAGACGGCGGCGTGCCCGCGCTCAAAAATTTCGCGCTTTACCTCGCCACTCATTTCTCCGTTGAATAAACGATGGCGGAATCGATACACATCCAATGAAAAAAAACCGCGATAGCGCGTTTCCCGTGCAATAATTTCTACATCGCTTTTGGTGAAAGTAACTGGCAAGTTGTCTGATTTACGCATTGTGCTGCCCTGCTAGCAATAATGATTAAATGATGAATTTCAAGGGTGGTTGACTGCTGTTTTATCACCCTTGTGGTAAATTGGTGCCAATTAAGGCTCGTATGGCACGTAACGCCAACTTTTTGCAGTGGCGGATTCTGCTAGAATCAGCAATTATTTTTACAAATTGATCAGCGCTAAATACTGCTTCACAACAAGGAATGCAAATGAAGAAATTGCTCCCCATCCTTATCGGCCTGAGCCTGTCGGGGTTCAGCACACTAAGCCAGGCAGAGAACCTGATGCAAGTTTATCAGCAAGCACGCCTGAGCAACCCGGAATTGCGTAAATCCGCTGCCGATCGCGATGCTGCATTCGAAAAAATTAACGAAGCGCGTAGTCCTTTACTGCCGCAACTGGGTTTAGGTGCCGACTACACCTACAGCAACGGTTATCGCGATGCGAACGGTATCAACTCCAATGAAACCAGCGCTTCCCTGCAATTAACGCAGACACTGTTTGATATGTCGAAATGGCGTGGGCTCACCCTGCAAGAAAAAGCAGCAGGCATTCAGGATGTCACCTATCAGACCGATCAGCAGACGCTGATCCTCAATACCGCGAACGCGTATTTTAAGGTATTGAACGCTATTGATGTGCTTTCCTATACCCAGGCGCAAAAAGAGGCTATCTACCGTCAGTTAGATCAAACGACGCAACGTTTTAACGTGGGTCTGGTCGCCATTACCGACGTGCAAAACGCCCGTGCGCAATATGATACCGTACTGGCGAATGAAGTGACCGCCCGCAACAACCTGGATAACGCGGTAGAAGAGCTGCGCCAGGTAACCGGCAATTATTACCCGGAGCTGGCGTCGCTTAACGTCGAGCATTTTAAAACCGACAAGCCTAAAGCTGTTAATGCGCTGCTGAAGGAAGCGGAAAACCGTAACCTGTCGCTGTTGCAGGCGCGTTTAAGTCAGGATCTGGCGCGCGAGCAAATCCGTCAGGCGCAGGATGGTCATCTGCCGACGCTGAATTTAACGGCCTCAACCGGCATTTCTGATACCTCTTATAGCGGTTCTAAAACCAACGCCGCCCAGTACGACGATAGCAACATGGGGCAGAATAAAATCGGCCTGAACTTCTCCCTGCCGCTGTATCAAGGCGGGATGGTTAACTCGCAGGTAAAACAGGCGCAGTATAACTTCGTCGGCGCAAGCGAACAGCTGGAAAGCGCGCACCGTAGCGTGGTGCAGACCGTACGTTCTTCCTTTAACAATATTAACGCCTCCATCAGCAGCATCAACGCGTATAAACAGGCAGTCGTTTCCGCGCAAAGTTCTTTGGATGCAATGGAAGCCGGTTACTCGGTCGGTACACGTACCATTGTTGACGTACTGGATGCCACCACCACTCTGTATGATGCCAAGCAGCAACTGGCCAACGCGCGTTATACCTATTTGATTAATCAGTTAAATATCAAATATGCGCTCGGTACGCTGAACGAGCAGGATCTGCTCGCGCTTAACAGTACGTTGGGTAAACCTATCCCGACGTCGCCGGAAAGCGTAGCGCCGGAAACGCCAGATCAGGATGCTGCCGCAGACGGTTATAATGCCCATAGCGCCGCGCCGGCAGTACAGCCGACCGCCGCTCGCGCCAACAGCAATAACGGCAATCCATTCCGGCATTGATAAGTTATTCGCTGGCGCTGCGCTTATCAGACCTGTGCCCTTGTAGGTCTGGTAAGCGCGGCGCTACCTGTCATAAAGCCGCGCCTGAACGTAAGACAACGTAAAGATCCTGCTATTCCGCCGCATTCTCGCCTTTTCTCGCTTCAATTTCGACCAGTCATCCTCTATTCTGAACGCATGTTGTATTTACCACTGGGTCCTGGAAGACAAATATGAAACGGACAAAATCCATCCATCACGCATCATTTCGCAAAAGCTGGAGCGCGCGGCATTTAACGCCGGTCGCCCTGGCGGTTACGGCTGTTTTTATGCTGGCTGGCTGTGAAAAAAGCGATGAAACCGTATCGCTGTATCAAAACGCTGATGACTGTTCAGCGGCGAATCCGGGCAAAAGCGCGGAGTGTACAACCGCGTATAACAATGCGCTGAAAGAGGCCGAACGTACTGCGCCTAAGTACGCTACACGCGAAGATTGCGTCGCTGAGTTTGGCGAAGGTCAGTGCCAGCAAGCGCCCGCACAGGCTGGCATGGCGCCGGAAAATCAGGCGCAGGCCCAACAATCCAGCGGCAGTTTCTGGATGCCGCTTATGGCAGGTTACATGATGGGGCGTCTGATGGGCGGCGGCGCAGGCTTTGCGCAACAGCCGCTGTTTAGCTCGAAAAACCCGGCCAGCCCTGCATACGGCAAATATACCGATGCGGCAGGTAAAAACTACGGCGCGGCGCAACCGGGCCGGACAATGACCGTACCGAAAACCGCGATGGCGCCGAAACCTGCCACCACAACAACCGTTACCCGCGGCGGTTTTGGCGAATCCGTCGCCAAACAGAGCACCATGCAGCGTAGCGCTGCCGGTACTTCAACACGTTCGATGGGCGGCTGATACGCATGGAAAGAGTCAGTATTACCGAGCGCCCGGACTGGCGCGATAAAGCGACTGAATACGGGTTTAATTTTCACACTATGTATGGTGAACCGTACTGGTGTGAAGACGCTTATTACAAGTTAACGCTCGCCCAGGTGGAAAAACTGGAAGACGTTACCGCCGAGCTGCACCAGATGTGCCTCAAGGTAGTAGAACGCGTCATCGCCAGCGATGAGCTGATGACGAAGTTTCGTATTCCAAAACATACCTGGGGTTTTGTTCGCCAGTCCTGGCAAACGCAACAACCGTCGCTCTATTCCCGCCTCGATTTGGCCTGGGACGGCATCGGCGAGCCTAAGCTGCTCGAAAATAATGCCGACACGCCAACATCGCTGTATGAAGCGGCGTTTTTTCAGTGGATTTGGCTGGAAGATCAGATCAACGCGGGCAATCTGCCGGAAGGCAGCGATCAGTTTAATAGCCTGCAGGAAAAACTGATTGAACGCTTTGCTGAACTTCGCGAGCAGTACGGTTTTCAGTTGCTGCATCTCACCTGCTGTCGCGATACGGTTGAGGATCGCGGCACCATTCAGTATTTACAGGACTGCGCGGCCGAAGCGGAAATCGCCACCGAATTTCTCTATATCGACGATATTGGTCTGGGGGAAAAAGGCCAATTTACGGATCTGCAGGATCAGGTCATTGCGAACCTGTTCAAGCTCTATCCGTGGGAATTTATGCTGCGCGAGATGTTTTCCACCAAGCTGGAAGATGCCGGCGTGCGCTGGCTGGAACCGGCCTGGAAAAGCATTATCTCCAATAAAGCGTTGTTGCCACTGTTGTGGGAGATGTTCCCTGACCATCCGAATCTGTTGCCTGCGTATTTCGCCGAAGACGAACATCCGCCAATGGATAAATATGTCGTGAAACCGATCTTCTCCCGCGAAGGGGCGAACGTATCGATTATTGAGAACGGTAAAACGATCGAATCCGTGGAAGGCCCGTATGGCGAAGAGGGTATGATCGTGCAACAGTTCTATCCGCTGCCAAAATTCGGCGACAGTTACACCCTGATTGGTAGCTGGCTGATTAACGATCAGCCCGCCGGAATTGGTATCCGTGAAGATCGGGCGCTGATCACCCAGGATCTCTCCCGCTTCTATCCGCATATTTTTGTCGAAGGATAGATTCTCCTGTAAGCCCGATGCGCGTAGCGCCATCGGGCAATCATTCAGCGCCTTATCCGGCCTACCCCACCTGCACCGACAACATACTTATACTGCCCATCTCAATACCGTCGACCGGGATGGTGATAGGTTCCTTGCCGTCCCAGGCGCCAAGTACATACAGCAAAGGTAAAAAGTGCTCCGGCGTCGGGTTCGATAAGGCCCCCCCTTCATGTTGCAGATAATTCACCAGCGGGTGCTGTTCTACCGGCCCCTGCCACGTCAGATTGGCTTTCACAAAGTCATTAAATGACGCCGCCCAGGGATACGGTATATTGTCACCGTGCCAACGCACAGTCCGCAGGTTATGAACCACATTCCCGCTGGCCACCAGCATCACGCCTTCGTCACGCAGCGTCGCCAGTTTACGGCCCACCTCAAAATGCCATGCCGCCGGTTTGGTACTATCAACACTAAGCTGCACCATCGGGATATCCGCATTCGGATACATCTTGATCAATACGCCCCAGGAGCCGTGATCAAATCCCCACGCTTCTTTATCGAGCGCGACGGGAACGGGAGCCAACAGTTCAACCAGACGCTGCGCCAGCGCAGGCGATCCAGGGGCCGGATAATGCGTGTCATACAGCGCCTGCGGAAAACCGCCAAAATCATGGAGAGTTTGCGGCCTTTCCATCGCTGTGACGCCCGTCCCGCGGGTATACCAATGCGCCGACACCACCACTATCGCCTGTGGTCGCGGCAGGGCTTCCCCCAATCGCCGCCAGGCGCGGGTATAATCATTATCGTCCAGCACGTTCATCGGGCTGCCATGCCCCAAAAACAATGCTGGCATACACGTTAAAGACATGATGTTATCCTTACAGGAAAGACATTTTGTTAACATCACCATACGCTTTCTTCACAGAGGAAGAACTCAGATAACTATGATGAAGATCATCAGTTATTTTGAAGGTCAGGTTCGGACGGCAAATTGATAAGGAGTAATGGATGTCAGTACCACTTATTCTGACCTTACTGGCGGGCGCCGCCACCTTTATTGGCGCGTTTCTTGGCGTTCTCGGCCAAAAACCGTCTAACCGCGTGCTGGCTTTTTCGCTGGGCTTCGCCGCAGGGATCATGCTGCTTATCTCGCTGATGGAGATGCTGCCCGCCGCGCTTGATACCGAGGGGATGTCGCCTGTACTGGGCTACGGAATGTTTATTATCGGCCTGTTGGGCTACTTCGGGCTGGACCGCCTGCTTCCTCACGCTCATCCGCAGGATCTGGTGCAAAAAAGACAGCAGCCGCTTCCCGGCTCGATAAAACGCACTGCGATTTTATTGACGCTCGGCATTAGCCTGCACAACTTTCCGGAAGGGATCGCCACCTTTGTCACTGCCAGCAGCAATCTTGAACTGGGTTTCGGCATCGCACTGGCGGTGGCGTTGCACAATATTCCTGAAGGTCTGGCGGTTGCCGGCCCGGTTTATGCCGCGACGGGCTCAAAACGTACCGCGATTTTTTGGGCCGGTATCTCCGGCATGGCGGAAATTCTTGGCGGCGTACTGGCGTGGCTGATTTTGGGCAGCCTGGTTTCACCGATCGTTATGGCGGCTATCATGGCGGCAGTCGCCGGCATTATGGTGGCGCTCTCCGTCGATGAACTGATGCCGCTGGCAAAAGAGATCGATCCTAACAATAACCCCAGCTATGGCGTGCTTTGCGGTATGTCCATCATGGGGCTCAGTCTCGTCATTTTGCAGACGATAGGTATCGGTTAAGAGAAACGTCGCGCCGGATGCAGGCCTTTAGCCAGGCAACATCCGGCTGCCCGTCAAGGATATGCGCTATTTCTGCTCATTCATCACGCTGTCGCCTTCGCTCGTCTGGCGAAAACGTTTCGTTCGCGCTTCAAGTAATGCATCTCTGTCCTGCCGAAACGCTCTGCAATAACGCTTCATATGGCAAATATACCCTACTACCACCAGAACGATTAATATTATCCAATACCAGGCAATAAACATCCTTTTTACCCTTAAAATTTAACATCGCTAAACATTTAACGTTAAAATTTTACATACCCTTATTTTGACGTATTCATATACTGGCATATTTGTGGAACAAATAAATGATTTTGATCATATAAATCAGTGGTGAAACACAATAATGAAAGAGGTATTAAGCAGAAAACAATGTCGATAAGATCACACTTCGTACTAATTTATATTGTTCTTAAAATATCACACTCCTACTATCGACTCACTCAGGCAATTAAAAAATATTGATACAGAATATACTTTAAAATAAGTAACAGCATCATGACTTATATTTAAAGACCAATCATTTACCTCATTTATTATTCATAAAAACATAGTATATTCAGAAGTATTATATTTAGAAGTTGTATATAAGGAGATATATCCATGTTTGACCAATACCGGAAAACAATACTTGCCGGCGCCGTCGCACTGACATGCGGACTCACCGCAGCCAGTACGTTTGCCGCAGGTTTTCAACCGGCACAGCCCGCAGGGAAATTAGGCGCAGTCGTTGTCGATCCTTACGGAAATGCCCCTCTCACCGCGCTGGTGGAATTAGATAGCCATATTATTTCAGACGTTAAAGTTACTGTACATGGCAAAGGGGAAAAAGGCGTTCCTGTTACTTATACCGTTGGGAAAGAGTCTTTAGAAACCTATGACGGTATTCCTATTTTTGGCCTTTATCAGAAATTTGCCAACAACGTCACGGTAGAATATAAAGAAAACGGCAAAGCCATGAAGGATGACTATGTGGTGCAGACGTCCGCCATCGTCAACCATTATATGGATAACCGTTCTATTTCAGATCTTCAGCAAACGAAAGTTATTAAAGTCGCGCCAGGATTTGAAGATCGCCTTTATCTGGTAAATACCCATACCTTTACGCCGCAGGGCGCTGAATTTCACTGGCACGGCGAAAAAGATAAAAATGCGGGTATTCTTGATGCCGGTCCGGCGGGCGGTGCTTTGCCTTTCGATATCGCCCCTTATACGTTTGTGGTTGACACCCAGGGTGAATACCGCTGGTGGCTGGATCAAGATACCTTCTACGACGGCCACGATATGAATATCAACAAACGCGGCTACCTGATGGGTATTCGTGAAACGCCTCGCGGCACCTTTACCGCGGTGCAGGGCCAACACTGGTACGAGTTTGACATGATGGGGCAAATTCTTGCCGATCACAAACTGCCGCGCGGGTTCCTGGATGCGTCTCATGAATCCATCGAAACCGTGAACGGCACCGTACTGCTGCGCGTCGGCAAACGCGATTACCGCAAAGAAGACGGCATACATGTTCATACGATTCGTGACCAAATCATTGAGGTTGATAAGTCTGGCCGCGTAGTAGACGTTTGGGATTTAACCAAAATCCTCGACCCTATGCGTGATGCGCTGCTCGGCGCGCTGGATGCGGGCGCAGTATGCGTGAACGTCGATCTGGCCCATGCCGGACAGCAGGCGAAACTCGAACCGGATACGCCGTATGGCGATGCGCTTGGCGTTGGTGCCGGTCGTAACTGGGCGCACGTCAACTCTATCGCTTATGACGCGAAAGACGACTCCATCATCCTTTCTTCCCGCCATCAGGGTATTGTAAAAATTGGTCGCGATAAGCAGGTGAAATGGATACTGGCACCGTCTAAAGGCTGGAATAAGCAGCTAGCCAGTAAATTGCTGAAACCGGTAGACGATCATGGTAAGCCGTTGACCTGTGACGAAAACGGCAAGTGTAAGGACACCGATTTCGATTTCACCTATACCCAACATACGGCATGGCTTTCCAGCAAAGGCACGTTAACGGTCTTTGATAACGGCGATGGTCGCGGCCTGGAGCAACCGGCTCTACCGACCATGAAATATTCCCGTTTTGTCGAATATAAGATCGATGAGAAGAAAGGCACCGTACAACAAGTTTGGGAATACGGTAAAGAACGTGGATATGATTTCTATAGTCCTATTACCTCGGTTGTTGAATATCAAAAAGACCGCGACACCATGTTCGGCTTTGGCGGTTCTATTAACCTGTTCGACGTTGGTAAACCCACAGTCGGCAAACTGAATGAGATTGACTATAAAACGAAAGAAGTGAAAGTTGAAATTGATGTGCTGTCGGATAAACCCAACCAGACTCACTATCGTGCATTACTGGTTCATCCAACGCAAATGTTTAAATAAATAACGGGAAGGAATTAATATGTCATCTAAATGGATTACCTCTTTATTTAAAAGCGTAGTATTAACCGCGGCATTGGTCACTCCTTTTGCGGCATCGGCTTTTACCGAGGGCACAGATTATATGGTTCTGGAGAAACCGATTCCTAATGCGGATAAAACGCTGATTAAGGTATTTAGCTACGCCTGCCCTTTCTGCTACAAATATGACAAAGCCGTAACAGGTCCGGTTTCTGATAAAGTAGCCGATCTCGTTACGTTCACTCCGTTCCACCTGGAAACAAAAGGCGAATATGGCAAACAGGCCAGCGAAGTATTTGCAGTCCTGATCGCCAAAGATAAAGCTGCCGGGATTTCGTTATTTGATGCTAAATCACAATTCAAAAAAGCGAAGTTCGCCTGGTATGCGGCTTACCATGATAAGAAAGAGCGCTGGTCAGATGGGAAAGATCCGGCGGCATTTATTAAAACCGGGCTGGACGCCGCAGGCATGAGCCAGGCTGATTTTGAAGCGGCGCTGAAAGATCCTGCCGTTCAGGAGACTCTGGAAAAATGGAAAGCCGCCTATGACGTTGCCAAAATTCAGGGTGTTCCGGCTTACGTCGTCAACGGCAAGTACCTTATCTATACCAAAAACATCAAATCCATCGATTCTATGGCTGAACTCGTTCGGGAACTGGCCACTAAAAAATAAGCAGGGAAACGATTATGGATTTTATTAAGGGATTATGGCGAGACCTACGCGCAAGACCAGTAGATACGCTGGTGAGATGGCAGGAACAGCGCTTTCTGTGGCTGTTAATGGCCATCGCGATGGGAGGGTTAATTATCCTGGCGCACTCGTTCTTCCAAATCTATCTCTACATGGCGCCGTGCGAACAGTGTGTTTACATTCGTTACGCGATGTTTGTGATGGTAATTGGCGGGGTGATTGCGGCGATAAATCCCAAAAATATCGTGCTGAAGCTGATTGGCTGCATCGCGGCGTTTTATGGCAGCATTATGGGCATTAAGTTTTCTATTAAGCTTAATGGTATCCATCATGCGGTACATAATGCGGACCCCGATTCACTTTTTGGCGTGCAAGGATGTTCGACTGACCCGACCTTTCCTTTCAACTTACCGTTGGCGGAATGGGCACCGGAGTGGTTTAAACCTACCGGAGACTGCGGTTATGACGCGCCTATCGTCCCTGATGGCGTAACGCTCAGTAGCGTACAGCAGTGGTTTGTCGATCTCTACCAGCAGTCCGAAGGCTGGTATCTGCTTCCGCCCTGGCACTTTATGAACATGGCGCAGGCATGTATGTTGGCCTTTGGGTTGTGCCTGATTCTGCTGCTGGTGATGAGCGGCGCCTGGGCATTGAAACTGGCCAGAGGCAAATAACCTGAATAGATAAACCAAAGCAGAGGTCTGCATTCAGGCCTCTGCTTTTCTCACAATAATTTTACCATTCAGCTTATTCGTCGTTCTTTGAAACTGAACAATATGGCACCGAAGGAATACAAAAAAGCCGATGACATCTCATCGGCTTTTTTCAACCATGATCCGTTCGATCAGCTGGCTTTGCGCTCATGCGCCTGGCGGTAAGCCACCAGATCTTCAATCGTGACTACCGCCATATTATGCTGGCCTGCAAACGCGATACACTCCGGCGCGCGCGCCATCGTCCCATCGTCGTTAGTCAACTCGCACAGTACACCTGCAGGTTTAAAACCGGCCAGCGTCATCAGATCGATGGTCGCCTCCGTATGACCCCCGCGCGTCAGCACGCCGCCCGCCTGAGCGCGCAGTGGGAAAACGTGCCCCGGACGGTTAAGATCGGACGGTTTTGCGCCATCCTTAATTGCCGCACGCACCGTAGTGACACGGTCAGCGGCGGAAACGCCGGTGGTCACGCCTTCTGCGGCTTCAATGGTCACGGTAAAACCGGTGCCGTAGGCGCTGGTGTTGTTTTCCACCATCATTGGCAAGTCGAGCTGCTTACGACGATCTTCAGTAATACACAGGCAAACAATACCGCTACCGTGACGAATGGTTAACGCCATCTGTTCTACGGTCATCGTCTCTGCGGGGAAAATCATATCGCCTTCGTTTTCACGATCTTCATCATCAAGCACCATCACACCGCGTCCTTCACGCAGCGCATCCAGTGCAAGTTCAACACGTTCAAAAGGCGTACCAAAAGAGGAAAGTAGCGTCTGATTCATGGTAAAAAAACCTCATTAACATTATGGTTACCAGAATCAGGGCAGTCTTAGGAGTGCCGACAAGCGGCAAAAAAATAACGTGAGCGGGTCCATGCCCGACTGGATCGTTACCCTCTCCCATCCGGACTTTAACCGTCGGCCCCGGAATTACACCGGATCTGCTGACCTTTTCGCTATGGCAAAAAGCGCTCGCGGGCTTTCAACCTGCTCTCCGCGTTCCGTCACGGCGCGCCGTGATGAGAAATGCGTTAAACATCGCTGATTTACCGCCGGTGGGGAATTTCGCCCCGCCCTGAGAATAAGCGGGTTAACTATAACGCTATTGATTACCTTCATCAACGCCTTTACTCCGTATGACGTCACACAATTCTGGTTTATGGCGTCCACATATCGCACTACAATAAGAGCTAACACTTACCAGTTCAGGGAAACCACAATGATTGACCCGAAAAAAATTGAGCAAATCGCACGCCAGGTTCATGAGTCAATGCCGAAAGGTATTCGCGAGTTCGGGGAAGATATCGAGAAAAAAATCCGTCAAACGCTGCAATCTCAGCTGACGCGTCTCGATCTGGTGAGCCGCGAAGAGTTTGATGTCCAGACTCAGGTCTTGCTGCGCACCCGGGAAAAACTGGCGCTGCTGGAGCAACGCCTCAGCGAACTGGAAGCTCGCGACAAGCCTGAAGAAGTAAAACCTGCGCCCGCCATCCCGCCAGTCGATCCACAAGAGTAAAAACGTGAACGGGCCTGACGGCCCGCTCATATAAGATCTGAATAATGTCCTGCGCCTGTATAAGGGAGCCTGCATTAGTGTTCTAATTCTAACCTTTTCGCCTGAGTCGCCTGCTGGCAGTAAAGCGCGTAACGCTTGCAAAACCAGTCGCGATGCTCCTCGTCCATATTGCCGGTTACCGCCTGGATATCAACAGGACGCCCCTCCGCCTGCATTCTGGCAAAACTGCGCGCCAGAAAATCAAAATTATTTAGTGAATAGACGTTATTGTTGTTCATCAGCATACCCTCCAGTTATTGAATTCTGTTAAGGCTATATGCTTTTTCTAATTTCAGTATTTCCCTATATGTACGGCGGTTTTATACATAACGTGCGCAAATTTAATGCGCAAAATCACAATATTCACCAAAGATAACGACGGATAAATCGCTTTTCGGACTTAAGGAGATATGGGTCACATGATATTGTAACGCAATGAAATAACAAGCATGAAAATTATCACGCGAACATCCTTCTGAAGGCGGCGACAAGGATAGAAAATATGACCTTATTTGCGGAGTATAACAGCCCCTATCTGTTTGCCATCGCGTTCGTTTTCTTTATCGGCGTGCTGGAGATGATTTCGCTGATTTTTGGCCACTTTCTTTCAGGCGCGCTCGACGCCCATCTCGATCATTATGACGCCCTGTCATCCGGCCCTGCGGGCCAGGCGCTTCATTATCTGAATATTGGACGCGTTCCCGCCCTGGTCGTCCTCTGTCTATTGGCCGGTTATTTCGGCCTCTTCGGTATCCTCATCCAGCATGGCGGGATCATGCTCTGGCAAGCGCCGCTCAGCAATCTGCTGCTGGTCCCGTTGAGCATTGTCCTGTCGGTCTTTGCCGTGCATTACAGCGGAAAAATCCTCGCGCCCTGGCTACCCAGAGATGAAAGCTCCGCCCTCCGGGAAGAGGAATTTATCGGCGGCATGGCGATTATTACCGGCCACGCCGCCGTCGCCGGTACACCTTGCGAAGGAAAATTTACCGATAAGTTCGGCCAGATTCACTATTTACTGCTGGAACCCGAAAAGGGAAAAGAATTTAAAAAAGGAGACAAGGTGCTGATTGTCTGCCGACTTTCCGCAACGCGTTATTTGGCTGAGCGTACCTTCTATGTTTAATTGAGAGGAACTTACATAATGGATGATGTTTTTGGCATATTGCCATCATGGATGTTTACCGCCATCGTTGCGGTTATCGTCTTACTAATTATCGGGATCATTTTTGCTCGCCTCTATCGCCGCGCATCTGCGGAACAGGCGTTTGTCCGTACCGGGCTTGGCGGGCAAAAAGTGGTGATGAGCGGCGGCGCTATTGTGATGCCAATCTTTCACGAAATTATTCCGATCAATATGAATACCCTAAAACTTGAAGTCAGCCGTGCTACCGTCGACAGCCTGATCACCAAAGATCGTATGCGCGTTGACGTGGTCGTTGCTTTCTTCGTACGTGTAAAACCCTCTGTTGAAGGTATTGCCACCGCCGCACAAACGCTTGGCCAGCGAACGCTGTCGCCGGAAGATCTTCGTATGCTGGTTGAGGATAAATTCGTTGACGCCTTACGCGCTACCGCGGCCCAGATGACGATGCATGAGCTACAGGATACGCGTGAAAACTTCGTTCAGGGCGTACAAAACACCGTTGCGGAAGATTTGTCGAAAAACGGCCTGGAGCTGGAAAGTGTCTCATTAACCAACTTTAACCAAACGTCCAAAGAGCATTTCAATCCAAACAATGCCTTTGATGCCGAAGGTCTGACGAAACTGACGCAGGAAACCGAACGCCGCCGTCGTGAACGTAATGAAGTGGAACAGGATGTGGAAGTGGCGGTGCGCGAAAAGAACCGCGACACGCTTGAGCGCAAGCTGGAAATCGAGCAACAAGAAGCCTTTATGACTCTGGAGCAGGAGCAACAGGTTAAAACCCGCACCGCCGAACAAAACGCTAAAATTGCCGCTTTTGAGGCCGAGCGCCATCGTGAAGCAGAACAGACGCGCATTCTTGCTGAGCGGCAGATCCAGGAGACGGAGATCGAACGTGAGCAAGCAGTACGGTCCAGGAAAGTTGAGGCCGAGCGTGAAGTACGTATTAAAGAGATCGAACAGCAACAGGTGACAGAAATCGCCAACCAGACGAAATCTATCGCCATTGCCGCCAAATCCGAGCAGCAATCACAAGCAGAAGCGCGCGCCAACGACGCGCTGGCCGATGCGGTTCGCGCCCAGCAAAACGTAGAAACCACCCGCCAGACCGCCGAAGCGGATCGCGCCAAGCAGGTCGCTCTGATCGCCGCGGCGCAGGATGCGGAAACCAAAGCGGTCGAACTGACCGTTCGGGCAAAAGCAGAGAAAGAAGCGGCAGAATTGCAAGCCGCCGCCATCATCGAACTGGCGGAAGCAACGCGTAAAAAAGGTCTGGCGGAAGCCGAAGCGCAACGGGCGCTGAATGACGCTATCAACGTACTATCTGACGAACAAACCAGCCTCAAATTTAAACTAGCGCTCTTACAATCGTTGCCTGCTGTTATTGAGAAGTCTGTTGAACCGATGAAATCCATCGACGGCATTAAGATTATTCAGGTCGATGGCCTCAATCGCGGCGCGACGGCGGGCGACGTCGCCGCTGGCGGCGCTAACGGGGGAAACCTGGCGGAACAAGCGTTATCTGCCGCGCTCACCTATCGTACCCAGGCACCGCTGATCGATTCGCTGTTAAACGAGATTGGCATCGCTGGCGGCTCGCTAAAGGCGCTGACCACGCCGTTGGTTTCATCGGCAACGGATGAGATTAATCGCGAAGCAACGGTAAAAGAGCAATAACTCCCCGCTATATCTCCTGTCCCTGGCCATAAGGCCGGGGATTTTTTTATCTTTTTTCCACCTTGTCTGTACAAAGCGTTATGACCAGCAGGCCATTTTGCGTGGGCGATCCAGTAACGCAAAATCGGCGGGATAAAGCCCTTGCGCCAGACAGGCCACTCACCAACAATCGCGATGTCAGCAAGGGGCTGAAACGGGAAAGCCCCTCCCGAGGAAGGGGCTGTAATAAGGAAAGGGTTATGATGCACCAGGTCATCATACTGATTGTTCTGTTACTGATAAGTTTCCCAGCTTACTAACAGCCAATCAGAGGGGGGAGAGATCCCCTCTCACCCTTATTCCTTTACTTTAGGTCGAAAAAAAAGCAGCGTCAACCGCGAGATACGCGTCGAAACAAAATGTCCGACGCACCTTCAAAATCAGCGCCCGCAGCGTCTGTAACGCCTGATGACGCGGTTTTACTTCTCGCTCTCGGTCTGGATCTTTTTGATGATATTGGTCGTGGAACAACCATCTTCGAAGTTCAGCACCATGACTTCGCCGCCGTTGGCCCAGACCTCTTCGCTGCCCGCGATCTCTTCCGGCTTATAGTCGCCGCCTTTTACCAGCAGATCCGGCAGAATACCGGCAATCAGTCGTTGCGGCGTATCCTCTTCAAAAGAGACAACCCAGTCGACCGACTCCAGCGCGCCCAGCACGATCATACGCTGTTCGAGCGGATTAACCGGACGGCTGTCGCCTTTCAGACGTTTAGTCGAGGCGTCACTATTGACCGCAACAATCAGGCGGTCGCCCAGTTTGCGCGCGTTCGCCAGATAAGAGACGTGGCCCGCGTGCAGAATATCGAAAACGCCGTTGGTCATGACCACTTTCTCGCCACGCTTACGCGCGCTGGCGACGGCCTGTCTCAACTCCTCTTCGGTCATAACGCCGAAGCCGGTATCCGCGCGTCCGCGCACTGCGTTTTCCAGCTCAATAGGGGAAACCGTTGACGTCCCGAGTTTACCTACCACTACGCCCGCCGCCGCATTGGCGAAATAACACGCCTCTTCCAGGGTATTTCCCGCCGCCAGCGTCGCCGCCAGCACGCCGATCACCGTATCGCCCGCACCGGTAACATCATAAACTTCCTGCGCCTGCGTCGGCATATGTAGCGGCGCTTTATTCGGTTGCAGCAGCGTCATTCCCTGTTCGGAACGCGTGACCAACAGCGCGGAAAGGTCGTAATCGGCAATGAGCTTCATGCCGCGTTCAACCAGTTCGTCTTCGCTTTTACATTTCCCCGCGACCGCCTCGAATTCAGAAAGGTTTGGCGTCAGCAGCGTGGCGCCGCGGTAACGTTCAAAATCCGTTCCTTTCGGATCGATGAGCACCGGCACGCCCGCCTGGCGCGCCAGGGAAATCATAGTCTGCACGCTGGTCAGAGCGCCTTTGGCATAATCGGACAACACCAGCGCGCCGATCGATCCCAGCGCCTGGTTGATACGCTCATGCAACGGCTGCGGGTCCCCCCCCTCAAAGCCTTCTTCAAAATCAAGACGAATGAGCTGCTGATTACGTGATAGCACGCGCAGTTTAGTAATTGTCGGATGCGTCGGCACAGAAACGAAGTCGCACTTCACATTGACCTCCGCCAACGTTTTGCTCAGCGCGCGCGCGGCGTCATCAATACCCGTCAGGCCGACCAGACGGACGTTCGCTCCCAGAGACGCAATGTTCATCGCCACGTTCGCCGCGCCGCCCGGACGTTCCTCAACGGTATTTACCTTAACCACGGGCACCGGCGCTTCCGGTGAAATACGGCAAGTGGGGCCATACCAATAGCGATCCAGCATTACATCACCCACAACCATGACGCCTGCACGTTCAAACGCTGGCAGATTTACTTTCATTCCTGTCTCCTGAGAGATTCAAAATTTGCGCGCGATAATAGCATAATTCAAACGGCTACCAGCCACTTCCGCCAGCTTGCCTGCACCAGCGCGCGCTCTTTGCTAAAACACGTCTGCGCCACATGACCGGGAAGCTCCTGCAACGCCAGGTGGTGCAGTTCATCACGCAGTGTGGTGTAGGCTACCGTCAGCGCCTGCGCCTCGTGTTCATCCATAATGCCGTTTTGCGCCAGAAGCTCCAGGATGCGCACGTTATCAGACCAGCGCGTTAATTTAGGTTTTTCATGAGCGTAGCGCAGTACCAGATATTGCGCGATAAACTCAATATCCGTAATACCGCCTTCATCAGCTTTAATATCAAAACGATCACGATGCTTATTGCCGAGATGCGCCCGCATTTTCTCGCGCATTTCACGCACTTCAGTCTGCAATGTCTTGCCGTCGCGCGCCGTCGTCATGATAGTGCGGCGCACCGTATCAAACTGTGAGGTAAGCTGCGGGTCGCCATATACCACGCGAGCGCGTACCAATGCCTGATGTTCCCAGGTCCAGGCTTCATGCTGCTGATAATCGGCAAACGCGTCCGCTGAAGTCACCAGCATTCCCGCCGCGCCAGAGGGGCGTAGACGCGCATCCACCTCATACAAAATGCCGGAGGAAGTGCGCGTACTGAACAGATGCATGATGCGCTGCGCCAGGCGCAGATAAAACTGCCGCCCGTCGATTTCGCGTTCGCCGTTGGTCATGACGTCCATCGGACAGTCATGCAGGAAGATGAGATCCAAATCGGAACTGTAGCCCAGCTCCCATCCGCCCAACTTGCCATAACCGACAACCGCAAACCCCCGCCCCTGGCGCTCGTCCAGATGCGCTGGCTGACCATAACGCGCAACCATTTGCGTCCACGCCTGCTGCACCACAGCATCAATCATCGCCTCCGCCAGCCATGTGAGGTGATCGCTTACTTTCATCACCGGCAGCGTACCGGCAATATCCGCCGCCGCAATCCGCAAAAGCTGTGCCTGTTTAAACTGGCGTAATGCCTCCAGTTGTTGTTCTTCGTCCTCTTCCGGCACGCGCAGCAAATATTGGCGTAATTCGTCGCGGTAAGCGTCGGTAGCCGTCGGCTGATAAAGCGTGCCGGGGTCGAGCAGTTCATCAAGCAACAACGGATAACGCGCCAGTTGGCTCGCTATCATTGGCGAAGCGGCGCAGAGCATAATCAGGTGTTTCAGCGCGCCGGGAAATTCGCTCAGCAGCTCCAGATAGGTGGTGCGAGTGACAATCCCCGCCAGCAACGGCGTTATCCGCGATAGCGTAACAGCGGCGTCTTCGCGAGAACAGACATCAGCAAGCAGGTGCGGCATCAGTTGGTCCAGCACTTGCCGCCCGCGCGGGCCGATAGGGCGTTTATCCAGTTCCTTACGGAAGTCAGCGATGAGGGTCAGAACTTGTCGCCGATCCTCATCGGCTAAATGCGCCAGCACTGGCGTCGAATCATCCTCCTGTAGCGCATCCTGCCATACATCACGCCACGGCTCTGAACGTTCTTCCTCCTGCGGGGTATCGGCTTCATCATCGCCAATTAATTCGTTGAATACGCGGCGTACATTAGCCATATGATCCGTCAGTTCGCCAACAAGCTGCGGCCAGTTCTCCGCCTTCATTCCCCAGGCCAGCCGCGCCCGATTCAGATCGTCGGCAGGCAACGTTTGCGTCTGTTCGTCATTGATGCTTTGCAGCAGATTCTCCAGACGACGTAGAAAAAGATAGGCCACGCGCAGTTGCGCCACGTCATTCTCAGGCAGCAAATGCAGCGCAGCGATAGCATCCAGCGTTGGCAGTAACGAACGCGACTGTAGCGACGGCTCGCGCCCGCCGCGGATGAGCTGGAATACCTGCACGATAAACTCAATTTCCCGAATACCGCCCGCGCCAAGTTTAATGTTGTCTTTCAAACCGCGGCGTCGCACTTCGCGGGCGATCATCCCTTTCATATTACGTAGCGACTGGATGACACTGAAATCGATATAGCGGCGGAAAACGAAAGGCCGCAGCATGGCGCGTAATTCACGAGACCAGGCGTCGTCGTTATCGCCCATTAGCCGCGCTTTCACCATAGCGTAGCGTTCCCAGTCGCGTCCTTGCTCCTGATAGTAATCCTCCAGCGCGGCAAAACTCAGTACCAGCGGGCCGCTGTCGCCAAACGGTCGCAGGCGCATGTCCACCCGATAGACAAAACCATCCATTGTGGGCTGATCCAGCGCTTTGATCAGCCGCTGCCCGAGACGCGTAAAAAACTGGGCGTTATCGAGTTCACGACGCCCGCCCCGAGTCTCGCCATGTTCCGGCCAGGCGAAAATCAGATCGATATCAGACGAAAAATTCAGTTCGCCGCCGCCCAGCTTGCCCATGCCTAAAATCAACAGCGGCTGCGGAACGCCCTGCGGGTTACAGGGGGTTCCCCATTCGCGGCAACAGGCGGCATACAGCCAGTCGCGCGCCCCCACAATGAGCGTCTCCGCCAGATGGCTCAACTGTTGTAAAATAGTCTCATCGTCCACCAGCGACAGCGTCTGCGCCCAGGCGATGCGTACCATGATGCGACGACGAAAAAACCTCAGTTCACGCATCAGCGAGGCATCGTCACAGACACCTGCCAACGCCTCCTGTAACCAGCCAGCATAATGTCGCCATTCATCAGCCTGCGGCGATGCGGATTCCAGTTCGGCAAGCCACTCCGGATGCGCTATCACGCTATCCAGCGCAAAATCGCTAAATGTAAGTACTGACTTCGCCTGCACGCTAAGCGATGTCTCAGTAAATCCTTCTGGTAGGCGCTCAACAACGGTCTGCCAGTACTGCGATAAGGGTGAAGAGAGCGGCGTCATTTAGGGGATATCCTTTAAATAATGCCGGATGGCGGCGTTTCGCCTGATCCGGCCTACAAGTCCGCATACCGTAAGCCTGATAAGCGCAGCGTCATCAGGCGCTTTCTACGGTTCTGATTATCGTTTTCCGCTGTGCAACCAGAACGGCTGCTGGTTAATGGCCTCATTACGGAAATGTTCAATTTCAATACGTTGTCCGGTAAGAATGGCGTGACGCAATCCCTGCCAGTTTTCCAGCCATGCCTGCGCGACCGTCGCATCATAATACCCGGCCAGCAGTAAAACGCTGTCGATATCGCGAGTCAAACGCGGCAACTGGTCGCGATACTTATCACCCAGCGGTTGTCCAAAAACTTTTTTTAATTCAGCAGCATGACGAGAAAGATGAATGTCGGCGAAACGCTTAAAAGAATCGGCCATTTTGGCCTGCGCCTTCGCGTCCAGAAATGGCTGCCAGGCTTTCGTCACCAGCCATTCCGTCAATGCCAGTTTCGCCATCGCCGTTTGCGTACTATAAACGGCTGTGACGGCGGACACCGCGGATGTCATCGTCGCTTCCGCCTGGGTAAGTAGATCACGTAAGTGAGCGCTCGCTTTACGTGGAACAATGCCGCCAAAAAGCATTAAGGCATGGCGCACTAATCCCATAGCATCCAGCACATGTTCTTCCGCCGACTCGTCGCCGCGCAGCCAGAGCTCTTCATGGTACTGCCACTGTGACAACGCCAGATCCAGCGAGACCTCCAGCCCTTGCTCTACCGTGGCTTTCGCGGCAGTCCGCAGAATTGCCGTTGGTGTATTCTCTCGCGGCGCATTCCCCTGCGCCAGGTGATAACCTCGCGCCGCCTTACTCAGACTGCCCTGACGCAAACCGGTTTGCGACAGCAGTTGCTTCGCCAGTTTTAACACGGCGCGCGTATCGCCGCGAAGCAACTCAAGCTCCAGCTCACAAATCGGTTCGGCAAACTCGCCCGCTTTTACGTCGCCGAGATCGAGCGCAATTTCAATCCTGCTGCCATCAACGTCCAGACACCATTTTTCCCGGTAAAAATCGGTACTGAACAGCGGCTGTACGCTTGATGCCAGGCCGGCGGGCAGGTTACCATCCGGCCAGACCTCCGCCGGAAGTTGCGTCAGATCCAGCACGGGTTCGCTTAGCGCGACATTGTATTCGGGTCGCTGGTGCAGCCCGCCCGTTACCCGGCCGGCAATTTTCATGGTCATTTCATAGCGCCCATTTTCACCACGAATACGCAGCCCCATATCATGGCGGCGTAGCCAGTTATCAGGCGTTTCGAAGTAGATATTCAGCAACTGGCTGGGCGCATGATGCTCGCCGCCGAGCGTATGAAGATGATTTCGCAGCGCATCTACGGCGTCGTGATTGACGATAAACTTTAATTCGATTTCCTGAGCCATGGCCTTGTACTTATGGGTTATGTCACATCTGGGAAGATTCTTGGCGAACTTACCCGCATTATTTTTGTCAGTAGATAGTATTTTGCGCCAAATTGCCATGCAACGAGCAATTTGACGGGCGTAAAAGTTTGACGTAGCGGCAAAGGCGACACAGATGATTCCGATTGATGTCGACTACTTTGCGTAGCGACACTGATGCCGTTACTATCGTTCCACTTTCTCTGACAATAACGACAGCCTGATGCCAAAATTACGCCTGATTGGACTAACTTTACTTGCGCTTAGCGCCACCGCCGTCTCTCATGCTGAAGAGACGCGTTACGTTTCTGATGAACTGAATACCTGGGTCCGCAGCGGTCCGGGAGATAATTATCGCCTTGTGGGTACCGTCAACGCCGGCGAGGAAGTCACGCTCTTACAGAGCGATGCCAACTATGGTCAAATTAAAGACAGTTCTGGTCGTACTGCCTGGATACCGTTAAAAGAACTGAATACCACACCAAGCCTGCGTACCCGCGTGCCGGATCTGGAAAATCAGGTCAAAACGTTGACCGATAAACTCAACAATATTGATACCACGTGGAATCAGCGCACCGCCGATATGCAGCAGAAAGTGGCGCAAAGCGACAGCATCATCAACGGGCTAAAAGAAGAGAACCAGAAGCTGAAAAACGAGCTGATTGTCGCGCAGAAAAAAGTTAGCGCCGCGAATCTGCAACTGGATGACAAACAGCGCACCATTATTATGCAGTGGTTTATGTATGGCGGCGGCGTATTGGGTATTGGCTTGCTGTTAGGGCTGGTGCTGCCGCATATGATCCCAAGCCGTAAACGCAAAGACCGCTGGATGAACTAAATCGCCTTCTCTGCGGCACTGTCTTATCATTAGAGGATGATCGTTTTTAAAAGGAAAGTGGCGTGAAGATTTATCTGGTCGGTGGTGCGGTTCGGGATGCGTTGTTAGGGCTACCGGTTAAAGATAAAGATTGGGTCGTTGTCGGCGCCACGCCGCAGGAGATGCTTGATGCGGGCTACCAGCAGGTAGGCCGTGATTTTCCTGTGTTTCTCCACCCGCAAACTCACGAAGAATATGCGCTGGCGCGTACCGAGCGTAAATCCGGTTCCGGCTACACGGGCTTCACCTGTTATGCCGCGCCGGACGTTACCCTGGAAGCCGACCTCCAGCGTCGCGATCTGACCATTAATGCTCTGGCGCGCGACGATGACGGCCAGATTATCGACCCTTACCACGGGCGCCGGGATCTGGAGGCGCGTCTACTGCGACATGTCTCTCCCGCGTTTGGCGAAGATCCCTTGCGCGTATTGCGCGTGGCGCGTTTTGCCGCCCGTTACGCTCATCTTAGTTTCCGTATCGCCGATGAAACACTGGCGCTAATGCGCGAAATGACCGCGGCAGGCGAGCTGGAACATCTGACGCCGGAACGGGTATGGAAAGAGACGGAAAATGCGCTTACCACCCGTAATCCGCAGGTTTACTTCCAGGTATTGCGCGACTGCGGCGCCCTGCGCGTCCTGTTTCCGGAAATCGACGCCCTGTTTGGCGTACCCGCGCCGGCAAAGTGGCATCCGGAAATTGATACCGGAGTTCATACGTTGATGACGCTGTCGATGGCCGCCATGCTCAGTCCGCAGCTTGATGTTCGTTTCGCCACGCTTTGTCATGACCTGGGCAAAGGCTTAACGCCGAAAAACCTCTGGCCGCGCCATCATGGCCACGGCCCGGCGGGCGTGAAACTGGTCGAACAGCTATGCCAGCGTTTGCGCGTCCCCAATGACCTACGTGATTTAGCTAAACTGGTCGCCGAGTACCATGATCTGATCCACACCTTTCCGATACTCCAGCCGAAAACGATCGTTAAGCTGTTTGACGCCATTGATGCATGGCGTAAACCGCAGCGCGTCGAGCAGATTGCGCTGACCAGCGAAGCCGATGTCCGTGGACGTACCGGCTTTGAAGCGTCGGATTACCCGCAGGGGCGCTGGCTGCGCGAAGCCTGGCAGGTGGCCCAAGCGGTACCGACGAAAGAGGTGGTGGAGGCCGGATTTAAGGGCATTGAGATTCGCGAGGAGCTGACGAAGCGACGAATTGCAGCGGTCGCCAACTGGAAAGAGAAGCGCTGCCCGAACCCCGCCAGCTAAACGCCATCCAGCACGATAAATTGCCTGATGGCGCTGCACTTATCAGACCGACAAAACAGTTAGGCCGGACAAGGCGGTACGCCGCCATCCGGCAGGTCAATCATCAGAAGAAAACAACGTAAACGGCAGCCGCCACCACAAAGCGGTAAATCGCAAACGGAATAAACGAGATACGCTTAATCAGTTGCAGGAAGGTCTTGATAGCGATCAGCGCCACCACAAACGCCGTCACAAAGCCCACTGCGAACATCGGAATATCCGCTGCGGTCAGGAATGACCAACTTTTGTAGAGATCCAGAACCGTTGCGCCCATCATCATCGGCACAGCCAGTAAGAACGAGAACTCAGAGGCGGCGTAACGGCTGACGCCCATCAGCATCCCACCGGAAATGGTCGCTCCGGAACGCGAGAAGCCCGGCCACAGCGCCAGACACTGGAAACAGCCAATCATAAACGCCTGACGATACGTCATATCATCCAGCCCCGACGCGCGCGGTTCTTTCGGCTTCAGGCACTCGGCGGCAATCAGCAACAGACCGCCTACCACCAGCGCGTACATCACGTTAATTGGGTTAAATAGCGACTTGATCGTGTCATGAAAGACTAACCCCAGCACCACCGCCGGAATCATGCCCAGCAGGATGTGAATCAACGTTAATCGACCTTTACTTTCACCTTCACGCTGTAGCGGGCGGCCAAAGTGAATACCGATGAGGCCAAACAACCGCCGCCAGAACATCACCACGACCGCCAGAATAGATCCAAGTTGAATCACCACTTCGAATGTCTTGGCCGTATCGCCTTCAAACCCCAGCAGATGACCCACAATAATCATATGGCCCGTGCTGGATACCGGCAAAAACTCCGTCAATCCTTCGACCACACCCAAAATTGCCGCTATCAGCAGCGAGTGCATATCGCTCATCAATAAACCCCTAAAATGAAAAACACTGCAAAAATGGATCTCGCGTTAAGACCCCATATATAACCGTTTGGTTTAAAAAATATAAAATTATTTATTTTTATTTCAGATTATTGCCACGCTCAATAATTACCCCTACGTTCGCCGCGCGCGCGACGGCGCCAGGCTTGCTCAGTTTGATGCGAACCCACGGAGAATTGAATCGGCTAAGCAGCAGATCCGCCACCTCTTCCGCCACGCGCTCGACCAGAGCAAAACGCCCGCCTTCGACATGATTTATCACCGTGTCGGCGATATCCGCATAACTTAGACAATCTGCGACATCATCGCTTTTCGCCGACTTACGGTTATCCCACGCCATTTCGATATCGAACACCAGTTTTTGCTCGATAGTCTGTTCCCAGTCGTAAACACCGATAGTGGTGATTACCGAAAGTTGCTCTATAAATACAATATCCATCACGACCTGCCTGCTTTTTGGCTAACCCGGATACCACTTCCGGCGAAATGTGCGTATTATCCACAGAAATAGTAAATAAAACGACACTTTCAATACGGAACAGCTTATGAGTGCAATCGCGCCTGGAATGATCCTCTTCGCGTACCTCTGCGGCTCAATTTCCAGTGCCATTCTGGTTTGCCGCATCGCCGGGCTGCCCGATCCGCGAGAAAGCGGCTCCGGCAACCCGGGCGCGACGAACGTATTACGAATCGGTGGCAAGGGAGCGGCTGTCGCGGTACTTATTTTTGACATCCTTAAAGGCATGTTGCCCGTCTGGGGCGCGTATGCGTTAGGCGTTACCCCTTTCTGGCTGGGGCTTATCGCTATCGCCGCCTGTCTGGGGCATATCTGGCCGGTCTTTTTTGGCTTTAAAGGCGGGAAAGGCGTAGCAACCGCGTTTGGCGCCATTGCGCCCATCGGCTGGGATTTAACCGGCGTCATGGCTGGCACCTGGCTGCTGACGGTCCTGTTAAGCGGTTATTCATCGTTAGGGGCGATTGTCAGCGCCTTGATTGCGCCGTTTTACGTCTGGTGGTTTAAACCGCAGTTCACCTTCCCGGTATCGATGCTGTCATGTCTCATTTTGCTGCGCCATCATGACAACATCCAGCGTCTGTGGCGTCGCCAGGAGACGAAAATCTGGACGAAGCTGAAAAAGAAACGCCAGAAAGATTGAGCTGGAACTGCGTCTGGAAGAGGGCCTCAACCGTCTGGGGATCGGCTCACAAGGGTTGACCGGCAATAGCTTGGTGATGGGCGTACATATCGAATCCGCCGCGCGTCACCCTTCCACCATTGGCGTGGTTAGGCGCGATTTTCGGCCTGATCTTCCTGGTGCTGCTGATCGTCTCCAGGCTGTTGTGGATGCCCGTCGTTTTGCTGTAAACCCGTTGGGGCGGCATGATGTCGCCCCCTTTCTCCGCTTTTACGCCGCCGGCAGCTCGGCCAGCGGCCAGCGCGGACGTACCGTTACGCCAAGATCCGCCGTAACGCCCGCCTTAAACCGCACCATTCCGGCATAGGCGATCATCGCCCCGTTGTCAGTACAAAACTCCGGACGCGCATAGAACACTTCGCCGCGGCGTTTTTGCATCATTTCGGCAAGCTTCGCGCGCAGCGTGCGGTTAGCGCTGACGCCGCCCGCCATGACCAGACGCTTAAAACCGGTGCTTTCCAGCGCGCGCTTGCACTTGATCATCAGCGTATCCACGACCGCATCTTCAAAAGCGCGCGCGATATCAGCGCGAGTTTGTTCGTCGCCGCCATTACTACGAATGGTGTTAGCGGCAAAGGTTTTCAGACCGGAAAAACTAAAATCCAGCCCCGGGCGATCGGTCATCGGGCGCGGAAAGACAAAACGTCCCGCCGTCCCCTGCGACGCCATTTTCGACAGCATCGGGCCGCCAGGATAATCCAGCCCCAACAATTTGGCGGTTTTATCAAACGCTTCACCGGCGGCATCGTCAATCGACTCTCCCAGCAGTTCGTACTGACCGATTCCGGTCACGCTAATGAGCTGCGTATGTCCGCCGGAGACCAGTAGCGCCACAAACGGGAATTCCGGGGGATTATCTTCCAGCATTGGCGCCAGCAGATGACCTTCCATATGGTGTACAGGAATGGCCGGCACATTCCAGGCAAATGCCAGCGAACGCCCGACGGTTGCGCCGACCAGCAGCGCGCCGACCAGGCCCGGGCCTGCGGTATAGGCCACCGCGTCGATATCGCTCGCCGTCAGACCGGCTTCTTTTAATGCCGCCTGAATCAGCGGCACGGTTTTACGCACATGATCGCGGGAAGCCAGTTCAGGCACTACGCCGCCGTAGTCAGCATGTAATTTCACCTGACTATACAATTGGTTGGCTAACAGACCTTTTTTGTCGTCGTAAATAGCGATGCCGGTTTCATCGCAGGATGTTTCAATACCCAGTACACGCATGACTTGTTTTACCTCGCTCTAATACCGCGCAGTGTAGGTCGAATGCGGGTGGATGTATACCCTCAGTCCCGACTTCGTGTATACTCCCTCACCTTATAAAAGTCCCGTTCAAAAAAGGCCGCGGTGCTTTACAAAGCAGCAGCAATTGCAGTAAAATTCCGCACCATTTTGAAATAAGCTGGCGTTGATGCCAGCGGCAAACCGAATTAATCAAAGGTGAGAGGCACATGCCGGTAATTAAAGTACGTGAAAACGAGCCGTTCGACGTAGCTCTGCGTCGCTTCAAGCGTTCCTGCGAAAAAGCAGGTGTTCTGGCGGAAGTTCGTCGTCGTGAGTTCTATGAAAAACCGACGACCGAACGTAAGCGCGCTAAAGCTTCTGCAGTGAAACGTCACGCGAAGAAACTGGCTCGCGAAAACGCACGCCGTACTCGTCTGTACTAATCTTTTGAGAGCGGGCTGCTCTCAATTCAGATCGAGTTGTAGTTGTAAGGCCGTGCTTCCGAAAGGAATGCGCGGCTTGTTTTCGTTTATGCATTAGCATATACACAAAATCATTCATGCTGCGTCCAGGCGGCAAGAGAGCAAGTCCCCGGCGCTTACGCAAGTCAGCGACAGGGGTGAGCAAACGTAGCCAACACTACGCAGCCTGAAGAATGACGTGTATAAAAGGGGCATATGGCTGGACGAATCCCACGCGTATTCATTAATGACCTGCTGGCGAGAACCGATATCGTCGATCTGATCGACGTGCGCGTAAAACTCAAGAAACAGGGCAAGAACTATCACGCGTGTTGTCCATTCCATAATGAGAAAACCCCTTCTTTCACCGTAAACGGTGAAAAACAGTTTTATCACTGCTTTGGATGCGGCGCGCATGGCAATGCGATCGACTTTTTAATGAATTACGACAAACTCGAATTTGTCGAAACCGTCGAAGAATTAGCGGCCATGCATAACCTGGAAATTCCCTATGAAGCAGGCACCGGGCTTAGCCAGATAGAGCGCCATCAACGGCAAAACCTCTATCAGTTGATGAATGGTCTGAATGACTTTTATCAGCAGTCGCTTACCCATCCTGCGGCAAAACCTGCGCGTGACTATCTGCAAAAGCGCGGTCTGAGCGCTGAAATTATTCAGCGTTTCGCCATTGGCTTCGCGCCGCCAGGGTGGGATAACGCGTTAAAGCGCTTCGGTAATAACAGCGATAACAAGGCATTGTTGCTGGATGCCGGGATGCTGGTCAATAACGAGCAGGGCAGCACTTACGATCGTTTCCGTAATCGGGTCATGTTCCCTATTCGGGACAAACGCGGCAGGGTGATTGGTTTTGGCGGTCGAGTACTGGGGAACGACACGCCGAAATACCTTAACTCTCCGGAAACGGACATTTTCCATAAAGGCCGCCAGCTATATGGTCTTTATGAGGCTCAGCAATATAGTGCTGAACCGCAACGCTTGCTTGTGGTCGAAGGTTATATGGATGTCGTCGCACTAGCGCAATACGACATTAACTATGCGGTCGCTTCGCTGGGTACCTCAACCACGGCAGACCATATGCATATGTTATTCCGGGCGACGAACAACGTAATTTGCTGTTACGACGGCGACCGGGCTGGCCGTGATGCCGCCTGGAGAGCGCTGGAAACAGCAATGCCTTATATGACCGACGGTCGGCAGGTACGCTTTATGTTTTTACCTGACGGCGAAGACCCGGATACGCTGGTGCGTAAAGAAGGCAAGGCGGCTTTTGAAGCGCGGATGGAGCAGGCGCAGCCGCTCTCTACGTTTCTGTTTAATAGCCTCCTGCCGCAGGTGGATTTAAGCTCGCCGGATGGCAGCACGCAGTTAGCCGCACTGGCGCTGCCGCTCATTAATCAGGTGCCTGGCGACGCACACCGTATTCAGTTGCGCCAGACGTTGGGGCTGAAGTTAGGCATTTTCGATGATAGTCAGCTTGATCATTTAGTGCCAAAACAGGCGGAAAGCGGCGTTTCCCGCCCGGCTCCGCAGCTAAAACGCACGACCATGCGTATACTGATAGGATTACTGGTGCAAAATCCGGATCTCGCGCCGTTAGTGCCGCCCTTAGACGCGCTGGATCAGAATAAGCTGCCTGGACTTGGCTTATTTAAAGAATTGGTCAAAACTTGTTTGGCTCAGCCAGGTCTTACTACCGGACAACTTCTGGAACTCTACCGTGGCACAAATGATGCTGCGACCCTTGAAAAATTATCGATGTGGGACGATATAGCAGATAAGGCGATTGCCGAAAAGACCTTTACCGACTCACTCAACCATATGTTTGATTCGCTGCTGCAACTGCGACAAGAAGAGCTGATCGCTCGCGATCGCACTCACGGTTTAAGCAGCGAAGAACGCCGAGAGCTCTGGACGTTAAACCAGGAGCTGGCCAGAAAATGAATTTAACGGCTTAAATGCCGCATATCGATCGGGAAGCCCCCGACAGCCGCAGTGAGAGGCAGCGGCCAAAATATAAGTATGCCCTCGCTTTAAATGTCGACAGCTATACCGTCGACACCAATCAAACGAATAAGTGTGGATACCGTCTTATGGAGCAAAACCCGCAGTCACAGCTGAAACTTCTTGTCACCCGTGGTAAGGAGCAAGGCTATCTGACCTATGCTGAGGTCAATGACCATCTGCCGGAAGATATCGTCGATTCAGATCAAATTGAAGATATCATCCAAATGATCAACGACATGGGTATTCAGGTAATGGAAGAAGCGCCTGATGCCGATGATCTGCTGCTGGCTGAAAATACCACCAGCACCGATGAAGATGCGGAAGAAGCTGCTGCACAAGTTCTGTCCAGTGTTGAGTCTGAAATCGGTCGTACGACTGACCCGGTACGCATGTATATGCGTGAAATGGGCACTGTTGAACTGTTGACCCGGGAAGGCGAAATCGACATCGCTAAACGTATCGAAGACGGGATCAACCAGGTTCAATGCTCCGTTGCCGAATACCCGGAAGCCATTACCTATCTGCTGGAACAGTACGATCGCGTTGAGGCTGAAGAGGCTCGTTTGTCCGATCTTATCACCGGCTTTGTCGATCCGAACGCGGAAGAAGAGATGGCGCCGACCGCAACTCACGTCGGTTCTGAACTCTCCCAGGAAGACCTGGATGATGACGAAGACGAAGATGAAGAAGACGGCGACGATGACGCCGCCGATGACGACAACAGCATTGACCCTGAACTGGCACGCGAAAAATTCGCTGAGCTGCGCGCGCAATACGTCGTTACGCGCGACACCATCAAAGCGAAAGGCCGCAGCCATGCTGCCGCGCAGGAAGAGATTCTGAAGCTGTCTGAAGTGTTCAAACAGTTCCGTCTGGTACCGAAGCAATTCGACTATCTGGTCAACAGTATGCGCGTGATGATGGATCGCGTGCGTACCCAGGAACGTCTGATCATGAAGCTCTGCGTCGAGCAGTGCAAAATGCCGAAGAAGAACTTTATCACGCTGTTTACCGGTAACGAAACCAGCGAAACCTGGTTCAACGCCGCTATCGCGATGAACAAACCGTGGTCGGAAAAACTGCACGATGTCGCGGAAGAAGTGCAACGCTGTCTGCAAAAACTGCGGCAGATTGAAGAAGAGACCGGTCTGACCATCGAACAGGTGAAAGACATCAACCGTCGAATGTCCATCGGGGAAGCGAAAGCCCGCCGTGCGAAGAAAGAGATGGTTGAAGCGAACTTACGTCTGGTTATTTCTATCGCTAAGAAATACACCAACCGTGGCTTGCAGTTCCTTGATCTGATTCAGGAAGGCAACATCGGTCTGATGAAAGCGGTAGATAAGTTTGAATACCGTCGCGGCTACAAGTTCTCCACCTATGCAACCTGGTGGATCCGTCAGGCGATCACCCGTTCTATCGCCGATCAGGCGCGCACCATCCGTATTCCGGTGCATATGATTGAGACCATCAACAAGCTCAACCGTATTTCTCGCCAGATGCTGCAAGAGATGGGCCGCGAGCCAACGCCGGAAGAGCTGGCTGAACGGATGCTGATGCCGGAAGATAAAATTCGTAAGGTGCTGAAGATTGCCAAAGAGCCAATCTCCATGGAAACGCCGATCGGCGACGATGAAGATTCGCATCTGGGTGATTTCATCGAGGATACCACCCTCGAGCTGCCGCTGGACTCTGCCACTACCGAGAGCCTGCGTGCCGCCACTCACGACGTTTTGGCTGGCCTGACCGCTCGTGAAGCGAAAGTGCTGCGTATGCGTTTCGGTATCGATATGAACACCGACCACACGCTGGAAGAAGTGGGTAAACAGTTCGATGTTACCCGCGAACGTATCCGTCAGATCGAAGCGAAGGCGCTGCGTAAACTGCGCCACCCGAGCCGTTCTGAAGTGCTGCGCAGCTTCCTCGACGATTAATTCGCCGCACACGTATAAACGCCGCCGCAAGGCGGCGTTTTTTTATCAGGCCATGCGCAAGCGCCCTATTTGGCCTGCAGAATTTCTACACAGCGCGAGTATTCGCGCCCTCATTCCCCATTGCTATAGCCCACTCATAATGAGCGCTTGATCCAGTTCGCGATAGGCCTCGACCAGTTTTTCCGTTTTAATTCGGTTTAAGCCACTGGGATTCGGCAACACCCACACCATCGTCGCGCCAATGGCGATCTTTTGTTTACCCCAGGCGATACCACGCTGGCTGAATCCCTGTTCAAAAGCCTGTTTACCAAGCACCGCCAGCGCTGCGGGCTGGTAGTCCTCTATTTTTTCAATCAGGTTGCGTCCGCCGCTACGTAATTCATGCAACTTCACCTCAGTCGCTTGTACCGTCGGTCGATCGACGAGTTTCGTTACCCCGCAGCGAAAATCCAGTAATTTTTCCGCCTCTTCCGGTTTCAACTGTCGATCGGTGAAACCGGCCAAATGAATAACTTTCCAAAAACGATTCGCGGGATGTGCAAACGGAAAGCCGGTATTCGCCGAGGAGAGTCCCGGATTGATGCCGCAAAAAACCACCCGTAGCCCTGGCGCCAGTATGTCCTTAACCATTATTACTCCTGAGCAATACAACGTTCTTTAAGTATAACGGGTTGAAAACACATTGTTTATAAAAACAGCACCCGCACGGTTACGGCTGGATTACAGCGTAAAGTTACATTATAATCCACCGCCACGGCCCCTTAGCTCAGTGGTTAGAGCAGGCGACTCATAATCGCTTGGTCGCTGGTTCAAGTCCAGCAGGGGCCACCAAATTTTAGCTTTAAAATCATATAATTAAGCCACTCTAAAGAGTGGCTTTTTTGTTTCTGACAGGGCTCGCCCCATACCGCTATTTACGATGCCAATAGGCTGCCGCACGTACCAGGTGTGGATCAAACCCCTTTTCAAAGCACTGACTTAAACGTTTTACCGTTTTGCCTTCGCCAGTAATCCAGATGAAATAGTCTGATTCTGGTATTGTCAGCTGCGACAGGCGCGTTTGCATTGCCTGTTCATCGCCGCCAACAACATATTCCACAGTAATATCCGTCAAATGGGCGAGATAATCGCGGTATGCCGCATCCTGAATGCTCACCAGCGCGGTTACCGCAGGGCGCACAGGCAGACGGCTAAGCGATTCCAGACGACGACGTAGCGCAGGCATACCGGACTCATCGCAGACATAAACCTGACAGGCATACTCTTCCGGCACCACCAGCGAACCGCGCGGCCCGCCGATCGTCAGTGTATCGCCTTCACGGGCTTCCATTGCCCAACGGCTGGCTACGCCGCCATCGTGGATAAAGAAATCCAGCGCCAGCTCGCGACGCGCCTCGTCATACAGCGGCGTGTAATCCCTGGAGACCGGGCGAACGCCCTCCCCCCAGATAATGCCTTCCTCAGTGACTGTCGGAGGCGTAAAGCGACAGCCTGGCTCAGGGAAAAAAACTTTCGTGTGATCGTCAAAGCCCAGGGAGATGAAACCGTCCAGCGCCTCGCCGCCAAGTACGATCCGCTGAAATCCTGCGCTAATACGTTCTACCCGCAGAACGATCAGCTCGCGAAAACGCAGCTCATTACGAACACGCTGTGGGTAGCGTACGGATGATGTCGTCATTTTTTGCCTTCGTGAAGTAATACGATATATCTAAATTAAAGTTTTAAATGATAATGATTGTTAATCAGTAAAAATGCAACTGTTTTTTGATAGTGTTCTGGCAACACATCGCTAATCACAACTTCAAAATAAAACGTTATAAATTAATAGATTATATCAACAAGCGCTTTTATCCTTGCTAAAAACCATCATTTAGATATAAATTAGATATATCTAAATAAGCAGGAGGCAATGATGCAAAATCAACATGAAGGGTGTTGCAAAAACCGGGATCATATGCACGATGGTTGCTGCAAAGATCGAGAACATCAGCATGAAGGCTGCCATAGCGCGCATCAGCATGAGAACGCCAGTTGCGGCGGCGAGCACCGTCACGGACACGGCTGTGGTCGTCATGGACAGGGCGGTGGTCGACGTCAGCGATTTTTTGGCCACGGGGAACTTCGGCTGGTCATTCTTGATATCCTGACCCGGGACGCCAGCCACGGCTATGAACTGATTAAAGCGATAGAAAACCTGACGGGGGGCGGCTATACGCCAAGCGCTGGCGTGATCTACCCTACGCTGGATTTTTTACAGGATCAGCAATTTATCACGATTAGCGACGAAGAAGGCGGGCGGAAAAAAATCGCGATTACCGCGAACGGCGCGCAATGGCTTGATGAAAATCGCGAACACCTGACGCATATTCAGGCGCGGCTAAAAGCCCGTTGTGTGGGCATGGAGTTACGTAAAAATCCGCAGATGAAGCGGGCGCTGGATAACTTCAAGGCCGTGCTGGATCTGCGGATAAACCACAGCGATATCAACGACGCGCAAATCAAACGCATTATCGGCGTGATTGATCGCGCGGCGCTGGAAATCGCCGAACTGGATTAAGCGGGCTGCGTGTCCTCTTCGCGGACGCGGAACACGTTAACCAGCTCTTTTAAATGTAACGCCTGTTCGTTCAGCGACGCCGCGGCGGCAACAGACTCTTCCACAAGGCAGGAGTTTTGTTGCGTGGCGGCGTCAATCAGGCCAATCGCGCTGTTAATCTGCGAAATACCGTCAGTTTGCTCGCGGCTGGCCTGCCCAATCTCACGTAATATCACATCCATCTCTTCGACGTTATCCACCATGCCATTAATCAGGGCGCTGGCTTTCTCCACCAGGTGCATCCCTTCCTGAGTCTGACTGGTTGAATCTTCAATCAAATTACGGATTTCACTGGCTGACGAGGCGCTCTTTTGCGCCAACTGGCGAACCTCTCCGGCGACAACGGCAAAACCACGTCCATGTTCGCCCGCGCGCGCCGCTTCAACCGCCGCGTTCAGCGCCAGAATATTGGTCTGAAAGGCAATGGAATCAATGATATTGATGATATCCGACATACGATTTGCCGTATCGTTAATGACGCGCATTTTCTGCGTCACTTGATTCATCATCTCCCCATTGTTTTTCACTACGCTGGCGGCGCCGGCAGAGAGTTTGGTCGCTTCACTGGTATGGTCAGCCGTATTTTTAACCGTGGCGGTAATCTGTTCCATCGACGCCGCCGTTTCTTCAACCGAGCTGGCCTGCTCTTCCGTACGCGCCGCCAAATCCTGGTTACCGGCGACAATTTGCGCCGCCGCTGTGGAGATACTTTCCGAACCGTTTTGCACTTCCTGTACGATATCCAGTAGACGCGTTTTCATCGCCATTAACGCTTGCAGTAGTACGCCTGTTTCATCTTTATAGTCGGTGGTGATATGGCGAGTCAGATCGCCATCGGCAATCGCCTCGGCAAAGCGTACTGCGTCATCAAGCGGCCGGGTAATAGAACGCACAATATACCATCCCATTACGCCTCCGGCGGCGATGCTTATCAGCGCCAAAGTGATTAACAGCGTCCGATTATTTTTAAAATCCTCTTTGACCTGCACGCTCGCTTCATGCATCTGCGCGTCCTGAACAGCGATAAGTTCCTGGACTTTGTCCTTATAGACTTTTTGCACCTGCACCGTTCTGGTCATCATCTCCTGAATGGCCGCCTGACGATTATTGCTTTGAATATCTTTCAAAATACGGAATCTGGACTCCAGGTATTGCTGGCGCGCTTCACGGATCTCATTAATGATTTTCTGTGAATCCGCATCGTGACTATTTTCCCTGGAAAGCTCATCCAGTAGCGCCGAAATGCGCTGGCTTATCTCACTGAGTTCTTTCTGCGAGCTCTGGCTCCAGCGCCCCTCTTCATCCAGTAACATGAGCTGCTGCGCGATGATGAAATCATTAAAATTATCGATTAACAGATTGGCTTTTACCGTGGTGGGATAATCATTGGTAATAATGTCCTGCATACCCGTATTAGCCCGATCAAGGCTAAACAAAGACAGAGCGGAACTCACCACCATGAGAACAATGAATAAGCCAAAGGCCATAAATAATTTTGAACGTATTTTAATGTTATGCAAAAACATATTTTCTCCCTGGGATTGCATATCCTCATACAGGAAGATTTATCGGCAATAATGTTACTAACTTTATGATATTGATCGCTTTTTATTTCTGAACATTATTAGTAAGTAATTTTTATTGTTCACAGAAAGATGAACCAAAAGTGACATAAATTGGCACTAATAATGAAAGAAATACGCTAAAAGGTTAACCATTTCTTATTTATTAACTGAGTTTATACCTATTAATAGGCAGGAAAGGGAGAAGGAATAAATATCACATTATTTTTAACATCACAGGCCACTGGTACTCTCTATGATGGCAGGCACCGCCTTCTATCAGAGCGCATCCGCCCGGTAAGCTTATTGCTACCGGGCGGATGTCATTACCGTTGCTACCTACAAATAAACTTAATGCAGTACCGTGACCGCATCCTCCAGCCGGCTGGCACGGTGTTTTACCATTGCGGAGACTTGTGCGCTCTCTTCCACCAGCGCCGCATTCTTCTGGGTTATGCGGTTCAACTCGTCCACGGCGCGAGTCAGGCTGGAAAGCCCATCTGTCTGTTCCTGCGTCGACTGGCTGATCCGTGCGATAAGCAGGGTGACATTTTGCACCTGGGCTACAATGTCATCCATGGTACGGCCTGCGGCGTGAACCTGCTCGGAGCCTGACTGCACCTTTGTTGCGCTGGCGTCAATTAATTTACGAATATCGTTCGCCGCATTAGCGCTACGGCTGGCAAGATGACGTACCTCGCCAGCAACCACGGCAAACCCTTTCCCCTGCTCGCCCGCTCTCGCCGCTTCTACCGCCGCATTCAGCGCCAGGATATTCGTCTGAAAAGCGATATCGTTAATTAGCGTGGTGATCGTCCCGATACGTTGCGTACTGTGAGCGATATCATCCATCGTTTTAATCACCGTATCCATCGCCTCACCTCCCTGAGTCGCCGCGCTACTGGCCGCCATGGAAAGCTTATCCGCAGCGGAAGCCGTCTCGGAATTGAGCTTCACGGACTCCGCCATCTGGTTCATGGTCGTTACCGTTTCCTGAACATTCTCCACGGTCTGACGGGTGTGTTCGTTCAGATCATTGTTACCCTTCGCCAGCCTTTCACTGCCGTTTCTGACGCTGGAAACCTGACTTGATACGTCATTGATCAGCCAGCGGCACATCAAGCCAAGCTGCCCCACGGCCCTCAGCATCAGCCCCAACTCATCGCTACGATTAAGGTGTTGTACGCTGTTGCGTTCGCCGGTCGCCACTTTCAGCGCCTGCGTCGCCACATTTTCAATGGGACGCACAATTTGCCATTCAAATAGCGCCGTACCTGCCAGCATCGCCAACGCGCCCAACAACAACGCCTGCCATGAGGCATCCGTACCGAACAGCGCCAACGCCAGCATTACGGCCATTAGCCCCATAATACTACGCACTCGCCAGCGAACAGGCATAGCGGGCAGTTTGCCCAGCAAGCCCTGACGAACCACCAGGCCTTTATGAATACGTTTACTACACCGCCCTTCATTTAGCGCCTGATATAAAGGCTCGACGGCGGCAATCTCATCATCCGTGGCGCGGGTACGGATCGACATATATCCCGTCACACGCCCTTCACGTATCATCGGTACCGCGTTGGCCCTCACCCAATAATGGTCGCCGTTTTTACGCCGGTTTTTCACAATGCCGCTCCACGGTTCGCCCTGTTTTAGGGTGTACCACATATCTGCGAAGGCAGCTTTCGGCATATCCGGATGACGCACCAGATTATGTGGCTGCGCCAGTAACTCGTTTAACTGATAGCCGCTCACCTGGACAAAAGTGTCATTGGCGTGAGTGATATAGCTTTCCAGGTCGGTCGTAGACATCAGAGTGGTATCATCATCCAGCGGGGTATTTAGCTGGCTGACGTAGGGATGAGAAGACATGATAGCGTCCTGTGCAGGTTATCTGGATGTTAATTTTTCGCTCAGATGTTATTTCGGCGCTAATCTATTTATCTTTAGTTGTTAAAATTGCTCTGGATCGCAATTTGCGATTAATCCTTAATATTTGTACGATTTTCACCTCATCCTGCGCCTTATTTTCATTATGAAATTGTTTAGCGTGGACAACCTTTTCTTTAAAATCTGCCCTGGCTCACCTTTTTCTCACGCCGCTGCTAACGCAACACACCGTAAACCATAAAACAAGATCTGCTCAAAATGCATCCAATTGTTAACGCATGACATTAAATGTTGTGTAAATGTGATTATCCCTGGTGTTTATCCCGATTTTCACTATGGGCTTAGACCCCCGCTAATCCCTGCAATACTTAATTCAGTATCATGTGATACACGGCCCTCTGGAGCTCATTTTGAACAGGTTACCTTCCAGCGCATCGGCTTTGGCCTGTAGCGCGCACGCACTGAATCTCATCGAGAAGCGAACGCTAAACCATGAGGAAATGAAAGCACTAAACCGAGAGGTCATTGACTACTTTAAAGAGCATGTAAATCCAGGATTTCTGGAATACCGGAAATCTGTTACCGCCGGCGGGGATTACGGAGCCGTAGAGTGGCAAGCGGGCAGTTTGAATACGCTTGTCGACACCCAGGGGCAGGAGTTTATCGACTGTCTTGTTTGGCATCTTTAACGTGGGGCACCGTAATCCTGTTGTGGTATCCGCCGTCCAGAATCAACTCGCAAAACAACCTCTCCACAGCCAGGAGTTACTTGACCCCTTGCGGGCGATGCTGGCAAAAACGCTGGCGGCGCTGACACCGGGGAAACTCAAGTACAGCTTTTTCTGTAACAGCGGCACCGAATCCGTCGAAGCGGCGCTAAAACTGGCAAAAGCGTATCAGTCGCCACGCGGCAAGTTTACCTTTATCGCCACCAGCGGCGCATTTCACGGCAAATCATTGGGCGCGCTCTCCGCCACGGCCAAATCCACCTTCCGCAGACCCTTTATGCCTTTACTGCCGGGCTTCCGCCATGTGCCGTTTGGCAATATCGACGCGATGAGCATGGCATTTAGCGAAGGCAAAAAAACGGGCGACGAGATAGCAGCCGTGATTCTGGAGCCTATTCAGGGTGAAGGCGGCGTGATCCTGCCGCCGCAGGGATACCTGACAGAGGTACGTAAGCTCTGTGACGAATTCGGCGCGCTGATGATTCTGGATGAAGTACAAACCGGCATGGGGCGTACCGGCAAGATGTTTGCCTGTGAGCACGAAAATGTGCAGCCTGATATTCTGTGTCTGGCGAAAGCCCTGGGCGGCGGCGTGATGCCGATTGGCGCCACCATCGCGACTGAAGAGGTGTTTTCGGTTCTGTTCGACAATCCCTTCCTGCATACCACCACTTTTGGCGGTAATCCGCTGGCTTGTGCTGCCGCGCTGGCGACCATTAACGTCCTGCTGGAGCAAAATCTCCCGGCCCAGGCGGAACAAAAAGGCGATACGCTCCTGGATGGTTTTCGACAACTTGCGCGTGAATATCCCAATCTGGTACACGATGCGCGCGGCAAAGGTATGTTGATAGCCATTGAATTTGTCGATAACGAAACGGGCTACCGTTTTGCCAGTGAGATGTTCCGTCAACGCGTGCTGGTCGCTGGTACGCTGAATAATGCGAAAACAATTCGTATCGAGCCACCGCTCACGCTAACCATTGAACTGTGCGAACAGGTATTGAAATCAGCGCGTAATGCGCTGGCGGCAATGCAGGTGAGCGTTGAAGAGGTTTAAAAACGATGCCGGATGGCGCTGTGCTTATCCGGCCTGTTTTCTCCGGGTCGCGGCCTCTTTTTTGAATCCCATCACAATCACCACATTCCCCTTTTCCCTTTTATCTCGCGACGGCTACAGTAGTAACTCATCCGACCACATAACAATAATTTTACATACTGGATACGCTTATGAGCTACCCATCGCTGTTCGCCCCGCTCGATCTGGGCTTTACTACTCTCAGAAACCGCGTGCTGATGGGATCGATGCACACGGGTCTGGAAGAACATCCTGATGGCGCCGAGCGCCTGGCGGCATTTTATGCCGAGCGCGCGCGACACGGCGTAGCGTTAATCGTCACCGGCGGTATTGCGCCCGTTCCCTCCGGGGTCGTGATGACCGGCGGCGCGATGCTGAACGACGCCAGCCAATTAACGCCTCACCGCGTGGTGACCGATGCCGTACATGCGCAAGGCGGTAAAATCGCGCTGCAAATTCTGCACACCGGACGTTACAGCTATCAGCCGCACCTGGTCGCGCCGTCGGCAATTCAGGCGCCAATCAACCGCTTTATGCCGCATGAACTGACGCATGATGAAATCTTGCAGTTAATCGACGACTTCGCGCATTGCGCGCAACTGGCGCGGGAAGCAGGCTACGACGGCGTAGAGGTGATGGGATCAGAGGGCTATCTGATTAATGAATTTCTCACCCGGCGAACTAACCATCGCGATGACGAGTGGGGCGGCGACTATACCAGCCGTATGCGCTTCGCGGTTGAGGTAGTACGCGCGGTACGCCAGCGGGTAGGGAACGACTTTATTATTATCTATCGCCTGTCGATGCTCGATCTGGTGGAAAATGGCGGCACGTTCGACGAAACGGTACAACTGGCGCAAGCCATTGAAGCCGCAGGCGCAAGCCTAATTAATACCGGCATTGGCTGGCATGAGGCGCGAATCCCGACCATCGCCACGCCAGTACCGCGTGGCGCCTTTAGCTGGGTGACGCGGAAACTCAAAGGTCATGTGTCGGTTCCGCTGATCGCGACCAATCGCATTAACGATCCGCAGGTCGCCGAGACGATCCTGACGCGCGGCGATGCCGATATGGTGTCGATGGCGCGTCCCTTCCTTGCCGATGCCGAATTCCTGACTAAAGCGCAATCCGGACGCGCAGATGAGATCAACACCTGTATCGGCTGTAATCAGGCCTGTCTGGATCGGATCTTCATCGGCAAAGTGACCTCCTGTCTGGTGAACCCACGCGCCTGTCACGAAACCCACATGCCGATAGCGCCGGCCATACGCAAAAAGAATCTGGCCGTTGTCGGCGCAGGCCCGGCGGGGCTGGCTTTCGCGATTAACGCCGCGTCGCGCGGCCATCATGTCACGCTGTTTGACGCCCAGAGTGAAATTGGCGGCCAGTTTACTATCGCCAGGCAGATCCCGGGTAAAGAGGAGTTTTACGAAACGCTGCGCTACTACCGTCGAATGATCGATGTTACTGGCGTTACGCTGAAACTGAGCCAACGGGTGAACGCAGAGGATCTTCAGCCGTTTGACGAAGCGATCCTCGCCTGCGGAATAGTACCGCGCCGCCCGCCGATAGACGGTATCGATCATCCAAAAGTATTGACCTACCTGGAGGTATTGCGCGATAAAGCGCCGGTTGGTAAGCGAGTGGCGATCATTGGCTGCGGCGGGATCGGTTTTGACACGGCCATGTATCTGAGCCAGCATGGCGAATCCACCAGCCAAAATATTGCTGAATTTTGTACGGAATGGGGAATTGATACCAGCCTGCAACAGGCAGGCGGTCTGCGCCCGGAAGGCCCGCGCCTGGCACGTAGTCCACGGCAAATCGTCATGCTGCAACGCAAAGCCAGCAAGCCGGGCGAAGGGTTAGGTAAAACCACCGGCTGGATCCATCGCGCGACGTTACTGGCGCGCGGCGTGAAGATGATCCCGGCGGTCAGTTACCAGAAGATCGACGACGACGGATTACATCTCTTGATCGGCGGCGAACCGCAGTTGCTGGAAGTGGATCATGTGGTGATCTGCGCCGGACAGGAACCTCGCCGCGAGCTGGCGGACCCGTTACGCGCCGCAGGTAAAACGGTACATCTTATCGGCGGATGCGATGTCGCGATGGAGCTGGATGCCCGACGGGCGATTGCCCAGGGCATCCGACTGGCGCTGGAGATTTAACGACTTTACCTGATGGCGCTGCGCTTATCGGGCTTACGCCGTCATACCGGTTTTATAGGCCGGTATGACGCTTGAGCGCCTTATCGACGGTGTCCCTGCTTCACCGCTTTCAAAATAACAAACTTATTGTTGGTTGCTATCGTCGCGCAATTACCGAAAATCTTCTTCAGCTTGTGGAAATAGTCCAGATGGCGGTTCGCCACAATATACAGTTCGCCGTTGATTTTCAGGCAGCGGCGGGCATGATGGAACATCTCCCAGGCGATATTATCCGTCAGCGCATGTTTCTGGTGGAACGGCGGGTTGCAGAACACAGCGTTAAAACGGAACGGCTCCACGCCGGAGAGCGCGTTGTTGATCATAAATTCGCAGCGTTCGAATGCTTCCGGCAGGTTCGTTTCTACATTCAAACGGCTGGAATCTACCGCCATCGGCGATTCATCGACAAATACTACGTTCGCCTGCGGATTTTTCGCCAGTAAGCTCAGGCCAATCACCCCATTGCCGCAGCCGAGATCGACAATCTCCCCGTCGAGGTTTTCCGGCAAATGCTGCATAAAGAAGCGCGCGCCGATATCCAATCCGGTACGAGAAAACACATTCGCGTGGTTGTGAATCGTCCAGCCTGTATCTTCCAGTTTCCAGCTTAGCGTTTGCGGCGCGTCGGCCAGTTGCGGATGACTGAAGGTACAGTTAATCAGGCGCGCTTTCTTCCACGCCAGCGTCGTCGTGGTTGGGCCCAGCACTTTTTCAAACAGTTCCAGCGTAGAGGTATGAATATCACGCGCTTTCGCGCCGGCGATAATACGCGTTTGCGCCGTAACGACCTTACGCAAAGCGCGTAACTGCTGTTCCAGCAACGCCAGTGTTTTCGGTACTTTAATCAATACCACGCCCGGTGCCTGCGGGTAGTCAGCGGTACTGTCGAGAAACGTTACGCTGGACTCCGCGATGCCGTTATGGCGTAAATTCTCTCGCGTACCCAGTTCGCTTAAATACGAATCGCCAATACTGTATGGCGAATGCTCCGCCAGCGCACAGCTTAGCGCGCCAAACGTATCATTCAGGATCAGCACCGGGCCGCGAATTTCCGTCTCATCCAACTGTTGCAGCAGATACTCATCGGCCGCCTCCCACGCCAGAAGCGGGTTAACATCATCCGTTTGCGGAAAACGTTTCAGCGTCAGTGAACGGAAACCGTCGTCTACGTGGCTCATTAGGCCTCCTGAATGGTAAAATTGCGGCGTTATCCCTGAAAAGGGTGCGTGAGTATACACTTTTTATCAGCAACATGGAGCTTTGATGACCTCACTAACTTACCTTCAGGGGTATCCGGAACATCTCCTTGCCCAGGTGCGCGCCTTAATCGCCGAGCAGCGCCTGGGAGCAGTGCTGGAAAAACGTTATCCCGGCGCGCATGATTACGCTACTGACAAAGCGCTATATCACTATACTCAGGAACTGAAAAGTCAGTTTCTGCGCAATGCGCCGCCCATCAATAAAGTGATGTATGACAGCAAGATCCATGTGCTGAAAAATGCGCTGGGACTGCATACCGCTGTCTCGCGCGTTCAGGGCGGCAAGCTCAAGGCAAAGGCGGAGATCCGCGTCGCCACCGTGTTTCGCAACGCCCCGGAGCCATTCTTACGGATGATTGTGGTTCACGAACTGGCACACCTGAAAGAGAAAGATCATAACAAAGCGTTTTATCAGCTCTGCTGCCATATGGAACCGCAGTACCATCAACTGGAGTTTGATACGCGACTGTGGCTGACGCATCAGGCGCTGTCGGCACAATAAATTCTGAAAATGCCCCTTCCCCCGTATCTTTTTAACGGCGTGGGCATAAAATCGGCGCGTTCACATTTCGCTCATTGCCTGCCGCCACGTCAAGGATGACGATCTGTAGAGGGTATTTTTTATCCACCGCCAACGGAACCGCGCAACAACCATGCTCTCACAATGTGCCCGTTTTATCCGCCGCCTCTGTTTTACACGCCGGGCGTTAACAGTGGCGTGTTTTCTGCTTGTCGCAGCAGGCGTCGCGCTTTTCTATTCCAACTGGCTTATCGTCAACGCCTCACAGCATCTGACATGGAATGACATTCAGACCGTTCCCGCCCGCAACGTCGGGCTGGTGTTAGGCGCTAAACCCGGCAATCGGTATTTTACCCGGCGGATTAATACTGCCGCCGCGTTGTATCACGCCGGTAAAGTGAAGTGGCTGTTAGTCAGCGGCGACAATGGCAAAAAAGAGTACGATGAACCTTCGGCGATGCAGCAGGCGCTGATAGCGAAAGGTGTGCCGGAAGCGGCCATTTTTTGTGATTATGCCGGATTCTCCACGCTGGACTCCGTAGTTCGCGCCCGGAAAGTGTTTGGCGAAAGCCGCATTACGATTATCTCGCAAGCATTCCATAATCAACGGGCGATCTGGCTGGCGCAACAATATGGCATAGACGCTATCGGCGTTAACGCGCCGGATCTGAATAAAAGGCACGGAACCTACACACGACTTCGGGAAAAGCTGGCGCGGGTTAGCGCGGTGCTGGATGCCAAAATTTTGCACCGTCAGCCTAAATATCTGGGCGCTGGCGTCACTATTGGGGCTGATAGCGCACACGGGTGCCCTTCTCGCCAGTAAAATGCCAGAGTGCGTCGCAGCGCACTGGCAAGGGCGGAAAGGCGTGCTACATTGACGAAAAATCCCTTTCTGGAGTCCGCTGACGTTTATGATACGTTTCGCTGTAATTGGGACTAACTGGATCACGCGCCAGTTTGTCGACGCCGCCCATGAAACCGGCAAATTCAGGCTCGCCGCCGTTTACTCCCGTAGTCTTGAACAGGCGCAGTCTTTCGCAAATGATTATCCCGTCGAGCATCTGTTTACCTCGCTGGAAGCGATGGCGCAAAGCGACGCGATTGAGGCGGTTTATATCGCCAGCCCGAATTCCCTGCATTTCTCCCAGACGCAGCGCTTTTTGCAGCATAAAAAACATGTCATGTGCGAAAAGCCGCTGGCTTCTAACCTGGCGGAGGTTGATGCCGCTATCGCCTGCGCGCGCGATAATCAGCGGGTACTGTTTGAAGCCTTTAAAACCGCCTGCCTGCCCAACTTCCTGCTGCTGCGGGAATCGTTGCCGAAAATCGGCAGAATGCACAAAGCATTCCTAAATTACTGCCAGTACTCTTCACGTTATCAGCGCTATCTGAACGGTGAAAATCCGAATACGTTTAATCCGGCCTTCTCCAATGGTTCGATTATGGATATCGGGTATTACTGTCTGGCGTCGGCGATCGCGCTATGGGGCGAGCCGCGCAGCGTTCAGGCGTCGGCGAATTTATTGGAAAGCGGAGTAGATGCACACGGCGTCGTGGTTATGGATTACGGCGATTTTAGCGTCACGCTACAGCATTCCAAAGTCAGCGACTCGGTACTGGCCAGTGAAATTCAGGGCGAGAGGGGATCGCTGGTCATTGAAAAGCTGTCGGAATGCCAGAAAGTGTGTTTTGCGCCGCGCAGCGCGCTGATGCAGGATCTGACCCAGCCTCAGCATATTAATACCATGCTGTATGAAGCCGGGGCGTTTGCCCAGCTTATTGAAAACCATGCCGTGGAACATCCGGGGTTGTCGCTAAGTCGCGCCACGGCAAAATGGCTGACAGAAATACGCCGTCAAACCGGGGTCATCTTCCCGGCGGACGATCTGACTCATCCCCTTACTGCGTAAAATTATGTAAATCATATGTTACAGGCCATTGACTCTACGCGTGGCCTGTCATACTTTGTTACGCGCAAAGGGGAGTAACTTCATTGCCGGTCGATCGTCATTACGATGTGTGCAAAACCACATCCGGTCACCGGGCAGCCATAAAGGAATGCGTCAGCGTATTCCTTTATTGTTGTAAGTGAGACCTTGCCGAATGGCAAGGTCTATGCATAAAAGCAACGGCTAATGCCATTCGGCGTTAGCCGTTTTTTTTTTTTGCATAGGGAGAAATAATGAATACTGTTGGTACGCCATTATTATGGGGTGGATTCGCGGTTGTTGTGGTGATAATGCTATCCATCGACCTGTTGTTGCAGGGACGCCGTGGCGCACATGCGATGTCGATGAAACAAGCGGCAGGATGGTCAATCCTGTGGGTAACGCTCTCGCTACTGTTTAACGCCGCTTTCTGGTGGTATCTGGCTGAAACGCAAGGGCGCGAAGTTGCTGACCCGCAGGCATTGGCGTTCCTTACCGGCTATCTGATTGAGAAGTCGCTGGCCGTAGATAACGTCTTTGTCTGGCTGATGCTGTTTAGCTATTTCTCCGTCCCTCCGGCTCTGCAACGCCGGGTGCTGGTGTATGGGGTTCTTGGCGCGATCGTGTTGCGTACTATCATGATTTTCGCCGGTACCTGGCTTATCACTCAGTTCGAATGGCTGCTGTATGTGTTCGGCGCCTTCCTGCTGTTTACCGGCGTAAAAATGGCGCTGGCGAAGGAAGATGAATCCGGCATTGGCGAAAAACCGATGGTGCGTTGGCTGCGCGGGCATCTGCGCATGACCGATACGATCGAGAACGAGCACTTTTTCGTACGTAAAAACGGCCTGCTGTATGCCACGCCGCTGCTGCTGGTGCTGATTATGGTTGAGTTCAGCGATGTGATCTTCGCCGTTGACAGTATTCCGGCGATCTTTGCGGTCACCACCGACCCGTTCATCGTACTGACCTCTAACCTGTTTGCCATCTTAGGACTGCGCGCGATGTACTTCCTGCTGTCCGGCGTGGCGGAACGCTTCTCGATGCTGAAATATGGTCTGGCGGTCATTCTGGTCTTTATCGGCATTAAGATGCTGATCGTCGACTTCTACCATATTCCTATCGCGATTTCGCTGGGCGTAGTGTTTGGCATTCTGACCATTACGCTGGTGATTAACGCCTGGGTTAACCATCAGCGCGATAAGAAACTACGAGCGCAATAATCTTTTATCGGGGTAAACCTGCCCCATCAAAAACGCCCGGCAGCGCACACCTGCCGGGCGTTTTTGTTTAACATGTCACAATACTGTTAATATAAAGTTATAAAACATGATCACAGCAAAAAATCCAGGATATTTCGCTTCCCGAACCTTCAACTTTCCTTATACTCAACCAGGCAAACACTTTGTTACATCCTGAAATATGCGCCGTAAGAGCGTGCAGGGGATGACCAGCAACACAATACAAGGAACATGAAATGGCTACGCAACGAGCATCAGGGCTACTGCAGCGTTTAGCGCAAGGCAGTCTGGTTAAACAAATTTTAGTGGGTCTGATACTGGGGATTTTACTGGCATGGATTTCTAAGCCTGCGGCAGAAGCGGTTGGCTTGCTTGGCACCCTGTTCGTCGGCGCCTTAAAAGCGGTCGCCCCCGTTCTGGTGCTGATGCTGGTAATGGCCTCGATCGCCAACCACCAGCACGGCCAAAAAACCAATATTCGCCCTATTCTCTTTCTTTACCTGCTAGGCACCTTTTCAGCCGCGCTGGCGGCCGTTGTGTTCAGCTTCGCCTTCCCTTCAACGCTGCATCTGTCCAGTAGCGCCCAGGATATCGTGCCGCCGTCCGGCATTGTAGAAGTCTTGCGCGGTCTGCTGATGAGCATGGTGTCGAACCCCATCGACGCGCTGCTGAACGCTAACTATATCGGGATTCTGGTGTGGGCCGTCGGTCTGGGATTTGCCCTGCGTCATGGCAATGAAACCACCAAAAACCTCGTGAACGATATGTCTAACGCCGTGACCTTTATGGTGAAACTGGTGATCCGTTTCGCGCCAGTCGGTATTTTTGGTCTGGTTTCATCAACGCTTGCAACCACCGGCTTCTCTACCCTGTGGGGTTATGCGCACCTGCTGGTCGTCTTGATTGGCTGTATGCTGCTGGTCGCGCTGGTGGTCAACCCGCTGTTGGTATTCTGGAAAATTCGTCGCAACCCTTATCCGCTGGTGTTCGCCTGCCTGCGTGAAAGCGGCGTTTATGCCTTCTTTACCCGCAGCTCTGCCGCCAATATTCCAGTGAATATGGCGCTGTGCGAAAAGCTGAATCTGGACAGGGATACTTACTCCGTTTCCATTCCGCTGGGCGCCACTATCAATATGGCCGGCGCGGCAATTACCATTACGGTTCTGACGTTGGCGGCAGTCCATACGTTAGGCGTCCCGGTGGATCTGCCTACAGCGCTGCTGCTGAGCGTGGTGGCCTCGCTGTGTGCTTGCGGCGCCTCCGGCGTGGCAGGCGGTTCATTGCTGCTGATCCCGCTGGCGTGCAACATGTTTGGCATCCCGAACGATATCGCGATGCAGGTAGTAGCGGTCGGCTTTATTATCGGCGTATTGCAGGATTCGTGTGAAACGGCGCTGAACTCGTCTACCGATGTTCTGTTCACTGCGGCAGCCTGCCAGGCAGAGGACGAACGTCTGGCGAATAACGCCTTGCGTAGCTAAGTGATTATCGATGCCGGATGGCGTATGCCATCCGGCGTAACGATAGATCTGAATCTCCCAATCCATAGGCTGTGATGGAAAGCGAATTGATGTTCACGCGCAACATCCTCGCGTAACGTTATATGTAGATGGCGTCTGCCACGGCGCTCGGTCAGCGTAAAGTATAAAGTGTCAGCCTGTGTAAATCCTCTCGCCACCCTCCCTTGCGATAAGCAAAATCAAAGCTCAACGACGCGTAATTTCTATAACGGACTTCGTTGACCTTTGTTACAATTAGATGCATTTTGAATTTTTGTGTGTTAGTGCTTGCTTACTTCACAATTTAACAAGGAATAGTTCAGGCCGCGAATTTGCCGTTTCCGCAACGCTGATAAAAACTCCAACTCTGTTGCGGCAGTGCAAACCTCAGATCACCGGCGTGACGTTAACCGATTCTCCAGGAATACTGAATGGAACTACTGACTCAATTGCTGAATGCCCTGTGGGCTCAGGACTTTGAAACACTGGCCAATCCTTCCATGATTGGCATGTTATATTTTGTGTTATTTATGATTTTGTTTCTGGAAAATGGGCTGCTCCCTGCCGCCTTTTTGCCTGGCGACAGCCTGTTGATCCTGGTCGGCGTGCTGATCGCCAAAGGCGCGATGGGTTTTCCACAAACCATTTTGCTGCTTACCGTCGCGGCCAGCCTGGGTTGCTGGGTGAGCTATATTCAGGGCCGCTGGCTGGGGAATACCCGCACCGTGCAAAACTGGCTCTCTCATCTCCCCGCACATTATCATCAACGCGCCCATCACCTTTTCCATAAACACGGCCTGTCGGCATTATTGATAGGCCGTTTTATCGCGTTTGTCAGAACACTGCTGCCCACCATTGCCGGCATATCCGGCCTGAATAACGCGCGCTTTCAGTTCTTCAACTGGATGAGCGGCTTGTTGTGGGTGCTTATCCTGACGTCGCTGGGCTATCTGCTGGGCAAAACGCCCGTCTTTATGAAATATGAAGATCAGTTAATGTCATGCCTGATGCTGCTGCCCGTGGTGCTGCTCTTTTTTGGCCTGGCGGGTTCACTGGTCATGCTGTGGAAAAAGAAGTATGGGAGCCGGGGATAACTTATGCTTAAACCACGCATAACTGCCCGACAACTCATTTGGATCAGCGCTTTTCTACTGATGCTGACCATACTCATGATGACGTGGTCAACGCTGCGTCAGCAAGAGTCGACGCTGGCCATTCGCGCGGTTAACCAGGGCGCCAGTATGCCAGACGGCTTCTCAGTTCTGCATCATCTGGATGCGAACGGCATTCATTTTAAAAGCATTACGCCTAAAAATGACATGTTGCTCATTACCTTCGATTCCCCTGCGCAAAGCGCCGCAGCAAAAACAGTGCTTGATCAAACGTTACCACACGGTTATGTCGTCGCTCAGCAGGACGATGACAACGAAACGGTACAGTGGCTGTCCCGCTTACGGGAAAGCTCACACCGCTTTGGCTAATCTCCAGGAATCCGAATCATATCACTCACTTTGGTGATTTCATTGTTTAATGACTATGATTAATAAAGCGGTGTTTAACCCACCGCGTTATTATCGGGATCACCGCCCCGGACAACGGGTCCGAACATAAGGGAAAGTTCAGGAATGAAATACCGCATCGCTTTGGCTATCACGCTTTTTACACTTAGCGCCGGTAGCTACGCTAATTCGCTTTGTCAGGAAAAAGAGCAGGATATACAAAAGGAAATTAGCTACGCTGAAAAGCACAACAATCAGCGCCGTATTGAGGGTCTGAACAAGGCGCTCAGCGAAGTACGCGCCAATTGTACTGACAGCAAGCTGCGCGCCGAGCATCAGAAAAAGATCGCTGAGCAAAAAGAAGAGGTAGCCGAACGCCAACGTGATTTAGCCGAGGCAAAAGCAAAAGGCGATGCGGATAAAATAGACAAACGTGAACGTAAGCTGGCCGAGGCTCAGGATGAGCTAAAAAAACTTGAGGCCAGAGACTACTAAATTAACGCCGAATGTAAATACTCACTCACCTGGAGAAAACTATGTCGAAAGATAACACTACGGAACATCTGCGCGCTGAGTTGAAATCCCTGACCGATACGCTTGAAGAAGTGCTGAGCTCTTCGGGCGAAAAGTCGAAAGAAGAGTTGAGTAAGATTCGTAGCAAAGCCGAGCGCGCGCTGAAAGAGAGCCGTTACCGCCTGGGCGAAACGGGTGATGTGATTGCCAAACAGACTCGCGTCGCCGCCGCCCGCGCCGATGATTATGTGCGCGAAAATCCCTGGACAGGCGTAGGCATTGGCGCCGCTGTCGGTCTGGTGTTGGGCGTACTGCTGACGCGTCGTTAATTATGGCGGACTCTCGACAGGCACAAGGACCAGGCAAAAGCGTACTGGGTATCGGGCAGCGGATTGTCACCATTATCGTTGAGATGGTGGAAACCCGGCTGCGACTGGCGGTAGTAGAACTGGAAGAAGAGAAGGCGAACCTCTTTCAGCTTTTGCTGATGGTAGGTCTTACCATGCTCTTCGCGGCGTTTGGCTTAATGAGCCTGATGGTTCTGGTCATCTGGGCTATCGATCCTCAGTACCGTTTGAACGCGATGATCGCTACCACTGTTGTGCTGTTAGTGCTTGCGCTAATCGGCGGCATCTGGACTTTGCGCAAAGCGCGTCAGTCCACGCTATTGCGCCATACGCGGCACGAACTGGCTAACGATCGGCAAATTCTGGAGGACGATCAGTCGTGAGCAGCAAAGGCGAACGCGAAAAACGTAAAGCGCTGCTTCTCAGTCAGATCCAGCAGCAACGGCTGGATCTGTCCGCCAGCCGTCGCGACTGGCTGGAGACCACCGGCGCGTACGATCGCGGCTGGAATACGGTGTTAAGCCTGCGCTCCTGGGCGCTGGTCGGTAGCAGCGTAATGGCCATCTGGACCATCCGTCATCCTAATATGTTGGTACGCTGGGCGAAACGCGGCCTGGGTATCTGGAGCGCCTGGCGCCTGGTAAAAACTACCCTCCGTCAACAACAGCTCCGCGGTTAATATCTTTTCTTTTATAGCATCGCGCCATCAGGTTATCACCCGATTACACCTGGTGGCGCGATACTTTTATGCATATAGTCTCTTTACCAATCACTCAAATTTTTTGAAAAAATTTGGCAATTTTCCTTGCTAACAATTTCTGTATGCCACGTTTATGATTCTCTCCAGCGATAACAATGACGCGCCAAACCGCGTCATTGCTCATGAAAATAGCAGCAGCCGCCGAATCGGCCCCCTGGAGAATAAAATGAAAAAATTAGAAGATGTTGGTGTACTGATAGCGCGTATTTTAATGCCAGTTCTGTTTATTACCGCAGGATGGGGAAAAATTAGCGGCTATGCGGGCACACAGCAGTATATGGAAGCGATGGGCGTACCAGGATTCCTGCTGCCGCTCACCATACTGCTTGAGTTCGGCGGCGGTCTGGCGATTCTGCTGGGGTTCCTCACCCGCACCACTGCGCTTTTTACCGCTGGTTTTACGTTGCTGACGGCATTGATCTTCCATAGCAATTTTGCAGAAGGTGTAAACTCGCTGATGTTTATGAAAAACCTGACCATTGCCGGCGGATTCTTATTACTGGCGTTAACCGGGCCTGGCGCGTTCAGCCTTGGCCGTCTGCTGAATAAAAAGTGGTAAGCAATCTATACTCAATTAAAAAAGCGAGGGAATAGCGCCTCGCTTTTGTCATCTGAAGGAGAGAGACATGGGACAACTGATCGATGGCGTCTGGCACGACACCTGGTATGACACCAAATCTTCCGGGGGGAAATTTCAGCGTTCAGCGTCGGCTTTCCGCAACTGGCTTACCGCTGACGGCGCGCCCGGACCTTCCGGCGAAGGCGGATTCGCCGCAGAAAAAGATCGTTACCATCTGTACGTTTCCCTTGCCTGCCCCTGGGCGCATCGCACGCTCATTTTCCGTAAACTGAAAGGTCTGGAGCCGTTTATTCCGGTTTCCGTCGTGAATCCATTGATGCTGGAAAACGGCTGGACGTTTGATGATACTTTTCCGGCGGCCACCGGCGATACCCTCTATCAGCATGAATTTCTCTACCAGTTGTATCTGCACGCCGATCCACACTACAGCGGCCGCGTCACCGTACCGGTCTTATGGGATAAAAAAATCATACTATCGTCAGCAACGAGTCCGCCGAAATCATTCGTATGTTTAACTCCGCCTTCGATGGGCTGGGCGCTAAAGCCGGGGATTACTATCCCCCCGCGCTGCAAAGCAAAATTGACGAGTTAAACGGCTGGATTTATGACAACGTTAATAACGGCGTTTATAAAGCAGGCTTCGCCACCAGCCAGCAAGCGTATGATGAAGCGGTAGAAAAGGTGTTTACTGCGCTGGCGCGCCTGGAGCAGATTCTCGGACAGCACCGCTATCTGACGAGCGACCAGTTGACCGAGGCGGATATCCGCTTATGGACGACCCTGGTACGCTTTGATCCGGTTTACGTGACTCATTTCAAATGCGACAAATACCGAATCAGCGACTACCTGAATCTGTACGGTTTCCTGCGCGATATCTATCAAATACCGGGCATTGCTGAAACCGTTAATCTTGACCATATTCGTCACCACTATTTCCGTAGCCATAAAACGATTAACCCCACGGGTATCATTTCCATCGGACCGTGGCAGGATCTGCTCGAACCTCACGGGCGCGACGTACGCTTTGGCTAATTTCAGGCGTCCTCCGGGACGCCTTATTAATAAATACCACAAATATTTACCAACATTTCATTCGCGGCTATTCTTAGTTTGATTACTTTAAAAACAAGTGATTGAACCATTATTGAGGCGAAAATGGATTGGTATTTAAAGGTTTTAAAAAATTATCTGGGATTTGGCGGCCACGCGCGACGCAAAGAGTACTGGATGTTTATTCTGGTCAATATCATCTTTACCTTTGTGTTGGGCCTGCTGGACGCCATGCTTGGCTGGCAACGCGCCGGGGGTGAAGGCGTTCTGACCACCATTTACGGCGTTCTGATCTTTTTACCGTGGTGGGCCGTGCAGTTCCGTCGTCTGCATGACACTGACCGCTCCGCATGGTGGCTACTGTTGCTACTTATCCCCATTATCGGCTGGCTTATCATCATCGCGTTCAACTGCCAGAATGGTACGCCGGGCGACAACCGCTTCGGCCCCGATCCGAAACGTTTTTCCTGATGGCGGCGCGGCGCCGCTTTTAAAGCGCCGCGCGCTATTTATTTTCCGGCGAATAGCTTAGGTATTTCCCGCAGGCACCAGGCTTTTGCCTCCCCCATACTGTCGCGCCGCCAGGCCATAATAATATCGATTTCGCTGGTCGATTCCGGGCTGACCACGCGTAGCCGCCCTTCGGCAATATCCTGTTCCACCATCGAATATGGCATAGTCGCGACGCCAAGCCCGGCCAGCAGCGCCTGACGTTTATCTTCAATCGTGCTTACCGTCAGACGTGGCTGCTTATCCAGCAGTTGCACCGTTAATACCGGCCGCTCGCGCGCGGTATCCGCTACCGCTACGCCGCGGTATTTAACCCGCGTCACTTCCGAAAGCGGCTCCGGCTCCTGATGAATAGGGTGGTCAGGCGCGGCGACATACACATTCATTAACGAATACAACTTACGGGAGTTAATTTCCGACGACGATCGAAAATGCATATCCGGGGCGATAACGATATCCGCCCGTCCCTGCTCAAGCCGCTCCCATGCGCCAGCCAGTACTTCGGTAATCAATGAAAGCTGCGTATTGGCTTTAGCGGCCAGCCGGTCGATCAGCGGAAAAAAAGCAGGCGTCGGTACCAGAGCTTCAGTGACCAGCGTCAGATGCGTTTCCCAACCGCGGGCCAACGCTTCAGCATCCGTCGTTAACTTGTCTGCCGCTTCCAGCAATACCCGCCCGCGTTCCAGCAGCATACGTCCGACGTTGGTGAATTTTGTACGATGGCCGGAGCGATCGAACAGTACAACGTCCAACTCTTCTTCCAGCTTCTGCATGGTGTAACTCAGCGCGGAGGGCACCCGCCCCAACTCATCAGCCGCTGCGGCAAAACTGCCCCGGCGGTCAATGGCGTCCATCACACGCAATGCTTCAAGCGTCAGCGCTCTCTCTTTAGCCATAACGTTCTCATTCAGGAAATTTGAACATACCGGGCAGAATATCTGGCTAACAATGCAGCGTCCAGCCCCTTAACATAAAAGGAAGTAAAGAGAGGTTAATAACGATGATTACGACCCGAACCGCCAAACAATGTGGACAGGCAGACTACGGATGGCTACAGGCCCGCTATACCTTCTCCTTTGGACACTATTTCGACCCTACACTGCTGGGCTACGCGTCGTTGCGCGTACTGAACCAGGAAGTGCTGGCGCCGGGCGCCTCTTTTCAGCCTCGAACTTATCCAAAGGTGGATATTTTAAACCTGATTCTGGACGGCGAAGCGGAATACCGCGACAGCGACGGCAACCATGTACAGGCTAAAGCGGGCGAAGCGTTGCTGCTCGCCGCGCAGCCGGGCATTAGCTACAGCGAACATAATCTCAGCAAAGTTAAGCCGTTAACCCGAATGCAACTGTGGCTTGACGCCTGTCCTGAACGGGAAAACGCGCTGGTACAAAAAATCCCACTCTCGACGGCGCAACAACAGCTTCTTGCCTCGCCCGACGGTGAGCAAAACAGCTTACAACTGCGCCAACAGGTCTGGGTACATCATATTACGCTGGAGAAAGGCGAATCGCTTAACTTCCAGCTTCACGGGCCGCGCGCCTATTTGCAGTCGATTCACGGTACGTTCCACGCGATGACGCACAACGAAGAACGCGAGGCGTTAACCTGCGGAGATGGCGCATTTATTCGTGATGAACCTAACATTACGCTGGTTGCCGATACGCCGCTGCGCGCATTACTGGTAGATTTACCGGTGTAGCCAGCCAGAAAAGGAGTCGCAAGATGAGCAAAAAATCGGCGAAGAAACGTCAGCCCGTGGTAAAACCTGCCGTACAGGAGACGATGAGCGCCACTGTGCCGCTGGGCTATGAAGAGATGCTAACCGAACTGGAAGCCATCGTGGCGGACGCCGAAGCCCGGCTGGCAGAAGAAGAGGCCGCAGCCTGAAATCATGCCGGATGGCGGCGCAAGCGCCCGATCCGGCTGATAACGGGTAGACCCGATAAGCGCAGCGCCATCGGGCAACACGCTGCCCCGACGTCATGCCGGGGCGTTATTATTAATGCGCTTTACTGGCCATAATCTCGATGATCTGCTTGTCTGTCTGCTGCATTGAGCGACACGCCAGCGAACACAAATTCGCAATAGATTGTTCGACATTGTGCGCCACAATCCCTTCGTTTCCGGTCACCGCCGTATCATCCAACGCCATCAGTACGGCTTTCCACGCCGCCGACGCGCTGGTAGAGACTTTCATCGCGCAGCTATTCGACGCGCCATCGCAAATCATCCCGCTGACATCACCAATCATACTGCTGATAGCCATTGCGATAGTGTCGTAACGACCATCTATCAGCCACGCCATACCCGCCACCGCGCCCATCGCCGCCGTGGTTGCCGCGCACAGAGCCGACAAACGCGGAAGCTGATGGTGAATATAGATAGCGCTCAAATGCGATAACATTAGCGCGCGCGCCAGGCGCTCGTCATCGGCGCCGACATGTTCAGCAACCACCATGACTGGCACCGTGGCGGTAATCCCCTGGTTGCCAGAACCGGAGTTGCTCATCGCGGGCAACGTGGCGCCGCCCATTCTGGCGTCTGACGCCGCGCTGGTACGGATCAAAATCGCCGTGGAGAGATCTTTCGCCAGCAGACCGCGATCGCACTGTTTGGCCAGCGTCGAACCGATATGCAGCCCCCAGGAACCACGCAGTCCCTCCTGCGACAACGCGCCGTTTAGCCTGGCCGCATCGAGAATAAAGCGAATAGCGTCAAAGGGCACCGCATTCACAAACGCCAGGATCTCTTCCAGCGAGGTATGAGACAGCACTCCCAGTGGCGAGTTTTTTTCTTCTTCCTGCGCATTATCGGCCTGGGTAAATACCACACCCTTGTTGGTTTCTATCCGCACAATATTTGTATGATCGCCGACGATCGTGACACATGCCCAGCTATCGCCGCTATACACTTTCGCCCGTGAAAACAGGATATCGTTACATGGCTCCTGCAACATCACCGCGACATGTCCAGCGGCCAGCATCGCTTTTGCATCGGCAACGGCTTTAGCGGAAGCGTCTTTTAACACCTCCAACCCGGCTTTCGCATCACCGCCCAACGCGCCCAACGCCGCGGCGATCGGTAGCCCTACCATTCCCGTTCCTGGAACGGTAACACCCATACCATTTTTCATCAGATTAGGCGAAACCCACGCGTCAATGCGTTCAACTGTGCCGTCAAGTTCAGCCGCCGCCGCCGCTGCCGCCAGCGCCAGTGAAATTGGCTCAGTACACCCCAGCGCCGGTTTTACTTCTTCCTGTACGGCCAGGATAAAACTTTGCCACAATGGATTTATTTTAGATTCAAACATAACAACAACCTTAATCTCAGGTATATCAAGAGAATGCCAGGAACGGAGAAACGCATAGCAGCAGACCGGTAATAATAATCAGGTACAACGAAGCGCCTTTATATTTGTGCAATGCGGGAACCTTGTAGACCAACCGTGCCGGAATTAAACAGCCCACCATACCGAAGATAGGGCTACAAATAGAGGTGAAGCTCAGTACCGGCGCATTGAGCACAATGGCGCTCCAGGCCAGCAAAATAGCGAAAATCATAATGCCGCGCTGTACCAGATTTTCCTTAATCTTCTCGGCGGGCATTTTACGGCGCAGGATATTCATCACAATGCCTTGCGTCGCTTCGCGGAATCCTAAATAAACGCCAAAGAAGGCGGTCATGACGGCAAAGATGTTCAGAATTACGCTAACCACTTTGACCCAGCCTGCGCCATCGCCGCTAATAAATTGCGCGGCGATCACCAGGGCGGAAATATTCTGCTCGTAGGCTTTCACCGCTTCGTCATGCCCCATCGCCAGGGTGAAGGAAACCGCATAGAAAAATACGGTAACGAACAGGATGCCAAACGCAATATTCATGGCACGCAGCGCTTTATGGCGTGCGACCTCAATAGATTTTTCGCGTGAACGGTAAGAGATCACCATTGGGCTTAACGTCTGGATAAATAAAATCGAGGTCAGCGTAAATGGCAGGGTAATAATGGCGTTTTTAATCAGCAGGGCCATCGGCGGCAGCGCGCCAATGTTATACAGATGCCACATACCCACCATAGAGACGCCCAGCGCCGCCACTACCAGTAGCTTGGTCAGCACCATGCCGGTGGAGATTTTGAACAGTAATTTTTCACCGCGTGAGGAAATCGCCACCAGGATGCAGATCAGCACCAGACCATAAAACGGACTATCGGAAAGTAATCCTTCCGTTACGCCGAAAGTATGCAGATAAGAGGCGCTGTCGTTAGTAATTGCCGTAGAATAGACGAACATCCAGATGACGAGCATTACAAAGTACAGCGCGCCTAATAAAATACCCCAGTTTTTGCCCAGATAGCCGCTGATCACGCTGGGGTAGTCTTTACATTCCGGGGATTCCGCCAGCGTATTAATAAACAGCCGCTGGAACAGGTACATGGCCGGATAGCCAATAATAGAAGAGAGTAAAAAGACCCAAAGTCCCATCAGGCCAACCTAGACAGGAAGAAAAACGATCCCTGCGCCGATCGCCATCCCGATACTCATAATGACCCAACCGGTGTCGGTACTATCAAATTTGATGGCTTCACGCCATTCGCTTTCTGTCATCCCTGCCCGACGCGCCGGGGCTGATGCGTCGAGGATTACGCTGGTATTACTAGCCGATTCCATAAAATTCTCGCTCAATGTGTAGGTAGAGGTTTTTTTATTTTTCGTGCCGCAGCAAGGCGATATGCAGAACGTGAGGTGCAGGTACTTTCTTGTAATAAGAAAATTATACGCGCACGATAAGAGAAAAACTTACCAATAAAACGCCTGCATTTCTTGTGGGTTAAGAATTATTTTCTATTTACTATTTATTTAATATTGTTATTTTCTCTATTTTACGCGTATCACAACAAAAAAGGGCGCACGTTGGTGCGCCCTTTTCTCAGCTTCTGTCTTCTGCGTTATCCCATAGCCTGCTCACGCTGCGCCTGTCGGGCCTATCCACAAACGACTTTAATCGCCAGACCGCCGCGCGACGTCTCGCGATATTTGTCGTTCATGTCTTTACCCGTTTCGTACATGGTTTCGATCACTTTATCGAGCGAAACCCGCGGCTCAGAGGTACGGCGTAGCGCCATTCGCGCCGCATTCACCGCTTTAACGGCGTTAATCGCATTACGTTCAATACAAGGGATTTGTACCTGACCCGCCACCGGGTCACAGGTGAGGCCAAGGTTATGCTCCATCGCAATTTCCGCCGCAATACAGACCTGCGCAGGGCTGCCGCCCAGCAGTTCTGTCAGCCCCGCCGCCGCCATCGAACACGCGACGCCAACCTCACCCTGACACCCCACTTCCGCGCCGGATATCGAGGCGTTCATCTTGTACAGCATGCCAATCGCCCCCGCCGACAGCAGATAGCGGGCGATAGAGTTGGCATTGACCGGGCGACGGAATTTGTCGTAATAGGCCAGCACCGCGGGAATAATGCCGCACGCGCCGTTGGTCGGCGCGGTGACCACTCGCCCGCCCGCCGCGTTCTCTTCGCTCACGGCCAGGGCGAACATGTTAATCCAGTCAATGACGTTCATCGGATCGCGGGAGAGATTATCGCTGGAGACCAGCAGACGCCGTAACGCTACCGCGCGGCGTGGAACGTTCAGCGGCCCCGGCAGCACGCCCTCAGTATTCATGCCACGTTCAATTCCGGTCGCCATCACCTGCCAGATGCGGGCAAAGCCAGCGTCAATCTGCTCTTTGCTCCGCAACGCCAGTTCATTTTGCATCATCAGGCCGGAAACCGAGAGCCCCTGTCTTTCACACAGCGTCAACAGTTCGCTGGCGGAATGAAAATCATACGGCACCGATTTTTCTACGTCGTGCGACTGACCAAAACGCTCCTCTTCGACAATAAAGCCGCCGCCAATAGAGTAATACGTTTTGTGTAAAAGCGGCGCTTGTCCGTTCCAGGCGGTAATACGCATACCGTTTTCATGGCGCGCCAGGGTTTCAGCGTGAAAGAGAATACTGTCGGCGACGGGAAAATCCACCACATGCGCGCCACCCGCCACCGATAAACGGCTGCTGCGGGCAACCTCCTGGATAAACGCCGGAATGCTATCAATATTGACATCCTGCGGCGTATTGCCCGCCAGGCCCATAATGATGGCGGTATCGGTCGCGTGGCCTTTGCCCGTCAGCGATAGCGATCCGTAAAGATCAACCGTGATGCGCGTCGTTCGCGGCAGGTCGCCGCTGTCGATCAGCCGATCGATAAAACATTTTCCTGCATTCATTGGCCCTACGGTATGGGAGCTTGAAGGTCCAATGCCAATCTTAAAAATATCAAATGCGCTAATCATATCTCCCCCTAAGATTACCGTTCAGTGAAGATCCGTCGCGGGGCGATCCACACGATCGCCCCGTTCACGTTACATCGCCTGAGTAAAGGTGCGCGAAATAACGTCCTGTTGCTGCTCACGAGTCAGCGCATTGAAGCGCACGGCATAGCCGGAAACGCGGATCGTCAGGTTCGGGTAGTTTTCCGGATGTTCAATCGCATCCAGCAACATTTCACGGTTCATGACATTGACGTTCAGATGCTGCCCGCCTTCTACCTGTGCTTCATGATGGAAATAGCCGTCCAGCAGGCCGACAAGATTGGTTTTCCGCACCGCATCTTCTTTCCCGAGCGCCGCAGGCACAATCGAGAAGGTGTACGAAATACCGTCTTTGGCGTAGGTAAACGGCAGTTTCGCCACCGACGTCAGCGAGGCCACCGCCCCTTTGCGGTCACGACCATGCATCGGGTTCGCCCCCGGCGCGAACGGCGTTCCGGCGCGGCGTCCATCCGGCGTATTGCCGGTCTTCTGCCCGTACACGACGTTCGAGGTGATGGTCAAAATGGACTGCGTCGGCACCGCATTGCGATACGTCGGCAACACGCTAATTTTTTGCATAAAGCGTTTCACCAGGTCGCAGGCGATGCTGTCCACGCGCTCATCGTTGTTGCCGTACTGCGGATACTCGCCTTCAATAGCAAAGTCGATGGCAAGGCCATTTTCGTCGCGAATCGGCTTCACCTGAGCGTACCTGATGGCGGACAGGGAATCCGCCGCCACCGACAGTCCGGCGATGCCGCACGCCATCGTCCGATACACATCACGGTCGTGCAGCGCCATCAGCGAAGCTTCATAGCTGTACTTATCGTGCATGTAGTGAATGATGTTCAGCGCGCTAATGTACTGCACCGCCAGCCAGTCCATAAAGTGGTCGAGGCTCTCCATTACCGCGTCGTAATCCAGCACCTCATCCATTAATGGCGCGGTTTTCGGCCCGACCTGGATTTTCAGTTTCTCATCAACGCCGCCATTGATAGCGTACAGCAACGTTTTGGCAAGGTTGGCGCGCGCGCCGAAGAACTGCATCTGCTTACCGATGACCATCGGGCTGACGCAACAAGCGATGGCGTAATCGTCGCTGTTAAAGTCGGTACGCATTAAATCGTCGTTTTCATACTGCAAAGATGAGGTCACGATGGAGACCTGCGCAGCATATTTCTTGAATGCCACCGGCAACGCTTCTGACCACAGTATGGTCAGGTTCGGCTCCGGCGCTGGTCCCATCGTGTGCAGGGTATGCAGATAACGGAAGGAGTTTTTCGTCACCAGAGTGCGGCCATCGAGCCCCATCCCTCCAATAACTTCGGTGGCCCAGATCGGATCGCCGGAAAAGAGCGAATCAAATTCCGGCGTGCGCAGGAAGCGCACCATGCGGATCTTCATGATGAAATGGTCGATCAGCTCCTGCGCCTGCTGCTCTGTCAGAAGGCCCGCGTTGAAATCGCGCTCAATGTAGATATCAAGGAACGACGCGGTTCTTCCCAGCGACATTGCACCGCCATTTTGCGATTTTACCGCTGCCAGGTAGGCGAAGTAGAGCCACTGTACCGCTTCCTGCGCGTTCCGCGCCGGGCGGGAGATATCATAGCCGTATTTCGCCGCCATCTCCTGCATTTGCAGCAGCGCGCGACGGTGCTCCGCCAACTCCTCACGCAGGCGAATCGTCGCCTCAAGATTCTGTCCCTGCTCCAGATTCGACTGCAGGTCGGCGAATTGCAGCTCGCGTTCGCGTACCAGATAACGGATGCCATACAGCGCGACGCGACGATAATCGCCAATAATGCGCCCGCGACCATAACCATCCGGCAAACCGGTTAATACGCCGGATTTACGGCAGCGCAGCATATCCGGCGAGTAAACATCGAATACGCCCTGATTATGGGTTTTCCGCAGGTCGGTAAAGGTATATTCAAAATCGGCGTCCATTTCGCGGCCATAGGCGTGGAATGAACTTTTGATCATGTTAACGCCGCCAAACGGATGCAAAGCGCGTTTAAGCGGCTTATCCGTTTGTAAACCGACGATTTTTTCCAGCTCTTTTTCAATATACCCCGCATCGTGCGCGGTAATCGTCGTCGCGATGTTGGTATCGAAATCCACCGGCGCATGGGTCGCGTTCTCGATACGTATTCCCGCCATCACCTTTTCCCACAGCGCCGTGGTCGCTGGCGTCGCGTCGGCGAGAAAAGATTCATCCCCCTCATAGGGCGTATAGTTATGCTGAATAAAATCACGGACATTAATTTCTTCTTTCCAGTCCGTACCTTTAAAATCACGCCATGCTTCGGCATACAGCATATCGCTGGTATCGATATTTACCCTCATGAAAAATAATCTCTCTACAGAACAGCCGTTAAGTTATGCAAATTCCACTGGTGCTTTCACGTTGCCTAAATGAATGGCATCAAGGGCAATCATTTTCTCTTCATTCGTGGGAATAACAGCGCAAATAACCTGAGAAGGGTTAGCGGAAATAATGCGCTCGCCGTGAGAATTCGGCTGCTTATTCATTTCAACGTCTAACGTAAGCCCCAGTACGCCCAAATGTTCAATGACCAACTGGCGAATTAATACTGAATTTTCACCAATACCGCCGGTAAAAATAATGCCATCCAGCCGATGTAACGATGCCGCGTGTCCGGCAATATGACGGGCGATACGGTGGACAAACGTTTTTATCGCTAACCGGGCGCGCTCATGTCCTTCGTGCCAGGCTTTTTCCAGGACTCTAAGGTCGGATGACAACCCGGAGATGCCGAGCAAACCGGACTCTTTATTCACCACTCGCTCCAGATCGCTCAACGTCTGCCCGGTTTCTTTGGCTATCCACGCCATCGCGCCGAAATCAACGTCGCCACTGCGAGTGCCCATCATCAGCCCCTCAAGCGGCGTCATCCCCATTGAGGTATCCACGCTCTGACCATTGCGTACCGCGCAGATAGACGCCCCATTGCCCAGATGCGCGACAATCAGACCCGAGTTTTTTTCATCGAGGTCAAGTAGTTCATACGCGCGCCGCGAAACATAGCGATGCGACGTACCGTGAAAGCCGTAGCGACGCACACCCAGGCTGGAAAAATATTCCCACGGCAATCCGTACAAATAGGCTTCCGGCGCCAGCGTCTGGTGGAAACTGGTATCAAATACCGCCACCTGACGCACGGCCGGGAAAAGGTGCCGCGCCGCGTCAATGCCGCTTAAATTAGCGTAATTATGCAGCGGCGCTAAAGGTGATACCCGACGAATATTATCGATAATCTCATCGGTAATAATGACGGACTGCGTAAATAGCTCTCCACCGTGCGCGATACGGTGACCAATTAATGCCACGCTATCCGTTAAATCACGTTTTTCCAGCTCAAAGGCAATGGCTTTTAACGCGTCCTCATAATTAGAGTGCGAGAGGTTTATCGGCTTATCGCCATTAATAGATAAAAAGGCGTTTTCAGTATTCATTCCATCTGCTATTCCCGCCATTAAAACATCACAGGTAGCGAAATCCAGTACAGAGAATTTGATAGAAGATGATCCGCAATTAATGACCAGAACGACCGGAAATTCATTCATGTAGTGCCTCCGTCGATGTCAGCCTGCGTCCACGCCCTGGGGCGGAACGCAGGCTAAACGTGAGGATTAGAACAATTTGTAGACAATATTCAGGATGGTCAGCAGACCAATCAGGGTGACGAACACGTTATCCAGACGACCACGGTACTTCGCCAGCGACGGCGCTTTACGAATGGCGTACATCGGCAGCAGGCATAACAGCGAGGCGATAATCGGCGCGCCCATCGCTTCAATCAGGTCCAGAATGTTCGGGTTTGCGTAAGCTACGACCCAGGTAGACCCCATAATGAAGATCATGCTGATGGTGTTAAGCTTGCCCATAGAGACTTTGGTTTTATCGCCTTTATAACCGAATTTCAGCACCAGGCCGTTCAGCCCTTCCAGCGTCCCCAGGTAGTGACCGAAGAAAGATTTGAAAATAGCAACCAGCGCGATGATAGACGCGCCATACTCCAGCACCGTTGCAAAAGTAGATTTTGTCCCCGACAAAGAGGCGAAATGGTTAGCCAGGTAGGAAAGTACCGGAATGTTCTGCGCTTTCGCATCCGCCATGTTCTGCGGGGAGAGCGTAAACAGACAGCTAAAGGCGAAGAACATCACCACGGCGACCATCAGCATACTGGCGCGCGAGATGATCTGTGAACATTTACGCTCGGTAAATTCGCGGCCAAACTCTTTCTCATACTCTTCACGCTTAGACACCACGAAGGAAGAGACGATGGGCGAAAAGTTAAAGGAGAACACCATGATAGAGATGCCCAGCCACACCGTAACCAGTATGCCATCGTGCCCAGTCAGCGCGATATTACTGAGATCAACCTGATCGATAACCGCCGAGTTCCAGTAAGGAATCAGCGATAATGAGATTAGCACCAGACTGGCGATAAACGGCCATACCAGGTAACTCATCACCTTAACCATCAGATCTTTACCAAACCAGATCACAAAGGCCATCAGCAGCAGCAAGAACAGCGCCACGAAACCGCGATTCAACGCTGGCATCTGCAACTGGTTTTCCCAAAACGTCATGAACGTGTTAGTGATGGTGACGCCATAAATCCACAGCAGCGGACAAATCGCAAAGAAGTAAAGGAACGTGATAACTACCCCGCCCGTTTTACCAAAGTGCTCTTCGACCGTTTCCGTAATATTGCCGGACGGATTAGATCCGGATAAACACAGACGCGCCAGCGCCCGGTGACAATAGAACGCAATGGGGTAAGCTAAAACCAGCATCAGCAGAATGGGGATAAGCCCGCCAAACCCGGCGCGGATAGGGAAAAACAGCACCCCGGCGCCGATGGCGGTACCAAATAAACCCAGCGTCCACGTCGTGTCCGATTTACGCCATGACGACTGTTTTGCCTGGCTGGATACAATGCTATCAGTAGTACTCATATCCTATCCTCACGAAAAGATTAAGCGTCAACTAAACCCGTAATTTGTGATACCCGAGAAAGATCGATATTGCCGCCAGAAATAATACTGACCGTTTTTCTGTTCTGAATATGGCTATCTAATTTCCCACTTAATAGTGCGGCGCAAGCCAGAGCGCCAGCGCCTTCAGTAATAACCTTATTGCGCTGAATTAAAGCGATCATGCTGTTACGAATTTCATCTTCGCTAACCAGGACAATGTCATCGACTAATTCACGAACGATTTCATAGGTTAAATTACCCGGGCGGGAGACATCACAACCATCCGCCAGGGTGCCGGTCGTTCGGTGCGTGGTTATTTCGCCAGCGTAATAAGACGCCGCCATACCGTGAACATTTTCGGCCTGTACGCCGATAACTTTAATGGTCGGGTTAATCGATTTAATCGCAATGGCAATACCTGCAATTAAACCGCCGCCGCCAATAGGCACGATGACATTATCGACATCGTACAGATCTTCCATAATTTCCAGACCAATAGTGCCCTGTCCGGCAATGACTTTTGGATCGTCGTAAGGCGGAATAAAAATGCGGCCTTCGGTTTCGACAATTTCACTCACCTTAGCGATGGTGTCATTGAAGTTGTCACCGTGGAGCACCACTTCCGCCGAATAATCACAGGTGGCCGCCACTTTTGACTTTGGCGCGCCCTTCGGCATCACGACTTTGCCGTCAATACCCAGCATTGCGCAAGAAAGAGAAACGCCCTGTGCATGATTACCTGCGGAACAGGCCACGACGCCTTTACGTTTTTCCGCCTCCGTTAACGAGCTAAGTTTGTTAAAAGCGCCACGAATTTTAAATGAACCCGTACGCTGCATATTTTCAAACTTGAGAAATATTTCGCCTTTGCAACGTTCACTAAAATAGTTAGAGCGAGGCATTCCCGTTTTATATATCTTCCCCGCCAGTCTTTTTTTCGCTTCGAGGATATCTTCAATTGCAACCGGGAGATCGTATGTAATGTGCATTATAACCTCTTAACCTGGGTATTAAAAATAAGTTACCGTTGCCCACTGTTCAAAAGAAACAGGTGACGTCAATTTCGCTAAATATGTTTATTCCATATCATTCAATTTCTATTAACTGCCTGCGTCTGCATCCATTATATGATGAATATTGTTTAGCCAATTCTACTAATACTGAAGCGGCTTTTTTGATACGATAATTTTTAGACCATACCGCCGCATAACGTGCGACGGGTAACGTGTCTTTTATGGGTATCGTGATAAATTGATTAGAGCCAAAAGGCGTGGTCATATCGCAGGGAATAACAGTTAAGAAATCAGCATTGAGAACAAGATTATATATTGTGACAACGGAATCTGTTTTAACAATGTTTTCGATGCTGATGCCATTTCGTTGTAGAGTGGTGAGTAATTCGCTGTAGTAGCCCATATTCGTTTGCGGCAACACCCACTGTTCGTCCTTTAACGATTCCAGTGTGATGGTGCCGGTGCATGTTCGGGACTTGCTGGCTACCAGGACAAACTCTGATTCAAACAGCGGCTCGACATGCAGATCCTGTAGTTGCATTTCATTACTGAGCGTACCGATAGCAAAGTCCAGCCGCCCGTCGCGCAGGGCCGGCAGGAATGAAGAGAGCTGGGCTTCGTACATGGATACCTGCGCTTTTGGAAATGCCTCTTTGAACTTATGAATCATATCGGACATGAAGGTAAAGCCAATCAGCGAAGGAAAACCAAACGAGACGTCGACAACGGTATTGCACGTCATACTGTTCATCTCGTTGATCATGTTTTTCATTTCGCGGGTGATAGATTCAGACCAGGAAAGCAGTACCTGTCCCGCTTCGGTCAACGTAACGCCGGTATTTTTGCGTACAATTAGCTCAACGCCAAAATAGGCCTCAACATCGCTAATGATTTTACTGACGGCGGGTTGGGTTAACCCTAACGATTTTGCGGCAGAACTGATAGAACCACTTCTAATGACTTCCTGAAAGACCACCAAATGCTGTGTTTTAGGGAGAACAAGAGTATTCATATCTACCGCTCTGAAATAACATTGTGAACGGCAGGAAGTGTAGCAAATTAAATCTTAAAGGTTATGTGCGACCACTCACAAATTAACTTACCGCAATTTTTACATGGTCTTTATTAAATAAAGAAAACCTATTACTTCAATTAGTTACAAAAATAAAACAGCAACTTAGCCTGATTTCAATCAAAAAATAGGGTCGGGATAACGATATATTATGGCGATAACCAGCCTATTTTATCTCCTATTTTCGACATCCCATGAAGACGATATTTCAATCAATTACGGGACATTTTATCGGCAATTCCAGCGTTAAATTTAAAGCGTAATTTCTCAAATTTAAGTATAAACCGAAGGTAAATGCGCTTAAAAACCGTTACGCGTCACATTTTTTTACCTTATTTGTTTGTAAAGAAACATTTAATAAAATTTTAACCAAAATATTTCATACATTTAATTTTCATTTACAACAAATAATTTACACCGCTTTCTTGCTGTTTTTCAGGATGTAATTTTGTGAAAGAAATCGATTGCTTTTCACTTCAACTAAAAAGAGCGCAATCCATAGCGTTTTGTGTTTCTCATCACAAAAACGAATAATATTATGTCACCACGGCTGTCAATTAATTGCCGGATAGTGACGCTGGCGTCTTCTGCAACCTCTATACCCTTCACCGGCCAGATAAGCAAAAACCCGCCGAAGCGGGTTTTATGAAGAGATGAAACTGACCGATAAGCCGCTTTCTTTTGGGTATAGCGTCGTGGACAGTCATTCATCCTGCCGCCCTGTAAAAGCAAAAACCCGCCGAAGCGGGTTTTATGAAGAGGTGAAACTGACCGATAAGCCGGGTTCTGTCGTGGACAGTCATTCATCTAGGCCAGCAATCGCTCACTGGCTCAAGCAGCCTACCCGGGTTCAGTACGGGCCGTACCTTATGAACCCCTATTTGGCCTTGCTCCGGGTGGAGTTTACCGTGCCACGGACTGTTACCAGCCGCGCGGTGCGCTCTTACCGCACCCTTTCACCCTTACCTGATCCCACTTACGTGGGCCATCGGCGGTTTGCTCTCTGTTGCACTGGTCGTGGGTTTCCCCCCCAGGCGTTACCTGGCACCCTGCCCTATGGAGCCCGGACTTTCCTCCCCTCCGCCCGTCTCCCCGAAAGGACGACGACGAAGCGGCGACTGTCTGGTCAGCTTCGGCGCGCAGTATAGAGGGTTCGCGCGACTTTGTCACCCTGCGCTGCGCATTCCTATCGCCAGAGCGGCAGCAACATTTCTGGATGCCCGATAAATATTGTCAAAAGCGCCCCGAAAAGCCTCCTCCAGCGTCACGATGCGCGTGAGTACGCTAAAGACAGCGTCGATGCCATAATGATGCACTATCCCTACATCGTGCGTCAGGCTGCCGGCAATGCCAATCACTGGCTTATGATATTTTTTCGCCACATTCGCGACGCCAATCGGCACTTTACCGCGAATACTTTGGCTATCAATCCGCCCTTCTCCCGTCACCACCAGCGTACAGTCGTGGATATGCTCCTCCAGGTTCAGTGCCGCCGTGACAATTTCGATCCCGCTGCGTAATTCCGCACCGAGAAAAGCCATTAACGCCGCCCCCATACCGCCTGCCGCGCCTGCGCCGGGCGCCGCCTTTACGTCGACATTCAGCGATTTTTTTATGATGTCGGCATAGTGAGCAAGATTTCTGTCCAGCTCAACAATGTTCTCTTCGGTCGCGCCTTTCTGCGGCCCAAAAATTCGTGATGCGCCGTTGTCGCCGATCAGAGGATTAGAGACATCGCAAGCGACACGAATCGCGCAGAGTTTTAAACGGGGATCGAGCTCTGAAATATCAATGTCGCTTAGACAATGAAGGCTTCCGCCACCGTAACCGATATCCGCGCCGTTTGCATCGCGCAGTTTTGCGCCTAGCGCCTGCATCATCCCTGCGCCGCCGTCATTTGTCGCGCTGCCGCCAATGCCGATAATGATATTGCTTGCGCCGCTTTCCAGCGCCTGCAATATCAGCTCCCCCGTTCCCCGCGAGGTAGTAATCAAAGGGTTGCGTTTTTCTGGTGGAACCAGCGCCAGTCCGCTGGCCGCCGCCATTTCAATAAACGCGGTTTTACCATCCCCGGACATTCCCCAGCAGGCTTTCACTTTTTCACCCAACGGCCCGGTCACCCATGCGGCGCGTTCAACGCCCTGCGTCGCGGCAATCATGGCTTCGACCGTTCCTTCGCCGCCATCGGCAACCGGAACAGAGACATATTGCGCATCGGGGAAAATTTCCCGAAATCCTTTTTCTATCGCCTGCGCTACCTCGGCGGCAGAAAGGCTTTCTTTATAGGAGTCGGGGGCAATTACGATTTTCATAGTGGTAGCCTGTTACTGCACAACGCCGGATGGCGTTTCACTTATCCAGCCTGAAATTCAGGCCCGGATCGCTACACGCCATCCGGGCACAACGTCGTTAGCGAGTGACTTCCACTTTCGCCAGTTTTTCGTAGTAGCACGCCAGCGCGCTATGGTCGTCATTACCGTGTCCATCCGCGCGTAACGCCTGCATCATTTCCATAACGGCGGCGGTCAGCGGGAGCTGCGCGCCAACGCCGTGGGAGGTATCCAGCGCATTCGCCAGATCTTTAATGTGCAGATCGATACGGAAACCTGGCTTAAAGTTTCTGTCCATGACCATCGGCGCTTTCGCATCCAGTACCGTGCTGCCAGCCAGACCGCCGCGAATCGCCTGATAGACCAGATCCGGGTTGACGCCCGCTTTAGTCGCCAGCGTCAGCGCTTCAGACATGGCGGCGATATTCAACGCCACGATCACCTGGTTAGCCAGTTTTGTGACGTTGCCTGCGCCGATATCGCCAGTATGCACCACGGAACCCGCCATCGCTTTCATCAGGTCGTAGTACTTGTCGAAAATGGCTTTATCGCCCCCCACCATCACCGACAACGTGCCATCAATCGCCTTCGGCTCGCCGCCGCTGACCGGCGCATCCAACATCTCAACGCCCTTCGCCTTCAGCGCATCGCTGATTTCACGGCTTGCCAGCGGCGCGATAGAACTCATATCAATCAATACGGTTCCCGGCTTCGCGCCTTCGATGATACCGTTCTCGCCCAGCGCAACCTCTTTCACATGCGGAGAGTTAGGCAGCATCGTGATGATGACGTCACACTGTTCAGCGATCGCCTTCGCCGTAGAGGCCGTTTCCGCGCCTGCGGCAATGACGTCGGCAATCGCTTCAGGATTACGATCGGACACCACCAGCGAATACCCTGCTTTCAGTAAGTTTTTGCTCATGGGCTTACCCATGATGCCTAAGCCAATAAAGCCAACTTTCATCGTCATAGCGTTCTCTCTTTCCATACCAGGATTATTTTTTAAAGGTGTCGGCAAGCTTCTGCGTGCTGGCGCGGAATGCGCCTAAATCGCTGCCAACGGCGACAAAGGTCGCGCCCCATTCCAGATAACGGCGGGCATCCGCCTCTACCGGCGCCAGAATGCCGCACGGTTTACCGTGCGCTTTAGCGCGGGCGAAAATATGTTGAATCGTCTGCTGCACGTCAGGGTGAGAAGCATTGCCGAGATGACCCAGCGCGGCGGCCAAATCGCTTGGGCCGACAAAAATGCCATCAACGCCTTCCGTTGCGGCGATGGCATCAACATTGTCGACACCCAACTGGCTTTCGATTTGAACAATAATGGTGATGTTTTTGTTCGACTGCGCAAAGTAATCAGGCACCGTACCGAACATATTCGCGCGGTGAGAAACGGAGACGCCGCGAATGCCTTCCGGCGGGTAACGCGTCGAGGCGACGGCGCGAGCCGCTTCCTCTTGCGTTTCAACAAAGGGGATCAGGAAATTATAAAACCCAATATCCAGCATCCGTTTGATAATGACCGGTTCATTGGTTGGCACACGTACCACAGGCGCGCTGGCGCTGCCTTTCAATGCCATTAACTGCGGAATTAAGGTGGTCACATCGTTCGGCGCATGTTCGCCATCCAGCACCAGCCAGTCAAATCCCGCCAGACCGAGAACTTCGGTGGTGATTGGGCTTGCCAGTGCAGACCAGCAGCCAATCTGTACCTGTTGCGCCGCCAGCGCCGCTTTAAACTTATTCGGGAAAATAGCGTTATTCATCGCTTATACCTTCGCTTATTTCTTTAATTCTCTACATGTGATGCCGCCACCATAACTTATAGCAACGACAATAAAATGCTTATCTGAAATCAGAATGGGTCTCCGCATTCTATTTCTAATGTGGTACACATCCTGTAGCACAATATACCGTTCTGATATCTTTATCGTCTTTTATTATTATCATGGTATTTTCAAATAACTCGTCAGATACACTGAATTCGCCATTCAGTATAAACAGCCTATGGCGGATAATCATTGTGCAAACGCTCATTAAAAAGGGATTATTTAACGCTTATTTTTGAGCATACGCCCATGATACTGGGCGCTAATGCACACATTTACGCTTTACCCGGCCTACATAAAAAATTTCATAATTTGCGGTGATCTGGATCACATTCTTATATTTATACTCCTGTCATTCTTATTTCATTATGCATGAACTTTATTTCTTATATTGAGATTTAACGATTTAACCATAACCAAAATAGATAATCCTATTTCTATCATCCAGGCTGGAGAATGTTGAACAATGGCCAATATCGAAATTCGCCAGGAATCGCCATCGGCGTTTTATATAAAAGTACATGAAACCGATAATGTCGCAATTATTGTTAATGACCACGGTCTTAAAGCCGGAACACGTTTTCCGGATGGCCTGGAACTGACTGAACATATTCCGCAAGGCCATAAAGTTGCTCTGACGGATATCCCCGCTCACGGCGAAATCATCCGTTATGGCGAAGTCATCGGTTATGCGGTACGCGACATCCCGCGCGGAAGCTGGATCGACGAGTCGCTGGTTGAACTGCCAAAAGCGCCGCCGCTGAATACGCTACCGCTGGCGACCAAAGTACCGGAACCGCTGCCGCCGCTGGAAGGCTATACGTTTGAGGGCTATCGTAACGCCGATGGCAGCGTCGGCACCAAAAATCTGCTTGGCATTACCACCAGCGTGCACTGTGTGGCGGGCGTGGTCGATTATGTGGTGAAAGTGATTGAGCGCGATCTCCTGCCCAAATACCCGAATGTCGATGGCGTTGTAGGGCTAAACCATCTGTACGGCTGCGGCGTGGCAATCAACGCGCCGGCGGCGGTCGTGCCGATTCGCACGATTCATAATATCGCGCTCAACCCCAATTTTGGCGGCGAAGTGATGGTGATTGGCCTCGGTTGCGAAAAACTGCAGCCGGAACGGCTGCTGGAAGGCACCGAGGATGTTCCCGCCATCGCCGTTGAAAGCGCCAGTATTGTGCGTTTACAGGACGAGCAGCATGTCGGCTTTAAATCAATGGTCGACGATATTTTGCGGGTCGCCGAACGCCATCTGACGAAACTGAACCAGCGCCAGCGCGAAACCTGCCCGGCCTCCGAGCTGGTCGTCGGGATGCAGTGTGGCGGCAGCGATGCGTTTTCTGGCGTCACGGCAAACCCGGCGGTGGGTTATGCTTCCGATCTGCTGGTACGCTGCGGCGCGACCGTCATGTTCTCGGAGGTCACCGAAGTGCGCGATGCCATTCATCTTCTGACGCCGCGCGCCATCAACGAAGCCGTGGGTAAACGCCTGCTGGATGAAATGGCCTGGTACGATAACTATCTTGATATGGGGAAAACCGATCGCAGCGCTAACCCGTCCCCTGGCAACAAAAAAGGCGGCCTGGCGAACGTCGTGGAAAAAGCGTTGGGCTCTATCGCTAAATCGGGTAAGAGCGCCATTGTCGAAGTATTATCGCCGGGCCAGCGCCCCACCAAACGCGGCCTGATTTACGCCGCGACGCCCGCCAGCGATTTCGTCTGCGGCACGCAGCAGGTCGCTTCCGGCATTACCGTACAGGTCTTTACCACCGGACGCGGCACGCCGTACGGGCTGATGGCGGTGCCGGTCATTAAAATGGCGACGCGTACCGAGCTGGCGAACCGCTGGTATGACTTAATGGATATCAATGCAGGCACCATCGCCACGGGTGAAGAGACAATCGAAGATGTGGGCTGGAAGCTATTTCACTTTATTCTCGATGTCGCCAGCGGCCGGAAAAAGACTTTCTCAGATCAATGGGGATTGCATAACCAGCTGGCAGTGTTTAACCCCGCACCTGTGACCTGATCCAGTCAGTACCCTTCTCCGACCAGGGTATAACCGCATAATCTGTAGACCGGGTAAGCGCCAGCGCTACCCGGTATTTTTTCGCCCTTAGTCTGTAGCCTGAAGTATGTCTGCCCGACATGCTTTTTTTACTCCTGACTTTCGATAACTTCCATTTTATTTCGAAACTTTCATTTATCAGATCAAAATCACAAAAAAACATTCCGAAAGCCTATAAATTCTTTCAAAGAAAACAAACGAAAGATTTCGGAGGAAGGATGTTTATCATTTCAGGCAGAACAATGCTAAAGAAGGCGCAGCAGGAAGGCTATGCTGTGCCGGCGTTTAACATCCACAACCTGGAGACATTGCAAGTGGTGGTGGAAACCGCCGCAGAATTGCGCTCTCCGCTGATTGTCGCCGGTACGCCAGGCACCTTTAGCTACGCAGGCGTCGGTAATATCGTGGCCATCGCCGCAGAACTGGCGAAAAGCTGGAACCATCCTCTCGCGGTACATCTCGATCATCATGAAAAACTGGCCGACATCAAAATGAAAGTCGCCGCCGGGGTACGCTCGGTCATGATCGACGGGTCGCATTTCCCCTTTGCCGACAATATTGCGCTGGTGAAAAGTGTGGTTGATTACTGTCATCGCTACGATGTCAGCGTTGAAGCTGAACTTGGGCGTCTCGGCGGGCAGGAAGACGATCTTATCGTTGACGGTAAAGATGCGCTTTATACCCATCCGGAACAGGCCCGGGAATTTGTAGAAAAAACGGGTATCGACTCGTTAGCCATTGCTATCGGCACCGCTCACGGCCTCTACACCGCTGAACCAAAACTTGATTTTGAACGACTGACGGAAATTCGTCAGCGGGTTGATGTCCCCTTAGTCCTTCACGGCGCCTCTGGCCTGCCGACCCGCGATATTACCCGCGCTATTTCGCTGGGCATCTGCAAAGTTAACGTCGCGACCGAGCTTAAAATCGCCTTTTCCGGCGCGCTTAAAAACTATTTAACGCAACACGCAGAGGCCAGCGATCCCCGCCATTACATGATCCCGGCGAAAGCGGCCATGAAAGAGGTTGTACGTAAAGTGATTGCCGACTGCGGTTGTGAAGGGAAGCTCTAAAGCCCCCGGATTTAGCACGGCAAAGGGCGTTTTCATAGCTGGATCACGAAAGCCATTATTATCCTTTGCCTTCAAACCAAAAATATTATGAAGATAAACAAAAGATATCGGAGCCAGAAGTGAAAGAAATAATTTCTCGTCACAAAGCAGGGGAACAGATAGGGATCTGTTCCGTATGTTCAGCACACCCGCTGGTGATTGAATCCGCATTACGTTTTGACCTGAATAGCGGGAACAAAGTTCTGATCGAGGCGACCTCTAACCAGGTTAATCAGTTTGGCGGTTATACCGGCATGAAACCGGCTGACTTTCGTGATTTTGTCTATGGCATCGCCCAGGAAGTGGGTTTTCCACGCGAACGGCTTATTTTAGGCGGCGATCACCTGGGACCTAACTGCTGGCAAAACGAACCTGCGGATACGGCGATGGAAAAATCCGTCGAACTCATTAAGGCTTACGTCGCTGCCGGGTTTAGCAAAATCCATCTTGATGCCTCTATGTCCTGCGCTGACGACCCGACGCCGCTGGACCCAATGGTTGTCGCTAAACGCGCCGCCTTGCTTTGCCAGGCAGCGGAAACGACGGCGACCGACGAACAAAAACGCCATTTAACCTATGTTATCGGCACTGAAGTTCCGGTTCCGGGCGGGGAAGCCAGCGCCATTAACGCCGTGCATGTTACCCGCGAACAGGATGCGGCCCGCACGCTGCAAACGCATCAGGCTGCTTTTCGCGCCCTGGGGCTGGATGAGGCATTGAACCGGGTTATCGCGATTGTCGTACAGCCGGGCGTAGAATTCGACCATACACAGATTATCCACTATCAACCGCAGGCCGCTAAAGCGCTTTCCAACTGGATAAAAGAAACGCCGATGGTCTATGAAGCGCATTCGACTGATTATCAGACGCGACAGGCCTACCGTGCGCTGGTACGCGATCATTACGCCATTTTGAAGGTCGGCCCGGCGCTCACTTTCGCCCTGCGCGAAGCCATTTTCGCACTTGCGCAAATGGAAAACGAGCTGATCTCCCCGGAACAACGTAGTCGGGTACTGGAGGTCATTGATGAAGTTATGCTAAACGAACCGGGCTACTGGAAAAAATACTACCGTCCAACCTGGAGCCAGGCGATGGTCGACATCCACTTTAGTTTGTCTGACCGTATTCGCTATTACTGGCCGCACCCGCGTATTCGTCAAAGCGTAGAAAAGTTAATCGCCAATCTGAACAACGTCACATTGCCGCTGGGATTAATTAGCCAGTTTATGCCCGTACAGTTTGAACGCCTGTCTGAGGGCGTGCTCACCCCCACGCCGCATAACCTGATTATTGACAAAATTCAGGATGTTCTGCGCGCTTATCGCTTCGGTTGCACGCCGGATGTCGCCTGAATAATGGAGAATTTATGAGCCAACTATTTGTCCGAACCGGAATCACATTCGACTCGAGCCAACAGGCGCTGGCGCACATTGGCAAAGAGATGCTGGCGAAAGGCGTGGTGCATGATAGTTATCCGCAGGCGCTGGTGGAACGTGAAGCGTCTTTTCCTACCGGCATTGCGCTGGAGCGTCACGCCGTCGCTATCCCTCATTGCGAGGCGGTTCATGCGAAATCACCCGCTATCTATCTGATTCGTCCAGATAAGCCGGTCATGTTTCAACAGGCGGATGATGACGAAGAGATTGCCGTTTCGTTAATCATCGCCTTAATCGTTGAAAACCCGGCGGCACAGCTAAAACTTCTGCGCCGCCTGTTTAGTGAGCTACAGAACCCGAGCACCCTCGATGCCCTGTTAAGCGCGCCGGATGCCGAACTGGCGATACGCTTTCAGGAAACCATCCTTGAGCCTGAGCAGTGCGTCCAGGTTTGATAATAAATTGATAATAATGAGGAATACCCTATGAAACGTAAAGTAATTGTGGCCTGTGGCGGTGCGGTTGCAACCTCAACGATGGCTGCGGAAGAAATTAAAGAGCTATGTGATGCCAACCATATTGAGCTCGACTTAGTGCAATGCCGGGTCACCGAAATCGAAACCTATATGGACGGCGCCGATCTTATCTGTACCACTGCCAGGGTCGATCGCGCCTTTGGCGATATTCCCGTCGTTCACGGTATGCCTTTTGTTTCCGGCGTGGGTATTGAAGCATTACAGCAAAAAATTCTGTCCATTCTCATGGGGTAACGTATGTTTAGCGAAATAATGCGTTATATCCTCGACTTAGGCCCAACGGTGATGTTGCCTCTGGTGATCATCGTGTTCTCTAAACTGCTGGGAATGAAGCTTGGGGATTGTTTTAAATCGGGTTTGCATATTGGTATCGGCTTCGTGGGTATTGGTCTGGTCATCGGCCTGATGCTGGATTCTATCGGCCCCGCGGCGAAAGCCATGGCGGAACATTTCCAAATCAATCTCCACGTTATTGACGTCGGCTGGCCAGGTTCATCGCCCATGACCTGGGCGTCACAAATCGCGCTGGTCGCGATCCCTGTCGCCATCGGGGTTAACGTCCTGATGCTGGTGACCCGCATGACCCGCGTGGTGAATGTTGATATCTGGAATATCTGGCACATGACCTTCACGGGCGCCATGCTGCATCTGGCGACCGGTTCATACTGGCTGGGGATTCTGGGCGTTGTGGTTCATGCCGCCTTTGTCTACAAACTGGGGGACTGGTTTGCCAAAGATACCCGCGACTATTTTGGCCTCGAGGGGATTGCTATCCCACACGGTTCATCCGCGTACCTGGGCCCCGTGGCGGTACTCGTTGATACCATTATCGAGAAAATTCCGGGTCTCAATCGTATTCACTTTAGCGCAGACGATGTCCAGAAACGCTTCGGACCGTTTGGCGAGCCGGTGACTGTCGGCTTCGTGATGGGGCTGGTGATTGGTGTACTGGCAGGCTACGACGCCAAAGCCGTTCTGCAACTGGCGGTCAAAACCGCAGCGGTGATGCTGCTTATGCCACGCGTCATTAAACCTATTATGGATGGCCTAACGCCTATCGCGAAACATGCGCGTAAACGTCTACAGGATAAATTTGGCGGGCAGGAGTTCCTGATAGGCCTTGATCCAGCGCTACTGCTCGGTCATACCTCTGTTGTCTCCGCGAGCCTGATATTCATTCCGCTGACCATCCTGATTGCCGTCTTAGTACCGGGGAACCAGGTGCTGCCGTTCGGCGACCTCGCCACCATCGGTTTCTTTATTGCGATGGCGGTCGCGGTACACCAGGGCAACCTGTTCCGCACGCTGATTTCAGGTGTCATTATTATGGGTATCACCCTGTGGATAGCCACCCAGACGATTGGCCTGCATACCCAACTGGCTGCCAATGCCGGAGCGCTAAAAGCTGGCGGACAAGTCGCCTCGCTGGATCAGGGCGGTTCTCCCATCACTTGGCTGCTGATTCAACTTTTTACCTGGCAGAATATCGTCGGCTTCGCCGTCATTGCCATTATCTATCTGGCCGGCGTACTGCTGACCTGGCGTCGCGCCCGACAGTTTGTCGCGGCTGAGAAAGCCACGGCGCTACAGCAAAGTCAAATCGCCTCTTAATTTTAGGGGAGCAATCGCTCCCCTCACCTTCCTGGAGAATGTTATGAAATCAGTGGTTATTCACGCTGAGGGAGACGTGCGCGTTGAAGAACGTCCCTTACCACAACTGCAAGCCGAGGACGATGTGTTGGTCAAAGTCGTTAGCTCAGGGCTTTGCGGGTCGGATATCCCGCGTATTTTCGCGCAGGGCGCCCATTATTATCCTATTACGTTAGGCCATGAATTCAGCGGCTACGTTGAATCCTACGGCACAGGCGTAACGGATATGCAGCCTGGCGATGCCGTCGCTTGTGTCCCGCTTCTTCCCTGCTTTCACTGTCCGCAATGCGAACGCGGTTACTTTTCTTTATGCAAACAGTATCAGTTTGTAGGATCGCGCAGCGAAGGCGGTAATGCGGAATATGTGGTGGTCAAACGGGCCAATCTTTTCCGCTTGCCGTCTGATATGCCGATTGAAGATGGCGCGTTTATCGAACCAATTACCGTGGGCTTACACGCCTTTCATCTGGCGCAGGGCTGCGAGGGGAAAAACGTAATTATCGTTGGTGCCGGGACAATTGGCCTGCTGGCCTTACAGTGCGCGCGGGAACTGGGCGCGCGAAGCGTAACGGCGATTGATATCAATCCGCAGAAACTGGAACTTGCGAAAGCGCTCGGCGCAACGCATACCTGTAATAGCCGGGAAATGACCGCCGACGACATCCAGACCGCGTTGTCCGACATTCAGTTTGATCAACTGGTTCTCGAAACGGCAGGAACTCCCCAGACCGTCTCGCTGGCTATCGATATCGCCGGGCCGCGCGCGCAACTGGCGCTGGTGGGGACGTTACATCAGGATCTCACCCTGACAACGCGTACATTCGGGCTAATTTTGCGTAAAGAGCTCACGCTCCTCGGCAGTTGGATGAACTACTCCGCGCCATGGCCAGGAGAAGAATGGGAAACCGCAGCGCGCCTGTTGGCTGAAAAACGTCTTCAACTGACCCCTCTCATTGCCCATCGCGGCGATGCGGAAAGCTTTGCAGAAGCAGTCAAAGCGCTTAATGGCGCGCCCATGCAGGGCAAAATCCTACTTCAACTTTCCTGATGGTACGAGCCAGCAACCTGCGCTGGCTCACATTTCCTTTCGAAATTTAGCGTTCACCTTTCGCAATCCTTCGTTTAAACTAGTTACAGTTAATTATCAGGCAAATCAATATGAACTCATTTGAGCGAAGAAATAAAATTGTCGACCTGATTAATACGCAAGGCAGCGTGCTGGTGATGGACCTTTCAAATACATTTGGTATTTCTGAAGTGACTATCCGTGCTGACCTGCGTCTGCTGGAAGAGAAAGGCCTTGTCACCCGTTTTCATGGCGGCGCGGCAAAACCGGGAAGTCATCTGGCGGAAGGCGACAATCAGGAAGTCATTCTGGAAGATCGGTATCAACTCGCCAGCGATCCGAAAAAGCGGATTGCCCAGGCGGCTGCGGCAATGGTTGAAGAAGGAATGACCATCATTCTGGATAGCGGGAGCACAACATTACTGATTGCGGAAGCGCTCGCGCGAAAAAGCAATATTACGGTGATCACTAACAGCTTGCCTGCCGCTTTTACGCTATCAGAAAATAAAGATCTCACGCTGGTGGTCTGCGGCGGTACGGTACGGCATAAAACCCACTCAATGCACGGCACGATTGCGGAACGATCGCTACACGGCATCAGCGCCGATTTAATGTTTGTCGGGGCGGATGGCATTGATGCGACAAACGGTATTACCACGTTTAACGAAGGTTATTCCATTAGCGGCGTCATGGCGGCGGCGGCACACAAAGTTATCGCGGTACTGGACGCGACCAAATTTAACCGTCGCGGCTTTAACCAGGTATTGCCGATGGACAAGATCGACTGTGTGATAACCGATGACACCATCAGCAAACAGGATAAAGCGGCATTAGCGAAAACAGGCGTGGAATTAATGATCGTCTAAAAAGGAGTCGGTTATGCGTTGCTGATCGCGAGAGTAAGCCCGAAGGAAAGGTCCGGCCCGCTATCACCGCCCAATGCCCCCATCAATTTACCCACATCAATCACCTGATTGAGTATTAACGCGATGGCGATAAAAGGCGGTTCCCGGGCGCTCGCTTTTATTCTTCCTGCTGCTCCAGCGCATACTTATACAGCGCATTTTTCTTCACGCCGTGAATTTCTGCTGCCAGCGCCGCCGCTTTTTTCAGCGGCAGTTCTGCCTGTAGCAGCGCCAGCGTGCGCAGCGCGTCGGCGGGCAGGTCGTCTTCTTGCGCTTTATGGCCTTCGACAATCAGCACCATTTCGCCTTTGCGACGGTTTTCATCTTCTTTGACCCACGCCAGCAGCTCGCCAACGGGCGCGCCGTGAATGGTTTCCCAGGTTTTGGTCAGCTCACGCGCCAGCACCACATAACGGGATTCTCCCAATACCGCGACGATATCTTCCAGGCTATCTAACAGGCGGTGGGTTGACTCATAAAAAATCAGCGTTCGCGGTTCCGTTTCAATGGCTTTTAGCGCATCACGGCGGCCTTTTGATTTGGCAGGCAGGAAGCCTTCATAACAAAAACGATCTGATGGTAAACCCGCGGCGCTTAATGCAGTGATAGCAGCACACGGCCCTGGTAGCGGCACCACGCGAATCCCCGCTTCACGGCAAGTACGCACCAGATGGTAGCCCGGATCGTTAATCAGCGGCGTACCGGCGTCGGAAACCAGCGCAATGTTCTGCCCTTCTTTTAGCTTCGCGACCAGCGTTTCCGCTTTTTGTTGTTCGTTATGGTCGTGCAGCGCGAACAATCGGGCATTAATCCCAAAATGTTGCAGCAATAAACCGGTGTGACGAGTATCCTCGGCGGCAATCAGATCTACAGCCTGTAACACCTCCAACGCACGCTGGGTAATATCCGCCAGATTACCGATAGGAGTAGGTACAATAAAGAGTTGGCCCTGAGAATTATCCGCCGATTCGTTTTGTTTCATTGTGTCGTCCGTATTGCCGATTTAATATTGAGCATTGCGTAAAAAAATATCACTGGATACAGTATGGTACCCTCAACATTTTCTCGTTTGAACGCCGCGCGCGCGCTGCCTGTCGTCCTGGCTGCGCTACTTTTCGCCGGGTGCGGCACCCAGGCGCCAGATCAAAGCGCAGCCTATATGCAGGGTTCAGCGCAAGCTGACTCCGCCTTTTACCTGCATCAGATGCAGCAAAGCGCAGATGATAGCAAGACCAACTGGCAATTACTCGCCATTCATGCACTGCTGAAAGAAGGAAAAAGCCAGCAGGCCGTCGACCTGTTCAACCAACTCCCGCAAAATCTGAACGATGCCCAGCGTCGCGAACAGTCTTTATTAGCGGTAGAAATCAAACTGGCGCAAAAAGATGTCGCAGGCGCGCAGGCCTTGCTGGATAAACTAAAACCTGCCGACTTTGCGCCAAATCAGCAAGCGCGTTACTGGCAGGCGCAGATCGTTGCCAGCCAGGGACGCCCGTCGCTTACCCTGTTGCGGGCGTTAATCGCCCAGGAACCGCTACTGGCGGCGAAAGATAAACAAAAAAATATCGACGCCACCTGGCAGGCGCTCTCCGCCATGACGCCGGATCAGGCCAAGACGTTAGTTATCAACGCCGATGAAAACGTGCTTCAGGGCTGGCTGGATCTGCAACGCGTCTGGTTTGACAACCGCAACGATCCGGACATGCTGAAAGCCGGGATCGCCGACTGGCAAAAACGCTACCCGCAAAATCCGGGGGCGAAAATGCTGCCGACGCAGCTCGTCAATGTGCAACGTTTCAAACCGGCTTCCACCAGCAAAATCGCTCTGCTGCTGCCGCTGAACGGTCAGGCTGCCGTGTTTGGCCGTACCATCCAGCAAGGTTTCGAAGCCGCGAAAAACCTCGGCACCCAGGCGGTGGAGATGCAGCCTGCCGCCGCTCCTGACGCGCCGGTCGAACCTGGCGTGGAGGAGACGCAACCACAAATGACCAACGGCGTCGCCAGTCCGTCGCAGGCCTCGGTGAGCGATCTGACTGATGACGCTCCAGCCCAGTCCGCTACGCCAGTCAGCGCGCCACAAACTCCCCCTGCTACAGCAAGCGCGCCGGCGGATCCCTCCGCTGAATTAAAAATCTACGATACCTCTTCCCAGCCGTTGGATCAGGTGCTCGCTCAGGTTCAGCAAGACGGCGCCAGTATCGTGGTCGGGCCGCTGTTGAAAAACAATGTGGAAGCGCTGATGAAAAGCAACACGCCGCTCAACGTGCTGGCGCTCAACCAGCCGGAAACGGTACGTAGCTTCCCTAATATCTGCTATTTCGCGCTCTCTCCAGAAGATGAAGCCCGTGACGCGGCGCATCATATTTATGACCAGGGCAAGCAGTCGCCGCTGCTGTTGATTCCACGCAGCGCGCTTGGCGATCGCGTGGCGAACGCCTTCACCCAGGAGTGGCAAAAACTGGGCGGCGGCATCGTGTTACAGCAAAAATTCGGCTCCGTAGCCGAGCTGAAAATGGGCGTGAACGGCGGCGCGGGTATCGCGTTGACGGGCAGTCCGGTCGCCGCCAGCGTGCCTGCGCAGCCTGGCGTCACCATTGGCGGTCTGACCATCCCTGCGCCGCCGACCGACGCGCAAATCACCGGCGGCGGACGCGTAGACGCGGTCTATATTCTGGCTACGCCGGAAGAGATTGGCTTTATCAAACCGATGATCGCCATGCGTAACGGCACCCAGAGCGGCGCGACGCTGTATGCCAGCTCTCGCAGCGCGCAAGGCACCTCCGGCCCCGACTTCCGTCTGGAAATGGAGGGTTTACAATACAGTGAAATTCCTATGCTGGCAGGCGGCAATATGCCGTTGATGCAGCAGGCGCTGAGCGCTGTACATAACGACTATTCTCTGGCGCGGATGTACGCCATGGGCGTGGATGCCTGGACGCTGGCGAACCACTTTTCGCAGATGCGTCAGGTGCAGGGATTTGAGATCAATGGTAATACCGGCGCATTAACCGCCAGCCCGGATTGTGTGATTAACAGGAAGTTATCATGGCTCAAATACCAGCAAGGGGAGATTGTTCCCGCCAGCTAACGCGTAAACAGGCTGGCGACGCGTGGGAAGCTGCCGCGCGTCGCTGGCTGGAAAGCAAAGGACTGCGGTTTATCGCCGCCAACGTGCGCGAGCGCGGCGGCGAAATCGATCTGATCATGCGCGACGGAAAAACGACGGTTTTTGTTGAGGTCCGCTATCGGCGCTCCGGGCTTTATGGCGGCGCGGCGGCTAGTGTGACCCGCAGCAAGCAACACAAATTATTACATACTGCCCGCTTGTGGCTCGCCCGCCAGAATGGGAGTTTTGATACTGTGGATTGTCGGTTCGATGTGTTAGCCTTCACCGGAAATGAGATTGAGTGGTTTCGGGATGCGTTTAACGACCACTCATAATTGAAGATTTTAAGGATTAGCGTGCTCGAAAGAATCAAAGTTTGCTTTACAGAAAGCATTCAAACTCAAATTGCTGCGGCGGAAGCGCTTCCGGATGCCATTTCCCGCGCCGCCATGACGCTGGTTCATTCCCTGCTTAACGGCAACAAAATCCTCTGTTGTGGAAACGGGACGTCCGCGGCCAACGCACAGCATTTTGCTGCCAGCATGATTAACCGCTTTGAAACGGAGCGACCCAGTTTACCCGCCATTGCACTAAATACCGATAATGTGGTCTTAACTGCGATCGCTAACGATCGCCTGCACGATGAAGTTTATGCAAAACAAGTCCGGGCGCTGGGACATGCAGGCGATGTTTTATTGGCGATCTCTACGCGTGGTAATAGTCGCGATATCGTAAAAGCCGTTGAAGCAGCCGTCACACGTGACATGACCATTGTGGCGCTAACCGGGTATGACGGGGGTGAGCTGGCCGGACTATTAGGGCCGCAGGATGTCGAAATTCGTATCCCTTCACACCACAGCGCGCGCATTCAGGAAATGCATATGCTGACGGTAAACTGCCTGTGCGATTTGATCGATAACACGCTTTTTCCTCACCAGGATGATTAAGGAGTACACATGAAGGCATTTTCGCCGCTCGCAGTCCTTATTTCTGCGTTGCTATTGCAAGGTTGCGTCGCCGCCGCGGTAGTGGGTACGGCAGCCGTCGGCACCAAAGCCGCAACCGACCCGCGTAGCGTGGGCACCCAGGTGGATGACGGAACGCTGGAACTGCGTGTCAGCAGCGCGCTGTCGAAAGATGAGCAAATCAAAAAAGAGACGCGCATCAATGTCACGGCTTATCAGGGCAAAGTTTTGTTAGTGGGCCAGTCGCCAAACAGCGAACTCTCCGCACGCGCTAAACAGATAGCGATGGGCGTTGAAGGCACCACCGAGGTCTATAACGAGATTCGCCAGGGTCAGCCTATCGGCCTGGGGACCGCCTCTAACGATACCTGGATCACCACGAAAGTTCGCTCACAGCTACTGACCAGCGATCAGGTAAAATCGTCAAACGTGAAAGTCACCACCGAAAATGGCGAAGTGTTCCTGCTGGGCCTGGTGACTGAACGTGAAGGTAAAGCGGCAGCGGACATCGCCAGCCGGGTGAGCGGCGTGAAACGCGTGACCACCGCCTTTACGTATATTAAGTAACCGGTGTGCCGGGTGGCGATAAGAATGTGTAAACCGCGTCGCCATCCGGTAAATCATCCGGCTTCGCTATTCCGCTTTTTCCCGCAGTTGCGATGAGGTCAGAATCGTCACGCCTTCTTGTGCTGGCGCCAGCGCTTCCGCCAGCATGGCCCGCGCCACATCCCGCGCATCAATCGATTTCCAGTTTCCTGGCAACAGCCGGAATAGCGGAGCGAAAAGCGTTTCATTCACCCGCCGCGTTGTTCTGTCGCCGAGCAGCATAGAAGGCCGGGCAATCGTCAAACGAGGCCAATTTTGCGCGATTAACGCCTCCTCCATTTCTCCTTTCACCCGATTGTAGAAAAACGGAGAGTGCGCGTTTGCTCCCATTGCGCTGACCACCAACATGTGCTGCGCGCCCAGTCGACGCCCGGTCAGCGCGGTATCAACCACCAGCGTATAATCCGCATGAATAAACGCCGCTTTACTTCCCGCTTCACGCCGGGTCGTGCCCAGGCAGCAAAAAACAATATCCACCGGGTCGGTCACCTGAGCTAACGCGTCGGTAAGCTGCGGATCGTGAGGGTTATAAACGCCGACAATATCCGTCAGCGGGCGACGCGTCGGCGCGGCGATAGCGCTCACCTGCGGCGTGTTGATTAACATTCTCAGCAGATGTCCGCCGACCAGTCCGGTCGCGCCGGTAATCAGTACCTGACTCATCCTCGCTCCTTTACAGATTTGTCCACCTTGCACTCTCGGCCCTATCGACCAGGCTTAATAGTCTACGAGGTAAGTATCCATCATTGTGGAAAATTTGCCTTACCCGACGCCACCACTGCGGAGGAAACGCATGAGTAAGAAAATTGCCGTTTTGATTACCGATGAATTTGAAGATTCAGAATTTACCTCGCCGGCAGCAGAATTCCGTCAGGCCGGCCATGAGGTCATCACCATCGAAAAAGAGGCGGGTAAAACGGTGAAAGGAAAAAAAGGCGAGGCCAGCGTCACCATTGATAAGGCTATTGATGACGTTCGTCCCGACGAGTTCGACGCCTTGCTATTGCCGGGAGGTCATTCGCCGGACTACCTGCGCGGCGACAGCCGTTTCGTGGATTTTACCCGCGATTTCGTTAACAGCGGTAAACCGGTTTTTGCCATTTGCCACGGCCCACAGTTGTTGATCAGCGCCGATGTCATTCGTGGCCGCAAACTCACGGCGGTGAAACCGATTATTATCGATGTGAAGAATGCGGGCGCGGAGTTTTACGATCAGGAAGTCGTCGTCGATAAAGATCAGCTGGTGACCAGCCGCACGCCTGACGACCTGCCGGCATTTAACCGCGAGGCGCTACGCCTGCTGGGCGCGTGAGTCGCGTAACCAGTGCAGTTTTTTACCAAACCCCAGCGTGTTGTCGGTGAATTTAATTTCATCCAGCCGGATTTCCCATACCGGCGCTGGCAGCACCCTGGCGACCGGGAAGCGACGAAGGTAAGCTTTACGCGCGGCGTCGCTCTCCTGCCCCTCCAGACGGCGAATTTCCCCTTTAAACTGTACGCCGCGAATGCGCGCCACCGTTTTCGGCTGACCATTGACCGTTCCCGCAACTGGCGCGCACGCGCCAGACATTTGCGCATGGCGGGTTTTATCATCCGTTAACAGATACAGCGCGACGTTTTGCGCATCAAACAAATAAAACGCATTGGCGCACCACAGCTCTCCCTCATGGTGTACGCACCAGGTCACCACGTGTTGTTTCGCCAGCCAACGGCCAATAGCGGTAAGTGTGTCCATCTTTATTCTCGCTTATACTGGGAACCTGAAAATTATCATGCTGATGGCGACAATGACACCCTGGTATCTGTATCTGATTCGTACTGCAGACAATGCGCTTTACACCGGAATAACCACCGATGTGGCGCGTCGTTACAGGCAGCATCAAACGGGAAAAGGCGCAAAAGCATTACGGGGAAAAGGCGAGTTAACGCTGGCGTTTGCGGCGCAGGTCGGCAATCGCTCGCTGGCCCTGCGCATAGAGTATCGCATCAAACAGCTCACAAAGCGCCAGAAGGAGCGCCTTGTGACGGAACGCGAAGCGTTTGAGGCGCTGCTGTCCAGCCTGCAAACGCCGGTGCTTAAAAACGATTGAAGTGGTCGTGATACTCCACCAGCCCCGTCACGCCCTCCAGCGCATCCTCAGCCAAACGGTGTACCTGGAAAGCGCTTTCCGTACCGGGCCAACGGCAGTGAAGATCGTAATGTGCGGCCAGTTCAAAACCGAAGCGGCTATATAACGCCGGATCGCCCAGCGTCACGACCGCCGCGTAGCCGAACTCGTTGAGCGAATCCAGCCCTTCATACACTAACTGGCGCGCCAGCCCTTGCCCGCGATACTTTTCATCGACCGCCAGCGGCGCCATGCCGACCCACTGTAAATCTTCGCCCTGCACATCAACCGGGCTAAAGGCGACATAGCCCACCACCTGACCTTCATCATCCGTGGCCACCAGTCCGAGCGTCAGAAAACCATCTTCACGCAAATCGTGAACCAGCTTCGCTTCCGCATCGCTTTCGAATGAACGGCGTAACAGCGCATCAATACCAGGCGCATCAATGGGAATTTCTACTCGAATTAGCATGGTTCACCTACCGAGGTCTGTTTGGTTTCCGGCGAGTTTTTCATTCCCGCCTCAACAAAATCCGCCAGTTGCAGCAGCATAACGCGTAACGCTTTCGGCATCTGCTCCAGTTCGATGGCGTCCATCAGATTCTTCACATACAACCCTAACTCAGTATCGCCTTCAATGACCAGTCGACGCTGGAAAAAGAGCGTATCCGGATCCTGTTTACGGGCGGCGATCATTAGCAGATCGCTGGCGTCGGCGCTAAAACTGACGTCAGCATCCGCCTGCTGGCTAACGATCAGCTTTTCATTTTCAACCGTGGTATACCATTTTAAGTCGATGTCACGAACATGAATGCTTAACCAACGACCTTCGAGGAATTCCAGCTCTCCATCGGCCAGCGCCTGACGAAACTGCCAGCTCAGAACCTGTTCCAGAACCTGGCGCTTTAGCGCAAAGGGCGTCAGTTTAACCGGTACACTCATCAGAGACGGGCCAGCATGGACTAAGCGTGAACGCAGTTTATCTAACACGAGCTTTACTCCCTGTTTCAATAGTCCTGTTATTTTGCCATATCCAATAAATCACATGGCGGCGTAAATCAACAATTGGGTCTGATTTTCTACCCCATTATTGGTGTTACCAATACGCCTTTAACTGCCTTAAATCAAAAATTGTCGCAGCAAGGTTAACTAAAATCCCTGTTCGTTAACAATTTTGCGTCTCAGACGTAACCCTCAGGATAAATTATGGAGCTGCTCTGCCCTGCCGGAAATCTCCCGGCGCTGAAGGCGGCCATCGAAAACGGCGCTGACGCCGTTTATATCGGGTTAAAAGACGATACCAATGCCCGTCATTTTGCCGGCCTTAACTTTACCGAAAAAAAATTGCAGGAAGCGGTGAGTTTTGTTCACCAGCATCGCCGCAAATTACACATCGCCATTAATACTTTTGCGCATCCGGACGGCTATGCCCGCTGGCAGCGCGCCGTGGATATGGCGGCGCAGCTTGGCGCCGACGCGTTGATTCTCGCCGACCTCGCTATGCTGGAATATGCCGCAGAGCGTTACCCGCATATTGAGCGCCATGTTTCCGTTCAGGCCTCGGCAACCAACGAAGAGGCGATTCGCTTTTATCACCGCAACTTTGATGTCCACCGTGTAGTACTGCCGCGTGTACTGTCGATTCACCAGGTAAAACAACTGGCCCGCGTCACGCCGGTGCCGCTGGAGGTATTCGCGTTTGGCAGCCTGTGCATTATGGCGGAAGGTCGCTGCTATCTTTCTTCCTACCTGACGGGGGAGTCGCCCAATACCGTCGGCGCCTGCTCTCCCGCCCGCTTTGTCCGTTGGCAGCAAACGCCGCAGGGGCTGGAATCGCGCCTGAATGATGTCCTGATTGACCGTTACCAGGATGGCGAAAACGCAGGCTACCCAACGCTGTGTAAAGGCCGCTATTTAGTGGACGGCGAGCGCTATCACGCGCTGGAGGAGCCAACCAGCCTGAACACGCTGGAACTGCTGCCGGAGCTCATGGCGGCGAACATCGCTTCGGTGAAGATCGAAGGCCGCCAGCGCAGCCCGGCCTACGTCAGCCAGGTGGCGAAAGTGTGGCGCCAGGCGATCGATCGCTGCAAAGCCGCCCCGCAAAACTTCGTTCCACAGCGCGACTGGATGGAGACGCTCGGCGCGATGTCCGAAGGCACCCAAACCACGCTTGGCGCATATCACCGTAAATGGCAGTGAGAGGAGCTATGAAATATTCCTTAGGACCGGTGCTTTATTACTGGCCGAAAGAGACGCTGGAAGATTTTTATCAGCAGGCCGCAAAAAGCAGCGCTGATGTCATTTATCTGGGCGAAGCGGTGTGCAGCAAGCGTCGCGCGACCAAAGTCGGCGACTGGCTGGAAATGGCGAAATCCCTCGCCGCCAGCGGTAAGCAGGTGGTGCTCTCCACCCTGGCGCTGGTACAGGCGTCATCTGAATTAAGCGAGCTGAAACGCTATGTGGACAACGGCGATTTTCTGCTGGAAGCCAGCGATCTTGGCGTGGTGAATCTGTGCGCCGAGCGCAAACTGCCGTTTGTCGCCGGCCATGCGCTGAACTGCTACAACGCGGTCACGCTGCGCCGGTTGCTGAAAGAAGGCATGGTACGCTGGTGTATGCCGGTGGAGCTGTCCCGCGACTGGCTGGTGAATTTGCTTAATCAGTGCGATGAACTGGGCATCCGCAATCAGTTTGAAGTGGAAGTGTTGAGCTACGGGCATCTGCCGCTGGCCTACTCCGCTCGCTGCTTTACCGCCCGTTCGGAAGACCGCCCGAAAGATGAGTGCGAAACCTGCTGTATCAAGTATCCAAACGGTCGTGACGTGCTCTCGCAAGAGAATCAGCAGGTGTTTGTGCTTAACGGTATTCAGACCATGAGCGGCTATGTCTATAACCTTGGCAACGAACTGACGTCGATGCAGGGATTGGTCGATATCGTGCGGCTGTCGCCGTTGGGTACGGAGACATTTGCCATGCTTGATGCCTTTCGCGCTAACGAAAACGGCGGCGCGCCATTAGCGCTTGCCGCGCATAGCGACTGCAACGGCTACTGGAGGTGGCTGGCCGGGCTGGAGCTACAGGCCTAGCCGGATGGCGGCATAAAGACCTTATCTGGCCTACAAATAGCGATCCCGTAGGCCCGATAAGTGCAGCGCCATCGGGCATTGTTTTTGCCGTCAGTCTCATAAAGCTCACTTTGTTAACAACATTCGCTAATCTTTAATGCAGTATTAAAAGATTAACCGGTAACAAAGTGAGCCGTTATGACTGACAAAACTATTCCGTTCTCGGTGCTGGATCTGGCGCCGATCCCTGAAGGATCTTCGGCAAAAGAAGCCTTCACGCACTCGCTTGATCTCGCACGGCTGGCTGAAAAGCGCGGTTATCACCGCTACTGGCTGGCGGAACATCACAACATGACCGGTATCGCCAGCGCGGCGACCTCGGTATTGATTGGTTATCTGGCGGCCAATACCACAACATTACATCTTGGCTCCGGCGGCGTGATGCTGCCTAACCATTCACCGCTGGTGATTGCCGAGCAGTTCGGCACGCTGAATACGCTCTACCCGGGACGTATCGACTTAGGGTTGGGACGCGCGCCGGGTAGCGATCAGCCGACGATGCGCGCGCTGCGTCGCCATATGAGCGGCGATATCGATAACTTTCCACGCGATGTCGCAGAGCTGGTGGACTGGTTCGACGCTCGCGACCCTAATCCGCATGTGCGCCCGGTGCCCGGCTACGGCGAGCAGATCCCGGTCTGGCTGTTGGGCTCCAGCCTGTATAGCGCACAGTTGGCGGCCCAGCTTGGCCTGCCGTTCGCCTTTGCTTCGCATTTCGCGCCGGATATGTTGTTCCAGGCGCTGCATCTGTACCGTACCCAGTTCAAACCTTCAGCGCGGCTGGAAAAACCGTACGCGATGGTGTGTATCAATATTATCGCCGCCGACAGCAACCGCGACGCCGAATTCCTGTTTACCTCCATGCAGCAGGCTTTCGTGAAGCTACGCCGTGGGGAAACCGGCCAACTGCCGCCGCCGATTGAGAATATGGAGACCTTCTGGTCGCCATCCGAGCAGTATGGCGTGCAGCAGGCGCTGAGTATGTCGCTGGTCGGTGATAAAGCGAAAGTCCGCCACGGGCTGGAATCCATCCTGCGGGAGACCCAGGCGGATGAAATTATGGTAAACGGGCAGATTTTCGACCACCAGGCACGCCTGCATTCGTTTGATTTAGCGATGGATGTTAAGGAAGAGTTGTTGGGCTGATTTTATAACGCCGATTTTCAACGGTGATGGTTGGCAATCGGCGATTTTTTTCGAAGTAATCATAGCCGGGCTTCAACATACGCCAGAAATTATATTCCGGCCATGCTTGCGCCTGGCGCATATTTTCGTCATTCATCGTAAATGGGAAGATATGGACAGGCACGCGCTTCTGCCCGCTGTTTAGCGCCTGCGCCACCAGTTGATAAATCTCTTCAATACCGGCATCGGTCATGGCATAGCAACCGGCCGAAACGCAGTTCCCGTGAACCATAATGAAATCACCGGTGTAGCCATTTGCCCGATCGTAAGCATTCGGGTAGCCAATATTAAATGCCAGATGATAGCGGCTGTTTGGGTTAAGCAACCCTTTGTTGGTGGCATAAAAGCCTTCCGGGCTTTTACCGTCTCCCTGTTTATGTTTTGGCCCTAAGCCACCAGACCATGCGCATATAGTCCAGGTTTTGTAGAGTTTGTAAGGCTTGTTATTGGCGCTTGCCCACAGTTCCAGCTTATCTTCCGCTTTCAGAATGCGGATAAATAACTGGTCGCCGGGGTGAATGATTTTTAAAGACGATGCGACAGGTTTTTCCACTGGCAGGTAAACGTCTTCATCGTACGGAGTGAGCCAGAAAAATTTTAAAATAAAAGCGATAAACAGGCTCAATAATACAATAGCGAGTAGTCCTTTACGCCCCATTTTCGTATTCCGCTTATTCTGAACCAGTTCAAGTATATATTTTCCTATGATATGAAATAGAGGAAAGGTCCAGTTCTGTACTTTTATAAAATAGTAATCGTTTTATCATGGCCGAACAGGGATATGAATAAATCGACTTATTACCAGAGAAAATCATCATGAGTGAACCTGCTTCCTTTTTTCTTCATGCACATATTACCGAGAGTAACCTCAAGAAATTTTTCCATTCACCGGCAACAAATATTAAAGACTATGACGACTGGTTGCCATGGTTTACTGAGGAGCAAAGGTTGTACGGCGATCCTGCAAAAATGCTTAACAATCTTGCCACATGTAATTCTGGTGAAAGTGAAAAGAATATTTATGCTGAACATATCAACTTTAATAAAGAAACACAGATAGTCACGATGGATCACATATTTCTCTCAGAGAGCTATGAAATCTTCATGCCACTCATGGCCTGTGTGCGGGGAATCGAGAAATTTATTACGCTAGGGGAAAATAATTTTGCGCTAATTTATTATTACTGGTGGGGTTCGGAGATCGCCATCGCGCTCGAATTTGACGCCAATGGTAGCAGAATAACGGCAAATCCTAAGGCAGAAAATTTAACTATCGCCGATGCTTTTTTCGATGAACACGGGGAAGCACTCGCCGAAGAACTTTATAATAAACAGGGTTTTATTTGATACCATTTCGCGGACTTGTGAAATATTGCCGGATGAAAACAGCTCATCCGGCTCGTTCAATTACTGGTACACCGGCAGCAAATTAAAGCTCGACAGAATATGGATAACCGCGTTGCCAACACCGAAGACCAAAATCAGGGCAATCATCGGTTTACCGCCCCAGACGCGAAATTTCGGGCTGCCGAAACGTTCGCGAGATTTACGTGCCAACAGCGCAGGCACAATGGCCGCCCAGATAGTTGCAGCTAAACCTGCATAGCCAATGGCGTACAGAAAACCGTTCGGGTACAGCAGGCCACCAATCATCGGCGGCAGGAAAGTCAGCAGCGCCGTTTTAAAACGCCCCATTGCCGAGTCATCAAAACCAAACAGATCCGCCAGATAGTCAAACAGCCCCAGCGTCACGCCAAGGAAGGAACTGGCGACCGCAAAGTTAGAGAACACCACCAGCAGCAAATCCAGGCTGCGGCTGTTCAGCACGCCGCTCAACGCCTGTACCAGCACATCAATATTGCCGCCTTTCTGCGCAATGCCGATAAATTCCGGACGCGGGATGTTGCCCATCGTCCCCAGCAGCCAGACGGAATAGAGCGCCAGCGCCAGTAACGTCCCATAAATCAGGCATTTGACGATGGTACGCGGATCTTTGCCGTAACATTTCATCAAGCTCGGTACGTTACCGTGATAACCAAAAGAGGCCAGACAAAATGGCAGCGTCATCAGCAGGTACGGCGTATATGACGCGTGGCTTTCAGCCACGTTAAACAACGTGGCAGGCTGAACGTGCCCCAACAGGCTGCCGAAGGTCAGGAAGAAAGTAATCACTTTCGCGCCCAGCACAATCGCCGTCATCCGACTGACCGCCTTCGTACTCAGCCACACTACAAACGCCACCAGCAGCGCAAAGGCAAAACCTGCCGCTCGCGCCGGAACGTTCAACGACATCTCAGCAAAGGTATGATGCAGAATCGAGCCGCTCGCCGAGATATAGGCGTAAGTCAGGATGTAGAGCACAAAGGCAATGGAAATACCGTTGACAATGTTCCAGCCTTTCCCCAACAGATCTTTGGTGATGGTGTCGAAACTCGAACCAATGCGGTAGTTAAGGTTGGCTTCGAGGATCATCAGCCCGGAGTGCAGCATACAAAACCAGGTAAAGACCAGCGCCGCCATCGACCAGAAGAACCACGCCCCGGACATGACCACCGGCAGGGAGAACATCCCCGCGCCAATGATGGTGCCGCCGATAATCACCACGCCGCCAAGCAGCGAAGGTGACGTTTGGGTGGTGGTAAGTGTTGCCATTCAGCTCTCTCTCCAGTCATTTATAATGTGACTATCTATCAATACGCTGCACTGTACCAGTACATGAGTACAAAAGAAATAAAAAAAGCCCCGATTGTGACGATCGGGGCTGTATATTTTACTTTACGCTGTGAATGCGCAGGTCAGCGTGAGTTACGCATCACCGCCGAAACGACGGCGACCGGTAGAGTCATCACGACGCGGACCACGGCTTTCACGACGCTCGCCGCTGAAGCGACGACCATCACCACGACCACCTTCACGACGTTCGCCGCTGAAATTACGACCGCCTTCACGACGTTCGCCACTGAAGCTACGACCACCGCCGCGACGTTCGCCGCCCGCGTGCGGAACCGCATCACCCAACAGCTGCATATTCATCGGCTTGTTCAGAATGCGGGTACGCGTGAAGTGCTGGAGCACTTCGCCCGGCATACCTTTCGGCAGCTCGATGGTGGAGTGAGACGCGAACAGCTTAATGTTACCAATGTAACGGCTGCTGATGTCGCCTTCGTTAGCGATAGCGCCCACGATATGACGAACTTCAACGCCGTCATCACGGCCCACTTCAATGCGGTATAACTGCATATCGCCAACGTCACGACGTTCACGACGCGGACGTTCTTCACGGTCGCCACGCGGGCCACGGTCATTACGATCGCGCGGACCACGGTCGTCACGGTCACGGAATTCACGCTTAGGACGCATCGGCGCATCCGGCGGCAGAATCAGCGGACGCTCGCCCTGCGCCATTTTCAGCAGTGCGGCAGCCAGCGTTTCGAGATCCAGCTCTTCACCTTCAGCAGACGGCTGGATTTTCGCCAGCAGCGCACGGTACTGATCCAGATCGCTGCTTTCCAGTTGCTGCTGAACTTTCGCGGCGAATTTTTCCAGACGGCGTTTACCCAGCAGTTCTGCGTTCGGCAGTTCCACTTCCGGAATGGTCAGCTTCATGGTGCGTTCGATGTTGCGCAGCAGACGACGCTCGCGGTTCTCAACGAACAGCAGCGCGCGACCGGCGCGACCCGCACGGCCGGTACGACCGATACGGTGAACGTAGGACTCGGAATCCATCGGGATATCGTAGTTCACCACCAGGCTGATACGTTCAACGTCCAGACCACGTGCCGCAACGTCGGTAGCGGTCAGGATGTCCAGACGACCATCTTTCAGGCGTTCCAGAGTCTGCTCACGCAGCGCCTGGTTCATATCGCCATTCAACGCGGCGCTGTTGTAGCCGCTACGTTCCAGCGCTTCTGCTACTTCCAGGGTCGCGTTTTTGGTACGCACGAAGATAATCGCCGCATCAAAGTCTTCCGCTTCCAGGAAACGCACCAGCGCTTCGTTTTTACGCATACCCCAGACAGTCCAGTAGCTCTGGCTGATGTCAGGACGGGTAGTCACGCTGGACTGAATGCGCACTTCCTGCGGCTCTTTCATAAAGCGGCGGGTAATGCGACGAATCGCTTCCGGCATGGTGGCGGAGAACAGAGCGGTCTGATGACCTTCCGGGATCTGCGCCATAATAGTTTCAACGTCTTCGATGAAGCCCATACGCAGCATTTCGTCGGCTTCATCCAGCACCAGACCACTCAGTTTAGAGAGGTCGAGGGTGCCGCGTTTTAAGTGATCAAGCAGACGTCCCGGCGTACCGACAACGATCTGCGGCCCCTGACGCAGGGCGCGTAACTGCACGTCATAACGCTGACCGCCGTACAGGGCAACCACGTTTACGCCGCGCATGTGTTTAGAGAAATCCGTCATGGCTTCGGCAACCTGTACCGCCAGTTCGCGGGTTGGCGCCAGCACCAGAATCTGAGGTGCCTTCAGCTCAGGATCAAGATTGTTGAGCAGCGGTAAAGAGAACGCTGCGGTTTTGCCGCTACCGGTCTGGGCCATGCCCAGCACGTCGCGACCGCCCAGCAGATGCGGAATGCACTCTGCCTGGATTGGAGATGGTTTTTCGTAACCCAGATCGGTAAGGGCTTCAAGGATAGGAGCCTTCAGCCCCAGATCTGCAAAAGTGGTTTCGAATTCAGCCATGTAGTACGTGTGCCTCAAAATTAATGGCGGCCAGTCTACATAACTCATCATGAAATTGATCTGCAATTTTCATTGAAAAGTGTGAACCGGCTCAAAGTAGGTGTATTAACGAACAACAACGCCCTCACCCGCGAAGGTGATGGCAATCAAAAAGATTACGGGCTGATATGTTCGTCAGCTATTGCTGGTCCGATTCTGCCAGGTCATCTTGGTCCTGGCCCAGGAGCGATAATTCCAACAATGCGTATCGGTGCTCAACAAAGTTATGAACGTTGTTGGCCACCGCCAGTTTGAACAGAGCCGTGGCGCTGTCCAAATCCCCCAGACTTAGGTAATACTTACCTAAATAGAAGTTGGTTTCACTGAGATGCTCAGCGAGCGAGGTGTTATCCGTTGCGTCCGCCTTGAGCCTTTCCATCAGCGTTGCTTCGCTAATGTCGCCCAGGTAGAACTCGACAATGTTCCATCCCCATTGCTCTTTATCCGATTTTTCGAAGCGTGCTTTTAACGCTTCTTTCGCCTGCTTCTCATTAAGCTTCTGCTCAACAAGATACAGCCACAGGCTGCGGTAAGGATCATTGGGATCGTCTTGATAAAACGCCAGCAGATCATCTTGCGCTAACTTATCACGGCCGCCGTAATACAATGCGATACCGCGGTTTAAGTGCGCGTAGTTGTAAGTTGGATCAAGCTCTAGTACAGAATCAAACGCTTCATAGGCAGCATCAAAATTGCCTGCCTGCGTTAAATAAATGCCTAAGTAATTGAATACTTCAGGCATATCCGGTCTGATTGCCAGCGCTTGTGAAAAATCATTTCGCGCTAATGCCCTCAAACCAAGACTATCATACAACACTCCGCGCTCATATAAAAGCTGTGCGCGTTCGTCATCGGTTAAAGCCCGACTGGCAAGAATCTGTTCCATACGCGCCAGAATCACTTCCTGCTGTAAAGTCGGTTGCAATGGTACTGCGAGGACTTCACTTTTACGCCAGGCGGAATTACTGCATCCTGCAAGCGTAAGTGCTGTCGCAACGAAACACCAGCGCAAAAAAGGCTTCATTTCCCACTCCCGAAGACAACGATTGAATGAACGTCCTGTTCCCCGGTGGCTCAACAAGGCGTCCAGCCAGGTCTAAAGCCCTCCGCACTGCGGAGGGCAAAAGGCTACCTTACTCGGCCTGTTCGCTCGCCGGAGCTTCCGGCGCAGCCGCAGGTTGAGACTGCTCGGTTGCTTCTTTAATGCTCAGACGTACACGGCCCTGGCGGTCAACTTCCAGAACCTTAACCGGGACTTCCTGACCCATCTGCAGATAATCGGTCACTTTCTCTACACGCTTATCCGCGATTTGAGAGATGTGAACCAGACCTTCTTTACCGCCGCCGATGGCAACAAACGCGCCAAAGTCAACGATACGGGTCACTTTACCATTGTAGATACGGCCGACTTCGATCTCTGCGGTGATCTCTTCGATACGACGGATAGCGTATTTCGCTTTTTCACCGTCGGTCGCCGCGATCTTCACAGTACCGTCATCTTCAATTTCGATGGTGGTGCCGGTCTCTTCAGTCAGCGCGCGGATCACAGAACCGCCTTTACCGATCACGTCTTTGATCTTGTCCGTGCTGATCTTGATGGTATGGATACGCGGCGCGAATTCAGAGATATCGCCGCGCGGCGCGTTGATCGCCTGTTCCATCACGCCCAGGATGTGCAGACGCGCGCCTTTAGCCTGGTTCAACGCAACCTGCATGATCTCTTTGGTGATACCTTCAATTTTGATATCCATCTGCAGCGCAGAGATACCGTCGCGGGAACCCGCCACTTTGAAGTCCATATCGCCCAGGTGATCTTCGTCGCCCAGAATGTCAGACAGTACAACGTAGTTGTCGCCTTCTTTCACCAGACCCATAGCGATACCTGCTACGGCGGCTTTAATTGGCACGCCAGCGTCCATCAGCGCCAGAGAAGCGCCGCACACGGAAGCCATAGAGGAAGAACCGTTGGATTCGGTGATTTCAGACACCACGCGAACGGTGTACGGGAATTTATCCATGTCCGGCATCACTGCCAGCACGCCGCGCTTCGCCAGACGACCGTGACCAATTTCACGACGCTTCGGAGAACCGACCATGCCGGTTTCGCCTACGGAGTACGGAGGGAAGTTGTAGTGGAACAGGAAGCTGTCAGTGCGCTCGCCCATCAGTTCATCAAGCACCTGCGCGTCACGGGCAGTACCCAGAGTTGCGGTAACCAGCGCCTGCGTTTCACCACGGGTAAACAGAGCGGAACCGTGAGTACGCGGCAGTACGCCAGTGCGCACGTCCAGACCACGGATCATGTCTTTTTCACGGCCATCAATACGCGGCTCGCCTGCCAGTACGCGGCTACGCACCACGTTTTTCTCGATAGCGTGCAGGATTTCGCCCAGCTCGTTAGCATCCAGAGTTTCATCTTCTGCAATAAGCTGCTCGATGGTTTCGGATTTGATTACGTCAACCTGAGCATAGCGCTCTTGTTTATCGGTGATGCGGTACGCGTCGCTCAGACGAGATTCAGCCAGCGCAGCAACACGCGCGTTCAACGCGTCGTTGACGGCTTCCGGCTGCCAGTCCCAACGCGGTTTACCGGCTTCTTTCACCAGATCGTTGATCGCCTGGATAACAACCTGCTGCTGCTCGTGACCGAATACCACCGCGCCCAGCATAGTGTCTTCGCTCAGCAGTTCAGCTTCGGATTCCACCATCAGCACAGCCGCTTCGGTACCGGCAACCACCAGGTCCAGCTTGCTTTCTTTCAGCTCGTCCTGGGTTGGGTTCAGCACGTACTGGTCATTGATGTAACCTACGCGCGCCGCGCCGATTGGGCCGTTGAACGGAATGCCGGACAGGGACAGCGCAGCGGATGCGCCGATCATGGCAACGATGTCCGGGTTAACCTGCGGGTTAACGGAAACGACGGTCGCGATAACCTGCACTTCGTTAACGAAGCCTTCCGGGAACAGCGGACGAACCGGGCGGTCAATCAGACGCGCAATCAGGGTTTCGCCTTCGCTTGGACGGCCTTCACGACGGAAGAAGCTGCCCGGGATACGACCAGCAGCGTAGGTACGCTCCTGATAGTTAACGGTCAGTGGGAAGAAGTCCTGGCCTGGCTTGGCTTTTTTCTGGCCGACAACGGTAACGAATACGGCGGTGTCATCCATGCTTACCATAACAGCGGCAGTGGCCTGACGCGCCATCATGCCAGTTTCCAGCGTAACGGTATGCTGACCGTACTGGAATTTACGAACGATCGGATTAAGCAAAATAATATCCTTTCCAATTTTTGACGGCATAATACGCGCCGTCGTTAATACCCGATCTTCTGCGCATCCTCGCGACTAATGACAACCCTAACCCTGATATGGGTAAAGCCTCTCATTAGCCGCGCGAACCTCTGCAACGGAAGATCATTCATAGCAACAATACATTAGTTTCCAGCGAATTGCTGCCATCTGCTGGAAAAAAGGGGCCATGAAGGCCCCCTCTTTCTGAAACTCGAAAGAATTAGCGACGCAGACCCAGACGCTCAATCAGCGCGGTGTAGCGTGCAACATCTTTACGTTTCAGGTAGTCGAGCAGTTTACGACGCTGAGAAACCATACGCAGCAGACCACGACGGCTGTGGTGATCTTTTTTATGCTCTGCAAAGTGACCCTGCAGGTGGTTAATCTGTGCAGTCAACAGAGCAACCTGAACATCGGTAGAACCGGTGTCGTTTGCGTCACGACCGAACTCAGAAACGATTTTAGCTGTAGCTTCAGTACTTAGAGACATTTTAAAACTCCAAAGTATTTAAGAATGAGAGGACGCCGATCTCTAATTCAGCGATCCCAGTGTACGCCGCGTAAACTGTTAAATAATTTACGCGACGTTAAGCGGCGGTATTCTACTCGCAGCGCTCTCTTATCGCAAGACGAAGCGACATTACGCCGGGTACTCTACTACCAGCCGACGAGGCGCGACACGGCCTTCGTCGTCAATTTCGCCCATACCGATAAATTTATCGTCTTCACCTTCCGTCACACGAACCAGTCCCTTCAACGGCACGCCCGTGGTACGAACCGGGTTGCCATTTTTGAAATATACCGAAGATGTTAACGGCAGATTAACAACAGGATAGTCCGAAGCCGGACTATCCATTGGCATCAATAATGGATCGAGCAACTGCGCCGCCGGAACGCCCTGCTGTTCCGCCTGTGCTACCAGCGTCTGCAAATGCTCCAGCGTCACCATTCGCTCAATCGGATACTTGCTGACCGTCAGACGACGCAGGTACGTTACGTGCGCGCCACAGCCCAGTTTCTCACCTAAATCATCAATAATGGTACGAATATAGGTGCCTTTGGAGCAGTGAACTTCCAGCTCCAGCTCGTTACCTTCATGGCGAATAAATAGCAGCTCATAGACGGTAATCGGGCGGGCTTCGCGCGGCACTTCGATACCCTGCCGGGCATATTCGTACAGCTTCTTGCCCTGATACTTCAGCGCCGAATACATCGAGGGAATCTGTTCGATATCCCCACGAAAGGTCTCCAGCGCGCTCGCAAGCTGCTCAGCGCTGAAAGTCACCGGACGCTCCTGCACGATTTGACCATCGGCGTCAGAGGTATCCGTGCGCTGCCCCAGACGGGCAATAACACGATAGCGTTTGTCAGAATCCAGCAGGTACTGCGAAAATTTTGTCGCTTCGCCGAGGCAAATCGGCAACATGCCGGTCGCCAGCGGGTCCAGCGCGCCGGTATGCCCGGCGCGGTTGGCATTGTAGATGCGCTTAACTTTTTGCAGCACGTCATTGCTGGACATACCCTGCGGCTTGTCCAGCAGCAGAACGCCGTGAATGTCGCGGCCACGACGACGAGGACGACTCATCAGTCCTCCTTGCTGTCGTCCGGGTTCACACGACGTTCTTCGTCATGTTTCACCACGTTAGTCACCAGGTTGGACATACGCATCCCTTCCACCAGCGAGTTGTCGTAGAAGAAGGTCAGTTCCGGCACGATGCGCAGACGCATCGCTTTACCCAGCAAGCTGCGGATGAAACCAGACGCTTCCTGCAACGCTTTGATGCCCGCTTTTACTGCGTCTTCATCTTTGTCGTTCAAAAAGGTGACAAACACTTTGGCATAGGCCAGGTCACGGGACATTTCGACACCGGAGACGGTAGTCATCATGCCCAGGCGCGGGTCTTTAATTTCGCGCTGCAGGATGATTGCGATCTCTTTTTGCATCTCTTGCGCTACGCGCTGAGGGCGACCAAATTCTTTCGCCATAATAAATTCTCCAGAATAAAGACAAAAAAGGGGCCATAAGCCCCTTTTTAAATTTCTTGCCGGGTGGCGCTTCGCTTACCCGGCCTACGCCTAATCATCTTCTAAGGATTTTGGATTGCAACAAGGCGGCAAGCTCGTAAATCCCCGGGAGCATAGATAACTATGTGACCGGGGTGAGCGAGCGCAGCCAACGCCGTTGCGGCCCAAAAGACGACGAAGATTAAGCGATGGTACGTTGGATCTCGATAATCTCGAACACTTCAATCATATCGCCAACGCGAACGTCGTTGTAGTTCTTCACGCCGATACCACATTCCATGCCGTTACGGACTTCGTTAACGTCATCTTTGAAGCGGCGCAGGGATTCCAGCTCGCCTTCATAGATAACCACGTTGTCGCGCAGAACGCGGATTGGGTTATGGCGTTTAATCGTACCTTCGGTAACCATACAGCCCGCGATCGCGCCGAATTTCGGCGATTTGAACACATCGCGCACTTCAGCCAGACCGATGATCTGCTGTTTCAGTTCCGGAGACAGCATACCGCTCATCGCCGCTTTCACTTCGTCGATCAGGTTATAGATGACGGAGTAGTAACGCAGATCCAGGCTTTCAGATTCGATCACTTTACGCGCAGAGGCATCGGCACGAACGTTGAAGCCAACCAGAATGGCGTTGGACGCCGCAGCCAGGGTCGCGTCGGTTTCGGTGATACCACCTACGCCAGAACCGATGATCTTCACTTTCACTTCGTCGGTAGACAGTTTCAGCAAGGAGTCGGAGATCGCTTCCACAGAACCCTGTACGTCGGCCTTCAGCACGATGTTCACTTCGTGAACTTCGCCTTCGGTCATGTTGGCGAACATGTTCTCGAGTTTAGATTTCTGTTGACGCGCCAGTTTAACTTCACGGAATTTACCCTGACGATACAGAGCAACTTCACGGGCTTTCTTCTCGTCGCGAACGACGGTCACTTCGTCACCCGCAGCCGGAACGCCGGACAGGCCGAGGATTTCCACCGGAATGGACGGACCCGCTTCCAGCACTTCCTGACCCAGTTCGTTACGCATCGCACGCACGCGGCCGTATTCGAAGCCACACAGCACGATATCGCCCTTATGCAGCGTACCTTCACGAACCAGCACGGTAGCCACCGGACCACGACCCTTATCCAGGAAGGATTCGATAACCGCACCGCTCGCCATACCTTTGCGTACCGCTTTCAGTTCCAGAACTTCGGCCTGCAGCAGGATAGCGTCCAGCAGTTCGTCGATACCGGTACCTGCTTTCGCAGACACGTGAACGAACTGGCTCTCGCCGCCCCACTCTTCCGGCAGAATGCCGTACTGGGACAGTTCGTTCTTAACGCGATCCGGATCGGCTTCTGGCTTATCGATTTTGTTCACCGCAACCACGACCGGCACACCTGCCGCTTTCGCGTGCTGGATAGCTTCGATAGTCTGCGGCATCACGCCGTCGTCTGCCGCTACCACCAGAACCACGATATCCGTTGCCTGGGCGCCGCGAGCACGCATAGAAGTAAATGCGGCGTGGCCCGGGGTGTCCAGGAAGGTGATCATCCCGTTGTCAGTTTCAACGTGGTAAGCACCGATGTGCTGGGTAATGCCGCCCGCTTCGCCAGAGGCTACTTTCGTGGAACGAATGTAGTCCAGCAGAGAGGTTTTACCGTGGTCAACGTGACCCATGATGGTCACAACCGGTGCGCGTGGTTCAGCCGCAGCGCCGGTATCACGGTCGCTCATTACCGCTTCTTCCAGTTCGTTTTCACGACGCAGGATAACTTTGTGGCCCATCTCTTCGGCAACAAGCTGTGCGGTTTCCTGATCGATAACCTGGTTGATGGTGGCCATGGCGCCCAGCTTCATCATCGCTTTGATGACCTGAGAACCTTTCACCGCCATCTTGTTCGCCAGTTCGCCAACGGTGATGGTTTCACCGATCACCACGTCACGGTTAACGGCCTGAGCGGGCTTCTGGAAGCCTTGCTGTAAAGAAGACCCTTTACGCTTGCCGCCTTTACCGCCGCGAACCGCAGCACGCGCTTCTTCGCGATCGGCTTTGGATTCGGCATGTTTGCCTTTTTTCGCCGGACGCGCTGCTTTTGCATTACGGCCACGACCACGACCGCCTTCAACTTCACGATCGTTTTCGTCTTCGGCCTGGCGAGCGTGCTGAGAAGTGGTGACATGATAGTCACTGGTGTCTTCTACTGGCTCAGGCGTTGCGGTCCATTTGTTTTCTTCCGCCATGCGGCGAGCTTCTTCTGCTACACGACGCGCTTCTTCTTCGAGTTTGCGACGTGCTTCTTCTTCCGCTTTACGCTTCAGCTCTGCAGCTTCATTCTCACGGCGGGCTTTTTCGGCCTGGGCGGTTTTGGTCATATCGTCAGTCTGTTGATTGCTCACTTTGTCTTTTTCCGCAGCTTCACGTTTCGCTTTTTCAGCGGCTTCACGCTTAGCTTGTTCTGCGGCCTCGCGTTCAGCTTTTTGTTGCGCCTCGCGTTTGGCCTGTTCTTCTGCCTCACGACGGGCTTGCTCTTCCGCTTCACGCTGCGCCTGCTCTTCCGCGGCCAGGCGTTCAGCCTCTTGCGGATCGCGTTTCACAAAGGTGCGCTTCTTGCGGACTTCGATTTGTACCGATTTACTTTTTCCACCGGTACCTGGAATGTTCAGGGTGCTGCGCGTCTTACGCTGCAGCGTCAGTTTATCGGGACCAGAAACCGCTTCGCGGTTCAGGTGCGCCAGTAAAGTCTGTTTTTCTTGTGCGGACACAGAGTCGTCAGCAGATTTCCGGATACCTGCATCAGCAAACTGCTGTACCAGGCGATCCACGGAAACCTGTCTCTCTGCGGCCAGCGCTTTTAGGGTTACATCTGTCATGCTGTTCCTTCCTGCTACAGTTTATTACGCTTCGTCGCCGAACCAGCAAATATTACGGGCAGCCATAATCAGCTCACCGGCTTTTTCGTCGGTCAACCCTTCGATATCAGCCAGATCATCAATGCCCTGGTCGGCGAGATCTTCCAGCGTACAAACACCACGAGCCGCCAGTTTGAAAGCCATATCGCGATCTAATCCTTCCAGATTCAGCAGATCGTCAGCCGGTTTGTTATCACCGAGGCTTGCTTCCTGGTCCTGCGCCAGAGTGGCCAGTGCGTTTTTAGCACGCTCGCGCAGTGCTTCAACGGTCGGCTCATCAAGGCCGTCAATTTCCAGCAGTTCTTTCATTGGCACATAGGCCAGTTCCTCGAGCGTGGAGAAACCTTCTTCTACCAGAACGGTCGCGAACTCTTCATCAATATCAAGATATTTAGTAAAGATCTCGATAGCGGCATGTGCTTCAGCCTGATGTTTAGCCTGCAAGTCATCAACGGTCATTACGTTGAGTTCCCAGCCGCTCAATTGCGAAGCCAGGCGGACGTTCTGACCATTACGTCCGATCGCCTGCGCCAGATTACCGGCTTCAACGGCGATATCCATGGTATGTTTATCTTCGTCCACCACGATAGACGCGACGTCTGCCGGCGCCATCGCATTAATGACGAACTGCGCCGGGTTATCATCCCACAGCACGATATCGATACGCTCACCGCCCAGTTCGGTAGAGACCGCCTGAACGCGCGCGCCGCGCATCCCCACACAAGCGCCGACCGGATCGATACGTTTATCGTTGGTTTTCACTGCGATTTTCGCACGAGAACCCGGATCGCGAGCCGCCGCTTTAATTTCAATCACTTCTTCGCCGATTTCCGGCACTTCGATGCGGAACAGTTCGATCAGCATTTCCGGCTTGGAACGGGTGACGAACAGCTGCGCGCCACGCGCTTCTGGACGTACAGCGTACAGAACACCGCGGATGCGGTCGCCCGGACGGAAGTTTTCACGCGGCAGCATATCTTCACGCAGAATCACCGCTTCAGCGTTACCGGCCATCCCTTCGGATTTAATTTCCAGAGAGATATTGTCGCGGTTCACTTTCTTCACCACGCCAGTGACAATTTCGCCTTCCTGGTCGCGGAACTGATCGACAACCATCGCGCGTTCAGCTTCACGGACCTTCTGTACGATAACCTGTTTCGCAGTCTGCGTGGTGATACGGTCAAAGGTGACAGATTCAATCTGATCTTCAACATAGTCGCCGACATTCAGGCTTTCGTCTTCAAAACGCGCCGCTTCCAGCGTAATTTCCTTCGTCGGCATGGTCACTTCTTCAACGATCAACCAACGGCGGAAAGTATCAAAATCACCGCTTTTACGATCGATTTCTACACGAACATCGATCTCCTGCTCATATTTTTTCTTTGTTGCTGTCGCCAGCGCACTTTCCAGCGCTTCAAAAATTTTTTCGCGTGGCAGCGCTTTTTCGTTGGAGACGGCTTCAACAACAGCCAAAATTTCTTTGTTCATCGCGGGCTTTTCACCTCATCCAGACTGTTAAAAGTGGGGAACCAGGTTCGCCTTCTGGATATTACTCAGCGCGAACACTTCATCTTTGCCTTCGACTGTGACGGTAATCATTTCACCGTCCACCGCTTTGATAATGCCCTGCCACTTGCGACGGTTCTGTACCGCCATGCGAAGAACCAGCGCGACTTCTTCACCCTGGAAACGCGCATAATGATCGGCAGTGAACATAGGACGGTCGAGACCCGGTGACGAGACTTCAAGGTTGTAAGCCACGGAGATAGGATCTTCAACGTCCAGCACCGCGCTTACCTGGTGGCTCACATCAGCACAATCATCAACATTGATGCCATCTTCACTATCAATATAGATGCGCAGTGTGGATGTGCGACCGCGAATAAATTCGATGCCGACCAGCTCGTAGCCTAAGGCTTCAACTGGTGCTGTAATCATCTCTGTTAATTTTTGCTCTAATGTGGACAAGCCCACCCCCAAGACATAAAAAAAGGGCCTAAAGCCCAGTTATTCTGTAGTCAGATAACAAAAAACCCCGATAAATCGGGGCTTTAGATAACTGAACCCTATAACCGCAACGGCGGTCTGGTGTACCTTCCGAAAGAATTTTTTTCAAATCCAGCTACGAAGGACATAACCTTCACAGTATATTTGAAAAAGAACTCTAAGGGAAAGTGGTTGCGGGGGCCGGATTTGAACCGACGACCTTCGGGTTATGAGCCCGACGAGCTACCAGGCTGCTCCACCCCGCGCCTGAAACGTGGCAAATTCTACTCGTTTTGGGCAAAATTTGCAAATACTGCTGGGATTTGGTACCGAGGACGGGACGTAAAATCTGCGCACAGTATAGTGACCAGGCATGAGTTATGTCAACCCTATTCCCAATATGCAGATGAATGAATATCACTCTTCGTTATACTCATCCCACCTCTCCGGCTTATACACGCATTTCACAACGTTATTTCAGTAAACCTTCACTAAACGCTTCCTGTCTCTGCTAAAAGATGATTAAATGAAAACTCAGTTATTTTGCATAAAAATGCACTAAAGCAGAAACCGATCTCATTATCAGTCAATCAAGCAGGGTTCTATTCTATGACGACGATTCTTAAGCATCTTCCAGCAGGTCAACGTATTGGTATCGCTTTTTCCGGCGGTCTGGACACCAGCGCCGCGCTGCTGTGGATGCGACAAAAAGGAGCTGTCCCATATGCTTATACTGCGAATCTGGGACAACCGGATGAGGATGACTATGACGCCATTCCTCGTCGCGCAATGGAGTATGGCGCAGAGAATGCTCGCCTGATTGATTGCCGCAAGCAGTTGGTTGCAGAAGGGATCGCAGCGATTCAGTGCGGCGCTTTCCATAATACGACTGGCGGACTGACCTATTTCAATACCACGCCTCTGGGCCGTGCCGTAACCGGCACGATGCTGGTCGCCGCGATGAAAGAAGACGGCGTGAATATCTGGGGCGACGGCAGTACCTATAAAGGCAACGATATTGAACGTTTCTATCGTTACGGCCTGCTGACGAATGCTGAATTACAGATTTACAAACCGTGGCTGGATACCGACTTTATCGATGAGCTGGGTGGTCGCCATGAGATGTCTGAATTTATGATTGCCTGCGGTTTCGACTATAAAATGTCCGTTGAAAAAGCCTACTCCACCGACTCCAACATGCTCGGCGCCACGCATGAAGCGAAAGATCTGGAGTTTCTTAACTCCAGCGTCAAGATCGTCAACCCGATTATGGGCGTGAAGTTCTGGGACGAGAGCGTGAAGATCCCGGCAGAAGAGGTGACCGTCCGCTTCGAACAGGGTCACCCTGTTGCCCTGAACGGTAAAACCTTCAGCGATGATGTTGAGATGATGCTGGAAGCAAACCGCATCAGCGGCCGTCACGGCCTGGGCATGAGCGACCAAATTGAAAACCGCATCATTGAAGCAAAAAGCCGCGGTATTTATGAAGCCCCCGGAATGGCGCTGCTGCACATCGCTTACGAGCGTCTGTTGACCGGTATTCACAACGAAGACACCATTGAACAGTATCATTCTCATGGTCGTCAGCTGGGTAAACTGCTGTATCAGGGCCGCTGGTTCGACTCGCAGGCGCTGATGCTGCGTGACGGCCTGCAACGTTGGGTCGCCAGCCAGATTACCGGTGAAGTGACGTTGGAGCTGCGTCGCGGCAACGACTACTCCATCCTGAACACCGTGTCCGACAACCTGACCTATAAGGCTGAGCGTCTGACCATGGAGAAAGGCGAGTCCGTATTCTCACCGGACGATCGTATCGGTCAGTTGACCATGCGTAATCTGGACATTACCGATACCCGCGAGAAACTGTTCGGCTACGCGAAAGCGGGTCTGTTAACCGCCTCTTCCGCGACCGGTCTGCCGCAGGTTGAGAATCTGGAAAACAAAGGCAAATAAGCCCGCGTCGTTGATGCAACAGGCCGCGAAAGCGGCCTTTTTTATTGCCAGCTTAGGCTCACATAATTTTTAAGTAAAACTAAATTGAAATTTACTAAAATAAAATCAATAATAAATTCACTTAATTAACGGTTTTATTTACTAAAAAGGTAGAAAAATGAACAGTGAACACTTTGTACGCCTAGCCTTAGATATCCTTAAATGCAGCCAAAAAGAACTTGCTGGAAAGCTAGGGGTTTCCTCCACTCAAATTAGCAAGTGGAAAAAAGGTGAACATATGTCTGATGATATGGAAAAGAAATTCAGAAAAATCACCAACATAGGCGAGTATTCTCCACTGCTTGTTGAGTGGGCAGGCTCCGTCAGTAATGCAGAAAAATGGGATCGTCTGATGCATTTTATTGCTGATAGAGTACATGACAGAGCAGAAACCGGCTACGTCACAACACCTCTACTCGACGAAGAAGGGTTCTTATGTGAAGAAACGATTGATACATTGGAAAAAATGGGGTTATCCGCTCCAAAATCGTTCCCTGTTGAATTAGATATCAACTATGAGAATACAGATGATGAAGAAACTGAAGATCTATGGGACTCCATCAGCAATAACCCTCACAGTTCAATTATTGAAAAAATCTATAACTCGCTGAATGATGTCTATGGCTTTTATGCTGCTTATGTTGATGAATTAATACAAGATGAAGGGTTGGATATCTATTCAACTGATGCCATCAATATTATGTATTCTTTGATGTCGCTTGCAGCTTGCAAAATTGAGATTGATTCAGCAACAGCACCGAATTTTCGACAATTCCGTTATGAAGTTGAGAAGGATTATGAAAACTGGTTAAGCCAACTCAAACTTCTGGCATTCCGTGCAGGAATTCCATTACGAGCAGAGCTCCTCCAGATGGTTTACGATAGTGCAGATGATCTGAGTGTTGCAGCTGAGGCTGAAAGCTTAGATTTAAATAAATCACGAATCCACCCAGATATCTACATGAATGAAATACTGACTGGTATGCGAATCATTCACCAAGTTCTCCCTGTAATTATGGAAAAACTTGAAATTACAGATTTCGAGTTGGATGAAAGCGCCTTACACATAGGAAGATAACTGAGGCGGCCCTAAGTTAGTAAAGGGCCTCCGTTTTCAACAGACGAAAAAAAGACGCTTTTCAGCGTCTTTTTCCTGGAATATTGGTACCGAGGACGGGACTTGAACCCGTAAGCCCTATTGGGCACTACCACCTCAAGGTAGCGTGTCTACCAATTCCACCACCTCGGCACGGATACTGCTATTAGCGCGGGATATCGCTGGTCGGCTGGGCCGGTGCAGCAGGTTGAGTCTGCTCGGTCTTCGCCGGCGCGCTCAGATTTTCCCACTCGCTTCCTTTATTGGTTTTGTTGCTATTGATATTACCCAACACCAGACTGATGATGAAGAACAGCGTCGCCAATACCGCCGTCATTCGGGTCATGAAGTTACCAGAACCACTTGAACCAAATAGCGTAGCGGAAGCGCCTGCTCCGAAGGAGGCTCCCATATCAGCGCCTTTACCTTGCTGCAGCATGATCAGACCTACAAGGCCAATTGCCACAATAAGGAAAACAACTAAAAGAGCTTCGTACATAATCAACCTGTTCCTTGCGGAGTTGCCGCGTACCAATGCTTCTACCAATAAAGCGGGATTTTTACTGTTTCCCACTGAAGCGGGTGTGAATACTAACCAAAGCGAATGACCTTCGCAAGGGCAATTTAAGCGCATTGTATCAACTGCGGAAAAAAACAGCAAAAGCGTTGTTTTTTGCGGGCCGTAAGGCGGCAACCGCCGCCTTTTTAGTCACTTAAACGCTTAAACGGCTTTTACCGCATCCGCGATACGATGGGCGAATGCCGTAACCTGCGCTTCATCCTCGCCTTCCACCATCACGCGAATCAACGGTTCGGTACCGGATTTACGTAGCAGTACCCGCCCACGATTGCCGAGCGTGGCTTCTACGTCCGCCGTTACCGCTTTCACCGCTTCATTTTCCAGCGGATCGCCGCTACCGGCGGTGTAACGCACGTTAACCAGAATCTGCGGGAACATTTTCATACCGCTGCACAGATCGTGCAGACTCATATGATTACGCACCATCGCCGCCAGAACTTGTAGCCCCGCTACAATACCGTCGCCAGTGGTCGTTTTATCCAACAGAATAACGTGACCAGAGTTTTCCGCGCCGATGCGCCAGCCTTTTTCCTGCAATTTTTCCAGCACGTAGCGGTCGCCCACTTTCGCCCGGGCAAACGGAATGCCAAGCTGCTTGAGCGCCAGCTCCAGCCCCATATTGCTCATCAGCGTCCCCACCGCGCCGCCGCGCAGTTGCCCCTGGCGCAGCCCTTCGCGCGCGATGATATACATAATCTGATCGCCATCGACTTTATTGCCTTCATGGTCAACCATGATGACCCGGTCGCCGTCGCCGTCAAGCGCGATGCCGAGGTCCGCCTTCTCCGCCAACACGCGCGCCTGCAACGCGCGCACGTCGGTCGCGCCCACTTCTTCGTTAATGTTGACGCCGTTTGGCTCACAGCCGATGGCGATAACGGTCGCGCCCAGCTCGCGCAGCACATTCGGTGCGATATGGTAGGTAGCGCCGTTGGCGCAATCCACAACCACTTTCAGGCCATTGAGGCTCAGTTCGTTCGGGAAGGTGCCTTTACAGAACTCAATATAGCGTCCGGCGGCATCGACGATGCGGCTCGCTTTCCCCAGCTCGGCGGAGTCTACGCAGGTGATCTCTTTTTCCATTTCGGCTTCGATGGCTTCTTCCACATCGTCAGGCAGTTTCGTACCGTCGATAGAGAAGAATTTAATGCCGTTATCATAGAACGGGTTATGCGAAGCCGAGATAACGATACCCGCCTCCGCGCGGAAAGTCCGCGTCAAATAGGCGACGGCTGGCGTTGGCATAGGTCCGGTAAACGAGGCCGACAGCCCCGCAGCGGCAAGGCCCGCCTCCAGCGCGGACTCCAGCATATAGCCGGAAATACGCGTATCTTTACCGATAATGATTTTACGCGAGCCATGACGCGCCAGCACTTTTCCGGCAGCCCAACCCAGTTTAAGCACGAAATCAGGTGTAATGGGGGCATTGCCTACACGTCCGCGAATCCCATCGGTACCGAAATATTTACGATTACTCATAGCGTTTGTTTCCCTTTGCAGACAGAGTGGCTTCTACCACCCGCATCGCCTCTACGGTTTCTTTGACGTCATGGACGCGAATGATCTGCGCGCCCTGCATCGCGGCAATTACCGCGCACGCAAGGCTGCCGTTCAGACGGTCTGATGGTCCCACGTTAAGTAACTGACCAACCATCGTTTTACGTGACATGCCCACCAGCAGCGGCAGGTTAAAATGATGAAACTCACCCAGTCGCGCCAGTAAGGTATAATTGTGAGAGAGATTTTTACCGAAACCGAATCCGGGGTCGAGCAACAATTTCTCTTTTGCGATGCCGGCCTTCTCACAACGTGCTATTTGCTCAATAAAGTAGCGATTCACCTCGGCAAATACATCGTCATATTTCGGCGCCTCCTGCATGGTTTTGGGGTTGCCCTGCATGTGCATAAGACTGACCGGCAAGCCGGTTTCCGCTGCCGCTTCCAACGCGCCGGGCTCGGAGAGCGAACGGACATCATTGATAATATGCGCGCCCGCCCTTGTCGCTTCACGGATCACCTCGGGTTTAGAGGTATCCACAGAAATCCACACTTCAAAACGTTGCGCGATTGCTTCCAGTACCGGAATAACGCGATCCAGCTCTTCTTCCACGCTCACTTCCGCCGCGCCTGGTCGCGTTGATTCCCCCCCCACATCAATAATTGTCGCACCGGCATTCACCATTAAATTCGCATGTTTCACCGCCTCAATCAGCGTGTTATGCGCGCCGCCGTCGGAGAACGAATCCGGCGTTACGTTCAGGATACCCATAACATGCGGATGAGTGAGATCGAGCGTGGCGCCCTGAGCGAAGAGTTTCATGGTCAAAATCCCTGTTTTATTTGTGGTGAGTTAAAAAAAGAAAAACCCCGGGGCAAGCCCCAGGGTTTCGGTGAGCGCTAAACATAATGTTGTACAACAAACGTTTATTTGTCGCCCAGCTGCTCTGACATCGTGTTGCCCGGGTTCGGCGTGCGTGGTTCATCAACCGGACGCGGCGCCTGAGGCGTACCATTGCTGTCAGAGTTATTGGTGCCGTTTGGATCTTCCCAGCCCGCAGGCGGACGCACTTCACGACGCGCCATCAGGTCATCAATCTGCGGCGCATCGATGGTTTCATATTTCATCAGCGCATCTTTCATCGCGTGCAGAATATCCATATTGTCAGTCAGGATCTGACGAGCGCGATTGTAGTTACGTTCAATCAGCGCTTTCACTTCCTGGTCGATGATACGCGCAGTTTCATCAGACATATGTTTCGCTTTTGCGACGCTACGGCCGAGGAATACTTCGCCCTCTTCTTCCGCATACAGCAACGGACCGAGTTTCTCCGAGAAGCCCCACTGGGTGACCATGTTACGCGCCAGGTTAGTCGCGACTTTAATGTCGTTCGACGCGCCGGTAGAAACATGCTCAACGCCGTAGATAATCTCTTCCGCCAGACGGCCACCGTACAGCGTGCTGATTTGGCTTTCCAGCTTCTGACGGCTGGCGCTGATCGCGTCGCCTTCAGGCAGGAAGAAGGTCACGCCCAGCGCACGACCGCGCGGGATAATCGTCACTTTGTGCACCGGATCGTGTTCCGGCACCAGGCGACCGATAATCGCGTGGCCCGCTTCGTGGTACGCGGTCGACTCTCTCTGCGCTTCCGTCATCACCATGGAGCGACGTTCGGCGCCCATCATGATTTTGTCTTTCGCTTTCTCGAACTCAACCATCGACACAACGCGCTTGTTACCACGAGCCGCAAACAGCGCCGCTTCGTTCACCAGGTTCGCGAGGTCAGCACCGGAGAAGCCCGGCGTACCGCGCGCAATGATCGCCGCATCAATATCCGTCGCTAACGGTACGCGACGCATATGCACCTTCAGAATCTGCTCACGACCGCGAACATCCGGCAGGCCTACCACCACCTGACGGTCAAAACGACCTGGACGCAGCAGCGCCGGGTCCAGAACGTCCGGACGGTTGGTTGCCGCGATAACGATGATACCTTCGTTACCTTCGAAGCCGTCCATCTCAACCAGCATCTGGTTCAACGTCTGCTCACGTTCATCGTGACCACCGCCCAGACCTGCGCCACGCTGGCGGCCTACGGCGTCGATTTCATCGATGAAGATAATGCACGGCGCCGCTTTCTTGGCCTGTTCGAACATGTCACGCACTCGAGACGCGCCGACACCGACGAACATTTCCACAAAGTCAGAACCGGAAATCGTAAAGAATGGCACCTTCGCTTCACCCGCAATGGCTTTTGCCAGCAGGGTTTTACCGGTACCCGGCGGGCCGACCATCAGGACGCCTTTCGGAATTTTACCGCCCAGCTTCTGGAAACGGCTCGGTTCACGCAGGTATTCAACCAGTTCCGCCACTTCTTCTTTCGCTTCGTCACAACCCGCGACGTCAGCAAACGTGGTTTTGATCTGATCTTCCGTCAGCATACGCGCCTTGCTCTTACCGAACGACATGGCGCCTTTGCCACCGCCGCCCTGCATCTGACGCATGAAGAAGATCCAGACGCCGATCAGCAACAGCATCGGGAACCAGGAAATGAAGATAGAAGCCAGCAGGCTTGGCTCTTCAGGTGGTTCGCCAACAACCTTGACGTTTTTAGTCAGCAGGTTATCAAGCAGCTTCGGATCATTAATCGGAATGTAAGTCGTGTAACGGTTACTATCTTTCTTGGTAACGTTGATCTCACGTCCGTTGATACGCGCTTCGCGAACCTGGTCCTGATTGACCTCTTGCAGGAAGGTAGAGTAATCCACCTTACGGCCATTAGACTCGCTGGGCCCAAAGCTCTGGAATACTGACATCAGCACAACGGCAATGACCAGCCAGAGTATTAGGTTTTTCGCCATGTCACTCAAGGGATTAACCTCTTATTACAACTGTGTTAAAAACAGCGTCAGGATACTCTATATCCAGTTTCTTTCAAACCTTACGTCTGAAATCTGCCGGTTATCACTTTCGCCCGGTCGCTACAATGTACACTTCACGCGAACGCGCACGCGAAGAGTCCGGCTTACGAACTTTAACCTTCGTAAACAGGGAGCGAATTTCCCTTAGATACTCATCGAAACCTTCGCCCTGGAACACCTTCACTACAAAACTTCCGCCTGGCGCCAGCACATCGCGGCACATCTCTAACGCCAGCTCCACCAGATACATGGCGCGGGGGATATCCACCGCCGGTGTTCCGCTCATGTTTGGTGCCATATCCGACATGACAACTTGTACTTTACTGTCACCCACGCGTTCCAGTAACGCTTTCATGACAAGTTCATCACGAAAATCGCCCTGAAGAAAGTCCACACCAACGATAGGATCCATAGGTAAAAGATCACAAGCGATGATGCGGCCTTTGCCGCCAATCTGCGTGACCACATACTGTGACCAGCCTCCTGGCGCAGCGCCGAGATCGACTACCGTCATTCCCGGCTTAAAAAGTTTGTCACTTTGCTGTATTTCATCAAGTTTAAACCAGGCACGGGAGCGTAGCCCCTTTTTCTGCGCCTGTTGAACATATTTATCGCTAAAGTGTTCCTGAAGCCAGCGGCTTGAGCTGGCAGAACGCTTTTTACCTGTCATTTAACTTTCCCGTCGGGGCAGTTCATCGTAGCCAATGGCGTAAATTTCTACACGCCTATTTGGCGATATAAGGGAGATGGCGGTAGAATGACCCGTTTTCAATCCCAACGTAAGCAAAAATATACGATGAATCTGAGTACTAAACAAAAACAGCACCTAAAAGGTCTGGCACATCCGCTCAAGCCTGTTGTTATGCTTGGCAATAATGGTTTGACCGAAGGGGTACTGGCCGAGATTGAACAAGCGTTAGAGCACCATGAACTTATCAAGGTGAAAATCGCCTCGGAAGATCGCGAAACAAAAACCTTGATCGTGGACGCTATCGTGCGCGAAACCGGCGCCTGTAACGTACAGGTCATCGGTAAAACGCTGGTGCTGTATCGCCCAACTAAAGAGCGTAAAATCTCGCTGCCGCGTTAAGGATATCCTAAAGTCGAACACAAAATCTGTGTAAAACGAGGGGTTTTCCACGAGCAGGAGAGCAAAATGCCACGCTCTCTCCGTTGATAAAAGGCCGCTATGCGGCCTTTTTCCTTTCTTTACAATACACCAACAATTTGCGTATTGAGTACTACTTAAAGGTATTCCACTTTAAGCACTTCGTATTCCACATCGCCGCCAGGCGTTTTGATCACCACGACGTCATCCTGCTCTTTGCCGATCAGGCCGCGAGCGATTGGCGAGTTTACCGAAATGAGATTTTGCTTAAAATCCGCCTCATCATCGCCAACAATGCGGTAGGTCTGCTCTTCGTCGGTGTCCAGGTTCAGCACCGTGACGGTAGCGCCGAAAATCACGCGGCCATTGTTCGGCATTTTAGTGACATCAATCACCTGCGCATTCGACAGTTTTGCTTCGATATCTTTAATGCGCCCTTCGCAGAAACCCTGCTGTTCGCGTGCAGCATGATACTCCGCGTTTTCTTTTAAATCGCCATGTTCGCGCGCTTCGGCGATAGCGGCGATGATTTCAGGACGGCGCACAGATTTCAGAAAATCCAGCTCTTCGCGCAGTTTTTCGGCTCCGCGTAAGGTCATCGGAATAGCTTGCATTTGTTATACCTCTTGAACATTCCTGTAGGGGGCAATGAACTCTACCCCGGCTGCTAAGCCAGCCCCGGCATATGCCATACCAGGGTCAGAAGCAAAAAAACACCAACCCGGGCGCGCAGTCCCAGGTCAGCTACAATTTCCTCTTTGATAACCATTTTACCCTGGAGTTCCCTATGGGTCATCGTTTACTTTTTAGGGCGTTGCGCCGTAGTATGACGGCTTGTTTCCAGGGTGTTAGCGCGAGATTATGCGATTTTCCAGATTTATCATCGGATTGACCACCAGTATAGCGTTCAGCGTTCAGGCCGCGAATATTGACGAATACATCAAACAGCTTCCGGCCGGCGCCAACCTCGCGCTGATGGTGCAAAAGATTGGCGCGCCCGCGCCGGCTATTGATTATCATAGTCAGCAGATGGCGCTTCCCGCCAGTACCCAAAAGGTGATTACCGCGCTGGCGGCGCTGATTCAACTCGGCCCGGATTTCCGTTTTACGACCACGCTGGAGACTAAAGGCAACGTCGATAACGGCATCCTGAAAGGTGACGTAATTGCGCGCTTTGGTGGCGATCCAACGCTAAAACGTCAGGATATTCGCAATATGGTCGCGACGCTGAAAAAGTCCGGCGTCACGCAAATCGACGGCAATGTGCTTATCGACACGTCGATTTTCGCCAGCCACGATAAAGCGCCAGGCTGGCCGTGGAACGACCTGACGCAGTGTTTCAGCGCGCCTCCCGCCGCCGCCATTGTTGACCGCAACTGTTTTTCTGTGTCGCTTTATAGCGCGCAAAAACCAAACGATTTAGCCTTTATTCGCGTGGCTTCTTATTATCCGGTAACGATGTTCAGCCAGGTACGGACTCTACCGCGCGGTTCGGCAGACGCGCAGTATTGCGAGCTGGATGTTGTGCCTGGCGATTTGAACCGTTATACGCTTACCGGCTGTTTACCACAGCGCGCCGACCCGCTGCCGCTGGCCTTTGCTATTCAGGACGGCGCCAGCTACGCGGGCGCGATCCTCAAGCAGGAACTGAAAGAGGCCGGGATAACTTACCGCGGCACGCTGCTGCGCCAGACGCAGGTTAACGAGCCCGGAACGATCGTCGCCAGTAAACAGTCGGCGCCACTGCACGATCTGCTTAAGATTATGCTGAAAAAGTCAGACAACATGATCGCCGATACTGTTTTTCGGATGATTGGTCATGTCAGGTTTAACGTGCCTGGCACCTGGCGGGCGGGATCGGATGCCGTTCGCCAGATCCTACGCCAACAGGCGGGAATTGATATCGGCAATACCATTATTGCCGACGGTTCCGGTCTTTCTCGCCATAATCTGATCGCTCCCGCCACGATGATGCAGGTGCTGCAATATATCGCCCAACACGATAACGAGCTGAACTTTATCTCTATGCTGCCGCTGGCGGGCTATGATGGTTCATTACAATACCGCGCCGGGCTGCATCAGGCGGGCGTAGACGGTAAGGTTTCGGCGAAAACCGGATCACTGCAGGGCGTGTATAATCTGGCGGGCTTTATTACCACCGCAAGCGGACAACGGATGGCATTTGTACAGTATTTGTCCGGCTACGCGGTTCCACCTGCCGATCAGCGTAATCGCCGAATCCCGCTGGTACGCTTCGAGAGTCGGTTGTATAAGGATATTTATCAGACTAACTGAGTGCATTATTGCCGGATGGCGGCGCTAACGCGTCTTATCCGGCCTACAACGAACATAATAAAATGGGCCGCAAATGCGGCCCGTTGGCTTTTGTAGGCCGGATAAGCTTTAGCGCCATCCGGCTACGAGATTAACGTTTGTAGATGAATTCGACGCCTTCTTCGTCGTCTTCATCCCAGTCGTCATCCCAGTCATCGTCTGCGTCTTCTTCCACTTCAGCCAACTGCTGGCGATGATAATCGTCCCACATGAACTCGACTTTTTCCGGCTGTTTTGCTTCTTCAGCCTGCGCGATCGGATTCTCGATGATAAAGGTCATCACATCCCAGCAGAGATCTTTCACCCCTAGCTGACTGGCGGCGGAAATCAGATAGTATTTCCCTTCCCAGCCCAACGCTTCGGCGATCGCTTTCGCTTTCTCTTCCGCTTCGGTTTTATCCATCAGATCGATCTTGTTGAACACTAACCAGCGCGGTTTAGCCGCCAGATCCTGGCTGTATTTTTCCAGTTCGCCAATAATGATACGGGCGTTTTCCACCGGATCGGAACCGTCGATCGGATCGATATCAATGAGGTGCAGCAGTACGCGGCAACGTTCGAGGTGCTTCAGGAAGCGAATCCCCAGGCCCGCGCCTTCCGCCGCGCCTTCGATCAACCCCGGAATGTCGGCCACCACAAAACTCTTTTCGCTGTCCATACGTACCACGCCCAGGCTCGGCACCAGCGTGGTAAACGGATAGTCCGCGACTTTCGGTTTTGCTGCCGATACCGCGCGAATGAACGTTGATTTACCGGCGTTTGGCATCCCCAGCATCCCGACATCCGCCAGCAGCATCAGTTCCAGCAGCAGGTCGCGCTTATCGCCCGGCGTACCATTGGTTTTCTGGCGCGGCGTACGGTTAACCGAGGATTTAAAACGGGTATTGCCTAGCCCATGCCAGCCGCCCTTCGCGACCAACAGACGCTGACCGTGTTTGGTCATGTCGCCCATCGTTTCACCGGTTCCCTGGTCGATAACGCGCGTACCGACCGGCACTTTGATGGTCACGTCTTTACCGCGTTTACCGGTACAGTCGCGGCTCGCGCCATTCTGACCACGTTCAGCGCGGAACGATTTTTCAAAGCGGTAATCGATCAGCGTATTCAGGTTTTCATCGGCTTCCATCCAGACGTCGCCGCCGTCGCCGCCATCACCGCCGTCCGGGCCGCCTTTCGGGATATATTTTTCGCGGCGAAAGCTCACACAGCCATTACCGCCATCGCCTGCAACGACCAGAATCGATGCTTCATCAACAAACTTCATTTTATTCTCCGTAAATCATTCGCCTGAGCGGGGTTGCGAAACCACCGTTTCATGCTTGCGTAAACCGCCCCAAATACGATGACCAATGGCGGAATACATCGCGCCCGCAACCACGACAAACGCACCGAGATAACCTAAAAGGTTTAACATCGGTCTGGCGAAGAAATCGGGCCAGGCCATAGATAAAAGATCTGAAAACAGCAGGGTAAATAGCGGTGTAAGCGTGATTATCGCGCTCACCTGCGCCGCCTGCCAACGCGCCATCGCTTCCGCCAGGGCGCCATATCCTACCAGCGTATTTAGCCCGCAGAAAATCAAACAGGCGAGCTGCCAGTCGCTCAGTTGCGCTATCACCATCGGTTTTGCCAGCGGCAAGAGCGCTATCGTACATAAAGTGTACAGTAAAAACAGGATCTGCTGCGAGGCCAGACGTCGCAATAATACTTTTTGCGCCACGCCATAGCTCACCCACACCATCGCCGCGCCTACGCCAAAAATAACGCCCCAGGTGTAGTCGGTCAGTCGGGTAAAAATCTCGATCAGACTGGTGTTAAAAAACATCACCAGCCCGCTCAATAACATCAGCGCGCCAATCACCTGCGTACCGCGCATCTTTTCTTTCAGAATAAAGACGCTGGCGACCATCATGCCAACCGGCGAGAGCTGGCCGATAACCTGCGACGCGGTTGGGCTTAAATATTGCAGGGAAGAACTGAACAAAATGAAATTACCGAACAGTCCGCAGGTCGCTATCGCCAATAACACCAACCAACGCGGCTTACGAAAAATACGCAGCGGCGGCAGCTTTCTTTTTACTGCCAGTATCGCCCCGAGGCCAATGCTGGCCATTAAGAAGCGGTAGAAGACAATGGTTGAAGGCTCCATCACCTCCAGCACTTGCTTCATTGCTATTCCCAGCACATCGCGGTAGTGAGCGCTAAAAGAATGCCAATGCCTGCCTGCTGCTTCATGCCGTGTTCCCTGCAAAGACCCGTTAACGGCATTCGCACAGCCACACGGGTATATTTTAGTCGGCCATCGAATGTAAAAAGCCCCGCAACAGGTGCGGGGCTTTCATCCGTTACCGGACCACAAAAAACTTACTCAGCAACGATGCTGATGTATTTACGGTTTTTCGGGCCTTTAACTTCGAATTTCACTTTACCGTCTGCTTTAGCAAACAGAGTGTGGTCACGACCGCAACCAACGTTGGTGCCAGCGTGGAATTTAGTACCACGTTGACGAACGATGATGCTGCCTGCCAGAACTGCTTCACCGCCAAAGCGTTTTACGCCCAGACGTTTAGCTTCAGAATCGCGACCGTTACGAGTCGAGCCGCCAGCCTTTTTATGTGCCATTTAATCTGCTCCCCTAATCTTAAGCGCTGATGCCGGTAATTTTCACATCAGTGAACCACTGACGATGGCCCTGCTGCTTACGGTAGTGTTTACGGCGACGAAACTTAACGATTTTAACTTTCTCGCCACGACCGTGGGCAACAACTTCAGCTTTGATTACGCCGCCATCAACGAAAGGAACGCCGATTTTGACTTCTTCACCGTTTGCGATCATCAGAACTTCAGCGAACTCGATAGTTTCGCCAGTTGCGATGTCCAGCTTTTCCAGGCGAACGGTCTGACCTTCGCTTACTCGGTGTTGTTTACCACCACTTTGGAAAACCGCGTACATAAAAAACTCCGCTTCCGCGCACACCTTTCAATGATTCAGAGCGCGCTATAAATATTCACAATAGGGCGCGAATATTACGCAAATTGCACGGCTTTGACAAGTGCTACCATCAATACATGAAGAAAAAAAACACAACGCATACGGTAACGTTTATCTGCGGCGTTTTTTCAGTACAATCAGGGTATATTTCTAACCATAAACCCTACGTTACCTCATTCAGACATGGGATAATCGGGGCGATAAGCCCGGCTTTTGCGATGAATTTAGAAAAAATCAACGAGTTAACCGCGCAAGATATGGCGGGTGTCAATGCGACAATCCTTGAACAGCTTAATTCCGACGTTCAACTGATTAATCAGCTAGGATATTACATTATTAGCGGCGGCGGAAAACGCATTCGTCCGATGATTGCCGTTCTTGCCGCACGCGCGGTGGGTTATCAGGGTAACGCGCACGTGACTATCGCCGCTCTGATCGAGTTTATCCACACGGCGACGCTGCTACATGATGATGTGGTGGATGAATCTGATATGCGTCGCGGCAAAGCGACGGCAAATGCCGCTTTCGGTAATGCCGCCAGCGTGTTGGTCGGCGACTTTATCTATACCCGCGCCTTCCAGATGATGACCAGCCTCGGCTCGTTAAAAGTGCTGGAAGTGATGTCGGAAGCGGTCAACGTGATTGCAGAAGGTGAAGTGCTGCAATTGATGAACGTGAATGACCCGGACATTACCGAAGAAAATTACATGCGGGTGATTTACAGTAAAACGGCCCGTCTGTTCGAAGCCGCCGCCCAGTGCTCCGGTATTCTTGCCGGTTGTACGCCTGAGCAAGAGAAAGGGTTGCAGGACTATGGCCGCTACCTTGGTACGGCTTTCCAGCTCATTGACGATCTGCTGGATTACAGTGCCGACGGCGAGCATCTCGGTAAAAATGTGGGTGATGACCTCAATGAGGGCAAACCTACCTTACCGTTGCTTCACGCCATGCGCCACGGTACGCCAGAACAGTCAGCGATGATCCGTACCGCTATTGAACAAGGCAATGGCCGTCATCTTCTGGAACCGGTTCTGGAAGCGATGACCACCTGCGGTTCGCTGGAATGGACGCGTCAGCGAGCGGAAGAAGAAGCCGACAAAGCGATATCCGCGTTGCAGATATTGCCGGATACCCCATGGCGTGAGGCGCTAATCGGTCTCGCACACATCGCGGTGCAGCGCGATCGTTAATGCCGTTCTCTTATCCCGCGTACTGCGCGGGATATCCCATTAAGTTCTAATAAACTCCAGATACCCTATCGCCTGTTTTTCACATACTCATCCAGGACTTCCCCTGGCATATTCTGAATATTGCCGCCACTTACATGAACTTTTTAGAACATTCCTTCACGAAGCGTTATAGTATCGAACGTCGTCGGGTTGTTAAAACCGTAAGTGATTAACCTAAGGAGTGATGGATGTATGGAAAGCAAGCTTATTGACTGGCATCCGGCCGATATCATTGCCGGACTACGTAAAAAAGGGACTTCAATGGCCGCTGAGTCACGTCGGAATGGATTGAGTTCATCCACGCTGGCCAATGCATTAACGCGCCCGTGGCCGAAAGGAGAGTTGATTATCGCGAAAGCATTGGGAACGGAACCCTGGGTTATTTGGCCATCGCGTTATCACGATCCGCGCACGCATGAGTTTATCGACAGAACGCGGCTTATGAGAGCGCGTAATAAAGACAAACAGAATGTAGAGTAAGCGCCTGTAAAATACCCCCCGCAATCGCGTTCGCGGGGGTTATTCAGCGTACAGAAGGTTATTCGCCTTTCACGCGTTCAATATTCGCGCCTAGCGCGCGCAGTTTGTCTTCGATGCGCTCATAACCGCGATCGATGTGATAAATGCGATCCACAATCGTCGTGCCTTCCGCAATACAGCCCGCCAGCACCAGGCTCGCAGATGCCCGCAGATCTGTCGCCATAACCTGGGCGCCAGAGAGCGTTTCTATGCCATGGCATATGACGGTATTGCTTTCAATTTCCGCACGCGCGCCCATGCGGCTGAGTTCAGGCACGTGCATAAAACGGTTTTCAAAGACAGTTTCAGTGATAAAGCCCGTCCCTTCCGCCACCAGGTTCAGCAACGTGAACTGCGCCTGCATATCGGTCGGGAATGCCGGGTGCGGCGCGGTACGGACATTGACCGCCTTCGGTCGTTTGCCGTGCATGTCCAGACTAATCCAGTCCTCGCCCACTTCGATATCCGCGCCAGCATCGCGCAGTTTCGCCAGTACTGCGTCCAGAGTGTCCGGTTGCGCGTTACGGCAGAGGATTTTGCCGCGAGAGATCGCTGCCGCCACCAGGAAAGTCCCCGTTTCGATACGATCCGGCAGCACACGATAAACGCCGCCGCCCAGACGCTCTACGCCCTCGATCGTAATACGATCGGTGCCCTGCCCGGCGATCTTCGCCCCCAGCGTAACCAGGAAGTTAGCGGTGTCGACAATTTCCGGCTCGCGCGCGGCGTTTTCAATGATGGTCGTCCCTTCCGCCAGCGTGGCGGCGCACATAATGGTGACGGTCGCGCCGACGCTGACCTTATCCATCACGATATGCGCCCCTTTAAGACGTCCTTCGACGGAGGCCTTTACGTAGCCCTCTTCCAGCTTGATGGTCGCACCCAGTTGTTCCAGACCGGTAATATGCAAATCAACCGGACGCGCGCCGATAGTACAGCCCCCCGGCAGAGAGACTTGTCCCTGACCAAAACGGGCAACTAGCGGCCCCAGCGCCCATATCGAGGCGCGCATGGTCTTAACCAGATCATAAGGCGCGCAGAACACGTTCACCTGGCTGGCGTCAATGTGTACCGATCCATTGCGTTCCACTTTCGCGCCTAATTGGCTCAGGAGCTTCATCGACGTATCCACGTCTTTCAGTTTTGGAACGTTTTGGATCTCTACCGGTTCTTCTGCCAGCAGAGCGGCGAACAGGATCGGCAGCGCGGCGTTTTTGGCGCCGGAAATTGTGACTTCGCCCTGGAGCGTCGTTGGCCCCTGTACACGAAATTTATCCATTATTGTATTCTCAGTTAAGCATTCATCTCCGCTACCGGCAGGTTACCCGTAGCTTAAAATCCGTTAAGTTTACGATCGCGCGCCCATTCCGCCGGGGTATATGCTTTGATCGATACGGCATGGATACGGTTGTCCGCAATGTACTCCATTAGCGGCCCATAGACCGTTTGCTGTTTCTTGACCCGGCTCATGCCGTCAAACATCTCGCCCACGGCAATAACCTGAAAGTGACTGCCATCGCCGGAGACGTGGACTTCCTGGAGGGAGAGGGCATTCATCAGCACACTCTGAATTTCATGATTTTCCATGGGTTCTTTATTCGTCAAATAGTGAAAACAGCCCAACATCTTAGAGCAAAGTCGCGCCGTCTTAAATAAGCAAAAGATTACGCTGATAAATCAGCGCGGTAAAAGTGCCGGATGGTGCTGCTAACGCAACTTATCCGGCCTACGGGGATCATGCGAAGTGTAGGCCGGATAAACCATCCGGCATTCATTACATACGGGGAAGTACGTCTTCGGGCAAGTTATATAATTGCGCCAGCGCGTAAACCTTGTCGTTAACGCCAGACAGCGACACGGCATTGCCCTGCTTTTTTGCCTGGTTCACAAGGTGCGCCAGCAGCGCCAGTCCCCCCGTATCCACCCTGGAGATCTGGCTCAGGTCGATACGGGTAACGCCAGTCATCGCTTCTACGCGCGCGTCCCATAGCGGCGCCAACACGTCCTGATCCAGCTCTCCCGCCAGCACCAGAGTGTCCGCCTCACGCGTCCAGGTGAGTTGCGGCGTCATTACTGTTTCTCGTCCAAAGTAATTTTCTGTTGAGAGATAGATTTCAGTTGTGCGGTCAGGCCGTCGATGCCTTTAGTACGCAGCAGATCGCTCCACTCATTTTGCTTGGTGGTGATCATGCTGACGCCTTCCGCAATCATGTCATACGCCTGCCAGTTGCCGGTCTGAGTGTTTTTGCGCCACTGGAAATCCAGGCGTACCGGCGGACGACCGTTGGGATCGATAATCGTTACACGGATAGGCACAATGGTCGCATCGCCCAGCGGTTGCTCAGGCGCTATCTGGTAAGTCTGACCGTGGTACATCGCCAGCGCCTGACCGTATGCCTGTTTCAGGTATTCGCGAAACGCGGCAAAATAGGCTTCACGCTGCGCCGGGGTCGCCTCTTTGTAGTAGCGGCCCAACACCAGCGCGCCGGCATATTTTACCTGCACGTACGGCAGAAGTTCCTGATCAACAACGTCTCGCAGGTAATCCGGATTGGCACGAATTTTCGGCTGTTCGTTTTTCAGGCGATCAAACGTTTTCTGCGCCGCCTCGTTCATCAGTTTATAAGGATTGCTCTGATCCGCTGCCGTTGCTGCGCTTAATGGCGCAATGACCAGCAGGGCCACCATCATCAGTCGTTTAAACATGCCTCAATTCTCCTGAGATTATTTCGTTTCGCCCGCGGGCGTTGTGGCTTCAGTATGGCCTTCCGTTGCGGCTGGCGCATCGCCAGAATTCTTATTGTCGTCGCCTTTGCTGTTATAAAGGAACTGGCCAATCATATCTTCCAGCACCATTGCAGACTTGGTGTCCTGAATCGTACTCCCATCTTTGAGGATAGACGTTCCCAGCTCAGGATCTTCAAAACCGACGTTTAATGCCAGATATTGCTCCCCCAGCAGCCCGGAAGTACGAATACTCAACGAGCTGGTATCGGGAATATGGTTATAACGCTCTTCGATGTCGAGCGTTACGCGCGGCAGGTATGTTTTCGGATCAAGCGAGATATCTTCAACCCGCCCGACAACCACCCCGCCGATGCGTACCGGGGAACGCACTTTCAGACCGCCGATGTTATCGAAGGTCGCATAAACCTTATAGGTCGGCTCCGTGCGCATAGAGGTCACATTTGCCGCCTTCAGGCAAACAAACAGCGCCGCCAGCAACGCTACCAGCAAAAAAACGCCTACCCAAATTTCATTTTTTTTCGTTTGCATGAACTCAATTCCCAAACATCAGTGCGGTCAGCACAAAATCCAGCCCCAGAACGGCCAACGATGCGTGAACCACGGTACGCGTCGTTGCCCGGCTAATCCCGGCAGAAGTTGGTATTGCGTCATAACCGTTGAATAACGCAATCCATGTTACCGTAATGGCGAACACCACGCTCTTTATCAGACAGTTCACCAGGTCCATACGCCAGTCGACGGCATTCTGCATCGCGGACCAGAAGAACCCGGCGTCGATTCCTTTCCAGCTTACGCCGACCAGCGAGCCGCCCCAGATACCGACCGCCACAAAGATAATGGTCAGTAGCGGCAACGAAATCACGCCCGCCCAAAAGCGCGGCGAAATCACCCGGCGCAATGGATCGACCGCCATCATCTCCATACTGGAGAGCTGCTCCGTCGCCCGCATCAGGCCGATTTCCGCCGTCAACGCCGACCCGGCCCGCCCGGCAAACAGCAACGCCGCGACCACCGGCCCCAGCTCGCGCAGCAGCGAAAGCGCCACTAACATGCCAAGACTGGTCTCCGCGCTGTAAGTGGTCAGAACCAGATAGCCTTGCAGCCCCAGCACCATACCGATGAATACGCCGGAGACAATAATGATAAGCATCGACAAGACGCCCACATTATAAAGCTGGCGCACCAGCAGCGGCGCATGTTTGCGAAACTCCGGCTTACCGATAATCGCATTGAATAACATTAACCCGGCGCGCCCGAACGTCCTGACGGTTTTGATCCCGCTGTGTCCGAGTGCTGCCAGCGCATTTAACAGCATGAGTGGCTTAACTCCCTGTTTCGAGTAAATCAAGGTGATAGTCGCCCGCCGGATAGCGGAACGGAACCGGCCCGTCGGCAATGCCGTCAAGGAACTGACGCACGCGCGGGTCCGTATTCTCCTGCAACGCCTGAGCGCTACCGTGAGCGACGATTTTTTTGTCCGCCATGATCCAGGCGTGATCAGCAATACTGAGCACCTCTGGCACATCATGCGAGACCACCACGCAGGTCACGCCCAGCGCGCTGTTCAATTCTGAAATCAGCTTCACCAGAACGCCCATGGTAATCGGGTCCTGGCCGACAAACGGCTCATCGAACATGATGAGATCCGGTTCCAGAGCGATGGCGCGCGCCAACGCGGCGCGGCGCGCCATCCCACCGGAGAGCTCGGAAGGCATCAGTTTTGCCGCGCCGCGCAGCCCGACAGCTTCCAGTTTCATCATCACGACGCTTTTTAGCAGCGGCGCGGGTAAATTGGTGTGCTCCCGTAGCGGATAGGCCACATTGTCAAACACGTTCATGTCGGTAAACAGCGCTCCCGACTGAAACAGCATACTCATACGTTTGCGGACGGTGTAGAGCCGCGAACGGGACATGGCCGGCACATTCTCGCCATCAAATAAGATCTCGCCCTTATCCGGCGGGATCTGTCCGCCAATCAGGCGCAACAGCGTGGTTTTACCGATGCCCGACGGCCCCATGATCGCCGTGATCTTCCCGCGCGGCACCGTCAGGGAAATATTATCGAAAATGCAGCGTTCGCCACGGGAAAAGCTGACGTCGCGCATATCGACTAAATTGGCCGCAGACTGACCCATTGATTCATCCTTCGTATTGCCTTGTTGAGGTAACCATGGCGCTGAATTTAACCATGGGTTCGACATAATTACAGAATATTAACTGACAGGGTTAGCGAAAGCTGGCATTCGTTTTACTTTTTAGCCGCATAAAGTCAAAATTAGGACTTCGTTACGGCTTCCAGATATCCCTTCCAGGGGACCGGCGAGTATACCTGAAGAAAGGACTTTAGATGCTTTTAGCGATGGCGCTACTCATAATTGGTTTGCTTCTGGTGGCCTACGGCGCCGATCGTCTGGTGTTTGCGGCCTCTATTTTATGCCGTACATTCGGTATTCCCCCGCTGATCATCGGGATGACGGTCGTGAGTATCGGCACCTCGCTGCCGGAAATTATTGTGTCGGTCGCCGCATCGCTACACGGTCAGCTCGATTTGGCCGTCGGCGCGGCGCTCGGTTCTAACATCACCAATATTTTGCTGATCTTAGGGCTGGCGGCGCTGGTTCGTCCATTTACCGTGCATTCCGATGTTTTACGTCGCGAATTGCCATTAATGTTATTTGTTAGCGTGGTAGCCGGTTCCGTACTGCATGACGGACAGTTAAGCCGCAGTGATGGTATCTTTCTCCTGCTTCTGGCTGTGCTATGGCTGTTATTCATTGTTAAAATCGCGCGTCTGGCCGAACGCCAGGGGAATGACAGCCTCACCCGCGAACAACTGGCGGAGCTGCCGCGCGAAGGCGGGCTCCCCGTCGCGTTCTTATGGCTGGGCATTGCGCTGGTCATCATGCCGATGGCGACGCGCATGGTAATCGATAACGCTACGGTGCTGGCGAACTATTTCGCCATGAGTGAATTAACGCTCGGTCTGACAGTCATCGCCGTCGGCACCAGTCTGCCAGAACTGGCGACGGCGATTGCCGGCGTGCGAAAAGGCGAAAATGATATTGCCGTTGGTAATCTCATTGGCGCCAATATTTTTAATCTCGCCATCGTGCTGGGACTGCCTGCGCTGATCGCGCCGGGGGAGATCAACCCGCTGGCATTTGGGCGTGATTATAGCGTTATGTTGCTGGTTAGCGTGGTTTTCGCTTTACTTTGCTGGCGGCATCCGCGTCAGATTGGTCGGGGCGCAGGTATACTGCTGACCGGCGGGTTTATCGTATGGCTGGCGATGCTCTATTGGCTATCGCCACTTCTTGTTGGATAACTGGAAACGGATTATGTCGCATTTAGCGTTGCAACCGGGGTTTGACTTTCAGCAGGCAGGCAAAGAGGTCCTGGAAATTGAACGTGAAGGCCTGGCGGAGCTTGATCAATATATCAACCAGCATTTCACGCTGGCCTGTGAAAAAATGTTCAACTGCACCGGAAAAGTGGTGGTCATGGGGATGGGAAAATCCGGTCATATCGGACGGAAAATGGCCGCCACGTTCGCCAGTACCGGCACCTCTTCCTTTTTTGTACATCCAGGCGAAGCCGCGCACGGCGATTTGGGGATGGTTACGCCGCAGGATGTGGTTATCGCTATCTCCAACTCCGGCGAATCCAGCGAGATCGCGGCGCTAATACCGGTACTTAAACGTCTGCACGTGCCGTTAATTTGCATTACCGGGCGACCGGAAAGCAGCATGGCGCGTGCGGCAGATGTGCATCTGTGTGTTAAAGTGCCCAAAGAAGCGTGTCCGTTAGGACTGGCGCCTACCAGTAGTACCACCGCAACGCTGGTGATGGGCGACGCGCTCGCTGTGGCGTTGTTAAAAGCGCGCGGCTTTACCGCCGAGGATTTCGCTCTGTCGCATCCTGGCGGCGCGCTGGGACGTAAGCTACTGCTGCGCGTAAGCGATATTATGCATACTGGCGATGAGATCCCGCATGTTAATAAACATGCCACCCTGCGTGATGCGCTGTTAGAAATTACGCGTAAAAATCTCGGTATGACCGTCATTTGCGATGAATCCATGAAGATCGACGGTATCTTCACCGACGGCGATTTACGTCGCGTGTTCGATATGGGCGGCGATATGCGCCAGTTGGGGATCGCCGAGGTGATGACGCCAGGGGGCATTCGCGTGCGTCCCGGTATTCTCGCCGTCGATGCGCTGAATTTAATGCAGTCCCGCCATATCACCTCCGTACTGGTTGCTGATGGCGACCAGTTACTCGGTGTGTTACATATGCATGATCTCCTGCGTGCAGGCGTCGTGTAGAAACTCAAGGATAATTAACGATGAGTAAAGCAGGTGCGTCGCTTGCGACCTGTTATGGCCCCGTCAGCACCCATGTCATGACCAAAGCGGAGAATATCCGCCTGCTCATCCTGGACGTGGATGGCGTATTGTCTGACGGCCTGATTTATATGGGCAATAACGGCGAAGAGCTGAAGGCTTTCAACGTTCGTGACGGCTATGGTATTCGCTGTGCTTTGACCTCCAATATCGAGGTTGCCATTATTACCGGACGAAAGGCTAAACTTGTAGAAGATCGCTGCGCCACGCTGGGGATTGTCCATCTTTATCAGGGACAGTCGAATAAGCTGATCGCCTTTAGCGATCTGCTGGAAAAACTGGCCATTGCGCCGGAAAATGTTGCCTATGTCGGCGATGATCTGATTGACTGGCCAGTGATGGAAAAAGTGGGGTTAAGCGTTGCCGTTGCGGATGCGCATCCGCTGCTGATCCCCCGCGCTGACTATGTGACGCACATTGCCGGCGGGCGCGGCGCGGTACGTGAGGTGTGCGACTTGTTGCTGCTGGCGCAGGGCAAGCTGGATGAGGCCAAAGGGCAATCGATATGAGTAAAACCAGACGTTGGGTTATCATTCTACTGTCGCTGGCCATTCTGGTACTAATTGGTATCAATCTGGCGGATAAAGACGATCCTGCTGCCGTGATGGTCAACAGCAACGATCCCACGTATAAAAGCGAGCATACGGATACCGTCGTGTACAGTCCGGAAGGCGCGTTGAGCTATCGTCTGATCGCGCAGCACGTTGAATATTTTTCCGATCAGGCGGTCTCATGGTTTACGCAACCGGTATTAACCACCTTTGATAAGGATAAGGTGCCGACATGGTCGATCAAGGCCGATAAAGCCAAATTGACTAACGATCGGATGCTCTATCTGTATGGTCATGTTGAAGTCAACGCCCTGGTGCCTGACGCTCAATTACGCAGAATTACCACCGATAACGCGCAGATTAATCTGGTGACGCAGGATGTTACCTCGAACGATCTGGTGACGTTATACGGCACAACATTTAACTCCAGCGGACTGAAAATGCGCGGTAACTTACGCAGCAAGAACGCCGAGCTGATTGAAAAGGTTAGAACCTCTTATGAAATTCAAAACAAACAAACTCAGCCTTAATCTTATGCTTGCCGGCTCGCTGCTGGCCGCCAGCATTCCGGCTTTCGCCGTCACGGGCGATACCGAACAGCCTATTCATATTGACTCGGATCAACAGTCGCTGGATATGCAAGGCAACGTCGTGACCTTTACGGGCAACGTGGTGATGACCCAGGGCACGATTAAGATCAACGCCGATAAAGTCGTGGTTACCCGCCCTGGCGGCGAACAGGGGAAAGAGGTGATCGACGGTTACGGCAATCCGGCCACCTTCTACCAGATGCAGGACAACGGTAAGCCGGTGAAAGGCCACGCTTCCCATATGCATTACGAGCTGGCGAAAGATTTTGTGGTGCTGACCGGCAACGCTTATCTGGAGCAGCTTGACAGCAACATTACCGGCGACAAAATCACCTACCTGGTGAAAGAGCAGAAAATGCAGGCCTTCAGCGAGAAAGGCAAACGCGTCACCACCGTTCTGGTGCCGTCGCAGTTGCAAGACAAAAACAAAGGCCAGACTCCGGCGCAAAAGAAGAGTAACTAATTCGTTATGGCAACATTAACTGCAAAGAATCTGGCGAAGGCCTATAAAGGCCGTCGCGTAGTGGAAGATGTCAGTCTGACCGTTAACTCCGGGGAGATTGTCGGGCTGCTCGGTCCAAACGGCGCGGGTAAAACCACCACCTTTTATATGGTCGTCGGTATCGTGCCGCGTGACGCAGGCAATATCATCATCGATGATGAAGATATCAGTCTGCTGCCGCTGCACGCGCGCGCGCGCCGCGGTATCGGCTATTTACCGCAGGAAGCTTCTATTTTCCGCCGTCTCAGCGTATTTGATAACCTGATGGCGGTACTGCAAATTCGTGACGATTTGACCGCAGAACAGCGAGAAGACCGCGCCAACGAGCTGATGGAAGAGTTTCATATCGAGCATCTGCGCGACAGCATGGGACAGGCGCTGTCCGGTGGTGAACGCCGTCGTGTAGAAATAGCCCGCGCGTTGGCCGCTAATCCCAAATTTATCCTGCTGGATGAACCCTTTGCCGGCGTTGACCCGATTTCCGTTATCGACATCAAACGCATTATCGAGCATCTGCGCGATAGCGGGCTCGGCGTGCTGATCACCGACCATAACGTCCGTGAGACGCTGGCAGTCTGTGAACGCGCCTATATCGTGAGCCAGGGCCACCTTATTGCCCACGGTACGCCGACAGAAATCCTGCAAGACGAACACGTTAAGCGTGTATATCTTGGGGAAGACTTCAGACTCTGATAGGGTAGAGGGCTATGCTGCTCTAGCGGGAGAAAACGACTCTGAATATGAAGCAAGGTTTGCAACTCAGGCTTAGCCAACAACTGGCAATGACGCCTCAGCTACAACAGGCCATCCGTCTGTTGCAGTTGTCTACGCTGGAACTTCAGCAGGAACTCCAGCAAGCGCTGGAAAATAACCCGCTGCTTGAGCAAACCGATCTTCATGACGAAATCGACACTCAGCAACCTCAGGATAACGATCCTCTCGATACCGCCGACGCGCTCGAACAAAAAGAGATGCCGGAAGAGCTGCCGCTTGACGCCAGTTGGGATGAAATTTACACCGCCGGGACGCCGTCCGGCCCCAGCGGCGATTATATCGACGATGAGCTGCCCGTCTATCAGGGTGAAACGACGCAGTCGTTGCAGGATTATCTGATGTGGCAGGTTGAGCTAACGCCCTTCTCGGACACCGATCGCGCTATTGCGACATCCATTGTCGATGCGGTAGATGATACCGGCTATCTCACCGTATCCCTGGACGAAATTCGCGAAAGCATGGGCGATGTAGAGGTGGATCTCGATGAGGTCGAAGCCGTCCTGAAGCGTATTCAGCGTTTTGATCCGGTAGGCGTCGCGGCAAAAGATCTTCGCGACTGTCTGCTGATCCAGCTTTCACAATTCGACAAATCCACGCCGTGGCTGGAAGAGGCGCGGCTCATTATCTGCGATCATCTTGATCTGCTGGCCAACCACGATTTCCGCACGTTGATGCGCGTTACCCGACTAAAAGAAGAGGTGCTGAAAGAGGCGGTAAACCTGATTCAGTCGCTCGATCCCAGACCCGGTCAATCGATCCAGACCGGCGAGCCGGAGTACGTTATCCCGGATGTGCTGGTACGCAAGCATAACGGTCGCTGGACGGTGGAGCTTAATAGCGACAGTATTCCCCGTTTACAGATTAACCAGCACTATGCCGCCATGTGCAATAGCGCGCGCAACGATGCCGACAGCCAGTTCATCCGCAGTAATTTACAGGATGCGAAATGGCTGATAAAAAGCCTTGAAAGCCGCAACGACACGCTGCTGCGCGTCAGTCGCTGCATCGTCGAGCAACAGCAAGCCTTTTTTGAACAGGGCGAAGAATATATGAAACCGATGGTACTGGCGGATATCGCCCAGGCCGTCGAGATGCACGAATCCACTATATCCCGCGTGACCACGCAGAAGTATTTGCACAGCCCGCGCGGTATTTTTGAACTCAAATATTTCTTTTCCAGCCACGTCAATACCGAAGGCGGAGGCGAAGCCTCTTCCACCGCGATTCGCGCGCTGGTGAAGAAGTTAATTGCGGCGGAAAACCCCGCGAAACCGCTGAGCGACAGCAAGTTAACCTCTCTGCTGTCAGAACAAGGTATCATGGTGGCGCGCCGCACTGTTGCGAAGTACCGAGAGTCTTTATCCATTCCGCCGTCAAACCAACGCAAACAGCTGGTTTGACCCAACCGATAAGGAAGACACTATGCAGCTCAATATCACCGGACATAATGTCGAAATTACTGAAGCCCTGCGTGAATTTGTGACGACAAAATTCGCCAAACTTGAACAGTATTTTGAGCGGATTAATCAGGTATACGTGGTGTTGAAAGTGGAGAAGGTCACGCATATCTCGGATGCGACGCTACACGTTAACGGCGGCGAAATTCACGCCAGCGCGGAAGGCCAGGATATGTATGCCGCCATTGACGGCTTGATTGATAAACTGGCAAGGCAGTTAACCAGGCATAAAGATAAACTGAAACAACACTAATTGTCCGGGCAGTTAGCCAGTGCAGGACGGCCTGTTGTGTGACACAACGGGCCATTTGTACAGTTAGCGCTCCGAACCTGGCCATCAACCTGACAGGACAGGTTCTTAGGTGAAATTATGATAAATAACGATACGACTCTACAACTGAGCAGTGTACTTAACCAGGAGTGTACGCGTAGCGGCGTTCATTGTCAGAGTAAGAAACGCGCGCTGGAAATCATCAGCGAACTGGCGGCAAAACAGCTCAGTTTACCTCCTCAGGTCGTGTTTGAAGCCATTCTGACACGCGAAAAAATGGGCAGTACCGGTATTGGTAATGGTATCGCCATCCCGCACGGGAAACTGGAAGAAGATACCTTACGCGCCGTCGGCGTGTTCGTTCAGCTCGAAACGCCGATCGCGTTCGACGCCATCGATAACCAGCCGGTCGATCTCCTCTTCGCCCTGCTGGTGCCCGCCGATCAAACTAAAACGCATCTGCACACGCTGTCGCTGGTGGCGAAACGTCTGGCGGATAAAACGATCTGCCGCCGCCTGCGCGCGGCGCTGAATGATGAAGAGCTGTATCAAATCATTACTGACACCGAAGGTGAGCAGAATGAGGCATAACAACTCAATGGCATTTCTTTCTGTCGTTGTGAGGAGAAACGGTACATGGTACTGATGATCGTCAGCGGGCGTTCCGGATCAGGTAAATCTGTCGCTCTGCGCGCGCTGGAAGATATGGGATTTTACTGCGTGGATAACCTCCCCGTCGTGCTGTTGCCCGATCTGGCGCGAACGCTGGCCGATCGCCAGATTTCCGCCGCCGTCAGCATTGATGTGCGCAATATGCCTGAATCACCTGAGATTTTTGAACAGGCGATGAATAATCTGCCTGGCGCTTTCTCGCCGCAATTGCTGTTTCTTGATGCCGACCGCAATACCTTGATTCGCCGCTACAGCGACACGCGCCGTTTGCATCCGCTTTCCAGCAAAAATCTTTCTTTAGAGAGTGCGATCGATAAAGAGAGTGACTTGCTGGAGCCGTTACGCTCACGTGCGGATCTGATCGTCGACACTTCAGAAATGTCCGTCCATGAGCTGGCGGAGATGCTGCGTACCCGGCTGTTGGGCAAACGCGAGCGCGAACTGACGATGGTATTTGAGTCCTTCGGCTTTAAACATGGTATCCCGATTGATGCGGACTATGTGTTTGATGTCCGCTTTCTGCCCAACCCGCACTGGGATCCAAAACTGCGCCCCATGACCGGGCTTGATAAGCCGGTAGCCGCGTTTCTTGACCGACACACAGAAGTTCACAATTTTATCTATCAGACTCGCAGCTATCTTGAGCTATGGTTACCGATGCTGGAGACCAACAACCGCAGCTACCTTACCGTCGCTATCGGTTGTACCGGCGGGAAACACCGTTCGGTGTATATTGCAGAACAGCTGGCAGACTACTTCCGCTCGCGCGGTAAAAATGTCCAGTCTCGCCATCGCACGCTGGAAAAACGCAAAACATGACCGTAAAGCAAACTGTTGAAGTCACCAATAAGCTGGGCATGCATGCCCGGCCTGCCATGAAGCTTTTCGAACTGATGCAGGGGTTTGACGCCGAGGTGCTATTACGCAATGACGAAGGCACCGAAGCGGAAGCAAACAGCGTCATCGCTCTGTTAATGCTCGACTCCGCCAAAGGGCGTCAGATCGAAATTGAAGCCACCGGCCCGCAAGAAGTTGAAGCGCTGGCGGCGGTTATCGCGCTGTTCAATTCCGGCTTTGACGAAGACTAAACCTCCCCCTCTATACCCTATTTTCCCCCAACGCCGTCCCGGTATTTGATGACAGTCACCCCAAAACCGGGCGTGTTACGCCTGCCTGCCACTTGTCCCGCAGCCCCACCCTTTCGTAAGATTTGTACATTTCGTGCGCTTTACCTATGCATAAAAACATTAAGAAAACCTTAAAAAATTTCGTTTAGGTTTTGTTTAAGTTCTTTGTCCATACTAAATTTATGTGAATAAATTTTTCCAGGACTTGCCATGATCCTTTTATCCGAACAGACTCCGCTGGGCGCTGGTCGACATCGTAAATGCTATACGCATCCGGATAATGCCCGGCGTTGCATAAAAGTTATTTACAACCGTGACCACGGCGGTGATAAAGAGATTCGGCGTGAACTGAGCTACTATGCGCATCTGTCCCGCTACCTGACGGACTGGAGCGCTATCCCCCGTTATTACGGCACGGTAGAAACCGATTGCGGCACCGGCTATGTCTACGACATGATTACCGATTTCAACGGCGCGCCCTCTATTACCCTGACCGAGTTCGCCGCGCAATGTCGTTATGAAGAGGATGTCGCTGTCCTGCGGCGGCTACTGAAAAAACTGAAACGTTACCTGCTGGATAACCATATTGTGACGATGTCGCTGAAGCCGCAAAATATCCTGTGCCAGCGTATCAGCGAGTCAGAAGTGGTTCCGGTGGTTTGCGACAATCTGGGGGAAAGTACCTTTATCCCGCTGGCGACCTGGTCAACATGGTGCTGTGAACGCAAACTGGAGAGAGTGTGGCAGCGGTTTATCGCCCAGCCTGCGCTGGCCGTTGCCCTGGAGAGGGACGAGCAGCCAAAAGACAAGAAACGGCTGGCGCTTACTTCTCACGAAGCTTAATGGCCTGTGCTTATCAGGCCTGGACGACACAGATCGCAGGCCGGATAAGGCGTTCGCGCCGCCAATCGGCAAAATTAATTAAGCTGGTTGCGCGTCATAAAAGATTCCCCGCCCAGTTGTCGCATCTGGCGCATAATCCACGCCTGCCGGCTACGCACATAGCCAGACGGCGCATTCGCCTTATAGCGTAACGGATTTGGCAATACCGCCGCCAGCAACGCGGCTTCAGACACACTCAAGCGACTGGCAGGTTTATGAAAATACCGTTGTGCCGCAGCCTCCACGCCAAAAATACCATCGCCAAACTCCGCGATATTCAGAGAAACCGTGAGAATGCGCTTTTTGCTCCAGACAGTTTCAATGCCCAGCGTTAGCCCGGCCTCCAGACCTTTGCGCAGCCAACTGCGTCCATCCCATAAAAAGAGATTTTTCGCCGTTTGCTGCGAAAGCGTAGAGGCGCCGCGAATACGGCTCTCATTCCGCTCATTATGCGCCAGCGCTTTTTCAATCGCCGGAACATCAAAGCCCCAGTGCTCAGGGAACTTCTGGTCTTCCGCCGCAATTACCGCCAGCCCCATCCACGGCGAGATATCCGCCATACTGACCCAGTCAGAATGCGCCACATAACCGAACTCTCCGCCGAGCCAGGCGCTAATCTGCCGTTCCGCCATCACCGCCGAAAAAGGCACCGGAACCACGCTAAACAGCGCAATGCCGCCGCCCCAAAAGACGGCGAGCGCAGCAAGGATACGTAAAAGTAGACGGCGCAAAAACGTTAACGGCGCGATGCGTCGTTTGCTCATTCCGCCAGAACCAGCACGCGCGACACTAATTTATCAATGCCGCTTGCCGCCTGGGCGATATCCTGCGCCAGCATATAGGCAGGGGTGGTCACGACCTTGTTATCCTCGTCCACAACGATATCATCAACCGGGCAAGGTACGTGTTCGGCGCCCATCTCTTCAAGTACTTCAGCGGTATCAATATCCGTCCCTATTGTCAGACGTAGCGGGAAGTCAAAGATTTTCGGCAACATTGCGGGCGCGATACAGATGAATCCCAGCGGCTTGCCGGACTGGTGCATGGCCTTCGCCAGCGCGACGACATCGCTATCCACCCGGCATTCGCTCCCCTGGCTGGCGAAATTACTCAGGTTCTTCGCCGCGCCGAAACCACCAGGCACAATGAGCGCATCCAGCTCCTCTGGCTGAGCCTGGGACAGGGGACGAATATCGCCCCGCGTAATACGCGCCGCCTCAATCAGGACGTTACGCGTTTCCGCCATCGCTTCGCCGGTCAGGTGATTAATAACATCCGCTTGTGGTTTATCCGGCGCGAAGCAGACAGCCTGCGCGCCGCTGCGGGCAATGGCCAACAGCGTCAGAACGGCCTCATGAATTTCGGCGCCGTCATAGACGCCGCATCCGCTGAGCACTACGCCAATTTTTTTCATGGTGAGCATCCTCCTGCAACCGACTCAAGCCCATTAATAATTTTGATTAAAATGCTACGCTTCACACATTTAAATGATTCATGTAACAAATCATTTAGGATTTGCTATCTTAACTGCGTGCGGCCTGAAAACAGGACTGCGCCTTTGACATCATCATAATAAGCACGGCGCAGCCACGATTTCCCTGGTGTTGGCGCAGTATTCGCGCACCCCGGTCAAACCGGGGTCATTTTTTTTCCGCGTTTGCCACCCAGGCTTTCAGCACCGCGACATCGTGCTGCCACTCCTGTTTCATCTCTTCAATCCATTCCGCGACATTATCTTCCCAGGCGGGAAGATCCGGCGACTGGATTTGCTGGCCAAGCTGTTGCAGATGACGCAGCCCTACCGAACCGGCGGCGCCTTTAATCTTATGCCCTTCCTCAACGACGCCTTTTTTGTCACGCGCCGTCAGATTGGACTCCAGCACGCTTAAATAGCCAGGCATCATTTTTTCAAACACCGCGAGACCGTCGGTGATCAATTTAGGCCCAACCAACTCAATGTATTGTTCCAGCATCGGGATATCCAGCAGCGCTTGCGCTTTATCGCTCTCTTCAGGCGTCACGGTACTCTCCTCTTTATCGGTGGCATCCCAGAATTTTTTAATCATCGCGGTTAAGGCCGGCACCGACAGCGGCTTACTCAGCACATCGTCCATACCAGCGTCCAGATACTCTTTTTTATCTTTCAGAACGTTAGCCGTAAGCGCTACCAGCGGCGGTAAATCTTCCCGCGTGTGGCGACGGGTCAGTTCTCTGGCAATATCCAGCCCCGTCATATCCGGTAGTTGAATATCCAGTAAGACCAGGTCATATTCGCCCGGCGCGAACATCTCCAGCGCCGCCTTGCCGGTCATCGCGACATCCACGCTGTTACCCAGTTTTTCCAGTACCGAACGCGCTACGATCACGTTCAGTTCAATATCTTCGACCAGCAGAACATGCAGCGCCGGCAGCGGCATGTCGTCTTCATCAAAGGCGTCCTCCACCTCTTCCGCCACCGCTGGCGCATGAACCGTTAGCGTAAAGGTCGATCCTTTGCCCGGCAGACTGGAAACGGTAATATCGCCGCCCATATTTTTCGCCAGCCGACGGGAGACCGCCAGCCCGATACCGGTACCCGTCGCCGGTTTACCGCCATGACTGTCTTTCACCTGATAATACATGGCGAAAATTTTATCCTGCTCATCCTGCGAAATGCCGATCCCGGAATCTTCCACTTCAAAGTGCAGCATGTCGCCTTCATCATAGCGCGCCCGCACCGTCACCTGGCCCTGCTGAGTAAATTTCACCGCATTGCTGATCAAATTCCATAAAATCTGGCGCAGACGCGTTCCGTCGGTAATGACTTTGTGCGGCAGCGGCAGCGTCGGCTCAAGCACAAAACGTAGCCCTTTTTGCTGCGCCTGCAAACCGGAAAGGTTTTCCAGATCGGCCATAAAGCTGGTGAAATCAACCGGTTGGTTATCAAGCTGAACCTTACGCCGCTCCATCTTATCCATATCAATGATATCATTGAAAATATTGCCTAACGTCACGGCGGAGACATGGATTGTCTTAAGGTATTTTTCCTGTTCGGCGGTAAGATCGGTATCCAGCAGGATGCGGCTTAAACCGACGATGCCGTTAAGCGGGGTGCGCAGCTCATGACTGATGGTAGAGATAAATGTGGTCTTGTCGCGGCTGGCGCGTTCCAGCGCGTCCTGATAACGCTTACGTTCGGTAATATCACGACCAAATCCCATCAGGCCATGACGTTTACCGACACGGTCGTAATAAGGCACTTTACGAATTTCAAAGCAGGCCTTTCGTCCGTCCGGGTAATCCAGCCACTGTTCGTAGGTCAGGGAGACGTTATGGCGGAATACTTTTTCATCGGTTTCAATGACTTTCTCCGCCGCTTCGGGAGAGTACACATCTTCCGGCTTCAAATGCACCAGCTGTTTTTCGCTCTTGCCGGTTAGCAATTCCATTGCGCGGTTACAGCCGGAAAATTCTTTATCCTCATTACGATAAAAAACCAAATCCGGCGAGGCGTCCAGAAAGGAGCGCAGAAAAGAGGATTGCTGTTCTAGCTGGATTTGCGCTTCTTCACGCTCTTTAATTTCTACTTTTAGCTGTTCAAATGTCTCTTGCAGCTCCGCTTCCGCTTTTTCGCGATCGGCAATTTCCTGATTAAGCTGGGCAATATTGTCCTTCAACTGTACGTTAAGCTTGAGATCGCGCTCGCGCATCTCCTCCAGCTTTTGCACCAGACGCGACAGTCGCTGCCTTGACTCTTCCAGTTGTTCAACAACAACGGATAAGAAATAGACCGCCCAGGGCGTAATTAACAGGCCAAAAAAGATGGAACGAATAACGTCGATACTTTCAACCTGACCATGCAGCACCATGGTCACCGCCATCTGCACGACAATCGCCAGCACCACCAATGCCAACGCCAGGAGCATGGAAAAGCGCACCAGACCCAATTTCATCATCAGGTCGACATAGTATTGCGCCAGCATACGAATTTGCTTCATAGAGGATTCCTTCACCACAACTTCGCACATAATACCCAATTATGGGAACCGCGTTGAATATTGTGCGAAATATGCGTAGCGCCCCTCATCACGCTACGCTACAGGTGGTATCCAGGGACGGGCCAGCGCAGAGCCCTGTACGCCATGCTCATTCAGGTATTTGTCCAGCTCAACCATCCCCGTCCAGCGATTCTCGCACCACAGCGGGGCAAGCAGCGTCGGACGGCGAGCGCTGGCTGAAATTCGGTGATAAATCACCTCCGGCGGCGTATGACGAATCATCTCACCTGCCGTTAGCGTGTAGTCGTCCAGTTCGATGCCGTTCAGCCGCCCCGCTTCCCAGGCTTTGGCCATCGTACTGCCTTTCACAATATGCAGCGGATGCAGTTTAATACCGTCAACGCCCGTCTCCACCACACGCTCCATGGTTTGCAGGCATTCTGCCTGCCCTTCTCCCGGCAGCCCCACAATCAGATGCGCACACACTTTCAGCCCGCGCTCCCGGGCAATCCGGGTGGTACGCTGATAGCAGGCGAAGTCATGCCCGCGGTTAATTCGGTGCAGGGTTTTATCGTGCGCGGTTTGCAATCCCAGTTCCAGCCATACCTCGTAGCCTTGATCTTTATATTCACACAGTAAATCTACTACTGCCTGCGGGACACAATCCGGACGCGTACCGACGCATAACCCGACGATACTGGCCTGGCTGACCGCCTGTTGATACATGGAACGCAGCACCTGCACTTCCGCAAAGGTGCTGGTGTAGGCCTGGAAATAGGCCAGATAACGTTTAGCGCGGTTCACCAGATGCGCCTGATGCGCAAGCTGCTCGGCAATCGAATGATGCTGCTGCGCCTCATCGGCAAAAGAGGCGACATTACAGAAGGTGCAACCGCCACGCCCGATGGTGCCGTCGCGGTTAGGGCAGCTAAAACCGCCATGAAGCGTCAGCTTATGAACCTTTTGCCCATACCGACGTAAAAGATCCCCACCAAACATATTGACTAATTTCTGTAACTGCATAATCTGATAGACCGCCTCTTAAAAAGAGGCCAAAGCCTGCCATTTTTAGTCTCCTTTGGCGATGACCTGGATCAATCGTCCCGGAAGGCTTTTATCCGTTGCATAATCAAGCAAAATAAACGACATTTCATTCATAATCCCGTTGATGATTTTTCCTGATATTCCCCTCTTTTTTCAGCGTCTGCTGGGTCATCGATAAAAACAGTAGCATTCAATACTGCTCACGCTTAAAACAGCATAAAATGCCAAGATTTTTGAAAAAGAAAGGTCAGATAACGTCTGGCGAGCGGCTCTTATAGTGAGACAGATCACAGGCTTTCTGCCGCTCCGTATTAGCAGCCCCTCTATAAAAAACCTTTTAATTTCAATATATTCAAAAAGTTATCTGTGCTACAGCACACTTTTGCATAAATCAGTTTGCCATTTGACCTGGGTGTGGATTCCCGATAAGTTGGGGATCCGCTGGAAGCTTTCTGGATGAGCCGTCTGCTCATCATATTTATGCAGTAATTGAGATTCCCTCTTAACCGTATTTACCAATGCGCAAAGGACACAAAGAGGGCGAATGCGAGGTAAGCGTATGATGCGCCAGCCCCGTCGCCATGCTCTTGCTGTGCCCGCGCGCCGTCGGTTGGGAGAGCGTCCCGTAGAGCCTGGGGAGGTTCACTGATATGTTGTACGATAAATCCCTTGAGAAGGATAACTGTGGTTTCGGCCTGATCGCCCACATAGAAGGCGAACCTAGCCACAAGGTAGTGCGTACCGCCATACACGCGCTGGCCCGGATGCAGCACCGTGGCGCGATCCTTGCCGACGGTAAAACCGGCGACGGTTGCGGCTTGCTGTTACAAAAACCTGACCGTTTCTTTCGCATCGTGGCCGAAGAGCGCGGCTGGCGCTTAGCCAAAAACTACGCCGTCGGGATGATCTTTTTGAATAAAGATCCTGAACTGGCCGCCGCGTCACGCCATATTGTCGAAGAAGAATTACAGCAGGAAACCCTGTCGACTGTCGGCTGGCGCGATGTGCCCACCAATGAAGGCGTGCTCGGTGAAATCGCCCTCTCCTCCCTGCCGCGTATTGAGCAGATTTTTGTCAACGCTCCGGCGGGCTGGCGTCCGCGCGATATGGAGCGCCGTCTGTTTATCGCCCGCCGACGCATTGAAAAACGCCTGCAGAACGACAAGGATTTCTACGTATGCAGCCTGTCGAACCTGGTCAACATTTATAAAGGTCTGTGTATGCCGGCGGATCTGCCGCGTTTCTACCTGGATCTTGCGGATCTGCGTCTGGAATCGGCCATCTGTCTGTTCCACCAGCGCTTTTCCACTAACACCGTGCCGCGTTGGCCGCTGGCGCAGCCGTTCCGCTACCTGGCGCATAACGGCGAGATTAACACTATCACCGGCAACCGCCAGTGGGCGCGCGCCCGTACCTATAAATTCCAGACGCCGCTGATCCCGGATTTACAGTCCGCTGCGCCGTTTGTTAACGAAACCGGTTCGGATTCCAGCTCGCTGGACAACATGCTGGAACTGCTGCTGGCAGGCGGGATGGACATCATCCGCGCCATGCGCCTGTTGGTGCCGCCCGCCTGGCAGAACAACCCCGATATGGACCAGGATCTGCGCGCCTTCTTTGACTTTAACTCCATGCATATGGAGCCGTGGGACGGTCCGGCAGGCATCGTGATGTCCGACGGGCGCTTCGCCGCCTGTAACCTTGACCGTAACGGCCTGCGCCCGGCACGCTACGTCATTACCAAAGATAAGCTGATCACCTGCGCCTCCGAAGTCGGTATCTGGGACTATCAGCCGGATGAAGTGGTCGAGAAAGGCCGCGTCGGCCCAGGCGAGCTGATGGTGATCGACACCCGCGGCGGACGTATTCTGCATTCCGCGGAAACCGATGACGATCTGAAAAGCCGCCATCCATATAAAGAGTGGATGGAGAAAAACGTCCGCCGCCTGGTGCCGTTTGAAGAGCTGCCTGATGAAGAAGTTGGTAGCCGCGAACTGGACGATGACCTGCTCGCCAGCTATCAGAAACAGTTTAACTACAGCGCCGAAGAGCTGGACTCGGTTATCCGCGTATTGGGCGAAAACGGCCAGGAAGCCGTCGGTTCAATGGGCGACGATACCCCCTTTGCCGTGCTCTCCAGCCAGCCGCGTATTATTTACGACTACTTCCGCCAGCAGTTCGCGCAGGTCACTAACCCGCCTATCGACCCGCTGCGTGAAGCGCACGTCATGTCGCTCGCCACCAGCATCGGTCGCGAAATGAACGTCTTCTGCGAAGCGGAAGGTCAGGCCCATCGCCTGAGTTTTAAATCGCCAATTCTGCTGTACTCCGATTTCAAACAGCTCACCACCATGAAAGAGGAGCATTATCGCGCTGACCGTCTGGATATCACCTTCGACGTGACCGAAACCACACTGAACGCGACGGTTAAGGCGCTGTGCGATAAAGCGGAACAGATGGTGCGCAACGGCACCGTGCTGCTGGTCCTCTCGGATCGCAATATCGGTAAGAATCGCCTGCCGGTCCCCGCGCCGATGGCGGTGGGCGCGGTGCAAACGCGTCTGGTAGAACAAAGCCTGCGCTGCGACGCCAACATCATCGTAGAAACCGGAAGCGCCCGCGATCCGCATCACTTTGCGGTACTGCTCGGCTTTGGCGCAACGGCTATCTATCCGTACCTGGCCTACGAAACGCTGGGGCGTCTGATTGATACCCAGGCCATCGCCAAAAACTACCGTACCGTGATGCAGAACTACCGTAACGGCATCAACAAGGGGCTGTACAAGATTATGTCCAAAATGGGCATTTCGACCATTGCCTCTTACCGCTGCTCCAAACTGTTTGAAGCGGTCGGACTGCACGATGATGTGGTAAACCTGTGCTTCCAGGGCGTGGTCAGCCGTATCGGCGGCGCGAGCTTTGATGACTTCCAGCAGGATCTGCTGAATCTCTCCAAACGCGCCTGGCTGGCGCGCAAACCCATTAGCCCGGGCGGCCTGCTGAAGTACGTCCACGGCGGCGAATATCACGCCTATAACCCGGATGTCGTGCGTACCCTGCAACAGGCGGTACAGAGCGGCGAATACAGCGATTATCAGGAATACGCCAAACTGGTCAATGAGCGTCCGGCGGCAACGCTGCGCGATCTGCTGGCGATACATCCAGACGGCGAGGCGGTGACTATCGACGAGGTTGAGCCCGCCAGTGAGCTGTTTAAACGCTTTGATACCGCAGCCATGTCTATCGGCGCATTAAGTCCGGAAGCGCACGAAGCGCTGGCGGAAGCGATGAACAGCCTCGGCGGCAACTCCAACTCCGGCGAAGGCGGCGAAGACCCGGCGCGCTACGGCACCAATAAAGTGTCGCGTATCAAGCAGGTGGCTTCCGGCCGTTTTGGCGTGACGCCAGCGTACCTGGTCAATGCCGATGTGATTCAGATTAAAGTCGCGCAGGGCGCGAAACCGGGCGAAGGCGGTCAGTTGCCGGGGGATAAAGTCACTCCGTATATCGCTAGACTACGCTATTCAGTGCCGGGCGTGACGCTGATCTCCCCGCCGCCGCACCACGATATTTACTCTATCGAGGACTTAGCGCAGCTCATTTTCGACCTCAAACAGGTCAACCCGAAGGCGATGATCTCCGTGAAGCTGGTGTCCGAACCGGGCGTCGGCACCATCGCGACCGGCGTGGCGAAAGCCTATGCGGATCTGATCACTATCGCCGGCTACGACGGCGGTACCGGCGCCAGCCCGCTCTCTTCGGTGAAATATGCGGGCTGTCCGTGGGAACTCGGACTTGTTGAAACCCAGCAGGCGCTGGTCGCCAACGGTCTGCGTCACAAGATTCGTCTGCAGGTGGACGGCGGTCTGAAAACCGGCGTCGATATCATTAAAGCGGCAATTCTCGGTGCGGAAAGTTTCGGCTTCGGCACCGGCCCGATGGTGGCGCTGGGCTGTAAATACCTGCGCATTTGCCATCTGAACAACTGCGCAACCGGCGTGGCGACGCAGGATGAAAAACTGCGTAAGAACCACTATCACGGCCTGCCGTTCAAGGTAACCAACTACTTTGAATTTATCGCCCGCGAAGTGCGCGAGCTGATGGCTTCGCTTGGCGTGACCCGCCTGGTGGATTTGATTGGCCGCACCGACCTGCTGAAAGAGCTGGAGGGCTTCACCGCTAAACAGCAGAAGCTGGCGCTGTCTCGTCTACTGGAAACCGCTGAACCTCATCCGGGTAAAGCGCTGTACTGCACCGAAAATAACCCGCCGTTTGATAACGGCGTGCTGAATGCGCAACTGTTGCAGCAGGCGAAACCGTTTGTCGATGCGCGCCAGAGCAAAACCTTCTGGTTCGACATCCGCAACACCGATCGTTCCGTCGGCGCGTCGCTTTCCGGCTACATCGCACAGACCCACGGCGATCAGGGGCTGGCTTCCGATCCGATTAAAGCGCACTTCAGCGGTACCGCAGGCCAGAGCTTTGGCGTGTGGAACGCGGGCGGCGTAGAGTTATATCTGACTGGCGATGCCAACGACTATGTCGGTAAAGGTATGGCAGGCGGTTTGATCGCCATCAGACCACCGGTAGGTTCCGCCTTCCTCAGCCATAAAGCCAGCATTATCGGCAACACCTGCCTGTATGGAGCCACCGGTGGCCGTCTGTACGCGGCGGGCCGCGCGGGCGAACGTTTCGGCGTGCGTAACTCCGGGGCGATTACCGTAGTAGAGGGCATCGGCGACAACGGCTGTGAATACATGACCGGCGGCATCGTCTGCGTGCTGGGTAAAACCGGCGTTAACTTCGGCGCGGGGATGACCGGCGGCTTCGCCTATGTGCTGGACGAAGATGGCGAATTCCGTAAACGCGTGAACCCGGAACTGGTAGAAGTACTGGACGTTGATTCGCTGGCTATCCACGAAGAGCATCTGCGCGGCCTGATCACCGAGCACGTGCAGCATACTGGTTCGCAACGCGGCGAAGAGATCCTGTCCAGGTGGTCAAGCTTCTCAACCCAATTCGCGTTAGTTAAGCCCAAGTCCAGCGATGTCAAAGCCCTGTTGGGCCACCGTAGTCGTAGTGCGGCAGAATTGCGCGTGCAGGCGCAGTAAGGAATTGAAATGAGCCAGAATGTTTATCAATTTATCGACCTGCAGCGCGTTGATCCGCCGAAGAAACCGCTGAAGCTCCGTAAGATCGAGTTTGTTGAAATCTACGAACCGTTTTCTGAAGGTCAGGCGAAAGCCCAGGCGGATCGCTGTTTGTCCTGCGGGAACCCCTACTGCGAGTGGAAATGTCCGGTACATAACTACATCCCGAACTGGCTGAAACTGGCTAACGAAGGGCGTATTTTTGAGGCGGCTGAGCTATCGCACCAGACCAACACCCTGCCGGAAGTGTGTGGCCGCGTCTGCCCGCAGGACCGCCTGTGCGAAGGCTCCTGTACGCTGCACGATGAGTTCGGCGCAGTGACCATCGGTAACATTGAGCGCTATATCAACGATAAAGCGTTTGAGATGGGCTGGCGCCCGGATATGACCGGCGTACGCCAGACGGACAAACGGGTAGCGATAATCGGCGCAGGTCCGGCAGGGCTGGCGTGCGCCGACGTGCTGACCCGCAACGGCGTGAAGGCGGTGGTCTTTGATCGCCATCCGGAAATCGGTGGTCTGCTGACCTTCGGTATCCCGGCCTTCAAGCTGGAGAAAGAAGTCATGACCCGCCGCCGTGAGATCTTCACCGGCATGGGTATTGAGTTCAAACTTAATACCGAAGTGGGTCGTGATGTACAGCTTGAAGATCTGCTGAAAGATTACGATGCGGTATTCCTTGGCGTCGGCACCTATCAGTCGATGCGCGGCGGGCTGGAAAATGAAGATGCGGACGGGGTTTTCGACGCTCTGCCGTTCCTGATCGCCAATACGAAGCAGATCATGGGGTTTGGCGAAACCAGCGACGAACCATATGTCAGCATGGAAGGCAAACGCGTGGTGGTGCTGGGCGGCGGCGATACCGCAATGGACTGCGTACGTACCTCCATTCGTCAGGGCGCAACGCACGTAACCTGTGCTTATCGTCGTGATGAAGAGAACATGCCGGGCTCCAGACGCGAAGTGAAGAACGCGCGCGAGGAAGGTGTCGAATTTCAGTTTAACGTTCAACCGCTGGGCATTGAAGTCAATGCCAACGGCAAAGTGAGCGGCGTAAAAATGGTGCGCACTGAAATGGGCGAACCGGATGCCAAAGGCCGTCGGCGGGCAGAGATCGTCGCCGGTTCCGAGCATGTGGTTCCGGCTGATGCGGTGGTGATGGCGTTTGGTTTTCGTCCACACAGCATGGAATGGCTGGCGAAACACAGCGTGGAACTGGACTCGCAGGGACGAATTATCGCGCCGGAACGCAGCGATAATGCTTTCCAGACCAGCAACCCGAAAATCTTCGCCGGTGGCGACATCGTGCGCGGTTCCGATCTGGTGGTGACGGCGATTGCCGAAGGCCGTAAAGCGGCTGACGGGATTATGAACTACCTCGAAGTATAACCCTTCCGGCTCCCCCGCTTACTGCCTTGGCTGATGGCTGGGGAGCCGATATTCCTCTCCTCAATATCTCTCCTGCCGATTCTGGAAACCCGCTCGTAAATCGAGATGTAATGCCATGTAAAATCCGTTCATGGATTGATCCGTTTACGCCTGAAGCGTATTGATAGCGTTCTAATTTCACAATAAAACTATCACGTAAGGGATGACATGACGAATCCAACTTTAGTGCCACAGTCTGATGAATATCAGCAAATTCATGACGGTATTATTCGTCTGGTCGATACGGCACGTACCGAGACCGTGCGCAGCATCAATGCCATTATGACTGCCACCTACTGGGAAATTGGCCGACGCATTGTCGAATTTGAACAGGGAGGAGAAGCGCGAGCGGCCTATGGTACTCAGCTTATCGAACGATTATCGGTAGATTTAAGTCAGCGCTATAAGCGCGGTTTTTCCACCAGAAACCTATGGCAAATTCGTACATTTTATCTTTGTTTTCAACACATTGAAATTCCGCAGACACTGTCTGCGGAATTTTCAAATCTCATACCGCTCGCCAAAACATTCCCTCTTCCCTGGTCAGCGTATGTCCGCCTCTTGTCGGTAAAAAATCCCGATGCCCGCACTTTTTACGAGAAAGAGACGCTACGTAACGGCTGGTCAGTTAGGCAGCTCGATCGGCAAATCGCCACTCAGTTTTACGAACGAACGCTACTGTCCCACGACAAATCCGCCATGTTGCAGCAGCCTGCACCCGCCGAGCCAAACGTTTTGCCGGAGCAAGCCATACGCGACCCGTTCATTCTGGAATTTCTTAACCTGAAGGACGAGTATTCCGAATCAGATCTCGAAGACGCGCTGCTCAGCCACCTGATGGACTTTATGCTGGAGCTCGGTGACGATTTTGCTTTTGTTGGCCGCCAACGCCGACTACGCATAGACGATAGCTGGTTCCGCGTCGATCTGCTGTTCTTCCATCGTCGCTTGCGCTGCCTGTTGCTCGTTGACCTGAAAGTAGGCAAATTCGGTTATGCGGATGCCGGGCAGATGAATATGTACCTGAACTATGCCAAAGAGCACTGGACAATGCCCGGAGAAAACCCGCCAGTCGGCCTGGTTTTGTGCGCAGGGAAAGGCGCGGGGGAAGCGCATTACGCGCTGACTGGCCTGCCAAACACCATCATGGCGAGCGAGTACAAAGTGCAGTTGCCCGACGAAAAATTACTCACAGACGAACTTATTCGTTCGCAAACCATGCTGGAAACTCAACTCACACGCGGTGGTTCACTGACAACGGAGAAAAACTAACGAACCATTAATATCATGAATAATTATCAAAAAAATATCATACGAAAACGTTTGCTTTATTCTTAGAACTGTATATTATGCGGCGGATTTTTTGGGCAAAATTCATGGAGGCGTTGTGTCGCAGGACAACAATTATAGCCAGGGCCCCGTCCCTCTGGCGGCGCGGAAGGGCGTGATTCCACTGACGTTTGTCATGTTGGGTTTAACGTTTTTTTCCGCCAGTATGTGGACCGGAGGGACACTCGGCACCGGTCTTACCTATCACGATTTCTTCCTCGCAGTTCTCTTCGGTAATCTCCTCCTCGGTATCTACACTGCATTTCTTGGTTACATCGGCGCAAAAACCGGACTCTCCACCCACCTCCTTGCACGTTACTCCTTTGGCGTTAAAGGATCATGGCTTCCCTCGCTGCTGCTAGGCGGCACACAGGTAGGCTGGTTTGGCGTTGGCGTAGCGATGTTCGCTATTCCGGTCAGTAAAGCGACGGGCATTGATGCCAATATTCTGATTGCCATTTCGGGTCTACTGATGACCCTGACCATTTTTTTCGGCATCTCGGCGTTGACCATTTTGTCTATCATTGCCGTACCCGCGATCGTTATACTGGGCAGCTACTCCGTCTGGCTGGCGGTCAGCGGCGTGGGTGGGCTGGAGCATTTAAAAACGATAGTGCCGCAGACGCCGCTGGATTTTTCCAGCGCGCTGGCGCTGGTGGTGGGCTCGTTTGTCAGCGCCGGTACATTGACCGCCGACTTCGTCCGCTTCGGGCGTCATGCCAAAAGCGCCGTACTGATTGCGATGGTCGCTTTTTTCCTCGGCAACTCGCTGATGTTTATCTTTGGCGCGGCAGGCGCTGCCGCCGTCGGTCAGGCGGATATCTCTGACGTGATGATAGCGCAGGGGCTGCTGCTGCCCGCGATTGTGGTGCTTGGCCTGAATATCTGGACCACCAACGATAACGCGCTGTACGCATCGGGTCTGGGCTTCGCCAATATTACCGGTCTTTCCAGCCGTACGCTGTCGGTGGTGAACGGGATTATCGGTACCGTGTGCGCGCTGTGGCTTTACAATAATTTTGTCGGCTGGCTGACGTTCCTGTCATCTGCCATCCCACCGATTGGCGGAGTGATTATTGCCGACTATCTGTTGAACCGCCGCCGCTATGCCGACTTCAACACCGTGCGCTTTATTCCCGTTAACTGGATTGCTATTCTTTCCGTCGCGCTGGGCATCGCCGCCGGACATTATGTTCCGGGTATTGTGCCCGTCAACGCCGTACTCGGCGGCGTCTTCAGCTATATCCTGCTGAATCCACTTTTCAACCGCAGCCTTGCTAAATCACCAGAGGTCAGCCATGCAGAACAATAACATCACTATTCGTCAGACGCGTCTGCAGGGACACGAAGGATTATGGCAGATTACGATTGAAAACGGGCGCTTTAGCCGGATTGAGCCTCAGGAAGCCGCATCGTTACCGCAGGGCGAAGTGCTTGATGCCGAAGGCGGCCTGGCTATTCCACCGTTTGTTGAGCCACATATCCACCTGGATACCACGCAAACGGCGGGTGAACCGAGCTGGAACCAGTCCGGCACACTGTTTGAAGGGATTGAGCGCTGGGCAGAACGTAAAGCAATGCTCACGCATGAAGATGTGAAAGCGCGCGCGATGCAGACCCTGAAATGGCAGATGGCTAACGGCATCCAGTACGTTCGTACTCACGTTGACGTTTCAGATCCTACGCTCACCGCGCTGAAAGCCATGCTGGAAGTGAAGCAAGAGGTTGCGCCGTGGGTAGACCTGCAAATTGTCGCCTTTCCGCAAGAAGGTATTCTGTCTTATTCCAACGGTGAAGCGCTGTTAGAGGAAGCCGTGCGTTTGGGCGTTGACGTTATTGGCGCCATTCCGCACTTTGAATTTACGCGTGAATATGGCGTTGAATCGCTGCACAAAACCTTCGCCCTGGCGCAAAAATACGATCGCTTGATCGATGTGCACTGCGACGAAATTGATGACGAGCAGTCTCGCTTTGTCGAAACGGTCGCGGCGCTGGCGCATCGCGATGGCATGGGGGCGCGCGTGACCGCCAGCCACACCACGGCTATGCACTCGTACAACGGCGCGTATGCGTCACGCCTGTTCCGTCTGTTGAAAATGTCGGGGATTAACTTCGTCGCCAACCCGCTGGTGAATATTCATCTGCAAGGACGGTTTGACACTTACCCGAAACGTCGTGGCGTCACGCGAGTGAAAGAGATGCTGGAAGCGGGGATCAACGTCTGCTTTGGCCATGATGACGTCTTCGATCCGTGGTATCCATTAGGCACGGCAAATATGCTGCAGGTGCTGCATATGGGGTTACACGTTTGCCAGTTGATGGGGTATGGGCAAATCAACGACGGGTTAAATCTGATCACTACCCACAGCGCAAAAACCCTGCATTTACAGGACTACGGTCTGAGCGTCGGCAATGCCGCGAATCTGGTTATCTTACCCGCTGAGAATGGATTCGATGCGGTACGTCGCCAGACGCCTGCGCGTTACTCGATTCGCCACGGGCGAGTGATTGCCGAGACGGTGCCGAGCCAGACGACGCTGCACCTGACCCAGCCGGAAGCCGTGACGTTTAAGCGTTAACCCGTCATACCCGCGCTCTCCGGCACATTCACCACGCAGCCCGTAAGGGGCTGCGTTCGGAAGACTGCTCCGGCAAGAGATTCAGGCCGCCAGCAGACTGGCGCGTACTTTCACTACCACTTTCTTGATGTCATCCGGCTCACCCACTGCACATCCCGGTTTATGCGGTTCTCCTGGCATAAACACAGCAAACATCCCCGCTTGCAGCGTAATAGTCTGCTCGTCGACAATTTGACTACAAAGCTGGTAATCCTCTTCAACGTGCATCTCCTCGCACTGGCGAGCGGCACCGGACATCCCAAACGCAATACGCTCGACGCCGGTTAGTAGTAGCTGAATATCAATGTATTGTTCATGCAATTCCGCTTTCTTCTCGGCCGGCATTTGCGTCGTTAACTGCATTACATTCATAAAGACATTGTCGCCCTGCAATTCATAGCGCCCCGGCGCTTTCTCCTGCGGCCTTGCCGCCAGCGCGAGAGTCAAGGCATCCAACAATCGCGGATGCAACCCGCAAGAAGGCAACGACTGTACTTCCCCCATCATCATAATGTGTCTCCTTGAGCTAACAACGCAGCGCCTAATAATCCTGCGTCATGCCGATAGCGAGCGGCGCTCAGCGCCACGTGATAAGGCGCAGGCTCTTGCATCAAAAACGCGCGAACCTGCTCCAGGTATCCCTCAGCTAACCCTACGCTGCCGCCAATGACCACACACTGGCAGTCGGTAGTCGCTTTCACATCGGCGATCATTCGCGCTATTACCTGCGCGGATTGGCTTACCAGATGTCGCGCCTGCTGATGACCTTCGCCAGCGCGAATAAATAGGGTTTTGGCGTCGCATCCCGCCAGATCGTCCCGCGCCGCCGCGGCCATCCCTCGTCCAGAGGCGATGGCCTCTACGCAGCCAACGCGTCCACAGCCGCATACGGGCCCGTGTGGGTCCGCCAGGGTGTGTCCCAGGTGCCCGGCCAGACCGCCTTTTCCGGTAAGGAGCTTGCCGTCGCAGACAACGCCGCCGCCAACGCCGGTTGAAACGGTGATAAATACCATATCGCGGATATCATCAGGGAGCGCGTGATACTCCGCCCAGGCCGCCGCCTGCGCGTCGTTCACCGCCAGCGTCGGCAGGCCAGCGATCGTTTCCAGTGTTTGTACTAACGGAAAGTGTAGCAATCCGCCCAGATTATGGGGGTTTAGCGCCAGCAGCATCCCTTCCTGAATGATCCCGGTAGAAGCTATCGCTACCTGACGCGCCTCTGCCCGTAGTGGTTCAACCAGCGCCTTTAATGCTTCACGTAACGCATCCGGCGTTTTGCTCGCGGGGGTCGGTAGCTCGCGACGCTGGCTAATGCGCAAGTTTTTGTCGATGAGCGCGGCGGCAAGTTTAGTACCGCCAATATCGATTGCTAATGTAGTCATGACGCCGCCTTTTTTAATGCGTCGTTATACCATCCACAGATATGTTCCAGACGGGTAATGGCGGACCCCACCGTCACCGCCCATGCGCCATAGCGGATCGCCTCCGCTGCCAGTGCTGGCGAGTTATAGCGCCCTTCGGCTATTACCCGGCATCCGGCGTCATGCAACGCTTTGACTAAGGGCAGATCGGGTTCCTCCGGCGTATCGGGGGTGGTGTAGCCGGACATTGTCGTGCCGATAATGTCCGCGCCCAACCGTTGACAGGCGAGACCATCGTCCACGGATGAGCAGTCGGCCATCGCCAGTAGATGGTGGTGATGAATGCGCGCCAACAACGCCTCAACGGCTACCGGCCGTTGCCGAGCGGTTCCATCAACGGCGATAATAGCTGCTCCGGCCTGTGCCAGCGCATCTACATCGTCGAGAAAAGGGGTAATGCGCACTGGAGAGTCGTCCAGATCGCGTTTGATAATGCCGATAATGGGTACCGAAACGAGCGAGCGGGTCATACGCAGGTTGTCTATGCCTTCAATACGCACCGCAACCGCGCCCGCCTGTTCCGCTGCCAACGCCATTGCCGCTACAATCTCCGGCTTATCCAGCGGACTGCCCGGAACGGGCTGGCAGGAGACAATCAGGCCGCCAGAAGCGGCAATATTTTTATCCAGTTGTTCAAGTAACGACATACTACTCCCTTACAAATATTGCCCGGTTGAAAACCGGGCAAGCGGATTAACTTTTCGTTTTTACAAAGGCACCTTTACCACTGCCAAGCGGTACGGCTCCGCTGAACGGTTTGTCGTCAATAGCATCGTGGGTGCGTAACGCTTCCGGACGTAGCCAACGCTGTACGCGAGACGGCATATCAAGCCCAATAAGCAGGATCACGACAAACGTCAGGCTGAAAGAGAGCGATGCCAGCGCAGTGCCCAAATCCAGACGTTGAGCGATCAGCGCTCCCAGGATCGGCGCCAGCGCGCCGCCGAGCGCGCCGACGTTATAAGTAAAGCCCAGCCCCGCCGCGCGCTGATCGGTATCGAAGTAACCGCCGATCAGTTTCGGTAGAATCCCGGCAATCCCCTGCCCCAACATCTGTTGGAAAAACAGTAGCAGACCCAGAACCCAGACGTTTGTGCCGCCAATCGCAAAGACCGGAATAATGAGGATTTGCGAGGCCAGCAGGCTACAGACATATGCTTTACGCGTTCCCAGCCAGTCGCCAAGAAAACCGCCTACGCAGCAACCAACCGCCGCGCCAAATCCGCTAAAGAACAGGACATTCGCCACCGTATGCGGATCGTAGGCCAGCTCGGTTTTCAGATAAGTGGGTAATAGCGCCTGAATCGGCCAGGAATAGAGGAAAGCAAACAGTACCACCAGCATCAGCATGACGCCAGTGGGCCAGCGTTTACCGCTGCTCTGCACCATAAAGCTGATAAAGATAACCGCGCACAGTAGTCCCAGCCCCGCCACAATCGCAGCATTTTGTAGGTTACCGGCAAAACAGAACCACAGCGCAGCGGCGGCGGCGAAAGTCATTAAAATGTTGATGATGCGATGCTCGCCCCGATAAAGAATGTCGACCATCGTGCGTACCGGCGCTTTACCCGCGTGTTTCTCTTTCCAGTCTTCCGCTTCCGGAATGTTTTTCCGCAGCCAGAGAGCGAAGATAATTGGCAAAATGCCAATGAAAAACAGCGCGCGCCAGCCCCAGACAGGCACCACCAGGCTGTACACCTGCGCGGCAACGACCGCGCCGACGGAGAAGCCGGAAATCAGAAAACCGCTGGCTTTATTGCGTAAATGTTTTGGCCAGCTTTCAATCACATAGGTCGCGCTGGAACCATATTCGCCCGCCATGCCCATACCAATCACCAGTCGGGCGATGAACATGGTGGTGTAACCGGGCGCAAACCCGCATGCCAGGGTTCCCACCGAAAACAGAATGATGCTGCTGACCATCGCCAGACGACGCCCATAGCGATCGCCCATCGCGCCCAGTAATAACCCGCCGAACCAGCGAGAGATAAAAGCCGCAGAAATCAGGCTTGCCGCCTGTACCGTCGTCAGCCCAAATTCGCTTTGTACCTCAGTCAGTACAAGAGCAATCAACACAAAATCAAAACCATCAAGCAGATATCCCAGCCAGGCAGCGGAAAATGCCCGCCACTGCGCCCGGTTGAGATGGCGATACCACGGGATGTTCTGGGTAGAAGTACTCATTTTACTCTCCCGACGATTTTTGTTGTCGTTATGCCGAATGGCGGCTCCGCCTTATCCGGCCTACTGTTCGCACTGTTGTAGGCCGGGCAAGCGTAGCGCCCCCGGCATTATGCTGTTACGCCTTTTCTTCCATCAGTTGTTGAGCCAGCGCCTTGAGCGCCGGCAGGTATTTTTCATCAACAGGCGCAAACGGTTTACGACACAGCGGCACCGATAGCACGTCCATATAATGCAGGACCGTTTTCAGGCCGCGGAATACGCCGGTTTTAATCAGTAAATCAATAACCTTATTGCACTCGGTTTGCAGGCGCTGCGCTTTCGCCACATCGCCCTCACGTAATGCCTGAACAATCCCCTGATAACGCCAGCCCATAATGTTGTATGTGCTGCCGATACCGCCGTCCGCGCCCGCCAGCAGACCGGAAGCGAAGATTTCGTCATAACCGTTGTACAGCACCAGATCCGGATGCGCGCGGCGGATCTGCTCCATCTGGAAGAGATCGCCGGAGGTTTGCTTCAGCGCGCTCACGCCCGGTAATGTCACCAGCGTATTGATCTGATCGAGGGTAAGTTTTACGCCGCTTAACGCCGGAATGTTGTATACCACCATCGGCAATCCATCTGCGGAATCAATGATTGCCCGATAATGGTCACAGTGCTCTTCAAAACTGAAAGGGTAATAAAAAGGCGTCACCGCAGAGACCGCATCAAAACCGTAACGCTTTGCGGCGCTGGCAAGCTGCTGGCTTTCTGCGGTGCTTACTGTCCCGACATGGGCGATCAACGTGATTTTTCCCTTCGCCTCTTCGGCGACAATCTCCAGTACCTGCTCTCTTTCAGCAAGGCTCTGTACGAATGCTTCCCCGGTGGAACCGCCAACGTACAGCCCGTCGATACCCTGCCCAATGTTAAAACGCACCAGACGGCGCAGGCTTTCGCTATCCAGTTGCTGCTGATGATCAAATGGGGTCAACAACGCCGCCATTACGCCTTGCAATGCTTTTGCCATACCTACCTCTACGGATGATGAATATATTAACTACCTACCTTTATACCTGTTATACCAGATCAAATAAGCAGCAAATAATACAGAACGCTTATAGTGCGATCTGCTTCACTAAACCGGGATCGGAGGTGCGATCGCTACCGCATTTTTTGACTTTTTTTACCGAGTGCGTGCCAGGTAGCGGAAACGCTATTGAGGTGGGTTTGCAGAGCGCGATCCGCTTTATCGGGATCTCGCTGGCGAATGGCATCAACAATCACAATATGCTGTTGATAACTCACGTTATTATGTTCATGCAGCTCACGATCGGGAACGCTTGGGCGAGCGGCGATTAGCCAGTCCAGCAGAGCAACATGAATAGCCATAAAGATCGGATTGCCGGGAATTTCAGCCAACACCCGGTGAAACTCGACATCCGAACGAATAAACAGCGCGTTGTCATCCAGCGACTGGCTATTAATTTCCAGCGCTTTCGTTAACAACGCGATCTGCTCGTCGGTGGCATGTTCCGCCGCATAGCGTACCAGGCTGGATTCAAAGAAAAGCCGTAGCTGTTCAAAGTGAGCGATGCCGCCAGGATGAGTAAGAAAATCTTTCGCCATACCCGACAGTTCGCTGATGATGGTATCAGCAGAGGGGCGCGAGACGCGGGCGCGTTCGCCGTTATTGATTTGCACCAGACCTTTACGCTTCAGCGCAGCTAACGCTTCACGCACGGAGGGACGTCCCACATTGAAGAAGGCCATTAATTCACGTTCAGACGGTAGCTGTTCTCCCTCGCCAAACTCATGACGGCGGATCATCTGCTCCAGCTCTTCCTCAACCATTTCAGACAGTTTTTTACGCGCCAGCGGGCGGCGGCGCAAACTACGCCCGAGGGATGTCGGTGAATCTTCTGCTTGCGAATCAAATGCGTTCATAACGTCCATTCATGAGTGGTCGGTGGCAAATAATAGCAAGCTTATCGTAACACAGCTTCAAAAGCAGGGTGAACCCGCGAGGAGGCCAAACAAAACAGGCCCTTCAGGGCCTGTTGATTATTTTACTACGCGCAGTGCCGGACGTCCGCCACGCGGCGGAGGCGGCTCGTCATCAGGACTACTGTCGTCATCGTGGTCGGGCTTATCGCCATCAATGACGGACATCACGGTCTCGCTTTCCGCGCCTGCGGTATTGTCATCATCATTTAAGCTGACAACGTCTTCATCATAGGCGGCTTCAGGCTCAAACATGGTGCCTGCGCCGTTTTCACGGGCGTAAATCGCCAGCACCGCAGCCAAAGGCACAGAAACCTGACGGGGAACGCCGCCGAAGCGCGCATTAAAACGCACTTCATCATTAGACAGCTCCAGATTACCTACCGCCCGCGGCGCAATATTGAGGACGATTTGCCCATCGCGCGCATATTCCATAGGGACATGCACGCCAGGCAGCATCACATCCACCACCAGATGCGGAGTCAACTGGTTATCCAGCAACCACTCGTAGAAAGCACGCAACAGATAGGGACGACGCGGCGTCAACTGTGACAAATCCATACAGGTTAACCCCGACCGAGGCGCATTTCACGTTCAGCTTCGGTTAAAGAAGCCAGGAAAGAATCACGTTCAAAGACGCGGGTCATATAGCCTTTCAGCTCTTTCGCCCCTGCGCCGCTGAATTCAATACCCAACTGCGGTAAACGCCACAAGAGAGGCGCCAGGTAGCAATCAACCAGGCTGAATTCGTCGCTCAGGAAATACGGTTTCTGACCAAATACCGGCGCAATCGCCAGCAGCTCTTCACGCAGTTGTTTACGCGCAGAGTCGGCCTCGGAAGCAGACCCGTTTACGATGACGTTCATCAGCGTATACCAGTCTTTTTCAATACGGTGCATGTACAGACGGCTTTCACCGCGCGCGACCGGATAAACCGGCATCAGCGGCGGATGAGGGAAACGCTCATCCAGATATTCCATAATGATGCGAGATTCCCACAGGGTCAGCTCACGATCCACCAGTGTCGGAACGCTTTGATTCGGGTTGAGGTCAATCAGATCCTGAGGTGGATTGTCCTTTTCCACATGTTCGATCTCAAAACTAACACCCTTTTCAGCCAACACAATGCGGACCTGATGGCTATAGATGTCAGTAGGACCAGAAAACAGCGTCATTACCGAACGTTTGTTGGCAGCGACAGCCATGAAAACCTCCAGGTATATTCAGAATTTTTACTGCTACCAGCCACAATGTGACCAGCCAGATGTTATGTCACCCAGGGCGAAAAAAGCCATCATTGCTCAGAAACGAGACAAAAAATGAACATTCCCCGCTATTTGGGCAGAAAATTGGATGATAGTTTACCAGATTTTGTGACCTTTGTGGTGAGTCGATTCTGGAAATGAGGAAAAAGAGATATTCCTGGTCTGAAATGCTCGCCCCACCTGAGATATTGTCTTTCGCCTGTTATGCCTGTACTACCGGTGCGCCCCAGCCATCAAAACTGCCGCCATGTTTTTCAGCCAGATCGGTAAGCTGGCAAGTGATTTCTGTCATATGCCATTGTTGCGGAGCATCGGTGCTGATAAAAGACGCCATAAACCCCTGTTGCGGGTCATTCATTCGAATACTGACCAGCGTTATGCCATACGGTAATGCAGCAATATCTTGCGCCAAGTCGCGCGCTGCGACCTCTGTAGGCAATGTCGCATAATAATCAATAGCGCGCGGAAGCGTCAGATCATCACCTTGTTCCTGTAATCCCCGGCACACACGGGAATCGTGTATCCAGTTCCAGTCGTATCGGGTTGGATACAAGAACTGGCGGTAAAAGTTTCCTTTATCATTGTGACTCTCTCTATAACTAAAAGAGATTTCCGGGCCACCAGCGAGCAATTTATCCAGCGTCTTTTCCCAGTTAAGATCCTCTTCCGACATGAACACAAAATCGCGCCAGCCTTGTTGGGTAACCACACCCACCAGCCAGATCGGAAACGTCTTCCCCTTTTCATCAAGCCAGTCCTCTATACGATTTAAACGCTGTGTTTCATCGGGCTGCGGTAAACCATTTTCATAACAGTTGGTGTAATGAACACGTAAGAACCCGGTATGGATAAGGCGATCAAATTTTTCATCCTGAATGGCGCCGATATCCACACGTATACCCGTAACATGGTCATCCACCGTTGTTATAAAGAATTCCCATTTATTCGACAGCATTAACGACTCTTTCTTAGTAAACAATGAGTTAAAAAATCCCACTGCGACTTCCTTTTCTCTGAGCGTGCATGAAAGATGAATAAGATGAGAATAATGCTAAAGATAGGGAGGAAAAGAGACTGGATTCGGACTTTAGCCATAAAAAAACCCGCCGAAGCGGGTTTTTTCGCTAACAGTTGTCTGCCGAAGCAGAACCCCATTAACGTTTGGAGAACTGCGGACGACGACGTGCTTTACGCAGGCCGACTTTCTTACGTTCAACCTGACGAGCGTCACGAGTAACGAAGCCAGCTTTACGCAGTTCGCCACGCAGGGACTCGTCGTACTCCATCAGAGCGCGGGTGATACCGTGACGGATCGCACCAGCCTGACCAGAGATACCACCACCTTTAACAGTGATGTACAGATCCAGTTTCTCAACCATGTCGACCAGTTCCAGCGGCTGACGAACTACCATGCGGGCAGTTTCACGACCGAAGTACTGTTCCAGAGAACGTTGGTTGATAACGATTTTACCGTTGCCCGGTTTGATGAACACGCGAGCTGCGGAACTTTTGCGGCGACCAGTGCCGTAGTATTGATTTTCAGCCATTGCCTATAATCCCGATTAGATGTCAAGAACTTGCGGTTGCTGTGCCGCGTGGTTGTGCTCGTTGCCCGCGTAAACTTTCAGTTTACGGAACATAGCACGACCCAGCGGACCTTTTGGCAGCATGCCTTTAACCGCGATTTCAATCACACGCTCAGGACGGCGGGCAATCATCTCTTCAAAGGTCGCTTGTTTGATACCACCGATGTGGCCGGTGTGGTGATAGTACACTTTGTCAGTACGCTTGTTGCCGGTTACAGCAACTTTGTCAGCGTTCAGAACGATGATGTAATCACCAGTATCTACGTGCGGAGTGTATTCCGCTTTGTGCTTACCGCGCAGGCGACGAGCCAGTTCAGTAGCCAGACGGCCCAGAGTTTTACCGGTCGCGTCAACAACATACCAGTCGCGTTTTACGGTTTCTGGTTTAGCTGTAAAAGTTTTCATTAAAAGCTTACCCAAATAAATAAGTTACACGTTGGTGAACACCCAAACGTTTTAAATAGTTGAGGTTCACACGACAAAGTCCGGTAAACCTACCCCCTCGGATATGTTTGGCCGGCACAGAGAAAGTTTGGGAAAAAACTCTCTTGTAACGTGGGGTCGCAGGATTATAGAGAAGTCCAGGTCAAAGATCGACCCCTTTTTGCGATTTGCCGCGGGTTTTGTTCAGGCCTGGTTCACCCTCGGTCGGGGAGGTTGCACAGATATAATACCGCATAATGCCGGGGCGCTGCGCTTGTCCGGCTTACGGCATATGCTCCCGCTTGAGGTACTCCGCACTCTGCATCTCTTGCAGGCGTGACAGACAGCGCTGAAATTCAAACTTGAGCTGTTCCCCCTGATAAATTTCATATAACGGTGCGGCGGCGCTGACCACCAGCTTAACGTGGCGCTCGTAAAACTCATCCACCAGCGCAATAAAGCGGCGCGCTTCGTTCTCCATCAGCGGCGTCATGACCGGCACGTCAAACAGCAGAACCGTGTGAAATAACCTTGAGAGCGCAATGTAATCATGCTGGCTGCGGGCCTCGACGCACAGCGTAGCGAAAGAGACCGCTAGCGTTTGGTTTTCAACGCCCAGGGTGGATAAAGAGCGATGATTGATTTCCAGCGTCGGAGCGTGCTCGCGCGCGGCCCCCGCTAACGCCAGCCACAGTTTATCCATTTGCCGCCGGGTTTCATCATTAAGCGGCGTTAGCCATAAATGGGCCTGCGTCAGCGTCCGCAGCCGGTAATCGACGCCGGCGTCCACATTCATAATGTCGCAGTGCTGTTTAATGGCATCGATAGCCGGCAGGAAGCGGGCGCGTTGCAAACCGTTGCGGTAGAGTTCATCCGGCGGAATATTGGAGGTCGCGACCAGCGTAATGCCGCGTGCAAACAGCGCTTTCATTAAACCGCCCAGCAGCATGGCGTCGGTAATATCGGTGACGAAAAACTCATCGAAACACAGTACGTCCGTCTCGGTTTTAAACCGATCGGCAATAATGTCTAACGGATCGATCTGTCCCTGTAGCGCGGTAAGTTCTTCATGCACGCGCAGCATAAACCGATGAAAATGCAGGCGTAATTTTCGCTCACCCGGCAGGCTGTGGTAGAAGAGATCCATGAGCCAGGTTTTGCCGCGACCCACGCCCCCCCACATATACAGCCCGCGAACCGGTATTTGCGCGTCCGGTTCGTTTTTGCCTAATAATTTCCCCAGTCGCGCTATCAGTCCGCCGGGTGGCGTAGCCGACGATTTTTTCGCGGTGAGCGCCTGATAAAGGGTTTCCAGACGGTCGACCGCCTCTTTCTGTACGTCGTCAGGCTGATGGGTGCCTTCGTTGAGTGCCTGGAGATAACGCGATGTAGGGGAAAGGCTTTGCATAATGTTATTGTTATTCCTTGAAAATCGATGTGCCGTCGTTCACGGCTGACGAAAAAAAGGCCGTTCTACACTACGCGATATGCTGTCGGGATTCCACTTCTACGGAATTAGCGGTTATAGTGGCATAATCAGGCGCGGGCATGGAGCCTGGAGCCAACACCCTACGGAAACATAAGACAACGGGAGATGTTCATGACCTGGGAATATGCGCTAATTGGATTAGTCGTCGGTATCATCATTGGTGCCGTGGCCATGCGTTTTGGCAATCGTAAGTTACGTCAACAGCAGGCATTGCAGTACGAACTGGAAAAAAACAAAGCTGAGCTGGAAGAGTACCGTGAAGAGCTGGTTAGCCACTTTGCTCGCAGCGCGGAACTGCTGGATACCATGGCGCATGATTACCGCCAGCTGTACCAGCATATGGCGAAAAGCTCCAGCAGCCTGCTGCCGGAAATGTCTGCGGAGTCGAATCCGTTCCGTAACCGTCTGGCGGAGTCTGAGGCGAGCAACGATCAGGCGCCAGTACAAATGCCACGTGATTATTCTGAAGGCGCGTCTGGCCTGTTACGTAGCGGCGCAAAGCGCGATTAATCGCACGCCGTTAAGAAATTTATCGGGCGCATCGCTTGCGCCCTCTCTCTATCTTTCCTGTCCCAGCTATTATCATTGTTACCAGGCTGAAAATTCAATAACATCAATCTGTTTTGAATTGTCTATCCGTTCATTCAAGGTACGAGAGCAGCATCCATGAAAAAACACACCCAGCTGTTAAGTGCATTAGCGTTAAGTGTCGGGTTAACTCTTTCGGCGCCGTTTCCAGCCCTTGCATCGATACCAAGCCAGGTGCCAGGCCAGGCGACGCTGCCAAGCCTTGCCCCTATGCTGGAGAAAGTGCTGCCTGCTGTCGTCAGCGTAAAAGTCGAGGGAACCGCCGCCCAGAGCCAAAAAGTGCCGGAGGAGTTTAAAAAATTCTTTGGCGAGGATCTGCCAGACCAGCCGTCCCAGCCGTTTGAAGGACTCGGTTCGGGGGTGATTATCGATGCCGCGAAAGGCTATGTATTAACCAATAATCATGTGATTAATCAGGCACAGAAGATCAGTATTCAACTGAATGACGGACGCGAATTCGACGCGAAGCTGATCGGCGGCGACGACCAGAGCGATATCGCTCTGTTACAAATTCAGAATCCCAGCAAGTTAACGCAAATTGCCATCGCCGATTCCGACAAACTCCGCGTCGGCGATTTCGCCGTGGCGGTCGGTAATCCGTTTGGTCTAGGACAAACCGCCACCTCCGGGATTATTTCAGCGCTGGGACGCAGCGGGCTTAATCTGGAAGGGCTTGAGAACTTTATTCAAACCGATGCCTCTATTAACCGCGGCAACTCCGGCGGCGCGCTGCTTAACCTGAACGGCGAGCTGATCGGGATTAATACCGCGATCCTCGCGCCAGGGGGCGGGAGCATCGGCATTGGCTTTGCTATTCCTTCCAATATGGCGCAGACGCTGGCGCAGCAGTTGATTCAGTTCGGCGAAATCAAACGCGGATTGCTGGGAATTAAAGGCACTGAAATGACCGCTGATATTGCTAAGGCATTCAAACTGAACGTTCAGCGTGGCGCTTTTGTCAGCGAGGTTTTACCCAATTCAGGTTCGGCGAAGGCCGGGGTGAAATCCGGAGACGTGATTATCAGTCTTAACGGTAAGCCGCTGAATAGCTTTGCCGAACTGCGTTCGCGTATCGCCACCACCGAACCGGGCACGAAAGTGAAGCTGGGCCTGCTGCGCGATGGTAAGCCGCTGGAGGTGGAAGTCACGCTGGATTCCAATACCTCTTCTTCCGCCAGCGCCGAAATGATCGCCCCGGCGTTGCAAGGCGCGACGTTGAGCGACGGCCAGCTGAAAGACGGGACGAAAGGCGTTAAGGTTGATAGCGTCGAAAAAAGCAGTCCTGCCGCGCAGGCCGGTTTGCAAAAAGATGATGTTATCATCGGCGTTAACCGCGATCGCATCAGTTCTATCGCCGAAATGCGCAAAGTGATGGCGGCAAAACCGTCCATCATTGCTCTTCAGGTAGTACGCGGCAACGAGAACATTTATCTATTGCTGCGCTAATCCTGTCTTAAACCGGGCATCAGCCTGCGATGTGATGTCCGGTTAACTCATGGTATGCTGCTGCCGTTCCCTTTTTTAACGACGCCTCCATCATGTTTGTGAAGCTCTTACGTTCGGTCGCAATAGGTTTAATTGTCGGCGCTATTCTGTTGGCCGTCATGCCTTCTTTGCGCAAAATTAATCCTATCGCCGTCCCGCAATTCGACAGTACCGATGAGACGCCAGCCAGTTATAATTTTGCGGTTCGCCGCGCCGCGCCTGCCGTCGTCAACGTCTATAACCGCAGTATGAACAGTACCGCGCATAATCAACTGGAGATCCGCACGCTAGGTTCCGGCGTGATCATGGATCAACGCGGTTATATTATTACCAACAAGCACGTGATTAACGATGCCGATCAGATTATCGTCGCGCTACAGGATGGCCGCGTCTTTGAAGCGCTACTGGTTGGCTCCGATTCGCTTACCGATCTGGCGGTGCTGAAGATCAACGCCACTGGCGGGCTGCCTACCATCCCGATTAATACAAAGCGTACACCGCATATTGGCGACGTCGTACTGGCTATCGGCAACCCATATAATCTGGGACAGACCATCACCCAGGGGATCATCAGCGCAACGGGTCGTATCGGCCTGAACCCGACGGGGCGACAGAATTTTCTCCAGACCGACGCCTCGATTAACCACGGTAATTCCGGCGGCGCGCTGGTCAACTCGTTAGGCGAACTGATGGGGATCAACACCCTCTCTTTTGATAAGAGTAACGATGGCGAAACGCCGGAAGGCCTTGGTTTTGCGATTCCCTTCCAGCTAGCCACGAAAATTATGGATAAGCTTATCCGCGACGGTCGCGTGATTCGCGGCTATATCGGTATTGGCGGACGAGAAATCGCGCCGCTGCACGCGCAGCAGGGTAGCGGCATGGACCCGATTCAGGGCATTGTCGTTAATGAAGTGACGCCAAACGGCCCCGCCGCGCTTGCCGGTATTCAGGTTAATGATTTGATTATTTCGGTCAATAATAAACCCGCTGTGTCCGCGCTGGAGACGATGGATCAGGTGGCGGAAATCCGCCCGGGCTCCGTCATTCCGGTCGTGGTAATGCGGGATGATAAGCAGCTCACGTTCCAGGTGACGGTGCAGGAATACCCGGCGTCGAACTAAAACGACGCGGCTTTTGCCCGCGTCGTTCGACGACTAGTCAATAAAGACTGGCCCTGCCGGAAAATGCGCCAGGAAACTCGTGAAGATCAGCAGAGCGGGGAGACTTTTCTCCCCGACGGCTTCTTCACGCAGCGCCTTATCCAGTACAAGCAGGCTATGCTCCCCCCCTTCCCCCAAAATGCCGCCCATCCAGAGCAGTCGTTGCGCCTGTTGACGCGCATACTGCGATGCGCTTTTCCAGGCAACCAGATGCAGCAACGTTTGTAACAGCAGGATCCGAGACGCGTGACCATCGCGTTGTAATCGCCTGAATACGGGTAATGCAATACTACGTACCGTCGAGAAACCGCTCGCCGCCTCCCCCTCAATCGGCGATAAACCAACAGCCGCCTGTTTGACGAAATCGCATAACTGATTGTGTGTTAATGGCCGCTCGCCTGCGCTCATATACCCTGCGGCAAAACAGAGTAACCCGATACCCTGAGCCCAATCGGTCGATGGCAGAATCCCCTGCGGAACATTCGGTGCCGACGTCTGTGCGGCACAAAGCCCCTCGTCGTAACACTGTGCAAAACGTTGCTCATATATTGCTGAGTTGACGCCAGACCACGGCAGCAAATGCAGTGCTGGCTCAAGCTCAGTTATCTGATTCACCGTCTCAACAACATAACGCAAGATGGTTTCTCTGGATGGCATGGATGTACCTTGCCGAAACGCAACCATTTCACTCATTACTGTGTCCTCATTTTGCGGGAGCAGAATCACTGCTCCCGATTAGATTGGATTACATTGCCAGCACGTACTTCAGCATCACGCCCGCGGCAATGGCCGAGCCAATCACCCCGGCCACGTTCGGGCCCATCGCGTGCATCAGCAGAAAGTTCTGCGGGTCCGACTCCAGGCCCACCTTGTTCGATACGCGGGCCGCCATCGGCACCGCCGAGACCCCCGCCGAACCGATAAGCGGGTTGATTTTGTTCTTACTGCACAGGTTCAGCAGCTTCGCCATCAGCACCCCGGCCGCCGTCCCGATACCAAACGCAATCACCCCCAGCAGCAGAATGCCCAGCGTCTGCGGTTGCAGGAACTTGTCCGCTACCAGCTTCGCGCCCACCGACAGCCCGAGGAAGATGGTGACGATATTAATCAGCCCGTTCTGTACCGTGTCGCTCAGACGCTCCACCACGCCGCTTTCACGCATCAGATTGCCAAAGCAGAACATCCCCAGCAGCGGTGCGGCGTCCGGCAACAGCAGCGCCACCAGCAGTAACAGCACCACCGGAAAGAGGATTTTTTCCCGCTTACTCACCGTGCGCAGCTGCACCATGCGGATTTTGCGCTCTTTCTCGCTGGTCAGCGCGCGCATAATCGGCGGCTGGATTAGCGGTACCAGCGCCATATACGAGTACGCCGCCACCGCGATGGCCCCCAGCAGCTCCGGCGCCAGCTTGCCCGACAGATAAATCGCCGTCGGGCCGTCCGCGCCGCCGATAATGCCGATGGCCGCCGCCTGCGGCAGGGTGAAGGAAATCAGGCCGAAGTAGTTCAGCGTCAGCGCCCCCAGTACGGTGGCGAAGATACCGAACTGCGCCGCCGCGCCGAGCAGCAGGGTGCGCGGGTTGGCCAGCAGCGGGCCGAAGTCGGTCATCGCGCCGACGCCCATAAAGATGACCAGCGGCGCGACGCCGGAGCCAATCGCCACTTTATAGAACAGCGCCAGCACCCCCGGCGTGTAGCCCATGTCCACCGCCAGGTTCTCCATCTGGCCCTGCACCGACGGTAGCGCCAGCGCTAATGCCTCTTTAATGGCGTGCACGTCCGGCGCGCAGTTGAGCTTCGCGGCAATCACCGCCAGCTGCCCGGCGTCGTGATGCGCCAGCAGGCTTTCCAGCGCGGTCAGCGCCATACCCGCTTCCGGGATGTTGGAGAGCAGGCCGCCGAAGCCAATCGGCAGCAGCAGTAACGGTTCGAACTTTTTCGCAATCGCCAGCCACAGCAGCAGCAGGCTGACCAGCAGCATGATGGCCTGGCCTGCGCCAAGGTGCATCAGCCCCATGCCCTGAAGCAGGGCGTTCAGACTTTCCATTTCAGTTCTCCGTTACGCCAGCGTCATCAGGGTGTCGCCCACGGAAACCGCGTCCCCGGACTTCACCGCGATACCGCGTACCGTCCCGGCCTGCGCGGCGCGGATTTCGGTTTCCATCTTCATGGCTTCCAGAATCAGCAGCACGTCGCCTTCGGCCACCGTCTGGCCTTCAGCGGCAATCACCTTCCAGATGTTGCCCGCCAGCGGCGCGGTGACCGGTGTGCCGGCGCCCGCCGGAGCAACCGGGGATGCCGCCTGAACCGGCGCAGACGAAGCCGCAGTAAGCTGGCTGATATCGCCGCCGTCGCTGACCTTCACCACAAAGGCTTTGCCTTCCACTTCCACGGTGTAGATACCGGAAGCGGCAGGCTTCTCTGCTTTTGCCACCGGCTGCGCGGCTTCCGCCTGCGGCAGTGGCTCAAACGCCGCCGGGTTATGGCGGTTTTCGAGGAATTTCAGCCCAATCTGCGGGAACAGCGCCACGGTGAGCACGTCGTCGATGGCGTTTCCCGCAAGCTGAATGCCCTTCTCCTGCGCCTGGCGCCTGACGTCCGCTTCCAGTTCAGCCAGCTCCGGCTTCAGCAGGTCCGCCGGGCGGCAGGTCACCGGAGCGCCCCCTTCCAGCACGCGGGCCTGTAACGCGGCGTTCACCGGCACCGGGGTGTGGCCGTATTCGCCTTTCAGAATGCCCGCCGTTTCTTTGGCAATGGTTTTGTAGCGCTCGCCGGTCAGGACATTGAGCACCGCCTGGGTGCCGACAATCTGCGAGGTCGGGGTCACCAGCGGGATAAAGCCGAGGTCCTCGCGCACGCGGGGGATTTCCGCCAGCACCTGGTCGAGTTTGTCCGCCGCGTTCTGCTGCTTCAGCTGGCCTTCCAGGTTAGTGAGCATTCCGCCCGGCACCTGGGCCACCAGAATGCGGCTGTCGTAGCCCTTCAGCTGGCCTTCAAAGGCATGGTATTTTTTGCGCACCTCGCGGAAGTAGGCGGCGATGTTTTCCAGCTTCAGGATATCCAGCCCGGTGTCGTGCTCAGTACCTGCCAACGTCGCCACCAGCGCCTCGGTGGCCGGGTGGCCGTAGGTGGCGCTCATGGAGGAAATCGCCGTGTCCACGCCGTCAACACCCGCCTCGATAGCCTTCAGCAGGGCCATCTCCGCCATCCCGGTGGTGGCGTGACAGTGCAGGTGCAGGCGCACCTCAAAACGTTTTTTGATTTCGCTGACCAGCTCATACGCCGCCATCGGCGTGAGAATGCCGGACATATCCTTGATGGCAATCGAGTCAACGCCGGTTTCCAGCAGTTGCTCCGTTAAATCCAGCCAGGTCTGCAGGGTGTGCGCCGGACTGGTGGTATAGCTCAGCGTGCCCTGGGCGTGCGCGCCGTGGCTGCGTACCGCCTGTAATGCGGCTTTCATATTGCGCGGGTCGTTCATGGCATCGAAGACGCGGAACACGTCCATGCCGTTTTTCACCGCCCGCTCAACGAAGCGTTCCACCACATCATCGGCGTAGTGGCGGTAGCCGAGCAGGTTCTGGCCGCGCAGCAGCATCTGCAGCGGGGTTTTGGGCATGGCTTTTTTGAGTTCGCGCAGGCGGACCCACGGGTCTTCGCCGAGAAAGCGGATACAGGCGTCAAAGGTGGCGCCGCCCCAGCACTCCAGCGAGCCGTAGCCCACGTCATCGAGCGCGGCGGCAATCACCGGCTTTAAGCGGGTGAAGTCGTCCACGACGGGAACGGCGCGCGGTGCGGGCGCGGCGACTGGTTCCGGGAAGAAGCGAGTAATCACGGCAGACATGCCGCGGATGGCGAAAATCAGCAGGAACAGAAACGCCAGCACGAACCCCATGCCGAGGAACATCAGGGTGAAGCCTTCACCTAATAGCAGAGCTGCATTAGTCATAAAATAGCCTTCAGGCAGGAGGCACGATAATGGGGCTATTTATGACGATGAAATAATAAGAGTGGATTTCCCTGAGCCGCCCCCGGCCAGAGCCCTTGGTTATTATTATCGTCATAACGTATTACCACCATTATCGTGCAATTTACGTAATCAGGTTTATTTGATGAAACTTACGTTCTGGCATATTTCATCAGCGACGATCTCTTTACGCTGATTAAAAATAATTTTGTTCTGTTCAAACAGATTATTCCCATGGGTATCAATAGAAACAATCAGCGGGCCAAACTCTTTAACCCGACAGAGCCACAGAGTTTCCGGCATCCCCAGATCGCGCCATTGGGCATCTTCAATTTCTTCCACGCACACGGCGGCTACAACCGCACAACCGGCAGGGAATACGCAGTGCAGCGCTTTGTGTTCAGCACAGCCCTCTTCGGTACCTTTACCCATACCGCCTTTACCCACAATTAATTTCACGCCGGTCTGCGCAATAAATTCTTTTTCGAATTTCTCCATACGCATGCTGGTGGTTGGTCCAACGGAGACCATTTCAAACTTATCGTCTTCGCCTTTAATTGGGCGGACAATGGGGCCAGCGTGTAAAATAGCGCCGCCGCGAACATCTACCGGAAGCTCGCGACCACCTTCAATTAAACGGCGATGGGCTACGTCACGGCAGGTAACAATATGACCATTGAGATAAATAATATCGCCAGCCTTAATATCCGCTAAATCTTCATCTTTAATTGGCGTAGTCAGGATTTTTTTAGTCATCAGAAATTCACTCCGCTGTGAGACGTAATGGTGTAATTCAAATCTTTATCGAAAACGATATGCCCTTTACGGTGCGACCAGCAGCCGACGTTTACCGCCACGCCGATGGTAGAAGGATGACGCGCGGTGTTTTCAATGTTCACGCCCATAACGGAGGTATTACCGGACATCCCCTGCGGCCCCAGGCCAATTTTGTTAATGCCTTCTTCCAGCATTTTTTCCAGCGAGGCTGCACGCTCATTCTCGTTATGCGAACCGATCGGACGCATCAGCGCTTTTTTCGATAGCAGTGCCGCCGTTTCAACAGAGGTCGCTACGCCCACGCCAACCAGCAGCGGCGGACACGCGTTGAGGCCGTAGCTGGTCATCACATCCAGTACAAAGCGGGTCACACCTTCATAGCCTGCACCCGGCATCAGCACCATCGCTTTCCCCGGCAGGGAACAACCGCCGCCCGCCATATAGGTATAAATGCTGCACTGATCGGAATTGGGAACGATCTCCCAGAAGACCGTCGGCGTACCTTTACCCACGTTTTTACCGGTGTTGTATTCATCAAAAGTTTCTACGCTGTTGTGGCGCAGCGGAGAATCGACAGTTGCTTTGATCACCGCCTCACGCAACAACGCTTCCAGCTCGCCAATCAGCGGAAAGTTCGTCCCGCACTCCACCAGAAACTGAATGACACCGGTGTCCTGGCAGGAAGGTCGATCCAGCTCTTTCGCCAGACGCTGGTTCTCAATCATGGTAGTAAAGATGACGTCGGCCAGTTTACTGGTCTCTTTCTTATGCAAATCTTCCAGTTTTGCAGTGACATCATCAGGCAAAACTTTGCCGGTATATCCCACAAACTTGGCCATAACGTCGGTCATATGGGATATCTGTTCACTTTTGCTCATAAATGCTCCTTAGTCAGAACAGCTTCCGTTAATTACGGATGAAAAGGGAAAAGGATTGGCAGCAGGATCAAGCTGACAATGGTTGAAACGATAATCAGGGGGATACCGGCCTTAGCGTAGTCGACAAATTTATAGCCACCCGCGGAGAGCACCATCATGTTGGCAGGCATACCGATAGGGGTTGCGTAGGCGCAGGAACCGCCAATGACCGTCGCCATCAGAACCGCACGCGGGTCGGCCCCCATACCTGCGGCAATGGACAAACTCACCGGCACCAATAGCGCTGTCGTTGCGGTATTGGACATAAAGTTGGTCATCACAACGGATAAGGCGAAAACGGCGATCAGCAACATGAACGGTGAAGAGTTTTGCCCCAGCATGCCGATTACATAGTCCGCAACCAGCTTGCCTGCCCCGGTCATTTCCAGCGCTTTTGCCAGCGCCAGGGTGCCGCCAAAGATAAAAATAGTCTGTGAATCAATGGCTTTATAGGCCTGTTTTTCCGTGAGTACGCCGGTAACTACCAGCACAAGAGCGCCAATACAACCGGTCACGGCCAGGCTGACACCGATCTTCTTCTCAAAGATCATGCCGAGGATCGTTGCGATCAACACCACCAGTGAGAGCCGTTGTTTCCACTGTGGAACATGGCTGTAGTCACGTTGCTCCCCGACGCTCCCCACCTCACCGCCGGTCGCATTATTCGGCAGAAAGCGATAGCCAATAGTCAGGAAGTAGAGAATGCCGCAGATGAGCATCGGGAGACCGATTTTTGCGTATTCAAAAAAGCCAAAGCCGCCGCCAATATTCTGTAGCGCAGACTGCGCGATAAGATTTCCCGGCGCGCCAATTAACGACAGGTTACCGCCCAACGCAGCGGCGAAAACCAGCGGCATCAGTAGACGAGAACGCGAGAAGCCCGATTTTGCCGCCACGCCGATCACCACCGGAATCAAAACCGCAGCGGTACCGGTGTTAGAGAGGACGCCAGACATCAAACCCACCACCACCATAATGGTGAAGATCAGCTGTTTTTCTGTTTTCGCGAAGCGCGTGATGACGCCGCCCACTTTGTTTGCCATACCGGTCTCGAACAACGCACCGCCCACGATGAACATCGCGACAAAGAGGATAACGTTAGTGTCGATAAAGCCAGCAAAGGCCTGTTTGATATTCAGAACGCCGGTGATCACTAAGGCCACGCAGACAATCATGGAAGTGACGGCAAGTGGCACTTTTTCCCATACAAACATGACGATAGCGAACACCAATAAACATAAGGTAAGGGTAATGGGTTCCATATTTATAATTATCCAATCAATGATATATGATATTGTATCCAATGTTGGCAGGGAGAAATTATTCCCATACAAAAACTAAGTCAAATCGTTTCTCAGGAAAGATGCAGGAGTGGGATCTACATCAAGATCGTGGTTAGATCGTTACTGGACGTGATTAATAGAATTGAAGAATTGGTTGAAGCGCCTGCGATGCTCACGCAGGCGAAAAGATCAGGCAGAAGGGTCACCAACATAGCGGGTCAGCATATTCTCCATTGAGCGAATAATGTGTTCGCGCATGCGCTGGCGTGCCAATGTTTCATCATGAAGTTCAAGAGCTTGCAGAATACTTTTATGTTCCTGAATGGAAATCACGGCATACTCTTCTTCGGTGACCTTATGGCCCATCGACAGGCCGTTCCACATATTACAGAGCAACATTTTCATTTTTTCGTTGCCAGCAACATTCCATATTTCCATATGAAATGCCTGATTCAGGTCGGAGTATTCCGCCGAGTTATTTTCCGCGAGAGCCTTTTCAGCGGCATAATGCACCTGGGCTATCCGCGAGATATCGGTGCCAGGACGAGAAGCTTTAGCCACCGCCTCACTTTCTAACAGCGCGCGAATTTCATAGTGTTCACGGATCGTTTGTTCATTGATGCCCAACACCACCGCCCCTTTATTAGGGCGCACTTTTATCAGCCCATCCGCCGCCAGAATCTGAAACGCCTCGCGCACTGGCATACTGGACACGCCGACCATTCTGGCAATGCCTTCTAACGTAATCTCCTGCCCTTCTACTAACTCCCTCGAAAGAATCGCTTTACGCAGCACTGCCGCGACCTGTTCTTTCGCTGAAAGAAGCTTAATCTTCCCTAACTTAGGCTTCTGCACTTTCCCAATCCTTCATATGTTGACGCATTATTTCTGCTAAAGAGAGGAAATAACGCTGCATAACTTGCCCAATCTCATCACGCCGCCCCTGGCGTATGACGTCAGCCAGTTCAGCGAAAAGCTGCGCCGACTCCTGATTATCTTTTTTCAGATGCAAAATAACATAAGAGACATAACCGTCCAGGAACTGCTGATACACCTTTTCCAGATAGCGGTTATTCACATAAGAAATCAGCATCGCATGACACTCCAGTTCGCAGGATTTGTCTTCTGCGACAGCCAGCGCTTGCGCACGTATCAGGAGGGCATCGCCTACTTCGCTGGGTATCAGCGAAAACATTTCGGCGGCCATCGCGGCAATTACGCGAAAAATATGACTCACGCGATCGGCCTCAAGATGCGCGACCTGCATGTGCCTGTTGGGCAGTCGGATTAAAAAACCTTCCTGTTCGAGTGACTGTAGCGCTTCTCGAACCGGCATTCGTGAAAGACCAAGCTGCTCCGCAATACTTTCCTGCGCGAGTTCTTCTCCCGCTTTTATATTGCCGGAAAGAATTTCATAGCGAAGCATTTGCGTAATGTGATCGCGGGTTTGCGTTCTTTGGATCTTTTTCACGACGTTCTCGTTAATAACCGATAAGACGTGAGGAGTTTAGCAGATTTAGTACTTGATTTCGTGGCTTGTTTACAGTCAAAGAAGCCGGAGCAAAAGCCCCGGCATCGGGCAGGAACAGCTTATTTATTAATAAAATCTTCACCCAACTGAATATCTTTTTTCAGCGTATCCAGCATAGCGTCCAGCGAATGTTGCTCGAAAGCGCTCAGTGTGCCGATGGATTTACGCTCTTCTACACCGTTTTTACCCAGCAGCAGCGGCTGAGAGAAGAAACGGGCATACTGACCGTCGCCTTCCACATAGGCGCATTCCACCACGCCTTTTTCGCCCTGCAGAGCGCGAACCAGAGAAAGACCGAAACGCGCGGCAGCCTGGCCCATAGAGAGGGTTGCCGATCCGCCGCCGGCTTTCGCCTCGACGACTTCAGTACCGGCGTTCTGAATACGTTTAGTCAGCTCGGCCGCTTCTTGTTCGGTAAAACTTACGCCTGGAATCTGCGACAGCAGCGGCAGAATCGTCACGCCGGAGTGTCCGCCAATCACCGGAACTTCAACTTCCGTTGGCAGCTTACCTTTCAGCTCTGCGACAAAGGTATTAGAGCGGATGATATCCAGCGTGGTAACGCCAAACAGTTTGTTTTTGTCGTATACGCCTGCTTTTTTCAGCACTTCCGCCGCAATCGCAACGGTGGTGTTCACCGGGTTGGTGATAATGCCCACGCACGCTTTCGGGCAGGTTTTAGCGATCTGCTGCACCAGGTTTTTCACGATGCCAGCGTTAACGTTAAACAGGTCGGAACGGTCCATACCCGGCTTACGCGCCACACCCGCAGAAATCAGTACTACGTCAGCGCCTTCAAGCGCCGGGGTTGCGTCTTCACCGGAGAAACCTTTGATTTTTACAGCGGTGGGGATGTGGCTCAAATCAACGGCCACACCGGGAGTCACTGGAGCGATGTCGTACAGGGAGAGTTCTGAACCTGAAGGCAGTTGGTTTTTTAAAAGTAATGCCAGCGCCTGACCGATACCACCAGCAGCGCCGAGGACTGCGACTTTCATCCTAAACTCCTTATTATATGATTAGCTAAGTGTCTATTGCTCCGCGGCGGCGACCTTAATTCACAAATTCAATGATTACAATCCTCACTCATCAAGAATGCGGAGTCGCGCAATTTTGGCTTTTATGCATTTAATTTGCGTAATCCGGATCGACTGCAACCAGAGAGCAACGTTCCTACAGGTGGTGACAATATACCCTACTATCCTCTCAAAACAACATCATTTTGATAACAATTAATTTACTTTTAATCTTATTTGCGAGGCGTGACACAGGCATGTTTCTTGATAACGAAATTTGATAAAATTCCGCTCTTTCATAACATTATTTCAGCCTTAAACAAGGCAGACTGTTTGCATAAAAATTCATCTGTATGCACAATAATGTTGTTTCTACCGCCATATTACGGGTGACTTATGCGAAGCTCGGCTAAACAAGAAGAACTAGTAAGAGCGTTTAAAGCGCTCCTCAAAGAAGAAAAATTCAGCTCACAGGGCGAAATCGTCCTCGCGTTGCAGGATCAGGGCTTTGAAAATATCAATCAGTCCAAGGTCTCGCGCATGTTGACTAAGTTCGGCGCAGTGCGTACACGTAACGCAAAAATGGAAATGGTGTACTGTCTTCCGGCTGAACTGGGCGTCCCAACAACATCCAGTCCGTTGAAAAATCTGGTGCTGGATATCGACTATAACGACGCTGTCGTGGTGATTCATACCAGCCCCGGCGCGGCACAACTCATCGCGCGCCTGCTGGATTCACTGGGGAAAGCAGAAGGTATTCTCGGCACGATTGCCGGCGACGATACTATCTTCACTACGCCTGCCAGCGGCTTTTCCGTAAGAGATCTGTACGAAGCCATTCTGGAACTTTTTGAACAAGAGCTTTAGTCCCACTTCCTCCGTCGTCGTACGGCGGAGGCACCTTTTTGTCCTCTCCCCTCGCCGCTTTCCTGTACGGCTATCATTTGGCAAATCATGCCCTTAAACATTCACCGCATGAATGACAAATCAAAAAAACGCACAAAATGTCAAATTTTTTAACCTATTGATTTTCTTTTATTTTTTAAACAGCAGCGGCGAAAAACAGCAATTTTAATTCCATAACGTTATAAAAAATAAAATTTTTAATGTCTTTAAAAAGCAGAAACAATTAGCGTGGTATTAATTAATCGCGTGATTAGTGTATACTTAATTTTGTGATGAGGGTCACGAAACAAAGACCCCAGTAAAGGAATTCGACGAGGTAAAAATCATGAAAATCAAAACCACTGTTGCAACATTAAGTGTTCTGTCCGTTCTCTCTTTTGGCGCTTTCGCCGCAGAACCTATCAGCGCAGAGCAAGCGCAAAATCGTGAAGCAATCGGATCGGTTTCAGTCAGCGCTATCGGCTCATCGCCTATGGATATGAACGCCATACTGAGCAAAAAAGCGGATGAACAAGGCGCTACGGCCTACCACATTACCGAAGCGCGTAGCGGTAGCAACTGGCACGCCACTGCCGAACTGTACAAATAAAATTCACCTGCCATCGCATATAACGTGTCATTGCTTCGCGGAGATATCGCATAAGAAAAGCCCATTAATCCGCGAGGTTGACCCTATAAAGGAATAAAAGACCATGAAAACGAAATACATTATCGCATCACTCGGCCTGGCCACTCTGCTCTCTTTCGGCGCAAATGCCGCAGTACATCAGGTTAACGCGGAACAGGCGCAGAATCTGCAACCGATGGGCACCATTTCCGTCTCGCAGATTGGCAGTACGCCAATGGATATGCGCCAGGAGATTGTCGCTAAAGCCGAAAAAGCAGGCGCTAATAGCTATCGCATCATCGAATTAAAAGAAGGTGATAACTGGCACGCCACCGCCGAGTTGTATAAGTAAACCCTCGTCGTCTAACCCGACGACTTGCCCCCGCCTGTCGGGGGCTTTTTTATGCTTTTTCAATGCCGGACATTAAACCGTAGCCGCCCCTCCAGCTCTTCTTCCGCTTCATCAAAGAGTAAAATCAGCGCCCCGTAGCGCCTGCGCAGTTTATCAGGCAGGTGAACGAACTCAATCTCTAGCGGTAGAGGTAAGATATCGCTCATTACCGCATCCCATAATGTATCAAGATCGCTTACTTTCTCACTGGCAAGACCAAACGTCTGCGTAAACTCGCGATAAAAATCGCTTTGGTTTTTAATATCATTAAAATCAAAAGTATAGACATTCATAGCCAGCCACCATCCCCGACAGACAATTGTCTGTTTTACTACTAAGCATCATTATGCAGAGGTTTCACTTCCAGAAACGCTTTTAGCCCCGGAGCACTCTTGCGCTGTTTTTGTATCTCAAATAAGTATAGTCATAAAAAAACCGACGCTTTTGGCATCGGTTCTTGTGGGTTAGCTATCGGTAAGCGCGTTCTGGTATTTATGTAACATACCCGTCAGGCGTTTAACCGGTTCCGTCACCTGCGGCGGCGCCTCCCAGATACGTAATTTCTCCTGATAGATATCCAGCTCATCCAGCAACTGACCAAAGTAGCGTCGCCGTTTATCATCGCTTCCGGCGGAAATAACATGGTCTGCGGTACGACGAAGCTGACGGTGGAACACTGACAGATCTTCATTAACCGGTATCGGCGCGTCGCGCAGACGTTGATGAGCAATGATCATCGTTAGCGCCAGGCGGAACTTCGGCAAATCGCCAGGAAATTTATTCATCAGCAAAAAGAGTTGCTGATATAACGCAGGCAGACGGTTTTCTTTACGACGTACCACGTTGGTCGTCATTGCCGAGACCGCAGCGGAAACAAACTGATTAAGCAGCACGCGACCGGTTCGATCTTTGGATTTATCACGCACCAGCAGGATGACGATAAACGCCAGCATACAGCCAACAATTTGCCCCAACGCGCTGTCGAGGAACTGGCTGAAATGGAACGTCATCGGATTATCCAACACAATAATGTTAATCGTACTGGCCAGCGCCCCCATCGACCCCAGACGCCGTTTCTGGACCTCAATGCCGATAAAGAACCCCAATACCGCCAGGCTCAAACATAACAACAGCATACTTTGCTGCGTATTGGGAATAATCACCAGGAAATAGAGCAATCCCAGCGGCAACGCCGCCAGAGTGCCATAAATAAAATCAATGCAGACCATGCGCGGATTGGGTAAACGCATCGCCAGCGAGGTCACCACAGCAATCATCACCATCGCGCCATTACCCGATGTCCAGCCGGTCCATAGCCAGAATAATGTCCCCAGAATGCAGGAAAGCGTGGTGCGCCAGAAGTTCACCATCGCATGGTGGCGTTCAGCGGATTCCACTTTAACTACGGGCTCGCCTTGCAGGATCTCTTCTTCCGTCGCGCTGATTTTGGTGTTGCTGATCACGCCGCGTTTAAGCAGCAGATAGCGCGTCGCAGCGCCTACCCAACTATAAAGCGTGACGGGCGTTTCGCGCTCGCCGGTCCAGACAATAACACGCCGCATCCGTTTTAACTGCCTGTGGACGTCCTGTACCGTTTCAACCGGCGTCTCGAACAGTTCCCGGAATGTATCGGTAATCAGTTCCGGCCGCGTGTTTTGAATAAGATAAGTTTCACAGGATTGCGTAATCAGCGTGAGCGAAAGCGTATTCAACGCTTTCAGGCGGCGGTTAGCGCGTACCCAGCGCGAAGATTCCATATTCAGATTACTTCGCATCCCCTCCAGCGCCGCCGTGCGTCGCACCAGATCGCCCCAGGCGTTGTCGACTTCTTCGCTGTCGCCATGCTTAATACAAAGTTGCATTAGCTGATATTGCGCTACCAGTAAACTGTCCAGTTCGCGATCAACCTCCTGCTTTATCGATCGCGGCGAGAAAAGCAGATCCGCTAAAATAGCGCAGCCAATGCCGATGACGATTTCGCTACAGCGTTCAAGCGCAAATTGCGGCGTGAGTAGCGGCTCCGTCTGAATGGTAATCACAATGATCAGCGCAGTATAACCTGACAGTCCCCACGCATAAGAGTTTTCGATCCGTACTAAAGAGGAGATCCAGGTACAAAAACCGGCCCAGACACAGCACACCAAAATCATCAATAGCGGCGCGCGGATCATAGAGATAATAATGATAAGCGCGGCGATACAGCCAATAAACGTCCCGATAATACGCAACATTCCGCGATAACGGATAGCGCCGGAATAGGGTTCCCCGCCGGCGGCAAATGCCGGGCCTGCCGCCACGATCGCGGCGGTCAGCACCGCCCAACGCGGCGTCTCCAGTTGAAAATGGAAGCCGATAAATAATGCCAGCACAATGGCGCACGCCAGCTTTACCGCAAAACGAATGTGCTGGTTGGCAATGGAGAAAATGCCCATGACGATTAACCGAATTCGCGCAGCCGGTGCGCCAGTTTACGGAAGAAGGAGTCCTGGCTTGCGTCACGATCCTGCTTACCGGTGATCACGACGGTTGCCGTCGTACCGGCAGGCCACAAATTCCCCTGCTGCTCGTCGAGCCGGATACGCACCGGGACACGCTGGGCCAGACGCACCCATTCGAGGTTAGAGTCTATCGTCGCCATCCCTTTCGCATCGCTGGTACTGCTGGCATTCGTTACCCCTGCCGCCACGCTATCGACGGTACCTTTTAATACCCGGTTGCTGCCAAGCGGCGTGATTTCGGCACGATATCCCGGACGCACGCCTTCCAGCTTGGTCTCTTCCATATAGGCCTGCACGTAAAAAGAGTTCTTTTTCACCAGGGCGACGGCTGTGGAACCGCGGGTAATAAATTCACCGGCATAAACATTGAGGTTAGTTACCCAGCCGTCTGCAGGCGCACGAATGACGGTACGCTCCAGATCGAGTTTAGCTAGATCGCGCGTCGCCTGGGCTTTAGCCAGTTGATGCAGTACCGTCTGCAAGACGTTGTTCGCCTGATCGATCTCTTCCCGGGACATCGCCTGTACGCCGAGGCGATTACGGCGACCGGCTTCCTGGCGTTTTTCCTGCGCCAGGACCTGATAATAGGCTACATCAGCTTCCGCTTCCGCCAGCGCTTTTTGATAGCGTGGCTGATCGATGGTAAACAGGACCTGATCCTTTTTCACCAGTTGGTTATCATGCACGTTTACATGGGTAATCAGGCCCGCGACATCCGGGGCAATAGCGACGACATCGGCGCTAAAACGGGCATCGCGCGTCCAGGGAGATTCGGTGTAATACACCCAGGCGCGGAAAATGGCGATAAAGGCCAGAATAACCAGTACGAGGGTAATGGCCGTACGGGAGAGTTTTCTTGTTAGTGTTTTCACTTCAACCTCAAACGAACAGGCGCGATATTAAATAAAACAGACAACAATACAGCGCGGTATTGAACAGAGCCGGATGCCAGACAAAATCATAGATGCCCGTCGGCACAAGCATCCGACGCACCAGCCAAAAAATAGCCAGTGACAAAAGCAATTCGAAAAATATCGGTGGGAAGGAAAGACCAAACACCACGATAACGGGAAACAGACTCATGTTGACCTTGATTTCTGAGAGAGAGCAGGCGATAGATTGTTAAGCTACATCGCCGCAGAGAAGGGCAAGAGACGCCAGGCGAGAGCGACATAGCTCTTATTCGAATAATAGTATATTAACGTAATTGTTATGCTGTTATCTATATTATGTGATCTAAATCACTTTTAAGCCAGAGTGAATAATGGAACGATTAAAACGAATGTCGGTATTCGCCAAAGTTGTTGAGTTTGGCTCTTTTACCGCCGCAGCCAGACAGCTGCAAATGAGCGTATCGTCCATCAGCCAGACTGTGGCGAAACTGGAAGATGAGCTTCAGGTTAAATTGCTCAACCGCAGCACACGCAGCATTGGGCTTACCGAGGCTGGAAAAATCTATTATCAGGGCTGTCGTCGTATGCTGCATGAAGTGCAGGATGTTCACGAGCAGCTTTACGCTTTTAATAACACGCCTATCGGTACATTGCGTATCGGCTGTTCTTCAACCATGGCGCAAAATGTGCTGGCCGGGCTTACCGCAAAATTATTAAAAGAGTATCCCGGTCTGGCGGTCAATCTGGTGACAGGAATTCCGGCTCCGGATTTAATTGCCGACGGGCTGGACGTGGTGATCCGCGTGGGCGCGCTGCAAGACTCCAGCCTGTTTTCCCGTCGACTTGGCGCGATGCCGATGGTTGTGTGTGCCGCCAAGCCCTACCTCGCTCAGTACGGCGTCCCGGAAAAACCCGCCGATCTCAGTAGCCATTCCTGGCTGGAATATAGCGTGCGCCCGGATAATGAGTTTGAACTTATTGCGCCGGAAGGAATTTCTACCCGACTGATTCCACAGGGGCGGTTCGTCACTAACGATCCGATGACGCTGGTACGCTGGCTGACCGCCGGAACCGGAATCGCTTATGTGCCGCTGATGTGGGTGATCGATGAGATCAATCGTGGCGATCTGGAGATCCTGCTGCCTCGCTATCAGTCCGATCCCCGTCCGGTGTACGCGCTGTACACCGAAAAAGATAAGCTGCCGCTTAAAGTGCAGGTAGTGATTAACGCGTTAACTGACTATTTTGTCGATGTCGCACACCTGTTTCAGGGAATGCACGGGCGAGGGAAAGAAAAATAAAAACACCGGGTAATTGCTGAAGACGATTGTAGGTCAGATGCCACCCGACGCAGACATTGCCTGGTGGCGCTGCGCTTATCAGGCCTGGGGGCACATACCACAGGCCTGATAAGGCGGACAGTTATGCGGTGCCGCCAACCGTCAGGTTATCGACTTTCAGCGTCGGCTGGCCTACGCCTACCGGCAGACTTTGCCCCTCTTTACCGCAAACCCCCACCCCGTTATCCAGCTTAAGGTCATTGCCGACCATGGAGATCTGTTGCATCGTTTCAATGCCTGATCCAATCAACGTCGCGCCCTTCACCGGCGTCGTGACTTTGCCGTTTTCAATCAGATACGCTTCCGAGGTAGAAAACACAAACTTGCCGGAGGTGATATCCACCTGACCGCCGCCAAAGTTAGGCGCATAGATGCCGTACTCAACGGATTCGATAATTTCCTGCGGCGTTGACTGCCCCGCCAACATATAGGTATTCGTCATACGCGGCATCGGCAGATGCGCATAAGATTCGCGACGCCCGTTACCGGTCGGCGTAGCGCCCATCAGGCGCGCGTTCAGCTTGTCCTGCATGTATCCTTTCAGCACGCCATTTTCAATCAATACGTTGTACTGGCCTGGCGTACCTTCATCATCGATAGCAACGGAGCCGCGACGGTTCATCATTGTGCCGTCGTCCACTACGGTGCAAAGCGCGGAGGCAACCTGCTCGCCGATCTGACCGCTAAACACAGATGTCCCACGACGGTTAAAATCACCTTCCAGCCCGTGACCGACCGCTTCGTGCAGCAATACGCCCGGCCACCCGGCGCCCAGAACCACCGGTAACGTCCCCGCTGGCGCAGCGACCGCGGAGAGATTAACCAGCGCCATGCGTACCGCTTCTTTCGCCCACGCGTCGGCGCGAACCTCGCCGTCGAGATCGGCAAGAAAATACTCATAACCAAAGCGACCGCCGCCGCCGCTGGCGCCGCGCTCGCGTTTACCGTCTTCTTCCACCTGCACGCTAACGGACAACCGCACCAGTGGACGGACATCCGCCGCCAGCGTCCCGTCGGTCGCCGCCACGAGGATTAATTCATATACGCCGGTCAGGCTGGCGTTAACTTCCTGCACGCGTTTATCGGCTTCTCGCGCCACTTTGTCAACGCGTCTGAGGATATCCAGCTTCTCTTCGCGGCTCATACTTTGCAGCGGATCAAGGGTGGTGTAGAGCGGCTGATGCGCTACGGCGGCGAGCGTTTTTACCTTGCCTTCGCCGTTCTCGCGTACAATGGTTCGCGCTGCCTGCGCACTCTGCTCCAGCGCCAGGAGGCTTATCTGGTCAGCATAAGCAAAACCGGTTTTTTCGCCGCTAATGGCGCGAACGCCAACGCCCTGGTCGATATTATATGAACCATCTTTAATGATGCGGTCTTCTAAAACCCAGGATTCGTGATAGCTCGACTGAAAATAGAGGTCGCCATAATCAAGACGGCGTTCGGCCAGTTGGCCCAAAATAGCGAACAGATCCTGATGGTTCAGGCCATTCGCCGCTAGCAATTGTTCACTTACCAGGTTCAGACTCATCGTTTTTGCTACTCGTTGATTTCTGCCGGATGGCGGTTCACGCCTTATCCGGACTACGTTGTTAGATTGTACAAACCGGATAAACGCAGCGCCGTCCGGCATGACTATTTACTGAGAGTGGGGCAATTCCTCGCCCCCGTCAAATCATTGCTGGCTTTCTTTTATCGGTTGGCGCAGAACTTCGTTGATCTGCGGCGCATCGACCGGACCGGTAATGCGATATCGCAAAATGGAGACCTTGCTCCATAGCGGCCCCAACACTTTACTGGCGGCAAATACCGCCGCGCCGACAATCGGGTTAACGGCAAACGCGGCGGCGACGCCCACTGTGGCGGAAATTTCCGGCGCGACAACGGCCTCCATATCAAGACGACGACGCACCAGATCAACAGAACCTTTCATTGCAATATCCGCTTCCAGCCCATCCACCAGCGTATCGTCAGTATGCAGGACGCCATCTTTAATCCACGCGGTACTATGAATAGAGTCGAAATAGAAGCCCTCGCTAAAGGTATCTCTGAAGTCAAACCGCAGCTTACGCAGCAACGCATCAAAACTGAGCAGCCGCAGTAACTGTCCGGCATGACCGCTACTGAGATCAGTAAACTCGCCTTTACCCAGACGCGTACGTAAAATCCCGTTGAGCGTGGCTTCCTCAGGTTGCCAGGGCGGGTTTCGCCAGTGCAGATCGTAATCTACGTTAAAAGACGCGTTCTGGATTGGCGTCGAGATACCGAAGAACCCGGCAGCCGTGTCGAGGTTACTACCATGCAGACTACCTTTCAGCGAGGTTCGTTCATTACCCGGCGCATTCACCCACTCGCCGTTCGCTTTCAAACGGGCGAATCCGGTATCGATCAGGCCATTCGCCAGAGTCAGCGTATTGCCTTTGATGGCGAAATCGCCATCAATACGCCCATATTTTTGCCCCCACAGCCAGCACTCTTCGCAGCGAAGCTGTAAGTCCGGCCAGCCGCGGAAGCTAATCGTGTTCGCCGAAGCCAACGGCGATGTCGGCGTTGGTGACGAGGCGTGCGTTTTTGCGACGCCAGGGTTGTAGTACAGGTACTTAATATTCGCCAGCCACGGCGCATGGTTGCGCATGAGCAGCGTGGCGTTCACCTCACGGCCCTGCGCTTCAATTTTTGTTCCGTTCAGCGAGGGGGCTGAAACGACGCTCAAATTGTTCCACTGCTGGCCACCCAGCGATAGCGCGGGAGTACGCAACGTGACGCGTTGAGGAAACTCGGCTGAACTGCTCACGTTATCCGCCGCGCCTTTCTGGAATAACGCCAGCCATTGTGCGCCATCCAGCGCCGGCAGATTGAGTTCAACGCCTTGTTGAGCAGGTAATGGCGGAATCGTCCGGCTGTCCGTCGTCCAGATAGCCCGATCCAACGTCAGCTTCTGATTTAATAACCAGCGGCTGTTAAAGTGATTTTTACTCCCTGCGCTCCCCGTTAGCGCAAAACTTTTCAGGTTGCCGTCAGCCTGAATGTTCACCGGAATGGCTTCGCCTGCGGGTTTATTTAGCGGAGAAGGTAAGTGACTGCTCACATTTCTCAGATCGCCGTTCAGCTCGATGTGATAAGTGGTGTCAGCGTGATACGGAAGATCGATGCCGACTTTACCATTCCACGTCACGCTGCCGCTCAGGGCGTCATTCAGTTGCGGCGGTAAGACGCCCATACGCGTTGGTTGCCAGTTACCGTTCAGGTTGACGGCGACCTGATAGGCTTTTGCCCCTTCCGTCGTACTGAAATCCAGGTTAAGCGGCTGATTAAACCAGTTTGCCGTCAGCGGCCCGCTTTTTAGCGCGCCATTCACAAAGCTGAATTTACCGTTCAGATTTTTGAGCGTGCTGTTTAGCGGCTTAATAAACAGACTGTTATTACGCAACGAGACATCGCCCTCGGCGGTAACCTGTTCTCCGTCCAGCGGAATATCAAGATGTAAGCGAGCATTCACATCGCCATCTAACTGGAGCTCCGCCAGCGTCGAGCCAAGCGAGTCTTTTAGCGGCGTCTCGTCAAAATAAGGCCCAACGGCTTTTCCCGGCCCGTTAATATCGGCATCAATGAGCAGTTTCTCTTTGGAATAATCCGGAATCGTCGCCGCGAGTTTGCTGGCCTTCACCCCGCCCAAATCGACGCTATCCGAACGCATCCACAGACCGTCGTTCAGGAAATCCAGTTCAATGTTGAGATTTTTTAGCGCCGGCCAGTCGGGTTGAAAGGCAAACGTCGCATTGCGTAGCGGCACCAGCACTTCAAACTGACCTTCGTTATGCTTATAGGGAAAGAGGTGCGGGTTACCACCGTAAACCAACGTGGCGTTATCCGCCTCGCCGCCCTGAATCGCGCCGCTAAGGTAATCGACCAGCGCTTTGCCCATCAGGTTTTCCGGAAAATAGCGCCACGCCTGAGATCCATCATCGGTACTGATTCCGGCCAGAATACCCAGCCACGGTTCGTCGCCCGTCGGTTGCAGATAGCGGAACCCGCCGCGCGCATGTACCGCCTTTGCTTTGACGTCAATGTCGCGGCCATCAAGCTGAAAGCCGTTCTCATTCTTCAACCAGCTAAGCGTCGCGACGCCGTTTTCAATTTCCAGCGGCGCGCGAAAAACGGTTTCATAGGGCATTTTAGCTTGCTGCATCGCAACCTTCATCTGCCCGTCTTCTACGCTTCCCGCCAGCGTACCGGAAAAATGTTCCGCGCCGGGCAACAGCTTCCACTGTTTCCAGGCAAGATTTTCCCACGATGCCTGAAAACGCGTTTTTTCGGTCGCCTGTAGCGGAATATCCAGCGCCAGTGTGGCGATCTTTCCGCTCGGCTGCGTAGCCTGCCATATTTCGCCCAGCACAGGCGACAGTTTAGCCGCCAGCGGACGTAATGCTTCCAGCCCCGCCAGTTCAAGATTACTGGCGCGAATGCGTAGCTCATCGCTACGTGTGTGATTCTCGCCGCCGACGTCCTGCTGCGGGAGCCAGGCCACGGTTAAGGCTCCGCTCGGCCAGGGTTTACCATCAAGCGTAATCCGTGTGTCCGGAATATAAAACTGCCAGCCCGGCTGCTCGCGGCTAATCTTCGCCGTCAGGTTATCGACAGACAGCGTGTGCGTCGTGTTATCGCCCAGCCAGCTTGCGCCGCCCTGTTTCAGCCAGACGTCTCCTCCGGCGATTTCGCCTTTACTGAGCGTCATCCAGCCTTCCAGACTGAAACGCGCCGTCTGGAGCGCCACATTATCCTGCATCCATTTGCCCAGCCACGGCTTGACGTCAATATCGTCGGCCTGTAACCAGACTCTGCCGTTATTCAGCAAACCGTCGTCATCGCGTAAATCCATCCGCACCTGCATCACGCCGTGCTGCCCGGTCAGGCTGGAGAGGCTGACCTCGCCTTCGGCGCGGTGCCGCTCTTTGCCGTTTAGCCAGGTAAGCTGTGGGATCGCCAGCTCCGCGCGTTGTCCGGAAAGCGTCAGAAAACTGATTTGGCTATCGCGCAGATCGAAATGATCGAACTGACGCAGGAAAAGATCGCTTAAACGGCTGGTTTCGATGCCTTTGCCGTCGCTGCTTTGAAGAGGCGTGTTGGTGCGGAAATTGAGTTGCCAGAAGGTCAGGTCGCGAAACTGCCAGCGCATATGCAACAGGCTTTGCCAGACGTCCAGCGCCAGCGTAACGCGTTTTATCGACAGCTCGCCGCCATCTTTCAGGGCGGCATGAATATTATGCGCTTCCAGCGTAGGGCCAAAATTTTGCCAGCTTGCGGAGAGTTGGCTGGCGGCCACCGGCACGCCGGTCACGGACTCAATTTTATTCAGGATAGCTGGACGCCAGGCGTCAAGATGAGGCAACGCCAGGCGCAGCCCGCTAACCAGCAGCGCTGCAATGACGATGAGCGCGGCTCCAGTGAGCAATAAAATCCCCGGCAATCGCCTCACGCGTCTCTCCTTGTCTGCCAAAAAATACGACTCACACCCGTTGAGGGTATATTGCCGGATGGCGGCGCTTGCGCCTTATCCGGCCTACATGCGCTGGTGCTACTACTCAATTACATCATTACGACGTCAAACTGCTCCTGGTTATAAAGCGGTTCGACCTGAACTTTAACCTGTTTGCCGACAAAGATTTCGACTTCCGCCAGCGCGTGTGATTCTTCGCCTTTCAGCGCTTCCGCCACCGCAGGAGAAGCATAAACCAGGAAGCGATCGGAGTCATAAGCGTGATGAACACGTACAATTTCACGCATGATCTCATAACAGACGGTTTCCACCGTTTTTACCGTCCCGCGGCCATGACAGGTTGGACACTCGTTACAAAGCACATGTTCCACGCTTTCACGGGTCCGTTTACGGGTCATTTCCACCAGCCCCAGCGGCGAAAAACCGTTAATACTGGTTTTCACGCGATCCTTACTTAACGCCTGTTCCAGCGAATGCAGCACCCGGCGGCGATGATCTTCATTATTCATGTCGATAAAATCGATAATGATAATGCCGCCCAGATTACGCAGGCGTAGCTGGCGGGCAATGGCCTGAGTCGCTTCAATATTGGTATTAAAAATGGTGTCGTCGAGATTACGGTGTCCGACAAACGCGCCGGTATTGATATCTACCGTCGTCATCGCTTCGGTTTGGTCGATAATCAGATAACCGCCAGACTTGAGTTCAACCTTACGCTCCAGCGCGCGCTGGATCTCATTTTCCACGTCATAAAGATCGAAGATCGGCTGATGGCCACTGTAATGCTCCAGCTTACTGGTCATTTCCGGGATGTATTCTGCGGTAAACTCCAGCAGCGACTCATAGGTCAGACGTGAGTCGACGCGAATTCGGTCCAACTGCGCATCGGCGAAATCGCGCAGCACGCGCTGCGCCAGCGCCAGTTCGCCATACATCTGGTAGCGCGTTTGCGGACGCTTTTTGCGCTCCATGACTTTCGTCCAGACGCGCTTGAGATAGGCGGCGTCAGACGCGAGATCCTCTTCACACACGCCTTCCGCCGCGGTGCGGATAATAAACCCGCCCTGTTCGTCGCAGTATTCCGCCACCACCTTTTTCAGGCGCTCGCGTTCACTTTCGCTTTCGATACGCTGGGAAACGCCAACGTGTGACGCGCCGGGCATAAAAACAAGGTAACGGGAGGGCAACGTGATGTCCGTGGTCAAACGCGCGCCTTTCGTGCCGAGCGGATCTTTCACTACCTGCACCATCAGATCCTGTCCCTGACGCACCAGTTCGGAGATATCGCGCACGGTAAACTGTTTTTGCTCGTCGCCCGCCACGCATTCGGTATGCGGCATAATGTCGGAAGCGTGAAGAAATGCGGCTTTATCCAGCCCAATATCTACAAAAGCCGCCTGCATACCTGGAAGTACACGACTTACACGACCTTTGTAGATATTGCCTACGATTCCGCGTCGCGCTTCGCGCTCAATATGGATTTCCTGAAGAATACCGCCATCAATGTACGCCACGCGCGTTTCCGATGGCGTTACGTTTACCAACAATTCAGCCGTCATGTTTATCCCTTTTATCACGCAGTGCGTTAAAATGACTCAACAACTCATACGTTTCAACCAGCGGTAAGCCGACCACGGCGTGATAGCTGCCATTTATCTTCCTGACAAAACAGCCACCCCGCCCCTGAATACCGTATGCACCTGCTTTATCTAAAGGCTCGCCGCTGGCGACATAGCCAGTAATATCCTGCGCAGAAAGCGTGCGGAAAGTCACCTCCGTTACCACCACACAATCCAGCGTCTGCTGCGAGTCCGCAAGCGCAACAGCAGTCATCACCTGATGCGTATTTCCGGAAAGCAAACGCAGCATTTCTGCGGCATGAGCGGCGTCGCACGGCTTTTCCAGCACCTCGCCGTTTAACACGACTATCGTATCCGCGCCCAACACCGGCAGATCACGGGGAACCAGCGCCACGCCAGCCTGCGCCTTTTCGCGTGCCAGCCGAACAACATACTGCTGCGCGCTTTCCTGAGCACGCCGTTGCTCTTCAATACCAGGCACGACCTGCTCGAATGAAAATCCAAGTTGAGTCAATAATTCCTGGCGACGCGGGGAACCGGAAGCAAGATACAGAGTTGTCATATCGACCTTTATTGCACAGCAAACTGCTGGCGTACTTTACGCATCAGCAAAAAGAGCCAGGGCCACAGCACGCCATTGACTACACTACTCCAGAACACTTCCGGTCTGAAAGAGACGTTGATCACTAAAAACTCGGCCCAGAAAACAATAATGTCCACGGCCAGTGAAAGCAACATTACCACCAGCGCCTGCTGCCAGAGCGCCAGGTTACGGAAGAGCTGGAATTTCAGAGCGACCAGATAGGCGACAATACTCATCGACAGAGCGCGCACGCCAAGTGTGGAACCGCTGATGAGATCAAGTATGGCACCCATCACAAATCCCGTCCCCACATTTACGCGGTGCGGCAGGGCCAGAATCCAGTACAGTAAGATGAGCAAAACCCAGTTTGGCCGGAAAACAATGATGTCGTCCGGCCAGGGCATGATTTGCAGCAACAGCGCAATAAGAAACGAGAGCCAGATAACCCAGCGCCCCTGGCTACGATAGCTCGCCACCATTACCCTCCCGGCGCACGCGCAGGCGGCGTGGTCGCGCCCGAAGGCGATGGTTGCGTTGATACCGGCGCCGTCTGGCCCGCAGATGGCTGAGTAATCCCCGTCGCCGGGTCCGGCACTGGCGCCGGCGGCCCCATCGCATCCGGAGAAGGCAACACCTGCGGCATCATCTGCATCAGGCGCTCATTGGCGACGCGGTGAACCTCTTCCGGCGTCATCGGATTGGCGCCGTTACGATCGGCTCCCCACAACAGCAGCAGATAGCGTAAACGCTGCAAACCCGCGGTTGGACGTGCCTGAATGACGGTATAGGCGCGCTGAGTGTCCAGCTTGACGGAGGAGACCACCGCCACCGGATACCCTTCCGGGAAACGCCCACCAAGTCCGGACGTTACCAGCACATCGCCAACGCGAATATCGGTATTGGCGGGCAGATGTTCAAGCTGAAGATCGTCAGTGCAGCCGTTACCGGCGGCAATCACGCGGATGTCATTGCGCAGTACCTGAATCGGCAGCGCATGAGTCGCATCGCAAATCAGCAGTACGCGACTGGTCAGTTTCGCCACGGCGACAACCTGCCCTACGACGCCTTTGTCGCTAATGACCGGTTGACCTTCATATACGCCATTAACGCTGCCTTTATCGATAACGACCTGATCGCTGTAAGGATCGTTAACCGTTGAAATAACCTGAGTCACCATTTTCTGCTCGTCCTGACGCAGCGGCGACCCCAGCAGCTCGCGCAACCGCGCGTTCTCCTGTTTGTACTGCCCCAGCATCAGCAGGTCGCTGTTTTTTAGCAGTAATTCCTGGCGCAGCGCCCGATTTTCCAGCTCAAGCTGGTCGCGAGAAGCCAGCGTTTGCGACACGCTGTCGAGCAGTTCACGAGGGCCGTTTGAAATAAAATAGAAAGGACTGACGGCAGTGTCCATGTACGTTCGGATTTGACTGAACGTCCCCAGGCGGCTGTCGGCAATGATAACGCCGAGCGCCACCAGCACCGCCAGAATAAGGCGAATCTGTAGCGACGGGCCACGGCTAAAAATTGGCTTCATAGGCTATGCGTATTCTCGCGTCGGAGAGGCAGGACAATCCAGGGATAATCCTGCCCGTATCCAACTACTCTTCGCTGAACAGGTCGCCGCCGTGCATATCGATCATTTCCAGCGCCTTGCCGCCGCCGCGCGCCACACAGGTCAGCGGATCTTCAGCAACCACGACAGGAATGCCCGTCTCTTCCATTAACAGACGGTCAAGGTTACGCAACAGCGCGCCGCCGCCGGTGAGCACCATACCGCGCTCGGAGATGTCTGACGCCAGCTCCGGCGGACACTGTTCCAGCGCCACCATTACCGCGCTGACGATACCGGTCAACGGTTCCTGCAACGCTTCCAGAATCTCGTTTGAGTTCAGGGTAAAGCCGCGTGGAACGCCTTCCGCCAGGTTACGGCCACGCACTTCGATCTCGCGGACTTCGTCGCCCGGATAAGCGGAACCGATTTCGTGTTTAATACGTTCTGCGGTGGCTTCACCGATCAGAGAACCGTAGTTACGACGAACGTAATTAATGATGGCTTCGTCGAAGCGATCACCACCAATACGGACAGAAGAAGAGTAAACCACGCCGTTCAGGGAGATAACAGCAACTTCAGTGGTACCACCACCGATATCCACAACCATTGAACCGGTTGCTTCAGAAACTGGCAGACCTGCGCCGATCGCGGCCGCCATCGGCTCTTCGATCAAAAAGACTTCACGGGCGCCTGCGCCCTGAGCGGATTCACGAATTGCGCGGCGTTCTACCTGCGTCGCGCCGACCGGCACGCATACCAGTACGCGCGGGCTTGGGCGCATAAAGCTGTTGCTGTGCACTTGTTTAATAAAGTGCTGGAGCATTTTTTCAGTCACGAAGAAGTCAGCGATAACGCCGTCTTTCATCGGACGGATCGCAGCGATATTGCCCGGCGTACGGCCCAGCATCTGCTTCGCATCATGACCGACTGCAGCCACGCTTTTCGGCGAACCGGCACGATCCTGACGAATGGCCACAACGGAAGGCTCATTCAATACGATGCCTTGTCCTTTTACATAAATGAGGGTATTCGCGGTACCCAGGTCAATGGACAGGTCATTGGAAAACATGCCACGAAATTTTTTCAACATACTAAGGGATAATCCTGAAAGCTGGGGCGGAAAACAAAATCCGCTTACTTTACCAACCACACGCAGCAGCGACAAGGCGCAAAAATCATCTGCTACGGTGAAAATTAGTGCAGTTCGTTTCCTTTGTTACAAATCTCGGCCTGAGTCCCTCAGGGCTGAAAAAATCAGCAGCAATCCTCGCCTTCGTTTGCAACCTGTCAAAGGTCATTCACCTGCATATTTGCTGCAACAATCTGGCGAGCAGACAAGCACACCCCCATGAGGCGCAGCGCGCGTTATTCTACGTGAAAACAAATTAAACGGCAGGTTAAACCGAGTATCTTTGCGAATATTTTTTCACGTTTGTGTCAAGTAGTTGGGAGGAGGCAAAAAAATCACCCTGCCCGCCAGCCACGCCGCGTTTTGTCAGCGTCTGCCACTCGCCGCGCGAACGGACGCCCGTCGCGTAAACCTGCGTAGGCGTACCCGCGCAGGCCTCTACCAGACTTTGAACCAGAAGCTGGTTTTCCGTTCGCTTCTCAATGTTTCTGACCAGACTCGGATGCAGCTTGAGTAATTCCACATTGAGCGCTTTAATCCAGCTCGTGCTAACCAGCGTCAAACCCGCCTGTGTCACCGCCACCCGAACGCCAAGCGCATTGACTAAGCGAAGGATGGGTTGTAACCGACAGATGTGTTGACAAACATCTGCCTCCGCAAGTTCAATAATTATGCGATTTCGCTGTGATTTTTCACACTGCATTAACGTATCGCGCAACCAGCGCTGAAAACGCGGACGAATCAGCGACTCGACCGTCAACTGCATTGCCAGATTTTCATCCGGCCAGTAGCCCAGCAACGTAATCAGGCGGCTAATTTGTAATCTGTCATACTCTTCCGATAAACCAAATTGCAACACCATCGGCATATACTCCGCCGAGCTCACCTCTTCTTTACCGTCATAGATGCGACACATCAATTCCCGATGATGTACGCGACCTTCTCGCGTGACCGCCGGTTTTTGATAAAGTCGCGGTCCGCCCCGGTTCAGCGTCTGCTCAATCAATGTGCGCCAGCGCACATTGCCGCGCCCTTTTTCCGGCAGCGTGTCGTCGTAGATAGCCCAGCTATTTCCCCCCTGCAGGGCGGCGTTCCGCGCCGCGGCTTCAGCATGTTCCATCACCTGCTCGGTGGACTGTCCGCTGCGCCAGGCGCAAATGCCGATATGTACCATATCGTCACGATCAAGCATTTTGTTAGCCGGTAGCGCATCGACAGCTTTTAAAAGTTGTCCGGCAATACTTTCCGCTTCTTTCAGCGTTCGATGCGGTAGCAGCACGGCAAAGTCGCTGCGGTGATAACGCGCCAGCAGCGAGCCTGGGTAACGCATAATAAATGTCGATAGCAGATTGATAAGCATAAACATCTGCTCTTCCGCCTGATTGCCTCCCAGGCTGTCGCGCAGAAGATTGAAGTCTGGCAAGCGGATCATCATCACCACGCCATGCACTCCCACTTTTTCCTGATCTTCCAGCAGCGTCGCCAGTTGGTTATCAAAGAACAGACGGTTACCGAGTCCGGTGTTGGTGTCTTGCGCGGCGTAGGAGCGAATGAGGGTGTCCAGGCGGCTACGCTGTTCGTGAGCAAACTGAATTTCGGAAAGCAATACATCAAGCGCGCTACTGGTGCGCGCTGGCCATTCGTAAACAGAACCGCGGACATTCGCCCCGCGTTCGCCGTTCAGAATACGCGTTGAGCGAATTTCCAGAAGCTCCTGCCCGGAAAGCTGCCGCTGCAGCCAGCGCACCGATAAAAACAAAATCAGAACGATAAAACCGATCGCCAGCGTTAGCGGCGCCGTGGTGATCAGTGAGTGAAAATAGTTACCCATCGGGTCCTGATAAGCCAGACGTAGCGACATTCCTGGATGTTTTATCAGCGGTACGACCAGCTCGCGATACATGTCGCTGGTGCCGGCTGGCCGATAACCTCTGGCACGAGAATGGCTGTAGACGCTGCGCTCCCCCTGCAACAGATCGACACGCACAATATCGGAAGCGATCATGAGTTCGTCGATTTGCGGCGTCAGCGAGACAATATCATGGGTCACCAGGTGCGTATCAATGGCTGTCGCCGTCGCCTGCACACGGCTGACATACTTATACTGTACGGCGTTATAAAAGCTTAGCGAGCAACCTATCAGAGTCACGAAGATCGTTAACCCCGTGAGCAGCGTGATAAAAGCTGAGAATTTCGTCGTTAATCGCATCCTTGAGTTAACTCCGACGGTTATAAACAGTATGAAAAAGCGAATCTGAAGGCGGAATTCGCCACGGCGCGCAATGAAGCAGGCATACTACCAAAATGGATCTATCTGGCAATTTATTGCGTTGCATCGGCATCACGTTTTAATTAGCGAGTATAGTCTTCGTAGCTATTTTTCCAATCTACCATGTAAAGTGAGGACAGGTTATGCAGGCGTTGATCTTAGAACAGCAGGACGGTAAAACCCTCGCATCCGTGCAACATCTCGAAGAGAGTCAACTGCCGGCAGGTGATGTGACGGTGGATGTCCACTGGTCCAGCCTGAATTATAAAGATGCTCTGGCTATCACCGGAAAAGGGAAAATTATCCGTCATTTTCCGATGATTCCTGGTATTGATTTCGCCGGCACCGTTCACGCAAGCGAAGATCCTCGCTTTCATGCAGGCCAGGAAGTACTACTGACTGGCTGGGGCGTGGGCGAAAACCACTGGGGCGGCCTGGCCGAACGCGCACGCGTTAAAGGCGACTGGCTGGTCGCGCTGCCTGCGGGACTGAGCAGCCGTAACGCCATGATCATCGGCACCGCCGGTTTTACCGCCATGCTGTGCGTCATGGCGCTTGAAGATGCAGGTATTCGCCCGCAAGACGGTGAGGTTGTCGTCACCGGTGCCAGCGGCGGCGTGGGCAGCACTGCCGTTGCATTACTGCATAAGCTGGGCTATCAGGTTGCAGCAGTATCAGGACGTGAAAGCACCTACGGCTATCTTAAGAGCCTGGGAGCTAACCGTATTCTCAGCCGCGATGAGTTTGCTGAATCTCGCCCGTTGGAAAAACAGCTATGGGCCGGTGCAATTGATACCGTTGGCGATAAAGTGCTGGCGAAAGTGCTGGCACAGATGAACTATGGCGGTTGCGTGGCCGCCTGCGGCCTGGCGGGCGGCTTCGCGCTGCCGACCACCGTTATGCCATTCATTCTGCGTAATGTGCGTTTGCAAGGGGTGGACTCGGTGATGACCCCACCGGCACGTCGCGCAGAAGCCTGGGCGCGTTTGGTTAAGGATCTGCCGGAATCGTTCTATGCTCAGGCCGCCACAGAGATTACGCTGGCGGATGCGCCGAAGTTCGCCGATGCCATCATCAATAATCAGGTTCAGGGCCGTACGCTGGTGAAGATAAAATAACGTCACGTATAAAAAAATTTACACTTAATTAACTATTTATTTTTACACATTGACACACTCCCTGTCATATTCACTACACGCCATGTTGTGGTGGGTAGACCGGGAGTCTGTGATGAAAAAGATACGTCCATTAACAGAAGCCGATGTGACTGCGGAATCGGCTTTTTTTATGCAGCGCCGACAGGTGCTAAAAGCATTAGGCATCAGCGCGGCCGCCTTATCCTTACCCTCAACGGCGCAGGCCGATCTCTTCAGTTGGTTTAAAGGCAACGATCGTCCGAAAGCGCCTGCCGGTAAACCGCTTGAGTTTAGTCAGCCTGCCGCCTGGCGAAGCGATTTAGCGTTAACGCCGGAAGATAAGGTGACGGGCTACAACAATTTCTATGAGTTTGGCCTTGATAAAGCCGACCCGGCGGCCAATGCCGGAAGTCTGAAAACCGAACCGTGGACGTTGAAAATCAGCGGGGAAGTCGCGAAGCCATTTACGCTGGATTATGACGATTTAACACATCGTTTCCCATTAGAAGAGCGTATCTATCGAATGCGCTGCGTCGAAGCGTGGTCCATGGTCGTGCCGTGGATTGGTTTCCCTTTATATAAGCTACTCGCGCAGGCACAGCCCACCAGCCACGCTAAATATGTGGCATTCGAAACGCTATACGCGCCGGATGATATGCCAGGACAGAAAGATCGTTTTATTGGCGGCGGACTGAAATACCCTTATGTCGAAGGGCTACGTCTGGACGAAGCCATGCATCCGCTGACTCTGATGACCGTTGGCGTCTATGGTAAGGCGTTACCCCCGCAAAACGGCGCGCCCATTCGACTCATCGTTCCATGGAAGTATGGTTTTAAAGGTATTAAATCTATTGTCAGCATTAAACTCACCCGCGAACGTCCGCTAACCACCTGGAATTTGTCGGCTCCCAACGAATATGGTTTTTACGCCAATGTGAACCCGCATGTGGATCATCCACGCTGGTCTCAGGCTACCGAACGCTTTATTGGTTCAGGCGGTATCCTCGATGTGCAAAGGCAGCCGACGCTGCTGTTTAACGGCTATGCCAATGAAGTCGCTTCGCTGTATCGCGGTCTCAATTTGCGGGAGAATTTTTAAGTGCGTCTGACAGCAAAACAGATAACCTGGCTAAAAGTTTGTCTGCATCTTGCCGGTTTTTTGCCGCTTCTGTGGCTCTTTTGGGCGATAAATCACGGTGGACTCAGCGCAGACCCGGTAAAGGATATCCAACACTTTACCGGCAGAACCGCGCTCAAATTTTTGCTCGCCACCTTGCTGGTTTCACCGCTGGCGCGCTACGCTAAACAGCCATTATTGATACGCACACGCCGCCTGTTGGGGTTATGGTGTTTCGTTTGGGCTACGCTGCATTTAACCAGCTATGCCTTACTGGAACTGGGGATACATAACCTGGCGTTGTTAGGAAGCGAGTTGATTTCACGCCCTTATTTGACGCTTGGGATCATTAGCTGGCTGGTGTTATTGGCGCTGACGTTGACCTCAACGCAATTTGCGCAGCGTAAATTGGGCAAACGCTGGCAAACACTGCATAACGTCGTCTATCTTGTCGCGATCCTGGCTCCCATACATTACCTGTGGTCGGTAAAGATTTTATCACCGCAACCGGTCATCTACGCGACATTAGCGTTAGCCCTTTTAGCGTTGCGTTACCGGAAGTTTCGCCAGTGGTGGCGCTAGTTTGGTGAACTGTGCGGTCGATTGCAAAACGCAAAACAGGTAATGTCCTTTTTATGTTTCGGGTTGATTATCTTCCCTGATAAGACCAGTATTTAGCTGCCAATTGCGACGAAATAGTTATAATGTGCGACTTTACATTCCCCAACGGCGATTTTCGTTCGCAGAAAGGGTGACAATCGAGCAATGAAGGTATATTTTGTTTTTTGCCCGAAAATGGCAGAAGATAGCCACACAATGACTGGCAAATCATGAATTTCACCTTCGGGTGCTACGGCATAACAGGCAAATCAAAGATGCGCGGTATTTTACCCGCGGCAGTCATTCACATGCTTTACAGACGGCGCTAAAACGCCTGTCACAATCACACTAAACAAAGAGTACGGAACCCACTCATGGATATTCGTAAGATTAAAAAACTGATCGAGCTGGTTGAAGAATCAGGTATCTCCGAACTGGAAATTTCTGAAGGCGAAGAATCTGTTCGCATCAGCCGCACAACGGCAAACGCCGGTTTTCCGGTGATGCAGCAGGCTTATGCGGCGCCGATGATGCAGCAACCCGCTCTGTCTAACGCTGTCGCGCCAGCGGCTACTCCAGCAATGGAAGCGCCTGCCGCAGCGGAAATCAGTGGTCACATCGTACGCTCCCCAATGGTTGGTACTTTCTACCGCACCCCAAGCCCGGACGCGAAAGCGTTCATCGAAGTGGGCCAGAAAGTGAACGTGGGCGATACCCTGTGCATCGTTGAAGCCATGAAAATGATGAACCAGATCGAAGCTGACAAAGCAGGTACTGTGAAAGCGATTCTGGTCGAAAGTGGTCAACCGGTAGAATTTGACGAGCCACTGGTCGTCATCGAGTAACGAGGCGAACATGTTGGATAAAATTGTCATCGCCAACCGCGGCGAGATCGCACTACGTATTCTTCGAGCCTGTAAAGAACTCGGCATCAAGACCGTCGCTGTGCACTCAAGCGCGGATCGCGATTTAAAACACGTATTGCTGGCGGATGAGACGGTCTGTATTGGCCCGGCACCGTCCGTAAAAAGTTATCTGAACATCCCGGCTATCATTAGCGCCGCTGAAATCACCGGCGCGGTGGCAATCCACCCGGGTTACGGCTTCCTTTCTGAGAACGCCAATTTTGCCGAGCAGGTTGAACGCTCCGGCTTTATCTTTATCGGCCCGAAAGCGGACACCATCCGCCTGATGGGCGATAAAGTGTCCGCGATTACCGCGATGAAAAAAGCGGGCGTGCCGACCGTACCAGGATCTGACGGCCCGCTGGGCGACGATATGAATGCGAACCGCGCTCATGCCAAACGTATTGGCTATCCGGTGATCATCAAAGCGTCCGGCGGCGGCGGCGGCCGCGGTATGCGCGTGGTTCGTAGCGATGCTGAACTGGCGCAGTCCATCTCCATGACCAAAGCGGAAGCGAAAGCGGCTTTCAGCAACGACATGGTATACATGGAAAAATACCTGGAAAATCCACGCCACATCGAAATTCAGGTGCTGGCGGACGGCCAGGGCAACGCTATCTATCTGGCGGAACGCGACTGTTCCATGCAGCGTCGCCACCAGAAAGTGGTTGAAGAAGCCCCGGCGCCAGGCATTACGCCGGAACTGCGTCGCTATATCGGCGAACGCTGCGCGAAAGCGTGCGTAGACATCGGCTATCGCGGCGCAGGGACGTTCGAATTCCTGTTCGAAAACGGCGAGTTCTATTTCATCGAAATGAACACCCGTATTCAGGTTGAACACCCGGTGACTGAAATGATTACCGGCGTCGATTTGATCAAAGAGCAGTTGCGCATCGCGGCGGGTCAGCCGCTGTCGATCACACAGGACGAAGTTGTCGTTCGAGGCCATGCGGTAGAATGCCGTATCAATGCCGAAGATCCGAACACCTTCCTGCCAAGCCCAGGCAAAATCACGCGCTTCCATGCGCCTGGCGGCTTTGGCGTTCGCTGGGAATCTCATATCTACGCGGGCTACACGGTTCCGCCGTACTATGATTCCATGATCGGCAAACTCATCTGCTACGGTGAAAACCGCGACGTGGCGATTGCCCGTATGAAAAATGCCCTGCAGGAACTGATTATCGATGGTATCAAAACCAATATCGATCTGCAGACCCGCATCATGAATGACGAGCACTTCCAGCACGGTGGAACCAACATCCACTATCTGGAGAAAAAACTCGGTCTTCAGGAAAAGTAATCGCACGTTAATCTCAAAAGGCCGGTGAATCCGGCCTTTTTTATTTCTGGGGATAGCGATGCCCCATCATGTACAATTCCCGCTTTCTTCACCCATAAGGGACAAAAAATGGACGCTCGTTTTGTTCAGGCCCATAAAGAGGCGCGCTGGGCGCTGTGGCTGACCCTTTGCTATCTGGCGGCATGGTTAGTGGCTGCTTACTTACCTGGAGACTCGCCGGGAATTACCGGTCTGCCGCACTGGTTCGAGATGGCCTGCTTATTGACGCCGCTGGTCTTTATTTTGCTGTGCTGGGCGATGGTGAAATTCATTTATCGCGATATTTCGCTGGAGGATGACGATGCAGCTTGAGGTCATTCTACCGCTGGTAGCCTATCTGGTCGTGGTCTTCGGGGTCTCGATTTACGCTATGCGCAAGCGTACCGCCGGCACTTTTTTAAACGAATATTTTCTTGGCAGCCGTTCGATGGGCGGGATCGTGCTCGCGATGACGCTTACCGCCACCTATATTAGCGCCAGTTCATTTATCGGCGGTCCCGGCGCGGCTTATAAATACGGTCTGGGCTGGGTCTTGCTGGCGATGATCCAGCTTCCCGCCGTCTGGCTTTCACTGGGTATTCTGGGTAAAAAATTCGCTATCCTGGCGCGTCGCTATAATGCCGTCACGCTTAACGATATGCTATTCGCGCGTTACCAAAGCCGCCTGCTGGTGTGGTTGGCAAGCCTGAGTTTATTGGTCGCGTTTATTGGCGCAATGACCGTACAATTTATCGGCGGCGCGCGACTGCTGGAAACCGCGGCGGGAATTCCCTACGAAACCGGCCTGCTAATATTTGGCGTCAGTATCGCACTCTATACGGCGTTTGGCGGCTTTCGCGCCAGCGTACTTAACGATACGCTACAGGGCCTGGTGATGCTGGTCGGCACGATAGTGCTGCTGGTGGGCGTGATCCATGCGGCGGGCGGTCTAAGTCAGGCCGTTGACACGCTGCACGCTCTCGACCCCAAACTGGTAACGCCGCAGGGCGCCGATGACATACTTTCTCCCGCCTTTATGACCTCTTTTTGGGTACTGGTCTGTTTTGGTGTGATTGGCCTGCCGCATACGGCGGTGCGCTGCATCTCCTATAAAGACAGTAAAGCGGTACACCGGGGCATTATTATCGGTACGATTGTCGTGGCGATTTTAATGTTCGGGATGCACCTTGCCGGCGCGCTGGGTCGCGCGGTGCTTCCGGATCTGACGGTGCCGGATCTGGTGATCCCAACGCTAATGGTGAAAGTTTTGCCGCCGTTTGCCGCCGGGATCTTCCTCGCTGCGCCAATGGCGGCGATCATGTCAACAATTAACGCCCAACTGCTGCAAAGTTCCGCGACGATCATTAAAGATCTCTATCTCAACCTGCGCCCCGATCAGATGCAAAATGAGATCCGGCTGAAGCGTATGTCGGCAGCGATTACATTACTGCTAGGCGCGCTGTTGCTGCTGGCCGCATGGAAACCGCCAGAGATGATCATTTGGCTCAACCTGCTGGCGTTTGGCGGCCTGGAAGCGGTGTTCTTATGGCCGCTGGTATTGGGCCTTTACTGGGAGCGGGCAAACGCGGCAGGCGCATTAAGCGCCATGATCGTGGGCGGCGTGCTATATGCCCTGCTTGCCACATTTAATATTCAGTACCTGGGCTTTCATCCGATTGTGCCCGCGTTACTGTTAAGTTTATTGGCTTTTCTGATCGGAAACCGATTCGGCTCTTCCGCTTCGCAAGCCACCGTATTGTCTACTGATAAATAAAGAGTTTTGCCATGCCATGGATCCAATTGAAACTGAATACCACCGGCGCGAATGCTGAAGAGCTGAGTGATGCGCTGATGGAAGCGGGCGCCGTTTCCATTACCTTTCAGGATACGCACAATACGCCGGTTTTTGAGCCGTTGCCGGGCGAAACCCGTCTGTGGGGCGATACCGATGTGATCGGTCTGTTCGACGCCGAAACCGACATGAAAGACGTTGTCGCGATTCTGGAGCAACATCCGCTGCTGGGTGCCGGATTTGCCCATAAAATCGAACAACTGGAAGATAAAGACTGGGAACGCGAATGGATGGATAATTTCCATCCGATGCGTTTTGGCGAGCGTCTGTGGATTTGTCCCAGCTGGCGTGACATTCCGGACGAGAATGCCGTCAACGTGATGCTCGACCCGGGACTGGCGTTCGGTACGGGTACGCACCCCACCACCTCTTTATGTCTGCAATGGCTGGACGGGCTCGATCTCAACGGCAAAACCGTGATCGACTTTGGCTGCGGTTCAGGCATTCTGGCGATTGCCGCGCTGAAACTGGGAGCGGCAAAGGCGATTGGTATTGATATCGATCCGCAAGCTATTCAGGCCAGTCGCGATAATGCTGAACGCAACGGCGTGTCTGACCGGCTGGAGCTGTACCTGCCGAAAGACCAGCCAGAAGCCATGAAAGCCGACGTGGTCGTCGCTAACATCCTGGCAGGCCCATTACGCGAACTGGCCCCGTTAATCAGCGTACTGCCCGTTGAAGGCGGTCTGCTGGGGCTTTCAGGTGTTCTCGCCAGCCAGGCGGAAAGCGTCTGCGATGCTTACGCCGAGCTTTTCACTCTCGACCCGGTCGTCGAAAAAGAAGAATGGTGCCGCATTACTGGCCGTAAGAAATAATTCTTGTCAGCGTGGTCGCCCGGCCACGCTTTTCTCCACACAACTGCCTTAACGCCTTTCAGGCACCGAGACATCATTAAATTCATCAAATGAATGCCTGAAATAACTTCTTTGTCACTATCCGTCTGGATAAACAGCTGCTACCAGCGGACAAAAGATACTGGCGTTTTAACGGGTCGCAGCCATCGCCCTCGTACTTAGTAATGCTGTCCGGGTTGTTCTGCAGCATCCGCTAACCCTCTCTTCAGCGCAGCTGGAAAAATTTATCCGTGCCATTCATGAACACAAAAGCGCATCTGTGCGCCCCCTTCCGACTGGCAATGGAGAAAAATCACGCGCAGCGGGAAGTGATCTTGTCCTGAAACGAGACGGCGATCCCATTCATTTGGGGTAATTAGCTTATAAAAAAAGCAGATTATTCCGCTTATCTTGTTTCTGGACGAAGAAATAGAGAGAAGTTACGGGAATTTGTAAGCGCGTACAAAACCGCCGACAATAAATAACCCTATGATTTTACTGAATTATAAATTTATTTTGCTGTTTTTAAGCACGATTCATTGATCTACAACAGTGGATTGTTCAAAGTTTGGCCTTTCATCTCGTGCAAAAAATGCGTAATATACGCCGCCTTGCAGTCACAGTATGGTCATTTCTTAACTCATGCGCATCGGACAATATCAGCTCAGAAATCGCCTGATCGCAGCGCCCATGGCTGGCATTACTGACAGACCTTTCCGGACGCTGTGCTATGAGATGGGAGCAGGATTGACAGTATCCGAGATGATGTCTTCTAACCCGCAAGTGTGGGAAAGCGATAAATCTCGTTTACGGATGGTGCACGTTGATGAGCCAGGAATTCGCACGGTGCAAATTGCCGGTAGCGACCCTGTTGAGATGGCCGATGCCGCACGTATTAACGTGGAAAGCGGCGCCCAGATTATTGATATCAATATGGGGTGCCCGGCGAAGAAAGTGAATCGTAAGCTGGCAGGTTCAGCCCTCTTGCAGTACCCGGATTTAGTGAAGTCTATACTCATCGGGGTCGTAAACGCAGTGGACGCTCCTGTGACTCTCAAGATTCGCACCGGCTGGGCGCCGGAACACCGTAACTGCGTAGAGATTGCCCAACTGGCTGAAGATTGTGGTATTCAGGCTCTGACCATCCATGGCCGCACCCGCGCCTGTTTGTTCAACGGAGAAGCTGAATACGACAGTATTCGGGCAGTTAAGCAGAAAGTTTCCATTCCGATTATCGCGAATGGCGACATTACTAACCCGCATAAAGCCAGAGCTGTTCTCGACTATACAGGGGCGGATGCCCTGATGATAGGCCGCGCAGCTCAGGGAAGACCCTGGATCTTTCGGGAAATCCAGCATTATCTGGACACTGGGGAGCTGCTTCCGCCGCTGCCGCTGGCAGAGGTAAAGCGCTTGCTTTGCACGCATGTTCGGGAACTGCATGACTTTTACGGTCAGGCAAAAGGGTACCGAATCGCGCGTAAACACGTCTCCTGGTATCTCCAGGAGCACGCTCCAGACGACCAGTTTCGGCGCACATTCAACGCTATTGAGGACGCCAGCGAACAGCTGGAGGCGTTGGAGGCATACTTCGAAAATTTTGCGTAAACAGAAATAAAGAGCTGACAGAACTATGTTCGAACAACGCGTAAATTCTGACGTACTGACCGTTTCTACCGTTAACTCTCAGGATCAGGTAACCCAAAAACCCCTGCGTGACTCGGTTAAACAGGCACTGAAGAACTATTTTGCTCAACTGAATGGTCAGGACGTTAATGACCTGTATGAGCTGGTACTGGCTGAAGTAGAACAGCCCCTGTTGGACATGGTGATGCAATACACCCGTGGTAACCAGACCCGTGCTGCTCTGATGATGGGCATCAACCGTGGTACGCTGCGTAAAAAATTAAAAAAATACGGCATGAACTAATTTCGATTAGCTAACTGCTTGTTTAAAAAGGCGCTACTCGGCATGGGGAAGCGCCTTTTTTATACGCATCACATGGAATTTGGTCATGAAAGCGGAATGTGAACCTCAGTACTTTGGCGATGAATCGAAGAAGATTATTCACGGTGACGCGCTAACAGAACTTAAAAAACTGCCTTCTGAAAGCATTGACTTAATTTTTGCCGATCCGCCTTACAATATCGGAAAAGATTTCGACGGTATGGTGGAGTCCTGGGACGAAGCGTCTTTTCTGGCCTGGCTGTATGAATGCATTGATGAGTGCCACCGCGTACTGAAGAAACACGGCACCATGTACATCATGAATAGCACAGAAAATATGCCGTATATCGATCTCAAATGCCGAACGCTTTTTACCATCAAAAGCCGTATCGTCTGGTCCTATGATAGTTCCGGGGTGCAGGCGAAAAAATACTTTGGTTCTATGTATGAACCGATCCTGATGATGGTAAAAAACCCGAAAAGCTATACCTTTAACCGTGATGCGATTCTGGTCGAAACCACTACGGGCGCTAAGCGCGCGCTAATCGATTATCGAAAAAACCCGCCCCAACCATACAATCAGAAAAAAGTGCCGGGCAACGTCTGGTCATTTCCTCGCGTACGTTATCTGATGGATGAATATGAAAACCATCCTACGCAAAAGCCCAGCGCGCTGTTAAAACGGATCATACTGGCCTCTTCTAACCCGAGCGATACCGTATTGGACCCTTTCGCGGGCAGTTTCACCACAGGCGCTGTCGCAGCGGCGTCAGGTCGTAAGTTTATCGGTATTGAACTCAATAATGAGTACGTAAAAATGGGGCTCAGAAGATTGAGCGTCACTTCGCATTATTCAGAAAATGAACTTGCAAAAGTCAAAAAGAGAAAAACACAAAACCTGTCCAAAAAGCAGCGAAATGTCGGGATAAACGCGCTATCTTCAGAGAAGTAAAAGCATTGTAAGTCCGCTTTTCAGCGTCAAAATTTCATGTATATTCCCAGCACGCATGGGCATGAATACACAGGATTTGACGATGATACGTAAGTATTGGTGGCTGGTTGTTTTTGCCGTCTCCGTTTTTCTTTTTGATGCGCTTTTGATGCAATGGATCGAATTGATGGCAACTGAACAGGATAAGTGCCGAAACATGGATTCGGTTAACCCTCTCAAATTGATCAATTGTACCGATCTGGAGTAGCGAACCGGGCGATTTAACCTATGATTATTTATCACCCGGATTTCTTTTATCCCTTATAAAAACAGGGAATTAAAACACGTTGAGGATAAAAGAAGGGGTGATACTGTCTCGTCCTGTTCTTTTCCTGCATAACCAATGAGCTAATGATACATGCCGGTTAGTGAGTACAACCACATCCTTGTGGCGGTTTCATTTGCTGTCGCTATTTTTGCGTCCTATACCGCATTAAATATGGCCGGACGCGTAGCCGGAAGCGCCCGATCAAACGCCAGAATATGGCTAATGGGCGGCGGCTTCGCGCTGGGCGTCGGTATTTGGGCGATGCATTTTGTCGGGATGCTGGCGATGGATCACGCGATGAACATGCGCTTCGATCCGTTCCTCACCGGCCTCTCCATGCTGATCGCGATCGGCTCCTCCCTGTTTGCGCTATGGCTGGTCAGCGCTGAAAAACTGCGCCTGCGCCGTTTACTGCCGGGCGCGCTGGTGATGGGACTGGGCATCAGCGCAATGCATTATACCGGGATGGCGGCGCTGCAATTTGCTTCCATTATCGTCTGGAATAGCGCGTGGGTTGCCCTCTCTATCATTATCGCGCTACTGGCGTCCTGCGGCGCGCTGTGGCTCACGTTCCGCCTGCGTCATGAGGGAACAGATGTCGCCCTGAGGCGAGCAGGCGCCGCGGTATTAATGGGGATAGCTATCGCCGGCATGCATTACGCCGGCATGAAGGCCGCACACTTTCCCCAAAACTGGCCGATGGAGCATCGTGGCGTCGATAGCAACTGGCTGGCTGTTCTTGTCAGCGTGGTCGCGCTGACTATCCTGGGTATTACTCTGCTGGTTTCTTTATTTGACGCCCGGCTTCAGGCCCGTACCGCACTACTTGCCTCTTCGCTGGCGCAGGCGAACCAGGAACTGGCGCAGTTGGCGCTGCATGATACGCTCACCCGTTTACCAAACCGGGTGCTTCTTGAGGATCGTCTGGAACAGGCCATCAGCAAAGCGAATCGGGAAAACACGTCTTTCGCGCTACTGTTTATGGATCTGGATGGCTTTAAAACCGTTAATGACGCTTATGGTCATGATATCGGCGATAAGCTACTGGTAGCGGTCACGCATCGTCTGAACCAACCGCTGAGCGGGCAGTTTACCCTGGCGCGGATTGGCGGCGACGAATTTGTGCTGCTTGCAGAAGTCAGCGCGCCTGACGAAGCGGCTTCCCTTGCCAGCGCGCTGGTACATTCGATAGATGCGCCCTTTACAATAGATCCGTACGAACTGGTCGTCACCCTTAGCGTGGGAATAGCGCTCTATCCGCTGGACGGAAAAAACGAACGGGAACTGATGTTCAACGCCGATGCCGCAATGTACCACACGAAACATACGGGGCGTAACGGATACCATTTCTTTCAGCCATCAATGAATATGCTGGCGCAAACCCAACTTCAGCTAATGAATGACCTGTGGCTGGCGCTGGAAAGACAAGAGCTCAGGTTAGTGTATCAGCCTAAATTTCAGGCTTCTGCCGGCCCTATTGTAGGATTTGAGGCCCTGTTGCGCTGGTATCATCCAAAACAAGGCGTACTGAATCCTGACCAGTTTTTACCGCTGGCGGAAAAAACGGGTCTTATCGTCACTATCGGTAGCTGGGTGATAGACGAGGCGTGTCGACAGCTCCGCGAGTGGCACTTACAGGGATACGACTTATGGTCAGTGGCGGTAAATCTGTCCGCCTTACAATTTGAGCAGCCCGGGCTTGTGGACACCATTACGCGGAGCCTGGCCCGACACAGTATCCGTCCCGATTTATTGATTCTGGAAATCACCGAAACCACGGCGATGAACAAGCCAGAGCAAAGCGTCGCTATACTCACCAGATTAACGGAAATGGGGGTTAAGGCCTCTATTGACGACTTTGGCACCGGTTATTCCAGCCTTCTCTATCTGAAACGTCTTCCGGCGTGCGAACTAAAAATTGATCGCGCTTTCGTACATGAACTCAGCGAGGCAGGCGACGGCGCGACCATTGTTGCGGCTATTGTCGCGCTGGCGAAAGCGTTAAATCTGCAAATTGTGGCAGAAGGGGTAGAGAATGAAACGCAGCAACAATTTTTGACCCAGTTAGGATGCCATACGCTTCAGGGGTTCCTGCTTGGCAAGCCGCGTACGGCAGAGGAAATTGCTCGCGATATTCGGGATCCTGCCAATATATTCACAAGGTCAATATATAATATCAACTCAAAATAATCTCAGGCTTCTTCCGCCTGTTGTTCATTTGGCATTAATTGCCTCACACTGCCATCCGGGCTTAGCATTTTTAATACATTATCGACTAATGCAGGCGCCTGCTTATAAAGATCATAACTTGTGGGATTCATTAACCAGTTTTTTACTATTCCGCTAAAACTACCATGCAGAATAATTAATATGACATCCAGATCAAGACTGCCTGAGATCAGTTTTTTATCCATACATCGCTGTAATACTTCAAGCAGCGACTGATGATGGAAACCCATCTTCTCCCGAATGGCCTGTTCCGATATCATACCATTATGGAATTCACATTTATGATATAAAATCTGCATTAATGCCTGCTGACGAGGCACTGCCGCAATATATTGTAAGGCTGCAATAAATTTCTCTCGTAGATCCTGTAAAGGATTATCATTCCAGCATCCCGTAAGCCTATCCTGAATAAGTTCGCGTAAAGGTGGTTGCTGTAACCAAACCTCATTAAACAACTGCGTTTTATTCTCAAAGTGCCAGTAGATGGCGCCCCGCGTGACATCAGCGGCATCAGCGATATCATTCAACGTCGTGTTGGCAACGCCGCGCAAAGCGAACTGCGCAATAGCGGTTTCAATCAAATGTTGCCGCGTTTTAAGCGCATCCGCCTTCGTTTTCTTCGCCATAATTAAGATATCCTGGACCATAAAAACGATAAATACGCTGATAAAATACTCAGCACAAAAAACAACTTTATCATGTCCTTTTTAGTCAGACGAGAGACAGCTATTTTTATTTCGCACAATATCGCCAAATCAATAATAAAAACAAATAAATTAATAAAACACATTCATATAAAATATATATTTCTATTTATGTTATTCAACATCATGATTTTACTAATCGGGACATTATGAAACAACAGGGAATAGTTCTTTTTTTTTGCTTTTATGTGCCGTGAACCCCATCCCAAAATAAGTATTGCTTACATCACAAGCTAATAATTTGTAGGATACCCCACTGCTATTCTATTTTTCGCGCGTTAACGCCTTACCGTTATCCGGTGAATAACGAGCTTTCGGTTTTTTAAGGAACAGTAATGACGAAACATGCCAGGTTTTCACTCCTGCCCTCATTCATCATATTCTCTGCTGCGCTGCTGGCCGGTTGTAATGACCAGGGAGATACCCAGGCTCATGCCGGCGAGCCGCAAGTCACCGTCCATGTGGTCGAAACAGCGCCGCTAGCCGTAACGACCGAACTTCCCGGACGTACGTCCGCATTTCGCATTGCGGAGGTTCGCCCCCAGGTGAGCGGGATCGTGCTTAAAAGAAACTTCACCGAAGGTAGCGATGTAGAGGCCGGGCAGTCGCTCTATCAGATCGATCCTGCCACTTATCAGGCTGATTATGACAGCGCTAAAGGCGAACTTGCTAAAAGCGAAGCGGCTGCGGCTATCGCGCACCTGACGGTCAAACGCTATGTTCCACTGGTCGGCACAAAATATATCAGCCAACAGGAATATGATCAGGCGATTGCCGACGCCCGCCAGGCCGATGCCGCCGTTGTGGCGGCAAAAGCCGCTGTTGAAAGCGCATTAACCTTGCGTATACCAAAGTCACCTCACCCATCAGCGGGCGTATAGGAAAATCTAATGTGACTGAAGGCGCGCTGGTGACTAATGGTCAGTCAACTGAACTGGCTACCGTGCAACAACTCGATCCGATTTATGTCGACGTGACGCAATCAAGCAACGACTTTATGCGACTCAAGCAATCCGTCGAACAAGGTAACCTGCATAAAGACAGCGCCAGTAGCACGGTTCAACTGGTAATGGAAAATGGTCAGGTCTACCCGATTAAAGGCACGCTGCAATTTTCCGACGTTACCGTAGATGAAAGCACCGGCTCTATCACGCTCAGGGCGGTGTTCCCTAACCCGCAACACAGTCTGCTTCCCGGTATGTTTGTTCGCGCCCGCATTGATGAAGGCGTCCAGCCCAATGCCATCCTTGTCCCCCAGCAGGGCGTAACCCGCACGCCGCGCGGCGACGCAATGGTGATGGTGGTTAACGATAAAAGCCAGGTCGAAGCCCGCAATGTCGTGGCGGCGCAGGCTATTGGCGATAAATGGCTCATCAGCGAAGGGTTAAAACCGGGCGATAAGGTCATCGTCAGCGGCTTACAAAAAGCGCGACCGGGCGTCCAGGTGAAAGCCACTACCGATGCTCCTGCAGCGAAAACGGCGCAATAAGGTAACCGTACATGGCAAACTTTTTTATTAGACGTCCTATTTTCGCCTGGGTTCTGGCCATTATCCTGATGATGGCTGGCGCACTGGCAATAATGCAACTTCCCGTTGCGCAGTATCCAACCATTGCGCCGCCAGCGGTTTCTATTTCTGCAACCTATCCTGGCGCGGATGCGCAGACGGTACAGGATACGGTTACTCAGGTTATCGAACAAAATATGAACGGTATCGATAACCTGATGTATATGTCCTCTACCAGCGACTCTGCTGGTAGCGTGACCATCACCCTGACCTTCCAGTCCGGAACCGATCCGGATATCGCGCAGGTTCAGGTGCAAAATAAATTGCAGCTCGCCACGCCTTTACTGCCGCAAGAAGTCCAGCAGCAGGGGATTAGCGTTGAAAAATCCAGCAGCAGCTTTTTGATGGTCGCCGGGTTCGTCTCAGATAATCCGAACACTACCCAGGACGACATCTCTGACTATGTCGCCTCTAACATTAAGGATTCTATCAGCCGTCTGAATGGTGTGGGCGACGTTCAGCTATTTGGCGCACAGTACGCCATGCGTATCTGGCTGGATGCGAATCTGCTAAATAAATACCAGCTCACGCCAGTTGACGTCATCAACCAGTTAAAAGTACAGAACGACCAGATTGCGGCAGGCCAACTGGGCGGCACGCCAGCATTACCGGGCCAGCAGCTTAACGCCTCAATCATCGCCCAAACGCGTCTGAAAGATCCGGAAGAGTTCGGCAAAGTTACGTTGCGCGTCAATACCGACGGCTCTGTCGTCCATCTCAAAGATGTCGCGCGTATTGAGCTTGGCGGTGAAAACTATAACGTTGTAGCGCGCATTAACGGTAAACCGGCCTCCGGTCTCGGTATTAAACTGGCGACCGGCGCTAACGCGCTGGATACCGCAACCGCAATCAAAGCGAAACTGGCGGAGCTGCAGCCTTTCTTCCCCCAGGGAATGAAGGTGGTTTATCCTTATGACACAACGCCCTTCGTAAAAATATCTATCCACGAAGTGGTAAAAACGCTGTTTGAAGCGATTATTCTGGTGTTCCTGGTAATGTATCTGTTCTTACAGAATATCCGGGCAACCCTGATTCCTACCATCGCTGTTCCTGTCGTGTTGCTAGGCACTTTTGCGGTACTCGCCGCCTTTGGCTATTCCATCAATACCCTGACGATGTTCGGCATGGTACTGGCGATAGGGCTGTTGGTTGACGATGCGATAGTGGTCGTAGAAAACGTTGAACGTGTAATGATGGAGGATAACCTTCCTCCCCGAGAGGCGACGGAAAAATCCATGTCGCAGATTCAGGGAGCGCTGGTTGGTATCGCGATGGTACTGTCTGCGGTATTTATCCCGATGGCCTTTTTTGGCGGCTCGACCGGGGCAATTTATCGCCAGTTCTCTATTACTATTGTTTCAGCAATGGCGCTATCCGTTCTGGTTGCGTTGATTCTGACGCCAGCGCTGTGCGCTACGCTGCTTAAACCCGTATCTGCTGAACATCACGAGAAAAAAAGCGGCTTCTTTGGCTGGTTCAATACCAGGTTTGACCACAGCGTTAACCACTATACTAACAGCGTAAGCGGCATCGTGCGTAATACGGGTCGCTATCTCATTATCTATCTACTTATTGTAGTCGGAATGGCGGTTCTGTTTTTACGCCTCCCGACCTCCTTCCTGCCGGAAGAAGATCAGGGGGTATTCCTGACCATGATTCAGCTCCCCTCTGGCGCTACGCAAGAACGTACGCAGAAAGTGCTGGATCAAGTCACTCATTACTACCTGAATAATGAAAAAGCGAACGTCGAAAGCGTGTTTACCGTAAACGGCTTTAGCTTTAGCGGTCAGGGACAAAACTCAGGGATGGCATTTGTCAGCCTTAAACCCTGGGAAGAGCGTAACGGTGAAGAAAATAGCGTCGAAGCCGTTATCGCCAGAGCGACACGCGCCTTCAGCCAGATTCGCGACGGGTTGGTGTTCCCCTTCAACATGCCAGCAATTGTCGAGTTAGGTACCGCGACAGGTTTCGACTTTGAACTGATTGAGCAGGGAGGACTCGGTCACGATGCGTTAACAAAAGCGCGTAATCAACTCCTGGGTATGGTCGCGAAGCATCCTGACCTATTAGTGCGCGTACGCCCGAACGGGCTGGAAGACACGCCACAGTTCAAGCTGGATGTCGATCAAGAAAAAGCGCAGGCGCTCGGTGTTTCGCTGTCTGATATCAACGAAACCATCTCCGCGGCGTTGGGCGGCTATTACGTTAACGACTTTATCGATCGCGGACGAGTGAAAAAAGTATACGTTCAGGCTGACGCTCAGTTCCGTATGCTGCCGGGAGATATCAACAATCTTTATGTACGCAGCGCCAATGGCGAGATGGTGCCCTTCTCTACCTTTAGCTCAGCACGGTGGATTTATGGTTCGCCACGCCTGGAACGCTATAACGGGATGCCGTCAATGGAACTGCTCGGTGAAGCAGCGCCCGGACGAAGTACCGGTGAAGCCATGTCGTTAATGGAAAACCTGGCTTCACAGCTGCCAAACGGTATTGGCTATGACTGGACAGGTATGTCGTATCAGGAACGGTTGTCAGGTAACCAGGCGCCGGCGCTGTACGCAATCTCACTCATTGTCGTTTTCCTCTGCCTTGCCGCTCTGTATGAAAGCTGGTCAATTCCGTTCTCGGTAATGCTGGTCGTACCGCTCGGCGTGGTTGGCGCTCTGCTTGCAGCGTCATTGCGCGGTCTGAACAATGACGTTTACTTCCAGGTTGGCTTGTTAACCACTATTGGCCTTTCTGCTAAAAACGCCATCCTGATTGTCGAGTTCGCCAAAGATCTCATGGAAAAAGAAGGACGTGGATTGATTGAAGCGACGCTGGAAGCATCCCGTATGCGTTTACGTCCTATTCTAATGACCTCGCTGGCCTTTATTCTCGGGGTAATGCCGTTAGTTGTCAGTCGTGGCGCAGGTAGTGGGGCACAGAACGCAGTAGGCACAGGGGTTATGGGGGGAATGTTAACCGCAACCTTATTAGCTATCTTCTTCGTGCCAGTATTCTTCGTTGTTGTAAAACGCCGATTTAATCGCCATCATGATTAACCGGTAAACAGAGGCGTCTTCGGACGCCTTTTTAAACGGTACGTCTTTATCTCCGCTATTCCCCCCTCTCCGCTTACCTCTGCATTCTCCATAGTTTTTACAATTCACATGAATTGAGATGATTCCTCATGTCGGCCATTTTTTCTGTGGTGGTAAAATAACTCTCGTTTTCGCAGCGGTTAGAGCCAGCATTTACGTTGCTGTACTTCGCGAAACGCTGATTAATGAGGTAACACCATGAAAAGACTAATTCCAGTTGCATTGCTTACCACCTTATTGGCAGGTTGTGCACATGATTCTCCCTGCGTACCGGTTTATGACGATCAAGGGCGGCTGGTTCATACCAATACATGTATGAAAGGTACAACGCAGGATAACTGGGAGACAGCAGGCGCTATCGCTGGCGGCGCTGCGGCGGTAGCAGGGTTGACGATGGGTATCATTGCGCTTTCTAAATGATACATGCAGGCGCGGCAATGCCGCGCTTTCAGTAATAATATAAAGGTCGTAAGGATACTCAGCGACGTAATCTGTTCAGTCTATCCCCCGAAAGTTAACACGATAAAACGCTCCCTTTTCTTACTCGCCCATCCCGATGGTATTTATTCTATTCCTTGTCCGATGCAGACAAAATTATAGCTTGATAGCATCGTAAGCCGCATTACAAACAGGCTTTATACAGTAAGACTTAGAGCGTGATCATTAGGCGTAATTATTACAGACAGTCTGGATATAAACCGGAACATACACGTAATACATGAGGATTTTGAGCACTGTCCCTAGGCCAAACTGGCAAATAAAATAGCCTAATGGGCCAGATTTTTAGTCCTCAGCGAATATCTCTATTGCTTATTAGAGGCGTAAGTAAAAGCCGTTTGTACATCTATTTCAGCACGGTTCACATTCGATGGTTCAGGCGGATATATGGCGGGAAATCACGTTGACTAAAACGGTTTTTATCCACTCTACGAAGATGTTTAAAACGCGTCGGCGTCATTATCCGATAACTTTTTCCATAGAGAGATAAATGCAAAAAGGCCCAGTCTTTCGATTGGGCCCTTTGCTTTATTTGATGTCTGGCAGTTTATGGCGGGCGTCCTGCCCGCCACCCTACGGGCCGTTGCTGCGCAACGTTCAAATCCGCTCCCGGCGGATTTGTCCTCCTCAGGAGACTACTCACCGACAAACAACAGATAAAACAAAAGGCCCAGTCTTTCGACTGAGCCTTTTGTTTTATTTGATGTCTGGCAGTTCCCTACTCTCGCATGGGGAGACCCCACACTACCATCGGCGCTACGGCGTTTCACTTCTGAGTTCGGCATGGGGTCAGGTGGGACCACCGCGCTACTGCCGCCAGACAAATTCTTTTTCAAATACCGAACTTTAACCGTATTAAGTGGTGCTGATACCCAGAGTCGAACTGGGGACCTCACCCTTACCAAGGGTGCGCTCTACCAACTGAGCCATATCAGCACACTAAATTTGATGCCTGGCAGTTCCCTACTCTCGCATGGGGAGACCCCACACTACCATCGGCGCTACGGCGTTTCACTTCTGAGTTCGGCATGGGGTCAGGTGGGACCACCGCGCTACTGCCGCCAGGCAAATTCTTTGTGCTCTGTACGCAATTCTTTATCGCATCAGCGGCGTTGCCTGCGCTCGTAAACTCAGTCACATACTTCTGTATGCTCCTTCCTTTCCTTCGCTTGCCGCCTTGCTGCTGCGCAAAGTATTGCGTACTCAACTCTGAATCAGTGCTGAAAATCTTCTCTCATCCGCCAAAACATCTTCGGCGTTGTAAGGTTAAGCCTCACGGTTCATTAGTACCGGTTAGCTCAACGCATCGCTGCGCTTACACACCCGGCCTATCAACGTCGTCGTCTTCAACGTTCCTTCAGGAGACTCTAAGTCTCAGGGAGAACTCATCTCGGGGCAAGTTTCGTGCTTAGATGCTTTCAGCACTTATCTCTTCCGCATTTAGCTACCGGGCAGTGCCATTGGCATGACAACCCGAACACCAGTGATGCGTCCACTCCGGTCCTCTCGTACTAGGAGCAGCCCCCCTCAGTTCTCCAGCGCCCACGGCAGATAGGGACCGAACTGTCTCACGACGTTCTAAACCCAGCTCGCGTACCACTTTAAATGGCGAACAGCCATACCCTTGGGACCTACTTCAGCCCCAGGATGTGATGAGCCGACATCGAGGTGCCAAACACCGCCGTCGATATGAACTCTTGGGCGGTATCAGCCTGTTATCCCCGGAGTACCTTTTATCCGTTGAGCGATGGCCCTTCCATTCAGAACCACCGGATCACTATGACCTGCTTTCGCACCTGCTCGCGCCGTCACGCTCGCAGTCAAGCTGGCTTATGCCATTGCACTAACCTCCTGATGTCCGACCAGGATTAGCCAACCTTCGTGCTCCTCCGTTACTCTTTAGGAGGAGACCGCCCCAGTCAAACTACCCACCAGACACTGTCCGCAACCCGGATCACGGGTCCACGTTAGAACATCAAACATTAAAGGGTGGTATTTCAAGGTCGGCTCCACGCAGACTGGCGTCCACGCTTCAAAGCCTCCCACCTATCCTACACATCAAGGCTCAATGTTCAGTGTCAAGCTATAGTAAAGGTTCACGGGGTCTTTCCGTCTTGCCGCGGGTACACTGCATCTTCACAGCGAGTTCAATTTCACTGAGTCTCGGGTGGAGACAGCCTGGCCATCATTACGCCATTCGTGCAGGTCGGAACTTACCCGACAAGGAATTTCGCTACCTTAGGACCGTTATAGTTACGGCCGCCGTTTACCGGGGCTTCGATCAGGAGCTTCGCTTGCGCTGACCCCATCAATTAACCTTCCGGCACCGGGCAGGCGTCACACCGTATACGTCCACTTTCGTGTTTGCACAGTGCTGTGTTTTTAATAAACAGTTGCAGCCAGCTGGTATCTTCGACTGACTTCAGCTCCATGAGTAAATCACTTCACCTACGTGTCAGCGTGCCTTCTCCCGAAGTTACGGCACCATTTTGCCTAGTTCCTTCACCCGAGTTCTCTCAAGCGCCTTGGTATTCTCTACCTGACCACCTGTGTCGGTTTGGGGTACGATTTGATGTTACCTGATGCTTAGAGGCTTTTCCTGGAAGCAGGGCATTTGTTACTTCAGCACCGTAGTGCCTCGTCATCACGCCTCAGTGTTAAAGTGAACCGGATTTACCTGGAACACACACCTACACGCTTAAACCGGGACAACCGTCGCCCGGCCAACATAGCCTTCTCCGTCCCCCCTTCGCAGTAACACCAAGTACGGGAATATTAACCCGTTTCCCATCGACTACGCCTTTCGGCCTCGCCTTAGGGGTCGACTCACCCTGCCCCGATTAACGTTGGACAGGAACCCTTGGTCTTCCGGCGAGCGGGCTTTTCACCCGCTTTATCGTTACTTATGTCAGCATTCGCACTTCTGATACCTCCAGCAACCCTCACAGGCCACCTTCACAGGCTTACAGAACGCTCCCCTACCCAACAACGCATAAGCGTCGCTGCCGCAGCTTCGGTGCATGGTTTAGCCCCGTTACATCTTCCGCGCAGGCCGACTCGACCAGTGAGCTATTACGCTTTCTTTAAATGATGGCTGCTTCTAAGCCAACATCCTGGCTGTCTGGGCCTTCCCACATCGTTTCCCACTTAACCATGACTTTGGGACCTTAGCTGGCGGTCTGGGTTGTTTCCCTCTTCACGACGGACGTTAGCACCCGCCGTGTGTCTCCCGTGATAACATTCTCCGGTATTCGCAGTTTGCATCGGGTTGGTAAGCCGGGATGGCCCCCTAGCCGAAACAGTGCTCTACCCCCGGAGATGAATTCACGAGGCGCTACCTAAATAGCTTTCGGGGAGAACCAGCTATCTCCCGGTTTGATTGGCCTTTCACCCCCAGCCACAGGTCATCCGCTAATTTTTCAACATTAGTCGGTTCGGTCCTCCAGTTAGTGTTACCCAACCTTCAACCTGCCCATGGCTAGATCACCGGGTTTCGGGTCTATACCCTGCAACTTAACGCCCAATTAAGACTCGGTTTCCCTCCGGCTCCCCTATTCGGTTAACCTTGCTACAGAATATAAGTCGCTGACCCATTATACAAAAGGTACGCAGTCACACAGGTAAACCTGTGCTCCCACTGCTTGTACGTACACGGTTTCAGGTTCTTTTTCACTCCCCTCGCCGGGGTTCTTTTCGCCTTTCCCTCACGGTACTGGTTCACTATCGGTCAGTCAGGAGTATTTAGCCTTGGAGGATGGTCCCCCCATATTCAGACAGGATACCACGTGTCCCGCCCTACTCATCGAGCTCACAGCACATGCGCTTTTGTGTACGGGGCTGTCACCCTGTATCGCGCGCCTTTCCAGACGCTTCCACTAACACACATGCTGATTCAGGCTCTGGGCTCCTCCCCGTTCGCTCGCCGCTACTGGGGGAATCTCGGTTGATTTCTTTTCCTCGGGGTACTTAGATGTTTCAGTTCCCCCGGTTCGCCTCATTAACCTATGGATTCAGTTAATGATAGTGTGACGAGTCACACTGGGTTTCCCCATTCGGGTATCGCCGGTTATAACGGTTCATATCACCTTACCGGCGCTTATCGCAGATTAGCACGCCCTTCATCGCCTCTGACTGCCAGGGCATCCACCGTGTACGCTTAGTCGCTTAACCTCACAACCCGAAGATGTTTCTTACGATTCATCATCGTGTTGCGAAAATTTGAGAGACTCACGAACAACTTTCGTTGTTCTGTGTTTCAATTTTCAGCTTGATCCAGATTTTTAAAGAGCAAATATCTCAAACGTGACTCGTAAGTCAGTTTTGAGATACTGATGGCAACGCCTTTCACACATTACCGCGCAAGTGGCGTCCCCTAGGGGATTCGAACCCCTGTTACCGCCGTGAAAGGGCGGTGTCCTGGGCCTCTAGACGAAGGGGACGTATCAGTCTGCTTCGCAAGACGCCTTGCTATTTACTTTTCATCAGACAATCTGTGTGAGCACTGCAAAGAACAGTTCTTTAAGGTAAGGAGGTGATCCAACCGCAGGTTCCCCTACGGTTACCTTGTTACGACTTCACCCCAGTCATGAATCACAAAGTGGTAAGCGCCCTCCCGAAGGTTAAGCTACCTACTTCTTTTGCAACCCACTCCCATGGTGTGACGGGCGGTGTGTACAAGGCCCGGGAACGTATTCACCGTGGCATTCTGATCCACGATTACTAGCGATTCCGACTTCATGGAGTCGAGTTGCAGACTCCAATCCGGACTACGACGCACTTTATGAGGTCCGCTTGCTCTCGCGAGGTCGCTTCTCTTTGTATGCGCCATTGTAGCACGTGTGTAGCCCTGGTCGTAAGGGCCATGATGACTTGACGTCATCCCCACCTTCCTCCAGTTTATCACTGGCAGTCTCCTTTGAGTTCCCGACCTAATCGCTGGCAACAAAGGATAAGGGTTGCGCTCGTTGCGGGACTTAACCCAACATTTCACAACACGAGCTGACGACAGCCATGCAGCACCTGTCTCACAGTTCCCGAAGGCACAAATCCATCTCTGGATTCTTCTGTGGATGTCAAGACCAGGTAAGGTTCTTCGCGTTGCATCGAATTAAACCACATGCTCCACCGCTTGTGCGGGCCCCCGTCAATTCATTTGAGTTTTAACCTTGCGGCCGTACTCCCCAGGCGGTCTACTTAACGCGTTAGCTCCGGAAGCCACGCCTCAAGGGCACAACCTCCAAGTAGACATCGTTTACGGCGTGGACTACCAGGGTATCTAATCCTGTTTGCTCCCCACGCTTTCGCACCTGAGCGTCAGTCTTTGTCCAGGGGGCCGCCTTCGCCACCGGTATTCCTCCAGATCTCTACGCATTTCACCGCTACACCTGGAATTCTACCCCCCTCTACAAGACTCAAGCCTGCCAGTTTCGAATGCAGTTCCCAGGTTGAGCCCGGGGATTTCACATCCGACTTGACAGACCGCCTGCGTGCGCTTTACGCCCAGTAATTCCGATTAACGCTTGCACCCTCCGTATTACCGCGGCTGCTGGCACGGAGTTAGCCGGTGCTTCTTCTGCGGGTAACGTCAATTGCTGCGGTTATTAACCACAACACCTTCCTCCCCGCTGAAAGTACTTTACAACCCGAAGGCCTTCTTCATACACGCGGCATGGCTGCATCAGGCTTGCGCCCATTGTGCAATATTCCCCACTGCTGCCTCCCGTAGGAGTCTGGACCGTGTCTCAGTTCCAGTGTGGCTGGTCATCCTCTCAGACCAGCTAGGGATCGTCGCCTTGGTGAGCCGTTACCTCACCAACAAGCTAATCCCATCTGGGCACATCTGATGGCAAGAGGCCCGAAGGTCCCCCTCTTTGGTCTTGCGACGTTATGCGGTATTAGCCACCGTTTCCAGTAGTTATCCCCCTCCATCAGGCAGTTTCCCAGACATTACTCACCCGTCCGCCACTCGTCAGCGAAGCAGCAAGCTGCTTCCTGTTACCGTTCGACTTGCATGTGTTAGGCCTGCCGCCAGCGTTCAATCTGAGCCATGATCAAACTCTTCAATTTAAAAGTTTGATGCTCAAAGAATTAAACTTCGTAATGAATTACGTGTTCACTCTTGAGACTTGGTATTCATTTTTCGTCCGAGGACGTTAAGAATCCGTATCTTCGAGTGCCCACACAGATTGTCTGATAAATTGTTAAAGAGCAGTGCAACGCGGCTTTCGCTCACCGTTGCGAGGTGGCGTATATTACGCTTTCCTCTTTCAGAGTCAACCCTGAATTTCAGGATTTTTCTCTTCAACCGACCGGCTGTTTGTGTGAAGTGATTCACATCCGCCGTGTCGATGGAGGCGCATTATAGGGATCCCATTTTTTTGCACAAGCGTTTTTTGGATCTTTTTTTCTGTTTGTTGATTTTTCATCCCTTTCGCTCCATTCCTGCGCAAAGTGGCGATTTTTTAATGCTATCTCCCCTTGCACAACGCCGTTAAAGCAACCAAAGTCTTCATGACTATTCATTTATGATGAGGTAGACATGTCTGACACATTACGTCCTTATAAGGATCTTTTTCCTGAAATCGGTCAGCGCGTGATGATCGATACCAGCAGCGTGGTTATTGGCGATGTCCGTCTGGCGGATGATGTCGGGATCTGGCCGCTTGTGGTAATTCGCGGCGATGTGAATTACGTTGCGATAGGGGCTCGTACGAACATTCAGGATGGCAGCGTTCTTCACGTAACCCACAAGTCTCCATCCAATCCACACGGCAACCCATTAATCATTGGCGAAGATGTTACCGTTGGCCATAAAGTTATGCTGCACGGCTGTACCATCGGTAACCGCGTACTGGTCGGTATGGGCTCCATTGTTCTGGATGGCGCGATAATAGAAGATGACGTAATGATTGGTGCGGGAAGCCTGGTGCCGCAGCACAAACGGCTGGAAAGTGGCTATTTATATCTTGGCAGTCCGGTAAAACAGATCCGCCCCCTGAGCGATGCTGAGAGATCGGGCCTGCAGTACTCCGCCAATAACTATGTAAAATGGAAAGACGACTATCTTTCTCAGGATAACCATATCCAACCGTGATCGTCTTCCTGCTGGGCCAGGATTAATGCTTCAGCCTCTTCTTCCAGGTCCCAGCGATACTCACGAAAAATGGCCAGCCATTGCTCCGCTGTTTCTCCACCAAAGCGATACGCCAGTACATCTTTTTTTATTGCACACGTGAGTTGCATCCCATTAACCAGGGCGGGAAAGATGACAGCGCTGGCGGCAGTATCCCATTCTTCGCGGTCAGGAAATTGTATGGCCTGGTTCACGCTAATAATTCCTGCTGTAGCAGCTCAATCACTGGCTCGACCTGCGGTAATACACCGTGCCAAAGCAAAACGGCATGTGCAGCCTGCCCCACCAGCATTCCCAGCCCATCTGCGTAGCGTTTTGCGCCCTGTTGTACACACCAGGAGAGAAATGGCGTATTCCCTTTTTGATAGAACATGTCATAGCAACAGAGGGAAGGGTGAATAAGTGACGCTGGTATCGCCGGGATTTCGCCCCGTATGCCGCTGGAGGTCGCATTAATAATCAGGTCAAACTCACAACCATCCAGCTTGTCCATATCCATGGCATGAATGCTGCCGGTATGAGCAAAGATTTTCGCCAACGCTTCGGCACGTGAAGCTGTACGGTTGGTGATAGTGACCGCGCAATCCAAAGAAAGCAGAGGTAACAGCACGCCCCGGGATGCGCCGCCCGCGCCAATCAGCAAAATACGCCATCCTGGGCGGATAAAATTTAAACGTTTGAGATCGCTTAATAAACCGATACCGTCAGTATTGTCGCCAAGCAAACGACCATCTTCCAGCCGCTTTAATGTATTGACTGCTCCCGCCAGCGATGCTCGTTCCGTTAACTCATCCGATCGCGCAAACGCCTCCTCTTTAAAAGGTACTGTGATGTTTGCGCCTTTTCCCCCTGCCGCGAAAAAGGCATCAAGCGTATTAATGAAATTATTAATAGGGGCCAGCACGCGACCATAGGGGTGAACAATATCTAGCTGCTGAGCAAATTGCTGATGAATAAATGGCGATTTGCTGTGCGCAATCGGATTTCCAAAAACAGCATAGGTTTCCATCATATTACCCCTGTCGAAACAGTTCGCCCGTCAGAGCATCGCGAATTTCTGAAGGATTTAGACGCCCACCCGTTGCGCCTTCAACCACCGGAAAATCATCGCCAAATTGCGCACGCACCTCTTCAACGGTACGACATGGCGGTAATCCGCTCAGATTGGCGCTGGTGGAAACCAGCGGTTTGCCATACGCATTGCATAGCGCGACCACCAGCGGGTGATTGGTAACACGAACGGCCAGGGAATCAAAACGTCCCGTGAGCCACCGCGGCGTTGTCGCGGGCGCAGGAAAAACAAACGTTACCGGCCCGGGCCAGCAATCAAATACTGCTTTACGCTGTGCGGCGGTAAGTATGCTGTCATCAATATAAGGTTTTAACTGCTCAAAGCTGGCGGCAATCAAAATGAGTCCCTTATCGACGGGCCGTTGTTTTAACGCCAACAGGCGCGTAACGGCTGTTTCACTATCGGGATCGCAGCCGACGCCGAAAACGGCTTCTGTTGGATAAGCGATGACATTTTCTTTATTCAGGAGATCTACCGCCGCGGCGATAGATCCTGTTGGCAGGTTATTATTCACTTGTTTATTCCACCGGAACCGGCTTTCCACATTGTTTACTGGCGCAAAAGCGCTTCACGCCCTGCGCGGTTTTCTTTTCGATGAGTAGCGGATAATGGCACTCGGGGCATTCCCCCGCAACCGGTGTGAAGTTAATGACGAACTGACATTCCGGGTAGCGATCGCAGGAATGAAAGATTTTTCCGTAACGAGAACGGCGCTGGACCAAATGTCCTTGCTGGCAGGCTGGACAGGCAATCGCCGTTTCATCCGGTTTATCAATAACCACTGTATGTTCACATTGCGGATACTGACTGCATCCGATGAACATGCCAAAGCGCCCCTGACGCAGCACCAGTACGGCGCCACACTCAGGACACAGTTGCCCCTCCAGAATTTTAACGATATGTCCGTCCGCCTGACTTTTCAGCGGACGAACGTAATCGCATTCCGGATAGCGAGAACAGCCGAGAAACGGACCATGTTTCCCGGAACGAATTACCAGTTCGGCCCCGCACTGCGGGCAGGGCTCATTTTTACGCACCGAAAACAGTGCTGATTTAGCCATATTCACTCATGCAGCATTAACACCTATCAATGCAGCATACCTTCATTTACCTCAAAGAGTAATTCTTCCATTTGCTGATAGGCGTTTTCACAGCCCGGAATGTTGAATAACACCATCAAAATAACCCATTTCAAGTCTTCCAGGTCAAACTCTGCGGTATCCAGCGCCAGCACACGCTCAATCACCATTTCTCGTGTTTCGAGGTTTAGCACCTGAATCTGCTCAAGGAATAACAGAAACCCCCGGCAACTGGCATCAAGCCTTTCACACTCTTCAACCGTATAAATGCGCATTGAAAGAGGGTCGGAAGCAAGTTGCATGGGTTCCGCGAGGCCATCCTGATAGTCAGCGAGTTTTTCCAGCCACAGCAGCGCATTGTAGATGTCTTCGCGATCAAACCCGGCGTCGGTGAGATCACGCTCCAGTCTGTCCTGATCCACGCGCAGCTCGGCTTCGTTATGGATGTATGTTTCAAACAAATACATTAGTACGTCGAACATGGCTTGCCCTCCTTAATCGGACATAGCCGCCGGGTACAGCTGCGATCCATCCTGCTAACTCCAGTTCGAGTAGCTGAGCCACTACCGCTGGCACAGGTTGGCCGGCACGTTCAGCGACGACGTCAACAGGTGTTACCTCATCTCCTACGTTAGCCAGGAGCTCAGGAAATGGCAATGCCGCCTCATCCTGATTTAGTGAATAAAGTGAATTTTCCGCCGTAGTTGGCAACCAGTGTAAGCCGTATTGCAAATTTTCCAGAATATCCTCCGGCGTCGTCACAAGCGTAGCCCCTTGTTTAATTAACCAGTGCGTGCCTTCGCTTCCCGGACTACCGATAGGACCTGGTAATGCAAAAACGTCCCGTCCCTGTTCAAGCGCGCAGCGCGCCGTCACCAACGAACCGCTGCGCAACGCCGCCTCGATTACCAGCACGCCTTTGCTCAGTCCGCTGATGATACGGTTTCTGCGAGGAAAATGTTGCGGTAGCGGAGGCGTTGAAAGCGGAAATTCTGAGACCACTGCGCCGCCGGTGGCAATCAAGTTTTCAGCCAGCACGGCATGTCGGCGAGGATAAATCTTTGCCAAACCATTTCCTAACACCGCTACACTTTTTCCCCCCATACTCATCGCGGCGTTGTGTGCTACGCCATCAATTCCCCGGGCAAGGCCGCTGGTGATCGTCAAACCGCTTTTCGCAAGGCTTTCGCAAAGCAGACGTCCCCAACGTTCCCCATACCAAGAGTGGCTCCGGCTCCCTACGACGGCAAGTTGGCAGGTATGCAGACAGGCAGGATCGCCGTCAATAAAAATAGCGCCGGGATAATCGTCAATAGCACGCAGTTGGGGAGGATAAATTTCACTATCCGCACACAGAAAATGGTACTGCGGTAGTTCAAGCCAGCGTAACGTCTCATCAAGCACACCTGCTGGAAGCTGTAAAAAACGTTCAGCTTGCCGCGCGGTAAGACCAGCTTCCTGAAGGTGCGTGCGATTTATCTGAGGCTGGCGAATAAGCGAATTCGCCATGTTCAACATCGCCTCGCCATAAAGGTCGCCGACGTACATTAAACGTAACCAAATTTCGGTACGGGCCATCCTTTCCCTCCCCTGCCACAAGCAGTCTGAACAATCTTTGCGATTGGTCACTGATGCTGTCAATCAGGTGGGGATTTGTCTAGAATAGAGGTAATAATCTTTTCAACTCCTGAACACAACTCTGGATAATTATGTCAGTTTTGCAAGTGTTACATATTCCGGACGAGCGCCTTCGCAAAGTCGCAAAGCCGGTTGAAGAAGTGAATGCAGAAATTCAGCGTATCGTCGATGATATGTTCGAAACGATGTACGCGGAAGAAGGTATCGGTCTGGCCGCAACGCAGGTCGATATCCACCAGCGGATCATCGTGATTGACGTTTCGGAAAACCGCGACGAGCGCCTGGTACTCATTAACCCGGAATTGCTGGAGAAAAGTGGCGAAACGGGTATAGAAGAAGGCTGTCTGTCGATTCCGGAACAGCGCGCTTTAGTGCCGCGCGCCGAGAAAGTGAAAATCCGCGCGCTGGATCGCGACGGCAACCCGTTTGAGCTTGAAGCGGATGGTTTGCTGGCAATTTGCATTCAGCATGAGATGGATCATCTGGTCGGTAAACTGTTTATCGATTATTTGTCGCCGCTGAAGCAACAACGTATTCGTCAGAAAGTAGAAAAACTCGACCGCCTGAACGCCCGGGCTTAAAGGACAAGAACCAACGTGTCAGATTCACTACGTATTATTTTTGCGGGTACACCTGACTTTGCAGCGCGTCATCTCGACGCGCTGTTAACTTCTGGACATAACGTTGTCGGCGTATTTACCCAACCCGATCGTCCAGCAGGTCGCGGCAAAAAGTTGATGCCCAGCCCGGTAAAAGTGCTGGCGGAAGAAAAAGGCCTGCCCGTTTTCCAGCCCGTGTCGCTTCGTCCTCAGGAAAACCAGCAACTGGTTGCTGACTTACATGCCGACGTCATGGTTGTCGTAGCATATGGTCTGATTCTCCCAAAGGCAGTGCTGGATATGCCCCGTCTCGGATGTATCAACGTTCACGGTTCGCTGCTTCCACGCTGGCGCGGCGCGGCGCCTATTCAGCGCTCACTCTGGGCAGGCGATGCGGAAACCGGCGTCACAATTATGCAGATGGATGTAGGGCTGGATACCGGCGACATGCTGTATAAACTTGCGTGCCCGATTACCGCAGAAGATACCAGTGGCTCACTGTATAATAAGTTGGCTGAGCTTGGCCCGCAGGGGTTAATTACCACACTAAAACAACTGGCGGACGGCACAGCGGCGCCTGAAGCGCAGAATGAAGCGCTGGTCACTCATGCGGAAAAGCTCAGTAAAGAAGAAGCGCGTATCGACTGGTCTCTCTCCGCAGCACAGCTGGAGCGTTGCATTCGCGCCTTTAATCCGTGGCCAATGAGCTGGCTGGAAATCGACGGCCAGCCGGTAAAAGTCTGGCAGGCGTCCGTCATTGAGGACGCCACGCAGTCGCTGCCGGGAACTATTCTGGCCGCGACGAAACAGGGCATCCAGGTTGCAACAGGCAAGGGGATATTAAATTTGCTTTCGCTTCAGCCTGCCGGCAAAAAAGCGATGAGCGCCCAGGATCTGTTAAATTCACGCCGGGAATGGTTTATTCCTGGTAACCGTCTTGCCTGACGGTCACGTCTTCATAAGCCCGGTGTTACCGGGCATTTTTATTTTATACATATGAAAAAACAAAACAATTTACGTAGTCTGGCGGCACAGGCCGTTGAACAGGTCGTCGAGCAGGGACAATCATTAAGTAATGTGCTCCCGCCGCTGCAACAAAAAGTCGCCGATAAAGACAAAGCGCTACTTCAGGAGCTGTGCTTTGGCGTCCTGCGCACTCTTTCACAGCTGGAATGGCTGATCAATAAGCTGATGTCTCGTCCAATGACCGGCAAGCAGCGAACAGTGCATTACTTAATTATGGTCGGCTTTTATCAGTTGCTGTACACCCGCGTTCCTCCCCATGCGGCGCTGGCTGAAACCGTTGAAGGCGCGGTCTCCATCAAACGTCCGCAGTTGAAAGGGTTAATTAACGGCGTCCTGCGCCAGTTTCAGCGCCAGCAGGAAACGTTGCTTAATGAGTTTGCGACCAGCGATGCGCGCTTTTTACATCCCGGTTGGCTGGTAAAGCGTTTGCAAAATGCTTACCCCACACAGTGGCAACGCATTATTGAAGCGAATAACCAGCGTCCGCCTATGTGGCTACGTGTAAATCGTACACACCACACCCGCGACGGTTGGCTTGGCTTACTTGAAGACGCAGGCATGAAGGGATATCCCCATCCCGATTATCCCGACGCTGTACGTCTGGAGACGCCAGCTCCGGTACATGCTTTACCCGGTTTTGCTGAGGGTTGGGTAACTGTCCAGGATGCCTCTGCGCAGGGATGTGCGGTTTTTCTCGCTCCTCAGAACGGTGAGCACATTTTAGACTTATGCTCCGCGCCCGGCGGTAAAACTACGCATATTCTCGAAGTGGCCCCCGAAGCAGACGTGTTGGCGGTTGATATTGATGAACAACGGCTCTCCCGCGTTTACGACAACCTAAAGCGTCTTGGGATGAAAGCGACAGTTAAACAAGGGGATGGACGTTATCCCGCCCAATGGTGCGGCGAGCAGCAGTTTGACCGTATTCTGCTGGATGCGCCCTGCTCCGCAACCGGCGTCATTCGCCGTCATCCAGATATCAAATGGCTGCGTCGCGATCGCGATATCGTGGAACTGGCGCAATTACAGGCGGAAATTCTTGATGCCGTCTGGCCGCGCCTGAAGCCCGGCGGGACGCTGGTTTACGCCACCTGTTCCGTACTGCCGGAAGAAAACCGCGATCAGATCAAAACCTTTTTGCAACGCACTCCCGATGCCGCGCTCAGCGAAACAGGAACACCTGATCAGCCAGGACAGCAGAATCTGCCGGGCGGCGAAGAAGGTGATGGGTTCTTTTACGCTAAGCTAATCAAGAAGTGATGAGATAACGGGCCACGACTGATGAAAATTATCATACTGGGCGCAGGGCAAGTTGGCGGAACACTGGCGGAAAACCTGGTCGGCGAAAACAACGACATCACGGTGGTTGATACCAACGGCGAACGATTACGCAGTTTGCAAGATAAGTTCGATCTACGCGTAGTTCAGGGGCATGGTTCGCATCCCCGCGTGTTGCGCGAAGCGGGCGCTGACGATGCGGATATGCTGGTCGCTGTCACCAGTTCAGATGAAACTAATATGGTTGCCTGTCAGGTAGCCTATTCACTCTTCAACACTCCAAACCGTATCGCCCGCATTCGCTCCCCGGACTATGTTCGCGATGCGGATAAACTCTTTCATTCTGAAGCGGTTCCGATTGATCATCTGATCGCGCCGGAGCAGTTGGTTATCGATAATATTTATCGTCTGATCGAGTATCCGGGAGCATTACAGGTTGTAAACTTTGCCGAAGGGAAAGTCAGTCTGGCAGTAGTTAAAGCCTACTATGGCGGTCCACTAATAGGTAACGCGCTCTCGACAATGCGAGAGCATATGCCGCATATCGATACCCGCGTTGCCGCAATTTTCCGCCATGACAGACCAATCCGTCCTCAGGGCTCGACTATCGTGGAAGCAGGGGATGAAGTCTTCTTTATTGCGGCTTCACAGCATATCCGTGCAGTAATGAGCGAATTACAGCGTCTGGAAAAACCCTACAAGCGCATCATGCTGGTGGGCGGCGGCAATATCGGCGCCGGGCTGGCAAGGCGTCTGGAAAAAGACTATAGCGTTAAATTGATCGAACGCGATCAACAACGCGCCGCAGAATTGGCTGAGAAACTGCAAAACACGATCGTCTTTTTTGGCGACGCTTCCGATCAGGAATTGCTGGCGGAGGAGCATATTGATCAGGTCGATCTCTTTATCGCGGTCACTAACGATGATGAAGCCAATATCATGTCCGCGATGTTGGCTAAGCGGATGGGCGCCAAGAAAGTGATGGTGTTGATCCAACGTCGCGCTTATGTCGATCTTGTGCAGGGTAGCGTTATAGATATTGCGATTTCTCCGCAGCAGGCCACCATCTCTGCATTACTGAGCCATGTGCGTAAAGCGGATATCGTCGGCGTTTCCTCACTACGTCGCGGGGTTGCCGAAGCCATCGAAGCCGTCGCGCACGGCGATGAAAGCACTTCCCGCGTGGTTGGCCGCGTCATTGACGAAATTAAACTGCCGCCAGGCACCATTATTGGCGCGGTGGTGCGTGGAAATGATGTCATGATCGCTAATGACAATTTGCGCATTGAACAAGGCGATCACGTCATTATGTTTTTGACCGATAAAAAGTTTATTACCGACGTCGAACGTCTGTTCCAGCCAAGTCCTTTCTTCCTCTAATTTAAGGGGCGCTCATTCAGCGCCCTTTTTAATTCCCTTTATTTATCAAGGATTAATTTATTTCGCTAAACAGAAGCCGTAAATGGAAAATGCCTTAGCATTTGTTAAACTTATAACGTCAGATGCATAGGGAGAATAAAAATGAGTTTTATTAAAGAATTTCGCGAATTCGCGATGCGCGGGAATGTTGTGGATTTGGCAGTGGGTGTCATTATTGGCGCGGCATTCGGTAAGATTGTTTCTTCACTGGTTGCCGATATCATTATGCCGCCGTTGGGATTGTTAATCGGCGGGATCGACTTTAAACAATTTGCTTTTACGTTACGCGAAGCGCAGGGAGATATTCCGGCGGTCGTCATGCATTACGGCGTGTTTATCCAGAACGTATTTGATTTTGTGATTGTGGCCTTTGCTATCTTTGTTGCCATTAAGCTTATCAACAGACTCAACCGTAAAAAAGCAGAAGAGCCGGCAGCTCCGCCAGCGCCTTCTAAAGAGGAAGTGTTATTGGGCGAAATCCGCGATCTGCTGAAAGAACAAAATAACCGTTCTTAATAAGCAGAAGGCCAGTGGTAAAAAAGTTATTTACTTTCTTGCCACTGGCCTCCCAGTTCCCTCGATTACCGTGTTTACCTTTGCGCAGATAGCTTCCTTTGCCTTTCTTATTTTTTTCAACGCGTTGCCTGAAAAGGGGATCGTGCAGTAATGCCTCGATGGCATTGTCCTTTATCTGCCCTTTCTTATGTTGATAACGACTCATAATGTCTCCCGATTGTATAAATTAACGGCGCGAGTGTAGCCCCGCCGGTTCAATAAATCAACATCCTGATTTCGCTCCACTGGCCCCCTGTTCCAGGGCTTCCAGAATGGAACAATAGACGCTACTGTGGGCCGTTCCGCAACAAGCATCATTAAGCCTTTGTAACGAACGCTGCATCGTTTGCAGTTCCGCAATCCTGGCTTCAACCTCCTGCAATCGCTCTTGCACAATACTTTTTGACTCCTGACAGGTATGGTGCTCAGGATCAATTCGGATCGATAAAAGCTCGCGGATCGAGTCGAGCGTGAAACCCAACTGTCGCGCATAACGAATAAACTTGAGACGCTGCAGATCGTTTTCGGTATACAGACGAAACCCGCCTTCAGTACGTACCTCATGATCCATCATCTGCTGTTTTTCATAGTAGCGAATGGTATCAGGCGTTACGTCTGCCAGCTTTGCCAGCTCACCAATGCGATACATACAAGCTCCGTTAATTATCGTTGATTTTATGCAGCAGTTTTTCTGCATACTCACCGTGTAAAAAGTCGGTACTCAACCCAGCCTGCCGAAGTTTTAGTTCAAGCAGGGAGAGCTGGCGACTAACCTGATGGTATCGAGGGTCATCTTCCCGGATACTGTTGAGGATATCAAGTAACTGAATAGCGTCTCTGCGCTGCTCCAGTTCAGGGGGAAGACAGCCCGCATTCTTGAGTAAGCGATAACCCGCACGAAGTTCCGCCGGCACATGAGAATCATCATCCAGAATAAGCGGCTCGCCACGGCCAGGCAAATTATCAAACTCGCCTTTACGCTGTGCCTCGATAATATGACGCTCTGCCCACTGGTCAAGTAACCACATACGTCGCTCCAGGGATTGAACGAAAAGAATACAATTATTGTAGATATGTGGGGTTCAGGAGGATATAAAAAAACCCGCCGAAGCGGGTTTTTTTACGTTACTACAGATTACTCTGCAGCAGCTTCTGTTTTCTCTGAACGATCAACCAGCTCGATGTATGCCATCGGCGCGTTGTCGCCTGCACGGAAGCCACACTTCAGAATGCGAGTGTAACCACCGGCGCGGCTCGCGAAACGCGGGCCCAGCTCGTTAAACAGTTTTGCCACGATCTCGTTATCACGAGTACGGGCGAATGCCAGACGACGATTAGCAACGCTATCAGTCTTGGCAAGAGTAATCAGCGGCTCAACTACGCGACGCAGCTCTTTCGCTTTAGGCAGGGTCGTCTTGATGATTTCATGACGAACCAGTGAACCTGCCATGTTGCGGAACATAGCCTGGCGATGGCTGCTGTTGCGGTTCAGTTGACGACCACTCTTACGATGGCGCATGACCTTATCCTTCTCAGTAAAACCTTAACCTGTGATCCGGTTACTCGTCAGCGATGCTTGCCGGTGGCCAGTTTTCCAGGCGCATACCCAGAGACAGTCCACGGGAAGCCAGCACGTCTTTAATCTCGGTAAGAGATTTTTTACCCAGGTTAGGCGTCTTAAGAAGCTCAACCTCGGTACGCTGTACCAGATCACCGATATAGTGGATAGCTTCTGCCTTGAGGCAGTTAGCAGAGCGGACAGTCAATTCCAGATCGTCAACAGGGCGCAGCAGGATCGGATCGAATTCTGGTTTCTCTTCTTTCACTTCCGGTTGACGTACATCACGTAAATCAACGAAAGCTTCCAGTTGTTCAGCCAGGATGGTTGCCGCACGACGAATCGCCTCTTCAGGATCGATTGTGCCGTTGGTTTCCATTTCGATGACCAGCTTGTCCAGGTCGGTACGCTGTTCTACACGCGCTGCTTCAACATTGTAGGCAATACGCTCTACAGGGCTGTAGCAGGCGTCGACCAGCAGACGGCCGATTGGGCGCTCATCTTCTTCCGAATGAATTCGGGTAGAAGCCGGCACATAACCACGACCGCGCTGAACTTTGATACGCATACTAATAGACGCGTTTTCATCGGTCAGGTGGCAGATCACGTGCTGCGGCTTGACGATTTCGACATCCCCATCATGGGTGATATCGGCTGCAGTCACAGGGCCAATGCCAGATTTATTCAAGGTAAGAATAACTTCATCTTTACCCTGAACTCTCACCGCCAGCCCTTTCAGGTTGAGCAGGATTTCCAGGATGTCTTCCTGAACGCCTTCTTTGGTGCTGTACTCATGTAGTACACCATCAATCTCAACCTCGGTCACCGCGCAACCCGGCATCGATGAGAGCAGAATACGGCGCAGTGCGTTACCCAGAGTATGGCCGAAGCCACGCTCTAAAGGCTCAAGGGTCACCTTGGCGTGCGTCGAACTCACTTGCTCGATATCTACCAGGCGCGGTTTTAGAAACTCTGTCACAGAACCCTGCATTGTGTCCTCTCTTTGGTACTAAGCTTTACTTGGAGTAAAGCTCGACGATCAGGTGTTCGTTAATGTCCGCAGACAGATCAGAACGCTCAGGCTTACGCTTGTACGTACCTTCCATCTTGCCAGCATCAACTTCCAGCCAGGTTGGCTTTTCACGCTGCTCAGCCAGCTCCAGAGCGGCTTTCACGCGAGACTGCTTCTTCGCTTTCTCACGAATGCTAACAACGTCATTCGGACTAACCTGATAAGAAGCGATGTTAACAACACGACCGTTTACCATAATTGCTTTATGGCTAACCAGCTGACGTGCTTCCGCACGAGTGGCGCCGAAGCCCATACGGTATACAACGTTGTCCAGACGACCTTCCAGCAGAGCCAACAGGTTTTCACCGGTGTTGCCTTTCAGACGTGCTGCTTCTTTGTAGTAGTTACGGAACTGACGCTCCAGCACACCGTAAATGCGGCGAACTTTTTGCTTTTCACGCAACTGCACACCATAGTCAGACAGACGCGGCTTACGCGCACCGTGCTGGCCAGGAGCTTGTTCAATTTTACACTTGGTATCGATCGCGCGAACGCCAGACTTAAGGAATAAGTCGGTGCCCTCACGACGGCTCAGCTTGAGCTTAGGACCCAAATATCTTGCCATTTTCTTTCTCCAACTAACCTGGAAAACGAAGCGTTATACGCGACGTTTTTTCGGCGGACGACAACCGTTATGAGGGATCGGAGTCACATCAGTAATATTAGTGATGCGGAAACCAGCGGCGTTCAGAGCACGAATAGTAGATTCGCGGCCTGGACCCGGACCTTTAACCATAACTTCCAGATTCTTGATACCGTATTCTTTCACGGCGTCAGCGCAACGCTCTGCTGCAACCTGAGCTGCAAACGGAGTGGATTTGCGAGAACCACGGAAACCGGAACCACCGGCTGTTGCCCAACCCAGCGCATTACCCTGACGATCGGTAATAGTCACGATGGTGTTGTTGAAAGAAGCATGGATATGAGCCACGCCGTCAGAGACTTGTTTTCTTACACGTTTACGTGCGCGAACTGGTGCCTTTGCCATTATTCAATCACCCCGATTATTTCTTGATCGGTTTGCGCGGACCCTTACGGGTACGAGCGTTGGTCTTGGTACGCTGACCGCGAACCGGGAGACCACGACGATGACGCAAACCGCGATAGCAACCAAGATCCATCAGGCGCTTGATGCTCATGCTGATTTCACGGCGCAGATCACCTTCAACGACAAATTTGGCAACTTCGTCACGCAGCGTGTCGATTTGTTCTTCAGACAGCTCACTGATCTTAACATTTTCAGCGATACCCGCTGCAGCCAAGATGGCTTTAGAACGGGTCTTGCCGACACCGTAGATCGAAGTTAACGCGATCACGGCGTGTTTCTGATCAGGAATGTTAATGCCTGCTATACGGGCCACTATGCACTCCTACTATTTAATATGTACGTACCATGCTGAAAAGCCCGTTTTCAGGATACTCAAATGGAAACGTACAGACATACAAAAGATTGGCTGGCTAATCTAGCCAGCTCAACCCAACTTTGCAAGAAAAATATGCGAAAAAATCAGCCTTGGCGCTGTTTATGCTTCGGCTCGGCACTGCAAATCACACGGATGACACCATCACGCTTAACGATTTTGCAGTTACGGCATAATTTCTTGACGGAAGCACGAACTTTCATTTTTACTCTCCGTAACTTCTCAGGCGACCAATTAACGGCCGTAGCCTTTCAGGTTCGCCTTCTTCAATGCAGACTCATACTGACTGGACATCATCAGAGTTTGCACTTGAGCCATAAAGTCCATAATCACGACAACAACGATAAGCAGTGAGGTCCCACCGAAGTAGAACGGCACTTTCATTGCATCACGCATGAACTCCGGGATCAGGCAGATAAAGGTAATATACAGCGCACCAACCAGGGTCAGGCGGGTCATTACTTTATCGATATACTTCGCCGTTTGCTCTCCCGGACGAATTCCTGGTACAAATGCACCGGACTTCTTCAGGTTATCTGCTGTTTCACGCGGGTTGAAAACCAACGCCGTGTAGAAGAAACAGAAGAAGATGATTGCAGACGCATAGAGTAACACATAAAGCGGTTGCCCAGGCTGCAAATACAGCGAAATTGTTGTCAGCCAGTTCCAACCAGTACCGCCCCCGAACCATGACGCGATGGTCGCCGGGAACAGAATAATACTGGAAGCGAAGATTGCCGGGATTACCCCCGCCATATTCACTTTCAGCGGTAAATGTGTGCTCTGTGCAGCATAGACACGACGACCTTGCTGACGTTTGGCGTAGTTTACCACAATACGGCGTTGACCACGTTCAACGAATACTACAAAGAACGTCACTGCAAATACTAATACTGCAACCAACAGCAACACGAGGAAGTGCAGGTCGCCTTGACGCGCTTGCTCGATAGTATGGGCAATGGCTGGCGGGAGTCCCGCAACGATACCAGCGAAGATGATGATTGAGATACCGTTACCGATACCGCGCTCAGTAATCTGTTCGCCGAGCCACATCAGGAACATGGTTCCTGTAACCAGACTTACAACAGCGGTGAAATAGAATGCAAAGCCTGGATTCATCACCAGGCCCTGCATACCAGGCATATTCGGCAAACCGGTAGCAATACCGATCGACTGGAATATCGCCAGCACCAGAGTACCGTAACGGGTGTACTGGCTGATCTTACGACGACCAGACTCCCCTTCTTTCTTAATTTCTGCCAGCGTTGGATGAACCACCGTCAACAGCTGGATAATGATCGACGCCGAAATATACGGCATGATCCCCAGGGCAAAGATAGAAGCACGGCTGAGAGCACCACCAGAGAACATGTTAAACATTTCAATGATGGTGCCTCGCTGTTGCTCAAGCAGTTTGGCAAGTACAGCGGCATCAATACCAGGGATCGGAATAAAAGAGCCAATACGGAACACAATCAGCGCGCCGATAACAAACAGCAGTCTGCGTTTCAGCTCACCTAAGCCACCTTTGGCACTTTGAAAATCTAATCCCGGTTGTTTAGCCATCTGCTACTTATTCCTCGATTTTACCGCCAGCAGCTTCGATAGCAGCACGAGCGCCTTTAGTAACACGCAGGCCACGAACAGTTACCGGAGTAGTGACTTCGCCAGCCAGGATCACTTTCGCGAACTCGATCTGGATACCGATAATGTTTGCCGCTTTCAGCGTGTTCAGGTCTACAACGCCGCCTTCTACTTTCGCCAGGTCAGACAGACGAACTTCGGCTGTAATCGCTGCTTTGCGAGAAGTGAAGCCGAATTTCGGCAGACGACGGTACAGAGGCATCTGACCACCCTCGAAACCGCGACGTACGCCACCGCCAGAACGAGACTTCTGACCTTTGTGACCACGACCACCGGTTTTACCGAGGCCAGAACCGATACCACGCCCCAGGCGTTTACCCGCCTTTTTGGAGCCTTCGGCCGGAGACAGAGTATTTAAACGCATCTCTTACTCCTCAACTTTAACCATGAAGGAAACCGCGTTGACCATACCACGAACAGCAGGAGTATCCTCGCGCTCTACGGTGTGGCCAATACGACGCAGACCCAGGCCAAGCAGCGTTGCCTTGTGTTTCGGCAGACGACCGATTGCACTGCGGGTTTGAGTAATTTTAATAGTCTTTGCCATGGTTTATTTCCCCAGAATTTCTTCAACGGATTTACCACGCTTGGCAGCGACCATTTCTGGAGAATTCATATTTTCCAGGCCATCAATAGTTGCACGAACCACGTTGATCGGGTTGGTGGAACCGTATGCTTTAGCCAGAACGTTATGAACCCCAGCAACTTCCAGAACGGCGCGCATTGCACCACCGGCGATGATACCGGTACCTTCGGAAGCTGGCTGCATGAATACACGAGACCCCGTGTGAACACCTTTAACCGGGTGCTGCAGGGTGCCGTTGTTCAGCGCGACGTTAATCATATTGCGACGGGCTTTTTCCATCGCTTTCTGGATCGCTGCTGGAACTTCACGCGCTTTACCGTAACCAAAACCTACGCGACCGTTACCATCGCCTACTACAGTCAGAGCTGTGAAGGAGAAAATACGACCACCTTTAACGGTTTTAGATACGCGGTTTACCGCGATCAGCTTTTCCTGCAGTTCGCCAGCTTGTTTTTCGATGTGAGCCATCTTACACCTCTACCTTAGAACTGAAGGCCAGCTTCACGGGCAGCATCTGCCAGTGCCTGGACACGACCATGATATTGGAACCCGGAACGGTCAAAGGACACATCTTTGATGCCTTTTTCCAGAGCGCGTTCAGCGACAGCTTTACCCACAGCTGCAGCCGCGTCTTTGTTACCGGTGTACTTCAGTTGTTCAGCGATAGCTTTTTCTACAGTAGAAGCAGCTACCAGAACTTCAGAACCGTTCGGTGCAATTACCTGTGCGTAAATATGACGCGGGGTACGATGTACCACCAGGCGAGTTGCGCCCAGCTCTTTGAGCTTGCGGCGTGCGCGGGTCGCACGACGGATACGAGCAGATTTCTTATCCATAGTGTTACCTTACTTCTTCTTAGCCTCTTTGGTACGCACGACTTCGTCGGCGTAACGAACACCCTTGCCTTTGTAAGGCTCAGGACGACGGTAGGCGCGCAGATCTGCTGCAACCTGGCCGATCACCTGCTTATCAGCGCCTTTCAGCACGATTTCAGCTTGAGTCGGACATTCAGCAGTAATACCTGCCGGCAGCTGATGGTCAACCGGGTGAGAGAAACCTAAAGACAGGTTTACTACATTCCCTTTAACCGCTGCACGATAACCTACACCAACCAGCTGCAGCTTCTTAGTGAAGCCTTCGGTAACACCGATAACCATTGAGTTCAGCAGGGCACGCGCGGTACCAGCCTGTGCCCAACCGTCTGCGTAACCATCACGCGGACCGAAGGTCAGTGCATTATCTGCATGTTTAACTTCAACAGCATCGTTGAGAGTACGAGTCAGCTCGCCGTTTTTACCTTTGATCGTAATAACCTGACCGTTGATTTTGACATCAACGCCGGCAGGAACAACGACCGGTGCTTTAGCAACACGAGACATTTTTTCCTCCGATTAGGCTACGTAGCAGATAATTTCGCCACCAAGACCAGCCTGGCGCGCTGCACGATCAGTCATAACACCTTTAGAGGTAGAAACAACTGCGATACCCAGACCGGCCATAACTTTCGGCAGCTCATCTTTACGTTTGTAGATGCGCAGACCTGGGCGGCTGACACGCTGAATGCTTTCTACAACAGCTTTACCCTGGAAATACTTAAGAGTCAGTTCCAGTTCCGGCTTGGTGTCGCCTTCAACTTTAAAATCTTCAATAAAACCTTCTTCCTTCAGCACGTTGGCAATTGCCACTTTCAGCTTGGAGGAAGGCATGGTGACCGCAGCTTTGTTCGCGGCCTGACCGTTACGGATACGGGTCAGCATATCCGCGATCGGATCTTGCATGCTCATCTGTCTTTACTCCCGTGATTCAATTGGTGACAATTACCAGCTAGCCTTTTTCAGACCCGGAATTTCACCGCGCATAGCGGCTTCACGGACCTTAATACGGCTCAACCCGAACTTCCGCAGGAAAGCGTGCGGACGACCAGTTTGACGGCAGCGGTTACGCTGACGTGACGGGCTGGAATCACGCGGCAGAGTCTGCAGCTTAAGAACCGCATTCCAACGATCTTCGTCGGTTGCGTTCACATCAGAGATGATCGCTTTCAGTTCAGCGCGTTTCGCGAAGTATTTATCAGCTAAAGCTACGCGTTTTACTTCGCGTGCTTTCATTGATTGCTTAGCCATTTAGTAACCCTACCTTACTTGCGGAACGGGAAGTCAAAGGCAGCCAGCAGAGCACGGCCTTCTTCGTCAGATTTCGCAGTAGTGGTAATGGTAATATCCAAACCACGAACGCGGTCGACTTTATCGTAGTCGATTTCTGGGAAGATGATCTGCTCACGGACACCCATGCTGTAGTTACCACGACCGTCGAATGACTTAGCGGACAAGCCACGGAAGTCACGGATACGAGGAACAGCAATAGTGATCAGGCGCTCAAAGAACTCCCACATGCGTTCGCCACGCAGAGTTACTTTACAGCCGATCGGATAGCCCTGACGGATTTTGAAGCCTGCAACAGATTTGCGTGCTTTGGTGATCAACGGTTTTTGACCGGAGATTGCTGTCAGGTCTGCTGCTGCGTTATCCAGCAGTTTCTTGTCAGCGATCGCTTCACCAACACCCATGTTCAGGGTGATCTTCTCGACCCGAGGGACTTGCATGACAGAATTGTAGTTAAACTCAGTCATGAGTTTGTTAACTACTTCGTCTTTGTAGTAATCATGCAGTTTCGCCATCGTACTACTCCAAATTACTTGATAGTTTCGCTGTTAGACTTGAAGAAACGGACTTTTTTGCCGTCTTCGAATCTAAAGCCTACACGGTCAGCCTTGCCGGTTGCCGCATTGAAGATTGCAACGTTAGAAACCTGAATTGCAGCTTCTTTTTCAACGATGCCGCCCGGTTGGTTCAGAGCCGGAACCGGCTTCTGGTGTTTCTTAACCAGGTTGATACCTTCAACAATGACCTTGCCGGAAGACAGGACATTCTTAACTTTACCGCGTTTACCTTTATCTTTACCGGTTAACACGATAACTTCGTCATCACGACGGATTTTCGCTGCCATGATTCGCTCCTTAGAGTACTTCTGGTGCCAGAGAGATAATTTTCATGAACTTCTCGTTACGAAGTTCACGAGTTACCGGCCCAAAAATACGCGTACCGATAGGCTGCTCGCTGTTATTGTTTAAAATAACGCATGCATTACCATCGAAGCGAATGACAGAACCGTCCGGGCGACGAACACCCTTCTTGGTGCGCACCACTACCGCCTTCAGCACATCACCTTTTTTGACCTTACCACGCGGAATCGCTTCTTTGATGGTGATCTTAATGATGTCGCCTACGCCTGCGTAGCGACGGTGCGAGCCACCCAGAACCTTGATACACATTACGCGACGTGCACCGGAGTTGTCGGCGACGTTCAGCATAGTCTGTTCTTGGATCATTTTAGTGCTCCGCTAATGTCAACTACTACTGAGACCCGAAAATCAGGTCGTTAAAAAAACCCCATATCGAGGGCGCGGCATTATAACACCGCAAATCAGATATGGGTAGAAAAAATAAACGGCCCATCGCTGAGCCGTTTATTCGTTGAGAATGCGTACTGTATTACAGAACCGCTTTCTCTACAACGCGAACCAGAGTCCAGGATTTGGTCTTGGACAGCGGACGGCATTCGCGGATTTCAACCACGTCGCCGATACCGCATTCGTTGTTCTCGTCATGTACGTGCATTTTGGTCGTACGCTTGATGAATTTACCGTAGATCGGGTGTTTCACAAAACGTTCGATAGCAACAACAATGGATTTCTCCATTTTGTCGCTAACCACGCGACCTTGCAGAGTACGGATTTTATCGGTCATTACGCACCCGCCTTCTCAGTCAGTAAAGTCTTAACGCGTGCGACATCACGACGCACTTGCTTCAACAGGTGAGACTGTTGCAGCTGGCCACTTGCAGCCTGCATACGCAGGTTGAACTGCTCACGCAGCAGGTTCAGTAGCTCGGTGTTCAGCTCTTCAACGCTCTTCTCACGCAGCTCTTTTGCTTTCATTACATCACCGTCTTAGTTACAAAGGTGGTTTTAATCGGCAGTTTCGCTGCTGCCAGCTTGAATGCTTCACGGGCCAGCTCTTCCGGTACGCCGTCCATTTCATACAGGACTTTACCCGGCTGAATCAAGGCAACCCAATACTCCACGTTACCTTTACCTTTACCCATACGCACTGCCAGCGGCTTTTCAGTGATCGGTTTGTCCGGGAATACACGGATCCAGATCTTACCTTGACGCTTAACTGCACGGGTCATAGCACGACGTGCTGCTTCGATCTGACGGGCAGTCAGACGACCACGGCCAACAGCTTTCAGGCCGAAGCTGCCGAAGCTAACATCCGCGCCTGCAGCCAGACCACGGTTGCGGCCTTTGTGCATTTTACGGAATTTTGTACGCTTTGGTTGTAACATCAGCGACGCTCCTTATTTACGGCCTTTACGCTGCTGCTTTTTCGGTTGAGCAGCCGGTTTTTCCGGTTGTTCAACAGCAGCCATACCACCCAGGATCTCGCCTTTGAAGATCCACACTTTAACGCCGATTACACCATAAGTGGTGTGCGCTTCAGAGGTGTTGTAGTCGATGTCAGCACGCAGAGTGTGCAGCGGTACGCGACCTTCGCGGTACCATTCGGTACGTGCGATTTCCGCGCCGCCCAGACGGCCGCTAACTTCAACTTTGATACCTTTAGCGCCCAGACGCATGGCGTTCTGTACAGCACGCTTCATCGCACGACGGAACATAACGCGACGTTCCAGCTGAGAAGTGATGCTGTCAGCAACCAGTTTAGCGTCCAGTTCAGGTTTACGAACTTCGGCGATGTTGATCTGTGCAGGAACGCCAGCGATATCCGCTACGACCTTACGCAGTTTTTCTACGTCTTCACCTTTTTTACCGATAACGATACCCGGGCGAGCGGTGTGAATAGTCACACGGATGCTCTTAGCCGGACGCTCGATAACGATACGAGATACAGACGCTTTAGCCAGTTCCTTCGTCAGGTACTGACGTACTTTAAAATCGCTGTCCAGGTTGTCAGCGAATTCTTTGGTGTTCGCAAACCAGGTAGAGTTCCATGGTTTTACAATACCCAGGCGAATACCATTAGGATGTACTTTCTGACCCATTGCTAGTCTCCAGAGTCTCAGCGATCGGACACAACCACAGTGATGTGGCTGGTGCGCTTCAGGATGCGATCTGCACGACCTTTTGCACGCGGCATAATGCGCTTCATGCTCGGGCCTTCGTCTACGAAAATTTTCGTAACTTTCAGATCGTCAATGTCAGCGCCATCGTTGTGTTCAGCGTTAGCAATGGCAGATTCCAGAACTTTCTTGACCAGTACAGCCGCTTTCTTGTTGGTGTAGGTCAGAATATCCAGAGCCTGCGACACTTTCTTACCGCGAATCAGGTCAGCAACAAGGCGAACCTTCTGAGCAGAAGAACGAGCATGGCGATGTTTAGCGATAGTTTCCATCTCTTCCTCCTACCTTATTTCTTCTTCGCTTTTTTATCAGCAGCGTGGCCGCGATAAGTACGAGTCGGTGCGAATTCACCCAGTTTGTGACCGACCATTTCGTCGGAAACAAATACCGGAACGTGCTGACGACCATTATGGACAGCGATGGTCAAACCGATCATGTTAGGAAAGATCGTTGAACGACGGGACCAGGTGCGCAGGGGCTTCTTGTCTCCGCTTTCCACCGCTTTCTCTACCTTCTTCAGCAAGTGCAGGTCAATAAAAGGACCTTTCTTGAGAGAACGTGGCATGGCTTATCCTCTAAAATTATTTGCTACGGCGACGTACGATGAATTTATCAGTACGCTTGTTGCTGCGGGTCTTCTTACCTTTGGTCTGAACGCCCCACGGAGTTACCGGGTGCTTACCAAAGTTACGACCTTCACCACCACCATGTGGGTGGTCTACTGGGTTCATCGCAGTACCGCGAACGGTAGGACGAACGCCACGCCAGCGTGCAGCACCTGCTTTACCCAGAACGCGCAGCATATGCTCAGCATTGCCAACTTCGCCCAGGGTTGCACGGCAGTCTGCTTCGACTTTACGCATTTCACCAGAACGCAGACGCAGGGTGACATAAGCGCCATCGCGAGCAACGATCTGAACGTAAGTACCAGCGGAACGTGCCAGCTGACCGCCTTTACCTGGTTTCATTTCTACGTTATGAACGGTAGAACCAACCGGGATATTGCGCATCGGCAGGGTGTTGCCTGCTTTGATTGCAGCATCAACGCCAGACTGAATCTGGTCGCCAGCTTTCAGGCCTTTCGGGGCCAGGATGTAACGGCGTTCGCCGTCTTTGTACAGAACCAGCGCGATGTTCGCGGAACGGTTCGGATCGTACTCAAGACGTTCAACAACTGCCGGGATACCGTCTTTGTTGCGTTTGAAGTCAACAATACGATAAGCCTGTTTGTGACCACCACCGATATGACGAGTGGTGATACGGCCATTGTTGTTACGACCACCGGATTTGCTGTTTTTTTCAACCAGCGGAGCAAAAGGTTTGCCCTTGTGCAGCTCTGGGTTGACCACTTTAACGACGTGGCGACGACCCGGAGATGTCGGTTTACATTTAACAACTGCCATTGTATTACTCCTCCGACTTACTCAGCGCCGCCGACGAAGTCCAGATTCTGGCCTTCTTTCAGGGTGACGTAAGCTTTTTTCCAGTCGCTACGACGACCGATACGCTGTCCGTGACGTTTAACTTTCCCTTTAACGACCAGGGTGTTAACGACTTCGACTTCGACTTCAAACAGTTTCTGCACAGCAGCTTTGATTTCTGCTTTGGTCGCGTCTTTAGCAACTTTGAGAACGATGGTGTTGGTTTTTTCCATCGCAGTAGACGCTTTTTCAGAAACGTGCGGTGCGCGCAGCACCTTCAGCAGACGTTCTTCACGAATCATGCCAGCATCTCCTCAACTTGCTTAACAGCATCAGCAGTCATTACGACTTTGTCGAAGGCGATCAGGCTAACCGGGTCGATACCAGTCGCATCGCGTACGTCAACCTTGTGCAGGTTACGTGCGGCCAGGAACAGGTTCTCGTCCAGCTCACCGGTGATGATCAGCACATCTTCCAGAGCCATGTCTTTCAGTTTCTGTGCCAGCAGCTTAGTTTTCGGCGCTTCTACAGAGAACTTCTCGACAACGATCAGACGATCCTGACGTACCAGTTCGGACAGGATGCTTTTCAGCGCGCCGCGGTACATCTTCTTGTTAACTTTTTGACTGTGGTCCTGCGGACGAGCAGCGAAGGTCACGCCACCGGAACGCCAGATCGGGCTCTTGATAGAACCTGAACGCGCACGGCCAGTGCCTTTCTGGCGCCACGGTTTTTTACCGGAACCAGTTACTTCAGCACGAGTCTTCTGAGCACGAGTACCCTGACGAGCACCAGCTGCATAAGCAACAACAACCTGGTGAACCAGCGCTTCGTTGAAATCACGACCGAAGGTAGTTTCGGAAACAGTCAGCGCGCTCTGCGCGTCTTTCAATACTAATTCCATTGCTATCCCCTTACGCCTTCACAGCTGGTTTAACGATCAGGTCGCAACCGGTTGCACCCGGAACACCACCCTTAACCAGCAGCAGGTTGCGCTCAGCGTCAACGCGTACTACGTCAAGGCTCTGAACGGTTACGCGCTCATTACCCATCTGACCTGCCATTTTCTTGCCTTTGAACACTTTGCCCGGAGTCTGGTTCTGACCGATAGAACCCGGAACGCGGTGAGACAAGGAGTTACCGTGAGTAGCGTCCTGGGTACGGAAGTTCCAGCGCTTAACGGTACCAGCGAAACCTTTACCTTTAGAGGTACCGGTTACGTCAACTTTTTTAACGTCAGCAAACAGTTCAACGCTGATGCTCTGACCTACGGTGTATTCTTCGCCTTCAGCCAGACGGAATTCCCACAGACCACGGCCAGCTTCTACGCCAGCTTTAGCAAAGTGACCCGCTTCCGGCTTGGTGACACGGTTAGCTTTTTTAGCACCCGTAGTAACCTGAACAGCGCGGTAGCCATCGTTAGCCAGGTCTTTAACCTGAGTAACACGGTTTGCTTCAACTTCGATTACGGTTACTGGGATAGAGACGCCATCTTCAGTGAAGATGCGGGTCATACCCACTTTTTTACCGACTAAACCAATCATTGTATCAACCTCTCAATCGCTCGATGACCTGATTAACCCAGGCTGATCTGCACGTCTACACCGGCAGCCAGGTCCAGACGCATCAGAGCATCAACGGTTTTCTCGGTTGGCTCAACGATGTCAACCAGACGCTTGTGAGTGCGAATTTCGTACTGATCGCGCGCATCTTTGTTAACGTGCGGAGAGATCAGAACGGTAAAGCGCTCTTTGCGGGTCGGCAGCGGGATCGGACCGCGAACCTGCGCACCAGTGCGCTTGGCAGTCTCGACGATTTCCGCGGTTGATTGATCGATCAGACGATGATCAAACGCTTTCAGGCGGATACGGATTCTTTGGTTCTGCATGAGACCAGAGCTCCAATTATTTTATAAACGAAAATGATTACTCCTCACACCCATTACGATTGATGGGAGAGTGTAACCGTTCTTACGTAGCTCCCCGATTGGGAGCATTGTTAAATAGCCAAATCGGCTATTCGAGGTTCAAATCGAACCTGCCGTCAATTACGACAAGCCCGCGCATTATACGTAAATCTCAGCCTGACGCAAGTGTCGGATAGAAATTAAGCGCTTTATTCTTATGCGAGCACGATTCCAGATGGTACGCATGGGATGGTAACGCGCATCTTTTCTTTGGAAGGCATCAGGCAAACCTGGCAATACGTCGTTGTCGCTGTCGCATAAATCTATAAAGGTGAGCACAAGCCTTGACGAGGATTTGCTTATGTTTGTTGCCCTCCCCTTTCTCATTTTTTATGCGTCGTTCTCTTTATTACTTGGCATATACGACGCGCGTACCGGTCTGTTGCCTGACCGGTTTACCTGTCCATTACTGTGGGGTGGTCTGCTTTATCACCAGATTTGCCTGCCGGAGCGTTTACCGGATGCGCTTTGGGGTGCTATCGCCGGCTATGGCGGATTCGCGTTAATTTACTGGGGCTATCGCCTGCGTTATCAGAAAGAGGGGCTTGGATATGGCGACGTCAAGTACCTCGCTGCCTTAGGGGCGTGGCATTGTTGGGAAACACTGCCGTTACTGGTTTTCCTTGCCGCCATGTTGGCCTGTGGCAGGTTTGGCGTCGCGCTACTGGTGAGAGGTAAATCGGCATTAATAAACCCGCTACCTTTTGGGCCATGGCTGGCGGTGGCGGGTTTCATAACAGGTTGGAAAGTTTTCTTTCCAGACGGTTAATCGGTAACCTTAATTTGTGATTGCAGATAATTTTGCATACCAAGTTTGGCAATCAAATCCAGCTCAGTTTCCAGCCAGTCGATGTGGCCTTCCTCGTCGGCAAGAATTTCAATCATCATATCCCGGCTGACATAATCATGAACGCTATCGGCATAGGCTATTGCCTCACGTAGATCTTTTGCGCCTTCCAGTTCGAGTCGGAGATCCGATCGTAGCATCTCTTCGACATCTTCACCGATGCCCAGCTTGCCCAGATCCTGTAGGTTCGGTATGCCTTCCAGAAATAAAATACGCTCAATATACTTATCGGCGTGTTTCATCTCATCAATGGATTCATGGTACTCAACATCATTAAGCCGGGTCAGGCCCCAGTTTTTGAACATACGGGCATGAAGAAAATACTGATTAATTGCGACAAGCTCATTTCCCAACAGTTTATTGAGATAATTTATGATTTTAACATCACCTTTCATTTTATAGTCCCTCCGCTTCCACTCTCTAGAGCGTAGATGGGGCTACAGGGATGTCAAAAAAAAGAGTGTGACTCAGGCGATCTCTTTAAATTCCGGCATTTGCGTTAACTCATCCTGCATCACTTCTCGCGCGGCGCGAATACACTTACCACATTGATTTCCCACAGGAATAAATTTACGTAACTGTTGAAATGACTGTGGATGAAATTGTCGTACAGCCTGGCGGATTTTTTTATCGCTTATACCATTACACAAACAAACGTACATGATCGCTCCCGTTCAATTTCCGCACAAAGTGTAAATGAGAATGGTTATGATTACAATAGCACAAAGCGATTTACGCCACGGGAGAAGCGTTAAAAAAGGCTAATAAATATAACAGCGGCTAAATAGCAGGCAACAAAAAGGGCGCCGAAGCGCCCTCTTCAATTCAAAACTAATTAACGAGTAATTAGCCCAGAACTTTAGCAACAACGCCCGCGCCAACAGTACGGCCGCCTTCACGGATTGCGAAACGCAGACCGTCGTCCATTGCGATCGGGTGGATCAGGGTAACAACCATTTTGATGTTGTCGCCCGGCATTACCATCTCTACGCCTTCCGGCAGTTCGATGGTGCCAGTCACGTCAGTAGTACGGAAGTAGAACTGCGGACGGTAGCCTTTGAAGAACGGAGTATGACGGCCGCCTTCATCTTTGGACAGAATGTACACTTCAGATTCGAACTTGGTGTGCGGCTTGATGGTGCCCGGCTTAGCCAGTACCTGACCACGTTCGATTTCTTCACGTTTGATACCACGCAGCAGAACACCTACGTTCTCACCGGCACGGCCTTCGTCCAGCAGTTTGCGGAACATTTCAACGCCAGTACAGGTAGACTTCTGAGTCTCTTTGATACCAACGATTTCAACTTCTTCGCCCACTTTGATGATACCGCGTTCTACACGACCGGTAACAACGGTACCACGACCGGAGATGGAGAATACGTCTTCGATCGGCAGCAGGAACGGCTTGTCAATCGCACGCTCTGGTTCCGGGATGTAAGAGTCCAGGAAGCCAGCCAGTTCGATGATTTTCGCTTCCCACTCTGCGTCGCCTTCCAGCGCTTTCAGAGCAGAACCACGAACGATCGGCGTGTCGTCGCCCGGGAAGTCGTACTGAGACAGAAGTTCACGAACTTCCATTTCAACCAGTTCCAGCAGCTCTTCGTCATCAACCATGTCGCATTTGTTCAGGAACACGATGATGTACGGAACGCCTACCTGACGACCCAGCAGGATGTGCTCACGGGTCTGCGGCATCGGGCCGTCAGTCGCAGCAACAACCAGGATCGCGCCGTCCATCTGAGCAGCACCGGTGATCATGTTTTTAACATAGTCAGCGTGCCCCGGGCAGTCTACGTGTGCGTAGTGGCGGGTCGGGGTATCGTATTCAACGTGAGAAGTGTTGATGGTGATACCACGCGCTTTTTCTTCCGGAGCGTTATCGATCTGGTCGAATGCACGAGCAGCACCGCCGTAGGTTTTAGCCAGTACGGTGGTGATTGCAGCGGTCAGGGTAGTTTTACCGTGGTCAACGTGGCCGATGGTGCCGACGTTAACGTGCGGTTTTGTACGTTCAAATTTTTCTTTAGACACGGCTATATTCCTTACTATAGCGCTCTCCCCTTCAGGAGAGAGCACGGGATTTTGGTTTTTAACCCTGCGGCTTATTTACCACGGGCTTCGATTACGGCCTGAGCAACGTTGTTCGGCGCATCATCATACTTCAGGAATTCCATAGTGTACGATGCGCGACCTTTGGTCAGAGAACGCAGCTGAGTTGCATATCCGAACATTTCAGACAGCGGTACTTCAGCGTGGATCTTAACGCCTGTAACTTCAGATTCCTGACCTTTGAGCATACCACGACGGCGGCTAAGGTCGCCGATAACGTCACCGGTATTCTCTTCAGGTGTTTCTACTTCAACCTTCATGATCGGCTCAAGCAGAACTGGTTTTGCTTTCTTAAAGCCTTCTTTAAAGGCGATAGACGCAGCCAGTTTAAACGCCAGCTCAGAGGAGTCAACGTCATGGTAAGAACCGAAGTGCAGACGCACACCGAGATCAACTACCGGATAACCCGCCAGCGGGCCAGATTTCAGCTGCTCCTGGATGCCTTTATCAACGGCCGGGATGTATTCGCCAGGAATTACACCACCTTTGATGTCGTTGATGAACTCGTAACCTTTCGGGTTAGAGCCCGGCTCCAGCGGGTACATGTCGATAACAACATGACCATACTGACCGCGACCACCAGACTGTTTCGCGTGTTTACCTTCGATGTCGGTAACTTTCGCGCGAATCGCTTCGCGGTAAGCAACCTGAGGTTTACCCACGTTAGCTTCAACGTTGAATTCACGCTTCATACGGTCAACGATGATATCCAGGTGAAGTTCACCCATACCAGCGATGATGGTCTGGTTAGATTCTTCATCAGTCCATACGCGGAATGACGGGTCTTCTTTCGCCAGACGGCCCAGAGCCAGACCCATTTTTTCCTGGTCAGCTTTGGTTTTCGGTTCTACCGCGATGGAGATTACCGGCTCAGGGAATTCCATACGTTCCAGAATGATCGGGTTTTCCGGATCACACAGGGTGTCACCGGTAGTCACGTCTTTCAGGCCGATAGCAGCCGCGATGTCGCCCGCGCGAACTTCTTTGATCTCTTCACGTTTGTTGGCGTGCATCTGAACGATACGACCGAAACGCTCACGTGCGGTTTTCACGGAGTTCAGTACGGTATCACCAGAGTTAACCACACCGGAGTACACACGGAAGAAGGTCAGGTTACCCACAAACGGGTCGGTAGCGATTTTGAACGCCAGCGCAGAGAACGGCTCGTCGTCGCTTGCGTGACGCTCAGCCGGAGTATCTTTACCGTCGTCCAGAATACCGTTGATCGCAGGTACGTCTACCGGGGATGGCAGGTAATCAATTACCGCATCCAGCATCGCCTGAACACCTTTGTTCTTGAATGCAGAACCACAGGTTACCAGGATGATTTCGTTGTTCAGAACGCGCTGACGCAGAGCTTGTTTGATCTCTTCTTCAGTCAGTTCTTCACCACCCAGGTATTTTTCCATCAGCTCTTCAGAAGCTTCTGCGGCGGACTCGATCAGGTTCTGGTGCCATTCGTTAGCCAGGTCCTGCATGTCAGCCGGGATATCTTCGTATTCGAAGGTAACGCCCTGGTCGGCATCGTTCCAGTTGATGGCTTTCATTTTCACCAGGTCAACAACGCCGGTGAAACCTTCTTCAGCACCAATTGCCAGCTGCAGCGGAACCGGGTTCGCGCCCAGACGGGTTTTGATCTGACCAACAACTTTCAGGAAGTTCGCGCCCATGCGGTCCATTTTGTTAACGAACGCAATACGCGGAACTTTGTATTTGTTTGCCTGACGCCATACGGTTTCAGACTGCGGCTGAACACCACCAACTGCGCAGTAAACCATTACCGCACCATCGAGAACACGCATGGAACGTTCTACTTCGATAGTGAAGTCAACGTGCCCCGGGGTGTCGATGATGTTGATGCGATGCGGTTCATACTGCTTAGCCATACCAGACCAGAATGCAGTAGTCGCTGCGGAGGTGATAGTAATACCACGCTCCTGCTCCTGCTCCATCCAGTCCATGGTAGCTGCGCCGTCATGAACTTCACCGATTTTGTGGTTTACACCGGTGTAGAACAGAATACGTTCGGTAGTAGTGGTTTTACCGGCGTCGATGTGCGCACTGATACCGATATTACGGTAGCGTGCGATGGGTGTTGTACGAGCCATTTGATTCCTCGTTGATATCTTTAGGCGTTCAGTTAAGTTATCCAAAACGGGCGACTTACCTGAAGCGCCCGCCTGGTGACTATGACTCCGAAGGGATTACCAACGGTAGTGTGCGAACGCCTTGTTGGCTTCTGCCATACGGTGAACGTCTTCACGTTTCTTAACTGCAGTACCTTTGTTTTCTGCAGCGTCAGAAAGTTCGTTCGCCAGACGCAGAGCCATGGATTTATCACCGCGTTTACGAGCAGCTTCTACGATCCAACGCATTGCCAGAGCATTACGACGGACCGGACGGACTTCAACTGGTACCTGATAAGTAGAACCACCTACACGGCGGGATTTAACTTCTACAGTCGGGCGAACGTTTTCGAGAGCGACTTCGAAAGCTTCCAGTTCAGATTTACCAGAACGCTGAGCCAGGGTCTCCAGCGCGCTGTATACGATTGATTCTGCAGTAGATTTTTTACCATCTACCATCAGGATATTGACAAATTTAGCCAGCAGTTCTGATCCGAACTTCGGATCCGGCAGAATTTTACGCTGACCAATGACGCGACGACGTGGCATGGAAATACTCCGTTGTTAATTCAGGATTGTCCAAAACTCTACGAGTTTAGTTTGACATTAATTTAAAACGTTTGGCCTTACTTAACGGAGAACCATTAAGCCTTAGGACGCTTCACGCCGTACTTAGAACGAGCTTGCTTACGGTCTTTAACGCCGGAGCAGTCAAGCGCGCCACGAACGGTGTGGTAACGAACACCCGGGAGGTCTTTAACACGACCGCCACGGATCAGGATCACGGAGTGCTCCTGCAGGTTGTGACCTTCACCACCGATGTAGGAAGTCACTTCAAAACCGTTAGTCAGACGAACACGGCAAACTTTACGCAGTGCGGAGTTCGGTTTTTTAGGAGTGGTAGTATATACACGAGTACATACGCCACGTTTTTGCGGGCATGCTTCCAGCGCAGGCACGTTGCTTTTCGCAACTTTGCGAGCACGTGGTTTGCGTACCAGCTGGTTAACTGTTGCCATTAAATAGCTCCTGGTTTTAGCTTTTGCTTCGTAAACACGTAATAAAACGCCCTCACACAATATGAGGACGCCGAATTTTAGGGCGGTGTCGAAAAGGTGTCAAGAAATATACAACGATCCCGCCATCACCAGGCCATCTGGTTGGCATACTTAACCGTGAGTCTGACAAAATCAGTATAGTCAACCCTGACGACACTGTCTGAAATTTGACCACCCAGGCCGCGGGCGTCAATGTCTTCTTTCAAGGCATAGACCGTTATGGGGGCATCGCGCAGACTTTCAAGGAAGCGGTTACCTTCAATCGCGACGGTAACGCCATCCTGGAGCAACAAAAGCGCATCGCCCTCTTTTAGCAGGCGCAGCAAAGCGGGAAAATCAACGCTCGAAGCGCAATGAGGTAAGGTATGCAGCATAAACGCCTCAGAATCTCAGGATGACATCATAGTTGCCAAGCTCGCGGCGTAACGCCACGGGTTCCAGCGGCGTGGCGTCTACCACAAAATTAACGTTCTCCAGACCACGCTCGCGCAGCGATGCCGCGCAGATCCAGCATTGATCAATATCGTACAAATCAAAGAGCTTGAAAGTAGCAATATAGTCACGCGCCAGCACAGCGTCTGGTTTTTGTCCCGGTAATAACTGAAAGACGCCGTCGCTGATAAAAAAGACGCCCAGCGCTTCCGTTAGCGCTGACGTCGCCAGCAGCGCATCCAGTCCTTCACGGCCTGAGGCGCTGCCGTGCGGCGCGGTGGAAAAGACAAATGCAATACGTTTCATTAAAACTGCACCACCCGATCGCAGGTGAGAGATGCCTCCGCCAGCGCGCCCAGCCCGCTTAGCGTAAAGCCCGGCTGAAGATTGGCGGACGGCAACTCCAGTCTGCCGGCTTCAGTTTCATCAATAATACCGCGACGAAGCGCCGCCGCGACACAGATGTTCAGCGCTACGCCATGCTGCGTATTCAATTTCTGCCAGGCGCGTACCAGATCATATTCATCGCTCGCCGGCGAGGTCAGGAGATTGGCGTTATAGACACCTTCCCGATAGAAAAAGACGCTGGCTAACTCATGCCCCTCATTGAGCAGCGCGTGGGCGAACTGCAATGCGCTGCTGGCCTGCTGGGTGCCATATGCCGGCCCGGTGACCATAATGGCATAACGCATTATTTATCCTGCCCCTGAAAATCGCCGCTTTTGAACTGGCGAATATAGAGGTAAACCGTGTGTTTTGAGATATTCAGACGATCGGCTACCTGGTTAATGGCGTCTTTAATATCGAAAATGCCTTTTTCGTACAAGTTAAGGACGATCTGACGATTTTTCGCATTGTTAGAGACATTACGATCGGCATTCACTTCTTCGATCGTGAACTCCAGCGTCTGGGTGACTAAATCTTCGACTGAGGAGGCAAAATTAACCGCTGAGCCGACTTCCGGCGTTTCCGGCGGAATAAAGGTATTCATAATCTGTGAAAATGGCACATCAAGATTCATGTTGATGCACAGTAGACCAATGACGCGCTGCTCGCGGTTGCGAATGGCAATCGTCAACGACTTCATCAAGACACCGCTTTTCGCGCGCGTGAAATAGCATTTCGACACGCTACTGTCCGCCCCTGTCATGTCGTGCAACATACGCAACGCCAGGTCGGTAATCGGCGAGCCAATTTTACGGCCCGTATGTTCGCCATTGGCAATACGAATGGCTGAACATTTTAGATCCTGCAAAGAGTGCAATACGATTTCACAATGGGAACCTATAAGCATCGCTAACCCGTCCACTACCGCTTCGTAGGATTTCAGAATATCGAAGTCGGTTTGCTCGAAGGGACGCTGATCCAGCAAATCAAGTTCACTGGTTTCGTTGGTTAAAAGCGACCTGGACATGAAAAAAAACACTCCTTTTCAGGAGCCTGTCGTTATGTTTTCAGGGCAGGCTCATTATTTACGCGGATGATTAAATTAATACAGTGAGGGTTCATCTTTCCAGTACTAATTTGCTCGTCTATTTCAGACTACGTGTGCGTTGGCGGTCATTCAGCCTACGGTCTCGCCCTTAACGACCAGCGCAAGCGCCGTTATCCGCAAATCAAATTATGGTGAGTAATATATCCGGCCTGAATAAAAAAACCGCCGCTATTACAAGCGGCGGCTCTCAGTTTTTATTTTTTAGCAGCATCTGCGGCTTTAGCGTCAGCCGCATCGGCAGGTTTAGCATCCGCTTTCGGCGCTGGTTTGATATCCAGCAGCTCTACGTCGAATACCAGGGTGGAGTTCGCCGGGATACCCGGGACGCCCGTTTTACCGTAGGCCAGCGCCGGTGGGATAACCAGCTTGATCTTGCCGCCTTTCTTAATATTTTTCAGGCCTTCAGTCCAGCCAGGGATAACGCCGTCCAGACGGAAGGAGAGCGGTTCGCCGCGCGTGTAAGAGTTATCAAACTCTTTACCGTCGATCAGCGTACCTTTGTAGTTCACCACAACGGTATCGCTATCTTTCGGCGCCTCGCCTGTGCCTTCTTTCTCTACTTTGTAAAGCAGACCGGTAGAGGAGGTTTTCACGCCTTTCTCTTTAGCAAAAGCGTCACGGAACGTTTTACCTTTTGCTTCGTTATCGGCAGCGTCTTTTTCCATCTTCGCCTGAGCAGCGCTCTTCACACGTGCTTCAAACGTCTGCAGCGTTTGCTCAATTTCCTGATCGGACAGTTTGCTCTTATCGGCAAAGGCATCCTGAACGCCGGCAATCAACTGATCTTTATCCAGTTTGATGCCCAACTTTTCCTGCTCTTTAAGCGAATTTTCCATGTAACGACCCAGCGAGGCGCCCAGCGCATAAGCCGCTTTTTGATCGTCGTTTTTAAATGCTGCTTTGCTATCAGCGGTAGCTGCCGGTTTCGCCGCATCAGCAGCAAAAGTGATCGGTGCGTGCATAGCAACGGCCATCGTCGTTGCCAGCAGCGTGGCTTTAAACAGTGATTTCATCCATATCTCCAGGGCCGGGGCATCTCGCCCCATGTTAACTTACGTAAGAAGCGTACTATAAATCGTTGCAGAACAAATCAACATACGAACACGCCCTATTATCACTTCTTTTCAGACTCTTTTTGTTTAAATTAGTTTCGTAGGGCGCGTAATGGTTGCTGTGAAAGCCGGTAAAGTTAAGTAGAATCCGCCGACGGAGACAACATAAAGAGGTACATCATGCAGGATATCACGATGGAAGCTCGTCTGGCTGAACTGGAAAGCCGTCTGGCGTTCCAGGAGATTACCATAGAAGAACTAAACCTGACGGTAACCGCACATGAAATGGAGATGGCGAAGCTGCGCGATCATCTGCGTTTGCTCACGGAAAAGTTAAAAGCCAGTCAGCCGTCAAATATCGCCTCTCAGGCAGAAGAAACGCCGCCGCCGCATTATTGAGACGAAAAAAAAGCGGGGTTAACCCGCTTTTTTTGTGCCCGATGATTTATCGAACCAATGATAATACCCTAAGGATTTCGAGTCACAGCAAGGCGGCAAGCTTGAAAATTCCCCGGGAGCATAGATAACTATGTGACCGGGGTTTGAAAGCGTAGCCAACACCGCGGTGGCTTGAAAGACGACAGGGATTAATGGCAACCGCAACCGCCTTTACCACCACCGCCGCAGCAGCCTTCGCCGCCGTGCTCGTGACCATGGTCATGACCATGACCGCCACAGCAACCGTCTTCACCGTGATCGTGGTGGTGATCGTGCGCGCCGTGAACATGACCGTGAGCCAGTTCTTCTTCAGTCGCTTCACGAATCGCAACAACTTCTACGTTAAATTTCAGATTCTGGCCCGCCAGCATGTGGTTACCATCAACCACAACGTGATCGTCTTCCACTTCGGTAATCTCTACCGGTACCGGGCCCTGGTCGGTTTCCGCCAGGAAACGCATCCCTACCTGCAGTTCATCAACGCCCATAAAGACGTCTTTAGGCACACGCTGCACCAGATTTTCGTCATACTGGCCGTAAGCGTCGTTCGCACCAACAGCGACATCAAATTTGTCGCCAACTTCATGGCCTTCCAGCGCCGTTTCCAGGCCAGAGATCAGAGAGCCGTGGCCGTGCAGGTAATCCAGCGGCGCACTCACCGGAGACTCATCAACCAACACACCGTCTTCTGTACGTACCTGATAGGCCAGGCTGACCACCAGGTCTTTTGCTACTTTCATGATATCTCCTGAGCATGGGAAGAATAGTGGCGCAGATTGTAGCGGAATTCTGCAGCCGTGTACCCCTTAGCTTAAAAAAACCTGCGGCATATCGCTAGTCCGGATGAAAAATCCCAATCACTTGCTCTTCTTTGCGAACATGCTCGCGAACGTCTTTATCCGCCTCCCGCATTTGATGCCCGCACTTAACGCATTCAACAATATCGACATTATTTTCACGCCACATCGCCATTGTGTCCTGCGCCTGACAGGCTGGACATTTCGCGCCTGCAATAAAACGTTTACGGATTGCCATTGTTCACCTCTACTCAAATTTATCCCAGCCATCCAGCTGGCGACGCTCCTGTTGCATTTCGCGCTGAAAAATCTCCTCCAGCTCGCGTCGGGCCTCTCTGGCGCGCGAAATCTGTACCATGTCGCTATGCTCCGGGATCAGCTCCCGCAGCATTCGCATATCCAGCCGACGAAAATGCAACTGCGCGCGTTGCGCCTGATGCGGATGCATACCTAACGACACCAGAGTTTTACGTCCCAGTTCCAGCGCGCTGGAAAACGTTTCACGGGAAAACTGCGTGACGCCAGCCTGTAATAACTCATGGGCCTCCACACGTCCACGCGCTCGCGCAAGAATATGCAGATGAGGAAAATGCTGCTGACACAACTCCACCAGCTTCATCGTGTCTTCCGGTTCATTACACGTGATGACTATCGACTCCGCCGCTTCCGCGCCCGCAGAACGCAGCAGCTCGACTTGTGTAGCGTCGCCGTAATACACTTTATAACCATATTTGCGCATCAGATTAACGGCGCCGATATCGCGTTCCAGCACGGTGATACGCATCTTATTCGCCATCAATAAGCGAGCGATCACCTGACCAAAACGGCCAAAGCCGACGACAATTACCTGGGGCTTATCATCCTCAACCCACGGCTTTTCATCATTCTCTTCCGGGCCATTAAGGCGGCGCGATAACCACTTATCAATCCCTTTCATCAGTAGCGGCGTGGTCATCATTGATAACGTGACAGTCACCAATAATAACGCCATCTGATCGCCCTGAAACAGGCGCTGAGAAGAGGCGGTAGAAAAGAGCACAAAAGCGAACTCGCCCCCCTGACTCAGCACGCTGGCAAACTGCATCCGTTCAGAACTTCTTATTCCATATAGCCGCGCCAGCAGATACAGCGTCAACATTTTTATGACGACCAGAATAACAACGCTCGCCGCCACCCACAGTAAATGGGTATAAAGTACGCCGAGATTTAGCGACATACCGACGGAGATAAAGAACAGCCCAAGCAGTAAACCTTTAAAGGGATCGATAGCGTTTTCCAGCTCATGCCGGTATTCACTCTCTGCCAGTAAAACGCCGGCAATGAAGGTTCCCAGGGCCATCGACAGTCCCAGCGCATCCATAAATAAGGCGGCGCTCAACACCAGCAACAGCGTCGCGGCAGTGAAGACCTCCCGCACGCCAGACGCAGCAATAAAACGAAATACCGGGCGCAGCAGGTAACGACCGCCAATCAGCATTACCGCGAAAGCCAGTACCTTCATTGCCACTTTAAACCAGTCGAAATGCTCGTCGGCCGATCCCGCCAATAAAGGCACCAACGCCAGCGCGGGGATCACCGCTAAATCCTGAAACAGTAAGACGGAAAACCCTAACTGCCCGGACTCGCTACGATTCATGCCTTTCTCGCGCATCAGTTGTAGCGCCATCGCCGTCGAAGACATCGCCAGGCCAATCCCGCCGACGACCGCCGCCTGCCATAAGAAATCAGCAAGCATCAATAATCCCGCCAGCACCGCCGCGCTTAACAGCACCTGAGCAGCGCCGACGCCGAAGATAGAGCGCCGCAGTTGCCAAAGCCGGGACGGATTGAGTTCGAGACCAATGATAAACATCAGAAACACGACGCCCAGTTCGGAGAAGTGAAGAATTTCGTCGACGTCGCTGATGAAGCCCAGTCCCCACGGACCAATCGCGATTCCCGCCAGCAAATACCCTAGCACCGCGCCGATGCCCAGCCTGGCGGCTAACGGCACCGCCGCCACCGCCGCGAAGAGGAACAACACTCCCGCGGTCAATAAATCAGCACCTTCCATCAATAGCCTCCCGCGCTCACAGGATTCGCCAGCCACTCGCCATAGGCTTTCGCATGACTGGCCAGCGTCTGCGGCGACTGGCGGCGCGCCCAGTACACAATAATGGGCGGCATCCAGTGCATCCGACACATGGCCGCGGTCAGTTCAAAGGGGCGGAGTACATCGCTCATTGGATAGCGGTTTAGCGCGTCATACCGGTAAGCGCTCTCCGGCTCGCCGGTCGTAATCACGCTACGCCAGTACTTTCCCACCAGTTGGTTTCCCCCTGGTCCGCTGGCGAACCCCCGACTCAAAACGCGATCAAGCCATTCTTTCAGTAAAGCCGGACAGCTATAGGTGTAAAGGGGATGCTGAAAAACAATGACGTCGTGCTCACGTAACAGGGCTTGTTCATAGGGCGTGTCGATAAAAAAATCAGGATAGCGCGCATAAAGATCGTGCACGGTTACGTTATTGTGCTGTATGGCCGGTTTAAGCAGTACCCGGTTAGCAACCGAGTCCTGAGATTCCGGATGGGCATACAACAGCAAGACTTTCGCTGGCTGAGACATCAATCCCCCTCCCGGTTGTTTTGGGTCGATACATGCCATTCTTCAGGCCGCTTCTACGTTGACAGCGTTTGTTCAACTCAGGAACGTACTCTATGTCCGCCGCTGGGGATTAATGAGAGATATTCTTGTCCCTCACCAAAGGCGGCCTGAATGATTTTGTGTATCGTTGTTGTTTTGAGCTACCATTGCGCTCCAGCGCGGCGGTACGCCCGAATATTACATTATCATAATGATAAATTAACATAGTCTGAACATACGGCGCCTTATGATTGTTTTCTCCTCGTTACAAATTCGTCGCGGCGTGCGCGTCCTACTGGACAATGCCTCGGCTATCATTAATCCAGGCCAGAAAGTCGGCCTGGTGGGTAAAAACGGCTGCGGTAAATCTACCCTGCTGGCATTGCTAAAAAATGAAATCAGCGCCGATGCCGGGAGTTTTACCCTGCCCGGAACCTGGCAATTAGCGTGGGTGAATCAGGAAACACCTGCGTTGCCTCAGCCAGCGATTGAGTATGTCATTGACGGCGACCGTGAATACCGGCAGCTGGAGGCGCAGCTTAACGACGCCAACGAACATAACGACGGACATGCTATCGCCTCCATACATGGCAAGCTGGACGCCATCGACGCATGGACCGTTCGTTCGCGCGCCGCCAGCCTGCTACACGGTCTCGGCTTCTCTAACGATCAGCTGGAACGTCCGGTCAGCGACTTTTCCGGCGGCTGGCGGATGCGCCTTAACCTGGCCCAGGCGCTGATTTGCCGTTCCGATTTACTGCTGCTCGACGAACCGACCAACCACCTCGATCTGGATGCCGTTATCTGGCTGGAAAAATGGCTGAAGAGCTATCCGGGCACCCTGATTCTGATCTCCCACGATCGCGATTTTCTTGACCCGATAGTGGATAAAATTATCCATATCGAACAACAGACTCTGTTCGAGTACACCGGCAACTACAGCGCGTTTGAAGTTCAGCGCGCCACGCGCCTGGCGCAGCAGCAGGCGATGTATGAGAGTCAGCAGGAGCGTGTGGCGCATCTGCAAAGCTACATCGACCGTTTCCGCGCCAAGGCCACCAAGGCCAAGCAGGCGCAAAGCCGTATCAAGATGCTGGAGCGTATGGAGTTGATTGCGCCGGCTCATGTCGACAACCCGTTCCATTTCAGCTTCCGCGCGCCGGAAAGCCTGCCGAACCCGCTGCTGAAAATGGAAAAAGTCAGCGCAGGTTATGGCGATCGCATCATTCTGGAATCCATCAAGCTGAACCTGGTGCCCGGCTCGCGTATCGGCCTGCTGGGCCGCAACGGCGCGGGGAAATCGACGCTGATCAAGCTGCTGGCGGGCGAACTGGAACCGTTGCACGGTGAAATCGGCCTCGCCAAAGGCATTAAGCTCGGCTACTTCGCCCAGCACCAACTGGAGTTCCTGCGCGCCGATGAATCCCCGTTGCAGCATATGGCGCGTCTGGCGCCGCAGGAACTGGAGCAGAAGCTGCGCGACTATCTCGGCGGCTTCGGTTTCCAGGGCGACAAAGTAACGGAAGAGACGCAACGTTTCTCCGGCGGCGAGAAAGCGCGCCTGGTACTGGCGCTGATCGTCTGGCAGCGTCCAAATCTGCTGTTGCTCGATGAACCGACCAACCACCTGGATCTCGACATGCGTCAGGCGCTCACCGAAGCGCTGATTGATTTCGAAGGCGCATTGGTCGTCGTGTCGCACGACCGCCACCTGATTCGCTCCACCACTGACGACCTCTATCTGGTTCACGACAAAAAGGTCGAACCGTTCGACGGAGACCTGGAAGATTATCAGCAATGGCTGAGCGACGTGCAGAAACAGGAAAACCAGGCCGACAACGCGCCGAAGGAAAACAACGCCAACAGCGCTCAGTCACGCAAAGATCAGAAGCGTCGCGAAGCCGAGCTACGCACTCTGACGCAACCGCTGCGTAAAGAGATTACCCGTCTGGAAAAAGAGATGGAAAAGCTCAACGCCCAATTAGCGCAGGCGGAAGAGAAGCTCGGCGACAGCAGCCTGTATGACCCCAGCCGTAAAGCGGAGATGACCGAGTGTCTGCAACTGCAGGCCAGCGCCAAATCCGGGCTGGAAGCGTGTGAAATGGCATGGCTTGAGGCGCAGGAGCAGCTTGAGCAGATGATGCAGAACGACTAAGAGCCTATCCCATTAGGCTATTTTATTCGCCATTTTAGGGCCGGGCAGTGCTCGAAATCCTCACGCACTATGTGTACGCTCCGGTTTCTGCGCGCTGTCCGGCCCCAAACTGGCTTCAACAATTACGCCTACTGGGATAGGCTCTAACGCACGGGGCGGACGATGAACCTGTCAATTACCGATGACATTACCTTCCGCAAGCTCACCATCTTAATGATGCTTGTGGAGAAGGGTAACATCGCCCGCACCGCCGAGGCGCTGCACACGCTGAAAGAGAACGTTCGTTGTCCGCTGTTCGTCCATAAAGGCCTCTTCGGTACTCGTCCCGATATAAAGGTTACCGTTGCGGTCGGCAGCACCGGAACAGAAGGCTGCGTTATGTGATTTAGCGGCAAAGGTTGCCGTGATTTATTTTCGTCAGCGCGTCGTTCACGCCAAATAATTTAAACGTCACCTCATCAACGCCAAGATTTTTCAGACGCGCAGTGTGTTTTTTAATATAAGCCCGCGCCGTTTCTTCGGATTCAAACAAGTAAATGCCGCCAGCTTGCTGGTTTTTCTCGCTTTCTGTCCAGATTTTCCAGATGAAGCCCGGCTCCTCATTGATAGACTCCGCCAGCCCGACCAGTTGCTAAGTCATCTCCTCGCCAAAAGGGCCGCTAAAGTTAAAATGGATCTGTAAAAGTGTCTTCGACATGCCTTCTCCTTGAGTCACATAACTATCGTGTTGCCACACTACCACGATTAATTCGGCTGATGCAGAGGTTCACGCGATTTCTGTGGGGTATTGCGCGCGCCTTGCATACCGCCCCCTCTGGTGAAATGAGGCGCAATTTTATTTCGCCAGACGACCAATTGAACGTAAAATCACATATTGACTAATCTGTGAACCTTATGCGCGGTATAGTATTGTTTCCAATTATCAATTGTTCTGGTGCTATGGTTGAGATCACGTCCACAGAAATAACCCCGCCTGTCAATGACTCGCATGAATTTATTCCCATGCGTGGCATTCGTAATCGCCATTTACAAACTATGCTGCCGCGCTTAATCCGCCGCAAAGTGAAGTTCAACGCCCACTGGCAGCGGCTGGAGCTACCGGACGGCGATTTTGTCGATCTGGCATGGAGCGAAGAACCGCAACAGGCAAAGCATAAACCGCGGCTGGTGGTCTTTCACGGTCTGGAAGGCAGCCTGAACAGCCCCTATGCCCACGGGCTGATTGAGGCGGCGCAAAAGCGCGGCTGGCTGGGCGTGGTGATGCACTTTCGCGGCTGTAGCGGCGAACCCAACCGTCTGAATCGTATTTACCACTCCGGTGAAACGGAGGACGGAGCCTGGTTTTTACGCTGGCTACAGCGGGAGTTCGGCGCCGTTCCGACAGCCGCCGTGGGCTATTCGCTCGGCGGTAATATGCTGGCGTGCCTGCTGGCGAAAGAAGGCCGCGATATTCCCATCGAGGCGGCGGTAATTGTTTCTGCACCTTTCGTTCTCGAAGCCTGTAGCTACCACATGGACAAAGGGTTTTCCCGCGTCTATCAGCGTTATTTGCTTAATCTGTTAAAAGCGAATGCGTCACGCAAGCTGGCGGCGTACCCCGGGTCGCTGCCGGTGAATCTGGCGCAACTGAAATCAATGCGCCGTATTCGCGAGTTTGACGACCTGATCACCGCGAAAATTCACGGCTTTGCCGACGCCATCGACTACTATCGTCAGTGTAGCGCCATGCCGTTGCTTAACCAGATTGCTAAACCGACGCTGATTATTCACGCTAAAGACGATCCGTTTATGGATCATCATGTGATCCCTAAAGCGGAAGATCTGCCCCCGCAGGTGGAGTATCAGCTAACTGAGCATGGCGGACACGTAGGATTTATCGGCGGTACGCCGCTGCGCCCTGAAATGTGGCTGGAACGCCGAATTCCTGACTGGCTGACAACGTACCTGGAGGCGTCATCATGATCATTCCCTGGCAGGGGCTCGCCCCCGACACGCTGGACAACCTGATCGAAAGCTTTGTGTTGCGCGAAGGCACCGATTATGGTGAACATGAACGTTCGCTTGAACAAAAAGTCGCTGACGTAAAACTCCAACTGCAATCCGGCGAGGCCGTGCTGGTATGGTCTGAATTACATGAAACGGTCAATATTATGCCGAAAAAGCAGTTTCGCGAATAAAACGCCTTTGCCGACAATACATTATTCTAAAGCTCAATCATGGAGTTGCCATGTCAGCCAAACATCCGGTGATAGCAGTAACAGGGTCAAGCGGCGCGGGGACCACCACCACCAGCCTCGCGTTTCGTAAAATTTTCGCGCAGTTAAATCTGCACGCCGCCGAGGTGGAAGGCGACAGTTTTCATCGTTACACCCGCCCGGAAATGGATATGGCGATCCGCAAAGCGCGTGACGCCGGGCGGCATATCAGCTATTTCGGGCCTGAAGCCAATGACTTCAGCCTACTGGAACATACCTTTATTGAGTACGGGCAGACGGGTAAAGGCCAGTCGCGTAAATATCTGCATACCTATGATGAAGCCGTACCGTGGAATCAGGTTCCCGGCACGTTTACCCCCTGGCAGCCGCTTCCCGAACCGACCGATGTGCTGTTTTATGAAGGACTGCACGGCGGCGTCGTCACCCCGCAACATGATGTCGCGCGTCATGTTGATCTGTTGGTTGGCGTGGTGCCTATCGTCAACCTCGAGTGGATTCAGAAACTGATTCGCGACACCAGCGAGCGCGGACACTCCCGTGAAGCGGTGATGGATTCCGTGGTGCGTTCCATGGACGACTACATCAATTACATTACGCCGCAGTTCTCGCGTACCCATATCAACTTCCAGCGCGTACCGACCGTCGACACGTCCAATCCGTTCGCCGCAAAGGGTATTCCCTCGCTGGATGAGAGTTTTGTGGTGATCCATTTCCGCAATCTGGAAGGGATCGATTTTCCCTGGCTCCTGGCGATGCTCCAGGGCTCGTTCATTTCTCACATTAATACATTAGTGGTGCCGGGCGGCAAAATGGGGCTGGCGATGGAGCTGATTATGTTGCCGCTGGTGCAGCGATTAATGGAAGGCAAAAAAATCGAATAACCGTGGTGAAATGCCCGATGGCGCTACGCTTATCGGGCCTACGAGATAAAAACGGGTAGGCCGGATAAAGCCACGCCGCCATCCGGCATCACATGTTACGCCGCAATCACTTCATACGAATGGGTAATATTGACCGCTTTTTCCAGCATTAGCGCCACCGAGCAATATTTTTCCGCGGAGAGATCGACAGCGCGCGCGACGGCAGCCTCTTTCAGATCGCTGCCGGTAACGATAAAATGCAGATTAATGTGCGTAAACAGGCGCGGCGCGTCTTCCCGGCGCTCGGATGTCAGCTTCACTTCGCAGTTGGTGACATTCTGACGGCCCTTTTGCAGGATTGATACCACATCAATAGCGCTACATCCGCCAGCCGCCATTAATACCATCTCCATCGGACTCGGCGCTTTGTCACCGGAGTTACCATCCATTAAAATCTGGTGGCCGGAGGAGGACTCTCCGAGGAACGTGAGCCCTTCAACCCACTTTACACGCGCTTGCATATTTCGTAACTCCAATGTTTCAATTTTCCTGAAAGATTACGCGCATACAACAAAAGTCGCAATGGAAGGCGACCTGGGTCATGCTGAAGCGAGACACCAGGAGACACACGGCGAAAGCTATGCTAAAACAGACAAGATGCTACAGTAATACATTGACGTACTGCATGTATGCAGAGGACATCACATTACAGGCTACAATCTATTTTCGTAGCCCCCTTCCCAGGTAGCGGGAAGTATATTTTTGCAACCCCAGAGACAGTGCCGTTTTCTGGCTCTGGAGACAGCTTATAACAGAGGATAACCGCGCATGGTGCTTGGCAAACCGCAAACAGACCCGACTCTTGAATGGTTCTTGTCTCATTGCCACATTCATAAGTACCCGTCAAAGAGCACGCTGATTCACCAGGGTGAAAAAGCAGAAACGCTGTACTACATCGTTAAAGGCTCCGTGGCAGTGCTGATCAAAGATGAAGAAGGGAAAGAAATGATCCTTTCTTATCTGAATCAGGGTGATTTTATTGGTGAACTGGGCCTGTTTGAAGAAGGCCAGGAACGCAGCGCCTGGGTACGTGCGAAAACCGCATGTGAGGTCGCTGAAATTTCCTACAAAAAATTTCGCCAATTAATCCAGGTCAACCCGGATATTCTGATGCGCCTCTCTTCCCAGATGGCTCGTCGCTTACAAGTCACCTCTGAAAAAGTAGGTAACCTCGCCTTCCTTGACGTCACCGGGCGTATCGCTCAGACGCTGCTGAATCTGGCGAAACAGCCCGATGCCATGACGCACCCGGATGGGATGCAGATCAAAATCACCCGTCAGGAAATCGGCCAGATCGTCGGCTGCTCCCGCGAAACCGTTGGTCGTATTTTGAAAATGCTGGAAGATCAAAACCTGATCTCCGCGCATGGCAAGACCATCGTCGTCTACGGCACCCGTTAATTCCGTCAGAATGGCGCGTTTTATCATGCGCCATTTTTGTTTGCATCGATGTGGCGAAGACTGATTTATCACCCAGAGATTAATTACGCACTACGGCAAACGCTGGTGCTGTGTCTGCCTGTGGCTGTCGGTTTATTGATAGGCCAGCTACACCTGGGCTTGCTTTTCTCTCTCGTTCCCGCCTGCTGCAACATTGCAGGTCTGGATACCCCGCACAAACGTTTTTTTAAACGCCTGATCATCGGCGCGTCGCTGTTCGCCGGATGCAGTCTGGTAACGCAACTTCTGCTGGCGGAATCCATCCCCCTGCCGTTGATCCTGACCGGGCTCACGCTGGTGCTTGGCGTGACGGCGGAAATTAGCCCGCTTCACGCGCGGTTACTGCCAGCGTCGCTGATTGCCGCCATCTTTACCCTGAGTCTTGCAGGATACATGCCCGTCTGGGAGCCGCTGCTCATTTATGCGCTGGGCACGCTATGGTACGGCGTGTTTAACTGGTTTTGGTTCTGGCTATGGCGCGAACAGCCGCTGCGCGAGTCATTGAGTTTGTTATACCGTGAACTGGCCGATTATTGCGAAGCGAAATACAGCCTGCTCACCCAACATATCGATCCGGAAAAAGCGCTGCCTCCCCTGCTGATACGCCAGCAAAAAGCGGTCGATCTCATTACCCAGTGTTACCAACAGATGCATATGCTTTCGGCGCACAACAATAATGATTACAAGCGCCTGTTACGGGCTTTTCAGGAAGCGATGGATTTGCAGGAGCACATCTCCGTCAGCTTGCATCAGCCGGAAGAGGTACAGAAACTGGTAGAACGCAGCCATGCGGAAGAGGTGATTCGCTGGAATGCGCAAACGGTCGCCGCCCGTCTGCGCGTGCTGGCGGATGACATTCTTTATCATCGTCTGCCGACGCGCTTCTCCATGGAAAAACAGATTGGCGCTCTGGAGAAAATCGCCAATCAGCATCCTGAAAATCCGGTAGGCCAGTTCTGCTATTGGCACTTCAGTCGAATCGCCCGTGTGCTGCGTACTCAGCGGCCGCTGTACGCCCGCGACCTGATGGCCGATAAACAGCGTCGTTTGCCGCTACTTCCGGCGCTGAAAAATTATATGTCTCTTAAATCACCGGCGCTACGCAACGCCGGACGCATCAGCGTGATGATGAGCATCGCCAGTCTGATGGGCAGTGCGTTGCACCTGCCTAAACCGTACTGGATACTCATGACGGTGATGTTTGTCACCCAAAACGGCTATGGCGCGACGCGCGTACGTATTCTGCACCGTTCAGTCGGAACGCTGGTCGGCCTGGTGATTGCCGGCGTCACGCTGCACTTACATATTCCCGAAAGCATTACGCTGGCGGTCATGCTGGTACTAACGCTGGCAAGTTATCTGATTATTCGTAAAAACTACGGCTGGGCGACGGTCGGCTTTACGGTGACGGCGGTATACACCATCCAGTTACTGACGTTAAACGGAGAGCAGTTTATTGTGCCGAGGCTGATCGATACGCTGATTGGCTGTTTAATTGCCTTTGGCGGCATGGTCTGGCTGTGGCCGCAATGGCAAAGCGGGCTATTACGTAAAAACGCCCATGATGCGCTGGAAGCCGATCAAGAAGCTATCCGACTGATCCTCAGTAACGATCCGCAGGCCACCCCGCTCGCTTATCAAAGAATGCGGGTCAACCAGGCGCATAACACGTTATTCAACTCGTTAAATCAGGCAATGCAGGAACCCGGATTCAATACCCACTATCTGTCGGATATGAAACTGTGGGTCACGCACAGCCAGTTTATTGTCGAGCATATCAACGCTATGACGACGCTGGCGCGGGAACACACCATGCTGACGCCTGATCTGGCGCAGCGCTATCTGGAATCTTGCGAGATTGCGATTCAGCGCTGCCAGCAGCGCCTGGAGTACGACAGGCCAGGCGGCTCCGGCGATGTCAATATTCTGGAGTCGCCGGACATGCCGTCACATGGCTTATTGAGCACTCTGGAACAACATTTACAGCGCATCATTGGCCATCTGAACACCATGCACACCATTTCGTCGATGGCCTGGCGTCAGCGTCCGCATCACGGTATCTGGCTGAGTAAGCGGCTACGGGATACAAAAAGTTAAGACCGACTGCCGGATGCGCTACGCTTATCCGGCAATCTGCCATCAGGCAACCACCTTCCCTACCGCCTGCGCAAAGCGCTGCATTCCTTCATTGATATCCGCATCTTCCACCACCAGCGACGGGGCAAAACGCATCACGTCGGCTCCGGCATTGAGCACCATCACGCCGGCCTCCGCGCCTGCGTACAGAAAATCGCGCGCCCGATCTTTGTACTTCGGCTTCAGTTCCGCGCCAATCAGCAGCCCCATGCCGCGAATATCGCTGAAAATGTCAAATTGCTCGTCAATCGCCTGCAAATGTTGCACAAACTGTTGCCGCTTAGTGTGAATGCCTTGTAGTACTTCTGGCGTATTAATAATATCGAATGCCGCGCCAGCCACCGCACAGGCCAGCGGATTACCGCCATAGGTTGAACCATGCGAACCGACATGGAAGGCCGAGGCTATTTCCTGCGTGGTCAGCATGGCGCTCACCGGAAAACCGCCGCCTAACGCTTTGGCGCTGGTGAGGATATCCGGCGTGACGCCGTAGTGCATATAGGCAAACAGGTCTCCGGTGCGCCCCATCCCGCACTGCACTTCATCAAACACCAGCAACGCCTGATGCTCGTCACACAGGTCGCGTAACCCTTTGAGGAATTCCGGTGTAGCCGCCTGCACGCCGCCTTCACCCTGAATCGGCTCGACCACCACCGCGCAGGTGTGGTCATCCATTACCGCTTTCACCGCATGAAGATCATTGAAGGGAACGTGAATAATATCGGCGGGTTTCGGCCCAAAGCCGTCGGAATATTTCGGCTGCCCGCCTACAGAGACGGTAAACAAGGAACGGCCATGAAAGGCGTTATGGAAGGCAATGATTTTCGTTTTGAACGGGCTATGGCGCACGCAGGCATAATGACGCGCCAGTTTAAAAGCGGTTTCGTTCGCTTCGGTGCCAGAATTCATAAACAGCACGCGCTCGGCAAACGTGGCGTCGATCAGTTTACGTCCCAGACGCAACGCCGGTTCATTGGTAAAAACGTTACTGGTATGCCACAAGGTTTCCCCCTGGGATTTCAGCGCCTCGACCAGTGCCGGATGGCAATGGCCCAGCGCAGTCACTGCAATCCCGCCGGCGAAATCGATATACTCTTTGCCCTGCTGATCCCATACGCGGCTGCCTTTACCTTTGACCGGAATAAAGTCCGCCGGTGCATAAACAGGCAGAATCACCTCATCAAAAGTTGCGCGCGTAATAGCCGTTTGTTCAGTTGCCATATCATTACCACCCGGTTAAGTAGAAATGCCAGTGAAATTATAATCACAAAATATGAATAAAAAATCACTCAATAGCAACCACAAATCAACGCCGGAGGAAATTTTTCAGCAGAGCGTGTCCTTGTTCGCTGAGAATACTTTCCGGGTGGAACTGCACGCCTTCCAGATCCCACTCGCGGTGGCGAATGCCCATAATCTCCTGCGTTTCGCTCCAGGCGGTGATCTCAAAACACTCAGGCAACGTGGCAGGGTCGACAATCAGCGAGTGGTAACGTGTCACGGTTAACGGGCTGGGCAATCCCCGAAACACGCCCTGTCCATTATGCGTAACAGGTGACGTTTTACCGTGCATCACTTTCGCTGCCCGCACCACCGACGCGCCAAAGGCCTGCGCCATCGCCTGATGACCCAGGCAAACGCCCAGCATCGGAATACGTCCGGCATAATGGCGGATGACCGCCAGTGAAATGCCAGCGTCATTCGGCGTACAGGGGCCAGGAGAGATAACGATTTTTTGCGGGTTCAAAGCGTCAATGTGCGCCAGCGTCAGCGCATCATTGCGCCGGACCTGCACTTCCGCGCCCAGTTCACAAAAATACTGGTAGAGGTTCCAGGTAAAGGAATCATAGTTATCGATAAGCAGGATCATGGCGGCTCCGAGTGAGTAGAACCGCACTATTTTACTCAGTTTCGCGAGCTTCGCTTATCGCTTTCTGAAAAATCGCCTGCAAAGCGGAGAGATCGCCCATCGCGCCGCTCTGGTTCGCCTGCTTCCATGTTTCAACCGCAATACCTTGCCAACTCAGCGCATAGCCTGCATGTAACGCCAGCTGTTCAAAGAAGATGCGCTGCGCCAGCCCGCTCCCCAAACGAAACGGATGAAGCACGTTAATTTCACAGTAGTAATGCGCCAGCCGCTCGACAAACTTCTCGTGCGCCAGACCGACCAGATAGCCCTCTTCTTCCAGATCCTGCATCAGAGCATTGCCCTCTTTTTCGATATAGGCAAAGTGGCAGAAACGGGTATCGCCCTGGTAAATATCGACCTCCCGCAGTTGCCCTGCCCAGTCGAAAATATCCTGATAGAGCTGGCGATGAATCGCGCACAGATGAGGCAAGCCGCGTATCAGCGGCCCCAGTTCAATCGTGGCGGCGCGGAGCGCGGTCATTTCGTATGCCGCTTGCGCCAGTCGCTGGGCCTGATGAATCCCCAGCCGATTACGCATCACGTTCAGCCCCGGATAGAGGTACGGATCGCGCCCTTCGCCAAATTTATCGCTCATAGTGCCTCCGAAGCTCGTCAAGACGTGCCAGCGCTTCATCGGCGGTCAGGGTTACTAAGGGGATCTCAATACCTTCGAGACGGCGGCTTTGCTGGAAGTTAACGTTGCGCCGCTGTTCCCAAAAGCGTGACTTTTGTTTATCGGTAAGTTTCTTCACCGGGCCTCCCTGAATATGTCTGTGCTTGACCACAAGTATAAGCAGCAATTTCAGGTTACGCTGAGACAGGGAGAAAACGCGGGCGGCTCGCGCCCGCGCAGGCATGTTTTATGGCAGGACTTTCGCGGAAAGGATAACGACTGGTTTTGTCGGCACATTCTGATAAGGCCCGACATCGTGCGTCGGTACCTGTGAGATTTTATCGGCGACATCCATACCTTTTACCACTTTACCAAATACCGCATAGCCAAAGTCGCGCTGGCCGTGGTCGAGAAAAGCGTTATCCGCGACGTTAATAAAGAACTGGCTGGTGGCGCTGTCTTTATCTGCGGTGCGCGCCATCGCGATCGTGCCGCGAGTATTACGCAGACCGTTGTCGGCTTCATTCTTAATCGGCGGATTCGGTTTCTTCTGCTGCATCTGCTCGTTAAAACCACCGCCCTGAATCATAAAGCCAGGAATAACTCGGTGAAACGTAGTGTTGTTATAGAAACCACTGTTGACGTAATCGACAAAGTTTTTCACAGAAATCGGCGCTTTCTGGCTGTTCAGCTCCAGCTCAATATTCCCGGCGGAGGTGGTTAACAGCACATGAGGATCACCTTTTGCTGCCAACGCTACGGGAGAAAGAGCAGAAAGAGCGAAAACAGCTGCGACAGCCGCCAGAGTCGATTTGAGCATGAGATTTCCTTAAAGAGAGCAGAAATAAAGCAAGTGGAATGATTCTAAAGAGCCTTCCTGGGCCAGGCCAGCCCTTTACCTAATTTTACGTACATGAAACAAATGTAACGTTACGACGCAACGCCTTGTCCTTGCAATATGATGTGACAAACATCACATTAAAAAATGTAATGAACATTACTATCACTAATAATTATTTAAATACATCACAAAAACGCCTAAAATCTGCCCGCTTAACGCGCCCTCCACGCGCTTCACTTCTCTTCAAGGCCAGACATGACTAACAGCAACCGCATCAAGCTCACATGGATCAGCTTTCTTTCCTACGCCCTGACCGGGGCGCTGGTGATTGTCACCGGGATGGTGATGGGAAATATCGCAGACTATTTTCATCTGCCCGTTTCCAGCATGAGTAACACCTTTACTTTTCTGAACGCCGGGATTTTGATCTCGATCTTCCTCAACGCGTGGCTGATGGAAATCGTCCCGCTGAAAACACAGCTACGCTTTGGTTTTATCCTGATGGTGCTGGCGGTGGCCGGGCTGATGTTCAGCCATAGCCTGGCGTTGTTCTCAGCGGCGATGTTTGTGCTGGGGCTGGTCAGCGGGATCACCATGTCGATTGGCACCTTCCTGATTACGCAACTGTATGAAGGGCGTCAGCGCGGTTCCCGACTGCTGTTTACCGACTCCTTCTTCAGCATGGCGGGGATGATTTTTCCTATGGTCGCCGCCTTCCTGCTGGCGCGTAGTATTGAGTGGTACTGGGTCTACGCCTGCATCGGCCTGGTCTACCTGGCGATTTTCATCCTGACCTTCGGCTGTGAATTTCCGGCGCTGGGTAAACATGCGCAGCACTCTCAGGCGCCTGTCGCCAAAGAAAAATGGGGCATTGGCGTACTGTTTCTGGCCGTCGCCGCGCTGTGCTATATCCTCGGTCAATTAGGCTTTATCTCCTGGGTGCCGGAATACGCCAAAGGCCTCGGCATGAGCCTGAATGACGCCGGGGCGCTGGTGAGTGATTTCTGGATGTCCTATATGTTTGGCATGTGGGCGTTCAGCTTTATCCTGCGCTTTTTCGATCTGCAACGCATTCTGACCGTACTGGCGGGTATGGCGGCGGTACTGATGTATCTGTTTATTACCGGCACGCAGGCGCATATGCCGTGGTTTATTCTGACGCTGGGCTTCTTCTCCAGCGCCATTTATACCTCCATCATTACGCTGGGATCGCAGCAAACGAAAGTGGCCTCGCCTAAGCTGGTTAACTTTATTCTGACCTGCGGCACTATCGGAACGATGCTGACCTTCGTCGTCACCGGCCCGATTGTAGCGCACAGCGGCCCACAGGCGGCGTTACTCACCGCGAATGGTCTGTATGCAGTGGTCTTTGTGATGTGCTTTGCGCTCGGCTTTGTCTCCCGTCATCGTCAGCATAGCGCGCCGGCTACGCATTGATAATCCTTGCCGGATGGCGACATCGCCCTCCGGCACTCTATCCCCCCTCCTGACGGGGTAGGCCTGTTGGCCTAAAAACCCCTCATTTTGTATGTCATTTGTACAAACCTGAAAAGCCTGACAATTCCGCCACTTATAAAAATCCAGACAAATCAGCCACATACCCATTAAGAGGTATATAAAGGTGAATTTGATTTACATCAATAAGCGGGGTTGCTGAATCGTTAAGGTAGGCGGTAATAGAAAAGAAATCGAGGCAAAAATGAGCAAAGTCAGACTCGCTATTATCGGTAATGGTATGGTCGGCCACCGCTTTATTGAGGATCTCCTTGATAAATCCGACGCTAGCCTGTTCGACATTACCGTGTTCTGTGAAGAACCCCGTAAAGCCTATGACCGTGTCCACCTGTCATCCTACTTCTCTCACCACACCGCGGAAGAGCTCTCTCTGGTGCGTGAAGGATTTTACGAGAAGCACGGCGTAAAGGTACTGGTTGGCGAACGCGCAATTACCATTAACCGTCAGGAGAAAGTGATTCACTCCAGCGCGGGTCGTACCGTTTATTATGACAAGCTGATCATGGCGACCGGTTCCTATCCGTGGATCCCGCCGATTAAAGGCTCCGAAACCCAGGATTGCTTCGTTTACCGTACCATTGAAGACCTCAACGCTATCGAAGCCTGCGCCCGTCGCAGCAAGCGCGGGGCGGTGGTCGGCGGCGGTCTGCTGGGGCTGGAAGCCGCTGGCGCGCTGAAAAACCTCGGCGTGGAAACGCACGTCATTGAATTTGCGCCAATGCTGATGGCGGAACAACTCGATCAAATGGGCGGCGAGCAGCTACGTCGCAAGATCGAAAGCATGGGCGTGCGTGTACACACCAGTAAAAACACGCAAGAGATTGTTCAGCAGGGTAACGAAGCACGTAAGACTATGCGTTTTGCCGACGGCAGCGAGCTGGAAGTCGATTTCATCGTCTTCTCTACCGGTATTCGCCCCCGCGACAAGCTGGCTACCCAGTGCGGTCTGGCCGTCGCGCAGCGCGGCGGGATCGTGATTAACGACACCTGCCAGACGTCTGACCCAGATATCTACGCTATCGGCGAGTGCGCCAGTTGGAACAACCGCGTTTACGGTCTGGTCGCACCAGGCTATAAAATGGCCCAGGTCGCCGTTGACCATATCCTCGGCAGTGAAAACGCCTTTGAAGGGGCGGATCTCAGCGCCAAGCTGAAGCTGCTGGGCGTGGACGTCGGCGGCATCGGCGACGCGCATGGCCGCACGCCGGGCGCGCGTAGTTACGTTTACCTCGATGAAAGCAAAGAAGTCTACAAACGTCTAATTGTCAGCGAAGATAACAAAACGCTGCTCGGCGCAGTACTGGTCGGCGACACCAGCGATTACGGCAATTTGCTGCAACTGGTACTGAACGCCATCGAACTGCCGGAAAACCCGGATTCGCTGATCCTGCCGTCGCACGCGGGCAGTGGTAAACCCGCTATCGGCGTGGATAAACTGCCGGACAGCGCGCAGATCTGCTCCTGCTTCGATGTGACTAAAGGCGATCTGATCGCCGCTATCAATAAAGGCTGCCATACCGTGGCGGCGCTGAAAGCGGAAACCAAAGCCGGAACCGGCTGCGGCGGCTGCATCCCGCTGGTGACGCAGGTACTGAACGCCGAACTGGCGAAACAGGGTATTGAAGTCAACAACAACCTGTGCGAGCACTTTGCTTATTCTCGTCAGGAACTGTTCCACTTAATCCGCGTGGAAGGTATCAAAACCTTTGAAGAACTGCTGGCGAAACACGGTAAAGGCTACGGCTGCGAAGTGTGTAAGCCGACCGTCGGTTCGCTGCTGGCGTCGTGCTGGAACGAATACATCCTCAAGCCGCAGCACACGCCGCTACAGGATACTAACGATAACTTCCTGGCGAATATCCAGAAAGACGGTACTTACTCGGTGATCCCGCGCTCGGCGGGCGGCGAAATCACCCCGGAAGGTCTGGTGGCCGTGGGGCGTATCGCCCGCGAGTTTAACCTCTATACCAAAATTACCGGTTCTCAGCGTATCGGTCTGTTTGGCGCGCAAAAAGACGATCTGCCGGAAATCTGGCGTCAGTTGATTGAAGCCGGTTTCGAAACCGGTCACGCGTACGCCAAAGCGCTGCGGATGGCGAAAACCTGCGTCGGCAGCACCTGGTGCCGCTACGGCGTGGGCGACAGCGTCGGTTTCGGCGTGGAGCTGGAAAACCGCTACAAAGGCATTCGTACCCCGCACAAAATGAAATTCGGCGTCTCCGGCTGTACCCGTGAATGTGCGGAAGCGCAGGGCAAAGATGTGGGTATCATCGCCACGGAGAAAGGCTGGAACCTGTACGTCTGCGGTAACGGCGGGATGAAACCGCGTCATGCGGATCTGCTGGCAGCCGATCTCGATCGCGACACGCTGATCAAGTACCTCGACCGCTTTATGATGTTCTACATCCGTACTGCCGACAAACTGACCCGTACCGCGCCGTGGCTGGATAATCTGGAAGGCGGCATCGAGTACCTGAAATCGGTCATCATCGACGATAAGCTGGGCCTGAACGAACATCTGGAAGAAGAGATGGCGCGCCTGCGCGCAGCGGTGGTCTGCGAGTGGACAGAAACCGTTAACACCCCATCCGCACAGGTTCGCTTTAAGCACTTTATCAACAGCGACAAACGCGACCCGAACGTCCAGGTTGTGCCTGAACGTGAACAGCATCGTCCGGCCACGCCGTATGAACGTATCCCGGTCACTCTGGTGGAGGAAAACGCATGAGCCAGTGGCAAAACATCTGCAAAATCGATGACATCCTGCCGGGAACCGGCGTCTGCGCGCTGTTAGGTACTGAACAAGTCGCGATTTTCCGTCCTTACCATAGCGATCAGGTGTTCGCGATCAGCAACATCGACCCGTTCTTTGAGGCCAGCGTGCTGTCTCGTGGACTGATTGCGGAACACCAGGGCGAACTGTGGGTCGCCAGCCCGCTGAAGAAACAGCGCTTCCGCCTGAGCGATGGTTTGTGCATGGAAGATGAGCAGTTCTCTGTGAAACAGTACGACGCGCGGGTAAAAGACGGCGTGGTGCAGTTGCGCGGTTAATTATTTTTGGGAGGTGCAACGCCTCCCCTTTTTTGTATTTTTTTTCATTTTAATTGTTATCACAAAATCATTTGTACTGCATCGCGGCGGCAACTGAGCAAATCCCCAGGAACATAGTTCACTATGTGACTGGGGTGAGCGAGGGCAGCCAACAAAGAGGCAGTGCAAAGGATGAAGTGAGAAAAGGATAATCAAATGTTTACAGACACTATCAATAAGTGTGCGGCTAACGCTGCGCGCATCGCACGCCTGTCGGCGAATAATCCGCTCGGCTTCTGGGTCAGTTCGGCAATGGCCGGGGCTTATGTCGGTCTCGGCATCATTCTTATTTTCACCCTCGGCAATCTGCTCGACCCGTCCGTGCGTCCTTTGGTGATGGGAGCGACCTTCGGTATCGCCTTAACGCTGGTCATCATCGCAGGTTCCGAACTGTTTACCGGCCACACCATGTTCCTGACGCTGGGCGTCAAAGCAGGCACCATCAGCCACGGTCAAATGTGGGCTATCCTGCCGCAAACCTGGCTCGGCAACCTGGTCGGTTCCGTGTTTGTCGCCCTGCTTTACAGCTGGGGCGGCGGCAGTTTGTTGCCGGTCGATACCAGTATCGTTCACTCAGTCGCGCTGGCGAAAACCACCGCGCCCGCCACGGTACTGTTCTTCAAAGGCGCGCTGTGTAACTGGCTGGTTTGTCTGGCAATCTGGATGGCGATTCGCACCGAAGGCACGGCAAAATTTCTTGCTATCTGGTGGTGTCTGCTGGCGTTTATCGCTTCCGGCTACGAGCACTCCGTCGCGAATATGACGCTGTTTGCCCTCTCCTGGTTTGGTCATCACAGCGACGCCTATACCCTGTCCGGAATCGGACACAATCTGTTATGGGTCACTCTGGGCAATACTTTGTCCGGCGTCGTGTTCATGGGATTGGGTTATTGGTATGCTACGCCGAAATCGGAGCGTCCTGTTCCGCAAAAAACCAACCAAATTAAGGTTACAGCCAACCATTAAGGGGTAATGTCGTGGACCATTTGCCTATATTTTGTCAATTACGCGACCGCGACTGTCTGATCGTCGGCGGTGGCGATGTCGCAGAACGCAAAGCACGGTTACTGCTGGAAGCAGGCGCACGTTTAACGGTCAATGCGCTAACCTTCATTCCACAGTTCACCGTATGGGCAAATGAAGGCATGTTGACTCTGGTTAAGGGTCCGTTCGACGAAACGCTTCTCGACTCGTGTTGGCTGGCGATCGCGGCCACTGATGACGATACCGTCAACCAGCGCGTCAGCGACGCGGCGGAGTCACGCCGTATCTTCTGCAACGTGGTGGATGCGCCGAAAGCCGCCAGCTTTATCATGCCCTCCATTATTGACCGCTCGCCGCTGATGGTCGCCGTCTCCTCGGGCGGCACTTCCCCGGTACTGGCGCGTCTGCTGCGCGAGAAACTGGAATCGCTGCTGCCGCAGCATCTGGGGCAGGTCGCGCGCTATGCCGGGCAACTCCGCGCCCGGGTGAAAAAGCAGTTTGCCACGATGGGCGAGCGTCGTCGCTTCTGGGAAAAATTTTTCGTCAATGACCGGCTGGCGCAGTCGCTGGCGAATGCCGATGAGAAAGCGGTTAACGCGACAACCGAACGCCTGTTTAGCGAACCGCTGGATCACCGTGGCGAAGTCGTGCTGGTCGGCGCCGGGCCGGGCGATGCCGGACTGCTGACGCTGAAAGGGTTACAACAAATCCAACAGGCGGATATCGTGGTTTACGATCGCCTCGTCTCCGACGACATTATGAACCTGGTACGCCGCGATGCCGATCGGGTCTTTGTGGGGAAACGCGCGGGTTACCACTGCGTCCCACAGGAAGAAATCAACCAGATCCTGCTGCGTGAAGCGCAAAAAGGTAAACGCGTGGTACGCCTGAAAGGCGGCGATCCCTTTATCTTTGGTCGCGGCGGCGAAGAGCTGGAAACGCTGTGTCATGCCGGTATTCCTTTCTCGGTAGTGCCAGGGATTACCGCGGCTTCCGGCTGCTCCGCCTACTCCGGTATTCCGCTAACCCATCGCGATTACGCCCAGAGCGTACGTCTGGTCACCGGTCACCTGAAAACCGGCGGCGAGCTGGACTGGGAAAACCTGGCGGCAGAAAAACAGACGCTGGTGTTCTACATGGGGCTGAATCAGGCAGCGACTATCCAGGAAAAACTGATCGCATTCGGTATGCAGGCCGATATGCCGGTTGCGCTGGTAGAAAACGGTACCTCCGTGAAGCAACGCGTCGTCCACGGTGTGCTGACGCAGCTTGGTGAATTAGCGCAACAGGTTGAAAGCCCGGCGCTGATTATCGTTGGCCGGGTCGTTGGCTTACGCGATAAATTAAATTGGTTCTCTAATTATTAATTAAAATAACGCCCTGAATAACAGGGCTTTATTTTACAACTACTCGTAATCTCAAATTATTTTTACTTAAAAGTGAATTAAGAAATCAACTTTAAATACACCAGAAAAATTTAAATAGTAATAATTCTGCCTAAAAACCCTTTTACTCGTCAAATTCACCCCTTATTCATTCATACAATAAATAACACCGTTAAGCACTCAATTTGACCTGACCTGGTTATCGGGTGATAAAATAAACACTAAAGCATAATTTTTCTTCTGGCCATTTCATCATTGCCTGTACCGCTCTCTGCATATGTTTAGTACGCAAGGAAAATATTAATTAAGGATGAACCCTATGCAAAAGAAAAAACTTATTTCTATCGCTATCGCTTTAACGCTACAAAGTTATTACATTCCGGCCATCGCCGCAGAAAATAACGATGATGAAAAAGAATGTCCCAGTAATATCTCCTCCCTGCCTAAAGAAAAACGCGCAAAACTTTCACCGACCTGCCTTGCTACACCTGAAAATGATAATCACTGGGGCTGGGTTGCTGGCGGCGTTGCTGCACTGGTCGCAGGTGTGGCTATTGGCGTTGAAAATAACGGTGGCGGAGATTCTAATCATTCTTATACCCCCCCTACGCCCGATAATGGCGGCGATGACAATGTGATCCCGCCCGACGATAGCGGCGATGACGATGTAACCCCACCCGACGATAGCGGCGATGACGATGTAACCCCGCCCGACGATAGCGGCGATGACGATGTAACCCCGCCTGATGATAGCGGCGATGACGATGTAACCCCGCCCGACGATAGCGGCGATGACGATGTGACCCCGCCCGACGATAGCGGCGATGACGATGTGACCCCGCCTGACGATAGCGGCGATGACGATGTAACCCCGCCCGACGATAGCGGCGATGACGATGTGACCCCGCCCGATGATAGCGGCGATGACGATGTAACCCCGCCCGATGATAGCGGCGATGACGACGACACGCCCCCAGATGACTCTGTTATTACCTTCAGCAACGGCGTCACCATCGATAAAGGCAAAGACACCCTGACCTTCGACAGCTTCAAACTGGATAACGGCAGCGTTCTTGAGGGTGCCGTGTGGAATTATTCAGAACAGGACAACCAGTGGCAGCTCACCACCGCGGACGGTAAAACGCTGAACGTCACCGGCTGGGACGTGACCGACGCCAATGCCGCCGTGATTGAAGGCACCCAGGAAAACGGTCTCTACTGGAAGTACGACAGCCGGGGCTATCTGATTATTGCCGACGATAACACCACCGTTATCAGCGGCGATGACCAGGCGCATAATTCCGATCGCGGCATGGATATCAGCGGCCAGGATCGCACCGGCGTGATTATTTCCGGCGATAGAACCGTCAACACGCTCACCGGGGACTCCAGTGTGACCGACGGTGCCACCGGCATGGTTATCTCCGGTGACGGCACCACCAACACCATTTCGGGCCACTCCACGGTGGACAACGCCACCGGCGCGCTGATTTCCGGCAACGGCACCACCACCAATTTCGCCGGTGACATTGCCGTGAGCGGCGGCGGTACCGCCATCATCATCGACGGCGACAACGCCACGATTAAGAATACCGGTACCTCTAACATCAGCGGCGCAGGCTCCACCGGCACCGTCATTGACGGCAATAACGCCCGCGTCAACAATGACGGTGATATGACCATCACCGACGGCGGCACCGGCGGCCACATTACCGGCGACAACGTGGTTATCGATAACGCCGGGAGCACTACCGTCAGCGGCGCAGACGCCACGGCGCTGTATATCGAAGGCGACAACGCGCTCGTTATCAACGAAGGTAATCAGACTATCTCCGGCGGCGCCGTCGGTACGCGCATTGACGGCGACGACGCCCATACCACCAATACCGGTGATATCGCGGTGGATGGCGCGGGCTCTGCCGCCGTGATTATCAACGGCGACAACGGCAGCCTGACCCAGGCGGGCGATCTGCTGGTCACCGACGGCGCGATGGGCATCATCACCTACGGCACCGGAAATGAAGCAAAAAATACCGGCAACGCCACCGTGCGTGATGCGGACTCGGTGGGTTTTGTGGTTGCAGGCGAAAAAAACACCTTCAAAAACAAAGGGGATATTGACGTCAGCCTTAACGGCACCGGCGCGCTGGTGAGCGGCGATATGTCGCAGGTTACGCTGGATGGCGATATTAACGTTGTCTCAGTCCAGGACAGCGAAGGCGTGTTTAGCTCAGCGACAGGGGTGAGCGTGAGCGGCGACAGCAACGCCGTTGATATCACCGGCAACGTAAATATCAGCGCCGACTACGGGCAGGATGACCTGGCTGCCGGGGCTCCCCCGTTAACTGGCGTTGTCGTCGGCGGCAACGGCAATACCGTTACCCTTAATGGCGCGCTGAATATTGATGACAACGATCTGTCCGCCGCCAGCGGACAATACCTGGACGTTGTTGGCCTGAGCGTAACAGGTGATGATAACGACGTTGAGATTGACGGCGGTATTAATATCACCCACAGCGAGGATCCACTTGATGGAACCTCTGCAGACATTACCGGCATCAGCGTCAGCGGTAACAGTACCGTTACGCTAAACGGTCATTCTACCATTGATACCAACACGGTAGTGGGGGGGCACGTTGTACTGGCGCGGGTCAACAACGGCGGCTCCCTGATTCTGGGTGATGACTCAGTTGTTGACGTTAATGTCAGTTATATACCCACAGGCTATTACACCTACAACGCGTTGCTGATGGCTGATGGCGAAGGCACATCAATTGAAAATAAAGGCGATATTACAAGCCATGGCGTGTATTCCGTCATTCGCGCAGATAACGGCTCGGAAGTCAGCAACAGCGGAGATATTCTGGTCTACGCGACCAGTAGCAACAGTAGTGAGGATCGTGCAGCCATCACAAGGGCTAGTGGCGAGGGATCGGCTGTTCATAACAAAGCCGGCGGCGATATCACCCTCATTTCTGATCAGACGCCGCAGGGCAGTGGCGGTATTGAAGTATACCCATTGAAATGGTACACCCACACCTTTTACGCCATGATGGCTTCGGATTATGGCGATGTCGTTAACGATGAGGGCGCCACGATCCATTTGCAGGGGGCAGGTGTATATGGCGTTACCGCCAGCCGAGGTAAAGCACTAAACGAAGGCGATATCTATCTGGATGGCCTTGTCCCGACGCTGGACGATGAAAATAACATCACCAGCACCAGCTACTGGCAGCCATCATCGCTCTATCTCACCAGCTCAGGAATGGTGGCGGGTTCCACCGATGCCGATGGCGACGCCACCGCCATCAACACCGGCAACATTACCGTCAACAACGCCGGGTTCGGCATGATGGCGCTTAATGGCGGCACCGCCATTAACCAGGGCGTGATCACCCTGACCGCCGATGACGGCGTGACCGGTCAGGCAGACGAGCTGGTCGGGATGGCGGCGCTCAACGGCGGCGTCGTCATCAACGACACCAGCGGCGTGATTAACATCGACGCCGATTACGGCCAGGCGTTTCTGAGCGACAGTTCCAGCTACATCATCAATAACGGCTCTATCAACCTTAACGGCAGCCCGATGGATGATACTGATTCACACATGGGCGGCACGCCAACGGACAAAATCTGGATTCAGTCTCTGCCCGGCAGCGGCGACAGCGACACCAGGACCTCCGACACAGGTTTCTTCACCGCCGGTACGCTGGCCAACTACGGTACTGAAACCCTGAACGGCGATGTGGACGTTAACGGGGGCTGGCTGTACAACGAAGCGGGCGCCTCGCTCACCGTCAACGGCACCGTGACGATTAACGGCGGGGCTAACGCGCTGGCTAACTACGGGACGCTGGACGCGGACGCTATTTCCACCTGGCACAGCCTCTTTAATGAAGCGGACGGCAGCATCACCACCGATCTGTTAACCCTTAATGGCGACGTTACTTTTTACAATAACGGCGATTTCACCGGCTCCATAGCGGGCACCAGCTACCAGCAGGAAATCGTCAATACTGGCGATATGACGGTGGCGGAAGATGGCAAATCGCTGGTCAGCGGCAGCTTCTATTTCTATAACGAAGAGGACGCAACGCTTACCAACAGCGGCAGCGCGGTGGAAGGCGGCGAGAACACCATCATCAATCTGACGCGCGCCAACGATTCGCTGACCCAGGTGAACAGCGGCACCATCACCGCCACTAACGGTTACAGCGCCATCACCACGGCCAACGGCAGCAATGACCCCAAATGGATCTGGAACACCGCAACCGGCGTGATTAACGGTATTAACCCGGATGCGCCGCTAATCAATTTGGGCCGCGGCTATAACTTCGGCAACCAGGGCACTATCAACGTGCAGGGCGATAACGCCGTGGCGATTAGCGGCGGCACCAGCAGTTATGTCATTAACCTGGTCAATAGCGGCACCATCAACGTCGGTACCGTGCAGGGCAAGGAGGACGGCACCAACGGCACCGGGCTTATCGGCATCAAGGGCAACGGTAATGCCACCACCATAAACAACACCGCAGACGGCGTGATCAACGTTTACGCGGATGACTCGTATGCGTTTGGCGGCAAGACCAAAGCCATCATCAACAACGGCGAAATCAACCTGCTGTGCGACAGCGGCTGCGACATCTACGCGCCGGGTACTACGGGCACGCAGAACGACCATAACGGGACAGCGGACATCGTCATCCCGGATGCGACTACCGCCCCGACCGAGGGCAGCATCCCGACGCCGCCAGCGGATCCCAACGCGCCGCAGCAGCTCTCCAACTATATTGTTGGCACCAACGCCGACGGTAGCTCCGGTACGCTGAAAGCCAATAACCTGGTGATTGGCGACAACGTGAAGGTGGATACCGGCTTTACCAGCGGTACGGCGGATACCACCGTGGTGGTGGATAACGCCTTCACCGGCAGCAATATCCAGGGCGCGGACAACATCACTTCCACCAGCGTGGTGTGGAACGCCCAGGGTAGCCAGGATGCCGACGGCAACGTTGACGTCACCATGACCAAAAACGCCTATGCCGATGTGGCCACCGACAGCTCGGTAAGCGACGTGGCGAGTGCGCTGGACGCCGGTTACACCAACAACGAGCTGTACACCAGCCTTAATGTGGGGACTACCGCCGAGCTGAACAGCGCACTGAAGCAGGTGAGCGGTGCTCAAGCCACCACGGTATTCCGTGAAGCCCGGGTGTTAAGCAACCGCTTTACCATGCTGGCCGACGCCGCGCCGCAGATCAAAGATGGCCTGGCGTTTAACGTCGTAGCGAAAGGCGACCCGCGCGCGGAGCTGGGCAACGACACCCAGTACGACATGCTGGCATTACGCCAGACGTTGGATCTCACCGCCAGCCAGAATCTGACGCTGGAGTATGGTATTGCGCGTCTGGATGGCGACGGTTCGAAAACCGCGGGCGATAACGGCCTGACCGGCGGCTACAGTCAGTTCTTTGGTCTGAAGCACAGCATGGCGTTTGATGAAGGTCTGGCGTGGAACAACAGCCTGCGCTATGACGTACATAACCTCGACAGCAGCCGTTCTGTCGCCTATGGCGATGTCAATAAAATTGCCGATTCCGACATGCGTCAGCAGTACCTTGAGTTTCGCAGTGAAGGGGCGAAAACTTTCACCATGATGAGTGATACGCTGAAAGTCACGCCGTATGCCGGAGTGAAATTCCGTCACACCATGGAAGATGGCTACAAAGAGCGCAGCGCCGGAGATTTTAACCTGTCCATGAACTCTGGCAACGAAACGGCGGTAGACTCTATTGTCGGCCTGAAGCTGGATTACGCCGGGAAAGACGGCTGGAGCGCCACAGCTACCCTGGAAGGCGGCCCGAACCTGAGCTACAGCAAGAGCCAGCGTACAGCGTCATTACAGGGTGCGGCGGGTCAATCGTTCGGCGTGGATGACGGTCAAAAAGGCGGCGGCATTAATGGCCTGGCAACCATCGGCGTGAAATACAGCAGCAATGATACCGCGCTACATCTGGATGCCTACCAGTGGAAGGAAGACGGTATCAGCGATAAAGGCTTTATGCTTAACGTTAAGAAAACATTTCGTTAAATAAACGACATTATATAACACTAATAAAGGCCGCTTATTATTAATCGGCCTTTTTAAATCATATCATCTGGTAAAGATAAAGTCCTTATTTGGACTACCTGTATAGTTTAATAATTGCTATCGTACTATACGCTAAATAGATCTTATATTTATTCCATCAGTAGTGCTCGTTTTATCAACAAGGATTTTGAAATGTTTAAATTTGTAAAAATTGCCGTTGTGGCAGGGGTTCTGGCGACGCTCACTGCTTGTACTGGTCATATCGAAAACAAAAAAAATAACTGCAGCTACGATTATTTGCTGCACCCTGCAATTTCTATTTCTAAAATTATTGGCGGTTGCGGCCCGGCTGCCGATCAATAATAGAAACGACTGCGCAGATACAAAAAAACCGGGATTTTCCCGGTTTTTTTACAGGTCTGATAAACGGTACTGCGCAGATGCCTTGTCCAACTTACGCTCGTTGGTAGGCCCGATAAGCCAGCGCCATCGGGCAAGAAATTACCGTTACGGTTTCGCCACAAAGCCAATGGCTTCGTAAACGGCTTTCAGCGTTTCGGCCGCACGTGCGCTGGCTTTTTCCGCCCCGTCTTTCATCACCTTCTGTAAGAACGCTTCGTCGTTGCGGAAACGGTGATAGCGCTCCTGCAACTCAGACAGCATTCCGGAAACCGCCTCCGCCACTTCGCCTTTCAAATGGCCATACATTTTACCTTCAAACTGTTTTTCCAGTTCAGGAATGCTCTGACCGGTCACGGCGGAAAGGATATCCAGCAGGTTAGAGACACCCGCTTTCTCTTTCACATCATAACGCACTACCGGCGGCTCGTCGGAGTCAGTGACCGCACGTTTGATTTTCTTCACTACCGATTTCGGATCTTCCAGCAGGCCGATCACGTTATTACGGTTATCGTCCGATTTGGACATTTTCTTTGTCGGCTCCAGCAGCGACATCACTCGCGCGCCGGATTTTGGAATAAACGGTTCCGGTACTTTGAAAATATCGCCATACAGCCCGTTAAAACGCTGGGCGATATCGCGGCTCAGTTCCAGATGCTGCTTCTGATCTTCGCCTACCGGCACCAGATTGGTTTGGTACAACAGGATGTCTGCCGCCATCAACACCGGGTAATCAAACAGGCCGGCGTTAATGTTTTCCGCATAGCGCGCAGATTTATCTTTAAACTGCGTCATACGGCTCAGCTCGCCGAAATAGGTATAGCAGTTCAGCGCCCAGCCAAGCTGCGCATGTTCCGGCACATGGGACTGAACGAAAATAGTGCTCTTTTCAGGATCAATACCACATGCCAGGTACAGCGCCAGCGTATCCAGCGTCGCTTTACGTAGCTGCTGCGCGTCCTGACGCACGGTAATAGCATGTTGGTCTACGATGCAGTAGATGCAATGATAGTCATCCTGCATGTTTACCCACTGACGCAATGCCCCCATATAGTTGCCAATGGTCAATTCACCTGAGGGCTGTGCGCCACTAAAAACGATGGGCTTAGTCATTTTTTATTTCCTGGTTATCGCTATGCGGAAGCCCAAGTGCGGGCAAAAGATCGTTAAAACTGTCATAAATGACGTCCGGCTCGCTAAGAGCGATCGCTTCGCCATAATTGTAGCCGTATGTCAGGCCAACCGAAGGGCAGCCCGCCGCTTTTGCAGCCTGAATATCATTACGCGAATCGCCGACAAAAAGCATCTGCTCCGGCATCATGCCCAGCCGGCTTGCCACCAGCAACAGCGGCTCCGGATGCGGCTTCTTATTTTGCACATCATCGCCGCCGATAACCACACTAAAGTATTTGGCGATATCAAGCGATTCCAGCAACGGCGCGACGAACGGCGTCGGCTTATTCGTCACCAGACCTAATGACAATCCGCTGGCGTGCAGCGCGCCCAGCGTGTCGGCGACATGCGGAAATAAAAAAGTGCCCTCTTCCGCCACTTCGCCATAATACCTGTCGAACAGTTTACGCAGAATGCGTACCTGTTCCTCGGCAGGAATATCTTCATCAACGGGCGGTTTCCCCATCGTCTTACGCAGCGTGGCGCGCTCCTCGCGAGCCCAGGCCAGCGCGCGTTCCATCAATACGTCTGCGCCGTTACCAATCCAGGTAATCACGCGCTCCTCGCCCGCGACCGGCAGTTCCAGCGCATACAGCGCCATATCCACCGCCGCGGCAAGACCCGGCGCGCTATCCACCAGCGTACCGTCAAGATCAAAGGCGACGCCCCGAATATTCTGTAACTTATCCATGAGTTACCTTTGCCAGCTCACTGCGCATTTCATCAATTACTTTTTTGTAGTCGGGTTTATCGAAAATTGCCGACCCCGCAACAAACATGTCCGCACCTGCTGCGGCGATCTCGCCGATATTGTTCACCTTCACGCCGCCGTCCACTTCCAGGCGAATGTCGTAACCGGACGCATCAATGCGGCGACGCACTTCGCGCAGTTTATCCAGCGTCTGCGGAATAAAAGACTGGCCGCCGAAGCCTGGGTTCACGGACATCAGCAGGATCACATCCAGTTTGTCCATGACGTAATCGAGATAACTGAGCGGCGTTGCCGGGTTGAATACCAGCCCCGCTTTACAGCCGTGTTCTTTAATCAGCTGTAGCGTGCGGTCAACATGTTCGGAGGCTTCCGGGTGAAAGGTAATGATGCTCGCGCCAGCGGCGGCAAAGTCGGGCACGATACGGTCGACTGGCTTGACCATCAGGTGGACATCAATAGGCGCGGTAATACCGTACTGACGCAGGGATTTCAGCACCATCGGGCCGATAGTCAGGTTCGGCACATAGTGATTATCCATGACGTCAAAGTGTACAACATCAGCACCGGCAGCCAGCGCTTTGGCGGTGTCTTCACCCAGGCGAGCAAAATCAGCCGACAGAATTGAGGGGGCAATCAAATACTGTTTCATCCGCTTCTCCTTGAGAATTATTTTCTTGCAGGCGTTGCGACTCCTGGTTGGTACAGAGCCAGCAGTTCGTCCACCTTTTTACGTGTGCCGCCGTTGCTGCTTATACTGCGTCTAACTTTGACGACATGCAATTTTGCGAGTTGATACCACTCGCGTGTGAGCGCCGTATCATGGTTGGAAATGAGCACCGGTATCCGGTTACTGACCAGATTCTCAGCGATTTCCGCCAGATGCGCTTGTTGCGTCAGGCTAAAACTATTGGTGTGATACGCTGTGAAGTTAGCCGTGGCGGACAACGGCGCATAAGGCGGATCGCAATAGACCACCGACGACTTGTCCGCACGCGCCATACTGTCTGCGTATGACTCACAGTAAAAGAACGCATTCTGCGCTTTTTCTGCAAAGTGGTACAACTCCGCTTCCGGGAAGTAAGGTCTTTTATAACGACCAAACGGTACATTAAATTCCCCGCGTAAGTTATAGCGACAGAGTCCGTTATAACCGTAGCGGTTCAGATATAAAAACAGTACCGCCCGACGAAAGGGGTCCTGGCAGGTGTTGAACTCCTCGCGGAGTTGGTAATAGACCTCAGCCTGGTTAGTTTCAGGCATAAACAGCTCGCGCGAAGCCTGTACATACTCGTCAGTACGTAACTTCACGATGTTATAGAGGCTAATAAGGTCGCTGTTGATATCGGCGAGGATATAACGAGAAAAGTCGGTGTTAAGAAACACCGATCCGGCACCCACAAAAGGTTCGACAAGGCACTCGCCTTTTGGCAAATGTCGTTTGATATCATCAAGCAGAGGGTATTTTCCCCCTGCCCACTTCAAAAAAGCGCGATTTTTTTTCATGCTGACTAACTAATTACACCTTCTCCGGCTGTGGAGAAAGCTCCGACAGCATCCTGCGCTTTAGGCTGTGCCGCGTTGCTTTACGGCGCATTTGACGGTAGCAAATGCGCCCCTCGCGCCTGTCCTGAACAAAAATAGCTGTCAGCGACACTCACAGGCAATTGCAGGACACAGCCTGGATTATTTCAGATCGGCCTGAACCTGATGCAACGGTTTTGCCCACGGGTTTTTCGCCTGCACATCGGCAGGTAAGGTGGACACCGCACGTTTAGCATCTTCTTTCGAAGCATACATCCCCGTTACCAGCACATACCACGGTTGTCCATTACGCGTCGTCTCGTATACCACATAATTTTTCAGGTTCTCTTTCTTCGCCCAACCGTTCAGGTTGTCGTAATTTGAAGAACTACTGAGCTGCAATGTGTAGTGGCTGGATGGCGCGCTCTTTAACGCGCCAACGTTGCCGGCGCTTTTCCCGCCGCCTGCGACAGGCGTCGTCGAGGCTTGCGCTGGCTTCGCGGTTTGTACCGGCGCAGCGCTTGCCGTCGCTGTCGGCGCAGCCGTCGTGGTGGTCGCTTTCGGCGTCGCGGCTGGCGCTGCCGGTTCCGTACGTTTCACTGGCGCGACCGGTTTCTTCGGTTCCGCAGTCGTGGTTTTCGCCGTGGTCTGCGGTTTCTTAGGTTCAATGACGGCCTGTTTATGTTCCGGACGCGTGGTATGACGCTCGGTAGGTTCGCTAACCGCCGCCTGACGCGTCGTGCTGCCATTGCGAACTGGCGCGACGGTTGCAGGCTCTGTCGGCAACGTAGAGTTCACCGCAACATTGTTCATCTGCTCTGGATTCTGCGTCAGCGCATTATTCAGATCGCCCTGTACTTCCACGCGCTGCTGACCGTCAGCGACCACAGGTGACTGTCCCTGCGTCGGCGTTGAAGAAATCGGCGGCAACGAAATATCCTGCGACGTATTGCCCGCGGTTTGTTCTGCGGAGGTGGCGCCCGGCGCAGGCTGGGTCGCATTCGCCTGATCGGCGGCGTTACCGGAAAGATCGATACTCTTTTCGCCAGAGGCCGACGGCTCGCTGGAAGACGTTGAGGGGGCTTTCAGCGCGGAGCCGATACCGATAATCAACAGCAGCAGCACCAGTACGCCAACGCCCATCATCATGTATTGACGAGAGGCTGGCTTATGGGCCGCTTTTTTACGCTTACGTGGACGGCGTTCAACACGCTCTTCGTCCACCGTATCGTCTTCATCGGATTCGTACTCTTCTTCAACTTCAGGTTCTTCACTACGCGCTTTACGCGTACGCGTCGGACGGCGATCGTCGGCATCCAGATCAACGTCATCAAAGTTGATCTGCGGCTCATTATCGCGTTCTGAAGATTGACGAGAACGACCAGTACGACGATCGCTGGGATCGGGTTTCAGCTCGTCTTCTGGTTTGAATTCATCCATTTAACACCCCACTCAAAGGTTAATGCTTACGACATTGCACATAACCTGAAGCTAAAAGACTGACATCTACGCAATATCAGTCTGACCTTTCTTGTTGTTACGCCTGCTGACAGTCAGCAATCGCGCTAAGAACGACTTCGTGCGACACTCCGCCGCGCACTTCACTTTTCCCTATGGCCAGCGGAAGCACTAAACGCAGCTCCCCCGCTAACACTTTTTTATCTCGCAGCATGTGCGGCAAATAGTCCTGCGCGGACATCTCGCAAGGGCCATTGACTGGCAACCCGGCCCGTTCGAGTAGAGCGATGATGCGCTGCGTATCAGCAGAACTAAACTGCCCCAAACGCTCGGATGCGCGCGCAGCCATCACTATACCTGCGGCAACGGCTTCACCATGTAACCAATTGCCATATCCCATTTCCGCTTCAATGGCGTGGCCAAAGGTATGTCCAAGATTCAGTAAAGCACGTAAGCCCGCTTCACGCTCGTCGGCGGCAACAACTTCGGCTTTCAGCTCGCAACAACGACGAATACAGTACGCCATCGCCGGGCCGTCCAGACGCAATAGCGCATCCAGATTACCCTCAAGCCAGGTGAAGAAGTCTGCGTCGAGTATAATGCCGTATTTGATCACCTCTGCCAGTCCCGATGCCAGTTCGCGTGCGGGAAGCGTTTTCAGGCAATCAAGATCGACAACCACAGAAGCGGGTTGGTAAAACGCGCCAATCATGTTTTTGCCAAGGGGATGGTTGACGGCGGTCTTCCCGCCCACGGAAGAATCAACCTGCGACAGTAAGGTAGTTGGCACCTGGATGAAACGAACGCCTCGCTGGTAGCTGGCCGCCGCAAAACCGGTAAGATCGCCAATCACGCCGCCGCCAAGCGCGACCAGCGTGGTATCACGACCATGCGGTTTTTTCAGTAACGCCGTAAACACCGTATCCAGCACCGTCAGGCTCTTATACTGCTCGCCGTCAGGAAGAATCACGCTGTCTACGTTAACGCCCGCCCGTTCGAGTACGCCGCGAACCTTGTCCAGATAAAGCGGCGCCAGGGTTTCGTTGGTCACTAACATGACCTGATCGCCTGATTTCAGCGGCAAGAATGAAGCTGGTTCGTTAAACAAACCAGCCGCGATGGTGATCGGGTAACTACGTTCCCCGAGAGTGACTGTAATCCTCTCCATGACGCGACATCCACCTTAGTTACTTGTGCCCGCTTACCCAGCGTATTCTGCTTGAATTAGTTGCTTTCCAGCATATGAATAATCTGGTTTGCCACAACCTTAGCGCTTTGATCGTCGGTGCGAATGGTGACGTCGGCAATCTCTTCGTACAGCGGATTGCGTTCGTTAGCCAGCGCTTCCAGAACTTCGCGAGGCGGTGCTTCAACCTGCAACAGCGGGCGTTTTTTATCACGCTGCGTGCGCGCCAGTTGTTTTTCGATGGTCGTTTCAAGGTAGACCACGACGCCACGCGCGGAGAGACGGTTACGCGTTTCACGCGATTTTACAGAGCCACCGCCGGTTGCCAGCACAATACCCTGTTTTTCCGTCAATTCGTTGATAACTTTTTCTTCACGATTACGGAAGCCGTCTTCACCTTCAACATCGAAGACCCAGCCCACATCAGCTCCGGTTCGTTTCTCAATCTCTTGATCAGAATCGTAAAATTCCATATTGAGTTGTTGAGCTAACTGGCGCCCAATAGTGCTTTTTCCGGCACCCATAGGCCCAACCAGAAAGATATTGCGTTTCTCTGCCATTTTTTCGGTACTACTAAGACTATTCGTTAATGGTAAACCCGCTTCACAGACACCCAGCGCAGCAGGACATGAACTGAAACCTCATAAGATATTGCGAGAGTCAGACTGAAAATTATCTCAATACTCAAGCGGGTTTGGCAACTGAATAAATCACCAAGCCTGATTGTTGCAAAACCCGAGTTAGCGTTGCCGAATGGCGACCAGAACAACATATCCGGCCTACAAATTGCTCTACTTTCAAACAATTGTGCGCAATCCGCAGAACCAATACGTCTGCATCAGCGGACATTCAGCCGTTTATCATCGGTCTTATGCACACCTTCGGCAAGGCAAAGCGCATTAATCAATGCGTAAGCAACGAAAAGCACGACTCTCAAATCGGTACTCCTTGTATGCTAAATACATCCGCACGTCAAATCCCGCAGATGCGTTCAGTGCAAAAACAGCGCTTTTTTATGCATAAATTATTCTGTCGCCACCAGTCTGGGGGTGATAAACACCACTAATTCGCGTCGCTCGTCCTCTTTGCCGTCATGGCGGAAGAGCTGACCAAGCCAGGGAATATCCCCCAACAGCGGCACGCTATCGCTACCCGATTTATTTTTTCGCGAAAAAAATACCGCCCAGCGCCAGCGTCTCGCCGCTTTTTACCTCTACCTGCGTTTCAATTTCCTGTTTATCTATCGCCAGCACTTCGCCGTCAGCCTGTTGTAGTACCTGACCGGGAACATTCTGGCTGATATGTAACTTCAGGCGGATGCGCCCTTTTTGCAAAACGGTGGGCGTCACCTCCATCCCCAGCACCGCTTCTTTAAATTCCACGGAGGTCGCGCCGCTTTCGCCGCTGGAAACCTGATAAGGAATTTCGCTGCCTTGCTTGATACTGGCTGGCTGCAGATGGGAAGCCAGCAGCCGGGGGCTGGCGATAATATCCAACTGCTGCTTTTGCTCCAGCGCTGACAGCTCCAGATCCAGCAAGCGTCCGTTAATGCGCCCGATGTTAAACCCGACGCGTGAGGTGGCGGCGGCGACAGATAAATCACTGGAAAGCGTCGTCACGTCACCCACCGAGCCCGCTTGCGTCGCGTCAGCCAGCGTCCACTTTACGCCCAGTTCCCGTAGACTCTTTTCGTTAATGGTAACGATATGCGCCGCCAGCTCCACCTGCGCCACCGGCAGATCCATTTGCGATACCCATTTTTCCAGCTCCGCAAGGGCCGCGCGGTTATCGCGCAACAGCATGCGGTTGGTGCGCTTATCTACCATGATGGTTCCCTTCGCGCTCAGGAGTTTCTCGCCCGCTTTCGCCAGTTCGGCGGCATCGGCGTATTGCAGGCTAATGCTGCGGTTTTCCAGCGGTAAATTAGCCTGAAGCCTTAACCGCTCGGCATCCTGCCGCGCACTGTGTTCTTTCTGCCAGGCCTGTGAATGAACATGGAGAATATTCCCCTCCTGACGCAGCACCAGCCCAGCGCTATTGACCACCGTCTGTAGCGCCTGTTTCCACGGCACATCCGTCAGATGTAGCGATAATGTCCCGCTGACGTCCGGCGACACCACCAGATTCTGCCGCTCCTGTTCGGCTAAAGTCTGCAAAACCTGCACCACAGGGACGTCGTCAACCACCAGCGTCACTTTCGCCGCTTTTCCCGCCTGCGCGGCGGGCATCAAGGCTATCAGTATTATGGCTATCCATCGCTTCATTGTCCGCTCCCTGACGTAGCCACCGCCACTGCGGCGGCGCACAATTTTTACCGGTCGTTAACGTTAAGGCTTCCGCCGTCAGGCGGACAATCGTCCAACCGTTTTCCAGCGTCTGCCCTTCTTCCACTCGTCGCCATTTTTGCTGACTATCTTTAAGAATGCCTGTCCATCGCTCGCCTTTACGCACCGCGCCCTGATACCGCCACTGCGAGAGTTCCGCTATCCGGCAGCGATCTTCCGGCGGGCGGAAGGGATCGTGCATTCCTGTCAACATCAGCAAACAAAAACAGAGCAATACACTGCGGCTAGCCTTCATTCGCCAGGCGCTCCAGTTGCAGCGTCATCAATAATTCCGCCCCCTCTTTACGCAATGAAAACCGACTTACGCTCATCTCGCTTTCGGCCAACCGGACAAACAGCGACGGCACCGCATCCCAGGACGTTTTCAGCGCCATTTCTCCCCCCTGCGCCGATGGCTGCCAGTGCAGCAAACGCAGGGGAGGCGCCTGGAAATCTAACGGCGAAAAAGGACGCGGATTTTCCACGGTGCGCCCGAACAGCGGTTCAGCCGCGACGCTCAGACGGCGCAGATGACGCCACTGTTGCCGGGCGGCCTCGCGCTGCTGGCTTAACCGCGTTTGTTGCGTATGCAGCGTCTTCCAGCCGGGATAGCCCACAGATAACGTGACCGTCAGCGTCAGGCACAGCACGCCTGCACACCAACCAAAAACCCGACCACGGCGCGACATCCCGTACCAGATATCAAAGAGCGCGTTCACGGGCGGCGCTCCTCGTTAACTGATAATGGAACTGCCAGCGCCCTTGCGCATCCTGCCGCGTGGCGCCCGTGCGGTTTAGCGGAAAACTGACATAGTGACGAAGCGATGTCTCAAGCGTAAGCAGGGCGTCAAACGTTCTCGCCAGCCCTTCCAGCTCTAGCGTCTCTTGCTGATAATTGAGGCTTGTCAGCCATGCCTGCTCTGGCAACAGGTTGGCAAGGTCAGTCAAGATAGATTGCCAGGCTTGCGTCAGTTCACGCTGCGCCTGACGTTGTAATCGCGCCTGTTGCTGTCGCTGACGCTGCTGCAACTGCGGTATGTTCGCCGCAAGCGCCGTCGTGCGTCCGTTTTCCGCCGTCAGTAGCAGTTCATTAATCCTCCCCTCCTGCCAAAAAACCAACCGGGCGATCGTCGCGAGGCTTGCTATCAGCAGCAGGGACGCGCCCCATACCACGCACCACAGCCGCAGACGCGTTACGTAATGTTGGCGCCGCCAGGGGAGCAAATTGACAGAATGCGCCATCAGCGTATCTCCCCTATGGCTAAACCCAGCGCAATCGCAAAGCGATAACCGTCCGGCGGAACCGGCGGTTGGCGGACGGTTACGGCGCGCCAGGGGTCGAATTCGCCTTCGGCGCATAACGAAATATGTTCCGGCACGACGGATAACGTCGCGGCAAGGTCATGCAGCGTCGTCGCCTCTCGCGCCGATTTACGCCCCCACGCATAGCGCGTCGCCCACAGCCACTGGCTCTCATCGCGCCAGACCAGACATTGCCGCCCCGAAGGTATAAACGGCAGCAAGCGCTGTAACGCGCAGGCATCGGGCGTTACAGCAGCGATGCGCACATTGAGCGTTTGCGCCAGCGTTAACAGCTCTGAAATTTCTTTGCTTTGCACGGCGGTAACGTTGAACGCAGGGCTTAGCGCATCGTCCTGAAAGTCGAAACGCAATAAGTCCGGATCCATATCCAGCTCACGCGCCATCGTTTGTGAAAGCCATGCGACTTGCTCACGTTCCCGCAGACGCATCGGCGGATGTGGAAAAGCGCGTTGCAATGTCCGATTTGCGGGAAAAGAGAGATAAATACGGTGACGTAGCGGCAGCTCGCGGCTCCAGGGTCGCAGTACGTGAGCCAGCGATTGCGGGTCAGGAATCGTACCCTCTGCCGTGGAGGCGTTCATTAGCGGCAGTCGCCACCAACGTTGCAGGGACCAGCCCGATGCGCCGCGAATAACGGCGATGGCCAGCGCTTCATGCTGCTGAATATGCAATCCTATTTGCCAGGTTTTAAAAGCCATAACGGTCGATCTCCTTATCACCCGTCGCGTTAACGGGTATATCAATGCGTCTGGCTTGCCTTTATACTACCGCGCGTTTGTTTATAAACTGCCCAAATGACACTAAATGGGAAATCTCCAGTGAAGTTCGTAAAGTATTTATTGATCCTTGCAGTATGTTGCATCCTGCTGGGAGCAGGCTCGATTTATGGCCTTTATCGCTATATTGAGCCACAGCTACCTGACGTCGCGACATTGAAAGATGTGCGTTTGCAAATTCCGATGCAGGTTTACAGCGCGGATGGCGAACTTATCGCGCAATATGGCGAAAAACGCCGTATTCCCGTTACGCTCGATCAAATTCCGCCGGAAATGATCAACGCCTTTATCGCCACCGAAGATAGCCGCTTTTATGAGCATCACGGCATTGACCCGGTAGGTATTTTCCGCGCGGCCAGCGTCGCGCTCTTCTCCGGTCACGCATCGCAGGGAGCAAGTACCATTACCCAGCAACTGGCGCGAAACTTCTTCCTTAGCCCCGAACGCACGCTGATGCGCAAGATCAAGGAAGCGTTTCTGGCGATTCGTATTGAGCAGTTGCTGAATAAAAATGAGATCCTCGAACTCTATCTGAACAAGATCTATCTCGGCTACCGCGCCTATGGCGTTGGCGCGGCGGCACAGGTCTACTTTGGTAAGACGGTTGACCAGCTTAGTCTAAGCGAAATGGCGGTTATCGCCGGGCTACCTAAAGCGCCTTCTACCTTTAACCCGCTCTACTCGATGGATCGGGCGGTGGCGCGCCGTAACGTAGTGCTTTCGCGAATGTTAAGCGAGGGATATATCACTCAGGCGCAGTACGATCAGGCACGTAGCGAACCTATCGACGCAAATTATCACGCGCCGGAAATCGCCTTCTCCGCGCCTTATCTGTCGGAAATGGTGCGCCAGGAAATGTATAACCGTTATGGCGAAAGCGCCTACGAAGATGGTTATCGTATTTACACGACCATCACCCGCAAAGTGCAGCAGGCCGCGCAACAGGCGGTGCGTAATAACGTGCTGGACTATGACATGCGCCACGGTTATCGCGGCCCGGCGAATGTGCTATGGAAAGTGGGCGAAACGGCGTGGGACAGTAAAAAAATTACCGATACGTTGAAAGCGTTACCGACCTACGGACCGCTGCTTCCCGCCGTGGTCACCAGCGCTAATCCGCAAGAGGCGACCGCTGCGCTTGCCGACGGTACGTCCGTTTCGCTACATATGGAAGGAATGCGTTGGGCGCGGCCTTACCGCTCGGATACACAGCAGGGGCCGACGCCGCGTAAAGTTACCGATGTCGTCCAGACAGGTCAGCAAATCTGGGTTCGTCAGGTGGATAACGACTGGTGGCTGGCGCAGGTACCGGAAGTGAACTCCGCGCTGGTTTCGCTTAACCCGCAAACAGGCGCGGTAATGGCGCTGGTCGGCGGTTTCGATTTTAATCAGAGTAAATTTAACCGCGCGACGCAAGCTTTGCGTCAGGTGGGGTCGAACATCAAACCGTTCCTCTACACCGCCGCAATGGATAAAGGGCTGACGCTCGCCAGTATGCTCAACGATGTGCCGATTTCCCGCTGGGACGCCGGGGCAGGTTCAGACTGGCGTCCGAAAAACTCCCCGCCGCAGTACGCCGGACCGATTCGTTTACGCCAGGGGCTGGGGCAGTCGAAAAACGTGGTGATGGTACGCGCCATGCGCGCCATGGGCGTCGACTATGCGGCGGAGTATCTGCAACGCTTCGGCTTCCCGGCGCAGAATATCGTGCATACCGAATCGCTGGCGCTGGGCTCCGCCTCCTTCACGCCGATGCAGGTTGCGCGCGGTTATGCGGTGATGGCGAACGGCGGTTTCCTGATCGACCCGTATTTCATCAGCAAGATTGAGAACGATCAGGGCGGCGTGATCTTCGAAGCGAAACCGAAAATCGCCTGCCCGGAGTGCGATATCCCGGTCATTTACGGCAATACGCAGAAATCTGACGTGCTGGAAAACACCAATGTGGAAGAGGTCGCGGTTTCGCAAGAGCAGCAAAACAGCGCCGTACCGATGCCTGAGCTGGAACAGGCAAACCAGGCGCTGGTCGCGCAAAACGGCACGCAGGAATACGCGCCGCATGTGATCAATACGCCGCTGGCGTTTCTGATCAAAAGCGCGCTGAACACCAATATCTTTGGCGAACCCGGCTGGATGGGTACCGGCTGGCGTGCGGCGCGCGACCTTAAACGTCGCGATATCGGCGGCAAAACCGGTACGACCAACAGCTCGAAAGACGCATGGTTCTCCGGCTATGGTCCTGGCGTCGTCACTTCCGTATGGATCGGCTTTGACGATCACCGCCGTGATTTAGGCCGCACCACCGCTTCCGGCGCGATCAAAGATCAAATCTCCGGCTATGAGGGCGGCGCGAAGAGCGCGCAACCTGCATGGGACGCCTATATGAAAGCCGTGCTGGAAGGCGTGCCGGAACAGCCGCTAACGCCGCCGCCGGGCATCGTCACGGTGAATATCGACCGCAGTACCGGACAACTGGCGAGCGGCGGTAACAGCCGTGAAGAGTATTTCATCGAAGGCACGCAGCCGACACAACAGGCGGTACACGAGGTGGGAACCACCATTATTGATAATGGTGAAACACACGAACTGTTCTGATCAAAAAAGGCGCTCCGGCGCCTTTTTTATTGTGTTTAGCGGATGACGGCGAACGGGGAGACAAACTTTCCGTTGGCTTGATCAACGCCGCGCCATCAGGCAATTCGGCCCTGCGCTTTCAACCACTCGCGTACCAGAAACAGCGCGCTGACGTTGCGGGCCTCGTTAAAATCGGGGTCTTCCAGCAGATCCATTAAATGCGCCAGCGGCCAGCGTACCTGCGGCAATGGCTCAGGCTCGTCGCCTTCCAGCGACTCCGGATAGAGATCTTCCGCCACCACGATATTCATTTTGCTGGAAAAATAAGAGGGCGCCATGCTGAGTTTTTTTAAGAAGGTCAGGTTATGCGCGCCAAACCCGACCTCTTCTTTGAGCTCCCGGTTCGCCGCTTCAAAAACGGTCTCGCCCGGGTCGATCAATCCTTTCGAGAAGCCCAGCTCATAGGATTCGGTTCCCACCGCATACTCACGAATAAGAATCAGATGCTCATCAACGATCGGCACAATCATTACCGCCTCACGGGTTGATGGTCGCATACGTTCATACACGCGACGCACGCCGTTGCTGAACTCCAGATCCACGCTTTCTACGTTAAACAGTCGGGATTGTGCGACGGTTTCCACTTTCAGAATGGTGGGTTTTTGTAATGATTTGCTCATTGTGAGAATCTTTGCAGTGTAATCTGTGGTCATTGTGCGACATACCGCACGGTTTCGGCAATGCGAATTGCCGTTTATTTACATTTATGTAACGTAATAAAAATTAATTCTTATTTCAAATTAAAAGTCAATAGGTTGAAATAACTCCAGGAATTTGCTGATATTCCGTTTTTGGTGGTATTGCTATGATTTGCCTTCACTGGGATGCGCTTTACAATGCTCAAGTTCAACTCCACGCTTGCCGATAGCCAACCACAGAAAAATGTTTATTGGACAGGGTGCGACTGACCACGCCTGACAGACTTAGTAAGATGGGGAAAGCATGAGCACCATTCTGATTTTTATAGCTGCTTTGCTGGCCTGCTCTCTACTGGCAATATGGCGGTTCCGGGTAAAGTCCAGACGAGGGAGTTTACCGTGGATCAGCGCCTTTCAGGACGCGCAAACGCGTAAACTGTTGCCCGAAGAGCGCAGCGCGGTAGAAAACTATCTCGATAACCTTAGCCAGATCCAGCAAGTTCCGGGGCCGACAGGCGCCAGTACTGCGCCCATCTCACTGACGCTGAATGCGGAAAGCAACAGTGTCGTGATACTGACTCACTCCATCACCCGCTACGGCATTACCACTGACGATCCTAATAAATGGCGCTACTACCTCGACTCCGTCGAAGTCCATCTGCCGCCTTTCTGGGAACAGTACATCAATGATGAAAACAACGTTGAGCTAATCCTCACGGATACGCTGCCGCTGGTGATCTCTTTAAACGGCCATACGCTGCAAGAGTATATGCAGGAGTCGCGTGGCTACGCGCTACAGAATACGGCCTCTACGCAGGCGTCGATTCGCGGCGAAGAGAGCGAGCAGATTGAGCTGTTGAATATCCGTCAGGAGACCCACGAAGAATATGCGCTCAGCCGCCCGGCTGGCTTGCGCGAAGCGTTGTTAATCGTCGCCTCCTTTTTGTTATTCTTTTTCTGTCTGATAACGCCAGACGTTTTTGTACCGTGGATGATAGGCGGCGCTATCCTGCTGCTGGCAGCCGGACTTTGGGGGCTTTTTGCGCCGCCGTCGAAAAGCGCGCTGCGGGAAATTCACTGTCTGCGGGGAACGCCCCGCCGCTGGGGACTGTTTGGGGAGAATAATCAGGAGCAGATTAACAATATCTCCCTGGGCATCATCGACCTTATTTACCCTGCCCACTGGCAACCTTACATTACGCAGGATCTTGGGCAACAAACGGATATTGATATTTACCTTGATCGCCATGTCGCCCGCCAGGGCCGTTTTTTATCCCTGCATGATGAAGTGAAAAACTTCCCGTTGCAGCACTGGTTACGCAGCACTGTTATTGCTATCGGTTCGCTGCTGGTGTTGTTTATGCTGCTGTTCTGGATCCCGCTGGATATGCCAATTAAGTTCACGCTATCGTGGATGAAAGGCGCGCAAACCATTGAAGCGACAACGGTAAAACAGCTTGAAAAAGCTGGCGTGCGGGTGGGCGATACGCTGCACCTGAGCGGCAAAGGAATGTGTAATATTCATTCCGGGGCGACCTGGAGCGGGCAGTCTAACTCACCGTTTATGCCGTTCGATTGCTCGCAAATCATCTGGAATGACGCGCCTGCGCTACCGCTGCCGGAATCAGACCTGGTGAATAAAGCGATGGCGCTAAGCCAGGCGGTAAATCGTCAGCTCCATCCAAAACCTGAAGACGACTCGCGCGTAAGCGCATCTTTACGCTCCGCGATACAAAAATCGGGCATGGTATTATTAGATGACTTTGGCGATATTGTTCTGAAAACCGCTGATTTGTGCGCGGCGGAAGACGAGTGCGTGCGACTGAAAAATGCGCTGGTTAATCTCGGTAACAGTAAGGACTGGAACGCGCTGGTGAAACGCGCGAACGCCGGCAAACTGGACGGCGTCAACGTGCTGCTACGCCCCGTAAGCGCAGAGTCGCTGGAAAATCTGGTCACGACCTCAACGGCGCCGTTTATTTCTCGCGAGACCGCGCGTGCCGCCCAGTCGCTGAATAGCCCCGCTCCCGGCGGATTCCTGATCGCCAGCGATGAAGGCAGCGAACTGGTTGATCAGGCCTGGCCGTCAACGCCGCTGTATGACTATCCCGCGCAGGAACAGTGGAGCGCCTTCCAGCGTCTGGCGCAAACGCTCATGCAGACGCCATTTAGCGCCGAGGGCATTGTCACCAGCGTGTATACCGATGCCAACGGCACGCAGCATATCAGCCTGCATCGTATCCCCGATAAATCCGGCTGGTGGCGTTACCTCGGCACCACGCTGCTGATGCTAGCAATGATAGTGAGCGCGGTCTACAACGGCCTTCAGGCGTTCAGACGTTATCAACGCCACCGTACCCGTATGGCGGACATCCAGGAATACTATGAAAGCTGCCTCAATCCCAGGTTAACCGTCTCTCCGGAAAATCTCATCTGATAGCGCCGCCGTGCGACAGGGTATGCTACCCTGTCGCGCAAATTGCGTTACCCTGGAGTTCCCCATGCATATTGATATTGACTGGCAAAACGTGGATACCGTTTTGCTGGATATGGACGGCACGCTGCTCGATCTCGCGTTCGATAACTATTTCTGGCAAAAGCTGGTACCGGAAACCTACGGCGCGCAGCAGGGTATTTCGCCGCAGGACGCGCAGGAATATATTCGCCAGCAGTATCATGCCGTACAGCATACGCTAAACTGGTACTGTCTGGATTACTGGAGCGAGCGTCTGGGTCTGGATATTTGCGCCATGACGACGGCGCAAGGGCCGCGCGCCGTTTTGCGCGACGATACCGTACCGTTTCTGAATGCGTTAAAAGCCAGCGGAAAACGTCGGATTCTGCTCACCAATGCGCATCCACATAACCTGGCGGTGAAGCTGGAGCATACCGGTCTGGCCTCACACCTTGATTTATTACTTTCCACCCACACATTTGGTTATCCCAAAGAGGATCAGCGGTTATGGCGCGCTGTCACTGAGGAAACGGGAATAAGCGCAGAGAAAACGCTGTTTATCGATGACAGCGAACCGATTCTCGACGCCGCCGCCCGGTTTGGTATTCGCTACTGTCTTGGCGTGACGAATCCCGATTCCGGCCTGGCGGAAAAGCACTATACGCGCCATCCGTCCCTGAACGACTACCGCCGTCTGATCCCCTCGCTGATGTGAAGGAGACGCCATGAAAGAAAAGTCTTCCGTTGAGGTCAGACTGGATAAATGGCTGTGGGCCGCGCGTTTTTATAAAACCCGCGCGATGGCCCGCGAGATGATTGAAGGCGGTAAGGTGCATTACAACGGCCAGCGCAGTAAGCCGAGCAAAATCGTCGAGCTGAACGCAACCCTTACCCTGCGTCAGGGAAATGACGAACGGACGGTGATAGTTAAAGCCATCACCGAACAGCGCCGTCCGGCCAGCGAAGCCGTCGCTCTGTATGAAGAGACGGCGGAAAGCGTGGAAAAACGCGAAAAAATGGCGCAGGCGCGCAAGCTTAACGCCCTGACCATGCCGCATCCGGACAGGCGACCGGACAAGAAAGAGCGCCGCGACCTGTTACGATTTAAACACGGCGACAGCGAATAACTGTCACCCGCAAGAGAGATGATTATGCCGCAACATGACCAATTACATCGTTATCTGTTTGAAAACTTTGCCGTTCGCGGCGAGCTGGTAACCGTTTCGGAAACCTTGCAACAGATCCTCGACAATCATAACTATCCGCAGCCGGTGAAAACTGTACTGGCCGAACTGCTGGTCGCCACTAGCCTGCTGACCGCGACGCTGAAGTTTGCTGGTGACATTACGGTACAGCTCCAGGGCGACGGGCCGTTAAGCCTGGCGGTGATCAATGGCAATAATCAGCAGCAGATGCGCGGCGTGGCTCGCGTTCAGGGCGACATCCCTGACAATGCGGATCTCAAAACGCTGGTTGGCAACGGCTATCTGGTGATCACCATTACGCCGGAAGAGGGTGAACGCTATCAGGGCGTGGTGGGTCTGGAAGGCGATACTCTGGCGGCGTGCCTGGAAGATTACTTCCTGCGCTCCGAGCAGTTGCCGACGCGCCTGTTTATCCGTACCGGCGATGTCGACGGTAAACCGGCGGCAGGTGGAATGTTGCTCCAGGTGATGCCGGCACAGAACGCGCAGGCGGAGGATTTCGACCATCTGGCTATGTTGACGGAAACCATTAAAAGCGAAGAGCTGCTGACGTTACCGGCAAATGACGTGCTGTGGCGTTTGTATCACGAAGAAGAAGTCACACTCTACGATCCGCAAGATGTTGAGTTCAAATGCACCTGTTCACGCGAACGTTGCGCGGGCGCGCTGAAAACATTGCCGGATGAAGAAGTGGACAGCATTCTGGCGGAAGACGGCGAAATCGATATGCACTGCGATTACTGCGGCAATCATTACCTGTTCAATGCGATGGATATCGCGGAGATCCGTAACAACGCCTCTCCTGCCGATCCACAGGTTCACTAATCGCCTCGTAGTCAGCAACGTCATTGCCTGATGGCGCTGCGCTTATCTGGCCTACAGCATCCCGCTCCGTAGGCCGGATAAGGCATTTATGCCGCCATCCGGCAAAAAGCTTACTCGTTGTAGTAATCCACATCCAACCGCTGACCATCAACAATGATATCGCGCCAGGCTTTGGGGGCTGAGTCTAACCGATGCCCGGCAATCGCGTGCAACAGTTGCGTCTTAGAAAACCCGTCCGGCAGTCGGGCGAACGCTTTCTGCGTCCATTTCCCCTCTTTTAAGCCGTAGACCTGGCTCTCGGCAACAATAAAGTTATACAGCACCTGCTCAGGCTGACCGTCGCCGTTAAGATCCTGACTCACCAGCACGCAGGCATCCGCTTCAAGGCAGGAATCGTCCGAATAACTCTGCTCTTTGACAAACGCCCAAAATGCGGCATCCGGCTTCTGGCTACCGGGCGCAATCATCACCACCCGCGCTAAATCGTCCGCCGTCGGAGGGACCTTATTTCTCTGCAAAAACGTCATCAGTTCACGATTGCGCTTTCTGTTCTGCGTAAACGCCTCGTCATCCCGCAACGATTTCAGCGCTTCCTGGCCAGGTTTGCCGCTGTGATCCAGCATATACAGGCTGATCTGATCCGCAGTAATTTTACCACTATGGTAACGCGCCATATGGCTGTTGACGCTAATACGCCAGACATCAAGTACAGGCGAGGCCAGCAACAGCAATATCACCAGCGTCAACAAAGAGACGCTCAGTATCACCTTGCCTTGCCACTCACCAGGGTCGCGTCCGCGGCGTAACAGACCGATCAGATAACCGAAGGACCATACCAGCAAGACAGACGCCGTCAGCGCGCCATACAGACGATCCGGCGTCCAGCCGTATTGCTGAATGCGTACCCATAGCGCCCAGCCCGCCAGCAGCATATATATCGGGGCAACGCACAGCGAGGCGCTAATCAAACCGCGTAATACGCGCGGATAGGGTAATACGCGCTTTTGCGGTTCGTTGACAATCGCCACGAGGAGCAGCAGCATCAGCGTCAGCGTGGATAGCAGCCCCGCAGCGGAAACACGCGCAGAAATCGCCTCCAGTCCGGTAAAGGGTAACGTCACAATAAACAGCAATGCCAGCAGCGACACCACCGGCAGTAAACCCGTCGCGATCAGCGTCAGCAGCTTTTGCACCGCCGCCACAAGGCGCGACTGCGTGCGGGCGAGAATGACCGCCAGCGCCGTAATCAAGCCGATGGTCACATAAATAAAGGCTTCAGTTTCAAAGAAAAGGGTGCTGAAAAAGCGGATGCCCACCAGCCTGAATAGCGCGCTCCAGAGCAGAAGCACCAGCCAGAACAGTCCGTTAGCGACCAGGACGATAAACAATGTCAGTACGTTATGCCATAACCGCAGATAAAACTGGGGATAACGCGCCGAACCGGTTTGCGAATGTAGCTGATATTGCATCCAGGGTAATACCAGCATCGCCATCAACACAAGCCGGAGACCATACAGCCAGAGGAGCTCGGCCAGGCGCCATTTCTCCACCGCCTCAACCTGCCATTTCAGCCAGCCGCTCATTGCCAGCACGACCACAAAGGTCAGCCCCAGCCAGCCCCACAGCGCGCGCTGTTTAAAAGAGACCACGGTAAGCAATAGCATTGACGACAACGCTATCGTCGCAGGCATACCATAGAACAGCCAGTCGCTATTTTGTGGTACCAGCCAGGCCATCAGCAGGTAGCACAAGACGCCCTGCAGCAAACCGGTGAGCAACATACCCCAGCGAGTAGTACGTGAAAGCGCTACACTTTCCATGTCGTTATCCAGAATGATGAGAAAGTCGCATTATTGCATCATCTGTTCACCGCCAGGCGTCGTCATGCATAATTCAGAAAAAAACGCAGAGAGGTGAATCGATATTGTTAATGTTGGTGTTACGTAACTTTCTTACATGAATGCGATTACAGTCACATTATGTCGGTCAAAAACACTTCCTTTTAACGTTTTCAGAACATTTTCCACAACAAAAGTAGGTTTCCTGCCATAATAACCGCCGCTGCGTGACAGGAGTCACAGTGTTTTTCGTCAATCGTGATTTTGTCCAGATACGTAAATCTATGAGCCTTGTCGCGGTTAACCAACCTCAAAAAACCTTACTATTTTCGGTAATATATATTGGCTAAGGAGCAGTGATATGCGCGTTAACAATTTAACCCCGCAAGATCTCAAGGCTTATGGTATCAACGACGTCCAGGATATCGTTTACAATCCCAGCTACGACACCCTTTATCAGGAAGAACTTAATCCTGGTCTGGAAGGCTATGAGCGTGGCGTGTTAACTAACCTGGGCGCTGTTGCCGTTGATACCGGTATTTTTACCGGTCGTTCGCCTAAGGATAAGTATATTGTTCGCGACGACACCACGCGTGATACGCTGTGGTGGTCCGATAAGGGTAAAGGTAAAAACGATAATAAGCCGCTTTCCCAGGAAACCTGGCAACACCTGAAAGGTCTGGTGACGCATCAGCTTTCTGGTAAACGCTTATTCATTGTTGATGCGTTCTGCGGCGCAAATGCCGATACGCGTCTTTCCGTGCGCTTTATTACGGAAGTCGCCTGGCAGGCCCACTTCGTTAAAAATATGTTCATTCGCCCAACGGACGAAGAGCTGGTAGGCTTCAAACCTGACTTTATTGTCATGAACGGCGCGAAGTGCACCAACCCGCAGTGGAAAGAGCAAGGGCTGAACTCGGAAAACTTCGTGGCGTTCAACCTGACTGAACGTATTCAGCTTATTGGCGGCACCTGGTACGGCGGCGAAATGAAAAAAGGGATGTTCTCGGTAATGAACTACCTGCTGCCGCTCAAAGGTATCGCCTCAATGCACTGTTCCGCCAACGTGGGTGAAAAAGGCGATGTCGCGGTCTTCTTCGGCCTTTCCGGTACCGGAAAAACCACTCTGTCCACCGACCCGAAACGTCGTCTGATTGGCGATGATGAGCACGGTTGGGATGACGACGGCGTGTTCAATTTTGAAGGCGGCTGCTACGCCAAAACCATCAAACTGTCGAAAGAAGCGGAGCCAGAAATTTATCATGCGATTCGCCGTGATGCGCTGCTGGAAAACGTCACCGTGCGCGAAGACGGCACCGTTGATTTCGACGATGGTTCCAAAACCGAAAACACCCGCGTCTCTTACCCGATCTATCATATCGATAACATCGTTAAGCCTGTGTCCAAAGCAGGTCACGCCACCAAGGTTATCTTCCTGACGGCGGACGCCTTCGGCGTGTTGCCACCGGTTTCCCGTTTAACCGCTAACCAGACGCAGTACCACTTCCTGTCGGGTTTCACCGCTAAACTGGCCGGCACCGAACGCGGCGTCACCGAACCGACCCCCACCTTCTCCGCCTGCTTCGGCGCCGCATTCCTGACGCTGCACCCGACGCAGTATGCTGAGGTGCTGGTGAAACGTATGCAGGCAGCAGGCGCGCAGGCTTATCTGGTTAACACCGGCTGGAATGGCACCGGCAAACGTATCTCCATCAAAGATACGCGCGCGATTATTGACGCCATTCTGAACGGTTCTCTTGATAACGCGGAAACCTTCCGTCTGCCGCTGTTCGATCTGGCGATCCCGACTGAACTGCCAGGCGTGGATACCCACATTCTCGACCCGCGTAACACCTACGCGTCGCCGGAACAATGGCAGGAAAAAGCCACCGCGCTGGCGAAACTGTTCATTGAGAACTTCGAGAAGTATACGGATACCCCGGCAGGCGAAGCGCTGGTTAGCGCCGGACCGAAGCTGTAAGGAACAGGCCGGATGGCGGCTTTGAACAGCGTCATCCGGCGTTAAGAAAAAAGGGAGGATAATACCTCCCTTTCTTATGCCTCTTTTGTCGTCCCCTGGACGCGAGCCACAGGAACCGGCAGCCAGGCGCGAATTGACAAGCCGCCACGCTCGCTGGTGCCAATCTCCAGCATCCCGTTATGGTTATCGATAATGCGCTGCACAATCGCCAGCCCCAGCCCTGTACCGCTGGTGCTACGGGCGCTGTCGCCACGCACGAAAGGCTGGAACAGATGTTTACGCTGCTCCGGCTTAATGCCCGGCCCGTCATCTTCTACCTGGAACCAGGCGCGATGCGACTCGGTGCCGCTGCTGACCTTAATCCAGCCGTTGCCATAGCGGGCAGCATTGACCACCATATTCGCCACCGCGCGCTTAATCGAGAGCGGGTGCATTTTCACCTGGATACTGCCTGCCTGAAGCGCAGTGTTAATCTCACGCTCATAGCCGCTTTCCGCCGCAATCACCTCGCCCAGCACGGAATTGAGATCCGCCATCTCCATTGGCATTTCCTGACCGGTACGCAGATAGTCAATAAACTGTTCGATAATGGCGTTACACTCTTCGATGTCTTTATTGATCGACTCCGCGAGATAACCGTCTTCCTCGCCCATCATCTCCGTCGCCAGACGAATACGGGTCAGCGGCGTGCGCAAGTCGTGGCTGACGCCCGCCATCAATAGCGTACGGTCATCGGCCAATTGTTTCACGCCGGCTGCCATATGGTTAAACGCCCGGGTCACAGAGCGCACCTCAGAGGCGCCATATTCACGCAGCGGCGGCGGAATAATTCCCTTCCCTACCTGCAAAGCGGCATGTTCAAGATCCACTAACGGTCGATTCTGTATACGAATAAACAGCCACGCGCCGCCTATCGCCAGGAGCATGATCGCCAGCGTGTAACGGAAAAGCGGAGAAAAATCGCCCTGATGAATTTCAGTCAGCGGCACGCGCACCCAGATATTGGGCGACAGCCAGGTTTTGAGCCACACGACGGGCGAGCTTTTGTTGACCTCAACGCGCACTTCCGTCGGGCCGCCTAATTGCTGCGCCATCTGGTGGCTTAAGAATTCGTAGTGTTGCGCCCAACGCAACCCGGCCTCTTCGGCGGCTTCGTTGGTGTAGAGAGAGATCCCCAGCTCGCGATAGATTTCCCGGCGAAACGCAGGCGGCACGACTAACTGCGTGCCGTCCTCCAGTTGCAGCTTATCGGTCATCAGCATACGGACTTCGTAAGCCAGAACCTTATTAAACTGCTGGAGGCTCGGCAAAATCGCGAAGTTCAGCACCACCAGGTAGGTCGTCACCAGGCTGACGAACAGCAAGGTGACGATGAGCAACAGCGTGCGGGCAAATGAACTTCGCGGTGAGAAGCGCATTCGCCTCATGCTTTAGAACCGTCCGGTACAAAGACGTAGCCCAGGCCCCAGACGGTCTGAATATAACGCGGATGTGCCGGATCTTCTTCCACCATACGGCGCAGGCGGGAGATCTGGACGTCGATGGAGCGTTCCATCGCGGAATACTCGCGGCCACGGGCCAGATTCATCAGCTTATCGCGAGAGAGCGGCTCGCGCGGATGGCTGACTAACGCTTTCAGTACCGCAAACTCCCCGCTGGTCAGCGGCATCGGTTCATCTTCACGGAACATCTCGCGCGTACCGAGGTTCAGTTTAAACTTACCGAACGCGATAACGGCCTCTTCCTGCGACGGCGCGCCGGGCAGTTCGTTTGCCTGACGACGTAACACGGCGCGAATACGCGCCAACAGCTCGCGCGGGTTAAACGGTTTAGGAATGTAGTCATCGGCGCCGATTTCCAGCCCGACGATACGGTCAACCTCTTCACCCTTCGCCGTGACCATAATGATCGGCATTGGATTACTTTGACTACGCAGGCGACGACAAATCGACAGACCATCTTCACCTGGCAGCATTAAATCCAGTACCATGAGATGGAAAGATTCACGGGTCAGCAGACGATCCATCTGCTCAGCGTTAGCGACGCTTCGAACCTGGAAGCCCTGCTCGGTCAGATAACGTTCCAGTAGCGCCCGCAGACGCATATCGTCATCAACCACCAGAATCTTATAATTCTCTTGCATTGTCTGTACTCCCAAAGGTTCGCAACAAATGTAAGTGTGTATTCTTAAAAAAGCTCACGTGAGTCACCAGCAAATTCTGGTATGAATTTCAGGCTAAATTGTTACAAAGCATATTTAACAGCAGCTTAAATATACAATTAATCGGCAACCCCATTATTTATTCTGTCGGGACGATCACGTTATACCCCGTGTGCGCAATATCGACAGCAAAGGTAAATCAACGAGATGAAAACGCCCCTGATCACCCGCGAAGGGTACGAAACACTCAAACAAGAGCTCAATTATCTCTGGCGTGAAGAGCGCCCGGAGGTCACCAAAAAAGTGACCTGGGCTGCGAGTCTGGGCGACCGCAGCGAGAATGCCGACTATCAGTATAATAAAAAGCGCCTGCGTGAGATCGACAGACGCGTCAGATATCTGACCAAATGCATGGAAAATCTCAAAATCGTGGATTATTCCCCGCAGCAGGAGGGCAAAGTCTTCTTCGGCGCCTGGGTGGAAATTGAAAATGATGACGGCGATACGCTGAAGTTCCGCATTGTCGGCTACGATGAAATTTTCGGACGTAAGGATTACATCTCTATCGACTCGCCGATGGCGCGGGCGCTACTGAAAAAAGAAGTGGGCGATCTGGCGGTGGTCAACACCCCTGTCGGCGAAGCAAACTGGTACGTCAATGCGATCGAATACGTCAAATAAGACAAGAAGAATCCTAAGCCCCCGCTGATGGCTGGCATTTTTGCCAGCCAATCCGTATAACTATCCCCTGATTTTTATCCTGAAGACGAAGCTAACCCATGATGAATGATTCTTTCTGCCGCATTATTGCGGGTGAAATCCAGGCAAATGCCGGGCAGGTTGAAGCTGCCGTTCGCCTGCTTGACGAAGGGAACACCGTGCCGTTTATCGCACGTTATCGTAAAGAAATCACCGGCGGTCTGGATGACACGCAGTTGCGTAACCTGGAAACGCGTCTGGGCTATCTGCGTGAGCTGGAAGACAGGCGTCAGGCTATCCTCAAGTCCATTTCCGAACAAGGCAAACTGACCGATGAGCTGGCTGGCGCCATCAACGCTACGTTAAGTAAGACCGAGCTCGAAGACCTCTACCTGCCCTATAAACCTAAACGCCGCACCCGTGGACAAATCGCCATTGAAGCCGGCCTTGAGCCGCTGGCCGATCTGCTCTGGAACGAGCCGTCCCACGATCCTGACGTGGAAGCGGCAAAGTACATTGATGGCGACAAAGGCGTGGCGGACACGAAAGCCGCGCTCGACGGCGCACGCTACATTCTGATGGAGCGCTTTGCCGAAGACGCCGCATTGCTGGCGAAAGTGCGTGATTACCTGTGGAAGAACGCCCATCTGGTCGCCACAGTCGTGAGCGGCAAAGAGGAAGAAGGGGCAAAATTCCGCGACTATTTCGACCATCATGAGCCCATTGCTAACGTCCCGTCTCACCGTGCGCTGGCCATGTTCCGTGGTCGTAACGAAGGCATTCTGCAACTTTCGCTCAATGCCGACCCACAGTTTGATGAGCCGCCGAAAGAGAGCTACTGCGAGCAGATCATCATGGACCATCTCGGCCTGCGGCTGAATAACGCCCCGGCGGATAGCTGGCGCAAAGGCGTAGTGAGCTGGACGTGGCGTATCAAAGTCTTAATGCACCTCGAAACCGAACTGATGGGCACCGTGCGCGAACGTGCGGAAGACGAAGCGATTAACGTGTTTGCGCGTAACCTGCACGACCTGCTGATGGCAGCCCCCGCAGGCCTGCGCGCCACGATGGGCCTTGATCCTGGCCTGCGTACCGGCGTAAAAGTCGCTGTCGTTGACGGCACCGGCAAGCTGGTGGCGACGGATACCATTTATCCGCATACCGGTCAGGCGGCCAAAGCGGCTACCGTGATCGCCGCGCTGTGCGAAAAATACCACGTCGAACTGGTCGCGATTGGCAACGGTACGGCCTCGCGTGAAACCGAACGCTTCTATCTCGACGTACAGAAACAGTTCCCGAACGTGACGGCGCAGAAAGTGATCGTCAGCGAAGCGGGGGCGTCCGTGTATTCCGCTTCGGAGCTGGCGGCGCAGGAGTTTCCGGATCTCGACGTCTCCCTGCGTGGCGCGGTCTCTATCGCGCGTCGTCTGCAGGATCCGCTGGCGGAACTGGTGAAAATCGATCCGAAATCGATCGGCGTCGGCCAATATCAACACGATGTCAGCCAGACGCAGCTGGCGCGTAAGCTGGATGCGGTGGTCGAAGACTGCGTAAACGCCGTCGGCGTCGATTTGAATACCGCCTCCGTGCCGCTGCTGACCCGCGTCGCGGGCTTAACGCGCATGATGGCGCAAAACATCGTCGCCTGGCGCGATGAGAACGGTCAGTTCCAGAACCGCCAGCAACTGTTGAAGGTGAGCCGTCTGGGGCCGAAAGCGTTTGAGCAGTGCGCGGGCTTCCTGCGTATTAACCACGGCGATAACCCGCTGGATGCCTCCACCGTCCACCCGGAAGCCTATCCGGTTGTCGAACGCATTCTGGCGGCGACGCAGCAAGCGCTAAAAGATCTGATGGGCAACAGCAACGAATTGCGTCACCTCAAGGCCGCTGATTTTACCGACGATAAATTCGGCGTGCCGACCGTGAGCGATATCATCAAAGAGCTGGAAAAACCGGGCCGCGACCCGCGTCCTGAATTTAAAACCGCGCAATTCGCCGATGGCGTCGAAACCATGAACGACCTGCTGCCGGGGATGATTCTGGAAGGGGCGGTCACTAACGTCACTAACTTCGGCGCGTTTGTCGATATCGGCGTTCATCAGGATGGCCTGGTGCATATCTCCTCGCTCTCGAATAAGTTCGTCGACGATCCGCACACCGTGGTGAAAGCGGGCGACATCGTGAAGGTGAAAGTGCTGGAAGTGGATCTGCAACGTAAGCGTATTGCGCTGACGATGCGTCTGGACGAACAGCCCGGCGAAACCGCCGCTCGCCGCGGCGGCGGCGCCGATCGCGCTCAGGGCAACCGCCCTGCATCTAAAGCGGCGAAACCGCGCGGTCGTGACGCCCAGCCAGCCGGTAACAGCGCCATGATGGACGCGCTGGCAGCGGCAATGGGAAAAAAACGCTAATCGGGTAATACGCAGGCCGGGTTACTTCTTATCCGGCCTGCGATTTTGCAATACGTCCAACCCTTTCTTTTTTAATTAACAATTAAATCTTACCCATTAGAATCTGTTAATTAATTTCCTTCTGCTATCCGCACTATTAATTATCACTTTATTAACAGATGAAACCTTAATTAAACATTAAAAACGGTGAATATTTGCACATTAGGGGTATTTGCAAAAAGACAAATAAATGTTGAGCCATATCAACATCGGCGCAAATTATCGCTTATTTGTACATTCCGTCACATTTTAATCGTTGAAGATAGAAACCATTCTCATTATCATTGTGTTGTTGATTATTTACTCTTTCCTTCGTTGGCTAAACATCGGGTCTCCTGCCGCCCCCCTGAGCGCCGCATGAGGTATACATCCAGTTAGTAAGAAACAAGTAGGTCGTATGCAATTCACTCCTGACACTGCGTGGAAAATCACCGGCTTTGCGCGTGAAATCAGCCCGGCGTATCGTCAAAAACTGCTTTCGCTCGGCATGTTGCCCGGCTCTTCATTTAATGTTGTCCGCGTCGCGCCCTTAGGCGATCCGATCCATATCGAAACACGACGCGTGAGTCTGGTTTTGCGTAAAAAGGATTTGGCGTTAATAGAAGTGGAAGCGGTTTCCTGTTAATACAGTGAGTCTATAAAAATGAAAAAATTAACCATTGGTTTAATTGGTAATCCTAATTCCGGCAAGACCACCTTATTTAACCAACTCACCGGCGCGCGTCAGCGCGTGGGGAACTGGGCGGGCGTCACCGTCGAGCGTAAAGAGGGCCAGTTCGCGACAACTGACCACCAGGTCACGCTGGTAGATTTACCCGGCACCTATTCTCTGACGACCATCTCGTCACAAACCTCTCTCGACGAACAGATCGCCTGCCACTACATCCTGAGCGGCGACGCCGACCTGTTGATAAACGTTGTGGACGCCTCCAATCTGGAGCGCAACCTCTATTTGACGCTGCAGCTGCTGGAGCTGGGTATCCCCTGTATTGTCGCGCTCAACATGCTGGATATCGCCGAAAAACAGCAGGTTCGTATTGATGTCGACGCTCTGTCCACGCGTCTGGGTTGCCCTGTCGTACCGCTGGTATCGACTCGCGGCCGCGGTATCGAGGCGCTGAAACTGGCCATTGACCGTCACAACGCTAACGACAACGTCGAACTGGTGCATTATGCCCAGCCGCTGCTGCGCGAAGCAGGTTTCCTGGCCGACGCGATGGCCCAGGAGATGCCTTTACAACAGCGCCGCTGGCTGGGTCTGCAAATGCTGGAGGGCGATATCTACAGCCGGGCTTACGCAGACGAGGCGGCGCAAAACCTGGACACCTCCCTTGCCCGTCTGAAGGACGAAATGGACGACCCGGCGCTGCATATCGCCGACGCCCGTTATCAGTGTATCGCCGCTATTTGCGACGTGGTCAGCAATACCCTGACAGCCGAACCCAGCCGCTTCACCAGGGCGGTCGATAAAATTATCCTGAACCGCTTCCTCGGCTTACCGATTTTTTTGTTCGTGATGTACCTGATGTTCCTGCTCGCCATTAACATCGGCGGCGCGTTGCAACCCCTGTTTGATGCCGGTTCCGTCGCCATCTTTATTCATGGCATTCAATGGATTGGCTACACGCTGCACTTCCCGGATTGGTTAACCATCTTCCTGGCGCAAGGTCTTGGCGGCGGGATCAATACCGTCCTGCCGCTGGTGCCGCAAATCGGGATGATGTACCTATTCCTCTCCCTCCTTGAAGACTCCGGTTATATGGCGCGCGCGGCCTTCGTCATGGATCGCCTGATGCAGGCGCTGGGACTACCGGGTAAATCCTTCGTGCCGCTGATTGTCGGCTTCGGCTGTAACGTACCTTCCGTGATGGGCGCCCGCACGCTTGACGCTCCGCGCGAACGCCTGATGACCATCATGATGGCGCCGTTTATGTCCTGTGGCGCGCGCCTGGCGATTTTCGCCGTCTTTGCCGCCGCCTTCTTCGGGCAAAACGGCGCGCTGGCGGTCTTCTCGCTGTACGTGCTGGGTATTGTCATGGCGGTATTAACCGGCCTGATGCTGAAGCATACCATTATGCGCGGCGAAGCCTCTCCGTTTGTGATGGAGCTACCGGTTTACCACGTACCGCATATCAAGAGCCTGATCATCCAGACCTGGCAACGCCTGAAAGGTTTTGTACTACGCGCCGGTAAAGTCATTATCATCGTGAGTATTTTCCTGAGCGCGTTTAACAGTTTCTCGCTGAGCGGCAAAATCGTCGATAACATTAATGACTCCGCCCTCGCCTCCGTAAGCCGGGTCATCACGCCAGTCTTTAAACCGATCGGCGTCCATGAAGATAACTGGCAAGCGACCGTGGGTCTGTTTACAGGCGCCATGGCGAAAGAAGTTGTCGTCGGTACGCTGAACACACTCTATACCGCCGAAAATATTCAGGACGAAGCGTTTAATCCTGCCGATTTTCACCTCGGCGATGAACTGCTGGGCGCGGTTGACGATACCTGGCAAAGCCTGAAAGACACCTTTAGCCTGAGCGTACTGGCTAACCCGATCGAAGCGAGTAAAGGCGACGGCGAAATGGCAACCGGCGCGATGGGCGTGATGGATCAAAAATTCGGCAACGCCGCGGCGGCGTACAGTTACCTGATTTTCGTCCTGCTTTACGTACCGTGTATCTCGGTAATGGGCGCTATCGCCCGCGAGTCCAGCCGCGGCTGGATGGGCTTCTCCATCCTGTGGGGGCTGAATATCGCCTATTCGCTCGCCACGCTGTTCTACCAGGTTACCAGCTTCAGTCAACACCCGACATACAGCCTGATCTGTATTCTGGCAGTGATCGTCTTTAACGTTGTGGTGTTAAGCCTGTTGCGCCGCGCCCGCAGCCGTGTAGACATTGAACTGCTGGCAACCCGCAAAAACGTCAGTTCCTGTTGTTCGGGCACTGCGGGCAATTGTCACTAAGGGATGTAAAAAATGGCTTCATTGATACAGGTTCGCGATCTACTGGCGCTACGGGGGCGTATGGAGGCAACGCAGATCAGCCATACGCTGCACGCTCCGCAGCCCATGATCGACGCCATGCTGAATCAACTGGAGATCATGGGTAAAGCAGTACGTATCCCGGAAGAAGCGGACGGCTGCCTTTCAGGCAGCTGTAAAAGTTGTCCAGAAGGTAAAGCCTGCCTGCGCGAATGGTGGGCCTTGCGTTAGCCTTCGCCGGGTAGCGACGTAACGCGTCTTATCCGGCCTTTATCCCGCGTTATGTTGCCCGGTACGCGTCACGCTGCCGGGCAATTTTGCGTCATGCCTTCCACAAAGATGAAAGCGTTACCGCCGTGCGCATTTATCTCCCCACGCGCCTCGCAAGCGCGCTAATCCTCTACTGCAATCAGCCCGGTCTGCGCGTAGTGTCACGCCATTGAACTTCACCGATGACGGATCGATATGGCGACCTCAACAACATCCACGCCGCATGACGCGGTATTCAAACAGTTTCTATGCCACCCCGATACTGCACGGGATTTTTTGGAAATTCATCTCCCGACGACATTACGTCAAATCTGTAATCTGAATACGTTACGGCTGGAGTCCGGTAGCTTTATTGAAGAGGATTTACGCCCCCATTATTCCGATATTCTTTGGTCGCTGGAAACAAGTGAAGGTGAAGGTTACATTTACGTGGTTATTGAACATCAGAGTACGCCGGACGCGCATATGGCATTTCGGCTGATGCGTTACGCAATGGCTGCAATGCAACGGCACCTGGAGGCCGGGCATAAGACGTTGCCGTTAGTGGTGCCAATGCTGTTTTATCACGGAAACCGCAGCCCGTATCCGTTTTCATTATGCTGGCTGGATGAATTTGCCGACCCGGTGATGGCGCGTAAGCTATACGCCACCGCCTTTCCTCTGGTCGATATTACGGTCGTGCCGGACGACGAGATTATGCGGCACCGACGGGTCGCGCTGCTGGAACTCATACAAAAACACATCCGCCAGCGTGATCTGATGGGGCTTGTCGAACAGCTGGTCGCCCTGCTGGTTAAGGGATACGCTAATGACACCCAGCTTCAAAGTTTGTTTAATTACATGATGCACACTGGCGACGCCGCGCGCTTCAATACGTTTATCCGCCAGGTGGCTATGCGTATCCCACAGCATAAGGAGAAGATCATGACTATCGCAGAAAGATTACGTCAGGAAGGACATCGTAACGGGTTACAGAAAGGGCTACAGCAAGGCAAGCAGGAAGGCCAACGGCTCGCCGCATTGCGCATTGCCCGCTCGATGCTAAACGATGGTTTCGATCGCGATACCGTGCTTAGGGTTACCGGGCTGGCGCCTGCCGATCTGGCGTCTGAAAACCATTAATCTGGCAGAATGGTCCGGGCCCGGCAACGCCCTGGTTACAGCGATGATTTTAGCGTCATCAGCGCCTGACAAAACGCCGCCGGATGCGAGATAAACGGCGCATGGGCCGCCTTCGCCATTATCTGTGATGTACTGTGCGGCCATAACGTATCGAGCAAAGGCACGATTTTACGCGGCACCAGACCGTCCAGATAACCATACAAACGCAAAAACGGCATGTTCACATTTTTAAGCGCTTCTCGTAGATCGACCGTTTTTAAGATTTCCAGTCCGCCATTGAGCACCTCTACATCCGGCATAGGCTGCGCCAGCACCACGCTTTTTAAGGTGCGGGCATCCTGACGCGCCGTCTCCGTCCCTAACGTTTGCAGCGCCAGAAAACGCTCCACCGTGCGCTGAAAATCGTCGCTAAGCTGCTGCTGGAATCCGCCGAGGATTTCTGGTTTTATTCCCGGCCACCCCTCACGCGCGCTAAAGCATGGCGAAGAGGCGACTGTCACCAGCGCCTGAACGCGTTCAGGGTGGGTGAGCGCCATCTGACTCGCTACCAGGCCGCCCAGGCTCCAGCCAAGCCAGATAGCCTGGTCCGGCGCGTTTTTCGCTACCTGCGCCGTCATCTCTTCAAGCGTCATGGCGCCAAACCCCGAGCTGCGACCATAGCCCGGCAAGTCGACCAGATGCAGCGTAAAATGCGAGCCGAGTTCCTCGCGAATGCAATGCCATACCTCCGCGTTCAATCCCCATCCGTGCAGCAGCACAAGATGACAATTTCCCTCGCCGTAGGTCTGCCACCAGATGTCATTCATCAGTTACTGTTCTCTTTTGTCTAACAAGGATGCACCTATGCTAACAGTACCGGGATTATGCTGGCTATGCCGAATGCCGCTGGCGTTAAGCCACTGGGGAATTTGTTCCGTATGCGCGCGCGCCGTTCGTCAGCGCGTCAGCCTGTGCCCGCAATGCGGATTACCTGCCGCGCATCCTTCGCTCCCCTGCGGTCGCTGCCTGCAAAAACCTCCGCCCTGGCAGCGTCTGGTGAGCGTCAGTGACTATACGCCGCCCTTGAGTTTACTGGTGCATCAGCTTAAATTTACCCGCCGCAGCGAAATTGCCGCCGCTCTGGCGCGTCTACTGTTGCAGGAAGTACTCATGGCGCGCCGCAGCACTGGCTTGCAGCTTCCCGACAGAATCGTCAGCGTTCCGCTCTGGTCGCGCCGACACTGGCGGCGGGGATTTAACCAAAGCGATATGTTATGCCAACCGTTAGCGCGCTGGCTTGGCTGCGCGTGGGACAGCCAGACCATCACGCGGGTACGGGCGACCGCAACACAACATCATCTCAGCGCCAGGTTACGTAAGCGCAATTTGAAAAACGCGTTTCGCCTTGAATTGCCGGTACAGGGTCTCCATATGGTTATTGTGGATGATGTCGTCACTACCGGAAGTACCGTCGCGGAAATCGCGCAACTGCTTTTGCGCAACGGCGCAGCGACTGTCCAGGTATGGTGCCTGTGTCGAACCTTGTAGAGCCTCGATGATGGGCGTATTATAACCAACTAAAATAGTCAACTATTAGGCCATTACTATGATCCGTATTTCCGATGCTGCACAAGCGCACTTTGCCAAACTGCTGGCAAATCAGGAAGAAGGGACGCAAATCCGCGTATTTGTCATTAATCCCGGCACTCCTAACGCAGAGTGCGGTGTTTCTTATTGTCCGCCCGACGCCGTAGAAGCCACCGATACTGCACTGAAATTTGACCTGTTGACCGCTTATGTCGATGAACTGAGCGCGCCCTATCTGGAAGACGCGGAAATTGATTTCGTGACCGACCAGCTAGGTTCTCAACTTACATTGAAAGCGCCAAACGCGAAGATGCGCAAAGTGGCCGATGACGCGCCGCTGATGGAGCGCGTGGAATATGCTCTGCAATCGCAGATTAACCCGCAGTTGGCGGGCCACGGCGGTCGCGTCTCGCTGATGGAAATTACCGATGAAGGCTATGCAATTCTGCAGTTTGGCGGCGGTTGTAACGGTTGCTCGATGGTTGACGTCACGCTGAAAGAAGGGATCGAGAAACAGTTGCTGAATGAATTCCCGGAACTGAAAGGGGTTCGCGATCTGACCGAACACCAGCGCGGCGAGCACTCCTACTACTAAGATTTTCCCCGCATCCATGCCCGATGGCGCTTGCGCCTGTCGGGCCTTATCTGCCCCACCGTAGGCCGAATAAGGCGTCTACGCCGCCATCCTGCGCCATCAGCCACATCTCAGAACGATGGTCCTTCTTCTTTCGCCGATAACATGACCTGTGTCTCATAATTTAAATTTTGCCTGCCAGGGTCATTTTCAACACCCACATGTTACCCGTATCATTCTTATGGGCACCTAACATCCATATAACATCTGACTACGCTCATTCGTTTCAACGGTAATCAGTATTGGTGCTATTGCGACTCTGTTCCCGTCGGGAACAACAGGAATTTGTCGTCGAAACAATGACGTTACCCATAACAAAGTAAAGGCCAGGTAAATCATGCCATTAGTCATCGTTGCTATCGGTGTTATCTTGTTACTTCTTCTGATGATCCGCTTCAAAATGAACGGGTTTATCGCCCTTGTCCTGGTAGCGCTCGCTGTCGGGTTGATGCAGGGAATGCCGCTGGATAAAGTCATCGGCTCCATCAAAGCCGGTGTCGGCGGTACGCTTGGCAGTCTGGCCCTGATTATGGGGTTCGGCGCCATGCTGGGCAAAATGCTTGCCGACTGCGGCGGCGCTCAACGTATCGCCACTACCCTGATCGCGAAATTTGGTAAAAAGCATATTCAGTGGGCCGTAGTGTTAACCGGCTTTACCGTCGGCTTCGCTCTGTTCTATGAAGTGGGCTTCGTTCTGATGCTGCCGCTGGTATTCACCATTGCCGCAGCAGCGAATATCCCGTTACTGTACGTCGGCGTGCCGATGGCCGCGGCGCTTTCCGTCACACACGGCTTCCTGCCGCCGCACCCGGGCCCAACCGCAATCGCCACGATTTTCCATGCCGATATGGGTAAGACGCTGCTGTTTGGTACGATTCTGGCAATCCCGACCGTGATCCTTGCCGGACCGGTTTACGCCCGTTTCCTGAAAGGTATCGATAAGCCGATCCCGGAAGGCCTGTACAGCGCGAAAACTTTTACGGAAGAAGAGATGCCGGGCTTTGGCGTCAGCGTCTGGACGTCGCTGGTTCCGGTGATTCTGATGGCGATGCGTGCGGTTGCCGAGATGATTCTGCCAAAAGGCCACGCTTTCCTGCCCGTTGCCGAATTCCTGGGCGACCCGGTAATGGCTACGTTAATTGCCGTACTGATTGCGATGTTCACCTTTGGCCTGAACCGCGGGCGTTCAATGGATCAGATTAACGATACGCTGGTCTCTTCCATCAAAATTATCGCCATGATGCTGCTGATCATCGGCGGCGGCGGCGCGTTCAAGCAGGTGCTGGTCGATAGCGGCGTGGATAAATACATCGCTTCAATGATGCATGAAACCAATGTCTCTCCGCTGTTGATGGCGTGGTCTATCGCGGCGGTGCTGCGTATCGCGCTGGGCTCTGCGACTGTCGCGGCGATTACCGCAGGCGGCATTGCGGCGCCGCTGATCGCCACTACCGGCGTTAGCCCTGAACTGATGGTTATCGCGGTCGGTTCCGGGAGCGTGATTTTCTCTCACGTCAACGACCCGGGCTTCTGGCTGTTCAAAGAGTATTTCAATTTGACTATCGGCGAGACCATTAAATCCTGGTCGATGCTGGAAACGATCATCTCCGTCTGCGGCCTGATCGGCTGTCTGCTGCTGGGTATGGTGGTTTAAGCGAGGCGGCTTGTAGGCCGGATAAGGCAGCAATGTGCGCCAGGATTGCCTGATGGCGCTGCGCTTATCAGGCCTACGTGCTCTCACCATCATAAAGCCGGGGAAATCCCCGGCTTTATTACCTCTTCTTCGCGGCCGCTTTTCGGCGCTTATCCAAATCCTTAATCAGCTTGTTTACGCCCTCATCGGCAAACATGGCCTCAAGAGATGCAGACAATTTCCGCCGCCAGTTTTTATACTGATCGCTGGTGCCCGGTACGTTAACCGGATCGGCCATATCCAGCCAGTCCTCCGGCTGAAGCCCCAACAGACCGCTGTTACTGTCGGCGATATAGCGCTGAAGTCCGCGATTTAGCGTTGGCGTCATCGACATTAACGATGCCTTATGCCCGGCGCGTTTTGGCAGACAGCCATATTTATGCAGCGCGTCCAACAGCCCCTGTTTCGCCCGCTCGCGATCCTCATACAGCCCGCGCAGAATCACTTCATCCGGATAAAGCCCCAGAGCTTTACCCAACGTCAGGTCACCGCATTCCCAATAGCCGCGCAGCGTGGGGAGATCGTGCGTCGAGGCGACAGCCATCGATTGTTGCGGATACGCGCCTGGCGCGCGGAAGTTTTTCTCAAGGTCATTTTCAAACCACAGCACTTTATAAGAATAGACCCCGCTATCGCGCAGCTTGCCGACAATCTCAACTGGCACCGTCCCCAGATCTTCGCCTATCACCATACAGCGGTGACGTTGGCTCTCCAGCGCCAGAATAGAAAGCAAATCATCTACCGGATAATGGACGTAAGCCCCCTGATCCGCTGTTTCGCCATACGGTATCCACCACAGACGCAGCAAAGACATGACATGGTCAATGCGCAACGCGCCGCAGTTTTGCATATTGGCGCGCAGCAGGTCGATAAAGGGCTCATACGCCCGGGCGACAATGATATGCGGGTCCATTGGCGGCAACCCCCAGTTCTGACCGAGCGGGCCGAGGATATCCGGCGGCGCGCCGACAGATGCTTTCAGGCAGTACAGCTCCCGGTCGCACCAGGTTTCCGCGCCGCCTTCCGCTACGCCAACCGCCAGATCGCGGTACAGACCAATCGGTAGTTTAAAACTCTGGCAGGTATCCCAGCAGGCGGCGAATTGGCGCCAGGCCAGCCACTGAAGCCAGAGATAAAACTCCACCTCTTCGCGGTGCGCTTCACAGAATTGTTTTACAGCGGGAGACTCTACCGACTGGTACGCCTCCGGCCAGGCTGGCCAGCCCCAGCGCTGCTCATCCTCTTTTACCTGATACGCATGCAGCGCGTCGAATGCCGCCTGCCAGTAAAGGCTCTCGCCTTCGCGGGCGATAAAGTGACGAAACTCCGCCATTTGCGCATCGTCGCGAGCGGCAAACCGCGTCCACGCCATCCGCAGCGCCGTGATTTTCAGCGCGGTAACGGTAGCGTAATCCACCCATTGCGCATCGCGCGCCTGTCGCAGCTTTTGCTGTGTGGCGGGCATTTGCCACCATGCCTGCGCCTCTTCGCTCAGGCGGAAATCTTCGACGGCGTTGACGTCGATATATATCACGTTCAGCCAGCGACGAGACGAGGGGCTGTAGGGACTGGCGCTCTCCGGATTCGCCGGATAAAGCGCGTGGATCGGATTCAGGCCGATAAACGCGCCGCCGCGTGTCGCCACGTCGACCAGCATCGACTTCAAATCGCCGAAATCGCCAATACCCCAGTTTTTTTCTGAACGCAGAGTATAAAGCTGGACGCAGGCCCCCCACAGTTTTTTCCCCTCCAGCAGCGCCTGCGGCTCATAGCATCGCGGCGGTGCGACGATAATCCGGCAGTGCGTACGCTGTTCATCCTGGGTCAACGTCAGGGTGTGGTAGCCCTCCGGCAACGTAGCCGGAAGGTTTAGTTTTTTACCGCCCGTCACGCGCCCTTTATAATGCACGCCCTCTTCCGTAGTCAGCAGCCAGGCAAACTCACCGCGCCCCTCTACCGGCAACGCCACTTTTTTACCCGCGGTATAAACCTTCACATTCGGCACGACCGCCTGTGATCCTGTTGTCGTGCCGTGCATCGCCGCCAGCAAACGTCTCTTGGTTTCAGCGCCAATAGACTGCGGTTTGCCATGAGCATTGATGTAACTGGGGCTGATCCCCGCCGCCAGCGCGGCACTATCGAGACGTTTATTTTCCATCGCGCTCCCTTAGCGTTTTGCCTGCCAGATACGGGCCTGATAATCGCGAATAGAGCGATCGGAACTGAACATACCGCAGCGCGCGGTATTGAGGATCGCGGCGCGCGTCCACGCTTCCTGGTCGCGATACAGCGCATCCACCTGCTTTTGCGCCTCGACATAAGCGGCGAAGTCCGCCATGACCAGGTACGGATCGCCCCCCTGTTTGCCGAGGCTATGCAGCATCTGGTCAAAGGCATGTTTATCGCCATCGCTGTATTGACCGCTTTCCAGCTCTTTTAGCACAGCATCCAGCACTTTGTCTTTTTTACGCCATTTCACCGGATCGTAGCCTTTGGCTTTGAGCGCCTTGACCTCTTCCACAGTATGGCCAAAGATAAAGATATTCTCTTCACCCACCTTCTCAGCGATTTCAACGTTAGCGCCGTCCAGCGTTCCCACAGTCAACGCCCCGTTCAGCGCCAGTTTCATGTTGCCGGTGCCGGACGCCTCTTTCCCGGCAGTAGAAATTTGCTCGGAAATATCCGCCGCCGGAATGAGCATTTCCGCCGCCGAGACGCAGTAATCCGGCAGGAAAACCACCTTCAGCTTATCACCCACCGCCGGGTCGTTATTAATGGCTTCCGCAACCTTATTGATAGCAAAAATGATGTTCTTCGCCAGGTAATAGCCCGGCGCCGCCTTCGCGCCAAACAGAAATACGCGCGGTACGCGATCAGCCTGCGGGTTTTCGCGGATCTCTTTGTACAGCGCCAGAATATGCAACAGGTTCAGGTGCTGACGCTTGTACTCGTGCAGGCGTTTGATCTGAATATCAAAAATCGCGTTGCTTGAAATCTCAATCCCGGTACGGGCCTGGATGAATTTCACCAGCCGTTCTTTGTTCGCCCGTTTGATGTCGCGATACTGCTGACGGAACTTCGCATCGTCAGCGTATTTTTCGAGGTTGATCAACTGGTCGAGATCGTTAGCCCACTCTTTTTTCAGCGTTTTATCCAGCAACGCCGCAAGCTGCGGATTGCACTGTTTAATCCAGCGACGCGGCGTAATGCCGTTGGTGACATTGTGGAATTTGTTCGGCCAAAGCTGGTGATATTCCGGGAACAGATCTTTCACCACCAGATCGGAGTGCAGCGCCGCCACGCCGTTGACCGCAAAGCCGCTGACCACGCACATATTGGCCATGCGCACCTGACGGTCATGCACCACCGCCAGTTTTGTCCATACCTGCTTATCGCCAGGCCAGGTGTTATCGACCAGTTTCTTAAAGCGGTCGTTAATCTGCTTGATAATCTGCATATGACGCGGCAACAGCGCTTTGATTAACCTCTCGTCCCAGCACTCCAGCGCTTCCGGCATCAGGGTATGGTTGGTGTAGGCGAAGGTTTTGCTGGTGATAGCCCAAGCGTCATCCCAGCTCAGTTGGTGCTCGTCAATCAGCACGCGCAGCAGTTCCGGAATGGCGATGGTCGGGTGAGTATCGTTCAACTGAATGACTTCGAAATCGGCCAGTTCGTGCAGCTTACGGCCCGCCAGATGGTGGCGACGCAGAATATCCGCTACCGAGCAGGCGCACTGGAAGTATTGCTGCATCAGACGCAGTTTTTTGCCCGCCGTGTGGTTATCGTTGGGATAAAGCACCTTCGTCAGTTTTTCCGCATCGATACCCTGCTGTTCCGCCCGCAGGAAAGCGCCGTCGTTGAATTTGGTCAGATCAAACGGATGCGCGTGGGTCGCCTGCCACAAACGCAGCGGTTGCGCGACGCCGTTACGATAGCCTAACACCGGCAGATCCCAGGCCTGGCCTGTAATCACAAAACCTGGCTCCCAGCGCCCTTCTTTGGTGACTTTACCGCCGATCCCAACCTGGACGTCCAGCGCCTCGTTGTGGCGGAACCACGGATAGCTGCCGCGATGCCAGTCATCCGGCGCTTCCATCTGCTTGCCTTCAACAAATGACTGACGGAACAGCCCATACTGGTAGTTCAGACCATAGCCCGTAGCGGACTGCCCGACGGTGGCCATCGAATCGAGGAAGCAGGCGGCCAGACGTCCCAGACCACCGTTGCCGAGCGCCGGATCGACTTCCTCTTCCAGCAGATCGGTCAGATTAATATCGTGCGCTTTCAGTACATCGCTAACGTCCTGGTACCATCCCAGATTTAACAGGTTATTTCCCGTCAGGCGACCAATCAAAAATTCCATCGAAATGTAGTTCACATGACGCTGGCCTTTTGTCGGCTGCGCTACCGGTTGCGCGCTCAGTAATTCCGCCAGCGCGCCGCTAACGGCCTGCCACCACTGACGAGGCGTCATGTCGGACGCCGACAGTAAACCGAAACGCTGCCACTGACGCGTCAGGGCGGCCTGGAATTGATCTTTATTGAAGGTTGGCTGTGACATAGGAAATCCGTCCTCGGGTAATAAAACAACGTTATCGCTAGTTTGCCAGGCTCGATGTTGACCTTCCTCCTCCCGGCAATGATTAGGGAGGGAGGAGGAGCGGGGATGAGCATAAAAGTGTGATCGCCGCCACTTACCCCTGTATAAACGCGCCGATTCCTGTCAACGACACTCAGTGTTACGCATAATCAAATGAATAAACAGAAATAACAGTAAATCGCGAAGGGGTATTTTCGAAGATTATATGAACGCCGAAATAGTTTCTTATCTGAAATATTCAGCGGCGGGAGATTCACTCACTAAACATAATTAATTAAACGCCTGGTATCGTCATTGTGTTAAATCCGCATCATGTCCAGGACATTATTTACAATAACGAAAATATGACCTCAGCCCAGCTCTGACGCTCGTTTCAACCGCGCTGAACACTTTTTTAATACCGTTATTTAGAATTGTGACAGAGTGCAAATTAAGACACATAAAAAGTCTGCTTAGCTTGCATTAAAATGCTTTCTGGCCGACCTTATATCTATTAATTACGAAGCGCAAAAAAAATCGCAGTTCCCCCCATTTCCCACAGTGAAGTGATTGCTATGTTGATTCCGTCTAAATTAAGTCGTCCGGTTCGTCTCGACCATACCGTGGTTCGTGAGCGGCTGTTGGCTAAACTTTCCGGCGCGAACAATTTCAGGCTCGCCCTGGTAACCAGTCCTGCTGGCTATGGGAAAACCACGCTTGTCTCACAGTGGGCGGCGGGCAAAAATGAATTAGGCTGGTACTCTCTCGACGAAGGCGATAACCAGCAAGAGCGATTCGCCAGTTACTTAATTGCCGCTATCCAACAGGCCACTGGCGGACACTGCTCTACCAGCGAAGCGATGGCGCAAAAACGTCAGTACGCCAGCCTGACGTCCCTCTTCGCGCAGCTCTTTATTGAACTGGCGCAGTGGCATCGCCCGCTTTATCTGGTGATTGACGACTACCATTTGATTACCAATCCGGTGATTCACGACGCGATGCGCTTTTTCTTACGGCATCAGCCGGAAAATTTCACCCTGGTGGTGTTATCGCGTAATTTGCCGCAACTGGGCATCGCTAATCTGCGCGTGCGCGATCAGCTGTTGGAAATCGGCAGCCAGCAGTTAGCTTTTAACCATCAGGAAGCAAAGCAATTTTTTGACCGTCGCCTTTCGTCGCCCATTGAAGCCGCTGAGAGCAGTCGTATGTGCGACGATGTGGCCGGTTGGGCCACTGCGCTACAGTTGATCGCCCTCTCCGCGCGCCAGAACCATACCTCTGCGCATCACTCCGCCCGCCGTCTTGCCGGGATTAATGCCAGCCACCTTTCTGATTATCTGGTGGACGAAGTACTGGATAACGTGGATGTCAGCACCCGACATTTTTTACTTAAAAGCGCGATCTTACGCTCAATGAATGACGCGTTGATTGTGCGCGTGACCGGCGAAGAAAACGGCCAGATGCGGCTGGAGGAGATTGAGCGCCAGGGGTTATTCCTGCAACGCATGGACGACACGGGCGAATGGTTCAGCTATCACCCGTTGTTTGGTAGCTTTCTGCGCCAGCGTTGCCAGTGGGAACTGGCGGCGGAACTGCCGGAGATCCACCGTGCGGCCGCGGAAAGCTGGATGGAACAAGGTTTTCCCAGCGAAGCTATACATCATGCGCTGGCGGCGGGTGACGCGCAAATGCTGCGCGATATCCTGCTTAACCATGCGTGGGGGCTGTTTAATCACAGTGAACTGGCGCTGCTGGAAGAGTCATTAAAAGCGCTGCCGTGGGAAAGCCTGCTGGAAAATCCGCGGCTGGTGTTGTTACAGGCCTGGCTGATGCAAAGCCAACACCGCTACAGCGAAGTGAATACGCTGCTGGCGCGCGCCGAGCAAGAGATCAAAGGGGTCATGGACGGCACACTGCATGCTGAATTTAACGCGCTGCGCGCCCAGGTCGCCATCAACGACGGCAATCCGGAAGAGGCAGAGCGGCTGGCGAAACTGGCGCTGGATGAGCTTCCTCTCGCCTGGTTTTATAGCCGTATTGTCGCGACCTCCGTTCACGGTGAAGTGCTGCACTGTAAAGGCGATCTCAGCCAGTCTTTATCGCTGATGCAGCAAACCGAACAAATGGCGCGCCATCATGACGTCTGGCATTACGCGCTGTGGAGCTTAATTCAACAAAGCGAAATTCAGTTCGCCCAGGGATTCCTGCAGGCCGCATGGGAAACGCAGGAGAGAGCCTTCCAGTTGATCAAAGAGCAACATCTGGAACAACTGCCGATGCATGAGTTTCTGGTACGTATCCGCGCGCAATTGCTGTGGGCGTGGGCGCGCCTTGACGAAGCGGAGGCCTCGGCGCGCAGCGGTATCGCTGTGCTGTCCACCTTCCAGCCGCAACAACAGTTGCAGTGCCTGACGTTACTGGTGCAGTGCTCGCTGGCGCGCGGCGATCTGGATAATGCCCGTAGTCAGCTTAACCGACTGGAAAATTTATTAGGCAATGGTCGTTATCACTGCGACTGGATCTCTAACGCCGATAAAGTGCGTGTCATTTACTGGCAGTTAACCGGCGACAAGAAATCCGCCGCCAACTGGTTACGTCATACGCCCAAACCGGCGTTTGCCAATAACCATTTTCTGCAAGGGCAATGGCGGAATATCGCCCGCGCGCAGATCCTGCTGGGCGAATTCGAGCCTGCGGAAATCGTGCTGGAAGAGTTAAATGAGAATGCCCGTAGCCTGCGCTTAATGAGCGATTTAAACCGCAATCTGCTGTTACTCAATCAGCTTTACTGGCAATCCGGGCGGAAAAACGACGCCCAGCGCGTATTGCTTGATGCCTTACAGCTCGCCAACCGCACCGGATTTATCAGCCATTTTGTGATTGAAGGCGAAGCCATGGCGCAACAATTGCGTCAGCTTATCCAGCTCAATACGCTGCCGGAGATGGAGCAGCATCGCGCGCAGCGCATCCTGCGAGAGATTAACCAACATCACCGGCATAAATTCGCCCATTTTGACGAAGGCTTCGTCGAGCGCCTGCTTAACCATCCGGATGTCCCGGAGCTTATTCGCACCAGCCCGCTCACCCAGCGTGAATGGCAGGTGTTAGGGCTTATCTATTCCGGTTACAGCAACGAACAGATTGCCGGCGAACTGGCGGTGGCCGCAACCACCATTAAGACGCATATCCGCAACCTCTACCAGAAACTCGGCGTCGCGCACCGTCAGGACGCGGTACAGCACGCACAACAGTTGCTGAAGATGATGGGGTACGGGGTTTGAGGCAAAACAGGCAACGTCCTGGTGTGTAAATTTGTTTAATCATAAAACCTGAAAGCACCGGTTAACATATGGGCAAAAACGGCGCTTTTAAAATAAATCGGCATGCGTTCCTGTTCGTTCAAATCGCAGGCATTCATCCGTTATCTTATAAATAAGAATCCAGTCAGGCTCAATATGGGCATCCCGGTATCCGCTATATGAACCTTGTAACGGGTGATCTTTATAAATGGCAGGAAGGGGAAAAGGGTGGTGAATCAGAAGCGTCATAAGTGTTTTAAGTTTGCCGACATCCTTATGACGCTTTTGTGCCCGTTTTACATCTTTCTGGAACTGTCCCGAATATTCAATTTCCCTTTGCCCCATAGTCAGATCCCTAACTGGTCAAACAAATCATCAGCATCTTTGGCTTTATGAATATCAACGCCAGCTTCGCTATTTTCTATCGTTCGTGACGTTAACTCATTGGGTATGCGCAAATCAAAAGGCAATGCCTTTTCACGCGCAACTTTAGTCAGTGTAATCCGTATCAAATCAGAAATGGTTAACCCCATTTCAGCCAGGACATCTGCCGCCTGGTCCTTCAGCGTTTCGTCGATACGGGCACGAACAAGCGCATTTGCAGCCATCGATTAGTCTCCTGTACTGTGTCTCTATACAGTTCAAATTGTAGCTCAACTGAGACACACATACAAACCGGGCCCGGATGTTTGCCTTGCAATGCTCGTAAAGATGACTTAGTCGCTTACCCGGACAAGATAGCCACTTTCGGTTGCTTCACAGGAAAATCTGACCGGCAAAAACCGTTCCACCACCGCAATATTGGTAAGCAAGTGAGCGGAAGCCCGTGCCACGGTAAACGCGCCTTCGCCCGCCAGCGCCAGCGGTAAAATCAGCTGGTCGGCCAGATGCTCTCCCACCGCCGCCGGGCTTGCGAGATAGCGCCGCGCTTCATGCGCAACCTGATTAGCTACCGCTTCCGCGCTGGTGCCTTTTACGCCGAACGCGGCGAACAGTTCGGTCAACTGTTCGCTTTGGATCATCAGCAACAGCGCATTGCCCGGCCCGCAGCCGCCTTCCAGCGCAACGACATTTTTCTCCGCCAGCGGGAAATGGGCTTCCAGCGTTGCGACTTCACGTTCGCCAACGTGGTAAGGAACCGCCGCCAGCAAAGCTTCAGCGGTGGTGCGCAGCGTCTCGCCGCGCGATATCAGCGTTAGCCCGCGTAAAGACGTTGCCGGTTCGACGACCGTCGCCGCCGCCTGCCGGATAAAAGCCGTGTTTTATCAGCGTGGTGCGCTGGCTGATGCCCATCCTCGCCAACAGCGGCTCCCAGACGCGGCAGATAAAATCGGCGCTGGGCGCGGCCTGATTATGCGTCCCGCCGTGAACCTCCACGCGGGATGAACCATCGGCAAACCACAGCGCGGGCAGGACGGTTTGCAGCACCAGCATACAACTGCCCGCGCTGCCAATCGCGAAACGGTACTCGCCGCCGCGAATCGGCCCCGGCGTAAAACGCAACTGCTGCGAGCCCAGCTCGTCGCCGTTCACCTGCGCGCCGCAGATTTCCGTTGCCGCCCGCACCGCCGTTAAATGCTGGCGTAGCAGCCCCGGTTTGGCGCGCCCGGCGCGGATGTCGCTCATTTCAAACGGCTGGCCGGTTATCATTGATAAACTCAGCGCCGAGCGCAAAATCTGCCCGCCGCCCTCTCCCTGTGCGCCATCCAGCGCGATGATCCTTGCCATTTTCTATCCTTTAACGCACACCACCTGCCGCAGGGTGTACATGATTTCCACCAGGTCAGACTGCGCCGCCATCACCGCATCAATGTCTTTATACGCCATTGGGATCTCGTCGATCACGTCCGCATCTTTACGGCATTCGACATGCGCGGTGGCGCGAATCTGATCGTCAACGCTAAACAGTTTCTTCGCTTTCGTTCGGCTCATCACACGCCCGGCGCCGTGGCTGCACGAACAGAACGACTCTTCGTTACCCAGCCCGCGCACGATAAAGCTTTTCGCCCCCATCGAACCGGGAATGATACCGAACTCACCGCGCCGCGCCGAAACCGCTCCTTTACGCGTCACATAAATCTCTTCGCCAAAGTGCTGTTCTTTTTGCACATAGTTATGGTGGCAGTTGATCTCGTCCATATCGAGGACGATCGATTTTTCCACGCAGCGCTGGAGCGCCGCCAGCGCGTTTTCCATCATCGCCTCGCGGTTCAGGCTGGCGAATTGCTGCGCCCAGTGTACCGCTTTCAGGTAATCATCAAAATATTCGCTTCCTTCATTAAAATACGCCAGATCGCGGGACGGCAGCGTTTCTAACTGCTCCTGCATTTCTTGCTGCGCCAGGCCGATAAAATAGGTGCCGATGGCGTTACCGATCCCGCGCGAACCGGAGTGCAGCATGATCCATACCCGATCGGTTTCATCCAGACAGATCTCAATAAAGTGGTTACCGGTTCCCAATGTTCCCAGGTGCTTATAGCTATTGGTATTCAAAAAGCGCGGATATTTTTGCGTTAACCACTGATATCCCGCTTCCAGCTGCGCCCATTTTTCATCAACGTTGGCGGGCGGGTTTCCCCATGCGCCCACATCGCGACGCCCGCGTCCGGTGGTACGCCCGTGAGGCACAGCGGCCTCTATGGCGCTACGCAGCTCCGCCAGATTTTCCGGCAGATCGGCCGCCGTTAAGCTGGTACGCAGCGCGTTCATTCCACAACCGATATCCACGCCCACCGCCGCCGGAATAATCGCCCCTTTCGTCGGGATCACGCTACCGATGGTCGATCCTTTCCCCAAATGCACATCCGGCATAACGGCAATATGTTTGAAAATAAACGGCATTTTCGCCGTATTAATCAGTTGCTGACGGGCATCGTCTTCTACCGGTACGCCTTTGGTCCACATTTTTACCGGTGCGTTCTGGGTGGTCATCAATTCGTAATTCATCATTTTTTTCTCGTTTTAATCATTAGGGTGGCGACAAGTTTATGTGAATACACCGCTCTACCATTGAGCTACAGAGCCGGGCTCTGACGGGTCTCGAACCCGCAACAAATGTAGATCCACAGGCATTCGCCAAAATAGGGTGGCACGACAAGTTAAGGTGAATCACCCGCTCTACCGTTGAGCTACAGGGCTAAGCCCCGGCAGGGTTCGAACCTGCGTCTGGCCATACAAGGTGTAGATCCACCAGCATTCGTGCCTTCAGCGTTGCGCGACAAATTCATAGCCGGGATGATACGCATCGGGAAAGATGTAATCCCGGCCAGCATTCGCGCCGCGCTGAATACTCTTTACAGCGTCACGGCTTCAATCTCTTCCAGCCAGTGCGCGCTGCCATAGCGACCGTTAACAAAGTTATCTATCACCGTAAACACCTCGTCGCTGAAGCCGCCGACGTTCAAAATATCGCTTCGTTCCGCCGCCTGGGTGGTACCGTAAGGCAGCAGATCGATACACACCAGGCGCGCCTGCGGGTTGCGCTTTTTCAGTTCGATCCAGCATTCCATGGTGGCCGTTGAGCCATGGCGCGACTTATCAACCCACGATTCGTTATCCGACACCATAATCACCAGATCCACCCGCGCCCGCTCGTTCAACAACCTACGCAGCGGCGCGGAGCAGTTGGTGCTGCCGCCGCCAACCGCCGCCAGCTTTTGCGCGTTGTGCATAACCGACTGGCGCGCATCAAGCTGCACGTCGACCACATCGCATTCAAACGGCAGCACGCGGGCCTGCGGATGATTACGCAGCACGGCGGCGGCGATCAGCCCGGCAACGTCCACGCAGCGGATCTTACTGGTCGCCCCCTTGCGATAGCCGGTTATCGACGACTTCATCGACCCCGACACATCCGGGCAGACCACCACGTTGCCGCGAAACGGCGGAATGTTCTCCAGCGCGTACTCCATCGCCTGCGCTAAAGCCTCGCGAATAACCTGCGGCACGCTGCATTGCAGATTGCTCCACGCCGACAGCAGCTGATAAGGATAAACCCAGGACTGGCGCACCTGCGCCCTGTCCGCCAGCCGCTGCGCCACGCTGGCGGCAAGCGTTGCATTCTCAAACACGTCATGACGCGCCAGCGTATTCAAATTCATGCGCAACGTTTGCCAGCTCATCCGCTGCGCCAGTTGCGCCCATTGTTCGCGACTCAGCGGCGCGTTGGTCAGCAGTAAAAACGGCACATCGGGTAAGGCCGCGCCCATATTGCCTTCACGAAACGCCAGCAGCGCGCGCGTTTTTTCCGGCAGTTGCGCCTTATCGCACGGCTTACCAATCAGCCAGGCAAAGAAGGCTTCCTGCCACGCCGCCTGCGGCCGTGGGTGCACCATTTTGACGATATCCGCCAGCGACGGCATATTGCCCACCGATGCCTGCAATAAGCGCTCTTCGCTGGCGTTCTGCAACCAACGCTGCACCAGCTTCTTTGGCCGCGTCCCCAGCGAGCGCCGCCCGGTCACGCCGCTGCGCAACATTTGCACAAAGTTACGCAGCATCCGGCCATTATTGATCACCCGCGCAAATACTACCGGCAGCAGCGCCGAGCCACGCGCCGCCAGAATGGCGGTCAACAGCGCGGGCATATCCTTCATCATCCCGCGTTCGCGGCCATAAATCGCCAGTTGCGCTAAAAACAGATCGTCGAGATCTTTCGCTGTCGCCAGAACATCATTTAGCTGCGCCTGGCCGCTGACATAAAAAGTCTCGTTCATGCAGCCGGTCATCACCATTTGCGCCAGTGTATGGCGTGGGGTGAAGGCGAAGGCCGCTGCGCCTTGCTGATTGCTGGCGTTGGCCAGCGGCGCGTCCCTTAACAGCGAACGGAACAAAAGTGGATTAGCCATTTGTTTTTCCCATTTCCGTTATTCTCCATGCCAGAGTTATTGCAACCAGCGTGCCAGAAAATAAATTATTTTATAGTCTATTGATTTTTAAGTTATTTATTTCCTTAGCGTTCAGGTGAAAGAAAAATGCCTGCACGGCAGCCATTAAAAAGCGATAAAATTATCTCGTCTTTTAGAAGGAAATCTAAGATGCGAAAAACGGTGGCCTTTGGTTTTGTCGGCACGGTGCTCGACTATGCAGGACGCGGCAGTCAGCGTTGGGAAAAATGGCGCCCTACTTTGTGTCTGTGTCAGCAGGAGACGCTGGTCGTTCACCGCCTGGAACTGCTGTACGATGCCCGCTCTCGCTCGCTGTTTGAAGGATTAAAGAAGGATATCGCCAGCGTCTCGCCGGAAACGGAAGTCGTCGGCGTAGAAATCGCGATCCGCAACCCGTGGGACTTCGAAGAGGTTTACGCCTGCCTGCACGATTTCGCCCGCAGCCATACCTTTCATCCCGAAGATGAAGACTATCTGATTCATATCACCACCGGCACCCACGTCGCGCAGATCTGCTGGTTCCTGCTGGCGGAGGCGCGCTATCTACCGGCGCGATTAGCGCAGACCTCGCCGCCGCGCAAAAAAGATAAACCGCATAGCACGGGCGACGTGACGATTATTGACCTCGACCTCAGCCGCTACAATGACATCGCCACCCGCTTCGCCCAGGAGCGGGAGGAGACGCTCAACTTCCTGAAGTCCGGCATTGCAACCCGCAACCCGTGTTTCAACCGGATGATTGAGCAAATTGAGCGCGTCGCGATACGCTCCCGTTCGCCAATCCTGCTCAACGGCCCGACCGGCGCGGGCAAGTCGTTTCTCGCCCGTCGCATCTATGAACTAAAACTGGCCCGCCACCAGTTCAGCGGCCCGTTTGTCGAAGTGAACTGCGCCACCCTGCGCGGCGACACGGCGATGTCGGCGCTGTTCGGCCACGTTAAGGGGGCGTTTACCGGTGCGAGAGAGGAGCGTGCAGGACTGCTGCGCAGCGCCGACGGCGGCATGCTGTTTCTTGACGAAGTGGGAGAACTGGGCGCGGATGAACAGGCCATGTTGCTGAAAGCCATTGAAGAGAAACGCTTTTACCCTTTCGGCAGCGACCAGCAGGTCAGCAGCGATTTCCAGTTGATTGCCGGCACGGTGCGCGACCTGCGCCAGCGAGTGGCGGAGGGGACATTCCGCGAAGACCTGTACGCGCGCATTAATCTCTGGACCTTCGAACTACCGGGCCTGCGTCAGCGCCAGGAAGATATTGAACCAAACCTTGACTACGAACTGGAACGCCACGCGGCGCTAACCGGCGACAGCGTGCGTTTTAATACCGAAGCGCGCCGCGCCTGGCTGAGCTTCGCCACCTCGCCGCAGGCCGCCTGGCGCGGTAACTTCCGCGAACTCTCCGCCAGCGTCACCCGCATGGCGACGCTAGCGGACAACGGGCGAATCACGGTCGAAACGGTAGACGATGAAATCGCGCGTTTGCGCTATAGCTGGAATGACCATCGCCCCTCCGCGCTCGACGGATTGCCGGGCATTGACGCAACGGCGCTGGATCTGTTTGACCGTATGCAACTGGAAAACGTCGTTGCCATCTGCCGCCAGGCGAAAACCCTTTCCGACGCCGGGCGGCAGCTATTCAACGTTTCCCGTCAGGGGAAAGCCACGGTGAATGACGCTGACCGGCTGCGTAAGTACCTGGCGCGTTTTGGGCTGACGTGGGACGTTTTACAGAATTAACACAGCTCCAGTTGAATATGGTTCTCCGTCAACACCTGCATCACGCCCGGCGGCGGCAGGGTATCGGTGTAGACCGCATCGACCATACTAATGCTGCCCATGTTTACCATCGCGTTACGGCCAAATTTAGAGTGATCCACCACCAGCATCACGTGGCGCGAATTTTCGATAATCGCGCGCTTGGTGCGTACCTCATGGTAGTCAAATTCCAGCAACGAGCCGTCGCTATCAATACCGCTAATACCGAGAATGCCGAAATCGAGACGGAACTGGGCGATAAAGTCCTGCGTCGCTTCGCCAATAATGCCGCCGTCGCGGCTACGGAGTTCACCGCCGGCGAGGATAATACGAAAATCCTCTTTCGCCATTAGCGTGTTCGCTACGTTCAAATTGTTGGTCACGATCCGCAAATTACTGTGCCCTAACAGGGCGTGCGCTACGGCTTCCGGCGTCGTGCCGATATCAATAAACAGCGTTGAACCATTGGGGATCTGGGCCGCGACTTTGCGAGCGATGCGCTCTTTTTCTTCCGTTTGCGTCGCCTTACGATCGTGCCACGGCGTGTTCACCGAGCTGGAGGGCAACGCCGCGCCGCCGTGGTGGCGCAAAATCATATTCTGTTCCGCCAGATCGTTAAGATCCCGACGAATGGTTTGCGGGCTGACAGAAAAATGCTCCACCAGCTCTTCCGTACTGACGTACCCCTGTTTTTTTACCAGTTCAATGATCGCGTCATGCCGTTGTGTTTGTTTCATGAATAATCTCTGAAAGTAACCAACCTTGCGCCGGATAGCGGCATTCGCCCTACCCGGCCTGGAAAAATATCTCGACCACAGGCCGGATACGCCTCACGTTCGTTTTCGCGCATTCAGCGTATCAACAAAGGCCATCGCTAAACCGACGATAAGCCCGGCGATGTGCGCGCCGTTCGCCATAGACATGCCAAACCAGTCAAACCAACCAGCGACTATCCACAATAATGCAAAAATAATTAAGCCGCGCTGGAGGTAAATTCCGCTTTGCGGATCGCGCTCTCCACGCAGCCACACGTAACCCATCAGCGCATAGACGACGCCAGACAGTCCGCCAAACCACGGGCCGCTAAATTTCTGCTGTACATAGCCGCTTAGCAGCGCGCTTATCACCGTAATGACGATTAATTTACCGCTGCCCAGGCGCTTCTCTACCGCCCCGCCGAGATACCACCACCACAGCAGGTTAAAAAGAATATGCATCAGTGAGAAGTGCATAAAGATATGGGTGAAGTAGCGCCAGACTTCAAATTTTAAAACCGGATCGAACGGCCACGCCAGCCACACCATCACCGTCTGATCGCCGATGAGACTCATCGCGATATAGACCAGCACGCAGGCGAGCATCACGATCCAGGTAACAGGGCCGGCTCGTTCACGCAGCGTGGCGAGAAAGGGAAAACGGCGATAGCGTAGCCCGCTGTTAGTCTGCCCGGACTGCCAGCTAGCCGCCAGATAACGCGGATCGCCGGGATTTTCTATAAACCGCGCCAGCTCGCCCCGCACACGTTCGGCCTGCGATTCATCTGCCAACCAGATATCGCTTTGATTATGTTGCTGAATAGTAAGAATGACGCCCTGGGTGGCCATGTAATCAACAAATGCCTGCGCCACGCGAGGATTCGCAAAGGAAGTAATCATCAACATTATTGCTGTCGCTTAGTCCATACAAAAGAAGACAGTATATATACCCTTCTCGTCGGAGGCTGCATCTTTATGGGATTACGCGCCATTCGCGACATCGGCAGGGAAACGGCGATGCCAGGCCTCAAACCCGCCGTCAATGCTGTAAACCGCATCATAGCCTTGCTGGAGCAGATACTGCGCGGCGCCTTTACTACTGTTGCCGTGATAGCACATTACCATCACGGCGGTATCGAAACCATGCTCACGCATAAACGCGCCCAGCGTATCGTTAGTCAAGTGAAACGCCTGCGGCGCATGACCCATGGCATAACTTTGCGGATCGCGAATATCGACCAGCACCGCCGCGCCCTGGTGCAGTTTCTGATACGCCTCTTCTACAGTGATACATTCAAATTGTTCCATGAATCGCTCTTTCATTATTGCCGGTGAAGCCAATTAAGGCATTTTATCGCCCAGTGTACGTTGACGGAGTAGCTTAGCGCCATAATGTTATACATATCACTCTAAAATGTTTTTTCGATGTTACCAATAGCGCGTTTCTTTGCTATTATGTTCGATAACGAACATTTTTGAACTTTAACGAAAGTGCAAGAGGGCAGCATGGAAACCAAAGATCTGATCGTGATAGGCGGGGGCATTAACGGTGCAGGCATCGCGGCTGATGCCGCCGGGCGCGGTTTGTCCGTACTCATGCTGGAAGCGCAGGATTTGGCCTGCGCAACCTCTTCCGCCAGTTCGAAACTTATCCACGGCGGCTTACGCTACCTTGAGCACTACGAGTTCCGTCTGGTCAGCGAAGCGCTGGCAGAACGTGAAGTGCTGTTGAAAATGGCGCCGCACATCGCCTTCCCGATGCGTTTTCGTCTGCCGCACCGCCCGCATTTACGTCCGGCCTGGATGATCCGTATCGGTCTGTTTATGTACGATCACCTCGGCAAACGTACCAGTTTACCCGGTTCCACCGGTGTGCGGTTTGGCGCAGATTCGGTGCTCAAACCGGAAATCGTGCGCGGATTCGAATATTCCGACTGCTGGGTAGACGATGCGCGTCTGGTGCTGGCTAACGCACAGATGGTGGTGCGTAAAGGCGGCGAAGTCCTTACCCGTACTCGCGCAACCGCCGCTCGTCGGGAAAATGGCCTGTGGATTGTCGAAGCGGAAGATATCGACACCGGTAAAAAATATGTCTGGCAGGCGCGCGGACTGGTTAACGCCACCGGACCGTGGGTCAAACAGTTCTTCGACGAAGGGATGCACCTGCCGTCGCCATATGGCATCCGCCTGATCAAAGGCAGCCATATCGTCGTGCCGCGCGTCCATAATCAGAAGCAGGCGTATATTCTGCAAAACGAAGATAAGCGTATCGTCTTTGTCATTCCGTGGATGGAAGAGTTTTCGATCATTGGCACGACCGATGTCGAATATAAAGGCGATCCGAAAGCGGTAAAAATTGAAGAGAGCGAAATTAATTACCTGTTGAAGGTTTATAACGCGCACTTCCAGAAACAACTGGGGCGCGATGACATCGTCTGGACGTACTCCGGCGTCCGTCCGCTGTGCGATGATGAGTCCGACTCACCGCAGGCGATCACTCGCGATTATACCCTTGATATTCATGATGAAAACGGCAAAGCGCCGCTGCTTTCCGTGTTTGGCGGTAAGCTCACGACCTACCGTAAGCTGGCTGAACACGCGATGGAAAAACTGGCGTCTTATTATCCAGGCATCGGCCCGGCATGGACCAAAACGTGCGTACTGCCCGGCGGCGACATCGACGGCAGCCGCGAAGATTACGCGGCGAAGCTGCGTCGTCGTTATCCGTTCCTGACGGAATCGCTGGCGCGCCACTATTCGCGCACTTACGGCAGCAACACGGAGTGGATTCTCGGCGAAGCCACGTCGCTGCTTGATTTAGGCGAAGATTTCGGTCATGAGTTTTACGAGGCGGAACTCAAGTACCTGGTGGATCACGAATGGGTGCGCCGTACTGAAGACGCTATCTGGCGTCGCACCAAAGAAGGCATGTGGCTGACCGCCGAACAGCAGTCCCGCATCACCCAGTGGCTGGCGGCGTATGTTGAGAAACACCAACTTTCAATGGCGTCGTAATAAAATCCGGGGCGGTTTATACCGCCCTTTTCGCCACATACCGCATTCACTCGCCGGGTTTTGTACAGCCGGGCATATGATTAGTGATACGGTAGCGATCGACACTTATTTGGGTAATAAAGAAGGGTTTTGCCCGCGCTTCGCTATTCCAGAGAGTTTTCCCCGTTTTACACCAGCTTTTATGAGAAAAGTTGGCATAATGAACCACACTCTCCTCCCCCAGCACGCTTTCAAAATGCGCGCGTTTATCACCGTCGGCCACGCTAAAGTCAGCATAAAAAAGATTGCTGTCCAGGTTAAACGTCATCTCTATTTCACTGGCGGACGATGGAAAGAACACAGGCAGCCAGGTCCAGATACCGGATTGCTCGGGTATGGCGGCATAATCAGGAAAATAGCTTACCTGGCGATCATCGCAGGCGGTCAGCACAGCGATGATGATTAATGCTGCACCACACCGGAGGACCTGATTAATCAGCTCAGCAACAATATCTTTATGCCACGAAGTGGATTCACGCCGTGCAATACGAATATCAGCGCCGCTGGCCGGGTCTATGCCAACCCGTTCCACATATAATTTAACCTCTTCCATTTAGTCCCTTTATTTCGCGGCCGGATACAGCGGCACATATCCCACATCCTGCACCAACTGTTGTCCCTGCGGGCTTAGAAACCAGTCCACCAGCTTTTGTGTTTCCGCTGTGGGGTGTTCACGGGTGACCATATAAACATCAACCGTGTACGGGTAACTGCCGTTACGAATATTTTCAACCGTCGGCGCAACATCGTTTATCGCCAGTAATTTAATCTCTTTATTGCTGTGCATCTGCGTAGCGTAATAACGAAAGGTATAGCCAATGGCGTTGTGCGTATTGCGATACTCAGCCACGATATCCACCATATCCCCCATCGCGGTTGCCACTGATGTTGTTTGCGCTGGCATCAGCTTCGTTTCTTTCATTACCTTCGCCAGCATCGCCGTTTGGCTGCCAGAGTTTTCCGGTCGCTGCCAGGGCTTAATGTCGATTGCCTCTCCGCCCACCTCATTCCAGTGGGTGATTCTTCCGCTAAAAATGCCGCGAATTTGTACATCACTCAACGATGACACGGGATTGTTTTGGTTGACGATAAACACAAACGCTTCACGTGCAAAGGGGGTGTAAACCAGTTTTACGCCACTGGCCTCGGCCAATTGCTTTTGAGCAGTGGAAGGCTGGGCGACAAAAATAAGATCGGCATTACCGTTAAGGATATTTTGATAGGCTTCAATGGTTCCCTGGTTTTCAAGGTAGTCTTCAGGGCAGATATCATCCGGAAAGCGCGTAAGCGCATAAAAAGCCGAGGCGTATAACGGCAAGCCAGCCGTTGCGCCATCGAGCCGCGGCCAATTTTGGGTGAGCAAAAGTGTCGGTTCATCGCGCAGCCCGGTTAGCTTGTTGCCCCATGTGTGCGCCTGATAATCGCGGAAATAAAGATATTCACTGCTCTCGGGAGCGGGATACTTCACGGCATAAAGATGTGACTGGTATACGGCACAGCTCCCGAAAAACAGCAGGCAAATCACCAGCAGATTACGACAAGAGTAGCCCGCACCGCCGCGTAGCACTCCCCAACGCGCACCGCCATACCCCAATGCAAAACAGAGCTGCGAGCCAACCGGGATGAGCAACACTGCCCATACCCAGCCGTTGAAAAAGGATATTACGCTGGGTACTAACCAAAGCGTTTGCACCACCTGGGCGATGGGTTTACGCCCTATCGCGCGAATATTAAGATCGGTGAGAAACATCAGGATGACCCACCCCATCAGCACCACCAGAGCGGGCATAAGCAGGCAGCAATCACGCCATTCTGGATTTACCTCTGATGCATTTCCCTTTCCCCATATTCGGCCACAAAGAAAAATTAACCCTGCGCCCAGAAGCGCTACCGGGATAATGGTCGCCTTCTCAATAGATTGCGCGACGGGGATACTATTTTCAAGAACGCTAATGCACGCCCACATTCCCCCCACGATAATCGTAATAATGTTCACCAGCAGCGGCACGCCGATAAACGCCATCATGATTGACAAAAAAAGCCACTTAGCATTTTTCATTTTTCTATCCGCTAATCCCTGCGATAGCGGAAGTATAAACCCAGTAGTCCTGAGCACCCTCCAAGCATTTTTCTGAAATCACGACGTTAAAACATTCACGATAGCGGCAGACAGAAGTTGAAAGTTCCGGCTGCCGTTTTTTATTTACAGGCTCACATTAACCTGCAAGATCGATCTTTTTCCGCGCCTGCCCAACAGCATCGGCGGCCCGCAATGCCGCCTGCACAGCCTCCGGCGTAATGGTAAACGGCTCGTTGTGCATCGTTTCCCCAGTTTGACAAGACGCCCTGGCAACGGCCAGCAGTTCATCATCGCTAACGCCAGCCAGACCAATATCCGCCAGCGTGGTGGGCAAGCCTATATCTTCACAAAATTGATAAACCTCCTCGATAAGCTCAGGCGCTCTATCGGTGAGCATAAGCATTGCCAGCGTGCCAAACGCAACCTTTTCCCCATGCCAGTATTTGTGCGTGGCGGGCAGTACCGTCAGACCGTTATGAATGGCGTGCGCCGCCGCCAGCCCACCGCTTTCAAAACCGAGCCCGGATAATAGTGTATTCGCTTCGATAACATGTTCGAGCGCCGGAGTAACCTGATGTTGTTCACAGGCAAGCTTCGCCAGGCGCCCATAGCGCATTAAGGTGGTGTAGCAAAAGCGCGCCAGCTCAAATGCGGTCATCGGTCCTGGCCTGGTGGTCATATTGCCAGCCCCTTTGATGCGGCAATCTTCCGCTTCAAACCAGGTTGCCAGCGCATCGCCTATCCCGGAAACCAAAAAGCGTACCGGCGCGGCAGCAATAATACTGCTGTCCACCAGCACAAGCGTCGGGTTACGTGGAATCATCAGGTAGCGTTTGAATTTCCCTTCTGGCGTATAGATGACAACCAGTGAACTGCACGGCGCATCCGTTGAGGCCAGAGTAGGAACTACGGCAATAGGCAACCGCAGGCTGGCGCCGGTTGCTTTTGCCGTATCCAGGGTTTTCCCACCCCCCATACCGACAATCACATCGGCGCCAATTTCCTGCGCGCGTGCGGAGATGCGAGCAATTTCCTCATCACTGCACTCGCTACTGAACACTTCGATATCAAATTCAATCACCCCGTGCAGTGCTGTTGCAACTGTATCCCGGTAGGTGTTGTGAACAACAGGATCCTGCAAAATCAGCGCCTTATGACCGAGTGCGGCCAATTCCTGCGGGAGATGCGTTGTCAACGCTCCTTTACCCTGAACATATCGTGACGGAAAGATCGCGGTAGTAACCATTGTTTCTCCTTAAAAAGCATTAAAGTTCAATATACAGAACACAAATTCCACATAAAGAATTTAATGCTGTTTACTCTGAACGCACAATGACCAGGTGAGAGCATAATCTTATCCTGTGAGGCAGCGCACAATTTTGGCTATGTATTAGACCGATGAGCAGTTTCCATTGGGTTATCCGCTCTTTCTCACCTTATCTCCGTTCATTTTTGAAGCAAATCACAAAATATAACCTTCCTTAGAGTATGGAGTTGACGCTGTATGAATACGTCGGCATAGTGTCAATATACAGAACAATAGTTCCATATACAGAACACATTTTTGATACTAAAGGGATGCAATGATGAGCATTGAAATAGAGAAACCGACCACACGAGGGCGCTGGCTGCATATTATTCCAGCCACGATCCTCGTTTATATCGTGGCCTATATGGACAGGACCAATACCGCCATTGGGATCGCAGGCGGCATGGATGAAGATTTAGGCATGACGGCTTCTTTTGCCGGTCTGGTCGCCGGGATCTTCTTTATTGGTTATATCTTCCTGCAAATTCCCGGCGGTCAGATAGCCGAGCGGCTAAGCGCCAAAAAGTTAATTGCCTGGACAATCGTCGCCTGAGGGGGCTTTGCCCTGCTGACCGGTTTTGTTCAGACACCGACGCAGTTGTTGATTATCCGCTTTGTGCTCGGCGTGGCGGAAGGTGCTGTGTATCCCGCCATTCTGGCGCTGATTGGCCACTGGTTCCCAAATGAGGAGCGCGCCAGGGCTATCGCCTATTTCCAGATGAACCTGGCCGTCGCTTCTATTATTACCGGGCCGCTTTCCGGCTGGCTTATTGAAACCTACGGCTGGCGGGAGATGTTTATCATCGAAGGCTTGCTCTCTCTGGGACTGCTCTTTGTCTGGCTACCTTTGGTTTCCGATCACCCGCATCAGGCAAAGTGGCTGGATCCGAAAGAGCGCGCCTGGATCGAACAAAAATTGCTGGCCGATCGCGCGTTGAGTATTGGCGGAGAGCAAAGCAGCATTCGCGGCGTATTAAAAAGCATCAACCTGTGGAAGCTTGTCGGTATCTATTTCTTCGTACAGGTCGGCTTCTATGGCTTCGCGCTATGGATGCCAAATCTGATTAAACACCTGACCGGCAGCGGCATGACCATCGTTGGGGTACTCACTGCGGCGCCTTACGTTCTGTGCATTATCGGTCAGTATTACATCGCCAAATGGTGTGATAAGACGATGAATCGCCGCCTTTACACGGCTATTCCTCTGCTGGGTTTCGCGGTCTGCCTCGCCCTCTCCTTATTACTGAAAGATAACGTCTGGCTCGCCTACGGCATGATGGTTATTTGCGGGTTCTTCCTGCAAGCCTATGCCGGTCCATTCTGGACGCTGCCGCCATTACTCTTCGCCCCCAACGTTCTGGGCGGCGTGCGCGGCACGATCAACGCCCTGGGCAACATTGGCGGCTTTATCGGTCCGTACCTCGTCGGGCTGTTAACGGTGACGTTCTCGCAAACAGCAGGAATGACCGTACTGGTTGCCGCCCTGCTTATCGCCGTTGGACTGCTTTTCAGCTTACCTTCTGTTACCGCTCGTCCTGCAGGTAGCAGTAACACACCTAACACCTCGACGCCGGGTGCGTCACTTAAACAGGAAGGAATCGCCAAATGAGCCAAAAATGTCAACATGCTCGCGACCTGTGGTCGCAGCTCGACGCCCTGCGTCTTGGAATGAATTACAGCAAAGAAGATGTCAATAAACTGCAGGTCCTGGTGGATGATTGCTATGGCGAAAGTCATCCGGGCAGTTTCCATCTTAACCAACTGGGCGATGAAGCCGTGCTGGGTGTTCATGAAAGCGGCGGGCGCGCGGTCCGTCACCATGTGACGGATATCTGCGACGGCTGGGGTCAGGGCCACGATGGGATGAACTACATCCTGGCATCTCGCGAAGCCATTGCCAACATGGTCGAAATTCATGCCTCAGTGGTGCCTTATGATGCCGGTATTCTGATCTCAAGCTGCGATAAATCTATCCCGGCGCATCTGATTGCCGCCGCACGCCTGAACCTGCCGCTGCTGCATATTCCCGGCGGTTCTATGCGTCCGGCACCGAATATGAGTACTTCTGACCTCGGCGGGATCACTGCTAAGTTGAAGAAAGGCGAAATCGGCATTCAGCAAGTAGAAGCCATGCAGCAATGCGGTTGCCCCACCGCCGGAGCCTGCCAGTTTATGGGAACGGCCAGTACCATGCAGTGCATGTCAGAGGCCTTGGGGCTGGCCCTGCCAGGCAGCGCTTTGCTGCCATCGACCCTGGCGGAAATTCGCCGCGTTGCCAGAACCGCAGGCCACCAGGCGCTGTATCTGGCGGAGAAAAATATCACCACCCATAAGATCCTGACTCCTGCGGCGTTTGAAAATGCTATCAAAGTCCATGCTGCTATTGGTGGCAGCACCAATGCGATGATCCACCTTCCGGCCATCGCTCATGAACTTGGATGGGAGCTGAAGCCCGAACTGTTTGATCGGATCAATAACGAAATCCCTTATCTGACCAATATTCAGCCCAGCGGTGAATACGTTACCGAAATGATGTGGTTCGCTGGCGGCGTGCCAATGGTGCAATGGTATCTGCGCGATTATCTGGATCTTGATGTTCTTACCGTGACTGGCCGTACGCTCGGCGACAACCTGGAAATGCTCCATCAATCTGGCTTCTTTACCCGTAACCACGGTTACCTCAACAATTACAAAGTCAGTCCGGAGGAGGTGATCCGTAAACCAGAAAATGCCACCAAAAAAGGGTCGATTGCGGTACTGAAAGGCAACATCGCGCCTGAAGGAGCGGTCATTAAATACGCGGCCTGTGCGCCGGATATGCACCACCATACCGGTCCTGCTCGGGTCTTTAACTCCGAAGAAGACGCTCAGCAGGCCATCATCCATAACCATATCGAACCCGGCGACGTCATTTTCATTCGCTACGAAGGCGCAAAAGGCTCTGGCGCACCGGAAATGCTGATGACCACCGATGCCATCGTTTATGACAAACGCCTCGACGGAAAAGTCGCATTGATTACCGACGGTCGTTTCTCTGGAGCGACCAGCGGGCCATGTGTCGGACACGTCTCGCCAGAAGCCGCTGATGGCGGGCCGATTGCCCTGGTGGAAGATGGTGATTTAATCGAAATGGATGTGAAAGGCCGCAAGCTCAATATTGTAGGGATCGACGGGGTGTTTAAAACAGAAGAGGAAATACGCCGCTGCCTTGAAGAGCGTCGAGCAAGCTGGAAGAAACCTGATTATTCAAACCGTCACGGCGTCTTTAAACAGTTCACCGCTAATGCAACATCATTAATGGCCGGAGCTTGGCTTAAATAATATCCCTGGCGGGCTACGGCTCGCCTGTTTTAAGGATCAATACATGACTCAGATTACGAAATTTCACGGCGTATTTCCGCCAGTTCCGACCATTGTTAATGCGCAGGGAGAGTTAGATAAAGTCGGCATGGCAACCTTGCTGGATCATCTTATTGCAAGCAAGGTCAATGGCGTATTACTGCTGGGCAGCGGGGGGGAATTTTGCCATATGACCAATGCGCTGCGTCTGGAAACCGCAGAGTTTTGCGTCCGTCATATTAACCGCCGTATTCCAGTACTATTAGGTATTAGCAGCACCAGCACGCAGGAAGTGATTGAGTATGGTCAGCATGCCGACCGACTCGAAGTCGATGCCGTGCTGGTACTCAATCCCTACTATGCCAGATTGACCGATGAGTATATTTATCATCATTTCAAAACCGTGGCTAATAACATAAAAAGCCCGGTCATTCTCTACAACTTTCCAGCATTGACGGGACAGGACCTTAGCGTTGATTTAATTACCCGGCTGGCGCAGGATCACCCCAATATTATCGGCATTAAGGATACCGTTGATAATATCAGCCATATTCGTGAAATCATCAATAATGTCAGGCCAGTGCGTCCGGACTTCGTTATTTTCTCCGGCTATGATGAATATATGATGGATACACTTATCTTAGGCGGCAACGGCGGGATCCCAGCGACAGCGAACTTTGCGCCGCAGCTAACCTGCGGGATCTACCGCGCGTGGTGTGAAAAAGAGTATGAGACAATGTTCGGATTACAGCGCCGGCTGTCCGCGCTTTCCACTATTTACAGCCTGGATTCACCTTTCTTCGGGATAATCAAAAAGGCAATTCAGCTTAGCGGAGTCGATATTTCAACTCATGTAATGCCCCCCGTTTTGCCGGCAAATGAAGAACATATTTCGAATTTGAAGCAGATCTTACAGCGTGCGGGACTTTAAGCTATGACGAAAGCGGGCTTCTTGCCCGCTGTGTCTTTTTATTTCAGCACATCAGACGCGTCAGGCTACGGCTGGCATCCATCATCAGCGTAGCAAGCGACTCGCGTTTATCATCGGGGATCTGGAACGTAACGCCGGATACGCTCAGGGCGGCGATCACTTTCCCCTGCGTATTGAATACCGGCACCGCAATGCAGCGCACGCCAAGGGAGTCTTCTTCGTTATCATAACCCCAGCCGCGACGGCGAATTCCTGCTAACTCCTGCTTAAGGATATTCACATCTGTGATCGTCGTATCCGTAAAACGCGTTAATATCTGATCTGGAGGCAGCAACTCCTCCAGCTCTTCCCCGCTAAGCCATGCAATCAGCACCTTCCCCAGCCCTGAGCTATGTAATGAGAGGCGCTTGCCCTCCCAGCTTCGAATCACAATAGCCTGTGGGCTTTCGACTTTCAGAAGATAAATGGGGGCATCGCCCTCCAGAACGCCAAGATGGCAGGTCAGGCCGGTGTTATCGCGAATCTCTTCAAGAATCGGTAACGCGATTTTTTTAATGTCATACTGTTCCGCCGCTTTATTACCTAATTCATACAGGCGTAGCCCCAGATAATACTTGTCTTTTTCCTGGCGTAATAACCCATGCTCCACCATGCCGTTGAGCAAAGATGAGGTACTGCTTTTCGCAATCCCTGAATTTTGATGGATCTGGGTAAACGTTGCGCCATCGCACTCCAGAAGGTAAGCAAATACGCGCATAATTTTATCGAGAGCCGGAATAGATGTCGTAATCTTTTTCATATTATTATCAATTAATTATGGATTTTTCTGCTAATACTATACACCAGTACTCAACCCTTTTTCCATGACAGAGACCAAGTGCCGCTAACAGATTCAGCAGACGAATATCGGCATACCCCCCGAATATACCACGATAAAAAACGGGGCCGTTTGGCCCCGTTCTCAAGCGTTAAACCGCTACAACCGCACCGGATCAATATGCCAGATATTTTCGGCATACTCTTTGATGGTTCTGTCCGATGAGAAGTAGCCCATATTGGCAATGTTGAGCATCGCTTTCGTCGTCCATTCTTCCGGGCGACGATACAACTCATCCACCTTATCCTGGCAGTCCACGTAGCTGCGGTAGTCCGCCAGCACCTGATAGTGATCGCCAAAGTTAATCAGCGAATCTACCAGATCGCGGTAACGGCCTGGCTCTTCCGGATTAAAGACGCCGCTACCAATCTGCGTCAGTACCTGATGTAGCTCTTCATCTTTTTCATAATAGTCGCGAGGCTTATAACCCTGCCTGCGCAACGCTTCCACCTCTTCTGCAGTATTACCGAAGATAAAGATATTCTCCTCGCCGACATGCTCCTGCATCTCTACGTTCGCGCCATCCAGCGTGCCAATGGTGAGCGCGCCGTTCAGGGCAAATTTCATATTACTGGTGCCGGAAGCTTCTGTCCCTGCCAGCGAAATCTGCTCAGACAGGTCGGCAGCGGGAATGATCACCTGCGCCAGGCTGACGCTGTAGTTCGGGATAAACACTACTTTCAGCTTGTCGCCAATCTGCGGATCGTTGTTAATCACTTTCGCCACGTCGTTGATCAGATGAATAATGTGTTTTGCCATGTAATAGGCGGAAGCCGCCTTACCGGCAAAAATATTCACCCGCGGCACCCAGTCGGCCTCCGGATTTTCTTTAATGCGGTTATAGCGGGTAATGACATGCAGTACGTTCATCAACTGCCGCTTGTATTCGTGAATACGCTTAATCTGCACGTCGAATAACGCTTTAGGGTTCACCACCACATTCAGTTGTTGCGCTATCACTACCGCCAGCCGTTTTTTATTTTCCAGCTTCGCCTGACGCACCGCATGATTGACCAGCGGATAATCACAATGCTGCTTCAGCTCGCTGAGCTGACTAAGATCGGTACGCCAGGTACGACCAATATTCTCATCCAGCACGTCAGAAAGCGGCGGGTTTGCCAGCGCCAGCCAGCGGCGCGGCGTAACGCCGTTAGTGACGTTACAAAAACGGGTCGGAAAAATCTTCGCAAAATCCGCGAACAGCGACTGCACCATCAGGTTGGAATGGAGTTCAGAAACGCCGTTGACTTTATGGCTGACCACCACCGCCAGCCAGGCCATCCGTACCCGGCGGCCGTTCGACTCATCAATAATCGACGCGCGTCCAAGCAGGCTGGTATCGTTGGGATATTGCTCCTGCAACGTTTTAAGGAAATAGTCGTTAATCTCGAAGATAATCTGCAGGTGACGGGGCAGAATTTTCCCCAGCATATCGACGGGCCAGGTTTCCAGCGCCTCGCTCATCAACGTATGGTTGGTGTAAGAGAAGACCTGACAGCACACCTCAAACGCGTCGTCCCAGCTAAATTTATGTTCATCAATCAGCAGGCGCATCAGCTCAGGAATTGACAGCACCGGATGCGTATCATTGAGGTGAATGGCGATTTTATCCGCCAGATTCTCATAGGTTTTATGCAGTTGATAATGACGGTGCAGGATATCCTGCACCGTCGCCGAGACCAGAAAATACTCCTGGCGCAGGCGTAGCTCTCGTCCGGAATAGGTGGAATCGTCCGGGTAGAGCACCCGTGAAACGTTCTCAGAGTGGTTTTTATCTTCCACCGCCGCAAAGTAGTCGCCCTGGTTGAATTTACCGAGGTTGATTTCACTACTGGCCTGCGCATTCCACAGCCGCAGTGTGTTAGTGGCGTCGGTGTCGTAACCGGGGATGATCTGATCATACGCGACGGCCAGAATCTCTTCCGTCTCAATCCAGCGCGCTTTTTTACCTTCCTGCTGAATGCGCCCGCCAAAAAGCACCTTATAGCGTGTATTGTGGCGCTTGAACTCCCACGGGTTGCCATATTCCAGCCAGTAATCCGGAGACTCTTTTTGCCGCCCGTCGACAATATTCTGCTTAAACATGCCGTAATCGTAGCGAATGCCGTACCCGCGGCCCGGTAATCCTAGCGTCGCCAGCGAGTCCAGGAAGCAAGCCGCCAGCCGTCCTAAGCCGCCGTTGCCAAGCCCTGGGTCATTCTCTTCATCGATCAGCTCTTCGAGATCTAAGCCCATGGCCTCCAGCGCGCCTTTAACGTCGTCATAAATGCCCAACGAGAGCAGCGCGTTAGAGAGAGTACGACCAATCAAAAACTCCATCGACAGGTAATAAACCTGCCGGGTTTCCTGCGATAATTGGGCTCGATTAGAACGCAGCCAGCGCTCCACCAGACGATCGCGCACCGCGAACAACGTGGCGTTCAGCCATTCGTGTTTATTGGCAATGACCGGGTCTTTACCAATCGTAAACATCAGCTTATAGGCAATAGAATGCTTAAGCGCCTCAACGCTGAGTGTGGGCGATGCATAAGTAAACGGAGCATTCATATAAATGATTCCTGGATGACTATTTCAAGCGATAGTACAGCTCGCGGTATGATTTCGCGGCAACTTGCCAGCTAAAATCCATCGCCATCGCCTGCCGTTGTACAAACCGCCAAAGCGAAGGCCGTGACCACAACACAAAAGCACGCCGAATCGCGCGTAGCAACGACCAGGCATTACTGTCTTCGAAGACAAAACCGCTGGCGATACCGTCCGCCAGATTTTCCAACGAACTGTCGGAGACCGTATCGGCCAACCCCCCGGTACGCCGCACCAGAGGCAGCGTGCCATACTTTAAGCCATATAACTGCGTTAAGCCGCACGGTTCGAAACGACTGGGCACCAGAATAACGTCCGCGCCGCCCATAATGCGATGCGAGAAAGCTTCGTGATAGCCGATCTGTACGCCAACCTGCCCTGGGTGTTCCGCCGCCGCCGCGAGGAACCCTTCCTGAAGCACCGGATCGCCCGCGCCGAGTAGCGCCAACTGCCCGCCCTGCTCCAGCAGCCCCGGTAACGCCTCCAGCACCAGATCCAGACCTTTCTGGTTGGTCAGACGGCTTACCACGGCGAACAGCGGCACTTTGTCGTTAACCTTCAACCCCATCGCAATTTGTAGCTGACGTTTGTTTTCCGCCTTCTCTTCCAGGGTATCGCGCGTGTAGCGCGACGCCAGCAGCAGATCGGATTCCGGGTTCCAGATCTTCTCATCCACGCCGTTCAGTATGCCGGACAAGCGCCCTTCCAGATGACGCTGACGCAGCAGGCCTTCCATACCATAAGCAAACTGCGGTTCGGTAATTTCACGCGCATAGGTCGGGCTCACCGCCGTAATATGGTCGGCATAGTACAAACCGGCCTTCAAAAAGGAGAGTTGTCCGTTGAACTCCAGCCCATGCATATTAAAGAATGACCACGGCAGTTCGATGTCATCCATATGCTTTGCATAAAACATGCCTTGATAGGCCAGGTTGTGTACGGTAAAGACCGATTTCGCCGGCCGCCCGCGCGCCGCCAGATAGGCGGGCGCCAGCCCGGCGTGCCAGTCATGGGCGTGCACCACGTCGGGGCGCCAGAATGGATCAAGTCCGCAGGCCATTTCACAGCCGACCCACCCTAACAGGGCAAAGCGCAGCACGTTATCGGTATAGGCATATAAATTCGTATCGTGATAGGGACTGCCTGGACGCTCGTACAGATGCGGCGCGTCGATCAGATAAATGCCCACGCCGTTATAATGCCCGAACAGCAGCGATATCTTACCTGCGAAAGTATCGCGGCGGCTCACCACATGCGCGTCGGGTATCCCCCGACGGATATCGGGAAACCCTGGAAGCAGAACGCGAACATCAACACCATCCGCAATTTGTGCCGCAGGCAACGCGCCTATCACATCCGCCAGCCCCCCAGTCTTCAGCAGGGGGAACATCTCTGAACATACATGTAAAACCTGCATTATCGCTCCTGTTTGACCTGCAGTTTGCGCAGCATTTCACGCGTGACCAGTACAATACCTTCTTCTGAACGGTAGAAACGACGAGCGTCCTCTTCCGCATTTTCACCAATCACCATGCCTTCCGGGATAATACAGGCACGGTCAATAACACAGCGACGTAAACGGCAGGAGCGCCCTACCCAAACCTCAGGTAACAACACTGCCGAATCAATATTACAAAAAGAATTTATTCTCACCCGTGGGAAGAGCACAGATTGCACCACCACCGAACCGGAGATAATGCAGCCGCCGGAGACCAGCGAGTTCAGCGTCATACCGTGGCTACCGGAGCGGTCCTGCACGAATTTCGCAGGCGGTAGCGATTCCATATGCGTACGGATAGGCCAGTTCTGGTCATACATATCCAGCTCCGGCGTCACCGAGGCTAAATCCAGGTTCGCCTTCCAGTAAGCTTCCAGCGTACCTACATCGCGCCAGTACGGTTCGGCTTGCGGATCGGACTGCACGCAGGAGAGCGGGAAAGGATGCGCGTAAGCCATACCTTCGCGGGTGATTTTGGGGATAATGTCTTTACCGAAATCGTGGCTGGAAGCGTCATCTTTATCGTCTGCCGCCAGCAATTCATACAGGTAATCGGCGTCAAAAACGTAAATGCCCATACTGGCCAGCGATTTGCTGGCGTCACCAGGCATTGCGGGGGGATTCGCCGGTTTTTCGACAAAATCAATAATCTTGTCGCTTTCATCGACCGCCATCACGCCGAACGCCGTCGCCTCTTTGATCGGCACCGGCATACAGGCCACCGTGCAACGCGCGCCCTTTTCAACGTGATCGATCAACATACGCGAGTAGTCCTGCTTGTAGATATGATCGCCTGCCAGGATGACGACATATTCCGCTTTATAGCGACGAATAATATCCAGGTTCTGGGTCACCGCGTCTGCCGTGCCGCGATACCAGTTTTCGCCCTTCATACGCTGTTGAGCTGGCAGCAGATCGACAAATTCGTTCATCTCTTCGCTAAACAGTGACCAGCCGCGCTGAATATGCTGCACCAGCGTATGGGACTGATACTGAGTGATCACGCCGATACGGCGAATCCCGGAGTTCAGACAATTAGATAAGGCGAAATCGATGATGCGGAACTTCCCACCAAAGTGGACGGCTGGTTTGGCGCGTTTGTTCGTTAAATCTTTTAGACGCGTGCCACGGCCGCCGGCCAGGATTAGGGCAACAGATTCCAATGGCAGCTGGCGCGCCAACATTACACGATCGTTCTTCTCTAAACTCACCATGATTAACTCCTTTTTTATCCTCTCTGGAACACACACAGTCCATGCGCAGGTCCCTGCCAGACCGCCGTTATCACCGGATTATCCTCTCCAGCGAATGGGGGAACGGCGCGCCATTCCCCTTCGGGTAAAACTATATCTGTCACCTCAAGCGTGGCATTTATCGCTATCAGAAAACGGTCCGACAACAGAATTTGCATCAGCTTAGGCCCGTTTTGCCACTCATCCGCACTCAAGGGTTGCGCGTTTTTATTCAGCCAACGCACGTTGCCATCGCCCTCTTCCCACCAGCTATTGCCGGTTAAAGCCGGTATCTGCTGACGCAAACGAATCAGCGCGGCGGTAAACGTGGTTAACCCACGATTTGCCTGCTGCCAGTCCAGCCAGGTTAAGGCATTATCCTGACAGTAGGCGTTATTGTTGCCGTGCTGGCTATGGCCGTGTTCATCGCCTGCCAGCAGCATCGGCGTTCCCTGAGAGAGCAGTAGCGTCGCCAGCAGGGCATGAATGCTGTCGCGCCGCCGCTCCATTAAATCAAGCGGACCGCCTAATCCTTCTTTACCATGATTGTCGCTGTAATTGCTGTTGGTGCCGTCGCGATTTTCCTCACCGTTCGCCTCATTGTGTTTCTGATTGAAACAGACGCAGTCCCGGAGCGTAAAACCGTCATGCGCCGTGAGCAGATTGACAGAGGCGCCGGGCGCGCGGCCATTGCGTTTAAACACATCGCTGGAAGCGGCGAAACGACAGGCAAACTCCCCGGTCGTCAGGTTACGCGGCAACCAGAATCGGCGGGCCGCATCGCGAAAATGATCGTTCCACTCGGCAAACGGTGGCGGAAAATTCCCGACCTGATAGCCGCCCTCGCCAATATCCCACGGTTCAGCAATCAGCTTGACCGTTGATAACACAGGACACGCTTTAATCGCGGCAAACAGCGGCGCATCCTGGCGAAACGTCGGCGTGCGCCCCATGACGGACGCCAAATCAAAACGAAAACCATCGACATGACAGGTTTCCACCCAATAGCGCAAACACTCGCACGCGTATTCCACCACGCCGGGATGGCTTAAATTGAGCGTGTTGCCGCACCCCGTCCAGTTGTGATAATCGCCATCGTCCCTTATCCAATAATAGCTACGGTTATCAATTCCGCGCAGGGAGAAGGTTGGACCGTCCAGATCCAGCTCGGCGCTATGGTTTAATACGATGTCCAGAATGACCTCAATCCCCGCGCGATGCAGCGCTTTCACCGCATCGCGAAACTCGTCCAGCGCCATCTCGGGCGAACTGGCCCAGGCGGGATGCAGCGCGAACATCGCCATCGGGTTATAACCCCAATAATTGGTCAGCCCCATACGTTGCAGGCGCGGCTCGCTGGCAAACTGCGCCACCGGCAACAGTTCCAGCGCCGTAATGCCAAGCTGTTTGAAGTACGCCACCATGACCGGATGACCGAGCGCTTTATAGGTGCCGCGTATCTCCTGGGGGAGTTCCGGATGCAGATAGGTAAGCCCTTTGACATGCGCTTCATAGATGACCGTTTTTCCCCACGGCGTGCGCGGCGCGGCGTCATCTTCCCAGTCATAATGGTCGCTGATTACCACACTTTTCGGCGCCACCGCCGCGTTATCGCGGTAGTCCGGTTCATCGTGTCCGCCGTGCAACAGCGGATGATCTTTTAGTTCGCCCTCGACCCGGCGCGCATAAGGGTCAAGCAGTAACTTCGCCGGATTAAACCGATGCCCCTGCGCTGGCTGCCACGGGCCATGTACGCGATAGCCATAGCGCAAACCTGGCCTGGCGCCTGCCAGATAACCATGCCAGACATCGCCGCGACGTCCTGGCAGGTCATAGCGACGCTCATTCCCTCGGGAATCAAAAACGCACAGCTCTACGCGCTCCGCATGAGCGGAAAAGAGCGTGAAATTCACGCCATGACCGTCATACGTTGCGCCATGCGGCGTTGCTTCGCCGATCGCAAGCTGCGTCATTCCCCCTCCCGCATCAGCCAGATCGTCGCCAACGGCGGTAACGTCAGGTTAAGAGAGTGCTGACGACCATGGCTTTCGATCTCATCGCTGTGCACCACGCCGCCATTGCCGGTGTTGCTACCGTGATAATGCATCGAATCCGTATTGAGAATTTCACGCCAGCGTCCCGGCTGGTTGATGCCAAAGCGGTAGTCGTGGCGAGGAACGGGCGTAAAGTTGCTGGCGACGATGATCTCGTTGCCGGCTTTATCACGGCGTACAAAAATCAGTACCGAGCGTTCATTGTCATCGACCACCAGCCACTCAAAGCCGTAAGCATCGAAATCCAGCTCATGCAACGCTTTATGGTGGCGATAGGTGTGGTTGAGATCGCGCACCAGACGCTGAACCCCGTGGTGCCAGTTATCGCCCCCCTCCAGCAGGTGCCAGTCGAGGCTGGCGTCATGGTTCCACTCGCGTCCCTGGGCAAACTCATTCCCCATAAACAGCAGTTTCTTGCCGGGGAAGGCCCACATCCAGCCATAATAGGCGCGCAGGTTGGCAAATTTTTGCCACGCATCGCCCGGCATACGATCGAGAATGGATTTCTTGCCGTGAACCACCTCATCGTGCGACAGCGGCAGAACAAAGTTTTCGGTATGGTTGTACAACATACCAAAGGTCAGCTTGTCGTGATGATACTGGCGGTACACCGGGTCCAGCTTCATGTAGTCCAGCGTGTCGTGCATCCAGCCCAGATTCCACTTGAACCAGAACCCCAGGCCGCCCGTTTCCGGTGGACGCGTCACGCCAGCGAAGTCTGTCGACTCTTCCGCCATGCTGACCGCGCCGGGCACCTGCTCGCCAATAATGCGGTTGGTATTGCGCAGAAACTCAATGGCTTCCAGGTTTTCACGACCGCCGAACTCGTTCGGTATCCACTCGCCCTCTTTGCGGCTGTAGTCGCGGTAGATCATAGAGGCCACCGCATCGACACGCAGCGCATCAATCCCAAAACGCTCCATCCAGTACAGGGCGTTACCCACCAGATAATTACTGACTTCACGACGACCATAGTTGTAGATCAGCGTATTCCAGTCCTGGTGATAGCCCTCGCGCGGGTCGCTGTGCTCATAGAGGTGGGTGCCGTCAAACTCCGCGAGGCTAAATTCATCGGACGGGAAATGGCCCGGCACCCAGTCGAGAATGACGTTAAGGCCCGCCGCATGGGCCGCATTGATGAAATAGCGGAAGTCGTCCCGCGTACCAAAGCGGCGGGTCGGCGCGTAGAGGCCGGTCGGCTGGTAGCCCCAACTGCCGTCAAACGGATGTTCGTTAACCGGCAAGAGTTCAAGGTGCGTAAAGCCCATCCATTTGGCGTAAGGCACAAGCTGATCCGCCAGCTCACGATAGCTCAGCCAGAAATTGTTATCCGTATGGCGGCGCCATGAACCTAAATGCACCTCATAAATCGAGATCGGCGCATCAAACTGATTGGCTTTTTGTCGTTCTTCGCTTGGCGTCACTTTCTCCGGCAGTCCGCAAATCATCGACGCCGTTTCCGGACGCATCTGTGCCTCAAAAGCATAGGGATCGGCTTTAATGCGCAGATTACCGTTCGCATCAAGCAGCTCGAATTTATACAGTTGTCCATTATGCGCGCCGGGGATAAACAGCTCCCAAATACCGCTCTCTTTGCGCAGACGCATCGGGTGGCGACGCCCATCCCAATAGTTGAATTGCCCGACAACCGAAACGCGACGAGCATTAGGCGCCCAGACGGAGAAACGGGTGCCGGTGACGCCATCCATCGTATCGGCGTGCGCGCCCAGCGTTTCATAAGGACGCAGGTGGGTGCCTTCCGACAATAGCCAGGCATCCATTTCCTGTATTAATGGACCAAAACGGTAAGGATCGTCGATGAGGTTCTGCTGTCCGTGCCAGGTCACGGCGAGCTGATAGCGAAAGAAATTTTTACGTCGGGGTAAAACGCCGCAGAAAAAACCGCGAGCGTCGAGACATTCCAGTTTGCCGACTTTACGTCCGGTTTTGGGTTCAATCACCCATACGTCGGTGGCGTCAGGTAATAGGGCGCGGACTTCTAGTCCGGCTTGGGTCTGGTGCATTCCGAGTACGGAAAAAGGGTCCGCAAAATGTCCTGCAATTAGCGCATTAATCACGTCTCTATCGATACGACTGGACATGGTTTGTCATCCTGTTTTGTGGCGTCACTCCATCTCACTGAATTCAACATCAGGTAGTGACACTTCTTTGACCTGAACGGCGCAGCACACTGTGCATCCTATCTGCGTCGTCCTACCTTCAGGTTAGGCTTAATACCCGTGGGATTAAGCTACCCTTAAAGAATAGCCAATGCTCTGCTTAACTCCTGATAAAAATGAAACATCTGCGTTTACTCCTGTATTACGCAAAAAAAAGGGTGACGATGCACCCCTGGTTTAACACAAATTCCCCCGCCGGATGGCGGCGCTAACGCGCCTTATCCGGCCTACAGAACCACACGCAGGCCCGATAAGCGCTGCAATAGCCACTACGCCAACTGGCGCAGCATTCGACGCAGCGGCTCGGCGGCGCCCCATAACAACTGGTCGCCTACGGTAAACGCCGACAAGAACTCTGGCCCCATGTTCAGCTTACGCAGACGACCAACCGGCGTAGTCAACGTGCCGGTCACCGCCGCCGGGGTTAATTCGCGCATAGTGATATCACGATCGTTCGGTACCACTTTCGCCCACGGATTATGTGCCGCCAGCAGTTCTTCCACCGTCGGAATGGATACCTCTTTTTTCAGCTTAATGGTGAACGCCTGGCTGTGACAGCGCAGCGCGCCGACGCGCACACACAAACCATCAACCGGGATCACAGAGGCAGTATTGAGGATCTTGTTGGTTTCCGCCTGGCCTTTCCACTCTTCACGGCTCTGGCCGTTATCGAGCTGTTTGTCGATCCAGGGGATCAGGCTTCCCGCCAGCGGTACGCCAAAGTTATCAACCGGCAGCTCGCCGCTGCGGGTCAATGCCGTAACTTTGCGTTCAATATCAAGAATTGCGGAAGACGGCGTCGCCAGTTCATCGGCGACATGGCCATACAACTGACCCATTTGGGTTAACAGCTCGCGCATATGGCGCGCGCCGCCGCCGGAGGCGGCCTGATAGGTCGCGACGGATACCCAGTCAACGAGATTATGGGCAAAGAGACCGCCCAGCGACATCAACATCAGGCTAACGGTACAGTTACCGCCCACAAAGGTCTTCACGCCATTGTTCAGGCCGTCGGTAATCACGTCCTGGTTGACCGGGTCGAGAATAATAATGGCATCATCTTTCATGCGCAGCGTAGAAGCCGCGTCAATCCAGTAACCCTGCCATCCGCTTTCGCGCAGCTTTGGATAAATTTCGTTGGTATAATCGCCGCCCTGGCAGGTCACGATGATATCGAGCGCTTTTAGCGCATCCAGATCAAAAGCGTCCTGTAGCGTGCCGGTGGAGGTGTCGCCGAAGGTGGGCGCCGCCTGTCCAAACTGGGAGGTAGAAAAGAAAACAGGGCGAATAGCGTCGAAATCGCGCTCCTCTACCATGCGTTGCATGAGAACAGAGCCGACCATTCCGCGCCAGCCGATAAAGCCAACATTTTTCATAGCGTTTTTTTCCTGCAAAGAGATGTGCTGTATATGCGCGCCAGTATCCTGTGGCGCATCCTTCACCATACAAAAAGCAGCCAAAGTCGCAAGTGAAATTAATCAATGATAGCGAAGCCATCAGTAATGCGACTTATCCTGCCTTATCGCGCAAGCAGAAAGTCCAGTGGCGATTATCAGGGAATTTGCGTTAGGAAGGGAATCATTTCCGTCGCTGTTTTATTGATCCTAATTATGGATCAGCGTAGAAATTTTCCTGCTTTTATGCGCGTACTGAAACATGGCGAGGCAAAATGTCGTTGGGCGATTGCCATGCACACCTCAATAAAAAAACCGGGTAGCGATTACGCCTTACCCGGCTTACGGTGTCGATATGTGCCCGTTTCCAGGCCCGGTAAGCACCGCGCCACCGGGCAACAAGACTCAGCTCAGCAGTTGGAAAGCAATCATCCCGACAATCGCGCCGACCGTACCGAGGATAGTTTCCATCATCGTCCAGGTTTTTAACGTCTGCGCTTCGGTCGCGCCGGTAAATTTACCGAACAGCCAGAAGCCGGCGTCGTTAACATGAGAAACCACAATTGAACCGCCGGCGATACAGATAGAGAGCGCCGCCATCTGCGCGCCGGAGAAATTCAGTCGCTCAATGACCGGCATCACCAGACCGACCGCGGTTAAACACGCCACGGTCGCGGAACCCTGAATGATGCGCACCGCCGCCGCCAGCACAAAGCAGGTAATGGCAATCGGCAGTCCCATGCCGGTTAACGCTTCGCCCAGCGCCGGGCCGACGCCGGAGTCAACCAGTACCTGTTTAAATACCCCGCCTGCGCCAATCACCAGCAGAATAATGCCCGCCGGTTGTAGCGCGTGGCCGCAGATTTCCATCACTTTGTCTTTCGGCATCCCCTGGCGCATCGCCAGGCCGTAAATCGCTACCAGACAAGCGACCAGAATCGCAGTGAAGGGGTGGCCGATAAACTCAAACCATTCATAAGCGGTGGAACCTTCCGGCACAAAGCGCGCGGCGATCGTTTTCAGTCCTACCAGCACCAACGGCAGCAGGATCAGCGACAGGCTGAAGCCGAAAGAAGGCATTTTGCCTTCGCCCAGATGCGGCTCGGTAATGTCGTCAGGAATACTCAGCTCAACGTAACGGCTGATAAAATTCCCCCACAGCGGCCCGGCGATAATCATGCCAGGAATGGCGGCGCACAGCCCAATCAGGATCATCCAGCCGAAATCAGCATGCATCTGGGAAGCCAGCAGCATCGGCGCAGGCCCAGGCAACAAAAACGCCGCGGCTGCCGCCACGCCCGCAAACAGCGGAATGACCAGCTTCACCAGGTTTGTGCCGGTATGACGCGCCATAGAGAACGCCACGCTTATCAGCAGCACAATCGCCACTTCAAAGAATAGCGGGAGCGCGCAAATCAGCCCGGCAAGGCCAATCGCATAGTGCGCGCGGTTATGGCCAAAGGATTTAAGCATCTTGACGGCTATCTGATCGACCGCGCCGGTTTCATGCAGAATCTTGCCGAACATCGCCCCCAGCGCGACCACAATCGCCAGGAATCCCAGCGTGCCGCCCATCCCTTTTTCCATGGTCGCGGCGATTTTATCAAGCGGCATCCCTGAAAAAAGCCCCGCGCCCATCGAGACGACCATTAACGCGACGAAGGCGTGCATACGCGCCTTCATCACCAAAAACAGCAGCAGTAAGACGGAACCGACGGCGGTTAAAACCAGTGTTAATGTACTCACAGCGTACTGCCTTTATTGATGACCTCAATGGTGCTCGCCACGACGCCTTCCAGCGGCTGGTCGATATCCACCACCAGAACATCGCGTTCGTCGGCACCCGGCTCTTGCAGCGTTTCAAACTGCGTCACCAGCATCTGGGTTTTGAAGAAATGGCCTTTGCGCGCTTTCAGACGGCTTTCAATGACGTCGAAATCACCTTTCAGATAGATAAAGGAGAGGTTCGGGTTTCCCTTGCGCAGCAGGTCGCGATAGTGTTTTTTCAGTGCGGAACAGACGATCAGCGAGATTTTATTGGTTCGCTGCATCGCGAAAGCGGCGTCGTTCAGCGCCTGTAACCACTGTTTGCGGTCATCATCATTCAACGGCTCGCCGGAAGCCATTTTTTCAATATTGCAGCGCGGATGCAGAAAATCGCCGTCCAGAAACGCGGCATGAAGCTGATGCGCCACGGCGCTTGCGACAGCGGATTTACCGCTGCCTGATACGCCCATCAGAACGTAAACGTGGTGATCATGATTAGTCGTGCTCAAAGCGGGCCCCCACTCTACAAGTTGCAAAATTTGTTACGGGTAACTGTTATCAGTAACATTGTCCAACCGCACCATTCACGACGCAATGACCATTCGTGCCAAAAGTGAATAAGTGTGAGCTACTTCAAAGTTGTCAGACTAAATAGATCCGCCCGGTGACAAGGTGAAACCTAAATCTAACATTTTCGGCGTGACCGTTTCGCCGCGAATGCGGGCTAACAAACGTTCCGCGCCAATGCTGCCCATTCGCTCGCGCGGCGTCAGGACGCTTGCCAGACGCGGTTCCATCACCTGGCCGATGTCATGACCGTGGAACCCGGCGATCGCCATGTCGTCCGGGATTTTTAGCCCCAGGCGCTGGCATTCGAAGGCCGCCCCCACCGCCAGGTCATCGTTGGTGCAAAAAATACCGTCAAGCTGTGGGTATTCGCGTCGCGCCTGGCGCATGAGTTCGATACCGGAAGAGTAGGATGAAGATTGCTCCATCATCACACTGTAAGGAACCAGACCGGCGTCCCGCATCGCCTGTTCATAGCCCTTCTGCTTGATGATAGTACGTTCGTCGAGGCGCGCCCCCAGATAGGCGATATGACGATGACCACGCGCGATAATCGCGGCGGTCATCTGACGGGCGGCCTCGAAGTTGTCAAAACCGACGGCAATATCGAGACACGGCGACTGGCTGTCCATCAGTTCCACCACCGGAATCCCGGCGACTTCGATCATTTTTAAGGTGCGCGGCGTATGGGTACGCTCAGTGAGGATCAGGCCGTCGATATTCCAGGAGAGCATCGATTCCAGGCGCTCCTGCTCCATCTCCGGTTTATAGCCGTAGTGCGCCAGCATGGTTTGATAACCATGCGCGTCGGTGACAGCCTCAATGCCGCGTAACACTTCCGCAAAGACCTGGTTGGTTAAAGACGGCAGCAGAACGCCAATGGCGCGGCTGGTGGCGTTGGAAAGAATGTCAGGCGCGCGATTAGGAATGTACCCGAGCTCATCAAGCGCAGCCGCAATTTTACCCCGCAGCGCGACGGAGACCTGCTCCGGATTACGCAAAAAACGGCTGACCGTCATTTTGGTCACGCCCACACGGTCGGCTACATCCTGAAGTACGGGTCTTTTCTTTTTCATCGTCCTGAAAGGTATAAAAGGGATAGATTTGCCCAGTTTACCACGGACGTGCGGAATTAATGACAAACGATGAAAAGCCGGATGGCAACGCTTTCGCGTCTTATCCGGCCTACAAAAGGTTACAGCACGTTAGACTGGCGGCAGGTCAAACAGTAACACTTCGCTGTCGCTGTCGGCATGAATCGAGATTGCCTGCTCATCCCAAATCGCCAGGCCATCGCTGGTGGTGGCTTTAGTACCGTTAATAGTCACGTTACCTTTTACCACCTGTATCCAGACGCGGCGCTCAGCGGCAATCTGATGCACCGACTGCTCATCTTTGAGCAGCGCCCAGCGGTACAGCTCCATATCCTGGTGGACCTTCAGCGAACCATCGCGAGCATCTGGCGAAAGCACCAGTTGCTTGCCCTGCGCGGCGTCGAAGCGACGCTGTTCGTAGCGCGGCGTGATGCCGGTTTCTTGCGGAATGATCCAGATCTGGTACAGCCGCAGACGATCCGTTTTGCTCGGGTTGTACTCGGAGTGGCGAACGCCGGTCCCGGCGCTCATAATCTGGAATTCACCGGCCGGAACCTGTTCTTTATTGCCCATACTGTCCTGGTGTTCTACGGCACCTTCCAGCACATAGGTCAAAATTTCCATGTCTTTATGCGGATGCGTGCCGAACCCCTGGCCTGCGTCGATCACATCGTCGTTAATCACACGCAGCGCCGAGAACCCCATAAAGTTCGGATCGTAATAATCGGCAAAAGAAAAAGTATGCCAGGAGTCAAGCCAGCCATGATTCGCATGACCGCGGTCGTTTGCTTTGCGTAAGTAGATCATTGTGTTCATCCCCAGATGTTTTCGATGGAATAAGTGTGGACTCATTCCGTCCGGGATCATAGAGGGTGAAAACTGACTCCTCTGTTCAAAAAATATGAATAAGCGCAGAGGAGTCTGTAAGGGCTATTTAGCGAGGGTTATCGTCGCAGGCGATGCCTGTTCGAAAGCACGCTCGAGGATTTCCAGGTTGGTAAGAACTTCAGATTCCTTGACGTAATTAGGCATACCGACGGTCAACGTCTGGTACAGCGCATCATAGACGCGACCATAGTCACCCGTTTCCGGTTTCACCTCTTCTTTCACGGTCACGCCGTCATCGTTAACATATTCCAGCACGCCGACGGATTCGTCAGCGGCGAAACCGGGTTCACCGGGCATAATGTTCGCTTTCAGGCTGGTTTCTTGTTGATCGATACCGTATTTCACAAACGAACCTTTGGTGCCGTGAACAATAAACTTCGGATAGTCAATTTTCACCAGATGGCTGGTTTTAACGATAGCCTTCAAATCGCCATAAAACAGTTGCGCTTCAAAGGTGTCATCCGGATTCGCTTTATTACGCAGGCTACGAATGTCATACGCGACATGATCCGGACGGCCAAATAGCGAAATAATTTGATCCATGGTGTGGACGCCAAGTCCATAGAATGCGCCGTCCTGCGGCAGGCCCGGTTTGGTTTCTGCTACCGGGCGGTAATAATCGAAATGGCTTTCAATTTCGACAATCTTGCCCAGTTTCCCGCTCTCAATCGCTTTTTTAGCAGTAAGAAAACAGGAATCAAAACGCCGATTCTGATACGGCGTGACGGTCAGTCCTTTGCTTCGCGCCAGGTCGAACAACACTTTTGCCTCCGCCAGCGTCGGCGTGAAAGGTTTCTCAACCAGCACATTTTTACCCGCTTCCAGCGCGCGTTTAGCGTATTCGAAATGGCTGTCAGCATGCGTACAGACGATCACCAGTTTTACCTGCGGATCGCCCAACACCTCATCCAGATCGCTGGTGAAGTGAATATGCGAATACTGCGGCGCCTGCTCTTCCGGTTTAGCGTGACGACGGAAAATATGCGCGACATGCCAGGTATCTTTCCGATTCAGAACATAGGGGAGATGGTAACGGGTGGTACTTTTGCCGAATCCAATAAATGCGCAGTGTAAGGTCATGAGACGATCCTTTTGAAGATGATTGTCTACACCATAGCGTAAAGCGTGAGGAGACTGAATGTTGGATTCTTTGCCGGATGCGGCGTTGCCTTTTTGGGCCTACAAAAGCAGATGCCTCAAGATCGGCCGTCGGCGTCGCGGTCAGTTTGTTCACGGCAAGCGCGCAGGGCCCGGAGCGTACTAAATGTACGTGAGGAGCACGAGCACTTCCCGGGGACAAAATAACAAGTAAGCCAGGCTGAAACAAAACCCAAAAAAAAGCCAGCAAAAGCTGGCCAAAATAATACTGGAAGCAATGTGAGCAATGTCGTGCTTTCAGGTTCTCCGTAGGGGTTCCCCTGAATGCAAGGCAATAATAATCATTCTCATTCGCAGTTGTCTACTTCTTTTTGCAAAAAAATGCGGTTGACGGAATTTTCTTTCTCAGCGAGTGTAAATACACAATTAACCCTGCAGGAGATAAGGAATGAGTGAAATAGTGATACGCCACGCTGAACCGAAAGATTACGATGCCATTCGTCAGATCCACGCCCAGCCGGAGGTGTACCACAACACGCTACAGGTTCCTCATCCTTCCCTCGAAATGTGGCAGGCGCGGCTAACCGAGCAAGCCGGGGTTAAACAACTGGTTGCCTGCATTGACGATATTGTCGTTGGCCATCTTTCTATTCAGGTCACCCAACGTCCCCGTCGCAGCCACGTGGCCGATTTTGGTATCTGCGTGGATGCCCGGTGGCACAATCGCGGCATTGCCAGCGCGCTGATCCGCACGATGATCGACATGTGTGACAACTGGCTGCGCGTTGACCGTATCGAGTTAACGGTGTTTGTTGATAACGAGCCCGCCGTGGCGGTGTATAAGAAGTACGGCTTTGAAATCGAAGGCACTGGTAAGAAATACGGCCTGCGCAACGGTGAGTACGTTGATGCGTACTTTATGGCGCGCGTGAAATAGCGCTTCCCCGCCCCACCCTGTGGGGCGAAACGTCACAAACCTTCACAACATTCCAGTTATTGCAACCTACTTCCCCTATATCAAAACAATAACCATCTGAATTTCATGGTTATTACCACTTTAAGCTTTATCACCGTTTTTTCCGTAATTTTAGCAAAATTAATATTACATTTTTGTTTTTTTTTGGTTTCTGCCATCACTTTATGGTGACAATCACAACAATATACCCCTCCCGGGACTAATTTAACCACGGTGAGGTAAAAAATGAAATTTGAACGCCATCATAGAATATTGAAGGAACTCAGTATTTCGGGAGTTGTAAAAGTTTCAAATCTGGCGAAAAGTCTCAAGGTAACAAAGGAAACTATTCGTTCAGATCTCAATGAACTTGCCGGACAGGGATATCTTACTCGCTGTCATGGTGGTGCATTTATTACCCTTGATTCTCTTGATAACGTCGCAAAAAATGAAATTGCTTATGTGCTGGAAAAATATGAATCAGCGCAGAAAATAAAAAAAGGTCTCTCTGCCATGAAAAATAATGTATGTGTTATTGGCTCGTTCAATGTTGATATTATCAGTTATCTACCGAGATTACCCTCAACGGGAGAATCATTGCTGGCCGATAAATTTATTTTTTCACCCGGCGGTAAGGGATGTAATCAGGCATTAGCAGCAAGCTATGCCGACTCTGATGTGCATTTTATTACTAAAGTCGGCTCAGACCATTTTAGCGATTACGCCATTAATTTTATAAACTCATCAAAAATCCATAAAAGTGTTATCTACCAGACCAAAGAAACACAAACAGGTACAGCAACCATCATGGTGAATGGAGATACCGGAGATAACGTCATCGCTATCTACCCTGGCGCCAACATGACAATTTCCCCTGATGAAATCACCATTCAGAAAGAAGCCATTGTTCATTCAGATATTGTTCTTGTCCAACTGGAGACGAATTACGAAGCGCTGCAGCAAACAATTCGTCTCGCACAAAAAAATGACATACCGGTCATCATCAATCCAGCGCCATACAATGACATGGTTAACACCATCATTGATAACATTGACTATATTACGCCAAATGAAACGGAAGCAGGCCTGCTGGCCAATATGGCGGTTAATGATATCGAATCAGCCAAATGCGAGGCCAAAATTATTCATCAGAAAGGCGTCAAAAATACCATTATTACATTAGGTAGCAAAGGTTCGCTTGCTTATGATGGCACACAATTCATCTATTCCCCGGCATTTCCGGCAGTTGTAAAAAATACGGCGGGAGCGGGTGACGCTTTCAATGGCGCCCTCGCATCTGGTCTTGCAAAAGGAAAGTCACTGGCATCCGCATTGTGCTACGCCAGCGCATTTGCCTCACTTGCGGTTGAAACGCCTAATGCCTCTGATATGCCGGAAAACGACTCCGTTCTTCATCGTATTCAGGGTTCACATTACAAACAAACTATCTCTACTCACTAAATCAAGGAGCAGACTATGAACAATACGCAGAAAAAACTAAAGGTGCTCTTTATTGGAGAATCCTGGCATATTCATATGATTCATTCAAAAGGTTATGACAGTTTCACCTCCAGTAAATATGAAGAAGGCGCTACATGGTTACTGGAATGCTTGAGGAAAGGCGGCGTTGATATTGATTACATGCCTGCCCACACGGTACAAATTGCCTTTCCAGAGAGTATTGACGAATTAAACCGTTACGATGTGATTGTTATTAGCGACATTGGTAGTAATACCTTCCTGTTGCAAAACGAGACATTTTATCAGCTAAAAATAAAACCAAACGCTCTGGAGTCCATTAAAGAGTACGTCAAAAATGGCGGTGGACTACTCATGATTGGCGGTTATCTGTCATTTATGGGTATTGAGGCAAAAGCCAATTATAAGAACACCGTTCTTGCTGAGGTTCTGCCAGTTATTATGCTTGATGGCGATGACCGGGTAGAAAAGCCAGAGGGTATCTGTGCTGAGGCTGTCTCACCTGAACATCCTGTTGTTAACGGGTTCTCAGATTATCCAGTATTTCTTGGATATAACCAGGCCGTCGCCAGAGACGATGCCGATGTCGTATTAACAATAAATAATGACCCATTGTTAGTGTTCGGTGAATACCAACAGGGTAAAACCGCCTGCTTTATGAGTGACTGCTCCCCACACTGGGGAACCCAGCAGTTTATGTCATGGCCATTTTATACCGACCTGTGGGTCAACACGCTTCAATTCATCGCCAGAAAATAAAAAACAATGGAGTAACGAAAGTTACTCCTTTTATAAAATATAAGGATTGATGTATGAACAAGAATAAGTACTCAACCCCCTTACTGATGCTTGCCACCATCTTAGCCGGTATGCTTTCCCCGATGCAGTCTGCCGTTAATGGGCAGTTAGGACATTGGTTACAAGACGGTAATGCTTGCGCAGTAATCTCGTTTGCCAGCGGTCTGGTCGTCATGTTTTTTATTATTATTGCGCGCAAAGAAACACGCCAGCAATTCGCCTCAATCCCTACTCTGATTAAAAAGAGAAAAATCCCGCTATGGAATTGGTTTGCAGGATTATGCGGGGCTATGGTCGTATTTTCTGAAGGCGCATCCGCCAGCGCGCTGGGCGTTGCCACCTTTCAAACGGCATTAATTTCTGCCCTGCTTCTTTCCGGCCTGCTGTGCGACCGTTTTGGCATCGGTGTGGAGGAGAAGAAATATTTTACGCCATGGCGCATTACTGGCGCATTGTTCGCCGTTATCGCCACCATTTTTGTCGTGTCGCCACAGTGGCACTCAACCTCGTTTATCCTGCTCGCTATCCTCCCCTTTTTGGCAGGGTTACTCGCTGGCTGGCAGCCTGCGGGGAATGCGAAAGTCGCCGAGGCAACGGGCTCCATGCTGGTGTCCATTACATGGAACTTCATCGTCGGCTTTTGTGTCCTGGGCGCAGCGCTGGCGATACGTATCGCATTAGGCCATGTCACCATTCAGTTACCCGATACATGGTGGATGTATCTCGGTGGTCCGCTGGGTCTGCTGTCCATCGGGCTAATGGCGATTCTGGTGAGAGGCTTAGGGCTATTGATGCTGGGCGTAGCGTCAACAGCAGGCCAACTGCTTGGCTCAGTGCTAATTGATGAATTGATCCCTTCATTAGGCAATACGGTCTACCTGGTCACCATCATCGGTACGCTGTTCGCGTTAGTCGGTGCGATTGTGACCACCATCCCTGAATACAGAGCATCCAAAATGGCGCAAAGAATGGAGGTGTCAGAATGAAAGGTTTCCTGCAAACCGTAACAGGCCCGGTGGCGCATACGGATATGGGGCTGACGCTACCGCATGAACATCTGTTTAACGATCTGTCTTCGGTCGTAGACGAGCCACATTATGCTTTTTCACAGCAACTGGTGGGAAAGAAAGTCAGTGCTGACCTGCAGTGGGGGCTGAAACACGACCCATACTGCTGCGCCGATAACATGGACCGCAAAGAGATTGATGATGTTATCTTCGAAATCAATAACTTTATGTCTTTGGGCGGCAGGACGATTGTCGACGCCACCGGTTCAGAATCCATTGGACGGGACGCCTCAGCGCTACGAGAAGTTGCCTTAAAAACGGGTTTGAATATCGTTGCGTCATCCGGACCTTATCTGGAGAAATTTGAAAGCACCCGGATCCATAAACCTGTTGAGCTGTTAGCCTCACTCATTGATAAAGAACTGAATCAGGGTATTGGCGAGACGGATATTCGCGCTGGCATGATCGGTGAAATCGGCGTATCCCCCGCGTTTACCCAAGCGGAGCGTAACAGCCTGCGGGCAGCGTCTCTGGCACAATGTAACAACCCCCACACGGCGATGAATATCCATATGCCAGGGTGGCTGCGGCTGGGGGATGAGGTGCTGGATATCGTGCTGGAAGAAATGAACGTCTCTCCGGCAAAAGTCTCGCTGGCGCATTCGGACCCTTCAGGAAAAGATGTCGTCTATCAACGTAAAATGCTCGACCGCGGCGTATGGCTTGAATTTGACATGATTGGTCTGGACATCACCTTTCCAAAAGAAGGTGTCGCGCCGGGCGTTCAGGAGACCGCAGATGCAGTAGCGAATCTGATTGCACTGGGTTACGCCGACCAAATCGTTTTAAGCCATGATGTTTTTCTCAAACAGATGTGGGCGAAAAATGGCGGAAATGGCTGGGGGTTTGTCCCGAATGTCTTCCTCGCCTATCTGGCTGCTCGCGGAGTAGACAACGATACTCTGCGCAAGCTTTGTATTGATAATCCAGCCCGATTACTCACGGCATAATCTGCAAATAGCCCGGTGTCTGACACCGGGCCTGGAATTAAAAATCAGTATCCCGCCGTTAAATCATCCACCGAACGCGGGTCGGAAGCGCCATACAGTTCACCATCCGGTCCAACCATAATACTTTGGGTGCTGCCCATCGCTTCTTTCAGCGCCACTTTCTGCCCTTTCTGTTCCAGCAACTTCAGCGTATCGGGACTGAAGCCCTTTTCTACCCGCAGTTCGTCCGGCAACCATTGATGATGGAAACGCGGCGCGTTGGTCGCTTCGGCGACGTTCATGCCAAAATCAATGCTGTTCACTACCATTTGCGGCACGGTAGTGATGATTCGACTCCCGCCAGGACTGCCGGTCACCAGCCAGGTTTTGCCATCTTTTACCACAATAGTGGGCGACATCGACGACAGCGGACGCTTCTTCGGACCGACCGCGTTAGCATCGCCGCCCACCAGGCCATAAACATTAGGTACACCGGGTTTAGCAGAAAAATCATCCATTTGATTATTCAGCAGAATACCGGTATTTCCCGCCACAATTCCTGTGCCGAAGGTGGTGTTCAGGGTATAGGTCACCGCCACGGCATTGCCGTCTTTATCCACCACCGAGAAGTGGGTGGTCTGGTTGCTTTCATACGGGGCGAGCTTGCCCGGTTTTATCTGGCTGGAAGGTTTGGCCTTGTTGATATCAATTTGATCGGCCAGCGTTTTCGCATAGGCTTTGTGGGTCAGCGCCTGCCACGGCACTTTCACAAAGTCCGGATCGCCCAGATACTCTGAGCGGTCAGCGTAGGCGTATTTTTCCGCTTCCACCATGATTTGCATGGCATCGGCGCTGCCAAAGCCGTACTTCTTCATGTCGAAATTTTCAAGAATATTAAGGATCTGTACGATGTGAATACCGCCCGAGGATGGCGGCGGCATGGAGAAGACCTGATACCCGCGATAGTCACCGCTGATTGGCGTACGCTCAACGGCTTTATAGCTGGCTAAATCCTCTTTGATCATCAGACCGCCGTTCTTCTGCATTTCTCCGGCAATCTGGTCAGCAATCGCCCCTTTATAAAACGCATCCGGGCCGTTTTCGGCAATCATTTCCAGGCTTTTCGCCAGATTCTTCTGGACCAGCTTATCGCCTTTTTTCAGCGGCTCGCCGTCTTTCCAGAAAATGGCTTTGCTGTTCTCATGGTTGGGGATCACTTCGCTGCCGTAAGTTTTTAAGTCGTCGGCCAGCGCATCGTTAACCACAAAACCCTCTTCCGCCAGCTTCATCGCCGGACGCACCACTTTATTCAGCGGCATCGTGCCGTATTTCTCCAGCGCCAGCGAGAACCCCGCCACGGTACCCGGTGTACCGGATGCCAGATGCGACGTCAGCGACTTTTTCGCATCGGCGTTACCCTGATCGTCGAGGAACATATCACGGGTCGCGCCAGCCGGCGCCATTTCACGAAAATCAATCGCCGTAGTGTTACCGTCTTTGGTGCGCAGCAGCATAAATCCCCCGCCGCCCAGATTCCCGGCTTGCGGATGCGTCACAGCCAGCGCATAGCCCACGGCGACGGCGGCATCCACGGCATTACCGCCCTGCTTTAAGATATCCACGCCAACCTGCGTCGCCATTGCATCCACGGACGCCACCATCCCTTGCGTCGCCCGCACAGGATGAAAGACATCTTCTTCAACACCATAGGAGACTGGCGGCGCGACGGGAGGATTGGCCACCGCGCTAAACGTCCCCCCGGCCAGCAGAGCGGCGATCGCCACCCAGCGCATAAACGTTGGTTTCATCGTTGTTTTTCTCCAGATAAATGGGTGTATGTCCCGTTAAATCCTGGTCCACAACGCTTAAAAAATCATCATCATGGCGAAATAGAGGTACACTTAAAAAGAGGCCTCATCGGGAGGAGACGACAATGAAACGCTTACTACTTATTACGGCTTTGTTACCCTTTGCTGTATTGGCCCAGCCAATTAACACTATGAATAATCCTAATCAGCCAGGTTATCAGATCCCCAGCCAGCAGCGTATGCAGACGCAGATGCAAACGCAGCAGATTCAGCAGCAGGGTATGTTGAAACAACAGATGCAAACGCAGGCGCGCAGCCAGCAGCAAAATCTACAGTCGCAGTTGAATGCCAATACGCAGCGGGTTCAGCAGGGACAGCCGGGCAACGGTATGCTCGGTCAGCAAACGCTGCCCAATACGCAGGGCGGAATGCTCAGCGGCAGCGGAAATCCGGACCGGATGCTAAACCATTCCCAGCCAATGTTGCAGCAGGACAGCGGGACGCCGCAGCCTGACATCCCGCTGAAAACTATCAGCCCTTAAAACTGAAAGTGAGGGCCGATGTCATCAATGCGATCGGTGCAGATACAATCCACGCCCCAGCGCAGCAGCTCTGCCGCCCGCTGGGGCTGATTGACGGTATACACCAGAATCCGCAGACCCGCGGCCTTAATCTCTTGCACTCGCGTCTCATCGAGTAATTTATGGTTGAGATGGAGGGAAACACAACCCAGACGGGTCGTCAGTTCACGCCAGTCTTCACGCCATTTATCCAGCAGTAACCCGCGCGGCAGTTCAGGTGCTGCCGCCTGCGCCGCCTCCAGCGCCTCTATCTCAAAGGAAGAAAGCAGCGGCGGCGTCATCCCGGCCCACAGTTCGCGGGCGGCCAACGCCACGACGCGTCCTGTTAGCTTTCCGCTCCCCGTTGTCGGTTTGATCTCAATATTCGCCATCATGCCGTGTTTACGGCAGCGCTCCGCCACCTGCGAGAGCAGCGGCAGCGGCTCGCCTTTAAATTCGCCGCTAAACCAACCGCCAGCGTCCACACGCAATAAATCCTGCCAGTTCAACTCGCCCGCCACGCCCCAACCATTGCTGGTGCGCTCCAGGTTATCGTCATGCAGCAGGAAAATTTCGCCGTCTTTCGACAGCTTGGCATCAAACTCAATCATGGTGTGCCCGTATCGCGCGCCCACGTCAATCGCCGCCAGAGTGTTTTCCGGCGCCAGTTTACCGCCGCCGCGATGGGCGACAATGTGGGGATAAGGCCAGTTACTCATACACGTTGTCCTGTTTCGCCATCAAAAAGATGCCGCTGATGTTCCGGCAGATGCAGCCATAGCGTACTGCCCGCCGCCGGGCGCTGCTGATGCGCCAACCGCACCACCAGTTTCTGATCGCCCCAGCGCCCATGCGCCAGATTATCCGCGCCCAGAATCTCCAGCGTGTCTACCGTTAACGGCACGCCGCCTTCCGCCTGCGAGCTTAACGCAATATGCTCCGGGCGGATACCCAGCGTCATTTTACGTCCGGCATGACCCCGATAGTCCGCACTTATCGGCAACGCCAGACCGCCAGGCAATTCGAAACGGTCGCCGGAAGCGCTGATAACGCCGTCCAACAGATTCATCGCCGGGCTGCCAATAAAGCTCGCCACGAAGCGACTGGCCGGTTTTTCATACACCTCTACCGGCGTGCCAATCTGTTCTGCGACGCCTTTATTCATCACCATCACCCGCTGGGCCAGCGTCATCGCCTCTACCTGATCGTGAGTAACATAGAGCGAGGTGGTACGAAGGCGACGATGCAGATGTTGTAACTCCAGACGCATCTGTACGCGCAGCTTGGCGTCGAGGTTAGAGAGCGGTTCGTCGAATAAGAAGACTGCCGGCTCGCGGACGATCGCGCGCCCCATTGCCACGCGCTGCCGTTGACCGCCGGAAAGCTCGCGTGGACGGCGTTTAAGCAGGCCGTCCAGCTCCAGAATGCGCGCCGCCTCCCGCACGCGTTCTTCAATATGCGCTTTGCTCATACCGCGAATTTTCAGCCCCCACGCCATGTTCTCCTCTACGCTCATATGGGGATAAAGAGCATAGTTCTGAAATACCATCGCGATGCCGCGATCTTTGGGCTCCATCTCGGTGACCCGTTTGCGATCAATCCAGATATCGCCGCTGGTCACGCGTTCCAGACCGGCCACCATCCGCAACAACGTTGATTTGCCGCAGCCGGACGGCCCGACCATCACAATAAATTCGCCATCCGCCACGTCCAGCGTCAGCGGTTGAATGACCTGGGTTTTGCCGTCCCAGCTTTTGGTTACTGCCTGTAATTTCAGTCCTGCCATGTTATTTCTCACTGTCCACTAAACCACGCACAAACGCCCGTTGCATGGCTAACACAATTACGACCGGGGGAATCAGAGTCAGCAGCATCGCGGCCATCACCTGGTTCCATTGCGTGGTACCTTCGCCGGTGGCGATCATCCCTTTGATACCCGCTACGGCAGTGCCAAGATTCACGTCGGTGATAATCAACAGCGGCCACAGATACTGGTTCCAGCCGTAGATAAAGGTGATGACGAATAACGCCGCCAGGTTGGTTTTTGACAGCGGCAACACGATGTCGCGGAAAAAGCGCATCGGCGACGCGCCGTCAATACGGGCCGCCTCCACCAGTTCATCCGGAAGCGTCATAAAGAACTGACGAAACAGGAAAGTGGCGGTAGCGGACGCCATCAGCGGTAGCGTCAGACCGGCATAGCTGTCGAGCATTTTCAGGTTGGCGATCACTTCCACCGTCGGGAAGATACGCACTTCAACCGGCAGCATCAGGGTGATAAAAATCATCCAGAAGAACAGGTTACGCAGGGGAAAACGAAACCAGACGATGGCGAATGCGGAAAGCATAGATACCGTGATTTTGCCTACCGTAATGCTGAACGCCATAATGAAACTGTTAAGCATCATCAGCCAGAATGGCGCGCTATTAACACCGACGCCGTTGACCCAAATAGTTTTGATATTCTCCAGTAACTGCGTGCCGGGAAGCAGCGTCATCGGCGTCTCAAACACCGCGCGGTCGTCCAGCGTCGCCGCGACAAACGCGACATACAGCGGAAACAAAATGACCGCGATCCCCAGAATCAGCATGGTATGGCTGAATATTGTCAGCCCGCGACGATTCTCTATCATTGGTAACGCACCTTACTTTCCACATAGCGGAACTGCACCACCGTCAGAATGATGACGAGGAACATCAACACCACCGACTGCGCGGCGGACGCCGAGAGATCCAGGCCGGTAAACCCTTCGCGATAAATCTTATAAATCAGCGTCGTGGTGGCTTGTACCGGCCCGCCGGCGGTCGCGGCGTCGATCACCGGGAAGGTGTCGAAAAAGGCATACACCAGGTTGACCACCAGCAGGAAGAAACTGACCGGCGCAATAAGCGGCAAAGAAAGCCGGAAGAAACGACGAATCGGCCCGGCGCCGTCAATGGCCGCCGCTTCCACCAGCGAGCGGGGAATGGATTGCAGCGCGGCAAAGAAGAATAAAAAGTTGTAACTAATCTGCTTCCATACTGACGCAAATACCACCAGGAACATCGCCTGACCGCTGTTTTGCGCGTGGTTCCAGTCATAGCCGAATTCGCCAAGGAAATGGGTGATTAATCCCCGCCCCGGGTTAAACAGGAAAATCCACAATACGGCGGCGACGGCGGGCGCGACGGCATAAGGCAGCAGCATCAGCGTCTGATAAAAACGGCTGCCGCGCACCACGTAATCCACCAGGGCGGCGAAAAACAACGAGACCAGCAGGCCGCTAAACGTGACCAGCGCGCTGAATTTAATCGTCGTCCAGAAGGCGTCGAGATAATAACTGTCGTGAAAAAGCGCGACAAAATTCTCCAGCCCGACAAATTGGCTGGAAAAACCAAACGGATCGACGCTTTGCAGCGAATACCACAGCGCTTCGCCCGCAGGCCAGATAAAGAAAATAACGGTGATAACCAACTGCGGAGCAACCAGTAAATACGGCAGCCAGCGCGAGCGGAACACCGGACGGGATGATGACATGAAGGTTCTTTTCCTGGAAGGTGCCGGATGGCGGTGCAAGCACCTTATCCGGCCTACAAACGCTGTAGGCCTGATAAGCGCAGCGCCATCAGGCACTTATACACTTAAGATTTGCTTGCTTTCTCAAAACGACGCAGCAACTGATTCCCGCGATCCACTGCGGTATCCAACGCCTGTTGTGGGGTTTTCTTCCCGGTCCAGACACTTTCCAGCTCTTCGTCCACGATGGTACGAATCTGCGGCATATTGCCCAGACGCAAGCCTTTGGTGAAGGGTAACGGCGGCTTATTCAACATCTGGCGAGTGGCGATATCCGCACCGGGGTTTTTATCGTAATAACCCTGCTCGCGGGTCAGCTCGTAGGCGGCGGTGGTAATCGGCAGGTAGCCGGTTTTTTGATGCCATTCAGCAGCGTTTTCCGGTTTTGCCAGGAAGTCGAGGAATTTGGCGACGCCGGTATAGGTTTCTTTATCTTTACCCTGCATGACCCATAGGCTGGCTCCGCCGATAATGGCGTTTTGCGGCGCGCCCTTGATATCAGCGTCGTACGGCATCATACCCACGCCATAGTTAAATTTGGCATACTGGCGGATATTGGCGAGCGAGCCGGAGGACGCGGTTGTCATCGCGCAGTCACCGTTATAAAACTTCTCGGTAGACTCGTCCTTACGCCCAACATAGCTAAAATCGCCTTTTTTATTCATCTCTTCCAGTAGTGCGATATGTTTCACCTGCTCTGGCTTATTAAACTCCAGCACCGCATCTGTACCGTCAAAACCATTGTTTTTACTGGCGAAGGGGAGACCGTTCCAGGCGCTGAAGTTTTCCAGTTGGATCCAACCTTGCCAGCCGCTGGCGTAACCGCATTTCATGCCTGCCGCTCTCAGTTTCGCGGTATAGTCAGCCAGCTCCTGCCAGGTTTTCGGCGGCTGTTCCGGATCTAAACCGGCGTTCTTAAAGGCGTCTTTGTTGTAGTACAGTACCGGCGTGGAGCTGTTAAAGGGCTGGGAGAGCAGATGCCCGCTTTTAGCATCGGTGTAGTAGCCTGCAACGGTTGGTACAAACTGGGACTCGTCAAAGTTAATACCGGCGTCTTTAAACACTTCATAAACCGGCTTAATGGCTTTCGAGGCCATCATGGTCGCCGTCCCAACCTCATAAACCTGCAATATTGCCGGCGCGTTGCCGGTACGGAATGCCGCGATCCCGGCGCTCAGGTTCTGTTCATAGTTCCCCTTATAGACCGGAACGATTTTGTAATCCGGATTGGCCTGGTTGAAACGTTGCGCCAGTGAATCAACTTCTTTGCCTAACTCCCCTTCCATTGAATGCCAGAATGGAATAGTGGTGACGGCCAACGCCTGACCCGTAAATGCCAGACTCAGCGCCAGTCCTAAAGCTGTATGTCGTAACGATATCATCGGTTATCTCTCTTTTTGTGCCGGGATGCGCGATATCACGCGTTTTATGTTCGCGGGGGTAACATGACATGCTCGAATGACAGAAAAATAACTTTTTTATTACAAAAAAAAGATAGTAAGGCGACAGAGAGATGGCAAGGCAGTGAAAGCGCCGGAAAAGAAAAGTGGGAGCTACGGCACGGATAGGTACGACATTATTCTCGGGGGCGGCGCACATGCCGTAACCCAACCAGGCGGAGCGTCGCCGGGATTAACGTCTCAGGCACGTAAGCGAACGGCAATTTGCTCCAGCGTAAGCCGCCCTGCCGCCGCATCGACTGTCATATCGACAAAATCCGGATTCGCAGCGAGTGAGATCCCGTTACGCTTTAAAAACAGCAGCGTAATAAATAAGGCGGTGCGTTTGTTACCATCATTGAAGATATACCCACGGGATATAGTGAGCAAATGCATTGCCGCCAGCAGCCACACGTCGGTCACCCCTTCATATTCGATTTGATTGAGTACCCGGTACATTAGCGCTTCCGCGCGCTCAGGATCAGGCATGCCTGTTACACCAGGCGTAACGCGGAGAAGCCTGTCGTGAAACTGAATTATCTCTTCCGCTGAGATAAGTTGTAGGGTCATTTATCCGCCAGCTCCCTGAGCTCATTGCCATGAACCGCCATAATGGCAGCAAACTCATCATCCATTCGCGCCGTCTGATAACGCTCAAACTCCTCGGCGCTGATGATCACTGCGGACTTATGCCCACGACGCGTGATGGTGACAGGGCCCCCCGTCACCGCACTTTCCAGGACTTCGGCCAGATTTTGCCGCGCTTCGCTATAGTTAACCGTACGCATAAACACCTCCCCAGTTGTACATGTTTATTGTACAACAAACATGTACAAAAAAAGAGCCATCAGGCTCTTTTGAAAAATTTTACCGCTTGCCGTTACCGGGGGCGGCGCACGCGCTTCCCCCTGGCACAGTCTAACCGCCCAGATAGGCGCTGCGCACCGCTTCGTTCGCCAGCAGCGCATCACCGGTATCGGATAGCACCACGTGGCCGTTTTCCAGCACATAACCGCGGTCGGCGAGCTTCAGCGCCTGGTTGGCGTTCTGCTCGACAAGGAAGATGGTCATACCCTGCTCGCGCAACTGCTCAATGGTGTCGAAGATCTGCTGGATGATGATCGGCGCCAGCCCCAGCGACGGTTCATCCAGCAGCAATAGCCTCGGCTGGCTCATCAGCGCGCGGCCAATCGCCAGCATCTGCTGTTCGCCACCGGACATGGTGCCCGCTCGCTGGATACGGCGTTCATGCAGGCGCGGAAACAGCTCGTACACCCATTTGATACGCTCCTGAAACCGATCGCGCTCGGCAAAAAAACCGCCCATCGCCAGGTTCTCTTCTACCGTCATCCGCGAGAAGACGCGCCGCCCTTCCGGCACTATCGCCACCGCTTCACGCATGATTTTCGCCGTCTGCCAGTCGGTGATGTCTTTACCGTCAAACACCACCCGTCCGCTGGAGGCGCGCGGATCGCCGCACAAGGTGCCAAGCAGCGTCGTTTTCCCCGCGCCGTTAGCGCCAATCAGGGTAACGATTTCCCCCTGGTTGATGTGCAGACTGACGTCGTGCAGCGCCTGAATCTTGCCGTAGTGGGCGCTGACTTTTTCAAACGTTAACATCGTTTTTTCCATCTTATGCCTCACCCAGATAAGCGCGGATGACGTCCGGGTTGTTGCGGATCTCTTCCGGCGTGCCGTTCGCCAGCGGCGTGCCCTGGTTCACCACGTAAATACGGTCGGAAATTCCCATCACCAGCTTCATATCGTGTTCAATCAGCAAGATAGTGGTGTTGTGATGGTTACGTAGTTCGGTAATCAGCTCATCCAGCTCTTTGGTCTCTTTCGGGTTAAGGCCGGCCGCCGGTTCGTCGAGCATCAGAATTTCTGGCTGCGTCACCATGCAGCGGGCAATCTCCAGCCGGCGCTGGTCGCCGTAGGCCAGATTACTGGCCTGGCGATTGGCATGTTCCAGCAGGCCAATACGCTCAAGCCAGGTCGCCGCGCGGTCCAGCGCTTCACTTTGCGCGCGGCGGAAAGCGGGCGTTTTCAACAGGCCGGAAAAGAGGCCCGTTTTCAATTGCTGGTGCTGCGCCACCAGCAGGTTTTCAATCACCGTCATTTCACGGAACAGACGCACATGCTGGAAAGTACGTACCACGCCCATGCGGGCGATCTGCTGGCCCGGCAATCCTTCCAGATGCCGCTCGCGCAACATGATCGTACCGCCTGTCGGCTTATAAAAACCGGTCAGGCAGTTAAACACCGTCGTTTTACCCGCGCCGTTAGGGCCAATCAGCGACACAATTTCCCGCTCACGCAATTCCAGCGATACATTGTTGACAGCCAGCAAACCGCCAAAGCGCATCATCAGGCCGTTAACCGCTAATAATGGCTGACTCATGCCTGCTCTCCTTTCGCCTGACCACTTTTCAGCTTCAACTGCGGACGCGTCATCGGCAGCAATCCCTGCGGGCGCCAGATCATCATCAACACCATCAAACCGCCGAGCATCAACATGCTGTATTCGTTGAAGTCGCGCATCAACTCGCGCGACACCACCAGCAGAACCGCCGCCAGGATCACCGCAAACTGCGAGCCCATTCCGCCCAGCACCACAATCGCCAGCACGAAGGCGGATTCGGCGAAGGTGAAAGATTCCGGGCTGACAAAGCCCTGGCGGGCGGCAAACAACGTCCCGGCGAAACCGGCAAACGCGGCGCTGATAGTAAAAGCGGTCAGCTTGATGCGCGTCGGGCTTAAACCTAATGAGCGACAGGCGATCTCATCTTCACGCAACGCTTCCCACGCCCGGCCCAGCGGCATACGCAGCAGGCGGTTAATGACAAACAGCGACAGGACCACCAGCAACAGGGCCACCAGATAGAGGAAAATGACCCGGTCGGATGGGTCGTACTTCACGCCAAAGAAATTGCTGAAGGTATCCCAGCCGCCTTCTCGGGTGTTGCGGCTAAACTCCAGACCAAATAGCGTCGGTTTGGGGATCTGGCTGATACCGTTCGGGCCGCCGGTAATTTCCGTGTTGTTGAGCAGCAGGATACGGACGATTTCGCCGAAACCGAGCGTCACAATCGCCAGATAGTCGCCGCGCAGACGCAGTACCGGGAAGCCGAGCAGGAAACCGGCGGCGGCGGAGACCAGTCCCGCCAGCGGCAGACAGGTCCAGAAACCCAAACCATAATAGTGGTTGAGCAGCGCAAAGGTATAAGCGCCGATGGCGTAAAAGCCGCCGTAGCCCAATACCAGCAGACCGGACAGCCCCACCACCACGTTCAGCCCCAGACCGAGGATGATATAAATCATGGTCATGGTGGCGATATCGACGCTACCGCGCGACACCATAAACGGCCATGCCACGGCGATAACCAACAGCGCCATCAGAAACAGCTTTTGCTTAACGGTAGAGCCATCGATCGCCGGCAGAATAAACTTCGGTCCGGAGACGTGCTTCACCGCTTTCTGGAACATCGGACGCAGCAACTGAAAGAAAAAAACCACTGCCGTACCGATAAAGATCCACTGCCAGCGGATGTCGGCGGCGGTATCCACCACCAGTTTGGTGCCGTCCAGCTCCAGTTGTACGCCCATGAAGACGCCAGCCAAAACGAAGAACATCGCCGCAGAGAATAGCGCCATCGCAATATGCATCGGTTTCATACTTTCTCTACCTCCGGACGCCCCAGGATACCGGTCGGCATCACCAGCAGTACCAGAATCAGCAGAGCGAACGATACGACATCTTTATATTCGGTACTTAAATATGCAGACGAGAGCGCTTCGGCAACGCCCAAAATCAGACCGCCGATCATCGCGCCCGGGATGCTGCCAATACCGCCCAGCACCGCCGCGGTGAACGCTTTCATCCCGGCCATAAAACCGATGTAGGGGTTAATTACGCCATAGAACTGACCGAGCAGCACGCCCGCCACCGCCGCCATTGCCGCGCCGATAACAAACGTTAGCGCAATGACGCGGTCGGTATTAATGCCGAGCAGGCTGGCCATTTTCAGATCCTCCGCGCAGGCGCGGCAGGCGCGGCCCATCCGGGAGTAGCGAATGAAAATGGTGAGCGCCAGCATAGCCAGAAAGGTGACTATCCAGATAACCGCCTGCATGGTGGTGATGGACGCGGAAAAGTTTTCGCTGCTGCCCACAATCCACTGGCCGTTAAACAGGCTGGGTAACGCCACGTCGCGCGAACCTTCCGTCAGGCTGACGTAGTTTTGCAGGAAGATGGACATCCCGATGGCGGAAATCAGGGCAATCAGGCGCTTGGAGTTGCGCACGGGCCGGTAAGCGACTCGCTCGATACTCCAGCCGTAGGCGCTGGCAATAATAATCGCGCCGATAAATCCGGCGGCCACCAGGAGCCAACTGGTGTCTATTCCCATCATCATTAGCGCGGCGATGATCATAAAAGAGACGTAGCTGCCGATCATATACACCTCGCCATGAGCGAAGTTGATCATGCCGATAATGCCGTACACCATCGTATAACCGATAGCAATCAGCGCGTAGGTGCTCCCCAGCGTGACGCCGTTAAACATCTGCTGCAAGAAATAGAGAAACTGCTCGGACATAAGGTAACCTTTTTAAACCCGCCCGGCGTGCGGGCGGTGGGATAACTTATCTTCTGGCATTACTTCGCGACGGTTGACGAGCCGTCGGCGTGCCACTGGAAGACGCCAAATTCAAATCCCTTAAGATCGCCTTTTTCATCCCATTTCAGCGGCCCAATAACGGTATCAGCCCCGTTCGCTTTAAGATCTTTCACCAGATCCAGCGGAGCATGGCTGGCGCTACGCGTCATTGCGGTCGCCAGCGACTGGACGGCGGCGTAGGTGATCCAGACATACGGACCGCTGGGATCTTTCTTGTCGGCTTTCAGCGCCTCGACAATCGCTTTATTCGCCGGGTCCTGGTCATAACGTTTTGGCATCGTCACCAACATGCCTTCCGCCGCACCGCCCGCAATATTGGACAGCGACGCGTTACCCACGCCTTCCGGCCCCATAAATTGCGTTTTCAGGCCATTAGCCCGTGCCTGGCGCAGCATCTGCCCCATTTCCGGGTAGTAGCCGCCGTAATACACAAAGTCGATATTCTCTTTTTGCAAGCGAGCAATCAGGGCGGAGAAATCTTTTTCACCGGCGGTAATACCATCAAAAAAGACAATATTGGCATTGCCCTGCTTCAGGCCATCCTGCACGGAGCGCGCCAGTCCTTCGCCGTATTGCTGTTTATCGTGAATGATAGCGATGCGCTGCGGTTTCACCGTTTCCAGGATGTATTTCGCGGCCGTTGGCCCCTGGGAGGAGTCCAGTCCGGCGGTACGCATAATGTACTGATAGCCGCGCTGGGTCAGCTCCGGGTTAGTCGCCCCCGGGGAGATCATCAGAATACCTTCATCTTCATAGATATCGGATGCTGGCTGAGTAGAAGAAGAACACAAGTGACCAATAACGTACTGAATACCGTCGTTAACGATTTTGTTGGCCACCGCCACCGCCTGTTTTGGATCGCAGGCATCATCGTACTCTACGCCGACCAGCTTATCGCCTTTAATACCGCCTTTAGCGTTGATGTCTTTAATGGCCTGGCGCGCGCCGTTAAATTCCATATCGCCCCATTGTGCTACCGGGCCGGACATCGCCCCGACTATGGCGACTTTAATATCATCTGCCATTGCCCCCTGCGAGACTGCTAATGCAACAATCCCTGCGATTATTGTTTTCGCTTTCCGTTTCATGTGCCTGTATCCCCATTCGTGATGTTATATGTTTTGTTTTTTGCTGGTTAAAAAGCAGACTGTACTTTTTATAAATGGTGCGCTTTTTACTGACTCATTAATGAGTTAGCGCAGCATTTAAAGCATAATAAGATTAAAATCTCTATTTTTCAGTCTATTAAGAAAAGATAATATTCTGCTTTTCGCTATAGATAAACAAAAAAAAGCACGCTTGTCAGCATAAAATAACGGCACATTAAGCGGAATAATTCACTAGCATTCAGGGAATTATGCTGCCTGTTTTCCATTCTCTAATGCTTCAAACTGTAATTATCGTTGTTAAAAAATTAATAACCTGGTAAATGACACAAAAAAGAGAAAGCATCTGGCCTGCCTGTTTCGGTACACTGATCGCATCTTTTGAAATCGGGACAAGCCGTCGATGAAGCTGACCATTCTTCGTTTAGAACACTTTAGCGCTCAGGATCAGATCGATCTGGGCAAAATCTGGCCGGAATATTCCGCCTCCTCATTAAGCGTAGATGAAACGCACCGGATTTATGCCGCGCGGTTTAACGAGCGTTTGTTGGGCGCCGTAAGAGTGACGCTGAGCGGAACGCAGGGCGCGCTGGATTCCTTACGCGTGCGTGAAATCACCCGTCGCCGCGGCGTCGGGCAATACCTGGTAGAAGAAGTCATCCGCGATAATCCCAACGTCTCGTCGTGGTGGATGGCGGATGTCGGTGTTGAAGACCGCAGCGTGATGGCCGCGTTTATGCAGGCGTTAGGTTTTACCGCCCAGCATGACGGCTGGGAGAAGCGCTAAAAGAAAGCCGGATGGCGCTGACGCTTATCCGGCCTACATGCCGGGAGAAAAGATAAAAACCACCTCGCAATTTTCCAAGAATTTCGCGTTGCAGGCAGGCGGCAAGTTATGAAATCCCCGGGAGCTTACATAAGTAAGTGACCGGGGTTGAATAACGTAGCCAACGCACCTGCAGCGCGAAAGGCGCCAGGAAAATCACTTGGCGTCCGTCGCCGTACCATTCGCATGCCAGTCAAACACGCCGAACTCAAATCCTTTCAGATCGCCTTTCTCATCCCACGACAGCGGTCCCATTACGGTGTCGACCGTGGCGCCTTTCAGGTATTTGGCGATTTCCGCCGGATCGTCGGAGTGGTTCAGCCCCGCCTGCAACGATTGCAGCGCGGCGTAGGTGGTCCAGACAAACGCGCCGCTAGGATCTTGTTTCTTGGCTTTGATAGCATCCACAATCGGTTTGTTCGCCGGGACCTGGTCGTAGTTCTTCGGTTTGGTGACCAGTAAGCCTTCCGCCGACTCTCCGGCGATGTTAGACAGCGACACGTTCGCCACCCCTTCCGGCCCCATAAACTGGGTTTTCAGCCCTGCGGCGCGAGACTGACGCAGGATCTGCCCCATTTCCGGGTGATAACCGCCGTAGTAGACAAAGTCGATATTCTCTTTTTTCAGACGCGCTACCAGAGTGGAGAAATCTTTTTCGCCGGCGGTGATGCCGTCAAAGAATACGACGTTAACGCCGCCTTTCTTCAGACCGTCCTGCACCGCGCGCGCCAGCCCTTCGCCGTACTGCTGCTTATCGTGGATAATCGCGATGCGCTGCGGTTTTACCTTCTCCAGAATATACTTTGCCGCCGTTGGCCCCTGGTCAGAGTCCAGACCGGTGGTGCGCAAAACCAGCTTATAGCCGCGCGCGGTCAGCTCCGGCGCGGTCGCCGCCGGGGTTATCATCAGGATGCCTTCGTCTTCGTAGATATCAGACGCTGGCTGTGTGGAAGAGGAGCATAAGTGTCCGATAACATACTTGATGCCGTCGTTCACCACTTTGTTAGCGACAGCTACCGCCTGTTTCGGGTCGCAGGCGTCGTCATATTTCACCGCGACGAGCTTATCGCCTTTAATACCGCCTTTCGCATTGATATCGGCAATTGCCTGCTCCGCACCGGTAAATTCCTGGTCGCCATACTGCGCCACCGGACCGGACATCGCGCCGACAACCGCGACTTTAATGTCCTCTGCGAATGCCATATGGCTTAATGACAGGGCGATACATCCTGCCAATAACGTTTTACCCTTCATATTCATCCTGATAATCCCCATTATTCTGGTTGTTACGTGTGTTGTGGTGTTATTGTTCAGCACTTTATTTCGATTATTGGCTAGCTACCCGTGCTTTAGCAGCATACTCTGCTAAAACATACCCGATTTTTATTATTTTGGAATAGCTAAATTTACATTCAGATAACAGATTTGTGTCGGTGGGGGAGAGGAAGGGTCCGTAGGCCCGATAAGCGAAGCGCCATCGGGCAAACGTGTTGCCGGATGGCAGGGTAAACGCCTTATCCGGCCTACAAAAAACAAAACCCCCGAATTCACATTCGAGGGTTCATTGGCAATTCGCGAAGATTACGCTTCGATCGCAGCGCGAAGCTTTTTCATGGCGTTCTTTTCAAGCTGGCGCACACGCTCAGCGGAGACGCCGTAACGATCGGCCAGCTCCTGCAACGTAGACTTATTGTCTTCGTCCAGCCAGCGAGCGCGGATAATATCCTGGCTACGCTCGTCGAGCCCCTGCATCGCGTCGGTCAGTCGGTTGGCGGCCTGCTCTTCCCAGTTATCGTCTTCAATGCCGTCGGCAAAGTTAGACGATTTATCCTGCAGATACAGCACCGGCGCCATTGGCTGGCTGTCGGACTCATCGTCCGAAGACATGTCAAACGTCATGTCCTGCGCCGCCATACGCGACTCCATCTCACGCACGTCTTTACTGGAAACACCCAGTTCGCGCGCCACCATTTCAACCTCATCCTGATTAAACCAGCCCAGACGCTGCTTGGTTTTACGCAGATTAAAGAACAGCTTACGCTGCGCTTTCGTGGTTGCGACTTTAACGATACGCCAGTTACGCAGCACGTATTCGTGAATTTCTGCTTTAATCCAGTGTACGGCGAAGGAAACCAGGCGCACGCCTACTTCCGGGTTAAAACGACGTACGGCTTTCATCAGGCCGATGTTGCCTTCCTGGATCAAATCCGCCTGCGGCAGACCATAGCCCGCATAGTTACGAGCAATATGAACAACAAAGCGCAGGTGAGACAGGATCAGCGTTTTAGCTGCTTCCAGATCGCCCTGGTAATGCAGCCTTTCAGCCAATGCCCGCTCCTCGTCAGCCGATAACATCGGCCACGCGTTCGCCGCCCGGATATAAGATTCCAGGTTGCCAACAGGGGCTAAAGCTAAATTTTGCATTTCTTTGGTCATTCAAATCCTCTCAATCAGTATTGCCTGGCACCGTCAGCGAGCAACAACCGTGCCAAAGCCGATGAGCAACGAGAATATCACCCACTCTTTTATCAGACAGTGATTTTATCCACAAGTTCAATGTAACACTGTGCATAATTTGCACAAATCTTGTGACATAAAGATGACGCGCGGGGAAGAGACAACAGGGACTCTTTCCCTGCGAACGGAAGCCCATTGCAGGGAAAGATTATACCACGATTTTATCAATCGGGAGTAAAGTGACGTAAATGTTGCACCGTGGCCAGCCAGGCGGCGATCCAGCCAATCATGGAACAGACCAGCAGCAGCAACAGGCACTCATCGAACGATAAGCCATTGAGATCAAACTTCGTGCCGAAGACCTGCGCCACTTCAGTCACCGCCGATGATAAACGCATCACCAAAATTTCAGACAATATCAGTGAAAGAAACGCGCCGGAAAAACCGAGCAACGCGCCGCCGTAGAGGAACGGACGCAGGATAAAGCCATCGGTCGCGCCAATCAGCTTTTGCACGTTAATGGTGTCGCGACGGGCAAAAATGCTCAGGCGCACGCTGTTGCCGATAACGAGGAAGACCGCCGCGACCATCAGCACGCCGATCATCGCCGACACGCGGCCCACCAGCCCGGTGAGCGCCGCCAGGCGCGCAAACCAGCTATCATCCATGCGGACTTCGTCAATGCCGTTAATCTGCGAGATACGGTCGCGCAGCGTATTAAGCGAGGCGGTACTCTGGAAGTCCAGCTTGGGGATCACCACTGCCACCGCCGGTAGCGGGTTCTCTTCCAGCATGTCCAGCGCGCCGCCAAAACCCGACCAGTTGCGGAATTCTCCCAACGCGTCCTCACGGGACAGGTAGTTGACCTTCTCAACGCCCTGCTCGGCCTGAAGCTGCCCAACAACCCGTGCCGCCGCGTCATCATCCAGCGTTTTTTGCAGATAAACGGTGATCTGCGGCGACGGGTAATACTGAGTCGCCGCCTGGTTGACGTTCTTATAGACCATGTAACAGACGCTGGGCAGCGTCAGGGAGATGGCGATCACCATCACCGTCAGAAACGTCGCCAGCGGTTTGCTTTTCAGATCCTGCAGCGCGCCGTGCCAGGCATAGCGCACCTGTTCATTAAAGACATTCGTTTTACGTGAGTTCGGTTTCGGCGTCGGCTTCTGGCGTCCTGGCGCGTTGCGCCCGCCGCCTGTTCCGCCGCGAGACTTACGCAGTCGATCCAACCGTCCGCCGAACTGCCTGATTTGGTTAATCGCGTCGCGCCTATTCATTGGCCAGGCCTCCATGCAGATGTCCATCGCTCAGGACGAGCTGCCTATAGGAACGACGGGAGATAAGTCCAATATCGTGCGTCGCCATCAGTACCGTCACCCCTACGCGGTTAAACTCTTCAAACAGACGTAAAATCCCTTCCGACAACGCGTCGTCCAGGTTCCCGGTCGGTTCATCCGCCAGCAATACCGCTGGCTTATTGACCACCGCGCGGGCGATGCCCACGCGCTGTTGTTCGCCTCCGGAGAGTTGAATCGGGAAGTTTCTCGCTTTGTCCAGTAGTCCAACCTTATCCAGCGCCGCCGACACACGACGACGGATATCATCGCCGCTGGCGCCGGCAATGATTAACGGTATCGCCACATTGTCATAGACCGTGCGATCCATCAGCAGATGGTGATCCTGGAAAATCATCCCAATCTGGCGGCGCAAAAACGGCACTTCGCGGTTTTTCAGGCGCGTAATATCATGCCCGCTGAAGAAGATTTTGCCGGCGCTGGGCCGCTCAATCCCACAGATTAGCTTCAGCAGGGTACTTTTCCCCGCGCCGGAGTGGCCGGTCAGAAACGCCATCTCGCCTGGCCGCATATGGAATGTCACTCCCTGCAGCGCTTGTCTCCCGCCGAGATAGGCCTTGCTGACATGTTCAAAGCGAATCATTGTTAATCCTCTCGGGCAAAAAGTGCCTCAATAAAATCGTCCGCCTTAAACGGACGCAAATCCTCGATACGTTCGCCCACGCCAATGTAACGGATAGGAATGCCAAACTGGTCAGCTACCGAGAAAATCACCCCGCCTTTCGCCGTACCGTCCAGCTTGGTCAGGGTAATACCGGTTAAGCCTACCGCTTCATGGAACAGTTTGGCCTGGCTTACCGCGTTCTGTCCGGTGCTGGCGTCAATGGTCAGCATAACTTCATGTGGCGCTTCTTCGTCCAGCTTTTTCATGACGCGAACGATTTTTTTCAGCTCTTCCATCAGGTGCAACTTGTTCTGCAGACGCCCTGCCGTATCGGCAATTAACACATCCACATTACGCGCCTTCGCGGCCTGGATAGAGTCAAAAATCACCGAGGCAGAGTCCGCACCGGTATGCTGGGCGATAACCGGAATGTTGTTACGCTGTCCCCAGACCTGTAGCTGTTCGACCGCCGCCGCGCGGAAAGTATCCCCCGCCGCCAGCATCACTGATTTACCCTGCTGCTCAAACTGGCGCGCCAGTTTACCGATAGTAGTGGTTTTACCCACGCCGTTCACGCCAACCATCAGAATAACAAAAGGCGTTTTACCTTCAATATTAAGCGGTTCGTCTACCTTCGCCAGAATCTCGCCCATCTCGTCTTTCAACAGACCATACAGCGCCTCGGCATCTTTAAGCTGTTTGCGGCTGGCGCCTTCCGTCAGATTAGCGATAATCTTACGCGTGGTTTCCACCCCGACATCAGCGATGAGCAACTGCTCTTCCAGCTCCTCGAACAAATCATCGTCGATTTTCTTGCCGCGGAACAGACTGATAAATCCGGAACCGAGATTTTCTTTGGTTTTCAGCAGACTGCGTTTCAGGCGGGCAAAGAAACCTTCTTTAGTCGGTTTTTCCTGCTCCTGAACGATCGCTTCCACCGGCGCGTCTTCTTCCGCCGGCGGAACAACCATCACCGCCTCTTCCGCCGCCTGAGCGGCCAGCGCCTGCGCTTCCAGCTCTTCGTCGGTGAATTTCGCCGCGTTTTCGCCCTCTTCTTCTACCGCGGCAATGACCTCTACAGTTTCCGCTTCGGCCTGCCACTCTTCCGGCGAGATAGCCTCGTCTTTGACCTCTTCCGGCAGCGGCAATTCCTCGCGTTCCACCGCGATCTGCGGCGCTGCCGTCTCAATGGCCGCCGCGGGCTCCGGCTCTACCGGCTGCGGTTTTTCGCTCTCCTGAACTTTCTCAGTAACGTCCACCACCTCTTCCGCAAAGGCTTCGGTTTCTGCTTTGCTGTGCGCGGGCGTTTGCGCGTCTACGTCTGCCGCCGTTTCAACAGGGGGCTCAACCGGTCGTTGTTCCTCAACAATCTGCTGTTCTTCGGTCTGTTCCTGCTTCTGCTCTTTATCACCGAAGCCCAACCAGGAAAAGAAGCCACGTTTTTTCTGTTTTGCCATCTGCGACTACACCCCTCGCGGCGCTATATACATGGAAGCTAAAAAAATGATGAAATAGTCTATCACTTAACTTAATTCACATCACCGCCTGGAATAACTTGCAACAGGCGGTTCGAGCAAGAGAAATGAAAAAACCGACTCACTCTGGCAGCGGCCAAATCCGCATTATTGGCGGGCAATGGCGTGGCCGTAAATTACCGGTTCCGGACAGCCCGGGTCTGCGTCCCACCACCGATCGCGTGCGCGAAACGTTATTTAACTGGCTGGCTCCGGTAATGGTAGACGCCCATTGTCTGGATTGCTTTGCCGGCAGCGGCGCGCTGGGTCTGGAAGCGCTATCACGTTATGCGGCCCAGGCAACGTTACTGGAAATGGATCGCGCCGTATCGCAGCAGTTGCAAAAAAATCTGGCGACGCTGAAAGCCAACAATGCTCGCGTCGTCAATACCAATACTCTGACCTTCCTCAGCCAGCCGGGGACGCCGCATCACGTCGTCTTTGTCGACCCGCCGTTTCGTAAAGGGCTGCTGGAAGAGACGTTACAATTGCTGGAAACCCAGGGATGGCTGGCCGACGACGCGCTAATCTACGTAGAAAGCGAGGTGGAAAACGGTCTGCCGCCCGTTCCGGCGAACTGGGCATTGTATCGAGAAAAGGTGGCCGGACAGGTCGCTTATCGTCTGTATCAGCGCGACGCGCAAGGAGAAAATGATGTTGATTAATCTGGGCCGCTTATTAATGCTCTTCGTGTGGGCATTTTTGATTCTTAATCTGGTGCATCCCTTCCCGCGCCCGCTCAATATCTTCGTCAACGTGGCGTTGGTGTTCATGGCGCTGATGCACGGTATGCAACTGGCGCTACTGAAATCAACGATACCGAAAGCGGGTCCGCAGATGACGACGGGAGAGAAAATCCGCATTTTCCTGTTCGGCGTGTTTGAGCTGCTGGTCTGGCAGAAGAAGTTTAAGAACAAAAAATAACGTTTGCTGCCGGATGACGGTTTATTCGTTATCCGGGGTACGGCTAACAAACCCGACGAACCGCGTTCCCTTATAGCTCAGCGTACCTTGATCGCCCACCGTCAAAGCGTGGTACTGCTGCGCTTGTAAACGGAAAGTTTTTTCCAGACCGCCATTGAGCGGCTTAAAACTGACCTCATAGCGCATACTGGTTCCCGCCGGGCTCACTTCCTGCTGGCGAGAGCGTCGGTCGTTAACCGGCTTCTCCCGTTTACTGCTGACCACGACCTGCTTTTGCTGTAACGGTGCCGCCTCATTAGCGGCTTTTTCCCGCCGTTGCTGAACGAAGCGAAACGACGCGGCAACTACGATTAATGCGATGATTATAATGAAGAAAAGCGGTGGCTTACTCATGATGTTAACCTGTCAGAAAATGCGGAAATAAGCATACCCTGCCCGTTATAGTGTTGTCATCTGACCGTCACGGCCTCTACACTGAATAATAGAGCCGCAAGCATACCGTTTGCGAAAAAATAACGAATTCAAGGAATTAAGATGCTTTGGTCGTTTATCGCTGTCTGCCTGTCCGCATGGCTGTATGTGGACGCCTCCTATCGCGGGCCAGCCTGGCAACGCTGGGTTTTTAAGCCCGTCACGTTATTACTATTGCTGTTACTGGCCTGGCAAGCGCCGATGTTTGACGCCATCAGTTATCTTGTGTTGGCCGGACTGTGCGCCTCGCTGGTCGGCGATGCGTTAACGCTCTTACCGCGTCAACGCCTGTTGTACGCCGTCGGGGCATTTTTCTTATCGCATCTGCTCTACACCATTTACTTTGCCAGCCAAATGACGTTGTCGTTCTTCTGGCCGCTGCCGCTGGCGTTACTGATAGTCGGCGCGTTGCTTATCGCCGTTATCTGGACGCGACTGGAGGAGCTACGCTGGCCGGTATGTACTTTTATCGCCATGACGCTGGTCATGGTCTGGCTGGCGGGCGAACTGTGGTTCTTCCGCCCAACGGCGCCAGCCCTTTCGGCCTTTACCGGCGCGACGCTGCTGTTTATCGGCAATATCGTCTGGCTGGGTAGCCATTACCGCCGCCGTTTCCGGGCGGATAACGCGATTGCCGCCGCCTGCTACTTTGCCGGACACTTCCTGATTGTTCGCTCGCTGTACCTGTAAATAATAGCGCTTGACTCTGGAGTCGACTCCAGAGTGTATCCTCCGGTTAATGAGAAAATTATCATCAACCGGAGGACGTTATGTCGACCCCTGATACCGATGGCAAAAAAGTCCCGCCCTTTACCTCCTTCAGATTAGCCCCGGCGATACAGAAGGCCGATAGCTGCTGCTGCGAAGAACATTGCGCGTCCAGCGCGCCTGTTTCTACTGCCGTGGCAGGCACGCGCTATACCTGGAAAATCTCCGGCATGGACTGCGCCGCCTGCGCCCGAAAAGTGGAGAATGCGGTCCGCCAAATTCGCGGCGTCAACCAGGCGCAAGTGCTGTTCGCCACCGAAAAGTTAGTGGTCGATGCCGACGCCGACCTCCGCGCGCAAATTGAACGCGCCGTACAGAAGGCGGGTTATACCTTGCGTAGCGAAGATTCGCGCGACGCCGCGCCTGAATCTCGTCTTAAAGAGAACCTGCCGCTTATTACGCTGATCATTATGATGGCGATAAGCTGGGGGCTGGAGCAATTTAACCACCCGTTCGGCCAACTGGCCTTTATCGCCACCACCCTGGTCGGTCTGTATCCTATTGCCCGCCAGGCGCTGCGGCTGATGAAAAGCGGCAGTTGGTTCGCTATTGAAACGCTGATGAGCGTCGCCGCCATTGGCGCGCTGTTTATTGGCGCGACGGCGGAGGCGGCAATGGTATTGCTGCTGTTCCTCATCGGCGAGCGCCTGGAAGGATGGGCCGCCAGCCGCGCCCGTAAAGGCGTCAGCGCGTTAATGGCGCTTAAACCGGAAACGGCGACCCGTCTGCGCGACGGCGTGCGGGAAGAGGTCGCTATTAATACCCTGCGACCGGGCGATATTATCGAAGTCGCCGCCGGGGGGCGTTTACCCGCCGACGGTAAACTGGTTTCCGGTTTCGCCAGCTTTGATGAAAGCGCGCTCACCGGCGAGTCTATCCCTGTGGAGCGCGCAACGGGCGACAAAGTCCCGGCAGGCGCGACCAGCGTTGACCGTCTCGTCACCCTGGAGGTGCTATCTGAACCTGGCGCCAGCGCGATTGACCGTATCCTGACGCTGATTGAAGAGGCGGAAGAGCGCCGTGCGCCCATTGAGCGGTTTATTGACCGTTTCAGCCGCATCTATACGCCAGTCATTATGGTCATCGCGCTGCTGGTGACGCTTATTCCGCCGCTGATGTTCGAGGGCGGCTGGCAGGAGTGGATTTATAAAGGGCTGACGCTGCTGCTCATCGGTTGCCCGTGCGCGCTGGTGATCTCCACGCCCGCGGCCATTACCTCCGGGCTGGCGGCGGCGGCACGGCGCGGCGCATTGATTAAAGGCGGCGCAGCGCTGGAGCAACTGGGCCGTATCACGCAGGTCGCCTTTGATAAAACCGGTACGTTGACCATTGGTAAACCACGGGTGACGGCGATTCATCCGGCAAGCGGTATCAGCGAGGCTGAACTGTTGGCGCTGGCGGCAGCCGTAGAACAAGGCGCTACGCACCCGCTGGCGCAGGCTATTGTCCGCGAAGCGCAGACACGCGATCTGGCGATCCCGACGGCGGAATCGCAGCGAACGCTGGCCGGCACCGGAATTGAAGCGCAGGTTAACGGCGAACGTATTCTGATTTGCGCGGCGGGAAAACAGCCTACGGCAGCGTTTGCCGGGCAAATTAGCGAACTGGAAAACGCCGGGCAGACGGTGGTTCTGGTGCTGCGTAACGAGACCGTTGTTGGCGTCCTCGCCCTCCAGGATACGTTGCGTGACGATGCGCGCGACGCCATCCGCGAACTGCATCAGTTAGGCGTTAACGGCGTGATTCTGACCGGCGATAACCCACGGGCGGCGGCAGCGATTGCCGGCGAGCTGGATCTGGCGTTTAAAGCCGGACTACTGCCGGAAGACAAGGTGCGGGCAGTCACCGCCCTTAACCAACAAGCGCCGCTGGCGATGGTGGGCGACGGCATTAATGATGCGCCCGCGATGAAAGCCGCCAGTATCGGAATTGCGATGGGCAGCGGTACTGACGTCGCGCTGGAAACGGCTGACGCCGCCCTTACTCATAACCGTCTGCGCGGGTTAGCGCAGATGATTACGCTGGCGCGCGCTACCCACGCGAATATCCGGCAGAACATCACCATTGCGCTGGGGCTGAAAGCCATTTTCCTGGTGACGACGCTACTTGGTTTTACCGGGCTATGGCTGGCAATCCTGGCGGATACGGGAGCCACGGTATTGGTGACCGCCAACGCGCTACGTTTGCTGCGTAAAAACTAATCTTCTCCCGCCCGGCGGCGTCGTGTCGCCGGGTTATCCCGCGGTATTCCTTTCTTTGTACATATTATTCACGCGAAAATTATTTATTTTCTATTACTTATCAAACCATTAATCAGAAATAGCGTGATTTGATGTAAGGTTAATTTTTATCCAACCGATATTGATCATACCGTCTACAAAATAAGGAATGTTAGGCACTATGAAAAATATCAAAGTCATCACCGGCGTTATCGCGACGCTGGGCATATTTAGCGCCTTATTGCTGGTGACAGGAATACTGTTTTATTCCGCCGTCAGCAGCGATCGGCTGAATTTCCAGAATGCGAGCGCACTGAGTTACCAACAACAGGAACTGGGCGGCAGTTTTCAGACATTGATTGAAACCCGCGTCACCATTAACCGCGTGGCGATACGCATGTTAAAAAATCAGCGCGATCCCGCCTCGCTGGACGCCATGAACACGCTGTTAACCAACGCTGGCGCGTCGCTCAACGAAGCGGAAAAGCATTTCAACAACTACGTGAACTCCGAAGCGATCGCAGGCAAAGATCCGGCGTTGGATGCCCAGGCCGAAGCCAGCTTTAAGCAGATGTATGACGTTTTGCAGCAGTCTATCCACTATCTTAAAGCCGATAATTACGCCGCCTATGGCAACCTTGACGCGCAAAAAGCGCAGGATGACATGGAGCAGGTATATGACCAGTGGCTCTCTCAAAATGCGCAATTAATAAAATTAGCCAGCGATCAGAATCAGAGCAGTTTTACCCAGATGCAATGGACGCTGGGGATAATTCTACTTATCGTACTCATCGTGCTGGCGTTTATCTGGCTGGGGCTGCAACGCGTTCTACTCCGCCCGCTGCAACGGATTATGGCGCACATTCAAACGATCGCCGACGGCGATCTTACCCATGAGATAGAGGCCGAAGGACGCAGTGAAATGGGCCAACTGGCCGCCGGTCTTAAAACGATGCAGCAGTCGTTAATCCGTACCGTCAGCGCGGTGCGCGATAACGCAGACTCTATCTATACTGGCGCAGGCGAAATTTCCGCCGGCAGCAGCGACCTCTCTTCCCGTACCGAACAGCAGGCCTCGGCGCTGGAGGAGACCGCCGCCAGCATGGAACAGTTAACCGCCACGGTACGGCAAAACACCGATAACGCACGCCAGGCGACGGGTCTGGCGAAAACCGCATCAGAAACCGCGCGTAAAGGAGGACGCGTGGTGGATAACGTAGTGAACACCATGAACGATATCGCCGAAAGCTCGGAAAAAATCGTGGACATCACCAGCGTGATTGACGGTATCGCCTTCCAGACTAATATCCTGGCGCTGAACGCCGCGGTAGAAGCCGCCCGCGCCGGCGAACAGGGGCGAGGATTCGCGGTCGTGGCCGGAGAGGTACGCACGTTGGCCAGCCGTAGCGCGCAGGCCGCCAAAGAGATCAAAGTGCTGATTGAAAACTCCGTGTCGCGCATTGATACCGGCTCTACGCAGGTACGCGAAGCGGGAGAAACCATGAAAGAGATCGTCAACGCCGTGACCCACGTGACCGATATTATGGGCGAAATCGCCTCTGCCTCCGATGAGCAAAGCAAAGGCATTGAGCAGGTGGCGCAGGCGGTATCGGAAATGGACAGCGTGACGCAGCAAAACGCCTCGCTGGTAGAAGAATCCGCAGCAGCGGCGGCGGCGCTGGAAGATCAGGCTAACGAACTTCGTCAGGCGGTCGCCGCGTTCCACATCCAGAAACAGCCTCGTCGGGAGGCGTCGCCGACGCCGTTAAGCAAAGGTTTAACACCACAGCCCGCCGCAGAACAGGCGAACTGGGAACGCTTCTAATCAGAATGCTATCTGCCGTGCGGTTAATGCGCTTTACGCAATAAATAGCGGTACGGCAGACCCTCCGTCTCTTGCGCCAGCAAATCGTGTTCCATAAAGGTACAGAACCCCGGAATATCACGCGTCGTCGCCGGATCGTCGGCGATAATCAGCAATGTTTCGCCAGTTTGCATGTTGCGCACCGTTTTGCGCACCATCATTACCGGTTCAGGGCAACGCAGCCCCAGGGCGTCAAGCGTATGGTCAGGGGAGGAAAACAGATCGCTCATCTTCGTCTCAATGGTAGAAAAACGGCGATATTTTACGCCCATCTTCGTCAGTAAGCCAGGCAGGTTAACGATTGCGTGAAAATTAGCCATTGCAATGCCAGCGCAAAACAGTATTATGCGGCGGTTCTTTATTGGGTTCCCTCACCCCATCCAACAAAAAGGTCACAATATGACTCCGTTTACACAATCACAGCGCGTAAAAGCGTTGTTCTGGCTATCGCTATTCCATTTACTGGTGATCATTTCCAGTAACTATCTGGTGCAGCTCCCCATCACTATTTTTGGTTTCCACACGACCTGGGGCGCGTTTAGTTTTCCTTTTATTTTTCTCGCCACCGATCTTACCGTGCGTATTTTTGGCGCACCGCTGGCGCGCCGCATTATCTTCGCCGTCATGATCCCTGCGCTGCTGGTGTCATATGTGGTTTCATCGCTGTTCTATATGGGCGCCTGGCAAGGTTTCGCCGCGTTGGCGAACTTTAATCTGTTCGTCGCCCGTATCGCCGCCGCCAGCTTTATGGCCTACGCGCTGGGACAGATCCTTGATGTCCATGTGTTTAACCGCCTGCGCCAAAATCGTCGCTGGTGGCTGGCGCCGACCGCTTCAACGCTGTTTGGCAATATCAGCGATACCCTTGCCTTTTTCTTCATTGCGTTCTGGCGAAGCCCCGATGCCTTTATGGCCGGGCACTGGATGGAAATTGCGCTGGTGGATTATTGCTTTAAGGTGCTCATCAGCATTATTTTCTTCCTGCCGATGTACGGCGTTCTACTGAATATGTTGCTGAAAAAGCTGGCAGATAAATCTGAAATTTCCCCATTACCGGCAAGTTAAAGGTTCGTTTTCCGAGTTGTGATAAGATGAGCGAATGAGCCGTTATGGCCGTTTATCGAAAGGAAGAAGTCAATGCGCAATTTGGTTAAATATGCCGGTATTGGCCTGCTGGTTATGGGGCTTGCGGCCTGTGATAACAATGATACAAAAGCGTCGGCAGAAAGCGCCGCCGCGGAAAGCCAGGCCTCCGGTCAGCCCATCAGCCTGATGGATGGCAAACTCAGTTTCTCGCTGCCGGCGGATATGACCGATCAAAGCGGTAAGCTGGGCACCCAGGCGAATAATATGCACGTTTATTCTGACCCGACGGGCCAGAAAGCGGTGATTGTTATCGTCGGCGATAATACCGATGAAGCGTTGCCGGTGCTGGCGAACCGCCTGCTTGAGCAACAGCGTAGCCGCGACCCGCAGCTTCAGGTGGTCACCAATAAGTCTATTGAGCTCAAAGGCCATACGTTGCAACAACTGGACAGCATTATCTCCGCGAAAGGCCAGACGGCGTACTCTTCCATCGTGCTGGGCAAAGTGGATAACCAATTGCTGACGATTCAGGTCACGCTGCCTGCGGACAATCAGCAAAAAGCGCAAACCACGGCTGAAAACATCATCAATACGTTAGTTATTAAGTAACCTTTACGATGATGATGCGGCCTCCGGCAGTGCAGACGGAGGCCGTTTTTTTAAGCGCCAAGTCAGCAATAGCGCCATCGTTACCAGCCCGGCTGCCGCCAGATAAATCACCGGCACGCCCGCCCAGGTCATCACCAGCCCCGCCAGCGGCCCGGTAATCCCCAAAGACATATCCATAAAGACGGTATAGGTCGCCAGCGCCGCGCCCTGGTTCTGCGGCGGCACGGCTTTGACGGCCACCACGCCCAGCGCCGGAAAGACCAGCGAAAACCCCATCCCCGTGAGTAAAACGCCGATTTTTGCCATCCACGGCATGGCTGCCGTCCCCACAAGTAACAGACCAATAATCTCCACGCCAAAGCAGATCATGGCGACATTCAACCCGCCTAAACGATTGATGCCGTTAGGGAACAGCAAACGCGTGCCGACAAACGCGACGCTAAATAACGTGAGCGCAAAGGCGGCGCCATCCCAGCCTTTAGCATCATAAAATAAGGTAATAAACGTCGCGATGACGCCAAACCCTGCCGAGGCCAGCGCCAACGCCATACCATACAGCCAGACACGCCCCAGCACCGCGCGAAACGGCAGCGGCTTGCCTTTGTTCGCCTTCACCGACGGACGTGGAAGGGCTAACAGTACCGCCAACAGCGCCACGCCCATCACCGTTAGCGCCAGTCCCTGTAACCCGCCCCAGGCATAACACAGCACGCCCAGCGGCGCGCCCATCGCCATTGCGCCGTAGGTGACGATACCGTTCCAGGAGATGACCCGACCAATATGCAACGACCCGACGACGCCGACGCCCCATAGTGTCGAACCGGTGCCGGCAAAACTTTGCCCAATCCCCAAAATCACGCGACCCAGCCCCAGTAGCAACAAACTGATCATCGGCCAGGCGCTGGCGATATCCGCCAGCAGGTAGCCGAGTCCGCTTAAAAAACAGCCGCATAAGCCAAAGACAACGATTTTTTTCGGCCCTAATACATCCGCATACCGCCCGGCATGGGGACGGCTTAACAGAGTGGCGAAGTATTGCAGGCTGATAATAAGCCCCGCCCAGAACGCGCTGAATCCCATCGCATCATGCACATAGCCGGGCAAGACGGCGAGCGGCAGGCCGATGGTCAGGTAGCTGGCAAAGTTAAACATCACAATGGAGACAATACGCAGATTGAGGCGCAATCCGTTTAGCGCCGGTTCAGCGACGGGTTCGGGCATGAGTATCACCGCATTTTTACAACATGTTTTCTTTTCTATCATGGCGCGCGGTGAAAATCAGTAGTGAGATTCAGATTATCGGTATCAGGGCAGCCGCTACACTTAGAAAAAAACACAACAAGGAAAACTTCATGGCAACCGCTCAACCCGACAAAACGGGTATGCATATTCTGCTGAAACTGGCCTCCCTGGTTATTATTCTCGCCGGGATTCATGCCGCGGCGGGTATTATTGTACAACTCTTGCTGGCGCTCTTTTTCGCCATCGTTCTTAACCCATTAGTGACCTGGTTTATTCGTCGGGGCGTGAAGCGACCGCTGGCGATTACTATCGTGGTGGTTGTCATGCTGATCGTGCTTACCGCGCTGGTGGGTGTGCTTGCCGCATCGCTTAATGAATTTATCGCTATGCTGCCTAAATACAGCAAGGAGCTGACGCGTAAGGTCTTACACCTTCAGGAGTTAATGCCCTTCCTGAATTTACATATGTCGCCGGAACGTATGCTCCGCGGGATGGATTCCGATAAAATCATGCTCTTCACCACAACATTAATGACCGGCGTATCGGGCGCGATGGCAAGCATTGTGCTGCTGGTAATGACCGTGGTTTTTATGCTGTTTGAGGTGCGTCACGTGCCTTATAAATTACGTTTCGCGCTAAACAATCCACAAATTCATATTGCCGGCCTGCACCGCGCCCTGAAAGGCGTCTCGCATTATCTGGCGCTGAAAACGCTGCTCAGTCTATGGACGGGCGCGATTATCTGGCTGGGGCTGGCGTTAATGGATATTCAGTTTGCGCTAATGTGGGGCGTACTGGCCTTTTTGCTCAATTACGTTCCTAATATCGGCTCGGTGATTTCCGCCGTTCCCCCCATGATTCAGGCGCTGTTATTTAACGGTTTTTACGAGTGCGTACTGGTCGGCGCGCTCTTTTTGCTGGTCCATATGGTGATTGGCAACATTATGGAGCCACGCATGATGGGCCATCGTCTGGGAATGTCCACGCTGGTGGTATTTCTTTCGTTATTGGTCTGGGGATGGCTATTAGGCCCGGTCGGGATGCTCTTGTCCGTTCCTTTGACCAGCGTCTGCAAAATCTGGATGGAAACCACTAAAGGCGGCAGCAAACTGGCGATCTTACTGGGGCCAGGCCGACCGAAAAGCCGTTTACCGGGATGAGGCGACAGATGCTACAATCTCCTCTTCTTCATAGGCAACGTTGGTCCTGATATGTACCAGATCGTTCTGGGAAAAGTGTCAACATTAAGCGCAGGTCAATTGCCCGACGCGTTAATCGCTCAGGCGCCGCAGGGCGTTCGCCGGGCAAGCTGGCTGGCCGGGCGCGTGCTGCTTTCCCGTGCGCTCTCGCCGCTACCGGAGATGGTGTATGGCGAACAGGGTAAACCGGCTTTTTCCGCCGGAACGCCGCTGTGGTTTAACCTCAGCCATAGCGGCGACACTATTGCTCTGTTGCTTAGCGACGAAGGTGAAGTCGGCTGCGATATTGAAGTGATCCGCCCGCGCGATAACTGGCGTTCGCTGGCAAATGCGGTATTCAGCCTCGGCGAACATGCTGAAATGGAAGCGGAACGTCCGGAGCAACAACTGGCGGCATTCTGGCGTATCTGGACGCGTAAAGAAGCCATCGTAAAACAACGCGGCGGCAGCGCCTGGCAAATCGTCAGCGTGGACAGCACGTTGCCCTCTGCCTTGTCGGTCAGCCAGTGTCAGCTCGATACGCTCAGTCTGGCAGTCTGTACCCCCACACCGTTTACGCTGACGCCGCAGACGATAACAAAAGCGTTATGACACATTAATTTTCCCTCTGGCGGCGGACGTGTGTTACAAAATGCGGAGCTTCCCATGCGCCGACGCGCCATACCAAAAGGTTTAAGTCAGATGCAACGTGTCACCATCACCCTCGATGACGATTTACTGGAAACGCTGGACAGCCTGAGCCAGCGACGCGGCTATAACAATCGCTCCGAAGCGATCCGTGATATTTTGCGCGGCGCTCTGGCGCAGGAGGCCACCCAGGAACACGGTACACAGGGTTTCGCGGTACTTTCATATGTTTATGAACATGAGAAACGGGATTTAGCCAGCCGCATCGTCTCCACCCAGCATCATCATCATGATTTATCCGTCGCCACGCTGCACGTCCATATCAACCACGATGACTGTCTGGAGATCGCCGTTCTGAAGGGCGATATGGGCGACGTACAGCATTTTGCCGATGATGTTATCGCCCAGCGCGGCGTGCGCCACGGCCACTTGCAGTGTTTGCCGAAAGAAGACTAACGCTGGGGGCGCTTCGCTTGCCCGGCCTACGCTCGCACGTCTGTCGTTTGTAGGCCGGATGAGGCGCAGCCGCCATCCGGCAATAATGTTTACGCCATTGTGCCAATCGTTTTTCTGAAGCGTAACAGCGCTATCAGGAAGAACACGCCGCCTATCGCCAGCAGGGTCAGGAACTGCGGCCAGACGATACTCAAACCTGCGCCGCGATAAAGAATAGCCTGGGCAAGACTGACAAAATGCGTCGTCGGCATGGTCAGCATAATATCCTGCACCGCCTGCGGCATACTTTCACGCGGCGTGGAACCGCCGGAAAGCATTTGTAGCGGTAACAGTACCAGAATCATTAATAACCCCAGTTGCGGCATTGAACGGGCGATGGTGCCCATAAAAATCCCAATTGAAGTGGTGGCGAACAGGCTCAGCACTACGCCCAACATAAACAATGGGATCGATCCTTCAATCGGTACGCCAAGTACGCCTTTCACCATCAGCATCAAAGACAAACCGGAAACCACCAGCACAACCAGCCCCATCGACCATACTTTTGCCATCATGATCTCAAAGGGCGTGACCGGCATCACCAACAGATGCTCTACCGTGCCGTGTTCTCGCTCGCGGATCAGCGCCGATCCGGTCAGCACTATCGCCAGCATGGTAATGTTGTTGATAATCGCCATCACGCCGCCAAACCACGCCGGGTCCAGATTTGGGTTAAAGCGCATCCGAATCTCCAGCGACACCGGCTGAACGCTATCTCCCCGCGCGCGCGCCACAAAGCTGTTGACCTCGCCGCTAATAATATTCTGGATATAACTGTTGCCGGTAAACGCCTGACTCATGCGCGTCGCATCGACGTTAACCTGAATATCAGGCTGACGTCCGGCCAGCACATCACGCTGGAAATTCGGCGGAATATTGACCGCAAAGGTATAGCGTCCGGCATCCAGTCCGGCATCCATTTCCGTTGCCGTAATCATCTCCGGCGGCAGAAACCACGGGCGGTAAAAACTATTCACAATACGGTTCGACAACTGTGACTGATCCATATCGGCGATGGCGATAGGGGCAAGATGCAACGAACCGGGCAGGACGGTAGCAGAGGAGTAAACCGAAATCGTAAAGGCGAAGACGATCAGCGACAGCATCGCTTTGTCGCCCAGCAGACTGCGCAGTTCTTTAACGCCGAGATTATAAATATTACGTAATCCGCGCATTACCCCTCCTGTTTTTTCAGCAGCAGAATGCTCAGACCCATCACCACCGGGACGGCAATCAGTAACGGCATAAATAACGGCCAGAGATCGGACAGATCCAACGCTTTGGAAAACGTCCCGCGCGCGATCGTCAGAAAATGGCTGGTCGGGTAGATCTCGCCGATCCATCTTCCCGGTCCTTCCAGCGAAGCCACCGGATCGATCATGCCGGAAAATTGTGTTGCCGGAATGAGGGTAATAATCGACGTCCCAAAAATAGCGGCGATTTGGCTCTTCATAAACGTGGAGATCAGCAGCCCCAGACCGGTGGCGATGATGACGTAAAGTAGCGCCGCGAGGGTAAGCGTGAGAAAGCTGCCTTTCAGCGGCACGCCGAACACAAAGACCGACAGCGCGCACAGTAGCAAGAAGTTCAGCATACCCAGCGCGATATACGGCAGTTGTTTACCCAGCAAAAATTCGCTGCGCGTCGTCGGCGTTACGTACAGATTAATTATCGACCCCAGCTCTTTCTCCCGCACCACGCTCAGGGCGCTAAGCATTGACGGGATCATCATGAGCAGCAGCGGAATGACCGCCGGAACGATAGCGGGCAGACTTTTCACATCCATAGCGATAGCGCGTTTCAATGTTGAGCAGCCCGGTCTGTTTAACCGGGTTCGGCTGACGACTTGCCGCCTCCTGCAGCCAGCTTTGGTGCATCGCCTGAACGTACCCCTTCACCGTCTCGGCGCGGCTGGGCATGGCGCCATCCACCCAGACGCCAATCTGCGCTGGCGTACCGCGAGCAATATCGCGGCCAAAATTAGGCGGGATCTCAATGGCAACCGCCAACTCTCCCGAACGCATCCGCCGGTCAAGCTCGTCATAGCTGGCGAGCGGCGGCTGTTCGATAAAATAGCGCGATCCCGCCAGATTGAGTGACCATGCCTGACTACTGACGGTTTGATCGCGGTCGAGTACGGCAAAACGCAGGTTCTCCACGTCCATACTGATGCCATAGCCCATAATCAGCATCAGAATTACCGTTCCCAGCAGCGCCAGCGTGGAACGTACCGGATCGCGGCGTAGCTCCAGCGCTTCGCGGCGACTGTAGCTGAACAAACGCCGGAAGCTCAATCCCTGCCGCGACGGTTTACCTGACGCGGCGGGCGTCTGGGATGGCGGTATTGGGGTTTCAGGCGCCGCTCCCGCAGCTTCCTGTAACCAGGAAATAAACGCCGCCTCCAGATTGGCCGCGCCCCGCTGTTGCACCAATTCCTGCGGCGTACCGCTGGCGAGCACTTTACCGGCGTGCATCAATGACATTCGGTCGCAACGTTCCGCTTCGTTCATAAAATGGGTCGAGATAAAAATCGTCACCTTATCCTGACGCGAAAGATCGACCATAAGCTGCCAGAACATATCCCTGGCGACCGGATCAACGCCGGACGTTGGCTCATCAAGAATCAGCATTTCCGGGCGATGGATCACCGCTACCGCCAGCGATAAACGCTGGCGGATACCGAGCGGCAACGAAGCGGGGAGCGTATCTTCCACCTCCGTTAGCATAAAGCGTTCGATCATCTGCGCGACGCGCGCCGGGATCTCCGCTGGCGGAATATGAAACAGGCGGGCATGAAGTTCCAGATTCTGCCGCACGGTGAGTTCGTTATAGAGCGAAAAAGCCTGCGACATATACCCGACCCGGCGACGGGTATCGATGTCGTTCGGGTCCACCGGCTGGCCAAATAGCCAGGCCTGACCTTCGCTGGCGGGAAGCAGACCGGTCAGCATTTTCATGGTGGTCGATTTGCCGCAACCGTTTGAACCGAGGAAGCCAAAAATCTCGCCGCGCGGAATGCGGAAATTAACATGGTCAACCGCGACGAACTTACCGAAGCGCATGGTCAGATCTTTCGCCTCAATGGCAATCTCTTCCTGCTCAGCGTGATACGGCGGGATCACCACTGGCTTATGCGCCTGGCGCTGCGCTTCTGGCAACAGGGCGATAAACGCCTGTTCCAGCGTCGCGCTATGGGTTTTTGCCCGCAGTTGCTGCGCGCTGCCGGTTGCCAGTATCTCGCCCGCATTCATCGCCACCAGCCAGTCAAAACGCTCCGCCTCTTCCATATAGGCCGTTGCGACCAACACGCTCATATTGGTCTGGCGCTGGCGGATACTGTCGATTAAGTCCCAGAACTGAGCGCGGGAGAGCGGGTCCACGCCGGTGGTAGGCTCATCAAGAATCAGCAATTCCGGGTCATGAATCAGCGCACAGCACAGCCCCAGCTTTTGTTTCATCCCACCGGACAGCTTCCCGGCAGGACGGTCACGAAACGGTGCCAGGCCCGTGCTGTTCAGCAGCTCGGTAATACGCGCTTCACGTTCAGCTTTGTCATGACCAAAGAGACGAGCAAAAAAATCGACGTTCTCATAAACCGATAACGTGTGATAAAGGTTTTTCCCCAGCCCCTGCGGCATCCAGGCGATGCGCGGACAGACGTCGCGGCGATGTTTCGCATCGCGCATATCCCCGCCCAGGACGATAACGTTCCCTTGCTCAATCACCCGCGCGCCAGAAATCAGCGACAGCAGGCTCGACTTACCCACCCCGTCCGGACCAATCAGCCCGACCATACTACGGGCGGGAATGTCCAGCGTGATATTGTTCAGCGCGGCTGTTTTTCCGTAATGCTGGCTCACCCCCTCAAGCTGCGCCACGGGAGGAACAGGCACCAGCTTCAGCGACGTCATTGCGACAGCCTCACGCTTAGAGCGTCAGGCCAGGGCACGCGCTCATCCAGACGAACCCAGGCCATTCCCGGCAAACCGGTTTTGACATATTCCAGATGCTGTCGCAGTAGCTCTGGCGGAATACGCGCTTTGACGCGGAACATCAGCTTCAGTCGTTCATCGTGGGTTTCCACGGTTTTGGGCGTGAACTGCGCCACGCTGGCGACAAAACTGATCGTCGCCGGAATACGCAGATCCGGCGCGGCGTCCAGCACCAGTCGCGCTTCGCCGCCGATCTTCAACAACCCCGCCTGTTCGGTCGGCAGGAAAAATGTCATATAAACATCTCTGAGATCGACCATGTTCAACACCCGGCCGCCAGCCGATAACACTTCGCCCGGCTCCGCAACGCGGTACTGCACGCGTCCATCGCGCGGCGCTTTTAATTCGCTGTCGTCGATGTCGGCGACAATACGCCGCTCGGTCGCCTGCGCCGCTTCCACGCGCGTTTGCGCCTGGATAATACTGGTACGCGCCGCTTCAATCGCCGCTTTTGCCGCAGATACCTGCGCTTTGGCGGTCTCCAGGGCGGCGCGCACGCTTTCCGCCGCCGCGCGATCGTCATCTAACTGTTGTACAGATACCGCGCCACGCTGCGACAGCGAACGAGAACGCACGTGACGTTTAGAGACGGAGTCCAGCTCAGCTTCCCGCTGTTTGACGACCGACTGCGCGGCGCGCATTTCACTCTGGCGTTGCTCCAGCAAAGCACGGGCGGCGGCAACCGCGCTCTCGGCCTCTTTAATCTGCGCAATCGCCTCCAGCCGCTGCTCCTGCAGCACGCGGGTATCCATTTTCGCCAGCACCTCGCCCTGACGAACGAACTGCCCTTCCGAAACGAGGATGGTATCAATACGCCCGGCAATCTTAGTGGCAATATCCACTTCGGTGGCTTCAATTCTGCCGTTGCTGGCGGCAAATCCCTCCGGTATTCCCGCAGGGCGCAGCATCCACCAGGCTATCGCGGCCACAGCTACAAGAATCCCCGCTCCCCACCACACCAGATGACGCTTCATTTTGTCCATAATCGACCCGCCGTAATCCCTGTTGTCTAACCATGCGTGTCACAAAATCCGCCGGGCGTGCGCTCAGCGGGGGTTTCCATTCGGGATAAGAATGAAAAAAGAAAAGGGGCCAGACGACGAACAGACGCCGATGAAGCGCTCGCCGTCAAAGGGAGTGAATGATGTAGGTACCCGGAAAAGAGGGAGTAATGTTGTCATCATCAGCGTTCCTGGCCGTAAATGAAACACGCATACTCATAACTGCTATAAATCGATACTAACACCTCTGTCCGGGATGTCTATTCGCTTATTGTTTGTAATGGTACTTAGCGTTTTGCCGCCAAATCCTGCGCGCAGGCCCAGGCGCTCGACCACGCCCACTGGAAGTTATAGCCGCCCAACCAGCCGGTGACGTCCATCACTTCGCCGATAAAATAGAGACCCGGCACGCGGCGCGCTTCCATAGTCCGCGATGATAGTTCGTTTGTATCCACGCCGCCCAGCGTCACTTCCGCTGTCCGATAGCCTTCGGTGCCGTTAGGCTGCACTTGCCAGGCCGTAAGCGTGTCAACCAACGCCTGCTGGTCACGAACGTTCAACTGTCTGAGCGATACATCCGGGATCTGCCCCAACTGTTGTAAACACTCCACCAACCGTTTCGGCAAATGCATCGCCAGCGTGTTCTTCAGACTCTGGTTCGGGTGCGCGTTACGCTGTTCATTGAGAACATCTTCCAGCGAGAGGTCCGGCAATAAGTTAATGCTCACTAACTCGCCCGGTTGCCAGTAGCTGGAAATCTGTAAAACGGCGGGGCCGGACAGCCCACGATGGGTAAAAAGTAGGTTTTCCCGAAATACCGTGCCATTGCGGGCGGTAATCACGCAGGGCACAGAGACGCCAGACAGCGTCTGGAGCTGTTCTAACAGCGGCTTATGTAGCGTAAAGGGCACCAGCCCGGCGCGCGTCGGCAACACCTTGAGACCAAACTGTTCGGCGATTTTATAGCCAAACGGTGATGCGCCAAGCCCCGGCATCGACAGGCCGCCGCTGGCAATCACCAACTTTTGCGTAGTCACCGTCTCGCCGTTCAACGCCAGTATGAAACCCGACTCATCACGCTCGACGCTCAATACCTCGCTACGCAGGCGCATCGTTACGCCGCCTTTGTCGCACTCGGCAACCAGCATATCGACAATGCGTTGGGCGGAATCATCGCAAAAAAGCTGTCCCAGCGTTTTCTCATACCAGGCTATCCCATACCTGCCGACCAGATCGATAAAGTCCCACTGGGTATAGCGGGCTAATGCTGATTTGCAAAAATGGGGGTTCTGGCTCAAATACGCAGCAGGCTCAACATAAAGATTAGTAAAGTTGCAGCGTCCACCACCGGACATGAGGATTTTACGTCCTGGCTTCTTGCCATTATCGATGAGCAGCACGCGGCTACCCGCCTGTCCTGCCTGCGCGGCGCAAAACATGCCCGCTGCGCCAGCGCCTATAATAACGGCATCAAACCTTTCCACGTCGCCTTCCTCTCTCAAATTCGGGCGGGAATTGTAAAGTTTCCTCAGTGGTCGCACCAGCGCGAAAAGCGCCTGAAAATGGTATTTATCTGAAATATATAAGATAATTCTTTAGTGATATCAAACAAAGCACGAAGTACATCAAAAAAAGTCTATATTTCACTTTGCCCGCGCCGCCAAAGTCACTGATAATGCGCCGCGTTCATGTCCTCAAAATGGCGTAACGTCCTATGCTACATTTGTTTGCTGGCCTGGATTTACATACCGGGCTTTTATTATTGCTTGCTCTGGCTTTTGTGCTGTTCTACGAAGCGATTAACGGCTTCCATGACACAGCCAATGCAGTCGCAACCGTGATTTACACCCGTGCGATGCGTTCGCAGCTGGCGGTTGTCATGGCGGCGGTGTTTAACTTTTTTGGCGTTTTGCTGGGGGGTCTCAGCGTGGCGTATGCCATTGTGCATATGCTACCGACGGATCTCCTGCTCAACATGGGTTCCGCGCACGGCCTCGCTATGGTCTTTTCCATGTTGCTGGCGGCGATTATCTGGAACCTCGGTACCTGGTATTTCGGGTTGCCGGCGTCCAGTTCCCACACGCTGATTGGCGCCATTATCGGCATCGGTTTAACCAATGCGATGATGACCGGCACGTCAGTGGTGGATGCGCTTAACATCCCGAAAGTTATCAATATTTTCGGTTCACTCATTATCTCCCCTATTGTCGGTCTGGTATTCGCCGGCGGTCTGATTTTCTTGCTGCGCCGCTACTGGAGCGGTACTAAGAAACGCGCCCGTATCCACCTGACGCCAGCCGAACGTGAAAAGAAAGACGGCAAGAAAAAGCCGCCGTTCTGGACGCGTATCGCGCTAATCCTCTCAGCTATCGGCGTGGCGTTTTCGCATGGCGCGAACGATGGTCAGAAAGGCATTGGCCTGGTCATGCTGGTGCTGATTGGCGTCGCGCCTGCGGGTTTCGTGGTCAATATGAATGCCTCCAGCTACGAAATCACCCGTACGCGCGATGCTATCAACAATGTCGAAACGTACTTTGAGCAGCGTCCTGACCTGCTGAAAGCCGTCACCGGCGTTGACCAACTGATTCCGTCTCCGGAACCGGGCGCGACTGAACCGACTGAATTCCACTGCCATCCGGCTAACACCATTAACGCGCTTAACCGTGCGAAAGGGATGCTGGCAAACGTGGAAAGCTACGACAAGTTAAGCGTTGAACAGCGTAGTCAGTTGCGTCGCATTATGCTGTGCATTTCCGACACGACCGACAAAGTCGTGAAATTGCCTGGCGTAAGCAGCGATGACCAGCGCCTGCTGAAAAAGCTGAAGACCGATATGTTAAGCACCATTGAGTATGCGCCGGTGTGGATCATTATGGCAGTGGCGTTGGCGCTGGGTATTGGTACGATGATCGGCTGGCGTCGCGTGGCGACCACTATCGGCGAGAAAATTGGTAAAAAAGGCATGACGTATGCGCAGGGAATGTCGGCGCAGATGACGGCGGCAGTCTCTATCGGTCTTGCCAGCTACACCGGTATGCCAGTTTCTACCACTCACGTACTCTCCTCTTCAGTGGCGGGAACCATGGTCGTTGATGGCGGCGGGTTGCAGCGTAAAACCGTGACCAGCATTCTGATGGCCTGGGTATTTACGTTACCGGCGGCGATTATTCTTTCCGGCGTGCTGTACTGGCTTTCCCTGAAGATTATTTAAGCCAAATGGGCCAGAGGACGCTGTCGCTAATCCGGCCTGTCAGGATGAAACGACACAGGCCTGACAGGCCGCTACAAGCGGCGTCATCCGGGAGGCTTATCTAACACAAGCGGGTCAGGAAACTGGCCCGCTTTTTTCATTCAGTGCCAAATCATGAGCGCAATCAAGCTCACCACCACCAAACCGCATAACGCGCTGGTCAGCAGAAACTGGCGGCGCACGCGTTCACAACGGCGAATAAATTCTTCATCATGATGATCGCGATAGCGCTGAGCGTAGATATACCATACCAGGCGCACCTGTTTGTTGGGCTGACCATGCGTGGTAAAGAAGCCGCCGCCATCGACATATTGATAGAGCAAAGGATCGCAACCACGAAGTACCACTAACAGTGCGCGTAGCGATGAGAAATAGCGCGCCATATTAACAATGCAAACGACACATAAAGCCCAGAATAGTGAGACGGTGCTTATCATATCTCCTCCCCGGCGACCCGCCCACGGAGTTCCTCTCCGGGACTACCGCTCCCCGATACCCTGCCAGACAATCAGTGAAAGAGTACTACGAAAGCCGTCCATATTAGCGCTCCGCATTCGAACGGCTCTTATACACATTGTAGGAGATCAGTTAATTTTTTTACCAGAAGGTTAATCACTATCAATGCAATTCCCTGAAAATTTTGTTTAACTAACTGGCAAGCAAGGCAGATTGACGGATTATCCTGGTCGCTATAATGTAAGGATAGTTATGGTAAACGGCTGAGCTAGCCCCGCGCATAGAGTTCGCAGGACGCGGGTGACGCGGCGGCATAAGAAACGCCAGTAGCTCAAGGGTCATCGACAACTTATGGAAGGAGTAACACTATGGCTTATAAACACATTCTTATCGCAGTTGATCTCTCCCCGGAAAGTAAAGTTCTGGTTGAAAAAGCGGTCTCTATGGCGCGCCCCTACAACGCGAAAATCTCCCTCATCCACGTTGATGTGAACTATTCTGACCTGTACACCGGTCTGATTGACGTCAATCTGGGCGATATGCAGAAACGTATCTCCGAAGAAACCCACCACGCGCTGACCGAGCTGTCTACCAACGCTGGCTACCCTATCACTGAAACCCTGAGCGGTAGCGGCGATTTGGGCCAGGTGCTGGTTGATGCCATCAAGAAATACGATATGGATCTGGTCGTTTGCGGTCATCACCAGGACTTCTGGAGCAAACTGATGTCTTCTGCGCGCCAGCTGATCAACACCGTTCACGTTGACATGCTGATTGTGCCGCTGCGCGACGAAGAAGAGTAATACTTGCCGTGCCGGCTGGCGGCTAAGACCGCGTCTGGTCTATAGTCAATCAGGTTGGCCTGAACCATCTGGCAAATTCTGGTTATCAACAACAACGCCCGCTTCTGTGGGCGTTTTGTTTATCCCCCTTCTTCGCAGTACTCAGTACATCATTCCATCACACCAAACATAATTAGTGTGATCCACTAATTAGTTTGCGTATCATTTGTATAATAACCTATTGATCAGGCTAATAACCGCAGTCTATATCAGGGTAAGTCTTTTCGGCGCGTTTTGATATACGCGCTCATACGTTTCGGGATGGCATTAAAAGGCGAAGGAATATGAATACAACTGCACCTACGGGCTTGCTGCAGCAACCTCGTCCATTTTTCATGATCTTTTTTGTAGAATTATGGGAACGATTTGGCTATTACGGCGTCCAGGGCATCCTGGCGGTCTTTTTCGTTAAACAATTGGGTTTTTCTCAGGAACAGGCCTTTATTACCTTTGGCGCTTTTGCGGCGCTGGTTTATGGCCTGATCTCCATCGGCGGCTATGTTGGCGACCATCTGTTAGGGACTAAACGCACCCTGGTCCTGGGCGCGATTGTGCTGGCGATTGGCTATTTTATGACCGGCATGTCGTTATTAAATCCCGATCTGATTTTTATCGCACTGGGTACGATTGCCGTGGGCAACGGGTTATTTAAAGCCAATCCCGCCAGCCTGCTCTCTAAATGCTATCAGCCTAAAGATCCCCGGCTGGATGGCGCTTTCACCCTGTTTTATATGTCGATTAACATCGGTTCTTTGTTATCGCTATCGCTGGCGCCGGTGATTGCCGATAAATTTGGCTATACGGTGACCTATAATCTGTGCGGCGCTGGTTTAATTGTTGCGCTTCTGGTGTACTTCGCCTGCCGTGGCATGGTGAAAAATATCGGTTCTGAACCGGATCATAAACCGCTACGTTTTCGCAATTTGCTGCTGGTACTACTCGGCACCGTCGTCATGATTTTCCTCTGCGCCTGGCTGATGCACAACGTTAAGATTGCCAATCTGGTGCTCATCGTCCTTTCTATCGTCGTCACTATTTTCTTCTTTCGCGAAGCGTTTCGTCTGGATAAAACCGGCCGCAATAAAATGTTCGTGGCGTTTATTCTGATGATTGAAGCCGTGCTGTTTTACATTCTGTATGCGCAGATGCCTACCTCGCTGAACTTCTTTGCGATTAATAACGTGCATCATGAAATTCTTGGATTCGCCATTAACCCGGTGAGTTTTCAGGCGCTGAACCCATTCTGGGTGGTCGTCGCCAGTCCGGTACTGGCAGCGATTTACACCCGACTGGGTAGCAAAGGCAAAGATCTGACTATGCCGATGAAGTTTACGCTCGGTATGTTCCTCTGCGCGCTGGGTTTTCTGACCGCCGCCGCCGCCGGGATGTGGTTTGCCGATGCGCAAGGACTGACGTCGCCGTGGTTTATCGTGCTGGTGTATCTGTTCCAGAGTCTGGGCGAGTTGCTGATTAGCGCGCTGGGACTGGCAATGGTCGCCGCTCTGGTGCCGCAGCATCTGATGGGCTTTATTCTGGGAATGTGGTTCCTGACCCAGGCCGCCGCCTTCCTGCTCGGCGGTTATGTGGCGACCTTCACTGCCGTACCGGAAAACATCACCGATCCGTTACAGACGCTGCCCATTTATACCGGCGTCTTTAGCAAAATTGGTCTGGTAACACTGGCGGTCACCGTGGTGATGGCCATTATGGTGCCGTGGTTAAACCGGATGATTAATACGCCAGGTACCGAACAGTAATACTCAGTGCCGGATGCGGCTTACGCCTTATCCGGCCTACAAATAATTGAGAATCGTAGGCCCGATAAGCGCAACGCCATCGGGCAATCCGTTACTCCGTCAGAGGGGTTCCGGCATAAATATCAAACCGATGCCCTTTGGTGACGATGGCGTTGGGCGTCGCGACATCCGCCAGCGGCGGCGCATAATCGGGACGTTTGACCACCACGCGTTTGGTCGCCAACTGACGCGCCGGTTCCAGCAGTCCGTCGGCGTCTAAATCCGGCCCCACCAACGACTGAAACACCCGCATCTCTTTCTTCACCAGCGCGCTTTTCTGCCGGTGAGGAAACATCGGATCGAGGTAGACCACCTGCGGGCGCGGCGTGATATCAGTCAACGCCGTCAGGCTGGAAGCATGAATCAACTGCAAACGCTCCTGAAGCCAGCCGCCAATGTCCGCATCGGCGTAGCCGCGCGTCAGACCGTCATCGAGCAACGCGGCAACCACCGGGTTACGCTCCAGCATCCGCACGCGGCAGCCGACGGACGCCAGCACAAACGCATCGCGTCCCAGTCCGGCCGTGGCATCAACCACGTCCGGCAGATAATCGCCCTTAATACCGACCGCCTTCGCCACCGCTTCGCCGCGCCCGCCGCCGAACTTACGCCGGTGCGCCATCGCCCCGCCGACAAAATCGACGAAAATGCCGCCGAGCTTCGGTTCGTCGCGCTTGCGCAGCTCCAGATGTTGCGGCGTCAATACCAGCGCCATCGGGTTGTCTTCGTCATGCTCCAGTCCCCAGCGGGCAGCCAGAACAGATAAGGCGCCGTCTGTGGCGCCCGTTTCATCCATTAAGCAGATTTGCACGTAAAATCAGCCTTTAATCCCGTAATGCTCCAGCATCGCGTCCAGCTGTGGTTCACGGCCACGGAAGCGTTTAAAGAGTTCCATCGGCTCTTCAGAACCACCACGAGTCAGGATGTTATCAAGGAACGACTGACCGGTCTCACGGTTGAAAATGCCTTCCTCCTCAAAGCGGGAATAAGCGTCCGCCGCCAGTACGTCGGCCCACAGATAGCTGTAGTAGCCTGCCGCATAGCCGCCAGCAAAGATATGGCTGAATGCATGTGGGAAGCGGCCCCATGTCGGTGACGGCACCACGGCGACCTGTTTTTTAATTTCAAAGAGCGTCTCAAGAATTTTCGCTCCTTGCTGCGGGTTAAATTCCGCATGCAGACGGAAATCAAACAGACCGAACTCCAGTTGACGCAGAATAAACAGCGCCGCCTGATAGTTTTTCGCCGCCAGCATTTTATCCAGCAGTTCCTTCGGCAGCGGTTCGCCGGTCTCATAGTGGCCGGAGATAAACGCCAGCGCTTCCGGCTCCCAGCACCAGTTTTCCATAAACTGGCTTGGCAGTTCGACCGCGTCCCACGGCACGCCGCTGATACCGGAGACCCCGGCGGTCTCAATGCGGGTCAGCATATGATGCAGGCCATGACCAAACTCGTGGAACAGGGTGATCACTTCGTCATGGGTAAACAGAGCGGGTTTACCGTTCACCGGACGGTTGAAATTACAGGTCAGATAAGCGACCGGCTTTTGCAATGTGCCGTCCGCCTTACGCATCTGGCCGACACAGTCGTCCATCCACGCCCCGCCGCGTTTGTGTTCGCGCGCGTACAGGTCAAGGTAGAAGCTGCCGCGCAGCTCGTTATTTTCGTCATACAGTTCAAAGAAACGCACTTCCGGGTGCCAGACATCAACGTCAGTACGCTCTTTGGCAGTGATGCCGTAAATACGTTTCACCACTTCAAACAGGCCATTCACGGCTTTGTTTTCCGGGAAGTACGGACGTAGCTGCTCATCGCTGATGCTGTACAGGTGCTGTTTTTGCTTTTCACTGTAGTACGCGATATCCCACGGTTGCAGTTCCTCAACGCCAAATTCGGCTTTGGCGAAGGCGCGCAGCTGGGCCAGCTCTTTTTCCCCCTGCGGACGGGCGCGTTTCGCCAGATCGGTTAAGAAATCGAGCACCTGCTGCGGATTTTCCGCCATCTTGGTGGCCAGTGACTCATGGGCATAATTTTCGAAGCCCAGCAGTTGCGCCAGTTCATGGCGCAGCGCAAGAATTTCTTCCATCACCGGGCTGTTATCCCACTTACCGGCGTTCGGCCCCTGGTCGGAGGCGCGAGTGGAATAGGCGCGATACATCTCTTCACGCAACGCCTGGTTGTCGCAGTAGGTCATCACTGGCAGATAGCTCGGGATATCCAGAGTCAGCAGGTAACCTTCCTGCTCTTTGGCTTCCGCCTGGGCTTTAGCTGCCGCCAGAGCGCTTTCCGGCATTCCCGCCAGCTCGGCTTCATCGGTGATGAGCTTCGTCCAGCCCATAGTGGCATCGAGCACATTATTGCTGTACTGGTTGCCCAGCTCAGACAGGCGAGTGGCGATTTCGCCGTAACGCTGCTGTTTCTCTTTCGGCAGGCCGATGCCGGACAGTTCAAAATCACGCAGCGCGTTATCAACCGCTTTCTTCTGCGCGGTATTCAGAGTGGCGTAATGATCGCCGTCGCGCAGGTCGCGGTACGCGTTGTACAACCCTTCATGCTGGCCAACCCAGGTGCTGTATTCCGACAGCAGCGGCAGCGTCTGTTCGTAGGCTTCACGCAGCTCCGGACTATTTTTCACCGAGTTTAAGTGGCTAATTGGCGAGAAAATACGCCCCAGAACATCGTCGGCTTCCGCCAACGGCTGGCAGAGGTTTTCCCAGCTATACGGCGCGCCATGCGCCACAACGCCTTCTACCGCCGCCCGGCAATCGGCCAACGCTTTGGTGACCGCAGGCACCACATGCTCCGGTTTAATTGCAGAAAAAGGCGGCAGTGAAAAAGACGTTAGTAATGGATTGGTCATATGCGCAGTCCTGTAGAAGAAGGTGAGTGGAGCGCGCTTTTGGCGCTCTCGCGATGAGATCTAGAATGGGGGATAGTAAGGGGAATTTCAATGATGGACAGCGTACAGACGTGGGTATCGCTGCAATAAGCCGCCCCTTTAACATCATCCCGGCTTACGTTTTATAAGCCGGGTGACAACGTCAGCGCGTTTTTCTCGCCATCTCGTAAGCAGCGGACAGATCCAGACGCTGCCAGAACTGTTGATCCTCGGTCTCGCCCGACAACGGATATCCTGCCGGTAACGCCGTCTCTTCCATTAACGCCTGACACTGCGCTGACGACAGGTTCGGCAGCGCTGTCTGTAGCAGAACATCGGCGCCTTTTGGTATTTTCAACGGCTGATGCTCGCCTTTCTGTTGCGGCAGGTTATAAGTCATGGTGAAGCGGTAGAAGGTATGCATGGCCGGATCGCGGTACGGATCGTCTTTTCCGGTCGATGCCGCGCATTCGACAATCGTCGTACCGCACTCTTTCACCAGCGCCTCACGCAGTTGAGCGCGAGCTTCGTTGAATAACGTACGGTAATACGGATCGTTAAGATAATGCGCGACATTACGCTGCGCGACCATCCGCGCGCCCATCACATCCAGCGGATAGTGTACGCCAAGGACCAGGCGAGAATAGCCATAACGCGCGCCACGAATCACCAGCGCATCAAAGCGTTCCGGGATCATTTCCGCCATCAACAGCGCATCCGTATAACCGGTATTCGTGTGTCCGCTGGGGAAAGCACCGCCACCCGCGGTATAAGGATGACCATCTTTTACCACCACATCATCCGGCGTCAGATGGATAGTATTACCCGGCACCTGGAAAGGACGCGGGTAATGAAAATATTTTTTCGCCGCGCCGGTGCTGACTTCCGAGGCTTTAATCAACGCCGCCGCTTTGCCCAACTCACCTTTATCATAAGCGGCGAGAAATGCCCGCCCCAGCCGCGGCCCCATTGCGTCGCTCAGGAAATAGAGATACTCCACGCTTTCCGCATCCGCCAGCGCCTGGTGACGGGTATTAACATCGGCATCGTGATTAATCGCCGTCACCGTCGCCAGATTGTCTTTCAATACTGCTTCCGGCAATGTATTGAAGGCGGAAAGTAGGGTAATTCCCATCTGTTGATTCTCAGTAGTATGAAAATCATAACCGCTAGCCTGTAACCAGGCATTATCCGCCTGGATGGAATTCTGTCGCATCTGAGCCATGGCGTCGCGAGTCAACGCGGCGGTATCGCCTTGTAATGCCTTACGCAACTGTGTCAGCCATTGAGCCTCAAGGTCATTAAAGGCGACGCTCGCCGAGTCGGGCGTCACGCTTTTCGCTATCGACTCCGCCTGGGACAGGGGAATATCTTTCGCCAGTGCCGGCATCGCCAGCGCCAGAGATGACGCCAGTACAGTAATGTGTAGTTTCATTATGGTTCCTTTCATTAAAAATAACGCCAGGTCAAAACCACTACCTTGCCCACAGGCGATGCTGGCCTGCGCAGTTGACGGTTTGATGATACGAACACGTCTTGCAATACTTTCACAACGCGCGAAACAACATGGCGGTACTGGGGTAATCTCTACGGATCTGCGGTAAACTATCGGCTAACTTGTTTACTTCCCGGAATATCTGCATCCATGCTCAGTTATCGTCACAGCTTTCACGCTGGCAACCACGCCGACGTCCTTAAACATACCGTTCAGAGCCTGATCATCGAGTCGCTAAAAGAGAAAGAAAAACCGTTTCTCTATCTGGACACGCACGCGGGCGCGGGGCGTTATCAATTGGGCAGCGAACATGCTGAACGTACCGGAGAGTATCTGGAAGGCATCGCCCGTATCTGGCAGCAGGACGATCTGCCCGCCGAACTGGAACCGTATATTAGCGTCGTAAAACATTTCAACCGCAGCGGGCAGTTACGCTACTATCCGGGCTCCCCGTTAATCGCCCGCCAGTTGCTGCGTGAGCAGGACAGTCTGCAACTCACGGAATTGCATCCCAGCGACTTCCCACTGTTGCGCGCGGAGTTTCAAAAAGACAACCGCGCCCGCGTGGAACGCGCTGACGGCTATCAGCAACTGAAAGCCAAATTACCGCCGGTTTCCCGCCGCGGTCTGATCCTCATTGACCCGCCTTATGAAATGAAAACCGACTACCAGGCGGTAGTCAGCGGCATCAGCGAGGGTTATAAACGTTTCGCCACCGGGACATACGCGCTATGGTATCCGGTGGTGCTCCGCCAGCAAATTAAGCGCATGGTTCATGATCTGGAGGCCACCGGCATCCGTAAAATCCTGCAAATTGAGCTGGCGATCCGCCCGGACAGCGATCAGCGCGGGATGACGGCGTCCGGTATGATCGTGGTTAACCCGCCGTGGAAACTGGAGCAGCAGATGAACAACGTGCTACCGTGGCTGCACAGCAGGTTGGCGCCAAACGGTCACGGACACACTTCGGTAAGCTGGATCGTGCCGGAGTAATCACAGCCATCGGTGGAACCTTTCACCTTCAGGTATACAATCGCGAATATTTTGGCGGGTAGCGCAGAATCTATCCGTCCGACAACGAACATAAAGGAGCGGTCATGACCAAACACTATGATTACATCGCTATCGGCGGCGGCAGCGGCGGTATCGCCTCGATTAACCGCGCCGCTATGTACGGCCAGAAATGCGCGCTCATCGAAGCCAAAGAGCTGGGCGGTACCTGTGTTAACGTGGGCTGCGTGCCGAAGAAAGTGATGTGGCATGCCGCGCAGATTCGTGAAGCGATTCATCTGTATGGCCCGGACTACGGTTTTGACACCACGATTAATCAGTTCGACTGGAGCAAGCTGATTGCCAGCCGTACCGCGTATATTGACCGCATCCATACTTCATACGACAACGTGCTGGGCAAAAATAACGTGGATGTGATTAAAGGCTTTGCCCGCTTTGTCGATGCCAAAACCATTGAAGTGAACGGCGAAACCATCACCGCCGACCATATTTTGATCGCTACCGGCGGCCGTCCGAGCCATCCGAGCATTCCAGGCGTGGAATACGGCATTGATTCCGACGGTTTCTTTGCGCTGTCTGCCTTGCCGGAGCGCGTCGCGGTGGTAGGCGCAGGTTATATCGCTGTTGAACTGGCTGGCGTTATCAACGCGCTAGGGGCGAAAACGCATCTGTTTGTCCGTAAACATGCGCCGCTGCGCAGTTTTGACCCGATGATTAGCGAAACGCTGGTTGAGGTGATGAACGCCGAAGGCCCGCAACTGCATACTCACGCCGTGCCGAAAGCGGTGGTAAAAAACGCCGACGGCAGTCTGACTCTGGAACTGGAAGATGGCCGCAGTGAAACCGTTGATTGCCTGATCTGGGCCATTGGTCGCGAACCGTCGACCGACAATATTAATCTGGCGGCAGCGGGCGTGAAAACCAATGAAAAAGGTTACATCATTGTCGATAAATTCCAGAATACCAACGTTGAAGGCATTTACGCCGTTGGCGATAACACCGGCGCAGTGGAGTTAACGCCAGTCGCCGTCGCCGCCGGTCGCCGTCTCTCCGAACGCCTGTTTAACAACAAGCCGGACGAGCATCTGGACTACAGCAACATCCCGACCGTGGTCTTTAGCCATCCGCCTATCGGCACCGTCGGGTTAAGCGAGCCGCAGGCGCGCGAGCAGTACGGCGACGAGCAGGTAAAAGTCTATAAATCATCGTTTACCGCTATGTATACCGCGGTGACGACGCACCGCCAGCCGTGCCGTATGAAGCTGGTCTGCGTCGGGCCGGAAGAAAAAATTGTGGGTATCCACGGTATCGGCTTCGGCATGGATGAAATGTTGCAGGGCTTCGCAGTGGCGCTGAAGATGGGCGCTACCAAGAAAGACTTCGATAATACCGTCGCTATTCACCCGACCGCATCGGAAGAGTTTGTGACCATGCGTTAATATCTTGTGCGCCCATCTTCAAGGGTGGGCGCACAAGCCTGCATGATTAATACGTACTGAAATAACTCTGGATCAGTTCCGGATTACGCGTCTGAGTTAATGCCGTCATCAGCAAGACTCGCGCCTTCGCCGGGTTGAGCGAGTCAGACACCAGCCCTGGCTGCCCTTTATCCAACGGTACGACGCCGTTTCCGGTGCGGGAAGCGCGCACCACGATAATCCCGGCTTTCTCCGCTTTTTTAATCCCCGCGTCGCTGCGTACCGAGACCGAACCTGCGCCGGTTCCGGCATAAATAATACCGTCCGCGTGATGGGCGATCGCCGCATCATACATATATTCCGGGTCGTCCTGATAGCCGTAAATAATCACCACATTGGGTAATTTTTTGATATTACGTACGTCAAAAACAGATCGCAGGGTATGAATTTTTTCCACCCGCGTTTCGAACTGTGGCTTACCATTAACGATGACCCCCAGATAGCCCTCTTCCGGCGCTTTAAAGGTATCCAGAGTCGTGGCATTGGTTTTCGTTACAAAGCGCGCCGAACCAATACGATCGTTTAAAACGACCATTACACCGCGTCCCTTCGCATTCGGGTCAGCAGCCACCGTGACCGCTTCCAGCAGGTTCATTGCGCCATCGGCGCTGATTGCCGACGCGGGCCGCATTGCAGCGGTAAACACCACCGGTTTGTCGCTTTTCACGGTCAAATTAAGAAAGTAGGCGGTTTCATCGAGCGTGTCAGTGCCATGAGTAATAACCACACCGTCAACATCGTCCCGCGCCAATAACGCATTCACCTTCTGTGAAAGTTTCAGGATGATATCGCTGGTCATATTTTCGCTACCAATATTCGCCACCTGCTCGCCGTCAACGCGAGCGATATTATTCATTTCCGGCACGGCATTTATTAATGTTTGCACGCCAAGTTCACCGGATTTATATCCGGCGGTTTGCGTATTATTGGCTGCCGTCCCGGCGATGGTACCGCCTGTCGCGAGAATAACAATATGCGGTAGTGACGTTGTGCTAAATACACAGTGGCTGATGAGCAGCAACACGGTGGCCATGAAAACTCTGATTTTCATTTTCTTCCTCTGAATTAAAAATAATAAGTGACGTGTGCTATAAAAAATTTAATAACAATCAGGCCAGAACCATTTTTCCTATTAACAGCCCGACAATGACCGAGACAATCACGTTAACTAATCCCGGACGCATAAAACTATGGTTAAGCACATATTTGCCGATACGCGTCGTACCGGTGTCGTCAAACGCCAGCGCCGCCAGACACTGCCCCGCCACCGGAATAAAGAAATAGCCGTTAACGGCAGGCCAGGAGCCGATTAACGCATAAGCGGGCACCCCTAACGCCAGCCCCAGCGGCAACAGAATTAACGTCGTTGCCGCCTGGCTGCTGACCATAGCGGACACAAAAAACATCATAATGGCGATAAGCCAGGTATGCTGTTGCAATAGAGTTTGCACTTCTGCCTTAATCAACGCGATATGACCATTCACGAACGTCTCACTCATCCAGGCCAGGCCGAAGGCGCAGACAATCGCCAGCGCGCCCGCCCGAAATACCGTACCGCTGATAATCTGATCGACCTGCGGCCGACATAACAACACAATCAGGCAGGCAAAAGAGAGCATCGTAATCTGGATAGCGGCGGACATCGAAAGCGGTTGTAGCCCTTTCGCTGTTTCCACCATGGGCCGCAGCGCCGGAATCAGTCCTAACAGAACGATAACGATCGCGCTGGTCAGAAATAACGCCACCGACAATTTGGCGCGCGAAGTGACTACCGTATTTTTACTTTCTTTCTGCGCAGGTTTAATTAACCCTTCAGCAAGCCGACGTTGATATTCCGGATCGTCTTTTAACTCTTTTCCTTTATTAAAGGTCGCTATTGCCCCCATCGCTACGCCGATTAACGTGGCGGGCACGCAAATCATCATAATGGTTGAAATAGAGACGCCCAACGGCGCCATTAAACCAATCATCGCCGCCATGGCGGCAGATATAGGACTGGCGGTGATCGCCTGCTGCGATGCGATAACGGAAATAGATAAAGGACGTTCCGGTCGAATACCTGAATCCCGTGCGACTTCAGAAATAACCGGTAACAAGCTATAAACGACATGCCCCGTTCCTGACATAAAAGTGAAGATATAACAGATAAACGGCGCTAATAACGTAATGTAACGAGGGTGGCGACGCAGAATTTTTTCCGCCAGTTTGACCAGTAAATCCAGCCCGCCGGAGGCCTGTAAAGAAGCGGCCGCCAGGACAACAGAAAGAATAATCAGAATAACATCAATCGGTGGCGTAGAAGGCGTCAGGCCAAAAATAAAAACCATCACGCCGACGCCTAACCCGCCGACCATCCCTAAAAATACGCCGCCGATCCTGGCGCCTATCATCAGGGCCACAAGGATAAAACATAATTCCGTCCAAAACATACTTCCTCCTGGGTTATCTGGAGTGAGTGTCGCTTTACATTGAGGGACGTAACCTATTGTGCAAACGGTTTACCAAAACCAAATGCGCCGTAATGAGATAACACCTGCGCCGCCGATTTCCCGCCCTGCCGCATGGCGCGTAGCACGCTTTCTTTATCGGGTTCCGCCATACCCGATTGCAAAATGGAAAGCAAAAAACCGGTTAAGAAGGCGTCGCCTGCGCCCAGCGTATCGACAGGTTCGATATAAGCAGGTTGCCACTCCAGATAATCCGCGCCGGAAAAATAATAAACTTTTTCATGCCCGCAGGTGGCAATAATATGCCGACAGCCATAACGATAAAGTTTATTGAGTTTTATTTTGATTTCATCTGGCGATAACCCGCTACAGGAGATAAATCCATAATCTACCCACGGGCATACCTTTTTAAAATAGTCGTCTGTACCGCGCCCGGAAAAATCAAAAGAGAGTAAGACGGTTTGTTGTTTAATTTTCTCCAGTTCCGATTCCAGGTGGCCGTTAATACTGGAATGGACTAAGGTAAATTGTGATATATAGCGAAGATCGTCGTCAGACAGACTAAAAGGATGTTCCCGCAATACGCCGTTTTTGTTGCTGGCGACAAATTGTCGATCACCATGCGAGAGACGGATACAGGCATACCCATTTTCGCCGGTATAATGGCGGCTGTGAGAGATGTCTATCTGTAGCTGGTGTAATACATCCTGTACGTGCTGCGCGGCGTCGTCATTGCCAAACGCCCCCATAAACGCGCTGGGGATGTCTGCTAATTTCGCATAGACAGCAAAATTTAATGCATTACCGCCGGGGTACATGATTCCGGAATGCAGGTATTTATCGACAACGTTGTCGCCAATACCCAATACGCTGATGCTCATCATTATTCCTTGTTTGTCTTTACAATAAAAAGCGTCCCTGCTTTTTTATCCATCCTGATGTAATTAATATTCCACTTTCCACATATAGCGGCGCGTCGTTAACGGATGCTGACGCGCCTCAGCTAACGCCCGATTGTAAACGGGATAAACGTTATTAAAGAGAGAGTGGTTAAAGTAATCAATAACCGTGGTTTTAATGGTCGATAGCCCCAGTTCTTTCGCATCGACAACTTCAATCCGGCGGCCATATTTTTTCAGGAAGTTTAACGCGCGTTCATCCACCGCCCGCGTATTGCCCTCGGAAAACTGGAATAAGAAAGGCGTATTCGCATCGGTAATTTCAAACGGCCCGTGGAAAAACTCACCGCTATGAATACAGGCGGAATGTATCCATTGCATTTCCATAAAGATACAGATGCTCTGTAGGTAGGCTGCGCCATAGCCCGCGCCACTGGCGACGGTGTAAATGACTTTATCGTCTTTATATTCCTGCGCGAACGCCTGCGCACGCTCCGCTACCTGCTCGCAAGCGCGCCAGACGATACGGTTGATTTTGCTGACGCCATCCTGAAAATCGTCGTAGTGCGCATACCCTTCCGTCTGCTGGAGCAGTTCGACCGCACTCAGCAGGCCTTTCATCGTTTTCTCTCCGGCAATATCTTTACCGTCGCCAAACGTGTACGTTTCCACATAGTCGCAATGCGCCACCAACGGTGAATCCATTACCCAGGTTAAACCAATGACCGGCGCGCCGTGCTGACGGGCGATTTCAGCCGCTTTAATTGTCTCTGGCGTATTACCTTTGTGGGAGGCGACAACCACAACGGCATTTTCTCCCAGCGCTACCGGCGGGTTGTTAATAAATTCTCCGCTGTTATACAGACCGACAGTCAACGCTTTCGCTTCTTTTTCTAAAAATGCTTTCGCCGGATAGAACGCCGCATAAGAACCGCCGCACGCCACATAATAGACGTGTTTAATGCCTCCTTTCTCTGCCTGGCTGGTCACAATATTGCTAACTGTCTCTTTCATACCCATCATGCTTTCCTCTGGTTCCATCAATGATACAGGCGAGGATTCGCCATAAATGACTCATAATGTATTATTATTTTTATATGACATTTAAAGACATTTGATCAAGATGGAAACCAAAAAAAATCGGGATCCGCGATCTGGATCCCGATTCAGCCTGCTCTTCGTTAGCGTAATGCTGACATCATACGGTAAACCGTATTTTATCGCCGACAATCAACTGTTGCGAAACGCAGGAGAGTTCTCCTTTGTTATCAATCATTTCACTTTTTATCAGGATCAGCGGATAACCCTCGTTGACGCCAAGATAATGGGCGACTTCAAAGCTGGCATAAACCAGTTCGATCATCTTACGGGAGTGGGTAAACCATAAATGGTATTTCTCGCGTAAGCATTCATACAAAGAGTGATTATTAAGATCTTCGTCCAGCAAAAACGCAAAACGTGGGGGAAGATGTACGGTTTCCAGCGATACCGCCACATCGTCGGCATAGCGGATACGTTCAATGACGACCGCTTTTTCGCCATCGTTCATATTCAGTAACGCTTTTGTCTCATCGTCTACCGATTCAAAAACGGATTTGATGGTGCGTGACCCCGGGCGACGTCCCTGGGACTGGCATAACTCGCTGAAACTCATGATGCCGGTCATGCTACGCTGAAATTTCTCACCAGAGACAAAGGTGCCTTTGCCGGAGACACGGGTCAGCAAATTTTCACGCGTCAGCGCATCCAACGCCTTACGGACCGTGACCCTGCTCACCTGCCAGCGCGCGCTCAGTTCATTTTCCGTCGGGATCTGCTGGCCTGGTTTATACTCTCCACGCGCAATGGCCTCTTTTAAGGCGGCTTCAAGCTGCTTATAAAGCGGTTTGGCGCTTTTACTGTCGGGTTGCTCGATCATTTGTATCCATTTGTATTATCATGGTGCCATAGCTTGTATTATAACTATTTACGTTACCTTTGCTTGTGAATCCACGCCATGCGGTGACGTAGTGATACCGCTATGAAACGAATGTTCTGATTTTAGGTCTGGGGCGGGCGTCATGAAAATAGGATTTTCGCAATACTATTCAGTAAGTTATGAAGTGTTTTTCTTGAGAGACAAATTGCAAAATGTGATCTATCGCACACTTTGCCACTCAGGTATCGAAGCGAATGTCTACGCTTAATAGACAGCCGGGCAACACCCGTATCTTTTACGACGCAAGCCGGAGGTCCTTGTCATTATGCTCAACCAGAAATTAAACCCCACGCCTTCTGAAGATCTGACTATTGATGTCGATCTGCTTTATGAAACAGACCCGTGCGAGTTAAAGCTGGATGAAATGATCGAGGCGGAACCGGAGCCGGAGATGATCGAGGGGCTTCCCGCCTCTGACGCCCTGACCCCTGCCGATCGGTATCTCGAACTGTTCGAGCATGTACAGTCAACAAAACTGTTTCCAGACAGTAAAACGTTCCCGGACTGCGCGCCGAAGATGGACCCGCTTGATATCCTGATCCGCTACCGTAAGGTCAGACGCCACCGTGATTTTGATTTACGCCGCTTCGTCGAGAACCATTTCTGGCTACCGGAAACCTTATCCAGCGAGTATGTCTCTAACCCCGAAAACTCGCTCAAAGAACATATTGACCAGCTTTGGCCGATACTGACGCGCGAACCGCAGGATCATATTCCGTGGTCTTCGCTGCTGGCGCTGCCGCAATCCTATATCGTGCCGGGAGGCCGCTTTAGCGAAACCTATTATTGGGACTCTTATTTTACCATGCTGGGTCTGGCGGAAAGCGGGCGCGAAGACTTACTTAAATGTATGGCGGATAATTTCGCCTGGATGATTGAAAACTATGGCCATATTCCCAACGGCAACCGGACCTATTATCTGAGCCGCTCGCAGCCGCCGGTTTTCGCCCTGATGGTTGAACTGTTCGAAGAAGATGGCGTACGCGGCGCGCGGCGTTATCTCGACCATCTCAAAATGGAATACGCCTTCTGGATGGACGGCGCCGAATCGCTGGCGCTCAACCAGGCTTATCGCCACGTTGTGCGGATGCCGGACGGCTCCCTGCTGAACCGCTACTGGGACGATCGCGACACGCCGCGCGACGAGTCCTGGCTGGAAGATGTCGAAACCGCAAAACACTCCGGTCGTCCGCCCAATGAAGTCTACCGGGATTTGCGCGCCGGGGCGGCGTCCGGCTGGGACTATTCTTCACGCTGGCTACGCGATGCGGGCCGGCTTGCCAGCATACGTACGACCCAGTTTATCCCTATCGATTTGAACGCTTTTCTGTATAAACTGGAGAGCGCTATCGCCAATATTTCAGCGCTGAAAGGCGAACGTGACACCGAGGCGCTATTTCGCCAGAAAGCCAGCGATCGACGCGCCGCCGTGAACCATTATTTGTGGGATGATGAAAACGGCTGTTATCGGGACTATGACTGGCGACGCGAAGAAATGGCGCTCTTTTCCGCCGCCAGTATCGTGCCGCTGTATGTCGGTATGGCGAACCATGAGCAGGCCGACCGCCTGGCAAATGTGGTACGTAGCCGTCTGTTAACGCCCGGCGGGATTATGGCGACCGAATACGAAACCGGCGAACAGTGGGATAAACCGAACGGCTGGGCACCGCTGCAATGGATGGCGATCCAGGGCTTCAAACGGTATGGCGACGATATGCTGGGCGATGAAATCGCCCATAACTGGTTAAAAACAGTGAACCATTTTTATCAGGAGCACCACAAACTGATCGAGAAATACCATATTTCCGGCGGTACGCCCCGCGAAGGCGGCGGGGGCGAGTATCCGCTACAGGATGGGTTCGGCTGGACCAATGGCGTGGTGCGCCGCCTGATTGGCCTTTACGGAGAGCCTTAACCTGCTCCGACCTCAGTGAATCGCATCATAAATGGCTGACTGAATTTTCAGCCATTTTTTATTGTCTGCGCTGGGCCGGGCCTGAGCGCGCAGTCGGGCCTGCTCCGTATCGTGCTGCTGGCGCGTCACAACAGCCGGAACGGTACAAAACGTTTGCAAATAGGTTTTATGCATCGCGGTCAGCGGCGCGCCGCTCGACATGTCATGACTTAACGTTGTGATAAATCGTCGGCAGGGTTTGACCTCATCCATCAGCGCGGGATAACGCAACAACAGTTGCAGCACCTCGGTATGTCCTGCCGCAAACGCCTGCTCCGTCCACGCGAGCTGCCAGTTCATTCCGCCCTGGAGGAACAGCGCCGTCACCCGCGTATCATTGCTCTCTATCGCCGCCCGCATGGTAAACGCATCCCAGGTAATCCCCATATGATTGAGCGTTTCCCGCGCGGAAGGCGCCTCGCGCGGCGGTTCATCCTGCGCCATTGCGGGAGCTTGCCCGTTATCGGAGCCTGGCGACGACGAACTAAATAGCCAGAACGCGCCCGCCAGTATCGCCAGCGTCATGACGCCAACCGCGCCCCACAAAGCGCCGGAAATAAGTTGCTCACGCTCTTCAGGCGTACGCGGAGGCCGCTTACGCGGTGGTTCTATGCTCTCGCTAATCTCATGCTTATCTCCCCCGGCCTGCCGATCTTTAAGCCGCGCGGTTTCCCAGAACTGGCGCAATTCACGTTCATCCGCCAGCAGAAACGAAGCGGGATTCACGCGGGTACGTTTTTCGGCATAGGCGCGCTGGATGGGCCGAACGATTTGCTGATACTGAACGTTTAGCAGCATAAGCTGCGCTGAGGTAAGCGGCTGCCTGGCGATAACCTCGTTTCGCGCGAGGCGACAATCATCCAGAAACATACGCAGAGTGGTGCGCGACTCGGCGAACAGCGTTAACGCTGAGGCGTCATTAAAAATTCTGACGTAATGACGGGCAAACAATTTTTTATCAACCACCATAAGCGCCAGTTCGCTGAACAACATGCCCTCCAGCGCATGTTGATCTTCTCCCTGTTTTAACCACTGGCGCAAACGGTCCGGGCCGAAATGTTGCTTGAGGTAGTGATTCAGGGACGCCCGATCCGGCCATGCGCGCGCAATAAGCGCTTTTAACGTCAGTTCTATCGCCCGAAGCTGACGCTGCGCCTCAAGATGCGCCTCCTGGTCGGGTTCTTCCAGCTCAGTTTGATACGTCAGTAGCGGCTGCTGCTGACGTAGATGTTCCAGCGAGGTGACAAAACGCAACGCGGCAAGGAGTTGATTTTCACTCACCTCTTGCCCGCTGTCATACTGGGGAACATGCTGCTGAAGGTGACGCAGTTGCAGCATAAACTGGCTCAACTGCGCGTCATTTATCCGCAATTTTTTCGCCACCGCGCCCCAACCGCCCAGGTTAAGACGCGCCTGCTCAAGTTGTTCCATGAACCACCGGGGCTCTTTTCCCTCGGTGGTATGAATACCCAGCAGCAGCAGGATTTCTATTGATGCCTGGCGGATAATCCCCAGGCTATGTTCAAAAGGCGCACGTGTCGCCTGCGAAGCGCTATTCGTCATTATCTTCCCTAAAAAGACGATCCCGCGACGAGATCTTCGTTTTCTTTTAATTATGTTTTTTCATAGATATAACAGATTCAGCCACATTTCAGTGACTTAATCTTAATGATTGCAAATTTATAAGAAGATCGGTTACTAACCAAAAACATCAGTTTTTCATTCTGTCAACGCGGCGTGACGCTGAACGGCATAGACCTTTTCCCTGCCTGCGTTTGGCCGTCTGACCGCTAGCCACGCGTGCAGCACACTTTATAATCGCGCTTTTTATGAGAAAGATGCCATGCCGCACATTTCATCTCGCTTTAGCTCCGCCTGCATCGCGTTTATTAAACAGTGGCAGGGTCTGTCGCTGGAAAAGTATCGCGATCGGCAGGGTAACTGGGTGATTGGTTACGGGCATATGTTGACGCCGGATGAGACGCTGACGTTCATTACGCCCGACCAAGCGGAGGCATTCTTGCTGGATGACCTCAATAGCTGCGATATACTGCTACAGAATTGTTTGCCGGAACTTAACGATCGGTTTCAACGCGAAACGCTTATTGCGCTGATGTTCAGCATCGGACATCAGCGTTTTTTATCATTAATCAATACGGGTGATATTTCACAGCCAGAAATAAGCGGACTGCGAATTTAACGTCGTTAATTCGATTCATTTAACATCATGGCGGCCTGGGTACGATTTTTTACATCCAGCCGCCGGTAAAGCGACTCCAGATGCGCTTTAACCGTCCCGGTACTAATATTTAACGCCCGCCCAATTTGTTTATTTGATTCTCCTGCGGCAAGCATCTGCAAAATTTCCCGCTGGCGGGCGCTTAACGCTTTTATATCACGGGACTCCAGCTCCGTTGAATTTAACCAATCCCCCGGTAAAAACATCATCCCGCGAGCGACAGCATTGAGCGCAAGGACAAAGGTTTCGGCATCAGAATCGCGTGGCACCACGGCCTGAACGTTAAATTGCATGACTTCATGCAGCCACTTTTGACTGCCATCCATCGCCGTGATAATAATCTTCACCTCCGGAAATTGCTGCACGGTTCTTTGTAACACCTCGCGGCAAAATTCAGCATCCAGGCCGCTATCCAGCATGACCAGCGCATCCGGCGCGCTTTCTATTTTTTGCCAGAGTTCTTCTGCCTGACCGACACTCTGGATACTTATTCCTGGAATGTGCTGCTGCAAACTGATTTTCATTCCATGAATAAATATTGACTGCCTGTCAAACATGATTACCTGCATTACTTTTCTCCACCTGGGTAAGATAATAGTCTCAAGATGAGGAAGGGTATTACCCGTAGGGTAAAATAAGAAGTCGCCATTTGGTATAGGCCATTTTACCGATAGTCATTGGTTGAGGAAGGGAAAGGTTATGAATATTTACAGCTTCAACATCGGGATTACAGAATTCGCTAAAATTAGCCTTTTAAAGTAAGGAATATCTTATTAGCGCGAACAGCCAAGGCTAATTTGAATATTAATTTAATGAAGAGTACGCCTGGCGCGTCACAAAGGAAATATCTGCTTTTCACCTGATGTGTTACAAAAAATAAAGTAGCACATTTTGTTAAAAAATAGCCAATCCGCCTGAAAACCGCGACGATGGGTCAATGACAATACCGTATATGTACATGCATTTCTCTCTCCCACTACACCCGCGGCTATCAGCGTGTTTTACCGCTCTCGTCCCGTTTATCGGCTTTTTGGCGCTAAAATGCCTGGCCGGAAGGCGATAAATCCGCCGCGCAACGCGATCAGACGTATTCGTCACGCGAGCAATGATTGCGAAAGGGCTTATTAGGTGCTAGAAAATCAATAAAACCAGCCGCTTCAGCATCACTGTTTCAATAAGAACAATAATAGAGCCTGATGATGGATAAAATATATGCAATGAAATTGTTTGTACGCGTGGCGGAACGGGAAAGTTTTTCCCGCGCAGCAGAGGATATCGGCCTTCCCAAAGGCAGCGTCTCACGGCAAATACAAGCGTTAGAACATCAACTGGGCATCCGCCTGCTCCACCGCACCACCCGGCGGGTACAACTTACTCAGGACGGAATGGTTTACTACGAACGGGCAAAAGATCTGTTGAGTAACCTGGATGAACTGGAGGGTCTTTTCCAGCCTGATCCCGCCAGTATCAGTGGCAAAATACGGGTAGATATACCGCCATGTCTCGCAAACAGCCTCATCATGCCGCGCCTGCCCACTTTTTTGCATCAGTATCCCGGCATTGCGCTGGAACTTTGTAGTAGCGATCGACAGGTCGATTTACTACGGGAAGATTTCGACTGCGTGGTGCGCACAGAGCCGCTACATGCGCCAGGGATACTGACGCGCCCGCTTGGCAAACTGAGAAGAGTGAACTGCGCCAGCCCACAATACCTGGCGCGCTTTGGGTATCCAGAAAACCTTGACGATCTCGCCTCACATGCGGTGGTGCATTATTCATTGACCCCGGGAGTTTCTTCACCGGGTTTTGCCTTTGAAACTCCCCACGGTATGCAGTGGGTAAAAACCGGCGGAATGCTAACGGTAAACAGTACGGAGACTTGGCATACAGCCTGTCTGGCAGGATTAGGAATCATTCAGACGCCGCGCATTGCTGTACGGGAGGCGTTACGCGCCGGAACGCTCATTGAAATTTTACCGCAATATCGCGCCGCTCCACTGCCGATGACGCTGCATTATCCCCATCGCCGTAATCTTTCCCGCCGGGTACACCTGTTTATGGTATGGCTGACGGAAAGCATTAAAGAGGCCGCAGAGTAGCCGCATTTTCAGCATCCACCGGGGAGAAGCTATACTGACATATTCTATTAATGATGAAGGACTACCGACCTGATGACGCAGGAAAATGACGTAAAACGCCCTATTCAGGAACTGGAGCACGACCCGATACAAAAAATAGAAACGCAGCCGCATGACGCCCCGGAAAAAAACGAAAAGGCAAATCAGGCGTTGCATTCCGTCACCACCCTGATGCAAAAAATTCAGCGTCAACCAATGGTGGCCCACCTCATTCGCGCGACCGAACGTTTTAACGATCGACTGGGTAATCAGTTTGGCGCGGCTATCACCTACTTTTCGTTTCTGTCGATGATCCCGATAATGATGGTGTCCTTTGCCGCGGCAGGTTTTATCCTCGCCTCGCACCCTAATCTACTGGAAGATATTTTCAGCAAGATATTGATGAATGTGAGCGATCCTACGCTGGCGTCCACGCTTAAAAATACGATTAATACGGCGGTTCAACAGCGTACCACGGTAGGGCTGGTCGGACTGGGTATCGCGCTCTATTCCGGCGTTAACTGGATGGGCAACCTGCGGGAAGCGATTCGCGCCCAGTCACGGGACGTCTGGGAGCGCAAGCCGCAGGATCAGGAGAAAATCTGGCTCAAATATCTGCGCGATTTTATCTCGCTGATTGGATTATTAATCGCTTTAATCATTACGCTGTCCATTACTTCCATCGCCGGTTCCGCCCAGCAGATGATCATCTCCGCCTTGTATCTCGACAGCATCGAATGGTTAAAACCGGCCTGGCATTTGATCGGTCTGGCCATCTCTATTTTTGCCAACTATCTACTTTTTTTCTGGATTTTCTGGCGACTGCCTCGCCATCGTCCCCGTAAAAAAGCGTTGATTCGCGGGACATTTATCGCCGCTATCGGTTTTGAGGTGATTAAAATCATTATGACCTATACGCTGCCGTCACTGGTGAAATCGCCTTCCGGCGCGGCGTTTGGCTCCGTACTCGGTCTGATGGCCTTCTTCTACTTTTTTGCCCGCCTGACGTTATTCTGCGCGGCCTGGATAGCCACCGCCGAATACAAGGACGACCCGCGAATGCCGGGTAAAACGCAACGCTAGTCTGCGGCTTGCTGCCGAATGGCACGCACGGCGGCGTCATTCGGCCTACTGCTGTGTGGACCCAGGCCGGGTATGTAAAGCGTACCCGGCGGTACAATCAGGCACGTCCTTCCGCCTCATCTCATTGTTTCAGCATATAAATCCAGTAATTAACTTTTATTTAACCTGAAACCAGTTTTATCCACCAATTCTAAAATTATGTGAAGCATTTCATAGACGCAAAATGGCAGGCTTAAAAATTATCCCCTTTTTGCGCTTTTTTTGACCATCTTTGGCTTTTGTTACACATTGAAATATAACTTTTGCTGTGCGTAATATGGCTATTCGTTCGCTAAAAATAAGAAAATAGTATGCAAGCAACCGCCACAACACTCGACCATGAACAGGAACATGTTCCGGTAAACTCACGCAATAAAGTCGTTATTGCCTCGCTTATCGGCACCGCGATTGAGTTCTTCGACTTCTATATTTACGCCACCGCAGCGGTGATCGTGTTCCCCCTTATCTTCTTCCCCCAGGGCGATCCCACTGCGGCAACGCTACAATCGCTCGCTACCTTCGCTATCGCGTTTGTGGCGCGTCCGATTGGCTCTGCGCTATTCGGCCACTTCGGCGACCGGGTAGGCCGCAAAGTCACGCTGGTGGCTTCGCTGCTGACGATGGGGATCTCCACGGTCATTATCGGTCTGTTACCGGGCTACGCGACGATAGGTATTTTCGCGCCGCTGCTGCTGGCGCTGGCGCGTTTCGGTCAGGGACTGGGGCTGGGCGGCGAATGGGGCGGCGCGGCGTTATTAGCGACGGAGAATGCGCCGCCGCGCAAACGCGCGCTATATGGCTCCTTCCCGCAGTTGGGCGCGCCGATCGGCTTCTTTTTTGCCAATGGCACCTTCCTGTTGCTCTCCTGGCTGCTGACCGACGAGCAGTTTATGAGCTGGGGCTGGCGCGTGCCGTTTATCTTCTCGGCGGTGCTGGTGATTATCGGCCTGTATGTGCGCGTGTCGCTGCATGAAACGCCGGTGTTTGCGAAAGTCGCCGCAGCGAAAAAGCAGGTAAAAATACCGCTGGGCACGTTGCTGACGAAGCATGTCCGCGTAACCATTCTCGGCACGTTTATCATGCTGGCGACCTACACGCTGTTCTATATCATGACCGTCTATTCCATGACTTACAGCACTGCCGCCGCGCCGGTGGGGCTTGGCTTGCCGCGCAATGAAATACTGTGGATGCTGATGATGGCGGTGATTGGTTTCGGCGTGATGGTGCCCGTCGCCGGCCTGCTGGCGGACGCATTTGGCCGTCGGAAAAGCATGGTCATCATTACCACGCTCATCATTCTCTTCGCGTTGTTCGCCTTTACCCCGCTGCTGGGTTCAGGCAATCCAGCGCTGGTATTCGTGTTCCTGTTGTTAGGCCTGAGCCTGATGGGGCTGACCTTCGGCCCAATGGGAGCGCTGCTGCCGGAGCTATTTCCGACGGAAGTGCGCTATACCGGCGCATCGTTTTCCTACAATGTCTCATCGATTCTGGGCGCTTCCGTCGCGCCGTATATTGCCGCATGGCTGCAAAGCCACTACGGGCTGGCGGCGGTAGGGGTTTACCTGGCGTCAATGGCGGCGCTGACGCTGATTGCACTGCTGTTAACCCATGAGACGCGTCATCAGGCGTTGTAATAGGGCGCCGGATGGCGTCATCCGGCGCGACGTTTCACGTTACTGCTTCATCTGCGTTAAAATCGTCCGGCACTGATTGGCTTCGCCTTCAGAGGGCGAAATGAGCGCTAATAGCGCGGCGGCGGGCGTTACCAACGTCGCCAGCGCTGCCGCAACCGCGCCGCGCGCAATCAGCGGGCCGGGCTTGACGCCCGCCTGCGGATTTTTAAATGTCCCACGCACGTACAGCGGCGATCGTAGCGTAATAATACGAATCCCCTTACTTTCCGGATCAATGGTTAAATCGAGCTGTTCAGAGGCGAAGCTCGCCGTACCGGTCACGTTAATCAACGCATTTTCTGTATCAAAAGCAAAAATTTGCGGTCGCGCCACGCCGTTCGCAATATTGAGATTCGCCGCCGCGCAGTTAACCCGCACTTCGTCATCGCCAAAAATCTGCCCGACAATATAGTTGCCGACGTTCAGCCCCACGATTTCCATCAGGTTGCGGCTAATCAATCCATCATTCATCAATAATTTGAGATTGCCGTTACTGTTGCCAAGCAGCGCGGCGACCGAGTTGCCCGTCCCGCGAATATCCGCATCGCCGTTCAGCTCGCCCAGCGTTTTCTGCATCAGCTCCACATCCGGCATCAGTTCTTTAAGCTTCAGCCGACGCGCCTGTATATCCGCCCGCCCCTGCATTGGCTTTTTATCCCCTTCCAAATGGATGTTGGAGACAATACTGCCGCCTGCCAGACCAAACTTCAGCGGCTGTAGACGTAAGTCGGCGTTTTTCAGGATGATATGGGTCGAAAGATCGCTAATCGGTAGACTGCCGCCATGTTCAATACGTCGGCCTTTAAACCGGACATCGGCGTCCATAACGTCCCATTTGTCGGTTTCAAAGCGATCGTAAGGCAACACTTTATCCGCCGGCTGAACATTCTTCTCGCCTTTGCGCTGTTCAGACCGTTTCGACTGCTCAGCGTCTTTCCCGGAATCCACGCCAATCAGCGGCCCAAGATCGGCCAGGCGTAACTGGCGCGATTCGACATCGCCTTCCAGTTTAGGGCGCGGTTTACCGGTGGTATAAGTGAGGGAGCCGTGGATATCACTGTCGCCAATGCGCCCGTTAAAACCGCGATAATCAAATACTGATGACTTTTCGGCGTCAATTTTCGCCACCAATCGCCCATCGGTCTCAAACGGCGGCGTATCCAGCAGCAGCACGCCGGTTAAATCATATAAATCGCCCAGTGAATCGCCAGAGAATTTAAGCCGCAGATCGACGCCGCCCATTTTCATCGGTTCGTTCACCACGCCGCTAAAAGCCACCCGCGTATTACCAGAGCGGAAATCGGCCTGCACAGGAAAAGGCGTACTTTCGCTGCGTAGCGCCAGCATACCGCCTATTTTTCCCGTACCGGTTAACGGTTCCCCGTTATAACGCCCCTGCGCCTTCAGGCCGAAGACATAGTCGCCCACGGTGGATTTGTCTGCTTTGCCTTTCGTTCCCGTCACTTCGCTGAACGGCAACGGTTTGCCTAACGGATCGACCAGAATAGTGATATCCGCTTTACTGACCTTATCATCGATCGCGATTCGCCCCTGGTCGAAGAGAATATTATCCAGCCGGAAGGACCAGGCGGAAGGTTTAGCATTGGGGTCCGTATTCTTGTCTTGCGTGAGGTTAAAGGTCCAGTTATTGGTTTTCTCGGACAGACGAATAAGACGCGCGTCGGGTTTCACCAGTTTGATCCACGGCAGCCAGACGGTTTTGGTCAGGAGCGCCAGCGGGGCAAGCGTCGCCTCAACGCGTGGCAGATGCACCATCGTAACTTCCGGAATATCCGGCGGATTGCCGAGAATGACGTCTTCCGCGTGAACATGCGGCCACGGTACCCAGCTTCGCCAGCCGGTCTCCTGTTTTTGGCGTTCCCACACCACGCCTAAATCGCCGCGAATAGCGAAAGGCCGGTTCAATTCGGTAGAGACTTTCTGGTTGATGGTCGGTTTGAGGCGGTTCCAGTCAAATGTTGCGATCAACAAAATCACTATGGCGATCAACAACAAGAAAGTCCCTGTGATGGCGGCGGTTATTTTGCCTGCTTTAGTCATGTGTTATTTCCTCACTTCTTCCCTTGCCTGTCCTAAAGATAGTTCAGCCAGACGAAAAAGGAGGATGACCGCGCCTCGTAATACCACGTATTACGGGAACAGTCTGGCGTTACAGGGTCAGAATCACCTCTTCGAGCGATATCAGCGGCACGGGTCGAGAAAGAAAATAGCCCTGGGCGGCAAAGGCGGGCGAACGCTGCACATCACGCCACTCTTCCAGCGTCTCCACGCCCTCGACAATAACGCCGCGGCAGTAGCGGTTCATCAGTTGCAGCAGCAGAGTGAACAGGTTGCGTCCCTCCGCGGACTGACGCAGCATGACGAACAGCTCGCGCGCCACTTTAATGTAGTCATAACGCACTTCGCTCAGCGCTGAAAAATTGGCCATACCAGTACCAAAATCATCCAGCCACAGCGGGCCGAACTCACACATCGAGGCGAAAGAGGAGTCTTTCGGCAAACGAATATGTTCCACCAATTCGAAACGCAGCCAGGGTAAACGCTCCATCGCTGCCAGAATGTCCGGCTGTCGTCGCATGGCAATCAGCGTAGGGCCGTCAACATTGACTGATGCCAATAAGTGATGGCGAGTGAAAAAATCCGCTTTTTGTTCAAGCTGATGAAGTTGTTCTTTCACTACGTCAATGCGGTGTCGAACCGCTAACTCCGCGAAATAACGATCCGGGGCAATACGTCTGGAAGGGTTATCAGGATGGGTGACGACAGTGAGAAGTTCAACCGCCATCAGACGGCCATCCGTCTGGTATATCGGCTGGTAAGTATAGGCACGCTCGCATTGCAGCCAATAGCGCCGTTCCTGCAAATTCTCTATACCTGCATCAGGAACGCGTAGCTGCTGGATAACCTGCTTTATCATCTCAGTTGTCCTGTTAATGGGAGTGTGACTGTCCGGACTCGTCAAAGGTTATCGGCGTTCAGGCAGAGAACTTTACCCTCGGTCCCTGGCAAAATAAAAACAGCCCCCGAAACTTGTCAAAAATACGCACTTGCTCAAAAAAATAATGGACCGATGTTTTAATATTATTGACCACTAAACATCCACAGCGCACACTAACGCTAATTTTTACAGATCAGGTTCACGACTATGTCTAAAAAGATTGCCGTGATTGGCGAATGCATGATTGAACTGTCGCAGAAAGGCGCTGATGTTCAGCGCGGCTTCGGCGGCGACACGCTGAATACCTCCGTTTATATTGCCCGTCAGGTCGATTCTGCCGCTCTGGCCGTTCACTATGTGACGGCGCTGGGTACCGACAGTTTCAGCCAACAGATGCTGGAGGCGTGGCAGCATGAAAATGTGGATACCTCGCTAACGCAGCGGATGGAAAATCGCCTACCAGGCCTCTATTACATCGAAACCGATGACACTGGCGAGCGTACCTTCTACTACTGGCGTAACGAAGCGGCAGCGAAATTCTGGCTGGAGAGCGAGCAGTCAGCGGCTATCTGCAAGGCGCTGGCGACCTTCGATTATCTCTACCTGAGCGGCATTAGCCTCGCGATTTTAAGCCCGACCAGCCGTGATAAGCTGCTGTCTTTATTGCGTGAATGCCGGGCCAACGGCGGGAAAGTCATTTTTGATAATAACTATCGCCCGCGTTTATGGACAAGTCGCGAAGAAACGCAGCAGGTCTATCAAAAGATGCTGGAATGTACTGATATCGCTTTCCTGACACTGGACGATGAAGACGCGCTATGGGGCCAGCAACCGGTGGAAGAGGTCATTGCCCGCACCCATGCGGCAGGCGTGCAGGAAGTGGTGGTAAAACGCGGGGCGGACTCTTGCCTGGTCTCAATTCAGGGCGAGGCGCTCATTGACGTTCCGGCAGTAAAACTGCCGAAAGAGAAAGTGATAGACACCACTGCCGCAGGCGACTCCTTCAGCGCCGGTTATCTGGCCGTTCGTTTGACGGGCGGCAGCGCGACGGATGCCGCGAAGCGCGGACACCTGACGGCCAGCACGGTAATTCAGTACCGTGGGGCCATTATTCCGCACGACGCGATGCCGCAGTAAGTCATTTGCTCTTGCCCGGTGGCGCTGCGCTTACCGGGCCGGCAGGCGGCAGCTTACTGTGCCGCCGGTGTCTCCGTCACTTCCGGATGCGCCTCATCTGCTTCAACAGCGGCGGCAGTTGTCGGGACCATGATTTCATCCCACGTCGCCTTTAACGCCTTCATATTAAATTCCGGCTCGCCTTGCGGTTGCAGCAAAATTAATGCCATCTCCTGCGATAGCTGCTGACGTAAATTCTGATTGAGCATATCAACGGTCAGGCTGTTGAGGAAATTCTGACGCAGCTTCTGATACTGCTCCGGCGCGATATCCACCACTTGATTCTGCAGCGAGCGCATACGCTGTCCAGTCAAAATGTCAGTATCGGTACGCGCGTAGGTCGCGAACAGCTTTTGCAATTCGAGATTTTTCTGCGCCACCAGCGCAGTAAACTCCTCTTCCGACAAACCTTTATCGCGTACTTTCGCCAGTTCATTCGCCACCAGGCTCAAATTGGTATTGAGCTTATCATTAGGTGATTCAATGTTGATGGCGCACTGCGCGCGCAGGAACAGAACCCGGCAGTCAAACCCCAGACCAATATCTTTCGCGTTATTTTTAGTAAGCTCTTGCTGGATATGCCAGAACAGCGCTTCGCGCGCCAGATCCGCCTGCCAGTAGCGCAACAGCGCCGCCGATTCGCGAATCGGTTGCCACGGCGTATCCCACATAATGGAGAGACGATCCTGGCGCACCGCATCGGTCATAATGCTCACTGATTCCGCCCGCAGCGGCGAAAGCGTCGGCACCGGGGCGGGCGTTTCGCGTTTACCTTTCAGCGTACCGAACGTTTTGTTGATCTGCTCGGCGACGGAGCGCGCATCAATGTTGCCGACAACAATCAGCGTCATGGCATCCGGGGTGTACCATTTTTCATAGAAAGCCTGAATTTTGGCTGCGTCTACCGGCTGCTTTAACGGTTCCGCGGGATCGTGCCCCAATAACGCCGACCCTTTCAGCCGATAACGCCACCAGCCCTCTTTAGTATCTGCTGGCCACGTCGCAACCATATCTTCGCTGCTTAACGCATGATTCACCGTCTCTGGCGTAATGGTTAATTTACCGGAGACGTTAGCCAGATAGGTCAGCGCTTCTTTCAGCAGATCGTTACGGTTATTGGGTAAACTGAGGTTATAGAGCGTGGAATCATAAGAAACAATAACGGGCGGCATGGGACGTTTCGGATCAAACCCTTGCTGCCATAAAGAACGTGCCTGTGCGGCATCCAGACCACCGCTTTGCGTCAGCGCGATACGGGGAATCGCATGGCTGAACCCGCTCTGTTGTGTACTTTCGGTGAGCGAACCGGTATTAACCTGGAGACGAACTTCAATACGATCGCTGGGGCGCTGAGGCGTAGCCAACACTTGCCACTGTAACCCATTAGCCAGCGTCCCCTGTTGCCATGCCGGATCGGGCTGGAGCGCATCTGCCTGCACATAGCCGGCAGAGGCCAACATCAACAGACTGCCCGCTAAGAGTCGAATTTTTGTGCCCTGCATGTGAACCCCTGATCAACAATCCTGGTAATAAAAAGACAGCCCCGGCAGGGATGCCTGAATATGACGTAAAAACACTTCGTGTTAGACCGCGAGAACCTAAAAATGTCACGGAAGAAGTGAAATAATCCCTAAGCATCATGCTGTATGCTTTGGGCGCAGGGGTCAATTATGCGCAAACACCCGCAGTCCTGGAAGGGACTACGGGCATAAGTGGCGAGATTAGGAGGAAATTTCGTGCGTTTTGCCATCCGGCGCACGATTATTAAGCACATCGTCCAGCTTTTGGTGATCTAACTCTTTCACCCATTTGGCAACCACCACCGTCGCCACGCCGTTACCCACCAGGTTAGTCAGCGCGCGCGCTTCGGACATAAAGCGGTCGATACCAAGGATTAACGCCAGTCCCGCAACCGGTAAATGGCCCACGGCGGAGATAGTGGCCGCCAGCACAATAAAGCCGCTTCCGGTCACGCCCGCGGCGCCTTTTGACGAGAGCAGCAGCACGACCAGTAGCGTTATCTGGTGGAAGATATCCATATGGCTGTTGGTCGCCTGGGCGATAAACACCGCCGCCATCGTCAGGTAAATAGAGGTGCCATCAAGGTTGAACGAATACCCCGTCGGGATCACCAGCCCCACCACCGATTTACGGCACCCCAGTTTTTCCATCTTATCGAGCATACGCGGCAACGCTGACTCGGAAGAGGAGGTGCCGAGCACAATGAGTAATTCTTCCCGGATATAGCGAATAAATTTAAAAATGCTAAAGCCCGTTACCCGTGCAATCGTCCCCAGCACCACCACCACGAAGAGAATACAGGTGATATAGAAGCAGATAATGAGCTGCCCCAGTTGCACCAGAGAACCGACGCCGTATTTACCGATGGTGAAGGCCATCGCGCCGAATGCGCCAATCGGCGCCAGGCGCATGATCATATTGATGATGCCGAAAATGACCTGCGAAAAACTCTCAATCACATTGAAAATGAGCTGGCCTTTGCTGCCCAAACGGTGCAGCGCAAAACCAAACAACACCGCAAACAGTAAGACCTGCAGAATGTTGCCGCTGGCAAACGCGCCGATCACGCTGCCCGGTATGACATCCATCAGGAAGGCAATAATGCCCTGCTCCTTGGCTTGTGCGGCATAAACGGCCACCGCCTGCGCATCCAGCGTTGCCGGATCGACGTTCATCCCGGCGCCAGGTTGCACAACGTTGACGATGATAAGACCGATAATCAGCGCAATCGTACTGACAATTTCAAAGTAAAGCAGCGCGACCGCGCCGGTACGCCCCACCGCTTTCATGCTTTCCATGCCTGCGATGCCCGTCACGACTGTACAGAAAATGACAGGAGCGATGATCATCTTAATGAGCTTAACGAACGCGTCGCCAAGCGGTTTCATTTGTGCGCCCAGTTCAGGATAGTAATGGCCAAGGAGAATACCAATGGCGATTGCTGTCAGGACCTGAAAATAAAGACTTTTGAACAGAGAGGTTTTCATAGGGTGTCCTTGAAGTAAAAACCACAGCTCTTGTAAGGTTATGAGTAACCTGCGGCCTTAAAATAACACCCACACAACATGACAGAAATGCGCCAGGATCATAATTGAAACAAAAATGTTAAAAAGTTTGAGCTGGCTCGCACAAGCGCGACCTTTTTTAACTTTTGTAATCAGAATTTTCGTGCGACAGATACCGTTCTTCAAAGATATCCGCGGGAACGGGCCGAGCAAACAGGAAGCCTTGCGCGACGTTGACTCCCGCCTGTTCCAGCCACGCGCGTTGCGCCTCGTTCTCCACGCCCTCGGCAATCAATTGTAAATTAAGACTGCGGGCCATCAGAATAATCGCCGTCACCATACTGTGATCATCCGGTAACCCATCGACAAACATTTTATCAATTTTAAGGATATCGACCGGTAGCGACTTCATATGCTGTAACTGGCGCAGCCCCGCGTAACCCATGCCAAAATCATCCAGTGCGATACGCACGCCAGCATTACGTAACGGACGTAAGATAGCGACGGCAGCGTGCGGATCGTCGATACGGCGGCTTTCAGTGACCTCAAGAATCAGCGTACCCGGTTGAATACGATAGCGATTTAACAATTCCAGCAGATCCGACACCATGCCAGGGTGCATGAGCTGTAACGCGGAAAGATTGACGGAGAGCGGCAATGTCACGCCGCGCTCCTGCCAGGCGGCAAGCTGGCGGCAGGACTCTTCCAGCACCCAATGGCCCACCGTGACCATCAGGCCGCAGGATTCAATGCGCTCAATCAGCCCCTCCGGCAATTCCCAGCTACCGTCCGGCTGTTGCATACGTAACAAGGCTTCGGCGCTTAATACGTTGCCGCTGCGCATCTCGACCTGCGGCTGCAACCAAATGGCAAACTGATGGTTATCCAGCGCGGTAAGGATATCGCTCTCTTCGGTAAGGCGCTGTTGAGCGGCCTCCATCTGCGCCGGGTCAAAGAACTGGATCTGATTTTTACCTTTTCGGCGCGCGGTAAACGCGGCGGAAACGGCGCGACCATAGAGCGCTTCGGCGGTCAGATCGCCATAATACATCGCAATGCCAATACTGCAGCTTGGGCGCAGTTGAATACCCTGGATGGGCAGTCGTTCATTAATGATAGTGAGTATTTGCTGACCTAATGTGATGGCGTGCCACGGCTCTTTAACGCCGTGGGCGATAATGGCGAAGTCATACCCGCTGACCTGCGTAAGCACCATGCGCGGCGCCAGCACCGACTTCAGCTTCTCAACCAGCGTCAGTAATAGAATCTCCCGCTGCGTTTCTTGCAGCACGCCTGCCGTGTCACGCAACGTTTCGCACGTCACGATGATAAGCGCGGTGGTCTGTTGGCGGGCGATAACCTGTTCCAGCAATGCCATTAAAAAGGCTTTATTGGGCAGCTCGGAAACCGGAAAACGCATCGCGTTGTCCGTTTGCTCCTCGCGTTGACGCTGCATAAGCTGCTGGTTGAGGTTATAGCTGCGCACCAGCATTCCAATTTCATCATCCTGATGCAGACGCGGCAACGCCAGCTGATGTCCGATCAGCTCCTGCTGCGGAATGTCGTTCAGCTCGCGGGCGATTTTGCGCAGCGGATGCACAATCAGGCGGTTTACGCACCAGGCGATGGCCACCGTCAGGATCAGCGATAAAAGTAAGTAAATGGTCACTAACGTAGAGAGCGCGCTCATGACGAACTTGTACATACGGTACGAATCCGCCTGCAATACAAGGTAGGCCAGCGGTTGCGGATTGGCGGGACGCTCCAGCGAATAAACCGGCAAAGAAATTTGTACCGGCAGTTCGAAGAGACGCGTCACCATAACCGGGACGGGGCGTTCAGGAATGAAGCGCTTACGCAACGCCTGGAACTGATTCGGCAATACCACATCGGCGCGACTCACCACGCCCGCAGGTTTAATACTTTCCAGAATGGTTTCCGCGCCGGGGAGATCCGCTTTTAAAATCGCGGAAGAAAGAGGTTCCCGAACAGATCGCGCGATGCTTTCCAGTTGCGTAGCCGTGTTGTAGCGGTTCTGCTGTACCAGATGGAACAACAAAACGGTGCAAAAGACAAAAACAAACACCATGACAACGGCCGCAACCATTGCCATCTGTTTAATTGTTAACGAGCGGCTGACGCGCAAATTGACTCTCCCTGGATATCCCGGACTGCCGCCTGAGTATACCCGATTGCAGCGGCATTAAGAGAGGCTGTATCTGAAAAGGACTTTTCTGAATAACGGTTAATGATAGCGTCTGATGGCGCTGCGCTTCTCAGGCCTACGACGCCTGTCAATTCGTAGGCCTGACGCAATGATTACCAGTCAGCGTAAGGCACCAGAGGCTGCGGCGGTAAATCCATATCCCCCTGCCAGCCCGCCGCGGAATAACGGACATACAGCAGCAGATGACTGGGGGTATAATCTTTCGCCTGCTGAATATCGACAGCCGTACCCACAAACCAGTTGGCAGTGACCCGGCGTTCAATGAGCGCCCGCGCGGTATAGCCAAATCCCTGGCTGCTGCCGCCGCCGTTGGTCTGGTCACGCGCATCCTCCTGATAATCCGCCGGGATCAAATTCATCAGCGGATAACGCGGCATGGTACGGTTGCGGGAGTGCGACCAGGATACCGAGCCGCCCAGCTCCCACGACCAGTTTTCCGTACGCTGCCGCCACATCACCGGCACCGCAAACGACAGGTATTCCTGCGGGCTATAATAACCGCCCTGACCCAGTGAATAACCGCTCAAATCTTTGTCGTAATGCCAGATCATGTTATTCAGCCCGACGGTAACGCGGCGGTTATTCTCGTTAATCACCTTATAGTAATAACCGGTCATCCAGCGCACGCGCCAGTTATCTTCCACATTTTTACCGCTCAACTGGTCGCCGCTGAGCGACGCCCAGACACCGTTTGCTTCGCCTTTATCATAGCTGAGACTGACGCCGCCGCCGTTGGCCCGCACGCCGCCCCATTTGGTGCCGGTATTGCTGCTGGCGTCCTTTTGCCCGCCAAACGCCAGCAGCGAGCTGGAGATCGGGCGACGATGCGCGTTCAGGGTATAACCCAACGGCCCGATATCGTCGCTATAGCTGACGCCGCCGACCACATCAACGACATTAAAGCCCATCGGCGTCGTGCCGATATCCCAGCGCCAGGTCTCATTCTGCCAGCCGACCGCCACGCTCGCGCCCGTATCGGCCTGGCTACGATGTCCGCTGCATTTCTCCAGCGTACAGGTACCCCAGTTATTATCGTATTTTCCATCCGCATCCGTAGAGAAGCGGCCAACATCCATATTCACCATATCAGTACGAAAGAACGCCCGTCCGTCCGACCAGGGCGCATCCACCTGAAGCATCGTGGTATGCGCCTTCAGATCGGAGTAGCCGCCAGTCCCGCTCGACCCCCAATAATCGTGCGCCAACGTGACATTGAGATCCTGCTGACGGTACAACTCCGCCGCATCGCTACGCACGCCGCGTTTTAGCCAGTCATCTTTTTCATCATTGCGCGTCAGGCGGGTAAAGGTATCGTTATCCAGGGGACGAACCGGCGTAATCGCCGCGGCGACCATTGCCTCTTTGTAGGTTTCCAACGCCCGCTGCGGCTCGCCCGTTTGCGCCTGAAAAGCGGCGGCGTCACGCAATACCATCGCGCTTTCCATTGATGGCGGCTGTGCTTTTGCCTGCGGCGTAATGCGGTTGAAGGTCCGCGCCGCCGCCGTGATATCGCCAAGCTGGAGCTGCGCCAGCGCGACGCGGCGCTGCATGTTAATAGAGGTGATTTGCGACGCAGGCAGCGCCGCCAGCTGAGCGCGCGCCGCAGCGTTATCGCCCTGTGCGATGTCGATTTCCACCCGCCCCAGCATGGCATCGACATTACCCGGTTCCCGCGCCAGAACGGCGTCATAAGCGGCGCGGGCCGCCGCATTATCGCCACGCTGCTGCGCCCAGTCCGCCAACGTTAACGCAATGCGCGTAGAGGGCGGCTGCTGACGTAACAACGCTTCCGCTTCGCGTTCTTTGCCGCTATCGCGCAAGCGGTTAGCGCTTTCCAGCACCTGGTTACTTTGCAATCGGCCCGCCAGTTCCTGAATATTGCTGTTCCACTGGCTGGTCGGTAGGGTATTGAGATGCGCCAGCGCCGCCCGGTCCCGATCGCTGCCGGAAAGATAAAGCCCATAAGCATAGACCTGTTCCGGATCGTTTGGCTTCTGCTGCGCCAGAGAGCGCATTTGCGCATCGGCCTGGGCGTGCTGCCCGGCCTGCCACAGATCGCGTGACAGTCGGTACGTCACCCACACGCTCCCCGGATCTAATGCCAGCCGGCGACGGTGCAGTTCTGCGGCCTGCGCCCATTTGCCCTCGCTTTCCAGCGTTTCCGCCTGCTGCGCCAGACGGTCATTTTCCAGACTGCGTTCGATATCGTCGATACTGCGCCGCTGGCTGGCGGAAAGAGAAGCGATAAACGCGGCGGCTTTTTGCGGCGACTGCTGGCGATAAAGATTCGCCAGCCCGCGTACAGCATTGGTATTACCGCTATCCATACGCAGCGTCTGCTGATAATAACGTTCGGCGGCGGCATTATCTTTGCGCGCCATCGCCACATCCCCCAGCCCCAGTACCGCGTAGCTGTCGGTGTTATCCACCGCTCGCGCCTGCTGATAGAAACGCTCCGCCTGGGCCAGATTATTCGCTTTTAAGGCCGCGTCGCCCTGCTGAATTAACAGCCAGTAGCGATTGACCTTCAGCAGGCTCTCCCACTTATCGCGGCTGCTGCTGTGCGGCGCCATCGCCAGCGCTTTTTCAAACTGCGCGACGGCGCGGGCGCGATCGCCACGCTGTGAGTATGCCTGCCCCAGCGCGCCGACCGCCTCGCTGTCGTCCTGCCGGGCGCTCACCGCCTGCTGCAATTGCGCAATGGCCTTACCGCCTTCTCCGGCATTAACCGCCGCGATGCCCTGCGAGCGCGCGCGGAACGCCGGATCGGCTAACTGTTTTTGCTGCTCGCTAAGCTGGGCGCGGGCGGCAGACACGCTATCGCCTTCGCTAAACTGCGTCAGATAGTCTTGCAACGCTTTTACGCTGGCGTCGCTCACCGGGAGAGCTTTTATCTGCTGGTACCAGATGGCGGAGGCCGCGCTGCGTCCCGTACTGGATTTCGCCATCTGTTTTAGCACCGCAAATCCCTCATCGCGCCGCCCGCTGGCGAACAACAGTTGCGCCAGCGCATTTTGCAGAGCGTTATTACCCGGACTGACGGCATTGATTTTCTGTAGCTGGTTAATCGCTTCGTGACGGCGGGCGGGCAATTTCGCCACGGTCGTCCAGTATTCGACCGCCAGTTCGCCCTCCGGCGGATAACCTTTAAACAACTTGTCGTAGCTGGCGATCGCTTGTTCAGTATGGCCGGTCGTCGCCAGTAAACGCGCCTCCTGCAAAGACTGACGTCCTTGTGGCGTGGAGAGCAGCATCGCGGTGCGGGAAGATTGATACGCCGTCGACTCCGGCGCCAGTTGCGCCAGCCGGTCAAGTAGCTTCTGTGCCCCGTCGCTATCCCCCTGGCGCAACAGATAGCGGAAACGGGCGGCGATAACCTGTGGATCATTGGGGTCGATCAGCTCCAGGCGATAGAGCGACTGACGGACTAAGTCCTCACGGTGCGTGGCCTCGCCCAGCCGAACCTGCTCCAGCAACTGTTGCTGCGCGGAGGTCGCTGCGCCGGCAAGCGGTGTTAGCACCATACCAAGCGATAAACCCAACAATGCCCGAGAAACGCCTCTTTTGCCAGGTAAAGCGTTTCGACCGCCAGCCGGCAAAAAAGCGTGCATGAGACTTAACGTGAACTTACGCATTCCTGGCCCCAGTCAGGTAATAATTCACCTTTGACGGTGAAGCGAAAACGGTGCTGATCCCAGCCTTGTCCAAAGAGAGTCAGCACATAGTTGTAATAGGCATCGCTGCCAGGAAAATGGTCTGCGACCCGCTGTCGCTGCACGGCCTGGGCGTCGCGATTTTGCAGGAAAGGCAGTAAAGCGGCGGAAAACCCGACCGGCCCCGTCCCCTGCGCATTCCCGCTGACGACATCCACTTTCTCCGGTGGAACGCCGTTTTTCATCGTTAACGTCGCCATCGGTTTAAATCGCGCCAGTAAACGCGCTTTTTGCGGATCGCCATCATGCATCATTCCCGTCCATAAATAGACGCGAATCGCATCGTAGCTACTGATCAGCGTCTTTTCCGCTTTCAACTGCCAGCCTTGCTTGCTTTCATAACGCACCCAGTCCGGCGAGAAACCTTTCGGCGCGGTTTCCAGCAAAAGCCGCAAATTGGTTTCCCGTAGCGTCGACCACGGCGCGCCAAAACGGCTAAAGTATTGCGCCAACTGCGGCGGCAGATAGCTTGGGTTAAAACGCCAGCTATTCGCCTCGGCAAAGCCGATTTTGCCAGGTAGCAGCATTGAGCCCAGCCCCGGCACATTCACGACCTCTTCGCGGGCGATGCGTTTTAGCAACGCCGTGCCCACCTCGGTATAACGCGTCTCTTTCCACAGGCGACCGGCCTCCAGCAGCGACCATGCCATCCAGATATCGCCGTCGGACGCGGAGTTGCTGTCCAGCACCGACCAGGTGTCGGGATCTTTTTGTCCCCACAGCCAGGCGGGCAGATGTTCACGCAGCGATCCCTGCGCCAGATTGTTTTGCGTCCAGTTAAACAGTTGCGCGAACGCCGGTCGATCGTTCGCCGCCAGGGCAAAGAACATGGCGTAGCTTTGCCCTTCGGAGGTGGTAATTTTTCGCGCATCGCCCGGATCGATAACGCGTCCCTGCTGGCTAATGTAATCTTTCTTGAACTGTTCCCACGCAGGCCAGCTACAGGCCGCCTGCGCATTTATTGCCGTCAGCATGACGATCATCGTTATCCATCCGCGCAGCATAGTCATCATGCGTTACTCATGGTCAGGGTCGAGACGACGGCGACTGAGAATACGTAGCAGACGCCACAATACCCACGCCAGTAATACCACACTGAGGGCCGCCAGTACCGCCAGCAGCACCGGGTGATTCGCCAGCGCATACCACAGCCGCTCAAACCACGGCAGATGTCCGACGTAATAGATATCGCCAACGCGCAGACTGTGAACGCCGGACTCGCGGATCACCGCCACGGAACCAAACATCGCGGCGCGTTTACCGCTGTCGTTCACAGCGTCGTTCAGTAGCTGGTAACCGCGCGGGCTATCAGCCAGCAGAGCAATCACGCTGCGCTGATCATTAAACGGCGACTGGAAGCCCACCACCGCCGCCATCGGGCCGCTGGCGGTGACGGTGGACTGCGCATCCGCCGCGCGATCGGCCTCATCCGGCATAATCGACGGGAAAGCGGTCTGCCGCATCGGGGTTTTTACCCAGCTTTGTGTCGCCTGCACCAACAGATCGATACGCTTATCATCTTTTAGCTTGCCCGGAATAGCGCCAATAATCAGCAGATCGGCGTCTTTGTCGGCTATCTGAGCGCTATCATCGGTGATGGTCAGATTAATTGCCGGGAAACCGGTCTGCCCGCCAATGGCACCGACCGTATTCAGCAGCGTTTCCATTTGCGCTTCGGTTGGGGTCTTCGGCATCACCGCCAGCGTGTCAGACAAGTCGGCCATCCGGCTGAACGGGAAACCCGCATTGGCGAACGCGCGTAAATCCGGCATCGCGATAAAGTGGTAATATTTCGAAAAATCGATAGTGGAGTCATCCCCTATCACCACATGATTCGGTACCGGCTGGAAGGTAATACAGTTGTCCACCGACCCGCCCGGCATCGGATTCATGTAGCGGAAGTCAAAACGTAGTTGGTTCATCGCCCCCAGTTTGAGCGCCGGAATAGACACATCTGTTTTACCATCCAGCAGTCCCTGAAGTACCGGCAAGCGCAACAGGAGTCGATTAGTTTCCTGCGTGCTGTTAAGGCTAAAGGCTTGCAGGAACTGGTTATTCAGACTGATGTCCAGTCGTGAACTGTCTTTGGTCGGCGGCGAGGTATAACGGTAGTTGAGATCCATATCAATACCGTTGCTACGCAGCAAATAGAGGTCCGGCGGCAGATTCAAAGAAACATTGATGGGCGCCGGCTCCAGCCCACTCGACTGGAGCTGCTCTTCATAGGTTTTCAGCTCGCCAAAAGTGACCGGGCGATCGGTACGCACCCAGTTCGGCGCATCATACGGTTTGCGCGCCAGCAGCGGTTTTACATCGTTGACCACCACGCTGGAACCACGGAAGAGAATATTCCCTTGCGCGATACCTTTTGCCGCTTGCAACAGGTCTTTATCATCACGGCCAAACACGACCAGCAACTTCACATACGGATTATCCGGATGGCTCATCATCTCGATAACCGGCGCGTTAACCGCAGGATGATCGCGCAGGAAATCGGGGCGTCGATCGTTGGTGGCGAACACGATCGCATTGCGATCCGGCAGGTGATTATACAACACCGGGAAGCGCTGACCGCGCCAGCCCGCCCGCGAGCCAAACCAGGACGCGACAATAGAAGCCGCCTGCTGCTGCGCCAGATCCGGCATGTCAGCAAACACTATCGGCAACGTCACCGGACGGTTATCCCGCGGCTCGAAAAACGGCACCGGGAAGTGGGACAGATCGTTATTCACCGCCAGCATGTTATAGGTCAGATCCAGGGCGCTATTTCGCCCGATGTCTAACCACAGAGTACTGCTGGCCGGATTTTCACACACGTCGCGATAGTGGCCGACAAACTCCAGCCGCACCCGGTTAAAATCGGTGATAAATAGCGGATTGATAGGTACCTGCGCCAGCGTCTTTTTCCCCAACTGCTCTTTTGTCACCGGCAGTACGCCCATCAGTTCATCATTGAGATAAACCTTGAGCTGCGACTGAACCGGCAGGAGCGACGGCGAGGGCGTATATTCCAGATTCAGCACCGCTTTCGACGCCACTTCATCGCTGCGCATACCAAATTCAATGCCGCCGTTAGGGTTAACGCCACGCAGCGCCATACTACCCGGCGGCGGCGCGATTTGCGCAAAGGTCAGCTTGACCTCGCGCGAAGGCGCGGTCTGTGCCACGACGGGCGCCTCAGTTGCGGGCGACGGCGCAGGCTCGGTGGGTTCAGCATTTATCAATGGCGGCGTAGCAGGCGCCGCCGCCGTCATGAAAGCAGGAAACGCGCTTAATCCTATTACCGCCGCACACATCCAGGACAATTTTCTTTTCATCGCATTATCATCATTGTTGAGCCTGAGCCATAACCCGATCCGACGGCTGTATCGCCGCTTGCCGCTCCGGGCGACGCGGAATAAACGATACAATCCAGGCAATTAACGCCGTCAACGATCGGAAAATTACTTTTACTGAAGGCGGCGCGAATTCCGCGAGGTGGCGATATCCGCGGAAGCCCAGCTTCAGAATATCCAGCAAGCTTTCCAGCGGTTTATCTTCCGGGAAGCTATCTTGCCAAAGCGCCCACGTATCGGCGCGAGCGAAGGTACACTGCACAAAATCAATATGTTGTTTGGTGGTGAGCGGCATCAGTTGCAGCCCGACCTCATTGCCCGTTACGCGCACCACCTGCGTTGGAAAGACATATTCCTGCTGCCCGCGTTTAAGCAACAGATTCACTTTCTGCCCTTCCAGCACCTGCGCCTGACCGTTGATCTTGATGCCTAACCCGCCGTCGGAGAAGTCATGTACGGTACAGGAGAACAAATGTCCATCTTCGCGGGCGATGGCCCCCGGCATGGCAATCTCGACCCGATGCGCGCGTCTGACCTGTTTACTCTCTACCGAAACCGCAACCGCGCCGCCGAGAATGACCAGGTTATAGAAGACCCACACCAGGCTAACGATGACGGTCAGCGTTTCATTTTCCGGCCCGTAATAGTATCGCCATACGCCCGCCGCCACGCCGAGCAGGTTAAGCAAGACAAGGAAGATATACGGACGCGAGATTACCCAGTCGACGTACTTCTCTTCCACCAGCCCGCCTTTCGCCGTGACGTTAAATTTCCCTTTGTGCGGATTGATCAACGCGACCAGAGTCGGCGGTGCGATATACCATGCCAGTACCGTTTCATAGATTTCACTCCAGAAAGAGTGACGATACTTGCCCTGAATCTTCGAGTTAGTCAGGCTGGCGTGGACCATGTGCGGTATCACAAATAGCGCAATCATCAACGCAGGCGCATAAATGATATAGGCGTGCAGCAGCAGAAAAGCCAGCGGCGCGGTCAGAAAGATCAGGCGCGGAATGCCGGACAAGAAATGGAACATCGCGTTGAGGTAGCACAGCCGCTGCGCCAGTTTTAAGCCTTTACCAAACAGAGGGTTATCGAGGCGGAAAATTTGCACCATGCCCCGCGCCCAACGAATACGCTGCCCGATATGCGCCGACAGGCTTTCCGTCGCCAGCCCCGCCGCCTGCGGAATGCGCATATACGCTGAGGTATAACCTCGCCGGTGCAGCCGGAGCGAAGTATGCGCATCTTCCGTCACCGTCTCAACGGCGATACCGCCAATCTCATCCAGCGGCTTACGGCGAATCACCGCGCACGATCCGCAAAAGAAAGTGGCGTCCCACATATCGTTACCGTCCTGTACCAGTCCGTAAAACAGCGTGCCTTCGTTAGGCGTTTTACGAAAACGTCCCAGGTTGCGCTCAAACGGGTCCGGGGAGAAGAAATGATGCGGCGTCTGCATCATCGCCAGCTGTTTTTCTTTCAGGAACCAGCCCATTGTCATTTGCAGAAACGAGCGTGTCGGCACATGGTCGCAATCGAAGATCGCCACAAACTCGCCTTTCGCGTGTTTTAGCGCATTGTTGATGTTGCCGGCTTTGGCGTGTTCATGCGTGGCGCGGGCAATGTAATGCACGCCAACATGTCGGGCAAAATGACGAAATGATTCACGCCCGCCGTCATCAAGGATCCAGATATTCAGCTTGTCCTTCGGCCAGTCAATGCCAAGCGAAGCATAAATGGTATTTTTGACCACATTAAGGTCTTCGTTATAGGTCGGTACAAAAATATCCACCGTCGGCCACTGCGACATTTCTTTCGGCAACGGCACCGGTTGACGATTTAACGGCCACACCACCTGGAAGTACCCCAGCACCAGCACAATCCAGGCGTAGGTTTCCGCAAACAGCAGAATCAGCCCGCACACCAGACTGACCGGGTCGTCCCAATTTAGCGTCGAGGTATAGCGCCACCAGATATAACGACAGGAGACCGTTAGCGACAGCACGATGAGCATCAGCGCGGAAAAGCGTCCCGGCATACGTCGTACCAACAGCGCAACGCCCCACAGCAACAGCAGAAAGATAAATTGCGATAGCGGGTTAAATGGCTGCGTAATACAGATCAGCGCCAGTATCAGTGAAAAGGTCACGATAACGCCCAGAATAAAACGCCGGGCACCGTTGCTAAGATGTCCCAGCTCTTTTTCCTTTTCCAGGTGCGTTGTCTTTTGGCGCACCCGTTCCGGTAAGGTATCCATCCATTGATGGTAACGTCCACGAACGTCCTTCAGGCGCGCAAATGACCGCCAGCGCGGTTCATGACGTTCTTTAGTCGACGAGATCATCACCAGCCAGAGGGTCTGAATGAGGTAACGGGCCGGGTCCAGCGGGCGCGGGCGGGCGGCGTTAATATGCGGATAAAGTGCTTTATGCTCGTCGCGAATACGCTGCCAGCGCGGATGCTCAAGCGGAAAAACTATCCACGCCAGAATCATCCACAGGCAGCCGAGCGCTGCGCTAAACGGCGACGCGCCGTGGCGGCGGTAACCCTGATAGCGCTCGCTCAAACGCGCGCTAACCGGCGGGATAAGCAGCCACCGGGAAAGGGCGCTCATCGCAGGCTCCCGGCGGACGTTTTGTCGCCCGCATCATGCAGCGGGCACCAGTTCGCCAGCGTTAACACCTCTTCGGCAGCTAACGAATCGCTGCGATATTCGCCTAACGGCTGTTTCGACGCCATGCACTCCGCCATCGCCTCATCGCGATGGATCACAATGGGCAGCAACCGGCGCTGGCTTTGCAGCCAGACCTGGTACAGATCGTCCTGTAACTGACTGCCAATGCGTAAGTCATTGATCAGAATATGCGCTCCGGCAGGCAACGCCTGCTGATGAAGGCGAATATGGCAGTTAGCGTCAACCCGGGCTACCGCCAGCGTATGGTCGCAGAGGCTCACCAGCTGCCGTGTCAGCGGTGACGCGCCGTAGGGCAAGTCCAGTAAAATCCAGCTATAACGCCCGCTCGCTTTCAGCGCCTGGATAGCCGATCCGATCTCTCCCAGCGTCTCCTGCCAGGACTGCGGATTTTCCCGCTCTTGCGCGGTGAGCTGTCCAAACGGCAGTAGATCAAGCTGTGAGGTATAACGTAATCCGGCATCGCGCCAGTCCTGGCCGTCCAGCAACGATCGCGCCCAACCGCCCTGATGGACGAAGTCGACGTTAAACGACATGCGCAGCAGGTTATCGGGGCTGGCGTCAATCACCAGGACATTTTCCCCTAAGATTTGTAACGCCCAGGCGAGTGCTGCGGTGAGAGATGTGGTTCCCACCCCGCCGCGCACGCCCTGCAGTCCCAGAATCGCCATTCATGGCTTCCTTAATGAATGTGGTTGCGCAAATTCAGCCAGGAGCGGCCATCTTTTAATCGCCGCCGCCAACTGTTCGCGTTGGGAAATATCGGTATAATCTATTTCGGGTAGTGAAAACGCCTGGCTTAATGCCAGAAAATCATTTTGAAAAGTGTAGCCCAACGTTGGATCGGACTGAGCGCCAGGTTCATTGTTATACATTCTGGTTGCTCCTTTTTAAATATTTCTCACTGGCAGCATTACGCCCCGTCGTCAATACGGGAGAACGCGCATTTTTCATCTTTCCGTGACATCATTTATAATGTGTAAAAATGCAAAGCGCAGAGTTACAGGGCATCCTGCCGGGCAAATTGATTCACATGCTAAATCTGATGCGTTTTAATTTCAATGTTAGGTTTATTTCTGTGCTTTCGCTAGTAAACTGATAAACAGTTAAAATAGTGACATGAGGGACACTGTGGACCCCGTATTTTCTCTCGGCATCTCATCATTATGGGATGAACTGCGCCATATGCCAACCGGCGGCGTCTGGTGGGTTAACGCCGATCGCCAGCAAGATGCCATCAGCCTGGTGAATCAAACGATTGCGTCACAAACGGAGAATGCAAATGTCGCCGTCATCGGCATGGAAGGCGATCCTGGCAAAGTAATCAAATTAGATGAATCTCACGGTCCGGAGAAAATCCGCTTATTTACCATGCCGGATTCAGAAAAAGGGCTATACTCTTTGCCCCACGATTTGCTTTGTTCTGTTAACCCGACGCATTACTTTTTCATTCTTATTTGTGCAAATAACACGTGGCGGAATATAACGTCAGAAAGCCTGCATAAATGGCTGGAAAAAATGAATAAATGGACTCGTTTTCATCACTGTTCATTGTTGGTTATTAACCCTTGTAATAATAGCGATAAACAGTCCTCGTTGTTGATGGGCGAGTATCGCTCACTTTTCGGCCTCGCCAGTTTACGTTTTCAGGGCGACCAACATTTGTTCGATATTGCCTTCTGGTGTAACGAAAAAGGCGTCAGCGCCCGACAGCAGTTATTGCTGTGTCAGCAGGACGAACGCTGGACGCTATCCCATCAGGAGGAGACGGCAATTCAGCCGCGTAGCGACGAAAAACGCATTCTTAGCCACGTCGCCGTCCTTGAAGGCGCGCCGCCGCTCTCGGAACACTGGACGCTTTTCGACAATAACGAAGCGCTATTCAACGACGCGCGCACGGCGCAGGCCGCGACAATTATTTTTTCGCTTACACAGAACAACCAAATCGAGCCGCTTGCTCGTCGCATTCATACTTTGCGGCGCCAGCGGGGAAGCGCGCTGAAAATTGTCGTGCGCGAAAATATCGCCAGTTTGCGCGCCACCGATGAGCGCCTGCTGCTGGGCTGCGGCGCGAATATGATCATTCCCTGGAACGCCCCGCTTTCACGCTGCCTGACGCTTATTGAAAGCGTGCAGGGACAGCAGTTCAGCCGTTACGTACCGGAAGACATCACCACGCTACTGTCAATGACGCAGCCGTTGAAACTGCGCGGTTTTCAGCCGTGGGATATCTTCTGCGATGCCATCCATACGATGATGAGCAACACCCTGCTCCCCGCCGACGGGAAAGGCGTTCTGGTCGCGCTGCGCCCGGTGCCGGGCATTCGGGTTGAGCAGGCGTTAACATTATGTCGGCCAAACCGAACCGGCGATATTATGACCATCGGCGGCAACCGTCTGGTGCTGTTTTTATCATTCTGCCGGGTCAACGATCTGGATACCGCGTTAAACCATATTTTCCCTTTGCCGACGGGCGATATTTTCTCTAATCGTATGGTCTGGTTCGAAGATAAACAAATCAGCGCCGAGCTGGTGCAGATGCGCTTATTGTCGCCGGAACTGTGGGGAACGCCGCTACCGCTGGCAAAACGCGCCGACCCGGTAATAAATGCCGAACACGATGGCCGCATCTGGCGTCGTATTCCTGAACCCCTGCGATTGCTCGACGACACCGCGGAGCGTGCATCATGATGACCATCAGCGATATCGTGCAAATTATTCTTTTTTGCGCGCTGATTTTCTTTCCGCTGGGGTATCTGGCGCGTCATTCGCTACGCCGTATCAGTGATACGACCCGGCTGCTATTTGCCAAACCTCGTTATGTAAAACCAGCCGGAACTCTGCGCCGCGCTACGAAAGTCAAGGCAGACAAAAAATGACTCAGCATACTCAAACTCCATCAATGCCTTCTCCGCTCTGGCAGTACTGGCGCGGTCTTTCCGGCTGGAACTTCTATTTTCTGGTCAAGTTTGGCCTGCTGTGGGCAGGCTATCTGAATTTTCATCCTTTACTGAATCTGGTATTCATGGCGTTTCTGCTCATGCCAATACCAAAGTATCGCCTTCACCGGTTGCGCCACTGGATTGCCATTCCCGTCGGCTTCGCGCTGTTCTGGCACGATACCTGGCTGCCCGGCCCGCAAAGCATTATGAGCCAGGGGACGCAGGTGGCGGAATTCAGCTCCGGTTATCTGCTCGATCTGATCGCCCGTTTTATTAACTGGCAAATGATCGGCGCCATCTTCGTACTGCTGGTTGCCTGGCTTTTTTTATCACAGTGGATTCGGGTCACGGTGTTTGTGGTCGCCATCATGGTATGGCTGAATGTCCTGACATTAACCGGCCCGGTTTTTACGCTGTGGCCGGCAGGCCAGCCAACCGATACGGTGACGACAACTGGCGGTAACGCGGCCGCTACCGTCGCGACAGCGGGCGATAAGCCGGTCATCGGCGATATGCCTGCGCAAACCGCGCCGCCGACGACCGCGAATCTGAACGCCTGGTTGAACACCTTCTATGCCGCGGAAGAAAAGCGGAAAACGACGTTCCCGGCGCAACTTCCGCCTGATGCGCAGCCGTTCGACCTATTGGTCATCAATATTTGTTCGCTCTCCTGGTCGGATGTCGAAGCGGCAGGCCTGATGTCACATCCGCTATGGTCGCACTTTGACATTTTGTTTAAACACTTTAATTCCGGTACGTCTTACAGCGGCCCGGCGGCCATTCGTCTGCTACGCGCCAGCTGTGGTCAACCTTCGCATACCCGACTTTATCAACCAGCCAATAACGAATGTTATCTGTTTGATAATCTGGCGAAACTGGGCTTTACTCAGCATCTGATGATGGATCATAACGGTGAATTTGGCGGCTTCCTGAAAGAAGTTCGCGAAAACGGCGGTATGCAGAGCGAACTGATGAACCAGTCCGGCCTGCCAACCGCCCTGCTGTCATTCGACGGCTCGCCGGTATATGACGATCTGGCGGTCCTGAACCGCTGGTTGACAGGGGAAGAACGTGAAGCCAATTCCCGCTCCGCGACTTTCTTTAACCTGCTGCCGCTGCACGATGGCAACCACTTCCCCGGCGTCAGCAAAACGGCGGATTATAAAATCCGCGCGCAGAAACTGTTCGATGAACTGGACGCCTTCTTCACCGAACTGGAGAAATCCGGGCGTAAGGTGATGGTGGTCGTCGTACCGGAGCACGGCGGCGCGCTGAAGGGCGACAGAATGCAGATCTCAGGCCTGCGCGATATTCCCAGCCCCTCCATCACCAACGTCCCGGCGGGCGTGAAATTTTTTGGCATGAAAGCCCCGCATGAGGGCGCGCCGATTGATATTAACCAGCCGAGCAGCTACCTGGCGATTTCCGAACTGGTCGTACGCGCCGTGGACGGTAAGCTCTTTACCGAAGACAGTGTGAACTGGAACAAGCTGACCAGCAATCTGCCGCAAACCGCGCCGGTTTCAGAAAACGCTAATGCGGTGGTGATTCAGTATCAGGGTAAGCCCTACGTTCGTCTGAATGGCGGCGACTGGGTGCCTTACCCGCAGTAAACCGAAAAAGGCCGCAAGGTTTCCCCTGCGGCCTGGTTCGGGCGCATGTTGCCATTACGGCGGACAGACGCTCAAAACGCGTTACTTCCTGTCACGTAGCCAGTTGACGATCACACTGGCGATAATGCCAGCAATGATCGGCGCTGCCAGATCGTGCCAGAAGACCACGCCCAACTGCGTAAGCGTCATATAGCCGCCTTGTTGCAATGGCAACCGTTCGCGGCTATCCTTAAAGTGTTTGGGTTCAAGTTAGCCCCCGTCAGGTTGCCAAGTTTATACCAGTCAACGTGCGGGGGTTTTCTCTATCCAGCAACCTATGCCGCCGGGGATCAACCCCCCGCAACATTGCGCCTCACCGGGTAAACCCGGCTTGCTGCTGATATTACGGCAAAATCCCCGTCCCGGCACGGCGCTAACGTGCAATCTGCGTGACGCTTCGCAGACGATTACTTTTATTTGCCAGAATACATTCAGCATTTCTGAGGCTGGCAGTCAGCCGCTCAATTCTGTAAATTATGCCTCCTCGCGGCCAGTCCCGGTGATACCGAAACCCTCGTTCAGCATCCTGCGTCTATGACATATTCGCCTGTTGCGCCAGAGGAATGGCTAAAAGCAGGTATTACCGACGAACTTATCCGTCTTTCAGCGGGACCTGAAGATCCCGACGATATTATTCATGACCTTGAACGCGCCAGCAGAAAAGCAGCATTCTGACGATTGCTCGGCGAACCGCTGTCACCGGTTTGCCGCATCGGGTATCAAGGCACTATAGCCTGGTTATAGGCAGCATTCTTTATGAGAGAGCTGCCTATATTTTGGGCAGGGGGCTCTATGCAGGACGACACATTACCATTAAATAACAGTAACGCTACGACCACACCGCTTTCAACGAGATTACCGTTTACAAAATATGATTTTGGCTGGGTGCTCTTGTGTATCGGTATGGCGATCGGCGCAGGTACCGTCTTAATGCCAGTGCAAATCGGTCTCAAGGGGATCTGGGTATTTATTACCGCTTTTATCATCGCCTATCCCGCTACCTATATTGTGCAGGATATTTATCTAAAAACGTTATCTGAAAGCGAAACCTGTGACGATTATACGGATATTATCAGTCACTATCTTGGCAAAAACTGGGGCATTTTTCTCGGTGTAATCTATTTTCTTATGATTATCCACGGGGTGTTTATTTATTCCCTGTCGGTGGTGTTTGATAGCGCCTCCTATATCAAAACCTTCGGCCTTACTGAGGTCGATCTTTCGCAGTCTATTATCTATAAAGTCGCGATTTTCGCCGTGCTGGTGGCGATTGCCTCCGGCGGGGAAAAGTTATTATTTAAAATTTCCGGCCCGATGGTGGTGGTAAAAGTCGGGATCATTCTGATATTCGGTTTCGCTATGATCCCACACTGGAATCTTGATAATATTTCCGCCTTTCCCGCCGCATCGGTTTTCTTTCGCGACGTACTGCTCACTATCCCATTTTGCTTCTTTTCTGCGGTCTTCATTCAGGTGCTAAACCCAATGAACATCGCCTATCGTAAGCGCGAGCCTGACCGTGTGCTGGCCACCCGGATGGCGATTCGCACGCATCGCATTAGCTATATTACGCTGATTGCCATTATTCTCTTTTTCTCGTTCTCGTTTACCTTTTCGATTAGCCATGAAGAGGCGGTATCAGCGTTCGAGCAGAATATTTCCGCCCTTGCGCTGGCAGCTCAGGTAATCCCTGGCCATATCATCCACATTACCTCTACCATCCTCAATATTTTTGCCGTACTTACCGCGTTCTTTGGTATTTATTTAGGTTTTCACGAAGCGCTTAAAGGTATTGTACTGAATGTATTGAGTCGTATTATGGATGTCAAAAACGTCAACCCACTGTTACTGACATCTGGTATCTGTGTCTTTATCGTGGTTACTCTGGTTATCTGGGTTTCGTTTCGCGTCTCAGTATTGGTCTTTTTCCAGTTAGGCAGTCCGCTTTATGGCATTGTCGCGTGTATTATTCCTTTTTTCCTGATTTATAAAGTAGCGCAACTGGAAAAATTACGCGGCCTGAAAACCTGGCTTATTCTGTTATATGGAATATTGTTGTGCCTGTCGCCGTTATTAAAATTGATTGAATAAGTCGTACCGGAGAGCCATGCCCGGTGGCGCTACGCTTACCAGGCCTACAGGTACGGTGTAGGCTTGATAAGGCGCAGCCGCCATCCGGCATAAAACGCAATTAACTCAACGGTTTCTGCGGGTTTTCATCCTGATCGACGGCAAAGCAGGCCACCAACTGGCCGTCGTACTCTTTAAGCTGCGGCTGTAACTGCGTACAGGGTCCGAAGCGACGGCTGCAGCGGGCGTTGAAGGCGCAGCCCGGCGGCGGGTTCAGCGGACTCGGCAACTCGCCGGTCAGCTTAATCCGCTCACGGCGATCGTCCGGATTCAGCCGCGGCGTGGCGGAGAGCAACGCCTGGGTATAGGGATGACGTGGATTGTTAAAAATCTGCTCTTTGGTCCCTTTCTCCACGCAGCGGCCTAAGTACATGACCATCACTTCATCGGCGATGTGTTCCACCACCGACAGGTCGTGCGAGATAAAGACATAAGACAGCCCCATATCCTGTTGCAAATCCATCATCAGGTTCAGCACCTGGGCGCGCACCGACACGTCGAGCGCGGAGACCGGTTCGTCGGCAATCACTACGTCCGGATCAAGCATCAGACCGCGGGCGATAGCGATACGCTGACGCTGGCCGCCGGAGAACATATGCGGATAGCGGTCGTAGTGCTCGGTTTTCAGCCCCACCTTCGCCATCATCGCCAGCGCTTTTTCACGACGCTGCGCTTTACTCAGGCTGGTATTGATCAGCAACGGCTCTTCCAGAATTTGCCCCACTTTCTTGCGTGGGTTCAGGGAACCGTAGGGGTTCTGAAACACAATCTGAATTTTCTGCCGCCGCAGTTTCTGCGCGTGCGGATCGTGTTTGAGCAGATCCTGCCCCTGGTAATAAAGCTCGCCGCCGGTTGGCGTTTCAATCATCGTCAGCAGGCGGCCCAGTGTGGATTTTCCACAACCGGACTCCCCCACTACCGCCAGCGTTTTACCGCGTTCGAGATTAAACGACACGCCATCCAGCGCTTTTACCAGCCGTTCCGGAGAAAAGATCCCCTTCTTCACCGGATAGTGTTTTTTCAGGTCGATAGCCCGCAACAGCGGCTGTTGCAAGGTGGCCTCATGCGTACTCATAGTGTGGGCCTCCCGGCATCATCGAGTGGGTAATGACATTTTGACTGACGTCCATCGTCCAGTTGGTTGAGAGCAGGTTCTTCCGCACGACATCTGTCCGTGGCGTAGGGGCAGCGAGGGTTAAGCAGACAACCCGTCGGTCGGTCATATTTCCCCGGCACCACGCCCGGCAGCGACGCCAGACGCGCTTTATCTTGCGCAAACTCTGGTAACGCACGTAGCAATGCCTGGGTATACGGATGACGCGGCGCGCGGAAAATATCCTGCGCAGCGCCGGTTTCGACGACCTGCCCGGCGTACATGACGATAATTTTGTGCGCCGCTTCCGCCACCAGCGCCAGGTCATGGGTAATCAGCACCAGCGCCATGTTCTCTTTTTGCTGCAACTCCAGCAGCAGCTCAATGATTTGCGCCTGAATGGTCACATCCAGCGCCGTGGTCGGTTCATCAGCAATTAACAGCTTTGGTCGACAGGCTATGGCCATCGCAATCATCACGCGCTGACTCATGCCGCCAGAAAGCTGGTGCGGATAGACATCCAGACGAGAAGCCGGATCGGGAATACCCACCTGGTTCAACAGGTCAATCGCTCGCTGACGACGGGTTTTCTTGTTCCCGCCCTGATGTACCTTGATGGCTTCCATAATCTGAAAGCCAACGGTATAGCAAGGATTGAGGCTGGTCATCGGGTCCTGGAAAATCATCGCCACTTCAGCACCCACCAGGTTGCGACGTTCCTTCTCGGAAATGCGCTTCAGATCCTGTCCGTTAAAGAGCAGGTTTTCCGCCATCACGCGGCCTGGGTAATCGATAAGCCCCATAATCGCCAGCGAGCTGACGGATTTGCCGGAACCAGACTCGCCGACAATCCCGACCACCTCACCCTGCTTCACGCTGTAGCTAATGCGGTCGACGGCTTTGAACGGTGTCCCTTCGTCGCCGAAGTGCACCGATAATTGATCTACATTTAATAACGCCATCTCGAACCTCTTACTGCTTCAGTTTGGGATCGAGCGCGTCACGCAGCCCGTCACCCATCAGGTTAAATGCCAGTACCGTCAGCAGAATCGCCAGCCCCGGGAAGGTCACGACCCACCAGGCGCTTTGCGCGAACTGCAGAACGTCAGAGAGCATGGTGCCCCATTCCGGCGTAGGCGGCTGTGCGCCCATCCCCAGGAAGCCGAGGGCAGCCATATCGAGAATGGCGTTAGAGAAGCCCAGTGACGCCTGAACGATCAGCGGCGCAAGGCAGTTCGGGAAAATATTGACGAACATCTGACGCATCGCGCCTGCGCCCGCCACGCGGGAGGCAGTCACATAATCGCGGTTCACCTCTACCAGAACCGCCGCGCGGGTTAAGCGGACATAGTGCGGCAGCGCCACAAACGTCAACGCCAGCGCAGCGTTGCCGATGGAGGGGCCGAAGATCGCCACCAGCACCAGCGCCAGCAGCAGGCTCGGCAGGGCCAGCATAATATCGACCACGCGCATGATGATGTTATCGACCAGACCGCCGAAGTAGCCCGCGACCAGGCCGAGAATGATCCCCATTACCAGCGACAGGACGACCACCAGACAGCCGACCAGCAGTGACAAACGCGCGCCATACATCAGGCGCGAGAGGACATCGCGACCAACATCATCCGTTCCCAGAATATGCGCCCAACTGCCGCCTTCCTGCCAGACCGGCGGTGCCAGCAGCGCATCACGGAACTGCTCTGCCGGGTTGTACGGCGCAATAAAGTTGGCAAACACCGCAATCAGGATCACGATGAGAACATACGCCAGCCCGACGACCGCGCCTTTGTTGCGTTTGAAATAGTGCCAGAACTCCCGCAATGGCGTCATGGGCGCCGGTGCGGCATTAACATTATTTTCAGTAACCTGTGACATGATGGCCCCTTACTTCTTATGCCGAATACGCGGGTTCACCACGCCGTACAGCAGGTCTACCAGCAGGTTGACGAGAATAATCATCGTCGCTACCAGTAACACGCCGCCCTGCACTACCGGATAATCGCGGCGTTGCAGCGCATCGATCAGCCAGCGCCCCAGACCGGGCCACGAGAAGATAGTTTCTGTCAGAATCGCGCCCGCCAACAGCGTCCCGACCTGCAGGCCGATCACGGTGACGACTGGCAGCATAGCGTTACGCAGAGCATGGACGATAATGACGCGCATCCTGGTCAACCCTTTGGCGCGTGCGGTACGGATGTAATCCTCCCCCAGCACTTCCAGCATCGACGAACGGGTCATACGCACAATGACGGCCAGCGGGATTGTGCCGAGCACCATCGCAGGCAGGATCATATGCGCCAGCGCATCAATAAAGTTACCCTCTTCGCCCCAGATAGCGGTGTCGATCAGCATAAAGCCCGTCAACGGATTGGTATCATCAAGGAACACCATATCGCTCACGCGCCCGGAAACCGGCGTCAGGTTCCAGTGGACGGAAACCAGCATGATCAGCATCATGCCCCACCAGAAGATAGGCATAGAGTAACCGGTCAGCGCCAGGCCAACGGCAGTGTGATCGAAGATAGAACCGCGCTTCACTGCGGCCAGCACGCCCACCGGAATCCCCACGGCGACGGCAAAAATCATGGCGCAGACGCCAAGCTCCAGCGTCGCTTTAAAGCGAGGCACGAACTCGTCCCACACGGGGATTCGGCTTTTCAGCGAGATGCCTAAATCGCCATGCATCACCCCCCAGATATAATGGAGGTACTGCTGCCACATCGGTTTATCAAGACCGAGTTCAGCCAGCAGTTGAGCATGACGCTCAGGGGAAATACCTCGCTCACCCGCCATGATCATCACCGGATCGCCGGGGATCATGTGGACAAAGGCAAAGGTGAGAAGGGTAATACCGATAAACGTCGGGATAACGAGTCCCAAACGTCGGAGAATGAACTGCAACATAACCCGAATTCTCTCTCATGACGCACGGCCTGGAACCGTGAGTCTGTATTGCTCACAAATCTTATCCCACGCAAACTGCATCGCGGATAAAGCATTACGCCGGATGGCGCTGCGCTTATCCGGCCTACACAACACCGGGGCGCAGCGCTCTTTTAATTATTCGACAGAGACGTTTTCGAAGTGATGTTTGCCTAATGGATCAACCACATAGCCTTTAACTTCTTTACGCACTGGCTCATAAACCGTGGAGTGAGCGATGATCAGCGCTGGCGCCTGGTCATGCATCACAACCTGGGCCTGTTTATAGAGCTCAATACGCTTGTTGTGGTCATCGGTCGCACGCGCAGGCTGAATCAGGTCTTCAAACGGCTTGTAGCACCATTTTGAATAGTTGGAGCCTTGCTGGGCGGCATCGCAGCTGAACAGAGTGGCGAAGAAGTTATCCGGATCGCCATTATCGCCGGTCCAGCCCATCATCACCGTCTGGTGCTCGCCATCTTTAGCGCGCTTGAGGTATTCGCCCCATTCATAGGTGACAATTTTGGCCTGAACGCCAATCTTCGCCCAGTCCGCCTGGATCATTTCCGCCATACGACGCGCATTCGGGTTATAGGGACGCTGTACCGGCATCGCCCATAGATCGATGGTGAAGCCTTTTTCCAGACCGGCTTCTTTCAGCAGCACCTTCGCTTTTTCCGGATCGTAGCCGTAGTCTTTAATATCGTCGTTGTAGCCCCACATCGTCGGCGGGATCAGGTTTTTCGCCGCAACGCCCGCGCCCTGATAAACGGCTTTGATGATGGCCTCTTTATTCACGGCATAGGTCAACGCCTGGCGAACTTTGACATCATCCAGCGGTTTTTTCTGCACGTTATAGGAGAGATAACCCACGTTCAGACCGGCCTGCTCCATCAGGTTGATGTTTTTATCTTCTTTCATGCGCGCAATATCCGCCGGGTTCGGATACGGCATCACCTGACATTCGTTCTTCTGCAGTTTGGCGTAACGCACAGAGGCGTCAGGCGTGATGGAGAAGACCAGACGGTCAATCTGCGGCTTCGTGCCCCAGTAGCCGTCAAAGGCTTTGTAGAGAATGCGGGAGTCTTTCTGATATTGCACCAGTTGGAACGGGCCAGTGCCGACCGGGTTCAGATCCACTTTTTCCGGCGTACCGGCTTTCAGCATGTTGTCAGCATATTCTTTGGAAAGAATAGAGGCGAAGTCCATGGCTAAATCGGCAAGGAACGGCGCTTCCGGACGCGTCAGCACAAACTGCACCGTGTGATCGTCGACCTTCTTCACTTCGCTAATCAGATCCGGCAGCCCCATGCCTTCAAAGTATTCATAGCTGCCGCCAGACACTTTATGGTACGGGTTCTGCTCGTTTTTCTGCCGGTCAAAAGAGAACACGACATCATCGGCGTTCAGCTCGCGCGTGGGTTTGAAATCCTTGCTGGATTGCCATTTCACCCCTTTACGTAGGTGGAACGTATAGGTTTTACCGTCTTCGCTGATATCCCACTTCTCAGCAAGACCCGGGATCACTTCCGTGGTGCCGGTTTTGAATTCAACCAGACGGTTATAGATAGGTACGGAGCTGGCATCATAGGTGGTGCCAGACGTAAAGAGCTGTGGGTTAAAGCCTTCCGGCGAGCCTTCTGAACAATAAACCAGGGTTTTGGCCTGCACGCTTGCTGCAACGGTCATGGCCACCAGGCTCAAACCAAGCTTCAGCATCCCTGACTTCTTCAAGGAAATACTCATTCTTCTGCTCCAATTGTGATGTATGTTGTTTTGCCCTTTGCAAAGGCTTTTACCGCCCGGCCTTTTTTGTTTTTTACCTGGTCAGGTCAGTAGTGAGAGGTGGGGATTCCGTTCGCATAATCGACTGAGTTGCAGTGCGGATTCTCCATAAAATGCCCCTCATTCCCTACAATCTGTCAATAGAATGTCAAAACGTCAATACAGGTAACCAGCTTTTACAACAACGGTGAGAATTAACAAACAAAGATTAAAAAAAGTTCAGAAGGGTATTTTCAGCAGGGAAATTTGTGCTATGGCCAGAAAGGCAGAGTTATTCACTTAATATTTTGCAACAGTTAGTGATTAACAATTAGACATTAATTGAAAAATTTCTTTCGATATGTTGATTATCTGAGCGATTAATACCACTAACGCTAAAACGCACAGGCGAAAATGCTGAGGTTATCCATAAGCCGTGTGCAAAAAAGAGTTATACGGACATTGAAAAACACCATCGAATATGTCACAAAATTGTAAATAAGTAGGCCGTCGTGCGGCCTACCGCGATCACAAAAACTAACTTTTGACCCTGGCCTGCGTGCGCTTTTCGCTCCAGTTAAACAACGAGTTCACCAGAATCGCCGTCAACGTCCCCGCTGCCATGCCGTTGCCAAAGACCATCTGTACGCCCGCCGGGAAATTCTGATACAGGCCGGGTACCAGTATAGGTAGCATTCCCATGGCCAGCCCCATCGCCAGCGCGTAGGTTTTACCCGGCGTATGCAGTGGCTCACGCGCAATCATATCAATACCGATAACCCCGATAATGCTGAAGACAATCACCGCCGTACCGCACACCACCGAACCTGGCAGACAGGTCGCCAGACGTACCAACGGTGCGAATATGGCAATCAGGATTAACAATCCTCCGGCAGCCGCAGTCACGAAACGTGATTTCACATTAGTGGTGCGTACCACCCCAATATTTTCGCCGGAGGTGATAATTAAGGAGGTGCCAAAAATCCCCCCCAGCAGCGACATTACCGCATCACCACGAATGGTGTGTGGAATCGCCTGCTGCACATTTTGCGTGGAATTGACTATTTCCGCGGTCGCAATCGTTTGCCCGGTTGCTTCAGCCATAGAGATGACCGCGTAAATCAGTAACGGCAGCGAGGCGGAGAGATCAAAAATCGGCCAGCCGAACGGCAAAAGCTGTGGGAAACTAAACAGCGGCCCGTGACTAACACCGCTAAAATCGGTGCTGCCCAGCGCCATTCCCAGCAGCGTTCCCGCTAAAAGGCCGAACATCACCGCCAGCTGGCGTAAAATACCGCTAAACGCCAGCGCGAAAATCAGCGTTATCAGGATAGTCCCCAGCGATAAAATGATACTGGTTGGATGAGCGAAGTCGGCGCTCCCTGGCTGGCCAATGATCAACCCGCCGTACAGGCGAATAAGGTTAATCGACACCATTAGCAGCATGATGCCAATGATAAAGGGGGGAAAATGGTGCAGGCAGCGGCGGAAAATCGGCAACGCGATAAAGTAGAACAGCGAGGTCAGAATTACGGCGCCAATCGCGGTCTGGATATTGGTCTGTAAAGCGATCGCAACGAAAATCGCAATCGGCGCGCCCCCCGGTACCATAATAAACGGCAAACGCGCGCCCACCCCTTTCACACCCAGGCTTTGCAAAATAGCGCCCAGACCGCACATCAGAAAGGTCGCGCTAAGTACCGAGGCGGTCACCGTATCGGTAAAGTGGAGCGCTTTGGCGATCAGAAAGACGGAGGTAATGGGGGTGGAGGCAACGACCAGCACATGCTGAAGCGCCAAAAGTAAGGTGGTTTGCCAGGGTAATGCATCGTTATCCGGCGTAGTAAGGCCAGGCTGCGGCATGATTAACTCCCATAAAACATCAAAAAAATAACCGCCAGCGCGGGCTGGCGGTCTGCATTATTTCAACCAACTAATAGCATCAGCGGCATAGCGATGCGCACGGAAGGCGCTGTTCTGTTTTCCAGGAATAATGCCTTTACTGAGGTGCTCCGGATATTCATTAAAGAACGGAATGATATATTCCCATACCGTTTCGCCTTCCGGGGTGACTTCAAACAGGCGGCCAAACGCCGATTCACAGATAAAGGTGTTGCCGTTCGCTAGCCGCTGCGCGCTCCCCATATACGGCGAGAAAAACGCCGGCGGGAAGATATCGCGATACTGCCAGGTAATCGCTTTGGTCTGCGGATCGAACTCCAGCACCGTGGAATGCGGCGAGGTGACGCCGGGACGCAGGTTGCCGTTATCGAAAACCAGAATCGACCCGTTCTCCATCTCAACCGGCGTGTGCTGCTGCGCTACGACTTCCGGCCCTGCATGCCAGATAACCTTCCCGCTCTCTTTATCCACGGCAATGACGCCGGAAGTGGTACGCAGGCTCATCAGTACCAGGCCATCACGGGTGACGGACAGGCCGTTAATCATCGGCCAGTGGCGGCGGTCGAAAATATCATGAATCGGGAAATCTTCCGGATTCAAATGCTCCCAGGCACGCCATTCCCAGACCACTTCACCGTCGCGATTGACCTCTTTGACGACGTCGCTCTGAATGATGCCGTCCGACGCATCGCGGCGCGGGTCGCCGCCGGTAACACGGGCGGCGATATCGGCAGGTAACGGCGACGCGGCGGTATACAGCAGGTTACCGTTTTCCAGCCACTGAGCATCATGGTGATGGAAGATGTCTTCATAGTGCCAGACGATTTCGTTATCCGGCGTCACTTCGTAGAAGTCGCCGCCGTGCCAGAGATCCCACGCCGGATAGAGGTTCGCTGAAGTGCGGTGGCTGCCGTTATAACCCAGATTACCGTTCGGCAGCAGCACCGCATCACGCCCGGCGCGAACCGGAAGCTGCCACTGATGCGCGACTTCGCCCTGCTCGTCCACCAGGTAAACCCGCCCTTCGGCGGTTTGCGGCGCAAAAAGCGTATAGCCGCCAAAGCTCTTCGCCTTATCAGCGTAGATAAGGCCCGCCGGACGGCGTCCAAGGGTAAAAGTCGAGTCCTGAGTTAAGTGTGCCACATCGCCTCCTGAGGAATAAATTTGCGCCAAAATACCCCATTAAAACGTTTTAATGAAGAGTTTTTTACGATCCTCACTGAAAAAAAGCAAACGTTACCGTCTGGTAAATATGCTACCCTGTGCGCAAATTTTCGCAGGTCAGGAAGCAGATGGCTGTTCAAAATAAAAAACGCGCAAAGTTGATTGATGTTGCCCGCCATGCAGGCGTATCGCCAGGGACGGTATCCAATGCATTGCACAACACCCGCTTTGTCGAGCCGCAGACGCGACGGCGTATTGAAGAGGCCATTGTTGCGCTCAACTACACGCCGAATATTCGCGCCCGCCAGTTGCGAACCGGCAAAACCAATACCATTGCCTTGCTCTCTTCGGTGCCGCTGGCGATTGCCTCCGGCGCGTCACGACTGGGATTTATGATGGAGGTGGCGTTAACGTCCGCGATGATGGCGCTGGAAAAACAGCATGCGCTGATTCTGGTGCCGCCGGGGGCAAATCCACTGGATGCCGTCAGCTTTGACGCGGCGATCCTGATTGAGCCGGCGGAGAACGACCCGCAGCTCCAGGCGCTGGCGCAAGCGGGCATTCCCTGCGTCACCATTGGCCGCACGCCGGGGACCGACACGCCTGTGCCGTGGGTGGAGCTGCACTCGGCGGCAACAGCACAGCTTCTGCTAACGCATCTGGAGGCCTCCGGCGCCAGCAAATGTGCGTTATTTGTCGGTAACACACGGCGAACATCAGTTCTGGAGAGCGAAGCGGCTTACCAGCGCTGGTGCGCGGGACGCCAGGCCCCCGTCGTCTACTCTCTCAATGAAAGCGAGGGTGAAAATGCCGGCTACCAGGCCGCGCAGCAGCTATTACAGGCACATCCCGACGTTGACGGCGTGCTGGTGCTGATCGACACCTTTGCCAGCGGCGCGGTACGCGCTTTTCAGGAACAAGACATCGCCATACCTGAACAAATGCGGGTGGTCACCCGCTATGATGGTATCCGCGCGCGCGAATCGCTGCCGCCGCTGACGGCAGTGAATATGCATCTTGATGAGGTGGCGCGACAGGCAATCACGCTCCTGTTTGCCGTTCTGTCGGGTGAGAAGGTCAGCTACAGCGACGGGATCATGCCTGAACTGGTGGTGCGAGCGTCAACCTGCCGGTGACAGAGGATGACTTGCCACTGCGGGCCGTTGCTGACGCAACGTTCTCTCGCTTCGCTCGAGTCGAACCTCTTGCCCCCGGAGGTTCTCATCCTCGTCAGGCTTCAGATACAAAAAAAACCTGCTCGCTGAGCAGGGTTTCTGAATTTGGTCGGTGATAGAGGATGACTCGCCACTGCGTGGCTCGCCCTGCGGGCCGTTGCTGACGCAACGTTCTCTCGCTTCGCTCGAGTCGAACCTCTTGCCCCCGGAGGTTCTCATCCTCGTCAGACTTCAGATACAAAAAAACCCTGCTCATTGAGCAGGGTTTCTGAATTTGGTCGGTGATAGAGGATTCGAACCTCCGACCCCTTCGTCCCGAACGAAGTGCGCTACCAGGCTGCGCCAATCACCGAATGCGGGCGCATCTTACTGCTCAGGCGCACGCCCGTCAATCCCTTAGTCGCAAAATACAATTCAATCGGCGAGAAAGTCGGCAGACAACCTACTTCGCGGCGACTTTCTGCGCATCGGGAATATGGCACCAGTTGTTGTTCTGGTTAATGCCGCCATTCGGCGATGTATACCCCAGGCAGCCCATTATCGTATCGTACAGTTCCACATGACGACGCGGCACTTTGATCTCCGCCTGCTGTTTCAGGTGAGCAAACATCTGCGCATGTTGCGGACTGGCAAGATATTTATCCGACATCCATACCAGCATCGGAACACGGAATTGTTCCGGCGGCGCCATATTGCGCGGCGTACCGTGCAAATGTTCACGTTCGTTAATCGACTCGCCGTGGTCAGCGGCGTAGAACACAATCGCTTTTTTATCACGTAGCTGATCGAACACACTGGTAATAAAGTGATCAACATAGGTCACGGAGTTATCGTAAGAGTTGATCATCTGCGCTTTCGTGCAGCCGCTATCGACCCCAATACATTCGGGCTTCCACTGAGCGTAGCTGCGCGGATAACGTTGCGTATAGTTAAAATGCGATCCCTTAGTATGCAGGATAATCAGATGTTTACCCTCCGGGTTCTGGGCAAGCGAGTTCTGCATCTCATCAATCAACAGCATGTCATCAACCGTTTTACCACGGTTACGCGGCTCGGCGCCAATCTGCTCGCGGTAGGAGATATTATCCGCCATGGTATTGCTATAAAACCACATCTCGCTCTGCATGGCGTACAGATCGGAACTGAATCCGAGCTGTTTGAGTACGGCAAAAACATTCTGCTCTTTTAACGTACGCTGCGGGTTATTATCCGCCCCACCTTCCCGTACAAACATACAGCGTAAAGAAAGCTTCGTCGCGGTATCGCAGGAATAGCCGCGGAATGCCGCCAGATTTTTTTCCTGCGCCAGCTTCGGCGTGGTATTACGCTCGTAGCCGAAAATCCCCATGTGATCCCAACGGGTCGTCTCACCGATAATGAAAACGACGTAGGTGTCATCCCCATCTTTCGGCGCAACATAGGTAAATTTCCTGGCCGGGTTTATTAACGAATTATTGTCCGACGATTCATCTACCTGCGCCCAGGCATACAGCCCTAACGCAGATAACCAGTTTGAAGGCAGATAGGAGTTCGCCACCACGCCGCCATAGCTGGGTAAGTCGATGCCTGTCGCCCGTTCAACCTTTTTTTGCTGTATATCCAGCAGGCGGATAGGCGCCCACACCATTACGCCTGCGAGTACCACTACAGCGGCGCTGCGAAAACGCTGCCCCGGCGTACGTAGCTGGCGCAACAACGTGTAGCGACAGTGGTTACTCCAGATAAAGATGAGCGGAAGCACGCTCACGGCAATCAGCCACAATACAAAGTGCAGCCCCACCACCTCTTTCGAGAGATCGATATCGGTGGTCATAACAGACGCAATAATGCCGTAGCCAATCACCACGTTCAGGAAGGTCATGTAATAACTGGCGCCAGCGGAAAACAGCACCACCAGCGTGGCCAGCACACGCCAGACGCGTCGGCCAAACAGTGAAAGAAGACGAAGTAAGAAGAAAGTGACCAGCACCGTGGCGCCCAGTTCGACAACTGCGGAGAGGCCTTTCCAAATGGTAAATTCTTGCGCATAACTGCCGAAACGGCGGTAAAACACGGCGCAATTCATAAACAGACCGATATAGAGCGCAAGCAAGAAACTAAGTTTCTGTTGCGTCATCGATTTAATGTATCTCATGCAAACAAACCCTGGGAATCGGGATAAAAACGACCTGTACAACGATTCTGTAATCAAACAGGTAAATATGCGGCTAACGCAGATGTAAGAAAGTCTACAAGCACGGTTAAGTAGACCACAAGCAGAGGGGAAAGTGGCAACGGAGAGTGTGATCGGAGAAGATTTTTACAAAAAATCACTAAAAATGGAAAAGGGCCAGCGAACTGGCCCTCAGTGATTATTCGTATGTGACGCTAAAATTCACCGTCGCATTCGCTGTGCCAACGGTGGCATCCGGCTTAACAGGCACATAGCTGGCGATATAGTTCAGCTTGTTCGTACCATCAAACCAGACAGTGTGTTCGACAGGCGTAGAGTCGGTACTGGAGGGGTATTGTTGCTCCCCACCAGATGTTTTAATTTTTAACGCCACGCCCGTCGCGCCGCCGCTATCCAGGGCAAAAAGCGAGGGGTCAGTCGGGTCCGGAGAACCGTCCATCGTAACGCTGGCCTTTGTGGCATACGCGCAATCTTTTAAGCCGATGCTAAAGTTTTTCTGGTTCAGCTCTTTACCCACTTTTACCGGGCGCTGAAGCACCACGGTCTCCATATTGACGTCGATACTGTCGTTTTCCAGTTCACAGGTAGCCGCCTTAATAGTAATGGTAAAGTGGATATCACCAGCAGAACCGATATTAGACGGTGCCGCCATCGCGGAAGCGGTAAGCAGTAAACACGCTGGCATCAAAGCATGAAGGTTTTTCATCCTGCTTACTCCACATCAATACGCATGGTGGCAATTCCCTCGAAATCCCCGGCGGCCGGCAATTTGCCGGTGGTACTGATGGGGTAAGCCGAAATGGTCGTTGAGGCGGTACGGTGCGTGTCGTCAACAAGACCCGATACGCTCAGCTCCTGATTAACACTGGCGTCATTTGGCACCAAAATTTTACCGTTAGCGCCCTCAATGACGGCACCGATATCCGGGTTGCCCATGTCGATGGCATTCGAATCATTAGCGTTTGGCATTCCCTCAATACGCAGGAAGATCTTTATGCCATCCGAGATATTGGTGCATTTAAACTGCAGCTCTTTGGTGAATTTCGTGGCGTTCTTTGCAACTTGTCCTTTGCGATCTTTAAAATCAGTGGCCTTAAATTCCCCAAACGGAATTTCCAGCGTGCTGCCGCTGGAGAGTTCACAGCCCTGAGGTACCGTAATTGAACCACTGATATATACAGACGACGCAGGTATACTGCCATATACACTGGGTTTCTTTGTCACAAAAAGGTCCATTATTTTGGTGCTAGGTATAATACTTTCACCCACAAACGGATGGAGAATATAGAGCGATAAGTGACCTTTGCCACCGGATGTCCATATTGCATCTTTACTACTTGCATTTTGCGAACACTGAGAGCGGTTGTTTGTCAGGTTACCTACATTCTCAAACGGTGTGTTAACGTATTCTCCTCGTCCCCCCGAAATCAGTACATCGCTCGCAATGGCAATATTATTATTGATCTGGTAATAGGAGCGACTCTCTATATTCGTAACAAAGGCCAGAGGAACCACAGCCTTAAATAAGGTGTCATTTATAAGAGAGGTATCATCAGGGCATTCACAGGACATCGCATAGGTTCCACCTAAATTCCAGCTATCGAAATCTACGAAGGTCGCACCCGTTGTGTTCTTTGACGTATCTGAAACTGTTTTATTTATGGTGGCACTGAAGATATGTGTTCCACCTTCAGGAGTACATGGTCCAAAATCTGCCGCTGCCAGCGCCTGCCCCGAAAACAGCACCGACCCGCCCAACAGGCCCGTAAACATTATCAACTTTTTCAACATAATCGTTTCCTTCCCTGTTACCGGCAGACGGCATTCGCCATCACCACGCCGGTATTATCCTGTTGTTCCGGCAGCGTAAACGCCACGCGGCATTGCTGTGCCTGGTCTTTACCCCAGTTCACCTGAAGGGCACCTTTCTCCGGCATCCCGCTGATATAAAGCTGACCGTCTTCACCCACAATGCTGCTGGACTCTTTTGTGGTATCCAGCAGCGTGGCGGTAGCACCAAACGGCACCGCTTTGCCATTGGCCTGCGTCAGATTCATCAGCACGCGATAGCCCACTCGGGTATCGAAGCGGGCACGAACAATCGCGCCGCGTGTCGGCACTACGTTGACGGAGGCGGTATCCAGGTCAACCTGGTTGTTCAGGCTGTCGCTTCGCAGTGAGACTTCCGTTTCACGGTACGGAGTAAGGTAAGGCACGACCGCATTACCCATCCAGTCCACTTCCACACCACCGTTGTTGATCACGTGCGCGCCGCGCGCGCCCGGCGCGGAGATAATGGCCATGGATTCACCCAGCGGTTGAGAAAGAGTGATACCTTCGCTATGGGCTATCACACCGCCGCGCAAACCGTAGTTCACCTGCTGGCCGTCACGGTTGTAGTTGTAACCCAGGCTGGCGCTACCCACGCCGCCCTGGTAATCCAGGTTCACGCTGCCGCTGTTACCCACGCCGTTGCTGCCGTAGCCTTCCTGTACGCTATAGTTCAGATTGCGGTCTTCCAGCGCGGTGCCGCTCACCCCTAACTGCTGGTTGGTTCGGCCATGCTGATCGGTCGTGAGGTGGTAGTTACTCCACACGCGTCCCAGAGGAATCGACATGGAGAATGACAGTAAACGATCGCTCTCATCCCACTCCGGGCTTTTCGTCCAGGTGTAAGCAACGCTGTAGTTCACGCGGCCAATACGGCCGTTATAACCGGCATTCAGCGAACGCTGTTTACCTTCATCGTTCCAGTAATCCTGCTGCGTGACGTTAAAATAGACCGAGCCCCAGGCGCCCAGTTGCTGCGTCACGTTGCCCTGAATCTGACTACGTTTGTGGTACTGGCTATAAGAGCTGTCCGCATCGCTGCGCACATCCGTCGCTTCCTGGAAGGTGTAATAGCCGCTGGTCGAATACTTGTAACCCAGCAGACGGAAATCGGTACCGCTGTTAAAGCTCTTGGAATAGAGGAAACGATAAGACTGACCTTCCGAATTCTCCTCATTTGCCAGCTTGCTTTTTGCCTGGGTTACATCGATGGAGATCGCGCCGATATAGCCGAAGTTTTTACCTAATCCTCCCGCCAGCGAGTAATAGTTGTCAGAGAAGATCGCACCACCGTAAACGGTAAAGCCATACGGCAGGCCGTACATGGCATCAAGCTGCCCGAATTTTGGCTCGGCGCTGTTATAGTTCCCGGCACGGTATTCCCCGGCGGAAAGGCTGTATTTGAGATGGCCTTCACGCTGGAGGAGCGCCACCGAGGAGAACGGCTGAACGAACTTCTGCTCACTGCCGTCCGATTCTTTAATGGTGACCGTCAGGTCGCCGCTGTTTGAGGTTGGATACAGGTCGTTAATTTCAAACGCACCCGGCTGAACAAACGTACGGTAAATAACGTAGTTGTTCTGCTCAACGGTAACTTCGGCGTTACTTTTGGCAATACCCCGGATGACGGGCGCAAACCCGCGCTGGCTGTCAGGCAGCATCTCTTCGTCGGAAGTTAACTGCACACCGCGCATCTGAACGCTGTCAAAAATATCACCGGCGGTGGAGGTATCCCCCAACGTCAGCTGTGATTTCAACGGCACAATGGCACGGCTTAGAGATGTGCCAATGTTATCCCATGTGTTGTTACCGTCGTTTCGCGTCCAGGTGCTATAGTTACGTAACCGCCATGCCCCCAGGTTCATACCGCTGCGCAGATTCAGATAGTAGCTGTCGCTGTTGTAGCTGGTTTCACTGTCGTGTGCGTCATAGCTGGCGTTGCTGCCGGAAAAGTTATAATCCACCAGCAGGGCATTCACCCCTTCGTCCCACTGCGATTCTGGCACCGTACCGCGCGCTGTCTGCTTCATCGCAGCCTGCGGGAAGCTCATGATCAGGGTCTGGTCTGCAAAGTCGAAATGGCTGGCGGCCTGGGGAATAATGTCGTCAAAAGCAACACAGGCTTCAGGCGGGGCCATTTTCAGAGCCGGGAAGCTATCAATACGCACGCCCATATCTTCAAGCTGCACGCGGCTTAAGCACGGCACCAGGGATTCACCCATTTTTGCGCGCTGCGCCTCTGTCGCTGCCTTAAACTCCAGGGTGCGAGACTCCATTTTTTTTCGTTGACCACCACCGAGACGCGGTATTTACCTGGCAGGTGTTCAGCTTTATTGGATTCATACATTGAAAGGTCAACGTGCTGATCAATACCCGGCACATCCTCCAGAAAGCGCGGGTTAAATGTTCCCGCATACGCGGGGAGCGTATCCGCTATCATCAGCGCAAGCGCAGACTGCGTGAAACGCGAGGTCTTATTGCCCAGAGGAAGATGCGTCCATGTCATAGTAATAATCCTTTAAAACGTGTTAGTTAACGCGCTGTGTCAACATGTCGCCAGCCGTGCCAAAGTCATTAATAATGTTGTATTTAACTTCGCTTACCTTGCCGGTGCCGGCTGGCAGTTCAATATTCAATGAGCCTTTTGCCGGAACCATTCCCGTTTTTTCAATATCACGGCCGTTGGCATAAAATTTATTAAACGTCAGGTTAAAGGCAGATGGGTTTTCCACTTTGATCTGGTTAGCCCCTGCGCTGGTGAACTGCAGTTTGTTCCAGCCGTCCATGCTATTGCCTTTCAGGCCCGCCGGGCGATAGAACAGTTTTAAGCGGGTACGTACGGCGATCTGCAGTACGTTTTTAGCTTCCGCGTCTTCACTTTTGGCAGGAATAGCTTTTACGTTAATCCAATAAACGGACTCGCGATCCTGCGGTAACGTGTTCGTCGTATTAACAATACGTAAAACGTTATTTTTAGTCGGGCTTAATTTAAATAACGGTGGAGTGATGATAAAGGGCGTCTTTTTATTACCGTTAGCATCATCAATCCATGACTGAATGAGAAATTCATCCGTGGTGCTTTTATTATTTACCGTAAGAGAAGCTTCCTTTCTACTACCGTCATAAATAACACGCGTGCTGCTTAATGCCACGCCTCCGGCAAAACTGTTTTGAGCAATCAACGCCAGCACCAGTGCTGTGCAAGATATCAAACGTGAGCGGTTCATGATTCTCTTCCTGAGCCTCCGCTGGAAAAAATGGCAACGGGATTTCCGTTGCCATTATGATTGTCTGTATTAACGAAAATTCGATTATTCGTAGGACAGGTTGAAGTCCACTTCTGCGTTACCGTAACCAGTGGTTACAGTATCTTTTGTTGCAACGTAGTTAGCGGTGTAGTACAGCACGGTCTGACCAGCAGCCAACGTAGTGGTGGATTTACCGGTGTTCATTTCAACAAGCTTGTTAGCGTTGTCGTAGATACCGATGCCCACGCCAGTTGCCGCACCTGCTTCAGTGTTAACAGAAACCAGTGTCGCATCGTCTGTATCACCAACGCCATTGAAGCTTACGTTAACTTTGGTATTAGAGGTGATGTCACAGTCTTCCAGTTTGATCTGGAAAGGCTTAGAAGAAGACTTGTCGCCAATGGCTTTGAAGATATTTTTCTTAACCTGACCCAGCACAACTTCCTGGTTCTGAGAGTCAGTAGAAACGACGCATGGCGCGTCAACGATTTCACCGGTGAATTTAATGGTGCCGTCACCAGATTCAGCAGCGAAAGCAGAAGTGGAAACTACAGCGAGAGCAGACAGAGCAAAAACAACCTTTTTCATTAAAAACTCCATTTATGACGGTAGATAACAGAACGCATCCTTAGGATTATCTGCATTCTGTGAGGAAATGGAGTGTATAGAGGTGGGTATTGGATACTATAATTAGTATATATAAAAACAATTGTTAGTTAATCTTAAAAAGAATAGAAATCAATATGTTACAAATGCAACGTACATAAATGTAATTTTTTATTAAGAATAAATTAATATATTATTTCTTCCTATTCATAAATAAGTTAAATGTCTTCCTTATTTATTAGACGTTTTTTTAACTACAATTGATTAGGTATTTGTGCTAAATAAAAAAAAGGGCACCAAATGGGTGCGCTGTACGCCTGGTGTTGCATGTGTTACGCAGACGCTTCGCTAACCCCCTCCCACTGCGGCTGGCGAATAGTGGTGGAAAGTTCCAGCGAGATAATTAACAGCGCAAAGATAACGCAGAAGGTTAGCACCCTACTTCCGCCACAAGAGCTGTTATCACTGCGTTTCGATTATAATTTTTAAGTTAAAACCTGGCGCTCACCCCCAGGGTATACAAATAATCGCTATCCGTAGCGCTATTTTCCGCCTGGGAAAACGCCGCATACGCCGCCAGGTGCGGGTTAAGTAACACGTCCGCGCCTACGGTGACATCCAGCCAGTTTCCCGCCTGATTTCCTGCGGTCATACGACTCAACCCGGACTGCGCTTTCCAGATATTCTCCCCAAACTGTTGGTTATAGCTGATTTGCGCCCAGGGACGGACATCGCCGAACTGCGAGTTTACCCGCCAGCCTAACGTACTGACGCTGGCGTGCCATAACGGATCGGTAAACGCTAATGTCGTCGCGCTATCGCCATATTCGTTATACATTGATGACGTCGAACCGTCGTAATGCAGCGCCGCGACCGGCCCAGTGGTCACGCGTCGGGAAAGCGGAAAATTCCAGCCCATACTGATACCGCTGGTCGCATCAAGCGGGGTTTCATCCGCCAGGCTAAGCACCGGCCCCACTGTATTTTGCGTAGACTGAATACGTTCGGCCAGTATGTCGTTGTAATTCGGTTGGTGATCGCTGTCCCAGGTATAGCGTTCCGTCGTATGCCCCGGAGCCGCTTCAGCGATATATTCTTGTTGCCAGGCATACGTGGTATTGATAAAAAACGAGCAGGCCATAAGGCCCGCCAGACAACACAACGTCCGGCGACCACGGCGTTTTCTTACAATCATCAACGCGACTCCAGAGTAGAGCCGAATTCGGCGATATTATTGTCATTGAATGAAGGATGTCGGGCATCAGCCCTGTATTAACTATTGTCCTTTTAGCGGGCCCGTCAAGGCGGGTTGAAGGAAATTTTCGCGGTAACCACAATAACGAGGAAGTCTATGCAGCGTTGCGACTGGGTCAGCCAGGACCCCCTTTATATTGCCTATCATGATAACGAGTGGGGCGTACCGGAAACTGACAGCAGAAAGCTGTTTGAAATGATCTGTCTTGAAGGTCAACAGGCCGGTTTATCCTGGATCACCGTGCTTAAAAAGAGAGAGAACTATCGCGCCTGTTTTCATCAGTTTGACCCGGTACGCATCGCAGCTATGCAGGAGGAGGATGTTGAACGCCTGCTGCAGAACACGGGCATCATACGACATCGCGGTAAAATTCAGGCCATTATCAGTAACGCCCGCGCCTGGCTTGCGATGGAGCAAAACGGCGAGTCTTTCGCCGATTTTGTCTGGTCATTCGTTGATGGCCAGCCGCAGATCACCCAGGCGGCCAGCCTGGATAAGATCCCCACCTCAACACCTGCGTCCGATGCGCTTGCTAAGGCATTGAAAAAACGCGGTTTCAAGTTTGTCGGTACGACTATCTGTTACTCCTTTATGCAGGCGTGCGGACTGGTCAACGACCATATTACCGGCTGTTTTTGCCATCCGGGAGAAAAACATGATTCGCAAATCCCAGAGTGAAGACATGGCGTCTATTCTGGCGCTGTGGATGAAAAGTACCATTTATGCCCATCCCTTTATCGAAGAACGTTACTGGCACGAGAGCGAAGCAATTGTACGCGACGTCTATTTACCCGCCGCACAAACCTGGGTATGGGAGGAAAATGGACAACTGAAAGGCTTCGTCAGCGTACTGGAAGCCCGTTTTGTCGGGGCGCTGTTTGTCGCCCCCGACGCGTTAAGACACGGCATTGGCAAAGCGCTTCTGGAATATGTCCAGCAACGTTTTCCTCTGCTGAGCCTTGAGGTTTACCAGAAAAATCAATCCGCCGTAAACTTCTACCATGCGCTTGGTTTTCGTATTGAAGATAGCGCCTGGCAGGAGGATACCGCCCACCCCACCTGGATTATGAGTTGGCAGGCGGATCAAACGCCGTAAGCGGTAGCGCCGGGCCGGTATATTTCTCAAACCAGACCAGCGCGGTGTTGCCCGCACAACCGTTCCCCAGCCGGGAACTGGGAAGATCTTTTGTCAGGACGTTTACCGCGCCGTTTTTGCATATGCCGCCTGCGGTAGGTTCAGGGTCCGGCCATGCGCCTTCGTGAATACAGATAACGCCAGGCCGAATTCCGTCGGTAACGACCGCGCCCGCCAGAACCTGCCCGCGATGATTCCAGACGCGTACCGTATCGCCATCGACGATTCCGCGCGTTGTCGCATCCTGCGGATGAATCGTCACCGGTTCGCGTCCGGCCACCGCATACCGCTCCCGTAACGAACTGTAGTTAAGCCGGCTATGCAGACGGTGCGCCGGATGCGCGGAAAGTAGCTGAACCTGCCCCGCATCGGCGTTCCCGTGCCACTCATCCGGCGCCAGCCACATCGGATGACCGGGACAATCCGCATAACCATAGCTGGCAATGCGCGCAGAATAGATTTCGATTTTGCCGCTGGCCGTTTTTAGCGGATGGTTATCAGGATCGCGGCGAAAATCCGCGAAGCGCACAAACTGCGCGTTGGCGGGATTTTCCGGCATCTCCAGTAAACGGTTAGCCTGCCAGAATGCGGCAAACGGCGGCAGCGTCACCCCCTGGCTGGCGCCACGCTGGGCGGCAATATTGTAGAAAGTCTCCAGCCACGCCAGCTCGCTTTTTCCTTCGGTGAACCGAGCGTAACCGCCGGCTTCCCACCGTTCGCTCAGTTCAGCAAAAACGTCAAAATCATTCCGCGCCTCCCACCGGGGCGACACGACCTGCTTCATCGGCGCCAAATGCTGATTGCTATAGTCGCCGGTCATGGTTAAATCGTTACGCTCATAGCTGGTGGTCGCAGGCAGAACAATATCCGCGTGTTTCGCGGCGGCCGTCCAGAAACATTCCGAGATAACGACCAGTTCCGGTTTTTGCCACGCGCGAATCAGACGGTTGGTATCCTGATGATGGGTAAAGTTCGCGCCGCCCGCCCACCAGATAAAACGAATATCCGGGAAGCGGCGATCCATCCCATTGTGTTGGTAAAACCCACCGGGGTTTTCCAGCGCCTCGACAATACGCGCCACCGGTATTTTATCTACCGCATCGACCCCGCCAGGGATGCTTCCCTGCATCGAGGCTAACACGGCGGCGCGGCGCGTCGGGTTTCCGCCGTTAGCAAAATGATAAGAAAAACCAAACCCGCCGCCAGGCGTACCAATCTGCCCCAGCATTGCGGCCAGCGTAACGATCATCCAGTGCTTTTGCTCGCCGAACTGCTGACGCTGCATTCCCCAACCGGCCATCAACATGGTGGTGTTATGATGAAATATTTCCGCCAGTTCGCGGATTTTCACCGCAGAAACGCCGCAAATTTCCGCCGCCCATTCCGCTGTTTTGGCCGTACCGTCGGTCGTGCCCAAAAGATAGTCGGCGAAGCGGTCATAACCCGTTGTGCAGCGGGCAAGGAACGCTTCATCCTGCCAACCGTTTTCCACCAGCGTATGGGCGATCCCCAACATTAACGCCACATCGGTGCCCATATGCGGGGCGATCCACTCCATCTTATCGCCAAAAAAGTCGACGCTTTCCGATCGCATCGGATCGATGCAGATCAGGCGCTTGCCGCTTTGTCGCAACGCCGCAAAATAGTCGAGCCCCTGTTCATCCGAGGCATTCCAGGCAATTTTCAGAGTATTCAGCGGGTTCGCGCTCCAGAGCACCACCACCTCGCTGTGTTCCAGCACCACCGGCCAGCTAGTCTGCTGCTGGTAAACCTCGTTGCCACCCACCACATAAGGCATGATAGCCTGCGCCGCGCCGGTGGAATAATCGCCAAGATGGCCGGTATACCCTCCCGCCAGCGCCATGTAACGCTGCAATAGTGTAGCCGCTTTATGCAATACGCCGTTCGAACGCCAACCGTAGGAGCCGGCGAAGATGGACGATGGCCCATAACTTTCGCGAATACGTTTGTGCTGAGCGTGGATCAGGTCCAGCGCGTCATCCCAACTTACGCGAACAAACTCATCCTGCCCGCGTATGCCTTGCGGCTTATCGGGAGAAGCCAGGAACCCTTTACGCACCATCGGGAAGCGAACCCGCGTTTTACTGTGCACCTGGTCATGCACAACGGTTTGCAGGGAGTTCTGGTGTGCCGTCGGGAGTTCGCCATACGAGGCAAAAATGCGTTCTCCGTCGGTTTCAACGCGGACTGGCCCCCAGTGTGCGGCGGTCAATACCGAATGACGCGATGGTGCGTGGGTCAAGGTTCGCTCCTGAATTATTGGGATTATTTATTTTGCCGATCAATGTTACTTACAAATTTCAGAGTTTTCCCTGGAATTTTCTTCATGTGCAGACGTCATAATCAACCGCCACGGTCGCTGTGGTAAAAATAAAAAAGTGATAAGGATTTAAGATGAAAAAACGTGTATTTGTGATTGCTGCCATCGTGAGCGGCGCCCTGGCAGTATCTGGCTGCACAACAAACCCTTACACCGGCGAACGCGAAGCAGGTAAATCCGGCATTGGCGCGGGTATTGGATCGCTGGTCGGCGCAGGCATCGGCGCGCTCTCCTCCTCCAAAAAAGATCGCGGTAAAGGCGCGCTGATTGGCGCGGCGGCTGGCGCGGCGCTGGGCGGCGGCGTGGGTTACTACATGGACGTACAGGAAGCGAAACTGCGTGACAAAATGCGGGGCACAGGCGTTAGCGTGACGCGAAGCGGCGATAATATCATTCTGAATATGCCGAATAATGTCACCTTCGACAGCAGCAGCGCGACGCTGAAACCGGCAGGCGCTAACACGCTGACCGGCGTGGCGATGGTGCTGAAAGAGTATCCCAAGACCGCCGTCAATGTGGTGGGCTACACCGACAGTACCGGTAGCCACGATCTGAATATGCGTCTGTCGCAGCAGCGTGCTGACTCCGTCGCCAGTTCGCTGATCACCCAGGGCGTTGACGCCAGCCGTATCCGTACCAGCGGAATGGGTCCGGCGAACCCGATCGCCAGCAACAGTACGGCAGAAGGTAAAGCGCAAAACCGCCGCGTCGAAATTACCTTGAGTCCATTGCAGTAAACTACCGTACCGGGTAAGGCGGCATGCTTTACCCGGCCTGCATTATTCCCTCGCCAGACCGGATACACCTCGCATTATTCGGTATTCATTCACCATTTACCACGATACGGCTGCCGACAACGGGAAAATCGGCTGGTCGATTATTGCTAAGCGGGTTAATAATAAGCCTGTTCCGGTTGGCGCATGCCGCGCTTACCTTTTGATTTACGGAGAGTCGCATGAAGCCGTCCATCATTCTCTACAAAACCCTGCCTGATGATTTGCTGCATCGCCTGGAGGCGCATTTTACCGTCACCCAGGTACCGAACCTGCATCCGGAAACGGTAGCGCGACACGCGCAGGCATTTGCCAGCGCGCAAGGCCTTCTGGGCGCCAGCGAAACCGTTAACCGCGCGCTGCTGGAAAAAATGCCGGCGCTACGCGCGGCGTCAACCATCTCGGTGGGATACGATAATGTCGAGGTGGACGGACGCCCTTACTGCCCGCAAAATAGTCCTGATGCACACGCCTGCCGTTTTGACGGAAACCGTTGCCGATACGGTGATGGCATTGATGCTGGCCACTGCCCGCCGCGTGATGGACGTCGCAGAACGGGTTAAGGCGGGTGAATGGACAGAAAGCATTGGCCCGGCATGGTTTGGCGTCGATGTGCATCACAAAACACTCGGTATCGTTGGGATGGGGCGTATCGGGATGGCGCTGGCGCAGCGAGCGCACTTTGGGTTTACCATGCCGGTTCTCTATCACGCCCGTCGGCGGCATCAGGAGGCGGAGGACCGGTTTAACGCCCGCTACTGCGATCTGGATACGTTGTTGCAGGAGGCTGATTTTGTCTGCGTGATCCTGCCGCTAACGGCAGAAACGCGACATCTGTTTGGCGCAACACAGTTTGCCAGAATGAAATCGTCCGCCATTTTTATTAATGCCGGACGCGGCCCGGTGGTCGATGAAAACGCGCTGATTGCCGCGCTGCAAAACGGTGAAATATATGCGGCAGGTCTGGATGTCTTTGAACAGGAACCGCTATCTGTGGATTCGCCCCTGCTGAACATGTCTAATGTCGTCGCGGTGCCGCATATTGGCTCGGCAACGCATGAGACGCGCTACAACATGATGGCCTGTGCGGTGGATAATTTGATTGATGCGCTGCAGGGAAAAATAGAGAAGAACTGCGTCAACCCGCAGGCGGCGGGATAGCGCTACAGGCCCGATAAGCGCTGGTTTGCGCTTATCGGGCAGACTGTCATTACTGGGTTGCGTTTACCGCCGCCGTCCAGGCCTGATTAAACGCCTGATGCTGCGAGGCCAACGGCCCAATCAGCGCATTATATTGGCTGGCCTGCTGTGAGGTCGGGAACTGAATGCCGTTCGCGACGAAGCTCACCTGCTCGCCCTGTTGCGCAATATAATCGCCCACTTGTACCAACTGCTGCGTAAAGATCTGCGCCGCCGGGATCAGCGGCTGCAAAGCATCTGCCGGCACGGTGACTACTTTTTTGTAGACCTGATCAAACACAGGTTTCAGGTCATCGGCCTGCTTTAACGCGCCATGCGCGGCATCAGCCTGCAGTTTTGCATTCTGCAACTGTTGCGCCAGCACGCCTAACGAACCATTTGCCTGCCGCAGCGGCTCGCGTTGCGTCATATAATCCTGCGGAACGCGGATGGCGTTAACGCTATCGACCACCGGGCGCAGACCGGAATCCATCGCCTGGTTTACCTGCTGCGAGTAGCCATACAGTATCGCGTAATCAGACACGAACGGACCAAACTGTTTTTTCTGATCGGCCGTCAGCGTTGGTAAACGCTCTCCGCTACGCATTGCTGTATTCTGCAGGAAATCGACAAACGCTTTGCGCTGATCGCCTTCTTTATCAAAACACCCGCTCAGGCTAAACACCATTAATAACGCCACAACAGGCGCAAACCAGCGAGAGCAGGACTTACCTGTCGCCATTGTTAATACTCCTTTCACCCAAAAATGCGCACAACGACACCTGCGTGCCTGACGGCTTACAAGGATAGTCCAGGTCAGGCTTGCAGGATACCCTTTCCACGCGATCTTGTAGCGGAAAATTATGTTTATCTGCATCAATGCTTAATTTGTTATTTTATTGTTAATTTTTGACCTGACACTGCGATAAAAAACGCGGCAAGAAAGCTTTCCAGCGGGGGATGTAATATTTTTTTAATCTTTACAATTATTTTCTGAAAGACGGATATACCTTCCTGGATCAAATTGTTAGCGTCCTAAAAGTCGCGTAGCGTAAGGCATCGAAACGAATCGATAGCGCTTCCTGGCGGCGCGTCGCCCCCCACCCGCAAGTTTCCCGACTATTCTTAAGAGGCTTCGATGCATTTCACGATCCCGCTGTGTGATTTACAGGAGTTCTCAATGGAATATAAAGATCCGATGTTTGAGCTGCTGAGCAGCCTGGAACAAATTGTTTTTAAAGATGAAACGCGAAAGATCACCCTGACGCAAAAACCCAATCCTTTTACCGAATTTGAACAGTTACGGAGAGGAACGGGACTAAAAACAGATGAATTCGCCAGAGCGCTGGGCGTAACGGTTGCCATGGTTCAGGAATGGGAATCGAAACGCGAAAAACCCACGCCAGCAGAGCTTAAATTGATGCGCCTGATACAGGCGAACCCACGCTTAAGTAAGCAATTGATGGAGTAATTTTTACCCCTTTCTGTTTTAACGGTCCTGCGCAAGGACCGTTTTCCCCGCCCGATTACTGGCCTGGAGAAATAAAGTAAAATAAAAGTTGCATCGCCCGGCATTACATGAGTTAATGTGCTCAACGGTTTGACGTACAGACCATTAAAGCAGTTTAGTAAGGCAAGTCCCTTCAAGAGTTATCCATTAGATACCCCTCGTAGTGCGCATTTCCTTAACGCTTAAAAAATCTGTAAAGCACGCCATAACGCCGAAAGGCACACTTATTTTTTAAAAGGTAATACACTATGTCCGGTAAAATGACTGGTATCGTAAAATGGTTCAACGCTGATAAAGGCTTCGGCTTTATTACTCCTGATGACGGTTCTAAAGACGTGTTCGTACACTTCTCCGCTATTCAGAACGATGGTTACAAATCTCTGGACGAAGGTCAGAAAGTTTCCTTCACCATCGAAAGCGGCGCTAAAGGCCCGGCAGCTGGCAACGTAACCAGCCTGTAAGCTTAAAAAGCTCAGAATTTTGAATCCCTGCCTGATGGCGGGGATTTTTTTTATTCCAATTCCCCCCTCTCCCCCAGCATAACTTTGCATTACTTTACCCTGCGTCCCTTTGACCTTTCCCTTAGGGGAACCCCTATAGTAGGCAAGGAGATTGTTCACAAGGAATTGAAGTTATGTCGAAATCATCATGGTTATTACTTTTGGGTTTATGCGCCAGCGGCTCCGCGCTTGCGGCATCCTCAGAATCCGCTTTTCTGGCGCAACATGGGCTGGCGGGAAAAACGGTTGAGCAGATCGTGGATACGATTGATCAGACGCCGCAGAGCCGTCCTTTGCCTTACTCCGCGTCGATTACCAGTACCGAGCTCAAATTATCTGACGGAGAGCAGATTTATACGCTGCCGTTAGGCGACAAATTCTATCTCTCTTTTGCGCCCTATGAATGGCGGACACACCCCTGTTTTAACCACAGCCTTTCCGGCTGTCAGGGAGAAATGCCGAATAAACCGTTCACTGTAAAAGTGACAGACAGTAAAGGCGCTGTCATCGTACAAAAAGAGATGCAAAGCTATCGAAACGGATTTATCGGTGTTTGGCTACCGCGCAATATGGAAGGGACGCTGGAAGTAAGCTACAACGGTAAAACGGCGTCACATGCCATTGCCACCAAAGATGACAGCCAGACCTGTCTGACGGAATTACCATTACGTTAAAAAATGCCCGATAACATAATGGGTTATCGGGCCTATAAAACGCCAACAAGATAAAATTAACAGAGTGCCTTGAGAATGCATAACGCCACAAGAATGGCGGAGGTGGGCTCACTTTGTACTGACCCCAAAAACCTGGACAGATTAACCGAGGCATCAGCGAAAGAGTCCATTTAATACATGGGCTCTTTTTTGTTTCTGGCTATAACTAAATAACATTGTCCGCAATCGAATTATCCATTCCGTTGCTTTCTTGCATCACGCGGATTCCTGTCTCATCAATATTTTGTTCGTCGTATTCTTCCTGAATTTAACCTTAGACGTTCTATCAAATTATCGCTTATAGCGATTTGAACATAACAGTCTTTGCATTCTATTGAGGGAGCCTAAGGAACAATGTTCGCTGCTGAGTTTGTGATGATTTGAAACCATGGTGAATGTAGAAATTTTTGGCTTCTTCGGTAAGTGCATGAACCATGATTGCACGTACACCAATATTCTCGGCAACCCGATAGCAACGAAGCACTGCATCATGAAGTAAATCAGCACCAAGCCCTTTTCCATGGAATGAGAGATCGACAGCAAGACGGGCAAGTATAATGACAGGGATGGGATCTGGCATGTTACGCCGAAGGTTGCCTGTCGCTTCTGTATGGTTGACGCTACCGGTGGCCAGAGAGTAAAAACCGGCTACTTGCTTCGTGTCTTTCTTGCACACCACAAATGTTCTGGCCGCTCCGAGAGCCTGGTTTTTGAGGCCCTTTTGCTTCAACCAGTCATCGAGCACAGCTTCACCGCTGACGAACTCAGCTACCTGATGAAAAGCGGACAAAGGTTCTGGTGCTGTTACACGTCCCACTGAGGTTTCCTTGCCAGCAGTTTTTCGATAACGGGATCATCTGCGACTGGTGCATCAAGCAGATTGATGAACTCCTCATATTGCTCATCGTTAAAGTTAAATACACGGCGGTCAAGGATCACTTTCTCGGCAGCCTGGCAGGCCGTTTCCAGAATGAAATCTGTACGTGACTTGTGAAGGATTTCCGCAGCTGCATCAATGAGCGCCCGCTGCGATTCCTTAGCTCTAAGGTTAAGTTGAACATCTGATTTCATGAGACACCCCTTGTATAGCATTTGCTTTACAAGAATAGCACAACCACCATGTATAGCAAACGGTATACATCAAGTCGTCGTTTTTCATTTTTTGAATACTGATGTTCGCTTTGTGCCAGAAGCGGAAATTGCTCATTGTAGCGGTTTACTGAGTTCAACAAGGCAAAAGAACAATGCTGCCTTTCTGCAGGCTGACTATTATTTCGCCAAACATTTCCTCATCAGAGCATTTTGTAATGTCACTCCACGGCAAATAGGAAAGCCTCGCTCCACTATATGAAAGCCGTGTCGTAGAAAGAACACTTCCGCAGCCTTACTTACATTTGAAGTAAGTTCACTAATTCCACGCTGTCTGGCTTCCTCATGAATGCAATTCATCAGTAGTGTCCCTACCCCCTGTCTTGAATAGGTTCCTGATACAAAGAAATGATCAATGTATCCATTTGGTTGAACATCTGCATATCCAGCTATTTCACCATCCAGCTCTACAACAAAAGGTTGTAATTCCTTAATGTGATTGGCCCATCGCTCCAGGTCGATATCTGCTGGGGCCCAGGCATCAATTTGTTCACGTGTGTAGTAGTGTGATGCGATCGTATGTACAGATGAGAAAAAAACTCTGAATAACGATATTTCATCCCCATTACTGAACCTTCTGATTTTCATAAAACCTCATTGTGAGAGTTACTTGTAGAACAATACTAATTTTTGTGAAATAGGGCGTCCGTTCCTCGCTCATAGCAGACATTTGCGTGACCGTATCCACCAACGTTCAGGTTTCCTGATAGCATCCCTGTACAGACCTTGTTAATTTCTGCCTGGATAGCTCTTTAGGCGCTATTCAACCGGGCTGAGTCCGTTAAATTTAAGGCTAATTCGTCAGGTATTGTAGTATCGTATGTAATCCTCAATAGCTATCTTAAGTTCATCAATATCCTTAAATTTACTGGTGTAAAAACTTTCTGATTTTAAAGTCCCGAAAAAACATTCTGCACAGGCATTATCAAGGCAGTTGCCTTTGCGGGACATACTTTGGATGATGCCAAACTCTCGTAACTGATACTGGTACCATCAATGACGGTATTGCCAGCCCTGATCTGAATGAAGAACCGGATTGGTACCCGCATCAAGTCTGGCAAATGCCTTCATGAGCATGTCATCGATCATCGGCATAGTTGGACGTTCTGAAATACTGCAGGAGATCGCTTCGTTATTGAAGAGATCAATAATGGGCGCAGTGCACTTTTGATTTATATACCCTTCATACTTCAAGTTGCTTATGTGTTGGCTACGCTCGCTCACCCCAGTCACATAGTTATCTATGCTCCTGGGGACTCACTCCCTTGCCGCCTTTAAGCAACTCGAATTATTTTGGGTATAGTCAGGTGGGGATTTTCTCTGTCTGCCTTTTGGTGAATACCTGAGACAAACAGTCTCAAGCACCCGCAGCTATTCTAACGCCAATATCCGTACCGCCAGCGTTAATGTATTCCTGAAATAATTCTTGCCAATCAATAGAGATAACCGCGTCTATGAGTTACAGAATTATTAGCGAATCAACTAATACTATTTATGTTATAAAAAAACCTGCCCGAGAGCAGGTTTTTGTTTATTTAACTGAACGCTTATTGCAGTAACGAAATATCCGCAACCTGCAGGAACAGTTCGCGTAGTTTCGACAACAGCGTCAGGCGGTTGATACGGATATCTTTCTCTTCCGCGTTAACCATGACATTTTCGAAGAATTCATCCACCGGAGCGCGCAGAGCAGCCAGCTCAATCAACGCTTCCTGATAACGACCATCGGCAAAGTACGGCTGAAGCTTATCACGCAGCACAACCAGATGTCTGGCCAACTCAATTTCCGCCGCTTCTTTCAGTACGGAGGCGTGGACGATATCGTTCAGCGGCTCAGTGGCTTTCGCCAGGATGTTGGAGACGCGCTTGTTCGCCGCCGCCAGCGCAGAGGCTTCTTCCAGGGTGCGGAAATGAGACACCGCCTTCATGCGGGCATCAAAATCTGCCGGACGGGTCGGACGACGCGCCAGTACCGCCTGGATAGTGTCGACGGTGTAACCTTCATCCTGATACCAGGCGCGGAAGCGACCCAGCATAAAATCGATCACATCATCGACTACGTTGGCATTGGTCAGCTTGTCGCCATACAGACGCACCGCTTCTTCGGTCAGCGTTTGCAGATCAAGAGCGAGGTTCTTCTCAACGATGATGCGCAGCACGCCCAGCGCGGCACGACGCAGCGCAAACGGGTCTTTGTCGCCTTTCGGATGCTGACCAATACCGAAGATACCCGCCAGAGTATCCATCTTATCGGCGATCGCCAGCGCGCAGGCCACCGGGTTAGACGGCAGGTCATCACCGGCAAAGCGTGGCTGATACTGTTCGTTCAGCGCCACGGCCACATCTTCCGCTTCACCATCATGGCGCGCGTAGTGCATCCCCATCACGCCCTGGGTGTCGGTGAACTCGAAGACCATGTTGGTCATCAGGTCGCACTTGGAGAGCAGGCCCGCACGAGTGGCGTGGTTGACGTCAGCGCCAATCTGACCGGCAATCCAGCCCGCCAGCGCCTGAATACGGTCGGTCTTGTCGCGCAGCGTGCCCAGCTGTTGCTGGAACAGCACGGTTTGTAGACGCGGCAGATGGTCTTCCAGACGTTTTTTACGGTCGGTATTGAAGAAGAATTCAGCATCTGCCAGACGCGGACGCACCACTTTCTCGTTACCGGAGATAATCTGGGTCGGATCTTTCGACTCGATGTTGGCGACGAAGATAAAGTTCGGCAGCAGCTTGCCCGCGTTGTCATAAACCGGGAAATACTTCTGGTCGCCCTTCATGGTGTACACCAGCGCTTCGGCAGGCACGGAGAGGAATTTCTCTTCGAATTTCGCCGTCAATACCACCGGCCATTCCACCAGCGAAGCTACTTCTTCCAGCAGGCTTTCGCTCAGGTCGGCATTACCGCCAATCTTACGTGCTGCTTCTTCAGCGTCCGCTTTGATTTTGGCTTTACGCGCTTCGTAGTCGGCAATGACTTTACCGCGCTCCAGCAGAATTTGCGGGTACTGGTCAGCATTGTCGATAGTGAACTCCGGCTCACCCATAAAGCGGTGGCCGCGAATGACGCGGTCAGACTGAATACCCAGAATAGTCGCCGGAATGACCTTATCGCCCAACAGCAGGGTCACGGTGTGCACCGGACGCACGAAGTGTACGTCAGACGCGCCCCAGCGCATCAGTTTCGGGATCGGTAGTTTCGCCAGCGAGGTGGCTACCATGTTCGGCACCAGCGCTTCGGTACTTTCGCCCTTCACGTGGGCACGATACAGCAGCCATTCGCCTTTGTCGGTCTTCAGACGCTCGGCCTGATCAACGGTGATCCCGCAGCCGCGCGCCCAGCCTTCTGCCGCTTTGCTCGGTTTGCCTTCGGCGTCAAACGCCTGAGCAATCGCCGGACCACGTTTTTCGACTTCGCGATCGGGCTGAGATTCAGCAAGATTCGCCACTTTCAGCGCCAGACGGCGCGGGGCGGCAAACCATTCAACGTTACCGTGCGCGAGGCCGGCGTTATCCAGCTCCGCAGTGAAGTTCGCAGCAAAGGACTCAGCCAAACTGCGCAGTGCTTTTGGTGGCAGCTCTTCAGTGCCGATTTCCACCAGAAAAGTTTTCTCAGACATGGCCGCCTCTTACTTGTCTTTGTTGCACATCGGGAAGCCGAGGGCTTCACGGGAAGCATAATAAGCCTCTGCCACTGCTTTGGTCAGGGTGCGAATACGCAAAATGTAGCGCTGACGTTCGGTGACGGAGATAGCTTTACGCGCATCCAGCAGGTTGAAGCTATGGGCGGCTTTCAGAATACGCTCGTAGGCCGGCAGCGGCAGCGGGTTTTCCAGCGCCAGCAGCTGCTGGGCTTCTTTTTCATACTGCTCGAAGCAGGTGAATAAGAAATCCACATCGGCGTATTCAAAGTTATAGGTGGATTGCTCCACTTCGTTTTGATGGAACACGTCGCCGTAGGTGGTTTTACCCAGCGGGCCATCGCTCCAGACCAGGTCGTAAACGCTGTCCACGCCCTGGATATACATCGCCAGACGTTCCAGACCGTAGGTGATTTCACCGGTCACCGGCTTGCACTCCAGGCCGCCGACCTGCTGGAAGTAGGTGAACTGCGTCACTTCCATGCCATTCAGCCACACTTCCCAGCCGAGTCCCCAGGCGCCCAGCGTCGGGTTTTCCCAGTTATCTTCCACGAAACGGATGTCGTGAATGGTCGGGTCCATACCCAGCTCTTTCAGAGAACCGAGGTACAGCTCCTGAATGTTGTCCGGAGACGGCTTAATCACTACCTGGAACTGATAGTAGTGCTGTAAGCGGTTCGGGTTTTCGCCGTAGCGGCCATCGGTCGGACGACGAGAAGGCTGCACATAGGCAGTCGCCATCGGCTCTGGCCCCAGCGCGCGCAGGCAGGTCATTGGATGAGAAGTTCCCGCGCCGACTTCCATGTCCAATGGTTGAACAATGGTGCAGCCCTGGCGAGCCCAGTAATCCTGTAAGGTCAGGATCAAGCCCTGGAAGGTCCTGGTATCAAACTTTTGCATATTATTTCGTGCTGGATACGTGTGGATTTAAAGGAAGGAGCCAGTATACCCGCTGGATGCGAGATATACAGTATGAAACCGGTTTGTTTAGCGAAAATTGCCGGATTTCGCGGCATCACACCTCACCAGGCGCGGCTTTTACCGCATAGAAAGATGTAAAAACTGCCCATCTGCATCAAAAGAGCAGACAAAACTCTCTTTACGGAAGGTATTACCCCGCATCTCATAGCTCCCCTGAAACTGTTCGAAACCGGTAACAGCAATTTTCTGTGCGCCAGTATTGTAACGCTGCGCCGCCTGAGCTTTACACAATGCTTCCATATCCAGCGTGCGTGTTGGGCTCACTTTACTCTGCTGGGCTTTTTGCGTCGGTGGCGGTGTCGCAGTGCATCCCACCAGAGCGATGGCTATCATCACAGTACAGAAATACTTCATTATCATTTTTATTACCGTCTGGTTTGCTGGTCAGTCTTATTATTAAGGTTTGTGGGTAACAGAAACATTGTGCGAATCTCCTTACGCCATCACAAGATGTAGCGTAGAAAGTCGGATTTTTCCAGTGAGCCACCGCGCTGGAACTCTATTCAAACGGAAGCTGAGGAACTGATGCAGCCTAAAATTAACTGGATTGATAACCTGCGAGGGATCGCCTGTTTAATGGTAGTGATGATCCATACTACAACGTGGTACATCACCAACGCCCACAGCGTCAGCCCGCTAAACTGGGATATTGCGAATGTCCTGAATTCGGCTTCGCGCGTTAGCGTTCCCCTGTTTTTTATGATTTCAGGCTATCTTTTTTTTGGCGAGCGCTGCGCGCAACCGCGGCATTTTTTACGTATCGCCCTGTGCCTTATCTTTTACAGCGTTGTCGCCCTGGCTTACATTTCACTTTTTACTTCGATCAACGTCGAGCTTTCGCTAAAAAATGTGCTGCAAAAACCCGTGTTTTACCACCTGTGGTTTTTCTTTGCGATTGCGGTGATCTACCTGGTATCGCCATTAATCCAGGTAAAAAACGTGAGCGGCAAAATGCTCCTGATGCTGATGGTGATCATTGGTATTATTGCTAACCCAAATACTGTGCCGCAAAAAATCGGCGGCGTTGAATGGTTGCCCATCAATCTGTATATCAGCGGCGACACGTTCTACTACATTCTCTACGGTATCCTGGGCCGCGCCATTGGCATGATGGAGACGCAAAAGCCATCGCTGACGCTTATCTGCGCTGCCCTGTTCATCATCGCGGTATTTGTTATTTCTCGCGGCACATTGCATGAATTACGCTGGCGCGGAAATTTTGCCGATACCTGGTATCTGTATTGCGGTCCCATGGTGTTTATTTGCGCCGTCTCACTGTTCACGGTAGTTAAAAATAAGCTGAATGCGCGGACGTTACCTGGACTAGGGCTTATCTCCCGCCACTCGTTGGGCATTTATGGTTTCCACGCACTGATTATCCATGCGCTACGTACTAATGGTCTGGAGTTAAAACGTTGGCCGCCGTTAGACATCGTGTGGGTTTTTGCCGCGACGGTGACAGGAAGCCTGCTACTTTCCATGCTGTTACAGCGTATTGATAAACGGAAATGGGTTAGCTAAACGACAATGATGGCTCCGGCCATCATTCATCATCACTGTAGGAAGCGTAAAGATCGGTTCCATATATACTGACCCCCAGCGCCACCAGACACAGTATTTTCAGCGCGCCCGCCAGCGCCAGGTTAAATACGCCGACCGCGACCATGCCGATGCCAAGCAACAGCAAAGATTTGCAACGAGAAAGCAAGCGGCCATTTCCCGTGTGTTCCTGGCGAATTAAGACTGGAAAACCACACATGACGATTGCCGCAAAAAAATATCCCTTTTCGCTTAATGTATGACAGCCTGGCCACAGTCCCACCAGGTATACCACTGCACCGACAACTAACATTCCCAGGCCGAATATCCGTTTCCTGCGCGCAACGTGATCGTCCATCTCACTCTCCTTGTGGTTGTGTGAGACACATTAAGCGAAGAAATAGCGATGAAAAAGGCGCCTGCCCAGCAATAATATAAAAATCAGAAAACACACATACTTACTTCGATATAATTCAATAGAATTAATATTTACGGGAAATGCCTTTCGGCCAAAACCGAAAGGCATTCTGACTTATGACATCAACGGCAACAGCTGCTGATAAAGTCGACGGAAGGTTTCACGACGTTGTTGATAAACCGCATGATGCTGCGCATCAGGATAATGCGCCTGCTCCAGCGGCAACTGCGGCAATACATCGGCGAGCGGAGTCTGTTTATTCACCGCAATTTGCGCCAGACGCGCCGCGCCCAGCGCTGGCCCTACATCGCCGCCAGTACGATAATCAAGCTGTAGCCCGCTAATATCAGATAGCATCTGACGCCAGTATTCGCTGCGCGCCCCGCCGCCGATAAGCGTCACGCTGGCGGGTTTGACGCCGCAGGCGTGAACCACATCCATACCGTCCGCCAGAGCATATCCCACGCCCTCCAGTACCGCCCGCGCCAGTTCCGCCGGGCCATGCTGATGGGTTAAACCAAAGAAAACGCCTTTTGCCTGCGGATTATTGTGCGGCGTGCGCTCGCCGGACAGGTACGGCAAAAACCAGATCGAATCGGCATGCTCATCCGCCTGCTGTGCGGCGGCAATCAGCGCCGGGACGTTCTCCTGCCCGGTGAGTTTAGCCGCCCAGTCCAGACAAGAGGCGGCGCTCAACATCACAGACATTAAATGCCAGCGTTCCGGCAGCGCATGGCAAAAACTGTGTACTGCGCTCTCCGGTTTACTCAGAAAGCCGTCGCTGACGGCAAAATAGACGCCCGATGTTCCGAGCGAGAGCATCGCCTGTCCGGCATCGATCATTCCTACGCCGACCGCGCCTGCCGCATTGTCGCCGCCGCCCGCCACCACGGGTACTGTTGGCATTCCCCATGCGCTGGCTACCTCCGGCAGCAACGTTCCGGTAATGTCACTACCTTCAAATAACGCTGGCATCTGCTGTCGGGTTAAATGACAGGCGTTGAGCATAACGTCGCTCCAGTCGCGCTTTTTCACGTCCAGCCACATCGTTCCCGCCGCATCCGACATATCGCTGGCAAAGACGCCTGTCATTCGCAGCCGCAGAAAATCTTTCGGCAGCAGAACCTTGTCTATCTGGTAGAAAATATCCGGTTCGTGGTGCTGCACCCAGACTAATTTGGGCGCGGTAAAACCGGGCATCATCAGATTACCGGTTATCGCACGCGACTGCGGCACCTGTTTTTCCAGCCAGGCGCACTCTTCGCTACAGCGTCCGTCATTCCATAAAATCGCTGGTCGCAGAACCTGCTGACGGCTATCAAGCAATGTCGCGCCATGCATTTGTCCGGCGATGCCCAACGCCCGAACGCCACTTAACGACTGTTGCCGACCTAAACCTTTAACCGCACGATCCGTCGCCTGCCACCACTGCTCTGGTTCCTGTTCCGACCATAAGGGATGCGGACGCGATACGGTCAGTTTTTCAGTATGCGTAGCCAGCACATCGCCCTGCTCATTCAACAGGATAGCTTTTACACCCGATGTACCAAGATCGATCCCGATATACATATTGTGGGTTCCTTTACTGAAAGCGCCCGGCAGCGCTACGCTTACCGGGCTAATCACGACTACAGGCCGGGCTAACGCGGAGTCGCCCGGTAGATAGGGTTATTTATCAAACAGATAACGGTTAACCAGATTTTCTAACAGCTCCTGATGACCGCTTTGATGTACTGGCGCCAGATTATGCTGCTCCGCATACTGCGCCAGTTCGCCTAAGGAGAGTTGTCCTTTCAGAATCTGCTGACCCAGCTCGCTATTCCAGCCGGCATAGCGCTTCGCCACGCGTTTATCCAGCTCGCCGTCTTCAACCATACGCGCGGCGATTTTCAGCGACAACGCCATCGTATCCATCGCGCCGATATGACCGTAGAACAGATCGTATTTATCGGTGCTCTGGCGACGAACTTTGGCGTCGAAGTTGAGACCGCCCGTCGTGAATCCGCCCGCTTTCAGGATTTCGTACATCACCAGCGCGTTCTCTTCAACGCTAATCGGGAACTGATCGGTATCCCAGCCCAGTTGCGCATCGCCGCGGTTGGCGTCAACGGAGCCAAAAATACCCAGCGCGATAGCGGTCGCGATTTCATGGTGGAACGAATGGCCCGCCAGCGTCGCGTGGTTCGCCTCAATGTTCACTTTGATCTCTTTTTCCAGGCCGAACTGTTTGAGGAAGCCATAGACCGTTGCAACGTCATAATCATACTGATGTTTTGTCGGTTCCTGCGGTTTCGGTTCAATCAGCAGCGTGCCCTGGAAGCCCATTTTATGTTTGTGCTCGACCACCATTTGCATAAAGCGGCCAATCTGTTCGCGTTCCTGGCGCAGATCGGTATTCAGCAACGTTTCATAACCTTCGCGCCCGCCCCACAGGACGTAATTTTCGCCGCCCAGTTTATGCGTGGCGTTCATTGCCGTAACCACTTGCGTCGCTGCCCAGCTAAAGACTTCCGGGTCCGGGTTAGTGGCGGCGCCTGCGCCATAGCGCGGGTTGGTAAAGCAGTTCGCCGTTCCCCACAGCAGTTTTACGCCGCTCTGCTCCTGTTTCGCCGCCAGCACATCCACCATCTGCGCGAAGTTGTTTTTATATTCTTTCAACGACGCGCCTTCCGGCGACACATCCACGTCATGGAAGCAATAAAAAGGCACATTCAGTTTGTGGAAAAATTCAAACGCCACGTCCGCTTTGCGTTTCGCCAGCTCCAGCGCTTCGCCCGGTTGCTGCCACGGACGATTAAACGCGCCTACACCAAACATATCCGCGCCGTTCCAGCAGAAGGTATGCCAGTAACAGGCCGCGAAACGCAGGTGATCTTCCATACGTTTACCTAAAACCAGCTCGTCGGGATTGTAATGACGAAATGCCAGCGGGTTAGTCGATTGAGGGCCTTCATAGCGAACACGATCGAGTTGGTCAAAATAAGCCTGCATAGTGAGCTCCATAATCAGATAAGACGGCAAGTAAACGACATAACGTCATACTGGAATTTCCTGATTTATTGCTCAATTACGTTATTTCACACCGCTATTAAGAGAATCCCCAAATGTGCTCTGGCTCTCAAAAAAACGCTGAAAACCACAGAAGAAAAAAGCGATCGCGATCGAATCCTGGCAAATAAACAAAAAACCGTAATATATAGATAAGAAATGACAATTGTCATCCGCCGTTTGCTGTGATGAATTTCGCATAACGTTTGAGGCGCAAAATAATTTGTCATCATTCGCCAGACCGTTATGTCAGCCGTTTTGATAGTATCCATGAGTCCAGGTTCACTTTTGCAGGATATATCCTCATGTTTGATAAACGTCACCGTATCACTCTGTTATTTAACGCGAATAAAGCCTATGACCGTCAGGTAGTGGAGGGGGTGGGTGAATATTTACAAGCCTCGCAATCCGAATGGGATATATTTATTGAGGAAGATTTCCGTGCCCGTATCGATAACATTAAAGAGTGGTTAGGCGACGGCGTTATTGCCGATTACGATGATGACGATATCGCGCAATTATTGGCCGATGTCGACGTACCCATTGTCGGGGTCGGCGGTTCTTACCATCTTGCTGAAAATTATCCCGCCGTTCATTACATCGCCACCGATAATCATGCGCTCGTTGAAAGCGCTTTCCTGCATTTAAAAGAAAAAGGCGTTAACCGCTTCGCGTTTTACGGTTTGCCCGACTCCAGCCGCAAACATTGGGCGGCGGAACGGGAATACGCCTTTCGCCAGCTGGTCGCCGAGGAAAAATACCGCGGCGTAGTCTATCAGGGGCTGGAAACCGCGCCGGAAAACTGGCAGCACGCGCAAAATCGCCTCGCCGACTGGCTTCAGACGCTGCCGCCGCAAACCGGCATCATTGCCGTAACGGATGCCCGCGCCCGTCACGTATTGCAGGCCTGTGAACACCTGCATATTCCGGTGCCGGAAAAACTTTGCGTTATCGGTATTGATAACGAAGAGTTAACCCGTTATCTGTCGCGCGTCGCGCTTTCCTCCGTCGCGCAGGGGGCGCGGCAAATGGGCTATCAGGCGGCGAAGCTGCTGCACCGTTTGCTGGCGCGCGAAGAGATGCCGTTACAGCGCATTCTGGTGCCGCCGGTGCGCGTCATTGCGCGCCGCTCGACAGACTATCGCTCCCTGACCGATCCGGCGGTTATCCAGGCGATGCACTTTATTCGTAACCATGCCTGTAAGGGCATTAAAGTCGAGCAAGTGCTGGACGCGGTTGGGATTTCACGTTCAAACCTGGAAAAACGTTTTAAGGAAGAAGTTGGCGAGACGATACATGCGCTGATCCACGCCGAAAAGCTGGAAAAAGCGCGTAGTTTGTTGATTTCCACCACGTTGGCGATAAACGAAATTTCGCAAATGTGCGGCTACCCGTCACTGCAATATTTCTATTCGGTGTTTAAAAAGGAGTACGTCACTACGCCTAAGGAGTATCGCGACCAGCATAGTGAAGCGTTGTTGTAGTTTATCCAGCCTACAGACGCCTTGTAAGCCGGATAGCGTAGCGCCATCCGGCACACAGAATTACATATGCGCGGCGATCAGACGCTGGTTGTCCTGGTACATCGCGAACAAGTAGTTGTTATAGCGCGACCCCTGGGTAGAGTAACCCTTCAGCTTATGAATCATCGCCGTGGCGGTGACTTCCTGATCCGCCTTACGCAGTTGGGCGCGCGACTTGCGGAAAGAGGAATAAGCCGGATGCGTGTTCAGGTTAGCGACATACGCGCTCACCGACTCCTCAACCGACGCGAATTGCGAGTAACCTTTCACCTTACCCGGCGTATTGGTACAACGCCCTTTCGTGCACTTCATGCCGAACAGGTTATTGTTGCTACGCGCCAGTTTAGAGGTTCCCCAGCCGCTTTCCGCCGCCGCCATCGTCGCCACCATGCTGGTTGGGATAATGTCGACGCGCTCCAGCAACGTATTCCACGGAATACGACGCGTGTTGCCGGACCAGCTCACTTTATAGCGCTTCGCGATATCTTTCATACGCGCGCGTTCAGACGGCGACCAGCGGTTCTGGTACTGTTTTGAGATCAGCCAATTACGGTCCGCGGTAATCGCGGCATTTTGGCTGGTGATGTAAGGCATAACGGTCCGGAGAAACGCTTTTTTTCTGGGGGTTCCGGAAGGGTATTTTCGCAAATCAGGAAGTGAACTGCTCTTTGCACTATTGCGAGAATACTCTTGTTTACTGCTAACCTGTTTATAACTTGTCTCAGTTATGTGGGACTTTTGACTCGTTTGTGTTGCGTGCGTCTTTGCCAGCACCTCACCCGAAAATGCGATGGTGAGTAACATAAGAATCATTGCCCCATATCGTCGCATGGGAGTCAATATCATTAGGTCTCCTGGTCGGATTGATACATTCCAACACCTTTTATTTTTCACGAAGTTGAGGTTTGAACCCCAAATTCTAGCAAAAATAGGCTTAAAAAGCACCTCAGGGAATAGTCTTAATCCGAAACTATGTCAACTATTAACGATAACAGGCAGCAATAATGCCAATAAAATGTGGTGCTTATCGCAAATAGAGGCGTTTTTTTGCGCCTCGTCGCTCACCCTCGCGCCTCCTCCTGCGCGACTCTCTGCTGAGGAGGAGTTCATTCGCCTAAAAACCAGGCAAGCTGATGAATATTGCCCACAAAGGATAGCGTGATGAAACTTGCCGCCTTCGCTCTGACGCTGATACCCGGTATCGCGATCGCCTCATCATGGACCTCACCCGGTTTTCCGACGTTCTCGACGCAGGAAACCGGGCGCTTTACCAGCCATGCTGCATTAACAAAAGGTACACGCGCGTTAACGCTCCATATTGACCAGCAGTGCTGGCAGCCCTCCGGCGCCATAAAACTCAACCAAATGTTGTCGTTAAAACCCTGCGAAGGCGCGCCACCGCAATGGCGTTTGTTTAAAGATGGCGACTATACGATAACGGTAGATACCCGCTCCGGTACGCCGACCCTGTTGTTATCGATAAAAACTGAACCTGAGCGCACCGCGCAGCTCGCCTACCAGTGTCCCGTCTGGGATGGTTCGCCGCTCACGCTGGATGTTCGCCAGACCTTTCCGGAAGGGACGGTAGTGCGCGATTATTACAGTGGTCAAACCGATACCGTCCAAAACGGGCAAATCACGCTGCAACCTGCCGACAGCCACGGGCTTTTATTGCTGGAACGCGCGGAAACCCATGCGTCAGCGCCTTTTAACTGGCGCAACGCCACCGTTTATTTTGTGCTTACGGATCGCTTTCGCAATGGCGATCCAACCAATGACCACAGCTATGGTCGCCATAAGGATGGTATGCAAGAGATTGGCACTTTCCACGGCGGCGATTTGCGTGGGTTGACGAGTAAACTGGACTATCTACAGCAATTAGGCGTGAGCGCCTTGTGGATAAGCTCGCCGTTTGAACAGATCCACGGCTGGGTCGGCGGCGGAGCAAAAGGCGATTTTCCTCATTACGCCTATCACGGCTATTACACTCAGGACTGGACGACGCTGGATGCCAATATGGGCAACGAAGCCGATCTCCGCGCGCTGGTCGACGGCGCGCACCAGCGCGGCATCCGTATTTTATTTGACGTAGTAATGAATCATGCCGGTTACGCTACGCTGGAGGATATGCAGGAGTATCAGTTTGGCGCGCTCTATTTATCCGGCGCGGAACGGCAAAAAATTCTCGGCGATCGCTGGACAAACTGGCGACCCGCCGCCGGACAAAGCTGGCACAGCTTTAACGACTACATCAACTTCAGCGACAGCGCCGCCTGGGAAAAATGGTGGGGGAAAAAGTGGATTCGTACCGATATTGGCGACTACGACAGTCCGGGATTTGACGATTTAACCCTGTCGCTGGCCTTCCTGCCGGATATAAAAACGGAATCTACCACGCCTTCCGGTCTACCCGCGTTCTATGCCAACAAACCCGATACTAAAGCAAAGTTCATTGAAGGCTATACGCCACGGGATTATCTGACTCACTGGTTAAGCCAGTGGGTGCATGATTACGGCATTGACGGGTTCCGGGTCGATACTGCCAAAAACGTTGAGCTTCCTGCCTGGCAACAGCTAAAAACCCAGGCCAGCGCGGCGTTACATGAATGGAAGCAGGCCAATCCGGACAAAGCGCTGGATGATAGCCCGTTCTGGATGACTGGCGAAGCGTGGGGCCACGGCGTCATGAAAAGTGATTATTATCGCTATGGTTTCGACGCGATGATCAATTTTGATTATCAGGAGCAGGCGGCGAAAGCGGTCGATTGCCTGGCGGAAATGGGGCCAGTCTGGCAGCAGATGGCGGATAAAATGCAGGATTTCAACGTATTAAGTTACCTCTCCTCGCATGATACGCGCCTTTTCCGTGAGGGCGGTGATAAGGCGGCGGAACTGCTGCTGCTTTCGCCAGGCGCGGTGCAGATCTTTTACGGCGATGAATCCGCTCGTCCCTTCGGCCCCACCGGCTCCGACCCGCTGCAAGGCACCCGTTCAGATATGAACTGGCAGGACGTGAGCGGAAAGTCAGCCGCAGCCGTCGCGCACTGGCAGCGTATTAGCCAGTTCCGCGCCAGACATCCCGCCATCGGCGCAGGCCAACAAACCACGCTGACGCTAAAACACGGGTACGGTTTTGTACGCCAGTACGGCGACGATACGGTGATGGTCGTCTGGGCGGGCCGCCGCTAATCGTGGCGCTACCGGTCTCCTCGCGTACCGGTAGCCCCTTCAAAATAAAAAACTAACCTGATAAAAATTTGTAGCATAAAACATCAATACTACCGCCTGACCCCCATTTGCGCCCCGCCATTTGTAGCGTTATGGTTATCCACTTTGACAGACAGTTCGATAGATCACCCGTTATGACATTTTCACTTTTCGGCGATAAATTTACCCGCCATTCAGGCATTACCCGCCTGATGGAGGATCTCAACGACGGCTTACGCACGCCAGGCGCCATCATGCTTGGCGGCGGTAACCCGGCACACATCCCTGCAATGCAGGATTATTTCCAGACGCTACTGACAGATATGGTAGAAAGCGGCAAAGCCGCTGATGCGCTTTGTAATTATGACGGTCCCCAGGGAAAAACGGCGCTACTGAATGCACTGGCCGTACTGCTACGTGAAACGCTGGGATGGGATATCGAACCACAGAATATTGCGCTGACAAATGGCAGTCAGAGCGCGTTTTTCTACTTATTTAATCTCTTCGCCGGACGTCGCGCCGACGGCAGTACGAAAAAGGTACTATTCCCGCTTGCGCCGGAATACATCGGCTATGCAGATTCCGGTCTGGAAGACGACCTCTTCGTTTCGGCGCGCCCGAATATTGAGCTGCTGCCGGAAGGCCAGTTTAAGTATCACGTCGATTTTGAGCATCTGCACATCGGCGAAGAAACGGGGATGATTTGCGTCTCGCGCCCGACCAACCCAACCGGTAACGTTATCACCGACGAAGAGCTGATGAAGCTGGACAGACTGGCGAATCAGCACAACATCCCACTGGTGATTGATAACGCTTACGGTGTACCGTTTCCGGGCATTATCTTTAGCGAGGCGCGCCCGCTGTGGAACCCCAATATTATCCTATGCATGAGCCTCTCGAAGCTGGGGCTGCCCGGTTCCCGCTGCGGGATTATCATCGCCAATGATAAGACGATTACCGCCATTGCCAACATGAACGGCATCATCAGCCTTGCGCCCGGGGGCATGGGCCCGGCGATGATGTGCGAAATGATTAAGCGTAACGATCTGCTGCGGCTGTCGGAAACGGTTATCAAACCTTTCTACTATCAGCGCGTTCAACAGACGATCGCGATCATTCGTCGCTATTTATCCGAAGAACGCTGCCTGATTCATAAACCGGAAGGCGCAATATTTTTGTGGCTGTGGTTTAAAGATCTGCCGATTACCACCGAGCTACTCTATCAACGCTTGAAAGCGCGCGGCGTGCTGATGGTGCCAGGCCACTATTTCTTTCCCGGACTGGATAAACCCTGGCCGCACACACACCAGTGTATGCGGATGAACTACGTGCCTGAACCGGACAAAATCGAGGCGGGCGTAAAAATTCTGGCAGAAGAGATTGAACGCGCCTGGCGTGAAGGCTGACGGTTATTCCGGTCATCATGCAGGCCGGAACGACGTTCAGAAAGGTTGAGAATAGAGGCGCTGGCGCTGCACATTTGTTGCGTCAACGCACTGTAACGCACTGGTCGGGCAGGCTTCCACGCACGCCGGCCCCGCTTCCCGATGCCAGCAAAGATCGCATTTAATCGCCTGCGCGCCTGACGCGGACGCCACCACAGTCATCGCGCCAAACGGGCAAGCCAGCATACAGCTTTTACAACCAATGCAGCGCGATGACGTCACGAAGATATGCCCCCGATCACGGCGAATCGCCTGTACCGGGCAGACATTCGCGCACGGCGCGTCCTCACACTGATGGCAGACCGTGGCCGTGGTGAAGCTATCCTCTTTTATCACCCGGATACGCGGCACAAAGTCCGCCGTCGTCACCGCCGCGCTATTCTGCTGTTCCTGGTGCGACACCACGCAGGCGACCTCGCAGGTACGACACCCGATACACGCCGACGCATCCGCCATAATAAACCGGTTCATTGTTCTCCCCCTGCGTTAAAACGCCAGAATGCCAGAGAGCCATTCCCCGCCGCTTTGATCCCACTACGCAAACGGACAAATTTTGTCAGATGCCTGATAAAACCTGGCGAGCTGTCTTATTCGCGAACGGTAAATCCCAGCTCATTAGAGATAGCCTGTGCGGTTTCACGCAACGGTTTGAGCAGATTTTTCTCGCCGATCTGTTTTAGCCGTGACGTCGACAGTGAAATAGAAATGGCGTAAGGCACTCGATGGTGAATATCAAACACAGGCACAGCAATACAGGAAACGCCTAGTTCATTTTCTTCGCGATCCATCGCCATGCTGGTTTCACGAATTTGCGCCAGCTCATCGTACATTGCTGGTAAATCGGTAATGGTATTACGAGTCAGCGGCTGGATCTGATCTTTATGGCTTTCCCAGTAAGACGCCACATAATCCGGCTGACCAAACGCCATATAAATTTTCCCCATCGCCGAGCAGTACAGCGGCATATGCTGGCCAATGTAGGCACGCGTGCGCAGCATACCGGTGGTCGGTTCCAGCTTATAAATCAGGATAGCGTGGTCATCTTCACGGCTGGAAAAATTCACCGTCTCGCCGGTGGCCAGGTTGAGCGCCTCAAGGTGCGGTGCCGCAACGTGGATGATATTCAGCGATGACAGGGCTTTTTGGCCGACGGCAATAAACTTTGTCGTCAGACGGTAGCTTCCGGCCGCCGGCGCTGGCGTCACGTATCCGCAGGATTGAAGCCCCTGCAACAAACGATGGACGGTACTCTTGTTCAACCCCGCCAGCTCCGACAGGTGCGCCAGTGGGCAACCGTTCGGGTAGTTACTCAAAATTTCTATCAACATCAGGCCACGAAACAGGCTCTGACTCCCCGCAGGCTTCTCTTTATCGTTGTTCTGGCTCATCAGAAAACTCTCTCCTTTCTTGGGCGATCAGATGGTAGCTCAAAGTGTGTTGCAGTTCACGATATCAGCATAAAAAACATAACCCGATGATTTTAATCGTTTTTAAAAAGCTTCTCTGGCGTTGCCATGTCAATTTTTGATCTATATATTTGGAACTAAATTTCGCATTATGAAATTTATCGACAAAAAAACATACTAAAATTTCTAACAATCGACCAGGAGAACAGGGATGAAAGTAACTTTCGAAGAGTTAAAAGGGGCCTTCTACCGCGTCTTGCGGTCGCGGAATATTGCGGAAGATACCGCCGACGCCTGCGCGGAAATGTTCGCTCGCACCACCGAGTCCGGTGTCTATTCCCACGGCGTGAACCGCTTTCCCCGCTTCATCCAGCAACTGGATAACGGCGACATTATTCCTGATGCTAAACCGCAGCGAGTTACCAGCCTCGGCGCCATCGAACAGTGGGATGCTCAGCGCGCTATCGGCAACCTGACGGCGAAAAAGATGATGGACCGGGCCATCGAGCTGGCTTCCGATCATGGTATTGGCCTGGTGGCGTTACGTAATGCTAACCACTGGATGCGCGGCGGCAGCTACGGCTGGCAGGCGGCGGAAAAAGGCTATATCGGCATTTGCTGGACCAACTCCATCGCCGTCATGCCGCCGTGGGGGGCGAAAGAGTGCCGTATCGGTACCAATCCGCTGATCGTCGCTATCCCTTCCACGCCGATCACGATGGTGGATATGTCGATGTCGATGTTCTCCTACGGAATGTTAGAAGTTAACCGTCTGGCGGGCCGCGAACTGCCGGTGGATGGCGGTTTCGACGATAACGGTCAGTTGACCAAAGAACCGGGCGTTATCGAGAAAAATCGCCGCATTTTACCAATGGGTTACTGGAAAGGATCTGGTCTGTCGATTGTGCTGGACATGATTGCCACCCTGCTTTCCAACGGCTCTTCCGTTGCCGAAGTGACCCAGGAAAACAGCGATGAGTATGGCGTCTCACAGATTTTCATCGCCATAGAAGTGGATAAGCTGATCGATGGCGCAACCCGCGATGCCAAACTGCAGCGGATTATGGATTTCATCACCACTGCTGAACGCGCCGACGACAACGTCGCGATTCGGCTGCCCGGCCACGAATTTACCAAATTGCTGGATGACAACCGCCGTCACGGTATCACCATTGACGACAGCGTCTGGGCCAAAATTCAGGCGCTGTAAGGAGCCACATCATGATTTTTGGACATATTGCGCAGCCTAATCCGTGCCGGCTACCGTCGGCCATAGAGCAGGCGCTCGATTTCCTGCGCAATACGGACTTTCGCACGCTGGAACCTGGCGTAGTGGAAATCGACGGCAAAAATATCTTCGCGCAGATTATCGATATGACCACCCGCGATGCTGCTGAAAATCGTCCGGAAGTCCATCGCCGCTATCTGGATATTCAGTTTCTGGCATGGGGCGAAGAGACAATTGGGGTTGCCATTGATACCGGTAATAATCAAATCAGCGAGTCATTATTAGAACAGCGCGATATTATTTTTTATCACGACAGTGAACATGAATCATTCATTGAAATGATACCGGGAAGTTATGCCCTGTTTTTCCCGCAGGATGTTCATCGTCCCGGTTGTAATAAAAGCATTGCTACGCCGATACGGAAAATAGTCGTAAAAGTCGCCATAGACGTTTTATAAAATAGAGTTTACTGGAGCACAAAATGAAAAATAATACCGGTTATATTATCGGTGCGTACCCTTGTGCACCCTCATTTCACCAGAAGAGTGAAGAGGAAGAGACGGAATTCTGGCGGCAACTCTCTGATACTCCGGATATCCGGGGGCTGGAGCAGCCTTGTCTTGAACATCTTCACCCGCTCGGCGACGAGTGGTTATTGCGCCATACACCAGGGAACTGGCAAATCGTGGTCACCGCGATAATGGAAACCATGCGCCGCCGTAGCGAAAACGGCGGTTTTGGATTAGCGTCCAGTGACGAGGAACAGCGTAAAGCCTGCGTGGAGTACTATCGTCATCTGCATCAGAAGATCAATAAAATCAATGGGAACAATACCGGCAAAGTCATAGCCCTTGAGCTTCATGCCGCCCCGCTGGGGGGCAATCCGAACGTGGCGCAGGCAACCGACGCCTTTGCGCGCTCATTAAAAGAGATTGCCAACTGGGACTGGTCCTGCGACCTGGTGCTTGAACACTGCGACGCGATGACCGGCCCCGCACCGCGCAAAGGATTCTTACCGTTAGTAAACGTACTGGAAACTATTGCCGACTATGACATAAGCGTCTGCATTAACTGGGCGCGCTCGGCTATTGAAGGGCGGGATACCTCTCTACCGCTGATCCATACGCAGCAGGCCAAACAGGCTGGAAAACTCGGGGCACTGATGTTCTCCGGTACAACGCTGGATGGAGAATACGGCGAATGGCAGGACCTCCATGCTCCGTTTGCACCTTTCTGTCCACAAAGCCTGATGACGGAGAAACATGTTCAAGAACTCATTACCGCCGCCGCTCCCGAACTGTTGCAGTTTACCGGTATTAAATTGTTGGAAATCAATGCCAGTGCCGATATTAATCACCGCATAAATATATTACGCGATGGTATTAACATAATGAAAAAGGCCACACGCCGCTAACCTGAATTAAACATCATCACCTTAATTCTCGGCCTGCAACTCAACGTTGCGCCGACCTAATATAAACCAAACATAAGAAATTAAGTTCCACTATTCAGCATCGAAAGAGATAAGTTTCTATAACCTGATGGAGTCGTTATGAAGCGGGTACTTGAGGGCATACTTGCGGTATTAATTGCCGTACTTTCCTGCATTGTATTTATTAACGTTATTTTACGTTACGGTTTTGAGAGCAGTATTTTGTCGGTAGATGAACTATCACGTTATCTATTTGTATGGCTGACGTTTATTGGCGCCATCGTTGCATTTATGGATAACGCTCACGTTCAGGTCACTTTTGTGGTGGAAAAACTTTCGCCAGCGAATCAGCGTCGACTCTCGCTGCTGACACATTCGCTGATTTTATTGTTATGCCTCGCATTAGGCTGGGGCAGCCTGCAAAAAGCGTTGCAGGACTGGAGCGATCACTCGCCAATCCTCGGTTTACCGATCGGCCTGATGTATATCGCCTGTCTGCCCACAAGCGTTGCCATCGCGTTAATCGAGCTGCGTCGGCTTTATCACTTAATAACGCGTAACGATTCCTTTCAACAACCACAGCAAGGAGCCTAATCATGGCCGTGGTGATATTTCTCTGCTGCCTGCTCGGCGGGATCGCGATAGGTTTACCCATCGCCTGGTCGCTGCTGCTTTGCGGCGCTGCTCTGATGGCATACCTGGATATGTTTGACGTGCAGATTATGGCGCAAACCCTGGTTAACGGCGCGGACAGTTTCTCCCTGCTGGCTATTCCCTTTTTTGTTTTGGCCGGTGAAATCATGAACGCGGGCGGCCTGTCAAAGCGAATTGTCGACCTGCCGATGAAGCTGGTCGGCCATAAACCCGGCGGCCTGGGCTACGTGGGCGTTATTGCGGCAATGATTATGGCCAGCCTTTCCGGCTCTGCGGTAGCAGATACCGCTGCGGTCGCCGCGCTGCTGGTGCCGATGATGCGCTCCGCAAACTACCCGATCAACCGCTCCGTTGGGTTAATCGCTTCCGGCGGGATCATTGCGCCAATTATTCCACCCTCGATTCCTTTTATTATCTTCGGCGTTTCCAGCGGCTTGTCGATCAGCAAGCTGTTTATGGCCGGGATCGCACCGGGCATCATGATGGGCGCGGCGCTTATGCTCACCTGGTGGTGGCAGGCCGGGCGATTAAATCTCCCTTCTCAGCCTAAAGCAACACCGCGTGAAATCTGGCAATCATTGGTTTCAGGTATCTGGGCGCTGTTTTTACCGGTGATTATTATCGGCGGCTTCCGTTCCGGACTTTTCACGCCAACGGAGGCAGGGGCGGTTGCCGCGTTTTACGCCCTCTTTGTCGCCGTTGTTATCTATCGGGAATTAACGTTTTCCAGTCTCTACCACGTGCTGGTCAATGCCGCCAAAACGACGTCAGTCGTCATGTTTCTGGTGGCCGCGGCCCAGGTATCCGCCTGGCTGATTACGATCGCGGAATTACCCATGATGGTGTCAGATTTGCTGCAGCCGCTGGTCGACTCTCCGCGACTCTTATTTATCGTCATTATGATCTCAATTATGGTCGTCGGTATGGTGATGGATTTAACGCCAACGGTGTTAATTCTTACCCCTGTATTATTGCCATTAGTTAAAGAAGCCAATATTGACCCGATTTATTTCGGCGTCATGTTCATTATTAACTGCTCTATTGGATTAATCACACCGCCCGTTGGCAACGTCCTCAACGTTATTTCCGGGGTAGCAAAATTGAAATTTGATGACGCGGTAAGAGGCGTATTCCCTTACGTTGTCGTACTGATGTCGCTGCTGGTTTTATTTATTTTTATTCCCGAGCTAATTATCACACCGCTTAAATGGATTAATTAAAGGATAATATTATGAAATTACACGTTATTGCTCGTTCATTATTGATAGCTGGTCTGACGGTTTTCAGCGTGTCGTCTCTGGCGGCGCAATCTTTACGTTTTGGTTATGAAACACCGCAAACTGACTCCCAACATATTGCCGCGAAAAAATTTAACGAATTATTAAAAGAAAAAACTAACGGCGAATTAACGCTAAAACTCTTTCCTGACAGCACATTAGGTAACGCCCAGGCAATGATCAGCGGGGTGCGCGGCGGAACTATTGATATGGAAATGTCCGGTTCGAACAATTTCACCGGCCTGGCCCCTGTATTCAACTTACTTGATGTCCCCTTCCTGTTTCGCGATACCGCGCATGCGCATAAAACGCTCGACGGCAAAGTCGGCGATGAACTGAAAAAATCACTCGATTCAAAAGGGTTAAAAGTGCTGGCCTACTGGGAAAACGGCTGGCGCGACGTCACCAACTCCCGCGCGCCGGTAAAAACGCCGGGCGATTTGAAAGGCTTAAAAATCCGCACTAACAACAGCCCAATGAATATCGCGGCCTTTAAAATCTTCGGCGCGAACCCTATTCCGATGCCGTTCTCCGAAGTCTATACCGGCCTCGAAACCCGTACGATTGATGCCCAAGAACACCCTATCAACGTCGTGTGGTCAGCGAAATTCTATGAGGTACAGAAATACCTCTCCCTCACTCATCACGCCTATTCGCCTCTGCTGCTGGTGATCAATAAAGCCAAATTCGACGCTTTAAGCCCGCAGTTCCAGGAGGCACTGCTGAGTTCCGCCAAAGAAGCGGGTGACTATCAGCGCAAACTGGTCGCCGAAGATCAGCAAAAAATTATCGATGGCATGAAAGAAGCCGGAGTTGAAGTCCTGACCGATATCGACCGTAAAGCCTTCAGCGATGCGCTGGGCAGCCAGGTGCGCGATATGTTCCTGAAAGACAACCCGCAGGGCGCCGATCTCCTGAAAGCCGTGGACGAGGTGCAATAAGTCATGAGCAACTACTGGCTGGGGTTAGATTGTGGTGGGAGTTGGCTAAAAGCCGGGTTGTACGATGGCGCAGGCCGGGAAGTAGCGGTGCAACGCCTGCCGCTGCACGCTTTAAGCCCGCAGCCAGGCTGGGTTGAACGCGATATGACCGAACTGTGGCAACAGTGCGGCTCGGTCATCAGCAAACTGCTGACGCACACGGGGGTGAGCGGCTCACAAATCCGCGGTCTGGGTATTTCCGCTCAGGGTAAGGGCCTGTTCCTGTTAGATAAAAGCGATCGGCCATTAGGTAAAGCGATACTCTCTTCCGACCGTCGCGCCATGGAAATTGTCCAGCGCTGGCAAAAAGAAGCGGTTCCGCAAAAACTCTACCCGCTGACTCGGCAAACCCTGTGGACCGGGCATCCGGTCTCCCTTTTACGCTGGGTAAAAGAGAATGAGCCGCAGCGCTACTCGCAGATAGGCAGCGTCATGATGACGCATGACTATCTGCGCTGGTGCTTAACCGGCGTGAAAGGCTGTGAGGAGAGCAACATCTCCGAGTCCAACCTCTACAACATGGCGACGGGCCAGTACGACCCGCGTCTGACCGAGTGGCTGGGCATCAGTGAAATCGACAGCGCGCTGCCCCCCGTGGTGGGTTCAGCCGAAATCTGCGGGGAGATCACCGCTCAGGCAGCCGCCATCACCGGTCTGGCGGCGGGCACCCCCGTCGTCGGCGGCCTGTTTGATGTGGTTTCCACCGCCCTTTGCGCCGGTATTGAGGATGAATCAACGCTCAATGCGGTGATGGGCACCTGGGCCGTCACCAGCGGCATCGCTCACGGCCTGAGCGACCATGAGGCCCATCCTTACGTCTATGGCCGCTACGTCAATGACGGGCAGTATATCGTTCACGAAGCCAGCCCGACCTCCTCCGGCAACCTCGAATGGTTTACCGCCCAGTGGGGCGACCTCTCTTTTGACGAGATCAACCAGGCGGTCGCCAGCCTGCCGAAAGCCGGTAGCGACCTCTTTTTTCTGCCGTTTCTCTACGGCAGCAATGCCGGACTGGAGATGACCTGCGGCTTTTACGGCATGCAGGCGCTGCACACCCGCGCCCACCTGCTGCAGGCGATTTATGAAGGCGTGGTCTTCAGCCATATGACCCACCTCAACCGCATGCGTGAACGCTTTACCGACGTTTGCGCCCTGCGCGTTACCGGCGGCCCGGCCCACTCCGACGTCTGGATGCAGATGCTGGCGGACGTCAGCGGTTTACGCATTGAGCTGCCGCAGGTGGAGGAGACCGGCTGCTTCGGCGCGGCGCTGGCTGCCCGCGTCGGCACCGGCGTATATCGCGATTTCCGCGAGGCCCAACGCGACCTGCAGCACCCGGTGCGCACGCTGCTGCCGGACATGACCGCGCACGCCCTCTACCAGCGCAAATACCGCCAATACCAGGATTTGATTGAAGCACTACAGGGCTATCACGCCCGTATTAAGGAGCACGCATTATGAGCCGACCATTACTGCAACTGGCGCTCGACCACACCAGTCTGGAAGCAGCCCAACGCGATGTCGCCCTGCTACAGGATCATGTCGATATCGTTGAGGCCGGAACCATCCTTTGTTTAACCGAAGGCCTTAGCGCGGTGAAAGCCCTGCGAGCGCAGTGCCCGGAAAAAATCATCGTCGCCGACTGGAAAGTGGCCGATGCTGGTGAAACCCTGGCGCAGCAGGCTTTTGGCGCTGGCGCCAACTGGATGACTATCATCTGCGCCGCGCCGCTCGCGACCGTCGAGAAAGGCCACGCCGTCGCGCAATCCTGCGGCGGTGAAATTCAAATGGAGCTGTTCGGCAACTGGACGCTGGACGACGCCCGAGACTGGTATCGCACCGGCGTGCGTCAGGCGATTTATCATCGCGGACGCGATGCGCAGGCCAGCGGGCAACAGTGGGGAGAAGCGGACCTGGCACGCATGAAGGCGTTGTCCGACATCGGCCTTGAACTATCGATTACCGGCGGCATTACCCCAGCGGATCTGCCGCTGTTCCGCGACATTAACGTTAAGGCATTTATCGCCGGACGCGCGCTGGCAGGTGCCGCCCATCCGGCGCAGGTCGCCGCCGAATTCCACGCCCAAATTGACGCCATTTGGGGAGAAAAGCATGCGTAATCATCCATTAGGTATTTACGAGAAAGCACTGGCGAAAGATCTCAGTTGGCCAGAGCGGCTGGTGCTGGCAAAAAGCTGCGGTTTTGATTTTGTTGAGATGTCGGTGGATGAAACCGACGAACGTCTCTCACGCCTGGAGTGGACCTCGGCCCAACGCGCTTCGCTGGTGAACGCGATGCTGGAAAGCGGCGTCGCCATCCCGTCGATGTGCCTCTCCGCCCATCGTCGCTTCCCTTTTGGCAGCCGCGACGAAGCGGTACGCCAGCGGGCGCGTGAAATCATGACCAAAGCCATTCGCCTGGCGCGCGATCTCGGTATCCGCACCATCCAGTTGGCAGGTTACGACGTCTATTACGAAGAGCACGACGAAGGCACCCAGCAACGTTTCGCCGAAGGGCTGGCGTGGGCGGTGGAACAGGCCGCAGCGGCGCAGGTGATGCTGGCGGTGGAGATCATGGATACCGCGTTTATGAACTCCATCAGCAAGTGGAAAAAGTGGGACGAGATGCTTTCGTCACCGTGGTTCACCGTTTATCCAGACGTCGGCAACCTCAGCGCCTGGGGGAACGACGTGACCGCCGAGCTGAAGCTGGGTATCGACCGTATCGCCGCAATTCATCTGAAAGATACGCTGCCGGTGACCGGCGATAGCCCCGGCCAGTTCCGCGACGTGCCGTTTGGCGAAGGATGCGTTGATTTTGTGGGCATTTTTAAAACGCTGCATGAGCTGAATTATCGCGGTTCATTTCTGATTGAGATGTGGACAGAGAAAGCCAGTGAGCCGGTGCTGGAAATTATCCAGGCCCGCCGCTGGATTGAATCACGGATGCAGGAAGGAGGTTTCACATGTTAGAGCAACTGAAAGCCGAGGTGCTGGCGGCCAACCTGGCCCTCCCGGCGCACGGGCTGGTCACCTTTACCTGGGGCAACGTCAGCGCGGTCGATGAGACGCGCAAGCTGATGGTCATTAAGCCTTCCGGCGTCGAATATGAGGTGATGACCGCCGACGATATGGTGGTGGTAGAGATCGCCAGCGGTAAGGTCGTTGAAGGCAACAAAAAACCCTCGTCCGATACCGCGACCCATCTGGCGCTCTATCGCCGCTATCCGCAGATCGGTGGGATCGTGCATACCCATTCCCGCCATGCGACGATCTGGTCGCAGGCCGGGCTCGATCTGCCCGCCTGGGGCACCACCCACGCCGACTATTTCTATGGCGCGATCCCCTGTACCCGACTGATGACCGTTGAGGAGATTAACGGCGAGTACGAGTATCAGACCGGCGAGGTGATTATTAAAACCTTTGAAGAGCGCGGTCTGGATCCGGCGCAAATCCCGGCGGTATTAGTTCATTCACACGGCCCGTTTGCCTGGGGTAAAAATGCCGCCGATGCCGTCCACAACGCCGTGGTGCTTGAGGAGTGCGCCTATATGGGGCTGTTCTCGCGCCAGCTGGCCCCCCAGCTGCCGGATATGCAGCCTGAACTGCTCGATAAGCACTATCTGCGTAAACATGGCGCGAATGCCTATTACGGGCAGTAATACCGGCAGTCACAGCCTGTGTCGGATGGCGGCTGCGCCTTATCCGACCTACAAGATGTGCAATATCAATACGTTGTGATGAACTCTTGTAGGCCCGATAAGCAAAGCGCCATCGGGCATTCAGTTTGCAACCGCGTTGTCAGAGGGCCAAAGATTATACTCAAGAATTAACGTGTTCCTTACTGTAGCGCCGCTTCCAGGCGGTAGGCGTCAGGCCGGTGTGCTTGCGGAAGATCTGGCGAAAGTAACCAACGTCATTAAAACCGCACCGTTCCGCCACCTCTTTTAACGAACGCGCGTCGCTAATCAGCAACTTTTCCGCCTCGCGCACCCGCTGGCGGTGGATGGCTTCCGTTAGCGTAAGGTGAAATACCCGCCGATAAACGCGTCCCAGATAATCCACATTGCAATGCAGTTCTTTCGCCAGAACCGAGCTGGAAAGCGGCAGGTGATAGTGCGTTCGAATCAACTGCTGTACTTTCCAGGCCAGCGACACGCCAGCGGCCTCGGCGTTTTCATTCTGCCGGGCGTCAACGGTGAGCTGCTGCAAAATCAGCAGCACGATGAACTCCAGCGCCGGGCTGCGCTGGTGCTTTTCCTGCTCGTTCATAAACTGGCGAAAAAGCGCAATCAGCGCCTGCGGATCGGCAACCTGGGTATGCTGCGGCACGGAAAGATGCGTCAGCCAGCGCGGGTTGCTGTCCGGCGCTTTGACCTCAAAATGGAGCCAGTAAAATTTAAGATCGGCGGGAAACTCCTCAACGCCAATATGGCGGCGATGCGGCCAAAGCAACAGGCTTTCCCCGGCTTCGACACAGAAAACACATTCTTCTTCCTGAATTTTCAGGCAGCCTTTTTCCACAAATATAATTTCCCACGATTGCAGACGCCTGGCAGGATGACGCCCAATGCCGCGAGAAATAAATAATCCGCCGTTTTGGACTTTAATCGGTAATGTCATGGATAATTCGAGCATTAATATGTCATTTCCCGCTCATTCAGCACCGTATTTCATATTAGCTTTTGATTATTAACTAAAAATAGTCATTTCACTCGATCCATCTCACATTTTTAAATACGGGTCGGAATCGTCATCTTTTTTTACTCTTTTATCGCCTTGTCGCTCACCGCTATCTGGGCAAAATGAATCAGGTCATAACGCGAAAATAAAAATTACTGCCATAAAATACCCCGTCAGCGAGGAATATCTATGACCTCTACAGCCTTAAGGAGCACGAAATGAACGTACTGGAAGTCGATCTGCATAAACTGACGGTCAGCGATCCGTTCCTCGGACAGTATCAACAACTGGTTCGCGATGTGGTTATTCCTTACCAGTGGGATGCGTTAAACGATCGTATTCCAGAGGCTGAACCCAGCCATGCCATTGAAAATTTCCGCATTGCCGCAGGCCAGCAGACGGGCGACTTTTACGGCATGGTCTTTCAGGACAGCGACGTGGCGAAATGGCTGGAAGCGGTTGCCTGGTCACTGTGCCAGAAGCCCGATCCAGCGCTTGAGAAAACCGCCGATGAGGTGATTGAACTGGTGGCCGCCGCGCAGTGTGACGATGGCTATCTCAATACGTACTTTACGGCAAAAGCCCCGCAAGAACGCTGGAGCAACCTGGCGGAGTGCCACGAGCTTTATTGCGCCGGGCACCTGATTGAAGCGGGCGTCGCCTTCTTTCAGGCCACTGGCAAGCGTCGGCTGCTAGACGTCGTTTGTCGCCTGGCCGATCATATCGACAGCACTTTCGGCCCTGGCGAAAATCAGCTGCACGGCTATCCGGGCCACCCGGAAATTGAGCTGGCGCTGATGCGTCTGTATGAGGTAACAGAGCAGCCGCGCTATATGGCGCTGGCAAGCTACTTTATCGGGCAGCGCGGCGTCCAACCGCACTTCTACGACGAAGAGTACGAAAAACGCGGCCAGACCTCGTACTGGCATACCTACGGCCCGGCGTGGATGGTCAAAGACAAAGCCTACAGCCAGGCGCATCTGCCAATTTCGCAGCAGCAGACGGCCATTGGCCACGCGGTACGTTTTGTCTATCTGATGACTGGCGTGGCGCATCTCGCTCGCCTGAGCAACGATGAAGGCAAACGCCAGGACTGCCTGCGCCTGTGGAAAAATATGGCGCAGCGTCAGCTGTATATCACCGGCGGGATTGGCTCGCAGAGCAGCGGCGAAGCCTTTAGCAGCGATTACGATTTACCGAATGATTCGGTCTATGCGGAAAGCTGCGCTTCAATCGGCCTGATGATGTTCGCCCGCCGGATGCTGGAAATGGAAGCCGATAGCCAGTACGCCGACGTGATGGAGCGCGCGCTGTACAACACCGTCCTCGGCGGTATGGCGCTGGATGGCAAGCATTTCTTCTACGTCAACCCGCTGGAAGTGCATCCAAAATCGTTAAAATTCAACCATATTTACGATCACGTTAAGCCCATCCGCCAGCGCTGGTTTGGCTGCGCCTGCTGCCCGCCGAATATCGCCCGCGTGCTCACCTCCCTTGGTCACTACATCTACACGCCGCGTGCGGATGCGCTGTACATCAATATGTACGTGGGTAACAGCATGGAAATACCGGTTGGAAATGGCGCGCTCAAACTGCGGATTGGCGGGAACTACCCGTGGCAAGAGCAGGTGAAGATCGCCATCGACTCTGTGCAGCCGGTACGTCACACGCTGGCGCTACGTCTGCCGGACTGGTGCCCTGAGGCAAAAGTGACGCTCAACGGGCTGGAAGTGGAGCAGGATATTCGCAAAGGTTATCTGCATATCCGTCGGACCTGGCAGGAGGGCGATACGATAACCCTGACGCTGCCGATGCCGGTTCGCCGCGTGTATGGCAATCCGCTGGCGCGTCACGTCGCCGGTAAGGTCGCCATTCAGCGCGGGCCGCTGGTCTATTGCCTTGAGCAGGCCGATAACGGCGAAGAACTGCATAATCTGTGGTTACCGAAAGAGAGTGAGTTCCGGGTCTTTGAGGGCAAAGGGCTTTTTGCGCATAAGATGCTGATTCAGGCTGAAGGCGAGAAGCAAAGCGCCCTAGATGCGCAGCATCAGGCGTTGTGGCACTACGATAACGCGCCGTCATCGCGCCAGCCGCAGACGCTAACGTTCATTCCGTGGTTTAGCTGGGCCAACCGTGGCGAGGGCGAAATGCGGATTTGGGTTAACGAGCGGTAATACTGTGCCGGATGGCGACTGCGCCTTATCCGGCCTACAAGATTTGCAATATCAGTATATTGCGATGAATTTTTGTAGGCCCGATAAGCGCAGCGCCATCGGGCATTACCTCTTGCGTCAGAACAGCCCCAGCGGCTTATCGGAATAGCTCACCAGCAGGCACTTGGTTTGCTGGTAGTGTTCCAGCATCATCTTATGCGTTTCGCGCCCGATGCCCGACTGCTTATAGCCGCCGAACGCAGCATGTGCCGGATAGGCGTGATAGCAGTTGGTCCATACGCGCCCGGCCTGAATGCCGCGCCCCATCTTATAGGCCAGATTGCCGTTGCGGCTCCAGACGCCAGCGCCCAGGCCGTATTGGGTATCGTTAGCGATTTCCAGCGCCTCCTCCATGGTTTTAAAGGTGGTTACCGCCAGCACCGGGCCAAAGATCTCCTCCTGAAAGACGCGCATATTGTTCTTACCAAACAGAATGGTAGGCTCAAGGTAATAGCCCTCTTTAAGTTCGCCATCCAGCTCCTTGCGTCGCCCACCGGTCAGAATATCGGCCCCCTCTTTTTTACCGATATCGATATAATTGAGGATAGTCTCAAGCTGGCCGTGGGAGACCTGCGCCCCCATCTGTGTACCGCTATCTAGCGGGTTCCCGCTGCGAATGCTCTCTACCCGGCGAATAGCGCGCTCCATAAAGCGCTCATAGATGGACTCCTGGACCAGCGCACGGCTTGGACAGGTACACACCTCGCCCTGGTTAAAGGCAAACAGGGCAAATCCCTCCAGCGCTTTATCAAAGAACGCATCTTCCTCATCCATCACGTCAGCAAAGAAGATATTGGGCGATTTACCGCCTAACTCCAGCGTCACAGGAATAATATTCTGCGTGGCGTACTGCATGATCTGTTGACCCACTTCCGTCGAACCGGTAAACGCCACCTTCGCGATACGTTTCGAGGTCGCCAGATATTCGCCAATCTCGCCGCCCGCGCCGTTCACGACGTTGACGACGCCCGGCGGTAACAGATCGCCAATGACTTCCATTAACAGCAGAACGGAAAGCGGCGTCAGGCGTGCCGGTTTAAGCACCACGCAGTTACCCGCCGCCAGCGCTGGCGCCATTTTCCAGCTTGCCATCAACAACGGAAAGTTCCACGGGATTATCTGCCCCACGACGCCAAGCGGTTCGTGAAAATGGTAGGCCACGGTTTCGCTATCAACTTCGCTAATCCCGCCCTCCTGCGCACGTATACAGGAGGCGAAATAGCGGAAATGATCGATCGCCAGCGGTACGTCGGCGGCGCTGGTTTCACGAATCGGTTTACCGTTATCCCAGGTTTCCGCTGTCGCCAACAGTTCGAGGTTTTGTTCCATCCGATCGGCGATCTTAAACAAGATAGCGGCACGGTCTTGTACTGACGTATGCGCCCACTTATCTTTCGCCTTATGCGCGGCGTCGAGCGCTAAATCGATATCTTTTTTACCGGAGGAAGCGACTTCACATAGCGGCTGGCCGGTCACTGGCGTCAGGTTTTGATAATATTCGCCGTCGGCGGGCGCAACCCAGTCACCACCAATAAAATTGTCATAGCGGGCTTTTAACTTCAGTGGGTACCCGTATTCACCTGGCTGAATACGTGTTGAAGGGGGATTGTTCGTCATGACCAACTCCTTATTGTAAAGGTACTCCACAAGGGTAGACGGTGCTGGTGAATTTTTCGCCAATGATTTCCCGCTTTACGACAGCAATCACGAATTACTTTCCTTTACGTTTCTCCGTCTGGTTTTAGCCATACTAAACAGGTGCCTGTTTAACGTACGGAGAACACTATGCAGCAATATATCGGTATTGATGTGGGAGGAACTCACGTCAAATATGGCGTGATTAACAGTGACGGCGAAGAATTAACCCATCATCAATTCGATACGCCAGAGGACGCCTCCACGTTTACCCGCAAATGGCAGGATGTGGTGGCGCGTTGCCAACAGGACTATGACATTGCGGCAATCGGGGTCAGTTTCCCTGGCCATATTAATCCCCATAACGGTCATGCGGCAAAAGCGGGCGCGCTGGCTTACCTGGATGACGTCAACCTGATGGAGTTGTTCAGCGGGCTGACCGATCTGCCGCTGGTCGTGGAGAACGACGCGAACTGCGCGGCGCTGGGCGAAATGTGGCGAGGTGCCGGGCAGCATTATGAAAACATGGTCTGTATCACCATTGGAACCGGCATTGGCGGCGGTATTATCGTCGGACGAGAACTGTATCGCGGCGCGCATTTTCACGCCGGTGAATTCGGCGTCATGCCGGTCGGGAACAATGGCGAAAGTATGCATAAAATCGCGTCAACCAGCGGATTAATGGCGTCGTGCCGCCAGGCGCTGGCGCTGCCTGCCGAAGAGATGCCGCCTGCGGATGTGATCTTCGAACGAATGGCGACCGATGTTCATCTGCGTGAGGCGGTCAATGACTGGGCGCGTTATCTTTCACGCGGCGTTTACAGCGTGATCTCTATGTTTGATCCGGGCGTGGTGCTGATCGGCGGAGGAATAAGCGAACAGGAAAAGCTCTACCCGCTCCTGACGCGGCATCTTGAAACGTTTGAAATGTGGGAGGCGCTCCAGGTGCCGATTCAGCCCTGCCAACTGGGAAATCAGGCGGGCAGGCTGGGCGCCGTCTGGCTGGCGCAGCAAAAGCTCGATCGAAGCTAACGTGTTACGCCTTATCCGGCCTGCATCGTCTACGCAGGCCCGGTAAGCGTCCGCGCCACCGGGCAAAGGCGTTACATCGCCGTGCGATAAAGTTCCACAATCTCATCGTGAGTCGCCTGAATAAGGCGCAAAGAATATGGGTAAAATTATCCTGATAACAGGTTCACGCTGGCTATTTTAAGAAGCCAGAAAAATAAAAAGCACATCTGGTTCATTTCCTGATGTGCTTTTTATAAAGCAACGCAATAATTGTATTGCTTCATTTGTTATTTAATTTAACCATTTCATTCTTTTTGCGGAAATAATAACGCATCACGTAATAAATGATCATTCCCACGACGTCGTGTAAATCCAATCCGGTCAAAATATTCAAGGATCTGAATGGCCAGTTTCCGCCCTACATTCAGCCTGTCGCGAAAATCCGCCGCACACGTTGATCCTCTCTCTTGATCCAGCTCGCGGATCATATTGGCGAAAGCGACAATCCGATCGTTACGATAGTACCGATCTTTTACGATCGCGGTAATGATGCCTTGCTGCGCCGCCTGCCGCAGCACCAGCCGCATCAATTGTTCTTCCGTTCCGGTCTCTTTCGCCAGATCGCGTACCCACCAGGGCTCATCGCCAAATAGCGGTTCAACTTTTTGCCAGACGGCCTGCTGCTCATCGCTAAATCCCGCTTTATGATCCGGCAGATGCAACCAACCGTGATGGCTATGAATCAGGCCGTCGTCGCGCATCCGCTCGATCAGCATCAGAACCAGCGCTTCATCCTCCATCGGCAGGGCCATGCGGCGTAAACGCTCGCGTCCCGGCCCCGGTTCATCGCGGTGCTGTTCGTGGTAGGTCGCCAGCGTATCAAGAATCTTACGCTGCCAGCGGGCGGCGACGGGCGCGCTTAACAAATTGTCTCCAGCCTGGATAAAACCATGTTGCTCAATAAGCTGACGCATACCGAGAGGATTAAGCTGACGCGCCCAACCGAAATCCGGCAGGTTGACGGCGCCGCGTTCCAGATGAATGGCCAACGCCGCGCTATCGTCCTGCGCGGCGGCAAGCGTTGAAAGCCAGTGCAAATAATCTGGCTTACGTTTACCGCGACGCGGCGCCTTAAGCGTCACCACGCGTGCGCCGGCAAGGGTGGCACGTGCGGAAATATCACGCAGCACCAGTCTGTCATTATCGGCCAGCCACAACGGCGTATCAAAGATCAGCTCGGCCAGCCCGCCTTCCAGCAAAGAGACGCGACCGGTCACATGGCTGGCAGCATGGTGAATATGTAGCGGTTGCCATTGGGAAAGCGGCGCATGAAGCGCCAGAGAAACGATCACCCGGGAAAAAGCCTCCCCCGCCGGCGCATCGGAAAGCAGCCAGTCGCCGCGGTTAAGCTGCTCCTTCTCCGCATCGCCCGCAATATTGAGCGCAATACGTTGCCCGGCATACGCATGGTCGGTAGGCTGATTTTGCGCGTGTAGACTTCGTACGCGCATCGGCGTATTAACGCCGGTCAACCATAGCGTATCGCCCACGTTTACCTCTCCGCTCAGCGCCGTTCCGGTCACCACCAGTCCCGCCCCTTTCACCGTAAACGCACGGTCGATAGCCAGACGGAAGCGATGCTGCGCGGCGTGCGAACGTGCAGGAAGCTGCTGTAAATGAGCGCGAAGTTCTGCAATACCGCGTCCTTCATTGGCGGCGGTGACAAATAAAACGGTATCGGCGAAGCCATAGTTGTCGAGCGCCGCCAGTACCTCTTCACGTACTTCACCGATACGCGCCTCATCCACGCGATCGGCTTTGGTCAGCGCGACGGTGAGCTGGAGATTGCCCGTCAGTTGCAGGATCTGTAAATGCTCGCGCGTTTGCGCCATGACGCCGTCATCACAGGCGACCACCAGCAAAGCGTGATCAATACCGCCTACGCCCGCCAGCATGTTAGAGAGGAATTTTTCATGTCCAGGCACATCGATAAAGCCCAGCACACGACCATCCGGCTGCGGCCAATAGGCGTAGCCCAGATCGATAGTCATCCCGCGTTTTTTCTCTTCCGGCAGGCGATCGGCATTGACTCCGGTAATCGCCTGGAGCAACGTCGTTTTACCGTGGTCTACGTGTCCGGCAGTTGCAATAATCATTTCAGCATCATCTCCATAAACCGGCTTTCGTCTTCAAGACAGCGCATATCCAGCCATAAACGGCCATCATAAATTCGGCCAATGACCGGTACAGGCAGCGTGCGCCAGCGGGCCGCCAGCGCCTCCAGCCGACTACCACGCCCGTCGTGCGGGGTAAAGGTCATGGCGGCGCTGGGAAGGCGGTCTACTGGTAATGAACCGCTGCCGATTTGCGACAGGCAGGGTTTAACCTCCAGCGCAAATTCATCGCCGTAACGTGCCGCCAGCCGCGCCTGTAACCGCTGCGCTTGTTCGCGAATCGACGCTTCACTGCGAGTTAACAGACGCAGGGTGGGTAATTTCTCCGCCAACGCTTCCGGGTGCAGATACAGACGTAACGTTGCCTCCAGCGCCGCCAGCGTCATTTTATCAGCGCGCAGAGCGCGCTTCAGCGGATGGCTTTGCAGTTGGGCAATCATCGCTTTTTTGCCGACGATAATCCCGGCCTGCGGCCCGCCCAGCAACTTATCGCCGGAGAAGCTTACCAGGCTGACGCCTGCGGCAATGAGCTGCTGCGGCATCGGCTCTTTGGGTAAGCCATATTGACTTAAATCCACCAGCGAACCGCTGCCCAGATCCGCCACCACCGGAATATCCAGCTCTCGCCCGATTTCCGCCAGTTCCGCTTCCTCTACCGTTTTGGTAAAGCCCTCAATGCTGTAATTACTGGTATGCACCTTCATCAACAGCCCGGTATTTTCATTTACCGCCTGACGGTAATCTTTCGCGTGCGTCCGGTTGGTGGTGCCCACTTCATGCAGCGTACAGCCCGCCTGGCGCATAACATCCGGAATACGAAACGCGCCGCCGATTTCGACCAGCTCGCCACGCGAAACTACCACCTCTTTGCCGCTGGCGGTCGCCGCCAACATCAGCAATACCGCCGCCGCATTGTTATTGACGATACAGGCGTCCTCCGCCCCGGTGATTCGGCATAACAGCGTCGCCAGCGCCCGGTCGCGATGCCCCCGCCCGGCGCCATCTAAATCGTATTCCAGCGTCACCGGCGCGCGCATCGCCTGCGTTACCGCCTCAACCGCTTCTTGCGCCTGCAATGCGCGGCCAAGATTGGTGTGCAACACCGTCCCCGTCAGGTTAATCACCGGGCGCAGCGCGCTTTGCGCCGCATTTTCCAGCCGGAGTTTCGCCTCTTGCGCCCAGTCTGCGTACCAGTCGGGAAGTGTTTGCGTATTCCGGATGACGTCGCGCGCGTCGTCAAGCATCCGCCTAAGCAGATCAACCACCTGGGTATGGCCATACCGATCGCGCAGAGAAAGAAAAGCGCTATCGTGCAATAAACGATCGATAGCAGGAAGCTGGCTGTAGAGTGTACGCGTTTCGCTTGTCATGAAAATGCCTGGCTGTTGGTGGCCCTCTCCTGGCGGGAGAGGGATATCGACATAAGGGGGATTGTAACGTGAGTTTGCTCAGGCGGACATAATGCGCGTCAAGCCTTTGGCGCTTCGGTGCGGGCAAAGCTTTCGCGCTGAAAAAGTGTTTCGACCAGTTTGACCAGGTGGGGGCGGCTAACGCACCAGCCAGGCGCGACCCGGCGGAAGTTGAGATAGCCTACCGCACAGGCAATCGCGATAGTCGCCAGATTGACCGTATCCGTTTTTAGTGTCCCGTCGCTCAGATAACTTTCGAGCATATCCAGGCTGCGGTTGATTTTTTCCCGCTGGCGCAACAGTTCCGTTTCCGATTGTTGCGCCGCCGGGCGCGCCTGTTCGCGTACAGAAACCAACGCTGCATCCATAATACCGTCAGCCAACGCTTCAAGCTGGCGAACTTTAAGCGCTGCCATCGGGTCACGCGGGAGCATCGCTGGCGCGATATCCAGCAGCTCAATATATTCCGCGATGATCGGCGAATCGAACCAATACTCCCCTTTCTCCGTCACCAGCGCTGGCACCTTACCCAGAGGGTTGTATTGCGCCACGCCGTTATTCGCCTCGTAGGGTAGTTCATTAATAAATTCGAAGGTGATGCCTTTTTCGAGCAGCAGAACAGAGATTTTGCGCACAAAAGGGCTGGTGTAGCTACCGATGAGTTTCATGCCGTGTCCTTTTTGCCAACCAGTAAAAATCATAGTATGGCTCAAATAAGACGAAAAGAGACGCAAAAGGAGGTTGCTGAATGACATAACGTGAGAGGGCTCGCGACAAAATGTTTGCCGGATCGTATTGACGTTACCCGGGCTTAAAATTTATTGTGAAGAGGATCACAAAAATTCAACAAAGCACCAAAATAAAAATGTGAAATATCTCACATAAAATGGCCTTTTAAGGGCTAAAAATGAGATTCGTTGTTTTTTTACACAGCCACTTTGTGATCAATATCACATCAATTACCTCTCTACCCCCTATATTTATGTGACACAAATCACATAAATTGTCCCTGTCTGGACAGTTGAACGATTCAGTGCCAGATTGCGCAGTATCTACACTACAGGGTCCGGCTACCTCTGCCGCTACATTAACAAACCTCGGGCTTTCAGCCTGCGCGACAGCAACATAAGAAGGGGTGTTTTTATGTCATCCGATATTAAGATCAAAGTGCAAAGCTTTGGTCGATTCCTCAGCAATATGGTGATGCCTAATATCGGCGCGTTTATCGCGTGGGGTATTATCACCGCATTATTTATTCCAACAGGGTGGTTGCCTAACGAAACGCTGGCGAAACTGGTTGGTCCGATGATCACCTACCTGTTGCCGCTGCTCATCGGTTATACCGGCGGTCGTCTGGTTGGCGGCGAACGCGGCGGCGTAGTGGGCGCTATCACTACCATGGGCGTTATTGTCGGCGCGGATATGCCGATGTTCCTCGGCTCGATGATCGCCGGTCCATTAGGCGGCTACTGCATTAAGAAATTCGACAGTTGGGTAGACGGTAAGATCAAATCCGGTTTTGAGATGCTGGTGAACAACTTCTCCGCTGGCATCATCGGTATGATCCTCGCCATCCTGGCGTTCCTCGGTATTGGTCCGGCGGTTGAAGTCCTGTCCAAAATTCTGGCGGCGGGCGTTAACTTCATGGTGGCGCACGATATGCTGCCGCTGGCGTCCATTTTTGTTGAACCGGCGAAAATCCTGTTCCTCAATAACGCGATTAACCACGGCATCTTCTCACCGCTGGGTATCCAGCAGTCCCATGAGATGGGTAAATCCATCTTCTTCCTGATTGAAGCTAACCCGGGTCCGGGGATGGGCGTCCTGCTGGCGTACATGTTCTTCGGTCGCGGCAGCGCTAAACAGTCTGCGGGCGGCGCGGCCATCATCCACTTCCTGGGCGGTATCCACGAAATTTACTTCCCGTACGTGCTGATGAACCCACGCCTGATTCTGGCCGTTATCCTTGGCGGTATGACCGGCGTATTCACCCTGACCATCCTGAACGGCGGTCTGGTCTCTCCGGCGTCTCCGGGTTCCATTCTGGCGGTACTGGCGATGACGCCAAAAGGCGCTTACTTCGCTAACATCGCTGCCATCGTGGCGGCAATGGCGGTCTCCTTCGTGGTTTCTGCAATTCTGCTGAAAACCAGCAAAGTGAAAGAAGAAGATGACATTGAAGCGGCCACCCGTCGTATGCATGACATGAAAGCGGAATCTAAAGGCGCCTCTCCGCTGGCGGCTGGCGACGTGACCAACGACCTGAGCCATGTGCGTAAAATCATCGTGGCTTGCGATGCCGGTATGGGTTCCAGCGCGATGGGCGCAGGGGTACTGCGTAAGAAAGTACAGGATGCAGGCCTGAGCCAGATCTCCGTCACCAACAGCGCCATTAACAATCTGCCGCCGGATGTGGATCTAGTCATTACTCACCGTGACCTGACCGAGCGCGCGATGCGTCAGGTACCGCAGGCGCAGCATATTTCGCTGACCAACTTCCTGGATAGCGGCCTGTACACCAGCCTGACCGAACGTCTGGTTGCCGCACAGCGCCATAATACTAATGAAGAGAAAGTCCGCGACCATCTGAAAGACAGCTTTGAGGAGGGTGATAACAACCTGTTCAAACTGGGTGCGGAGAATATCTTCCTGGGCCGTAAAGCCGCTAACAAAGAAGAGGCGATTCGCTTTGCCGGTGAACAACTGGTGAAAGGCGGCTATGTTGAGCCGGAATACGTCGAGGCGATGCTGGACCGCGAAAAGCTGACGCCGACTTACCTCGGTGAATCCATCGCAGTACCGCACGGTACAGTAGAAGCTAAAGACCGCGTGCTGAAAACCGGCGTGGTGTTCTGCCAGTATCCGGAAGGCGTACGCTTCGGTGAAGAAGAAGACGATATTGCCCGTCTGGTCATTGGTATCGCCGCACGTAACAATGAGCACATTCAAGTGATTACCAGCCTGACCAACGCGCTAGATGATGAATCCGTGATCGAACGTCTGGCGCACACCACCAGCGTGGATGAAGTGCTGGAACTGCTGGCAGGTAAAAAAGCTTAACAGTTAAGTATCCCCAAAATAGTTCGAGCTGCAGGAAGGCGGCAACGCAGTGAATCCCCAGGAGCGTACATAAGTACGTGACTGGGGTGAGCGAGGAGAGCCAACGCATCTGCAGTTCGAAATATGAAGGCGATATCCTCTCCCTTGTGGAGAGGGTTAGGTTGAGGGGAAATCTATGCAGTCCCTCACCCTAGCCCTCTCGGGTAAAAACATTAATGAAGGTTAATACTATGAAAGCATTACATTTTGGCGCAGGTAATATCGGTCGTGGCTTTATCGGCAAACTGCTGGCTGACGCGGGGATACAACTGACGTTTGCGGATGTAAACCAGGTCGTACTCGATGCCCTGAATGCCCGTCATAGCTATCAGGTTCATGTTGTGGGTGAAAATGAGCAGGTGGATACCGTTTCCGGCGTCAACGCTGTCAGCAGCATCGGCGATGATGTTGTCGACCTGATTGCCCACGTTGATTTAATCACCACTGCCGTGGGTCCGGTTGTGCTTGAGCGTATCGCTCCGGCCATCGCTAAAGGGCTGGTAAAACGTAAGGCGCAGGGCGTGGATGCCCCGCTGAATATCATCGCCTGTGAAAATATGGTGCGCGGCACCACGCAGCTCAAAGGTCATGTGATGAACGCGCTGGCGGATGGCGATAAAGCCTGGGTTGAACAGCACGTTGGCTTTGTCGATTCCGCCGTTGACCGTATTGTGCCGCCTTCCGCTTCCGCCACCCATGACCCGCTGGAAGTGACGGTAGAAACCTTCAGCGAGTGGATCGTCGATAAAACCCAGTTTAAAGGCGCATTGCCGACCATTCCGGGGATGGAGTTAACGGATAACCTGATGGCATTTGTCGAACGTAAACTCTTCACGCTGAACACGGGTCATGCTATAACCGCGTACCTCGGCAAATTAGCCGGTCATCAGACCATTCGCGACGCTATTCTCGATGAGAGTATTCGCGCGGTGGTGAAAGGCGCGATGGAAGAAAGCGGCGCGGTGCTGATCAAACGCTACGGTTTTGATGCCGACAAACATGCGGCATACATTCAGAAAATCCTCGGTCGTTTTGAAAACCCGTATCTGAAAGATGACGTCGAACGCGTAGGTCGTCAGCCGCTACGCAAACTCAGCGCGGGCGACCGTCTGATCAAACCGCTGCTTGGCACCCTGGAATATGGTCTGCCGCATGTGAATCTGGTCAAAGGGATCGCGGCGGCGATGCATTTCCGTAGCGATGAAGATCCGCAGGCGCAAGAGTTGGCGGCACTGATTACCGAAAAAGGCCCGCAGGCCGCGCTGGCGCAAATTTCCGGGCTGGATGCCAATAGCGATGTGGTGGCGGAGGCGGTTAACGCATATAACGCGACCAAATGACGCAGAACCCGGCGCAGGTTAGCCTGCGCCCAAATAACAGATTGTCAGATATGCAGGCAATAATGGAACAAACCCAGGCCTTTGAAAATCGTGTGCTTGAGCGTCTGAATGCTGGCAAAACCGTACGGAGCTTCCTGATTACCGCCGTCGAGTTATTGACCGAGGCGGTGAACATTCTGGTGCTCCAGGTGTTTCGCAAAGACGACTATGCCGTGAAATACGCTGTGGAACCGTTGCTGGACGGCGACGGGCCGCTGGGCGATCTTTCGGTACGTCTGAAACTTATCTATGGCCTGGGCGTACTCAGCCGCACCGAATATGAAGATGCGGAGCTGTTAATGGCGCTGCGCGAAGAGCTGAATCACGATGGCAATGAGTACGCCTTTACCGACGATGAAATCCTCGGGCCGTTTGGCGAACTGCACTGCGTCATGGCGCTACCGCCGCCGCCGCATTTTGATACGTCCGACGCGGCGCTATACGCCATGCAAATTCAGCGCTACCAGCAGGCGGTGCGTTCGACGATGGTCCTCTCTCTGACCGAGCTGATTTCTAAAATCAGCTTAAAAAAGGCCTTTCAAAAGTAAATCCCGCCGTTAACCTCTTTCTTCTTCTTTTGGTCGGTACAGCCGCCGGTAATATTCCAGACGCTGCAAATAAATGGGCGCGCTCTCCGACGGCACCTCGGAAGGAACATAATCACGCGGCGGCGTTTTATTCAGGTATTCACGGAACGCCTGGCTGGACGCCATAAAATCGACGGCTTTATCAATAAGAAGTGGTACGATCTCACCTATTTTTGCCATGATAGATCCTCCATGTGGGACCCGCGTCTGACTCCCGCGGTCGCTTATTTGAGTTTAGGATCAATTTAGCGTTGTCATTGAGGAAAATGTGCTTAATCGCTTTTCTTGTCGGCAAAAAGGCGCTTCATCTTTTCTTTCGAAAAAAAATATTTTATTATCAATGAGATAAATAAATAATTAGCGATGTAATACTTACCGTAATTGATTATCTTTACGTCATGAGTTGTGAAGAATCACTCACTGCGCGCATACTATAGGATATCTATCCCATTTCTATCAGAAGCTATCCCATGAAAGAAGTCGAAAAAAACGAAATTAAACGCCTGAGCGATCGTCTTGACGCTATTCGCCACCAGCAGGCAGGTCTCTCTCTGGTTGAATCCGCCGATAAATACGCGGAGCTGGAAAAAGAAAAAGAGACGCTAGAAGCAGAAATTATCCGTCTGCGCGAAGTACACAGCCAGAAACTGAGTAAAGAAGCGCAGAAGCTGATGAACCTGCCGTTTCGCCGCGCGATCACTAAAAAAGAGCAGGCCGACATGGGCAAGTTGAAGAAAAGCGTGCGTGGCCTGATTGTTGTCCACCCGATGACGGCGCTGGGCCGGGAAATGGGGCTCAAAGAGATGACAGGTTTCGCGAAGAGCGAGTTCTAAACCTTCCGCATCCCAGGCTCTCAGGACACCCGTTGTACGGAGGATGTCTTGAGAGCATCGGGCTATATTCCGAATTTTTCATGGAAGTATTTACACCGATTATATACAAGTTCATTTTTAACGGTAATCCCTGCTTTTTCAGGATGAAAAATCCCACTATCGTGCCTGTTTGTATTTATACAATGAATTTTTTCATCCTCTTTTCTCATACCCCGCAGAATATGATTGACCCGCAAAATTAAATAACATTATCATCCCTGAAAAAAATCCCCATACATAAACATTATAATTATATTTTTATAAAGCATTGCTATGAGCAATTGATAAATAACGTCGGGTTTTTGCGCGCTTCTATAGAAGCGACGAATGTTTTCATTCTAACCATACGTTAATGAGTTATTGGCAATACTCGCTGAATGATGAGCTAGTTGTATAAATAACAGGTTAACTATTTATATTATATAAATTATTAACAAGGATATTTCATATGCACAAAAATGGAAAATTTATCTCCCTGCTTGCGTTGGGATTCACATTCTTTTTATCTGGTTGTGATTACTTCGCAGATAAACACCTTGTTGAAGAAATGAAAGAACAACAAAAAGAACAAGAAACAAAGATAAACCTGTTAGAAAAACAACAAAAAGAACAAGAAGCAAAGATAAATCTGTTAGAAAAACAACAAGCTACGATTATCAACACAACCAAAAAGGTCACCGAAGTCGTTGGCCGCGTTGAACGCAAACAACGGCTATTCGACTATACAGAACTGGACCCATCACAAACGCACTATTTTATTATTAACAACGGCAATATCGGATTAGCCGGGCGTATTCTATCTATTGAGCCAATAGATAATGGAAGTGTTATTCATCTTGATTTAGTTAACTTACTCAGCATTCCGGTATCAAACCTTGCGTTTAATATGACATGGGGTACGAAAAAACCTTCCGAGGCAAAAGATCTGCCTCGCTGGAAACAACTCCTGCTCAACACGAAAATGGACTCGACAATCGAACTCTTACCGGGAGCATGGACAAACGTCACGCTAACATTAAAAGGCGTATCGCCCAATAATCTTAAGTATCTAAAAATAGGTATTGACATGGAGAATGTCATATTCGACAGCATACAACCTATTAACGATACAAAAAAGAAGCCAAAAAAATAATAGCCATTGATACAATTATTTTAGAAAAGGAAATTACTCATTCATGAATAGAATATTTAAAGTCCTCTGGAATGCCGCTACGGGAACATTTGTTGTCACCAGCGAAACCGCAAAAAGCCGCGGCAAAAAAAACGGCCGCAGAAAGCTGGCAGTTTCCGCACTCATCGGTCTTAGCAGCATTATGGTTTCTGCGGATGCACTGGCCAACGCAGGAAACGATACAGGCGACGGCGTTACTCCAACGGGTACCCAGACTGGAGGAAAAGGGTGGATTGCAATTGGTACCGATGCCACAGCCAATACTTACACCAACGTTGATGGCGCAAGCGCCGCAATGGGTTATAAAGCCTCCGCGATGGGGAAATGGAGTACCGCCATTGGTTCCTACAGCCAGTCCACCGGCGACTCTTCGTTAGCGCTTGGCGTAAAATCGGTTTCAGCCGGTGACCGGGCCATTGCAATGGGCGCCTCATCCTCAGCCAGTGGAAGTTATTCAATGGCAATGGGCGTGTATGCCAATTCGAGCGGCGCAAAATCGGTTGCGTTAGGTTATAAATCTGTCGCGAGCGGAGCAACTTCCTCTGCATTAGGTTATCAAGCTACTGCGAGCGGCGACGACAGCGCTGCATTTGGTAATGGCGCAAAAGCGATAGGCACCAACTCAGTTGCCCTTGGCTCGGGCTCTGTCGCCCAGGAAGACAATTCCGTCGCCGTGGGTAACAGCACCACTCAGCGGCAGATCACCTACGTTGCTAAAGGCGACATCAATTCCACCAGTACCGATGCCGTTACAGGTGCGCAAATTTATTCTTTAAGTCAATCCGTCGCCGACCGACTCGGCGGAGGGGCTTCCGTTAATAGTGATGGTACAGTGAATGCCCCCCTCTACGAGGTAGGCACAGGCATCTACAATAACGTAGGCAGTGCATTAAGCGCACTTAACACTTCTATCACTAACACAGAGGCCTCTGTCGCAGGATTAGCCGAAGACGCGCTGTTGTGGGATGAAAGCATCAGCGCCTTTAGCGCTAGCCACACGGGAAACGCCAGCAAAATCACCAATCTGGCGGCGGGTACCCTGGCCGCTGACAGCACCGACGCCGTTAACGGCTCCCAGTTGTTTGATACAAATGAGAAAGTGGATCAGAACACCGCTGATATCACCACCAATACCAACAGCATCAATCAGAACACCACTGATATTGCCACCAACACCACCAATATCAACAACCTGAGCGATTCCATCACCACGCTCACCGATGATGCCCTGCTTTGGGATGCAGCCTCTGGCGCATTCAGCGCTAAGCACAACGGAAGCGACAGTAAAATCACCAACCTGGCGGCGGGTACCCTGGCTGCGGACAGCACCGATGCCGTTAACGGCTCTCAGCTGTTTGCCACCAACGAAAATGTGTCTCAGAACACCACGGATATCGCTGCCAATACAACCAGCATCAATCAGAACACCACTGATATCGCCACCAACACCACCAGCATCAACAACCTGAGCAATTCCGTCACCACGCTCACCGATGATGCCCTGTTATGGGATGCAGCCTCTGGCACATTCAGCGCCAGCCGTAGCGGAAGCACCAGCAAGATCACCAATCTGGCGGCGGGCACCCTGGCCGCGGACAGTACAGACGCGGTGAACGGCTCACAATTGTATGAAACCAACCAGAAGGTGGATCAAAACACCTCTGCTATCGCAGATATTAATACGTCCATCACCAATCTTAGCTCTGACAACCTGAGCTGGAATGAAACAACGAGTTCGTTCTCTGCCAGCCACGGAAGTAGCACGACAAACAAAATCACCAACGTTGCTGCCGGAGAGCTGTCTGAAGAAAGTACCGACGCGGTTAACGGATCGCAGCTGTTCGAAACCAATGAAAAAGTGGATCAGAACACGACCGATATCGCCGCCAATACCACTAACATCACTCAGAACAGCAGCGCGATTGAGAACCTGAATACTTCTGTCTCCGACATTAATACATCCATTACCGGCCTCACTGATAACGCTCTGTTATGGGACGAAGACATCGGCGCTTTCAGCGCAAACCACGGTGGAAGCACCAGTAAAATAACCAATGTCGCCGCCGGGGCGCTTTCTGAGGACAGTACGGACGCGGTAAACGGCTCACAGTTGTATGAAACTAACCAGAAGGTGGATCAAAACACCTCTGCTATCGCGGATATCAATACGTCCATCACCAATCTTGGTACCGATGCACTGAGCTGGGATGACGAAGAAGGCGCGTTCAGCGCCAGCCACGGTACCAGCGGTACCAATAAGATAACCAATGTAGCAGCAGGTGAAATCGCCAGTGACAGTACTGACGCTGTTAATGGCTCTCAGCTCTATGAAACTAACATGCTGATTTCTCAGTATAGTGAATCTATTAGCCAACTAGCCGGCGATACCAGCGAAACCTATATCACGGAAAATGGTACCGGCGTGAAATACATCCGTACGAATGATAATGGGCTTGAAGGCCAGGATGCATACGCAACGGGTAACGGCGCAACGGCAGTAGGTTACGACGCCGTCGCCTCTGGCGCTGGCAGTCTGGCTCTTGGCCAAAACAGCAGCAGCAGCATTGAGGGCAGTATCGCTTTGGGCAGTGGCTCCACCTCTAACCGCGCTATTACAACCGGTATACGAGAAACGAGCGTAACAAGCGATGGCGTCGTCATTGGCTACAATACAACAGACAGAAAGTTGCTGGGCGCGTTGTCATTGGGGACGGATGGAGAAAGCTATCGTCAAATTACCAACGTTGCTGACGGCTCTGAAGCGCAAGATGCGGTAACAGTTCGTCAGTTACAAAATGCCATTGGTGCGGTCACTACTACACCGACCAAGTACTACCACGCAAACTCAACGGAAGAAGATTCACTGGCTGTCGGAACTGACTCACTGGCAATGGGTGCGAAGACCATCGTCAATGCTGATGCAGGTATTGGTATTGGTCTGAATACACTGGTGATGGCTGATGCCATCAACGGTATTGCTATCGGTTCTAACGCACGCGCCAATCATGCAAACAGTATTGCAATGGGTAATGGTTCTCAGACCACTCGCGGCGCACAGACTGACTACACCGCCTACAACATGGACACACCGCAGAACTCTGTCGGTGAGTTCTCTGTCGGCAGTGAAGACGGTCAACGTCAGATCACTAACGTCGCGGCGGGTTCGGCAGATACCGATGCCGTTAACGTGAGTCAATTGAAAGTAACGGACGCGCAGGTTTCCAGGAATACCCAGAGCATTACTAACCTGAATACTCAGGTATCGAATCTGGATACCCGCGTCACCAATATCGAAAACGGCATTGGCGATATCGTCACTACCGGTAGCACCAAGTACTTCAAGACCAACACCGATGGCGCAGATGCAAATGCCCAGGGTGCGGACAGCGTCGCGATTGGCTCTGGCTCTATTGCTGCCGCTGAAAACAGCGTGGCGTTAGGCACAAATTCCGTCGCAGATGAAGCTAATACTGTGTCTGTCGGCTCTTCTACTCAACAACGCCGTATTACCAACGTTGCCGCAGGGGTGAACAACACTGACGCGGTTAATGTGGCGCAACTGAAAGCCTCAGAAGCAGGCTCCGTGCGTTATGAAACCAATGCAGATGGCTCGGTTAACTATAGCGTGCTCAACCTGGGAGACGGGAGTGGCGGCACCACTCGGATCGGCAATGTTTCTGCGGCGGTGAATGATACGGATGCGGTGAACTATGCGCAATTGAAACGCAGCGTCGAAGAAGCAAACACCTATACCGACCAAAAAATGGGTGAAATGAACAGCAAAATCAAAGGCGTAGAAAACAAGATGAGCGGCGGTATCGCCTCAGCGATGGCGATGGCCGGTCTGCCACAAGCCTACGCCCCGGGCGCCAACATGACCTCGATTGCTGGCGGTACGTTTAATGGTGAAAGTGCCGTCGCCATTGGTGTCTCCATGGTAAGTGAAAGCGGGGGCTGGGTGTATAAATTGCAAGGAACCAGCAACAGCCAGGGCGATTACTCTGCGGCCATTGGCGCGGGCTTCCAGTGGTAATGAAGTAACAACACTCCCGACATCAAAGGCAATGGCATAATGCCATTGCCTTTTCACTTCCCTTTGCTGTCCTCTCCCCTCAATTGGCCCTACCAATTTTAGCCAGTTACCACAGCCTACTCACATTTCATTAAATTAACTCTACAATACCGTTGCCAATAAATAACATCTGGTTAACTATTTGTTGTCATTATCCATACACAACAATATTGGCAGGACCACTTTTACACATAATGTGACCCCAACGAGATGAGCAAAGATTCATCCCATTATGCGTGTGGTTCTCAGGAGACCTGCAATGAACCTCTGGCAACAAAACTATGACCCGGCGGGTAATATCTGGCTTTCCAGCCTGATCGCATCGCTCCCAATCCTGTTCTTCTTTTTCGCCCTGATTAAACTCAAGCTGAAAGGCTATGTTGCCGCTTCGTGGACGGTGGTTATCGCGCTCGCCGTCGCGCTGCTGTTCTATAAAATGCCGGTCGATCACGCGCTGGCATCGGTCGTGTATGGCTTCTTCTACGGGCTATGGCCGATAGCCTGGATAATCATCGCCGCGGTCTTTGTCTATAAAATTTCGGTCAAGACCGGGCAGTTTGACATTATTCGCTCGTCAATTCTGTCGATTACCCCCGACCAACGTCTGCAAATGCTGATTGTCGGCTTCTGCTTCGGCGCGTTCCTTGAAGGCGCGGCGGGTTTCGGCGCGCCGGTGGCGATAACCGCCGCGCTGCTGGTGGGTCTGGGCTTTAATCCGCTGTATGCGGCAGGGCTGTGCCTGATTGTAAACACCGCGCCTGTCGCCTTTGGCGCGATGGGGATCCCGATTCTGGTTGCCGGACAGGTCACGGGCCTGGACAGCTTTGAAATCGGTCAGATGGTCGGTCGTCAGCTACCGTTCCTGACCATTATCGTGCTGTTCTGGATTATGGCGATTATGGACGGCTGGCGCGGCGTGAAAGAAACCTGGCCTGCGGTGATGGTCGCTGGCGGCTCGTTTGCTATCGCCCAGTATCTCAGCTCCAACTTTATCGGGCCGGAACTGCCGGACATCATCTCTTCACTGGTGTCTCTGGTGTGTCTGACGCTGTTCCTCAAACGCTGGCAGCCGGTACGCATCTTCCGCTTCGGCGATATGGGCGCGTCGCAGGTCGATCAGACGCTGGCCCGCACCCGCTATACGACAGGGCAAATTGTTCGCGCCTGGTCGCCGTTTCTGTTCCTGACCGCCACGGTCACTCTCTGGAGCGTACCGCCGTTTAAAGCGTTGTTTGCCCCCGGCGGCGCGCTGTATGACTGGGTAATTAACGTTCCGGTACCGTATCTCGATAAACTGGTCGCCCGTATGCCGCCGGTCGTACACGAAGCGACCGCTTACGCGGCGGTGTATAAATTTGACTGGTTCTCCGCCACCGGCACGGCGATCCTGTTTGCCGCGCTGTTGTCTATCGTCTGGCTGAAAATGAAGCCCTCAGCCGCAATCCAGACCTTTGGCAGCACGCTGAAAGAGCTGGCGTTGCCGATTTACTCCATCGGCATGGTGCTGGCGTTCGCGTTTATCTCGAACTATTCCGGGCTTTCCTCCACGCTGGCGTTAGCGCTGGCGCACACCGGCAGCGCCTTCACGTTCTTCTCGCCGTTCCTCGGCTGGCTGGGTGTCTTCCTGACCGGTTCGGATACCTCATCTAACGCGCTGTTTGCCTCTCTACAGGCTACCGCGGCGCAGCAAATCGGCGTCTCTGATGTACTGATGGTGGCGGCGAACACCACTGGAGGCGTAACCGGGAAGATGATCTCGCCGCAGTCTATCGCCATCGCCTGCGCGGCGGTGGGACTGGTAGGGAAAGAGTCCGATCTGTTCCGTTTTACCGTCAAACACAGCCTGATCTTCACCTGTATGGTGGGCGTGATCACTACGCTTCAGGCCTATGTTTTAACCTGGATGATTCCGTGATTGTGATGCCAAAACGCCTGTCAGACGAGATTGCCTCTCGCGTGCGGGCGCTGATTGAAGAACAAAACCTGGAAGCGGGCATGAAATTGCCCGCCGAGCGCCAGTTGGCTCTACAGCTTGGCGTATCACGCAACTCTTTACGCGAAGCGCTGGCGAAGCTGGTCAGTGAAGGCGTGCTGGTGAGTCGTCGCGGCGGCGGGACATTTGTCCGCTGGCAGCACGAAACCTGGTCTGAACAGAATATCGTGCAACCGCTGAAAATGCTGATGGCGAACGATCCGGACTACAGTTTCGACATTCTGGAGGCCCGCCACGCCATTGAAGCCAGTACGGCCTGGCACGCCGCCATGCGTGCCACCGCTGCCGACAAAGAGAAAATCAGACTCTGCTTTGATGCGACGCTCAGCGAAGACCCGGATCTCGCCTCCCAGGCCGACGTGCGCTTTCATCTGGCGATCGCGGAAGCCTCGCACAATGTGGTGCTGTTGCAAACCATGCGCGGTTTCTTCGACGTCCTGCAATCCTCCGTCAAACAGAGTCGCCAGCGTATGTATCTCGTTCCGCCCGTATTCTCAAAGCTGACGGAACAACACCAGGCAGTGATGGACGCCATTCTGGACGGTAACGCCGAGGGCGCGCGTAAAGCGATGATGGCGCACCTCAGTTTTGTCCACACCACGATTAAACGATTTGATGAAGACCAGGCCCGCCAGGCGCGTATTACCCGCCTGCCCGGCGACCATAATGAGATGACCAGGGAGAATAAATCATGATTATTTCAGCAGCCAGCGATTATCGCGCCGCAGCTCAGCGCACGTTGCCTCCTTTCCTCTTCCACTACATCGACGGCGGCGCGTATGCGGAATATACCCTCCGCCGAAATGTGGAAGACCTGTCGCAAGTCGCTCTGCGCCAGCGCGTGCTGAAAAATATGTCCGATTTAAGCCTGGAAACGACCCTGTTTAACGAAACGTTGTCGATGCCGGTGGCATTAGCGCCGGTAGGCCTGTGCGGCATGTACGCCCGTCGCGGCGAAGTACAGGCCGCCGCCGCCGCAGACGCAAAGGGCATTCCGTTCACCCTTTCCACCGTCTCCGTCTGTCCGATTGAAGAAGTTGCACCAACCATTAAGCGCCCGATGTGGTTCCAGCTTTATGTACTGCGTGACCGGGGCTTTATGCGCAACGCGCTGGAACGTGCAAAAGCGGCGGGCTGCTCCACGCTGGTCTTTACCGTGGATATGCCAACGCCGGGCGCGCGCTACCGTGACGCCCACTCCGGGATGAGCGGCCCAAACGCGGCCATGCGCCGTTACTGGCAGGCGGTGATGCACCCTAAATGGGCGTGGGATGTCGGCCTGAACGGTCGCCCGCATGATTTAGGCAATATTTCCGCCTATCTGGGTAAACCGACCGGCCTTGAGGACTATATCGGCTGGCTGGCAAATAACTTCGATCCGTCCATCTCCTGGAAAGATCTGGAGTGGATACGCGAATTCTGGGACGGCCCAATGGTGATCAAAGGGATCCTCGATCCAGAAGATGCCCGCGATGCGGTACGTTTCGGCGCTGACGGTATCGTGGTGTCGAATCACGGCGGCCGCCAGCTCGATGGCGTGCTCTCTTCCGCCCGCGCCCTGCCCGCCATTGCCGATGCGGTGAAAGGCGATATCGCCATTCTGGCGGATAGCGGGATCCGTAACGGGCTGGATGTCGTGCGTATGATTGCGTTGGGGGCCGATACCGTACTGCTGGGTCGGGCCTATCTCTACGCGCTGGCGACGGCAGGAAAAGCGGGTGTCGCCAACCTGCTGGACCTGATTGAGAAAGAGATGAAGGTCGCCATGACCCTGACCGGCGCGAAATCCATTAGCGAAATCAGTGGCGATTCACTGGTGCAGGAACTGGGGAAAAGTTTGCCCGCCGCGCTGGCGCCAATGAGCAAAGGCGATGCCGCCTGAACGCCTGGCGCGTGAGAGCCCGGTAAATTTCTGCTATTCTGCCCCCGCATTTAAGGGGGCATCATGCTTAACATCGTACTCTTCGAACCAGAAATCCCGCCGAATACCGGCAACATCATTCGTCTTTGCGCCAATACCGGCTTTCGTCTGCACATCATCGAACCGATGGGGTTTACCTGGGATGATAAGCGCTTACGCCGCGCAGGGCTGGACTATCACGAATTCGCCGCGGTTCAGCGCCATCACGATTATGCCGCCTTTGTCGCCGCCGAAAACCCGCAGCGCCTGTTTGCGTTGACGACAAAGGGCACGCCCGCCCATAGCGCCGTAAGCTATCAGGATGGCGATTATTTGATGTTTGGCCCGGAAACGCGCGGCCTGCCCGCCAGCATTCTCGATGCGTTGCCTAAAGAGCAGAAGATTCGCATTCCGATGATGCCGGATAGCCGTAGCATGAACCTGTCGAATGCGGTGTCGGTGGTGGTGTATGAAGCGTGGCGCCAGTTAGGATACTCCGGCGCGGTATTACGGTCGTAATATATTCAATGCCGGATGGCAGCTGACGCCTGATCCGGCCTGGCCGATCCCGATGGCATGTTCCCGTTTATGCGGACTCTCGCTCAATCAAATGAAAGCCAATATCCACAATAGCTTCTGCGCACGGTTTCTGTTCAATACGATCGGCCAACAGCGTAGCGGCGCGCTGGCCAATGGCGCGTCTGTCAACGCTTACGGTAGTAATTGACGGTCGATTGCTGGCGGCAAAATCAAGGTCGCCAAAACCAATAACCGCTAAATCATGCGGGATGCGCAAACCACGGCTTTCCGCCTCCATCATCGCCCCCTGGGCCAGGGTATCAGAACTGCAAACAATGACATCAAACGTCCCTTCGTCAAAAAGCTGGCTTAAACCGCTGCGCCCCAGCGAAAGCGATGCCGGAAGGGGGACATCTACCTGCGGTACGGCATGAATAGCGTGGCGTTGAAGAACACTACATAACCCCTGCTTACGTTGCGCGGCTCGGCGATCGGCGGTCCACAACAAGCCGGGACGACGATAGCCCTTACTCAAAAGATACTCCCCCGTCGCCTGCCCGACTTTTTCATGGGAAAAACCGACCAGCATATCAAGCGGCGTGGGCGTTAAGTCCCAAATTTCCACCACCGGAATAGCCGCGTTCAGGATGACCTTTTTCAGTTCTATCGTGTGATGGATCCCGGTAAGCACCACGCCATCGGGGCGGCGGGAAAGCAGTGTCGCCACCAACTCCGCTTCCGTTTGTTCGGTATATCCCGCCACGCACAGCAATATGTGATATCCGCGTCGGGCCAGTTCATCGCTCAGCGACTGGATGGTATCGACAAACATGTTGTTGTTAATTTGCGGCACGACGACAGCGATTAATTTACTCCGTCGCGACGCCAGACCACCGGCTAACGCGTTGGGTATGTAGCCTGTGACGCGAACCGCCTGCATGACTTTCTCAACCGTTTTGGGGCGAACCAGTTGTGGCGAATTCAATGCCCGGCTGACTGTCATCGGAGACAGCCCGGCGCTACGTGCTACATCTTCCAGCGTCGGCGCACGAGGTGATTTGGTTCTCTTCACGTCTGATGCCCCTGCAAAGATTGGCTGATTTATCCGCGCATTATTCATCATGCCTGCGGCTATTGCCAGCTTCGCATCAGGAAAGGCCGTAAATACAGTAGCTTATCAAGCTCAGTCATTACAAAATGATAGCGCAATCATTTTGTATTATGCATTTCCCCAGATATTTTTGGATCGTGATCCATTTTGCAATAAATCCTGCTTTTTATACGACATATGTGATCAAATGTTCAAATCAACATCAACTTTCTGGATCCTGCGTTCGCTTAATAATAAAAATGTTATCGCAATCATTTTGTGATTATCAGGAGAAAAAAAATGGCTTTAAGCGCGAATTCCGACGCCGTAACGTATGCAAAAGCGGCGAATACCAGAACCGCGGCAGAAACCGGCGATCGTATCGAATGGGTGAAGCTATCACTGGCTTTTCTACCGCTGGCGACGCCAGTGAGTGACGCGAAGGTACTGACCGGTCGCCAGAAACCTTTGACCGAAGTGGCAATCATCATTGCCGAAATCCGCAGTCGCGATGGCTTTGAGGGCGTTGGTTTTAGCTACTCTAAACGTGCTGGCGGCCAGGGTATTTATGCTCACGCCAAAGAGATAGCCGATAATCTACTGGGCGAAGATCCCAATGATATCGACAAAATATACACCAAGCTGCTGTGGGCCGGAGCCTCGGTGGGGCGTAGCGGGATGGCGGTACAGGCTATCTCCCCTATCGATATCGCCCTATGGGATATGAAGGCTAAACGTGCCGGTCTGCCACTGGCAAAACTGTTGGGCGCGCACCGCGACTCCGTTCAGTGTTACAACACCTCAGGGGGGTTCTTGCATACACCGCTCGATCAAGTGCTGAAAAATGTGGTGATTTCCCGCGAAAATGGCATTGGCGGTATTAAGTTGAAAGTCGGACAACCCAACTGCGCTGAGGATATTCGCCGCTTAACCGCAGTACGTGAAGCGCTTGGGGATGAGTTCCCGTTAATGGTTGACGCTAACCAGCAGTGGGATCGCGAAACGGCTATCCGCATGGGGCGTAAAATGGAACAGTTCAATCTTATCTGGATTGAAGAACCATTAGATGCTTACGACATTGAAGGCCACGCCCAGCTTGCCGCCGCGCTGGATACGCCTATCGCCACCGGGGAAATGCTGACCAGTTTCCGGGAACACGAGCAGTTGATTCTGGGCAATGCCAGCGATTTCGTTCAGCCAGATGCGCCGCGTGTCGGCGGTATCTCTCCGTTCCTGAAGATTATGGATCTGGCGGCGAAACACGGGCGTAAGCTGGCGCCGCACTTTGCGATGGAAGTACACCTGCACCTTTCCGCAGCGTATCCCCTGGAGCCGTGGCTGGAACATTTCGAGTGGCTGAACCCATTATTCAACGAGCAACTTGAGCTGCGCGATGGCCGCATGTGGATTTCCGATCGTCATGGTCTGGGTTTCACGCTCAGTGAACAAGCGCGCCGCTGGACACAATTAACATGTGAATTTGGCAAACGCCCTTAACCCGACTGGCGGGAATCCGTCCCGCCTCTCTTACCTTACAGGATGCATTCTGCCCTTATCTGAGGAGTAGATAATGAACACAATAATAAAGCGCACAAAAGTGCGTCATACCATTCTTATATTTTTATTTCTTGCTACCGTATTTAATTATGCGGATCGCGCAACTCTATCCGTAGTTGCCCCAATAATGAATAAAGAATTAGGTTTTGATCCGGAAGCGATGGGCCTGGCCTTCTCCTCATTTGGTATTGCCTATGTCATTATGCAACTACCCGGCGGTTGGCTATTAGACCGCTACGGTTCACGACTGGTTTACGGTTGCGCATTGATTGGCTGGTCGTTAGTAACCATGTTTCAGGGAACGATCTATCTGTATGGCAGCCCATTAATTGTACTGGTTATTCTACGTCTGCTGATGGGCGCGATTGAAGCGCCTGCCTTTCCGGCGAACAGTCGTTTAAGCGTACAATGGTTTCCCAATAATGAACGAGGTTTCGTTACTTCAGTTTATCAGGCTGCGCAATATATCTCGCTGGGCATTATCACCCCGCTAATGACGATCATTCTGCATAATTTAAGCTGGCATTTTGTCTTCTATTATATTGGCGCTATTGGCGTGATGCTCGGTATATTCTGGTTAATGAAAGTCAAAGATCCGATGCACCATCCAAAAGTTAATCAAGCGGAAATTGACTATATTCGTAGCGGTGGTGGCGAGCCCTCTCTGGGCTGTAAAAAGGAGCCGCAGAAAATAACGTTCGCGCAGATTAAAACCGTCTGTGTTAACCGGATGATGATCGGTGTTTATATCGGGCAATTCTGCGTCACCTCTATCACCTGGTTCTTCCTGACCTGGTTCCCGACCTATCTGTACCAGGCGAAAGGCATGTCGATTCTGAAAGTCGGTTTTGTGGCCAGTATTCCAGCCATTGCCGGTTTTATTGGCGGCCTGCTCGGCGGCGTGTTCTCCGACTGGCTACTCAAACGCGGCTATAGCCTTACCGTCGCGCGGAAACTGCCTGTTATCTGCGGTATGTTGCTCTCTTGCGTAATTGTGATCGCCAACTACACCTCTTCAGAATTTGTGGTCATTGCGGCGATGAGTCTGGCCTTTTTTGCCAAAGGGTTTGGTAACCTGGGCTGGTGCGTACTCAGCGACACCTCGCCGAAGGAAGTTCTGGGTATTGCCGGCGGCGTATTTAACATGTGCGGCAATATGGCAAGCATCGTTACGCCGCTGGTCATCGGCGTGATTCTTGCCAATACTCAGTCGTTCGACTTTGCCATTTTATACGTTGGCTCGATGGGACTTATTGGTCTCATTTCATATCTGTTTATCGTCGGCCCGCTGGATCGCATTACGCTGACATCATCCGCAGCCTGATTGTCCACATTGCGAATTCTTCGCTCCGCTGTTCCGGGATTGCACTCCATCGGAACAGCGTTTTTTAGTTGTACCGCGCAATTCAGATGCCGTCGCCATACTCAAACGTATGGTGTAGCCCGTTGAAATGCTGGTCCATATCCATCGACGGCTTATCGCTGCCCGGCTTGCCGACAATACGCGCCGGAACGCCTGCGGCGGTAGTGTGCGGCGGGACAGGCTGTAAAACGACGGAACCTGCGCCAATTTTCGCGCCGCGCCCCACCTCGATATTGCCAAGAATTTTCGCGCCCGCGCCAATCATCACGCCTTCGCGGATTTTAGGATGACGATCGCCGCTCGTTTTCCCGGTACCGCCCAGGGTGACGGATTGCAAGATCGACACATCATCTTCAATAACCGCCGTCTCCCCCACCACAATACCGGTGGCATGGTCGAGCATAATCCCGCGGCCAATTTTCGCTGCCGGGTGAATATCCACCTGAAACGAGACCGAAACCTGATTTTGCAGGAAGATAGCCAGCGCGCGGCGACCTTTATTCCACAACCAGTGACCAATGCGGTAGGCCTGTAGCGCATGAAAGCCTTTCAGATATAACAGCGGCGTGGAGTATTTATCCACCGCCGGATCGCGAGTGCGCACGGCCTGAATATCGCAGGCTGCCGACGCGATCATTTCCGGGTCGGCGGCATAGGCTTCTTCAACTACTTCACGGATAGCGATAGCGGGCATGATGGGCGAAGCCAGTTTATTTGCCAGCATATAGCTCAGCGCACTGCCCAGATTTTCATGCTTGAGTAGCGTGGCGTGATAAAAACTGGCCAACATAGGCTCACAGTCAGCTAAAGCGCGGGCTTCAGCTTTAATATTCTTCCAGACGATTTCCAGTTCTTCACACGGCATGGCTTACTCCAGACGGGCAGAAAACGACCAACCCGTTCTGTGCGGGTTGGGTCGTTTATGCAAACAGTTCCTTACGGCTAGTGGCGACTCAGCTCTTCCTTGCGGGCGCGACCTAATAACGTTAATGCTGCCTCGCGCGCGTTTTTTCCGCAATACAATACTTGATAAATTTCCTCGGTTATTGGCATTTCAACACCAAAACGGTGCGCCAATTCACGAACTTCTTTCGTATTGCGATAGCCTTCGACCACCTGGCCAATCTTATCCTGCGCGCCTTTAACGTCCATGCCCTGGCCAAGCATCATGCCAAAACGACGGTTGCGCGACTGGTTGTCGGTACAGGTCAGCACCAGATCGCCTAAACCCGCCATCCCCATAAAGGTGGCGGGATCGGCACCAAGCGCTGCGCCAAGCCGCGACATTTCGGTCAGTCCACGCGTGATTAGCGCCGTGCGGGCGTTCGCGCCGAAGCCGATGCCGTCAGACATCCCCGCGCCAATCGCAATCACGTTTTTCACCGCGCCGCCAAGCTGCACGCCGATAAAATCCGCATTGATATAGACGCGAAAACTTTTTCCGCAGTGCAACAGTTGCTGGAGATCGTCGGCAAAGGTCTCATCGGTTGAGGCCAGCGAGATTGCCGTCGGCAAACCCGCCGCCAGCTCTTTAGCGAACGTCGGACCGGAAATCACCGCCAGCGGGATTTGATCGCCTAACGCCTCGCGAGCGACATCCTGCAACAGGCGCCCCGTTTCCGCTTCCAGGCCTTTGGTCGCCCATACCAGACGCGCATCCGGACGCATCAGCGGTTTAATCTGCCGCAGCACGTCGCTGAAAACATGGCTTGGCACCACCACCAGAATGTTACGACTGGCCGCCAGCGCGGTTGCTAAGTCGCTTTCCAGGTGTAACGTATCGGGAAAAGGCACATCGGGAAGGAACGCGACGTTGCAGCGATCGTGCTCCAGGGTCGCGATATGTTTTGGGTCGTGGCCCCACAGGACAACCTGGTGGCCGTTTCTCGCCAGAGTGATGGCAAGAGCGGTGCCGTACGAGCCGGCACCGATGACTGTCATTGACGCATTACTTTGGTTCATCAGGCATCCTGATGTTCTTCAGTACCTTCGCCAGCCTGCTGCTGCAAATAGTTCATGAACAGCGCATCAAAGTTGACCGGCGCAAGGTTCAGTTGCGGGAACGTACCGCGTGAAACCAGGCTGGTGATGCACTCGCGAGCATACGGGAACAGAATGTTCGGGCAGTATGCACCCAGGCAATGCGCCATCTGAGTACCTTCAATACCGCTGATGGAGAAAATACCGGCCTGCTGAACTTCGCACAGGAACGCGGTTTCTTCCCCCAGGGAAGCCGTTACGGTAACACGCAGCACAACTTCATAAACGTCATCCGCCAGTTGGGAAGATGCCGTATCAAGATCCAGTTTAACCTCTGGCTGCCAATCTTTCTGGAAAACATGCGGTGCGTTTGGCGCTTCGAAAGAAACATCCTTGGTATAGATACGTTGGATCTGGAAAGCCATTTCAGTGTTATTTTGTTCTGACATGTGTAAAACCCTTTAGTGTTGTCCTTAAATACTTGAGTACGCCTTAACGCAACAGCGGATCCAGTCCACCACGCGCATCCAGCGCATACAAGTCGTCACAACCGCCAATGTGCTGTGCATCAATAAAAATTTGCGGAACCGTCGTTCGGCCACTACGTTTGATCATCTCTTCACGCTTCACGGCGTCGCCGTCAATCGCAATTTCCTGGAAACTCACGCCCTTGCTGTTTAACAGCGCCTTTGCACGATGGCAAAACGGGCAGGTTGCTTTGGTGTAGATTTCAATATTGGCCATGACTTCGCTCCTGTTTTTTTACCCGATGGATTTCATGTCGACGCAAAGGCAAGTCATTCCCCTTGCGCCATGAAAACGACGGGTAATCACTTACCGCGCACCAGAGGCAGATTCTCGCCGCTCCAGCCTGCTACGCCTTCTTTCAACACAAAGACCTTTTCAAAGCCGGCTTTTGTCAACGCGTTAGCGGATTCCTGGCACTGCATACCAGAACCGTCGACCACGATAATCGGCTTGTCTTTGTGCTTTTCCAGTTCGCCAACATTGTTGGCTTTGATTTCGCTCGGCAGCAAATTGGTCGCGCCAGCGATATGGCCTTTACGGAAATCGTCACGTTGACGTAAATCCACAACAACGGCGTCCTCTTTGTTGATAAGGCGCGTGGCTTCGCCGCGTGTAATCACCTTAACTTTTGAAGTCAGACCTTTGAACGTGGTAAATAAAACCGCCACCAGTAACGCAATCCAGGCGATACTCAGTATGGGATGACGGCCAACAAATTGCATAATTTCTTGCATGGGGGGTAACAACTCCCGACGTAGTGATTAAAAAACCAGGAAAGGAGTATACCTGCGCAGTGGCGCAAATACAGCCAGAGCGTGCACTGGAATGCATTTTTGCGGGGCGCTACGAAAAAAAATCACGCTATTACTTGCCTTCTCACGCCAGCGCGATCCCTTTCTTTGATCTTCTGAGGCTATTTTATCGATTCAGCTGTAGTAAAATTACGCAATTATTTTGTCTATTGAGTATGAGGTTGTCGCAATGTCGGTTTCTAAAAAACCTATGGTACTGGTGATTCTGGATGGCTACGGCTACCGTGAAGAACAGCAGGATAACGCTATCTTAAACGCCAAAACCCCGGTGATGGATGCTCTGTGGGCAAAACGTCCGCATACCCTGATCGACGCATCCGGTCTGGAAGTGGGTCTGCCTGACCGCCAGATGGGCAACTCCGAAGTGGGCCACGTTAACCTGGGCGCAGGCCGCATCGTTTATCAGGACCTGACGCGTCTGGACGTTGAAATTAAAGAACGTACTTTCTTTGCTAACCCAGTCCTGACCAATGCGGTAGACCAGGCGAAAAACGCCGGTAAAGCGGTTCATATTATGGGTCTGCTGTCCGCGGGCGGCGTCCACAGCCACGAAGATCACATTATGGCGATGGTGGAGCTGGCCGCAGAGCGCGGCGCAGAAAAAATCTATCTGCACGCCTTCCTCGATGGTCGCGACACGCCGCCGCGCAGCGCTGAAGCCTCGCTGAAAAAATTCGAAGACAAATTCGCCGCGCTGGGCAAAGGCCGCGTGGCGTCTATCGTCGGTCGTTACTACGCTATGGACCGCGACAACCGTTGGGATCGCGTGGAAAAAGCGTATGATCTGATGACCCTGGCGCAGGGCGAATTCCAGGCAGATACCGCTGTGGCTGGCCTGCAGGCCGCTTACGCTCGTGATGAAAACGATGAGTTTGTCAAAGCGACCGTTATCCGCTCCGAGGGCCAGGCTGATGCGGCGATGGAAGACGGCGACACGCTGATTTTCATGAACTTCCGCGCTGACCGCGCGCGCGAAATTACCCGCGCTTTCGTTAATGCTGATTTCGACGGCTTTGCGCGTAAGAAAGTGGTTAATCTGAACTTCGTGATGCTGACCGAATACGCCGCCGACATCAAAACTGCCGTTGCCTACCCACCAGCGTCGCTGGCGAATACCTTTGGCGAATGGATGGCGAAAAACGACAAAACTCAGCTGCGTATTTCCGAAACGGAAAAATATGCGCACGTAACCTTTTTCTTTAACGGCGGCGTAGAAGAACCGTTTGCTGGCGAAGAGCGCATTCTGATCAACTCCCCGAAAGTGGCCACTTATGACCTGCAACCGGAAATGAGCTCTGCAGAATTGACTGAAAAATTGGTCGCGGCGATCGAAAGCGGTAAGTACGACACCATCATTTGTAACTATCCAAACGGCGATATGGTCGGTCATACCGGCGTGATGGAAGCCGCCATCAAAGCGGTGGAAGCGTTGGATAACTGCATTGAACAGGTAACAAAAGCGGTTGAGTCCGTTGGTGGACAACTGTTGATTACCGCGGACCACGGCAACGCGGAGCAGATGCGCGATCCGGCGACCGGTCAGGCGCATACCGCCCACACCAACCTGCCGGTGCCGCTGATTTATGTCGGCGAGAAAAACGTGAAGGCGGTTGAAGGCGGCAAACTTTCAGACATTGCGCCTACCATGCTGTCGCTGATGGGGATGGAAATCCCGCAAGAGATGACTGGTAAGCCGCTGTTCATCGTGGAATAATCCCTCCCCATGAGGGGAAAGGCGATTAACACCATTCAACAGGCCGTGAAACTAAAAACGTTTTCAGTCAGGCCTTTGTTCTACGCCAGCGTACTTAGCGCTGGCGTATTGTTGTGCGCCTTTTCCGCCCACGCGGATGACCGTGATCAACTCAAATCTATTCAGGCCGATATCGCCGCGAAAGAACGCGACGTACGCCAGCAGCAGCAACAGCGCGCCAGCCTCCTGGCACAACTGAAAGCCCAGGAAGAGGCCATCTCGGCCGCAGCGCGTAAGCTGCGCGAAACGCAAAGCACTCTGGATCAGTTAAACGCGCAAATTGATGAGATGAACGCCTCAATTGCCAAACTGGAGCAGCAAAAAGCCAGCCAGGAGCGTAATCTCGCCGCGCAGTTGGACGCCGCTTTCCGCCAGGGCGAACACACCGGCATTCAGCTTATTCTTAGCGGAGAAGAGAGCCAGCGTGGGCAACGCCTGCAGGCCTACTTCGGCTATCTGAACCAGGCGCGCCAGGAGACTATCGCCGAACTGAAGCAGACTCGCGAACAGGTCGCCACGCAAAAAGCCGAGCTGGAAGAGAAGCAAAGCCAACAACAAACGTTGCTGTATGAGCAGCGCGCCCAACAGGCGAAGCTGGAGCAGGCGCGTAATGAACGTAAGAAAACGCTTGCCGGACTGGAGTCGTCTATTCAGCAAGGCCAGCAACAGTTAAGCGAACTGCGCGCCAACGAATCACGCCTACGCAACAGTATCGCGCGGGCGGAAGCGGCGGCCAAAGCGCGAGCGGAGCGTGAAGCCCGCGAAGCGCAGGCGGTACGCGATAAGCAGCAGGAAGCCTCGCGTAAAGGCAGCACCTATAAGCCGACGGAAAGCGAGCGTTCGCTAATGTCCCGCACCGGCGGTCTGGGCGCGCCTCGCGGTCAGGCATACTGGCCGGTACGCGGCCCGATATTGCATCGCTATGGCGAACGGCTGCAGGGTGAGCTACGTTGGAAGGGGATGGTGATCGGCGCGTCGGAAGGCACCGAGGTCAAAGCCATCGCCGACGGCAGGGTGATTCTGGCGGACTGGCTGCAAGGCTATGGCCTGGTGGTGGTCGTGGAGCATGGTAAAGGCGATATGAGCCTTTACGGCTATAATCAGAGCGCGCTGGTCAGCGTAGGCGCGCAGGTACGCGCCGGACAACCTATCGCCCTTGTGGGCAGTAGCGGCGGTCAGGGCAGACCTTCGCTTTATTTCGAAATTCGTCGCCAGGGTCAGGCCGTCAATCCACAGCCGTGGTTGGGAAGATAAGTTTTGCCTCAGTTTCGTCGCTCCATTCTCACGCTGGCCACTTTGCTGGCGTTTGCACATCCCGTTTTCGCTGGCAAGCTCGCCATCGTGATTGATGATTTTGGCTATCGCCCGCACACGGAAAACCAGGTTCTGGCGCTGCCGCCAAACATCTCCGTCGCCGTACTGCCCAACGCGCCGCACGCGCGCGAAATGGCAACTAAAGCGCACAATAGCGGGCATGAGGTGTTAATCCATCTGCCGATGGCGCCGCTAAGCAAACAGCCGCTGGAGAAGGATACGCTGCGACCAGATATGAGCAGCGATGAGATCGAGCGCATTATCCGCGAGGCGGTAAACAACGTGCCGTATGCCGTCGGGCTTAATAACCACATGGGCAGCGCAATGACCTCCAGCCTGTTCGGTATGCAAAAAGTTATGCAGGCGCTGGAACATTACAATCTCTATTTTCTCGACAGCATGACGATTGGCAATAGCCAGGCGATGCGCGCGGCATCCGGTACGGGTGTGAAAGTGATCAAGCGTAAAGTGTTCCTCGACGATACGCAAAACGAGGCGGATATCCGCCGTCAGTTTAATCGCGCTATCGAACTGGCCCGTCGCAACGGTTCCGCTATCGCGATTGGTCATCCGCATCCCGCAACGGTTCGCGTGCTGCAACAGATGGTTTATCGCCTGCCGGCGGATATCACCCTGGTACGTCCAGGCAGCCTGCTCAACGAACCGCAGGTAGATACGTCCCGACCTGGTGTGACGCCGCAGAAAATTGACGCGCCGCGCAATCCCTTCCGCGGCGTGAAGATGTGCAAGCCGAAAAAACCGCTGCAACCGGTCTACGCTACGCGCTTTTTCAGCGTCATCGGCGAGAGCATTACGCAAAGTTCCGTGGTTGTCTGGTTTCAGCACCAGTGGCAAGGCTGGGGGAAAATCGCCGCGCCTAAAAACGTGAGCGCTAAGACAGATTGAGCGCCTTACGGGCCATACGACGGTGTGACAAGGTTTTGTCGCGCCATTGCCACAGCCGGAAAGACCAGAGCAGCGTCTGATAAGCCGCTTTCGCGCTGCGGACGTTAGCCATCATCCGTCTATACATGCCAGAAGTAAAAATTTCGGCAATCATACGCTGGCGGGTCAAAATATCAGGCTCTTTACGTACCGCATGACAAACGCGTAACGCTTCCCAGGTAATTTGCTGGCGAAACTCCGGGTAAATCGGAATACGCCGGGCATAATCACGATTGAGCTTTTCTAATAACCGCGTAATTTTAATATAATGCCGCTGGTAATTAAGATTTTTACTGCCTTGTCTTTGCAAACGGCTTACCGAATTATCATGCAGGAAATATTTATATAATGATTGTTCGGTATAACGTACGCGCGTGGCATTAAACATAACTTCCGTCGACCATAATATGTCCTGATGATGTAGTCCGGGAACGAAAGTAATATTGTTATCGGTAATTAACGCACGTCGATAAACGCCCATCCAGACAACATGCATCCAGCGCCGCGAGGCCAACGCCATACGCAACCAATCCGGTCCGCTTAATACCCCGGTGGAGCGCAGGCGATCGGTCGGAATAGATTGCCAGGCGTGCCCGGTTTTTCGGACGCACCAGTCCGCGTTGCACTGCGCAACGTCCAGATCATCGTTAAGCGCCATGGTCATCAGCGTTTCATACATCTTCGGGTAGACCAGGTCATCTGCATCGACAAAGGCGACATAATCGCCGGTCGCTGCTTGCAGGCCAAGATTACGGGCGACAGATGCGCCAGCATTGGCCTGATGAAGCAGTCGAACATGCGGGTAATGTTCCGCGTAATATTTTGCTATCTCAACGGAATGATCCGTCGATCCATCATTCACAATAATAATTTCCAGCGCCGACCACGTTTGCGCGATTAATGACGCCATGCAAGCATTAAAATCCGCTCCCGCATTATATAACGGGACAATGATACTCACTTTGGTTTTACTATTTTTCATAACGATTACCAGAAAAACCTTAATTTACCCTGCCTTTATACTGTGGCTCTATTAAGAAACTATTAAGCCGCCATAATTAATTTTTACAGTAAAAAGCAAGCACAAAACTCAGAGTAGAGCGTTACGTTAGCGAGTAAAATAAGAGTAAAGCGCAATTACGAATGCTTGATGTCTATGACAATTCTTTACGGCTTTCCAGATTTTCCCTAACAAAAAAGGTTGGCGAATGACACCAACCTTTTACGATGAAACGTATATCAGACCCGATAAATATCATCGGGTCTCTATACATATTAATCCCAGCTCAGAATAACTTTTCCTGACTGGCCTGAACGCATGGCGTCAAAACCTTTCTGGAAATCATCAATAGAGAAACGATGGGTGATAATCGGTGACAAATCCAGACCGGACTGGATCAGCGCCGCCATTTTGTACCACGTTTCGAACATCTCACGACCATAAATACCTTTAATGAACAAGCCCTTAAAGATAACTTTTGTCCAGTCGATAGACATATCTGATGGCGGAATCCCCAGCATCGCAATACGACCGCCGTGATTCATAGTGTCCAGCATGGTACGAAACGCCGGCGGCGCGCCGGACATCTCCAGACCCACATCGAATCCTTCGGTCATTCCCAGCTCCGCCATGACGTCGTTCAGGCTCTCTTTCGCGACGTTGACCGCGCGGGTGACGCCCATTTTGCGCGCCAGCTCCAGACGGTATTCATTGACGTCAGTAATCACCACATGACGCGCGCCAACATGTTTCGCCACCGCGGCGGCCATTACGCCGATTGGCCCCGCCCCCGATACCAGTACATCTTCGCCGACAAGATCGAAAGACAGCGCCGTATGCACCGCATTACCAAACGGGTCGAAAATAGAGGCTAAATCATCAGAAATGTTATCCGGGATTTTAAACGCATTGAACGCCGGGATGACCAGATATTCCGCGAAGCAGCCGGGACGGTTGACGCCCACGCCGGTGGTGTTGCGACACAGGTGAGTACGACCACCACGGCAGTTGCGGCAATGACCGCAGGTGATATGACCTTCGCCGGAGACGCGATCGCCGATTTTAAAGCCTTTCACTTCCTGACCGATGCCGACCACTTCGCCGACATATTCATGCCCCACGACCATCGGAACCGGGATGGTTTTTTGCGACCAGTCATCCCAGTTATAGATGTGAACGTCAGTACCGCAGATGGCTGTTTTACGGATTTTAATCAGCAAATCGTTATGGCCGACTTCCGGTTCCGGAACGTCGGTCATCCAGATGCCCTCTTCCGCTTTCAGTTTGGATAACGCTTTCATCTTACATCCTCAGGCAATCACGCCCAGTTGTTTACCAATACGCGTGAACGCGTCTACCGCACGCGTAATTTGCTCAGGCGTATGCGCCGCAGACATCTGGGTACGAATACGCGCCTGACCTTTTGGTACGACCGGATAGAAGAAACCGGTAACGTAAATGCCCTCTTTTTGCAGTTCGCGGGCAAATTTCTGCGCGACAACCGCATCTCCCAGCATTACCGGGATGATGGCGTGATCCGCGCCTGCCAGCGTAAATCCCGCGGCAGACATCTGCTCACGGAACTGCCGGGCGTTCGCCCACAAGCGATCGCGCAGTTCTGCGCCCGCTTCCACCATCTCCAACACTTTAATAGAAGCCGCCACGATTGCCGGCGCCAGGGAGTTGGAGAACAGATATGGGCGGGAGCGCTGACGCAACCACTCAACGACCTCTTTACGCGCCGCGGTATAACCGCCGGATGCGCCGCCTAACGCTTTGCCCAGCGTACCGGTAATAATATCTACGCGGCCCATTACGTCGCAGTATTCATGGGAACCGCGACCGTTTTCGCCGACAAAGCCTACCGCGTGAGAATCATCAACCATCACCAGCGCATCGTATTTATCGGCCAGATCACAGACGCCTTTCAGATTGGCGATGACGCCATCCATTGAGAACACCCCGTCGGTGGCGATCAGGACATGACGCGCGCCGGCCTCACGCGCCTCTTTCAGCCGCGCTTCCAGCTCTGCCATATCGTTGTTGGCATAGCGATAGCGCTTCGCTTTACACAAACGCACGCCGTCAATGATAGACGCGTGGTTCAGCGCGTCGGAGATAATGGCGTCTTCCGCGCCCAGCAACGTCTCAAACAAGCCGCCGTTAGCGTCGAAACAGGAGGAATACAGAATCGCATCTTCCATGCCGAGGAAGCTTGCCAGCTTTTGCTCCAGCGCTTTGTGGCTGTCCTGGGTGCCGCAGATAAAACGCACGGACGCCATACCGAAACCGTGGCTGTCCATACCCGCTTTTGCGGCATTAATCAGCTCAGGGTGATTCGCCAGCCCGAGATAGTTATTGGCGCAAAAGTTAATAACGTGGCTTCCATCCGCCACGGTGATATCCGCCTGCTGCGCAGACGTAATAATGCGCTCTTCTTTAAACAATCCTTCCGCCCGGGCGGTTTCCAGATCGTTGGTTAACTGTTTGTAAAAATCCCCACGCATTGCGATTCTCCAGACTGGGCAAATTTCAGCACATATTACCCAAAGCGATACGTTGATACGAGATGACGCGTCATCACTTCTTTAAAATGCAGCATAAATCACGCGTATCCTCACGGGTTATCAGTGAATGGATGAATAGTGTTATGATAAGAGCATTCATGTCTGAGACAGTCTCTGACACCATAATTCAAAGGTTACAGTTATGATCATCGTTACCGGCGGCGCGGGCTTTATCGGCAGCAATATCGTTAAGGCCCTGAATGATAAAGGTATCACCGATATTCTGGTGGTGGATAACCTGAAAGACGGCACCAAGTTTGTAAACCTGGTGGATCTGAACATTGCTGACTATATGGATAAGGAAGATTTCCTGATCCAGATTATGTCCGGAGAAGAGCTCGGCGATATCGAAGCTATTTTCCATGAAGGCGCCTGCTCTTCCACCACCGAGTGGGACGGCAAGTATATGATGGATAATAACTATCAATACTCCAAAGAGCTCCTGCACTATTGTCTTGAACGCGAAATCCCGTTCCTCTACGCCTCTTCTGCCGCCACCTATGGCGGTCGCACGTCTGATTTCATCGAATCGCGCGAATACGAAAAACCGCTTAACGTTTACGGCTATTCTAAATTCCTGTTTGATGAATATGTGCGCCAGATCCTGCCAGAAGCGAACTCGCAGATTGTCGGTTTCCGCTATTTCAACGTCTATGGACCACGTGAAGGCCATAAAGGCAGCATGGCAAGCGTGGCATTTCATCTGAATACACAGTTAAACAACGGCGAAAGCCCGAAACTGTTTGAAGGCAGCGAAAACTTCAAGCGCGACTTCGTTTACGTGGGCGATGTGGCCGCCGTTAACCTGTGGTTCCTGGAAAGCGGCAAGTCCGGCATCTTTAACCTGGGCACAGGCCGTGCGGAATCTTTCCAGGCCGTCGCCGACGCGACGCTGGCATACCATAAAAAAAGCAGCATTGAATACATTCCGTTCCCGGATAAGCTGAAAGGTCGCTATCAGGCGTTTACGCAGGCGGATTTAACCAATCTGCGCAACGCGGGCTACGACAAACCCTTTAAGACCGTCGCCGAAGGCGTCACGGAGTATATGGCCTGGCTGAACCGCGACGCGTAAGTATGAAAATTTTGGTCATTGGCCCGTCCTGGGTGGGCGACATGATGATGTCGCAAAGTCTCTATCGCACGCTTAAAGCGCGCTATCCCCAGGCGATAATCGACGTGATGGCGCCAGCCTGGTGTCGTCCGTTGTTATCGCGTATGCCGGAAGTTAACGAGGCGATACCCATGCCGCTGGGCCACGGCGCGCTGGAAATCGGCGAGCGCCGTAGATTGGGCCATAGCCTGCGTGAGAAGCGCTACGATCGCGCCTGGGTGCTGCCAAATTCGTTTAAATCGGCGCTGGTTCCTTTCTTTGCCAATATCCCGCACCGTACCGGCTGGCGCGGCGAAATGCGCTATGGCCTGCTGAACGATGCGCGCGTCCTTGATAAAGACGCCTGGCCGCTGATGGTGGAGCGCTACGTGGCGCTGGCCTATGACAAGGGGGTGATGCGCACGGCGAAAGATCTGCCGCAGCCGCTACTCTGGCCACAGCTCCTGGTTAGCGAGGGTGAAAAGTCGTTGATACGCAGCGACTTTTCGCTATCTTCTGAACGTCCTCTGATCGGCTTTTGCCCCGGCGCGGAATTTGGCCCGGCAAAACGTTGGCCGCACTATCACTACGCCGAACTGGCAAAGCAGCTCATTAACGAAGGGTACCAGGTCGTACTGTTTGGCTCGGCAAAAGACCATGAAGCCGGAAATGAGATCCTGGCGGCGCTGAATAGCGAGCAGCAGGCATGGTGTCGCAACCTGGCGGGGGAAACCCAGCTGGAACAGGCCGTCATTCTGATAGCCGCCTGTAAAGCCATCGTCACCAACGATTCCGGGCTGATGCACGTCGCGGCGGCGCTCGACCGCCCGCTGGTCGCCTTGTATGGCCCAAGTAGCCCGGATTTCACGCCACCGCTGTCTCATAAGGCCCGGGTGATTCGTCTCATTACGGGTTATCACAAAGTGCGTAAAGGCGATACGGCGCAAGGCTATCACCAGAGCCTGATCGATATCACGCCGCAGCGGGTTCTGGAAGAGCTTCATTCGCTGTTGTCGGAAGAGGGCGTTTAATGCGGGTTTTGATCGTTAAAACATCATCGATGGGCGACGTATTACATACCCTGCCTGCGCTTACCGACGCGCAACAGGCTATTCCAGGGATTCAATTTGACTGGGTTGTCGAAGAAGGGTTTGCGCAAATTCCGTCCTGGCACAGTGCTGTCGATCGCGTGATTCCCGTCGCTATTCGCCGTTGGCGCAAAGCCTGGTTTTCCGCGCCCATTAAAGCGGAACGCACAGCCTTTCATCGGGCGGTATGCGCATACCAATACGACGCTGTGATTGATGCGCAGGGGCTGGTGAAAAGCGCGGCGCTGGTGACGCGTCTGGCGCATGGGATAAAGCACGGTATGGACTGGAGTACTGCCCGCGAACCGCTGGCCAGCCTGTTTTATAACCGTAAACACCATATCGCAAAGCAACAACATGCGGTTGAGCGGACGCGCGAGCTGTTCGCCAAAAGCCTGGGATACGATAAACCGCAGTCGCAGGGCGATTATGCCATCGCAAAACATTTTCTGCATTGCCAGCAGGCGGTCAGCGATCCATATGCGGTATTTTTACATGCCACGACCCGCGATGATAAACACTGGCCGGAAGCAAACTGGCGCGAGCTTATCGGTATGGTGGGCAACACCGGATTACGGATAAAACTTCCCTGGGGCGCGCCTCATGAGGAGGCCCGGGCTAAACGACTGGCCGAAGGCTTTGACTATGTGGATGTGTTACCGCGCATGAGCCTGGAGGAGGTCGCCAGAGTGCTGGCTGGCGCAAAATTTGTCGTATCGGTTGATACCGGCCTGAGCCATCTCACCGCCGCGCTCGACAGACCGAATATTACGCTATATGGCCCAACGGACCCTGGGTTAATTGGAGGTTATGGGAAGAACCAAATGGCATGCTGCTCACCAGAAAAAAACCTGGCGAATTTAGATGCCACAAGCGTATTTGGAAAGATTCATTAAAGAGACACTGTCTCATCCCAAACCTATTGTGGAGAAAAGATGCTAACCACATCATTAACGTTAAATAAAGAGAAATGGAAACCGATCTGGAATAAAGCGCTGGTTTTTCTTTTTGTTGCCACGTATTTTCTGGATGGTATTACGCGTTATAAACATTTGATAATCATACTTATGGTTATCACCGCGATTTATCAGGTCTCACGCTCACCGAAAAGTTTCCCCCCTCTTTTTAAAAATAGCGTATTTTATAGCGTAGCAGTATTATCATTAATCCTTGTTTATTCCATACTCATATCGCCAGATATGAAAGAAAGCTTCAAGGAATTTGAAAATACGGTACTGGAGGGTTTCTTATTATATACTTTATTAATTCCCGTACTATTAAAAGATGAAACAAAAGAAACGGTTGCGAAAATAGTACTTTTCTCCTTTTTAACAAGTTTAGGACTTCGCTGCCTTGCAGAGAGTATTCTGTATATCGAGGACTATAATAAAGGGATTATGCCATTCATAAGCTATGCGCATCGACATATGTCCGATTCCATGGTTTTCTTATTTCCAGCATTATTGAATATTTGGCTGTTTAGAAAAAATGCAATTAAGTTGGTTTTTTTGGTGCTTAGCGCCATCTACCTTTTCTTTATCCTGGGAACCCTATCGCGAGGGGCATGGTTGGCGGTGCTTATAGTAGGTGTTCTGTGGGCAATACTGAACCGCCAATGGAAGTTAATAGGAGTTGGTGCCATTTTATTAGCCATTATCGGCGCTTTGGTTATCACTCAACATAATAACAAACCAGACCCAGAACATTTACTGTATAAATTACAGCAGACAGATAGCTCATATCGTTATACTAACGGAACCCAGGGCACCGCGTGGATACTGATTCAGGAAAACCCGATCAAGGGCTACGGCTATGGTAATGATGTGTATGATGGTGTTTATAATAAACGCGTTGTCGATTATCCAACGTGGACCTTTAAAGAATCTATCGGTCCGCATAATACCATTCTGTACATCTGGTTTAGTGCAGGCATATTGGGTCTGGCGAGCCTGGCCTATTTATATGGCGCTATCATCAGGGAAACAGCCAGCTCTACCTTCAGGAAAGTAGAGATAAGCCCCTACAATGCTCATCTCTTGCTATTTTTATCTTTCGTCGGTTTTTATATCGTTCGTGGCAATTTTGAACAGGTCGATATTGCTCAAATTGGTATCATTACTGGTTTTCTGTTGGCGCTAAGAAATAGATAAAAAAAACGCGCTGATACTTATTACGGTATCAGCGCGTTTTCCATCGTCCGGACTCAATCACTTATCAAACCAGCTTTTCATCTGTTCCTCGAAACGCTGAGCTACATTTTCCCAACTGTATTTTGAAAACACCAGGGATTTTGCTTTTTCGGCAATCTGGTGGCGTTCCTTATCAGCAAGCGCACGGTTAATATCATTAATTATACTGTCGCTCGACATAGGTTCTGCGAGGTGATAGCCCGTTATGCCATCTAACACAAATTCGCTAATCCCCCCTTTTTTGCTGGCAAGAACCGCTTTTCCTGCTGCCATCGCTTCTACAGCCACCATGCAAAATGCTTCTTCAACCTGAGATGGCACAATAACCAGATCGGCTATATGATAGAAGTTATGCATCTGGTCAGGAGATTGCCCCCCAGCCATAATACAATCAGTTCCAATCTCTTTTGCGGCGTCCAGTACTTTCTTTTGATACTCTGCTTTTTCACCCTTGCGGCTTGCATAAGGATCGCCAACAACGACAAGTTTAATATTACTTCTTAAGGTACGTAATTTTTTGAACGCCTGCAAAAGCAACAGGATGCCTTTATCAGGCGAAATTCTCCCGGCATATAAGAGAACGGTGGCATCTTCCGCAATATTTAATTGCTGACGGAGGTTATTTTGTGGGTTTCTTTTATAAGTCTCAGCACAAAAACCATTAGGCACAATACTAACAGCAGCGGCGGGCAATCTTTCTTCATAAAACGCTTTAAGAAACTGACTGGGCACGATAATTTTTGCATCCTTATCAGGAAGTTCTGGTTCAAATGCGTTATGCATGTGCATAACCAGTTTTGCATTCGGATTGCGCTCTCTGATCTGCCGATACAGTTTCATACTATTATGAATAACAATGACGCTATCTTCCTGGGTAGTCACTTTATCTCTAATATTAAGGACGCGCTGGGAATAGGGTAGTGGGTCGAGACGAGTCCATTTCTGAAAAAGACGCTTATAAACTTTACTAAACCCGATGTAATGAATATCACAGTTATCGTTTATTTTATTATATTCAGGATAGCCAGCATTCTTTATACAAGCAATAGCATTCGGTATTGATAGTCGTTTTGCAACCTGGTAAATCCAGGTTTCTACCGCAGCCGCGCCACGTGGAGGAATTGAAAATATAGGAGTAACAGTAAATATGATTTTTTTAATCATAATAGCTATAATCCAGAATAGTTAACTTTATAGAAAAAGAAATGTTATAGAAAAAGAAATGCGTGCCGAAGCAACTCAAAATAATGATGTATCTAGTGTCTAGACAATTTTATCGTAATATATTTCATCCTCAAGTTCCGAGGCTGTAATATATGGAATAATATCGTAATGAATTGCAGTATCATCTGATAAATTAAAGATATTTAAATCACTCACATTTTTTCTCATAAAAGTAAAAATGGCAGTATTTTAAACAGGTCTTTACTAAGCTCAGATGGCATAGGGCTGGTAGATTCGTCATAGAAACGTGGGCAACTCCCTGTTAAGTCAAGCCCAGAACATATAATACGGCCATACTTGAGGGAATAAGCAACCTGAATAGCGGTATAAGCAATAGTATGGCAAGAGCAATACCCGATGCTGATATCCTTGCAAAATCCAGCCAGTCGCCCTCTTTTCGAAAGGGGAACTGAAATAAGTAATGCTTTATGAACCCGCTTGAGGATATTAAATTTAATTTTCTTTAAAAAGCCCCCTTTTTCTCGGCGATAAAAGGAGCGAATAATTAAACAGTTTTCTTCAATATATTTTTGATCATCCACTGAAGCCTGTTCGTACACATCAAGATTGACGATAGTAAACTGACTGTTACGGCTAAAGTTATAAAAATCTTCGCGCCGGCGATGGAGGAAGCGAACATCCGTCAGAAGGTACAAAAATGGCTTGACGTTATTGTTTAGCAAATATTGAACAGAACCATTGACTGCAATGACATCTTTCATTCGTAACAAGGACAGCGGCGTCTTTCTGGACGTAGGACCAGAAAGAAAAATAATACAATCTTCAGCCGTTCTTTTCGCAATAAGTTGCAGAACATCGGCGTGAGTTATGAAGTTAACGCTGCCCATAAAAAACTCGTATTTTTATCATGCAACCTATAAATAAATGTTATATTCAATAACTAATATTACATCTCAAATTCTCTCAAGTATGTCATAACGCTGCAGCAAATAAAAGTCAGTCAGTCCCTTAAATTAAACCAAACGTGCTACATTGATCAGCGCTTTTCCTTACCCTTAATACGACGCAAGAAATTTCGAAGTTTTTTCTTATAAATCAATAAGTAAAATCCGATATCTCTCACATTATTTTTGATACCATAATGTCTTTCTAAATCAATACGATCCTTTGCTTTTCGTTGTCTGGAAGGTCTTTTTCCGGACAAATCGATAATTCTGATCTCATTGCCTTGCAGGATAAAGTTACCTTTATGGGGATCGCCCGAAACCATACCATGCTGATGCAGAGAATATATCGACTGTTTGATTTTCCCTCTCACCTCGTCAGAAATTTCTGGCATATCAACAAGTTCAATACCTTCAATATACTCAATTATCATCACGTATGTTTTTACATAGCGTAATGTTTTAATTTCCGCCAGCAGGTAAAAATCATTAAGCGCCGTAAACCCTTCTCGCCGAACACGATCTGTCTGATGAAAAAGCTTTTCGTAGTAATCTCCTTTTACTAACGATTTGAAAAATCGTTCAGTATTTTTTACTTTTGGACTAAATACCTTGAGAATATATTTTCCGTAGTCTGTATTAATCAATACAACTTTTGTATCTTCTATATTACGGAAGACTTTAATAACCTGATGATTATAAGATAGAAAATCTTTGAATATCTCAATGTATTTTTCACCGTCTTTTTTGACAAAGACGGTATAGTTTTTAATCTTTTTTTCAATAATCATAATGGAGATTTAGGCAGGGGAATTATTTGTGGAAAAGTTTACGATAAAGATATGCGCTTCCAGCCATAAGGCCTTTAAAATAATGACCCTGCACGAGAAGATGTTTATATCGCTTCTTAAATTCGACTATGGTACGCGCATCTTTTGCAGGAGAATCTTTCCAGGGCGAGTTCAGTCGTGCATTTTTATAATAGATAACTGAAGGATAATTTGCCCAGGCATGCCATGGTTTTGTAGCGCCCGTATAATGAATTAAAACAGTATTATCATTAATTATATTGCTATATTTTTTATGTGACTTATCTTTCAACTCACTTTTGATAGTATAAATGGTATTATATGGTCGCGGTAGAAAAATGACTTTATCCTGTAGGAGAATATTCAAAACATCCTGATCGGGATATTTAAAAGAGTCAGCCTCTTTACCTGCCAAAAGTAAAAATGCCTTTTTGGTTAAGGCATTCTCTTTCCATAATTTCAGGTTAACAAAAACCACGCCGGAGTTAAAATAACCACCTTGTAAATTAAAAGCGCTTAATCTCTCATTTACCTTATTCTGGATGGAATCAACATCTTTTACGACCGCAGCAATCTTCTCTGTCAAATCAAGCCGTAGAAGATCTTGCAAAGATCCTTTGCATACAACATCGGCATCCAAATAAAGTAAGGTATTTACCTTCTTGCTGAGATAATCGAAAGCAAATAAACGAAAATACATTGCTCTCGACCATACTTTAGTTTGAGGCAATACCTCAAGGCTTTCTACTTTAATAAGATAAAGAGAAATTTTTATGTGATGCTGTACGGCTAAACGCTCTATATATTTTACAAAACACGGGGAGTATGAATCACAAATAATGTGAAAAGCGAGCGGGATATTATTGTTTAATACAACTGAAGCGATTGATACCCCCACACCATCAAGATAGTTTTCATCAACACCATAAGAAATGTTTAATACGTTATCATCATTATTATTATTACTTTCATCAAAAACTTTATATTCAGCTATTTCTATCTCAGGAAATGAATCCATTACATCACCTATGGGTTTTATTCAAGAAGTTTACGTTTAAAGTAGGCTATATAGTAATTTATACCCGAAGTATAATGCTTCTGATTAAACATATGCTTTGCCGCATAACGTAACTGATGGCTAGTGACTGGATTTAAAAGTGCACAATGAGACCACGGTGAGTTGCTCTTAGCCTGTAAAAAATATTGTGACACAGGGTAAGCCCCCCAACTATGCCAGGGCTTCGTTGGTCCGATATAATGAACAAATACAGTCTCAGCATCGACTGGATTAATAACTGAATCTTTTAATTCATAGTTAAGACTAAATTGTGTATTAAACTTTTTATCAACAAAACGCGCTTTATTCACTAACAATATATTTAATACATCCTGATCAAGGTGCGTTATGCGCTGTACTACCTCTGGATCTTTTAGCATTTCAATCGCTTTCTTAGAGATATTTTCTGCGGTCCAAAGAGGTATGTTAATTAAAATAAAACCGGCATTAAAATAGCCAGAAACCAGCCCAGGCGTTGCCAGGCTAACCGAGCGCTTAGTCCACCATTCCAACTCGCCTTCAGCAACGACAGCCGCAATCTCATTTTCAGCAAAATTAAGATCAATAAGTTCCTGAATACTCCCCTTACATGCAATATCTGCATCCAGATAAAGTACTCTATCTGTTTTATCTGAAAAATAATCGGCGATAATGAATCTAAAGTATGTTGCATAGGTCCAGTTTTTGGTACTGGGTAGCGATTTTAAGCGCTCACAGTCGATTAGGTAAACAACAATCTGCGTAGCGTACTGTTTTGCTAATGCCTCAAATCGCTGCTGGTCTTCAGAGCCAAAGAAATCGGTAAAAACATGGAAAGCTAACGCCTTCTCTGGGTTAGCGAGGAGAACCGATGCAATAGAGACACCACAGCCAAAAAGAAAGTTTTTATCAATCCCATAAGCTATATTAAATTTAGCAGCATCACTATGTTGTGCATAGTTATAATCTAAAGTCTGTTGAATGACTTCTTCTTCAAAATATTTTCTGCTCATAGTGATCACTTTTGTAATTTCGAGAATATTGCATTATTAAAATTTTTAAAATATAGCACATCGTAAAATCTCTCAATCGTGCCGGGAATAATATCATGCTGATATTTTACTTCACCAGAAATAACGCGATTAAGGTGTCCTACAAAATCATCTATAGCACCCGGAGTGTAAAGCTCACCATTCAAACCGGGTTTAATCATATCGCGCGGGCCAGACATACAATCAGAACTAATACACGGAATTCCATATGACATTGCTTCCAGCAGGGTCATAGGAAATCCCTCAAACGCAGAGGTAAGTAGTAACGCGGTGACATTTTTTATTTTTTGCTGTACGACTTGCCACGGCGCGCTTTGCCAACCATACCAGATCACACGCTGCTCAATACCAAGCTCCCGACTATAGGCCTGGCACTTTTCAAAATCTGAGCCATCACCAATAATATGTAGCTGCCATTCCCCTGTCGTACGAGTTAAGCCATCAAATAAATCTTTAACTCTTTTCTGTCCTTCAAATTTAAGACGCCCTACATAGAGAAATACAGCGGGTTTATCGCGCTCAGGCGGCGGCACAATGATTGTTTTAATAGAGACAGGATTATAAACGACGCTAATATTTTGCGCTGAGATACCCCGTGCCATCATCTGTTCTTTAATACCACTACTTATGGCCAGATGATAATCCGCGTACGTTATACATTCTGCATGTTTTTTATGGTCGAGCGAAAAATGCGGCCACGAGAAAATAGTAAACTGTTTACCACTTTTCTTTCGTGCTTTATTGGCATAAAGACATGAGATGATATCAATACATATCACAATATCCGGTGACGTTTCTTTCAGCCACTGACTAAAATTATAAACATGCTTAGCTCGACGAAGAAAACTTAATTTTATATTTGAGAATGATTGCGCATATTTAATCTCTTTTAGCCATGCTTTATCCATTTTGTCATTACGACAAAAGAAAAACATTTCACAGTTGATTTTCGGAGAGCTATTTTCAAACGTATGGATAACGTTGCTAATAACGGTTTCCATCCCTCCAAAACCAGATACCGCTTCGCCAATAAATGCTATTTTCATATATACCCCAGAGTTAAAACCTTAATCTAAAGACTTTAGATATTAAATAGCAAAAATAGTAATATAACCCTATGGAGTAATTTTTACCTGACATCTCTTTTTTTGCTTTAAGGCGTATTCAATATCTTTATTATTTTCGATAATGGAATATATTGCCACACCTGTTGGCATTATAAAACCATGATCAAAGCAAAGAGCAATGTCCAGTCCTCTTCCAAAAAAATCATCATGTTGAATTATGTTTTTTTGGTTTGAAATATAACTTTTAATGTCAGACATTCTGTCTATCCTTGTCTCACTCATAAATTACTCACTGAGTGCATAATTATTATAATTACAGATTTTTTCTTATTGTTCTTTCTTTAATTCGAGCGGCTTTAACATCCGCCTGGTGAATCAACCCCGATTCTTTTTGCAAAATCTCTCGCAGGGGAAGAGAGAAATACTCACGCATAAACCGGAATATATCTCGCTGAGTCAGGCCAATATTCATTGAAGAAAAATAAAGCCCAATTAAATCTTTGTCACGCCAGCGAAGGGGAACACGCTGGCGTATCTGCGCGCGATGCAGGTCGATTACGGAGATTTTTAAATCCTCTTCGCGACCAGTGAAAGGTAAATGCAGAAGAAAGTGGCAAATATAACAGTCGCGATGGTTAATTCCCCCGGCGTGCATTTTACGTACCATAGTCGCAACACGCTTAATGATCATCCACTTCACCTGCGCGTCCGGTGGATTAACAGCCCAGTCAGCGCAGTAGTCTTCAAGGCTAATGGTAGGCGTTAAATCTTCGGTGATAATAAATGATGTTCTGGTTAGCGGGTTTACGCCTTTTTCACCAAAACCAACGCCGTGCATCGTATCAACGCCCAGCTCATGTAGACGATGAATGGCGTGCCATTCTCTGTCAGCGCCCAGAACAGGCATACGTAACGAAATCAGGTTCTTCACAATTTCTTTCAGCGAAGTACCTTTATGCCACTTCAGGAAGTAGCTTTTACCGTCCAGCTCAAACCGCAATGTTCGACGCGTCTCCAGCTCTCTGAACACTTCGCCCTGTAACGTTTTTACTTCCTCAAAAGCATCTTTACCGCGCCATAGTGTGGTTAACGGCGCTTTCAGCTCAACCATCTAAATCACCTGTAATAATATCCGCGGCCTTCTCCGGTAAGCTGTATAAATCCTGGGTATCAGCATAATACCGCGCATTTTCAGCCCAGGCGTTGCGTAAGGAAGGCTGTGTCAGCGCTTTGAGTAAAACCTCATTTAGCGCATCCTGGCGGAATGGTTCAGTCATCGCTTCGCCACAGTTTGCATCCACAATATAATGTGCATAACCGCACACCGCGGTTGTCAGCACCGGCAAACCAGCAGTAATGGCTTCCAGCAAAACAATACCAGCAGCTTCCTGATAGGCTGGATGCAGTAAAAGGTCGGCTGCCGCCATTAACTCCGCGATATCATTACGTCCGGAGAAAAAATGCACATTCGTGCCGACGCCGCTTCTTTCAGCCAGTGCTGCAAACTTCTTCGGCTTATCCTGCCCGACAACATAGAGCACCGTATTTTGCCGTAAAGATTCGGGTAGCGATGCCAGCGCTTCAATAGAGCGATCCACACCTTTACGGGTAAAGTCAGACCCTACTTGCAACAGTAATTTTTGCTGTTCTGAGATACCATTTTTCTGACGATAAATTTGACGACTGTTTGGGATCTGTTGGCTATATTTTCTGTCCGGGTAAATCCCCGGAGGAAGAATATGGAAACGCTCCGCTTCAGTCTGATAATGTTTTTGGAAGTCAGCAATCTGCTTATTCGTCAGCATTAATAGTTGCGTCGGCTTGCCGTGTTCAAACGTGGCGCGTTCAAAAGCAGCATAATGCCGATAGCGTGATGTCAGGCGATAGAAAAATCCTTTTTCCTGTGCGACTTTTTCGGCGTAACACACGTCTGCGGCGTAATACACATCAAGGCCCGGCATCTTATTGAATCCAACCACCCGATCGACAGGGTGGTCGCGCAAATGGTGTTGCACCCAGGCATAATATTCTGCGTTACGACCGTGGTTCGTCCGGGATTTAACCGGCACGCGGATTAATTCAAAGTTATCCGGGCATTCCCCTTCCCATGACTGAGTATAAACACGAACCTGATGACCTCGCGCCGCCACGGTTTGAGCAATACGCATAAAATCACGCTGCAGACCGCCAAAAGGAAAATATTTATATAAGCAAAAGGCAACTCTCATAGCAGGCTGTCCAAATCTATGGGGCGTGCCTCATGCGGCAGCATTTTTTCCGTCGCGGCGATAACATCTTCAGCCGGAATCACGGAAAGGTATTTTTTATTACGATCAAGCTCATGCCGTTCAGGCATCGGCTGATAATTTCCTGCCCAAAACTGAATGATGTCGTCGGTCCAGGGACGCCAGAATACATGATCCGTCGCGCCAAAAAGACAAATGACCGGCGTTTTGACTGCTGCGGCAATATGACCGGGGGCCGAATCAACGCCGATAAAGAGATCCGCATGGTCAATCAATGCGCCCAATTCAGGAAAGCGAGTTTTACCCGCCAGACCAGTAACCGGTTTTGTCTCACAGCCGCGTGCAATAGCATCCACGCAGGCCATCTCGTCTGCGGCCGGGCCTGACGTCAGTACAACCTGATAACCGCGGCGCTGCACGGCATCAATAACCTGCGAGAATTTATCATTATCCCAGCACTTAAATAGCTGCCGTGCCGTAGGCTGAATAACAACATATTGTCGGGTCACACCAAGTTGTTTGAGCTGTTGTCGCATGTTTTCCCAATGTTCCGGGCGATAGCTCATGGTGGTTTCCGTGACATACTGTTTTAGCGCTAACGGCTTTAGCGCGGATAATGTGCGCTCAACAGCATGTTCTCCCGCATAAGGTACTAAATGCGTAAAGCTCTTTTTCCATAAAGCAGACTGACGATTACCGAAATCCTGCGAGATTTTTATTTTTGCGTTTAAAAAACGCACAATAAGCGCCACGCTCCACTGATCGGTGAGATTGACGACCAGATCATACGAGTTAGCACGCAATTTTTTGATTAGCGATAGCGCGTTTTTGATCTTCTCTTTTGTTCCTGCGCCTTTGTTACTGATGCCGTAGAGTGCATTAATCTCCGGATTTTCCGACAATATCGGTATGGTGTTCTGGTAAAGAAGCACATCGATTTTTGCATCGGGATAATTCTGCTTCAGCGTGCTGATGACAGGGGTGGTAAGTAACATGTCTCCATGAAAACGCATTTTTATAATCAGAATTCTTCGAAATGGCTTTTCCACAAGCGACTCTTTGGTTGAAATTGTCCGGATAAATAAGCAGAAAAAAGCACGCTACCGCCCCAGGCTTCACAGCAACCCGATGGCTAATACCGCACTCATTTTAGATGCGCTAGTGTAACACTTCTTTCGCAGCAATCCGATACGAATAATTTTTATACACAATCATTTTTTTAATCATAAATTCAAAGAGATATTAATTTATCCCTCTCTTGTGAATGGTCATTCCCATTGTCTGGGGCGACAAGGGCGGCAAATTTCAATGGATTGCGTAAAAATGCAAAAATAATGGGGTTCAGCGCCTGGAATCCTCGCTTCTGAGCCAATTTGGCGCAAAAATGGGAAAAGTAATGGTAAAGCCCAGGCTAAATACATAGAATCCCCAGCACATCCATAAGTCAGCTATTTACTATGCTCGAATTGCTTTACACCGCTCTTCTCTACCTTATTCAGCCTCTGATCTGGATACGGCTTTGGGTGCGTGGACGTAAAGCGCCGGCCTATCGTAAACGCTGGGGTGAACGCTACGGATTCTACCGCCGTCCGTTGAAACCGGGCGGAATCATGCTGCATTCCGTCTCGGTGGGCGAAACTCTGGCGGCCATCCCATTGGTCCGCGCTCTACGTCATCGCTATCCCGATCTGCCTATTACCGTAACGACCATGACGCCGACCGGCTCGGAGCGCGTCCAGTCCGCCTTTGGCAACGATGTTCAGCACGTTTACTTGCCTTATGATTTGCCCGATGCGCTCAATCGTTTCCTCAATAAGATTGATCCTAAGCTGGTATTGATCATGGAGACTGAGCTCTGGCCAAATCTGATTGCTGCGCTGCACAAACGTCATATTCCGCTGGTTATCGCTAATGCGCGGCTTTCCGCCCGCTCCGCCGCGGGTTATGCGAAGCTTGGCAAGTTTGTCCGTACGCTCTTGCGCCGTATCACCCTGATTGCCGCGCAAAACGAAGAAGATGGCGAACGCTTTGTGGCATTGGGCGCGAAGAACAATCAGGTCACGGTCACCGGCAGTCTGAAATTTGATATTTCAGTTACGCCGCAGCTGGCGGCTAAAGCCGTTACGCTACGCCGCCAGTGGGCGCCGCACCGTCCGGTCTGGATTGCCACCAGCACCCACGATGGCGAAGAGAGTATCGTTATCGCCGCTCACCAGGCGTTATTACATCAATTCCCGAATTTATTACTGATTCTGGTGCCCCGCCATCCGGAGCGTTTCCCGGATGCTATCAATCTTGTGCGTCAGGCAGGGTTAAGCTACATCACTCGTTCTTCGGGCGAAGTACCGTCCGCCAGCACCCAGGTCGTGGTAGGCGATACCATGGGCGAATTAATGTTGCTCTATGGCATTGCCGATCTCGCCTTTGTTGGTGGTTCGCTGGTTGAACGCGGCGGTCATAACCCGCTGGAGGCCGCCGCTCATGCGATTCCGGTACTGATGGGTCCGCATACCTTTAACTTTAAAGATATTTGCGCCCGTCTGGATCAGGCGAGCGGACTTATCACGATTACCGATGCGGCTACGCTGGCAAAAGAAGTTTCCTCTTTACTGACCGACGCTGATTATCGTAATTTCTACGGACGTCACGCAGTTGAAGTGCTGTATCAAAATCAGGGCGCGCTCCAGCGTCTGCTGCAACTGCTGGAACCTTATCTGCCACCGAAAACGCATTGAGGACTGTCATGCAAAAACGGGCGATTTATCCAGGTACGTTTGATCCGATTACTAACGGTCATCTCGATATTGTGACGCGCGCAACGCAGATGTTCGACCATGTCATTCTGGCCATCGCCGCCAGCCCCGGCAAGAAACCCATGTTCACCCTGGACGAACGTGTGGCGCTGGCGCAAAAAGCGACCGCACACCTGGGTAACGTAGAGGTGGTGGGCTTTAGCGACCTGATGGCCAATTTCGCCCGCGACAGACAGGCGAATATCCTGATTCGTGGTCTGCGCGCGGTGGCGGATTTTGAATATGAAATGCAGTTGGCGCATATGAATCGCCATCTGATGCCGCAACTGGAAAGCGTTTTCCTGATGCCGTCCAAAGAGTGGTCGTTTATTTCATCGTCGCTGGTCAAAGAAGTGGCGCGCCATCAGGGCGATGTGACCCACTTTCTGCCGGACAATGTGCATCAGGCGCTAATGGATAAGTTGAAATAAGTTTCCTTCCCTGCCGGGCCTGGCGTTTTACTTCTGACAGTGACGGCAATAGAACGTCGCACGCTGTGCGTGTTTCGTTGCGACTATCGGCGTACCGCATACCCGACACGGCTCGCCTTTGCGCCCGTACACCTGCAACTCCTGCGCAAAATAGCCCGGTTTCCCATCGCTTTGCAGAAAATCCTTCAGCGTTGTCCCGCCTTGTTCAATAGAGCGCAGCAAAACGGCTTTAATCACCCGTGCCAGCAGGTCGCACTCCTCTGTCGAGAGTGACGACGCCAGGCGGTCAGGGTGAATACCAGCGGCAAACAGCGACTCGCTGGCGTAGATATTCCCCACGCCGACCACCAGCTTGTTATCCATCAGCCAGGGTTTAATCGCCGTCTTCTTCTTCGCGCATTTCTGCTGCAAATATTCGCCATTAAACTCATCGCTTAGCGGCTCCGGTCCCAGATGCGCCAGTACGTTATGCCCTTCCAGCTCTTTGGTCCATAACCAGGCGCCAAAGCGGCGAGGATCGGTATAACGTAGAATTTTGCCGTTGCTCATCACCAAATCGACATGGTCGTGCTTTTCCGCCGGCAGCGCTTCCGACAATATCCGCAAGCTTCCCGACATCCCCAGGTGAATAATTATCCAGCCGTCAGGCAGCTCCAGCAGTAAATATTTAGCACGACGCTGAACGCTAAGGACGGGTGTATCGCTCAGACGATAAATTTCGTCTGAAACCGGCCAGCGCAGACGGCCGTTACGGATATGGGCGTGCAGGATAGTAGCGCCAACTAAATGGGGTTCAATACCCCGGCGGCTGGTTTCAACTTCGGGTAATTCAGGCATAACGTCTCCGGCTGTGTGGCAGGTCTCATTAATATGGGGACGGCCAGAAAACAAAAAACCCCGCCGAAGCGAGGTTTTTGTTACATCAAAGCGAGAATTATTTGATTTTCGCTTCTTTGTAGATCACGTGCTGACGGACAACTGGATCGAATTTTTTCAGTTCCAGTTTTTCCGGTTTAGTACGTTTGTTCTTCGTAGTGGTATAGAAGTGACCAGTACCAGCAGAAGAAACCAGCTTGATTTTCTCACGAATACCTTTAGCCATGATTTATTTCCTCTTAGTACTTAGTACTTTTCGCCACGGGCACGCAGTTCAGACAGAACTGTTTCGATGCCTTTTTTATCGATGATACGCATACCTTTAGCAGATACACGCAGGGTGACAAAACGCTTCTCGCTCTCAACCCAGAAACGGTGAGAGTGCAGGTTAGGCAGGAAACGGCGTTTAGTCGCGTTCAGTGCGTGGGAACGGTTGTTACCGGTCACCGGACGCTTGCCAGTAACTTGGCAGACTCGGGACATGTCTATTCTCCAAAAATCAAATTAGCTCGAGCTTCGTATGGGGTATCGGCGCCTCGTCAGGCTTTACAGCCTGGTCATCGCGCAGTTCTATTGAACTCTCGATTGCCAGGCCCAAATGCCAAACCCGAGATTCTCAAAGGTGGCGTAGTATACGCTGACCCGGCGATATGCTCAAGTCCCGAACAGACAAAGATCCCGATGGATCGCGCAAAGAATCTTAAATCCAGCCGCGTTCGGCAAAAGAAACGTACTCTCCGCGCCCAATTATCAGGTGATCGAGCACCCGGATATCCATAAACTGGCAACACTTTATCACGCGCTCAGTGATAAGTTTATCTGCTTTACTTGGCTCTGCGCAGCCTGAAGGGTGGTTATGCGCCAGAATGACCGCTGAAGCATTGAGTTTAATCGCTTCCCGAACAATCTCACGCGGATGCACCTCTACGTGGTTAAGCGTGCCGGAAAACAGGCGGCTGTGCTGAAGCACCCGGTGCTGGGCATCTAGGAAGATCACCAGAAAGATCTCACGCTCTTCGCCCGTCAGTTGGCTTTGCAGAAATTCCCGCGTCATTTCCGGACTCAGCAACGCACTTTCCTCATTCATGCGCACGCTGTAATAGCGCCTTGCCAGCTCAGCAATGCCTTTCAACTGCGCGAATTTCGCCAGGCCGATGCCGTTTACGCCGCGAAACTGCGCAAAGTCCGCCGACAGCAGGCCATACAGCGACCCAAAGTGCTGCAATATCTCTTTTGCCAACGTCATAACATCTTTTCCCGGCGTGCCGGTACGTAAAAAAAGCGCCAGCAGCTCCACGTCGCTGAGGGAAGCAATGCCGGATCTGAGCATTTTTTCACGCGGTAATAATTCGTCCAACGTATCCATACGCGCACCTCCTTTTTTAAGGAAGCGGCATAGTGGCACAGCCTTTGGGAGAGATCGACGCCCCGATTTTGCTCTTGCGTAGCGCCTCGCAAAGTGGAGCGCAGGCAAAGACACGACGCCGTAGAGATTGTGATAAAATAGCCGCCTTTCAAAGTCACCCAACAGGAAAGACATGATGAGCCTGGCCGGTAAAAAAATTGTTCTCGGCGTTAGCGGCGGTATCGCTGCGTATAAAACGCCGGAGCTGGTGCGCCGTTTACGTGAGCGCGGCGCTGACGTGCGCGTGGCAATGACCGAGGCGGCAAAAGCCTTTATTACCCCCCTGAGCTTACAGGCAGTGTCGGGCTATCCCGTATCCGACAGTCTGCTTGACCCTGCCGCCGAAGCCGCGATGGGGCATATCGAGTTGGGGAAATGGGCCGACCTGGTGATTCTTGCTCCCGCGACCGCCGATCTGATCGCCCGTGTAGCATCGGGTATGGCTAATGATTTAGTCTCCACCATCTGCCTGGCGACGCCAGCCCCGGTGGCCGTGCTTCCGGCCATGAACCAACAGATGTACCGCGCTGCCGCCACGCAACATAATCTGGAGGTGCTCGCCTCTCGCGGCCTGTTCATTTGGGGGCCGGATAGCGGCAGTCAGGCGTGCGGCGACGTAGGCCCAGGCCGAATGCTGGACCCATTAGTTATCGTTGATAAGGCCGCCGCGCAAATCGCTGCCGTCAACGATTTGCGACATATTAATATCATGATTACGGCAGGCCCGACGCGCGAACCGCTCGACCCGGTGCGTTATATTTCCAACCACAGCTCCGGTAAAATGGGCTTCGCTATTGCGGCGGCCGCCGCGCGTCGCGGCGCAAATGTCACGCTGGTCTCCGGTCCCGTTTCGTTACCGACGCCGCCTTTTGTAAAACGGGTTGATGTCATAACCGCGCTGGACATGGAAGCCGCTGTTCAGGCCGCCGTTCAACAGCAGCATATTTTCATTAGCTGCGCCGCCGTGGCTGACTATCGCGCAGAGACTATTGCCAGTGAAAAAATCAAAAAACAGGCGGCGCAAAGTGATGAATTAATAATAAAAATGGTCAAAAACCCGGACATTGTCGCCGGGGTGGCCGCACTCAGTGACAATCGCCCCTACGTTGTTGGGTTTGCCGCGGAAACGAATAATGTGGAAGAATACGCCCGGCAAAAACGTATCCGTAAGAACCTTGACCTGATTTGTGCAAATGATGTTTCTCTTTCAAATCAGGGATTTAATAGCGATAAAAACGCTTTACACCTTTTCTGGCAGGATGGAGATAAAGTCTTACCGCTTGAGCGGAAAGAACTCCTGGGCCAATTATTACTCGACGAGATCGTGACCCGTTATGATGAAAAAAATCGACGTTAAGATTCTGGACCCGCGTGTTGGTCAGCAGTTTCCGCTGCCGACTTATGCTACTTCTGGTTCTGCCGGGCTTGACCTGCGCGCCTGTCTCGACGACGCCGTAGAACTGGCGCCTGGCGCAACGACGTTGGTACCTACCGGACTGGCCATTCATATCGCCGATCCATCACTGGCGGCAGTCATGTTGCCGCGTTCGGGCCTGGGCCATAAACATGGTATCGTGCTGGGCAACCTGGTCGGGCTGATTGATTCCGATTATCAGGGGCAACTGATGGTTTCGATCTGGAACCGTGGTCAGGACAGTTTTACCATTGAACCGGGCGAACGTATCGCGCAAATGGTGTTTGTTCCGGTCGTTCAGGCCGAATTTAATCTGGTGGAAGCATTTGACGCCACCGAACGTGGCGAGGGCGGCTTCGGTCATTCTGGCCGTAAGTAAATTTTACGCATCCCCATAACGTCATAATACTGCCGCAAGCGCTGAGTTTGCGGTTATAGCGTGGGTGCTCGCCTGGCAAGTGCTTATTTTCAGGGGTATTTTGTAACATGGCAGAAAAACAAACTGCGAAAAGGAATCGTCGCGAAGAAATACTTCAGTCACTGGCGCTGATGCTTGAATCCAGCGATGGAAGCCAACGCATCACGACGGCAAAACTGGCGGCCTCGGTCGGCGTTTCCGAAGCGGCGCTATACCGCCATTTTCCCAGCAAGACCCGCATGTTCGATAGCCTGATTGAGTTTATCGAAGATAGTCTGATTACCCGTATCAATCTGATTTTAAAAGATGAAAAAAACACCAGCACGCGTTTGCGCCTGATTATGTTGCTGATTCTGGGTTTTGGCGAACGCAACCCTGGCCTGACGCGCATTCTTACCGGGCACGCGCTGATGTTTGAACAGGATCGCCTGCAGGGGCGCATTAATCAGCTTTTTGAACGCATCGAAGCGCAGCTCCGCCAGGTGCTACGAGAAAAAAGAATGCGTGAAGGCGAAGGCTACACGACGGATGAAAATCTGCTGGCAAGCCAGCTGTTAGCCTTCTGTGAAGGTATGCTTTCACGGTTCGTGCGTAGCGAATTTAAATACCGCCCAACGGACGATTTCGACGCCCGCTGGCCGCTCATTGCCGCTCAGCTACAGTAACGCTGACTGGATAGTGGCTCACGCCTTATCCAGGCGACAGAAACATAAGCCCGGTAAAGCGCCACCGGGCAATTCGCTTACACGCCAAATTCTTCCCGGTATGCTCGCACAGCCGCCAGATGCTCAGCCATATCAGGTTTTTCTTCCAGATAGGCAATCAGGTCTTTCAGCGTAATGATGGAGATAACCTTACAACCATAGTCGCGCTCCACTTCCTGAATCGCGGAAATCTCGCCGCGGCCACGTTCCTGACGATCCAGCGAAATCAGTACGCCAGCCAGCGTAGCCCCGTGCGCCTGAATAATCTCCATCGACTCGCGAATCGCCGTACCTGCGGTAATCACGTCATCCACCAGCATCACGCGGCCCTGTAGCGCGCTGCCCACCAGACTCCCGCCTTCGCCATGATCTTTTGCCTCTTTGCGGTTAAAGCAGTACGGCAGGTCTTTATCGTGATGTTCCGCCAGCGCAACCGCCGTCGTCGTCGCGATCGGAATACCTTTGTACGCGGGGCCAAACAGCAGATCAAATTCAATACCGGAATCCACCAGCGCTTCGGCATAAAAACGGCCTAACAACGCCAGGTCGCGCCCGGTATTAAACAGCCCGGCGTTGAAGAAATAGGGGCTTTTGCGCCCGGATTTCAGCGTAAACTCGCCAAACTTTAGTACCTGCTTGTTAAGCGCAAACTCAATAAACTGGCGCTGATACGGTTTCATGGATTCGCTCCTTTTCTTACTTTCATCATTTACGAAATTTACGGACAAAAAAAAGGCGACTTTTCAGTCGCCTTAAAATCAATTTTCTAACGCCGCCTTCTGCGTCGCCACAATGGATTCAATTCCCCCTCGGGCCAGCGCCAACAAAGTGAGAAGTTCTTCATGGCTGAACGGCTCGCCTTCCGCGGTACCCTGTACTTCAATAATGCGGCCGTCTTCAGTCATCACGACGTTCATGTCGGTTTCTGCGGCGGAATCTTCAACATATTCCAGATCGCAGATCGCTTCGCCGTTAACGATGCCTACGGAAACCGCCGCCACCATGCCTTTCATCGGATTGGTTTTCAGCTTACCGTTGGCAACCAATTTATTCAGCGCATCCGCCAACGCCACGCAGGCACCGGTAATAGACGCTGTACGCGTACCGCCATCGGCCTGGATTACATCGCAGTCCAGCGTAATGGTAAATTCGCCGAGCGTTTTCAGATCGACCGCCGCACGCAGCGCACGCGCGATCAAACGCTGAATTTCCATAGTACGGCCCCCCTGCTTACCCTTTGCTGCTTCACGCGCATTACGGGTATGGGTAGCGCGAGGCAACATGCCATACTCTGCGGTGATCCACCCCTGGCCTTGTCCTTTCAGAAAACGTGGGACGCCTTCTTCAATGGAGGCGGTGCACAACACTTTGGTATCTCCAAATTCGACCAGTACCGAGCCTTCAGCGTGTTTTGTATAGTTACGGGTCAGGGTTACGGGACGCACCTGATTAGCGCTACGGCCTGCTGGACGCATATTGAGATCTCCGGCTTAAAACGAATGTGGCTGCGCATTATACGGACTTCCGATGGTTATTCCTATCCTGACAAGGCATGGATAGCTATAATCCCCTCATCTCTCCTTTAAAAACGGGAACATCTATGATCCGCAGTATGACCGCCTACGCCCGGCGTGAAATCAAGGGTGAATGGGGTAGCGCGACCTGGGAAATGCGCTCGGTAAACCAGCGTTATCTGGAAACTTACTTTCGTCTGCCGGAACAGTTCCGTAGTCTTGAACCCGTCGTGCGCGAACGCATTCGTACACGCCTGACGCGCGGCAAAGTCGAATGTATGCTGCGTTTTGAACCCGATGCCAGCGCGCAAGGCGAGCTTATTCTGAATGAAAAGCTCGCGAAACAATTAGTTAGCGCCGCAAACTGGGTCAAAATGCAGAGCGACGAAGGGGAAATCAATCCGGTTGATATTTTGCGCTGGCCAGGTGTCATGGCGGCGCAAGAGCAGGATCTGGACGCGATTGCCGCAGAAATTTTAGCCGCACTGGACGGTACGCTGGATGACTTTATCGTCGCGCGCGAAACGGAAGGCCAGGCGCTGAAAGCGCTGATTGAACAACGGCTGGAAGGCGTCAGCGCCGAAGTAGCGAAAGTCCGCGCGCATATGCCGGAAATCCTGCAATGGCAGCGTGAGCGCCTGGTCGCGAAGCTGGAAGATGCTCAGGTTCAGTTGGAAAACAACCGTCTGGAGCAAGAGCTGGTGATGATGGCGCAACGCATTGATGTGGCGGAAGAGCTGGATCGTCTGGAAGCGCACATCAAAGAGACTTACAACATTCTGAAGAAAAAAGAGGCGGTAGGTCGCCGTCTGGACTTCATGATGCAAGAATTTAACCGTGAGTCGAACACCCTGGCCTCCAAATCCATCAACGCTGATGTAACTAACTCCGCTATTGAATTAAAAGTGTTGATCGAGCAAATGCGCGAGCAAATCCAGAATATTGAATAATTCTGGCGCTCAATATGTCACAGAGCCCGCCTTATGCGGGCTCTCGCGTTTATCGGTAGTACGTTTTTAATTTCCGGCGAATAGCGTCGATAAGGCGCCGCTTCCACTCTACCGTTGAAGCCCGATACTGCATAAAAATAGCGCCTTCCGCCTGCTCCCCGGCAAGCGGCAGGACAAAAAGACCGCGCTTATCGGATAAATTTTCATACCAGGGGCACGGTACAATCGCCATTAGCGGCGCCGACTGGACAGCAGGCGCAAGTTGACTGTAATCATGACAAACAAACGCCAGCGGACGTTCAAACCCGGCACGAGCCTGCTGCCTGTCCAGTTCGTTGTTCTCTTTTGTCCACGGCAAACAGTAAATGTGTTGATAATGCTGCAGATCAACAAAATTCAACGCTGCGGCATTCTCCAGACGTGAACGCAATGGCGCGCCATAAACCGCGATCAAACGCGTCGTCCCCACCCGCTCGTAATGCAGAGCGCTGACCTGCTTTTGATGGTCGCCAATTGCCAGCACCAAATCAACCGAGCTATCCAACAGTTCATCACGCCAGGGTCGGCGGGCAAAAGGAAGGCACTCGATCACCGCCTGATGAAGATGACCTTTCTCTGCGAGAACGGGCGTAAGCAGCGCGTTCAATGCGGGAGGAAGTACCACCCGGAAACAACGGGAGCCGTTCTCTTTATCGCCAAACAGCTCCTCATTAAGCGAAACAAACACAGGCGCCAATTTGTCACGCAGCGCCTGCGCATAAGGCGTAGCAATCTGGCGGTTCCCTTCCCGTCGAAACAACGGGTCGTTTAGCGCATCGCGCAATCTCATTAACGCATGACTTACCGCAGAAGGCGACAAAGCCAGCTTTTGCGCCGTTTTCCCCGTAGAGCTCGTCTCCAGCAGCACATACAGTACTTTTAACAGGTTCATATCCATTTGCAGCAAGTTCATTAAACGTCTCTCTTATTGAACCTGGCTAAATTACTGCCAGGTATACTGCGGGCGCTTCAATCAGGAGAACATTATGAATCGCTATGCATTATTCTTTGTATGTATATTTTCAACATCAGCACTTCCTGCCATGGCGGCATTAGATCCTTCACAACCGTTATCACCCGCGCCTCCGTTATCACTGTTTAAAGCGTGGGCTAAGCCTATAAAGCCGTTTCAAATCACAGAAGGCGTGTGGTATGTCGGCACGAAAAATCTCTCTTCTATTCTGCTGACCACTCCGGCAGGGCATATTCTTATTGATGCGGGGTTGGATGAAAGCGCACCGCAAATTAAAGCGAATATTGAAGCGGCAGGATTCCGCCTCACAGACGTGCGCTATCTGTTGAACAGCCATGCGCGGCTGGATCAAGCGGGGGGCATGGCACGTTTGAAAGCGTGGAGCGGCGCACAATTGGTCGCCAGCCAACCCAACGCCGATCAGATGGCGAGGGGTGGACGAGAGGATTTTGCGCTTGGCGATGCGCTCCCCTCTCCGCCCGTCACCACCGATAAAATTATCCACAACCAGGAAAGCATCAGCCTCGGAGGGATAACCGTGACAGCACTATTCACGCCTGGACATCTGCCCGGCTCAACTTCCTGGCGCGTAACGCTCCGCAACGGCAAGACGCTAATTTACGCAGATAGTCTCGCCACGCCCGACTATCTGCTGATTAACAACAAAAATTACCCTGACCTGGTTACTGATATTCAGAGCAGCTTTAAGACACTGGCCGCCCAGCATGTTGATATCTTTATTGCCAACAAAGGTGACCGCTTCGGGCTACTGGAGAAACGACAGCAACTTCGCAACGGCGATACACAGGCATTCTTTGATTCCAATGGCTTGCAACAGTATGTGGAACGCTCGCGCCAGCGCTTCATCACACAACTTACCGCACAGCAGCCATAATGAAATAACTCACCGGCGGCGCGTCCAGGGCGCCGTTCTTTTAAATTATCTAAGTTAAAACAGAAAAATCTCGCATACAATAAACCACAAAAATGATGTTCAATTTATTGATATTTATAATAAATAATTATTAATTATAAATTTAAAATCATTACTAAAATTTATTAATCGTGTAATGCCTTAGAAAATCTCAATCGTGATACAGCGCACAAATCGTTAATCTTCGCCCCCAGTAAATTAGGGGGAAATCATGCTGTTGCACGTTCTTTATTTAATTGGCATCACTGCCGAGGCCATGACGGGCGCACTCGCTGCGGGTCGTCGTCGCATGGATACATTCGGCGTAATTATTATTGCTACCGCCACCGCCATTGGTGGAGGCTCGGTTCGCGACATTCTGCTCGGTCACTATCCGCTGGGTTGGGTGAAGCATCCCGAATATGTCATTATTGTGGCGACTGCCGCTGTATTGACCACCATTGTTGCCCCCGTCATGCCCTATTTACGCAAGCTTTTCCTGGTACTTGACGCGCTGGGGTTGGTGGTTTTCTCTATTATTGGCGCTCAGATAGCCCTTGATATGGGCGAAGGGCCAATTATCGCCGTGGTAGCCGCCGTCACTACCGGCGTCTTTGGCGGCGTGCTCCGCGATATGTTCTGCAAACGCATTCCACTGGTGTTTCAAAAAGAGCTATATGCCGGCATTTCGTTCGCCTCGGCGGTGCTCTATATTGCGCTGCAACATTACGTCATGAATCCGGATGTCGTCGTTATCTCTACGCTACTGTTTGGCTTTACAGCAAGGTTATTAGCGCTACGTCTTAAACTTGGCCTGCCGGTATTTTATTACCGCCATGAAGGGCACTAAGACCCAAATCCGGGAATATGCTGAGCAGCCAGCCATCTGCTCAGCGTTTTGATCTGCGGATTATCCCGCCAGTCGATAACTCTCCCGGCACGGCGCTCGCCCGTCGCTGGCAACTGCCGCCAGTGTTGCTCTGTTCGCATTAATAACTGCTCCCATGAGCGATCGCCGCTGGCCTGTAATGCGGCCTGCGTTAAGGGGATATCCATCGCCATGATCCAGCGGGTAAACGGCTGCCGGCGCGCCAGGTTAAATTGCCGCCATATCTGCTCGCTTTTTCCTTTAGCAAAGCCTGGCGTGTTGGCTATTTGTGCTGACGTCAGGGCAAGCCAGGAGAAGATATGCTCAAAGCGATGCGTCTGATGCAAGGCCCGCCAGCTGGCTTCGCCCATTCCGTCCAGACCCAACGCCGACCGTGACCCCAGCCATACCAGCCTGGAGATAAACTGTTCCTGACACGTTTCCGACGCGTAAAAGCAGGTCAGCGAGTTGAAATGGCTATCAGGCGGTACAGGCTTACTCCGCTCACGACTCCGCCAGACGACCTCATCAAGCCGGGGAATGCCTTGCCCCGCCAGACTCACCAGGATCTGATCGCCCGGCGCGATATCCCACGCTTCCCAACGCTTCACAGAACCGATATTGACCCGCTGAACCCGCTTATCATCCAATATAACGGGGACAAGCGACGCTACTACGGTAATTTTGCCGCTTTTCCCCACCGAGAACTGAATAGCGCTCACTTGCGCGACCTGCGCTACTGGCGGATATTTCCATGCTGCCAGCCAGTCGCCCTGCCCGGGTCGCCAGTATTGTGACGCGGGTTCTTTAGCCATGCGTATCACTACGCCATCCGTCACAAAGGGTAATGCTGACGTCAGCCATGACTGGCGCGCCCGCTCGACCTCGCTGGCATCTTTTACCGCCAGAGAATATTTCTTCGTCAGACTGAATCCAGCCTTAGCAAGTTGGCTTAATCTTTCGGGCATATTTGCCGGACCGTCCGGCCACGCCCAAATAAAAATACCCAACGAATTTAGCGCGGAGGCGTTATCCTGGCGCATTAACATTCCTGCGGCTTTCGAGCGCGCATTCATCCCGCCCATCCGTTGCTGGATATGCCCCTCGCGCTGTAGAAAGATTTCGCCCTGCAACACCGCGTTAGCTAGCGCGCCTTGTGTTGTCTGCGGTATAGAGGGGATCAGGCGAATTTTTGGCGTCCAGTCCTCGCCTTGTAGTCCGTTACCCCGGCTAATGGCCCTGGTCAGTTTACCGTTTTGATAAACCAGTGTTACCGCTACGCCATCCACTTTTGGCTGTACCCAAAGCTCGCTGCGCCCGCGCATCCACTGTTCTACCGCCTGTCGGTCCGCGAGTTTACGTACGCCCGTGTGCGCAACAGGGTGCATTGTTGTACCGTTTAACGGCGGTGAAACCGGAGTAGATGAAACATCCTGACCAACACAGCGTTGCCACTGAACCAGCCTTGCGCTGAGCTGGTCGTACACACTATCGTCAACCGCGCTAACACCTTGTTTCCAGTAGATGTCATTCCAGTCAGCGAGCTGTTGCTGTAAACGGGTGATTTCTTCAGCGGCCCTTGCTGGCGGCCAGGCCGGGCAAAGCGCCCCACTCTGCGAATGCCACAATAAAATTCCCCACGCCATACTTTTCCATAATCTCATCACGACCTCCTGCGCACATTGCCCGGCAGGTATAGCGCTTTAGTGAATAAAAACCGACAGGTAAAAATGCATCATCCGAGCCGCTTTCCAGATTTTTTGGTGGGTTGCTGCAACGACGCGATAAAAGCGGAAAAAGGGACGCAAAATGCAATAATCTGGCGCAAAAAGTGTGACAAAGACTACGTCGCATAACGGCGATGTGTATAATAAGCCCGTATCAAGGCTCTATTTCGATAATCACAGACGTAAGATACTCATGGCTCAAGGTACGCTTTATATTGTTTCTGCCCCCAGTGGCGCGGGTAAATCCAGCCTGATTCAGGCTTTATTAAAAACCCAACCGTTGTATGACACTCAGGTTTCCGTTTCACATACCACGCGCGCGCCGCGTCCGGGTGAAGTGCACGGTGAGCACTATTTCTTTGTAAATCATGATGAGTTTAAAACCATGATTGGCAGGGAGGCGTTTCTGGAGCACGCGGAAGTGTTTGGCAATTACTACGGCACTTCGCGCGAAACCATTGAGCAAGTGCTGGCAACCGGCGTTGATGTTTTTCTGGATATCGACTGGCAGGGCGCCCAGCAAATTCGCGAAAAGATGCCGCAAGCACGCAGCATTTTTATTTTGCCGCCATCAAAGATCGAATTGGATCGCCGTTTACGCGGCCGCGGGCAAGATAGCGAAGAAGTCATTGCCAAACGAATGGCGCAAGCGGTTGCAGAAATGAGCCATTACGCCGAATATGATTATCTTATTGTGAATGACGACTTTGATACCGCGTTAAGCGACTTGAAAACCATCATTCGCGCTGAACGTCTGCGTATGAGCCGCCAAAAGCAGCGTCATGACGCTTTAATCAGCAAATTGTTGGCAGACTGAACCCACTTTCAGTATCATGCCCAGTCATTTCTTCACCTGTGGAGCATTTTAAGTATGGCACGCGTAACTGTTCAGGACGCTGTAGAGAAAATTGGTAACCGTTTTGACCTGGTACTGGTCGCCGCGCGTCGCGCTCGTCAGATGCAGGTAGGCGGAAAGGATCCGCTGGTACCGGAAGAAAACGATAAAACTACCGTTATCGCGCTGCGCGAAATCGAAGAAGGTCTGATTAACAACCAGATCCTCGACGTCCGCGAGCGCCAGGAACAGCAAGAGCAGGAAGCCGCTGAATTACAAGCCGTTACCGCTATTGCTGAAGGTCGTCGTTAATCACAAAGCGGGTCGCCCTTGTATCTGTTTGAAAGCCTGAATCAACTGATTCAAACCTACCTGCCGGAAGACCAGATTAAGCGTCTTCGGCAGGCGTATCTCGTTGCACGTGACGCTCACGAGGGCCAGACACGTTCAAGCGGTGAACCCTATATCACGCACCCGGTAGCGGTGGCCTGTATTCTGGCCGAGATGAAACTCGACTACGAAACGCTGATGGCCGCTCTGCTGCATGACGTGATTGAAGATACCCCCGCCACCTATCAGGACATGGAACAGCTTTTCGGTAAAAGCGTTGCCGAGCTGGTAGAGGGGGTGTCGAAACTTGATAAGCTCAAGTTCCGCGATAAGAAAGAGGCGCAGGCCGAAAACTTTCGCAAAATGATTATGGCGATGGTGCAGGATATCCGCGTCATTCTCATTAAGCTTGCTGACCGTACCCATAACATGCGCACGCTGGGCTCGTTACGCCCGGATAAACGTCGTCGTATTGCCCGTGAAACGCTGGAAATCTACAGTCCTCTGGCGCACCGTTTAGGTATTCATCACATTAAAACCGAGCTGGAAGAGCTGGGTTTTGAAGCGCTGTATCCCAATCGTTACCGCGTCATTAAAGAAGTGGTAAAAGCGGCGCGCGGCAACCGTAAAGAGATGATCCAAAAAATCCTCTCTGAAATCGAAGGACGCTTGCAAGAGGCGGGAATTCCGTGTCGCGTTAGCGGTCGCGAAAAACATCTTTACTCGATCTACTGTAAAATGGTGCTCAAAGAGCAGCGTTTTCACTCGATCATGGACATTTACGCGTTTCGCGTGATCGTTCATGACTCCGATACCTGCTATCGCGTACTCGGCCAGATGCACAGTCTCTATAAGCCGCGTCCGGGACGGGTGAAAGACTATATAGCCATTCCCAAAGCGAACGGCTATCAGTCTTTGCACACCTCGATGATCGGCCCGCACGGCGTTCCTGTTGAAGTCCAGATCCGTACCGAAGATATGGATCAGATGGCGGAAATGGGGGTCGCGGCACACTGGGCGTATAAAGAACACGGTGAGACCAGCACCACGGCGCAGATCCGCGCCCAGCGCTGGATGCAGAGCCTGCTGGAGCTACAACAGAGCGCCGGTAGTTCGTTTGAATTTATCGAAAGCGTAAAATCCGATCTCTTCCCGGATGAGATTTACGTTTTCACCCCGGAAGGGCGCATTGTCGAACTGCCCGCTGGCGCTACGCCGGTGGATTTTGCCTATGCAGTGCATACCGACATCGGCCACGCCTGCGTCGGCGCGCGTGTCGACCGCCAGCCTTATCCGCTGTCGCAGCCGCTTAGCAGCGGTCAGACCGTCGAAATTATTACCGCGCCGGGCGCGCGTCCCAACGCCGCCTGGCTGAACTTTGTCGTCAGCTCTAAAGCGCGCGCTAAAATTCGTCAGTTGCTGAAAAACCTCAAACGTGATGACTCCGTAAGCCTGGGCCGTCGTCTGCTTAACCATGCTTTAGGCGGCAGTCGTAAGCTGGCGGAAATTCCGCAGGAAAATATTCAGCGCGAATTGGATCGTATGAAGCTGGCAACGCTTGACGATCTGCTGGCGGAAATCGGTCTCGGCAACGCGATGAGCGTAGTGGTCGCGAAAAATCTGCAGCAAGGCGAAGCCGTGGTGCCGACCGTTGCGCAATCGAATCACGGCCACCTGCCGATTAAAGGCGCGGATGGCGTGCTTATCACCTTTGCGAAGTGTTGTCGTCCGATCCCAGGCGACCCGATCATCGCTCACGTAAGCCCAGGTAAAGGACTGGTGATCCACCACGAATCCTGCCGTAATATCCGTGGATACCAGAAAGAGCCAGAGAAATTTATGGCGGTCGAATGGGACAAAGAGACGGAGCAGGAATTCATTACCGAAATCAAGGTGGAAATGTTTAACCATCAGGGCGCGCTGGCTAACCTGACGGCGGCGATTAATACCACCACCTCCAATATTCAAAGCCTGAATACTGAAGAGAAAGATGGTCGCGTCTATAGTACCTTTATTCGCCTTACCGCACGCGATCGCGTACATCTGGCGAATATCATGCGCAAAATCCGCGTGATGCCAGACGTTATTAAAGTCACCCGTAACCGAAACTAGCGCTATGAATCCAAAACGTTATGCGCGTATATGCGAAATGCTCGCCAGGCGTCAGCCTGATCTCACGGTCTGCATGGAGCAAGTCCACAAACCTCATAACGTTTCTGCAATCATTCGTACCGCAGATGCCGTTGGCGTCCATGAAGTCCATGCTATCTGGCCAGGTAGCCGGATGCGCACCATGGCTTCCGCGGCGGCGGGCAGCAACAGTTGGGTACAGGTGAAAACTCACCGTACCATTGGCGATGCGGTAGCCCATTTGAAAGGACGGGGAATGCAGATTCTGGCAACCCATCTTTCTGATAAAGCCGTAGACTTTCGCGAGATTGATTACACGCGCCCGACCTGTATTCTGATGGGTCAGGAGAAAACCGGTATTACTCAGGAAGCATTAGCCCTGGCGGATCGGGACATCATCATTCCGATGATCGGCATGGTACAGTCGCTGAACGTTTCCGTCGCCTCCGCGCTCATTCTTTATGAAGCCCAGCGCCAGCGTCAGAACGCGGGCATGTATCTGCGTGAAAATAGCATGTTGCCGGAAGATGAACAGCAGCGCCTGCTGTTTGAGGGTGGTTATCCGGTGCTGGCGAAAGTCGCTAAACGTAAAGGTCTGCCTTATCCTCGCGTCAATCAGCAGGGCGAAATAGACGCCGATGCTGACTGGTGGGCGACGATGCAGGCGGCAGGGTAATCACCATGTCAGGCCGCTTGTTAGACGCTGTTCCGCTCAATTCCCTGACAGGCGTCGGCGCAGCGCAAAGCAGTAAACTGGCGAAAATTGGCCTGCACACCGTGCAGGACCTCCTGCTCCACCTCCCTCTGCGTTACGAAGACCGCACCCATCTCTACCCCATTGGCGAACTGCTGCCTGGCATCTACGCCACCGTTGAAGGCGAAGTGCTGAACTGCAATATCACTTTCGGCGGTCGTCGGATGATGACCTGCCAGATTAGCGACGGTTCCGGCATTCTTACCATGCGCTTTTTCAATTTTAACGCAGCGATGAAAAACAGCCTGGCGACGGGACGACGTGTGCTGGCCTACGGGGAAGCGAAGCGCGGCAAGTATGGCGCAGAGATGATCCATCCGGAATATCGCCTGCAGGGCGATCTCAGCACGCCGGAACTTCAGGAAACGCTCACCCCCGTCTATCCGACCACCGAGGGCGTGAAGCAAGCGACACTGCGCAAGCTTACCGATCAGGCGCTGGAGTTGCTCGACACCTGCGCCATTGCCGAACTACTGCCGCCGGAACTGGCGCAGGGTATGATGAGCCTGCCGGAGGCGCTACGTACCTTGCATCGCCCGCCGCCGACGCTCCAACTCGCCGATTTAGAAACCGGCAAACACCCGGCGCAGCGGCGGCTTATTCTTGAAGAGCTACTGGCGCATAATCTCAGTATGCTAGCACTTCGCGCAGGCGCGCAGCGCTATCACGCGCAGCCGCTAAGTACCAACAACATATTGAAAGACAAGCTGCTGGCGTCGTTGCCGTTTAAACCCACCAGCGCACAGGCGCGGGTGGTAGCAGAGATCGAACGTGATATGGCGCTGGATGTGCCGATGATGCGTCTGGTTCAGGGCGACGTCGGCTCAGGGAAAACGCTGGTTGCGGCGCTTGCCGCCTTGCGCGCTATTGCCCACGGTAAGCAGGTGGCGTTGATGGCGCCGACCGAACTGCTGGCTGAACAGCACGCAAATAATTTCCGCAACTGGTTCGAACCGTTGGGCGTTGAAGTGGGTTGGCTGGCCGGTAAGCAAAAAGGTAAAGCGCGTCAGGCGCAGCAAGAGGCTATTGCCAGCGGTCAGGTGCAGATGATTGTCGGCACCCACGCTATCTTCCAGGAACAGGTGCAGTTTAACGGGCTGGCGCTGGTTATTATCGATGAGCAGCACCGCTTTGGCGTCCACCAGCGGCTGGCATTGTGGGAAAAAGGCCAGCAGCAGGGCTTTCATCCGCATCAGTTGATTATGACCGCAACGCCCATTCCGCGCACCCTGGCGATGACTGCCTACGCCGATCTCGATACCTCGGTGATTGACGAGCTACCGCCGGGCCGTACCCCTGTCACTACCGTTGCGATTCCGGATACCCGTCGCCATGAAATCATTGATCGTGTGCGCAACGCCTGCACAACCGAAGGCCGTCAGGCCTACTGGGTCTGTACGCTGATTGAAGAGTCAGACCTGCTGGAAGCGCAGGCAGCGGAAGCCACCTGGGAGGAGCTCAAGCTGGCGTTACCGGAGTTGAATATCGGCCTGGTACACGGCCGCATGAAGCCCGCCGAAAAACAGGCGGTGATGCAGGCCTTTAAGCAGGGCGAACTGCATCTGCTGGTCGCCACTACGGTGATTGAGGTGGGGGTCGATGTTCCTAACGCCAGCCTGATGATTATTGAAAACCCGGAGCGACTGGGCCTGGCGCAGTTACACCAGCTCAGAGGGCGCGTTGGCCGTGGCGCGGTCGCATCGCACTGCGTGCTGCTCTATAAATCGCCGCTGTCGAAAACGGCGCAGAAGCGTTTACAGGTATTGCGCGACAGCAACGACGGCTTTGTGATTGCACAAAAAGATTTAGAGATTCGCGGCCCGGGGGAATTACTGGGCACGCGCCAGACGGGTAACGCCGAATTTAAAGTAGCTGATTTGCTGCGTGATCAAGCCATGATTCCCGAAGTTCAGCGTATTGCCCGTCATATTCACGAACGTTATCCGCAGCAGGCACAAGCGCTGATTGAGCGCTGGATGCCGGAAACCGAACGTTATTCCAACGCCTAGTGAGCACGGCGGCTTTAATGCCGCCGTACAAACCCTTATTGCGCGAAAATCGGTAACATCAGGTACAGCTTAATCACCAGCGCATTGACGATATCGATAAAGAACGCGCCGACCATCGGCACCACCAGGAACGCCATATGCGAGGGGCCAAAACGGTCGGTAATCGCCTGCATATTAGCAATGGCGGTCGGCGTTGCGCCAAGGCCAAAACCGCAGTGACCCGCCGCCAGCACCGCCGCATCGTAGTTTTTCCCCATCATGCGCCAGGTGACGAAGATCGCGTACAGCGCCATGAAGATGGTCTGTACCACCAGAATCGCCAGCATCGGCAGCGCCAGTGACGCCAGTTCCCACAGCTTCAGGCTCATCAGCGCCATTGCCAGGAACAGTGACAAACTCACGTTCCCCAGTACCGAAACAGCACGCTCAAATACGCGATAAAAACCCACCAGCGCCAGGCCATTGCTGAGGATCACCCCAACAAATAGCACACAAACGAAGACCGGCAGTTCAAGCACCGTTCCCGCCAGTAGCTGCGCTACGATTTTGCCCACGGTCAAACAGATAGCAATCAGGGCGATGGTTTCGATTAGCACCAGAGAGGTGATCATACGGCCCACATCCGGCTTTTCAAAGGCTGTCGGCACGGCCTGATCGTCAGGCATTCCATCCGGCGTGGTGGAGTGTTTCACCAGATAACGCGCTACCGGGCCGCCAATCAACCCGCCCAGCACAAGGCCAAAGGTTGCACATGCCATCGCAACTTCGGTGGCATTGGCAAAACCATAACGTTCGACAAACAGTTTACTCCACGCCGCGCCGGTACCGTGTCCGCCGGACAGCGTAATTGACCCGGCAATCAGCCCCATTAACGGGTCCAGCCCCAGCAAACTAGCCATGCCGATACCGATGGCATTCTGCATCAGCAGTAATCCGACCACGACGACCAGGAAGACGCCAACAACGCGTCCCCCCTTGCGCAGGCTGGCAAGGTTAGCGTTAAGGCCGATCGTCGCGAAAAACGCCAGCATCAACGGATCGCGCAGGGTCATATCAAAGTTGACCTCCCAACCGACGCTTTTTTTCAGCACAAGCAGAGCAACCGCGACCAGTAACCCCCCCCGCCACCGGTTCCGGAATCGTATATTTCTTCAGTAAGGAGACAGACTGGACCAGCTTGCGACCCAGTAGCAGCACCAGCGTGGCGGCGACAAGGGTCGATAAGGTATCGAGTTCAAACATTTAAAGCTCCTGTAGTGCGCTGTGACATGTGCGCACAAATCATTTCCTGAGTCAGTTTTTTAGCTCTTTGCGAGTCTTCGGCATGGATTTTAAGCAGAAAAAGGCAAAAAGTTATATAAAAAGGTGCATTTATCTTTTTTAAATATTAAGAATATTCGCTCGCAATCGTTTGCTTTTACCACCTGGTCAGATAAAATCACCGCTTTTCCACCACGAGAATGTCCCTGATGTCCGTTAACGCCATCGAGCCGGCAGATGCGCAACCGGTTGCGCAGACGCAAAACAGCGAATTAATTTACCGTCTTGAAGATCGCCCGCCGCTCCCTCAAACCCTTTTTGCCGCTTGTCAGCATCTGCTGGCCATGTTTGTCGCGGTAATCACGCCAGCGCTGTTAATCTGCCAGGCGTTGGGTTTACCGGCGCAGGATACGCAGCACATTATCAGCATGTCGCTGTTCGCCTCCGGCGTAGCCTCTATTATTCAAATCAAAGCGTGGGGGCCGGTAGGATCGGGGCTGTTATCCATCCAGGGAACCAGTTTTAACTTTGTCGCCCCGCTGATTATGGGCGGTACCGCGCTGAAAACCGGCGGCGCGGACGTCCCGACGATGATGGCGGCGCTGTTCGGCACGCTGATGCTGGCAAGCTGCACCGAGATGGTGCTTTCTCGCATTCTACATCTGGCGCGCCGGATTATCACGCCGTTAGTCTCCGGCGTCGTGGTGATGATTATTGGCCTGTCGCTGATTCAGGTGGGGCTAACTTCCATCGGCGGCGGCTATGCCGCCATGAGCGACAACACCTTTGGCGCACCGAAAAACCTGTTACTGGCCGGCGTCGTCCTGGCCATTATCATCCTGCTGAATCGGCAACGTAATCCCTACCTGCGCGTGGCTTCTTTGGTTATTGCCATGGCGGCAGGCTATCTTTTGGCCTGGTTTATGGGCATGTTGCCTGAGAATAACGCGCCGGTCTCGCAGGACATCCTGATGGTGCCGACCCCGCTGTATTATGGTCTGGGCATTGACTGGAACCTGTTACTGCCGTTGATGCTGGTCTTTATGATTACGTCGCTGGAGACCATCGGAGACATCACCGCCACCTCTGATGTCTCCGAGCAGCCGGTATCCGGCCCCTTGTACATGAAACGGCTAAAGGGCGGCGTACTGGCTAACGGCCTGAACTCATTTGTTTCAGCGGTATTTAATACGTTCCCGAATTCCTGTTTCGGTCAGAACAACGGCGTAATTCAGTTGACTGGCGTCGCCAGTCGCTATGTGGGATTTGTTGTCGCGCTGATGCTGATTGTACTCGGCCTGTTCCCGGCGGTAAGCGGTTTTGTGCAGCATATCCCGGAACCGGTGCTCGGCGGCGCCACGTTGGTGATGTTCGGCACCATTGCCGCCTCCGGGGTGCGTATTGTCTCGCGTGAGCCGCTGAACCGCCGCGCGATTCTGATTATCGCCCTGTCGCTGGCCGTGGGTCTTGGCGTCTCGCAACAGCCGCAGATCCTGCAGTTCGCGCCGGAATGGGTGAAAAATCTGCTCTCATCCGGAATTGCCGCTGGCGGCATCACGGCTATCGTGCTGAACCTGATTCTCCCGCCGGAAAAACCGTAAAAACCCTGCGGCGGCGACACGATTCGCCGCTGCTGTAACGCTCTTTCACCATTCCTGTCTTGAGGATTGCACGCAAATCGTGCATAAATCCCCTATGTGCATTTCACGGGATGGAAGACCATGAAATTGATTGGGAGGTTGCTTCTCTACGTGCTGATCGCCTGTTTAGTGGTGATTTTCGGCTTTTATTTTCTGCTGCAAACGCGCTGGGGCGCAGATCATGTCAGCAACTGGGTATCAGAGAACAGCGGTTATCACCTCACATTCGACGTGATGGATCATCGTTTTTCCGCCCCATCCCATCTTTTACTGGAGAATGTGACCTTTGGTCGTGATGGTCAGCCTGCTACCCTGGTCGCGAAAACCGTAGATATCGGTCTGAGCATTCGCCAGTTAACCGCGCCGCTGCATGTCGACACGATTCTGTTACAGGACGGCACGCTGAATATTTCAGTGCAAACTGCCCCTTTCCCGTTTGAGGCCGACCGCCTGCAACTTCGCAATATGGCGCTCAATAGTCCCGGTAGCGAATGGCGGTTGAGCGCCCAGCGCGTTAACGGCGGCGTTATGCCATGGCACCCCGAAGCCGGTCGGGTATTGGGCAATAAAGCCCAGATCCAACTGAGCGCCGGTTCGCTGACGTTAAACGACGTTCCCGCCACTAATGTGCTTATTGAAGGCAGTATCGACCATGATCAGGTGATGTTAAACACCGTCGGCGCCGATATGGCGCGCGGAGCGTTAACCGGCGTCGCCCGGCGTAACGCTGACGGTAGTTGGGTCGTTGAAAATCTGCGGCTGAATGATATTCGGTTACAAAGCGATAAATCCCTGAGCGAGTTTTTCGCGCCGCTTACTACGGTTCCATCTTTGCAGATTGGTCGTCTTGAAGTGACGGACTCCAGCCTGCAAGGACCAGACTGGGCTGTCACCGATCTTGACCTGAGTTTGCGCAATCTGACTCTGCGCAAAGAAGACTGGCAAAGTCAGGAAGGTAAATTATCGATGAACGCCAGCGAGTTTATTTACGGCTCGCTGCACTTGCTCGATCCAATCCTGAACGCCGAATTTTCACCACAGGGCGTTGCGCTACGCCAGTTCACCACCCGCTGGGAAGGCGGTATGGTCAGAACCTCCGGCGCCTGGTTACGCGAAGGCAAAGCGCTTATTCTGGACGATACCGCTATCGCCGGGCTGGAGTATACGCTGCCGGAAAACTGGAAGCAGTTATGGATGAAGCCGCTGCCCGACTGGTTGAACAGCCTGACGCTGAAAAAATTCAGCGCCAGCCGCAATCTGGTGATCGATATCGACCCGGCCTTCCCGTGGCAAATCACCGCCCTAGACGGCTACGGCGCAAACCTGGAGCTGGTACAACATCATCAATGGGGCGTCTGGAGCGGCAATGCGACTCTCAACGCCGCAGCGGCAACCTTTAACCGTGTGGACGTGCGCCGCCCGTCGCTGTCGTTGACGGCTAATGCCAGCACGGTCAACATCAGCGATCTGAGCGCGTTTACTGGAAAAGGGATGCTGGAAGCCACTGCCAGCGTATCGCAACTGCCGCAGCGTCAGACGCAAATCAGCCTGAACGGACGCGGCGTACCAATGGATGTGCTACAGCAGTGGGGCTGGCCGGCATTACCGATTGCTGGCGATGGCAATATTCAGCTCACGGCCAGCGGCAATATTCAGGCCGATGCGCCGTTGAAACCGACGGTAAACGGGCAATTACACGCGGTCAACGCACAAAAGCAGCAGATAACACAGACGATGCAAGCGGGCGTGGTGTCCGGCGGTGAAGTTACGTCAACGGAGCCAGCGCTGTAATTGAGGGCTTGCCCGGTGGCGATGGCGCTTACCGGGCTTACGGTTCTTGCTCATTTGTAGGCCGGATAAGCGCAGCTCACGGCGCCATCCGGCGATTCAGATTTAAAGCGTAATCACCACTTCATTTCCCAGCGGGGTAACCACTACGCCCAGTTCACTTCCCGCATATGAGCCGCATTTGGTACCGCTAATCTGCGTAATATTACGCAGACACAGCGTCCAGTTGCGCGCCTCGCCTTCGCCGCTCACCGTAATGGTATTGCCTGTGCGTTTCGCCTGCAGCGTAAAGATTGTCGAACCATCCGTAGCAGGGACTTCGCAGACCGCTTCGCAGCCGTCATCCAGATGGAATAACTGGAAGGCCGTACCCTCATGCCAGGCGTAATCGGGCTTCTGGCTATTGTTGCCCAGCGCCAGTAGTGTATTGTCACGCACATACACTGGCAGGCTCAGGAAGTCATGCTGCTGTTTATGCCAGCGACTGCCCTGCACTTCATCGTTGCGCCACAGGTGCGTCCAGCGGCCTTCTGGCAGGTAGAACTCCACGTCGCCCGCTTCACTAAATACCGGCGCTACCATGACCGCATCTCCCAGCATGTACTGGCGATCAAGATAATCACACGCCGGATCGTCCGGGAACTCCAGCATCATCGCCCGCATCATTGGCGTACCGGCTTCGTTGGCACGCGCCGCTTCCCGATACAGATACGGCATCATCCGGCACTTCTGTTCAGTGAAGAAGCGCACCACGTCACAGGACTCGTCGTCATAGGCCCACGGAACCCGGTAGGATTTGCTACCGTGCAGGCGGCTGTGGCTGGAGAGCAAGCCGAATGCGCACCACCGCTTGTAGACATGCGCCGGCGCGGTATTCTCGAATCCGCCAATATCATGACTCCAGAAGCCAAACCCTGACAGGCCGATGGACAGCCCGCCGCGCAGGCTTTCCGCCATCGATTCGTAGTTGGCGTAGCAGTCGCCGCCCCAGTGCACCGGGAACTGTTGCGCGCCCACCGAGGCGGAACGGGCGAACAGCACCGCCTCTTCAACGCCGACGGTCTCTTTCAGCACGTTCCACACCAATTCGTTGTAGATGTAGGCATAATGGTTGTGCATTTTCTGTGGATCTGAACCATCAAACCACTGCACATCCGTTGGAATGCGTTCGCCGAAGTCAGTTTTGAAGCAGTCCACTCCCATCTCCACCAGGCCCTTCAGCTTGTCGGCATACCATTCGCAGGCTTGCGGGTTGGTGAAGTCGTAAATCGCCAGTCCCGGCTGCCATTTATCCCACTGCCACAAGGAGCCGTCCGGGCGTTTTAGCAAATATCCTTTCTCTTTCAACTCCTGGAAGACCGGGGATTTCTGGCCGATGTAGGGGTTAATCCACACGCAGACTTTCAGCCCTTTCGCTTTCAGGCGGCGAATCATCCCTTTCGGATCGGGGAAAGTCACCGGGTCCCATTCAAAATCGCACCACTGAAAAGCTTTCATCCAGAAACAGTCGAAGTGGAAGACGTGCAGCGGCAGATTGCGCTCGGCCATACCGTCGATAAAACTGTTAACGGTCGCTTCGTCGTAGTTGGTGGTGAATGAGGTGGTCAGCCACAGGCCAAACGACCAGGCGGGCGGCAGCGCCGGACGACCCGTAAATTGGGTATAGCGGTTCAGCACGTCTTTCGGGGTCGGGCCGTCGATGACGAAGTATTCCAGATACTCGCTCTCGACGCTGAACTGAACTTTGGAGACTTTCTCGGAGCCAATTTCAAACGACACGCACTGCGGATGATTCACCAGCACACCGTAGCCACGGTTGGTGATATAGAACGGGATATTCTTGTACGATTGCTCGGTGCTGGTGCCGCCGTCGCGGTTCCAGGTCTCCACCGTCTGACCGTTACGCACCAGCGCGGTAAAGCGCTCGCCCAGCCCGTAGACGGTTTCGCCCACGCCGAGATCCAGACGCTCGAACATGTAGTTGCGCCCGCTGTTGGTATCCTGCACATAGCCGTTATTCTTCAACTGGCTACCGGTGATACGTACACCGTTGCGCAGAAAATCCAGAGACCAGATCTCGCCTTTGGTGACGCGCACGCTCAGGCTGCCGCTCTTGAGTTCGGCAAATTCGGCGTTGTTCTGCATCTCCACGTTGATATCTTGCAAGACATTGAGCGGATAATGTGGGCCGTTATCCAAAGCGCCCTGGAAGTGTTCCATCCGTACACCTATCACTCCTTCCTGCGGCGAGAAAAAGCGCAGGGTAAACAACGGGGTATCCAGTTGCCAGGTTCGTTCGCGGACATCACGCGGCGCGGCATAGATCACCATCTCATTCCCGTGCTGTTCAACGTCGAACACCTGAACCGGGTGAATCAAATTAAGGCCAGGCTGGATCAGCCAGTTTCCGTCGCTAATTTTCATAGTCTGTTCCTTTAGTTTTGCAATTCTTTATGGGTAAATTCTTGTTCGTTGCGGTGTGCGCCCTGCGCCAGTTGTTCCAGAATGGTTTTCAGGAACGGGCTTTTCAGGGTGTAATAGCGTTTAGCGATCGCGGCGCTCAGCAGATAACAGATGGCCGGAACGATAGTGAACAGAGCGATGATGATGCTGATCGTGGCGCTGTTTTGCGTTTTCGCCGCCGCGTCGTAACCGCCGCCTGCCAGCATCCAGCCAATCAGCGCCCCGCCGAGGGCAAGACCCAGTTTCAGCACGAACAACGTGCCGGCAAAACTGATCCCCGTCAGGCGTTTGCTGTTACACCATTCGCCGTAGTCGACGGTGTCAGACATCATCACCCACTGGATAGGCGTGACTAACTGGTGCAATACGCCAATCACGAAGATAAAGACGAACATAGCGATCGTGGCGTGCATCGGTACGAAGAACATCGCCACGCTGATTACTGCGAGTAAAGCGTTGGTCCACCAGAAAACGCTCACTTTGCATTTCCAGTCGGTCAACGGTTTTGCCAGCGCCGAGCCAATCAGGTTGCCGACGCAATAGGTGGTGAGGAAGGCGACAAACACGCCCGGTTTGCCCAATATCCAGGTGACGTAATACATCATCGCCCCGCCGCGCACGCATACCGCCAGAATATTCAGGATGGTGAGCAGGCCGACTATGCGCCACTGGTCGTTGTGCCAGATATCACGCAGGTCTTCACGCATGGAGGTATGGGTGGCAGGCGCTTCAACGCGCTCTTTGGTGGTAAAGAAACAGAACGCCAGCATCAGGAACGCCACCACCGAGAGCGCCGCGATACCCCCCTGGAAGCCCAGCGCCTTATTCTCGCCGCCAATCAGTTTCACCAGAGGCATCATCAGTACGGTAGAGAGCATTCCGCCCGCCGTTGCCAGCACAAAGCGCCAGGATTGCAGGGAGATACGCTGCGTTGGGTCATTGGTTATTACACCCCCAACGCGCAGTAAGGGATGTTGACCACAGTGTACAGAAGGGTGAGCAACGTGTAGGTGATGGCGGCATAAATCATTTTGCCGTTCAGACTGAGATCCGGCGTGCTATAAGCCAGCACACAAACGATACCAAACGGCAACGCGCCAAACAGCACCCAGGGTCGGAATTTGCCCCAGCGAGAGCGGGTGCGGTCGGCCAGCAGGCCCATGCAAGGGTCGGAGATGGCATCAAGCGCACGCGCCAGTAAAAACATGGTGCCGACAAAACCAGCGGGAATACCGAAAATATCGGTATAGAAGAACATCATATATAACATGACGTTATCAAAGATGATGTGGCTCGCGGCATCGCCCATACCATAGCCAACCTTCTCCTTAACGGAGAGAATCTCACTTTTCATTACGCATCCTTAACGCTCACAACGCTCACTGATACCGGTTACAGTTTTTGTAAACCTTCCCTGCGAGCGTGAATATTCCGTTATTTAGTTATCAAATTACGATTCTTGTTTTCTGTGATCAGGGTAGCGTCAAAAAGTGTGATGAAATGTAACTAATGGATTTTATGGGGGTTTATATGAAACCGGTCATGGCAGAAGGAAAGGGAAGTTAAAAAAGCACGGGAGGGGATGTGGAAACGCCAGGAAGTAGCTATAATGCGCGCGCCTCCATGTAGCAATCGAGGCGCGGAAGATCGTCGTCTCCGGTGAGGCGGCTGGACTTCAAATCCAGTTGGGGCCGCCAGCGGTCCCGGGCAGGTTCGACTCCTGTGATCTTCCGCCAACATCCTTCTCTCATGCCCACCATTCGTCCTCTATTTCGGGACAAAGTATTTGCTTATTATTAAGACCAGTTCTTGCATATAATACGAAAGGAAAGGTGGAGAGAGAAAGTGGAATATTATTTTATTAATCACCATTTACCGATTTCTAAAACCGAACGTCCATTTATTGTGGGATATCGTCTGCAAAGAAGGGATAAAAGTACGCCAGGACTAACGCGGGCGGGACTTAACTAATCACCAAACGAATTTGTGGGTTATACTTACAGGCTCATCCTTTCTCAAAAGAGATACGCTTACCAGGCCAAAATTATGAGATCAACGTATAGAGCCATCCGGATAAAGATACATGCCTCCCTCCAGATACACGGGTTCTCCTTCTTCTACCGCTAAATTATGATACAGCGATTGCATTTCATCATCTGCACTTTCTTCCGGTTGGTTTTCAACTCGATAATAGGTATCTACATCATAGTTCTGTTTACGGAGATCGTCGTCGCTGTATACGCCAAGCCGTTTTTTTAAGCCTGTTATATTAAATATCCATTTTAACCCATCTTTAATATAATAGGCATCACCATAAGCATTTTCATCGGGGCATTCTTTATAGCCCATCCGCAATGCAACATCACAGCCATGCTTACCAACATATTTATAACTCATATCCCCCCCAATATGTTGCTTCAATATCCCGGATAAAATTCATAACGAAAACCTATCCTGATAACCTATGCCACATGAAGGATAGAATTTAAACTAAAGTACGCGTTATATTATCCCCTAAGTCCGTATCAAGTATGCGTATTCTGTAGTAGTTAGTAATATGTTCTAATTTATTAATGTGAGTTATATATGAAGAGATTATTTACAGCGATGATTATCGCTTTTATTACCGTCACGGCATCATCCAGTGCGCTTGCCTGCCCAAAGGGTCAACATCCACATGGGGATACAGGCTCACATCATAAGGGTGGATGGTGTTCATACGAGCAGTAACGTCGCAGCTTACTCATCTACTTGAAGGCACTATAGCCTTACGTTTATCAACGCAGGCGCTACGTTTGTCGATGCCGTAACTTTCTGAAGAAAAAACATGAACGAGTTGGTATCGATCGCAAAGAATATGGTTACCAGCAACAGTCACCTTGTCTCCAGGCTGTCGATATTCTACGGACACGACAGGAAAGGATTTTATTAATTTCTTATAAAAACCATGTTAATCAACAGGATAAATAGTTAAAACGTGATAAAAGGCGTAACCTTTACCCGCTTAAAGCGGGCAAGATTGCAGGCAAGAGATGTTATTATACTAAAACATAAAAACAGGTGAGGCTAGTGTAATGAGAATCGACAAACTTTCACTGCTTCACTTTCGTTGTTTCAGGCAGCTCGATATTACTTTTGATGAACACATTACGATTCTGGTTGCACCAAACGGCGCGGGCAAGACGACAGTACTGGATGCGGTACGCCTGGCGCTGTTCCCCTTTATTCGTGGCTTGCCGGCCTCTATGTAAAAGATAAATCGCTGGTGATCCGTACAGAAGATGTACGTCTGGTTTTCCGCCCTGAAGCGCTGAACATGGAAATGTCATCTCCGGTCATGATTACAGCTACCGGAGAATGGGAAAGCGGAAAGACGGCAACCTGGATGCTCGACAAGCGAGGAGAACAGCCGCCGCATGAAGATAAGACGGCGGCGCAGCTTACCCGTTGGGGTGAACAACTTCAGACGCTGGTGCGTGAAGAGCATAATTTGCTGCAGGTTGAACTTCTCCTAATGCTTTATCTGGGGACTGCTCGCTTGTGGTATCAGGAACGTTATGAGGCACAGCCTACTGAACAGCGTCTGGATAACAGCGCCTTTTCACGTTTGTCTGGTTATGACGATTGCCTCTCGGCCACATCAAACTATAAACAGTTTGAGCAGTGGTATAGCTGGCTATGGCATAGCTACCGTGAACATCAAATCACACAACTTGAATCACCTTCAACAAAGTTAAAAGAAGATGTTCGTATTCGCGGATGAAAGAAGCTATTCAGGCTATCCAGCAAGCCATTAACTGTCTGACAAAAGACGTAACTGGCTGGCGCGATCTGGAATACAGCTCCAGCCATAACCAGCAACTGGTAATGAATCATCCGCAGCACGGCAAGATCCCCTTAGCCCAGCTCAGCGACGGCCTGCGTAATGCGGTTGCGATGGTAGCGGATATCGCGTTTCGCTGTGTCAAACTCAACCCCCATTTACGCGATGAAGCCGCCTTAAAAACACAGGGGATTGTGCTGATCGATGAAGTCGATATGTTCCTGCACCCAGCCTGGCAGCAGCAAATTATCCAGTCTTTGCGCAGCGCATTTCCACTAATCCAGTTTATTGTCACTACCCATAGCCCGCAGGTTATCAGCACGGTAAAACGTGAGTCTGTTCGCCTACTTGAACAGGACGAGAAAGGTAATGGTCTGGCGTCAATACCACCGGGGCGACCTACGGCGAGCCAAGTAATGATGTACTGCACAGCGTGATGGGCGTCGATCCCCAACCTCCGGTTAAGGAACAGGATGTTTTCGAACGTGGGATTATCAATGTATTTAAGGGGTTAAGCCAGGAGTACAAAACCAATAATCCTTGTTATTTCGGCAAGAAGATTATCGTCAACAATCTGGTGAAGCATGACCGATGGGGCTACAGCCTGAACTGGGGCTGGCGACGCGACCAGCTCGCCGATCTGGAACGAATGCTCTACCTGCTGGATAGTAAAACCATTCCTGACAACCGGCATGATGTCTCTATCCGGTTTATGGACTTCGTGCGCGATAATCCGCGTGAGCAGGTCTTTGAAGACGATATGTTCACCATCCGCTACTTTTAGAAGGGCAGCGGACATATCACATTTAAGCGTCTGGATCTGGTGGAGAATATGAATGATATCGTGGCGAAGCATTATCCGGGGGCGCTGCCCGCAAAATAAACGCTATCTGCGTAATAAGCTTCACCAGGAATTTCTGGCATACTAGGCAGATTACGGCATTGCGAGTCAGATAATAAGCGGAGGCGGCATGGCAGACAAATACTTAACCCAATCCCCGGCAGGCGAATTTGTTATGTTTGCCAGCGATGACGGTGAAGTTCGTGTGGAGTGCCGCTTTGAGCAAGAGACGCTATGGCTCCCTCAGGCAACCATCGCCAACCTTTATCAGATCACTCCCCAGGCAGTTACACAGCACATTAAAGCGATCTATGAAGAAGGCGAACTTGAGCAAAACGCAACCTGTAAGTCTTACTTACAAGTTCAACAGGAAGGTAGCCGTCAGGTAAGCCGCAACAGGCTTCACTACAGCCTGCCTGTCATCCTTGCTGTCGGCTACCGCGTTCGTTCCCCGCGCGGCACACAGTTCCGCCAGTGGGCAACCCAGACGCTCCAGAAATACCTGATCAAAGGTTTTGTGATGGACGATGAGCGCCTGAAAAATCCGCCCGTGGGTTCATCGGCTGTACCCGACTATTTTGATGAGATGCTGGAGCGTATCCGCGATATTCGCGCCAGCGAACGTCGGGTTTATTTGCGGGTACGAGAGATCTTTGCGTTAGCCGCCGACTATCAACCATCGCTCAAAGAAACCACGCAATTTTTTCAAACCATCCAGAACAAGTTGCATTTTGCCTGTACCGGACATACCGCTGCTGAACTCATTCATCAGCGTGCTGACGCCAGCCAGCCGCATATGGGGCTGACCAGCTATAAAGGTGAAGAGGTACGTAAGGGTGACGTGACGGTGGCAAAAAATTATCTCACTCAGGATGAAGTCAGCGAGCTTAACCGCGTAGTTAACATGTGGCTGGATTTTGCCGAGGATCAGGCCCGTCGTCGTCAGCAGATCTTTTTACGCGACTGGCAGGATAAGCTGGATCAGTTCCTGCAATTTAACGACCGTGAGGTTTTACAAGGCGCAGGTAAAGTCACTAAGAAAATGGCCGATGAAAAAGCGCAGGCGGAATATAGTCAGTTTGCTGAACAACAACGGCGCTTAAAAGAAGCCGAAGGTGAGAAGGATATCGCCGGTTTGCTACAATGGAAAACAGAACCTAAAAAGTAGCTCAGAATGCCCCGAACCCCACAAGCAAAATCATTTGGGGGCACAATAGTGGGCACCAGTAAAAATCCAACAAGATAAAAATCAATAAATTCAACAGACCAAGATATCAAATTAGACTCCTGTGATTGCATGATACCGTCGTGAATATGGCGGTTTTATCCAGGCGTAAAGACTGTGGGTAGTAATATCAAGACGTGTTGCGACGCTGGAAACAGAATGGCCGCGCTCAATAACCTGTTTTACCGCTTTAATTATAAACTCTTCGGGATAACGTTTACCGCTCATGGGCTCCTCTCTTTAAGCTATCTTAAATGACTCTGCGGTGTCTGTTAAACCTGTGGCGATTCATTTAATTTTTTGTACGTATCCCACATAATCGTGCTATTCACATTTAGAGATCACGTCATCGATCTGCTAACGAAGGAATCTCTATGTGTAAATCCCGTCTCACTGAGCATCAGAACATCGCCGTAATTAAGTTGGCCGAAGCCGGATGAATGGTTAAAGATATCTGCCAGGAGGCGGATATTTGTGAAGTGACTGACTATATCTATGGACATTGGGTTTCACCACATCCTGTTTCTCACTAATGTGCTCCGGGAAAGAGTTTTCATCAGATGAGCGATTGAAAAGAGAAGCCAGAAGCTGAAGTTGCTTCGACCGATAAGTCTGTCGGTTGCTCAGACTGTCACGATCAGAATTAAGTCAGATCAACTTATTGGCAAGGTATGACTCCCGGCGTTAAGTTACAAAATTTTCTCATGGCATTAGCATTACACCCTCTTAAAGTTTACATGCGTCTCTATAAAATAGTCTTAAATTTGTATATAAGAAGTTGATGAGAGCACAAATGTCACCATTAAGTCATTGAATAACAATGCAATAAAAGAAAAAATCTTAAATTAGCTTTTAATAATAAGAATTCATTACAGGTTTACAGGAATTACTTTTATATTTCATCACATCACCCCGATAGTGACAAAGGCAGCAGACAGATGGTATTGAGAACCGTTATTTATCACTCTCATGATTTAGCAAATAGTGCTGTTTTAAGATTTTTTATGATATTGGAGATACTGTATAAAAATCTCAATGCGTGAAATACAAATCCGAAATGATGTATTACGACTGTCGGATCTGTCATGGTTTTTTAAAGCTGTATTTTAGTGCTTTCCAGGAGTTTATGACACTGACAATATTTCGCGACTTTTGACAGTCGTAGTACTTTATATTATCTGGATTGACACATTTATTTACCAATGAAATATTAATAGAAACATCGACAGGAGTCGTTCAGGATGATGAGAAAGCCGTCACAAATTGTCCATTGCATTAGTTGCGATTTATCCTGTCAATTATTTCCTGACAGCGCAGTACGGGTGCAATACTGTCATAATGCGGCATTTTCCATCTGGCCAGATGTTAATGCTTTCCTGAAAAAAGGGTTTATTGAAAAGTTATTGCTTGATAGACACAACCATTTATCCAGCGGTTTTATCTTTGTTGATTTTTCTTTCCCGAATCTTCGACGATTTACCGATTTGCAATGGGCTGACAGTCTGGCAGACAGTGGCATGCATATTGTCCTGATTTCTGACAGAAGTTTAACTCCGCTGGCCAATTACTGGATTTTGAAAAGCAATAAAATACAAGGAATTATTTATTCCGATGACGATGATATTGTGCAACAGCAAAAGATGCACCGCTTGTTTACCGGTCGGCTTGCCAACAGTAAACGTGGACGAACGCTTAACTATACGGAATTTATATTACTGAAGCGCTTTGTATCAGGAATAAGTATTCAGCAGATTGTAAATATTGACAATATTGATATTAAGAAACTTTATGTGCATAAGCTGCGGCTTGAAAATAAGCTAGGGCATAGCATTCATAAAATAATATCAAATATTTTATAGATCCGTTTCCATTTTTATTATTTCCATATTATTGCGATGTGGAAGACGCTTTACGCCATAATGCAGGAGGCAGAATGCCAACTCCCCAAAATTACTCATTCATCGCCATAGCGGTATCAGCAGCGTTAGCCTCTATGGTATTTCCCTCCCAGGCGGCCTGGGTTGACGTTGATAGTCTGCCATCCAGTGGGCTGGTCAGCCAGTTGCCGCCGGAATTACAGGCTATTATTCCCGCTCAGGCCAGTACCGGTTTCACCAAAGTCGGTACTATGCCCAACTACGTTTATCAGTGGAACACCGGCACCATCCCGGTTTATGGCAATGGCCTCACGCTTAATGGGCCGGGCGCGGAGGCGTTTGAACACACTGTCACGGTTATTCAGAACAGCGGGACGGGAAATCCGGGCGTGATTTTTGGCAACGACCTGACCATTCGGACGCAGTCGGCGAATGCCGCGAATAATGGTAGAGACGTCGATGGCATCCGTACTCACGGCGCAAATACTCCGGATAACCCGGTATTTATTATTACCGGTGACCGTACCAACATCTACGTGGATGGTCAGGATGGTGACGGTATTAACGCCGGATATAACTCACTGGGCCAGGGTTGGACCGGATCGGCCAATATTTACGTCGGCGACGATCTGTATATCAAAACGACCGGTAGCCAGGGACGTGGCATTACAGCTAACGCCATGCGGGATGCGTCACGTGCCAAAAATACGATTGTCGTCGGCAATCGTGCGCATATTGTTACTACCGGCGACAGTTCAGAGGGGCTGCGTACCGGACAAAGCGGTTCGTTGATTCGTCTGGGTGACGATGCAACTATCGAAACATCCGGCGCATCCTCAACGGGGATTTACGCAGCATCCTCCTCCAGAACCGAGCTTGGCAACAACGCTACTATTACGGTGAACGGTGCCAGCGCACACGCGGTATATGCAACTAACGCTACCGTTAATTTGGGAGAGAATGCCACTATTAGCGTTAACAGCGCCAGTAAGGCTGCATCCTATAGTAAAGCCCCTGCCGGTTTATACGCCCTCTCCCGAGGCGCCATTAATCTGGCAGGCGGTGCGGCTATTACTATGGCGGGCGATAACAGTAGCGAAAGTTACGCCATCAGCACGGAGACTGGCGGCATTGTTGACGGTTCTTCAGGAGGTCGTTTCGTCATCGACGGTGATATTCGTGCTGCTGGCGCCACCGCTGCCAGCGGTACGCTACCGCAGCAGAACAGTACGATTAAGCTCAATATGACGGACAACTCGCGATGGGACGGGGCGTCGTACATCACCAGCGCTACGGCGGGCACAGGCGTTATCTCTGTACAAATGAGCGATGCGACCTGGAATATGACCAGCAGCTCAACGCTCACTGACCTGACGCTGAATAGTGGCGCAACCATTAACTTCAGCCATGAAGATGGCGAACCATGGCAAACGCTCACCATCAATGAAGATTATGTAGGCAACGGCGGTAAGCTGGTCTTTAATACTGTGCTCAACGATGATGATTCCGAAACGGACAGGCTGCAGGTTCTCGGCAATACTTCAGGCAACACATTTGTTGCAGTAAATAATATTGGAGGAGCCGGGGCGCAAACCATTGAAGGTATTGAAATTGTTAACGTTGCTGGCAATTCCAACGGTACTTTCGAAAAAGCAAGCCGTATTGTTGCCGGAGCCTATGACTACAACGTGGTGCAGAAAGGTAAAAACTGGTATCTGACCAGCTACATTGAGCCGGACGAACCGATTATTCCTGATCCAGTAGACCCTGTTATCCCTGACCCTGTCGTTCCCGATCCGGTGGACCCTGATCCAGTAGACCCGGTTATCCCTGACCCTGTGATTCCCGATCCGGTGGACCCTGATCCAGTAGACCCTGAGCCAGTAGACCCGGTCATCCCTGATCCGACAATTCCTGACATAGGGCAATCTGACACACCGCCGATAACAGAACATCAGTTCCGTCCGGAAGTGGGCAGCTATCTTGCCAACAACTATGCGGCAAATACGCTGTTCATGACGCGTCTCCATGACCGTCTGGGTGAAACCCAGTACACCGACATGCTGACGGGTGAGAAGAAGGTCACCAGCCTGTGGATGCGTAACGTCGGCGCCCATACTCGCTTCAACGATGGCAGCGGGCAGCTAAAAACCCGCATCAACAGCTATGTGTTACAACTGGGAGGCGATCTGGCACAGTGGAGCACTGACGGTCTTGACCGTTGGCATATTGGTGCAATGGCAGGTTATGCCAACAGCCAGAACCGCACGCTGTCGTCCGTGAGTGACTATCATTCCCGTGGTCAAGTCACCGGTTACAGCGTCGGCCTTTACGGCACCTGGTATGCTAACAATATCGATCGGTCTGGGGCTTATGTGGATACCTGGATGCTGTACAACTGGTTTGATAACAAGGTCATGGGTCAGGATCAGGCCGCTGAGAAATATAAATCCAAAGGAATTACCGCCTCGGTTGAAGCCGGTTACAGCTTCAGGTTAGGTGAAAGCGCGCATCAAAGCTACTGGTTGCAGCCCAAAGCGCAGGTGGTATGGATGGGCGTGCAGGCTGACGACAATCGCGAAGCCAATGGTACCCTCGTCAAGGATGATACCGCCGGTAATCTGCTAACCCGCATGGGCGTAAAAGCCTATATTAACGGCCACAATGCTATTGATGACAATAAATCTCGAGAGTTCCAGCCATTCGTGGAAGCGAACTGGATCCATAATACGCAGCCTGCCAGCGTGAAGATGGACGATGTCAGCAGCGATATGCGTGGTACGAAGAATATTGGAGAACTGAAAGTAGGTATTGAAGGACAAGTTACCCCGCGCCTGAACGTATGGGGTAACGTGGCGCAACAGGTGGGTGACACAGGTTATAGTGATACCCGAGGAATGTTGGGGATGAAATACAGTTTCTGATTCAGGTAACAACAGAGCCGCTGATCTTCAGCGGCTTTTACCCGGAAGCGCTTTCATTTAGCTGATAGGTTTCATGAACGGCTCCCAAAACCGCTTAATGTGTACAGAAAAATATCGGGCGTTTCCCGATGGTGAACATAAAGCCACGATGGCCCTGAGTCAGGATGGTGTAACTGATACTTTTCCCTGGATAGACATAAAAATCGGGTAAAACCGTCTCGATAACCGCATCGGACAGTGTTTCGTCACGCGTGACTTTGTTGATATCCGTCGATATAAAATGGGTGCTGTCTTTATTTTCACTCCATACATAGGAAACATCACGGCGGATCACGCCGCTCATTTTATTATCGACGTAATATGTTCCGCTGATGGAAACCACCCCAGTGCGTTTTTTCAGCGAATACATAAAGTCCAGCGTCAGGTTAGCCTGAGTATTGTTATAAAACACAATCACAGGCGCCGTACATTTCTCTGGATCCCGGTTCTTTTCCGTATACAAATGAAAAAGATGCCCAAGCCCTACTCCCAGAAACAGTAGAGTCAGGCAGGCTAACATCAGTGCCTTTTTACCCATGTGTCACCCCGCGGAAAAAAAGCGTCACGCAACCTGTATCACCGCGCGTTTTATAAGGTTGCTGACAAATCAATGCCGTAACCGCTGGGGTGCGACTGCTGGAAGGGAAATAGACCCATGGGTATTTCTGACAATCCATACCGGTTTTTAGAATCATTGACTTATAGCTTGCAAAGCGGCTGCCGCTTTCGATATCTTCATTCCGCGAGAAAAAATGACAGCCCTGAGTTGTTTCAACCAGCGTGTAGCGATCGTAAAAATCCTTATCGGGAACGGTTTGCCAGCTGATAGTGCCAAGCAAAATACCGACAGCAAATGTCCCGGTCATCCAAAGTACAGGTACATAATGTTTAAACCAACGCCCTGACATACGCGGCGGCGTCTCACCCTTTTTTTCTATTGCCTGAGCGAAGTCTTTGCGGATGGTCATGATGCTCACACCAGGCTCAATCTGAAAGCCTCTACGCAGAACCGTGATTATCAGCGTATCTTCATTTTCGCCAACGGTACGTAATCCGCGGCGAATAATGGAGATATTCTGATAAAGCGTATTTGCCGACACCACCATGCCGTCTTCTTCCCACACTTTTTGAAAGAATGTTTGTTGTGAGACGACGGAGTGGGCGTTTTCCAGCAGAAGGCGCAAGCAGCGGCTGGCGGGCGTTGTCAGAATAATGTTGAGATCTGGCCTCGATAATGACGCCAGGCGATTCATTTCTGGATTAAATTCAATATTATCGTTAATTATCCATAACATCGCATTGTTACCATGCCAAAACATAACGTAGTTGGAGAGGGTTAATAGACACCACTGAGTATAGTCTGATGCTGTGGCTGCGCAGCAGGACATGGATTGTCCCTTGCACATACCGATCATATAGAAGAGCGAGAGGCATAAGACATTAACAGGTAAGCGTAGACACCGCTTTTCTCATTATAGCAGACTCAGGGGTGAAAGTACGTTTGGTTTTCTTGTTCGTTAAGTCTCCTGTTTTGTATTGAGGTGAGAATATCACCTTTAATCAAGTGGCCAAATTTACTGTGCCGCTACGCTTTAATATCTCATAGATAAATCATGAGAAAATATATCCTGACAATCTATATCATATGAAGGACAGGGTTTTATTGAACGTGTTCTCTATAATGGCTTGTAATATCCAAAAAAGCGCATTCGTTATGTAGGGATAGTTTCCAATTTATTAAGAATTACAGTAGCCATACTTAATAGCAGCACGCTTCCCACTTAATATTTAAGCTGTGCTTTATATTATTTAAATATAAATGAGTTAACTCTTAATTGAATTATTTCAAACTTATACTAAATAAGTTTAAAACTATCTATCAGAAACAATTTGTAGGGATATAGTCTGTTTTTTCAATAAATAATCCTCTCTGCCATGTAAAATAGAAACATTTATTCATAATATGAATATTGTTGTGATAACAGATTCGCGTGAAAGTAAATCGACTGAAGGTGATGCCGATGAATATTTCTTCAGAAAGAACTCAATAAGGTAATCCAGGATCGGCAACAGATTACTGTCATCAGCTTAAAAACGGAAATCGCCCCGGCGATTAATGACTTTAACACTGATAGTGACTATCAGTGAAAGGCAACAACAAGGAATGAATTATGTCTACACCCGCGAATTTTAACGGTCAACGCCCTGCCATTGATGCTAACGACGCAGTAATGCTGCTGATTGACCACCAAAGTGGCCTGTTTCAGACCGTCGGCGACATGCCGATGCCGGAATTACGCGCGCGCGCCGCGGCGCTGGCTAAAATCGCTACCTTATGCAATATGCCGGTCATTACTACCGCATCCGTACCACAGGGACCAAATGGTCCGCTGATTCCGGAAATCCATGCGAATGCCCCCCACGCGCAATATGTCGCGCGTAAAGGGGAAATTAATGCCTGGGATAATGACGATTTTGTACAAGCGGTAAAAGCGACAGGCCGTAAAACACTGATCGTCGCCGGTACTATTACCAGTGTCTGCATGGCTTTTCCAGCCATCAGCGCCGTCGCGGAAGGGTACAAGGTATTTGCGGTAATTGATGCCTCCGGCACGTACAGTAAAATGGCGCAGGAAATTACGATGGCCCGCGTGGTGCAGGCGGGCGTAGTACCAATGGATACCGCGGCGGTAGCCTCTGAGATGCAACGTACCTGGAATAGGGAAGATGCCGCAGAATGGGCGGATGTATATACCAAAATATTCCCGGCCTATCAGCTACTGATTGAAAGTTATACCAAAGCGCAGGAAGTAGTAAAAAATAATGAACTACTGGATTCTCAACGCGCATAAATAACGCCCTGAAGCGGCTAAATAGCCCCATTTAATGGGGCTATTTTACTTGCCATTTTGGACCTGGGCAGTGCTCGCCAAAACGCATTAGCGTTTTGAACGCCGCTTGCGGCGGCCCGAAGGGCGAGCGTAGCGAGTCAAACCTCACGTACTACGTGGATAGGCTCTTAATCAAATACGCCATTAATAATCGCCGTGACCACCGCGGTACTGAGCGCGATCAGCACCAGATTATCCCCAACGATTTTCCACTCATAGCCCGGATAATAAGGTAATTGTCCCAGCATAGACGCCGGCACCGTTTTTTTAGCGATTCCCGGCGGCAGCGGTTTTCCTCTCGCCAGATTTTTCGCAATCCCCGGTGGTAAAGACTGATAACCCGTCAGCCCTAAATTTACTGCCAGTTGCCTGGCGACAGCGTAGCTAATGTCCGACTCGACGTGATCCGGTTTACCGCCATTTTTACGGTGTTCCGTTCTTTGCCCGGCATTTCCTTTATGCCCGTTACCGTTATTACCCTGATTAGCCGCGTTATTACTATGTCCGCCGCCATTACCATTTCCCGGATTCGCCAGCACAGGCGTAGCGCTCAGGGAAAACGTAATCAACGTCGCCAGGACGGCGGTTAAACCACGACGATTGTTCATGATATTGCCCTTCTGATGTGGGATACCATGAAAATAGCGCCCCGCCATAAAAAGAACAACTACATCGATTCTTATTTTAAGCGGGGCTCGCCAACAGCAGCTTATCGTATCCAGATAGTCAGTAAAATCAGGATGATTGCTATCAGGACAACCTGATAAAAAATTTTGTCCAACCCTCTTTTTTGCATGGCGTCACCTCGTTAGAAAACGATTTGCCAGAGGGCTAAACACAACACCAACAGGCTAATCAGTAAAAATATCAGCGCGATGATTTTATCGGGTGAGCGATTCATCTGGGCGATCCTCAAACATCATTAAAACCACTGGCCAAAGCGTTTGATATAAAAGCGCTTCATGCCTTGCGCCACCAGACAGTAGCTCAATAGTGTCGCCACCAACCACGGGAAGTAGCTCAGTGGCAGCGGCTCCAGTCCAACCATCGCGCCCAGAGGTGAGAATGGAATATAAATGCCTATCGCCATAATCAAGCCGGTCGTCAATAATACCGGCAACGTCGCCCGACTTTGGATAAACGGTATTTTCTGCGTCCTTAGCATATGCACGACCAGTATCTGCGAGAGCAGACCCTCAATAAACCAGCCGGACTGAAAGAGCGCCTGCGCCTCTACGTTATTAGCTGCAAAGACGTACCACATCAACGCAAAGGTTGTGATATCGAAAATAGAAGACGTTGGGCCAATCCATAGCATAAAACGGCCAATATTTTTCGCGTCCCATTTCCGCGGCTTACGCAGGAACTCTTTATCCATTTTGTCCCACGGCAACGACAACTGCGAAATATCGTACATCAAATTCTGGATCAACAGATGAATCGCCAGCATCGGCAGAAACGGAATAAACGCGCTGGCTACCAGTACCGAAAAAACATTGCCGAAATTAGAGCTGGCGGTCATATTCAGGTATTTAATGATATTGCCAAAGGTTTCCCGCCCTTTGATAACGCCTTCCTCAAGCACCATGAGATCTTTTTCCAGCAGAATAATATCTGATGACTCTTTAGCAATATCGGCGGCGCTATCGACGGAAATCCCCACATCCGCATCACGAAGCGCGGGCGCGTCGTTGATCCCATCCCCAAGAAAACCAACGGTATGACCATTTTTCTGTAGCGCTTGCAAAATACGCGTTTTTTGTAACGGCGTCAGCCGGGCGAATACTGCGCGTTTCTCCACCTCAGACGCCAGTTCGGCATCTGACATCGCCTCAACCTGGGTTCCGGTCAGGATATCGTGCGTATCAATACCCACTTCCAGACAGATACGCGCCGTCACAACCGGATTATCGCCGGTGAGGACTTTGACCGCCACGCCGTTATCCCGCAACGCGGCAATAGCTTTTCCGGCGCTCTCTTTCGGCGGATCGAGAAAAGTGAGCATCCCTTCAATGGTAAGTTCGGTCTCATCCTCCACACTTAATGTCGGATTGTTCCCGGAACCATCCAGCTTACGTGTCGCTATCAGCAATACACGGAATCCCTGCGCATTGTAATCTTCGGTTTTCGCCAGCAGCAGCTCGCGGCGTGTTTCCGTCAGCGCCACCACACGATCGCCTTCGCGAAGATGGGTGGCTACCATCATCATCTCTTCAACAGCGCCTTTGCAGATCAGGCATCTATCTCCATGCTGCGTATCCTCCACCAGTACCGATACCCGGCGACGTACAAAGTCGAATGGCAGTTCATCGCGTTTAATGAAGCGCGCTTTTGTCGATGGTGCGATTCGACCCTCGCCAAAACGCAGTATGGCGCGATCCATCACATTCCGGGCGCCGCTCTGGCTGCTACTATTCAGCCAGGCCAGCATCAATACCCGGCTGCTTTTTACACCGCTCACATCCAGATGATGCTCCAGAAAAATATTGTCCTGGGTTAAGGTGCCAGTTTTATCTGTACACAGCACATCCATCGCGCCGAAGTTTTGAATAGCGTTCAGGCGCTTGACGATCACTTTGCGCCGCGACATCGCAATCGCGCCTTTTGCCAGGTTGGAACTGACAATCATGGGCAACATTTCCGGCGTCAACCCCACCGCAACCGCCAGCGCGAACAGCGAAGCCTCTACCCAGTCTCCCTTACTGAAACCATTGATCAGCAGGACAACCGGCACCATGATCAGCATAAAGCGTATCAACAGCCAGCTCACGCTGTTGACTCCGCGATCGAAAGCCGTCTGGGTACGCGTACCCACAATGGATTTCGCCAGCGAGCCGAACCAGGTACGGCTTCCCGTCGCGACCACGACCGCTTGCGCTCTGCCGCTGGTTACATTGGTTCCCATCAGACAGATATTGCCCAAATCTAGCAGGCTTTTATCTTTATCAGGCAATTGCTCGCTGTCTTTACCTGCCACATCAGCCATAACATCGTATTTTTCTACGGGTAATGATTCACCACTAAGAATTGACTGACTGATAAAGAGATCGCGCGACGCCAGCAGTCGAACGTCGGCGGGCACCAGATCGCCTGCGGCCAGAAAAACCACATCGCCCGGCACCAGTTCTTCAATGGGAATCTCTTCCTGCACCGCGCCTATATTGCCCGGCCCACGACGCAACACCGTGGCGGTGGTGCGAACCATCTTTTTCAGCGCCTGTGCTGCTCTGTTAGTGCGAAACTCCTGCCAGAAACGCAATAACCCGCTCAAACTGACCATCGTCAGAATAATCAGCACGCCAGTGAGATCGGTCTCTTCGCCACGGCGTAACGGGAGCCAGTAATCCGTGATGAAACTAACCCCTGCCAATGCCATCAGAACGTAAATAAACGGGTTATTGAATGCCTGCAGAAGCTGAATCAGCGCCGGAGGAACTTGCTCATGCGCCACTTCATTGCGCCCATACACTTTCAACCGTTCGCTGGCCTCTTCTATCGTGAGGCCCTGACGATGGCTGTTCAGCCGCGCCAGTGTCTCCTCCGGGCTATGAAAAGCTTCCGCTTCGATCGGAAATACTTTTTTATGCTGCTTATCATTTTCTGACGCCGGGCGATTGAGTTTCCGGTTTTCAATGTTCATGTCAGTCATGATGAATCCCCAAAATTAAGGTGTAGTGTTTCCTGCATATCACGCCCGGGGAATAGCAAACTCACGATTTCAAGGTGAATGCCCCGGGAGAATTATCTATGCATAAAAAAGGTTATTGCTTACTCACTATTTTGAGTGGGTTTTATTTTATCGACTCGGGAATATCCATCATTCCCTCCTTATACGCCTGGCGTAATGTTGCAATTGAATAAAAAACTATTATTGACTATCAATGCTCCAGTGAATTGCGGTGATATTATCGTTATCACCTATTCTGGATATAATCAGTTCTCGCGTTTTACGATAATCAGCATGACCCACGAGCTCGGCACGAATTTCTTTATAGCCCTGTTCCTGAGCGGGGACCGAACCTAACCCTTGTAAACAGATCGCGGCCTCTTTTACGATATTCAGTAACCACTGACGAACCTCGCTTTCATCTTCTTTATTACAGGTTACTTTCAGGATATAACGTTTTTCTCCCTCGGCGGATACCGGGAGTTGATTTATACGCTGCGCCGCTTCACGCAGTAAAATATTGGCGCAAAGAATAATGATCGTCGCCGCCAGCGCATTTTTGAACTGCCCTAAGCCGCATAACACGCCGATGCCCGCCGAACACCATAGCGTTGCCGCAGTGTTCAGCCCGCGCACATTCATCCCTTCGCGCATGATGACGCCCGCCCCCAGAAAGCCAATACCAGAGACAATCTGCGCCGCAATTCTCCCGGGGCTGTCTGGCGATGTCGTCATGGAGCTCAGAATAAAAACGGCGGCGCCTGTCGCCACCAGCGCATTAGTGCGTAATCCCGCCATACGTTGACGCCATTGTCTTTCCGCGCCAATCAGCGCGCCCAACAGCATAGCGGCCAGTAAATTCAAAATATAAGGAAACATTAACATACGTTCCTCCATTTTTTCTGGAAGAATAAGTACGTGCTATATTTAGCACACGACAAATTTCTGCCCTGAGGCAATTAGCGTCGTGTTAACGGCGGAGGAAATAAAGCGTGTTTAAACATGAACATGACGATTACCTCGCGACAATGCGCGTGTTGTAACATTATTGGGATGACAATCGTCACAAGGGGAGATTGCTGCCCACCGGTTCGGCAAGCAGCGCAGGAATAGCGTGCGTTAACTTGCCAGATGATTTACGTAAAAGTGACTGTCCAACATATTACTCCTGCATGAATTTGCGCTTATTATAGTCAGCCAATATGTTCCGTAAAGTGCAAAGGCGGGTTTAGTGACGTTCTGTTTAAGTTTGTTTGATATTTTTTCTTATGACAAAAAAATGACAATATTATGTCGATAACAAGCTCGTCTGAAATCATTAAACAATAAATTCCTGCTTAATACCGGCGATAGCTCTGTTATGATGCCTGCACGTAAAAAAATAAAACAACATGACGAGGAAAAAATGGGTTCCACCAGAAAAGGGATGCTAAACGTCCTGATTGCCGCCGTATTGTGGGGGAGTTCAGGTGTTTGCGCGCAGTACATCATGGAGCAAAGCCGTATGTCGTCACAGTTCCTGACGATGATACGTTTGTTATTCGCCGGGCTGATACTGGTGACCTTCTCCTTTATGCACGGCGATAAGATATTTTCGATTCTTAAAAACCGCAAAGATGCCCTGAGTCTGCTGATTTTCTCCGTGGTGGGCGCGCTCACCGTTCAGCTAACCTTCCTGCTTACGATTGAAAAATCCAATGCCGCCACCGCGACAGTGCTGCAATTTTTATCGCCGACCATTATTGTAGCGTGGTTTGCATTAGCGCGAAGAACACGACCAGGCATTCTGGTCTTAACCGCCATTCTTACATCGCTTATCGGCACCTTTTTACTGGTGACTCACGGCAATCCAACATCGCTGTCGATCTCTTCAGGCGCGCTGTTCTGGGGTATCGCCTCCGCATTTGCCGCCGCCTTTTATACGACCTGGCCTTCCAGGCTAATCGCCCAATACGGCACGCTGCCAGTGGTCGGCTGGAGTATGTCCTTTGGCGGCCTTATTCTGCTGCCCTTCTACGCTAAAGAAGGAACGCACTTTGCGGTGAGCGGCAGCCTGATTCTGGCCTTTTTCTACCTTGTGGTGATCGGTACGTCGCTGACGTTCAGCCTGTATTTGAAAGGCGCGCAACTGATTGGTGGCCCCAAAGCCAGCATTTTAAGCTGCGCGGAACCGTTAAGCAGCGCCCTGCTGTCGCTACTGCTGTTGGGGATTAGTTTTACCTTGCCGGACTGGCTGGGCACGCTGCTCATTCTCTCGTCAGTGATTCTGATCTCCCTCGATTCCCGTCGACGCGCGCGGGCCGCTTAACGCCGTTGATAATCACGATGACCGGGCGGAAAAGGGAAAAGTTTAATGGCGCTTTGCCTTAATCTCTTCGTCAGAAAGCCCGGTAATCATCAGCACCATCTCTCGCTCGATCCCCTGTTCCAGCATCGTATGCGCAATACGCAAGGCTTCCTCCTGCTTACCTTGATGTATACCTTGCTGTATGCCTTGTTGCACGCCTTCACGCTTACCTTTTCTGCGCCCCGATTCACGTATTCTGTCTACGATCGTCATTAATCTCTCCTTGTGTTGGGGAACACGACGCGCCACCTCGCGGATAAACTTGCCAAAACGAGGCGTGCTGCCATGCTGTATTAGCAAATAATTAAACAGCGCTTTTAGCTGACTGTCATTAGCGTTTCCCGTAATCAGAAGTACCGCTAAGCGCTCGACCAATCCCATCAGGTCGCGTTGACGTATATGCTTTTGTACCAGCTCCAGCATCGCGATACGTCGATGCTGCATAATCTCGTTATCCGGCACCACCGTAATGTCTACCAGTGGAAATGCCGTCGCATAAAGCTGACGCGCCAGTGCAGGATCGTCAAACTCATCCAGCCAGCACAGCGAAAAGGGATACGGGCTTTTCGCGCCATGGTAAAACAGCATGGGAATCACCAGCGGTAACGTTTTATGGCCAGCATCCAGATGGCGCTGCATCGCGGCAGTCGCGTAACGCATTAACCGGAACGCCATATGCGCGTCCGGCGTACTCTGATGCTCTATAACGACATAGATATAACCGTCGCCTTCACACGTTTTTAGTGACCAAAGGACATCGGAATAAAACGCGCGTAAATTTTTCTCGATAAAACTGTCCGGCGCCAGTTTCAACGTCGTCAGATCGCAACGTATTCTTAGCGAATGGGGAAGATGAATATTGAGAAAATCCCGCGCGGTATCCGGATGGCGTAAAAACGTTTTGAATACCGCATCATGAGGCGTGGACGTGGGGCTTTTTTTCATGGCGATCCGTCACCTGAGGAATAAGATGACGCCACTGTACTCGCCAAAAATACAGACAGCATTCAGGAAAATTTACCCCTGCGAGGAGGCTCGAAAGGGAATCACTGACGGCTGCAATACGTACATTTTTGCCCAGCCTGCTACGCATTATCGCCCAATAGCGTAACGCTAACCGGGCCTACAAATACACGTCATCTGTAGGCCAGGTAAACGTAGCGCTCTTCGGCGATAAATCTCACACCAGCGCTTTGACTATCTCCATCAACCGAATGACGTCTTCGGGGCGCGTATTGCCGGTTTGCGGATCGATAATCGAGCTGTAAACATGCGGCATAACGCGCGGCACGCCTGCTTCCAGGCAGGTTTGCAGGATAATACCGAAATTATCCAGTGAGATACCGCCGGTCGGCTCGATAAGCGTCATGCCGTGGCGGGCAGCGGTTGTCGCCAGCGCATAGAGTTCCGGTAACGACTTTTCGCCGCCCATCGGGAAAAACTTCGCCGCATGTGCGCCCATATCCTGCATCATGCGTACCGCCGCTTCACAGGAAACGCGGGCTGGCGTTCCCTGGCTGCTGCTGACGCCGGTAGAAATCAACACCTCGCCAGGCGTTCCCGTCGGGCTGACCAGGGCGTTAATATGTGTTTGCTCGCCGCCTGTCGCCGCCAGTGCGCCCGCTGCGAAGCCGCTGCCGGTAAAAGTCTGGTTGACGTGGGCCGGGTGAGTATGGGCGGCAATCATCGCCGCTTTGTAGTACTGCGCCGGGTCGCCTGCGCCCAGTCCCACCGAGATAGACGGCACCTCCGCCATCCAGCGTTTCACCTCCGGCACGCCCTCTTCTACCGTAGCGAACTGCGCGGAAAGTACGCCAATGACCGCATGGCCTTCGGCGGCTTCATAGATAGCCTTCGCGTTGGCGATATCCTTTGCCAGTACGTTAATCGCTACCCGCTGACGATAAAAATTAATCTGCTGCATGTTCTGCAATCTCCCTGAGTCGCGCCACAATCAATGCCATTTCCCCTTCAGCTACCGTGCGTGGATCGAGGCTAAAAACCCCCTGATGAAGCTGATATTTGCGGGCGTAAATCGCTATCTCGCCGCCGCGCAGCTGCGCTTCGACGTCCTGCGCGTTCAGCCCCAATTCAGATGCGTTCACCCGCACACGAATACGCCAGATTGCACGCCCGGCCTCATCCTGTTCGATATCGGCATAAAGCCCATGGATAGCGGAAATCGCTTCTGCGACCGGCTGTAACTGTGCTGCGGTCACGGTCGTCTGGCCCTGGTGGTAATTCTCCAGCGCATACACCAGCCCAACCATGTTTTCCTTGCCGATTTTCATTGCTCTGGCAATCCCCTGGTGCTGCGCTTTGCAGGCGGCAATCCACGTTTTCTTACCAGTGATAAAGCCGGAGGTTGGCGCATTAAAGGCTTTCGCGCCGCTATAGATAACCATATCCGCGCCGCTCGCCACCCAGCCGCGCAAATCCTCTTCCGCCGCGGCATCGACAATCAACGGCAGGTGGTTGGCCTGCGCCACCTGTACAAAATCGTCAATGCTCAACATGCCTTTCTGTACGCAATGGTGTGATTTCACATACAGTAGCGCGGCGGTCTTTTCGTTAATGGCGCTTTCCAGTTGCCAGCGGGCCGCCAGATTGCTCGACCCCACTTCCACTATGCGCCCGCCGCCAAGACGAATGGCGCTGGTGACTGGCGCGCCGTAGTCAACGTTATGCCCGCGCAGCATCACTACCTCATTGGCCATACCGCTACTGTCCGGCATCAGGGCGACGCGCGCCCGCTCGCCGTGGGTGATGGCGGCAGCGACGGCAATGGCAATACCCGCCGAGGCGCACGAGGTGATATAGCTATCTTCAGCACCCGTATAGCGCGATACCAGTTCGCCGGTTTTTTCCACCAGCGCGTCAATCTCGACGAAAGCGGAAGCCGCGCGCGCGGTGGCCTGCATGACCTCCGGCGCGACGCTTGAGACGCCCAGAATGGTCATTTTGCCGCAGGCGTTAATGACCTTTTTCAACCCCAGTTGTTGATAGATATTCGGCGTCATGATTTACAGCACTCCCAACAACGAACAGACTATGCTCAGTGCGACAATCGACAGCAAAATGGTGGTGTAGCGCGGCCCTTTTTTTACCAGATAGAAGTAGATGGCGAATACCGCCGCCAGTGGCAGTAAGCCCGGCGCGATAGAGTCGAGGATCTGCTGAACCACCACTTCAGATCCTTTCAAAGCGCTAATTTTTAACGGCGTGGTGATTTTGACGTAGCTGGCGGAAAGCGCGCCCATCATGATCAAACCCAGCACGTTGGCCCCGTAGATCAGTTCTTTGATTCGCCCCCCTTGCAGCAGGCCGATAATCGAATCACGCCCCAGCGTATATCCCTTGTGGACCATACCGTAGCTGATCGCCAGGGTGATCGCCGGGTAGAGAATCAGCGGGATAATACCGCCCATCGCGCTGCCATTTGCCGCGAACGGAATAAAGATCGCTATCAACAGCGGCATCACCGCCGCCCAGATAATCGAGTCGCCCATCCCGGCAAGCGGCCCCATCAGGCCAGTTTTAATGCCGGTGATAGACGAGTCGTTAATCGGCTCGCCGCGCGTTTTTTGTTCTTCCATGGCAATAGAGATGCCCTGAATCACCGCGCCGAAGGTCTGCTCGGAGTTAAAAAAGTTAAGGTGGCGTTTTAGCGCTTCTACCTGCTCCTCTTTTTGTGGGTAGAGTTTTTTGATGATCGGCGTCATCGAGGCGCAGAAAATCAGGCTTTGTAAGCGCTCATAGGAGCTGGAAACCTCGGCGCCCAGCCAGTAGATAAACCAGGCTTTGGTGATATCTGCTTTGGTCAGCGCCCCGCTTTCCCGCGCGCGCTCAACCAGTTCATGCTGCATTACGTCACTGTTCATCATGCTGCTCCTTCATTTTTCGCCAGGCCTTTAATCAGGAAGGCGACACAGGTGCCGAAGATGGCCATCGCCATGATGTCGACCTTGAGGTACAACACCGCGAAGAACCCGCCGATAAACCACGGCAACAGGCTCTTTTTACCGATCACCATAATGGTGATGGCAAAGCCCAGCGCCGGCAGAATGCCGCCCATGATTTCAAAGGAGTGGGTTAACCAGTGCGGCATCAGTTTAAGGAAACTTTCCACCACATCCTGGCCAAAGTAGTTAGCGGCAAAGACCACCGGGAAGCGCAGCACCAGCCCCAGCAATGCCGGGTAAAGAAAGGCGCAACGCATGATGCCCGCCATGTTTGCCGTTTCCGCGTGTTTATCCGCCATATGCACCCAGGCGGCGTTCAGCGTGCGCCTAAGCTGATCGAGAAACACGCCAATCACGCCAAACGGGATTGCCAGCGCGATCGCCAGGTTTGGGTCCATACCGGCCTTCACCGCGATAGGAATGGAGATACAGGCCGCCAGCGCCGGGTCCGACGGCACGTTGCCGCCCGGCGTTGAGGTCACGCCCAAATAAACGAGCTGCATCCCTGCGCCGATGATCATCGCGGTCTGCATATTGCCAAGCAAAAGCCCGACAAATACCGCGATCACCACCGGTTGTAACAGCATCGCGGAGAAGGTGTAGCCGAGGCGTAAACGGGCAAACCAGTAATACAACCCCATCAGGCTTGCAAAGAGTAAGGTATCCATAGTGTTATCCTACACACTTCATCCTTCAGGCTGCCTCTTTGTTGGCTGCCTTCGCTCACCCCAGTCACTTACTTTAGTAAGCTCCAGGGGATTCACTCAGTTGCCGCCTCGATGCATCCAGAATGATTTTGTGTCTATTAAAGGGTTAGAATTTTTTCAGGATATCGTCGAGCGGCTGCGGCTTATCTTCCGGAATGGTCTGGAAAAATACCTGAACGCCACGGTTTTTCAGGTCGTTAAGAATGCCGACGTCTTTTTCATCCAGCGTAATATTCTGAAAAACCGCTTTGCGGTTTGGCCCGCCGCCGAGACCGCCAACCTGAATGCGGGTGACGTCAAAGCCCAGTTGTATGGCGTCCTGCACCGCCGCCAGTGAGGGAAAAAGCACCAGCACGTTACCGTCGCCAAGCTGATTTTCTTTCCATGCGGCGGCAAAACTCTGGTTGCCGAAGCAATCCACTTTGATATTTGGCGGCGCGGCCATCAGGTAGATATTTTTCATAAACGGATCGGCATCCAGTTCATCACTCACAACGGCTATCCGGTTCGCCTGAGATTGTCCGACCCACTTCGTGACAACCTGCCCATGAATGAGACGGCTGTCGATGCGGCATAAAACGATATTGGCCATGATGTTTTCCTTAGAGTGATTGTTGTAGCTGACGTACATGGGCGACCACATCCAGGCAGCTACTGCGCCCGGCCTCAACTAACTCATCCACGCAGGCGGTTAGCATCCCTTGTTCGCGCCTGTCCAGCGCCTCCAGCAGTAGCGACGCATTCAGTCCGGCAATCACCGCCACCGGATAATCGGCGCTTAGCCGCGCCGCGACGTTGGACGTTGTGCCGCCGACAAAATCCGTCAGGATCAGCGAGCCTTCCGGCAGCGTTTTCACCACGGCCTCGACGCGTTGATAAAACTCGCCCAGCGTATCGACAGGCATTAGCGCGATTTCCGTCACGCCTTTAATTTCGCCCGTGACCATACGCAGGCTGTTGCAAAGCGGTTGTCCCCAGCCGCCATGCGTCAGCAGCAGGATGTGGGGCAACGGTTGTGTGGTAGTCAAAATGGCCTCCTGGCGCAATTACATGAGGACACCGGCATATATTGCCCGGTGGCACTGCGCTTACCGGGCCTACAGAACGCTCCCGGTAGGCCGGATAAGGCGTTTACGCCGCTATCCGGCATAACGCATCATCAGAAGAGCAAAGGTTGTGCCAGAATTTGTGTCACGCGAGGAAGAAGAAAGGTCTGGCGAGGCGCGAAGCCCCGCCAGTAAAAGGATTAGCTATAGAGCAGTTCGTAGATATAAAAATATTCCGCATCTGATAAACGGATGGCGTAGGCATCTTCGATCGGCAGAAAAGCGGATTTGATGACACTAAACGCGCGCGCGTCCAGATTCGGCTGACTTTCCAGCGCCATCTGTAACGGTTTTCGGTTAATCACAATACGCTCTACCATACAGCAGCAGTGGATCAGGAAGCGCAGTGTCACCTGGCGGCTTGGTTTCAGGGAAAGCGAAGACGTCAGATGGTTAAAAACGCCCTCCATCTCTTTCAAAATACGCTGCGGGTTAAGCACGGAAATATGGTTGATGATACTCTCCATCGTTAGCGCGCTGATAAAGCGCATCGCGCTGCGCTCCATCTCCAGACGGCGTTCAGCATTGGACAGATCGGGCGTTAACAGGCTCAACACCAGTTCCGGCCCTTGTTCGGAGAAAAGCTCTTCCAGCGAAATAAACGGAATATCCGGCAGCCCCGGCTGGAAAGTGCCGACAATCCCCGCCAGCCGCTCGCTGGCATTCAATGCCTGCTGAACGCGCTCCAGACTTCGTACCTCGTTATAATCAAGGATCACCATCCTGGTGTCCTGCGACATCAGTTCGCCAAAGCTCTCCTCCAGCACCTTTTTGATTTTTTCCGCCGTTCCCATGCCGGTAATACAGGAGATGACCAGCACTTTGCCACCGTTCTCCTGCTGCGGCGTACAAAGCTGGCAGGGGATATTTTTACTCTGCAGGAGCGCCGTCAACTGTGGTAAATCGCTGGTTTCATAGCTTAAATCCAGCCCGACTTCCAGTAGACTGGTCAGCGTGATGTTCGGCATGAGCAAAACATCTATCTGGAATAATTTACTGATGGTGCTGCCGAAATGGATCAATGAACCGATGTCCACCAACAGGATAAGCCGCCGATATTGGCGGGTTTGAATCATTTGGGTCAGCGTTTCCAGCGTGTCATGCACCGACTGTTCAAACGGCATGTCGATGGCGCTGAACAACTCGCGCTCCAGCACGCGGTTGACATATTGCGCCTGACTGGTGGCGGTGGTCGCGCCGTGGGCGATCAAAATGACCCCGCAGTCGGGGCTGGCATCGATGCGCTGACGATAATGGCGGCACTCTTTCAGGAACAGGCATAGCCAGACCACTTCCGTCGCCGGACACTGAATATGCAGCAGTTCGTTGATTTTCCGACACAGCAGCGTGGCGTTGTCATATTCGTCTTTGCAGCGATCCAGGATCAAACTGGAAGAGTAAAGCTGCGGGATCAGGCCGCGCTGCACGTAGCCTATCAGCGCCAGGAAGTGTTTACGCAGTGGGTTAACCAGATTTTCCGGCAGCGAAAAGCCCAACACCTGCTCTACGCAGCCAATCAGCAGCGTCACGCGCTCTTCAATCTGGTCGCCATAGCGCGGCGGATGCGCCACGCTGTCGCGGCTGTAGAGACCGTATTCAAAAATCGAGCTGAGTTTATTTTTCAGGATCGCCAGCGTCTCCGCCGGGGGGACGTTACTGTTGCGCAAATTAACATATTCGCGCGTCAGGAAGCTGTAAAAGAGGTCGCTCTCTTCAATTTCCGCCCCGGTCGCCAGCGACGTCTTCAATGCGGGCAGCGTGCGCGCGTCTATATTTAGCCGCGCTTTACCGTCAAACAGAGTATCCACCAATAGACGCTGTTCCGGCGTCGGGTTAACCGACATCTCCGCCAGCCGCTTATCCAGCTGTAGCGTGTCGTTATGCTCGGTCATTCCCGATGCCCACGCCTGAGCGCAGAGAAACTGAATATCGCTTTTTAGCTGACCGATATTGCCTTCAAGGGGTTTATTCAGCAACCAGAGCAACAACGGTTTATCAATGCTGACCGTGCGTTCTATTTTGCGGCTTTCCCGCTGTAAGAACCCCACGATCAGTTCGATCTGTTCTTCAACGGAGCGCTGGCGAATGCCCGGCAAATCAATGCATACCTGAATACGCCGCTGGAAAGTACGTAACAGCGCCGACCCGACCGGCTCGGTAGTGGCGCAAATCAGGCGTACCGAAATTGATCGCGGCTGGCTGCTCACGCCAAGCGGACGGTACTCGCCTTTATCCAGAATAGAGAACAGCTTTTCCTGCCCTTCATAAGACAGACGGTGCACCTCGTCCAGCAGCAGATAACCACCGTCCGCCTGCTCCACGAGGCCTGTTTTATGTTCATTCGCGCCGGTAAACGCCCCCTGCCGATGACCAAACAGATGCGAGGAGAGCAGTTCCGGGTTATGGGCGTATTCCGCGCAGTTAAAGTAGACCAGCGGCGGGATAGCGCCGCTCGCCTGTTCACAGGCGAAACGGTGCATCAGTTCCGCAAAAAAGGTTTTACCGACGCCGGACGGCCCGGTAAGCAGAACGTGTAAACCGTGCGGATAGAGCACCGCCGCACGGCCTTTTTCTACCGCATCGCGCAGGCTGCGATCGTAACCAATCAGGCTGGTAAACGGATCGTCGGGCGCGTAATGCTCTTCATGCGGCAGCACATCCGCCACCGACCGCACTTCGCGTTCAGACTCTTCCAGCTGTCGTCCCAGCAACGTTTCCAGCGCCTGGCGATGCAGAAAATAGACCGGGCGGCCACGGCTTTTGATTGCCAGGCCGTCATTCTATAACTGATTGAGATCTTTGCTGACGGAGTTACGCGCCAGCCCAAGATTGAAACCTATCGCCTCCGCCGTAAACGCCGTCTCCTGCGCCAAATCGGCAAGGCATAGCCCGCGCGTCAGCCGTTCCAGCTCTCCCAGTACGATCTCAATACGTCTCATTACACTACCGCTTACGAAATAAAAGAGTAGTCAGAACATACACTATTCTGCCACGCAAGAAAGTGAAGGCGCAGCGAGAAACCGCCTTCCCACTTTTGCCTGACTTCAACGCCAACGGATAGCACGCCCCGATGAGTGAACGTCGCACGGTCTACACTTACTCTTGAAAAAGTGCAAACCGATAAGGATACCGTTTATGAAACGAAAAACGCTTCTGCTTATTGCCGCGCTTGTCGCGCTACCGGGCGTCACGTATGCCGACTCTCCGTTTAGCTCACTCCAGTCGGCGCATGAAAAAAATACGATTTTAAAGGATTTGCGCAAAATGTGTACGCCCAAAGGCGCGCTAACCGATGAAGCCTGGGAGAAAAAAATCATGGCAAGCGAGGGGAACCAGCAGCATATTCGGGAGGCGATGATCGCGATAGAGCGCAACAATCAGCATAACTACTGGCAGGCTCTCGGCAAGGTGGAATGCCCGGAGATGTAGCACAGCTTTTCCGCTTTTTGGTCGCGAAAATGCGGACTGTAACCGGTTTCTTTTCGCTAAAACCGCGTATTCTGGAGCGAATTTACGCGATCAAGGAGTACGACAATGCGATACCGTTTTCCCGATAACTTCTGGTGGGGCAGCGCCTGCTCAGCGTTGCAAACTGAAGGGGATAGTCTGAATGGCGGTAAAAGCCAGACCACGTGGGATGTGTGGTTCGAGCGCCAGCCTGATCGTTTTCACCAGGGCGTCGGTCCAGCGGAAACCTCAACGTTCTATCGCCACTGGAAGCAAGACATCGCGCTACTGAAACAGTTAAAACATAACAGTTTTCGCACCTCGCTAAGCTGGGCGCGGCTCATTCCAGACGGCGTAGGCGAGGTGAATCCACAAGCGGTGAGCTTCTACAATCACGTCATCGACGAGCTACTGGCGCAGGGCATCACGCCGTTTATTACGCTGTTCCATTTTGATATGCCGATGGTCATGCAGGAGAAAGGCGGCTGGGAAAATCGCGACGTCGTAGAGGCGTTTGGTCGGTACGCGCAAACGTGTTTTACCTTGTTTGGCGACCGCGTGAAGCACTGGTTTACCTTTAACGAGCCGATTGTGCCGGTGGAAGGCGGCTATTTGTACGACTTCCACTATCCCAATGTGGTGGATTTTAAACGGGCGGCCACCGTGGCGTACCATACCGTGCTGGCGCACTCGACCGCCGTGCGCGCCTGGCGCGCCGGGCGCTACGACGGTGAAATCGGCATAGTACTGAATCTGACGCCGTCCTACCCACGCTCGCAGCATCCCGCCGATGTGCAAGCCGCGCACCATGCGGATCTGTTATTCAACCGCAGTTTTCTTGACCCGGTATTAAAGGGAGAATACCCGGCGGACTTGGTGGCGCTGCTGAAAACCTATGACCAGTTGCCTGCCTGTCAGCCAGGCGACCGTCAGCTTATTGCCGACGGCAAAATCGATTTACTGGGGATTAACTATTATCAGCCGCGCCGCGTGAAATGCCGTGATACGGCGGTGAATCCGCAAGCGCCGTTTATGCCGGAGTGGTTATTTGACTATTACGACATGCCGGGGCGCAAGATGAACCCTTACCGCGGCTGGGAAATTTACGCGCCAGGAATTTACGACATCATTACCAACCTACGGGATAATTACGGCAATCCGCGCTGTTTTATCTCCGAAAACGGGATGGGCGTTGAGAACGAGCAGCGTTTTGTGCAAGCGGGACAGATTCACGATGATTACCGGATTGACTTTATTTCTGAGCATCTTAAATGGCTGCATAAAGGCATTAGCGAGGGCTGTCACTGTCTTGGCTACCACATGTGGACCTTTATCGATAACTGGTCATGGCTGAACGGCTATAAAAATCGCTATGGTTTTGTACAACTGGATTTAGCCACCCAAACGCGCACGGTGAAAAAAAGCGGAGAATGGTTTGCCGCCACCGCAGAGCATAACGGTTTTGATTAAGCATTTATTATTGCCGGATAACGACTAACGTCGTATCCGGCCTACAAATGGCAGCAATATCAACTCATTGGCGTAATACGGACTTTCGCCGCCACGACTAACGCCGTCAACAGCATCAGACCGCCGGAAAGCGCCAGTGGCGAAAGCAGCCCGAAATTGTCGAGCGCATAACCGCCCACCGCCGCGCCACAGGTATTTGCCAGTTGAATCACCGCGACCTGGATGGAACCGGCTTTTTCCGCCTGATCGGCAAGAGAACGAGTGATCCACGTTGACCATCCCACCGGCACCAGCGCAAACGCCAGCCCCCAGATAATCGCTATTGCCGCCGCCACGGTTTTGTCGCTTCCCCACACAATGAGCGTCAGCGCGCTCAGCGCCAGTAGCAGCGGCGCACCGGCCAGCGCCAGTTTTACCGAACGTTTCAGTACGTAGGAGGAGAAAGAAGTGCCAACGAAGCTGGCAATACCAAAACTGAGCAACACCAGCGTCAGACCATCAACGTCAAAGCCCGCCAGATTCATATAGACCGGGCGAATATAGGTAAAGAAAGCGAACTGCCCGGCAAAAGACATAAAGATGGCGATCATCCCGGCCATCACGCCAGGGCGTTGCAACAGGCTAAACATATTCTGTTTCTGGTGAGAAGGTTCGCCCGGCAGCGACGGCAGTGATTTCACCACCCAGATGACGCACAGTACGCCCATCACCGCAGCGGCGTTAAAGACATTACGCCAGCCAATAATACCGCCCAAAAAACTGCCCAGCGGCGCGGCGATCACTAACGCGATGGAGACCGCGCCAAAAATCACCGACAGCGCTTTCGGCACGGTACGCGCGGGAACCAGTCGCATGGTCAGCGACGCCGACATCGCCCAGAATCCGCCCAGCGCCAACCCAAGACAGGCGCGGCCCAGCAATAGCAGCGTAAAGCTGTTGGCAAAGGAGACCATCAGACAAGAAGCCGTCAGCAAAACGGCGAACAGAATAACGATATAACGCCTGTCGGTCGCCTGAATAATCTGGGTAATGAACAGGCTGGAAAACATCGCGACAAACGCCGTAACGGTGACCGACTGACCGGCGATGCCCTCGGAGATCCCCAGATCCTGCGCCATCGGCGTCAACAGACTAACGGGCAAAAACTCAACGGTAATCAGGCAGGCGACACAAAACGCCACGGCAAAAACGGCTGACCAGTTAGGCCTGGCAACCCCATCAGCGCGGAATTTTTCTGCGATATTTTCATTCATTGTGGTTACCTGCGTCGTTTTAGTGCGGAAAATCCACGCAGTGTAACATTACAAAATGTGATCTGATTAACGTTTTAGCAACTGACATTGTTGCGCTGCATTTTGCGAGGCTGGTCGAGAGTTGAGAATTATCTTCTCTCGCTGCGTGTAAAACCAAAAGGTAAGACATAGTGTATCACCTGGTGCTACACTTTAGATTACAGGATGTCAACCTGATGCGAACCTTCAAAACCAGGTGGTTTAACAGAGAAGCGAAGCCCCACACGATAAAAGATGACGAGTTAAGCGAGGCCATCAACGCCGTACTGCAAGGAAAAGCAGATAATCTTGGCGGCGGGGTTTATAAAAAACGTCTCAATCAAAATCGCGATCGCGCAATCGTGTTGGCAAAGGGAGGCGAACATTGGTTTTACACCTTCCTGTATGCCAAACAGGATATGGCCAACATTCGCTATCGCGAACTTGCGGGTTTCCGTGAGTTAGCAAAACACTATGCTTGCCTGACCGAAGATCAGATAACGGCACTCATTAATAACAAAGAACTGGTAGAGGTGCGCCATGTCAGCAAAAACTAAATTCAAAAGCCCTGCCTTTGAAGCGATTCATAGCGCGGCATCTGGATTATTTAGCGTGGATGCCATTCCCCAGGAGACAATGCGCAGTTTTGACACGGCCTGCTTAAGCAGCATCAAAGACCTGCAGCCACTTGAAATAAAAGCGTTACGAGAAGAACTCAACGTTAGCCAGCCGGTTTTCGCTCGGTACCTGAATACCAGCGTATCAACGGTTCAAAAGTGGGAAAGCGGCGCCAAGCGTCCCAGCGGGATGTCACTGAAACTACTTAATGTTGTCCAAAAACACGGGCTAAAGGTGCTGGTATGAGGGTTTTACCGATGGTCTGTTAAGGCTAAGTCGGATGTCTGGGGGTGGGCAAATTCAGTGTGCCACTACAATGTTTTCATGGTGCGCGCCTAAACATTTAGAGTTGTCTATAGACAATCATGTACAACTTCGAGTTTATGATAAGAAATTTTGAGACAGGAGGTATGGCAAGGAGTCACAGTTTTAGTGTTCAAAACAAGATCACATTTCCGTGATATATGTCACGGAAATGAGGAGCTACAAGTCTCTGACGTTTTGGCGTCGTTAGCGGTTATTCGGTGCGTTACTTCTGTGGCTCACCCTTAGCAAATACGATGGCGGCTACGCTTTATTTGGCTAACGATGAATCGCGCCATCCGGCCGTTAATCGTGGCTCGCCGCCCTTGCCAGCCTCATTCATCTCGTCTTTTGTTAACGAGATAGTGAAGAGTATCAATGCAGCCAGTGGACACCCTCTTCCGGCTGAAAAAAGGCGTTATAGCGCAGTTGAAACGCGTTGATCTCCTGCATATCGGGTTCCATTTCGCGCAAAAAGCCCAGCGCCAGCCGTACCTGCGTATCGGTGATCGGCGCGGCTAAACGCGCTTTTTGCAGCAACCGATGCCACCGCTGCAAATTCTGATCGCCGCCATCGACAATCACCATTTGCCAGATCAGTAACACCTGAGCGGCATTTTGCAAATGCGATTCATCAGGGCGATGCAGATACTGTAAAAACTCACCGCCCGCCGTTTTACCCATCTGATCAATCATCGATTCTATCGGCACTACATCAATATTCAGACGTTCGCTCAGACGGCGAATCGCCCGGCGGGTATCCGATGTCAGCACCCGAAAACCCACAATAAACACCACCACAAACGTGGCCAGAATCAACCAAATCATGCGCACATCCGTCACCAAACAGGATGCCCATCATAACGGTAAATTTATAACTGTCGACGTTCTGGCCTGTCAGGATGTGATTTATTAACGCCTGTCTTCATTTACGCCAGACACCGGATGTCCTGTCTGACGAACGCAAGGCATAAAAAAGCCCGGCGTTAAGCCGGGCAAAACGTTACCAAATGCACACATTTAAGCGATATTGACTTGCTGAATTTTTTTCTCACGGCGGATTTTGCGCTCTTCCATCACGGCGACCATCGCCATCAGGCAGATACAGCCGATCGCGGCGGCGTCCAGCGCGGCGAAGGTGCCCGCCCAGCCGGTCAGACCAAAAACGGGGGTGCCGTCGGCAATCATGCCCAGACCCAGCTTGGCAAAGCTATCGCCGATAAGATAAGCGAAGGTTCCTTTGATACCGTCCGCAGCGCCGATGGCTTTTTTCGGTACGAAACCGACTGCCGCCACGCCAATTAATAGCTGCGGCCCAAACACCAGGAAACCGAGCGCGAACAGCGAGGCCAGATAGACATACTGGTTGCTGGCGTGCTGGTAGACGCCGAGGGTGGCGATGATCAACGCCAGCGCCACACAGGCTACCAGCGCGCGACGACCGTTCGCCAGGTCAGAGAGCCAGCCCCACAGCAACGTGCCGACCAGCGCGCCCACTTCGAACAGGGTAAAGCCCTGAATCGCCACCTCTTTTGAAAGTTTCAGTTCCTGGAAGGCGTAGACGGTTGACCACTGGTCGATACCAATACGTACCACATACAGGAAGATATTGGAGAAACACAGCAGCCAGATCACTTTGTTTTTCAACACATATTCAACAAAGATCTGCCACTTGGTCATTTCGTTTTCTTCAGTCTCTTTATCCTCTTCGCTGATCTCTTCGCCGAACAGTTCTTCAGCTTTGCCCAGACCGTAAGACTCCGGGGAGTCGCTGCCAAAACGCAGACCGATAAAGCCAACAATCAGCGCGATAATCGACGGGAAGATAAACATGCCGATGACGTGACCGTCGAACAGGTAGTTGGCGCCGAACAGCGCCACGCCTGCCGCGCCCGCGCCGCCGAGGTTGTGGGAGATATTCCAGAAGCCGAGAAAGGTGCCGCGTTTACGACGCGGAGTCCATTTGGTGATGGTCGAGTAGCTGCACGATCCGCCGGTACTCTGGAAGAAACCGCTCAGGGCATAGAAAGCGATCATCAGAAACAGACTGGTTGACCCCGCGCCCATGCTGGCGCTGAAGCCGAGCATACAGATAGCGGAGAGGATCAACATAAACGGTAGAAACTGCTTGGTATTTTTACCGTCAGCGTAGTAGGAAACCAGCGTTTTCCCCACGCCGTAGGTGATCGAGAAGCCCAGGCCAATCATCCCCAGCTCGGTCATGCTCAACCCGTAGGTAGAAATCATGTCGTTCTGCGCGATGTTAAAGTTTTTGCGGATCAGGTACATGGTCAGGTAGCCGATAAAAACCACCAGATAGGACTGCATGAACGGCTTGAACCACATTTTACGCCGCACATCGAGCGGCAGATCCAGGGTCGGCTTGCGCACCTGGTTTAAGAAGGCCAGCATGGATTACTCCTGAGCTAATTTTTATACCTGCGAATGGCAGGCATTGTAAAAATCCACAGGAAAAGGGGCCTGCGACAGCGTCCAGGCAAAACCGGGAAAATTTCTTAGTTTTGCCCCATTCAGCGCAAAAAGGTGAGGTGCATCACGCTTCGCTGGTCTCGCGCGGGGCCTGAGCGTTCAGAAATGGCAGCAGCAATAGCGCAGAGATCCCCGCCGCGATGGCGATGACCGCAAAAAAACCGGTCCAGTGCCAGATCTCCAGTACTTTCGCTAACGGCCAGCCGGAAAGCGACGCGCCGAGATAGGCGAACAGGCCGACAAAGCCGGTGGCCGCGCCCGCCGCCTCTTTATGCGAGCACTCCGCCGCCGCCATGCCAATGAGCATCTGCGGGCCGAAGACAAAGAAACCGGTGGTGAAGAAACAGGCCGCCTGCATCACGTAGCTGGCGAACGGCATCAGCCACAGCGAACCCACAGAGAGCAAAATCCCGGCGGCGAAGATTAAATTCATCGGTCCGCGGTTGCCGTTGAAGAGTTTGTCCGAGCCCCAGCCCGCCACCAGCGCGCCGATAAATCCACCCAGCTCAAACATCGATACTGCCGTGTTGGCCGTGACCAAATCTACGCCCAGCGTCTCGGACATATACAGGTTGCCCCAGTCGTTGATCGCCGCGCGCACCACGTACACTAAGACATAACATAGCGAAAGCAGCCAGATATAGGGATTCAACAGCACATATTTAGCGAGGATTTCTTTGCGACTTAGCCCCGCGCCCTCTTGCTGTTGGGCGACCTCCAGCGCATCGTGCCGCCAGTCCCCTACCGGCGGTAAACCAATCGCCTGCGGACGGTCGCGCAGCCGCCAGCAGAGGACCATGCCCACCCCGATGGCAAGCAATCCGGCCACCATCATCCCGACGCGCCAGCCATAATGCAGGGCGACAGCGGCCATAACGAGAGGGATCAGCGCCCCGCCGACATTGTGCGCGGTGTTCCATAACGCCCACCAGCCGCCGCGCTCGGTACGCGAGTACCAGGCGGTCAGCAAACGGGCGCAAACCGGCGATCCAAACCCCTGGAAAAAGGCGTTCAGCGCCCATAGCAGAGCAAAGGCCCACAGCGAGGTCGAGAAGCCGAACAGAATATTCACTACGCCGGTCGCAATCAGCCCGATGCCCATAAAATAGCGAGCGTTAGAGCGATCGCTAACGATGCCGGAGACAAATTTCGACACCCCGTAGGTGATGTAAAACAGCGTCGCCAGCAGGCCGATATCGCTGCGGGTCAGAATGCCGCTGGCAAGGATTTCCGGCGCGGCGGCGTTAAAGCTTTTACGGGTGAAATAGAACAGCGCGTAACCCAACCAAATGGTGATCAGGATATGCCGCCGCCAGTAGCGATAGCGGGCGTCAACCTCGTGCTTATCGGTGATGAGCGGCGCGTTGGCCGGGGCTTTTAAAAACGAAAGCATTATCCTTCCTTAAACGTAACGCTGGGGCAACGAGACGCTCACCCGCGTACCGTGGGTACAAGAGATGGTTAGCGTCCCGCCGAGCGCCGACACGCGTTCGCGCATTCCGGTCAGGCCGAAGCCCTGCTGGTGAGAGCCCGGCGGCAGGCCGCTGCCGTCATCCTCAATCACCAGCATCAGCCGCTCATCCTGCTGCCAGCCCTGGAGCGTCACCGCGCTGGCATTGGCATGTTTTACGATGTTATTCAGCCCTTCCTGACAGACGCGAAACAGCGTCACGCGCTGACTTTCACTCAGCGCCGTTTCGTCAATTCGCCAGTCGAGGTGACTGACAATACCGCGGCTTTCCAGCTCCATTTCGCGCAGCAACGAACGGATGGCCTGCGCCAGCGTTAAGTCGTCTAGCTGACGCGGGCGCAAGCGCCCCAGCAGGCGACGCACGGCGTCATACACACCCAGCGAAAGCTGCTCGATAAGTTGCCCGCTCTGCTTCACGCCGCCGTTATCCGCCGCCAGTCGTTGCACAATGCCCGCCTGGGTACGAATCGCGGTGATGGTCTGTCCGATGTCATCGTGCAGCTCACGCGCAACATCGCGCCGCACGCTCTCTTCGGTCTCCAGAAGACGCTCCGCCAGCCGATGGTTGCGCGCCAGCTCCTTTTGCAACGACTGGTTCAGCTCGCGCAGACGCTGAATGCCCGCGCCAAGCAGTAGCCCGGTCAGGCTTTGCGCCAACAGCGAAAGTAATAAATCGACGGGATGATCGTGCCAGGTCTGGCTGGCGATCAGCGCGATAGCATTCATCAGCGTGGCAATGAGCGCGCCCTGCCAGCCATAATGCCAGGCGAGCGCGATAATCGGCAACGCCAGGCAGAACGGCGTAAAGCGCGAAAGTTCAGCAGGTAAACCCAGTTGCAGCCACAGACTGACGATAAACAGCAGCAGATACCAGATCAGATGCCGCCCGCGCCAGTTTACCGGCTGCGATACCAGCGATGGTCCCAGCGGCAGCCAGGTAGTGCTGGTGAGATAGTGCCAGAAAACCAGGCAGATGGGGGCCAGCGTCAGACCACCCGTGAGGGTCAGCAGTAGCGCGTTCCATGCCGCTTCCCCCTGCCCCAGCCAGGGCAGAGATTGCAGTAGCGCCGCGGCGGTGAGGGCCGCGCCCTGAAGCAATAACGTGCGCCAGTCGCGCTGATGGCGGTAACGCGAAGTCAGCGCCACGGGCAGTAGCGTCAACACACCACCGATCATCAAAAGCGGCAGATGGGTCAGCGCAACTTCCTGCGCCAACCAGTACACCAGCAGCCACTCCGCGCCCAGCAATACTGGCCAGTATCCACGCGGGCATTGCAGCACAAGTCCCAGGCGCAGGCCGAAGGGAAAGAGTAGCGCCGCCAGCTCCGGGCGCTCTACCAGATGCAGGCTGATACTCCACAGGCAGAACCACGCGGCGGAGAAAATAAAAAAGCAGGCAACAACGGTGATTAAACGGGAAAAAAAGGTGTTCATTACCAACCGTCAAACATGCGATGCGCCAGTTCAACGTCATTGCTGACGCCTAATTTTTCCAGTAGATTCGCGCGATGGACATGCACCGTTTTTGGCGACAGCCCCAGTTCGGCGGCAATCTCTTTTACCGCCATACCCTGGGCGAGTTTTTCCGCCACTTGACGCTCGCGTTTGGTCAGCGGATCTTGCCGACCCGCCGCCAGTTTCACGGCAATATCGGGGGTCAAATAGCAGCCGCCCGTCGCCACCGTATGCACCGCGGCGATCAGTTCATCCGGACTACAGCGTTTAGAGAGAAAACCGCGCGCGCCGGCGTTCAACGCCTGTTCCACCAGCGCCGGGCTATCGTGAACCGAGAGCATGATCGTCGCCATCCCTTTTGGCAGTTGGCTTAGCAGCTCCAGTCCGGAAATATCCGGCATCGAAATATCGCAGATACACACCTGTACGCCGCGCCCCGGTAAACCTGCCAACGCTTCGCGCCCGGAACCAAACTCAGCGACCACCTGCAAATCAGGTTCCAGCCCCAGTAGCTGTGCAAAGCCGGAGCGGACGATAAGGTGGTCGTCGATAAGGGCAACGGTGATCATGGGTTCTGTCCTGATGGATAAAAAAACGCGCTTACCTTAACGATAAGCGCGCGGCTGTTCAAGCCTTGAGCGGTCAGACAATGCCTGTCGTGACGGTGAACGTCCGGGTTTGCTGCGGTTCCAGTTGAAGCAAGGTTCCATTTCGCTGCGCCGCGAGAAAACCTTCAGGCCGACAGGTCGCGGGCAGGGCAAAGGCGGCAACCTGCTGATCGCCGTTATAAAGAATCCAGCGGGTCACGTAATTTAGCTCCGCGCTGGCGAAACGTGTCACGAACGTGGTGCCATCCGGGGCGATCATACTGAATTCCGGGGTATCCGTGTACTTGTCCAGTTCATCGGCGAAGAATACGATTTCCGGGTCGTAAAAGCCAGGCGCGTTGAGCGTTGCCAGCGAGGCTTCACCCTGCAAAAGTCGTTGATTAAACGCCAGCCACTGCGCCGTGGGTTTGACATGCGCCGGCACCGACTCGCGTAGCTTCAGCGCGGTATCCGGGATATTCTGACGGAACGTGGCGTTCGGCACATAGGCATAGTTCATGTGGCACATGTACTGTAGCGGCATGGCGACTGAAGCCTGGTTAGTCACTGTCATCTGAATATCAAACAGCGCGCTTGCTTTACGCATTACCACCGCAGGTTGCGCCTGATAATGATGACCGAACCCCATCACATACTCGTAGCGCCCGGTCACGCGCAGACTGTCGCCCTCTAACTCCAGCCAGGCGTCGTCCATGGCAGCGCAGGGCATCTCGCCGTGCAGCGGATGTGTATCTTCCGGCGACGGGCAGCCATTCGCCAATAGTCCGGAATGGAAAGCAAAGCAACCATACGTTGCCACCACTTCCGCAGCCGGCTTCGGCTGACGGAACATGTTGCGCATAGTCAGATCATGACCGTCAAACTGCGCGTCCCAAATCATCTGCCCCATCCAGGGCAGAATCACCAGATGACCGCGGCTGTTTTGTATTTTCAGTCCTTCCACGCCGCTGGCGTAACGAAACGCCGTAACCGTAAAATCATCATTTTCCAGCAAGATACGCGGCTGCTCGTTAAAAAGCTCCCGCCATAATGTAATACGTGTTGTCATGGTTGATCTCCTCAGGACGCGGCGACTTCAGCCAGGTTGCCGCGCACTTTGCTTTCGCGCCAGAAGTAAACGCCAACGTAAACAAAGCACAGCATGGAAACCAGGAATGAGAGCTGTAGCGAGTGGAACATGTCCGCCACGTAGCCCTGAATCGCGGGAACCACCGCCGCGCCGACAATCGCCATCACGATCACCGCCCCCGCCATTTCGGTATGTTCGTTATCGACGGTATCGAGCGTTCCGGCATAAATGGTCGCCCAGCAGGGGCCAAACAGAACACTGACCAGCACCGCCACGTATACCGCGCTAAAGCTGGGCGCCAGCGCCACATAGGCCAGGAACAGCGCGCCGATCACAGAGTAAAGGATCAGGACTTTTTCCGGGTTAAAGCGTGTCATCAGAATGTTGGCGATAAACTTGCCGATAAAAAAGCAGGCGAAGCTGTAGACCATAAAGGTTGAGGCATCGCGCTCATTGATATCGCCTAACTCCAGCGCCAGACGGATAGTGAACGACCAGACCGCCACCTGCATTCCCACATACAGGAACTGCGCCACAATACCGCGACGGAAACGGGCGTTGCTGGCGAGATAGCGTAACGTATCCAGCGCCGAGGGGCGTTTATGACTCGCGGTTTGCGCGACTTTACAGGTCGGGAAACGCGTCAGCAGGAACAGTACCATCACCACTACCAGAACCATAATCATGTACTTATAGGGTTCCAGAGTGTTTTCCAGCATCAGCACCTTGAAGTTGTGGACTTGCTCGGCATTCATGCCCGCCATCTGTTTTTCCAGGCTTTCCCCTTCGGAAAAGACCAGATATTTACCCAATAAAATTCCTGCCGCCGCGCCGATCGGATAAAAGGTCTGGCTGATATTCAGCCGCAGCGTGGCGTAGGCTTTCGGCCCGATCATCGAACTGTAGGTATTCGCCGCCGTTTCCAGGAAACTCAGGCCAATCGCAATGGCGAAAATCGCCGCGAGGAACATGGTGTAGGTCGCCATGTGCGACGCCGGGAAAAAGAGCGTGCAGCCGACAATGTATAGCGTCAGACCGATAAGTATCGCCACTTTATAACTGGTTTTTTTAATGACCAGCGAGGCCGGAATAGCAATTAAAAAATAACCGCCATAAAAGGCGCTTTGTACTAATGCCGAAGCAAAGTTGCTCAGCGAGAATACACTTTTAAATTGCGTAATCAGAATATCATTTAACGCGGCTGCGCATCCCCATAATGGGAATAAACAGGATAACAAAATAAACTGGAACAGAGGTGTCTTATTCAGATACCCGTCGGGCATCTGAACGATGTTTTTATCGTTCATAGTGCTACCTTTAACAGTGCAGGGTGATTGTTATTCGTTCAACGAAAGATACTCATTAAATTGCTCAATACTTGGATAAGAGGATTGGGTGCCTTTCCCGGTGACGCTGAAAGCGGCAAAGAGGACGGCTTTTTTCATGGCGGCTTCCACATCCCCGCTCTGGACGTAGTAATGCGCGAAACAGCCGATAAAGGCATCGCCCGCGCCGCTGGTATCGACAGCGTTCACTCGAAACGCCGGAACATGGACTTCCTGGTCACGCGTCATCCACAGCGCGCCTTTCTCACCCATGGTGACAATAATATTGTTCAGCCCTTTATCTACCAGCGAACGTGCCGCTGCGCGAATATGGTCATAGGTATCCACTGGCATACCGGTTAATATTTCCAGCTCGGTTTCATTGGGTACAAAGAAATCGCATTTACAGGCATAAGACATATCTAATTCCCGTAATGCTGGCGCAGGGTTTAATAACACTTCAATCCCGTGTTTCTTGCCAAATTCTATTGCGTGATAAACCGTTTCAAGCTGAACTTCCAGTTGCAGAACAATAAGCTGGCATTTTTTTAAATCTTCCGCCGCGCGATCGATATCTTCCGGCGAGAGAAACTTGTTAGCGCCTTTGATGATCAGAATGCTGTTGCTGGAGTTGGCGTTGACGAAAATCGGCGCTACGCCGCTGCTGGTACACGGTACTTTTTCTACATACGTCGTATTGATCCCCCAGGATTCGAGATTACGAATGGTGTTGTCGGCAAAAATATCGTCGCCCACTTTGGTCAACATCAATACTTTTGAATTGAGCTTAGCGGCCGCCACGGCCTGGTTCGCCCCTTTTCCGCCGCAGCCGATTTTAAACGCCGGCGCTTCCAGAGTTTCCCCTTCTTTGGGCATCTGGTTGGTGTAGGTGATAAGGTCCACCATGTTAGAGCCAATAACCGCGATATCCATTTTACTCCCTCTCAGAAATCGTCACACGACAATGATATTAAAATAACATTACCATGTTACTTCCGTATCATTTGTGACTATGATCGCGATTAGAGGATCATTTTGCCATTTACTTCGTGAACAATCCCTGGCGGAACATACGCGCACCAAATCATTTTTATTGTTACAATTTACTGAAAATTAACTATTTATTGTTATAAAACGCGAATAAACCCACTTTTATTTCCTGACAGCCGGACGTATAGTAGTGCCACACTGTAATGTTCTCAGAAACACATAAATGTTACTGATGGAACATAACAACATGATTTGCGGAGAGGGTGAATGGAGACCAAGCAAAAAGAACGTATCCGACGCTTGATGGAGTTACTGAAAAAGACCGATCGAATCCATCTGAAAGACGCCGCGCGGATGCTGGAAGTTTCGGTGATGACCATTCGCCGCGATCTCAGCCAGGATGATGACCCTTTACCGCTGACGCTGCTCGGCGGCTATATCGTCATGGTAAATAAGCCTGCGTCTTCAACCAATATGCCGCTGCCGGCGAAAAAGACGCATCATCGGGACGACCTTCCCGTTGCGATCCTGGCCGCCGGCCTGGTGCGTGAAAACGATCTGGTTTTTTTTGATAACGGTCCGGAAATGCCATTAGTTATCAGCATGATACCGGATGATATTACCTTTACCGGGATTTGCTACTCGCATCGGGTATTTATCGCGCTGAATGAAAAGCCTAATGCCACGGCGATTCTGTGCGGCGGCACCTATCGGGCCAAGAGCGATGCCTTTTATGATGCCAATAATCCTTCGGCGCTGGATTCGCTCAATCCGCGCAAAGTGTTTATTTCCGCCAGCGGCGTACATGAACATTTTGGCGTGAGCTGGTTTAACCCGGATGATCTTGCCGCCAAACGTAAAGCGATGGAACGCGGTCTGCGCAAAATTTTGCTGGCGCGTCACGCCCTGTTTGATGAGGTCGCGCCTGCCAGCATTGGTCCGCTTTCTGCCTTTGATGTCCTGATTAGCGATCGCCCATTACCGACAGATTATGCCGTTCACTGTCGGAATGGTTCCGTCAAAGTCATCACGCCTGATTCGGAAAGTGAATAACTTACTCAAAAAAGACGGCAATTTTATTGAACATGGTGGGATCGGACTGGTTTCGTACCACCTTCGCCACGTCTTCCAGTTTATCGATCTGACTGATCATCTGTTCAAGTCGCTGATCGTCATTGACCAGAAGCCAGATGCGGCTCTGATCGCTACCCTGAATCGGTAAACAGAGAATACCCTCAACGTTGAAAGCGCGTCGGGCGAACAGCCCGCAGACGTGGGTCATCACGCCAGGATGGTTGCGAACGGTCAGCTCCAGAATAACGTTATCATGTGATTGTTTCTGCATGGCTTATTCCCCCACCATCTCTGTATTTGCCGCGCCCGGCGGCACCATCGGATACACTTTTTCTTCTGCATCAATGCGCACATGGATCAACGCCGGTCCAGGACGACGAATGATAGCCTGCAACGCCGCCTGCGGATCGGCTTCGTTATTCAAATCACAGGTGTCCAGACCAAACCCGGCGGCAATCTGCATAAAGTTGATGCTTCCCGGATAGGTCGCCGCAAAAACGCCCTGTTTATAGAACAGACTCTGTTGCTGATGTACCAGTCCCAGCGCGTCGTTATTCATCAGGATGATTTTCACATCCAACTGGTTTTCACTGGCGGTAGCCATCTCCTGAATATTCATCATCAAACTACCGTCGCCGGAAAAACACAGCACCTTGTTGCCCGGATTCGCCAGCGCCGCGCCAATCGCCGCGGGCAGACCAAACCCCATGGTGCCCAGCCCGCCGGAAGTCAGCCACTGACGCGGACGGTTGAGCGGATAAGCCTGCGCGGTCCACATCTGATGCTGACCTACGTCAGTGGTAATAATCGCGTTGTCGTCCACACAGGCGGCGACCGCGTTAATCAGCCCATAGTGACTAAGCGGGTTATTTTCCTGGGGAATACTGCAAGGGAATTCTTGCTGCAAGTCCGCCACCAACTGATGCCATGCTTCCCGCGGCTGTGCCTCGATATGGGGAATTAACTGTGCCAGTACATCATCGACATCCGCCTGAATAGCCACATGCGGCTGCTTAATTTTGCCTAACTCGGCGCGATCGATATCCACATGGATGATTTTGGCGTTCGGACAAAACTGCTCCGTTTTGCCAATCGCCCGGTCATCAAAACGCGCGCCCAGAACAATCAGTAAATCGGCCTCTTGCAGAATAAAATTGGTACTGCGCGCGCCGTGCATCCCCAGCATTCCTAACGACAGCGGATGCGCCTTAGGCAGCATTCCCAGCGCCATTAAGGTCATTGTCGTCGGCAGTTGCGCTTTTTCCGCCAGTTCGCGCACGCGTGTCGGCGCATTGATCACGCCGCCGCCCAGATACAGCACCGGACGCTTCGCCGCGTTAATCATTGCGGCGGCCTCGCGGATACTCTCCGCGCTAAACTCCGGCGGGGGTGATTTTTCCGCCGGCGACGGCAACGCATCCAGCTCAATTGTCGCCGTCTGCACATCTTTAGGAACGTCTATCCACACCGGGCCGGGACGCCCCGACTGCGCCAGACGAAAAGCATCGCTCATCACCTGAGGCAACTCATTGATATTTCTGACCAGATAGTTGTGCTTGGTGATGGGGATAGAGATACCGTAGGTATCCACTTCCTGAAACGCGTCAGTACCGATCATGGACGCCGGAACCTGCCCGGTAATACAGATTAACGGAATAGAATCCAGGCGCGCATCGGCAATGGCCGTGACCAGATTGGTCGCGCCCGGCCCGCTACAGGCCATACAAACAGCAGGTTTACCCTCCGTCCGCGCCATCCCCTGCGCAATAAACCCCGCGCCTTGTTCGTGGCGCGCCAGAATATGACGGATTTGCGTACTTTGGCTTAACGCGTCGTAAACGGGGAGGATCGAACCGCCGGGAATGCCGGTGACGATACGAATCCCCTGGCGCTCCAGAAAATGAACAATAAATTCCGCGCCCGTAAAGCGCTGAGGTGTAGATGTTGTGCCCGAACTTGCCATGCTCCATTCCTTTTATTCTGAGCCGACGTTCCGGGAAGGTGTCTTAAACAAAAAACCCCGCCCGGTTTGCGCCGGCGGGGTTTTGGAATCGTGTGTGTTCCGGACCCTACGGCGCATTGCCGACGACCACCACCACACGCACGACGACCACTGCGCGAGATGGCGCAGTTGTTAGTAGGGTCGCGTTCAGCATGGAAGGGTTCATTAGGGGCCTTGTCTGTTTGTTATTAACACGTTTTATACAAGCACAGCGCTTTCAGCATGACAACGGAAAAATTTTCATCTGCACAAAAATGCGTCAGCGATCACATTTTTCTACGAATTTACACGCTTTGAGTATAGGCGTAATAAGCGTAGCGCCCTCCGGTAATCGCCGGGATTGATGATTACGCGTTTCACAATGCCGGAAAACAAAAAACCTCGCCGAAGCGAGGTTCTTACAGCGTAATGCGGGTGGTAGCCGCGAAGCACACTGTGTTATGTCAACAGCAGAAGTATACGCGTTCTGTGCAGAACGCGCAATTTCGGCGCGAATTTTGATGAATTTGAGTATGGATCAGAAGCTCCGTTCTGTCTATAAATTACTGTTAATTTATACAGTACTTAACTATAATGTCTTTGACACAATGTGTTATGCGGGGGCCGCATCGTAAACCGGCGCAACGAAGTCCTGGCTGAAACGGGTGGTGCCGTCAGCGCCTTAACCCCCTCGTGAGCACACTGTGTTATGTCAACACGCACACTATTCCTCGCAAAAGGGATCGCGTGCGCAACAGCTGACAACAGGCAGCGGAAAGGTACGTCGGCTGGCAGTGCTCCTTAACCACAGGAGACGCGTATGAGCGTAGTGGATATCACCATTCTTATCCTGAAACTCATTGTTGCAGCACTGCAACTGCTTGATGCTGTTCTGAAATACCTTAAGTAATTCAGATTCAAGCCGCACCGAAGGGGAGCGGGCAACCGCTCCCCTTTCACCTTATCCGCTGGTCTTTCGCTTCCCGGGTATGTTACGTTTTTATGACACCCTCAACGACGCCTGACACTATGACCCTTTCCGTTTTCTGCATTTTGCTGTTCGCCGCGCTGCTACATGCCAGCTGGAACGCCATTGTCAAAGCGGGAAACGATAAGCTCTACGCCGCGATCGGCGTCAGCGGTTCCGCGGCGGTCATGGCATTGATCCTTTTGCCCTTCTCGCCGCAGCCAGCTCACGCCAGTATCCCTTTTTTAGCGGCCTCTACCGCGCTCCAAGTGGTGTATACCGTCCTGGTGGCGAAAACCTATCAGGTCTCGGACATGAGCCAGACCTATCCTCTTATGCGCGGCACCGCGCCGCTGCTGGTGGCGCTCATTAGCGTTCTGTTTCTTGGCGACAGCCTGTCGTCGATGGCCTGGGTCGGCATCGCAGTGATCTGCATGGCGATACTTGGGATGGCCTGTAATGGCCGCGCCAGTTCTCAACGTGGTGTCGTGCTGGCATTAACTAACGCCTGTTTTATTGCCGGATATACGCTGGTGGACGGGACCGGCGTAAGACTCTCCGAAACGGCGCTGGGCTATACGCTATGGTCATTTTTTCTCAACGGCGCCTGCCTGTTAACCTGGGCGATGATTGCGCGGCGGCGGGAAGCGTCGCGTTATCTGGCGCAACAGTGGAAAAAAGGCATTTTGGGCGGGATTGGCACTATGGGATCTTATGGGCTGGCGCTATGGGCCATGACCCAGGCGCCGCTGGCGGTGGTCGCCGCGCTGCGTGAGACGTCGATTTTATTCGGCGCGCTGATAGCCTGGCTGTTGCTTAAAGAGAAAGTGGCCGGGCTACGTCTGGTGGCGGCTGGCGGGATTGCCCTCGGGGCGATTTTACTCCGTCTGTCATGATCGCCCAATGACAGCCGCAGACGTAACACATTCTCGGCAACATTTGTTGCCGCTTTTGTTTACATATCCTGCCGTTCCTTCGTCTGCCATTGCTGGTTGCTGTCTGGCCTTCTTTTTCTGGTGTGATAGATTCCTCTCGCATTTATGGGAATGCGCAGCAAGTTATTCTTATTTTTTCTTTTTTTGAAAAGTAATCAGCGAAATGAAAAGGCAGAGAAACGTCAATTTGATGTTGATGTTGGTGTTACTGGTGGCCGTAGGGCAGATGGCGCAAACCATTTATATTCCCGCCATCGCCGATATGGCACAAGCGCTAAACGTCCGGGAAGGCGCCGTCCAGAGCGTAATGGCTGCTTACCTCCTGACCTACGGCGTCTCGCAACTGTTTTACGGCCCGCTTTCCGACCGGGTTGGGCGCCGCCCCGTAATCCTCGTCGGCATGTCTATTTTTATGGTAGCGACCCTGTTCGCCATGACCACGCATAGTTTGACGGTGTTGATTGCCGCCAGCGCCATGCAAGGGATGGGAACCGGCGTTGGCGGAGTAATGGCGAGAACGCTCCCGCGCGATCTGTATGAAGGAACGCAACTTCGTCACGCCAATAGCCTGTTAAATATGGGGATTCTGGTCAGCCCGCTGTTAGCGCCGCTGATTGGCGGCCTGCTGGATACCCTGTGGAACTGGCGCGCGTGTTACGCTTTCCTGCTGGTGCTTTGCGCTGGCGTCACCTTCAGCATGGCGCGCTGGATGCCGGAAACCCGCCCCGCCGGCGCGCCGCGCACACGGCTGATCGCCAGCTATAAAACGCTGTTTGGTAACGGCGCATTTAACTGTTACCTGCTGATGCTAATCGGCGGGCTGGCTGGCATTGCGGTCTTTGAAGCCTGTTCCGGCGTGCTGATGGGGGCAGTATTAGGTCTCAGCAGTATGGTGGTAAGCATTCTGTTTATTCTGCCGATTCCGGCGGCGTTCTTCGGCGCCTGGTTTGCCGGACGCCCGAATAAACGCTTCTCAACCCTGATGTGGCAGTCAGTTATTTGCTGTCTGCTGGCAGGCCTTATGATGTGGATTCCCGGCTGGTTTGGCGTGATGAACGTCTGGACGCTACTCATCCCCGCTGCGCTGTTTTTCTTCGGCGCCGGGATGTTATTTCCACTGGCCACCAGCGGCGCGATGGAGCCGTTTCCGTTCCTCGCAGGCACCGCTGGCGCGCTGGTCGGCGGGCTGCAATATATTGGTTCCGGCGTACTGGCGTGGCTTTCGGCAATGCTGCCGCAAACCGGTCAGGGCAGTCTGGGATTGCTGATGACCCTTATGGGATTGCTGATCCTGGCGTGCTGGCTGCCGCTGGCGTCACGGATATCGCATCAGGGGCAGACGGTTTAACGTTTCCCTCGCCCGGCGTTTTGCCGGGCGTTTCACATTCCGGCGCGATCATCGCATTGAGCAGGGACTCCTGCGCCGGACGCCACGCTCCTTCTTCGCCGTCATAAAACTGAGTGTCCGCGTTTATCGCATACGGAATATGCGCTTTTTTCAGCTCGCAGGCCATAAAACGGGCAAACGCGAACTGTGAAGCGACCGGCGTCATTTTTATCGACTCTCCCGGCGCCCATCCGCCCACCCAGCTTGCATGGCCGGTCTTATGCTGCCAGCGAACCGCAGCGTTGATCCGTGCCCGAATCGCCGCTTTTTCCGCCGCCGTGCCTGACGTCCACGGATATTTACCGCCGCTTTTCAGGGGTCCCCACGGGAAGATGTGCCACTCCGCCAGTACATAGTTCTGGCTTTGCGCCGGCAGTTTAAGCGCCGACAAATCCTCCGGCGCGGCGCGCATGCGGGGGGCAACGAAAATCATCCGCTGTGGGTCAATGGCGTGAATCAGGCGGATGGTTTTGTCATATACGCGATTCAGCGACGCCATATTATGATTAAGTTTGTCGGCAGGCTCATAAATGAGATCGAACCCCAGAAGCGGGGATGTCTGACCAAAATAGCGCGCGACCACGCTCCACCAGTTGATCAGCTCCTTTTCATGGCTGGCGCTGGGATCGGTTTTATACGCATCCGCCTGATAGGCAATAATGGGTATGACGCCATAGTATTCGCAGGCCTCTACCAGCTTACGCAAATGGATGAGGCGCGCTTCCGTCGGCGCGCCTGCCACACGAATACGGACATGCGTTAACCCTTTTGCCTTAAAATCCCGCACGACCAGCGGATCAAACTCGCGGATACCCCGTTCCGTTCGCGCCCAGTCAACATCCATCCCAACGCCAAGCTGCTGCGCATAGCGCGCCGCCGTCAAAGGCATCGGTTTCGCATAGACGACCGCGCTGGTCAGCATGAGAGAGGCAATAAGCGGTTTAAACACGACGCCCCCTAAAATTTTTACCACGGTGATAGCACGTATTTAGCATATTCACTCCCGGCAGGTGTAGCGACAAAGCGTAATAAATCTTCACACCTGTTCCTGCAACCAGCGAATAAATGCCTCGATTTTCGGCCACTGCCTGCCAGGCAGAGTGGTGACATAATAATGCTGATGACATTTCAGCCTCATGTCACCAAAAGGCGCAATCAGTTCACCGCTGTCGAGACGCTTTTGCACCAGCCGTTTACGCCCCATCGCCACGCCAATGTGGTTCATCGCGGCAATCACCGCTAAATCAGAACGATCGAAGCCAATGCCGGATGAATCCGGCAAATTTACTGCAAAATGCTGCGCCCAACTGTGCCACTCATCGGTGCCCGAATCGTTACTCCACGCCTGTCTGTCGTGTAAGAGCGTACAGTGCCGTAGGTTATTCAGGTTATCCTGCAAGGCGAAACGACGGGCATAATCCGGGCTGCAAACGGGCAAAATCGCCTCATCCATTAAAAAATGGTGCGTGAGCTGCGCCGACGGCGCATCGTCAAAATAGATAGCCAGGTCAATGCCGGCACGCTGTAGGTTAACGTTATCGTTGCCGGTCAGCATAGTGAGAGAAATTGACGGATAGCGACGGGTAAAGTCCCCCAGCGCAGGCACCAGCCAGCACTGGGCGATAGAGGGACGTGAATACACGGTCAGCGTGCCGGACAGTTCCTGATTTTTGATATCGAGGATTTCCTGATTCAACGTATCCAGCGACGATTTCAGCGCCCAGAATACCCGTTTGCCTTCATGGGTAAGCTCCACTTTACGGTGAGAGCGGACAAATAGCTGGATTCCCAACTCGGCTTCCAGTTGATTGATACGATGGCTTACCGCACTGGGGCTTAACGACAGCTCATCTGCCGCCAGAGCAAAGGACTGGTGTCTGGCCGCGACTTCAAAAGTATAGAGTTTGGATAACTGCCAGCCGTTGAGTAAGCGGTTTCGGGTATCGCGAAGGGGTTCCATGGCAACCTCAGTCATCTTTTAATTTCCCGAAGTGTAAAAAAACACGCTGAAAAAATCCGCACATAGATGAAGCAAAATGAACCATATCGCAAAATAAAGGCAATATTAGATGGAAATCACATAGTTGATTCAATTTACATCATGTGAATGGCAAATTATATCGTTTGTCAGGAGGTGCTGTTTTTCTGTCCAATAAGAACAGATTAATCACAGGGTAGGTGAGATATGCACGCTCAAATCTGGGTAGTGAGCACGCTGCTGATCAGCATCGTGTTAATCGTATTGACCATCGTGAAGTTTAAATTCCACCCCTTCCTGGCGTTACTGCTCGCCAGTTTCTTTGTCGGCGCGATGATGGGCATGGGGCCGCTGGAGATGGTCACGGCGATAGAAAACGGAATAGGCGGTACGCTCGGTTTTCTGGCCGCCGTTATCGGTCTTGGCACCATCCTCGGCAAAATGATGGAGGTTTCCGGCGCGGCGGAACGCATCGGGCTTACGCTCCAGCGCTGCCGCTGGCTCTCTGCTGACGTGATCATGGTACTGGTGGGGCTGATTTGCGGTATCACGTTGTTCGTGGAAGTGGGCGTCGTGTTGCTCATCCCACTGGCGTTTTCTATCGCTAAAAAGACCCATACCTCGCTGCTGAAGCTGGCCATTCCGCTGTGTACCGCGCTGATGGCCGTCCATTGCGTGGTACCGCCGCATCCGGCTGCGCTGTTTGTCGCAAATAAACTGGGGGCGGATATCGGCTCGGTGATTGTCTACGGTCTGCTGGTCGGACTGATGGCCTCATTGGTCGGCGGTCCGCTGTTCTTAAAGTTTCTGGGTAATCGTCTGCCGTTCAAGCCCGTACCGACAGAGTTTGCGGATCTTGAAGTGCGCGCCGAAAACACCCTGCCGTCGCTGGGCGCAACGCTGTTTACCGTTCTGCTGCCGATTGGCCTGATGCTGGTGAAAACCGTCGCTGAACTGAATATGGCGAAAGACGGCACGTTGTATACGCTGCTGGAGTTTATCGGTAATCCGATCACCGCAATGTTTATCGCTGTCTTTGTGGCGTATTACATACTCGGTCTGCGCCAGCATATGGGTATGAGCGCGCTACTTACCCACACCGAAAACGGCTTTGGCGCCATTGCGAACATCCTGCTGATTATCGGCGCGGGCGGCGCGTTCAACGCCATTCTCAAAAGTAGCGGGCTGGCGGACACGCTGGCGGTGATCCTCTCAAATATGCATATGCACCCGATTCTGCTGGCATGGCTGGTAGCGCTGATTCTGCACGCGGCGGTCGGCTCTGCGACGGTAGCCATGATGGGCGCCACGGCGATTGTTGCGCCCATGCTGCCGCTCTATCCTGACGTCAGCCCGGAGATCATTGCGATTGCCATTGGTTCCGGCGCCATTGGCTGCACGATCGTGACCGATTCCCTGTTCTGGCTGGTCAAGCAGTATTGCGGCGCTACGCTGAATGAAACGTTTAAATACTATACGACGGCCACGTTTATCGCATCTGTCGTTGCACTGGCTGGCACATTCCTGCTTTCCTTTATCATCTGATCGTAAAGAGACGTACTATGGAAAACATACAAAAGCTCATCGCCCGGTATCCTTTGGTCGAGGATCTGGTCGCCCTCAAAGAAACCACCTGGTTTAACCCGGGCGCCACCTCTCTTGCACAAGGTCTACCGTATGTCGGCCTGACGGAGCAGGACGTAAACGCCGCCCATGACCGTCTGGCGCGCTTTGCGCCGTATCTGGCGAAAGCGTTTCCGCAAACCGCCGCCGCTGGCGGCATGATCGAATCTGACGTGGTCGCTATTCCGGCCATGCAAAAACGGCTGGAAAAAGAGTATGGGCAAACGATCAACGGTGAAATGCTGTTAAAAAAAGACAGTCACCTGGCAATCTCTGGTTCCATTAAAGCGCGCGGCGGCATCTACGAGGTGCTAACGCACGCGGAAAAACTGGCGCTGGAGGCGGGTCTGTTAACCACCGACGATGACTATAGCGTGTTGCTTTCGCCGGAATTTAAACAATTCTTCAGCCAGTACAGTATCGCCGTCGGTTCAACCGGCAATCTGGGGCTATCGATCGGTATCATGAGCGCCTGCATCGGTTTTAAAGTGACGGTACATATGTCTGCCGACGCCCGCGCCTGGAAAAAAGCGAAGCTGCGTAGCCACGGCGTGACGGTCGTAGAATACGAAGATGATTACGGCGTGGCGGTTGAGCAGGGCCGTAAAGCAGCGCAATCCGATCCAAACTGTTTCTTTATCGACGATGAAAACTCTCGCACGCTATTTCTGGGCTATGCGGTAGCGGGTCAGCGTCTGAAAGCGCAATTCGCTCAACAGGGACGCGTCGTTGACGCCAGTCACCCACTGTTTGTTTATCTGCCGTGCGGCGTTGGCGGCGGCCCTGGCGGCGTCGCCTTTGGCCTGAAACTGGCGTTTGGCGACAACGTCCACTGTTTCTTTGCCGAACCGACCCATTCACCCTGCATGTTACTCGGCGTTTATACCGGTCTGCACGATGCCATCTCAGTACAAGATATCGGTATTGATAACCTGACGGCGGCTGACGGCCTGGCGGTAGGTCGTGCTTCGGGCTTTGTTGGTCGGGCAATGGAGCGTCTGCTTGACGGCCTCTATACCTTAGACGATCAAACAATGTATGACATGCTGGGCTGGCTGGCGCAGGAGGAAGGAATTCGACTGGAGCCATCAGCTCTGGCGGGGATGGCCGGGCCACAGCGCATTTGCGCCGCCGCCGCGTATCAGCAAAGGCATGGATTCAGTCAGACGCAGCTCGGCAACGCGACGCATCTGGTATGGGCAACCGGGGGCGGCATGGTGCCGGAGGATGAAATGGAACAATACCTGGCGAAAGGACGCTAATACTCGCTCAGTGCCGGAAAGACGGCAGCGCCATCCGGCACGCCATCGCCTGATGGCGCTACGCTTATCAGGCCTGTGACGTTAACGCAGCATCGCCATCAACTCCTCCGGCGAGCGATGCTGCTTCAGTAAATCCCGCATCACCCGCATATGCGGCGAGGAGTAGTTAAAAAAGGTCTGGTAGCCCTCGCAAAGCTGATTTTTCCCCTGGCTATCCCGATGCTCAGGGCATCCGCCGCCGCAAAATCGTAATAAAGAACACTTCTGACATTCAGCGCTTAGCGGCGCCTTGTCCGGCGCTTCAGCGCCATTCCTGCCGCCGCACCACTGCTGTAGCGTCTCATCAAAAAGGCGAACCGAGATACGCTGAATATCTTCACGTACCCAAATATCAAATACGCTATTTAAAAACCGCCCCCAGTCTGCTGAACACAATGAATCCTCGGTCAACATTCCGTTCCGGTCATGTTCCAACAATGGGATAAAATGGACATTGCGAATGCCGAGCCGTTGTAAGTTACGGTACAGTTGCTGAGGGCGCTGGCTATTCTGGCGATTTACGACGACCTGAATCTGGTCATCACTCACGACAATGTCCTGACGTCCTGTCATATAAAATTCCCGATAAATGCAATAAGTTGGCGAATATGGGTAACAGCAAACAGGATTGCGAGCGACAACACCGCGAGGGAGATCAAAAATTTGTCACGCACGACATGAGTTTCGGAAAAATCGCTATGCGCGACATCCATCAAATTACGACTCAGGGTATAACGCCAAAGAATCACCGCCACTATCGCCAGAACGCTGATTGACACCCAGAACAAGAACCCCGCCTGATGCCAGTGGTGCCTGACGGCTAACGCCATTAACGCCCCGTATCCCAGCAGCGTGCGAAACCAGGCCAGCGACGTACGCTCCGGTTGCAGTCCCGGATCGTTCTGCCGACGGGCTTTACGACTATCCGGCATACAGTACCAGCCCCATCACTATCACCGCGACAATCATCAAAATAACGCTGATGATCAACAGGCTATGGGTATAAGGCAAATCCTCTTTCAGGCGCATCGCTTTTTCATTACGTAACCAGCGTAGATAGCCATAAATCGCCAGGCCGCCCGCAAACAGACACAACAGTAGCGCCAGCAGTTCACGGATCACCGGCGTGGCAAAATCCGGGGCGAGCTGATCAAGACCGACGCCTGCCGCCAGAAATCCCAGCGAGGTGCGAATCCACGCCAGAAAGGTGCGCTCATTTGCCAGTGAGAAGCGATAATCCGGCGCTTCTCCGAGGCGGGAAATCTTCATGACGACTCCTTTTACGTTCTTATGTATTCCCGTTCGTTTTCAGAATACCACTCACGTTGTTGCTGATATGCTTCACATTATCCCGCAGCAAGGGAATCTTATTGCAAAATAACTGTAGTTCACTGGTGACGTGTTTCGGCGCAACCGCGCTCATTCCCGCTATTTTTCATTTCAGTTGCGACCTTTTTCAACGCCACCGCCAGGAAAGGCATTATTGCCGAATTAAAAGCTGAAAAACCACCCGTCGCGACGAAAAAAAAGGCGATGAAGATTGATAACTAACTGAAAAAAATTGGAATTATGCTCGTTGCCATTACGCTGATTAGCGCGTTCATTGAGGAAGAAGATAAGAAGAAGAGCAGAAGTGTGGCCGGTGCGGCGCGCGTTATCCAGCCTGGATTTAACACAGTGCATAGGCCGGATAAGCAACGCGCCATCAGGCGCTAACCCATTCCCCAAAAAATCACCGCCAGCAGTTGTGGCGTGATAATACGCAGGAACATCACTAACGGATAGACGGTCGCGTAAGAGAGCGCCGCCGCGCCGCTGGTGGCATGAAGATTGTTGGCAAATGCCAGCGCTGGCGGATCGGTCATCGAACCGGCCAGCATCCCGCATAGCGTCAGATAGTTCATTTTGGCAAAAATCCGCGCCAGCAAACCGACGGTAATCAACGGAATTTCGGTGATGAAAATACCGTAGCCAATCCAGCTTAATCCTTCGCCCTGTGTCAGCGTATCGACAAAATCGCCGCCGGATTTCAGCCCAACGACCGCCAGAAACAAAACGATGCCTAATTCACGCAGCGCGAGGTTGGCGCTCGGCGGCATAAACCAGTACAGCTTACCGATGCTGCCGATACGCCCCAAAATTAGCGCCATGATCAGCGGCCCGCCAGCCAGCCCCAGTTTTAACGCGACCGGGAATCCCGGCACAAACAACGGGATTGACCCAAGCAGAACCCCTAATCCGATGCCGATAAACACCGGCAGCATCTGCACCTGCTGGAGTTTTTGCTGCGCGTTGCCGACCACATTGGCTACCGCATCAATCGAGGCTGGACGCCCCACCAGATTGAGAATGTCGCCAAACTGCAGGCTAGCGTCACTACTGGCGACCAGCTCAACGCCCGCGCGGTTAAGGCGGGAGATAACCACGTCATAACGCTCTTTAAAGTGCAAATCGCGGATACGTTTGCCGAGCACTTTTTCGTTGGTGACGACCACACGCTCGACGCGTAAATCCGTGCCACGCGTCGACAACGAGGTGTCCACTTCCTTACCGATCACCAGTTGCGCGTTATGCAGGTCGGTAGGTTGGCCGACGAGGTGCAGCAGGTCGCCTGCCTGGATAATCGTCCCCGGCGACGGCACCATCAGCGTGTCATCGCGTTTCAGGCGTGAGCAAATGATTTTATCGCTGTTCAGGATCGGCACATCCTGGATAGCCATATTATTGAGGTTCGGATTCTCGACACGGATATTCATTGTCTGAATTAATGAATGGCCGTTAGCGAGAGAGGATTCGTGCTTCTGCGCCTCCGCCTCGACGTTAACGCGAAAAATCAGCCGCATCAGCCACATGGTGAGCAAAATACCGCAGATGCCAAACGGATACGCCATCGCATAGCTCATCCCCATCTGATCTACCAGATCCACTGGCGTTCCCAGATCGCGCAGGATTTGCTGACCCGCCCCTAACGCAGGCGTATTGGTGACTGCGCCGGAGAAAATCCCCAGCACCACTGGCAGCGGAATAGCGAAAATTTTATGCAGAATCGCGGTGACCAACCCGCCCATAATCACAATCAGAACAGCAAACAGATTGAGACGCAGCCCGGAAACGCGCAGCGAGGCGAAAAACCCCGGCCCCACCTGTATGCCGATGGTATAAACAAAAAGGATCAGGCCGAATTCCTGGATAAAGTGCAGCATATCGCCGCTCAGCGTCACCCCAGCCTGATCGACGAAGTGGCCGACGATAATACCGCCGAACAGAACGCCGCCAATACCAAAGCCGACACCGCGCACTTTAATGTTGCCGATCCATAAACCGACAACCGCCACCAACGCCAGAACGCTGACCGTCAATGCGATATCACTCATCTTTTCTTCCCTGTGAGTAACATTTCAATTTATAGGGATTATGACTGAACCGTTAAGGCATATATACAGCATGGCGCACATTCTCATGTTACAAAACCGCCCAGACGTCCTGACTTCGGCAGCGTCTTACCCTTTTTCGTGGCACAAAAAAGCCCCGCCATCTCTGGCGGGGCAAGGCAAGGAGCTCATTAGCTATTTAATGCGGAGCGTTCGTTAATGGCGATACGCTGCGGCGCAATGGTTTCCGGCTCGTTACGGGTTAAATCAATATGCAGCAGGCCGTTGGTAAACGTCGCGCCGGAAACTTCCATATTCTCAGCCAGCGTAAAGCTCAGGCTAAAAGGCTGCATGACCAGGCCCTGATGTAACCATTTGGGCTCGTTTTCCGGCTGTTCCGGCGTACCTTTCACCGTCAGGCGCGTGCCTTCCAGTTGAATATCCAGATCTTCCTGACGGAAACCGGCTAACGCTAAGGTAATGCGATAATGGTTATCGTCGCTTTTTTCGATGTTATAGGGCGGGAAGCTCTGGCTTTCGCCGCTGTTTTGCAGCGCATTGGCCAGCTTGTCAAAACCGATCCATTGACGCAGCAGTGGGGATAAATCGTAGTTACGCATAATCATTTCTCCTTCTAAGAAGCGAGTTTTTACCTTCACACTTTACGTGCGAATATGCTCCCTGACGGCGAGCATGGGATGACAGGCCGCGCAACGCGACCCGACGGAATCAGTTAATTTCGATACGGCGCGGTTTGTTCGCTTCCGGAATCACGCGCTCCAGTTCGATATACAGCAGCCCGTTGACCAGGTTTGCGCCGCGAACGTGAATGTTCTCCGCTAACTGGAACTTACGTTCAAAGTTACGCTCGGCAATGCCCTGATACAGGTAAGTACGTTCTTTCTGCTCGTCCGCATGAGCGCCTTTTACCACCAGTAAATTATCCTGGGCAGTAATCTCCAGTTCGCTTTCCGCGAAACCGGCAACGGCAATGGCGATGCGGTAGTGGTTTTCGTCTACCAGCTCAACGTTGTACGGAGGGTAGCCGCCATTACTTTGGCTTTGGTTATTTTCAAGCAGGTTAAACAGACGGTCAAAACCAATGGCAGAACGGTACAGCGGGGATAAATCAAAGTTACGCATAATCATAAACTCCTGAAATCAGCGAGAATGTCAGACCTTCCATCATGGACAGGCCAGGATTGCCAGAACACCCATCAGGCGTGCCCTTCTATTCACTACGTCTTATAAATGGGTCTGAATACGTACTTTTCAAGTATTTTAATCCGACTTTTTTTTGCAGTTTATTGGCTATTGCATAGACTGGTTGGGACAGCACTGATTGTTAAAGTGCGATTACCGCCACAGTGCCACGTACTGGTGATGTTATTTTTAGCAACGGATCGCTATAACTCATCATGCAAATAACGACAACCAACAGATGAATGAGTGATGATAAAAAACGTGTGGTTAACGCTGATAATATGGAATGGGATGCTTTTATTAGGCGGTTGTTCAAGCGTCATGTCGCACACCGGCGGTAAAGAGGGTACTTATCCTGGCACGCGCGCCAGCGCTACGATGATCGGTAACGATGAGACAAACTGGGGCACCAAATCGTTGGCCATCCTGGATATGCCGTTTACCGCCGTGATGGATACGATCCTTCTGCCGTGGGACATCTTCCGCAAAGACAGTTCGGTAAGATCGCGCGTCGAGAAAAGCGAGGAGGAGACGAAAATGACCAATGCCGTCATCCCCCCGGCGAAGATGCCTCCTCCCTGATTTATCGCCCGGTTTCCGTCACCCATAGCTGACGGAAACCTTTCACCTCTTCCATCCATGCGACGTGTCGCCCATCCGGTGAAAAAACGACGGCGTCCGCAGACGGCGGGTTGTCGTGCCTGGCGGTTAAGAAGTCGATCTTCCCACTTTGTGCGTCGCAGCAGGCAATCCGATTTTCCAGCACCAGTCCCAGCCATTTACCCGACGGATGCCAGTTAAACGCTGACTGTACGCCGGTCGCATGATGCGTTAACTGCCGGGGCTCGCCTCCCTGCGGCGATATCAGCCACAGTTGCGCTACGCCGTTATCGTCCCGCATCAAAAAGGCGATCGCCGTCGCCTGCGGATTACTGCGAACCCAGTGGCGTGGTTCGTTAGTGAGTCCTGGATAAACACGCTGGTGAGTAAAGGTAAGACGCCGCTGAACTACGCCCAACGGCGGCGATGGCATCGTTGATTCGGTTCCCGTCAGCGGCGTGTCGCCTGCCTGTTTCCAGCCGTTTTCATGACACGGTAAATCGACAATAAACAGCTCCGGGACTTTTTTGCCCGTCAGCGACAGCGTATCGCCAATAAAGGCGATCTGGCGGTTGCCCACCCAGCCCTCTTCATAGGCGCGGTTAATGTCATCGCTGCCAGGTCTCGGCGCAGGCGTCGTGCGGCTAACCAGTACGCACCAGTAGCTACCGCTGTATTCGCGCGGATGCTGAACCGGCACCGTTACCGGCCCATACGGCGCGGCCACGCCGACATTACGCAGATCCAGCGCCGGATCGCGCTCATGCAGAACGTGGTCATTATAGGTAAAACTCACCAGCTCGCCGTTCGGGCTAAACACATGGACGTGACTGCCGCCGCGCAGCGCGCCGGGAGTATACGGCGCAGTAATATCCATCGCATCGAGGTTAGTCACACCCTCCGACGTTGCAATAACGCCCCGGCGGTGGTGAAAATCGTAATGCCACGTCTCATCAGGGTTTTCAGGGCCATGAATAAACACATAGTGGTTGTCGGCAGGATGCACCGTCACCACGCCGACATGCGCGCCCTGCACGGCGCGATAAATCACCTCCACGTCGCCGGTATGCACATTGACACGCTCAATAGTCTTGCCCGTAAATGACGCGCCTGAAGGCCGCACATCAAAGACCAGCCACTGGCTGTCAGGTGTCCAGGTATTGGTGTTGGTAAGCTGGTGATGGCGCGGCGTAAAGGTGATTTGTTTCATGGGATGTCCTGATAAGAGACGATGCTCGTCATCATACTGCACACGGGCTTCACTTTCAGGCTTTAGCGTATCGTTGGGATAGCCAGGCCCGATGGCGCCGCGCCACCGGGCCGTCAGGGTCTTATTTCTCCTGCGCCAGCCGGATACTGCGCTCTATCACCGCCCGCCGGGTATCGTCTGCCGGCAACAGTTTCAGCATCATCTCCCAGGCCGCCACCGCCTCGCCAAAGCGCTGCTGCTCAAAGGCGTTAAACGCATACAGGCTTAACACCCGGATATCCGTGTGGTCGCGGCTCACCAGCTGACGCAGCAGCTCCCCGCCGCGGCGGTTATCCTCCGGGTCGGACGAGCGCGTCAGCGCCTCCGCGTAGCCCAGCGCCGCATCGCTGTTTTTCGGGGCCAGACGGTAGGCGTTCGCATACGCCCCGGTGGCGGTACCGGCATTACCCAGTACCATACCGGTGCGCCCCAGCATGAGCCAGCCCTCAACATTGCCGGCATCATTCTGCAGGCGGGTGCGCAGCCCCAGCGCCAGCCGCGCCATCTCCTCTTCATTCAGCGGCTGCGCCGCCGGGTCCAGCGCCCGCGCCAGCAGCCCGGGCGTCTGCGCCGTTGCCTGCTGCCAGGCCCTGACCTGCTGATAGCTGCCGGTCAGGGCGTAGCTGCCGGCGCCGACCGCCAGCGCAATGACGGCCCCCGGCACGTAAACGCCCCACCCGGCGCGCGCGCCGCAAACCGGGGTGTCCGCCGGCAGCGGTTCCCGGCGCAGGCGCACCCGCCGGCGCGTGCGGGCAACGATTATCCACCCGCCCGCCACGATGGCGGCCAGCGGCAGCACCCACAGCAGCACCGTCAGCGGGGTCAGCGGCGGGTCGTAGGTGACGAAGTTGCCGTAGCGCGCCACCATGTAATCGATGATTTCCTGGCGGCTCTTCCCCTCCTGCATCAGGTCATACACCCTGCGGCGCATGTCGGTGGCTATCATCGCGTTCGAGTCCGCAATGCTGTTGTTCTGGCATTTCGGGCAGCGCAGCTGCTCCGTGAGCTGGCGGAACTGCTGCTCCTGCGCTTCATCTTTAAACGGCATCACGTCGGTGGTCGCCCGCGCTGACCCGGAGATAACCAGCACCAGCATCAGCATCACCATGCCCGGTAACAGTCTCATTGCGCCGCCTCCCGGCTGTATCTGTCCCACAGCGGTTTCAGTTCACTCTCCCACACCCGGGCATTCAAATCGCCCGCATGGCGGTAGCGGATAATCCCCCTGCCGTCGATGAGGAAGGTTTCCGGCGCGCCGTACACGCCCAGGTCCAGCCCCAGCATCCCGTCGCTGTCCGATAAACTCAGCGCATACGGGTTGCCCAGTTCCTTTAACCAGGCCACCGCCTTCGCCCGGTCGTCCTTATAGTTCAGCCCGACCACCCGGATACCCTGCGCAGAAAGCTGGTTCAGGTACTGATGCTCGGCGCGGCAGGTCGGGCACCAGGTGGCCCAGACGTTAAGCAGCACCGGTTTCCCCTGCGTCAGCACCTCCGCCTCATAGTACTGACCCGGCGTCTCCAGCGATTCCAGGCGGAACGCCGGCACCGGCTTCCCGGTCAGCGCCGATTCGAGATTCGTCGGGTCATCCCCCTGCGCGTTGCGCGTCAGCTGCCACAGCAGCGCCGCGGCAATCAGCAGAAAAATCAGTAACGGTAATAACAGTACGTTGCGTTTCATCCGGCCTCCGGCAATGGTTTACGGCGGCGGTAGCGCGGGTCCACCAGGCACAGCAGCCCGCCCAGCGCCATCAGCAGCCCCCCGGCCCATATCCAGCGGACAAACGGTTTGTAGTACAGGCGCACGGCCCACGCGCCGTTGTCCAGCTCCTCCCCGAGCGCGGCGTACAGGTCGCGGGTCAGCCCGCCGTCAATCGCCGCCTCGGTCATCACCATCCGGCTGGTGTTGTAGAGCCGTTTCTCCGCGTGCAGCACCGCCTCCGGCTCGCCGTGGCGCGTCACCCCGATGAGGGCCACCCCGCCGCGGTAGTTGGGCCCGGTGATGTCCCGCACCTCCCGGAAGGTGAAGCGGTAGTCGTGAATGGTCACGCTGTCGCCCGCCCGCATCCGCACGTCACGCTCCACGCTGTAATTCTGGCTGAAGGCGATACCGGTAATCGTCACCGCCAGCCCGAGGTGCGCCGCCACCATTCCCCAGTAGCTGAGAGAGGTTTTCGTGCCGCGGGACACGCGCTGTACGGCTTCGGCCACCGCCAGCACCGCAATCCAGCAGGCCATCGCCATCCCCACCGCCGTCATGGCGATGATTTTATCTTCCAGCAGCCATGGCAAAAGTACCGACAGCACCAGGGTGGAGACCAGGGCGGTGAGCAGCAGTTTCCTGATGTTACGCGGCCGGTCCCGGCCCCAGCGCACCAGCGGCCCCACCCCCAGCAGCAGGGCAAAGGGGACCATCAGCCAGGTGAACATGGTGTTAAAGAACGGCTCCCCCACCGAAATGCTGCCCAGCCCCAGCTGTTTGTGCACCAGCGGCAGCAGGGTGCCCAGCAGTACCACCAGCATGGCGGCCATCAGCAGGACGTTGTTGCCGAGCAGCAGCGACTCGCGCGACCACAGCGCGTTGTTCACCCGCGAACGCACCCTGTGCCCGCGCACGGCGAACAGCAGCAGCGAGCCGCCGGTGACCAGCACCATAAAGGCGAGGATAAACATTCCGCGCGCCGGGTCGGAGGCGAAGGCGTGCACCGACACCAGCACCCCGGAGCGCACCAGGAAGGTGCCCAGCAGGCACAGCGAGAAGGCGCAGATGGACAGCAGCAGCGTCCACGCCTTAAAGCCGGCGCGCTGTTCGGTGACCGCCAGCGAGTGCAGCAGGGCGGTACCCGCCAGCCACGGCATAAAGGAGGCGTTCTCCACCGGGTCCCAGAACCACCAGCCGCCCCAGCCCAGCTCGTAGTAGGCCCACGCCGAGCCGAGCACGATGCCCAGCGTCAGGAACACCCACGCCGCCAGCGTCCACGGGCGGGCAAAACGGGTGAACGCGCTGTCCAGACGCCCGCTCAGCAGCGCGGCGATGGCGAAGGCGAAGGCCACCGAGAAGCCGACATAGCCCATGTACAGCAGCGGCGGGTGGAAAATCAGCCCCGGGTCCTGCAGCAGCGGGTTCAGGTCGCGCCCCTCCACCGGAAAGGCCGGCAGCGTGCGGGCGAACGGGCCGGAGGTGAACAGGATGAACGCCAGAAAACCGGCGCAGACCATCCCCATCACCGCCAGCACCCGGGCGACGATATCCGCCGGCACCCGCCGGCTGAACACCGCCACCGCCAGGGTCCAGCCGCTCATCAGCAGCACCCACAGCAGCAGCGAGCCCTCGTGCGCCCCCCAGGTGGCGGCCACCCGGTACCACACCGGCAGCTGCGTGTTCGAGTTGCCGGCGACATAGGCCACGGTGAAGTCGTTAACCACAAAGGCGTGCACCAGCACGAAAAACGCGCCCGCCACGCAGATAAACAGCAGCCAGGCGAACACCCCGGCCGACGCCATCATCCGCGCGTCGCCGCGCGCCACGCCCCACAGCGGGTAAACGGACAGCAGCAGCGCCACGCCGAGCGCCAGGCACAGCAGCGCGTGGCCGTATTCAGGCATCATGATGAGGTGTCCTTATCAGCGCGTTGCGGGCGGCGGTGGTTTTCCTGCATCGCCTTTTCCACTTCCGGCGGGGTGTAGTTCTCGTCATGCTTGGCCAGCACCTCGTGCGCCAGGACGTGGTTGCCCTTCTCCAGGGTGCCCTGCACCACCACCCCCTGCCCCTCGCGGAACAGGTCCGGCAGTATCCCCTCATAGCTCACCGTCACCGCCCCCTCGGCGTCGTAGAGGCTGAAGTTCACCTTCAGCGAGTCCGGGTCGCGCCTGACGCTGCCGGGCATCACCATCCCGCCGACGCGCAGACGCTGGCCCACCGCCGGCAGCTGCTGCGTCTCGCGCTTGCCGTAGAGGATTTCGCCGGGGGTATAGAACAGGTCGATATTCGCGCGCAGCGCGTACAGGACCAGGGCGGTGGTCAGCCCCAGGCCCGCCAGCACCGCGCAGACCACCCATAGCCGGTTTTTACGTCGCAGGTTCACGCGGCCTCCTGTTGCGCCTGTGCGGCACGCATCCGCGCCTCGCGCGCCCGCTGCTGCGCCACGCCGCGCAGAATGGCCCGGCGCTGCAGCACCGTGTGCAGCACCAGCAGCGCCAGCGGCGCCACGGTCATCGCCACCGCCAGCCAGACAAAAAAGGCGTACCCGCCCATGGCGAAAAAATCGCTCCACGATGAAAATGCCGGACTCACCGGTGCCCCCTTTTCAGTATCAGTTCGCTCACCCACGGGCGGCGTTTTTCCATCAGTAAAATCAGGTTGCGCATCCGCATCAGCGAAAGCGTCATAAAGAGCAGCAGGTAGCCGGCGATGGCCCAGCGCAGCGGCGAGCGCATCGCCGGGTCGATACTCTGCTGCATCCGCGTCGAGCCCTGGTGCAGGGTGTTCCACCACTCGACGGAATAGTGGATAACCGGCAGGTTCACCACGCCGACCAGCACCAGAATGCCCGCCGCGCGCCCGGCCATTTTACGGTCGTCAAAGGCGTGCCACAGGGCGATGACCCCGGCGTAGAGAAACAGCAGCACCAGCTCCGAGGTCAGGCGCGCGTCCCACACCCACCAGGTGCCCCACATCGGTTTGCCCCACGCCGCGCCGGTGACCAGCGCGATGAAGGTGTACACCGCCCCCACCGGCGCCATCGCCGCGACGGCAAGGCTGGCCATTTTCATCTGCCAGACCAGCCCGGTGAACGCCGCCACCGCCATCGCCGCATAGATACCCATCGACCAGATGGCCGCCGGGACATGCAGGTACATAATGCGGTAGCTCTCCCCCTGCTGGTAGTCCGCCGGGGCGAAACCAAAGCCCCGGACCCAGCCGGTGGCCAGCGCGATGATGCCGGCTGCCGCCAGCCACGGCACGAGCCTGCCGCAAATCTGATACAGCCGGGGCGGCGCCGCCAGCTGATGAAGGGTTTTCCACATCGTTGTCACCTGACCTCCTGAAACCAGTAAAATGTCCGTCGCGCCGGGGCGCTACTGCACGCTGAGGCGCAGCGCCGCCGCGGTGGCGAACGGGCTTAACGTCGCGCTGCCCGCCAGCAGCGCCCCCAGCACCGCCAGATAGCCGTCAACGGGTAAATGCATCGATGCCGCGTCCATCGCCGCGGTGGCGAAAATCAGCACCGGGACACTCAGCGGCAGCACCAGAATGCCCAGCAGGACGCCGCCGCGCCGCAGGCCGGCCGTCAGCGCGACGCCCGGCGCGGCGAGAAACCCCAGCGCCGGCGTGCCGAGCAGCAGCGTCAGCGCCATGATTTTCCAGCCGTACACGTCCATCCCCAGCAGCAGCGCCACCAGCGGGGAGAGCATCATCAGCGGCAGGCCGGTCACCGCCCAGTGGGCCAGCACCTTCGCCAGCACCACCGCCGGCAGCGGCACCGGCAGCAGCATCAGCTGCTCCAGGCTGCCGTCCTGCAGGTCGTCGCGAAACAGCCGCTCCAGCGCCAGCAGCGAGGCCAGCAGCGCCGCCACCTGGATGATGCCCGGCGCGATACGCGCCAGCAGCTGCGGCTGCGGCCCGACGCTTAACGGAAACAGGGTGATGACCATCAGGAAGAACCACAGCGGGCCGGCGATGTCCGCGCCGTGGCGGAACGCCACGCGCAGCTCGAGACAGAAGACACGCCACATCACAGCCCGGCCCCCCCGCCGGTCAGCGCCAGGCGGCGGACGGTGTCCGCGGCCCCCGGCAGCGGCTGGTGGGTGGTGAGAATGACCATCCCGCCCTGCGCCGTGTGCGCCGCCATCCGCCGGGTGAGGCGCGCCACGCCGTTAACGTCAATGGCGGTGAACGGCTCGTCGAGCACCCACAGCGCGGCGCGGGTCAGCCACAGGCGGGCCAGCGCCACCCGGCGCTGCTGCCCGGCCGAGAGCTGAGCGACCGGCACGTCCTCAAATCCCGCCAGCCCGGCCTGCGCCAGCGCCTCCGGGAGACGCGCGCCGTCGCCGGGGTGGAAAAAGTGCAGGTTCTCCCGCGCCGTCAGGCGGGATTTAATCCCCGGCTGGTGCCCTATCCACAGCAGGCTGCGATGGAAGCTGTCGCGCACGCGGCGCAGGGGCTCGCCCTGCCAGTACACCTCCCCGCCGTCCGGGCGCGCCAGCCCGGTCAGCAGGCGCAGCAGGGTGGTTTTTCCGGCGCCGTTGCCGCCGGTGACCTGCACCCACTCCCCGGCCTCCACGGTGAACGACAGCCCGCGAAACAGCGTCCTCTCGTCCCGCTCGCAGTACAGATCTCTGGCTTCAAGCATCATTGTCATTGCGCATATTCAGGTTGATATGGCGTATAAACACCGGTCAGGCTTTCCAGGAAGGCGACGATATCGTCAATATCGTTTTGCGGCAGATCGGTGCCAACCTGATAACGCAGCATCAGTTTTACCGCGCCATCCAGCGTCGGTACGTCGCCCCGATGGAAATAAGGCGCTGTTAACGCGACGTTGCGTAAGCCCGGGACTTTTTGCCGTAATTTATCGCGAACCTCTTTGGTGACGTTCATACGACCAATATCCGCTGCGGTAATTTCGCCAAAATTAAAGTCTCGCTTTAATCCCAATGGTTCAAAAGAGCGCCCGCCTAAAATGATACCGCCGTGACAGGTTGCACATTTATTCTCTTTAAATAATTGATAACCGTGTTTCTGTTGCGCGGTCAGCGCATTTTCATCTCCACGTAGCCATTTATCAAAGGCGGAATCCGGCGTTATCAACGTTTTTTCAAATTCGGCGATCGCATCAGTAATATTTTCCCCGGTAAATCCTTGCGGATAAACCGCCTGGAAATCTTTTTTCAGGGCAGGATCTTTATCAAGCTTGCTAATAATTTCATCCCAGGATTTAGAGGCCATTTCAATAGGATTTAACGGTGGTCCGCCTGCTTGCTCCTGCAGGGTTGCAGCACGACCATCCCAAAATTGTTCGATATTAAATACGGAGTTGAATACCGTCGGCGCATTTATTGGTCCTACCGCGCCGCCAACGCCAATTGAGGTTTTTCTGCCATCGACACCGCCCGCATTTAACGCGTGACAATGCGCACAGGATATTGTGCTGTCGCCGGATAAACGTTCATCATGATAAAGACGGAAACCTAAGTCGACTTTTTTCGCATCGACGGGAATATTGCGCGGAATAGGCTGAACGGGTTCATTCCGGTGCGCGGGGTCGGTATCGGCGCTGGCATAGTTGCGCTCACGCTGATCGGCTATCCAGTTCAGGATGTCAGTACGCTCTTTATCGCTGACGCCCCCCGCCCAGTGCAGCGCGACATAGCGGGTTGGCGGCATAGTCTGATGTTGCATAACCCATTCAATTTTATTCAGTTCGCTTTGCGGCACCGGCGTATCCGCAATCAGGGCGGCCCGTACCGCCTCCAGGTTAAACGACTTGTAACCGAGCTGGATATCGTAATCCATTAACTGCTTTGCCACCGGAAAAGAGGAATAAAAAGGCAATTCAGCGGAAGGCGTATGACAATAATCACATCCTTTCTCCCTGAAATAACCCAGTATTTTATTATTTTCACCCACAACCGAGGCCTGCACATCGCTTTTTTTACTGCGCTGTTTGTCGTAATACCATACATACCCGGACAAACCTAAATAACATAACAGCCCAACGGTGATAACCGTTGTCGCATAGAGGGTAATTTTTTTCATATCACTATCCTTATGGGGTATTGCGGCATGATTAATTAAATTTTATTTTTTTACTCATGAGGCCCGTCAATACTAAATACAAACCCATCATGGATATTGATTGGTATCAATAATTACAATTGGCTAAACCTATAGATATGATAACCCCCGACTATCGTAAGATTTATTTTGCGATGCCCGTCACAGGGTTTATTCAACCGCAACAATGGATAAATCCTCTTTTCCGTCATCAAAACGAACGATAGCCAACAATAATTGACTTAACGCAGCATAAAAACCATAGGGATCATGCTTAAGGCAATTATTTGTAAATTCCGGAAGCCACTCCAGTAATGACGACAATGTTTTCTGGCGTAATTTATTCATTCTCCGTTGTTGGAACGATTCACCCAATGAAAAATGTAAATGGCTGAGTAATTCCAGATAAATCGCCAGGTGGTCGGCCGGCTCTTTAAAATCGTCGTTGACTTCCATCCCGGCTTCAAGCAATAAATGTTTAATCATGCCGGGTTCCTGCTGCGGGTATTGCGAGGCGTAGGGCAAGGCCGATTTTTTATCCGTCATCAGGAACAATCCGCAAAAATCCGCTGCCAGCTCCAGCTGCGCATCCTGACGCAGGCTAAGCGCGGCAATTTTTTGTTCGAGTAACGCCACCGACGCCGCCAGCGCTGGCTGACGCTTTAACAGCGCCAGCCAGTCCGCGATTTCCGCGGACTGTAATTGTATTAACCCTTCATCATCCACTTCCCGGAAAAAGAGTAACGCCAGCCATGCATATACGCAGGCGTACTGTTCCTGAGCAAGCGCTGGCTGCTTAATCATGCGGATTCCCCTGCGATGCGGGTACATATTCACACTGCGCGACCATCTCGACCGGACCGTTAAACGCCGTGACGTTATCCATAGGGCCGGTATATTTTTCAATTTCCACCAGCGTCGTATGCGCGCTGGTCGCCTGCGCGAGCTGTGATGTACCGATATCCAGTGTTAATACGTTAGGGTTGCCGTACTTACATAACGCGTTGAGATCGCCGCCTTTATCAGGATCGTACCAGGCGCCTTCATGAATTCGCGCCACGCCCGGCGCATAGCGATCGGAAACTACCGCTCCCGCCAGTACCTGCCCGCGTGCATTGAATACCCGCACGATGTCACCGTTGCGGATCCCGCGCGCGCTGGCATCCTGTGGGTTAATAAAGACCGGCTCCTTGCCGCCAACGGCATATTGCTGACGCAGCGTTTCCGACTCGCACAGTTGGGAATGCAGACGGAAATCAGGGTGGACGGACTGTAAGTGCAGCGGCCAGCGCTGCGATCCCGGCCCGCCATGCGAGCGTTCGATTTTTTCGAACCACATGGGATGGCCCTGACAATCGTCGTATTGCATGTCGGCGATCGTTTTGGAGTAAATCTCGATCAAACCGCTTGGCGTGCCCAACGGCTCCAGGTCCGGATCTTCACGGAAAGCCTGATGGCGCACAAACATCTGCGGATGATCAAACTCGATGTACTCCTGTTGATTCCAGAACACCTCGAAAGTCGGTAAGTGGATACCGCGACCTTTTCCCTGCTGGCTCCCTTCCTGCCAGATGCGTTTCAGCCAGCCCATTTCATCAAGACCTTCCGTGAATGCCGCTTCACGGTTAAAGCGTCGGCAGAGATCGCGGAAAATATCAAAGTCGTTACGCGCTTCAAACTGCGGCGACACCACCTGTTTCATGGCGATAATGCCGCGGTTAGAGTGGTTGCCGAACTGATCGAGGTCGTTACGCTCAAATTGGGTGGTAGCCGGCAAAACGATATCCGCAAAGCGGCAGGTCGACGTCCACTGGTTATCAATAGCGATGACCGTTTCCAGCTTGCGCCAGCCTTCAATTATGCGGTTAATTTGTTGGTGTCGGTGGAACGGGTTGGTTCCGGCGAACACGCACATCTTCAGCGGCGGTAATTTAACCGATTTGCCGTTCCAGTTAATGTCCTTGCCCGGTTCAAGGATGGCATCCATAAAACGCGCAATAGGAATGGTGCTGCTGTAGCCTTTGTAATCCGTGCTGTCGTGCACTGGCGGAACGGTCGTCGAACCGGAAAAGCCGCTTAAAATGATCCCTTTACGGCCAGGCGTCCCGGCGCCGTTGTAGTGCCAGCCAAAACCAAAGCCGCCGCCCGGTAAACCAATCTGTCCCAGCATTGCCGCCAGCACGACGACCATCCATGACCACTGTTCGCCATGCTGCATACGTTGTACGCACCAGCCAGCGATGATTTGCGTTCTGTCGCCCGCCATCTGCCGCGCCAACGCGCGGATGGTGTCGGCGTCAATACCGCACAGTTTTTCCGCCCAGGCGGCATCTTTGGGCTGTCCATCTTTCTCGCCCAGCAAATAGGGCAGGAACTGGTCAAAACCGACGCAGTAGTTATCGAGGAAATTTTTATCGTACAGTTTCTCGCTGTACAGGGTATGCGCCAGCGCCAGTTGTAACGGGACATCCGTCTGCGGGTTAATGGCGATATGTTTGACCTTATCGCGCCCCAGATAATCGTGCGTGGAGGTGACGACCGGGTCGATGCTGATGACCGAGATAGCGCCGCTGGCAACCTTCTCTTTTAATTGTTCATAGTACTGATAGACATCGTGATCCGGGCACCACCAGTTTGCCTGCTGGTTTTTCACCATATCAGAACCCCATAGCACAATCGTTTTACTGTTCTGTAAAACCAGAGGCCATGACGTTTGCTGCTCGTACACTTCCATTGAACCCACCACGCGCGGCAGAATCACCTGCGCCGCGCCGGTCGAATAGTCCCCTCCCGTGCTAACGCTATTGCCATGTAGCGCAATCGCGCGCGCCAGCATCCCGGAGGCGTTATGGAACATGCCGGTAGATTGCCAGCCGCTCGCCGTCAGTAACGCGCTCGGCCCGTAGGTTTTTTGCACCCGCTCCAGTTCCTGATAGAACAGATCCAGCGCTTCATCCCAGGAGACGCGCACAAAACGATTATCGCCGCGCTGAGAGGTGTCGCTTTGATGACCTTTGCGCATCCAGTCGACACGCACCATCGGATAACGGATACGCGCCGCGTTGTGGACGTGATCGGGCAGACCGGCGATCATTTTGGACGGGTATTTATCCTGTTCAAACGGTTTTGCCGCCACAAATCGACCGTCAACCACCGTGGCGCGAATCGCCCCCCAGTGAGAACCGGTCAGGATACCCTCTTTCGTCGCGGCACCTGGCGCAACGGCATCCGCTGCGCGGGCGCTACGGGGCGTCAGCAGTGACGGCCCCAGCATTCCTGCCACCGTCAAACCGCCAAGCTGCGCCAGAAAACGTCGACGAGAGACGTGTAGCGCGTCCTTATTTTTCATTGTGTTCTCCCTTATCGCTGTGCGGCGTGTTGGTGGTATCAGACGCATTCATCTGGAGATATTTCAACAAGGTACGTTCTTCACGCTTATCCAGACTGGTGAAACCGATCATGCCGTTGAGCGTGCCGATCCAGCCGTTAGCGTCAAAGTGCGCTTTGTCCGGCGCGCCGTGACACTGATTACAGGTGCCGTTATAGAGGGAGTCGGCATAGGCCCAAATCGGTTTAATGTCATTTACCATGTCGCCTTTTTGCATCCACGCAGTTGCCTGTAATTTGCTCCACTGAGTATTGGTCGCCGCGACGGTGGTCTCTTCCAGCGTTTTCACATGCTGTTGCACATCGCCGCGAATCGAGGCGACAAAAATACGTTTACCGGGCAACTGCGTCAGTACACGCTGGCGACCGTCCGTCTCCGTCCAGCCTTCGATTTGCACTTGCAGCCAGTCACCGTCCCGTTTAAGGACTTTCACTTCAGAAGCAGGTAACAGCGAACCTGCCGGTTCTTTATCGCCTTTAGCGGCGTAAATCGGCTTGATATCCAGCGAATAGAGCGTATCGCCGTCATTATGCGTACTGGCGCTGGCGCGCAGTTCATCAAACTGTTTGCGGAAACCGCTGCTCATATCCGGTAGCTGGTGGGCAATCCCTTTATGGCAGTCGATGCAGGACTGATTTTCTTTCGCGGCGATTTTCATTTGCCGCGCCGCTTCCGGGTTCTGTTTCGCGTGATCCATCGCATCGTAGTTATGGCAGGAACGACAGGTCGCGGAGTTATTCTCTTTCATGCGCGCCCATTCACGCTCGGCAAGCTCGGCGCGTTTGGCTTCAAATTTTTCCGGGGTATCAATCGAGTGGGCGATAAATGTCTGGTAAAGATCGTTGCTGGCTTCCAGCTTACGTTTCACCATGCCTGGAATATCAGGGGGGATATGGCAATCGTGGCATTCCGCGCGTACGCCGGAAGCATTCTGGAAATGTACGGACTGTTTATATTCCTGATACACCGGCTGCATACTATGGCAGCTGACGCAAAACTCTGTCGTACTGGTCAGTTTGATACCGACGTGAGGTAACACGATCAGCGCAACGCCGATCACAATCCCGACAATGACCAGCGCCAGTATCGACCAACGGGCGCTTGGCCTGAGTAGCGCTCTCCAGAGTTTTCGCATAATAGCCCCTGTAATTATATGGTTTAATGCGCAGATCTTATTCCGCAAATATGAACAGCGTCACTGGTCAGGATGAACGGGATACGGCAATATATGAACAGATATGAACAGAAAGAGACCGCGCGCAGGATGTCACATCACATTGTTATTGTTGAGGATGAACCTGTTACTCAGGCCAGATTACAGGCCTATTTTGAGCAGGAGGGATATCGCGTTTCGGTGACCGACAGCGGCGCGGGCCTGCGCGACATCATGGAGCATGAGCACGTTTCGCTGATCCTGCTGGATATCAACCTCCCCGACGAAAACGGGTTGATGCTGACCAGGGCGCTACGCGAACGCTCCACGGTGGGCATTATTCTGGTGACGGGGCGTTGCGACCAAATCGACCGCATCGTCGGGCTGGAGATGGGCGCGGACGACTACGTCACCAAGCCGCTGGAACTGCGCGAGCTGGTAGTGCGGGTAAAAAATCTTTTGTGGCGTATCGATCTGGCCCGCCCCACGCCGCAAAATGCCAGTGAAAACTGCTATATGTTTTCCGGCTACTGCCTGAACGTGATGAATCACACGCTGGAGCACAACGGTGAAGCCATTAAGCTTACGCGCGCGGAGTACGAGCTGCTGCTGGCCTTTGTGACCAACCCAGGCAAAGTGCTGCATCGCGAACGTCTGCTGCGAATGCTTTCCGCCCGCCGCGTAGAGACTCCGGATCTCCGCACGATTGATGTCCTGGTTCGCCGCTTACGCCATAAAATTACGCCGGAACTGCTGGTCACACAGCATGGCGAAGGCTACTTTTTAGCCTCGGAGGTGTATTGATACAAATAGACGGGCCGAAATCCCGGAGGCGATAGCGAACGACGAACGCGCGCGCTGTCGGCGTTGTTATGCGTCAAAATAAGCACCGGCGGGCTGATATTTTCAGGCACCGGTTGCCCCTGTAAGACCTTAATCGACTGCGTTATCGCTAATTCTCCCTGCCAGGCCATCTGATCGCTGAGCGCCATCAGGATATGGCCGCGTTTTAAACCGCGATAAACCTGATGCGTCAGATAAAATGAGACGATCGTGAGCGGAGTCGTCAAATTTCGCCCTTCGCCCATCGCCGCCTCCGCCGCTATCGCCGACCCGGCGACCACATTGGCGTCCGGATGACGCTCCAGCATTTCCTGGAGTAAGTTTCGCTGCACTTCAATGTCGTTATCGCCCCAGGCGATATCCACAATGTTGATGGCGCTGCCTTTAATTGCCTGACGAAAACCCGCCACCATCTCCCGACTGCCGCCAGCTTCTTCCGGCCCCGGGAAGAGTAAAACGTTAAGCGCTTTTCCTTTGTTCCACTGCACCAGGAAACGTCCCGGCAGATACCCCATCTGAAACCACGGCAGACCAACGCGGGTTGCGACGCTGGCATCGTGAATCATGTTCACCAGTTCAATAACCGGCACATTACCGGCATACCGTTCCAGTTCCGGGAAACGATCGGTACTGCTGCCAAGCAGAATAGCGTCGGCGCCCCACTCCCGGCATTGCAACATTTGCTGTTGTTGCGTCGCCAGTTGCCGATAGCCATTCGCTTCCAGCACTTTTAAATCAACGCCATACAATTTGGCCGCTTTTTGCATCCCGTAGTTGACGGACAACCAGTAAGAATCTTTCAGGCTGGGGTATAATGCGCACAGTTTCCAAGGTTTACTCGCATTGACTGACGTTTGCCGCCAGGGAATCGCCCGATCGGCGCGCGTCCAGTGTAGCAGTCCGGTTTCGGCTGACGCCGTTTCTACATTCGAGACGATGATTATCAAAAAAAAGAACGAAATAAGCGCGCGCATGATAGCCCCACCAGCAACAAGGTTTTATCCTAATGGTTTTTCCGGCGGCAACTCAACCCATTTCACCCGCGGCGCATAAATGTCAACGCCTTCACTGACCCGCAGATTATGGCTGGCCTTCGCCCTGATGGCGGCGCTCACCCTGCTCAGCACCGTGATCGGCTGGATAAGCCTGCGCGTCATTAGTCAGGTGGAGCAAACCAATACGCAAGCGCTGCTCCCGACGATGAATATGGCCAGGCAGTTAAGCGAAGCCAGCGCTTACGAGCTCTTTTCCGCGCAAAATCTGACCAATGCCGACAGCGAGGGCGTTTGGCTGGCGCAGGGGAAGATGCTGAAAGCGCAAAGCCTTAAAATTAACCATCTTTTGCAGGCATTAAGCGAGCAGGGATTTAATACCTCGGCCATCGCCCGGCAAGAAAAAGAGATTGCGCAAACGCTTGGGCAACAGGGAACGCTGGTCGGTGAAATTCTCACGCTGCGCGCACAGCAACAGCAGTTAAGCCGCCAGATTGCGGAGGCGGCGGAAAGCATTGCCGCCCAGGCTCACGGTCAGGCCAATAATGCAGCGACATCTGCGGGCGCCACCCAGGCCGGTATTTACGATCTTATCGAAAGCGGTAAAGGGGACCAGGCTGAACGCGCGCTTGACCGGCTGATTGATATCGACCTTGAGTATGTGAATCAGATGAATGAGTTGCGGGTCAATGCCCTGCGGTTTAAGCAGCTCACTGTGACCTTAAAAGACGCGCAAGGGCTGAGCGATGCCGAGGAAACCGATGAAAAACTTAATCAGTTGGTTAAAATTTTATCCCGCCGCCAGCAGCGTATAGAAGATCCTACCGTTCGCGCCCAAATCGCCGACGCGCTGGAGAAAATAAACCAGTACACCACACTGGTTACCCTGTTTCGTAAGGAAAACGCCATCCGCGACCAGCTTCAAACGCTTATGGCCAATAACCTCTTTCAGTTTACCCGCTTCAGTACGGAAGTATCGCAGTTGGTGAACGCCATCGAAAAACGAAACGAGGCTGGGTTAGCGCGTCTTACACACGCCAGTCAGCGTGGGCAAATAGGGTTAGTGATCTTAGGCATCCTGGCGCTGTGCTCATTAAGTTTTATTCTTTGGCGAGTGGTTTACCGTTCCGTATCCCGCCCGCTGGCGCAACAAACGCAGGCCTTACAGCGGCTACTGGAGGGCGATATTGACTCGCCGTTTCCGGAGGCGGCTGGCGTCAGCGAACTGGATACCATCAGCCGTCTGATGGAAGCGTTTCGCGCCAACGTGCGCAAATTGAACCGCCATCGTGAGGATTTGGCGGAACAGGTGCGATCGCAAACGGCGGAGCTTCATGCGCTGGTGCTGGAACACCGGCAGGCGCGCGCCGAAGCGGAAAAGGCCAACGAGGCGAAATCGACGTTCCTTGCCGCCATGAGCCATGAAATTCGCACGCCGCTTTACGGCATTCTCGGTACGGTACAATTGCTGGCCGATAAACCGCTCATGGCAAACTACCGCGACGATTTACAGGCCATTAATGATTCAGGCGAATCGCTACTGGCGATTCTTAACGATATTCTTGATTACTCGGCGATTGAAGTAGGCGGCACCAACGTTTCCATTAGCGAGGAACCGTTTGAACCGCGACAATTGTTGAATAGCGCGCTGCATTTAATGCACAGCCGCGTGCAGGTGGCGCTCATCACCGACTTTAGCGAGCAACTCCCTTCCACGCTACAAGGCGATCCGCGCCGGATACGTCAAATTGTGATTAATCTTTTAAGTAATGCGGCGAAATTTACCGATCGCGGCAGCATAGTGCTGCGCACGTTTTGCGACGATCAGAGCTGGTTTATTGAGGTTGAAGATACCGGATGCGGTATCCCTGAAGCGAAGCTGACGGCTATTTTCAAACCGTTTGTGCAGGCGACAGGACGCCGGGGCGGGACGGGCCTGGGGCTGGCTATCAGCGCCAGCCTGGCAGAGGCGATGGGCGGGACGCTAACCGTCACCAGTACGCTTCATGTTGGCAGTTGTTTTCGTTTACAACTGCCGGTTTGCCACTCCAAACCCGCAAGTAAAAGTGCGTTCAGGGAACCGATAAATCTTAACGGACTACGCTTGTTGCTGATTGAAGATAATATGCTGACGCAGCGTATTACCGCTGAAATGCTCACGGGTAAAGGGGTGAAAGTCTCAGTAGCTGAAAGCGCGAATGACGCGCTACGCTGTTTAGCCGAAGGCGAGTCCTTTGATGTCGCGCTGGTGGATTTTGATTTACCGGATTATGACGGCTTAACCCTGGCGCAGCAGTTGATGAGCCTGTATCCCGCCATGAAACGCATTGGTTTTAGCGCGCATGTGATAGACGATAATCTTCGTCAGCGTACCGCCGGTCTTTTCTGCGGGATTATTCAAAAACCCGTTCCCCGCGAGGAGCTTTACCGCATGATAGCGCACTATTTACAGGGCAAATCTCACAACGCGCGGGTGATGTTGAATGAACATCAGCTTGCCGGCGATATGGCGTCTGTCGGCCCGGAAAAACTCCGGCAATGGGTCGCCTTATTCAAAGACAGCGCGCTGCCTTTAGTCGAGGAGATCGAGGCGGCGCGCGCCATGAATGACGACGTTAACATTAAGCGGCTGGCGCATAAATTAAAAAGCGGCTGCGCCAGCCTGGGGATGACGCAGGCAACCGAAGCCTGTCGGGAGCTGGAATTGCAACCGCTAAGCGATATAGATATTAAAACTATCGTGACGCAGGGAGTGACGGCGCTCGACGCATGGATAGCCGGTCATCCTTCGCCATAATAGCTTCCGGCTCGCCACGGCCAACTTATCCGACGCGTTTCACATCGCCCACTAACAGGATGTAAGACAGCGCGCCCAGCAGGGCCACAACGGAGATATAGACCAGCGCCGGAGCAAAACCGTAGCTTTGCGCCAGATAACCAATCACTAACGGTACGCTAATCCCGCCCAACCCACCGATAAAGTTAAACATACCGCCGGTAAGGCCAATCAACCGCATCGGCGCAAGGGAAGAGATTAACGACCAGGTAATGGACGCAAATCCGTTGCCGAAGAAAGCTATCGCCATCAACGCCATAATCCACAACGGATCGTTAGTGTAGTTAGCGCCCATAATGCATGTGGAGATGAGCAAACCGCAAATAATCGGCGTTTTGCGCGCCACGCCCAGCGAGAAGCCTTTTTTCACCAGTTTATCCGCCAGCCAGCCGGAGAGCAGTACGCCAAAAAAGGCAGCCAGGAACGGTACGGTCGTCATAAAGCCCGCTTTTAGCGCGGTAATGCCTTTTTCCTGGGTCAGATAATTAGGGAACCAGGTCAGAAAGAACCATAGCGTAGAATTTACGGCGAACTGACCGAGGTAGACGCCCACCAGCTTACGATGGAACACCAGTTTCCAGTCGGCTTTCGTCAACGGCTGGCGGGCCTCTTTTTTCGCTGGCGCATCGCCATCCACCAGACCGCCGCCATCGCGAATATACTCCAGCTCCGCCTGGCTAAGGCTTTTCGTCAAACGCGGCGGTTGATAAACCTTAAACCAGACCAATGACCAGATAATCCCGATACCGCCGGTGACGATAAAGACCCAGTGCCAGCTCAGCATTTCCTGAATCCAGATCAGCAGCGGCGTAAGGAATGCCAGTCCGACGAACTGTCCGGAGGTGTAGAACCCGACTGCGGATGCGCGCTCATGCTCCGGAAACCAGCTAGTGACCATCCGGTTATTTGCCGGAAAGGCTGGTGCCTCGAAAATCCCGGTAATAGCGCGCAGGCCGATAAGCGACAATAGTCCCGTCGCAAACCCCTGCAATAGCGTCGCGACTGACCAGCCGAAGATAGCGATAAAATAGGTCAGCCGGGACCCAATACGGTCGAGAAACCAGCCGCCAGGGATCTGGCATAACGTATAGAGCCAGGCAAAAGCGGAGAAGACATAGCCCATTTCCGCTTTGGTAATGCCGAATTCTTTTTGAATATGCATGGAAGCCACGGCAAGGTTGGCGCGATCGACGTAGCAAATCACCACGGTAATAAAGATCATCACCAGCGTCAGATAGCGGCGACGCCCCGGCTGTGCTGCTGTAACTGAAATATCCATCGTCATCTGTCTCCAGATTCTGGGCATAGCGAGGCCGCTCACCATGCCCTGTAAATTACAGAGGGTGTGTTTTTATATTTAAATTGGGTTGCCCGGAGGGCGACGTTTGTTGAGCCTACAGCGTGGCGATCACCACTCGGCTACCGATCCGTCAGCGTGCCGCCACAACGGATTACGCCAGTCCGGCGCGCTTTTGCTAAGTTCAATCACCCTGGCCTCGTCAATGTCTACGCCAAGACCCGGTTTGGTTAAGGGTTTAAAGAAGCCGCCGTCCATGCTGAAGTCTTCTTTGTTTTTCACAAAGTCGAGCAGCTCCGCGCCCTTGTTATAGTGAATGCCCATGCTCTGCTCCTGGAATACCGCGTTGCGCGAAACAAAATCGATATGCAGGCAGGCAGCCAGGGCGATTGGACCCAGCGGGCAATGCGGCGCCAGCGCCACATCATATGCTTCCGCCATTCCGGCGATTTTATAGCATTCGGTAATGCCGCCCGCGTGGGATAAATCCGGCTGTAGAATCGCCAACCCGCCCGCGTCCAGCACGCGTTTAAATTCAAAACGCGAGAACATACGTTCGCCTGCGGCAATCGGAATATGCGTTTGCGCTGCCAGGCGCGGATAATATTCCGCCTGTTCCGCCAGCACCGGCTCTTCAATAAACAGCGGGCGATAGGGTTCCAGTTCTTTAATCAGCACCTTCGCCATCGGCGCGCTAACGCGACCGTGGAAGTCGAGCCCAAACTCAATTTCACTGCCGAAAGCTTCGCGGATTTGCGCCACGGTATTGACCGCCGCATCCACCGCACGGGAGTTATCAATCACGCCCATCTCTTCACAGCCGTTCAGCTTGAAGGTGTCAAAACCAATACCGCGCAATTTTTCAATACCGTCAATGACGTCTGCCGGACGATCGCCACCCACCCAGCTATAGGCCTTGATTTTGTCGCGCACCAGGCCGCCCATGAGCTGCCAGACCGGCGCATTCAACACCTTGCCTTTGATATCCCACAATGCCTGGTCAATACCGGCGATGGCGCTCATCATAATCGGGCCGCCGCGATAAAAACCGGCCCGGTACATTACCTGCCATAGGTCGTTGATACGCGCCGGATCTTTCCCTATCAGGTAGTCGGCAAACTCATGTACTGCCGCCTCTACAGTACGTGCCCGACCTTCAATGACCGGCTCTCCCCAGCCAACCACGCCTTCATCCGTTTCGATTTTCAGGAACATCCAACGTGGAGGTAAACGGTACGTGGTGATGTGAGTTATTTTCATTTCACTGCCTCTCGATACGCATTAACAAATGCCGCAGCCTGCTGCGCGGTGCGTTCAACGGATTGCCCGGCGCGATAGAGATCGCTACCCAATCCCGCGCCCACACAGCCGGCTTTAATCCATTGCGCCAGGTTTTCCGGCGTCACGCCGCCGACGGCAAATAGCGGAACATCCGGCGGAAGTACCGCTTTCAGCGCGCTGATGTAGCCCGGACCAAACGCCGACGACGGGAAAATTTTTAACGCCTGTGCGCCTGCATCCAGCGCAGAAAAGGCTTCCGTTGCCGTGGCGCAGCCCGGACACACGGTCATGCCATAGCTCACCGCCCGGCGGATCACCTCCGGTTGGATATTCGGCGTGACGATCAGCTTGCAGCCCATCCCGGCAAGCTGGTCTACCTGTTCCGGTTTCAGTACGGTACCAGCGCCAATAAGCGCCCTGCCGCCATACGCCTTCACCACGAAAGAAATGCTTTTTTCCCACTGTGGGGAGTTAAGCGGAATTTCTATAGCGTCAAATCCCGCATCCACCACCGCGCCAACGTGCGCCAGGGCATCATCGGGCGTAATACCGCGTAAGATAGCGATGAGAGGGAGATTAGTTTGCCACTGCATGAGCGATGCTCCTTATTCCAGCCTGAAATGCCATATCGCCATCCACGGTTGAAACATCACGCCCAATAGCACTAAACGCCTGTTGGTAACGTGAGATCAGCGCGGGTCCAGCGACGAGAGTGATAGCCTGTTGCGCCGCGAAGGATTCGCTCATGCTGGCGACTTCCGCGCCAATCAACAGGCCGGAGAGGAAGTCGCTGACCTGCTCACGCGCAAGGTGTCCCAACACGTGCGAGGCGCGAACCTCAAAAAGAGAAGGCAGGACGGCAGGAGAATTAAGACCGCGCTCCAGCCCCGCGGCATAGGCGTCGCCAGAAACTTCCTGTTCCGGCAAACCAGCCCCGACCAGCGAGTGACGCAGCAACAAGTGATGGAGTTCGCCTGTCATCACAGTACGAAAATCATGAATTTGTTGCGTATCAGTCTGTACCCATTTGCAATGCGTGCCGGGCATGACATAGACAGAAGAAGGAGAAAGTTCGCGGGCGCCAAGTAGTTGCGTCTCTTCACCGCGCATCACGTTGTGGTTATCCTCGCGTGAGACACACAATCCGGGAATGATCCAGATGTTGTCGCCAACGGCGGTTAACTGTTCGCCAATAGCGGAGAACAGGGCGGGAACCGGCAGATAAGGCGCATTTTGCCAGCCTACGTTACTGCCGATCATGCCCGCCATTATCACTGGGGTGGCGCTGTCGCGCCAGTGTGTTGTGACTTCTGCTAACACCGCGTCAGGAGATTTACCGTTCAGGCGTGTAACGCCTGCTTCTGATTGCCTGCTCTCCAGGCATTTGTCGCCCTGGTAAAGCCAGGCGCGCAGATTGGTCGATCCCCAGTCAATTGCGATGTAGCGAGCTGTCATGTGATTTCCTTTAACCTTCGTGTCGAGCTGGCGATCATGGTTAATGCCGCCTGCTCTGCCGCATCGCCATCCTGATGCCGTATCGCATCGAATAGCGCCTTATGTTCCTGGAGCGTTTTCGGCATGTTGGCCGCATCGCCCATCCAGGTCCGTTCAAATACCGCTCGCTGTAGCGAGCTGATCGCTACATTTAACTGTTGCAGCACCGGGTTATGCACCGACTGCAACACTGCCTCGTGATAGCGAATATCCGCCTCGTTAAACGCTTCCCGGTCCTGGTTGTTGGCAATCATGTCGTTTAGCGCCGACTCAATTTCAGCCAGATCGCTTGATGTTGCCCGTTCCGCCGCCCAGCGTGCTATTGCTGGCTCCACCAGGTTTCGTATTTCGCTCATCGCGCTGATAAGCCTCGGGTCGTAGTCATTTTCCAGCACCCATTGCAGCACGTCGGTATCGAGATAATTCCACTGGTTACGCGGTGCGATAAACGCGCCGCGATAGCGCTTCATTTCAATTAGCCGCTTCGCCATAAGCGAACGAAACACTTCGCGAATGATGTTGCGCGACGTTTCAAACTCCTCGCACAGATCCGCTTCCGCTGGCAGCGCCGAACCGGGTACGTATTTACCGCTGACAATCTGTTTGCCCAGCGTGATAACGATGCGATCGGTTTTATTGAGAGTCATAGAGAGTCCTTGTGCTCGATGTGAACTCTCTTACTTTACCGCGATAGCTGAATTACGCCGCAATTTTGTAGTACTAGCGTGATATCAACCGTCGTTACCATGCCATCAATGTAGTACAACACAATTATGTTGTACTACAATTTAGATCACAAAAACGACAATTGGTTATGGGGACGTTATAAGACGTAAACGAAAGATATAAAAAAACCCGCAGCAAGTGCGGGTCGTTAAGCGCGTATTTGCCCGATGGCGACTATGCCTTATCGGGCGGGGAAATGGCCGGATGAGTGATCGGGGTTCAGCACAAATTTTTCAATCGCCCAGGCAACACCATCTTCAAGGTTCGATTTAGTCACAAAGTTAGCCACCTCTTTGACCGACGGAATGGCGTTGTCCATTGCCACGCCCATGCCGGCGTATTCGATCATCGCAATGTCGTTTTCCTGATCGCCAATCGCCATCACCTCCTCTGGCTTAATACCCAGCGCCTCGGCCAGTGATTTTACGCCAGTGCCTTTATTAACCCGTTTATCGAGGATTTCAAGGAAGTACGGCGCACTTTTCAGCACGGTGTACTTTTCCTTCACCTCTGCCGGTATACGCGCAATCGCCCGGTCGAGAACGGCAGGCTCATCGATCATCATAACTTTCAGGAGCTGGGTGTTCGGGTCCATCTTCTCCGCTTCACAAAATACCAGCGGAATGGTCGCCACATACGACTCATGCACCGTGTAGTAGCTGATATCGCGGTTAGCGGTATAAAGCGTATTTCGGTCTAATGCGTGGAAGTGAGAACCCACCTCACGGGACAGTTTTTCCAGGTAACGGTAGTCATCATAGCTGAGCGCCGTTTGCGCAACCGTACTGCCGTCCCCTGCTTTCTGCACCAGCGCCCCGTTATAGGTGATGCAATAATCGCCGGGCTGTTCCATGTGAAGTTCTTTCAGGTAACTGTGCACACCCGCATACGGACGGCCTGTGGTCAGCACCACATTTACCCCTTTTTCACGCGCAGCGGCAATCGCGTTTTTAACCGCCGGAGAAATGGTGTGATCGGGCAGCAGAAGGGTGCCATCCATGTCGATAGCAATAAGTTTGATAGCCATGAAATCCCCGCATTAAATGAGTCCTGACTCATGCTAACGCGATTCCGCTCAAAAAACAGCAAAGAATCCGAGAGAAAGGGGGATAAGATTCACAAACGGGATTCCCCTTTTCAGGCCGTATTCTCCCTCCTGATGTATTAGATAACCTCATTAATCAAACAGAAAATACCGTTTTTCTAAAAGAATGTGTATTGCTACTTTGGACATCATCACTTAGAGCCTAATGGGATTGGTTCTTAATCAGTAAAAATCAACAAAAACTTATATTTTAAAATAACCTTATCCGATGAGAAGGAGATCGCTAATGTCGATGGCCCTTACCGCCCCCCCAACCAGGAAAAGATTTTTAATCGTTGCCTGTCTGTTTATTGGAATATTTATTGCTTATCTCGATCGCGTTAATGTTTCGGTATTAGCCGCGAATGAACCCTTCTTAGCCTATATGGGTATTGAAGGTATGCCATTGCAAATCGGCATGATGATGACCGTCTTTCTGGCCGCTTATGGTATCGCTAACGTTGTATTATCACCGCTTGGTGATTATCTCGGCCCCAGAAAAGCAATGATGCTTTGTATTCTGATCTGGACTATCGCTTTAATGATTGGCGGAGTCGCTACATCATTCGCTCTAATTATTATTTGCCGTATATTACTGGGCATCGGAGAGGGATTTTATTATCCACTGCAAAGCGTATTTATTAAAAACTGGTTCCCGAAGCAGGAACGCGGCAGAGCAAACGCGGCGTGGATCGTCGGCCAGTCAGTCGCTCCCGCCATTGCGATGCCTTTTTTCACCTGGTGGATAGGCACCCACGGCTGGCGCTCCAACTTCTTTTTATGCGCCGCTCTTGGGTTAATCCCACTCTGGCTACTTTGGCGATATGTTGCTGATAAACCAGAACAACATAAAAGTATCAGCGAGCAGGAACTGGCTTATATCAAAGCCGGGCAGGAAACGGAAAGCGCAGGCAGCAGCGAAAGTTTTATGTTGCGGGTAAAACCGGTGATTACCAACTACAGCTATTGGTTGCTGGTGCTGTGGTATCTGTGTCTGCAATGCCTGTACTGGGGGATGATTACCTGGCTGCCGACCTATCTAAAATCAGCCAGAGGGTTCAGTTGGGCGGAAATGGGCTGGCTGGCGTCGCTTCCCTTTGTCCTGTCGATATTTGCCAAAGCGGCCGCAGGCGTCTTCGTCGATAAAATAGGACGCAGCGCCCCCATATTAATGGTATTAATGTTTTTCGCTGGCGTCAGTATCTATTTCGGCACCATAACCGAACATAAATATATGTCAGCGGTACTCCTCTCCTTTGCTGTTGCTTTCTGTACGATGGGTACACCCGTTGCCTGGACGTTATTACAGGGAATGATACCCGGAAAATCTATTTCCGCCGCCAGCGGCGTAATGAACGGCGTCGCCAATGGACTCTCTTCATTATCCCCCGTATTTATCGGCTTATTTATTTCTATCACTGGAACTTATACCGGCGGCTTACTATGCCTGGTTTTTATCAGCGCTATCGCCGTGGTATCGGCATTAATCTTAACGATTAAAAAATATTAATTACGAGGAGTAAATGATGAAAATTACCAGCGTTGATATTATTGATGTGGCGAACGATTTTGCGTCCGCCACCAGCAAATGGCGTCCGGTGGTGGTAAAAATTAATACCGATGAGGGCATTTCCGGTTTTGGCGAAGTCGGGTTGGCCTACGGCGTCGGTGCCTCCGCAGGCATCGGCATGGCAAAAGATTTAGCCGCCATTATCATCGGCATGGACCCGATGAATAACGAAGCTATCTGGGAAAAGATGCTCAAAAAAACCTTCTGGGGGCAGGGCGGCGGCGGCATCTTTTCCGCTGCGATGAGCGGCATCGATATCGCGCTGTGGGATATCAAAGGCAAAGCGTGGGGCGTGCCGCTGTATAAAATGCTTGGCGGCAAAAGCCGCGAGAAAATAAGAACCTACGCCAGTCAGCTACAGTTTGGTTGGGGGGACGGCAGCGATAAAGATATGCTGACCGAGCCGGAGCAGTATGCACAGGCGGCACTGACCGCCGTCAGCGAAGGCTATGACGCAATAAAAGTGGATACCGTCGCAATGGATCGCCACGGCAACTGGAACCAGCAAAACCTCAACGGGCCTCTCACCGATAAAATCCTGCGTCTGGGCTACGACCGTATGGCCGCCATTCGCGATGCAGTCGGCCAGGATGTGGATATCATCGCCGAAATGCATGCCTTTACGGATACCACCTCGGCGATTCAGTTTGGCCGCATGATCGAAGAACTGGGCGTCTTCTACTACGAAGAGCCGGTCATGCCGTTGAACCCCGCGCAGATGAAGCAGGTTGCCGATAAGGTCAATATTCCACTGGCGGCTGGCGAACGTATTTACTGGCGCTGGGGATACCGTCCTTTCCTGGAAAACGGCAGCCTGAGCGTTATTCAGCCCGATATCTGCACCTGCGGCGGCATCACCGAAGTGAAGAAAATCTGCGATATGGCGCATGTTTACGACAAAACGGTGCAAATCCACGTTTGCGGCGGGCCAATTTCCACAGCAGTGGCGCTGCATATGGAAACCGTGATCCCGAACTTCGTCATCCACGAACTGCACCGGTATGCGCTGCTGGAGCCGAATACACAGACCTGTAAATACAACTACCTGCCGAAGAACGGCATGTACGAAGTCCCGGAGCTTCCCGGCATCGGCCAGGAACTGACCGAAGAAACCATGAAAAAATCACCAACCATCACCGTAAAATAAGCCAACTGTCTGCCTGCGCCGCAGGCAGACACCCTGTATTTGCGAGTCGTATCAACGCGACCTTATCCAGCCTGAGATAAAATCCTCTCAGTAAAGGGGTAACACAGGTGGCAAATGAATTTAACTATCCGGCAATTTCGCGCGTTTCTGGCCGTCGCGGATTTGCGTAGTTTTACCGCCGCCAGCAAATATCTGTGCATCACGCAGGGAGCTGTTAGCGGTTTAATCAACGAAATGGAAAGCCAGATGGAGGTTTCCCTTTTCGACCGCACTTCGCGCGTGGTGAAGCTATCGCCCGACGGCGAAAAGTTTTTACCCGCCGCCATGCGGGTTGTTGAAGAGTTTCAACGGGCCGAAAATTATGCCCGCGACCTGAAAGAGATCAAAAAATCCCTGGTGCGGGTTGTTGGCGCGCCGCTGATCGCCTGTGCTTTTCTGCCGCAAATCATCCATGCCTTTAAGCGGCAGCATCCGCATACCCACGTACAGCTTATTGATAAGCCCATGTCGCAATTACAAAAAAGCATTATGTTGGGAGAAGCCGATTTTGGTATCGGCCCGGAGCGGCCGCTGGAACCGGAAATCGACAAACAAACGCTGTTCACAACGGAAATCGCCCTGTACTGCCATCCGGACTATCGGCTGCATAAAAAAACGGTTCGCTGGGAAGAGATTCAAAGCGAAGAGCTGATCGCCGTTGGCAACGAATCCATTCCGATGATCTCCGCAACCGCTGGCGTGCGCATTAAGCCCAAAATGACGGTGGAACATATGGCGACCGCCATGTCGCTGGCGGCGCAGTGTGAAGGCGTGGTGATCGCCGGAACCTTTTCCCGCCATTACGCCAAAAGCTACCAATTAGCGACCTGTTCGCTCACGCCTCCGCTGCGGCGCAATATGAACCTTTATTTCCATGCGTGGCGCGCACAAACGCCCGCCACTCAGCGCTTTAGAGATTTTTTATTCAGCTATGTCGATGAACATCATGATGCCCCGGCCAACCAGCGGTAGGCCGGGGATTAAGGCAGGTTAAATATCGATATTCGCTGCTTTCAGGGCGTTCTCTTCGATAAAGGCACGACGCGGCTCAACGGCATCACCCATCAGCGTGGTGAACAGCTGGTCGGCAGCAATCGCATCTTTGACGGTCACACGCAGCATACGGCGGCTTTCCGGGTCCATGGTGGTTTCCCACAGCTGATCCGGGTTCATTTCACCCAGACCTTTATAACGCTGGATAGCCAGACCGCGACGTGATTCTTTCACCAGCCACTCCAGCGCCTGCTCGAAGCTGGTTACCGGCTGGCGACGCTCGCCGCGTTCGATAAACGCATCCTCTTCAATCAGACCGCGCAGCTTCTCGCCCAGCGTGCAGATACGACGATATTCCGCGCCGGTCACAAACTCGTGATCCAATGGATAATCGGTATCCACGCCATGCGTACGCACGCGAACGATCGGCTCGAACAGATTCTGTTCCGTATTAGTATGAACATCGAACTTCCACTGACTGCCGTGCTGCTCTTTCTCGTTCAGCTCGGTAATCAGCGCATTCACCCAGCGCGTTACAGTCTGCTCATCAGAAAGATCGGCTTCGGTCAGAGTTGGCTGATACACCAGCTCTTTGAGCAGCGCTTTCGGGAAGCGACGCTCCATACGACCAATCATTTTCTGCGTGGCGTTATATTCAGAGACCAGTTTTTCTAACGCTTCGCCGGATAGCGCTGGCGCATGAGCGTTCGCGTGCAGAGTCGCACCGTCAAGCGCGATGGAAATCTGGTACTGATCCATCGCTTCGTCGTCTTTAATGTACTGTTCCTGCTTGCCTTTCTTGACTTTGTACAGCGGCGGCTGCGCAATGTAGACGTGGCCGCGCTCGACGATTTCCGGCATCTGACGATAGAAGAAGGTCAACAGCAGCGTACGGATGTGCGAGCCGTCGACGTCCGCATCGGTCATGATGATGATGCTGTGATAGCGCAGCTTGTCCGGGTTGTACTCGTCGCGACCGATACCGCAGCCCAGCGCGGTGATCAGCGTCGCCACTTCCTGAGAGGAGAGCATCTTGTCGAAGCGCGCTTTCTCGACGTTGAGGATTTTACCTTTCAGCGGCAGAATCGCCTGGTTCTTGCGGTTACGCCCCTGCTTCGCAGAGCCGCCCGCGGAGTCCCCTTCCACCAGGTACAGTTCGGACAGCGCCGGGTCGCGTTCCTGGCAGTCCGCCAGTTTGCCCGGCAGGCCCGCTAAATCCAGCGCGCCTTTACGACGGGTCATTTCACGGGCGCGACGCGCCGCTTCACGCGCACGCGCGGCGTCGATAATTTTGCCGACGACAATTTTCGCGTCAGATGGGTTTTCCAGCAAGTATTCGCTCAGCAGTTCGTTCATCTGCTGTTCCACCGCCGATTTCACCTCGGAAGAGACCAGCTTGTCTTTGGTCTGCGAGGAGAATTTCGGGTCCGGTACTTTTACGGAAACCACCGCAATCAGACCTTCACGGGCATCGTCGCCAGTGGCGCTGACTTTGGCTTTTTTGCTGTAGCCTTCTTTGTCCATGTAGGCGTTCAGCGTACGGGTCATCGCCGCACGGAAGCCTGCAAGGTGAGTACCGCCGTCACGCTGCGGAATGTTGTTGGTAAAGCAGTAGATATTTTCCTGGAAACCATCGTTCCACTGCAGCGCTACTTCGACGCCGATACCGTCTTTTTCGGTGGAGAAGTAGAAGATATTCGGGTGGATCGGCGTTTTATTCTTGTTCAGATATTCAACAAACGCCTTGATGCCGCCTTCGTAGTGGAAATGATCTTCTTTGCCATCGCGCTTGTCGCGCAGGCGGATGGAAACGCCAGAGTTCAGGAATGACAGTTCACGCAGGCGTTTCGCCAGGATCTCATATTCAAATTCAGTGACGTTAGTGAAGGTTTCGTGGCTCGGCCAGAAACGTACCATCGTGCCGGTTTTATCGGTATCGCCAGTGACGGCCAGGGGTGCCTGCGGCACGCCGTGCTCGTAGATCTGACGGTGAATTTTGCCATCTCGCTGGATAACCAGTTCCAGTTTTTGCGACAGAGCGTTGACTACCGAGACGCCCACGCCGTGCAGACCACCAGAGACTTTATAGGAGTTATCGTCAAATTTACCGCCCGCGTGCAGAACGGTCATGATCACTTCCGCCGCCGAGACGCCTTCTTCCGGGTGAATACCGGTCGGAATGCCACGGCCATCATCCGTTACGGACACGGAATTATCGGCGTGAATAGTCACGACGATATCTTTACAGTGTCCCGCGAGCGCTTCGTCGATAGCGTTATCTACCACCTCGAATACCATGTGGTGCAGACCGGTGCCGTCATCCGTGTCGCCGATATACATACCCGGGCGCTTACGCACCGCATCCAGCCCTTTCAGGACTTTGATACTGGAGGAGTCATAAGAATTCGACATCAACGTTTCTCGCTCATTTAATCTTGGGTTAATCCGTTATTTTACCCTTTTCCACGGTAAACATCTTCGAATTTTCATCCGACATGTCTATAACGTGTTCAGCGCTAATTGCGCTGACAAAGACCTGCGATTGCGTGGCTTTTAAGCGGCTGGCCAGCAGTCCGCGACGCGCATCGTCAAGTTCAGAGGCAAAATCATCTATCAGGTACAGGCAGCGCCGCCCGCTTTCGCGGGTGAGGAACTCGCCCTGCGCCAGACGTAAGGCGCACATCAATAACTTTAGCTGCCCGCGCGACAGGGTATCTTCCACCGGCGCGCCGTCGGCGCGAATGCGAAAGTCCGCTTTATGCGGCCCGTGCGCGGTGTAGGTCAACATACGGTCACGCTCAAAGCTTCGCTCCAGCACGTCCGCATAGTCTGTCTCTTTCTCCCAGCCGCGCTGGAAAGAGAACGTCAGGGAAAATTCAGGTAAAAACTGCTGACAGGTATCCGCCATGTCCTGTGCGATAGCGCTACTGTACTCCGCCCGCCAGGTACTAATTTGTTCCGCCAGCGGAATCAGCTCTTTATCCCACGGGCGCAATTGCTCATAACGACTCACCTGGCGCAGCGCAGCATTACGCTGTTTCAGCAATCGTTTCAGGTTGCTCCAGGCGGTGAAGAATCCGGCTTCGTTGTGAAAGCATCCCCAGTCAAGGAACGCTCTTCTGTATTTGGGGCCGCCGTTGAGTAAAGTAAACCCCTCCGACGTAATCAACTGCATCGGCATTAAATGCGCCAGCTCCGCGATCTTGTGACCGTCGGTACCGTCGATACGGACTTTGCTGTCGCCCTGCTTATCTTTGGTTAAGCCAATCGACGTCTCACGCTCTTCGCCCTGCAGGCGCCCGTGGAGAACAAACGCTTCCTGCTCATGACGAATCACGCGGCCAGGCTGCAAACTGCGAAACGCCCGACCGTGGCCAAGCGTATAGATAGCTTCCAGCACGCTGGTTTTGCCGCTGCCGTTGGCGCCAACCAGGAAGTTAAAGCCGGGGGATAAAGCGAGATCCGCATTTTCTATGTTGCGGAAGTCTTTGATTAAAAGGCGCGTCAGTGACATATATTAGTACATTCGTCCAGGGGCGTGTGTGTCGCAGCCAGTTCGTCTACCGCCAGCGCGCAGAAAGCGGAGCGTACACGAAGTACGTGAGCATTTCGAGCACTGCCGGGAGGCGAAATGGCAAGTAAACCAGCCCCTTTTCAGATTCTACAGCCTCATTGGCATAACAACGTAGGCAGCACTCTGTGACGCCGCATCCTCAATCTGTACGCTGGATACGGAATCCGTCAGCATAATGCGCACGGTTTCGCACTTCAGCGCATTGAGCACGTCCAGCACGTAACTGACGTTAAAGCCGATTTCCATCTCCGTCCCGCCGTAGCTCACGTCCAGAATCTCTTCCGCTTCTTCCTGCTCCGGGTTATTGGCGGTGATTTTGAGCTGATTCTCACTGACGTACAGACGCACGCCGCGGAATTTCTCATTCGAGAGGATTGCTGCGCGGGCAAACGCCTGCTTGAGGATATCGCAGCCCGCTTCCAGATGTTTATCCGGATTCTTCGGCAGAACGCGACGGTAATCCGGGAAGCGACCATCCACCAGCTTCGAGGTGAAGATAAAGTCGCCAACGTGCGCGCGGATATTATTACTGCCGATCTGCACGCGCAGCGGGTTTTCACCGCCGTCGAGCATACGCATCAGTTCAATCACGCCTTTACGCGGCACAATCACCGAGTGGCTGGGTAAAGACGCTTCCAGCGGCATTGAGCACACCGCCAGGCGGTGGCCGTCGGTCGCGACAGTGCGCAGTTCGCTACCTTCCGTTTCAAACAGCATACCGTTTAAGTAGTAGCGCACATCCTGATGAGCCATCGAAAACTGGGTCGCTTCAATCAGGCGCTTCATCGTGGCCTGCGGCAGCGTAAATTCAACTTCGCTTTGCCAGTCGTCAAGATTCGGGAAATCGGCGGCAGGCAGCGTAGACAGCGAGAAGCGGCTACGGCCAGAACGCACCAGCATCCGATCGCCTTCCAACTGAACGGCAATCTCCGCGCCCTCCGGCAGGCCGCGGCAGATATCAAAGAATTTCCGCGCCGGCACGGTAGTGGCGCCCGGCTCATGCGGCTGAGAAAGCGTAACGCGCGCGACCATCTCCATTTCAAGATCGGTGCCGGTCAGAGAAAGCGTACCGTCCGCTACCTGGAGGAGCAGGTTACCGAGAATCGGCAGCGTAGGACGACCGCCCAGCGGGCCGCTGACCTGCTGAAGCGGTTTTAATAAATGTTCACGTTCAACGGTAAATTTCATAGGATCACGACGACAATGTTCTGATTAAATTCGAAAAATCTTCTTTGATATCGTGGCTTTCTTCACGCAGTTGCTCAATTTTACGACAGGCATGAAGTACGGTAGTGTGGTCGCGCCCGCCAAACGCATCGCCGATTTCCGGCAGACTGTGGTTGGTGAGTTCTTTTGCCAGCGCCATAGCCATCTGGCGCGGACGTGCTACCGAGCGAGATCGACGCTTAGAAAGCAGATCCGCAATTTTGATTTTGTAATACTCGGCCACCGTCTTCTGGATATTGTCGATGGTGACCAGTTTTTCCTGCAACGCCAGTAAATCGCGCAGCGCTTCGCGCACAAAGTCGATAGTAATCGCCCGGCCGGTAAAGTTGGCATTGGCGATCACCCGGTTCAGCGCGCCTTCCAGTTCACGTACGTTAGAGCGTAGACGCTTGGCGATAAAGAACGCTACTTCGCCTGGCAGACGAATATCATTTTCGTCCGCTTTTTTCATCAGGATCGCCACGCGGGTTTCCAGCTCTGGTGGTTCGATCGCCACTGTTAGCCCCCAACCAAAGCGGGACTTGAGACGATCCTCAACGCCGTTGATCTCTTTCGGATAGCGATCCGACGTCAAAATGATCTGCTGATTGCCTTCCAGCAGAGCGTTAAAGGTGTGGAAAAACTCTTCCTGGGATCGTTCTTTATTGGCGAAGAATTGAATATCGTCGATCAGCAATGCGTCAACGGAGCGGTAGTAGCGTTTAAACTCTTCGATGGCGTTATTTTGCAGGGCTTTTACCATGTCCTGCACAAAGCGCTCGGAGTGCATATACACGACTTTCGCGTTGGGTTTGCGCGCCATAATGCCGTTACCCACCGCGTGCAGCAGGTGAGTTTTACCCAGACCGGTGCCGCCATAGAGGAATAACGGGTTATAGGCGCCGCCAGGATTATCCGCCACCTGACGTGCCGCCGCGCGCGCCAGTTGGTTGGATTTACCTTCGACGAAGTTATCAAATGTATGTTTAACATTGACGTTGGAGCGGTAGGTCGGCTCCGCCGGCGCTGGTACGTTATCCCAGCCCGAACGGGCCGCAGGCGCTACGCGCTGCGGCTGCGCCGTCGTTGTCTGCGTAGGCGCGACAACGTTATGCACAGGCGTTTTTAGCGTTTGCGTAACGGGCTTTGTTCCCACTTCAAAACGCAGTTGTGGGGCATCCGCGCCGCAGAATGCGTTGAGTAATCCATTGATATTGTTGAGGTACTTATCTCTTACCCAATCGAGCACAAAACGGTTTGGCGCATACAAAGCCAGCGTGTTATCGCTCAGTTCCGCCTGCAACGGGCGTATCCACATACTGAATTCTGTGGCTGGTAACTCATCCTGCAATCGGGCAAGACACTGCTGCCAAAGCGAAAGTGACACGGCGGACTCCACTCGAACAAAAGTCGATAAATGACAAAGGCTGATACATTAATGATTGTTGGCGCACGTCGATAAGACCCTGCATGAAGGGTGACGCACGAACCGCTGTCTGCGGTTTTCACGGATCTTTCAAACGATCGCGACTTCACGCAGTCTGAAAGATTTCGTGTTCATGCCTGACCAGGATCGTTTGAAACGATCAGGACCGCGGATCATAGCCTAAACTGAGCAAGAGATCTTCTGTTTCTCACAGATTCTTCCCGATTTATCCACAGGACTTTCCAGGAAAGGATAAGTGTAATCGATCCTGGGGAACTCCTGTACGCTTTCGCGCGCATATTGAAAAAATTAATAGGTAAAGGTGAGCAGACGCCTAAAAGATCGCATAAAGATCCAGGGCGATCCTTGCGCTTTACCTGGCAGTCCGTATAATTCTCCACCCGTCGCGCAATGCCCGTCATATGGCGTCAACGCTGCTTATTTTCCGCACAAAAAGGCGTGGAAAATCGCGGGAAAATAAGGAAAGAGAATTGACTCCGGAGTGTACAATTATTACAATCCGGCCTCTTTAATCACCCACACTGTGGCGTAAGTCGTTCAAAGTTTGTTCGGGTATACGCAAAAGTCAGTGAATTTATTCAAGTTTAGGTAGAAATCGCCATGAAACGCACTTTTCAACCGTCTGTACTGAAGCGCAACCGTTCTCACGGCTTCCGTGCTCGTATGGCTACTAAAAATGGTCGTCAGGTTCTGGCACGTCGTCGTGCTAAAGGCCGCGCTCGTCTGACCGTTTCCAAGTAATAAAGCTAACCCCTGAGTGGTTAAGCTCGCATTTCCCAGGGAGTTACGTTTGTTAACTCCCGCTCATTTCACATTCGTCTTCCAGCAACCTCAACGGGCTGGCACGCCGCAAATCACCATCCTCGGCCGCCTGAATTCGCTGGGGCATCCCCGTATCGGTCTTACCGTCGCCAAGAAAAATGTTCGACGTGCGCATGAACGCAACCGGATTAAACGTCTGACGCGTGAAAGCTTCCGTCTGCGCCAGCATGAACTTCCTGCAATGGATTTCGTGGTGGTGGCGAAAAAAGGGGTTGCCGACCTCGATAACCGTGCTCTCTCGGAAGCGTTGGAAAAATTATGGCGCCGCCACTGTCGCCTGGCTCGCGGGTCCTGATAGCCCTTATTCGGGTCTATCAACGCCTGATCAGTCCGCTGCTTGGGCCGCATTGTCGTTTCACGCCAACGTGCTCAAGCTACGGAATTGAGGCATTGCGCAGGTTTGGAGTGATAAAAGGCAGTTGGTTGACGGTGAAACGCGTATTAAAATGCCACCCTTTACACCCTGGTGGTGACGATCCCGTCCCGCCCGGACCATTTGATACCAGAGAACACTAACGATGGATTCGCAACGCAATCTTTTAGTCATCGCTTTGCTGTTCGTGTCTTTCATGATCTGGCAAGCCTGGGAGCAGGATAAAAATCCGCAACCTCAGACTCAACAGACCACGCAGACAACGACCACCGCAGCGGGTAGCGCCGCCGACCAGGGCGTACCAGCCAGTGGCCAGGGGAAAATGATTACGGTGAAAACCGATGTGCTTGATTTGACTATCAACACCCGTGGTGGTGATGTCGAGCAGGCCTTGCTCCCGGCTTACCCGAAAGAACTGGGTTCCAACGAACCGTTCCAGCTGCTGGAAACCACCCCGCAGTTTATCTATCAGGCGCAAAGCGGCCTGACAGGCCGCGACGGCCCGGATAACCCGGCGAACGGCCCGCGTCCGCTGTACAACGTCGAGAAAGAGGCGTTTGTACTGGCCGACGGTCAGAACGAACTGCAGGTTCCGATGACTTATACTGACGCCGCAGGCAACACGTTTACCAAAACGTTTGTCTTTAAGCGTGGCGATTATGCGGTTAACGTGAACTATAGCGTGCAGAACACCGGCGAAAAACCGCTGGAAGTCTCCACCTTTGGTCAGTTAAAACAATCCGTCAACCTGCCTCCTCATCGCGACACCGGCAGCAGCAACTTTGCGCTGCATACGTTCCGCGGCGCAGCGTACTCCACGCCGGATGAGAAGTATGAGAAATACAAATTCGACACTATTGCCGATAACGAAAACCTCAACGTCAGCTCCAAAGGCGGTTGGGTGGCAATGTTGCAGCAGTATTTCGCTACCGCATGGATTCCGCGTAACGACGGCACCAACAATTTCTACACCGCTAATCTGGGTAACGGCATTGTCGCTATCGGCTATAAAGCGCAGCCGGTACTGGTACAGCCAGGCCAGACTGGCGCGATGACCAGCACCCTGTGGGTCGGCCCGGAAATTCAGGATAAAATGGCGGCTGTTGCACCGCACCTGGATTTGACCGTGGACTACGGTTGGTTGTGGTTCATCTCTCAGCCGCTGTTCAAGTTGCTGAAGTGGATCCACAGCTTTGTGGGCAACTGGGGCTTCTCCATTATCATCATTACCTTTATCGTTCGCGGTATCATGTACCCGCTGACCAAAGCGCAGTACACGTCAATGGCGAAGATGCGTATGCTGCAGCCGAAAATTCAGGCGATGCGCGAACGTCTTGGCGATGATAAACAGCGCCAAAGCCAGGAGATGATGGCCCTGTACAAAGCGGAGAAGGTTAACCCGCTGGGCGGCTGCTTCCCGCTGATCATCCAGATGCCTATCTTCCTGGCGTTGTACTACATGCTGATGGGTTCCATTGAACTGCGTCATGCGCCGTTCGCTCTGTGGATTCATGACCTGTCCGCACAGGACCCGTACTACATTCTGCCGATCCTGATGGGCGTAACGATGTTCTTCATTCAGAAGATGTCGCCGACCACCGTGACCGACCCGATGCAGCAGAAGATCATGACCTTTATGCCGGTCATCTTTACGGTGTTCTTCCTGTGGTTCCCGTCAGGTCTGGTGCTGTACTATATCGTCAGCAACCTGGTCACCATCATTCAGCAGCAGCTGATTTACCGTGGTCTGGAGAAGCGTGGCCTGCATAGCAGCGAGAAGAAAAAATCCTGATTCGGTGTAGGCCGGATAAGGCGAAGCCGCCATCCGGCAAGGCGCGCCGGTCAGCCTGATGGCGCTAACGCTTATCAGGCCTACAATCAAAAGGCGGTCATATGACCGCCTTTTTTATTGCAACAAAGTTGAGACTAACCATGAGCCATAACGACACTATCGTCGCCCAGGCAACCCCACCGGGACGCGGTGGCGTGGGTATCCTGCGTATCTCTGGTCTGAAAGCGCGCGACGTTGCGCAAGAGGTGCTGGGCAAGCTGCCGAAGCCGCGCTATGCCGACTACCTGCCGTTTAAAGACGTTGACGGCAGCGCGCTGGATCAGGGTATTGCGCTGTGGTTCCCCGGCCCGAACTCCTTCACCGGTGAAGATGTGCTGGAGCTACAAGGGCACGGCGGTCCGGTGATCCTGGACCTGCTGTTAAAACGTATCCTGACGCTTCCAGGCGTGCGCATTGCCCGACCGGGCGAGTTCTCCGAGCGAGCGTTCCTCAACGATAAGCTCGATTTAGCCCAAGCAGAAGCCATTGCCGACCTGATCGATGCCAGTTCCGAACAGGCGGCGCGTTCGGCGCTAAACTCGTTACAGGGGGCATTTTCCGCCCGCGTTAACCACCTTGTGGAAGCACTTACTCACCTGCGAATCTACGTCGAAGCGGCTATCGATTTTCCGGATGAGGAGATCGACTTTCTCTCTGACGGCAAAATCGAAGCGCAGCTCAATGGTGTCATCGCCGATCTTGACGCCGTGCGCACCGAAGCGCGCCAGGGCAGCCTGCTGCGCGAAGGGATGAAGGTAGTGATTGCCGGACGCCCGAATGCCGGGAAATCCAGCCTGCTGAATGCGCTGGCAGGCCGTGAAGCGGCCATTGTTACCGATATCGCCGGCACCACGCGCGACGTGTTGCGCGAGCATATTCACATCGACGGGATGCCGCTGCATATCATCGATACCGCCGGACTGCGCGACGCCAGCGACGAAGTTGAGCGTATCGGCATCGAACGCGCCTGGCAGGAGATTGAACAGGCCGATCGCGTGCTGTTTATGGTGGATGGCACCACGACGGACGCCGTTGACCCTGCCGACATCTGGCCGGACTTTATCGCCCGTCTGCCCAAAAATCTACCGATTACCGTGGTACGTAACAAGGCGGATATCACCGGCGAAACGTTGGGTATTAGTGAAGTAAACGGTCACTCACTGGTTCGCCTCTCGGCGCGTACCGGCGAAGGCGTCGACGTGTTGCGTAACCACCTCAAGCAGAGCATGGGGTTTGATACCAATATGGAAGGCGGCTTCCTGGCCCGCCGCCGTCACCTACAGGCGCTGGCGGAAGCCGCTGAACACCTTGAGCAGGGCAAAGCGCAGCTATTAGGCGCATGGGCGGGGGAACTGCTGGCGGAAGAGTTGCGCCTGGCGCAGCAAAGCTTAAGCGAGATTACCGGCGAGTTTACCTCCGACGACCTGCTGGGACGGATTTTCTCCAGCTTCTGTATCGGCAAATAACGTTGTGTTGCCCGGTGGCGCGATGCTTACCGGGCCTACAAAACCCGTAAGCCGGATAAGGCGTTTATGCCGCCATCCGGCAGCAATGATTTCCCATGCGGAAATCACTGTTGTCCAAATGGCAACTCGTCTCGCGCAACGTCGCCCCGTATTCTTAGCGCCACACTTTTCGTGAGGCCGCTATGAAACGTTTTCTACTGTGTAGTTTTGCCCTGGTTTTACTCTATCCTGCCGGTATTGATATGTATCTGGTCGGTTTACCGCGTATAGCCGCCGATCTGAACGCCAGCGAGGCGCAGTTGCATATCGCCTTCTCCGTTTACCTGGCCGGAATGGCGACGGCCATGCTGTTTGCCGGGAAGATAGCCGATCAGTCAGGCCGCAAACCGGTCGCGATCGTCGGCGCGATCGTCTTTATGATGGCCTCACTGCTTTGTTCACGGGCGTCGGAAGGCTCGCTATTTCTGAGTGGGCGTTTTCTTCAGGGAATAGGTGCAGGCGGCTGCTATGTGGTGGCGTTCGCCATTCTGCGCGACACGCTCGACGAGCATCGCCGGGCGAAAGTGCTGTCATTATTGAATGGGATTACCTGTATTGTGCCGGTACTCGCCCCGGTGGTGGGGCATTTGATTATGCTTCGTTTCCCCTGGCAAAGTCTGTTCTATACGATGTCCGCGATGGGCATTATTGTGGGCCTGTTATCACTGTTTATCCTGCGCGAGACGCGCCCGGTAAGGCTGGCTCCACGCGATTTATCACGATCGTCGCCCGCCGCCGAGTCGCTGATTAACCGTTTTTTCGTTAGTCGACTGGCGATCACCACCCTTAGCGTGTCGGTGATCCTGACCTTTGTCAATGCCTCTCCAGTGCTGCTGATGGAGGTGATGGGATTTAGCCGTGGCGACTATGCCATTACCATGGCGCTCACCGCAGGCGTCAGTATGGTCGTCTCTTTTTCCACCCCTTTTGCGCTTGGGTTATTTAAGCCGCGAACCTTAATGCTCGTCTCACAGGGGCTGTTTTTGACGGCTGGCGTGACGTTAAGCCTTGCTCATACCAATACCGTCACACTCTTTGGCCTGACGCTTATCTGCGCCGGATTCTCGGTTGGTTTTGGCGTCGCGATGAGCCAGGCGCTGGGGCCGTTTTCGCTGCGCGCTGGAGTGGCCAGTTCCACGCTCGGTATCGCGCAGGTTTGCGGTTCATCACTGTGGATTTGGCTGGCGGCAATACTCGGTATCAGCGCGATGAATATGCTGATCGGGATTCTGATTGGTTGTAGCATAGTGAGTATTCTGCTGATCTTCTCCGTCACGCCCAACAGGTCCGTAGCCGAGCATGAAGAAATCCCTTACCAATCTCGACCTTAATTTGCTGTTATGCCTACAGTTACTCATGCAGGAGCGCAGCGTCACTAAAGCTGCAAAACGGATGAACGTAACGCCCTCGGCGGTCAGCAAATCGCTGGCGAAACTCCGGGCATGGTTTGACGATCCGCTGTTCGTCAATACGCCGCTGGGCCTGGCGCCGACGCCGCTGATGGTCAGTATGGAGCAAAGTCTGGCGGACTGGATGCAGATGGGGAATCAACTGCTTGATAAACCGCATCATCAAACGCCGCGCGGTTTAAAATTTGAGTTGGCAGCAGAGTCGCCGCTGATGATGATTATGTTTAATTCACTGTCGCAGCAGATTTATCAGCGCTATCCGCAGGCTACCATTAAGGTTCGCAACTGGGATTATGACTCGCTGGAGGCGATTACGCGCGGGGAAGTCGATATCGGATTTACCGGACGCGAAAGCCATCCCCGCTCGCGAGAATTGCTCAGTCTGTTGCCGCTCGCGATTGATTTTGAGGTGTTGTTTAGCGATTTGCCGTGGGTCTGGCTGCGGGAAGATCATCCGGCACTGCGTGAAGCGTGGGATCTGGACACTTTTCTGCGCTACCCGCATATCAGTATTTGCTGGGAGCAAAGCGATACCTGGGCGCTGGATGATGTCCTGCAAGAAATGGGACGCAAACGCCATATCGCGTTGAGCCTGCCGGGGTTCGAGCAGTCACTCTTTATGGCCGCCCAGCCGGATCACACCCTGATAGCAACCGCGCCGCGCTATTGCCAGCACTACAATCAGCTCCACCAGCTACCGTTAGTGGCGCGCCCCCTGCCTTTTGATGCGCAACAGCGGGAAAAGCTGATGGTGCCGTTTACCCTATTATGGCACAAACGTAATAGTCATAATCCCAAGATTGTGTGGCTACGACAGGCTATCAACACGCTCTGCCGTCGCCTTATCTGACCACCTGCGTTGATAAATTAACCTTCCTCTTACCAGAAATGTCACCGTCTGATTAAAGAACCTTCTGAAATTGAATTTTTAGCGCGTAAAACCTGTCCATAATTTACGTTAATGTTACTCTCGTCATTATCACGGCCCATTAATCACGGAGCGAAAAATGGCGACTCACTTTGCCAGAGGGATACTTACGGAGGGACAGTTGGTTTCAATTCGTCTCTCTTCGTCTTGCCATATTGAAGCCAGAAACCTGCCTGCTCACCGACGAACGCGTTTTCTCGCCTCCAGAGGCCTTCTTGCCGAACTGATGTTTATGCTGTACGGAATTAGCGAGCTGCCGGAAATCATTATTCAGGCGAAAGGTAAACCCGCGTTTCGTGACAAAAATCTGCCAGGCTTTTCTATCTCCTACGCCGGAAATATGGTTGGCGTGGCGTTGACCACCGAAGGAGAGTGCGGGCTGGATATGGAATTACAGCGCACCTCCCGCGGCTTTCACCATCCGCATTCGCTCGAACGCCACCCTTTCTCCCGTAATGAAAACTTATGGGTAGCCAATCAAAACGATCCCAACGAAGCGCGAGCGCAACTCATTACATTGCGCCAGAGCGTGTTAAAACTCACCGGCGATGTCATGAATGACGATCCGCGGGAGCTGCAACTTTTACCCGTTGCCGGACGCCTGAAGTGCGCGCATGTCACGCAGCTTGAAGCCGTGTGCGATGCGGAAGATGTGCTGGTATGGTCCGTAACCGTTACGCCAGCGATAGAAAAATTAAAAGTGTGGGAGTTCGATGGCAAACTGGGCTGGAAAAGCCTGCCCGATATCCAGACGCGCGCCAATGAGCCAACCGGCCGTCTGATGCGATTCGCCCAACTCCCCGCCGCCAAATCGTATACGCTTAATCGTTCATAATGAAAAAAGGGGCACGTATGTCTGAAACGCTGAATGTGGTTACACTGCTGGGAAGTTTACGCAAAGGTTCCTTTAACGGGATGGTGGCGCGTACGCTGCCTAAAGTCGCGCCGGCAGGAATGACGGTATCGCCGCTGCCTTCGATCGGGGATATTCCGCTGTATGACGCCGATATCCAGCAAGAAGAGGGATTTCCAGCCAGCGTAGAGGCGCTGGCGGAGCAGATTCGCAACGCCGACGGCGTCGTCATTGTGACGCCGGAATATAACTATTCCGTTCCCGGCGGCCTGAAGAATGCCATCGACTGGCTATCCCGTCTGCCTGAGCAGCCGCTGGCGGGTAAGCCCGTTCTTATCCAGACCAGCTCAATGGGGGCGATTGGCGGCGCGCGCTGCCAGTATCATCTGCGTCAGATTCTGGTGTTCCTTGATGCGATGGTGATGAATAAACCGGAGTTTATGGGCGGCGTGATTCAGAATAAAGTCGATCCGCAGACTGGAGAAGTGGTGGATCAGGGAACGTTAGATCATTTGACTGGTCAGTTGACCGCATTTGGCGAGTATATTCAGCGCGTTAAAGCGTAAGTTCGTTAAAAACCCTCCCCCCGATGGGGCGAGGGTTCATTTCATCAGTGTGCGTCAATAAACACAATCTTCAGCACGAATAACAGCGCGACAATCACTACGCACGGGCTAAGGTCGCGCAGGCGACCGGTACCAATTTTCATCACGCAGTAAGAGATAAAGCCCAGCGCGATACCTTCGGTGATCGAGAAGCTAAACGGCATCATTACCGCCGTAATAAACGCCGGGACCGATTCGGTTAAATCCTGCCAGTTTACCCGCGCCAGGCTGGAGGTCATCAGCACGCCGACGTAAATCAGCGCGCCCGCCGCCGCGTAAGGCGGCACCATGCCCGCCAGCGGCGACAGGAAGATAACCAGCAGGAACAAAATACCGACCACCACCGCCGTTAAACCGGTGCGACCGCCCACCGAAACGCCGGAAGAGGACTCAATATAAGCGGTCACAGAAGACGTTCCGACAAATGCGCCAGTGACAGAAGAGATACTATCAACAAACAGCGCCTGCTTCATGCGCGGGAATTTGCCTTTCTCATCCGCCAGGCCGGCTTTATCAGTCACGCCAATCAGCGTACCGGAGGAGTCAAACAGGTTTACCAGCATGAAGGAGAAAATAACCCCCGCCAGGCCAAGATTGAACGAACCTGCCAAATCGACATGCCCTACCACGCTGGTGACGCTTGGCGGCGCGGAGACAATGCCGTTGTAATGTACATCGCCCATCATCCAGCCAAGCAGCGTCGTGACGATGATGGACACCAGCACCGCCGCATGAATGTTGCGCGAAGCGAGAATCGCAATAATAAAGAATCCGAGAACCCCCAGCAGCACGCTGTGCGAGGTCAGGTTGCCGATGCTGACCAGCGTTTCCGGGTTAGCGACGATCATGCCGGCGTTTTTCAGCCCCATCATGCCGATAAACAGGCCGATGCCGCTGGTGATGCCCACGCGCAGGCTGACCGGAATGTTGGCGATCATCCAGTAACGCACGCGGAAGATAGTCAGCAATAAAAGACCAACAGCGCCCCAGAAAATGGCGCCCATGCCTACCTGCCACGGCAGTCCCATTGCCTGCACAACCACGAAGGCAAAGAACGCATTCAGCCCCATCGCGGGCGCCAGCGCCACCGGCAAGTTAGCGAACAGGCCCATCAGAATACTGCCAAAGGCCGCAATCAGACAGGTGGTCACAAAGACGGCGCTGGTGTCCATGCCAGCTACGCCCAGAATTTGCGGGTTAACAAAAACGATATAAACCATCGTCAGGAAAGTGGTAAAACCGGCGATCACTTCGGTTCGTGCCGTCGTGCCATGTTCGCGCAGTTTAAACACGCGTTCCAGCATACCCTGACCAGAAGCCTGGGTGGTGTGTTGTTGACTCATTATCAATTTCCGGAGAAAGGAGGGAAAATTCGCCGTTATCCTATACCAAAATGCGACACCTGGCGCAGTTGTGTGGTAATTTTTTTCACTCAATTTGTTAGTACGGCAACGATTGCGTCCCCTCATTCAGCATTACGTAAACGTTAAACTTGTTAAAATGGAAATGACATGTCCCAAATCGAAGCGGTGTTTTTTGACTGTGACGGCACGCTGGTCGACAGTGAAGTAATTTGCTCGCGCGCCTATGTCACTATGTTCCGGCAGTTCGGCATTACGCTTGAGCTCACGGAAGTATTCAGACGCTTTAAAGGCGTAAAGCTCTACGAAATTATCGATACCATCAGTAAAGAGCATGGCGTTGCGCTGGCAAAGGCGGAGCTGGAGCCGGTGTACCGCGCGGAAGTGGCGCGCCTGTTCGATACCGAACTGGAAGCGATCGCGGGCGCAAATACCCTGCTGGAGAGCATTAAGACGCCCATGTGCGTGGTATCCAACGGACCGGTCAGTAAGATGCAGCATTCGCTGGGTAAACTGGGCATGTTGCATTATTTTCCCGATTTGCTGTTTAGCGGTTACGATATTCAACGCTGGAAGCCCGATCCGGCGCTGATGCTCCACGCGGCGAACGCCATGAAGGTCAATGTTGAGAAGTGTATTCTGGTGGATGATTCCAGCGCAGGCGCGCAGTCAGGAATTGCGGCGGGAATGGAAGTGTTTTATTTCTGCGCCGATCCGCATAACAAGCCGATCGATCACCCTAACGTGACGACTTTTACCGATTTGGCGCAGTTGCCGGGATTGTGGAAAGCGCGCGGGTGGGAGATTACGCGTTAACTGAAATGCCGGATGGCGCTGACGCTTATCCGGCCTACAGCATCTGTACCTGTAGGCCCGGTAAGCGCAGCGCCACCGGGCAAAAGAATGAGATTTACTCTTTCGGATCTTTCCCCGCCAGCAGCTTATCCAGCTCATCGCCGCCGACGTGACGGAAGTCTTGCCCCTTCACGAAGTAGAAGATGTATTCACAGATATTCTGGCAACGGTCACCGATACGCTCGATAGAGCGCGCGCAGAATAACGCGGTCAGCACGCTGGGAATGGTGCGCGAGTCTTCCATCATGTAGGTCATCAGCTGACGCACGATGCCTTCGTACTCCTGGTCAACTTTCTTATCTTCACGATAGATACGCACCGCTTCGTCGAGATCCATGCGCGCGAACGCATCCAGCACGTCGTGCAGCATCTGCACGGTGTGGCGGCCCAGTGACTCCAGACTCACCAACAGCGGCTGGTGCTGCTGGGAGAATTTCTCCAGCGCGGTACGGCAGATTTTATCCGCCACGTCACCAATGCGCTCCAGTTCGGCGATGGTTTTGATAATCGCCATCACCAGGCGCAGATCGCTCGCCGTCGGCTGGCGCTTGGCGATAATACGCACGCAGGCCTCATCGATGGCGACTTCCATCATATTAACCTGATGGTCGCCTTCTACCACGCGCTTCGCCAGCTCGCTGTCCTGGTTGTGCATAGCGGTGATAGCGTCAGAAAGCTGCTGCTCCACCATGCCGCCCATGGTCATTACCTGAGTGCGGATGCTTTCCAGTTCGGCGTTGAACTGGCCGGAAATATGTTTATTAAGGTTCAGACTGTCCATTACGCACTCCTGAATTAACCGTAACGACCGGTGATATAGTCTTCTGTTTGTTTCTTCGCGGGCTTGGTGAACAGATCGTCCGTGTTGCTGAACTCAATCAACTCGCCCAGGTACATAAACGCCGTATGATCGGAGCAACGTGCCGCCTGCTGCATGTTGTGGGTCACGATCACCACGGTGTAATCCTGTTTCAGCTCGGTGATCAGCTCTTCAATACGCCCGGTAGAGATCGGGTCCAGAGCTGAGCATGGCTCATCCAACAGCAGCACTTCCGGGCGAATGGCGATACCGCGCGCAATGCACAGGCGCTGCTGCTGACCACCGGAGAGAGAGTACCCGCTCTGGTGCAATTTATCTTTGGTTTCGTTCCATAATGCGGCTTTGGTCAACGCCCACTGCACGCGTTCGTCCATATCGGCACGAGACAGCTTCTCAAACAGACGCACGCCAAAGGCGATATTGTCATAGATGGACATCGGGAACGGCGTCGGCTTCTGGAATACCATCCCCACTTTTGCGCGCAGCAGCGCGATATCCTGGGTGTTGGTGAGAATATTGTCGCCATCCAGCAGAATTTCACCTTCCGCGCGCTGCTCCGGATAAAGCGAATACATTTTATTGAAGGTACGCAGTAGCGTTGATTTACCACAGCCGGATGGCCCGATAAATGCCGTTACCTGATTCTTCGCGATATCCAGATTAATGTTCTTCAGGGCATGGAATTTGCCGTAGTAGAAGTTCAAATCACGAACCTGAATCTTACTCGGGGCAGTTTCAACCATACTCATTTCACTCTTTTCCTCATCCAGCGCCGCATCCGCCACGCCGTAAAATAATGCCTGATGGCGCTACGCTTATCAGGCCTACAATGTCTTTAACCGTGTTTTTTCTTCGCGAAAACAACACGCGCCAGAATATTCAGCAGCAGTACGCACAGGGTAATAATCAGCACGCCCGCCCAGGCTAATTGTTGCCATTCGGCAAACGGGCTCATCGCGAATTTAAAAATGGTCACCGGCAGGTTGGCGATCGGCTGCATCATGTCGGTGCTCCAGAACTGGTTGGAGAGCGCGGTAAACAACAATGGCGCCGTTTCGCCGGCAATACGCGCAATAGCCAGCAGGATACCGGTCATAATGCCGGAGATAGAGGCTTTCAGCGTAATCGCGGAAATCATCTTCCACTTCGGCGTACCCAGCGCATAAGCGGCTTCACGCAGGCTATCCGGCACCAATTTGAGCATGTTTTCAGTGGTACGGATAACGATCGGTACCTGCAACAGCGCCAGCGCAATCACCCCTGCCCAGCCGGAGAAGTGCTGCATCTGCGCCACCACGATGGTGTAAACAAACAGCCCCACAACAATTGACGGCGCGGAAAGCAGAATGTCGTTAATAAAGCGAATGATTTCCGCCAGCCAGGATTTACGGCCATATTCCGCCAGATAGATCCCGGCCATAATCCCCAGCGGCGTACCCAATACGGTAGCCCAGAGAATCAACAATCCACTCCCCGCTAGGGCGTTCGCCAGCCCGCCGCCCGCCGTGTTCGGCGGCGGCGTCATTTCGGTAAACAGCGCCAGCGACATACCATCAATGCCGCGCGTGATGGTGGACATCAAAATCCAGATCAGCCAGAACAGGCCAAATGCCATCGTCGCCATTGAGAGCGTTAGTGCGATACGGTTCTTCATGCGGCGACGCGCCTGCATCTTGCGACGGGATTCCGCGAGCTGCGCGGTGTTCTGCATATCAAGCGTAGCCATTAACGTGCTCCCTCGTTCTTCGCCAGACGCATAATCATGAACTTAGACGCCGCCAGGACGATAAAGGTGATCACAAACAGGATCAGCCCCAGCTCCATCAACGCTGCCACGTGCAGGCCCGATTCCGCCTCAGCGAATTCGTTCGCCAGCGCGGAAGTGATGCTGTTGCCCGGCATATACAGCGACGCGCTGTCGAGCTGGTAAGTGTTGCCGATGATAAAAGTGACCGCCATCGTTTCACCCAGAGCACGGCCCAGCCCCAGCATAATGCCGCCGATCACGCCATTTTTGGTGAACGGTAGCACGATGCGCCAGATAACTTCCCAGGTAGTACAGCCGATACCGTAAGCGGACTCTTTCATCATTACCGGTGTTTGCTCGAAGACGTCGCGCATAACCGCCGCAATGTAGGGGATGATCATGATGGCGAGGATGACGCCCGCCGCCAGAATGCCGATACCAAAGGCCGGGCCGGAGAACAGCGCGCCGACAAACGGAATGTTGGAAAGAATATTGCCGACCGGCTCCTGGAAGTACGTCGCAAACAGCGGCGCGAAGATAAACAGCCCCCACATGCCGTACACGATACTGGGAATTGCCGCCAGCAGTTCAATGGCGATGCCGAGCGGACGCTTTAGCCAGCCTGGCGCCAGCTCGGTTAAAAACAGGGCAATGCCGAAACTGACCGGAACGGCGATCAGCAGTGCGATAAAGGAGGTCACCAGCGTGCCATAAATGGGCACCAGAGCGCCGTAGATATCGTTTGGCGCGTCCCATTCCTTAGTCCAAAGAAATGAGAAACCAAATTTCTGAATACTTGGCCAGGAGGAGATGATCAATGAGACGATAATACCGCCCAACATCAATAGCACAATCAGCGCAGCCAGTTTTACCAGCGCGCTGAAAATCATGTCGCCTTTTTTACCCGGCGGGTTAAAAGCAGGCTTGGTTGCAGCCATAAATTACTCTTTCCATTAAACGCATTTTACGACGTTGCCCCTGCCGGATGGCGCTACGCTTATCCGGCCTACAACGTGGGCCTGCGGTCGAAACCGTAGGGCGGATAAGCGTAGCGCCATCCGCCAATTCGTTAATTAATACAGCGCCTTACCGTTGCTGTCTTTTATACTGGTCTTCCATGCAGCACGAACCTGCTCAACAACGTTATCCGGCAGGCTGGCGTAGTCCAGATCATTCGCCTGCTTAGCGCCATTTTTGTAGGCCCAGTCGAAGAACTTCAACACTTCAGCACCCTGCTCAGGTTTCTTCTGCGCTTTGTGGACCAGGATAAACGTGGTGGAAGTGATTGGCCACACATCGTCACCTTTCTGGTTGGTCAGATCCTGCGCGAAGGTTTTGCTCCAGTCTGCGCCTTTCGCCGCATTAGAGAAGCTCTCTTCCGTCGGGCTTACCGGTTTGCCGTCGGCAGAAACCAATTTGGTGTAGGCCAGGTTGTTCTGCTTGGCGTAAGCGTATTCAACGTAGCCAATAGCGCCTGGCAGACGCTGTACAAATGCTGCGATGCCGTCGTTACCTTTACCGCCCAGACCGGTTGGCCAGTTCACGGTAGAACCCGCGCCCACTTTCGATTTCCACTCGTCGTTGACTTTCGCCAGGTAACTGGTGAACACGAAGGAGGTACCGGAACCGTCAGCGCGACGCACCACAGCGATATTCTGTGAGGGCAGCTTCACGCCTGGGTTCAGTTTGGTGATGGCTTCATCATCCCACTTCTTGATTTTACCGAGGTAGATGTCACCCAGCGTTTTACCATCCAGCACCAGTTCACCGGATTTGAGGCCTGGAATATTCACCGCCAGCACCACGCCGCCGATCACCGTCGGAAACTGGAACAGGCCTTCCTGATTCAGTTTTTCGTCAGACAGCGGCGCATCGGAAGCGCCAAAATCAACGGTATTCGCGGTGATTTGTTTCACGCCGCCGGAAGAGCCTATCCCCTGGTAATTGACTTTGTTACCGGTTTCTTTCTGGTAGGTATCCGCCCATTTGGCATACACCGGCGCAGGAAACGTTGCACCGGCACCTGTCAGGCTTGCTGCTGCAAAGGCAGAGAACGCGCTCATCGATAAGGTCGCGGCGACAACAGTTGCGACAGTGGTACGCATAACTTTCATAATGTCTCCTGCACGGTTTCGGTAAATCGTTGTTTGAGTTGCTACGATGAGCAAAATAGGACAAATTGATGACAGTTATATGTCTTGATTATGACGGTTTGATGACAATGGAAATAAAAAAGCTGGCCCGGGGAGACACCAGACCAGCCTGCAGGGGGAGATGAATTAAACTGTTTGCGCAACCGCAGACGGTTTCAACAGCGCGTACATCAGGCCGCAAACAATCGTGCCCAGGGCAATCGAGAGCAGATATTGCATCACATGTTCTACCGCATGCGGGATCGCCAGGACAAAGAGACCACCGTGTGGCGCCATCAGTGTACAACCGAAATACATGGACAGTCCCCCGGCGATTGCGCCACCGACCATCGTGGAAGGGATGACGCGCATCGGGTCACGCGCAGCGAAGGGAATCGCCCCTTCAGAGATAAAGCACAGCCCCAGGATAAAGGATGCGTTACCCGCTTCATGCTCAGAAGCAGTGAATTTCGCTCTGGCCGCCCAGGTTGCGACGCCCATCCCTAATGCCGGTACCATCCCTGCCGCCATAATGGCCGCCATCGGCATATAGGAATGAGAAGCCAGTAAACCGACGCCGAAGGTATACGCAGCTTTATTCACCGGCCCACCAAGGTCAAAACCTTGCATTGCGCCCAGCAACATTCCCAGCAAGATAGCATTCGTAGAGGTCATATTCCCCAGGAACGTCGTCAGCCCTTCCATCACCGCAGACACCGGGCCACCCACCACGTAAATCATGATTAGGCCGGTAATCAGCGTAGACAGTAGCGGCAGAACCAGCACAGGCTTAAGCGCTTCCATTGACGCTGGTAGCTTAATATTTTGCGCCAGAAACCGTACGCTGTAACCGGCCGAAAACCGGCCACAATCCCTCCCAGGAAACCAGCACCGCACAGGCTGGCCAACATCCCGCCAATAAGCCCCGGGGCCAGACCCGGACGATCGGCAATTGAGAAGGCAATAAACCCAGCCAGTACCGGCACCATCAGCGCAAAGGCCGCCTTACCACCGATTTGAAATAACGCAGCCGCCAGCGTGCCCGGCTCATTGAAGGCCTGGATACCGAAGACAAAAGAGAGCGCGATACACAATCCTCCCGCCACCACCAAAGGAAGCATATGGGATACGCCGGTCATTAAATGCTTATAAACGCCGGGTAGCTCTGTTTTACCAGCTGAAGAAGAGCGCCCGGCACTCCCCTGATAGACCTCGGCGCTATTGAAAGCATTATCCATTTCCTGCGCACTCTTTTTTAGCGCCGCGCCGGTACTGGTGCGATAGAGTCTTTTGCCAACAAAGCCTGACAGATCCAGCTCAATATCCGCCGCGATAATCACCACATCCGCTTGCGCTATCTCTTCCGCGGTCAGCGTGTTCTTCGCCCCGACGGAACCGCGGGTTTCAACCTTGATCCAGTCACCACGCTTGCGGGCTTCAATTTCCAACGCTTCTGCCGCCATAAAGGTATGGGCGACGCCCGTCGGACAGGCCGTCACAGCAACAATTTTTTTAGTCATAGTAGGGTACCCTGTTCTTTTAATTTAAAGAAAAAGCGGGAAAAAATGTTACAGACGTGACCAGGCCGCGGCTTTCTGGAACAGCGCGTCGTCCGGGCGAATCCCGGTATAAAGGACAAATTGTTCCACGGCCTGAATAGCAAACACTTCGGAACCGGTAATCACGGTTTTACCGCGTTCACGGGCGTAGCGGATCAGCGGCGTGACGGGCGGTAGCGCCACCACATCAAAGATAACGCTCGCCTTATCCACTTCCTGTTCGGAATAAGAGAGTTTGTCGGCATCATTACCGCCAGCCATTCCGATAGGCGTGGCGTTAATTAACAAATCGGCTTCAATACCGTCGGTATCCGGGCGCCATTCATAGCCATAGAGTTCGGCCAGTTGTTTACCTGACGCTTCATCAATCGCGACAATATAACCACGGGTAAACCCCGCATCCTTCAGCGCGCAGGCCACCGCCTTTGCCATACCACCGCTGCCACGCAAAGCAAACACCAGGTCGGGAGAGACCTTGTAACTCGCCAGCAAGCGAGCTATTGCAATGTAATCGGTGTTGTACGCCTTCAGATGGCCATTGGTATTCACAATGGTATTAACTGAGTGAATGGCCTGAGCAGAAGCATCCAGTTCATCCACCAGCGGAATGCAGGCTTCTTTAAACGGCATAGAGATCGCGCACCCACGTATCCCCAGCCCGCGCACGCCGCTAATGGCCTGCGTAAGATCGGTCGGCGAGAAAGCTTTGTAGAGATAATTGAGATCCAGCGCTTCGTACAGATAGTTGTGAAAGCGTGTACCGAAGTTACTTGGGCGTGCCGCCAGGGACATGCAGACCTGCGTGTCTTTATTAATGCGCTTTGTCATGATGAATCCTCATAGAAGTTGCGATAGGGAAAATCATCGGCTAAAAAGGGGATATTAAAAATTGCTCATTCCCGTTCGGGAAATTTCACCTTTTATGACAACCCGGCACACTGAACAAAAATACTTAAAGCTACTCCAGCACTATGGCGACAAGCCTGTTAGCGTGACATTACAGGAGCTGGCGGATGTGTTGTTCTGCACCCGACGGCATATGCGTAATCTGTTGCTTCAGATGCAGGAGGCAAAGTGGCTCATCTGGCAATCACAGGCCGGACGTGGGCATCGCGCCCGGCTTCACCTGCGCTATAAACCAGAACAGCTGTTAAGCGAAAAGGCGGAGCAGTTACTGGAGTCTGGTCATATTGATCAGGCCATTCAGCTGCTGGGTAAAAATAAGCACCAGGTGGCGCAACTGCTGCGTTCAAAGCTGGGCTATAGCGTGCGGGCAGACTATCAGCGGCTGTGCATCCCCTATTATCGGACAATGCCGTCGCTGTGCCCCGGCATACCGTTGCGTCGCTCTGAGCAGCATCTGGTCAGGCAGATTTTTAGCGGCCTGACGCGCATAAATGAGGAAAAAGGTGAAGTCGAAGCCGATCTTGCCCACCACTGGCGGCAGATTGATCCACTGCGCTGGCGTTTTTATCTGCGCCCCGCCGTCCTCTGGCATGATGGTCAGGAGCTGACGATCGACGCGGTTATCGCTTCACTGACCCGCAGCGCTAAGCTGCCGTTGTTCTCGCACTTGCAGACCATTCAGGCCACCGGGCCGCTGAGCCTTGAAATTACGCTGGCGCACCCGGATAACCGACTGCCGCTGCTGCTCAGTCGTATTGATGCCATGATCCTACCGCCTGACCATACACAACGCGCTGATTTCCCGGCACATCCCGTGGGAACTGGCCCTTATGAGGTGGTGGAAAACAATGGCTTTCATCTGCAAATGAAGGCCTTTGACCACTATTTCGGTCTGCGCGGGCTGCTGGATGAAGTGGAGGTCTTTATCTGGCCGAATTTAACGGAGACAGATAACCTGGCGGAATCGCTGTCGGATAACGACACGGCAGCCTGGCTCAGTTCCAGCCTGAGCGATGAGGATTACGTTTCCGGACGGCTTAGCCAGGTATCAGGCAAACCTTCTGACAACCTGCGCGAGATGTTTCTTGAGCGTGGAGGCTATTTTTTATTATGCGACAGTCGCTCTCCGCACTGGCATACCGCCGAACATCGCCGCTGGCTGCGGGAAACACTCAGCCCTTACGCCTTACTCCAGCATCTGAGTGAGGCAATTCGCCCCTTCTGGGTACCGGGCGGCAGCCTACTGTCCTCCTGGTTTCATACTATTGAGGCGGGCCCAGCCTGTTCACCTTTTATCTCGTCGTCGCCCTACGCAAAACTGCGTCTGGCCTATCACGATCAGCACCCTGAATTTCCGATGCTCCTGGATATCATGCAAGAGATCATGCGCCAGCAGGGCATTTTACTTGAGGGCGTGGAGCTGAATTATGATGACTGGGCGAATGGCAAAGCCAATGTGGATCTCTGGCTGGGGACGGTCAATTTCCCCATTCCCGAAGAGTGGAACGTCGGTACATGGCTGCTGGGCTCCCCTTTACTGCGCCACGCCATCAGAGGTGGGGATGATGCGCTGCTGGCCCAATGGGAAACCCAGTGGCATGCCGAAACCATCAGCGCGGAACAACTGGTCAGGGAAACCACCCGTTCAGGCTGGCTACAGCCGCTTTTTCACCACTGGATGCGACTCAAAGGCCCCGACCGGGCCAGGGGGATCCACCTGAATAACCTGGGATGGTTTGATTTCCGATCCACCTGGATTGAGCCAGGGCCTTAAAGAAGAGAATGTGACCGGGTACCCGTAGCGCAGGTAGGCGTAGCACCTCTTAGTCGCTCTTCAGCCACCATAGAGAAAGAACAGCGCCTGTCACGGCGCACAAAAAAAGGCCGTCTATCGACGGCCTTCTGCCTGGTACTACATTTGTACTTACTCTACGGTAACCGATTTCGCCAGGTTACGCGGCTGGTCAACGTCGGTGCCTTTAATCAGCGCCACGTGATACGCCAGCAGTTGCAGCGGAACGGTGTAGAAGATAGGCGCAATGACCTCTTCCACATGCGGCATCTCGATGATGTGCATGTTGTCGTTGCTGACGAAACCCGCATCCTGATCGGCGAAGACGTACAACTGACCGCCACGTGCGCGAACTTCTTCGATGTTGGATTTCAGTTTCTCCAGCAGTTCGTTGTTCGGCGCCACCACAATCACCGGCATATCGGCGTCAATCAGCGCCAACGGCCCGTGTTTCAGCTCGCCTGCAGCATAGGCTTCCGCGTGAATGTAAGAGATCTCTTTCAGCTTCAGCGCGCCTTCGAGCGCAATCGGATATTGATCGCCACGCCCCAGGAACAGCGCATGGTGTTTGTCAGAGAAATCTTCCGCCAGGGCTTCGATACGTTTGTCCTGCGACAGCATCTGCTCAATACGGCTCGGCAGCGCCTGTAGGCCATGAACGATATCATGCTCAATGGACGTATCCAGACCTTTCAGACGCGCCAGTTTCGCCACCAGCATCAACAGCACGGTTAACTGGGTGGTGAAGGCTTTGGTAGATGCTACGCCAATTTCCGTACCCGCGTTGGTCATCAGCGCCAGATCGGATTCACGCACCAGCGAAGATCCCGGCACGTTACAAATGGCCAGAGAGCCCAAATATCCCAGCTCTTTCGACAGACGCAGGCCAGCCAGGGTATCTGCCGTTTCGCCAGACTGGGAGAGCGTGATCATCAGGCTGTTACGGCGCACGGCAGATTTGCGATAGCGGAATTCAGAGGCGATTTCAACGTCGCACGGAATACCTGCCAGCGATTCAAACCAGTAACGGGAAACCATACCGGAGTTGTAAGACGTACCGCAGGCGAGGATCTGAATATGCTCAACCTTCGACAACAGATCATCGGCGTTCGGTCCCAGCTCGCTTAAATCCACCTCACCGTGGCTGATGCGCCCGGTAAGGGTGTTTTTGATCGCGTTCGGCTGTTCGTAGATCTCTTTCTGCATGTAGTGGCGGTAAATACCTTTATCGCCCGCGTCATATTGCAGATTAGATTCGATATCCTGACGTTTTACTTCCGCGCCGGTGTTATCGAAGATATTTACCGAACGGCGAGTGATTTCAGCGATATCGCCCTCTTCAAGGAAGATAAAGCGACGAGTCACTGGCAACAGCGCCAGCTGGTCAGAAGCGATAAAGTTTTCGCCCATACCCAGGCCAATCACCAGCGGGCTACCAGAACGTGCCGCCAGTAGGGTATCCGGGTGACGGGTATCCATGATCACTGTACCGTACGCACCACGCAGTTGCGGGATAGCACGCAGAACAGCCTCACGCAGAGTACCGCCCTGTTTCAGTTCCCAGTTTACCAGGTGTGCAATCACTTCGGTGTCGGTTTCAGAAACGAAGGTATAGCCACGCGCTTTTAACGCTTCACGCAGCGGTTCATGGTTTTCGATGATGCCGTTATGCACCACCACAATGTGTTCAGAAACATGCGGATGCGCGTTAGCTTCTGAAGGTTCACCGTGCGTCGCCCAGCGAGTGTGAGCAATACCAGTGCCGCCATGCAGAGGATGTTCTTCCGCTGCCTGAGCCAGCATCTGGACTTTACCGAGGCGACGCAGGCGGGTCATATGACCTTCTGCATCCACCACGGCCAGACCGGCAGAGTCATATCCGCGGTATTCCAGACGACGTAAACCTTCGAGAAGGATTTCAGCTACATCACGCTGCGCGATAGCGCCAACAATTCCACACATAGTTTTATTTCCTGATTATGGCATTACGCCATGCGTTGTCGCTGACCTGTATGCCCGTCGTTGCGGGCGCCCCGAGCCTTGTAGAGAGTGGGGTTATTTTTATAAGTACTGCTCATGGAGCGGAGGATTATTTTATCCTCTCATCTCCGGTCTGCCGGATGGCGCTGACGCTTATCCGACCTACAAAATCACTTTTTCTTCACCGGACGCTGCCAGCCTTGCTTATGCACCTGCGGCACGCGGCTTAATACCAGTTCATTGTCGGCTACATTACGGGTGACGGTAGTCCCTGCGGCGATGGTGGCCCCTTTACCAACAGTAACCGGCGCCACCAGTTGGGTATCGGAGCCGACAAACACATCGTCGCCAATAACCGTTTTGAATTTGTTCGCGCCATCATAGTTACAGGTGATGGTCCCCGCGCCGATATTCACGTTGTCGCCAATTTCCGCATCTCCCAGGTAGGTCAGATGGCCGGCTTTAGAACCTTTACCGAGACGCGCTTTTTTCATTTCAACGAAATTGCCGACGTGAGCGCCCGCTAACAGCTCCGCGCCGGGACGCAGGCGAGCAAACGGGCCGATGGTGCAGGCCGCTTCCAGATGCGCATCTTCCACCACGCTGTATGGGCTAATTTCGCAGTCATCGCCAATAACGCTGTTTTTAATAATGCAGCCCGCGCCGATCTTCACGCGGTGACCGAGCGTTACATAACCTTCGATGATAACGTTAGCGTCAATTTCGACATCCATTCCACAATGAAGGGTGCCGCGGAGATCAAAACGTGCCGGATCGCGCAACATAACACCGGATAACAGCAGTTTCTCCGCCTGTTCGGCCTGGTAAATACGCTCCAGACGAGAAAGCTGTAGACGGTTATTCACGCCGTCCGTTTCGCTGATGCGAGCCGGATGCACCGCGGCGATCTCCCGTCCTTCCTGATAAGCCAGCGCGATGATATCTGTGATGTAATATTCACCCTGCGCATTATTGTTAGTCAGCTTAGACAACCAGCGTTTCAGGTCCGCGCCGTTGGCGATCAGAATACCAGTGTTAATTTCCTGGATCTGACGCTGTTCATCAGTGGCGTCTTTATGTTCAACGATGCCGGTCACTTTACCGTTTTCACGCGTAATACGGCCATAGCCGCTCGGATCGTCCAGCTTCACGGTTAATAACCCAATACCACCCTGCGGTTTGGCATCGCGCAGGCGCTGTAAGGTTTCAACCGAAATCAGCGGCACGTCGCCGTAAAGCATTAAAATATCTTCATCGTCGCTAAAAAAGGGCGCGGCCTGCTGCATTGCGTGACCTGTTCCCAACTGTTCCGCCTGAAGCACCCAGTTCAGCTTGTCATCTTTCAGGGTCTGTTTTAACAACTCGCCACCGTGGCCATAGACCAGATGAACCTGTGCGGCCCCTAATTTAGTAGCTGCATCAATGACATGCTGCACCATGGGTTTACCCGCCAGCGTGTGCAGCACTTTAGGAATATCGGAATACATGCGTGTGCCTTTACCTGCGGCAAGGATCACTACGCTCATAGCACTATTTAACATACGCGTCCTGACTGTAATTTGAGAACGAATTTATACTGTTTCACGTTGAAAATACTACATTTTTTTCATCGTAAAATGGAAGAAGGATAAAACGCTCACCGGGATAAAATCCCCGCCTGCTAATGAATCATTTTCGTTCATTACCGCGCCTCTTGTCTCCTGAAAAGTAAAAACACCCGCGTATTGGCAACGTAGTCCGATGTTTTTGCTGTTTTTTTACTCCATAAATAAAGAAGATAACGTAATAAAGCGCAGGGGAGTCAGAAAAGCAAAAACCAGCGACAGAGGCCGCTGGTTTTCCGTTGCGCATATTTTTTACTTAATTACGCGACATAAAAATCCGCAAAATATACCAGAACATGGTCGCGATAGAAGCAAACAGATGTAATGCCGCGCCAGCTGGGCGATCGGTAGGGTAATGGTGAATAATGTTAGAAGTATCGTAAAGTATAAACCCGGCGCACAGCAGTACCATTAGCGCAGAAAACCAGACGCCCAGCGAGAAGCCGCAGATGACGCTGGCAATAATCGCGCCAAAAGCAATGAACCCAGCCATAGTCAGAAACGAGCGCAGAAAAGAAAAGTCTTTTTTTATGGAAAAAGCGGTAAACGTCAGACCGCCAACCAGCAACAGAGTCGTTATTGCCGCCGCGCCAATGCTCGACGGGTTAATATACGCCGCCACCGTTAACAGGGGGGCAAAAATCAGGGATTCTGCCAACACATAAATCCCCAGCCCGATAAGTTGCGTTTGATTAGTCCCCGCATTATCCGCCAGACGGGTTGCCAGCATTCCCACCAGCATAAAAGCGCCGAGAACAACCAACCAGCTATATCTTCCACCAGCCAGCAGCACATCAAGCGCATACTCCCCGACCCCTATAAAACTCCACGCCGCGCTCAATACGATAAAACCGACGATGGCGACGGCGAGATGAAGATAAGCGCGACGAATAAAGGTAGTACGATCAATCCTTGAGTCGGGTTGTGGACCCGCAAAGGATGGCTGAAATGACATAGTAATAATCCCTCATTTTATGCAATAAAAACGCATCCATTCCTTCCTTCTTCGCACAATGTGCAGATGCCAATGACAGAAAGAAAGATTTAATGAAAACAGCGCTGTCGCTGAAAACGCGTCGCCTTCAGCCGCTTGTTTTTGTCGTTGCTAGTTTATCGAATAAAAATTGAGAGGATAAAAAAAAACCAGTCCGCAATCAGACTGGTTTTATGCTTTCAAGCCGGTGTTACATCGCTTTTTTGGTCAACTCGATAACGCGCAGTTTAGCGATCGCTTTGGCCAGTTCCGCAGACGCCTGAGCGTAATCCACGTCACCGTGCGAGCTCTTAATGTGCTCTTCGGCTTTACGCTTCGCTTCCAGGGCTCGCGCTTCGTCGAGATCCTGACCGCGAATCGCGGTATCCGCCAGAACGGTCACGCTGCCAGGCTGCACTTCCAGAATGCCGCCGGACAGATAGATAAACTCTTCATGACCGTGCTGCTTAACGATGCGAATCATACCAGGCTTAATGGCGGTGAGTAGCGGCGCGTGCCCCGGGTAAATCCCCAGTTCGCCTTCGCTACCCGTAACCTGGATTTTCTCGACCAGACCGGAGAACATTTGTTGCTCCGCGCTGACGACATCCAGGTGGTAAGTCATTGCCATATCACCCTCCGATTAAGGCGTTAAAGTTTTTTGGCTTTTTCCACGGCTTCGTCGATGGAACCGACCATGTAGAACGCCTGCTCCGGCAGGTGATCGTATTCGCCTTCCATGATGCCTTTAAAGCCACGGATGGTGTCTTTCAGGGAGACGTATTTGCCCGGAGAACCGGTAAATACTTCCGCCACGAAGAACGGCTGGGACAGGAAGCGCTGAATTTTACGCGCGCGAGCTACCACCAGTTTATCTTCTTCAGACAGTTCATCCATACCGAGGATGGCGATGATGTCTTTCAGTTCCTGATAACGCTGCAGGATGGACTGAACGCCACGCGCGGTGTCGTAGTGTTCCTGACCAACAACCAGCGGATCCAGCTGACGGCTGGTGGAGTCCAGCGGGTCAACGGCCGGGTAGATACCCAGGGATGCGATCTGACGGCTCAGTACCACGGTTGCATCTAAGTGCGCAAAGGTGGTGGCTGGAGACGGGTCAGTCAAGTCATCCGCCGGTACGTATACCGCCTGTACGGAGGTGATAGAACCGGTTTTGGTGGAGGTGATACGTTCCTGCAGAACGCCCATCTCTTCCGCCAGAGTCGGCTGGTAACCTACTGCGGAAGGCATACGGCCCAGCAGTGCGGATACTTCCGTACCGGCCAGGGTGTAACGATAGATGTTATCGACGAACAGCAGTACGTCACGACCTTCGTCACGGAATTTCTCCGCCATGGTCAGGCCGGTCAGTGCAACGCGCAGACGGTTTCCCGGCGGCTCGTTCATCTGGCCATACACCAGGGATACTTTATCGATAACGTTGGAGTCGGTCATTTCGTGGTAGAAGTCGTTACCCTCACGAGTACGTTCCCCTACGCCCGCAAACACTGAGTAACCGGAGTGCTCGATCGCGATGTTACGAATAAGCTCCATCATGTTTACGGTTTTACCTACACCCGCACCACCGAACAGACCGACTTTACCGCCCTTCGCGAACGGACACATCAGGTCGATAACTTTGATACCGGTTTCCAGCAGTTCCTGAGAGTTTGACAACTCTTCGTAGGAAGGTGCTGCGCGGTGAATCGCCCAACGCTCTTCTTCGCCGATCTCGCCTTTCATGTCTACCGGTTCGCCCAGGACGTTCATGATACGACCCAGCGTGGCTTTACCTACCGGGACTTCGATCGGGTGTTCGAGATCTTTTACATCCAGACCGCGACGCAGACCGTCAGAAGACCCCATCGCGATGGTACGCACGATACCGCCGCCAAGCTGCTGCTGAACTTCCAGCACCAGCTTCTCATTACCATTCTGCACCTCAAGGGCATCGTACACGCGTGGTACGGCATCCTGAGGGAACTCGACGTCGACCACGGCGCCGATTACCTGGACAATCTTTCCAGTAGCCATCTTAAATCCTCTACGAAATAACCTGGTTAAACCGCGGCGGCCCCCGAGACGATCTCGGTGAGTTCCTGAGTAATGCTGGCCTGACGAGCTTTGTTGTATACCAACTGCAGCTCTTTAATCAGGCTGCCGCCATTATCGGTTGCGGCTTTCATCGCCACCATTCGTGCGGCCTGCTCGCTGGCCAGGTTTTCTACCACGCCCTGATAAACCTGAGACTCCACATAACGACGCAGGAGAGTATCCAGCAGCGCTTTCGGGTCTGGTTCATACAGGTAATCCCAGGCTTTACGCTTCAGATCATCATCTTCTGACGCCGGCAGCGGCAGCAGTTGAGTGATCGTCGGCACCTGAGACATGGTGTTAATAAATTTGTTGCTGACAATGTAAAGCTTGTCCAGACGGCCTTCGTCGTAGGCCTGCAACATCACTTTAACCGGACCGATCAGTTCGGACAGAGAAGGGTTATCCCCCATACCTGTCACCTGAGCGACAACGTTGCCGCCTACGGAATTAAAGAATGACACGCCCTTAGAGCCGATCATTGCGAGTTCGCACTGAACGCCTTTATCGGACCATGCCTTCATATCCGCCAGCAGCTTTTTGAACAGGTTAATGTTCAAGCCACCGCACAAACCACGGTCGGTCGACACTACCAGGTAGCCCACGCGTTTAACGTCGCGCTCTTCCAGGTAGGGGTGCTTATATTCCAGATTACCGTTCGCAAGGTGACCAATCACTTTGCGCATGGTCTCTGCATAAGGACGGCTGGCCGCCATGCGATCCTGCGATTTACGCATTTTGGAAGCGGCGACCATCTCCATCGCTTTAGTGATCTTTTGCGTGTTCTGGACGCTTGCGATCTTACTACGTATCTCTTTTGCGCCGGCCATGAGCTTCTCCTCAATGCCTTACGGCCTGCCCTAAGGCAAGCCGCCAGACGTTACCAGGACTGGGTTGCTTTGAAGGAATCGAGGATGCCTTTCAGCTTGCCTTCGATTTCGTCGTTATAGCCACCGGACTGGTTGATCTCTTGCATCAGCGGAGCGTGATCACGGTCGACGTAAGCCAGCAGTGCGGCTTCGAAGCTACCGATTTTCGCCAGTTCGACATCCGCCAGATAACCACGTTCTGCTGCGAACAGAACCAGAGACTGCTGCGCGACGGACATCGGCGCATACTGTTTCTGTTTCAGCAGTTCGGTCACTTTCTGACCGTGGTCAAGCTGTTTACGGGTGGCATCGTCAAGGTCGGATGCAAACTGAGAGAACGCCGCCAGTTCACGATACTGCGCCAGCGCGGTACGAATACCACCGGACAGTTTTTTCATGATCTTGGTCTGGGCTGCGCCACCTACACGGGATACCGAGATACCCGGGTTAACCGCAGGACGAATACCGGCGTTAAACAGGTTAGATTCCAGGAAGATCTGACCATCGGTAATGGAAATTACGTTGGTCGGAACGAACGCGGAAACGTCACCTGCCTGCGTTTCGATAATCGGCAGCGCGGTCAGAGAGCCGGTTTTCCCTTTCACTTCACCTTTGGTGAAGGCTTCGACGTAGTCGGCGTTAACACGCGCAGCACGCTCCAGCAGACGAGAGTGGAGGTAGAATACGTCGCCCGGGAATGCTTCACGTCCTGGCGGACGACGGAGCAGCAGGGAGATCTGACGGTAAGCAACAGCCTGTTTAGACAGGTCATCGTAAATGATCAGCGCATCTTCACCGCGGTCACGGAAGTATTCGCCCATTGCGCAACCGGCATACGGCGCCAGATATTGCAGAGCAGCGGATTCGGACGCGGTCGCCACCACAACGATGGTGTTAGCCAGCGCGCCGTGTTCTTCCAGTTTACGCACCACGTTAGAGATGGTGGACGCTTTCTGGCCGATAGCGACATAGATACATTTGATACCGGAATCGCGCTGGTTGATGATGGCGTCGATAGCCAGCGCGGTTTTACCGGTCTGACGGTCACCGATGATCAGTTCACGCTGACCACGACCGATTGGGATCATGGAGTCAACGGCTTTATAGCCGGTCTGCACCGGCTGATCGACAGACTGACGATCGATAACGCCCGGCGCAATCGCTTCAACGGCAGAGAAGCCGTCATTATCAACCGGACCTTTACCGTCAATTGGCGCACCCAAGGTGTTCACCACACGTCCCAGCAGACCGCGGCCAACCGGAACTTCCAGGATACGACCCGTACATTTAACCTTCATGCCTTCGGCAAGGTCAGCGTATGGACCCATGACTACCGCACCCACGGAGTCGCGCTCCAGGTTCAGTGCGATAGCGTAACGGTTACCCGGCAGGGAGATCATTTCACCCTGCATACAATCGGCCAGGCCGTGAATGCGGATAACACCGTCACTGACAGAAACAATAGTACCTTCGTTGTGAGCTTCGCTCACCACATTGAACTGAGCAATGCGCTGCTTGATCAGTTCGCTGATTTCGGTGGAATTCAGTTGCATGCTCCAGTCCCCTTAAGACTGCAAGACGTCTGCAAGGCGCTCAAGACGGCCGCGTACGCTGCCATCAATGACCATATCACCCGCCCGGATGATAACGCCTGCCATTACAGACTTATCGATTTTGCAATTCAGCTTCACTTTGCGTGACAGACGTTTTTCCATCGCGGCGCTGATTTTCGAAAGCTGCTCTTCACTCAATGCGGTTGCCGACGTAACTTCTACCTCGGAGGTAGCTTCACTGGCGGCACGCAGATGAATAAACTGCTCCAGAACATCCGGGAGCGCGTTCAGACGATTATTTTCAGCCATCACCCGAATCAGGTTCTGACCGTTTTCGTCTAACTGCTCACCGCAGACTGCGATAAACGACTCAGCGAGCGTTTCCGGCGCCAGCGCGCCAGAGAGAAGCTCTGCCATTTGTTCGTTCTTGGTTACCTCGGCGGCAAACGCCAGCATATCCTGCCAGCGCTCTACACTTTGGTGTTCAACGGCAAAGTCAAAAGCTGCTTTGGCGTAGGGGCGAGCTACCGTAACAAATTCAGACATCAGCCCCTCCCTCCTTACAGTTCAGCGACAAGTTTATCCACGATGTCGCTGTTAGCAGCTTCATCCACGGAACGTTCGATGATCTTCTCGGCGCCAGCAACAGCCAGGATAGCAACTTGCTTACGCAGCTCTTCACGGGCGCGTTTACGCTCGGCTTCAATTTCCGCCTGCGCCTGCGCCACGATTTTAGTACGTTCCTGCTCTGCTTCAGTTTTGGCTTCGTCCAGGATCTGAGCGCGGCGTTTGTTTGCCTGCTCGATGATTACCTGAGCTTCCGCTTTCGCTTTTTTCAGCTGGTCGGTCGCGCTGGCCTTTGCAAGGTCAAGATCCTTATGTGCTCGTTCAGCAGAAGCGAGACCGTCAGCAATTTCTTTCTGACGTTTCTCGATGGCTGCCATTAACGGCGGCCATACGTACTTCATGCAAAACCAGACAAAGAGAATAAACGCGATGGCCTGGCCGAGGATTGTTGCGTTAAGATTCACAGCACAATGCCTCTATCTAGTTAACCTTCTGATATTGCTCTTAATTCAAGCAACGCTTACTACGCGACAGCGAACATCACGTACAGACCCAGACCTACAGCGATCATCGGGATAGCATCCACCAGACCCATAACGATAAAGAACTGAGTACGCAGCAGAGGAATCAGATCAGGTTGACGCGCCGCGCCTTCCAGGAATTTACCCCCGAGGATGCCGATACCGATCGCAGCACCGATTGCCGCCAGACCCATCATCACAGCGGCAGCCATGTACAGCAGATCCATATTCAGGTTTTCCATGACAGTCTCCAGTTTGTTTCAGTTAAAACGTAGTAGTGTTGGTAAATTAATGCTCTTCGGACGCCATCGACAGATAGACAATCGTCAGAACCATGAAAATGAAGGCTTGCAGCGTAATAATCAGGATGTGGAAAATGGCCCACGGCACATTCAGAATCCACTGTGACCACCACGGCAACAGACCAGCAATCAGAATGAAAATCAGCTCACCGGCATACATGTTGCCGAACAGTCGCAGACCCAGAGAAACCGGTTTGGACAGCAGACTTACCCCTTCAAGGATTAAGTTGACAGGAATGAACGCCCAGTGATTGAACGGCTGCAGCGTCAACTCTTTTGCGAAGCCGCCGATGCCTTTCATTTTGATGCTGTAGAACAGAATAAGGATGAATACGCCCAGCGCCATCGACAGGGTGATGTTCACGTCAGCAGACGGCACCACGCGCGTTGCCGGCAGACCCAGCCAATGCTCAGCGATATACGGCAGCAGGTCGATAGGCAGTAAGTCCATCAGGTTCATAAGGAATACCCAGACGAAAATCGTCAGGGCCAGCGGCGCAATCAGCTTGCTTTTGCCATGGTACATGTCTTTCACGCTGCCATGCACAAAGCCGACTATCAGCTCAATCGCGGTCTGAAACTTGCCTGGCACGCCGCTGGTCGCTTTTTTAGCAACGCTACGGAACATCACCAGAAACAACAGACCCAGCACCACCGAGAAGAACATGGAGTCAATATTGAGCGTCCAGAAGGTGGCTGGGGGGTTCTGCGGATCCACCAGCGAGAAAGTACGCAGGTCCAACTGAAGGTTATTCAGATGGTGTCCTATGTATTCCTGCGGCGTCATATTTTCTGAAGCCATGATGCCTTTTACCCTTTGTTGTTAATTACAGCCGACGCCAGTATCTGAACCACCAGCACCAAAACCCACGTAACGATCAGCGGCAAAAACACCGCCTTTAAAACCGCCAACGCCACCACCAGTAAAACCAGCATCGCTAACACCTTGAAGGCTTCACCGAAGGCGAAAGTCCAGGACACGCGGCCCTTAGCAGGTGTATGCGCCTGGTGACGCCAGGCAAATATCATAAACAACATATTAGGCAGTGCCACTGCCAATCCCCCACATACTGCGGAGATGCCCCAGAAGGGGTCTTTGAGGCAAAACAGCAATCCACTTGCTATTACCGCCAGAAACTGAATGAACAGAAGCTTACGAGCAACGTTTCGACTCACGAGCGACACAGACATCACGTTTTTACTCCTGCTCACTTCGAGGTATGCCGCGTGTCGTATAAAACGTTCTTTAAGACTTAGAGTCAAGCATCAAAAAGCGGTCAAATTATACGGTGCGCCCCCGTGATTTCAAACAATAAGTAGCCAAAAGGTGAATAAATGTTTAAATATTTTTCTCTGGCCCGCATTTTTAACTTTTAGCCAAAGTGTGAACGATCGTACAAAACTGCAAATAGCGCGAAAACACTGGCGATAAAGCGTGCACCAGATCACACATTAAACATATTCATGCTTACGCAATTCATTTACGTGTCAATTCATGCCTTTTCATCTTTTTGATATTTAAGCGTAAAACCAGGTACTGTTTTAAAAATACCAGCTTACACCTTAAAAACGCCCCATTGACATTTATAATAAAAATTTAACAAGCAAAAGTGATTTTTCGATTCGATTTTTAGCAGACTGATATTTACAAAGTTGATTACTCTCTGTTTTAACAAAATAAGCGACGTTGTCATGTTGAAACGAAACCGTAAATCCAGAGTTAAATGTAACAACGCTGAAATGCGTTATACCTGTCGATTTTTAACACAAGCCGCGTCGTTTTTTTCTATTTTTTTTGATAAAAATTAAACTTTGTTTGACTTAATAATCACCAGATGCCGCTCGCCTTCCAGTTGCGGAACGCGTAATTTTTCAACAGATTCGACGCTAAAATTGTCAGGTAGTGAGGCAATTTCATCCCCTGGCAATTGCCCTTTTAAGGCATAAAAACGCCCTTTCTCTCCCGGCAGATGGTGACACCAGCTCACCATATCATTCAACGATGCGAAAGCGCGGCTGATAACGCCATCAAACGGCGGTTCGGAGGGATAGGCTTCAACGCGGCTTTGAACCGGCGTGATGTTTTCCAGTTTCAGTTCGTGCTGGACCTGACGCAGAAAACGTACCCGCTTGCCCAGGCTGTCGAGTAAGGTGAAATGCGCGTCAGGGAGAACAATAGCCAGCGGGATGCCCGGCAGCCCCGGTCCTGTTCCTACGTCGATAAAACGCTGTCCCTGAAGATACGGCGCAACGACTATGCTGTCGAGAATATGGCGTACCAACATTTCGTTGGGATCCCGCACTGACGTCAGGTTGTATGCTTTGTTCCATTTGTGCAGCATATCAACGTAGGCGACCAGCAGCGTTTTCTGGTGATCGGTAAGAGAAATACCGGCATCAGCCAGCAGACGAGAGAGTTTGTTGAGCACGGTCATTACCTGTTAATAATCAAATGCCCGATGCGCTTTCGCTTATCGGGCCTACAAATTTGTAGGGCGGGCAAGCGAAGCGCCCCCGCCAAATTAGTGTTATCAAGCGCTACGACGCAGCATACCTTGTTTTTTCAGCCATACCAGCAGAATGGAGATTGCCGCTGGCGTAACGCCGGAGATACGCGATGCCTGGCCGATAGACGCCGGTTTATGATCGTTCAGCTTGGCGATAACTTCGTTCGACAGACCGGAAACCTGACGATAATCCAGCGTGGCAGGCAGCAACGTATTCTCGTTACGTAGTTGTTTTTCAATCTCATCCTGCTGGCGAGCGATATAGCCTTCGTATTTGACCTGGATTTCCACTTGCTCAGCGGCTTGCTCATCTTCAAGCGCAGGCGCGAATGCGGCAAGCGAAGTGAGCTGCGCGTAGGTCATTTCCGGACGACGCAACAGATCTTCGCCGCTGGCCTCACGGGAGAGAGGCGTGGTCAAATGCGCATTCACTTCATCGGCGGATTCCGCAGACGGCGTTACCCATGTCGATTTCAGCCGCTGACGTTCGCGTTCGATACTTTCCAGCTTCTCGTTGAAGCGCGCCCAGCGTTCATCATCCACCAGACCCAGCTCGCGGCCCATTTCGGTCAGACGCAGATCGGCGTTGTCCTCACGCAGCATCAGGCGATATTCGGCGCGGGAGGTAAACATGCGATACGGCTCTTTGGTGCCCAGCGTACAGAGATCGTCCACCAGCACGCCGAGATAAGCCTGAGAACGCGCAGGCGCCCAGCCCTCTTTGTCGGCGGAAAGACGCGCGGCATTCAGACCAGCGAGCAAGCCCTGCGCCGCAGCCTCTTCATAGCCGGTAGTACCGTTGATTTGACCAGCAAAGAACAGGCCGTGAATAAATTTACTTTCCAGAGTCGGTTTCAGATCGCGCGGGTCGAAGAAATCGTACTCAATCGCATAACCAGGACGAACGATCTTCGCGTTCTCCATGCCCTGCATGGAACGGACAATCTGCATCTGCACGTCAAACGGCAGGCTGGTGGAGATACCGTTAGGGTAAATCTCGTTAGAGGTCAGTCCTTCCGGCTCAAGGAAGATCTGATGCTGGTTACGATCGGCAAAACGCATCACCTTGTCTTCGATCGAAGGACAGTAGCGCGGGCCGATCCCTTCGATCACGCCAGCGTACATTGGGCTACGATCGAGGTTATTACGAATCACGTCATGGGTTTTCTCATTGGTATGCGTGATGTAACACGGCACCTGTTGCGGATGCTGAGAAGCATTCCCCATAAACGAGAAAACCGGCATCGGGTTATCGCCATGCTGTTGAGCCAACACGCTGAAATCGATAGTACGCGCATCAATACGCGGCGGTGTGCCGGTTTTCAGGCGGCTGACGCGTAGCGGAAGCTCACGCAGACGGCGAGACAGCGGGATGGATGGCGGATCGCCAGCACGACCGCCGCTGTAGTTATCCAGACCAATATGAATTTTGCCATCCAGGAAGGTTCCGACGGTCAGTACCACCGCTTTCGCGCGGAATTTGAGCCCCATTTGGGTCACGGCGCCGACAACGCGATCGTTTTCGACAATCAGATCTTCAACCGCTTGCTGGAAGATCATCAGATTCGGCTGATTCTCCAGCGCGGTACGCACCGCCTGGCGGTATAAGACTCGATCCGCCTGAGCCCGGGTAGCGCGAACGGCCGGACCTTTGCTGGCGTTTAGTATCCTAAACTGAATACCTGCCTGATCGATCGCTTTCGCCATCAGACCGCCGAGCGCATCCACCTCTTTTACCAGATGTCCCTTTCCAATACCGCCGATCGCCGGGTTGCAGCTCATCTGTCCCAACGTGTCAATATTGTGTGTCAAAAGCAGAGTCTGTTGACCCATACGCGCTGCGGCCATCGCGGCCTCAGTGCCTGCATGACCCCCGCCAATAATAATGACGTCAAAAGGATCCTGATAAAACATGGTAATTGCCTCGCATAACGCGGTGTGAAAATGGATTGAAGCCCGGGCGGTGGATTCTACTCAACTTTAGCCGATGGAGAAAGCCCCGGGATCCGGGCTATTAAAAAGAAGATCTTTTTATTTAGAGATCTGTTCTATTGTGATCTCTTATTAGGATCGCGCCAGGCTGTGGATAACCCGGATCCTGTAATAAAGATCAATGCGTTGGAAAGGATCACTAGCTGTGAATGATCGGTGATCGTGGCCCGTATAAGCTGGGATCAAAACGGGTACTTATACACAACTCAAAAAGTGAACAACGGTTATTCTTTGGGTAACTACCGGTTGATCCAAGCTTTCCACCAGATTTATCCACAATGGATCGCACGATCTTTACACTTATTTGAGTAAATTAATCCAGGATCCGAGCCAAATCTCCGCTGGATCTTCCGGAATCTCATGTTCAAGGATGTTGATCTTCAGTGTTTCCCCAACCTGTTTTGCGCCAGCGTCTTTCAGTTCCGCTTCTATTTTCTCAATCGCGCCGCAAAACGTGTCGTATTCTCGACTACCAATGCCAATTGCGCCGAAACGTACCGCGGAAAGATCGGGTTTCTGCGTCTGAAGGTCTTCATAGAAAGGGGTCAGGTTGTCCGGAATGTCTCCGGCGCCGTGCGTTGAGCTGATTATCAGCCAGATCCCGGAAGCTGACAGATCCTCTAATAACGGACCGTGCACCGTTTCGGTTGAAAAACCGGCAGCTTCCAGCTTTTCCGCCAGATGTTCCGCGACGTATTCGGCGCCGCCCAGGGTGCTGCCGCTGATAAGAGTAATGTCTGCCATTGATCGCTCGCTCAGGTAAAGAGGCTGCATTGTACTCTGTGAACGAGCTGGGATCTACCTGTGGAAAAATGTGGGATTAAAAAAGCCGATCATGGCTTGATGGTGCGCATGATCGGGTTCTGCAAGACGATCAGTGTCTCAGTGGACTGAATTTCATCAATTGTTTGGATCTTGTTGATAAGTACGTGCTGAAGCGCGTCGATTGATTTGCACATCACTTTTATAAAGATGCTGTAGTGACCGGTGGTGTAATACGCTTCCGTCACCTCATCCAGGCTTTCCAGCCGGGCCAGTGCGGAGGGATAGTCTTTGGCGCTTTTGAGAATGATGCCAATAAAGCAGCCCACATCGTAGCCCAGCTGTTTAGGGCTGACGTCAATCCGTGCGCCCGTAATGATCCCGGCCTGCTTCATTTTCTCGACGCGAACGTGAATGGTTCCAGGGCTAACGCCAAATTGTTTGGCCAGTTCGGCGTAGGCGGTGCGGGCATTTTCCATTAAGGCGTCAAGTATGCCGCGGTCCAGATTGTCGATCTGATAATTTTCCATCGCTTTTTCTTATGCTGATTAATGATTATCTCTATTTTAGCCATTATTTTTAACGAATCAAAATTGAAGTTGGCTTTTTATCTGTTGATTATTGAATAGTGCTCTCGTTTTGTTGCTTAATCATAGGCAACAGGACGCAGGAGTAAAAAAATGAAAACCGCTTACATTGCCAAACAACGTCAAATTAGCTTCGTGAAATCACATTTCTCTCGCCAGCTTGAGGAGCGTCTGGGTCTGATTGAGGTCCAGGCGCCGATCCTGAGTCGCGTAGGAGATGGTACGCAGGATAATTTGTCCGGCTGTGAAAAAGCGGTGCAGGTAAAAGTGAAAGCGTTGCCTGACGCCCAGTTCGAAGTGGTGCATTCACTGGCGAAGTGGAAACGTCAAACCCTGGGGCAACATGACTTCAGCGCGGGCGAAGGGCTGTACACGCACATGAAAGCCCTTCGCCCCGATGAAGACCGACTCTCTCCGCTCCACTCGGTCTATGTGGATCAGTGGGACTGGGAGCGTGTCATGGGCGATGGCGAGCGCCAATTTTCCACCCTGAAAAGCACAGTAGAGGCTATATGGGCTGGAATTAAGGCGACGGAAGCAGAAGTGCATAAACAGTTTGGTCTGGCGCCGTTCCTGCCAGAGCAAATTCAGTTTGTTCACAGCCAGGAGCTGTTGTCTCGCTATCCGGATCTGGATGCGAAAGGGCGCGAACGCGCGATCGCCAAAGAACTTGGCGCCGTTTTTCTGGTGGGGATCGGCGGTAAACTGAGTGATGGCCACCGCCATGATGTACGCGCGCCGGATTATGATGACTGGAGCTCCGCATCTGAGCTGGGCTACGCCGGTCTGAACGGCGATATCCTGGTGTGGAACCCGGTGCTGGAAGATGCGTTTGAGCTTTCCTCTATGGGTATTCGCGTAGATGCCGATACGCTGATGCGCCAGCTGGCGTTGACCGGTGATGAAGATCGTCTGCAACTGGAGTGGCATCAGGCGCTGCTGCGCGGCGAAATGCCGCAGACCATCGGCGGCGGGATTGGGCAGTCGCGTCTGACGATGTTGCTGCTGCAATTGCCGCATATTGGTCAGGTACAGTGCGGCGTATGGCCCGCGCAGGTTCGCGAAAGCATTCCTGCTATTTTATAAGCCGTTAGCGCCGCCAGCGTCTCAGCAGGCGGCTTCGCATCCCGGTGTCAAAGCGCCAGATATGATCGAAAATGCGCATGATGCCGGGTTTGCCGTGCGCCGACATCGCCACCGCATGGAATCGATGCTGGTGAAGACGCTGCAACTCTCCCACTTTGCTCACCACGTCATCCGGCAAGCGCTGGGCGATAAAATCCGAAATGACCACCGCATCGGCATCAAACCATTCCCGTCCCTGCATTCTTTCAATAATGGCGCGAAAACAGCTGGCGATATCCGTGCCGCCGCGAAAACGTTGACTTAAAAAGCGGATAGCCTGCTCGATACCTTCCGGGCCGGAGAGTTCATAACGCACAACGTCAGTGGAAAACAGCATAATAAAGCAGCGGCGGTTATCCGCCAGCGCAACGCGCATCAACGCCAGGCAGAACGCTTTTGCGCACTGCTCGTTAAATCCTCCCATCGAGCCTGAAGTATCGACGCAGACAATAAACGGTCCGCGCGGCTGCTCGTCGACATCCTGGTGTACTACCGGCCGTTCGGTCACTTTCTCACGCCACGCTTCGCCATGCAGGCGATAGGTGAGGAGCTGTTTTTCCACTAACCGGCGGTAAAATTCATATTCCAGCTCGGTGATGCCGAGCGTCGCCAGCTCTGGCGGCAACAGGCGCAGAATATCATCGCCTTGCTGTATACCGTCAACCTGCTCCGGCACCGTTGCGGGTTCGCGTACCAGTGTACGAAAGGTTTCCATCGGCGCGTCTTTTTTCGGTACCGATTTGGCTTCCCGCGAACGTCCCAGTTGTTCCGCCAGTTGCATTAGCTCCGGCTGGGCGGCGAGAAATTCGCCGTATTTTACGATCAGTTGATAATCACCACGTTTAAGCTGGCCCGCGCTCATATCCCACAGGCGGCCTGCGGCATTATCATTTTCCGCCAGCGTCGGTTCCAGTTGCCCGCTCAGCGTCATCCGTTCCTGAACGTCACTCAGCAACTGCTCGCGCTCTTCTTCCAGTAGTTGCTGATTTAACGTGGTGGCCTGCACGACCAGACTTAACCGCCAGCGTTGCAAAAAAAGCGTGTGTAGCGCAGGGGTAAAGGTACTGTTGCTCTCCGTCAACTGCTTCGCCTGCGCGGCATACGGTGAATGCAGGCGGTGAAGCAACGCCAGTATTTGCGGCAGTTGCACGATGAACTGTGGGGTAGAGAGAAGTTGGCTTTGCTGATAACACATGACCTCTTCCGTGAGTTCCGGCGGAACGCGTGCGTCTTTAAGACGGCTGCGTAGCGCTTCCCGCCAGCGCGGGAGATCGGCGGTCACGGCGTTTTTTAAACGCGGAAACTTTTCAAAGAAAATGACCAGTTGTGGGGAAGCCAGTAGCGCGAGGATCATCTCTTCGACCATTCCCTCTTCGCTGACGGCCAGCATGGTATTTAGCGTATCCAGCGTCAGCATTGTTGCGCCTGGCGGATCTGTTCTCCTACATCCTGCAGGCTGGCCTCAATGCGCCCTAACCAGTCGCTGTGAATAAACAGGCAATGTTGCTGCTCGCTGAAGCGAGTATGCTGCTGGCGCCAGTCGTTTTCTAACGTTTCCAGCTGCTGTTTGATCTCCGCAGGCATACTGTCTTCAGCCGCTCCCGGTAACGCCAGACGGGTACCTTGTAGACTGATGTCGCGCACCACCAGATGTTGAGCGTTATCGACTTCCATATTCAGCGTTTGGGCAAAGCCGATCCCGTTCAGTTTGCCGCGGATCTCGCCGCCTTTGGTCAGCCAAAGTTCCAGCGCGCTGCGGTCAAAGGTAATATGGATCACTTCCATATCATGCAGTTTTAGCGGTTTTTGTAGCAATAACGTCAACGTTGACGCACTGGCTTCCGGCGGTAAAGTGTAATGCGGGCGGCGGCTGAACATACCGCCTTCTTTAATGACGGTGAAGGCGGTTTTATCGCTTTGCTGTTGCTGCAACTGGAGGCGGCGCTGGACAATACCGCCGAGGCGAGTCAGCATGGCCTGCTGCTGCCAGGCGTGTCCGGTCATCAATATTTCCAGTTGCTGTTGCATGAGATTCAGACTCTGCGCGTCATACCACAAGCAATCTTTTAGCAGGATAAGGTCAATCGGCGCAACCGCGTCACGTCCGCTAAAGAAGGCGCTGGCCTGTAACAGGCGGATGGCTTTCTTCCAGCGACGGTCGGAGACATAAGGCGCATTCGGCAAATTATCCAGCTGTTGGCGCAGAGTAAATATCAGCTCAAAGACCGGATCAGGCAGTGAAATCGCGCCGATATCTTTTTGCCACTGTTGATATTCTTCGTCGCTTACCTGTAACGAGGCGGGGACCGGGTTATCACTCTCATCCTGCTGACTAACCAGCATGGAGCGGAAATTGGCTTTATCCTGAACTTTATCCAGCCACAGACGAATCAACATTCGGTCGTACAAGGCTTCCAGGCTGCTGTCCGCTTCGGGCAGTTCGTTAGAGGCCGCCACCAGCAGCCGCATCGGAATTTTTTCCTCAAATGCGCCGTTGCGGAAATGGCGTTCGTTAATGGCGGTCAGCAATGTGTTCAGGATAGCGGGCCCGGCTTTCCAGATTTCATCCAGAAAAACGATTTCGGCTTCGGGAAGGTAGCCGGTCGTTAAGCGTTCATAGCGACCTTCATCTTTCAGCGCCTGAATAGAGAGCGGGCCAAAAACCTCTTCCGGCGTGGAAAAGCGTGTCATCAGATATTCAAAAGCGCGGGCGCGCTGGAAAGCAAACTTCAGGCGGCGGGCAATCAGACTCTTGGCGATACCGGGCGGGCCCAACAAAAAGACGCTCTCACCGCTTAACGCCGCCAGTAGGCAAAGGCGTATGGCATGACTACGTTCATACAGTCCCTTCTCAAGGGCGCTGCTCAGACGGGAAATTCTTTCCGCTAATAAATGTGGGTGAGCCATAATAAAGAGGCGTCCTTTCGACAAATGGATCATGCTAATTGCGAGTATAGACGTTTCACCACCGGGGCTGTAATCGTCTGACGCGCTGTTTATTTTTCTTTGAGCCAGGTTAATCTGGCTTCATTTAGGGGTACGATTTTATGATTAATCGTGCATACTGTGCGCTTTTTTGTGGGCCAAGGGACTAAGCACACATTTCATATCTATACACTCATTCATTCAAACTACATCAAGGCGGCAAAGGAGTGAATCCCCTGGCACTGACTTAAACGTGTGACTGGGGTAAGCGAATGCAGCCGACAAGGAGGTAGCGTGAAGGGTGACGTGTATAAACGAAAGATGAGTCTATGAGCACTGATAATAAGCAATCGTTGCCTGCGATTACCCTCGCAGCTATTGGGGTTGTCTACGGTGATATTGGTACCAGCCCGCTTTATACGCTTCGTGAATGTTTGTCCGGTCAGTTTGGTTTTGGCGTTGAACGAGATGCCGTGTTTGGTTTTCTGTCGCTGATCTTCTGGCTACTCATCTTTGTGGTTTCCATCAAATATCTCACCTTCGTGATGCGCGCCGATAACGCGGGTGAAGGTGGAATTTTGACGCTGATGTCGCTTGCCGGGCGTAATACCTCGGCGCGCACCACATCCATGTTAGTTATCATGGGACTGATAGGCGGCAGCTTTTTCTATGGCGAAGTGGTCATTACGCCGGCGATTTCGGTGATGTCGGCGATTGAAGGCCTGGAGATTGTCGCGCCGCAGCTGGACACCTGGATTGTCCCGCTCTCCATTATTGTGCTGACTCTGTTGTTTATGATTCAGAAGCACGGTACGGGAATGGTAGGGAAACTCTTTGCGCCGATCATGCTGACCTGGTTTTTAATCCTGGCGGTACTTGGCCTGCGCAGTATTATCGCCAATCCCGAAGTGTTACATGCGCTGAATCCTGTCTGGGCGGTACGTTTTTTCCTTGAATATAAAACCGTATCATTTATTGCGTTGGGCGCGGTGGTGCTGTCGATTACCGGCGTAGAGGCGTTGTACGCCGATATGGGACACTTCGGTAAGTTCCCGATTCGCCTGGCGTGGTTTACCGTGGTATTGCCGTCGTTAGTACTGAACTACTTTGGTCAGGGCGCATTGCTACTTAAGCATCCGGAAGCGATTAAAAACCCCTTCTTCCTGTTGGCGCCGGACTGGGCGTTAATTCCGCTGCTGATTCTGGCCGCGCTGGCGACGGTGATCGCCTCCCAGGCGGTCATTTCCGGCGTCTTTTCGCTGACGCGTCAGGCCGTGCGTCTTGGCTATTTGTCGCCAATGCGCATTATCCATACCTCCGAGATGGAGTCCGGTCAGATCTATATCCCTTTCGTTAACTGGCTGCTTTATTTCGCGGTCGTGGTTGTTATTGTTAGCTTTGAGCACTCCAGCAACCTGGCGGCGGCCTATGGTATCGCCGTGACCGGCACGATGGTGCTGACGTCTATTCTTTCTACGACCGTGGCGCGTAAGAACTGGCACTGGAACAAATATTTTGTCGCGCTGATCCTCATCGCATTCCTGTGCGTGGATATCCCGCTGTTCTCGGCTAACCTCGATAAATTGTTGTCCGGCGGTTGGCTGCCGCTGAGCCTGGGTCTGATCATGTTCACGATCATGACCACCTGGAAGAGCGAGCGTTTCCGTCTGTTGCGTCGTATGCATGAACACGGTAATTCGCTGGAAGCGATGATTGCTTCGCTGGAGAAGTCACCGCCGGTTCGGGTGCCGGGTACTGCCGTATACATGTCGCGCGCGCTCAGTGTGATCCCTTTTGCTTTATTGCATAACCTGAAGCACAACAAAGTGTTGCATGAGCGCGTAATCTTACTGACGTTGCGTACAGAAGATGCGCCATATGTGCATAACGTTCGCCGGGTGCAGATTGAGCAGTTGTCTCCGACATTCTGGCGCGTGGTGGCTAGCTACGGCTGGCGCGAAACGCCAAACGTTGAAGAGGTGTTCCACCGCTGCGGTCTGGAAGGGCTTAGCTGTCGGATGATGGAAACGTCGTTCTTTATGTCGCACGAGTCGTTGATTGTCGGCAAACGCCCGTGGTATTTGCGTCTGCGTGGCAAGCTGTATTTGTTGTTGCAACGCAACGCCCTGCGCGCGCCGGATCAGTTCGAGATCCCGCCTAACCGCGTGATTGAGTTAGGTACGCAGGTCGAGATTTAACCTCCCATCAACATGCCGGGGGCCGCGTTGGCTTACCCGGCCTGACCAATCCGTAGATTCCCACAAGATAATCGCCTGATGGCGATTATCTTCACCTGATTTCCGCTAGCGAAACGTTTCGACGGCGATCACAATTCTGTTACGTCATGATGGTTTTATGAACACATCCAGGGTTACACTGCGGCCAGCGAAACGTTTCGCTAGTGGAGCAGAAAAATGAAGAAAGGCACCGTACTCAACTCTGAAATCTCGTCGGTCATTTCCCGTCTGGGGCATACTGATACTCTGGTGGTCTGTGATGCGGGTTTACCCATCCCGAATAGCACCGCGCGTATCGATATGGCACTAACCCAGGGCGTACCTTCTTTTATGCAGGTGGTGGATGTCGTGACCCGGGAAATGCAGGTTGAGGCGGCGATTCTTGCAACGGAAATCAAACAACAGAATCCGCAGCTCCACGAAACGTTGCTCACTCACCTTGAGCAACTGCAGCAACACCAGGGAAACACCATAAAAATTAGTTATACGACACACGAACAATTCAAAAAATTGACTGCAGACAGTCAGGCGGTGATTCGCAGCGGGGAGTGTTCCCCGTATGCGAACGTCATTCTTTGCGCTGGCGTTACGTTCTGAGGCCGCTATGGACGCATTACTGCAACTCAAAGGGATCGATAAAGCGTTCCCCGGCGTGAAGGCTCTCTCCGGCGCCGCGTTAAACGTTTATCCTGGCCGCGTTATGGCGCTGGTGGGGGAAAACGGCGCCGGAAAATCCACCATGATGAAAGTATTAACCGGCATCTATACGCGAGATGCGGGATCGTTGTTATGGCTGGGTAAAGAGACCACCTTTAATGGGCCTAAATCGTCTCAGGAAGCCGGGATCGGCATTATTCATCAGGAACTGAACCTGATTCCGCAGTTGACCATTGCGGAAAACATCTTCCTGGGCCGTGAGTTTGTGAATCGCTTTGGCAAAATCGACTGGAAAAAGATGTATGCCGAAGCCGACCACCTCTTAGCCAAACTCAATCTGCGTTTTAAGAGCGATAAGCTGGTGGGCGAACTCTCTATCGGCGATCAGCAAATGGTGGAAATCGCCAAAGTGCTGAGCTTCGAATCCAAAGTCATCATTATGGATGAACCGACCGATGCGCTGACCGACACTGAAACCGACTCTCTGTTCCGCGTTATCCGCGAATTAAAATCGCAGGGGCGCGGCATTGTCTATATCTCCCACCGTATGAAAGAGATCTTCGAAATTTGCGATGACGTGACGGTCTTCCGCGATGGGCAATTTATCGCCGAGCGTGAAGTGGCCACGTTGACCGAAGATTCTCTTATCGAAATGATGGTGGGACGTAAGTTGGAAGATCAGTACCCGCATCTGGATAACGCGCCGGGTGAGATTCGCCTGAAGGTCGATAATCTGTGCGGACCGGGCGTGAATGATGTCTCTTTTGTGCTGCGAAAAGGCGAGATCCTTGGCATCTCCGGCCTGATGGGCGCCGGTCGCACCGAGCTGATGAAAGTATTGTACGGCGCGATGCCGCGAACCAGCGGTTACGTGACGCTTGATGGACACGAAGTGGTGACGCGTTCTCCGCAGGACGGACTGGCCAATGGCATCGTTTATATCTCTGAAGACCGTAAGCGCGATGGACTGGTGCTCGGCATGTCAGTTAAAGAGAATATGTCGCTGACGGCGCTGGACTATTTCAGCCGCGCTGGCGGAAGCCTGAAACACAAAGATGAGCAGCAGGCGGTGGGGGATTTTATCCGTCTGTTCAACGTCAAGACGCCGTCAATGGAACAGGCGATAGGCCTGCTTTCTGGCGGTAATCAGCAAAAAGTGGCGATTGCCCGCGGGTTGATGACGCGCCCGAAAGTGCTCATTCTCGACGAGCCGACCCGCGGCGTGGACGTCGGCGCCAAGAAAGAGATTTATCAGCTTATCAACCAGTTTAAGGCCGACGGCCTGAGCATCATTCTGGTCTCATCTGAGATGCCAGAAGTATTAGGCATGAGCGATCGCATCATCGTCATGCATGAAGGGCATCTCAGCGGTGAATTTACTCGCGAGCAGGCCACCCAGGAAGTGTTAATGGCTGCCGCAGTGGGCAAGCTTAATCGCGTGAATCAGGAGTAAAAAAGATGACAACCCAGGCTGTTTCTGGTCGCCGTTATTTCACTAAAGCGTGGCTTCTTGAGCAGAAGTCGCTCATTGCCCTGCTGGTGTTGATCGCGATTGTTTCGACGTTGAGCCCCAACTTTTTTACCGTTAATAATCTGTTCAATATTCTTCAACAGACCTCCGTCAACGCCATTATGGCGGTGGGGATGACGTTGGTGATTCTGACATCGGGGATCGATCTGTCCGTCGGTTCCCTGCTGGCGCTCACCGGCGCGGTTGCCGCTTCAATCGTCGGCGTTGAAGTGAATGCGCTGGTCGCGGTTGCCGCCGCGCTGGCGCTGGGCGCTGCGATTGGCGCCGTCACTGGCGTTATCGTCGCGAAAGGCCGCGTACAGGCGTTTATCGCTACGCTGGTGATGATGCTGCTACTGCGCGGTGTAACGATGGTTTACACCGACGGTAGCCCGGTCAACACCGGCTTTACCGATAACGCCGATCTGTTTGGCTGGTTCGGTATCGGCCGTCCGCTGGGCGTTCCTACGCCGGTCTGGATCATGGCTATCGTCTTTATCGCCGCCTGGTATATGCTGCATCACACCCGTCTGGGACGCTATATCTACGCGCTGGGCGGTAACGAAGCGGCGACGCGCCTGTCTGGCATTAGCGTGAGCAAAGTGAAAATTATCGTCTATTCACTTTGCGGCCTGACAGCGTCGCTGGCGGGCATCATTGAAGTGGCGCGCCTCTCTTCCGCGCAGCCGACGGCGGGTACCGGCTATGAGCTGGATGCTATTGCCGCCGTGGTGCTGGGCGGCACCAGCCTTGCAGGCGGTAAAGGACGCATTGTTGGGACATTGATCGGCGCATTGATTCTCGGCTTCCTTAATAATGGTTTGAATTTGTTAGGTGTTTCCTCCTATTACCAGATGATCGTCAAAGCGGTGGTGATTTTGCTGGCGGTACTGGTAGACAACAAAAAGCAGTAACAACGACTACAGGACATCTGAAATATGAACATGAAAAAACTGGCTACCTTGGTATCTGCTGTTGCGCTGAGCGCCACCGTGAGCGCGAATGCAATGGCGAAGGACACCATTGCGCTGGTGATCTCTACCCTCAATAATCCCTTCTTCGTGTCGTTAAAAGACGGGGCGCAAAAAGAGGCGGATAAACTGGGTTATAACCTGGTGGTGCTGGACTCCCAGAACAACCCTGCCAAAGAGCTGGCGAACGTGCAGGATTTAACCGTTCGCGGGACCAAAATTTTGCTGATCAACCCGACTGACTCCGATGCGGTGGGTAACGCGGTGAAGATGGCTAACCAGGCGAAGATTCCGGTTATCACGCTTGACCGCCAGGCAACCAAAGGCGATGTCGTCAGCCATATCGCGTCTGATAACGTGCTGGGCGGTAAGATCGCTGGCGACTATATCGCGAAAAAAGCTGGCGAAGGCGCCAAAGTGATTGAGTTGCAAGGCATTGCCGGAACATCTGCGGCGCGTGAGCGTGGCGAAGGTTTCCAGCAGGCGGTAGCCGTCCACAAATTTAATGTCCTGGCCAGCCAGCCTGCCGATTTCGACCGTACTAAGGGTCTGAACGTCATGCAGAACCTGCTGACCGCGCATCCGGATGTTCAGGCTGTCTTCGCCCAGAACGATGAAATGGCGCTGGGCGCACTGCGCGCGCTGCAAACTGCCGGTAAAGCAGATGTGATGGTGGTTGGATTTGACGGTACGCCGGATGGCGAAAAGGCCGTAAAAGATGGCAAACTGGCAGCGACTATCGCTCAGTTACCGGATCAAATCGGCGCCAAAGGCGTTGAAGTGGCGGATAAGGTGCTGAAAGGCGAAAAAGTTCAGGCCAAATATCCGGTTGACCTGAAACTGGTCATCAAGCAGTAATAAACGACACGGGTCAACTATGGCCTGATGGCGACAGAAATACGCGAGCCTCCGCTGAGGTGAACGTAAAAAAAGAAAAGCAGGGCACGCGCCACCCTAACCGGTGGCGCACTTTGACGTGGAACCCCGAATATGAAAACCGCAGGTAATCTCATCGTCCTTGGCAGCATTAATGCCGATCATATCCTTAATCTTGAGTCCTTCCCTACCCCGGGTGAAACGGTAACCGGTAGCCATTATCAGGTCGCGTTTGGCGGGAAAGGCGCGAATCAGGCGGTTGCTGCGGGACGTAGCGGGGCAAATATTGCGTTTATCGCCTGCACGGGCGATGACGATATTGGCGACAGTATTCGTAAACAATTAGTCAGCGATCGTATTGATATCGCGCCAGTTAGCGTTATTAAAGGCGAGTCTACCGGGGTGGCGCTGATTTTCGTTAACGGCGAAGGCGAGAACGTCATCGGTATTCATGCCGGAGCGAATGCCGCGTTATCGCCGGCGTTGGTTGATGCGCAACGTGAACGTATCGCGCAGGCGGATGCGTTACTGATGCAGCTGGAATCGCCGCTGGAAAGCGTACTGGCGGCGGCGAAAATCGCCCATCAACATCATACTACTGTTGCGCTGAACCCGGCGCCTGCCCGTGAGCTACCGGATGAACTGCTGGCGCTGGTGGACATCATCACGCCAAATGAAACGGAAGCTGAAAAGCTGACGGGCGTGCGTGTGGAAAATGACGACGATGCCGCGAAAGCTGCGCAGGTTTTGCATGATAAAGGCATTCGAACCGTATTAATTACCTTAGGAAGCCGTGGCGTCTGGGCCAGCGTAGACGGCGAGGGCCGCCGCGTTCCTGGATTTAGCGTTGAGGCTGTCGATACCATTGCCGCCGGAGATACGTTTAACGGCGCCTTTATCACCGCGATACTGGAGGAGACGCCGTTGCCGGAAGCGATTCGCTTTGCCCATGCCGCCGCCGCGATTGCCGTAACGCGTAAAGGCGCGCAACCTTCCGTTCCGTGGCGCGAAGAGATAGAAGCGTTTTTACATCAGCAGGGGTAACGCTTGGCTACTATGAAAGATGTTGCCCGCCTGGCGGGAGTCTCTACATCGACGGTCTCTCACGTTATTAACAAAGATCGCTTTGTGAGTGAGACGATTACTGAAAAAGTTGAAGCGGCGATTAAATCACTTAACTATGCGCCTTCCGCGCTGGCGCGAAGCCTCAAGTTAAACCAGACCCGCACGATTGGTATGCTAATTACCGCCAGTACCAACCCTTTTTATTCCGAACTGGTGCGCGGCGTTGAGCGAAGCTGTTTTGAGCGCGGTTATAGTCTGGTGCTGTGCAATACCGAAGGCGACGAGCAACGGATGAACCGCAACCTGGAGACGCTGATGCAAAAACGGGTAGACGGTTTACTGCTGCTGTGTACCGAAACGCATCAGCCTTCTCGTGAAATCATGGAGCGTTATCCGTCTATTCCTACCGTCATGATGGACTGGTCGCCGTTTGATGGTGAGGGCGATAGCGATCTCATTCAGGATAATTCGTTGTTAGGCGGTGATCTTGCCACCCAACACCTTATCGATAAAGGATTTACCCGAATAGCCTGTATTACCGGCCCGCTGGACAAAACGCCAGCGCGTTTGCGGCTGGAAGGGTATCGGGCGGCGATGAAACGCGCAGGGCTGGCTATTCCGCAAGGCTATGAGATCACCGGCGATTTTGAATTTGGCGGCGGCTTTGACGCCATGCAGGCGTTACTCGCCCATCAACAGCGACCGCAAGCGGTTTTTACCGGAAACGATGCGATGGCTGTCGGCGCCTATCAGGCGCTATATCAGGCGGGGCTTCGTATCCCGCAGGATATGGCAGTCATTGGCTATGATGATATTGAGCTGGCGCGCTATATGACGCCGCCGCTGACGACTATCCATCAGCCGAAAGATGAATTGGGCGAGCTGGCTATTGATGTGTTGATTCATCGGATGGCGCAGCCCGCCTTGCAACAACAGCGACTTCAGCTTACTCCGGTTTTGACGGTGCGTGGGTCGGTTTAGATTTATGCCGTTCTTTAATCAGATTGTTGCCGTCTTTGGCTCTTAGCAGCATAAACATCAGCGCGGACACGATAGTGATCGCCCCCATCGTGATAAAGGTATAGTGGAACTGTTCCACGGTACTGGTGCCCGCAAAACCTTCATAAATACGTAACACCGCCGCGCTGATCGCCACGCCTAAACTGATAGACAATTGCTGCGTAACCGCCAGAACGCTGTTGCCGCTGCTGGCGTTATCGTCTGTCAGATCCGCAAGAGTAATCGTATTCATTGCCGTAAATTGAGTGGACATCGCCATTCCAAGAATGAATAGCGGCAGTACGAGCATCCAGATCGGCATGGCGGGAGATTGAAACGAAAACTGGGCAATCATCAGACCGATAAATACCGTAATGCCGACCAGAGTCTTCCGGTATCCCAAACGTCGTAAAACCTGCGTTACGGTCGATTTCGCGATAATAGAACCCAAAGCCGTCGGCGCCATCATGCAGCCGGCGATCAGAGCCGGGTAGCCAAAACCAACCTGTAGCATTAACGGCATCAAAAAAGGTACGCAGCCTGTCCCCAGACGCGTGGCGAGGTTGCCGGCAATACCGACGGAAAATGTGCGTGTCTTAAACAGCGATAGTGATATTAACGGTGTCGGATGACGGCGGGCGTGGCGGATATAGGCCAATAGTAGAACGATACTGCAAAAAATAATGGCGGATGCGATCCATGTCGCCACAATCTTTTCGCCAAACAGTTCCATTCCGCTGGAAAATAAAACCAGACTTAACCCAAAAAGAAAGAAGCCGGTCATGTCAAACTTGCGACGCGGCGTGGTGAAGTTGGGCATATATTTGCGGGCATACAGAATGCCTGCAACACCAATGGGAATATTAATCAGGAAGATCCAGTGCCAGCTTGCCCAGGTCACCAGTACGCCGCCTAATACCGGCCCCAGAATCGGACCTACCAGCCCCGGCATAGTGACAAAGTTAAGAACGGGCAGCAGCTCACTACGCGGATAGGCTCGCAATAACGCCAGCCGCGCCACTGGCATCATCATCGCTCCGCCGACGCCTTGTACGACGCGAAAAATAACCAATTCAGATAGTGAACTGGAGAGCGCGCAGGCCAGCGAGCCTAACGTAAACAGACTTACGGCAACCATAAAAACGCGACGCGTACCAAAGCGGTCAGCCAGCCAGCCGCTTACCGGAATTAACATAGCTACTGTCAGGGTATAACTGATAATAGCGGACTGCATGGCGAGTGGTGAACGGTTAAGACTATGCGCAATAGCCGGTAAAGCGGTATTCAAAATGGTGGCGTCTAGCGCCTGCATAAAGAAGGCCATCGCCGCGATCCACGGCAGGCCAGCCATACTGCGCGCTTTTTTGCTGGTCATTCAATATCCTGTTAATTATCTGGTCTCTCATTGGGCGCTATTAACAACGCCTGGCAGGCCTGGAAAGCGCGTTCGCCGTCGCCATCAGCGATGGCATCAACAATGGCCTGGTGCAAATCCAGCTTTACCACCTCGTTATAGGTGATTGAGGTAAAGTAAGTGTGATAAACCGAATGAAATAGCGTCGCAAAAGAGATTAGAAAGGGATTGGCGCTCATTTCGTAGATATGCTCGTGCCACGCCATATCCACTTCAATCCAGCGTTCACGCTTAAAATGCTTTTTCAGCGCGACCATCTCTTCCATTAAGGCATTAAGCCGCGCTTTCTGCTCCGGTGTGCCAAGAGTCGCCGCCAGCAGGCAGGCTTGCGGCTCCAGGCTAATACGCATCACCAGAAAATGCTCTACCACCTGATGAAAATTTTCTTCCGTCATCCACCAGGTCAGCAGCTCTTGATCCAGAAAGTTCCAGTTTCCCTGCGGCATCACCCGCGTACCAATGCGCGGACGAGGTAGCACCATACCTTTAGCCGTCAACGTTTTCACCGCTTCGCGAACTGCCGTTCGACTTACGCCGTACTGCTCGCCCAGTTCTATTTCGCCGGGAAGAATAGTACCGGGGGCGTAGTCACCCTTTAATATCCGCTGCGCCAGCTTTTCAGCCAGAACATAGGATAGATTTTTCTGTGCGGCTAATTGTTGTGCGCTTAAAGGCATGAATGTTCTTCCTTTCTCTTTCGTTTGGTTATTAGTATGCCACCTGGAAGTGTGATTGCAGTTGCAATAACGGCAATTTGCTTATTTTATGGCACGTTAAGCACGCTATTGATGAAAAAAGAGACACTCAGAAAATTATTTTAAATTTCCTCTTGTCAGGCAGAAATAACTCCCTATAATGCGCCACCACTGACACGGAACAACGGCACACAGGCCGCCGGGTCAGCGGGGTTCAGACCAGAACCTCACGGAGAAAAGCGAAAATAATCGCTTGACTCTGAAGCGGGAAAGCGTAATATGCACACCCCGCGCCGCTGAGAAAAAGCGAAGCGGCACTGCTCTTTAACAATTTATCAGACAATCTGTGTGGGCACTCGAAGATACGGATTCTTAACGTCTTCGGACGAAAAACGAATACCAAGTCTCAAGAGTGAACACGTAATTCATTACGAAGTTTAATTCTTTGAGCATCAAACTTTTAAATTGAAGAGTTTGATCATGGCTCAGATTGAACGCTGGCGGCAGGCCTAACACATGCAAGTCGAACGGTAACAGGAAGCAGCTTGCTGCTTTGCTGACGAGTGGCGGACGGGTGAGTAATGTCTGGGAAACTGCCTGATGGAGGGGGATAACTACTGGAAACGGTGGCTAATACCGCATAACGTCGCAAGACCAAAGAGGGGGACCTTCGGGCCTCTTGCCATCAGATGTGCCCAGATGGGATTAGCTTGTTGGTGAGGTAACGGCTCACCAAGGCGACGATCCCTAGCTGGTCTGAGAGGATGACCAGCCACACTGGAACTGAGACACGGTCCAGACTCCTACGGGAGGCAGCAGTGGGGAATATTGCACAATGGGCGCAAGCCTGATGCAGCCATGCCGCGTGTATGAAGAAGGCCTTCGGGTTGTAAAGTACTTTCAGCGGGGAGGAAGGTGTTGTGGTTAATAACCGCAGCAATTGACGTTACCCGCAGAAGAAGCACCGGCTAACTCCGTGCCAGCAGCCGCGGTAATACGGAGGGTGCAAGCGTTAATCGGAATTACTGGGCGTAAAGCGCACGCAGGCGGTCTGTCAAGTCGGATGTGAAATCCCCGGGCTCAACCTAGGAACTGCATTCGAAACTGGCAGGCTTGAGTCTTGTAGAGGGGGGTAGAATTCCAGGTGTAGCGGTGAAATGCGTAGAGATCTGGAGGAATACCGGTGGCGAAGGCGGCCCCCTGGACAAAGACTGACGCTCAGGTGCGAAAGCGTGGGGAGCAAACAGGATTAGATACCCTGGTAGTCCACGCCGTAAACGATGTCTACTTGGAGGTTGTGCCCTTGAGGCGTGGCTTCCGGAGCTAACGCGTTAAGTAGACCGCCTGGGGAGTACGGCCGCAAGGTTAAAACTCAAATGAATTGACGGGGGCCCGCACAAGCGGTGGAGCATGTGGTTTAATTCGATGCAACGCGAAGAACCTTACCTGGTCTTGACATCCACAGAAGAATCCAGAGATGGATTTGTGCCTTCGGGAACTGTGAGACAGGTGCTGCATGGCTGTCGTCAGCTCGTGTTGTGAAATGTTGGGTTAAGTCCCGCAACGAGCGCAACCCTTATCCTTTGTTGCCAGCGATTAGGTCGGGAACTCAAAGGAGACTGCCAGTGATAAACTGGAGGAAGGTGGGGATGACGTCAAGTCATCATGGCCCTTACGACCAGGGCTACACACGTGCTACAATGGCGCATACAAAGAGAAGCGACCTCGCGAGAGCAAGCGGACCTCATAAAGTGCGTCGTAGTCCGGATTGGAGTCTGCAACTCGACTCCATGAAGTCGGAATCGCTAGTAATCGTGGATCAGAATGCCACGGTGAATACGTTCCCGGGCCTTGTACACACCGCCCGTCACACCATGGGAGTGGGTTGCAAAAGAAGTAGGTAGCTTAACCTTCGGGAGGGCGCTTACCACTTTGTGATTCATGACTGGGGTGAAGTCGTAACAAGGTAACCGTAGGGGAACCTGCGGTTGGATCACCTCCTTACCTTAAAGAAGCGTACTTTGCAGTGCTCACACAGATTGTCTGATGAAAAGTAAATAGCAAGGCGTCTTGCGAAGCAGACTGATACGTCCCCTTCGTCTAGAGGCCCAGGACACCGCCCTTTCACGGCGGTAACAGGGGTTCGAATCCCCTAGGGGACGCCACTTGCGCGGTAATGTGTGAAAGGCGTTGCCATCAGTATCTCAAAACTGACTTACGAGTCACGTTTGAGATATTTGCTCTTTAAAAATCTGGATCAAGCTGAAAATTGAAACACAGAACAACGAAAGTTGTTCGTGAGTCTCTCAAATTTTCGCAACACGATGATGAATCGTAAGAAACATCTTCGGGTTGTGAGGTTAAGCGACTAAGCGTACACGGTGGATGCCCTGGCAGTCAGAGGCGATGAAGGGCGTGCTAATCTGCGATAAGCGCCGGTAAGGTGATATGAACCGTTATAACCGGCGATACCCGAATGGGGAAACCCAGTGTGATTCGTCACACTATCATTAACTGAATCCATAGGTTAATGAGGCGAACCGGGGGAACTGAAACATCTAAGTACCCCGAGGAAAAGAAATCAACCGAGATTCCCCCAGTAGCGGCGAGCGAACGGGGAGGAGCCCAGAGCCTGAATCAGCATGTGTGTTAGTGGAAGCGTCTGGAAAGGCGCGCGATACAGGGTGACAGCCCCGTACACAAAAGCGCATGTGCTGTGAGCTCGATGAGTAGGGCGGGACACGTGGTATCCTGTCTGAATATGGGGGGACCATCCTCCAAGGCTAAATACTCCTGACTGACCGATAGTGAACCAGTACCGTGAGGGAAAGGCGAAAAGAACCCCGGCGAGGGGAGTGAAAAAGAACCTGAAACCGTGTACGTACAAGCAGTGGGAGCACAGGTTTACCTGTGTGACTGCGTACCTTTTGTATAATGGGTCAGCGACTTATATTCTGTAGCAAGGTTAACCGAATAGGGGAGCCGGAGGGAAACCGAGTCTTAATTGGGCGTTAAGTTGCAGGGTATAGACCCGAAACCCGGTGATCTAGCCATGGGCAGGTTGAAGGTTGGGTAACACTAACTGGAGGACCGAACCGACTAATGTTGAAAAATTAGCGGATGACCTGTGGCTGGGGGTGAAAGGCCAATCAAACCGGGAGATAGCTGGTTCTCCCCGAAAGCTATTTAGGTAGCGCCTCGTGAATTCATCTCCGGGGGTAGAGCACTGTTTCGGCTAGGGGGCCATCCCGGCTTACCAACCCGATGCAAACTGCGAATACCGGAGAATGTTATCACGGGAGACACACGGCGGGTGCTAACGTCCGTCGTGAAGAGGGAAACAACCCAGACCGCCAGCTAAGGTCCCAAAGTCATGGTTAAGTGGGAAACGATGTGGGAAGGCCCAGACAGCCAGGATGTTGGCTTAGAAGCAGCCATCATTTAAAGAAAGCGTAATAGCTCACTGGTCGAGTCGGCCTGCGCGGAAGATGTAACGGGGCTAAACCATGCACCGAAGCTGCGGCAGCGACGCTTATGCGTTGTTGGGTAGGGGAGCGTTCTGTAAGCCTGTGAAGGTGGCCTGTGAGGGTTGCTGGAGGTATCAGAAGTGCGAATGCTGACATAAGTAACGATAAAGCGGGTGAAAAGCCCGCTCGCCGGAAGACCAAGGGTTCCTGTCCAACGTTAATCGGGGCAGGGTGAGTCGACCCCTAAGGCGAGGCCGAAAGGCGTAGTCGATGGGAAACGGGTTAATATTCCCGTACTTGGTGTTACTGCGAAGGGGGGACGGAGAAGGCTATGTTGGCCGGGCGACGGTTGTCCCGGTTTAAGCGTGTAGGTGTGTGTTCCAGGTAAATCCGGTTCACTTTAACACTGAGGCGTGATGACGAGGCACTACGGTGCTGAAGTAACAAATGCCCTGCTTCCAGGAAAAGCCTCTAAGCATCAGGTAACATCAAATCGTACCCCAAACCGACACAGGTGGTCAGGTAGAGAATACCAAGGCGCTTGAGAGAACTCGGGTGAAGGAACTAGGCAAAATGGTGCCGTAACTTCGGGAGAAGGCACGCTGACACGTAGGTGAAGTGATTTACTCATGGAGCTGAAGTCAGTCGAAGATACCAGCTGGCTGCAACTGTTTATTAAAAACACAGCACTGTGCAAACACGAAAGTGGACGTATACGGTGTGACGCCTGCCCGGTGCCGGAAGGTTAATTGATGGGGTCAGCGCAAGCGAAGCTCCTGATCGAAGCCCCGGTAAACGGCGGCCGTAACTATAACGGTCCTAAGGTAGCGAAATTCCTTGTCGGGTAAGTTCCGACCTGCACGAATGGCGTAATGATGGCCAGGCTGTCTCCACCCGAGACTCAGTGAAATTGAACTCGCTGTGAAGATGCAGTGTACCCGCGGCAAGACGGAAAGACCCCGTGAACCTTTACTATAGCTTGACACTGAACATTGAGCCTTGATGTGTAGGATAGGTGGGAGGCTTTGAAGCGTGGACGCCAGTCTGCGTGGAGCCGACCTTGAAATACCACCCTTTAATGTTTGATGTTCTAACGTGGACCCGTGATCCGGGTTGCGGACAGTGTCTGGTGGGTAGTTTGACTGGGGCGGTCTCCTCCTAAAGAGTAACGGAGGAGCACGAAGGTTGGCTAATCCTGGTCGGACATCAGGAGGTTAGTGCAATGGCATAAGCCAGCTTGACTGCGAGCGTGACGGCGCGAGCAGGTGCGAAAGCAGGTCATAGTGATCCGGTGGTTCTGAATGGAAGGGCCATCGCTCAACGGATAAAAGGTACTCCGGGGATAACAGGCTGATACCGCCCAAGAGTTCATATCGACGGCGGTGTTTGGCACCTCGATGTCGGCTCATCACATCCTGGGGCTGAAGTAGGTCCCAAGGGTATGGCTGTTCGCCATTTAAAGTGGTACGCGAGCTGGGTTTAGAACGTCGTGAGACAGTTCGGTCCCTATCTGCCGTGGGCGCTGGAGAACTGAGGGGGGCTGCTCCTAGTACGAGAGGACCGGAGTGGACGCATCACTGGTGTTCGGGTTGTCATGCCAATGGCACTGCCCGGTAGCTAAATGCGGAAGAGATAAGTGCTGAAAGCATCTAAGCACGAAACTTGCCCCGAGATGAGTTCTCCCTGAGACTTAGAGTCTCCTGAAGGAACGTTGAAGACGACGACGTTGATAGGCCGGGTGTGTAAGCGCAGCGATGCGTTGAGCTAACCGGTACTAATGAACCGTGAGGCTTAACCTTACAACGCCGAAGATGTTTTGGCGGATGAGAGAAGATTTTCAGCACTGATTCAGAGTTGAGTACGCAATACTTTGCGCAGCAGCAAGGCGGCAAGCGAAGGAAAGGAAGGAGCATACAGAAGTATGTGACTGAGTTTACGAGCGCAGGCAACGCCGCTGATGCGATAAAGAATTGCGTACAGAGCACAAAGAATTTGCCTGGCGGCAGTAGCGCGGTGGTCCCACCTGACCCCATGCCGAACTCAGAAGTGAAACGCCGTAGCGCCGATGGTAGTGTGGGGTCTCCCCATGCGAGAGTAGGGAACTGCCAGGCATCAAATTAAGCAGTAAACTGATGTAAAAATCAGTGGTTGTAAAAGAATTCGGTGGAGCGGTAGTTCAGTTGGTTAGAATACCTGCCTGTCACGCAGGGGGTCGCGGGTTCGAGTCCCGTCCGTTCCGCCACCCTAATTAGGGGCGTAGTTCAATTGGTAGAGCACCGGTCTCCAAAACCGGGTGTTGGGAGTTCGAGTCTCTCCGCCCCTGCCAGAAATAATCCTTAGCATCTGCTAAGGATTTTTTTTTGCCTAAAATTACCTGATTATCTGATCAGGTAATCGTAAGTTCCCTTCTTTTTCTTTTCATCATTTTCATTGTTCATCCAGCACATCCGTTTTTAACAGATCGCAGATCAGCGAGTATCTATCGCTGTTTTGCAGCCAAATAGCGTATAGTGGCCGTGAAAGCGTTGCGCTGTCGGCAACGGTATGTAATCCGCCCTTTTCATTTGCCCAGTTTACAGGAAGCCAGCTACAGCCATTTAATGCGCTAAGCTGCTGTCGGGCGAGTTCGGCTGAGCTGGTTGTTAATACCGGCACTTCATCTGCTGCGATCAGCCCTGTTTCATGCTGTTGGAAGTCTGGTCCCCACTCCAGCCGCAGATAATTGAGTTCTGATTTCTTACGGGCAGGGCTGCTGCAATATAACGCCAAAGTGAAGTGCCCTAACAGCTGACTGCTGAACTCATCCATTTTGGGCGCTTCGGTAGTAATGAGGAGATCAAGCTGGCGTTCATGAAGTTGCTTCACAAGCGATTGCCGTTGAGCGATTCTGGCTTCGAACTGCAGGCCGCTTTGCGGCTCCTGTAGTTGGTACAGTCGCCCCAGCCAGGCGTTAAGCATACACTCCCATAAAGACGCGCTGGCGCCGATGGAAAACTCGTTATGGCGTGAGGTATGCGCCACCTCTTTACGTGCCGCCTGCCACGTATTCATCAGCGTTTCCGCATACGGTAAAAGTTTTTCGCCAGCCGTGGTTAAACGGATATTGTTTCTGTGCCGCGTAAAAAGGTTTACGCCCAGTTGATTCTCCAGTTGCCTGATACGAAAGCTCACCGCGGATTGCGTCAGGTAAAGTGCTTCTGCGGCCCGCCCGAAATGGCGTGTCCGGCTAACTTCCAGGAAAGTTTTTAACAATTCCGTATCCACTGTGCTCTCCACAAAATTATTTGTCGTTATGATTTAAATGTTTTGTTTTACACTCTGTCAAGCGTAACTAATACTCCGCGCCATAAATAGCTCAGACAAAGAATTAGGAGCGTGCAGGATGGCGGAAAGCTTTACGACGACTAATCGATATTTTGACAATAAACATTATCCACGTGGATTCTCTCGTCACGGTGATTTCACGATTAAAGAGGCACAACTGCTTGAGCGTCATGGTCATGCCTTTAATGATCTGGATCTTGGCAAGCGTGAGCCTGTGACTGAAGAAGAGAAGCTGTTTGTAGCGGTATGTCGCGGTGAACGCGAGCCGGTAACGGATGCAGAACGCGTCTGGTCCAAGTATATGACGCGTATCAAGCGTCCAAAACGCTTCCACACCTTGTCTGGCGGCAAGCCGCAAGTTGAAGGCGCAGAAGACTACACCGAAGCTGATGATTAATAAAAAGGGCGTAATGCCCTTTTTTTACGCCAGCAGCTTTTGCAAATGAATTAACAACCTGTCTATCGCCCGATAGCTTACCGCCTCCTGCAAATGCTGACGCGAGATCTGGTCAGCCAGTTCTATGTCGGCAATGGTTCTGGCCACTTTTAGTAAACGCTGCCAGGCGCGAATGGATAATCCAAGATGCACCAGCGTGTCTTCAAGCCAGCGGGCGTCATCGTGGTGCAAAACACAATATTTTTGGATTTCGCGACCCTCCAGACGCGCGTTTAACTTCTTCTGGCGTCGGTACTGCCGTTCATGGGCGGCGATGACCCGCTTTTTTACCGTAGCGCTGCTCTCACCCTTTGAGGCGTGTTGGCTAAGAATCCCGGGCGGTGGAAGCGGTATCTCAAGCGAAAGGTCAAAACGATCAAGAAACGGGCCTGACAACCGATTAAGGTAACGTAGTGTCTGTTCTGGCGTGCAGCGATTATGGTTTCCCTGATAATGTCCGGTCGGGCTGGGATTCATTGCGGCGATTAACTGGAACCTGGCAGGGTACGTTATTTTCGCTCTGGTACGGGATAAATGAATTTGACCGGATTCTATAGGTTCACGTAGCGCATCCAGTGTGCGTCGTTCAAATTCAGGCAATTCATCAAGGAACAAAATTCCGTTGTGCGCCAGCGATATCTCTCCCGGGGCGGGTATTGCGCCGCCGCCGACCATAGCAGTAAGTGAGGCGCTATGATGAGGTGAGCGAAAGGGACGTTGCTGCCATCGTTTTTGTACCGTATCGGCATTAACCAGACTGAGGATCGCGGCGCTTTCCAACGCCTCTTCATTGCTTAATGGTGGAAGAATCCCGCTCAGTCGACTGGCCAGCATGGTTTTACCCGTACCCGGCGGGCCGATCAATAGCAGATTATGTCCCCCTGCCGCTGTAATCTCCAGGCCGCGTTTACCCTGCTCCTGACCGATCACATCGCGAAGATCGGCAGTTGCGGTAGACGATGCCATATCCTGAGCTAAAGGTCTTTCCAGGGCGTGTTTCCCTTCCAGAAAGGCGCAGACGGTTTGTAGATGATCGGCGATAAAACATCCTTCTTTGCTGATAAGCCCAACCTCCGCCGCGTTCTCTGTTGCGACGATAATATTTCTGCCGGCCCTGATGGCTTCCGTTGCACTTGATATTGCGCCAGGAACGCCGCGTAATGCGCCTGTAAGCGCTAACTCACCCACCAGCTCATATGCCTCAAGATTCGACGCTGTAAGCTGCTCAGACGCGGCCAGAAGCGCAACAGCAATAGGCAGGTCATACCTTCCGCCCTCTTTCGGTAGATCGGCTGGAGCAAGGTTAATGGTTATTTTTTTAGCCGGAAATTCATATCCGCTATTAATAATCGCACTACGTACCCGGTCACGCGCCTCTTTTACCGTGGTTTCCGGTAGGCCAACCATGGTTAATCCCGGTAATCCATTACTGATATGCACCTCTATAGTGATAGGCGGCGCATTGACGCCAAGTGCGGCGCGAGTATGAACAATCGCCAGTGACATAATCCCTCCTGTTACGTGGATTATGCGGAATAGAAGAGAAAATCGAATTACTGACTTTTTGTTTTTTAGCGGCTGATTCCCGAATTTTGGCGTCATTTTCAGGTAAGAAACATCAAACTGGGAGAACGCTCGCAGAAGCGAAAAGAAGGAAAACAGGGTGTAGAGTGCGCCAAAAGGGGGAGGAAAACGTGAAAATTTTTCAGTTGCTAATTTTTCTTATAAAAAACAAAGCACTTTTAGGCATTCACCTGCATTATCTGAAACGTGGTTAAAAAAATATCTTGTGCTATTGGCAAAACCTATGGTAACTCTTTAGGTATTCCTTCGAACAAGATGCAAGAATAGACAAAAATGACAGCCCTTCTACGAGTGATTAGCCTGGTCGTGATTAGCGTGGTGGTGATTATTATCCCACCGTGCGGGGCTGCACTTGGACGAGGAAAGGCTTAGAAATCAAGCCTTAACGAACTAAGACCCCCGCACCGAAAGGTCCGGGGGTTTTTTTTGGCCTGAAAAACTTAAGCGAGGAGCAGAGCGTGAATAACAGCATAAAGTTCTGTTTCTCAAGATTTACGACGGGGATGTAACTATGAACGGGGCACAGTGGGTGGTACATGCTTTGCGAGCGCAGGGGGTGAAAACCGTATTTGGTTATCCTGGCGGCGCAATTATGCCGGTTTACGACGCGTTGTATGACGGTGGTGTGGAGCATTTGTTGTGCCGACACGAGCAGGGTGCGGCAATGGCGGCAATCGGTTATGCCCGTTCTACCGGCAAAACCGGTGTTTGTATCGCCACCTCCGGCCCTGGCGCCACTAACCTGATCACTGGCCTGGCGGATGCGTTGTTAGATTCGGTCCCCGTCGTCGCGATCACGGGTCAGGTTTCCGCCCCGTTCATCGGCACCGATGCGTTCCAGGAGGTGGATGTGTTAGGCCTGTCGCTGGCCTGTACCAAACACAGCTTCCTGGTGCAGTCGCTGGCAGAGCTGCCTCGTATCATGGCAGAGGCTTTTGAAGTTGCCAACGCTGGCCGTCCTGGCCCGGTTCTGGTGGATATCCCGAAAGATATCCAGTTGGCCAGCGGTGAGCTGGAACCCTGGTTTACTACCGTTGATAACGAAGCGACCTTCCCGCAGGCTGATGTTGAACAGGTGCGCCAGATGCTGGAACAGGCGAAAAAACCCATGCTGTACGTCGGCGGTGGTGTTGGTATGGCGCAGGCGGTTCCGGCGCTGCGTAAATTTATCGCGGTAACGCAAATGCCAGTTACCTGCACGCTGAAAGGGCTAGGGGCTGTTGAAGCTGATTATCCGTACTATCTGGGCATGCTGGGAATGCACGGTACTAAAGCGGCTAATTTCGCGGTGCAAGAGTGTGATTTACTGATCGCAGTGGGTGCACGTTTTGATGACCGGGTGACCGGTAAGCTGAATACGTTTGCGCCGAACGCCAGCGTAATCCATATGGATATCGACCCGGCGGAAATGAACAAACTGCGTCAGGCACACGTCGCGTTGCAGGGCGATTTAAATTCGCTGTTGCCGGCATTACAGCAACCGCTGAAGATCGACGCATGGCGTCAGTCCTGTGCAGAGCTGCGCGCAGAACACGCCTGGCGCTATGATCATCCTGGCGAGACTATCTATGCGCCGTTGTTGTTGAAGCAATTGTCGGAACGCAAACCCGCAGACAGCGTGGTGACGACGGATGTGGGGCAGCATCAGATGTGGTCAGCCCAGCATATGACTTACACCCGCCCGGAGAACTTCATCACCTCCAGCGGTCTGGGGACGATGGGATTCGGCTTACCGGCGGCCGTTGGCGCGCAGGTAGCGCGACCGAATGATACCGTTATCTGTATCTCCGGTGACGGCTCCTTCATGATGAATGTTCAGGAGTTGGGCACCGTAAAACGCAAGCAGTTACCGTTGAAGATAGTCTTACTCGACAACCAGCGGTTAGGGATGGTTCGACAATGGCAGCAACTGTTTTTCCAGGAGCGATATAGCGAAACCACCCTGACCGATAACCCCGATTTCCTCATGCTGGCCAGCGCCTTCGGCATTCCAGGCCAGCACATTACTCGTAAAGACCAGGTTGAAGCGGCACTCGACACTATGTTGGCAAGCGAAGGGCCGTACCTGCTTCACGTCTCAATCGACGAACTTGAAAATGTCTGGCCGTTGGTGCCGCCTGGCGCCAGTAACTCTGAAATGCTGGAGAAATTATCATGATGCAACATCAGGTCAATGTATCGGCACGCTTTAATCCAGAAACCTTAGAACGTGTTTTACGCGTGGTGCGCCATCGTGGTTTTCAGGTGTGCTCCATGAATATGGAAGCCGCGACCGATGCGCAGAATATAAATATTGAATTGACCGTTGCCAGTCCCCGGTCGGTCGACTTACTGTTTAGTCAGTTAAGTAAACTGGTAGATGTTGCGCATGTCGCGATCTGCCAGAGCGCTGCCACATCACAACAAATCCGCGCCTGAGCGCAAAAGGAAGAAAAATGACGACGAAAAAAGCTGATTATATTTGGTTCAATGGAGAGATGGTGCGCTGGGAAGACGCGAAGGTTCACGTAATGTCTCACGCGCTGCACTACGGTACGTCGGTATTTGAAGGGATTCGGTGCTACGACTCTCACAAAGGCCCGGTAGTGTTTCGTCATCGTGAACATATGCAGCGCCTGCGCGACTCAGCAAAAATTTATCGTTTTCCGGTTTCCCAGAGTATTGATGAGCTGATGGAAGCCTGCCGCGAAGTGATCCGCAAAAACAACCTGACCAGCGCCTATATCCGTCCGTTGGTATTTGTCGGCGATGTCGGTATGGGCGTTAACCCGCCCCCGGGATACACCACTGACGTCATCATCGCCGCGTTCCCGTGGGGGGCATACCTGGGTGCCGAAGCGCTGGATCAGGGGATCGATGCGATGGTTTCTTCCTGGAATCGCGCTGCGCCGAACACCATTCCAACCGCCGCCAAAGCGGGCGGGAACTATCTTTCCTCACTGCTGGTGGGTAGCGAAGCGCGCCGCCACGGCTATCAGGAAGGCATCGCCCTGGATGTAAACGGCTATATCTCCGAAGGCGCAGGTGAAAACCTGTTTGAGGTAAAAGATGGTGTGCTGTTTACTCCGCCGTTTACCTCTTCCGCGCTGCCAGGCATTACTCGCGATGCGATCATCAAACTGGCGAAAGAGCTGGGTATTGAAGTGCGCGAGCAGGTGCTGTCCCGTGAGTCGCTGTATCTGGCCGACGAAGTGTTTATGTCCGGAACCGCGGCAGAAATTACTCCGGTACGCAGCGTTGATGGTATCCAGGTAGGCGAAGGCCGCTGCGGTCCTGTCACCAAGCGTATCCAACAAGCCTTCTTTGGTCTCTTCACTGGAGAAACCGAGGATAAATGGGGCTGGTTGGATCCGGTAAATTCATAATAAATAAAATTAATATTTTCCCAAAATAATTTGCGTCACAGGAAGGCGGTAACGCAGCGAATCCCCAGGGCTTACTGTAGTAAGTGACTGGGGTGAGTGAGGCAGCCAACGCACCTGTGGCGTGAAGTATGAAGGGAAAAGATGGGGAGTAAATAAAGCATGCCTAAGTACCGTTCCGCCACCACCACCCATGGTCGTAATATGGCGGGTGCCCGCGCGCTGTGGCGCGCCACCGGAATGACCGACAGTGATTTTGGCAAACCGATTATCGCCGTGGTGAACTCATTCACTCAGTTTGTGCCGGGTCACGTTCATCTGCGCGATCTCGGTAAGCTGGTCGCCGAACAGATTGAAGCTTCCGGCGGGGTGGCGAAAGAGTTCAACACTATTGCCGTGGATGACGGGATTGCCATGGGGCACGGGGGTATGCTCTATTCACTGCCGTCGCGCGAGCTGATCGCCGACTCCGTTGAGTACATGGTGAACGCTCACTGCGCTGACGCGATGGTGTGTATCTCCAACTGCGACAAAATCACCCCAGGGATGCTCATGGCCTCGCTGCGCCTGAATATTCCGGTGATCTTTGTCTCTGGCGGACCGATGGAAGCCGGGAAAACCAAGCTTTCAGACAAAATTATCAAGCTGGATCTGGTTGATGCCATGATTCAGGGAGCGGACCCGAAAGTCTCTGACGATCAAAGTAACCAGGTTGAACGCTCCGCCTGTCCAACCTGCGGCTCCTGCTCCGGCATGTTTACCGCTAACTCCATGAATTGCCTGACCGAAGCGCTGGGCCTGTCGCAGCCGGGCAACGGCTCGCTGCTGGCAACTCACGCTGACCGTAAGCAGTTGTTCCTCAATGCCGGTAAGCGGATTGTTGAACTGACTAAACGCTATTACGAGCAAAACGACGAAAGTGCACTGCCGCGTAACATCGCCAGCAAAGCCGCGTTTGAAAACGCGATGACGCTGGATATCGCGATGGGCGGTTCGACCAACACCGTTCTTCACCTGCTGGCGGCGGCGCAGGAAGCGGAAATCGACTTCACCATGAGTGATATCGACAAGCTGTCCCGCAAGGTGCCGCAGCTGTGTAAAGTGGCGCCAAGTACCCAGAAATATCATATGGAAGATGTTCACCGTGCCGGCGGTGTGCTGGGTATTTTAGGCGAGCTGGATCGCGCCGGGCTGCTGAACTGCAACGTGAAAAACGTATTAGGCCTGACGCTGCCGCAAACGCTGGAACAGTACGACATCACGGTTACGCAGGACGAAGCGGTTAAAAAAATGTTCCGTGCTGGCCCTGCCGGTATCCGTACTACCCAGGCGTTCTCGCAGGATTGTCGCTGGGATTCGCTGGATGACGACCGCGCAGCGGGTTGCATCCGCTCGCTGGAATATGCCTATAGCAAAGACGGCGGTCTGGCGGTGCTGTATGGCAACTTCGCCGAAAACGGCTGCATTGTGAAAACCGCAGGCGTGGATGACAGCATCCTTAAATTTACCGGCCCGGCTAAAGTGTATGAAAGCCAGGACGACGCGGTAGAGGCGATTCTCGGCGGCAAAGTAGTGGAAGGCGATGTAGTCGTGATCCGCTACGAAGGGCCGAAAGGCGGGCCGGGAATGCAGGAAATGCTCTATCCGACCAGTTTCCTGAAGTCGATGGGGCTGGGCAAAGCCTGCGCGCTCATCACCGATGGGCGTTTCTCCGGCGGTACTTCGGGTCTTTCCATCGGCCACGTCTCGCCGGAAGCGGCCAGCGGCGGCACTATTGCGTTGATTGAAGATGGCGACACTATTGCGATTGATATCCCGAACCGCAGCATTCAGTTGCAGTTGAACGAGGCTGAAATCGCCGCACGCCGTGAGGCGCAGGAGGCTCGTGGCGACAAAGCCTGGACGCCGAAAAATCGTCAGCGTCAGGTTTCGTTTGCCCTGCGTGCCTACGCCAGCCTGGCGACCAGCGCCGATAAAGGCGCGGTGCGCGATAAATCGAAACTGGGAGGTTGATGATGGCGGAATCTCAACCACTGTCAGTCGCGCCGGAAGGGGCGGAGTATCTGCGCGCGGTGCTACGCGCGCCAGTATACGAAGCGGCGCAGGTGACGCCGCTGCAAAAAATGGAAAAGCTCTCGTCACGTCTGGATAACGTTATTCTCGTCAAACGCGAAGACCGGCAGCCGGTACATAGCTTTAAGCTGCGCGGCGCTTACGCGATGATGGCCGGATTGACCGAAGAACAAAAAGCCCACGGCGTGATTACCGCGTCGGCGGGGAACCATGCACAGGGCGTGGCGTTTTCCTCCGCGCGGCTTGGCGTGAAGTCTCTGATCGTCATGCCAAAAGCAACGGCGGATATTAAAGTCGATGCGGTACGCGGTTTTGGCGGCGAAGTGCTGTTGCACGGCGCTAATTTTGATGAAGCGAAAGCGAAAGCTATTGAACTGGCGCAGCAGCAGGGTTTTACCTGGGTGCCGCCGTTTGATCACCCAATGGTGATCGCCGGGCAGGGCACGCTGGCGCTGGAGCTGCTTCAGCAGGATTCGCATCTCGATCGTGTCTTTGTGCCGGTTGGCGGCGGCGGCCTGGCGGCGGGCGTAGCGGTACTGATCAAACAATTGATGCCGCAAATCAAAGTGATTGCCGTCGAAGCGGATGATTCCGCCTGCCTGAAAGCGGCGTTGGAAGCCGGTCATCCAGTGGATCTCCCGCGCGTTGGGTTATTTGCTGAAGGCGTGGCGGTAAAACGCATCGGCGACGAAACCTTCCGCCTGTGCCAGGAATATCTCGACGACATTATTACAGTCGATAGCGACGCTATCTGCGCGGCGATGAAAGATCTGTTTGAAGATGTGCGTGCGGTGGCGGAGCCGTCCGGCGCGCTGGCGCTGGCGGGGATGAAAAAATATATCGCCCTGCACAATATTCGCGGCGAACGCCTGGCGCACGTCCTTTCCGGCGCCAACGTCAACTTCCACGGCTTGCGCTATGTGTCTGAACGCTGCGAGCTGGGGGAACAGCGCGAAGCGTTACTGGCGGTGACCATTCCGGAAGAAAAGGGGAGCTTTCTCAAATTCTGCCAGTTGCTTGGCGGGCGTATGGTCACCGAATTTAACTACCGTTTTGCCGACGCGAAAAATGCCTGTATTTTTGTCGGCGTACGCGTCAGTCAGGGGCTGGAGGAGCGAAAAGAGATTATCACCCAACTGTGCGACGGCGGTTATAGCGTAGTGGATCTCTCCGACGATGAAATGGCGAAGCTGCATGTGCGCTATATGGTCGGCGGGCGTCCATCCCATCCGCTACAGGAACGCCTCTACAGCTTTGAATTTCCGGAGTCGCCCGGCGCGTTGCTCAAATTCCTGCATACGCTTGGCACGCACTGGAATATTTCGCTATTCCATTACCGCAGCCACGGTACCGATTATGGCCGCGTGCTGGCGGCGTTCGAGTTAGGCGATCATGAGCCGGATTTCGAAACCCGGCTGCATGAGCTGGGCTATGAATGCCATGATGAGAGCAATAACCCGGCGTTCCGGTTCTTTCTGGCGGGTTAATTCAGCGTTTAGTTTTTCAGGCCCACAAAGTAAAGTGGGCCTGATATCCAGATATGATCTTCCCTCAGTTATTGGGCTTTTCTGCCAGCCCGGAGCATCCACTCATTTAATTTTGCGAGACGTTTTCCAGAAGGCGCCCAATCTGCTTGTGGTGAAACTCGGCTCACCATATCGTTAGCACCGCCATCATTTGCACCTGTTAAAAGCAATGTATAAAATTTTATACACAAGGGTGTTATGTTACTCACCCGAGCTCTCTCCAATGAAAAAGAAATTCGATGGGTGGGATCTTCTCTGGAGGATCTCCTGGCTTTTCCCATAACGGTACGTAAAGCAGTCGGTTATCAGCTTCACAAAATTCAGTATGGAATTGAACCCGATGACTGGAAACCGTTTTCAGAAATTGGGGCTGGGGTAAATGAAATTCGTATTCGTGACAACAATGGTATCTATCGCGTTATGTATGTCGCTAAGTTTGAAGAAGCACTCTACGTTTTGCATAGTTTCCAAAAACAGACGCAACAAACCAGTCAGCATGATAAAAACATCGCCAGAACGCGTTATAACCGGGTGGTGCAACAACGGAGAAACAGCTTGTGATTGCCAAAACTGATAGTGATATTCGCCATGTGACGCCATCTGGCGGTAATGTTTTTGCTGATTTGGGGTTTCATAAGCAGGACGCAGAAAAGTTTTACGCTGATTCCCTGAATGAAATCGAAAACACGTTAGCCATTAAACAACAGCTAATGGAAGAAATTACCCTCTGGATTACGCAAAACCAGATGAAGCAAGCCGAGGTTGCTACAGTTTTGCATATATCCCGACCGCGCGTTTCGGATGTCGTCAACAAGAAATGCAGCAAATTCACCATTGATGCTCTGGTGAATATGCTTAGCCGTATTGGGAAGCCTGTTCGGGTAATGGTAGGGCCGTAAAACTAATTCGGTAAAATCTTCCAGAACGCATCAATTAGCGGCTCATGCAGCCGCTTTTTTTGCGCGCAGACGCCGAGTTCAAACGGCGTTTTTTCATCGCTGCGTTCTAAAATCATCACCCGGTTGCGCACTGGCTCCGGGCTGTTTTCCAGCACCACTTCCGGCAGCAGCGCCACGCCGCAGCCCAGCGCCACCATTGAGACCATCGCTTCGTGACCGCCGACGGTGGCGTAAATCTGCGGATTGCTGATTTTATGCCGGCGGAACCATAGCTCAATGCGACGGCGTACCGGCCCCTGGTCGGCCATGATAAACGGCACCGTCGACCAGTCTGGCTTGTCGACCGAAACCTGATTACGCACCGGGCAGGGCAGCGCCGGGGCGATCAGCACCACTGCCAGATTCTCCAGCATCGAAAACGCCACCGCACCGGGCAGCGTTTCCGGCTTACCGGCAATCGCCAGATCGGCCTCGCCGGTGACCACTTTGTCCATGGCGTCGGCGGCGTCGCCGGTGGTGAGCTTAATTTCCACCGAGGGATGTTCGGCGCGGAAGCGGTCGAGGATCGGCGGCAGATGACTGTATGCCGCGGTCACCGAGCAGAAAATATGCAGTTCGCCGGAAAGGGATGGCCCCTGCTGATCGAGGGTATGGCGCAACTGCTGATATTGCAAAAGCGTCTGTTGGGCAAACACTCGCAGCTCTTCACCCGCTTCGGTCAGCGTGACCGTGCGGTTATCACGCACAAACAGCGGCTGGCCGAGATCTTCTTCCAGCCGCTGAATCTGCCGGGAGAGCGTGGAGGGGCTGACGTGCATCGCCCGCGCGCTGCGGCCAAAGTGGCGGCTTTCCGCCAGATGCAGGAAGGTTTTTAGATCGCGTAAATCCACAGACAGACCTCCGGTTTTTGACGTTGCATAAACCGCAACATAACGTTGTGAATATATCAATTTCCGCAATAAATTTCCTGTTGTAATGTGGGTTCATTCGCACAGATAGCAATCTGTAAACCGAACAATAAGCGCGACAACACAACATCACGGAGTACACCATCATGGCTAACTACTTTAATACACTGAATCTGCGCCAGCAGCTGGCGCAGCTGGGTAAATGTCGCTTTATGGGCCGCGACGAATTCGCCGACGGCGCGAGCTACCTTCAGGGTAAAAAAGTGGTCATCGTCGGCTGTGGCGCTCAGGGTCTGAACCAGGGCCTGAACATGCGTGACTCCGGTCTGGATATTTCCTACGCCCTGCGTAAAGAAGCTATTGCTGAGAAGCGCGCCTCCTGGCGTAAAGCGACCGAAAACGGCTTCAAAGTAGGCACCTACGAAGAGCTGATCCCGCAGGCTGACCTGGTGGTTAACCTGACGCCGGACAAACAGCACTCCGACGTTGTACGTTCTGTACAGCCGCTGATGAAAGACGGCGCAGCGCTGGGCTACTCCCACGGCTTCAACATCGTGGAAGTGGGAGAGCAGATCCGTAAAGACATCACCGTGGTGATGGTGGCGCCGAAGTGCCCGGGGACCGAAGTGCGTGAAGAGTACAAACGTGGTTTCGGCGTGCCGACGCTGATCGCCGTTCACCCGGAAAACGATCCGAAAGGCGAAGGCATGGCGATTGCTAAAGCCTGGGCGGCGGCCACCGGTGGTCACCGTGCGGGCGTACTGGAATCTTCTTTCGTGGCGGAAGTGAAATCCGACCTGATGGGCGAGCAGACTATTCTGTGCGGTATGCTGCAGGCCGGTTCTCTGCTGTGCTTCGACAAGCTGGTGGCAGAAGGCACCGACCCGGCATACGCGGAAAAACTGATTCAGTTCGGCTGGGAAAACATCACCGAAGCGCTGAAGCAGGGCGGCATCACCCTGATGATGGACCGTCTGTCTAACCCGGCGAAACTGCGTGCTTACGCGCTGTCCGAACAGCTGAAAGAGATCATGGCGCCGCTGTTCCAGAAACACATGGATGACATCATCTCCGGCGAATTCTCTTCCGGCATGATGGCTGACTGGGCGAACGACGATAAGAAACTGCTGACCTGGCGTGAAGAGACCGGTAAAACCGCGTTCGAAACCGCACCGCAGTTTGAAGGTAAAATCGGCGAGCAGGAGTACTTCGATAAAGGCGTGCTGATGATCGCGATGGTGAAAGCGGGCGTTGAGCTGGCGTTCGAAACCATGGTCGATTCCGGCATCATCGAAGAATCCGCTTACTACGAATCACTGCACGAACTGCCGCTGATCGCGAACACCATCGCCCGTAAGCGCCTGTACGAAATGAACGTGGTTATCTCCGATACCGCAGAATACGGTAACTACCTGTTCTCTTACGCTTGCGTACCGCTGCTGAAACCGTTTATGGCGGAATTGCAACCGGGCGATCTGGGTAGTGCTATCCCGGAAGGCGCGGTAGACAACGCACAGCTTCGCGACGTGAACGACGCGATTCGTAGCCATGCGATTGAGCAGGTAGGTAAGAAACTGCGCGGCTATATGACGGATATGAAGCGTATTGCGGTAGCGGGTTGATATACCTTGTCGGGTGGTGCTAGCGCTTACCCGACCTACAAAATCAAGCAGACGATGTAGGCCGGGTAAGGCGTAGCCGCTACCCGGTTTTTTATTTGCGATACAATACTTTAATGATGTGGTAACCGAACTGGGTATGCAGCGGGCCGGTTGGCTCCAGTACCGGGCAGGAAAAGACTACTTTATCGAATGCCGGAACCATCTGGCCCTGACGAAATTCGCCTAAATGACCGCCTTTTTTACCGGATGGGCAGATAGAATGCTTCTTCGCCAGCTTCTCAAAATCGCCGCCGTTTTTAATTTGCTCCAGAAGATCTAAAGCCAGTTTCTCTTCTTTTACAAGGATATGCAGTGCTGCTGCCATTTTTGCCATTATTGTGTTCTCACGTCGCAAAGATTGGCCGTCACTTTATCACTCCTTAGGCCGTCAGACATATACTCTTCGCCATTACAGGACAGATGTCCCGCCTGATTTAATGAACTGGGAGATAAGCGGCATTTTTAGCAGGCGTATTTCGGATGTGCGGGACGGCGGTCCTGTCCTTTCTGACAAGGGGCGAGATACCATGAACATAATGAAAAACGCAGAATTTCCAGACGACTGGCTTTTAGGGCTACGCCAGGTCGTACGCGACCCAGTGCTCTATGAATTACTCAAATACTGCCCGTTGGAAATCATGCAGTACAGGGCGTTTATGCGATGTCGCTTGAGTATGTTCTGCTGACGGCGATCGCGCTAATGGGTTCTTTCAGTTGGATCAAGAGCGCACAGCGTAATGGCTATACGCCGCTTGCCGCCAGAGCCTGCTGATTGACCTTTTCCAGGCTGCCTGAAAAAGCAGCCTGGTCTTCTCTGGGCCTCGCTTTCTGCTACAATCCCTCCCCCGTTCGAAGATTGAGCACTATTCCCATGCGTTTAAATCCCGGCCAACAACACGCTGTCGAATTCGTCACCGGACCCTGCCTGGTGCTGGCAGGAGCGGGTTCTGGTAAAACTCGCGTAATTACCAATAAAATCGCCCACCTGATCCGCGGATGCGGCTATCAGGCCCGGCATATTGCGGCGGTGACGTTTACCAACAAGGCAGCGCGTGAGATGAAAGAACGCGTCGGGCAGACGCTCGGCCGTAAGGAAGCGCGCGGTTTGATGATCTCCACCTTTCATACGCTAGGGCTGGATATTATTAAGCGCGAGTACGCTGCGCTGGGGATGAAATCGAACTTTTCATTGTTTGACGATACCGACCAGGTCGCCTTGCTCAAAGAGCTGACCGAAGGCCTGATCGAAGACGACAAGGTTCTGTTGCAACAGCTGATCTCCACGATCTCCAACTGGAAAAACGATCTCAAAACGCCTGCACAGGCAGCGGCGGGGGCGAAAGGTGAACGCGATCGTATTTTTGCCCACTGCTACGGGCTTTACGACGCCCATATGAAGGCATGCAACGTTCTCGATTTTGATGATTTGATTTTGCTGCCGACGCTGCTGCTGCAACGCAATGACGAGGTGCGCGAGCGCTGGCAGAATAAAATTCGTTATCTACTGGTGGATGAATATCAGGATACTAACACCAGCCAGTATGAGTTGGTTAAGCTGCTGGTTGGGCAACGCGCGCGCTTTACGGTCGTAGGCGATGACGATCAGTCTATCTACTCCTGGCGCGGGGCGCGTCCGCAAAACCTGGTGTTACTGAGCCAGGACTTTCCGGCGCTGCAGGTGATTAAACTGGAGCAAAACTATCGTTCTTCGGGCCGCATCCTGAAAGCGGCGAATATTCTCATCGCCAACAATCCGCACGTCTTTGAAAAGCGCCTCTTTTCCGAACTCGGTTACGGCGCGGAACTCAAAGTGTTAAGCGCAAACAATGAAGAGCATGAAGCTGAGCGCGTTACCGGCGAACTGATTGCCCATCACTTTGTGAACAAGACCCAGTACAAGGATTACGCCATTCTGTATCGCGGGAATCATCAGTCGCGGGTATTTGAAAAATTCCTCATGCAGAACCGCATTCCGTACAAAATTTCCGGCGGCACCTCATTCTTCTCCCGTCCGGAGATTAAAGACCTGCTGGCCTACCTGCGGGTGTTGACCAACCCGGATGATGACAGCGCTTTCCTGCGCATCGTGAATACGCCAAAACGCGAAATCGGTCCGGCCACGCTGCAAAAGCTGGGTGAATGGGCAATGACGCGTAATAAAAGCCTGTTTACCGCCAGCTTTGATATGGGGCTTAGCCAAAAGCTGACCGGGCGTGGTTACGATTCATTGACGCGTTTTACCCACTGGCTGGGGGAAATCCAGCGTCTGGCCGAACGCGAGCCTGTCGCCGCCGTGCGCGATCTCATCCACGGTATTGACTATGAATCCTGGTTGTACGAAACCTCGCCGAGCCCCAAAGCGGCGGAAATGCGTATGAAAAACGTTAACCAGCTCTTTAGCTGGATGACTGAGATGCTGGAAGGCAACGAACTCGATGAGCCGATGACGCTCACCCAGGTGGTTACACGCTTTACGCTGCGCGATATGATGGAGCGCGGCGAGAGCGAAGAAGAGCTGGATCAGGTACAGTTGATGACGCTTCATGCGTCGAAAGGACTGGAATTCCCGTATGTCTATATGGTGGGAATGGAAGAAGGATTTTTGCCGCATCAAAGCAGCATTGACGAAGACAATATTGAGGAAGAGCGTCGGCTGGCCTATGTCGGGATCACTCGTGCGCAGAAAGAGCTCACCTTTACATTATGTAAAGAGCGCCGTCAGTATGGGGAACTGGTGCGCCCGGAACCCAGTCGCTTCCTGTTAGAACTGCCGCAGGATGATTTAATCTGGGAGCAGGAGCGCAAAGTGGTAAGCGCTGAGGAGCGAATGCAAAAAGGGCAAAGTCACCTGGCTAATCTGAAAGCCATGATGGCGGCAAAGCGAGCGAAATCGTAGGCCGGATAAGCGAAGCGTCATCCGGCAATCAAACTACGGTTAGCGAACGTCCAGCGGCCAGTGTACATAGCTTTGCCACTGGCTTTCCTGATCAATCAACTCTTTACCCAGCGGGTGATGTGCCAGCCAGTCGCCAGGCAAGGTTAACGTCAGATTTTCATTTAGCGCCTGTAGCGTAATTTCTGGTACCAGATCGTCACGACGGCGACCGGCAAAAAGAATCGCCAGTCGCAGCAAACGGCATAGCTGTTCCGCAACACGGGGCGGTACCGCGTTTTGCTGATGAAGCGAAGAGAGATCGACCGGATTGGTCTGATTCAGTAAGAGGGTGGCGAGCAATTTTTTCTGAGCGGGCGTATAGCCAGGCAGATCCAAATGGCGTACTAAATAGGCGGCATGATAGGGCGCCTGTTTAAAATCAACGCTCAGACCGATCTCATGCAACTGGCAAGCGCTAAGCAACAGTTCACGACTGATAGGCTCAATATGCCAGGCATTTTCTACCTGTTTGAGGAAGTTATCTGCCAGCTTCGCCACGCGATTTGCCTGATCGGTATCGACGATAAACCGACGCTGAATGTTTCGCAGCGTGCGGCTGCGGATATCCTGATCTACCGCCAGATGCAACATCCCATACACCAGCCCTTCGCGTAACGCGCCGCCTGCCAGCGTCATGCTCTGGATGTTCAGCTCGGTAAATATCGCGATCAGAATAGCCAGCCCGCTTGGGAAAACCAGCGCGCGCTCCAGCGTCAGGCCTTCGATTTCCAGCTCTTCCAGACGCCCGCACTGTATCGCGCGTTGTTTTAGCTGCTGCAGTTTGGCGAGCGTAATGCGCTCGTCCATCCCCTGCGCCATCATGATTTCCTGCAATGCCTGTACGGTGCCGGAGGCACCCACGCAGACCTTCCAGCCATGAAAACGCAGTTCATCGGCGACCGGACGCAGTACATCGCGCGCGGCCTTCTCCGCATCATCAAAGTTTTCTTGCGCCAGATTACGATCGCTAAAATAGCGTTCAAGCCACGTTACGCAGCCCATCGACAGGCTAAATAGCGACGTGGTTTGCGCGCCAGTGCCGGTAACCAGTTCAGTGCTGGCGCCGCCGATATCCACCACCAGTCGCTGATCTGCGCCGCCGGTGGTATGAGCGACCCCCTGATAAATCAGCCGCGCCTCTTCTTCGCCGCTGATAACCTGCACCGGACAACCAAGGATAGTCTGCGCTTTCGCGATAAATTCACCCGCATTGACGGCGAGACGCAATGTTGCGGTGGCAACCACGCGGATTTGCGGCTGCGGGATATCCTGCAAACGTTCAGCAAACAGACGCAGGCATTGCCAGCCGCGTTCCATCGCTTCGGCTGAAAGGTGGTTGTCGTTGTTCAGACCCGCGGCCAGACGCACCTTACGTTTTATTCGGGTCAGCGTCTGGATGCTTCCCGACGCCTCGCGCACGACCAGCATATGAAAACTATTGGAACCGAGATCAATGGCGGCATACAACGAGGTGGAATTCATACACTTCATCCTTCAACCTGTATCCGTGTTGGCTGCGTACTCTCCCCTGAATCATTTACTAAAGTAAGCTCATCGGGATTTGTTTTCTTGCCGCCTTGATACAGGCTAATTGATTTTGTGTATGGCATAACTTTTCTTAACCTGAACGACGACGATTACGCGGAGCGCCAGCGCGGCGCGGACCATTGCCAGGACGCGAACGCGTCAGACGCAACGGCTTGGGCAGATCGTTCATGAGCGCTTCCGGATTGTATTTGCTGACCGGAATCGAGTGGCCGATATAGCTCTCAATGGCGGGCAGATTCAGCGCATACTCTTCGCAAGCCAGGCTGATGGAATGCCCGCTGGCGCCAGCGCGACCGGTACGACCGATACGGTGAACATAGTCTTCACAATCGTCTGGCAGATCGTAGTTAAAGACGTGCGTTACGGCAGGGATATGCAACCCGCGCGCCGCGACATCGGTCGCCACAAGAATATCCAGATCGCCGCGGGTGAACTCATCCAGAATCCGCAGGCGCTTTTTCTGCGCGACGTCGCCGGTCAGCAGACCAACACGATGGCCATCTGCCGCCAGATGTCCCCAGATATCTTCGCAACGATGCTTGGTGTTGGCGAAAATAATGGCGCGATCCGGCCACTCTTCTTCGATCAGCGTTTGCAGTAAACGCATTTTCTCTTCATTAGAGGGGTAGAAAAGCTCTTCTTTAATGCGGTGGCCGGTCTTTTGCTCCGGTTCCACTTCAACATATTCGGCGTTGTTCATCTGTTCAAACGCCAGCTCGCGAACCCGATAAGACAGGGTGGCGGAGAACAACATGTTCAGACGCTGCGCAGCCGGCGGCATACGGCGGAACAGCCAGCGGATATCTTTAATAAAGCCCAAATCGTACATGCGATCGGCTTCATCGAGTACGACGACCTGAATGGCGCCGAGGTTAATGTGATTTTGTTTGGCGTAGTCGATCAGTCGGCCCGTCGTACCAATAAGAATATCAACGCCGCTTTCCAGCACTTTAAGCTGCTTGTCGTAACCATCGCCGCCGTAAGCCAGGCCTAATTTTAAGCCTGTCGCTTGCGCCAACGGCTCCGCGTCTGCGTGAATTTGTACGGCTAATTCACGCGTCGGCGCCATGATCAGCGCGCGCGGCTGGTTCACCTTGCGATCGTCGATCGCGGGATGAGAAAGTAAATAATGAAACGTTGACGTCAGAAACGCCATCGTTTTCCCGGTACCGGTTTGCGCCTGCCCTGCAACGTCACGACCCGCCAGCGTTAGCGGAAGGGCCAGTGCCTGAATGGGCGTACAATTATAAAACCTTTTTTTTTCAAGGGCTTCAACCACCTGTGGGTGCAGGGCGAAGTCGGAAAACTTCTGTTCTGTTAAATGTGTTTTGCTCATAGTGTGGTAGAATATCAGCTTACTATTGCTTTACGAAAGCGTATCCGGTGAAATAAAGTCAACCTTTGTTGGCGAAGTTAACATCAGCACCTCGTTGGTTAATGCTACACCAACACGCCAGGCTTATTCCTGTGGAGTTATATATGAGCGATAAAATTATTCACCTGACTGACGACAGTTTTGACACGGATGTACTCAAAGCGGACGGGGCTATCCTCGTTGATTTCTGGGCAGAGTGGTGCGGGCCGTGTAAAATGATCGCTCCGATTCTGGATGAAATCGCTGACGAATATCAGGGCAAATTGACCGTTGCCAAACTGAACATTGACCAGAACCCAGGTACTGCGCCTAAATATGGCATCCGCGGTATTCCGACTCTGCTGCTGTTTAAAAACGGCGAAGTGGCGGCAACCAAAGTAGGCGCACTGTCTAAAGGTCAGTTGAAAGAGTTTCTCGACGCCAATCTGGCGTAATACCTTTTATACGTCGAATGACAAAGGCGCTGTATAGTCAGGCGTCTGTCATTCGACGAATGATTAAGGTATCAGGCAGTTTCGTGGCGTCTGTTGTCCTTACGTTATTCTTAAATTGTCAGGATCTCTGGACGCCCGGTCTGAGTCGTGCTAAGTTAGTATTGACTTCGAATTAAACATACCTTATTAAGTTTGAATCTGGTTTTATCCGTCACTTCCCGTTTTTTCTCGCACGAGAAGTGGAAAGATTCCTGGCTCTTCGCTCATTCCGTCTTGTCGTTTCAGTTCTGCGTACTTTCCTGTGACCAGACAGCGAACAGACATGAGTTGATAGCCGTAAACAGGCATGGATGACCCTGCCATACCATTCACAACATTAAGTTCGAGATTTACCCCAAGTTTAAGAACTCACACCATTATGAATCTTACCGAATTAAAGAATACGCCGGTTTCTGAGCTGATCACTCTCGGCGAAAGTATGGGGCTGGAAAACCTGGCCCGTATGCGCAAGCAGGACATTATTTTTGCCATCCTGAAGCAGCACGCAAAGAGTGGCGAAGATATCTTTGGCGACGGTGTGCTGGAGATATTGCAGGATGGATTTGGTTTCCTCCGTTCTGCAGACAGCTCCTACCTCGCCGGTCCTGATGATATCTACGTTTCCCCCAGCCAAATCCGCCGTTTCAACCTCCGCACTGGTGATACCATTTCTGGTAAGATTCGCCCGCCGAAAGAAGGTGAACGCTATTTTGCGCTGTTGAAAGTTAACGAAGTTAACTACGACAAACCGGAAAACGCCCGTAACAAAATCCTCTTTGAGAACTTAACCCCGCTGCACGCAAACTCTCGTCTGCGTATGGAGCGTGGTAACGGTTCTACCGAAGACTTAACGGCGCGCGTTTTGGATCTGGCTTCGCCGATCGGTCGCGGCCAGCGCGGTCTGATTGTCGCGCCGCCGAAGGCGGGTAAAACCATGCTGCTGCAGAACATCGCGCAGAGCATCGCGTATAACCACCCAGACTGCGTGCTGATGGTGCTGCTGATTGACGAACGTCCGGAAGAAGTGACCGAGATGCAGCGTCTGGTGAAAGGCGAAGTGGTTGCCTCTACCTTTGACGAACCGGCATCCCGCCACGTTCAGGTTGCCGAAATGGTTATCGAGAAGGCGAAACGTCTGGTTGAACACAAGAAAGACGTTATCATCCTGCTCGACTCCATCACCCGTCTGGCGCGTGCCTACAACACCGTGGTGCCGGCTTCCGGTAAAGTATTGACCGGTGGTGTGGACGCTAACGCCCTGCATCGTCCGAAGCGTTTCTTCGGCGCGGCGCGTAACGTGGAAGAGGGCGGTAGCCTGACTATCATCGCGACGGCGCTAATCGATACCGGTTCCAAGATGGACGAAGTTATCTACGAAGAGTTTAAAGGCACCGGTAACATGGAGCTGCATCTCTCGCGTAAGATCGCTGAAAAACGTGTCTTCCCGGCTATCGACTACAACCGTTCCGGTACCCGTAAAGAAGAGCTGCTCACCACTCAGGAAGAGCTGCAGAAAATGTGGATCCTGCGTAAAATCATCCATCCGATGGGTGAAATTGACGCGATGGAATTCCTCATTAACAAACTGGCGATGACCAAAACTAATGACGACTTTTTCGAGATGATGAAGCGCTCATAACCTGGTCTTTACCTGAAAACGCCACGTTTTTACGTGGCGTTTTTGTTTTGCGATTCATCCTGGCGTCATGTCATATAAACTGGTCATCGGGATATGCGCTACAGAGTAACACCATGCACAATACACATTGTTTGCGGTAAAAAGTGTAATGTTCTAACAGGTCTCTTCTAGGAGCTGGCGTAACGCATTATACTTTAAGGAAATGATATATGCTGAGAGCACATACACTGTGAAGTTACTCACCGCTTTATCTGAGCTAATCAGTATTTTTTTATTCACGACCATTTTTATTTTTCTTGCGCGAAAAGTAGCCATAAAAATTGGTTTAGTGGATAAACCAAACTTTCGTAAACGACATCAGGGCGTTATCCCATTAGTCGGCGGGATTTCTGTGTTTGCAGGAATCTGCTTTATGTTTGGCCTCTCGGATTACTACATACCGCACTTATCGCTATATCTTATTTGCGCTGGTGTATTGGTTTTTGTTGGTGCGATGGATGACCGTTTTGATATCAGTGTAAAAATTCGTGCTGTGGTTCAGGCTGTTATTGCGGTTGTAATGATGGTTATCGCAAAACTTCACTTAGGTAGCCTTGGTTACATCTTTGGGCCTTGGGAGTTAGTGCTTGGCCCCTTTGGCTATTTCCTTACTCTGTTTGCGGTATGGGCGGCGATCAACGCTTTCAATATGGTGGACGGTATTGACGGCCTGCTGGGTGGGTTATCCAGCGTCTCATTTGCGGCGATGGGGCTGATTTTATGGTTTGATGGTCAGACTAGTCTGGCAATGTGGTGCTTTGCCATGATCGCCGCGATTCTGCCTTACATTATGCTTAATCTCGGTATTTTGGGGCGGCGTTATAAAGTCTTTATGGGCGATGCCGGTAGTACACTGATTGGCTTTACCGTCATCTGGCTTTTACTGGAAACGACGCAGGGGAAAACTCACTCTATCAGCCCGGTTACCGCGCTATGGATTATCGCTATTCCATTGATGGATATGGTGGCGATTATGTATCGCCGTCTGCGTAAAGGGATGAGCCCCTTTTCCCCTGATCGCCAACATATTCATCATTTGGTTATGCGAGCAGGGTTTACTTCCCGCCAGGCATTTGTTCTTATTACGCTCGCAGCGGCGATTCTGGCGGGAGTAGGCGTAACGGCAGAATACTCTCATTTTGTTCCTGAATGGGTTATGTTGGTGCTCTTTTTGCTAGCATTCTTCCTCTATGGCTACTGCATTAAGCGGGCCTGGAAGGTGGCGAGATTTATTAAGCGTGTGAAGCGTCGCCTGCGCAGGCAACGTGAGAACCGGCCAAACTTAACCAAGTAAATGAGGATACGATGACACAACCATTACCGGGGGCACGCGCGGTGAGCGCTGAAAATGAACTGGATATTCGCGGGTTGTTTCGTACTTTATGGGCTGGCAAATTCTGGATTATCGGCATTGGCCTGCTATTTGCCCTTATCGCGTTAGCCTATACCTTTTTTGCTCGTCAGGAGTGGAGTGCGACGGCGATCACCGATCGCCCAACCGTAAATATGTTGGGCGGTTATTACTCCCAGCAGCAGTTTCTGCGCAACCTGGATATTAAGACCGATCCTGCTTCTTCTGATAAGCCCTCGGTGATGGATGAAGCGTATAAAGAGTTCATCATGCAACTTGCCTCCTGGGATACGCGTCGCGATTTCTGGTTACAGACGGACTATTACAAGCAGCGAATGGTCGGGAATAGCAAAGCTGATGCGGCGATGCTTGATGAACTGATCAATAACATACAGTTTACGCCCGGCGATTTTACACGCGCCATCAACGACAATGTGAAGCTGATTGCTGAAACTGCGCCGGACGCCAATAATCTGCTGCGTCAGTATGTCGCATTCGCCAGCCAGCGGGCGGCGAGCCATCTGAATGATGAATTAAAAGGTGCCTGGGCTGCGCGTACCGTGCAGATGAAAGCCCAGGTCAAACGGCAGGAGGAGGTTGCGAAAGCGATCTATTCGCGTCGTGTAAACAGTATTGAGCAGGCGCTCAAAATTGCGGAACAACATAATATTTCTCGTAGCGCGACGGATGTCCCGGCGGATGAATTACCGGACTCAGAGCTTTTTTTACTCGGTCGCCCTATGTTGCAGGCGCGTCTTGAAAATCTGCAAGCGGTTGGCCCTGCGTTCGATTTGGACTACTTTCAAAATCGGGCAATGTTGAATACGCTTAATGTGGGGCCGACCCTGGACCCTCGTTTTCAGACCTATCGTTATTTGCGTACGCCGGAAGAACCGGTAAAACGTGATAGCCCACGCCGAGCCTTCCTGATGATCATGTGGGGTATCGTTGGGGCGCTAATCGGTGCGGGCGTTGCCTTAACCCGTCGCCGCACGATTTAGCAACACCTCTGCAGTAGGGGGCTGGGCCCCTACTGTCTATTCGAAGAGAATCGATGTGAAAGTACTGACTGTATTTGGTACACGACCGGAGGCCATTAAGATGGCGCCTCTGGTCCATGCGCTGGAAAAAGATCCTCATTTCGAGGCCAAAGTATGCGTTACTGCGCAGCATCGGGAGATGCTTGATCAGGTATTAACTCTTTTTTCTATTGTGCCTGATTACGATCTCAACATTATGCAGCCGGGACAGGGGTTGACGGAAATTACCTGCCGAATTCTGGAGGGATTAAAGCCGATCCTGGCAGATTTTAAACCTGATGTGGTGCTGGTTCATGGCGATACCACCACTACGATTGCTACCAGCCTGGCGGCTTTCTATCAACGAATTCCGGTAGGGCACGTAGAAGCCGGGTTGCGAACCGGCGATCTCTATTCCCCCTGGCCGGAAGAGGCAAACCGCACGCTGACCGGACATCTGGCGATGTACCACTTTGCGCCGACGGAAAACTCGCGGCAGAATCTGTTGCGGGAGAACATTCCGGATGAGCGCATTTTTGTCACTGGCAATACCGTTATTGACGCGCTGATCTGGGTACGCGATCGCGTTCTGACGAGCGATACATTACAGGCTGAACTGGCCGAGCAGTATCCTTTCCTCAACGCGAATAAGAAGATGATTTTGGTGACCGGTCATCGGCGTGAAAGCTTTGGTCAGGGCTTTGAGCATATCTGCCAGGCGCTGGCGGAAATCGCCGCCGCGAACCAGAATGTGCAAATTGTCTATCCGGTGCATCTCAATCCCAACGTCAGCGAACCTGTCAACCGTATCCTCGGCCATGTTGAAAACGTGGTACTGATTGAGCCGCAGGACTACTTACCTTTTGTCTGGCTGATGAATCACGCCTGGCTCATTCTGACCGATTCCGGCGGTATTCAGGAAGAAGCGCCGTCATTAGGTAAGCCGGTATTGGTCATGCGTGAAACCACAGAGCGTCCGGAAGCCATTACCGCTGGTACGGTAAGACTGATCGGCACGGACTCCCGGCGCATTGTGGCGGAAGTTATGCGTCTGCTGCACGACGAAAATGAATATCAAACCATGAGCCGCGCCCATAATCCTTATGGTGACGGGCAATCATGCGCGCGCATTTTACAGGCGTTAAAAAGTTATCGGGTATCGTTATGAGTTTTACGACCATTTCTGTTATTGGGCTGGGGTATATCGGATTACCGACTGCGGCCGCTTTTGCTTCCCGCCAGAAGCAGGTTATCGGCGTGGATATCAACCAACATGCGGTAGACACCATAAATCGCGGTGAAATTCACATCGTGGAGCCGGCGTTGGGCAATGTGGTGAAGATGGCGGTGGAAGGCGGCTTTCTGCGTGCGACGACGACACCTGTCGAGGCCGATGCGTACCTGATTGCCGTGCCGACGCCATTCAAAGGCGATCACGACCCTGACATGGCCTATGTGGAAGCCGCGGCGAAATCCATTGCGCCGGTATTAAAAAAAGGGGCACTGGTGATTCTGGAATCAACATCGCCGGTCGGCGCAACGGAGCAAATGGCTGGCTGGCTGGCCGGGATGCGCCCGGATCTGACCTTTCCCCAGCAGGCGGGCGAGCAGGCCGACGTGAATATCGCCTATTGTCCGGAGCGTGTGCTGCCGGGTCAGGTGATGGTGGAACTCATTAAAAATGACCGCGTGATTGGCGGTATGACGCCAGTATGTTCGGCTCGCGCCAGCGCGCTGTACAAAATTTTCCTTGAGGGCGAATGCGTTGTCACCAACTCGCGCACCGCAGAGATGTGCAAGCTGACGGAAAATAGCTTCCGTGATGTGAATATCGCCTTTGCGAATGAATTGTCGCTGATTTGCGCCGAACAGGGGATTAACGTCTGGGAATTGATCCGTCTGGCGAACCGCCATCCGCGCGTCAATATTTTGCAGCCGGGCCCAGGCGTTGGCGGGCACTGCATTGCGGTCGATCCGTGGTTTATTGTGGCGCAAAATCCGCAGCAGGCGAGACTGATTCGCACCGCGCGTGAAGTGAACGACGGCAAACCGCACTGGGTGGTCGATCAGGTAAAAGCCGCGGTCGCAGATTGCCTGGCGGCCACCGATAAACGCGCCAGCGAAGTGAAAATCGCCTGTTTTGGGCTGGCCTTTAAGCCGAATATCGACGATCTGCGCGAAAGCCCGGCGATGGGGATCGCGCAAAGTATCGCCCGCTGGCACAGCGGCGAAACCCTGGTCGTCGAACCGAATATCCGTCAGTTGCCGAAAAAATTGGACGGACTTTGCACGCTGGCGAAACTGGACGCGGCGCTGACCGCCGCCGATGTGCTGGTGATGCTGGTCGATCACGACGAATTTAAAGCGATTCCCGGCGATGCGGTTCATCAACGTTATGTGGTTGATACCAAAGGAGTCTGGCGCTGATGAAACGCATTCTGGTGACCGGAGGCGCAGGCTTTATCGGATCTGCGGTGGTGCGGCATATCATCCATGAAACGGCAGACGCGGTGGTGGTGGTGGATAAACTCACCTATGCGGGCAACCTGATGTCTCTGGCGTCGGTGGCGCAAAGCGACCGTTTCGCCTTTGAGAAGGTGGATATCTGCGATCGGGCATCACTGGAGCGAGTTTTCCAGCAGTATCAGCCCGATAGCGTGATGCACCTGGCGGCGGAAAGCCATGTAGACCGTTCCATCGACGGCCCGGCGGCGTTTATTGAAACGAATATCGTTGGTACTTACACCTTGCTGGAAGCCGCTCGCGCTTACTGGTCCGCGCTTGACGCGGACGCTAAAGCGGCGTTCCGCTTCCACCATATCTCCACCGATGAAGTGTATGGCGATCTGCATACTGCAGACGATTTCTTCACCGAAACCACGCCATATGCGCCAAGCAGCCCTTATTCCGCCTCCAAAGCCAGCAGCGACCATCTGGTACGCGCCTGGTTACGTACCTACGGTCTGCCTACGCTTGTCACCAACTGCTCTAATAACTACGGGCCCTACCATTTCCCGGAAAAACTGATCCCGCTGATGATTCTGAACGCGCTGGCGGGTAAACCATTGCCGGTCTATGGCAACGGTCAGCAAATTCGCGACTGGCTGTATGTAGAGGATCATGCCCGTGCGTTGTATCACGTGGTGACGAACGGCGCGGTGGGCGAAACGTATAATATCGGCGGTCATAACGAACGTAAAAATCTGGATGTGGTCAGGACGATCTGCGCTCTGCTGGAAGAACTGGCCCCACAAAAACCGCAGGGTGTGGCGAATTATCACGATCTGATTACCTTCGTCGACGATCGACCCGGCCATGACTTACGTTATGCCATCGACGCGTCGAAAATCGCCCGCGAGCTGGGCTGGACGCCGCAGGAAACCTTCGAAAGCGGGATGCGAAAAACCGTTCAGTGGTATCTCGCCAATGAGGCCTGGTGGAAACCCGTGCAGGATGGCAGTTATCAGGGCGAACGCTTAGGACTGAAACGCTAAACGGCAGGTTCTTACTCCTGGAGGAGAAACGAATGAAAGGCATCATTCTGGCGGGAGGTTCCGGTACCCGGTTGCATCCCATTACGCGCGGCGTATCAAAGCGCCAGGGCTTCAAAATTGCCTGTCTGGAGGAGATTGCCTGGCGCAACGGCTGGCTGGATGATGATGGTTTGAAACGCGCCGCCAGTCAGCTTGAAAAAACCGGCTATGGCCAATATTTACTGGAGTTGCTCCGTGCCCGTCCGCGCCAGTATTGAACCGTTACTCTGGGAAAATACGTTTTTTGGCGTGAATAGCGGCATTGTGCGTATCGATGCCTCAGCGCCCGAATTAACGCCAGAAGCGCTGCAGGCGTGGCAACGTGTGCAGGTAAAAGTGCCGGCTGAAAACATCGCCTGGCTGTCGGCGTTGCAATCGCTGGGATTCTCTTTGGTTGAAGGCGAGGTGGATTTTGCGTTGCCGGTAAAAGGGCATCGCGACCAGCATGGCGCGGAAATTGCACACCTTACGGACATTCCTGCTTTGCGTCAGTTGGCCGGAGAGGCGTTTACGCAGAGTCGTTTTCGCGCGCCGTGGTATGCGCCCGACGCCAGCGCCCGTTTTTACGCCCAGTGGATTGAGAATGCGGTACGCGGCACGTTTGATCACCAATGCCTGGTGCTTCGCACGGAGACAGGCGCTATCCGCGGTTACGTCTCGCTGCGGGAATTGAATGATACCGACGCGCGCATTGGCCTGTTGGCCGGACGCGGCGCGGGAGCGGAACTTATGCAGGCGGCGATCTGTTGGGCGCAGAGTCGCGGCAAAGCAACATTGCGGGTGGCGACCCAGTTGGGCAACACCGCCGCGCTTAAACGTTACATACAAAGCGGTGCCAACATCGAAAGCACTGCGTACTGGTTATACAGGTGACAACATGATTCCTTTTAATGCGCCGCCGGTGGTGGGAACCGAACTCGAATACATGCAGTCTGCAATGAGCAGCGGCAAACTGTGTGGCGACGGCGGCTTTACGCGTCGTTGCCAGCAGTGGCTGGAGCAACATTTCGGCAGCGCGAAGGTGTTGCTAACGCCTTCCTGTACCGCATCGCTGGAGATGGCGGCTCTGTTGTTGGATATTCAGCCCGGCGATGAAGTGATCATGCCGAGCTTTACGTTTGTCTCCACTGCTAACGCTTTTGTCCTGCGCGGCGCGAAAATTGTGTTTGTCGATATTCGTCCGGATACGATGAATATTGACGAAACGCTGATTGAGGCGGCGATTACTGATAAAACCCGCGCTATCGTGCCGGTACACTACGCTGGCGTCGCTTGTGAAATGGACGTCATCATGGCGCTGGCGGATAAGTATAATCTGTTCGTTGTCGAGGATGCCGCCCAGGGTGTGATGTCCACGTACAAAGGGCGCGCATTAGGGACGATCGGTCACATCGGCTGTTTTAGCTTCCATGAAACCAAAAATTACACCGCTGGCGGCGAAGGCGGCGCGACGCTGATCAACGATCGTACGCTAATTGAACGCGCGGAGATCATCCGCGAAAAAGGCACCAACCGTAGCCAGTTCTTCCGTGGTCAGGTGGACAAATACACCTGGCGGGATATCGGCTCCAGTTATTTGATGTCCGATCTGCAGGCTGCCTATCTGTGGGCGCAACTGGAGGCCGCCGATCGTATCAATCAACAGCGTCTGTCGCTGTGGCAGACTTACTACGATGCGTTAACGCCGCTGGCGCGCGCCGGGCGTATCGAGCTGCCTTCTATTCCGGAAAACTGCGGGCATAATGCCCACATGTTTTACATCAAACTGCGGGATATCGCCGATCGCAGCGCGCTGATTAATTTCCTGAAAGAGGCGGAAATCATGGCGGTATTCCATTACATTCCGCTGCATGATTGTCCGGCGGGCGATAAATTCGGCGAGTTTATCGGGGACGATGTCTACACCACAAAAGAGAGCGAACGTTTGTTGCGTCTGCCGCTGTTTTATAACCTTGCGCCCGTCGATCAACGAACGGTGATTACTACCTTGCTAAATTATTTCTCCTGATATGTCGCTTGCTAAAGCCTCCCTGTGGACGGCGGTCAGTACGCTGGTAAAAATTGGCGCCGGACTGCTGGTGGTGAAACTACTGGCCGTCTCTTTTGGTCCGTCGGGCGTCGGACAAGCGGGTAACTTCCGCCAGATGATTACCGTGCTGGGCGTATTGGCTGGCGCCGGGATATTTAACGGCGTTACCAAACTTGTCGCACAACATCATGATAACCCGGCGCAGTTACGTACCGTGGTGGGAACCTCCTCCGCGATGGTATTGGGGTTCTCTACGCTGCTGGCGCTGGTCTTCTTGCTGGCGGCGGCGCCGATTAGCCAGGGATTGTTCGGTCACACGGACTATCAAGGGCTGGTGCGTCTGGTTGCGCTGGTACAAATGGGGATCGCCTGGGCGAACCTGCTGCTGGCGCTAATGAAGGGCTTTCGTGACGCGTCGGGTAATGCCTTATCGTTAATTGTCGGCAGCTTTTTGGGCGTCGCCGCTTGGTATCTCTGCTACCGTGTCGGCGGCTATGAAGGTGCTCTGCTTGGTCTGGCGCTGGTGCCGGCGCTGGTAGTAGTACCAGCCGGTATGATACTGATTAAGCGCGGCACCGTCCCGCTACGCTATCTCAAGCCCTCCTGGGACAATGGTCTGGCAGGGCAGCTCAGTAAATTTACCCTGATGGCGCTGATTACCTCCGTTACGATGCCGGTCGCCTATGTGATGATGCGAAACCAACTGGCCGCGCACTATAGCTGGAGCGATGTCGGGATCTGGCAGGGCGTAAGCAGTATTTCTGACGCCTATCTGCAATTTATCACCGCCTCCTTCAGCGTTTACCTGTTACCCACGCTCTCACGCCTGACGGAAAAACAGGACATTACGCGTGAAGTGGTAAAAGCGCTGAAATTTGTTTTACCAGCGGTTGCGGCGGCGAGTTTTACCGTCTGGCTACTGCGCGATTTTGCTATCTGGCTGCTTTTTTCCGCCAAATTCACCGCGATGCGCGATCTGTTCGCCTGGCAGTTAGTGGGCGACGTGCTGAAAGTTGGCGCCTATGTTTTCGGTTATCTGGTGATTGCCAAAGCGTCGTTGCGATTTTACATTCTGGCCGAAATTAGCCAGTTCATTCTGTTAACGGCGTTCGCTCACTGGCTGATTCCCGCTCACGGCGCGCTGGGTGCGGCACAGGCTTATATGGTCACCTATATTGTCTATTTTTCACTTTGTTGCGGCGTATTTTTACTCTGGCGTAGGCGAGCATGACTGTACTGATTCACGTCCTGGGATCGGATATCCCTCACCATAACCACACCGTGCTGCGGTTTTTCAATGATACGCTGGCCGCCACAAGCGAGCACGCGCGCGAATTTATGGTTGCCGGTGAAGATAACGGCTTCACGGAAAGCTGCCCGGCGCTCTCGCTTCGTTTTTATGGCAGTAAGAAAGCGCTGGCGCAGGCGGTCATCGCCAAAGCGAAAGCAAATCGTCGACAGAGATTCTTCTTTCACGGTCAGTTCAACACCAGCCTGTGGCTGGCGCTGTTAAGCGGCGGTATTAAGCCAGCTCAGTTTTACTGGCATATCTGGGGCGCGGATCTCTACGAAGTGTCCAACGGGCTGAAATTCCGCCTTTTCTACCCGCTTCGTCGTATCGCGCAGGGGCGAGTAGGGTGCGTATTCGCGACGCGCGGCGATCTCAGCTATTTTGCGCGCCAGCATCCGAACGTACGCGGCGAGTTGCTCTATTTCCCGACGCGCATGGATCCTTCCCTGAATGCTATGGCAAAAGAGTGCCAACGTGCGGGGAAATTGACCATTTTAGTAGGGAACTCCGGCGATCGCAGTAACCAACATATTGCGGCGTTACGGGCGGTGTATCAGCAGTTTGGCGATACGGTAAACGTGGTGGTGCCGATGGGCTATCCGGCCAATAACCAGGCCTATATTGATGAGGTTCGCCAGGCCGGCCTGGCGCTATTTAGCGCCGAAAATCTACAAATTCTTAGCGAAAAAATGGAATTTGATGCCTATCTTGCGCTTTTGCGCCAGTGCGACCTCGGTTATTTTATTTTTGCCCGCCAACAGGGGATCGGGACGTTGTGTCTGCTAATTCAGGCCGATATCCCGTGCGTACTGAACCGCGACAATCCTTTCTGGCAGGATATGGCGGAACAGCATCTGCCCGTCCTGTTTACCACGGACGATCTTAATGAGCAGGTCGTGCGCGAGGCGCAGCGTCAGCTCGCATCGGTAGATAAAAGCGGCATCACCTTCTTTAGCCCCAACTACCTGCAGCCGTGGCATAATGCGTTGAGAATCGCCGCAGGAGAAGCCGAATGAGTTTAATGCAATTCAGCGGGCTGCTGGTGGTCTGGCTGCTCTCTACGCTGTTTATCGCCACGCTGACCTGGTTTGAATTCCGCCGCGTGCGTTTTAACTTCAACGTTTTCTTTTCGTTGCTGTTTTTGTTGACCTTCTTTTTTGGTTTTCCGCTAACCAGCGTGCTGGTATTTCGTTTCGACGTTGGCGTCGCGCCGCCGGAAATCTTATTGCAGGCTCTATTATCCGCCGCCTGTTTCTACGGCGTGTATTACGTGACCTATAAAACGCGTTTACGCAAACGCGTTGTGGATGTACCACGCAAGCCGCTATTTACCATGAACCGGGTGGAAACCCACCTTACCTGGGTGATCCTGATGGGCATCGCGCTGGTGAGCGTGGCGATTTTCTTTATGCATAACGGCTTTTTGCTGTTCCGGCTGCACTCCTACAGCCAGATATTTTCCAGCGAAGTCTCCGGCGTGGCGTTAAAACGGTTCTTCTATTTCTTCATTCCGGCGATGCTGGTGGTCTATTTCCTGCGCCAGGACAGCAAAGCGTGGCTGTTCTTTCTGGTGAGCACCGTCGCGTTTGGTCTGTTGACCTACATGATTGTCGGCGGCACGCGCGCTAACATCATTATTGCGTTTGCTATCTTCCTGTTTATCGGCATTATTCGGGGCTGGATCAGCCTGTGGATGCTGGCGGCGGCGGGCGTGCTGGGGATTGTCGGTATGTTCTGGCTGGCGCTCAAACGCTACGGATTAAATGTGAGCGGCGATGAGGCGTTCTATACGTTTCTTTATCTGACGCGCGATACCTTTTCGCCGTGGGAGAATCTGGCGCTGCTGTTGCAAAATTACCACAATATCGATTTTCAGGGGCTGGCCCCTATCGTGCGTGATTTCTACGTCTTTATTCCCACCTGGTTATGGCCGGGACGACCCAGTATTGTGCTGAACTCTGCGAATTACTTCACCTGGGAAGTCCTGAACAACCATTCTGGCCTGGCGATATCGCCAACGCTTATCGGATCGCTGGTGGTCATGGGCGGGGCGCTGTTTATTCCGCTCGGCGCGATCGTCGTCGGGCTGATTATCAAATGGTTCGACTGGCTGTATGAACTGGGTAACCGGGAGCCCAATCGCTATAAGGCGGCGATTCTGCACAGTTTCTGCTTTGGCGCCATCTTTAATATGATTGTGCTGGCGCGAGAAGGGCTGGATTCGTTTGTTTCGCGCGTGGTTTTCTTCCTGGTGGTTTTTGGCGCCAGCCTGCTGGTCGCTAAGCTTCTGTTCTGGTTATTTGATAGCGCCGGGCTGATTCATAAACGTACAACTTCGCTCCCTCAGGCACAGGTGGAAGGAAAACTATGACCAATAATGCCGCTGCGCCCCTTTACTCGCTGCGTGGATTACCTCTGATTGGCTGGCGCGACATGTCACACGCGCTGAATTATCTGTTTGCCGATGGTCAACTGAAGCAAGGCACGTTGGTGGCGATCAACGCCGAAAAGCTGCTGACGGCGGAAGATAATCCGGAAGTCCGCGCGTTGATAGCGGCGGCGGAATTTAAATATGCCGATGGCATCAGCGTGGTGCGTTCAATACGTAAAAAATTTCCGCAGGCGCAGGTTTCTCGCGTGGCTGGCGCCGACCTTTGGGAAGCGTTAATGGCGCGCGCGGGGAAAGAAGGCACACCGGTATTTCTTGTCGGCGGCAAGCCTGAGGTGCTGGCGCAGACGGAAGCAAAACTGCGGACGCAGTGGAACGTCAATATTGTGGGTAGCCAGGACGGTTACTTTACGCCGGAGCAGCGTCAGGCGCTATTTGCGCGTATCCATGCCAGCGGCGCGAAAATTGTCACCGTCGCGATGGGATCGCCAAAACAGGAATTACTCATGCGCGATTGTCGGGAAGTGCATCCCCATGCGCTATATATGGGGGTGGGCGGTACCTATGATGTGTTTACCGGTCACGTCAAACGCGCCCCAAAAATATGGCAGAACCTGGGGCTGGAGTGGTTGTATCGTCTGCTTTCTCAACCGAGGCGTATTACCCGCCAGATGCGCCTGCTGCGCTATCTTCGCTGGCACTATACTGGCGATCTCTAATTCTCCCTTCTGATGACTTGAGCAGCGGATTGTGCTTATGGTGCTGCTCATTTACAACATAATCGATGATTTCTTACACAATAAGTGCATTTTTTTAATGCTCCATTTGCCATTTGTCCAAATTTAAGAAAATATTCGCAACAATCGATGTACCCATAACAATAACCGGTACTACCGGAACCGTTGCAAACACGACATGAGGATTTATGGCAGAGAAAAAACCGGAGCTACAGCGTGGGCTGGAAGCTCGTCATATTGAATTGATTGCCCTCGGGGGCACCATCGGCGTCGGACTCTTTATGGGCGCCGCCAGTACGCTGAAATGGGCGGGCCCGTCAGTGCTGCTGGCGTATATCATCGCCGGATTGTTCGTCTTTTTCATCATGCGTTCGATGGGGGAGATGCTCTTTCTGGAACCTGTTACCGGCTCCTTTGCCGTGTACGCCCACCGGTATATGAGTCCTTTTTTTGGCTATCTTACCGCCTGGTCATACTGGTTTATGTGGATGGCGGTCGGGATCTCGGAAATTACCGCCATTGGGGTCTACGTCCAGTTCTGGTTTCCGGAGATGGCGCAGTGGATACCGGCGCTGATTGCCGTCGGACTTGTTGCGTTGGCGAATTTGGCTGCGGTGCGCCTGTATGGTGAAATCGAGTTCTGGTTTGCGATGATCAAAGTCACCACGATTATTGTGATGATCATCATCGGTCTGGGGGTGATTTTCTTCGGCTTTGGTAACGGCGGCCAGGCGATTGGCTTTGGTAATCTGACCGAGCATGGCGGCTTTTTTGCCGGCGGCTGGAAAGGCTTTCTGACCGCATTATGTATCGTGGTGGCCTCTTATCAAGGGGTTGAGTTGATCGGTATTACCGCCGGTGAAGCGAAGAATCCACAGGTGACGTTGCGTAGCGCGGTGGGTAAGGTGCTGTGGCGTATCCTGATTTTTTATGTTGGCGCGATTTTCGTGATCGTCACCATTTTCCCGTGGAATGTGATTGGCAGCAACGGCAGTCCCTTTGTGCTCACCTTCGCGAAAATCGGCATCACCGCCGCGGCAGGCATTATCAACTTTGTCGTGCTGACGGCGGCGCTCTCCGGCTGTAACAGCGGAATGTATAGCTGTGGGCGTATGCTTTACGCGCTGGCGAAAAACCGTCAACTGCCGGCGGCAGTCGCGAAAGTCTCTCGCCACGGCGTGCCGGTCGCGGGCGTGGCGCTCTCTATTTTGATTTTGCTGGTAGGTTCTTGCCTGAACTACATCATCCCCAATCCGCAGCGCGTCTTTGTTTACGTTTATAGCGCCAGCGTACTGCCGGGGATGGTGCCGTGGTTTGTCATTCTGATTAGCCAACTGCGCTTTCGTCGGGCGCATAAAGAAGCGATTGCGGATCATCCTTTTCGTTCCATTATGTTTCCGTGGGCGAACTATTTGACGATGGCGTTTCTGGTTTGCGTTTTAATCGGCATGTACTTTAATGAAGATACGCGCATGTCGCTGTTTGTCGGCGTCATCTTCCTGCTGGCCGTCACGCTGGTCTACAAAGTTTTCGGTCTGAATCGTCACGGAACCGCCCACAAGGTGGGGGAATAAGCGCCAAAATGCGCAAAGCATAACCAAACGCGCATTTTATTTAAAAAGGCACTGGACAGCGGGGTGTGAAGTCCGTATTATCCACCCCCGCAACGGCGCTAAGCGCCCGTAGCTCAGCTGGATAGAGCGCTGCCCTCCGGAGGCAGAGGTCTCAGGTTCGAATCCTGTCGGGCGTACCATTTATTTAGGTGCTTGAGCTGCGGTGGTTTAATACCGCGTAAAAAGTTTCAGTGGTGGCTATAGCTCAGTTGGTAGAGCCCTGGATTGTGATTCCAGTTGTCGTGGGTTCGAATCCCATTAGCCACCCCATTAATATAGAGTTGTGAAACGCGAAGGTGGCGGAATTGGTAGACGCGCTAGCTTCAGGTGTTAGTGTCCTTACGGACGTGGGGGTTCAAGTCCCCCCCCTCGCACCACGACTCAATGAATTGAACTAAAAATTCAAAAAAGCAGTATATCGGCGAGTAGCGCAGCTTGGTAGCGCAACTGGTTTGGGACCAGTGGGTCGGAGGTTCGAATCCTCTCTCGCCGACCAATTTTGAACCCCGCTTCGGCGGGGTTTTTTGTTTTCTGTTCATTTTCAACCCCTTATCCCGCACGTGTTGCCATTATGGTTTATTGGCGATATCCCAGTCTTCATTTGTCGCTATTCGGTGACGAATAATCTATTGATTTATAATCACTTTGTAAAAAGCATCCTGTTCTGTCTCCGCCGGGCGACACGCTAAAACCTCGCCAGCGGTGGGGGGATGACAATCGCGTGAATTGTCTACGTTTTTTTAATGCCTGCGCCTGTTTTTTAGCGGTGCAAAGATGGCACGTTATGTGCAATAATGTACGGGTAGATGCTCATTCCATCTCTTATGTTCGCCTTCTGGCCTCATAAACTCAGGAATGATGCAGAGCCGTTTACGGTGCTTATCGTCCACTGACAGATGTCGCTTACGCCTCATCAAACACCCTGGACACAACGTTGAGTGAAGCACCCCTTTATGTTGTCATACAGACCTGTTTTGACGCCAGCCCCTTAACCGGGCAGGCGTTTTTTTATGCATCCCGAATGATTTTGTGTAGGCGGTAGGCCCGGTAAGCGAAGCGCCACCGGGCAAGAGGGAATTACTGCGGGGGATTGTTCTGTAATGTCAGCATCAAGCCATCGCGCCGCATGGCGGCGGCCTCTTCCGGTTGATGCAGTCGATCAAGCGCATCGGCAAGCCAGGCATAATCATACGCGTCCGGGCGTTGTTTTAGCGCGGCGCGGAAAGCCAGGGTTGCCTCCTGCCATTCACCGTGTTTCATTAGCGACTGGCCGAGCGTGCTCCATAACAGCGGGCGATCGCCTACCGTCTTGATTTGCTGACGCAGCACTTTCTCCAGTTGTTCCGGATTATTGGTTCTGAGGCGAGGAATGGGCAGCACCAGCCGATCGTCATACTGGCGTTTCAGACCGTCGATGATAATCTGCTGCGCCATATCATGATCGTCACATTCGATCAGATGCTCGGCCATCGCGACCTGCAGCGCCACCTGATGGCGGGTTTTACGGCTTTGGTTTTTCCACCAGGTGCGTAATCCTTCGCTGCCCTGCTCGGCGCGCGCCTGATCCATGAGTCCTATCCACGCCTGTTGTTCGAGCATGGCGCGATGCGCTTCATCGCCGACGTGCGCTTTCGCCATGGATGGGATGATATCCAGTAAAGAACTCCATGCGCTGGTGCGAATATAGGCCTGCTCCGCCAGACGCAGAACTTCCGGGTGACGCGGCGTGACCTCCAGCAGTTTGTCCACGCCGTGACGCGCTGCGTGATTTTCATTGCGCGCCAGCTGTAAGCGCACGCGCGTGATCTCGACCGGGATGGTGTCGTTCCCCGCCAGCTCTGCCGCACGTTCAAGGTGCTGATTAGCGCGTGCTTCATCGCCGCGCTGCTGCGCCGCTTCTGCCGCCAGCAGATAATTTACCACCGGTTGTTCAGCATGGTCGGCATTTTTTGACATCAGCTTTTCAACCTGCTGATAGTCGCCCTCCGCCAGCTTCAGCAGCGCCTGTTCGGTCTGCTTGCGGGCGCGACGGCGTTTACGACCGGCAAACCAACCGCGGGTGTGCGCGCCGGTACGAAACAGACGGCGTAGTAACCACTCAATGGCGAATAGCACCACCATAGCGACGATGAGAATGATCGCCAGGCCGGTGACGCTGGTTTCAATGTTGTAGTTATCGGTCTGGATTAACACATAGCCCTGGTGACCGGCTATCATCGGGCCGACCACGATACCCGCAAGCAACAACACAAAGAGCAATAATACTTTTAGCATCATTATTCTCCTTGCGGCGCGGCTGCCGGAGCGTCTGTCTGCGTGGCAGGCGCTGCCGTAGAGACTGTCGGTTGCGCCAGCAGATTACGCACGCGGGTTTGCATCAGTTTTTCAAGAATCGCCTGGCTTCCCAGAGTTTCCGGCAGATCCATCGTGATATTTTGCTGGCTTAATTTATCGACCTCCTCCAGGAAGGCTTTTGTCGCGGCGTCGTCAGTATCGTAATAAGCGCGAACCCAGGTCGAAACGTTATCCAGCGCCTGACGGTATGTTTCTTCCTGATGGCGTGGCACGGCCTGCGCGGCGACTAACAGGCGGGAGCGAATATTTTCGCGTAAATAGACGTCCTGGTTGGGCGCCAACAGCGGTACGGCGGTATCATCGCGGCGGCGAATGGTAATAAAGCTGTCCATAAAGTTCTGCCAGCTTTTTTGCAGGTTAACGCGCCATTCGCTTAGCGAGCTGGACAGCTCGCTGCTGTCTGAATCCATCGGCGAACCATCGGTATCGTTATCCGCCAGACGCAGGTTATCGATTTGGTTAGAGAGCTGATTGAGCTTGAGAATAATGCCGTCGTAGTCGATCTGCGCAACGGATGACAGGCTGGCGATATCGTCAGTAATCGCGCGTCGTGCGGTAATCAGGCTGGGGTCATTCATGTCCGCCAGACTGGCGTCAGCGCTTTTGAGCAGCGCAGCGGCGGTAGTGACGTCCTGATCGCTCCACAGCTTACGTCCGGCGAGTTTCACCAGGAAATCAGCCTGCGCCAGCAGCCAGGTTTTAGCATCGCTGCCGGAAATGGTGGCGACTTTTTGTTGTACTTCATCAAGCTGTTTCGCCAGCGCCGCCTGTTGGCGATTCGCGTCATCTAACTGCGCCGCTTGTTTTTTGATAATCCCTTCCAGCTCCGCTTTTTGGCTCTCCTGCGCCTTTTGCAAGGCGGTCAGTTGCGTCGCCAGCGCATCGCTGGTTTCCGTTTGCGCGGTTGCTTGCTGTTTCCCCCAGCCATAAAGCCCAATACCTGCCGCCAGGGCAATCGCAATCGCCACCGCGCTTAATACCAGCGCGGCGCCGTTCTTACTTTTTTTCTCGGTATTAACTGGCTGTGGCGTGGTTTCCACGCTCTCCCTGGTATCATCAACCACGGCGGAGGATTTTTCTTGTTCCGTCATTATGGCATCCCATTATGAGAGTTATTGTAATGCGCGCAACAGCGCATCGTTGTCGGCGTTATCAGCGACCTTAATATCTTGCCAGCCCAGCTCCCGGGCGAGGTGCGCCAGACGTTCACTGACGACCAATAGCCGACAGCGTAGTAACCAGTGCTCACGATACCACTCGGGAGTCAGCGACCAGAGCCGTTGCAACATCTCGCCGCTGGTAACAACAAGCGTTGTTACGCCGCGAGTATGCCAGCGCATCGCTTCTTCCGCGCCATCGTAATGTTTCGCACATCGTTGATAACATTCACAAAAACTGACTTCGGCTCCGCGAGCTGTCAGGGTTTCGCCCAGCAGTTCGCGGCCGCCATTGCCACGCAAAATCAGCGCGCGTTTGCCCGCAATATTTTGTAATTCAGGTAATTGTAGCAAGGCTTCGCTGATTTCCCGATCCAATGGATAACGAATATCGAACCCGCTAACGGTATGAAGGGCGAGCGCCGTGGTGCGGCCAATCGCGAAATAGCGCGGCGACGCAGGCCAGTTTCGGCCATCCCGCTGGAGCTGGGCGTGAGCAAAGGCGACGGCGTGCTGTGAAAGGGCAAAAACCAGATCGTTTTCCGTCAGTGTCGCCAGGCGGTCGGCCAGGGTGGGTAGCTCCCGGCCGGCGACAAATTCAATCAGTGGAAAACTCCAGGCCACCTGCCCCAGTGCGCGCAGACGGCTCACTAACGCTTCCCCTGCGGGAGAGGGGCGGGTGATCAGAATACTCATGCGGGCGTCTCGCCGTTATAAACTTCCGTCAGAATCGCGCGTGCGCCGTTTTCCAGCAGTTCCTCTGCAAGCGAGATGCCCATTTGCTCCGCCTGCTCGGGAGAACCACGACGTTCGCCGCGCACCATCACCGAACCGTCCGGCGCGCCAACCAGCGCGCGTAGCCAAATTTCACCGTTGATGATTTCTGCATAGCTGCCAATCGGCACCTGACAACCGCCTTCCAGGCGGGTGTTCATAGCGCGTTCCGCCGTTACGCGCAGCGCGGTTTGCGAGTGATTCAACGGTGCGAGCAGCGCCTGTGTTCGCGCGTCGTCAAGACGACACTCAATCCCGACGGCGCCCTGGCCTACGGCAGGAAGTGAAACGTCGGGCGGCAAGGCTGTGCGAATGCGCGACTCCAGACCTAAGCGTTTCAGACCGGCCACGGCCAGGATAATGGCGTCATAATCGCCGTTGTCCAGCTTGCCGAGACGTGTGCCAACGTTGCCACGCAACGAACGGATAATGAGGTCCGGACGGCGTTCCGCCAGTTGACACTGACGACGCAAACTGGACGTCCCGACGATACTACCCGCGGGCAGATCGTCCAGACTGTGATATTTATTCGAGACAAACGCGTCGCGCGGATCTTCGCGCTCGCAAATGGTCACCAGACCGAGACCGTCCGGGAAGGCCACCGGAACGTCTTTCATAGAGTGCACGGCGATATCAGCGCGTTTTTCCAGCAGCGCGATTTCAAGCTCTTTAACAAACAGTCCCTTACCGCCCACTTTCGCCAGGGGAGTATCGAGAATCACGTCGCCGCGTGTGACCATCGGCACCAGTTCTACCGTCAGTCCCGGATGGGTTGCCATCAATGCGTCTTTGACATAATGTGCCTGCCAAAGCGCAAGGGGACTTTGGCGTGTGGCAATTCTTAAAACATTGTCTAACATGCTTGTTACCGTCATTATCAATCATTGACCATCCTAACATCCTTATAGAGAGTATGTTAGTTTTCCGGTCACCGTGAGTGAGAGGATAAGGCGCAGTGTCGTCAAGGACAGTGAATAATGACGAGAAACCGCCAGCCCGTATTTAAGAATTTACACGCAGCGAACGGTGCTACACTTGTATGTAGCGCATCTTTCTTTACGGTCAATGAGCAAGGTGTTAAATTGATCACGTTTTAGACCATTTTTTCGTCGGTATTAGATAAAAATATGCAGGCGAGAAAGGGTAACGGTTATTTTTGACATACGGTTTATCCCGAATGGCGACGGTCAAGTACTGACCTGCACCATGACGGGTAGCAACATCAGGCGATACGTCTTGTACCTCTATATTGAGACTCTGAAACAGAGACTGGATGCCATAAATCAACTGCGTGTGGATCGCGCGCTTGCTGCCATGGGACCCGCTTTTCAGCAGGTTTACAGTCTTCTGCCGACATTATTGCACTATCACCATCCACTGATGCCGGGTTACCTTGATGGTAACGTTCCCAGCGGTATTTGCTTCTACACGCCTGATGAAACCCAACGCCACTATCTGAACGAACTTGAGCTGTACCGCGGTATGACGCCGCAGGACCCGCCGAAGGGCGAGCTGCCGATTACCGGCGTTTACACCATGGGCAGCACCTCCTCGGTTGGGCAGAGCTGCTCGTCCGACCTGGATATCTGGGTGTGCCATCAGTCCTGGCTCGACGGTGAAGAGCGTCAGTTGCTGCAACGTAAGTGTAGCCTGCTGGAAAGCTGGGCCGCCTCGCTTGGCGTTGAGGTGAGCTTCTTCCTGATCGACGAGAACCGTTTCCGCCATAACGAAAGCGGCAGTCTGGGCGGGGAAGACTGTGGTTCTACGCAGCATATCCTGTTGCTTGATGAGTTTTATCGTACCGCTGTGCGCCTGGCCGGGAAACGTATCCTGTGGAGTATGGTGCCGTGCGACGAAGAAGAGCATTACGACGACTATGTCATGACGCTCTACGCGCAGGGCGTATTAACGCCAAACGAATGGCTGGATCTGGGGGGCTTAAGCTCGCTCTCCGCCGAAGAGTACTTTGGCGCCAGCCTGTGGCAGCTATACAAGAGCATTGACTCGCCGTACAAAGCGGTGCTGAAAACGCTGCTGCTGGAAGCCTATTCATGGGAATATCCTAACCCACGTCTGCTGGCGAAAGATATTAAACAACGTCTGCATGACGGTGAAATCGTATCGTTTGGACTCGATCCCTACTGCATGATGCTGGAACGGGTCACTGAATACCTGACGGCGATTGAAGATCCGACGCGGCTGGATTTAGTCCGCCGCTGCTTTTACCTGAAAGTGTGCGAGAAATTAAGTCGCGAGCGTGCCTGCGTAGGCTGGCGTCGGGAAGTATTAAGCCAGTTAGTCAGCGAGTGGGGATGGGACGACGCGCGTCTGACCATGCTCGATAATCGCGCAAACTGGAAAATCGATCAGGTGCGCGAAGCCCACAACGAATTGCTCGACGCCATGATGCAAAGCTATCGTAATCTGATTCGCTTTGCGCGGCGCAACAACCTCAGCGTGAGTGCCAGCCCGCAGGATATCGGCGTACTGACGCGTAAGCTGTACGCTGCTTTTGAAGCGTTGCCGGGTAAAGTCACGCTGGTGAACCCGCAGATATCGCCGGATCTGTCCGAGCCGAATTTAACCTTTATCCATGTGCCGCCGGGACGCGCCAACCGTTCAGGCTGGTATCTCTACAACCGCGCGCCGAACATGGATTCCATCATCAGCCATCAGCCGCTGGAATATAACCGTTATCTTAATAAGCTGGTCGCGTGGGCGTGGTTCAACGGCCTGCTGACGTCGCGAACGCATCTGTTTATTAAGGGCAACGGTATTGTCGACCTGCCTAAGTTGCAGGAGATGGTCGCCGATGTTTCGCACCATTTCCCGCTGCGCTTGCCTGCTCCGACGCCGAAAGCGCTCTACAGCCCCTGTGAAATTCGCCATCTGGCGATTATCGTTAACCTCGAATATGACCCGACGGCGGCGTTTCGCAATAAAGTGGTCCATTTTGACTTCCGTAAGCTGGATGTTTTCAGCTTTGGCGAAGAGCAAAACTGTCTGATAGGCAGTATCGACTTGTTATATCGCAACTCGTGGAACGAAGTGCGTACTCTGCACTTTAACGGCGAGCAGGCGATGATCGAAGCGCTGAAAACGATTCTGGGGAAAATGCACCAGGATGCCGCGCCGCCGGATAGCGTGGAGGTGTTCTGCTACAGTCAGCATCTTCGCGGTCTGATTCGCACCCGCGTGCAGCAACTGGTCTCCGAATGTATCGAGCTACGTCTTTCCAGCACCCGTCAGGAGACCGGTCGCTTCAAGGCGCTGCGGGTTTCCGGGCAGACGTGGGGACTATTCTTCGAACGCTTGAATGTCTCGGTGCAGAAGCTGGAGAACGCTATCGAATTCTACGGCGCGATTTCGCATAACAAGCTGCACGGGCTGTCGGTACAGGTGGAAACCAACCAGGTGAAATTGCCGTCAGTGGTGGATGGCTTCGCCAGCGAAGGGATTATCCAGTTCTTCTTTGAAGAAACGGGCGATGAGAAAGGCTTTAATATTTATATTCTGGATGAAAGTAACCGGGCGGAAGTGTATCACCACTGCGAAGGTAGCAAGGAAGAACTGGTGCGCGACGTCAGTCGCTTCTATTCATCATCGCACGATCGCTTCACGTATGGCTCCAGTTTTATCAACTTTAACCTGCCGCAGTTCTACCAGATAGTGAAAACCGATGGCCGCGCGCAGGTGATCCCATTCCGTACGCAGCCTATCAACACCGTGCCGCCAGCAAACCAGGATCATGACGCGCCGCTATTGCAGCAGTATTTTTCCTGAGGATTTTTGCCCGGTGGCGGCTACGCCTTACCGGGTCTACAGTAAGCCGGATAAGCAAAGCGCATCCGGCAAATAAATCAACGAAAACTCACCTTTTCACCCGCCTGCTGCGTTGCCGCCTGCTCCAGCAGATCCCAGAACGTTTCGCCGCTGCGATCGCAAACCCACTCGTCGCCTTTCAGATCGAAATGATAGCCGCCCTGTTTGGTCGCCAGCCACACCTGGTGCAACGGCTCCTGACGGTTAATAATGATCTTACTGCCGTTCTCAAAGCTGAGGGTCAGCACGCCGCCGTTGATTTCGCAGTCGATATCGCTGTCGCCGTCCCAGTTATCGAGGCGTTCTTCAATGGTGAGCCACAGGGCGTCAGCCAGGCGATGAAATTCACTGTCGTTCATTGTTTTATCCCGCTATTGAGTGATATCGCCAGTATAAGGGGAAGCGTCAGCTTCTGGAACCGATACGAATTACCGTTGTGAGCGGTAAAGGATAAAACTCAGCGGTAGGTAAATGACGATAAATAGCGCACTGGTGATAAGTATGACGGACGCGTTAACCGGGAAATGGTTCAGAGCCGACAGCATTGCCACCATCAGCGCGACGCAGCCGCCGCAGAGGAGAAAATGCAACAGGATTAAGGGGGCGCGCGGCTTTGCTTTGATATCCAAAAGAGCGCTAAGCAGACCGAGTACCGCGCTTATCGTCAGGACTCCGGCAGCTTCAACACCGTTTATCGTGCCGTGCATAACGCTTTCAACAATGACGTAAATGCATGAACCGATCCCCACGCCCCGAAGGGCGTTTTTCAGATGTTTATTCAAACGCGCAAAACGGTTTAGCGGCGTCATTTTTGGCATTCCTGCGCCTGCGTTATGATGATGATATCTTTATTATTGGTGTACATGACGTTCCTATTCAGAGTATGCGACTTATCCGGGCAGGGGGATGCTGTTCGGTAAAGCTGGCTGCCAATCCACGTATAAACATAGCGGTTGTCATACGCAAAACGCTCGGTGACTTTTAGCGGCCCATTGATGCTAAAGACATGAATACCCTGACCTTGCTGGCTATCACGCATAAAATAGCCATGCTCTTTTCCGGCGTTAATTTCCCGGTTCAGGAAGGGGGCTGGGCTATCCAGTTCCAGCCCTGATTTGCCGGGTTAATCAATGAATTGGGTAACCGACGCAGGCGTTTGAAATTCACCTCCGGCAACGAAAGATTGTTCTCCTCTTCTGGCTGGAGATAAACCACGCCGCTGCCTTGCCGTTGATAAACATTGTGCGGAGATTCACTCAGCCGGCATCCCCAGGCGGGAGGTAGCAGAAGTGAAAGCGAAAAAAGGCAAAACAAATTACGATATTGCATAAGGTCATCCGGACGTGGTACGTAAACCTAAAGTGATGAGCAAAGCATGTTTCCTGATGTAAATGCGCAATAATCATGGCAACGCGCCGCTTTTCAGATTTTATAAAGAGCCCCTAAACGCTTGCTTTTACGCCTTCTCCTGCGATGATAGAAAATAGAAAGCATGAACTTACAGGCAATCCATAATGAAAAACGTGTTTAAGACACTCGCTGTACTTCTGACTCTGTTCAGCCTGACGGGCTGCGGTTTGAAAGGGCCGCTTTATTTCCCGCCAGCCGATAAAAATGCGCCGCCGCCGACGAAAAAAGTCGATTCGCAAACGCAGTCCACGATGCCCGATAAGAACGATCGCGCAACGGGAGATGGCCCGTCCCAGGTCAATTACTGAGGATAGTTTTCTGTCCCCGCGTGAACGGAGTGAATGATGCAATTCTCTAAAATGCATGGCCTTGGCAACGATTTTATGGTCGTCGACGCGGTAACGCAGAATGTCTTTTTTTCGCCGGAACTGATTCGTCGGCTATCCGACAGACACCTGGGCGTAGGGTTCGATCAGCTGCTGGTGGTTGAGCCGCCCTATGATCCTGAGTTGGACTTTCATTACCGCATCTTCAACGCCGACGGCAGTGAAGTCTCGCAGTGCGGCAATGGCGCGCGCTGTTTCGCGCGATTTGTTCGCCTGAAAGGGCTAACCAATAAACGCGACATTCGGGTCAGTACCGCGAATGGCCGGATGGTACTGAGCGTCACGGAAGATGAACTGGTGCGGGTGAATATGGGGGAGCCAAACTTTGAACCCGCGCAGGTGACTTTTCGCGCCAACAAAGCGGAAAAGACGTATATTATGCGAGCGGCGGAACAGACCATACTGTGCGGCGTGGTTTCAATGGGCAATCCGCACTGTGTCATTCAGGTTGATAACGTCGACACGGCGGCCGTTGAAACACTGGGGCCGGTTCTGGAAAGCCATGAGCGTTTTCCGGAGCGCGCCAACATTGGTTTTATGCAGGTTGTAAGACGTGAGCATATCCGGCTGCGAGTCTATGAACGCGGCGCAGGGGAGACCCGCGCGTGCGGCAGCGGCGCGTGCGCTGCCGTTGCCGTGGGGATTCAGCAGGGGCTGCTGGCTGAAGAAGTACGCGTGGAATTACCGGGCGGTCGGCTGGATATCGCCTGGAAAGGTCCGGGTCATCCGTTATACATGACTGGTCCGGCGGCACATATCTACGACGGATTTATCCATTTATGAAGCAACCAGAGGAAGAACTACAGGAAACGCTCACGGAACTGGACGATCGAGCGGTCGTCGATTACCTGCGCCATCACCCTGAGTTTTTTATCCGTAACGCCCATGCCGTGGAAGCGATGCGTGTTCCACATCCCGTGCGGGGAACGGTTTCGCTCGTTGAGTGGCATATGGCCCGCGCGCGTAATCACATCAATGTGCTTGAAGAAAATATGACGCTGCTGATGGAACAGGCTCATGCCAATGAAAGCCTGTTTTATCGCTTGCTGCATCTGCAAAGCCGTCTGGTCGCCGCGGATAGTCTGGATGAGATGCTGGTGCGGTTTCACCGCTGGGCGCGCGATTTGGGGCTTGCCGGCGCGACGCTGCGTTTGTTCCCGGATCGGTGGCGTCTTGGCGCGCCATCGCGCTATACGCATCTGGCTTTAAACCGTCAGGCCTTCGAGCCGCTGCGTATTCAACGACTGGGACAGTCGCAGCATTATCTTGGCCCGCTAAACGGCCCGGAACTGCTGGTGGTCTTGCCGGAGGCGAAGGCTGTAGGCTCGGTAGCTATGTCGATGATGGGCAGCGATGGCGACCTCGGGGTGATTCTCTTCAGCAGCCGTGACCCGCACCACTATCAGCCGGGGCAGGGGACGCAGCTTTTACAGGAGATCGCGCTGATGCTGCCGGAACTGCTGGAACGCTGGATTAAACGCGTATGACGGATGTCGCGCTTTCTCAGGATGTCTCGCGGTTCCTGCGCTATTTAGGCGTGGAGCGCCAGCTTAGCCCCATTACCGTGCAGAACTACCAGCGTCAGCTTGATGCCATTATCGCTTTAGCCGGAGAAACCGGGCTGAAAAGCTGGCAACAATGTGACGCTGCGATTGTGCGCAGTTTTGCGGTGCGCAGTCGGCGTAAAGGGCTTGGCCCTGCCAGTCTGGCGCTACGTCTCTCGGCATTGCGAAGCTTTTTTGACTGGTTAGTCAGTCAGGGCGAATTGAAAGCTAACCCGGCGAAGGGCGTCTCCGCACCGAAAGCGCCGCGTCATCTGCCGAAAAATATTGATGTCGACGACGTTAACCGCCTGCTGGACATCGATCTTAACGATCCGCTCGCCGTACGTGACCGGGCGATGCTGGAGGTCATGTACGGCGCGGGGCTGCGTTTATCCGAACTGGTTGGCCTGGATATAAAGCACCTCGATCTTGATACCGGCGAAGTGTGGGTAATGGGTAAAGGCAGCAAAGAGCGACGCCTGCCGATTGGCCGTAACGCGGTGACGTGGATTGAGCACTGGCTGGATCTGCGCGGCCTGTTCGCCAGCGATGAAGAGGCGTTATTCCTGTCGAAGCTCGGCAAGCGTATCTCCGCGCGCAATGTCCAAAAACGGTTCGCCGAATGGGGCATAAAGCAGGGGCTAAACAGCCACGTGCATCCACATAAGCTGCGCCATTCGTTCGCGACCCATATGCTGGAATCGAGCGGCGATCTGCGCGGCGTGCAAGAGCTGCTGGGTCATGCCAACCTTTCCACCACCCAAATTTATACTCATCTTGATTTTCAACATCTTGCTTCAGTGTACGACGCGGCGCATCCGCGCGCTAAACGGGGGAAATAATGCGTTTTTACCGGCCTTTGGGGCGTATTGCCGCGCTCACCTTTGACCTGGATGATACCCTTTATGATAACCGTCCGGTGATTTTGCGTACTGAGCAGGAAGCGCTCGCTTTTATGCAAAATTATCACCCGTCGCTACGTTCGTTTCAAAACGTCGATTTACAGCGGATACGGCAGGCGGTGCGTGAAGCGGAGCCGGAAATCTATCATGACGTTACCCGCTGGCGCCATCGTGCGATAGAGCAGGCCATGCGGGATGCGGGATTATCGGCGCAGGAGGCCATTGCCGGCGCGAATGCGGCGATGATGCATTTTGCCAAATGGCGCAGCCAGATTGAGGTTCCGCAGGCTACCCATGAGACATTACAGCAGCTTGCGAAAAAATGGCCGCTGGTGGCGATCACTAACGGCAACGCCCAGCCGGAACTATTTGGTCTCGGCGATTACTTTAAGTTTGTACTGCGCGCCGGCCCGGATGGACGTTCCAAGCCGTTTAGCGACATGTATTTCCTGGCGGCGGAAAAGCTGCATGTGCCGATCGGCGAGATCCTGCATGTCGGCGACGATCTGACTACCGATGTGGCTGGCGCTATTCGCTGTGGGATGCAGGCCTGCTGGATTAAACCTGAAAATGCCGACCTGATGCGGACGCAGGACAGCCGTTTACTGCCGCATATCGAAATTTCGCGGTTGGCATCTCTCACCTCGCTGATATAATCACCAGTAGTTCTGTATAAATTCCCAGTTATTCTGGCGGATGGCGCTATGCTTATCCGCCCTACGATAAGTAGCCCCGGTAAGCGAAGCGCCACCGGGCGTTTTTAGTTTTCATGTTTTTACGCGGCGGTGCCAATGGACGTTTCTTACCTGCTCGACAGCCTTAATGATAAACAGCGCGAAGCGGTGGCCGCGCCACGTAGCAACATGCTGGTGCTGGCGGGCGCGGGAAGCGGGAAAACCCGCGTGCTGGTGCACCGTATCGCCTGGTTACTGAGCGTAGAAAACAATTCGCCATACTCCATCATGGCGGTGACCTTTACCAATAAAGCGGCGGCGGAAATGCGCCATCGTATTGGCCAGTTGATGGGGACCAGCCAGGGCGGAATGTGGGTAGGGACGTTCCACGGTCTGGCGCACCGCCTGCTGCGCGCGCATCATATGGACGCTAATTTGCCGCAGGATTTCCAGATTCTCGACAGCGAAGATCAGATGCGTTTGCTTAAACGCCTGATTAAGGCGATGAATCTTGATGAGAAGCAGTGGCCGCCGCGTCAGGCGATGTGGTACATCAATAGCCAGAAAGACGAAGGGCTACGCCCGCACCATATCCAAAGCTATGGCAATCCGGTGGAACAGACCTGGCAGAAGGTGTATCAGGCCTATCAGGAAGCGTGCGATCGCGCTGGTCTGGTGGATTTCGCCGAGCTACTGCTGCGCGCTCATGAACTATGGCTGAACAAGCCGCACATCCTGCAACACTATCGCGAGCGGTTTACTAACATCCTGGTGGACGAATTCCAGGATACCAACAACATTCAGTACGCCTGGGTTCGTCTGCTGGCGGGCGATACCGGTAAGGTGATGATTGTCGGCGACGATGACCAGTCGATTTACGGCTGGCGCGGGGCCCAGGTAGAGAACATCCAGCGCTTCCTCAATGATTTCCCCGGCGCGCAGACCATTCGTCTGGAGCAGAATTACCGCTCGACCAGCAACATCCTTAGCGCGGCGAACGCTCTGATTGAGAATAACAATGGGCGTTTGGGTAAAAAGCTGTGGACTGACGGCGTTGATGGCGAACCGATATCGCTGTACTGCGCTTTCAACGAACTGGATGAAGCGCGCTTTGTGGTTAACCGTATCAAAACCTGGCAGGACAACGGCGGCGCGCTTGCGCAATGCGCCATCCTTTATCGCAGCAACGCCCAGTCGCGCGTGCTGGAAGAAGCGTTATTACAGGCCAGTATGCCGTACCGGATTTACGGCGGTATGCGCTTCTTCGAACGCCAGGAGATCAAAGATGCGCTCTCTTATCTGCGTTTGATTGCCAATCGCAACGATGATGCCGCCTTTGAACGCGTGGTGAATACCCCAACGCGCGGTATCGGCGACCGCACGCTGGACGTGGTGCGCCAGACCTCGCGCGATCGCCAGCTAACATTGTGGCAGGCGTGCCGTGAATTGTTACAGGAAAAAGCCCTGGCCGGGCGTGCGGCCAGCGCGCTGCAACGCTTTATGGAACTGATCGACGCTCTGGCGCAGGAAACTGCCGACATGCCGCTGCATGTGCAGACTGACCGGGTGATCAAAGATTCCGGCCTGCGCACCATGTATGAGCAAGAAAAAGGCGAGAAAGGCCAGACGCGCATCGAAAACTTAGAGGAACTGGTGACGGCGACGCGGCAGTTCAGCTACAACGACGAAGATGAAGATTTAATGCCATTGCAGGCCTTCCTCTCTCACGCGGCGCTGGAAGCGGGCGAGGGGCAGGCGGATACCTGGCAGGATGCGGTACAGCTGATGACGCTGCACTCGGCCAAAGGGCTGGAGTTCCCGCAGGTGTTTATCGTCGGGATGGAAGAGGGGATGTTCCCCAGCCAGATGTCGCTGGATGAGGGCGGGCGTTTGGAAGAGGAGCGTCGTCTGGCCTACGTCGGCGTTACCCGTGCCATGCAGAAACTGACGCTAACCTATGCCGAAACTCGCCGTCTGTATGGTAAAGAGGTCTACCATCGCCCGTCGCGTTTTATCGGCGAGTTGCCGGAGGAGTGCGTGGAAGAGGTCCGTCTGCGCGCCACCGTCAGTCGTCCGGTGAGCCATCAACGAATGGGAACGCCGCTGGCGGAAAACGACACAGGCTACAAACTCGGCCAACGCGTGCGCCATGCGAAGTTCGGCGAGGGAACTATTGTCAACCTGGAGGGCAGCGGCGAGCATAGCCGGTTGCAGGTGGCTTTTCAGGGGCAAGGGATCAAATGGCTGGTTGCCGCGTATGCGAAGCTGGAAACGGTTTGACCGGCTCTCATATTGCCGGATGGCACCTCTTATCCGGCCTACGTGCTGGCTAACATTTTGATTTGTAGGCCGGATAAGGCGAAGCCGCCATCCGGCGATATATTGATGTTAATATTCTGAAATCATAGATAAATACTCTCACTCTGCTAACCTTTCTGCATAAGGGGAAATTATTGCTTTTTCGCGTTTCGTTGCGTGTTGACGGCAAATTTTTGCTGGCGTAACATGCGCCCACGATTACGCTAAGAGGACATTCGCCTTGGACACACCCAGTAGATACTGGCTCATTATCCTGTCATCCAGGATCAACTCCTAAGGCTATCCCTTTTTGCTGATAGCCTTAGCGGTTGTCAGCGACCTTTCATTTTTTCCCGTCGCGTTGAGTCAGGCTGTTTAATGGTCTGAAACCCAATTTGTTTCTGTGTGCCCATCTGAACTGTCCGATATTTTTACGCATTGGGAGTCCCGGTCATGCTGAGCGCATTTCAACTGGAAAAAAACCGACTGACCCGGCTGGAAGTCGAGGAGTCACAAAGCCTGATTGATGCCGTATGGGTCGATTTGGTCGAACCGGACGACGACGAGCGATTGCGCGTACAATCTGAGCTGGGCCAGAGTCTGGCGACGCGTCCTGAACTGGAAGATATCGAAGCATCCGCGCGCTTCTTTGAAGACGAAGACGGACTGCATATCCACTCCTTCTTCTTCTTCGAAGATGCGGAAGATCATGCCGGTAACTCTACGGTGGCATTCACTATTCGCGATGGCCGTCTGTTTACGCTGCGTGAACGTGAACTGCCCGCCTTCCGTTTGTATCGTATGCGCGCCCGCAGCCAGGCGATGGTCGACGGTAATGCTTATGAATTACTGCTCGATCTGTTCGAAACCAAAATTGAACAGCTAGCGGATGAGATCGAAAACATTTACAGCGATCTGGAAAAACTGAGCCGCGTCATTATGGAAGGGCATCAGGGCGATGAATACGACGAAGCGCTCTCCACGCTGGCGGAGCTGGAAGATATCGGCTGGAAAGTACGCCTGTGTCTGATGGATACCCAGCGCGCGCTGAACTTCCTGGTGCGCAAGGCGCGCTTACCGGGCGGACAGCTGGAGCAGGCGCGTGAGATCCTGCGCGATATCGAATCTCTGCTACCGCACAATGAATCGCTGTTCCAGAAGGTGAACTTCCTGATGCAGGCGGCGATGGGGTTCATCAACATCGAGCAGAACCGCATTATCAAAATCTTCTCGGTGGTTTCCGTGGTGTTCCTGCCGCCGACGCTGGTCGCTTCCAGCTATGGGATGAACTTCGAGTTTATGCCGGAACTTAAGTGGAGCTTTGGTTATCCAGGCGCGATTATCTTTATGATTCTGGCGGGGCTTGCGCCGTATCTGTACTTTAAGCGTAAGAACTGGTTGTAAAATATACGGACTGGCGATTTAACCGCCAGTCCGTTGGAAGTTCTTCATCATGAGGAAAGTTCTTGTTTTGAAGAAGCGATGAAAGATAGCAGTAGTGTTGTGAGTATTACCCAGGCAATATTGAGTTGTATACCAATGTTATCGCAATCAGCCCCATTGAGTGCGACACTGACTGTACAGAAGACATTTACACCTATAGACAATGCGATGAAATAAAGTGCCCTGCAACCTGAATCTCTGATTCTCTTCGCGCCAATATTAATATGGATATAGGTATTGGCAATAATAAATATTAAATTAAGATATTGGTTTTTAGGCATTATAGTAAATAATATTATCCACGATGATAATGTATAAATAACAAATTTTGCTCGCTTCAATGTATCCCTTGGGGAAGGGTGAAAAATATCTTTAATAATCCTAATCATATTATTTTTTCCATATTGATAACCAACTTCAGATCTCACATGTAAATATATTACACTGAATTTTCTAATGACAGCAATGGTAATTAATGTCATGATAATTACGCTGTACAGCAATCGATAATAATTAAATATATTATCTGGTAATTAACAATTTCAATGAATGGATTTCATAAAATGCAAAAGAAAAATTTCTGGCAAATTTATTTTGGTAAAGACCCTTTTTCTAAAGCCGAATTCATTAAAGCTTGGATTGGATGGTGGGTGATTGCTATTGTCCTGCTCGGTGTACTGTCGATTTGTACTTCATTAAATTTGAGGGGGATTGGAATAGCGTTGGGATTCGGCTTTTGCCAGATCCATGCCCGCTATTTAACGTTTGTTGGTTGGAATAAGTTTATTGGTGTGTTGGGCGTGTTTCCAGTAACAAATATTATATTATTTATTGTATTGCTATTTACTAAGAAGAAATAACATAAAATGGCAGCCAGATAATAGCTGCCATTTTATTATTTAATGCTTACGCCGCTGCGTATAAATCGCATCCATCACGAAAATCGCCAGCGCGACCCAGATAAACGCAAATGTCACCATCTTATCCGCGCCCGGCACTTCGCCATAAAACGTCACCGCCAGTAAAAACATCAGCGTTGGGCCGATATACTGGAAAAAGCCCAGTGTAGAAAGACGCAGACGCGTAGCCGCTCCGGTGAAGCACAGCAGCGGAATCGTAGTGACCACACCCGCCGCCATTAACAGCAAGTTCAACGATAGTGCGTTTTGTCCCATATGGCTGGTAGGGCTATCGGCGATGCCAAACAGATAAATTGCCGCGACCGGCAACAGCCATAGCGTTTCGACCAGCATACCCGTCTGCGCTTCAACGGCGATCTTCTTACGCACCAGGCCGTAAAACGCAAAACTAAACGCCAGCCCCAGCGCGATAATCGGCAGTGAACCAAACGTCCAGAGTTGCACCAGCACGCCGCACACCGCCAGAATCACCGCCAGCCACTGCATTCGACGGAAGCGTTCGCCAAGAAAAATCATCCCCAGCAAGATGTTAACCAGTGGATTAATGAAATAACCCAGGCTGGCCTCCAGCATATGGTGATTATTTACCGCCCAAATGAATAATAGCCAGTTACCGCCGACCAGTACGGCGGACAGGGCCAGCAGGAAAATCTTCTTTGGCGTTTTCAGTAAGCGCTTAACCTGTCGCCACTGCCGGCTGACGCTAAGCAGCGCCACCATAAAGAAAAATGACCAAATCACGCGGTGCGTCAGGATCTCATCTGCGGGAACGTAATAGATCAGCTTGAAATACGCGGGGGCGATCCCCCAAATAAAATAGGCGGCAAGAGCGAGTAATACGCCCTGCCGTGTTTGTTTTGCGTCCATCCGGAAAACTCGTATCTGAATTGTAACAACAGTTTACCTGCTTTTATCCCACCATATAAGTAGCGGTGGCGCTGGCGATGTACAGCTGATCTTCATTGTGTAATTCCACGCGGGCGACGGCCACTTTATTCCCTGCGCGCAGCAGGCTACTGGTGGCCGTAAAGCGGTTGCCTCTGCCCGGACGCAGGTAGTCAACGCGCAGGTCAATCGTTCCCATCCGCGACAGGCGCTGGCGTAGTTCATCTTCGCTGATGGTTTCGTGGCGAGTTAGCGTGCTGCCGACGCATACCAGTCCGGCGGCGACATCCAGCGCAGAGGCGATCACGCCGCCGTGTAAAATGCTTTGCGCCCAGTTGCCGACCATCATCGGCTGGTTGTTGAAGGCCAGTTGGGCGAACGCTTTTTCATAGCGTTCCAGCTCCAGCCCTAACGCCCGATTAAACGGCATGTGGTAGACAAACATTTCACCCACTAATTTCAGAGCTTGTTCAGCGGTAAGTACAGCGGACATAGATTCCTGACACTCCATTGGTTAATGAAATGTTGATATTATGCTTCTTAATTGTTGTTTTCTACTTTAAGAAGGGATAACTAACGGCTATGTGTGTAAATATGTAAAAATGGTTGGCAGAGAATGATTCAAGCTGAAAATACTTCGTCAGGAGAACGTCAAGAATGCGGGCGATTTTGAGAGGGTTGTTGCCAGCCACGCTACTGCCATTAGCGGCATATGCACAAGAAGCTACGATAAAAGAGGTTCATGATGCGCCTGCAGTACGGGGAAGTATCATCGCTAACATGCTACAGGAGCATGATAACCCTTTTACGCTTTACCCTTATGACACGAACTACTTGATCTACACGAACACCAGCGATCTGAACAAAGAGGCCATAAGTACCTACAACTGGTCTGAAAACGCACGTAAAGATGAAGTGAAATTTCAGTTGAGCCTGGCGTTTCCGCTGTGGCGCGGAATACTGGGGCCGAACTCGGTACTGGGCGCTTCCTATACGCAGAAATCCTGGTGGCAGCTTTCCAACAGTAAAGAGTCTTCGCCGTTTCGCGAAACCAACTACGAACCGCAGCTTTTTCTTGGTTTTGCTACCGATTATCGCTTTGCCGGCTGGACGCTGCGCGACGTAGAGATGGGCTACAACCATGACTCTAACGGACGTTCGGACCCCACCTCGCGTAGCTGGAACCGTCTGTATACCCGTCTGATGGCCGAAAACGGTAACTGGCTGGTAGAGGTCAAACCGTGGTACGTGATTGGCAGTACCGACGATAATCCGGACATCACCAAATATATGGGTTATTACCAGCTTAAAATCGGTTATCACCTGGGCGAGGCGGTATTAAGCGCCAAAGGCCAGTACAACTGGAATACAGGCTACGGCGGCGCGGAAGTTGGATTAAGCTATCCGGTCACCAAACATGTCCGGCTTTATACCCAGGTGTACAGCGGCTATGGCGAATCGCTGATCGACTATAATTTTAATCAGACACGTGTCGGCGTCGGCGTGATGCTTAACGATATCTTCTGATTGGATTGTGTTTTAAACATTGCAGTTTCTCTCGCAGGCGCTGAAAATAGCGCCTGTTTTGATTTATGGTGAACGGGGTTAATGTGGCGCAGGCGGAAGTGTTGAATCTGGAATCAGGGGCCAAACAGGTTTTGCAGGAAACCTTTGGCTACCAACAGTTTCGCCCGGGCCAGGAAGCGATTATTGATACTGCGCTCTCCGGTCGCGACTGTCTGGTCGTCATGCCCACCGGCGGCGGCAAATCTCTGTGCTATCAAATCCCCGCGTTGTTGCTGGACGGGTTGACCGTCGTCGTTTCGCCCCTGATCTCGTTGATGAAAGACCAGGTCGATCAGCTACTGGCGAACGGGGTGGCGGCGGCGTGCCTGAACTCCACTCAAAGCCGCGAGCAGCAGCTTGAGGTGATGGCGGGGTGCCGTACCGGACAGATTCGTCTGCTGTATATTGCGCCGGAACGCCTGATGCTGGACAACTTTCTTGATCATCTGGCGCACTGGAATCCGGTATTGCTGGCGGTGGATGAAGCGCACTGTATCTCGCAATGGGGACATGATTTCCGTCCGGAATATGCGGCGCTCGGTCAGCTTCGCCAGCGTTTTCCCGCTTTGCCGTTTATGGCATTGACCGCCACCGCCGACGACACCACGCGCCTGGATATTATTCGTCTGCTTGGGCTTAACGATCCGTTAATCCAGATCAGTAGCTTTGACCGACCGAATATCCGCTACATGCTGATGGAGAAGTTTAAGCCGCTCGACCAGCTAATGCGCTATGTTCAGGAGCAACGCGGCAAATCGGGTATCATCTACTGCAACAGTCGGGCGAAAGTGGAAGATACCGCCGCGCGCTTGCAAAGTCGCGGCATTAGCGCGGCGGCCTATCATGCGGGGCTGGAAAACGCTATTCGCGCCGATGTGCAGGAAAAATTTCAGCGCGACGATCTGCAAATCGTGGTGGCGACCGTCGCTTTTGGAATGGGCATAAACAAACCTAACGTACGTTTCGTCGTGCATTTCGATATCCCGCGTAATATTGAATCCTACTATCAGGAAACGGGCCGCGCCGGGCGCGACGGACTGCCTGCGGAAGCCATGCTATTTTACGATCCGGCTGACATGGCCTGGCTACGTCGTTGTCTGGAAGAGAAACCAGCCGGACAGCTTCAGGATATTGAACGGCATAAACTGAATGCGATGGGCGCTTTTGCTGAAGCGCAAACCTGCCGCCGCCTGGTATTGCTTAATTACTTTGGCGAAGGCCGACAAGAACCGTGCGGCAACTGCGATATCTGTCTCGATCCGCCCAAACAATATGATGGCTTAAACGATGCCCAGATTGCGCTTTCTACCATTGGTCGGGTTAACCAGCGTTTTGGCATGGGCTACGTTGTCGAGGTGATCCGCGGCGCGAATAACCAACGCATCCGCGATTTCGGTCATGACAAACTCAAGGTTTATGGCATGGGACGCGAAAAGAGCCATGAGCACTGGGTGAGCGTGATTCGCCAGCTCATTCATCTGGGGCTGGTAATGCAAAATATTGCGCAGCACTCCGCATTACAGTTGACGGATGCCGCGCGTCCGGTACTCCGTGGAGACGTTCCGCTAAAGCTTGCGGTGCCGCGCATCGTCGCCCTCAAACCCCGCGTGATGCAGAAATCGTTCGGCGGTAATTACGATCGCAAATTGTTCGCTAAGTTGCGCAAGCTGCGTAAAGCTATCGCTGATGAAGAGAATATCCCGCCGTATGTGGTCTTTAACGACGCCACGTTGATAGAAATGGCGGAACAGATGCCGGTTTCCGCCAGCGAGATGTTAAGCGTTAACGGGGTTGGGATGCGCAAACTGGAGCGCTTCGGGAAAGAATTTATGGCGCTCATCCGCGCGCATGTCGATGGTGATGACGAAGAGTAGTCAGCCCGGCAAAAAAGTGCCAGGATGGTGACTCACTGAGCTATTTCCCCGCGAGCCATTTTTATGTTGATGCTATTTTTCACCGTGGCAATGGTGCACATCGTTGCGCTAATGAGCCCCGGCCCCGACTTTTTCTTCGTGTCTCAAACTGCTGTCAGCCGTTCGCGTAAAGAAGCGATGATGGGCGTACTGGGCATTACCTGCGGCGTGATGGTATGGGCGGGCGTGGCGCTGCTTGGCCTGCATCTCATCATCGAAAAAATGGCCTGGCTGCATACGATCATTATGGTAGGCGGCGGCCTGTACCTGTGCTGGATGGGCTATCAGATGCTGCGCGGCGCGCTGAAAAAACAGGATGCGGCGGCGTCTTCTCCGCACATTGAACTGGCGCAGAGCGGGCGCAGTTTTCTCAAAGGGCTGTTGACCAATCTGTCGAATCCTAAAGCGATTATCTATTTTGGTTCCGTTTTTTCACTGTTTGTCGGCGATAACGTCGGCGCTGCGGCGCGCTGGGGTATTTTCGCGTTAATCACCCTGGAAACGCTGGCCTGGTTTACCGTAGTCGCCAGCCTGTTCGCGCTGCCGAAAATGCGCCGCGGCTATCAGCGTCTGGCGAAATGGATTGATGGCTTTGCCGGCGCTCTGTTTGCGGGCTTTGGTATTCACCTGATTATTTCGCGCTAATTTACCTCCGTGCCGGATAAACATCATCCGGCACGACTATCACGCGTGTCTTGCCGACGCCAGGAGCGCGCCTACCAGCATAAACAACGAACCAAACGCTTTATTCAGCGCCTTCATCTGCTTTGGTCCTTTAATCCAGGCGGCAATGCGCTGCGCCAGCGTGGCGTAACCGGTCATCACAATCATATCCACCACAATCGTGGTGACGCCGAGAATGAGGTACTGCGCCAGTTGCGGTTGCTGCGGCATGATGAATTGCGGAAACAGGGCGGCAAGAAAGACAATGCTTTTGGGATTGGTTAGATTGACAAATATCGCCCGTTTGAAGAGCCGACCCCGTGATTGCGTCTGGGCGAGAGTATGCAGATCGATAGCGCCTGCGGCGCGCCACTGCTGAATACCCAGCCAGATAAGATAAGCCGCGCCAGCCCATTTCAGGATTTCAAAAGCGATGAGCGAGCGCGAAAAGAGCGTACCCAGTCCGACGCCCACCAGTACGATATGTATCCCCAGCCCGGTCTGGAGTCCGGCGATAGAAGCCACTGCGCCACGATATCCATGGTTGATAGACGTCGTCATGGTATTGATGGCGCCTGAACCCGGAGAAAGACTCAGCAGAGTTGAGGTCAGTAGATAGGCGAACCACCATTCAAAGGTCATGCGAAACTCCCTGGTTGTCTGTTTTTGTGCCACAATACGCTACTGCCGCTGTGTTGTGTCAGGCACGACGCAAAAAACGATTTTACCTGGTAAACGAGGCCGAAAACCCGATGTTTCAGCAGCAAAATGACTGGGAAACAAGAGAAAATGCGTTTGCCGCTTTTGCTATGGGGCCGCTGACCGATTTCTGGCGTCAGCGGGAAGAGGCGGAGTTTATCGGCGTGGGTAACATTCCGGTGCGCTTTGTCCGTTTTCGAAATGATTCCAACGATCGGACGATCGTCATTTGTCCTGGCCGCATTGAGAGTTATGTAAAATACGCTGAACTGGCGTATGACCTTTTTCATCTCGGTTTTGATATCTTCATCATCGACCACCGTGGTCAAGGGCGCTCCGGGCGGATGTTATCGGACCCGCATCGGGGTCATGTCGATCATTTTAACGATTATGTTGAGGACTTAGCGGCGTTCTGGCAGCAGGAAATTGAGCCGGGGCCGTGGCGTAAGCGTTATATCCTGGCGCACTCAATGGGGGGCGCGATAGCCACCCTGTTCCTGCAACGCCATCGTGTGCGGTGCGACGCTATTGCGCTCACCGCGCCGATGTTTGGTATTGTGATACGCTTGCCTTCCTTTATGGTGCGCCATATTCTCGACTGGGCCGAGGGGCACCAGCGTATCCGTGAAGATTACGCTATTGGTACCGGTCAGTGGCGGGCGTTGCCGTTTGGGATGAATGCGCTGACCCACAGCCGCCAGCGTTATCAGCGCAACTTACGATTTTATGCCGACGAGCCGCAGCTGCGCGTTGGCGGCCCCACCTGGCATTGGGTACGCGAAGGCATTCTGGCGGGTGAGCAGGTTTTGGCTGGGGCGAGCGATGACACGACGCCTACGCTACTGATTCAGGCGGAAGAAGAGCGGGTAGTGGATAACCGCACCCACGATCGTTTTTGTGAAATTCGCGCCGCGGCGGGATACCCTTGTGAAGGGGGAAAACCGCTGGTTATCAAAGGCGCGTACCATGAGATCCTTTTTGAAAAGGACGCCATGCGCTCAGTCGCGCTTAACGCCATTGTTGAATTTTTCAACAAGCCTAATTTATCCAGCGGAAATCGCTTTGCTTAGAGGTTAAATTTTATTATGTATCAGGTTGTTGCGTCTGATTTAGATGGCACGCTGCTCTCCCCCGACCATACGTTGTCCCCTTATGCCAAAGAGACTCTGAAGCTGTTGACCGCACGCGGCATCCATTTTGTCTTTGCCACTGGTCGTCATCATGTCGATGTAGGGCAAATCCGCGATAATCTTGAAATCAAGTCTTACATGATCACCTCCAACGGCGCGCGAGTGCACGATACCGACGGGAATTTGGTTTTTACGCATAATCTGGACAGCGACATTGCCAGCGACCTGTTCGGGGTGGTGAATGCGAACCCGGACATCGTGACTAACGTTTATCGCGACGACGAATGGTTTATGAATCGTCATCGCCCCGATGAAATGCGTTTTTTCAAAGAGGCGGTATTTAACTACTCGTTGTTTGAGCCTGCGCTGCTGGAGCCGGAGGGCGTCAGCAAAGTGTTTTTCACCAGCGACACTCATGAAAAGTTGTTGCCGCTGGAGCAGGCGATTAACGCGCGCTGGGGCGATCGGGTAAACGTGAGCTTCTCTACGCTAACCTGTCTGGAAGTGATGGCGGGCGGAGTGTCGAAAGGTCATGCGCTGGAAGCGGTCGCTCAGGCGATGGGGTACAGTCTGAAAGAGTGTATCGCCTTTGGCGACGGAATGAACGACGCTGAAATGCTCACGATGGCGGGCAAAGGCTGCATCATGGGCAATGCGCACCAGCGTCTGAAAGACCTGTATCCCGAACTTGAGGTGATCGGCATCAACGCGGATAACGCCGTGCCGCATTACCTGCGCGATCTTTTCTTACGCTGATGTGATTGTTTGTTAGTTGACCAGTTGTCAACTTCACTCTCCGCTACAATGGGTGTTCCCTGTTTTAAGAGACATCCATTGTGGCGCTACTCATCATTACCACTATCCTGTGGGCTTTCTCCTTTAGTTTATTTGGCGAGTATCTTGCCGGGCATGTCGATAGCTATTTCGCGGTGCTGATACGCGTTGGGCTGGCGGCGCTCGTTTTTCTGCCGTTTTTGCGTACTCGCGGGCACAACCTAAAAACCATCAGCCTGTATATGCTGGTGGGGGCGATGCAGCTTGGCATCATGTATATGTTGAGCTTCCATGCTTACCTCTATCTGACCGTATCCGAACTGCTGCTGTTTACCGTTCTGACGCCGCTCTATATCACGCTGATTTACGATGTGATGAGTCAGCGTCGTTTGCGCTGGGGCTATGCATTTAGCGCGTTGCTGGCGGTGATTGGCGCCGGGATTATTCGCTACGATCGCGTGACCGACCATTTTTGGGTCGGTTTGCTCCTGGTGCAGCTTTCTAATATCAGTTTCGCTATCGGAATGGTGGGGTATAAACGTCTGATGGAGACCCGTCCCATGCCGCAGCACAACGCCTTTGCATGGTTCTATCTGGGGGCGTTTTTGGTGGCGGCGGTGGCGTGGTCGCTGTTGGGGAACGCGCAAAAGCTGCCGGAAACCACGCTGCAATGGAGCATTCTGGTGTTTCTCGGCGTGGTGGCGTCCGGCATTGGCTACTTTATGTGGAACTATGGCGCTACCCAGGTAGATGCCGGGACGCTGGGTATCATGAATAATATGCATGTTCCCGCAGGACTACTGGTTAATCTTGCCATCTGGCATCAGCAGCCCCACTGGCCAAGCTTTATTACAGGCGCGGCTGTGATCCTGGCTTCGCTGTGGGTGCATCGAAAATGGGTCGCTCCGCGCTCCGCACAAACGGCAGATGATCGCAGGCGTGATCCCGCGTCGAGCGAATAAACGCCTCGGTCACCGCCTGACGCTGGTCGCCGTCGCGCACGGCGGCATACAGGCGGCTCCACAGACCATCGCCCAGGGTTTTGGTCACCACCAGACCCTGGCGCTCAACGCTTTCCACCACCCAGTGCGGCAGGGCGGCAATGCCCATTCTGGCCGCCACCATCTGAATCAGCAGTAGCGTATTATCCACGCTTTTCAGCAGCGGACTGATACCCGCCGGTTGCAGGAAATGTCGCCAGACATCCAGTCGGCTGCGCTGCACCGGGTAAATCAACAGCGTTTCGCTGGCTAAATCTTCCGGCGTAATCTGCGTTTTGCTAGCCAGCGGATGGTCGGGCGCCAGCACCAGTCGGACTTCAAAATCAAACATCGGCGAATAATGCAGCCCGCTGCGCGGCAAAATATCCGACGTCATCACCAAATCCAGCTCGCCTTGTTGCAAGGCCGGTTGCGGATCAAAAGTGACGCCGGATGTGAAATCCATTTCTACCTGCGGCCAGCTTGCACGGAAGTTTTCCAGCGCCGGGGTCAGCCACTGAATACAGCTATGACATTCAATAGCGATGCGCAGACGAGTTTGCTGCGGTTTGTTGCACGCCTGCAGCGCACGGCTGATTTGCGGCAGCACCTGGTTTGCCAGTTGCAGCAGAACTTCCCCCTGCGGCGTAAAGCGCAGCGGCTGGCTTTTACGCACGAACAGGCGGAAGCCAAGGCGTTGTTCCAGATCGCTGAACTGATGAGACAGAGCGGATTGGGTCTGGTGCAGCACCGCCGCCGCGGCAGCCAGCGATCCACTATTCCGCAATGCCTGGAGTGTTTTCAGATGTTTAATTTCGATCATGAAAGTCCTTCACTTCGCCATGAACAAATTGCGCTTGAGGAATATACAGTACCTTTACATTATGGATGTGTAAACATCCAGACGTCTAAAACTCGTCATATTTCGACTTGCAGATGCGTTGGCTTCCTTGCTTACCCCAGTCACTTACTTCAGTAAGCTCCTGGGGATGCGCTGTGTCGCCGCCTTCCTGCAAGCCGAACTATTTAGAGTTTTACTTTCAGATTCAATAAAATAAGAGAGGAAGTAAAATGACAATATTGACTCATACCCTCGGTTTTCCTCGCGTTGGCCTGCGTCGCGAGTTGAAAAAAGCGCAAGAGAGCTACTGGGCGGGGAACACAACGCGTGAAGCGTTACTGACGGTGGGGCGCGAACTGCGCGCGCGTCACTGGGAGCAGCAGAAACAAGCGGGTATTGACCTGTTACCGGTAGGCGACTTTGCCTGGTACGACCATGTTCTGACCACCAGCCTGCTGTTAGGCAATGTGCCGGCTCGTCATCAGAACAACGACGGTTCCGTGGACATCGACACTCTGTTCCGCATTGGCCGCGGTCGCGCGCCAACCGGCGAACCGGCGGCGGCAGCGGAAATGACCAAATGGTTTAATACTAACTATCACTACATAGTACCGGAGTTCAGCAAAGGCCAGCAGTTCAGACTCACCTGGACACAGTTGCTGGAGGAGGTGGACGAAGCGCTGGCGCTGGGGCATAAGATCAAACCCGTACTGCTGGGGCCTGTCACGTATCTGTGGCTGGGTAAAGTGAAAGGCGAGCCGTTTGACCGCCTGACGTTGCTGAAAGACATTTTGCCGGTGTATCAGCACGTGCTGGCTGAACTGGCAAAACGTGGTATTGAGTGGGTCCAAATTGATGAGCCAGCGCTGGTGCTGGAACTGCCGCAGGCGTGGCTGGATGCCTTCAAACCGGCTTACGACGCGCTCGCCGGCCAGGTGAAGCTGTTGCTGACGACCTATTTTGAAGGCGTGACGCCAAACCTGGACACTATTATCGCGCTACCGGTACAGGGGCTACATGTTGACCTCATTCATGGCAAAGATGATGTAGCGGAACTGCATCAACGTCTGCCGGTCGACTGGCTGCTCTCCGCAGGCTTGATTAACGGGCGTAATGTCTGGCGCGCCGATTTGACCGAAAAATACGCGCAGATTAATGCCATTGTGGGCAAACGCGCGCTGTGGGTAGCATCCTCCTGCTCTTTGCTGCACAGCCCGATCGATCTCAGCGTCGAAACGCGTCTGGATACGGAAGTTAAAAGCTGGTTTGCCTTTGCGCTGCAAAAATGCGGTGAACTGGCGTTGCTGCGCGATGCGCTGAACAGCGGCGAAACGGCGGCGCTTGAGGAATGGAGCGCACCGATTCAGGCTCGTCGTCACTCCCGTCGCGTACATAATGCCGCGGTAGAAAAACGCCTGGCGGCGATCACCGCGCAGGACAGCCAGCGTGAGAATCCGTATGAGGTGCGCGCTGAAGCGCAACGCGCCCGCTTTAAACTTCCCGCCTGGCCGACGACGACTATCGGTTCGTTTCCGCAAACCACGGAAATTCGCGGCCTGCGTCTGGACTTCAAAAAGGGCAACCTCGACGCGAATAACTACCGCACCGGCATCGCCGAACATATCAAACAGGCTATCATCGAGCAGGAGCGTTTAGGGCTGGATGTGCTGGTACACGGCGAAGCCGAGCGAAACGACATGGTGGAATACTTCGGCGAGCATCTGGACGGCTTCGTCTTTACCCAGAATGGTTGGGTGCAAAGCTATGGCTCCCGCTGTGTGAAACCGCCGGTAGTGATTGGCGATATCAGCCGTCCGGCACCGATTACCGTGGAGTGGGCGAAATATGCCCAGTCGCTGACCGACAAGCCAGTAAAAGGGATGTTGACCGGCCCGGTGACTATTCTTTGCTGGTCATTCCCCCGCGAAGACGTGACCCGCGAAACGATTGCGAAACAGATTGCGCTGGCGCTGCGTGATGAAGTCGCGGATCTGGAGGCGGCGGGGATTGGGATTATTCAGATCGACGAACCGGCGCTGCGCGAAGGTCTACCGCTGCGTCGCAGCGACTGGGACGCCTATCTGGAATGGGGTGTGGAAGCCTTCCGCATCAACGCGGCGGTGGCGAAGGATGAAACCCAGATCCACACCCACATGTGTTACTGCGAGTTCAACGACATTATGGATTCGATCGCCGCGCTGGATGCGGATGTGATCACCATTGAGACCTCCCGCTCGGATATGGAGTTGCTGGAGTCGTTTGAAGCGTTCGACTACCCGAACGAAATCGGGCCGGGCGTGTACGATATTCACTCGCCGAACGTGCCGAGCGTCGAGTGGATTGAAGCCCTGCTGAAGAAGGCGGCACAGCGTATACCGGCACAACGCCTGTGGGTGAATCCGGACTGCGGTCTGAAAACTCGCGGTTGGCCTGAAACCCGCGCGGCGTTAGCGAACATGGTCAAAGCGGCGCACAATCTGCGTCAGGCGAAATAACCCATCCTGGCCGCTGCGTTTATCCGGCAGCAATGCGGCGCTACCCTTTGACGGGTAGCGCCCGTGCCTGACCTGATTAACAGCGCCTCTATCTCCTCTTTTTTCTCATTTCCCTTTTCTTATTTTCCGCGCTGTCTTTTTCAGGATCTGGCTATTTGGCGATCTTGATAATAAAAAGGTTCTCCGTATGAATGACAACCAGGCGGATAGCGTCCCTGGAAGCAGCGCGGCGGATTTTATTGCCTCGCAGATCGTTTTTCCTGTCATGATCGCCCAGCGCTCTCATAGCACAAAACGAGGTTTTCCATTCTGTTATGTTCCCTGGCGACGATAAACGTCGCATTGTCTCATGGCGCTGGTGAACCTTATTTTTTAACGGAGATGTCTGACATGGCGGTAGCAGGTTGTCACGTAATGGCCAAACCCGGCGGCGCGATCTGCAATATTGATTGCACATATTGCTTCTATCTTGAAAAAGAGGCGCTGTACCCGGAACGCAATAAAAACTGGCGGATGTCGGACGAGACGCTGGAACAATTTATACGCCAGCATATTGCCGCGCAGAGTGGCGACCGCATTGACTTTGCCTGGCAGGGCGGCGAACCGACCATGATGGGGCTACCGTTTTTCCGCCGGGTTGTCACATTATGTGAAAAGTACGGCGATGGGCGAAAAATCACTCATGCGTTGCAGACGAACGGCATCCTGGTGAATGACGAGTGGGCGCGCTTTTTCGCTGAACAGCATTTTCTCATCGGTCTCTCTATCGACGGCCCGGCGTCGTTACACAACCACTATCGGCTTAATCGCGCTGGAAAAGGAACTCATGAACAGGTCGTCGCAGCAATGGCGCGGCTTAAAGCGCACCATGTCGACTTTAATACCTTAACCGTCGTGGGAAAACATAACGTCGGTCATGCAGCAGACGTCTACGAATTTCTTCTGGCGGCGGGATCGCGTTTTATTCAGTTTATCCCGCTGGTGGAGCGAATGAGCACCGATAACTCATCGGTACTTAATCTGGTGATGCCCGGCGAAAGCGCGGCGACGCTGGCGCCATGGACGGTACCGTCGTGGCAATATGGCGAATTTCTCAACCAGATCTTTGATATCTGGGTTCGTCGCGACGTAGACCGCGTCTATGTGCAGATGTTTGACGTGGCGTTAGCCGCCTGGACGGCGCAGCAGCCGGTACTGTGTGTACATTCCGAGACTTGTGGACATGCCTTCGCGTTGGAGTCGAACGGCGATCTCTACAACTGCGACCACTTTGTCTACCCGGAGCATCTGCTGGGAAATATCCACCAGCACAGCATCAAAGCCTTAAATAATAGCGAGCGGGCTATTGCGTTTGGCGAGGCCAAGCGGGAGACCCTGACCGCCGATTGTCGTCGCTGTGACTACCGCTTTGCGTGTCATGGCGGCTGTCCGAAGCATCGCTTTGCCGTCTCGCCGTCCGGTCATCCTGCGCATAATTACTTGTGTGCGGGCTATAAGCATTTTTTCCAGCACGTTACGCCGTATATGAATGTCTGGCGGGAGCTGCTGGCGCAAGGCTATCCGATGGCATCGATCATGCGCTGGCTGGCGCAGGACGCGCGTAAAGACACAGGAGCCGTCAGTCGTAACCATCTCTGTCCCTGTGGCAGCGGCAAAAAATATAAAAAATGCTGTGGTAAAGCATAGCTAACGTGGCGATGACGCTTTGTTGAGCCTATACCGACTCCGGTCTCGTAGGCCCAACAAACATCGTAATGCGCTGTGGTTAGCCTTTTTTCCCGCCGTACTGCGCGAACCATTCCAGCATTCTTTGCCAGCCGTCTTTCGCTGAGGCTTCGTGGTAGCCCGGACGATAATCGGCATTAAACGCGTGCCCTGCATCGGGATAGACCACGATTTCCGCCTTCGCATTAGCGGCGCGTAGCGCCTGACGCATGGTTTCCACGCTCTCCTGTGGAATACTGGTATCCTGCCCGCCGTATAAACCCAGTACCGGCGCGTTAAGATCGGTGGCGATATCAACGGGATGCTTCGGCGAATTGAGTGACGTGTCGCCCACCAGCTTGCCGTACCATGCTACCGCCGCTTTTAACTGTGGGTTGTGCGCGGCGTACAGCCAGGTAATCCGGCCTCCCCAACAAAAACCGGTGATCATCAGCCGATGCGCATCCCCGCCGTTGCGCGAAGCCCAACTGGCGACGTGATCCAGGTCGGCAAGGACTTGCGAATCGGGTACTTTAGCCACCAGCCCGCTCAATAATGTGGGTATATCGGCGAAATCATTGGGGTCGCCTTCGCGGAAATAGAGCTCCGGCGCGATAGCGAGATAGCCTTCCAGCGCCAGTCGTCGGCAAATATCGCGAATGTGTTCATGTACGCCAAAAATTTCCTGTACCACAATGACCACCGGCAGCGCGCCGTCGCTCGCTTTTGGTCTGGCGTAATAGGCGGGCATATCGTCGCCCTGAGAGGGAATCGACGTTATCCCCGCGCTAATGGCCCCATCAGGCGTATGAATCATCGTAGGGGCAAGTGGGGAGGCTGCAGGTGCAAAGCCGGATGCGTTGTCATGGTATTCTCCGTACCCTTAAAAAATAGCGCAATCTTAACTATAGACAGTGTGTAACAAACCACATTGCCTTAAAGCGGCTATCTTTTGTGCAATGCCTGGCGATATTGATTATTTATTGTGATGAACATCACTTTTTAATGGTAAGCGAGTGCAATTGTTTTACGTCATAGTGATGGCTGTCACGAAAATATCTTTATGCCTTAGGTAAAGTGTCTCTTTGCTTCTTCTGACAAACCCGATTCACAGAGGAGTTTTATATGTCCAAGTCTGATGTTTTTCATCTCGGCCTCACCAAAAACGATTTACAAGGGGCCCAGCTCGCCATCGTCCCTGGCGATCCTGAGCGTGTGGAAAAGATCGCCGCGCTGATGGATAAGCCGGTTAAGCTGGCATCTCACCGCGAATTCACCTCCTGGCGCGCTGAGCTGGATGGCAAAGCAGTTATCGTTTGCTCTACCGGTATCGGTGGCCCGTCTACCTCTATTGCCGTGGAAGAACTGGCGCAACTGGGTATTCGTACCTTCTTGCGTATCGGCACCACGGGGGCTATTCAGCCGCACATTAACGTCGGCGACGTTCTGGTAACGACCGCATCCGTACGTCTGGATGGGGCGAGCCTGCATTTTGCGCCGATGGAATTCCCGGCGGTTGCCGACTTTGCCTGCACCACTGCGCTGGTTGAAGCCGCGAAATCGATTGGCGCCACGACTCACGTTGGCGTAACCGCCTCTTCCGACACTTTCTATCCGGGTCAGGAACGTTACGACACCTATTCTGGCCGCGTTGTTCGTCGCTTCAAAGGCTCTATGGAAGAGTGGCAGGCGATGGGCGTGATGAACTACGAAATGGAATCCGCTACGCTGTTAACCATGTGCGCAAGCCAGGGTTTACGCGCAGGTATGGTGGCGGGCGTTATCGTCAACCGTACCCAACAAGAGATTCCGAATGCGGAAACGATGAAACAAACTGAAAGCCACGCGGTGAAAATCGTCGTGGAAGCGGCCCGTCGTCTGCTGTAATTCTCCTCTCTTTTGCAAAGGCCGACGCGTTCGGCCTTTTCTTTTTGCGTGGCGCCTCGCAGGAAATCCCTTTTAAACTGGACGTTTATACAGCACAATTCTATTTTGTGCAGGACAGTGTGGTTCCAGGAGAGGTGTTGTGGATATTACTCTTATGATAAGCGCCGTCGTGGCGCTGGCGGCTGGGGCGGTGATTGGCTGGCTGGCGACGAAAGCGCACGCCGATCAAATCCGCGCCGATCTTATCGAAGAACGGCGTGAGCTGGATATCGAACTTAGCGCGGCCCGGCAGCAATTAGCGCAAGAAGCGCACTGGCGCAGTGAATGCGAGTTACTTAATAACGAACTGCGTAGCCTGCACAGTATTAATACCTCTCTGGAAGCCGATCTGCGTGAAGTCACGACCCGTCTGGAAGCGACTCAGCAACACGCGGAAGACAAAATCCGTCAGATGATCAACAGCGAACAGCGTTTAAGCGAGCAGTTTGAAAATCTGGCGAACCGTATTTTTGAACACAGTAATCGTCGCGTAGACGAACAAAACCGACAAAGCCTGAATAGCCTGCTGACGCCGCTGCGTGAGCAACTGGACGGTTTTCGCCGCCAGGTTCAGGAGAGTTTTGGCAAAGAAGCGCAGGAGCGGCATACGCTGGCGCACGAAATTCGTAATTTGCAGCAGCTTAACGCGCAAATGGCGCAGGAAGCGATCAACCTGACGCGCGCCCTGAAAGGGGACAATAAGGCGCAAGGAAACTGGGGCGAAGTTGTGCTGGCGCGGGTGCTGGAGGCATCCGGACTGCGTGAAGGCTACGAATACGAAACCCAGGTTAGTATTGAGAACGATGCGCGCTCGCGGATGCAGCCGGATGTCATCGTCCGCTTGCCGCAGGGCAAAGATGTGGTCATCGACGCTAAAATGACGTTGGTCGCCTACGAGCGTTACTTTAACGCTGAAGATGACTACACGCGCGAGGCCGCTTTACAAGAGCACATCGCCTCGGTGCGCAATCATATTCGCTTACTGGGGCGTAAAGACTACCAGCAGCTTCCCGGCCTCCGCTCGCTGGACTATGTTCTGATGTTTATCCCCGTAGAACCCGCTTTCCTGCTGGCGTTAGATAAACAGCCCGAACTGATAACCGAGGCGCTGAAAAATAACATTATGCTGGTAAGCCCCACGACGCTGCTGGTGGCGTTACGGACAATCGCCAACCTGTGGCGCTATGAACACCAGAGCCGCAATGCGCAGCACATCGCAGACAGAGCCAGTAAGCTCTATGATAAAATGCGGTTGTTCGTTGATGATATGTCAGCGATCGGTCAGAGTCTGGATAAAGCGCAGGATAACTACCGCCAGGCGATGAAAAAACTTGCGTCGGGGCGTGGCAACGTTTTGGCGCAGGCGGAGGCCTTCCGGGGGCTAGGCGTGGAAATCAAACGCGAGATTAATCCGGATTTAGCGGAACAGGCCGTTACGCAAGATGAAGAATATCGTTTACGATCGATCCCTGAAGGGCGGCAGGATGAACATTATCCCAATGATGAACGGGTGAAGCAGCAGTTAAGTTAACCCATACGGAGTAGTTTAGTCCTGGCGCAGAGTAGGGCAAATTGGCCCAATCTGTTACACTTCTTGAACATTTTTATCGATAAGCAGGCACTGAGATGGTGGAAGATTCACAAGAAACGACGCACTTTGGCTTTCAGACCGTCGCTAAAGAGCAGAAAGCTGACATGGTGGCCCACGTTTTTCATTCTGTGGCGTCAAAGTACGATGTGATGAATGACTTAATGTCATTTGGCATTCATCGTTTGTGGAAGCGCTTCACCATTGATTGCAGTGGCGTGCGTCGTGGACAAACCGTTCTCGATTTAGCGGGCGGGACGGGCGATCTTACCGCGAAATTTTCACGTATGGTCGGGGAAACTGGCAAAGTTATCCTGGCGGATATTAATGATTCCATGCTCAAAATGGGGCGTGAGAAGCTGCGCAATATCGGCGTGATCGGCAACGTAGAGTATGTGCAGGCGAATGCCGAAGCTCTGCCTTTCCCTGATAATACGTTTGATTGCATTACCATTTCGTTTGGTTTGCGCAATGTAACGGAAAAAGAAAAAGCGCTGCGGTCAATGTTCCGTGTGTTGAAACCCGGCGGACGTTTACTGGTGCTTGAATTTTCCAAGCCTATCATTGAGCCGCTGAGTAAAGCGTATGACGCCTATTCTTTTCATATTTTACCGCGTATTGGCTCGATGGTCGCGAACGATGCGGATAGCTATCGGTATCTCGCGGAATCCATCCGTATGCATCCCGATCAGGATACCTTAAAAGCCATGATGCAGGACGCCGGATTTGAGAGCGTGGATTATTACAATCTGACGGCGGGTGTTGTGGCATTGCACCGTGGTTATAAATTCTAGGAGGGTGGAATGCCTTTTAAACCCTTAGTGACCGCAGGAATTGAAGGTCTCCTCAATACGTTTCTGTATCGTTCGCCAGCGCTGAAATCAGCCAGAACGCGCTTACAGGGAAAAGTACTGTGTGTGAAACTAAAGGGATTTTCGACGCCATTAGTCCTGGTATTCAGCGAACGCCAGGTTGATGTGCTGGGGGCATGGGAAGGCGAAGCGGACTGTACGGTAATCACTCAAGCTAGCGTTTTGCCAAAACTACGCGATCGTCAGCAGCTGGCCGCGCTTATTCGCAGCGGCGAACTGGAAGTGCAGGGCGATATTCAGGTCGTGCAAAATTTTGTGGCGCTCGCCGATCTCGCCGAATTCGATCCTGCGGAGCTGTTGGCGCCATACACGGGTGATATTGCGGCGGAAAGTATCGGTAAGGTCGTGCGTGGCGGGGCTAAATTCCTGCGCCACGGGTTTCAACGTCAGCAGCGTTATGCCGCTGAAGCGATCACTGAAGAGTGGCGTATGGCGCCTGGCCCGCTGGAAGTCGCATGGTTTGCCGAAGAAACCGCGGCTGTTGAGCGCGCCGTAGATGCTCTGACCACACGGCTGGAAAAACTGGAGGCCAAATGACGCCAGGTGAAGTACGGCGCCTATATTTCATCATCCGCACGTTTTTAAGCTACGGCCTTGATGAACTCATCCCCCGAATGCGTCTTACACTGCCACTCCGATTATGGCGCTATTCGCTGTTCTGGATGCCAAACCGGCATAAAGATAAATTGCTGGGTGAACGATTAAGACTGGCGTTGCAAGAGCTGGGACCGGTCTGGATCAAATTTGGTCAGATGCTCTCCACGCGCCGTGACCTGTTCCCGCCGCAAATCGCCGATCAGCTCGCTTTGCTTCAGGATAAAGTCGCGCCATTCGATGGTCGGCTGGCGAAAGCCCAGATTGAAGAGGCGATGGGGGGGCTACCAGTCGAAGCCTGGTTTGACGACTTTGATATCCAGCCTTTAGCGTCGGCGTCAATCGCCCAGGTACATACCGCGCGATTGAAATCAAACGGTAAAGAAGTGGTTATTAAGGTCATTCGCCCGGATATTTTGCCGGTAATTCAGGCAGACCTGAAACTGATTTATCGCCTTGCTCGCTGGGTACCACGCCTGTTGCCGGATGGGCGTCGTCTGCGCCCGACGGAAGTGGTGCGTGAGTATGAGAAAACGCTGATCGATGAGCTGAATCTGCTGCGGGAATCGGCCAACGCGATTCAGTTACGTCGCAATTTTGAAAATAGTCCCATGCTGTATATCCCGGAGGTGTACTCCGATTACTGTAGCCAGAACATGATGGTGATGGAGCGGATATACGGCATTCCGGTTTCGGATGTGGCGGCGCTGGAAAAGAACGGCACCAACATGAAACTGCTGGCGGAACGCGGGGTTAAAGTTTTCTTCACCCAGGTTTTCCGCGACAGCTTTTTCCATGCGGACATGCATCCGGGAAATATTTTTGTCAGCCATGAACACCCTGAAAACCCGCAATATATCGGCATTGACTGCGGTATCGTCGGGTCGCTAAACAAAGAAGATAAGCGTTATCTGGCTGAAAACTTTATCGCGTTTTTTAATCGCGATTACCGAAAGGTGGCGGAGCTGCATGTCGATTCAGGCTGGGTTCCGCCAGATACCAACGTTGAAGATTTTGAGTTTGCCATCCGCACCGTCTGTGAACCTATCTTTGAAAAGCCGCTCGCGGAAATCTCGTTTGGTCATGTGTTGTTAAACCTTTTCAATACAGCGCGTCGATTTAACATGGAAGTCCAGCCGCAACTGGTGTTGTTGCAGAAAACATTATTGTATGTTGAAGGGGTTGGGCGGCAACTTTATCCTCAGCTTGATTTGTGGAAAACGGCGAAGCCGTTTCTTGAGTCTTGGATCAAAGATCAGGTGGGTATTCCGGCTCTCACGCGGGCTCTTAAAGAAAAAGCGCCGTTCTGGGTCGAAAAAATGCCAGAAATACCTGAACTGGTGTACGACAGTTTGCGCCAGGGCAAATATTTACAGCACAGTGTTGATAAGATTGCGCGCGAGTTACAGGTAAACCATGTGCGCCAAAGTCAGTCTCGTTATTTATTGGGAATTGGCGCAACGCTGTTACTGAGCGGGTCATTCTTACTCGTCAACCGCCCTGAATGGGGATTGATGCCTGGCTGGCTCATGGTCGGCGGCGTAGTTGTCTGGCTGGTTGGCTGGCGTAAAACTCGTTGAGATTTTTTATCGCTCAACGCCGGTTGTGTCACGCAGGTACATATTATCACTCGAGGCAATACTCAGGCCGCAAGTCAATGTCGTCCCGGTCGTATGTAAAAGTATGTGAATAGGGCGGGCGAAAGCGGCTAACAAAGAGGCAGCGCGAAGGATAATGTGTATAATGCGGCCCTATTAATTCATCATCTATCACAGAGGAACATGTATGGGTGGTATCAGTATTTGGCAGTTGTTGATTGTTGCCGTTATCGTCGTACTGCTGTTCGGCACCAAAAAACTCGGTTCCATCGGTTCCGATCTTGGCGCGTCTATCAAAGGCTTTAAAAAGGCCATGAGCGATGATGATGCCAAACAGGATAAAACCAGTCAGGACGCTGATTTTACCGCTAAATCTATCGCGGATAAGCAAGGCGAAGCGAAAAAGGAAGACGCTAAAAGCCAAGATAAAGAGCAGGTATAATCCGTGTTTGATATCGGTTTTAGCGAACTGCTGTTAGTGTTCGTTATCGGCCTCATTGTGTTGGGGCCGCAACGATTGCCAGTAGCGGTAAAAACGGTAGCGGGCTGGATTCGCGCGTTGCGGTCCCTTGCGACAACGGTTCAGAATGAACTGACTCAGGAACTGAAACTTCAGGAGTTCCAGGACAGTCTGAAAAAAGTCGAAAAGGCGAGCCTGGAAAATCTGACTCCCGAACTGAAAGCATCTATGGATGAACTGCGTCAGGCGGCGGAGTCGATGAAACGCACCTACAGCGCTAACGATCCCGAACAAGCGAGCGATGAAGCGCATACCATCCATAATCCGGTGGTAAAAGGGAACGAAACGCAGCATGAGGGCGTCACCCCTGCCGCCGCTGAAACACAGGCGAGCGCGCCGGAACAAAAGCCGGAGCCCGTTAAAGCTAACGTGCCTGAGTCGACGGAAACCGCTTCCGTAGCCACGATAGACGCCGAGAAGAAATCCGCTGCGCCTGTTGTCGAATCTTCCCCCTCGTCGAGTGATAAACCGTAAACATGGCTGTAGAAGATACTCAACCGCTTATCACGCATCTGATCGAGTTGCGTAAGCGCCTGCTAAACTGCATCGTCGCAGTGCTTCTGATTTTTCTGGCGTTAATTTATTTCGCCAATGATATTTATCATTTAGTCGCCGCACCGCTGATTAAACAGATGCCGCAAGGGGCGACAATGATTGCGACGGATGTGGCGTCGCCGTTTTTTACGCCTATCAAACTCACCTTCATGGTGTCTTTGATCTTATCCGCGCCTGTCATTTTGTACCAGGTTTGGGCCTTTATCGCCCCGGCGCTGTATAAGCATGAGCGTCGTCTGGTCGTACCGCTGCTGGTATCCAGTTCGCTGCTTTTCTACATTGGTATGGCCTTCGCCTATTTTGTCGTATTCCCTTTGGCCTTTGGTTTCCTGACGCATACGGCGCCGGAAGGGGTACAGGTTTCGACAGATATCGCCAGCTATCTTAGCTTTGTCATGGCGCTTTTTATGGCCTTTGGCGTAGCCTTTGAAGTGCCGGTGGCGATTGTGTTGCTGTGCTGGATGGGCATCACCACGCCAGAAGATTTGCGTAAAAAACGGCCTTATATCCTGGTCGGGGCATTCATTGTGGGAATGCTGCTTACGCCGCCAGATGTTTTCTCGCAAACGTTGCTGGCGATACCGATGTACTGCCTGTTTGAAATTGGCGTTTTCTGCTCACGCTTTTATGTCGGTAAGCGACGGACGCGCGACGAAGATAACGAGGCCGAAACCGAAAAGGCCGAGCACACTGAAGACTAAACACAACCGCCCGCCAGGGCGGTTGTCATATGGGGGCAAGCATGTTTGATATTGGCGTTAATTTAACCAGTAGCCAGTTTGCAAAAGATCGTGATGATGTGGTCGCCCGTGCGTTTGCGGCGGGAGTAAAAGGTATGCTACTGACCGGAACGAACATCCATGAAAGTCAGCAGGCGTTAAAACTGGCGCGGCGCTACCCCCATTGTTGGTCGACGGCTGGCGTCCATCCCCATGACAGCAGTCAGTGGTCACCCGCGTCTGAAGACGCCATTATTGCGCTGGCGAACCAGCCGGAAGTCGTCGCTATCGGTGAGTGCGGGCTGGATTTCAATCGCAATTTTTCCACGCCGCAGGAGCAGGAGCGTGCCTTTCAGGCGCAGCTACAAATTGCCGCCGAATTGCAGATGCCAATCTTTATGCACTGCCGGGACGCGCATGAGCGATTTCTGGCATTGCTTGATCCCTGGCTGGATAGTCTTCCTGGTGCAATACTGCACTGCTTTACCGGTTCACGCCAGCAAATGCAGGCCTGTGTGGATAGAGGGCTCTATATCGGTATTACCGGGTGGGTTTGCGACGAACGACGCGGGCTTGAGCTACGTGAACTCTTACCGTTTATTCCAGCGGAAAAGCTACTGATAGAAACCGACGCGCCGTATCTGTTGCCCCGCGATCTTACGCCGAAACCAACGTCACGACGCAACGAGCCCGCGTATCTGCCTCACATCCTGGAGCGCATTGCGCTATGGCGTGGTGAAGATCCGCAATGGTTAGCGGCGATGACAGATGCCAACGCCAGAACCTTATTTGAGGTCGTATTCTGAACGATAGCTAAATCTTGCGAAAACCGGTGTTTTTTACGCTCTGCTTCACTTCTTTATTGAGTAAATTAAGCAGTAATATCGAACGCGTTTCGCCATCCGGTTCGGTAAAAATCGCTTTCAGCCCTTCAAATGCGCCTTCCGTGATGATGACGCTATCGCCGGGATAGGGGGTTTCAGGATCGACAACGCCTTCGGGCTTGTAGATAGAAAGCTGATGAATAACGCTGGAAGGCACGATCGCAGGATGCGCGCCAAAGCGCACAAAATGGCTGACGCCGCGCGTGGCGTTGATTGTAGTGGTATGTATCACTTCCGGATCAAATTCAACGAACAGATAATTAGGAAAGAGCGGTTCGCTGACGGAGGTACGTTTTCCGCGTACCATTTTTTCCAGGGTGATCATCGGTGTCAGGCAACTTACCGCTTGTCTTTCGAGGTGTTCCTGAGCACGCTGAAGTTGCCCGCGTTTGCAGTACAGTAAATACCAGGATTGCATAATGACTCTTATCCGCTTGTTCGGGGCGCAAGCATAGCAAAAGCCATGCGCGAAGTTAATTATACACTTCATCCTTTAAGCCGTATCTGGATTAGCGTTGGTTGCCAGAGTTCACGCTAATTTAACAAAAATACAGCATCCCGATGATGAACGCCGTATAATGATGCGCTTACCAAGAGGCTACAATGGACGCCATGAAATATCACGATTTACGCGACTTCCTGACGCTACTTGAGCTGCAGGGGGAACTAAAACGCATCACGCTACCTGTGGATCCTCATCTGGAAATCACGGAAATCGCTGACCGCACGCTGCGTGCCGGTGGACCGGCGTTGCTGTTTGAAAATCCTAAAGGTTACGCCATGCCGGTGCTGTGCAACCTTTTTGGCACGCCAAAACGCGTGGCGATGGGCATGGGGCAGGATGATGTTTCCGCCTTACGGGAAGTGGGTAAATTATTAGCGTTTCTTAAAGAACCTGAGCCGCCGAAAGGCTTTCGCGATCTGTTTGACAAGCTGCCGCAGTTTAAGCAAGTGCTGAATATGCCGACGAAACGGTTACGCGGCGCGCCTTGCCAACAGAAAATCGCGTCTGGCGATGATGTCGATTTAACGCGTCTTCCTGTCATGACCTGTTGGCCGGACGACGCCGCGCCGCTGATTACCTGGGGACTGACGGTAACGCGTGGCCCGCACAAAGAACGGCAAAACCTGGGCATTTATCGTCAGCAGTTGATAGGTAAAAATAAGCTTATTATGCGCTGGCTGTCTCACCGAGGCGGCGCGCTGGATTTTCAGGAGTGGTTAGCCGCGCGTCCGGGTGAACGTTTCCCGGTCTCCGTCGCATTGGGCGCCGATCCGGCGACGATACTTGGCGCCGTGACTCCTGTTCCCGATACTCTGTCGGAGTATGCCTTTGCGGGCCTGCTGCGCGGCACGAAAACTGAAGTGGTTAAATGCCTTTCTAACGATCTGGAAGTGCCTGCCAGCGCCGAGATTATCCTTGAAGGTTACATTGAGCCGGGAGAGATGGCGCCGGAAGGACCGTATGGCGATCATACGGGCTATTATAATGAAGTGGATAACTTTCCGGTCTTTACCGTCACGCATATTACGCAGCGTGAGGATGCCATCTATCACTCCACCTATACCGGGCGTCCGCCCGATGAGCCTGCGGTATTAGGGGTGGCGCTCAATGAAGTCTTCGTGCCTATTCTGCAAAAACAGTTTCCGGAAATCGTCGACTTTTATCTGCCGCCGGAAGGGTGTTCTTACCGCCTGGCGGTAGTGACGATGAAAAAGCAGTACGCTGGTCATGCGAAACGCGTCATGATGGGCGTCTGGTCGTTTTTGCGCCAGTTTATGTATACGAAGTTTGTTATCGTTTGCGATGATGACGTTAACGCACGCGACTGGAATGATGTGATCTGGGCGATTACCACCCGTATGGACCCTGCGCGGGATACGGTGCTGGTTGAAAATACGCCGATTGACTACCTGGATTTTGCCTCGCCGGTCTCCGGGCTGGGTTCAAAAATGGGGCTGGATGCCACAAACAAATGGCCGGGCGAAACCCAACGCGAGTGGGGTCGTCCTATTGTTAAAGATCCTGAAGTTACCGCGCGTATTGATGCGATTTGGGATGAGCTGGCTATCTTTAAATAACTGAAAGCGGACATCGACATTTCAGGCTGCGGCGACTCGGCTTGAAAAATGTCGGTATTGACCCGACACCCGACAGAGGGAGCGCATGACAACCTTAAGCTGTAAAGTGACCTCGGTAGAAGCTATCACCGATACCGTATATCGGGTTCGTTTAGTGCCGGACGCGGCGTTTTCATTCCGCGCTGGTCAGTATTTGATGGTCGTAATGGACGAGCGTGACAAACGCCCGTTTTCGATGGCTTCAACGCCGGACGAGAAAGGGTTTATTGAATTACACATTGGCGCTTCCGAGCTCAATCTGTATGCGATGGCGGTCATGGATCGAATTCTGAAAGACCGGGAAATCGTCGTCGATATTCCGCATGGCGACGCCTGGCTACGTGACGATGAAGAGCGTCCGTTGATTCTGATCGCGGGCGGTACGGGCTTTTCTTATGTGCGCTCCATCCTGTTGACGGCGTTAGCGCGCAACCCGAACCGCGATGTTACCATTTACTGGGGTGGTCGCGAAGAAAAGCACCTCTATGATCTCTCTGAGCTGGAAGCACTCTCTGTTAACCATCCGAATTTGCGTATTGAACCTGTTGTCGAGCAGCCGGAAGAAGGCTGGCGTGGACGTACAGGAACGGTACTTACGGCGGTATTGCAGGATTATGGTACGCTGGCGGGGCACGATATTTATATTGCCGGACGTTTTGAGATGGCGAAAATCGCCCGCGATCTGTTCTGTCATGAGCGTAACGCGCGGGAAGATCGTCTGTTTGGCGATGCGTTCGCATTTATTTAACTATTTTATGGGACGCAGTAGCGTCCCTTTTTACGTTAGCCTACCTAAAAGTCCTCTTAAATATTAATTAATCGTCAACTATAAAACCTTATGATATTGAATATCTACAGGCTTTGTATTGCGTGTAATAAATTAAGTAATATTATGTCCTGAGGCTATCAATAAAAATAGTTAGTTATTTATTTATAAGATGGAGAGTGTTATGAAATTTAAATATGCTTTAACTTCTCTCGCATTATCTGTTGCAATTTTGTCATCAGTACCTTCTACTGCTTTCGCCATCGGCGGCGCCAGCGGCGCTAAAGTGGACTATCAGGTCCAGGGAAAAATTGGCGAAGTTGTTATGAACCCCTATGATATCGCGCCGCTAACCGCCGTTATTCGTAATGGCGGTTACCAGTTACGTGACGTGCATGTACGGATTGTCCCCAAAGAAAATGGCCAGGAGATCGCGTATAAAGTTAATAATAAATACCTTTTAACGTATGGCGGTATCCCCGTCTTTGGTCTTTACCCAGATTATGTCAATACCGTTGAAGTTGAATATACAAGGATCCAGGGTAGTAAAACCGAAAATATAAAAGAAAGCTATAAAATGTATGCACCGCCTGCCTATATTGAATCAGCGGGTACAAAAGAAGAACAATCAGCACTCTTTACTATCGATGTTAAAAAGGTTTCCCCAGAATTTAAAGATCGCTTGTATCTTTTGAATAATACGAAAGATAAGTCTGGGAATGGAACGCGTACTGTCTGGAACAACCCTACTGGGGGTGCATTAGAATGGAACTTCACTACAGCTAACGCTATTATCGACACCTCCGGTGATATTCGTTGGTTTATGAATCCAAGTTCAATTTATGATTTAAAGTCAATTTATCGTGCTGGCGTTATGATGGGCTTTAAACAAAACCAGGATGGCGCACTATCGTGGGGCTACGGTCAGCGTTATGTGAAATACGATATCATGGGGCGTGAAATCTTTAACCGCCGCCTGCCGGATAATTATAACGATTTTTCACACTCAATGGATAACGCGGCCAACGGTCACTACTTCCTGCGTGTAGCCAGCTCTAACTATAAACGCCCTGATGGGAAAAATGTTCGTACCGTGCGTGATGTGATTGCCGAAGTTGATCAGAACGGCGTGGTAGTGGATGAATGGCGTCTGTTTGATATCCTCGATCCTTATCGTGATGTGATAATGAAAACCCTCGATCAGGGCGCTGTGTGCCTGAATATCGACGCCAGCCAGTCCGGCCATACGTTGAGCGAAGAAGATCTGGCGGCGCTGGACTCCTCCGACAAATTCGGGGATATCGTGGGTAGTGGGGCTGGCCGCAACTGGGCGCATGTCAACAGCGTCGACTATGACAGTGAAGATGATTCCATCATCATCAGCTCCCGCCACCAGAGTGCGATTATCAAAATCGGCCGCGATAAGAAAGTGAAGTGGATACTGGGTACGCCTGCTGGCTGGAAAGCGCCATTTAATGCCGCAATTCTGACGCCTGTGGATAGCAAAGGCCAAAAAATCGCCTGCCAGGACAGTGGCTGCGAGGGTGACTTCGACTGGACATGGACGCAACATACGGCCTTTAAAATTGATAGTAAGAGTAAAGGCGATATCTTATACCTTTCCGCTTTCGACAATGGCGATGGCCGCGGCTTAGAACAGCCTGCTATGCAGAGTATGAAATACAGCCGCTCCGTGATTTACAAAATCGACCAGAAAAACAAGACAGTCCAACAGATCTGGCAATACGGTAAAGAGCGCGGGAACGAGTGGTTTAGCCCGGTAACCTCTATCACCGAGTACCAGACTGACAAGAATTCTGTGTTCGTGTATTCCGCAACAGCAGGTGGTGCGTTTGATTTATCGGTAGGCGCATTTACCAGCTTGCCTAATCCGTATCTGGAAGAGTTCAAATGGGGAGAAAAAGAGCCTGCGGTTGAAATGCAAATACATGGTGCGCGTGGATATCAGGCTATGCCATTTAGCCTGACCAAAGCGCTTACTGAGTAGAGCGGGCCATACGGTGAAAAAACCCGCCCCTGACGGGCGGGAAAAACGGCAACTAAACTGTTTCCCGTCATAATTCGCGCAGCCTCTTTGTTGGCTGCCTTTGCTCACCCCGGGCACATAGTTATCTATGTGCCCGGGGATTCGCTCAGTTGCCGCTGCGCTGCAATGCGAGTTATTTAGGGGATATTATCTTTGATTAAACCCGCTCAAACACCGTGGCGATGCCCTGACCCAGACCAATACACATCGTCGCCAGACCAAACTGTGCGTCTTTGCGCTCCATCAGGTTGATAAGCGTGGTGCTGATACGTGCTCCGGAGCAGCCGAGCGGATGACCAAGCGCGATCGCACCGCCGTTGAGGTTGATCTTCTCGTCTATCTGCTCCATCAATCCCAGATCCTTAATGCATGGCAGGATCTGTGCGGCAAACGCTTCGTTCATCTCAAACACATCGATATCGCTGGCTGACAGTCCCGCTTTTTTCAACGCCAGTTTTGACGCCGGAACCGGCCCGTAACCCATAATTGACGGATCACAACCCACCACTGCCATTGAGCGAATACGGGCGCGAGGTTTCAGGCCCAGCTCACGGGCACGACTTTCGCTCATTACCAGCATGGCGGCTGCGCCATCGGAAAGCGCGGATGAGGTGCCCGCCGTGACCGTGCCACTAACCGGATCAAATGCCGGACGCAGCGTTGATAGCGCTTCGACCGTGGTTTCCGGGCGGATCACTTCATCGTAGCTAAACTGCTTCAACACGCCATCGGCATCATGACCGCCAGTCGGGATAATCTCCGTTTTGAATGCGCCAGACTGGGTGGCGGCCCAGGCGCGAGCGTGAGAACGCGCGGCGAACTGGTCCTGCATTTCCCGGCTAATGCCGTGCAGGCGGGAGAGCATTTCCGCCGTTAGCCCCATCATCCCTGCCGCTTTGGCGACGTTGCGGCTCAGACCCGGGTGAAAATCCACGCCGTGGCTCATCGGCACGTGCCCCATATGCTCCACGCCGCCAACCAGACAAACCTGCGCATCGCCGGTCATGATCATTCGCGCTGCATCGTGTAACGCCTGCATCGAGGAACCACACAGACGGTTGACGGTGACCGCCGGTACCGAATGGGGAATTTCTGCCAGCAGCGCGGCGTTACGGGCAATGTTGAAGCCTTGCTCCAGCGTTTGTTGTACGCAGCCCCAGTAAATATCATCGAGGGTCGCCGCTGTAAGCGACGGATTACGCGCCAGCAGGCTACGCATTAAGTGGGCGGAGAGATCTTCTGCCCGCACGTTGCGAAACGCGCCGCCCTTCGAACGGCCCATCGGGGTGCGAATAGCATCGACAATGACAACCTGTTCCATTGTGACTCCTTAAGCCGTTTTCAGAGAACCAACCGGACGGGCTGGTTCAACCGGGGGATAATACGGTTCGTTATGGCGCGCTTTATTACGCAGCCCTTCCGGCACTTCATACAGCGGGCCGAGGTGTTGATACTGCTGCGCCATATCAAGATATTTCGCGCTGCCCTGTGTATCCAGCCAGCGGAATGCGCCGCCGTGGAACGGAGGGAAGCCCAGGCCGTAGACCAGCGCCATATCGGCTTCCGCCGGGCTTGCGATAATGCCTTCTTCCAGACAGCGAACCACTTCGTTAATCATCGGGATCATCATACGGGCGATTATCTCGTCGTCGCTGAAGTCGCGTTTCGTCTGACTGACGCTTGCCAGCAGGTCATCCACCGCAGCATCTTCTTCTTTCTTCGGCTTACCCTTGCTGTCTTCTTTATAGCGCCAGAAGCCCAGACCGTTTTTTTGCCCAAAACGGCTGGCGTCAAACAATGCGTCGATCGCGTCGCGATACTCTTTCTGCATCCGTTGTGGGAAGCCTGCCGCCATTACCGCCTGCGCGTGGTGGGCGGTATCAATACCCACCACGTCGAGCAGATAGGCCGGGCCCATCGGCCAGCCGAACTGTTTTTCCATCACTTTATCGACTTTGCGGAAATCCGCGCCGTCGCGCAGCAGTTGACTGAAACCGGCGAAATAGGGGAACAGCACGCGGTTAACAAAGAAGCCGGGGCAGTCGTTGACTACAATCGGCGTCTTGCCCATTTTGCTGGCCCAGGCGACGACTTTGGCGATGGTTTCGTCTGAACTCTTCTCGCCGCGAATGATTTCAACCAGCGGCATCCGGTGTACCGGGTTGAAGAAGTGCATTCCGCAAAAGTTTTCCGGACGTTCCAGGGCGCTTGCCAGTTCGCCAATTGGGATGGTGGAGGTATTTGAGGCCAGCACGGTTTCCGGGCGCACTTTCTGCTCGGTTTCCGCCAGTACCGCTTTTTTCACTTTCGGATTTTCGACTACCGCTTCGACAACAACATCTACGCGATCGAAACCGGCATAATCGAGAGTCGGGTGGATGGTCGAAATGACGCCCGCCAGCTTCAGACCGTCGATCTTGCCGCGCTCCAGCTGTTTGTTCAGCAGCTTGGCCGCTTCGGTCATGCCGAGGTTCAACGATTTATCGTTGATATCTTTCATGATGACCGGTACGCCTTTCCAGGCCGACTGGTAAGCGATACCGCCGCCCATAATGCCCGCGCCCAGTACGGCTGCCTGTTTCGGCGTCTCAATATCTTTGGTCAGCTTTTTGGCTTTACCTTTTACATATTGATCGTTGAGGAAGATACCGACCAGCGCACGAGCCTCATTGGTATGCGCCAGCGGAACAAAGCTTTTATTTTCCAGATTCAGCGCTTCTTCACGACCAAAACGCGCGGCGGCTTCAATGGTTTTCACTGCGGTCATCGGCGCCGGATAATGTTTACCCGCCGTTTGTGCGACCATGCCTTTAGCGATGGTAAAGCTCATCGCCGCTTCAATCTTACTGAGTTTCAACGGTTCCAGTTTCGGCTGGCGTTTAGCTCTCCAGTCGAGATCGCCGGTAATGGCCTGGCGTAACACCGCTATCGCGCCTTCAATTAGCTTCTCTTGTTTGACCACGCCGTCCACAAGGCCGATTTTCAGCGCGTGCTCAGCACCGACATCTTTACCTGCCGCGATAATCTCCAGCGCGCTGTCTGCGCCCAGCATACGCGGCAGACGAACGGAGCCGCCGAAACCCGGCATGATGCCCAGTTTAGTTTCCGGCAGACCGATACGGAGGTCTGGCGTCGCCAGACGGTAATCGGTGGCCAGCACGCATTCGCACCCGCCGCCCAACGCATAGCCGTTTACGGCGGCAAGGGTCGGTACGGGTAAATCTTCCAGACGGTTAAAGACGCTATTAGCGAAATGCAGCCATTGGCTTAACTGCTCTTCGGGGACGAGGAACAGTGAAAGAAATTCGGTGATGTCCGCGCCGACAATAAAGGCCGCTTTATTAGAGCGCAGCAGCAGCCCTTTTAAATCGTGTTGCTTTTCCAGCACCTCAAGCGCCTGGCCGAGGCTGGCGACGGTTGCGGTGTCGAGTTTATTGACCGAGCCTGGAGCATCGAACACCAGTTCGGCGATGCCATCTTCCAGCCAGTCGAGGTACAGGGTGTCGCCTTTATAAAGCATGTCAGTCTCCTGAATCCACAAGGTGATCTGGTCGTACCAGATGAAGCGAAGTGTGTATTTTGTGTTAATAAAATGCAAATAAATGATTAAAGAAATGCCGATGTGATCACGCTCGGCAGAGATCACGCTCTCGTGGGGCGATGTGCTAAGATGCGGAAACTTGAGGTCAAAAAAACAGAAGGGTAAAAAATGGAATCACTGGCCGCGCTCTATAAAAATCATATTGTTACCTTACAAGAACGGACGCGCGATGTTCTGGCGCGCTTTAAGCTGGATGCGTTACTTATTCATTCCGGCGAGCTTTTCAACGTCTTTCTCGACGATCACCCTTATCCGTTTAAGGTCAATCCGCAGTTTAAAGCGTGGGTGCCGGTAACTCAGGTTCCAAATTGCTGGCTGCTGGTCGATGGCGTCAACAAACCCAAATTGTGGTTTTATCTGCCGGTCGATTACTGGCATAACGTTGAACCGCTGCCAACGTCATTCTGGACAGAAGAAGTCGAGGTCGTCGCCTTACCGAAAGCGGATGGCATCGGCAGCCAACTGCCTGCCGCGCGTGGCAATATCGGCTATATCGGCCCGGTTCCTGAGCGCGCGCTACAATTGGATATCGCCGCCAGCAACATCAACCCGAAAGGTGTTATCGACTATCTGCATTACTACCGCGCCTATAAAACGGATTATGAACTGGCCTGTATGCGCGAAGCGCAGAAAATGGCGGTGAGCGGTCATCGGGCGGCGGAAGAGGCCTTCCGTTCCGGCATGAGTGAGTTCGACATCAACCTGGCGTACCTGACCGCCACGGGACATCGCGATACTGATGTTCCATACAGCAACATTGTGGCGCTGAACGAACATGCCGCCGTGCTGCATTACACGAAACTGGATCATCAGGCACCGTCTGAAATGCGCAGTTTCCTGCTGGATGCGGGCGCGGAATACAATGGCTACGCGGCGGATCTGACGCGGACCTGGTCGGCGAAAAGCGATAACGACTACGCCCACCTGGTGAAAGATGTTAACGACGAACAGTTGGCGCTGATCGCTACCATGAAGGCGGGCGTCAGCTATGTGGATTATCATATTCAGTTCCATCAACGTATCGCGAAGCTGCTGCGTAAACATCAAATCATTACCGACATGAGTGAAGAGGCGATGGTGGAAAATGATCTTACCGGGCCGTTTATGCCGCACGGTATTGGTCATCCGTTGGGTCTGCAGGTACACGATGTGGCCGGGTTTATGCAGGATGATTCCGGTACGCATCTCGCTGCACCGTCCAAATACCCGTATCTGCGCTGCACGCGTGTGTTACAGCCGCGAATGGTGTTGACCATCGAACCGGGGATTTACTTCATCGAATCGCTGTTAGCGCCGTGGCGCGAAGGCCCGTTCAGCAAGCACTTCAACTGGCAGAAAATTGAAGCGCTCAAGCCTTTCGGCGGTATTCGCATTGAAGATAACGTGGTCATCCACGAAAACGGCGTGGAAAACATGACGCGGGATTTAAAACTGGCGTAATGGACAGTTGGTTAATCCCTGCAGCGCCGGTCACCGTTGTTGAAGAGATCAAAAAAAGCCGCTTTATTACGCTATTGGCGCATACCGATGGCGTAGACGCGGCGAAAGCGTTTGTTGAGTCAGTCAGAGCTGAGCACCCTGATGCGCGCCACCATTGTGTGGCGTGGGTGGCGGGTGCGCCGGACGACTCACAGCAACTGGGCTTTTCAGACGACGGCGAACCGGCGGGAACGGCAGGCAAGCCGATGCTTGCGCAATTGATGGGCAGCGGCGTCGGAGAAATTACTGCCGTCGTCGTGCGCTACTATGGTGGTATTCTGCTGGGTACGGGCGGGCTGGTAAAAGCCTATGGCGGCGGTGTGAATCAGGCATTACGTCAGCTTGCCACACAACGCAAGACGCCATTAACCGAATATACTTTGCAGTGTGAGTACGGTCAGTTGGCCGGAATCGAAGCATTATTAGGACAGTTTGCCGGGAAGATCGTTTCCAGCGATTATCAGGCGTCTGTTCGGCTCAGGGTGGCGCTTCCTTTTGCTCATGTGAATGCATTTTCCACAAAACTGGCGGATTTTAGCCGTGGTTCATTGCAATTGTTAGCGATTGAAGAATAATCCCCACCTCATTTTTAAGAATAAAGGAAGCGGCAGAGATGCATTTTCGCGCCATTACCCGAATCGTTGGACTACTGGTTATCTTATTTTCGGGGACAATGATTCTCCCGGGACTGGTAGCGCTAATATATCGTGATGGCGCAGGAAGAGCGTTCACGCAGACCTTTTTTGTCGCGCTGGCGATCGGTTCCATACTGTGGTGGCCAAACCGTAGGGAAAAGGGCGAGCTGAAATCCCGCGAAGGATTTCTTATCGTGGTGCTGTTCTGGACCGTGCTGGGCAGCGTGGGTGCGCTGCCGTTTATTTTCTCGGAAAGCCCAAACCTCACCATTACCGATGCTTTTTTTGAATCGTTCTCCGGGTTAACCACCACGGGCGCCACTACGCTGGTGGGGCTGGACTCATTACCGCACGCCATTCTCTTTTATCGTCAGATGCTGCAATGGTTTGGGGGTATGGGGATCATTGTGCTGGCGGTGGCGATTCTCCCTATCCTCGGCGTCGGGGGGATGCAGCTCTATCGGGCGGAAATGCCGGGGCCGCTCAAAGATAACAAAATGCGCCCGCGTATTGCCGAGACGGCGAAAACGCTGTGGCTTATCTATGTCTTGCTAACGGTAGCCTGCGCGCTGGCGCTATGGTTTGCAGGGATGCCCGCGTTTGACGCTATCGGACACAGCTTCTCCACTATCGCTATCGGCGGCTTCTCAACGCATGACGCCAGCGTAGGCTATTTTGATAGTCCCACTATTAATACCATCATCGCTATTTTCCTGCTGATCTCCGGTTGTAACTATGGCCTGCATTTCTCTTTATTAAGCGGGCGTAGCCTGAAAGTATACTGGCGCGATCCGGAATTCCGCATGTTCATCGGCGTACAGTTGACGCTGGTGGTGATCTGCACGCTGGTACTGTGGTTCCATAATATCTACGACTCGGCGCTGACAACGCTAAATCAGGCATTCTTCCAGGTTGTGTCGATGGCGACAACGGCAGGGTTTACCACGGACAGCATTGCGCGCTGGCCGCTGTTTTTGCCCGTCTTGCTGCTATGTTCCGCGTTTATTGGCGGTTGCGCCGGGTCAACGGGCGGGGGGTTAAAGGTCATCCGTATTCTGTTGTTGTTTAAACAGGGGAACCGCGAACTCAAACGTCTGGTGCATCCGAATGCCGTTTACAGTATTAAGCTGGGGAACCGGGCGCTGCCAGAACGTATTCTGGAAGCCGTCTGGGGATTCTTTTCTGCCTACGCGCTGGTATTTATCGTCAGTATGCTGGCCATTATCGCTACAGGCGTAGATGATTTCTCGGCTTTCGCCTCGGTAGTGGCTACGCTTAATAACCTGGGACCGGGGCTGGGGGTGGTTGCTGATAACTTCGCCAGTATGAATCCGGTTGCGAAATGGATACTCATCGCCAACATGCTATTTGGTCGTCTGGAAGTATTCACTTTGCTGGTACTTTTTACCCCGACTTTCTGGCGTGAATAATGGAGTAACACGTGAAAACATTGATTCTTTTCTCTACCCGGGACGGACAAACGCGCGAAATTGCCTCTTATCTGGCTTCTGAACTCAAAGAGATGGGGATCTGGGCCGATGTCGTTAATCTGCATCGCGCAGAAGAGCCGGACTGGGATAGCTATGATCGCGTAGTGATTGGCGCGTCTATTCGTTATGGTCATTACCACAGCGCCTTTCAGGAGTTTGTTAAGAAATATGCCACGCGGTTGAACGGAATGCCGAGCGCCTTTTATTCCGTTAACCTGGTGGCGCGTAAAGCTGAAAAACGGACGCCGCAGACTAACAGCTACGCGCGTAAGTTTTTAATGAGCTCTCCGTGGCGACCTGACTACTGTGCCGTCATTGCAGGCGCGCTTCGCTATCCCCGCTATCGCTGGTATGACCGTCTGATGATCAAGCTTATTATGAAGATGTCGGGCGGCGAAACGGATACCAGTAAAGAAGTGGTGTACACCGACTGGGAGCAGGTTGCGCACTTTGCCCGTGAAATAGCCCATTTAACCAACAAATCGTCGGCAAAATAAACGCAAAGAATAAAAAGTGCGCACTCAGAAAATTATTTTAAATTTCCTCTTGTCAGGCAGAAATAACTCCCTATAATGCGCCACCACTGACACGGAACAACGGCACACAGGCCGCCGGGTCAGCGGGGTTCAGACCAGAACCTCACGGAGAAAAGCGAAAATAATCGCTTGACTCTGAAGCGGGAAAGCGTAATATGCACACCCCGCGCCGCTGAGAAAAAGCGAAGCGGCACTGCTCTTTAACAATTTATCAGACAATCTGTGTGGGCACTCGAAGATACGGATTCTTAACGTCCTCGGACGAAAAACGAATACCAAGTCTCAAGAGTGAACACGTAATTCATTACGAAGTTTAATTCTTTGAGCATCAAACTTTTAAATTGAAGAGTTTGATCATGGCTCAGATTGAACGCTGGCGGCAGGCCTAACACATGCAAGTCGAACGGTAACAGGAAGCAGCTTGCTGCTTTGCTGACGAGTGGCGGACGGGTGAGTAATGTCTGGGAAACTGCCTGATGGAGGGGGATAACTACTGGAAACGGTGGCTAATACCGCATAACGTCGCAAGACCAAAGAGGGGGACCTTCGGGCCTCTTGCCATCAGATGTGCCCAGATGGGATTAGCTTGTTGGTGAGGTAACGGCTCACCAAGGCGACGATCCCTAGCTGGTCTGAGAGGATGACCAGCCACACTGGAACTGAGACACGGTCCAGACTCCTACGGGAGGCAGCAGTGGGGAATATTGCACAATGGGCGCAAGCCTGATGCAGCCATGCCGCGTGTATGAAGAAGGCCTTCGGGTTGTAAAGTACTTTCAGCGGGGAGGAAGGTGTTGTGGTTAATAACCGCAGCAATTGACGTTACCCGCAGAAGAAGCACCGGCTAACTCCGTGCCAGCAGCCGCGGTAATACGGAGGGTGCAAGCGTTAATCGGAATTACTGGGCGTAAAGCGCACGCAGGCGGTCTGTCAAGTCGGATGTGAAATCCCCGGGCTCAACCTGGGAACTGCATTCGAAACTGGCAGGCTTGAGTCTTGTAGAGGGGGGTAGAATTCCAGGTGTAGCGGTGAAATGCGTAGAGATCTGGAGGAATACCGGTGGCGAAGGCGGCCCCCTGGACAAAGACTGACGCTCAGGTGCGAAAGCGTGGGGAGCAAACAGGATTAGATACCCTGGTAGTCCACGCCGTAAACGATGTCTACTTGGAGGTTGTGCCCTTGAGGCGTGGCTTCCGGAGCTAACGCGTTAAGTAGACCGCCTGGGGAGTACGGCCGCAAGGTTAAAACTCAAATGAATTGACGGGGGCCCGCACAAGCGGTGGAGCATGTGGTTTAATTCGATGCAACGCGAAGAACCTTACCTGGTCTTGACATCCACAGAAGAATCCAGAGATGGATTTGTGCCTTCGGGAACTGTGAGACAGGTGCTGCATGGCTGTCGTCAGCTCGTGTTGTGAAATGTTGGGTTAAGTCCCGCAACGAGCGCAACCCTTATCCTTTGTTGCCAGCGGTTAGGCCGGGAACTCAAAGGAGACTGCCAGTGATAAACTGGAGGAAGGTGGGGATGACGTCAAGTCATCATGGCCCTTACGACCAGGGCTACACACGTGCTACAATGGCGCATACAAAGAGAAGCGACCTCGCGAGAGCAAGCGGACCTCATAAAGTGCGTCGTAGTCCGGATTGGAGTCTGCAACTCGACTCCATGAAGTCGGAATCGCTAGTAATCGTGGATCAGAATGCCACGGTGAATACGTTCCCGGGCCTTGTACACACCGCCCGTCACACCATGGGAGTGGGTTGCAAAAGAAGTAGGTAGCTTAACCTTCGGGAGGGCGCTTACCACTTTGTGATTCATGACTGGGGTGAAGTCGTAACAAGGTAACCGTAGGGGAACCTGCGGTTGGATCACCTCCTTACCTTAAAGAACTGTTCTTTGCAGTGCTCACACAGATTGTCTGATGAAAAACGAGCAGTAAAACCTCTACAGGCTTGTAGCTCAGGTGGTTAGAGCGCACCCCTGATAAGGGTGAGGTCGGTGGTTCAAGTCCACTCAGGCCTACCAAATTTTCCCTGAATACTGCGTTGTGAAATAACTCACATACTGATGTATGCTTCGTTATTCCACGCCTTGTCTCAGGAAAAATTATCGGTAAAGAGGTTCTGACTACACGATGGGGCTATAGCTCAGCTGGGAGAGCGCCTGCTTTGCACGCAGGAGGTCTGCGGTTCGATCCCGCATAGCTCCACCATATCGTGAGTGTTTACGAAAAAATACTTCAGAGTGTACCTGAAAGGGTTCACTGCGAAGTTTTGCTCTTTAAAAATCTGGATCAAGCTGAAAATTGAAACACAGAACAACGAAAGTTGTTCGTGAGTCTCTCAAATTTTCGCAACACGATGATGAATCGTAAGAAACATCTTCGGGTTGTGAGGTTAAGCGACTAAGCGTACACGGTGGATGCCCTGGCAGTCAGAGGCGATGAAGGGCGTGCTAATCTGCGATAAGCGCCGGTAAGGTGATATGAACCGTTATAACCGGCGATACCCGAATGGGGAAACCCAGTGTGATTCGTCACACTATCATTAACTGAATCCATAGGTTAATGAGGCGAACCGGGGGAACTGAAACATCTAAGTACCCCGAGGAAAAGAAATCAACCGAGATTCCCCCAGTAGCGGCGAGCGAACGGGGAGGAGCCCAGAGCCTGAATCAGCATGTGTGTTAGTGGAAGCGTCTGGAAAGGCGCGCGATACAGGGTGACAGCCCCGTACACAAAAGCGCATGTGCTGTGAGCTCGATGAGTAGGGCGGGACACGTGGTATCCTGTCTGAATATGGGGGGACCATCCTCCAAGGCTAAATACTCCTGACTGACCGATAGTGAACCAGTACCGTGAGGGAAAGGCGAAAAGAACCCCGGCGAGGGGAGTGAAAAAGAACCTGAAACCGTGTACGTACAAGCAGTGGGAGCACAGGTTTACCTGTGTGACTGCGTACCTTTTGTATAATGGGTCAGCGACTTATATTCTGTAGCAAGGTTAACCGAATAGGGGAGCCGGAGGGAAACCGAGTCTTAATTGGGCGTTAAGTTGCAGGGTATAGACCCGAAACCCGGTGATCTAGCCATGGGCAGGTTGAAGGTTGGGTAACACTAACTGGAGGACCGAACCGACTAATGTTGAAAAATTAGCGGATGACCTGTGGCTGGGGGTGAAAGGCCAATCAAACCGGGAGATAGCTGGTTCTCCCCGAAAGCTATTTAGGTAGCGCCTCGTGAATTCATCTCCGGGGGTAGAGCACTGTTTCGGCTAGGGGGCCATCCCGGCTTACCAACCCGATGCAAACTGCGAATACCGGAGAATGTTATCACGGGAGACACACGGCGGGTGCTAACGTCCGTCGTGAAGAGGGAAACAACCCAGACCGCCAGCTAAGGTCCCAAAGTCATGGTTAAGTGGGAAACGATGTGGGAAGGCCCAGACAGCCAGGATGTTGGCTTAGAAGCAGCCATCATTTAAAGAAAGCGTAATAGCTCACTGGTCGAGTCGGCCTGCGCGGAAGATGTAACGGGGCTAAACCATGCACCGAAGCTGCGGCAGCGACGCTTATGCGTTGTTGGGTAGGGGAGCGTTCTGTAAGCCTGTGAAGGTGGCCTGTGAGGGTTGCTGGAGGTATCAGAAGTGCGAATGCTGACATAAGTAACGATAAAGCGGGTGAAAAGCCCGCTCGCCGGAAGACCAAGGGTTCCTGTCCAACGTTAATCGGGGCAGGGTGAGTCGACCCCTAAGGCGAGGCCGAAAGGCGTAGTCGATGGGAAACGGGTTAATATTCCCGTACTTGGTGTTACTGCGAAGGGGGGACGGAGAAGGCTATGTTGGCCGGGCGACGGTTGTCCCGGTTTAAGCGTGTAGGTGTGTGTTCCAGGTAAATCCGGTTCACTTTAACACTGAGGCGTGATGACGAGGCACTACGGTGCTGAAGTAACAAATGCCCTGCTTCCAGGAAAAGCCTCTAAGCATCAGGTAACATCAAATCGTACCCCAAACCGACACAGGTGGTCAGGTAGAGAATACCAAGGCGCTTGAGAGAACTCGGGTGAAGGAACTAGGCAAAATGGTGCCGTAACTTCGGGAGAAGGCACGCTGACACGTAGGTGAAGTGATTTACTCACGGAGCTGAAGTCAGTCGAAGATACCAGCTGGCTGCAACTGTTTATTAAAAACACAGCACTGTGCAAACACGAAAGTGGACGTATACGGTGTGACGCCTGCCCGGTGCCGGAAGGTTAATTGATGGGGTCAGCGCAAGCGAAGCTCCTGATCGAAGCCCCGGTAAACGGCGGCCGTAACTATAACGGTCCTAAGGTAGCGAAATTCCTTGTCGGGTAAGTTCCGACCTGCACGAATGGCGTAATGATGGCCAGGCTGTCTCCACCCGAGACTCAGTGAAATTGAACTCGCTGTGAAGATGCAGTGTACCCGCGGCAAGACGGAAAGACCCCGTGAACCTTTACTATAGCTTGACACTGAACATTGAGCCTTGATGTGTAGGATAGGTGGGAGGCTTTGAAGTGTGGACGCCAGTCTGCATGGAGCCGACCTTGAAATACCACCCTTTAATGTTTGATGTTCTAACGTGGACCCGTTACCCGGGTTGCGGACAGTGTCTGGTGGGTAGTTTGACTGGGGCGGTCTCCTCCTAAAGAGTAACGGAGGAGCACGAAGGTTGGCTAATCCTGGTCGGACATCAGGAGGTTAGTGCAATGGCATAAGCCAGCTTGACTGCGAGCGTGACGGCGCGAGCAGGTGCGAAAGCAGGTCATAGTGATCCGGTGGTTCTGAATGGAAGGGCCATCGCTCAACGGATAAAAGGTACTCCGGGGATAACAGGCTGATACCGCCCAAGAGTTCATATCGACGGCGGTGTTTGGCACCTCGATGTCGGCTCATCACATCCTGGGGCTGAAGTAGGTCCCAAGGGTATGGCTGTTCGCCATTTAAAGTGGTACGCGAGCTGGGTTTAGAACGTCGTGAGACAGTTCGGTCCCTATCTGCCGTGGGCGCTGGAGAACTGAGGGGGGCTGCTCCTAGTACGAGAGGACCGGAGTGGACGCATCACTGGTGTTCGGGTTGTCATGCCAATGGCACTGCCCGGTAGCTAAATGCGGAAGAGATAAGTGCTGAAAGCATCTAAGCACGAAACTTGCCCCGAGATGAGTTCTCCCTGAGACTTAAAGTCTCCTGAAGGAACGTTGAAGACGACGACGTTGATAGGCCGGGTGTGTAAGCGCAGCGATGCGTTGAGCTAACCGGTACTAATGAACCGTGAGGCTTAACCCTACAACGCCGAAGATGTTTTGGCGGATGAGAAGACGATTTTCAGCAGTGATTCAGAGTTGAGTACGCAATACTTTGCGCAGCAGCAAGGCGGCAAGCGAAGGAAAGGAAGGAGCATACAGAAGTATGTGACTGAGTTTACGAGCGCAGGCAACGCCGCTGATGCGATAAAGAATTGCGTACAGAGCACAAAGAATTTGCCTGGCGGCACTAGCGCGGTGGTCCCACCTGACCCCATGCCGAACTCAGAAGTGAAACGCCGTAGCGCCGATGGTAGTGTGGGGTCTCCCCATGCGAGAGTAGGGAACTGCCAGGCATCAAATAGAATGAAAGGCTCAGTCGAAAGACTGGGCCTTTTGTTTTATCTGTAGTCTGTCGGTGAGCACTCTCCTGAGGAGGAGAAATCCGCCGGGAGCGGATTTGAACGTTGCGCAGCAACGGCCCGTAGGGTGGCGGGCAGGACGCCCGCCATAAACTGCCAGGCATCAATTTAGTGAAGAAGCCCATCCGTCAGGATGGGCTTTTTTGCGTGTGCGGTAACTGTAAAAATGTAGGCCTGATAAGCGCAGCGCCATCAGGCAACCGGCACCGCCGGATGGCGGCTCCGCCTTATTCGGCCTACAAGGAACGTGCTTTCTCTAACCACCGCAAAATGAAGGCAGAAATCTGCGATACATCATTAAGATCCAAAACGGGTACCGCTACGGCAAGTGGAATATCACTGGCAACTGCAATAACATGCTCATCAAGAATTAATTCTTCCTCGCTGTGCCCACATCCCTGACGAAAAAGTAAGATCTTCGCAACTGCCTCGTGTTTAAACCCTTCTACCAGCACCATATCCAGCTTTGATGCATCCATCCGGCTCACCAGCCATGCCAGATCCAACTCTTCTTGCCCCGGCGTTTCAGTCATTAACGCCCAGCGCTGCTGACTGGCAACCAGCGTTTGTGCTGCCCCGGCCTTACGTAATTCGTAGCTATCTTTACCCGGTTTATCAACATCCATATCATGATGGGTATGCTTAATCAGCCCTGGCCGAATACCGTGCGCACAAAGTGCTGGGAGCAGTTTTTTCAGCAGTGTTGTTTTTCCCGTGCCGCTCCACGCGGCAATGGCGAGTAGCGGTATCATGGTCTCTTTTGCCATTGCGCGAGTTCCTCCGGCGTGTTGACGTTCACAAATGCCTCCTTACAATCGCTGAAATCAACGGCGTGTCCGCCTACCTGGCGCATAAAAATCATTACTCGCCGTTCGCCTGCTTGCAAATAAGCTGTCAACTGGGGCTCAACGGCACGATTAATCAACGCGATCGTTGGATGATCGCGCTCTCCATCATGAACCCAAACCACGGGTGCGCCATGACGCTGCGCTGCTAAACGATCGACCAGGTTGTGGGGGATACAGGGATTGTCACAGGGACAAAACAGAAACCAGTCGCCTGCTACCTGCTGAAAAACGGAAAGCATACCCGCCAGCGGACCGGGAAAGTCAGCGATTGAATCCGGAATGACTTTCAGGCCGCTGGCCTGGTAGATATCCAGATGGCGATTAGCACTAATGACGACCGTTGCAAGTTGTGGCGCGAGCGCGTCGGCAACGTGTCGCCAGAGCGGTTTCCCGTCCAGTTCAAGCAGACCTTTATCCGCACCTCCCATCCGCCGGGCTTTACCGCCTGCCAGCACCACGCCGGTTATTACTTCATCCAGATTCACCGATATCGCCTCTTTTATTGTGAGATTGACCCTGCTACCGTGTCTGTATCAAGAATAAGGAGCACAGCTATGAAATGTAAACGCCTGAATGAAGTCATTGAACTCCTCCAGCCAGCTTGGCAGAAAGAGCCTGATCTTAATCTGACGCAATTTTTGCAGAAACTGGCGAAAGAGTCAGGTTTTGACGGCAAACTGGAAGATTTAACTGATGATATCCTGATCTACCATCTGAAAATGCGCGATTCCGCCAAAGACGCCGCCATTCCAGGGATTCAAAAAGACTATGAAGAGGACTTTAAAACGGCGCTTTTACGCGCCCGCGGCGTTATTAAAGAGTAAAACCTTGTAAGCGGCGCCACCGAAATCGCCACGAAATGATATCCTGAATCATTCGTAGTATTTTCCGGATGATGGGATGAACGACAACGCTTTTACTTTCCAGACGCTACACCCGGAAACCATCATGGATGCGCTGTTTGAACAGGGGATCAGGGTGGATTCCGGGCTAACTCCACTAAACAGTTATGAAAACCGCGTCTATCAGTTTCAGGATGAAGACCGTCGACGTTTTGTCGTTAAGTTTTATCGTCCTGAACGCTGGTCTGTTGATCAAATTCGGGAAGAACATCAATTCGCGCTTGAACTGGTGAAGGATGAGGTTCCGGTTGCTGCTCCGCTCGCGTTTAATGGCCAGACGCTGTTAGCGCATCAGGGCTATCATTATGCCATTTTCCCCAGCGTAGGCGGTCGTCAGTTTGAAGCAGACAATATCGATCAGATGGAGGCGGTAGGGCGTTATCTTGGCCGATTGCATCAGACGGGGCGAAAACGTCCTTTCACTTTCCGGCCTGACATTGGGCTTGCGGAGTATCTTTTTGAACCTCGCCAGGTATTCGAAGATGCCGCACTGATTCCCTCCGGGCAAAAAGCGGCTTTCCTGAAAGCCACTGATACTCTACTGTCTGCAGTTACCGAATGCTGGCGCACCGATTTCGCCACGCTGCGATTGCACGGCGATTGTCATGCCGGCAACATTCTATGGCGTGATGGACCGCTGTTTGTCGATTTAGATGATGCCCGTAACGGCCCGGCGATACAGGATTTATGGATGCTGCTGAACGGCGACAAAGCCGAACAGCGAATGCAGCTTGAAACCATTATTGAAGCTTATGAAGAAGTTAGTGAGTTCGATACGGCTGAAATTGGTCTCATTGAACCTTTACGCGCCATGCGTTTAGTTTATTATCTTGCCTGGTTGATTCGTCGTTGGGGCGATCCTGCGTTTCCAAAAAACTTTCCCTGGTTAACAGGGGAAGATTACTGGCAGCGACAGACAACGACTTTTATTGAGCAGACTAAAATTTTGCACGAACCCCCTTTACAATTAACGCCAATGTATTAATCGGAGAGAGTTGATCATGAAAAAGATTTGGCTGGCGCTGGCTGGTATGGTTTTAGCTTTTAGCGCCTCGGCAGCACAGATCAGCGACGGTAAACAGTATATCACGCTGGATAAACCGGTCGCTGGCGAACCCCAGGTACTGGAGTTTTTCTCCTTCTACTGCCCACATTGTTATCAGTTTGAAGAAGTGCTTCATGTGTCTGACAATGTGAAGAAAAAGCTGCCGGAAGGCACCAAAATGACCAAGTACCACGTTGAGTTCCTGGGGCCGTTGGGCAAGGAGCTCACCCAGGCATGGGCGGTGGCGATGGCGTTGGGTGTAGAAGATAAAGTCACGGTCCCGCTGTTTGAAGCCGTACAGAAAACCCAGACAGTACAATCTGCCGCGGATATCCGTAAAGTGTTCGTTGATGCGGGCGTCAAGGGCGAAGATTACGATGCGGCATGGAACAGCTTCGTGGTGAAATCACTGGTTGCGCAACAGGAGAAAGCCGCGGCTGACCTGCAACTGCAGGGCGTTCCGGCGATGTTCGTCAATGGCAAATACCAGATTAACCCACAAGGCATGGATACCAGCAGCATGGATGTTTTTGTTCAGCAGTATGCTGATACTGTGAAATATTTGGTTGATAAAAAATAAAAAGAACGCCGGTCACTGACCGGCGTTTTTATAAGATGTTTTAATCTCTTCTATCTGTATATCTTTCTTATCCCACAGCGTATTAAGCCAACGTTGAAAACGGCGTTTGAATGTTTTGTCGTTCACGTAATCGCCGTGCAGTTCTTCATTTATGGGTTCCAGTTGCACCCGAACAACAATACGCGTCAGCCTACCGCTTAGCATATCGTAGAAAGGGTGGCGATCGTTGTTTGGGTAACACAACGTAATATTAAGCAGCTTATCGAACTGTGAGCCTAAAACGTTAATCGCCATTGCAATACCGGCTGCTTTTGGCGGCAACAGATGTTGATAAGGTGAATGCGTTTGCTGACGTTTCTCATGCGTAAATCGCGAGCCTTCAACAAAGTTAACGATAGTGGTGGGATACCGACGAAACTTTTCGCAAGAGCGACGAGTTGTTTCAACATCTTTGCCGCGTCGATCGGGGTGGCGGAGCAGGTAGCTACGGGAGTAGCGCTTCATAAACGGCATATCTAATGCCCAGCACGCCAAGCCAATGAACGGTACCCAGGCCAATTGCTGTTTAAGAAAGTACTTATTCATTGGGATATGCTTGCGGAACAGAACGCAAAGCACAACGATATCGGCCCAGCTGCGATGATTACAAATCAGTAAATACCAATTTTTCTTGCTCAGCCCTTCTAACCCTTCTACATCCCATTGCAAGTGCGGATTAAGGCGTAACAGCGCTGCAAGACCAGCACACCAGCAATACATCATGAAATTGCAGAAAATGGAGACCTTGCGCCAGATACAGGGAACAGGCAAAAGGAGCTTTACCATACCGGCAACGATGATCGGTACTGAGCAAACAATAGTGACCAGGATGGTCAATACGATACTCAATGGGAGCGTGATAGCCGCGAGTATTCTCGTCATAATAAATTATTCAAAAGTTAGCCATAAACGGTGCGCGAAAAGGGCGCAAGAGGCTGATTCTATCAGAAAACGATGCTAATGATGGCGCTGAGTGAAATAGAAACACTCGTAACAACTATCCACATTATGATAACGGCATGAATCAGATAATCAGAAAAACGTGATGTTAACAACTCATTGAAAATAATGGTTAATTATTAAGATGAGAAGGCTATCGCGCTGATTTTAAAGTAATGGTAAGAATTTACACACAAAGTTATCCACAGGTTGTTTTGCGAGCGATCCTGAAGATCGACAAAACTTTTCCGCAAATGCGGCGAAAAACTCAAGTTTTCCTCCTGTATGTGGCATCCTTTAACCATAATCTGTTAAACAGGCACGGACATTATGGTTCAGATCCCAGAAAACCCACTTATTCTCGTAGATGGCTCATCCTATCTCTATCGCGCCTATCATGCGTTTCCGCCGTTAACCAACAGCGCGGGAGAACCTACGGGCGCAATGTATGGTGTCCTCAACATGTTGCGCAGCCTGATCATGCAGTATCAGCCGACGCATGCTGCGGTGGTGTTTGACGCCAAAGGAAAAACCTTCCGTGATGAGCTCTTTGAACACTACAAATCGCATCGTCCTCCGATGCCGGATGATCTGCGAGCGCAAATAGAGCCGTTACATGCCATGGTTAAAGCCATGGGGTTACCTCTGCTGGCAGTCTCTGGCGTAGAAGCGGATGACGTTATCGGTACACTGGCGCGAGAAGCGGAGAAGGTGGGGCGTCCGGTATTAATCAGCACCGGCGATAAAGATATGGCACAGTTGGTGACGCCGAATATTACGCTGATCAACACCATGACTAACACCATCCTCGGCCCGGATGAAGTCGTTAATAAGTACGGCGTGCCGCCTGAGCTGATTATCGACTTTCTGGCGCTGATGGGGGACTCCTCGGATAATATTCCAGGCGTACCAGGCGTGGGTGAGAAGACGGCGCAAGCCTTGCTTCAGGGATTGGGCGGCCTGGATACGCTGTACGCCGAGCCGGAAAAAATTGCCGGTCTCACTTTCCGCGGCGCCAAAACGATGGCCGGTAAATTAGCGCAGAATAAAGACGTAGCGTACCTGTCTTATAAACTCGCCACCATTAAAACGGATGTTGAGCTGGAGCTGACCTGCGAACAGCTTGAAGTGCAGCAGCCGATTGCGGATGAACTGCTGGGCCTGTTTAAAAAATATGAGTTCAAGCGCTGGACGGCGGACGTCGAGGCAGGCAAGTGGCTACAGGCAAAGGGCGCGAAACCGGCGGCCAAACCGCAGGAAACGGTCGTTATTGATGAATCGCCCAGCGAACCGGCAGCGGCGCTCTCTTATGAAAATTATGTCACGATTCTGGACGACGTTACGCTGGAAAGCTGGATTGAAAAGCTGAAAAAAGCGCCAGTTTTTGCTTTCGACACGGAGACCGACAGTCTGGATAATATCGCCGCCAACCTGGTGGGCCTCTCGTTTGCTATCGAACCTGGCGTTGCCGCGTATGTACCTGTCGCGCATGATTATCTGGACGCTCCGGATCAAATCTCCCGCCAGCGTGCTCTGGAACTGCTGAAGCCGCTGCTGGAAGATGAAAAAGTGCGCAAAGTGGGGCAAAACCTCAAGTACGATCGCGGCGTCTTGCAAAATTACGGTATTGAGCTGCGCGGTATCGCCTTCGATACCATGCTTGAGTCTTACATTCTGAACAGCGTCGCCGGACGCCATGATATGGACAGTTTGTCCGATCGTTGGCTGAAGCACAAAACTATCACCTTTGAAGACATTGCCGGTAAAGGTAAAAACCAGCTCACCTTTAACCAGATCGCACTGGAGGAAGCGGGGCGCTATGCGGCAGAAGATGCGGATGTCACTTTACAGTTGCATCTCAAAATGTGGCCTGAGCTCCAGCAGCACAAAGGCCCGCTGAATGTTTTCGAAAACATCGAAATGCCGTTGGTGCCTGTACTGTCACGCGTTGAGCGCAATGGCGTAAAAATCGATCCTGCCGTCCTGCACAAACATTCGGAAGAAATCACGCTACGTCTGGCGGAACTGGAAAAGAAAGCGCATGACATTGCGGGCGAGGCGTTCAACCTGTCCTCGACGAAGCAGTTGCAGACCATCCTGTTTGAAAAGCAGGGTATTAAGCCGCTGAAGAAAACGCCTGGCGGCGCGCCGTCAACGTCGGAAGAGGTGCTGGAAGAGCTGGCGCTGGACTATCCGCTGCCGAAAGTGATTCTGGAGTATCGTGGTCTGGCGAAGCTAAAATCCACCTATACCGATAAGCTGCCGCTGATGATTAACCCGAAAACCGGGCGCGTCCATACGTCCTATCATCAGGCGGTAACGGCGACGGGACGTTTATCGTCCACCGATCCGAACCTGCAAAATATTCCGGTGCGCAATGAAGAAGGCCGCCGCATTCGTCAGGCATTTATTGCGCCTGAGGATTATCTCATCGTGTCTGCGGACTATTCACAGATTGAGCTGCGTATTATGGCGCATCTTTCCCGTGATAAAGGACTGCTCACGGCGTTCGCCGAAGGGAAGGATATTCACCGCGCAACGGCGGCGGAAGTCTTTGGCTTGCCGCTGGATAGCGTGACCGGGGAACAGCGCCGAAGTGCGAAAGCCATTAACTTTGGCCTGATTTACGGGATGAGCGCCTTCGGTCTTTCTCGCCAGCTTAATATTCCGCGTAAAGAGGCGCAGAAGTATATGGATCTCTACTTCGAACGCTACCCTGGCGTGCTGGAATATATGGAGCGCACCCGCGCTCAGGCAAAAGAACAAGGCTATGTGGAAACGCTGGAGGGACGCCGCCTTTACCTGCCGGATATTAAATCTAGCAACGCGGCGCGGCGCGCGGGGGCGGAACGCGCGGCGATCAATGCTCCCATGCAAGGAACGGCTGCCGATATCATCAAGCGCGCCATGATTGCCGTCGATGCCTGGCTACAGGCCGAGCAGCCACGCGTGCGGATGATTATGCAGGTACACGATGAATTAGTGTTCGAGGTGCATAAAGACGACTTAGATGCGGTAGCAAAACGTATCCATCAGTTGATGGAAAACTGCACGCGTATTGATGTGCCGTTGCTGGTGGAAGTCGGTAGCGGAGAAAATTGGGATCAAGCGCACTAAGCATTTAAGGAATAACGCGCTTTTTTCGTAATTAAGCAACATAAGCACGGGGGTTTTGTGATGGGTATTAGAATTCCCTATGTAAAGAATGAAAAAAAATTACGAAAAGGTCTTTCTGTGTTGCTCAAAAAAGAGTAAAGTTATTCACGTAGGGTACAGAGGTAAGATGTTCTATCTTTCAGACCTTTTACTTCACGTAATCGGATTTGGCTGAATATTTTAGCCGCCCCAGTCAGTTTATGACTGGGGCGTTTTTTATTGTGCGCAAGAAAAGTTTCGCTCACACCGTAGGCCGGATAAGACGCGCAGCGGCGCCATCCGGCATAGCGGGTGATTATTCCCCGTCCTGAATCTCTTCGACCGGTGCCAGTTCACTAAACCAGCTATCCAGCTTCTGACGTAACTTATCCACGCCCTGCTTTTTCAGCGAGGAAAACGCTTCTACCTGCACATCGCCATTAAAAGCCAGCACGGCTTCACGTACCATATTCAACTGCGCCTTGCGCGCGCCGCTGGCCAGTTTGTCCGCTTTGGTCAGCAGAACCAGAACCTGGATATTGCTCTCTACAGCCCACTGGATCATCTGTTGGTCGAGGTCTTTCAACGGATGGCGGATATCCATTAAAACGACTAAGCCCTGTAGGCTTTGACGTTTCTCCAGATATTCCCCCAGCGCGCGTTGCCACTTGCGTTTCATCTCTTCCGGGACTTCCGCATAGCCATAGCCCGGCAGGTCGACCAACCGTTTGCCCTCTACGACTTCAAACAGGTTAATCAATTGGGTACGGCCCGGCGTTTTAGAGGTGCGCGCCAGGCTTTTTTGGTTGGTCAACGTGTTCAGGGCGCTGGATTTGCCTGCATTGGAACGGCCAGCAAAAGCCACTTCAATTCCGCAATCGGAAGGTAAATGGCGAATATCAGGCGCACTCATCACAAAATGCGTCTGTTGATAATTCAGGTTAGTCAAAGCGGTCGTCTCCGTCAGTCAAAGCATTGTGGCGATTATACCTGAACGCCAGCAAAAGACGGATTTTTCGGCGCGGCGGTGCTGTAAGTAAAAGCCATACGCTTTGTGAGACATTGACCATTGCACTTATGCGACATGGCAGAGTCGTTGTCAGGCTCAAAGCCAGTTAATATAGTTAAATCATGAATTTATAGAAAGGTAATTGTCTGAAAAAAAGGGATTTGCCGTGTCGGTATCTTGTGAGTTTACCCCAAAAGAGTAAAGTAATGCACATAGCGAGGACGCTAACAGGATCAACGACTCAGGATGAGGGTCAGGAGCGCCAGGAGGCGAAGACACAGGATTGTCAGGAAGACAAACGTCCGGAGACGTTAGTAAAAGGAAATGGAAACAACATGGAATGTTCCAGGCTAAGGGAAAAACAGGGCGTGTTGATAGCCAACAGGGATGGTGGAACCCGTTAAGGGTCGTGAGTCAAGAAAAAAGGCGGCAGATTACTCTGTCGCCTTTTTTCTTTGCTTGCTTTCTGCTAGATTCCGCCTCAATTCTATACTGAATAAAACGGCTTAAAGATCTGACATCATGAAAAAACCAACCTCTGCACCGCGCAGTAAAGCCTTTGGCAAACAGCGTCGTAAAACGCGTGAAGAGTTAAACCAGGAGGCGCGCGACCGTAAACGCCTGAAAAAACATCGCGGTCATGCGCCGGGAAGTCGCGCGGCGGGCGGCAATTCCGCTTCGGGCGGCGGCAATCAGAATCAACAAAAAGATCCACGTATTGGCAGTAAAACACCTGTTCCATTGGGCGTGACTGAAAAAGTGACCCAACAGCATAAACCGAAAAGTGAGAAACCTATGCTTTCACCGCAGGCGGAGTTGGATTTACTGGAAACGGATGAGCGCCTGGATGCGCTGTTAGAACGTCTGGAAGCGGGCGAAACCCTGAGTGCGGAAGATCAAGCCTGGGTAGATGCCAAACTGGATCGTATTGATGAACTGATGCAGAAGCTTGGTCTGTCTTACGATGACGACGAAGAAGACGACGAAGAGGACGAGAAGCAGGAAGATATGATGCGCCTGCTAAGAGGCGGCAACTAACGGGTTTACACCGTGGGCTTGCCCGTCCTGCTTATAACCCTTCCGGTTATATGTTATCTGGTGTGGTTATTCGTTAAACTACAGCGATTGTCGCGGCGACAGAAATGGCTGCGCAGCCGGCTTGCCGCCCGTCATGGCGTGAAGCCGGTACGCCGTACCCGCCAGAGACGCCATCGGAAGGAGTGAGCATGTCTGAACAGCAAATAGACTGGGATCTGGCCCTGATCCAGAAATATAACTATTCCGGGCCACGATATACCTCGTACCCAACCGCGCTGGAGTTTTCTGAAGACTTCGAGGACGCCGCATTCTTGCAGGCTGTGGCGCGTTATCCTGAGCGTCCGCTCTCGCTGTATGTGCATATCCCGTTTTGTCACAAGTTGTGTTATTTCTGCGGCTGCAACAAGATTGTCACCCGCCAACAGCATAAAGCTGACCAGTATCTTGACGCGCTTGAGCAGGAAATTCGTCATCGCGCGCCGCTGTTTGCAGACCGTCATGTCAGCCAGCTTCACTGGGGCGGCGGTACGCCTACTTACCTGAATAAAACGCAAATCAGCCGCTTAATGACGCTGTTGCGTGAAAATTTCCACTTTAATACCGATGCGGAAATCTCGATCGAAGTCGATCCTCGTGAAATTGAGCTGGATGTGCTCGATCATTTACGTGCGGAAGGTTTTAACCGCCTGAGTATGGGCGTGCAGGACTTTAATAAAGAGGTGCAGCGCCTGGTTAACCGCGAGCAGGATGAAGAATTCATCTTTGCGCTGCTTAATCACGCCCGCGATATCGGCTTTACCTCGACCAATATCGATTTGATCTACGGTCTACCGAAACAGACGCCGGAAAGCTTCGCTTTCACGCTGAAGCGTGTGACGGAACTGAACCCCGATCGTTTGAGCGTCTTTAACTATGCGCATCTGCCAACGCTTTTTGCCGCCCAGCGTAAAATTAAAGATGCTGATTTACCCAGCGCGCAGCAGAAACTGGATATTTTGCAGGAGACGATCGTATCGCTTACCCAGGCTGGTTATCAGTTTATCGGGATGGACCATTTTGCCCGTCCGGACGACGAACTGGCCGTCGCGCAGCGCGAAGGCGTGTTGCACCGTAATTTTCAGGGCTATACGACCCAGGGCGATACCGATCTGCTGGGGATGGGGGTTTCTGCTATCAGCATGATTGGCGATGGCTACATGCAGAACCAGAAAGAGCTGAAGCGTTATTACCAGCAAGTGGATGAGCGGGGCAATGCGCTATGGCGTGGTATTACGCTGACCCGTGATGATTGCATTCGTCGCGATGTTATCAAGGCGCTGATTTGTAACTTCCGCCTGGATTTTAACGCTGTCGAACAGCAGTGGGGTTTGCATTTCGCTGAGTATTTTGCCGAAGATTTGCAGTTACTGTCGCCGCTGGCGAAAGATGGGCTGGTGGATATTAGCGAGAAGGGAATTCAGGTGACGGCGAAAGGTCGTTTGCTGATCCGCAATATCTGCATGTGCTTTGACGCGTATCTGCGCCAGAAAGCGCGGATGCAGCAGTTCTCGCGCGTCATTTAGCCGGGTTGCCCGGTGGCGCTGCGCTTACCAGGCCTACACGTTGCGACAACCTGTAGGCCGGATAAGCATTAGCGCCATCCGGCACATTGTCAGCTGAACAGTCCCACCAGCGCGGCACACAACACGGCGGCTAGCGCAGTTTGTGGCGTGTGGCTGTCGACCGCTCCACTCGATACCAGATTAATAATAGATTCTAACATAATGAATCCCCCCGTTTGCCGGGCATGATCATACTGAACTCATCGGAACAGTAAAGCGCAAAATAGCAGCGTTTTGCGCTCAATTATTAATCTTTACACTCGCGGGTAATGTTTACTCCATTCCCAGCTCTTTCAACTTCCGCGTTAGGGTGTTTCGCCCCCAACCGAGCAGCCTGGCGGCTTCCTGTTTATGACCCTGCGTATGGCGTAATGCCGTGGTCAGTAGCGTTCTCTCCAGTTCTGGCTGCGCTTCAGAAAGCAGGTTTTGATGACCGGATCGCAAGGCGCGGTCCGCCCATTGTGCCAGTAATGTAGCCCAGCTATCCGGCGGCAGGTGGGACGGGCTATCCGGCGTCGAGGCTTCAAACAGTTCGCCCGGTAAATCCTGGATCAATACCTCCTGTCCGGCGGCCATGACGGTGAGCCAGCGGCAGGTATTTTCTAACTGACGCACGTTACCAGGCCATGCCAGGCGCGTTAACGCCGTTTCGGTTTCCGGATGTAATAATTTGGCTTCCACACCTAATTCACGGGCGGCGACCTGCAAAAAATGGCGCGCCAGGCGCGGAATATCCTCACGGCGCTCGCGCAACGGCGGAAGATGGATACGAATCACGTTCAGGCGGTGGAACAGGTCTTCGCGGAATTTCCCTTCCTGAACGCGTCGTTCGAGGTTCTGGTGGGTGGCGGCGATAATGCGCACATCCACTTTTACCGGCGCGTACCCGCCCACGCGGTAGAACTGTCCGTCAGCCAGCACGCGTAACAGACGAGTCTGGACATCCAGCGGCATATCGCCAATTTCGTCCAGAAACAGCGTGCCGCCGTCAGCCTGCTCGAAACGGCCCTGCCGGATGGTATTCGCCCCGGTAAAAGCGCCTTTCTCATGGCCAAACAGTTCGGATTCAATCAAATCTTTCGGGATGGCCGCCATATTGAGCGCGATAAACGGCGCTTTGGCGCGTGGGCTATGGCGGTGAAGCGCATGGGCGACCAGTTCTTTACCGGTCCCTGATTCGCCGTTAATCAGCACGCTAATCGAAGAACGCGACAGCCGACCAATAATGCGAAACACATCCTGCATGGCGGGCGCTTCGCCTATCATGTCTGTTGTCGGGCCGTTAACCTCGATATTACGCGGCTGCTGCTGCTCCTGATAGTGGCTAATCGCGCGCTCGACCAGAGCGACGGCTTCATCAATATCAAACGGTTTAGGCAGATAATCAAACGCCCCCTGCTGATAGGCGCTCACGGCGGCATCTAAATCGGAATGCGCGGTCATAATGATGACCGGAAGCATCGGGTGACGCTGTTTAATCTGCTTTAATAGCGCCAGCCCGTCCATTCCCGGCATTCGGATATCCGACAGCAAGACGTCCGGCGTTTTACTGGCCAGCGCAGCCAGTACTTCATTACCATTCTCAAAGGTGGTACAGGTCAACCCTGCCCCGGCGAGAGCACGTTCAAGCACCCAACGGATGGAACTATCATCATCGACGACCCAGACTATTCCTCGTTGCATAAACACCTCTATTTCCGAATCGGCAGGTAAACCGAAAACTCGGTATGCCCCGGCCAACTGGTAAATTCAATTTTGCCGGCGTGTTGATCGATAAGATTGCGGGCGATAGATAACCCAAGCCCGGTGCCGCCTTCGCGACCGCTGACCATCGGGTAGAACAGCGTATCCTGTAAATGGGGAGGAATGCCCGGCCCATTGTCTTCAACGTCTATACGCGCCGCCAGGCGATAGCGTTCGCCATGCAGCGTTAACTGGAAGGCGGTACGGGTACGCAGCGTAATTTCGCCGCCATCCGGCCCCAGCGCCTGCAAGGCATTGCGGACAATATTCAGCAGTACTTGCTCAATTTGTTCCGGGTCATGCGGCAGTTCTGGCAGACTGGGGTCGTAATCGCGGATAAGCCGGACATTATCCGGCAGTTCCATCGACACCAGCGCCACCACGCGCTCCGCGACTTTATGTATGCTCTCGGTAATGTGCATTCCCGGGTGCTGCGGCCCCAGCAAACGATCGACAAGGTTGCGTAGCCTGTCGGCCTGTTCAATGATGACTTTGGTATATTCCGTTAGCGCCGGGTCGGGCAGCGCCTTGCTGAGTAGCTGCGCCGCGCCGCGCAGGCCGCCGAGCGGATTTTTGATTTCGTGTGCCAGACCGCGCACCAGATCGCGGGCGGCGATTTGCTGCGCGTGCTGCAACTGCTCCTGACTCAGACGACGCTGGTTATCCATCGGCGCCATTTCGAGCAGTATAAAATCGTCGGGCAGACGTTGGGCGGTCAAAGAGAGAATATGCGAGCGACTATCAATCACCAGCGTCACTTCGTTATCGGTAAAGCCTTGCCCTGCCGCTAAACTTTCGCGCATCAGGTCAATGTTTAACGAAAAATAGCTCAACAGTTCAGGTAACGGCGTCCCGAACAGTTTGCGTGAGCTTTGCGCGAGCAACTGCTGCGCGGCAGGGTTGGCGTAATGGATTGCCAGCGCGTCGTCGACCACCAGCACGCTGTTGATTAACGAATTGAGGATCTGCCCAGCATCGGGCTGTATGCCGCTTGCCATTCAGCAGTCTCCTGGAAAAGGTTGCACCATTTTAGTGCATTATAGCTTTTTACCACTAAAAAGCGCGTGAGATCAGATTGTTGGTGGAGAAAAAAGCCCATCCTGGGATGGGCTGAAAGTTTCCACGGCAACTCAAAAACTCCTGACGCCTTTCACGCTGCTGCTGCGTTGGCTGCCTTCGCTTACCCCGGTCACATCGCTATCTATGCTCCTGGGGATGTGCTCAGTTGCCGCCTTGCAGCAACGCGAAATTCGTCGGATTTTTAATATACGATTAAACGCTGTAGTACAGCTCAAACTCTACCGGGTGCGGGGTCATACGCACGCGGTCATCTTCTTCGCGACGCAGCGCAATATACGCATCGATCGCTTCATCCGTGAACACGCCGCCTGCTTTCAGGAACTCGCGGTCCAGATCCAGCGCGTTCAGCGCTTCTTCCAGAGAACCCGCTACCTGTGGGATCTCTTTCGCTTCTTCCGGCGGCAGGTCATACAGGTTTTTGTCCATGGCTTCGCCCGGGTGAATCTTATTCTTAATCCCGTCCAGACCGGCCATCAGCAGGGCGGCAAAGCACAGATACGGGTTAGCCGCCGGGTCCGGGAAACGCACTTCGATACGGCGCGCTTTCGGAGACGCCACCACCGGAATACGGATGGAGGCGGAACGGTTACGGGCGGAGTAGGCCAGCATCACCGGCGCTTCGTAACCCGGGACCAGACGCTTGTAGGAGTTGGTGGTCGGGTTCGCCAGGGCGTTGATGGCTTTGGCGTGTTTGATGACGCCGCCGATGTAGTACAGCGCCTGCTCAGACAGACCGGCATATTTGTCGCCAGAGAACAGGTTGGTGCCGTTCTTCGCCAGCGACATGTGGCAGTGCATACCAGAACCGTTATCGCCGAACATCGGTTTTGGCATAAAGGTCGCGGTCTTACCGAAGCGGTGAGCCACGTTATGTACGACATATTTGTAAATCTGAATTTCGTCGGCTTTTTTGGTCATGGTGTTAAAGCGGGTCGCCACTTCGTTCTGACCTGCGGTCGCTACTTCGTGGTGGTGCGCTTCAACGACCAGGCCCATCTGCTCCATGACCAGACACATTTCAGAACGGATATCCTGCGCGGAGTCAACTGGCGGAACCGGGAAATAACCGCCTTTCACGCCCGGACGATGGCCTTTGTTGCCGCCTTCATATTTGGTAGAGGAGTTCCAGGCGCCTTCAATATCGTCAATCGCCACATGTGAGCCGGAGATAGATGCGCCGAAGCGGATGTCATCGAACAGGAAGAATTCAGGTTCCGGCCCAAACAGGACGGTATCGGCGATACCGGTCGCGCGCAGGTAGTCTTCCGCACGTTTTGCGATGGAACGTGGGTCACGGTCATAACCTTGCAGAGTGCCAGGCTCCAGGATGTCGCAACGGATAATCAGGGTAGAGTCCGCGAAGAACGGGTCAATCACTGCGGTGGATGCGTCTGGCATCAGCACCATGTCGGATTCGTTAATGCCTTTCCAGCCGCCGATAGAGGAGCCGTCAAACATTTTGCCTTCTTCAAAGAATTCGGCATTTACCTGATGAGCAGGAATAGTGACGTGCTGTTCTTTGCCTTTGGTATCGGTGAAGCGCAGATCGACAAACTTCACTTCGTGCTCGTTCAGCATCGTCAAAACGTGTTCAGCGGACATACTTGTACTCTCCCGGATTGGTCATGGTCGGTCGTCGTGGTAACGAGATCTTCAATTCTGCTGGCCGTGTCGCCGTAAAAATATAAAGCGAAATCTGTGCCAACTTTCACATTGCCCCCAAAAGGCGTTATCATGCGTACCATCGTGCAAAAGGGCTGCACCACGGTGACTATGTTGCACCAAAATAGTGCTTTAATGTGAACATTGAGCACCACATTGGTGCAATAGAACGCAAGCCACCCTTTTAACGCTCCGTGAAAGCGATCACAAAGAGACTCTGCAATACTTGTTTGCGGAGGATGTTTGTGATCCTGTTTTGTAGTGCGATTAATCCGTGTACAATAACGCGCTATTTCTAATGCCTGAGGCAAAGTTGTGATCGAAAATTTGCGTAACATCGCCATCATCGCGCACGTTGACCATGGTAAAACTACCCTGGTTGATAAGCTGCTCCAGCAATCCGGTACGTTCGACGCGCGTGCCGAAACTCAAGAGCGAGTGATGGACTCCAACGATTTGGAGAAAGAGCGTGGTATTACTATCCTCGCTAAAAACACCGCTATTAAATGGAATGATTACCGTATCAACATCGTTGATACTCCCGGGCACGCTGACTTCGGTGGTGAAGTAGAGCGCGTCATGTCCATGGTTGACTCTGTGCTGCTGGTGGTTGACGCATTTGACGGCCCGATGCCGCAAACGCGCTTCGTGACCAAAAAAGCCTTTGCTCATGGCCTGAAACCCATTGTGGTTATCAACAAAGTTGACCGTCCTGGCGCGCGCCCTGACTGGGTTGTTGACCAGGTATTCGACCTGTTTGTTAACCTCGACGCGACCGACGAACAGCTGGACTTCCCGATCATCTACGCTTCGGCGCTGAACGGTATCGCGGGTCTGGACCACGAAGATATGGCGGAAGACATGACCCCGCTATATCAGGCGATCGTTGATCATGTTCCGGCGCCGGACGTTGACCTCGATGGTCCGTTGCAGATGCAGATCTCCCAGCTGGACTACAACAACTATGTTGGCGTTATCGGCATTGGCCGTATCAAACGCGGCAAAGTGAAGCCGAACCAGCAGGTCACTATCATCGATAGTGAAGGGAAAACCCGTAACGCGAAAGTAGGTAAAGTGCTGACGCATCTGGGTCTGGAGCGTATCGACAGCGATATCGCCGAAGCGGGCGATATCATTGCGATCACCGGTCTGGGCGAGCTGAACATTTCCGACACCATCTGCGACCCGCAGAACGTTGAAGCGCTGCCGGCGCTGTCCGTTGATGAGCCGACCGTGTCTATGTTCTTCTGCGTTAACACCTCGCCGTTCTGCGGTAAAGAAGGTAAGTTTGTGACTTCTCGTCAGATTCTTGACCGTCTGAACAAAGAGCTGGTGCATAACGTGGCGCTGCGCGTTGAAGAAACCGAAGATGCGGATGCGTTCCGTGTATCCGGTCGTGGCGAACTGCACCTGTCCGTGCTGATTGAAAACATGCGTCGTGAAGGTTTCGAACTGGCGGTTTCCCGTCCGAAAGTTATCTTCCGTGAAATCGACGGTCGTAAACAAGAGCCGTACGAAAACGTGACGCTGGACGTCGAAGAGCAGCACCAGGGGTCTGTCATGCAGGCGCTGGGCGAGCGTAAAGGCGATCTGAAAAACATGAATCCGGACGGTAAAGGCCGCGTACGTCTCGACTACGTGATCCCAAGCCGCGGGCTGATTGGTTTCCGTTCAGAATTCATGACCATGACTTCCGGTACGGGTCTGCTGTACTCCACCTTCAGCCATTACGACGATATTCGTCCGGGTGAAGTGGGCCAGCGTCAGAACGGCGTACTGATCTCCAACGGTCAGGGTAAAGCGGTGGCGTTTGCGCTGTTCGGTTTGCAGGATCGCGGTAAGCTGTTCCTGGGTCACGGCGCGGAAGTTTATGAAGGCCAGATTATTGGTATTCACAGTCGCTCCAACGACCTGACGGTAAACTGCCTGACCGGTAAGAAACTGACCAACATGCGTGCGTCCGGTACGGATGAAGCGGTGATTCTGGTTCCGCCAATTAAAATGAGCCTTGAGCAAGCGCTGGAGTTCATTGATGACGACGAACTGGTAGAAGTCACCCCAACCTCTATCCGTATCCGTAAACGTCACCTGACGGAAAACGATCGCCGCCGTGCGAACCGTGGTCAGAAAGAAGAGTAATTAACGCTCTTACGGATAAAAACCCTGCCGAAATGAAAGCTCGGCGGGTTTTTTTTATTCACGTTGAGAAAGGGATAAGGTTACCAAAAAATCAGCAATCGCTGGCGTATTATGCCGACCAATGACGCTATCCGCATACACCTTTGCCCGAGCGCTGGCATTCCCCATCGCGACGCCCAATCCGGCTAAACGTAGCATTTCCGCATCGTTATCATTATCGCCAAACGCCATCACTTCGCGCATTGCGATATGCTGTTGCTGTGCATATCTGGCGAGGCTTTGTCCTTTGCTACACCCCTTCTGGAGAATATCCAGTTGATGATGCCAGGACCAGGTACAGCTTAGCTGTAATTCATGCTGTATAAACTCAGCAATATTTTGTAGTTGTTTTATGTGCCGATGAACGACGCTGATTTGCCAAATATTCTCCCTACTGCTTAGCTCATCAGCCTGAAAGATTATTTTATCATCAGCACGAATTGTCGGTTTAAGCGGATATACCCGCGCCAGTATTTTTTCCGTTTGTAAGTGCGTCAGCGGCAGCGGATCAAGGATCTGCTGTTGAGCCGGTTGATAAATATAGCTTCCGTTACAACAGATCATCGGTTCGGTGAGCGCCAGCGTTTGATAATACGCATAGGCTTCACGATGAGAGCGACCAGTAACAAGCATTATTCGGCAGCCCATGTCCTGAATCTGACGGATAGCGGTTAGCGACTCTGGCAGAATTTGTTTATTACGGTTTAGCAGCGTTCCATCAAGATCAAAAGCGATTAAACGATATCGCATGAGCGTCCGATCCTAAAACAGCGTGAGGCATCCAGGTGATTCAGCAATGGAATATCGAGACGGTGCTGATAAGCGAGAAAACAGTGGCATTGTTTTGCCTGGCAGGCGGGAGAATTAAGCCGTTGCTGATATAAATTACCCATTTTAATTTTGCTGATATGACAAGCAAAAAGATCGCCTTCTGCATTCATAAAAATACTTTTTCTTCCTGCGGTACAGATATCCAGCTGCGCTGGCCACTGCTGTGTTTCAATCACATACAGCGGATCGAGTTCGCCGAAGGCGATGGTTTCCTCAACGGTATGCCAGGTATTGGCACACTCGTTGGCGTTAAACCAAAAATAATTCTGGTCAGGCAACCGCTGGCGTAGCCAACGAAACTGGTCGATATCTTTCATACTGGCGACAGCCCCCGCGCACCAGGTTATTCCGGCGGCAGAGAGCGCTAAACACTGCTGGAGAAAGCGCTCAGCGGTAATTTGTGAGGGATGAAAAGAACACCATAACCGAAGCTTTGAGATATCTCCGCCGCCAGCACGAAATGCCTCCAGCAATGACATTAACGAAAAAGAGGCGTTAGTTTGTATGCCGACCGCCTGAACATGAGGATAGCGGCTAATTTCTGCCAGCGCCGCCATGTAATAACGCAAGCGTAGCGCCTCGCCATAGGGCGTAATCATCACATTCAACGGCGTACCTAAAAGAGGCAAATGGTCAACCATGCGCCATAGCGCGGCTTCGTCCCGTTTTTTATCGTTACGGGCGTGTTTATGGAACGGGCAATAGCCGCAATGATAATTACACGATTTAAGATAGCCGCGATAAAACAGCGTGTGAATATCGCGCAGGGCGGGGGTACTCATCTCTGCCGATTCTCCCGTAGCATCACCTCAGGCGAAACGAACACAGGAGCAAGGCAATCGGATAATGCCATACCGGTCTCCGTTAGCCGGAGGCGACTGCCATTCTGGTAACAGTAGCCCTGCTGTATAAAGCGTTCCAGGTTGGGGAAATCCCTTAGCGCATCGCTGGCAAAATATTGCTGATAATCGCTAAGAGAAAGTCCCTGCCAGAAAATAGATTTTTAATGATAAAGCGGCGTTTCATTTCATCAGGGGGAAGCAGATAACCGTGATTAATGACGGTTTTATCCGGGCTGTCGATAAACGCCTGAATGATTTTTCGTGATGTCTGCAGGTTCGACGACCACGGCGAACAGTAATGCAGATTGCCAAGATAACTTCTGCCGCCCGCGCCGAGCGCCAGTGAGTTTTCAAATCCGCAGCTTTCCGCCGCGGCGGATGGCGCTGGATTAAGGACGAAACGGCGCATGGACGTTTGGGTATAGCCCGCGTTGTGTAAAAGATCGCGGGCTAAAACATAGTAGCTATGCATATTTTCCTGGCGAGGCATATTATAAAGCGGATAAAGAAAAAGCTCTTCCGGTTGATAAACGAGCGCCTGATGTAACGATTCCGTCAGGCTTGCGTGAGTCTGGCCGGGAATGCCGTAAATAATATCAATATTGAGTGATGGAAAATGACCCGCCTTTAGCCATTCCAGCGCCTGGTGCGCGCTGGCGGCATTGTGGCGGCGGTGCAGCGTATGTAACTCGCTATCATGAAAACTTTGTACGCCAATACTGACGCGATTAACGGAAAAGGCGTTTAATAGCGCTACTTTTTCTGCTGTGGTATCCGTAGGGGAAGTTTCAATTGTTTTATAAATATTCCAGTCAACATTGAGCACATCAAAGACGGAAAAAAATAACTTCTCTAATTGCGCAATGTTTAATAGCAGAGGTGTGCCGCCGCCTACGGTAAAGCTTGCCCAGTGGACGGGCGCCAGCGCCATTTGTCGGCCCTGGGTAATAATCGCGTCGATATAGCTATCAATGAACGTATTATCTGCGCCTGTACAGGTAAATAAATTACAGAACCCGCAGCGACTTTGACAAAACGGCATATGAACATACAGATGTGTGTCGTGCTCGTAAATGCGCTGTTTTACTTCGCTAAAACTGACGTTCTCCAGCTCCCGATAAGCCGTCTTATGCGGATAACTGTACATATACTGACGATAAATATCATTGTTATTCATATTAATGATTACAGCTCAGCAAGAAATGCATATAGGGAACGGTATTAACGATCGGATGATTAAAACTATGGAAATATTTCCCGTCTTCGCCATAGCAGGTACCGTGATCGGAGCAGACAATAACGAACGTTTCGCCGCCGGTTTGGCGGAAAATGTTTAGTAATCCGTCGATGCGGGCGTCGATATAGCGTAGCGCGGCGGCATGAGTCTCAACGGTATCGCCAGGGGCCGCGCCCTCCACGTAAAAATGGTTAGGGTAATGAATCGTGTCGATATTGATATACATCATGACCGGTTGGCTGCCAGCACGTTCGGCCATGATTTTCTGGATATAATGGATCTGGTTATCCATACTCTCTTTAACCGTACAGGCAAAGCGTGGATGCCAGTAACTCTCTTTAAACATCGACGGGAACACTTTTCCCATGCCGGAGCGGTTATTAAAGAAAGAGACGCCGCCAATACAGATGGTCTGGTAGCCTTTATTTTCCAGACTTTTTATCCATGTTGCGTCATCAAAGGCAAATGCATTTTTCGGCCCTTTACGACCAAGTCCGATATCTTTTGGGAAAAACAGCATGGTCTGATTAACGGTATCATCAATAGGTTTTGGCATAAAACCTGAAAACATGGCGTGATGCGAAGGCCAGGTAAAATTACCGGCCGCCTCGCATTTCGTCCATTGTCCATAATGATTAAGGTTGGGCGTATTTCCGGCGGTTTGTTCCTGAAGCGCAATATCGTAGCGTAACGAGTCCAGCACAATAAAAAGAATATGAGCGTTATTACTAATTAGCGTATTCATATCGAATTCGCCATCGCCTGTGTCAATCGACGCGTGTAGCGAGACGGGGACTTCATCCATTGAATTATACATTTTGCTTCCTCATGGCCCGGATTTGCGCCTGATAAATTAGATTATTCTGCTGCGCATCCTGATAAATCAAATCACCCTGGCCATTAATTTCAATAATATACGGCGTCAGGCTGGTAGTAAGTAAAACATCAATACCCGCTAAGCGAATGCCAGGAAAAAGCCGCATGGCATTTTGACAGAGCGTATCGATCTCAGTCGCTTTTGCGGCAGATAACTCCAGACTTTCGAAGCAGTAAGCCTGGTTTTGCAGATGTAAGTTAGTAATGGGCTGCGAGGAGGTTCTGACCACTCGCCAGATAATTTCGCCATCCAGGCAGACGATGCGTAAATCATAGGTTTTATGCTTTACGCTGGCTTTGGGCAGCCACTGTTCGACGAGGTTTTCCTGCTGAAGAACGCCATCAATAATGAGCTGGATATCTTCTTTCTGACGATACTGTTGGATTTTTTTGCTGTTAAATAGCTGTTGTCCTGATATGGCAATCGCGCTGTAAAGCACCTGCTTTATGCCATCAGGGTGGCGGCGCAAAGCGATAACGCCCGCCGCGCCAGAACCCAGCGAGGGCTTAATGAACACGCTGGCGACCCTTTTTTCCTCCATGATGGCGGTGAGCTGTACAAAACTTTTTACGTCTTCCGCTACCAACGGCGGCGTGGGGATGCCGTGTTCCAGTAAGCGCCGCTTGCAGAGTTTTTTATCCAACAGGTGAATGAGGCCCGCCGGATGGTTAAGCCAGGTGACGCCAGGACGCGCCGCCATGTTCTGCAAAAAATGGATATAGTCCAGACCGATCGCGTTTATTTTGCGGATGTCTGTTTCACTGTGTACTGGCGGGTCGATTTTAACGATGCCAGAGGTCAGCGAAGCGTCCAGCGCTTGCGGATGAGTCAGCGCCGTGACGGGTTCCCCAAGTACGGCGGCAGCCTGCATAAAATAATGCGTGCGCTTGCTCTGACGGGGGCCAATGAGCGTAATCACAATAAATCCCTTTATCGTTGTGTAGGGGAATGTGCACATTCCCCTACACAATCACTCGGTGTACATCGCATTCATATAAATATCGCCATCGTAATCATCAGGCTCCAGAGCTTCTGAAAGATTCAGGTTTATCGGCAGTGTGGCTTTTAGCTTTTCCTGCATCTCCGGCGTCAAATAGTGGTGGTGGAGATCGAGTGTTTCCAGATGCGCAATTCGGTCTTTATGCTCCAGCAGCGCCTCTGCGCCGTTGTCCGTTAAGGTACCGCATGAGAGTTCCAGCACGTTAAGCTGCGGCAGGATATTACTTTCCAGCACCCGGCGGGCGATATCATCCTGCTCTTCGCTGTTCATCAACCCCAGATGGGTGAGCTGAGGGAAAAGGTCTTTCGATGCCAGTGCCATCACGTCATCCAGCGAACCGTCAAAACCGTATTCCTCTACGCCCAGGAAGAGCTTCAGCGTTTTTAATGCAGGGAGCTGCGCATTTTGTAGTTCGGCAAGTACGTTAGAAGGGATGCCGCCGGAAATGATTTCCAGGTGCTCCAGTTTCTCATGATGTATAGCGCCCAGTCGCAGATCCGACGCGCCTTTAATAATCAGTTCTTTCAGATTGGGTAACGCCGCATAGAGCCTGGAATAGTCACCTTGTTTAATCCAGGAGATCTCGCAGTCTTCGCTCTCCATATCACCGATAAACAGTGATTCCAGGTGAGTAAAGCGGGAGGCGTTCTCCACAATCATATCAATAATAGGCTGGCAGGTTTCGTCTTCCCAACAATCACCCCAGTTACCAATGGTCAGTGAGCGAAGCTTTGGCAGATCTTCATCGGTTAAAATCAAATTAATGAGCTGTTCCTGGGTTAATTCATTGTCCCAATCAATATTAAATCGCTTATTCATTTGTTTCCCTTCTCTATAAGCATGAATATGGTAAAACGCTTTGCGAATATTATCATGGCGCTTAGAGACGGGATATCGGGAGTCTGATTCAGGATGAATGAGCGGGCAGAACAACTACCCGCTGTGATGCAGATTCGAAAAATAGAGGCGATAATATCAGAAGAAATACTTCGCCCCGATACGAATCTGGTTTTGCTCTCTATGGTAGGGACCCACGTTACGATCTAACCAGCGTAATTCAAAGTAGGGCAACCAGTGTTCATTGATACGATAACGGAAGGTATTAGTGATTTCCCAATGATGCTTCGTACCATTACTACTATTAAAATCATTAACGTTATAAAAATAGTGTGGTTCAAAGGTATAAGAAAATTTATCGGTAATGATAAAATTCCAATAGTTACCGATTTCATAGCTGTCATTATTATCCAGTTCGCCATTCAAATCGGTTGAACTATAATTATTGTGATTATATCGGTTACGTACCGTAAGATTAAACCACGGGGTAAATTTATAGTTAACATCCAGATAGACGGCGCCGCCGGAACCAATGCTTTTGTCGTTTATTAACCCCCCAGGCTGGATGGTTAATTTATCTGTAGGTTTAAATAATGGATACCAGCCCTCAATCTCATTATAACCGTGCTTTAATTCATCATCACGCTGTAGCGTATAGGTATTGGTCAACATAATTCCGGCCCCCATATCGGAGTTATAGCCGACGCGCAGCATAAACTCCATTTGGTCAGACGCCAGGTTATAGGCCTCACGGTTTTCTACATAAGCGCCAGCAAAAACAGAGGTGGATATTACTGAAGTTAATATCACTAGAGTATTCAGAGATTTCATAATAAATCCATTTTTCAAATATAGGGAAGCCGCCATCCATCGGGATGGATAAAGCGGCAAGCGTCGTTTAATTATTTACAGTAGAAATACTTTGTTTATTATTAGTCGCGACAATTTGATTACCTGTTTTCTTTCGTTGGGCAATTTCCTCGATAATAAAAGCGAAACGTTGTTCATTGAGCTTATAAAAAAAGCCCATCGTTAGTGCTGCGATAATGGCAAGACCGCAAGGCCATAAAAAAATGAGCTGACGCAAACCAAGCAACGTGGTGTCACTTTGAGCTATGTTGGGGATATAACCGATTTGCGTCAGCATAATACCTGGCAAAAAGCCAGCAAGCGCAGCGGAAATTTTGCGGGAAAAGGTATAACCCGTATACACCGAGCCTTCAGCGCGAATACCCGTTTTCCATTCACCGTAGTCAACCGTATCCGGAACCAGTGCCCAGTTCAGGCTGTTGACGAAAGCGGTACCGAAGAAGGCGATACAAGAGAAAATAACAAACAGGAATGACGTTCCACCCCAGATAAAATTCAGGATATCGCCAACGGCCCACAATATCAGACTACCAAGATAAACCTGTTTTTTCCCGAAGCGTTTTACCGCAGCAGGTACTAATAAAACACCAATCAGGATACAGCCCATGCTGAAAAAACCCATCCATGACAACAAATGAATATCGTTCAGCACGTACTGAGTGTAATAAACCTGAATGGCCAGCTTGATATTAAAGGCGGCCAGCGTGCACAAATTGGCAACGCAGAGCACCAGCAGCGGCGGATTACGAAAAATCGCGCAGAAGGACTTCAATATGCTGGGTTTATGCGTGTCAGGTACGGTTTCGATATACCGTTCTTTCACCCCGCTAAAGCACCACCACATGCTGAACAGCCCGCAGACCGAAAAGATGACTGCTGCAATCAGATAACCCAGCGAAGGGGAACGGGTAAACAGCGCCTGAATGGGCATAAAACCTACGGTACAAAGAAGAAGGCCAATGGTAGCGCCGCCTTGTCGCCATGCGGCGAGCTGGGCCCGCTCATGCGGATTTTTGGTAATAGCGGGTACCATCGCGCCGTATGAGCAGTTCATCAGGCTGTAGAACAGACCGAACAACATAAACAGCACCGTCGCGAAGGCTGTTTTAACGGGTAAAGTAAAGTGAGTGGCAAAGAATTGCGCAGTAGCAACCAGAGCGACTGGAAATGACGCATACAGAATAAAAGGCCGAAACTTTCCTTTTGTGCCAATATTACGGCGTGAGTCCAGCAATACGCCGGTGAGCATATCGGTAAAAGCGGTGAAGAATTTCGCCACCAGAAAGATAATTCCACCGTAATATGCAGGCATCCCGAGTTCATCGGTATAAAACTTCAGTAGATACAGCGTACCGATACACAGCATCAGATTTGAGCCGAAATCGCCCACGCCATAGGCGCATTTTTCCCGCAGGCTCAACTTTAGCGTTAGCGGATCATGATTAGACATAATCGCCTCTCAAAACGCCCCGCAGGGCGTTATATTTTATTGTTGTTAAACCGTATGTTTCCGGGCCTCAATCTCTTCCACAATTCGCACGTACATCTTCTCGTTGAGGTTGTAGAAACAGCCCATCGCAATAATGGTGATGACCGCCAGCACGCAAGGATAAATAAAGATCAACTGGCGTAGGCCTTCGACGGTGCCTGCTGATTGCACCACATTCGGGATATAACCGATTTGCGTCAGCATCCAGCCGGGGAAGAACCCTGCCAGCGCCTGGGAGACCTTACGGAAGAACGTGAAGCCGGTGTAAACCGTCCCTTCCGAGCGGACGCCGGTGCGCCATTCACCGTACTCCACCGTGTCGGAAACCAGCGCCCAGTTCAGGCTGTTGACGAAGGCGGAACCGAAGAACGCCAGGCAGGAGAAGGCGACAAAACTGACCGAGCCGCCGCCAAAGAAGTAGTTGAGCAGATCGCCTGCCACCCATATTAACAGCCCGCCGATATAGACTTTCTTCTTGCCAAAACGCCTGACTGCGCCGGGCATCAAAAAGACGCCGATAAAAATACAGCCCATGCTAAAGAAGCCCATCCAGGAGAGGAGGATCGGGTCGTTAAGAACGTACTGGGTGTAATAAACCTGAATCGCCAGTTTGACGTTGAAGGCGCCGAGAGTACAAAGGTTGGCGATACACAGAATAAACAGCGGACGGTTACCGGCGATGGCGCGGAACGACTGCAATAATCCAGGCTTTTGCGCGCTATCGACAGGTTTCACTTCAACGTAGCGCTCTTTAACGCCGGCGTAGCACAGCCACATAAATAGCAGGCCAAACAATGAAAATAGCGTGGCGGCGAAAATATAGCTGAGTTGGGCATTGCCTTCGATCAGGTTCATGACCGGCACAAAGCCAACGGTACACAGCAGCAGGCCGAGAGTGGCGCCGCCCTGACGCCAGGCGGCAAGCGAGGCGCGTTCATCCGGGTTCTTGGTAATCGCGGGTACCATCGCGCCATACGAGCAGTTCATCATGCTGAAAACCAGCCCGTACAGCATAAACAGCATCGTTGCGACGACGGTTTTTCCCGTCACCTCAAACGGTGTGCCGACAAAGTTAGCAATCGCCAGTAGCGTTACCGGAAATGCCGCGTAAAGCACGAACGGGCGGAATTTGCCCTTCGGACCAATTTTACGCCGCGAGTCGAGCATAATGCCGGTACCCATATCGGTAAATGCGGTAAAAAATTTGGCGATCAGGAAAATGATCCCGCCGTAAGTCCCTGGTAAACCCAGCACATCGGTATAAAATTTGAGTAAATAGAGGGTTCCGATATCTAACAGGATATTAGAACCTAAATCCCCCAGTCCATAGGCAAGTTTTTCTTTAAACGGCAAGCGTAGGGTTGCCGGATTCGATGATGTTTGACTCATTATTCTTCTCCATCTGCCCGCAGGTTTCCCTGCGGGCGAGCCGTATTAGATATTCCGTAAAGAAGCAAAAAGTGAAGCCCACTCGCTCTTCGCGCGATAGAAGACCGGCGGCTTGCCAATGGGCGCATCCACGGTAATTTCACCGCCGTGGTGAGCTTCGCCGGTCCAGATATTCACCCAGTGATCTTCCGGCAGGTACAGCGTCCAGTCGCAACGCCCCTGCTCGTGAACCGGCGCGACCAGCAGATCCTGACCGAGCAGATATTGATATTTCAGGGTGTAGGTTGCGGCATCGTTCTCGTAATGCAGGAATAGCGGACGCATGACCGGCAGACCGGTAGCCGCGTTTTGCGCCACCGCCTGCTTGAGATACGGTTTCAGCGTGGTAAAGACGGTGGTCATGCGGGCAAAGTGGGCAATAGTTTCCGCGTCGCCGTCGAACTGCCAGTTATCGCCGGGGCGGTTGCCTTCATGGGTGCGCATCATCGGCGTAAAGGCGCTGAAATCGCACCAGCGCAGCAGCAACTCTTTGCTGCGTTTCATGTCAAACAGGGTGGTGTAGCCGCCGATATCGCTGTGATGCAGACCATGGCCGGTCATTGCCAGCGACAATGCCGCAGGCACGACAGAGGCCAGACCATCATCAAGGCTCCAGTCAACGTTCTGGTCACCTGCCCACATCATGGTGGAATATTTCTGACTGCCGGTGTAACCCGCACGCATAAAGAACAGGATCTCGCCGAGCTTGCCGGTCTCCTGTAGCGCTTCGTAGTTACATTTCGCCCACAGCGCAGGCCAGGCGTTATGCATGATCTCGGCGCTGACGCCGTTGTGCAGATACGTGTCGGTCGGCAGATATTCGCCGAAATCCGCCATCCAGCCGCTGCAGCCGAGCGCGATCATGTTCTTTTTGATGACGTCTTTGAACCAGTCGTAAGCTTCAGGATTGGTCAGATCGACCACGCCGCCATAGAATTCGCCAAACTCGACCAGATAGTCGCCGCCCGTGGCGTCTTTCGCCAGATAGCCGTGTTTCGCCGCCTCGGCGCAGAGGTCTTTATCACTGGCGACGTATGGGTTGATATAAGAGAGGAACTGGACGCCTTCTTCTTTCCACTGTTTGATACGGCTATCCAGCTGTGGATAGTTGTCGCTATTCCACTTCCAGTTCCACATCACGCGCTTGCCAAAGGAGGTCATGCGGATACCGGACCAGTCCTGCGCCCAAATACCGTTCACTTTTACGCCTGCGTTGCGCATGGTATCCAGTTTTTGCTGGCAAACTTCCGTACCGCCCTGAATGCCTAGCGTGACGCCGTCATAAACCCAGTCCGGCAGCTCCGGCTGGCGGCCTAACAGCGCAGTCAGTTTTTCCAGCAGGGCGATGTAGGTGTCGGCACACTCAAAACGCAGCGTAGTTTTATCTTCCCACAGCGCCAGTTCGTGATACTCCGGCGCGCTGAAGTCGAAATTCATATAGCAGCTATTATCGACGTGGCAGTAATACTTCTGCGTGCTGACAAAGGTTGGCTGGGGGAAGAAGGTCCAGTAATAGTCGCCGCCGGCGTTCTCTTTACAGTCTGCCTGCCAGGTGACATAGCTGGTTTTATTACGGCCAACGCCCTGTTCGCTGGTCCACAGCGGGAACGGCTTGCCGCGCAAATCGAAATAAGAGAACTGTTCGCCGCAGCCGTAGATATGGTCGTCTGGATTAGCTGCGAGGCGTAACCAGATACGGTTATGGTGCAGGTCGTCGTTTTGCAGATCCAGCTGCAGGCGTCCCGCCTCATCGGTGGAGATGCGAAGGGTGGCGCTAATTGTTGCGCCACGGCTGAATTGTACCAGCCAGCCGTCAGGTAGCTCGCTGACGGCGGCCTCCGTTAATGCAATCTTTTCGTTAAGTTTGTCTTTGATGCTAAAGTTGCCGCGAAACATGTCAATGTCGGCAACGCCCGCGCCAATCCACAGACAGGGATTTTCGGTGCTGTGACGTAAAATCAGGCGCTGTTGCCAGCTAAGCGCAAAACCATCCTGTGATGTTGTCAGTTCAAAATCGGTTGACCGTTGTGGTAGAGAATTCATTGTAATCTCCGTGAATGTAGGGTAATTCGGTAATCCATTTGGGCTAGTCGCAGCCGATGGAAAAATGCAGTTGATGGATCGCTTTTGGGGCAAGATGAATCAGTGCGATCCCGGAATTAAATGCATCGGGCGGGCAGCTCATAGGCTCTACCGCGAGACCTTTTCGGCTGAGTTTTTCGCCGGTATAGATCTGCAACCAGGGCTGGGTGCTGCGTAAAAATGTGGACATGTTCTGCGTTGGGCTGGTAAGTCTGACCTCCCACTCAGCCGGGGTAGTCGCGGTCTTAACCGCATGATCAAGGCGCGTTTCGCCGAGCAGGCATGATGCGGAAAAATCTCTGCCTGCGGGCAATTCTTCGCTTGCCGGCAGTGTTAATACACAGCTATCGATGCTTTGCAGGTTACAAGTCAAATAAGGATGTGCGCCCGCGCCATAAGGGGCTGATTCATCGCCAATGTTTTGCGTACGAATCAATACGTGCAGCCCACTGGCGGCATCTAACCGATAAATCACTTCCGATATCAACGCAAAGGGATAGCCGTAAGAGGGCGGCAGAAAAATCGTTAGCGACGCTTCCGTCGCCGACTGATAATTAATCTGCCAGTCTCGCCAGGCTAACAGACCGTGAATGGCGGTCTGCGAAACCGGGTCGTTAACGGCAAGCTGGAAAACTTTGCCGTTATAGGAGTAGCAGCCATTTGTCACGCGATTTGGCCAGGGAATCAATACCTTCCCCAGATGCGCCATGGGTATTTCTTCCGGTTTATGCGGGATGACCACATGACGTCCATGATGAGTCAGTTCCGCCAGACCTGCGCCAACCGTGACGATTTTCGCCTGGTAATGGCCCGCATTAAGCTGAATAGTTTTTCCACCGCTATGCATGGCTGCCATCCTCATGACCTATTTCGCGTTGATATCCAGGAGACCCGCCGCGACCGCCGGAGCCAGGCCCGGCGCCAGTGGCAGACGAGGAATGACCAGACAGTGCAGCAGATGGTAAATATCTTGCTTGCCGTCCCACACTTTGGTGGTCACTTTGTTATCGGCGTCCAGCTCTTGCCACCAAGAACCATTTTCATAGTCCATCAGGTACTTAATGCAGTAGTCCCACCATTTCTGATACCACTCTTCATACTGGCTATCGCCCGTCAGGGTGTGGAGGGCGTAGGCCGTACCCATCGCTTCCACAATCGGCCAGCGCACGCGTTCACGTACGATAGGTTTACCGTCCCAGTCGACTGAGTAGACAAAACCGTCTGCGCCATCTGGCGCCCAGGCGTCGCGGATAGTGGCATGGAACAGACCTTTCGCGTCTTCCAGCAGCCAGGCGGGTGGCGTTTCGAAGCGGGCCTCCAGCGCAGCATGGAGATGGAGCATCAGACGGCCCCACTCAATCCAGTGACCTGGCGTACCGCCGTAGGCGCGGAAACGGTGGGCAGGATTATCTTTGTTGTAGTCGCGGATAGGGTTCCACTGTGAATCGAAGTGCTCATTGACGCGGTAATCACCGTTGCGCGCCACATCATGAATAATTACCGACGCGATACGCAGCGCGCGATCCAGCCATTTTTTGTCATGGGTAACGTCATAAACAATCAGGAACGCTTCGACGGCGTGCATATTGGCGTTACCGCCACGGTAATCTTCCGTCTGGCTGAAGGCTTCGTCCCAGGACTCCAGGCACATCTGCTCTTCTTCACTCCAGAAGTATTTCTCAATCACTTCTATGGTGTAATCCAGCAATTTCCTGGCTTCAGGATGCCCGGTCGTGACGGCGCTGGCCGCGCCCAGCAAGGCGAAGAAGTGTTGATAACCCTGTTTAGAGGCATCCACCACGCCCTGATCGTTAACGCAGGCATACCAGCCGCCGTATTTTTTATCGCGCAGCGCGCCGTTCATGGCTTTGATGCCGTGATCGACCAGATCATAAGCGCCCGGTCGGCCCATCGACGCCGCCACGGAATAAACGTGCAGCATACGCGCCGTGATCCAAAGATGGGTGCCCATCTCTTCTTTGATTTGCCCTTTATTTCCCAGCCAGCCGAAGCCTGTCGGCACCACGGCGTTTTTACCGAAATTAAAGATGCGGTCGGTTTCCTGCTCCAGCCAGCGGTTGTGGCTCAACGTGTTAAACCATTTCATTCTTTCATCCTCGTATTAACGACGTTTCGCCATCATTTCATCGACGATCTCGCCCAGACGTTGCAATTTAGGCGCGGAAACATCACGTAGCATCAGCTCGGTATCCGGTAGACCAATCACTGATGACCAGACCGCGCGTCCCGCCAGGAACCCGGATGCGCCAGCTTCCATGGCGACCCTGACTGCGCGAGGGAACAGTTTTTCGTCCACACCGGAAGAGAGGATGACCCACGGCATATTGATATGCCCATTCAGGCGTTGTGAGGCGGTAAGAAGATCGGAACGCGCGCCTTTGCCGTAGAGCGGCATTTCAACTTTGTAAAGATCGGCGCCGCTGTCGCCCAGCTCTTTGGCCGCATCGATAATCGCCTGCTCGCGATCGAACTTGTCGCCGCAGCGCGGCGGACGTACAACCGGTTCGATAATGCTCAGCAAACCATTGGAGTGACATAATTCATTGAATTCTTTGACCATATCCAGACGCTGCTGCGCGTCTTCGTCGCTGCGCCACAGCACCAACAGTTTTAAGGCTTTCGCGCCATCCCGTTTTACCGCCTGCGCATTAATTTTTTTATCAATGACCACGTTATCAACGGGAATACCGTTGCCCGGGATGAAATCATCCGCCGCGACGATCATGGCGCAGCTTTTAGCGACCGCGTTTTGTTCTACGGCCTGGCGATAACAGAACTGCTGATCCAGCAGAACGGCAGAGGCATACGGGGAAAGAATTTTCGCCGCATTCACTTTGAAATCCGTCAGCACGCTATCGGCAACGGGTGTTTTCGCACCAGCAGCAGCAAACATTAAACGCATCGCCTCGCGCTGATCGACAGCCAGCATGGCAAACCCGCCGGACGCTCGCGTAATGTCTTTGATGGTGTAGTTGTTCATTCAATTTTCCTTTATACAGTCGTTACTTTTTTACGTTGGCGGTCAGCCCGGCGCTGATGCGCACCTGTTCCAGGATGGCGCTCCAGTCTTCCCGACCGCGGCCTGCGGCCCGCGCCAGGTTATAAACTTCACGGGAGGCGGCGCCGAGCGGCATCGGGACGTGCAGTTGATTGGCGACATCCAACGCGATGCCAAGATCTTTGTGCGCCAGATCGATCATGAAGGCGGGAGACAGATCCCCTTTCATCACTTTATTCGGCCAGGTGGTGGTGAAATGCCCTTTGCCTGCGGCAGTGCCGCTCATCACTTTTAAAGCCACGTCGAAGGAAAGCCCCAGCGCTTCACACAGCACGGCGGCTTCGGCGGAGAGCGCATTTAGCGCAATACTCATGTAGTTGTTGATCAGTTTTACGCGAATACCCATTCCCGGGCCGCCGGTGTTGACCAGCTCATTACCCATCGCCATCAGAACAGGGGTAGCACGCTCTACTTGCTCCGCCGTACCGCCTGCCAGCAGCAACAATGTGCCGGTAATCGCGTTGTCGGATGTCCGGCCTACCGGCACATCCATCATGCTGAACCCTTTGCTCTGCATGTCGGCAATCAGCTTATCGGTTTGCAACGGATGAATAGTGGACATATCAATGACCAGCGCTTCACGGGAAAGAGTTTCACAAACGCCTTGCTCGCCAAACAAAACGGAACGAACCAGATCGCCGTTCGGGAGCATGGTGATAACAAATTCAGCGCCGATGGTTGCCTGAGCCGGGCTGCTTGCAGGTTGCGCGCCTTTGTCTACCAGACGCTGTACGGCGTCGGGATTAACATCGAAGACGCTGAGTTGATGGCCCTGCTTTAGCAGATTGCTCGCCATAGGGGAGCCCATCTGTCCCAACCCGATAAATGCTATAACTGCCATATCGTTCTCCTGAACACGGTGGTGTCATTTTTTGTCATTAATGAGCCTTTTTCTGTCTGTTTGTGATCGTATTTGTAATTTATAGTCAAAAAATTGACAGCCGTCACTTTTTAAACATTTCGTGAAATTAAAATGAGCACATCGAAAATGCTTGAGGAATGACCATGGTTCGTATTGCTTGTGTAGGTATTACCGTGATGGATCGCATCTATTACGTGGAAGGATTACCGACAGAAGGGGGTAAATATGTGGCGAAGCGCTATACGGAAGTGGGCGGCGGGCCTGCGGCGACCGCTGCCGTGGCTGCGGCGAAATTGGGCGCACAGGTGGACTTTATTGGCCGTGTGGGCGATGACGACACCGGAAACAGCCTGCTGGCGGAACTGGAATCCCTGGGGGTAAATACCCGTTATACCCGCCGCTACACGCAGGCCATGTCGTCGCAGTCAGCGATTATGGTGGATGCCAAAGGAGAGCGGATTATCGTTAATTATCCCAGCCCGGATTTATTACCTGACGCCGACTGGCTTAACGACATCGATTTTTCGCAGTGGGATGTGGTGTTGGCGGATGTGCGCTGGCATGACGGCGCAAAACAGGCGTTTACGCTGGCGCGTCAGGCTGGCGTCATGACTGTTCTTGATGGCGATATTACGCCGCAGGATATTAGCGAGCTGGTGGCGTTAAGCGACCACGCCGCCTTCTCCGAGCCAGGGCTGGCACGCCTGACGGGGATGAGCGAAGCCATTGATGCGCTAAAAAAAGCACAAATGCTCACAAATGGATATGTCTATGTCACGCGAGGCAGCGAAGGCTGCAACTGGTTGGAAAAAGCGGCGGTACGCCACCAACCGGGTTTTACCGTGGAGGTGGTGGATACTACTGGCGCGGGCGATGTTTTTCATGGCGCACTGGCATTTGGCCTGGCAAGCGGATACGCCATCGAAGAGGCTGTCAGATTCGCCAGCGGCGTTGCCGCGCTGAAGTGTACGCGCCCGGGTGGCCGGGCGGGTATCCCTGATTGTGAGCAAACCCGATCTTTCTTGTCACTTTTTGTATAATATGAGCAGTAGGAAGCTTTTAGAGGAATGCTCATGAGTCTTACCGAACTGACCGGTAATCCGCGACACGATCGGCTGTTAATGCTAATTGATGAACGCGGCTATATGAATATCGATGAGTTAGCCAGTTTGTTGGAGGTCTCTACCCAGACGGTTCGCCGCGATATTCGTAAATTAAGCGAGCAGGGGCTGATTACGCGTCATCACGGCGGCGCTGGCAGAGCGTCCAGTGTGGTCAATACCGCCTTTGAGCAGCGAGAGGTCTCCTGGACGCAAGAGAAAAAAGCCATTGCGGAAGCCGTGGCTGACTATATTCCGGATGGCTCCACGATATTTATCACGATTGGAACGACGGTTGAGCAGGTGGCGCGCGCGCTGCTCAACCATAATCATCTGCGCATTATCACCAATAGCCTGCGCGTCGCGCACATTCTTTATAATAACCCTCGCTTTGAAGTGATGGTGCCTGGCGGCACGCTGCGCCCGCATAATAGCGGCATTATCGGGCCATCCGCGGCGGCGTTTGTGGCGGGGTTCCGGGCGGACTATCTCGTCACCAGCGTAGGCGCGATAGAGAGCGATGGCGCGTTACTGGAGTTTGATGTCAACGAAGCCAGCGTAGTGAAAACCATGATGGCCCACTCGCGACATATTCTGCTGGCCGCCGATCATACGAAATACCATGCTTCTGCGGCGGTTGAGATCGGCAATGTGTCACAGATTACCGCTCTGTTTACGGACGAGTATCCCGGTCCGGCATTACAGAATTTACTTCAATCCCAGCAAATCGAAGTGGTTCAGGTGAGTCCTTCGCTGGACGACGCCGTTTCAGCGTGACAAGCGCCCTTGCGCCGGATGGTCGCGTCAGCGCTTTATCCAGCCAATAAAACGGCGCTGTGATGCAGGCGATATTGAACATCGTCTGCGTTTCTATTGTCTTTTTGTTAATTGATTTATAAAGGGATACATAGTCAAATTTCTCCTTTCCCGCTACAGTTATTCATCCCCGGTTAGCAAGGAGAATGACATGCTCTACATCTTTGATTTAGGTAATGTGATTGTCGACATCGACTTTAACCGCGTATTAGGTGTGTGGAGCGACCTGAGTCGAGTACCGCTGGCTTCGCTGAAGCAAAAATTTACGATGGGCGAGACTTTTCACCAACATGAACGCGGTGAGATAACGGACGAAGCGTTTGCTGAAGCTTTCTGTCATGAAATGGCGTTATCGCTCAGTTATGAACAATTTGCGCACGGCTGGCAGGCGGTATTTGTCGGATTACGGCCCGAAGTGATTGCTATCATGCATAAACTGCGCGAGCAGGGGCATCGCGTGGTGGTGCTATCCAATACTAACCGACTGCATACCCACTTCTGGCCGGAAGAATATCCGGAGGTGCGCGCTGCCGCCGACCATATTTATTTATCCCAGGATTTGGGAATGCGTAAGCCGGAAGCGCGTATTTATCAGCACGTCCTGCAGAAAGAAGGTTTTTCTGCTGCCGATGCGGTCTTTTTCGACGACAATGCCGATAATATAGAAGGGGCCAACCAGTTGGGGATCACCAGCATTCTGGTGAAGGATAAAGCCACCATCCCTGACTATTTCGCGAAGCTGTTATGCTAAAAACCGTTCACCAAAAAGCTGGACGCCATACACGCCCTGTTCGGGCCTGGCTCAAGCTATTATGGCAGCGTATCGATGAGGATAATATGACGACTCTGGCGGGAAACCTCGCCTATGTCTCATTACTCTCCTTAGTACCGCTTATTGCCGTCGTTTTTGCCCTTTTCGCTGCTTTTCCGATGTTTTCTGATGTCAGCATTCAGTTACGCCATTTTATTTTTGCTAACTTTATGCCAGCCACCGGAGACGTGATTCAGCGCTATATTGAGCAGTTTGTCGCTAACTCCAACAAAATGACGGCGGTGGGCGCCTGTGGACTGATTGTGACGGCATTGCTGTTGATGTACGCCATTGATAGCGCCCTAAACACTATCTGGCGCAGCAAACGCACACGGCCAAAAGTGTACTCTTTTGCGGTGTACTGGATGATCCTCACGCTCGGCCCGCTTCTCGCCGGCGCCAGCCTGGCAATCAGCTCCTACCTGCTTTCTTTACGCTGGGCCAGCGATCTGAATACGGTCATCGACAATGTATTGCGCATCCTTCCGCTGCTGCTCTCGTGGATCTCATTCTGGTTACTTTACAGTATTGTCCCAACAACTCGCGTACCGAACCGTGACGCCCTTGTCGGCGCGTTTGTCGCAGCGTTGCTGTTCGAGGCCGGAAAGAAGGGTTTCGCGCTTTATATCACCATGTTCCCGTCATATCAGCTCATTTATGGCGTACTGGCAGTGATCCCTATCCTGTTTGTCTGGGTATACTGGACCTGGTGTATAGTGTTGCTTGGCGCAGAAATAACTGTCACTCTCGGGGAATACCGAAAACTCAAACAAGCCGCAGAACAAGAAGAAGCTGACCAACCATGATTGCATTAATTCAACGCGTAACCCGTGCCAGCGTCACCGTGGAGGACGAGGTGACGGGTGAAATCGGCCCAGGACTTTTGGTGTTATTGGGTGTCGAAAAAGAAGATGACGAACAAAAAGCGAATCGTCTGTGCGAACGCGTGCTGGGATACCGTATCTTCAGCGATGCTGACGGCAAGATGAATCTGAATGTACAACAGGCTGGCGGCAGCGTGCTGGTGGTGTCGCAGTTTACGCTGGCGGCAGATACCGAGCGCGGTATGCGACCAAGCTTTTCCGGCGGGGCTGCGCCGGATCGCGCGCAGGCGCTTTATGAATATTTTGTCGAACGCTGCCGCCAGCAGGCGATAAACACGCAAACCGGACGCTTCGCTGCCGATATGCAGGTTGAGCTGGTTAATGACGGTCCCGTGACATTCTGGCTCCAGGTATGAGTCAGCTTCCGGCGTGGCCGCGGATAACAAGAGAGAGTACGGCTATGTATCACCTTCGAGTTCCGCAAACAGAAGAAGAATTAGAACGTTACTACCAGTTTCGCTGGGAGATGCTGCGTAAACCGCTGCACCAGCCGAAAGGGTCGGAACGGGATGGCTGGGATGCGTTGGCGCACCATCAAATGGTGGTGGACGAAGAAGGAAATTTAGTAGCAGTGGGCCGCCTGTATATCAATGCAGATAACGAGGCGTCTATCCGTTTTATGGCTGTACATCCCTCGGTACAGGATAAAGGGCTGGGGACATTAATGGCGATGACCCTGGAGTCTGTCGCCCGACAGGAAGGCGTTAAGCGCGTCACCTGCAGCGCGCGCGAAGATGCGGTTGAGTTCTTTGCCAAACTCGGGTTTGTCAATCAGGGGGAGATTACTACGCCCACAACCACGCCAATCCGCCATTTTCTGATGATTAAACCGGTAGCATCGCTGGATGATATCCTGCATCGCGGCGACTGGTGCGGGCAGCTTCAGCAGGCCTGGTATGAGCACATTCCATTGAGTGAAAAGATGGGGGTGCGCATTCAGCAGTACACCGGGCAAAAATTTATCACCACGATGCCGGAAACCGGTAATCAAAATCCGCATCACACGGTGTTTGCCGGCAGCCTGTTCTCCCTGGCGACGCTGACCGGATGGGGACTTATCTGGCTGATGCTCCGTGAACGCCACCTGGGCGGGACGATTATTCTTGCTGACGCCCATATTCGCTACAGTAAACCCATTAGCGGAAAGCCAAACGCCGTGGCTGATTTGGGGTCGCTAAGCGGTGATTTGGACAGGCTGGCGCGGGGTAAAAAAGCGCGTGTCCAGTTGCAGGTTGAACTGTTGGGCGGCGAGACCGCCGGAGCAATTTTCGAAGGCATTTATATCGTACTACCTGCGAAACCGTTCGGCCCGTATGAAGAGGGCGGGAATGAGGAGGAGTAGCTGGACATCTCCAACTACTCGATGAAGGCATCCGCTGGTAGTTTAAAGCGTTGTGTAAGCGCTTTGATATGATTAACCGTTAGTGCTCTGCGGCCATTTAAGATGTTGCTGACGTTCGATTTAGAACCAAGTTCGTTGGCAAGATCTGCTGCTTTGAGACCGTATTGATCCATGAGCGTTCGCAATACTGAAACGCCAGGGGGTGTTTTCTCCAGGTGTTGGTTGAGTGATTTGAATTCCGGCGCATGTTTTTCGTATTCACTGATTCGGGCACAGAGCAATTCAAATAGTGGGTTTTCAAGATCGTCGTGGTCGACCAGAAACTCCACTAGCGCTAGTGCCCTGCGATACTCATTGTCATTTCGGTCTTCCCCCATCAGTGGGACGGTTTTTACCGCATCGCTGAAGGTATCAACGATCTTTTTTGCGCTGGTTGCATCCATCTGACGATGAGTTCTCATTCTTTATTACCCCGATAGTATGCGGTCAGTTTGTCATATTCGGCATGGGAAACGATATGTTTCACAAATATCTTATGTAACCTGAAATCTATGTAGGAAATGAGTCTCAGGCTGTTACCAGAAACATCAATCACCCACCATTTATCTCTGTGCTTAAAATTATCCAGTGAAGGAATATACCGCTTCATCTCTTCAGGCTGAGTGAATGTTTTTTTCTCCAGAACATTCAGCAACTCAGTGAGATCAAGCTCATGGTTTGGATACATGAGCATCGCTTCATTGAACGGTTTTCGGCTGATAACATGCACAATGTAGTTCCATTACAAAGTTTTCAACCTGAAAACAATTTAGCGCAACGTTATCCAGTTTTCAAGTTGAAAACAAAATTGAATTTTAGGTCATTTTGCCTGTTGATGGGCTTACAACACGCCAGGCCACATCTCGCATGGCGCTTCGTGCCGCCTGGCTCACGCCTCCGAGCTGGAAAAAGCCATGGATGACACCGAGATAGCGCTGGCAAGTACATTCCACACCCTGTTCCTGGAACCGTTGATACAGGGCCTCGCCCTCATCGCGCAGTGGGTCGAATTCGGCAGTAATGATGTGCGTGGATGGCAGTCCGGCGAAGTCCTCACGCCAGAGCGGACTGGCTTCAGGATGCAGTGGATCGGTTCGCGGCATATACATCTCGTAGCCTGAAAGCAGCGTGTCACGCGTGATAATGTAATCCAGCCCATTACAGGTGTAGCTCGCAAACCTGGCGGTTGCGTCCAGCATGGGGTAGATCAGAATCAGCTGTGCAGGTTGCCATTGACGGGCGGCTTTCAGGCGTAGCGCGGTGACCAGCGCCAGATGCCCACCCGCGCTGTCACCGGCAAGCGTAATGTTCTCGCGATCTATCCCCAGTTTCTGGGCATATTTCCAGATAGTATTAGCTCCGGTTTCGGCATCGTTATGTGCGGCCGGGAAGGTGTGCTCTGGTGCAAGTCGGTACTGTGCCGCAATCACGCGACAACGGCTGTAAAAAGCTAACTGCCTTAACTGGTTATCGTGAGTGGCAAAACCGCCGCTGACAAAGCAGCCACCATGATAATAAATGATGCAGGGTAATTTCCCTGTGGCATTGAGCGGCGAAACCACGCGAAACGTCATGGCATTGAGTTTAATATCTTCAACCTGGACTCGGGTTTCAGTTTCTCCTGCCAGTGTCGTGCTGGCGATGTAGCCCGCCCTCCGGTCATCAATATTCTGTTCGCGAGAAGAGGGGCGTCCCGCGGCGATAAACCCAGCGACCAGTTCGGCAATTCCTTTTTCCAGTGGCATATAACGCTCCTTTGACTGTATGTATGTACAGTTTATAACCTGGTTCGTTGGGGATGGAAAGTGGTGAAACGAGGGGATGATGATTCTGGATAGAGGTTCGCAAAAAATGGAATGCGGTTGGCGCTGGGTTTTTAATTTTTGTACTGTGAAATGATGATGCTATACGCCATTGACGTATAGATTATTTTCACTACTATAAGCCAATGGCGTATGGAATATGCAATTTATAGAAACGGAACTCTTTACTGAAGATGTTAAAAAACTGCTCGATGAGGATGAATACCATAAGCTTCAGGTTTTTATGGCTCAGCATCCAGATTGTGGTGATGTCATTCAGGAAACGGGCGGCCTGAGAAAAATGCGCTGGGGAGCGCGAGGCAAAGGAAAGCGTAGTGGCGTGCGAATTATCTATTTTCACCGTAGTCAACGGTATGAGATTCGCTTGCTTCTGATTTATCAAAAAGGCATTAAAGATGATCTCACGCCGCAGGAAAAAGCGGTGCTTCGTATGCTGAATGAGAGGTGGTAGATGGATAAAGTGTTATTTGAGCGATTAACTCAAAGTATGTCTCAAATGAATGAAATCATTGAAGGGACCCGTGAGCCTTCTCGTACCTTTCATATTGATGCAATGAAGATTAAAGAAATACGGCAGGCATCTGGGTTGTCGCAATCTAAGTTTGCAGAACTGATTTCGGTCAACGTGGATACGCTGCGCAACTGGGAGCAAGGAAGACGTTCACCGACAGGGCCAGCCAAAGCGTTACTTCGCGCCATTGCCAACGACCCGAGAAACGTTATACAAGCATTGCGTTATTGAGCAATGATCCGGCTAACGTAGATTGCTAGCCGGTATACCAGAGAACTTATTCCCCTTCCCCCGGGAACAGGAACGGGTTGATGGAACTGCGGGCGAACCCTTCCTGCTCCATGCGCGCGTCCAGCACCAGCGAGGCGAGGTCGTCGGCCACGGCTTCCACTTTCGGGTCTTTTTCCTGATAGAGAATCTTCAGGTAAGTCCCGCAATCGCCGCAGCTTTCGGCTTTCACCGCAGCCTGCTCATTTTCCAGCGACCAGTAGTGTAAGTCGCGGCTCTGTTCGCAGTTACTGCATTTTACGCGCACGACATGCCATTCGGTTTCGCACAGGTTACAGTGCAGATAACGCAGCCCCTGCGTGGTGCCGATCTGCACCATGCTGGAGACCGGCATCGAACCGCACACCGGGCAATACTGGCGCGCTTCACCGTATTCCGCGCGGGCTTTGCCTGGAATCAAGCTGGCCATTTGCGCCCAGTAAAGGGAGAGCGCGGCCCAGATAAGCGGGGCTTTATCGCTGCTGACGGAGGCAAAATCCGAGGCAAACAGCGCGCTGGCCATCTGCTCCAGCTCCTGCTCGGAGGCTTTCTCCAGGTTTTCGATAACCGCCAGCGCCGGGCCGCTCATTTCCGGCTTCAGTTCAGCAATCATCGAGTGCAGCAGCGTATGCCAGTGCTTGTCGCGCGGCAGAACGTGAATATCCAGCGGCGGTTTGCCCTGATCGTTCGCGTCTTTAATGCGCGCGGTGAGGTCCATCCGCAGCGGATGATCGTACAGCACCACTTCCTGCGCGTGCGCGATAAGCGCGGCAAAGCGCAGGTAATCGCCCAGCGGGTTATTTTCAGCCAGCTCGCGCAGACGTTCGGCGCGGCGGTTGTAGACGTTTTTGAGTCGGGGGAACAATAACGGCGGAATCATATCCGCCGTACGTTTCTCGCTCGACCCCAGCTCATCTTGCGGGATTATGCGAATACTCATTCAGTTTCTTTTTCCGTTGTCTTGCGGACTTCTCGGTACCAGCGTGGGTGATGTTTCTTCGCCCACGACCGGGTTACCCAGCCTTCCACCATCGCGGTAATGGTGCCTTTCACCCAAAGGGCGGCGTAGATATGCACCATGATAACCACAATTAACGCTACTGCGGCAAAAGAATGCAACATTAACGCGAATCGGATCACCGGGATTGAGAAAGCAGGCGCAAAGTACGGACGCCAGATAATTACCCCGCTCACCAGCAGCAGCACTAGGAAGATAATCGCCGCCCAGAATACGCATTTCTGGCCGAAGTTATAACGCCCGGTGTCACCCACTTCCTCGTTGACGACGATCTTACGAATATTCTTCGCCCAAAAGATATCATCCCGATTGATTAGATTGTGGTGCCAATAACGGAAAAACATGATGATGAACGAGGCAAACATAACCACGCCCACAAACGGGTGCAGAATTCGCGCCAGTTGTGGGGTGCCCAGGATATGCATCAACCAGTTGAAGGATGGGAATAAAAAGCCCAGCCCGCTCACCGCCGCCAGCACGAAGCAGAAGGCGACGATCCAGTGGTTGATGCGTTCCGGCGCCGTATAGCGCACGATGGTGTCACGTCGTTTCATTTGCGCACCTCGTCTTTCTCTTCATGCAGGTTGTCATCTTCCTCTTCCGCACGGTTCGGGCCGACGCCGACATAGTGGAAGACGCTGGCGGCAAAGGTCGCGGCAAAACCGAACGCGGCGAGCGGTTTCCAGACGCCTTTCCAGAACTTAACGGTTTCGCTGATTTCCGGGTTCTCCGGCAGACCGTGATACAGATTCGGCTTGTCGGCATGATGCAGCACGTACATGACATGCGTACCGCCTACGCCCGCCGGATCGTACAGACCCGCGTTGTCATAACCACGGGTTTTTAGTTCCGCCACCCGCTCGCCCGCCAGCGTTTTCATATCCTCTTTCGAGCCAAAATGAATGGCGCCGGTTGGACAGGTCTTCACGCAGGCCGGTTCCTGGCCGACCACCAAACGGTCAACGCACAGCGTACATTTATAGACGCGGTTGTCTTCCGGGTTGAGGCGCGGCACGTTGAACGGGCAGCCAGCGATACAGTAGCCGCAGCCGATACACTGCTCGGACTGGAAGTCGACAATACCGTTAGCGTACTGAATGATCGCCCCTTCCGCCGGACAGGCCTTCAGGCAGCCAGGATCGGCGCAGTGCATACAGCCATCCTTACGGAGCAGCCACTCCAGTTTGTCGTTCTGTTCCACTTCCGAGAAGCGCATCACCGTCCAGGATTTCGCAGTTAAGTCCGCCGGGTTGTCATACACCCCGACGTTATTGCCCACTTCATCACGGATGTCGTTCCACTCGGAGCACGCCACCTGACACGCTTTACAGCCGATACAGGTGGTGACGTCGATGAGTTTCGCCACCTCTTCCTGGTGGTCCCGCGCCTGGGGCGCGGGGGTGAAACCGTTAGTGGCGGAACGACGAATGATGTCTTGCGATTGATAAGCCATAGGTCGTCTCCGTTACACCTTTTCCACGTTCACAAGGAAGGATTTAAACTCCGGCGTTTGCGTGTTCGCATCGCCGACGAAAGGCGTTAACGTATTGGCGATAAAGCCTTTTTTTGCCACGCCTTCGTAGCCCCAGTGAATAGGAATACCGATGGTATCGATATCCTTGCCGTCCGCTTTCAGCGTGCGAATACGCTTGGTCACCACTGCTTTGGCTTTGATATAGCCGCGGTTCGAGGAGACCTTCACGGTATCGCCATGCGCGATGCCGAGCTTATTCGCCAGCTTCTCGCCAATTTCCACAAACTGTTCCGGCTGGGCGATAGCGTTAAGCAACGCGTGCTTGGTCCAGTAGTGGAAGTGCTCGGTCAGACGGTAAGTGGTTCCGACATACGGGAACTTATCCGCTTTACCCAGCGCGTCGGCATCGTCTTTAAAGATACGGGCGGCAGGGTTAGAGATAACGTTCGGGTGCAGCGGGTTAGTGCCCAGCGGCGTTTCAAACGGCTCGTAGTGTTCCGGGAACGGCCCTTCCGCCATCTTATCGATAGCAAACAGGCGACCCATCCCTTCCGGCTGCATGATAAACGGTCCGACGTCACTGCCGGGCGCGGCGGCGCTGTAGTCCGGAATATCCCATCCGGCCCATTTGCCGCCTTCCCATTTCAGTAGCTGACGTTTCGGGTCCCAGGGATTACCCTGCGGATCGGCGGAGGCGCGGTTATAGAGGATGCGGCGGTTAAGCGGCCATGCCCATGCCCAGCCCAGCGTGTTGCCGAGACCAGACGGGTCGGCATTATCACGACGCGCCATCATGTTGCCTTCCGGCGTCCAGCTACCGGCGAAAATCCAGCAGCCGCTGGACGTCGTACCGTCATCGCGCAGTTGCGCGAACGAACTGAGCTGTTGACCTTTCTTCACCACCACCGCGCCGGTTGCCGGGTCGATAAGATCGGCCAGCGCTTTACCGTTACTTTCCATCGCCACTTCTTCAGAGGCGGGTTCGTATGGTTTGGTGTAGTTCCAGGTCATATTCAGCACCTGTTCCGGGTTGGCGCCGCCCTGTTCAGAGTACATCTTACGCAGGCGTAAGAAGATACCGGCGAGGATTTCGCCGTCGGTCATGGCAATTCCCGGGGCGTCCGCGCCCTTCCAGTGCCACTGTAACCAGCGACCGGAGTTAACGATGGAACCATTTTCCTCGGCAAAACAGGTGGAAGGCAGACGGAACACTTCGGTCTGGATTTTTGCGGGATCAACGTCGTTCGACTCACCGTGGTTTTGCCAGAAGGTGGACGTTTCGGTGTTGAGCGGATCGATAGTCACCAGGTACTTCAGTTTGGAAAGCGACGCGACCACTTTGTTTTTGTTCGGGAATGAGGCCACCGGGTTAAAGCCCTGGCAGATATAGCCGTTGACCTTGCCCTGTTTCATCATCTCGAAGTACTGCAGTACATCGTACCCTTTGTCCCACTTCGGTAGCCAGTCAAAGCCCCAGCTATTTTCCGCTGTCGCTTTATCACCAAAGAAGGCCTTCATCATCGAGACGAAGAATTTCGGATAGTTGCCCCAGTAGTTGACCTGATCCTTCAACAATGGCTTCGGCGTATTGGCAGCCAGATAGGTTTGCAGGTCGGTCTGTTTTTCGCTCGGCAGCGTCAGGTAGCCCGGCAGACTTTGCGACAGCAGTCCTAAGTCGGTCAGTCCCTGAATATTGGAGTGACCGCGCAGGGCGTTAACGCCGCCGCCGGCCATCCCCATGTTACCGAGCAGAAGCTGGATCATTGCCATAGTACGGATGTTCTGCGCGCCGATGGAATGCTGCGTCCAGCCCAGCGCGTACAGGAACGACGCGGTTTTATCTTTTGCGCTGGTTTCTGCAATGTACTCGCACACTTTCAGGAAGTCCGCTTTCGGCGTACCGCAGATATTTTCTACCACGTCCGGCGTATAGCGCGAGACATGCTGTTTCAACAGATTCCAGACACAGCGCGGGTGTTGCAGTGTCATATCGCGTTTGGCAAAACCGTTTTCGTCCAGCTCATAGTGCCAACTGGTTTTATCGTACTGCCGCTTGTCTGCGTCATAGCCGGTGAACAGACCATCATCGAAGCCAAAATCTTCACGCACGATCAGGCTGGCATTGGTATAGGCCTCGGTGTATTCGCGGTTGTATTTTTCGTTGGTCAGCAGATACAGCATCACGCCTGACAAGAAGGCAATGTCAGTACCAGAGCGTATTGGCGCATAGAAATCGGCCACCGACGCGGTACGCGTGAAGCGCGGATCGATCACAATCAGCTTCGCGCCGTTGTGAATTTTGGCTTCCATCGCCCAGCGGAACCCGACCGGGTGAGCTTCTGCGGCGTTACCGCCCATCACCACGACGAGGTTGGCGTTCTTGATGTCGACCCAGTGGTTGGTCATCGCACCGCGACCAAATGTTGGAGCAAGACTTGCTACCGTTGGTCCGTGTCAGACACGCGCCTGGTTGTCGACCGCGAGCATACCCAGCGCGCGGGAGAATTTTTGCGTTAAATAACCCGTCTCGTTACTGGATGCGGAAGCGCACAGCATCCCGGTGGTGAGCCAGCGGTTAACGGTAACGCCTTCGGCGTTCTGCGCCTGATAGTTGGCGTCGCGATCTTCCTTCATCAGTTTAGCGATGCGGTCAAACGCTTCTTCCCAACTGATCTGTTGCCACTTATCTGAACCCGGCGCGCGGTATTGCGGGAATTTCAGGCGGCTTTCAGAGTGGATAAAGTCCACCAGACCGGCCCCTTTCGGGCACAGCGCGCCACGGCTTACCGGATGATCCGGGTCCCCTTCGATATGGAAAATAGATGCTTTGGCGTTTTTCGCACCGTCGCCGAGGCTGTACATCAACAGCCCGCAGCCAACGGAACAGTAGGTGCAGGTGTTACGGGTTTCGCGGGTGCGCAGCAGTTTATATTGCCGTGTTTCCGCTAGCGCTACGCCGGGCGCGAAGCCCAGTGCCGCCGCCGTGGTGCCTGCCATACCGCCAGCGCAGATCTTAAAGAACTGCCTTCTGCTGACCTGCATGGTTTGCTCCTTGTTTCGACATTGTCACTTCTCTTTCACATTTCTCTATCTGAAACGCTCAGGGAGTGGTTGTTATTTTTCTTTGCGGACGGGCCCGCAAAGGTTCAGAATTGGATAAATTTTCCTCCATCCGGGAGGAGTTGTAACAGAATACCATAATGTTGGTGTGTGTGTTCTTATATGGTTAAAAGAAAGTGAACAATATACTGTCTGAAGAAGTCCTAAATGTGACTGATTTCACAACCTCACGCCAGTTGACTCTCTGGAAACGCGAGGATTTGCAGTCCCCCCAACTTGATGATGTTGCCGAGGAAGTGCCTGTGGCACTGGTGTATAACGGCATTTCGCATGTTGTTATGATGGCCTCTCCGAAAGATCTGACGCATTTCGCAATGGGGTTTTCTCTGTCGGAAGGGATCATTGACAGCCCGCGTGAAATCTATGGCATGGACGTTGTACCGTCCTGTAACGGACTTGAAGTGCAGATTGATCTTTCCAGCCGTCGATTTATGGGGCTGAAAGCGCGTCGTCGCGCGCTGGCCGGACGCACCGGTTGCGGCGTGTGTGGCGTGGAACAGCTCAATGACATCGGTAAGCCGGTGCAACCGCTGCCGTTTAGCCAAACGTTTAATCTCGGTAACCTTGATCGCGCGTTAAAACATCTGAATGATTTTCAACCGACGGGTAAGCTGACGGGTTGTACGCACGCTGCGGCGTGGGTCATGCCGTCGGGTGAACTGGCGGGGGGCCATGAAGATGTCGGACGCCACGTTGCGCTGGATAAACTGCTCGGCCGCCGCGCTACGGAAGGTGAGGAATGGCGGCAAGGCGCGGCGCTGGTTTCCAGTCGTGCGAGTTACGAAATGGTGCAGAAGTCGGCGATGTGCGGTGTGGAAATTTTGTTTGCGGTTTCTGCTGCTACCACGCTCGCGGTTGACGTCGCTGAACGGTGTAATCTTACGCTGGTGGGGTTCTGTAAGCCGGGTCGGGCGACGATTTATACCCATCCGCAGCGGTTAATCGCAGACTAAAATAGTACCCTCTACATTTGCGTAAAATATATATTTTCTCAATTTTACAGCCTCTCTTGATAACGGAATCACGTATAGTGGCGAGGCCATACAGGTTTTAATCGTTTTTATGCTGGGCCGCAGCTTATTCCAGCCATTCACGAGGCGCTTGCTACCCGGTAATACTTCGAACGAAAAAAGCGCCCCTGGGGCGCTCTTTCGACAGTCGCTAACGACTTATTTGTTCAGTTTAGCGGTCATATGCACGCGATTTGCAGCGTGAAAAGCTTAGAACTCACGCTCAAGATGATAGCCATTATAGGTATCGATGAGCTCGTTATAAGCTTTAACCACAGCCTCATAAGAACCATCTACCATATCACCGCTGCCGCTATTGAGGTAGTCCTGCTCATGCGAGGTATACGCCACGTTATCGCGCACGCGCCGAATGCGTTTTTTCACCTTGCCCTGGAATTTTTCCAGCTCAGAAATAAAACCAGGGAAGCTACGATGTTTATCTATATCAACGTTGATCTTCTCGTTTAGCTTCTGAGTATGCTCTTCAAAATCAGCGAGCTGTTTGCTTACTGCCGCCACATCAAAAGAATCATCAGCTACAGCGTCATTAAGCGTCTCGGCTTCCTGCATCGTCAAAAGCGTATAGTACTTAATGGATTTACCTTCTTTCTTCTCGGTCGCCTTAATTTCATTAGCCGCATGCTGCCCACTCATAATGGTAATCTCGGCGATATATTTCTTCGCAATGGGATCAAACTCATCGAACTGTTTTATAAACGTTTTATGGAACGCTTTAGCGCCAGCAAAGGCATCATCCTTGAAGTTATCTTGATCATAGTATTTATTCATACTATTGATTGTTTCAGCTAGTGGTCCAGCCGCATTAATAAATGCCAGAGCAGCACTATCCAGAGAGGCAAACGCCGGCTTTAATTCAGCCGCCGCCTTGATGTCTTTCCGGCAGTCCTGGATAAGTGCAGGATACACAGGAACCAGCGGAGAGGGATCGTCTTCCTTACCGGTAGGACCGGTGCGGAAATCGTCGAATGTGTTAGCATAACGATTTACAGCGCGGTAAATACCTGCCTGGAGATTATTATAACAATCAATGTAAACATTTAGCTTTTGGTTAAGAACATCGTTCGCATCTGCGCTTTCCGCTGATGTGGATTGTGTATTGCTCGCTGATGAGTCCGCACTCTGAGCTACAGGTTGTTCGTCCGCTTTTTTTTCATCACAAGCGCTTAGCCCGGCAGTCATCAGCATAGCGATAATAATTGATGATAACAAATCCTTTTTCATTAGAATAACCTATAAATAATATCATTGAAATTTACAGATTCATTTTAATGAAAAAAAACAGGTATGTGATTTATTCAACACAAAAAATACTTAATCCATATTTCATTATAATTAACATTATCAATATCAATGTGTTCGTTAAAATAAGAGAACCCCAACGTAAATATACAAAAGGCAATTAAATGAAAAGGAATTTATTATCCTCAGCGATAATCATTGCGCTAATGACCCTGGGCGCAACAGGATGTGATGACAATAATGTTAAAACCGAGGCGACGCCGGCCGCCAGCAGTCAGCCTGCGACGCCAGCGCCTTCTCAGACGCCGGAAACGCAATCTGACGAAAGTCCAGCGCAGCCCTCAGCAGCGAAGCCAGAAACGGCAACTCAGCCCCCGGCGGCGAAGCCAGAAACGCCAGCTCAGCCGGAGGTTGACGCTGAAGAAGTTTATAGTGAAAAAATGGATGTCTATATCGATTGTTTTAATAAACTTCAATTGCCCGTTCAGCACAGTCTGGCGCGTTACGCGGATTGGGTGAAAGACTTTAAAAAAGGTCCGACAGGGAAAGAGAGCCTGGTTTATGGCATTTATGGTATTACGGAGTCTTACATAACGAATTGCCAGAAAGAGATGAAACAGGTGGCCGCCTTAACGCCATTACTTGAGCCTATTGATGGCGTTGCCGTTAGCTATATTGATAGCGCCGCCGCGCTGGGTAATACCATTAACGAAATGGAAAAATATTATACCCAGGAAAACTATAAAGATGATGCCTTTGCTAAAGGTAAGGCGCTGCATCAGACATTACTGAAGAATATCGAGGATTTTAAACCCGTCTCGGAAAAATATCATGAGGCTATTCAGGAAATAAATGACAGGCGGCAATTGACACAGTTGAAGAGAATAGAAGAAGCGGAAGGTAAAACATTTAACTATTATTCTCTGGCTGTCATGATTTCGGCAAAGCAGATCAACAAGGTTATTTCTGCCGATACCTTTGATGCCGAAGCGATGATGAAAAAAGTCGCGGAACTGGAAACAATGATTGCACAATTGAAAGAAGTGAATACTGATGGCCGTAATTCTTCTTTCATCAGCTCTGCGGCTGATTATCAGCTACAAGCTAAAAAATATATTCGTCGCATCAGAGACAATGTTGAGTATTCTGATTTTGAAAAGAAACGGGTGCAGGACCCTGCAACAGGATGGATGGTTGCGGATTCTTATCCGGCGTCGTTGAGAAGTTATAACGAGATGGTGGATGATTATAACCGCCTGCGTTGAGTGACGGCACATTAACTGCGCACAGGCTGGCGCAAGTGCCTATAAAATTACGCTATAACGCCAATAAAAAGCGCCGATCAGGCGCTTTTTTCGTTCATGTATTCTTCATCAGGCAATATCCGTAAAAATAGCTGACGTAAACATTAACTAAAGAGAGCTATTAGAAAAACCAGTAATCTGAAGCTATCACAAGATGTTGACGTCACGCTGGAAGGTACTGGTAGTGTCATTGAGGATCGGCATTTATATGGAAAGCATTTATCCCGTCTGATGCGAAAATTCTGAGCCACTTCAGCATAGGGCGGCCCAGCCTTCATCACTTATAGGGTGTCACGTCCAACTGTTCGGTAAGACGTTAATTAATACCCGCCATTCGTAATAACGCGGTCACCACCGCAGCGGCGATAATCACCACAATAAGCGGCATTTTACGCCAGGCTAAAAATACGGCGAAGCCAACCCCAAGAACGCGCGCCATTCCGGCAAAATGTTCGCCTTCGTAAAAGGTGGTCGCCAGCGCGACGGAGAATAGTAGCACCGTTGCCGCATCCGAGAGCAGCGCCTGTGAACGCTCAGACAGCGCCAGACGGCTGCCAAGTTTAGCGCCGCCGAGGCGCATCAAATAGGTTCCCGCAGACAAAAGAGCAATACCGATAATAAATAGCGTCATATTGCCCATTATTTTTTCCTCGCCAGTAGGCCAAGCAGCGAAAGCAACACCGGCAATCCGGCAGCTACAAAGGGAACGGCGGCAAGCGACAGCGCGGCGCCGCTGCAACCACGAATCAATGTGGTGCGGTTTTTAAACGCCGGGATCACCAGCGCCAGTAAGATTGCCGGGAATACGGCATCCAGACCGATGGTTTCTGGGGCCGGAAGCAGTTTGCCGACACCAGCGCCAATCAGTGTGCCAATCGGCCAGAATAGGGCGACGCCCAGACCGCATAGCCAGTAGGCGGCTTTACGTTGTTCGGGTGTTTTTTGCGACAGGCCGAACACCACGCTCTCATCATTCATAATATGGCAGCCGAAAAAGCTGGCGGCGCGGGTGCCAACCAAATCGCGCACCGTTACGCCAAACGGCACGTGGCGCGCATTCACCAGCAGTCCTGCCGCCGCCGCCGCTAACGGATTGCCGCCGCTGGCAACAATGCCGATAAACATAAATTCGGACGCGCCCGCCAGCACAAAAATAGAGAGGACAAACGGCACCCACAGTGGGAAACCGTAGGCCATCGCCAGTGAGCCATAGGACATGCCGACGACGCCCACGGCCAGGCACACTAAAAATACCGCTTTTATCGTGTCTCCCTTGAGACAGGAAAAATAGTGTTTCATCTTCTTTAGTCATATCGAACGAATTTTCATTATAATGAACGGAACAGATTTGCTTTACAAGACGAACATTTCGTTCGTTATAGTGAACGTTGGATGCTTTATGACACAACCTATTAGCGTCATTGCCAGAAGTCTGGTACGCGAACGCCAGCGAACCGGACTGTCGCTGGCGGAGATTGCGCGGCGCGCAGGCATCGCTAAATCTACGCTTTCACAACTGGAAGCAGGGAACGGCAACCCCAGCCTGGAGACGTTATGGTCGCTATGCGTCGCGCTCGACATTCCCTTTGCCAGGCTGCTGGAGCCGCAGGTACAAAAAACGCAGGTGATTCGCCGCGGAGAAGGCACCAAAGTGGTGGCGGAGCAGGCGCATTATCAGGCGATATTACTGGCGGCGTGTCCGCCCGGCGCGCGGCGTGATATCTATCTGCTGTTGACGCAGCCGGGGGCCGACCGGATCTCTCACCCGCATCCGCCGGGGTCGGTGGAACATATTATTGTGACGCAGGGAAAAGCCCTCGTCGGCTTAACCGAGGCGCCGGAAGAGCTGGCGGAGGGCGATTACATTTGTTATCCCGGCGACCAGGCGCATATCTTTAAAGCGCTGGAACCGGATACTCAGGCTATCCTGGTAGCGGAGCAGAATTGAAATTGCCGGATGGCGGCGTAACCGCCTTATCCGGCCGACAAAAAATAAAACCGTAGGCCCGGTAAGCTTGCGCCACCGGGCACACGACTTACTGCAGATAGAACACCTCTTTTAGCTCTGCGCTGATCGGGCTGTTATCCGGATTCGCGGGCATAACGTCACGCATATGTTTCCACCAACGCTGGCAAACGTCGGTGCTGGCAACGGCGTTCCAGCGCTCCTCGGATTCAATCTCAACGGTGGCGAACAGCAGATTGCGCTCCTGATCGAGATAAATCGCGTAGTGATGCGCGCCGTGAGATTTTAATACGGCTTCCAGCTCCGGCCAGATTGGGTTATGACGACGCTGATACTCCTCGTGCGCGTCGGCATTTACCTGCATCACAAAGGCTTTGCGGATCATAACGCCTCCAGGTACAGCTCGCGAACTTCATCGCGGCTGGCGGTGCGCGGGTTACACGGCGCGCACGGGTCGGCGAGGGCTTTATCCAGCCAGCCTTCGATATCTTCTTTTGTGACGCCCAACGTGCTGAAACCTTCTGGAATGCCGACGCGTTTGCTCAGCGTACGGATAGCGTTAATCGCTTCCTGACTTGCGGCTTCGTCAGACATACCGCGCGTCTCCACGCCCATCGCCTGTGCGATGCGGGCAAAACGCGCGACGGCGTTCGGACGGTTAAAGTTCTCGACAATTGGCAGCAGGATAGCGTTGCAGACGCCGTGCGGCAGGTTGTGAGTTGCGCCCGGCTGGTGCGCCAGCGCGTGAACCAGCCCCAAACCGGCGCTGTTGAACGCCATACCCGCCAGGTACTGGCCGAATGCCATTTGCTCACGGGCTTCGAGGTTATGACCATCGTCAACCGCTTTCGGTAGCCACACATTGATTAAGCGAATCGCTTCCAGCGCGTTAGCGTCGGTGAGCGGATGCGCGCCAACGGAGACATAGGCTTCCACCGCATGGGTCAGGGCATCCATGCCGGTTGCGGCGGTCACAGAAGCGGGGATTTCCAGCATGACGCTGGCGTCATCCACGGCAATATCCGGGATGATATTCGGGTCGATGATCACCTCTTTGACCTTACGGGCAGAGTCGATAATCACCGCGTTGCTGGTCATCTCTGCCGCGGTACCTGCCGTAGTATTAATCGCTACCAGCGGTACGCCGGCGTTTTTCACTTTGCCGACGCCGGAGTAGGCGGTAGATGGACCTGGGTTGGCGGTCAGAATTTTCACCGCTTTTGCGGTATCGATCGGGCTGCCGCCGCCGAAGGCGATAATGTAGTCACATTCTGCGCTCTGATACGCCGCAAAACCTTTCTGCACCAGCTCTTCTGTCGGGTTTGGGAACACCTCATCAAACAGGTGGTAAGACATTTGATGTTCATCCAGTGCGCTAAACAGGCTATCCAGCAGGCCCAGCTTTACCAGTTGACCATCGGTAACGATCAGCGCTTTGCCCCATTGCTTATTCGCCACGAGGTTCACCATATCGGCAATCGCTCCAGCGCCATGCAGGCTAATTTTTGGCAGTGCCAACATAAAGCTCATCACTATTCTCCTTAAAAAAATTCCCTGTTGCCCGATGGCGCTACGCTTATCGGGCCTACGGTAAAATGCGCACCGACCTGTAGGCCGGATAAGGCAAAGCCGCATCCGGCGTTGAGTTGGGAGGTATCAGTACAGCGCTACGGCGCTGGCCAGCGGCGTCACACCAAAACGTTTGCCGAGTGCGACCAGTTCTTCGCGCGTGATGGTCTGCTTCATACCGCCCATCGAATAGATTTTGACTAATACCTCAGCGGATTTCTCTGCGGTATCTATCAAACCGAAGGTTTCATCCAGCGTAGGTCCGCTTCCGAACACGCCGTGGAACGGCCACAGTACCAGCGAATGTTTCTGCATTTCTTGCGCGGTAGCCTGGCCGATTTCATCGGTGCCTGGCACCATCCACGGCAGAATGCCGACACCGTCCGGGAATACCACCAGGCATTCGGTGCTGCCTTCCCACAGTTTGCGGGTGATCAGCGCAGTGTTGTTTTCCAGTACGTAGGTGAGGGCGATCAGGTTAGTCGCATGGCAATGCATAATGACGCGGTCTTTGCCGTGGGTGGCTTTGATGCGTTCGCAGTGGGAGAGGAAATGCGCCGGGAGTTCAGAGGTGGGTACCGCGTCGTGGGTTAAGCCCCACAGAATGTGGTAGCCTGCGCCGTCGCTGTCGATTTTGACCACGCCTAAATTGGCTGCCGGATCGAGCTGCACGTTGCGGAAGAATTTGCCGGAACCGGTAACGATAAACGGCGTATTCGCCAGCAGCGGCATGGGTTGACTTAGCGCGATATAGCGTGGTTTTTCGTGGAAATTAGTCGCAAAAGGCGCGATATCGGCTTCATCCAGACGCAGCGTCAGGTTACCGCCATTACGTTCGTCCCACCCTTTCAGCCACGCATCAGATGTGGCTTTAATCATGCCCTGGACAAACCAGGAATCGGTAATATTTTGCATGTTCGTGTTCCCATTCATTGCCCGAAGGTTATTCGGGTCTTACGTAGGCCGGATAAGCGCAGCGCCATCCGGCAATCGTGTCTCATTTATTGCCGGATGGCGACGCGAGGCGTCTTATCCGGCCTACAGATCAGGTGTCGCAATCATCTACGTTTGCTCAGGATCTCTTTTTCGTAGGCGCGAACACTGTCCAGCCACTGGCTGCCAACTGGCGTGTCGTGACGCTGGCAATACATTTCCCAGACGGCCTGCCACGGCAGAGATTTTTGCTCTTCCAGCAGCGCCAGACGCGCGGTGTAATCACCGCTGGCCTCAAGCTGACGCAGTTGATCTGTGGGTTCCAGCAGAGCGCGCAGCAGCGCTTTTTTCATGTTGCGGGTACCGATAACCCACGCGGCGACACGGTTGATAGAGACGTCGAAGAAATCCAGGCCGATATGCACACGGTCGAACAGGTTATGACGGACGATTTCGCTGGCAATTGCCTGGGTTTCATCGTCCAGGAGTACCACGTGGTCGCTATCCCAGCGTACCGGGCGGCTGACGTGCAGCAGCAGCCGTGGTACGTAGAGCATGGCGGCGGAAATTTTGTCGGAAATCACTTCGGTGGGATGGAAGTGGCCCGCATCCAGGCACAGCGCGGTCTGACGGCTGGTGGCGTAGCCCATGTAGAACTCATTGGAGCCGACGGTGTAGCTTTCCGCGCCGATGCCAAACAGTTTGCTCTCAACGGCGTCGATGTGGTGCGCCGGGTCGAATTTCTCGCTAATGACCTCATCCAGCGCTTCCAGCAGGCGCTGGCGCGGGGCTAAATGGTCGACGGTAATGTCTTTCATGCCGTCCGGAATCCAGATGTTCATCACCGACGGCGTACCGAGCTGCTCACCAAAGTATGCCGAGACGCGGCGGCTGGCTTTGCAGTGATCGATCCAGAACTGGCGAATTTTCGCGTCTGGATGAGAGAGGGTAAAACCGTCAGCGCTCAGTGGATGAGAAAAACAGGTGGGGTTGAAATCCAGCCCCAGCCGGTTCGCTTTCGCCCACTCCACCCAGTTTTTAAAATGCTCCGGTTTGATCTGGTCGCGAGCAACCGGCGTATCCGACTCAAGGTAAATGGCGTGCAGGTTCAGCCGTTTTGGTCCTGGGATCAGACGCAGCGCCTGTTCCAGATCGGCGCGCAGTTCGGTGGCGTTACGCGCTTTGCCCGGATAGTTGCCGGTCGACTGAATTCCGCCCGTCAACGAACCTTCCGGGTTCTCGAATCCGGCAACATCGTCGCCCTGCCAGCAGTGCATGGAAACCGGCAGGCGATCGAGCTGGCGCAGCGCCTCCTCGACATCAATACCTACTGCGGCGAAACGTTGTTTTGCCAGTTCCCAGGCTTGTTCCAGTTGAGTGGTCATGCGCAAAGCTCCTTTGTCTGTCGTTTGGGTTGAAACTGCGCAACGTGGCGGGCAATTTCACTATCAGGATTAGGGATATAGGTTGTCAGGTCGTAGTTAGCGCTAACGACCTGACGGAAGTCATCGACGTTGTTTAATTCGTCGAGGGTCATAAGCTGAATACCAATATTGCCAAGGGTGGAGGCTTCAACTGGCTCGGCCATCACGCGAATGCCACATGCATCGGCGCACAACTGGTTGAGTAGCGCGTTTTGGCATCCGCCGCCGACAATATGCAGTTGGGTAAATTTTTCGCCGCGCAGATTTGCCAGTTCGTGCAGAATGTCGGCATACAACAGCGCCAGACTGTCGAAAATGCAGCGCGCCAGTTCGGCATCGCTGACGGGAACGGGCTGGTCGGTCTCGCGACAGGCGGCCTGGATTTCAGCGCGCATATCGTCAGGATTGATAAAGCGATCGTCATTCGGGTTAATCAGGAAACGGCAGGCCGGCAACGCTTCTGTTTGGGCGATAAGCGCAGGCAGATCGGTAATGCGCCGTTCTTTCAGCACACGCTGGAGCAGCCACAAACCCATAATGTTTTTCAGTACCCGATAACGCCCTTCCGCGCCGCCTTCGTTGGTGATATTGGCGGCCAGCGCCTCGTCAGTGGTGTAGGGTTTTTTGCTTTCAAAACCCATCAATGACCAGGTGCCTGAAGACAGGTAAGCGCTATGTTTATTTGCCAGCGGAGAGGCAATAACGGCGCTGGCGGTATCGTGGCTGGCGACGGCTACCACCGGAATACGGTTGCCCTGCGGGCAAATCCAGTCGCCGATAACATTGCCAGGGTGCGAGGGGCGACCGAACCAGCTCTTTTTCGCGCCAGTCCACGCCAGCAGGGTATCGTCCCAGTCATCGGTATTGATATTGACCAACTGGGTGGTCGTGGCGTTGGTGTATTCCCAGTTCATTTCACCGGTCAGGCGGTAACTGAAATAATCGGGCATCAGCAGCGCATGAGCGACCTGCGCCGTTAACTCAGGCTGTTGTTTCGTCAGCGCGTGTAGCTGATAGATGGTGTTAAACGGCAGAAACTGAATCCCGCTGCGGCGATAGATTTCGCTTTTGCCGATCTGGACCAGCGCTTGCGGCATGATGCCCGTGGTACGGTTATCGCGGTAGGAGACCGGCAGGCCGACACGCTGACCTTGTTTATCCAGCAGGACATAATCGACGCCCCAGGTGTCGATGCTGATGCTGTCGATAAGAATGCCTTCATTGCAGACTTTCTTCAGACCAAGACGGATATCCTTTTCCAGACTGTCGATGTCCCAGGTGTCAAACCCGTCTGTTTTTTGTAGGCAGTTCACAAAACGGTGAATTTCACGTAGCGTCAGGGTACGGTGTTTGCTGTCGTAACGCGCCAGCATCACGCGCCCGCTGGATGCGCCGAGATCAACCGCGACACAATGGCGAAAAGTCATAATCAGGTCCTTCTTAGAGTCATTGCGCACAGTCTAAAAAAGCCCTCAAAGACCTACCTTCTCGTTACTGACAGGAAAATGAGCCGCTGGCAACAAGGCAAAGATGAACGTGATAGCGTTCACAGTTTCTACTAATAGGCCGGTGTGATGTCGTCCGCATTTCCCGCTTTTTCCCGCCTTTTCTTGAAAAAAAGACCATGTTTGCGCGCTTTAGCGTCAAAAATTTAAGGTGAGGCCGATAACCCTTAATTACTATTCGGACATGTTGAATTCAGGAGGAAGCAACCATGACCGTACTGCATAGCGTGGATTTTTTTCCATCAGGTAAAGCGCCCGTGGCGATTGAACCTCGTCTGCCGCAAGCCGCTTTCCCTGAACATCATCATGATTTTCATGAAATCGTGATTGTGGAACACGGTACGGGCATTCATGTATTCAACGGGCAGCCGTATACCATCAGCGGCGGTACCGTGTGTTTTGTTCGCGATCACGACCGGCATTTATATGAACATACCGACAACTTATGCCTGACGAATGTACTGTGGCGTTCACCGGACGCCTTTCAGTTCCTGGCGGGGCTGGAGCAATTACTGCCGCAGGAGCAGGATGGTTACTACCCTTCGCACTGGCGGGTGAATCAGAGCGCGTTGCAGCAGGTGCGCCAGTTGGTCGGTCTGATGGAGCGCGCCGGAGACGGCATGGATGCGCCTGCCGTGGCGAATCGCGAAATTTTGTTTATGCAACTACTGGTGTTGTTACGCCGCAGTAGCCTGATGGAAGGCGCGACCAATAACGACGCCAAACTCAACCAACTGATGGCATGGCTGGAAGACCATTTTGCGGAGGAGGTCTGCTGGGAGGCGGTAGCTGAACAGTTTTCGCTGTCGCTACGCACGCTGCATCGTCAGCTTAAACAGCATACCGGGCTGACGCCGCAACGTTACCTTAATCGCCTGCGTTTGATCAAAGCCCGGCATTTATTGCGCCATAGCGATCATAGCGTGACAGAAATCGCGTACCGCTGCGGTTTTGGCGACAGTAACCACTTTTCGACTCTGTTTCGCCGAGAATTTAACTGGTCGCCGCGGGATATCCGTCAGGGACGCGATGCGATAATCCAGTAACGCGAACGCTATCAACGTTTTCGTCGCCAATATGCTGATAATTATACCCTTTAATACCGGATGGCGGCTGCGCCTTACCTGGCCTACGGCGGCGAGCGGTAGACAGAATAAGCGTAGCGCCATCCGGCAAGCATTCAACATGAGGTGCTGCGGTGGCAAATCAGTTAATCCTTTTGAAAAAAGATTTTTTTACTGATGAGCAGCAGGCCGTTACGGTTGCCGATCGCTATCCACAGGATGTTTTTGCGGAACATACGCATGAGTTTTGTGAACTGGTGATGGTCTGGCGGGGCAATGGCCTACACGTTCTTAATGAGCGCCCATACAGAATTACCCGCGGCGATCTGTTTTACATTCGTGCTGAAGACAAACATTCCTATACCTCCGTTAACGATCTGGTGCTGCAAAATATTATTTACTGCCCGGAGCGTTTGAAACTCAATGTAAACTGGCAGGCGATGATTCCCGGCTTTCAGGGAGCGCAGTGGCATCCTCACTGGCGGCTGGGCAGTATGGGAATGAATCAGGCGCGGCAGGTCATTAACCAGCTTGAACATGAGAGTAATGGACGCGATCCGCTGGCGAATGAGATGGCGGAATTGCTGTTTGGTCAACTGGTGATGACGTTAAAACGGCATCGCTACGCGACCGACGATCTTCCGGCAACCTCCCGAGAAACCCTGTTGGATAAATTAATTACCGCTTTGGCTAATAGCCTTGAGAGCTCCTTTGCGCTGGATGCGTTTTGTCAGCAGGAACAATGCAGCGAACGGGTGCTGCGGCAGCAGTTTCGCGCCCAAACCGGGATGACGATTAATCAATATTTACGCCAGGTCCGTATTTGCCACGCGCAGTATCTGCTTCAGCATAGCCCGCTGATGATTAGCGAGATTTCGATGCAGTGTGGCTTTGAAGATAGTAATTATTTTTCAGTGGTGTTCACGCGGGAAACCGGGATGACGCCGAGCCAATGGCGTCATCTCAGTAATCAAAGCGATTAACTGGCCATGCCTAAACCGACAATATTCGCCGCGATAATAATTACCACGCAGCCGAGGCTTAATACAGCAACGGGACGGCGGCCAGCATTTTTCCACTCTTTTAGCACCAGACCGACAAGCCCCCCGCACAGCACATAGAAGCTCATGTGCAGCATCCAGCTCATGTAGTCATATTGCGCTGGAATGCGCGCGTGACCCCAGGCGTAGAAAAAGAACTGTAAATACCACATCAGACCGCCAAGCGCGGACAGCAGAATATTGCTGATAATCAACGGTCTTGCCAGCGAGAAGTCGGCTTTTATCGACAGATTTTGCACTTTTGCCAGGCGGATAAAACAGAAACCGAGGTTCACCAGCGCGCCGCCGCCCATAATCACCACGTAACTCGGCAGCGCGACATAGAGCGGGTCAACGCCAAGCGCGGCAGCAGCTTCATGCATCGGTTTCGCGGCGTTCATGGCAAAAGACATCCCCGCCGAGAAAATACCGCACATCACTGCCAGCAGAAGCCCTTTCTTCAGATTGAACTCCTCCGCTTTAATGCCCATTTTGCGTTCTTTTAACTGTCCGGCGCGCGTCACAATCCCGACGCCGATCAGCGCGACAAAAACGCCAAGTAGCGTCATGCGCCCCCCTTCGGTATGGATTAACACATCGAAGTTACCGTTGATGATAGGCGTCATCAGCGTGCCGACGATAAGCGTAATGCCGATAGCGATGCCGATACCCATCGACATCCCGAGATAACGCATGGTCAGGCCGTAGTTAATATTGCCGATGCCCCACATGGCGCCGAACAGAAAAACCGGTAAAAGGGTGGAGAGGTTAAACTGCCCATAATAGGCCCAGAAATCAGGCAGTAACAGAGCGCTAATTGCCCACGGCAGAATAAGCCATGAGACGATGCCGCCCACTGACCACATGGTTTCCCATGACCACTGTTTCACTTGCTTGAACGGGGCATAGAAGCAGGCTGCACTGGCCGCCCCTATCAAATGCCAGAAAATACCCATCGTAATCGCGTTACTCATGACATGTTCCTCATTATTTTTTATGGACGGGATACCCCTTCCGTTTGCATGAGTTTAAAAATTACGCAGCCTGGTAACCTTATAACGATTGCCGCCGTTGGGTGTATTCTGGCAATCAGCACGTTAATGAAGTGATTAACTTCACGTTTTAAAAAAGTCGGAGCGCATCGTGACCGTCTGGATGTTATTTAAATCAGTGGGTAATATTTGTTTTCTAAAATACCTTCATCATAACGACACGAAACGACTTAGCTGGCAACAATGCAAAGAAAACGCTGCGTGAGATCACATAATGGGAATAGTCTGACTTACCGTTTGATAAAAGGGTAGTTATACAGTAATTATTTAGTTGTTTTATTTGTATTTGCAATTTAAATATATTGAAATTAACGTTAGGAATCAATGAAATATAAATATAAGGAAATCCCTATATTGGCGTTGTTGATGGAGTTTTGATTTTTATTTTATATGACGAATATGAATTTCATTTATTTTATTTTGCTTTTTGAACATTATCCCAATTTTAAATTAAAGATCTTTGTCTATATTATCGCCATTCACATTGCGTATTATGGTTGTAACGGTCTGACATGAAACAACGTTTTAATTTTAAATTAAATGGATTCTGTTATGAGAAAATCTCTTTTCTTACTATTACCTCTTGTTGTAACAAATGCGCATGCAGTATATGTCGATGTTCGTCATGAATATCTTGATGACAGTAAAGCTAACTATGACCGTGCGTATATTTCTCATCGGTTTGCGAATGGTGTTGGTTTTGCGATAGAAGCTATCTCAAAATCAGGCGGGGATGACACCAATAAAGCGTTTAATGACCTGGAAACACAGGGCAACGAATATACGATAAGCTACCAATTTAAAACCGGTGATGTCGCCTGGCAACCGGGTTTTGTGCTGGAAACAGGCAACGGTTACTCTACCTATAAGCCTTACTTCCGCGCGACGTGGACATTAAATGAAAGCTGGTGGGTTGGTGCGCGCTATCGTTTTGAATATGTACGCCGTTCTTCTGATATCCGTGATGATGATACCATCAATCGTATGGATGTCTGGGCGGGTTATAAATGGAACAACTTTGACTGGACAATCGAAGGAATTTATAAGAAAGCCGATAAATATGATCTTTACGATGGCGGCAAAGATAACTATGAATATAACTTCAGAACTGCCTATATTATTGATCAATGGTCGCCATTCGTTGAGGTAGGTAATGTTTCCGTCAATAGCAACAGCGATGAAAGACAAACCCGTTTCCGCGTGGGTATAGGCTACACATTCTAATCATTATCCCTGTTTATTATTTATTCCCTTTTCCGGCTACTTTATAGGTAGCCGGTTTTTTTTACCTGGTGATGACCTGCGGATAATTATTATCGTGCGTTGGCCGGATAAGACGCGAATCGCCATCCGGCAACGAGATGTGCAGGAAACTATGCGCTTACATGATGCCCAGTAGACGGGGTAAGAACAGTGTGATTTCCGGAATGTAGGTAATTAATAACAGAACGCCGATAATCGCGCCGTAAAAAGGCAGCAACGGTTTAATCACTTCCTCAACTTTGACCTTACCGACGCTCGCCCCGACATATAAACCACTGCCAACTGGCGGCGTAATGGTGCCAATCGCCAGGTTATAGATCATGATAATGCCGAAATGCACCGGATCGACGCCCAGTTTAGCCATGATCGGCAGCAGAATCGGGGTAAAAATCAGAATGGCCGGACCGATATCCATAAATGCGCCGATAATCAACAAAAAGACGGTAATGACTAACAGGATAACCAGTTTATTGGCGGAAATACCGAGGATCATATCGCTCAGCGCCGCAGGAATATTGGTGATCGACATCGAGAAGGACATCGCCGAAGAGGTTGCCAGCAGGAACATGATGACCCCGGTCATTACCACTGTCTGGAGCAAAATCGAAGGCAAATCCTTAATTTTCAGCGTGCGGTAAAACACCATCGTCAGCAATAACGTATACACCACGGCAATCGCGGAGGCTTCAATGGCGGTGAAAATCCCCTGCACAATGCCGCCGACGATAATCACGATCAGTAACAGGCTGGGAATGGCCTCAACGGCAACTTTTAGCGCCATGCCTTTTTGGACGGTGAAGAAAACCCGATAATTTCGACGCTTAGCGACTACCAGCGTGACCAGCATACAGCCAACGCCCCACAGCACTCCCGCGACCAGACCGCCGGCGAACAGAGCGGCAATCGATGTTCCCCCGCTAGCCAGCGCATAAAGGATAAAAGCCGTGGTGGGCGGAATTAACATTCCCGTCGGCGCGGAGGCGATATTCACCGCGGCCGCAAAGCCGCGATCGTAACCTTCGCGCGCGCTCATCGGCACCATCACGCCGCCGATGGAGGTTGAGGCGGCAATTGCCGATCCGGAAATTGCACCGAACATCATATTGCCGACGATGTTGGTATAAGAGAGCGAGCCGGGCAGTTTGCCAGTAAACAGTTTGGCAAAATTGACCAGCCGGGCGGCAATTCCCCCGCTATTCATGATCACCCCGGACAAAACGAAGAACGGCACGGCCAGCAAGGCAAAACTGTCCAGGCTGGAGAACATTTTTTGCGCAGTGGCGAACATCGAAATATCGAAAGGCAGTACCAGCATCATGGTGCTGAAAGAGGCGATAACGATGCAGATCCCGATAGGCGCGCCCATGGCCAGTAAAACAACAAAGACGGCAATTAGCGTACAGGACGCAAAAATAGGGTCAATCATGTGATTTCTCCAGAGTGTGCTCAGTGGTATCCGTGGCGGAATGGATAGCTTTCAGGGCGTCAACGATATTCAGCAGCCCATAGAGGATGATCAGTACGCCCGCGCAGGGGAGCGCGTAATAAATTTTTCCCATCGGAATGCCCAGCGCAGGGGAGATTTGCAGCATAGAAATCGCAGAAATCTTTAAGCCGCCGATAATCAATACCCAAATGGAAAACGCGATAAAAATGACCTGCAGGATGATATTCCACCAGCCGCGAATCGTCGGCGACACCTTATCCAGTAAGATAGTCAGACTGATATGCTGTTTCTGACCGGCGACAAAAGCCATGCCCAGCATTGATACCCACACCAGGAGAAATCGCAGCATCTCTTCGGTAAGGGTGCTGGGAACGCCCAGAATGTAGCGGCTCACCACCTGCCAACAGGCGATGCCCACCATTATCGCCAGCACCAGGCAACAGATAGCGCCCAGCAATAAATCAAGTCCTTTTCTGAATGTGTTCATCTTAATTTCCTGATTAGATTAATTTTTTGCTGTCTGGATACGTTGATACAGGCCGTAAAGCCGCGGTTTGTTTTTCAGACCGTCGTAAATAGGCTGTACTGCCTTCTGGAAGGGTTTTTTGTCGATCTCGTAGAATTCAACGTTGAAATCTTTTACCGCCGCCAGCCTGGTTTTCTCTATTTCCTTGTCCCATGCGGCTTTCTCAAATTCGATCGACGCCTTGATGGCGGCTTCGACGATGCGCTGCTGTTCCGGCGTCAGCTTTTCCAGCGTGAGGGTACTCATTAACAGGATATCGGGAATGCGGGTGTGCATATCGTAGGTGTAATAGCGGGCGACTTCGCCGTGGCGGGCGATGGTGAGAGCGAACTCATTGTTTTCCGCGCCGTCGAGAATGCCTTGTTGTAACGAGGTATAGACCTCCGCCTGGCTCATGGCGATAGGCGAAGCGCCCAGCAGTTTGAGGGTTTGGATCGCCGTCTCACTCTGCATGACGCGGATCTTTTTCCCGCGTAAATCCTCAATGCGTTTAACCGGCGCTTTGCTCATATAAAAATTACGCGCACCGGAATCATACCAGCCTACGCCGATAAACCCCTGCGCGGCGGTGGACTGATAAACAGGCTCCATCACCTGTGGGTTATCCATTACGCGGTAGTATTCCTCGACGGTGGCAAACAGGTAGGGAAGTGAGAACACGCCGTACTCAGGCGAAAAACTCTCCATCAGCCCGGACGACACTTTAGTGATGTCGACGACGCCGACCTGCGTCAACTCCACCAGTTCGCGCTCGCCGCCAAGCTGTCCGTCCGGGAAGTACTGTACTTTGATATCGCCGCCCGTTTTCTCTTCAACTTGCTGCCCCAGGAAGTGCAACGCATCTTTTACCGGCTGGCTATTTTCAGCGTAGGCCAGGCGCAAAATGGTTTCGCCGTGGGAGAAGAAAGAGAGTGTGGAGAGTAAGGCCAACGTAGCCAGACGTATAAAACCAGGTTGCTTCATAATTCCCTAGCAATTGTAATAATTTACCGGGAATGTAATTGCATGGTGAAATTATAACCTTCTTGATTTTGCCACCGCTGACAAAAATTGGCACCAAAAGAAAGATTTTGAAACCCTGTTTCACATTTCATGATTTCCAGGAATTCATCAACAGGCGGTTTCGGTTGGAGGCGTAAAAATCGGTTTTTTTCAGCGGATGCCGTAACGTTTATAACCCTGGAAAAAGTACGGCATTGATAATCATTTTCAATATCATTTAATTAACTATAATGAACCAACTGCTTACGCGGCGTTAACACTGTGCCGCTCGACAATAATGGAGATGATTATGAGTTATACACTGCCATCCCTGCCGTACGCTTATGATGCACTGGAACCGCACTTCGATAAGCAGACGATGGAGATTCACCACACCAAACACCATCAAACCTATGTCAACAACGCTAACGCGGCGCTGGAAAACCTGCCTGAGTTTGCTGACCTGCCGGTTGAAGAACTGATTACTAAACTGGACCAGGTGCCAGCGGACAAAAAAACCGTGCTGCGTAACAACGCCGGCGGTCACGCTAACCACAGCCTGTTCTGGAAAGGACTGAAAAAAGGCACCACTCTGCAGGGCGATCTGAAAGCGGCTATCGAGCGTGACTTCGGTTCCGTTGACAACTTCAAAGCTGAATTCGAAAAAGCAGCAGCAACCCGTTTCGGCTCCGGCTGGGCGTGGCTGGTGCTGAAAGGCGACAAACTGGCTGTGGTTTCTACCGCAAACCAGGATTCCCCGCTGATGGGTGAAGCCATTTCCGGCGCTTCCGGCTTCCCGATCCTGGGTCTGGACGTGTGGGAACACGCTTACTATCTGAAATTCCAGAACCGCCGCCCGGACTACATCAAAGAGTTCTGGAACGTGGTGAACTGGGACGAAGCAGCAGCGCGTTTCGCCGCTAAAAAATAATTTGCATTGCACGTCTGTAGAAGCGAGTCTGATGACTCGCTTTTTTTGTATCCGCGTAAGGAGCAGCAGATGCATTATCCGGTTGACGTGTTTATTGGCAAAATTCGTGACTATGACGGCAGCCGCCCGAGCGCTATCGCCAAGGTGCAAATCGACGGCGAACTCATGCTGACCGAGCTCGGTCTGGCAGGCGATCAGCAGGCCGAAAAGAAAATCCACGGCGGCCCCGACCGCGCGCTATGCCATTACCCCCGCGAACACTATGCTGATTGGATTCGCCAGTTCCCCGAGCAGGCGACGCTGTTTTGCGCCCCGGCGTTTGGCGAGAATCTGTCGACGAACGGAATGACCGAACACAACGTGTTTATTGGCGACATCTACCGCTGGGGCGAGGCGTTGATCCAGGTCACTCAGCCGCGCTCTCCATGCTTTAAACTTAATTTCCACTTTGCCATCAGCGACATGGCCCTCCTTATGCAGAACAGCGGAAAAACCGGCTGGCTGTATCGGGTCATTGCGCCAGGTAAGGTCTCCAGCGATGCGCCGCTGGAACTGGCGTCGCGTCTGAGCGATGTCTCGGTTCATGAAGCGGGTGTTATCGCCTGGTCTATGCCGTTTGATGACGAACAATATCACCGGCTGTTGAGCGCCGCCGGGCTGTCGGCGAGCTGGAGCCGCACCATGCAAAAGCGTCGTTTGAGCGGCAAAATTGAAGATAGCGCCAGACGACTGTGGGGGGATAAAACTCCGCCAAAATGAAAGGAAGGATTATGACTGAAGCTGAAAATGCGGTGGCGATCGTAAAAGAATTTTTGGTGGCCTCGATGATTCCCGATGCTGAACGCGCCGCAACGTATATGCACCCGGAGGTGAAAATTACCTTCACCGGAGGCCGGGCGATGGCGGGCGCGGCAGATATCGCGCAGTTTAACGGCGCTCGCTACAAGTGGGTGAAGAAGGCGCTGGGCGAGTTTGATGCGGTGCAGCATGATCATTACGTTGTGATTTATTCCAACGGTACGCTGTATGGGGAATGGCCCGACGGTCGCCCGTTTGCCGGTAATCGCTTTATCGATCGTTTCGAAGTGCGCGATGGCAAAATTACCCGGATGGACGTGTGGAACGACAGCGCCGAGTGGATTCTGGCGCCGGAAATCTCCCGGTAAATCTCGACGGCGAGATAAAAAATCGGCCTGCATTCGCAGGCCGATGGTTTTTAGGTTCGCTTGTACAGCGGTAGCCACAGCGTGAGCCGCAACCCACCCAGCGGGCTATCGTCAGCCTTAACCCAGCCGCGGTGCTGCTGCATGGCGCTTTCGACAATCGCCAGCCCCAGTCCGGTGCCGCCAGACTCGCGGTCGCGCGCCTCATCAGTGCGATAGAACGGACGGAAGATCTGCTCGCGGTCTTCAGGGCTGACGCCCGGCCCGTCGTCATCGACCGTGATCGTAATACCGTCTTTATCCACCGAGAAGCCGACTTTAATCTTCGTATGTGAATAGCGCAGCGCATTACGAACTATATTTTCCAGCGCGCTTTCCAGCGCGTTTGGGTTGCCATAGAGCGGCCACGGCCCTGGCGGATAATTTACCGTTAACGACTTGCCCATCTGTTCGGCTTCAAAGGCGGCGTTATCCAGCACTTCGCCCCATAGCTGATTGGCTTTCATCGTTTCGCTGACCAGCGCGTTTTTCTGTTGGTTACGCGACATCACCAGCAGGTCATTGATCATGCTGTCCAGACGCTGCGCTTCGGTTTCAATACGCTCCAGCTCTTTGCTTTCGCCGCCACGACGACGCAGCAGCGCGGTACCCAGTTGCAGGCGCGTAAGGGGCGTTCGCAGCTCATGGGAGATGTCTGACAGCAAACGCTGCTGCGAGGTCATCATCCGTTCCAGCGCCGTCACCATCTGGTTAAAACTGGCGCCAGCGGCGAGGAACTCCTGCGGACCCGCCTCCAGCTCCGGATGCTGACGCAGGTTGCCTTGCGCCACTTCATCAGCCGCGTTTTTCAACTTACGCGCCGGTTTCGCCAGACTCCATGCCAGCCATAGCAAGAGCGGCGAACTGACCAGCATCGTGACAATGAGCAACAGAAGCGGGCGGTCAAACAGCAGATTAATAAAATCGGATTGCGAACTGCTGGCCGGTCGAATCAGGTAAAGCTGGTAATTATCCTCTCCGTCGCGAACGGAGAACGGCCCCACCATCTCTACGCGGCCATATTTTTTCTTCTGCGGATGATCGGCGTTATCCGCCTGACCAATGAAGTTACGAATGATCTGCATTTCGCTGCGTTCAGCGCCGATCACGCGTCCTTCAGAGGTCACCAGTAATAACCGCTGTCCAGGCGGCGCCCACTTATCGATCGCGCGGAACAGGCGACGCCACCACATCAGGTCGTTGGGCGGATCGTTCGCAAGTTCAGCTTCTACATGTTGCTCTATCATCAATCCCTGGCGCTGCTCGCTGTCCAGCAGCTCGGTCATCTGGCGTGAATCGAGCTTGGGCAACATCAGTACCAGCATTAGCACCAGCGCCAGCGTCAACCAGAAGATGGCGAAGATGCGCGCGGTTAAACTTCCTATCATGAAGCGGAAACCATCAGATAGCCGCGACCACGCAATGTTTTAAACCACGGGTGACCGTCTTTGCGTTCCGGCAGTTTGCGGCGCAGGTTAGAAATATGCATATCAATGGCGCGATCGAACGGCGTCAGGCGCTTACCCAGCACTTCCTGGCTTAAATGTTCACGGGAAACCACCTGGCCGAGGTGTTGCGCCAGCAAATAGAGCAGGGTGAATTCCGTACCGGTCAGCTCCAGCGTTTGGCCATCGAAACTGGCTTCCTGGCGGCCCGGATTAAGGCTTAGCGCATCGACTTCCAGCGTCGGCGAGCCGTTGTCGCTGCTCTGCTGCTGTTCGCTCCAGTGGGAACGGCGCAAAATAGCCCTGATGCGCGCTACCAGCTCGCGGTCGTTAAACGGTTTGGGCAAATAGTCGTCCGCGCCCAGCTCAAGGCCGAGAACGCGATCCAGCTCGCTGCCGCGCGCGGTCAGCATAATGACAGGCGTCTGGTGTGTCTGGCGAAGCGCTTTCAACGTATCGATACCGTTTTTCTTCGGCATCATGACGTCAAGCAAAAGTAAATCGATGCTGTCATCCAAAAGCTCAAGCGCCTGCTCGCCGTCGTGGGCCACCAGGACATTAAAACCTTCCATTTCGAGGAGCTCTTTTAACAGGGAAGTCAGCTCTCGGTCATCATCAACTAACAGGATTTTATTCATTGTTTACGTACCTCCGAGGCAGAAATTACGTCATCAGGCGTCGCTAATCCATGACTTTACGTTGTTTTACACCCCCTGACGCATGTTTGCAGCCCGAATCGTAAACTGTCTCTCGTTGAATCGCGACAGAAAAGATTTTGGGAGCAAGCGATGCGCAAAGTTACCGCTGCTGTTATGGCCTCAACGCTGGCATTCAGTTTTTTAAGCCACGCAGCTGAAGTTGTTACAAGCGATAACTGGCACCCCGGTGACGGGGCCACGCAGCGTAGCGCGCAAAATCATATGTTTGACGGCATAAGTTTAACCGAACATCAGCGTCAGCAGATGCGAGATCTTATGCAACAGGCAAGGCACGAACAGCCTCCTGTTAATGTTAGCGAAATGGAGACAATGCATCGGCTTGTCACCGCAGAAAAATTTGATGAAAGCGCTGTGCGCGCTCAGGCAGAAAAAATGGCGCAAGAGCAGGTTGCCCGCCAGGTCGAAATGGCCCGCGTGCGTAACCAGATGTATCGCCTGTTAACGCCGGAGCAGCAAGCGGTTTTGAATGAAAAGCATCAGCAACGAATGGAGCAACTGCGCGACGTGGCGCAATGGCAAAAAAGTTCATCGTTGAAATTATTGAGTAGTAGCAACTCACGTTCCCAGTAACAACCCTGTTTTCCTTGCCATAGACACCATCCCTGTCTTCCCCCACATGATGTGGGGGTTTTTTTTATCTCCAGTTTGTCATTCTGTTATTAGCTTACTGTTTTAAACCATCCGTTATACTACCGGCAGAAGATAGCGGGAGTATTTATGAATCAAACCTATGGACGGCTGGTTAGCCGGGCGGCTATCGCGGCAACAGCGATGGCATCAGCGTTACTTTTGATCAAAATTTTTGCGTGGTGGTATACGGGATCGGTGAGTATTCTGGCGGCGTTGGTGGACTCGCTGGTGGATATTGCCGCGTCATTGACGAATTTGTTGGTCGTGCGTTATTCGCTGCAACCCGCAGATGATGAACACACGTTTGGGCACGGTAAAGCGGAGTCGCTGGCGGCGCTGGCGCAAAGTATGTTTATTTCCGGTTCGGCGTTGTTTCTGTTTTTGACCAGTATTCAGAATCTGATTAAGCCGACGCCAATGAACGACCCCGGCGTGGGGATTGGCGTTACCGTCATCGCTCTGATATGCACTATTATACTGGTCACGTTTCAGCGCTGGGTGGTACGCAAGACCCAAAGTCAGGCGGTACGGGCGGATATGCTTCATTATCAGTCTGATGTTATGATGAACGGAGCGATTCTTATCGCGCTGGGGTTATCCTGGTACGGTTGGCATCGTGCGGATGCCCTGTTTGCGTTAGGTATCGGCATCTATATTTTGTATAGCGCGTTACGTATGGGGTATGAGGCGGTGCAGTCATTATTGGATCGCGCGCTGCCCGATGCGGAACGACAGGAAATTATTGATATCGTGACGTCATGGCCGGGAGTCAGCGGCGCGCACGATCTCCGCACGCGGCAGTCAGGGCCGACTCGCTTTATTCAGATTCATTTGGAAATGGAAGATAATCTGCCGCTCGTTCAGGCGCATTTTGTGGCTGACCAGGTAGAGCAGGCGATTTTACAGCGTTTTCCGGGTTCAGATGTCATTATTCATCAGGATCCCTGTTCAGTCGTTCCCAGGGAAGGCAGGAAGTTCGAGCTTGTATAATTGATTGTTAAAAAGTGAGCCAGGCCAGCATTTTGTGTATAAATTACCGCCATTTGGCCTGACCTGAATCAATTCAGCAGGAAGGGATTGTTATACTATCTGTATATTCGTTGGATCGTTTCGAAGTGCGAAATCGGCTTCCGGCAATAGATTTCATTTTGCATTCCAAAGTTCAGAGGTAGTCATGATTAAGAAAATCGGTGTGTTGACAAGCGGCGGTGATGCGCCGGGCATGAACGCGGCAATCCGCGGTGTTGTGCGCGCAGCGTTGACGGAAGGGCTGGAAGTCATGGGCATTTATGACGGCTATCTGGGCCTGTATGAAGATCGTATGGTTCAGCTTGACCGTTACAGCGTATCTGACATGATCAACCGTGGCGGTACTTTCCTCGGTTCTGCCCGTTTCCCGGAATTCCGTGACGAAAATATTCGCGCTGTCGCGATCGAAAACCTGAAAAAACGCGGTATCGATGCGCTGGTAGTTATTGGCGGCGACGGTTCTTATATGGGTGCAAAACGTCTGACTGAAATGGGCTTCCCGTGCATCGGTCTGCCAGGCACTATCGATAACGACATCAAAGGCACCGACTACACTATCGGCTATTTCACTGCTCTCGGCACTGTAGTGGAAGCGATTGACCGTCTGCGTGACACCTCCTCTTCTCACCAGCGTATCTCTATCGTTGAGGTGATGGGCCGTTATTGCGGCGACCTGACGTTGGCGGCGGCTATTGCTGGCGGCTGTGAGTTTATCGTGGTGCCGGAAGTTGAATTTAATCGCGAAGATCTGGTGGCCGAAATCAAAGCCGGGATCGCGAAAGGGAAAAAACACGCTATCGTCGCTATTACTGAGCATATGTGCGATGTTGACGAACTGGCGCACTTTATTGAAAAAGAAACGGGCCGTGAGACGCGTGCGACGGTGCTCGGCCACATTCAGCGCGGTGGTTCCCCGGTACCTTACGATCGCATTCTGGCTTCCCGTATGGGCGCGTATGCTATTGACCTGCTGCTGGAAGGCCATGGCGGTCGTTGTGTCGGTATCCAGAACGAGCAGCTTGTTCATCATGACATCATCGATGCGATTGAAAACATGAAGCGTCCGTTCAAAAGCGACTGGATGGAGTGCGCGAAAAAACTGTACTGATTGTTTTTGCGCGCCTGATGGCGCTACGCTTATCAGGCCTACAGGTTGCAGAAACGTGTAGGCCGGATTAGGCGCTAGCCGCCATCCGGCAATCCCTCAGATTTATTCCTCGAAGTTATAGCCAATCTTTTTTTATTCTTTAATGTTTGGATCTCTTTCTGGCACGCTTTGCTCATCACAACACAACATAAGCGAGTCGGGCGATGAAAAAGTGGGGCGTGGGGTTCACATTATTGCTGGCGTCAACCAGCATTCTGGCAAGGGATATTCAGTTACTTAACGTATCATACGATCCAACGCGTGAGCTGTACGAGCAGTACAACAAAGCGTTTAGCGCGCACTGGAAGCAGGAAACCGGCGACAACGTCGTGATCCGTCAATCGCACGGCGGTTCGGGTAAACAGGCGACTTCCGTTATTAACGGCATTGAAGCCGATGTCGTGACGCTGGCGCTGGCTTACGATGTGGACGCTATTGCGGAACGTGGTCGTATCGATAAAAACTGGATCAAGCGTCTGCCGGATAACTCAGCACCTTACACCTCCACCATCGTTTTCCTGGTCCGCAAAGGCAATCCAAAACAAATTCATGACTGGAATGATCTGATTAAACCCGGTGTGTCGGTGATTACGCCAAACCCGAAAAGCTCCGGCGGCGCACGCTGGAACTATCTGGCGGCATGGGGCTACGCCCTGCACCACAACAATAACGATCAGGCCAAAGCGCAGGACTTTGTCAAAGCCCTGTTTAAAAACGTTGAAGTGCTGGACTCCGGCGCGCGCGGCTCAACCAATACTTTCGTTGAACGCGGTATCGGTGATGTGCTGATTGCCTGGGAAAACGAAGCGCTACTGGCGACGAATGAACTGGGTAAAGATAAATTCGAGATAGTGACCCCGAGTGAATCTATTCTCGCAGAGCCGACCGTGTCCGTGGTGGATAAAGTCGTTGAGAAGAAAGGGACGAATGCGGTGGCGGAAGCGTATCTGAAGTATCTCTACTCGCCGGAAGGGCAGGAGATAGCAGCGAAAAACTTCTACCGTCCGCGCGATGCTGACGTGGCGAAAAAATACGACGATGCGTTTCCGAAGCTGAAGCTGTTCACCATTGACGAGGTGTTTGGCGGCTGGGCGAAGGCGCAAAAAGATCACTTCGCTAATGGCGGTACGTTCGACCAAATTAGCAAACGCTAAACCGTTTATAAACCCGGTAACGTATTATGTTACCGGGTTTTTTCTTTGCCACAATTTTGCGTTACTCTTCCCCGTCTATGGGTCACAGGGAACGCATATCATGAAAAAAACAGGCTACTTTTTACTGGCGGTGATAGTGATTGTCGCCGCGGCGGGCGTCGGTTACTGGAAATTTTCCGGCAATCCTGATGCATTACGGGAAATCGTGCTTGAACAATGCCTGCCCGATCAGTTACAGCATCAAAACCCAGCGCCTTGCGCGGAAGTCAAACCTCGCGCCGGCTATGTCGTCTTTAAAGATCGTCACGGTCCGTTGCAATATTTATTGATGCCCACCTACCGTATCAACGGTACAGAAAGCCCGCTATTGCTGGAACCCGCTACGCCCAACTTTTTCTGGCTGGCCTGGCAGGCTCGCGGCTATATGAGTAAAAAATACGGGCATGATATTCCGGATAGCGCGGTCTCGCTGGCGATTAATTCGCGGCTTGGTCGTTCACAGGACCATTTGCATATCCATATTTCTTGCATCCGTCCTGACGTTCGGGAACAACTGGATAACGATCTCACGCGCATCAGCACTCGCTGGCTTCCGCTGCCGGGTGGCCTGATGGGGCATGAATACCTGGCGCGCCGGGTAACTGAGAGCGAACTGGCGCAGCGTAGTCCGTTTATGATGCTGGCGGAAGAGGTGCCGGAAGCGCGCGATCATATGGGACGCTATGCGCTGGCGGTGGTACGCCAAAGCGACGACTCTTTTGTCCTGCTGGCGACCGAGCGTAACCTGCTGACGCTTAATCGCGCATCGGCGGAAGAGATTCAGGACCATAGTTGCGCCATTTTGTCTTCCCGCTGATTTTCGTTACACCCCCCTGCTCATTATCTTATTGATTCTTATCCCGGTTTAAAACTGGGGTAAGATCGTGTCTATAAAAATATGTGAAACCCATCAAAAGATATAAAGGTATACCTTTATATCTTTTGATGGTTCGTTACACTCTCTTCATAGCCTCCATAGATTGTCTGGTGGATGGCTTATATAAAAACGTTTTTATTTCATGTAGTGACATCATTAATTGTTCACCAGATTTGCGCTGCTAAGCGTAAAGGAATATCAACATGAAACTTTCTATTGTGGAAAAAATCGGCTTCGGCGCGGGAGATATGGCGATAAACGTTGTGATTATCGCCATGCAGCTGCTCCTCGCCTATTTCTATACCGATATCTACGGCCTGAGCGCCGCTGATGTTGGCGTACTGTTTGTGGTTGTGCGGATGATTGATGCCATTATCGATCCGGCCATGGGGGTTCTTACCGATAAACTGAACACGCGCTGGGGGCGTTATCGCCCGTGGCTGCTGTGGTTTGCTATTCCTTTTGGTTTCGCCGTGTATTTGATGTTTATTACGCCTGACATGGCTTATATGGCCAAGCTGGCGTGGGCCTATGGCACCTATATTCTTATGACCCTGGTCTATACTGCGATCACCATTCCCTATATTTCGATGATTGGCGTCATTACCAGCGACCCCGTCGAACGGTTAAGCGCCAACGGCTATCGTTTTGTGATGACCAAGATTGCCGCTTTCCTGGTGACTATCGTCGTACCGATGCTTGCCGTCTGGCTGGGGCAGGGCAACAAGGCGCTGGGTTACCAGTTTTCGATGGGGCTGATGGGGGCGATGGGCGCCTTGCTGTTTATCTTCTGTTTTCTTACCACGCGTGAACGCAGCGAGCCGGAAATTACGTCGTTATCGGTGGGGAAACAGTTTAAATATCTGTTACGCAACGATCAGTGGATTATTCTCGGCGTTGTTATTCTGCTGCTGATGTGCGGTTATGTTATTCGCGGTTCCGTTGCCGCTTATTACGCCAAGTATTATCTGAACGGCGGAGATAGTCTGATTTCACCCTTCCTGACTACCGGCGTCGTTGCCTCTATTTTAGCGATGATCGCTACCACCTGGATAACCAAGTTCTGGGACAAAATTAAGATGTTCCGCTACACCCAGATTATTACCTTTATCCTGAGCGCGCTGATGTATTTCTCCGTCGGGCGTGAAAATCTTATCCTGGCGTTTGCGTTCTATTTTCTTATTAATTTCTTCTGCGATATGCAAATGCCGGTGTTCTGGTCCTCTATCGCCGAAGCGGTGGATTACGGAGAAAAGAAAACCGGTCTGCGCGTTTCCGGGTTGGCGTTTGGCGGCATCCTCTTCTTCCAGAAGTTTGGGATGGGGATCGCGGGCGGGATACTCGGATTCCTGCTGAGCCACTTTGGCTATCAGGCCGATGTTGAACAGACCGCACGTTCGCTCACCGGTATTGCGCTGATGATGACGCTCATTCCTGCTCTGTTCCACCTTGCGGTTGGGCTGCTTATGAAAAAGTATCTGATTAACAACGAATATTATCGTGATATTCAGCTCGCCCTGGCGCAGAAACAGGCATAAGGAGGCGCAAATGAAGGCCATGAATAAGGTTTGGGTTATCGGCGATGCCTCCGTTGATCTGGTGCCGGAAAAACAGAACAGCTATCTGAAATGCCCCGGCGGAGCGTCGGCGAACGTGGGGGTATGCGTTGCCAGGCTGGGCGGAGAGTGCGGTTTTATTGGCTGTCTTGGCGACGATGACGCCGGTCGCTTCCTGCGCCAGGTTTTTCAGGATAACGGCGTGGATGTCACGTTTCTACGCATGGATCCGGCCCTGACCAGCGCGGTGCTGATCGTCAACCTGACGGCTGATGGGGAGCGCAGCTTTACCTATCTGGTACATCCGGGGGCTGATATCTACGTTTCGCCGCAGGACCTGCCGCCGTTCAGGCAGTACGAATGGTTTTACTTCAGTTCAATTGGCCTCACCGACAGTCCCGCTCGCGAAGCATGTCTGGAAGGGGCGAGACGCATGCGAGAAGCCGGTGGCTACGTGTTATTCGACGTCAACTTACGCAGCAAGATGTGGCGCAATACCGATGAAATCCCTGACCTGATCGCCCGGTCCGCCGCACTGGCTTCTATCTGCAAAGTCTCGGCAGATGAGCTGTGCCAGCTCAGCGGGGCCAGTCACTGGCAGGATGCGCGTTATTACCTGCGCGATCTAGGCTGTGACACCACGATCATTTCGCTGGGGGCCGATGGCGCGCTGTTGATTACCGCCGAGGGGGAGTTCCATTTTCCCGCATCACGCGTCGATGTCGTCGATACCACTGGGGCAGGCGATGCTTTTGTCGGCGGCCTGCTGTTCACCCTTTCCCGCGCAAATTGCTGGAACCATGCCCTGCTGGCGGAGGCTATCAGCAATGCCAACGCCTGCGGCGCCATGGCGGTAACGGCAAAGGGCGCAATGACCGCTTTACCGTTTCCCGACCAGCTAAACACTTTTCTTTCCAGCCATTCGCTGGCACAAGCCATGACCGTGAAATAAGGAGTCATCATGCACGTTGATCAAAACAAAATACTGGGATGCCTGGTGGGCGCCGCCGCCGCGGACGCGATGGGAGCCGCGACGGAAGTACGCACCCAGCAGCAAATAAAAGACTATTTTGGCGGCTGGGTGACGACCTTTCAAAAACCGCCAGCGGACACGTTTGGCCGCTGCAACGAAGCGGGGATGTGCACGGATGATTTTATTCAGGCGAAGTACATCATGGATGCGCTGCTGCGCCATCAACGCCAGGTCAGCGACGAGGCGATGCGCGAGGCTTTTCAGCAGTGGCTGGATTACCCGTACTACGCCAACTTTACCGGCCCGACGACGCGTGCGGCAATGAAGGCAATATTCAATGATAACCGCGCCTCTTTACAGGGTGAGCTGGAAGGCGAGAAACAGTCGGTACAGATTATTAATAAGGGTAACGCGGAGGCAACGAACGGCGCCGCCATGAAGATTTGGCCAGCGGCGGTGCTGCACCCGGGTGATATTGACGCGGCGATTGACTGCGCGCTGCAGATTTGCCGTTTTACGCATAATAACGTGCTGGCGATGTCCGGCGCAGCGGCGATGGCGGCGGCAACCAGCGAGGCGTTAAGAGCGCAGACCAATGCAGACAGCATTATTGCCGCCGGTATTTACGGTGCGCAAAGGGGCTATCTGCTGGCGCAGGAGCAAGGGGCGATGATGGTGGCAGGTCCTTCCGTTGCCCGACGCATTGAACTGGCCGTAGATATCGGTAAACGTCATCGCCATTGGGAAACGGCGGTGGTGGAACTTGCTGATATTATTGGCTCCGGGCTGCACGTGAGTGAAGCGGTGCCGGCGGCCTTTGGCCTGTTCGCGTGTTGTCCGAATTCTGCCGTAGATGCTATTATCTCCGGCGTTAATATCGGCAATGATACTGATACTGTCGCCACCATGGTCGGGGCGATTTCCGGCGCATTCCATGGCGTGGAGGCTTTTCCCGCCGATTATTTAACGACTTTGGATCGTATGAATCATTTCGATTTGGCAGAACTGGCCAGGCAAATCGCAGGGTAGCGACTTCACCCTGCCGGGGACGGTAAAACGTCCCCTGCTGGCGAAGACGTGAGGTGCGCAGCTTGCAGGTTGATAAAACGAGCTTTACTCCGCTTTATAAGCAACTATTTTTTATCATCTGTCAGCAGATCCAAAATGGATCCCTGCCTTTAGGCAGCCAGCTGCCGACGCAAAAAGAGATTGCCAGAGCCTACAACGTCTCGCTGATTGTGGTTAAACAGGCCTGGAGCGAATTAATCAATGCGGGTATTATTTCCTCCCAGCGCGGGAGTGGTTCGGTGGTGTGCTCGGTACCGGAAGGCGTGAGCTACGGGCACACGTTTCGCGGTATTACCCGCGATCTCCAGGACGCCAGCGTGGCGATTGAGAACCGTATTCTGGAAATCGCGCCGCGCCGCGCGCGCGACGCTCAGGCAGACGGCTTGAGCCTGCCCGCACAGCATCACTATCTCTATATTTCGCGTATTCGTTGCCTGAATAACCGTCCGTTTAACCATGAAAAGATCTATCTCGATCTTAGCTTCTTTCCCGATCTGCAACTTACACCGCAGGCGCTGGAGCATACGTCGCTTTATTCGTTATTAAACGTCACAAGCGACTCGGCGATAGAAAAAGTTGAGGCGATTTTACCTTCCGCTGACCTGTGCGAAAAATTGCAAATCGCCGCCAATAAACCGCTGTTATCCGTCGCCAGACAGACGTTTCAGGCCGGGAAGGACAGCCCTTTTGAGTATTGCCGCTATTACGTGCTGTCTGAATACTTTGGTGAAATTCATTATCACTGATCTGTCCACTTAATCCTGCGATAACCCCACTATATCTGGCGTTTACCTGCCTGACTGTCCGTCGTATTCTTGCTGAAAAAATCGTCAGGAGACAGGTATGTCGCTCTGGTTGTCCCATCCTCTGTTCCTCCCGTCCATCATCGTTGGCGTTACTATCCTTCTGTGGGCGACTTCGCTACTGCCGGAGTTTATGACCGCACTGCTATTTTTTGCTGCTGTGGTGGCGATGGGACCAGGGAAAGTTCCTGCGCGGGCGGGGATGCTGTGATGTATCGCGCTGGCGGTGGTACGCCAAAGCGATGGCTCTTTTGTCTTGCTGGCGACCGAGCGTAATTTACTGATCTTCAATCGCGCTTCTGCCGAGGAAATTCAGGATCATCAGTGTGATATCTTGAACCAACAGGTCATCAAATGACAGCTTGATATTGCATTAACGAATGCCGTTTGGAGGCCGGACAAGGCTCTTGTGGCGCTATCCGGCAAAATCTGGCGATGGCGCGGGCGTTACCAGGCCGGTGGATCTGCGGGGTGGCTGTCATTTTCCAGATGCGGCGATTTAATAAACACGCCTTTCCAGGGTTTATCGCCGTTATTAATGAGATAATGCGCCTCCCCAGGTTCGCACTGTAAAACATCTCCAGTTTGCAGGATATGAGGTGTTCCTTCCAGATACAGGCACACTTCACCGCTTAGGGTATAAAAAACCTCACAAGCGGTATTATGGCGATGGTTAGGGAATGACTGCCCTGGTTGTAGTATGACGACGCCCATATCGCAGCCCGGCCCACGGATTAAGTATTTAGGGCCATTATCGCCAAAGCGGTATTCATGATTCTTCTCATTCGTTTTTTGCATGCTTATTCTCCTGTTACAGGCCTGGCGCTTTCCAGAGGGATGTCGTTAAGCCACCATCGACCAGCGCGCGTTGATCCTGATAAACGGCCTGCCATTTTTCTCTGGCCTGCTGGTAGACAGCGAAATTTTCAGGATTAGGTTTATGCTCCCGATCCCAGCGCACTAGCTTTTCTCCCGTTTCCGCCAGCGATGGCCAGACACCCACGCCAACGCCTGCGGCAATAGCGCACCCTAGCGCGGTAGCTTCTTTGACGACAGGTACGTGAACGGTGAGTCCCGTAACGTCGGCAAGGATTTGGCTCCATAATTTGCCTTTAGATCCTCCGCCGGCAAAAACCAGCGAGTCGGCCTGTACGCCGGAAAACGCGGCAATTTGCTGTAAATTGCAGGCGGAAACAATGGCGGCATTCTCTTCCAGCGCGCGAAATAGGGTCGCTTTATTACACTTTTCAGGATCGATAGACAGATTGATAAACGACGGCGCGGCATGGTACCAGCGTTTAAAACGCATAACGTCAGAGAAGATGGGCATCACACCGTACGCGCCGGGAGGCACCCGGCTGGCCATATCTTCCAGCAGGGAATACGCATCAATACCTAACCTTTCAGCGATTAGTTTTTCCTCGGCGCAAAAGGCGTCGCGGAACCAACGCATCGTTAACCCAGTAAAAAAGCTAATAGACTCGGTTTGTACCATACCGGGGATCACATGAGGATTGATGCGAACGTTCATGTTTGGGTCGGTGACCGGCGCGGGAAGATTGACGACCTGTTGCCAGAAGGTTCCGCCCAGCACGGCCGTTTGCGCCGGGCGTACGACGCCCAGCCCCAGACAGCCTAACTGCACATCGCCGCCGCCAACGATGACCGGCGTACCCGCTTGCAGGTCGCACTGTTCAGCCGCTTTCTGTGAAATGTGACCGAGCAGCGTCCCGGTTTCTTTTACCGGCGAGAGAATGTCAGAACGCAGGCCCGCCATCTGTAACAGACTACGTTTCCAGTTGCGGGTCACCAGATCCAATAACCCCGTCGTGCCTGCGTTGGAGGGATCGACCGCCAGTTCGCCGCTGAGCATAAAGGCCATCCAGTCGCTGATCATAGTGACGGTTGACGCGCGATGATAAATATCCGGACGATGGTGGGCAAGCCAGAGCAGACGCGGAATAGCGCTGAGCGCCAGCGTTTGCCCGGAGCAACGATAAACTTCCTCCTCAAAGGTGTTATCGTGCAGCTCTTTTAATTCACTGACTTCGTGCGCCGCGCGGGCGTCAACATTAGCGCAGGCCCAAATTGGTTCGCCGTTACTGTCATAAATAACAATGCCTTCACGCATCGAGCAGGCCGATACGGCAGCGATAGCCGTTGCAGGGATGGCGGCTTTCTGTAGTGCCTGACGGATACACTGGCAAGCCAGTTGCCAGTTTTTGGCAAGATCAAACTCCATCGAACCAGGCACATCCGGCACGGCCAGATGCTGCCATTCCGCTTGACCGACAGCTATTTGCTTTCCTTGTAGATCAAAAATTACTGCTCTGACGCTACCGGTACCGGCGTCAAGAGCCATCAGGTAATGTCCTGATTCAGTATGGGTACAGAGTCGAGCCATTTTTTTACCCTCGGCTATTTTTACATCGTTACATAAAATCCTGTCAGTTATTGTTTATTGAATTGAGGTAAGTGTTATTTTATTTGTTATTTTTCAATAAGTTGAATTATTTTCCCTGCGGTTTTCTGATCGGTAACCAGCGCATTGATATAGTTACCGCGCATAGCGGCAATAATAGCTTCTGCTTTTTGTTCGCCGCCGGCGACGCCAATCACGGTTGGGATCGTGGAAAGTGAATTTAACTTCAGGCCAATTAATTCGTTATGGATTTTGATGTCTGGAATAATTTCGCCATGAGCATCAAAAAAATAGCCCAGAATATCGCCTACTGCGCCTTTGCGGCCAATCATGAGTTGTTCACCCTGAGTGATATAACCGGATTTTAAGATACTGGCTTGATCTTTCTGGTTAATTGCCCCAATCCCCACGATGGCGGCATCGGCAGCTTGCGCTGTGAGCATCACATCCCGCACGCTATTTTCATTGCGCAGCGTGCAGGCAATTTCCTGCGATGATGCGCGCAGCGGCGCGGGCATAATACTTACGCTACAAGCGGCATCAAGCTGGCCTATTCCGGTCATATACGGCCCCACGCCGCCGGATAACGTGACCAGTCGGGTTTGTTGCGCCGAGATAAATCCGCTGAGGCGTTTTAATGTGGTCATCGTGGCTTCGCCAAAGCCGACGGCCAGCAGTTGCTGTGGCCGCAGAGACTCCATCAACATATGGGCGGCGCCGATTCCTAAGCGCAGACCAATATCGGCATCGGGTAATGCCGGCAGCACGCGGATATTCTGCAATGCGAAGTGGTTGCGCAAGGCATTTTCATACTCAAGACACCCTTCAAAGCGGGAGTTGATTTGTACGCGAATAATACCGGACTGATGCCCTTTCTCCAGCAGACGAGAAACCTTTAGCCGGGTTAGCCCCAGACGCTCGCTGATTTCACTCTGCGTCAATCCATCGTGATAGTAGAACCAGGCAATACGCGCCACCTGCTCTTCTTCGCACATTCCATAATCAGATACCAACGTATTATCGCTCATTGTCATAACCTGGCTTTTACTTTGAACATTTCTAAATCATTAACACAATTGTTCAGTTATCACTCCGAAATAACCGTGATTAACGCCACAAAAACGCGCCAAATCTGAACATTTATCATCTAAAAATTCATTTATTCATAAAACGTGATCTGGATGAGAGTTTTTTAACCAAATAACTACTACCGTTTTGAACAATTTCTTTTTCAAAAAACATTTGTTCAGTCCCGTCAGTCAACATTGAGGGAGCGGAGGCAACATGCAAATCAGTCACAATACTGCATCCCCTCTGATTTGTGTGCAGAACATTTATAAAAGTTATTCCGGCGTCGAAGTACTAAAGGGAATTGACTTTACTCTGCATGCGGGAGAGGTGCACGCATTGCTTGGCGGCAATGGTGCGGGTAAATCAACATTAATGAAGATTATTGCCGGTATAGTCCCGCCAGATGGAGGGACTATCGATATTGCTGGTGTGCGTTGCAGTCATTTAACGCCTCTGAAGGCGCACCAGTATGGCATTTACCTGGTTCCCCAGGAGCCTCTGTTATTTCCGAGTTTATCTGTGCGGGAAAATATCTTGTTTGGCTTGCAGGGACGTCAGGCCTCCACGGAAAAAATGCAGCAGCTATTAAAGGCGATGGGATGCCAACTCGATCCGGCGAGCGCTGCGGGTACGCTTGATGTTGCAGACCGCCAGATCGTTGAAATTATGCGCGGCTTGATGCGCGACTCGCGAATCTTAATTCTTGATGAGCCCACGGCGTCGTTAACGCCAGCCGAAACTGACCGGTTATTTACGCGTCTGCAAGAGTTGCTGAAAAAGGGTGTCGGAATTGTATTTATTTCTCATAAGCTACCAGAAATTAGACAGTTAGCTCACTGCGTTAGCGTGATGCGTGACGGTAAAATCGCATTATTCGGAAAAACGCATGACCTTTCTACCGACGAGATTATTCAAGCTATCACCCCGGCAACGCAGGGCGTCAGTCTTTCCGCGAATCAAAAGTTGTGGCTGGAATTGCCTGGCAGCCGCCCGCAGAACGAACGTGGTGCGACGGTATTAGCGCTGGAGTCACTGACGGGCGAAGGTTTTATGAATATCAACCTTGAGGTGCGGGCAGGCGAAATCCTTGGTCTGGCCGGGTTGGTCGGCGCGGGACGCACAGAACTGGCTGAAACGCTGTACGGTATTAGACCGGTCAATGCGGGGCGGATGCTGTTCAATGGCGAAGAAATTAACGCCCTGACAACCCAACAGCGGTTGCAGCTCGGCCTGGTCTATTTGCCGGAAGATCGGCAGTCATCCGGGCTGTATCTTGACGCTTCCCTGGCATGGAATGTCTGTTCGCTGACCCACAACCAAAAAGGATTTTGGATAAAGCCCCAGCGGGATAACGCCACCCTTGAACGTTACCACCGCGCGTTAAATATCAAACTCAATAATGCCGAACAGGCGGCGCGTACTTTATCCGGCGGTAACCAGCAAAAAGTATTGATTGCCAAATGCCTGGAAGCCTCTCCGCAATTACTGATTGTCGATGAACCGACCCGCGGTGTCGATGTCTCCGCCCGCAGCGATATTTATCAGCTGTTGCGCAGTATCGCGCAACAAAATGTCGCGGTGCTGTTTATTTCCTCCGATCTGGAAGAGATAGAGCAGATGGCCGATCGCGTATATGTCATGCACCAGGGGGAACTGGGGGGGCCTGCGTTATGCGGCGAGGAAATTAACGTTGATACCATCATGCACGTTGCGTTTGGCGAACATGGTGCGTCGGAGGCAACATGTTGAAATTCATCCAAAATAACCGGGAAGCGACGGCACTGCTGGCAATAGTCTGTTTATTCGTGTTTCCTGGCGCGCTGGATAGCCAGTATTTGAGCGTGCAAACGCTGACAATGGTTTTCAGTAGCGCGCAAATTTTGATGCTGTTGGCGATTGGCGCGACGATGGTAATGCTCACCCGCAATATTGATGTATCGGTGGGCTCGACGACAGGCATGTGCGCGGTATTGCTGGGAGTGATGTTAAACGCCGGCTATAGCCTGCCGGTCGCCTGCCTGGCCACACTAATATTAGGAATTGTCGCCGGATTTTTTAATGGCGTACTGGTTGCCTGGTTGAAGATACCCGCCATTGTCGCCACGCTGGGAACGCTGGGCTTGTATCGTGGGATCATGCTGCTATGGACAGGGGGGAAATGGATTGAAGGATTACCCGCAGGCTTAAAGCAACTCTCTGCTCCGGTGTTTCTGGGAATTTCCGCAATCGGCTGGTTTACCCTGGTGTTAGCGCTGCTTATGGCCTGGCTCCTGGCGAAAACCGCCTTTGGCCGCAATTTTTACGCCACCGGCGATAACCTGCAGGGCGCCCGGCAATTGGGTGTCCGTACCGAGATGGTACGCATCATGGCATTTTCACTTAATGGCGGTATGGCGGCATTGGCTGGAATCGTGTTTGCCTCGCAGATTGGCTTCATTCCCAATCAAACCGGCACGGGGCTGGAAATGAAAGCCATCGCGGCCTGCGTATTGGGGGGAATTAGCCTGTTAGGCGGGTCAGGCACGGTCATCGGCGCTATTCTCGGCGCTTATTTTCTTACGCAAATCGATAGTGTGTTAGTGCTGCTGCGCATCCCCGCCTGGTGGAACGATTTTATTGCTGGCCTGGTATTGTTGGGCGTACTGGTATTCGATGGGCGGCTGCGTTGCGCATTACAACGCAATCTGCGCCGCCAGAAATATGCCCGTTTTATATCACCACCCACTCCACTACAGACGGAAGCAAAAACGCACGCACAACAGAATAAAAACAAAGAGGTGGCATGATGAATCCATGGCGACGCTATAGCTGGGAAATTGCGCTGGCAGCCTTATTGATCTTTGAAATTCTGGCTTTCGGTGTGATTAATCCACGTTTATTAGATATTAATGTCTTACTTTTTAGCACTAGCGATTTTATTTGTATCGGTATTGTCGCTTTGCCGCTAACAATGGTTATTGTCAGCGGTGGTATGGATATTTCATTTGGTTCTACAATCGGGCTATGCGCGATTACCCTAGGTGTGCTGTTTCAGCTCGGTATGCCGCTACCTTTAGCGATTATTATTACCCTACTACTCGGCGCAATATGTGGGCTGATAAATGCCGGACTTATTATTTATACCGGCGTAAACCCGTTGGTGATTACCCTGGGAACCATGTATTTATTTGGTGGTAGCGCATTATTGTTATCTGGTATGGCTGGCGCCACAGGTTATGAAGGTATTGGTGGATTTCCCACAGCGTTCACTGATTTTGCCAATATTTCATTTCTTGGTATTCCCATGCCGCTTATTTTTTTTCTTGTGTGCTGTCTGTTTTTCTGGCTGCTCATGCATCGCACGCATATGGGACGCAACGTTTTCCTGATTGGCCAGAGCGCCCGTGTCGCGCAGTACAGCGCGATCCCGGTGAATCGCACGTTGTATACCGTGTATGCCATGACCGGATGCGCCTCCGCTATCGCCGCCGTATTACTGGTTTCTTACTTTGGCTCCGCACGTTCGGATCTGGGCGCCTCTTTCCTGATGCCGGCCATTACGGCGGTTGTGCTGGGAGGCGCCAATATTTATGGCGGCTCCGGGTCGATTATGGGGTCCGCGTTGGCGGCGCTGCTGGTGGGATTTTTACAGCAGGGGCTACAGATGGCCGGAGTGCCGAATCAAATTTCCAGCGCATTGTCCGGTGCGCTTCTCATTGTTGTTGTCGTTGGTCGTTCCGTCAGTTTGCATCGTCACCAAATCCTTGAATGGTACTCACGCCGTCGCAATGCGCATCAGGCATGATTTCCTTTTGAAATTTATGGAGAAAAAAATGGCAAGACACAGCATTAAAATGATCGCCTTACTCACTGCGTTTGGTCTGACATCTGCGGTAATGACCGTACAGGCGGCAGAGCGGATTGCTTTTATTCCCAAACTGGTTGGCGTGGGCTTTTTTACCAGCGGCGGCAATGGCGCGCAGGAAGCGGGAAAAGCGCTGGGCATTGACGTAACTTACGATGGCCCTACAGAGCCCAGCGTCTCAGGCCAGGTTCAACTGGTGAATAACTTTGTCAATCAGGGGTATGACGCCATTATCGTTTCTGCCGTTTCGCCTGATGGCCTGTGCCCGGCGTTGAAGCGGGCAATGCAAAGAGGCGTGAAAATATTAACCTGGGATTCCGATACCAAGCCGGAGTGCCGTTCTTACTATATCAATCAAGGGACGCCAAAACAGCTCGGCAGCATGCTGGTAGAGATGGTCGCTCATCAGGTGGACAAAGAGAAAGCGAAAGTCGCTTTCTTCTATTCCAGTCCAACGGTGACCGACCAGAACCAGTGGGTAAAAGAAGCTAAAGCCAAAATTAGCCAGGAACATCCGGGGTGGGAGATAGTCACTACCCAGTTTGGCTATAACGATGCCACGAAATCGCTCCAGACGGCGGAAGGTATCATCAAAGCGTATCCCGATCTGGATGCCATCATCGCGCCTGACGCTAACGCTTTACCTGCTGCGGCACAGGCGGCGGAGAACCTTAAACGTAATAATCTCGCGATTGTTGGTTTTAGTACGCCGAATGTGATGCGCCCTTATGTTCAGCGCGGCACTGTTAAAGAGTTTGGCCTGTGGGATGTCGTCCAACAGGGAAAAATTTCCGTATATGTCGCCAACGCGTTGCTGAAAAATATGCCAATGAATGTCGGTGACTCACTGGATATTCCCGGCATCGGCAAAGTCACCGTTTCACCTAATAGTGAGCAGGGATATCACTATGAGGCAAAAGGTAACGGCATTGTGTTATTGCCGGAGCGTGTCATTTTCAACAAAGACAATATCGACAAATATGATTTCTGATAACTGTTATGTATCGACGGAGTAAAGAATGGCTGATTTAGATGATATTAAAGATGGCAAAGATTTTCACACCGATAAACCACAAACTAACACTTTGTTCGCATTAAAAGGCTGTGGCGCGCTGGATTGGGGAATGCAGTCCAGACTGGCGAGGATTTTTAACCCCAAAACCAGAAAAACGGTCATGCTGGCCTTTGACCATGGATATTTCCAGGGGCCGACAACCGGACTTGAGCGTATTGATATTAATATTGCGCCGCTCTTTGAATATGCTGATGTCTTAATGTGTACTCGCGGCATATTACGCAGTGTGGTACCTCCGGCAATCAATAAACCAGTCGTTTTACGTGCGTCCGGGGCGAATTCTATTCTCACTGAATTAAGCAATGAGGCGGTTGCGGTGGCGATGGATGACGCTGTGCGGTTGAATAGCTGTGCTGCTGCCGCACAGGTTTATATTGGTAGTGAGCATGAACATCAGTCGATTAAAAATATTATTCAACTGATTGATGCCGGGTTACGCGTCGGGATGCCAATAATGGCAGTGACCGGAGTGGGTAAAGATATGGCTCGCGACCAGCGTTATTTTTCACTGGCAACGCGTATCGCTGCGGAAATGGGGGCGCAAATTATCAAAACGTATTATGTCGATAAAGGTTTTGAGCGTATTGCGGCAGGTTGTCCGGTGCCGATTGTCATCGCCGGCGGTAAAAAACTGCCTGAACGTGAAGCATTGGAAATGTGCTATCAGGCGATTGACCAGGGGGCTTCTGGCGTAGATATGGGGCGTAATATATTCCAGTCAGAAGATCCGGTAGCCATGATTAAAGCGGTACATGCTGTCGTTCATCATAACGAAACAGCAGAGCGTGCTTATGAGCTGTTTTTGAGTGAGAAAGGTTAAATGAGATCGCTTCCCCATCTTTTACCGATGCGAGGAGATGGGGATGACTGTTATTTTATTTGGAATAATCAGGGGGGTAATGATGCATGTTACGCTGGTTGAAATTAACGTTCATGATGACAAGGTTGAACAATTTATCGATGTTTTTCGGCAGAATCATCTGGGCTCAATTAAAGAGCCGGGTAACTTGCGTTTTGATGTTCTGCAGGATCCGCAGGTGCCTACGCGATTTTATATTTATGAAGCCTACGTTGATGAACAGGCCGTCGCTTTTCACAAGACAACGCCACACTATAAAACTTGCGTGGAGCAGCTTGAACCGTTGATGACCGGTCCGCGGACAAAAAAAGTTTTTATGGGTTTGATGCCTTAAGGAGTGCTCATGAACAGCCAGTTTGCCGGATTAACGCGCGAAGCATGTGTGGCATTGTTAGCGTCATATCCGCTTAGTGTGGGTATTCTGGCAGGGCAGTGGATTGCGTTGCATCGCTATCTGCAACAGTTGGAAGCGTTAAACCAGCCGCTGTTGCATTTGGATTTGATGGATGGTCAATTTTGCCCGCAGTTTACCGTTGGGCCATGGGCAGTTGGGCAACTGCCGCAAACTTTTATCAAAGATGTTCATTTGATGGTAGCGGACCAATGGACGGCGGCGCAAGCCTGCGTGAAGGCGGGCGCACACTGCATCACGCTTCAGGCAGAAGGCGATATTCATCTGCATCATACGCTAAGCTGGCTTGGTCAGCAGACCGTGCCCGTTATTGGCGGTGAAATGCCGGTGATCCGGGGGATTAGTTTATGCCCGGCAACGCCTCTGGATGTCATTATCCCCATTCTGAGCGACGTTGAGGTTATTCAACTACTGGCAGTGAACCCTGGATACGGCAGTAAAATGCGCTCCAGTGATTTGCACGAGCGCGTGGCGCAGCTTCTCTGTCTACTTGGTGATAAACGCGAAGGTAAAATTATCGTTATTGATGGGTCGTTAACGCAGGATCAGTTGCCTTCGCTGATTGCACAGGGCATCAATCGTGTTGTTTCTGGTAGTGCGTTATTTCGTGATGATCGGCTGGTTGAGAATACGCGGAGCTGGAGGGCGATGTTTAAGGTTGCCGGGGATACTACTTTCTTACCCTCCACAGCATAAATGCCGGATGGCGGCTTTACCTTATCAGGCCTACATAAGCACTCGGCTGGTAGGCCTGATAAGCGCAGCGCCATCAGACATAGATTGGCAATTAAGCCTGTTTAGCAGCTTCTGCTGCTTTCACGATCACGGCGAAGGCGTCAGCTTTCAGAGAAGCGCCGCCTACCAGCGCGCCGTCGATGTCCGGCTGCGCGAACAGTTCGGCTGCGTTGGAGGCATTAACAGAACCGCCGTACTGGATAATGACCTGTTCAGCGATTTTCGCGTCAGCTTTAGCAATGTGGTCACGGATGAATTTGTGCACTGCCTGCGCCTGCGCAGGCGTTGCAGATTTACCGGTACCGATCGCCCATACGGGTTCGTAAGCGATAACCGCGCCTTCAAAGGCTGCCGCGCCCTGCGTTTTCAGTACCGCGTCGATCTGGCGTGCGCATACTTCTTCTGTTTTGCCCGCTTCGTTTTCCGCTTCGGTTTCACCGATGCACAGTACCGGCGTCAGACCTTGTTCTTTCAGTACGGCGAATTTTTTGGCGATCAGTTCGTCAGATTCTTTGTGATAAGTACGACGCTCGGAGTGGCCGATAATAATGTACTGCGCGCCGATATCTTTCAGCATTTCAGCCGAAGTTTCACCGGTGAATGCGCCAGACAGATTCAGATCAACGTTCTGCGCGCCCAGCATGATGTGGCTGCCGGCAGCAGCGCGTTTCGCCAGATCGATATACATTTCCGGCGGAGCGATTGCCACGTCGCAGCCTGCTACGCCCGCCAGTTCTTTACGCAGGTTAGCCACCAGTTCGTTTACCATGTGGCGGCTGCCGTTCAGTTTCCAGTTACCCATCACTAAAGGATGTCGCATTTCATTTCTCCACGCTTAGTCAGCGAATTAAGGAAGATGGCCGCTCGTCAGAGCAGCATGGTCTGTGAAACAGTATAGAGATTCATCCCCGGAAAGGCTTTGCTTTTTGTCATCAATTCGCCCCTTCCAGATTTTCAGATAACGCCAGCTTAATCGGTTCAACCGCGAAGGTCAGCCCCTTTTCGCCGTTATCTGCGACAACATAACGTACCGCGCCTTCTGTCTCGGCGTAATAGTGTTTACCTTTACCGGCGATAAGCATCTTTTGCAGTTTTTTCTGGCTTTGCTCTTTTGTCAGCAACGGGGCGACAGTACGAATAATGGCGGCCATATATTCCAGCGCTTTCGCTTTCGCCGCTTTCTGTTCCGGCCCCTGAATGGGCAGCCAGGTAATCTGCATACTTTTCACTTTGAGCGTACCGCGCTCCAACGCCGTGGAGGCATACAGATTTTCGTTAATCTTACTGGCGGCGCGGGTCAGATTCGCCTTATCGCGGCTATTCTCAATGGCGCGAAATTCATTGAGCGGCAGATCGGGATTCTGGCGGTTAAAGTTCTCACGAAACTGGCTAATAGAAAGATCAAAGGTTGGCGAGCCCGCCAGCAGATAGGGCGCTGTCGTGGTCGATGAAGAGAGCTGCGCGTGCGCCGTTATGCTGGCGGTGAGAGCAGAAAACAACAGTAAAAACAGAGTACATCCTGGCTTCATCAATCTTACCTTTCGTTAGGACTGCTCACGATTAAAACGATAACTGTCGGGCTTGTCAAAAGGGTAAACTGTAGCGGAAGGCAAAATATAAGGAACTTACATGACCATACAGCAATGGTTATTCTCATTTAAAGGGCGTATCGGACGCCGTGATTTCTGGATTTGGATCGGCCTCTGGTTTGCCGGGATGCTGGCGCTATTTTCGCTGGCGGGGAAAAATCTGCTTGATATCCAAACGGCGGCATTTTGCCTGGTGTGCCTGCTGTGGCCGACCGCCGCCGTCATGGTCAAACGTCTGCATGACCGGGGACGCTCCGGCGCGTGGGCGTTGCTGATGATTCTGGCGTGGATGCTGCTGGCCGGAAACTGGGCGATGCTGCCGGGGATGTGGCAGTGGGTCGTCGGGCGATTTATTCCGACGCTGATCCTGGTGATGATGCTTATCGATCTGGGCGCGTTTGTCGGTGTTCAGGGGGAAAATAAGTTTGGGAAAGCGACACAGGACGTGAAGTTTAAAGCAGAGCTGTAGCGGGCGGTAAACCGTAATTTGCCCGGTGGCGCTGACGCTTGCCGGGCCTACAGATTGGTGATGATTTGCAGGCCGGATAAGCCCCAGCCGCCATTCGGTAAAACATCACCAGTAATGTTCAGCCGTCATATGCCCCGGTCGGCGGCGCAGATGTTTAGTCATCTGTCGGGTCTCTTTCAGCAGTTGCTGCGTATCGCGCACCATCTGCGGGTTCCCGCACAGCATGACGTGGCTGGTCTCTTTATCCATCGGTAATCCAACGGCTTTTTCCAGCTCGCCGTTTTCAATGAGCGCTGGCACGCGTCCGGTGAGCGAGCCTGGCACGCTCTCCCGGCTGACCACCGTTTGGATGCGCAGCTTGCCTTCATAACGCTGTTGCAGTTCCAGCATTAGCGGCAGATAGCTTAAATCGGCGGCGAAGCGTGCGGCGTGGACCAAGACCAGATTTTTAAAGCGCGCGACATCCTGCCCATATTGCAGAATAGACAAATACGGGCCAATAGCGGTTCCGGTCGCCAGCATCCATAGCGTCTCGCAGTCAGGCACTTCATCCAGTACAAAGAAACCCGACGCGTCGCTGACCACTTGCACCTCATCGCCAGGTTTTAGCGCCGCCAGCCGCGGGCTGAGCTTTCCTTGCGGCACCGTCACCAGATAAAACTCTAAATTCGGATTGTCAGGCGCATTGACATAGGAATACGCGCGCTGAACGCGCTCGCCATCGATCTCCAGTCCGAGTTTGGTAAATTGGCCTGCAGTAAAAGGATTAATGGGGGCGTGAACGGTCAGGCTGAACAGTGCGTCAGTCCAGTTTTGCACCTTAGTGACTTTACCTGTTACCCAATCGGCCATGGTTTTCTCCTGTTCTGAATCGCTAACCTTATCTTCGTTCGTCAGGAGAAAGATTTCCAGCCCCGCGAGGCTGGAAGGCTCTAACTAACAAATGCGCTAGAGGATATGCGCCTGTACATCCGGATCTTTACGATCAAGATAGTGGATAGACTGAATGCGGCGGATGGTGCGTGATTTGCCGCGGATCAGCAGCGTTTCCGTCGTGGCAATATGGCCTTTCCGGCTAATTCCTTCCAGCAGATCGCCTTTCGTGATGCCGGTCGCGGAGAAAATAACGTTATCGCTACGCGCCATGTCGCCCAGGCATAACGCCTTGCCCGCTTCAATGCCCATTGCTTTGCAGCGCGCCAGTTCCTGTTCGCCAATGCGGCGGTTTTCTTCGCTGTCGCCTTTCACATCATGGCGCGCCAGCAGACGACCCTGCATATCGCCGTCCAGCGCGCGGATCACCGCTGCGGATACCACGCCTTCTGGTGCGCCGCCAATCCCGTACAGCACGTCGACTTCGCTATCTGGCATACAGGTCAGAATTGAGGCCGCGACGTCGCCGTCAGGAATGGCAAACACGCGTACGCCCAGTTTGGCCATCTCTGCGATGACCTCGTCATGACGCGGTTTTGCCAGAATGGTCACGGTCAGATCGCCAAGCGGTTTACCCAGCGCATCCGCGATGTTGCGTAGGTTATCCGCCAGCGGCAGATTGAGATCGATCGCCCCTTTGGCGCCCGGACCGACAATCAGTTTTTCCATATACATATCGGGCGCATTCAGGAAGCAGCCTTTATCGCCGACCGCCAGCACCGCCAGCGCGTTCGCCTGACCCATCGCCGTCATGCGCGTGCCCTCAATCGGATCGACGGCGATATCTACCGCATCGCCGTGGCCGGTACCGACTTTCTCGCCGATATAGAGCATCGGGGCTTCGTCGATTTCGCCTTCGCCAATCACGATGGTGCCGTCAATGTTGACCAGGTTGAGCATGATACGCATGGCGTTGACCGCCGCGCCGTCCGCGGTATTTTTATCGCCGCGTCCCAGCCATTTGTAGCCAGCCAGCGCCGCCGCTTCGGTCACACGGGAAAATTCGATGGCAAGTTCTCGTCTCATAACAAACTCGTAGCAAAAAGGAGTGGCGCGCAGTGTAGCACAGGGGAAGGAGGGAATAATTGATGTGTGTGCGGAGTTGCCTCCGCACAAAGATTTTGCCGGATGGCGACCTTACTTGTCGTGCTCTTCCCACGCCATTGCGCGTTTAACCGCTTTCTTCCAGCCGCTGTAACGGTAGTTACGCTCGGTGGTTTCAATGCCGGGGCGGAATTCTCGCTCAATGACGGCTTTTTCCTGCAGCTCGTCCAGGTTCTGCCAGTAACCGACGGCCAGGCCAGCCAGATAGGCGGCGCCCAGCGCGGTCACTTCGCGCACTTCCGGGCGTTCCACCCGCGTGCCGAGAATATCTGACTGGAACTGCATCAGGAAGTTGTTGGCCACTGCGCCGCCGTCCACACGCAGAGCGTGCAGGCGGATACCGGAGTCGGCCTGCATCGCTTCCAGTACGTCGCGGGTCTGGTAAGCGATGGATTCGAGCGTCGCGCGGATAATGTGATTAGAGTTCACGCCGCGGGTCAGGCCAAAAATGGCGCCGCGGGCATACGGGTCCCAGTACGGCGCGCCCAGACCGGTGAAGGCCGGAACCACGTAGACACCGTTGGTATCTTTCACTTTCGTGGCGAAATATTCGGAGTCGAACGCGTCGCTGATGAGCTTCATTTCATCACGCAGCCATTGAATGGACGCTCCCGCCATAAACACCGCGCCTTCCAGCGCATAGTTGACTTCGCCGCTTGGGCCGCAGGCGATGGTGGTCAGCAGGCCGTTTTCCGATTTTACCGCTTTCTCGCCGGTGTTCATCAGCATAAAGCAGCCGGTGCCGTAGGTATTCTTTGCCATTCCTTCCTTTACGCACAGTTGGCCGAATAGCGCGGCCTGCTGATCCCCGGCAATCCCGGCGATAGGAATACGTGTACCGCCTTTACCGCCAATATTGGTCTGGCCGTAGACTTCGGAGGACTTACGTACCTGGGGCAGCATCGCGCGTGGGATATCCAGCACGTCCAGCATCTTATCGTCCCAGTCCAAATCATGGATGTTGAACAGCATGGTTCGTGAGGCGTTGGTGTAATCCGTAACGTGGACGCGGCCCTGCGTCATCTTCCAGATAAGCCAGGTATCCACCGTACCGAACAGCAGCTCGCCACGCTTCGCGCGTTCGCGCGAACCTTCCACATGGTCAAGGATCCATTTCACTTTAGTGCCAGAGAAGTACGGGTCGACGACCAGACCGGTATTGTCGCGGATGTAATCTTCCAGGCCGTCGCGTTTAAGCTGTTCGCAAATATCGGCGGTACGACGGCACTGCCAGACAATAGCGTTGTATATCGGTTTGCCGGTTTCACGTTCCCAGACGATCGCGGTTTCACGTTGGTTGGTGATACCGATAGCGGCAATCTGATCGGAACTGATATCGGCCTTAGCCAGCACTTCTACCAGCGTTGAGCTTTGGGACGCCCAAATTTCCATCGGGTCGTGTTCTACCCAGCCTGGCTTAGGATAAATTTGCTCAAATTCACGCTGTGATACGCTGACGATATTCGCGTCATGATCCATAACGACCGCGCGGGAGCTGGTGGTACCCTGGTCGAGCGCAACGATATATTTTTTTTCAGTCATAATTTTGTCCCGTAATCAGATTACAGCGAAGCATTTTGTTGTGTGGTCGCGGTGGAGTCCTTCTCTTCCACGACGCAGGTATCGCACGGCAAATGACGGCCAATAAATTTGCGATAAGCAAACGCGCCCAGAATGGCGCCGACGATGGGGCCAAACAGTGGCACCAGGAAGTAAGGAATGTCTCTACCGCCGGTAAACGCAATTTCACCCCAGCCGGCAAGCCCGGCGAACATTTTGGGGCCAAAGTCACGCGCCGGATTCATCGCAAACCCGGTCAACGGCCCCATAGAGGCACCGATAACGGCGATCAGTAAACCAATGAGCAGTGGCGCAAGCGGACCGCGAGGTACGCCGTTTCCGTCGTCGGTCAGCGCCAGAATCAGCCCCATCAGAATAGCGGTAATCACCATTTCAACCGCGAAGGCCTGCACAAAATTGATATGAGGATTCGGGTAAGTTGAGAAAATGCCTGCGAGATCGAGACTTTCAACGCTGCCACGGACGATATGGTGGGTTTGTTCGAAGTCCACAAAAAGATTGTAATAAAGCCCGTAAACTAACGCCGCTGCGCAAAAGGCGCCGGCAACTTGAGAAATAATAAAAGGAACAACTTTACGTTTGTCGAAACAGGCAAATAGCCAGAGTGCGATGGTCACTGCCGGGTTCAGGTGTGCGCCAGAAACACCTGCCGTCAGGTAAATAGCCATCGCTACTCCCAGACCCCAGATGACGCTGATTTCCCACTGTCCAAAAGTAGCTCCGGCAACTTTAAGCGCAGCGACACAACCCACACCGAAAAAAATCAACAACCCGGTACCGAGGAATTCAGCAATGCACTGGCCTTTTAAGGTTGATGTTTGACTCATAATCGGATCCTGAAGAGTATGTAATGATTATTGGTATGCGAGGAGGTCATGGACATCCACGATGCCCTGTAGGCACACTGTTAATTTATCGTTAACGAGCAAAAACGAGAAATATCGAATTCAAAATGTGTGTACTGCGTCAATAAAATGAGCGTTATCGCGCCATGAGGCGCATTTTGAGACAGCAGAAGAGAGTGAATTGAATCATTTCATTAACCAATATGTTAACACTTTTAAGTTATTGAATGAATGTTACCAGGAGATGGATGAAAATTGCTGCAAACCGCGATCTACGCGGTATGTCGCTGGACAGCGAGAGCGGGGCTTCATACAATCGACACTATATATTGTGCGCGTTTACGTGAAGCGTCGCCTTGCAATTCAGGAGAGGTAAGATCATGTCTTTAGAAGTGTTTGAGAAACTGGAAGCAAAAGTACAGCAGGCGATTGACACCATCACCCTGTTACAGATGGAAATTGAAGAGCTGAAAGAAAAGAACAACAGCCTGACGCAGGAAGTGCAGTCTGCACAGCATCAGCGTGAAGAACTCGAGCGTGAAAATAATTCTCTGAAGGAACAGCAGAGCGGCTGGCAGGAACGTTTGCAGGCGCTGCTTGGTCGTATGGAAGAAGTCTAATCCTCGTCATATTTCACGTTATGGCGGCGTTGGCTGCGTGCGTTCACCCCAGTCACATAGTGGCCTATGCTCCTGGGGATTCACTTACTTGCCGCCTTGCCCTGACGCGAAATCTATAGAGGATTTAGAATGCGGATACCGGTGGGCCGGATAAGGCGTAAGCTGCCATCCGGCAATCAGCGACAACGCATAAAAAAGGCGCCTTACGGCGCCTTTTTTGATCACTCGATATCAAGCGGGTCTTCGGAAAGGATAATCCCGGTGTTGTCGGCATAGAGATGATCGCCGGAGAAGAACGTCACGCCGCCGAAATTGACGCGCACATCGCTTTCCCCAATGCCTTCACCTGCGGCGCCAACCGGAATGGCGGCGATCGCCTGAATGCCGATATCCAGCTCTTCCAGATCGTCCACCTGACGCACCGCGCCATAGATAACCAGCCCTTCCCATTCATTTTGCGTGGCCAGACGCGCCAGCTCCGCATCGACTAATGCACGACGGACAGAACCGCCGCCATCGACCAGCAGAACCCGACCACGGCCATTTTGTTCGAGCAGATCGTACAGCAACCCGTTGTCCTCGAAACATTTTACCGTGATGATTTGTCCGCCAAACGACGACCGCCCTCCAAAATTAGAGAACAGCGGTTCCACGACGTTGACATCTTCCTGATAGATGTCACAAAGCTCGGAAGTATCGTATTTCATAGGCTTAACGTTCAGTTGCTGCGAGAATTTTTAGTATATCGCGCTAAGTATACTGTTGGCAAAATCATCAATTGTTAATTGATATTTGTCAGTTAAACGGCCCACTGACTTAAGAGTATCCCAATCACAAATAACAGGTTGGTTAACAACGCGCCTTTAACGGTACGTTCAAGCATCGGGCGCATTGCCGCAGGCTCCCTTTCGCGCATTACGTAGCGCGCTTGTTTAATGAGCAAGGGCGCGGCCAGAATAAACAACCATCCCCACGGACTGTGTAGCGAGAGCAGATTAAACAGCGCCAGACAGAGCAGCGCGCCTAGCAACAGGCAGGCGTGATAACGACGCGCGTTGACATCGCCCAGTCGTACTACAAGGGTGTTTTTGCCGTTCTCTCTGTCGCTATTAATATCGCGCAGGTTATTAATATTCAGCACTGCCGTCGCCAGTAAACCGCAGGCGGTGGCCGGGAGAATCAGCGCCGGAATCAGCGTATGCGCCTGGAGATACCAGCTCCCCATGACACTTAGCCAGCCAAAGAATACCAGAACAGAGATATCACCCAGCCCGATATAGCCGTAGGGCCGATTACCCACGGTGTAGGTGATGGCGGCGATAATCGACAGCCCGCCCAAAATCAGGAAGCCGATAAAATCGGTTAACGTATGGCACGCGACCGCCACCAGCGCCAGTCCGGAGATACAGATCAGCACGACGGTAATGATTAACGCCCGCTTCATCTCCTGCCGGGTGATGACGCCTTTTTGCATCCCCCGCAGCGGCCCGATGCGATCCGGTTTATCGCTGCCTTTGACAGCGTCGCCATAATCGTTGGCGAGGTTGGATAAAATTTGCAGCAGCCCGGCGGTGATAAGGGCCAGCAGCGCGACCAGAGGATCGAAATAGCCTTGCCACCATGCCAGGGCCGTACCGACGATAATCGCTGCGAAGGCGAGGGGTAAGGTTTTGGGTCGTAAGCTTTCCAGCCAGGCCTGGGTGCGGCTAATTTGTTGTTGTTCAGTCATATTTAGCGCCAATAAAAATGGGGCTTTTCAGCCCCATCAACAGTGATGAAAATGCATTGGACGCGATTATAAGATAAAACGGCTTAGATCTTCATCTGCGACCAGCGCATCCAGATGTTTGCTCACATATTCCGCATCAATTGTGATGTTTTGGCCGTGCAGATCGCTGGCGTTATAGGAAATTTCTTCCATCAGACGCTCCAGTACGGTATGCAGACGGCGCGCGCCGATGTTTTCGGTGGTTTCGTTAACCTGCCAGGCGGCTTCGGCAATACGTTTAATACCGGAATCGGTGAACTCGATATTGACGCCTTCAGTTGCCATCAGCGCTTTATACTGCACGGTGACGGACGCGTTTGGCTCGGTCAAAATGCGTTCGAAATCGCTGGTGGTCAGCGCCTGAAGTTCAACGCGAATCGGCAGACGGCCCTGCAGTTCCGGGATCAGATCAGACGGCTTCGCCACCTGGAACGCGCCAGAGGCGATAAACAGAATATGATCCGTTTTGACCATCCCGTGTTTGGTCGAAACCGTGCAGCCTTCTACCAGCGGCAGTAAGTCGCGCTGTACGCCTTCGCGTGAAACATCCGGGCCGGAGGTTTCGCCACGCTTACAAATTTTGTCAATTTCATCGATAAACACGATGCCGTGCTGTTCAACCGCGTCGATAGCGTCCTGTTTCAGCTCTTCCGGGTTGACCAGCTTAGCAGCCTCTTCTTCAACCAACAGTTTCATCGCGTCTTTAATTTTCAGCTTACGCGGTTTCTGTTTCTGACCGCCCAGGTTCTGGAACATAGACTGCAACTGGCTGGTCATCTCTTCCATGCCCGGAGGCGCCATAATCTCTACGCCCATCGGTGCGGCGGCGAGGTTAATCTCGATCTCTTTATCGTCGAGCTGGCCTTCGCGCAGTTTTTTGCGGAACGTTTGGCGGGCGGCAGAAGGCTCCTGCTGCTGTTCGGCCTGGCCCCAGTTATTTTTTGCGGGTGGGATCAGTACGTCGAGAATACGTTCTTCCGCCAACTCTTCCGCACGATAGCGGTTTTTCTCGATAGCCTGTACGCGAACCATTTTCACAGCGGCATCGGTCAGATCGCGGATGATAGAGTCCACTTCTTTCCCGACGTAGCCCACTTCGGTGAATTTGGTGGCTTCGACTTTAATGAACGGTGCGTTGGCGAGTTTTGCCAGACGACGGGCGATTTCGGTTTTACCGACGCCGGTCGGGCCAATCATCAGAATATTTTTCGGCGTTACTTCGTGGCGCAGCTCTTCATCAAGCTGCATACGACGCCAGCGGTTACGCAATGCAATCGCCACGGAACGCTTTGCGTTATCCTGGCCGATAATGTGTTTGTTCAGTTCGCTGACAATTTCGCGTGGGGTCATTTCAGACATGAGGGGTCCTTACGCTTTGGCGGTCAATTCTTCAATGGTGTGGAAATGGTTGGTGTAAATGCAGATATCGCCTGCAATATCCAACGCCTTTTCAGCAATTTCGCGCGCGCCGAGCTCGGTATTTTCCAACAGAGCGCGAGCGGCAGCCTGGGCATAAGGACCGCCGGAGCCGATAGCAATTAAATCGTTTTCAGGTTGCACGACATCGCCGTTACCCGTGATGATGAGCGAAGCGGTTTCATCCGCGACGGCCAGCAACGCTTCCAGTTTGCGTAGCATGCGGTCGGTACGCCAGTCTTTCGCCAGTTCAACGGCGGCTTTGACCAGGTGCCCCTGATGCATTTCCAGTTTACGTTCAAACAGCTCGAACAGCGTGAATGCATCCGCAGTACCGCCCGCAAAGCCCGCAATGACCTTGTCGTTGTAGAGGCGGCGGACTTTCTTCACGTTGCCTTTCATTACTGTGTTACCCAGTGTGGCCTGACCATCACCGGCGATTACCACGTGGCCGTTACGGCGTACGCTTACTATTGTTGTCACGAGCAGACCCCTTGGTTACTAATGCTGAATTGCGGCCCCGTACGGCGTACGGGGCATAATGCAAGTATAGATGGGGGAGATTTTGAGGGTTTCAACCCCCGGTGGCGAGTCGAATGCAGTTTGTATGGCCCGCCATCTTCAGACGGTTAATGGTGCTGTCGGCATTTTCTTTACCTTTCACCGGCCCGATAACCACGCGATTCCAGCCGTTATTGGTGGTAATTTTGGAGTCAAAGCCTTCAAACGCCAGCTGAGCGCGGACGCTTTCTGCCTGCTCGGCGCCTTTGAATGAACCACATTGCACCATCCAGCGACGTTCATCTTTTTTCTCTGCTGTCGCCTTCGGCGCTTCAGGCGCGCGCGTAATGGGCGCGGCTTTTGGCGCTGCCGCGCTGGTATGCGCCGGCGTTTGCAGCAAATCCTGATAAGGTTGCTGCGAGGCCGTCTGCTTCGGCGGCTGACTTTGGCGCGCGGGTTGCGCCGGGGCGGACTGTACCGTGCGCGTTTGCGACTGTTCGTTTACCCGCGGCTGCGTACGTGGTTGCTGAACAGGCTGCGTTTGAGCCCACTGCTGCTGCTGCGCCTGACGCTGGCGCTGTAGCGTTTGCTGGCGTCGTTCTGGCGTCTGCTCGTTCCACGGCACTTCGTTAAGTTGCGTTGGCTGCTGACGCATATCCGCCTGCATCTGCTCCAGAAGTTGACGCTGCTCGCTGGTGAGCTGATTCGGGTTCATGACTTCACCGCCGGCGGACGGTTCCGTTGGCGTACGCACGCCTGGCTGGCGACTTTCCAGCTCTTTGATGTAACGCCAGCGCTCTTCCGGTTTTGGCGGAAGCCCATTGCCGGTGACTTTCTGGTTTTGTAGCGTTTCGGACTCTTCTTTCTTATGGTGAGTAATGAAGTACAGACCGCCGATAAAGGTCACAAGGACGGCTGCCGCAATCGCGACCATTGCCGGCGAGACGGCAGGCATGTTGCTTTGCTTCTTCCGTGAGTTCCGTGAGGTGCTCTTTTTGCGCCGCGAAGGAGCCGGTTGGCCGCGACGTACATAATCTCGTTGTGCCACTATCGTTTCGCTGTATTTATTCGTTCGTCAGCCCGTCATGTTACTGAAGCGGCGGGCCTTTGACCAGACAGGTGAGTCTTAAAGCTATTTACTTTAGGGTAAAGCGCGCGTAGAACCGCGAATAATCAGCTCGCAATCCATTAAACGCGAGCCGCTGCTCACATTTTGCCCCTGCATCTGATCGAGCAACAGCAGCATCGCTTCGCGACCAATGTCAAAACGCGGCTGCGCCACGGTTGTCAACGGAGGGTCGCAAAACTCGGCCAGCGCGATATTGTCAAAGCCGATAATCGACAGATCGTCAGGTACTTTCAGACCCTGGCGCTTGGCCCAGGAGAGGGCGCCCAGCGCCATTACGTCGCTATGACAAAAGACGGCGGTAGGCGGCAACGGTTGCTCAAGCAACTGCTTTAATGCGTTTGCCCCGGCTTCAAAGGTAAAGTCGCCACGGGCGATGTAATGCGGATCGACCACAATGCCACTGCGTCTTAATGCCTGTACGTAACCTTGTAAGCGATAGTGACAGAGCGGCATATCTTCCGGCCCCGCAATACAACCAATCCGCTTGTGGCCCAAATCTAACAGGTAATTCATGGCGTTGAACGCGGCGGTCAGGTTATCGATATGTACCGTCGGCAATTCAAGCTCCGGCGCGAACTCATTCGACATCACCATCGGAGGCAAATTGCGCTGCTCCTCAACGCTGGCGTCAAAGGGCAGTCGGGAACTGAGAAGTACCATGCCGTCGATCTGTTTGGTGATGATGAGATTAAGAAAGGTTTTTTCTTTCTGGTTTTGATGGGCGCAATCGCCAATCAGCACCAGATACCCCTGTTCTGCCGCGGTCACTTCGATACCGCGGATAATTTCACTGAAGAAGGGATCGCAAATATCCGGGACAATCACCAAAATCGTACGGGATTCATTGCGTTTTACATTTCGCCCCATCGACTGCGGGAAATAACCCACTTCAAGCGCGGCCTGTTCAACCCGGCTACGGGTCGACTGGGAGACTTTATCGGGGTTCATTAACGCGCGGGATACGGTTGCCGTAGAGACTTTCGCCTTCAACGCAACATCCTTCATCGTAGCGGCAGTAACCTGCTTGTTCGATTTCACTCTTTCTCCTCGCCTGGGAACTGCTGGCGCAGATCTATCCCTGGTAACACTCATCGAAAACATTTTTATCAGATAGTGCGTGGAAGCGGTTACAGAATTTTCATAAAAAGTGTGATGGATCTTTAATTTTACGATCCGCCTCGCATCGTGAGGACTATCCTTCAATCGGATCGACGTCCAGAACCCATTTAACTTTCCGCGCTTCCGGGAGCGTATTGATCAACGCCAGCGTGCCGCTGATGATGTGTTGCAGGCGAATCCGTGAAGGATGCTGAAGTAAAATTTGCCAGCGATAGCGGCCGCCGCGTTTTGGCGCGAGGGCCGGAACCGGACCTAAGATCCACAGCTTATCGTCTGATAGCGGGCTGGCCTGAATCAGATTACGCAACTGTTGGAGAAAGACGGGCGCCTGCTGATTGTTATGATCCTCTGCGCGAATAATGACGTGGCTGGTCCACGGCGGAAGCTGGAGCGTTTGCCGTTCCGCCAGCGCCTGCTCCGCAAACGCATCATAGCCTTTATACAGTAACGTTTGCAGCAGGGGATGCTCAGGATGGTGCGTTTGGAGCACCACTTCGCCCTGTTTGCCCGCGCGCCCGGCGCGGCCGGAAACCTGAGTGTAGAGCTGGGCGAAGCGTTCCGCCGAACGAAAATCTGCGGAAAAAAGCGCGCCATCGACATCCAGCAACGCCACCAGCGTGACATCCGGAAAGTGATGGCCTTTCGCCAGCATTTGTGTGCCTATCAGGATGCGTGCTCCGCCGCGGTGAACTTCCGCCAGATGCTGCTCCAGCGCGCCTTTACGACTGGTGGTATCACGGTCGATTCGTGAGATCGGCACGCCGGAGAAGAAGGGCGCCAGCACCTGCTCCAGCTGTTCCGTCCCTAACCCAACCGGTAACATATGTGTGGAGCCGCAGGAGGGGCACTGACGCGGTACCGGACGCTGGCTGTCGCAGTGATGACAGCGTAAATGATGCTGCGCCTGGTGCAGCGTGTAGTAGTGATCGCAACGCGGGCACTCTGCAATCCAGCCGCAGTCGTGGCAAAGCAGCGCGGGCGCGAATCCCCGGCGGTTAAGAAATAAAATTACCTGATTGTCGGCCTGGAGATGTTGGCGCATACGGGCGATAAGGGCGGGCGCCAGTCCCGCCTGAAGACGCTGGCCTTTTAAATCCAGCACATGCTGCAGGGCTGGGCGGGCGTTGCCTGCGCGCCGCGTCAGACGCAGCATCCGGTATTTTTTCTGCCGCACGTTGCATAGCGTTTCCAGGGCTGGGGTGGCGGAGCCGAGAATAATCGGGATCTGCTCGCTATGGGCGCGATACACTGCCAAATCGCGGGCATGGTAGCGCCACCCTTCCTGCTGTTTATAAGAGCTGTCGTGCTCTTCGTCGATGACAATCACGCCAAGATTTTTAAACGGCGTAAACAGCGAGGAGCGCGTGCCGATGACAATCGCCGCTTCGCCGTTTTTCGCTTTCAGCCATGCCGAAAGACGCTCGCTGTCGTTTAGCCCGGAATGCAGCACTTCCACCGGCGCGTTAAAACGTTCGCGAAAACGGGCGATCGTTTGCGGCGTCAGGCCGATTTCCGGCACCATCACCAGCGCCTGTTTGCCCTGGGCGAGGACGTTTTCCAGCACGCTCAGATACACTTCGGTCTTGCCGGAACCGGTTACGCCTGCCAGCAACCAGGCGGAGAAACCGTCCGACGCGCTGTGAATTGCGCCGACTGCTGTCGCCTGTTCGGTATTCAGCCGCAGGCGCTCTCCTGCGATGGCATAATGCTCCCGCCAGTCGGTAAACGCGGGCGCTTCACTGGCAAGCTCACAAAGCCCCTTACGCCGCAGCGTTTGCAGCGTGGCGTCAGTAAAATCAAGCTCGGCTACCTGATAGCGCCAGATCTTTCCTTGCCGTAGCGCCGCCAGCGCCTGTTGTTGTTTGGCGGAGCGTTTCAGGCTGTTGATGTCGACGGCTTGCCCCTCTTCGGTGGCGAACCAATACCATAGGGGCGCGTTGCTGGCTGGTTTTCCCTGACGCAGTAAAACCGGCAGAGCGTGAAACAGAACGTCGCCGAGGGGGTGGTGGTAGTAATCCGCCGCCCAGAGGAGTAAGCGCCAGATGGAGGGAGAAAAGATTGGTTCGTTATCCAGGATGTCAATGACCGATTTTAATTCATCGAGCGGCAATTCGCTGTGGTCGCTAACCGAGACGACAATGCCCACGCGCTCTTGCTGCTTGCCGAACGGCACACGCACGCGGCACCCGGCTTTGGCGACCCCGCCTTCCGGCAGCAGGTAATCAAAGGTTCGGGGAAGCGGAACGGGCAAGGCAACGTGCGCGACGGACATAGCATCTTCCTGACTTGAAATTTCGTCGGGTAGTATACACATTACGATAAGGGAGCGCGGATCAGTTTGCATACGGTGGTCAAATTCTGTATGATTCGCCGCCTTTGGTGCGTGTTGTGAGCATCAAACCCTTTACTATTAACTTCGCGTGGTGTCTGGCGTTAGGGCTGGAAGAGCGACGCGGCCTTACACTGAGGTTCCCCATGAAAAAAGGTATTCACCCGAATTACGTAGAAATTACTGCAACCTGTTCTTGCGGTAATGTTATCAAAACCCACTCTACCGTGGGGCACGACCTGAACCTGGACGTGTGCGGCAAATGCCACCCGTTCTTCACTGGTAAGCAGCGTGTTGTTGATACCGGTGGTCGTGTTGAGCGCTTCAACAAGCGCTTCAGCATCCCTGGCAGCAAATAAGTTACCGCCAGAAAAAAAGCGCCGCAGGGCGCTTTTTTTGTTTTCTAGGGATAACAGTATTTGTTCAGACACATTCTGTGATCCGTAATCGCTTTCATTACGCTTCCTGCCGTGAGTTTTAACGAAGGATTTATAGTTAGTCCCGCGCTTTCCAGCCCCTTCGCTGTCCATTTATTGCAGGTATTGAGTATGCCGTAGCGGCCATTCGCGGCGTAAAACTGGCTATCGCCGTAAATTCCTTGTTTTAACGGAATCAGATTACCCTCTTCGTCACGCGCAAAGCTGCGGCCCAGATAGCGCATCAGACTGTTACGCTGGTTTGTGTGCAGGAGCAGTGATTTTATCTCGCTACCGGCGAAATAGCGTTCTGGTTTACCGGAAAAGGCGACGATGTGCATAACCGCGCCGGATGACCAGAACATGGCCTGGAGCGTAAGCGCGGTGGTTATTTCTTGTGACTGATAAAAGCCCTTATCGCCCCAGCCGATTTCATACCACTGCGTCTCCTGAGCGAACCGTTTTTTAAGCTGTGGCAGAACGGTATTAACATCATGGGCCGGCGCAATAATTCCCGTGTGCCAGCCATGACTGACGATATAGATTTCCGTCGGGTAGGGCTGTCCGCCTGTCGTAGGTTTTACGGCTTGTGGAAAGGTTGTGCAGCCATATAGCAATAAACTTAACCAGGCGATAAAGAGATTTTTCATGACATATCACCAGCAAAGGCGCGATATGTTGTGGCGTTTGTCTAATGACGCTGCGCTTATCGGGTCGGTGCCGGATTGGTAATTCATTGATATTTTTGCATTCCTCTTCGAGGGCAATAAGGCGAATGTCATAACTACAATACGTTTTAACCATTCAGGCGGAAGTTAGCTTCCGCCTGTTTTACTTTTACTATCTCGCTTTATTTTTTAAACATCTGCTCTGGATCGATAATCAGCGCCCGATAACCCAGCATACCGGCACGGTTACTGTGTACTTTTAGCTCCAGCATCACATCCTGAGTACCGTCTTTGACTTCATCCAGAACGGAAACGATCGGTTTTGTACCGCTCATTCCCGCTGTGGCCGAGTACATGAACATCGTTTTGGTTTCCGGGCGATATTCCGTGACGGAAGTAATGGCGCTGTACCAGTCAAAACCGCGCTCTTTACCATATTCCCACATTTGGGAAACCGTCATATTTTTTTCGTCAATCTGATATTCCACGCCGCGGGAATATTTCATTGACGGCATGGCCGGTTGTTCCATGCCGCGCGCATCGCCGTTATCAAAGGCGGTCACGACGGTTTTACCTCCGGTGCTTTTGGATGGCACTAACCAACCGGTATGTTGTGTCCATGTCCAGTCAAATCCACCGTCGCAGTGGTGAGCTTCGCAGGTTAGCGGTTTACCGTTGCTGTCTACGGGTTTCAGCACTTTTTTCGCCAGTTCGCCTTTCCAGCCGGATGGATCGGAAAGTATCCATTTCACTTTTTTATCGCGGCCAATTTTGATGATGGCAGACTGGTGGCGCGAGCTAATGATAATGCTGTCGTCGCGAGGATCGTAGCTGACGGAGTTAACATGCGCCCAGTTGCGGCCCGGGCCGGAGCCCGCGATATCGCCGAAGGGTTGTTTTGCAAGCTGCTCTTTGGTCATGACCTGACCGGAATGTTCGGCATCGACGCTCAAACATACCGCTCCCTGATCCATCGCCAGAATAACGTCGTCACGATAGGGGTCGAGGATTTTTGGCAGATCCCAGTAATCGACGGTATCGCCGTTCTGGTCAACTTCAAGAATATGATCACGCACAGTATTGATGGTGTATTTACCATTTAATGGATAATTTTCTTTTGCGACACGCAGCAGGTAGGTGCCTTTCGGCGTTTCGGTAATGGCGTGCGAAAAATCAATAAATCCTTTTGGCAGTCGTTTATCAGAAATAACGCGGCCTAAGAAATCATATTTAAAGTAACGTTGACCCTGGCCAAAAATAAGATTGCCATCGTTAACCTGATGGAAGCTCATCATGGAACCAAAACGCGTTATATCATCCTGGTTACGGAATTTATCAATATTCATATAGCCACGAACATCGCCATTCGTATCGCTAATCCAGTTGATACCGGTATAATCCCAGTTCGCCGCGCCGCCTGCGACATGCATAATGTGGCCGGCTCTTGGCATCCCCGTTATATGGTTAAAAAGATATAAGCGATTTTTAAGCGAGCTATCGACTTTAACCGGTTCTACCGTAGGAAGAACGGCAGTTTGCCCGGTAGTAGAGGGTAATGATACCGGTGCGGCGTAAATGGACCACGTATAAGTTTGTTTTTTACCTTCTTCAGTCCAGTCAACTTTAACCTTATTGACATAATCTGGATACAAGCCAAATACAGGTATGCCGTCATGGGTATTTATAGCCTGCGGGCCGACATCATAACTGATCGGGATACCTTTTTCCCCTTTCCCTAAAACGGTAACCTTCACGTCCTGTACATTATGATTGGCTTTATTAATGATTGCTGTTAATGGGAAAACGCCGCCGTAGGGAGCGACATCGACCATACCTAATGGCCCCTCATGGACTGGAATGACATCTGCTGATGCGACCATTGGCCTGTTTGGGTCTAAAACGCCTGAGGCCAAAACGCTGCCGCTCAAACACAGGCAGCATAATACAGGTAAGACTTTCCTTGTAAATAACATATTTATTTCCCCATTCGATATTATCGATAAAATGAATATATATTAACCTTCTTATTTATCGGAGATGAAAAAACATTTAAAAAAGTAAAACAATCCGCGGAGGGGAATAATGATGTTGGTCACAAATATGAGGTGTCCATGGTCTTTTTAACAATACTCATCGTTATACTATTTGTTCAGTAAATATATGGCGCTGTATTATTATTCATATGCGCTTTGCTACGTGAAACATTAAATAAATATTAGAAGTTTAAATATAATAAAATTATATCGGTTATAACATGCCGGGAATTTTTTCCAGGAAAATAACGAAGAGAAACTTATCATGTCTGACAAATTTATCCACCGAGGGCTATTCGGGAAGATGAACATTTAGAACAATGTCGGAGATAGCCGTGTACAAGGGGAATCGTTAAAAAAGCGCGGCCAGAGGCGTTCTGACCGCATGCTTTGCTATCAGTATTCCCACGTTTCCGGATCAATCCCCATCTCACGCATGATCTCTTTTGCCGCTTCCGGGATTTCATCGCTGCGCTCTTTTCGCAGATCGGCATCATCCGGCAAGGGTTGCCCGGTAAAGGCGTGCAGAAATGCTTCACACAACAGCTCGCTGTTGGTGGCGTGGCGCAGGTTGTTCACCTGACGACGCGTACGTTCATCGGTGAGGATTTTTAACACCTTCAGAGGAATGGAAACCGTAATTTTTTTGACTTGCTCACTCTTCTTACCGTGCTCAGCGTATGGGCTGATATATTCGCCGCTCCATTCAGCCATGAGATACTTAATCCTCTTCGTCATTAATATTGAGGTCTGAACCTGAGCCCGGACCATAATCGCGCGTAGTTTACCGTAGTGGCGCGGCCCTGACACGAAGTTAGCGGTCGCAGATGTGCGCTAATGCATATAATTTTAACGGCTATTTGCGGTTTGCTCAATCTATACGCAAAGAAGTTTAGATGTCCAGATGTATTGACGTCTATTGTGGTAGTGGTTAATCTGTGGCCTGACTTTCACCGACTCAGCCAGGAATATCTTCATATGACGCGTAAACAGGCCACTATCGCAGTGCGTAGCGGATTAAACGATGACGAACAATACGGCTGCGTTGTGCCGCCAATCCATCTCTCCAGTACCTATAACTTTACCGGTTTCAATGAGCCGCGCGCGCATGATTATTCCCGCCGCGGTAATCCCACGCGTGATGTTGTTCAGCGCGCATTAGCGGAACTGGAAGGCGGCGCGGGCGCGGTATTGACGAATACCGGCATGTCGGCGATTCATCTGGTCACCACCGTTTTCCTCAAGCCGGGCGATCTGCTGGTCGCGCCGCATGATTGCTATGGCGGCAGTTATCGTCTGTTTGACAGTCTGGCGACACGCGGCTGTTATCGTGTGCGGTTTGTCGATCAGGGCGATGAACGCGCCTTACAGGCGGCGCTGGAAGAAAAACCGAAGCTGGTACTGGTAGAAAGTCCAAGTAATCCATTGTTACGCGTGGTGGATATTGCGAAAATCTGTCGGCTGGCGCGCGAGGCGGGCGCAGTGAGCGTCGTTGATAACACGTTTTTAAGCCCGGCGCTGCAAAATCCGCTGGCGTTGGGTGCCGATCTGGTGTTGCATTCATGCACGAAATATCTCAACGGTCATTCGGATGTCGTGGCCGGCGTGGTGATTGCGAAAGATCCGGAAGTGGTCACTGAACTGGCGTGGTGGGCGAATAATATTGGCGTGACCGGCGGGGCGTTTGATAGCTATCTGCTGCTGCGCGGTTTGCGAACTCTGGTGCCGCGTATGGAGCTGGCGCAGCGCAACGCGCAGGCGATTGTGAAATATCTGCAAACCCAGCCGTTGGTGAAAAAGCTGTATCACCCGTCGCTGCCGGAAAATCAGGGGCATGAAATTGCCGCGCGCCAGCAAAAAGGCTTTGGCGCAATGTTGAGTTTTGAACTGGATGGGGATGAGGAGACGCTGCGTCGTTTTCTGGGCGGGCTGTCGCTGTTTACGCTGGCGGAATCTTTAGGGGGAGTGGAAAGTTTGATCTCTCACGCCGCCACCATGACGCATGCCGGTATGTCGCCGCAGGCGCGTGCCGCCGCCGGGATCTCCGAAACGCTACTGCGTATCTCCACCGGTATTGAAGATGGCGAAGATTTAATTGCCGACCTGGAAAATGGCTTCCGGGCTGCAAACAAGGGGTAAACATGAGTGTGATTGCGCAGGCAGGGGCGAAAGGTCGTCAACTGCATAAATTTGGCGGCAGTAGTCTGGCGGATGTGAAGTGTTACCTGCGTGTCGCAGGCATTATGGCGGAGTATTCGCAGCCTGACGATATGATGGTAGTGTCCGCCGCAGGCAGTACCACCAACCAGTTGATTAGCTGGCTCAAGTTAAGCCAGACCGATCGCCTTTCTGCGCATCAGGTATTACAGACGTTACGCCGCTACCAGTGCGATCTGATTAGCGGGCTGCTTCCCGCCGACGCGGCAGATGACTTAACCAGCGCTTTTATCAGCGATCTGGAACGTCTTGCCGCCTTGCTCGACGGCGGCGTAACGGATGCCGTCTATGCTGAGATTGTCGGACACGGCGAAATTTGGTCGGCGAGATTGATGTCCGCCGTCCTGAATCAGCAGGGGCTGGATGCCGCCTGGCTGGACGCGCGCGCATTTTTACGCGCCGAACGCGCCGCACAGCCGCAGGTTGATGAAGGGCTATCTTATCCTTTATTGCAACAGCTACTGGCGCAGCATCCGGGCAAACGTCTGGTCGTGACCGGCTTTATCAGCCGCAATCATGACGGCGAAACGGTCCTGTTAGGCCGGAACGGTTCCGACTATTCCGCCACGCAAATCGGCGCGCTGGCGGGCGTTTCCCGCGTGACCATCTGGAGCGATGTCGCGGGCGTTTATAGTGCCGACCCGCGCAAAGTGAAAGATGCCTGCCTGCTGCCGTTGCTGCGTCTGGACGAAGCCAGCGAGCTGGCGCGTCTGGCGGCGCCTGTTCTGCACGCCCGTACGCTACAGCCAGTGTCCGGCAGCGATATCGATTTGCAGTTGCGCTGTAGCTACACGCCGGATCAAGGGTCAACCCGAATTGAACGAGTGCTGGCTTCCGGGACGGGCGCGCGTATCGTGACCAGTCACGATGATATCTGTCTGATTGAGTTTCAGGTGCCCGCCAGCCAGGATTTCAGGCTGGCGCATAAAGAGCTCGACCAAATTTTAAAACGGGCGCAGGCGCGTCCGCTGGCAGTGGGCGTGCATCGCGATCGCCAGCTATTGCAGTTCTGCTATACCGCCGAGGTAGCGGATAGCGTACTGAAACTCCTCGACGATGTCGGGCTGCCGGGCGAATTGCGCCTGCGGCAGGGGCTGGCGCTGGTGGCGATGGTCGGTGCGGGCGTTACTCGCAATCCGCTACACTGCCATCGCTTCTGGCAGCAGCTTAAAGGTCAGCCAGTGGAATTTACCTGGCAGTCGGAGGAGGGCATCAGTCTGGTGGCGGTGCTGCGTACCGGCCCAACTGAGAGCCTGATTCAGGGGCTGCATCAGTCGGTTTTCCGCGCCGAAAAACGCATTGGCCTGATGCTGTTCGGTAAGGGGAACATCGGCTCCCGTTGGCTGGAACTGTTTGCCCGTGAACAAAGCACGCTTTCCGCGCGTACTGGCTTTGAATTTGTGCTGGCGGGCGTGGTGGATAGCCGCCGTAGCCTGCTGAATTATGAAGGGCTGGATGCCAGCCGCGCGCTGGCATTCTTTGATGATGAAGCCGTTGAGCAGGACGAAGAGTCGCTATTCCTGTGGATGCGTGCGCATCCGTATGATGATTTAGTGGTGCTGGATGTGACAGCAAGCGAGCAACTGGCCGATCAGTATCTTGATTTCGCCAGCCACGGTTTTCATGTGATTAGCGCCAATAAACTGGCGGGCGCAAGCGCCAGCGATAAGTATCGCCAGATTCATGACGCGTTTGAAAAAACCGGGCGTTACTGGCTGTATAACGCCACCGTGGGCGCGGGATTGCCGATCAACCACACGGTGCGGGATCTGATTGACAGCGGCGATACGATTCTCTCGATCAGCGGGATCTTCTCCGGGACGCTATCCTGGCTGTTCCTGCAATTTGACGGCACGGTGCCGTTTACCGATCTGGTGGATCAGGCCTGGCAGCAGGGGCTGACCGAACCCGATCCGCGCGTCGATCTTTCCGGAAAAGATGTCATGCGTAAGCTGGTGATTCTGGCGCGCGAGGCGGGATACGACATCGAGCCGGATCAGGTGCGTGTAGAATCGTTGGTGCCGGCGCACTGTGAAGAAGGGTCTATCGATCACTTTTTCGAAAACGGCGACGCGCTGAATGAACAGATGGTGCAGCGTCTGGAGGCAGCCCGCGAACTGGGGCTGGTGTTGCGTTACGTGGCGCGTTTCGACGCCAATGGCAAAGCGCGCGTCGGCGTTGAAGCGGTGCGTCCGGAACATCCGCTGGCGGCGCTGCTGCCGTGCGATAATGTCTTTGCTATTGAAAGCCGCTGGTATCGCGATAACCCGCTGGTGATCCGTGGGCCGGGCGCGGGCCGCGATGTGACCGCCGGGGCGATTCAGTCGGATATCAACCGCCTGGCGCAGTTGCTGTAATAAAGGCAAGTTCGTGAGCGAAGCGCCGGGTTGCGCTTCGCTCCCTCATCAATACGTTATGCAGTCATTCTGTAGATACTGATATACGAAGCGCCATCCGATTGCTGACGAAACATTATGGCGTGATGCTTTTTACATTCTCAACCCGGACATCCATCCGGGGGTAAGGAATATTGATGCCGTTTTCATCCATCGCTTCCTTGATATTTTCCAGAAGATCGTAGTAAGTACTCCAGTACTGAGCGTTGGGCACCCATACGCGAACATAGAAATTCAGGCTAGAGGGCGCAAGTTCGCCCAGGCGGACCGCAATATCGCGGGTTTTATCAATGCGATGATCTTGTTCAATAATACGATGTATCACGCTTTTTACGTCAGCAATACGGCTTTGGTAATCCACGCCAATAATCAGATCAATACGTCGATAGGGGTGTCGTGAATAGTTGATAATATTATCAGCAATAATTTTACCATTCGGGATGACAACTTCTTTGCTATCCGCAGTGAGCAGAGTGGTGGAGAAAATATGGACCTTTTCTACTGTGCCGATAACCAGGCCAATTTGTACAATTTCCCCGGCGCGGAAAGGACGCAGGGAGACAAGCAGTACGCCTGCGGCAAAGTTGGAAAGTGCCCCTTGCAGCGCCAGACCAATGGCTAAACCCGCCGCGCCGATAACGGCAATAATTGAGGAGGTTTCTATACCGACACGGCCAAGAGCGGCTACTGCCGTGAAAGCTATCGTGATGTAGCGAACCAGCGCGGAGAAAAAGTGGACAATAGTGGCATCCACTTGCCGCCTGAGAAGTAATTTTTCCAGCCCCCTCGATAGTAAGCGAGCTATTAACTTACCGATGAAAAGTAGAATGATGGCGGCAACAACATTCCAGCCAAAATGAATTACCGAGTCACTGTGCTCGGCCATCCATTTGATCGCGCCTTTAATTTTTGGAAATAACTCAAAACCTTCCATGTTTATCCTCTGTCAGCAGTATCCGCGGTATTAGCGGTAATAAAACGGTTCATTTTTGCCTGGATAATCGCCGCGCCGACGGGTGGCAGCAGTAACGCCCAGAATAGTGTCCAGCCGGTTCGTATTCCGCCATCTTCGTTTTTATTCGCCAGCAGAGCGCGGATTTCGTCGCTAAGCGTCAGACACAATATGGCTGTGCCAAACGGCATAATGGCTGACAGCCATCCCGCGCCACATGCGGTCATGAGTCGGGGCGAAGGCGCCACAAATTGTATTTCCCGGTGAATTCTGAAGAACCAATAAATAATATAAAATGGAATGAAAAAGGCCAATAATGCGACGACAACGGGTTCTGCGCACTCAGGTCGCTGGGTTGATGAGAACCTTTTGGGCGGTGCAATATAGAAAAGTTCTTTTTTGAGCGGTAATAGTAGCAAAAGCGCGATAACCGCTAAAGTAATTACGGTTATTCCTATATAAGGAATTGAGTATATAAATATAGACAGATAGCCAGCGATGATAAATTTGAACAGTAAGCAGAGGCTAAATAAAATAACAAATGTCTGAGCACTGCCGATAGCGCTGAAAAGCAGCATGGGGACTAACAGCGTTACGATCCCCATACCCAGATTAATTAAAAACTGCGCTATGATAAGCCTGACTACGTCAGACGGGCCATTTATGCAGAAGGAACAGACCACGCCAATGATTAACAGGAGCGCAACAAAGTAGAAGGGGTAACAATTTTTTATACGGCAGACAAACCAGCTGGCAACCATACCCAGGAGGTATCCCAGTTGGCCGCAAACGAGAATAACACCAATACGATCGGCTGGAATAGACAGTGATTTACTCCAAAAATAAACACCATACGACGATCCCAGCGAACTGATAAAAGAGAGCACCAAAAAGAAAAAAGTGATCCCCCAGAATCGATAGCTACTCAGGAGATCGGCGCAGGTCCATTTTTTATCTGACATTGACGGTAAAGTAATTTCCATATTTATCCCTTGTTTTCCATAGAAAATAAGAATGTATAGAACTATTTAAATTGATAATAAATATTGATTATGTGAATAACGTTTATAGCCAATTTTAACTTAAAACGAAGGGCCATTTTATCAAATAGTTCTATTCTTTTTCAGCGTATAAAAGTAGGATGTGAGGTGATTAAATCTATAGCGCCTTCTGAATGATAATCTGTGATTTTTTATGCGTGGCATTACATCATTGGGTTAAATGTGATTCCATTGTGAGTTATATTTTTCCGTCAGCAAATACAGAATTTGCGTGACGCGTTTGGCGGAATAGTGGGCGCTTTGCTGGAATTCAGGCTGTTGCCATAGCCAGGTAACAAAGCGGCGACTAGCCGCCAGATTAACGGCGACACCTTGTTCTAAGTGGGAACCGGTTAACGAACAGACCATTTTGCGGTTGTGACCTTGCCCCCAGAGCTGCCACTGATTTTGCCACCATCCCTGCCATGTTTTGCCTAACAGTTGCCACTCTGCGCGGCAATCGTCATCGTTTATCTCTTCCTCAACGAACCACAGCGAGGAGAGACGCTGGCGAAACCGCTCCGCCCATGCCGTAATGACCGCGCCGCGCAAAAAACACTCATGGGCAATGATGTGTGTCGTGACATCAGGAAAACGGTTTTTCAGCACCCGAAAATGACCATGCGCCGTAATGACCGGGCGAAGTATTGTTCCTTGCGCGTTCCGTTTAAGCGCCGCCGGGCCATACTGAATCTCATCGAACTGGCTGCGCTGTAAAAATTGCCGTTCTTTAATGGCGATACGGTGAATAATATCGCCCTTCTAGCCCTCGGGCGGCGCAATTCCTTTCCAGTGGTAATGCAAACTTTTTCCGGCAGACAGTAACGTGAAATTGCTGGAAAGGTGAAGAATATTGCCGCGAACAGCGTCAAAACTGAATAAAAAGTACAATTGCTGGAAGGCATTCGCTCCCTGAAACGGTACGAGCAGCGGAATACTGCAAATCTGTTCCGGCGTTTCGGCGACATTCAGCGCGTGCTGTTTTGGCGTCCAGACTTTCTTACAGTACTGGCACTGAAGTCGCTGCGTTCCGCCGGGATTACGTCCATAACGAATCCATGTTTTTTGATAGCAATCGGGGCAAAAGTGACCATGCTCTTTGGCATATTGCGCGATATAAGCAGACGCCCAGCGGCGAAATTCCCCCTCGTTGAAGAGCGGCGGATAACTGCCGCAGGCTCGACAATGCAATGCCGGATAACCCAGGCGATAGTCCGGCCACACATAATCCGGCGAGTCAGGCAGCCCAAGATTGCGACAACCAGCGCTTTTGCAGGCATTAATGGTGAACAGAGGCGGCATTCATTTTACCAACGATTTTGGCAGGTCGTTGATTCTGCCTTCATAAAGCGGTACGCGGGTGTGAGGACTCTCACATAAAAAAACCTTTCAGAACGTAACGTAGCGAATCTTTATATGACTGAAAGGGACTTATTTATGAAAGTAAAACTGCTTGCTGCCGGTATTTTGTTCACGCTGCCGTTCTGGGCCTGCGCCAAAGATGTCACCATTATTTACACCAACGATCTACACGCCCATGTGGAGCCTTATAAAGTACCGTGGATTGCTGACGGTAAACGCGATATTGGCGGTTGGGCCAATATCACTACGCTGGTGAAGCAGGAAAAAGCCAAAAATAAGGCGACGTGGTTTTTTGATGCCGGAGATTACTTTACCGGACCGTATATCAGCAGCCTGACGAAGGGTAAAGCGATTATCGATATTTTGAATACCATGCAGTATGACGCTGCCACTATCGGTAATCATGAGTTCGATCATGGCTGGGACAATACATTGTTGCAACTGAGCCGAGCAAAATTCCCTATCGTGCAGGGCAATATTTTTTATGAGGACAGCAGTAAATCCTTCTGGGATAAGCCGTACACCATTGTTGAAAAAGATGGCGTCAAGATTGGCGTAATCGGCTTACACGGTGTCTTTGCTTTTAATGATACGGTATCCGCCGCGACGCGCGTGGGCATTGAGGCACGCGATGAGATTAAGTGGCTGCAACGTTACATTGATGAACTTAAAGGTAAAGTCGATCTGACCGTCGCGCTGATCCACGAAGGCACCCCGGCCCGCCAGTCCAGCATGGGGGATACCGATGTGCGACGCGCGCTGGATAAAGATATTCAGACCGCAAGTCAGGTAAAAGGGCTGGATATTTTGATTACCGGCCACGCGCATGTCGGTACGCCGGAACCGATTAAAGTCGGTAATACGCTGATTCTTTCAACGGACAGCGGCGGCATTGATGTCGGCAAATTGGTGCTGGACTACCAGGAAAAGCCGCATCAGTTTACCGTGAAGAACTTCGAGCTGAAGACCATTTTTGCTGATGAGTGGAAGCCAGATCCGCAAACGAAACAGGTGATCGACGGCTGGAACAAAAAGCTCGATAAAGTCGTGCAGCAAACGGTGGCGCAGTCGCCGGTTGAGCTGACCCGCGCGTATGGCGAATCGTCGTCGCTGGGGAATCTGGCGGCGGATGCGCTGCTTTTTACGGCGGGGAAAGACACCCAGTTAGCGCTTACTAACTCTGGCGGTATCCGCAACGAAATCCCGGCTGGCGCGGTGACGATGGGGGCGGTAATCAGTACCTTCCCGTTCCCTAATGAACTGGTCACGATGGATTTAACCGGTAAACAATTGCGCAGCCTGATGGAGCATGGCGCTGGCTTAAGCAACGGCGTATTGCAGGTGTCTAAAGGGCTGGAGATGAAGTATGACAGCAGCAAACCTGTCGGCCAGCGGGTTACCGTGCTGACGCTCAATGGCAAGCCGATTGATGATGCGGCGGTTTATCACATCGCTACCAACAGCTTCCTTGCCGACGGCGGCGACGGTTTTGCGGCATTCACGGAAGGCCAGGCGCGGAATACCTCCGGCGGCTACTATGTGTCGAATGCGATAGTCGATTACTTTAAGGCGGGCAACACCATCACGGATGAGCAGCTCAAAGGAATGCGCGTTGCGGATGTGAAGAAGTAAGGGGTTACTTGCCTGTGCGCAATGGCCTTTAGCGCATTCAGGCCGGACGGCGGTATGTCTGGCCTGGATCATTCGTGGACCGCGGATATCAACCGTCTGGCGTAGCGCCTGCAATTTTGCCGGGTTACGCGCTGTGTTCCCGGCATGTTCCTGCTGAAATTTACCCCTCTATCCGGTGGTCTGCGTCCTGCGTAAAAAGTGGCGGGGTGCGGGGGAAACTTTCCCTGCGAAAATCATCGCATGATGAATTTTCGGGGGAACTGCATGATAAACAACGATCCGCTTTTTGATCTGCTTAACAAAGAGCAACAGCGCCAGCAGCACTCGCTGGAACTGATTGCCTCGGAGAATTTCGCCAGCCCTGCCGTTCTTGCGGCACAAGAGTCGGTGTTAACCAATAAATACGCCGAAGGCTATTACCAGCACCGCTACTACGGCGGCTGTAAGTTCATTGATGAGGTTGAGATGCTGGCGATAACCCGCGCGCAGCAACTTTTCGGCGCGCGTTACGTTAACGTGCAGCCTCACTCCGGCAGCCAGGCGAATCAGGCGGTATATCTGGCGCTGCTGAAACCCGGCGACAAAATTCTGGGCATGAGCCTGCAATGCGGCGGCCATCTCACTCACGGTTCGCCGGTCAATCAATCCGGTAAATGGTTTAACGCCTTTCATTATGGCGTCGATGCGCATAGCGGTCTTATTGATATGGATGAGGTTGAGACGATCGCGAAGCGTGAGCGCCCGCGGCTGATTATCGCCGGGGGATCGGCCTACCCACGACACTATGATTTTGCCCGCTTTCGCCGCATTGCCGATGCCGTCGGCGCGATACTGCTGGTGGATATGGCGCATTTTGCCGGGCTGGTGGCGGGCGGCTGTTTCCCCTCGCCGCTGGCGTATGCCGATGTGATTACCACCACCACGCATAAAACGTTGCGCGGGCCGCGTGGCGGCATGATTCTGGCCAACGACGCCCGGCTGGCGAAAAAAATCGACAGCGCCATCTTTCCCGGCTTGCAGGGCGGGCCGTTGATGCACGTTATCGCGGCTAAAGCGGTGGCGCTTGGCGAAGCGCTACAGCCTGAATTTAAACGTTACGCCGGGCAGGTAATCGAAAATGCGCAAGCGATGTGTCAGCAACTGGCGCAGCGCGGCCTGACGCTGTTAACGGGCGGTACCGACTGCCATCTGGGCATTATCGACCTGCGCCCGCAGGGGTTAACCGGCGCCCAGGTGGAATACTTTCTCGAACTGGCGGGGATCACGGTCAATAAAAACACGCTGCCAGGCGATCCGCAGCCGCCGTCGATTACCTCCGGGATTCGCATTGGCAGCGCAGCCTGCGCCACCCGCGGAATGAATGCCGATGATTTTACGCTGATCGCGGACTGGATCAGTGAAATTATTTTTGCCATCAAGACGCCGAATATTACAGATATTTGCGCCGATATTCGGCAAAAAGTGACTAAATTAACCACCAACTATCCGTTGCCTTACCAATGATGAAACTTGCTGAAATTCAGGCGGCGTGCGGCGTTCTTTGTGTAGATCTCGCCGCTGTCGTTGACAATTATCAAACGCTGGCGCGCCATGTCGCCCCCGCGCAATGCGGCGCAGTACTGAAAGCCAATGGCTATGGTCTGGGGGCGGAGGCGATTGCGCCAGCCCTGTATGCGGCCAATTGCCGGATCTTTTTTGTCGCGCAACTTTCTGAAGGGGTGGCGCTACGTAAAATCCTGTCGGCTGACGCGATGGTGGTGTTGCTTAATGGCGTCATGCCGCAGGCGATGCCGCTTTGTTGCGCGCAACAGATCACGCCGTTGCTGAATTCTGTTGACCAGGTGATGGCGTGGCTGGCACTACAGGAGGCGCGGTCGCAGCGGCGTCCGGTTTTGATCCAGCTTGATTCCGGCATGTCGCGGCTGGGGGTGACGCCGGAGCAACTGGCGCGGCTGGCCGCGATTTTTCGCCAGCGTGGCTGGGCTGCGCCAGACTATATCATCAGCCATCTGGCGAACGCCGACAGGCCGGATCATGCGTTAAATGTCTATCAGCATACGCTACTCCAGCAGGCAAAAGAGGCATTCCCAACCAGCCGTTATTCGCTGGCAAATTCCTGCGGTATGTTTCTGCATCCGGCCTGGCGGGAAGATCTCTGCCGTCCGGGCGTTGCGCTGTTCGGCGTCGCCCAGCCGTGGTTTTCAACGCCGTTAAAACCGGCATTTACGCTGACGCTGAGCATTCTGCGTGTGCAAGACGTGCCAGTTGGGACGCCGATTGGCTACGGCAGTACGGTTACTACTACTCGCCCGCTGCGTATCGCCACGGTATCCGCCGGATACGCTGATGGGATTCCACGTAATTTGCGTCCTCCGGCGGGCGTGTGCTGGCGCGGGGTTCGGTTACCGGTATTGGGGCGGGTTTGCATGGACAGCTTTATGGTGGACGCCAGCGCCATCATGCCAACGCCTGGCGATGTTGTGGAGTTTATTGGCGTGAGCCAGACGCTGGAAGAGGTTGCCGCCGCCTGCGATACCATCCCTTATGAGATTATGACCCGGCTTGGCGGGCGTTTTCGGCGCATAATGCAGCCCGCAGAAGCTTGACTCCATTTTCAATCTCGTAGGGGGTAAACGCGGCGAATCCCAGCAGCCAGCCCGTGGGCGCGGGGTGCGTCAGCCAGAACTGGCGCATCCCGGCGATGTTTAACCCGGCCCGCCGCGCGGCGTTAAGGGTCTGTTGTTCGTCAATACCTTCATGCAGCCAGCAGGGCATTTGTAATCCTCCGGGCGTCACGACCGGCGTCACCCAGTCACTAAGATGCTGATTGATGGCCTGCGCCAGGCACGCCTGCCGCACCGCGTACATACTGCGCATGGTGCGGATATGGGCGGCAAAATGGCCGGATGCGATAAATCGCGCCAGCGTCAATTGGGTCAACGCGGGCGTTGCGCCATCAAGCAAATTGCGCGCAGCGGCAAAATGCGCGGCCAGCGACGCAGGCACCACCAGATAACCAATGCGCAGACCGGGGTAGAGCGTTTTGCTGAAGGTGCCGACATACAGGGTGCGCTGCTCGCGATCTAACCCCTGCATACAGGCGACGGGCGCGCCGTTGTAGTGAAATTCACTGTCGTAGTCATCTTCGATAATCCAGGTATTATGCGTCCGCGCCCAGTCAATCAGGGCATGACGCCGCGCCAGAGAGAGCAAATGACCGGAGGGAAACTGGTGCGACGGCGTAACGTAAACCAGCGGCGCAGGCGGCAGTTTATCCACCCGAATACCGTCTCTATCGACTTCAATGGGAAGAAGGTTGAGCTGTGCGGCAGAGAATGCCTGACGTGCGCCGGGATAGCCTGGATTTTCCATCACCACCGACTGTCCGGCCTCTGCCAGCAGTTGCCCGCATAGCCAGAATGCCTGACGCGCGCCACTGACAATCACAATCTGCTGCGCGTCGACCTTCGCGCCGCGTTCAAAATTGAGATAATGAGCAATTTGCTGGCGCAGTTCCGGCTCTCCCTGCGGATCGCCATGCAGCATTAGCGTATGCGCCCGCTCGCGCTGGATCTGGCGGGCAAAATTCTGCCAAATGATTTGCGGGAAGTTTCGCGTTTCCGCAAGGCCGAGCGTAAACGTCTGCACTCGGCGGGCATCGAAAGATACGGCGCGATCGGCAATCGTCTGCCAGCGGGCGCTAAGTGTGGGCGTCTGGCGAGGCGATGGCGGCAGGCTGTGCTGCCCCTGAATATGCGGAATCCCCTGGCGGCTGGCGAAACTCCCGGCCCCTTGCCTGCGGGTCATAAAGCCGTCGCGCTGAAGCTGGGAATAGGCATTTTCAACCGTATCTCTGGACAGGCGAAGCTGCTGCGCCAGCGCGCGAGCGGACGGCAGTTTTGCGCCATCGACCAGCGCGCCGGAAATGACCAACTGACGAAAAGCGTGGTACAGGCGCAGATGCAGCGGCAGGTTACGCCACACTTGCGCGTCGATCATGATATGTATCGACTCGAAATTCGCTGTGTTCATCTTCTGGTTCCCCCGTCCCTGCGTCGCCAAAGCCGTTGAATCATATCATTTACGCCTTATTTTTTATGTGTTGAAGAACACCCGGAACCGTATGAAGAAGGTATTGCTCAAGATGATGGAGAATGAAGTTTTTTCAACTTTGCTGAATATTCCTCATTCTTTAGCGTGATTTTTCAGTTGACGTCCTTCTGCTTTTCCGTCATTTTTACATCCGGACGTCTAAACGGATAGATGTTTACAACACAACAAATAATAACATGCGATTGATGAGGTAAGGTATGAGCTTTTTTCACGCCAACCAGCGGGAAGCCCTGAATCAGAGCCTGGCGGAAGTACAGGGTCAGATTAACGTTTCGTTTGAATTTTTCCCGCCGCGCACCAGTGAAATGGAGCAAACCCTGTGGAACTCCATCGATCGCCTGAGCAGTCTGAAACCGAAGTTTGTTTCGGTAACGTATGGCGCCAACTCCGGGGAGCGCGACCGCACTCATAGCGTTATTAAAGGCATTAAAGAGCGTACTGGGCTTGAGGCCGCGCCGCACCTTACCTGTATTGACGCCACCCGCGATGAACTGCGCACCATCGCCCGCGACTACTGGAATAACGGTATCCGCCACATTGTCGCTTTGCGCGGCGATTTGCCGCCGGACAGCGGTAAGCCGGAGATGTACGCCGCCGATCTGGTTGGTTTGCTCAAAGAGGTGGCCGATTTCGATATTTCAGTAGCAGCCTATCCGGAGGTACATCCGGAAGCGAAAAGCGCGCAGGCCGATCTGCTTAATCTGAAGCGTAAAGTGGATGCTGGCGCTAACCGCGCGATAACCCAATTTTTCTTCGATGTGGAAAGCTACCTGCGTTTTCGCGACCGCTGTGTTTCTGCCGGTATCGACGTAGAGATTATTCCCGGCATTTTACCGGTGTCTAACTTTAAACAGGCGAAAAAATTTGCCGATATGACCAATGTCCGCATTCCGTCCTGGATGTCACTGATGTTTGAGGGGCTGGATAATGACGCAGAAACCCGCAAGCTGGTGGGCGCTAACATTGCGATGGACATGGTGAAAATTTTAAGCCGTGAAGGAGTGAAGGATTTCCACTTCTACACGTTGAATCGTGCGGAAATGAGTTATGCCATTTGCCACACACTGGGCGTAAGACCGGGTTTATAACCTCCAGCTCCCTGCCGGGAGCTTTATTACACCTCATATTGATCTACATCTCTGTAACTAAAAATATAAAAGGTATTAGCTATCGAATCTGTGGATTAATTCAACTATATCTATTTGCTCCTGGTGTATATTGTAACGGTAACACTTTAAAAGGGAGCTGAGATATGAGCACGACCGACGATACCCATAACACGTTATCCACTGGAAAATGTCCTTTCCATCAGGGGGGGCATGACCGAAGCGCAGGCGCAGGGACTGCCAGCCGCGACTGGTGGCCGAACCAGCTTCGCGTGGATCTTTTGAATCAACATTCCAACCGTTCTAACCCGCTGGGTGAAGACTTTGACTACCGCAAAGAGTTTAGCAAGTTAGACTACTCCGCCCTGAAAGGGGATCTCAAGGCGCTGCTGACCGATTCACAACCGTGGTGGCCCGCCGACTGGGGCAGCTATGTCGGTTTGTTTATTCGTATGGCCTGGCATGGCGCTGGCACCTACCGTTCTATTGATGGTCGTGGCGGCGCGGGTCGTGGTCAACAGCGTTTTGCGCCGCTTAACTCCTGGCCGGATAACGTCAGCCTGGATAAGGCGCGTCGTTTGTTGTGGCCGATTAAGCAGAAATATGGCCAGAAAATTTCCTGGGCCGACCTGTTTATTCTGGCGGGTAACGTGGCGCTGGAAAACTCCGGCTTCCGTACCTTCGGTTTTGGCGCCGGGCGTGAAGATGTCTGGGAACCGGATCTGGATGTGAACTGGGGCGATGAAAAAGCCTGGTTGACTCACCGACACCCTGAAGCGCTGGCAAAAGCGCCGCTGGGCGCGACCGAGATGGGCCTTATCTACGTTAACCCGGAAGGGCCGGATCACAGCGGCGAACCACTTTCTGCCGCCGCCGCCATTCGCGCTACCTTTGGCAATATGGGGATGAACGACGAAGAAACCGTGGCGTTGATCGCTGGCGGGCATACCCTCGGTAAAACCCACGGCGCGGCAGCGGCATCCCATGTAGGGGCCGATCCGGAAGCCGCGCCGATTGAAGCGCAGGGCTTAGGTTGGGCCAGCAGCTATGGTAGCGGCGTTGGCGCGGATGCTATCACCTCCGGGCTGGAAGTGGTCTGGACGCAGACGCCGACCCAGTGGAGCAACTATTTCTTCGAGAACCTGTTCAAATATGAGTGGGTACAAACCCGTAGTCCGGCTGGCGCTATCCAGTTTGAAGCGGTAGACGCGCCGGATATCATCCCGGACCCGTTCGATCCGTCGAAAAAACGTAAGCCAACCATGCTGGTCACCGACCTGACGCTGCGTTTTGATCCGGAGTTCGAGAAGATTTCCCGCCGTTTCCTTAACGATCCGCAGGCCTTTAATGAAGCCTTTGCTCGTGCCTGGTTCAAACTGACGCACAGAGATATGGGACCAAAAGCGCGTTACATCGGACCGGAAGTGCCGAAAGAAGATCTGATCTGGCAGGACCCGTTGCCGCAACCGCTCTATCAGCCAACGCAGGAAGACATTATCAACCTGAAAGCGGCGATCGCTGCATCCGGGCTTTCTATTAGCGAGATGGTTTCGGTTGCCTGGGCATCCGCGTCTACTTTCCGCGGCGGCGATAAGCGTGGCGGCGCTAACGGCGCGCGTCTGGCATTGGCGCCTCAGCGCGACTGGGATGTCAACGCCGTTGCGGCTCGCGTTCTGCCGGTATTAGAAGAGATCCAGAAAACGACGAATAAAGCCTCGCTGGCCGATATTATTGTGCTGGCGGGCGTGGTCGGTATCGAGCAGGCGGCCGCTGCTGCGGGTGTCAGCATCAGCGTACCTTTTGCGCCGGGCCGGGTGGATGCGCGTCAGGATCAGACCGACATCGAGATGTTCTCGCTGCTTGAACCGATTGCCGATGGATTCCGTAACTATCGTGCGCGTCTGGATGTGTCGACGACCGAATCGCTGTTGATTGATAAAGCGCAGCAGTTAACGTTGACCGCGCCGGAAATGACGGTACTGGTTGGCGGGATGCGTGTGCTGGGAACCAACTTTGACGGCAGCCAGAACGGTGTCTTTACCGACAGACCGGGCGTGCTCAGCACAGACTTCTTCGCTAATCTGCTGGATATGCGTTACGAGTGGAAACCGACCGACGAATCTAATGAGCTGTTCGAAGGCCGGGATCGTCTGACTGGCGAGGTGAAATACACGGCGACCCGCGCCGATCTGGTGTTTGGTTCCAACTCCGTACTGCGCGCGCTGGCGGAAGTTTACGCGTGTAGCGATGCGCACGAGAAGTTTGTGAAGGACTTCGTCGCGGCATGGGTGAAAGTGATGAACCTGGACCGTTTCGATCTGCAATAATCTGATAGGTTAATTCGTCAGCGGCTGCTATTCGGTAGTCGCTGACGTTTTCCGCGTTTAATGCGAAAAATAACGAAAATGCCCCGTTACTTTCCAGTTAAATAATACATCTTCCTCCTGTGCTCCCGCGCCTATGTTATGCACAACCAGCGGCACCCCTTCAGGCGTGACGTTCAGGGACACCACGCCAATATGCGCAAGGCCGTTATCCAGCCGCCAGGAGACAATATCTCCCGGTTGATAATCGCTATATTTATCTGTCACCGGCAACGCTTTGTTTTGACGCTGGAACCAGGTTTCCAGATTCGGAACGCGGCGATGGTCGATATTGCTGTCCGGGCGTTTCAGCTTCCAGTTATTCGGGTAGGCAGAGAAATGCGCCTGCATGTCTTCATGTACCCGTTTCTGTAAATCAACCTGCTGACTGCGTAGCGCGCGGATGACGACATCTGCACATACTCCACGCTCCAGCGGAAGATCGCCATTCGGATAATCCAGACGAACATAGGCAGCATCATAAAATAGCGTCTTACCTATTTGTGTCCCGGCACTTTGGGCGATTGCAGCATTAGTTTGCGCCTGAACGGTTATTGGTCTGGTATCAGAGCGTGGCGAATGATGAGAGATATGGCTAATAAAAAAAGCAGCAAGAATACCGATAAGCGCCTGTGCGAATTTCATCTTCTTCGTCCGTGAAGTGTGTCAGTACGTCATTTGACTTTCCGCGGAGAGAATGGTGCGTGATAAAAAAGTCTATTTCAGGACAAAATGGACTGATTCCAGGCTATGGAATACCTGATGATAGCGCTTCGCTTACCCGGCCTGGATGATTGGATAACAAGGCCAGATAAGGTGCCTGTGTCGATATTCGGCAACTGAATTCTGTTGGGTCAGCAAGCTGAAATACTCCTGACTATCGTCAGGAGTATTGCTCAGACCTTATTCCCATTCCTGCAAAAAGCGTTGACCGTACTGGTCGGCGACCAGCAGCGCGGCGTACACTTCATCCGGCGTTGCGCCGCCAGGCATGTTATGAATAGTTTCACCTTCTGCGCAGGAGGCTTCCGCGACGGTGCGCATTTTTGCCGGAATATCCTGTTTAATATCCAGTTGCGCCAGCGTAATCGGCAGGCCAACGGAATGGCACAGCGCCGCAACGGTTTCGATTTCTTCGACCGGCGCGTTTTCCAGCACCAGTTGCGTCAGCGTACCGAAAGCGACCTTCTCACCGTGATAATAGTGGTGCGCATCCGGAATCGCCGTTAAACCGTTATGAATCGCGTGCGCTGCGGCCAGACCGCCGCTTTCAAAACCGACCCCGCTCAGGTAGGTGTTGGCTTCGATGACGCGTTCCAGCGCTGGCGTGACGACGTGCTGTTCGGCGGCCAACATGGCTTTTTCGCCTTCTTCGATCAGCGTGTTATAGCATAGCTCCGCCAGCGCCAGCGCGGCCTGTGTACACTTGCCGCCCGCCATTGTGGTGGCGCCGCTGCGTGAGCAGGCGCGCGCTTCAAACCAGGTCGCCAGCGCATCGCCGATACCGGCTGCCAGCAGACGCGCCGGCGCGCCCGCCACTATCTGCGTATCGACAATGACCATATTCGGGTTATGCGGCAGCAGCAGATAACGGTCAAACTCACCGGCATCGGTATAAATAACCAAGAGTGCGCTGCACGGTGCGTCGGTAGAGGCGATGGTCGGCGCGATAGCGACCGGGACATTCATAAAGTGCGCCAGCGCTTTGGCGGTATCCAGCGTTTTACCGCCGCCGATACCCAGTACGGCGCCACACTGACTTTTTTCGGCGACGGCGCGCAGCCTGTCGATCTCATTTTGCGAACATTCGCCGCCAAACGGGGCGATTTCTACTGACAAACCGGCATCCGTCAGGCTTTTGCGCAGCGTCTCTTCGGCAAATCCCAGCACGAATTTATCGCCCACAACCAGCCAGTTGTTCGCCATTGGTTTTAAATAATCGCCAAGACGCGCGATGACGTTTGCACCCTGAATATACTTACCTGGTGACTGAATAATGCGATCCATACATTTCTCTCCTACAGGTTCAGATTACCAAAAGCGTTTTTCCAGTCTTGCTCAAACTTCTCTATTGCTGACTCTACCGCAGGCGTATTGAGCATTTGTTGCGCTACATCTAAAGGAAGGGTAATCGCCTGGCAACCTGCCAGTAAGCAATCCAGCGCCTGCCGCGGTGTTTTAAAGCTGGCCGCCAGTACCATGCTGTCGGGAGCGTGATGTTCCAGTAGCGTTTGCAGCTCCTGAACCATACGAATGCCATCGCCGCCCTGCGCATCAACGCGGTTGACGTAGGGAGCGACATATTTTGCGCCCGCCAGCGCCGCCAGCAGGCCCTGCGACGCGCTGTAGACGGCGGTGCCCAGCGTCACGATGCCTTCTTTTTTCAGCAATTTAATCGCTGCAAGACCTTCGGCGGTCACCGGAATTTTAACCACAATGCCGGGGATGGCGTTATTCAGTCGTTTGGCTTCTTCCACCATCCCTTTCGCGTCGCGGCTCATGGTCTGCGCAAATAAAGTGCCTTCTTCGCCGATGGCGTTTTGCAGCCTGGGCAGCACATCCCAGATAGATTCTTTGCTGGCTGCCACAATGCTTGGATTGGTGGTGACGCCGGCAATCGGGAAAATGCGCGCCAGACGTTCAACTTCCGCCACGTTAGCGGTATCCAGATAGAGTTCCATAGTCTTTCCTTTACAGTTCAAGTTCATGTTGCAGCAGGCTGGCGATAGCGTCGGCGGAAGCGGCGTTAACCAGCGTGTTGCGGAATTCTTCGTGCATGATGCGGCGGGCCAGGCGCGAGAAAATACGCATATGCTGGTCGCCCGCGGCGTGTTTGTTAAGCGTCAGCATAATGATGAACTGCGCCTCGTCATCTCCCCAGCGTACCGGCGCGTTCAGGCGCGCCACGCTGATGGTGGACTGTTCGATATGTTCCGATTTGCTGTGCGGAATGGCAAAGCTAAAGCCCAGTCCGGTGGAGAATACCGCCTCGCGCGCCCATAGATCGGCTTCCAGTTTGCGCGGGTAGCGGCAGCGGCCCGCCAGCAGCAGATTGTCGGTCATGCCTTTAATCACCTCCTCTTTGCTGCGCCAGTCGCTATCAAGCGTTATGCATTGGGCGGTAACCAGCGGGGCATCCTGCTGCGACATGCGGAACTGCGCCAGCAGATGCTCCACCTCCAGCGAGGTGCGGCAGGCCATCGCCTGATTCAACAACTGGCGGCAGGCTCGGCTGTCGAGTTGTGCCATCCGCGCTTTGGCGGCGGGAATCGACGGCGCGCCCATGCTGATCTCGTCCAGCCCCAGACCTACCAGCAATGGCAGAACCGAACCTTTGGCCCCCAGTTCGCCGCACAGACCAATCCATTTGCCCTGACGATGTACCGCCTGCACCGCGAAATCCAACGCGCGCAGGAAGGCGGGATTCAGGCTGTTGTAGTGACGAGTGACTTTGGCGTTATCACGGTCTACCGCCAGCAGGTATTGTGTTAGATCGTTACTACCAATACTAAAGAAATCAATCTCTTCACAGCATTGATCGATGATGAACATCACCGACGGCACTTCCAGCATAATGCCGAGTGGGATCTTCTCATCGAACGGGATATGTTCATTACGCAGCTGCTGTTTGGCTTCCGCCAGCTTCTCTTTGACCCACAGAATCTCTTCCATAGAGGAGATCATCGGGATCATGATTTTCAGGTTGCCGTGGGCGGACGCGCGGAGGATCGAGCGTAGCTGGGTGGTAAACAGAGAAGCGTACTCTTCATAAATACGGACGGCGCGATAGCCGAGGAATGGGTTGGCTTCGGCAGGAATATTCAGATAATCAACGGGCTTATCGCCGCCTATATCCATTGTGCGCACAATAATGCTGCGTCCCTTTGCGGACTCCAGCGCCTGGCAAAAAATATTGTACAGCTCGTTTTCGTCCGGCGCGCAGGCGCGGTCCATATACAGCATTTCTGTGCGGAACAGGCCAACCGCTTCCGCGCCGTTACTAAAGGCCGCTTGCGCCTCGACGGAGTGCGCGATGTTGGCGGCGACCTCCATGCGGATGCCGTCAGCGGTGCGCGCTTCCTGGGTCAGCCAGATGCGCTGCTGTTCGCGCAGGGCGTCTTGCACGCGGGCTTCCTGCTGATAGTAACGAGTGACAGGCTCGTCAGGCGCAACGACAATCGCGCCTGCGTTGCCGTCAATATAAACCGTCTGCTGACGCCACGGTGTTAAGGCCTCAATCTCCACGCCAACCAGGGTGGGAATGTTGAATGAGCGGGCGAGAATCACCGTGTGCGAAGTGGTGCCGCCGCTTTTTAACAGCAGACCTTTGAGAAAGGTTTTATCCAGTTCGAGGAACTGGCTTGGCGTCAACTCTTCCGCCATACAGATAGATGGCCGGGTCAACTGGCCCGGCGCCGGAAAGCGCTGCTCACCGTAAATGTGTTGCAGTAACTGGAAGCAAACGTCACGAACATCCAGCGCGCGTTCCTGTAAATAGCTGCTGCTGGCGCGAGCGAACTCATTGCAGAAATGGTTCGCGCTTTCCACGATTGCCTGCGCGCAGCTTAAACCGCGCAGAACGCCGTCCAGTAAATGCTGACGCAGTGAAGCGTCGCCTGCCAGCGAACGATGGGCTTCCAGAATCGCGCTGGCGGCACCGTCACTGTCGAGCTGACGAAACTCAATATGCTTTATCAACATCGCTAAGCCATTGTCCAGCGCGGCTTGTTCCGTCTCTGTGTCGTTGGCGGTCGGGAGTTCGCCGAGCGCATTGAGATCCAGGGAAGAGAGTGGCGTCAGTACGCCGCCCGCGCTGCCGCTACACACGCTACGGGCGCGGTAAATCTGCGGATTCAGCTGGGTCAACGACGCCGGAAGCGGCTCCAGTTCGCTGTTTTTAATCTCCGCCAGCGGCGCGTCGCAGAGTGGGAATTCATCGCGCAGCCATTGACTCAGACGCTGACAGGCAACCTGTTCATCGGCACCGGAAATCACCAGCTGACAGTGGTCGCCAGCCAGCGTGTCGGTGCCAATCAGCGCCAGCGCGCTTTTGGCGCTGCCTTTGCGATCGGTGCGCAGGTTGTGCCACTCAATTTGCGACGTGAAGGTATTACACAGCGTTTCTACGTGGCTTGCCGGGCGCGCATGTACGCCATTCGGCAGTTCACAGGTAAATTCCACAATCAGGGGCATTGCCTCTCTCCCATAACGATTCTCTCGCTACAGCATAAAAGGAGGTAGCCGGAATACGCCATGTGACAAATCTGTCAAAAGCTGGATAAATGTAATGTAGCGCAAAAAGTGCGAGTTGTCTCACAACTTAGCGTGGTAGCGCAGGTTTTACCTTTTTCAGAAGTTATGAAGCGGATCGCATTTTTATACTGATATTACAAAAATCCAGTAAATGGCCTTTTTATCCACTGTCTGCGCGACAATGGATTGCCTATTGTTTTCCGCAGTAACTTTATGGACATGGGCTTTATCCAGCCCGGGAGCGACTTATGAAAGAGTTGGTACAGATCCTGAAAAATACCCGCCAGCACCTGATGACCGGTGTTTCGCATATGATCCCCTTTGTGGTGGCTGGCGGAATTTTGCTGGCAGTCTCCGTCATGCTATATGGCAAGGGCGCCGTACCCGATGCCGCCACCGATCCGAATCTTAAAAAACTGTTTGATATCGGTGTCGCCGGGCTGACGCTGATGGTGCCTTTCCTCGCCGCATACATTGGCTACTCCATTGCCGAACGCTCCGCGCTGGCTCCTTGCGCGATTGGTGCCTGGGTGGGTAACAGCTTCGGCGCGGGCTTTTTCGGGGCACTTATCGCCGGACTTATCGGCGGGATCGTGGTGCATTACTTGAAGAAAATCCCGGTGCATAAGGTGCTGCGTTCTGTGATGCCTATTTTTGTGATTCCCATCGTTGGCACTTTTATCACCGCGGGCATCATGATGTGGGGGCTGGGCGAACCGATCGGTGCGCTGACAAGCAGCCTGACCCAATGGCTGCAAGGGATGCAGCAGGGCAGCATCGTGCTGCTGGCGGTGATCATGGGGCTGATGCTGGCTTTTGATATGGGCGGCCCGGTTAATAAAGTCGCTTATGCGTTCATGCTGATTTGCGTGGCGCAGGGCGTATATACCGTGGTGGCTATCGCCGCGGTGAGCATCTGCGTACCGCCGCTGGGACTGGGGCTGGCGACGCTGATTGGCCGCAAGAATTTTTCTGTTGAAGAGCGCGAAGCCGGTAAAGCCGCGCTGGTCATGGGCTGCGTGGGCGTAACGGAAGGGGCGATTCCTTTCGCCGCTGCCGATCCGCTGCGCGTGATCCCATCCATTATGGTGGGCTCCGCTTGCGGTGCGGTAATGGCCGCGCTGTTTGGCGCGCAGTGTTATGCCGGTTGGGGCGGTTTAATTGTTCTGCCAGTCGTGGAAGGCAAGCTGGGTTATGTCGCGGCAGTCGCCGTGGGCGCGGTGGTAACGGCAGTCTGCGTTAACGTGCTGAAAAGCCTGACGCGTAAGAATGTGTCGCAAGTTGACGAAAAAGAAGACGACCTGGATTTAGATTTTGAGATGAATTAAGCGAGGAATAAGCCATGACTAAAATTATTGCAGTAACCGCGTGTCCTTCTGGTGTTGCGCATACCTATATGGCGGCTGAAGCGCTGGAAAGCGCAGCCAAAGCGAAAGGTTGGGATGTGAAAGTGGAGACTCAGGGCTCGATTGGGCTGGAAAATGAACTGACGGCAGAGGATGTGGCGAGCGCCGATATGGTGATTTTGACTAAAGATATCGGCATCAAGTTCGAAGAGCGGTTTGCGGGTAAAACTATCGTTCGCGTCAATATCAGCGACGCGGTAAAACGCGCCGACGCCATTATGAACAAGATTGACGCCCATCTTTCGCAAACCGCGTAACGTTAAAATGCCCGATGGCGCAAGTTTATCGGGCCTGCTCACAGGCCCGATAAGAGATTTATGCCGCCATCCGGCGCTCGTGTCCACAGGAGCTCCTCATGACCCATCGTATTCAACGCCTCAAAGCCGCTCTGTTTCAGAATCACCGTGAAATTTCTCTGGAGCGCGCGCTGCTTTATACCGCCAGCCATCAGCAGACGGAGGGCGAACCGGTCATTTTGCGCCGCGCCAAAGCGACGGCGTATATCCTTGAACATGTTGAAATTTCGATTCGTGACGAGGAGCTGATTGCCGGAAACCGAACCGTTAAGCCGCGCGCGGGTATTATGTCGCCGGAAATGGACCCGTATTGGCTGCTTAACGAGCTGGATCGGTTCCCGACGCGTCCGCAGGACCGTTTTGATATCAGCGAAGAGGATAAGCGCCTCTATCGTGAGGTTCTATTCCCGTACTGGGAAAAACGGTCGATGAAAGATTTTATTAACGGGCAGATGACCGATGAGGTGAAAGCCGCCGTCAGCACCCAGATTTTTAGCATTAACCAGACGGATAAAGGGCAGGGGCATATCATTATTGATTATCCACGCTTGCTCAATAACGGGCTGGGTGAACTGGCGGCGCAGATGCGCGCGCGCTGCGAGCAACAGCCGGAAAACGACTTTTATCAGGCCGCTCTGTTGTTACTTGAGGCATCGCAACGCCACATCCTGCGTTATGCCGTACTGGCGGAACACCAGGCGGAGCGCTGCCCGGACGCTCGTCGTCGTCAGGAACTGCTCACCATTGCCGCCAATTCGCGGCATAACGCGCAGCACAAACCACAGACGTTCTGGCAAGCATGTCAGCTGTTCTGGTACATGAACATTATTTTGCAGTACGAGTCCAACGCCAGTTCGCTGTCGCTCGGGCGCTTCGACCAGTACATGCTGCCGTTTTATCAGACTTCGCTCACTCAGGGCGACGATCCGGCGTTCCTGAAAGAGTTGCTCGAGTCGCTGTGGGTGAAATGCAACGATATCGTGCTGCTGCGCTCCACCAGTAGCGCGTGCTATTTTGCCGGTTTCCCGACGGGTTACACCGCGCTGCTGGGCGGATTGACGGAAAGCGGACGCAGCGCGGTAAACGTGCTCTCTTTTCTCTGCCTGGATGCCTACCAGAGCGTGCAGTTGCCGCAGCCGAATCTCGGCGTGCGCACTAACGCGCTGATTGATACGCCGTTCCTGCTCAAGACCGCCGAGACCATTCGCCTCGGTACCGGCATTCCACAGATTTTCAATGACGAAGTGGTGGTTCCCGCGTTCCTTAACCGTGGCGTGTCGTTGGAGGATGCGCGCGATTATGCGGTGGTGGGATGTGTTGAGCTGTCGATTCCGGGCAGAACCTACGGGCTGCATGACATCGCCATGTTTAATCTGCTGAAAGTGATGGAAATCAGCTTGTATGAAAATGAGGGCAACGACACTCTTACTTATGAGGCGTTGCTGGCGCATATTCGCGCCAAAATCAGTCACTACATTACACTAATGGTAGAAGGCAGCAATATTTGCGATATCGGCCATCGTGACTGGGCGCCGGTGCCGCTGCTCTCTTCGTTTATCAGCGACTGCCTGGAGAAAGGGCGAGACATCACCGACGGCGGCGCGCGCTATAACTTTTCGGGCGTACAGGGCATCGGTATCGCCAACCTGAGTGATTCCCTTCATGCGCTCAATGGGCTGGTATTCGATCAGCAGCGCCTGAGTTTTGATGCGCTGCTGTCGATCCTGAAAAACAACTTCGCCACGCCAGAAGGGGAAAAGATCCGCGCCAGGCTTATCAACCGCTTCGAAAAATATGGCAACGACATTGATAATGTCGATAACATCAGCGCCGAACTGCTGCGGTATTACTGCAAAGAGGTGGAAAAATACCAGAATCCGCGCGGCGGCCAGTTTACGCCGGGTTCATACACGGTTTCCGCGCATGTGCCGCTGGGAGCGGTGGTCGGCGCGACACCGGACGGGCGTTTTGCCGGAGAACAGCTGGCGGATGGCGGCCTGTCGCCGATGCTCGGACAGGATATGCAAGGGCCGACGGCGGTACTAAAATCAGTAAGTAAGTTGGATAACACGCTGCTGTCGAACGGTACGTTGCTGAACGTGAAGTTTACTCCTGCGACTCTGGAAGGAGAGGCGGGACTGCGCAAGCTGGCGGATTTCCTGCGCGCGTTTACCCAGCTCAAACTGCAGCACATCCAGTTTAATGTGGTGAATGCCGACACATTGCGCGAAGCGCAGCTACGGCCTCAGGATTTCGCTGGGCTGGTGGTGCGCGTGGCGGGCTACAGCGCCTTCTTTGTCGAGCTGTCGAAGGAGATTCAGGATGACATTATTCGCCGCACCGCGCATCAGTTGTGAGGTTGTGGGGGCGCGCGATGAGGAGACCGCGCGTATCTTCAATATCCAGCGCTATTCGCTGAATGACGGGCAGGGGATTCGTACGGTGGTCTTTTTTAAGGGCTGTCCGCATACCTGTCCGTGGTGCGCTAATCCGGAATCTATCTCGCCGCGCATTGAAACGGTGCGCCGGGAAAATAAATGCCTGCGTTGCACGCCGTGTCTGCGGGATGCCGACGAATGTCCTTCCGGCGCGTTTGAGCGTATTGGGCGTGATATTACGCTGGATGAACTGGAACGCGAAGTGCTGAAAGACGACATCTTCTTTCGTACTTCCGGCGGCGGGGTGACGCTTTCTGGCGGCGAAGTGCTGATGCAGGCGCCGTTCGCCACGCGCTTCTTACAGCGATTGCGGCGTTGGGGCGTTCCTTGTGCTATTGAAACGGCTGGCGATACGTCGGCCAGCCGTCTACTGCCGTTGGCAAGGGCGTGTGATGAGGTATTGTTTGATCTGAAAATTATGGATGCGGAGCGGGCGCGCGAGGTGATCAACATGAATCTGCCGCGCGTACTGGAGAATTTACGGTTACTGGTTAGCGAGGGAATCACGGTGATCCCTCGTTTGCCGTTGATTCCTGGCTTTACGCTTAACGCAGAGAATCTGCAGTGCGCGTTAACATTGTTGAGATCATTAGGAATAAAGCAGGTTCACCTGCTACCGTTTCATCAGTACGGCGAGCCGAAATACCGGCTGCTTGGAAAATCATGGATGATGAAAGATATTCCCGCGCCGTCGGTGCAAGAGATCGCTCTGTTTCGGGAGATGGCGGAGCAAGCAGGATTTCAGGTCACCACAGGAGGTTAATATGGCAGTACCTGTACGGCATCTGGTGGCAGTGACCGCCTGCGTGAGCGGTGTAGCGCATACCTATATGGCTGCTGAACGGCTGGAAAAACTTTGCCAGCAGGAGAAGTGGAGCATCAAGATTGAAACCCAGGGGGCACTCGGTACAGAGAACCGCTTAACGGAAGAGGATATCCGCCGTGCCGATGTCGTGTTGCTCATTACCGATATCGAGCTGGCGGGCGTGGAGCGATTTACCCGGAGTCGCTATGTCCAGTCGGGGATCAGCGCTTTTTTGCGGGAGCCACAGCGGGTAATGAGCGCTGTGCGTAAACTCCTTTCCGCGCCGCAACATACCCACCTTATCCTGGAGTAATCTGCTTTTCCGTTAGCTGGCTGTGATACTGGCGGCGATACTCCGACGGCGAGCGTTCCGTATTTTTGCGAAACAGGCGGCAGAAATAGTTACTGTCGACAAAGCCGCAACGGTGCGCCACCTCTTTCACTTTCAGGTCATAGCCCTTCAGCAACGTTTTGGCGTGTTCCAGTCGCGTATGGTTCAGGTATTCGTTAAAGCCGATGGCCCCCGTTTTCTGGAACAGGTGCGAGAGGTAATTTGGCGAGATATAAAACGCTTGTGCTACCGATTCGCGCGTCAACGGCGCGGCGTAGCGTTCATCAATATACTCCCGAATGGCTTCAAAAAGCGCGCGGCTGCGGGAGGCGGTCTGGATTTGGCTGCCGAGCAGATCGCGGCAATGGCTTAGCAGGCTGGCGACAATCAATCTGGCCGTTTGCTGCTCTTGCGGCTGCATCTGCATCTCATTAAGCGTTTGTAACAGGAACGAGCCGATACGCGGGCCGCGGCGCGCAACGTGCTGTTTCGTGAGGTTTTGATGCTGCTGACCATCCCAGTGGACTACGCTGAAACCTAACTGCTGTTTGCCAAACAGAATGCTCAGGGTGGTGACGGGCGTTTGCCATTGCGGGATGTTCCAGCCGCCAGCCGGAACGTAGAGAACATCGCAAGGAATGAGCGGGGCGGTAATGCTCATGTCAGTAAGCTCGCCCTCCAGCACAATCTCCAGCCGCGGAAAATCCACCTGGTACGCCAGTTCCGGCGCTGGGCCGCTGGCGCTGGCAAAATAAATCTGGCGCAGCGGCAGCGGGCCGTTGATGAGACGGGAGAGAAGGTGGCTGACGTCGTGATACATGATAATCCCCTGCCGATCGCAAACAGAGGAAACAGTAACGTCGAAAACCGATGTCCTCAAGCGATTATTGCCGGATAGCGGCGCTTTGCGCCTTATCCGGACTACGGGAGAGAAGCACGCCAGGCCCGATAAGCGTTAGCGTTATCGGGCAACATACAGGCTATTGATTACCGACCTGATCGCCATACGGCAACGTATCATAATCAATCAGCGCGTTTTTCTTATACGGGTTGCCAATCCAGCGCGTGGTCTCTTTGAACTGCGGGTTGGTGATGGAGCGCGTCGGGTCGTAGCCATCATAGGTCAGGCCCGCTAAGTCAGACCAGGTATGGATAAGCTCGGAACTGCTGTACTTACGATCGACATCCTGTGAGAAGTCGCGCGGATGCGCTGCCTGCCATTTCTCTGAGGTCCACAGCAGGAACGGCACCGTATACATATGACGGGTTGGCGAATCTTCGTTTCGTCCCTGCGTCTTATGCGGCGGCGTGTCATACACTTCTTCACCGTGATCGGAGAAGTAGAGCAGGAAACCGTTCGGATCGGTCGCTTTATAGTCCTTAATCAGGCTGGCGACAACATAGTCATTATACAGGTTCGCGTTGTCGTAATCGTTATACGATTCCAGTTCGTCGCTGCTTAATCCCGGCGGAACATGGTCGGTTTTGCCATCAAACTTGCCCTGGTTTTCTGGATAGCGGAACTTGTATTTAATGTGCGTTCCCAGCAGATGCACAATAATGAATTTTTTCGGCGCCGGGTCGGCTAACACCGCTTTAAACGGCTCCAGCACGTTGCTGTCATATTCGCGTGCGCTTTGAGTGCGCTGCTGGTTCATATAGAACTGCTTATCAGTCTGCTTAGAGAACACGGTCAGCATGGTATTACGCGCCGTCATCGTCTGCTGGTTAGTGATCCAGAAGGTTTTATACCCGGCCTGTTTCATCATATTCATCAGCGATGGCTTCGTCAGATACCAGTCCGGGTTCTTTTCGTCCGCGAACGTTAGCGCCTGTTGCAGGATCTCAATGGTGTACGGTCGCGAAGTTACCACATTATTAAACACGGTCAGCCCGGGGTCGGTTTTATGCAGCGCGTCCAGTTCCGGCGTGGTTTCGCGCGGATAACCGTACAGACTCATACGGCCACGCTGGGTCGATTCGCCAATCACCAGTACCAGTGTGCGCGGCGCATCGCCGGAGTGGTCCTGGAAGTTAGCCAGCGGCGGCAGGGCATCGTTTTCATTCAGCAGTTTATTCAGCGAGGCGAGCTGTAAACGGTACTGATAGTAGCCAGTAATAAATTGCCACGGCGCGGCGGGTTCCATTCGTGACGCCAGGCTATCCAGCGTTTTCTCCATCGACTTATGCTTGATAAAGGTATTCATCGCGATGGGATGGAGGATCAGCCCGTACAGCAGGGCAAACGACACCAGATAACGCCAGGGCGATGGAATATAAACCGGGCGCAGACGTGTCCACAGCAAAATCGCCGCCACCGTATAAGCCAGCGCGACAAGAACAATTTTCAGACTGAAATATTGGCTTAAATATTCGCTGGCTTCATTGGCGTTGGTTTCAAACATCACAAACAGCACGCTTTGCGAGAACTCCTGCCCGTAGATTACGTAATAGCTCAGCGCCGCCAGCGAGGCGGCCCAGAGTACGACGCCAATAACGGCCGCAATAACCCGGATGCGGCCTGGAAACAGAAAGACCGGGATCAGCCACAGTGAGCTGTACAGTAGCGAATCCCGCAGACCGTTTGTCCCGCTGTATCCGGTGAGATAAATAATGGCCTGCAGGAGGGTGGAAAAGAACCAAAAGTAGAGCAGTGCCCAGCCCAGGGCTTTCCAGCTAAACGCGGGTTTAGTCTGGAGTAATGTGGATTGCATAATGAGAGCCTGTCTTTAATCGTAGCGCCAAACGTAACGCCTGAACCTTAAAAGAATCTGAAGCAAACCTGCTTTATGCCGCACGTTTTGCTAAGAAAGATTTACAAATGCATAAAATGCAGACAGGAATATATTGAAAAAATGACGAGGATGACAGCAGTATTTCATGCCGCCCCCACATAACTGCGTGAGAGCGGCTCTCTTTTTGCGTTAGCCGGTGTTGCGCATACCGGCGGCGACGCCCGCAATCGTGACCATCAACGCCTGTTCGACGCGAGGATCGGGCGATTTGCCCTGCTCTTCAGTCAGACGGGAACGATACAGCAACTCGGCCTGCAACACGTTTAATGGATCGGTATAAACGTTTCTTAACTGAATGGACTCCGCAATCCACGGTAAGTCGGCCATCAGGTGCGAATCGTTGGCAATCGCCAGCACCACTTTAATGTCTTCTTCCAGCAGGTCTCGTAGCTCTTTGCCCAGCGGCCATAGCGTTTTCGCCACCAGACGCTGATCGTAATAGTCGGCCAGCCACAGGTCGGCTTTCGAGAACACCATTTCCAGCATCCCAAGACGCGTGGAGAAGAACGGCCAGTCGCGGCACATGGCTTCCAGTTCGCTTTGTTTACCGTCTTCCACCACTTTTTGCAGCGCAGTACCCGCGCCCAGCCAGGCTGGCAGCATCAGGCGGTTTTGCGTCCAGGCGAAGATCCACGGAATCGCGCGCAGCGATTCGACGCCGCCAGTTGGACGACGTTTCGCCGGACGTGAGCCGAGCGGCAATTTGCCCAACTCTTGCTCCGGCGTCGCGGAGCGGAAGTACGGTACAAAGTCTTTATTTTCGCGCACGTAGCCGCGGTAGGTTTCACAGGAGATGACGGAAAGCTCATCCATAATATGACGCCAGCTGTCTTTCGGTTCCGGCGGCGGCAGCAGGTTTGCTTCCAGAATTGCGCTGGTGTAGAGCGAGAGGCTGCTGACGGTGACTTCCGGCAGGCCGTATTTGAAGCGGATCATCTCGCCCTGCTCGGTCACGCGCAGACCGCCTTTCAGACTGCCTGGCGGTTGCGAAAGCAGCGCCGCGTGGGCTGGCGCGCCGCCACGGCCAATAGAACCGCCGCGGCCGTGGAAGAGGGTAAGCTCGATGCCGGCTTTTTCACAGGTTTTGATCAGGGCGTCCTGCGCCTGATACTGCGCCCATGACGCGGCCATGACGCCGGCGTCTTTCGCCGAGTCGGAGTAGCCGATCATGACCATCTGCTTACCCTGAATCAGTCCGCGATACCAGTCGATATTCAACAACTGGGTCATCACGTCGTCGGCATTGTTCAGGTCGTCGAGGGTTTCAAACAGCGGCGCGACCGGCATGGCAAAGCCGATACCTGCCTCTTTCAGCAGCAGATGCACAGCCAGCACATCAGACGGCGTTTTCGCCATTGAAATTACGTAGGCGGCGATCGATCCTTTTGGCGCTTCGGCAATAACCTTGCAGGTTTCAAGCACTTCGCGGGTATCGTTGCTCGGCTCCCAGTTACGCGGCAGCAGCGGACGTTTGGAGTTCAGCTCGCGGATCAGGAAGGCCTGCTTGTCGGCTTCCGACCAGCTTTCGTAGTCGCCAATACCGAGGTAGCGGGTAATTTCGCCCAGCGCTTCGGTATGGCGGGTGCTCTCCTGACGGATATCAATACGCACCAGCGGTACGCCGAAACACTTCACGCGGCGGAGCGTGTCGAGTAACTCGCCGTTGGCGATAATGCCCATGCCGCAGGCCTGTAACGACTGGTAGCAGGCGTACAGAGGTTCCCAGAGCTGCTCGTTTTGCGTCAGCAGGCCAGCCGGTTTGGGCAGCTTCTCGCCTTTCAGACGCGCTTCCAGCCAGGACTGGGTCGCCATCAGACGGGCGCGCAATTTTTTCATCAGGTAGCGATACGGCTCAGACGCGCCTTCTTCGCCCACTAACGCCAGCAGCTCCGGCGTGGCGTCGACCATCGACAGTTCTGATACCAGAACATGAATGTCTTTCAGGAACAGATCGGTGGCTTTCCAGCGGCTTAACAAGAGCACGTGGCGGGTGATATCCGCCGTCACGTTCGGGTTGCCGTCACGGTCGCCGCCCATCCAGGAGGTAAAACGTACCGGCACAAAATCCACCGGCAATTTGTAGCCGAGATTTTCTTCCAGCTGTTCGTTCAGTTCACGCAGATAGTTAGGTACGCCCTGCCACAGGCTGTTCTCAACCACGGCGAAGCCCCATTTGGCTTCATCCACCGGGCTTGGGCGCTGCTTGCGGATCTCATCCGTATGCCAGGATTGGGCAATCAACTGGCGCAGGCGACGCATCACCTGGTGACGTTCGTAGTCGGCGATATCGGTATTATCAAGCTGTTTCAGACAGTTATTGATTTCACCCATCTTGTGAATAAGCGTACGGCGGGTAATTTCTGTCGGATGGGCGGTTAGCACCAACTCCAGCGACAGCGACTCTACCGCTTTTTTGATGGTTGCGTCGTTGAGGTCCGGTTGGTTTTTCAGTTTGCGCAGAGTGCGGGCAATCACTTCCGGGTTGCTGGCGGCTTCGCCTTTTGGCGAAATGCTGTGGTATTGCTCGGCAGTATTGGCCAGGTTCAGGAACTGACTAAACGCGCGCGCAACTGGCAGCAGCTCGTCATTAGACAAATTTTGTAGCGTGGTGAGCAGCTCCTGGCGATTAGCTTCATTGCCGGCGCGTGAAGATTTGGATAGCTTACGGATTGTTTCTACGCGATCAAGAATGTGTTCTCCCAGCGCATCCTTGATGGTTTCTCCCAGCACCTTGCCGAGCATACTGACATTACTACGCAACGCGGAATATTGTTCGTTCATATGACCCCAGACACCCCATCTTTAATGTAATTGCCCTGTCTCTTTCATGCCACAGCGGCAGTGGCTGCGTTCGCCCGTATGCCAGTTCTGCGGAATGGGCTCGTTTGCCGCCTTGCTGTGACGTAAAATTTTTCGGACTTTGCTTTTTAGCCGTCTTTTATAAAGCCACGTAAAACCCGTGGCGTCAATTACTGCGAAATCGGTTCAGCAAACGAAAAAATGGCGGTAATTTATTAAAGTTAATTCGCATCGTGCCAAATAAGAAATGCTTATGAACATGTGGCGTAGAGACGCCGGATGGCGCTGCGCTTATCCGGCCTACAAGACGGGGTAGGCCCGGTAAACATCACGTCACCGGGCAATATGCATTAATGCCAGCAAAAATGGTGTACTACCTGGGTAATCAATTCCCGGGTTGGCTTAATAAAACGCGTTTCGAGATATTCATCCGGCTGATGCGCCTGATTAATTGAGCCCGGACCAAGCACCAGCGTTGGGCATAATGTCTGCATAAACGGCGCTTCAGTACAGTAGTTCACCACGTCGGTTTTTGTTCCCAACAGTTTTTCTACTACTTCAACCAGTTGGTGGTCCGGTGGACACTCGTAACCTGGAATCGGCGGATGTAATTCCGCCACCGTCAGGCGGCCCGGCCAGCGTTCGCTTACCGGGGCCAGCGCGTCGTTAAGCAGTCCATTAAGGTCGTTTAACGTCATGCCCGGCAGTGGACGAATATCCATATGCAATTCGCAGCAGGCGCAGATACGGTTTGAGGCATCGCCGCCGTGGATATGGCCCAGATTCAGCGTTGGATACGGAACGGTAAACGCCTCGTAGTGATACCGCGCTTTCAGCGAGTCACGCAGTTGCATGATATGGCCAATCGCATCGTGCATCAGTTCAATGGCGTTAACCCCACGCGCCGGGTCGCTGGAATGACCGGACTGCCCCAGGACGCGAACGACATTAGAGATATGCCCTTTGTGCGCGCGTATCGGTTGCAACGACGTCGGTTCGCCAATGATCGCGCAGTCCGGACGTAATGCCGTGGTTTCGGAAAAATAACGCGCCCCCGCCATGCTGGTCTCTTCATCGGCGGTCGCCAGAATGTAGAGCGGCTTTTTCAACTTTGTGACGTCAACGTCACGTAGCGCGTCCAGAATAAAAGCGAAGAAGCCTTTCATATCCGCAGTGCCCAGGCCATAGAGCTTATTGTCATGCTCGGTCAGCGTGAACGGGTCGCGCGTCCAGCGTCCGTCATCAAAGGGAACCGTGTCGGTATGGCCGGTCAGCAGCAAACCGCCCGCGCCATGTCCGGTGCTGGCGAGCATATTAAATTTGTTTCGCGTTCCTGGAACCGGTTGAACCTCTACGTTGAAACCAAGATCGCTGAACCAGCCTGCAAGCAAAGTGATTAAAGACGCATTACTTTGATCCAGGGATTCTTCGGTTGCGCTTATCGACGGTGTGGCAATCAAAGCGCGGTAAATCTCGATAAATGGCGGTAAAACGTTTTTCATTGTTGACACACCTCAGGTCATGATAGTATCAATATTCATGCATTAATTATGAATAAAAATACATTAACGTTGAGCATAAAGGAACCCGATGTTGAATACGCTGATTGTAGGCGCTAGCGGTTATGCGGGCGCAGAGCTTGTAAGCTACGTAAATCGCCACCCACATATGACCATAACCGCTTTGACCGTCTCAGCGCAAAGCAATGATGCAGGAAAGTTAATTTCTGATTTACATCCGCAGTTAAAAGGGATTGTCGACCTGCCATTGCAACCGATGTCGGATGTACGTGATTTTAGTGCAGATGTTGATGTGGTGTTCCTGGCGACAGCGCATGAAGTGAGCCACGATCTGGCGCCGCAATTTTTACAGGCCGGATGCGTCGTATTCGATCTTTCCGGCGCGTTTCGGGTAAACGATCGCGCCTTCTATGAAAAGTACTACGGATTTACTCATCAATATCCTGAGCTGCTGGAGCAGGCGGTGTACGGTCTGGCGGAGTGGAATGCCGATAAACTGAACACGGCGAATCTGATTGCGGTTCCTGGTTGCTATCCAACCGCAGCGCAGTTGTCGCTAAAACCGCTGATTGACGGCGGGCTTCTCGATCTGACGCAGTGGCCGGTAATTAATGCCACCAGCGGGGTGAGCGGCGCGGGGCGCAAGGCGGCAATATCGAACAGTTTCTGTGAAGTGAGTTTGCAACCGTATGGCGTGTTTACGCATCGTCATCAGCCGGAAATCGCTGCCCATCTGGGCGCGGAGGTCATCTTCACCCCGCATCTGGGGAATTTCCCGCGCGGGATTCTGGAAACCATTACCTGCCGCCTGAAAGCGGGAGTAACCCATGCGCAGGTCGCCGACGTGTTGCAAAAAGCCTATGGCGACAAACCGCTGGTGCGCCTGTATGACAAAGGCGTTCCGGCGTTAAAGAACGTCGTCGGGCTGCCGTTCTGCGATATTGGTTTTGCCGTCCAGGGCGAACATCTAATTGTGGTGGCAACCGAAGACAACTTGTTGAAAGGCGCAGCGGCGCAGGCGGTGCAGTGCGCTAATATTCGTTTTGGCTTCGCTGAAACGCAGTCTCTTATTTAAGGGTGAAATGATGAATCCATTAATTATCAAGCTGGGTGGCGTATTACTGGATAGCGAAGAGGCTCTGGAACGTCTTTTTACCGCGCTGGTCAACTATCGTGAGTCCCATCAGCGTCCGCTGGTGATTGTTCACGGCGGCGGTTGCGTGGTGGATGAGCTGATGAAAGGGCTTAATTTGCCAGTGAAAAAGAAAGACGGCCTGCGCGTGACGCCTGCCGATCAGATTGGCATCATTACCGGCGCGCTGGCGGGAACCGCTAACAAAACTCTGCTGGCCTGGGCGAAGAAACACCATATCGCCTCTGTTGGTCTGTTTCTGGGCGATGGCGACAGCGTAAACGTGACCCAACTCGATGAAGCGTTAGGCCACGTCGGGCTGGCGCAACCGGGGTCGCCGAAGCTGATTAACATGCTGCTGGAAAACGGCTTTCTGCCGGTGGTCAGCTCCATTGGCGTAACAGACGACGGCCAACTGATGAACGTCAACGCCGATCAGGCGGCAACCGCGCTGGCGGCGACGCTGGGGGCCGATCTGATCCTGCTTTCTGACGTGAGCGGTATTCTGGACGGCAAAGGCCAGCGTATCGCCGAAATGACGGCGTCCAAAGCCGAGCAGCTTATCGACCAGGGCATTATTACCGACGGGATGATTGTGAAAGTGAATGCGGCTCTCGATGCTGCGCGGGCGCTGGGTCGCCCGGTGGATATCGCTTCCTGGCGTCATGCGGAGCAACTGCCGGCGCTGTTTAACGGTACGCCGATTGGCACGCGTATTCTGGCTTAACTATTTGTTCGCCCGATGGCGGCTGCGCCTTATCGGGCCTGCGTGAACAGAAATTATAGGCCGGATAAGCGTAGCGCCATCCGGCAGTGAAATTCGAAGAATTTAAGGAAGTCTATTATGGCACTTTGGGGTGGGCGTTTTACACAGGCGGCAGACCAGCGGTTTAAACAATTCAATGATTCGTTGCGCTTCGATTACCGTCTGGCGGAGCAGGATATTGTCGGTTCTGTGGCCTGGTCCAAAGCATTGGTCACGGTAGGCGTACTGACTGCCGATGAGCAACGACAGTTGGAAGAAGCGCTGAACGTGCTGCTGGAAGAGGTTCGCGTGAATCCGCAGCAAATCCTGCAAAGCGATGCGGAAGATATCCATAGCTGGGTGGAAGGTAAGCTCATCGACAAAGTGGGTCAGTTGGGTAAAAAGCTGCACACCGGGCGCAGCCGTAACGATCAGGTGGCGACGGACCTGAAACTGTGGTGCAAAGAGACGGTGAGGGAACTGCTTACCGCTAACCGCCAGCTACAGAGCGCGCTGGTGGAAACCGCGCAGGCGAACCAGGACGCGGTAATGCCGGGATATACCCATCTGCAACGCGCGCAGCCAGTGACTTTCGCCCACTGGTGTCTCGCGTATGTCGAAATGCTGGCGCGCGATGAAAGCCGCCTGCAGGACACGCTTAAACGTCTGGACGTGAGTCCGCTAGGTTGCGGCGCGTTGGCGGGAACGGCCTATGAAATTGACCGTGAACAATTGGCAGGCTGGCTGGGCTTTGCGTCTGCGACCCGCAACAGCCTGGACAGCGTGTCCGATCGTGACCACGTACTGGAACTGCTTTCTGATGCGGCTATCGGCATGGTGCATCTGTCACGCTTCGCGGAAGATCTGATTTTCTTTAATTCTGGTGAAGCGGGTTTTGTAGAGCTTTCTGACCGCGTGACTTCCGGTTCATCGTTAATGCCGCAGAAGAAAAACCCGGACGCGCTGGAGCTGATTCGCGGTAAGTGCGGTCGCGTACAAGGGGCGCTAACCGGCATGATGATGACTTTAAAAGGTCTGCCGCTGGCGTATAACAAAGATATGCAGGAAGACAAAGAAGGGCTGTTCGATGCGCTCGATACCTGGCTTGACTGCCTGCATATGGCGGCGTTGGTGCTGGACGGTATTCAGGTGAAACGCCCACGTTGTCAGGACGCGGCGCAACAGGGGTATGCCAACGCCACGGAGCTGGCGGATTACCTGGTCGCGAAAGGCGTGCCGTTCCGCGAAGCGCACCATATTGTCGGCGAAGCGGTGGTAGAAGCCATTCGCCAGGGTAAGCCGCTGGAAGCGTTGCCGCTGGCCGATTTACAGAAATTCAGCCACGTGATTGGCGACGATGTGTATCCGATGTTGTCTTTGCAGTCGTGTCTGGATAAACGGGCGGCAAAAGGCGGCGTTTCTCCGCAGCAGGTGGCGCAGGCCATCGACGATGCCAGGGCGCGCCTCGCGTTGTAGGCCTTATAAGCGTAACGCTATCAGGTAATACTGCCCGGCCGAGCATCAGCGACGCCGGGCTTTTTTACGCAAAAAAAAGCGGACCAGAGGTCCGCAAAAGTTCACGTTGGCTTTAGTTATTTCGGGTTCGAGAGATACCCTCTGAACGGGCGGTGTCTTCAAGGGTTAAACGAGAAACCGCTCCGTTCTGTGATGTATTATTAATCAGAAAGGTTGATAGGGATAATCGTTCGTTGCTATGCTACCTATCGCCATGAACTATCGTGGCGACGGAGGATGAATAATGAATATTCGTGATCTTGAATATCTGGTGGCGTTAGCCGAACATCGCCATTTCCGGCGAGCGGCGGACTCCTGTCACGTCAGCCAGCCAACCCTTAGTGGGCAAATACGTAAGCTGGAAGATGAGCTGGGCGTTATGCTGCTGGAGCGTACGAGCCGTAAAGTGCTGTTTACCCAGGCGGGCTTACTGCTGGTGGATCAGGCGCGTACCGTACTGCGTGAGGTCAAGGTGCTCAAGGAGATGGCAAGCCAACAAGGCGAGACGATGTCCGGCCCGCTGCATATTGGTTTAATCCCAACAATTGGTCCCTATTTGCTGCCGCTTATCATTCCAATGTTGCACCAGACTTTCCCGAAGCTGGAAATGTATCTGCATGAGGCGCAAACGCATCAGCTGTTAGCGCAACTCGATAGCGGCAAGCTTGACTGCGCTATTCTGGCGCTGGTGAAAGAGAGCGAGGCGTTTATCGAAGTGCCGCTGTTTGATGAGCCCATGATGCTGGCTATTTATGAGGATCATCCGTGGGCGAATCGCGATCGCGTGCCGATGTCCGATCTGGCGGGCGAGAAATTGCTGATGCTGGAAGATGGCCACTGTCTGCGCGATCAGGCGATGGGGTTCTGTTTTGAAGCGGGAGCGGATGAAGATACCCATTTCCGGGCGACCAGTCTGGAAACGCTGCGCAACATGGTGGCGGCGGGCAGTGGTATTACACTACTCCCCGCGCTGGCCGTACCGCAGGAGCGTAAGCGCGACGGCGTGGTTTATCTGCCATGCATTAAGCCGGAGCCGCGTCGTACCGTGGGGCTGGTTTATCGCCCGGGATCGCCGCTGCGTAGCCGTTATGAGCAACTGGCAGAGGCCATCCGTGGCGCAATGGATGGCCATTTCGACAAGGCGTTAAAACAGGCGGTTTAAGCCGTTCAACGCCGCAACCCGATAAGCTTCCGCCATGGTTGGGTAGTTAAAGGTGGTGTTAACGAAGTATTCGATGGTGTTACCGCCACCTTTCTGCTCCATGATCGCCTGGCCGATATGAATAATTTCGGCGGCGCGTTCGCCAAAGCAGTGAATCCCCAGAATTTCTTTGGTTTCGCGGTGGAAGAGAATTTTTAGCGTGCCGACGTTCATGCCGACGATTTGCGCTCGCGCCAGATGCTTAAATTGCGCGCGGCCCACTTCGTAAGGCACTTTCATTGCCGTTAACTGCTGCTCGGTTTTGCCGACAGAACTGATTTCCGGAATGGTATAAATCCCGGTGGGGATATCTTCGATGAGATGCGCGCTCGCTTCGCCTTTCACCAGCGCCTGCGCTGCAATACGCCCCTGATCGTAGGCGGCGGAGGCCAGACTGGGATAGCCAATCACGTCGCCCACCGCATAGACGTGCGGCAGGGCGGTCTGGTACATACTGTTGACTTTGAGCTGTCCACGGCTGTCTGTTTCCAAACCAATATTCTCCAGCGCCAGCGAATCGGTGTTACCGGTACGGCCATTAGCATAGAGCAGGCAGTCAGCCTTCAGTTTTTTGCCGGATTTCAGGTGCATGATGACGCCATCATCGCAGCCTTCGATTTTCTCATACTCTTCATTGTGGCGAATAACCACGCCGCTATTCCAGAAATGGTAAGAGAGAGAGTCGGACATCTCCTGATCGAGAAAGGCCAGCAGGCGATCGCGGGTGTTGATCAGATCCACTTTCACATCCATACCGCGGAAGATGGACGCATATTCGCAGCCGATAACGCCGGCGCCGTAAATAATAACGTGGCGCGGTTCATGGTGGAGACTCAGGATTGAGTCGCTGTCATAAATGCGCGGATGCGAGAAATCCACATCATTGGGATGGTAAGGACGCGAACCACAGGCAATAACAAATTTTTCTGCCGTCAGGGTTTCAACCGTGCCGTCATGGCATTCCAGCGCCAGGGTATGTTCGTCAATAAAATGGGCGTTGCCCTGCAATATTTCACAGTGGTTACGCTCATAAAACCCCTGACGCATACGCGTTTGTTGATTAATCACGTTATCGGCATGATTAAGGATGTCGGCGAAAGAAGAACGAAGGAGACGGGAGTGGTCGCTATAGAGCGGGTTTTGATTAAATTCAATAATGCGGCTGACGGCGTGGCGAAGGGCTTTGGATGGGATGGTGCCCCAGTGGGTACATCCGCCGCCAACGTTATGATAACGCTCAATCACCGCGACGCGTGCTCCTTGCTTAACCAGACCCATTGCAGCGCCTTCACCGCCGGGGCCTGACCCTATGACGACTGCATCATAATCCCAGGAATGTGGCATGGTATTACTCACCTGTTTTTATACATAAAATAAACACGATGATAACATTTGCCCAGCTTTAACCCAATTATCGTTGTGCTTTTTTGCGAAGCCGGAGCACAAACTGTCTGTAAACAATCATTCACAATCCAGTGTGAACCCGTTACTTTTATTCTCTGGTATAGTGCCGAATAAGGCATATGGAAGGATTCAGACATTGTGATGGGTGTTAGAGCGCAACAAAAAGAAAAAACCCGGCGTTCGCTGGTGGAAGCCGCATTCAGCCAACTGAGCGCTGAGCGGAGTTTTGCCAGCCTGAGTTTGCGTGAGGTGGCGCGTGAAGCGGGCATTGCGCCAACGTCGTTTTACCGTCATTTTCGCGATGTCGATGAACTCGGTCTGACGATGGTGGATGAAAGCGGTCTGATGCTGCGTCAGTTGATGCGTCAGGCGCGACAGCGCATCGCGAAAGGCGGCAGCGTCATTCGCACGTCGGTCTCCACATTTATGGAGTTTATCGGCAACAACCCCAACGCCTTCCGTCTGTTGTTGCGCGAGCGTTCCGGCACTTCAGCGGCGTTTCGTGCCGCCGTCGCGCGGGAGATTCAGCATTTTATTGCGGAACTTGCCGACTATCTGGAACTCGAAAACCATATGCCGCGCGCGTTTACTGAAGCCCAGGCCGAAGCGATGGTGACTATTGTCTTTAGCGCGGGCGCAGAGGCGTTGGACATCGGTGCTGAACAGCGTCGGCAATTAGAAGAGCGGCTGGTATTGCAACTGCGCATGATTGCGAAAGGGGCGTATTACTGGTATCGCCGTGAGCAAGAGAAAATAGCACATCATTCCGAATAACGTGAAGGACGAGTAATGAAACAGTCAGGTCAAGATAAAGGTACGCTGTTGCTGGCGCTCATCGCTGGCTTATCGATTAACGGCACATTCGCGGCGCTGTTTAGCGCTATTGTGCCGTTCTCCGTATTCCCGGTTATCTCGCTGGTGCTGACGGTATATTGCCTGCATCAGCGCTACCAAAATCGTACTATGCCGGTAGGTTTGCCGGGGTTGGCCGCCGCTTGTTTCATTCTTGGCGTTTTACTGTATAGCACCGTCGTGCGTGCAGAATATCCGGATATTGGCTCTAATTTCTTCCCGGCGGTGCTGTCGGTGATTCTGGTATTCTGGATTGGCTTTAAACTGCGTAACCGCAAGCAGGACACCGCGGAATAGTGTGCGAATGCCGGATGGCGGTATAACCGGCCATCCGACGTACATTTTACCTTGCGGTGAGTAATACCCCGCATTCCATATGATGCGTATACGGGAACTGATCGAATAGCGCCAGGCGAGACACCGTGTGCGTCTGGCTTAACGTTTCCAGGTTTTTGCACAACGTTTCCGGATTGCAGGAAATGTACAGAATACGTGGATAAGCCTGCACCATTTTTTCCGTTTCGCTGTCCAGACCGCTGCGCGGCGGATCGACAAAAATGGTTTCGCACTGATAGCGCTTCAGGTCGATCCCCTGCAGGCGGTTAAACTCACGAACGCCATTCATCGCCTGGGTAAACTCTTCCGCCGCCATGCGAATAATTTGCACATTATCAATATGATTAGCGGCAATATTGTACTGTGCGGCAGCGACGGACGGTTTGGCGATTTCGGTTGCCAGCACGCGGTTAAAATTGCGCGCCAGCGCTAAAGAAAAATTGCCGTTGCCGCAATACAACTCAAGCAGATCGCCTTTTGAGTCTTTCGTCACCTCCAGCGCCCACTCTAACATCTGAATATTCATGGCGGCGTTTGGCTGCGTAAAGCTGTTTTCGACCTGGCGGTAGATCATCTCTTTACCTGCCACAGGCAGACGCTCATCAATATAATCCTGATCCAATTCGATTTTAGTTTTAGTGGCCCGGCCAATCAGGTGTACGTTCAGACCTTGCGCGCGTAAAGCATCGCGTAACGCAGTGGCGGCTTCACGCCACTCTTCGTCCAGCTTCTTATGGTACAGCAACGACACTACCGCCTGGTTGCTCAAGGTCGTGAGATAATCGATCTGGAACAGCTTATGCCGCAGTGCATGATTATCGCGCACGCCGGCAATCATCGCCTTCATTAAGGTATTAATCAGTTGGCTGGCCGCCGGGAAGGTGTCAACGCGAATCCGGCTTTTGGTCTGCTGATCAAACATAATGTGGTACAGGTCATCGCCGTCATGCCACAGGCGAAATTCCGCACGCATACGATAGTGACTGACCGGCGAGCGAAATACTTCCGGAACCAGGCCAGAAAACGGCGCCATCATACTCTGCAAGCGCGCCACTTTTTCGGCCAGCTGCGCCTCATACTGTTCTGTCGGAAGATGTTCGGGGGTCATATCGCATCCTGAATAATAAAAGTACGCGGGGATTGTAGGGATTGCTCAGTGGATGTCCAGCTATTGATGATTTCTGATTTGTGATGCGTGGTCTGGACAGGGTGTTGTGACAGACGGTAGCATCCGTGGGCCGGTCCTGTGAGTTAATAGGGAATCCAGTGAAAATCTGGAGCTGACGCGCAGCGGTAAGGAAAGGTGAGATGAGAGCGTAAGCAGACACTGCCTCCGGCGGGAAGTCATCATTTCTGCTATCCAGTCAACGGATAACCCTCCAAGCCCGAAGACCTGCCGGCTAACGTCGCATCTGGTTTTTCATCATCGCGTACTATCGATGAAGCCTGCGGCATCCTTCTTATATTGTGGATGCTTTACAATGATTAAAAAAGCTACGCTGCTGACGGCGTTCTCCGTCACGGCCTTTTCCGCTTGGGCGCAGGACACTAGCCCGGATACCCTGGTTGTCACCGCCAACCGTTTTCAGCAGCCGCGCAGCGCGGTTCTGGCGCCCGTTACCATCGTGACGCGTCAGGATATTGAACGCTGGCAATCGACCTCCGTAAATGATGTTCTGCGCCGTTTGCCTGGCGTCGATATTGCGCAGAGCGGCGGCGCCGGACAAAACTCCTCCATTTTCATTCGCGGCACCAACTCCAGCCATGTACTGGTATTGATTGACGGCGTGCGTCTGAATTTAGCAGGCGTGAGCGGGTCCGCCGATCTCAGCCAGTTCCCGGTGTCGCTGGTACAGCGCATTGAATATATTCGCGGTCCGCGCTCCGCTATTTATGGTTCCGATGCTATCGGCGGCGTAGTGAATATCATTACGACGCGCGATAACCCAGGCACAGAATTAACCGCTGGATGGGGAAGAAATAGCTACCAGAATTACGACATCTCGACGCAACAGCAACTTGGCGAAAACACGCGGGCGACGTTGATCGGCGATTACGAATACACCAAAGGGTTTGACGTGGTAGCGAAAGGCGGTACCGGGATGCAGGCGCAGCCTGACCGGGACGGCTTTTTGAGTAAAACGCTTTATGGCGCGTTAGAGCATACCTTTTCTGATCGCTGGAGCGGATTCGTGCGTGGTTATGGCTACGATAACCGTACCGATTACGACGCCTATTACTCGCCGGGCTCGCCGCTGATTGATACACGCAAACTTTATAGCCAAAGCTGGGACGCCGGGCTGCGCTTTAATGGCGAACGTATTCAGTCTCAGCTGGTTTCAAGCTATAGCCACAGTAAAGATTACAACTATGATCCGCACTATGGCCGGTATGATACCTCCGCCACGCTGGATGAGATGAAACAGTACAATGTTCAATGGACCAACAGTGTGGTCGTGGGGCACGGTAATGTTGGGGCGGGCGTAGACTGGCAGAAACAGACTACCACGCCAGGTACCGGCTATGTGCCCGAGGGATATGACCAGCGTAATACCGGGGTTTACCTGACAGGATTACAACAGTTGGGTGACTTCACTCTGGAAGCGGCGGCGCGCAGTGATGACAACTCCCAGTTTGGTCGTCATGGTACATGGCAAACCAGCGCGGGATGGGAGTTTATAGAAGGTTATCGCTTTATTGCCTCCTACGGAGCCTCCTACAAAGCGCCTAATTTGGGCCAGCTGTATGGGTATTACGGTAATCCGAACCTGAATCCTGAAAAGAGTAAACAGTGGGAAGGCGCATTTGAAGGGCTAACCGCTGGCGTCAGCTGGCGTATTTCAGGTTATCGTAACGATATTAATGACATGATCGATTATGACGATCATCTGCAAAAATATTACAACGAAGGTAAGGCGCGCATTAAAGGTATTGAGGCGACGGCGAATTTCGATACCGGACCGTTAACGCATACGGTCAGTTACGATTACGTTGATGCGCGTAATGCGGTTACCGATACGCCATTACCGCGGCGTTCCAAACAGATGGCAAAATATCAACTTGACTGGGACGTTTACGATTTTGACTGGGGGGTGACATATCAATACCTTGGTTCCCGCTATGATTCGGATTACTCCGCTTACCCATACCGGACAGTAAAAATGGGCGGCGTCAGTTTATGGGATCTTACGGTTGCATATCCGGTCACCTCACATCTGACAGTTCGTGGTAAAATAGCCAACCTGTTCGACAAAGATTACGAGACAGTTTATGGCTACCAAACTGCAGGACGAGAATACACCTTGTCTGGCAGCTACACCTTCTGAACCACGTCCCACCGTGCTGGTATTTGATTCCGGCGTCGGTGGATTGTCGGTCTATGATGAGATTCGGCGGCTCCTGCCGGATCTCCACTATATATATGCTTTCGATAACGTGGCTTTCCCCTACGGGGAAAAGAGTGAAACGTTTATCGTCGAGCGCGTTGTCGAGATTGTGACTGCGGTACAGCAGCGCTATCCCCTTTCACTGGCGGTGATTGCCTGTAATACCGCCAGTACGGTCTCACTTCCCGCATTACGTGAAAAGTTTGCCTTCCCGGTGGTGGGCGTTGTGCCTGCGATTAAACCAGCGGCGCGGCTGACCGCCAATGGCGTCGTCGGGCTACTGGCGACGAGAGCCACGGTCAAACGTCCTTATACTCACGAGCTGATTGCGCGCTTCGCTAATGAATGTCAGATAGCGATGTTGGGGTCGGCAGAACTGGTGGAACTGGCGGAAGCTAAACTACATGGCGACTCGGTATCGCTGGAAGAGCTGCGCCGCATATTACGCCCATGGCTACGAATGCCGGAGCCGCCTGACACGGTCGTTCTGGGGTGTACGCATTTCCCTCTATTACGGGACGAGCTTTTGCAAGTCCTGCCCGAAGGGACGCGGTTAGTGGATTCCGGCGCGGCGATAGCGCGTCGTACAGCCTGGCTGTTGGAACATGAAGCGCCGGATGCGAAATCAACCGATGCCAATATTGCTTATTGCATGGCAATGACGCCAGGAGCTGAACAATTATTACCCGTTTTACAGCGTTATGGCTTTGAAACGCTCGAAAAACTGCCGGTTTAATGGCGTTTTGGGTAAATACCAGGCACTTGAGAAATTATTTTAAATTTCCTCTTGTCAGGCAGAAATAACTCCCTATAATGCGCCACCACTGACACGGAACAACGGCACACAGGCCGCCGGGTCAGCGGGGTTCAGACCAGAACCTCACGGAGAAAAGCGAAAATAAACGCTTGACTCTGAAGCGGGAAAGCGTAATATGCACAACCCGCGCCGCTGAGAAAAAGCGAAGCGGCACTGCTCTTTAACAATTTATCAGACAATCTGTGTGGGCACTCGAAGATACGGATTCTTAACGTCCTCGGACGAAAAACGAATACCAAGTCTCAAGAGTGAACACGTAATTCATTACGAAGTTTAATTCTTTGAGCATCAAACTTTTAAATTGAAGAGTTTGATCATGGCTCAGATTGAACGCTGGCGGCAGGCCTAACACATGCAAGTCGAACGGTAACAGGAAGCAGCTTGCTGCTTTGCTGACGAGTGGCGGACGGGTGAGTAATGTCTGGGAAACTGCCTGATGGAGGGGGATAACTACTGGAAACGGTGGCTAATACCGCATAACGTCGCAAGACCAAAGAGGGGGACCTTCGGGCCTCTTGCCATCAGATGTGCCCAGATGGGATTAGCTTGTTGGTGAGGTAACGGCTCACCAAGGCGACGATCCCTAGCTGGTCTGAGAGGATGACCAGCCACACTGGAACTGAGACACGGTCCAGACTCCTACGGGAGGCAGCAGTGGGGAATATTGCACAATGGGCGCAAGCCTGATGCAGCCATGCCGCGTGTATGAAGAAGGCCTTCGGGTTGTAAAGTACTTTCAGCGGGGAGGAAGGTGTTGTGGTTAATAACCACAGCAATTGACGTTACCCGCAGAAGAAGCACCGGCTAACTCCGTGCCAGCAGCCGCGGTAATACGGAGGGTGCAAGCGTTAATCGGAATTACTGGGCGTAAAGCGCACGCAGGCGGTCTGTCAAGTCGGATGTGAAATCCCCGGGCTCAACCTGGGAACTGCATTCGAAACTGGCAGGCTTGAGTCTTGTAGAGGGGGGTAGAATTCCAGGTGTAGCGGTGAAATGCGTAGAGATCTGGAGGAATACCGGTGGCGAAGGCGGCCCCCTGGACAAAGACTGACGCTCAGGTGCGAAAGCGTGGGGAGCAAACAGGATTAGATACCCTGGTAGTCCACGCCGTAAACGATGTCTACTTGGAGGTTGTGCCCTTGAGGCGTGGCTTCCGGAGCTAACGCGTTAAGTAGACCGCCTGGGGAGTACGGCCGCAAGGTTAAAACTCAAATGAATTGACGGGGGCCCGCACAAGCGGTGGAGCATGTGGTTTAATTCGATGCAACGCGAAGAACCTTACCTGGTCTTGACATCCACAGAAGAATCCAGAGATGGATTTGTGCCTTCGGGAACTGTGAGACAGGTGCTGCATGGCTGTCGTCAGCTCGTGTTGTGAAATGTTGGGTTAAGTCCCGCAACGAGCGCAACCCTTATCCTTTGTTGCCAGCGATTAGGTCGGGAACTCAAAGGAGACTGCCAGTGATAAACTGGAGGAAGGTGGGGATGACGTCAAGTCATCATGGCCCTTACGACCAGGGCTACACACGTGCTACAATGGCGCATACAAAGAGAAGCGACCTCGCGAGAGCAAGCGGACCTCATAAAGTGCGTCGTAGTCCGGATTGGAGTCTGCAACTCGACTCCATGAAGTCGGAATCGCTAGTAATCGTGGATCAGAATGCCACGGTGAATACGTTCCCGGGCCTTGTACACACCGCCCGTCACACCATGGGAGTGGGTTGCAAAAGAAGTAGGTAGCTTAACCTTCGGGAGGGCGCTTACCACTTTGTGATTCATGACTGGGGTGAAGTCGTAACAAGGTAACCGTAGGGGAACCTGCGGTTGGATCACCTCCTTACCTTAAAGAAGCGTACTTTGCAGTGCTCACACAGATTGTCTGATGAAAAACGAGCAGTAAAACCTCTACAGGCTTGTAGCTCAGGTGGTTAGAGCGCACCCCTGATAAGGGTGAGGTCGGTGGTTCAAGTCCACTCAGGCCTACCAGATTCGCTCCCGTGCTTTGTTGTGGCAAAGCTCGCATACTTCAGTATGCTTCGCTTCACCACGCCGCGCCCGGAAACGAATCAAAGGTAAGAGGTTCTGACTACACGATGGGGCTATAGCTCAGCTGGGAGAGCGCCTGCTTTGCACGCAGGAGGTCTGCGGTTCGATCCCGCATAGCTCCACCATATCGTGAGTGTTTACGAAAAAATACTTCAGAGTGTACCTGAAAGGGTTCACTGCGAAGTTTTGCTCTTTAAAAATCTGGATCAAGCTGAAAATTGAAACACAGAACAACGAAAGTTGTTCGTGAGTCTCTCAAATTTTCGCAACACGATGATGAATCGTAAGAAACATCTTCGGGTTGTGAGGTTAAGCGACTAAGCGTACACGGTGGATGCCCTGGCAGTCAGAGGCGATGAAGGGCGTGCTAATCTGCGATAAGCGCCGGTAAGGTGATATGAACCGTTATAACCGGCGATACCCGAATGGGGAAACCCAGTGTGATTCGTCACACTATCATTAACTGAATCCATAGGTTAATGAGGCGAACCGGGGGAACTGAAACATCTAAGTACCCCGAGGAAAAGAAATCAACCGAGATTCCCCCAGTAGCGGCGAGCGAACGGGGAGGAGCCCAGAGCCTGAATCAGCATGTGTGTTAGTGGAAGCGTCTGGAAAGGCGCGCGATACAGGGTGACAGCCCCGTACACAAAAGCGCATGTGCTGTGAGCTCGATGAGTAGGGCGGGACACGTGGTATCCTGTCTGAATATGGGGGGACCATCCTCCAAGGCTAAATACTCCTGACTGACCGATAGTGAACCAGTACCGTGAGGGAAAGGCGAAAAGAACCCCGGCGAGGGGAGTGAAAAAGAACCTGAAACCGTGTACGTACAAGCAGTGGGAGCACAGGTTTACCTGTGTGACTGCGTACCTTTTGTATAATGGGTCAGCGACTTATATTCTGTAGCAAGGTTAACCGAATAGGGGAGCCGGAGGGAAACCGAGTCTTAATTGGGCGTTAAGTTGCAGGGTATAGACCCGAAACCCGGTGATCTAGCCATGGGCAGGTTGAAGGTTGGGTAACACTAACTGGAGGACCGAACCGACTAATGTTGAAAAATTAGCGGATGACCTGTGGCTGGGGGTGAAAGGCCAATCAAACCGGGAGATAGCTGGTTCTCCCCGAAAGCTATTTAGGTAGCGCCTCGTGAATTCATCTCCGGGGGTAGAGCACTGTTTCGGCTAGGGGGCCATCCCGGCTTACCAACCCGATGCAAACTGCGAATACCGGAGAATGTTATCACGGGAGACACACGGCGGGTGCTAACGTCCGTCGTGAAGAGGGAAACAACCCAGACCGCCAGCTAAGGTCCCAAAGTCATGGTTAAGTGGGAAACGATGTGGGAAGGCCCAGACAGCCAGGATGTTGGCTTAGAAGCAGCCATCATTTAAAGAAAGCGTAATAGCTCACTGGTCGAGTCGGCCTGCGCGGAAGATGTAACGGGGCTAAACCATGCACCGAAGCTGCGGCAGCGACGCTTATGCGTTGTTGGGTAGGGGAGCGTTCTGTAAGCCTGTGAAGGTGGCCTGTGAGGGTTGCTGGAGGTATCAGAAGTGCGAATGCTGACATAAGTAACGATAAAGCGGGTGAAAAGCCCGCTCGCCGGAAGACCAAGGGTTCCTGTCCAACGTTAATCGGGGCAGGGTGAGTCGACCCCTAAGGCGAGGCCGAAAGGCGTAGTCGATGGGAAACGGGTTAATATTCCCGTACTTGGTGTTACTGCGAAGGGGGGACGGAGAAGGCTATGTTGGCCGGGCGACGGTTGTCCCGGTTTAAGCGTGTAGGTGTGTGTTCCAGGTAAATCCGGTTCACTTTAACACTGAGGCGTGATGACGAGGCACTACGGTGCTGAAGTAACAAATGCCCTGCTTCCAGGAAAAGCCTCTAAGCATCAGGTAACATCAAATCGTACCCCAAACCGACACAGGTGGTCAGGTAGAGAATACCAAGGCGCTTGAGAGAACTCGGGTGAAGGAACTAGGCAAAATGGTGCCGTAACTTCGGGAGAAGGCACGCTGACACGTAGGTGAAGTGATTTACTCACGGAGCTGAAGTCAGTCGAAGATACCAGCTGGCTGCAACTGTTTATTAAAAACACAGCACTGTGCAAACACGAAAGTGGACGTATACGGTGTGACGCCTGCCCGGTGCCGGAAGGTTAATTGATGGGGTCAGCGCAAGCGAAGCTCCTGATCGAAGCCCCGGTAAACGGCGGCCGTAACTATAACGGTCCTAAGGTAGCGAAATTCCTTGTCGGGTAAGTTCCGACCTGCACGAATGGCGTAATGATGGCCAGGCTGTCTCCACCCGAGACTCAGTGAAATTGAACTCGCTGTGAAGATGCAGTGTACCCGCGGCAAGACGGAAAGACCCCGTGAACCTTTACTATAGCTTGACACTGAACATTGAGCCTTGATGTGTAGGATAGGTGGGAGGCTTTGAAGTGTGGACGCCAGTCTGCATGGAGCCGACCTTGAAATACCACCCTTTAATGTTTGATGTTCTAACGTGGACCCGTTACCCGGGTTGCGGACAGTGTCTGGTGGGTAGTTTGACTGGGGCGGTCTCCTCCTAAAGAGTAACGGAGGAGCACGAAGGTTGGCTAATCCTGGTCGGACATCAGGAGGTTAGTGCAATGGCATAAGCCAGCTTGACTGCGAGCGTGACGGCGCGAGCAGGTGCGAAAGCAGGTCATAGTGATCCGGTGGTTCTGAATGGAAGGGCCATCGCTCAACGGATAAAAGGTACTCCGGGGATAACAGGCTGATACCGCCCAAGAGTTCATATCGACGGCGGTGTTTGGCACCTCGATGTCGGCTCATCACATCCTGGGGCTGAAGTAGGTCCCAAGGGTATGGCTGTTCGCCATTTAAAGTGGTACGCGAGCTGGGTTTAGAACGTCGTGAGACAGTTCGGTCCCTATCTGCCGTGGGCGCTGGAGAACTGAGGGGGGCTGCTCCTAGTACGAGAGGACCGGAGTGGACGCATCACTGGTGTTCGGGTTGTCATGCCAATGGCACTGCCCGGTAGCTAAATGCGGAAGAGATAAGTGCTGAAAGCATCTAAGCACGAAACTTGCCCCGAGATGAGTTCTCCCTGAGACTTAAAGTCTCCTGAAGGAACGTTGAAGACGACGACGTTGATAGGCCGGGTGTGTAAGCGCAGCGATGCGTTGAGCTAACCGGTACTAATGAACCGTGAGGCTTAACCCTACAACGCCGAAGATGTTTTGGCGGATGAGAAGACGATTTTCAGCAGTGATTCAGAGTTGAGTACGCAATACTTTGCGCAGCAGCAAGGCGGCAAGCGAAGGAAAGGAAGGAGCATACAGAAGTATGTGACTGAGTTTACGAGCGCAGGCAACGCCGCTGATGCGATAAAGAATTGCGTACAGAGCACAAAGAATTTGCCTGGCGGCACTAGCGCGGTGGTCCCACCTGACCCCATGCCGAACTCAGAAGTGAAACGCCGTAGCGCCGATGGTAGTGTGGGGTCTCCCCATGCGAGAGTAGGGAACTGCCAGGCATCAAATAAAACGAAGGGCCCTGTCGGAAGACAGGGCCTTTTGTTTTTGTCTGTTTCTGCCGGATGGCGGCTCCGCCTTATCCAGCCTACAGGGACGCGCCGATCCACCCTCAATATAACCACAAGCCTTCCCAACACAGATACGGTAAACTATTGCCGATTGAGTATCAGGAAAGCAGCCATGACCCACTCCCTAAAACCCTGGAATACCTTCGGCATTGATCATTGTGCAAAGCACATCGCATGCGCTGAAAACGAACAACAACTACTGAGCGCCTGGCAGCAAGCAACTCGTGAGGGACTGCCGGTTATGATCCTGGGTGAAGGAAGCAATGTCCTGTTTCTGGAAAATTACGCCGGCACCGTGATCCTTAACCGCCTGAAAGGCATTGAGGTCAATGAAACCGCGGACGCCTGGCACCTACACGTCGGCGCAGGCGAAAACTGGCATCAGCTGGTTCGCTACGCGCTGGACAACAACATGCCCGGCCTGGAGAATCTGGCGCTCATCCCAGGCTGCGTTGGTTCCTCGCCTATACAGAATATTGGCGCGTATGGCGTAGAACTACAGCGTGTCTGCGACTACGTTGACTGCGTTGAACTGGATACGGGAAAACGTCTGCGTTTGTCCGCGGCGGAATGCCGTTTCGGCTATCGTGACAGTATCTTCAAAAATGAATATCAGGATCGCGTTGCGATCGTCGCGGTGGGTCTGCGTTTGTCAAAGCAATGGCAGCCGGTGTTGACCTATGGCGATCTTACTTGTCTGGACCCGAAAACGGTCACCGCGCAACAGGTGTTTGATGCTGTATGCCATATGCGCACCACAAAATTGCCGGACCCTAAAGTGAATGGCAATGCGGGCAGCTTTTTTAAAAATCCCGTTGTCGCAGCCGATATCGCTATGGAACTGTTAGAACGATTTCCCAACGCGCCGCATTACCCTCAGGCAGACGGCTCAGTGAAGCTGGCGGCAGGCTGGCTGATAGATCAATGTCAGTTGAAAGGCGTCACCATTGGCGGCGCTGCGGTGCATCGCCAACAGGCGCTGGTATTGATTAATGCGAATGATGCGACAAGTAAAGATGTGGTGGCGCTGGCGCATCATGTCCGGCAAAAAGTGGGTGAAAAATTTAATGTCTGGCTGGAGCCTGAGGTTCGCTTTATTGGTCGGTCCGGAGAGGTGAACGCTGTGGAGAGCATTGCATGAAAGATACTACCGTTCCCCTGACGCTGATCTCACTACTTGCCGACGGAGAGTTTCACTCAGGCGAGCAGTTGGGTGAACGGCTGGGAATGAGCCGCGCGGCTATTAATAAACATATCCAGACATTACGCGACTGGGGAGTAGATGTATTTACCGTTCCCGGGAAAGGATATAGCTTACCGGAACCCATCCAGTTACTGGATGCTGACCGTATACATAGCCAACTGGATAGCGGAAACGTGGCGGTATTGCCCGTTATCGATTCAACCAATCAGTATTTACTTGATCGAATTGGCGAGCTGCGTTCAGGTGATGCCTGTGTAGCAGAATACCAACAGGCGGGGCGTGGTCGTCGCGGGCGTAAATGGTTCTCACCGTTTGGTGCGAATCTATATCTTTCAATGTACTGGCGTCTGGAGCAGGGGCCTGCGGCGGCAATAGGCTTGAGTCTGGTCATTGGAATTGTGATGGCGGAAGTGCTGCGTGAACTGGGCGCAGATAAAGTTCGTGTGAAGTGGCCTAACGACCTTTACCTATTGGACCGCAAACTGGCGGGTATTCTGGTCGAGTTAACCGGTAAAACGGGCGATGCCGCACAAATAGTGATTGGCGCTGGTATTAACATGGCAATGCGTCGCGTAGAAGAGGACGTGATAAATCAGGGATGGATCACACTACAAGAGGCCGGAATTACGCTCGACCGCAATATGCTGGCCGCAAAGCTGATTTATAAGTTACGTGCTGCGCTTGAGCTTTTTGAGCAAGAAGGACTTTCTCCTTATCTTTCGCGCTGGAAAAAACTGGATAATTTTATTGATCGTCCGGTAAAACTAATTATTGGCGACAAAGAAATATTTGGTATTTCTCGCGGCATTGATACTCAAGGCGCATTATTGCTTGAACAGGATGGCGTGATTAAACCCTGGATGGGCGGAGAAATATCGCTGCGAAGCGCCGAATAGTAAAAAAGGGGAGTCGGTGCTCCCCTTTTTTCTGTTATTTCCGCAATCTTACCTGTTCCACCGCATGGTTAGCGCTCTTAGTCATAATAAGGCTGGCACGTTCTCGCGTGGGTAAAATATTTTGTTTTAAATTCAACCAGTTAATTTCTTTCCAAAGCGAAGTCGCTGTATTAACAGCTTCTTCTTTAGATAATTTCGCATAATTGTGAAAATAAGAGTCAGGATCGGTAAACGCCCCTTCGCGGAATTTCAGGAAGCGATTGATATACCACGTCTGAAGAAGTTCTTCTGGCGCATCAACGTAAATAGAGAAATCAACGAAATCAGAGACAAATACATGATGCGGATCGTGAGGATAATCCATACCGCTTTGTAAAACATTCAAACCTTCAAGAATCAATATATCAGGTTGAGCGACGGTTTTATCCCCTTCAGGAATAACATCGTAAATCAAATGAGAATAGACTGGCGCCGTCACGTTCGGTACGCCCGACTTGAGGTCAGAAACGAATTTCACCAGTCGGTGCATATCATACGATTCGGGGAACCCCTTTTTCTTCATTAACCCGCGTTCTTTCAACACCTGGTTTGGGTGGAGGAAGCCGTCAGTGGTAATCAATTCAACACGGCGGTGTTCCGGCCAGCGACTCAGCAACGCTTGCAGAACGCGTGCTGTCGTGCTTTTACCCACTGCGACGCTGCCCGCGATACTGATGATGTAAGGGATTCGCTGGCCGTTAGTGCCCAGAAACTGTTCCAGGACAGCCTGACGACGCAGATTTGAACTGATATAGAAATTTAGCAAACGGGAGAGAGGTAAATATATTTCTGCAACTTCTTCCAGCGATAAATCTTCATTAATGCCTTTTAACTGCGCGATCTCATCCTCGGTCAGGGTCATCGGCACAGAATCGCGAAGCGCAGCCCACTGGCTGCGATCAAACTGTAGGTAAGGCGTCATTAACGATTGCTCTTTTATACTCATAAGCATGTTTCTGGCTGCTATTGCTACATCAGTTCAGCGATGAACGAGGGCCATCCCTGACATGCAACGGCACGTCACATTTAAGTTAATTTGGACAATGGGCAGGAGGGTAACACCAGATGGGGAGGAATAATAAGAAAAAATCTCGCTGTGAAAGCTATCCCTGAGAAGCAATGTGACGAATATACCAGATACAGAAGATTGCTTTCTATCGACGGAGCGTTGAAATGCCGCGTCGTATTCTGGTCAGACGGTCAGTAAAATGCCGAAAATTTATGCTCTCTTGTTTGAAATTAGAGCATTTTTGTCTCTTATAGCGCAAAATGTGAGCGATAGAACATTTTATGCAATTTTTTAGTTGCATGAGCACGCAGGTCTCCATAGAATGCGCGCTACTTGATGCCGACTTAGCTCAGTAGGTAGAGCAACTGACTTGTAATCAGTAGGTCACCAGTTCGATTCCGGTAGTCGGCACCATCAAGTCCGGTGGGGTTCCCGAGCGGCCAAAGGGAGCAGACTGTAAATCTGCCGTCACAGACTTCGAAGGTTCGAATCCTTCCCCCACCACCATTTTCGGCCGCGCGATGGCGCAGCCCGAGACGATAAGTTCGCTTACCGGCTCGAATAAAGAGAGTTTCTCTCGATATTCAGTGCAGAATGAAAATCAGGTAGCCGAGTTCTAGGATGCGGGCATCGTATAATGGCTATTACCTCAGCCTTCCAAGCTGATGATGCGGGTTCGATTCCCGCTGCCCGCTCCAAGATGTGCTGATATAGCTCAGTTGGTAGAGCGCACCCTTGGTAAGGGTGAGGTCGGCAGTTCGAATCTGCCTATCAGCACCACTTCTTTTCTCCTTCCTGTTTTTCTCTTCTGTTTATTAGCATTCAACAAGTCGGGCGTGTTGCCTGGTTGATGTGGTGATATCACCGATTTATCCGTGTCTTAGAGGGACAATCGATGTCTAAAGAAAAGTTTGAACGTACAAAACCGCACGTTAACGTCGGTACTATCGGCCACGTTGACCATGGTAAAACAACGCTGACCGCTGCCATTACTACCGTACTGGCTAAAACCTACGGCGGTGCCGCTCGCGCATTCGACCAGATCGATAACGCGCCGGAAGAAAAAGCGCGTGGTATCACCATCAACACTTCTCACGTTGAATACGATACCCCGACCCGCCACTACGCACACGTAGACTGCCCGGGGCACGCCGACTATGTTAAAAACATGATCACCGGTGCTGCTCAGATGGACGGCGCGATCCTGGTTGTTGCTGCGACTGACGGTCCGATGCCGCAGACCCGTGAGCATATCCTGCTGGGTCGTCAGGTAGGCGTTCCGTACATCATCGTGTTCCTGAACAAATGCGACATGGTTGATGACGAAGAGCTGCTGGAACTGGTTGAAATGGAAGTTCGTGAACTTCTGTCTCAGTACGACTTCCCGGGCGACGACACGCCGATCGTTCGTGGTTCTGCTCTGAAAGCGCTGGAAGGCGACGCAGAGTGGGAAGCGAAAATCATCGAACTGGCTGGCTTCCTGGATTCTTACATCCCGGAACCAGAGCGTGCGATTGACAAGCCGTTCCTGCTGCCGATCGAAGACGTATTCTCCATCTCCGGTCGTGGTACCGTTGTTACCGGTCGTGTAGAACGCGGTATCATCAAAGTGGGCGAAGAAGTTGAAATCGTTGGTATCAAAGAGACTCAGAAGTCTACCTGTACTGGCGTTGAAATGTTCCGCAAACTGCTGGACGAAGGCCGTGCCGGTGAGAACGTAGGTGTTCTGCTGCGTGGTATCAAACGTGAAGAAATCGAACGTGGTCAGGTACTGGCTAAGCCGGGCACCATCAAGCCGCACACCAAGTTCGAATCTGAAGTGTACATTCTGTCCAAAGATGAAGGCGGCCGTCATACTCCGTTCTTCAAAGGCTACCGTCCGCAGTTCTACTTCCGTACTACTGACGTGACTGGCACCATCGAACTGCCGGAAGGCGTAGAGATGGTAATGCCGGGCGACAACATCAAAATGGTTGTTACCCTGATCCACCCGATCGCGATGGACGACGGTCTGCGTTTCGCAATCCGTGAAGGCGGCCGTACCGTTGGCGCGGGCGTTGTTGCTAAAGTTCTCGGCTAATCGCTGATAACATTTGACGCAATGCGCAATAAAAGGGCATCATTTGATGCCCTTTTTGCACGCTTTCACACCAGAACCTGGCTCATCAGTGATTTTATTTGTCATAATCATTGCTGAGACAGGCTCTGTAGAGGGCGTATAATCCGAAAGGCGAATAAGCGTTTCGATTTGGATTGCCTCGCGATTGCGGGGTGAAAATGTTTGTAGAATACTTCTGACAGGTTGGTTTATGAGTGCGAATACCGAAGCTCAAGGGAGCGGGCGCGGCCTGGAAGCGATGAAGTGGATAGTTGTTGCCATATTGCTGATCGTCGCAATCGTCGGCAACTACCTCTATCGCGACATGATGCTGCCGCTGCGTGCGCTGGCCGTAGTAATTCTGATTGCTGCAGCGGGTGGTGTCGCGCTGTTGACGACAAAAGGTAAAGCAACCGTTGCTTTTGCCCGTGAAGCGAGAACCGAAGTCCGTAAGGTCATTTGGCCGACTCGCCAGGAAACGCTGCACACCACGCTGATCGTCGCTGCGGTTACCGCAGTTATGTCACTGATCCTGTGGGGACTGGATGGTATTCTGGTTCGCCTGGTATCCTTTATCACTGGCCTGAGGTTCTGAGATGTCTGAAGCACCTAAAAAGCGCTGGTACGTCGTTCAGGCGTTTTCCGGTTTTGAAGGCCGCGTAGCCACATCGCTGCGCGAGCATATCAAATTACACAATATGGAAGAGCTGTTTGGCGAAGTCATGGTGCCGACTGAAGAAGTCGTTGAGATCCGTGGTGGCCAGCGTCGCAAAAGCGAACGCAAATTCTTCCCGGGTTACGTTCTGGTCCAGATGGTCATGAACGACGCAAGCTGGCACCTGGTGCGCAGCGTGCCGCGTGTGATGGGCTTTATCGGCGGTACGTCTGACCGTCCGGCGCCGATCAGCGACAAAGAAGTCGATGCGATCATGAACCGCCTGCAGCAGGTTGGCGATAAGCCGCGGCCGAAAACTCTGTTTGAACCGGGTGAAATGGTTCGTGTTAACGACGGTCCGTTCGCAGACTTTAACGGCGTTGTCGAAGAAGTCGATTATGAGAAGTCTCGCCTGAAAGTGTCTGTTTCTATCTTCGGTCGTGCGACCCCGGTAGAGCTGGACTTCAGCCAGGTTGAGAAAGCGTAAGGCTGCGATCAAAAAAGCAGCGATCTAATCGTTGCATAGGGCGCGAAATTGACATACAATTTCGCGCCTTTTGTTTTTATGGGCCTTATGCCCATAAAGCGATATTTATCACGGGGAGCTTCTTTGAAGCGATACTACCCAATTCGAGGAATTTAGAATGGCTAAGAAAGTACAAGCCTACGTCAAGCTGCAGGTTGCAGCTGGTATGGCGAACCCGAGTCCGCCGGTTGGTCCAGCACTGGGTCAGCAGGGTGTGAACATCATGGAATTCTGCAAAGCGTTCAACGCAAAAACGGATTCCATCGAAAAAGGTCTGCCGATTCCGGTTGTTATTACCGTTTACGCTGACCGTTCTTTCACCTTCGTTACCAAAACGCCTCCGGCAGCTGTTCTGCTGAAAAAAGCGGCTGGTATCAAGTCTGGTTCCGGCAAGCCGAACAAAGACAAAGTAGGTAAAATTTCCCGCGCTCAGCTGCAGGAAATCGCGCAGACCAAAGCTGCCGACATGACTGGTGCCGACATTGAAGCGATGACTCGCTCCATCGAAGGTACTGCACGTTCCATGGGCCTGGTAGTGGAGGACTAAGAAATGGCTAAACTGACCAAGCGTATGCGCGTGATCCGTGAAAAAGTTGATGCGACCAAACAGTACGACATCAACGAAGCTATTGCCCTGCTGAAAGAGCTGGCCACTGCTAAATTCAACGAAAGCGTTGACGTTGCCGTTAACCTCGGCATCGACGCTCGTAAATCTGACCAGAACGTTCGTGGCGCGACTGTACTGCCGCACGGTACTGGCCGTTCTGTTCGCGTTGCCGTATTTACCCAGGGCCCGAACGCTGAAGCAGCTAAAGCTGCTGGCGCTGAGCTGGTAGGTATGGAAGATCTGGCTGACCAGATCAAGAAAGGCGAAATGAACTTCGACGTTGTTATCGCATCCCCGGATGCAATGCGCGTTGTTGGCCAGCTGGGCCAGGTTCTGGGTCCGCGCGGCCTGATGCCAAACCCGAAAGTCGGTACCGTAACTCCGAACGTTGCTGAAGCGGTTAAGAACGCTAAAGCAGGTCAGGTTCGTTACCGTAACGACAAAAACGGCATCATCCACACCACCATCGGTAAAGTGGACTTTGACGCTGACAAACTGAAAGAAAACCTGGAAGCTCTGCTGGTTGCGCTGAAAAAAGCAAAACCGAGCCAGGCGAAAGGCGTGTACATCAAGAAAGTTAGCATCTCCACCACCATGGGTGCTGGCGTTGCCGTTGATCAGGCTGGTCTGAGCGCATCTGCGAACTAAGATTAGTCTTTACGTGGGCGGTGATTTTGTCTACAATCTTACCCCCACGATTCTGTTGAAATATAACAGAGCACTATGCGAGTCATTTGAATTGCAGCAAGGCAGCAAGTGAGTGAATCGCCAGGAGCATAGTTAACTATGTGACTGGTGTGAACGAGCGCAGCTAACACAGGTGCGGTTCAAAGGACGAAGTCATAGAAAGAATTTGTTCGTTGGAGCCTGGCCTATCCAGGCCTCCGTCGAAGACCGCAGGCGTCTCGCAAGAGGCTTAATCCCCTGCGTAGACGGTGACAGAACGCTAAGATTATTTTTGATACTCTGGCTTGTTTCTGCTCACCGTATTAAGACGCTCTTCTCGTTGAGATGAGTGAAGTGAGTTCCGGAACATGAGTTCCGGCAAACATCCAGGAGCAAAGCTAATGGCTTTAAATCTTCAAGACAAACAAGCGATTGTTGCTGAAGTCAGCGAAGTAGCCAAAGGCGCGCTGTCTGCAGTAGTTGCGGATTCCCGTGGCGTAACTGTAGATAAAATGACTGAACTGCGTAAAGCAGGTCGTGAAGCTGGCGTATACATGCGTGTTGTTCGTAACACCCTGCTGCGCCGCGTCGTTGAAGGTACTCAGTTCGAGTGCCTGAAAGACACGTTTGTTGGTCCGACCCTGATTGCATACTCTATGGAACACCCGGGTGCTGCTGCTCGTCTGTTCAAAGAGTTCGCGAAAGCGAATGCAAAATTTGAGGTCAAAGCTGCAGCCTTTGAAGGTGAGCTGATCCCGGCGTCTCAGATCGACCGCCTGGCAACTCTGCCGACCTACGAAGAAGCAATTGCACGCCTGATGGCAACCATGAAAGAAGCTTCGGCTGGCAAACTGGTTCGCACACTGGCTGCTGTACGCGATGCAAAAGAAGCTGCGTAATCGCAGTTGTCTTTATCAAGCATTTGCTTACGTATAAACTTATTCTGATATTCAGGAACAATTTAAATGTCTATCACTAAAGATCAAATCATTGAAGCAGTATCCGCTATGTCCGTAATGGACGTTGTAGAACTGATTTCTGCAATGGAAGAAAAATTCGGTGTTTCCGCTGCTGCTGCTGTAGCTGTAGCTGCTGGCCCGGCTGAAGCTGCTGAAGAAAAAACTGAATTCGACGTAATTCTGAAAGCTGCTGGCGCTAACAAAGTTGCTGTTATCAAAGCAGTACGTGGCGCAACTGGCCTGGGTCTGAAAGAAGCTAAAGACCTGGTAGAATCTGCTCCGGCCGCTCTGAAAGAAGGCGTGAGCAAAGATGACGCTGAAGCACTGAAAAAATCTCTGGAAGAAGCTGGCGCTGAAGTTGAAGTTAAATAAGCCAACCCTTCCGGTTGCAGCCTGAGAAATCAGGCTGATGGCTGGTGACTTTTTAGTCACCAGCCTTTTTGCGCTGTAAGGCGCCAGTAGCGTTTCACACTGTTTGACTACTGCTGTGCCTTTCAATGCTTGTTTCTATCGACGACTTAATATACTGCGACAGAGCGTACGTTCTGTGTAAATCGCAATGAAATGGTTTAAGCGTGATAGCAACAGGCATTGCGGAAAGTATCCATTTTCCGGTCAACAAAATAGTGTTGCACAAACTGTCCCCCGCAGGACAGATGGGTCGACTTGTCAGCGAGCTGAGGAACCCTATGGTTTACTCCTATACCGAGAAAAAACGTATTCGTAAGGATTTTGGTAAACGTCCACAAGTTCTGGATGTACCTTATCTCCTTTCTATCCAGCTTGACTCGTTTCAGAAGTTTATCGAGCAAGATCCTGAAGGGCAGTACGGCCTGGAAGCAGCCTTCCGTTCCGTGTTCCCGATTCAGAGCTACAGCGGTAATTCCGAGCTGCAGTACGTCAGCTACCGCCTTGGCGAACCGGTGTTTGACGTTCAGGAATGTCAGATCCGTGGCGTGACCTATTCCGCACCGCTGCGCGTAAAACTGCGTCTGGTGATCTACGAGCGCGAAGCGCCGGAAGGCACCGTTAAAGACATTAAAGAACAAGAAGTCTACATGGGCGAAATTCCGCTCATGACCGACAACGGTACCTTTGTTATCAACGGTACTGAGCGTGTTATCGTTTCTCAGCTGCACCGTAGTCCGGGCGTCTTCTTTGACTCCGACAAAGGTAAAACCCACTCTTCGGGTAAAGTGCTGTATAACGCGCGCATCATTCCTTACCGTGGTTCCTGGCTGGACTTCGAATTCGATCCGAAGGACAACCTGTTCGTGCGTATCGACCGTCGCCGTAAACTGCCTGCGACCATCATCCTGCGTGCGCTGAACTACACCACTGAGCAGATCCTTGACCTGTTCTTTGAGAAAGTCGTCTTCGAAATTCGCGACAACAAGCTGCAGATGGAGCTGATTCCAGAACGTCTGCGCGGCGAAACTGCGTCGTTCGATATCGAAGCTAACGGCAAGGTGTACGTTGAAAAAGGCCGTCGCATTACCGCGCGTCATATCCGTCAGCTGGAAAAAGACGATATCAAGCATATCGAAGTTCCGGTTGAGTACATCGCAGGTAAAGTCGTCTCTAAAGACTACGTTGACGAATCCACTGGCGAGCTGATCTGCGCGGCGAACATGGAGCTGAGCCTGGATCTGCTGGCTAAGCTGAGCCAGTCCGGCCACAAGCGTATCGAAACGCTGTTTACCAACGATCTGGACCACGGCCCGTACATTTCTGAAACGGTACGCGTCGACCCAACTAACGATCGTCTGAGCGCGCTGGTAGAAATCTACCGCATGATGCGCCCTGGTGAGCCGCCGACTCGCGAAGCGGCTGAAAGCCTGTTCGAGAACCTGTTCTTCTCCGAAGACCGCTATGACCTGTCTGCGGTGGGTCGTATGAAGTTCAACCGTTCTCTGCTGCGCGACGAAATCGAAGGTTCCGGTATCCTGAGCAAAGACGACATCATTGATGTCATGAAGAAGCTCATCGATATCCGTAACGGTAAAGGCGAAGTGGATGATATCGACCACCTCGGCAACCGTCGTATCCGTTCCGTCGGCGAAATGGCGGAAAACCAGTTCCGCGTTGGCCTGGTGCGTGTAGAGCGTGCGGTGAAAGAGCGTCTGTCTCTGGGCGATCTGGATACCCTGATGCCTCAGGATATGATCAACGCCAAGCCGATTTCCGCCGCAGTGAAAGAGTTCTTTGGTTCCAGCCAGCTGTCTCAGTTTATGGACCAGAACAACCCGCTGTCTGAGATTACGCACAAACGTCGTATCTCCGCACTCGGCCCAGGCGGTCTGACCCGCGAACGCGCAGGCTTCGAAGTTCGAGACGTACACCCGACGCACTACGGTCGCGTATGTCCTATCGAAACGCCGGAAGGTCCGAACATCGGTCTGATCAACTCCCTGTCCGTGTACGCACAGACTAACGAATATGGCTTCCTTGAGACGCCGTACCGTCGTGTGGTTGATGGCGTGGTCACTGACGAAATTCATTACCTGTCTGCTATCGAAGAAGGCAACTACGTTATCGCTCAGGCGAACTCCAACCTGGATGACGAAGGCCACTTTGTAGAAGATCTGGTGACCTGCCGTAGCAAAGGCGAATCCAGCTTGTTCAGCCGCGACCAGGTTGACTACATGGACGTTTCCACCCAGCAGGTGGTCTCCGTCGGTGCGTCCCTGATCCCGTTCCTGGAACACGATGACGCCAACCGTGCATTGATGGGTGCGAACATGCAACGTCAGGCGGTTCCGACTCTGCGCGCTGACAAGCCGCTGGTGGGTACCGGTATGGAACGTGCTGTCGCCGTCGACTCCGGTGTTACTGCAGTAGCTAAACGTGGCGGTACTGTTCAGTACGTGGATGCGTCCCGTATCGTTATCAAAGTTAACGAAGACGAGATGTACCCGGGTGAAGCAGGTATCGACATCTATAACCTGACCAAATACACCCGTTCTAACCAGAACACCTGTATCAACCAGATGCCATGTGTGTCTCTGGGCGAGCCGGTTGAGCGCGGCGACGTGCTGGCAGACGGTCCGTCCACCGACCTCGGTGAACTGGCGCTCGGTCAGAACATGCGCGTGGCGTTCATGCCGTGGAACGGCTACAACTTCGAAGACTCCATCCTCGTATCCGAGCGTGTTGTCCAGGAAGACCGTTTCACCACCATCCACATTCAGGAACTGGCGTGCGTGTCCCGTGACACCAAGCTGGGGCCGGAAGAGATCACCGCTGATATCCCGAACGTGGGTGAAGCTGCGCTCTCCAAACTGGATGAATCCGGTATCGTTTACATCGGCGCGGAAGTGACCGGCGGTGACATTCTGGTCGGTAAGGTGACGCCGAAAGGTGAAACCCAGCTGACGCCGGAAGAGAAACTGCTGCGTGCGATCTTCGGTGAGAAAGCGTCTGACGTTAAAGACTCTTCTCTGCGCGTACCTAACGGTGTCTCCGGTACGGTTATCGACGTTCAGGTCTTTACTCGCGATGGCGTAGAAAAAGACAAACGTGCTCTGGAAATCGAAGAGATGCAGCTCAAGCAGGCGAAAAAAGACCTGTCTGAAGAACTGCAGATCCTCGAAGCGGGCCTGTTTAGCCGTATCCGTGCGGTGCTGGTGTCCGGCGGCGTTGAAGCTGAGAAGCTCGACAAACTGCCGCGCGACCGCTGGCTGGAACTCGGTCTGACCGACGAAGAGAAACAAAATCAGCTGGAACAACTGGCTGAGCAGTATGACGAACTGAAACACGAGTTCGAGAAAAAACTTGAAGCGAAGCGCCGTAAAATCACCCAGGGCGACGATCTGGCGCCGGGCGTGCTGAAGATCGTGAAGGTCTATCTGGCCGTTAAACGCCGTATCCAGCCGGGTGATAAGATGGCAGGTCGTCACGGTAACAAGGGTGTTATCTCTAAGATCAACCCGATCGAAGACATGCCTTACGATGAAAACGGCACGCCGGTAGACATCGTACTGAACCCGCTGGGCGTACCGTCTCGTATGAACATCGGTCAGATTCTGGAAACCCACCTGGGTATGGCTGCGAAAGGTATTGGCGACAAGATTAACGCCATGCTGAAACAGCAGCAGGAAGTCGCGAAACTGCGCGAATTCATCCAGCGTGCCTACGATCTGGGCGCCGACGTTCGTCAGAAAGTCGACCTGAGCACCTTCAGCGATGATGAAGTGCTGCGTCTGGCAGAAAACCTGCGTAAAGGTATGCCGATTGCCACACCAGTGTTTGACGGTGCGAAAGAAGCGGAAATCAAAGAGCTGCTGAAACTGGGCGACCTGCCGACCTCCGGTCAGATCACCCTGTTCGATGGCCGTACGGGTGAACAGTTCGAACGTCCGGTAACCGTCGGTTACATGTACATGCTGAAACTGAACCACCTGGTTGATGACAAGATGCATGCGCGTTCTACCGGTTCTTACAGCCTGGTTACTCAGCAGCCGCTGGGTGGTAAGGCGCAGTTCGGTGGTCAGCGCTTCGGGGAGATGGAAGTGTGGGCGCTGGAAGCTTACGGCGCCGCCTACACCCTGCAAGAAATGCTCACCGTTAAGTCTGATGACGTGAACGGTCGTACCAAGATGTATAAGAACATCGTGGACGGCAACCATCAGATGGAACCGGGTATGCCGGAATCCTTCAACGTTCTGTTGAAAGAGATCCGCTCGCTGGGCATCAACATCGAACTGGAAGACGAGTAATTCTCGCTCAAACAGGTCACTGGTGTCGGGGTAAAACCCGACACCAGATTGTGCTAACTCCGACGGGAGCAAATCCGTGAAAGATTTATTAAAGTTTCTGAAAGCGCAGACTAAAACCGAAGAGTTTGATGCGATCAAAATTGCTCTGGCTTCGCCAGACATGATCCGTTCATGGTCTTTCGGTGAAGTTAAAAAGCCGGAAACCATCAACTACCGTACGTTCAAACCTGAGCGTGACGGCCTTTTCTGCGCCCGTATCTTTGGGCCGGTAAAAGACTACGAGTGCCTGTGCGGTAAGTACAAGCGCCTGAAACATCGTGGTGTTATTTGTGAGAAGTGCGGCGTTGAAGTGACCCAGACCAAAGTACGCCGTGAGCGTATGGGCCACATCGAGCTAGCGTCCCCGACTGCTCACATCTGGTTCCTGAAATCGCTGCCGTCCCGTATCGGTCTGCTGCTCGATATGCCGCTGCGCGATATCGAACGCGTACTGTACTTCGAATCTTATGTGGTTATCGAAGGCGGTATGACCAACCTGGAACGTCAACAGATCCTGACTGAAGAGCAGTATCTGGACGCGCTGGAAGAGTTCGGTGACGAATTCGACGCGAAGATGGGTGCGGAAGCTATCCAGGCCCTGCTGAAGAGCATGGATCTGGAGCAAGAGTGTGAAACTCTGCGCGAAGAGCTGAACGAAACCAACTCCGAAACCAAGCGTAAAAAGCTGACCAAGCGTATCAAACTGCTGGAAGCCTTCGTTCAGTCTGGCAACAAGCCAGAGTGGATGATCCTGACCGTTCTGCCGGTTCTGCCGCCAGATCTGCGTCCGCTGGTTCCGCTGGATGGTGGTCGTTTCGCCACGTCAGATCTGAACGATCTGTATCGTCGCGTCATTAACCGTAACAACCGTCTGAAGCGTCTGCTGGATCTGGCTGCGCCGGACATCATCGTACGCAACGAAAAACGTATGCTGCAGGAAGCGGTTGACGCCCTGTTGGATAACGGTCGTCGCGGTCGTGCGATCACCGGTTCTAACAAGCGTCCTCTGAAATCTTTGGCCGACATGATCAAAGGTAAGCAGGGTCGTTTCCGTCAGAACCTGCTCGGTAAGCGTGTTGACTACTCCGGTCGTTCTGTAATCACCGTAGGTCCATACCTGCGTCTGCACCAGTGCGGTCTGCCGAAGAAAATGGCGCTGGAGCTGTTCAAACCGTTCATCTACGGCAAGCTGGAACTGCGTGGCCTTGCCACCACCATCAAAGCCGCGAAGAAAATGGTTGAGCGTGAAGAAGCTGTCGTTTGGGATATCCTTGACGAAGTTATCCGCGAACACCCGGTACTGCTGAACCGTGCACCGACTTTGCACCGTCTGGGTATCCAGGCATTTGAACCGGTACTGATCGAAGGTAAAGCTATCCAGCTGCACCCGCTGGTTTGTGCGGCATATAACGCCGACTTCGATGGTGACCAGATGGCTGTTCACGTACCGCTGACGCTGGAAGCCCAGCTTGAAGCGCGTGCGCTGATGATGTCCACCAACAACATCCTGTCTCCGGCGAACGGCGAACCTATCATCGTTCCGTCTCAGGACGTGGTACTGGGTCTGTACTACATGACCCGTGACTGTGTTAACGCCAAAGGCGAAGGCATGGTGCTGACTGGCCCGAAAGAAGCTGAGCGTATCTATCGCGCAGGTCTGGCCTCTCTGCATGCGCGCGTTAAAGTGCGTATCACTGAATATGAAAAAGATGAAAACGGCGAATTCGTTGCGCACACCAGCCTGAAAGACACGACCGTTGGTCGCGCCATTCTGTGGATGATCGTACCGAAAGGTCTGCCTTTCTCCATCGTCAACCAGGCGCTGGGCAAGAAAGCGATCTCCAAAATGCTGAACACTTGCTACCGTATTCTGGGCCTGAAACCGACCGTTATTTTTGCGGACCAGACGATGTACACCGGCTTTGCTTATGCAGCGCGTTCAGGTGCGTCCGTTGGTATTGATGACATGGTCATCCCGGAGAAAAAACACGAGATCATCTCTGAGGCGGAAGCTGAAGTTGCTGAGATCCAGGAGCAGTTCCAGTCTGGTCTGGTAACCGCTGGCGAACGCTATAACAAAGTTATCGATATCTGGGCTGCGGCGAACGATCGTGTATCTAAAGCGATGATGGATAACCTGCAAACCGAAACCGTGATTAACCGTGACGGCCAGGAAGAGCAGCAGGTCTCCTTCAACAGCATCTATATGATGGCCGACTCCGGTGCGCGTGGTTCTGCGGCACAGATTCGTCAGCTGGCAGGTATGCGTGGTCTGATGGCGAAGCCGGATGGCTCCATCATCGAAACGCCAATCACCGCGAACTTCCGTGAAGGTCTGAACGTACTCCAGTACTTCATATCCACGCACGGTGCGCGTAAAGGTCTGGCGGATACCGCACTGAAAACCGCGAACTCCGGTTATCTGACCCGTCGTCTGGTTGACGTCGCGCAGGATCTGGTAGTGACCGAAGATGACTGTGGTACGCACGAAGGTATCCTGATGACCCCGGTTATCGAGGGTGGCGACGTGAAAGAGCCGCTGCGTGACCGCGTTCTGGGCCGTGTGACAGCAGAAGATGTGCTGAAACCGGGTACCGCGGACATTCTGGTTCCACGCAACACGCTGCTGCACGAACAGTGGTGTGACCTGCTGGAAGCAAACTCCGTTGACGCCGTTAAAGTGCGTTCCGTTGTATCCTGCGACACCGACTTTGGTGTATGTGCGCACTGCTATGGTCGTGACCTGGCGCGTGGCCACATCATCAACAAAGGTGAAGCTATCGGCGTTATCGCGGCACAGTCCATCGGTGAACCGGGTACACAGCTGACGATGCGTACGTTCCACATCGGTGGTGCGGCATCGCGTGCGGCTGCTGAATCCAGCATCCAGGTGAAAAATAAAGGTAGCATCAAGCTCAGCAACGTGAAGTCGGTTGTGAACTCCAGCGGTAAACTGGTTATCACTTCTCGTAACACCGAACTGAAGCTGATCGACGAATTCGGTCGTACCAAAGAGAGCTATAAAGTGCCTTATGGCGCTGTCATGGCGAAAGGTGATGGCGAGCAGGTTGCCGGCGGCGAAACCGTGGCAAACTGGGACCCGCACACCATGCCGGTTATCACTGAAGTGAGTGGTTTCATCCGCTTCACTGACATGATCGACGGTCAGACCATTACGCGTCAGACCGACGAACTGACCGGTTTGTCTTCGCTGGTGGTTCTGGATTCGGCTGAACGTACTACCGGTGGTAAAGATCTGCGTCCGGCGCTGAAAATCGTTGATGCTCAGGGTAATGACGTTCTGATCCCGGGTACCGATATGCCTGCGCAGTACTTCCTGCCGGGTAAAGCGATTGTACAGCTGGAAGATGGCGTACAGATCAGTTCTGGTGACACCCTGGCGCGTATTCCGCAGGAATCCGGCGGTACCAAGGATATTACCGGTGGTCTGCCGCGCGTTGCGGATCTGTTCGAAGCGCGTCGTCCGAAAGAGCCAGCAATCCTTGCTGAAATCGCAGGTATCGTTTCCTTCGGTAAAGAAACCAAAGGCAAACGTCGTCTGGTGATCACGCCGGTTGATGGTAGCGATCCGTACGAAGAGATGATTCCGAAATGGCGTCAGCTCAACGTGTTCGAAGGGGAACGTGTAGAACGTGGTGATGTGATTTCCGATGGTCCGGAAGCGCCGCACGACATTCTGCGTCTGCGTGGCGTTCATGCTGTGACGCGTTACATTGTTAACGAAGTTCAGGATGTATACCGTCTGCAGGGCGTTAAGATTAACGATAAACACATCGAAGTTATCGTTCGTCAGATGCTGCGTAAAGCAACCATCGAAAGCGCCGGTAGTTCCGACTTCCTGGAAGGCGAACAGGTTGAATACTCTCGCGTCAAGATCGCTAACCGCGAGCTGGAAGCGAACGGCAAAGTGGGGGCTACCTTCTCCCGCGATCTGCTGGGTATCACCAAAGCGTCTCTGGCAACCGAGTCGTTCATCTCTGCCGCATCGTTCCAGGAGACTACACGTGTCCTGACCGAAGCAGCCGTTGCGGGTAAGCGCGACGAACTGCGCGGCCTGAAAGAGAACGTTATCGTGGGTCGTCTGATTCCGGCCGGTACCGGTTATGCGTACCACCAGGATCGTATGCGCCGTCGCGCCGCGGGCGAGCAGCCAGCAACACCGCAGGTCACTACGGAAGATGCATCTGCAAGCCTGGCAGAGCTGCTGAACGCAGGTCTGGGCGGTTCTGATCACGAGTAATCGTTAAATGGTGGAGGGGTGTTTATCCCTCCACCAGCATTGTGCTGGAGCTTGTACATCAAGTTGTTACAGGGAAGGGGAAATGCCAGCAATCATTTCATTATTTTATTTAGTGTTTGGTTTTTTTTTATTTACAAGAAAAATTAGGATCTCAAAACTTCTCTCTGGGTTTTTATTGTTTTTATCATTGAATATATTGCAACATAACCCTCTGCTGATATTTATCTATTGTCTTTTTATTATCATTGCCACTATTATTATTGGCAGAATAAATACCAGCAAAGCCAAAAAAGAAGTTTTTTATTTTTCAATGCCATGCTGGCTTTTGATTTTATCTGTAATTATAAATTTAATGAATAAATGAATTATTTTTTCATGTCTCTTGTTTCTCGCATTATTTGTAAAAACTCATTATCACTGGTTATATGAATAAATTGCCCAGTTTTTGCATTATATTTTGCCATCGCGCAGGGAAGACTATTACCGCCGTTAGCCATAACAAATTTTGCTTTTGTATTACGATAAAGATTGACGCCAGGAATGGGGTCTTGACCGAATGTATAAGGCGTTGGGACAATCACATTATGTTTGTTTGAGAGCCACTTTGCTAAAATCCCGCCAACGCCATCAACCGGCGTAATAAAAGTAGAGAATCCACAATACTCAAAATTGAATTTTTTTACCATTGGGTTTCTTTTTTCTGTAACATTAAATCCAAATGTGACTTTAAATTTATCCCATAAATCTAAGTTATTAAAGTCTATTGGCTCGCCATTATAAAATGCCTGCTGTTCATACATTAAATGATAAACCTGTTTTATTGGTTGTTTACGCGGGAAATTTTAAATCATTAAATGAAGCATTTAATTCCATTAAAGTCTTTGTTTTACCTTATTACAGGAATTATAAATATGATGTCATTTCTGGAATAAAAATAAAGTTAACAAGCTATTTATTTAATTGCTCACTAGTAGGGTATTTATGTATCCACCGGTTAATGCTTAATTTAGCATCTTTTAGCTGACAGCGATTGCAACGCTAAAAAACATGTGCTAATAATCATCATGTAAAATATGTAATGAAGTAAGCATGGAGCATTTAATTGTTATGATTCCACCATTAAATAGATATGTTCCCGCGCTTTCAAAAAATGAATTGGTTAAAACTGTTACCAACAGGGGCATTCAGTTTACAAGTTTTAATGGAAAAGATTATCCCTTGTGCTTTTTAGATGAGAAAACCCCTCTTCTTTTCCAGTGGTTTGAGCGGAATCCTGCTCGCTTTGGGAAAAATGATATACCTATAATTAACACAGAGAAAAACCCCTACCTTAACAATATCATTAAAGCAGCAACAATTGAAAAAGAACGTCTTATAGGTATTTTTGTAGATGGTGATTTTTTTCCAGGACAAAAGGATGCTTTTTCAAAACTTGAGTATGACTATGAAAACATAAAAGTCATATATAGAAATGATATTGACTTTAGCATGTACGATAAAAAATTATCAGAAATTTATATGGAAAATATTTCTAAGCAAGAGTCCATGCCAGAAGAAAAAAGGGATTATCATTTACTGCAGCTATTAAAAAAAGAATTGAGTGATATTCAAGAGGGTAATGATTCATTAATTAAATCTTACTTACTGGATAAAGGCCATGGATGGTTTGATTTTTACAGGAATATGGCTATGTTAAAGGCTGGTCAGTTATTTTTGGAGGCGGATAAGGTTGGGTGTTATGATTTATCAACAAATAGTGGGTGTATATATCTCGATGCTGATATGATTATCACGGAAAAACTGGGGGGTATATATATTCCGGATGGAATCGCTGTTCATGTAGAAAGGATAGATGGCCGTGCTTCTATGGAGAACGGGATAATAGCTGTTGATCGCAATAACCACCCGGCTTTACTTGCTGGATTGGAAATAATGCATACTAAATTTGATGCTGATCCCTATTCCGATGGTGTATGTAATGGAATTAGAAAACATTTTAATTATTCTTTAAATGAAGATTATAATTCTTTTTGCGATTTTATTGAGTTTAAGCATGATAACATTATAATGAATACCAGTCAGTTTACGCAAAGTTCATGGGCTAGGCATGTGCAGTAGTGGAAATGGCAATAATCATGCTATTGAATACATAAAATATTGGCATAAACTATCAAGTTTCGGCGAAAAAATATTTGATGCTCAGTTTTCTCTACTACAGCCAACTTTAAAATCGCAGTGCTGTTCAGAACGGACATAAAAAAACGGGAGGTCGATAACAATCTCCCGTTTTTCGCATTACGTACTCGTTCGTGAAATACTAATGCGTTTACATACGGGTTCACCGCGTTTGCGAAGCGCGCCCCAGCCAACTGTCCCAGTCTTTCCAGACGGGCTGCAATCCTTGCGCGCTTAACGCGCTTGCTACTGTTTCAGGCCGACGGGCATCGTGGGGAGAAAACTGCTCCAGTTCCGGATGATCGTCAGCGTAGCCGCCGGGCTGCGTTTTTGAGAAGGCGCTGACGTTGTTGATTGCCAGAGGAATCACATGGTCTCGAAACCACGGCGATTCGCGGGTGGAGAGTGATAATTCAATTTCCGGCGCCAATAACCGGAAAGCGCAAATCGTTTGCACCAGTTGCTTTTCATCCATCACAGATGCGGGTTCCACACCGCCAGTACACGGACGCAGACGCGGGAAGGAAACAGAATAGCGACTCTGCCAGTAGTGTTTCTGCATCCACAACAGATGCTCCGCCACCATATAGCAATCCACCCGCCAGTTGTCCGACAGACCAATTAGCGCGCCAAGACCGATTTTGTCGATACCTGCCCGGCCTAACCGATCCGGCGTTTCCAGCCGCCAGAAAAAGTCCTGTTTCTTTCCCTTCAGGTGATGCTGTGCATAGATTGCCTCATGGTAAGTTTCCTGATAAACCATCACGCCATCGATCCCCAGCGTTTTGAGCTCCGCGTAGTTTTCTTGCGACAAGGGCTGGACTTCCATCTGTAATGATGAAAATTGACGGCGGATAGCCGGTAAATGGCGGCGAAAATAGTTCATTCCTACTTTGGCCTGATGTTCGCCAGTCACCAGCAACAGATGCTCAAAGCCCAGTTTACGGATAGCATCGCACTCCCTTTGAATATCCACCTCATCCAGCGTCTTACGCTTGATGCGGTTGCTCATCGAAAAACCGCAGTAGGTGCAGTCGTTGGCACAGAGGTTTGAGAGATAAAGCGGCACATAGAAACTGACGGTGTTGCCAAAGCGTTGTCGGGTCAGCCTTTGTGCCCGCTGCGCCATCGGTTCCAGATAATTGGCGGCGGCGGGGGAGAGCAACGCCATCAAATCGTCCCGGCTAAGATGTGCGGTGTTCAGCGCGCGCTCCACGTCGGCGGCAGTTTTACCGTTGATGCGCAGGCGAATATCGTCCCACTCCAGTTGCCGCCAACGGTCGCTGAAGGTTTTCATGCTAACGCCTCCAGAAACCCGGTGAGCGGGCTGGTGGCGCTGGCCTGCGAACTTTTGCTTCCCGGCACAGCCTGCCGCGCCAGTAATCCGGCTTGCACCGCCAGACGAAAGGCGGTTGCCATCATCACCGGATCGTCCGCCACGGCAATCGCCGTGTTGACCAGCACCGCATCAGCGCCCATTTCCAGCGCTTGAGCGGCATGGCTGGGCACGCCAATGCCCGCATCAACCACCACCGGTACGGTGGACTGCTGGATAATAATCTCCAGCATCGCTTTGGTTTCCAGCCCCTGATTCGAACCGATAGGCGCACCAAGCGGCATCACCGCCGCGCAGCCGACCTCTTCCAGCCGCTTGCACAACACCGGATCCGCGCCGCAGTAGGGCAGCACCACAAAACCCTGCTTCACCAGCGCCTCGGCGGCTTTTAGCGTTTCGATCGGATCCGGCAATAGCCAGCGGGCGTCCGGGTGGATTTCTAATTTCAACCAGTTTGTGCCCAGCGCTTCACGCGCCAGCTGGGCGGCGAAGATCGCCTCTTCAGCGGTTTTCGCCCCGGAGGTATTGGGCAGCAGCGTGACGCCCGCTTCAATGAGCGGCGCCAGAATCGCATCGTTGTGCTGACGTAAATCCACGCGCTTCATCGCCAGCGTCACCAGTTGGCTGCCGGAAGCGCGAATTGCCTCGACCATCAGTTGCGATGAGGCAAATTTCCCGGTACCGGTGAACAGATGTGAATCAAACGTTTTGTCGGCAATACGTAACATCTCAACCCCCTGCAATAACCTGAAAAAGCAGGATCTGGTCGCCTTCCTGCACGATTTGCTGTTCCCACTGCTCGCGCGGCAGGATCTGCTGATTGAGCGCCAACGCTGCGCCCGGTTTGAGCTGGTTGAGCTGGATAAGCAGCCCGCTGACGGTTTGCCCTGCGGCGCACTGCATCGGCTCATCATTGAATTGAATTTGCATGCTGCCCTCCGCATACCGGACAGCCGCTGGCGCGACGCAGCGCGAGGCTGCGCCACTGGCTGGTTTTGCCGTCAAACAGACGTAGCTGCCCGTTCGGTGTTTCAATACCGCTGAGTAATTTAATCGCCTCCAGCGCCTGCAAGGTACCCATCACGCCCACCACCGGACCGAGCACCCCAGCGGTGCGGCAGTTGCGTTCCGGCTCCACATCATCTGGCCACAGGCAGCGGTAACAGCCTTGTTCCCACGGTGGCGTGAGCACCATCAACTGGCCGCCAAAGCCGACGGCGCTGGCGGTGATGAGTGGGGTATTGAGCGCGACGCAGGCGGCGTTGATTTCCTGGCGCGTGGACATGTTATCGGTACAGTCGAGCACCACGTCGGCTCGCGAGACCGCATGCCGGAGCGCATCGCCTTTTAGTCGCTGCTGGAGCGAGACCAGTTCGATATCCGGGTTGAGCTGCGTCAGGCGCTGCCGGGCAACCTGGGATTTCGAACGCGCGATATCATCGGTGGTAAACAGGATCTGGCGCTGCAAATTGCTCAGATGAATGTCGTCATCGTCTGCCAGCGTCAGTTTGCCAATGCCTGCTCCCGCCAGATACAGCGCGGCGGGTGAACCTAACCCGCCTAAACCTACGATCAGTACATGACTCGCGAGCAGCTTTTGCTGGCCTTCAATGGCGATATCGCCGAGCAGGATTTGCCGGCTGTAGCGCATAAAATCGCGGTCATTCATCGCCAACTCCCGCAATATCCAGTAACTGCGCGGTAGCGGCGCGCCAGTCGGCGGCCTGAGTAATGGCGCTGACCACGGCAATACTGCCGACGCCGGTCGCCAGTACCGCTGTGGCGCGTTCAAGGCTGATGCCGCCGATCGCGACGGTCGGGTAATCCGCCAGTCGTTCAATATGACTGGCCAACTGCGCCAGCCCCTGTGGGGCGGAAGGCATCTGCTTGGTTTGCGTGGGGAAGACGTGGCCGAGCGCGATATAAGAAGGCTTAGCGGCGAGTGCGACGTCAATCTCCATATCATCGTGAGTCGATACGCCCAGGCGTAACCCCGCCGCCTGAATGGCCTTCAGGTCGGTGGTTTCAAGGTCTTCCTGGCCGAGATGCACGCCGTAAGCGCGGTGCTTAATTGCCAGACGCCAGTAGTCGTTGATAAACAGACGGGCGTTATAACGACGCCCCAGCGCGATGGCAGCGATAACATCCGCTTCCACCTCTTCATCGCGTTTATCTTTGATACGCAGCTGGATCGTGCGCACGCCCGCCTCCAGTAGACGCTCAATCCATGCAACGCTGTCCACCACCGGGTAAAGCCCGAGGCGGAACGGCACGGTCGGGAAATCAGGCTGATACATCAGGCTTCCTCCCGTTTGAGATAAATTTCGCCGCCTTTGGCGCGGAAGTTCTCCGACATATCCGCCATGCCGACTTCAATGGCTTGCGCGGCGGCGTAGTCGCGGACCCCCTGGCTGATTTTCATCGAGCAGAATTTCGGCCCGCACATGGAACAGAAGTGGGCGACTTTGCCGGACTCCTGCGGCAGGGTTTCATCGTGATAAGCGCGGGCGGTGAACGGGTCGAGCGCGAGGTTAAACTGATCTTCCCAGCGGAATTCGAAGCGCGCTTTCGACATGGCGTTATCGCGGATCTGCGCGCCCGGATGTCCTTTGGCTAAATCCGCGGCGTGGGCGGCGATTTTGTAGGTGATTAGCCCCTGCTTCACATCTTCTTTGTTCGGCAGGCCGAGATGCTCTTTCGGCGTCACATAACACAGCATCGCGCAGCCAAACCAGCCGATCATCGCGGCACCGATCCCGGAGGTGAAGTGGTCATAGCCCGGCGCGATATCGGTAGTCAATGGCCCTAAGGTGTAGAACGGTGCTTCATGGCAGCTCTCCAGCTCTTCGGTCATGTTGCGCTGAATCATATGCATGGGTACATGACCCGGGCCTTCAATCATCACCTGCACGTCGTATTCCCAGGCGATTTTGGTCAGCTCGCCCAGCGTATGCAGCTCGGAGAACTGCGCTTCGTCGTTGGCGTCCTGAATGGAGCCGGGGCGCAGGCCGTCGCCCAACGACAGGGAAACGTCGTAGGCGGCGCAGATTTCGCAGATCTCGCGGAAATGTTCGAACAGGAAGTTCTCTTTGTGATGGGAGAGACACCACTTCGCCATGATCGAACCGCCGCGCGAGACAATACCGGTCAGGCGTTTGGCGGTCATCGGCACGTAGCGCAGCAGCACGCCGGCGTGGATGGTGAAGTAGTCGACGCCCTGTTCGGCCTGCTCCAGCAGCGTGTCGCGGAACGCTTCCCAGGTAAGATCTTCGGCGATCCCGTTGACCTTTTCCAGCGCCTGGTAGATCGGGACGGTGCCGATCGGTACCGGGCTGTTACGCAGGATCCATTCGCGGGTTTCGTGGATATAGCGGCCGGTGGAGAGGTCCATAACCGTATCCGCGCCCCAGCGGGTTGACCACACCAGTTTTTCCACCTCTTCTTCGATGGAGGAGGTGACCGCCGAGTTACCGATATTAGCGTTGACCTTCACCAGGAAGTTGCGGCCGATAATCATCGGCTCCGATTCCGGGTGGTTGATGTTGGCGGGAATAATCGCGCGGCCCGCGGCGACTTCATCACGCACGAATTCCGGGGTGATGTTTTCCGGCAGGCGCGCGCCAAAGTTCATCCCCGGATGCTGGTGGCGCAGCACTTCGCTGCGAATGCGCTCACGGCCCATATTTTCACGGATGGCGATGAACTCCATTTCGGGAGTGACGATCCCCTGGCGGGCGTAGTGTAACTGGGTGACGCGCTTGCCCGCTTTAGCGCGTTTTGGCGTCAGTAGGCCGGTAAAACGCAGATCGTCCAGGCCATCGTCGGCCAGACGTTCTCTGGTATAAGCCGAGCTACGGTCGTCTAATTCTTCGCTATCGTTACGTGCGTCAATCCATGGCTGGCGCAGTTTCGCCAGACCCTGCTGGACGTTAATCGCCACCTCAGGATCGCCATAGGGGCCGGAGGTGTCGTATACCGGTACGGCTTCGTTCTCTTCAAACTGCGGGTTGTCTTTACTGCCGCCGATGAGCGTGGGGCTAAGTTGAATTTCGCGCATCGGTACGCGAATATCATGCTGCGAACCGGTCACGTAGATGCGTTTCGAGTTGGGAAACGCGGTGCCTTCCAGCGTATCGATAAAATGCTGGGCTTTAGCGCGCTGCTCGCGGCGGGTTAACGTTGTTGTAGACATAGCTCATTCCAAAAAATTAAGGACGTGGCTTGTCAGACGACGGATGGAGTAATGGATGTGCGCCGCCCGTAAAGGCAGCAGCATAAAGCAGAATTACTCTTGTTCCCTTCGCAGGTATTAACCTGATCAGGTTCCGCGGATCCCGAATTAACGGTCTCAGCCTTTTCCACTTCATCCTTCGCGCTGCCTCTTCGTTGGCTTCGTCCGCTCACTCCAGTCACTTACTTATGTAAGCTCCTGGAGATTCACCGACTTGCCGCCTTGACGCATCACGAACGCTTTTGTGGAAAATTAGCACTCCGACAAGATAACCGCCCCTCCGAAGAGGGGGCTGAAGTAAACTACCCGTTACTCGCGCAGAACTCAAGCGGGACGTTTGACTCTGGCGCCGTCGTGCATCGCGTCAAACACCAGCATAATCAGCTTGTCTTCCAGCACAAAGCGGGCTTCCAGCGCTTCGCCGATATCTGACAGAGCTTGTTGAAATTCGAGACAATTATCGTGATCGATGGCAGTTTCCAGGCTGGTGTCGTAATAATCCATAATGCGCTGCGTATTATCTTCCAGCAGCGGCCAGATTTTTGCCGCATGTAAAAGCTGACCGTTTCCTTCCAATTTATGGAGAATACGTTCATAAATACTGAAGTGCCCGGCGGAAAGGTAATCGACCAGGCTCTGACAAAAATCATCCAGCGCTTTTTCATTCAGCCGCATGTACGATTCTTTGCCAGGCTTAATGCCAACCAGATTGTAGTAAGCCACGAGCAGGTGCTTACGTACATCCAGCCAGCGATCGACCAGTTTGTTGCTTCCGCCAACGCGCTCCGTCAGGTTTTCCAGCTGGTTTAGCATGATTGTCTCCGCAAGTTAGATAAAGGCTGCTCGCCATGAATGTAAAAATAATGTTAACAACATGCCAGTGAAGCAAAGGTAGTGCAAGAGCTATGGATCGTATAATTGAGAAATTAGAGAGTGGCTGGTGGATCGTCAGCCATGAACAAAAATTATGGTTGCCGTATGGGGAATTACCACACGGGCTGGCGGCAAATTTCGATCTTGTGGGGCAGCGCGCACTCCGGATAGGTGAATGGCAAGGCGAGCCCGTCTGGCTGGTGTTACAGCATCGACGCCATGATATGGGATCGGTTCGCCAGGTTATCGATCAGGATGCCGGGCTGTTTCAACTGGCGGGACGTGGCGTACAGTTGGCGGAGTTTTATCGTTCGCATAAATTTTGCGGCTATTGCGGGCACCCTATGCACCCGAGTAAAACCGAATGGGCGATGCTGTGCAGCCATTGCCGCGAGCGTTACTACCCGCAAATCGCCCCTTGCATTATCGTCGCGATCCGCCGTGAGGATTCGATCCTCCTTGCCCAGCACGTTCGCCACCGCAACGGCGTGCATACCGTGCTGGCCGGGTTTGTTGAAGTCGGCGAAACCTTAGAACAGGCGGTCGCGCGAGAGGTAATGGAGGAGAGCGGGATTAAGGTGAAAAATCTGCGCTATGTGACTTCCCAGCCGTGGCCTTTCCCGCAGTCGTTGATGACCGCTTTTATGGCGGAGTATGACAGCGGCGAGATTGTCATCGACCCGAAAGAACTGTTGGAAGCAAATTGGTACCGTTATGACGATCTGCCGCTACTACCGCCACCGGGCACCGTCGCGCGCCGTTTGATCGAAGATACGGTGGCAATGTGTCGGGCTGAATATGATTGACATGTTACACTGGGCGCATCAACGCTAAAGGAATGTAAAAATGACCGAACTCAAAAACGATCGTTATCTACGTGCGCTGCTGCGCCAGCCCGTTGATGTTACGCCAGTGTGGATGATGCGCCAGGCGGGCCGTTATCTACCGGAGTACAAAGCCACTCGCGCTCAGGCGGGCGATTTTATGTCGCTGTGCAAAAATGCTGAACTGGCCTGCGAGGTCACTTTACAGCCGCTGCGCCGTTATCCGCTTGATGCGGCGATCCTTTTCTCGGATATCCTGACGATTCCGGACGCGATGGGCCTGGGGCTCTATTTTGAAGCTGGGGAAGGCCCGCGCTTTACGGCTCCTGTCACCTGCAAAGCCGACGTTGAAAAACTGCCGATTCCGGATCCAGAAGGTGAACTGGGCTACGTGATGAATGCGGTACGGACCATCCGCCGCGAACTAAAAGGCGAGGTTCCGCTGATCGGCTTTTCCGGCAGCCCGTGGACGCTGGCGACTTACATGGTGGAAGGCGGCAGTAGCAAAGCCTTCACGGTGATTAAAAAGATGATGTACGCTGACCCGCAGGCGTTGCATCTGCTGCTGGATAAGTTGGCGAAAAGCGTCACGCTGTACCTCAACGCGCAGATTAAAGCGGGTGCGCAGTCGGTGATGATTTTCGATACCTGGGGCGGCGTGCTGACTGGCCGCGATTACCAGCAATTCTCCCTCTACTACATGCATAAAATCGTCGATGGCCTGCTGCGTGAAAACGACGGTCGCTGCGTGCCGGTAACGCTGTTCACTAAAGGTGGCGGTCAGTGGCTGGAGGCGATGGCGGAAACCGGCTGCGACGCGCTGGGTCTCGACTGGACGACAGATATCGCTGATGCGCGCCGTCGCGTTGGCCATAAAGTGGCGCTGCAGGGCAATATGGACCCCTCGATGCTGTATGCGCCACCGGCACGGATCGAAGACGAAGTAGCGACTATACTTGCTGGTTTCGGTCAGGGAGAAGGGCACGTCTTTAACCTTGGACATGGCATCCATCAGGATGTGCCGCCAGAACATGCTGGCGCATTTGTGGAGGCAGTGCACCGACTTTCTGCGCAGTATCACAACTAAGGAGTTAGTATGGATCTCGCGTCGCTACGCGCTCAACAGATAGAACTTGCTTCATCGGTTTGCCGCGAAGATCGCCTGGACAAAGATCCGCCAGCGTTTATCGGCGGGGCGGACGTCGGTTTTGAGCAGGGGGGCGAGGTGACGCGGGCGGCGATGGTATTGCTGAAATATCCGTCGCTTGAACTGGTCGAGTACAAGGTGGCGCGTATTGCCACCACCATGCCGTATATCCCCGGCTTTCTCTCTTTTCGTGAATATCCTGCTCTGCTGGCGGCGTGGGAACAGCTCTCGCAAAAGCCCGATTTGCTGTTTGTGGACGGTCACGGTATTTCGCATCCGCGTCGGCTTGGCGTCGCCAGTCATTTTGGACTGTTGGTGGACGTGCCGACCATCGGCGTAGCGAAAAAACGGCTATGCGGTAAATTTGAGCCACTTTCCGCCGAACCTGGCGCACTTAGCCCCTTAATGGATAAAGGCGAGCAACTGGCGTGGGTATGGCGCAGCAAGGCGCGCTGTAATCCGCTGTTTATCGCGACAGGGCACCGGGTCAGTACTGACAGCGCGCTGGCGTGGGTACAGCGCTGTATGAAAGGGTATCGCCTGCCGGAGCCGACGCGCTGGGCGGATGCCGTCGCTTCCGGACGTCCGGCGTTTGTTCGTTGGCAAGAAATTCAGCGCTGATTCAGGTAAACTGCCGCTAATTTCCGATTCGAGATTCCATCATGTTACAAAACCCGATTCATTTGCGTCTGGAGCGGCTGGAAAGCTGGCAGCACGTTACCTTTATGGCCTGCTTGTGCGAGCGCATGTACCCGAACTACGCCATGTTTTGCAAGCAGACGGAATTCGGCGACGGACAGATCTACCGTCGCATTCTGGATCTGATCTGGGAAACCCTGACGGTGAAAGATGCAAAGGTCAATTTCGATAGCCAACTGGAGAAGTTTGAAGAGGCAATTCCGGCAGCTGACGACTATGATCTGTACGGCGTTTACCCGGCGATTGATGCCTGCGTCGCATTAAGCGAATTAATGCATTCTCGTCTTAGCGGCGAAACGCTGGAACATGCTATTGAGGTTAGTAAGACTTCCATTACTACGGTAGCGATGTTGGAAATGACTCAGGCTGGTCGGGAAATGACCGATGAGGAGCTCAAAACGAACCCTGCCGTTGAACAGGAATGGGATATTCAGTGGGAAATATTCCGACTTTTAGCCGACTGCGAAGAACGCGATATTGAACTGATAAAAGGGCTCAGGGCAGACCTGCGCGAGGCTGGTGAGAGCAATATCGGTATAAATTTTCAGCAATGACACCAGAAAACGTGATTTAACGTCTGATTTGTCGTGCCATAAGGCTTCCCTTATGCCCCCCGTCTGGTCTACATTTGGGAGGCGAAAAAAAGTGGCTATCGGTGCGTGTATGCAGGAGAGTGCTTTTCTGGCATTTCCGTCGCACTCGATGCTTAGCAAGCGATAAACACATTGTAAGGATAACTTATGAACAAGACTCAACTGATTGATGTAATTGCAGACAAAGCAGAACTGTCCAAAACCCAGGCTAAAGCTGCTCTGGAATCCACTCTGGCTGCTATTACTGAGTCTCTGAAAGAAGGCGATGCTGTACAACTGGTTGGTTTCGGTACCTTCAAAGTGAACCACCGTGCTGAGCGCACTGGCCGTAACCCACAGACCGGTAAAGAAATCAAAATCGCCGCCGCTAACGTACCGGCGTTTGTTTCTGGTAAAGCTCTGAAAGACGCAGTTAAGTAAGACGCGTAGCTGTGAACAGTTTTATCGAAGGGGCTCGTCAGCCCCTTTTGTCCGTCTGGCGTCGCGCGTTTCTGTTTTCTGGCGCGCTGTTGCTGACTGCCTGCAGTCATAACGCTTCACCGCCTCCGTTTACTGCCAGCGGCTTTGCCGGCGATCACGGCGCGGTGCGTATCTGGCGTAAAGATACGAACGATGAAGTCCATCTGCTTTCTGTTTTTAGCCCGTGGCATAGCGGCAGCACGACGACCAGCGAATATCGTTGGCAGGGTGATACGCTTTCGCTTATTGAACTCAATATTTACAGCAAACCGCCAGAACATATTCGCGCGCGTTTCGACGCTCATGGCGAACTCAGTTTTATGCAGCGTGAAGTCGGGGGGCAGAAGCAGCAGCTTTCCAACGATCAGATTGCCTTGTATCGCTATCGCGCCGAACAAATCCGTCAGACCAGTGACGCCTTGCGCCTGGGGCGGGTCATACTACGCCAGGGACGCTGGCACGCCGACCATACGGTAACCACCTGTGAAGGTGAAACGCTGAAACCGGATCTGGATTCCTGGGCAATAAGCCACATTGAGCGCCGCCAGAACCACTCATCGGTAGAGGTGAGCGTAGCATGGCTGGAGGCGCCGGAAGGATCGCAACTTTTGCTGGTGGCGAATTCAGATTTCTGTCACTGGCAGCCGCAAGCGAAAACCTTTTGATGGAATACCGAATGGCGAAGCCGCCATTCGGCAAACATGCTTTACCAGTTTCCCATACCCATGTGACCGCCGCCGCGATGATAACCGCCGCCATAGCCGCCGCAACCGCCATAGCCCATTCCTGCGCCGCGTGGTATGCCAGCCTGCGCCATCGCGACATCCCGTTTCACGCGTTGCTCATCTAACTTCTGGCCTAATGACTCCATCTCTTTGGCAACCGCGTTAATTTTCGCAGTATCCGGCGAACTGGCGGTCAGTAGCGCGTTGTATTCATAACGTTTGGATATCAGTTGCTGGCGCAGCGCGCTGGTCTGCGTGTAGTAGTCATCATAAATCTTCTGCGCCGTCGCCTGCTGTTCCGTGGTTAACGGGCTACCTCCCTGTTGCCACATACCGTCATTGTTGCCCCAGTGATGCCCGGCGAAGGCGGCGCCGGAGCTCAGGGCCAAAAGAGAGAGGGCGATTAGCGCGATAGCTGATTTATTGTTCCGTTTCATTTTGCGTTCTCCTGTTGCTCATCTTATCCTCTCTCTTGCATCTTCCGTGCCAGGTAACTATTCCTTGTCGGGCAGCGAGTTAACCCGCTTCAGGCGGCAAAAAGCGAGTAAAAATGACTCGCATGACCCGCCTGGCGAGTCATTTTTACCCATCCGTATCCGAAAGGGTGTGCGACAACGCGCGGTTATGCGGAGCGAAGAATGGCATGATCTCTGCTTAAGTAAGGAAAATAAAAACGAGCCGGGGAAGCCTGTGAGTTTTATACGATTACATAAAGATGCCGCTGCAACGTGGTTGAGTCGGCTGTTACCTGCGGCGATCTTCATTCTGGTGGGGCTATTTTCCATTATGGTCATTCGCGACTATGGCCGTGAGAGCGCTGCCGCCAGGCAGACGCTGCTGGAAAAGGGAAATGTACTCATTCGCGCTCTGGAGTCCGGCACGCGAGTAGGTATGGGAATGCGGATGCATCACGCGCAGCAGCAGACATTGCTGGAAGAGATGGCGGGTCAGCCAGGCGTGTTGTGGTTCGCTGTAACGGATGCGCAGGGGGTAATCATCACTCATAGCAACCCTGGCATGGTGGGCAAATCGCTCTATTCCCCATCTGAAATGCATCAACTAAACCCCGGGCCGCAGGAGCGTTGGCGGCGTGTCGACGTTGCTGCTAACGGCGAGACGGTGCCTGCGCTGGAAATTTACCGTCAGTTCCAGCCGCTTTTCGGTATGAGAGGTCACGGTATGAGGGGGCACGGCATGGCGCGTAGCGCCAATGACGACGAACCAGCGAAACAAACTATTTTTATTGCCTTTGACGCCAGCGAGCTGGCCGCGACACAGGCAAGGGAGTGGCGTAATACGCTGATTGTTTTGTCTGCGTTAGCGGCGGTGTTGTTGGCAACGTTACTGGCATTTTTTTGGCATCAGCGTTATCAGCGCTCGCACAGAGAACTGCTTGATGCAATGAAGCGTAAAGAAAAGCTGGTGGCGATGGGGCATCTGGCGGCGGGCGTCGCGCACGAAATTCGTAACCCGCTCTCGTCCATCAAAGGGCTGGCGAAATACTTTGCCGAGCGCACGCCTGCCGGCGGCGAGTCGCATGAACTGGCGCAGGTGATGGCCAAAGAGGCCGACCGTTTGAACCGGGTGGTAAGCGAATTGCTCGAACTGGTAAAGCCCGCGCATCTGACGCTCCAGACGGTTAACCTCAATGATATTATTACTCACTCCCTGAATCTGGTCAGTCAGGATGCCCAAAGCAGAGAGATTCAGTTGAGATTCACGGCGAATGAGACGCTTAAGCGTATTCAGGCTGACCCGGACAGGCTGACTCAGGTGCTGTTGAATTTGTACCTGAACGCTATTCATGCGATTGGCCGCCAGGGAACGATTAGCGTAGAGGCAAAAGAAAGTGGGACCGACCGCGTTATCATCACTGTTACCGATAACGGGAAAGGGATCGCCCCGGATCAGCTGGAGGCGATTTTTACGCCTTATTTTACGACCAAAGCTGACGGGACAGGCCTGGGGCTGGCGGTGGTGCAAAATATCATCGAACAGCATGGCGGCGCGATTAAGGTGAAAAGTATTGAGGGTAAAGGCGCGGTCTTTACTATCTGGTTGCCAGTGATAGCGAGACAACAGGATTAACAAGGGTGATACGCGGAAAAATCGATATTCTGGTTGTGGATGATGATGTAAGCCACTGCACGATTTTACAGGCGCTGCTTCGGGGCTGGGGCTATAACGTCGCTCTGGCCTACAGTGGGCATGATGCGTTGGCTCAGGTGCGTGAGAAAGTCTTTGATCTGGTACTGTGCGATGTGCGTATGGCGGAGATGGACGGTATCGCTACGCTGAAGGAGATTAAAGCGCTCAACCCCGCCATTCCGATTTTGATTATGACGGCATTCTCCAGCGTGGAAACGGCGGTAGAGGCGTTGAAAGCCGGCGCGCTCGACTATTTAATTAAACCGCTGGATTTTGACCGTCTGCAGGAGACGCTGGAAAAGGCGTTGGCGCATACGCGGGAAACGGGCGCTGAATTGCCATCGGCGTCGGCTGCGCAGTTTGGCATGATTGGCAGCAGTCCGGCGATGCAACATTTACTGAATGAAATCGCGATGGTCGCACCATCAGACGCCACGGTATTGATTCACGGAGACTCCGGCACGGGTAAAGAGCTGGTGGCGCGGGCGCTACACGCTTGTAGCGCCAGGAGCGATAAACCGCTGGTCACGCTCAACTGCGCCGCGCTTAATGAATCGCTGCTGGAGTCTGAGCTGTTCGGACACGAAAAAGGGGCGTTTACCGGCGCGGATAAACGGCGGGAAGGGCGTTTTGTTGAAGCGGACGGCGGCACGTTATTTCTGGATGAGATTGGTGATATCACACCGCTGATGCAGGTACGGTTGCTGCGTGCAATACAGGAACGCGAAGTGCAGCGCGTGGGAAGTAACCAGACGATATCTGTGGATGTTCGGTTAATTGCCGCTACCCACCGCGACCTGGCGGAAGAGGTGAGTGCTGGTCGTTTTCGCCAGGATCTCTATTACCGCCTGAATGTGGTGGCGATTGAAATGCCTTCTTTGCGCCAGCGTCGGGAAGATATTCCGCTACTGGCAGACCATTTTCTGCGGCGTTTTGCCGAACGTAACCGAAAAGCGGTGAAGGGGTTTACGCCGCAGGCGATGGATCTGCTGATCCACTACGACTGGCCGGGCAATATCCGTGAGCTGGAAAACGCTATCGAGCGGGCGGTGGTGTTGCTGACGGGAGAATACATTTCTGAACGCGAATTGCCTCTCGCTATTGCCGCGACGCCGATAAAAACGGAATACAGTGGTGAGATCCAACCGCTGGTGGACGTCGAAAAAGAGGTGATTCTGGCTGCGCTGGAAAAAACGGGCGGCAACAAAACGGAAGCCGCCCGCCAATTGGGCATTACGCGCAAAACGCTGCTGGCTAAACTCAGCCGTTAGTTTTGCTCACGCTCAATGGCGCGCCAGCCGATGTCGTTACGGCTGAAGCTGCCGTCCCAGCGGATGTCGGTCATCAAGGCGTAAGCGCGTTTCTGCGCCTCAGCCACGGTGTGGCCCAGCGCGGTGGCGCACAGTACGCGACCGCCGCTGGTCAGCACACGGTCGTCATCGGCGAGTTTGGTGCCCGCGTGGAAAACCTTACCGTCAGCCACTTCTTCCAGCGGCAGGCCGTGGATCTCATCGCCAGTGTTGTAGTTGCCCGGATAACCGCCCGCGGCGATCACCACGCCTAATGAAGCGCGTTCGTCCCACTCGGAGGTTTTCTCATCCAGCTTGCCGTCGCAGGCGGCCAGGCAAAGATCCACCAGATCCGACTTCATGCGCAGCATGATCGGCTGGGTTTCCGGATCGCCGAAGCGGCAGTTGAACTCGATCACTTTTGGGTTGCCCTGCTTGTCGATCATCAGACCCGCGTACAGGAAGCCGGTATAGGTATTCCCTTCTGCCGCCATGCCTTTCACGGTTGGCCAGATGATCCGTTCCATGGTGCGCTGGTGGACTTCATCGGTCACCACTGGAGCCGGAGAGTAAGCCCCCATGCCGCCGGTGTTCGGGCCGGTATCGCCGTTGCCTACGCGTTTGTGATCCTGGCTGGTGGCCATCGGCAGCACGTGCTCGCCGTCGACCATCACGATAAAGCTCGCTTCTTCGCCGTCGAGGAACTCCTCAATCACGATACGGTGGCCCGCGTCGCCAAAGGCGTTGCCTGCCAGCATGTCATGAACGGCGGCTTCGGCTTCTTCCAGCGTCATCGCCACGATAACGCCTTTACCGGCAGCCAGACCGTCAGCTTTGATGACGATCGGCGCGCCTTTCTCACGCAGATAAGCCAGGGCTGGCTCAATCTCGGTGAAATTCTGGTATTCCGCCGTCGGAATCTGGTGACGAGCGAGGAAATCTTTGGTGAAGGCTTTGGAGCCTTCCAGTTGGGCGGCCCCTTCGGTTGGGCCAAAGATCTTCAGACCCGCCGCGCGGAACGCATTGACCACGCCAATCACCAGCGGCGCTTCCGGGCCGACGATGGTCAGATCTATTTTCTCGTTCTGGGCAAAGCTCAGCAGCGCCGGAATATCGGTGACGCCGATAGCCACGTTCTGCAACGCTGGCTCCAGCGCGGTACCGGCGTTACCCGGTGCGACAAAAACGGTATCAACCAGCGGCGACTGTGCGGCTTTCCAGGCCAGCGCGTGTTCGCGCCCGCCGTTACCAATGACTAAAACTTTCATCGTCTGCTCCCTGAATTAATGGCGGAAGTGGCGCATGTCGGTGAAGATCATCGCAATGCCGTGTTCGTCGGCGGCGGCAATGACTTCATCATCACGGATAGAGCCGCCAGGCTGGATAACGCAGCTCACGCCGACAGCGGCAGCGGCATCAATACCGTCACGGAACGGGAAGAAGGCGTCAGAGGCCATCGCGGAGCCTTTCACTTCCAGACCTTCGTCAGCCGCTTTAATGCCAGCGATTTTCGCGGAGTACACGCGGCTCATCTGGCCTGCGCCTATGCCGATAGTCATGTTCTCTTTGGCATACACAATGGCGTTGGATTTCACGAACTTGGCTACCTTCCAGCAGAACAGCGCGTCACGCAGCTCCTGCTCGGTCGGCTGGCGTTTGGAAACCACGCGCAGTTCAGCTTCGCTCACCATACCCAGGTCACGATCCTGAACCAGCAGGCCGCCGTTAACGCGTTTGAAGTCCAGACCAGGTACGCGCTGTGCCCACTGACCACAGGTCAGTACGCGCACATTCTGCTTGGCAGCCGTGATTTTCAGCGCATCTTCGGTCGCGGACGGGGCGATGATCACTTCCACGAACTGGCGGGAGATGATGGCCTGCGCGGTTTCGGCATCCAGTTCGCGGTTGAAGGCGATAATGCCGCCGAACGCGGAGGTTGGGTCGGTTTTATACGCACGGTCGTAAGCGTCGAGAATAGTGGTGCTCACCGCCACGCCGCACGGGTTAGCGTGCTTGACGATTACGCAGGCTGGCTCGTTGAACTCTTTCACACACTCCAGCGCCGCGTCGGTATCAGCGATGTTGTTGTAAGAAAGCGCTTTGCCCTGAACCTGCTGTGCGGTGGCAACGGACGCTTCTTTCACATTTTCTTCTATATAGAAGGCTGCCTGCTGGTGGCTGTTCTCGCCATAGCGCATATCCTGCTTCTTAATGAAGTTCAGATTCAGCGTACGCGGGAAGCGACCGGCGGCTTCTTTGCTTTCACCGTGGTAGGCCGGAACCATGCTGCCGAAGTAGTTAGCGATCATGCTGTCGTAGGCGGCGGTGTGTTCGAAGGCTTTAATCGCGAGATCGAAACGGGTGTCGAGGGTCAGAGAACCTTCGTTAGCATCCATCTCTTTAATAATGGCGTCGTAGTCGCTGCTCTTCACCACGATGGCGACGTCTTTATGGTTCTTAGCAGCAGAGCGCACCATGGTCGGGCCGCCGATATCAATGTTCTCTACCGCATCTTCCAGCGAGCAGCCTTCGCGTGCCACGGTTTCGGCGAACGGATACAGGTTAACGACAACCATATCGATAGGGGCGATGTGGTGCTGTTCCATAATGGCATCGTCCTGGCCGCGACGACCGAGGATGCCGCCGTGGACTTTTGGATGCAGGGTCTTTACGCGTCCATCCATCATTTCCGGGAAACCGGTGTAATCGGAAACTTCGGTCACCGCCAGGCCTTTTTCTGCTAACAGGCGGGCGGTGCCCCCCGTAGACAGCAGCTCCACACCGCGTGCGGAAAGTGCCTGGGCGAATTCGATGATACCGGCCTTGTCAGAAACACTGAGCAGAGCGCGGCGGACTGGACGACGTTGTTGCATGGTAAATCCCCTGGATTTGACGATTACAGAGAGCGTTAGCTGAATTTTTCGTGAAAAACTCAGCTAACGCCCCTTATGGGGTATTCTCATTTTGCGGCGACATTGTAACGAAAACGTTTGCGCAACGCTCGCGAATTTTTCTTTTTAAATTCTGGCCCCGCTTTTATCCCTGAAAGATCATTTGCAGAGTGAGAAGATCCAGGAGATGAACGCGCATTTTGTGGATAAGTCTGTGCGTAAATGGGTATAACCAGGGGTTTTGCTGGGGAATGCAGCAAACAGTCATTTTTCTGCAATTTTTCTATTGCGGTCAGCAGAGAACTCCCTATAATGCGCCTCCATCGACACGGCGGATGTGAATCACTTCACACAAACAGCCGGTCGGTTGAAGAGAAAAATCCTGAAATTCAGGGTTGACTCTGAAAGAGGAAAGCGTAATATACGCCACCTCGCGACGGTGAGCTGAAAGCCGCGTCGCACCTGCTCTTTAACAATTTATCAGACAATCTGTGTGGGCACTCGAAGATACGGATTCTTAACGTCCTCGGACGAAAAATGAATACCAAGTCTCAAGAGTGAACACGTAATTCATTACGAAGTTTAATTCTTTGAGCATCAAACTTTTAAATTGAAGAGTTTGATCATGGCTCAGATTGAACGCTGGCGGCAGGCCTAACACATGCAAGTCGAACGGTAACAGGAAGCAGCTTGCTGCTTTGCTGACGAGTGGCGGACGGGTGAGTAATGTCTGGGAAACTGCCTGATGGAGGGGGATAACTACTGGAAACGGTGGCTAATACCGCATAACGTCGCAAGACCAAAGAGGGGGACCTTCGGGCCTCTTGCCATCAGATGTGCCCAGATGGGATTAGCTTGTTGGTGAGGTAACGGCTCACCAAGGCGACGATCCCTAGCTGGTCTGAGAGGATGACCAGCCACACTGGAACTGAGACACGGTCCAGACTCCTACGGGAGGCAGCAGTGGGGAATATTGCACAATGGGCGCAAGCCTGATGCAGCCATGCCGCGTGTATGAAGAAGGCCTTCGGGTTGTAAAGTACTTTCAGCGGGGAGGAAGGTGTTGTGGTTAATAACCGCAGCAATTGACGTTACCCGCAGAAGAAGCACCGGCTAACTCCGTGCCAGCAGCCGCGGTAATACGGAGGGTGCAAGCGTTAATCGGAATTACTGGGCGTAAAGCGCACGCAGGCGGTCTGTCAAGTCGGATGTGAAATCCCCGGGCTCAACCTGGGAACTGCATTCGAAACTGGCAGGCTTGAGTCTTGTAGAGGGGGGTAGAATTCCAGGTGTAGCGGTGAAATGCGTAGAGATCTGGAGGAATACCGGTGGCGAAGGCGGCCCCCTGGACAAAGACTGACGCTCAGGTGCGAAAGCGTGGGGAGCAAACAGGATTAGATACCCTGGTAGTCCACGCCGTAAACGATGTCTACTTGGAGGTTGTGCCCTTGAGGCGTGGCTTCCGGAGCTAACGCGTTAAGTAGACCGCCTGGGGAGTACGGCCGCAAGGTTAAAACTCAAATGAATTGACGGGGGCCCGCACAAGCGGTGGAGCATGTGGTTTAATTCGATGCAACGCGAAGAACCTTACCTGGTCTTGACATCCACAGAAGAATCCAGAGATGGATTTGTGCCTTCGGGAACTGTGAGACAGGTGCTGCATGGCTGTCGTCAGCTCGTGTTGTGAAATGTTGGGTTAAGTCCCGCAACGAGCGCAACCCTTATCCTTTGTTGCCAGCGGTTAGGTCGGGAACTCAAAGGAGACTGCCAGTGATAAACTGGAGGAAGGTGGGGATGACGTCAAGTCATCATGGCCCTTACGACCAGGGCTACACACGTGCTACAATGGCGCATACAAAGAGAAGCGACCTCGCGAGAGCAAGCGGACCTCATAAAGTGCGTCGTAGTCCGGATTGGAGTCTGCAACTCGACTCCATGAAGTCGGAATCGCTAGTAATCGTGGATCAGAATGCCACGGTGAATACGTTCCCGGGCCTTGTACACACCGCCCGTCACACCATGGGAGTGGGTTGCAAAAGAAGTAGGTAGCTTAACCTTCGGGAGGGCGCTTACCACTTTGTGATTCATGACTGGGGTGAAGTCGTAACAAGGTAACCGTAGGGGAACCTGCGGTTGGATCACCTCCTTACCTTAAAGAAGCGTACTTTGCAGTGCTCACACAGATTGTCTGATGAAAAGTAAATAGCAAGGCGTCTTGCGAAGCAGACTGATACGTCCCCTTCGTCTAGAGGCCCAGGACACCGCCCTTTCACGGCGGTAACAGGGGTTCGAATCCCCTAGGGGACGCCACTTGCGCGGTAATGTGTGAAAGGCGTTGCCATCAGTATCTCAAAACTGACTTACGAGTCACGTTTGAGATATTTGCTCTTTAAAAATCTGGATCAAGCTGAAAATTGAAACACAGAACAACGAAAGTTGTTCGTGAGTCTCTCAAATTTTCGCAACACGATGATGAATCGTAAGAAACATCTTCGGGTTGTGAGGTTAAGCGACTAAGCGTACACGGTGGATGCCCTGGCAGTCAGAGGCGATGAAGGGCGTGCTAATCTGCGATAAGCGCCGGTAAGGTGATATGAACCGTTATAACCGGCGATACCCGAATGGGGAAACCCAGTGTGATTCGTCACACTATCATTAACTGAATCCATAGGTTAATGAGGCGAACCGGGGGAACTGAAACATCTAAGTACCCCGAGGAAAAGAAATCAACCGAGATTCCCCCAGTAGCGGCGAGCGAACGGGGAGGAGCCCAGAGCCTGAATCAGCATGTGTGTTAGTGGAAGCGTCTGGAAAGGCGCGCGATACAGGGTGACAGCCCCGTACACAAAAGCGCATGTGCTGTGAGCTCGATGAGTAGGGCGGGACACGTGGTATCCTGTCTGAATATGGGGGGACCATCCTCCAAGGCTAAATACTCCTGACTGACCGATAGTGAACCAGTACCGTGAGGGAAAGGCGAAAAGAACCCCGGCGAGGGGAGTGAAAAAGAACCTGAAACCGTGTACGTACAAGCAGTGGGAGCACAGGTTTACCTGTGTGACTGCGTACCTTTTGTATAATGGGTCAGCGACTTATATTCTGTAGCAAGGTTAACCGAATAGGGGAGCCGGAGGGAAACCGAGTCTTAATTGGGCGTTAAGTTGCAGGGTATAGACCCGAAACCCGGTGATCTAGCCATGGGCAGGTTGAAGGTTGGGTAACACTAACTGGAGGACCGAACCGACTAATGTTGAAAAATTAGCGGATGACCTGTGGCTGGGGGTGAAAGGCCAATCAAACCGGGAGATAGCTGGTTCTCCCCGAAAGCTATTTAGGTAGCGCCTCGTGAATTCATCTCCGGGGGTAGAGCACTGTTTCGGCTAGGGGGCCATCCCGGCTTACCAACCCGATGCAAACTGCGAATACCGGAGAATGTTATCACGGGAGACACACGGCGGGTGCTAACGTCCGTCGTGAAGAGGGAAACAACCCAGACCGCCAGCTAAGGTCCCAAAGTCATGGTTAAGTGGGAAACGATGTGGGAAGGCCCAGACAGCCAGGATGTTGGCTTAGAAGCAGCCATCATTTAAAGAAAGCGTAATAGCTCACTGGTCGAGTCGGCCTGCGCGGAAGATGTAACGGGGCTAAACCATGCACCGAAGCTGCGGCAGCGACGCTTATGCGTTGTTGGGTAGGGGAGCGTTCTGTAAGCCTGTGAAGGTGGCCTGTGAGGGTTGCTGGAGGTATCAGAAGTGCGAATGCTGACATAAGTAACGATAAAGCGGGTGAAAAGCCCGCTCGCCGGAAGACCAAGGGTTCCTGTCCAACGTTAATCGGGGCAGGGTGAGTCGACCCCTAAGGCGAGGCCGAAAGGCGTAGTCGATGGGAAACGGGTTAATATTCCCGTACTTGGTGTTACTGCGAAGGGGGGACGGAGAAGGCTATGTTGGCCGGGCGACGGTTGTCCCGGTTTAAGCGTGTAGGTGTGTGTTCCAGGTAAATCCGGTTCACTTTAACACTGAGGCGTGATGACGAGGCACTACGGTGCTGAAGTAACAAATGCCCTGCTTCCAGGAAAAGCCTCTAAGCATCAGGTAACATCAAATCGTACCCCAAACCGACACAGGTGGTCAGGTAGAGAATACCAAGGCGCTTGAGAGAACTCGGGTGAAGGAACTAGGCAAAATGGTGCCGTAACTTCGGGAGAAGGCACGCTGACACGTAGGTGAAGTGATTTACTCACGGAGCTGAAGTCAGTCGAAGATACCAGCTGGCTGCAACTGTTTATTAAAAACACAGCACTGTGCAAACACGAAAGTGGACGTATACGGTGTGACGCCTGCCCGGTGCCGGAAGGTTAATTGATGGGGTCAGCGCAAGCGAAGCTCCTGATCGAAGCCCCGGTAAACGGCGGCCGTAACTATAACGGTCCTAAGGTAGCGAAATTCCTTGTCGGGTAAGTTCCGACCTGCACGAATGGCGTAATGATGGCCAGGCTGTCTCCACCCGAGACTCAGTGAAATTGAACTCGCTGTGAAGATGCAGTGTACCCGCGGCAAGACGGAAAGACCCCGTGAACCTTTACTATAGCTTGACACTGAACATTGAGCCTTGATGTGTAGGATAGGTGGGAGGCTTTGAAGCGTGGACGCCAGTCTGCGTGGAGCCGACCTTGAAATACCACCCTTTAATGTTTGATGTTCTAACGTGGACCCGTGATCCGGGTTGCGGACAGTGTCTGGTGGGTAGTTTGACTGGGGCGGTCTCCTCCTAAAGAGTAACGGAGGAGCACGAAGGTTGGCTAATCCTGGTCGGACATCAGGAGGTTAGTGCAATGGCATAAGCCAGCTTGACTGCGAGCGTGACGGCGCGAGCAGGTGCGAAAGCAGGTCATAGTGATCCGGTGGTTCTGAATGGAAGGGCCATCGCTCAACGGATAAAAGGTACTCCGGGGATAACAGGCTGATACCGCCCAAGAGTTCATATCGACGGCGGTGTTTGGCACCTCGATGTCGGCTCATCACATCCTGGGGCTGAAGTAGGTCCCAAGGGTATGGCTGTTCGCCATTTAAAGTGGTACGCGAGCTGGGTTTAGAACGTCGTGAGACAGTTCGGTCCCTATCTGCCGTGGGCGCTGGAGAACTGAGGGGGGCTGCTCCTAGTACGAGAGGACCGGAGTGGACGCATCACTGGTGTTCGGGTTGTCATGCCAATGGCACTGCCCGGTAGCTAAATGCGGAAGAGATAAGTGCTGAAAGCATCTAAGCACGAAACTTGCCCCGAGATGAGTTCTCCCTGAGACTTTAGGTCTCCTGAAGGAACGTTGAAGACGACGACGTTGATAGGCCGGGTGTGTAAGCGCAGCGATGCGTTGAGCTAACCGGTACTAATGAACCGTGAGGCTTAACCTTACAACGCCGAAGATGTTTTGGCGGATGAGAGAAGATTTTCAGCACTGATTCAGATTACATCAGAACGTAAAAACGGTCTGATAACAGAATTTGCCTGGCGGCACTAGCGCGGTGGTCCCACCTGACCCCATGCCGAACTCAGAAGTGAAACGCCGTAGCGCCGATGGTAGTGTGGGGTCTCCCCATGCGAGAGTAGGGAACTGCCAGGCATCAAACAAGTGAAGAAGCCCGTCCGTCAGGACGGGCTTCTTTGCGTGTGTGGTAACATTTAAAAATGTAGGCCTGATAAGCGCAGCGCCATCAGGCAACCTGCACCGCCGGATGGCCGCTTCGCCTTATCCGGCCTACATGCACTTATCAGACAGCGCCGCTACTCACGGATAAATTAAATTCAACAATGGATACGGTTTCCCAAGATCGTCGACCTCCGAACGTCCCGTCACCTTAAATCCCATTTTCTTATAAAATCCAACAGCTTGTGTATTTTGCTCGTTAACATTGGTTGTCAACCCCGGCGCCAGTGTTAACGCATGTTCAACTAATCTCTTACCGATACCCTGACCACGCACGTCCGGATCGACAAACAGCGCATCCATATGTTCGCCGGTAAGCAGCATAAATCCTACCGGCTCATCCTGATCGGTCACGGCAACCCATAGTGGCGCTTCTGGCAGAAAATCGCTCACCAGTTCTTCCAGTTCGGCCCGATAAGCGTTTGACAGAAAATCGTGCGTGGTATCGACTGAGCGACGCCAGATCGCAATCAGTTTTTCCCCTTCCTCATGCCTTGAACGACGAATGTTAATCATCATCTTCACTCCTTTTTTGCTTACTTCTATTCTAATGCAAATGCTGTCGTGAAACTTTCTCACCTTGAACTTGCAGACTCGACATTCGCCTGATTTCTGAGTATCTTTAGCTATCTGGATGTCTAAACGTTTAAACGTATGTCGTGAGGTTATCAGGTTATGCCGATTCGCGTGCTGGACGAGCTACCCGCCGTCAATTTTTTACGTGAGGAGAATGTCTTCGTCATGACGACTTCTCGCGCATCAGGTCAGGAAATTCGCCCGCTAAAGGTACTTATCCTTAACCTGATGCCGAAGAAGATTGAAACGGAAAATCAGTTTCTGCGCTTGCTATCGAACTCGCCATTGCAGGTCGATATTCAACTGCTGCGGATAGATGCCCGCGAGTCGAGGAACACGCCAGCCGAGCACCTGAACAACTTTTACTGTAACTTCGACGATATCTGCGATCAGAACTTTGATGGGCTTATCGTGACCGGAGCGCCGCTGGGTCTGGTGGAATTTAATGACGTGGCTTACTGGCCGCAGATTAGGCAGGTGCTTGAATGGGCGAAAGATCACGTTACTTCGACGCTATTTGTCTGTTGGGCCGTTCAGGCCGCACTCAATATTCTGTATGGTATCCCTAAGCAGACCCGTACAGATAAACTTTCCGGCGTCTATGAACATCACATCCTTCATCCACATGCTCTGTTAACGCGTGGTTTTGATGATTCGTTTCTTGCGCCACACTCACGCTATGCCGATTTCCCGGCGGCGCTGATACGGGATTATACGGATCTTGAAATTCTGGCCGAAACAGAAGAAGGGGATGCGTACCTGTTTGCCAGCAAAGATAAACGTATTGCGTTTGTCACCGGTCATCCTGAATATGACGCTCATACGTTAGCGGGTGAATATTTTCGTGACGTTGAGGCCGGGTTAAATCCGGAGGTTCCGTACAACTATTTCCCAAAAAACGATCCGCAAAACATACCGCGCGCAACCTGGCGCAGCCACGGTAATTTACTGTTTACTAACTGGCTCAACTATTATGTCTACCAGATTACGCCATATGATCTGCGTCACATGAATCCAACCCTGGATTAATCTTCTGCTTCTGACGATCCTAAAGCGTTTCAGCATGTTGAATCAGGCACCTTCGGGTGCCTTTTTTATTTCCGAAACGCTCCTCATCATGTAATTAAATTTAATTTATATTGTTATCAATAGGTTAATGCATAATTAAATTAAAAATGGAAATTGTTTTTGATTTTGAAATTTAATTGAGTAGTCTTAGTTGTGTTGAACGAAAAGCGCACAGTGATCCTTCGTTCGCATTGGGGATGTATCTGGATCAACAACGAGGAGCTGCATGATGAATCCACAGGCAACCACAACTGATGAATTAACCTTTACCAGGCCGCAAGGCGAGCTGGAAAAGCAAGTCCTGACCGCTGAAGCAGTCGAGTTTTTGACGGAGTTAGTCACCCGTTTTACGCCAAAACGCAATAAACTCCTGGCTGCACGTATCCAGCAACAGCAGGATATTGATAACGGTAAGTTGCCTGATTTTATTTCGGAAACCACTTCCATTAGAGAAAGTAATTGGCAGATTCGTGGTATTCCGGCGGATTTACAGGATCGCCGAGTAGAAATTACCGGGCCGGTTGAACGTAAAATGGTGATTAATGCCCTGAACGCAAATGTGAAAGTGTTTATGGCGGATTTTGAAGACTCGCTGGCGCCGGACTGGAATAAAGTTATTGATGGTCAAATCAACCTGCGTGATGCGGTGAACGGCACCATTAGCTATACCAACGAAGCCGGAAAAATCTATCAGCTCAAGCCCGATCCGGCCGTATTGATTTGTCGTGTACGTGGTCTACATCTGCCAGAAAAACATGTTACCTGGCGGGGGGAAGCCATTCCCGGCAGCCTGTTTGATTTTGCTCTGTACTTTTTCCACAACTATAAAGCGCTGCTCGCTAAAGGTAGCGGCCCGTATTTTTACCTGCCGAAAACGCAAGCCTGGCAGGAGGCAGCCTGGTGGAGCGAAGTCTTCAGCTACGCCGAAGACCGCTTTAACCTGCCGCGCGGTACGATCAAAGCGACCCTGTTGATTGAAACGCTTCCTGCTGTTTTCCAGATGGATGAGATTCTTCATGCGTTGCGTGATCATATTGTCGGTCTCAACTGTGGTCGCTGGGATTATATTTTCAGCTATATCAAAACGTTGAAAAATCACCCGGATCGCGTCCTGCCGGACAGGCAGGTGGTAACGATGGACAAACCGTTTCTGAGCGCCTACTCGCGCCTGCTGATCAAAACCTGTCACAAGCGCGGCGCGTTCGCGATGGGCGGTATGGCGGCGTTTATCCCGAGCAAAGACGTTGAACGCAACAATCAGGTCCTTGCCAAAGTGAAAGCGGATAAAGCGCTGGAAGCGAACAACGGCCACGACGGCACGTGGATTGCGCATCCTGGGTTGGCGGATACCGCAATGGCCGTCTTTAACGAGGTACTGGGCGAGCACAAAAATCAGCTGTTCATTACCCGTGATGAAGATGCGCCGATTACCGCTGAACAGTTACTGGAGCCATGTGAAGGCGAACGCACAGAAGCGGGAATGCGCGCCAATATTCGCGTGGCAGTGCAGTACATTGAAGCGTGGATCTCCGGCAATGGCTGTGTACCGATTTACGGTCTGATGGAGGATGCCGCGACGGCGGAAATCTCACGAACCTCTATCTGGCAGTGGATTCACCATGAGAAAACACTGAGCAATGGAAAACCCGTAACGAAAGCGCTTTTCCGCGAAATGTTGGCGGAAGAGATGCGGGTAATCCAGGACGAACTGGGCGAGCACCGCTACAGCAGCGGGCGCTTCGACGATGCCGCACGTCTGATGGAGCAAATCACCACCTCAGATGACTTAATCGACTTCCTCACCCTGCCGGGCTATCGCTTACTGGCTTAATTCACCACATAACAATATGGAGCATCTGCACATGAAAACCCGTACTCAACAAATCGAAGAATTACAGAAAGAGTGGACACAACCGCGCTGGGAAGGCATCACCCGCCCGTACAGCGCGGAGGAGGTGGTGAAATTACGCGGCTCGGTTAACCCGGAATGCACGCTGGCGCAGCTCGGCGCAGCGAAAATTTGGCGGCTGTTGCACGGTGAAGCGAAAAAAGGCTATATCAACAGCCTTGGCGCGCTGACTGGCGGTCAGGCGTTGCAGCAGGCGAAAGCCGGTATTGAGGCGATTTATCTTTCAGGCTGGCAGGTAGCGGCAGATGCCAACCTGGCATCCAGCATGTATCCGGATCAATCGTTGTACCCGGCAAACTCTGTTCCGGCGGTAGTGGATCGGATCAACAACACTTTTCGTCGTGCAGATCAGATCCAGTGGGCATCCGGTATTGAACCCAATGATCCGCGCTATGTGGATTACTTCCTGCCGATCGTTGCTGATGCGGAAGCCGGTTTTGGCGGCGTTCTGAATGCCTTCGAACTGATGAAATCGATGATTGAAGCCGGTGCAGCGGCCGTTCACTTCGAAGATCAGCTGGCGTCGGTGAAGAAATGCGGCCATATGGGCGGCAAGGTGCTGGTCCCCACGCAGGAAGCGATTCAGAAACTGGTTGCTGCGCGTCTGGCCGCTGATGTGATGGGTGTCCCGACGCTGGTGATTGCGCGTACCGATGCGGATGCGGCAGATCTGATTACTTCCGACTGCGATCCCTATGACAGCGGTTTTATTACCGGCGAACGCACCAGCGAAGGTTTCTACCGCACCCATGCGGGCATTGAGCAGGCGATCAGCCGCGGTCTGGCGTATGCCCCGTATGCCGATCTGGTATGGTGCGAAACTTCTACGCCGGATCTCGAATTGGCGCGTCGTTTTGCCGATGCTATCCACGCGAAGTATCCGGGCAAACTGCTGGCCTATAACTGTTCGCCATCCTTCAACTGGCAGAAGAATCTGGACGACAAGACCATTGCCAGCTTCCAGCAGCAGTTGTCGGACATGGGTTACAAATACCAGTTTATTACCCTGGCGGGCATCCACAGCATGTGGTTCAACATGTTCGACCTGGCGCATGCATACGCGCAGGGTGAGGGTATGAAACACTATGTTGAGAAGGTTCAACAACCCGAGTTCGCCGCGGCGAAAGACGGCTACACCTTTGTTTCCCACCAGCAGGAAGTGGGCACTGGTTACTTCGACAAAGTCACCACCATTATTCAGGGCGGCGCGTCATCCGTTACCGCGTTAACGGGTTCCACCGAAGAAGCGCAGTTTTGATTGATGCCCGGTGGCGCTGCGCTTACCGGGCCTACAGATAGCGTAGGCCGGATAAGCGAACGCGCCATCCGGCATGACGTGGTGCCGGATGAGGGAAAAAAATGCCGCGTGGCCTGGAATTACTGATTGCTCAAACCATCCTGCAAGGCTTTGACGCGCAGTATGGTCGATTTCTGGAAGTGACTTCCGGCGCGCAGCAGCGTTTTGAACAGGCCGACTGGCACGCCGTCCAGCAGGCGATGAAAAGCCGTATCCACCTCTATGATCATCATGTGGGTCTGGTGGTGGAGCAACTGCGCTGTATTACCGATGGCAAAAGTACCGACGCGGATTTCCTTTTACGCGTTAAAGAGCATTACACCCGGCTGTTGCCGGATTACCCGCGCTTCGAGATTGCGGAGAGCTTTTTCAACTCCGTTTATTGCCGGTTATTTGACCACCGCTCGTTAACACCCGAGCGGTTGTTTATTTTCAGTTCGCAACCGGAGCGTCGCTTCCGTACTATCCCGCGCCCGCTGGCCAAAGACTTCTTTCCCGATCACGGTTGGGAGACGCTGTTGATGCGCATACTCAGTGATTTACCGCTGCGTCTGCCCTGGCAGAATAAAAGCCGGGATATCCGCTATATTATCGCGCACCTGACTGAAACACTGGGCGAGGACGCGCTACCTTGTTGCCATGTCCAGGTGGCGAATGAGTTGTTTTACCGTAATAAAGCGGCCTGGCTGGTAGGTAAATTAACCACACCTGACGGTACGCTGCCGTTTTTATTGCCGATTCATCGCACTGATGAGGGGGAACTGTTTGTCGATACCTGCCTGACCACCACGGCAGAAGCGAGCATTGTGTTTGGTTTTGCCCGCTCTTATTTTATGGTGTATGCGCCGCTGCCTGCCGCGCTGGTTGAGTGGTTGCGTGAAATCCTGCCGGGTAAAACCACTGCCGAACTGTATATGGCGATTGGTTGCCAGAAACATGCGAAAACCGAAAGCTACCGCGAATATTTGTGTTATCTGGCTGAAAGCGATGAGAAATTCATTGAGGCGCCTGGCATCCGCGGCATGGTGATGCTGGTGTTTACCCTGCCAGGTTTCGACCGGGTATTTAAAATCATTAAAGACAAATTCGCCCCGCAGAAAGAGATGTCCGCCGCCCATGTGCGTGCCTGTTATCAACTGGTAAAAGAGCATGATCGCGTTGGTCGTATGGCGGATACCCAGGAGTTTGAGAATTTCGTACTGGATAAACGGCAAATTGATCCGGCGCTGATGGCGCTGTTACGGCAAGAAGCGCCAGAGAAGATTACCGATCTTGGGGAACATATCGTCATTCGCCATCTCTATATTGAACGTCGCATGGTGCCGCTCAATATCTGGCTGGAACAGGTAGAAGGTCAGCAGTTGCGCGATGCGATAGAAGAATATGGTAATGCGATTCGCCAGCTTGCCGCCGCTAATATTTTCCCCGGCGATATGTTGTTTAAAAACTTTGGCGTTACCCGTCATGGTCGCGTGGTGTTCTACGACTACGATGAAATTTGCTACATGACGGAAGTGAATTTCCGCGATATTCCGCCAGCGCGTTATCCGGAAGACGAACTGGCCAGCGAACCCTGGTATAGCGTCTCGCCGGGTGATGTTTTCCCGGAGGAGTTTCGCCACTGGCTGTGTGCCGATCCGCGTATCGGACCATTGTTTGAAGAGATGCATGCCGACCTGTTTCGCGCCGATTACTGGCGCGCGCTACAGACGCGTATTAAAGAAGGGCATGTAGAAGATGTGTATGCCTATCGACGTAGACAGCGCTTTAGCGTGCGTTACGGCGCGATCTCGAGTACGGCGAACTCTTCGTAAACCAGTTCCATCTCCGGCGACCAATTACCCTCGCGCTCAAAAAAGGCCCGGTGTGCCGCTTGCCAGTACGCCAGGCTAAGATCGCCTTCGCCTTCCAGTGCGGCGAGATCGGCGCTCATCTCGTTAAAACGGATCAGCCTGAGCGCCAGCGTGCGTATGACGCACACGGCGTCGCCTGTGCCGTTGAGCACAATGTGATATGACCCGGGCGTGACAGGGGGCTGCTCTTTCTGATAGCTAACCAGCGAGCTACAGGTGCCACGCTTTTTACCGGCGACCACTAGCGCCGCCAGCTCGTCGGCCAGCGCCGGCGAATCACCGAAAGACCAACAGAAGGCCTGTGGGTACTTCTCCTGCCAGTATAATTTCAGGCTGCTCATTTCAGCGAGTTCCACCATAGGCCAGCGTCACCTCTTTCGCCGCTTTAATCACCATGGCGCCAAGTTCGGTGACGCGATCGTCGGTAATGCGTGAGCAGGGGCCGGAAATAGAGAGGGCCGCAAACGGTTCGCGGTGTTCGTCATAAATACACGAGGCCACGCAGCGCAGACCGAGCGCATGTTCTTCGTCGTCAAAGGAATAGCCGCGCTTGCGTGTTTGGGCGAGGTCATCTTTCAGATGCAGCGGCGACACCAGCGTCGCATGGGTATAAGCGTGCAACCCCTTGCGGTGCAGCAGACTGGTAACCTGTTCCTCACTGAGCTGTGATAAAAACGCCTTGCCCGCGCCAGAGGCGTGCATGGGCAGCTTGCCGCCGATCGGCGCGGACATACGCATCAGCTGCGTACACTGCACCTGATCGATAATAATGGCCTGATGGTCGCTCTGGTCGAGTACGGCAAGGTTTACCGTTTCGCCGGAGTCCTCCATCAGCTTGCGCAAAATCGGATGGACAATCGCCAGCAGATTACGGCTCTGTAAGAAGCTGCTGCCGACGATAAACGCGTGTGCGCCTACGGCCCAGTGGCCCAGCTCACCAACCTGGCGGACAAAACCCTGCTGCTGCATGGTGGTGAGTAGACGGTGAGTCGTGGAATTAGGCAAACCCGCCTGTTGCGCCAGTTCGGTCAGCGCGACGCTGCCGTTGGACTCGGCAATCCACTCCAGCAGCTTCAGACCGCGAGTTAATGACTGAACCTGCCCGGTTACGGGTGCAGTGGTAGCGGCAGGTTTTCTCCCGCGTTTCGCGGGAACAGGGGCAACCATGGCAGACTCCTTTTTCTGTATCGTGGAAATCATTTTCGTTTTATTCAATTATAATGCAAGAGTTCCTGAACTGATCGGATGAGTGACATCACAGGATGCCCGATAGCGCTGCGCTTATCAGGCCTACGCTTTGGGAGCCGCCAAAGTAATTTGTAGACTGATAAGGCGCTTGCGCCGCCATCCGGCAAAGCGACAGAAGTGGGTGGCAAGCTGAACATGTCTCATGTTGCCCGTTGTTCTCTTTTCCGCCAGCACGCTTTGTGCCAGTATGGCTCGTTACGTGGAGCGTTGTCGGGAGCGAGTGTGAGCAGCAAAGTTGAACAACTGCGTGCGCAGTTAAATGAACGTATTCTGGTGCTGGACGGCGGTATGGGCACCATGATCCAGAGCTATCGTCTACATGAAGAAGATTTCCGCGGGGAGCGCTTTGCCGACTGGCCCTGCGACCTGAAAGGCAACAATGACCTGCTGGTACTCAGCAAGCCGGAGGTGATCGCCGCTATCCACAACGCCTACTTTGAGGCTGGCGCGGATATCATCGAAACCAACACCTTTAACTCGACAACCATTGCGATGGCGGATTACCGGATGGAATCCCTGTCGGCGGAAATCAACTATGCGGCGGCCAAACTGGCGCGCGCCTGCGCCGATGAATGGACGGCGCGAACACCAGAAAAACCACGTTTTGTTGCGGGCGTGCTTGGTCCAACTAACCGCACGGCCTCCATTTCGCCGGACGTCAACGACCCGGCGTTTCGTAATATCACCTTCGATCAGCTGGTGGCGGCCTACCGTGAATCCACCAAAGCGCTGGTGGAAGGCGGGGCGGACCTGATCCTGATTGAAACCGTCTTTGACACCCTGAATGCGAAAGCGGCGGTGTTTGCGGTGAAAGAAGAGTTTGAAGCGCTGGGCGTTGATCTGCCGATCATGATTTCCGGCACCATCACCGACGCCTCTGGTCGTACCCTCTCCGGCCAGACGACCGAAGCCTTTTATAACTCGCTGCGCCACGCCGAGGCGCTCACTTTTGGCCTTAACTGCGCGCTGGGGCCTGATGAGCTGCGCCAGTACGTCCAGGAACTGTCGCGGATTGCCGAATGCTACGTCACCGCGCACCCGAACGCCGGCCTGCCGAACGCTTTCGGCGAGTACGACCTCGACGCCGACACCATGGCGAAACAGATTCGCGAATGGGCGGAAGCGGGCTTCCTGAATATCGTTGGCGGCTGCTGTGGCACTACGCCGGAGCATATCGCCGCCATGAGCCGCGCCGTTGCCGGTTTGCTGCCGCGCCAGCTGCCGGATATCCCGGTCGCCTGCCGCCTTTCCGGCCTGGAGCCGCTGAACATTGGTGACGATAGCCTGTTTGTGAACGTCGGCGAACGTACTAACGTCACCGGCTCGGCCAAATTTAAACGGCTGATCAAAGAAGAGAAATACAGCGAAGCGCTGGATGTCGCCCGTCAGCAGGTAGAAAGCGGCGCGCAGATTATTGATATCAATATGGATGAGGGGATGCTCGACGCCGAAGCGGCGATGGTGCGTTTCCTCAGCCTGATTGCCGGTGAGCCGGACATTGCCCGTGTACCAATCATGATCGACTCCTCCAAATGGGAGGTTATCGAAAAAGGGCTGAAGTGCATTCAGGGTAAAGGCATCGTCAACTCTATTTCGATGAAAGAGGGCGTGGAAGCCTTTATTCATCATGCGAAGTTGCTACGTCGCTATGGCGCCGCAGTGGTGGTGATGGCCTTTGATGAGCAGGGGCAGGCCGATACCCGCGCGCGTAAAATCGAAATTTGCCGCCGAGCCTACAAAATTCTCACCGAAGAGGTGGGTTTCCCGCCGGAAGACATCATCTTCGACCCGAATATCTTCGCCGTGGCGACCGGTATTGAAGAGCACAACAACTACGCGCAGGACTTTATCGGCGCTTGCGAAGACATCAAACGCGAGCTGCCGCACGCGCTGATCTCCGGCGGCGTGTCTAACGTGTCCTTCTCGTTCCGCGGCAACGACCCGGTACGTGAGGCTATCCACGCGGTATTCCTCTACTACGCCATCCGCAATGGCATGGACATGGGCATCGTCAACGCCGGACAGCTGGCGATTTATGACGACCTGCCTGCCGAACTGCGCGATGCAGTTGAAGATGTCATTCTTAACCGTCGCGATGACGGCACCGAGCGTTTGCTGGATTTGGCGGAGAAATACCGCGGCAGCAAAACCGACGAAGCTGCCAACGCCCAGCAGGCGGAATGGCGTAGCTGGGACGTGAAAAAGCGTCTCGAATACTCGCTGGTGAAAGGCATCACCGAATTTATCGAACAGGATACCGAAGAAGCCCGTCAGCAGGCCGCCCGCCCGATTGAGGTGATTGAAGGGCCGTTGATGGACGGCATGAACGTGGTCGGCGACCTGTTCGGCGAAGGGAAAATGTTCCTGCCGCAGGTGGTGAAATCCGCTCGCGTGATGAAACAAGCGGTGGCCTACCTGGAGCCGTTTATTGAAGCCAGCAAAGAAAAAGGCTCCAGCAACGGCAAGATGGTGATCGCCACCGTGAAGGGCGATGTGCACGATATTGGTAAAAATATCGTTGGCGTGGTGCTGCAATGTAACAACTACGAAATCGTCGATCTTGGCGTGATGGTGCCAGCGGAGAAAATCCTCAGAACGGCGCGTGAAGTGAATGCCGATCTGATCGGTCTTTCCGGGCTTATCACCCCGTCGCTGGACGAAATGGTCAACGTGGCGAAAGAGATGGAGCGTCAGGGCTTTACTATCCCGCTACTGATCGGCGGCGCAACCACTTCGAAAGCGCATACGGCGGTGAAAATCGAGCAGAACTACAGCGGTCCGACGGTCTACGTGCAGAATGCTTCGCGTACCGTGGGCGTGGTGGCGGCGCTACTCTCCGACAACCAGCGCGATGACTTTGTCGCCCGTACCCGCAAAGAGTACGAAACCGTGCGTATTCAGCACGCCCGCAAAAAACCGCGTACGCCGCCGGTCACGCTGGAAGCGGCGCGCGATAATGATCTGGCATTCGATTGGGAACGCTACACCCCGCCGGTAGCCCACCGTCTGGGCGTGCAGGGGGTGGAAGCCAGCATCGAAACTCTGCGCAACTACATCGACTGGACGCCGTTCTTTATGACCTGGTCGCTGGCCGGCAAATACCCGCGCATTCTGGAAGATGAGGTGGTGGGCGTTGAGGCGCAGCGTCTGTTTAAAGACGCCAATGATATGCTGGATAAACTCAGCGCCGAGAAGCTGTTGAATCCGCGTGGCGTGGTGGGCCTGTTCCCGGCTAACCGTGTGGGTGACGACATCGAAATCTATCGCGACGCAACCCGTACTCATGTTCTGACGGTCAGCCACCACCTGCGCCAGCAGACCGAGAAAGTCGGTTTTGCCAACTACTGTCTGGCGGATTTTGTCGCGCCGAAACTGAGCGGCAAAGCGGATTACATCGGTGCTTTCGCGGTGACCGGCGGTCTGGAGGAGGATGCGCTGGCGGACGCCTTCGAAGCGCAACACGACGACTATAACAAGATCATGGTGAAAGCGATTGCCGACCGTCTGGCGGAAGCGTTTGCCGAGTATCTGCATGAGCGTGTACGTAAGGTTTACTGGGGATATGCGCCGAACGAGAGCCTGAGTAACGACGAATTAATCCGCGAAAACTACCAGGGGATTCGCCCGGCGCCGGGTTATCCTGCCTGCCCGGAACATACCGAAAAAGGCACTATCTGGCAGCTACTGGATGTCGAAAAACACACCGGGATGAAGCTCACCGAATCTTTCGCCATGTGGCCTGGCGCGTCGGTCTCCGGCTGGTACTTCAGCCATCCTGAGAGCAAATACTTCGCGGTAGCGCAGATCCAACGCGATCAGGTGACAGATTATGCTTTCCGTAAAGGAATGAGCGTTGAGGACGTTGAGCGGTGGCTGGCGCCGAACCTGGGGTACGATGCGGACTGATTCATAAAATCGTCACTTTTCCTTACAACATACAAGGCACTCATTGGGTGCCTTGTCTCTTTCTTACAATTAAACCCTTATACTGAAGGAAGGCTCTACGCTGAATTTGCCGGATGGCGGCGTAAATGCCTTATCCAGCATACCGTATTACGTATGGTAAGCCCGGTGGCGTGCAACGCCAGCAGGCCTTAACGCTGTGCGCCATCAGGCAATTTATCGCAAGTGAGCTTCAGGAAAACGTATAACGATAAGGAGAACCTGACGCCGTGTTAACTTTGCTCCATCTACTTTCTGCCGTTGCGCTGTTGGTATGGGGAACACATATCGTTCGTACTGGCGTAATGCGCGTGTTTGGCGCGCGTCTACGCACTGTCCTCAGCCGCAGCGTGGAAAAGAAACCGCTCGCCTTTTGTGCGGGTATCGGTGTTACCGCGCTGGTACAAAGCAGTAACGCCACCACTTTATTGGTAACGTCGTTTGTCGCCCAGGATCTTGTCGCCCTGACGCCAGCTCTGGTGATTGTGCTGGGCGCTGATGTGGGTACTGCGCTAATGGCGCGTATTCTCACCTTTGACTTGTCGTGGCTATCGCCGCTGCTGATTTTTATTGGCGTGATTTTCTTTTTGGGACGTAAGCAGTCCCGCGCCGGGCAGCTGGGTCGCGTCGGTATCGGGCTTGGCCTGATTCTACTGGCGCTGGAGCTGATTGTGCAGGCAGTGACGCCGATCACTCAGGCTAATGGCGTGCAGGTCATTTTCGCGTCGCTGACGGGCGACATTATGCTGGATGCGCTGATTGGCGCGATGTTCGCTATTATCAGTTATTCCAGCCTGGCGGCGGTGTTGCTGACGGCGACCCTGACGGCGGCGGGGATTATATCGTTCCCGGTGGCGTTGTGCCTGGTCATCGGCGCCAATCTGGGATCGGGCTTGTTGGCGATGCTCAACAACAGCGCCGCCAATGCTGCCGCGCGTCGCGTAGCGCTCGGCAGCCTATTGTTCAAATTGATCGGCAGCCTGGTCATCCTGCCGTTTGTCCATCCGCTGGCGAATCTGATGGATGAGCTATCGCTACCGAAGTCAGAGCTGGTGATCTATTTCCACGTTTTCTATAACCTGGTGCGCTGCCTGGCGATGGTGCCATTTGCCGAGCTGATGGCGCGTTTTTGTAAACGAATTATTCGTGATGAGCCTGAACTGGATACCCATCTGAAGCCGAAACATCTGGATGTCAGCGCGCTGGATACGCCAACGCTGGCGCTGGCTAATGCTGCCCGTGAGGTGTTGCGCATTGGCGATGCGATGGAACAGATGATGGAAGGGCTAAAAAAGGTCATGCACGGCGAGCCGCGTGAAGAGAAAGCGCTGCGCAAGCTGGCGGATGACGTTAACGTGCTCTACACCGCGATTAAGCTTTATCTGGCGCGAATGCCGAAAGACGAGCTGGCGGCGGAGGAGTCCCGTCGGTGGGCGGAGATTATTGAGATGGCCCTGAACCTCGAACAGGCGTCGGATATTATCGAGCGAATGGGCAGCGAGATTGCCGACAAGTCGCTGGCGGCGCGTCGGGCATTTTCAGAAGAAGGATTGAAAGAGCTGGATGCGCTTTACGATCAACTGCTCAGTAATCTGCAACTGGCGATGTCGGTCTTTTTCTCCGGCGATGTCACCAGCGCCCGTCGGTTGCGCCGCAGTAAACATCGCTTCCGTATACTTAATCGCCGATACTCACATGCGCATGTCGACCGCCTGCACCAGCAGAACGTGCAAAGCATTGAAACCAGCTCGCTCCATTTAGGGCTGCTGGGCGATATGAAGCGTCTTAACTCACTGTTCTGTTCGGTCGCCTATAGCGTACTGGAACAGCCGGATCAGGACGAGGAACGGGGCGAGTATTAAGTGAAATGCCGGATGGCGGGGCCTACGGAGAACATGCGTGTAGGCCCGTCATTCGGCATTCAATGTGGCCAGGGATTAAAAGCGATGACCGCTTCCAGCGCCACGGCCTCTTCGCCCGCTTTAAACACCCAGGTGGTATTCGGGCCGCCGAGAACCGCCTGGCCGTTGCTCACCTGAATCCAGTTACCTTCCGGCAAACCAATCACTGTCAGTTCCGGCGCGACCACCGGCAGTTCGCGAATACGCTGCTCGCGGGTCTCGCCCTTATGACCTTCCGGCAAGGCGTTAGTGAAGTGAGGATTAATTTGCAGCGGGAACAGATCCAGCGCGTCGAAACCGTTTGGATCGACGATCGGCATATCGTTGGTCGTGCGGATAGTCGGGCAGGCAAGGTTGGCGCCCGCGCTCCAGCCGATATACAGCGCGCCGCGTTTTACCCTGTCCGCCATCGGCGCCAGCAGCCCGCGTTCACGCGATTCTTTCAGTAGCTGAAAGGTATTTCCGCCGCCGACAATAATGATTTCCGCTTTCTCAATCGCTGCAAGCGGATCGGCGACACGATGAATCCCTGTGACGTTTATCCCTAATGGCGCAAGTACCTCTGCGGTTTTATCCGTGTACTCGTCCCATGTTTGCGTGACGCCGGCAAACGGAATAAACACGGCTGAGCGTCGACCGTTCAATTGATTCGCTATCAGCGGCAGAGCGTGTTCCAGCCAGGCTTTACCCGGCAGCGTCGAGTTACTTAATAAAAGCAGTTCCATTACTTCTCCACCTCATCAGGAAATGTCAAAACGTAATAATGCTACCATTATCCATTTAATGTCTTACTGATATGGCTCATGATGTTGCGCGTGTTACAGGCAACGCGCGGTCGCTAAAAGTGACGCCAGGCCAGATCTGCTATCTGGTATCGCCTGAAAAATTACAGGTATAATCCGCAAAATTATTTAACACGTTTAGAGACGAAAATGGCAAAACTGACCTTACAAGAGCAACTGCTACAAGCGGGATTAGTGACCAGCAAAAAAATGGCCAAAGTCCAGCGCACGGCTAAAAAATCACGCGTTCAGGCTCGTGAGGCCAGAGAGGCGGTGGAAAAAAATAAAAAGGTGCAACTTGAGCGTGATAAACAACTCAGTGAACAGCAAAAACAAGCGGTTTTAGCGAAAGAGTTTAAAGCTCAGGTTAAGCAACTTATTGAAATGAATAGAATCAATGTATCTAAAGGCGATATTGGTTTTAACTTCACCGATAATAACGTCATCAAAAAAATAGACGTGGATAAGCTCACTCAGACGCAACTGATTAATGGGCGTCTCGCGATTGCGCGTCTGGTTATCAATAACAGCGGTGAATGTGAATATGCGATTATTCCCGCGAGCGTCGCCGATAAAATCGCACAACGAGATGCGGACAGTATTGTCGTAAACAGTGCGCTGAGTCAGGAAGAGCAGGACGAAGATGATCCGTATGCCGATTTTAAAGTTCCCGACGATTTGATGTGGTAAGTCACATTCCCGACGTTTATGTAGAAAAATTTCTCAGAGAGTAAATATGCTGACCGACACATCTATCCGGCTTAATAAATATATCAGTGAAAGCGGCATCTGTTCGCGTCGCGAGGCGGACCGTTTTATCGAACAGGGCAATGTCTTTATCAACGGCAAACGCGCCGCCATTGGCGATCAGGTAGTCGCCGGGGATGTTGTTAAAGTAAATGGTCGGTTGATTGAGCCGCGAGAAGCGGATGATTTAGTGCTGATTGCGCTGAATAAACCGGTTGGCATTGTCAGTACCACTGAAGACGGCGAACGCGACAATATTGTCGATTTTGTGAACCACAGCAAACGTATCTTCCCGATTGGTCGTCTGGATAAAGACTCGCAGGGGCTGATATTTCTGACTAACCACGGCGATCTGGTCAATAAGATTCTGCGTGCCGGTAACGATCACGAAAAAGAGTATCTGGTGACGGTGGATAAACCGATTACCGACGAGTTTATTCGTGGTATGGGCGCTGGCGTGCCGATTCTGGGTACTGTCACCAAAAAATGTAAGGTGAAAAAAGAGGCGCCGTTTGTCTTTCGCATTACCCTGGTGCAGGGATTAAACCGTCAGATCCGTCGTATGTGTGAATACTTTGGTTATGAAGTGACGAAACTGGAGCGTACGCGCATTATGAACGTCAGCCTGAGCGGGATTCCGCTGGGCGAGTGGCGCGATCTGACGGACGATGAGCTGATCGATCTGTTTAAATTGATTGAGCGTTCCTCTTCCGAAGCCAAACCAAAGGCCAAAGCGAAGCCGAAGACCACGGGTATTAAGCGACCGGTTATTGCGATCGAAAAAAGCAATGAGAAAGCGCGCCCGGCATCAAGCGGTAAGCGCTTTACCTCGCCGGGACGAAAGAAGAAAGGACGTTAACGTCTGCCGCGCGTCGGCGTATTCGCCGACCAGGAGAATGACGCTTCCGTATCGGGTTTATACGCCTGCTTTTTCTTCAACTGGCGGGCTTTTTTCGCTTCAGCCTCACGCAGCGCCATCAGCTTATCGATGTACTCCTTTTTTACGCTGTTGGTCTCAGAATTGGTCAGCGGACGACCGTGCGCAATACGGGCGCGGTCCAGCAACGTTTTCAGTTCGCGCTGTTCGCGCTCGGTCATCTCTTTTTGGGTAATGCGGGGGAGTGCCATACGGGTGCCCTCAGTTAGCCGATGCATTTAGTCTACGGCAATACGCTACGGGCGGATAGCGCTCAGTCAGCAATCCGCAGCTTTCCGGCGAAATCCTGTGGCGTATAACCCGTTGACGTAAATCCTTTATCCGTGATGATGTTATCGATTTCTTTTACGCTTGCGATGCACATCACACCGTCCTGACCAAATTTGGTATGGTCGGCGAGAATCACTGATTTTTTGCTCATCGCAATCATGGCTTTGGCAACGTAGGCTTCTTCAAAGCTCTTCACCAACACGCCATGCTGGGGAGAAATGCCGCCAGCGCCAATAAAACAGATATCCGCGTGAATTGCGTTAATCTGCTGACACACCGAGACGCCGAGGTTGGCGCGAAAATGGTAATCATATTCGCCGCCTAATACATACACGCGGGCCTGCAGGTTATGCTCTTTAATTTTATCGGCAATCAGGGCTGAATTGGTAATCACGGAAAAAGCGAGAGGCGGTAATTGCTCGGCCAGAATAAGGTTAGTTGTACAGGAGTCAATAAACAATGTATCCCGTTCACTGACCATTTCGGCGGCAAGTTTGCCAATCGCTATTTTCTCTTCGCGATGCGCCTCTATTCTTGCGCTAAACGCATCCTCCTGGACAACTTGCTTTTTGACTGCGCCCCCATGAATCTTAGTGATTTTGCCTTCTGATTCCAGTAAGGAGAGATCGCGACGAATGGTTTCCGAGGTGACGTTGAGCATTTCCGATAATTTAATAACGGTGACTTCACCGAATTTGTTTAATTCATCAAGAATATGTTTTCGTCTTTTAATTGGATTCATTATCTTTCGCCGCCGTCAACCTTTGGCGCATGGTAACTGGATGCGTAAGGCAACGCAACCACTCCAACGCATGGACGATACCCTCCTCATCATTCGTGGCAGTCACATAGCCGGCCTGCCGCTTTACTGCATCCGGCGCGTTGCCCATTGCGATGCTGATTCCGGCGGCGGCAAACATGCTGACATCATTCTGCTGATCGCCAATCGCGACCACCTTGTCAGAAGATATATTTAAATAATGAATTAATTGTTCTATTATGCACCCTTTATTTATATCGGATCTTTGAATATCAATATAATTCTCTCCCGTGACAACCGCATAATATCCACAAGGCAGGTGATTATTCACTTCTGTACACAGATTATCTATCTCCGGAGATGCGGCAACAAGTGTAATTTTATATATGTTGCGACGATTAAAGATATTTTCTGCAGTTTCAGTTATAAGCGGTAATCCAAATAAGCGAGCCTCATATGTTGTCCAGTGCGCAATCAGTCTATCGTCACGATGGTGAATTGCTTCGGCACTAAAAAAATGGTGGTGATAGCGGGAAAGAGAAATATGCTGGTCAATATTCCACAGGTCTGTGGCGGTCAGAGGGGCAGCATGAATAATGCGCTGTCCCGCCATCTCCAGAAGGTGTCCGCAGTTAAAACCGGCGCACCAGCTAAACAACCTATCAACCTGTTGTTGGCGTAGCAGGCGTACCATTGAGGAGACCGGTCTGGCGGAACATGCCGCCAGTAGACCACCGTCCTGGCGGAACGCAATCAGCGCCTGACGCGTGCGCGGGCTGATTGTTTTCTGCGAGGTGAGTAATGTTCCATCCAGATCGGTGATTAACAACATCTCTCGTTCCCTGATATCAATGAACAATAAACGGCGTAACGGCTTCTTTGGCGGCGTTGCACACCATGTTGTCGATAGCCGTACCGACCACCAGAATATTGACTCCGGTATCTTTAAACGCTTTCGCGTTGGCGAGGTTAATCCCGCCTTCCGCCAGCGTCGGAACATCCACCGCGCCGACCAACGCCCGCAGGCGATCTTTAATCATCTGCGGGATATCGCCTGCCGCTACGCCTTCATAGCTCATGCCGGTCATCAGACCAATCATATCCACGCCGATATCCTGCATCCGCTTCGCCACGCTGGCGACCTCTTCCGGCGTGCGTGCAGGAATACCGAAAGTATGCAGATCGTCAGGATGGCCAATATAGGCATCGACGGTCAGACCATATTGATGGGCGAGATTAACGATGTCCTGCAGATCGTCCCAGTCGGATTTATGCGTATGTAAACCGTCGGCTCCAGCGCGGGCAATCTCCAGAATTTCCGTTTCGCTGAGCGGCACCGGTAAGGTTTCGGTAAAACCGCCGGCGATACCAACGGTGATAAAAATATCGTCCGGGACCACATTACGCACACCGTGTACGGCCTCAGCCATCTGGCTGTTGGTGATTTCGTGACGAATCTGCTCCGCCGCGTGCATGTTGCTCACGCCTTTGTGTCCACGCGCCAGCGCCAACGCAGGGTGGTTCGGCTCCAGAAGCTTAACGCCAGCCTCACACACGGCTTTCGCCAGGCGCGCATCGTCGCCAGTTATTCCTGTGCTGAGGATAGTTTGCCCACCGTGAAGCGTGATGGCTTCTTTCACTTTCTGTAACGCTTTGGCGCGTTTTTTATTCATATCGCCTTTAAACATGGTGTACCTCTGGTGTTGGTGCATTAATTAACGGCTGTCGTTGTTGATTCGCTCTGTACGACAGGTTTGAAACGGTTAGCAATAATGGTGGTAAGGCAGGTCATAGCCATTGTGGCAATCATTACGATGGCCATCTGGAGCGCATTGCTGGATAAGAACGGTGAGGCGAAAGCCGGAACATAGGCCACGCCTTTGACGTTAAAAAAGCCCAGCATCATGCCGCCCATTCCGGCCCAAAAAATGGCGGAGCCAAAAACAATTTTGTTGGCGAACATGAAGGGATAGGCGGATTCAACAAAGGTGCCAAAACCCAGGTTAATGAGCAGGCCCGGCGTAGCAACGGCAGCTTCGCTTTTTTCACGCGGGGCGATCACATTGGCAAGGTTAATACCTGCGGCCACCATCACCAGACCGACCATATCGACCGCGCCGAGGAAGCTGACGCCGGATTTTTCCATCTCCAGCAGCACCAACGGCAGGATCACCGCGTGATAGACGCCGCCGAGAATGGCAGGCCAGATAACCAGACCAGCCAGCAGCCCGGCAAGAATTGGGCTGAATGCCAGCGTGCTTTCGATAGCCAGTTTGATGTAATTACCCGCAGATAGCGCCAGCGGACTCAGCAGATAGTGCATGACTAACCCAGCGGCAAGGCCCGATATCCCACCGGCGACGATGTTGACGGTAGTCATTGGGAAGCGCCAGTTCAGGCACAGCTCGAACAGCCAACGGACGAAAATCCCCGCCATTACACCGCCGATAATGCCGCCGATCAGTCCGCCCTCTACGGAAAGCACGCCAGCGACGACCCCGGCCACAATTGAAACTTCATCCAGTTCGGAAATCTGTTTTGCCGCCAGTACCGCGACTAACACTGGCAGACCTTTTAATAAGATTTCAAAGATATCGTTAAGTTTTTCCAGTCCTGGTATGTGGCTCAGGGCGAGTACAATCGCCATGGCGATAAAGCCTGGTAGAGCAGGGATCATGATGCTACGAATGTTAAAACGTTTGAGCAGGCTTTTTCCGGAACCGCTCTGCGAGGGCGAAGCGCTACCCAACTGTGGTTTGTACTTGATACCCCAATGTTTACACAGCGACGCCACGAAGGAGACGGCGCGGGTACGGCTGGTGGTGCCAGTTGTTCCGGAGGTCGCGACCACATTCGCCCCCTTTGCCGCCACCAGCGCCATGGAGGTTCCCCCGGTGCCGACAATCGGTGTTTTCATCTCAACGGCGGCGGCAAAAACGGCCTGGTTCGCCTTTACCGGATCAGCGCTCATTACCACGATCCCATCGATCTCACCGCGGCGGATCATCTCAGCGATTTGGCGATCGCTTTCTACTACCGAGGTGTTTACCTCCGAAAGTTTGCCCTGAAATATGCGCTGTGGTTTTTGTTGGTTTTCTGTGGTTAATGCATAAACCGATGCCGGGGTATCCGGTTTGGCGACGTCCATCGAGGCTTCTGCCGCGATAAACTGTACGGCGGCCACATTCACGCCCGCAGCCTCACACTGCTGATAAATTTCCTGGAGTAACTTCTCTGGCTCGGCGCCACCCAGGTTGTAGAGGTTGCCTCCACTGCTTCCAATAATCGCAATTTTTTTCATAGCGGCCTCAAATAGGGTAAGGGGGTTATCTGTGTTGTAGTGCAATCATAATTCCAACTAAAACAAAATAAAGCAACAATGAAAAGGTGGTTTTATACCAAATGATCTCAATTTTCAAATGTAAATCACTAAAATATAATGATTAATTTGTATTTTTGCTTTATGTTGTTTTGTGTGGTTTTATGACGAGGTTCAAAATGAGGAGTGCATAAATAGGGGAAAGCTGCCCATGTTGATGGGACGAGTAGGGTGTTGCGGATTCCTGAGCAGTATTCCGCCGGCAGCGCCTGGCGCGGGAACCGCCGGATGACGCGCCTGCGTCGCCATCCGGCAACGCATAGCCCGATGGCGCTTACGCTACCGTATTAGAAACATATAGAGGTTCTGGTGGCGCAAAGAAAAGCGCCGGCATTGAAGAGAAGGAAGCTTTAACGCAGTGATAACTTATATTGTTTCACTTTGCTTTGGATTGTGTTTTTTAAACTAAAATAAGGCACCCAAGGCAATGCTGTGTTCCAGGGGCGAGGGGAACCATGAAAACAGACTATGCTTACTCCGTCAGGTAATTTTCCATTACCTGTCCCATCGTATAGTTCAGGGTTAAAACCAATCATTTTTGGTGTTGCTATATTAGCTTTGTAACTAATAATTCTTCCGGGTAAGATGTTTTGCCATCTTTCAGCATCTTGACATATTCTGCCGATAAATCCTTGATCGCCATGATAGGGCGGGGTTCTTATGGCATTGATTTCCTTTTCAGGATTTTTCATAAATTCATCCCACACATTTTTTTTTGCGGGTGCAGGAATAAACATAATACCTGTTGCTGGCGCAACTGAAGCACCATGCTGAGAAAAGTCATTAAGTAATGTTATTTTTTTCATAGTTGTCAGAGGAGTAATATCTCCCACAACAACGCTATCTATATCAATATAGAGAATATCCTCATTACCAAGAACAGGATGCAGTGGATTGAAAAGTTCTAGTTTTGCCCACCATCCTGGCCAATCATACAAAAGAGGCGCTGTATTTACCCCTTTTATCTTTAGCGCATCTGTTAAACAAACAGAATCATAACCTTTGAGCTGCTTATGTAACCATTGAGCATGTTTTGTGGTGAAGTCTTTGCTTTGTCTGAGCACAGAAACAATAATCATTATATTCCCCGGTGAATATTAGGTGTTTTTAGCCATGTTCCACTATATTTAATGTGCTTTATATTGCAACAAAATTAGTGTTCATATGGTTATTGAAGTTTAATTACATTCAAGATGTGAATGTAATTAATTTGTTTATAATGTTATTAATATATGTAATGTAAGTTGATAAATGTTTTAATGATTGTTTTGTCTTTTATATTTCCATGGGGAGATATAAAATAAGAGTTGGGATGGGAGTGATCTTATTTCCCCTTTTTGTTTCTGGTGGTTTTTATGTTGCTGAATTGGATTAAACACTTCAGTGTTTAAAGCGCGAGGTCCGCAGTATTTTTATCCATCTTCTCAGGCAACCGGGAGGCAGGTATCCCGGAGTTGGACAGACTGCAGTGATGTTACGAGAACGATGCCCGATAGCGTTTACGCTACCGGGCCTTACTAAACGCTCTATCAGAATAGTGATGTAGACATCAGGTCAGAGAATGAACATAACAATCATTCACAAAAGAAATGTTTTATTTTTAGTCTATTAACCTGACGAGAAAAGTCTATAAAATATTGCAATCTTAAGATTTAGATTAATCCCATTTTTTGTGATTTATTACTGGGATTACTTCTGATGTTTTTTTTGTAATATATATGCTATTTGCTGGAATGCTCTTATTTACAAATGACATTGCTCCAATAGTAACATTATCACCGATAGTAATAGAGCCTATAATGCAGGTGTTGGCTCCTATATCTACATTATTGCCAATAATAATGAAATCATCTTCTTTTAAACCTTGCTTGTTCCCTACTGTTGTATTTTGCTTAAGCGATAAATTACAACCGATACGAGCCTTTTTCGTGATGACGATCCCCATGTGATGCGGAATATCCAAACCATAGCCGATTACTGCTCCCAGCTCTATATCAATTCCAAATTTGGAATTTAGTTTGCGATTAATCCATAATCCAGTTTTTTCTGTTTTTTTGAACTATAGATATACATCTCATTTGCCAGACGCCACCAAAATAAAAATTACGTCGGCGATTGTTATTGGCCTGCATAAGTAATCGACATAATGAAAATTCATTCCTGCGAATAATCTCATGCCGCCAGTATTCCCGTAATCCACTTCCTTTTTTAGATATGGAAAATAATAAGCAATGTAAGAGTTTGATTTTTTCTTCCTCCAATGAAGAAAGCTAGCTTGTTAAATAAATGTTATTATCGTAGGAGGTTCACGTATCAATTGGTAAAAATACTATAAGATGGTTTTTTATAATACTTCATTTGCTATGCAAACTGAACATTCTTTTAATTTATAATTAAATGCCGTTGATAGTAAATATTTATATATATTTTGAATGTATTGATGGGTAGTTATTGCACCGTTTTTTACGCTTCCCTTTTTGGTGCCGTCACGGGGAGCATGGTGCTGGATATGGAGATAAAATATGATTCAGAAATCAAAAGAAATGGTTCGGCTTCCGGAGATTATTAACGATCTGGCGTTTCATGCGTCGCAGGTACTTATTGAAAGCATGAATATTGATAGCGCGTCAGCCGAAAATGCCGGTCAGGCAATTGCTGACAGAATGATGCGCAACTGGGGCGGGCAAAGCATTTATTTCCCCAAAGGTATCTCTGGTCGAGCCTCGGAACGGGATTATCAGATTTACAGCGAGTGCGATGGGCGTAATTATGCGGAGCTGGCCAAAAAGTACAATTTGACACTGCAGTGGATCTATAAAATCGTTAAGCGGGTCCACACGGAAAAACAGCACCAGCGGCGTATGCTGTAAGCGATATCGGGTATGGCGTATAGCGACAAGCGCTATACGCCGGGAGCTGCGACAGGCCGGATAAGGCGCTTGCGTCGCCATCCGGCAGCGTATTGCCTGATAGCGCTCACCCGCTGTCGTGTCAGGGCGATTATTCAAATAAGTTCTGATGTAGCTTTTGCACCACTTTCTCGGCATCGTCTCCCGGCACGAGGAAGCACAGATTGTGGCTGGAGGCGCCGTAACAAATCATGCGAATGTTGAACGGTTCCAGGACGCCAAACACTTCTTTACCAACACCGCAGGCTTTTGACAGGTTGTTGCCAATCAGCGCGACCAGCGCCAGTCCTTCTTCGACTTCGACCCGACACAGCGCGGAAAGCTCCATCAATAAGGATTGGGTCAGTAACGTATCGCCCGTGGAGGTGGAGCCGGTAGTATCCAGCGTCAGCGCAACGCTCACCTCCGAAGTGGTAATCAGATCTACCGAAATATTATGCCGCGCCAGAATGCCGAACACCTCTGCCAGGAAACCTCGTGAGTGCAGCATATTCAGGCTGTGCAGCGTCAATAGCGTTTGATTGCGGCGCAGCGCCAGCGCGCGGAACAGCGGCGGGTTTTGGGTTTTATTGCACACCAGCGTACCGCCCGCTTGCGGATCTTTACTGGAGCCAACGAAGACTGGGATATCGCTGCGCACGGCCGGGAGTAAGGTGGCTGGATGCAGTACTTTTGCGCCGAAGGTTGCCATCTCCGCCGCTTCTTCAAAGTCGATTTCATCAATTCGCTGCGCGACGGGCACTACGCGCGGGTCGGTGGTGTAAATACCGGGCACATCTGTCCAGATATCAACTCGCGCGGCATGGAGCGCTTCAGCCAGCAACGCTGCCGTATAGTCGCTGCCGCCGCGGCCTAATGTCGTGGTGCGGCCTTTGCTTTCACTGCCGATAAAGCCCTGAGTAATGACCAACGTTTCGCTCAGGCGCGGGAGCAACTGCTGCGCGGCCAGTTCCGCAAGCGCTGCGACGTCCGGTTCCGCACGACCAAAGCGATCGCTGGTACGCATCACTTTGCGCACGTCGAACCAGTGGGCCTGTACGTCGCGTTCACGCAGGATCTCAACAAATAGCAGGGTAGACATCAGCTCGCCGTGGCTGACCAGTTCATCGGTCAGGGCTGCCGATGTCGCCAGCGATGCCGCCTCCGCCAGAATAGTGATGTTTTCCAGCAGGCGTTCAATCTCTTCGCGAATGACATTCGGATGACGCAGACGATCAAGGATATCGAACTGGATTTTACGGATGGCGTCGAGCGTAGCGAAACGTTCGCCGGGCTCCATCCCTTCGGCCAGCGCCACCAGCAGATTAGTGATGCCGGCAGACGCGGAAAGCACGACTAAACGAACATTGGCGTCGGAAAGTACGATATCCGCGCTACGGTTCATGGCGTCAAAATCAGCGACGCTGGTACCGCCAAATTTGGAAACAACGATCTCTGTCATATCAACCTCGTGTCAGGAAATGAAAAACGCGACCATGGCACAAGGGCAGAACAGAAACCGGTGCAGGCGCAAATGCAAGTAACGTATTTATAAATAAAAGTTGTGGCCTGGACTGTCAACGTTGGGATTATGCGGATTTTTTATGCTGAGTTTAGGCTCAGTAACAGCGCTTATAACCCCGATACCCGTTTGTAGTATGTTGGCTTATCTATGCGCCCGGCGACTCACCCACTTGCCGCCTTTCTGCACCTCGAATTATTTAGGGTATATACTTTTTATCCTCATTCGACAGTGCCTGGGGCAACGGCACTAAAACAATCACACTTTTCTGTGACTGGCGTTACAATCGATCCCAGTCACAATTCTCAAATCAGAAGAGTATTGCTAATGAAAAACATCAATCCAACGCAGACTTCTGCCTGGCAGGCGCTCCAGAAACACTACGATGAAATGAAAGACGTTACGATCGCTGAGCTTTTCGCGAACGATAGCGACCGTTTCGCTAAATTTTCCGCGACGTTTGACGATCTGATGCTGGTGGATTTCTCCAAAAACCGCATCACCGAAGAGACGCTGGCAAAATTACAGGATCTGGCGAAAGAGACCGATCTGGCCGGCGCGATTAAATCCATGTTCTCCGGCGAGAAGATCAACCGCACCGAAGACCGCGCCGTGCTGCACGTGGCGCTGCGTAACCGTAGCAATACGCCGATCATTGTGGACGGCAAAGATGTGATGCCGGAAGTGAACGCCGTGCTTGAGAAAATGAAAACTTTCTCGCAAGCGATTATCTCCGGTCAGTGGAAAGGCTACACCGGTAAGGCCATCACCGACGTGGTGAACATCGGTATCGGCGGTTCCGACCTCGGCCCGTTCATGGTGACCGAAGCGCTGCGTCCGTATAAAAATCATCTGACTATGCACTTCGTCTCTAACGTTGATGGCACCCACATCGCTGAAGTGCTGAAAAAAGTGAACCCGGAAACCACGCTGTTCCTGGTCGCTTCTAAAACTTTCACCACCCAGGAAACCATGACCAACGCCCACAGCGCGCGCGACTGGTTCCTGAAAACTGCAGGCGATGAAAAACACGTGGCGAAACACTTTGCTGCGCTCTCCACCAACGCCAAAGCGGTCGGCGAATTTGGTATCGACACGGCCAATATGTTCGAGTTCTGGGACTGGGTCGGCGGTCGTTACTCGCTGTGGTCTGCCATCGGGCTGTCCATTATTCTGTCCGTCGGTTTCGACAACTTTGTCGAGCTGCTTTCCGGCGCGCACGCGATGGACAAGCATTTCTCCACCACTCCGGCGGAGAAAAACCTACCCATTCTGCTGGCGTTGATTGGCATCTGGTACAACAATTTCTTCGGCGCGGAAACCGAAGCCATTCTGCCGTACGACCAGTATATGCACCGTTTCGCCGCCTACTTCCAGCAGGGTAACATGGAATCCAACGGTAAATACGTTGACCGTAACGGCAACGCCGTGGATTACCAGACAGGCCCAATTATCTGGGGCGAACCAGGCACCAACGGTCAGCACGCGTTTTATCAATTGATTCACCAGGGTACTAAAATGGTGCCGTGTGACTTTATCGCCCCGGCTATCACCCATAACCCGCTATCCGATCATCATCAGAAGCTGCTGTCTAACTTCTTCGCGCAGACCGAAGCGCTGGCGTTTGGTAAATCCCGCGAGGTGGTTGAGCAGGAATATCGCGATCAGGGTAAAGATCCGGCGCAGCTTGAACACGTTGTGCCATTCAAAGTGTTTGAAGGCAACCGCCCGACCAACTCTATCCTGCTGCGTGAAATTACGCCGTTCAGCCTGGGCGCACTGATTGCGTTGTATGAGCATAAAATCTTTACACAGGGCGTCATCCTGAACATCTTTACTTTCGACCAGTGGGGCGTTGAGTTGGGTAAACAGTTGGCTAACCGTATTCTGCCGGAGTTGGGCGATGATAAAGCTATTTCGTCCCATGATAGCTCTACTAACGGTCTGATTAACCGTTATAAAGCCTGGCGAGCCTGATGGCACTGCGCTTATCCGGTCTACGTAATGCATAGCGTCTGTAGGCCGGATAAGGCGTTTCGCCGCCATCCGGCAAAAAGAGAATAAGATAATAAAAAGGCCGATATTCACATCGGCTTTTTTTATAAGATAATTCCGCTTGTCCGTCTTTATCCCCACAATTTTATATTGAGCTTAATCCTAAAATAAGCAATAACCAGAAAATCACTCTGCGTTATTTTCAGATTATACGGATGCTGATGTCTTTTAGTTTAATTTTAACTTATTGATTTTATTTGTTTGTTAATTAAATAATGTAGGCGTTACTTCTTTAAAGTTTAATTATCCTAAAACCTCGCTGTTATTTCTCCCGGACATAATCCGCCTGCTTTGGTTGTGTATACTCGGTAGCGCCCGAAATTCTTTTGGGTAAATCTCCATTCATTCAATGAAGGGAAATTATGATGAAAAAAGTACTGTATGGCATTTTTGCCATAACCGCGCTTGCGGCGACATCTGTCTCGGCAGCCCCCGTTCAGGTGGGTGAAGCGGCAGGGTCGGCAGCGACGTCGGTATCGGCGGGAAGCTCCTCCGCTACCAGCGTTAGCACCGTAAGTTCGGCGGTGGGCGTCGCGTTAGCGGCAACCGGCGGCGGCGATGGCTCCAATACCGGGACCACGACCACCACGACCACCAGTACCCAGTAGTATCGGTACGTTTAACCATAACCACACTCCGGTGTGGTTATTTTGCCCCTCTGGAGAAGCGTCGTGAAGCGACTCGCACTTATCCTGATTTGCCTGCTATTACAGGCGTGTTCGGCCACCACTAAAGGCCTGGGCGATTCACTGTGGGACAGTTTGTTCGGTACGCCAGGCGTACAGCTAACGGATGACGATATTCAAAACATGCCGTATGCCAGCCAGTACATGCAGCTTAACGGCGGTCCTCAACTGTTTGTGGTGCTCGCTTTCTCGGAAAACGGGCAGCAGAAATGGGTGACGCAGGATGGCGCGACGATCGTGACGCAGCATGGCCGTCTGGTCAAAACGCTGCTCAGCGGCGACAACCTGATCGATGTGAATAATCTGGCGGCCGACCCGCTGGCGAAACCAGGACAGATTATCGATGGCGCGACCTGGACTCGCACCCTGGGCTGGACCGAACATCGCCAGGTGCGTTACGCCACCGCCCGCTCCGTTTTTACATGGCGAGGGACCGATAGCGTGAACGTCGGCAGTGAAGAGACCGCCGTGCGGGTGTTAGATGAAGAAGTGACGACCGATCAAACGCGCTGGCGTAATCGCTACTGGGTTGATAGCGAAGGCCAAATTCGCCAGACGGAACAGTATCTGGGCGCGAATTACTTTCCGGTGAAAACCACGCTGATTAAGGCGGCAAAATCATGATGAAAAGGACGATAAGCGCGCTGGCGCTGGCCTTTGTCGCGTCATCCGCCTTTGCCAGCGGCACTGTTACCGTTTTTACCCAGGGTAATAGCGAGCCTAAAACGCTGACAGACGCTGAGCGTCTGCTCGATTTAGTCGGACAGCCGCGCCTGGCAACGAGCTGGTGGCCTGCGGCGGTGATAGGCGAAGAACAGGCGACCGTGACGGCGCGTCAGCAGCAGCAGGAACTTCTCGGGCGACTGGCGGCGCTCGGCGCTGAGGAAGACGGCGATGCGGCGGCGGCGATAAACACACTGCGCCGACAGATTCAGGCGGTGAAGGTGACGGGCAGACAATTCGTGAATCTTGATCCTGACGTGGTGCGGGTGAGCGAACGTGGTAACCCGCCGCTGCAAGGTCACTACACGCTCTGGGTCGGGCCGCAACCCACGCAGGTGACGCTCTTTGGCTTGATTAGCCAGCCGGGCAGCCAGCCGTTCGTCCCTGGGCGGGACGTCGCCAGTTATCTTGAGGATCAGCGCTTACTCAGCGGCGCGGATCGTAGCTATGCCTGGGTGGTTTACCCTGATGGACGCAGTCAAAAAGCGCCGGTGGCTTACTGGAATAAACGTCATATCGAGCCGATGCCCGGCAGCATTATTTTTGTCGGTTTTGCCGATTCCCTTTGGCGCGGCACGCCGGAGGCGATGAATGCCGACATTCTTCATACCCTGACGCAGCGGATACCGGAATAATGAAAAAAACACATCTGCTCAGCGTGCTGGCGCTGGGTATTAGCGCGGCCTGCCATGCCGAAACATATCCAGCCCCTGTTGGGCCTTCACAATCTGACTTTGGCGGCGTGGGCCTGCTGCAAACGCCGACAGCGCGTATGGCGCGTGAAGGGGAGATGAGCCTGAACTATCGCGATAACGATCAGTACCGCTACTACTCGGCTTCGGTTCAGCTTTTCCCGTGGTTGGAAACCACGTTGCGCTATACCGATGTCCGTACGAAAAAGTACAGCAGCGTGGAATCATTCTCCGGTGACCAGACTTACAAAGATAAAGCGTTTGATGTGAAACTGCGATTGTGGGAAGAGAGTTACTGGATGCCGCAGGTGGCGGTTGGCGCGCGCGATATCGGCGGGACGGGGCTGTTTGATGCGGAATATATTGTAGCGAGTAAGGCCTGGGGGCCATTTGATTTTTCATTAGGTCTCGGCTGGGGCTATCTTGGCACCAGCGGCAATGTGTTTAATCCTTTCTGTTCGTATAGTGATAAATTCTGTTCGCGTGATAACAGCTATAAAGAGGCAGGTTCCGTCGACGGTAGCGATATGTTTCACGGCCCGGCCTCACTGTTTGGCGGCGTAGAATATCAGACCCCGTGGCAACCGCTACGCCTGAAGCTGGAGTATGAAGGCAATAACTATCAGCAGGATTTTGCGGGTAAACTGGAGCAGAAGAGCAAGTTTAACGTCGGCGCCATTTACCGCGTCACCGATTGGGCCGACGTTAACCTCAGCTACGAGCGCGGCAACACCTTTATGTTTGGCGTTACGCTGCGCACCAATTTCAACGATTTACGTCCCGCGTATCATGACAATTCACGCCCGCAATACCGACCACAGCCGCAGGATGCCATCCTGCAACATTCGGTAGTGGCTAATCAATTAACGTTATTGAAATATAATGCCGGTCTGGCGGACCCGAAAATCCAGGTCAAAGGCGATACGCTATACGTTACCGGTGAACAGGTGAAGTACCGCGACTCCCGTGAAGGGATCGTGCGCGCTAACCGGATCGTCATGAACGATCTGCCGGAGGGGATCCGCACGATCCGCGTGACGGAAAACCGCCTTAATCTGCCGCAGGTCACCACTGAAACCGATGTCGCCAGCCTGAAACGCCATCTGGAAGGCGAACCGCTGGGACATGAAACTCCGCTGGCGCAAAAACGCGTGGAGCCGATCGTGCCAGAGAGTACTGAACAGGGTTGGTATATCGACAAGTCGCGCGTTGATTTTCATCTTGATCCCGTGCTGAATCAGTCGGTAGGCGGCCCGGAAAACTTCTATATGTATCAGTTGGGCGTAATGGGAACTGCGGATCTGTGGGTCACGGATCATCTGCTCACCACGGGCAGCGTGTTTGCCAATATCGCCAACAACTACGACAAATTTAACTACACCAATCCGCCGAAGGACTCGCATCTGCCGCGGGTGCGTACGCATGTCCGTGAGTATGTGCAGAATGATGTTTATGTGAATAACCTACAGGCCAACTACTTCCAGTATTTTGGCAATGGTTTCTATGGGCAGGTCTATGGCGGTTATCTGGAGACCATGTTTGGCGGTGCCGGGGCGGAAGTCCTGTATCGCCCGGTAGACAGCAATTGGGCGTTTGGCCTGGATGCCAACTACGTGAAACAGCGTGACTGGCGTAGCGCGCAGGATATGATGAAGTTTACCGATTACAGCGTGAAGACCGGACATTTGACCGCATACTGGACGCCGTCGTTCGCCCAGGATGTGCTGGTGAAAGCCAGCGTTGGTCAGTATCTGGCGGGCGATAAAGGCGGTACGCTGGAGATCGCCAAACGCTTCGATAGCGGCGTCGTTGTCGGCGGTTACGCGACGATTACCGATGCGTCGCCGGATGAATATGGGGAAGGGGATTTTACCAAAGGCGTATATGTTTCCGTGCCGCTGGATCTCTTCTCGTCCGGCCCAACCCGAAGTCGTGCGGCAATTGGCTGGACGCCGCTGACGCGTGACGGTGGTCAACAGCTTGGCCGTAAGTTTGGCCTGTATGATATGACCAGTGACAGGAGCGTAAATTTCCGTTAATACTCAGGCCGGATAAGGCGTTTACGGCGCTATCCGGCAAATTATCTTATTGAACAAAATATAAACATAAATAAAAAATATAGATGCCCGTCACATTTGTGCGTTATACAGAAACCTCGCCGCAGAGAAAGAGGGGGCTGTTATGATGCCATTATCGCGCTCACGTCTTGAGTTTATCGCCACGATTTTACAAAACGTACTAAATTTGGGGCTGCTTACCCTCGGTCTGATCCTGGTCGTTTTTCTCGGTAAAGAGACGGTGCACCTGGCGGATGCATTATTCGCGCCTGAGCAAGCCAGCAAATATGAACTGGTGGAAGGGTTGGTGATCTACTTTCTTTATTTCGAATTTATTGCGCTGATTGTGAAGTACTTTAAGTCTGGCCTTCACTTTCCGCTGCGCTATTTCGTGTACATTGGGATCACGGCGATTGTGCGTCTGATCATTGTCGATCATAAAACGCCAATGGATGTATTACTCTATTCGGCGGCGATCCTCCTGTTGGTTATCACGTTGTGGTTATGTAATTCGAACCGACTACGGCGAGAATAGGCGTCGCCACACCGTAACGGACGTATGGCGTGGCAATAAATCAGCCGCTGTCTATAACGCATAAAAAAAGCGCTCCGAAGAGCGCCAAAATACGACCATAAGTGGGGATAACATAAGTTGAGGGCAGTGGCATTGCCCGTTGCCGGGCAGGTACTTCGATAAAACTTAACCTTTCACACCCCCTGCCGTCAGGCCGTTGACCAGCCAACGTTGCGCCAACAGGAACACCAGGGTGATAGGAATAGCTGAAAGGACGGCGGCGGCGGCAAAGTCGCCCCACAAATAGTTTTGCGGGTTGAGATATTGCTGCATACCCACGGCCAGCGTATAGCTGTCCACATCGCGCAGTAACAACGAGGCGACCGGAACTTCGGTAATCGCTGCGATGAACGACAGAATAAACACCACCGCCAGAATCGGTACGGAAAGCGGCAGCAGCACCAGGCGAAACGCCTGCCACGGGGTTGCGCCATCCAGCGCGGCGGCCTCTTCCAGCGAACTGTCGATAGTTTCGAAGTAGCCTTTAATCGTCCAAACATGCAGCGCGATGCCGCCAAGATAGGCGAAGATCACGCCGCCATGCGTATTCAGACCGATAAATGGAATGTATTGTCCCAGGCGGTCAAATAACGCATACAGCGCCACCAGAGACAAAACCGCCGGAAACATCTGGAAAATCAGCATCCCTTTAAGCAGTGTTGCTTTACCTGGAAAACGCATTCGTGCAAAAGCGTAGGCGCAGGTGGTGGAGAGCGCCACGATGCCAATGGCGGTAATACCGGCGATTTTCACCGAGCTCCACAGCCACAGCAGGACCGGGAAGGGAGGCGGCGTTACCCGACCATCCGCATGTTCCACGCTGAAACCCAGCGCCAGCCGCCAGTGTTCCCAGGAGATTTTATCCGGGATCAGGCTTCCGGTGGCGAAGTTCCCTTCACGTAGCGAGATAGCGATGACCATCAGCAGCGGGAACATAATCGCCGCGATGAAAATCAGCAGCCCCAGGTGCGTGATGAGGAGACGCAGTTTCTGAGATTTGGGTTGGACCATAGCCATTGTTATTATCTCCCTTAATCAAACTTCATACGCGTGGCTTTCAGGTTCACTATTGCCAGCGCGCCTACCAGCAGGAAGATCAGCGTGGCAATGGCCGCCGCCAGACCGAAGTCCTGACCGCCGCCGCCTTCAAAGGCGATACGGTAGGTGTAGCTGACGAGCAAATCGGTATAACCGGCAGGCGTGGTGGTGCCGAGACGGTCTGGCCCGCCGTTGGTCAATAACTGAATCAGGACAAAGTTATTAAAGTTAAAGGCGAAGCTGGCGATCATCAGCGGCGTTAGCGGCTTAATCAGCAGCGGTAAGGTGATCTTAAAGAAATTCTGAAATGGACCGGCGCCGTCCATTGCGGAGGCTTCGTACAGGTCATCCGGAATCGCTTTCAGCAGTCCCATGCACAGGATCATCATGTAGGGATAGCCCAGCCAGGTATTCACGATAATCACCATTGCCCGCGCGGTGTTGGGGTCGCTGAACCAGGCAGGTTTAATGCCGAACAGCGCGCTCAGCATCATATTGATTTCACCAAAGCTTTGGTTGAATAACCCTTTGAAAATCAAAATTGAAATAAACGACGGTACGGCGTAGGGCAGAATCAGCAGGACGCGGTAGATAGCTTTACCTTTCAGCGCTTCCCACTGTACGAGGCAGGCCAATACCATCCCAACCGCCACGGTTAACACCACAGTGAGGACCGAAAAGACCACGGTCCAGACGAAGATAGCGAAAAAGGGCTTCTGGATCCCTTCGTCGGTAAAGACGCGCGTAAAGTTTTTCGCGCCGATAGTAACGGTATAACCAGGACTGAGTTTTTCATCACCCCAGCTTCCGTCGGCGTTGATCGACTGATAATAACCGCTATCGTTGTTTGGCCGGTATTTTACGCCGCTCTGGTTATTGGTCAGCAGGTCGTCATCAGCCAGTGTGTACAGCGGACGGGTACCGGAAAACTGACGCAGCGAGCTCATAATCACTTTACTTTCATCCGGCAGGACGGCGGTTATCTGGTTCAACGCCAGACGGTTCTGGGTGATTATTCGCAGATTGGCGCGTTCGCCGCCCGGCAGGGCATCAGTCTCTTTCAGCTGTAATTTTTGTTCGCCGCCGAAGGAAAATGCGTCAGACAGGTAATGTTTGCCCGTTTCTCCGTCGGTGAGGGCCAGTTGCCACTCGTCGCCGGTCGGGTAAAGACCGAAGTTATAGGTTTTTCCTGCCTGATAAGAACGGTCCATCAGCACTTGCTGGGCGCGTTCAAAGGTGAGCTGGTTGGTGCTGCTGTAGTTAGTAAAGGCGATAGCGATGGTGCACACCAGCGGGAATAGCACAAACAGCCCCATGCCGGCGAGGCCAGGGTAAACGTAGCGCCAGGCGTAGGTTTTACGATTTGCGAAAATATACAGGCCAGCAGAGCTTAAAATCAGCGTCATGATGGCGAACAGATACTCCCCTTGTACGTACATTAAAACTACAAGGTAACCCACCAGCAGGCCCAGCAGACCAATTACTGACCATTTAAGCTGGTCGCTTTGCCACCAGTGTTTCTTTTTAATGACATCCATGGGGGTTTTCCTCTACAGCGTTGAAACTTCCTGGCCGGAGATGTGCCTGATGGCGCTGCGCTTATCAGGCCTACGGTGTGTTGTAGGCCGGATAAGGCATTTATGCCGCCATCCGGCACAGGCTCACGGCATTACTTAGTGATACGGCTTTGTGCATCTTTCAGCGCGGCATCCACGGTTTGACGGCCGCTGGCGGCGTTGATCACAGCCGTACGTACCGCATACCAGAAGGCGGACATCTGCGGAATATTCGGCATGATCTCGCCTTTCTGGGCGTTATCCATGGTGGCGGCGATACGGGGGTCTTTCGCTAACTGCTCCTGGAAAGATTTCAGCGCCACGGCGCCCAGCGGTTTATCTTTGTTCACCGCTTCCAGACCCTGATCGGTCAGCAGGTAGTTTTCGAGGAACTCTTTCGCCAGCTCCTTGTTCGGGCTGGCAGCGTTAATCCCCGCGCTCAGCACGCCGACGAACGGTTTCGAGGGTTTACCTTTGAAGGTCGGCAGCAGGGTGACACCGTAGTTGACTTTGCTCTTGTCGATGTTCGACCATGCCCACGGACCGTTGATGGTCATTGCCGTTTCGCCTTTATTGAAGGCTGCTTCGGCGATGGAGTAATCGGTATCGGCGCTCATATTTTTGTTCTTGATCATATCGATCAGGAAAGTCAGGCCCGCTTTCGCGCCGGCGTTGTCGACGCCAACGTCTTTCACGTCATACTTGCCGTTTTCAAATTTGAACGCGTAACCGCCGTCAGCGGCGATCAAAGGCCAGGTGAAATACGGCTCTTGCAGGTTGAACATTATCGCCGACTTCCCTTTCGCTTTTAGCTCTTTATCCAGCGCCGGGATCTCTTCCCAGGTTTTCGGCGGGTTCGGGACGAGGTCTTTGTTATAAATCAGGGAGAGGGCTTCAACGGCGATGGGGTAGGCGATCAGCTTGCCGTTATAACGTACCGCATCCCAGGTGAACGGATAGAGTTTGTCCTGAAACGCTTTATCCGGAGTGACCTCCGCCAGCAGACCAGACTGCGCGTAGCCGCCAAAACGGTCGTGCGCCCAGAAGATAATGTCAGGACCGTCGCCGGTGGCAGCCACCTGCGGGAATTTCTCTTCCAGCTTATCCGGGTGCTCAACGGTCACTTTAATGCCGGTGTCTTGCTCAAATTTTTTACCGACCTCGGCCAGACCGTTATAACCCTTGTCGCCGTTGATCCAGATAACCAGTTTACCTTCTTCAATTTTGGCGAGAGCCGGGGCGGAAATCATCATCGTCGTAAGTGCGGATAATGCGAGGATGCCTACGCCAGTTTTAATCTTCATATCTCCCATCCTTTTTGGTGATGTACACAGAGGTGGTTTAACGGTCTCTAGTTTCTTTATACGACAACCTCTTTCCATCCTCCCTACCCCTACGCCCCACCCCGGCTTTATGTGATCTGTGTTGCATAAATGTGAGTAATGCGTGCTGGCGCACACAAAAACACGCCGATTTTTGCGGGCGGCATCACGAAATTCCTTTTCTGCCCGCACTCGTGGTCTCAGGCGCTGTGTCCTCATCCTCCCGCCTCCTCCCCCATAAAAAAGCCGGGGGGTGGAGGATTTACCCCAGTCAGGGATCGCGCATAGTCAGGCCATCATGAATGTTGCTGTCAATGACAGGTTGTAACGAAGGGAGAAAGGCATGGCGAGCGTACAGCTACGAAATGTAACGAAAGCCTGGGGTGACGTGGTGGTATCGAAAGATATTAACCTCGATATCCATGACGGGGAGTTCGTGGTGTTTGTCGGACCGTCAGGCTGTGGTAAATCGACCTTGCTGCGTATGATCGCCGGGCTTGAAACCATCACCAGTGGCGACCTGTTTATCGGGGAAACCCGTATGAATGATATCCCGCCTGCCGAGCGCGGCGTGGGCATGGTATTCCAGTCTTATGCGCTCTATCCCCATCTCTCCGTTGCAGAAAACATGTCTTTCGGCCTCAAGCTGGCGGGCGCCAAAAAAGAGGTAATGAATCAACGCGTCAACCAGGTGGCGGAAGTGCTGCAACTGGCGCATCTGCTGGAACGTAAGCCAAAAGCGCTTTCCGGCGGGCAGCGTCAGCGCGTAGCGATTGGCCGCACGCTGGTGGCGGAGCCGCGTGTGTTTTTGCTGGATGAACCGCTCTCTAACCTGGATGCCGCGCTACGCGTGCAGATGCGCATTGAAATTTCTCGCCTGCATAAACGTCTGGGCCGCACGATGATTTACGTCACCCACGATCAGGTCGAGGCGATGACCCTGGCCGACAAAATCGTGGTGCTGGACGCCGGTCGCGTCGCGCAGGTCGGTAAGCCGCTGGAGCTGTACCACTATCCGGCGGACCGTTTTGTCGCGGGCTTCATCGGCTCGCCGAAGATGAACTTCCTGCCGGTGAAAGTGACCGCCACCGCGATTGAACAAGTCCAGGTCGAACTGCCGAATCGCCAGCAAATCTGGCTGCCGGTAGAAAGTCGCGGCGTGCAGGTCGGCGCCAATATGTCTTTAGGCATTCGGCCGGAACACCTGCTGCCGAGCGATATCGCCGATGTCACCCTGGAAGGCGAAGTCCAGGTGGTCGAGCAGTTAGGGCACGAAACACAAATTCATATCCAGATCCCCGCCATCCGTCAAAACCTGGTTTATCGCCAGAATGACGTGGTGTTGGTAGAAGAGGGCGCCACATTCGCTATCGGCCTGCCGCCAGAGCGCTGTCATCTGTTCCGCGAGGATGGCAGCGCATGTCGTCGTCTGCATCAAGAGCCGGGTGTTTAAGGCCTCCATAAAAAAACGAAACGCAAAACCATTCGCAGTTTTAGAAGGTGGCAGCGTTTAAAGAAAAGCAATGATCTCAGGAGATAGAATGATGATTACTCTGCGCAAACTCCCACTGGCGGTTGCTGTCGCAGCGGGCGTAATGTCCGCTCAGGCAATGGCTGTCGATTTCCACGGTTACGCCCGTTCCGGTATTGGCTGGACGGGAAGCGGTGGCGAACAACAGTGTTTCCAGGCAACGGGTGCCCAAAGTAAATACCGTCTTGGTAACGAATGTGAAACCTATGCGGAACTGAAACTGGGCCAGGAAGTGTGGAAAGAGGGCGATAAGAGCTTCTATTTCGACACCAACGTCGCCTATTCGGTTAACCAGCAGAACGACTGGGAATCGACCGATCCCGCCTTCCGCGAAGCGAACGTGCAGGGTAAAAACCTGATTGAATGGCTGCCGGGCTCTACCATCTGGGCCGGTAAGCGCTTCTATCAGCGTCATGACGTACACATGATCGACTTCTACTACTGGGATATTTCAGGTCCTGGCGCGGGTATCGAAAATATCGATCTGGGCTTCGGTAAGCTTTCGCTGGCGGCGACCCGGTCTACTGAAGCGGGCGGCTCTTACACCTTCAGCAGCCAGAATATTTATGATGAAGTAAAAGATACCGCTAACGACGTCTTTGACGTACGTCTGGCTGGTCTGCAAACGAACCCGGACGGCGTACTGGAGCTGGGCGTTGACTACGGTCGCGCCAATACGACCGATGGTTATAAGCTGGCGGATGGGGCATCGAAAGACGGCTGGATGTTCACCGCCGAACACACGCAAAGCATGTTGAAAGGCTATAACAAGTTTGTCGTGCAATATGCCACCGATGCCATGACCACGCAGGGTAAAGGCCAGGCGCGCGGTTCCGACGGTTCTTCATCTTTCACTGAAGAATTGCCTGATGGAACCAAAATTAATTATGCCAATAAGGTCATCAACAATAATGGCGATATGTGGCGTATTTTGGATCATGGCGCCATCTCGCTTGGTGATAAATGGGATTTGATGTACGTCGGTATGTACCAGAATATCGATTGGGATAATAACCTGGGTACTGAGTGGTGGACCGTGGGCGTACGTCCAATGTACAAGTGGACGCCAATCATGAGTACCCTGCTGGAAGTCGGCTACGACAACGTGAAATCTCAGCAGACCGGCGATCGTAACAATCAATATAAAATCACCCTGGCGCAACAGTGGCAGGCGGGCGACAGCATCTGGTCGCGTCCGGCTATCCGTATTTTCGCCACCTACGCGAAATGGGATGAGAAATGGGGCTATATCAAAGACGGCGATAACATTTCCCGTTATGCCGCAGCGACTAACTCCGGCATTTCCACCAACAGCCGTGGCGATAGCGATGAGTGGACCTTCGGCGCCCAGATGGAAATCTGGTGGTAATACGATGGTCATCTGACGTAACGAGGGGCGCAAGCCCCTCTGAAACATCAGGTCTGATGATGCTTGTAAGCCGAATAAGGCGCCAGCCGCCATTCGGCGATATGTTTGGGTTGGCGCGCTATTGCCTGGCTACCGCTGAACCCGCCTTATTGAGGTGAGAATAATGAAAATGAAGAAAAGTCTCGTCGCCCTCTGTTTAACCGCAGGGCTGTTCGCCAGCGTGCCGGGTATCAGCCTGGCGGAAGTGAACTATGTACCGCAAAATACCAGCGCCGCGCCCGCTATTCCTGCTGCTGCGCTACAGCAATTAACCTGGACGCCTGTAGATCAGTCAAAAACGCAGTTTACCCAACTGGCGACGGGTGGCCAGCGCCTTGACGTCGCCGGCATTACCGGCCCGGTCGCCGCTTATAGCGTTCCGGCGAATATCGGCGAGCTGACATTAACTCTGACCAGCGAGGTTAATAAGCAAGCCAGCGTTTTTGCGCCAAACGTGTTGATTCTTGACCAAAATATGACGCCTTCGGCGTTCTTCCCCAGCAGTTACTTTACTTATCAGCAGCCGGGCGTCATGAGCGCAGACCGGCTGGAAGGCGTGATGCGCCTGACGCCTGCGTTGGGACAGCAGAAACTCTATGTTCTGGTGTTTACGACCGAAAAAGATCTTCAGCAAACCACTACGCTGCTCGATCCGGCAAAAGCCTATGCCAAAGGCGTCGGTAACTCTATCCCGGATATTCCCGATCCAGTTGCTCGCCATACCACTGACGGCGTGGTGAAACTGAAGGTAAAAACCAACAGCAGCTCCAGCGTATTGGTCGGGCCGTTGTTTGGCTCGTCCGGTACCGGGCCGGTAACGGTAGGCAATACCGCCGCGCCGGTCGCTGCGCCAGCGCCAGTCGCGCCGAAGAAAAGCGAACCGATGTTGAACGATACGGAAAGCTACTTTAATAAAGCGATTAAGGATGCCGTAGCGAAAGGCGACGTCGATAAAGCGCTGAAACTGCTTGATGAGGCCGAACGTCTGGGATCGACATCTGCCCGTTCCACCTTTATCAGCAGTGTAAAAGGCAAGGGGTAATTGTTTCCCCACAGTGCTGATTTTGCAGCAACTGGTGCGTCTCCTGGCGCACCTTTTTTTGTCATTTCATGCGAATTGTTATTTTTTTGTTGCGCAACAGATCACTTAATTGTGATTGCGCCCCCCGTAATGTCTTTTCTGAGATACAATGACTTTAGGTTATGAATCGGAGAGTAAGGCATGTCACACCCTGCGTTAACGCGACTGCGTGCGCTGCGCTATTTTGATGCGATTCCTGCGCTTGAACCCCATTTGCTGGACTGGCTGTTGCTGGAAGATTCTATGACTAAACGTTTTGAGCAGCAGGGAAAGCGGGTAAGCGTGACGCTGATTCGGGAAGCGTTTGTCGGCCAAAGTGAGGTCGAGGAAGCATCAGGTTTACTGCCATCAGAATCCCGCTACTGGTTACGTGAGATACTGCTTTGCGCTGACGGCGAGCCCTGGCTTGCCGGACGTACCGTGGTACCGGAATCCACGCTGTGCGGACCTGAACAGGTCTTACAACATCTGGGTAAAACCCCGCTTGGACGTTATCTATTTACATCATCGACACTGACCCGCGATTTTATTGAAATTGGACGCGATGCAACGCTGTGGGGGCGCCGCTCTCGACTGCGGTTGAGCGGAAAACCGCTGTTGCTTACCGAGCTTTTTTTACCTGCATCGCCGCTGTACTGAGAGGAAGATAAAGATGGAGTGGAGTCTGACGCAGAGTAAGCTGCTGGCGTTTCACCGTTTGATGCGTACAGATAAGCCTATTGGCGCGTTGCTGCTGCTCTGGCCGACGCTTTGGGCGCTATGGGTGGCGACGCCGGGTATGCCTCAGCTGTGGATTTTGGCAGTTTTTGTCGCTGGCGTGTGGTTAATGCGCGCGGCGGGCTGCGTGGTGAATGATTATGCCGATCGTAAATTTGACGGACATGTAAAACGTACGGTCAACCGACCTTTACCCAGCGGCGCCGTGACAGAGAAAGAAGCGCGCAACCTGTTTGTGGTGCTGGTGCTGCTGGCGTTTCTGTTGGTGCTGACGCTGAACGCCATGACGATTCTGCTTTCCGTGGCGGCGCTGGCGTTGGCCTGGGTTTATCCCTTTATGAAACGCTACACCCACCTGCCGCAGGTCGTGCTGGGGGCCGCTTTCGGCTGGTCAATCCCCATGGCGTTCGCCGCGGTGAGCGAATCCCTGCCGTTGAGCTGCTGGCTAATGTTCCTCGCCAATATTCTCTGGGCAGTGGCTTACGATACGCAATATGCGATGGTCGACAGAGATGATGATATCAAGATAGGCATTAAATCGACGGCGATCCTGTTTGGTCGTTATGACACATTGATTATCGGGATTCTGCAGCTTGGCGTCATGGCGTTAATGGCGCTGATCGGCTGGTTGAATGGTCTGGGATGGGGATATTACTGGGCTGTGCTGGTGGCGGGCGCGCTGTTTGTCTACCAGCAAAAACTGATTGCGAACCGTGAGCGTGAAGCCTGCTTTAAAGCCTTTATGAACAATAACTACGTTGGCCTGGTGCTATTTTTAGGGCTGGCGATGAGTTACTGGCACTTCTGATGTCATGCCGGGCGGACCCGGCCTACAAAGCCAAAATATTCAATACGTCATATCAGTTGCCCGATAAGCTTACGCCATCGGGCATTTCAGGCACGGGCTTACTCGCCCTGCGTCGCGCTTTCAATCGTCAGACGGACATCAGAGGTAATCAGATCGGCAAGCATCTGATATATCTTCATCGTTTCTGCCGGTTCGGCATCGCCCGTATCACTGATATAACCCTCATCCCGTAGCGTCAACACGAGTGAACTGAACACCGCTTTGTCGAAAAACTCCGGCGCGTTAATACCGTGCAGGACAGACAGACGTTGCGCCACGGTACGGCTTTCTTTCTCCAGCGTACTGCGGTTGATGGACGGATTGGCGCTCAACAGCCAGAACGTAATGGCATAACGCTGTAGCGTTTCGCGCGCGCCTGCCGCCAGCAGCTGCAGCGTACGGGAATGCGTCGGGTTGATATGCAGTTCATCATCCTGCAGGGTAATTAGCCCCTGACGCTGCATTTCACTGGCCAGAGCGTCAATGACCGAGGCTAACTCCTCGCGCTCCCAGCGCAGGAACAGCTCCGCTTTTAACATCGGATAGAGCGCTTCAACATGCTGCTGCAACGCATCACGCGAAATGCGACGATGCTGGGTGATAATCGCCGCCATCAGCGAAGGCATAATCAACATATGCGCGATATTGTTACGATAATAGGTCATCAACACCGCCTGCTCGCGCGGCAGGATGATGATATCGCCAATGGTGTCTTTCTCGACCTCAAACTTATTCATCTGCAGCGCGTGAGCGATGAGCTCGCCAGCGCTGGCGGCAGGAACGGTTGAGTCTGTGGAATAAGGGACATTGCGCATCAGATCGAGATAGCAATCAAGCTGCTCGGTGAGCTGCTCGCGGGTGAGCGAGCGCTGACGCGACGCTAACAGCGCGGTACAACACAGGTTCATCGCGTTTGCCGCGCCAGCGTTGTTAATACGCACCATCAGATCGGCGGCGATACTATTTACCGTCGGCGTCAGCCAGGCTGGGCGTATGGCCTCTATAGGGTCGATAGATTCGCGCCACTCCGGCACATGCTGGTTCAGGTACGTCATGAGCGGCATCGGTTCGCCAAAGTTAACGTAGCCCTGACCCAGATTGCGCAGCTTGCTCAAGCCTTTCAGCATCTGCGGCAGGCTCTCTTTCTCTTTTGTCGCGCCGCGCAGTTCTTTCGCATAGGTGCCCACTTCCATGACGTGCTCATAGCCGATGTAAATAGGCACTAACGTAATTGGACGGGTACCGCCGCGCAGCATCGCCTGGATAGTCATCGACAGGGTGCCGGTTTTCGGGTCTAACAAACGTCCGGTACGCGAACGTCCTCCTTCGACAAAATACTCAACCGAGTAACCGCGGCTGAACAGTTCGCCCAGGTATTCGCGAAAGACGGTGGAATAGAGTTTATTCCCCTTAAAGGTGCGACGAATAAAGAACGCGCCCAGACGACGGAAAATCGGGCCAGCGGGCCAGAAATTAAGGTTAATACCGGCGGCAATATGCGGCGGAACCAGTCCCTGATGGTACAGTACATAAGAAAGGAGCAAGTAGTCCATATGGCTGCGGTGACAGGGTACATAGACGATTTCATGCCCGTCGTGCGCCAGTTGGCGTACGCGCTCGGCGTTATGCACGTTAATTCCCTGGTAAAGACGGTTCCAGGTAAACCCCAAAATCCTGTCGGTCAAACGAATCATCTCGTAAGAGAAGTTCGCCGCGATCTCTTCCATCAGCGCAATGGCGTTTTGCTGCGCTTTTTCATGAGAGATTTTTTTACTGCGCGCTTCGTCTTCTACCGCGCGGGCGATCGCTTTCGAGGCCAGCAGTTTGTTAAACAGATCCTGACGGGCGGGCAGGCGTGGGCCAACCGCCGCCAGGCGCTGGCGAGCAAAGTGCATACGCGCCACGCGAGCCAGCTTCTGCGCGATGATTTTATCGGTGCCGTGTTCATCAGCCATACGACGCAATGAGACGGACGGCGAGAATCGGACAAAGCTATCGCGACCCAGCCAGGAGATGGCAAAGAATTTCTGTACGCCGTTCAGCATACGTAAAGGCGGGTTATCTTCTCCCTTTTCACGACCCGGCGCGCGGCCAAACATCACGGAAACGGGCACCATCTGCACGTCCAAAGCCGGATTACTCCGATGCAGATCGAGATAATCGTGAAAAAGTTTCACCGACTCTTCTTTTGGCGTGTAATAGGTAAAGACACGCGGTCCGCCGTGAATAAATACATAGCGTGGCAACAGCGCGCCGTCGATCTCCAGCGGCTCCAGCGGATCCGGGAGATCGTGCGCCAGACATTGCGCCCGCAGCGTCAGTAAGTCCGCTTTTGAGTTGTATGGCAAGACATACATAATGGGGCGAGAAGTATCGAGCCCCAATTCCTGGGCGGGTTCCGCCGGAATAGACTTGCTTTTTACCAGTATGCTTAATGGTAAATTCAGTAATTTGTAGTAAATTCGTGGCCAGCCGGACATAAACGATGTAAAGCCTCTGGTTAATAATGCAAATGCGGTGCAAGGATATCAGAAAGTTTAGCGAATTTCTGTTGTATCCCGTCATACTTCGCGCTGCGTTACGGCAGTCCGAATCGTGCAGGGCAACCGTATAATGTCATTGACGTTAATAATGTAAAAAGGTTCTTTTGATGGCCAATAATACCACTGGATTCACCAGAATTATCAAAGCGGCAGGATATTCCTGGAAAGGATTTCGCGCCGCATGGACTCACGAAGCGGCGTTTCGCCAGGAAAGTATCGCGGTATTGCTGGGCGTCATCATCGCCTGCTGGCTGGATGTGGATGCGATTACCCGTGTGTTATTGATAGGTTCCGTTTTACTTATCATGATTGTTGAAATCCTCAACAGCGCTATTGAAGCGGTCGTTGACCGCATCGGTTCTGAATACCATGAGCTTTCCGGCCGTGCGAAAGATATGGGATCGGCTGCGGTGCTACTGTCTATTTTCGTTGCCCTGATGACCTGGGGCATCCTGTTATGGTCACATTTTCGATAAAGGTTCCAAATTTTATAAATCTCTTGTTTTTTGCGCCGTTTGTGGTTCCAAAATCACCTTTAACTGTATATACTCACAGCATGACTGTATATACACCCAGGGGGCGGAATGAAAGCGTTAACGGCCAGGCAACAAGAGGTGTTTGATCTCATCCGGGATCACATCAGCCAGACAGGTATGCCACCGACGCGTGCGGAAATCGCGCAGCGTTTGGGGTTCCGTTCCCCAAACGCTGCGGAAGAACACCTTAAAGCGCTGGCGCGCAAAGGGGTGCTTGAAATCGTTTCCGGCGCATCGCGAGGTATCCGTCTGTTACAGGAAGAAGAGGACGGATTACCGCTTGTCGGGCGTGTCGCGGCGGGTGAACCGCTTCTGGCGCAGCAGCATATTGAAGGCCATTACCAGGTCGATCCTTCGCTGTTCAAACCCAGCGCCGATTTCCTGCTGCGCGTGAGCGGTATGTCGATGAAAGACATCGGTATTATGGATGGGGATTTGCTGGCGGTACATAAAACGCAGGACGTCCGTAATGGCCAGGTGGTTGTCGCTCGCATTGACGATGAAGTGACAGTAAAACGCCTGAAAAAGCAGGGCAATAAAGTGGAGCTGCTGCCGGAAAACAGCGAGTTTACACCGATAGTGGTGGATCTGCGCGAACAAAGCTTTACGATTGAAGGGCTGGCGGTAGGCGTCATTCGCAACGGGGAATGGTTGTAATCTCGTTTTAATCTCCTTGTAAGCCGTCATCCGGCAATCGTGCAGCCTGATGGCGCTGCGCTTAGCAGGCCTACGGGAATGCAGTTCCTGAGATGATTAATTTGTAGGCCGGATAAGGCGTTACGTTGCCATCCGGCAATGCGCTCGTTTCGTTTAACTCCTTGTCAGGCTTTTCTCCATGCCGCTTTTTACCTCCTCTGATAAAGCTCTCTGGCATCTCGCGCTGCCGATGATTTTTTCTAACATCACCGTCCCCTTGCTGGGGCTGGTCGATACGGCGGTGATTGGTCATCTGGACAGCCCGGTTTTCCTGGGCGGCGTGGCGGTGGGCGCGACTGCCACCAGCTTTCTTTTCATGCTGCTGCTATTTCTACGTATGAGCACCACCGGCCTAACGGCGCAGGCATTTGGCGCCAAAAATCCGCAGGCGTTAGCCCGGGCGCTCATTCAACCGTTATTACTGGCGCTGGGCGCTGGCGTGATGATTGTGCTATTTCGCACGCCGCTTATCGAGCTGGCTTTACATATTGTCGGCGGGAACGACGCTGTCCTGGTGCAAGCGAGACGCTTCCTTGAAATTCGTTGGCTAAGCGCTCCCGCGTCACTGGCGAATCTGGTGCTGCTCGGTTGGCTGTTAGGCGTTCAGTATGCGCGGGCGCCGGTTATCTTGTTGGTCGTGGGCAATATCCTCAATATCGCGCTCGACCTGTGGCTGGTGATGGGGCTTCATATGAACGTGCAGGGTGCTGCCCTGGCGACGGTCATCGCAGAATATGTCACGTTACTGATCGGCCTCATGATGGTACGTAAAGTTCTCCATCTCCGCGGTGTGTCGCTGGATATGCTAAAACAGGCCTGGCGCGGCAACGTGCGCCGCCTTTTGGCGCTCAATCGCGATATCATGCTGCGCTCATTGCTCCTTCAGCTTTGTTTTGGCGCAATCACGGTGTCAGGCGCGCGGCTGGGCAGCGATATTATCGCGGTAAATGCAGTCCTGATGACCTTACTCACCTTTACGGCCTATGCGCTGGACGGTTTTGCTTATGCGGTGGAGGCGCACTCCGGTCAGGCTTACGGCGCGCGTGACGGTAGCAAGCTACTGGACGTCTGGCGAGCGGCGTGTCGTCAGTCAGGAATTGTGGCCTTGTTGTTTTCCACAGTCTATGCCCTGGCAGGCGAACATATTGTCGCGTTACTGACCTCATTGCCGCAAATACAGCTACTGGCGGATCGGTATCTTATCTGGCAGGTGGTATTACCGCTGGTGGGCGTATGGTGCTATCTGCTCGACAGTATGTTTATTGGCGCGACGCGCGCTGCCGAAATGCGCAATAGCATGGCTGTCGCCGCGGGAGGATTCGCGCTGACGCTCTTCGCCCTGCCGGTATTAGGAAATCATGGTTTATGGCTGGCATTAACCGTGTTCCTGGCGCTTCGCGGTCTGTCGTTGAGCCTTATCTGGCGTCGTCACTGGCGCGAGGGTACATGGTTTGCCAGATCGTGACGGTTAAAAATTCTGAATATAAAACCGAAGGCCGAATTCCTGCCTACAATTATTATCACGTCCAGCAGAAATTGCAGTGCATTTGGGCGAATAACACCTGCTATTCCTAACCGAATGATGAGGACAAGATGATGAATAAAGACGAAGCCGGCGGTAACTGGAAACAGTTTAAAGGTAAAATGAAAGAACAATGGGGCAAACTGACCGATGACGATATGACCGTTATCGAAGGTAAACGCGACCAACTGGTAGGTAAAATCCAGGAGCGTTACGGTTACCAGAAAGATCAGGCGGAAAAAGAGGTTGTTGACTGGGAAACCCGTAACAACTATCGCTGGTAATATGTTTTCCCCTACCAGGAGTACATGGATGTGCTTCCCACTGTTTGCTTATGAATGCGGGCGTGCCCCTCTCTACTGCCGCCCGTTTTCCGTTCAGGCTAACGCGGTTTTTTCTTCACCAGCACCGAGTGATCGTGACCACAGTCGCCCGGATGGCGACACGCTTCCACTTCTACGCACGCAGGGCACAGACCGTGCGCCTCAATAACGTTATGTCGTAGCGCAAATCCCATTTTAGCCGCCAGCGTATGCATGATGTCTTCCACGCCCTCGGCACACTCTTCCTTCACCACGCCGCAACGATCGCAGATAAACATGGCCGAGCTGTGCGTCGGCTGGTCGAACAGGTGGCAAACCACATAACTATTGGTGGATTCCACTTTATGGACAAAACCCTGTTCGAGCAAAAAATCCAGCGCGCGGTAAATGGTGGGCGGTTTGGCCTGTGGTTCCGTTTCGCGCAGCAAATCGAGCAAATCGTATGCGCTGATGGCACCCTGTTGCAGACTCATCAGGCGCAGCACTTCGAGGCGCTGAGGCGTCAGGCGCACGTTGCGCTGCGCGCAGAGTTTTTCAGCTTGCGCCAGTAACTCTTGCGTTGTGGTCTTTTCCATGTAGCACCTCGAATGGCATGAAAGTCTAATCCGTTACTTTACCACGAGCTGCTTAAAACTCTGAAATTACCCCGCGACAATATATCGCCTGCTAAGCTTTTCCGCGCCAGTATTCTCATCTATACATAATGAGGGTCGATATTATAACAACAGGATTTAACATCACTATTTCACAGCAATAGTTCGCCTCTGTCCGGTAAAGCGTGGCGGAGGAATTACTTCACCTGATAATAAGATGGGCTAACTGTGAACAAAAACGTCAAACTTTCACTGATTGCTATCGCGGTCTCGCTTTTTATGGCAAAGCAGGCGAGCGCCGCCAATACCTGGACGGAAGCGCGTAATGACGCAATGGGCGGGACGGGCGTTGCGTCCGCGAATTATGGCAGCGGAGTACTATTAAATCCGGCGTTACTGGCAAAAGCCAAACCGGAAGACAATATCACTGTTGTCCTTCCTGCGGTCGGCGTCCAGATTACGGATAAAGACAATCTCCAGGATGAAATTGACGATATCAGCGATAAAGTGGATTACTACGATGAGGTCGTCGATAACCTTACGCTGGGGCAAATTCTGCTCAATCCGCGAGGCGTGCTGAATCAATTTCAGGGCGCCGCGCGCGACCTGGCCGATGAGCTGGAATATCTCAACGGAAAAACCGCCCGCGCCAATGCCGGCGCCGGGTTGGCGGTAAGTATTCCAGGGCAAACGCTTTCCGTGGCGTTTATCGCCAAAGGTTATGCGCATGGGCGCGTGAGTTCGTCCATTGATCAGAACGATATTCAGTATCTGCGCGATATCCAGCATGATGAACGTGTCGCGCTTCGTGAAGCAGGACGCGCTGCTTTGCTGGGGTCTGACGAAATTACAAAGCATTTAAACTCTACCGCGTCGGGGCGGGTAGCGATTGTGTCTGACTACGGTATTGCACTGGCGAAGCAGTTTGTGGTGGGCGAGGTGCCTGTTTCCATTGGCGTTACGCCAAAACTGCAAAAAACCTGGCTCTATAACTACACCACCTCAATTTATAACTACGACAGTAGCGACTGGAATAGCAGCCGTTATCGCAATGACGATACGGGTTTTAACATTGATGCGGGGCTTGCTGCCGATATCGGTGAAAACTGGACGTTGGGGCTGAGCGGGCAAAATCTGGTATCTCGCGATATCGATACGAAAGATATTTACATCACTAATGGTATGACGGGAGAAACCACCAACTACAAAGATACATACCAAATCCGCCCCCTGGTTACCGCGGGCGTCGCATGGCATAACGATTTGCTGACCGTAAGCGCCGATGGCGATCTGACGGAAACGAAAGGCTTTAAGAGCGAAGACAATTCACAGTACGTTGGCGTCGGCGCTGAAGTTCGACCGTTATCATGGCTGGCGGTGCGCGCAGGGTATCGTGCGGATGTGAAAAATAACGATAGCAATGTGGTTACCGGCGGTCTTGGCTTTGCGCCCTTTAACCGTGTGCATCTCGATTTAATGGGACTGTACGGCGAAGATGAAACCTGGGGGGCAGGCGCGCAGCTTACGATGACATTCTGAGGTGCTTTCACCGGAGGCGCTACGCCTCCGGTTTAGCGTTATGCTATAGTAACGCCCCTTTTTTAACCGGATGCTTATTTATTCGCCATGCAGCCTGAAACCCAGTCCTCCGCTTTCCCTGCTTATCGCTTCTCCATCGCGCCTATGCTCGACTGGACGGACAGACATTGCCGCTATTTCCTGCGTTTGCTGTCTCGCCAGACGCTGCTCTACACCGAAATGGTGACCACGGGCGCGATTATTCACGGTAAGGGTGACTATCTGGCTTATAGCGAAGAAGAGCATCCGGTCGCTCTACAGCTTGGTGGAAGCGATCCGGCTCAGCTTGCGCATTGTGCAAAGCTGGCGGAAGCGCGTGGCTACGATGAAATTAACCTCAACGTGGGGTGCCCCTCCGATCGTGTGCAAAATGGTATGTTTGGCGCCTGTTTGATGGGCAATGCGCAACTGGTCGCCGATTGTGTTAAAGCCATGCGTGATGTCGTCTCGATTCCGGTAACGGTAAAAACCCGCATTGGTATTGACGATCAGGACAGTTATGCGTTTCTGTGTGATTTCATCGATACGGTTTCCGGTCGGGGCGAATGCGAGATGTTTATTATCCATGCGCGCAAAGCCTGGCTTTCTGGCTTAAGCCCGAAAGAAAATCGTGAGATCCCGCCGCTGGATTACCCGCGCGTATACCAGCTAAAGCGGGATTTTCCGCACCTGACCATGTCCATTAACGGCGGCATCAAATCGCTGGAAGAGGCGAAGGAGCACCTGCGCCATATGGATGGCGTCATGGTTGGCCGCGAAGCTTATCAGAATCCGGGTATACTGGCCGCGGTGGATCGGGAGATTTTTGGCGCCGATACCACCGATGCCGACCCGGTTGCGGTGGTTCGCGCGATGTATCCCTATATTGAGCGTGAATTGAGCCAGGGAGCGTATCTGGGGCATATCACTCGCCATATGCTGGGGTTGTTCCAGGGCATTCCCGGCGCGCGACAGTGGCGTCGCTATCTGAGCGAAAACGCCCATAAAGCTGGCGCGGATGTTGCTGTACTGGAGCAGGCGCTAAAACTGGTAGCAGACAAGCGTTAAAAGTTCGCCAAAAATTAGTCAATCTCACCACGCTCTGTGCAGTCTTGCAGGGCGTTTTCTTTATATATCAAAAACATAAATATTGGCATGATTTTTGTAATAGCTTACCTGACCAGACCCGGTAAGCGCCGTGCCGCCGGGCAATGCCATCTTTATGGGGAGCGACTATGCTGGAACTACTTTTTGTGCTTGGCTTTTTTCTGATGTTAATGGTGACGGGCGTCTCCTTGCTGGGCATTCTGGCCGCGCTGGTTGTAGCGACTGCCGTCATGTTCCTGGGTGGAATGTTCGCCCTGATGATCAAGCTGTTACCGTGGCTACTGCTGGCGGTGGCTGTGGTGTGGGTGATCAAAGCAGTAAAAACGCCAAAAATCCCACAGTATCAGCGCAATAACCGTCGGTTTTACTAAGGTATTGAGCGGTTCGTCACAACCTGGAACTTTGCCCTCACAAGCAAATAGGAATCGATTATTAAATCTGTCATGATTGCGCAGGTAACGAATTCATCGCGCTGTACCCTACATACAGCCGAACAAAAAAAGAAAGGGCTTCCCGGGTGGAAGCCCAATTTCTTTGCAGAGCTATTACGGAATCAGCAGGCTTGAGCCCTGTGTGGCCCGGCTTTCCAGCACTTCATGCGCGCGACGGGCATCTTTTAACGCATAGCGTTGATTTTCAGCCACATCAACTTTAATCACGCCGCTGGCGATCAATGAGAACAATTCATTGCTGGCTTCGGTCAGTTCTTCACGCGTCGTAATATACCCCTGTAGTGAAGGTCGCGTGGCATACAGGGAACCTTTCTGATTCAGAATACCTAAATTCACGCCAGTGACGGGGCCGGACGCATTGCCGAAACTGACCATCAGTCCCCGACGTTGCAGGCAGTCCAGTGAGGCTTCCCAGGTATCTTTCCCCACGGAGTCATAGACCACGCGGACTTTTTTGCCGCCGGTGATCTCTTTTACCCGTTCGACAATGCTCTCCTCACGGTAATTAATCACCTGCCAGGCGCCGGCGTCCAGCGCCCGCTGCGCTTTTTGCGCGCTACCGACGGTACCGATAAGCTTCGCGCCCAGCGCTTTCGCCCATTGGCAGGCGATCAGACCGACGCCGCCCGCAGCGGCATGAAACAGGAAGGGTTCGTCGGGTTTCACTTCATAGGTTTTGCGCAACAGGTAAAAAATGGTCAATCCCTTGAGAAAAGAGGCTGCCGCCTGTTCGAAAGAAATGGCGTCAGGCAAAATCGCGGCTTTATCTGCGGTGACGTTATGGACGGAACTGTAAGCGCCGAGCGTTGACTGCGCGTAGACGACGCGATCGCCGACGCGAATGTGCTCCACGCCGTTGCCGACTTTACTGACCACACCCGCAGCTTCGGTTCCCAGGCCCGCAGGCAACGACGGGGGCGGATAGAGTCCGCTACGGATATAGGTGTCGATGAAGTTGATACCAATGGCTTTGTTCTCAACCTGGATTTCGTGTTCCGCCGGTTCCGTTGGCGTAAACTCCACGGTCTGAAGCACTTCCGGACCACCATGCTTGTGAAATTCAATACGCGTTGCCATGCTTCCTCCAAAAGAAATGTGGTAATCTTTCGACCCAATCACTATCTCGGTAACTCCATTCACTATGGCAGGAAATAAACCCTTCAACAAACCACAGACTGATGCCCGCGACCGCGATCCGCAGGTTGCCGGGATAAAAGTGCCGCCGCACTCGATTGAAGCGGAACAGTCGGTGTTGGGCGGTTTAATGCTGGATAACGAGCGCTGGGACGATGTGGCCGAGCGCGTGGTGGCGGAAGATTTCTATACCCGTCCGCATCGCCATATCTTTACGGAGATGGGGCGCTTGCAGGAAAGCGGCAGTCCTATCGACCTGATCACGCTCGCGGAATCGCTGGAGCGGCAGGGCCAACTGGACAGCGTCGGCGGTTTCGCCTATCTGGCGGAACTGTCTAAAAACACGCCAAGCGCGGCGAACATCAGTGCTTATGCGGACATTGTGCGCGAACGCGCCGTGGTCCGCGATATGATCGCGGTGGCGCATGAAATTGCGGACGCCGGTTACGATCCACAGGGGCGCAATAGCGACGAACTGCTGGATCTGGCGGAGTCGCGCGTCTTCCAGATCGCGGAAAACCGGGCCAACAAAGACGAAGGTCCGAAAAGCATCGACCAGATCCTCGACGCTACCGTGGCGCGTATTGAGCAGTTGTTCCAGCAACCGCACGATGGCGTTACAGGCGTGGATACCGGCTATCAGGATCTCAATAAAAAGACGGCAGGGTTACAGCGTTCGGATTTGATTATCGTCGCGGCGCGTCCCTCCATGGGTAAAACCACTTTTGCGATGAACCTCTGCGAAAATGCGGCGATGTTGCAGGATAAACCGGTACTGATCTTCAGCCTGGAGATGCCCGGCGAACAGATCATGATGCGTATGCTGGCCTCGCTGTCCCGCGTCGATCAGACACGTATTCGTACCGGTCAACTCGATGATGAAGACTGGGCGCGAATCTCCGGCACGATGGGCATTCTGCTGGAGAAACGCAATATGTATATTGACGACTCCTCAGGTCTTACGCCGACAGAAGTCCGTTCGCGCGCGCGGCGTATTTTCCGCGAACATGGCGGGTTAAGTCTGATTATGATCGACTACCTGCAATTGATGCGTGTGCCGTCGCTTTCTGATAACCGTACTCTGGAAATCGCCGAAATTTCTCGCTCGTTGAAAGCGCTGGCGAAGGAACTCCAGGTGCCGGTCGTGGCGCTATCGCAGCTTAACCGCTCCCTGGAACAACGCGCGGATAAACGTCCGGTGAACTCCGACCTGCGTGAATCCGGCTCTATTGAACAGGATGCCGACTTAATTATGTTTATCTACCGTGATGAGGTTTATCACGAGAACAGCGACTTAAAAGGCATTGCTGAAATTATTATTGGTAAGCAGCGTAACGGTCCTATCGGTACGGTTCGTCTGACGTTCAATGGTCAGTGGTCGCGCTTCGATAACTATGCGGGACCGCAATACGATGATGAGTAACTCTCCGTCATTCTGTTAACAAGGAATTCAAATGCAAGCGGCAACAGTCGTCATTAACCGCCGCGCTCTGCGACACAACCTGCAACGTCTGCGTGAACTGGCGCCTGCCAGTAAGCTGGTTGCGGTGGTGAAAGCGAACGCTTATGGACACGGTCTTCTGGAGACCGCGCGAACGCTCCCTGATGCTGACGCTTTTGGCGTGGCGCGTCTTGAAGAGGCTCTACGTCTGCGAGCGGGCGGGATCACGCAGCCTATCCTGCTGCTGGAGGGTTTTTTCGACGCCGCCGATCTGCCGACCATTTCCGCGCAATGTCTGCATACTGCCGTACATAATCAAGAGCAGCTTGCCGCCCTGGAGGCGGTGGAGCTGGCGGAGCCGGTAACGGTCTGGATGAAACTGGATACCGGTATGCATCGTCTCGGCGTGCGTCCCGAAGAGGCGGAGGCGTTCTACCAGCGTCTGACGCACTGTAAAAATGTACGCCAGCCGGTGAATATCGTCAGCCATTTTGCCCGTGCGGATGAGCCGGAATGCGGCGCTACCGAACATCAGCTCGACATTTTTAATGCCTTCTGTCAGGGTAAACCCGGTCAGCGCTCTATTGCCGCGTCTGGCGGTATCCTGCTGTGGCCGCAGTCTCACTTTGACTGGGCGCGTCCGGGCATCATTTTGTATGGCGTATCGCCGCTGGAGCACAAACCCTGGGGGCCGGATTTTGGTTTTCAGCCGGTGATGTCCTTAACCTCCAGTTTGATCGCGGTGCGTGACCACAAAGCGGGCGAACCGGTGGGCTACGGCGGGACATGGGTGAGTGAGCGCGACACGCGCCTGGGCGTGGTGGCGATGGGTTATGGCGATGGCTACCCACGAGCGGCGCCTTCCGGTACGCCAGTACTGGTCAATGGTCGTGAAGTTCCGATTGTCGGGCGGGTGGCGATGGATATGATTTGCGTAGATTTGGGGCCAAACGCGCAGGATAACGCGGGCGATCCGGTGGTCTTATGGGGTGAAGGTCTGCCGGTTGAACGTATCGCTGAAATGACAAAAGTAAGTGCTTACGAACTTATCACGCGCCTGACCTCAAGGGTGGCGATGAAGTATATTGATTAAATACGCGGCGGGCCGGGTGGCGCCTGCGCTTATCCGGCTTGTATCGCGCATTGGCTGTAGGCCGGATAAGACGTTCACGCCGCTATCCGGTAATATGCGCATCCACCACAACATCCTCTCGATCTTCTCGTCCTTCCGGTTTATTGTGTTATTTCCTGCCCTCTGTAAACCTGGAGAACCATCGCGTGTTTCAAAAAGTTGACGCCTATGCCGGCGATCCGATTCTTTCACTGATGGAGCGTTTTAAAGACGACTCCCGTCACGACAAAGTAAATCTGAGCATTGGCCTGTATTACAACGAAGACGGGATTATCCCACAGCTCAAAACGGTGGCCGAAGCCGAAGCCCGGCTTAACGCGCAGCCGCATGGCGCTTCGCTGTACCTGCCGATGGAAGGACTCAATACTTATCGCCATACTATCGCGCCTTTGCTCTTTGGCGCCGATCACCCGGTTCTTCAGCAACAGCGCGTGGCCACTATCCAGACATTAGGCGGCTCCGGCGCGCTGAAAGTAGGCGCGGATTTCCTGAAGCGTTATTTCCCCGACGCAGGCGTATGGGTGAGCGACCCCACCTGGGAAAACCATATTGCGATATTTGCCGGGGCAGGATTCGAAGTGAGTACTTACCCCTGGTATGACGACGCGACTAACGGCATCCGTTTTAACGATCTGCTGGCCACGCTGAATACGTTACCTGCGTGCAGTATCGTGCTGCTGCACCCCTGTTGTCACAACCCGACCGGGGCGGATTTAACGCCTTCGCAATGGGATGCGGTGATTGAAATAGTGAAAGCGCGCGATCTGATTCCGTTCCTTGATATTGCCTATCAGGGGTTTGGCGCAGGCATGGACGAGGATGCTTACGCTATTCGCGCCATTGCCAGCGCCGGGTTACCTGCGTTAGTCAGTAATTCTTTTTCGAAGATTTTCTCGCTGTACGGCGAGCGCGTCGGCGGCCTGTCCGTGGTGTGTGAAGATGCTGAAATCGCCGCGCGGGTTCTGGGACAGCTAAAAGCGACGGTGCGCCGAATTTACTCCAGTCCGCCGTGTTTCGGCGCTCAGGTGGTCGCTACGGTCCTGGGCGATGAGGCGTTAAAAGCGGGCTGGCTGGCGGAAGTCGACGCGATGCGTAACCGCATTATATCGATGCGCCAGACGCTGGTGAAGGAGCTGAAGGCGGAGATGCCTGACCGCAACTTTGATTACTTGTTACAGCAGCGCGGTATGTTCAGCTATACCTGGTTAAGCGCGGAGCAGGTCGAGCGGTTGCGCGATGAGTTTGGCGTTTACCTGATTGCCAGTGGCCGCATGTGTGTCGCCGGGCTTAATGCTTCAAATGTACACCGCGTGGCGAAGGCATTTGCCGCTGTCATGTAATATTCAGGCCGGACGGCGATAACAGTGCCCTCCGGCCTGACAATAGCTGTTGTGATCATCCTCTTTTTTCGTAACAAAACCGCAGATAATCCTTCCTTTTGACCGTTACTGGCGTTATGGTCAGATAGTTTTTTGAGCAAAGACTCATCTTAATAATTATAATATTTTGAATTTTAAGGGAAAACCATGAAAAAAATAACCCTGGCGCTGAGTGCCGTCTGTTTGTTGTTTACGCTAAACCATTCCGCGAATGCGTTAGTATCTTCCCCTTCGACACTCAATCCGGGCACTAATGTTGCAAAACTCGCGGAACAAGCGCCTGTCCATTGGGTCTCTGTCGCCCAGATTGAAAACAGCCTCACCGGACGCCCGCCGATGGCGGTCGGCTTTGATATTGACGACACCGTGTTATTTTCCAGCCCCGGATTCTGGCGCGGAAAGAAAACCTATTCCCCGGACAGCGACGATTATCTGAAAAATCCGGCCTTTTGGGAAAAAATGAACAACGGCTGGGATGAGTTCAGTATTCCAAAAGAAGTGGCCCGACAGCTCATTGATATGCATGTTCGCCGTGGCGACAGTATTTACTTTGTCACTGGTCGTAGTCAGACGAAAACGGAAACCGTGTCGAAAACGCTGGCGGATAACTTCCATATTCCGGCGGCGAATATGAATCCGGTGATTTTCGCCGGCGATAAACCGGAACAAAATACGAAAGTACAGTGGCTGCAGGAGAAGAACATGCGTATCTTCTACGGCGATTCGGATAACGATATTACCGCGGCTCGTGATTGTGGTATCCGCGGTATTCGCATCCTGCGCGCGGCTAACTCCACCTACAAACCGCTGCCGCAGGCAGGAGCGTTTGGCGAGGAAGTCATTGTCAACTCGGAGTACTAAAAATCAGGAGAGCGTCAGGCTCTCCTTTTTTGCATGATTTTTGCACAAACTTGCCCCGCTGGCTTTTACCTTTTCCAGACTTGCTGCACACTATTCAGGAGACGTTTGTTTTTAGGAAGGAGCAGCCTATGTGGTATCAGCGCACCATTACACTGAGCGAGAAGCCGCGCGGGTTTCATCTGATAACAGATGAAATTATCGATAAATTGTCTGGCTTACCGCCTGTCGAAACGGGTTTGCTGCATCTGTTGTTGCTACATACCTCGGCCTCGCTGACGCTAAACGAAAACTGCGATCCCACCGTGCGCGCTGATATGGAGCGCCATTTCCTGAAAACCGTTCCCGATAATGCGGCGTATGAACATGACTACGAAGGCGCGGATGACATGCCTTCGCATATTAAGTCGTCAGTATTGGGCGTCTCGTTGCTGCTGCCTGTACGCCAGGGGCGTTTACAGTTAGGAACATGGCAAGGTATCTGGTTGGGAGAGCACCGTATTCACGGCGGTCCACGTAAAATCATCGCGACACTACAAGGGGAATGATAATGACCATTTCGGAATTACTGCAATACTGCATGGCAAAACCTGGCGCAGAGCAGAGCGTCCACAGCGACTGGAAAGCGACGCAAATTAAAGTGGAAGATGTACTTTTCGCGATGGTAAAAGAAGTTGAAGGACGCCCGGCAGCCTCTCTCAAAACCAGCCCGGAACTGGCAGAGTTGTTACGTCAGCAGCACAGCGATGTACGACCGAGTCGGCACCTTAATAAAGCGCACTGGAGCACGGTCTATCTGGACGGCTCGCTGCCGGATTCACAACTCTATTATCTGGTCGATGCCTCTTATCAACAGGCGGTAAATGCGCTGTCGGAAGATAAACGCAAGCAGTTGCCGCAGTCCTGATTATAGCGCGCCGACCAACAACGCCAGGGCGATATCAATGAGGCGGATGACCGTAGACCGGATACGGCTGCCGAGGGCGATTTGCGCATTATTGGCGCGTAGCCTGGCGAGGTCCCGCTGTCCTTCCAGCAGAATAATCATATCGTCGTCGTCCAGCCAGCCGCGAGCATGTTCCTGAAGCGCGCGGGCGATAAACGCGGCGGACTCGCGGATAGCGTCGTCGCTGTCTTCTCTTGCCTGCTTATACGTCTGGATAAACTCGGCAATCGCCGAGGACGCTACAGGGTGTTCGGCCCGGGCGGTGGTCATCAGGTAATGTATTTCGTTAATAGACGCCATTTTCATCTCCTTGAGTGCAGTGGGCGCCCCAATGCAGACACTCACCCTGTATAGCTAATTTCCAGACCTGATTATTTTGCTGTTGGTATCTCTCTGCCTGGATGTGAGTAAGTGGTTGCTTACGTTGCATAACCCGCGCATAAAGACGCAAATAGTGATTTTTCAGCAGCGCCAGATTATCGAGTCGGTGTTTATCCCCACCTTGACGGGCGACCCGCTCAGCCTGAAAAAATGTCTGGCGGATATCGCGGTCATCCTTGAGCAGTGTCTCTTTTTGCCACGGTATTCGCGCCGCGTCCTGCAGGAAGCGGGTTGAGCGCGTTTGTAATAGCGTCAGTTGTTGAAAAGCCACGGCGCTAAAGCGGTCAGGCAGCGTACAGGCGGCTAAAAACAGGCACAGCAGTAGTGTGATTGCGTAGGGCAACTTCATGGTGTTTTCCATAACAGACCGTTTGCGCTATCACATGTCAGAGCGAGGCGGCACGCAAATCACAAATGCTCAACACGGATACAATGAGGTGGGATGAGGAAAAATGATGCCGCTTCCCGGCGAATCGGAAAGCGGCGTGAAGGTTATTTGAGCATAGGTTTAAGGAAGCGGGCGGTATGCGACGCCTCGCACTCCGCCACGGTTTCCGGCGTACCGGAGACGAGAATTTCGCCGCCGCCGCTGCCGCCTTCCGGGCCGAGGTCGACAATCCAGTCCGCCGTTTTAATGACGTCCAGGTTGTGTTCGATCACCACGATGGTGTTGCCCTGATCGCGCAACTGATGCAGAACGTCAAGCAACTGCTGAATATCGGCAAAGTGCAGGCCGGTGGTCGGCTCGTCGAGAATATACAGCGTCTGCCCGGTGCCGCGCTTCGACAGTTCGCGCGCCAGCTTCACGCGCTGGGCCTCGCCGCCGGAAAGCGTCGTCGCCGACTGACCAAGACGGATATAGGTCAGCCCCACGTCCATCAGCGTCTGCAGCTTACGCGCCAGCGCCGGAACCGCATCAAAGAACTCACGCGCTTCTTCAATGGTCATATCCAGCACTTCGTGGATGGTCTTGCCTTTGTACTTAATCTCCAGCGTTTCCCGGTTATAGCGCTTGCCTTTGCACTGGTCGCACGGCACGTAAATATCCGGCAGAAAGTGCATTTCGACTTTAATGACGCCATCGCCCTGGCACGCTTCGCAGCGACCGCCGCGCACGTTGAAGCTGAATCGCCCTGGCGTGTAGCCGCGCGAGCGAGACTCCGGCACGCCAGCAAAAAGCTCGCGAACCGGGGTAAAGACGCCCGTATAGGTCGCCGGGTTGGAACGCGGGGTGCGCCCGATTGGGCTCTGGTCGATATCGATCACTTTATCGAAATGTTCCAGCCCCTGAATATCCCGATACGGCGCCGGTTCGGCGATAGTCGCCCCGTTTAACTGACGCTGGGCGATGGGGAACAGCGTGTCGTTAATCAGCGTCGATTTACCGGAACCCGAGACGCCGGTGATACAGGTAAACAGCCCTACCGGTAGCGTAAGGGTCACATCTTTCAGGTTGTTGCCGCGCGCGCCGGTGAGTTTGAGCACTTTTTCTGGATTTGCCGGCACGCGTTGTTTCGGCACTTCAATTTTGCGTTTACCGCTCATGTACTGGCCGGTCAGCGATTCCGGTACCGCCATAATGGCTTCCAGCGGGCCTTCCGCCACCACCTCGCCGCCGTGAACGCCCGCGCCGGGGCCAATATCGATCACATGGTCGGCGGCGCGAATGGCGTCTTCATCATGTTCCACCACAATCACGGTATTGCCAAGATTGCGCAGATGAATCAGCGTACCCAGCAGCCGTTCGTTATCGCGCTGGTGCAGACCGATGGACGGCTCATCCAGCACATACATCACGCCGACTAACCCGGCGCCTATCTGGCTCGCCAGACGAATACGCTGGGCTTCGCCGCCGGAAAGCGTCTCTGCCGAGCGGGAGAGCGTGAGATAGTTCAGGCCGACGTTCACCAGAAACTTGAGGCGATCGCCGATCTCTTTTAGCACTTTTTCGGCGATTTTCGCTCGTTGCCCGGAAAGCTTGAGATTAGTGAAAAAATCCATCGCATGGCCAATGCTCATATCGGAAATAGCAGGCAGCGGCGTATTTTCCACAAATACATGGCGCGCTTCGCGATTCAGTCGCGTTCCTTCACAGCTGGCGCAGGGGCGATTACTGATGAACTTCGCCAGCTCTTCGCGCACCGCGCTGGATTCCGTCTCTTTATAACGGCGCTCCATATTATGCAGCACGCCTTCGAACGGATGGCGGCGCACGGAAGTATCGCCGCGATCGTTCATATATTTAAATTCAATGTTCTCTTTGCCGGAACCGTACAGCACGACTTTATGTACGTTGGCGCTGAGGCTTGCCCACGGCGCATCCACGTCGAACTTATAGTGTTCCGCCAGCGACTTGAGCATTTGAAAGTAATAAAAATTGCGACGATCCCAACCACGAATCGCGCCGCCTGCCAGCGACAGGTCGGGATTCTGGATCACGCGGTCCGGATCGAAATATTGCTGAACGCCGAGCCCGTCACAGGTCGGGCAGGCGCCTGCCGGGTTGTTGAACGAGAACAGACGCGGTTCCAGTTCGCGCATACTGTAGCCGCAAATCGGACAGGCAAAATTGGCGGAGAACAGAAGCTCCTCCGCTTTCTCATCGTCCATATCGGCAACAACCGCCGTGCCGCCGGATAATTCCAGCGCCGTTTCGAACGACTCCGCCAGGCGTTGGGAAAGATCGTTGCGAACTTTGAAGCGATCGATCACCACCTCAATGGTATGTTTCTTTTGTAGCTCCAGCTTCGGCGGATCGGAGAGATCGCAGACTTCGCCGTCAATACGGGCGCGAATGTAACCCTGGCTTGCCAGATTTTCCAGCGTTTTGGTGTGTTCGCCTTTACGCTCTTTAATAATCGGCGCGAGCAGCATCAGACGTTTGCCTTCCGGCTGTGACAGCACGTTATCGACCATCTGGCTAACGGTTTGCGCCGCCAGCGGCACGTCATGATCCGGACAACGCGGCTCGCCCACGCGGGCAAACAGCAGGCGCAGGTAGTCGTGGATCTCGGTAATAGTACCCACCGTAGAGCGCGGGTTGTGCGATGTCGATTTCTGTTCAATTGAGATCGCGGGCGATAGCCCCTCAATATGGTCGACATCCGGTTTTTCCATGAGCGACAAAAACTGCCGCGCGTAAGCGGAGAGCGATTCAACGTAACGACGCTGCCCTTCGGCATACAGAGTGTCGAAAGCCAGTGAGGATTTGCCTGAACCCGAAAGCCCGGTCACGACAATCAGTTTGTCGCGGGGGATGACGAGGTTAATATTTTTGAGATTATGGGTGCGGGCGCCCCGAACTTCGATCTTATCCATTCACCTTTCCCGGTAGAGACTCGGATGCCTGGTTTGTTTGAAGGACAAACGGCAGAAACGGCTAATTATGACACAATTTAACCTGTTTGAATATACAGTATTGGAATGCATCTTCAGCTAAAGTATGCAACAATATGAGGTTCGCGCGAGTGACCTGGAACCTGCATCGCAGCTATTAAAATGCTACGTGGAAATGGTACACTCACGCGTTTACACTATTTATGAAACGTATTCAGGAGACTCAATTATGGCCAGCAGAGGCGTAAACAAGGTGATTCTCGTTGGTAATCTGGGCCAGGACCCGGAAGTACGCTATATGCCGAGTGGCGGCGCTGTCGCCAACTTAACGCTGGCTACTTCTGAATCCTGGCGCGATAAGCAGACCGGCGAAATGAAAGAGCAGACTGAATGGCACCGGGTGGTGATGTTCGGCAAACTGGCGGAAGTGGCCGGCGAATATCTGCGTAAAGGTTCTCAGGTGTATATCGAAGGTCAATTGCGTACCCGCAAGTGGACCGATCAGAGTGGCCAGGAACGCTATACGACTGAAATTAACGTTCCGCAGATCGGCGGCGTGATGCAGATGCTGGGTGGTCGCCAGGGCGGCGGCGCGCCGGCAGGCGGTCAGCAGCAGGGGGGTTGGGGTCAGCCACAACAACCTCAGCAGCCGCAGGGCGGCAACCAGTTCAGCGGCGGCGCGCAGTCGCGTCCACAGCAATCCGCGCCAGCGCCGTCTAACGAACCGCCAATGGATTTTGACGACGACATTCCGTTCTGATTTTTGGTAAAAAAGTCAAAGCGTTATTTGCATTTTCGCTATAGCTCTCGTCTGCTGAAATGCCTGGTGTAAACCAGGCATTTTCTTACCTGGTATTATTGTCTTTGTATCCCTTTCAAAAAAGAGAAGCGCATATCTTACGGAAAAATGTCGCTTATCGCCTCTGGCCGACTCGCCTCGGCACATCATTATCCAGCCGAAGTTCATAAATGTACTGCAATAACCCGGATTGTCTTAAATATGAAAGAGAAAACTCATCTGCAAAATATATAATTTATAGCCATTTTTTGACAACAAAAAGATATTATAAAATAACGTTAGAGAATGGTCGGTATTATCAATGGTTAATTAAATGTTTGCTTTAGCTTGTGATGAGCTCAAATATGATATGTGCATCTTGCTTTATTTTTAATTGCTGAAGATAAAGTTATTACTTATAGCTGGCTTTATATAAAAAATGGTTTTATTTGTGTGTGTTTTTACGCAATTCTGATTTTTTACTCCCCACTTATTATATTGTTAATGATTTAAGTTATATTGAAGTCCCTATGACCCTATGTTTTAATTGTGAAAATTAATTTTATCCTCTGGAGGCAAATTTATTAAATACGTATGGTTATAACGCGTATTAAAAAGAAATATGTCCTTAAAATGATTTAGAGTTTCAATGATTAGCTAACAAATCTATTTATCGGTGGGTGGTTTTAATTTGCTGATGACTATTTTTTATTTATGAGTTGAGAGCTTATGCGATACCTATTATTGGGGAAGATATAGTTAGTGCAATAATTGATGTCTACCTAATTAAAAAAATGAAGAGTGTTTTTAATTAAAGCACTCATCTTTGTTGTGGGCGCATAAAAATGGCGTCGTTGTTTTTATTTTTCTGATTACGAGATGTAGGAAAACTGAAATCTATAAAGCGTATTGGTAGCAGGAAGCCAAGGGCGGTAGCGTTCACTTTCTGAATAAGTTGAGCATCCTTTATCCTTTCTAATCCACAAAAACATTTTATTCACAATGTAATATCAGGAGACAACATGGAAGACGAAAGTAATCCGTGGCCTAGTTTTGTTGATACATTCTCTACGGTATTGTGTATTTTTATATTTCTTATGTTGGTGTTTGCACTTAATAATATGATTATTATGTATGACAACTCAATTAAAGTTTATAAAGCAAATATAGAGAATAAGACTAAATCTACTGCTCAAAATAGCGGAGCCAATGACAATTCAAATGCTAATGAAATAGTTAATAAAGAAGTGAATACTCAAGATGTGTCGGACGGAATGACTACAATGTCAGGTAAGGAGGTTGGAGTATACGATATCGCCGATGGTCAGAAAATTGATATAACATCTACAAAAAATGAGCTTGTTATTACGTATCATGGCAGGCTGAGAAGCTTTTCTGAAGAGGATACTCATAAAATAGAGGCTTGGTTAGAAGACAAAATCAATAGTAATTTATTGATAGAAATGGTTATTCCTCAGGCAGACATCTCTTTCTCTGACTCTTTACGACTGGGATATGAACGGGGAATTATTTTAATGAAAGAGATTAAGAAGATATATCCTGATGTAGTTATTGACATGAGTGTTAACTCCGCAGCATCAAGTACAACGAGTAAAGCTATTATCACGACTATTAATAAAAAGGTGTCAGAGTGAAATATATAAATCATTACCGCTATTTGTTTGTCTGTTTTTTCCTTGCCATACTCCCTTTTTTCGCTTTATCTTTTCCCGGTATAAGAGAGTATGTTTTTGATAACTTTATGGTTTCTGCAATTTACAATGGAGTCATTATTGCCATTTATATTACAGGTTCTTTGTGTGCATTATTCACTATTCTTAAAAATATTTCAGCAAAAGACATATTAATAGCTCAGGACGCCAGTAGAAAAAATAGCATTCTTTCTAACCTCAATCAGGTTTTGTTTGCCGGGGAACCCAAACAGTGTGATTTCAATTTGCTGATGGAATTAGATGACAATGTGTCTACCGCCCGTAATCAACGATTGTCATTTATTATGAGCTGTAGCAATGTGTCGACGCTTGTTGGCCTGTTGGGGACGTTTGCGGGTCTGTCTATTACGATTGGTTCAATCGGGAACTTATTGAGCTCGCCATCAGATGTTGGCGGTGATAATGCAAGTAATACACTCAATATGATCGTGACAATGGTAGCGTCGCTTTCTGAACCATTGAAAGGGATGAATACCGCATTTGTATCTTCTATCTATGGTGTTGTTTGCGCCATACTCCTGACCTCACAAAGTGTTTTTGTTCGCAGCTCCTATTCCCTTGTTTCTACGGAAATCAAAAAATTAAAAATCATAAGCAACAGATCCAATAATAAACAACGAAGCCTGCGGGTTGAATCAGAGACGCTTGTAGAATTTAAAGAGTTGTTTAAAGCGTTTTTTGATAACTATCTGTCAGTTGAAAATTTACGGACGCAGGATGAAGAAAAGAAACGAGAGATGCTATCAGATAGCTTTGTCACTTTGCAAAACCGACTATTGGATAACTCAGCAAAACTAGAGCAACTTTCTACGCTGATTGATGGTTATCTGGTAAGCAGTAACGAAAATCTCAAAAAATTATCTGACGGTGTAATAACAATTACCTCGCGTTTATCTGAAGGTAATATCCTGCTTGCTGATAATAATGCACGACTGGAGGCAATGAGTACAATACAAAATATTATAGATAAAAAGAATGATTCAATAATGACATCAGTTGATAAATGTTATCAGGAATCTCTTTCACATGGTAAGACCATAAACGATATTGCCGCTGGCAGTGCCGATATTTCTCATACTCTCGATGGGCTGAGAAAAGAAATGGATGAGGATATGAATAATGTTCATTTAGCGCTATCCGATCTATCGGCTACTGATAAAAAGATTATTGCCAATACTAAAGAGATTAGTGCTGAAATGGTTAGCTACCGTGATACCTATATGCCATTAATGGAAAAAATAACATCTATGCATCAGGAAATAGTAAAGCAACGTTTGTTAAACAAGGAGGAAAAAAATGAAGATTAAGATGTTTTTTCTGACGACTGCTTTTATTACACAAAGCACATACGCCAGCGAGCTTCCGGTCATTCCTCTAAGAGATTTAGTTAATGCCGCATTAACGCATCAGCCCTCTGTTGCTGTTTCATATTATGAGACTGAAAAGAAAAACAGTGACTTAGATCTTTCACGGGCAGCACTTTATCCTACCCTGGATCTAACATCTGGCCTTAATAATAACAGGAAAGAGTCATCAGGTACCGAGAGGAACGTTGAAAATAAGGTGTCTTTATCATACCGAATAACGGATTTTGGAGTGAGGGGGGCTAATATCAGGAAATCTGAATATGAAAGAGATAATAGTAAAACTGACTATGAAAAAACAAAGAATATAGTGTCTCAGGAGGTTGTGACAACCTATTACAACATCAGTAAATATCGTGAAATGATTGATGGCGTAAATCTGGAGAAAGAGTTTTATAAAAAGATGCTGGAAACTTTTTCGTTGCTGGTATCTTCCGGTGTAGCGATGCAATCTGATATGCGTAAAGTACAAGTATCTATCGATGCATTAAATACCAGAAGCATTATGTATCAGTCGATGTTGGATGATGAAATGTATAAAATGCAGAATATGACTGGTCTGAATTTATCGCCAGTTCAGATTCAAAGCGATGAAAAATTCAACCTCTTCAAAAAATATATCTTTGTCGAAAACCCTGAAAAACTTATGGACATGGTGATGAAATACAACGATGACTATAAGATGCTTGTCAATACCCGAAAAGCCGCGACCGAAGATATTAATGCCGCAAAATCATCCTATTTTCCGACTGTAGATCTTGTTTCCAGCTATGTACAGAATAACCCGAGCGGTAGTGCCAAAAAAAGTGATTATGAAGATGAATTTAAAACGGGTATCAATGTCAGTTTCAACATTTTTAATGGGTTCAGAAATTCAGCCCAGGAAAGAAAAATGGTGGCAAGTTACTCGCAGGCTAAGCTGCAAATTGACGATTTTTTGATTAAAACGCGTTATAACATTGATTCACAACTTTCAAAATACGCCGCTGCAAAAGAGACTTACTCAGTGGCGGAACGTTCACATACAAACGCGTTACAGCTTACTGAATTATATGAGCAGGAGTTTCAGTTAGGGCAAAAAAGTTTGCTTGATTTAATTTCAAGCCGTAATGAAGCATTTCAGGCATATGTAAGCATGATCGACAGCAAATATAGCCTGTATATTTTAAAGCTACAGCAACTCTCATTGATTTTTCATTTAATGGATTATTTAAAAGGAAATACTGAAAGTGAGTTAAATGTAATGAAATGAATAGAAGACAAAGCGATCATCTCATGATGATAATTATTTCTTTGACGATCTTAATTATTATCCTTACCTACTTTATAGAAATTAATTCAGTGGTTCATGGTCAGGGCGTTATCACTACTAAAGATAATGCTCAGTTAATATCTCTTTCTAAAGGAGGGACGATACAAGATATTTATGTAGCCGAGGGTGATACTGTAAAAAAAGGAGAACTCCTTGCAAAGGTCGTTAACCTTGATCTGCAAAAAGAATATCAAAGGTATAGAACTCAAAAAGGGTATCTGGATAAAGATGTTAACGAAATATCTTTCATTCTTGATAAAGAAAATGAGAGTGGGTTGATTACCCTGGATGGCACCCGTTCTTTAAGCAATAAAGAGGTAAAAGCGAATATTGAATTAGTGCATAGTCAGATAAGAGCTAAAGAGTTAAAAAAAACCTCTCTTGATTCTGAGATTAGCGGATTACAAGAGAAGCTGAGTTCGAAAGAAAAAGAACTCGCATTGCTTGCCGAAGAAATAAATATTCTTTCCCCACTGGTAAAAAAAGGAATTAGCCCATATACCAATTTTCTTAACAAGAAACAGACGTATATAAAAGTTAAGTCTGAAATTAATGATATTGAAAGTAGCATCACTTTAAAAAAAGATGATATTGAGTTGGTTGTTAATGATATTGAGGCGCTTAATAATGAATTGCGACTATCTTTATCTAAAATAATATCTAAAAATCTTCAGGAACTTGAGGTTGTTAACTCTACATTAAAAGTAATAGAGAAGCAGATAAATGAGGAGGATATCTATTCACCGGTTGACGGTGTAATTTATAAAATCAATAAAAGTGCCACTACTCATGGTGGTGTGATTCAGGCGGCGGACTTACTTTTTGAAATAAAACCAAAAGTAAGGACTATGCTGGCCGATGTGAAAATATTACCCAAATACCGTGACCAAATATATGTAGATGAAGCCGTTAAACTGGATGTGCAGTCAATTATCCAACCAAAGATAAAATCGTATAATGCGACTATCGATAATATTAGCCCTGATTCCTATGAGGAAAATACCGGAGGAACAATTCAGCGTTATTATAAAGTAATTATTGCATTCGATGTTAATGAAGATGATTTACGGTGGTTAAAACCAGGTATGACTGTTGACGCCAGTGTAATTACCGGAAAACACAGCATTATGGAATACCTGTTATCTCCCTTGATGAAAGGCGTGGACAAAGCCTTTTCAGAACCAGTTAATACTAAACGATTAGATACACCTTGAGAGTGAATATAATATTATGGGAAATAAAAGCATACAAAAGTTTTTTGCCGATCAAAATTCTGTAATTGATTTATCTTCTTTGGGTAATGCCAAAGGCGCAAAAGTTTCTCTTTCCGGGCCAGACATGAACATTACCACGCCGCGTGGTTCAGTGATCATTGTCAATGGCGCTCTTTATTCAAGTATCAAAGGCAATAACCTCGCTGTTAAATTTAAAGATAAGACTATTACCGGCGCTAAAATTCTGGGCAGCGTAGATTTAAAAGATATTCAACTGGAGAGAATTGACAGCTCATTGGTTGATTCTGCTCAGGTAGAAAAGAAAGGTAATGGCAAACGACGAAATAAGAAGGAAGAAGAGGAATTAAAAAAGCAGCTTGACGATGCTGAAAACGCAAAGAAAGAAGCTGATAAGGCGAAGGAAGAAGCAGAGAAAGCTAAGGAGGCAGCAGAAAAAGCGCTCAATGAAGCGTTTGAAGTACAGAACTCGTCAAAGCAAATTGAAGAAATGCTGCAGAACTTTTTGGCTGACAATGTAGCAAAAGACAATTTGGCTCAGCAAAGCGATGCTTCCCAGCAAAATACACAGGCTAAAGCAACGCAGGCTTCTAAACAGAACGATGCTGAAAAAGTTCTTCCTCAGCCTATTAATAAAAATACCAGTACTGGCAAAAGTAATAGCAGTAAAAATGAGGAAAATAAGCTCGATGCTGAGTCTGTTAAAGAGCCGCTTAAAGTCACATTAGCGCTTGCGGCCGAAAGTAACAGCGGTAGCAAAGATGATAGTATAACTAATTTTACCAAACCTCAGTTTGTAGGTAGCACTGCTCCCAATGCCACGGTCATTATTAAAATTAATGGTATTGCTGTCGGTCAGGCTGTAGCGGATAGTTTGGGTAACTTCACCTTCACTGCGCCTGAAACATTGACTGATGGAACATATAATCTGGAGGCAGAGGCCAAGACTGCTGATGGGAGCGGTAGCGCCAAACTTGTCATTACTATCGATTCCGTTACCGATAAGCCAACATTTGAGCTTTCGCCTGAAAGTAGTGTGTCCGGTCATAAGGGCTTAACGCCGACCTTGACGCCTTCAATTGTTGGTACGGCGGAAGAGAATGCTAAGGTTGACATTTATGTAGATAATAAACTGGTTGCCAGCGTTGATGTCGATAAAGATGGAAACTGGAGTTATGAATTTAAGGATAATGAATTATCTGAGGGCGAAAATAGTATAAAAGTCGTTGCTGTAGATAAAGCAGGTAATAAAAACGAAACGACGGATAGTATCATAACCGACACCATTCCTCCGGAAAAGCCGACGATTGAGCTGGATGATAGTAGTGATTCCGGCATTAAAAATGACAACATTACAAATAGCACCCTGCCAACATTTATTGGTGTGGCGGAACCCGGTTCTACAGTCTCTATTTATCTTGGACTTAAACATCTTGGTGAGGTCATTGTTGCTAAAGATGGGACATGGAGCTATACGCTTACTACGCCGCTCAAGGATGGCGAATACAATATAACAGCAACAGCTACTGATATTGCCGGGCATACCTCAGCGACGGCAAATCTGCCTTTTACTATTGATACACGTATCAGCTATTTCAGCGCTGAGATTGAAACGACGAATGATAGCGGTATTGTCGGAGATAACGTTACTAACAATACTCGCCCAACCTTTACAGGTAAAACTGAGCCAAATGCTATTATCAGTGTCATAAATAGTGAGACTGGCGAAGAGGTTATTTTTAAAGCGAATGACAAGGGCGAATGGACGTTCAATTTCACTTCCGACTCAGTGGAAGGGATTAACAATCTTACGTTCACTGTTGAAGATGTCGCTGGCAACAAAAAGGATTTTTCCTTTAGTTACGTTATTGATACTATTGCCCCTGTACCTCCGACGGTTTCTTTGGAGGATTATGTTGTTTTGCCGAATGGTATAATTTTATCAGGGAATGATTTACCGGCTTTAGTCGGTACGGCAGAGCCAAAGTCTACCATCTTATTGATGCGAGATGGTAAATTATATGACAGCATTGAGGTTGACTCAAACGGGACCTGGAATTATCAGTTTAGTAATAAATTTCTTCAGGGCGCCTATGATATTGAAATCATTTCTCAGGATGCCGCCGGCAATAAATCCTCTACTGTTAAATATTCTTTTACTATTCAAACTGAAGTTGTACCTCCAAAAGCGGAACTCGATGCCAGTGATGATTCCGGTGCAAAAGGCGACTGGATTACCAATAAACATAATGCTCTGACATTACTGGGAACAGCGGATAGGTTTGCTACCGTAAATATCCTTATTGATGGTAAAACGATAGGCGTGACGACTGCGGATGCAGACGGTAACTGGAATTTTGATATTTCCCGAAATCTGTCTGACAATGTTTATAAGATTACGGTTGAATCCATCGATCCTTTAGGAAGAACGTCATCTGTAGATTATCAGCTTACCATTGATAGCTTTACGCCGATCCCTACTGTTATGTTGCATGATAGCGCTGACTCTGGCGTTAAAGGCGATATGATTACTAAAATTAATACGCCGTTGTTTACCGGGATGGCTGAAGCTAATGCTAAGGTTTCCATCTATGTTGACGGTGTGTTAAGTGGTGAGGCTATTGCTGGCGATGATGGTGTATGGAATTTTCAATTTACCACAGCGTTATCTGATGGCTCGCATGACGTAACGGTAAAGGTAGAAGATATTGCCGGTAATACTGCCTCCTCATCAGCGTATAATTTCCAAATCGTAACGCAAACGCAAAAACCAACAATAGAGTTGGTCAACGATACGGGGGTTGATAATACAGACCATATTATTAATGAAAAGAATCCTGCACTGACAGGAACCGCTGCACCCTATTCAACGGTTAAACTCTATATTGATGGTGCACTGATCGCTGAGGTCAGAACAAATAAAGATGGCAGATGGGAGTATACCCTGAAAGCCGATCAAGGTTTGGTTGATGGCGATCATAGAATAACCGCTTCAGTTGAAGATATCGCTGGCAACATTGCTCATTCGGATCCTTTCTTAATTAGCGTCGATACTGCTATTTCAATACCGATAGTTTCATTGAGCCCGGATTCAGATTCGGGAATTTCAGATGATAATTTAACGAATATCGTTAAACCTACCTTGCACCTAAAAGATATTGATCCGGACATTATCAGTGTTCAGGTATGGGATGCCGCGTCTGATACGCAGATCGGTGTTGCCACGCAACAACCTGATGGTTCATGGGCCTATACCTTTACTTCAGATTTAACGGAAGGCTTGCATCAGGTTTATGTCAAGGTTGAGGACATTGCGGGTAATAAAGCGAACAGCGCGGTATTCGATTTTACTATCGATACCACAGTATCAACGCCGGTGATTTCCCTGCTTTCTAAGGATGATACGGGGGTTACAGGCGATAACCTGACCAATATCAATAAGCCAGGTTTTGCTATTTCCGGTGTTGATGCTGATGCGCATCGGGTCGTCGTACAGGTGATGCACAATGGCGTGAGCGAAGAGATCGAACTTTCCCACCTCAATGGTAGTTGGTTATTTATACCAGGGAATACGTGGGCGGATGGCAGCTACACGTTAACGGTGAAAGTAGAAGATAAGGCAGGAAATACCAACTACTCAGCGCCGCTGACGGTCGTTATCGATACCCAAATCGCTATTGATGGGGTGGAACTGGTCAACGATAGCGGCGTGAAAGGCGATAATATGACCAACGACGACCGTCCCCACTTTCGTGTGACGGTACCTACGGATGTCAATGAAGTCCGTCTGAGCATTGACGGTGGTAATTCGTGGGTTCAGGCAACTCCGGGCGTGGCAGGAAGCTGGGAGTATATCTGGCCGACAGACCTGGCAGATGGTCAATACACGCTAACGGTGGAGGCGACTGATAAAGCAGGCAATACCGTGACGAAGACCATCGATTTCGCGGTGGATACCACGCTGTCAGTGCCGGTCATCGTACTGAATAGCGCGGACGATACCGGTGTCCAGGGCGATAACATGACGAATAGCACCCAGCCGACATTTGCCCTGCAGCATATTGATGATGATGCCGTTCGCGTTACGGTCAGCGTGGAGCATGGCGGCGTCACCACCACATTTGACGCCACGAAAGGCACAGGCGGATGGAGCTTTACGCCGACAGGGGCGTGGGCGGATGGTGATTATACCCTGAGTGTGTCAGTCGAAGATAAAGCGGGGAACACCAGCCATTCTGCATCGTTGACGGTGACGGTGGACACGCAAATCGCCATTAATAACATTGAACTGGTCAATGACAGCGGTATTCCCAACGATAATCTGACTAATAACGTGCGTCCGCACTTCCAGGTGACGGTACCGACGGATGTCAACGTGGTGCGCCTGAGCATTGACGGCGGCAAGACGTGGTTCAACGCTACCCAGAGCGCGACGCCGGGCGCCTGGGATTATATCTGGCCGGATGATGTGGCCGACGGAGGCTATACCCTGACGGTAGAAGCGACCGACAAGGCGGGAAACAAGACGACGCAGGAACTTGATTTCACCATCGATACCACTCTGTCTGTGCCGACCCTCTCGCTGGACAGCGCAGATGACAGCGGCATCGCGGGCGATAATATCACCAATGTTAAAACGCCGGGCTTTACCCTCAACAATATTGATACCGATGTCAGCCGGGTGATAGTGGAGGTAATGCACAATGGCATTAAACAGGAGGTGCCACTGGTTCAGACCGGCGGACAGTGGCGCTTTGCGCCGACCAGCGACTGGGCGGACGGCGACTATATCCTGACGGTGAAGGTAGAAGATAGGGCCGGAAATGTGAAGCAGTCCGCGCCGTTGACGGTGACAGTAGACACGCATATCGCCATTGACCGTATTGAACTGGTTAACGACAGCGGTATCCCCGGCGATAATCTGACCAATGAAGCGCGCCCGCACTTTCAGGTGACAGTACCGGCGGATGTTAACGGTGTAAGACTGAGTATTGATGGCGGCAAAACGTGGTTTGACGCCACGCAGAGCGCGACGTCGGGCGTCTGGGATTACACCTGGCTGACGAATGTGGCTAACGGCCCTCACACCCTGATGGTGGAAGCGTCCGACAAGGCGGGAAACAAAACGACGCAGAAACTGGACTTCACCATCGATACCATTCTGTCAGAACCGACTATTACCCTGGACAGCGCGGATGATAGCGCCGCTGGCGATAACATCACCAACGTTAAGATGCCAGGCTTTACCCTCGGTAATATCGACGCCGACGTGACCAAAGTGGTGGTGACGGTGGCGCATGATGGTAAGAACCAACAGATAGAGTTGATTAAGAACGGCGGTGTGTGGCGCTTTACGCCGGGCGCAGCCTGGACCGATGGCGACTATACGTTGACGGTAAAGGTAGAAGATAAGGCGGGTAATACAAATTATTCTGCGCCGCTGACGGTGACTATCGATACGCAAACGTCTATTGATCGCATTGAGCTTCTTAATGACACGGGTATTGTCGGGGATAACCTGACCAATGAAGCACGTCCACAGTTTCATATTACGGTACCGACGGACGTGAACTCTGTGCAACTGAGTCTTGATGGCGGCATCAACTGGGTTAACGCAACGCTGACGTCTGACGGCGTTTGGGAGTATATATGGCCGACAGATCTGGTCGAAAATACGTATACCCTGACAGTGAAAGCAACCGATGTTGCAGGCAACACGGCGACGGAAACGCTCAATTTTATCATTGATACCACATTGTCGACACCGACCATCACGCTGGATAGCGCAGATGATAGCGGCACCGCCAACGATAATAAGACTAACGTTAAAACGCCGGGTTTTATTATCGGCGGTATTGATTCTGACGTGACTCAGGTCGTCGTGCAGGTGATGCGCGATGGTCACAGCGAGGAGGTGGAGCTGACGCAGACTAACGGGCAGTGGCGTTTTGTACCCGGCAGCGCGTGGACTGATGGCGACTATACGCTGACGGTAACGGTGAAAGATGAGGCGGGTAATATTCGCCACTCAGCGCCGTTGACGGTCACCATCGATACGCAAATCGCCATTGACCATATTGAACTGGTCAATGACAGCGGTATTCCCGACGATAATCTGACTAATAACGTGCGTCCGCACTTCCAGGTGACGGTACCGACTGATGTCAACGTGGTGCGCCTGAGCATTGACGGCGGCAAGACGTGGTTCAACGCGACCCAGAGCGCGACGCCGGGTGTCTGGGATTATACCTGGCTGGCTGATGTGGGAGAGGGGAAGCATACCCTGACAGTGGAGGCGACCGACAAGGCGGGAAACAAAACGACGCAGCAACTGGACTTTATCATCGATACCCTACTGTCAGAACCGACTATCGTGCTGGACAACACGGACGACAGCGGAACAAAAGGCGATAACCTGACCAACGTAAATAAGCCGACGTTTTTACTGGGCAATATTGACGCAGACGCGCGGTATGTCACGGTTGAGGTGCAGCATGGCGGCACGAAAGAAGTGCTGACGGCTACCAAAGACGCGACCGGCAACTGGAGCGTAACACCGACCGGTACATGGGCAGATGGCGACTATACGCTGACAGTGAGGGTGGAAGATGAGGCGGGGAACGAAAAACACTCAGCGTCGCTGACGGTCACTGTTGATACCCAAATCACCATTGATGCTATTGAACTGGTTAATGATAACGGTATTCCCGGCGACAATATGACTAACGACGCCCATCCGCAGTTCCGCGTGACGGTACCGGGGGACGTTAACGAAGTTAGTCTGAGCATTGACGGTGGCGTGACCTGGGTTAAGGCGACACAGAGCGCGACGCCGGGCGTCTGGAATTATACCTGGCCGGGCACCGTGCCGGATGGCGACTATACGCTGAATGTGAAAGCGACTGACAATGCGGGTAATACGGTGACGGAGACACTCCACTTCACTATTGATACCACGCTATCAGTGCCGGTCATCGTACTGAATAGCGCGGACGATACCGGTGTCCAGGGCGATAACATGACGAATAGCACCCAGCCGACATTTGCCCTGCAGCATATTGATGATGATGCCGTTCGCGTTACGGTCAGCGTGGAGCATGGCGGCGTCACCACCACATTTGACGCCACGAAAGGCACAGGCGGATGGAGCTTTACGCCGACAGGGGCGTGGGCGGATGGTGATTATACCCTGAGTGTGTCAGTCGAAGATAAAGCGGGGAACACCAGCCATTCTGCATCGTTGACGGTGACGGTGGACACGCAAATCGCCATTAATAACATTGAACTGGTCAATGACAGCGGTATTCCCGACGATAATCTGACTAATAACGTGCGTCCGCACTTCCAGGTGAAGGTACCGACGGATGTTAACGAGGTACGCCTGAGCATTGACGGCGGCAAGACGTGGTTCAACGCTACCCAGAGCGCGACGCCGGGCGTCTGGGATTATACCTGGCTGGCTGATGTGGGAGAGGGGAAGCATACCCTGACAGTGGAGGCGACCGACAAGGCGGGAAACCAGACGACGCAGAAACTGGACTTCATCATCGATACCATGCTGTCAGAACCGACTATCGTGCTGGACAGCACGGACGACAGCGGAACAAAAGGCGATAACCTGACCAACGCGAATAAGCCGACGTTTATACTGGGCAATATTGACGCAGACGCGCGGTATGTCACGGTTGAGGTGCAGTATGGCGGCACGAAAAAAGTGCTGACGGCCACCAAAGGCGCGACCGGCATCTGGAGCGTGACACCGACCGGCACATGGGCAGATGGCGACTATATGCTGACGGTGAGGGTGGAGGATGATGCGGGGAACGTAAAATACTCAGCGCCGCTGACGGTCACGGTTGATACCCAAATCACCATTGATGTTATTGAACTGGTTAATGATAACGGTATTCCCGGCGACAACCTGACCAATGACGTTCGTCCACACTTCCGCGTCACGGTGCCAGGGGATGTCAACGAGGTACGTCTGAGTATCGACGGCGGTAATACGTGGGTTCGTGCAACACAGGGCACGGCAGGGATCTGGGATTACACCTGGCCGAAAGATGTGACCGACGGGCTACATACCCTGACGGTAGAAGCGACCGATAAGGCGGGAAATAAGACGACGCAGACGCTCGATTTTACCATTGATACCCGGCTGTCAACGCCTACCATCACTATGGATAGCAGGGACGATACAGGTGCCATTGGCGATCATATTACGAGCGTCAAAAGACCGGGCTTTACCATTGGCAATATTGACTCCGATGCGCAATCGGTCATTTTGCGGATCACACAGGGCGGCAATAGCCAGGAAGTGACACTAACCCAGGTTGGAGGACAGTGGCGCTTTACGCCAGATGCTGACTGGGCGGACGGTAGCTATACACTGACGGTAGAGGTAACGGATAACGCAGGAAACGTTCGTCAGTCCACGCCGCTGATAGTGACGGTAGATACGCAAACCAGCATTACTGATATTACATTGGTCAATGATCATGGCGTGCCTGATGACAATCTAACTAACAGCACCCGTCCGCAGTTTGAGATCACGGTGCCGGCGGATGTGAATTCTGTGCAACTGAGCATTGATGGGGGCGCAAACTGGGTGAGCGCGGCGCAGGGTATTGAAGGCGTCTGGGGCTATACCTGGCCAACGGATATGGGCGATGGAAAACACACCCTAACCGTCATGGTCACCGACAGAGCGGGCAATACGGCGACGCAAACGCTTGAATTTTTCATCGACACCCGGTTGTCGACGCCGACTATTGCGCTGGATAGCACGGATGATACCGGTACGCCTGGCGATGATATGACCAATCGCACCCGACCGACCTTTATTCTGCAGAATATCGATTCGGATGTTATCAACGTTACAGTCAGCGTCACGCATAATGGAACGACAACCTCGTTTACCGCGACACAGGGGGCTGGAGGCTGGAGCTTTACACCGCCAGCGCCGTGGGGCGACGGTGATTATACGCTGACGGTGACAGTGGAGGATCGGGCGGGAAATACGCGTCCGTCTACGCCGCTGACGGTGACAGTGGATACGCAAATAGCCATTGATCATATTGAATTAGTCAACGATAGCGGCGTCCCTGGCGATAATGTGACAAAACATGTGCGTCCGCAGTTCCAGATCTCGGTACCGGATGATGTGGAAAAGGTTCTTCTGAGTATTGACGGCGGCACGACCTGGGTTACCGCAATCAAGAGTTCGACGGCTGGCATTTGGGATTACACTTGGCCGACGGATATGCCAGAGGGACAGCATACCCTGACCGTGGAAGTGACTGACGGTGCGGGTAATAAGATGACGGAGACGCTCAATTTCACTATCGACATCACGTTGATGACGCCAACCATTGAGCTGGCGCCCGATCAGGATACCGGACAGAATAAGAACGATAATCTGACCAGCGTCACTCAGCCAGTATTTGTGTTGGGGAGTATCGATAAAGATGTTCGACACGTGGAATTGAGTATTGAGCATAACGGCACGTTTAAAACGGTGGTACTCACCGAATCAGCCGACGGCTGGCGCTATCGACCGGATTCTGCTTTGGCGGACGGTAGCTACACATTCACCGTGACGGTAACAGATGTGGCAGGCAACCAGCAAACATCCGCGCCTTTAAAGGTGACGATAGACGGTACGTTGACTACGCCGGTGATTGAACTGGCAGCTGGCGAAGATAGCGGTACTGTTGGCGATCGCCTCACCAATCACGATCGGCCTGTGTTCGACATACGCCAGGTTGATTCTGACGTTACGCGCGTGATGGTCAAAGTAACTTACAACGGTAAAACGCACGAGGAAGCGGCGGTATTCACCAATGGTCAATGGCGCTTTACGCCTTCTGCGAGCTGGGCTGATGGCTCATATCAGTTAGCCGTTGTGGTGGAAGATCTGGCGGGGAATGTAAAAGAGTCTGCGCCGTTTGAGGTGCGTATTGACACCACGACAACCATTAACAATATCGTATTGCTTAATGATACTGGCGTGCAGAATGATCAATTAACGAATGTTGCCAAACCGTCATTCAGAATTGACGTTCCCGGTGATGTCGTCCAGGTACGCGTAACCCTGGATGGTGGCGCTAACTGGAATGTGATACGCAAAAATGCCGACGGACAGTGGATTTTTGACAGCCCGAATACTCTGGTTGACGGCACATATACCCTTCGCGTAGAGGCCACGGATGAGGCAGGTAATATTGCGAATAAAGATTTAGTATTTAATATCGATACTAATATACAGGTTCCGACTATTGCTTTAGACGCAGGACAAGATACCGGAGCGAATACAGCCGATAATATCACTAATATTTCACGACCCACCTTTACGATTGGTAATGTTGACCCCGATGTTATCAAAGTCGTGGTGACGATTGATGGTCATGATTATAACGCGACTAAGGTTGGGGCTGGTTGGCAATTTACGCCAGGCAATGCCATTCCGGATGGTTCTTATAATATTACCGTTACGGTTGAAGATAAGGCCGGAAATACCGCGACATCGAAACCATTACCTGTTGTGATAGATACGACGGCTGAAATTGAAAGCGTCACGTTGGTTACAGATAGCGGTGATAGCGATGTAGATAACATTACCAAAGTCGACAAGCCGCAGTTTAGTATTGTTACCGCTGATGATATTACCCATGTGCGCGTTAAAATCGATAACGCCGCTAATTGGATTGAACTCACAAAAGGAGGGGATGGCCGCTGGATATTTAATGTCGGTTCGGCATTACCTGATGGGCAACACACTCTCTTGGTTGATGTGACTGATATCGCCGGCAACGTTGCGCAAGAAACGCTGCAGTTTACGATTGATACGACTCTGCGAGAGCCGACAATTGTACTCGATCCCACCCATGATACTGGTGATGATACTAATGATAATCTTACCAGGATTAACAAACCGGTGTTTATTATCGGTAATGTCGATAATGATGTATCACACATTGTGGTTCATATTGATGGTCGGGATTACACCATTGAAAACACAGGGGGGAATTTAACCTTTACGCCGGATCAACCGCTGTCTGACGGTCAGCATACGATCTCTGTTACCGTAACGGATATTGCTGGTAATACCAAAACATCGGCCGAACTGAAGATTGAAATCGACACGCAGGTTCAGATTGACAGTGTTACGTTAACAACAGATAGCGGCGTCAACGATCACGATAATGTCACCAATGCTACCCGTCCCTCTTTTGAAATTGCAACGCCTGATGATGTGACATCGGTGCTGGTTTCTTTCGATGGCGTAAACTGGACGCCCATCAGTAAAAATGCGGCCGGGCAGTGGGAATTTACTGCAGGTAGCGCATTGCCTGATGGTCATTATACTCTCCATGTCCAGGCGACGGATCGGGCAGGGAATACGGCAAATTCCACGCTGGGCTTCACCGTGGATACGCAGATTGACGGCCTGAGCGTCGTGATGCTGGACGACGCCGGAAAGGATTCTACGGATGGTATTACGAATATTACCTCTCCACGTTTTGAAATTTCAGCCAGAGAACCGCTGCAGAGCGTGACGGTAATTTTAAACGGGAAATCCAGCACACTGACTCAGGGGGCAGGTAATAAATGGCTGTTTACCCCTGATACACCGTTAGTGGATGGAACTTACAAAATAGAAATAGTGGCTGAAGATATCGCAGGTAATAAAATTAGCAAAGAGGTATCATTCACAATAGACACTATTGTTTCTGATCCCAGTATTGATTTGCTGGATGCGGATGATACTGGCGAAAGCGCTGTTGATAATATTACGAGTGTCACTAAACCACGTTTCGTTATTGGCAATGTATCCGCCGATATTGATACTGTTGTAATCAGAATTAACGGCGTTTCTTATCCGGTTACGGCAAATGGCAATAACCTCTGGGAATTCCAGGTTCCCGTTGCGTTAAACGATGGCGTATATGAAGCCGTTGTTGTCTTCAGAGATATTGCCGGAAATACTTCTGAAACTAAGCTGCCCTTTACCATTGATACCACGACAAGCGTCAGTGTCAGAATGGAGCCAGCGTCTGATACCGGAAATTCCAATAGCGATAACCTTACGAATAAGCAAAATCCCAAATTCGAAGGTACTGCAGAGCCCAATGCGAAACTGGTGATTACCATTGTTGACGATAAGTCAGGTCGGGAGGTTTTAAAACAAACGATTACGGTTGGCGCTGATGGCAACTGGAGTGTGACGCCGAATATACTGCCGGATGGCATGTATACCATCAACGTCGTCGCAACAGATGTCGCGGGAAATACTGCGCAAACGCAGGAAAGATTCACTATCGATACGGTTACGATCGATCCCACCATTCGCCTTTCGGATCCATCTATTGATGATCAGCATGAAGCAACCAGCCTGCGTCCTGAGTTCAAAGGGTTTGCCGAAGCGTTCTCGACGATTATGATTCAGTGGGATGGGAAAGTGGTCGGCTCCGCAAACGCCAATGCGAATGGCGAATGGAGTTGGACGCCGCCATCAGTATTAGCGCCAGGCTCCTATGTTGTGAGCATTGTTGCCAAAGATAAAGCGGGTAATGAATCGTCGCAGGTCGACTTTCCTGTAGTAATACCTGTTATTGATGTCACGCCTCCAACCATAAAGCTCAGCGAGGAGAGCGATAGTGGTGCCTTAGGAGACTTTACGACGAATAATAAAACGCCGACCCTGATTGGGAGCACGTTACCTAATACGATTGTGAGTATTTATGTGGATGGCGTGAAGGTCGGCGAGGCGACAGCGGATACAGCGGGTCGATATACTTTCCAGTTATCGGAAATGAAAGATGGCCATTATGTCGTCCAGGTGGGTATCGTCAACCCTCGCGATAATAGCGAACTGCGTTCCACCGCCGTTGATGTCACTATCGATACCGAGGTTGCTGAACTGGTATGGAATATATCTGGAATGCATGAGGGCGGATATATCAATACGGTGACGCCGGAGATTGGCGGCACCAGTGAGCCAAACAGCAAAATCACTATCTTTGTGAATGGCGTTGAAAAAGCGATTGCTTATACGACAGGCGCAGGACACTGGGGCGTAGTATTACCTGCTTTGGGTAATGACGGTAATTATGTATTAACGTTTAAAGTTGAAGATGTTGCCGGCAATATCAGAGAGTTTGGTCCGCAGAATGTGATACTGGATACGGTAATTTCGCCGTTAACCGTGGTATTACGCGAAGCTGATGACAGTGGCAAAGTTGGCGACTGGATCACCAATAAATCTCATGTCACCATCGATGGTACTGCCGAAGCCGGAAGTACTTTAACCATCAGGAGTCCGCAGGGGGTGGTTATTGCTACCCTGGTGGTAGGCAATGATGGTCGATGGAGCGCAGAATTAGATCTGCGTGAAGGTAGTAATGCCTTTGTCGTGGTATCGGAAGATAAAGCGGGCAACAGCCAACAAAAAGATATCCTGATAGAACATGATACGCAGATTGAAATCAGCGATATTTCATTAAGTCGGGATACTAATAGCGGTGATAAATATGATCTGATTACCAATAATAAGTCTCCGGTACTGGTTGCCATGACCGATCCCGGCGCGACGGTACAGGTTTATATTAATGGTGTGTTACAAGGCACAGTAGAGGCGAGTTCGTCAGGTAATATTAGCTATACCATGCCGGCAAATAGCGCCGACGGCGAGTATCAGGTGCAATTTGTTGCTACGGATACTGCTGGTAACCGGGTTGAGTCTGCGATTACAACCGTGACAATCGATTCTCAAATTGCTGTCTTTGACATTGATGAAGATTCATTACCGGCCCTCTCTAATAACCGGGCGTTGTCAGTCTCAGGTGTCGGGGAGGCTGGTTCTCAGGTCAGCATCTTTGTCGATGGTAAATTAGTCAACGTTGTTATGGTTGAGGCTGATGGCACATGGCGCGCGCCGATACTGCTGCAAGATGATGGTACGTTTAATATTCATTTCAGCATTACTGACGTTGCTGGCAACACTGAAGTGAGCAAGGATTATAGCGTGGATGTCGATTCATCAACCGACTTCCCAACGCTCAACCTTGAAGATGCAAGCAACTCTGGTTCACTTGACGATCTGATTACTAATCACAACAAGCCTGTGTTAGTTGGCACCGCAGAAGCGGGAGCCACAATCCATATTTATGTGGATGAAAAGATCGTGGCAAATGTGCTTGTGCTTGAAGATGGAACCTGGTCCTACCAGTTTGATAATGCGTTAAAAGATGGTGAATATTCTATCCGTGTGGTTGCCGAAGACCCGGCAGGTAATACGGCAGAATCGCCTCGCTTACTCGTCACGATAGATACCAGTACGTTTATCGATAATCCTGCTATGGTGGCAGGTTCTGATAACGGTATTTTCAGTAATGATAGTATAACGAGTCAGACCCGGCCTACGTTTAGTATTTCTGGAGAAATGAACCAGAGTGTTCAGATTTTCATTGATGGGGTGTTAGTCGATACGATCACGGTGACGGACAGAAATCAAGTTTATCGACCTGAGTCACCGTTGGGCGATGGTTCCCATAGCATTTATTATGTTATCACCGATAAAGCAGGCAACACGGCTACCTCGAAAACGCTAAAGTTTACTATCGATACCTTTAATACGACGCCTGTCGCCATTGATTCTATCGGTGGACAAACGTTAGCAGAGATGACCGGTAGTGATGGCAAAATATATATAACGGACACGACGCGTAACTTATTGTTTAGTGGCAGTGCCGAGCCCAATAGCAAAATAGAAATCATCATTAATGGCTTAAATGTGGGGGAAGTTTGGGTTAATGAAAAAGGCCACTGGCAGATGCCGGTGAACCCGCTTTATTTCACAGAAGGCCAACTGGATATCACTGTTAAATCTACGGACCGTGCTGGTAACGTAAATCAGGAAAAGTATTCCATTTGGGTCGATACGCATATCCAGGTATTTACCAGCGAGCTTGATGACAATAAATCATCATCGAAAACGGACTGGTGGAGTAATAGCTCCACTATTACCATGAGAGGTATGGGGGAAATTGGCGCTACGGTATCATTAATCGTGGCAGGGGTCACGTTGGCAACCGCTGTCGTTGCGGCTAATGGGCAGTGGGAATTATCGACCGATCAGCTTCCGGAAGGTAAATACGATATCACGTTGAGTATTGAGGATAACGCAGGCAACCGTAAGGAAGAGGTACATGAAATATTTATTGATCGAACGCCGCCAAACGCTCCGGTCGTAACGTATTCAGATATTGTCAACGATCTAATTATTATGCAGGGAACGGCGGAAGCCAAATCTCAGCTAATAATAACCGATAGTAATGGGAATACTTATACGTTAACCGTTCCTGATAATGGTAAATGGAGTATGGCGATCCCGTATCCATCGGAAGGGAAGTTTACCATTACGAGTGTGGATGCGATTGGTAACCGGAGTGATGATGTCCCTCTCGATATCATGAAAGAGGTTCCCGTTATTTCATTATCTCCAGACTCAGACAGTGGTACGGTGGGCGATAATATTACGCGAGATAAGCAACCTACCTTTATTATCGGGAATCTGGAAAGCGATGTTGTGGTCGTTCAGGTCGATATCAATGGGACCGTATATAATGCTGAAAAAAATGCCGATGGCGTTTGGTTCTTTACGCCAGGTACACCGTTAGCTGATGGTTCCTATACGATATCGGTAATCGCAAGCGATGCCGCGGGTAATCAGAAAAACTCGTTACCCATTACCGTTACGATCGACAGTACGCTGACGGTGCCGGAGATTGCGTTGGCAGCAGGTGAAGACAATGGCGTTTCAGACAGCGATAACGTGACGAATCACACCCAGCCTAAGTTCACGCTGCAGCATATTGATGCTGATGTGACCGGGGTGACCGTAAACGTGACGCATAACGGCGTGACAGACACCTATCAGGCGACGCAAGGCGCGGATGGCTGGACCTTCACGCCGCCAGCCGCCTGGAATGATGGTACCTACACGCTGAGCGTGACGGTGGTGGATCGCGCGGGGAACTCACAGCAATCTGCTTCGCTAGCGGTGACGGTTGACTCAACGGTGACGGTAACAGCGGATAGCCAGCATGACGATGCGAGCGATGACGCCACGGCAACAGCGGTTACTCCACCGGAGTCTGAAACAGTGAATGCCGAAAGCGCTACGCATCTTCGTACAGTGCCGTCTGCGGCGGAAGAAAGCGTGGTGAAGGAGACAGCCTATAGTATTACATTGTTAAACGCTGACTCTGGGGATGAAATAGATCGTTCAATTAGTCAGACACCTTCTTTTGAAATATCAGTACCTGAGAATATTGTTAATGTCAGTATTATGTTTGAAGGAGAAGAGTTTACTCTGCCGATAACTAACCAGAAAGCAATATTCGAAGTTCCGCTATCTTTGGAAGATGGTGAATATACTATGGACGTGAAATTCATTGATAAAGACAATGATTTCCTGATTAAGGAGAAAACATTCTCAGTCGATCACTCCTCGGCGGATATTGTGAACGCAATGAATGCAAGAGGAAAGACCGAGGATGATATTAATGATTCCCCTTCCACGAGTTCTGTAGGGCACAACAATAACGGCGCTATTGATGTTTTCGCCGTTAATGAAGTTACGCTACCTGTAGATAATCAAGAAGAACACGCATAATAACGGAGGCCCCTCACCTTTGGGTGAGGGGGTTTACTTATGGATAAAAAACTAGAACCTTATTATTTAAGTGCGGAAACGGCATTATCTATAGTGTCTAAAAAATTCAACATAAAAATTGATATCAAAGAGGATGATATAAATTTAAGATTTAAAAAGTACGACAGAAATAACACTGATGACTCTATACAAATGAAGAATTTCTTTTTGTCGTTAGGGCTTTCTCTACAGGATATATTATTTAATAATGGTGAGGATTTACTAAATGAGCCTATGCCGATTTTACTATTAACACCAGAAATGAAGTGGATGGTGTGTGTGAGTGGCGGGCAAAAAATAAAGTTGGTAAACGCGCGCGGTGAACTCTGTTATGTTGAAATTGAAAATGAATATTTAAAAGAGTTATCTGCATTTAGTATACTACCTTTAAATAAAGTTGTTGATAGTATAAGAGTAAAAAATATCATAAAAAACTCTTTATCGATGAACAAGATTTTTTATACTAAATACTTTTTTTCATCTCTTTTTATGGCAATTTTTGCGTTAACTATCCCAGTATTTAGTAATCTGTTCTATGATAAGCTTGTTCCAAGCGCTTCGGTTTCATCTTTATTTGGCGTGGCTATAATTGTTGCTGTATTTATTGTTTTTGAGTTTATCCTTCGTACTTCGAAAGATATTTATCAGTCTATCACAGCAAGGCAGGATGACGTCGATATTGATATCGCATTTCTTGAAGCGGTACTTTATAGTAAAAAGAAAAATGGCAGATCCATGTCATCAGCATTTGTGCTATGGAATGAGTTTCAGAAAATTAAACCCGTTTTATTAAACTCGATCTTTCAACGTATAGCCGATATTCCAATATTTATTATATTTCTCATTGTTATATATGTAAATTTAGGTCTGGTTGTTATTGTACCTATTACCATGTTTATCGTCTCTATTATTATTTCCCTCGTTAACCACCATTATACTAATGAGTTAATGAACAAACAAAAAGAAGGACAGAAGAACAGGAATATTTTTATCTCAGAAGTTTTCTTATCTATTAAAATGATCCATACCTTAAATAATCAAGGTTTACTTTTTGATTGGGTTAATACGTCAAATGAACAGTCGTATCTTAACCTGAAGATAAGGAAATTAAATCTTATCTATCAATCTATATTGGGGAGTATGTCATCTATTACCCAAATAACTATTATGGTAATAGCCTTTTTTATGGTAATCAAGGGTGATGTTACTACTGGCGCAATTGTTTCATCTGTCATTGTCTCTGGCCGTATTTCCGGGATCATTTCGAATTTTTCTTCTACATTAATCTCTATTTTATCAGCAGAAAAAACCGGTAAGGATCTGCTTTCTTTTTTTGATGAAGATCAGGCAGAAAAAACACCGGCATTACAGTCAATATCAAAGTGCAATGGCGATATCTCTATCCGGGGCGTGAGTTATCAGTATGATGCTCAATCTCCGATGATTATTAACCGACTGTCTATAGACATACCTGCGGGGCAACGTGTCGCGGTGGTAGGCGAATGCGGAGCAGGAAAAAGCTCATTACTGGGAATGCTATCTGGCTACCTTTCGCCAACAGACGGTGCCATTTTATATGATGGATATAACTTAGGACATTTATCGCAGAACTTTTTTTCTCAGCATTTAAGCGTGGTGACGACACATGATGTTTTATTCACCGGAACCATTGAAAGTAATTTCGCGTTAAAACCGCAAAACGACAGGGGCCGGGTACTCAAGGCGCTTCAGCTGGCGAACTGTGGTTTTATCTTGCAACATCCTATGGGGCTGAAGTTTCCGGTGAATTTTATGGCTAAAAACCTGTCATCCGGACAGCAGCAGCAGTTATTATTAGCACGTAGTCTGAGTAGTGACGCCAGCGTCTTTTTATGGGATGAACCAACATCAAATCTGGATGAGAATACCGAGAAGCAAATTTTTGATAACTTAGATGAGTTTATTCATGGGAAAACGTTGATCATGGTGACGCATCGTCGATATCTGATAAAGTATTTTGACCGGGTCCTGGTAATGAAAGGTGGAAAAATAATCCGTGATTGTTCTCCGGATAAATTATTAATGTAAAATAAGCAGCGCTTGTCGCTGTTATCAGGTGGTACTGCTTAATAAAAAAGACCCGTTGCACAAACGGGTCTTTTTTGTCATTTAACGAGTCGGCAACGTCTTCAATAAGTTTAGCTCGATTCTGTTAGGGCTATTCCACTTGCCATTTTTGGATAACCACACCTGGCGGCCCTCATCAACGGCAATGCGAGGGACGTGATGGTGCGCAAGGCTACCCCTGGCGCGCGATTCCGCGTTGAGATAACCGGTGGGCGGCTTCAGCGGCAGCGATAGCGTATCAGGTCAGCACCATCGGCCATTCTGGCGGGGTCTGGCTCATCGTTTCGACCATTACGGCTTCAATGTTATGCCAGATCGCAGCGAGATCCATCATGGTAATACCGAGTAAACCGGTGGCAAACCAGCAGGCGGATACCACGCCCAGACCGCTACTGATCACCGCCAGACCAATATAATCTGATTTACGGAAACGGATATTGAGCGTGCTGGCTAAAAACATGAGCACGGCGCTCAGCAGTTGCCAGCGGAGAAGAACGACACCAGTGGTTATGGTAGCCATGAAACATTTCCTCTGAATAGACCTTTGTCCAGGACAGCACGGCGTTGTTCCCGGGAAACGTGGGACATTCTGGCTATCAACGGACATCACATCAACATCGAATGAAACATTGTTTCTATTTCATTGTTTTTGTGAACTATATCACAAAAAACAGCTTGTTCGCCAGATCGGCAATGTATTTTTTGTGCGTTTTATAACCGTATTTTTTGTGTGACTTCTACGCGTCCGTAGAGAAACTGCCGGAAAGCAAAGATGTATTATTACTACTCTTTTATTTTTTTTCGTGAAATTCAGACCTGATAAAAATATCAAGTTATTTATCAAAAGAAAGGAGTAAAGATGTATACCCCATCGTTTACTTGAGTATAAATCTGATATTATCAAAAATATTTAGTGTCCTGCCTGGTATGCGAAAGAGATTGCGCGTAGTTATTAATGGTAAATGTTGATCGGTAAAAGTCTGTTGCTAATATTGATAAATTCATGCACCGTAAACCTCCATTTGGTTCACGTCTTATTTTGCCAACAATAGTCACAAATAATGCAGGGAAATAGGCTGAAAATGAGTCAAAGCACACGACGCAAGGTGTTGAGATTTCTCGGAACGATCATTGTGGTGTTACTTCCTATATTGCTGGCGATCTGGTTTGCTCATATCCGGGCAGTCTCTGAAACCAGAAATCAGTTACATTCATTTGCGCAGTTGGTATTAGATAAAACGGAGCGGGTTATCCTGCAAGCAGATTTAGCCCGCGATGCCGCTGAACAATATCAGGGGCAAGCCTGTACGCCAGCCCATCAACAGCGAATGCTGAATATTATCCGCGGTCGTTTGTACATTAATGAGTTGATTTATGCTAAGGGCCAGCGTTTTCTATGCTCTACGGTTATGACGCCAACAAGTCCTTATTTTATTCCCCGCGCTGACTATAAACGAAAGCCTGACATCGCTATTTATTACTATCGTGATACGCCTTTTTTCAACGGTTATAAAATGACATATATGCAGCGGGGAAACTATGTCGCGGTTATCAATCCCTTATCTTATAGCGAGGTGATGTCAGACGATCCGGCGTTGGCCTGGGGAATGTATGATACGGTGACCAACACCTTTTTCTCCCTGAGTGAACAGGCGCAGGCTGATCAGCTATTACCTTTGGTACGACGGAGTGAACCTGTGTTCCAACAGGGTGAGCGTTTTTATACTCTGGTTAAATCAGCAAAACGACCGGTTGCCACGATTGTTTCAACCTCAAAGCAACGCTTTTACCAGAACCTCTTTCATCAGCTTACGTTAACGCTACCGTTAGGGATCATCTGTAGCATTATCGTCTTATTTATGTGGTCACGATCCCGGCAGGCATATTACTCACCGCGTCGATTGCTGCAACGGGCCATTACCAGGCACCAGCTTTGCCTTCATTATCAGCCGATCATTGATATCCGAAACGGGACATGTGTAGGTGCCGAAGCGCTATTGCGTTGGCCGGGCTATCACGGTCCGGTGATGAGCCCGTGCGAATTTATTCCGCTGGCGGAAAAAGAGGGGATGATTGAGCAGATCACCGATTATGTCGTCGAAGAGGTATTTAATGATTTAGGTGGTTTTCTGGCCGCGCACCCGCATCTTTATGTCTCTATCAATCTCTCTGCCGCTGATTTTCTCTCTTTCCGGCTAATTGTGATGATTCATGAAAAAACGCGTCAGCATTCAGTGCTTGCGCAACAGATAAAAGTTGAAGTGACCGAGCGCGGATTTATTGATGTGCCTAAAATGACGCCGATTATTCAGGCGTTTCGCCAGGCGGGATACGAGGTGGCAATTGATGACTTTGGTACCGGCTATTCGAACTTGCATAACCTGTACTCATTAAATGTCGACCTTTTAAAAATTGATAAATCTTTTGTCGACACGCTAACCACTAATAGCGCCAGCCATTTGATTGTGGAACATATTATTGAAATGGCGCAAAGTTTGCGGCTAAAAATCATTGCTGAGGGGGTTGAAACGGCTGAACAGGTTAGCTGGTTGCTAAAACGCGGCGTTCAGTATTGTCAGGGATGGCACTTTGCGAAGGCGTTGCCACCGCAGGAATTCATCGCCTGGTTACAACAAACGCCCGCGCCTCTGACGATACGCGGGCAGAGGCCCTACAGGCGGTGACGGTAATCGCTGGGAGTGCGATCGAACTCGCGGCGGAATACACGCGAGAAGGTTTGCTGCGATACATAGCCCAGGTCCATCGCGATATCAAAAATCGGGCGCTCGGTCGTTCGTAGCTCAACGGCCGCCAACAGGAGACGGCGCTGGCGAATATACTCGCCTAATGTTTGATGCGTTACCGTACGAAACATCCGCTGCAAATACCACTTGGAGTAGCCCGATTTTTTTGCCACCACATCAATGTTTAGCGGTTGGTCGATATGTTCATCAATCCATTCGATAAGGGTCTGAATTATCTGCTGATGCGACATATTGTTGCCTCTTAAACAGTATTCGATTCGTCGTTTTGTCTGCGGGCGAGTATAATTCCTCAAGTTAACTTGAGGTAAAGCGATTTATGGAAAAAAAATCTCCCCGTTTAAAAGCCTTACTGACGCCGGGGGAAGTTGCGAAACGTAGCGGTGTTGCTGTGTCCGCCCTGCACTTCTATGAAAGCAAAGGGCTAATTACCAGTATCCGTAATAGCGGTAACCAACGGCGATACAAGCGTGACGTGTTGCGTTATGTCGCGATTATCAAGATCGCCCAGCGTATCGGCATCCCGCTGGCAACTATCGGCGACGCGTTTGGTATCTTGCCGGAAGGACATACGTTAAGCGCGAAAGAGTGGAAGCAGCTCTCCTCGCAGTGGCGCGAAGAGTTAGACCGACGTATTCATACGCTGGTGGCGTTGCGCGATGAGCTGGACGGTTGTATCGGCTGCGGCTGTTTATCGCGTAGCGACTGTCCGCTGCGAAATCCAGGCGACAGGCTTGGCGAACACGGGACGGGCGCCCGGCTGCTTGAAGATGATTAACATGCACTCGGCCATCGGGCTGAGTTCACCTAAAACTAAAGCGCCGCTAAGGGCGCTTTAGTTTGTTTCCGGTCTTTGTCTTTCGCTCTATCCCGCTGATTACAGGAGGGTTTCCCCCGACGTCAACACCCCTCATATCGAGCACATGGTGGAGGTTCCGGTTTGTGTTGATACTGTAAGTGTAAGCGACGACGCCCTGTTCGCCAGCGAAATGCTGATTTTTTAGCCGAAATTTTTACGGCAACTGCCATAATTTTCTATAGTTAGTTGGCATACCTTACAGGAGACAGCCATGCTGACGGTGCACCATTTAAATCAGTCTCGTTCGCAGCGCATCCTCTGGGCGCTGGAAGAGCTGGCGTTGCCTTACCAGATTGTGCGTTACCAGCGTGAAAAGACCATGCTGGCGCCGCCGGCATTGAAAAAAGTGCATCCGCTGGGCAAGTCTCCGGTTATCGAAGATCACGGTATGGTTATTGCGGAATCGGGCGCCATCCTGGAATATTTGCAGGACACTTACGACAATATCGGACGCTTTAAGCCTGCGGATGCGCAGGGAAAACAACACTATCGATTCTGGCTACATTACGCTGAAGGTTCGCTCATGCCCTTGCTATTGATGAGACTGCTCTTTACCTCTCTGGGTAAACCGCCGGTCCCATTGGGCCTGCGAACGTTGGGCGGCGTTATCGGTAAGGGCGCGCAAAAAGCGTACCTCAATCCGCAACTGGAAACCCATGCGCGCTTTATTGACGGGCATCTGGCAAATCACCCCTGGTTTGCCGGAGAGCAGTTAAGTATGGCGGATATCCAGATGAGCTTCCCGCTATTTGCGCTGCTTGCCCGAGGCGGAATCGCTCATCTCGACCATATCAACGCATGGAAAGCGCGGGTAGAAATGCGTCCAGCCTGGCAGCGAGCGATTCAGCAGGGCGGTCCGTTTACCATTTCCGGCGGATAATGGCGTTTTTGTGAGCAGATTGCGCAACGTATTTGCTAACAGCGATGCGAAAAATTGTTGCTGGATTGCGCAGGGACGATAACGTTTGCGCATCGTCTGGCTATTTATTGAGCATACTAAGCAGAAAAGCATAAAAAGCGGCAAAGTTCAGTTGAAAAAGCGTTGATGATCGCTGGATAATCGTTTGCTTTTTTTTGCCACCCGTTTTGTATACGTGGAGCTAAACGTTTGCTTTTTTTGCGGCGCCCCGGCTGTCGTAAATGTAGCACAAGGAGATAACGTTGCGCTGTTAGTGGATTACCTCCCACGTATACCGACGAATAATAAATTCTCAGGGGATGTTTTCTATGTCTACGCCTTCAGCGCGTACCGGCGGTTCACTCGACGCCTGGTTTAAAATTTCACAACGCGGGAGCACCGTTCGCCAGGAAGTCGTTGCTGGCTTAACCACGTTTCTCGCGATGGTTTACTCCGTCATCGTGGTGCCAGGGATGCTGGGTAAAGCCGGGTTCCCGCCTGCCGCCGTCTTTGTAGCGACCTGCCTGGTCGCAGGCGTCGGCTCTATTGTTATGGGGCTATGGGCGAATCTGCCGCTGGCTATCGGTTGTGCCATATCGTTGACAGCGTTTACCGCGTTTAGCCTGGTCCTGGGGCAGCATATTAGCGTCCCGGTCGCGCTTGGCGCCGTATTCCTGATGGGCGTACTGTTTACCGTTATCTCCGCCACCGGCATTCGTAGCTGGATTTTGCGTAACTTGCCGCAGGGCGTGGCCCACGGAACCGGTATCGGTATTGGCCTGTTTTTGTTGCTGATTGCCGCCAACGGCGTCGGCCTGGTCATTAAAAACCCGCTGGATGGCCTGCCGGTCGCGCTGGGCGATTTCGATACCTTCCCGGTGATTATGTCGCTTGTGGGTCTGGCTGTTATTCTCGGTCTGGAAAAGCTGAAAGTCCCCGGCGGCATTCTGTTGACCATTATTGGCATTTCTATTGTGGGTTTGCTCTTCGATCCTAACGTCCATTTTTCCGGCATTTTCGCCATGCCTTCGTTGAGCGATGAAAACGGCAACTCGCTGATCGGCAGCCTGGATATTATGGGCGCGTTAAACCCTGTCGTTCTGCCAAGCGTGCTGGCGCTGGTGATGACGGCGGTGTTTGATGCGACCGGCACGATTCGTGCGGTCGCAGGGCAGGCTAATCTGCTGGACAAAGACGGACAAATTATCGATGGCGGCAAAGCGCTAACCACCGACTCACTGAGTAGCGTTTTCTCCGGCCTAGTCGGGGCGGCGCCAGCCGCGGTGTATATCGAGTCTGCGGCCGGTACGGCGGCGGGTGGTAAAACGGGCCTGACGGCGATTACCGTGGGCGTGCTGTTTTTGCTGATCCTGTTTCTTTCGCCGCTCTCTTATCTCGTTCCCGTCTACGCAACCGCCCCGGCGCTCATGTATGTCGGTCTGCTGATGCTGAGTAACGTGGCGAAAATCGATTTTGCTGATTTCGTCGATGCGATGGCGGGGCTGGTAACGGCCGTATTTATTGTACTGACCTGTAACATCGTCACCGGGATTATGATCGGCTTTGCCACGCTGGTCGTCGGGCGTCTGGTTTCCGGTGAATGGCGTAAGCTGAATATCGGAACTGTCGTCATTGCGGTCGCGCTGGTCGCTTTTTATGCCGGCGGCTGGGCTATCTAGTTCTGCCTTCATTTTGAAAAACGGGCGGCGTTGGTCGCCCGTTTTCATTTTCAGGACACATCACGTTACCTTTTGCGTTAATCTGAAGAAGGTGAAACCGAGGCATGATGCCTCTCTCCATCATAAAAAACATCGCAAACAGGGAACGCATGGAAATTTTCTTCACAATACTCATCATGACCCTTGTGGTCTCGCTGTCGGGGGTATTTACGCGTGTATTACCCTTCCAGCTTCCTTTACCCCTTATGCAGATCGCCATTGGCGCGCTGTTGGCGTGGCCGACGTTTGGTTTGCATGTGGAATTCGACCCGGAACTCTTCCTGGTGCTGTTTATTCCGCCGCTGCTGTTTGCGGATGGCTGGAAGACGCCGACCCGTGAATTTCTTGAGCATGGACGAGAGATTTTCGGGCTGGCGCTGGCGCTGGTCCTGGTAACGGTCGTGGGAATCGGCTTCCTGATTTATTGGCTGGTGCCCGGCATTCCGCTGATCCCCGCCTTTGCGCTGGCCGCCGTGCTGTCACCGACCGATGCGGTAGCGCTCTCCGGAATTGTGGGCGAGGGGCGTATCCCGAAAAAAATCATGGGCATTCTGCAGGGAGAGGCGTTAATGAACGACGCCTCCGGTCTGGTATCGCTGAAATTCGCCGTCGCGGTGGCGATGGGGACGATGGTCTTTACCGTCGGCGGCGCGACGCTGGAATTTTTTAAGGTCGCTATCGGCGGTATTCTGGCGGGTTTTGTGGTCAGTTGGCTGTATGGCCGCTCGCTGCGTTTTTTGAGCCGCTGGGGCGGCGATGAACCCGCGACGCAAATCGTCCTGCTGTTTCTGCTGCCCTTCGCGTCTTACCTGATTGCCGAACATATTGGCGTCTCAGGCATCCTGGCCGCGGTTGCCGCCGGGATGACCATCACCCGTTCTGGCGTAATGCGCCGCGCGCCGCTGGCAATGCGTTTGCGCGCGAACAGTACCTGGGCGATGCTGGAATTTGTCTTTAACGGTATGGTCTTTCTGCTGTTGGGACTGCAACTGCCGGGGATTCTGGAATCTTCGCTGGCGGCGGCGGAAGCTGACCCGAATGTCGAAACCTGGATGCTCTTTACCGATATCGTGCTGATTTATGCGGCATTGATGCTGGTTCGCTTCGGCTGGCTGTGGACCATGAAAAAGTTCAGCCTGCGCTTTTTGAAGAAGAAACCGATGGAGTTCGCCAGCTGGACGTCGCGTGAAATTCTGATTGCTTCCTTCGCTGGCGTTCGTGGGGCGATCACCCTGGCTGGTGTGCTCTCTATACCGTTACTTTTGCCGGATGGCAGCGGATTTCCGGCGCGTTATGAACTGGTATTCCTGGCGGCTGGCGTCATTCTGTTCTCGTTGTTTGTCGGTGTGATCATGCTGCCGCTGCTGTTGCAACATCTGGAAGTCGCCGATCATGCGCAACAGTTGAAAGAGGAGCGTATCGCCCGCGCGGCGACGGCGGAAGTGGCGATTGTCGCCATTCAGAAAATGGAAGAGCGTCTGGCGGCGGATACCGAAGAAAACATCGATAATCAGTTGCTTACTGAAGTAAGCTCACGTGTCATTGGTAACTTGCGTCGCCGTGCCGATGGGCGAAACGATGTCGAAAGCTCCATACAGGAAGAAAACCTGGAGCGACGTTTCCGTCTGGCGGCGCTGCGTTCCGAACGCGCCGAGTTGTATCATCTGCGCGCCACGCGAGAAATCAGCAATGAAACATTGCAAAAGCTGCTGCACGACCTGGATTTGATGGAAGCGCTACTGATAGAAAATCAGTAGTCCTTGTGGCCCGGTGGCGCCATGCTTACCGGGCCTACAAGTAGGCCGGATAAGGTGCTTGCGCCGCCATCCGGCAAGGGTTTTAACCTATGGCTTACGGTTGTTTCAGCCAAAATCCTTCGCAACAGGTTAACCATGCCCGGGCGCTGTGCGACAGATACACGCCCTCTCGCCAAATCATGCCTAACTGCCAGCGGAGATCGCTTTCCAGCGGTAGCCAGCGCAGCGTGGCCTTATCCAGACGCTGACAAATCGGCTCCGGCAAAATGGCGATACCGACGCCCGCTTGCACCATGGCGGCGAGAAAATCCCATTGCCCGCTGCGCACGGCAATCCGTGGTTTTACGTCATGCTGGCTAAATAAGGTCATCAACTGGCGGCTCAGGGCAAAGTCTTCGTTATAGATAAGAAGAGGATGCTCCGCCAGAGCTTCAGGCGCGATGGAGTCGCAGGTTGTCCACTGACCGGAACGGGGAACCAGCACGCACAGCGGATGGCTGAACAGCGATAATGTCGTCAGCCCGCTCGCTTCTTCCACCGGGAGCGCGGTCATCGCAACATCCAGCTCGCCATTCATTACCGCCTGCTGTACCGTCAGGCCGCCAAACTCCGAAATTTTGAGTTCAACGCCAGGGTAGCGTTGTCGAAACAAACTGATTGGCCCGGCCATCAACATGCCGACCATCGGGGGAATACCCAGCCGCAGCACGCCCTTATTGAGATGGTTAATATCGCTCAACTCGGCCTCTAACTGGCGAAACTCAGCGAGGATCGCCAGACCGCGTTCAAACACCACGCGTCCGGTATCGGTCAGCAATAACTTACGTCCGTCGCGGATCAGTAGCGTACAGTTAAGCTCATCTTCAAGATTTTTCAGCATCTTGCTAATGGTGGGCTGGGTGACAAATAACTTCTCCGCTGCGCGGGTGAAACTTTGCTGGCGCACCACCTCGACAAAATAACGCAGCGTTCTGATATCCATGATTATTCCTTCCGACTATGCCTGCAATGATTTTAATTCATTTCTGCCCGTGACGGAGGTTCTCTATACTGGCGCTCCGTATTATTTTTCAGGACATTCCCTCATGGCTGTGGCGATAAGCCGCGTTACGCCTGCCGTTGTGCAACGACTCCAGGTACCGGTTCAGGTACTGCTCTATGCAGGTTTATTCATTTTTTCCCAATATCTTGTCTCCTGGCTGCACCTGCCGTTGCCCGCGAATCTGGTCGGCATGGTGCTTATGTTGGCGCTGATCGTTTGCCGGATTATTCCGCTTAGCTGGGTACGCGCAGGCGCACGCTGGCTGCTGGCGGAGATGCTGTTATTCTTTGTTCCCGCCGTCGTGGCGGTAGTGAACTATGCCCATCTGTTACTGGTGGACGGCTGGCGCATTTTCTCGGTGATAGCGATCAGTACCTTAATGGTACTCGGCGCGACGGCGTGGGTGGTGGATAAAGTGTATCGCTATGAGATGAGCAGGCTAAACCGTGAATAACGTTCAGTTAAGCGTACTGTGCCTGGTGATTACGCTGGGAATTTACTTCGCCAATAAGCGTCTGTATCGCCGTTTTCGCAAATTGCCGTTGATGCCATTAGTGTTGACGCCGGCACTGCTGGTGTTAATGCTGGTGTTCGGTCATATCTCCTGGCAAAACTACATTGGTGAATCGCACTGGCTATTGTGGCTGCTCGGCCCGGCGACTATTGCCTTTGCGGTGCCGGTGTACGATAACCTCGCGATTATCAAACGTCACTGGATGTCGCTCACCGCGGGCGTAGTGACGGCGACGGTGGTGGCAGTCACCAGTTCCGTTTGGCTGGCGCGTCTGTTCACGTTATCGGATGAGATTCAGCGTAGTCTGGCGGTACGTTCCGTTACTACGCTGTTTGCGCTGGCGGCGGCAGAACCCCTGGGCGGGCAGCCGGATCTGGTGGCGCTGTTCGTGGTCGTCACTGGCGTGTTTGGCATGGCGGTCGGCGACGCGCTATTTTTGCGTCTCTCTATCCGGGAAGGCATGGCAAAAGGGGCAGGATTCGGCGCGGCGTCACATGGGGCGGGCACGGCGCGTTCCTATGAACTTGGTCAGCAGGAGGGCGTCGTCGCCAGTCTGGTCATGATGCTGTCCGGCGTGGTGATGGTGCTGGCAGCCCCGCTGGTGGCGAGGGTGATGTTCTGATTTTCCTCCGACCCACGGGGCCGGAGGAAACGGTAAGATTAATGCGCACGCCCTTGTTCTACGCCGAATCCCGTTTGGGAGCGAATAAACTGAGCGCGGAACTGCTCACGTTCACGGTTGCCTTCTGCCGAGTTATCGGTGGCCGAGAAAAACCAGATCCCCAGGAACGCCACGCTGATAGAGAACAGCGCCGGATACTCATACGGGAAGATCGCTTTTTCATGGCCGAGGATCTGCACCCAAATGGTAGGGCCAAGAATCATCAGCACCACCGCTGTCAGTAAACCTAACCAGCCGCCCAGCATAGCGCCGCGCGTGGTCAGTTTTGACCAGTACATGGAAAGCAGAATGATGGGGAAGTTGCAGCTCGCGGCGATAGCAAACGCCAGGCCCACCATAAAGGCGATGTTTTGATTTTCAAACAGGACGCCGAGGATAATGGCGATCACGCCCAGCACCAGGACGGTGATTTTCGACACCTTCAGCTCTTCACGTTCGGTTGCGCCTTTGCGGAACACGTTAGCGTACAAATCATGCGACACCGCCGATGCGCCCGCCAGCGTCAGACCGGCGACCACCGCCAGAATGGTGGCAAACGCCACTGCCGAAATAAAGCCGAGGAACAGGTTGCCGCCTACCGCGTTGGCCAGATGCACCGCCGCCATGTTATTGCCGCCAATCAGCGCGCCCGCGGCATCTTTATAGGCTGGATTCGCCCCCACCAGCATGATAGCGCCGAAGCCGATAATAAAGGTCAGAATGTAGAAATAGCCCATAAAACCGGTGGCGTAGAACACGCTCTTGCGCGCTTCGCGGGCATCGCTGACCGTAAAGAAACGCATCAGAATATGCGGCAAACCGGCGGTGCCGAACATCAGTCCCAGACCCAACGACAATGCCGAAATCGGATCTTGCACCAATCCTCCTGGGCTCATAATCGCCGTGCCTTTCGGGTGTACCGCCATGGCTTCGGTAAACAGATTATTGAAGCTAAAGCCGACGTGTTTCATCACCATAAAGGCCATAAAACTGGCGCCAAACAGCAACAGGACGGCTTTGATAATTTGCACCCACGTTGTCGCCAGCATCCCGCCGAACAGCACGTACATCATCATCAGCACGCCGACCAGCACCACAGCGATGTGATAGTTGAGGCCGAACAGCAGTTCAATCAGTTTACCGGCGCCGACCATTTGGGCGATGAGATAAAGCGCCACCACTACCAGGGAGCCACAGGCCGAAAGAATACGGATTGGCCCCTGTTTCAGGCGATAAGAGGCAACGTCAGCAAAAGTATAACGTCCCAGATTACGCAGGCGCTCGGCAATCAAAAACAGGATGATTGGCCAGCCGACAAGGAAGCCCAGCGAATAGATCAGCCCGTCATAACCGGAGGTAAACACCAGAGCGGAAATGCCGAGAAATGACGCGGCGGACATATAGTCGCCGGCAATCGCCAGGCCGTTCTGGAACCCGGTGATATTGCCGCCAGCCGTGTAGTAGTCGCTACGGGAACGTACGCGTTTAGAGGCCCAGTAGGTAATACCGAGCGTAAAAACGACGAAAATCAAAAACATGATAATCGCCTGCCAGTTGGTGGGCTGGCGTTCAACCGCGCCGCTAATGGCATCCGCCGCATGAGCGGCGAAGGGGAGTGCGGCGGCAAGCGCCGTCAGAACTCTCTTCATAATGCTTTCACCTCATGCAGTACGGCGTTATTAAGACGATCGAATTCGCCGTTCGCCCGCCAGATATAAATTCCGGTCAACACAAAAGAAATCACAATCACCCCGACGCCAATGGGAATTCCTCGGGTGACGCTGGTTCCCGCATGTAGAGGCGTGCCCAGCCAGCCAGGCGCGAAGGCGATCAGTAAAATAAAGCTGATATAAACCGCCAGCATGATAACCGACAGAATCGTGGCAAACCGTTGCCGTTTTTCAACTAATTCCCTGAAACGCGCACTGTCTTCTATCCGCTGATAAATTTGGTCATTCATCACAGAGCTCTCCAGAGGTCCCCCTGCGTCTTTCGCGCTACAGGCGCGTTGGCCGCACTCGCGCGCCCCAGCCACATAGTGAACTATGCTGCTGAGGGTGTGCTCGCTTGCCGCCTTCCTGTAACACGAAATCCTTTGGGGGAGGGTTTTTTATATTTCCCTCTCCCGGTTTGAGAGAGGGCAGGGGTAGGGTCGTAGGCCGGATAAAACGCTTTCGCGTTGCCATCCGGCATTTATGGTTATGACGGCATCGCGATGGCCTGCTTCTCTTCGAGCAGTTTCTCCACCACGCCAGGATCGGCGAGAGTCGAGGTATCGCCCAGATTGCTGGTATCGCCCGCCGCGATTTTGCGCAAAATACGGCGCATAATTTTGCCGGAACGGGTTTTTGGCAGTGAGTCGGTCCAGTGCAGCACGTCCGGCGTCGCCAGCGGGCCAATCTCTTTACGTACCCAGTTGCGCACCTCCGCGTACAGTTCTGGCGACGGCTCCTCGCCGTGGTTGAGCGTCACATAAGCGTAAATCGCCTGGCCTTTGATAGCGTGTGGAATACCCACCACCGCCGCTTCGGCGATCTTCGGATGCGCCACCAGCGCCGATTCGATTTCCGCCGTACCCAGACGGTGGCCGGAGACGTTTAACACGTCATCCACGCGACCGGTGATCCAGTAATAGCCGTCCTCATCGCGACGCGCGCCGTCGCCGCTGAAATACATATTCTTAAAGGTAGAGAAATAGGTCTGCTCAAAACGTTCATGATCGCCGAACAGAGTGCGCGCCTGGCCCGGCCAGGAATCGGTGATGACCAGATTGCCTTCCGTCGCGCCTTCTTGCGGATGGCCTTCGTTATCCACCAGCGCAGGCTGTACGCCAAAGAAAGGACGGGTGGCGGAACCGGCTTTCAGTTCGATAGCGCCCGGTAGCGGAGTGATCATAAAACCGCCTGTTTCAGTCTGCCACCAGGTGTCGACGACCGGACATTTTTCCTTGCCGATCTTCTTCCAGTACCATTCCCACGCTTCGGGATTGATCGGCTCGCCGACGGAACCCAGAATGCGCAGTGAAGAACGGTCGGTGCCTTCAATGGCTTTATCGCCTTCCGCCATCAGCGCGCGGATGGCCGTCGGGGCGGTATAGAGAATGTTGACCTGGTGTTTGTCGACCACCTGGCACATGCGAGCGGGCGTTGGCCAATTCGGCACGCCTTCAAACATTAAGGTGGTCGCGCCGCAGGCCAGCGGGCCATACAACAGATAGCTGTGCCCCGTCACCCAACCCACATCGGCGGTACACCAGTAAATATCGCCAGGGTGATAATCAAAGACATACTTAAAGGTGGTCGCGGCGTAGACCAGATAGCCGCCGGTGGTGTGCAGCACGCCTTTCGGCTTGCCGGTGGAGCCGGAGGTATAAAGGATAAACAGCGGATCTTCGGCATTCATCGCTTCAGGCTGGTGCTCAGGGCTGGCTTTTTCAATCAAATCGCGCCACCACAGGTCGCGGCCTTCTTGCCAGTCAATGTCGCTGCCGGTGCGCTTCAGGACGATCACATGCTCAACGCTAGTGACATTCGGGTTTTTCAGCGCGTCATCGACATTCTTTTTCAGCGGGATACTGCGTCCGGCACGTACACCTTCGTCAGCGGTGATCACCAGCCGCGAGCTGGAGTCGATAATGCGTCCGGCGACGGCTTCCGGCGAGAAGCCCCCGAAGATCACCGAATGCACCGCACCGATGCGGGCGCAGGCCAACATTGCCATCGCCGCTTCCGGCACCATCGGCATATAAATCGCTACCACATCGCCTTTTTTAATGCCCAGATCCAGCAGTGTATTCGCGAAACGGCAGACATCGCGATGCAGTTCGCGATAAGAGATATGTTTACTCTGCGACGCGTCATCGCCTTCCCAGATAATGGCGGTGCGATCGCCATTTTCCTGCAAATGGCGGTCAAGACAGTTCGCCGCCAGATTCAGCGTGCCGTCCTCGTACCATTTAATCGACACATTGCCTGGCGCAAAGGAGGTGTTTTTCACTTTTTGGTACGGCGTGATCCAATCGAGAATTTTTCCCTGTTCGCCCCAAAACGTATCGGGGTCGTTAATAGACTGTTTATATTTAGTCTCATACTGCTCTGGATTTATCAGGCAACGATCCGCAATGTTGGCGGGAATGGCGTGTTTATGTGTTTGGCTCATGCTGTTGTTCTCCTTGTAGGATGTTAATAATATGTCGCATAAACGTTAAATGTAGGGTCTTAATAAGTTTTGTTTAGTATTTGGGCGACAGATCACGCAAAAAGGGAACTGTGCAAATAAGCAGCAATCTATTTTTTGATTGTGTCCCGCAAAATTAGATAAATTTTCGGGATAACATGACGTTATATGAAATTTTTAAAAAAAGTGATCCGTGTCCGGAAATCAGAAAAGAGAGGGAGTTTTGTCCAGGTTACTAACTCTAAAGTGGTATTTTACATACACTTACAATTGATTAAAGACAACATTTTAAGTGTGGTTATTTGTTACACATAGAGGAGAGCAATGTAATAACAGTATTTGTGCGGTTGCTGTTATGGAAAACGATAAAAAATCGCCATTAAAGATAATGGCGCAATCTGGATGAGACCTCTATGGCAAGGAAAACACTACGCGCACGCCGTTTCTTCAGCCTTATATTTCCTTTTTTCTTCATTACCTCTGTTTACGCTGAGCAAACGCCTGAATCCGCAAAAACCGTTACTGTTGAAGCGAAAAATGAAACGTTCGCGCCTCAACACCCCGACCAATATCAGTCATGGAAAGCGACGTCAGAACAGTCTGCCCGTGAAGATGCGCTGGCGGAAGACCCTCGTCTGGTGATCCTGTGGGCGGGCTATCCCTTCTCCCGTGACTACAACAAACCACGCGGCCACGCGTATGCGGTAACTGACGTGCGCGAAACGCTGCGTACCGGCGCGCCAAAAACGGCGGAAGACGGCCCGCTGCCGATGGCCTGCTGGAGTTGTAAAAGCCCTGATGTCGCGCGCCTTATCCAACAAGAAGGCGAAGACGGCTACTTCCATGGCAAATGGGCGCGCGGCGGCCCGGAAATTGTCAACGATTTGGGCTGTGCCGACTGTCATAACACCGCGTCGGACGATTTCGCCCAGGGGAAGCCAGCGTTAACGTTGTCGCGCCCCTATGCCGAACGGGCGATGGAGGCTATCGGCAAACCGTTTGATAAAGCGGGACGATTTGATCAGCAATCGATGGTCTGCGGTCAGTGCCACGTGGAGTACTACTTTGACGGTAAAAACAAAGCCGTTAAATTTCCGTGGGACGAAGGCATGAAGGTCGAAAATATGGAGCAATACTACGACGCCATCGCTTTCTCTGACTGGACTAACTCGCTGTCGAAAACGCCAATGCTCAAAGCGCAGCACCCGGAATATGAAACCTGGAGCGCGGGCATTCACGGTAAGAACAACGTGACCTGTATCGACTGTCACATGCCGAAAGTACAGAACGCCGAAGGCAAGCTCTACACCGACCATAAAATCGGCAACCCGTTCGACAATTTCGCGCAAACCTGCGCCAACTGCCACACCCAGGACAAAGCGTCCCTGCAAAAAGTGGTCGCCGAGCGTAAACAGGCGATTCATGACCTGAAAATCAAGGTTGAAGATCAGCTGGTACATGCGCACTTCGAAGCGAAAGCCGCATGGGATGCGGGGGCGACAGACGCGGAAATGAAACCGATTCTGAACGATATTCGCCACGCGCAGTGGCGTTGGGATCTGGCGATTGCGTCACACGGTATTCATATGCATGCCCCGGAAGAAGGTCTACGGATGTTAGGCAGTGCGATGGATAAAGCCGCGGATGCCCGTACTAAACTGGCGCGACTGCTGGCGACCAAAGGCATTACCCATGAAATTCCGCTGCCGGATATTTCGACGAAAGAGAAGGCGCAGAAAGCGATTGGTTTGAATATGCAACAAATCAACGCGGAGAAGCAGGACTTCCTGAAAACGGTCGTACCGCAGTGGGAAGATCAGGCGCGTAAAAACGGTCTGTTAAGCCAATAACCTCACATGTGACAAATTTGCCGGATGACAGCGCAAGCGCTTTATCCGGCCTACAGAAGTCTTGTAGGCCTTAAAGCTGCGCGCCATCAGGCATTATGTAATGGAGTGAATATGAGCGTATTACGTTCGTTATTAACTGCTGGGGTGCTGGCGTCAGGCCTGTTCTGGAGCCTGAGTGGAATTACTGCCACGCCAACGCCGCAGGAGTCGGATCAACGCTGGACGGTCACCCAGCAGCGTAATCCGGATGCTGCCTGTCTGGACTGTCACAAGCCGGACACCGAAGGTATGCACGGTAAACATACGGGCGCTATCAACCCGAACAATAAATTGCCGATAACCTGTACCAACTGCCACGGTCAACCGTCGCTTCACCACCGTGAAGGGGTGAAAGATGTGATGCGTTTTAACGACCCGATGTATACGGTAGAGCAACAGAACAGCGTCTGTATGTCTTGCCACTTGCCTGAACAACTGCAAAAAGCGTTCTGGCCGCACGATGTTCATGTTACTAAAGTGACCTGCGCCAGTTGCCATTCCCTGCATCCGCAGCAAGACACGATGCAGACGCTAAGCGAGAAAGGGCGGATCAAAATATGCGTGGATTGCCACAGCGATCAGCGTACTAACCCGCACTTTAACCCGGCGTCCGTTCCGTTGCTTAAGGAGCAGCCATGAGTTGCACCCGACGTCAATTTATTACCCGCGTCGGCGCGCTGGCGGTGGTCAGTGGGATGGCAGGACGCGTTGTAGCGAACACGTTGAATATTAACGGCGTGCGTTATGGCATGGTACACGATGAGTCATTATGCATCGGCTGCACGGCCTGCATGGATGCCTGTCGGGAAGTCAACAACGTGCCGGAAGGCGTATCGCGCCTGACGATTATTCGCAGCGAGCCGCAGGGGACGTTTCCTGATGTGAAATATCGCTTCTTCCGCCACTCGTGCCAGCATTGCGACCATGCCCCCTGCGTTGACGTCTGCCCGACCGGCGCATCATTCCGCGATGCCGCCAGCGGTATTGTCGACGTGAACCCGGACCTTTGCGTCGGCTGCCAGTACTGCATTGCCGCGTGTCCCTACCGCGTGCGCTTTATCCATCCGGTCAGTAAGACGGCGGATAAATGCGATTTCTGCCGGAAAACCAACCTGAAAGCGGGCAAACAGCCCGCCTGCGTTGAGTCATGCCCGACGAAGGCGCTGACGTTTGGTAATCTGGACGATCCCAACAGCGATATTTCCCGTTTGTTGCGGCAGAAAACCACCTATCGTTACAAGCTGGCGCTGGGCACAAAACCGAAGGTCTACCGCGTTCCCTTTAACTATGGGGAGGTGAGCCAATGACATCCGCTTCTGCATTTCATTTTGCATCACTGGTGTGGGACTGGCCCATCGCCATCTATCTGTTTCTGATTGGCATCTCCGCCGGACTGGTTACGTTGGCGATTCTGCTGCGCCGCTTCCATCCGGAGGCGGGCGGTTCGGACAGCACGCTGCTGCGCACTACGCTGGTGTTAGGGCCGGGGGCGATTATCTTCGGTCTGCTGATTCTGGTCTTTCACCTGACGCGCCCGTGGACCTTCTGGAAGCTGATGTTCCACTACAGCTTTACCTCGGTGATGTCGATGGGGGTGATGCTGTTCCAGTTGTACATGGTAGTGCTGGTGCTGTGGCTGGCGAAAATCTTTGAAAAAGAGGTGATTGCCCTGCAGCAGCGTTGGCTGCCGCGGTTAGAGATCGTGCAGAAAGTGTTGGCGCTAATAACGCCGTTTCATCGCGCGCTGGAGACGTTAATGCTGGTGCTGGCGGTCCTGCTCGGGGCGTACACCGGCTTTCTGCTGTCGGCGCTGAAATCCTATCCGTTCCTGAATAACCCGATCCTGCCGGCGCTGTTCCTGTTCTCCGGCATCTCCTCCGGCGCGGCGGTGGCGCTGATCGCTATGGCGTTACGCCATCGTAGCAACCCGCACAGCACCGAGGCGCGCTTTGTACATCGCATGGAAACCCCAGTGGTATGGCTGGAGATCTTCCTGCTGGCGGCCTTTTTTATCGGGCTGGCGCTGGGCGATGACGGCAAAATGCGCGCGCTGGCGGCGGCGCTGGGCGGCGGATTCTGGAGCTGGTGGTTCTGGCTTGGCGTCGTAGGGCTGGGATTGATTATCCCGCTGCTGCTGAAACCCTGGGCAAATCGTAGCGTCACGTTTCACGGCGTGCTGGCCGTTTGCGGCGCCAGTTTGACCGGCGTGCTGTTGCTGCGCTTTTTCATTCTTTATGCGGGACAGCTAACGGTTGCATAATCTGGACATCTTCCTTCCTGAAGCCGGATTTCTGGCGCTGTTGTTGAGTCTCGGGGTCAACGTGTTGACCCCGCTGGCGACGTGGTGCGGGATGGGGCAGCACTGGCGCGGCGTCATGCGCCTGACGACCTGCGGCGCGTGGACGGCGTTCACGCTGCTGCTACTGGCGTTTGCGATTCTGGTTAGCTGTTTTCTGACCAGCGATTTTTCGGTCGTTTATGTTGCGCAGCATAGCCATAGTCAGTTGTCATGGGGACTGAAACTGGCGGCGGTATGGGGCGGTCATGAAGGTTCGCTCCTGCTGTGGGCGCTGCTTCTTTCGGGGTGGACGGCGCTATTCGCCTGGCGCTCCCGGCATGAATCTGACGCGCTTTTTCCGCTGACCCTGAGCATCTTGTCCTTCATTATGGCCTCGCTGCTGCTATTTATTGTGCTGTGGTCCGATCCGTTCCTGCGTATTTTCCCTCCCGCCATGGAAGGGCGCGACCTTAATCCCATGCTGCAACATCTGGGGCTGATCTTACATCCGCCGCTGCTCTATCTGGGTTATGGCGGCCTGATGACCGCGGCGAGCGTAGCGCTGGCTTCGCTACTGTGCGGCGGCTTTAACGCCGCAACCGCCTGGGTTTGCTGGCGCTGGGTGTTACCGGGTTGGTGCGCTCTGACGCTGGGGATCATTCTCGGATCGTGGTGGGCATATTGCGAACTGGGCTGGGGCGGCTGGTGGTTCTGGGACCCGGTGGAAAATGCCTCGTTGTTGCCGTGGCTTGCCGCCAGCGCGTTGCTGCACAGTCTGTATGTCAGCCGCCAGCGCGGGAGCTTCCGCCACTGGTCGTTGCTGCTGGCGATACTGACGCTGATCCTCTCGTTGCTGGGAACGCTGATTGTGCGTTCCGGCATTCTGCTCTCCGTCCATGCTTTTGCGCTGGATAACGTGCGCGCGGTGCCGCTGTTTATCCTTTTTGCCGCGTTAAGTCTGGCATCGCTTGCTCTGTACGGCTGGCGGGCACGGGAGCCGTATCCGGCGACGCGTTTGGGCGGCGGAAAGTGCGAAACGCTCATTCTGACGACGCTGCTGCTCTTTAGCGCCGTCTTGTTGATCGTGCTGGTCGGGACGCTCTACCCCATGATTTATGGTTTGATGGGCTGGGGAAGGCTTTCGGTGGGCGCGCCCTATTTTAATCGCGTCACGCTGCCGTTTGGCCTGCTGATGCTGGTAGTTATCGTGCTGGCGACAATCAGAAGCCGCAAAGTCTCTGTGCGTTGTCAGCTTCCGGCATTGCTGGCGCATACGGGCGTATTTATCTTCGCCGCCGGGATCATGGTTTCCAGCGGTAGTCGGCATGAAATCAGCCTTAACCTCAACCCCGGCCAGCAGGTGGTACTGGCGGGCTATACCTTTCGTTTCGAGCGTCTGGATCTGGAAGCCAAAGGCAACTACACCAGTGAAAAAGCGCGGATCACGTTGTGGCGGAATGAAAAACTCATTGGCAGCCTGCAGCCTGAAAGGCGCTTCTATGCCGCGCGTCGTCAACAGATGATGGAGCCGGGGATTCACTGGAACCTGCTACATGACTGGTACGCGGTGATGGGCGAAAAAACCGGACCGGATCGTTACGCCATGCGCTTATACGTGCAGACCGGCGTGCGCTGGATCTGGGGTGGGGGATTGTTGATGGTGTGTGGAGCGCTGCTGAGCGGATGGCGGGGGAGGAAGCATCCTGAGTTATTGCCTGATGGCGCTGCGCTTATCAGGCCTACGAGTGAAAAGCATGGTAGGCCGGATAAGGCGTTTACGCCGCCATCCGGCAAGACGATGTTACTTGTGGCTTTTCTGATTTTTCTGCCTTTTACCACCCACGCCCAGGTGGTGGATACCTGGCGCTTTGACAATCCACAACAGCAGGAAAAAGCGCTATCTATTGCCAGTCAACTGCGCTGTCCGCAGTGTCAGAACCAGAATTTGCTGGAATCCAATGCGCCCGTGGCGGTCAGTATGCGCCATCAGGTTTACAGCATGGTGGCCGAAGGTAAAAGCGAAGCGGAAATCACCGCCTGGATGACCGACCGTTATGGTGATTTCGTACGCTACAACCCGCCGTTGAATGAGCAAACGCTGCTGTTGTGGGCGCTGCCGTGCCTGCTGTTATTGCTGGTGGGCGTGGTGGTCTGGCGGGTGAGAAAGCGTCAGCACGCAGAAGAGGGGGAACAATGAGCCAGTCTGAACACTCCACTGCGCCGTTACGTCCCATGCCCGTAAAGCATCTGGCGGCTGCGGCGGTGTTGATGGTGGCTGCCTGTGTCGGCGGCTATCTGTTGACGCCGAAATGGCAGGCTGTGCGTAGCGAGCAACAGCGTCTGGCCGATCCGCTACGTGACTTTACGAACCCGCAAACGCCAGAGGCGCAGCTTTCCAGGCTGCAAGAAAAAATCCGCGCCAATCCGCAGGATAGCGAGCAATGGGCACGGCTGGGCGAGTATTATCTCTATCGCAATGCGTATGACAATGCGCTGCTGGCATATCGTCAGGCGTTGCGTCTGCGAGGCGATAACGCGCAGCTTTTCGCCGCGCTGGCAACGGTGCTGTATTACCAGGCCGGGCAACATATGACGCCTGCGACGCGTGAAATGATTAATAAAGCGTTAGCGCTGGATGCGACAGAAGTGACCGCGCAGATGCTGCTGGCGGCGGATGCGTTTATGCAGGCGGATTATGCGCAAGCCGTGTCGCTGTGGCAAACCTTACTGGATGCCAACTCGCCGCGAGTGAACCGCGCGCAGCTGGTAGAGGCCATTAATTTGGCTAAATTGTTACAAAATCGGCAGAAATAATTTTTTCTTTTTTGTGACTTTTGTCATGTGTGCTGTTTAAAAAAACGGCGAATGAGACACAAGTAAAAATTAATTACCTCAGTGTATTATTCGTTTTTGACGAAGTAAAAAACTTTCCATAACAAATAGTTATTCATCATTAACGCCATAAACTCGCGTTATTATGCATAAAAACAGCCAAAAGCCCTGTTATGAAAGGGTTGCGCAAGACGCTATGCAAATGATACTGATTATGCGCGTTAAAAAACTCTACAAACCAACGCAACACAAATCATACCCTTTCAGTATGTATTGCTCTCATGCTTTCGGCGGAGAGCAACGCTTCATCGAGGAAGTCTGTTGTTATGAAAAATTTGAAAGTCAGCCTGGCCTGGCAAATTTTGCTGGCTATGGTGCTGGGCATTCTGTTGGGCAGCTATCTGCATTATCACAGTGACAGTCGTGAATGGCTGATTGCCAACCTGCTGTCGCCTGCTGGCGATATCTTTATCCATCTGATTAAAATGATCGTCGTGCCGATCGTGATCTCGACTCTGATTGTCGGCATCGCCGGCGTTGGCGATGCGAAACAGCTAGGCCGTATCGGCGCCAAAACCATTCTCTATTTTGAACTGATCACCACGGTGGCGATTATCCTCGGCATTACGCTGGCGAATGTCTTTCAGCCAGGCTCAGGCATTGATATGTCGCAACTGGCGACCGTCGATATTTCGAAATACCAGAACACCACGGCGGAAGTACAAAGTCATGCGCATGGGCTGATGGGGACGATACTGTCGCTGGTGCCGACCAATATCATCGCATCGATGGCCAAAGGGGATATGCTGCCAATTATCTTTTTCTCGGTCCTGTTTGGGCTGGGGTTGTCGTCCCTGCCGGCAACGCACCGCGAACCGCTGGTGACGGTATTTCGTTCCATCTCTGAAACCATGTTTAAAGTCACCCATATGGTGATGCGCTATGCGCCAGTGGGCGTTTTTGCGCTGATCGCCGTCACGGTGGCGAATTTTGGTTTCGCGTCGCTGTGGCCGCTGGCGAAACTGGTGCTGCTGGTACACTTTGCCATTATCTTCTTTGCGCTGGTGGTGCTGGGCATCGTGGCGCGCCTGTGCGGGTTAAGTATCTGGATTCTGATTCGCATTCTGAAAGATGAATTGATTCTGGCGTACTCGACCGCCAGCTCCGAGAGCGTACTGCCGCGCATTATCGAGAAGATGGAAGCTTACGGCGCGCCAGCCTCTATCACCAGTTTCGTGGTACCGACCGGTTACTCATTTAACCTCGACGGCTCCACGTTATACCAGAGCATCGCCGCCATTTTTATCGCGCAGCTATACGGTATCGACCTGTCGTTGTGGCAGGAAATTGTACTGGTGCTGACGCTGATGGTGACGTCGAAAGGGATTGCCGGCGTGCCTGGCGTTTCCTTCGTGGTGTTACTGGCAACGCTGGGAAGCGTGGGCATTCCGCTGGAAGGGCTGGCGTTTATCGCTGGTGTCGACCGTATCCTCGACATGGCGCGTACTGCGCTAAATGTGGTGGGGAATGCGCTGGCGGTGCTGGTGATCGCCAAGTGGGAACACAAGTTTGACCGCAAAAAAGCGCTGGCCTACGAGCGCGACGTGCTGGGCAAATTTGATAAGACCGCCCAATAACGGATTGCCGGATGGCGCTTTGCTTATCCGGCCTACAGCGAAAGAGAATGTAGGCCGGATAAGGCGTTCACGCTGCCATCCGACAACCTGCTCCGGTTTGCCTGATGGCGCTACGCTTATCAGGCCTACAACGACTACGTTCATCCGGCAATAAACATCAGCCATTTGTTAGCGTTTCGAACTCTTCGCAACCGGTATCAAACCCTTCCAGACAGCTTAGATTCAACCAATGCAACGCCTTTTGCTTGTTCTTTTCAATAAAGCCCGGTTCTCCGTTTAAAAACATCATTCCCGCCCAGTATTCTGAATAGCCGGTACGGGAAATAGCGGAACTGCGTTTGAAATACCAGGCGGCTTTTTCATCATCGGCGGCAATGCCCACGCCGTTGGCGTAAATCAGGCCAAGCAACATTTGCGCATCCACCGCGGAGTCGTTATCCAGATCTTCAGAGGCCTTTTGCAGCAGCGAGATGGCTTTTGGGTAGTCCGGGCGCCCGGCCTGGGTGTTGACCAGGATCCGCGCCAGCGTAATTTCGCCCGCTTTACTGCCCGCGTTAGCCGCCTTTTCAGCCAGCTTTTTCGCGTCGGGATAATCCAGGCTTACCGGATTAGTGATTTTGATTTGCGCCAGTAGCGCGCAGGCGTCGGCGTCGCCACTGTCGGCGGCTTTTTGCGCCCAGTATTCAGCTTTGTTCAAATCGCCATAGCTCAACCAACTGTCGGCCAGAAAATATTGTGCGCGTCTGTCACCTGCCTCTGCTGCCTGCAAATACTGGCTACCCGGCTCAGGATCTGCGGCATGGGCAAAGAATGTCATAAACAACATCAATGCAAGAAGTAGTTTCATTTTGAATTTTATTTAGGGTACGGAAAAGACAGTATAAAGAGATCGTATGGATAAAAAAACAGCCTCCGGACGGAGGCTGTTATAGGGAAAATGCCTGATGGCGATGCTAATGCATCTTATCAGGCCTACAGTAGACGCAGGCCGAATAAAGCATTCTGATGCCGCCATCCGGCAGATCAACCCATTGCGCTTTCGCGCAGGCGGGTTTTCAGCTTGTTGTACTCATCAATCACATACTGCTCGGCGGCTCGCTGATCGGCGATCGGCTCAACGCGTACGGCGCAGTATTTGTACTCCGGCGTTTTGGTAATCGGGCTGAGGTTTTCAGTCACCAGCTCGTTACAGGCGCCAATCCACCACTGGTAGGTCATGTAAATCGCCCCTTTGTTCGGGCGATCGCTGACCTGCGCGCGGGTGATGATTTTACCTTTGCGCGAATGAACCCACACCAGCGCTTCATCTTCAATGCCCAGACGCGCGGCGTCGGCGGTATTGATTTGCGCATAGCCCGGTTCATCGGCCAGCGCGGCCAGCGCCGCACAGTTACCGGTCATTGAGCGGCAGGAGTAGTGGCCGACTTCGCGCACCGTCGACAGTACCAGCGGGTACTCTTCGGTGAGTTTATCGATAGGCGCTACCCAGTCGCAGGTGAAGAACTGCGCCAGACCGTTGGGGGTATCGAACTTCTCTTTAAAGAGGTACGAGGTTCCCTGATCGGCATCCGACGTGTCGCGGCACGGCCACTGGATATAGCCCAGCTCGCCCATTTTCTCGTAAGTGGCACCGTAGAAATCCGGGCACAGATGACGCAACTCATCCCAGATCTCCTGGGTGTTGTTGTAGTGCATCGGATAGCCCATCCGGGTGGCTATTTCACTGATAATCTGCCAGTCGGTTTTCAGGTCCCACTTCGGCTCAACGGCTTTAAAGAAGCGCTGGAAGCCACGGTCAGCCGCAGAGAAGACGCCTTCATGCTCGCCCCAGGAGGTGGAGGGTAAAATCACATCCGCCGCCGACGCGGTTTTGGTCATGAAGATATCCTGCACGATGACCAGTTCCAGATCCTCAAACGCTTTACGTACCGCAGAGAGTTCCGCATCGGTTTGCAGCGGATCTTCACCCATAATGTACGCCGCGCGCACTTCGCCATGCGCCGCACGGTGCGGCAGCTCGCTGATGCGATAGCCGGTATGCGCAGGCAGACTTTCTACGCCCCAGGCTTTAGCGAACTTCTCGCGGTTTTCCGGGAACTTAACGTACTGGTAGCCTGGATAAGTATCCGGGAGCGCGCCCATATCGCACGCGCCCTGAACGTTGTTCTGGCCGCGAACCGGGTTAACGCCCGCGCTTGGCTTGCCGAGGTTGCCGGTCAGCATCGCGAGGCTGGTCAGTGAACGCACGGTTTCCACACCCTGATAGAACTGGGTGACGCCCATACCCCACAAGATCGCTGCGCTTTTCGCGCTGGCATACATCCGCGCCGCCTGACGAATTTCCTGTGCGCTCACGCCAGTGATCTCTTCGACGGACTCCGGCGTATAGCCTTCGACAATCTTACTGTACTCTTCAAAACCTTCGGTACGGCTGGCGACAAACGCTTTGTCGTACAGGTTTTCTTCAATAATGACATGCCCCATGGCGTTGAGCAGCGCGATATTCGAGCCGTTTTTCAACGCGATATGCATGTCGGCAATGCGCGCGGTTTCAATTTTGCGCGGATCGCAGACGATAATTTTCGCCCCGTTGCGTTTAGCGTTAATCACATGATTCGCCACGATAGGGTGGGAATCTGCCGGGTTATACCCGAAGACGAACACTAAATCAGTGTTATCAATTTCATTGATAGCATTACTCATTGCGCCGTTACCGACCGATTGGTGCAGACCTGCAACCGATGGGCCGTGTCAGACGCGAGCGCAGCAGTCAACGTTATTGGTACCAATAACGGCGCGTGCGAATTTTTGCATCACATAGTTGGTTTCATTTCCGGTACCGCGAGAGGAGCCGGTTGTCTGGATTGCATCCGGACCGTACTTCGCTTTGATGGCGCTCAAACGTTCAGCGACGTAATTGAGCGCTTCATCCCAGGAAACAGATTCCAGTTTGCCGCCACGCTGGCGACGGATCATTGGGGTTTTCAGGCGCGGGGTCAGGATCTGGGTATCATTAATAAAATCCCAGCCGTAGTAGCCCTTCAGACACAGGGTACCCTGGTTGGTTTTCCCCTGCGCCGCCTCAGCCCGGACGATTTTGCCGTTATCGACCACCAGATTGATTTTGCAACCTGATGCGCAATACGGGCAAACCGTGACGACTTTTTTCATCGGTTTCGCTCCAGTTAATCAAATCGCGCATACGCGCTGTCGCCCTCAGTATGCATGTTTTATGCCACTTTTTTAGTATGGGCTTTCCCTGATATTACGGGCGAATTTTGCTCAAAACCCTGACGAAAAACAGGCTATCGTCAGTTTTGACGTGTCGAAAGAAAATGCCGCATGACATTTATTATGGGGAGAAACGCGGAGCGCAGGCCAGATAAGGCGGAGCCGCCATCCGGCAATCGACTCTGCCTGAAGTGGGGGTTTTTAATAAATTATCCGGATGGATGGACTCAAGGCCAGGGAACGCTTTGAGACTAACGCCAGGATAGAACAGGCCGCGGCAGGCAGTTTCATACCGCGGCCCGGCTTCAGAGGAGGCTGAAAAGGATTATCGCGGCAAAAATAGCGGCAATAACGAGATATTTCAGCGCGTAATAGAGAGTGCGGTTTTTCTTTTTCAGCCGTTGCCCGGCATCGCGTGCTGCATGAACGTATTTAAAGATGCGATTAATCGCACCGGTGCGATCGTTCTCGTCGTTTGGCGAACTGGCGGCGGACATCAACGATGCGCCGACCCAGTGGTTTACGCTCTGCGCCCAGCGCCATTTCATTGGACGCTCAATATCGCAAAAGAGGATAATACGCGTCTGCTCAGTTTTATTTTCCGCCCAATGAACGTAGGTTTCGTCGAAGATGACGGCTTCGCCGTCGCGCCAGCTATGGCGCTGTCGATCAACTTCAATAAAACAGCGGTCGTCATTCGGTGTGCTTAATCCAAGATGGTAACGTACTGAACCGGCATAGGGGTCGCGATGTTTTCCCAGATAGGCTCCGGGAGGCAACTCGGCGAACATCGCCGCTTTGATAGAGGGGATGCTGTTGACCAGCTTTGTCGTTATCGGGCATAACGTTTCCGCCGACGGGTGGGCATCGGAATACCATTTAAGGTAAAACCGTTTCCAGCCGCGCTTGAAAAAGGTGTTGAATCCGGCGTCGTTATTGGCCTGCGCGGCTTTTATGTGATGCTGAAGCCGTAGCGCCTCTTCACGAATCACCTGCCAGTTTTCCGTCAGCTTCTGCAGCTCTGGAAATGCCGTGGTATCAAAGTACGGCTGCTTTGCCGGTAACGTTGAGAAGCGAGTCATGAACATATTGATCGGCGCCATAAACGTCGAGTGGTCAAAGAGTTGACGGGAAAGTTTTTGTTTTTCCACACCGCGTGAATGCGCATAAATGACGCTGATAATAAAAATACCGATAATGATTGCTGCGAACATAACGTCACTGTCCTTCTAAGAAAACCTCATCCCGGGATTTTCAGGCAACCCTCCCGGTGATGCCAAAGAGAAAAGTGTAGTTCGTTGACAATAAATTTACATTTCTACAACTTAAAAGGGCCATTTTTGCTAAAGAAGCGAGTCAGCCCGTTTAACCTTTATCCAGGCTTGCCGACAGTAGAATTGAGATGGCTCCGCTACTTCACCCGGTGACGGCTGATTACGTTATGCCTTATCTCCTGATGACGGCTGCCCGATCACAATGCTTTGGTAAACCGAAAATGACTTTGCTTGTAACCTTCGCGAAGATAAAAACGGTGTGCATCGCGGCGTTTAATATTTGTGGAAAGCTCCGTTAGCTCGGCACCAGCCTGACGTGCTTCTTCTTCTGCCCAGGCCAGAAGCTGACTGCCAATTTTTTGTCCCCGCATCGGCGGTAATACCACCAGCTCCTGAATTTCGCCAATCCAGTTGGCATGATGGAGATGAAACTGCATATGCAGGCTGATCATGCCGACTACCTCTCCGTTGCGTAGCGCTAAACGATAATGAAGGTTGGGGTCCAGTAAATTAGCGGCGAACCCATCCCTGAAAGCCTGATAATCAAGCTCCTTTTTAAGTAACTCACAGATAAGCGCGTAAACAGAATCGGTATCCTCTGTTGTCGCGTGGCGTAATTCACAGACTGGCATAATGTCCTCCTGACGCTTCATCAGGATCAACCATCTTTCGCCAGACTGTAGCAAACTACCGTCATTATTTATTCTATGGCAGCTAAACGGCGGATAACGTGCAGCCAAAGATCACTCTGATGGCAAGGGGGAGGGCGAGCCTCCCGGGGAGTTAGGTGGCAGGCTGATGTTTAACCACGTTAATCATCCACGGCACCCCGAAACGATCGCTGACCTTGCCGAAACCCTGCGCCCAGAAGGTCTCCTGCCAGTCCATTTCGATTTGCCCTTGTGCGGCAAGGTTATCAAACCAGCGCTTCCCTTCTGCTACATCCTGGGTATCAAGCACCAGCGTAAAGCCGGAATAATGCGCCGTTCCCGACGGGCTGGCATCACTCATCATGATATCGCTGCCGGCAATGCGCATGTTGGCGTGGGCGATAGCAGTATCGGGAAAGCGCATTCCTGACGGGCAGCCCTCTTCGTTATCCGCCGCCGAGGGGGGCATTTCACCGAAGCTGAGTTTATAAAGCAGTTCTGCGCCTAACGTTTGTTGATAATACGCGATGGCGTCGGCACAGTTGCCGGCAAAAGAGAGATAGGGACTTAACGGCATGATGGTTACCTCAGGTAAGAGATGCTCGTTAAGTGTAGTTCGAAATTGGCACAATATTGTCGGTGGCAGGGCCGCTCAGGCCCGGTAAGCGAGGCGCTACCGGGCAATGACACGGTAAATCAGTTCTTTTTCACGAACTCGGATTTCAGTTTCATCGGGCCAAAACCATCGATTTTGCAGTCGATGTTATGGTCGCCTTCAACCAGACGAATGTTCTTCACTTTGGTGCCGATTTTCAGCATGGAAGAGCTGCCTTTTACTTTCAGATCTTTCACGATGGTGACGCTATCGCCGTCCGCCAGCAGGTTGCCGTTGGCGTCTTTGACAATCAGCTCATCGCTCTCCTGAGCGGGTTCCGCATCGTTCCATTCGTGAGCGCATTCCGGGCAGATGAACATGCCGTTATCTTCGTAGGTATATTCGGAGTTACATTGCGGGCAGTGGGGTAATGACATGTTGGTATCCTCAAAAAGTCAGCGGGGGCAAACGCGCCCAAAAATGGCAGATCGCCGAAAAAGGCCGCAATTATACACAAAATCCTTAGCGTTGTCGGGACTATTGCCGCTTTTATAAAAGGGTCTGCGCCACGCCAGTCAGCAATGGTTTACACTCGAATAACCGCTTTTTTACTGTCACCACAGCGCATTAGGGCGTCCTTATTTACACCTTTTGACCGAATTGACATATATGTGTGAAGTTGATCACATATTTAAACCCTGTTAGGGTAAAAAGGTCATTAACTGCCCATTCAGGCGTCAACAGGTTCGGTTGTACAGTCCGTAACCGGACAGTGTAAGTAAACCTGCTACGCTTGTATGAGGGATAGCGTTCGCGCCCCTCCCTCCGCTCGACGGCGACGCTGGCGCGGTATGCCAGTGCCCGCCGTATATAGCGCTACAGGGCTTAGCCTATGAGGACAGCTATGCTGAAAAGGAAAAAAATAAAACCGATTACACTGGGCGATGTGACCATCATTGATGATGGTAAACTTCGCAAAGCGATTACCGCCGCCTCGCTGGGCAACGCGATGGAGTGGTTTGATTTTGGTGTTTATGGATTTGTTGCCTACGCGTTGGGTAAAGTCTTTTTCCCCGGCGCCGATCCCAGCGTCCAGATGATTGCCGCGCTGGCCACGTTTTCCGTTCCCTTCCTGATTCGTCCGCTCGGCGGGTTATTCTTTGGTATGCTCGGCGATAAATACGGGCGCCAGAAGATCCTGGCGATCACGATTGTGATTATGTCGATCAGTACCTTCTGTATCGGGTTAATCCCCTCTTACGCGACGATCGGTATCTGGGCGCCAATACTGTTGTTGCTGTGTAAAATGGCGCAGGGCTTCTCGGTTGGCGGGGAATATACCGGCGCGTCGATCTTTGTCGCGGAATATTCGCCGGATCGTAAACGCGGATTTATGGGAAGCTGGCTGGATTTTGGTTCCATCGCCGGGTTCGTGCTGGGCGCGGGCGTGGTGGTCTTAATCTCGACGATTGTCGGCGAGGAGAATTTCCTGGAGTGGGGCTGGCGTATTCCGTTCTTTATCGCCCTGCCATTGGGAATTATTGGTCTCTACTTACGCCATGCGCTGGAAGAGACGCCAGCGTTTCAGCAGCACGTGGATAAACTGGAGCAGGGCGACCGCGAAGGGTTGCAGGATGGGCCGAAAGTCTCCTTTAAAGAGATTGCCACCAAACACTGGCGTAGCCTGTTGTCATGTATCGGTCTGGTGATTGCCACCAACGTGACCTACTACATGCTGCTCACCTACATGCCGAGCTACCTGTCGCATAACCTGCACTATTCTGAAGATCACGGCGTGTTGATTATCATCGCCATTATGATCGGGATGCTGTTTGTGCAGCCGGTGATGGGGCTGCTGAGCGATCGTTTCGGTCGTCGTCCGTTTGTGATTATGGGCAGCATTGCGCTGTTCGCGCTGGCGATCCCGGCCTTCATCCTGATTAACAGTAACGTTATTGGCCTGATTTTTGCCGGTTTGTTGATGCTGGCGGTGATTCTGAACTGCTTTACCGGGGTGATGGCCTCGACATTGCCGGCGATGTTTCCGACGCATATTCGTTACAGCGCGCTGGCGGCGGCTTTTAATATCTCTGTATTGATTGCCGGTCTGACGCCAACGCTGGCGGCCTGGCTGGTGGAAAGCTCGCAGGATCTGATGATGCTGGCGTATTATTTGATGGTCATCGCGGTGATAGGCTTGATTACCGGTATTTCCATGAAAGAAACGGCCAATCGTCCGTTAAAAGGCGCAACGCCAGCGGCGTCGGACATCCAGGAAGCGAAGGAAATTCTGGGCGAGCATTACGATAATATTGAGCAGAAAATCGACGACATCGATCAGGAAATTGCGGAGCTGCAGGTCAAACGTTCGCGTCTGGTACAGCAACATCCGCGTATCGATGAATAAATTTCGCGCTTAAGGTTCGCTTAATCTCTCGCGGGCATACTCTCCTCCATACCTTTGGAGGAGAGCGTCATGAAAAGCTATATTTATAAAAGTTTGACGACCCTGTGTAGTGTGCTGATTGTCAGCAGTTTTATCTATGTGTGGGTCACGACGTATTAAACGCCTGTTATGCCTTTTTCAACAGCACCCAGGCACGGGTGCCTGTTCTTTCCGTACGGTTTTGCAGGAAAAACTGTCCCTGATGTAGTTGGGTGATGCGGCTGACGATACTCAGCCCCAGGCCAATTCCGCCATAACGGCTGTCCATCCGCACGAACGCTTCGCTTAGCTTCCCGCATTTGCTTTCATCAATACCCGGCCCCTCGTCTTCGACCGCCATAATAGCGTCGGGGTCGGCGCTAATGTGGATAGTGATATGGGTTCCTTCAGGGCTATAGCGATGCGCGTTTTCCACCAGATTTCGCAACAGCATACGCAGTAATGTCGCGTCACCGCGCACCACCACGTCCGCCGCGCTTTCCGGCAGCAACAGAGTTTGCTGGCGCGTTTCCAGCATGGTGTTCAGCTCATCGTAGGAGGGGAGGATCACATCTTCCAGCAGTTTTACTTCCTGATAATTCCCGGAAGAGAATGACTGGCCCACGCGCGCCAGTTGCAGAAGCTGGGAGACGCTATCCATCATCTGGTCAAGACGGGCGATAAGCGGCGCGACATCAACATTGTGGGTTTTTGACAATAATTCCAGATGCAAACGCACCCCCGACAGCGGCGTGCGTAGCTCATGGGCCACATCGGCGGTAAAAAGGCGTTCATTGTCGAGCGTGGTGGTCAAACGCGTAACCAGTTGATTGATCGCCGAGACGACGGACTCAATCTCAAGCGTGGAGCTGTGAATGGCGATCGGCGCCAGATTATCCGCCGTCCGCGCTTCCAGCTCTTTTTGCAGTTCGGCGAGCGGACGGGTAATACGCCGTACCGCCTGGTAACAAATTAGCAGCGTCAGGCTAACCATAAATACGCCGGGGACGATCAGGCTGGCGACCGCCTCGCGAATTTCGTGCATGATATGGCGATCGTTATTGCGATTATCCCGCAGCGCCTGCTCGAACAATTGGATTTGCTCAGTGCTTTCATGCCATAACCAGAAGGTACTGATTAACTGGAACACCAGCAGAATAAGACCAATTGTCAGCATTAAACGCTGGCGAAGGGGCATCGCTCTTCGCTGAAAACGCATCAGGCTCACTTAGCTTTCCTCAGTGGCAACCAGCATGTAGCCAAACCCGCGAACCGTGCGAATGCGCGACTTGCCGACTTTGTCGCGCAAATTATGTATATGCACTTCCAGAGTGTTGGTCGAGGGTTCGTTATCCCAGTTGTAGATATCGTTATAAAGAATTTCCCGGTGCACCGGACTGCCTGCCTTGAGCATCAACCGTGAGAGCAACGCGTACTCCTTAGGCGTCAGGGTCAGTTCCTGTCCATCCCTCCATGCCTGATGGCGGCCTATATTGAGCGTCAGATTGCCAACCGTCAGTTCACTTTCACCCTGGTTATTATGGCGGCGCAGCAGCGCGCGGATGCGGGCGTGCAACTCCTCCAGGGCGAAGGGTTTAACCAGATAATCATCTGCGCCGACATCCAGCCCGGTAATGCGGTCATTGAGCGTATCGCGGGCGGTCAGAATGAGTACCGGCAGGGTATATTTTTTCTGTCGGATTCGCGTCAGGAAATGCAGACCATCCTCATCGGGCAGCCCTAAATCCAGCACCATCAGACTGTAATGACCAGACTCCAGACTATGCTCGGCGGCACGCGCTGTCGAAACGCCATCACACGCATAGCCTTCGGTTTGCGCGGCGAGTATTAACCCCTGTAATAATAGCGTGTCGTCTTCAACAATCAGTATCTTCATTCGCTTAGTCTCCTGCACGGTTGCAGAATATCATCTGCGGCCTGGTAATACGTCGTTTGTACGCCGGTTAATCCCAGCATGGTTGAGAAAAGATTGTCCTGTGAATAATCCAGCGTGCTCGCCCGTTTTTGCAGGCAGGCCTGATCCACCTGATAACGGTGTTGATAATCTTTAGAAAGCCAAATGAGCATCGGGACATGTTTTTGCGTATCCGGCGCAATGGAATACGGCAAACCGTGTAAATAAACGCCATTTTCACCCAATGATTCGCCGTGATCGGAAAGATAGACCAGGCTGGTGGTGAATTTATCCTGATGAGATTTCAGCAGGTTAATGGCTTTATCTACAATATAGTCCACGTACAGCACGGTATTATCATAGGTGTTGATCAACTGCTGTTGGGAACAGTTCTGAATTTCGTTAGTGTCACAGGTTGGGGTAAATTTTTTAAACTGCGGTGGATAACGGTTGTAATAGGTTGGGCCGTGGCTGCCGATGGTATGTAATACAATAACGCCATCGCCTTTCAAATGGTCGATATAGTCTTCCAGACCGTGAAATAACACTTCATCGTAGCACTCGCCGTCGATACATTGTCCGGGCAGGTTTAGCTCGGTGACATTTTGATGCGGAACGCGATCGCATGCGCCTTTACAGCCGCCGTCATTATCATTCCACAGTACGTTAATCCCCGCGCGCTGGATAATATCCAGTAGCCCTTCCTGGTGATGCGCCAGCTCTTCGTCATAATGTTTGCGCGGCATATCAGAAAACATGCAGGGAACGGAGATCGCGGTCGCCGTACCGCAAGAGGTGGTATGCGGGAAATAGATCACATCGTCTTTCGCCAGCCGCGGATTGGTGTCGCGCGGATAGCCGCCAAGAGAGAAATCATCGCCGCGCGAGGTTTCGCCAACGATGAGAATCGTCAGGTTTTTGCGATCGCCTTTCAGCATTAATGGATTGCGATGGGCATCCTCGCCAATGCGTACCAGCGGCAAATTCGCCAGCCGTTGATGCGAATACCATGACCAACTGGCGACAATACTGTTCGATGGGCTTAACGCTTTGATCAACTGTTTATTATTTCGAAATAACGAGGCGTAATCTTTATAGAAAAAGGCGGCGACCAGAATAACTAATAAAATAGAGATCAGGACGCTGGCCAGGCGGTAAAGCCCGCTACGTAAGCGCGGCGTCGCCGGACGGATTTTGACCCAGAAGGCAATCACGGCTGCCAGAACGCCGCTTAATCCCAGCGTCAGCACCATTTGCGGCGTCATCAGCGCAAAGGTTTCCGCGGGCGTGGTATCCATCATATTGGCGATCATGGAGCGATCGATGATGATGCCGTAAGTCAAAATAAAATACTGCGCGGCAGCGCCGACCAGAATAAAAACGCAGGCCAGCAGTCGGTTTAGCCAAATAAATGAGGCCAGCGTCAGCACACTATTGACCACGCTAAACGCGACGACCGGCATGGAAATAAACACCAGCACATTGCGCAGCGAGTTTAACGGTAGGTCTTGTAGTACCTGCTTGTAGAACGCAATGTTCAGGCAGACGGCAATATAAAAGGAAAAAAGCAGAAGCTAGGCGATTTGCCCAAGAACAGGTCTTTTAAGAAAGCGCTTTAACATGTTGATGCGTCCATCGATTCGGTGACGCTAATCGTGACAAAGTAAAATTAAGTGAACCTTAAGAACTTAATGTTGGTGGCGGCCGGATAACCTGCGCTATCCGGCCTGTTGCGATAACATTAACTACACGTGGTCAATCCTGTTTAACCGGCGCATCCAGCGGATACGGGTTTTTGTGAATGCGGTTGTAGTTCAACGCATACAGCGCGGTGATCACCATCAACGTGACGAACGACCACATCACTTCTTTGGCGCCGGAACCGATGACCGCCCAGATGCAATACACAAACGCGACGAAGGTAATCAGCAGATACAGCGGGCGCGCTTTACCAAAGTGACCGTGGCCCAATAGCAACAGCGCGGCACAGGTGTAAAGATAAGGCACCAGGGTGAAGATAACCGACACGGAGGAGACCAGACCAAACTCTTTCGCGGCGTTCGGCGACATACTGCTGAACTGGAAGATAGTCATCAGCACGCCGACGATAAGCAACCCAGCCACTGGCGTACCGGCTTTATTAACCCGCGCGAAGATTGGCGGGAAGAGACCATCGTCCGCCGCCGCTTTTGCGGTTTGACCGGCAAGCAGCGTCCAGCCGCCGAGAGAGCCCAGGCAGCCTGCTGCCGCACAGAAGGAAACAATAGCCCCTGCGGTATCGCCCAGCGCCATACGCGCCGCGTCACCGAAAGGCGATGCCGACACGCGCAGCGCCGCGTTGGGGATCATCCCCATAATCGCCGTTGTGGAGAGCACATAGCAGACGGCGGCGATCAGTACCCCGCCGATGGTGGCGATAGGCACGTTGCGTTTCGGGTTTTTGACCACACCGGCCGCAACGGAGGCGCTTTCTACCCCGATGAATGACCATAGCGTGACGTTCAACGTGCTTTGAATCGCGCCGAAGGTATTCATGCCGCTCACGTTCCAGGCCGCCATATAGGTTTCGCCTTTAAACCAGAACCAGCCGAAGACCGCAATCCCTACGATAGGCACCAGCGCCAGTACGGTGGCGACGGCCTGTACGCGGGTAATCATTTTCGGCCCGACGATGTTCAGCAGCACAAAAATCCACAGCACCGCGACGCAGGTAAGCGTTAATACCAGTGGATCTTTCAGAATTGGGAAGAAATAGCTCAGATAGCCGACGCCGATAACGACCATCGCGATATTACCGATCCAGCATGCCAGCCAGTACAGCACGTTCGTTTGATAGCCCAAAAACGGCCCGAAGCAGCGGCGTGCGTAGGCATAGGAACCGCCGGGACTGGGATCTAAGGACGACATTTTGGCATAAACCATCGACAGCGCCAGGGCGCCGATGATAGTGACCAGCCATCCGTAGATTGCAATCCCGCCAGTGGCCGCCAGGTTAGCAGGGAGTAAGAATACCCCTGAACCCATAATATTCCCCGATACCATTAAGGTGACGGGGATTAGGCCCACTTTGTGAGCATCAGCATCCGAAGACATAATTTGGACTCCTGAAAAGGTGACTTCGTTACGATAAATTACGTCGTATCATACCCCCTCAGAATGCCGCTGAATTATGTCGGAGACGGGTTATCGCCAATGCTGCTATTATCGTGTCTTATCGTTGAGTGTAGAAAAATTAGGCAGCCGATCGTTCCCGATGTTGGCTAACATAATGCAGGGGGGTCATACCATAAAACTCTTTAAACACGGAAATAAAGTACGATGTGCTGTTATACCCACACAGCTGTGAGACTTGAGAGATATTCTTTCCGTCCATTAATAATTGGTTTACGGCATAACGCATTCGGCAGGTCGTGATTATTTGGCTATAACTGGTATTCTCGTTTTTGAGCTTTTTCTTTAACAAGCTTGGACTCAGGCACAGGCAACTGGCAACGGCGCTCAGATTCCAGTCTTTATGAATATCGCTCTGAATGATGTGGTAAACGCTGTCACTGATGCGGCTGCGCAGCATGTGCATTAACAAAGAAATAAATTTTTTGTGGTCAAGAAAGCGGGATAAAACGGTGAAAAGGAGCGCACGGGTACGTTCACTAACAATTTCATCCGGTGCTTCCATCGCGCTGTAGCGGGCGGCGACCCTGAAGATATCCGGCGTCAGACAGTTGGCGGTCAATAAGGGATCGGCGTTGCGTTGCCAGACGGGAAGGTGTGAGAGATCTTTATTCAGGAATTGTAAATAGTCTTTAATATTATTGCGACTCACTTGTATTACTAGCACGCTATTTAATGATGAAATGTCAATAACGTTATTTTCACAAGCCAGAATGGCCATATGATTCGCTTTTAAGCTGATTGGCTCCTTACCATTTACTCGTAACCATGTATCTTTTTCGGTTAATAACACTATGCAAGGTTCGTTGCTGCAAATCCTCATACCCGAACTCCTGGAATATGAACATAAAAGACCGGATCTCGCCAAACGGGAGAGATAACGGGGACTGAGTCAATTGTGTGATGAATTGAAACTGCACTAAAATAACTTTCCTGAATAATATTACAATATTTGTACGATGAATTAGGGTGTACAAAAAGTTGTACGCGAGTGGAAACTTGTCATTTTTGTATAAAAAAAGCGCGGGATGGGGCCCGCGCAAAAAGGTATGACAGTATTATTGTTTTGCAGCAATACTCAGGGAATACATGCCATCCTCAAAAAAAAGACTCTTTGTGATTAGGCTTTCACGCACATAACGTGATATACGCCATCAATAATTTCCGTGCCTTCGGTTTCATGCTCAAAGCCAGGGAAGTGATGATCCCAAGATTGCAGTGAGCGTAAGTAACCCACCTGCGGACTGTTTTCATCGCCAAAGTTTTCGCCGGAGAGCAGCATCGGGATGCCTGGCGGGTAAGGAATAACGGAGTTCGCCGCAATGCGACCCGGTAGATTTTCAATCGCCACCATTTCAATATTGTTGTTCACAATCGCGTTGTAGGCGTCGCGCGGGGTAATCTCCGCAACCGGCAGGGTGGAATAGGCGGCGTTGAGACGGGCGCCCGGGTTATTTTTACGTAGCCAGGCAAACATTTTATCGCCCAGGTCATGAATACCCATGTTCGCGTAAGTGTCAGGATAATCCTGCACCAGTTCCGGCATCACCTGCGCCAGCGGCGTATTAGCGTCGTAATGATGTTTGAAGGAGCACAGCGTGTTGATCAGCGTTCCCCATTTCCCGCGAGTTACCCCCATAGAGAACAGGAACATAATCTGAAAGTCGGTGGTGCGGGTCGGCACGATACCGTGGCGGCCAAGCCATGCTGTGACCAGCGCAGCGGGTACGCCGGATGCTTCCAGTTCGCCATCGTCGCCCATACCCGGCGCCAGGATACTGACTTTAATCGGGTCCAGCATACTCCAGTTATCCGGCAGGTCTTTAAAGCCGTGCCAGGTTTCCCCGGGGCGCATGACCCAGCAGTTCTGGTCGGTGGCTAGCAGTTTTGCCGGCGCGTCGGCGAAGTCATATGTTTTACCGGTTTGTGGATCGGTGACGACGTCTTTATTCCACGGTTTAAAGAACCAGTCGCCTTCATCGGTAAACTCTTTATAAAGACGCGCCATCGCCTGACGGAAATCAACCGCTTCGTCAATCACCTCTTGAGTCAGGGACAGGCCGCTGTTACCGTCCATCATCGATACCGCCACATCGTTGGATGCGCAGATGGCATATAACGGAGAGGTGGTGGCATGCATCATATATGCCTGGTTGAAGCGGGAGAAATTCACCGCGCCACGGCCTTCACGGACGTGAATGTAGGAAGCTTGTGAAAGCGCATTCAGTAGTTTGTGCGTGGAGTGGGTGGCAAACACGGTCGGACCGTTATGGTCGCCTGGCTCGCCGCGCATCGCGTAGTGATCGCAATAAATCGGGTTGAAGCGCGCATAGCCGTACCATGCTTCGTCGAAGTGAATGCGATCGCTGGTTTTTGCCAGCAGATCCTGCGCCTCTTTGGCGTTATAGCATACGCCGTCATAGGTACAGTTGGTCACTACGCTGTAAGACGGTTTCTGTCCGGCTTTAGTTTTGGTCAGTGGGCTGGCGCTGATTTTTTTCTGCAAGGTTTCAGGCTGCATTTCCTGCGGGTAGATTGGCCCGATAATGCCGTAACGGTTACGGCTTGGCACCATATATACCGGTTTGGCCCCAGTGAGGATCAGCCCCTGCTCGATGGATTTATGGCAGTTACGATCCAGTACAACGACATCATTATCCGTCATACAGGCCTGCATAATAGTACGGTTAGAACCGGAGGTCCCGACAACCACGGACCAGGAGCGGTCAGCACCGAATACGCGGGCGGCGTTTTTCTCGCTTTCGCCAAACGCGCCGGTATGGTCGAGGAGTGAACCGAGCGTGGTACGCTCAATCCCCATATCGCTGCGGAACAGGTTTTCGCCATAATAATCGTGATAAAAGCGACCGGCAGGCGTTTTAGTGAAACCGACGCCGCCCTGGTGTCCCGGCGCCGCCCATGAATATTCATGAATGTCGCTGTATTTCATCAACGCGTTAAACAGCGGCGGTAACAGTTGCTGGCGATACCGGGTCATGGCGGCAACGGCGCGTCCGGCGATAAAGTCAGCGGTGTCTTCCAGAATCCAGGCGAATTCATCGACAAGCTCCAGCAGGTCGCGGTCCAGCGATGCCGTCGCTTTTTCCCTGTCGCCTAACAGGAAAACGGGCACGTTTTGCTGACGCTCGTGAAGCTTACCGATCAATTGCCTGACGCTCAGGTGCTCATCCGGTTGTTCCATTTGGTAGCTAAACATCAGACAGTCAATGGCTTCGTTCGCGGACAAGATGGCATAGCCGTCATCGAAGGATGTCGATTTAATGACGGTAACATTTTGTTGGCTCAAGGCATCTGCCAGACGCTCAACCGCGTTGCCAACCCAGGTGTCCTGATGCAGAAACTCACTTTCAACAATTAATACTTTCATCATCTTTTACCCGGTTGTGGAGGCCGTGCAATTTACGCCTTGCCGACCCGCCGTATGAATGTGACGTGGGCAAGTATTACCCCGTCAAATAGGGGGTGTAAAGTGATGGAATAATGGTCGGTTATTGATATTATTGTTTAATAAACAATGGGTTAATTATTGATATCGAGCGATTTCACCTGCCGTTTATCGACAGGTGAATTATTTTTTTGGCTGATAGTGGTATCCGGCTTTAGCCGGGCATCGTCTGGCGTCGTTGCTGACTTAGCTTGCGGTATTGTTGCGGCGACATACCGACAAATTTGCTAAAAGTACTGTAAAAACGGCTGCTGGATCGGAACCCGGCAGTCAGAGCGACATCGAGGATCGTTTTGTCAGTATCGCTCAATAAGGCACGTACGTGATTGATGCGCATCGCCGTGATGTACTGCTTCATCGTCAATTGCATAACCCGCTGGAATATTCCCATCGCGTAATTAGCATTGAGTTTGACATGCTCCGCGACGTCGTTAATGGTGAGCGCCTGATCGTAGTTATCGGCAATAAATCCCAGCATCTGGCTTACGTAAAACTGCGCATGGCGTGAGACGCTATTCTTGTGGGTGCGTGATGTTTTATTGAGCAAAATGGGTTGCCAGCCGGAAAGGCTAAAGCGTTTAAGCATCAGGCCGATTTCATCGATCGCCAACTGGCGAATTTGCTCATTCGGGCTGCTTGTTTCCTGCTGCCAGCGCAACACTTCAAAGGTGCTAAGCTGCTGGGTCGCCAGTGATTTAACCACCATCCCGTGCGTGACGTGGTTGATAAGATCGCGATCCAGCGGCCAGGAGAGAAACAGGTGCATCGGCAAACTGAAAATCGCCATCTGGCGGCAGTTGCCGGGGCGGGTAAGCTGGTGTGGCGTACAGGCCCAAAACAGGGTGATATGCCCCTGCTTTATCTGCACGACTTCATTGTTGATTAAATACTCCACATCGCCGTCAAACGGAACATTCACTTCTACTTGCCCATGCCAGTGACTGCTGGCCATTCTGTGCGGCGGCCTCAGTTCAACGTCCAGTCGTTGATATTCGGAATAGAGCGACAGCGGGCTACGGGTTTGCTTTTCATCGCCGTTGCACATGTGCGGGTCGGGCGGGAGGAGGGATATTGCTTGCGTACTCATCGTCACTCCATTTCCTGAATTATCAGAATTATGCCCCTTTAGCCGGGAGGAAACCGGGAATCCGGACACAGAATCCGTCGATATTGTAGAGCGTAGCCTGACTATCAGGCCGAATACTCTGCTTTTTACGCCATTTTGTCCCAAAAACTCAGATCTCCCGCGCGCCAGCATACGATCTGAGTTTTCGGGAATGCTCATCGGGGAAGACGGAGGTTTTCACCGGGAACGCGTGCCACCATGAAGGTGTTCACTACTGTTCTGGAGAGTCATGATGACGGCACCCAAAATTACCTTTATCGGCGCAGGTTCTACGATTTTCGTCAAAAATATCCTCGGCGATGTGTTTCACCGCGAGGCGCTAAAGTCAGCGCATGTCGCCCTGATGGATATTGACGAAACCCGGCTGGAAGAGTCGCACATTGTGGTACGGAAACTGATGGACTCAGCGGGCGCTTCTGGCCGGATTACCTGCCATACCAACCAGAAAGCGGCGCTACAGGATGCGGATTTCGTGGTGGTCGCCTTTCAGATTGGCGGCTATGAACCCTGCACCGTGACCGATTTTGAGGTTTGTAAGCGTCATGGCCTGGAACAGACGATCGCCGATACGCTGGGGCCGGGCGGCATCATGCGCGCGCTGCGGACCATCCCGCATCTGTGGCGGATTTGCGAAGACATGACGGAAGTCTGTCCGAAGGCCACCATGCTCAATTACGTCAACCCGATGGCGATGAATACCTGGGCGATGTATGCCCGTTATCCGCATATCAAACAGGTCGGCCTGTGCCATTCGGTACAGGGAACGGCGGAAGAACTGGCGCGCGACCTGAATATCGATCCCACCTCGCTGCGCTACCGCTGCGCCGGCATTAACCACATGGCGTTTTACCTCGAACTGGAGCGCAAAACGGCTGACGGGACTTATGTCAATCTCTATCCTGAATTGCTGGCGGCCTATGACGCCGGACAGGCGCCGAAGCCCAATATTCACGGCAATGAACGCTGCCAGAACATCGTGCGCTATGAGATGTTCAAAAAGTTGGGCTACTTCGTCACTGAGTCATCAGAGCATTTTGCCGAGTACACGCCGTGGTTTATTAAACCGGGACGCGAGGATCTGATTGCGCGCTACAAGGTGCCGCTGGATGAATATCCGAAACGCTGCGTAGAACAACTGGCGAACTGGCATAAAGAGCTGGAGGAGTATAAAACCGCCGAGCGTATCGACATCAAACCGTCCCGCGAGTACGCCAGCACCATTATGAACGCTCTGTGGACCGGCGAGCCGAGCGTGATTTACGGCAATGTGCGTAACGAGGGGCTGATTGATAACCTGCCGCAGGGAAGCTGCGTGGAAGTGGCTTGTCTGGTGGATGCCAACGGCATTCAACCGACGAAGGTGGGGACGATCCCTTCCCATCTGGCGGCGATGATGCAGACCAACATCAACGTGCAAACGCTGTTGACCGAAGCCATCCTCACGGAAAACCGCGATCGCGTGTATCACGCGGCGATGATGGACCCTCATACCGCAGCGGTGCTGGGTATCGAAGAAATCTATGCGTTGGTTGACGATCTGATCGCCGCGCATGGCGACTGGCTTCCGGCCTGGTTACGCCGTTAATCTCCAGCCGCGCTGGACGGCAGATCCGGCGTTTAACCTCTACTAACAGAAGGCGGGCGCTGGTAACAGCGACCCGGTACCCTATGAGCATCTCTCTGACAACAAAGCTGAGTTACGGGTTCGGTGCGTTTGGTAAGGATTTCGCCATCGGCATTGTGTATATGTACCTGATGTATTACTACACCGATGTGGTGGGACTTTCGGTCGGCCTCGTCGGCACCCTCTTTCTGGTCGCGCGAATCTGGGATGCGATAAACGATCCCATCATGGGCTGGATTGTCAACGCCACGCGTTCGCGGTGGGGGAAATTTAAGCCGTGGATATTGATCGGCACCTTAACCAATTCGCTGGTGCTTTTCCTGCTGTTCAGCGCCCATCTTTTTGAGGGAACCGCGCAGGTTGTATTTGTCTGCGTAACCTACATCCTGTGGGGCATGACGTATACCATTATGGATATCCCATTTTGGTCGCTGGTGCCGACCATTACGCTTGATAAGCGAGAACGCGAACAACTGGTGCCGTTCCCGCGTTTCTTCGCCAGTCTGGCTGGCTTCGTCACTGCCGGTATAACGCTGCCGTTTGTGAACTACGTTGGTGGAGCGGATCGTGGGTTCGGCTTTCAGATGTTTACGCTGGTACTGATTGCGTTTTTTATCGCCTCGACTATCGTGACATTACGCAACGTACATGAGGTGTACTCCTCCGACAACGGTGTAACGGCGGGCCGCCCACATCTGACGTTAAAAACGATCGTTGGATTGATATACAAAAACGATCAGCTCTCTTGCCTGTTGGGAATGGCGCTGGCGTATAACATTGCCTCCAATATTATCAATGGCTTTGCGATCTACTACTTCACCTATGTGATTGGCGATGCCGATCTTTTTCCCTATTACCTTTCTTACGCCGGCGCGGCGAATCTGCTGACGCTGATTGTCTTCCCCCGGCTGGTGAAAATGTTATCGCGGCGGATATTGTGGGCGGGCGCCTCCGTGATGCCCGTTCTGAGTTGCGCAGGGCTCTTCGCGATGGCGTTGGCGGATGTCCATAATGCCGCTTTAATCGTGGCGGCGGGTATTTTCCTGAATATCGGGACCGCGCTCTTTTGGGTGCTTCAGGTGATCATGGTGGCGGATACGGTCGATTATGGGGAATTTAAGCTCAATATTCGCTGCGAGAGTATCGCTTATTCCGTACAGACGATGGTCGTGAAGGGCGGCTCGGCGTTTGCGGCGTTCTTTATCGCTTTGGTGCTGGGGCTGATTGGCTACACGCCGAACGTGGCGCAGTCTGCGCAAACCCTGCAGGGGATGCAGTTTATTATGATTGTCCTGCCGGTACTGTTTTTCATGATGACGTTGGTTCTCTACTTCCGCTACTACCGTTTGAACGGCGATATGCTGCGCAAGATTCAGATCCACCTGCTGGATAAATACCGGAAAACGCCGCCATTCGTCGAACAGCCGGATAGCCCGGCGATTTCTGTGGTAGCGACCAGCGATGTAAAAGCGTGAGCATGTTCTCTCGTGCGTGCAGGCCGGATAAGCCGGATAAGCGTAGCGCCATCCGGCAATTAACCGATAACGCGGCCCGGGAGAACGCCGGGCCTGCCAGGTTATTTCGCGCAGTTAGCGCACTGTTTGCTGACAATCTGCTGGAAGAAATCGTTGCCTTTGTCATCCACCAGGATAAAGGCCGGGAAATCTTCTACTTCAATTTTCCAGATAGCTTCCATGCCGAGTTCCGGATACTCGACGCACTCCAGATGCTTAATGCTCTGCTGTGCCAGTACCGCCGCCGGGCCGCCGATACTGCCCAAATAAAAGCCGCCATGTTTTTTACAGGCATCCGTGACCTGCTGACTACGGTTGCCTTTCGCCAGCATGATCATACTGCCGCCGTGGGATTGCAGTAGATCGACATAAGAGTCCATTCGGCCTGCGGTGGTGGGGCCTAATGAACCAGATGGATAACCTGCCGGGGTTTTTGCCGGACCTGCGTAATAGATGGGATGGTCTTTAATATACTGCGGCAGGTCTTCGCCGGATTCAATACGCTCTTTTAGCTTCGCGTGGGCGATATCGCGACCTACGATAATGGTGCCCGTCAGCGACAGGCGAGTCGAGACCGGGTACTGCGATAGCTGGGCGAGGATCTCTTTCATCGAACGGTTGAGATCGACTTTCACCGCGTCGCCTTCGCCCGCCTGACGCAGCGCTGGCGGAATATACTGGCCCGGATTGTGTTCCAGTTTTTCGATCCAGATGCCTTCGCGGTTGATTTTCGCTTTGATGTTACGGTCGGCCGAGCAGGAGACGCCCATCCCCACCGGACAGGAAGCGCCGTGACGCGGCAGGCGAATTACGCGAATATCGTGGGCGAAATATTTCCCGCCGAACTGGGCGCCGAGGCCAAGTTTTTGCGCTTCTTCCAGCAGTTCCTGTTCCAGGCGGAGATCGCGGAATGCCTGGCCGTGCTCGTTACCTTCCGTCGGCAGCGCGTCGTAATAGTGGGTGCTGGCGAGCTTAACGGTTTTCAGCGTGCTTTCCGCCGAGGTGCCGCCAATGACAAAGGCGATATGGTATGGCGGACAGGCTGCGGTGCCCAGCGTGCGCATTTTCTCAACGAGGAAGTTTTTCAGCTTGCCTGGGGTGAGCAGCGCTTTGGTCTCCTGATAGAGATACGTTTTGTTTGCTGAACCGCCGCCTTTCGCCACGCAAAGGAACTTGTACTCGTCGCCATCGACGGCATAGAGATCGATTTGCGCTGGCAGGTTGCTGCCGGTATTGACCTCTTTGTACATATCCAGCGGTGCGTTCTGCGAGTAGCGCAGGTTATCTTCGATATAGGTATTAAACACGCCTTTGGAGAGCGCGGCTTCATCGCCGCCGCCCGTCCAGACGCGTTGGCCTTTTTTACCCATGATAATCGCCGTGCCGGTATCCTGGCAGGTCGGCAGAATGCCTTTGGCGGCGATTTCGGAGTTTCTCAGGAATTGCAACGCCACATATTTGTCGTTTTCGCTGGCTTCGGGGTCATGGAGAATGGCGGCGACTTGCTGCTGGTGTTCAGGACGGAGCATAAAAGACGCATCATGGAAGGCCTGCTGAGCCAGCAACGTTAACGCCTGCGGCTCAACGTTGAGGATAGATTCTCCGTTGAATTCACTGACGCTGACATAATCGGAGGTGAGCAGATAATACTCTGTTTTGTCCTCTCCCATCGGGAAAGGCGCCTGATAGATAAACTCTTTTTTCGACATGTGCTTCCAGCCTAATAGTAAGAAAATGTATTAAGAACCTCATGGGCCAGGCTCTAAGTCGCGCGCCGCGCATAACCGGGCGGCGCGCGCGGCCATTACAGGAATCCGTACATTGCGGCAAAGATCCAGCCAAAGACGCAGGAGACGCTCACGCCAATCAAACCCGGCAGAATGAAGCTGTGGTTAATGACGAAGCGGCCAATACGGGTTGTGCCGGAACGGTCAAACTGAATCGCCGCCAGATCGCTTGGGTAGGTCGGCAGGATATAGTAGCCATAACATGCCGGCGCAGAGGCCACGATATACGCCGGATCGACACCGATAGCCAGCGCGACGGGAACAATCGCCGCCAGCGCCGCTGCCTGGGAGTTAACAAACTTGGAGACCAGCAGCAGAACGATGGCGTAGGCCCACGGATACTCTTTGACCATTTCGCCCAGCACGCCCTGAATTTCCGACATATGCGCGCCGAACATGGTTTCCGCCATCCAGGCGATCCCGTATACCGCGACAATCGCAATCATACCGGAACGAAAAACTTCGTTTTTTGAGATAGACGCAGGATTGGTTTTGGTCAGGATGATAATGAGCGCCCCGGTCAGCAGCATAAACATCTGAATGACCAGCACCATCGACAACGGTTTGCCGCCGAAGGTTGGACGTAAGTCGGAGTCCGCGCCCAGGAGAGCGACCACGGCAATCGCCGCCAGGAAGATCCACATCGCCAGCCAGTTGCTTTTCGGCAGTTTTTTATCCAGCAGCGTCGCGGTATCGCCGTACACGTACTGACGGTTTTCCGGTACGGAAATAAATTTCTGAAACGCTTCGTCTTTATCCAGATCTTTACCGCGGAACCAACTAAAAATACCGATTGCCAGGATACCGAGCAGGGTAGACGGGATGGTGATCGACAGCAGATCGAGGAACTCCAGATGTTTTCCGTCAAATGTCACGTTGCCCAGCATCGCTACCAGAGAAACCACGGCGACGGAAACCGGACTGGCGATGATGCCCATTTGCGCGCCGATAGAACTGGCCGCCATTGGACGTTCCGGACGGATATTATTCTTGATCGCCACGTCATAGATAATCGGCAAAATGGTGTAGACCACGTGGCCTGTCCCACACAGAATCGTCAGGGTACAGGTGACGAACGGCGCCACAATAGAGACGTATTTGGGGTTGCGACGCAGCAGCTTTTCGGCAATCTGCAGCATCACATCCAGCCCGCCTGACGCCTGCAACGTCGCCGACGCGGCGACTACCGCGATAATGACCAGCATTACGTCAACGGGCGGTTTGCTTGGCTGGAGATGGAAAACAAACACCAGAATGACCAGACCGATACCACCCAACAACCCGAGCGCGATCCCGCCCTTTCGGGCACCATAAAACAGACATATTAATATTATGAGAAGCTGTATACTAAATAACATTTTTATTTATCCTCGCGATAAACCCAGTCAATTTTGATAAATGGATCACAGCCATCTTCTGATTTTTGTGAATGAGCATCAGGAAATGGCGAATATTCAATGCGCCAGTGGCGACGATTAACGATTAAGCTTTTTACAGAGTTGCTTTAAGTAATTATTTTCTTGCGATGGTGATGTTCAGAGGGAAGCACCCTCTGGCGATGGGCAGGTGGAGTCAGCGAGAGCAGTAAATTATGATTTGTCTGTTTTAAAAACAGGCGTTTATTATTTGATTTTTGTGTCTCGCCATCAGGTAAATCACGAGATAAAGCGAACAGCATGTGACTTATGTGATCATTGTCACGCCATTTTTTTAAATTATTAGTATGGTGTGTGGAGACGCGTATCTGCTCACCAATATACGTATTGTCCATAGGCGTAGCACAAGCTCCATTGCTACAAACATAATTTTATTTAAGTGTCAGGAAAATTCCGGACAAATCCCTTTTTTAATAAAAATACACACTCTCGGCATGGGATAATACTTAATTAACTTTTGTTAGCGTTTTGAAATTAAAAACAGCGCAGAGCGCTGTAATAATAGAAAATAACGTTAACAGGCCTGGGGTGAGTATATTTGATCTGACACAATTTCCCAGGTTTGTTATTAATGTGATAGCGTTTTTATTGGCATTGTTATAATAAATGTTACCAGGATATAACGCTTCGCGTCGGCTTTATGCGGTATCCTTACTGACAATATTGTTTCAGTAAAGAGTAATGTTCCGGCTGAACGCGGTAGCGGTAAACCGGCCTGCCGGTCACGCCGTAATGAATACTGGTAAACAAGATATGGCAATTCACCAGCCAGATAAGATATTTACGGCAGGAGACGCGCGAGATATTCACTTCGTTGGCCAACTCGTCGGTAGAAAATTCCTGCTCCTGATGCGCATCAATCCACTGGCATAAGGTGCGTAGCGTTTGCTGGGTCAGCCCTTTTGGCAGCCGACGAGGCTCCTGCTCGCTGGATGAATTACCGTGAATGAGCAGGTCAAGCTCAGACTGTTCGTAATACTGGCGTTTTTCCATCGCCGTTTTCTTACGTAGCCAGCCGGTCAACGCTTCTTCAAAGCGCGTGGCCTGAAAAGGCTTGATCAGATAATCCACCACGCCGTAGTGAAGCGAATCTTTAATGGTGGCGGCGTCAGCGGCAGAAGAAATGACAATAACGTCGCTTTTGCAGCCTGCGCTGTGCAGGACAGGCAGCAGATCCAATCCGTTTTCCTGCTGCATATAGATATCCAGCAGGATTAGGTCAATGTGATTTTCACTGTTGAAGATAAACTCTTTCGCTTTTTCCAGCGTCGAAGCGGTTCCACAACAATGAAAACCGGAGATTTGCGCGACATAGCGGCGATTTAACTCCGCGACCATCGCATCGTCATCGACAATTAATACATTGATCATAGGCTGGTCCTTTTTCCATCCCAGGGTAACTGTACAAAAAATTGTGTGAAGATCCCAGGCTCGGACTCCACGGAAATTACGCCGCCAAGCGCTTCAACCTGCTGTTTAACCAGCGCTAAACCGACGCCGCGTTCGGCGCCTTTCGACGAGACGCCTTTTTCAAAAATCGCCTCGATGCGCTCAGATTCGATACCCGGACCGTCATCGCTCACTTCGCAATGCAGCCAGCCATGACGGTAGTGTAACGAGACGCTGATTTCGCCGCCGGATTCCTGGCTCAACGCTTCCAGAGCGTTTTCAATCAAATTACCCAGCGCCGTAATCAGCACCGTAACCTGATCTTCATTGTTATTATCCGGTAACTGGCTGTCGCTACTTATCACCAGGCTGTGCCCGAAATCAGAGGCGCGAGTAATCTTACTGAGCAAAAAGCCAGCGATAATCGGCGACTTTATTTTACCCAGCAGCAAACCGATCTCTTCCTGATAGTTATTGGCCGTCTTGATAATATACGCTTCAAGCTGCTTATAACTCTTCAGGTGCAATAATCCCAGAATCACATGTAATTTGTTCATGAATTCGTGGGATCGTTCACGGAGCGCATCCGCGTAGTTCACCATCCCGTCCAACCGCTGCATCAGTTGGCGAACTTCTGTTTTATCCCTGAAGGTGGATATCGCGCCGATAATTTCGCCGTTGCTGCGCACCGGAACGGTATTCACCAGCAGCAGGCGGCCTTTGACGATGATCTCTTCATCGCGGCGCGGCGTACCGTCACGCAACACTTCGCTAATGTCCACCACCTGCGACCAGGCATGACTCAGGGTGGATAATCTGGCGTCATCCTGCGTTTTTCGATAATCGAGCAGCGCCTGCGCCGCATGGTTAATCAACGTGACTTCGCCGCTATCATCCACGGCGATAACGCCCTCTTTGATTGACTGCAGCATCGCCTGGCGTTGTTCAAACAGGGTTGAGATCTCATAGGGTTCGAGGCCAAACAGGATACGTTTTAGCACCTTGACCAGCGCATACGTGCCTAATAACCCCACCAGAGCGCCGAACAGAATGGACCAGATAATACTGCCGCGGCTATTGTTGATCTGCTGCGTAACGTGACTGAGTTCCAGGCCAATAGCTACCACGCCGATCTGCCGGTGGCGTTCATCATAAACCGGTGTGAAAACGCGCAGCGCTTTGGCAAGAAAGCCGCGATTAATGGCAACGTTTTCCTTTCCCTGCAGCGCGAGCAGAATATCATCGCCTTTGAACGGTTGGCCGATTCGCTGCGTTTCTGGGTGCGAATAACGGATGCCCTGCATATTGGTCACCACAATAAACAAAAAGCCATTATGCTGGCTCACCGCTTCGGCGAGCGGCTGAATGCCGCTTTCCGCAGGCGGTTTTTTCAGCCCCTCGCGAATTGCCGGAGAGTCCGCCAGCGAGCGAGCCACCGCCAGCGCTTTATCTGCCAGCGCGTCGCGCGTCATGCTGCTGATTTGCGAAAAATAGATCAGATGGACCACAACGAGCACCGAAAACAAAACGGCGCTGACCATCAGAATGACGGTAGTGCCGAGTTTCATGGGGCGTTTGCGTAACGCCCGGCATGGCAGGGAGTGTTTCATAGTGGACCTGAGCGGACGAATCGTAAGGTTATTATCCCTGATGAGACGTCTAATTCAAAGGCATAGGCGATGTTGCTCCAGTGTTGAAAAGCCCGTCTGGTCTTGCAGGGCGCGCTACCTGCTCATGTCGTTAATTAATATCGCCGGATACCGTGATGGGTAATTTATTTTCATCAGAATTACATAAAATAATTTTTCATTAATTTTTATAATAACGTATGCGGTATCACATTTTATTTTTACTGACGTTCAGAATGCGTTTGATCACAATCAATCAGCACAAATATTTAATCTATTATGATTAGTTTTCATTACATATTATTAATAATTATGGAAGCAATGTGAGAAATAAAAAATGGAAATAAAAAAATGGCTGAACACAACCATAACCCGACGTGATGCTATTGTCGCTACCGCAAAAGTAGGGGCGGCGGTGACGCTAAGCCAGGCGATTACGCTGCCTTTTGCTACCACTGCCCAGGCGCAGGATACCCCGACACCGAAGGATGCCAACGGCGAAACCGTCAGGCACAGCGCCTGTCTGGTCAACTGTGGCAGCCGATGCCCGCTTAAGGTTATCGTGAAAAATGATCGCATTGTGCGTATTGAACCGGAAGACGCGAAAGATGACGCGGTATTCGGCGAGCATCAGATTCGTCCCTGCCTGCGCGGGCGTTCCAGTCGCTGGCGGGTCTATAGCCCGGATCGCATTAAGTATCCGATGAAAAGAGTGGGAAAACGCGGCGAAGGAAAATTTAAACGTATTTCATGGGATGAGGCCACGGCCTTTATTGCGGCGGAATTAACGCGCGTTAGCGAAAAATATGGCCGAGAAGCTATTTATTATAATTATCAATCCGGCGCGTATTATCACACGCAGGGTAGACCCGCCTGGATAAGATTACTAAATCTCACCGGCGGTTATTTAAATTATCACAACACCTATTCCACGGCGCAAATCGCCACCGCCACGCCTTATACCCACGGCGATTATGTCGGTAGCCATTTTACGCAGATCGCGCATTCCGATCTGGTGGTGCTATTTGGCCTGAATCTCTCAGAAACGCGGATGTCCGGCGGCGGTCAGGTTGAAGAGCTGCGCCGGGCACTGGAGACCTCGAAAGCCCGAGTCATTATTATCGATCCGCGCTATACCGATTCGGTGATTACCGAACACGCCGAATGGCTACCGATTCGCCCAACCACGGACGCTGCGTTAGTCGCCGGCATAGCGCATACGCTGATTACCGAACAGCTTCTCGACGAGGCGCTGGTAAACCGCTATTGCGTCGGCTATGACCGTAGCACATTGCCGGACACGGCTGCGCCTAACGCCAGCTATAAAGATTATGTTCTTGGCACGGGCGATGACGGTATCGCGAAAACCCCGGAATGGGCGGCGGATATCACCGGAATTCCTGCAACGCGTATTCGCCAACTGGCGCGCGAAATCGCCTCGGCGCGCGCCTGCTATATTTGCCAGGGCTGGGGGCCGCAGCGTCATGCCAACGGCGAACAAACCGTGCGTGCTATTCAGACGCTGCCTGCGTTAACCGGCCACTTCGGGCGGCCCGGCACCAACAATGGCAACTGGCCTTACGGTACGCCGTATGGCGTGCCATTGTTGCCTGTCGGTAAGAATCCGATCACAACCTCTATTCCTTGCTATTTGTGGACGGACGCCATTCAGCATCCGGAGAAAATGACCGCGACGACAATGGGCGTAAAAGGCGCGGACAGGCTAAAAACCGGGATTAAGCTGTTTTTCAACCAGGCCGGTAATACTTTGCTTAATCAGCACGGCGAAACAAACCGCACCCGTCAAATTCTCGCGGATGAATCGCTGTGTGAAACCATTATCGTGATTGAAAACCATATGACGCCCAGCGCGATGTATGCGGATCTGCTGTTGCCGGAGACCAGCTATCTTGAGGCGGAAGACCTGGTGGACAGCTCCTATGCGGCGGGATCGCATAACTATATGATTGCGATTCAGAAAACCGTTAAACCGATGTGGGAAGTGCGCAGCACGTATGACATCTGCGCGGATATCGCCGGGCATCTTGGACTGCGCGAGCAATATACCGAGGGCCGAACGCAGGCGCAGTGGGCGGAGATGCACTATCAGCAGATCCGTGAAAAACGTCCATACCTGCCGGAGTGGAGCGTGGCGAAAGAGATGGGTGTGATTGACCAGCGTATCGCTACCGAGCAGCAGAGCCTTGCGTTTGCCGATTTCCGCGCCGACGCCGAGGCTAATCCACTCTCCACGCCGTCGGGCAAAATTGAAATTTACTCCCAGGCGCTGGCGGATCTGGCGCAAGCGTGGACGTTGCCAGAAGGCGAGCGAATTCCCGCATTGCCGGAATTTTGTCCGGCGAAAGAGTCGCACCTTAACAAAGCGCTGACGGCGAAGTATCCGTTGCAGTTAAGCGGCTTCCATACCAAAGGGCATACCCACTCGACCTACAGCAATGTGCTGATGCTGCATGAGGCGGTGCCGGATGAAGTCTGGATTAACCCGATTGACGCCAGCGCCCGCCAACTGAAGTCCGGCGATCGGGTGCATGTATTCAATGACCGCGGCGTGGTGGAGCTTCCCTGTAAAGTGACCCAGCGCATTTTACCCGGCGTGGCGGCGATGCCGCAGGGCGCGTGGACGCAGCTTGACGGCAACGGCGTTGATGTCGGCGGCTGTATCAATACGCTGACCAGCCACCACCCTTCGCCGCTGGCGAAAGGCAATCCGCAGCATACCAATCTGGTTGAAATTAAACGCGCTTAAGGAGTGATGTACGATGAAACAGTATGGCTTTTATGTTGACTCCTCGCGCTGTTCAGGCTGTAAAACCTGCCAGGTAAGCTGCAAGGATAATAAAGATCTGGATGTCGGTCCGAAACTGCGCCGCGTCTATGAATATGGCGGCGGAAGCTGGGTGAAAGAGGGGGAAAGCTGGCATCACGACACCTTTACCTACTACCTCTCTATTGCTTGTAACCATTGCGATGAGCCGGTATGTGTCTCCGGCTGTCCGACCGGGGCGATGCATAAACGCAAAGAAGATGGTCTGGTCGTGGTGGATGACAGCGTATGCGTCGGCTGTCGTTATTGTGAAATGCGCTGCCCCTACGGCGCGCCGCAGTTTGATACGCAGGCGAACGTGATGCGTAAGTGCGACGGTTGTCTTGACCGACTGGAGAACAATCTGCGCCCTATTTGTGTGGATTCTTGCCCGCAGCGAGCGCTGGATTTCGGCCCTGTCGATGAATTACGGGCAAAATATGGCACGGAGAATCAAATCGCGCCGCTGCCTTCGGCGTCGTTCACCCATCCTAACCTCATTATTAAACCGCATCCGAAAGCGAGACCCACGGGCGATACGGAAGGCGCAATCATGAACATTCGGGAGGTGCGCCATGCATGAGTTACCGCTGGTCTTTTTTACGGTCTTTACCCAGAGCGCGGTCGGCGCGTTTATTCTGCTGCTGATTGGCGGCGCAATGGGGCTGGTCGCGCCGCGGCGTAAGGCTATCGGTCTGTTCTCGGTGATGTGCCTGTTTGGGCTGGGCGTCATTGTCGGCACCTTCCACGTCGGGCAACCGCTGCGTGCGCTGAATATGCTGCTGCGCGTCGGACATTCGCCGATGAGTAACGAGATTGTCCTGTCGGCGGCTTTTGCGGCGCTCGGCGGGCTGGGGGCGCTCGGTTTGTTGCTGAACCGGGCGACGCCGCTGTGTAACGCGTTGGTCTGGTTGGCGGCGATAGTCGGAGTAGTCTTCTTATACGCCGTTCCGCAGATTTACCAACTGCCGACGGTGGCGACCTGGCGTTCATCTTACACCACGGCAATGATGATATTGACGCCGTTGATTGGCGGCGGCGCGTTGGCGGCATTGTTTGGCGTGCGCCGTCTGGGGCTACTGGTCAGCGTGTTGGCGATTTTGGTGAGCTTTTGTCTGCGCCCGGGCTATATGGCGACGCTGATGAGCGCCGATAGCGCTCTGACCGCCGCGCAGCATAGCTGGTTTACCGCCCAGGCGATATTGCTGGCGGCGGGCGTGGTCGGGGTGGTGATCTGCGCGCGCCTGAAATCGAGCGCTGCGGTGCTGGCCATGACGGCTGTGGTGGTTATCGCGGCGGAGTTGGCGGGTAGGATTGCGTTTTACAATCTGTGGACGCTGCCAATGTAGTTTTTTGCCCGGTTTATGCCATGTAAGCCTGATCAGCGTAGCGTCATCAGGCGAAATATTTCAGGAGCTATTGCTATGCTTTCCCGTGCTGTTTTGCCGCGTATCCTCGGCGCACTGTTTTACTACTCCCCTGAGAGGCCGGAGGTGAAAGCGTTGTTCGATTGTTTGCCAACGTTGCCTGAGCTTTACCCCTGGCGCGATCGCGGACATATTGAATCACTGTGTGCGTCATGGTCGCTACCGGATGATGATGCGCTTACATGGCAATTTTCTGTGTTGTTTGAAGGCCAGGGAAAGATGCCCGTCCCGCCCTGGGGATCGGTCTATCTGGAAAAAGATAATTTGCTGATGGGGGAAACCACCGCCGATTATCGAGCTTTTTTACAGTCGCAGGGAATGGTATTCACTGGCCGTGAACGCGAGCCGGAAGATCAGTTTGGCCTGATGCTATTGGCCTGTAGCGATCTGCTGGCACGAGGCGACAACGTGGCGGCCAACCGGTTACTGGAGGCGCATCTGCTGCCCTGGGGATTCCGCTATCTGGAATTGCTGCAACGCAATACCGTTAGCGCCTTCTATGCCCGGCTTGCCGTCGTAGCGACCTGTTATCTGCAGGATGTTCAGCAGCAACAGGGACTACAGCCTGAGAATAAACGGTTGTTTTTCTGAGGTATTGGTCGGGTTTTGATGGCGTGCCGTAATACTTGTGCCGCCATTGTGCCCGCTGTTGCGTCAGCGGGCACAGTTTACTATTACAGCTCCGGCGTCTTTTTGAAACCGGTCAGCATCAGCACCAGGCTCTGTTTTGAGTTCGCTGGCGTAAAGTCGTAGTGATTTCCCTGACGGTCGCCGCCGATATACCAGGATATTTCCGTTTTCCCTTCCGCCAGCGCTTTGCGCACCGCTTTATCGACATCAACCATGCGATACTCATGTGAATGGTCCAGATATAACACGGCATCGGAACGGTAGTTGATCGCCGGTTTATTGTTCCAGGACACGGTACTGACGTGCCAGTCACTGCTGGTCGGGTAGAAGAAAATTTGATCGGCGCCGTTCGTTTCCGTTTTGCCGCCAAAAAGGCGAATACGGTATTTGAATAGCGAAGCGTCCATATTGCCAGGCAGGGGCGGGATCTTAAATTTCACCAGCGTGAGCGTTTCCGGGTGCTGCGTGCGTCCGCCATTTGTCCAGTCATCCTGTACGTACAAGGTATCGACGCTGGCATGAGGCTTGTCGTCTTCGCTGCTTACCCAGGTATTTTCTTCCGCTTTACTGTAGGCGTAAGGAACCGTAGTGCCGCAATCCAGCCCCTGATTCATACACAGATCCGTCATAAACTGCGCGCCATCTTCCGTCCAGCCATTCATAAAATCGGCATGGGCGGTATAAAGACTTCCCCAGCGCTCTTCCCGGGTTTCGCCATGCATTACCGGGTCCATCGACAATTCCACTTTAGACGTATCCAGCGAGGAGATCTGCGGGAGTACCCAGGCGATGTTCATATTCACCGTTGGGATTTTTACCGGATAGTCTGCGGAACATTTCCCGTGGTCGGCATAGATAGCGTTATTGTGGCTATGGGTTGGTTTCAGGTTGACGCCATCCCAACAGTTGGGGAAAGCGATCCCGATATTAAACTGGACGGCATCGCCCGCTTTACGCAGGCCGCATATTTCGCCTACCTTGTTGGTGTAACCTTTGCCGTTGGCACATAAAAAGGTGATTGCGGTACTGGGGCCAGTACCGTGATGGTCGCCGGCCAGTAACTCCAGCCCGGCCGGGAATGGATGGAGCGGATATTGCGCTACATTTGTGGATTGATAATAGGTCTTTTGGTAGGCCGGATTTACGATTTCACCATCAGGTAATTTCATGGACGGCGCCCAGTAAGCGGAGCTGTCGGCTTTATTATCACAGGTGGTATCGGGTTGCGCGCGCAACGTCTGGTAGGTAGAGACCGCATCGGTGTGGGTGTTGCCAAAAAAGTCATGCCACATCGCCTGATTCGCTTTACCAAACATCATAATCGCGTCATCGCCCAGCGTGTGGTGATAGCCGCACACGACATGCGCCTGAGGACCGGCATGGGCCGGGAATGCGCCAGCGGCAACGAGCGTAGCCAGGCTGACGGTAATAAGGTTGAGTTTCATTTTTTTGCTGCCCGGTTGAATAGAAGTGGGAGCAGCAATAGCAGATCAAATTGCGGTGTTACATCTCATTAATTATCACTTTTTGTCATTTGCCCTGCATACAGGGGCGAATTTGCAGACGTACTATTTAAATAATTAGCCGAAACTACCCTCCTCTTGATTATGTCAATTTACAAAAAGGGTACGTTAGTGATTAAAATCGGGCTTTTTGTGATAACCCTCACTATTTCATTTTGCCTATGCTAATGGCGCTCGCCATAACCGAATAACGATTCTATCGGACATCGGCTTTATTTTTAAGAAATGCGTTACGACATCAGTCGTGACGCGATCTGCTATGGATTTTTTATGAGATTGCTAAAACGCGTTATTGTGGTTGTACTCTTGGGCGTGATTTTATTTATGGTCAGGGACGATATACGCTATGTTTATCAACTGATCCTCAAATATGGTGATAAACCCTCGGCGCTAGCACTGAGTAGCTATAAAGCGGTTATTCAGCAAAAACCAGTCGCAGGAGTTAAGAGTAACCTTTCAGGTTTGACCTACTCCGCCGAAGACAGGATGCTTTTCGCCGTTATTAATAATCCCCCTGAACTGGTCTGGTTAACGACAGAAGGGCAGCTGGTAGGGCGGATGCCGCTGCAGGGTATCCACGACCCGGAGTCTATTGCATGGAGTGGGGGCAACCAGTTCCAGATAGGCAGTGAGAAAGATGGCGCGGTCTATAAAACACAGGTGGATATTCAGCGCGGCGCCATGCAGATAATCTCCATGGTGAAGCTTGAGGGCTATGACAAAGCAAAAAATAAAGGGCTGGAAGGTACGGCATGGGATGCGAAAAATGAGAGATTATATGCCGCAAAAGAAAGAAAACCCATTATGATCAAAGAAGTAGAGATGAGCAAAAATGGTATCACCAGAGCGTTGCCTTCTGCCATCACTGCGAGTGTGAGCGATGTCTCCGGACTTGAATACCATGCCCCAACGGATTCGCTGCTGGTGTTGTCGGACGAGTCAAAAATGATTCTGGAGGTCAGTTCCGAGTGGCGGGTGCGCGATCGATTGTTCCTGACGGCGGAGTGGTCAGGGCTCAGAGACGATATCCCCCAACCAGAAGGGATTGCCATGGATAATGAAAATAATTTATATATTGTGAGTGAACCAAATCTGTTTTATAAATTTTCGTGTGATATACAGAATGACTAAAATCTATTTTTACTGTCATAGTATGCTAAAACAGAACAAGGTTATTAATACCATGATTTGACGATTGCTTGATTCGTTGATTCATTGTTGGGGATATTTATGTTTTACTTACCTCAGTAACGGATTACTTTGTGGTGTAGCGTAACGGTAATTGTCCTCCTCATATTTGCGGCAGCGTAGTCTGCCGCTTTTTTTTATAAATTAACTCTCCATGTAATAATTAACAGACAATGAATATTATTCTGTTTTTTCAGCAGGCCTCCGAAGAGGCCTCGCAGGGTGATGTTTAGTTATCAGGCATGATTTTCTTCATCAACACTTACCGAATGCCATGTCGCCTCGCTAAGTGAAATCATTTCATCTACGCCGGAACTCTTGTTAACCGGGGTTTCCGTCGGCGATGTACCTGTAAATGTTCCACTGGCGGTATAGTCCGTATCGTTGACCGTGACCTTCACCTGAATATCCTGATGCGCCTCCACGACTCCCTTAAGGGTGACGGTGTTATCCAGACTGTTAACAGTCGATCCCAACGTTGGTTCGGCGGACGGTTGTGTATCAATAGTCAGCTTAATTGTTGCGTGAGCTTCTAAGCGACCCGATAAAGGTCGGTGTATTGATGTTAGTGATATTATCGCCTCCGGCGCCGATATCACTATTATCCTCCATGGAACGTACTGGCGGTGTAGAGTCTATCGTCAGCCAGCCGATAGACAGCGAAGAATTATCCATAGCGTTTGCGGAACGATCTCTGAAGATGATATCCAGAGTTGCCTTGCCTACCACTCTACCAACATTTTAGGAAAAATTACGTAATATCGACTGATATGTAAAACTCATTCAGCATCAAATGGATTAATTCAACATCAGTAGTAATATCCATTTTTTTATAGGCTGATCTCTTTTGTGTTGAAATCGTTTTTATATTTCGATCTAATAAATTTGAGCAACTTTTAACAGATAATCCTGCTGCCACGTAATAAATAACTTTTTTTTCGCTCAATGTTAGGTCGAATTTTTTAGCGAGCAACAGAATCCCATCTCTTATATTAATATGTTTGGCTTTGTTCTTATACTGCATTGTCAGATATCTCAATTAACATATTGATGACGAGAGGAAGATAAAAACGCTAAAAATTCCGATGGTGTAGTTTTGAAATGTTTTTTAAAAACGCATGTAAAATAAGAAGCACTATCATAACCACACATATAAGCCACTCGAGTAATATTATATTCACTATTGCGTAGAAGTTTTGTCGCTTTATTCATTCGCGCATTAAGGTAAACTTCGCTGAATGAGGTGTGCTCTTGTTTCAATTTCCTTTTTAATGTGGAAAAACTCATATAGAGTGAGTCAGAAATATCCTTGAGCGCCCATTTTCGACTTATGTCGCTTATAATAATATTATAGATGTTTTCGGCTAATGTATTTTGCGATAGTTCTCTGAAGAGAGCAAATGCTTCAGGTTCATAGATGAACTCTGAAAGTAGAAATCTTATTAAATATTCCTTTTTATCTTGGGATAATTTCTGGCTTTTATTTGAAGAGTGTAAAAGGTTGAATACTCTTGCTACGCCTGTTTCTATTGGCGCTAACAGATGTTTTGTCGTCGGTTTTGTTAATGGGTCCGAAAAGTCTGCATGTTCATACAGAAAAAAATTATAAGCATTTTTTATTGACGCTGAATCTAATTCAATTAAATTATAATTTAACTGTTCATGAGTCTCTTCCATTGTGATATGAATGGTTTGATCTTTAGCTAAAAATATTAACATTGGCCCTGATGCCGTAATATACTCCCCGGACGATGTCGTAATTGAAATTTTACCCGTGGTGAGCTTGATGAGCACGGACTGCAGTAAATTTAATCCCTGAAGTGATAAGGATTTCCTCTGCCAGTTTTGCGCTGATTGTAAACATTCAATGCTCCCCACCTGGACAGGTGAGGGATTAAATACTTTTAGCATGATAATTTCCTTTTATTAAATGTGCGTGTAAATCAAAAATTATTCTGAAAAATATTTCAAAAAAACTAATATATAGCTATATAATTATTTGCGAACTTAAGGTATCAGGTGGCGATCTTTTCATTTTCTATGGAAAATGCTATTTTATATTGCATTTCTACATATTATAGTATCGTTAAAAAACTATGTCGCGTATAAAAAAAAGATGGAAATTTACAAGAATTGGCTCATGTTATTATCAAATTATCTCTTTAAAATTTGAATTAAGTAATAGTTTCCTTTAATCTTTTAGAGAATAGCTCTTTAATTTCATGGAGGTAGTTAGCATGAGGTATAAGATCTGATTTTAATTTGTGATAAGGTTTATCCTGGAGGTAAATATTAACGTTCTCGGCCAGGAAAGGCATACAACGCGGTAAATATATACTGCGGCGGGTAGATGGCGTAGCGATATCCGGAAGTTTGAGGGGGAGGGGACGCATTCAATCGTATGGTTGGCTTTATGAAAAACGGTGTAACACGTTATTGGGGTTCTTACTGTGCGTATCCGTTAGGTTTATGCTTTCTGATTATATAATGTTGCGTGTTTTGGCGCGGCAGTATTGAATCTTTTGCTGCGTCGGCCCCGAGGAGGAATCACTCACAGCGAATGCCAGCGCACAGCCTGGTACTGAATCTCTAAATGAGTAGAAAACCTTTCGGTTCGATACTCCGGTTCTATTCCTTCTAAATTTATCGTAATGACATCTGCGTTACGCGTGTTGTATACTTAATATCCACAGAAGTACAAGAGGACAACACTATGCCAGCCGCAAACAGTATGGCGATGAAACGCGAAACCCTGAACCTGCGTATCAAACCCGCCGAGCGCGATCTTATTGATCGAGCGGCGAAAGCCAGAGGGAAAAACCGCACTGACTTTGTGCTGGAAGCCGCCCGTGCTGCCGCCGAGGAAGCGCTGATCGAACAACGCATCATTATGGCCGATCCAGAGGCCTATCAGGAATTTCTGGCTCGTTTGGATCAAACACCTTCACCTAATGCCGCACTGCGTAAAACCATGCAGACCCCTGCGCCGTGGGAGCAGGAAAAATGATCTCCTCCCCTGAGCCGCTTCATGCCGGACATATTCTTACTCCGTTTTGCTGCGGTGTGGATTCTATGGATAACTGGCTGAAACAGCGGGCGATGAAAAATCAGACCACTGGTGCGTCCCGTACCTTTGTGTGTTGTGGCAGCGATTCGAGCGTACTGGCCTATTACTCGCTGGCGTCCAGCGCGGTCACGACGAATACCGCCCCCGGTCGCTTTCGTCGCAATATGCCTGACCCGATTCCGATTGTGGTATTGGGGCGTCTGGCGGTGGATAAATCGCTTCATGGGCAGGGCGTTGGTCGGGCGCTGGTACGCGACGCAGGGCTGCGGGTTATTCAAGTGGCGGAGACTATCGGCATTCGTGGGATGCTGGTTCACGCCCTGTCGGATGAAGCGCGGGAATTTTATCAGCGGGTGGGGTTTGTACCGTCGCCGATGGATCCGATGATGTTGATGGTGACGTTGGGGGATTTGGTGGAGAGTGTTTAAACTCCAGAACGCATCCCTTAGCTTCTGATGGCCGGAATTCGCTGTGGATAGTCAGTGAGCCAGACCGGTTTTACCGCTTCAGCCGGACAACGACGTCATGACGGTCTGGACGGACTGCAAACGGGGGAAGGGGGCGTTGAATTCATGCGAATCGGGGAAACCAAAGGCATTCTCCACGCCCGGCCGCTCCTACGCAGTTGCACTTCCTTTCATTTGCTGTGGCCAGTTTGCGGGAAGACTTTCACCTTCAGTAATTAAGTTCGGGGTGATCTTCTTTACTCAATAAATTATTTTTGTCGTTCAGCTCCTCACGGACTTTTGCCAGTGACTTCTGAAATGCCGGGATTGTTTGCAGTCTTGCAAACTCTACTGCTCCCACATAACGACCAGCATCAACATCGCTTTGCCAGTGAGCACCGCATATCACTCTGCTTTGCCCGAACTCCCATCCTCGTCTGGCGAGCTCCTGCGCGCGTTCCGGTCTGGCCTCGGATAATACTAATGCCAGAAGTGTACCATAAGCAGTATGCCCGGAAGGGTAAGAGCCATCTTTTCGCAAAGTATTCTCATCTTCAGGACGGCAGGTGGAATGATTAAATAAGACAAAGGGACGAGTGCGCATATAATATTTTTTTGCCGAAGCAGTAGCGTAGTAGCCGCCCATTGTCAGAAGATTCTGTAACATATTCCAGGTTTCTGGCGTATCTTTGGGATTAATTTTAGCACCCACTACTGGCGAGAATATTCTGGCTATATTTTCCACGCTTACATCTGCATCCTCAGCAGCTTGTTTCCATCGCGGGGAACCCTTTATCGCATAGCCCTTAAAATAAGCCTCCTTATCATAGCGGAAAGCCGGATCATCATTACCTGGCGGTGGTGGTAAGTAGAACTGACTGTTCACTGATTCTTCAGGAGAATGAAAGGGTTGCACTGTTTCTGCTGATGTATATTTAGCTACGATCAGTGGTAGAAAAAATACTAAATAACGACTTTTCATAAAGACTCACTCCGGATCAGGCAATAATAAACAGATGTAATCCTATAATGATTTATTGCAATGGTTATTCAACATACAGGTAAAAAAGCAGGACGCTGCACTGGTATTATTGTCTGTCCATACCGGACTGACTGTAGCGGACAACAGAACAATACCGGTACTTCCGGCTAACAGCATTTTGTTTAAATTTTCTCCCCGGTTGTTTTTTATCTGCGTGCCTGACTGACACGCATTAGGTTAAAATCTTTCCGTAATAACAAACTATGAATAAGTATTTTAAAGTATGTGCTCTGTTACCCCGGTAACTACCATCAGTCATGATGTGCTGAGTATTAATTTATGATTATGAACAAGAGTCGGAAACAGTATTTAAGAATAAAGAAGCCGACAAAGAAAAAATGCCAAAACTGGCGAAGGGATTATTGTTTTCAGTGATGAAAAAGTTCATGGCGGAGATATTGGACTCACTTGTCGGGGTTAGCGAACCGTCAGATGAAGTGATAGGCGTTATTACTGGTAATAATCTCCCTGTAGCTAAGTAAGCTTTTGACCCTAGCCCAAAGGTGAGCGGCTGATCGACGAAGCGCTGGGCGTTGCGCCAGAGAAAATCTGGCCTTCTCGTTATAGCTAGTCAGACCAGAGATGGGGGCTACGGATTTCCATTCCCAGAAAAGCAAAAACCCAGCCATAGGCTGGGTTTTCTGAATAAGTGGTGCCCGGACTCGGAATCGAACCAAGGACACGGGGATTTTCAATCCCCTGCTCTACCGACTGAGCTATCCGGGCAACGGGGCGCATTAAACCGTAAAGGGGCGCGGTCGTCAACGGCTTTACACGAAAAAAGTGATAAAAGCGCGCTGACTGCCTGCTTTTCAGGCAAAATGCATAAAATCAGTACCCGTCAGGTGAGCGCGCCACCCTGACGGCACTGTGCAAAACGCAGAATATCTTCCGCCAACCGCTGAGCGGTATCTACATCAGCCTGACTGCGGTTGACCAGCATTCGGCTGAGACAACCTTCCAGCACCAGCTCCATCTGCCTTGCGACCATCGCCGGATCGTCAATTTCCAGCGTGGTCAGTAGCTCATGGGTAAAATCATGTGCCGCGCGTTTTTGTTGATTGGCCAGTTGGTGAATAGGATGGGTTGGGTCGGGATAAAACGTACAGGCGGCAATGAACAAGCAACCAGGATAACGGTTATTACTGACACATTCCGAAAGCGCGCTGTAGCGTGCCAGTAGCTTTTGTTCAGCAGAAAGCGTCTCATCAAGAAGAAGCTGGCGTCGCCAGATATCTACCTGCTGACTCAGATAACGTAGCGCGTCATATAAAATGGCTTCTTTATCTGGCCAGAAACGCTGTAATGTGTCGAGTGGGCGATTTACGCGCTCCGCCACCATTTCCAGCGTAGTATCGGCTATCCCTTGCGTCTCCAGTAATTTCAGGGCTTCTCCCAGAATATCTTCACGTTGCACGGTATTCTCCTCCGTCTTTGCTTTTGCAAGTGTCGCTCACGGTTGGCGATCGTGCAAATGCGCGCTAAAGGTGGCGGCGTCCATAAAGCCGGTGACTCGCGATTGCGGCTGTTCCTGGCCTTGGGCATTAAAGAACAGAATGGTGGGCAGCCCGAGGACTTGCAGATGCTTTAACAGCGCGACATCCTGCGCATTGTTAGCGGTGACGTTAGCCTGCAAGAGCACCGTGTCGCCGAGCGCCTGCTGGACCCGCGGATCGCTGAAGGTATACTTTTCAAACTCTTTACAGGCCACGCACCAGTCGGCGTAGAAATCCAGCATAACGGGTTTGCCTTTGGCCTGCGCCAGCGCCTGATTGAGTTCGTCCACGGTAGAAATAGCCGTGAAATTGAGGTGCGCTGGAGCTTGCGCGGATGGCGATCCGAACGCCCAATCCTGTAGAGGCCGCACGCTAATGAGCGCTGCCGCCAGCAGGATAATCTGTACGATACGCATCCACGCTCGTCTGGCCTGAAGGCTGGTGATAAAGGCCCAACCAAAGAAAGCGACGCCCAGCAGCGACCACAGACGTAAACCCCAAGCCTCGCCAATAATCCGCTCCAGTAAAAAGACCGGTAACGCGAGGATCACGAAACCAAAAGCGGTTTTAACATGCGCCATCCACGGGCCGCTTTTCGGTAACAGGCGGTTGCCAAACACGGTGACCAGCATTAGCGGCAGACCCATACCTAATGCATACAAATACAGCGTGCCGCCGCCCAGCCACATGTTGCCGCTCTGAGCGATATAAAGCAGAATCGCGCTTAACGGCGCTGTAGTGCAGGGCGAGCAAATTAATCCGGCAATCGCCCCCATAACAAAAACACCGCCGGGCGAGCCGCCTTGCTGACGATTACTCATTAATGTCAGCCGGGTTTGCAGTGAGGAGGGGAGCTGTAGTGTGAACAGGCCAAACATCGACAACGCAAGCAGGGTGAACACGATGGCAAGGCCGATTAACACATAAGGGTGCTGCAGCGCCGCCTGAAACTGTAATCCCGCTGCGGCGACGACCAGACCCAGTGCGGTATAGGTCAGCGCCATTCCTTGTACATAGATAAAGGCCAGCAGCAGTGCGCGCCCCGTCGACAAACGTTGCCTTCCCCCCAGGACAATACCGGAAATCAGCGGATACATGGGTAAAACGCAGGGCGTAAAGGCGATGCCTATGCCGATCAGCAGTGCCCAGAGCGCGGAAAAAGGTAGCTGGGCGGCGGGTTTTGACGTCTCACTCGTCTGGGTGACAGCAGGCGTCGGCGTGGCGTCTATTGCCGCGGCGACTTCACTTAGCGGCACCGTTTTCGTTTCCGGCGGATAACAGAATCCCGCATCGGCGCACCCCTGGTACGTTATCGTTAATGTCGCGCCAGCCGCCGCCTGGTTAACCGTTACCGGAACGTTTAGCCGCTTACGGTAGATTTCGCTTTTCCCGTAGAACTCATCTTCATGCCAGACGCCTGCCGGGAGTTGGACTGCTGCGATATCCGCTTTCGTCGGCGTGATACTGATTTGTTTACGGTAAAGGTAGTAACCCTCTTTTACCTGCCAGGAGAGGGTAAGATCGTGTTGATTTTGCTGAAAATCAAAAACAAACGCCCGGTCGGCAGGGACGAACTGCGAGCGACCCGGCGCGTCGAATAATCCGGCGAAGGCGGATGTGCTGCACAGCAGCAGGATCAGCGTAAAGATGCGTTGAGCCATGAGAGGTAATCAGTATCTCCGTGAGTAACAGGTAAAACCAGAAGTTCAGGCGTTTGATACGGGTGATGAGACTTCAGGCAGTCGATAAGCGCTTGCTGATGTGAAACGGTGGTTTTTAAGATCATTTGAACTTCATACTCCTGCTCCAGTTTGCCTTCCCAGTAGTACAGCGATGTCGCGCCGGGGAGGAGGGTGGCGCAGGCGGCCAGTTTTTCCGCCAGCACTTTGGCGGCCAGATCCTGGGCGGTAGCTTCATCCGGGGCGGTACAAAGCACCACAACGGCCTCGGGGATGGAAATATCCTGACTCTTAACATCAAGCATAAACACCTCGAAAGAACAAAAAGACCCGCAAGTGAACGGTCACTATACAACGGACGAGGGCAGGATGTTAGTCAAAGGGCGGGAGAATGCGGGGCGTGATACGCCCCGCGGGTGAAACACTTACAGCATAAAGCTGCCCAGCAGGAAGCCGAAGCAGACAGCCAGAACGACGCCCAGGGTGCCTGGGATGAAGAACGGGTGGTTAAAGACGAATTTACCGATACGGGTTGTACCGGTGTCATCCATCTGTACCGCCGCAACCAGAGTCGGGTAGGTCGGCAAAATGAACAGGCCGGAAACGGCGGCGAAGGAAGCGACTGCCGTCAGCGGAGAGACGTTCAGCGCCAGCGCCATCGGCATCAGCGCTTTCGCCGTTGCCGCCTGAGAGTAGAGCAGCGCGGAAGCAAAGAAGAAGATGACGGCCAGCAGCCACGGATGCCCCTGGATGACGCTACCCGCAGTGTCTTTGATCCAGTCGATGTTAGCGGATACGAAAGTATCGCCCAGCCACGCCACGCCCAGAATACAGATACAGGCGCTCATCCCTGCTTTAAAGGTACTGGAGTTGAGGATGGCGTCAGTTTCCACTTTACACAGGATGGTGGTCAGCGTTGCGACGCTCAACATGATGATCAAAATAGCGTTGGTGGTGTTCATCAGCGGTTTCTCAACCAGGCCGAGGCTCGGACTGTTAACAATCGCATAAACAACCACGCAAATAACGCCCAGCAGGAACAGCCAGACGGAATTTTTTGCCATCGGTTTGATTTCAATCTGCTTTTCACCACGCAGTTCAATCAGCCCTTCTTCCAGACGCTTGCGGTAAATCGGGTCGTCCGACAGTTTGGAGTTGAACAGCATCGTGACCAGGAAGGACATCACCAGCACCGCCAGCAGCGTAGAGGGGATAACCACGGACAGCAGGTGAATGTAGCTAATGCCATGACCTTCCATAACAGAAGACATATACACCACGGCCGCAGAAATCGGCGAGGCGGTAATCGCAATCTGCGCGGATACCACGGCGGTCGAGAGCGGACGGCAAGGTTTGATTCCCTGCTCCTTCGCGACTTCAGCAATAACCGGCAGCGTTGCCAGGGAAATGTTCCCGGTACCAGCAAAAATAGTCAGGAAATAGGTCACAATCGGTGCGAGGATAGTGATGTATTTCGGGTTCTTACGCAGCAGTTTTTCCGTCTGGTTTACCAAATAATCCAGACCGCCCGCGACCTGCATAGCAGAGATCGCGGCGATAACCGCCATGATGATGGAAATGACATCGAATGGAATTGTCCCTGGCTTCACGCCGATGGCGGCAAGTACCAGAACACCCAGCCCACCTGCGAATCCAATACCGATGCCCCCAAGTCTGGCGCCTAAAAAGATTGCCAGCAAAACAATGATAAGTTCGACAACTATCATATTAGCCTTCCTTGTTGTTTAACAAGTTGATATTAAATTGTTGTTATTTGGTAACTTCTTGTAAGAAAAAAGGCACGTCATCGTGACGTGCCTCTTTGGTACTACCCTGTACGATTACTGTTCGCTTTCATCAGTATAACGTTTAGCTTTATAAGCCGGGTGCATCAAGTTCTGTACGGAGAAAATATCGTCCAGCTCGGCTTCCGTTAACAGGCCGCGCTCCAGCACAACTTCACGTACGCTCTTACCGGTTTCAGCACAGATTTTACCGACGATGTCGCCGTTGTGGTGGCCGATGAACGGGTTGAGGTAAGTGACGATACCGATGGAGTTATAAACGTACCCTTCGCACACTTCTTTATTCGCGGTAATGCCGTTAACGCATTTTTCCAGCAGGTTGTAGCACGCGTTGCTCAGAATGTGGATGGATTCGAACATCGCCTGACCGATAACCGGCTCCATAACGTTCAACTGCAACTGACCGGCTTCCGCCGCCATCGTAACGGTGGTGTCGTTACCGATGACTTTAAAGCATACCTGGTTTACGACTTCCGGTACAACCGGGTTCACTTTGGCTGGCATGATGGAAGAGCCCGCCTGCAGTTCCGGCAGGTTGATCTCGTTCAGGCCGGCACGAGGACCAGAAGAGAGCAAGCGCAGGTCGTTACAGATTTTGGACATCTTCACTGCCAGACGTTTCAGCGCGCTGTGAACCATAACATACGCGCCACAGTCAGATGTCGCCTCAATCAGATCTTCAGCCGGAACACAGGCGAAACCAGTGACTTCAGCCAGTTTTTTCACCGCCAGCGGAGAGTATTCTTTCGGCGTGTTCAGACCAGTACCGATTGCCGTTGCGCCAAGGTTGACTTCCAGCAGCAGCTCAGCAGTACGCTCGATGCTTTTCACTTCTTCTTTCAGCAGGATGCTGAACGCACGGAATTCTTGACCAAGCGTCATCGGTACGGCGTCCTGCAACTGGGTACGACCCATTTTCAGGATGTCCTGGAATTCAACCGCTTTACGTTCGAAACCTTCACGCAACTGGTTGATGGCATCGATCAGTTTGACGATAGAGGCGTAAACCGCTACACGGAAGCCTGTCGGATAGGCGTCGTTAGTGGATTGACATTTATTCACGTGGTCGTTCGGGTTCAGGTACTGATATTCACCTTTCTGATGACCCATCAGTTCCAGCCCGATGTTGGCCAGCACTTCGTTGGTATTCATGTTGACGGAAGTGCCCGCGCCGCCCTGGTAGACATCTACCGGGAACTGGTCCATGCACTTACCGTTGTTAAGGACTTCATCACATGCGGCAATGATGGCATTCGCCACACTCTTAGGAATGGTTTGCAGCTCTTTGTTGGCCAGCGCCGCCGCTTTTTTTACCATAACCATGCCACGCACAAATTCAGGGATGTCGCTGATTTTGTTATTGCTAATGTAGAAGTTTTCAATCGCTCTCAGAGTGTGAACACCATAGTAGGCTTCAGCTGGAACTTCCCTGGTACCCAACAGATCTTCTTCGATACGAATGTTGTTTGACATGTGAACCTTCTTTTTCAAGCTGCCAATGATTTTTACTTTAAAACACACAGGATATATGTGATTTCGAATGTTTTCTGACCGACGATTATCCCCTCCATCGGCCTGATAAACGAGATCATATGCTGGTTCAGAATTCCTACCGTAATCTGGATCACTTAAAGTGTGGGAATTTACCCCTTATTTATTATTTTGTGAAATAGGTCACCGCTTTAGTATTACTACCTAAAATAGGTGTACAAACCACTTGAAATTTTGCTACGCACCACCATATCGAATCGATGCGAATCGCAACCCCATTCAAATGGTCGTCGCAGACGGCCATGACTTACAGGAGAGTCCTTTGCGCTGGATACCCTTTTTAGCTGTCTTTCTCTATGTTTACATTGAGATTTCTATCTTTATCCAGGTCGCCCATGTGCTTGGCGTCCTGATGACGTTAATCTTGGTGATTTTTACGTCTGTTATCGGTATGTCGCTGGTACGTAACCAGGGTTTTAAAAACTTTTTGCTGATGCAACAAAAAATGGCGGCCGGTGAGAGCCCGGCGGCAGAAATGATTAAGAGTGTATCGCTGATCATCGCTGGCTTACTGCTCCTGTTGCCGGGATTTTTCACCGATTTTCTCGGCCTTCTCCTTTTGTTACCGCCAGTGCAAAAACATTTGACGCTGAAGTTGCTGCCGCATTTACGTTTTTCCCGGATGCCGGGCGGCGGGTTTAGCGCGGGTACTGGCGGTGGCGAAACATTTGACGGCGAGTATCAGCGTAAAGATGACGATCGCGATCGTATTGAACATAAAGACGATCGTCGGGATTAAAGGTAGAGATGCTGGCCGGATAAGTCGCGTGAGGCGTTATCCGGCCAACAGATACGTCTTACGCCATGCGTTTTCGCTTCGGTAAAAACAGCCATAATGCTGCCAGCATGATAATGGCATATAAGCTTTTCCACCCCAGCATTACCAGCAATAACAGGCACAGTAGACAACCCGTCACCGCCAGTGCATAGCAGCGCCCTTTCAATAGTCGACAGCCCGCCAGCATACAAAGCAGATAGAGCATAATAAAAATACCGTTAGCATAGACGATCAGCGCATTGAGGTTAATCTTCAGGGCGTAGACGACCAGGGAACTCACGCAACAACAGGCCAGAATAACGTTTAACGCGTGCAAGGGAAGGCGCCCGGGAGAGAGTTGAGCCAGATAGTGATCGGGCTGATATTGCATTTGCGTCCATATCAGACGCGCAAAACTCTGAGCATACACATTCAGGCTGGCAAAGCAGGTGAGATAACCAATAATGCAGGCTATCCACAACGCCTGGATACCGAAGAGATGAACAATAATAAGCGGTAGCGATGCTGTTGCCGCTATCTTGTCGCTATAGACGCCAAAATGCAGCACCACGGCGGTACAGGTCCAATAAATGGAGCCGGCCAGCATCAGGCCAATGATCAATGCGCGCGGAAAATCACGTTCAGGATTTTTAAATTCAGACGACAAATGCGTAAACGCCTCAATTCCCACAAATCCCCAGAACATGATCGCCAGGGCGGTACACAGCCGGGAAAAGGTGATTTCGTTTGCGGCTGGGAAGGTGATATCCGCAGGTTTAATCGCGCCTTTCCACAGAATGGCGGCAATAAGCGCGATAATTAATCCAGCGATAATGGCTTGCAGGTTGGCGCTGGAGCTGGCGCCGCGCGATCCCATAAACCATAGCAAACCTAGAGTACCCAGCTCCCCAAATAAGAGCTGTTCGCTTTGCCAGCCAAACAGCGCCTGGCCGAAACCCACCGCAATATGCAAGGCTGCGGGAAAACTAACAGGAATGACTGATAAAAACAGCCAACTGATCACCCGTTGCAGACGCGGGCCAAATGCCATCCCGACAAAATGCGCTACGCCGCCAGCGTGTGGAAAATGGCGCCCCAGCACAGCAAAGACAATCGCAATAGGGAAAATCAAAATAATGAGCAGCGGCCATGCCCAAAGGCTGATGTCGCCTGCCGCCAGCGCAGCCAGCTCCGGAAGCGCAAAAACGCCAGTCCCTAATAATGATGTGGTTAACAAGATAACGCCCTGAACCAACCCAAGCTCTTTTTTTAGTTCATTCATCAGCTCATTATCCGGCGGCATTGTAACGTCAGGTGACGACAGGCATTTTTAAGCGTATCACACACGCCTTTTCTTATAGCAGGATGTTCTAAACCTTGGGTAAACGTGAGATAAGTAGCGTTTTTACCGCTTTTTTCGCTCAGAAGAATTTTTTTTCATCTCCCCCCTTGAAGGGGCAAAACCCCATCCCCATCTCTCTGGTCACCAGCCGGGAAACCGTTTACGGGCCGGCGTCACCCATAACTGATAATGACTTTCTCAAAGGAGAGCTATCAATGAGTATTCGTCCGTTACATGATCGTGTGATCATCAAACGTAAAGAAGTTGAGTCCAAATCTGCTGGCGGCATCGTACTGACCGGTTCCGCAGCGGGTAAATCAACTCGTGGCGAAATCATCGCTGTCGGTAAGGGTCGCATCCTGGACAACGGTACTGTACAGCCGCTGGACGTGAAAGTTGGCGACATCGTTATTTTTAACGATGGCTACGGTGTGAAATCTGAAAAGATCGACAATGAAGAAGTGTTGATCATGTCTGAAAGCGACATTCTGGCAATTGTTGAAGCGTAATCCGCGAACGACACTGAACATACGAATTTAAGGGAAAGAGAAAATGGCAGCTAAAGACGTAAAATTCGGTAACGACGCTCGTGTGAAAATGCTGCGCGGCGTAAACGTACTGGCAGATGCAGTGAAAGTAACCCTCGGTCCGAAAGGCCGTAACGTGGTTCTGGATAAATCTTTCGGTGCGCCGACTATCACTAAAGATGGTGTTTCCGTAGCGCGTGAAATCGAACTGGAAGACAAGTTTGAAAACATGGGCGCGCAGATGGTGAAAGAAGTTGCCTCTAAAGCGAACGACGCTGCAGGCGACGGTACCACCACCGCGACCGTACTGGCGCAGTCCATCATTACCGAAGGCCTGAAAGCCGTTGCTGCGGGCATGAACCCGATGGACCTGAAACGTGGTATCGACAAAGCGGTTGCTGCTGCGGTTGAAGAGCTGAAGGCGCTGTCCGTACCGTGCTCCGACTCTAAAGCGATTGCTCAGGTAGGTACTATCTCCGCTAACTCCGACGAAACCGTAGGTAAACTGATCGCGGAAGCGATGGATAAAGTCGGTAAAGAAGGCGTCATCACCGTTGAAGACGGTACCGGTCTGCAGGATGAACTGGACGTGGTTGAAGGTATGCAGTTTGACCGCGGCTACCTGTCTCCTTACTTCATCAACAAGCCGGAAACTGGCGCAGTAGAGCTGGAAAGCCCGTTCATCCTGCTGGCTGATAAGAAAATCTCCAACATCCGCGAAATGCTGCCGGTTCTGGAAGCCGTTGCAAAAGCAGGCAAACCGCTGCTGATCATCGCTGAAGATGTTGAAGGCGAAGCGCTGGCTACCCTGGTTGTTAACACCATGCGTGGCATCGTGAAAGTGGCTGCTGTTAAGGCACCGGGCTTCGGCGATCGTCGTAAGGCGATGCTGCAGGATATCGCTACCCTGACCGGCGGTACCGTAATCTCTGAAGAGATCGGTATGGAGCTGGAAAAAGCAACCCTGGAAGACCTGGGTCAGGCGAAACGCGTTGTGATCAACAAAGACACCACCACCATCATTGATGGCGTGGGTGAAGAAGCTGCCATCCAGGGCCGTGTTGCTCAGATTCGTCAGCAGATTGAAGAAGCGACCTCCGACTACGATCGTGAAAAACTGCAGGAGCGCGTAGCGAAACTGGCAGGCGGCGTTGCGGTTATCAAAGTTGGCGCTGCGACCGAAGTTGAAATGAAAGAGAAGAAAGCCCGCGTTGAAGATGCCCTGCACGCGACCCGTGCTGCGGTAGAAGAAGGCGTGGTTGCTGGTGGTGGCGTTGCGCTGATCCGCGTTGCTTCTAAAATTGCTGACCTGAAAGGCCAGAACGAAGACCAGAACGTGGGTATCAAAGTTGCGCTGCGCGCAATGGAAGCTCCGCTGCGTCAGATCGTGCTGAACTGCGGCGAAGAGCCGTCTGTTGTCGCTAACACCGTTAAAGGCGGCGACGGTAACTACGGTTACAACGCAGCAACTGAAGAATACGGCAACATGATCGATATGGGTATCCTGGACCCAACCAAAGTTACCCGTTCTGCGCTGCAGTACGCGGCTTCTGTGGCTGGTCTGATGATCACTACCGAGTGCATGGTGACCGACCTGCCGAAAAGCGATGCTCCTGATTTAGGCGCTGCTGGTGGCATGGGTGGTATGGGTGGTATGGGCGGCATGATGTAATTGCCCACACCCTGCATCCTTCAGGCTGCAGATGCGTTGGCTAACCCCAGTCACTTACTTGAGTAAGTGACTGGGGATTAACAAACTGGCCGCCTTCCTGCAACCAGAATGATTTGGATGTTTATCTCCCAGAATTGAGAAACCCCCGGGCAGAAATGACCGGGGGTTTTTCTTTTAGTCATCTTTTTAGTATAAGATTCAGATACGGACAAAACGTCCAGCTCATTGATTATGGGGAATAACATGCACGTGAAATATTTAGCAGGGATCGTTGGCGCCGCGCTGCTGATGGCGGGTTGTAGCTCCAGCAACGAACTCACCGCTGCCGGCCAAAATGTACGCTTTGTCGAAGATAAGCCAGGCGCGGAATGCCAGCTAATTGGTACGGCAACCGGTAAACAGAGTAACTGGTTTTCAGGCCAGCACGGCGAAGAGGGTGGCTCAATGCGTGGCGCAGCGAACGATCTGCGTAATCAGGCAGCCGCGATGGGTGGAAACGTGCTGTATGGCGTAAGTAGTCCGTCACAGGGCATGTTGTCCAGTTTTGTCCCGACGGCCAGCGAGATGAACGGCCAGGTTTATAAATGTCCGAATTGATATGTCTGGATCGTAACGCCCTCTGAAAGATTCAGAGGGCGATATGGTTAGCGTTTTCCCTGCGATGATGCCATGCGTAGATTATGCAACGCGCGCATGCATTGATCTTGCGTCAGACGCGCTGCTTTACCGGTTCCAGGCGTTCTGACAAAAACCTTACACGGTTTTCCTTCCAGCTTTTTAAGACGCGGGCTGAAATTCAGCAAGCGGCGTGATATTGCTTCAGCTTCTTTAGAGCCTGACTGACTACGGGTCTTAATGATGGTGCCGCAATCATGCGATTGTCCTGCCTCATCCGTATAACGATAAACGAGCGCTAAATAATGGTTATACAGATTATGTTTCCAGTCAGGCTGGTTATAGGTATCGAATTCGATATTACCGTTTTCCAGGCAGTCAGCATCGTATAATGGTAAAAAGTCCAGCATTGAAGAAATACGCAATGCGAGCTCACGCATTTCGGCATTATTAATGGCGTGAATAATAGCCATCACCAGAACTTCAACCTGCCACTCACCGACCTGTAAATCAAGATGGCTACCATTGTGCAGCTTTAACGTAAAAGTTAATACTTTTTCTGTATTATCGCTCAACGCTAAAGATTCAACACGCTGATTAACATCGGCGTTTTCCAGCTCTTCACGGAGTATTGCCGGAATATTCTCATGCATTTTAAGCACATGACTGCTTTTGGCTTTCTGGCGTTTTTCCTGCTCTTGTTCCGGAAGCGAGTGTTGTAAATAAAGCCGGTGTTCAAGGCCGATCAACAAGTCTCGCAGCGCGAGTACAGGAAAGAAAAGCAGTGTTTCTTTATTTCTCAGTGACTTCACCTTAAGCGCCAGCGCGATAAACTTATCATTGTGACGAATAACGCCGGTATTTAGTCCCTTAATCGTTAAGGCCATGTCAATTCTCCACAAATATAAAATAATTAAATGTTTTACTGCAATGTATTTGATATATAAATTGTTTATGCCGTCCTATAAAAAGGAGAACCAGTATAATTCGAAAATGCAGTACACGCTAAGCGAGTCCTAAAACGGACTTTATTGAAAAGAGAGGACCGGAAAGGTGTATTTAACGAAGGTTAGTTTATCCTCGCCAGAGGGTGAGGAGAATCGCGGGGGAATCTCCTCGTAATATTGCGCGCTAATATTTTTCGTCGTCCCTGACGCGCCCGCGAGGATTAGCACTGCCGAAGCTGTAAATCCAGCGGTGTTTTGCTCGGTTCGCCGCCGATTTCACGCGCCAGTCTTGGCACCATATAGCCGGATACCAGCGTGAGCAGTTCGCGCATGATTTGCCGGGCTTCGTCATCGGTGACCATAAAATGCGCGGCGCCCTGCACTTTATCCAGCACATGCAGGTAATAGGGCATCACGCCAGCGTCAAATAGCGCGTTGCTCAGATTCGCCAGCGTTCGCGCGTTATCATTCACGCCACGCAGCAGGACACTCTGGTTGAGAAGCGTGACGCCCACGTGGCGCAGTTTCTTCATCGCCAGGCAGAACGCCTCGTCCACTTCATTAGCGTGGTTGATATGGTTCACCAACAAAATTTGCAGACGTGACTGGTCAAAGCGGGCGACCAGTTCGTCAGTAATGCGTGCCGGGATGACGATAGGCAACCGACTGTGGATGCGTAGCCGCTTGACGTGCTTAATGGCTTCCAGTTGCGTGAGCAGCCAGTCCAGCTCATGATCTTTCGCCATCAGCGGATCGCCGCCGGAAAAGATGATCTCATCCAGTTCCGGGTGTGCGGCGATATACTCCAGCGCGACTGTCCAGTTGCGCTTATTGCCTTGATTCTCCGCATACGGGAAGTGACGACGGAAACAGTAGCGGCAATTTACCGCACATCCGCCTTTTACCAGCAATAGCGCCCGGTTTTGGTATTTATGCAATAATCCTGGCACCACGCTGTGTTGCTCTTCCAGCGGGTCGGTGGAGAAACCGGGGGCGACAATAAATTCATCCCGGGACGTCAGTACTTGACGTAAAAGAGGATCGTCAGGGTTGCCCTTCTCCATGCGCGCAATAAAAGCGCGCGGCACGCGGAGGGCAAACAAGCGCCTGGCGTCCTGTCCTGCCCGGAGGTTTTCATCAGCTTCAATCTGTAAAAGATGCAGCAGTTCGTCGGGATTGGTCACAACATCGGCAAGTTGCGCTAACCAATCTTCTCGCAATGGGATATTTAGGGTTACAATATGCGCCATTTTGTGGCTTAGCTACCAGTTAACAATTTCAGAGGGCCTTATGGCGACTTACTATAGCAACGATTTTCGTTCCGGTCTTAAAATCATGTTGGATGGCGAACCTTATGCGGTTGAATCCAGTGAATTCGTGAAACCGGGTAAAGGCCAGGCGTTTGCCCGCGTTAAGCTGCGCCGTCTGCTGACCGGCACGCGCGTTGAGAAAACCTTCAAATCGACCGATTCCGCTGAAGGCGCGGATGTAGTCGATATGAACCTGACTTACCTGTACAACGACGGTGAGTTCTGGCATTTCATGAACAACGAAACCTTCGAGCAGCTGTCTGCAGATGCCAAGGCTATCGGCGACAACGCAAAATGGCTGTTGGATCAGGCGGAATGCATCGTAACCCTGTGGAACGGTCAGCCTATCTCTGTCACTCCGCCGAACTTTGTTGAACTGGAAATTGTTGATACCGACCCAGGTCTGAAGGGCGATACCGCAGGTACTGGCGGCAAACCAGCCACGCTGTCTACTGGCGCAGTGGTTAAAGTTCCGCTGTTCGTGCAGATTGGCGAAGTGATCAAAGTCGATACCCGTTCCGGCGAATACGTATCCCGCGTAAAATAATTTACGTTATCGGGAAAAATGGTGCAGCGTATGCTGCGCCATCCTTTTTTTCGCGCCTCAATGATGAAACGCTTTATCAGCCTTGTCGCGCTGGTTCTTCTTACCAGCACATTATTAACGGCATGTAATACCGCCCGCGGCTTCGGCGAAGATATTCAGCATCTTGGCCACGCCATCTCCCGCGCAGCCAGCTAATCGCTTCTCGTCTTCCTAAAATTAGTCGATCGCCCGTCATTTTCTGGGATGTTGTCTATTATTAAGTTGCTATACACAAACAACATTGGCTAGAAAAGGAAGACATTATGGTTAAAAAGACAATTGCAGCGATCTTTTCTGTTTTGGTACTTTCCACTGTATTAACTGCTTGTAATACCACGCGCGGCGTGGGCGAGGACATCTCGGACGGTGGTAGTGCGATCTCTGGCGCTGCAACCAGAGCTCAGCAGTAATCATCAACGGTACGGCATGGCGTCGTACCGTTAATCGATTTTCTCCGGAAGCATAAGAAAGGGAGAATACCGATTATCCATATGAAGTTTCATACGGATATTACGCTTATAGGTGTAAACCGTTTTCCCGTGAATGCCAAGCGCATACGCAATCTCTTTATTGCTGGTGCCTTCCGTCCACATCGCGAGCACTTTTTCCTCCTGCGGAGAGAGCAATGGCGTGGCGCTTTCCGGCGCTTCCTGCAGTGGATGAGTATGTAGCGCTCCTTTAATTCGTTGTGCAAGCTCATGTAAAGGCGTGTGTTTAGATAACACCGCATGACTGGCATATTGCGGTCTGTACGGCATATTCCCTGACTGTAATAATACCAACGGCGTCATCCTGCAGGCGGCAAAAAATGCATTGATAGGCTGTTCGGGTAAGGCATCGTTGAGAAAACCATATAAATCAGCGATAACCAGGTGGGGCTTCCATTGCAGAATATGTTCTTTCGCCAGTATAAGGTTATTCATCCCGGATACCAGCAGTGAAGAACTGAGCACATCAGTGTGATTAAGCCAGGCCTCCATGCCCGTACGGGTAAAGTGGCATCGGTCTATCACTAAAATTTTCAACATAGTTTTTTGCACCCGGAAGTAGATAAAGCACTTTCTTTCCCAGAAGGCGTTCCATCATAGAGAACTCCTGTGGGCGCTAAATGCGAAAACTACGCGTCTTAAAAGGGCCAATTCCCGCCTTTAGACGGAAAAAAATAAAAAGGTTGAAATTCATTTTCTCTCAGGCAAGAATGGCTTTTCATCCGTATACGTTACAGGACGACCTGTAAACGCTATTCTCACCGGGGACGGCCCCATTAATTATCTGGAGCCTGCTATGTCCTGGATCATTCTATTAATCGCTGGTTTACTTGAAGTGGTATGGGCTGTCGGCCTGAAGTATACCCACGGTTTTTCTCGTCTGACCCCCAGTATTATCACCATTACGGCCATGGTTATCAGTATGGCGTTACTTTCCTGGGCAATGAAAACGCTGCCTGTTGGAACGGCGTACGCCATCTGGACCGGCATCGGCGCCGTTGGGGCGGCAATCACCGGTATCCTTCTGCTGGGCGAGTCTGCCTCACCGGCGCGTTTGCTCAGTCTTGGCTTGATCGTCGCGGGTATCATTGGGCTAAAACTCAGTGCGCATTAATTCGTCGCTGATATTGCTACGAACCTGATTGTTTTACCCAAATTAATTTATTGACGTCAAACCCCTCCCGGGTCGCGACGGCCAGCATTTGCTGTTTTATTTCCTCAGAAAGCGTTGGCGTGCGAGAGAGTATCCACAGATAGTCGCGATTCGGGCCGCACACCAGCGCATGACGGTATTCCCGGTCAAGCGCAATCACGTTATAGCCGCCGTAGAACGGGCCGAAAAAAGAGACCTTGAGCGCGGCGCGGTTTGGACTACCGGTAAAATACGCTTTGCCTTCTGTTTTTTGCCACATTCCCCGATCCGGGTTATAGCCTTTATTGATGACATTAATCCCGCCATCGTCACGCAGACTATAGGTGGCCGTGACTTGTTCCAGCCCACGTTCAAATCGATGATCGAGGCGTGCGATCTCATACCAGGTGCCGAGGTAACGTTTGGCATCAAAGTTATTTACCACGGTAACGCCTTTAGGCGGAGTAGGCGAACTACAGGCGACAACCAGAAATGCAGCCGTAACTGCAGCAACGACGGGCAGAATGCGCATAAAATTTTCCTTCCAGTGTTTTTTTCTAAGTGTAGAACCTGGCGGGAAAATGAGAGGCAGGAAAAGAAAAAACGCCCTCTTATCGGGTAGATAAGAGGGCGTCGTGGCAACTTAGAGAGTGATAACGCCAATCGCCGTCACAACGGTCAGGATTGCCGCCAGACCGTAAAAGACCCATTTGCCCGCAGGCACGTGGATTTTCAGGTCATGCATCGCGTGGTGCATACGGTGTAGGCCACACCATAGCGGCAGCACGATCATCAGGAACAGAAAAACGCGACCAATAAAGCTTTGGGCGAACGTCAGTACGCGCTCAAAACTCAGGGCATCGCCCGGAAATAGCCCCAGCGGCAGCATGATGCCAACCAGTAGCACGATCACCGGCGCGATGATCGCGCCCCACATACCGCCTGCGCCAAACAGTCCCCAGAATACGGGTTCATCAGAACGTTTTGGGTTTGGATTAATCATCCGGGACTCCTTACCAGAACAGGGCAACATACAGAATGACTACGGTGACTACCGCAGTGACCACCCAAAGCCCTTTGATGATTGGCTCTGGCCCCATTTTTTCGTCTTTTACAATGATATTGGCCGCCTTCGGCGCCAGTTCAAACCAGGTTTTGGTGTGCAGCAGCGCGGCCGCCAGGGTGATCAGGTTTAAGATCACTACCACCGGGTTTTGTAAAAAGCCGACGAATCCCATCCAGGATTCCGCGCCGTGTTTGAGCGCAAACAGACCGAAAATCAGTTCAATACTGAACCAGACTGTCGGCACCGCTGTGCCTTCGCGCAGCATATAAAAGCGATAAAACGGCAGTTTTTTCCACCAGGTGGACGTCATCGGCCGCACATAGGGTTTGCGTTTAGTCGTCATGTTGCACTCCTTAGCGTGGTTTCAGGGTAGCGATAAGAAAGTCTTTCGAGCTTTCCACTTTACCCTGCTGAATGGCCGCAGCCGGATCGACATGTTTTGGACAGACTTCGGAGCAGTAGCCCACGAAAGTACAGGTCCATACGCCGTTCGGACTGTTCAACTGCGCCATACGCTCCTTCTTACCGTGATCGCGGCTATCTTCGTTATAGCGATGCGCCAGCGTAATCGCAGCCGGTCCGATAAATTCAGGATTCAGACCGAACTGCGGGCACGCGGCGTAGCACAGACCACAGTTGATGCAACCGGAGAACTGGTGATACTTCGCCATTTGCGCCGGGGTCTGGACATTCGGCCCCTGATCTGGCGTGCGAGAGTTGCCAATAATGTACGGTTTGATCGCTTCCAGGCTTTCGATAAAGTGCGTCATATCGACAACCAGATCGCGCTCAATCGGGAAATTCGCCAGCGCTTCCACCTTCATACCATTGGTGTAATCGCGCAGGAAGGTTTTACACGCCAGTTTAGGGACGTTGTTGACCATCATGCCGCAAGAGCCGCAGATCGCCATACGGCAGGACCAGCGGTAGCTCAGGTCTGGCGACAGGTTATCTTTGATGTAGCCCAACGCGTCCAGTAGCGATGTTGTTTCATCATAAGGAACTTCATAGAAAGCACTGTGCGGCGCGGTATCGGTTTCCGGGTTATAGCGCACCACCTCAACTTTCAGGTTTTTCATCTCAGCCATTCGCCTTCTCCTTCTTATCGGCTGCTTCCGCTTCACCGCCGTAAACACGTTTGGCTGGCGGCAGGGTGGTGATTTTCACGTCGCTGTATTCCAGACGGGTCGTGCCATCAGCATCGCGGAAGGCGAGGGTGTGCTTGAGGAAGCTCACATCGTCGCGCTCGGTACAGCCTTCATCCAGACGCTGATGCGCGCCGCGGGACTCTTTACGCGCCAGCGCAGAGTGCGCCATACATTCCGCCACGTTCAGACCATGACCCAGTTCGATGGTATACAGCAGGTCAGTGTTGAACACGCTGGAAGTATCGGAGATACGTACGCGCTTGAAACGTTCCTGAAGCTCGGCCAGTTTATCAACGGTTTTCTGCATCAGTTCCGGGGTACGGTAAATACCGCAACCTTCTTCCATAGACAGACCCATCTCATCGCGGATCTTCGACCAGTTTTCGTTGCCTTCCTGGTTCACCAGATTTTTCAGACGCTGTTCAATATCGGCAACCTGGGCGTCGAGCGCGGCGCTATTTGCGGCGCCTGCCGTAGCAGCGCGTTCCATTGCTTGTTCGCCAGCCAGACGACCAAACACCACCAGTTCCGCCAGCGAGTTGGAACCGAGGCGGTTCGCGCCATGCAGGCCAACAGAGGAGCATTCGCCAACGGCAAACAGCCCTTTGACACGGCTTTCACAGTTCTGGTCGGTTTCAATGCCGCCCATGGTGTAGTGCGCGGTCGGACGTACTGGAATCGGTTCTTTAACCGGATCGACGCCGACATAGGCTTTCGCCAGTTCGCAAATGAACGGCAGACGTTCATGCAGTTTCTTCTCGCCGAGATGACGCAGATCGAGGTGAACCACATCGCCGCGCGGCGTGGAGATGGTGTTGCCTTTACGCCATTCGTGCCAGAAAGCCTGGGATACTTTGTCGCGCGGCCCCAGTTCCATATATTTGTTTTTCGGCTCGCCCAGCGGCGTTTCGGGGCCCATGCCGTAGTCTTGCAGGTAACGGTAGCCATTTTTATTGACCAGAATACCGCCTTCGCCGCGGCAACCTTCAGTCATCAGGATACCGGAACCTGGCAGGCCGGTCGGGTGATACTGAACGAATTCCATATCACGCAGCGGAACGCCGTGGCTCAGCGCCATGCCCATCCCGTCGCCGGTGACGATGCCGCCGTTGGTGTTATAGCGGTATACGCGGCCTGCGCCGCCTGTCGCCATGACCACGGCGTTGGCGCGGATTTGCACCAGCGTGCCTTCCATCATGTTCATTGCCACCAGGCCGCGCGCATGGTTGTCATCAACCAGAATATCCAGCACGAAATGTTCGTCAAAGCGCTGGATTTGTGGGAACTGCAGGGAAGTCTGGAACAGGGTATGCAGCATATGGAAGCCGGTTTTATCCGCGGCGAACCAGGTACGCTCGATTTTCATACCACCGAAGCGACGCACGTTAACGCTACCGTCCGGACGGCGGCTCCACGGGCAGCCCCATTGCTCCAGCTGCGTCATCTCAGTGGGACAATGGTGGACAAAGTAATCCACGACATCCTGCTCACACAGCCAGTCTCCGCCTGCTACCGTATCGTGAAAATGGTAGTCAAAGCTGTCATGATCCTGGGCGACAGCGGCTGAACCCCCTTCGGCAGCGACGGTGTGGCTGCGCATCGGGTACACTTTTGAGATCAGTGCGATTTTAGCATTGGGATTCGCCTGTGCGGCAGCAATTGCAGCACGTAATCCCGCGCCACCGGCGCCTATAATGGCAAGATCGGCTTGAAAGGTTTGCACGACATTCCTCCAGATTATTGTAATTTCACCCTCGCGCAGCCAGATAAAGCCTCTGGGTTCTGCGAAGTATGAATGCGTTTCCACTGCTCCTTTATGGGTACAACAGTATAGTCTCAGGGATGTGAGGGAAATTTGACGTGTTCGATTTTTTTAGCGTATCAGAGGGATGAATTATCATTGATTTTGATTAATTTAATTACTAAACCATCTGAAATCACTTTTTTTACCCTCCAGAAGGCGCCCGATACGCCAGTGCAAAATTTGTTTCGCCCGCGCGTTGCGAGTAGACTTCGTGACCTTGTCTTAAACTGGAGAAAGAATCATGAGCGAAACGGCAACCTGGCAGCCGAGCGCGTCCATCCCCAATTTATTAAAACGTGCGGCGATTATGGCGGAAATCCGTCGTTTCTTTGCCGATCGTGGAGTGCTTGAGGTTGAGACGCCCTGCATGAGTCAGGCGACGGTCACAGACATTCATCTGTTCCCGTTCGAAACGCGTTTCGTCGGACCTGGCCATTCCCAGGGGATCAACCTCTATTTAATGACCAGTCCGGAATACCATATGAAACGCCTGCTGGCGGCAGGGTGCGGCCCGGTTTTCCAGCTATGCCGCAGTTTCCGTAATGAAGAGATGGGACGACATCATAATCCGGAATTCACTATGCTGGAGTGGTATCGCCCGCATTACGATATGTACCGCCTGATGAATGAAGTGGATGATTTGCTTCAGCAAGTGCTGGATTGTCAACCTGCGGAAAGTCTCTCCTATCAACAGGCGTTTCAGCGCCATCTGGAGATTGACCCGTTATCAGCAGATAAAACGCAACTGCGTGAGGCGGCGGCAAAGCTTGATTTAAGCAATATCGCCGATACGGAAGAAGACCGTGATACGTTGCTGCAACTGTTGTTCACGATGGGGGTTGAGCCGCATATAGGTAAAGAAAAGCCGACCTTTATTTATCACTTTCCGGCAAGTCAGGCATCGCTGGCACAAATCAGTACCGAGGATCATCGCGTCGCCGAGCGCTTTGAGGTGTACTACAAAGGTATTGAGCTGGCGAATGGTTTCCACGAACTGACGGACGCACGTGAGCAACAACAGCGCTTTGAACAGGACAATCGTAAGCGCGCCGCTCGCGGTCTGCCGCAGCAGCCGATTGACCAAAATCTACTGGATGCGCTGGCCGCCGGTCTACCGGATTGTTCCGGCGTGGCGCTGGGTATTGATCGTCTGGTGATGCTGGCGCTGGGAGCAGAAAGCCTGGCGGACGTGATTGCTTTTACGGTCGATCGGGCGTAAATCTGAAATTCACTCTTTCGCGAGATAAAATGGCGCAATAAGCGCCATTTTATAGCATATTTTTTCAATTATCCTCTGTTTGCCACAACATAAGGCTGGAACTTTGATGCCATTTAGGTATCAATCCTGTGTTGATTTTTTTATCGCTGACCTTCGTAAAAAAGAAGGCGGCGTCAATCGGTGAGCGGCGTCTGGCAAACGCGCTCGAGCGTAAGGGATGGTTGAATGACCCACACGATAAAAAAGATGAGCCTTATTGGGCTTATCCTGATGATTTTTACTTCTGTTTTTGGTTTTGCGAATAGCCCGTCGGCGTTTTATTTAATGGGGTATAGCGCAATCCCGTGGTATATATTTTCTGCCTTGCTGTTTTTTATTCCATTCGCCTTAATGATGGCTGAAATGGGTTCCGCTTATCGCAAAGAAGAGGGCGGGATCTATTCGTGGATGAATAATAGCGTGGGGCCACGTTACGCGTTTATTGGCACGTTTATGTGGTTTTCATCGTATGTCATATGGATGGTAAGTACGGCGGCAAAAATTTGGGTACCGTTTTCTACTTTTGTTTTTGGCGCCGATATGACGCAGCACTGGCGTATTGCAGGGCTTGAGCCTACGCAGGTTGTCGGGCTGCTCGCCGTCGGCTGGATGATTCTGGTGACGTGTGTCGCCGCCAGAGGGATCAATAAAATTGCGCGAATTACGGCGGTCGGAGGTATTGCCGTAATGTGTCTTAATTTAGTTTTATTGTTAGTGAGTGTCGCTATTTTGTTATTAAATGGTGGGCATTTTGCACAAGAAATTAATTTTACCTCGTCACCGAATCCGGGTTATCACTCCGGCCTGGCAATGTTGTCATTTGTGGTATTTGCTATTTTTGCGTACGGCGGTATTGAGGCTGTCGGCGGACTGGTGGATAAAACCGAGAAACCGGAAAAGAATTTTGCGAAAGGTATTGTTTTCGCGGCTATTGTGATTTCAATTGGTTATTCTTTGGCGATCTTTTTATGGGGCGTCAGCACTAACTGGCAACAGATATTAAGTAATAGCGCCGTTAACTTAGGGAATATTACCTACATTTTGATGTCGAGTTTAGGCACGACATTAGGTAACGCGTTAAACCTTTCTCCGGACGCAGCGATGACGGTGGGCGTCTGGTTTGCGCGTATCACCGGCCTTTCTATGTTTCTGGCTTATACCGGCGCGTTTTTTACGTTGAGCTATTCACCGCTGAAAGCCATTATTCAGGGGACGCCAAAAGCGTTGTGGCCCGCGCCGATGACGACACTGAACGCTAACGGTATGCCGGCGACCGCTATGTGGCTACAGTGCGTGCTGGTGAGTCTGTTTATTTTGCTGGTCTCTTTTGGCGGTGACACCGCATCGGCGTTTTATAACAAACTCACGCTGATGGCGAACGTCTCAATGACCTTGCCATACCTGTTCCTTGCGCTGGCATTTCCCTTCTTTAAAGCGCGTCAGGATCTGGAGCGGCCATTTGTTCTCTTTAAAACCAAAGCCTCTACCCTGGTCGCGACGGGTGTTGTGGTGCTGGTGGTGACGTTTGCCAACGTCTTTACCATCATCCAGCCGGTGATTGAAGCTGGGGATTGGGACAGCGCCTTGTGGATGATCGGTGGGCCGATCTTCTTCTCGCTGCTGGCGATGGCGATTTATCAGAATTACAGCAGCCGCATGAGCGCTGATCCGGAGTGGGCGGCGGAGTAATCTTTGTCCGGATAGCGTTAGCTCATCGGCTTTATGAAAAGGATATTTATAATGAGTCCGAAAATGTTTGCATTGTGCGCTATCTGGCTTTTACTGGCTATCCCACTCATCGCTGTATTTTCAGTCCTGGATAAAGAGTGGATGATTGGCGAGAGTGGGATAAACAACATTTGTGATGTGATGAGAACTGTCGAAAATGATGATTCCAGAGGTTTTGGCGCGATGATGACGCTGCCCCTGTTTTTCCCGTTTTTTTACGTTATTGTGTATAAGAAAATACGTAGTTGGTTTTTGTACTGTGTCGCGTTGGTGATATTTGCTTACTGGTCCTGGCAATTCTTCCTGCGCTATCAGTTTTGTGTGTGATCTATGCTAAAAGACCTGATAAGCCTATGTCATCGAGTCTTTTAGCGTCATCCGGCGCCATTGCGTTTACAAACTCCCCGCCGGGCGGCTGGTTTTACCCGCTGACGTTAACGTTCTCCCCGTTTGTTTACCGCCGAGGCTCTCCAGACGCATCTGGAACGGCGGGAACGGCATATCAATACCGTGCTCGCGGAAGCCCGCCAGAATCAATTGGTGGATCTCATGGCGTAATGGCATACGGTGTCCCATTTCCGCGGCATAGATACGCAGTTCGAAAATCTGAATACCCTGCTGGAGATCCACCAGAAAGATTTCAGGCGGCGGGTTATCAAGCACCAAAGAACAGCGCTGCGCCGCCGTCAGCAGAATTTGCGTCACCTCTTCGCTATTGGCATCTGCTGGCGCCGGGATGGTTAACACCACGCGCGTAACGGAGTCAGACAGCGACCAGTTGATAAACTGTTCGGTGATAAAGGCTTTATTCGGCACGATAATCTCTTTACGATCCCAGTCACTGATAGTGGTGGCGCGGGTATTGATTTTGGTCACGCTGCCGGTGAGATCGCGAATGGTCACCGTATCGCCGATACGAATCGGCTTTTCAAACAAAATAATCAGGCCGGAGATAAAGTTAGCGAAAATTTCTTGCAGGCCAAAACCAAGCCCAACGCCGAGCGCGGCCACCAGCCATTGTAGCTTCGACCACTCAATGCCGATCATCGAGAAACCGACCAGCCCGCCAATCAGCATTAACAGATATTTGGTGATGGTCGTGATGGCGTAACCGGTACCAGGCGTTAAATCGAGATGCTGTAATAACGCCAGTTCCAGCAGCGCAGGCAGATTACGCACCAACTGCGTGGTGATGATAAAGACCAGAATCGCAATGAGCACCGCCCCCAGAGTAATCGGCTCCAGGCTTTCCACGCCTTGCACCGTAGAGGTGACATCCCACAGCGAAATATTCTCCAGGAAGCCGAATGCCGAGTGGATTTCCGACCACAGTACAATTACCGATAGCAGGGCGATAAGCATCAGAATTGAGCGGACCAGACGCAGCGACTGAGCGCTAATAGCGTCAAGATCGATTTCACTTTCATCGATGTCGACCGCGCCTTCCAGGCTGGAGGAGTGCGCCGGCTCTTCTTCGCCGCGCGCGCGCTGCGCCAGCATTTCCGCCCGACGATGTTTGGCGCGGTCAAAAGCCAGTCGGCGTCGTTGGATCAGCATCCAGCGGCGAATGACGTGATAGATGACCAGCAACAGGAACCAGATGGCGACCGAGGTTTCCAGTCTCGCCAGTAGCGCCTGCGCCGTGGCCAGATAACCCACCGCCGCCGCCAGAATCGCGATAAGCGGCGCGCCCATCAGCATATTCCACAGCAGGCTGTTGACCATGTTGTCGCCGTTGCCTTCTTTATCAAGATAGAGCGGGATGCCCGCTTTTTTCAGACTCAGCGTGACCAGCGCCAGCGCGCCGCATATCAGGATGAAGCAAAGGCGGCCCAACGAGCCGGAAAACTCCCGATCGTTAAGATTATCAAACATGATCACTGCCATGATGAGCGGCACGATCAGCCCAATGCTCATCAGGTAGTAGCGCATCGCTTTCGCTACCCGGTTTCGCGGCCAGCCGAAATGCGCCACAAACAGACCATTAGGACGGGCAAAAGCGGCGCAAATCATGACTACCCACAACAGCGGTACTGTCGCCGTCACGCCATCACCGATGGCGACGGCCAGCGGATACGGCCAGGCTTCCTGTAGACCATAGCCGAGCGTCGCCCACAAGACCGGCAGCGGCGAGGCGACCAGAATCGACCAGAACACCGTTCGCAGCGTCAGCGAGAAGTGATCCTGGGTGACTTTCCCGACGCGCGAGGCCGAGCGCTCAAGGAACCGGTTGAAGTGTTGACGTGAATAGAGGCTAAACCCGACCAGCGCCAGCGCGCCGAATAACGGCAGTAGCGTCTCTTTGCTGGTCAGCATCATGATGCTGGCTTTACCTAACTGATTAAACGTATCTAATGAGATAAGCCGGCGTAAATCCTGAACCAAATCAACAGGCCAGGAGAGCGATAGCGGGCTAACGTCAGCGGTCCAGAACAGATAACGGTGGGTCGCTTCATTAACCTCTTTAAGCGCATCCTCCAGTTGGCTGTTGGAGACTTTCAGTTTGGTCAGCTCCAGGATCAGCGTATCGCCGCCCTGTAACAAAGAGTTGAGCAGCTCGCGCTGAGTGCGAAGCTGGGCGTCAAGAATCTGGTTTTGCTCGGCGGTCAGCGGCTGTCCATTGGCCTGACGTATTTGCCGTAGCTGCGGCTGTTTATTGAGTAATTCTTCATAGCGCATACGGTGAACGCGTAGCTGCGCCATTTCCGTATCAAGCTGCTGCGGTTTAGGCATCTCTGGCAGACGGGCGACCTGCGCGCGCAGCGCTTCGCCAAGCATGTTGGACACGCCAAGCCATTGCGACTGCTCCCGCAGCGTATTGAGCGCCTGACGCACCTGTAACGTTTGGCTGGTGGCCTGTCGCTGCTGCGAGGCGACCAGATCCATCCGCTGCGCTTGTTGATTAAGCGCCTGTGACAGCTCGCGGTTGACTTTAAATTGTTCGACGATACCTTCCGGCAAACCGGCGCTGTTTTCCGCCAGCAGCTCAGTGCTTTCCAGCGCGCGTTCCGCTTCACGTTGACGCAGGCTGTTGAGCTGATTGCGCAGCGCCTGAAGATACGCATCCAATTGCTGACTCTGTTTTTCCGCCAGCTCGGAACGCAGACGAGCCAGTTCCTGCCGGTTGTTGGCGGACAGTTGCGCCAACTCCAGTTCGTCGACTAACGCTTTTAGTTTGGCGGACTCCGCCTGCATACTGAGACTTTGCGCCTGGCTAAGCGCGGCACTTCCGCCTGCGGCGCCGAGTCGTCGCTCAATCTCATTAAGCTGGCGGCGGGCGTCGTTTTGCTGTTGGGGAAGCTGGCTGAGCGAGTCGGCGATCTCCCTGACGCGCTCCTGCTCCTGTTGCGCCTCGCGGGTTTTATCCAGTAGCTGGCTGCTAACCTGCAAGATCTCCTGATTTAACGCTTCGGTGGACATCTCTGGCGGTACGCTGCGAGGTTCATCGCGCAGATTATTCAACTGGGCGCGCAAGGTGGCGGATAGCTTAGGGAAATTATCAATAACGTGTTGATATTGTTTCGCGCGCTCAAGCGAGCCTTTTCGCTCTTCAAGCGCGTTTAACGCAGTCTGGAGCGCCTCAACGGCTTCCGGCTGAGCGGGCTTCGCCGCTTTTGCCTGCTCCAGTTCCTGCGTGATTTGTTTGGCGTCGGGGGCCGTTGCGGCAAACGCCCCCGTGCTGAGGCACCAGGCCATCAGAAAAGCGATAATCAGGCGCACGTCAGCATTCTCTCTTGATTAGGTGTCGTCTTTTTTATTGTCAACCAGCGGGCTGGCGTCGTGTTCGGCTTTAATTTCTTCTGCCGGCAGCGGAGCAGGTTCTACCTCCGGCGCGACGAATGTTTCGGTCGACGTCGCCAGCGGTTGGCCAATTTTGGTAACGGACAGGCTTGCCAGCGACGCGATCAGATTCACTTTCCCCGGCGCAAATAAGTTGATAACCGTGGAACCCAGTTTAAAGCGCCCCATCTCCTGGCCTTTCAACAAGGCGACAGACCCTTCATGTTCGCCTTCTGGCCAGGTCCAGCGCTTGATGATGCCTTCGCGCGGCGGGGTAATGGTCCCCGCCCAGACGGTTTCGATACTGCCGACAATAGTTGCGCCGACCAGAATCTGCGCCATAGGGCCGAACTCGGTATCAAACAGACAGATAACGCGCTCGTTGCGGGCAAACAGGTTGGGGACGTTTTGCGCGGTCAGATGGTTAACGGAGAACAGATCGCCCGGTACGTAGATCATTTCGCGCAGGATGCCGTTGCATGGCATATGCACGCGATGGTAGTCGCGAGGGGAGAGGTAAGTGGTCACAAACGTGCCGTTGCGGAACTTATCCGCCATCAGGTAGTTACCCGCCAGCAACGCTTCAAGGCTGTAATTATGGCCTTTGGCCTGCAAAATTTTATCTTCTTCGATACGACCCAACTGGCTTATCACGCCGTCGGCAGGCATAACCAGGATGTTAGGATCGGTATTGAGCGGACGCACGTCATCACGCAGCGGACGAACAAAGAAATCATTGAACGTACGATAGCTGGCGGTATCCGGTTTTTGCGCCTCGGTCATATCGACTTTGTAATACTTTACGAAGAGATCGATAACCAGTTTTGTCAGCCATCCTGCTCGTTTGCTTGCGCCCCAGCCCGCCAGGCGAGTGAGCCATAGTTTCGGCAGAATGTATTGTAGCGAAAGTTTAAATGAGTTTAACAAGGTAGCCTCCAGGCCATTGTTGTTCCTGAACCGGCAGTTATACCGGTATCCTGAAAAAAGGGGACGATTCTAACGACGCCTAGCGTATCTGTCAGTCGTCCGTATCAGAAAAGTTTTTACGCGTTTTTACCTGCGCCATACTTTCAAGAATTCGGTGATAATTTTCGAAACGGGTTTCCGCAATAGCGCCGTTCTCTACCGCCTCGCGAATGGCGCAGCCTGGATCGGCGTCATGCTTGCAGTCCCGGTATTTACAATGTCCCAAATAGTCATGAAATTCGACAAAGCCCTGGGTGATTTGTTCCGGCTCCAGATGCCATAAGCCGAACTCGCGCACGCCGGGGGAATCAATGACATCGCCGCCATGCGGGAAATGATACAGACGAGCAGCGGTAGTGGTATGTTGACCCAGACCGGAGACATTCGACACATCGTTCGTCAGAATCTCGTTCTGTAAGCCGAGCAGAGCGTTTAGCAGACTGGATTTTCCGACGCCGGACTGCCCGGCAAAAATACTGATGCGACCGGTTAACGCTTCTTCCAGCGGTTTCAGACCATCCTGCGTATGGCTGGAGACCATCAGCACGCGATAGCCGATATTGCGGTAGATATCCATCTGCTCATTAACGAAGTCCATACCTTCGTCGTCCAGCAGATCAATTTTATTGAGTACGATAAGCGGCTCAACCTGTAGGGTTTCACAGCCGACCAGATAGCGATCGATGATATTCAGCGACAGCTCCGGCAAAATCGCGGAGACGATAACGATTTGGTCAATGTTGGCGGCAATAGGCTTCACGCCGTCGTAGAAGTCCGGGCGCGTCAATACCGAGGTGCGCTCATGCACCGCTTCAACGATGCCTTTTACGTTGACGCCCTCTGCGGCGGCTTTGCCCGGACGCCAGACGACGCGATCGCCCGTCACCAGCGAACGGATAGTGCGGCGGATATTGCAACGGTGAACCTCGCCGTCAGCAGACTCCACATCGGCATGCATACCAAGACGGCTAATGACGATACCTTCTGCAGGCTCGCCAAACAGGTTGTCATCGTAGTCGGCTTTCTCCGCGGACGTTTTTAAACGACGCTGGTGATTGGCGTTCACACGGCGCTGCTGGCCTTTGGAGAGTTTATTTTTGCTCAATCGTACTGGCTCCTGGTCGCCCATAGTGGGCAAAACATCTATGATACACGCAATTGTAGATGAATATAGTCACAGTGAATGTGACCTCTGAAGGGTGGAAAATAGCATGAGTGCCGATGAAAACAACCTGATTTGGATCGATCTGGAGATGACAGGTCTGGACCCCGAGCGCGATCGCATTATTGAGATAGCCACGCTGGTAACGGATGCCAGCCTGAATATTCTGGCGGAAGGGCCGACGATTGCGGTACATCAATCCGATGCGCAACTGGCGTTAATGGATGACTGGAACGTGCGCACCCATACCGGCAGCGGCCTGGTAGATCGCGTTAAGGCAAGTACGATGGGCGAACGAGACGCTGAACTGGCGACGATTGAATTTCTGAAAACGTGGGTGCCTGCGGGTAAGTCGCCGATTTGCGGTAACAGCATCGGTCAGGATCGTCGTTTTCTGTTTAAATATATGCCGGAACTGGAGGCCTACTTCCACTATCGCTATCTGGATGTCAGTACGCTCAAGGAACTGGCGCGCCGCTGGAAGCCGGAGATTCTGGCCGGCTTTACCAAGCAGGGCACGCACCAAGCGATGGATGATATTCGCGAGTCGGTGGCGGAGCTGGCTTACTACCGCGAGCATTTCATTAAGCTGTGAGGCGTAACATGCCGGATGGCAACGCCAGAGCGTCTCATCCGGCAGCTCTCCCGCCACTGAATTACTGCGTAAACCATTTCTCCTGCATCTGCGCATATTCCGGCGACGCTTTCACCTTGTCGAGCGCGGCATTAATTTCTTGCAATAGCGCGTCGTTGCCTTTGCGTACCGCAATGCCTAACCCTTTTCCGTAGTAGTCAGGATCGCTGGCGCGTTCATCCATGATGGCGTAATCCGGATTGTTTTTTAGCCACTTACCAATCGCGGCGACATCGCCAAACACGCCCTCAAGACGGTTATTTTTCAGATCGGTAAAAGCGTTTAGATAGCTGTCATAGGCGACAGGCGTGATGGCTTGTTGTTTATCCTGCAAATAGCGCTGATGCGTTGTACCGTTTTCCAGACCGACTTTTTTGCCTTTCAGATCGGCAAAAGTGTGATAAGCCCCTTTACGCGTGACGACTACCGCCGATAGACCTTCGTAATAGGGTTGGCTAAAGGAGACCTGCTGCTCACGTTTGGGCGTCATATCCATACCGGCGATCACCGCATCAAACTTTTTGAAGCGTAGGCTGGGGATCAGACTATCAAAGCTCTGGTTAGTGAATGAGCACTCCGCTTGCATCTCTTTGCAGACCGCGTTGGCGACATCAATATCGAAACCAACAATTTTATTATCGGCATCGACAAACTCATAGGGCGCATAGGTGGCGGAGGTGCCAAAATGTAATGTTCTGGCGGAAACGGAAGCGGCGTGAACGGAGAGGCTGGCTAACAGCATGACAATAAGTTTTTTTTTCATCTTGATCCCTGATATCAATTGGATGTTGTGGTCACCGTGCTATTCTTTTTTTGGCGCAGGGTGCTATTCTGATTCTGTGCCTTTAGGCGTGGCGTGAAAAGTTTTTTGTTGCATAGCGCACGCTTTGCTCGTTTTTTGTCTTGTTTGGTGATTTAATCAGCATTCAAACAAAAATCGCGAAAAAATGCGTTCAGGGGCTTGCAGCTAAATGGATTTCTCGTATAATACGCCTCCCGTAACGACGCAGAAATGCGAATTACGACAGCAACAAATTTGCGGGAATAGCTCAGTTGGTAGAGCACGACCTTGCCAAGGTCGGGGTCGCGAGTTCGAGTCTCGTTTCCCGCTCCAAAATTTGAAAGTACTTGTTAAGTACAGACCACCAATCGCAGGATTTCGAGTTGCGACAAGGCGGCAACTGAATGAGTCCTCAGGAGCTTACTGAAGTAAGTGACTGAGGCGAATGAAGGCAGCCAACGCAGTAGCGGTTCGAAAGACGAAGATTATGCGGGAATAGCTCAGTTGGTAGAGCACGACCTTGCCAAGGTCGGGGTCGCGAGTTCGAGTCTCGTTTCCCGCTCCAAAATTTGAAAGTGCTTGTTAAGCACAGACCACCAATCGCAGGATTTCGAATTGCGACAAGGCGGCAACTGAATGAGTTCTCAGGAGCTTACTGAAGTAAGTGACTCAGGCGAGTGAAGGCAGCCAACGCAGTAGCGGTTCGAAAGACGAAGATTATGCGGGAATAGCTCAGTTGGTAGAGCACGACCTTGCCAAGGTCGGGGTCGCGAGTTCGAGTCTCGTTTCCCGCTCCAATTCTTATCTACAGTAAAATTATCCACAACGAATATCGCGTTGGGGCACGTTTTGTTCCGCTTTCGTCAGATCCTTGTAAACAGACTTATCCACAGGGCGGCCCATTACTCTTGGAATGCAAAAAATTATACCTGACGCGTAGAATTTCTATAATTTACTGAAAAATATAGAAAAAATAAGATTTCAAAACGTTAGCTTTATTGACTATTCCTTTTTTCCCTCTTGAATCGCAATGTGTTTTTATTTTTATACACAGCCTGTGAATAATTCAGGCATCGCGCACCAGCCCTTTTTCAATCACCCTGACCAGACGCTGTTTTTTCGGTAGCTGCACTTCAATGATGCAGGCGTTGCGCTTTTCAATTTGTTGCGCAATCGCCCATTCGATATGCTCATCGAGAAGTGGATGCTCACCCTTGCGGCTTTCCAGCGCCGTAATGACGGCATTACTCCACGGCGCATTCCCCAGCGCGACGGCAACATTGCGCAGCCAGCGTAAATGACCAATGCGCCGAATCGCAGAACCTTCAGTGACTTTCAGAAACTGCGCTTCGCTCCAGCTAAACAACTCAACCAAATCTGGGTTATGCAGCGCCTTGCGTGGGCTAAAATCTGCTTCGTCGGTCAACTGAGAGTAACGATTCCACGGACAGATAAGCTGGCAGTCATCGCAGCCGTAAATACGGTTGCCTATCAGTGGGCGAAATGCTTCCGGAATAGCGCCTTCCAGCTCAATGGTGAGATAAGAAATACAGCGCCGCGCGTCCACCGTATACGGTTCGACAATCGCCCCGGTCGGGCAAATGGTCATACAGGCGACGCATTTGCCGCAACCTTCCTCGACCGGCTGGTCGACCGGCAGCGGTAAATCAATCAGCAATTCCCCTAGGAAAAAGAATGAGCCCGCCTCCCGATTAAGGATAAGTGAGTGCTTACCCGTCCAGCCAAGTCCGGCTTTTTCCGCTAATGGGCGTTCAAGAATAGGCGCAGAGTCGACAAACGGTCTAAAATTCAGCGAACCGCAGTACTGCTGGATCTGCTCGCCCAGTTTTTTAAGGCGGCTGCGTAATAGCTTGTGATAATCACGCCCCAGCGCATATCGGCTAACGTAGCCCAGCGTGGGATCCTTCAACGTACTGGCAAACGCGGCGTTGGCGGGCAGATAGTTCATGCGCACGCTGATGACACGTAGCGTACCGGGTAAGAGTTCATGAGGCCGGGCGCGCATCATACCGTGGCGCGCCATCCATGCCATCTCGCCGTGGTATTGTTTGTCCAGCCACGCCTGCAGCGCAGGTTCGGATGCGCGCAGATCGGTATCAGTAATACCGACCTGCTGAAAGCCCAGCTCCAGCCCCCACTGCTTAATATTTTGCGCTAACTGATTGAGATCGAGGGGCTTTGACATGATGGACCATAACATGAAGAAAAACCCTGTAAGTATACCACACTCCATTTGGCCCGCCGATGACATCAAACGGCTGGAACGCGATGCGGCGGATGCCTTCGGACTCACACTCTATGAATTGATGCTGCGCGCTGGCGACGCGGCATTTCGGGTAGCCCGTGACAGTTATCCTGACACCCGACACTGGCTGGTGTTGTGTGGTCATGGCAACAACGGCGGCGATGGTTACGTTGTGGCGCGACTAGCGCAAGCGGCGGGCATTAGCGTAACGTTGCTGGCGCAGGAGAGCGACAAACCGTTGCCTGAAGAAGCGGCGCAGGCGCGCGATGCCTGGCTGAATGCTGGCGGCATTATCCATGCTGCCGATATTATCTGGCCGGAAGCGACGGATCTGATTATCGACGCGCTGCTTGGCACCGGCATAGCCCAGGCGCCGCGCGACCCGGTAGCCGGTCTGATTGAACAGGCGAACGCTCATCCTGCGCCGGTTGTCGCCGTCGATATCCCGTCAGGTCTGCTGGCGCAAACGGGCGCCACGCCTGGCGCGGTGATAAGCGCCGCGCATACGGTCACGTTTATCGCCCTGAAACCAGGCCTGCTGACCGGCAAAGCGCGTGACGTTATCGGCATACTGCATTATGACGCGTTGGGACTGGAAGGCTGGCTGGCAAGCCAGACGCCGCCGCTCCGGCGTTTTGACGCGACGCAGTTGGGGCAATGGTTAACGCCGCGTCGACCGACCTCGCATAAGGGCGATCATGGTCGTCTGGCGATCATCGGCGGCGACCAGGGAACAGCGGGCGCAATTCGGATGGCTGGCGAGGCGGCGCTGCGTACGGGGGCTGGGTTGGTCAGAGTACTGACCCGCGGTGAAAACATCGCGCCGTTGCTGACGGCCCGCCCGGAACTGATGGTACATGAACTCACGCCTCAGTCGCTGGAAGAGAGCCTGACCTGGGCTGACGTTGTGGTGATCGGCCCGGGGCTTGGGCAGCAGGAATGGGGCAAAAAAGCCTTACAGAAAGTAGAAAACGTCCGTAAACCTATGCTGTGGGATGCGGATGCGTTGAACCTACTGGCAATCAATCCTGATAAACGTCACAATCGCGTGATTACGCCGCATCCGGGAGAAGCTGCCCGCCTGTTAGGATGTTCTGTGGCAGAAATTGAAAGTGATCGCTTACTTTCAGCACAGCGTCTGGTAAAACGGTACGGAGGCGTGGTCGTGTTAAAAGGCGCAGGAACGATTATCGCCGCTGAACACCACCCTCTGGCTATCATTGACGCTGGTAATGCAGGGATGGCGAGCGGCGGGATGGGCGATGTCCTGTCCGGCATCATCGGCGCATTGCTCGGACAGAAGTTTACCCCGTATGATGCGGCATGTGTGGGATGTGTGGCTCACGGCGCGGCGGCGGACTTACTGGCAGCGCGTTATGGCGCTCGCGGCATGTTGGCGACCGATCTTTTTACTACGCTGCGGCGTATTGTTAACCCTGATGTGATTGACGTAAACCATGATGAATCGAGTAATTCCGCTACCTGACGAACAGGCGACGCTAGACCTGGGGCAACGGGTAGCCAACGCCTGCGATGGCGCGACCGTTATTTATCTGTATGGCGATTTAGGTGCCGGTAAAACGACGTTTAGCCGGGGATTTTTACAGGCGTTAGGCCATAACGGTAATGTAAAAAGCCCCACCTATACGCTGGTAGAGCCTTATGCGCTTGATAACATGATGGTATATCACTTCGACTTATACCGTCTTGCGGACCCGGAGGAGCTGGAGTTTATGGGCATTCGCGATTATTTCGCCAACGACGCCATTTGTCTGGTGGAGTGGCCGCAACAAGGTAAAGGCGTTCTCCCCGACCCGGACGTCGAAATCCATATTGATTACCAGGCGCAGGGGCGTGAGGCTCGCGTAAGCGCGGTATCCTCATCGGGTCATTCGTTACTGGCGCGTTTAGCCGATTAGCTATAAAGGTGGCGGGATGATTTATCGCATCAAAAATGCCGTAATAGCAGCCTTAATCCTGCTGTGCGCGCAGGCGGGCGCCGCCAGTCTCTCTGATATTCAGGTGTCCAACGGCGAGCAGCAGGCGCGCATTACGCTGAGTTTTATCGGCGAGCCGGAATATGCTTACTCACAGGACGGTAAACGTACCGTGGCGCTGGATATCAGGCAGACCGGCGTGATTCAGGGGCTGCCGCTTCAGTTTAGCGGTAACAATCTGGTAAAAACGATCCGTGCCGGAACGCCGAAAGATGCGCAATCTTTACGGTTGCTTGTCGATCTGACGGAAAATGGTAAAACCGAGGCGGTGAAGCGGCAAAACGGCGGCAACTATACGGTCATTTTCACCATTAATGCCGATGTTCCGCCGCCGCCACCACCGCCTGTCGTCGCGAAACGGGTTGAAAGCGCACCCCGCCCGACGGAGCCTGCCCGTAATCCGTTTAAATCTTCTGATGATCGCCTGACCGGCGTAACCAGCAGCAATACCGTTACGCGGCCTGCGGCGCGCGCGTCGGCAGGCGCTGGCGATAAAGTGGTGATTGCTATTGATGCCGGACATGGAGGCCAGGACCCCGGCGCGATAGGCCCGGGCGGTACGCGCGAGAAAAATGTCACCATCGCTATCGCGCGTAAGTTACGCACATTGCTGAATAACGATCCGATGTTTAAAGGCGTGCTGACGCGTGACGGCGACTATTTTATTTCGGTGATGGGGCGGTCTGACGTGGCGCGTAAGCAAAACGCCAACTTCCTTGTCTCTATTCATGCGGATGCCGCGCCAAATCGTGACGCCACCGGCGCCTCCGTCTGGGTATTGTCCAATCGTCGCGCGAACAGCGAAATGGCAAACTGGCTTGAGCAGCATGAGAAGCAATCCGAACTGTTAGGCGGCGCTGGCGATGTGCTGGCGAACAGTCAGTCAGACCCTTATCTGAGCCAGGCGGTACTGGATTTGCAATTCGGTCATTCGCAGCGGGTAGGGTATGATGTGGCGACGAACGTGCTAAGCCAACTCGACGGCGTGGGGTCGCTGCATAAACGTCGCCCGGAACACGCTAGCCTGGGCGTGTTGCGTTCGCCGGATATCCCGTCCATTTTGGTGGAGACGGGCTTTATCAGTAATCACGGCGAAGAGCGATTGCTGGCGAGCGACCGCTATCAGCAGCAGATTGCTGACGCTATATACCGGGGGTTGCGTAAGTACTTTGCAGCGCATCCGATCCAGTCTGCGCCGCAGGGCGGCCCAGGCCAGACGGCCAGTACCAACCAGCCTGGCGCCATAACCGCCGCGAATTAAGGAGATTTCATGCCGATTCAGGTTCTGCCGCCGCAGCTTGCGAACCAAATCGCCGCTGGCGAAGTGGTGGAACGCCCTGCGTCGGTTGTTAAAGAGCTGGTAGAGAATAGTCTGGATGCAGGCGCCACCCGCGTTGATATCGACATTGAGCGTGGCGGCGCGAAGCTTATTCGTATTCGCGACAATGGCTGCGGCATTAAAAAAGAGGAGCTGGCGCTGGCGCTGGCCCGTCATGCCACCAGTAAAATCGCCTCGCTTGACGATCTGGAAGCGATTATCAGTCTGGGATTTCGCGGCGAAGCGCTGGCGAGTATCAGTTCGGTCTCGCGTTTGACGCTAACGTCGCGCACGGCGGAGCAGGCGGAAGCCTGGCAGGCGTATGCGGAAGGGCGTGACATGGACGTGACGGTAAAACCCGCCGCGCACCCGGTCGGCACCACCCTGGAAGTTCTGGATCTCTTTTACAATACGCCCGCCCGGCGCAAATTCATGCGTACCGAAAAAACGGAATTTAATCATATCGATGAGATCATCCGTCGTATTGCATTGGCCCGTTTTGACGTCACGCTTAACCTGTCGCACAACGGCAAATTGGTACGGCAGTATCGCGCTGTCGCAAAGGACGGGCAAAAAGAGCGCCGGTTAGGCGCCATCTGCGGCACGCCGTTTCTCGAACAGGCACTGGCGATCGAGTGGCAGCATGGCGATCTGACCCTGCGCGGCTGGGTCGCCGATCCGAATCACACCACCACGGCGTTAACGGAGATCCAGTACTGCTATGTGAATGGCCGCATGATGCGCGACCGCTTGATCAACCATGCCATTCGCCAGGCCTGTGAAGATAAGCTGGGCGCGGACCAACAGCCTGCGTTTGTGTTGTATCTGGAGATTGACCCGCATCAGGTGGATGTCAATGTTCATCCCGCCAAGCACGAAGTGCGTTTTCATCAATCCCGGCTGGTGCACGACTTCATCTATCAAGGGGTGCTGAGCGTCCTGCAACAGCAGACGGAAACGACGCTGCCGCTGGAGGAGATTGCGCCAGCGCCGCGGCATGTCCCGGAAAACCGTATCGCCGCCGGGCGCAACCATTTTGCTGTACCCGCCGAGCCAACTGCGGCGCGCGAGCCCGCGACACCGCGTTATTCCGGCGGCGCATCGGGCGGCAACGGCGGGCGTCAGTCCGCGGGTGGTTGGCCGCACGCTCAGCCAGGTTATCAGAAGCAGCAGGGCGAGGTTTATCGCGCGCTTTTACAGACGCCGGCGACGAGCCCCGCGCCGGAGCCGGTTGCGCCTGCGCTTGACGGACATAGCCAGAGTTTTGGTCGCGTACTGACGATAGTCGGCGGTGACTGTGCGTTGCTGGAACACGCGGGGACTATCCAGCTCTTGTCGCTGCCGGTTGCGGAGCGTTGGCTGCGTCAGGCGCAGCTTACACCGGGTCAAAGTCCGGTTTGCGCGCAGCCGTTGCTGATTCCGCTGCGTTTAAAAGTGAGCGCCGATGAAAAAGCCGCGCTGCAAAAAGCCCAATCTTTGTTGGGAGAATTGGGTATTGAATTTCAGTCAGATGCGCAGCATGTGACCATTCGGGCAGTGCCTTTACCCTTACGACAACAAAATTTACAAATCTTGATTCCTGAACTGATAGGCTACCTGGCGCAACAGACCACATTTGCAACGGTCAATATTGCACAATGGATAGCGCGTAATGTGCAGAGCGAACATCCGCAGTGGTCGATGGCGCAGGCCATATCGCTGCTGGCGGATGTTGAGCGGCTATGTCCGCAGCTGGTAAAAGCGCCGCCGGGTGGCCTGTTACAACCTGTTGATTTACATTCGGCGATGAACGCCCTGAAGCATGAATGATGTAAGCAAGGCGAGCCTGCCTAAGGCGATATTTTTGATGGGGCCGACGGCCTCCGGCAAAACGGCGCTGGCGATAGAACTGCGTAAAGTTTTGCCAGTAGAGTTGATAAGCGTTGATTCCGCCCTCATTTATCGGGGAATGGATATTGGCACGGCTAAGCCGAATGCCGATGAGCTGAAAGCGGCGCCGCATCGACTGCTGGATATACGCGACCCGTCGCAGGCGTATTCGGCGGCGGATTTTCGCCGCGACGCGTTAGCGCAAATGGCGGAGATCACCGCTGCGGGGCGTATCCCGCTGTTAGTGGGCGGTACCATGCTGTATTTTAAGGCATTGCTGGAAGGGTTATCGCCGCTGCCTTCAGCAGATCCGGAAGTCAGATCCCGGATAGAGCAGCAAGCAGCGGAGCTTGGATGGGAGGCGTTGCATCAGCAACTTCAGGAGATAGATCCGGTTGCCGCCGCGCGAATTCATCCAAATGATCCGCAAAGACTTTCCCGGGCACTGGAAGTTTTTTTCATTTCGGGTAAAACTTTAACGGAGCTAACGCAAACGTCAGGAGACGCGCTACCGTACCAGGTGCATCAGTTCGCTATCGCCCCGGCGAGCCGTGAACTGCTCCATCAGCGCATTGAACTGCGTTTTCATCAGATGTTGGCTTCAGGTTTTGAAGCAGAAGTCCGGGCGCTTTTTGCCCGAGGAGATTTGCATACGGACTTGCCTTCCATCCGTTGTGTGGGATACCGCCAGATGTGGTCATACATTGAGGGCGAAATCTCATATGATGAAATGGTTTATAGAGGTGTTTGCGCCACGAGACAGTTGGCGAAGCGCCAGATGACCTGGTTGCGCGGTTGGGAGGGGGTGCGCTGGCTTGACAGTGAGAATCCCGATCGGGCGCGAAAAGAAGTATTACAGGTTGTTGGTGCTATCGCAGACTGAATGTGTACAATTGAGACGTATCGTGCGCAATTTTTCAGAATCGAAAGGTTCAAAGTACAAATAAGCATATAAGGAAAAGAGAATGGCTAAGGGGCAATCTTTACAAGATCCGTTCCTGAACGCATTGCGTCGGGAACGTGTTCCAGTTTCTATTTATTTGGTGAATGGTATTAAGCTGCAAGGTCAAATCGAGTCCTTTGATCAGTTCGTGATCCTGTTGAAGAACACGGTCAGCCAGATGGTTTATAAGCACGCGATTTCTACTGTTGTCCCGTCTCGCCCGGTTTCCCATCACAGCAACAATGCCGGTGGCGGCGCCAGCAATAACTACCATCACGGTAGCAACGCGCAGGGTTCTACTGCGCAACAGGACAGCGAAGAGACTGAATAAGTTCACGCGCTGTTTATCCATGTCGGGGGCGTCGGATAATCGCCCCCGCTGGTTATTAAGAGGGTTTACGCTTGTTTGACCGTTATGATGCCGGTGAGCAGGCGGTACTGGTACACATCTATTTTTCGCAAGACAAAGATATGGAAGACCTCCAGGAGTTTGAATCTCTGGTCTCTTCCGCCGGTGTCGAAGCAATGCAGGTGATTACCGGTAGCCGTAAAGCACCGCACCCGAAGTACTTTGTAGGTGAAGGTAAGGCAGTTGAAATTGCGGAAGCCGTGAAAGCGACTGGCGCAGCGGTCGTATTGTTTGATCATGCATTGAGTCCAGCCCAGGAGCGAAACCTGGAGCGTTTGTGCGAGTGCCGGGTTATCGATCGCACCGGTCTTATCTTAGATATTTTTGCCCAACGTGCGCGTACCCATGAAGGTAAGTTGCAGGTTGAGCTGGCGCAGCTACGCCATCTGGCTACGCGTCTGGTGCGTGGCTGGACCCACCTTGAACGTCAGAAAGGCGGGATTGGTTTGCGCGGTCCGGGTGAAACCCAGCTCGAAACCGACCGTCGTTTACTGCGTAATCGCATTGTGCAGATTCAGTCGCGCCTGGAGAAAGTTGAGAAGCAACGTGAGCAGGGGCGGCAGTCGCGCATCAAGGCCGACGTTCCGACGGTATCGCTGGTGGGCTATACCAACGCCGGAAAATCCACCCTTTTTAATCAGATCACTGAAGCGCGGGTCTATGCGGCAGATCAGCTATTTGCGACGCTGGACCCGACCTTACGTCGTATTGATGTAGCGGATGTCGGTGAAACCGTTCTGGCGGATACGGTAGGCTTTATCCGCCATTTACCGCACGATCTGGTGGCTGCCTTTAAAGCTACCCTGCAAGAGACGCGTCAGGCGACGCTGCTGCTGCATGTGGTCGATGCGGCGGATGTTCGTGTGCAGGAAAACATCGAGGCGGTAAACACCGTTCTTGAAGAGATTGATGCTCACGAAATCCCCACCTTAATGGTGATGAACAAAATCGATATGCTGGACGACTTTGAACCGCGTATCGACAGAGATGAAGAGAATAAACCCATCCGCGTTTGGCTTTCAGCGCGAAGCGGCGTGGGAATACCACAGCTTTTTCAGGCTTTGACGGAGCGTCTTTCCGGCGAGGTGGCGCAGCATACGCTGCGTTTGCCGCCGCAGGAAGGGCGTCTGAGAAGCCGGTTTTATCAGCTTCAGGCAATAGAAAAAGAGTGGATGGAGGAAGACGGTAGCGTCAGTCTGCAGGTACGAATGCCGATTGTCGACTGGCGTCGCCTCTGTAAACAAGAACCGGCGTTGATCGAATACGTGATCTAGACGCGAAGTCATTCAGGTCGTATTGAAGCGGTAGCTGAGAGAATTTCAGGAGCTCACAACGAAGTGACCTGGGGTAAAAAAGCCGCCACTCAGGACGTAGCCTGAAAGATGATGTCTGTAACGGCGGTTCGTCTGAAGCATGGAGTAATTTCGCCTTATCCTCTGAGGTCGAAAGACAACGGGGATCACCGCATAACAAATATGGAGCACAAACATGGCGTGGAATCAGCCCGGTAATAACGGACAGGACCGCGACCCGTGGGGAAGCAGCAAACCTGGCAGCAACTCTGGGGGAAATGGAAACAAAGGTGGCCGCGATCAGGGACCTCCCGATCTGGATGATATCTTCCGTAAGCTGAGTAAAAAACTCGGTGGTTTTGGGGGCGGTAAAGGCACCGGTTCCGGCGGCGGTAGCTCATCGCAAGGCCCGCGTCCGCAACTGGGAGGCCGTATTGTCGCCATCGCCGCGGCGGCAGTAGTCATTATCTGGGCGGCCAGTGGTTTTTATACCATTAAAGAAGCCGAGCGCGGCGTTGTGACGCGTTTTGGTAAATTCAGCCATCTGGTAGAGCCAGGTCTGAACTGGAAGCCGACATTTATTGACGACGTCACGCCGGTGAACGTTGAAGCGGTGCGCGAACTGGCGGCGTCAGGCGTGATGCTGACGTCTGATGAAAACGTCGTGCGCGTTGAAATGAACGTGCAATACCGCGTCACCGATCCGCAGAAATATCTGTTTAGCGTGACCAGCCCGGACGATAGCCTGCGTCAGGCCACCGACAGCGCGCTGCGTGGCGTCATTGGTAAATACACGATGGATCGCATCCTGACCGAAGGCCGTACCGTTATTCGTAGCGATACCCAACGCGAGCTGGAAGAGACTATCAAACCGTACAACATGGGGATTACCCTGCTGGACGTGAACTTCCAGGCTGCGCGTCCGCCGGAAGAGGTGAAAGCCGCCTTTGACGACGCGATTGCCGCACGTGAAAACGAGCAGCAGTACATTCGTGAAGCGGAAGCGTATACCAACGAAGTTCAGCCGCGCGCCAACGGTCAGGCGCAGCGTATTCTGGAAGAGGCACGCGCCTATAAAACCCAGACTATCTTGGAAGCGCAGGGTGAAGTCGCCCGGTTTGCGAAGATTTTGCCGGAATATAAAGCCGCGCCGCAGATTACACGCGAGCGTCTGTATATTGAAACGATGGAAAAAGTGCTGAGCCATACCCGTAAAGTACTGGTTAACGACAAGAGCGGTAATTTAATGGTGCTGCCGTTAGATCAGATGCTGAAAGGCGGGAATGTGCCGGCGGCAAAGAGCGACAATAGCGCCAGCAACCTGCTGCGCCTGCCGCCGTCCACAAAGTCTAACGCCAGCGGAGCAAGCAACACGTCGTCCTCAAATCAGGGCGATATTATGGACCAACGCCGCGCGAATGCGCAGCGTAACGACTACCAGCGTCAGGGGGAATAACGATGCGTAAGTCAGTTATTGCGATTATCATCATCGTGCTGGTAGTGCTCTACATGTCCGTCTTTGTGGTCAAAGAGGGCGAGCGCGGCATTACGCTGCGTTTTGGTAAAGTTCTGCGTGACGATGAGAACAAACCGCTGGTTTACGCGCCGGGTCTGCACTTTAAGATCCCGTTTATTGAATCAGTGAAAATGCTTGATGCGCGTATCCAGACGATGGATAACCAGGCCGATCGCTTTGTGACTAAAGAGAAGAAAGACCTGATTGTCGACTCCTACATCAAATGGCGTATCAGCGACTTTAGCCGTTACTATCTGGCGACCGGCGGCGGCGATATTTCGCAAGCCGAAGTGCTGTTAAAACGTAAGTTCTCGGACCGTTTGCGTTCTGAGATTGGTCGCCTGGACGTAAAAGACATCGTGACCGATTCTCGTGGTCGTCTGACTCTGGAGGTGCGCGACGCGCTGAACTCCGGTTCAGCCGGTACCGATGATGAAGTAGCGACCCCGGCGGCGGATGATGCGATTGCCGAAGCGGCGGAACGCGTCACGGCGGAAACCAAAGGTAAAGTACCGGTCATCAACCCGAACAGTATGGCGGCGTTGGGTATCGAAGTGGTCGATGTGCGTATTAAGCAAATCAACCTGCCGACCGAGGTTTCTGAGGCGATTTACAACCGTATGCGCGCCGAGCGTGAAGCGGTCGCGCGTCGTCATCGTTCACAAGGTCAGGAAGAAGCGGAAAAACTGCGTGCGGCTGCTGACTATGAGGTGACGAAAACTCTGGCGGAAGCCGAGCGTCAGGGGCGTATCATGCGTGGTGAAGGTGATGCTGAAGCCGCGAAGCTGTTTGCCGACGCGTTCAGCCAGGACCCTGATTTCTACGCGTTCATTCGTAGTCTGCGCGCTTACGAGAAGAGCTTCGAAGGTAATCAGGACGTGATGGTACTGAGCCCGGACAGCGATTTCTTCCGCTACATGAAGACACCGAGTTCGACGACACGCTAAAATAGCGTCAGCGGTTTTAGACCAGCAAAACCACCGCATCCAAAGGATGCCGGTGGTTTTCTTTTATAAGGGCGATAAATGAATTCAACAATCTGGTTGGCGCTTGCTCTGGTATTAGTCCTCGAAGGGCTGGGACCGATGCTGTATCCCGGCGCATGGAAAAAAATGGTTTCGGCACTGGCGCAACTGCCGGAAAATGTTTTACGCCGTTTTGGCGGCGGACTTGTGGTTGCGGGAGTTGTGGTCTACTACATGTTGAGGAAAACGATTGGCTGAACAAAAAGTGGTCGGATTTGCCGCAGATTGAGTGCAAAAAGTGCTGTATATCTGAAAAAGCGATGGTAGAATCCATTTTTAAGCAAACGGTGATTTTGAAAAATGGGTAACAACGTCGTCGTACTGGGCACCCAATGGGGTGACGAAGGTAAAGGAAAGATCGTCGATCTTCTGACTGAACGGGCTAAATATGTTGTACGCTACCAGGGCGGTCACAACGCAGGCCATACTCTCGTAATCAACGGTGAAAAAACCGTTCTCCATCTTATTCCATCAGGTATTCTTCGCGAGAATGTAACCAGCATCATCGGTAACGGTGTTGTGCTGTCTCCGAGCGCGCTGATGAAAGAGATGAAAGAACTGGAAGACCGTGGCATCCCCGTTCGTGAGCGTCTGCTGCTGTCTGAAGCCTGTCCGCTGATCCTTGATTATCACGTTGCGCTGGATAACGCGCGTGAGAAAGCGCGTGGCGCGAAAGCGATCGGCACCACCGGGCGTGGAATCGGGCCTGCTTATGAAGATAAAGTGGCACGTCGCGGTCTGCGTGTTGGTGACCTTTTCGACAAAGAAACCTTCGCTGAAAAACTGAAAGAAGTGATGGAATATCACAACTTCCAGTTGGTTAACTACTACAAAGTTGAAGCGGTTGATTACCAGAAAGTTCTGGATGATACGATGGCTGTTGCCGACATCCTGACTTCTATGGTTGTTGACGTTTCAGACCTGCTCGACCAGGCGCGTCAGCGTGGCGATTTCGTCATGTTTGAAGGTGCGCAGGGTACCCTGCTGGATATCGACCACGGTACTTATCCGTACGTAACTTCTTCTAACACCACTGCAGGTGGCGTGGCGACCGGTTCCGGCCTGGGCCCGCGTTATGTTGATTACGTTCTGGGTATCCTCAAAGCTTACTCCACTCGTGTAGGTGCAGGTCCGTTCCCGACCGAACTGTTTGATGAAACCGGCGAGTTCCTCTGCAAGCAGGGTAACGAATACGGCGCCACTACCGGCCGTCGTCGTCGTACCGGCTGGCTGGACACCGTTGCCGTTCGTCGTGCGGTACAGCTGAACTCCCTGTCTGGCTTCTGCCTGACCAAACTGGACGTGCTGGATGGCCTGAAAGAGGTGAAACTCTGCGTGGCTTATCGTATGCCGGATGGTCGCGAAGTGACTACCACTCCGCTGGCAGCTGACGACTGGAAAGGTGTAGAGCCGATTTACGAAACCATGCCGGGCTGGTCTGAATCCACCTTCGGCGTGAAAGATCGTAGCGGCCTGCCGCAGGCGGCGCTGAACTACATCAAACGTATCGAAGAACTGACCGGCGTGCCGATTGATATTATTTCTACCGGCCCCGATCGTACTGAGACGATGATTCTGCGCGACCCGTTCGACGCGTAAATCTGGTACGCCTGGCAGATATTTTGCTTGCCGGGCTAACAGTGTGATACATTGCTGTGTCGGGTAAGCCATTACGCTATCCGACACAGTGTTAAATCCTCGCTTTTTTCCTTCCCCGAACTGAAATAAATTAGCGACACAGCTTGTGGCTGGTTTATCATCAATATAAATGTATTTTTCCCGTTTTCCCTTTTCCTGAGGTTGATGTGCAGTTAACGAGTTTCACCGATTACGGCTTACGTGCGCTAATCTATATGGCGTCGTTACCAGATGGACGAATGACCAGCATTTCTGAGGTGACAGAAGTCTACGGCGTGTCCCGTAATCATATGGTCAAAATTATCAATCAGCTTAGCCGGGCGGGCTTTGTCACCGCCGTTCGGGGAAAAAATGGCGGTATCCGCCTGGGTAAACCGGCTAATACTATTTGTATTGGCGATGTGGTGCGTGAGCTGGAACCCTTATCACTGGTCAACTGTAGCAGCGAATTTTGCCACATCACCCCTGCCTGTCGTCTGAAACAGGCGCTTTCTAAGGCCGTGCAGAGTTTTCTCAAGGAGCTGGATAACTACACGCTTGCCGATTTGGTTGAAGAGAATCAACCGCTTTATAAATTATTACTGGTGGAGTGAAGTAAACTTCATTAGAGATGACAATGGAGGAACCTCAATGTCACAAGATCCTTTCCAGGAACGCGAAGCAGAAAAATACGCGAATCCTATCCCGAGCCGGGAATTTATCCTCGAACATTTAACGAAACGTGAAAAACCGGCCAGTCGCGAAGAACTGGCCGTAGAACTGAATATTGAAGGCGAAGAGCAGCTTGAAGCCTTGCGTCGCCGCCTGCGCGCGATGGAGCGCGATGGACAACTGGTCTTTACTCGCCGCCAGTGCTATGCGCTGCCGGAACGCCTCGACCTGCTGAAAGGCACCGTGATCGGTCATCGTGATGGTTACGGTTTCTTACGTGTCGAAGGCCGCAAAGACGATCTGTATCTTTCCAGCGAGCAGATGAAAACCTGTATTCATGGCGATCAGGTGCTGGCGCAGCCGCTGGGCGCCGATCGTAAAGGTCGCCGCGAAGCGCGTATCGTCCGTGTACTGGTACCGAAAACCAGTCAGATAGTCGGGCGTTATTTCACCGATGCGGGCGTCGGCTTTGTGGTGCCGGACGACAGCCGTCTCAGCTTCGACATTCTTATCCCGCCAGAAGACGTCATGGGCGCGCGGATGGGGTTCGTGGTCGTGGTTGAACTGACCCAACGTCCAACTCGCCGTACTAAAGCGGTAGGGAAAATCGTCGAAGTGCTGGGCGACAATATGGGCACCGGTATGGCGGTTGATATGGCGCTGCGTACCCATGAAATACCCTACATCTGGCCGCAGGCGGTAGAGCAGCAGGTCACCGGGCTGAAAGAAGAGGTGCCGGAAGAGGCGAAAGTCGGTCGTGTCGATCTGCGCGATTTGCCGCTGGTCACTATTGATGGCGAAGATGCCCGTGACTTTGACGACGCGGTTTACTGTGAGAAAAAACGCGGCGGCGGCTGGCGTTTGTGGGTCGCTATTGCTGACGTGAGCTATTATGTACGGCCGCCAACGCCGTTGGATCGCGAGGCGCGCAATCGCGGCACGTCGGTTTACTTCCCGTCACAGGTTGTCCCAATGTTGCCGGAGGTGCTCTCCAACGGTCTGTGTTCGCTAAACCCGCAGGTTGACAGGCTGTGTATGGTCTGTGAAATGACCATCTCGGCGAAAGGTCGGCTGACCGGCTACAAATTCTATGAAGCGGTGATGAGCTCCCATGCGCGTCTGACCTATACCAAAGTCTGGCATATGCTGCAGGGCGATCAGGATCTGCGTGAACAATATGCGCCGCTGGTGAAGCATATTGAAGAGCTGCACAACCTCTACAAAGTGCTGGATAAAGCGCGTGAAGAGCGCGGGGGGATCTCGTTTGAGAGCGAAGAGGCGAAGTTTATCTTTAACGCCGATCGTCGCATTGAGCGTATCGAACAGACCCAGCGTAATGACGCGCATAAGCTTATCGAAGAGTGCATGATCATGGCGAATATCTCGGCGGCGCGCTTTGTCGAAAAAGCTAAAGAGCCGGCGCTATTCCGTATTCATGATAAGCCCACCACCGAAGCGATCACCTCATTCCGCTCCGTACTGGCGGAGCTGGGGTTGGAGCTGCCGGGCGGAAATAAACCGGAACCGCGCGATTATGCCGAACTGCTTGAATCGATTGCCGACCGGCCGGACGCCGAAATGCTGCAAACTATGCTGCTGCGTTCAATGAAGCAGGCGATTTACGATCCGGAAAACCGCGGGCACTTTGGCCTGGCGTTGCAGTCTTATGCGCACTTTACCTCGCCGATTCGCCGCTATCCGGATCTTTCTTTGCACCGCGCCATTAAGTACCTGCTGGCTAAAGAGCAAGGGAACAAGGGCAACACCACAGAAACGGGCGGTTATCACTACTCGATGGAAGAGATGTTGCAGCTCGGCCAGCACTGTTCGATGGCGGAACGCCGCGCTGATGAAGCGACGCGTGATGTCTCCGACTGGCTGAAATGTGACTTTATGCTGGATCAGGTAGGCAACGTCTTTAAGGGCGTGATTGCCAGCGTCACCGGTTTCGGCTTCTTTGTCCGTCTTGATGAACTGTTTATCGATGGGCTGGTACACGTTTCCTCACTGGATAACGATTACTATCGCTTCGATCAGGTAGGGCAACGCCTGATTGGCGAGTCCGGCGGGCAGACATATCGCCTGGGCGACCGGGTCGAGGTACGCGTCGAAGCGGTGAATATGGACGAACGGAAAATTGACTTTAGCCTGATCTCCAGCGAGCGCGCACCGCGTAACGTCGGCAAAACGGCGCGTGAAAAAGCGAAAAAAGGTGAAAGTAAAAACGCCGGTAAACGTCGTCAGGTAGGTAAAAAAGTTAACTTCGAGCCTGATAGCGCCTTCCGCGGCGAGAAAAAAGCGAAGCCGAAAGCAGCGAAGAAAGACGCGAGAAAAGCAAAAAAGCCATCGGCTAAAACGCAGAAAATAGCCGCAGCGACCAAAGCGAAGCGTGCGGCGAAGAAAAAAGCGGCAGAGTGAGCAATACCCTCTTCAAACAGAAGAGGGTGAATTATCTGTAGGCCGGGCAAGCGTAGCGCCCCCGGCAAAACGTAAACAACGAGTACATTAATGAGCGAAATGATTTACGGCATCCACGCAGTGCAGGCCCTGCTGGAGCGCGCCCCTGAACGTTTTCAGGAAGTCTTTATTTTAAAAGGCCGTGAAGATAAACGTCTGTTGCCGCTGATTCACGCCCTTGAGTCCCAGGGCGTTGTTATCCAGCTGGCAAACCGCCAATATCTCGACGAGAAAAGCGACGGTGCCGTGCATCAGGGTATTATCGCTCGCGTGAAACCAGGCCGGCAGTATCAGGAAAACGATCTGCCGGATCTGATCGCATTACACGAACGCCCCTTTTTGTTGATCCTCGATGGCGTCACCGATCCGCATAATCTTGGCGCCTGTCTGCGCAGCGCCGATGCCGCTGGCGTACATGCGGTAATCGTGCCGAAAGACCGCTCCGCGCAACTTAACGCGACGGCGAAGAAAGTCGCCTGCGGCGCAGCGGAAAGCGTGCCGTTGATCCGCGTCACCAACCTGGCGCGCACGATGCGCATGTTGCAGGAAGAGAATATCTGGATTGTCGGGACGGCGGGCGAGGCTGACCATACGCTGTATCAGAGCAAAATGCCTGGCCGCATGGCGCTGGTCATGGGCGCAGAAGGTGAAGGTATGCGTCGTCTGACCCGTGAGCACTGCGATGAGCTGATCAGCATTCCTATGGCTGGTAGCGTGTCGTCGCTGAATGTCTCTGTGGCGACCGGGATTTGTCTGTTTGAAGCCGTTCGCCAGCGAACCTGACGCTAATAGTATTTTTTAAGAAAATAACCATCCATAATCGGATGGTTTTTTTTTATCTTTGGCTGGTAATATAAAAAGCAAAACCTACCCTGTAACTCCCTTTATTTATAAAAAAGAGATAGAGATAATAATATGGCATGGACTCCACGGACGCTGGCGGATGCGTTAAACAACATCGCCGAATTAGATATTGATATAGAAAATAATGAGTCTTCATTAATAATAAAAATGAATGATTATGGCGATTTACCACTGGCGGTTTTATTTACCTCGCAACAAATAGTTATCGAGACTTATATCTGTCCGGTAAATACGATTAGAGATACCGCGGAATTTAATCTTTTCTTACTGAGAAATCAGAAGGTTTTACCGCTGTCTTCGGTCGGTATTACTCAGGTAAAACAGGAGGAATATTATGTTGCTTTTGGCGCGCTGTCGTTAAATTCGTCGCTTGCCGACGTGACGCTGGAAATCACCACGCTTGTAGAAAATGCGTTGGATATCGCTGAAATAACACAAGTCTATTCACAGGAATAATACAGGCGGCTTACATGGGAATTTTAAAAAGTTTGTTCACGTTAGGTAAATCATTCGTTGCTCAGGCAGAAGACGCCATTGATGAAGCGCAGGGTGTACGTATGCTGGAGCAGCATATTCGCGACGCAAAAGCCGAGCTGGATAAAGCGGGTAAATCCAGAGTGGATTTATTGGCGCGGGTGAAGTTAAGCCATGACAAGCTGAATGATTTACGTGAGCGTAAAGCCAGCCTTGAAACACGGGCGTTGGCGGCAATGAGTAAGAATGTCGACGCCGCTTTACTCAACGAAGTGGCGGAAGAAATAGCCCGTCTGGAAAATGCCATTCTTGCCGAAGAACAGGTGCTGACTAATCTGGAAGCCTCTCGCGATGCGGTGGAGAAGGCCGTAACGGCGACAGGCCAGCGGATTGCGCAGTTTGAGCAGCAACTTGAAGTGGTTAAGGCGACAGAAGCCATGCAGCGCGCGCAGCAGGCGGTGACGACCTCGACCGTCGGAGCCGCGTCGAATGTGTCTACGGCGGCGGAGTCGCTTAAACGTTTACAAACGCGTCAGGCTGAACGCCAGGCCCGGCTGGATGCCGCCGCGCAGCTGGAAAAAGTCGCCGATGGACGCGACCTGGATGAAAAACTGGCGCAGGCGGGTATTGGCGCAACCAATAAAAGCAATGCTCAGGATGTGTTGGCGCGTTTACAGCGTCAACAAGGCGAATAATGCTCTTTACGTGGATTGTCAAAACCTGCCAGCGTCATTTGTCCAGACTGACCTGGCCCGCTTTGCTGGGCCTGTTTATCGGGCAGTATCTGCTTTGTTATCTGGTGCTGCGCCTGTTGCGCGAAAGCGCGTTGGTGAGCCAGTTAAGCGATTTTATCTATTACTGCTCGGTGGTGGGTTCCACATTAGGTTTTGGCGATCTTAGCCCGCAGACGGCGCCAGGACGTCTGTTCACCGCGCTGTGGCAAATTCCGGTTAGCGTCGGGTTGTTCGGCGCGTTAATGGGAAAAGTGATTGCGCAGGTACAGGGAATGTTAGCGAAAGGAATAACGGGCATGGGCGATTATCGCCATTTACACCATCATATGCTGGTGATTGGCTGGCGGGGTCATCAAACCGAAAAGATGATCTCATTGCTGCTATATGACAAGCGGCGTGCCTTTGAACGGGTTCTGCTGTGCGAACTGGAAGATATTCAGCATCCGCTGCCGGGTAATAACTGGGTGGATTTTATCCGCATCAGCAACTTTAACGATCCGCAGGAACACCAGCGCATGGGGCTGGAGCAGTGCCAGAGCGTGATTATTTTCGCTCGTACCGATGAGCAGACCTTCACGGCGGCGCTCTCGCTGGCAGACTATGTACCCGCGCAGTGCCATATTGTGGTTTATCTGGAAGACGAGCGTTATGCCGGATTACTGGAAACCCACTGCCCGCGCATGGAGATAGTCCGTAACCTTTCCGCTGAACAACTTTCCCGTTCCATTCAGGACCCAGGATCATCGCAATCTGTCGCTTCCATTATGAATCCGATGCTGGGCGATACCGGATTCGCGCTGTCTGTCCCGGCTTCTGTCGCGCCTATGCGATACGGCGCGCTAATGCGTTATATGAAGCTTCATCATGACGCGACGGTGCTGGGGATCAGTCACTGCAAGAATGGTCGTGGTATGGAATTGAATCCGGTGATTTCAACTGAAGTCAGAGGCGGTATGTGGCTACATCTGGTCGGTAATAATCGCATTCTGGCTGAAGAGGTCGCATGGCAAGAGATAGAGGTTCCCCTATGATGCAATTTTTTCAGCGTTTGCTCGGTAAAACAAGCGCGCCAGCGCCGATTCGCGGACCATTAGGATTACATCTTAACGCCGGTTTCACGCTGGATACGCTGGCATTTCGGCTACTGGAGTCGTCGTTGCTGGTGGCGCTACCGGGTGAAAAATACACTGTCGCGGCAGCGAGTCGCATAGATTTAGGCGGCGGCAGTCAGATTTTTCGCTACTACACCTCTGGCGATGAGTTTCTACAAATTAACACCACTGGCGGCACGGATGTTGACGACATTGATGACATCAAACTTTTTGTATATGAGGAAAGTTTCGGTATTAACGAGGAACGTCACTGGCGTTCAGCCATTGCGCCAGCGGCAATAGGGCCGATGACGCTCAACTGGCAAGAACGGCGCTGGCAGCGCTTTTTTAACCATGAAGAGCCGGGCAATATTGAACCTGTCTACATGCTGGAAAAGGTTGAAAATCAGCAGGCAGAGAAATGGGACGTTCACAATTTTACGATGGGCTTCCAGCGCCAGGTGACGGATGACGCCTGGGAGTATCTTCTATTGAACGGGGAAGAATCATTTAATGAGTGCGGTGAGCCTGAATGGGTGTTTTCACGCGCCCTCGGCGTGGATATCCCGCTCACTTCACTGACGGTTATTGGTTAAGCACATACAGGGAAATTATGCATATACTGGACGCATTACTGGCTTTCTGCGCCTATTTTTTTATTGGCGCGGCAATGGTCATTGTATTTCTTTTTATTTACTCAAAGATAACGCCGCATAATGAATGGCAGCTGATAAAAAATAACAATACTGCGGCATCGCTGGCCTTTAGTGGTACGTTGCTGGGCTATGTCATCCCCTTATCCAGCGCGGCGATAAACTCGGTCAGTATCCCGGACTATTTTGCCTGGGGCGGCATTGCGCTGGTGATTCAACTGCTGATTTATGGTTGCGTAAGGTTATACATGCCTACGCTGAGCGAAAAAATTATTCATCACAACGTGGCGGCGGGGCTATTTATGGGAACCGCAGCGCTGGCTGGCGGTATTTTTAACGCTGCCTGTATGACATGGTAACGGAAGATCATGGCAAAAAAACGAAAATCCAGAAGCACATCCGGCGTAGGCCATTCGGCAATAAGACGAATAGCCGAACCGGTTAATCCCTTTGAGCGGCAACGAAATCGCTACACGCCAAAATGCCTGACGCTGGCGATTATGGGTGGAGCGGCCTTTTTTCTCCTGAAAGGGTGCGGTGATGGCGGCAATACTGACAACGACGGCGATGGGACGTTTTACGCCACGGTGAACGACTGTATCGACGATGGCAACAGCGCCAGCGTTTGCGCTGACGGCTGGAATAATGCGAAAACAGAATTTTACGCTAATGTGCCTAAGCAATTGACGCAGGAGCGCTGTCAGTCGCAGTTTGGCGATTGTTACTTTGATATCACCGAGCGGAGCTGGGTTCCGGTATTAAGCGGCTTTTTACTCAGCCGCGCGATTCGTCAGAACCGTGATGAACAATACATCTATAGCAGCGGCGGTTCATCTTACGTCTCCCGTCCCGTCTGGCGCACCACATCCGGCGATTATGCGTGGCGCAGCGGCACAGGGAAAAGCGATACCGTGACCAGCCCTGGTTATATCACACGGAAAGCGTCCACCGTCTCCCGCGGCGGCTATGGCCGTTCTTCCAGCGCTCGCGGGCACTGGGGAGGCTAACCATGCTACGACACAACGTACCGATACGCCGGGATCTGGATAAGATCGCCTGCGATCACGGTTTTGACTTTCATGTTATCGATAACGAAATTTACTGGGATGAAAGCCGGGCCTACCGTTTTACATTACGGCAAATTGAAGAACAGATCGAAAAACCGACCGCAGAGCTTCATCAGATGTGTCTGGAGATTGTCGAGCGGGCCGTCCGGGATGAGCAGATCATGCAGCAGCTGGCGATCCCGCCATTGTACTGGGATGTCATCACCGAAAGTTGGCGCAGCCGCGATCCTTCGCTTTACGGGCGGATGGATTTCGTCTGGTGCGGCAAAGATCCGGTTAAATTGCTGGAATACAATGCGGATACGCCGACGTCGCTCTATGAGTCCTCCTACTTTCAATGGCTATGGCTGGAGGATGCTCGTCGTAGCGGCGCCATCCCGCGTGATGCCGATCAATACAACGCGATACAGGAGCGGCTGATCGCCCGCTTCAGCGAGCTGTACAGTCGGGAACCGCTCTACTTTTGCTGTTGTGAAGATACCGACGAAGATCGCACGACGGTGCTGTACCTTCAGGATTGCGCGCAGCAGGCGGGCCAGGAAACGCGATTTATCTATATTGAAGAACTGGGACTTGGCGTAGGCGGTGTGCTGACCGATCTGGACGATAACGTGATTCGCCGCGCCTTTAAGCTCTACCCGCTGGAATGGATGATGCGCGATGACAACGGCCCGCTGTTGCGAAAACGTCGTGAGCAATGGATTGAGCCATTGTGGAAAAGTATTCTGAGTAACAAAGGGCTGTTGCCGTTATTGTGGCGCTTTTTCCCTGGCCATCCGAATCTTCTGCCGGCCTGGTTTGAGGGCGAAAAATCGCTCGCAGCGCCAGGCGAAAGCAGCGTACGGAAGCCGATTTATTCACGTGAAGGCGGCAACGTCACGATTTTCGACGAGCGGCAAAATGTTATCGATCATGCCGACGGCGACTACGCTGACGAGCCGATGATTTACCAGGCGTTTCAGCCTTTGCCGCGCTTTGGCGATAGCTATACGCTGATTGGCAGTTGGATCATTGACGATGAAGCCTCCGGGATGGGGATTCGCGAGGACAATACGCTAATTACCAAAGACACTTCCCGTTTCATCCCACATTATATTGCCGGTTAATCATACTTTTGTGATCTTGCTCCGGCGTCAATGGCGCAGTCATGACCATACTTGACTTCAGCGCCATTGAAGGAGGGAGACACCATGTCCTGGCAAACACATACCGTCTTTAATCAACCTGCTCCGCTCAATAACAGTAACTTATTCCTGTCTGATGGCGCGCTGTGTGAAGCGGTTTCCCGGGAAGGCGCGGGATGGGATAGCGATCTTCTCGCCAGCATTGGCCAACAACTGGGAACGGCGGAATCACTGGAGCTGGGTCGTCTGGCGAACGCGCATCCTCCTGAGTTGCTGCGTTACGATCCCCAGGGACAGCGTCTGGATGACGTTCGCTTTCATCCCGCCTGGCACCTGTTGATGCAGGGGCTTTGCGCTAATCGGGTACATAACCTGGCCTGGGAGGAGGAGGCAAGGGCGGGAAGTTTTGTCGCCCGGGCGGCGCGTTTTGTATTACATGCTCAGGTAGAAGCGGGAACACTCTGTCCTGTCACGATGACCTTTGCCGCGACACCGTTGCTATTGCAGATGCTTCCCGCCACTTTCCATGACTGGCTGGTGCCGCTGCGCAGCGATCGCTACGATTCGCATTTGCTGCCGGGCGGGCAAAAGCGGGGTCTGCTCATCGGCATGGGAATGACGGAAAAGCAGGGCGGATCTGACGTACTCAGTAATACGACCCACGCGGAGCGGCTGGCGGATGATTCATATCGGCTGGTGGGACATAAATGGTTTTTCTCTGTGCCGCAAAGTGATGCGCACCTCGTGTTGGCGCAGGCAAAAGGAGGACTATCCTGTTTCTTTGTGCCGCGTTTCCTGCCAGACGGGCAACGGAACTCTGTTCGTCTTGAACGCCTGAAAGATAAACTCGGTAATCGATCTAATGCCAGCGCCGAAGTCGAGTTTCAGGATGCCGTCGGCTGGCGGCTGGGAGAAGAGGGCGAAGGGATTCGGCATATCTTAAAGATGGGCGGTATGACGCGTCTTGATTGCGCGCTCGGGAGTCATGGCTTAATGCGGCGCGCATTTTCAGTCGCGATTTACCATGCTCATCAGCGTCAGGCTTTTGGTAAGCCGCTGATCGAACAACCGTTGATGCGACAAACCTTAAGTCGTATGGCGCTATGCCTGGAGGGGCAGACGGCGCTTTTGTTTCGGCTGGCGCGCGCCTGGGAGCAACGTCGCGAGGCGAAAGAGGCATTATGGGCGCGATTATTCACGCCAGCGGCGAAATTCGCCATCTGTAAGCAGGGAATCCCTTTTGTGGCTGAGGCGATGGAGGTTCTCGGCGGGATGGGGTATTGCGAAGAGAGCGAACTCCCGCGCCTGTACCGTGAAATGCCGGTGAACAGTATCTGGGAAGGGTCCGGCAATATCATGTGTCTGGATGTACTTCGGGTGCTGACAAAACAACACGGCGTCTATGACGTATTGAGTGAGGCTTTTGCGGAAGTCAAAGGCCAGGATCGCCATTACGACCGCGCGGTACGTCAGCTACAGCAACGTTTACGCAAACCGGACGAAGCAATGGGCAGAGAGATTACGCAGCAGCTTTTCTTGCTGGGATGCGGAGCGGAAATGCTGCGTCATGCCTCGCCGCCGCTGGCGCAAGCGTGGTGTCAGATGATGCTGGATACACGCGGCGAAATGCCGCTGTCTGCCCAGGTACAAAATGATTTACTGTTAAGGGCGACCGGGGGACTGCGGTAACGTTTGGCCTGTAGTACATGCCATCCTTCAGGCCGGATAAGACGCTGGCGTCGCCATCCGGCGCGAGCCACGCGGCATCAGGCATAGAGTATCGCCTGTACGCGCCAGTTATCCGACTGTTGTTCTTCATACATTTGAATAATTCTGTACCAGGACGCACCCTGTTCATCGGCTTTGAGGGCGATAATCCGCTCTACATCCTGTGGGTTTCCTGCAACATTACTGACCGAGATCAGGCCGATTTCATTCAGACCCGTTACGCAGTCAGCACTGGCGAATTCGGCAGACTGTGCCGTCGTACTCACCAGTCCGGCAGAAAGCAGCAGTGAGGATAAGGCAAGTTCTTGTTTCATCGTCAGCTCCTTATTACATACCCCGCATTTAACAGGACGCTCCATCACGGTAAACCTGTTTGTTTATTGTGCACAGGTAAACGCATAGGGACGCAAAGCAATGTAAAACTGACTAAAAATCAATCTACTGTTATTGACGATACAAAATGGCTTGTGAATACCACTGGCCGGTTACAACCGTTTCATCAACCATTAAGATAACGTAATAATCGGCTTTCGCAGCGGCGGCTTTCGCTCTGATTTCATCTATTGCATCATCCGGGGAGCCCCGAACCAGCGCGCTTACGGTCCCCATCCGCTGTAGTCCTTGCGTTTGATCGCGACGGATTTCCTGCGGGTGATCGGCGACAGGCGGCGCAGGTTGCGGCGTACCCTGCAGCACGCTACACGCGCTTAATAACAGCGCTGCTATCAATGAAGCAAACCGACGCATAACTCTATCTCGTTTCCTGATAATCATAGTGTAATGCCTTATTGATTTCCCTTTAGGGGGAATGTTCCCGAAGTGTTACCTGTCACGCGATTTTCGAATGAAAACGTTGCGAAAGCGTAACCCAGTTCTCAAACATTATGAATTATTGCGCAATCCATAAACTTGCGTTAAGTATTTCTCCGTGGCATACCGGATAAAAAGGAGAGAATAATGATAGCGATTGAAACACGGCAATTAGCCGGAGGCGTCGTACTACATGCCTTCCCGGAAGGGAAACGCGCCGTGCCGCTTCCCTGTGTGGTGTTCTATCATGGCTTCACCTCCTCCAGCCTGGTTTATAGTTATTTTGCCGTTGCCCTGGCACAGGCAGGATTCCGGGTAGTCATGCCGGATGCGCCGGAGCATGGCGCTCGCTTCGGCGGCGACTCACAGGGACGGATACACCGATTCTGGCAGATTCTGCACCAAAACATGCAGGAATTTACGACGTTACGTGCGGCGATTCAGGCGGAAAACTGGCTACTTGACGGGCGGTTGGCGGTGGGCGGCGCATCCATGGGCGGTATGACGGCGCTGGGCATTATGACGCGTCACCGTGAGGTAAAATGCGGGGCCAGTTTAATGGGGTCGGGCTATTTTACCGGGCTCGCCCGGACGCTTTTCCCGCCGTTATCCCCGCAGAACCCGGCACAGCAGGCGGAATTCGACAATATCATTGCGCCGCTACGTGAATGGGAAGTCACACACCAGTTAGAGCGACTGGCCGACAGGCCGCTTCTGTTGTGGCATGGTCAGGAGGATGACGTGGTGCCTGCTATCGAAACCTTCCGGCTCCAGCAGGCACTCGCCGGGGCGAAGCTGGATAAGCATGTGACCTGTTTATGGGCCGCAGGCGTGCGGCATCGCATTACGCCAGAAGCGTTGTCGGCGACGGTAGCGTTTTTCCGACAGCATCTTTAAACGCGGAGTATGCTTACACCCTGGGCTTCAAGCTGTTGCAAAACCTGCGGATTGGCATTTTTGCCGGTAATCAGCATAGCGATCTGATCGGCGCGGCTGAACAGCATTCCCGCGCGCTCGCCAATTTTACTGCTATCGACCAGCGCGACCAGTTTCCCGACGACGCTGAGCATTTTTTGTTCCGCCATGGCGGTTAGCATATCGGTCTTGTACAGGCCATCCGCGGTTAAGCCCTTTCCGCTGGTAAACATCCAGTGGCCAGCATAGAGACTGTTTTCACTTCCCTGCGGGCTCAGGGTAATCGACTGGCTTTTATTATACTGACCACCCATGATAATCACGCTGTCATGCTCTTGATCGATCAGATAATTCGCCAGCGGCAGATAGTTGGTAATGATCTGTACCGGCTTCCCGCACATTTCACGCCCCAGCAGGAAAGCGGTGGAGCCGCAGTTAATCACTACGCTTTCACCCGGGTTTACCAGCTGCGACGCCGCTTTCGCGATGCGTACTTTTTCATCGTGGTTTTGCGCCTGGTGCAGATTCATCGGCGTCCAGCGGGGCCGCTGTTGGGTAATGGCCTCTGCGCCGTTGCGCACTTTTTTAAGTTTCCCGCTTTCGTCGAGCTTGTTGATGTCGCGGCGCGCTGTCGCCGGGGAGATCCCCAGACGCTCAATCACGTTTTCGACGGTAACAAAGCCCAACTGTGCCAGCATATCCAGCAGTATTTGATGTCTTTGTGCTTCAGTCATGAGCTATTCCGATACAAATTGATTTGAAAAGATGATATTTGAAATAGCCTGGAAATACTAAAGTAAATGGAAAAAATGCCGGGTAATCCCGGCATGATATCGACTCACAGGAAGGATTTGAACGGTAGATCGGGTTCAATGGTAAAGCAATCGTCAAACCCACGCGGATAGTGGTATTCGAAATTGTCTTTATCCAGCGGCCAGGTAAACTTGCCGCCAACCTGCCAGATAAACGGTTTAAAACCATACTTCAGGCGATCTTTCTTCATTTCCCATAGCACGCGGATCTCTTGCGGATCGGCCTGGAAGTTCGACCAGATATCGTGATGGAACGGGATCACCACTTTGGTATTCAGCGATTCCGCCATGCGTAAAATATCCGCGCTGGTCATTTTGTCCGTAATACCGCGCGGGTTTTCACCGTAAGAACCGAGCGCGACATCAATTTGATGTTCGTTGCCGTGTTTCGCGTAGTAGTTGGAATAGTGAGAATCGCCGCTGTGATAGAGATTGCCGCCCGGCGTTTTAAACAGATAGTTAACCGCGCGTACATCCATGCCGTCCGGCAGTACGCCAGCAGCTTTCTGATCGGCAGGCAGGGTGATTAATGCAGTGCGGTCAAAGGCATCAAGCGCATGAATTTCAATATCTTTCACTTTCACGACATCGCCCGGTTTTACCACGATGCAGCGTTCTTTCGGCACGCCCCAGCCAACCCACAAATCCACGCAGGTCTGCGGGCCGATAAACGGAACATCATCGGCGCAATTCTGCATTACGGCAGCCGCGACATTGACGTCAATGTGATCGTTATGGTCGTGGGTCGCCAGTACGGCGTCAATCTGACGGATAGCGAAAGGATCGAGAACAAACGGCGTGGTGCGCAGGTTAGGCTGTAATTTTTTGACGCCAGCCATACGCTGCATCTGATGGCCGGTTTTCATCAACGGATTACCGTGGCTCTGTTTACCGGTACCGCACCAGAAATCGACGCATACGTTAGTGCCGCCTTCAGATTTTAGCCAGATACCGGTACAGCCCAGCCACCACATAGCGAACGTACCCGGCGCGACCTGCTCTTGCTCAATCTCTTCGTTCAGCCAGCTTCCCCACTCCGGAAACGTGCTCAGAATCCATGATTCACGCGTGATGCTTTGTACTTTACTCATCGCATTTACCTTCATGTTTGTTCAAAATAGTTCAAAATGTGATTTGTTTTGATTAATCCTGACACTATTTTCTCAAGAAGGCAATGGGCTATTTTTTGACTTTTGGGTAGAGGAGAACGCAGCCAGAAGAAAATTTAATCTTTTCTGGCGTCATGGGGATGTATTCATCTTTATGATTTTACTTATTTTAATGAAGAAATGAGTTATTTATAAGTAAACCATGTATTAAGTGTGCTAATTATTTGCGCGCTACGTCACATTTAATCAAATTCAATCTTGTTGTGATTACTTTTGAAAATTACAGTGGAGGGACATTATTCTGAGCGCCTGTGACTCAGCAACCTTGTCTACCGGAGATCGTTATGGAGATCCTCTACAACATCTTTACCATTTTTTTTAATCAGGTAATGACCAATGCCCCGCTATTACTGGGTATTGTGACCTGCCTGGGCTATATCCTGCTGCGTAAAAGCGTCAGCGTGATCATCAAAGGGACGATCAAAACCATCATTGGCTTCATGCTGCTACAGGCCGGGTCCGGCATTCTGACCAGCACCTTTAAACCGGTGGTGGCGAAAATGTCTGAGGTCTACGGCATCAACGGCGCGATTTCCGATACCTATGCTTCGATGATGGCAACGATCGAACGGATGGGTGATGCGTATAGTTGGGTAGGCTACGCGGTGTTGCTCGCGCTGGCGCTGAATATTTGTTACGTCTTGTTGCGACGCATTACCGGTATTCGCACCATCATGTTGACCGGGCACATCATGTTCCAGCAGGCGGGGCTGATTGCGGTCTCTTTCTATATCTTCGGCTATTCCATGTGGACCACCATTATCTGCACGGCGATACTGGTTTCCCTGTACTGGGGTATTACCTCCAACATGATGTACAAGCCGACTCAGGAAGTGACCGATGGCTGTGGTTTCTCCATCGGTCACCAGCAGCAGTTTGCTTCCTGGATTGCCTATAAAGTCGCGCCGTTCCTGGGCAAAAAAGAGGAAAGCGTTGAAGACCTCAAACTGCCGGGCTGGCTGAACATTTTCCATGACAACATCGTCTCCACGGCGATTGTAATGACCATCTTCTTTGGTGCCATTCTGCTCTCCTTTGGTATCGATACCGTACAGGCGATGGCGGGTAAAACCCACTGGACAATCTATATCCTGCAAACCGGTTTCTCCTTTGCGGTGGCGATCTTCATCATCACCCAGGGCGTGCGTATGTTTGTCGCCGAGCTCTCTGAGGCCTTTAACGGTATCTCCCAGCGTCTGATTCCGGGCGCAGTACTGGCGATTGACTGCGCCGCTATTTATAGCTTCGCGCCGAACGCGGTGGTCTGGGGCTTTATGTGGGGCACCATCGGTCAGCTGATTGCGGTTGGCATCCTGGTTGCCTGCGGCTCCTCGATCCTGATTATTCCTGGCTTTATCCCGATGTTCTTCTCTAACGCCACTATCGGCGTGTTCGCTAACCACTTCGGCGGCTGGCGTGCGGCGCTGAAGATTTGTCTGGTGATGGGGATGATCGAAATCTTTGGTTGCGTCTGGGCGGTGAAACTCACGGGGATGAGCGCCTGGATGGGTATGGCGGACTGGTCGATTCTGGCACCTCCGATGATGCAGGGCTTCTTCTCCCTCGGTATCGCCTTTATGGCCGTCATCATTGTAATTGCACTGGCTTATATGTTCTTCGCTGGCCGCGCACTGCGCGCAGAAGAAGATGCAGAAAAACAACTGGCAGAACAGTCTGCTTAATAAGGAGTTTTGATTATGACCGTACGTATTCTGGCTGTGTGTGGCAACGGACAGGGTAGTTCCATGATCATGAAAATGAAAGTGGACCAGTTTTTAACCCAATCAAACATTGACCACACGGTAAACAGCTGCGCGGTTGGCGAGTACAAAAGCGAGTTGAGCGGCGCGGATATCATCATCGCTTCTACCCATATTGCGGGCGAAATCACCGTGACCGGCAACAAATATGTGGTTGGCGTGCGTAACATGCTCTCTCCTGCTGACTTCGGCCCGAAACTGCTGGAAGTGATCAAAGAACATTTCCCGCAAGACGTGAAGTAAGGATGCAACATGAAATTACGTGATTCACTGGCGGAGAATAATTCTATCCGCCTGCAGGCTGAAGCGAATACCTGGCAGGAAGCCGTCAAGATCGGCGTCGATTTACTGGTGGCTGCCGACGTGGTGGAGCCGCGCTATTACCAGGCCATTCTCGATGGCGTTGAGCAGTTTGGCCCCTATTTTGTGATTGCCCCCGGCCTGGCGATGCCGCATGGCCGCCCGGAAGAAGGGGTGAAGAAAACCGGTTTTTCGCTGGTGACGCTGAAAAAGCCGCTGGAGTTCAACCACGAAGATAACGACCCGGTCGATATTCTGATCACCATGGCGGCGGTTGATGCCAACACTCACCAGGAAGTGGGCATCATGCAGATCGTCAACCTGTTTGAAGACGAAGCTAATTTTGACCGTTTACGCGCCTGCCGCACCGCGCAGGAAGTCCTGGATCTCATTGACCGCACCAACGCGGCAGCTTAAGAAGGAATTGAAAATGTCATTACCAATGTTGCAGGTCGCGCTGGACAACCAGACTATGGATAGCGCCTATGAAACCACTCGCCTGATTGCCGAAGAAGTCGACATTATCGAAGTGGGCACCATTCTGTGCGTGGGCGAAGGCGTGCGTGCGGTTCGCGATCTGAAAGCGCTTTACCCGCACAAAATCGTGCTGGCGGACGCCAAAATTGCCGATGCCGGTAAAATCCTCTCCCGTATGTGTTTCGAAGCCAACGCGGACTGGGTGACGGTCATTTGCTGCGCCGACATCAACACCGCGAAAGGCGCGCTGGATGTGGCGAAAGAGTTCAACGGCGACGTGCAGATCGAACTGACCGGTTACTGGACCTGGGAACAGGCGCAGCAGTGGCGCGATGCGGGCATTCAGCAAGTGGTTTATCACCGCAGCCGTGACGCGCAGGCCGCAGGCGTGGCGTGGGGCGAGGCGGATATTACCGCGATTAAGCGGCTCTCCGATATGGGCTTTAAAGTGACCGTGACCGGCGGACTGGCGCTGGAAGACCTGCCGCTGTTCAAAGGCATTCCGATCCATGTCTTTATCGCGGGGCGCAGCATTCGCGATGCCGAATCGCCGGTAGAAGCCGCACGGCAGTTCAAACGCTCCATTGCCCAACTGTGGGGCTAAGGAGTGGCTATGCTGTCGAAACAAATTCCGCTCGGCATCTATGAAAAAGCGCTCCCTGCCGGGGAGTGCTGGCTGGAGCGCCTGCGGCTGGCGAAAACGCTGGGTTTTGACTTTGTTGAAATGTCGGTGGACGAGACCGACGCCCGACTGGCGCGGCTCGACTGGAGTCGCGAGCAGCGCCTGGCGCTGGTGAGCGCGGTTGCTGAAACCGGCGTGCGCGTGCCGTCCATGTGTCTGAGCGCGCATCGTCGTTTTCCGCTCGGTAGCGAAGATGACGCGGTACGGGCGCAGGGGCTGGAGATTATGCGTAAAGCGATTCAGTTTGCGCAGGACGTCGGGATTCGCGTCATTCAACTGGCGGGGTACGACGTTTACTATCAGCAGGCCAATGACGAAACGCGTTGCCGCTTCCGCGATGGGTTAAAAGAGAGCGTTGATATGGCTAGCCGCGCCCAGGTGACGCTGGCGATGGAGATCATGGATTATCCATTGATGAATTCCATCAGTAAAGCGCTGGGCTATGCTCACTACCTCAATAACCCGTGGTTCCAGCTCTATCCGGATATCGGCAATCTGTCTGCCTGGGATAACGACGTACAGATGGAGCTACAGGCGGGAATCGGGCATATCGTCGCGGTACACGTCAAAGATACTAAACCCGGCGTGTTCAAAAATGTGCCGTTTGGCGAAGGCGTTGTCGATTTCGAACGCTGCTTCGAAACGCTCAAACAGAGTGGCTATTGCGGGCCCTATCTGATTGAGATGTGGAGTGAAACAGCAGAGAACCCGGCGGCAGAGGTAGCGAAAGCGCGTGACTGGGTGAAAGCGCGCATGGCCAGCGCCGGTCTGGTGGAGGCAGCCTAATGCAAAAGCTCAAGCAGCAGGTATTTGACGCTAACATGGATTTGCCCCGTTATGGACTGGTGACGTTTACCTGGGGCAACGTCAGCGCTATCGATCGCGAACGCGGGCTGGTGGTGATTAAGCCAAGCGGTGTCGCCTATGAAACCATGAAGGTAGATGACATGGTGGTGGTGGATATGGATGGCAAAGTGGTGGAGGGAGGTTATCGTCCTTCTTCCGATACCGCTACCCATCTGGCGCTGTATCAACGCTATCCGTCGCTTGGCGGCGTCGTTCATACCCACTCCACCCACGCCACGGCATGGGCGCAGGCGGGGATGGCTATTCCGGCGCTCGGTACCACGCACGCGGACTATTTCTTTGGCGATATTCCTTGTACCAGGGCGTTAAGCGAAGAAGAAGTGCAGGGCGAGTACGAGCTGAACACCGGTAAGGTGATCATCGAAACGCTGGGCGAGGTGGAACCGCTGCATACGCCAGGCATTGTGGTGTATCAACACGGGCCGTTCGCCTGGGGGAAAGATGCGCACGATGCGGTACATAACGCGGTCGTCATGGAGGAAGTGGCGCGAATGGCGTGGATTGCGCGCGGTATTAACCCTGGCCTCAACCCCATCGACGATTATCTGATGAATAAACACTTCATGCGTAAGCATGGCCCGAATGCGTATTACGGGCAGAAGTGAAGTATGAGCTCCGGAATGTGAATATTATCGGGATGTCACAGGTCTAATTCCAGAGCCATCTTTCCGCGAAAAAAAGCCCCCTGTTCAGGGGGCAAATCAACTATGATTTTTCGTTGGTTTTCCTGATGCTAGCGATAAATATTCGCGCTGGCGTGTATGTTGCCGTTGCTACCCGGTTCCCGGATAAGTATGACGTGATAATACATTGCGTTTCGCGCGTCGGCCTCGTCATTCAGCGCCAGATTGGCTTCGCTTTCCGTGGCGAAGTTATGGTTGATGTAGATCACGCCTAAGCTGCGCACATCATCCATATTTCTGGCCTGGTGATTATTTAACTCGATGGCTGCCGTTGCCGTTACGCCAGGCAAAAGCGCAGCCAGAAATAACATTATCCGGGCTCGCATCATGTACCTCCTCAGCAGCGCGGTCTGGTTGGCGATATCCCCCTTTAGTGAATCGCTTCTGGTTTAATTTTAACCATAACCCGCCGCAGAGATGGCGACCTTTTCTGATGCTGTTGTTCAAAAAATTATCGCATTGTCGTTTTTTACCTGATTAACAACCCGTTGATGTATGCCGCTATGTTTAAGAAACCCTGTGTGGCAAAAAAGCGCGCTGACCACAGTGTCAATTCTCTGCCGGAACAGGCCGTTTATAGTGGCGCGCGATATAACGTTAATATCTCAGCAGCAAAATGCGACGGGACAGGCGTTACGTTCGGCACGATAAATAATTGTACAATCACCTTGAGTTTGCCCGCAGGCGCCAGTATTATAACGCGTCATTTTTCAGCCGACCTTTAACACGTTCCTTGCCTCCATGGGCTGCGGCTGACCCAGACAGGAGGCTGAATAATCCGTAAGGAGCAATTCGATGCGTCATTACGAAATCGTTTTTATGGTCCATCCTGACCAGAGCGAACAGGTTCCGTGCATGATCGAGCGTTACTCTGCTGCCATCACTGGCGCAGAAGGCAAGATCCACCGTCTGGAAGACTGGGGCCGCCGTCAGCTGGCTTACCCGATCAACAAACTGCACAAAGCGCACTACGTTCTGATGAACGTTGAAGCGCCGCAGGAAGTGATCGATGAGCTGGAAACTACCTTCCGCTTCAACGATGCCGTTATCCGCAGCATGGTTATGCGTACTAAGCACGCTGTTACCGAAGCTTCTCCGATGGTTAAAGCGAAAGACGAGCGCCGTGAGCGTCGCGATGATTTCGCTAACGAAACCGCAGATGATGCTGAAGCTGGGGATTCTGAAGAGTAATTTCTGATGACCAACCGTCTGGCGTTGTCCGGCACCGTGTGCAGGGCCCCCCTTCGAAAGGTCAGTCCATCAGGAATTCCGCATTGCCAGTTCGTGCTTGAGCATCGTTCTGTGCAAGAGGAAGCCGGCTTTCACCGGCAGGCGTGGTGCCAAATGCCCGTTATTGTTAGCGGACACGAAAACCAGGCCATTACTCACAGTATAACGGTCGGCAGCCGCATAACCGTTCAGGGGTTTATTTCTTGCCACAAGGCAAAGAACGGTCTGAGCAAAATGGTTCTGCATGCCGAGCAGATTGAATTGATAGATTCTGGAGACTAGCCATATGGCACGTTATTTCCGTCGTCGCAAGTTCTGCCGTTTCACCGCGGAAGGCGTTCAAGAGATCGACTATAAAGATATCGCTACGCTGAAAAACTACATCACCGAAAGCGGTAAGATTGTCCCAAGCCGTATCACCGGTACCCGTGCAAAATACCAGCGTCAGCTGGCTCGCGCTATCAAACGCGCTCGCTACCTGTCTCTGCTGCCGTACACTGATCGCCATCAGTAATCGGTCACGGTCCATTAATACGACTTTGAGAGGATAAGGTAATGCAAGTTATTCTGCTTGATAAAGTAGCAAACCTGGGTAGCCTGGGTGATCAGGTTAACGTTAAAGCGGGCTATGCTCGTAACTTCTTGATACCAAAGGGTAAAGCTGTTCCGGCTACCAAGAAAAACGTTGAATACTTCGAAGCACGTCGCGCTGAACTGGAAGCTAAACTGGCTGACGTTCTGGCTGCTGCAAATGCACGCGCAGAGAAAATCAACGCCCTGGAAACCGTTACTATCGCGTCTAAAGCAGGCGACGAAGGTAAACTGTTCGGTTCCATCGGTACTCGCGACATCGCTGACGCTGTGACTGCGGCTGGCGTTGACGTGGCTAAGAGCGAAGTTCGTCTGCCGAACGGCGTTCTGCGTACCACTGGCGAACACGAAGTGAACTTCCAGGTTCACAGCGAAGTATTCGCAAAAGTTATCATCAACGTGGTTGCTGAGTAATCAGGCATTCTCGTTTTTGCTAGCAACGAAACGTCGGCCCAGCGCCGACGTTTTGCTTTTTTAACCCCATCGCTTTTCGACTGGCTATCTCCCCCTCTTTTCGCGATAATCAAAAATAAAACATTATTTTAATTTCTTGGTGAAAGAATGGATACCCAACGCCAGGCCTCCCCGTTTGCCCGCAAAAACGTCGTTTATGTGTGTGCCGCATTTTGTTGCTTGCTATGGGGCAGCGCTTATCCAGCCATCAAAAGCGGTTATGACCTCTTTCAGATAGCCACCGATGATATCCCTTCTAAAATTGTTTTTGCTGGTTATCGTTTTTTGTTTGCGGGTGGGTTGCTACTACTGTTCGCGCTGCTTCAGCGTAAACCGATTGGTCGGTTTCGTCCGCGCCAGTTTGCTCAGTTGACGTTACTGGGGCTGACTCAGACGTCGCTGCAATATCTCTTTTTCTATATCGGCCTTGCGTTCACCTCCGGCGTGAAAGGCTCAATCATGAACGCGACAGGCACATTCTTCAGCGTATTGCTGGCGCACTTTATTTATCAGAACGACCGATTGAGCTACAACAAAACGCTCGGCTGTATTCTGGGCTTTGCGGGCGTCATGGTGGTGAACGTCAGCAACGGCCTGGATTTCAGCTTTAATCTGCCGGGAGAAGGCTCCGTGGTGCTGGCGGCGTTTATTCTTTCTGCGGCCACATTGTATGGCAAACGTCTCTCGCAGACGGTCGATCCGATGGTCATGACTGGCTATCAATTGGGGATTGGCGGTCTGGTACTGGTCATTGGCGGTTACGTTTTTGGCGGTACGCTGACGATACATGGCTTCTCGTCGGTGGCGATTTTAGTCTACCTGACGCTGCTCTCGTCGGTCGCTTTTGCGCTATGGAGCATTTTACTCAAATATAATCGCGTGGGGATGATTGCGCCGTTTAACTTTCTGATCCCGGTTTCTGGCGCGGCTCTTTCGGCTATTTTTCTCGGCGAGAATATATTGGAGTGGAAATACATGATTGCGCTGGTGCTGGTGTGTTCGGGGATTTGGTGGGTGAATAAGGTGAAGCGGTAATGCTTCACCTGAACGAATAGGGTATAGACGGGGTAAGGCGCAGCCGGCGTTACTGTGCGCGAATAAAACTGCCGTCAGGCTGACGCGTAAACAGCACCTGTTGACCGTTATCGCCATCTATCGTTAAACCTGTCACCACCCCGCTGGCATTCTGGCGAATTTTAATCATTTGACCATTTTTGAGATTACTCAGCGGTTTGCCAGCGCCTTCTACCTGCGCCATTGCATAAACGTCTGTCGGGGGCAGCCCGTGGTCACGGAACAGTTGCGCCAGAGTTTTACCAGACTCTACCCGGTACGAGCGCCACTGTTGACCGATGCCGCTATCCTGCTGGAAAGGCTGCGTCTGCGGCTGGTTTTGTTCTTCCGGCTGGCCTTCCTGGATAGGTTCCGGCGCAACGGGCGCCACCTGATCCGGATCGTTTTGCGGCGCGACCAGCTGCGCCTGAAGCTGGGCCTCCGTCGGCGGCTGTGATTGCGATTGCAGATCCAATTGCGCTTCCCGCGTGACGACAGGTGAGTCGCTGGTCTCGCTGGCGGGCAGCAGGAAACCGATCACCAGCACGATAGCGGCAATGATAATGCCACGACGATGCATAGGCGGCAGCGGTTCCATGATGCGAAAATTATCCGGCGCGTGCCAGATTTTCGCCAGGGTTGGTTTTAATTCAAAGCGCCCGGGCATGGTTTACCTCCTGCTCCGCATCTCGTTCCTTAATCATAGAGTATAGATGGCTAACGCTATGATACTGGTAGTGCTATCCGCTTTCGTGACATCAATACGGATAATCTATTGTTTCTTTTTCCCTGCGATTTGTCATCCTCCCTGAGACAAAGTTTTACCAGAAGAAGCGTGGCTGTTATGCTGCCCGCTACTTTTTTGATATCCGATGAAGAAAAAATAATGGCCACCCCGACTTTTGACACTATTGAAGCGCAAGCGAGCTACGGCATTGGTTTGCAGGTAGGGCAGCAGCTCAGCGAATCCGGTCTTGAAGGGCTGTTGCCTGAAGCGCTGGTTGCAGGCATTGCTGATGCGCTGGAAGGTAAACACCCGGCGGTTCCTGTTGATGTGGTGCATCGTGCGCTGCGTGAAATTCATGAGCGTGCGGACGCGGTGCGTCGTGAGCGTTTCAAAGCGATGGCGGCCGAAGGCGTGAAATACCTGGAAGAAAACCGCGAAAAAGACGGTGTGAACAGTACTGAATCTGGTTTACAGTTCCGCGTTCTGACGCAGGGCGAAGGCGCGATTCCGGCGCGTACCGACCGCGTACGCGTGCATTACACCGGTAAGCTTATTGATGGCACCGTATTTGACAGCTCCGTCGCGCGCGGCGAACCGGCTGAATTCCCGGTAAATGGCGTGATCGCCGGCTGGATTGAAGCTCTGACTCTGATGCCGGTAGGTTCCAAATGGGAACTGACTATCCCACAGGAGCTGGCCTATGGCGAGCGTGGGGCCGGGGCCTCTATTCCGCCATTCAGCACCCTGGTGTTTGAGGTGGAACTGCTGGAAATTCTGTAAGCGCCCCGGGTTTGCCGGATGATGGCGTAAACGCCTTATCCGGCAACCCTGACTTCAGCAGATGCCAATATTTTATTTTGCAAATGGCGTCGTTACGTGTATTTTTGTGAGCTAATTCGCATTATCAAAGTGATATAACACTCATTTTAAACATAAAATTAACATTGTATTTGAATCTTAGTATTCATCCCGCCGATTCTTACCTAATATCGATGAGTCCTGATAACAGGATCGTCGTATCATAGACCAAAGGCCGTAGAGCCCGCACAACACAGACAGGTACAGGAAGAAAAACATGGTAGATCAGGTAAAAGTCGCAGCCGACGAACAGGCTCCGGCTGAACAGTCGCTACGGCGCAATCTTACAAACCGTCATATACAGCTTATCGCTATTGGCGGCGCTATTGGTACCGGTCTGTTTATGGGATCGGGTAAAACGATCAGTCTCGCCGGACCGTCGATCATTTTTGTGTATATGATCATCGGTTTTATGCTTTTTTTCGTGATGCGCGCCATGGGGGAATTGCTGCTCTCGAATCTGGAATATAAATCGTTTAGCGATTTTGCTTCCGACCTGCTTGGCCCCTGGGCGGGATATTTCACCGGCTGGACGTACTGGTTTTGCTGGGTAGTGACCGGTATGGCTGACGTGGTGGCGATTACTGCCTACGCGCAGTTCTGGTTTCCCGGCCTTTCCGATTGGGTCGCCTCGCTGGCGGTAGTGATCCTGCTGCTAAGCCTCAACCTCGCCACCGTTAAAATGTTTGGTGAAATGGAATTTTGGTTTGCTATGGTCAAAATCGTCGCCATTGTGGCGTTGATTGTGGTCGGGCTGGTGATGATTGCGATGCACTTTAAATCGCCGACAGGCGTTGAAGCGTCTTTCGCGCATCTGTGGAATGACGGCGGCTGGTTCCCGAAAGGTATTAGCGGGTTCTTTGCCGGTTTCCAGATTGCAGTGTTCGCTTTCGTGGGCATTGAGCTGGTTGGTACTACCGCCGCAGAAACTAAAGATCCGGAAAAATCGCTGCCGCGCGCGATTAACTCAATACCGATCCGTATCATCATGTTCTACGTCTTTGCGCTGATTGTCATTATGTCGGTGACGCCGTGGAGTTCCGTGGTGCCGGATAAGAGCCCGTTCGTTGAGCTGTTTGTACTGGTGGGTCTGCCTGCCGCCGCGAGCGTGATCAACTTTGTTGTGCTGACCTCGGCGGCGTCTTCCGCCAACAGCGGCGTCTTCTCGACCAGCCGTATGCTGTTTGGCCTGGCGCAAGAAGGCGTGGCGCCAAAAGCGTTCGCTAAGCTATCGAAACGCGCGGTACCGGCGAAAGGCCTGACCTTCTCCTGTATCTGCCTGCTGGGCGGCGTGGTTATGCTGATGGTCAACCCGAGCGTGATTGGCGCATTCACCATGATCACTACGGTTTCGGCTATCCTGTTTATGTTTGTCTGGACCATCATTCTGTGTTCATACCTGGTGTACCGCAAAAAGCGTCCCCACCTGCATGAAAAATCCATCTATAAGATGCCGCTCGGTAAGCTGATGTGCTGGGTCTGCATGGCGTTCTTTGCGTTCGTGCTGGTATTACTGACGCTGGAAGACGATACGCGCCAGGCGCTGATCGTGACGCCGCTGTGGTTTATCGCGTTGGGTCTGGGCTGGCTGTTCCTGCGTAAGAACAAACTGGCTAAATGACGGATTTATCCCTCTCGCTTAGGCGAGGGGGTATGCGCATAACGTACCCGCCGGGGCGCTTTCTTCATTTTTACGCCCCATTTTGTCGCTTCCCGCTCCTTAACGAGCTATTTTTCTCGCCACATTTGATAGCGTATGGAGATGAAAAGCTCAGGAAATGAGTGTTTGTCCGCTGATGCAATGACGCGAAAAACGTTTCTTCAGGAAGGGCAGCTGTAAATTGCAGGCTGACGGTAAGTGCCGCCTTGATGAATTCCTATAATGGCGGCTCGCGCTGGATAATACGTTGAAAAAGTGGTTTAAGTAACAAATTAATCTCCTATTTCAAACTGTAATTATGACCATTCGACGCTGGATTTTAAGCGCTACGCTTTTGCTGCTGCCTGTTCCTGCGTTCGCAGATTTTCAGTATCAGCAGGATAAGGACGGCGTTTTTTATACCGCCGACGACGAACCGCAAATTCTCTCCCGACTGCCTGACGTTAGCTATTCGCATTTACGGCGTATTGCCGATTTATCTCACCCGCAAGACCCTCGCCCGTTAATAGAAATCAATCCCGACAGCCATAACTGCGACGACAATCATATTTGTCAGCACGCTTATCTCAGCGATGGGCGCTTTATCCTGTGGGCAGGCAAAATCGTCCAGAATACCGGGGATGAGCCTGCCGTTGATGTTGCCAGCTTTCAGTCTTTTGGCGCCTTTGCCGCCGATAAACACGGTCTCTATTTTGATGGTAAACGTCGTGATAGCAATGCGGGTGAAAAACGTGTGGATATGGCGACTCTGGCAGAGACGAAAATCTGGAATCTGCTGCGGGATAAAAATAATCTCTATTATGAAGGCCGCTGGCTGGGGCGGGCCGATGGGTTTCGCGTGTTGAGGCTGGATTCCACTTCGGCAAGGGAGTTTATTGTGACGACGGCGCAACGGGTGATTGTGAACGGCATACCCATTACCGCTGATGCTAATACGTTTCAAATCATTCGCTGGATGCCTGGCGAGGTACTAATTTATCGTGATAAAACCGGTAAGCATGACTATGAGATTGATAATTCCAGTCGGTACTGCGGCTATTTTAATATTGGCCTGCGTGAGGTGACATGGCTGAAACATGAGGCAACCAACGCCGGGAGCAGTTGTAAAGTGGAAACCCTGCCGGGTGTCGATCCGGAGTATTTTTTTCGTCTGAACGGGAACACCGGTTGGTATAAGGATCGTATTTATCAGGTGAGCACGAATGCGTTGGGCGAGGGGGTACTGCGCATTTTTACGTCGCAGGAAAAACTTCCGGCGCTGAAAATAGATAGAGTTACCTATAATTACTACCATCTGGCTTTGTCCGCGGATGGGCAATTATATCGCCAGATCTCACGTGATCAATGGCAGCGCTATAACCCGATATTAACAGAGTGGACGACGGTATCACCAGCGCCCACTGACGTTATCTCTTTGCTTCCCTCTGATTACCACTAGCGCAGGATGGCGCAATGTTGAGAATAAAACAGTTCTGTTTATCGATTTTATTAATGCTGGCACCAGTGTTAGCTCTGGCCTGTTCCGGCATTCCATATGCTTTGTTTCACTATCAGCCGTGGGGGCAGGGAACGAAATATGTAGTTGAAGAAGATTATGATTATGGTATTAATTTTAAAGATATTGAAATTCGAGAGGTAAAATTTAGTCAACTACGGCACGTTCCTGACCGCATTGTTAATGAATATAATGACCGTGGAAAAATGAGTAATGATTTTGTTCATGTCGCCGCTTTTTCATCGCTAATAAAAAATGATTTCTGGCAGTTTTATTGGCTAACCGACGGCCAGCATATTTTATGGGTTGGGAAAATCGTACAAAATCCACCGGGTAAGCCGCCAGTGGATGCAGCGACTTTTCGGGCGTATGGACGCTTTGCCGCTGATAAAGATAGTCTTTACTTCGACGGCGAGCGCACAGATGATAATCATGGTGAAAAAAGGGTCGATATAGATTCGTTGCAGCAGGTCGGCGGCAACATCAAATTAAACGACTCCGGCGATGTGCTTAAAGACAGGCGCAACCTCTACTTTCAGGGACGCTGGCTGGCTAGTGCGCAGGGATATTCCATCCTGGGCGTTAAATCCTGGGAGCAGCGTAATATTCTGTTTTCGCCGACCAGCTGCGATACTACATCTAATCCTGGCCCGTGGGACACTATTCTACGTACCGCCACGCAGGTTTTTGTTAATGGTGTGGCAATTGATGCCGATCCGAACTCTTTTCATGTTGTGCGCTGGGTCGCTGGCGTGCAGTTACTCTATCGCGACAAAGCAGGCGTAAAACGCTATTACTTCGGCAAAGACTGTCTCAATACGTTTAATGTACAGCGGGATAAGGTGACATGGATGACGCGAGAGGCATCGCGCCGAGGCGATGACTGCCGAATAGCGACTATTCCCAATGTTGATCCAGAATATTTCCATCCCATTCATTACAATTGGACGGTAGCACAGTACAAAGATCTATTGTACCAGGTGAAGTATGTCTCTCCGGTCGACAGGGTATTAACCATCACCCGCTTGCCTGATCCGCAGGTACAGCTGAAAGCTGGCGCTAATTTGGTGGGTAAACAGATCTATTTTATCGGCGATGGGGGCGTGCAGATTATCGACCCTATTGGACCATTGGTGTGGTTTAAAAATCCCGATGGTTCATTTTCTGATGTTTTTGCTCATGACGATCGTTATCTCTATTTCTTCGGTGATACGCTGGTGGATAGCGGGCAACGGCGTAACGTAACGCGGACGCTGGATACTGCGCATATCGACAAGAGCGGTTATTATCTGGTCACTGAGGAGGGGAAATATGAGGTTATTAATAATGCATTCACCTCTCGCTAAAAAGCGTTAGTCGATTCAGAATAAACGATCCTGTCTATACGTTCAGGATCGTTTATTGGCGGTGGATTATTCCCCGGCCAGCGCGCGTGGGAACAGCACGTTATTCTCCAGGCTGATGTGCTCCATCAGATCATCAATCATCTCATTAATGCCGTTATACATCGCTTTCCAGGTGGTGCAGGCTTCTGGCGGCGGCGTTACATTTTGGGTGACGTGTTTGATGACGTCTACCAGCTCTCCCGCCTCGTCATGCTCGCTTTCCATTACGCTTATCGGGCCCGTTGCCTGGCGACCCATACCCTGTTTGATCATGGGGAACAGGATCTGTTCTTCTTTCATCATATGGCTGGAAAGCTCTTCATGCAGCGCGGTGAGATATTTTGTCAGGCCGCGTGGGACGTTTGGCTTATCCGCGTGAACGCGTTCCACTTTGGTTGCCTGCAGAATAAGCTCCGGCAGTTGTTCGCGATGTCGGTCATGATAGCGAACAACGATATGGTCAATAATGTCCGCCAGCGGAACGGCGCGCCAGTCTTTTTCGATGGGCTGTTCAGCCAATTGCGCCAGTTGCGCTTCAATGATGTCAATATCGACGTCGTGACGCGCGGCGGCGCGTGCCAGCGTCTGTTTTCCACCGCAGCAGTAATCCATATCGTACTGGCGAAACAGCGCCGATGCGCGGGGAATAGAGAGCGCCAGTTCGCCTAAAGGTTGATCGCGATAAGCCATAGCCGTTACCTCATTTGCAATAATATAAGTTGTATTCTAAATGCATCTTTAAGGCGAGGCTATAACACTTTCGGGGTGCGTATAATTTAAGCGAGTATGAAATTAGCGTTCCGTGACCGGAACGACGGTCGCTTTTTCCGGTTTCGCTCTCACGGCAATGACCACGCCCGCCACCAGGAGCGCAATGGCGCTTAACGTCAGGAATGGCGGGATTTCTTGGCGCAGAATGAAGGTATAGAGCAGTCCCGCCAGCGTTTCAAAAACAATCAGCGGCCCTAAAATAACGGTTGGCAATTTTTGGCTGGCGATATTCCAGCACAGCGCGCCCACCCAGGAACACAGCACCGCGATGGCGATCATCAGACCGATAAACAGCGCGGGATGCGGGCCAAAGGGCAGGGTAAACAACGGTTTCTGGATACTCAGCCACAGACAGACCGCCGCATAGCCGATTAACGAGACCGGCAGCGTAACCAGCGCCTGCGCCGTTGCCCACATCATGGGATGTTTGTCGGGATTTTCCCGCAGCCAGCGGGCGTTGCGCAGCGCATACCATGCCCAGCACGCTACGGAAATCAGCGCCAGCACAATGCCTGAACCATAGCGCCAGCCGCTAACATCGGACAATCCCTGACTAAGTTCAGCAATATTGACGCACAGCAGGCCAAAACCGATAAGCGCCAGCGCGGGCGCTAAACGCCGCCAGGATAATCTGCCGTCTCGTTGGCTATAGAGAACGTTAGCGAAAAGCGGAATGACGACCGGCAATGTCCCGATGATCATCGTCGAAACCGGCGCGCCGGTTCGCTGAATAGCGCTGGCGAGGCAGGCGTAATAGATTACATTGCCCATCAGAGTCAGCGACAGGGCGGTGAACCAGTCTTTGCGCGTCAACTGGCGTAACCGCGTGCGGCCTAACCAGGCAATCGGCAGGGCAATCAGCCCCAGCGCCAGGTAGCGTCCCATTGACTGTAAGAGGGCCGGGTAATCCGGCACGATTAACGGGCCGACGAAAATCAATCCCCACATTAGCCCTGCCAGCAGGGCGTATAGCACGCCGCTAATCATCAGATTCTCCTCATAAACCGTTCCGTCATTATCAGAGAAGGTCTATGAGGATGCCACATAAATTAACTAAATTTTAACACTTACAGTACGGAGCGAAGGCTTTCTGTGAGCGTCGTCGTCGGGCGACCGATGAGTTTACGCAGCGTATGGCTGTCATCAAACAAGCCGCCTTTCGCCGCGCCAGCGTCAGAATTGGCCAACATATCCGCCAGTCCGTCAGGCAGGCCTGCGCCTTTTAACGCGGCGGCAAAATCGACTTCGCTCAGGTTCTGGTAGACGATTTTTTTTCCGCTCTGATGAGTAAGTTCATCCGCCAACTGGCGTAATGTCCAGGCGTCATCACCCGCCAGCTCGTAGACATTCCCGGCGTGACCCTCTTCACTGATGACGCGCGCGGCGGCGGCGGCATAGTCAGCGCGCATTGCGGAGGCGATTTTCCCTTGTCCCGCTGCGCCAATAAAGACGCCATGCTTCAGCGCGGCAGGGACGCTCGCCAGGTAGTTTTCCGTATACCAGCCGTTACGTAATAGCGTGTGAGGAATACCTGACTCAGCCAGCATCTTTTCCGTTTCAATATGTTCATCGGCGAGCGCCAGCGGCGATTTATCCGCATGTAGCAGGCTGGTATAGGCGATGAATTTCACCTTCGCGGCAATGGCGGCCTGAATAACGTTGCGGTGCTGCGTGGTGCGTTGTCCCACTTCGCTGGATGATATAAGCAGCAGTTTATCAACGCCCTGTAAGGCGGTGGTCAGCGCGGCTTCGTTAGCGTAATCCGCCTGGCGAACGGCGATCCCGCGCTGACTGAGCGGGGCGGCTTTTTTCGGGTTACGGGCGATCGCGACGAGGTGACTGGCGGGCGTCGTTTTTAGCAGGTTTTCAATAACGTGTTGGCCCAGTTGGCCTGTTGCGCCAGTGATAGCAATCATGGTGAACTCCTCAGTGTTGGTCTTGTGTTTTATTACGCTACCACCTAAACTTACTTTTAGTAAGTACGTACAAAAAGGTAAGTATCAATGCGCGCTCATACTCTTTCCCGGCAGTTGCGTGAAGGTAATCTCTTTGCTGAACAGTGCCCGTCCCGTGAGGTGTTAAAACATGTCACCAGTCGCTGGGGCGTACTGATTCTGGTCGCGTTACGCGACGGTACACACCGTTTTAGCGACCTGCGCCGCAAGATGGGAGGCGTGAGTGAAAAGATGCTGGCGCAGTCGTTACAGGCGCTTGAACAGGACGGATTTCTTAACCGGGTGTCATATCCAGTTGTTCCGCCGCATGTGGAGTACAGCCTGACGCCGCTTGGCGAGCAGGTGAGCGATAAAGTCGCCGCGCTGGCGGACTGGATAGAACTGAATTTGCCGCAGGTATTGGCGCAGCGGGAGCGTTTATCAGATGGCGGCTAGCGCTTTATTCGGCCTGCCAGTCAGGCCGAATAAACGCAGCGCCATACGGGACTCACGTTACTTGCTCAAATCCACCTGATAAATGGCAAAACCGATATCATCGACGGCAACCTTCTTCATCGGATACTGCCCTTTCGCTTTAATGAAGGCAGCGGCTTTATCGCCTGGCGATGTTTCAAAGCGGATATCCAGCGCCGTATCGCTGTGGATTGGCGCCAGACGCCAGTTATTATCCGCCGCCGGATGGATTTCGCCCGCGCGTTTTGATTCTGCGCCAATCCATGCCGCCAGCACGGCGCGATTTTCATCGGGAGACGCAAAGGCGATATGGCTGTCGCCCGTGCCGGCAAACTTGCCGCCGTAAGCGCGATAGTTATTCGTGGCGACCAGGAACGTAGCGTTCGGGTCGACAGGCTTACCGTTAAAGGTCAGGTTTTTAATACGTTCCGCCTGCGGATTCACCATCTGGCATTCGCCATCATAGCGGGCGGGCTGTGACACATCGATTTGATAATTCACGCCGTCAATGACATCGAAATTATAGGTGCGAAAGCCATCCCAATTGATCAACGATTGCGGTTTGTTGCTGTGAATATCAATCTGATTAAACTGTCCGGCAGAACATTCCAGCCACTCTTTTACCTCCTTGCCGCTGGCTTTCACCACCACCAGCGTATTCGGATAGAGATAAAGATCCGCGGCGTTACGGAAGGTCAGCTGGCCTTTTTCCACCTCGACAAAGCTGGCAGGATCGTTCTTACGCCCGCCAACTTTAAACGGCGCGGCGGCGGACAGCACCGGCAGTTTCGCCAGATCCGGATCGCCCTGAATAAAGTGTTCCACATACGCTTTTTGCGCGTTATTCACCACCTGTACGGTAGGATCGTCCTGCACCAGAGCAAGATAACTGTACATATTATCGGCGGATTTACCGATGGGCTTGCTGACAAACTCGCGGGTGGCATCGTGATCGGCTTTCAGAATACCGACCAGCTTACTGTCTTCCGCCGCCAGCGACTTTTTAGCGGCGGCGTCGTAAATAGGCCGCGCTTCCGCTTTCGCCTGCGTAACCTGCCATTTGCCGCTGTCGTTATTGAGCACCAGATCGACCACTCCCAGATGGTCGCCCCACATGCCAGGCATTACCGCAGGAATGCCGTTAAGCGTACCTTTGGCGATATCCGCGCCTTTGATGTCGGCAAAATCTTTACCGGGGAAGACGGCGTGGGCGTGGCCAAACATAATCGCGTCGACGCCGGGAACTTCGCTGAGGTAATAAACCGAGTTTTCCGCCATGCTGTGGTACGGATCGGCAGAAAGGCCTGAGTGAGCAATGACTACCACGATATCAGCGCCTTTCTCGCGCATTTCGGGCACATATTTCCGGGCGGTTTCCGTAATGTCATTGACGGTAACTTTGCCGCTCAGATTCGCTTTATCCCAAATCATGATTTGCGGCGGAACAAAGCCGATATAGCCGATTTTCAGAGTTTGCGGGTGGCCGTCTTTATCAATAACGCTCGTCTCTTTAATCAGATAAGGCGTAAAGAGCGGCTTTTGGGTTTTAACGTCGATAATATTGGCGTTAACATAAGGGAATTTCGCGCCGGCCAGCGCGTTATGCAGATAGTCCAGACCATAATTAAACTCATGGTTGCCGAGGTTTCCAACCGCGTAATCCAGAGTGTTGAGCGCTTTATAGACCGGGTGAACATCACCGTCTTTGAGCCCTTTTGCCGCCATATAATCGCCCAGAGGGCTCCCCTGAATCAGGTCGCCGTTATCCACCAGCACGCTGTTTTTGACTTCATTTCGGGCGGCATGAATCAAACTTGCGGTACGTACCAATCCGAATTTTTCGGTTGCGGTATCCTTGTAATAATCGAAATCCATCATGTTGCTATGTAAATCAGTAGTTTCCATGATACGGAGATCGACGGTGGCCGCATTCACGCTGGCGGCGATCAGCGTAGCCAGAAGCGTTGCACTAAACTTAATCATCAGAGGCACCTTTTAAGAACGCAATAGAAAAGCCGGATAGTGAAAAATAGCGATGATAAACAGTGAAACCCGATATCGTTCCGACCGTCGCCAGAAGAAGGCGAAACTGCCTCATCCGGCCGATTTTTTGCGAGTGTTCACAGAAAGGTGAATCATGCCATGAAAGCTATTATCAAAACCGCTGACGGTATCACAGTTGGCGGAACCCTTAACGATCGGGTATAAGTAAAACAACGAGTTAACGCCCCTGTCATAAAGAGGTGGAGAATGTTAGAACAAGTATGCCAGCTTGCACGGAACGCGGGCGATGCCATTATGCAGGTTTATGATGGAGCCAAACCGATGGAGTACGCCCGCAAGCAGGACGATTCTCCAGTCACTGCGGCGGATATCGCCGCACATACCGTGATTCTCGAAGGGTTACGCACGCTCACGCCGGATATTCCGGTGCTTTCAGAAGAAGATCCGCCCGCCTGGGAAGTGCGCCAGCACTGGCAGCGCTACTGGCTGGTCGATCCGCTCGACGGCACCAAAGAGTTCATCAAGCGCAATGGCGAATTCACGGTCAATATTGCGCTGATTGAGCAGGGCAAGCCGGTGTTGGGCGTTGTCTATGCGCCGGTGCTGAAAGTGATGTACTACGCGGCGGAAGGTAAGGCCTGGAAAGAGGAGTGCGGGGTGCGTAAGCAGATTCAGGTGCGGGATGCCCGCCCGCCGCTGGTGGTGATTAGCCGTTCGCATACGGATGATGAACTCACCGAATATCTCCAACAGCTCGGCGAACATCAGACCACCTCTATTGGTTCCTCGCTGAAATTCTGTCTTGTGGCGGAAGGCCAGGCGCAGCTTTACCCCAGATTTGGGCCGACCAGCGTCTGGGACACTGCCGCAGGTCATGCCATTGCCGTTGCAGCCGGGGCGCACGTTCACGACTGGCAGGGAAAAACGCTGGACTATACCCCTCGTGAATCGTTCCTTAACCCCGGCTTCCGGGTGACTATTTACTGAGGAGCTTATGCAGCAGGTCGACCACCTGCTGTACCTCTTGCTGGGTTAACGCGCCATCTTTCACCCATTGAACCCGACCGTCTTTGTCAAGCACGATGACGGCGGACCCCTCTTCTTTTAATTGCCAGGCGTTACGCGCCACGCCATTGCTGTCGACAATAAATTGCGACCACGGGTAGAGCTTTTTATTACTTTCTATACTGCTACGCACGAACATACCGGAGCCTGGGATTGCATCATCGGTGTTCACAATTGTGGTCGTCTGGTATCTGTCATGCGGAAGCCCGGCGGATTTAATCGCTTCAATCAGCGTGGCGTTTTTTTCCTTCGCTGACGTTCGACCCGCAATGTGCAGCAGGACGCGCACTTTTCCCGCCAGCTGCGCGCTATTCCAGTTTTTATAACTAAACTCATCTTTATTCAACGTCAGTTCGCCACGGTCGGCAATGCCTACCGGCGGCACCCGTTGGTTATCTTCAAGGTTATGCGCACAAGCCATTATGGGGAGTAGCAGACACGACATCGCCAGAATTTTACGTAGGGTCATGGTCATTCCTTCTTTATTTTTTTGCAGGTGATCCGACCACTTTGGGCCGATAGTTAATCATATGTGCGATTGATGCTTTTTCCCGCAAAGGGGATGCCAGTTTGCGGGCGGGCGCACACTTCCTGTGAAAAATGAAGGCATATACTGAGAAAAATGAGCTGATGTTTAGATAATTCTGAATAACTGTAATCAAAAGGTAAATATACTTATGCACACTGGAAACGACGTAGATATGGTCTATAGTCATATGGCATTAAAATTTGCGCCTTAAAACTGTTGGGCCGATTGTGGCACCGCAAGGGCGTAATACTCTGCAGGAGACAACAATGAAAATTTTCCAACGCTACAACCCGCTACAGGTGGCGAAGTACGTGAAGATCCTGTTCCGTGGACGGTTATATATCAAGGATGTTGGCGCTTTTGAGTTCGATAAGGGTAAGATTCTTATCCCAAAAGTGAGAGACAAGCAGCACTTGTCTGTGATGTCTGAAGTTAACCGTCAGGTTATGCGTCTGCAAACTGAGATGGCGTAACCAAAAGTGCTATGCAGTAGGTTAAAAAAGTAAAAAAAAAACGGCTCCTGAATCAGGAGCCGTTGATGTTTCTGGCAAACGGATTTCAGGCCGCGCTGTCTTCTTTACCTTGCGCATCGGGCAGTTTCGGCGCCGGTACGTTGCTTTTATTGTCGAGACGCGTCACCAGCAACTGATCGATACGGTAGTTGTCGATATCCACCACTTCAAATTTGTAGCCGGAAAACTTCACCGAATCAGTACGTTTTGGGATCTTGCGCAGCATAAACATCATAAAGCCGCCAATGGTTTCATAGTTGCCGGATTGCGGAAACTCATCGATATCCAGCACGCGCATGACGTCGTCAATCGGCGTGCCGCCGTCAACCAGCCAGGAATTTTCATCGCGCGCCACAATTTGCTCTTCCAGTCCCTGGCCGACCAGGTCACCCATTAGCGTGGTCATCACATCGTTCAGCGTAATGATACCGACGACCAGTGCGTATTCATTCATAATGACCGCGAAATCTTCGCCCGCCGTTTTGAAACTTTCCAGCGCCTCAGAAAGGGTCAGCGTATCCGGCACAATCAAGGTATTGCGAATTTGCACGCCGCTATTCAGCGCCATACTTTGGTTCGCCAGCACGCGATTCAGCAGATCTTTGGAGTCTACATAGCCGATGATGTGGTCGATATCTTCATTACACACCAAAAATTTTGAGTGCGGATGTTCGGCGACCTTTTTCTTCAGGCTTTGTTCGTCTTCGTGCAGATCAAACCAGATGATACTTTCGCGCGACGTCATAGAAGACGGTACGGTGCGGGATTCAAGTTCAAACACATTTTCAATCAGTTCGTGCTCTTGCTTGCGCAAGACGCCCGCCAGCGCGCCGGCTTCCACCACTGCGTAAATATCATCAGAAGTAATGTCGTCTTTCCGCACCATTGGAATTTTGAACAGGCGGAAGATGTTGTTTGCCATGCCGTTAAACAGCCACACCAGCGGGCGAAAAACGAACAGGCAGAAGCGCATCGGGTTGATGATACGCAAAGCCACAGCTTCTGGCGCAATCATACCGATGCGTTTCGGGGTTAAATCCGCGAACAGGATAAACAGCCCCGTCACCAGCGAGAAGGAGAGAATAAAGCTCAGCTGCTCGGAGAGTTCTGGCGACATATAGTGCGAGAAAAGGGCGGAAAAGGCGGGCGAAAATGCCGCATCGCCGACGATACCGCCAAGAATAGCGACGGCGTTCAGGCCAATTTGCACAACGGTGAAAAACATGCCGGGATTTTCCTGCATTTTCAATACGCGTTGTGCGTTGATACTGCCTTCATCAGCTAATAACTTAAGTTTAATCTTACGTGATGCGGCAAGCGAGATCTCGGAGATGGAGAAGAACGCACTTACAGCGATCAGGCAGAATATAATGAATATACTGTTTAACATATCTTATCCGGCGAAACGCCAGATCCTCGGAAGGGAAGTTTATAAATCCGTGTGGTAACGTTTAATGAAAACCGGCTCGTAGCAGTGAGCCGATAAGTTCAGGGCTAGTATAGCGTAAGCTACTGTAAAGTCGCCAGAGGGTTCATTTTCAACTCCGACAAGTTCCCCCTACGCCTGCGTCGTCACGCGTCAGGCGGCAGGCAAACGCCGATCCCGCCAATCCCGCAGTAACCGTATGGATTTTTGTGCAGATACTGTTGGTGTTCATCCTCGGCGTAGTAAAACGGCGTCGCATGGGCGATTTCCGTGGTAATAGGGCGATGGTCTCCGGCGGCGGCCATTGCCGACTGAAAGCGCTCGCGACTGGCGTGAGCGGCGGCATTCTGTTCCGGCGTTAAGGGATAAATCGCAGAACGGTATTGCGTACCGTGATCGTTACCCTGTTGCATCCCCTGCGTCGGATCGTGATTTTCCCAGAAGGTCTGTAAAAGCTGCTCATAACGGATAACGGCAGGATCGTACACTATCCGTACCGCTTCGGCATGACCGGTCTGCCCGGAACAGACTTCCCGGTAGGTTGGATTAGGCGTGTAACCGCCTGCATACCCTGCCGCGGTGCTATATACGCCGGGCAATTGCCAGAATAAACGTTCTACGCCCCAGAAACAGCCCATAGCGAAGTAGGCGATCTCCATCCCGGCAGGGACATTGGTCATAGAGTGTTCATTTACCGCATGCAGAGTGGCGATCGGCATCGGGGTGTTGCGTCCTGGTAACGCATCTGCTTGAGTAACCAGATGTTTTTTATCAAATAAACTCATGAGCTATTCTCCCGAAAGCGTTAATTGGCGTTAAGGTTGTAACGAGACGCATCTTTGCACACAATAACAACATTAATGTATCTGGATTTAACCATAAGAAATATTTGGGCAGTCGTCTGCTTTTCAATCGAAATTGTTGATTTTATGTTAAGCCGCGGAGCGGTAGTGTGATTTTTTCCAGGGGTGGGAATAGGGGATATTCAGGAGAAAATGTGCCACATATCCGTCAGTTATGTTGGGTTAGCTTACTGTGCCTGAGCAGTTCTGCGGTAGCCGCAAATGTTCGTCTGAAAGTCGAAGGGCTATCCGGAGAGCTGGAAAAAAACGTTCGCGCACAGCTCTCTACGATTCAGAGCGATGAGGTGACGCCGGATCGGCGCTTTCGCGCCCGAGTTGATGATGCGATTCGCGAAGGGCTTAAAGCGTTAGGCTATTACGAACCCACTATCAAATTCGACTTGCTTCCACCGCCTGCGAAAGGACGGCAGGTATTAATCGCCAGGGTTACGCCCGGCCAGCCGGTGTTGATTGGCGGTACAGAAGTCATTTTACGCGGCGGCGCGCGTACGGACAAAGATTATCTGGCCTTACTGAAAACGCGTCCGGCAATCGGCACGGTGCTCAACCAGGGGGACTATGACAATTTTAAAAAGTCGTTAACCAGCGTGTCGCTACGCAAAGGCTATTTCGACAGCGAATTCATTAAAAGTCAGTTGGGAATTGCTCTGGGCCGTCATCAGGCGTTTTGGGATATTGATTATGATAGCGGTGAGCGCTATCGCTTCGGACCTGTCACCTTCGAAGGTTCGCAGATTCGTGATGAATATTTACAAAATCTGTTGCCGTTTAAAGAGGGCGATGAGTACGAATCGAAAGATTTGGCGGAACTAAACCGCCGACTTTCCGCTACCGGATGGTTTAATTCTGTCGTGGTGGCGCCGGAATTTGAGAAATCGCGTAAAACAAAAATTCTGCCGTTAAAAGGCGTGGTATCGCCGCGAACCGAAAATACGATTGAAACCGGGGTGGGGTACTCCACCGACGTCGGGCCGCGCGTGAAAGCGTCGTGGAAAAAACCGTGGATGAACTCTTACGGTCATAGTCTGACCACCAGCACCAGTATTTCTGCGCCGGAACAGGTGCTGGATTTTAGTTATAAAATGCCGCTGCTGAAAAACCCGCTGGAGCAATACTATCTGGTACAGGGCGGTTTTAAACGTACCGATTTGAATGATACGGAGCAGGACTCGACCACGCTTGCCGTGTCGCGTTACTGGGACCTTTCCAGCGGTTGGCAGCGGGCGATTAACCTGCGCTGGAGTTTCGACCACTTTACCCAGGGGAACGTCACCAATACCACCATGCTGTTCTACCCGGGCGTGATGATCAGCCGAACCCGCTCGCGAGGGGGACTGATGCCAACCTGGGGCGATTCGCAGCGCTATTCAGTAGACTATTCGAATACGGCCTGGGGCTCCGACGTGGATTTCTCCGTGCTGCAGGCGCAAAACGTCTGGATTCGGACTTTGTACGATCGCCACCGTTTTGTGATGCGCGCCAATTTAGGCTGGATAGAAACCGGTGATTTCGACAAAGTTCCGCCGGATTTACGTTTCTTCGCCGGGGGCGACCGCAGTATTCGCGGCTATAAATACAAATCTATTTCGCCTAAAGACAGCGACGGCAATCTTAAAGGCGCCTCAAAACTGGCAACCGGATCGCTGGAGTACCAGTATAACGTCACCGGCAAATGGTGGGGGGCAGTGTTTGTCGATAGCGGCGAGGCGGTGAGTGATATTCGCCGTAGCGATTTCAAAACCGGGACCGGGGTCGGCGTGCGCTGGGCGTCGCCGGTTGGGCCTATCAAACTCGATTTTGCCGTACCGGTCGGCGACAAAGACGAACACGGTTTACAGTTTTATATCGGTCTGGGGCCTGAATTATGAGTTTATGGAAGAAAATAAGCCTCGGCGTGTTGATTTTCATTGTGGTGTTACTGGCGAGCGTTGCGTTTCTGGTCGGGACGACGACGGGGCTGCATCTGGTATTCAGTGCGGCGAACCGCTGGGTGCCGGGGCTGGAGATTGGGCAGGTCACCGGCGGCTGGCGGGACTTATCGTTAAAAAATATCCGCTATGAGCAGCCGGGCGTTGCGGTAAATGCGGGCGAAATTCATCTGGCCGTCGGGCTTGATTGCCTGTGGCACAGTAGCCTGTGCGTCAATGATCTGGCGCTAAAAGACATTAATGTCGCTATCGACAGCAAAAAAATGCCGCCTTCCGAACCGGCGCAAGAAGAGGAAGAAAGCGGACCGCTGAACCTCTCCACGCCCTGGCCCATCACGCTGTCGCGCGTGGCGTTGAATAACATCAATATCAAGATTGATGACACTACCGTTTCGGTGCTGGATTTTACCTCCGGGCTGGCATGGCAGGAGAAAAACCTGACCCTGAAACCGACGCGGCTTCAGGGATTGCTGATCGCGCTGCCGAAGGTCGCTGACGTGGCGCAGGAAGAGGTGGTTGAACCCAAAATCGAGAAACCTCAACCGGATGAAAAGCCGCTTGGCGAAACGCTAAAAGATCTGTTTGCAAAACCAGTAATGCCGGAGATGACCGATGTTCACCTGCCGCTCAATCTGAATATCGAGTCATTTCGCGGCGAGCAGCTACGCATCACCGGCGATACCGATCTGACGGTGCGCACGATGCTGCTTAAAGTCAGCAGTATCGACGGTAATATGAAGCTGGATACTCTGGATATCGACGCCAACCAGGGCACGGTGAAAGCCTCCGGTACGGCGCAGCTCGCCAATAACTGGCCGGTTGATATTACGCTCAACAGTACGCTGAATATCGATCCGCTAAAGGGTGAAAAGATAAAACTCAAGGTCGGCGGCGCGTTACGCGAACAACTGGAGGTCGGGGTGAACCTTTCCGGGCCGATGGATGTCGCGCTTCGCGCCCAGACGCGGCTGGCGGAGGCCGGTTTACCGCTCAATCTTGAAGTCGTCAGCCAACGCATTGCCTGGCCATTGACGGGTGATACCCAGTTTCAGGCTGACGATCTGAAGCTCAAACTGAGCGGTAAGATGACCGACTATACGTTGTCGATGCGAACCGCCGTGAAAGGACAAGATATTCCGCCGGCGACCATCACGCTGGATGCCAAAGGGAATGAGCGGCAGATTAATCTCGATAAACTCACCGTCGCCGCTCTGGAGGGAAAAACCGAACTGAAAGCGCTGGTGGACTGGCAGCAGGCGATTAGCTGGCGTGGCGAACTGACGCTGAATGGCATCAATACCGCTAAAGAGATCCCGGATTGGCCCGCGAAGCTTAACGGCGTCATGAAAACCAAAGGCAGCCTCTACGGCGGCACCTGGCAGATGGATGTTCCGGAGCTCAAGCTGACCGGCAATGTGAAGCAGAACAGCGTTAACGTCAACGGGACGCTAAAGGGCAACAGCTACATGCAGTGGACGATCCCGGGGCTGCACCTTGCGCTGGGCCCAAACAGCGCCGATATAAAAGGCGAGCTTGGCGTTAAGGAGCTGAATCTTGACGCCGCCATCGATGCGCCAGGGCTGGATAATGCGCTGCCAGGACTGGGCGGCATGGCAAAAGGAATCGTTAAAGTCCGCGGTACGGTAGAAGCGCCGCAGCTGTTGGCGGATATCACCGCCCGCGGTCTGCGCTGGCAGGATCTGTCTGTCGCCCAGGCGCGCATTGAGGGCGATATTAAATCCACCGATCAGATAGCGGGCCATCTCAACGTTCGCGTAGAGCGGATTTCGCAACCCGACGTTAACATCAATCTGGTGACGCTTGACGCCAAAGGCAGCGAGAAGCAGCATCAGCTACAGCTCCGTGTTCAGGGAGAACCGGTATCCGGTCAACTCTCCCTGACAGGCAGTTTTGATCGCGAGGCGGCGCGCTGGAAAGGGACGTTAAGCGACACCCGTTTCCAGACGCCAGTGGGGCCATGGTCGTTGACCCGCGCGATTGCGCTGGACTACCGTAATAAAGAACAGAAAATCAGTATCGGGCCGCATTGTTGGCTGAACCCGAACGCCGAGCTGTGCATCCCGCGAACCATTGATGCGGGCGCCGCAGGACGGGCGGTGGTCAATCTCAACCGCTTTGATCTGGCGATGCTGAAACCATTTATGCCTGATACCACTCAGGCCAGTGGGATCTTTAGCGGGAAAGCGGATGTGTCGTGGGATACCACCCAGGAGGGATTGCCGCAGGGGAAGGTCACGCTTTCCGGTCGTAATGTGAAGGTCACGCAGACCGTCAATGACGCGCCGTTACCGGTCGCGTTTGAGACGCTGAACCTCAGCGCCGATCTGCACAATAATCGCGCCGAGCTGGGATGGCTGATTCGCCTGACGAACAATGGTCAATTCGATGGCCAGGTGCAGGTAACCGATCCTCAGGGGCGGCGCAATCTCGGCGGTAACGTCAACATGCGCAATCTCAATCTGGCGATGGTCAACCCTGTCTTTTCGCGCGGCGAAAAAGCGGCGGGAATGTTAAACGCCAGGCTACGTCTGGGCGGCGATGTGCAAAGCCCGCAGTTGTTTGGTCAGTTGCAGCTTAGCGCGCTGGATATTGACGGTAATTTTATGCCGTTTGAGATGCAGCCGAGCCAGCTCACCATGAACTTTAGCGGTACGCGCTCGACGCTCGCTGGTATCGTGCGAACACAACAAGGGCAAATTAACCTGAACGGTAACGCCGACTGGAGCCAGATTGACAACTGGCGCGCGCGGGTGACGGCGAAAGGCAGTCGGGTGCGGATCACCGTTCCGCCGATGGTGCGCCTGGATGTCTCGCCGGATGTGGTCTTTGACGCGACGCCCTCGCTGTTCACGTTGGATGGGCGTGTGGACGTTCCGTGGGCACGAATTGTGGTGCACGACCTGCCGGAGAGCGCGGTCGGCGTCTCCAGCGATGTGGTTATGCTCAATAATGACCTGCAACCAGAAACGCCGCAGACAGCGTCTATTCCCATCAACAGTAATCTGACGGTCCACGTCGGCAACAACGTGCGCATCGACGCCTTCGGGCTTAAAGCGCGTTTGACCGGCGATTTGAAAGTCGCGCAGGATAAGCAGGGACTGGGGCTGAATGGTCAAATCAATATTCCTGACGGCCGATTCCGCGCCTACGGCCAGGACCTGCTTGTCCGTAAAGGCGAGCTGCTGTTCTCCGGCCCGCCGGATCAGCCGCTGCTCAATATCGAAGCGATCCGTAACCCTGACGCCACCGAAGACGATGTCATTGCGGGCGTGCGTGTCACAGGCACTGCTGATGAACCCAAAGCGGAAATCTTCTCCGATCCGGCGATGCCGCAGGCTGAAGCGCTTTCTTATCTGCTGCGTGGGCAGGGGTTGGACAGCAATCAGAGTGATAGCGCAGCAATGACCTCCATACTTATTGGTCTGGGGGTTGCGCAAAGTGGTCAGGTTGTGGGTAAAATCGGAGAGACATTCGGTGTAAGTAATCTGGCGCTGGACACGCAAGGGGTGGGCGATTCGTCCCAGGTTGTGGTCAGCGGCTATGTACTGCCGGGTCTACAGGTGAAGTATGGTGTAGGGATATTTGACTCTCTGGCGACGCTCACGTTACGTTATCGCCTGATGCCTAAGCTATATCTGGAAGCAGTGTCTGGCGTAGATCAGGCACTTGATTTGCTCTATCAGTTTGAGTTTTAGCAATGCGAATATTTGTCTATGGCAGTTTACGACAGAAACAAGGCAACAGTCACTGGATGACCAATGCCCAATTGCTTGGCGATTACCGTATCGATAACTACCAGTTGTATAGTCTGGGCCACTATCCAGGCGCAGTTCCGGGAAACGGAGCGGTATACGGTGAAGTTTATCGAATTGATAACGCCACGCTGGCCGAACTTGATGCTTTGCGCACCAGGGGCGGTGAATACGCACGCCAGTTAATCCAGACGCCTTACGGCAGCGCATGGATGTATGTATATCAACGTCCTGTTGATGGGTTAACTCTGATTGAAAGCGGTGACTGGTTAGACAGAAACCAGCCCTGAACTGAACACGCCACCCTCGGGTGGCGTTGTTTTTTACATTCTGGCTGATGGCGCTAGCGCCGGGCACGATGAGCTCTTATTCTGCCGTAGATCAATAATGACGCGCCGCCCAGGATAACAATGCATCCGAGAACCATAAATCCCTGCATATAGCTGCCGGTTGTCCGGTAAAAATAGCCGACCATTAGGCCTGCCAGCGTACCGCCGCCGCCGATGCCATTAATAATACCGGAGGCTGGGCCAATCGCATGGGGTTTAACGTTCGACTGGATAATCGACCAGATATTGGGGGTAAAGCTGGCGGCATAATAGCCCATCGCCAGGGTAATGAGCGTGATTTTAAAGCCCGGCGCATCGACAAATGGCAGGAGAAATAACATCACGCCGGGGATTAGTAGGCCCAGTGAAGCAATAAGTACACGTTTTTGTGTCTTATCACTGATCCATGAGATAGGGATTGCCAGTATAACCGCAGTCAGATAAGGCAGAGAACTGACCAATGCTTTACTGAATCCGGTATAGCCGAGAGAATTGACAACCATGGGTATCCATAACGTAATTCCCCAGAACAACATCCCTTGAGTGATGTAGGTAAAAATAAGGAGTAGGAAGGGGGTTCCGCCCAGCGATTCCAGGGTAAGTTTAGTTTTCTCTGTTGGCGCCGGCGCACGATAATAAGGCGCTTCTTCCTGTTTTTTCAGCATTGTTATATAAAGTGGAACTACAACAACAATGCCGATCACACCAGTAATAATAAAAACATTTCGCCAACCGAAGGCAGCATCCAGCGGGGACAAAATCATAAACCCCAGGCCTAATGCCAGGAACTGTCCATAATACTGGATAATACTGTTCGCCTGCGTCCGTTCTTTGTCTGAAAACCAGTCGCTGGCGAAGCGGGACTGCTGCGGCCAATAAATGCCTTCGGTAATGCCAAGCACTAGCCGACAAATCAAAATAACATACACTGACGAGGTAAATCCGACAAAAACGGTCGCAATCGACCAGATTAGCACCATCAGAATGACTATTTTTTTCGGATCGTATCGCTGGGTAAATACGCCGCCAAAAATATTTGAAAAGGCATAGCCAATAAGAAATATGGTTAATACAATGCTGGCCGTTGCGCCATCAATATTCAGGTCGTGTGTAATCGTAGGTAACGTAACGGAAAGATTAGAACGGTCAAGATAAGCAACAAAAAGGCCGAACATTAATGTCGCGCCGATCCGTAGCCATTTTTGCATTGAGGTCATTTTTCAACTCCGTTTGGCCGCGCGCCAAAATCAATTTGACGAAATAATATCTCACCGGATTTTATGGTCATTTGTGGTACCAGCACATGCGTCCCCGTGAGCGTTTCACCATGAATATCGGCAAATTCAACATGCCTGTTTTTTAATTTAAAGATGGCGATATCGGCAAATGCCCCAGGGGCCAGCGTACCAATTTCTGCTGCCATGCCCAATAAAACTGCTGGGGTATGGGTACAGGCGTTAATGACATCGGTAAGCGCGACGCCGAGTGCTAAATATTTCGATAAAATCCATGGTAAGGCGTAAACAGGCCAGGCGAGTTTAGTGATGGTTGAGAGATCGCTACTGATGATATCCGGAAGAAAGCCATTGGCGATGGCTCGGCGTGCCGTGTTCATTGAAAAATGGCTGCGACCATTGGCGGCATCAAATATAACGCCTCTTTCCCTTGCCTGACGGACTTCGGCTAAGACCGCGCCTTCATCAGTAAGAATGGTGCTACCTTTGCCGTGAAACGCATGAGCGATAATATCGCCGCGGCGTAGCAAGGAGACAAGTTCTTTCATGGGAACGACGGGATGAGTCGAGTGTATTGCCACGGGGCACCTTAAATCGTTGGCAATACGAAGGGATTCAGTCAGCGGTTTTAATCCATATTCAGCAATGTCCTCAGTCTGAACCTTGAGTTTTAATCCCTGAAGAACGTTGCGATACTGACGAAACAGCGCGTGGATCTTATTTTCATCAATATTGTCAGGATCATAATTTTCTTGTGACCAGGTTTGGCCCGGCGGCGACACGGTCAGAAACGCTTTGATTCGAACTTTGCTGGCGCAAATCACCGTTCGGTAGAAGGCATCAAAGTTTGCCGTACCGGCAGAACCTGCATCCACGACGGTGGTGACGCCATTCGGCGGCATGTACATATCAGGCCTGACGCCGCCTTCCGTCGCGTCATAAAAAACATGCGCGTGATAATCGATAAGACCGGGAGTGACGATCATACCGTCGGCATGGATAATCCGGGTCTCCGAAGTTACAGGATATTTATCGGCATCAACGATAATATCGTTAATGATGCGTAAATTGTTAATCTCATTAATATTACGAGCGGGATCGATGATATGTCCACCGGTAATTAATATATCATTTTTCATCATAATCTCTTAAAATAGTAAATAATTATGGCAGCCCTTAAAAATATATTAAAAAGTGTGTTTTGAGCGGATATTATGTTGGATTAAAAATACGGTTATTGGTAGGGAGAGCTTAGGATACCTTATTAAAAAGGTAATCGGGCCTATGCACTAAATAAGAATTTGGCGCTTGCTAATATTTAGGGCGTAAGTCCAGAGGAGTCTGCGGGCATTCACAAAACAATTATTATCTTAAGCTTTTTAGAGAAAATGTGAGCGTATTCAACCCTTTTTAATAAAAAATAAGGTAAAGTCTTATTCATTCCGTGAATGTTAAACTAATAATGATAAAAATTGTGTTCTATTCATTAGCCAATAAAAAGGCCCTCATTACTATGAGAGCCTTTATCTTGACGCTTATGTAAAAGCGAACTTATTTCTTCGCTGCGCGCTCGAAGGAGGCAACGATTTCCGCTTTAGCCGCTTCGGCGTTGTCCCAACCGTCAACTTTCACCCATTTGCCTTTTTCGAGATCTTTATAATGCTCGAAGAAATGAGTGATCTGCGCTTTCAGCAGTTCCGGCAGATCGTTCACATCTTTAATGTGATCGTACTCTTTGCTCAGTTTGGTGTGCGGTACGGCAACCAGTTTCGCATCTTCACCGGATTCGTCGGTCATTTTCAGTACGCCAACCGGACGGCAACGGATGACGGCGCCTGGCTGCAGCGGGTACGGCGTCGGGACCAGAACGTCTACCGGGTCGCCGTCCAGAGACAGGGTATGGTTGATGTAACCGTAGTTGCACGGATAGAACATCGCGGTGGACATGAAGCGGTCAACGAACAGCGCGCCGCTCTCTTTGTCAACTTCGTATTTGATCGGATCTGCGTTAGCCGGGATCTCGATAACGACGTAGATATCTTCCGGCAGTTCTTTACCCGCCGGGACGTTGAGTAAGCTCATGTCTGTTTCCTTTGAATTTATGACAAACAAGTGGCGAGTATTATAGCCAACTCACGCCGAAAGTCTTCGCTTGTTTTCGTTTCCGCCTCATCTGGCGCGTCGTTGCGGAGCATAAACGACAAAGGTTAAGAACCGGAAAAATCACGGGCCTGATAAGGCAACGCCGCCATCGGACATGTTATTGCCCAATGGCGGCTTCATGCGTTAGTCCGCATGGTGGTAAAGATTACGCGTCCGGGTATTCGCGGATAAAGCGTTCCACATCGTCAACCATATGGCGGTTGCCAACGAAGAACGAGCGGCGCTGGTGCAGGCTTTCCGGAATGATATCCAGAATACGTTCTTTACCATCGCTTGCTTTGCCGCCGGCCTGTTCCGCGAGGAACGCCATCGGGTTGCATTCATACAGCAGACGCAGTTTTCCCTGCGGATGGCTGGCGGTGCTGGGGTAGAGATAGATGCCGCCTTTCAGCAGGTTGCGATGGAAATCGGCCACCAGAGAGCCAATGTAACGTGAGGTATAAGGGCGACTTGTTGAACTATCCTCTTCCTGGCAGAATTTGATGTACTTCTTCACGCCATTCGGGAATTTAATGTAGTTGCCTTCGTTAATGGAGTAGGTTTTACCCTTTTCCGGGAAACGCATACGTTCCTGGCACAGACAGAACACGCCTAACGACGGATCGTAGGTGAAAGCGTGTACGCCGCAGCCGGTGGTGTAAACCAGCATGGTGGACGAGCCATACACGACATATCCCGCAGCGACCTGTTTGTTGCCGGGTTGCAGGAAATCTTCTTCGGTGACTGGCGTGCCGACGGGCGTCACGCGGCGATAAATCGAGAAAATCGTACCGACAGAGACGTTAACGTCGATGTTAGAAGAGCCATCCAGAGGGTCCATCAGCACCACATATTTCGCGTGTTCGCAGCCTTCAAAGACGACAATTTCGTCCTCTTCTTCCGATGCGATGCCCGCTACAATATCGCGCGCTTTTAGTGCAGCTTTCAGTTTCTCGTTCGCGAACAGATCGAGTTTCTGCTGAACCTCGCCCTGTACGTTCTCAGCACCGCTGGCACCCAGGATATCGACCAGACCGGCCTTGTTGATATCGCGGTGGATGATCTTGGCGCCCAATTTTATTGCCGACAGCAAAGCAGTGAGCTCACCGGTAGCCTGAGAGAACTCGTGCTGCTTTTCGACAATAAATTCACCTAACGTTTTCATAACACTTTCCCTGCAATTGATTGGAGTAAAGCGACCGTAACAATCTTAACAAACATTTCAGATGATGCGCTCAGGTGAATCGCGCCAGCAAAGTACAGATTTACCTGAAATGCGTTTCTCACTTGCCAGACATGTGCGTAAAATGGCTCGCAGATAAAAAAAGGATAGTGACGTATGCGCATTCATATTTTGGGAATTTGTGGCACTTTCATGGGGGGGCTGGCGATGCTGGCTCGCTCGCTTGGTCATGAAGTAACGGGTTCGGACGCCAATGTGTATCCGCCGATGAGTACCTTACTTGAGAAGCAAGGCATTGATCTGATCCAGGGGTATGACGCCAGCCAGCTCGATCCGCAGCCGGATCTGGTGATTATCAGCAATGCGATGACGCGTGGGAATCCGTGCGTGGAAGCGGTGCTGGAAAAAAACATTCCCTTTATGTCTGGTCCACAGTGGCTGCATGACTTTGTGTTGCGCGACCGCTGGGTACTGGCGGTCTCCGGTACCCACGGCAAAACCACGACCGCAGGCATGGCGACCTGGATACTGGAAGCGTGCGGGTACAAACCGGGCTTCGTGATTGGCGGCGTACCGGGCAACTTTGAGGTTTCCGCGCGCCTGGGCGAGAGCCCATTTTTTGTTATCGAAGCGGATGAGTACGACTGCGCGTTCTTTGATAAACGTTCTAAATTTGTGCATTACTGCCCGCGGACGTTGATCCTCAACAACCTTGAGTTTGATCATGCCGACATCTTCGACGATCTGAAAGCGATCCAGAAGCAGTTCCACCATCTGGTGCGCATCGTGCCGGGGCAGGGGCGCATCATCTGGCCGGAAAACGACATCAACCTGAAACAGACCATGGCGCTGGGCTGCTGGAGCGAGCAGGAGCTGGTGGGCGAGCAGGGACACTGGCAGGCGAAGAAGCTGACTACGGATGCTTCCGAGTGGGAAGTGTGGCTGGACGGCGAAAAAGTCGGCGATGTGAAATGGGGCCTGGTCGGCGAACATAACATGCACAACGGTCTGATGGCGATTGCCGCCGCGCGCCACGTGGGCGTCGCGCCCGCAGAAGCGGCCAGCGCGCTGGGGTCATTTATTAACGCCCGCCGCCGTCTGGAGCTACGCGGTGAAGCGAACGGCGTGACGGTGTATGACGATTTTGCTCACCATCCGACGGCAATTCTGGCCACGCTGGCGGCGCTGCGCGGTAAAGTGGGCGGCACCGCGCGCATTATCGCAGTGCTGGAGCCGCGTTCTAACACGATGAAGATGGGGTTATGCAAGGATGACCTGGCGCCGTCGTTAGGGCGTGCGGATGAAGTGTTCCTGCTGCAGCCGCCGCATATTCCGTGGCAGGTTTCAGAAGTGGCGGACGCCTGCGTACAGCCTGCTCACTGGAGTGGAGATGTCGATACGCTGGCGGAAATGGTGGTGAAAACCGCACAGCCTGGCGATCACATCCTGGTGATGAGCAACGGCGGTTTCGGCGGCATCCATCAGAAATTGCTGGATGGGCTGGCGAAAAAAGCACTGGTTGTGGAGTAAAAAATGCCCGGTGGCGCTGCGCTTACCGGGCCTACAATACGTACATTCCCGTAGGCCGGATAAGGCGCCAGCGCCGCCATCCGGCAGACGCTATCAACGTGTAAAATTACCCTTCGTTTTCCGCCAGCTCGCGCAGATACTGGAAGATCTGACGCGCTGATTTCGGCGGTTTGTTGCCTTCTTTCTCTTTCTTCGCATTGCGGATCAATGAACGAAGCTGTTGACGATCGGCGTGCGGCCACAGGGTCAGTACTTCGGCTACCGCGTCATCGCCTTCGACGATCAGACGATCGCGCAGATGCTCAAGCTTGTGAAACAGCACCACCTGCTGATTATGGCGGTTTTTCAGCTTGTCCAGCGCCTGGCGAATAGGTTCAACGTCGCGTTGGCGCAGCATTTTTCCGATAAGCTGCAACTGGCGGCGGCGTCCTTCCATTTTGATACGCTGGGCCAGTTCAATGGCGTCGCGCAGATCGGCGTCCAGCGGGATCTTATCCAGCGCGTTTTTCCCCAGATCCACCAGTTCCGCGCCCAGGCGTTTTAATTCCTCGGCATCGCGTTTAATTTCACTTTTACTGACCCAGATAATTTCATCGTCTTCGTCTTCGATGTCATCACCGGGAACGTCGTCGAGCCAGTCTTCGGGCTGCTTTGTCATGTCAGGCTCCTTAAAAAAAGAGGCTAATGTTACCAGTTAAGATGCGTACTGAAAAACGGTTCTCTGTTAGACTTCAGAGAAACTCTCTCTACATTATGGCATTTGCAATGAAAGTAATCTCACAAGTTGAAGCGCAGCGTAAGATTCTGGAAGAAGCAGTTTCGACAGCGCTGGAGTTAGCCTCAGGCAAATCGGATGGGGCGGAAGTCGCCGTCAGCAAGACCACCGGCATTAGCGTCAGCACCCGTTATGGTGAAGTAGAGAATGTCGAATTTAATAGCGACGGCGCGCTGGGAATTACGGTGTATCACCAGAACCGCAAAGGCAGCGCCTCTTCGACGGATTTAAGCCCGCAGGCGATTGCCCGTACCGTGCAGGCCGCGCTGGATATCGCGCGTTACACGTCGCCGGACCCGTGCGCAGGCGTGGCGGACAAAGAACTGCTGGCGTTTGACGCGCCGGATCTGGACTTGTTCCACCCGGCAGAGGTTACGCCAGACGAAGCCATTGAACTGGCCGCGCGTGCGGAACAGGCTTCTCTAAAGGCGGATAAACGCATCACCAATACCGAAGGCGGGAGCTTTAACAGCCATTACGGCATTAAAGTGTTCGGCAACAGCCACGGCATGTTGCAGGGATATTGCTCCACGCGCCATTCGCTCTCAAGCTGCGTCATCGCCGAAGAGAACGGCGATATGGAGCGTGATTACGCTTACACCATCGGTCGGGCAATGGCGGATCTGCAAGCGCCGGAATGGGTCGGGGCCGAGTGCGCGCGCCGTACCTTATCCCGCCTGTCGCCGCGCAAGCTCTCCACCATGAAAGCGCCGGTCATTTTCGCCAATGAAGTGGCGACAGGGCTATTTGGTCATCTGGTCGGGGCGATTGCCGGCGGCGCGGTATACCGTAAATCCACTTTTCTGCTCGACTCGCTGGGCAAACAAATTCTGCCTGAATGGTTAACCATCGAAGAACACCCGCATCTGCTAAAAGGGCTGGCGTCTTCACCGTTCGACAGCGAAGGCGTGCGTACGGAGCGCCGGGACATTGTGAAGGATGGCGTACTGACGCAATGGTTGCTGACCAACTATTCCGCCCGCAAACTGGGGCTGAAAAGTACCGGTCATGCCGGCGGCATTCATAACTGGCGTATCGCCGGGCAGGGGCTGAACTTTGAGCAATTGCTAAAAGAGATGGGCACCGGCCTGGTGGTGACGGAACTGATGGGCCAGGGCGTCAGCGGTATTACCGGCGACTACTCCCGCGGCGCTGCGGGATTCTGGGTTGAAAATGGTGAAATCCAGTACCCGGTAAGTGAAATTACCATTGCCGGTAATTTAAAAGAGATGTGGCGTAATATTGTCACCGTGGGTGATGATATTGAAACGCGCAGTAATATACAGTGTGGTTCGGTATTGTTACCGGAGATGAAAATCGCCGGACAATAATACCCGTCATACTTCAGGCTGCAGGCGCGTTGGCTGCCTGCGACCCGAATTATTCAGGGTATTACACTTATCGTTAATAATAAAAAAGGAAGTGAGCAATGCGTAAAAGCCTGTTAGCTATTCTTGCTGTGTCATCGCTGGTATTCGGTTCGGCTGTTTTTGCTGCCGATCTTGAAGATAATATGGATATTCTCAATGATAACCTGAAAGTTGTTGAGAAAACGGATAGTGCCCCTGAACTGAAAGCGGCATTAACCAAAATGCGCGCGGCCGCGCTGGATGCTCAAAAAGCTACGCCGCCAAAGCTGGAAGATAAAGCGCCGGATAGCCCGGAAATGAAGGATTTTCGTCACGGTTTTGACATTCTGGTCGGCCAAATTGATGGCGCGCTGAAGCTGGCGAACGAAGGTAACGTTAAAGAAGCGAAAGCGGCGGCGGAAGCGCTAAAAACCACCCGCAATACGTATCATAAGAAGTATCGTTAATTTTTGTGGGATGGCGGCTTCGCTTTATCCGTAGGTCGCCATCCGGCAAAATGTAATACCCATCACACTTTCTCACTTTATACGACAACGTCATTGTTTCGCCATTTCCTCTTTATGCCGCGATAGATCTCACACTTTCCCGGCGATAATTCATTAATGCCGCCTTTTCTGTGGCGCAGATCACCTATCCCACTCGCGTTTCCACTTCGAGGTGGAAAATAACTCGCTACAAACTTTTAACCCTTACCGCTAGTTTTATCTCATTGCCATTAACGGGGTGAGACGCGTGGATAACGGAGCAGTAAAACACGATGCTGGTGAGCGAATTAACGAACTGGCTGAACAGGTGTTAACGCAGGTGGATAGCCTGCTGGGGCGGCATCACATTGTCCCCAATGCGGTACAGACGCAAATGCTGACCTCGCACGTTCGCGCGATGGCGCACCGGTCAATTACCGGCGAGCCTTTACCGGAAGTCGATGCCAGCTTGTTTGATGAAATCTCAGCCGAATCAATGGCGCTCGCCCGCGAAATCGTGGCGGCGTTTGGCAACCTTCCTGACGAAGAAGCCTGGCTATTATCGGTACATTTTGAAGTCGCGAAAGACAACCTCTAAGGAGCAAAAAATGGAACAGATTACCGTCGTGATTGGCGATCGCCTGGGTAAAGGCCAGAAAGTAGCGGCAGGCGTGGAAAAAGCGGGCGGTCGCGCGGTCGTCGTACCGGGCGTCGCGGCAGACATGAAGCTGGGCGATGTGATGAAAGCGGAAAACGCCACCTTCGGCATTTCATTTTGCGGCAGCGGCGGCGCGGGCGCTATCACCGCGCAAAACAAGCATGGCTACAAAGCCAAATATGGAATGCGGTCAGTGGATGAAGGCGTCACCGCTATCAATGAAGGCTGCAACGTGTTGGGTTTCGGCTTTATGGATAAAGAAGAGCTCGGCGAGCGCCTGGTGCAGGCGTGGCAAAAGAAATACGGCGCCTGATGATGAAAGAGCAATTCACCACCACGGTGAGAGTAAAAGGCAAGGGCGACGCCAAAGCACGCGCCTTTGCCGATGCGCTGAACCATGTTCAGTCGGCGGTGATGAGAGAGTCGCCGTATATCTTACTGCGTATTGAGCCACAGGATGTGCGGATTGTTCAGGCGCATGAGTCGGTGCGTAAAGAGGCCTTTCTGTTTTTCTTTTTGCGCCGGGAACGACGCACTTACAGCGTGGAGCTGGATGTGACCGTCAACGTGACCGCCATCAATCTCGACAGGGTGGATTTCGTCGCGAAACGCTGATTTTTATTAAAAAGGCATAGTTATGTTCCTGATAATACTAATTAAATCGCTCATTATCGGCGCGCTGGTCGGCGTAGGGGTGGGCGCTGGGGCTGCACGCATGTTTCACGCGCCAACCACGCAGGGGATGGGCGCGTTCCGTACGTTGGGCGAACTCAACTCTTGTGAAGGCGACCCGGCATCTCACTTCTCCTTTGGGCTGGGTTTCTTCTTTAACGCCTGGGCGTCGTCTGTGGCGGCCGGATCGTTCACCCAGGATGTCGATCACCGCATCATCCCTAACTGGGGCGCGGCGGCGCTAATGATCAAAAACCGTAACGTCGGCGAGACGCTGCACGACCCGAAAAAAATGGCGATCGCCTGCGCCGTCATCGGCATGATTGTCGTAACGTTCCTTAACCTGACCGCCTCATCCGTGCCAGAAGCGCTACAGGTGACGGCGGTTAAGGTGCTGGTACCGGCGGCAAACCTGCTGGTCAATATCGTCATGCCTGTGATCTTCTGGTTAGCGGCGATCGACGCTGGTAAAAAATCGGGCTTCTGGGCCACCGTTTTCGGCGGCGCGGCGCAGCTCATCATGGGGAACGCCGTACCGGGGCTGGTGCTGGGTATTTTGATCGGCAAAGGCGTAGAAGAGAGCGGCTGGAACCATGTCACCAAAGTGATGATGGTCGCCATCGTTTTGCTGTTTGTGTTGAGCGGCTTCTTCCGCGGCTTCGACATGAAAATGATCGAGTCTTTCAACATGACGGTACCGAACTGGCTTGAACTGATCCACAACTCGCTCAGCGGCAAATAACGGAGGCCACAATGGAAGAGAATAAAGGTTTTTGGTATGCCGACTGGTCGTTCCCGATCTTTGTTGGCCTGCTCTCCTCCGGCGTTTTCGCCGGGACGCATATGTACTATCTGTACGGCATCGGCGCATTTAACGAAGTCGCTTTTGTGGCGATGTTGAAAGCGGGGATGGATACCGGCGTCTACGGCGCGGTCGCCGCTTTCGGCGCCAGCTTTTTATTTGCCCGCATTATCGAAGGTTCGCTGGTCGGAATTCTGGATATCGGCGGGGCAATTCAGACCGGCGTGGGCTTAGGGGTTCCGGCGTTATTGCTGGGAGCCGGCTTTGTCTTCCCGGTGGCGAACTTTATCGCTTCGCTGATAACCGGTCTGGTGATTGGCCTGGCGATTGGCTACATCATTATTCTGGCGCGTAAGTTCACCATTAATCAGAGCGACTCCACGTACGGAGCGGACGTCATGATGGGGGCCGGTAACACTTCAGGCCGTTTTCTGGGGCCGTTAATTATCCTCAGCGCCATGACGGCATCGATTCCCATTGGTCTGGGCTCTCTGGTGGGCGCGCTGCTGTTTTATATCTGGCAGAAGCCGATTACCGGCGGCGCGATTTTAGGCGCGATGATCCTCGGTTCCATCTTCCCGATTGCGATTAGCTAACTGTTGATTTGTAGGCCGGATAAGGCGGTTGCGCCGCCATCCGGCAAAGGAGAGAGCGATGTTTGATTTACTCCTGCGCCATGCGCGTCTGGTCGATGACACGCTGACTAATATTGCCCTACAAGATGGCAAAATCGCGGTGTTGGGTGACGTTGATGGTCCGGCGGTGAAAACCATTGACCTGCGCGGCGAGTGTTACGTTAGCGCGGGTTGGATTGATTCTCACGTCCACTGCTACCCGACATCGCCGATTTACCATGACGAACCGGACAGCGTGGGTATTGCCACTGGCGTTACCACAGTGGTGGATGCAGGCAGCACTGGCGCAGATGATATTGACGATTTTTACACCCTGACTCGTCAGGCGACCACCGACGTTTATGCGCTGCTGAATGTTTCACGCGTCGGGCTTATTGCCCAAAACGAGCTGGCTAACATGGCCAATATTGACGCTGATGCGGTTCGGCAGGCGGTAAAACGCCATCCGGATTTTATCGTCGGCCTCAAGGCGCGGATGAGCAGCAGCGTGGTAGGCGTTAACGGCATCACGCCGCTGGAACGCGCTAAAGCCATGCAGCAAGAAAACGGCAACCTGCCGCTGATGGTACATATTGGCAATAACCCGCCGGATCTGGACGAAATCGCGGAGCGTCTGACGGCGGGCGATATCATTACCCACTGTTACAACGGTAAGCCGAACCGTATTCTTCGGCCTGACGGCGAGCTGCGCGCCTCGGTGACACGAGCGCTGGCGCGCGGCGTGCGTCTGGATGTCGGGCATGGTACCGCCAGCCTGAGCTTTGCGGTGGCGAAACGCGCTATTAGCCTGGGGATTTTACCGCATACCATCAGTTCCGATATCTACTGCCGTAACCGCATCAACGGCCCGGTACATTCGCTGGCTAATGTGATGTCGAAATTCCTCGCCATCGGCATGTCGCTGCCGCAGGTCATTGCGTGCGTGACGGCCAATGCCGCCGATAGCCTGAATCTGAAAACCAAAGGGCGTCTTCAGCCAGGTCTGGATGCCGACCTGACCCTCTTTACGCTTAAACGCCAGCCCACCGTGTTGGTAGACGCGGAAAACGACAGCTTACAGGCTGAAGAATTGCTGACGCCGCTTGCCGCGATACGCGCAGGCAAGGGCTATATGACCGAACAAGGGAGCGCGGAACATGCCTTCGATTTTTGAGAAGTATCAATTAAAACAGGTGATTAACGCCTCCGGACGTATGACGGCGCTCGGCGTCTCTACGCCGCGCCCGGAAGTGATAGACGCGGCGATGGCCGGAATGAATCAGTATTTCGAGATGAAAGATCTGGTGAATAAAACCGGCGAGTACATTGCGAAATTGCTGGAGGTGGAAGGGGCGACGGTAGTCTCCTGCGCCAGTGCGGGTCTTGCCCAGTCGGTTGCCGCGGTACTGGTTCAGGACAGCGACTGGCTGCTGGAAAACCTGCACGTTACACCGATTGAAAATAACGAAATCGTCCTGCCAAAGGGCCACAACGTCAACTTTGGCGCGCCGGTGGGAACGATGGTGGCGCTGGGCGGCGGCAAACTGGTGGAAGCCGGTTACGCCAACGAATGTTCCGCCGCGCAGTTGGCGGCGGCCATTACGCCGCGCACGGCGGCTATTCTCTATATCAAATCTCACCACTGCGTACAGAAAAGTATGCTCAACGTGGAGCAGGCTGCGGTGGTGGCGCGTACGCATAATCTCCCGCTGATTGTGGACGCGGCGGCGGAAGAAGATTTGCAGTGCTACTACCGCGTGGGCGCAGATCTCGTTATCTATAGCGGCGCGAAAGCGATTGAAGGGCCGACCAGCGGGCTGGTGATTGGCAAAACGCAGTATGTTGAGTGGGTAAAACGTCAGTCAGCGGGCATTGGCCGGGCGATGAAGGTCGGCAAAGAGGGAATTGTTGGCCTGACCTGCGCCATTGAATTGTACCTGCGGGCGCAAAAAGAGAGCGGCGCGGAGATGGTAGAAAAAATGGCGCCCTTTATCGACACGTTGAACACGTTTAACGGCGTCAGCGCCCGCGTGGTGTGGGACAGCGCCGGACGCGACATCGCGCGCACGGAAATTAAGTTTGATGAAGCCGTTACCGGCATCGCCACAGGCGAACTGGTCGACGCGCTGAAGCAAGGAGAATACGCGATTTACTTTCGCGGATACAAAGCCAACGAAGGGATTATTGAAGCGGATGTCCGCAGCGTCGATCGCGCGCAGTTAGCGATTGTGGCGCGTCGTATTGGCGAGGTGATTAATCAGGAGAAACAAGCATGAAACTGACCCCTAACTTTTACCGCGATCGCGTTTGCCTGAACGTACTGGCCGGTTCGAAAGATAACGCCCGGGAAATCTACGCGGCGGCGGAAGGTCATGTGCTGGTTGGCGTGCTCTCCAAAAACTATCCGGATGTGGCAAGCGCAGTCGCGGATATCCGTGAATATGCGGCGCTTATCGATAATGCGCTCTCCGTCGGACTGGGGGCAGGCGATCCTAACCAGTCGGCGATGGTGAGCGAAATCTCGCGTCAGGTACAGCCGCAGCATGTCAACCAGGTGTTTACCGGCGTAGGGGCCAGCCGGGCGCTGCTGGGGCAAAACGAGACGGTGGTGAACGGTCTTGTCTCGCCGACCGGCACGCCGGGACGGGTGAAAATTTCCACCGGCCCGCTAAGCAGCCGCGCGCCGGACGGCATCGTACCCATAGAAACGGCGATTGCGCTGCTCAAAGATATGGGCGGCAGCTCCGTTAAATACTTTCCGATGGGAGGACTCACCTGTCGCGACGAGTATAAAGCGGTGGCTGACGCCTGCGCTCGCCATGATTTCTGGCTGGAACCGACGGGCGGCATCGATCTGGAAAACTTCGCCGAGATTCTGCACATCGCCCTTGATGCAGGTGTAAGCAAAATCATTCCTCACATTTATAGTTCGATTATTGATAAGGTGAGCGGCAACACCCGTGCGGACGATGTACGTCAGTTACTCGCTATCGTCCGGTCGCGTGTCGGCTAATCATGAGGAGAGAGACGTGCGATTCCCCAACCAACGTTTAGCGCAGCTATTTGCGATGCTGCAAAACGAGACGCTGCCGCAGGATGAGCTGGCGCAGCGGTTGTCGGTCTCCACGCGTACCGTTCGGGCGGATATCGCCGCGCTGAACATGTTGCTGACGCCGCATGGCGCGCAATTTACTCTCAGCCGCGGCAACGGGTATCAGCTCAAAATTGATGATCCGGCACGTTATCAATCCCTGCAAACGCAGCAATCTCCCGCCCTGGCGCGCGGTCCGCGCACCAGCCAGGAGCGGATACACTATTTGCTGGCGCGTTTTTTAACCTCCGCCTTCTCGCTGAAGCTGGAGGATTTAGCAGATGAATGGTTTGTCAGCCGTGCGACGTTGCAGAACGACATGGCGGACGTGCGCGAGCATTTGCTGCGTTATCATCTGACGCTGGAAACGCGTCCGCGTCATGGCATGAAATTGTTTGGCGGAGAGATGGCGATTCGCGCCTGTCTGACCGACCTTTTATGGACGCTGGCGCAGCAGGAGCCCTCTCATCCGTTAATTGTTAGTACCACGCTGAACACCGAGGTGTCTCAACGGCTGCGGTCTCTTTTGCCGGATATTTTCTCTCATTGTCAAATCCGCCTGACCGATGAGGGCGAGCTGTTTCTACGTTTATACTGCGCGGTGGCGGTACGGCGTATTCGCGAGGGGTATCCGTTATCGGAATGTGTGGCGGAGGAGGTTGATGAAAAGGTGCGCCATGCGGCGCATGAGATTGCGGAGCTACTACAACAGCTGGCCGACAAGCCGCTGTCGGAGCCGGAAGTAAGCTGGCTGAAGGTGCATATTGCCGCCCGCCAGGTACAGGAGATTGCCCCCAGCGCCATTAATGCCGATGATGAAGAGGCGCTGGTGCGCTATATCCTCAATTTTATTAATACCCAGTACAACTATAACCTGTTGAATGATAAACAGCTTCACGCGGACTTGCTGACCCACATCAAAACGATGATCACCCGCGTGCGCTACCAGATCATGATCCCCAACCCACTACTGGAAAATATTAAGCAGCACTATCCGATGGCGTGGGATATGACGTTGGCGGCGATATCGAGTTGGGGAAAATACACGCCGTATACCATTAGCGAAAACGAAATCGGTTTTCTGGTGCTGCATATTGGCGTTGGGCTGGAACGTAGTTACAACATTGGCTACCAGCGGCAGCCGCAGGTACTGTTGGTGTGCGATGCTGGTAATGCGATGGTGCGGATGATTGAAGCGGTACTGGCGCGGAAATACCCGCAGATTGAGATTGCCCGCACTCTGACGCTACGCGACTATGAGGCGCGGGACAGTATTGTGGAGGATTTTGTGATTTCCACGGCGCGGATCGGTGAAAAAGATAAGCCGGTCATCATGATCGCACCCTTTCCTACCGACTATCAATTGGAGCAGATCGGTAAGCTGGTGCTGGTGGACAGAACGCGCCCGTGGATGCTGGATAAATATTTCGATGCCTCGCATTTTCGCATCGTGGAGGGGGAAATAGATCAACAGACGCTGTTTAAAACGCTGTGCGATCAGTTGCATGAGGAAGGCTTTGTTGATGCGGCGTTTCTCGATTCGGTTATTGAACGTGAAGCTATCGTCAGTACGTTATTAGGCGACGGGATTGCCTTGCCACACGCGCTGGGGCTGCTGGCGAAGAAAACGGTGGTTTATACGGTGCTCGCGCCACAGGGGATTGCCTGGGGTGACGAAACGGCGCACGTTATTTTTTTACTCGCCATCAGCAAAAGTGAATATGAAGAGGCGATGGCCATCTACGATATTTTCGTCACTTTCCTGCGCGAACGCGCCATGACGCGCCTCTGCGCATGTCAGAATTTTACGCAATTTAAAACGGTCGCGATGGAGTGCGTGAGTCGTTTTTGAGAGGCGTTATCCAGAATTCGATGTAATGCGAATGTAATGCTAAACTGCATTACACATTCGATTCTCCTGGAGGCATAATGGCCACGCTGAACGTCCGTCTGGATGACAAACTCAAAAATGAGGCTTATGCCGTGCTGGAAAAACTGAACATTACTCCAACGGAAGCCGTGCGATTACTGTTCCAGTACGTCGCGGAAACGGGGCGCATGCCAGTGAAAACCGTCACTCTTAGCGACAGTGAAGATGCACTGATTCAGACAGTTCGGGAGAGGCTGTCTAGTCCGCAAAAGGGAATCAAGGTTAGTCTGGATGACTTATGAACTGGAATTCGACCCGAGGGCCTTAAAAGAGTGGCATAAGCTGGGCGATACGGTGAAGGCTCAGATTAAGAAAAAGTTGGCTGATGTGCTATTGGACCCCAGAATCGACTCTGCCCGTTTAAACGGTCTTCCTGACTGCTATAAAATTAAGCTTAAATCGTCCGGTTATCGTCTGGTGTACCAGGTTCGGGATGAAGTTGTGATTGTGTTTGTTGTCGCGGTCGGCAAGCGAGAACATTCAGCCGTCTATCACGATGCAAACAAACGGCTTTAGCGATCAACGCAAATGATGCACTACCTGGTTGCTGCTACCGCGCCAGATAAGCGCCGGGTCTTTCAGATCCTGCACAAATTTGCCATCGACCAGCACGTTAATGAGATCGACCACCTGCATCTGTGCGGCGTTGAGTTCATCGAGCTTGTAGCCGGTCCACACCCAGATATCTTTCCCCGGGCACTCCGCGTGGATGCGTTGTACCAGTGCCAGGATATCCGGTACGTTTTGCGGATGCAGCGGATCGCCGCCCGACAGCGAGATCCCCTGACGGTGAATGCGCGTGTCGTTCAGATCGGCAATGATCTTATCTTCCATCTCTTTGGTAAACGGCTGGCCGGAATTGAGCCGCCAGGTGCTTTTGTTATAGCAGCCAGGGCATTCGTGCACGCACCCTGACACAAACAGGGTGCAGCGGGTGCCGGGGCCGTTAACGATGTCTACGGGGTAGTATTGGTGAAAGTTCATGTTTCCTCGTTGCATTTGGCGCTGTAGCGGCGTTGGCCGCTCTCACTTACCCAGGTCACTTACTTATGTAAGCTCCCTGGGATTCGTTCGTTTGCCGCCTTGCTACAACACCAACTGCTTAGAGGAAACTCATGAAATTGGAACTATAGCCAGCGGTTGTAGGCCGGATAAGGTGTTTACACCGCCATCCGGCATTTACGCATTGCAAACGGAGGATTAACCTATCTGCCCGTTGCCTAAATGCTTCACGCGGCGCTTCACTTCTTCCTGCTTGCCTGCGTTAAACGGACGCGCGTCCGGGCTGCCTAAATAACCGCACACGCGGCGGGTGACCGAGACGCGCGCGGCGTCGTGGTTGCCGCATTTCGGGCAGGTAAAACCTTTACTGGTACATTCGAACTCGCCGGTAAAGCCGCACTCGTAGCATTCATCGATCGGCGTGTTGGTGCCGTAATACGGTACATGCTGATAGCTGTAATCCCAGACATCTTCCAGCGCTTTCAGGTTGTGCTGAATGTTCGGGTATTCGCCGTAGCAAATGAAACCCCCGTTCGCCAGCGGCGGATACGGCGCTTCGAAATCGATTTTGTCGTACGGGTTGACCTTCTTCTCCACGTCGAGGTGGAAGCTGTTGGTGTAGTAACCTTTATCGGTTACGCCCGGCACCACGCCGAACTCGGCGGTATCCAGACGGCAGAAGCGGTCACAGAGGTTTTCACTTGGCGTGCTGTACAGACTAAAGCCGTAGCCGGTCTCGTCTTTCCACTGATCCACGGCCTGGCGCAGACGCTCCACAATCGCGATGCCTTTAGCGCGAAGTTGCTCGCTGTCGTACAGGTGTTCGCCGCCAAACAGCGCGTTAATGGTTTCATGGATACCAATGTAGCCCAGAGAGATGGACGCACGACCATTTTTAAATATTTCAGACACGTCGTCGTCCGCTTTCAGCCGCACGCCGCAGGCGCCTTCCATATACAGGATAGGCGCGACGCGGGCTTTCACGCCTTCAAGGCGGGCGATACGGGTCATCAGCGCCTTCCGCGCCAGCGCCAGACGTTCATCCAGCAGTTTCCAGAATGCGGTTTCGTCGCCTTTTGCTTCCAGCGCGATGCGCGGCAGGTTAAGGCTAATCACGCCCAGGTTGTTACGCCCGTCGTGGATCTGCTCGCCGTTTTCGTTCTCCCACACGCCGAGGAAGCTGCGGCAGCCCATTGGCGTTTTGAACGAACCGGTGACTTTGACCACCTGATCGTAGTTGAGAATGTCCGGATACATGCGCTTGCTCGCGCACTCCAGCGCCAGTTGTTTAATGTCGTAGTTCGGATCGCCAAACTTGTGGTTCAAACCGTCGCGGATAGCGAAGACCAGTTTCGGGAACACGGCGGTTTTGCGATTTTTACCCAGACCGGCGATACGGTTACGCAAAATAGACGCCTGGATCAGACGCGACTCCCAACTGGTGCCGAGGCCAAAACCAAAGGTCACGAAAGGCGTCTGGCCGTTAGCGGTGTGCAGCGTGTTAACTTCGTATTCCAGCGACTGGAAGGCGTCGTAGCACTCTTTTTCGGTGCGAGAACGCGCATACCCTTCGGCATCCGGGATCTGCCACTCATCGGCGGTTTTGCGGTGCTTGTTATAGCTTTCGGTGACAAACGGCGCCAACACTTCGTCGATACGGTTAATGGTGGTGCCGCCATAAATATGGCTGGCGACCTGCGCGATAATCTGCGCGGTAACGGCAGTGGCGGTAGAGATAGATTTTGGCGGTTCGATCTCGGCGTTACCCATCTTAAAGCCCTGGGTCAACATGCCTTTCAGGTCGATCAACATACAGTTGAACATCGGGAAGAACGGCGAATAGTCGAGATCGTGATAGTGGATATCGCCGCGCTCATGCGCTTGTACTACGTCACGCGGCAACAGGTGCTGGCGGGCATAGTGTTTGGCGACAATCCCGGCCAGCAAATCGCGCTGGGTGGGAATGACTTTACTGTCTTTGTTGGCGTTTTCATTGAGCAACGCGGAGTTGGTTTGCTCTACCAGGCCGCGAATTTCCTGGTTCAGACGACCACGCTTTTCACGCTGAATGTCGCGATCGTGACGGTATTCGATGTAGGCGCGGGCAAGCTGTTTGTACGGGCCGGACATCAGTTGGTTTTCAACCGCAGTTTGGATCTCGTTAATATCCACCTGACTGCGTGCGTTCATTTGGCTGCTAACGACTTCTGCGACGGTGGCACAGTAATCTGCGTCATCGACTCCCGCTGCTTTAGCTGCACGTAGAATGGCTTCCTTAATGCGCTCTGATTTGAATGGCACTTTACAGCCATCTCGTTTCATCACATGCGGTGTCATGATCACTCCATATTTGTAAGAACAGGTTATCCACAGAGGCCGGGGAAGCCATAACAGGTTTATTCATCTCTTTTCCAACGACTTCCCGCAATCCTGACCCAGGTTATCCACAATTCACCTTGTGTCGAGTGAACAGGTGTTGTAGCAATTGTAGTCAATTAATACAACATATTGGGTCGGTGTGCATTTTAAAGTCTATATGTAGTGATTTGCATCAAGGATGTTTGCAATTTTATTGATGTAGAACAAGGTAAAAATCAGAGCGTACAGATGGCGGGCGCTGTAGCGTTTGTAAAAGATAGCAAGAAAAATCTGATTAATTATTCAACAAAAACAGTCAGTAACCTGGAGCAACGCCACAGCCCGTGTCAATAGGTTTGTGGCGTTTATCCGTATAAGGACGTCGCGTTAGCGTTGTAACCACCAGATGGCTTCAAATGGGCGGAGCGTCATCGCGGCTGGCTGGCTGGCGACCTCGCCATAATTATGCAGTAGCGCCTGCCACTGTCCTTTGATATGCGGCGGATGCCACTCCTGGCACTGGTCGCTCAGATTGGCGACAACCAGCAGGGTTTGCCCCTGCCACTGGCGGCGATAACACCATACTGATGGGCTATCCGGGAGGAGATCCTGATAATCGCCCCAGATCAGTACAGGCTGGGTTTTACGTAGCGCAATCAGCTTTTGATAGGTGTAAAACACCGAGTTTTCATCGCGTAATGCTGCCTCGACGTTAACCTCCGTATAGTTATCGCACAGGCTTATCCACGGCTCGCCTTGGGTGAAACCGGCGTTTTTACCGTTGTCCCATTGCATCGGCGTGCGGCTGTTGTCGCGGGATTTACTGGCCAGAATAGCCAGCAGTTCGTCGGGGTCGCGCCCGGCGGCGCGTAGCGCGGCAAACATGTTATGGCTTTCCACGTCGCGATAATCGGTGATGTGGGTAAAGTGTGGGTTGGTCATGCCGATTTCTTCGCCCTGATAGATATAAGGCGTCCCTTGCATACCGTGCAGCGCCATCGCCAACATTTTCGCGGCTGGAACCCGGTATTCACCCTCGTCGCCAAAGCGGGAAACGATGCGCGGCTGATCGTGATTACACCAGAATAACGCGTTCCAGGCGACGTTATGCATCCCCTGTTGCCAGTGGCGGAACAACGCTTTCAGCGCCACATAATCAGGTTTTGCCAGCGTCCACTTTTCGCCATTGGGGTAATCCACCTTCAGATGATGAAAATTGAAGGTCATCGAGAGTTCGTCGCCGCTAAGCGCGGCATATTGCTGGCAGTTTTCCAGCGTGGTAGAGGACATTTCGCCTACCGTCATCAGATTACGCGGCGTAAAAACGTCACGGTTCATTTCGCGTAAAAACGTATGCGCGCGCGGCCCGTCGGTATAAAAGCGGCGTCCGTCGCCCGTCGGATCGTCAGGAAAATTCTGATCTTTGGCGATCAGGTTCACCACGTCCAGACGCAGGCCATCCACGCCGCGATCGGCCCAGAATTCGCAGACCTTTTTCAGCTCGGCGCGTACGGCGGGGTTTTCCCAGTTCAGGTCGGCCTGTTCAGGCGCGAAAAGGTGTAAATAATATTGTTCGCTCTGGCTATGCCAGCGCCAGGCGCTGCCGCCAAATTTGGATTGCCAGTTATTCGGGCAGACATCCGGCGTGCCATCGCGCCAGATATAAAACTGACGGTATGGACTCTCTTTGTTCAGCGCTTCGCGAAACCAGGCGTGCTGGGTAGAAGTATGGTTAAACACCATATCCAGGATGATACGAATACCGCGTGCTTTCGCCTGCGCGACCAGCTCGTCAAAATCATCCAGCGTGCCGTAGGTCGGGTCGATAGCCGTATAATTTGCGACGTCATAACCGTTATCCACCTGCGGCGAGATATAAAACGGCGTGAGCCAGATGGCGTCCACGCCGAGTCGCTGTAGATAGTCAAGGCGCTGCGTGACGCCGCGTAAATCGCCAGTGCCGCTGCCGGTCGTGTCCTGAAAACTTTTCGGGTAGATCTGATAAATAACGCCGTTTTGCCACCAGAGGGGAATAGTCATTGTTGTTTCCTGCAAGTGCGTTGGGACGCAACTGCGCCCCGAAGAAGTATTAGACAATTTGTAATGTGCCCTGACGATGCTTACGCTGATAGATAAAGGTGGTCAGAATCACCGGGATCACGATCGCGATAACCATCGCCATGCCGTACACCTGCCAGTAGCGCGGCGGTATAGACAGGATGCCCGGCAGGCCGCCCACGCCGATACCGTTGGCGATGACGCCGTTCAGACCGCAGAGCAGTCCCGCCAGACCAGAGCCGATCATCGCGCACAGCATCGGAAAACGATACTTCAGGTTGATACCGTACATCGCCGGTTCAGTTACCCCAAGGTAAGCGGAAATGGCGGCAGGAACGGAGATCTCGCGTTCATTGTGTTTACGGCTGGAGATGATGATGCCCACCACGGCAGAGGCCTGTGCGATATTCGACAGCGCAATCAGCGGCCAGACTGGCGTACCGCCCATGCTCTGGATCATCTGCATATCGATAGCGAGCGTTGTCTGGTGGACACCGGTAATGACCAGCGGGGCATACAGGAAGCCGAACAGCGCCGCGCCTATCGGGGCGAAACTGCCGGTCATCAGATAACGTACCGCAAAGGCCACGCCGTCGCCGATCATACGACCAAAGGGGCCGATAAAGGTGTGGGCGAGAAAGACGGCCAGTATTAACGAACACACCGGGACGACGACCAGGTAGAGATAATCCGGCACGATGCGTTTCAACCGCGTTTCAATAAATCCAAGCGCCAGCCCTGCCAGTAGCGCCGGGATAACCTGCGCCTGGTAGCCCACTTTCTCAATGCTAAATAAGCCGAAGTTCCAGACGTCCGGCGTTTGCTGGCCCAGCAGATACGCATTCATCAACTGCGGCGACACCAGCGTCACGCCGAGCACGATACCAAGAATCGGCGTGCCGCCCATTTTTTTCACCGCCGACCAGCAGATCCCCACCGGCAGATAGAAAAAGATCGCTTCGCCGATCAACCATAAAAAATCATAAAGCGTTTTTAGCGCCGGATGCATCTGCGCCAGCGTTTGGCCGTTGCTCATCGGCACATCGCCGATCACGTTACGAAAGCCTAAGATCAAACCGCCGCTGATCAACGCCGGTAGTAGCGGAAAGAAGATCTCCGCAAAGTGGGAAATTAACTGCTCATGCCACTTCATGTTCTGGCGAGCGGCTTTTTTGGCCTGCTCTTTATCAGCATACGCTTTGCCGGTGGTCTCCAGCAGCGCGTTATAGTAATCGCCAACGTCGGTGCCAATCACCACCTGAAACTGCCCGGCGTTGGTGAAACAGCCTTTAACCATCGGTAATTGTTCGAGCTCTTTTGGCCTGGCGTTCGCGGGCTGGTGGAGCACAAAGCGCAGGCGAGTAATGCAGTGGCTCACCGTGGCGATGTTGTCGCGCCCGCCGACCAGGTCAATCAGCCGGTCGATATCGGCTTGTTTTACTTTGCTCATCGTAAAGCCTCATGGCAGAGGAGGTATGTTATGGGTTGGCGCAAGAGTATCTCTTCAACGTTGGTTTAAAAATGGGAACGTTCCCGAAACGCAGCGACGATCACAAATTACTCGTGGTATTTCGTTTAATCAGTCACTCAGGCGAGGGTAGAAGGAATGACGATCCGGCGCGGATCGCAGCGGCCATTGATCTGTTCGATCAGCTGCGAAGCCGCCTGTCGTCCGGCTTCAGCATAGCCAGGATCGACAGTGACGATCTCCGGGTGCAGGAATTTTATCAGCGGCGTGTTCCCGACGCTTGCCAGTTGCAGCGTCTCAATACGTTGCTCCTGTAAATACTTACTGGCGCCCAACGCCAGCGTATCGGTGGCGCAGACTAACGCGGTGGTATCCGGCATGATGACGCTTGCCGTATGCTCATAGCCCTGCTTCATGGCAAGACCGGGCAGGGCGGCGACGGGATGAAGTTTATGTTTTTTGCAAAACGCCAGGTATGCGTCATGCCGACGTTTGCCGGTGGTAATATCGCTATGGGGAACGCCCAGAAAGCTAATGTTGCGGTGTCCCTGCTCATACAGCCGCTGCATAAGGATATGAATCGCGCCCTCGTCGTCGTAACAGACGGAGGCAAAACCTTGCGCATCTCTTGCCAGCAGCACCAGCGAGGCTTTCCAGGGGGCGATCAACTCTTCTGTGATGCCGGTAAAGCCAAACAGCACCACGCCATCAATGTTACGTCGTCTGAGCATGCCCAGATGTTCCATTACCAGCGTCGGCGAGAACTGACTTTCCATCATAATAGGGTCGTAGCCCTGTTCATAAAACGCAGGCAGCATGGTCTGAACCGCGAGGTTTTCAGACAACGAATCAAGGCGAGTGACGATAATAGCGACCACTTTATCGCTTTGTCCCCGCATCGCGCGGGCAGAGCGGGACGGGGAGAAACCGTGTTGATTCATCACCGCTTCGACACGCTCGCGGGTACGTTCGCTTACGCCGCTTTCATTGTTAAGCACGCGGGAAACGGTTGATTTCCCTACGCCGCTCAGGCGGGCGATGTCTTTGATAGTGAGCCGGTTTTGCATCCTGTTTTCCCGTGGCGTGACGCTGATGGTGATAAAAAGAGTAACTTTACTCAAGCGAAGGGCAATGGGCAAAGTCTGGTTTATCGTTGGTTTAATTACGTAACGGTATGATACCGCCATAATTGCCACAAAACTTATGGATTTATGCGTATAATCCGCGGCGCAAATTATTTACTTACCGGAGGCGACATGGACCCTGAACCCACCCCTCTCCCGCGATGGAGAATTTTCCTTTTCCGGTAAGCCTGCCTCTGCTGTCTTACCGGTGTGTAAGACAGTGACACAATAACGTCCCTGTTTTTATTTAAAAATTGCTCATCGGGCAAGGCTTTGCCGCGCCTGAAGAATTTTCTGCGCCTGACTTCGGCGCGGAGGGATTACCTATGCTAAAAACCATTACCCGCCAGCTTTTTGCCCGGCTTAATCGCCATTTGCCTTATCGTCTGGTTCACCGCGATCCGCTGCCCGGCGCGCAGACCGCGGTAAATGCGACTATCCCGCCTTCGCTGAGCGAGCGCTGTCTGAAAGTCGCGGCAATGGAGCAGGAGACGCTCTGGCGCGTTTTTGATACGCACCCGGAGGGATTAAACGCCGCCGAGGTGACGCGCGCGCGTGAAAAGCATGGCGAAAACCGCCTTCCGGCACAGAAACCCTCGCCGTGGTGGGTGCATCTGTGGGTATGTTATCGCAATCCTTTCAATATCTTACTCACGATTCTTGGCGGCATTTCTTATGCCACGGAGGATCTGTTTGCCGCAGGCGTTATCGCCCTGATGGTCGGTATCTCAACGCTGCTGAATTTTGTGCAGGAAGCACGCTCGACGAAAGCGGCGGACGCGCTAAAAGCGATGGTGAGCAATACCGCTACCGTACTGCGGGTTATTAATGAAAATGGCGAAAACGCCTGGCTGGAATTACCCATCGATCAACTGGTGCCCGGCGATATTATTAAGCTGGCGGCGGGGGATATGATCCCGGCGGATTTACGGATTATCCAGGCGCGCGATCTGTTTGTCGCCCAGGCGTCGCTGACCGGCGAATCTCTGCCGGTCGAGAAAGTCGCTGCGACGCGTGAGCCCCGGCAAAATAACCCGCTTGAGTGCGACACGCTGTGCTTTATGGGGACGAACGTCGTGAGCGGAACGGCGCAGGCCGTGGTGATGGCGACCGGCGCCGGCACCTGGTTTGGTCAATTGGCGGGGCGCGTTTCGGAACAAGATAACGAGCAGAACGCTTTCCAGAAAGGAATTAGCCGCGTCAGTATGTTGCTGATCCGCTTTATGCTGGTCATGGCGCCGGTAGTACTGATTATTAATGGTTACACGAAAGGTGACTGGTGGGAAGCGGCGCTATTTGCGCTCTCGGTCGCGGTAGGGCTCACCCCGGAAATGTTGCCGATGATCGTCACCTCTACCCTCGCGCGCGGGGCGGTGAAACTCTCGAAACAGAAAGTTATCGTGAAGCACCTTGATGCGATTCAGAACTTCGGCGCGATGGATATTCTGTGCACCGATAAAACCGGCACACTGACGCAGGACAAAATTGTGCTGGAGAATCATACAGATATTTCTGGTAAGCCCAGCGAGCATGTACTGCATTGCGCCTGGCTGAACAGCCATTATCAGACCGGTCTAAAAAATTTACTGGATACGGCAGTCCTGGAGGGAGTAGACGAAACCGCCGCGCGCCAGCTCTCCGGACGCTGGCAGAAAATCGATGAGATTCCGTTTGATTTTGAGCGTCGCCGGATGTCGGTGGTGGTGGCCGAAGATTCGAGCGTGCATCAACTGGTCTGCAAAGGCGCGTTACAGGAGATCCTGAACGTGTGTACTCAGGTGCGCCACAACGGCGATATTGTGCCGCTGGACGACAATATGCTGCGCCGGGTGAAACGCGTTACCGACACGCTGAACCGTCAGGGGCTACGCGTGGTCGCCGTCGCGACCAAATACCTGCCTGCGCGTGAGGGCGATTACCAGCGTATCGATGAATCTGACCTGATCCTGGAAGGGTATATTGCTTTTCTCGATCCGCCGAAAGAGACCACCGCGCCGGCGCTGAAAGCGCTGAAGGCGAGCGGAATTACGGTGAAAATTCTCACCGGCGACAGCGAGCTGGTAGCGGCGAAAGTTTGCCATGAGGTTGGGCTGGATGCGGGCGATGTCGTTATTGGCAGTGATATTGAAGGGTTAAGCGACGACGCGTTGGCGGCGCTGGCCGCCCGTACGACGTTGTTTGCGCGTCTGACGCCGATGCATAAAGAGCGCATTGTCACTTTACTCAAACGCGAGGGGCATGTGGTCGGTTTTATGGGCGACGGGATTAACGATGCCCCGGCGTTGCGGGCGGCGGATATTGGTATCTCGGTAGATGGCGCGGTGGACATCGCCCGTGAAGCCGCCGATATTATTCTGCTGGAAAAGAGCCTGATGGTGCTGGAAGAAGGCGTCATTGAAGGTCGTCGTACTTTTTCTAATATGTTGAAATATATCAAGATGACGGCCAGCTCAAATTTCGGTAACGTGTTTAGCGTACTGGTGGCGAGCGCCTTTTTGCCGTTCCTGCCAATGCTGCCGCTGCACTTGCTGATTCAAAACCTGCTGTACGATGTATCCCAGGTAGCGATTCCGTTTGATAATGTCGATGAAGAACAAATTCAAAAGCCGCAGCGCTGGAATCCGGCGGATTTGGGGCGCTTTATGGTCTTTTTCGGTCCGATCAGCTCGATTTTCGACATTTTGACCTTTTGTCTGATGTGGTGGGTATTTCATGCGAATACGCCAGAAACGCAAACTTTGTTCCAGTCCGGCTGGTTTGTGGTGGGATTACTGTCGCAAACGCTGATTGTGCATATGATCCGTACCCGTCGTCTGCCGTTTATTCAAAGTCGCGCCGCCTGGCCGCTGATGGCGATGACGTTGTTGGTGATGGTGGTGGGAGTCTCGTTGCCGTTTTCGCCGCTGGCGTCTTACCTGCAGTTGCAGGCGCTGCCGTTAAGCTATTTCCCGTGGCTGATTGCCATTCTGGCGGGCTATATGACGTTAACCCAGTTAGTGAAAGGGTTTTACAGCCGACGTTATGGCTGGCAGTAAACACTTTCGTCGGGGATTCGCCAGCGTGCTTAATCCCCGATATCGCTAACCAGGTCAGATGCCCGTAAAGCTCGACAAGTTTAACGCGATCGGCTTTATCTTTAAATTTCAGGGCTTATTCAAGCAACTGTAGAATGCTATATGCAGGCATAAAAAAGAGGAATGTCCAGCTAAGTTTGTAAAATACATTCTCTGCCCCCAATCCGGAACGAGAGGAGGAGATGTCCCACCGCCGGATATGTTTTGCGGATATGCGACGAAAGCGGCGAATATAGCTAATGCAATAAACTAAGTAAGGAGGAATCGCTAAGGCGGCAGTGGGTTTAGGAAACATAAGGGTAAGCAATATGGCTGCGACAATGAAGCATAAAAAGACTATCTTCGCGGTAGATTCTATCTGTTTTAATTCCTGGCGTATGCTTTCGGCATGTTTCTCCTGCCAGCGACGGAGCGTGCTGTTGCTAAATCCATATTCTTCGCACAACACCTTATTCGGTACGCCGTTTTTCGACTGTTGCAGAAAATCGGCGATTTGTTCCTCGGTAAAACGCGATCTTACCATTGCCGCCTCTCCATGGCTGTTGGTGCCCCGAACCGGGCAAACTTGCGCCGCCCGGCGGGGATAACGTCCGGCGCTTAGCGACGAACAGCGATCGCTTCAATCTCAATTTTCACGTCTTTCGGCAGACGGGCAACTTCCACGCAGGAACGCGCCGGGAAGGTGGCGTTGTGCTCGGTGAAGAAGGCTTCGTAGGTGGCGTTGACGGTCGCGAAATCGTTCAGGTCTTTCACGAATACGGTCGTTTTCACAATGTCGCCTACTTTCAGGCCAGCGGCTTCCACGATAGCTTTAACGTTTTCCAGCGACTGACGTGCCTGAGCGGATACGTCTTCCGCTACGGCACCGGTTTTCGGATCGACCGGGATCTGACCGGAAGTGATTACCATGCTACCCAGGTCAACGCCCTGTACGTATGGGCCGATTGCTGCTGGTGCATTTTCCGTCGCAATAGTTTTGCTCATGATTTCTCCTGAATTACAGCGGTAATAGAATGTCCCCGCTCATTATAGGGAGCCGGGATCTCATAACCAACCCAAATTAGTTGGCCAGCACCACATAATGCGAAAACTCTTTTTCACAGTATTTGCATTTGAGGGCGATATCATTGGCGCGTTTTTTCACTGCAAAGCTGGAGGATACCGGTTCCGCGTGGCTGATGCAGTTGCTGTTCGGGCAAACCAGCACATTATTAATACGCTCTGGCAGGCTGGGGCGTGATTTCCCGACTACGTCGTAGTTGTCGATGCGGTTAACAGTGGCCTGCGGCGCGTACAGAGCAAGTTGGTTAACCTGCTCATCGGTGAGAAAGGTGTTTTCTATTTTGATTAAGTCTTTACGCCCCATCTCACCAGACGGGAGATTCAGACCGATAGTGATTCGCTGATCGGTCTCGGTCAATTTAAACAGACTCAGCAGTTTAAAGCCTACCTGCGCAGGGATATGGTCAATCACGGTGCCGCATTTAATGGCTTCAACCTGCAGTTTGTTATCGTGTGTCATCGCTTTTCTCCCTTACAGACTCAGTTCGCTATTCAGTACCAACGCCAGTAACGCCTGGCGAGCGAAAATACCGTTGCCCGCCTGTTGGAAGTACCAGGCGTGTGGCGTTTTATCCACATCCGTGGTGATTTCATCAATGCGCGGCAGCGGGTGCAGTACTTTCATATTTTCACGCGCGCCGTTCAGGTCGCTGGCGCGCAGAACAAACTGCGCCTTCACATTGGCGTACTCCGACGGGTCGAGACGCTCTTTCTGTACGCGAGTCATATAGAGGATGTCGACGTCGGCCATGACCTCTTCAATAGAACCATGCAGGCTCCAGGCCATCCCTTTTTCATCCAGCATATCCAGAATGTACTGCGGCATCGCCAGCGCGTCCGGCGCGATAAAATAAAAACGGTTGCCGCTAAATTTCGCCAGCGCCTGGGTTAGCGAATGCACGGTGCGGCCATATTTCAGATCGCCGACCATCGCGATATGCAAGTTATCCAGACGGCCCTGCGTTTCCTGGATGGTGAACAGATCCAACAGGGTCTGTGTCGGATGCTGGTTCGAACCGTCGCCCGCATTGAGCACCGGCACCTGACCGGAAAACTCCGTCGCCAGACGTGCCGCGCCTTCTTGCGGATGGCGCATCACAATCGCGTCCACGTAAGTGCTAATCACTGAGATCGTGTCGGCTAACGTTTCTCCTTTTTTCCCCAGCGACGTGTTGGCGCTGTCGGAGAAGCCCACTACGCTGGCGCTCAGGCGATGCATTGAAGTTTCAAACGACAGGCGGGTACGCGTGGAGGCTTCGAAAAAGCAGCTGGCGATCACTTTATGTTTCAAAAGCTCCGGCTGCGGGTTGGCTTTTAATTTCGCCGCCGTCGCCAGTACCAGATTAAGATCGTCGCGGCTGAGGTCGTTTATGGAAATGATATGTTTTTGATATAGCGGGTTAGCCATGTTTATCTCCTGACGCCTGGGCAAAAAAAAGCCCCTCAATTGAGGGGCTTGGTATTGGTTTTCAACGGAAAGAAAAACGGCAGGCCTGCGTCTTTTTTCAGACGCGGTAAGACAGAATGTCGTACACACTGAACCATGCTTCCTCCCGGCAAATTGTCCGCGATTATACTCAGCTCTGTTTTGGGATCAAGCGAATTAATGCATGATTTACTTGTCGCAAACGGTTCTTATGAATTTAAATTCATTTTAAGCAAATAATTAATTTGTTTGTGTACCAGCGCCGTGCGCTGAACGACCCGCGGTGCGACCCAGACAATACTGCTACCGGCAACGACGCCGAGAATTTCCGGCAATGCGTGGTAATCCAGAATTCTCGCGACGGCGCGACCATAACCTGCCGCCGTATGGATAAGGATAAATTCGCTATTATGTTCAACGCTAACGACCATTTCGGCTATTGAACGTCCGGCATCCGGCGAAGGACGCCGCTGGGGATTTACGGAATAAATCTTTTGTCCCTTCGTATTTCTGATTTTTATTGCGCCCAGCAGTTTGAGCAGGCGCGAAACCGTAGACTGACTGATACCTTCAAATCCCTCATTTTGTAAATCGCGGCGAATCTCCTCCTGGGACAGGTAACTTTTTTCACTAATCAGGCGCTGACAAACCGCCAGTTGCTGTTGTTCTTTGGCGGAGTAATCATCGTATTCCTTCATAAATGCACCTTATCTTTATTATTAATATCAACGGACTGGCGAAATTCATCACATTTGTCACATTGATTGCGGATCAATCGGGCGGTTTTGCAGGAAAATGAGAAGCCGATCAAAAAAGGTGACGGCGTGCCTGATGGCGCTGTGCTTATCAGTCCTGTCGGATAAGACGCGTCGCCATCTGGCTCGTTACATCATCGCTCCGATGCTCAGTACCGCCATATTCAGCAATGTCAGGATCAGTAACAGCGGCGCGACCCATTTCAGATAGCGAACATAGGGAACCCGCGCGATCGCCAGACCGCCCATGACCACGGCGGAGGTGGGCGTAACCAGGTTCACAATCCCGGAGGCCGACTGGTAGGCGGTTACGACCAAATCCCGCTGTACGTGGGCAAAATCCGCTAACGGCGCCATAATGGGCATTGTCAATACGGCAAGACCGGAAGAGGAGGGCACCAGGAAGGAGAGCAATACTTCCAGCCAGTAGGTTACGTTTATGAAAATGGTGGTAGAGAGGCCGGAAACCAGACTTTCCGCGCTGTGCAAAATGGTGTGGGTAATCATACCGTTATCCATGACCACCACAATGCCGCGCGCGATACCAATAATTAGCGCCACGCCGAGTAAATCCCGCGCGCCGTCAATAAAGGTACTGGTGAACGCTTCCTCACCCATCCGCGTTATCACGCCAACGATAATCGTCGCCGCCAGAAAGACGCTGGAGATTTCCGCCATCCACCAGCCGAGAACCGCCACGCCGTAAATCATCACCGCGAAAGAGGCGGCGAAGATCAGCAGCACCCATTTCCGGGTAGCCGTAAACTCCAGCAGAGTATTGGCGCGATTGCCGAGGAAATGGGCGCGGTTTTCCTCCATTTTATCCGCCACGATAGAAAGCTCAGGATGGGCGCGGACTTTGCGCGCATAGCGCATTACCCAAAACACGCACAGTACGTAGCCGACAATTAACAGCAGTACGCGCATCAGCATTCCCTGAGTAAAAGGGATGCCGGCGGCGTTGGCGGCAATGACCGTGGCGAAAGGGTTAATGGTCGAACCGAGCGAGCCTATCCCCGCGCCGAGCAGTACGGTTGCCGCCGCCACTAACGGATCGAAGCGGGCCGCCATCATGACCGGCACCAGCAGCGTGTAGAAGGGCAACGACTCCTCCGCCATGCCATAGATAGTGCCGCCTGCGGCGAACAGCGCCATCAGAATGGGGATCATCCACTCATCTTTGCCGTTGAGTTTGGCTGTTACCCGTTCAATACCGGCATCAATCGCCCCCGTTTTATTCACCACCCCCAGAAAGCCGCCGATAATCAAGACAAACAGCGCGACGTCAATGGCGCCGGCGGTGTAGGTTTCGTGGTTATAGAGGCCGTCAATCGGCGCCAGTAAAACAGCGGTAATCCCTTGCGGATGCGCGTCCACAGGGGCATACGTTCCCGCCACCGGCACCTCTTTTCCCAGCGTGGCGTTCATCGCCATTTGGTATTTTCCCGCCGGCACAATCCAGGTCATCACCGCGACCAGGGCAATAAGAATAAACAGGATGGTATAAGCGGTGGGAAATTTAAATTTACCCATGATGTTCTCTCCTGATATCACGGATATGCGCCGCGAGGGCGCATATCCTGTGGGATTAGTCGCCGAGCGTCGCCACCATGACCGCTTTGATGGTGTGCATCCGGTTTTCCGCTTCATCGAAGACTATCGAGTCTGCGGACTCGAACACCTCTTCCGTGACCTCCAGTCCTTTCAGGCCGTAAGCCATTTCGATTTCGCGTCCCACTTTGGTGTGCTCGTTATGGAAGGCGGGCAGGCAGTGCATAAACTTCACATCAGGATTACCGGTAGCGTTTACCACCTGCTGGTTGACCTGATATGGCGTCATCAGACTGACGCGCTCCGCCCAGGCTTCTTTGGGTTCTCCCATCGAGACCCAGACGTCGGTATAGAGGAAATCCACACCGTGAACGCCATCTTCAACGCTCTCCGTTAAGGTGATACGAGCGCCGGTAACGCTGGCGATTTCCCGGCACTGCGCGACCAGCGCGGCATCAGGCCAGAAGGACTTTGGCGCTATCAGACGGATATCCATGCCCATCTTCGCCGCGCCCACCATCAGCGAATTGCCCATGTTGTTGCGCGCGTCGCCCAGGTAGGCGACGCTCAGTTCCGGCAGCGTTTTGCCCGGCGCATGTTCCAGCATGGTCATCAGATCGGCCAGGATCTGTGTGGGGTGAAATTCATCGGTCAGGCCGTTCCAGACGGGAACGCCCGCGTATTCCCCCAGCTCTTCCACAATGTGTTGACCAAATCCGCGATATTCGATGCCGTCATACATCCGCCCCAGGACGCGAGCAGTATCTTTCATGGACTCTTTATGGCCGATCTGCGAGCCGCTTGGGCCGAGATAAGTCACCTGCGCGCCCTGGTCGAACGCGGCGACTTCAAACGCGCATCGGGTGCGGGTAGAGGTTTTTTCAAAAATCAGCGCGATGTTTTTGCCGATCAGCGTTTGCTTTTCGCATCCGGCTTTTTTTGCGGCTTTCAGCTCAATAGCCAGATCGATGAGGTGTTGGATTTCCGCCGGGGTGTAGTCAAGCAGCTTCAAAAAGTTACGATTTTTCAGTGAAATAACCATTACAATATCCTTGTTAAAATGAATTGCCTGATGGCGCTGCGCTTATCCGGCCCACGGTTATGCGCGCTCTGTAGGCCGAATAAGGCGGAAGCCGCCATCCGGTAAAAAGCCTTATGCGTCAACGTCGGCGGTTTCACACCGAATCAAAGTACCTTTCTCGCCCGCGAGAATGGCTTGCCCATCCGCCAGCGAGCCGATTCCGGCAATGCCGCGGCAATGGCCGACAAACTCAGCGCAGGCGGTCACTTTCGGGCCCATCGAACCGGCGTCGAACTGCATTTCACGAAGCAGCTCCGGCGTAACCTGCGCCAGCGGGCGTTGGGTGGGTTTGCCCCAGTCGAGATACACCGCGTCGGCATCGGTCAGAATGAGCAGCGCGTCGGCGTGAATTTGGCTGGCAAGCAGGGCGGCGGACAGATCTTTGTCGATCACCGCCTCGATACCGTGGTAGCCATCGGCTTTTTCCACGACCGGCACACCGCCGCCGCCGTTACAGATAACCAGGTGATCGCGGCTAATCAGCGCGCGGATGGCATCGTTTTCCACAATGCGTTTCGGCTGCGGGGAAGGCACAACGCGGCGGAAGGCGTTACCGTCGGCTTTGAATACCCAGCCTTTTTCTGCCTGTAACGCACGGGCCTGCGCTTCGTCGTAAATCGGTCCGATATATTTGGTTGGATTGAGGAATGCCGGGTCGTTGGCATCGACTTCGACCTGGGTGAGCAGGACGCTGATTTCACGCTCCGGCAGATGATTCTTCAGCGCCTGTTGCAGCATGTAGCCAATCATGCCCTGGCTTTCCGCACCGAGAATATCGAGCGGGTAGGGTGTAACGTTAGCGTAGGCGCTATTTTGTAGCGCCAGCAGTCCTACCTGTGGGCCGTTGCCGTGCACTAACACCACGCGCCATTGCCGCGTAAGCTGGGCGATGGTTCTGGCCGCCAGTTCGATATTTTTACGCTGAATATCAGCCTCCAGCGGTTCGCCGCGTTTGAGCAGCGCATTGCCGCCCAGCGCGACGACCAGTGTGCGTTTGTTTTCCATAACGTCTCCTTTAAATACCATCGCGTTCCAGTGGACAGCTCATGCAGCGTGCGCCTCCGCGCCCGCGACCCAGTTCATCGCCGGGAATGGGAAGGACGGTAATGCCGGCTTTGTCGTATTTTTCGTTGGTCCAGATGTTGCGCTCATAGCCCACCACCACGCCGGGACGCAGGGTGAGCACGTTATTGGCGTCATTCCACTGTTCGCGCTCAGCTTCAAATGCGTCGCCGCCAGTGGTGATTAAGCGCACCTGATCGATGCCAAGCGCTTTTTCAAGAGCATGAACCAGCGTGCTCTCCTGGGTTCGTTTCAGACCGCCGCGTCCGTCTGGCGTCAGCGTCCAGCACTGAACGTCCGGGCGAACGACTTCCGGATAGACAGAGAAGGTGTCGATATCAATGTGGGTCATGACGGTGTCAAGGTGCATACAGGAGCGATGTTTTGGCAGTTCAACGGCAATGACGCGTTCCGCCTGACGATGTTTAAACAATGCCTGCGCCAGGAACTCGACGCCCTGCGGCGTAGTACGTTCAGACATACCGATCAACACCGCGCCGCGGCCAATCACCAGCACATCGCCGCCCTCTAAAGTGGCGTGGTCGTAATTAATGTCCTCGTCGCCGAAATATTTAATGAAATCACCGCCTGCGAATTGAGGATGCCAGCGATAAATGGCACGTAAATTATTCGTTTCACGTTGGCGTGCAGGTTTCGCCATGGGGTTAATTGAGACGCCGTTATATATCCAGCAGGACGTGTCACGGGTAAATAGGTGATTCGGTAATGGCTTCATAATAAAGTCATTAATATCGTGAGTATCGACCACCATATTTTTTATGGAGGCGGGGATTTCGCCGTAAGTTAAACCGCCGCTTAAATGGCGAGCCAGTTCACGGTGCGGCATATCCGCCAGCCAGGCACGAATATCTGCGGCAAAGGTGGGCCCAAGGCGATAATCGGAAATTTGCGTATCCAGTAGCCAGGCTTTAGCGTCAGCCACATCCAGCGTTTGGGTGAGCAGGTCGGTTAACAGCAACACTTCTATCCCTTGCTGGCGCAGCGTGTTGGCAAAAATGTCATGCTCTTCGCCAGCGCGCTCTACGGATAATACATCGTCAAAAAGTAATTCCTGACAATTTGAAGGGGTAAGTCTTTTTAGGCTGAGATTGGGCCGATGCAACATTACGCTGCGTAATTGACCGATTTCAGAACCGACAAAATGCTTTTCCATCATTATACCTTTTACATAATTTCAAGAATAAAGAAGGAGTGGCTGCAAATATTTAGCGTGCTTGCAGTCGCGGCGTTTCAGTTAAATTCGGGAGCAATGATTGAATTTTATTTGGGTTGTTAATGTGATGAGATTCACATCAATCAAGGAGTGCTATTTTTCTTACTTAATATATGAGCCGGGTCAGAGAAATTCAAAAAACAATAAGGCATTAAATGAATTACTACGCAGCTATATGGTTTGTTATTTTTTTATTGTTAATTATTTGTTTGTTGTATTGAATGATATTTAAATCTTAACTCATTGAAAATAAAATGATTATTTTTAATGGTTGCATAACTATGCGTGAGGGGGATTTTATTATCGGGGATATTTAAATAATTTAAAAATAACTATGGATATAGAAGTCATTTATGCAGGGAGAGCGAATTGTGATCGCTAAAACGTTTTTATGTTAACGCCTTTAATATCAAAGCGTTGTTAGTGATGGCAATTTGGCGCCGCTGGGGTTTATGCATAGGTACTGCATAAAGTTGGGCGAACTATTAACAATATATAAACACCGCTGGCGATAAACATGCGCTGGCGCAAAATCGATGAGAGTAAGGGTAGTATGGCAGCCATTTTCCTCGTATAAAGAGAAAAATAAAACGCTGTTTTAACTAAGGGGATGCGATGATTATTGGCAATATTGAACATCTGGAGGCCTGGCTGCCGACGGCGTTACGGCAGGCGATTGAGCACGTCAATGCGCATGTCACGGCAACGACCGCGCCAGGTAAGTATGACATTGACGGCGACAGGCTGTTTTATATGATTTCTGAAAATATGACGGAGCCGGGCGAATCGCGCAGCGCAGAGTATCACGCCCGTTATCTTGATATTCAGATTGTGCTACAAGGTCAGGAAGGGATGGCATTCAGCACCCAGCCTGCGGGGACGCCGCACACGGACTGGCTGGCGGATAAAGACATTGCATTTTTACCGACGAGCGTCGACGAGAAAACCGTCGTCCTGAACGAAGGCGACTTTGTGGTGCTTTATCCCGGCGAAGTGCATAAGCCCCTGTGCGCGGTGGGAGAACCGGCGCGGGTACGTAAAGCGGTTGTGAAAATGCTGATGGCGTAATATTTTGTGCCGGATGGCGGCGCCTGCACGTTGCGATCTTGTAGGCCAACCGCCATCCGGCATCATCACGACATTATTTAGACAGCGTCGCTACCATTACTGCTTTGATGGTATGCATTCGGTTTTCCGCTTCATCAAAGACAATGCTGGCCGCAGACTCAAAAACCTCGTCGGTCACTTCCATCCCGCCATGTAAACCGTACTCTTCGGCCATTTTTTTGCCGAGCGTGGTTTCGTCATCATGGAACGCAGGCAGACAATGCAGGAACTTAACCTGCGGATTGCCGGTTAACGCCATCATCTGGCTGTTGACCTGATAATCACGCAGCAGGGCAATACGCTCCGCCCATTTCTCTTTGGGTTCGCCCATAGAGACCCAAACATCGGTATAGATAAAATCCGCGCCTTTTACGCCTGAGGCGATATCTTCGGTCAGGGTGATGGCGCCGCCGTTCTTTTTCGCCATGGCGCTGCACTCCGCCACTAACGCGGCTTGCGGCCAGCAGGCTTTTGGCGCGACCAGACGGAGATCCAATCCTGTTAACGCGGCGGCTTCCAGCATGGAGTTACCCATGTTATTACGCGCGTCTCCGGCATAGACCAACGTCATCTCGTTAAAGGCTTTACCCGGCAGATGTTCCTGCATGGTGAGCAGATCCGCCAGTAATTGCGTTGGGTGATACTCATCGGTTAAACCGTTCCATACCGGCACACCGGAATATTCAGCCAGCGTTTCGACGATCTCCTGGCCATATCCTCGATACTGAATACCGTCAAACATCCGGCCCAGGACGCGGGCAGTATCTTTGATGGACTCTTTATGGCCGATCTGGCTCCCGCTGGAACCCAGGTACGTCACGCGCGCCCCCTGATCGTATGCGGCAACTTCGAAAGAGCATCGTGTCCGGGTCGAGTCTTTTTCGAAGATGAGCGCAATATTCTTACCCACCAGCTTTTGTTCTTCTTTACCGTTTTTCTTATCGGCTTTCAGTTCGGCGGCAAGCTGCAACAGAGCAGTGAGTTCGCTGGCGGTGAAATCAAGTAACTTTAAAAAAGGTTTTTGGTAAAACGTAGACATACTTCCCTCACATGGCTTAGGCCTCTCATTGAATTAAAATTCACTTTATATGGATGATTATTCATTTGCAACTCTGTTTGATAAAACTTTTCTCGATAAGGTGGAGGCAACGTCGGCGGTATGTGACAATAAGAGTATCGGCAGGACATCTATGAGGAACGAGCTATGGCAAACCCGGAATTACTGGAAGAGCAGCGTGAAGAAACGCGCTTAATTATTGAAGAGTTACTTGAGGACGGCAGCGATCCGGATGCGCTGTACACTATCGAGCATCACCTTTCCGCTGACGATTTCGAAACGTTGGAAAAAGCCGCGGTAGAAGCCTTTAAACTCGGCTATGAAGTGACGGAGCCGGAAGAGTTGGAAGTGGAAGAGGGCGATACGGTTATTTGTTGCGACATCCTCAGCGAGTGCGCGTTGAACGCCGAACTCATCGACGCTCAGGTTGAGCAACTGATGAACCTGGCGGAAAAATATGATGTCGAATACGACGGCTGGGGAACCTATTTTGAAGACCCTAATGGCGAAGAGGGTGATGACGACGATTATGTCGATGAAGATGACGACGGCGTGCGTCACTAAAGCTGCATAGTATGACGGTACGGCAGCGTCTGCTGTCGTATTTTTTTAACAGGTTACGTATGAATTACCCGCAAATACTCTCTCCGGTGCTTAATTTCCTGCATTGCCCGACGCCGCAGGCGTGGATTGTCCAGGCCCGCGATCCGCAAAATCTTCCTCTTCTGCTTACCGATCACTTGATCTGCGAACTGAAGGCTGCGCAAACCGCGTTGCTGTTGGTGCGTAAATATGTCGCCAATAAATCGGGCGCCGACGCGCTGCTCGCCTGGCTGCAACCTTACGAGGCGTTCGCGTTTCGTCAGGGGCCGGAGCCGGATTTTGTTGCCCTGCATAAACAGATTAGCAAAAGCGCCATGCCGCAAACTGATGACCCCTGGGGACGTCAGCTTATCGACCGTATGGTGTTATTGATTAAAGAGGAGTTGCACCATTTTTGGCAGGTACGCGAGGTCATGCAGGCCAGAAACATTCCTTATGTGAAAATCACCGCCAGCCGCTACGCGAAAGGAATGTTGAAAGCGGTACGCACGCACGAACCGCTCACCTTAATTGATAAGCTGATTTGCGGGGCGTATATCGAAGCCCGCTCCTGCGAACGTTTTGCCGCTCTGGCGCCCTGGCTGGATGAGGATTTACAGACGTTTTATCTCTCGCTTCTGCGCTCCGAAGCGCGGCATTATCAGGATTACCTGGCGCTGGCGCAGCAGATTTCCGCCGAGGACATTTCTGCGCGCGTGCGCTATTTTGGCGAGGTGGAAGCTGACCTTATCTTGTCGCCAGACCGCGAGTTTCGTTTTCATAGCGGCGTGCCAGCCGCCGGATAAAGGGTAAAATTAAAGATTAGCGTTTTTATCTTTTACGCTGTTGCCACCTGCGTGGTCATCCGCCCGGCATCAAACTGCTGGCGAGCAGGAAAAGTCATTTTCATGATATTCTGTCCTGAGTAAAGCCTGCCCTGAGGCAGGCAAAAAGAACTCACTCAGTGTTATATTCCCGAAAGGTTACCGTGAACAATGCCCTTTTTGCATCATCACTACGGGTTCTTGTGTTGAAATACTTACTGTTTCACGCCTTTTGACGCTTCAGAGCAGGTCTTGCCAACAAAGGTTTGTTTAATTTTGTTGATGGAGGTTGTTTTATTACCTCCTGCATCGACATCCGATTTCATGGTCATCGCAAATTCTGTATCGCTTATTTTCGTCGTTTCTACAATAGAGTGCGATTTGACATCAGGATTATTACACACAGTCTCATTGATCAGTTTGGTATCCGTACTTTCTACAAATGTTGTCGTGCAACCGCCTGCACTGGTAGAAAAACCCTTCACCATTTTTTTAGAATCTTCAGACATTTTAGGGGTATAACACATAAGCGTCGCTATGCCCGAATTTTTTTCATCCATTAATACTTCTTTTGTATCTGGATTGATGGTGCGCATTTCTATATTTTCCATTTTCCATTCGCCGGGCTGTATATCTAATGCATATACATTAGATATACTAATAAACATAGCGGGGAAAACAATTGCTGATAATAGGCGTTTCATTTATAACTTCCTTGAATAATAAGTGATTCCCGGATAACAGGATGTTTCCGGGATTACTTATATCAGCAAAAATAATACCTGGCGAGGATAAATAAACGCCTGGTTTTCAGAGATCCTTTAACATCCTCACTTCGCAATCGACATGTCCGGTGCAGCCGAGCGGTTCGCTAATATGTTCAAATCCTAAACGTTCGTATAGCGCAATCGCCTCGCGTAAAAAAGCCGTTGTTTCCAGATAGCAGCGTTTAAAACCCTGTTCACGGGCATGATCCAGCGCCATCAGCGCCAGCTTTTTCGCCAGCCCCTGACCACGAATCACCGGTAAAAAATACATTTTTTGCAGTTCACAAATGTCTGGTTCGCTACAGGATAACGGCGCCACGCCGCCGCCGCCCACCACACAACCGTTTTGCTCTACCACCCAGTAGGCCGCGCCCGGTTGGCTATAAACCTGATACAGTTCATCCAGATTGGGGTCGGCAACGGTATAACCTTTATCGGCGGTAAGTCCGTATTCCGCTGAAACCTGACGGATGACACGGGCAATAGCGGCATTGTCGGCGGTAGTGATTCGGCGCACCGTGAGCGTTGGCGAGGCGACATTATTCATAATATGGCTCAATTTTTAAAATTTATTTATAGATTACTTTAATACCACCGTCTTGAGTTACGCGCAAGGAGATCCTGAATCAGACAAAATAAAAGGCGGAAAAATTAAACAAAAATAGTATCGTAGTCAAATCAGTAACAATTTACTGGTTTTTATTATTAATTCTAATAGATTGTAATTCAGGGATATGATTCATGAATAACGTTATCAGTAGTAAAGATAACCATAATCACACGTTGGTGTTTACAGGCAAGGGCGGAAAGTATTTTGTTATTTGCCTTGTGAATTTCTTGTTGACGTGTATCACGTTGGGAATCTATGCGCCGTGGGCGATGGTGAAATGTCGACGTTATATTTATACTAATATGACGCTAAACAATCAGCCTTTTGCTTACAAAGCCACGGGCGGCGCATTATTTATTAGTGTGTTGTTAGTTTTATTATTTATATTGTTAGCCTCTCTCTTATTGAACACGGTTATCCCGGTCTCGGTTTTACGCTATTCGGCTTATTAATTGCGATTATTCCTTTTATGGCGGTGAAAGGATTACAGTATCAGGCGATGATGACTTCGCTTAATGGCGTACATTTTGGATTCCAGTGTTCCATGCGGCGCGCCTGGTGGTACATGTTCGCTCTCCCGGTACTCCTGATGGTGGCGCTTTATATTGTTCTTTATATTATCTCACTGGTAACTATCGCCGTCGGCGGTTTAGTGTTCAATATCGTTTTTCTCGGTTTGCTGGCTATTATTGGGATAGGGGTCATTAACGGTATTACCTACAGCAAATGGATGACCTTGTTTGGCAATGGCGCAAACTTTGGCATTCATCGTTTCTCGATTCAGGTTAATGTTAAAACGTGCATCAGAGGGTGCGTGTTGGCAATGTTGACCCTTTTCCCTTTTGCTGTCGTGATTGGTTATCTAATCGCGCCGGTGTTCACCGACATGATTCTTTTGAGTATGATGGGGAATGCGCAGGCAGGTGGGGCGCTTATTCTGCAATATTATGGCCAGATAATGGCATGTTATTTCCTCTATTTTCTCGCGATTATTGTGGTAACCAGTTACTTATATGTGGCGTTACGCAACCTGTTTTTAAACAATTTGTCACTGGCGAACGATTCGATTCGTTTTCATTCCTCTGTCACTGCACACGGTATGCTGTGGCGGTTACTGGTGGTGTTTGTGATTTCCGGCGTGACCTTAGGGCTGGCTTATCCGTGGTTGAAAATTTGGCTGGTGAGCTGGCTGGCGCAGAATACACAGGTCCAGGGCGATCTGGATTCGCTTGAGTTAACCAATGATGAGAAGTCGCTGGAAAACAGCCTGCTAATGTGGATTTCTCGTGGCATCATGCCTTACTTCCCGTTTATCTGATGTAAAAAGGCCGACGTTTACGTCGGCCCATAATTCATGTTGTCGGATGGCGGCGTGAATGCCTTATCCGGCCTACCGATCGCGCCATTTCAATAAGCGAACGTGTAGGCCTGGTAAGCGAAGCGCCATCAGGCTTTCAGATTACAGCGCGCTAATAACCGCCTGCTGCTCAATCAGCTTCGCTTTCGCTTCTGCGTAACCGTCCAGCTTCTCACGCTCTTTGGCAATGACCGCTTCCGGCGCGCGGGCAACGAAACCTTCGTTGGACAGTTTGCCTTCGATACGGGCAATCTCGCCTTCGATTTTCGCCACTTCTTTCGCCAGACGCGCCAGCTCATCGTCTTTGTTGATGAGGCCTGCCATCGGGATCAGCAGTTCAGCGCCGTCGATGATTTTGGTCACGGAAACCGGACCTTTGTCATCGGCTGGCAGCACGGTGATGCTTTCCAGACGCGCCAGGGTTTGCAGGAAGCTACGGTTGTCGTTAACACGACGAACGGCTTCTTCACTACAGCCGCGCAGCAGCAGTTCCAGCGGTTTGCCCGGGGCGATGTTCATTTCCGCACGAATGTTACGTACCGCGACGATCGCCTGCTTCAGCCACTCGGTATCGGCCAGCGCGGCTTCATCCACCTGTGCGGCGTTATATTCCGGGAACGGCTGCAGCATAATGGTATCGGCGGTAATGCCACAGATAACCTTCACGCGCTGCCAGATGGTTTCGGTGATGAACGGAATGATCGGATGCGCCAGGCGCAGCAGACCTTCCAGTACGGTGACCAGCGTATGGCGGGTGCCACGCAGTTCAGACTCGGAACCCCCGGTCATTACCGGCTTGGTCAGCTCCAGATACCAGTCGCAGAACTGGTTCCAGGTGAACTCGTACAGGATGCCCGCGGCGATATCGAAGCGGAAGCTGTCCAGCGCGTCGCGGTACGCTTTAACGGTCTGGTTGAATTCCGCCAGGATCCAACGGTCAGCCAGCGACAGGGTCATTTCACCGCCGTTGAAGCCGCAATCCTGCTCTTCGGTGTTCATCAGCACAAAGCGGCTGGCGTTCCACAGCTTGTTACAGAAGTTACGGTAACCTTCCAGACGCTTCATATCCCAGTTGATGTCGCGACCGGTCGAGGCCAGCGCCGCCAGGGTAAAGCGCAGGGCGTCGGTGCCGTGCGGCTCAATGCCGTTCGGGAACTGCTTCTCGGTACGCTTGCGGATTTTCTCCGCCATCTGCGGCTGCATCATGTTGCCGGTGCGTTTTTCCAGCAGTTCCGGCAGGGAGATGCCGTCCACCATATCCAGCGGGTCGATAACGTTACCCTTGGATTTGGACATCTTCTGGCCTTCGTCGTCGCGAATCAGACCGGTCATGTAGACGGTATGGAACGGCACCTGCGGCTTGCCGTTTTCATCTTTGATGAAGTGCATGGTCATCATGATCATGCGGGCAATCCAGAAGAAGATGATGTCGAAGCCGGAAACCATCACGCTGGTCGGGTGGAACTGACGCAGCGCGTCGGTGTTTTCCGGCCAGCCGAGGGTAGAGAAAGTCCACAGCGCGGAGGAGAACCAGGTATCAAGAACGTCTTCGTCCTGACGAAGCTGAACGTCGGCGCCGAGGTTATTTTCCTGACGCACTTCGTCTTCGGTACGGCCAACGTAGACGTTGCCGTCGTTGTCATACCATGCCGGGATACGGTGACCCCACCACAGCTGACGAGAGATACACCAGTCCTGAATATCGCGCATCCAGGAGAAGTACATGTTTTCGTACTGCTTCGGCACGAACTGAATGTCGCCGTTCTCAACCGCTTCCACCGCCGGTTTCGCCAGCACGTCTGCACGCACATACCACTGGTCGGTCAGCATCGGTTCGATAACAACGCCGCCACGGTCGCCGTAAGGGACGGTCAGATCGTGCGGTTTAATTTCTTCCAGCAGGCCGAGCGCGTCAACGGCAGCAACGATGGCCTTACGGGCAGCAAAGCGTTCCAGCTTTTGGAACTCAGCCGGAATCTCGCTGGAATAAACGTCAGACTCTTCACCTTTGGTATCGAACACTTCCGCGCTTTCACGGATGTCGCCATCAAAGGTCAGGATGTTGATCATCGGCAGGGCATGACGTTTCCCGACCTCATAGTCGTTAAAGTCGTGCGCCGGGGTGATCTTCACGCAGCCGGTGCCTTTTTCCATATCGGCGTGTTCGTCGCCAACAATCGGAATGCGGCGGTTAACCAGCGGCAGAATAACGAATTTACCGATAAGACTCTGGTAGCGCGGATCTTCCGGGTTCACGGCCACGCCGGTATCGCCGAGAATAGTTTCCGGGCGGGTGGTGGCGACAACCAGATAATCTTTACCGTCTGCGGTTTTCGCGCCGTCGGCCAGCGGATAGCGGATGTGCCACATCGAGCCTTTGGACTCGCGGTTTTCCACTTCCAGGTCAGAGATGGCGGTGCGCAGTTTCGGGTCCCAGTTCACCAGGCGTTTGCCACGGTAAATCAGGTCTTCTTTGTACAGGCGAACAAAGACTTCTTTCACGGCATTGGAAAGGCCTTCGTCCATGGTGAAGCGCTCGCGCTCCCAGTCAACGGAGTTGCCGAGACGGCGCATCTGACGGGTAATGGTGCCGCCGGATTCCGCTTTCCACTGCCAGATTTTGTCGATAAACGCATCGCGGCCGTAGTCGTGACGGGTTTTACCTTCTTCAGCGGCAATCTTGCGCTCAACCACCATCTGGGTTGCGATCCCGGCGTGGTCGGTGCCGACCTGCCACAGGGTGTTTTTACCCTGCATACGCTGGTAACGGATCATGGTATCCATGATGGTTTGCTGGAAAGCATGTCCCATATGCAAACTGCCGGTGACGTTCGGCGGCGGGATCATGATGCAGAAGGACTCTTTGCTTTCGTCGCCGTTAGGCTTGAAATAGCCCTGCTTTTCCCAGTGCTCGTAAAGCGGCTGTTCGATATCTTGGGGGTTATATGTCTTTTCCATTATTTCCAGGTTGCCGTATTCAGGTTAAAACCAGCCACGCGGTAGGCTTTGTAGCGTTCGCGCGCCAGTTGTTTCAAAGTTTCTTCGTAAGGGACGAAGTCTACCACTTCTGTGAAAGCGGTGGCAAAATCTGCAAAGCTTGTACGCAGGCTGATTAAAATATCGCGCGGGCTGCTGTTGCGTTTTTGCGGCCAGGCGATTTCAACCGGCGCGCCGCCGCGTGGGCCTTCGCCTGCCAGATTGTGCGGGACAAAACTTTCCGCCGGTCTTGCCCACAGCGCTTCATCCAGCCGAATGGCCTGCTTCTCATCTTCGCAGGCGATCAGCACGCGCTTGCCCGCGCGCCAACGTTCTGCGGCAATTTCACACACCAGTTGTTCAACGGCGCTTAAACCGTTGACGGTGGTGTCATTGTCCAGAAGATAGAACGTCGCATTCTTCATATATGAGGCTTCTTGTGGTGGATTTAAATGCGTTGCCATGATGCACCCCGTAGGCCGGATAAGCGTGGCGCCATCCGGCAAAACGCCTGATGGCGGCGCTAATGCGCCTTATCAGGCCTACGGGGTAATCTCAAACTTACTCTTCGCCGTTAAAGCCCGCACGATTGAGCAGGAACTGCGACAGCAGCGCTACCGGACGACCCGTCGCGCCTTTCGCTTTGCCGGATCGCCAGGCGGTGCCGGCGATATCCAGGTGCGCCCAGTTATACTTACGGGTAAAGCGCGACAGGAAGCAGCCCGCGGTGATAGCGCCGCCAGGACGACCACCAATATTCGCCATATCCGCAAAGTTGGACTCCAGTTGTTCCTGAAACTCATCGCCCAGCGGCAGACGCCACGCGCGGTCGCCCGCTTGCTCGGACGCGCCGATCAGTTCATGCGCCAGCGGGTTATGGTTCGACATCAGACCGGTAATGTGATGGCCCAGCGCAATCACGCAGGCGCCGGTTAGCGTCGCGACGTCAATGACGGCTTCCGGTTCGAAGCGCTCAACGTAGGTCAGCACGTCGCACAGTACCAGACGGCCTTCAGCATCGGTATTCAGCACTTCAACCGTCTGACCGGACATGGTGGTCAGTACGTCGCCCGGACGATACGCGCGTCCGCCCGGCATGTTTTCACAGCCCGCCAGTACGCCGATAACGTTAATCGGTAGCTGAAGCTCGGCGACCATACGCATCACGCCGTAAACCGCCGCCGCGCCGCACATGTCGTACTTCATCTCGTCCATCCCTTCAGATGGCTTGATGGAGATGCCGCCGGAGTCGAAGGTCAGGCCTTTACCCACCAGCACGATCGGGCGCGCGTCTTCGGACGGATTGCCCTTGTACTCAATCACCGACATCAGCGATTCATTCTGCGAACCGTGGCCGACCGCCAGATAAGCGTTCATACCCAGTTCGCGCATTTGCTGTTCGCCGATCACGCGGGTGATGACATTTTTGCTGTAGCTGTCGGCCAACTGGCGCGCCTGTGACGCCAGGTAGGCGGCGTTACAGATATTGGGCGGCATGTTGCCGAGATCTTTCGCAGCCTTAATCCCGGCGGCGATGGCCAGACCGTGCTGAATGGCGCGTTCGCCGCTGGTGAGCTCACGGCGGGTCGGCACATTAAAGACCATCTTACGTAGCGGGCGGCGCGGCTCGCTCTTGTTGGTCTTGAGTTGATCAAAGCTATAAAGCGTCTCTTTGGCCGTTTCGACGGCCTGACGCACTTTCCAGTAGTTGTTGCGGCCTTTAACGTGCAGTTCGGTCAGGAAACAGACGGCTTCCATCGAACCAGTATCATTCAGAGTATTTATCGTTTTCTGAATAACCTGCTTATACTGACGTTCATCAAGCTCGCGCTCTTTGCCGCAACCAATGAGGAGGATTCGCTCGGAAAGAACGTTAGGAACATGGTGCAGCAACAGAGTCTGCCCCGGTTTTCCTTCCAGTTCGCCGCGACGCAGCAATGCGCTGATGTATCCGTCGCTAATTTTGTCGAGCTGTTCTGCAATCGGAGAAAGGCGACGCGGTTCAAAGACGCCCACGACAATGCAGGCACTCCGCTGTTTCTCCGGGCTACCGCTTTTTACACTGAACTCCATGCACTATGCTCCTGAATCTTAAAGACAACAGTGGTGGCTACAGCTATACTCGTCGTCTTTCAAGTTGCAGATGCGTTGGCTGCGCCTGCTCACCCCTGTCACTTACCTGATGTAAGCTCCGGGGCTCCACAGTCCTGCCGCCTGCCTGCAACTCGAAATCCATTAGAGTATAGAAATTGAAAGCTTTCGTAACTCATGTCCGCTGTTGCGGTGACTTCGTGTTAATCTTAACGTTATTACGGCATTGGCACGTCAGAACAAGTTCTGAGAGGTGAATCCGCTGAGTATAATGATCTTAGCGATGATTTCGACGACTCAAGAGAATAAATGACGTTTAAGCCATGAAACAAGCTAAATTCCAGCAAAAAAATGGGTTTTTACGGGCGTATTTAAAGTGATAATCATAAGATATCTGGTGCGGGAGACGCTCAAAAGCCAGCTGGCGATACTCTTCATCTTACTTTTGATCTTCTTTTGTCAGAAGTTAGTGAGGATTCTCGGCGCGGCGGTTGACGGCGATATTCCCGCAAATCTGGTGCTCTCGCTTCTGGGGCTGGGCGTACCGGAAATGGCGCAGCTCATCCTGCCTTTAAGCCTGTTCCTGGGGCTGCTGATGACGCTGGGCAAACTGTATACCGAAAGTGAAATTACGGTCATGCACGCCTGTGGGTTGAGCAAAGCCGTGCTGGTAAAGGCCGCCATGGTACTGGCGTTATTTACCGGTATCCTTGCGGCGGTTAATGTGATGTGGGCCGGCCCCTGGTCGTCAAAACACCAGGATGAAGTGCTGGCGGAGGCGAAAGCGAACCCCGGTATGGCGGCGTTGGCGCAGGGACAATTCCAGCAGGCGACCAACGGCAGCTCGGTGCTGTTCATCGAAAGCGTTGACGGCAGCGACTTCCACGATGTTTTCCTGGCGCAAATTCGCCCTAAGGGCAATGCTCGTCCTTCTGTGGTCGTGGCCGATTCCGGACACCTTACTCAGTTGCGCGATGGTTCCCAGGTTGTCACCTTAAACAAAGGGACGCGTTTTGAAGGAACGGCGTTGCTACGCGATTTTCGCATCACCGACTTCCAGAACTATCAGGCGATTATTGGCCATCAGGCCGTGGCGCTGGACCCGAACGATACTGACCAGATGGACATGCGCACGCTGTGGAATACCGACAACGATCGCGCTCGCGCCGAGCTGCACTGGCGTATCACGTTAGTCTTTACCGTGTTTATGATGGCGCTGATGGTCGTGCCGCTCAGCGTGGTGAATCCACGTCAGGGGCGCGTCTTGTCTATGTTGCCCGCCATGCTGCTTTATCTGCTGTTCTTCCTGATCCAGACCTCCATTAAATCGAATGGCGGTAAAGGCAAACTGGACCCGGTTATCTGGATGTGGGCGGTCAACCTGATCTATCTGGCGTTGGCGATTGGTTTAAACCTGTGGGATACGGTGCCGGTCCGCCGCCTGCGTGCCCGTTTTCTGCGTAAAGGAGCGGTATAATGCAGCCATTTGGTGTACTTGACCGCTATATCGGTAAAACCATTTTTACCACCATCATGATGACGTTGTTCATGCTGGTGTCGCTCTCCGGGATCATCAAGTTTGTCGATCAGCTGAAAAAAGCGGGGCAGGGTAACTACGACGCGCTGGGCGCGGGTATGTACACCCTGCTCAGCGTACCTAAGGATATCCAGATCTTCTTTCCTATGGCGGCGCTGCTTGGCGCGCTGCTGGGACTGGGGATGCTGGCGCAGCGTAGCGAACTGGTGGTGATGCAGGCATCGGGTTTCACCCGTATGCAGGTGGCGCTGTCGGTGATGAAAACGGCTATCCCCCTGGTGCTGTTGACCATGGCGATCGGCGAATGGGTCGCCCCGCAGGGCGAGCAGATGGCGCGTAACTATCGTGCGCAGGCGATGTATGGCGGTTCGCTGCTTTCCACCCAGCAAGGTCTGTGGGCGAAAGACGGGAATAACTTTGTCTATATTGAACGGGTGAAGGGCGACGAGGAACTGGCCGGCATTAGTATTTACGCTTTCAACGATCAGCGTCGTTTGCAGTCGGTGCGTTACGCCGCTTCGGCAAAATTCGATCCGGAGCATAAGGTCTGGCGTTTGTCGCAGGTGGATGAGTCCGATCTGCAAAACCCGAAACAGATCACCGGTTCGCAGACGGTGAGCGGCACCTGGAAAACGAATCTGACGCCGGATAAGTTAGGCGTGGTGGCGCTGGACCCGGATGCGCTTTCCATCAGCGGTCTGCATAACTACGTTAAATATCTGAAGTCGAGCGGACAGGACGCCGGACGTTATCAGCTCAATATGTGGAGTAAAATCTTCCAGCCGCTCTCCGTGGCGGTGATGATGCTGATGGCGCTGTCGTTTATCTTTGGACCGCTGCGTAGTGTGCCGATGGGCGTGCGCGTGGTGACGGGGATTAGCTTCGGCTTCGTCTTTTACGTTCTCGACCAGATTTTTGGCCCGCTGACGCTGGTATACGGCATTCCGCCGATTGTCGGCGCGCTGCTGCCGAGCGCGTCTTTCTTCCTGATTAGCCTCTGGCTAATGCTGCGTAAGTCGTAATCACAGTAATCGTAGGCCTGATAAGTCCTTTCCGCCGCCATCCGGCAGACCGCCTGGTATTCCTCGAATGATGTAGTGCGTAACCTGACGCGTGGCGCTTTTGGCTACGCGTTAAGCTCAGGCAAGCTGCGGGAAAAAGTAGATCAAAAAATTTATAACGTGCTGCCGTGATAAATCTGATAACCCAAATCAATCGTATTATGGTTGAGATCGTTATTTTTAATTTTGTTGAGCAACATCTGCGCGGCTCTGCGCCCGATCTCAAAACGAGGGGTAATTACGCTGGCGAGGCTCGGTATCATTTGCCTGCCCATCTCCAGACCGTGGAAGCCGGCGATGGAGATCTGCTCCGGTACGGCCAGTTGACGCTCGCGGCACCACAGTAGAGCGCCCATTGCGATATCGTCATTTGTACAAAAGACGCCATCCACGTCCGGGTGCGCAGTAAGCGCATCACGCATTAGCTGTATCCCCAGATGGATAGAGGAGATAGCGCGTGGATTGATGCGCAACGGCGCCAGCCCCCGGCGCGTCATCGCATCGCAGTAGCCGTGATAACGCTGCTCATCTCGGATATCGTCTTTTGAACCCAGATAGAGGATTTTTCGCCGCTGGCGTTTATCCAGCATGGTGCTGACCATATCAAAGGCGGCCTGACGGTTATCAAACCCCACCTCCATATCTAAGCGATCACCCCGGATGTCCATGAGTTCTACAATCGGAAGGGTAGCTGAGCGCAGGAATTTGACGGTTCTGAGGGTATGATATTTTTCTGAAAGAATAATGCCGTCGATATTGTAAGACAGTAAATTGATAACGGACTCTTCTTCCGAATCGCGATTGTAATTGTAATTCGCAATGAGAGTTTGGTAGTTATGACCCGACGTTACGGATTCAATCCCGGCAAGAATGTCGGCAAACAACTGGTTCTGGAAAGAGGGGATCAGCACGCCCAGAGTGTAACTTTGCGCGTTTAACAGCATAGCTGGCGCGCGATTTGGTATGTAGTTAATTTCCTCCATGATCTGCGTAATACGCTCGCCGGTTTCCCTGGCGACTTTTTTCGGCGAGCGGATGTAACGGCTCACCGTCATTTTTGTCACGCCAGCAAGCGTAGCGATATCCTGCAAAGAAATTCTGTGATTCCTCATGTTTTCTCCAGTACCGGGGGCGGGAACGTCGCCCCCATGGTTAATTGGGCTGCGGATGATGAATTAATGCAGAACCGCATTCAGCGCCAGTACGCCCAGCAACCCCATGACAGAAATCAATGTTTCCATAACGGTCCAGGTGCGTAGGGTTTCCCCGACGCTAAGATTAAAATACCCTTTAAACAGCCAAAAACCGGGATCGTTAACATGTGATGCAATAACGCTTCCCGCGCCTGTCGCCAGTACCATTAACGCCGGATCGGCGTGGGTTACGTTAATAATCGGCAATACGACGCCCGCTGTGGTTATCGCGGCCACGGTCGCGGAACCTAACGCAATACGCAGCACGGCGGCTACCGTCCAGCACATTAATAACGGAGATAGCGAGGTGCCGGTCATTAATTGCGAGATATATTGGCCCACGCCGCTATCCACCAGCACTTGCTTAAACGCGCCGCCGCCCGCGATGATAAAAACAATCATCGCAATAGCGCCAATGGACTCGCCGACGATATCCATCACCTGCTCAACCGTACGTCCATTGCGTCGGCCCAGCGTAAAAATGGCGATGATAATGGCAATAAACAACGCCACTGCTGGATTACCAATAAATTCGAAGAAAACCCGCACGGCATTCGTTTTTGGCAGCGTGATTTCACATACCGCTGCGATGGCCATCAGAATGACCGGGATCACGGCGGCAAAAATACTGTTCCAGAATGACGGCATCTCCTCTTCACTGAATAGGTGAGGATTAAATAATCCTTCAGGCGGCGCTTTCTCAAAGCGCGCCAGCAATTTTGAAAACAGAGGGCCGGCAACAATCACGGTCGGTATGGTAATGATTAACCCATACAGCAGGGTCGTACCGAGATTTGCCTCAAAAATTGTCGCAATAGCGGTAGGGCCGGGATGCGGCGGCAGGAAGCAGTGCGTAACGGATAAGGCGGCGACCATTGGAACCCCGACATACAGCAATGGCAGTCCCGATGAGGCCACAATCGTAAAAACGAGCGGCAACAGCAGTACGAATCCGACTTCAAAAAACATTGCCAGGCCGACGATAAGCCCGGTGATCACCAGCGCCCATTGCACGCGTTTTTTGCCGAACGTATTAATGAGCGTCGTCGCAATGCGCTGCGCTGCGCCGGTGTCGGAAATTAATCTTCCCAGCATCGCGCCAAAACCGAGGATCATGGCGAGTCCGCCCAGAGTACCGCCAATTCCGTTTTGTATGGAGTGCAGGACGTCTTGCGCGCCCATTCCTTCGGCAAATCCCACCACGGCGGCAACTAGAACAAGGGCGATAAAGCCGTTAACTTTAAAGCCAATCATTAAGACCAACAGCAGCGCAACGCCTGCCGCAATAATTATTAATGGCATATTCGTCTCTCTTATTAGCGCCAAAATAGCAGCGCTTACGCGCTGCGTCGTATTTCCCTGGTCAGACGGCAACCAGCATACCGCCATCGACAAACAGCAGATGTCCGTTAACAAAGTCGGAGGCTTTTGACGAGAGAAACACCGCTGCGCCAATAAGCTCCTGAGGATCGCCCCAGCGTGCGGCAGGTGTACGTTTGCATAGCCAGGAGGTGAAGGCTTCATCTTCAACCAACGCTTTGGTCATCTCCGTTTTGAAGTATCCCGGCGCAATACCGTTGACCTGGATATTATGACGCGCCAGCTCCACGCACATGCCGCGAGTCAGCATCTTCACGGCACCCTTCGACGCGGCGTATGGCGTAATCGTGTCGCGGCCCAGCTCGCTTTGCATCGAACAGATGTTGATCACTTTTCCTGCCTGACGCGCCACCATACGGCGCGTAACGGCCTGAGAGACGAGAAAAACCGCGGTCTGATTTACGGCGATGACGTCATTCCACTCCTGCTCGGGAAACTCAGTAAACGGATGACGGCGCTGGATACCGGCGTTATTTATCAGGACGTCAATGACGCCGATATCTTTTTCGATATGTTCAACCGCAGCTTCAATATCCTGTTTATGGGTGACATTAAAGGGAGCGGCAATAGCCTTTATCCCTTCCTGCTGAAGTTTCGTCACGGCTGTGTCGGAGCGCTCCGGGGTAATATCGTTAACAATAATGCGCGCGCCATAGCGACCAAGACCGGTCGCCAGCAAATAACCAATTCCCTGAGCGGCTCCGGTGATAAGGATATTTTTACCTGCCAGTGAAAAAAGATTGTTCATGATAGTGTCCCTTATTTTACTTTCTCAGAAAACGAGCTGAACTTTTGCCGCCTGTGTTTTGTCTCCGGCAAAGATCAGCGCCGCTTCCAGGTCGGTAAATGGATATTCCGCGCTCAGTAACGGCAGCGGATTGATAACGCGGTTGGCAAGCCAGGAAACCGCAGTATTAAATTCGGTAGTAAAGCGGAAAGAGCCTTTCAGGGAGATCTCTTTGCTTATTACCATCATCATCGGGAAGTTGGGGACTGCGCCGCCCATGCCAACCTGCACCATCACGCCTTTGGCCCGTGTGACTTCCAGACACGTTGAGATTGAGGAAGGATGCCCAGAGACTTCAAAACTGATATCGAAATACCCTTTTTCTGCTTTCCAGCCATCGAGAGAATCATGCTGTGGATTCACCAGCGTATCCGCGCCCATCTGCCGGGCCAGCGAGAGAGAACGGGCGCTGATATCGGCACATACCACTTCCGCCGCGCCCAGCGTTTTTACCGCGCTAACAATCAGGCAGCCGATAGGGCCAACGCCGGAGATAAAGACGCGTTTGCCCTGCAGATCGCCCGCCTCATGAGCCGCATGAATGGCAACCGCCAGCGGTTCGGCAAAGGCCATGGCTTTTTCGTCCGCCTGTTCCGGCCAGGGAATGCACTGAGCGGTATCGACAGCTTTAAATCGGGTAAAACCGCCATCGACATGCGGAAAATACATGGCGCTGCCAAAGAAACGCATTTCAGTACAGTGGTTTTCTTCATGCTGCAGACAGTATTTGCAATGACCACAAGGCTTCGATGGATTAATCGCTACCGGTTGTCCTTCACGTAATAAATCTGAGTCGCTATGAACGATTTTGCCAATCACTTCATGACCTAAAATCATTGGCGCTTTTACTGTAAAATTGCCGACTTTGCCTTCCTGATAATAATGTAAGTCAGACCCACAAATGCCGCCACGGGTAATTTGTACGAGTGTTCCTTTATTATTCCATTCAATATTTTGTTCCGTAACGGCAACAGCACGCTTACCCGCAACAACGCAGGATTGAGTTTTTACTTCCATAAATTCCTCACTGGTCAGGTAGTTACCCTGAACGCATTTAAGCGGTTTTATTTGTCATTATTTGTGACTTACGTCACGCTGGAAAATTGTTACACTACAATGTTACGCATAACGTGATGTGCCTTAGAGTTCTTCTCTATGGAAATTAAAAAACGTGAAATTGTCGAACGTAGAGGCGTAATATTGTGGAGTGGAATATGACTCAGAGGTATTTAAATGGCCGGGGAAAGCTATATTTTAATGGGTGTTTCAGGTAGTGGTAAGTCTTTAATAGGCAGCAAAATTGCAACATTATTTTCTGCGAAGTTTATTGACGGCGATGATCTCCATCCGGCGAAAAACATTGATAAAATGTCTCAGGGAATACCGTTAACTGATGAAGACCGCTTACCCTGGCTGGAACGATTAAATGACGCTTCATACAGTCTTTATAAAAAAAATGAGACGGGATTTATTGTCTGCTCGTCATTAAAAAAACAGTACCGCGATATTTTACGTAAGAGCAGCCCTAACGTACATTTCCTGTGGCTGGATGGCGATTACGCTACCATTCTGCAGCGAATGCAGCGTCGTGCCGGGCATTTTATGCCGCCAGACCTGCTGCAAAGTCAGTTTGACGCGCTGGAGCGACCGTGTGCCGATGAACATGATATTGCGCGTATCGATGTTAATCATGACATCGAGCACGTGACGGAGCAGTGCCGACAGGCTGTACAGGCTTTTCGTCAGGCACTCAGCGCTTCCTGATCATTGTCAAAGCGCTGAGTCAGGCGGTCAGAAGTCAGCTTTTAGCACTACACGATAGCGGGCTTTGCCGTCGCGAACGTGCTGGATAGCCTCGTTGATTTGTGACATCGCGAACAGTTCCGTGGTGGGCGCGACTTTGCTGCGTCCGGCGAATTTCATCAGTTTGCGAAGTTCATATGGCGTTCCGGTTGCCGAGCCTGAGATACTGCGATCGCCGGCAATTAATGTAAACGCCGGTACGGGCAGCGGCTTCAATACGGCCCCAACGGTATGGAAGTTGCCGCCATACGTCAGCGCTTCGAAGTAGGGCTGCCAGTCGAGATCGACGTTGACCGTGTTAATAATGAGATCGAACTGGCCCGCCAGTGCTTTTAACGCTTCCGGATCGCGGCTGTTCACCACGTTATTGGCACCCATCGCCAGCACTTCCTGCTCTTTCGATGGATTGGAGCTGAACGCGGTGACTTCGCAGCCCATTGCATGTAACAGCTTTATGGCGATATGCCCAAGCCCGCCAATACCGATGACGCCAACGCGGCTGGTAGCAGTAATATGGTGCATCAGTAGCGGTTTAAAGACCGTAATGCCGCCACATAACAGCGGGCCTGCGGACGCCATATCCATATTCTCCGGAAGAGGAATTACCCACTGCCAGCCCGCGCGAAGCTTCTCGGCAAAACCGCCACGATTGAGGATAGTGGGCACTGCCCCTTCCAGGCAGTTAATTTGATTGCCGCTGATACAGGCATCGCAGTGTCCGCAGCTGCGCGCCGTCCAGCCGATTCCAACGCGCTGGCCGACTTTTAGTCCCTTATCCTGTGCCGCGCTACCGAGTGCGGCCACCCGACCGATGACCTCATGTCCGGCAACCAGAGGGTATTGAGAGAACCCCCATTCATTGTCGATCATTGACAGATCGGAATGGCAGATCCCGCAGTAGTCGACCCGTACCTCGACATCTTCCGGTTGGAGTTCTCCCGCGTCATATTCATAGAGTTCGAGTTCGCCGCCCGCCTCTTTGGCGGCGTAGCTTTTTATTATCGTCATTGTGCTTCCCTTAATGTGGTGTTGAACTGAAAAGTGTAGAGCATGGAGGCAAGGGACGCCCGGCGTTAATCTGCTGGAGAAGGCGGGAAGTAGCCTGATTATTCTATTTAATCCTCAACGCTGCTGAAATTTTCAGCACTTAGCGATACAGGTGTATGCTCGTGCTTGCATGGCGGCGTATGACAGGTATAATCCACAACGTTTTCCGCATACCTCTTCAGTGCCGAAGTGGCGAAATCGGTAGACGCAGTTGATTCAAAATCAACCGTAGAAATACGTGCCGGTTCGAGTCCGGCCTTCGGCACCAAAAGCATGTAAATGGACCTCAGCTGAGGTCTTTTTTATGTCTGAAATCCGCGCTATACAAGGCCTTCCACGATTTTTCCTTCAACTGAAGTCAATCTAACTCAACCCACATCAACAAGCTTGTGAGTATACTAATGAGTATATTTTCCGATTCTATATTGCTTGTATACTCACGAGATACCAATCGAAGGAGGTCTATCATGACCTAACGGATACTAAAGTTCGTTCTGCGAAACCTGAGGATAAAGAGTATTCACTTGTTGACGGTGACGGCATGTCCTTACTTGTAAAACCTAAATAGCTGCGCCAAATAGTAGATCACTTTGAGGGAACTCAGCCCGGATTGTGCGATCTGATCAATCGCCAAAAATCACAAATCACCAACCGGACTGAGCGATGCCGATCATAGCACCAATTCCCCGTGACGAACGACGCCTGATGTAGAAAGCTATCCATAAAACGCACGATAAAAATTATGCCCGCAGGCTGACTGCCATGCTGATGCTGCACCGGGGCGATTGCGTCAGCGACGTTGCCAGAACGCTCTGCTGTGCCCGTTCCTCCGTCGGTCGCTGGATTAACTGGTTCACGTTGTCGGGTATTGAAGGTCTGAAATCATTATCTGCCGGGCGTACCCGTCGCTGGCCGTTTGAGCATATCTGCACGCTGTTACGTGAGCTGGTAAAACACTCTCCCGGTGATTTTGGCTACCAGCGTTCCCGCTGGAGTACAGAACTTCTGGCAATAAAAATCAATGAGATAACCGGTTGCCAGTTACATGCCGGAACCGTTCGCCGCTGGTTGCCGTCTGCGGGGCTTGTGTGGCGAAGGGCCGCGCCAACTCTGCGTATCCGTGACCCGCATAAAGATGAAAAGATATCTATTCGCTATTTTCAGAAGGGCAGCGGGCATATCACGTTTAAGCGTCTGGATCTGGTGGAGAAGATGAATGATATCGTGGCTAAACACTATCCGGGGATGTTGCCTGTGAAATAAGATGTGATGTTTTTATAGGCACCTCTATACTAATCTTAATAGGAGTTATTAAGTATTATTAAACGAGGTAATCCCTATGGCTTCTTCCGCTAAACAGACCATCAGCGCCCAGATTCCAGTTGAGTTGGCTGCTGCTGTTGAAAATCTGGCAATTGAGTTAGATCGTTCTAAGAGCTGGATTATTAAGGAAGCATTGACCAGTATGCTGGCCGAAAGAGAACGGCGTCATCAGAGCATCCAGGCCGGTCTTGCCGATGTGGATGCTGGTCGTGTAGTGAGTCATTCGGATATGGTAGATCTTGACAACCGTTTAAAGGAAACCTGACAGGCAAAGATGTTGCTATCCGAGATAGTCGCCTCTCATTGCCATTTGCTTAAATATTCCCCATACTAGATACATGTGTTTATTACACGTGTAATTTTAGGAGGCTCTATGCCGGGTATGAGTGTACGACATAAAAAAACAGTCAGTGTCACGCTGGAACCTGCATTGCTTCAGCAAGCCCGTGATGCAGGTATTAATCTGTCAGCGGTGCTTACCGCCGCGCTGAAAGAGGAAATCAGTGCCACAGGCGTTGAACGCTGGAAAGCAGAAAATAGAGCGGGTTTGCAGGAGCTCAATCGTATTACTGATGAGCACGGCCTTTTATCGGACGATTACAGGACGTTTTAATCATGCAATACATGGTTTATCGCAATAAAGGAAACAGCAAGGCTTATCCTTATTTACTTGATGTGCAAAGCGATATTATTGATGAACTGCATACTCGCATGGTTATCCCATTGTTTCCTGTGAGCAGATTGGTAAATAACCCAGTTAAGCGCCTCACGCCCACTCTGAATGTGGAAGGTAATGACTATCTGGTGATGACTCACGAAATGGCGAGTATCAGGCTTTCGCAGATTGGTGATGAGGTGATGGACGTTCGTTCCCACAGGCAAACCATCAAAAATGCTCTCGATTTTATCTTTGACGGGTTCTGAATGGCTTGCAGGTCAAATGGAGAGTTGTTCACCGTTCTGGAGGGGACTTGACGCGCTTGAACCTGTGGAAGAAGATGAGGCGTGATTTTAAGTTAACTGCGTTTTCAGAGAATCGCGCATGAGTATACATGTGAGTATATATAGCGGTTCTCTTGTTTTGTAATCTTATTTACTTCAATAGGTTACGTCGAGAATCGCGGTGCGGCCTTCGCACCATACAAAGCTTTTTTCAAGTCTACTAACGTCTACTTTAGTCGATAAAAACAGTAAGTTAAGCAGGTTTCTGACTTAGCCTAGTCTGTTCACGTCTACTCAATTCCTTGAACATATACCAACCGATGATGGTGTAACTGATGGTATTCCCGGTTCGATTGATTTTGGTACCAACACTGGAGATATCAACTGATGGCTCTCACCGATATCAAAGTTAGGACTACCAAGCCCTCCGACAAACCTTTCAAACTCACAGATGGGCAGGGTATGCACCTGCTGATCAACCCCAATGGTTCAAAATACTGGCGACTCCAATACTGTTTCGTGGGTAAACTGATCCTACCCGCGTAATAGGGATACAACCCTAAGCGCGGTTCTGGTTTTCAAATTGTTCCGGACTGAGACCGCCACAGGCACTGTGGCGACGCCAGCGATTGTAATCGCACTCAATATAATTAAACATTGCTGCCCGCATTATTTCCCGGCTGGCAAAGTCCTCTCCATGAATACATTCCACCTTCAGCGTGTGGAAGAAGCTTTCCGCACAGGCATTATCGTAACAACAGCCTCTGGCGCTCATCCTGCCCCGAAGATTATGCCGTTTCAGTAAGCTCTGGTAATCCGCTGAACAGTACTTACTGCCTCTGTCTGTATATATGATGACTTTTCCGGTCTTTTACGCCGCCACAGCGCTATCTGTAATGTATCGCAGGCAAACTGTGCCGTCATCCGCGAGGACATAGACCAGCCAGTGGCTGACCGCGGCCACAGGTCAATAACCACGGCCAGATAAAGCCAGTCTTCACCGGTGCGAAGATACATGATGTCACCCACCCATTTCTGATTCGGGCCACTGGCGTAAAAGCCCTGCTTCAGCAGATTCTCTGGACTGGCAGACCATGTTCGCGGTAACTGACTGGACTGATCTTCCGTGAAGCTTTCGCCCGCAGCACCTGCCGGCGCAGGCTGGCCGCTACGGTTTTTATGTTATACACCCGTCCCTGAGCACGAAGCTCATCCGTCAGGCGTGGCGTACCGTAGCGCTGTTTTGCGTCACTGAATGCCTCCCGTACGACGTTATCACAGACAAGTCGGAACTGCTGACGCCGGACGTACCAGCTGTTACGGGCAACCTGAAGTACACGGCATATGGCTTTGATACTGAACTCAGCCTGATGTTTTTCGATGAAGACATACTTCATTTCAGGCGTTTCGCGAAGTATGTCGCGACCATTCTGGAGAATGGTCAGTTCCTCATCCCGTTCTGCCAGTTGACGCTTCAGACGGACGATTTCTGCGGACATCTCCTGTTCGCGTTCAGAAGAAGAGAGCTGATTTTGCTGTTTGCTTCGCCAGTTGTAGAGCTGCGATTCATACAGGTTAAGCTCGCTGGTAGCCGCAGCCATCCCAATGCGTTAGCCAGTTTCAAGGCTTCGTCGCGAAATTCAGGCGTATGTTGCTTGCATGGCTTTTTGGTGGTTGATGCTGCTTTTGTCATGTGAGACACCTCTTTCTTGAGAGTTTACTCACTTTGTCGCATGTCCACTCTTGCTGGGTAAGATCAGACAACCCATTCTCTCAATAAATAACATAAACATTTTTATTTGGATGTGTTTTTTTGTTTATGCTTTTTAAATAAAGGGTTGATATGAAATTTTTTAAACATGTGGATATTAGATATTCCACAAAAAGTATTAATGGATCATCCACTTATTAATGGGGATGTTGTGTAAAGATAAAAAAATAGTGATCCTTGTTTTTTTTCTTAAATTTTTAAAATGGCGTGAGTATATTAGCATCCGCACAGATAAATTGTGCGGATGCTAATAGTTGATTTTTGGAGATTTTGTAATATGCGTAAATCAGCATCTGCAGTAGCAGTTCTTGCTTTAATTGCATGTGGCAGTGCCCACGCAGCTGGCTTTGTTGGTAACAAAGCAGAGGTTCAGGCAGCGGTTACTATTGCAGCTCAGAATACAACATCAGCCAACTGGAGTCAGGATCCTGGCTTTACAGGGCCTGCTGTTGCTGCTGGTCAGAAAGTTGGTACTCTCAGCATTACTGCTACTGGTCCACATAACTCAGTATCTATTGCAGGTAAAGGGGCTTCGGTATCTGGTGGTGTAGCCATTGTCCCGTTCGTTGATGGACAAGGACAGCCTGTTTTCCGTGGGCGTATTCAGGGAGCCAATATTAATGACCAAGCAAATACTGGAATTGACGGGCTTGCAGGTTGGCGAGTTGCCAGCTCTCAAGAAACGCTAAATGTCCCTGTCACAACCTTTGGTAAATCGACCCTGCCAGCAGGTACTTTCACTGCGACCTTCTACGTTCAGCAGTATCAAAACTAATTTAATTTAAACTTTATAAATGCCCTCAATATGAGGGCATTTGGATAATTTTATTATTTTAAAAATATCTATTTTGAATAGATAGGTTTTATGCTTCCATGCAAAAACTTAAAGAGGGATTATGTATATTTTGAATAAATGTATACGTAGAACTGTTATCTTTTTCTTTTTTTGCTACCTTCCAATTGCTTCTTCGGAAAGTAAAAAAATTGAGCAACCATTATTAACACAAAAATATTATGGCCTAAGATTGGGCACTACACGTGTTATTTATAAAGAAGATGCTCCATCAACAAGTTTTTGGATTATGAATGAAAAAGAATATCCAATCCTTGTTCAAACTCAAGTATATAATGATGATAAATCATCAAAAGCTCCATTTATTGTAACACCACCTATTTTGAAAGTTGAAAGTAATGCGCGAACAAGATTGAAGGTAATACCAACAAGTAATCTATTCAATAAAAATGAGGAGTCTTTGTATTGGTTGTGTGTAAAAGGAGTCCCACCACTAAATGATAATGAAAGCAATAATAAAAACAACATAACTACGAATCTTAATGTGAATGTGGTTACGAATAGTTGTATTAAATTAATTTATAGGCCTAAAACTATAGACTTAACGACAATGGAGATTGCAGATAAATTAAAGTTAGAGAGAAAAGGAAATAGTATAGTTATAAAGAATCCAACATCATCATATGTGAATATTGCAAATATTAAATCTGGTAATTTAAGTTTTAATATTCCAAATGGATATATTGAGCCATTTGGATATGCTCAATTACCTGGTGGAGTACATAGTAAAATAACTTTGACTATTTTGGATGATAACGGCGCTGAAATTATAAGAGATTATTAGTTTAAGGTGTAAACAAATGAAGAAAACCACAATTACTCTATTTGTTTTAACCAGTGTATTTCACTCTGGAAATGTTTTCTCCAGACAATATAATTTCGACTATGGAAGTTTGAGTCTTCCTCCCGGTGAGAATGCATCTTTTCTAAGTGTTGAAACGCTTCCTGGTAATTATGTTGTTGATGTATATTTGAATAATCAGTTAAAAGAAACTACTGAGTTGTATTTCAAATCAATGACTCAGACTCTAGAACCATGCTTAACAAAAGAAAAACTTATAAAGTATGGGATCGCCATCCAGGAGCTTCATGGGTTGCAGTTTGATAATGAACAATGCGTTCTCTTAGAGCATTCTCCTCTTAAATATACTTATAACGCGGCTAACCAAAGTTTGCTTTTAAATGCACCATCTAAAATTCTATCTCCAATAGACAGTGAAATTGCTGATGAAAATATCTGGGATGATGGCATTAACGCTTTTCTTTTAAATTACAGAGCTAATTATTTGCATTCTAAGGTTGGAGGAGAAGATTCATACTTTGGTCAAATTCAACCTGGTTTTAATTTTGGTCCCTGGCGGCTAAGGAATCTATCATCTTGGCAAAACTTGTCAAGCGAAAAAAAATTTGAATCAGCATATATTTATGCTGAGCGAGGTTTAAAAAAAATAAAGAGCAAACTAACAGTTGGGGACAAATATACCAGTGCAGATTTATTCGATAGCGTACCATTTAGAGGCTTTTCTTTAAATAAAGATGAAAGTATGATACCTTTCTCACAGAGAACATATTATCCAACAATACGTGGTATTGCGAAAACCAATGCGACTGTAGAAGTAAGACAAAATGGATACTTGATATATTCTACTTCAGTCCCCCCCGGGCAATTCGAGATAGGTAGAGAACAAATTGCTGATCTTGGTGTTGGGGTTGGGGTTCTTGATGTTAGCATTTATGAAAAAAATGGGCAGGTCCAAAACTATACAGTGCCATATTCAACTCCTGTATTATCTTTGCCTGATGGATATTCTAAATATAGTGTAACTATTGGTAGATACAGGGAGGTTAACAATGATTATATCGATCCTGTTTTTTTTGAAGGGACTTATATATATGGTCTGCCTTATGGGTTTACTTTATTTGGTGGAGTGCAATGGGTAAATATTTATAATTCATATGCCATAGGCGCAAGTAAAGATATTGGTGAGTATGGTGCTCTGTCTTTTGACTGGAAAACATCTGTTTCGAAGACTGATACATCCAATGAAAATGGTCATGCATATGGGATTAGATACAATAAAAATATCGCTCAGACAAACACCGAAGTATCTTTGGCTAGTCATTACTATTATTCGAAAAATTATAGAACTTTTTCTGAAGCAATTCATAGTAGCGAGCATGATGAATTTTACGATAAAAATAAGAAATCAACAACCTCTATGTTATTAAGTCAGGCATTAGGATCTCTGGGTTCTGTTAACTTAAGCTACAATTATGATAAATATTGGAAACATGAAGGTAAAAAATCAATAATTGCTAGTTATGGGAAGAATTTAAATGGTGTTTCGTTATCGCTTTCATATACGAAAAGTACATCAAAGATTAGTGAAGAAAATGAAGATTTATTCAGTTTTCTACTCAGTGTACCTTTGCAAAAACTTACAAATCATGAAATGTATGCTACATATCAAAACTCATCCTCTTCAAAGCATGATATGAATCATGATTTAGGTATTACTGGTGTGGCATTTAATAGCCAATTGACATGGCAAGCAAGAGGGCAAATAGAAGATAAATCGAAAAATCAAAAGGCTACATTTTTAAATGCTTCTTGGCGAGGTACTTATGGGGAGATAGGAGCAAACTATAGTCATAATGAAATAAATCGTGATATTGGGATGAATGTTTCTGGTGGGGTGATTGCTCATTCATCAGGAATTACGTTTGGTCAGAGTATATCGGATACTGCTGCACTGGTAGAGGCTAAAGGTGTAAGTGGGGCAAAAGTTCTGGGCCTACCAGGTGTTAGAACCGATTTTAGAGGCTATACAATATCCAGTTATCTTACTCCATATATGAATAACTTCATATCTATAGATCCAACAACGTTACCAATAAATACGGATATTAGGCAAACTGATATTCAAGTAGTTCCTACCGAAGGTGCTATTGTAAAAGCTGTATATAAAACAAGCGTGGGTACTAATGCATTAATTAGAATTACAAGAACAAATGGAAAGCCACTAGCTCTTGGCACAGTTCTTTCACTTAAGAATAATGATGGAGTAATCCAATCAACATCTATTGTTGGCGAAGATGGTCAGGCATATGTATCTGGATTGTCAGGAGTGCAAAAATTAATCGCTTCGTGGGGGAATAAGCCCTCCGATACTTGTACAGTTTTTTACTCTCTTCCCGATAAAAACAAAGGTCAGATTAGCTTTTTAAATGGAGTGTGCAAATGAATCAGTATAATTCGTCAATACCTAAGTTCATTGTCTCTGTTTTTCTGATTGTTACTGGTTTTTTCAGCTCAACTATTAAAGCACAAGAACTTAAATTAATGATTAAAATAAATGAGGCTGTTTTTTATGACCGTATTACAAGTAATAAAATAATAGGTACGGGGCATCTATTTAACAGAGAGGGAAAAAAAATCCTCATTAGTTCAAGTTTAGAAAAAATTAAAAATACCCCAGGGGCATATATTATTAGAGGTCAGAATAACTCAGCCCATAAGCTTAGGATAAGAATAGGTGGAGAAGACTGGCAACCAGATAATTCAGGTATTGGTATGGTATCTCATTCTGATTTTACTAATGAATTTAATATTTATTATTTTGGGAATGGAGACATTCCTGTTGACACATATTTAATAAGCATATATGCGACAGAAATTGAATTATAATAAAGGGTGCGCAAATTGGCGCACCTATAACTCTTAATTATAAAGCATAAATGCAGCTTTTTCTCCTGTATTTCTATGCTTATATTTTAGATGGAATTGTTTTGGGGTTAAGCCATAATAGTCAGAAAATAATTTAATGAAATATGATACGCTTGACATTCCTACGGCATATGATACTTTATTAATATGGGTGTCGCTATCAAGCACCAAACGCGCTGCTTTTTGCATCCTGGCATCCAGAAGGATTCTGTAAAAATTAGTATTTTCATTCTCAAGTTTTTTTCTGATAGTCACTTCTGATAAATTTAGTTTTTCGGATAATGTTTTTAATCTCCATTTCGTTGAAATGTCATTATCTATTGTTTTTCTAACAATATCAGAAAAACTACGTGAGACTGAAATGCACAGAGATGTGTATAGCTGCTCGATATTATTCACTTTTGAAAATAAGCAGGCAATTTCATAAATATCATTATTGTTATTTTTTCTCTTTTTTAAATATTCAAATAAAATTCCATTAATTCCATTGTCGGTCATAATAAAAACCTTATCGCTAAATGTTCTGTAGCGTATTGGTGATAAACTTTCTGAGCAATTAGAAGCCTCAAATAAGCATAAAACTCTACTTAATAATTCATCTGGCAAAGTAATAATGTCAAATGATTCAATGTCATCCATATATTCAATTTCCACAACGGCTTCTATATTTTTTTCTATTAAGGCTATGTTGCCTCTAGTTATTTTTATTTCCTCTGGCTTTGACTTGTTCTTAATGGTAACAATACAGTTTTTCGAATGTAAAATAGCATAACGATATAGTTTTATTTTTATGGCGTTTTTTTTCAACATGGAATCGCACCTAATTTTCACGCTTCACTGCAGAAGCCGATTTTATATTATTGTAGGTATTGTTTTATGATATAAAAATAACTTTATTAGATATGATTATCCGAAGGTGATGTTTTAAAATATCTAAATGCAGTGTAAGCCATGTGTGGTTGTTATAAGTGCTTTATAGGAGTTGTTGTTTCGTTATGCTCAATTAATTATGTTCATCTATATCCAACGGAGAGCCATGTGATATTTCTTTTAATGCCGGTACTGTACAGTCCGGGCAGGCTTGATTGGATCTATAAAGATAGATATGACTATCTCCTAAGATTTTAAATTCTCCGTATAAATGTTGAATGGGGATACTGCAATGCCTTTGATGTGACGTCTTAAAGGTAGGGCTTTATACATAACCAATACTCGAGTGAATCTGATGAAAGTGAATATGCATAAATGAACCATCAAAATATTCACATATTTTTACTTTTCGTCTTGGTTTGACCATATCGTAATGAGGTTGCTATAGAATGGATTAGTATTATTTTGTGGTAGTGGTAAATACATTTATTTTAACCTTGAAGAGTGGGGCTGTTTATGGGTGAATCCATCATTACAAACATCATCTCCATAATCCGGGAGCGTCAGAGTGCGGACAACGCGCCTGTTAAAATCCGCGATATTGCTGATGCTGCCGGACTCAGTATCTACCAGGTCCGGTCATATCTTGAGCAACTCCGTGCTGTCGGGGTGCTTGAGAAAGTAAATGCCGGAAAGGGAGCGCCCGGATTATGGCGTCTGCTTTGACCGTTTTCCCGGAAGACGGGGACATCAACCGGATATGGTACGATCGGTTTTGTATCGAATTTAACAGCGACGGCGGACTGAGTCCGGCTGAACTGCGGGTTATCCGACTGCTGCTGCAGGGCTATAACTGCGGGCAGATTGCTGCCCTCTGTTTTCGCAGCGTCAAAACCATTTCAGCCCAGAAAGTTCTGGCTTTCAGGCGCCTCGGCGTCAGGAATGATGCCACCCTGTTGCCAACCCTGATGCTTCTGGGGATGGTGACACTGTATACCGACCTGAACCGGTGTCATTCACTGGAGGAGGGCGGCCCGGAATGTGGGTCGGAAGCCGGATAAGTATCACTGAAAGTTATTTTATCATGTTCATGAAATTCGTTTATTACGCCTGTCTGGCCGTCGTCATATTAATGGCAATGGTCTTTTGTGTGTCAGTGCTTTTTATTCTGGAAAACTCATGACCGGAATATTCCGGCTGCCGGCTTAATGACCGTGCCGGATGAATTAAGATTTACTGCTGCTGTCAGGCGGTGCCGTTAAGCGGCCTTTCATTCTGTATATCTGTTATCCATGGAGTGTTTCCGTGACGATGAATTATGCCCGGGAGCTGTTTTTCCTGAGGGGAATATTATTTTCTTTTTTTTTACCTGGCTGCGCCCGTCCTGTGATTGCGCAGGAGTGGGAGTTCATAACGCCCTTGGTGGCTGATGCCCCCGCCGAGGTGGAACTATTTTCCTTTTACTGTCCGCCCTGCTATGCGTTCTCACAGACGATGGGCGTGGCCCAGGCCATCCGGCACGTACTGCCGCACGGTGACCGGATGATCAAGTACCATGTCAACCTGCTGGGCCCCCTCGGCCATGAGCTGACACGGGCCAGGGCGCTGGCCATGATGATGAAGGAAACTGACGTGGTCGAGAAGGCCTTCTTCATGGCCGACATGGTGGAGAAACGCCTGCATTCCCCGGACGATGTCCATCGGGTGTTTATGTCTGCCACCGGTATCAGTCGCGGGGAGTATGACAGAAGTATAAAAAGTCCCGCCGTGAATGACATGGTGGCATTACAGGAACGGTTGTTTAAGGAATATGGCGTGAGGGGGACGCCTTCCGTGTATGTCCGTGGCCGTTACCATATCAACAATGCCGCCTTCGGTGCATTCTCCGTCGAAGACTTCAGGAGCCGTTATGCCGCGGTGGTCTGGAAACTGCTGGCCGGTAACCCTGATGCCGACTGATGATAAAGGCACTATACAGGCCGGAGATATCCTCCCGCTCCGTGCGCTGATTCTCCTGCTGCTGACCAGCGTCTTTATCTCCGGCTTTCTGACCGGCGTCCTGGCCATGCTCTGGCTTATCTGCCGTGGGGCATGATGTGAAGTCCGGTCTCCCCTGTAACAGAAAACATAACTTTCACCACCACGATGTTCAGATATTTATGTAACCAGAAAGCAGCACTGCTGACCGCCATTCTCCTGATGGCGGCCGGCGTGCTCACCCTGTGTTTCCCGGAGTTCCTGGTACCCGCAGGAAACAGAATGGCAGCTCACAGCAGAAAAAGAAATTACCGGGATACACGGCGGCCTCTCCGGCCTGACATGGAACCCGGACAGCAGAACGCTGTTTGCCGTGACCGACCACCCCTCCTCGATGGTGGAGCTGGACACGGAAGGGAACGTGCTGCGGGTGATACCGTCAGACGGCGATCACGATTTTGAGGCCATCGAATACCTCGGCGGGAACCGCTATGCCCTGTCCCGGGAGCGGGAACGGACGCTCACCACCCACTGCATTGACAGCAGCACGACCGTCCTCCCGCCGGCAACATACAGCCTGACGCTGGATGTGAACAGGCACAGCGACAATGCCGGTTTTGAAGGCCTTGCCCAGGGGCGGGGAGAGCATGCCCTGATGGTGGCGCAGGAGAAAAAACCTCTGCGGCTTTACGTGACGGACCAGAGCCCTGATGCGCTGTCGGTGAGTGACTCGCTGACACACCGGGCCTCCCTGCCATGGTTCCTGAAGGATATCTCCGGCCTGCATTATGACCGGAACAACGGGCTCCTGTATGTACTTTCTCATGAGTCTGACGTGGTCGTGGTGTCGGACCTGGACGGCGGGAGAAAGGTGATGTCGCTGCGCCGGGGACACTATGGCCTGCGAAGGGATATCCCGCAGGCGGAGGGGATAGCCTCAGATGACCGGGACACGCTGTGGATAGTCAGTGAACCGAATCTGTTTTACCGCTTCACCCGCACGGCTTCGTCCTGAGGATGAGGCGGCGTGGAAGGTGAAGTAAAATTCGCCGCGTGAAGCCGGCCGGCATTGGTGCCGGTGTCAGCGGTGGATGCTGACAGTGGAAAGATGATGAAAAACATAACATTCAGCGCATCTTTTTTCAGGGAATTATTCTGGTTTGTGGTGATGGTGGGAAGCTGGTTGATGACCTTCCCCTGTAAGTATCCCGCATAATCGTGCCATTCACATTTAGAGATCCTCCGGCATAATCAATCTGCCAACAAAGGAGATCGCTATGCGTAAAGCCCGTTTTACTGAGCATCAGATCATTGCCGTAATTAAATCGGTTGAAGCCGGACGAACCGTTAAAGATGTCTGCCGGGAGGCCGGTATATCTGAAGCCACCTGGTACAACTGGAAGTCCAGATACGGCGGCATGGAGGCTTCTGATATTAAAAAGATCAAGGATCTTGAGGACGAGAATCGGCGTCTCAAACAGATGTTTGCCGACCTGAGCCTTGAGAACCGGGCGCTGAAAGACGTTATCGAAAAAAGCTTTAAAACCAGCCTTTAAGCGTGAGCTGGTCACTCATCTGATAACGACATTTGGACTCAGTATCCGTCAGGCCTGCCGGAGTCTGAACCTGAGCAGAACGGTTTACCATTACCGTCCGGATAACACGCGTGACGAACCCGTTATTGTCGCGTTGCAGGCAGTGGCAGAGCGATACCCACGGTACGGTTTTCCAAAACTTTTCCAGGTTCTGCGGCGGCAGGGATACCCGTGGAATCACAAAAGGATCCATCGTATTTATTGTCTGCTGAAGCTGAATTTTCGCCGTAAAGGCAAACAACGGTTGCCGGTGCGTAATCCCTCGCCACTGGCCACACCGGAAGCGCTTAACCAGAGCTGGTCTGTCGATTTTATGCATGATGATCTGGTCTGTGGCCGTCGTTTTCGCACGTTCAATGTCGTTGATGACTTTAACCGTGAGGCATTGTCGATTGAAATCGATCTGAATCTGCCAGCTTTGCGCGTGGTCCGTGTACTCGACAGGACCGCGGCAAATCGCGGCTATCCGGTTATGCTACGCATGGATAATGGTCCGGAATTTATCTCACTTGCACTGGCTGAATGGGCAGAGCAACATGCAGTAAAACTGGAATTTATTCAGCCGGGTAAGCCGACGTAGAGCGCTTTTATTGAGCGCTTTAACCGAACATACCGTACAGAAATACTCGATTTTTATCTGTTCAGAACGCTGAATGAAGTGCGGGAAATCACTGAAAGATGGGTGTCAGAATATAACTGTGAACGCCCTCATGAATCACTGAACAATATGACGCCGGAGGAATATCGGCAACACAATCATTTGGCCGGGATCTCAAAAAATGCCTGGAACTAAAACGGGTCTATTTACAGCGAGTCCGGCCTTCGCACCAAAAGCATATAAATGGACCTCAACTGAGGTCTTTTTTATTTCTAAAATCCAGAAGTTACCTACCTTTCTCGGTTGAGCGCTGTGTTTTTTCCGTTGTTATCAGAATGCTAACTGTCAGTACAGAGCCGACAGACAAAAAGTATGTCTGCAATAATGTCTTGAATGTACATATAGTTGCGAGCATCATCGCAACTATGTGCTCATGGATTCTTCAACGTAATGACCTCTGACAAAACCCTAAAGCAAGCGATATCAAATATTACTATCTGGCGCAAAGGCGAACAGCGAGCGCCGCATAAGCCGTTATTGCTGTTATATGTCCTCTCGCACTATCGGCAGGGCCACGATCGTCTATTTGATTATGGTTCTGAAATTCATGAGTAATTGCTGGATTTACTGGAGCGCTATGGGCCACAGCGCCGTGAACAGCGCCCGGATATGCCGTTCTGGCGTCTGAAGGGCGATGGTTTCTGGGAATTGCAAAACGCGGAATTCTGCTCAACCAGCGGTAGCCGCCAGCCACCTAAACGTGAACTCATTGAATATAATGTTGCTGGTGGGTTTGATGCCGTCAATTTCGCGCTGGTAACAAAAAAACGTAAGCTAATCGACACGCTGGCGCAGCAGATCCTTGAGGCGCATTTTCCGACCAGTATTCAGGAAGACATCGCTGACGAGATGGGTTTTGATATTCGCACCTCTCTCCGTCAACGCGATCCGAAGTTCCGCCAGGCGGTGCTACGAGCTTACAATTATCAATGTGCGGTCTGCGGCTTCAATATGCGCCACGACAACGCCCCTATAGCGCTTGAAGCAGCCCATATCAGATGGAAGCAGCATCATGGTCCTTGTGAAGTACCTAATGGCCTGGCGTTGTGCGCAATCCATCATAAAGCGTTCGATCGTGGTTCGATTGGCCTGGATGAAAATATGCGCGTGGTGGTTTCCGACGCGGTGAATGGTGGCGGGGTGGTACAGCGGCTGTTCTGGGATTTTGCGGGGAAAGAGATCGCGTTGCCGCAGATGAAAGAAAATTATCCGGGTGAACGGTTTGTGGAATGGCACAAGAGGGAGGTGTTCAGAGGAGGGCATTGATCTGGGGGAGTATTTTGAGTGTGGTATACGTTATCTGTAAAAAATAGCTCCACATCAAAGGCATCAAAGTAATCGGCCACGGTTCTCGCACTATGGTCTGTAGCGCGCTGGTGGAGTCACACCTGTGGTCAATCGACGCGTAGAGCGCCAGATGAGCCATCATGAGCGCAAGCGGAATTTATAAGGCGCGGCGCCTTAAAGAGCACAGGGAGATTGTAAGTAGCCCGATATTGCTGGCTTTTGCTTAGCTTGCTGACGGGATTCGTCGTATGAAACATGAAAATTACCTCATGTTTTATATAAGGATTCGACACTATATCAAAACCGGTAACTCTCAATCTTTCAAAGCTATGTGTCAGATCAGGTCGTGATAAGACACGTAAATTTAAAAATCTATATATCTGGCCAGATAGACTTTTTTATAACAGCTTTATAAATTAAACAAATCTGCCATAGAGACAGATTTGTTTAATTTATAATTAGAGGTTTGCAACGTTATGATATACTTTTTGCACATCATCGTCATCTTCAAGGGCATCAACAAGTCCTTCAAAGATTTCTAAATCTTCTGGTGAAAGTTCAACTTCTGATTGAGCAATCATTTCTAATTCTGTTGTTGAAAATTCAGAAATTCCAGCTGCTTTTAGCGCTGCGATTCCTTTATGCAGGTCTGTAGCTTCAGTATAAATAACGATGTTTCCTTCTTCTTCGGTTACATCACGAACATCAACTTCAGCATCAAGCAAAATTTCAAAAATATGGTCAGGGTCTGTTCCTTTAAATACAATCACTCCAGTATTGTCAAACATATAGCTGACAGCACCTGCCGCTCCGATATTCCCGCCTTTTTTATTGAAAATTGTGCGGATATTAGCAATCGTACGGTTAACATTAGACGTCAACGTTTCAGCGATAACCATTGAACCATTTGGTCCAAAGCCTTCATAACGCCCTTGCACGAACGTTTCATCTCCGCCACCTTTGGCTTTATCAATAACATGTTTTGGAACCTGTGCTTGTTTCGCACGTTCAATAACAAATTTTAAAGCTGAGTTTGATTCCGGGTCTGGTTCACCTTGTTTAGCCGCAGCATAGATTTCTACACCAAATTTCGCATATACTTTGGACGTTGCACCGTCTTTAGCCGTTTTTTTAGCAACAATATTTGCCCATTTACGTCCCACTGGAAACATCTCCTCAAAAAATTATTTACATTAATGGCAGGTTAATAACCTGCATGTTTTTCTGCCGCATTATATCATAATATATAAATTCTCGTCTATGAGAAATAAAAACATCCAGCTTTTACGGGGGGGTACTTTGATTTTAACAATGGCTAATATGGTGGGTAAGTCATTTTTTAATTTTCTTCTGGTTCTTTTTTTATTTTTAATAATTGAATTGCAGCAATAACGTCTTATTGATGGTGGTGTCGCTCATCAGGTGAGGTGGAACGCTTGCACGTCTTGCGACATATTGTGGCAGAAACTTAATGGCGAAATTAAGAGCCTATCCCATTAGGGCTATTTTACTTGCCATTTTGGACCTGGGCAGTGCTCAAAATCCTCACGTACTACGTGTACGCTCCGGTTTTTGCGCGCTGTCCGTGTCCAAACTGGCTGCGCCAATAACGCCTGGTGGGATAGTCTCTAAGACGATATATTCCCGCCTTGAGCCGTGTTAATTTGTTGAATACTTTTAAATGGAGGTATACCTCTTGTAGGGTATACCTCCTGCTTTACGTTATCGCGCGATTAACGCAAATACGCCCCAGCCAAAGTATTCTCGCGTCCAGGTGACGTGACGTTTGGGGGCTACCGTCAGTTCTGTTCGAACCTCTTGCGCAAACTCATCGTCAGGGTTTTCCTCCAGCCAGCGACGCATGGTCATCCACTTCGCGGCTTCATATCTGTCCCAGCCTTGCGGGTCCGCCAGCACCATTTCCACTACGTCATAGCCGAGTTGGTCGAAAAAGGCGACCAGCTCGGGCAAGGGGCGAAAATCGGCGACGGATGAGACGCCACAGGCGTGGGCGATCTCTTCCGTTGCGGGGATCTGACGCCAGTACGGTTCACCGATGAGAATGATCCCGCCAGGTTTGAGGCTTTTGGCCAGCAGATCTATTGTCCCCGCGACACCGCCCGCAATCCAGGTCGCGCCTACGCAGGCCGCCACGTCATATTTTTCCTCGTCGATATAACCGGCCGCGTCGTTATGAATAAAATGTACGTATTCACTGACGCCGAGCTCTTCTGCACGTTGTTTTGCCTGTGTGGTGAAGAGCGGGCTTATGTCAATGCCAGTACCTGTAACACCGTAATCGCGAGCCCAGGTGCAGAGCATCTCACCCGAACCGCTACCGAGATCGAGAATCCGCATGCCTGGTTTCATGCGTAACGCATGGCCCAGCGTGGCGTACTTTTCCGCTGTAAACGGATTATGGATACGGTGTTCGCTTTCGCTAATGGTAAAAATACGTGGGATATCCATTGGGTTATTCCTTTTACTGAGGGCGATTCCCTCAGCGGGAGGGGCTTTTTCAGCCAGCAGCGCAAACAGCTTGCCTGCAAAAGTCTCGCCGACCGGCCAGGTGTGACTGTCCGGGCGCTGCAACACAGTGAAGCCAGCATCACCAAGCAGGCTGATATATTCATCATCGCGCCAGGCCTTCATTTGACTGCCGAAACGGGTGGTACAGCCGTTTTCCGCTATCGCCCAGAACTGCGTTGAGCTGGTTTGGGCCTCTTCATCCCAGGCATTTTCCGTTAACAGCAGATGAGGCACGGCAAGAAACAAGCCGTGCGGACAACGCTGCCAGCCTGGCTGCGCCATGCCCTGGCGTTTAATTTCATCGAAGGTATGCACTTCAACAAGCAGTTTGCCGTCCGGTTTCAACCACTGCGCGCAATGACTGATGAGGCTTCGTGCATCCGCAGCGCTAAAGACATTCAGTTCCCCAAACGTCATCATAATGAAATCAAAAGGCTCCGTGGGGTGGTATGTACGAATATCCTGCTGAATGTAGTCAATATTCAGGTTTGCGGCTTGCGCCTGCTGGCGAGCCCATGTGATGGATGCCGGAGAGAAATCTACGCCTGTGCAGTGAAACCCACGCTCCGCTAACAGGCGGGTATAAAAACCGGGGCCACAGCCGAGATCCAGAATGCGGGCGCCAGCGGGTAACTGACGGGTAATCCATGTTACCTGTTGCTCAATCACGGTTAGCCGGCGGCTGGCCCAGTCGTGGTCCTGCGACAGATGATTTTCCAGCATGCGTTGGCTGAAGGCTGGCTCGTCCCAGGGGATTTTGCCTTCATCGGGTAATAGCCGAATGTGATGCGTTGCAAAAATAACGGCGCTGATATCCATCATCATCTCCTTAGCGATTATCAGGCTGGGCGCGAACGCTGTTCAGCCCGGTTGTATTAATGCGGTAGGGCTGACCGTTAACGGATTTGATCAGCTTTTTGGTTTTGAGTTTTTTGAATACAGCGAGCGTGCAATCGGCGAGCAACAACCCTTCGCGGCTATAGCACTCAACGGCGGTGACGCGGCCTGACGCATCGCGGATGTGCGTAATGCGTCCGCCTTTGGCGAGAACGTGTAAGGTACGTTGTTCCTGACGGGATAAATTCATACTGAAGAACCTGTGTAATCATCATAGGCAAAACGTGCAAACACACTGCGGTGTCCGCATTCGATTTCGGCGCATTGATAATCAGTCCGGCCTGAAAAGGTCGGGGAACTGATTATCGGATGATGACATTCTCCAGCATCAAAGCCTCGGGTTGAGTTGAAAGGTATTTACGTCGTGAATGATAACACCTGATTTCTGTAAGTGAATAACCGGGAGTGAAAAGTGTGATCTCAAAGGGAGGATCATGCGTTTAGTAAGTCAGTTGAATAGATCCCGCCGCTACCATAATGAATATTGATTAAACTCATATACCCGATAATGGCCGCTTTGATAATCTCGGCGTATCTTTTGGCCATTGACAGGGTTGTAGCGTTGGAAATCTTTTTTTAACCCACTGAAAAATATCTCTTAAATATTTTTCATACATAAACATTTATGGTCCGCTGAGTTCGGATCCGGTTTTGTATGGGTTAAAAAAGGTACGTTATGAAAGTCATATGGACTGTCACTCCTGTGGGGTATCAGCGCATAGCGAAACGTTGCCCTTCATGCAGCGTAAAACGGGACTTCACGCCTTCTGGGGCATTTCGGGTTAATTCGCAAAAGAAGGTACTCGATGTCTGGAGTATCTATAAATGCACACACTGCGATTACACCTGGAATATCTCCCTGTTCTCGCGCCTGCCAGTCAGCAAAATTAACCGCGATCTTTATGGCCGACTGATGGCGAATGATGCCGCCACGGTGCAATATTTTGCTTATGACAACGCGATCCTGAAGCGAAACAATGCTGAATTATCGGGGCCGCCTGATTTTCACATTCAGGAACGGTGGCTGGTCAGTATCGCCTCCCACAAGCAGGTCAGTGTTAGCGTCAGGATTTCCCGTTCTTTTCAGGTCAGCCTGCTGTCGATTTTGAAGAAGCAACTCCTGTTAAGCGCAGCCGAAATCAAGAGACGGATTGAAACAGGGCAAATAAGTGGCGTCACGGTGAAAATGCTTAAATCGCGAAAACTGAAGAATGCAAAATATGATTTGCAGCTCTCTGTTGAAACACTGTATGACCGGCGAAGGATTGTTCTGACCCGTCGATAAAAACAATAAGCTCACCTTACGTTTAAGTGTGCTGGTATGGCAACGACGCAACGGAATGAAAGAAGGACTAAGGGACAGGTGAGCATTAGTTGAATAACCCTTGTCTGTGGCATTCAGTGAAGACTGAATGCCATGGATAATCCAGACGTTTTCGCACCAGTGATGATCAGCAGAATGACAAAGGGCGATGGGTTACAATTATCTGTAGAGTAAATAAATATTCACGCAACACCATTAAAAAATAAGAAAAAATGGCTCACTGTTGAACTGATATTAATACCTGAACCACTGAATTAGAGTAATGTGGCGCTATTCATAGCGTAATTTTTTCTGTTGCGGTTACAGGGGGAGGAATGCACACCTTTAGACCATACTCACTAAGGCATAGCGATCTGTTATATGAAGATATTCCGTTAGAAATACGCGAGCAAATAATCTTATTGATTATCAATACGCTAGGAAACTGCTCCTCTTTTTATGATATGACATTATACTGCTATCATAATAGTCATTCTGACGAAGTTTATCGAAGAATATGTAAAACGTTGCGCAAAGAGTATGGCTTATTCACCTTATATGCGCATTCAACGTCATATCTGGATGAAATGAGTAATCTGTTATTAAAAACAGATGATAAAAGAAAGCATATTGATACCATTGAGCTTGCTTTTAACTATATAGATACCTACCTTCGGACCTATGAAGTTACGCTTGGGTTAGAACCGGATAAGGCGATTAGTGAATTAAATAATATATTTCATGAGCATAGTTTAAAATATCGCTATGAAAATGGTAGAATTGTAAGGTTGCGCAGAATAAAACGGCTTAAAAACATATGTTATTATTTGTACTCCCCTGGAGAGTATGGCTTTGTCGAATATGATCTTATGGAAGCGTATAATCGCCTGATGCTTAATGATTTTGCCTGTGTCGTAAAGGAATGTCATGCAGTCTTCAGAAGCGTTCTTCTCAGAATTCATGAGAGAAAAGGTATCGTATATCATGAACAAGATAGTTTAAATACCTTAATGACTAATCTGATGGCGAGAGGCGTTATATCTGCTGAATATGCACATAAATTTCATTTTTTAAGTAACGTGCTGGAGTCAGAAATATTTCTGCCGATGGCGCCAGAAAAATCGCATCATCACTACGCAATGATGCTCCGTATCTCTGAAGAGTTGGCCTGTAGTATATATTATCTTACTGAGCGGAGTATATTTTTTCTTACCCAGCGGGCTGAAGAAGATAGTGTCTCGCCATAATAATGATCGCGCTGTCGCTCAGTCAGACTGGATCATCGTTATTTAAATTTGTTCAGACGTCGGAATTTTTTGTTCTGCCGTCTGTTTTTTTAGTGATGAGCTGTTCAGTGCAATAATAAGGGGTACAGTACGATGACTGATTTTTAAACTGCATATCATCTGTGTCGCATTTACTCATGGGTATTGGGTCAGGGAGAGAGAAGAATGAGCACTATTTTAAAGCCTTTTTTATTGGCGGTAACCCTGATGTTAATCTTAATAAGGCCTGGCTTTGCAACGGAGGATGGAGCGATAACCATGGTTAAAACCTACAGCGCTTATGACTATTTGCAGACCCGAGCGCGGTTGATGCACGCTGTCGCCGATCACGGTCTGGTGTTATTTGGGGAATTTGATCATGCCAGAGCGGCACAGAATGTTAACCTGAAAATGCCACCGACAACGGTTCTGGTCTTTGGCAATCCTAAAGGCGGAACGCCTCTCATGCTGGCGCATCCCGAACTGGCACTGGATTTACCGTTTCGGGTGCTCATTAGCCAGCAAGCCGATGGGCGAACGTTGGTCAGTTATCATCCCGCTGAAACGCTGCAACGTTATGGTCTTGATGCCGCAGCCATACAGACTTTGAAAAAACTGGAACAGCTCGTTGAAAAAAGTCTCCACTAAAGCTGAAAATCGGGCGATGTGTTTGCACAGGTGATGTCGCGAATAAATGCGCTCACATCGTCCATTACCTGATGAGATAAGGCGGCATCGAAGGTGGCGCAATCAGCATCACAGAACCCGTGCCGCGCATCGTACATTTTACACTGCACCCGGGGGCGCTTTTCCAGCGTCTGTCGCATGGCGAGGGGATCAAACGCCGGCTCATAGCGCGCGATAATAACCAGTGCCGGACAGAGAGGCGCAAGATGAAGGTACTGGCGTATACGGGAACCGTAATAGCAAATGACGCCATCGCATAACCCACTGGTTGCACTTAGCCATGCGAGCGTTGCGCCGACGCTATATCCTACGACGATTAACGTCTCATACTGCGTTCTGAGATCGTGGAGTAACGTGGTAACGACGGCGGGATCAAAGCCGACATTTGCTGAAAAGTGACGGTAAGCCTCCTCCTGCTGTTCATAGCGAAAGGGGGTATGGTGAGGAAACTGCGCGGGAATATAGATGTCGAATCCGCGCGTCATCCATTCATGGCCTGCGCGTTGGATATGAGCGTTAATACCATAAATTTCATGCAGAATAATCGCTGCCCGGCGATGGCGGCTCGACAAACTGGAGGCGTTGCTTCCCCCGGATACGCCTGGGGCGAAAAACACGGTGTCTTTTATCATAACGCGTTCTTGATACAAAGAGAGCGGCTGGATTTTCGCCGATCACGCTATGTCAGAGGCATTGTTCCTGTCAATGTACAGACACATTTTATGGCCTGATTTTTGGTTGATAAATTTTATATTGGTAAACCAATATGCTGTTCATATTCAGGCATCAGGGCTAAAGGTGGAACATCAGTTGTGTATTGTCTACTGCCTTTCCTTTCATCTGGCCTCATTAGCGAAACGGGGCGCATTATTGTTTTGTTGGTTGACCAGTTTTGCGTTTTTGGTGTGCTACGCGTGCTATCCCTCTTTACAAATGCTATAGTCTGATACCGGGAAATCGCATCGGACGGGCACGACCAATATGAAATCAAACACTTCTCAGCAAAGACCTTACCAGGAAGTGGGCGCAATGATACGGGATCTGATTGTTCAGACGCCGTACCGCCCCGGGGAGCGCTTGCCACCGGAAAGAGAGATCGCTGAGAGGCTCAATGTGACGCGTACCGTCGTGCGTGAAGCACTGATCATGCTGGAAATTAAGGGTCTGGTTGAAGTCCGCCGCGGCGCCGGGATCTACGTGCTCGACAGCGCGGATAATAACGAGATGGAAGGCGCTGACGTCAATCACTGTAATGACGCCGGGCCGTTTGAACTGTTACAGGCGCGTCAGTTGCTGGAAAGCAATATCGCTGAATTTGCCGCTCTGCAAGCCACCCGCGAAGACATCATTAAAATGCGCCAGGCGTTACAACTGGAAGAGCGAGAGCTCGCCTCCAGCGCGCCGGGCGGCTCAGAAAGCGGCGATATGCAGTTTCATCTGGCCATTGCCGAAGCGACCCATAACAGTATGTTGGTAGAGCTCTTCCGTCAGTCCTGGCAATGGCGTGAAAATAATCCGATGTGGCTCCAGCTTCATAGCCATCTGGGCGATACGCTTTACCGTAAGGAGTGGCTGGTCGATCATAAGCAGATCCTCGCGGCGTTAATTAAGAAAGACGCCCGCGCAGCGAAGCTGGCGATGTGGCAGCACCTGGAAAACGTGAAGCAGCGTCTGCTGGAGTTTTCCAATGTTGATGACATCTACTTTGATGGCTATCTGTTTGAGTCATGGCCGCTGGACAACGTTGATGCCTGATTATACCTGGAATAGCGTGGGCAGGCCCAGTCCACGTTTTACTTCCTGTAGCGTCTTTTGAGTGACCTCATGCGCCCGCTCGCTACCTTTTTTCAGTAATTCCATTAGCATTCCCTTATCTGCAATAAAGGTTGCCCGTCGTTCGCGTATGGGCGCGATCAGTTCTTGCAGGCAGGTCTCCAGCTCATTTTTACAGACACGGTCGCCTAATCCGCCTTGTTGATAATGTGCTTTCATCGCCGCGACTTTGGCTTTATCCGGATGGAACGCATCCAGCCACGTAAAGACGACGTTACCTTCTATTTTTCCCGGATCGCTAATTTTTAAATGGTTGGGATCGGTGTACATCGCGCTGACCGCACGGTGGATGGTCTCTTCGCTGGCGGAAAGAAGCAGGGTATTGCCGAGCGATTTCGACATCTTGGCGCTGCCGTCAATGCCTGGCAGACGGCCCATATCGCTCAGGAGCGCCTGACAGGGTCGCAATACCGGCGAGGAGAAAAGACTATTCATCTTATGAACGATCTCATTCGTTTGCTCAATCATGGGCAATTGGTCGTCGCCAACCGGTACCATTTCGGCCTTAAAGGCGGTGATATCTGCCGCCTGGCTAATGGGATACGCCATGAACCCGACCGGCAGGGAACGGGTAAAGCCTTTTTGGGCAATCTCATTTTTTACCGTAGGATTACGCTCCACTCGGGCGACGGTAACAATATTCATATACAGCACCGTTAATTCGGCGAGGGCGGGTAACGCGGATTGCAGGCAGATCGTCGTCAGCGTGGGATCGATGCCGACGGCCAGATAGTCAGCTAACACTTGCGGAATATTATCGCGGATTTTTTGCGGATTACTGCCGTTATCGGTGAGTCCCTGCAGGTCGGCAATCAGGACATACTGTTGGTGATCCTGCTGTAGCGCGACGCGCTGGCGCAGTGAACCGACATAATGGCCGAGGTGCAGCGAGCCGGTGGGGCGATCGCCAGTCAGAATGATAGGAAGGGTGTTCATTAAGGACTCCTTTATGCTTACTGTAAAGCCGAAAGACGTCCCGAAACGCAGTAGCCGCCTTTCGGCGGCTACTTAAAGAGGGATAGTGATCCGTGCCGCCTTCAGGAAGGCAGCCACCAGCGGAGATGACGTTGCGTAGCGTTGGATCGTTTCGTGTTCATGTGATCTAACGTATCACGACTAAACGTAAGGGTAAAGCGGCTGGCGTATCGTCCGGGCATAAAGTCATATCGCCTGAACAGATAACATGTCACTGACTTTGAAACGCGATTTTATAATTTGCTGCCCAAAAATACGTGGCGCTGAAAGGCGCATTTTTGATGCAAATCATTTATTACTGTGATAACACTGCGCGCGATAAAAACATTAAATATATTCACATAGTAAATATGTTCTATTGGAATGGTTGTTTTCGATATGACAAAAGTCTAAAAAACCCATTGATGTGAAAAGGAATAAGAATTGTCTATATTCCGATTCGGTGGAATTAAGTAATTTCTCGGATAAAAATAAGAAATGATATTGATATTTCTTTTTTGATATGGTTCTTATAGCGGCTATGGTTATTCAGGAAACGATGCTTGAATGCCTGGCGTAATAGATTTCAGGTCAGTAGCGCTATTGTAAAATGGATTGTTGATGGCAGAAGGTATTTAGCAAGAATCCAGTTATAGCAGATTGTCGGTATTTAATCTGGTATACAGAGACACCAACGAAATGGCTGGAAAATGGAACGTTCTTTCATTGTTGGCGTTCCGTCCTTGTCAGCCTGCTTTGCCGCATGATAATCACGGAGGGGGGATGGACGCCATCTATTTAAAACTGGACGGTATTGAAGGCGAAAGCCGGATCAAAGGTTTTGAAAACCAAATAAAACTTATTGCTTACAACCACAACCCGACAAAACGGGAGTCCGGCGAAGCGAGAGGGACATATATTGGAGGGTTGACGCTGACAAAGCCAGTCGATCTTGCTACACTAGGCCTCTATGAGCACTATTGTAACGGGAAAACGGTGAAAGAAGGCGTGCTGACATTATGCCGTCGTGATAAGGGCGCAATGCTGCCATTTATTATTTATACGCTCACCAATGTGCGAATTTCACGCATGAGCAATCATGGCGACGCCGAAGGCAGCGCCACGGAGACCGTGGATTTGGTTTATAGCCATATTCGCTGGGATATTCCCGCATTAGCGTCGAAAAGCAAAACACGGCGGCCTCTTCACCGACAGGCGCTGTGGCGATGAGGACAAAACAAGCTTGCGGACTCGCAGTGGGCGATGCTGTATAGCGAAATGGCATTTAGCGGCTTGCGAAGGTCGATGAGCGCTCATGTAACCAATCGATTGCCTAAAAAGGCGATAACGCATGGCCCTTACACCCGTTATGATTTTTACGCATAGCCGCTAATAAAACGGCATTTTTTATATACACATCAAGTTGATAGTGTGTTTCTGACCTTGACGTAAATAAGCGGGAAAAGCGATGAAACACACCATTGGGATACTGGGGGGGATGGGACCTGCGGCAACGGCGGATATGTTGGAAAAATTTGTTGAATTGCGACATGCCAGTTGTGATCAACAACACATCCCGCTCATTGTCAGCTCTATCCCTGATATTCCCGATCGTACAGCATGTCTGTTATCCGGCGGGCCTTCGCCATACCGTTATCTGGAGCGTTATCTGCATATGCTGGAAGACGCCGGGGCGGAGTGTATCGTTATCCCATGCAACACTGCGCATTATTGGTTTGATGATTTACAGAACGTCGCGAAAGCGCGAATGATCAGCATCCTGGACGCCACCCTGGGGGATATTCCGCCATCGGCGCGGCACGTTGGTCTGCTGGCGACCAATGCGACGCTGGCGACCGGGTTATATCAAAAGAAAGCTCTGGCGCGGGGGCTGACGTTAATTCAGCCAGAAGAAGCGGGACAGGCGTTGGTAATGCAGGCTATTTATACGCTTAAACGTGGCGATAAAACTGCGGCGCAAGCGCTGCTGCTGCCGCAAATCGATAGCCTTATTGCCCGTGGCGCTCAGGCAATTATTATGGGGTGTACCGAAATTCCGCTTATTGTGGCCGGACATGAACGCGCGATAGCGTGCCCGATGATTGATTCCACAGCGTCGCTGGTGCGCGCGGCGATTCGTTGGTATGAGTCCTGGCCAGACACCCGCGCCTCTTTGACCGGGGAACAACGCCTTACCGCCTGAGGTGTTTACAGCGCGGCCTGAAGCCCACGCAGGTCGCGCCAAAATGTTTCGGCTACCTGACTCATGCGGGTATTCATGCGATAAGCATAAGCCTGAATCGGAATAACCAGTTCGTCGGCATCAAGCACTATCAGGCGTCCGTCGGTAATCTCCTGACGGATAGCATACTCGGGCAACCAGGCGATTCCGCAGCCGTCCATCGCAACCTGTTTTAACAATTCACTCATCGAAGAGACGAAAAATGTACTGAAACTCAGTTCAGCATGGCGAGTCAGAGTACGATTTATCAGCCGGCCCATATAGGAGTTCTGACTGTAATTAAGCAGGGGAAAGTGCGGCTGCTCAAGCGTATAGCGCGGCTCGCCCCGGCCATTGTTGGCGCAAACCGGAAACAGTCTCGACTCAAACAGGCGGATATTATCAAACGGCGCTTGTTGCAGGTTTTCATCGTGATAGGAAAAGATAAAATCGCTTTGCCCCTCACGTAACATATCCACCGCCTGGTCGACATCTATCGCCTCAACGGCGTAGGTAAACTGCGTCGGCATCTGCTTAACGATGGTCGGCAACAGGCCGAGGGAGAGCGAGTGGGCGGCGGCAATCTTGATTTTACGCAGCGTATAATCGCTGCCGCCGCGCAGTTCGGTCAGATTGCTTTCCAGCTGCTGTAACAGGTGGCGAACCTGAGAGTGAAAGATTTTACCCTGTTCGGAAAGCTGTAGCGGCGAGACCTGGCGGTTAAACAGTTCAACGCCCACGGCATGTTCCAGGGCGCGAATCCGCCGGCTAAAAGCGGGTTGCGATACGTTGCGGATAATGGCGGCCTGAGAGAAATTGCGGCACTTTTCCAGCGTCAGAAAACCATATAGCCATTTTGTCTCAATATTGTGCAAACCTGCTCCAGTTACATCCATTTACCGTTATCCTGTCAGTCGCCCGAAGGGGCATTCTACGTCCATTCGGGCGGCTGACAACCGCTTATCCCGTCCTCTTTCAGAATGCCGTGATGGGGCAGCCTGAAACTAGCGGGAATTACGCCGGTTCAAAGGTACCTTTTACGCAGGCTTTCCCCTCATTGACCATGCGTTTGCCGCGCGCATACACCTGCTCAATGCGTAAATCTGCGCTAAAGACAAGCAGATCCGCATCGTTACCGGGACGGATTTCGCCTTTGCCGTCCAGACTGAGGAAGGCGGCTACGCTGGTCGTCAGCGGACGCAGAGCATCGGTCAGGCTGAATCCGTAGTGGTTAACCAGCGTCTGCAACGTCTCCAGCAAACTTTCGAAGCCCGCGACGCCGATGCCCGTCAGATTTCCGGCAGCGTCAAATAGCGGCTGGCTGCCGTTGCCGTCTGAACTGAGCGTCACCCGGGAAAGCGGGACGCCGGCTTTTACCGCTCTGGCAATGCCCTCCGCCGGCGCGACGGGATCCGGGATACTGGTGGTCATGTCGATTACGCCGCCTTTAAGCGCAAACGCCAGCGCCTGCTCGAAAAGCGATTCGCTACGGTTGACGTGGGTAGGCAGCAGTTTACCGATTGGCACGTCGCTGTTTTCCAGGATGTCATACAGCGGCTGTAACCCTTTTTTGCTGCTGCCCATATGAAAAACGCTGACACCGGGTTTGCCGCCCAGCAGGCCGCCAACGCGTGATTCAGCGGCCATGCTGGCGAGTTGATTCCCGCTGGGCGCGGCGGAACGGTGGTCGGAGACTGCGCATTTCACGCCAATGACGCGGTCGATCAGCGCGACGTCTTTTTCTACCGAGCCAGTAATGGTCGGCGACGGAACGTGATAAGCGCCCGTGAGCATCCAGGCGGTGATCCCCTCCTCATTTAGCGCTCGCGTTTTGGCTAACAGCGACGCGGGATGACGGCTGACGGAGTCGGTGCCAAGCAGGCCGACGACCGTTGTTATCCCGGCTTCCGTCAGGCGGCTCAGGGAGACTTCCGGCGTCCGCGTCGTCGGCCCCGCTTCGCCGCCGCCGCCGATCAGATGAACGTGTTGGTCGATAAAGCCCGGGCACAGCATACGACCGCTAAGATTAATCACCGCACAGTCCGGTACGATATCGCCGGGGATGTCAGCGCCGACGGCAATAATTTTGCCATTCGCGAGTAGAACATCGCAGATGCCCCGGTCTTCTGGCGCAAACAGGTGCGCACCCTGTAATAAGGTAAACTCCGCGGCGGATAAATCAGGCATGATAACTCCTTATTAAACAATAAGCTGCATGACCCAGATCGACAGCAGCGCATTGATGGCGCAGACTGCGATAATATGCGGGTAATATTTGGCGTTGACTTCGGCAGTACCGAGACAGCGGCCGACATTCTGTACCGGGTTTCCCATCAGGTAAATGGCTGGCAGTAGTACGGTAACATCGTGGCCGCTTAGCGCGCCGGCGGTAGCCAGACTGGCCGCCACGCCAACGGCGCCGCCCATACTCATCAGCGAAGCCAGAAGCACCGTAGCCGCTTCGCCGGGAAGCCCCCACAACGCCATCACGGGCTGGCAGATATGGCCTACCCAGTCGAGCAGACCGGTAATTTTCAGCGCCTGAATAATGACAAATGCCATGACCACATTGGGTAACAGGTTGGTCGTGGCGATGGTAAAACCGCGGCGTGCGCCATCGATAAACATATCCATGACATTCTTACGTACCTGAGTCGTCATGATTGGGCTCCTTGCGCAGGGTGACGGCGTTCTTCGATGTTAATCCAGACGCGCAAAAGGTTTGCGCCGATAAATTTGAATAGCAGAATGACCACCAGCGGAATGATGACTGACGTCCCCAGAAAGGCGAATACCGCAACGCCGGAGGAGAAATAGTTGGTGATAATAGCGCTGCCGCTGGTCTGCCAGGCGGCAAAAATCACTTTATCGCGTTCGGTGATTTCACCTTCCTGCGCCAGCTCTTTAGTCATACCCGCCGCGGCGTCGGTATTTTGCAGGTTGGCGATCAGCGCCAGTGAGCAAATGCCGGGAATGCCAAGCAATGGTTTCAGGATGGGCGTCATCAATTGCTGTGCCGCCCGCAGACCGCCAAGCCCATCCGTAATCGCGATGATACCCAGAGAAAGGATAACCGACGGCGCCAGCTCCAGCGCAAAAAGGAAGCCATCTTTCGCGCCCGTTCCGCCCGCGCCGCGAAAGGTCTGCGTACCGGTCACATGACCGAATGACCCGTTGAGTACGGTAAAATCAAAAACGCGCCACCAGCCTTCGCTTCCGGAAAATACGCCGGAAAAGAAAATAATGGTGAGAAAAAACGCCAGGTATCCCTTTATCCCGACCTTTTCTGTATCAAGCGGCATGGCCGCCCCGTCCACTTGTTGCGCCATAGCGATCCCCGAATTTTTTTGATGATGTGTTGGTTGTAGCCACAGGCCAAAAAGCCCGAAACAGAAAGACCTTATCAGCCATAAGGGTAAGGACAAAATGCAAGTATGTATCGTGCTATGCGTTTCTTGCATAGCAGCGCGAAAAATCACCATCCTCGCTACTGCCGGGGGCGCGGGGAACCGTGGACGGTATAACGCGAGGTAAAAAAGCAAAGAAACAGGTGTTGACGCAGGCCGGAGCTGGGAGCAGGAAAAAAGGAGAAATAAATTTGACGTTAGTCAATTTCACGCCACTTAATTATCGTTGTTAAAAAATAGGATTTTTTAACCTAAATTTTACTTTTTTACTGTAATTTTTCACGCCTTAAGAGGAATTGTCACGGTCAGGTCAGTAGCCGCTGATAGGTCAGCTTGCGCCCTAAGAATCCTACGGGCAGGTAATAAAAAACGAATAATCGAATTAATTTCATGATGTGATTTATTTATAATTGTGATGATTTGAGAGGCAGCGATAATCATCATAATGGAATATATACCCAAAATAATTCGAGTTGCTTAAAGGCTGCAAGGGAGTGAGTCCCCGGGAGCATAGATAACGATGTAACTGGGGTGAGCAACGGCCCGTCAGGGCGAGGCCCATGGATGGGCCGGGTAATCCGTAGCCAACACAGAAGCCACTTGAAGTAGGAAGGGTATATAAAATAATAGACAGATTGATAACACTAAAAACCATAGAATAAGTATAGTTTTTAGTGGCATCTTTACCTTGAAATAACGTGTTGAGGATGTGCTATTAAAAACAGATCCGCATTGCGCCGCGAATAGCATTAAAGATACAACCCGGTGCAGATAGCGCGGGTTTACTCTACCGCTTATTCACGTATCACAAACCGTTTTTGTTTTATCTGCTGCGCGGCGCTGATCAGCGCGGCAAAAAAGAGCGCCGCGGCGCCGCAAAGCGTGGCGTTGATAATTGCCGACGCGCCATTGCCTGACAGACTGGCGGCGAGCGGACCGAGAATTTGCCCAATACCATACGTTAGCGTCACCAGGCCTAATAAATTAATATTGCCCGGCGCGCTGAGCTGTCGGGCTAGCGGCATCACCAGCGAGGTTGTGCCCATAAACGTGGCGCCAAAACCAATACTGCTCAGTATTAACAGCAACAACGAGTCGCTGGCGAGAGACAGCAGCACGCAGGCGCTCTGGATCAACAGGTTCGCGGTCAGGCATGGCAGGACACCCCAATGTTTTGCCGCCCACAGCCAGCCGAAGCAGCCGGGAATGATCGCCAGGCCGACCAACGACCAAAGGTGCGCCGTGAGTAGCGGAGAGCCCGCGCTTTTCGCCATCAGCGGCAAATAGGTAGCGACAATGATGTAGCCGAATCCGGCGAAACCGTACAACAGCGCCAGTTGCCACCAGGGCATAGGCTGATTTTCGATTCTTGCTAAAGGCGCAGGCGGCAGCGCATGAGCGCGGGGGGGAATCAACATTGCCACGATTAATAGCAATATACCGGCGAGCGCCCCGGCCCCCAGCCATAGCGAATGGGCCGAAAGCGCATAATGTAAACCGCCAATGACATATTCGTTACCCAGTGCAATCCCGGCCCCGACGCCGGAAAAGAGCGCGGCGATCACAAACGGATGGCGGGTATGATGCAACACAATCATTGATCCAAAAATCATCATTCCCGCACTCGCGACGCCTGCCAGGAAGCGCACCAACATGACGACCGCGGGCTGAGTAAATATCGCCATAGACAGAATAAGAATACCGGTGGCGACCGCCGAAGCCAGCAGCATGGGGCGTAGACGAGAGGGGAGATGAAAAAGGCCAAAGGAAAACAGTAAGCTTCCCGCCAGGTACCCTGCATAATTGGCGCTGGCAATCCAGGAGAGCTGATTAAACGTTAGCTGCTTTTCCGCCAGCATTACCGGCAGCATGGGCGTATACAGAAAGCGGCCAACTCCCATCCCCAGCGTCAATACCATCATACCGAAAAGCGCCGTAAAAATGGGATGGCGAGGTGAAGCGCTCTGAGCATGAACCATGGTTTTTCTCTTTGCTAAAGTAAGGCAGGAGTGCCGGATTGTTGTTGTAAATGATAATAAAAAGTAAAATTAATGTTTCAAATTTGCAAGAAAAGAAAGTGAAGCGCAGGCGAATAACGGATTGAGAAGAGGGGCATCGGTGGGAAATGGCATTAAATTAATGCCTCCCACGTGCGGGGTTTGGCAGTTAATCTGAACGAGAATTGCGCCTTCCCCTTCTTAGATACTGAGCAGTGCCGGTATTTGCGACAGTAAATATAACACCAGACCAATAGCGCCGCCGACCAGCGTGCCGTTCACGCGGATAAACTGCAAATCTTTACCGATATTAAGCTCAATCTGCTGCGACATATCGCGCGCATCCCAGCCTTTTACGGTATCGCTGATGTGGCGCGTCAGGAAGGCGGCGAATTCCGGCGCGACGCGGTGCGCGGCCTGTTCCAGATGACCGTTAAGCGAGGCGCGTAATGCGTCGTCGGCGATCAGCGTCTCGCCAAACCATTGTCCGGCATGAGCGATGCGCTGCTTCACCTTTGAGTCTTCGGCGTTGATATCTGTTTTTAACCACTGGCGTAGATCCGCCCAGATTTCGCCGAGATAACGGTTAAACGCCTCATCTTCCTTCAGGTAACTTTTAATGTTTTCTGCCCGGGCAGCCATTTCCGGATCATGTTTAAGTTTATCGATCAGCTTATACGTCGCACGATCGAAGGCATGACGAATCTGATGCGCGCGGTCGTGACTGATATCATCCAGCAGAGAATTTACCGCGTCGGAGACCAGTTCAGCGCTGTGTTCTCCCAGCCATTCAGTCGGCAGAATCTTCGCTTTTAACGGATGTTCGGTTTCCAGCCAGCGTATGATCTGTCTGGCGATAAATGTTCGGGAGCTGTCACGCTGTAACAGGGCGATAAGCTGGGCGATCAGCGTATCGAGTAACACCTGGTGACGATCGTTTTTGGTCATGCTTTCCAGCATCAGGGCGCTGGTGCCGGAAAGATCCACTTTATCAATCGCCTTATGTACCGCTCGCTTGAGCAGCCGCTGAATACGGGCGTCATCGGTTAGTTCCAGAAAGCCGCTCATAATTTGCAGCAGATGCTGCCCGACCCGGCTGGCGTTGTCCGGCTGGCTGAACCAGTTTCCGATAAGCAGCGCGGGTTCATGGCGGCGGATTAGCGCGATCAGCGACTGCGTATCAAGGAACTTCTCCTGTACAAATTGCCCAAGATTTTCGCCGATTCGGTCTTTGTTACGGGGAATAATCGCCGTATGTCGTGAAATAAACGGAATGGGAATGCGGCGAAACAGCGCCACCACGGCAAACCAGTCCGCCAGCGCGCCAACCATCGCCGCTTCGGCAATAGCTTTTACGCCCAGCACCCAAAAACTGGGCGGTAGGAAAAGCGTGGTTACAAACGTCGCGGCGGCTATCAGCAACAGTGAGAGCGCCAGGCGTTTGGCGCGTTTGAGTTCGGCGATTTTATTCATAGGGTTAAGGATAGAGCCAGACGGCAGGAACGTGCAAAAAACATCAGATTATCCTGTGCCGGATAAGCCTCTATCCGGCAGAGTGTTTACTTCTCAGCGGCCAGTTCTGCCGCCTCATGCTGGCGCACGCGCTGTAATAGTGTCGCCAGAGTGAAGACCACAATCACCCCGGCCACCGCTGCCAGCAGGTGAAACGGCAGTCTCCCGCCGTGAAACCACAGCCAGCGGCCAACTTCGACCGACACCGCCATCACCGTCAGAATCACCATGTTCAGCGAGGCTGAAACTGTCCCTTTTGGCAAGTTGTTGGAAAAAAGCGTGAAGCGAAACAGCGTCGGGAAAATCATGCCAATGCCGAACGCGTACAGGCTGGTGCCCAGCACAGACCAAAGCCAGACGTGCGGCAGAAGAAGATTACCGAGGAGCAATGTCGCCAGCCCGCTTAACTGGATTGGTACGGCGCGCCAGATAAAACGCGGTCGGGTCGGATCTTTCACCAGGCGCACAACGATCATATTGGCCACGATCACCGCGCCGAATACGGGCACCTGCGCCCAGGCGAATTGCGAAGTACTCATCCCGCCGGCATCGATCAGGATCACCGGCGACACCGCCACCCAGCTCATCATCGGGATGTAGCTCAACGACAGCGTCGCCGCCCCGGTGAGAAAAATCGGGTTGCGAAACACATTACGAAAATCGCGCAGTACGCTCACCGCGCTGAACGGCACCGCGCCGCGTTGCACCGTTTCTGGCATCGCCAGCAGCAGGCCGCACAATGCCAACAGTCCCATCACCGCAATAATACCGAACAGTACCTTCCAGTGAACGAAGTGCATCAGCGCGGCGCCGGAGAGCGGGCCGATAACCGGAGCGACCAGCACAATGGAGGTAATAATCGCCATCAGCTTAATGGCTTTGGTTTGACCGAAGGCCTCCTGTACCGTGACGTAGCCGACCGTTGCGATAAAGCAAATGCTGGTGCCCTGCACAAAACGGGCAACCAGAAACTGCGTCATTGAGGTCGTCAACAGCGTTGCCGCGCAGGCGAGAGTAAAAATTAATGCGCCTGCAATCAGCACTGGCCGGCGGCCAATCCTGTCGGATAGCGGCCCCAGAAGCCATTGCAACGCCATTCCTCCCGCCAGATAGAGACTGACCGAGGCCGGCGCAAGACTGACGTCAGCATTAAAATCGCGCACGACGTTAATGATGCCAGGCTGAATCAGATCCGTCGTCAGATAGGCGGCAAAATCGTACAAAATCAGCGCCATCGGGAAAAATAACGTTGTGGCGCGTTGGGAGAAAAACTGAATAATCCGTTGCATAAAAAATGCGCTCCATGTCGGAGAACCCCATGATGGGATAGCGAAACTCAATACCGTCATCGTGACGTCAGGCAGGCGATGGAAACAGCGGCTGCGGATGTACTGAATTTCATGTAATCAAAAACGCTGCCGGTGAAAACACAGACAGGAAGAGACGCGTTCTGAATCTCGTCAGAACGTGTGGCGATTACAGATAACAATCAGCACATCACACCTCGGGAAATTTACGTTGCACGGAAAATATACACATTAAGTGTAATTAAATTTTGATGTTAATCAAAAGAGTTTGTCTGGTTAATAAAGATAAAGGCAGGGCGCGCAGACTGGCATTTTGCGTGTTCAGTTCCGAAAATGCATGTGCATTACAGATAACAGGATTTATCTTCCGTCGCGCCTCGCAATGCTGAAAAGGTACGGATGAGAAAGGAATTTTCAGGAGGTAGAGTCGCAGCATCCTGGTTTGGGGTGACGGAGCGCCATGAAAAAATCGACGACCTCAACACCGCATGATGCGGTGTTTAAAACCTTTTTGCGCCACCCGGAAACCGCCCGCGATTTTATGGAGATTCATCTGCCGGTGTCGTTACGCCAGCTTTGCGACCTGCGGACGCTAAAGCTGGAGCCCGGCAGTTTTATTAAAAAAATCTGCGAGCCTATTATTCCGATGTGCTTTGGTCGCTGAAAACGCGCGAGGGCGACGGTTATATCTATGTCGTGATTGAACATCAGAGCACGCCGGATGCGCATATGGCGTTTCGGCTGATGCGGTATGCGATGGCGGCAATGCAACAGCATCTGGATGCGGGGCATAAGCATCTTCCGCTGGTGGTGCCGATGCTGTTTTATCACGGTGTTGATAGCCCGTATCCTTTTTCGCTGTGCTGGCTGGATGAGTTTGCGAACCCGGAAGTGGCAAGAAGACTCTATGCCGCTGCCTTTCCGCTGGTCGATATTACGGTGGTATCGGATGATGACATTATGCAGCACCGCCGCATTGCGCTGCTGGAGCTCATCCAAAAACATATCCGCCAGCGGGACCTGCTGGGACTGGTTGAACGGATTGCTTCGCTGTTAGTTACTGGTTGCGCTAATGACAGGCAGCTTAAAGCGCTGTTTAATTATCTTATGATTCAGCACGGACATACGCCTCGTTTCACCACGTTTATTCGTGATGTGGTAGGGCATGTCCCGCACACTAAGGAGAGACTGATGACGCTGATAGAGAGGATCCGCGCAGCGGATCGCAGAAAAGGGGAACGGCAAGGAAGACAGGTCGGTCTGGAGGAAGGATTAGAAAAAGGGCTGGAAAAAGGTCAGCATGTTGCCGCATTGCGTATCGCCAGACAGATGCTGGCGGACGGACTTGACCGCGAGACTGTCCAGCGGTTCACCGGCCTTACGGCTGAAGAGCTTCAGGATGTTAGTCACTAACACGGTTCCAGTCTGAATGTTGCAGGCCCGGTGCCCACCGGGCAACGCTCTCTATAATTATCGTTGATAACCGCACGAATATACCGAACTTTACCGATAGCGCCAGCCATCTCTACTACCCTTATTGTTCTGAGCGGCATTTACGGCTGCCTTAATGACGATAACAAGGAGACATGTGATATGGCTTACCAGACAGTGAATCCTGCCAATAATCAGCTCATTAAAGAGTATCCCCCGCACACGGGCGCGGATATTGAAACCGCGCTGCAAAAAGCTGACGCGCTCTATCACTCCGACTGGTCCAAGGGAGAGATTGACCAACGTCTGCCGGTACTGCATAAGCTGGCTGACTTGATCGACAGCCGTGTTGAAGAACTGGCAAAAATCGCCAGCCAGGAGATGGGCAAGCTCATCGAGCAGAGCCGTGGCGAAGTCAAACTGTGTGCGCAGATCGCTCGCTATTATGCGGATAACGCGAAGCAGTTTCTTGCCCCGGTGCCCTATAAAACCGAGTTTGGCGACGCGTGGGTAGAACATCATCCGATTGGCGTCATCATGGCTGTTGAGCCGTGGAACTTCCCGTACTATCAGTTGATGCGTGTGCTGGCGCCGAACCTGGCCGCTGGTAACCCGGTGCTGGCGAAACATGCCAGCATCGTACCGCACTGCGCCGAGACATTTGCCCATCTGGTGCGTGAAGCCGGCGCGCCGGAAGGCGCATGGACCAACCTGTTTATTTCCTCCGATCAGGTGGCGAACATCATCGCCGACCCGCGCGTGCAGGGCGCGGCGCTGACCGGCTCTGAAAAAGCGGGGAGCGCCGTGGCGGCACAGGCGGCGAAGCACATTAAAAAATCGACGCTGGAACTGGGCGGGAACGATGTGTTCGTCGTGCTGGACGATGCCGATCTTGAGAAAGCGGTGAAAATTGGCGTGCAGGCACGGCTCACTAATGCGGGGCAGGTATGTACGGCGGCGAAGCGCTTTATCCTGCATGAGAAAATCGCCGATCAATTCCTCAGCCAGTTCACCGAGGCGTTCAGGAAGGTGAAGGTGGGGGATCAGATGGACGCTTCTACCGAACTGGGGCCGCTGTCGTCGAAAGATGCTCTGGATACACTGACCAGACAGGTCGAGGAAGCGGTGAAAAATGGCGCGACGCTGCACGTTGGCGGCACGCCGCTGGAAAGCAAAGGCAACTTCTTTGAGCCGACCATTCTGACCAATATTACGCGTGACAACCCGGCGTACTTTGAAGAGTTCTTCGGCCCGGTGGCGCAGATGTATGTGGTGAAAGACGATGATGAGGCGGTAAAACTCGCCAACGATTCCCACTACGGCCTGGGCGGCGCAGTGTTTAGTCAGAATATCGAACGCGCTAAACGCATGGCCTCCCGGATTGAAACCGGGATGGTTTATATCAACTGGCTGACCGACACCGCAGCGGAGCTGCCGTTCGGCGGCGTTAAGCGTTCGGGCTTCGGACGCGAGCTATCGGATCTGGGGATTAAGGAGTTTGTGAACCAGAAGCTGGTAGTGGTGCGCCGCTAATCCCTGTTGCCCCTCTGAAATCGGGAGGGGCCTGGCTTTTTGCAGCGAAGGACGCAGATCTTAAATCAGAACGAAATAAGCGAACAAAACCCCCTCAATTGCCCTCCTTATTTATCCACGTTGCACTAACCGTGCTTTTTATCCCGGTATTGTTTGTACAGACATTCATGATGCCCGCATTTTCTGTTCTATGCGGAGGCTGGTATGGAATTTTACGAGAACCGCCCCAGGCAACCATTTATTGGCTTTGTGCAGCTCAGACGGGCGCTAAAAAGGTGGTGGCTGCGTAAGCGGGCCTGTCAGGCGCTGCGACGAATGAGTGATGAGCAGTTAAGGGATATTGGGTTGGAAAAGAAGGATGTGGAATAACAGATAAGAGCCAGTAAAACTGGAAAGGCTGGATAATCTTATCTTAACCTCTCCAGTAGGCGGGTATCCTGGAACGCTAATTTTCCTGCCAGGCTTTCTCGATCAGCAGTTTGGCTTTATCCAGATCGTGTTCGTTACGCACAATCAATTCGACGTCGCCGGTTCCCCAGTGGCCAATGTTTGTGACGTCCCGGCTAAATCCTTCTTCAAGCTGGATATGCTGTGGATTGATTTTCAGCCACAGGCGTAGGTGTGGGTCGGTCACGGGATAAACGGCTACGCACAGAAAGTTGCGAATGAGGCGGAAGGCGTCATAGAGCTTAAGCTCTTTAAACTGAACCTCATCACTGAGTGAGAGCACATAACTTTTTAGCTGTTCATATAATGAAAGCAGCGCGGGAGAGGCTGAAGAGAGCTGTTCGCGCTGCGTGCGGGTATGGCGTTTACCGCTGCTGACGGAACCGTTCGCGATGATGTACTGAGGGCTATTTTCGACCACGGCGTTAACCAGTTCCAGCATTAACAGGTCGTCGGCAAAAAGCTTGTAGCGGATCAGGTTGATATTGCGGTTGATTTGCTGAACGGCATGTTCGTCGTATTTATTAAAATCGGCGGCAATACAGATTAACCGTGTGCCGGACCAGTCAATGGCTTTGGCCGCGGTTTTACTTATTTTTTCCATCACCAGCAACTGAAATTCCGCTTTATGATCGAGCAGCCAGTCGAGATAAAACAGCCCCTGGTTAATGACGTTTTCATTGCTGTGGCGCTTATATTCAATAATCACCGGGCAGTTATTTTCATCGAGGCCGAGGGAATCAATTCGCCCACGATGGGTTTTACCCGTGTGGTATTCGGTCTCGAGAAAGCGGACGCCAAGGAACGTTTCCATATGGGATTCGATCAGCATTTGCAGATCTTTTTCAATGGCTGCGGCTTTGCCCGGCAGTTCTTGTACTTTCCCGCCACCGAGGCGGAAAAGCTGGATATCGCTCATGGATCCCTCCTGAATTTTCTGCGCACTATCATACGTTATGTGAAAAGAGATAAAAGCGGAAATCGGGCTTTTGGAGGCGAGATATGTTATAAGCCCGACAGCAGGTGGTTACCGGGCAGCGGGCCGTAGGTCGGATAAGCGTTAGCGCCATCCGACGCTAAAATTAATGCAGCGTATGACTATGGTGCTGCTTAAAATTCTCCGCCTGCGACAGCACGCCCATATACACATCATCATTCGCCACCGGCGGGAACTTGTGCTTGTGCAGCAGCAGGATTAGCTCCACCTTCAGCTTCGCCTTAATATCATCACGCTTGCTCCAGTCCGGATACTTCGAGGTGTTATCGACCACCGCCTTCATCTCTTTTGCCAGCGCCAGCATCTTGTCGTCCTCATAGGTAAACTGATACTTATCACGCATATGCGCCAGAATGTCGTAAAAGGCTTTCTCTTCGATATCAATCCCCATCTCGGCATAGGTGCCCATCTCGGTTTTAATATCGTAGATAATATCGGTCATCTCCTGGCTGAAGTTATCAAACTCTTCACCGTTGAGGACGTCATCTTCCCGGCGCTCGTTATATTTATCCATAATGGACTGGAAACGACGGGTGAAATTGATCCCCTGAAGCTGGTTGATCTGTTTAAAGTCGCTGATGGCTTTTTCCAGCAGCTTTTGCAGCAGCTGAATTTTGGTGGCCGGCAGTTTGATCTTATTAATGCGCGCCAGATAATCATCGTCGAAAATATCGATCGACTCCGCTTTCTTGTCACCGAGGAAAAATAGCTCTTCCACGCCGTCGGCTTTCAGCGCTTCGGCGATCATCTCGCGCACGCGAGCGTTCATCTGTGTGAGGTCCGGCGCGTCGCCTTTGGTCAGCTTGAAGACGATAGAGCGCACGGCAATGTAAAAATGGATATGGTCGCGCTCGGCCTGCGACAGCGCCTCGCTGCCGCAGCAGACGTCATAGGCCGCTTTCAGCCGCTTCACCAGCCCCATAAAGCGGCGTTCCAGCTTCTGGGTGCGCATGACAAATTCTGCCGCGAAGTTCAGGCAGGCAAGCTGCGCCTGCGGCTCGCCGCTGAAATAAGGGCGGCTGTCGAATTCATGGAACACCTGCGCCAGCAGATCGAGATGATTTTTCACCTCAATGACTGACTGCTGAATATCTTCAAAGTTGGTGGCGTCAATGCGCGAATACATCGCCAGCGCCTGGTTCATCTGGCGCTTAATGCCGATATAGTCGACGACCAGCCCTTTGCTTTTGCCTTCCATCTTGCGGTTAACGCGGGAGATGGTCTGGATCAGGTTATGCTTTTGCAGCGGCTTATCGATATAAATGGTGTCCAGCTCCGGCACGTCAAAACCGGTCAGCCACATGTCCACCACGATGGCGATTTTGAAATTCGACTTCGCGTTTTTGAACTGTTTATCCAGCTCTTTGCGGTACTCTTTACTGCCCAGCAAATCGTACAGTTTCGCGTCATCGTCTTTACCGCGTGTCATCACCATCTTGACCATTTCGGACGGCGGCAGCTCTTTCTCCTCCTGCCCGGTCAGCTCAACCCCCTCCGGGGCCTGCTTAACTTCAAACCACGCGGGACGAAAGTCTTTCAACTGACGATAGAAATCCCAGGCAATCTCGCGGCTGGCGCAGACAAACATCGCTTTGCCTTTCACCGTTGAGCCTTCGGCGACACGTTTTTCATAGTGTTTCGCAAAGTCTTCCGCCAGCGCTTTCAGGCGGTCTTCATCGCCAAGAATGGCGTTCATGGTGGCGCTGGCTTTTTTGCTCTCGTCGATTTGCCACTCGTTGGTGCCCGCATTGGCGCACTCTTCGTAATACTTTTCCACCTCTTCCAGCTTACCGGCATCGAGGATGACCTTCGCGGCGCGGCCTTCGTAGACGATGCGCACGGTGATCTCATCCTGCACGGATTCAGTCATGGTGTAGCTGTCCACGATAACGCCAAAGACGTCCATCGTGGCGTCGATAGGGGTGCCGGTAAAACCAACGTAGGTGGCCAGCGGCAGCGAGTCGTGCAGATATTTGGCGAAACCGTAGGTTTTACGCACCCTGCCGCTCTCTTTATCGACGATCACTTTCTGATCGAGGTTGACCTGGCTGCGGTGCGCTTCATCGGAAATACAGATGATATTGCTGCGCTCGGAGAGCAGTTCGGTATCTTCGGTAAATTTATGGATGGTGGTCAGGAAGACGCCGCCGCTGTTGCGACCGGCCAGCTTCTCCCGCAGATCGTCGCGGCTGGTGACGGGCACCACGGTGTCGTCGCCGATATAGTTTTTGGCATTGCACATCTGCGCTGAGAGCTGATCGTCCAGATCGGTGCGGTCGGTGATCAGCACGATCGTTGGGCTGGCGAATTCGACGCTTTTCATCAGCAGGCGGGTTAAGAACTGCATGGTGTAGCTCTTGCCGCAGCCGGTTGCGCCAAAGTAGGTGCCGCCCTTGCCGTCGCCGAAAGGTTTACGCGCCCGTTCGATGCTGTAATACAGCTTGCGTGCCGCATAGTACTGCGGGTAGCGGCAGCAGATTTTCACTTCGTGTTTGGCTTTATCCGGGAAGCAGATAAAGTTTTTGATCACGTCCAGCAGGCGGACCGGGTGAAACAGCCCCTGAATCATCGAGTGCAGGGAAGGGATGCCGTTCTGCTCGCGGTTTTCATTGCCGGTGACTTTGCGCCAGGAATAGAAATACTCGTACGGCGCAAACAGGTTGCCCATGCGGTTATTGACGCCGTCGCTGATAATGCACAGCGCGTTATAGACAAACAGCTGCGGAATATCGCGGCGATAGCGGGTGCAGAGCTGTTTCCAGGCATCGCCAATATTGGCTTCCTGCTCGCGCACCGCACTTTTAAATTCAAACACTACTAACGGCAGGCCGTTGATATACAGAATGGCATCCGGGATACGCGGCTGGTTTTCTTTGCCGGTGATGGTCAGCTGATTGACGATTTTTACCCGGTTCAGCGGCTGGATAAGATGATAACTTGCCGGCGTTTCTGCGGCCTGTTGCAGCGGCACATCTTCGGTATCGAACAGTTCACGCAGCGCGGCGGGCAGATGCCGGGTGTCGAGCAGTTCGATATAGAGATCTTTCTGCTGGCGATCGTCGTGTTTAAACAGGAAACCGTTGGCCAGCCAGGCGCAGAAGGTTTTGTTGCTTTCATAGAGATCGGAGGCGGGCAGGGTGGTGAACTGTTTGATCAGCCGCTGGATCTCCTCTTCGGTGATGCCGTCGGCCTGATAGCGTGCGGCGAGGTAGTGACGAAGATCGTCTTCGATAATCACCTGATCGAGGCTGGAACGCGGCACATTATCGCCGATCAGGTGCTGATAGCCCTGATCCTGTAACAGTTCAATTATCGCCTGTTCTAACTTCGCTTCACTGAATGAGAGATGCATATCTCGCTCCGGCCCTGGCTGATTTTCTGGTAAGGGTTCCTGTAACAGAGAAAACCTTAACAGAAAGCCCCTGATTTTTCAGGGGCAAAATGGGTTATGCGGGTTCGGTTTGTTTGGCTAAGTTTGGTAGATCCTCCAGGGACAGCTCGCCGGAGATGAGTTTGGGGAGCAGGGTGTCGCGGAGGTTTGTTAAAGCAATATTTTGATAATTATTATTCAGTATTTTTGAAAAATAATTTTTAACAAGCAAAGAATAGCTATTTGTTAATTCTTCATTGCAAAAAGGAACTTTAATATTTTTGAATGTATCTCTTGTTATTGTGTTGAAAACTGAGCCGTGTCCCATTTGTTGAAGGGTTTGGACTGCATTTTTTAATTGGAAGTAAATATATTCATCAGAAATATTATTTTTACCGATAACACCATAGCATGACTGATTCATTGCCATCGGTACAGCAACCATAGCGCATTTCCCTACAGTTCCTCTGGCGCTGATTATTGTTGTTCCTTTTCTTAATAACTTTGCGGAGGAATTGTTGAGTCCTTCAATGGTAATTTTTTTCTCTGTAGTTAATACGTATACGTCGGATTCACTAGGTGCATCGACGACAGAGAACCATGGAATATCTCCATTCCAGAACTCTTCTACAGAGGTTTTAGGTGTGCCACCACCAATTAGTTCTATCAAATCGTTGAAAGATGTTGTTATCCAACCTTTCGGCATCCAACCTAACTCTGTTTCTTCAAATTCAGCCGGGAACAGTGCACGAATATCCGCCGGAAGTGGTTTGAAATCTGCACTATTGCGAATTTTTTGACGCAGTTCAGCGCGAGATTGCAGCGCTTCCGGGATTGGGTTTCCCGCATCCAGCGCGTTGTCAATCACCGGGTCGAAATCCACAAACCAGGATTTGAACAGGGTTTGGGATATTTGTTCCAGGGTATAGTTGAGCTCTTTATTTAATTTTATTTAGGCATCTAAAATGCCAATAATATCAGAAGCTTCTTTTTCATAACTATAGCTGGTATCCGCTACGAGTATTCCACTAAGGTGATTTCTATTTAATGTGGGCACACCTGAGCCAACATTAAATTGGCTAAAATCAATACTTCTAAGTAAATAATAAACAAATCTAGGGTGGTGCCCCTTAAAATCCTTAACCCACAATGTTGTGTTTAAAGGCCAAAAATTAGTTGTTATATACTGACCACCACCAATGCTACCACTTCGCCCGATAACAACACCTGGAGCTAGAACTTTCTCTTCATTGTGGTAACCAACAACTCCCGTTGAAGCTACGACTGGAATATCGCCCATAACTCTTTTATCTTGAGGTAAATCGAAACCTCTTTGAAGAGTGATAAATTCATTGAGTGGGATTGTCTTTTCAAATGCCATAACCCAGCACCTCCAGATTCTGACGAATCGCGTTATCCAGTTCTTCCGCCTGCTTCATCTGTGCAAACAACGTCTGCGACAACTCGCGCATTTTGGTTTCAAACGCTACGCCGTCGTCTTCCTGCTCGGCGGCACCGACATAACGGCCCGGCGTCAGCACAGAGTCGTTCGCCTTGATCTCTGCAATGGTCGCAACCTTGCAGAATCCGGCCTGGTCTTCATATTGCGCCAACTGGCTGTCGCCGCGCTTAACGCGCTCGACCAGCTCTTCCGGCGTGCTGCGCCAGGCATGGTAGGTATCGGCGATGGTGGCAATATCGTCTGCCGTCAGCTCTTTGGTGGTGCGGTTGATCATGGTACCAAGGTTACGCGCATCAATAAACAGCGTCTCACCCTGACGGTTACGATAGCCTTTGGCCGGATCGGCTGCCTTCGATTTGGTCATAAACCACAGGCACACCGGGATTTGGGTGGTGAAGAACAGCTGTCCGGGCAGGGCGATCATGCAGTCGATCAGATCGTTTTCGATCATCTGCGCGCGGATCTCGGCTTCGCCGCTGGTGTTGGAGCTCATCGAGCCGTTCGCCAGCACAAAACCGGCGGTGCCGTTGGCCGACAACTTGGAAAGCATATGCAAAATCCAGCCGTAGTTGGCGTTACCGGTCGGCGGCGTGCGGTAGCCAGCAAAGCGCGGGTCTTTGGTCAGCTCGGCGTCGTTACGCCAGTCTTTCAGGTTAAACGGCGGGTTGGCCAGAATATAGTCGGCTTTCAGGTCCGGGTGCTGGTCGCTGAAGAAGGTGTCCGCCGGGCGCTCACCAAGGTTGGCGGAAAGTCCGCGAATCGCAAGGTTCATCTTCGCCAGCTTGTAGGTGGTGGCCGTCAGCTCCTGGCCGTACAGGGCGATATCGCGGCTTTTCCCCTGATGGCTTTCAACAAACTTCACCGACTGGACAAACATCCCCGCCGAGCCGCAGCAGGGGTCATAAATTTTGCCCTGGAACGGTTCGAGCATTTCGGTCAGCAGCGTCACCACGCATTTCGGCGTATAGAACTCGCCCCCGCCTTTGCCTTCGGTTGCGGCAAACTTGCCGAGGAAGTATTCGTACACGCGACCGACAAGGTCTTCTTTCGACAGCGCTTCCACGTCAGTTTCGTGGGCCAGCGTTTCGATGTTATCGATGGTGTCGATAAGCGACGCCAGCTTCTTGGTTTCCAGATTCTGACGGCTGAAGTAGTTGTCCGGCAGCGCGCCTTTCAGCGACGGGTTGCGCTTCTCAATGGTGGAGAGGGCGGTATCAATGCGTACGGCGATATCGTCCTGCTTAGCGTTTTGCTTGATGAACGACCAGCGCGCTTCCTCCGGCAGGTAGAAGATGTTGTCCTGCTGATAGAAGACTTCCATTTCGAGGAAATCGCCCTGGCCTTCGTCTTCCATCTGTTTGCGACGGGCTTCAAACTTATCGCTAATAAATTTGAGGAACACGAGGCTCAGCACCACGTGCTTGTACTCGGAGGATTCAACGCTGCCGCGAAGCTGGTTCGCGGTATCCCATAATGTGTCTTCAAAACCTTTCTTTGCTTTGGCTTTTTTCGTTGGTGCTTTGGCCATGATGAACTCAATCAGGAAAAATAAGGTGGCTATTGTAACGGTAAAAGCGGTGAAGTTCGCCCTTTAGTCGATTTCCAGCTCATCAAACAGCTGTAAATCCACATCCAGCAGTTCCACCGCATTGCTGCGCCTGATCCCGACGTTATTTTCGATTAACAACTCCAACAGGCGATCGCCGTCGATCAATGTAATGGGCGCGGCCCCTGGAAACAGTGCGGCCTCTGCGCATTTGGCGGCAAACTTGTCGGTAGTGATTAGCGTACCGCGAATGGCTTTGTGGTAGGGTAGTGCACCGCGTAGCTGGTCAATATAGAGGTGGGTAATGGTGTTTTGCATCCGCTTCACCTGCACTACTTCGGTAATGGTGGTGATGCCGACCTGCACTTTACCGATGACATACACGCCTTTGTCACCAGAGGCTTTGTGACTTCCACCTGTTCATAACCCATCGCTTCCAGCAACTGGCCCACCAGATGTTCAAATTTGTACGGGTTCATGGTAGAGAGCTGTTCGCGCAACACCTCTTTTGGCTGCTCGTTATAGCGTTTTACGGCGTCAAGCAGCTCTTTGCGCGGATCGGTACGACGTTCAGGTAGCGCTTTGTTGAGCCATTTTCGGACTGCATCGGTAATTTTGTAGCTCATTCCTTTACGGGCAACCAGTCTTCGTTCGACCAGATTATAAAGCCGGGCATAGAGCGTAGTTTTAACCGAGCTAGGGGAGGCGAATTTAGAGTGCTGGTGCAAGGAAGTCTGCCATTTCGGCAACAGATCTGCACGTCTGGCCTGTTTACGGCCAGCCAGTAACGCCAGTAGCATGTAACATGCCTTCGATATCACCAAGTTTGTGTAGCGTGGCCTCATCGTGATCCATAAGTAGTCGCCCCTGTTCGCTGGGGTACCAGCCGCCGTCCTCGGCAGTTTGCATCAGATCGAACAGAGGGTTATTGATAAACATGTAGCAACCATAGCTGTGGCGTGGGTTCAGGATATAGTTATCCATATTCCAGATTTGCCAGGCTATGCTGGCATCTTCACCGCTGAGCCGTTCTTTAATCCATTTATCCGGCTCGGACCAGTCAACCGGGTTCTGCGGGGGGCCGGTCTGCTCCTGAATGGCGGTGATCATATTTCGAACCGCTTTAACTGAGCATCTTGCGACGGCTTTCATCATGGCCAGGGTCATGTTCGTATGTTGGAAAAGCGGGGTAATCACTTTATAATTCTTCACGTCCATCCCTTAACGATTGCTGTGTCAATAGTTTGCTATAACAAGTACAAAATTCCTTGGGATGAATCACTTAACAGATAGAACGAGATGATTTTAGCATGCGGTAAAAGTGGAATATTTGTTCATGAATATGGAGAATATCCTTGGCAAACCATCTGTCTCATTCCTGGCAATCCTGATTGAGCCAGGTATTGGTCTTGCCTGTAAAACGATGTTCATCTTCTTCCTGATTCAGTACCGTCAGTGGGCTATTGATTAATAGTGTCTGTAGGTAAAATATTCATATAACATTATAAATTCAACGAGGTGAGTTTGTGCTGGAAAGCATATTGTAATGAATGTAATTTCTCTTCAAGCTCCTTTTGTTTCATTATTAATTGCTTCAGATCAGTTTTTTTTACTTGTGGCCTGAAGTATAACGAGGCTGACAGATTGTAATCATGAGCAGATATTTCGTTTAGGGAAGTGAGTCTGGATATTTCAGTAGTGCTGCGTTTGGTAATTAACTCTAATAATAAATTTACATTCAGGTTGTTTTTTTTTCCTCACATTTATCATTAAGATATCATTAGTTTTTTGCTTTTTCTTAAAAACTATAATATTTGTTGCGATTGCAGTAGTTTTGAACATACCTTTTGGTAGGTAGATAATTGCGGAAATATGGTTATTTTTAATTATTTTTTTTCTGATTTCGTATTCCTTGCCTTCTCGGAAAAGAATGCCATCAGGTAGGATAATCGCTGCCCGGCCATTATCTTTTAACATAAAAATGCAATACTGTAAAAAAGCAAAATCAGCATTTGATGTTGGTGGCTTACCATACATACAAAAGTGCATTTCCATATCAAATGGAATTTTTAAAGAAAATGGTGGGTTTGAAAGAATAATGTCAAAATTTTTTTTAAGATTATGCCCCTCAGTAAAGTAAGATGGGCTGATATTTGATGGAGATAGATCATTTACCAGCATCTTCATTTTTGAAATTTTCAATCTGTCTACGTCATATTCTGAACCTGATATAGCAACTTGGTTTTTAATGATTTCTGAGATAAACTCACCAGAGCCACAAGCAGGATCAAAAAAAGACTCGCCTTTTTGTGCCTGAATTATGTTACCCATGAACGTGACAATTTCGTGTGGAGTGTAATGTTTCTGTGTCGGGGGGCGGTTCTCTTCAATGAGAGATGTGAATAAGTCTAGAATACTATGGATAGATAAAGTATTAATGTATTCATTACAAATTTCTGTAATCCTTGAAATATAATTTTTGATATCACGGCTTTGTGAAAAATCATAGAGGGTAATGTTAGAGAATATTAGTTTAAACTCCTTTTGATTTAACTTAATATAACTATTATCGTTTATTATTTTTTTTCATAAATTGAAAAGATGCTGGTAAAATCTGTATGGATAAGTTGCCTGCTGGCATTGTTAAGTAAATGGCACAGTACGGTAGTTTCAAGGCAAATCATCGTTTGAGTATATTTGTCAATACTATCACAACTGAGTGACTGTAGCATTGTTAAAAAATAATGTTCGCGCATAATATTAGCCACGGTAGATTAATCTATTAATTGCAGTATGGCATAGAGTCGTTCCATTTTCTATTAAATCCTCAAGCGTTTTTTTTTGTTCATTCCATATTTTACGAAGGCCGATAACCTCATCCTGTACAGGCCGCAATGGTATGGGTATTTCAAGTGTTAATAGTTTTTTTAAACTAAGATTCACGACTAATCCTCCACCTTGTAGAGCAGAAATTTTCTCATCTCCTTCTGGAGAATTAAAAAAATAATACAGATATTCAGGATTAATTAAAAGGCTGTTAACTCTTATTACAGCAATTTGGTTTGTCGTTGTTACAAGTGTACTCTGTTGGTTAACAATCATCATAGCCGGTATCCTTTCCCCTCTGAGTGGTAAAAGAATATCGTTAGTTTGAAGATTTATTTTCAGTTTCTCTGGCTGAATATCCGCAAAAGGAAGCGCTGAAAAATCAGTCAGAATACCTTCTTGTATGTCCTTAATCTGCAGGAGTCTTACATGACCTGATGCAGCCTCAGCTTTGGTTCGGAATGTGTGCCCGCCAGTAACCTCTGCGACCTCAGAAAGCAATTTAATCATCACTTTTTCTCTTGTTTGTTATCGATGTAGAGATTAACACTAATAAAAGTTGTTGTATTCTCTGCTATGTAGGCGCTATGTGACTGAATATTTACATTAACCAAAACATTGTATGAAACAGCTATCAAAAAAACACACAATACTCCGCCAGTATCCCGTTTCCTTTTCATTTTGATCTCCGTTTTGGTAGCAAAACTCGTATAGAATAGTGTGTGCAGTAAGCTACCGTACTGCATAAGGGATTGTCACTTGGTTTTATGTCTTTTTTTTGTTTGTAGAATATTGGGGAATGAATTTGTATACACCGATGTTCTTAATATGTTGATATTAAAGATTATATTAAAATTGGTAGGTTACCAAGAGGCCTTCCCCTGATAAGACGGTTGTGTCTGGCCGTCGATTGTAAATTTTAGCTTAAAGTGGCTCCCTGTTGTTTCCACTAAGGCGACCGGTTACATGTTGTAAGAAAAAGGAGTACTAATAACTGTGCTATGGCTGTTTGAAATCACCGCTCGGAAAATCTGCGGCAGGTTGCTGAAAAAAAGATTTTTATGGGAAGTTAACGGATAATACCAGTGTATTATCCGGCTTGGGGGAATGCCTACGTTACATCTATCGTGTTATCTGCTTATAGGTAGTGAGAAGATGCTCGCTGAGTGCATTTTCTCCATTCATAGTTATCAGCAGATTATAGCGAGCCCGTGTGAAGCCAACGTAAAGCCTTTTGATATCATTGCTCAAGTCTTCTTCATTTTTGGATCTGGCTGCGTCCATGACAGCGACTGACTGAAATTCGAGTCCTTTACTGCTCGGCAGAGGCATAACACACAGCCGTTCTTGCTGTGGCGACCAGTTTTTTTTATCGGCAGAGGTAATAATCATTTGATAAGGGATATTGCGAGCCGTCAGTTGTGGTCCCAGCACGTCTTTAATGCTATAGGTTGATGGGCACAATATGGCAATATCAAACCACGGAATGCCCCGCTGGTGCTGTTCGATAACCCAGTTAAGGATATGCGTTATTTCCTCATCCTGGTTATCAAAACAGGTCAACTCAGGATAAGAACCCGCAATTCCGCCTGAGTCGGGCTGCTGATATTTAAGAGCATCCTCAATGTGATTATTGAGATAGTTAAATGCAATGCTACTAGCGAAATGTAATATTTGCTGAGTATTACGGTAATTAATATTCAGGATTGTCGTTCGCCCCTGAGCTTTAATGCCGACGCTGGATAAGGTGAAGTCGAGCGCTTTCTTTTTCTGATAAATTGATTGTGCATCATCATAAAGGAAAAGCAGTGTGTTATTTTTGGTGTCTGCCATTCGGGTAAGAATTCTTAGCCACTCAGGATTAAAATCGTGGCCTTCGTCGATCAGCACGGCGCTGTACTGCTCTGGCTGGATGATTCCATCCTCAAAGGCGATAGAAAGGGCATTTTCCATTAGCTCAACAAAGTTTTTGCTTTTTGGCGGTAGCCGTCCATAAGACTGTAATTGTTGATGACACCATAAATGAAAATGTGTGACCTCAACAGGAAGCCTGAGCGTATGTTTCTCAATAAGGGCTTTGAGTTTTCTGGCGAGCGTAATGTTGTAGCAAATGACCAAAACAGGTTTTTCGTTTTCAATATTATTTGCAAGTTCGAGGCAACGGTGAAGTAATATCAGTGATTTACCAGATCCTGCAACGCCATGAATCACCCGATGTCCGGACCCCATGCTTCTTGCAAGTTGTTCCTGTTGCCGGTCCATAATGGATATAATACTTGGTGTGTGGAGTGTGAAATTCTTTACATCAGCTTGCTTAATGGGTTTATGGATTCGAATATCAGGATAAAGATGCCATCTTATACGATCCAGCTGCTGAGGTGTAGTCTGGTGAGCAAAGTTGTATTTGGCAAGTAATGCGAGCCTGGCAGCTACTTTTTCCTGAGACATAAATTCATTGAGTTCATCCTTACATATCACCTTATCGGTAGGGAGTATGTCTGCAAGTTCGGTAGGTGAAAAGGCTTTCTCAAGCTGAGAGCGAGAAATATTGGACAGATACACGCCGTATCCATACGGCATAACAAAACTGCCCTGATATTGGCCTTCTTGCTGGCGAAGTTGTGGATCTGTTTTGAGGCTATTAATGGTCTGGAAAGCATACTGACGAACTTGCTCAATAGGATTTTTTAAACTTTCTATACCATTTTTAGTTTCATACTGGACATATGTTTTATTAGCACCTTTGATTTTTGTAATAAACCAGTCCTTAACTTCAATGAATAATATACCTTTGTCGGGGGTCAGAATAACAAAGTCAGGATGACTATGTTGTTTGCCCATCGGCGTGTCGTACCAGCAGGTACAGCTATCGCTTAACCCTCTCTCCAGTAGCCTTGCCAGCCTTTTTTCGCCTGCTGTAATTTTCTCGCTACAGCTACTTACGGTGGGAATAATGATTGCCATATTACACCTATATATTCATGCGATTTATGCTATTCAAGCAAAATAACGCAAAATCAAATAAATTAAAAACTTCGTTTTATTTTGATAATTTTAACAAATATTACTGAAATCATAAAGAAGAAGAATATTTATGATAAATTAATCATTCCCTTTTCGGAGGGGGAATGGACGGAGGCGATAGACGCCTAATGCCATTCTGCACGAAGCGATGCTGCGAGAGCAAAATAAGAAATAGCCAGAAGATGCCGGATGCCGGATGCCGGATGCCGGATGCCGGATGCGCCTTCTGCGGCCTACTCTTCTGGTCAATTTTCTTTTATCTCGAATACGCAAATTGTGAAGCTATTTCCAACAATCCAGGTATAATCGTAAGATAATTGTATATACATTTTTGTATATACAATTAGGGAAAACACATGCCGATGGAGTTTGAATGGGATGCGAACAAGGCTAAAAGCAACCTGAGGAAGCACGGTGTCCGCTTTGAGGATGCGGTACTGGTGTTTGACGATCCCCGACACCTGTCACGTCAGGAGCGTTATGAGAATGGAGAATATCGTTGGCAGACCCTCGGCCTTGTTCATGGCATTGTGGTCATTCTGGTTGCTCATAGCGTTCGGTTCGAAAGTGGTTTTGAAGTTATCCGTATCATCAGCGCTCGCAAGGCAGACAGAAAAGAGAGGAATCGTTATGAGCATGGTTAAACATAAACGCGGCAATGCATCCGCGCTGAGTGCTCAGCATGAGGCTGAACTGAAGGCGCTGGCGAAAAAATCAGATGATGAGATTGATTACAGCGACATTCCCGCTTCGGAGGATGGGCAGTGGTCTGAAGCAGTGCGTGATAAGTTTTTTCGCCCGTTAAAAACTCAGGCCTCGGTGCGTATTGACGCCGATGTGATGGAGTGGCTGAAACGGCCAGGAAAAGGCTACCAGACGCGGCTCAATGCCATTCTGCGCGAGGCGATGCTGCGCGAGCAAAATAAGAAATAGCCCGAAGATGCCGGATGGCGGCTGCGCCTTATCCGGCCTACAAATTCCCGCCAGGCCAGATAAGCGCTTAATGGTTACTTCCTTAACCCCGCAAACGCCGCTCTGATCTCGTCTTCCGGCAACTGGATCCCGATAAATACCAGCGTGCTGTGCGGCGTTTCGTCGCCCCACGGTCTGTCCCAGTCGGCGCTGTAGAGGCGCTGCACGCCCTGGAACAGCAGGCGGTTGGGTTCGCCGTCGATCCACAGCATCCCTTTGTAACGCAGCAGTTTATCCGCTGATTCCAGCAGCAGGTTTTCCATCACCCGCGAAACCTCGCTGATATCCACCGGGTAATCCAGTTCCACCACAATTGACGACACATCGTTCTGTTTATCGGCAATAAAGTGGAAACGCGGTTGGCTTGCCAGCACGCTCTCTTCCAGCATAAAGCCGCTGGTATTAAACAACTGACTCAGGTCAATATCGCCGTGTACCACGGTGTAAACCGGGGCGCGGGCGTTGATACGCGCCAGCCGCTCGCGCAGTTTCTCGCTGTCGCCTGCCACGTCGGTTTTGGTCAGCAGGATACGGTCGGCGTAGCCTATCTGCGACTGGGCGATGGTGAACTGGTTCATCTGCTCGTTAGCGTGCACCGCGTCGACCAGCGCAATCACGCCGTCTAACAGGTAGCGTTCGCATAATACGTCATGGGAGAAAAAGGTCTGAATTATCGGGCCGGGGTCAGCCATGCCGGTGCATTCAATCACCAGGCGGTCGAAAGCAATATCGCCGCGGTCGCGGCTGTCGAGCAGGTCTAATAGCGCATCTTCCAGCTCGTTGGAGCGGGTACAACAGATGCAGCCGTTAGTCAGGGTTTTGATCTGTGTGGCGCGATCGCCAATCAGTTGATCGTCAACGGAGACTTCGCCAAATTCGTTTTCGATAACGGCGATTTTAAAACCATGTTGTTCGTTGAGGATATGGCGTAGTAGGGTGGTTTTGCCGGCACCAAGAAAACCGGTAAGTAGGGTAACTGCAATCGGGGTCATAGTCTCTCCATTAACAACAGCGCATACCGCCTTTGCCATCGCCGCCGTAACGTGCTTGCTGACGTTCGCGGAAGAACTCTTCATAGGTCATGTACGGCTTGTCGGGATGGTTGGTTTTCATGTGCTCGACATAGTTGTCGTAGTCCGGAATACCAATCAACATTTTTGCCGCCTGGCCGAGATATTTTTTTGCCTGACCTAAAGTATCAAACATTCTGCCGTCCTGTTAATGAATAAAGCCGGATGGCGGCTTGCGCCTTATCCGGCCTACACTAGCCGGGATCGCTGTGCGCTACCCGGCATCAGTTTTAGTGGTGTGAAGAGATCTTCACGCCGCCCTCCGGCACGGGCACATACGGGGTTTCTTTGTCGGTACGTTTATCGCTGTTGCGTACCTTCATCCAGGTGGTGAAACCGTAGAAGATAATACTGTACACCACCACCAGGAACAGAATACTCAAACCAGCGTTAGTGTAGTTGTTCACCACGATATGGTTCATATTGGCAATCTGCTGCGCGGTCAGGTTGGTGCCGTTGGCAATCTTCTCTTTATACAGGTTTGCCATGTAGAAGAAACCTTCCATCTGTGGGTTGGCGCTGAACAGTTTCAGGCCCAGTGCCCAGGTGGTGCAGATCAGCAGCCATACCGCCGGGATTACCGTCACCCAGATGTACTTGGTGCGCTGCATTTTGATCAGTACCACGGTGCTCAACACCAGCGCCACGGCGGCCAGCATCTGGTTAGAGATACCGAACAGCGGCCACAGGCTCTTCACGCCGCCCAGCGGGTCGACCACGCCCTGATACAGCAGATAGCCCCACAAACCGACGCAGCCTGCGGTACCGATGATACCCGCGACCAGAGAATCGGTTTTTTTCAGGAACGGGACGAAGTTACCCAGTAAATCTTGCAACATAAAGCGGCCGGAACGGGTACCCGCATCCAGTGCGGTCAGGATAAACAGCGCTTCGAACAGAATACCGAAGTGATACCAGAAGCCCATATCCGCCATCGGCAGGACTTTGTGGAACACATGCGCGATACCTACTGCCAGCGTTGGCGCGCCGCCTGCGCGGTTCAATACTGACGGTTCACCGATATCTTTCGCAGTTTGCAGGATTTGTTCCGGGGAAATCACAAAGCCCCAGGAGCTGACGGTCGCCGCTGCATGTGCGGTAACGTCTTTCAACTGCGCCATAATCAGCGGCGCGTTCTCGCCGCCCATCTCGTGCAGGTTTGGCATGGTAATGCCCAGACCTGCCGGCGGGGTGTTCATCGCGAAGTAGAGACCCGGTTCAATGATCGAGGCCGCCACCAGCGCCATCACTGCAACAAAGGACTCCATCAGCATCGCGCCGTAGCCGATAAAACGCGCATCGGTCTCACAGGCCAGCAGTTTCGGTGTGGTGCCGGAAGAGATGAGCGCGTGGAAGCCAGAGACGGCGCCACAGGCGATGGTGATGAACAGGAACGGGAACAGAGCGCCTTTCCACAGCGGGCCGGTACCGTCGACATACTGCGTCAACGCCGGCATTTTCAGTTCTGGGTTGAGGATCACAATCCCCAGCGCCAGACCGACGATCACGCCGATTTTCAGGAAGGTAGCGAGATAGTCGCGCGGGGCGAGGATCAGCCATACCGGCAGCAGCGCGGAAACAAAGGCGTAGCCGATCAGCGCGAAGGTAATGGTGGTGTCTTTAAAGGTCAGCGCCGGGCCCCAGTAAGGGTCGTGGGCAATCACGCCGCCGAAGTAAATAGACGCCACCAGCAGCACGATACCAATAACGGAGACTTCGCCTACGCGTCCCGGACGCAGGAAGCGCATGTAGATGCCCATAAACAGCGCAATCGGCACCGTGGAGCAGACGGTGAAGACGCCCCACGGGCTTTCGGCCAGCGCTTTAACCACGATTAATGCCAGCACCGCGAGAATGATGATCATGATTAAGAAGCAGCCGAACAGCGCGATGGTGCCTGGAACGGTACCCATCTCTTCTTTGATCATCTCGCCAAGAGAGGCGCCGTTACGGCGGGAAGAGATGAACAGCACCATAAAGTCCTGCACTGCGCCCGCGAGCACCACGCCCGCCAGTAACCACAGTGTCCCCGGCAGATAGCCCATCTGCGCGGCCAATACCGGCCCGACCAGCGGACCTGCGCCAGCGATGGCGGCGAAGTGGTGACCAAACAGCACGTAGCGGTTAGTCGGCACGTAGTTCAGGCCGTCGTTATTGATAACCGCCGGCGTCGCGCGCGTCGGGTCGAGTTTCATGACCTTCTGGGCGATGTACAGGCTGTAGTAGCGGTAAGCCACCAGATAGACGGAAACGGAAGCGACCACGATCCACAGGGCGCTCACGTGTTCACCCCGACGTAGGGCAACGACCGAGAGGCAGAAAGCACCGATGATTCCGAGAATCACCCAGGGTATGTGCTTGAATATCTTTTTCGTATCCATAGTAAAACCTGGTTGTAAGTTTAATTATCAGCCGAAGCTGGGTGGACATTGAGTTCGTGTTTGAGGAGGTAGATTGACTGCTATGCTGAGAGGATCTTGCCAGATCATCGCGCGCGTAAAGTTAGGTAAATCAGTGAGTGGTTGTATGGCGGTTTAAGCGGTCGGACGTACCGGTAAGCGGTTTCGCGGAGGAGGGCGTGGGCTATTTTATGTGATTGAGATCACGATATAAAATGGGACGATCCTTGTTGCGCGGGGCGTCATAACGACTTCACTGAGCTAATCGTGATATTAATGGCGCGCATCCCATAAAGTTTTCCCTTTCCAGGCCGAAAATTCTGTATCTGTCTAGCGGAAAGAGAAAACATGTTAAAGCGAATTAAAATTGTTACCAGCTTACTGCTGGTATTGGCGCTATTTGGCCTTTTACAACTGACATCCGGCGGGCTGTTCTTCAACTCGCTGAAGAATGACAAAGAAAACTTCACCGTATTGCAAACCATTCGTCAGCAGCAGTCTGCCCTGAATGCAACCTGGGTGGAGCTGTTGCAAACGCGTAATACCCTGAATCGCGCGGGTATCCGCTGGATGATGGACCAGAGCAATATTGGCAGCGGCGCAACTGTCGCTGAACTGATGCAGGGGGCGACCAATACGCTGAAGCTGACCGAAAAAAACTGGGCGCAGTATGAGGCGTTACCACGCGATCCACGTCAGAGTGAAGCGGCTTTCCTTGAGATCAAACGAACCTATGATATCTACCACGGCGCGTTGGCGGAGCTTATTCAGCTTCTTGGCGCGGGTAAGATTAACGAGTTTTTTGATCAACCGACTCAAAGCTATCAGGACGCTTTTGAGAAGCAGTACATGGCCTATATGCAGCAAAACGATCGTCTGTACGATATTGCTGTTGAGGATAACAACAGTTCCTACAACCAGGCGATGTGGGTACTGGTCAGTGTGCTGATTGCCGTTCTGGTGGTCATTATCGCCGTCTGGTTCGGCATCAAACTGTCGCTTATCGCCCCGATGAATCGTCTGATTGAAAGCATTCGTCATATCGCCAGCGGCGATCTGGTGAAGCGTATCGACGTGGAAGGCTCCAACGAAATGGGGCAGTTGGCTGAAAACCTGCGTCATATGCAAAGTGAACTGATGCGTACCGTTGGCGATGTACGTAACGGCGCGAATGCGATCTATAGCGGCGCCAGCGAGATTGCGATGGGCAACAACGATCTCTCTTCCCGTACTGAGCAGCAGGCAGCGTCTCTGGAAGAGACCGCCGCCAGTATGGAACAACTGACCGCCACCGTGAAACAGAACGCCGAAAACGCCCGTCAGGCCAGTCACCTGGCATTGAGCGCCTCTGAAACAGCGCAAAAAGGCGGCAAAGTGGTGGATAACGTCGTACAAACAATGCGCGATATCGCCTCCAGTTCGCAGAAAATCGCCGATATTATCAGCGTAATCGACGGTATTGCTTTCCAGACCAATATCCTGGCGCTGAATGCGGCGGTAGAAGCGGCGCGCGCAGGCGAGCAGGGACGCGGGTTCGCGGTGGTGGCCGGTGAAGTCCGTAATCTGGCCCAGCGGAGCGCGCAGGCAGCGCGGGAGATCAAGAGTCTGATTGAGGATTCCGTGAGCCGTGTTGATGTAGGTTCGACGCTGGTCGAAAGCGCCGGTGAAACCATGGATGAGATCGTCAATGCAGTGACCCGCGTGACCGATATCATGGGCGAGATTGCCTCGGCGTCTGACGAGCAAAGCCGTGGTATCGACCAGGTGGGCCTGGCGGTAGCGGAGATGGATCGCGTAACGCAGCAGAACGCCTCGCTGGTGGAAGAGTCCGCCGCCGCGGCTGCGGCGCTGGAAGAGCAAGCCAGCCGTCTGACCCAGGCCGTCGCGGTGTTCCGTATTCAACAGCAACAGCAGCGTGCGCGTGATGTGGCTGCGGTAAAAACCCCGGCAGCCGTGTCGTCACCAAAGGCCGCTGTGGCCGACGGCAGCGATAATTGGGAAACGTTTTAAGGGCGTATGGTGAACAGTCGGCCTACAGACGACCGTAGGCCGGATGAGATGTTCACACTTTTGCCTGATGGCGTAGCGCTTACCAGGCCTGGCAGTCCGCGCAGGCCGATTTTAAACCAGCATCAGGCGCATGGTGCAGCGTGATTCATACGCCAGGCCGTGCGCCGCTTCCTTCTCTCTTTTCTGATATCGCGCGCTAATCCAACGTTGAGTGAAGGTGTGCGGTGATCCACAAAAAATGAATAAAGCGAGAGAACGCACGGCAGGAGAGCCTTGTTTCGCGGCATCATAATTGCTGATGTGGTAATCGTGAGAGGATACGATGCGCAAAGATGCCCTGCTTGCTTTCCTGATGAACCAAACGGATTTTTTTGATCCGGAAAATGTCAGTGAGGTGTTTACCGCGCGCTATCTGGCGCAGCGTTTTAATATGCAGCGTAATACCGCCAGCCATTATCTGAACCAACTGGTGGCGCAGGGCGTGCTCTGCAAAATCAATACCCGTCCTGTCTATTTCCTGCATAAGCAGGCATTTAGCCAACAGTTTTTTACCCTTTCGCGTAATGAATACGCCAGCGTCGCGGAGCTGTTAGCGCACGGGGAACAGGAGTGCGCGCCGGACGATCACTTTTCTCTGTTGATTGGTCATAACGAAAGCCTGAAGCGGCCGATTGAGCAACTGAAAACCGCGCTGTTTTATCCCGACGGCGGACTGCCGCTACTGATGACCGGCGAAAGCGGCACCGGGAAAAGTTATCTGGCGCAGCTCATGCACGAATATGCCATCGCCCAGGCGCTTCTGTCGCCGGATGCGCCATTTATCAGTTTTAATTGCGCCCAGTATGCGAGCAATCCCGAACTGCTGGCTGCGAATCTTTTTGGCTATGTGAAGGGCGCGTTTACCGGCGCGCAGAGCGACAGACCGGGCGCGTTCGAGGTGGCTGACGGCGGCATGTTATTTCTGGATGAAGTCCACCGGCTGAGCGCCGAAGGGCAGGAGAAGCTCTTTACCTGGCTCGATCGTGGTGAAATTTATCGGGTAGGCGACACCGCGCAGGGGCATCCGGTTTCGGTACGTCTGGTATTTGCGACGACCGAAGAGATACACAGTACCTTTCTGACGACATTTTTGCGACGCATCCCGATTCAGGTCAACCTGCCGGATCTCCAGCACCGTAGCCGCCAGGAAAAAGAGGCGCTGATCTTACTGTTTTTCTGGACGGAGGCGAAAAAACTTTCGGCCACGCTTATCCTCAAACCGCGTTTGTTGCAGATCCTCAATCAATATGTTTATCGCGGCAACGTCGGCGAGCTGAAAAATGTGGTGAAGTATGCGGTGGCGACGGCATGGGCGAAAAAGCCTGGGCAGGAAACCGTTACCGTGTCGCTGCACGATCTGCCGGATGCCATGCTGTCGGCATTGCCGTCACTGAATGAACCGCTGGCGGACGACACGCCGGTGAGCATCTCGCCCGACACGAACCTTACCTGGCTGCTGCGCGCCCGCGACGAGATGCAGGGCATGATCCATGATACGCAGTGTCATGTGCTGGCGCTGTACGAGCTGGTACGTAGCGGGAAAGAGGGGTGGGAGACGGTACAAAAAAGAATGGGCGATGAAATTGAGACCCTCTTCGATCGCCTGATTTTTACCGGCGACGATAATGTGCACTCACAGCGGTTGCTGTTAATTACAAGCCAGGTGCGGGAAGAGTTTTATCGTCTGGAGAAGCGCTTCAATATGCAGCTTAACGGCAACTGTATTTACGCGCTTAGCCACTATTTAATCCATCGTACCGCACTGGCGCCTTCTCGTCTCAACAGCGAGCAGATCCGCCAACTGGACGCCTTCCTCGCCCAGAAATATCCGCTACTGTACAGCTTTTGTTTACAAATTCTGGAGACGCTGGGCCAGAAGCTGGATCTGGAGCCGAGACGCATTGATATGCTGCTGCTGGCGCTTTGGCTGCATAAACAGGGGGCTAACAACCAAAAACAGGTGACGCATGCGGTGATTCTGGCGCACGGCTATGCCACCGCCAGCAGTATCGCCAACGTCGCCAACCGGCTACTGAAAAATACGATTTTTGAATCGTTCGATATGCCGCTGGACGTCACGCCGGAGGCGATAGCGCAGCAGGTGATGCGCTATCTGGAAGAGCATCCGCTCGCCTACGGCCTGATGATTCTGGTGGATATGGGATCGCTCAAGGCCATTCATCGCCATTTTGATCGCGCGCTTTCCACGCCGGTGACGATTATCAACAACGTCTCGACCAGCATGGCCCTGTATGTAGGGGAGCGTATTTTACAGGGGCATTTTATTGAAGAGATCGCCCGCGATATCGCCCGGGATGTGCCGGTCGAGTATCAGCTCTACTGGCCGAAAAGCAACAAACCGCGCGCCATACTGACCACCTGCGCGACCGGTATCGGTGTGGCGACGAATCTTTGCGCATTGCTGAGCGCCAGTATTCCACAGGCGCTGGAGATTGACGTCGTCGCCTGCGATTATGCGATGCTGGCGAACAATAAAACCCAGGAGCCGGTATTTATGCGCTACGACGTACTGGCGATAGTTGGCACGCTGGACCCGCACATCGCCAGCGTGCCGTGGATTTCGCTCGACTCGCTGATCTCCGGCGAGGGGAACCACTACCTGATGCGGCTGTTTGGTTCGCTAACCACTCCGGAGCAGGTGGCGGAGATCAACAACCTGCTGCTGAAAAATTTCTCGCTCCGACGAGTGATCGAATCCGTCACCATCCTCGACACCAGCAAAGTCATCAACCACGTTGAGCAGTTTCTGCTGCGCTATGAGCATCTGGCGGGCGTTACCGTCTCGAATGAAAGAAAGGTGGCGCTCTATGTGCATATTAGTTGCCTGATTGAGCGTCTGATCCGCCATGCGGGCATTACTGCCTGGAGTGGGCAACAGTGTCCGGAACAGGAACTGAATCGGCTACGGGAAGCGTTTAGTGTCATTGAGAGTAACTACAGTGTCAAAATCCCCACCGCCGAGCTTGGCTATATTCATAATATCCTGACCTTCGAAACAGAACTTATCGAGCAAGATCAACAGTTTTAACTATTTCCCTCTGTTAACCCGCATCTTTTTTCGGCGCGCCACTTTTTCTGGCACGCCGCTTGCTCTCTTTTATCACAGTGGAATGTGTTTTAGAGGTCAGGATGAAGAGACATTATATTTTCGCCAGCCACGGCACGCTGGCCAGCGGAGTTTTAAACTCCGTGGAGCTGATTTTAGGCAAACGGTCAAATGTCTGGACGCTGTGCGCTTACGTTGAAGAGAGCGTGGATTTAAGCCAGCAGGTAGATACGCTAATTGCCCGGATCCCGCCGGAAGATGAAATTATTGCGCTGACCGATATTTTTGCCGGCAGCGTGAATAACGAATTTGTCCGTTATTTATCACGGGAAAATTTTCATCTGCTGGCAGGGATTAACCTGCCGCTGGTTATCGATCTCTTTATGTCGGAAAACGATGGCAATACCACGCATACCATAATGACGGCGTTAGCGGATTCAAAAGAAAATATTCAGTACTGCAATCAAACTATCACCAGCGCCATGCAAAGCGATAAAGATTTTTAAGGGGAGGAAGCGTCATGATTGTTTTTTTACGGGTGGATCATCGTTTATTACATGGACAGGTCGCCTTTTCCTGGACGCAGTACGTTGGCGCAGACTGTATTTTAATTGCCAACGACAGCGTACCTAATGATGACCTGCGTAAAACCACCATTAAGATGGCGAAGCCGCCCGCGGTGAAGCTGGTTATTAAAAATATTGCCGATTCAATTGAAGCGATAAAAAGCGGCGTTACCGATAAATATAAACTTTTTATTGTTGTTGAATCCGTGGCGGATGCGTACCGGCTGGCGCGCGAATTACCCGACATTAAAAGTATTAATTTAGGCGGCACGAAGGTACGTGAAGGGAGCCAGAATATTGCTAAAGCCATCAATCTGTTAGCGGATGAAATGACTCAACTTCGGGAGCTGGCGGCTGGCGGAGTAGAGATAGAAATTCGGCTGGTGCCTAACGATCGTAAACAACTTTTTGCCTGAGCGGATACCCTCCTGAGGACATATTATGGTAGAGGCGCTTTTACTTGGACTGGTGGCGTTTATCGCCCAGTCTGAATATGCATTAGGGACGTCGCTGATTTCCAGACCTATCGTGACCGGACTTTTAACCGGACTGGTGCTGGGCGACATGGAAACCGGAATTGTGATGGGCGCGACGCTGGAGTTGGCGTTTATCGGTTCCTTTTCGGTGGGCGCGTCGCTGCCCCCGGATGTGGTCACTGGCGGTATTTTAGGTGTGGCCTTTGCGATTAATTCCGGCGCTGGGGCGGAAACCGCGCTGTTATTAGGTTTGCCTATCGCGACACTGGCGTTAATTGTGAAAAATATCTATAACGGAATGTTTATTCCGTTGCTCTGTCATAAAGCCGATGCTTACGCTGAGGTGGGGGATACCCGGGGCATTGAGCGTATGCATTTAATCTCCGGCATTGGGCTGTCGCTGATGCTGGGGATTATCGTCACGGTCTCTTATTTAGCGGGCGTGAATATGGTTAAAGGTTTTCTGGATGCCATTCCAGAATTTATTAAACATGGATTAAGCGTTGCCACCGGTATTATTCCCGCGCTGGGTTTTGCCATGCTGGCGCGCTTATTAATTAATAAAAAGGTCGCCCCCTATTTTTTCCTCGGTTTTGTTTTAATGGCGTATTTAAAAATTCCGGTGACGGGTATTGCGATTCTCGGCGCGATCGTCGCCGTCGTGATGGTCAATATACCGAAATTTGCGGCCTCGCAACCGGCACCTGCGCAAGGAGCGTCTCATGACGATGAAGATGATTTCTGATAAAGACCGCCAGCAGGCGGAAACCACTGGTCTGGTCACCGCGCGTGATTTACGCCGCGTCTTCTGGCGGTCATTCCAGATGGAGTTTTCCTGGAACTATGAACGACAAATGAACCTGGCGTTCGTCTATACGCTCATTCCGGTATTAAAGAAACTGTATAGCCGAAAAGAAGATCTTGCCGAAGCGCTAAAACGCCATCTGGCTTTCTTTAATACCACGCCGCACATTGTGACGTTGATCCTCGGTATTACCGTGGCGATGGAGGAGAAAAATAGCCAGCAGAAAGAGATGGACGCCAGTTCTATCGATAACGTCAAAGCGTCGTTAATGGGGCCGCTGGCGGGTATTGGCGACTCTTTTTTCTGGGGAACATTGCGTCTTATCGCCACTGGCATCGGTACCAGTCTGGCGCTGAAAGGCAATATTCTGGGGCCGATTTTATTTCTGCTGGTGTTTAACGTACCGCATATTCTGGCCCGCTGGTTCTTTACCCGCTGGGGCTATGTGCTGGGAACCGGCGTACTGCAACGCATTCAGCAAAGCGGAATGATGGAAAGCCTAACCTATGGCGCCTCGATTATCGGTCTGATGGTGGTTGGCGCGATGACAGCCTCCATGATTGATATCACCATTCCCATTACGTTTGGTACGGGAGAGGCGAAAACCCATGTTCAGGACATTATTAACGACATCATGCCTTGTCTGCTGCCGTTAATTAGCTTCGCCATTGTGTACTGGCTTTTAGGGAAAAAAGTGAAACCGTTAACCATCATTGGCGGTATTGCGCTGGTGGGAATTTTCGGTTCCTGGATAGGGTTATTTTAAGAGGGATACACAATGTCACCAACCATGCTGACCTATATTAACGAAGAGTCTGACGTCCTGGCGAATATTATTCGCTGCCATCGCCAGTCGCTGGAAGAAGTATCGCGGTTCGCCAGCCAAAAAACGTTACGACGAATACTGATATTAGCCACCGGATCGTCATTGAATGCCGCCTTTTGCGCCCGTTATTTCTTTGAGCGCTGCGGTATCTCTATCGATATTAAAGAGCCGTACACCTTTAGCCAGTATGAGAATAGCGATCCGCAAGCCGATATGGTTATTGCTATTTCCCAGAGCGGGAAAAGCGCTTCTACCCTGGAGGCGATGCGTAAAGTTCAGGCGCAGGGACGTCCGGTATTCGCTCTGACCGCCGATCCGCAAAGCCCTCTTGGCAAGGCCAGTGATTATCCACTGGATATTCTGACCGGGATTGAGTCCGTCGGCTTTGTTACCCGTGGATTTAGCGCGACGGTACTGAATCTGTTGCTTATCGCGTTGTTAGTTGCCCGTCAGCAGCAGCTGACGGAATCGCAGGTCGAGGAGTATGTGGCGCAGCTTCAACGCATCGCGGCAACCCTGCCGTTGGTTATCGTGCGTACGGAAGCGTTTATTCACCAGCACCAGGCCGTTTTACGAAACGGGACGCGTTTTGTGGCGACAGGCTACGGCGCGCTGGTTGGGGTGGCAAAAGAGTTGGAAACTAAATTTACCGAGACGGTGCGTGTTCCCTCAAGCGGGTTTGAGCTGGAAGCCTATATGCACGGCCCGTATCTGGAAGCCAATGCGGAACACGTGATGTTCTTCTTTGAGGACCGGCCCGACGCGCGCTCCAGGGCGCTACGGGAGTATATGACGCCTGCGGTCGCCAAAACCTTTACTCTCACGCTGGCGAAGGCGGCGCAGGATGACCAGACGCTTGCGCTGGATGTAGCGGTTGATCACCATTTCTCGCCATTACTGTTGATTGTGCCGGTACAACTCATGGCGTTTCATATCGCCTCACTGAAAGGCATCGACCTTTCGGTACGCATTTTTGACGATTTCGATCGCGTTTTAAAAAGTAAAATCTGAACAATCAGGAGAAAAATATGTTGGGTTTTAATCAGGACGAGTACCTGACGAGTGCTCGTGAGATCATCGCTGCGCGCCAGAAGGCAGAACAGGTTGCTGACGAGATTTATCAGGCCGGGTTCAGTTCTTTATTTTTCGCCTCTGTTGGCGGTTCACTGGCGCCAATGATGGCAATTAATGAATTTGCCAAAGAATTAACAACGTTGCCGGTTTATGTTGAGCAGGCGGCAGAATTAATTCATAAAGGAAATAAGCGGCTGAATAAAGACTCTGTGGTTATTACGCTGTCTAAATCCGGCGATACCAAAGAATCGGTGGCGATCGCCGAGTGGTGTAAAGCACAGGGAATACGCGTAGTCGCTATTACCAAAAATGCGGACTCTCCGCTGGCGCAGGCGGCGACATGGCATATTCCGATGCGTCACAAAAATGGCGTGGAATATGAATATATGTTGCTGTACTGGCTGTTTTTCCGCGTGCTGTCGCGCAATAACGAATTCGCCAGTTACGATCGCTTCGCCAGCCAACTGGAAATTCTGCCGGCGAATCTGCTGAAAGCGAAACAAAAATTTGATCCGCAGGCGGACGCTATCGCCAGCCGTTATCATAACAGCGATTATATGATGTGGGTCGGCGGCGCGGAGATGTGGGGCGAGGTCTATCTGTTCTCCATGTGTATCTTGGAAGAGATGCAGTGGAAGCGCACGCGCCCCGTCAGCTCTGCGGAATTTTTCCACGGCGCTCTGGAGCTGCTGGAAAAAGACGTTCCGCTCATTCTGGTGAAAGGGGAAGGGAAATGCCGCGCGCTGGATGAACGCGTTGAGCGTTTTGCCAGTAAAATTACCGATAACCTGGTGGTGATTGATCCGAAAGCGTATGCGCTGGACGGCATTGATGATGAGTTCCGCTGGATCATGGCGCCCTGCGTCGTCTCGACACTGCTGGTTGATCGGCTGGCGGCGCACTTCGAGAAATATACCGGCCACAGTCTGGATATTCGTCGCTACTACCGTCAGTTCGATTATTAACAGAAAGGGGCGTGTAGCATATACAGTGCCTGATGGCGCTTCGCTTATCAGGCCTGTGCGCCAGTTTATTGATAAAGATGATGTGTAGGCCGGGTAAGGCGCAGCCGCCACCCGGCATATATGACATTCTCTTTTAACTTTCAACATTCACCACTTTGATCTCCACCATGCCAATCCCCAATTTGCGCGGCGAATGGCCCAAAATATTACCTTCGTTGGTGGAGACGGGAGCGGGCGGCGCAATGACTAAGGTATTCGCGTCCGTCGGGTTGTTGAAATGCAGCGTGATAGTGGACACATCGTGACCCAGCACCAGCGTCTGTTCTTCGTTGCCTACGCGTACCGGAATCGGCCGATTCGCGTTGTCACCGAAGGCTTTGGCGGTGATCACCAGATCAAACTTTTTCGGCAGCGGCGCTTTATATTCGATTTTAACCTCATCGCCCAACTGCGCATTTGACCAGCGCCCCCAGGACTCCGGCCGGGAAATGCCGCTAAACTGTTTCACCTCTTCCGGCGCGCCCGCGACGTTAAAGATAAAACTGTCGGCTTTGTAGCGAATGTCGTTATCAACAATCTTCAGTGTATCGACATTGCCCTGGTAACGCGTCACGTCGATGACCGTCTCTTTAAACGCCGTCTTGCCTTTCCACTGCGCTTTATCGACATGCTGTACGGTTTGCTGCCCGCCAAGCTGCCCCTGCGAGACGCACCAGTCGGTAGAGAGCGCCAGCGCCGGCGCCCATAGCTGCGCCATTTTGTAGCAGCGATCGATCCAAACGAAATTATCGCGCGGGGCGAAGTCGGCCAACTGGAACCGTAGCGGAGCGGAGTATTCACTTTCCGGTAACGGCTCGACGCGCTTATCCGATACGCGCAGTAGTAACGGCAGGCGGAAGTGGCTCCCGGAAAACGCGATCATGTTTTTGTCCCGATCGACGGTAAAATCTTTTATCTCTTTCGGGAAATTCCACAGGCGAATGATATCCGGCTTCATCGCCAGCACTTTCTCTTTTACATTCAGGAACACTTCCGACAGCGACTGCCCGGAAAGGCTGCTACGTCCCAGACCGATAAAATTATCGCCGCCGAGAATATCCAGCACCGTTGCGCCGTTGTCCATCGTGTTGCGTTTGACCGCCAGCGTCTCCTGCTGTGGTTTATCGCCGCGCAGAATGAAAAACAGATTGTTGCGATCTTGCTTATTCAGGTATTTCCAGGCCGTATTATTCATCGCCAGATGGTCGGAAGAGACGACGATAACGGTATCTTTAAACCACGGTGACGCTTTGATTTTGTTGATAAACTCGGCGATGTTTTCCTGGCTGCAACTTACGGCGCTAAAGGACTGGTTGGGCTTACCGTCGTAATCGTAGCGTTTGCGGTTGCAGGTCCGCGAGATAAAACCGTCCGGGTGATGGGTATCTACGGTCAGAGTAAACAGCGAAAAGCGCTGGCCTGAGCGGGAAAGCGCTTCAAATTTCTTCCATGCCTCATCAAGCACCGTATCGTCGTAGAAGCCCCAGTCGTTACGATAAGACGGGTCCGCCACCACCGTTTTTAGCTCTTCAGCGCCGTACAGATGATCAAATCCGTGTGATTTCAGGAACACGTCTTTCCCGGCAAAACGCAGGTTAGCGCCCTGCACGAAATAGTTCTGGTAGCCGGAGTTTTTCAGAATATCGCCGAGGCAGATATTCTGCGGGAAGAAGCTGGAAACCGACGCGGACGCATTGCCCTCAAACGGCGCAAACAGCGGAATACCACACTGGGAAGCCACCATCCCGGCGATGGTGTAATCCGTTCCCGGCAGTTGCATGGTATGGCTGAAATCCAGCCCCTCATTTTTCAGCGCGCCCAACTCTGGCGTGAGATTGGGGAACGCGTCATTATCAAAATAGGTCCGTTCCAGGCTCTCGCCGTAGATATAGACCAGATTGAGCTTCGGATTAGGAATGGTTTTTGCTGGTTCTTTATAATAAACGGCAAAATCCGGATCGCCATCGCGCATTTGTGATTTTACCAGTTCGGTAATCTGGCGAAACGCCGGGCTGGCGTCGACCGAACCCAACGCCAGCAGTAACGCCAGCAGGCTGTAACCGACATGATGAGGATGGTGACGGCGGCGGCGTAGTACCCATCCCAGCGCGCCGAATACCGCCACTAACGCCAGGGCAATGCCGATTCCCGGCAGAATATATTTGCCGACTCCCGCTCCCGTCAGACTATTCGTGAGCGTATAAAGCACTGCGTCGTTGATCCCGTCGCCGGTAAAATAGTCGCTGGCATACAGGGTAATATTCAGAATGACAAAAAGTCCCAGCACCGTGAGAGTGGCGGCAAACCACCAGGTGTTACGGCCCGCCTTCCAGGCATATATCAGCACAGAGGCGAGAAACAGAGCGACAGAGAGCAACTCGGACAACTGACGATCCTCAATAAACCAGGCTTATCGCTGGCAGGAAAAAATTTCTAACAATGTAATAGCGATGTCACATTGCTGCAATTCTAATAACTTTACACGGCGCTGTTATTTAGAATGAGTTTAGAAAGTTGGTTTTTTGATCGGCATCACTTCCTGCCATAGCGGTTAATAACAGGAAAAGACGAAGAGAAAAATCGGGTTAATGCCGTGTTGGCGGGTAAAGGGCCAAAACACGGCTTTTATCAGGGCGTCCCGGCGTGGCGCACGGTCAGAAAAACGCAGTCAGGAGAGGAAATTCAGCCCTTGCTGCAATACCAGATCGCAAGCTTTGGTTTTCACCTTTTCCGCCAGCGGCGTACTGCCGATATTATTGAGGTTCAACTGCTGGCCGTCCTTCGTCTTGAGCAACCCTTGCAGGCCGTTCAGGTAGTTAGTGTCCTGCTCCTGCTGTGTGGTATCCAACCCCAACTTGTTCAGAATCTGATTTTTAACGTTTTCCACGTTGGTAGCGGACGCCAGTTTCTGTTTGGCGCAGTACTGCAAAATACCGGCGGCATTATTCATATTATCGGCGCTGAGCGACTGGGCACCTCTGCTGAGCAGACCGGTTAGCGCAGAAAGCGACATCCCGCCCTGCTGTGCGTTCGCGCCCTGAGCGCTTAGCTGACTGGCGGCAATACCGCTGGTGGAAATCAGTACGCTGGCGATCGCCGCGCAGCACAGAACATGTTTCGCTGTATTCATGGTAATCACCTGTGTTATGCCAGCCAGGCGTCGTATCGCCCTGGAGCACGTTGCAATTTAATACTCTTTACCCGTCACCCGGCTGCGGTAACTGTCCCAGGTAAAATTAACCCATAAACTGTTGCCGAGACGCATACGGTCCATGACGCGTTCGCCAAGCATTTTCGTCATCTCTTCCATATTGCTGTTCGTCAACATGCCGGTGGGACGTTTTGACGAGGAACGACGATCGACAATTTGATTGATGATCACTTTTTCATAGCGGGATTCGGTCTGCACGCCGATCTCGTCGATCACCAGCAGATCAACGTTACTCAGATCGTTAAGCAACTGCTCTTCGCTGGTTTCCCGATTGCTGAACGTGTCTTTCATCGCTGACATAATATCCGCTACGGTGATAATCAGTACCGACTTTCCGCGCAGCAGCAGCTCGTTACAAATAGCCGCGGCGAGATGGTTTTTACCGGTTCCAGGCTTGCCGGAAAAGACAAAGCTGGCGATATTGCCGTCAAACTCATCAACGTACTGTCGGGCTTTGCTTAACGCGTTCATTTGTCCGTCGCACTCAACCCGATAGTTATCAAACGAGCAGTTCTGATGCAGCGGTCGAATGCCGGAACGGTTAAAGGTGCGCTGCATTTTCATCGCCCGATTTTCCCGCGCCAGCGCCGCCGCCCCGATCTCGCCTTGCTCTTTCTGCCACGCCAGCAGTTCTTCGCCCGTTTTAAACGCCGGTGTAATATGCGCAGGCATCATTTTTTGTAGACGCTGCATCAGGTCGCCAATATTTTTCATCGTTACCCCCTAAAACCTGGTGGAATATGATTGTCAGGTTCGCTGACGCTATTGATGTCGCGCTGCGGCATTCCGCCATTGCTGGAACGGCTGATTTGCACGCTGCGCGCCAGCTTTTGCTGCCACTGGATATGGTGAAAAACCTTACCTTCCGCCTGCCAGTAGGCGATAAACGCCGCCAGCTCTTCTGCGGTGACCGGCTCCCGAAGCGCCACGCCCCAAAGGGCAGCCTGACGCTGAAAATCCGCATCCGGTTGCCAGGCGGGATACATGGCGAATTTTCCGCAGGGAATCGCAACGGGGGCGGCTTCGGGTTCTTCGTAAAATTGTGCGTCTAACGCCACATCGCTTCCCGGACGTGATAACTTTTCTTCAAGCGCCAGCAGTTCAGCCATGCGTGCAGGCGTCACGGCATAAAAGGCAGGCGCATTATTAGCGAATACCGCCACTGCGCCGCCCGTTGACTTCGCCAGCACAGCATGATGATCGTGTAAAAGGGCGTCAATACCGATGACGTCCGACGTTAAAATTCTGGAAGACATAATGTTTCTCAATATGGAACAACAACCGAGAAGGGCGACTGTTTTTATAGTACCACACAGACCTGTAAGAACAGCAGGAGGCGTTCCACCATTCACACGCGGGGGCGTTTGCGGTACAGCCATAATCCCGGTACAGAGAGGCCAATTGAGAGCGCGCCAACAATGGAAGAGGCTTTCAGAAAATTGGTCAGCAGCGTAATCATCATCGGTTCGCTATAGCCCAGATGGCTAATTTTTACTGCGGAAATCATCGCGGTATAGGCGGAAATCCCCGGAAACATCGGGATCACGGCCGCGACGGTAAACACTTTAGGGTGAGCGAGATACCAGCGTGACCACTGAATACCAATACTGCCGACCAGCAGCGAAGCCATAAACGTCGACCATTCGATATTAAAGCCAGCGCTCATCATTAGCATACGCGAGCCATGACCCAGCGCCCCCAGTAGCGCGCACCACGGAAGCGCCCGGTGGGGAACATTAAAGACCATCGCAAACCCGACGGCGGGGATCGCAGACAAGATCATGTCCTGCATTAGCGCCAGTAAAAAGTCGATTATACCCATCCTCGTAGCCCCCATACTGTCATTGACATCACTACGCCCACACAGGTGGCTAGTGTCAACAGGCTGGCGATAGCCCAGCGCGCCAGCCCGGTATTAATATGTCCTTTAAACATATCTGCGACGGAATTAATCAGCGGAAAGCCCGGCACCAGTAGCAGTACGCTTGCCGCCATGGCGATAGTGGGCGTCTGGCTAAAGGCGGGAAGAGTGAGCATCAGCCCGGAAATCGTGGTAGCGACAAAGGCGGTAATGCAAAAATTGATCTGCGGATGTAAATGCCGCTGCGCCAGCATCTGACGGATATACATGGCTATCATACTGGCGAAAAAGGTGATAACCGCGCCATCCCAGCCGCCATTATTCAGCTTACAAAAGCAGGAGCAGGAAAGACCGACCATAAACGCCACCAGCCAGCGCGGATAACGCAGCGGGCGGAGCTGGCTAAAGCGTTTTTCCACGCCTTTGTAATCCAGCAGACGATGTTCCGCGAGGATAACGATATGCTGAACCTCCGTGACGACGTGCATATTAATGCCGCGATCCTGGTTTTTACGTGTCGATGTCAGACATTGTCCGTCTTTAATGGTCGTCAGGACAATGGCGTTAGAGGAGATCGCGCTTTCGACGCTATCCATACCGAGCGCCAAACCGAGGCGGGTGGAAAGCTCATCAACCAGTGCGCTTTCCGCCCCGTGCTGCAATAAAAACAGCCCGCATTGAATACATAACCGTGTTACTGCTCGTTGAATTGATTGCTCTTCTTGCATGACTCGTCCTGTCCAAAAAGACATTCTATGCGCCGCCACTATGACAGAGGCTTCCTTTTTAACACGAAGCGCAGGCATGATGGCGTTGGTTAAGATCAATTTCTTGTTGATAAAAACGTCAGCCGCCAGACGCAACGCATAAGCTTCTTGAGACGTGCGCTTCGTCACAGGCAGGATATCCTTATGGGCGACGGTTCTCGTATGTCCGTTTCCAGAATAGAGGCATTATGCCAGCCTGGCCGCTCATTTTTGAATCAATGATGTGGTGAATTTTATCAACGATATGCATTAATGGTTTAACCACAATGGCGTGAGCAGCGGGCGTAAAATTAGGCATGACTTAGTGTAATTCGCAGATATTACATGGGTTTTATGGATTGTAGACAGTATTGTTGGGCTTTTGTTTTAGGACTTAGCAATATGAATAAAGAGCGAACTCATATTTTAAATTTATTAATATGATGAGTTTTCGTTAGAATTACTAATGTGCAAATTTAGTTAATTTAATTGTCTTGCTTCTGGTTTTATGAGTAACTATGCGATAGTGATTTCATGTTTTTGTGCTATGTGGATTGTAGCGCAATCAATGTTAGATATTTAAAAATAAAACAAGGATAATTAATCCACTCGGTCTATATTTCTTTGCGCTCATTGTTAATAGTGTTTTTATTAATGGGGCAATGAAAGGGGGCGGCGTGGGTGCGGAGGAATTATGCTGCCAGGATGCTGCAAAAATGGACTTATTATCAGTAAAACCCCTCTTATACAGGAAGGCCTTAAAGGGGTTATAACAGGTAATTTCCCCGATTATAAACTGGCGTATTGCCGTACGATAGAAGAGCTAACGCTGCTACAGCTACGCCGAAGTAATTTAGTTATTGCTGATTTAGCAGTTAACAATGCCTCTCCCCGCGCTATCTGCGAATATTTTTATAGCTTACTCTCGCAATATCGCGACATACATTGGGTATTTCTGGTTCCTAAATCCTGCTATCCACATGCAGTTGATCTCCTGATGGGCCCCGTCAGCACCTTGCTTTCAGACGAAGAGCCAATCGAGAATCTTATTAGCGTTATCCATGCGGGAAACGCTCGCTCAGAAAGAATAAGCAAAACATTATTATCGCCTCAGGTACCGTCTGAAATTCAGCAGTCCCACGACAGGCCGATTGTCCTTACGCTGTCTGAACGAAAAGTATTACGCCTTTTAGGAAAAGGGTGGGGCATTAACCAAATTGCGGCGTTACTTAAAAAAAGTAATAAAACAATTAGCGCCCAAAAAAATAGCGCCATGCGACGCTTATCAATACACAGTAATGCAGAGATGTATGCATGGATAAACAGTTCTCAGGGAGCCAGAGAATTGAACCTACCTTCGGTATATGGAGAAACTATGGAATGGAAAACAGAATCAGCAAGAGAAATGTTGCGCTCGTAGAAAAATGCGTGATGAGCACCATTGGTATTAAAGGGCTATTTGATGCAATGCCGGATTGCCGACATACGCTTCATATTTTTTCAAAACCATCCACGTTTTATAAGGCTGCGCTAAAGACGCCGTTTTCTGCCGTTATTTTTTCTCTTTCTGCGTTAAGAACTGAACGCCGGACAGGATTATCCAGTCTGACGGAACTGGCGATAAATTATCCCCATATGCGGCGTCTGGTGATTGCCGATGATGATGCTGAAGCCCGCTTAATCAGCGCGCTATCCCCGCTGCCGCTGGATGGGGTCATCAGCAAAGCGTCGCCGTTGGATGTTTTACAGGATGCCTTATTTACATCGCTTAATAGCGCCCGGCGGACAACGGAGCGTACAGACAATCTTTGGGAACTTCACCAGAATTGTATGCTTAGTCCAACCGAGCGGGAGATTCTGCGTTTCATGTCGAACGGCTACTCAATGCCGCAAATTGCCGTCCAGTTAGAACGTAACATTAAGACTATCCGGGCGCATAAGTTTAATGTGATGTCCAAGCTGGGCGTGAGTTCTGATGCCGGGTTACTCGATGCGGCGGATATTCTGTTATATCTGCGCGCCGGAGATGCTACCGCGCTCCAGCATCGGGTATAGCCCGCGCCGGATGCGCCGTGCTTGTTCGGGGAATCCGGGGGCCAGGCACGTTATTGGCACACGTCTACCCAGGTCGCCGATGTCAGTTCAGCCATTCTTTCCGGCGTGATGCGTACCGCGCTGTGCGTGGCGCCTGCGGCAGGCAATACTTCGTTATACCCCTTCAGAGAGATGTCGCAATAAACGGGCAGCGGGTGCTCCAGCCCGAAAGGACATACGCCGCCGACAGGATGTCCGGTTGCATTGACCACTTCATCGCTGCTCAACATACGGGCTTTTGCGCCGAAAGTGGTTTTAAGCTTCTTATTATCCAGGCGGGCATCGCCTTTCGCGACCACCAGGATAATGGTGTCTTTTACTTTAAGCGAGAGCGTTTTAGCTATCTGCCCTGGCTCTACGTTGTGCGCTTTGGCTGCCAGCTCGACAGTCGCTGTACTTTGATTTAATTCGATAATTTCAATATCGGGAGCATGATCGGCCAGAAATTGCCGTACAGATTGCAGACTCATTCTTCTCTCCTGAGACCTTACTACCTTACTAATAGCCACGGTAGACCCAAAAATGGCAAAACGTAATTTGGCATACGGAGAGCGCCGCTGTAAATATAATAATGTGACAGGCCAGCAGCAGTAAGCCGTGACGATAACTGAAGGCAACGTAACGCGGTTTACTTTAGCGTGCAGTCGCCGCACTGTTGTACGTCAGGTAAGCGGTAACGTTGGCAGCAGGTTCTGCGTACCAGAAGACCGTCGCGCATTACGACGGTCCGCCACAGCGGGTTATCCTGACCGTCGGATAGCTGCTTTTCAAAAAAACAGCGCTGGCGTAGCGTTGCCAGCAGGGCTTCGCCAAGCAGCGGTTTCATCTCAGTCAGATACCAGTTGATTAAATAACCGGTATTGCTCCAGATAAGTTTCGCGTTGATGTAGCCAGTCGCCTCCAGCGCCTGAATGACCGGCTGTAGTGCGGAGACTATTAGCGTTTCCATTCGTTCTTCCGGGGAACGCTCCGTTGCCAGGTTATCCTGATGCACATCAAGCCAGAAACACGCGGCGCGCCCGGTTTCATGAAATTCAACGTGAATATGTTCTGCCGAGACATTGATAGCGCGCGCTTGCGTCAGTAATGCCAGCATCAGCGGCGGCGCCATCAGCCCGATATACCATTGCGCCCACAGGGAGAGTAACGGCTTATTTTCACGTGGCAGGCCTGGCGTGTGTCGATAGATGTGATCGGAATAGGCGGCCAGCAATGAACGAAACGTCGCGGGGCGCGTCCACTGGGCAAGAGTCATCGCCGTTGGCGGCGGCGTTTCATCCAGCCGGATGAAGTCCAACAGGTGCTTACGGGTAGAGGCGATCGTCTCGCGTACTGCGTCCGCCAGCGAGGCGTCTTCCGGCTGGGGAGCAGCTCGCCAGATAATATCGTCAGCAATCGGTGCGGAACGGTAGGCCATAGCGCAGTTTAATGATGTTAATCTAAATGATAATGATTGCTAATCCTATCGATAGCGATAAACGATGGCAAGCGGTTTATGGTTAACGCTGTTGGCGTAGCACGATTACGTCAGCAGGATTCATAGGGCGCGCATGTCGTCGCTGACCAGAATGTGGTTACGTCCAAGATGCTTGGCTTCGTAGAGCGCTTTATCCGCTTTTTCGATAGCGTCTCCGATATTGCGATCCGTCAGGGGCGCAATGCCGATACTGACAGTGACATTGGTGGCGACGCTTTCGTTAAACATATGCGGGATTTTAAGATCGTATACTTCCTGTCGGATACGTTCTGCGGTAGCGCGGGCTTGCTGTGGTTCGGCGGTGGTCAGCAACACCAGAAATTCTTCCCCGCCAAAACGGCAGACGACATCGCGCGATCGCACGGCGTCCCGAATTGCCGCTGAGACGCGGATTAACGCCTGATCGCCCATCATATGACCGTAGTGATCGTTATACGCTTTGAAATGATCGATATCCAATAGCAGGACGTAGTGTTCATGGCTGCCCGGCGCCTGTAACGTATCCAGCCGATTTTGCAGGCCACGGCGGTTATATAAGCCGGTTAATGGATCAAGCATGCTCAGGCCATTGAGGGTTTCCCGCTCGGCCAGCAGCTTAAACATGAGCTGTTGGGCAAAGTTATCGTAGCGTTTCTGGATAACATGTTGAATAGCGATTCCCACCATTGGCAGGGCCAGCAAATAGAGAATTCGCAAACCTTGTTCATTACCGTTCAGCCACAGGCAGACCGCGACTGGCGGTAGCGAATAGAGCGTAAACGCGACGATATTCGCGGCAAAGGCTATCGAGCCGATAAACAGAACGCTAAGCAGGGAAATCAGTAAAAAAGAGAAATCATAATGGCCTAACGCCGGATACTTTAGCGCAATATGCGCCGCCCATATTCCCCCAAAGAGTAGGGAGATAAAGGGGAGATTAATTCTTTTTTGTCCATATTTCCCATGCCATATCAACAGTAATACGCTCAGGACCACTATCCCGATCATTGGCGTGCAAAATACATTGATCTGATAAAGGGGGAAAACGAGAGTAAATAGCGCCGACACGGCGTTGAGAAACAAGAAAAGACGTAAAGAAAACTGATACTTCTTAATACGAAGCGACCGCCAGGATGGTGTTGTCATGGGTAATTGTCGTTATTTATCGGTGATATACACGGAATCGGGCGCCAACATGAAAATAACGTATGAGAAAAGGTCGCCTAAAACGAGGTGTTGTTGTTTTTACGTTAACAGTCGGACAATTTATCACCTTACTGAATACGTGTCATCAACCGTTAAGTAAAACTCATCTCTTTAGCTTTCACTCTGGCTGACAAATGAGAAAATATATCATATGATATTGGTTATCATTATCAATTCCAGAGGTGAAACCATGTTGCAGCGGACGTTAGGCAGCGGATGGGGCGTATTATTGCCTGGAGTGATTATCGTTGGACTGGCGTTTATCGGCCTGTCAGCTGATGCGCTGAAGCTGTTGATTGTATCAGGATTGCTACTGTCTGCGCTGATGTTGTATCACAAACAATTACGGCATTTTGTACTGCTGCCATCGTGTATAGCGCTTATTGGCGGCATGATGTTGGCAATGATGAACTGGAATCAGGGATGAAAATGAAGAGACAAAGGAAGGATAAGATAATTGGTGCGAGGGGGGGGACTTGAACCCCCACGTCCGTAAGGACACTAACACCTGAAGCTAGCGCGTCTACCAATTCCGCCACCTTCGCACAGTTATCTTACTTTTTGATATCGCCTCGTTGGTGCGAGGGGGGGGACTTGAACCCCCACGTCCGTAAGAACACTAACACCTGAAGCTAGCGCGTCTACCAATTCCGCCACCTTCGCCCAGTGCGAGCAATATCAACGTGGTTTTGGTGCGAGGGGGGGGACTTGAACCCCCACGTCCGTAAGGACACTAACACCTGAAGCTAGCGCGTCTACCAATTCCGCCACCTTCGCATACCATCGATTCTTGAAAAGAATCACTACCACGGAGGCGCATTCTAGTGGTTTTCAGCTATTCGTCAATAGTTAATTGCATGGGATAGATTGATTGCTGCAAAAATGGGCGCGAGACGTAGGTTGGATAAGACGCTTTGCGTCGCCATCCGGCACATGCAACCAGATGGCGCTGCGCTTATCAGGCCAACTATTTCTTCGCCTGACGGGTCATCACGGTACGATAAACCTTAAAGCGCCCGGTTTGCGCGATGACTTCATGGAAGCCAAAAGTCTCATCCAGAATCTTAGGATAGGGCAGAAAGGCGTTCGCCACGATGCGTAACTCCCCGCCGCTGTTCAGATGGCGCACTGCGCCGCGAATGAGCGTTTGCGCCGCATCGAGGCTGGTTTGCATTCCGTCGTGGAACGGCGGGTTGGAGATGATCATGTCAAAACGTCCTTTGACTTCCGAAAAGACGTTGCTGGCGAATACCTCGCCTTCAAGACCATTAGCGGCAAGCGTGGCGCGGCTGGCTTCCACCGCCGGAGCGCTGACGTCACACAGCGTCAGGCGCACTTTCGGCGAATGGCTGGCCAGCGCGGCGGAAAGCACGCCAGCGCCGCAGCCGACATCCAGCACTTTACCTTTGGTGTGCGGCGTCAGCGTAGACAGCAGCAGTTGGCTACCAACATCCAGTCCGTCGCGGCTGAATACGCCCGGCAACGTTTTGATGGTCAGCCCGTCGATGTTGTACTCGGCCCACCAGGATTCAAGACTAAACTGCGGCTGCTTTTCCAGACGGCCATGGTAAAGGCCGCAACGTCGCGCGCTATCTACTTTGTTCAGCGGCGCATAGTCCGCCAGCATCGGTTCGGCGCTACGCACGCCGCTGCGGTTTTCTCCCACGACGAAAACATCGACGCCCGACGGCATCAGCGACAAAATATTCATCAACTGGAACTGCGCTTCGGGTTTATTTTTCGGCCAGTAGTAGATCAGCGTATCGCAGTCGGCGACATCGCTGGCTTGCGCGACCAGGCTAAAACGGACGTTATCGCCCATCTGGCGGCTTAATACCTGCCAGTGGTGAAACTGTTGCGTATGCGCGCGGCTGGCGGCGCATTCAAAGCGCGCGGGCAGGTCATCCTGCAAATCTCCGGCAAAAAGAATACGGCTTTGTTCGAAATCATCACTGTGGCGCAGCAAGACTTCACTTGCCGGGGTAAAAGCAGACATGGAATGCTCCTTAATTCAGACTGGCGGCGATTATAGTAGTTTGATGGCGGAGATTCGACAGATTTGCTATATTTGCGCCCCTGATTACAGGAGCGTTTCGCTATGACATCCCGACGAGACTGGCAGTTACAGCAACTGGGTATTACGCAGTGGGCGCTGCGACGTCCTGGCGCGCTACAGGGCGAGATTGCGATTTCCCTTCCCGCGCACGTTCGTCTGATCGTGGTTGCAGAGGAATTACCCGCGCTGAACGAGCCGCTAATGCGCGATATTTTACGCGCGTTGACCGTGAGTCCCGATCAGGTTTTACCCCTGGCGCCTGAGCGCGTCGCCATGCTGCCGCAGGGCAGCCGTTGTAATAGCTGGCGGTTAGGAACTGACGCGCCGCTCCAACTCGAAGGCGCTCAGGTCACGACGCCGGCGTTTAATGAACTCCGGGCAAACCCGGCGGCACGCGCCGCACTATGGCAACAAATCTGCGAACATGAACACGATTTCTATCCTCAGCACGACCGATCTCCCCGCAGCCTGGCAGATTGAGCAACGCGCTCATGCGTTTCCGTGGAGCGAAAAAACGTTTTTCGGCAACCTGGGTGAACGGTATCTCAACCTTAAGCTGACCGCTGATGACAGAATGGCCGCGTTTGCCATTACACAGGTGGTGCTGGACGAAGCGACGCTGTTCAATATTGCCGTCGATCCGGATTTTCAGCGTCGGGGGCTGGGGCGTATGCTGCTTGAGCATCTGATTGATGAACTGGAAAAACGTGGGGTTGTAACGCTATGGCTGGAGGTACGCGCCTCTAACGCTGCCGCCATCGCGCTGTATGAAAGTCTGGGGTTTAACGAGGCGACGATTCGCCGCAATTACTATCCCACGGCACAAGGGCATGAGGACGCCATCATCATGGCGTTACCGATAAGCATGTAATAAAAGAGGCAAGGTGTAATGATGAAGTGGGACTGGATTTTCTTTGATGCCGATGAAACGCTGTTTACGTTTGATTCTTTCACCGGCTTACAGCGGATGTTCCTTGACTATAGCGTCACCTTTACCGCTGAGGATTTCCAGGATTACCAGGCCGTGAATAAGCCGCTATGGGTAGATTATCAGAACGGCGCGATTACCTCATTACAATTGCAGCACGCGCGTTTTCAAAGTTGGGCTGAACGGCTAAACGTTGCGCCGGGGCTGCTGAATGACGCTTTTATTAGTGCGATGGCGGAGATCTGTTCTCCTTTGCCGGGCGCCGTTTCGCTACTTAATGCGATTCGCGGGCAGGCTAAAATCGGTATTATTACTAACGGTTTTACCGCGCTACAACAAACTCGTCTGGAGCGCACCGGGCTGCGCGAGTATTTCGATCTGCTGGTGATTTCCGAGCAGGTTGGCGTCGCGAAGCCCGATCCGAAAATCTTTAACTACGCCCTGGAGCAGGCGGGGAATCCTGACCGCTCGCGCGTATTAATGGTTGGCGATACCGCGGAATCCGATATTCTTGGCGGCATTAACGCCGGGCTGTCGACCTGCTGGCTTAACGCGCATCATCGCGAGCAGCCCGCGGGTATTCATCCAACCTGGACTGTGGCGTCATTAAGCGAACTGGAGCAGCTCCTGTGTAAACACTGATTGCCTCCCCCAGGTTGATGGGTAAAATAGCCGCATTTTTCGTATTCAACATGCGTGGTCAAACGCCGCGCTTACTCAAGAAGATTTGACTATGACGTTGTCTCCTTATTTGCAAGAGGTGGCCAAACGCCGCACTTTTGCCATTATTTCTCACCCGGACGCCGGTAAAACCACCATTACCGAAAAAGTGTTGCTGTTCGGACAGGCGATTCAGACCGCCGGTACGGTAAAAGGCCGTGGCTCCAGCCAACATGCAAAATCTGACTGGATGGAGATGGAAAAACAGCGTGGTATCTCCATCACCACCTCGGTGATGCAGTTCCCATATCACGACTGTCTGGTGAACCTGCTGGACACCCCGGGGCACGAAGACTTCTCCGAAGATACCTACCGTACCCTGACGGCGGTGGACTGCTGTCTGATGGTGATCGACGCCGCAAAAGGCGTTGAAGACAGGACTCGTAAGCTGATGGAAGTTACCCGTCTGCGCGATACGCCGATCCTGACCTTTATGAACAAACTCGACCGTGACATCCGCGACCCGATGGAGCTGCTGGATGAAGTGGAAAATGAGCTGAAAATCGGCTGCGCGCCGATCACCTGGCCGATTGGCTGCGGCAAGCTGTTTAAGGGCGTTTATCACCTTTATAAAGATGAAACTTATCTGTATCAGACCGGTAAGGGCCACACCATTCAGGAAGTGCGCATCGTTAAAGGGCTGAATAACCCGGATCTGGACGCCGCCGTCGGTGAAGACCTGGCGCAACAGCTGCGCGACGAGCTGGAACTGGTGCAGGGCGCGTCTAACGAGTTTGATGAAGAGCTGTTCCTGGCAGGGGAAATTACCCCGGTATTTTTCGGTACCGCGCTGGGTAACTTTGGCGTTGACCATATGCTGGATGGTTTAGTGGCGTGGGCGCCCGCGCCGATGCCGCGTCAAACCGATACCCGCACAGTGGAAGCCTCGGAAGAGAAATTCACCGGTTTTGTCTTTAAAATTCAGGCCAATATGGACCCGAAACACCGCGACCGCGTGGCGTTTATGCGCGTGGTTTCCGGTAAGTATGAGAAGGGCATGAAGTTACGCCAGGTCCGTACCGGCAAAGATGTGGTGATTTCCGACGCGTTAACATTTATGGCGGGCGATCGTTCGCACGTTGAAGAAGCGTACCCGGGCGATATTTTGGGTCTGCATAACCACGGCACCATTCAGATCGGCGATACCTTCACCCAGGGCGAGATGATGAAGTTTACCGGTATCCCGAACTTTGCGCCGGAACTGTTCCGTCGTATTCGCCTGAAAGATCCGCTCAAGCAGAAGCAGCTACTGAAAGGGCTGGTGCAGCTTTCTGAAGAGGGGGCGGTTCAGGTATTCCGTCCCATCTCCAACAACGATCTGATTGTCGGCGCCGTGGGCGTTTTGCAGTTTGACGTTGTTGTCGCGCGCCTGAAAAGCGAATACAACGTTGAGGCGATTTATGAATCCGTCAACGTGGCGACGGCGCGCTGGGTGGAAAGCGCCGATGCGAAGAAATTCGAAGAGTTTAAGCGTAAGAATGAAACGCAGCTGGCGCTGGATGGCGGCGACAACCTCACCTATATCGCCCCCACGATGGTTAACCTGAACCTGACCCAGGAACGTTACCCTGACGTTCAGTTCCGTAAAACGCGCGAACACTGATCCCTTTCCGGGCGCGGCATCCGCCGCGCCTTCGTACTTTCCCTGCCTTTTTAACCGCTTACGGAATGTTCTTAAATCCCGCGTTTTTTCTCCGATCTGCCTGTTTTTTATACGCACCGACAAGCGATTTTAAAATTGTGATCTATATTTAACAAAGTGATGACATAAATGTCGGCTTTAATGCCTGTTCAATGCGTGAATATGAGAGCTTAAAGCTGAGATTTGTTTCAGTCACGATATTAATAACTGAAACGGAAGGGTGGCAGGCGACGCGTCGTTACAAATTCACGAATGTGATGCCAGTCATTGACTTCAGAAACCGGTGAGTTTCACCGCATTCAGCAATGCAACCTCGTGTTGCCTGAGCTCAAATTACGAGCAAACTATACAGGACAAAATCGATGACTATGACAAGACTGAAGATTTCTAAAACTCTGCTGGCCGTAATGTTGACCTCTGCTGTTGCGACAGGTTCTGCCTTTGCAGAAAACGCAACAACGGACAAGGCGCAAAGCGGAACCGAAACCGCAGGGCAAAAAGTCGATAGCTCTATGAATAAAGTCGGTAACTTCATGGATGACAGCGCCATCACTGCGAAAGTAAAAGCTGCGCTGGTAGACCATGACAATATTAAAAGCACCGATATTTCTGTCGAAACCAATCAGAAAGTCGTCACCCTGAGCGGCTTTGTAGAAAGCCAGGCGCAGGCTGAAGCCGCCGTGAAAGTGGCGAAAGGCGTAGAAGGCGTGACCTCCGTTAGCGACAAACTTCACGTTCGCGACAATAAAGAAGGTTCCGTGAAAGGCTATGCCGGCGATACGGCCACGACCAGTGAAGTCAAAGCCAAGTTGCTGGCGGACGATCTTGTCCCTTCCCGTAAAGTGAAAGTAGAAACGACCGATGGCGTCGTACAGCTCTCCGGTACCGTTGAAACTCAGGAACAAAGCGACCGCGCTGAAAGCATCGCGAAAGCCGTTGATGGCGTAAAAAGTGTTAAAAACGATCTGAAAGTTCAGTAATTCGTCGTAATTCGTCCTCCCGACGTTTGTCGGGAGGCGTAATGTGCACCACACTAAAAATATCGCGAATGAGTAGCCTGAGCGCTCATATTTAGCGGTCGACATTAACTATGGTAAAGGAGAGGCTTATGTTTCGTTGGGGCATTATATTTCTGGTTATCGCGTTAATTGCCGCCGCATTGGGTTTTGGTGGACTGGCTGGTACGGCTGCCGGCGCGGCGAAAATCGTCTTCGTCGTCGGGATCGTGCTCTTCCTAGTCAGCCTGTTCATGGGCCGTAAACGACCCTAGCAGGCATCTGTAAAGATATATTGCTATCAAGCCAGTCCAGCGGACTGGCTTTTACGGTTTTAGCCGTTAACGTTTTGCGTTACCTTGTCAGCCTGGAAAAAAATGAAAAATAGGAAGGCAGAGGTGGGCCAGCGAATACCGGTTACGCTCGGCAATATTGCGCCGTTATCATTAACACCGTTCCGGCCAGGCCGTATGGCGCTGGTCTGTGAGGGCGGGGGGCAGCGGGGTATCTTTACCGCAGGCGTGCTGGATGAGTTTATGCGTGCGCAGTTTAATCCTTTCCATCTCTACTTCGGCACATCAGCCGGTGCGCAAAATCTCTCGGCGTATCTCTGCAACCAGCCCGGCTACGGGCGTAAAGTCATTATGCGCTATACCACCAGGCGCGAATTTTTTTATCCGCTGCGATTTGTACGCGGAGGAAACCTTATCGACCTCGACTGGCTGGTGGAATCCACCGCCGCCCGGATGCCGCTGCAAATGGATACCGCAGCGCGCCTGTTTGACAGCGGAAAATCCTTTTATATGTGCGCCTGCCGGGGGGATGATTACACGCCGGGCTATTTCTCGCCGACAAAACAAAACTGGCTTGATATCATTCGCGCCTCCAGCGCCATACCGGGTTTCTACCGTACCGGCGTTACGTTAGAGGGCATCAACTATCTGGACGGTGGCATTAGCGACGCCATTCCGGTTCAGGAGGCGGCAAAGCGGGGGGCGAAAACCATTGTGGTGATCCGCACCGTACCCTCGCAAATGTATTACACGCCGCAGTGGTTTAAGCGTATGGAGCGCTGGCTGGGAGAGAGCAGTCTACAGCCGTTGGTCAACCTGGTGCAGCATCATGAAACGTCCTACAGCGCGATCCAACAATTTATTGAAAAGCCGCCGGGTAAGCTGCGGATCATTGAAATTTATCCGCCGAAACCGCTGCACAGCATGGCGCTGGGCAGCCGTATCCCGGCGCTGCGTGAGGATTACAAAACCGGGCAATTATGCGGGCGTTATTTCCTTGCCACCGTTGGTAAATTGCTCGCCGCAACGCCGCCTCTCTTGCGCCATTCGTCGCGGATTGCCGTGCCGGAAACGGTGGTCGTGCCTCCGGCGCCGGTGGCCAATGATACGCATGTGGCGGAGGTCATTAGCGCGCCGCAGGCAAACGACACCACATTTACCGACGAGGATCTGGCGTGAGCTGGCGCTTTATCGATACGCATTGCCATTTTGATTTCCCGCCCTTTACGGGCGATGAGCGCGCCAGTATTCAGCGTGCCTGTGAGGCGGGCGTTGAAAAAATCATCGTGCCGGCGACCGAGGCGGCTCACTTTCCCCGCGTGCTGGCGCTGGCGGCGCGTTTCCCGTCGCTTTATGCTGCGCTGGGATTACACCCCATTGTGATTGAGCGTCATGCCGATGACGATCCTGATAAGCTGCAACAAGCGCTGGCGCAACAACAGAACGTCGTGGCGGTAGGCGAGATCGGGCTCGATCTTTATCGCGACGATCCGCAGTTTGCCAGGCAAGAGCGATTTTTAGACGCGCAACTGCAACTGGCAAAACGCTACGATCTGCCGGTGATCCTGCACTCGCGGCGCACGCATGACAAACTGGCGATGCACTTAAAGCGCCAGGATCTGCCGCGAACCGGTGTGGTGCATGGTTTTGCCGGCAGTCTGCAGCAGGCCGAACGCTTTGTGCGACTGGGCTATAAAATCGGCGTCGGCGGCACCATCACCTACCCGCGCGCCAGTAAAACCCGTGATGTTATGGCGCGGTTGCCGCTGGACGCGCTGTTGCTGGAGACCGATGCGCCGGATATGCCGCTAAAGGGGTTTCAGGGGCAGCCGAACCGCCCGGAGCAGGCGGCGCGCGTATTTGATGCGCTCTGCGAATTACGTCCGGAGCCCGCAGAGGTGATAGCCGATACGCTGTATCGCAATACCATTACCTTGTTTCGGCTCTGATGGCATCGCAGCCGCCGTCCGGCAGGCGACGCTTACAAATATAGCGCCGGCAAAATCAGCTTCGCCACCCCACGCGCGCGCAATCCGTCAGCCAGCCGTTCCACCTCTTGCGGCGTCGCGCCTGGCCAGGCCTTCGCTTCGCCATAGACGCCATGCGCATGAAAGGCATTCAAACGCACCGGAACCTCGCCCAGCGAAGTAATAAACGCCGCCAGTGAATCAATATGCGCCGCATAGTCCACCTGATTCGGGATAACCAGCAACCGCAGCTCCGCCAGTTTTCCCCGCGCAGCAAGAAAGCGGATACTGTGCTTAATATGCGTGTTATCACGTCCGGTCAGACGGTGATGACACTCGCTCTTCCAGGCTTTCAGATCGAGCATTACGCCGTCGCAAACCGGCAGTAGTTTTTGCCAGCCGGTCTCGCTTAACTGACCATTACTGTCCACCAGACAGGTCAGCCGTTGTAACTGCGGATCGGCTTTGATCGCCGTAAATAGCGCCACAATAAACGGTAATTGCGTGGTCGCCTCTCCGCCGCTGACGGTAATACCTTCAATAAACAGCGATGCTTTACGAATATGACGCAGCACATCGTCAACGCTCATGGTCTGCGCCATTGGCGTTGCCTGCTGTGGGCACATTTTCAGGCAGGTATCGCACTGCTCGCAGACGTCCGACCGCCATACCACTTTCCCGCCATCAACGCTGAGGGCGTGATGCGGACACTGCGATACGCATTCCCCGCAGTCGTTACAGCGTCCCATCGTCCACGGGTTATGGCAATTCTTGCAGCGCAAATTGCAGCCCTGTAAGAATAATGCCAGGCGGCTGCCTGGCCCATCGACGCAGGAAAACGCAATGATCTTACTGACTAAAGCGCATCTGTTGTTCATGGCTGACTACGCGTGGCTGTCGTTCCAGGATGCGGGTATTACGTGCGGCTTCTTCTCCCGGCCAGGTGGTATTCGTGCGCGAGCCTTCGGCGCGAAATTTCGCCAGATCCGACAGGCGCACCATATAACCGGTGACGCGCACCAGATCGTTGCCGCTGACATTGGCAGTAAATTCCCGCATCCCGGCTTTGAACGCGCCAAGACAAAGCTGAACCAGCGCCTGCGGATTACGCTTGATGGTTTCGTCCAGCGTCAGAATGTCGCTGATCCCGGCATGGTAAAAGGCATGGTGCGGCGCGACGGTTTGCAAATGGGTGATAGGGTCCGGTTCATCGCCATACGGCAGACGCGCGCCCGGCGTAGTGCCGATATCGGAACTGATGCCAGACTGGGCATGGAGCAGCGCCCGTTGCTTCCAGCCATACTTCACTGGCGTATTTTCGACGAAATCCGCCAGTTGGGCGCTGATACGGTAGCCCAGCTCGTTCGCCGTTTCATTCTTGCCGTAACGGGCGTTCAGGCCCGCGTTTTCGCACAGCAGATTCACGGCTTCCGCCAGCCCGTACATACCGAACATCGGCGCAAAACGTTCGGGATCGATCAAACCTTCCTGTACAAGAAAGCTATTCTCAAAGAAATGTGACTTTTCATAGAGGAATTCACATCGTGAATTAATGATGGCGATCTGCTGTCGGCAGTAGTGCGGTAGCGTGCGTGAAAAGAAGTCATCGACAGACGTACTGCGTTCTGCCACGGCTTTCAGGTTGAGACGTACCAGCGTACTGCCGCCGCCGCCAAGCGGTAGCGAGTTATAACAACTGACGATGCCATAATGCCCTTTTGTGAAAATTTTATCATTTACAGGGCCGTTGGAAATGTGTGGCTTACTGCATTCGCAAATGTTTTTGGCGACCTCCAGCAGCAGATCGTCCGGCGTAATTTCCGCATCGTAGATAAACGTCAGGTTAGGCGTCACCTGCTTTAGCTCGGCATCAGCGCGCAAAATCGCTCGTGTGACAGGCGTATCGGCAGGGCCAATATTGGCATGCATAAAGGCGTCTGGCAGCGTTCTGTCGAGATAACGCCAGAAACGTTTTATTCGAATATCGATCGCATCTTGTGTTATAATTCTAACATATGGTTGCAGCAACGCATCAAGCTGGCCGAGATAAACCGGCATGGACGTCACGGAAGGAACGTGATGATACAGAATGGTGAGTAGGGATAACGCATCATCCAGATCTTTCGCGCCTTCCAGTTCCAGCCACTGTGAACCGTTAGCCAGAAATCGGGCGTAATCGGGCAACACGTAGCGCGGTTTGAAGGGGGCGTGCCCCTCAAACATATCGCAAATGACACCTTCATCCAGCGCCTGGCGGGCATCTTCCGGCAGGGGGGGATAAGGCAGGGCGTTTTCAGCTTCCAGCGCCAGAAAATGGCGTTTTTGTTCAGGCGTGAGCACCGGGCTGGTCACAATTTGCTGGCAACGCTGCTGGAGCGCAGTTTCGCATGAGGCAGGCATCTTCGTTTCCTCTTTATGCCGGGACGATGCGCTATTGTAGAAAATGGCGGCAAACCGACTTTGATCCTGATGCGCTTATCGCTCGAAGAACAGACGGTGACGGCGGGATAATTTGATTCAGATCTCATTACAGTAATGCAAATTTGTACGTAGTTTTCATTAACTGTGATGTATATCGAAGTGTAAACGCGAGTGAATGTTAGAATATTAACAGACTCGCAAGGTGAAATTTTATACGGCAATGCCGTTGGAGAATGTCATGACTGATTTAAAAGCAAGCAGCCTGCGTGCGCTCAAACTGATGGATCTGACCACTCTGAACGATGACGACACCAATGAAAAAGTGATCGCGTTGTGTCATCAGGCAAAAACTCCGGTCGGGAATACGGCGGCGATTTGTATTTACCCGCGTTTTATCCCGATTGCGCGTAAAACTCTGAAAGAACAAGGTACGCCGGACATCCGCATTGCAACGGTGACTAACTTCCCGCATGGCAATGATGACATCGATATTGCGCTGGCGGAAACCCGTGCGGCGATCGCCTACGGCGCTGACGAAGTGGACGTGGTATTCCCGTACCGCGCGTTGATCGCCGGTAACGAGCAGGTGGGTTTTGACCTGGTAAAAGCCTGTAAAGACGCTTGTGCCGCAGCGAACGTATTGCTGAAAGTGATCATCGAAACTGGCGAGCTGAAAGAAGAGGCGCTGATTCGTAAAGCCTCTGAAATCTCCATTAAAGCCGGTGCGGATTTCATCAAAACCTCTACCGGTAAAGTGCCGGTAAACGCTACGCCGGAAAGCGCGCGCATCATGATGGAAGTGATCCGCGACATGGGCGTTTCCAAAACCGTTGGCTTCAAACCGGCGGGCGGCGTACGTACGGCGGAAGACGCGCAGAAATTCCTCGCGATTGCAGACGAACTGTTTGGCGCTGACTGGGCAGATTCTCGTCACTACCGCTTTGGCGCATCCAGCCTGCTGGCAAGCCTGCTGAAAGCGCTGGGTCACGGCGACGGTAAGAGCGCCAGCAGCTACTAAGCTCTGATTTGCCGGATGGCGCTGCGCTTATCCGGCCTACAAATCCAGGCCTGTAGGCCGGATAAGGCGTTAGCCGCCATCCGGCGATGTAAGCCTTCTACTCTTTTCCCTCAGGAGGGTACCGTGTTTCTCGCACAAGAAATTATTCGTAAAAAGCGTGATGGTCATGCGTTGAGTGACGAAGAAATTCGTTTCTTTATTAATGGTATTCGTGACAATACTATCTCTGAAGGGCAGATTGCCGCCCTGGCGATGACCATCTTCTTCCACGATATGACCATGCCGGAGCGTGTTTCGCTGACCATGGCGATGCGGGATTCCGGTACTGTCCTTGACTGGAAAAGCCTGAATCTCAATGGCCCGATTGTCGATAAGCATTCGACCGGCGGCGTAGGGGACGTGACGTCTCTGATGTTGGGGCCAATGGTAGCGGCCTGCGGCGGTTATGTGCCGATGATCTCCGGTCGCGGTCTCGGACATACCGGCGGTACGCTCGACAAACTGGAAGCGATCCCGGGCTTCGACATCTTCCCGGACGACAACCGTTTCCGCGAAATTATTCAAGACGTGGGTGTGGCGATTATTGGGCAAACCAGCTCGCTTGCACCGGCGGACAAACGTTTTTACGCCACCCGCGATATTACCGCGACGGTGGACTCTATTCCGCTGATCACTGGTTCCATCCTCGCCAAGAAACTGGCCGAAGGGCTGGATGCGCTGGTAATGGACGTCAAAGTCGGCAGTGGCGCGTTTATGCCAACCTATGAACTTTCTGAAGCCCTTGCTGAAGCGATTGTTGGCGTGGCAAACGGCGCGGGAGTTCGCACTACGGCTTTGTTAACCGATATGAACCAGGTGCTGGCTTCGAGCGCCGGTAACGCGGTGGAAGTGCGTGAAGCCGTGCAGTTCCTGACCGGAGAATACCGCAATCCGCGCTTGTTTGACGTTACCATGGCGCTATGCGTGGAGATGCTGATCTCCGGCCAGCTGGCGAAAGACGACGCCGAAGCGCGTGCGAAATTACAGGCGGTGCTGGATAACGGTAAAGCGGCAGAAGTCTTTGGTCGTATGGTGGCCGCGCAGAAAGGGCCAAGCGATTTCGTTGAGAACTACGATAAATACTTGCCGACCGCCATGTTGAGCAAAGCGGTATATGCTGATACCGAAGGGTTTATCAGCGCAATGGATACGCGTGCGCTGGGGATGGCGGTCGTCTCGATGGGCGGCGGCCGTCGTCAGGCGTCAGATACCATTGATTACAGCGTTGGCTTTACCGACATGGCCCGTCTGGGCGACAGCATCGACGGGCAGCGCCCGCTGGCGGTGATTCATGCCAAAGACGAAGCCAGTTGGCAGGAAGCGGCGAAGGCCGTCAAAGCGGCAATTATCCTTGACGATAAAGCGCCAGCAAGCACACCTTCGGTCTATCGTCGAATTACTGAATAGTTGTATACTGATCTGATCAATTATTTTTGAAGCACTAAGTACGGAGAAGATATGAAACGTGCATTTATTATGGTGCTGGACTCATTCGGCATCGGCGCTACTGAAGACGCGGATCGTTTTGGCGACGTAGGTTCCGACACTCTGGGCCACATCGCAGAAGCTTGCGCCAAAGGCGAAGCTGACAATGGCCGTAAAGGCCCGTTGAATCTGCCTAACCTGACTCGTCTGGGGCTGGTGAAAGCGCATGAAGGCTCTACCGGTAAAATTGCCGCCGGCATGGACGGCAACGCGGACGTTATTGGCGCATACGCATGGGCGCACGAACTGTCCTCCGGCAAAGATACGCCGTCAGGCCACTGGGAAATCGCCGGTGTGCCGGTACTGTTCGACTGGGGCTATTTCAGCGACCACGAAAACAGCTTCCCGCAGGAACTGCTGGATAAGCTGGTGAAACGCGCCAACCTGCCGGGCTATCTCGGTAACTGCCACTCTTCCGGCACCGTTATTCTGGACCAGCTCGGCGAAGAGCACATGAAAACCGGCAAGCCGATTTTCTACACCTCCGCTGACTCCGTGTTCCAGATTGCCTGCCACGAAGAGACCTTTGGCCTGGATAAACTCTACGAGCTGTGCGAAATCGCCCGTGAAGAGCTGACCGTAGGCGGCTATAACATTGGCCGCGTGATCGCGCGTCCGTTTATCGGCGACAAGGCCGGTAACTTCCAGCGTACCGGTAACCGTCACGACCTGGCCGTTGAACCGCCAGCGCCGACCGTGCTGCAGAAACTGGTCGATGAAAAACAGGGCCACGTGGTGTCCGTCGGTAAGATTGCCGACATCTACGCCAACTGCGGCATCACTAAGAAAGTGAAAGCGACCGGTCTGGACGCGCTGTTCGACGCGACCCTCAAAGAGATGAAAGAAGCGGGCGATAAAACCATCGTTTTCACTAACTTCGTTGACTTCGACTCTTCCTGGGGCCACCGTCGCGACATCGCGGGCTACGCCGCAGGTCTGGAGCTGTTTGACCGCCGTCTGCCGGAGCTGATGGAGCTGGTGGGTGAAGATGACATTCTGATCCTGACCGCTGACCACGGCTGTGACCCGAGCTGGACCGGTACTGACCATACCCGTGAGCACATTCCGGTGCTGATCTACGGTCCGAAAGTCAAACCGGGCTCTTTAGGTCACCGTGAAACCTTCGCGGATATCGGCCAGACGCTGGCGACCTACTTTGGCACATCGCCGATGGACTACGGTAAAAACATGCTGTGATACCTGTTGTCTTTCGCGCTGTAGATGCGTTGACTTCATTCGCTCACCCCGGTCACATAGTTAATCTATGCTCCCGGGGATTCACGAATTCGTCGCCTTCCTGCAACGCGAAATCCTTAGGGTATTTCACTGTTTTGACACACGTTTTGTAGGCCTGATAAGGCGTAGCCGCCATCAGGCAATAACAACAAATTTAAAGGGAACTGAAGATGGCAACTCCACATATTAATGCAGAAATGGGTGATTTCGCTGACGTCGTATTGATGCCGGGCGACCCGCTGCGTGCGAAGCACATTGCTGAGACTTTCCTCGAAGATGTTCGCGAAGTGAACAACGTTCGCGGCATGTTAGGTTTCACCGGGACTTACAAAGGACGTAAGATCTCCGTGATGGGCCACGGTATGGGTATCCCGTCCTGCTCCATCTACACCAAAGAGCTGATCACCGATTTCGGCGTGAAGAAAATCATTCGCGTCGGCTCCTGCGGCGCTGTGCGCATGGACGTCAAACTGCGCGACGTGGTGATCGGTATGGGTGCCTGCACCGACTCCAAAGTGAACCGTATCCGCTTTAAAGATCATGACTTTGCGGCTATCGCTGACTTCGACATGGTACGTAACGCAGTTGATGCGGCAAAAGCGCTGGGCGTTGACGCGCGCGTAGGCAACCTGTTCTCCGCTGACCTGTTCTACTCTCCGGACGGCGAAATGTTCGACGTGATGGAAAAATATGGCGTACTGGGCGTAGAGATGGAAGCGGCGGGTATCTACGGCGTTGCGGCTGAATTTGGCGCGAAAGCGCTGACTATCTGCACCGTGTCCGACCATATCCGTACCCACGAGCAGACCACTGCCGCTGAGCGACAGACGACCTTCAACGACATGATCAAAATCGCGCTGGAATCTGTGCTGCTGGGCGACCAGGAGTAAGCAGCAAATCGACCCGGACGAGGTGCGTCAAGGCCTGGTCCGGGTAATGCCAGCGTTATATCCACTCTCTTCTGATAATCTATTCATCTTTCCTCTCGCTCTCTCTTTGTTTGTATTGACAATCAAAGGGCTGTGTCCTTAAATCCATTCAAGTATCTATTCATTAATCTATTCATCTATGAGCGCATTAACCGATTTGCTCTTACAGGGGCCGAGTTCCGCCGCTGAATTAAGATCATCGCTGGCCGTTAGTCAGGCGACGTTCTCTCGTCTGGTTTCCGCGCATCAGGACGTCATCCAGTTTGGTAAAGCTCGTGCTACGCGCTACGCGCTTGTTCGGCCTGTTCGCGGCGTCGCGGCCTTTCCCCTCTGGCAGGTCAATGCACAAGGACAGGCCGCTAAGTTTGGCGTTCTTTATCCGTGTTGGCCTCAGGGGAGTTGCCTGGTTGCGCTTGATACAGGTGAATGGCAATGGTTTGACAGCCTGCCATGGTATCTGACCGATCTTAGGCCACAAGGATTCCTTGGGAGAGCCTGGGGAAGGACCGTGGCTGGGTATGCGCATCTGCCTGATGACATCCGGTTGTGGCAAGAGGATGAAGTCCTGTATGCGCTGCGGGCGTATCAGGGTGAAAATGCGGGCGGCTGGATCGTGGGTGAGGAGAATTACCAGCGTTGGGTGACCGCGCCGGATGCGACGGCGATTACGCAGTCCGAAAAACTCAATCGCTATCAGCAATTGGCGGAAGACGCGCTCGCAGGTGAGGTCATCGGCTCTTCAGCTGGTGGTGAGCAGCCTAAATTTGCCTGTTTTGCAGAAACAAGATGGGGCAATCAGAACGTACTGGTGAAATTCAGCGCGCGTGCAAGGAACACCGTTTCTGAACGCTGGAGCGACCTCTTGATTGCCGAGTCCATCGCATTAGCCGTGCTTTCTGCCGCCAGCATCAACGCCAGCTTAGCCACGGCTATTTGCAGCGAGGGAGGACAGGTCTTTCTGGAAAGCATTCGCTTCGACTGCACCGGGATACGTGGTCGTCGGCAAATTGTTTCCCTGGAGGCGTTGCAAGGCGAGTATGCATCTTCGCCAGGCATCTGGCCGGTGGTCACGCATCGGCTTGCCGGGCAGGGCATTATAGATGCTGTTGCCCATCAGCAAATTGAGAAAATTTGGGCGTTTGGTCGGCTTATCGCCAACAGCGATATGCATGCGGGTAACCTCTCGTTTTATTACTCCGATGCCCCGATGGCGCTCGCGCCTGTCTATGATATGTTGCCGATGGCTTACGCTCCGGCGGCATCGGGCATGTTGCGCTACGCGCCTGTCGACATTCGTGTGGAGGCCACAATCGATAAGAAAGCGTGGGAATTTGCCTTGCCGTTGGCCGAGCGCTTTTGGGTGCTGGTCGCTGATGATAAACGCATCAGCGCGGGCTTTCAGGAGATTGCCCGCGCGATGGTGGGAAAATTGAAGTTAGCCGCGCAGACCATCGGGCGGCTGGCGTAGACGCTTAGCGTACAGCTTGAGCCATCCACGCAGCCAGTTCCCGCAGCTCACCTTTCTGAGCCGGGAATTCAGCAATTAAAGATTCGCAGGCCTGCTCCAACACATCCACTCGATACTGGCAGCCTTGTAAACGCTCGCCTAAGGCTTCCAGCGGTGCCGGGTTCAGGCTATCGGTAAACACCTGCGCACGGGTAATCACACCTTTCTCGACGTCAAAATGCAGCTCGACGCCGCCCCAGGTGAAACGTTCGTCCAGTAGATGGCTGAACGCCGGTGCCTGGCCGAAATTCCACTCCCAACTGCTCTGGCGCGCAAAGGTTTCGGCAAAATTCGGCAGATCCGGCGTTTTATCCGGTGAAATCACTTCCGCGTCGACGCGTTCGCCGTAATGGGCGAAAAAGGCTTCCGTCACCGCCTGGCAGACCTGTTCATGGGTGATACCCGGTAATAGCTCGGTAAGATTGGCCACGCGGGAGCGAACGGAGGTGATTCCTTTCGCCGCAAGCTTCTTTTTATCGGGATTCAGATAGTTTGCCAGACGGCTGAGGTCTGCATTCAGCAGCAGCGTACCGTGATGGAAGCCGCGATCTTTGGTTTCGCGATAGGCTGAACCGGAGACTTTGCGATCGCCGTCCGGCGTTTTTACGACCAGATCGTTGCGTCCCGAAGCATCGGCCATGACCCCCAGCGAATTCAGCGCCGCGAGCACAATATGGGTGGAGATGGTTTTATCGTATTCCGGTTTACCAGCCATAAAGGTAAAGCAGGTATTACCGAGGTCATGGAATACCGCGCCGCCGCCGCTGCTACGGCGGGCCAGACGGACATTATCTTCTTCCATACGCCGCGTATTACACTCTTTCCACGGGTTTTGCGCGCGTCCAATGACCACCGTATCCGCGTTGCGCCACAGGAACAGCACGCGCTGGGTGGCGGGCATCTGGCGGAAAATGCACTCCTCGACCGCCAGGTTAAACCAGGGATCGTAAGAGTCAGAAATAAGCAGGCGTAATGTTGTCATGGTGGTTTTCCTTACCTTTATTAAGCCGTCATTTTACTCTTTTTCCTCACGCTCTTCCTCTTCCGGAACAGGCTTGCTGGCCGTTAACAGGAAGGGCGACTGCTGCCAGCGGGTGCGTTTACCTTGTAGCAAGGTGCGCGTCAGCACCACGCCTATCGCCAGCGAGAGTAGCAGCATCAGGCGTAGAATGTTGGTGGTGTTATCGACCTGCTTTGCTTCGGTGGCCAGCGTGTGGGTATCCAGCGTTAGACGCAGGTAGCCCAATGGGCCGTTTTTCCCCTGGATAGGCTCGACAATTTGTTGGTTAAAATAGCTGCCCGCTTTTTTGCCATCCAGCGCCAGCCTGTCGCGCACATTGACGCTTTCGCCAGCGCGAGTAATAAGATCGCCCTGTTCATCATAGACGCCGGCATCCAGAATACGGCTCTCTTGCGTGAGCTGACGCAGCACGGCGTTGATGCGATTTTCATCCGGTGTTTCGCTGCGCATCAGCGGGACGATGTTGAGCGTCACCTGGCGCGCCAGCGTGCGGGCCAGCTCTTCCAGCTGCGGGTTGCGCTGTCGCTGGTGGTTTTGACTAAACCAGGACGCGCCCTGCATAAGCGCGACGAGCAGTGTGAGACAGAACAATACAATGACTGCACGATGCAGCCGAAATTTCAGTTTTGCGCGAGCCATATTCCACCTGCTGAAAATTTGAGGCTTAATGTTGCCAGAAGCGATGGTTACAAGGTAGCCTCATGCGTTATTTTCCGCGGGGCGGTTACCGGCCTGAACGATTTACAGGAGCTTTAATGCCTAACATTACCTGGTGCGATCTGCCTGAAGATGTCTCTTTATGGCCTGGTTTGCCTCTTTCTTTAAGCGGCGACGAGGTGATGCCTCTGGATTACCATGCAGGCCGCAGCGGTTGGCTGCTGTATGGGCGCGGGCTGGATAAGCAGCGTTTAACTCAATATCAGACCAAACTGGGCGCCGCAATGGTGATTGTCGCCGCCTGGTGCGTGGAGGATTATCAGGTCATTCGTCTGGCGGGGTCGCTGACGCCGCGTGCGACGCGGCTGGCGCATGAGGCGCAGTTGGATGTCGCGCCGCTGGGTAAAATTCCGCATCTGCGCACGCCGGGGCTGCTGGTCATGGATATGGATTCCACGGCGATCCAAATTGAGTGCATTGATGAAATCGCGAAGCTGGCCGGTACCGGTGAGAAGGTGGCTGAAGTGACGGAGCGCGCGATGCGCGGCGAGCTTGATTTTACCGCCAGCCTGCGCAGCCGCGTGGCGACGCTGAAAGGCGCGGATGCCGATATTTTGCGCCAGGTGCGCGGGAATCTGCCGCTAATGCCAGGATTAACGCAGTTGGTGCTAAAACTGGAAGCGCTTGGCTGGAAAATTGCTATCGCCTCCGGCGGCTTCACTTTCTTCGCCGACTATCTGCGTGACCAGCTACGCCTGACGGCGGCGGTCGCCAATGAGCTGGAGATCATGGACGGTAAATTTACCGGTCACGTTATCGGCGATATTGTGGATGCTGAGTATAAAGCCAATACCTTGCTTCGTCTGGCGCAAGAGCATGATATCCCGCTGGCGCAGACGGTGGCGATTGGCGACGGCGCTAACGATCTGCCAATGATCAAAGCGGCAGGGTTAGGTATTGCCTTCCATGCCAAGCCAAAAGTAAACGAAAAGACGGAGATTACGATCCGCCACGCTGACCTGATGGGCGTGTTTTGCATTCTCTCCGGCAGCATGAACCAGAAATGATTAACCTGCCCAATGGCAAGGCGACCGTAGGCCGGATAAGCGCCAGCGCCATCCGGCAACAGCGTTAACGAAAGAGGTAAAACGTGGCAAAAGCTCCAAAACGCGCCTTTGTTTGTAATGAATGTGGTGCCGATTACCCACGCTGGCAGGGGCAGTGCAGCGCCTGCCAGGCCTGGAACACCATTACTGAGGTGCGCCTTGCCGCGTCGCCGACGGTGGCGCGTAACGAACGTCTGAGCGGATACGCCGGCAGTGCGGGCGTATCAAAAGTGCAGAAACTGTCTGACATCAGTCTTGAGGAACTGCCGCGCTTTTCTACCGGTTTTAAAGAGTTTGACCGCGTGCTGGGCGGCGGGGTGGTACCCGGCAGCGCCATTTTGATTGGCGGTAATCCCGGCGCGGGCAAATCAACGTTGCTACTGCAAACGCTGTGCAAGCTCGCCGAGCAGATGAAAACGCTGTACGTCACCGGCGAAGAGTCGCTACAGCAGGTGGCGATGCGCGCGCACCGTCTCGGCCTGCCGACCGCTAATCTGAATATGCTGTCGGAAACCAGCATCGAACAAATTTGCCTGATTGCCGAAGAAGAACAGCCGAAACTGATGGTGATCGACTCCATACAGGTGATGCATATGGCGGACATCCAGTCGTCGCCGGGCAGTGTCGCCCAGGTCCGCGAAACGGCAGCCTACCTGACGCGCTTCGCCAAAACGCGCGGCGTGGCGATCGTGATGGTCGGCCACGTCACCAAAGACGGGTCGCTGGCGGGGCCGAAAGTGCTGGAACACTGTATCGATTGCTCAGTATTGCTCGACGGCGACGCCGATTCTCGTTTTCGCACGCTGCGCAGCCACAAAAACCGCTTTGGCGCAGTCAATGAGCTGGGCGTCTTCGCCATGACCGAACAGGGGTTGCGCGAAGTGAGCAATCCGTCCGCCATCTTTTTAAGCCGCGGCGATGAGGTCACTTCCGGCAGTTCAGTGATGGTCGTCTGGGAAGGCACGCGACCGTTGCTGGTGGAGATTCAGGCGCTGGTCGATCACTCGATGATGGCGAACCCCAGACGCGTGGCGGTCGGTCTGGAACAAAACCGTCTGGCTATCCTGCTGGCGGTGCTGCACCGACACGGCGGTCTGCAAATGTCGGATCAGGACGTCTTCGTCAACGTGGTCGGCGGCGTGAAAGTCACCGAAACCAGCGCGGATCTGGCTTTACTGCTGGCGATGGTCTCCAGCTTGCGTGACAGGCCGTTGCCGCAGGATCTGGTGGTGTTTGGCGAAGTGGGGCTGGCAGGCGAGATTCGTCCGGTGCCGAGCGGGCAGGAGCGTATTTCCGAGGCGGCGAAACACGGCTTTCGTCGGGCGATTGTGCCTGCCGCCAACGTACCGAAAAAGCCGCCGGAAGGAATGCAGGTGTTCGGTGTTAAAAAGCTCGCAGATGCGTTAAGCGTGTTTGACGACTTATAATTCTCTGTATGTAGTGATGTTGTATAATTTGCCGGATGGCGATGCAATGCGTCTTATCCGGCCTACGGATTGATACGGATTGATGTTGTAGGCCTGATAAGCAAAGCGCCGTCAGGCAGTGTTATGCGATTTTTCCAGCAGGAGGCTCTTGTGTCATCGTTCGACTATCTCAAAACCGCGATTAAGCAGCAAGGTTGCACTCTGCAACAGGTGGCTGACGCCAGCGGTATGACCAAGGGGTATCTGAGTCAGTTACTTAACGCCAAAATCAAAAGCCCCAGCGCGCAAAAACTGGAGGCGCTACACCGTTTTCTCGGGCTGGAGTTTCCCCGCCGACAGAAAAACATTGGCGTGGTGTTCGGTAAATTTTATCCATTGCATACCGGACACATCTACTTGATCCAGCGCGCCTGTAGCCAGGTGGATGAGTTGCATATCATTATGGGATATGACGATACGCGCGACCGCGGGCTGTTTGAGGATAGCGCCATGTCGCAGCAGCCCACCGTGTCGGATCGCCTGCGCTGGTTGCTGCAAACCTTCAAATACCAAAAAAATATTCGCATCCACGCCTTTAATGAAGAGGGGATGGAGCCTTATCCGCATGGCTGGGACGTCTGGAGCAACGGCATTAAAGCGTTTATGGCAGAGAAGGGAATACAGCCGAGCTGGATCTACACTTCCGAAGAGGCTGATGCGCCGCAGTATCTTGAGCATTTAGGGATTGAGACGGTGCTGGTCGATCCTGAACGCACGTTTATGAATATCAGCGGGGCGCAAATCCGCGAAAATCCGTTTCGTTACTGGGAATATATTCCTACAGAAGTGAAGCCGTTTTTCGTGCGTACCGTCGCGATTCTGGGCGGGGAATCAAGCGGCAAGTCTACGCTGGTCAATAAGCTCGCCAATATTTTTAATACCACCAGCGCCTGGGAATATGGCCGCGACTATGTTTTTTCGCATCTGGGCGGCGATGAGATGGCGTTACAGTATTCCGACTACGATAAAATTGCGCTGGGCCATGCGCAATATATTGATTTCGCAGTGAAATATGCGAATAAAGTGGCGTTTATCGATACCGATTTCGTCACCACCCAGGCATTTTGCAAAAAATACGAAGGGCGCGAGCATCCCTTTGTCCAGGCGCTGATCGACGAGTATCGCTTCGACCTGGTGATTTTGCTGGAGAATAATACGCCGTGGGTAGCTGACGGACTGCGAAGCCTGGGCAGTTCAGTGGATCGTAAAGCGTTCCAGAGCCTATTGGTCGAGATGCTGAAAGAGAACAACATTGAGTTCGTTCACGTTAAAGAGGCTGATTACGATGGCCGCTTTTTGCGCTGTGTGGAACTGGTGAAAGAGATGATGGGCGAGCAGGGATAAGAACCAATGCCTGATGCGACGCTTACCGCGTCTTATCAGGCCTACAGTTTCACAACGTATTGGAATCGCTGGTTTTGTAGGCCGGGTAAGCGCAAGCGCCACCCGGCATTCAGACGTTTATTTGGCAATACGCTTGTACTTGATACGCTTCGGCTCCAGCGCCTCGGCGCCCAGCGTGCGTTTCTTGTACTCTTCGTATTCGGTAAAGTTGCCTTCGAAGAATTCCACCTTACCTTCATCCTGATAATCCAGAATGTGGGTGGCGATACGGTCAAGGAACCAACGGTCGTGCGAGATAACCATCGCGCAGCCAGGGAACTCCAGCAGGGCGTTTTCCAGCGCGCGCAGGGTTTCGATATCCAGGTCGTTCGTCGGTTCGTCGAGCAGCAGGACGTTACCGCCCACCTGCAGCAGCTTCGCCAGATGCAAACGACCGCGCTCACCGCCGGACAGTTCGCCAACGCGTTTGCCCTGATCGACGCCTTTGAAGTTGAAGCGGCCTACATAGGCGCGGCTTGGCATTTCAGTGTTGCCGATCTTCATGATATCCAGCCCGCCGGACACTTCTTCCCAGACGGTTTTGCTGTTGTCCATCGCGTCGCGGAACTGATCGACCGAGGCCAGCTTGACGGTTTCACCCAGCGTAATGGTGCCGCTATCAGGCTGCTCCTGACCGGACATCATGCGGAACAGGGTCGATTTACCCGCGCCGTTTGGCCCGATGATCCCGACGATAGCGCCTTTCGGTACCGAGAAGCTCAGGTCATCGATCAGTACGCGGTCGCCGTAGGATTTACGCAGGTTGCTGACTTCAATGACTTTGTCGCCCAGACGCGGTCCTGGTGGAATAAACAGTTCGTTGGTTTCGTTACGTTTCTGATACTCAACGCTGTTCAGTTCTTCAAAGCGAGCCAGACGCGCCTTACCTTTCGACTGACGGCCTTTCGCGCCCTGACGCACCCACTCCAGCTCTTTCTCAATGGATTTACGGCGCGCCGCTTCGGCAGACGCTTCCTGCGCCAGACGCTGATCTTTCTGCTCCAGCCAGGAGGAGTAGTTGCCTTCCCACGGAATACCTTCGCCGCGGTCAAGTTCCAGAATCCAGCCGGCGACGTTATCGAGGAAGTAACGGTCGTGGGTAATCGCCACGACGGTACCTTCGAAGTCGTGCAGGAAACGTTCCAGCCACGCAACAGATTCGGCATCCAGGTGGTTGGTGGGTTCGTCGAGCAGCAGCATGTCCGGCTTTTCCAGCAACAGACGGCACAGCGCCACGCGACGGCGCTCGCCGCCGGACAGTTTTTCGACTTTGGCATCCCAGTCCGGCAGACGCAGAGCGTCAGCTGCGCGCTCAAGCTGCACGTTCAGATTATGACCGTCGTGCGCCTGGATAATCTCTTCAAGCCGGCCCTGCTCTGCGGCCAGCTTGTCGAAGTCGGCATCCGGATCGGCGTACAGCGCGTACACTTCATCCAGACGTTTGAGGGCGTTAACCACTTCCGAAACGGCCTCTTCAATCGACTCGCGTACCGTGTGTTCCGGGTTTAGCTGAGGTTCCTGCGGCAGGTAGCCAATCTTAATGCCGGGCTGCGGGCGCGCTTCGCCCTCGATATCTTTATCGAGACCCGCCATGATGCGCAGCAGGGTAGACTTACCGGCGCCGTTAAGGCCCAGCACGCCGATTTTGGCGCCAGGGAAGAAGCTCAGCGAGATGTTTTTCAGAATATGACGTTTCGGCGGAACCACTTTGCCGACACGATGCATGGTATAAACGAATTGAGCCACGTTGGACTTCGCCTCTATGTTTATCGTGATGGTGAATAGATGTCAAAGGCGAAGTGTAGCCTTTTTCCCTGCCTAAGCCCAGCCAGCAGATCGCACTCGCAATAAAAGTAAAAAAGTGTCCGTAACGTGGCGCAAATGGCTATGACTGGTTAGCATAAATTCATTACGCGGCATGATGCTGCATTGGATAACAATTGAGGAAGTGCTTGTGGATAGAGCCAAACCATTTGTCTGGCGTCTCGTCGCCGCCAGCGTATGCCTGCTGACCTTTTGTCACCTCGCGCGGGCCGACTCACTGGAAGAGCAGCGTAACCGCTATGCGCAGATTAAGCAGGCCTGGGACAACCGCCAGATGGATGTGGTAGAGCAGATGATGCCGGGTCTGAAAGATTATCCGCTCTACCCGTATCTGGAATACCGTAAGATCACCGACGATTTGATGAACCAACCGGCGATTGCCGTCACGCAGTTTGTGCGCGCCAATCCTACGCTTCCGCCTGCGCGTACGCTGCAATCACGCTTCGTCAATGAGCTGGCGCGTCGTGAAGACTGGCGCGGCTTGCTGGCGTTTAGCCCGGAGAAACCCGGCACCACGGAAGCGCAATGTAACTATTACTACGCGAAATGGAGTACCGGGCAAACGGAAGCGGCCTGGCAGGGCGCGAAAGACCTTTGGCTGACCGGCAAAAGTCAGCCGAATGCCTGCGATAAACTGTTCAGCGTCTGGCGGGCCTCCGGCAAGCAAGACCCGCTGGCGTACCTGGAACGTATTCGGTTGGCGATGAAAGCCGGAAATACGGGTCTGGTTACGGTGCTGGCCGGACAGATGCCGGCGGAATATCAAACGATCGCCTCAGCGATCATTACCCTCGCTAATGACCCTAATAACGTGTTGACCTTCGCACGCACCACCGGCGCCACCGATTTTACCCGCCAGATGGCGGAAGTCGCGTTTGCCAGCGTCGCCCGCCAGGACGCGGAAAATGCGCGTCTGATGATCCCCTCGCTGGTACAGGCGCAGAAACTTAATGAGGAACAAACGCAGGCGCTGCGCGATATCGTTGCCTGGCGACTGATGGGCAACGATGTGACCGATGCGCAAGCGAAATGGCGCGATGACGTGATTATGCGCTCGCAATCGACGTCGCTTATCGAGCGGCGCGTGCGTATGGCGCTGGGGATGGGCGATCGTCGCGGTCTCAATACCTGGCTTGCCCGACTGCCAATGGAGGCGAAAGAGAAAGACGAGTGGCGTTACTGGCAGGCGGATTTATTGCTGGAGCGCGGTCGTGACGCCGAAGCGAAAGAGAGCCTTCATGCTTTAATGCAGAAGCGCGGTTTTTATCCGATGGTCGCGGCGCAGCGTTTAGGCGAAGAGTACACGCTTAAAATCGATAAAGCGCCCGCCAACGTAAACAGCGCGTTGACGCAGGGGCCGGAGATGGCGCGTGTACGGGAGCTGATGTACTGGAACCTGGATAACACGGCGCGCAGCGAATGGGCGAATCTGGTAAAAAGCCGTAGTAAATCTGAACAGGCGCAGCTGGCGCGCTATGCGTTTAACCAGCACTGGTGGGATCTGAGCGTACAGGCGACGATCGCCGGAAAACTGTGGGATCATCTGGAGGAGCGTTTCCCGCTGGCGTATAACGATCTTTTTACCCGCTATACCCGCGGAAAAGATATCTCACAAAGCTATGCCATGGCGATTGCCCGCCAGGAGAGCGCCTGGAACCCGAAAGTAAAATCGCCGGTAGGGGCCAGCGGCTTAATGCAGATTATGCCGGGAACGGCCACCCATACGGTGAAAATGTTTTCGATTCCGGACTACCGCGGCCCCGGCCAACTGCTGGAGCCGGAGACCAACATCAACATTGGCACCAGCTATTTGCAGTATGTCTATCAGCAGTTTGGTAATAACCGTATTTTCGCCTCGGCGGCGTATAACGCCGGGCCGGGGCGCGTGCGCACCTGGCTTGGCAATAGCGCCGGGCGTATCGATGCCGTAGCGTTTGTCGAAAGCATTCCCTTTTCGGAAACGCGCGGCTACGTGAAAAACGTTCTGGCCTATGACGCTTACTATCGCCACTTTATGGGGCAGAAAGAGGCCTTAATGAGCGACTCTGAGTGGCAGCGACGGTATTAATGCAGACGGGTTATGTTATCATTTGTACTCGTGTAACAGTACAAACGGCGGTATAACATGACCCAGCATTCCCCTTATTCATCGGCTATCGCCGAACAACGTAATCAGGAGTGGCTTCGTTTTGTGGAGTTACTCCGTCAGGCATATGCAGAGGATCTGCATCTGCCTTTATTACAACTGATGCTTACGCCGGACGAGCGTGAAGCGCTGGGAACGCGCGTGCGCATTATTGAGGAGTTGTTGCGTGGCGAAATGAGCCAGCGCGAGTTGAAAACCGAGCTGGGGGCGGGCATCGCCACCATCACGCGCGGGTCAAACAGCCTGAAATCCGCGCCGGTTGAACTGCGTCATTGGCTTGAGAACGTACTGCTGAAAAACGCCTGATTTGCTCGTAGGCCGGATAAGGCGAAGCGGCCATCCGGCAACATCGCCGCGAAATGCCTGATGGCGCTGTGCTTATCAGGCTTACAATATAGCGCAAATAATTATCGATACACCGCGTTATGAAACGGGCTGAGCGCCAGGATCACCACCTGGTAGTAAACGCTGGAGCGCGTTAATTTTCCGGCGGTAAATACGCCAATGGCGCCCTCTTTGCGACCAATCTCGTCAATACCGGTATAGTGGGACATCACCGGGCCAAGCGCTTCTCCCTGGCGGACTCTGTCGAGAATGACGGCGGGCAGCGGCAGCGTGGCCGATCGCGCTTCACCGCGCTGAACGCCGTTATCAATCACCACCCAACTGAAGGTGGCGTCATCGTCAATTCCGGCTTCAATGGCTACCCAGAAATCAGCTTGTGGATGCAGGCGTCGCGCATTATCCACGCGATTTCGTGCGCCAGCACGCGTTTCCTCGCTTCCGAAGGGCTGCTCCGGTACGCCGCTCTCGACGGCGACGGGCGTAATATGGCACGATCCTTCGCCGAAAATCTCTTCAAATGCCTGTAGAATTGCCTGAATTTTGGCAGGATTGGTGGTCGCAGAGATAACCTGGTGCATAATTAAGCTCAGTTTTAAAAATTTATCGCAGTATAACGGAAAAAAAACATGTTACAGGTATACCTTGTTCGCCACGGTGAAACGCAGTGGAACGCCGAGCGACGTATTCAGGGCCAATCGGACAGTCCCCTGACAGCAAAAGGCGAGCAGCAGGCCATGCAGGTAGGAGAACGCGCCCGCAGCCTCGGCATCACCCATATCATCAGCAGCGATTTAGGCCGCACAAAACGCACGGCGGAGATTATCGCCCAGGCGTGCGGGTGTGATATTACCTTTGACTCCCGCCTGCGCGAGCTGGATATGGGCGTGCTGGAAAAGCGCCAGATCGATTCGCTGACGGAAGAAGAAGAGGGCTGGCGTCGTCAGTTAGTCAACGGCACGCAGGATGGCCGCATTCCCGGTGGGGAATCGATGCAGGAGTTGAGCGATCGCGTTCATGCCGCGCTGGCGTCCTGTCTGGAGCTACCGCAGGGCAGCCGACCTTTATTGGTCAGTCACGGTATCGCGTTGGGCTGTCTGGTCAGTACTATACTGGGACTACCCGCCTGGGCGGAACGCCGGTTACGTTTGCGCAACTGCTCTATTTCCCGCATCGATTACCAGGAAAGCCAGTGGCTGGCGTCTGGGTGGGTGGTAGAAACCGCAGGGGACGTTTCGCATCTGGACGCCCCTGCATTGGATGAGCTACAGCGTTAACGACGAATCGGGATCAGAAATTCGCAGCGCAGGTTGATAGGGCGATCGCCGGTTTTGGTATCTTCTGACGGATAGTATCGCTCTATATCCTGCCCTTTACGACGGGTCAGATTCAGCATTGGCATACAGGTGCCGTAAACGGTCAGGATAAAATCCTGCACGCCGGTTCCTAACCCTTCATAGGTGAACATGACGTATTCACCGCCCTGCAACAGCACAGGATGCGCCGACTGAACATAGCCATCGGCCTGCTCTTGCGGCAGTGCGGTGGTATAGAATACTTCCTGCTCATCGTCTTTCTCCATGCTGGGGCGCGTTTCATTAAGCCCATAAAGCACTGGCGGAATAGTTGGCGAATGACCGAGGAAATCATGCCAGAATTGCACGCGCATTTCGTGGCGGAAGTCGGAAATCTGTTCCAGCGAGCAGGAATAGCTCTGCGTGACGCCAAGGAGCGGCGTATCTTCCAGCGTAACGAACTGATGTTCCGGCACGGTAAACTCGCCCAGCCGTAATGGCGGGCGAATGCCAAAGGCGCTCCATTCCGAGGAGCGACGATACAGCGCTGGCGTCTGGGAAAACTGTTTCTTAAAGGCGCGCGTAAAGGTTTGCTGAGAATCGAAGCGGTACTGAAGAGCAATATCCAGAATTGGACGCGCGGTCAAACGCAGCGCCACTGCTGATTTCGATAAACGACGGGCGCGGATGTAAGCGCCAATGGCGTGGCCCGTCACGTCCTTAAACATTCTCTGCAGGTGCCACTTGGAATAGCCTGCTTTTGCCGCCACATTGTCAAGTGACAGCGGCTGATCCAGATGACCTTCCAGCCAGATTAACAGGTCGCGAATTATGCCAGCCTGATCCATAAAATATCCCCATCCTTTCAACAACGAGCACCCGATATCAGGTAAGAGGATAATAGCATTTTTTGTTCTTTTAGCATTCAGTGTTTTTTTTGAGCTTAAATGCTTTTTTTAGGCAACGTGACAGGTAATTATTCTAATCCTGTGATCTATAACCATTTTATTTTAGAATGTCTAATAATTACGCAACGTAACTTTTATGAATGGTAACAATATGAAATACAAGAGCTTAGTACTTTTCTCAATTTTGTTGCTGCTGGGGCAGAGCGCCCGCGCGGAACAAATTGGTTCAGTCGATACGGTATTTAAAATGTTCGGTCCTGACCATAAAATCGTGGTGGAAGCTTTTGACGATCCTGATGTCAAAAACGTGACGTGCTATGTTAGCCGGGCGAAAACGGGCGGCATAAAAGGCGGATTGGGGCTGGCGGAAGATACGTCTGACGCCGCCATCTCTTGTCAGCAGGTCGGGCCTATTGAACTGAGCGACAAAATTAAGAACGGCAAGGCGCAGGGAGAAGTGGTGTTCAAAAAACGCACCTCATTGATATTTAAGTCATTGCAGGTCGTGCGTTTCTATGATGAGAAACGCAACACGCTGGCGTATCTGGCCTACTCCGACAAAGTAGTCGACGGGTCGCCGAAGAACGCCATCAGCGCGGTGCCGGTCATGCCGTGGCGACAATAATAGGGAAAGAGTATGCAGCAACCGCAGGTCTGGTTAGTCGAGGATGAAAAGGGAATCGCCGATACGCTCATCTACACCCTGCAACTGGAAGGGTTTACCGTTGAGCTATTCGCTCGCGGGCTGCCTGCGCTGGAAAAAGCGCGTCAGCAACGGCCGGATGCGGTGATTCTCGATGTGGGACTACCGGATATCAGCGGCTTTGAGCTGTGTCGGCAGTTGCTGGAACGCCATCCTGCGCTGCCGATTCTTTTCCTGACTGCCCGTAGCGATGAAGTGGATCGATTGCTTGGTCTGGAGATCGGCGCAGATGATTATGTCGCCAAGCCATTCTCGCCGCGCGAAGTGAGTGCCCGCGTGCGCACGCTGCTGCGCCGGGTGAAAAAGTTTGCTGCGCCGTCGCCGGTGGTGCGTACCGGACATTTTGAACTCAATGAACCGGCGGCGCAGATCGCCTGGTTTGGTACGCCGCTCTCGCTGACGCGTTATGAGTTTCTGCTTCTTAAAACCCTGCTGCTGTCGCCGGAGCGCGTGTACTCGCGTCAGCAATTGATGGATATTGTCTGGTCTGATGCCCAGGAGACCTTCGATCGGACGGTCGATACACACATCAAAACCCTGCGCGCTAAGCTACGCGCGATCAACCCGGATCTCTCGCCAATTAACACGCATCGTGGAATGGGATACAGCCTGAGGAGCGTCTGATGCGCATCGGAATGCGTTTGCTGCTGGGCTACTTTCTTATTGTCGCCGTCGCCGCCGTGTTTGTGCTGTCTATCTTTGTTCAGGAGATAAAGCCGGGCGTCCGCCGCGCGACGGAAGGGACGCTGATTGACACCGCAACGCTGCTGGCGGCGCTGGCCCGCGACGATCTCCTTTCCGGCAACCCGACTGACGGCCAGCTGGCGAAGGCATTCGCCCAACTGCAACATCGCCCGTTTCGCGCCAATATCAGCGGGATCGTCAAAGTGCGCAATGAATACCATGTCTACATGACGGATGCACAGGGGAAGGTGTTGTTTGATTCGGAAAACAAAGCGGTGGGGCAGGATTATTCTCGCTGGAATGACGTCTGGCTTACGCTGCGCGGACAGTATGGCGCCCGCAGCACGGCAAAAGATTCTGCCGATCCCAATAGCACCGTGATGTACGTAGCCGCGCCGATAATCAGCGATGGACGGATTATCGGCGTCCTGTCTGTCGGTAAACCGAATGCGGCAATGGCGCCGGTGATTAAGCGCAGCGAACGGCGCATTCTATGGGCCAGCGCCGTTTTACTGGGGATTGCGCTGGCGATTGGCGCGGGGATGGTCTGGTGGATTAACCGCTCCATCGCCCGGTTGACGCGCTATGCGGATTCCGTCACCGAAAACCGCCCACTTGCGTTACCTGCATTAGGCAGCAGCGAGCTGCGTAAACTGGCGCAGGCGCTGGAGAGTATGCGCATTAAGCTGGAAGGCAAGAATGACATTGAGCAGTACGTGTATGCGTTGACTCATGAGCTGAAAAGTCCGCTGGCGGCGATACGCGGCGCGGCGGAGATTCTGCGTGAAGGACCGCCCGCGGATGTGGTTACCCGCTTTACAGAGAATATACTGGCGCAAAATACGCGAATGCAGGCGCTGGTAGCGACCCTGCTGCGCCAGGCGCGGCTGGAAAACCGGCAGGATATCCCTCTCGCGCTGGTTGCTGTTGATGAACTATTTACGCAGCTTAGCGAGGCGCGCAGCATTCAGTTGGCGGCAAAAAATATCACCCTTACTCTACGGCCTTCCTCGCTGGTTGTCGTCGCCGACGCGGAGCTTCTGGCGCAGGCGCTGGGCAATGTGTTGGACAATGCTATCGACTTTACGCCTGAAAATGGCGTTATCACATTAAGCGCTCAGCCGATGGGGGAGAAAGCGATCCTGCCGGTGACGGATTCCGGCTGTGGTATTCCTGATTTTGCGCTGCCGCGCATTTTCGACCGATTCTATTCGTTGCCCCGTGAAAACGGACGTAAAAGCAGCGGGCTTGGGCTGGCGTTTGTCAGCGAGGCGGCGCGGCTCCTCAACGGTGAGGTGACGTTGTGCAACCGTCCCGAAGGCGGCGTGCTGGCCTCGTTGACACTTCACCGTCACTTCACATAACTTCAAATTCTCCCCACATCGCGTTCTTACACTGCTGGCATTGCAAAGGAGAACGCTATGTTGAAATCCCCCCTGTTGTGGAAAATGATTACGTTAGGCGGCGCCATGATCCTGCTGTTAATTCCCCTGATGATGGTACGGCACACCATCGTGGAGCGTGCTGATTATCGAAGCCATGTAGAAGCCGCTATTCGTCAGAGTACCAGCGGCCCACAAAAGGTTGTCGGCCCGCTGGTGGCGAGAGCTCTATACCGTGCTGGAAGAGGAGAAAGAGGTCCAGTATAAGCGCAGCTATCTCTATTTTTGGCTGCCGGAGTCGCTATTGGTTGAAGGCAATCAAAACGTTGAAGCGCGAAAAATAGGTATTTATCAGGGGCAGGTGTGGCATACCGATATGGCGATAAAGGCGGAGTTTGATGTGGCCCGTCTGCATGAGCTGAACAGACCGAACATTACCCTTGGAAAGCCCTTTATCGTCGTGGGCGTCGGCGATGCGCGCGGTATCAGCGCAGTAAAAGCGCCGCAGGTGAATGGTGAAACGCTCACTGTAGAGCCGGGGACCGGCTTACCGGAAAGTAGAGAGGGCATTCATATCCCGCTGCCGGACAGTCAGTGGGCGACGCGCAACCTGACGTTGGCGATGTCGTTAGATTTAAGCGGAACCGGCAGCTTTTCACTGGTTCCCGTCGGGCGTAGCAGTGAAATGACCCTGACCAGTAACTGGCCGCACCCAAATTTTGTGGGGGATTTTCTTCCCGGTAAACGCGAAATCAGCGGTTCAGGATTTCAGGCCCAGTGGAAAACCAGCCGGTTTGCCACGAATCTCGGCGAACAGTTTGCTGATGCGCAAAAGGTGGATTGGGACAACTTACCGGCGTTTAGCGTCGCTGTATCGACGCCAGCCGATCAGTATCAACTGACGGACAGAGCGACGAAATATGCCATTTTGTTGATTACGCTAACGTTTATGGCTTTCTTTGTCTTCGAAACCCTGACGGGGCAGCGGTTACACCCGATGCAGTATCTGCTGGTGGGGTTATCGCTGGTGATGTTCTACCTGCTGTTGCTGGCACTGTCGGAACATATCGGTTTCACGCCAGCCTGGATCGCCGCAAGCCTGGTGGGCGCGTTGATGAATAGCGTTTATTTGCAGGCGGTGCTGAAAGGATGGCGCAATAGCGTACTGTTTACGTTAGCGTTATTGGCGCTGGATGGCGTGATGTGGGGATTGCTGCGTTCGGAAGATAGCTCGTTGCTTCTGGGGACCGGCGTTCTGCTACTGGCGCTTGGCGGCGTGATGTTCCTGACGCGCCATCTGGACTGGTATTCGCTCTCTTGTCAGCAACGTAAGTCATTACCGCCAGTAAAAGATGACGAATTACGTTTGTGGAAATAAATTTTACGGGCGCGCGCGTTAACGTTTTCCCGCCCAGCGCCAGAAAACGTGATGTCATTAGTTATAGGTCAGGTTTAATGTTGCTGTGGCATTCGCTTGCCCGGCCGTTACCGTGGCGGCGGTTTTATAGTAGCGCGCGCTAATTTTCAGGGTGGTGGACATATTCATGGTTCCGCCGCTAACCGTCTGGCTGCCATCGGCATTGGTGGTAATCGTGTGAGTAAAGAGATCAATTTTTTGATTGATTGGCAAACTGTCGGTAAAGAAACCGGCGTCCGGCGCCTGAATACCCAACTGTACGCCAACGCCGGTTGCGCTGGTTGGCGCGCTCGCATTGCTCAACTGGATGACTGAATTATCAGGGTTATTTCCGCTGGCAGGCTGGGCGCTTAACGATGCGGAAATAGCGGTGCCTTGTTCGCAGGTCAATAAGATATCCTGCTCGCCTGTGCCCGCAGTTTGACTGTTAGCGAAACTGCCTAAATTGACGCTGCCTAAATCAACGGTGATGGCAGGTGTTTCTACCCGACATCCCATCGCTTTCATAATCAATTGCGTATTCCCCAAATACAGATGGGTCAGGATATCGCCGCCGGAGTCTTCCGTTGCGCTATCGCGAAAAGATACGCGCGCCAGTGGGCTTTGGAATGTCGCGGTACCGGAGGTGATCGGACCGCCTAAGGCGACCAGTTCAACATTGTAGGCGGGAGCCATCGCATGGTGTGTTTTATTGCCATCGCCATTATGGTAGGTATTATCGATTGGCATGACATTATCGTAAGGGCCAGCATTCGTTTGGGTTTTAATCGCAATGCCCACGCCGGAAATGCCGGTGCTAAATACCGGTGTGTTGTTCCCGTCATTCGCATTGATTGTCGCTGATGTATTTGACTGCGCGCTACCGGGTTCATATAAAAAACCGACCTTATAATCGCGACTACAGCCATCCATTGTGACTTCGGAGGTGGAAACCCAGCCCGATTGCCACAACACTTCGCCTGCGGTATAGGCGTGGCTATCCACCACAAGCTGCGACGGCGGGGTGATAGTGATCGCGCCTTCATTTCCGGAACGTTTACAGGAGGCGTAACCATGACCGGAATACGCGAACAGCAGAATAAGCGCCAGATATAACCTTCTCATGAAAAATTCCTGCTTTTATACCAGGTGAAATAGAAAGATGTTATTGCCATGCGATAGTGATCGTCACAACGGACGTGAAATCCCCTGCCGTGACTTTTCCATACGGGGTATACATCCTTGCGGCGACAGGCAAATTGGCTTCATGGGTATTACTGTTGATATCCACCGTGTAAGTGACGTTGTTGGCCAGATTGACCAGACTTTTACCGTCCAGGTTAAAAAGCTGTAATCCTAAATCCTGCGCCGGATTGGCCGCGCTGTTTGCATAAATCGCAGAAGCATAATTTGGATCGGGATAAGGTACGCCGTTAAATGAAATCGCGGCTTTTGTGGTCGTTGCCGGGCAATTCGTCATTTTTATGGTGAAAGGAATGGTGGCGGTATTGCCGCCGGCCACGGCGATATCCGCCCGGGCATATTGTCCAAGAGAGAGCGTGTCGGGGACCGTCACGGTACACGGATCGGCATAAATTAATCCCGTAACGTTAATGTCTACGGCATCTGCGGTATTGTATGCCGCGCTGATCGATGGCGACCATAATGCCAGACCCGTGAACGTTAACAGGGCGGCTAATGCAGCAAATCTGTTCATATTCATCTTTTATCCCACCAGAATCACTGGCATTGCTCGTGTAAGATTTCTACGCCAGAAGCGGAGGGGGAGCTCGGTATACGATAAGAGACCTGACACCGGTCTGCTGCTGTTGGTCCCCACTTCATTAATAACCGCCCTTGTTTTTCCAGTCCGGTTAACCAGGCTTGCCCCGCATCACCAACAAAACTGCTGTGATTGTCTGGTTTTGTTAAAGACGAGACGGTCGCGCCAAAAGGAACAGGAAGATTGTTTATGCGGGTTAATACCATCAATGCCTTGTAACCAATATTGGTTTTATATTCAGCCCTGACCACCGCGCCACGGGTAGGCACCAGCGTTTTACTGGTATCAATGAGCTCAATATTTTTTCTAATGCCCGTCGTATCTAAAGAGACTTCATTACGATGGTAAGGCGAAGCATAAGGTACGACGGCATAACCCCGAAAATCGGTGTCCACGCCCGTTTCGTTATTCACGGGGACACCCGCTGCGCCAGGGGCTTTAACCAATATGATGGTGTCGTCCATTGGCTGGGATAGTGTCAGGCCATTTCGATGTAACAGTACGCCGCCCTGAACGCCATAATTCAGGCGACGCATATGATTATCGTAGCTATATCCGCCGTTAATATCCGCATACGTCCCGTTATAGGTTGCGCTCACATTACCGCTGGTGGCTTTCTCTTGAGAGGAATAACCTTCCTGAACGCTCCATGAGAGATTTTTCTGTGCCAGCGCTGTTCCGTTTAAACCGACAGTATGCGTGGTATCGCCGTCTTTCGCGGAGTTCATATTGTAGGTGGCATACGTTGACGGCATAAAGGCATCTAACGGAATACTAATATTGATTGAAATTTGCTGGTCATTACTGTCTTCCGTATCGTCGTCTTCATCCTGAGAATTATCGGCGTTCAGCGTATAAGAATAGTTAATGCCATAGCTTACGTTATGCCATGTGTTGTTATAGCCAATACCTAATGATGTGGTATGAGTGTCATTCCAGTAATCTTCATTATATAAAGTGAGTGAAATGGAACCGTAGATAATGTCTTGCGATAACGACAGGTCGGTGCGATTACGGACATGATCATAGTGACTATTATCGCTATAGGTATCCAGCACATCCTCAAGAGCGTAGTAATCTTTGGTCGAATAACGGTAGCCGGCGACAGTGAAATTGGTGCCTGTTGACTGAATATCTTTGCTGTAACGAATACGCCAGGATTGTCCGGTAAGCGTATCGCTAACCACATCGCCTGCTTTAATTTTTGACCATGAGTTGGTGACGTCTAAAGACAATGCGCCCAGATCGCCAAGGTTTAAGCCTGTCCCGATGAGCGCCGCATGATAAACATCATTGCTCAGCGTACTCTCTATTCCGCCATAGGCGGTTATGCCGCCTGCTAATCCGTATAAGGCCGTCAGTTCAGCGAAGTTCTGTTGCGCGGAATGCGTATCTGATGAACGCGTGCGGCCTACCGTCAGGTCGTATTTCAGGTGGCCTTCACGCTGTAATACCGGAACGCTGGCGTAGGGCACAATGAAATGCTGTTCAGAACCATCGGATTCTTTGATGGTGACGTACAGGTCGCCCGAGCCGCCGGTTGGATAAAGATCGTTGATGGCGAATGGGCCCGCCGGAACGTTAGTTTTGTAGATGGTATAACCGTTTTGTTCAACGGTTACCTGCGCGCTGCTTTTGGCCACCCCGCGAATGACCGGGGCGAACCCTTTCATACTGTCCGGCAACATATCGTCATCAGAAGAGATCTGTACGCCCTTAAATGAAATACTGTCAAAGACGTCTGCGGGCGTGTTATTTTCCCCGGCGATCAGCTGTCCTTTTAAAAATTCGATATCGCGAGAAACATAGGTGTAGGCAGAATCCCAGCTATTTTGCCCATCGCTATCGTGATTCCATGTTGAGTAGTTACGAAAACGCCATGCGCCAATGTTAATACCAGGGCGCAGGTTAGCGTATTCGCTATTTTCCGTCCGGTTTTCATCAATATCGTGATCCTGCGATCCGGTAAAACTGTAGTTCAGCAAAAAAGCATTAATGCCTTCATCCCATTCGCTGGTAGGGACGAATTCTCGCGGGTCGGCGATCAACGCGATTTGAGGGATCGCTAAATCCAGCCGGTTACCGATGACATTAAACTTTGCTACAGCGCCAGCCAGCAGACTAAGATCGGTACACCCGTTTGGGTCATTTTTAAGCTCGGGGAAGTTTTCTGTTTTTACGCCCCACTGCTTGAGTTGTTCAACGCTAAGACACGGCTGTAGGGAGAGCTTATTATCTGCTGATTTTTTATTTTTAAAGGCAATATTTTTTGTTTCAACACTGGTGTTATTAATATAAATATCAACATTATAGGTGCCTTCTGCCTGCCCCCCCTTTTCGAAAACCGATAGATCGACATTCTCCACGCCCGGTTCATCATTTTCCAACGATAATGGATTAAAATGATCATGCGCTAACGCTGGTTTTATGGAACAGCATATAAAGAGAAACGATAACGCTAATTGAGAACGGGGCTCTACTCTGGAGAATTGCACAGTAAAAGTCCTGAAAGGGTAAAAGTAAAGTGAAGTCGTTAATGGCTAGAATGAACCGGAATGCGGCTCTAAACTCATCCCATAATCGCTGATTAATCGCCACGTTACCGTGCCATGAGGGGCGGCAGTAGAACCCAATTTAAATGACGCTGATGATTTTGGCGGAACGAAGGTCGCTGATTTCACTTCATGGCTGTTAAGCGTCACACTGGCAAAGTTCATATAATAGGGAGTGGGGTTATTTACGGTAATAACATCACCTGCCGTCTGCCATTTTAATTGTTGGCTCTGGCTATCAGGCGTTGATTTTGTTAATGCTGGTGGTCGATATATAAGCTTTATTTGGGTATTAATGGAGATTTCCACGCGGTTCGCGGAGGCATTATCATCAATAGAAGGAATACCCTTAATATTGAGCCAGTACATAGACTCCCGATCTGCAGGTAGAGGGGCGCCAGAGCGAATAACCCGAATGCTGTTCTTTTGCCCGGCATCAAGGCGAAAAAGAGGCGGGGTGATAATAAACGCCTGCTTATTTGTGACCTGGGGATCGGCAACCGATAACCATGACTGAACAAGATTCGCTTTGCTGTCTTTATTCTCTACATTGATTGACGACTCATCATTATTGCCGTCGAAAACCAGTCGGGTTCCGCCAACAACAATGCTGGCATGGGCAACATGGCTTGTCAGTAATACGGCCAACACGGATTTCTTTATGTGTTTCATTTTTTACTCTGTAAAGATGTTTTACGCTATGGACTGGCATCCTGCCTGTCCACATCAGGATGAGAATGCCTTACTGATACGAAACGGTATACGTAACCTGAGTGCTAACATCTCCACCGGTTACGGTTGCGGAACCATCGTTTGCCATGGCGGCGTAATAGGTAAAGTCTGCTGTCGAGCCGTCGGTTGGCAGGTTTACTGCGGCATCATCCGTGTTATCTGTCACATCGCTATGTGAAGCGTTCTGAATAGAAATACCGACACCCGCGGCGCCCGTTTCCGATCCTTCGTCCGCGTTTTTGAAGTACGTTGGGTTAGAATCATCTGTTGCGCCGTGGAAGCGGAACATGGCCTGGGTTGGTACGCCAGTCCCAGCTTCCGGGCAGCTAACCAGGCTTACGGTAAACGGCACGTAATCGGTTGTGGCGCCTTTTTCCGCGATGCGTTCTTTGCTGTAATTGCCTAAATCAATGGTGGTATCCGTGGAGCCATTAACCTGAACCGTACACGCCTGATCGTAAATTTTGCCATTGAACGTAATCGTGTTCTGGGCAAATACCGGTGTGGATGCTACGGCAGTTAACATTGCCAGGATGATAATTTTCTTATTAAACATATTAATTGTTGCCTGATTCTATTCGCTGAAAAATAAAGATAGCCATATAAAATAAAATATTATATTTTACTCTGTATGCGCTTCTTTCTGTTCTGTAGATAAGCAGGCGGCTATTCTACGTATATCAACTATGAACTCAATAAAAATTCTGATGCAATATTGAACGGCAGTCCAGTTTCGGACCCGGTAACAAAGTTTAATAAAATACCACTAAAGAAGTATGGTTGATGACTGGATTTATAGAGCAAGATCTCTTTTTTGATAATAGTTATTATTTCCTGGAGGATTTATTTAACTCTATATTGCTTTATTTTTAAGAATATACGACGCTTGTCCGTTTAAAATGAAACTGGCAGGTTTCGAAGCTCTAACAGTCTTCCATGCAGTATTTTTATATAGTCCCCCGCTTTTAGTTCTGAAAGTACCTGCATGATACGGCTGCGTGAAAGCCCGGTTCTCTGCTGTATGAAGTTCTGTGCATTGATCTCAAATCGTGAGCTTTCAGGATACGACCACAGTTCAAGTAACAGCGCTTTTATCTGGCTATAGGCGTCCTGCCCGATAAGATTTCTGTCACGGTTAGTCATGAAAGCAATGCGGTACATCAGGATGTTCGAAATGTCACGCCAGAGATGCTTTTCATCAGCTATTTCCACAAAATCTTTTACTGGGACAGGATAATATTCACAGGTGGTTTCGGCGATAAAAAAGACGTCTGAATTCTCTTCTAACTGGTATAAGTCAGCATAGGCATCTACAAGGCCTAAAATCATTGGTGAGACACCGCAGCCCATTACAATGCTGTCGATACGCCGACATACTTTAATAGCGCCTTTAGTGATTAACAGGATGTGGGATTGATTATCAATCTTGATATCCAGTGTTTTACCGGCCGTAATAGTGACAGGGGAGATGTTTTGAATAACGTGCCGATGAATATTTAAAATGGCTTGCAGGTTTTTTTCTTTCCCTGTGGGACGATACACATTCCCGCCGTTTAACTGCTTCATATCTTCCCCATTATTATGGCTGATAAAGTGGTTGACTATTAAAAGGTAAACATAAATTTAATATTCACTTAAAATTATAATTAAGTAAATTAAAATAGCCAACAAGAATATTTAAGTCAATGTATTCACCTTATCAATGCATGAGCGACAACGCTGTTTGTAAGGTTAACCATAGTAAATATGATGATTTTATTTGCAATCATTTTATGACAGCTATCATAGGTACCGTGCTTAACGAGCGCGTAGAGCGTACAGGATAGCGAAGCGATGAACATCGCTATTGGAGGATACGAATGAGAGAAAAGTACAAAATGCAGGCAGGCGGCGTTTTACTGAGCGAAATCGCCGCCTGCCGGAACTCCTCCCGGCGGGAGCCATAAGCGGTTAGCGGTACTGGACGATCAGGCTTTGAATCTCCGGATGATCTTTTAACGACACGTGCCGTACCGTGGCGATTCCATTCATCAACGAAATAGCGTTTCCAGACGGTGTGGCGACTGTCTGCAAATGGGGGATATTATTCCGCAAACATGATACCTCGATATTGCGATCGTGAGGCGCAAGATTACAACCATATTCGACAATCTGGCCTTTGAAATGAATAACGCCTGCGGAGACCGGCGCGGTAGCAGCCAGCGCGGCTGATGAAGCTGACATCGCTGCACAAAACAGGTAGCAGCATAATGGTGATTTTTTCATCCTTTGAAACCTCACGTCCTGTGAGCATCCCCTTATTTTTTGGGGACTAACAAATCCCGTGTATTACTCTTTAATGTAAATACACAAACTACCTTAACTTTCGCAAGCTGAGATAAACAGCGCTATACGACAATTTTTATGTAAAAGAGTACGTCATAACGGCAGGTCAGGAGGGAAAGCGAGGCCGCTTAGCGGAAGGGGGACATAAGAAACAGCCAGTAAGAATAACTTACCGGCTGTTTTTACGGTTTGGCGCCTGGGCCGAATTAATCCTGCAGGTCGCCGCAGAAGCGATAACCTTCGCCGTGAATGGTGGCGATGATTTCCGGCGTATCCGGCGTGGATTCGAAATGCTTACGAATACGACGAATGGTAACGTCAACAGTACGGTCATGCGGCTTCAGCTCGCGGCCGGTCATTTTCTTCAACAGCTCTGCGCGCGACTGAATTTTGCCAGGGTTTTCGCAGAAGTGAAGCATCGCGCGGAACTCGCTGCGCGGTAGTTTATACTGCTCGCCGTCCGGGCCGATCAGTGAACGACTGTTGATATCCAGTTCCCAACCGTTGAACTTGTAGCTTTCAACGCTACGACGCTCTTCGCTGACGGTACCCAGGTTCATGGTACGGGACAGCAGGTTGCGGGCACGGATGGTCAATTCGCGTGGGTTAAACGGTTTGGTGATGTAATCATCCGCGCCGATTTCGAGGCCGAGAATTTTGTCGACTTCGTTATCGCGGCCCGTCAGGAACATCAGCGCAACGTTAGCCTGTTCACGCAGTTCACGCGCTAACAGGAGACCGTTTTTCCCTGGCAGATTGATATCCATGATCACCAGGTTGATGTCATATTCAGAGAGGATCTGATGCATTTCCGCGCCATCTGTCGCTTCGAATACATCATAGCCTTCCGCTTCGAAAATACTTTTCAACGTGTTGCGTGTTACCAACTCGTCTTCAACGATAAGAATGTGCGGGGTCTGCATGTTTGCTACCTAAATTGCCAACTAAATCGAAACAGGAAGTACAAAAGTCCCTGACCTGCCTGATGCATGTCGCAAATTAACATGATCGGCGTAACATGACTAAAGTACGTAATTGCGTTCTTGATGCACTTTCCATCAACGTCAACAACATCATTAGCTTGGTCGTGGGTACTTTCCCTCTGGACCCGACAGTGTCAAAAACGGCTGTCATCCTAACCATTTTAACAGCAACATAACAGGCTAAGACGTACCGGACACCTAATAAAACTACGCTTCGTTGACATATATCAAGTTCAATTGTAGCACGTTAACAGTTTGATGAAATCATCGTAGCTAAATGCTAGCTTTTATCACAAATTTGCAATATTCCAACTAGTTACGTAAGCCAACTAATAAATGTGATGAATACAAAGAACAGGATCTATTTTAAATTAAATTATCCTAAATAAACAGCAGGATAACGATGTTCTGTTAACATAAACAGCAATAGTACAGATACGCAATAGTGTAGCGTCTTTTACGAAATCAAAAATGCTTTTTCAGTGATATCCGTTAAAATTTTGTAAATTTGCGAAGCGTAATATGCTTACAAACGCCAGCTAATTTCCTGTAAATTAGTCAAAAAGAGTAATGAAATGCGTGTAACAATCGTTCTTGTCGCTCCCGCCAGAGCGGAAAATATCGGCGCAGCCGCCCGGGCTATGAAGACCATGGGATTTACTGACCTGCGTATTGTCGACAGCCAGGCGCACCTGGAGCCCGCCACCCGTTGGGTCGCACATGGATCTGGAGATATTATTGATAATATTGAGGTTTTTCGCACCCTTGCCGACGCGCTCCACGATGTGGATTTTACCGTCGCGACGACAGCCTGCAGCCGGGCAAAATTTCATTACTACGCTTCGCCCGCTGAACTGGTTCCCTTATTACAGGAAAAATCACGCTGGATGCGTCATGCCGCGCTGGTTTTTGGCCGTGAGGATTCCGGTTTGACCAATGACGAGCTGGCGCTGGCGGATGTATTGACCGGCGTGCCGATGGCGGCGGATTACCCTTCGCTCAATCTGGGTCAGGCGGTCATGGTGTATTGCTATCAATTAGCAGGTTTAATGCAACAGACCACAGAATCCGTTGATATTGCTGATGAATCGCAGTTACAGGCGTTACGCGCGCGCCTTTTACGCCTGCTAACGACTCTGGAGGCGGCCGATGACCACAAATTAACCGACTGGCTACAACAGCGAATCGGCCTGCTGGGACAGCGAGATACGGTAATGTTGCACCGTTTGGTCCATGATATTGAAAAAAAACTAACAAAATAACGTGCTGTAATTTTTAAAATAATAAGAGATTACGTCTGGTTGCAAGAGATCATGACAGGGGGAATTGGTTGAAAATAAATATATCGCCAGCAGCACATGAACAAGTTTCGGAATGTGATCAATTTAAAAATTTATTGACTTAGGCGGGCAGATACTTTAACCAATATAGGAATACAAGACAGACAAATAAAAATGACAGAGTACACAACATCCATGAACCGCATCAGCACCACCACCATTACCACCATCACCATTACCACAGGTAACGGTGCGGGCTGACGCGTACAGGAAACACAGAAAAAAGCCCGCACCTGAACAGTGCGGGCTTTTTTTTCGACCAGAGATCACGAGGTAACAACCATGCGAGTGTTGAAGTTCGGCGGTACATCAGTGGCAAATGCAGAACGTTTTCTGCGTGTTGCCGATATTCTGGAAAGCAATGCTAGGCAAGGGCAGGTAGCGACCGTACTTTCCGCCCCCGCGAAAATTACCAACCATCTGGTGGCGATGATTGAAAAAACTATCGGCGGCCAGGATGCTTTGCCGAATATCAGCGATGCCGAACGTATTTTTTCTGACCTGCTCGCAGGACTTGCCAGCGCGCAGCCGGGATTCCCGCTTGCACGGTTGAAAATGGTTGTCGAACAAGAATTCGCTCAGATCAAACATGTTTTGCATGGTATCAGCCTGCTGGGTCAGTGCCCGGATAGCATCAACGCCGCGCTGATTTGCCGTGGCGAAAAAATGTCGATCGCGATTATGGCGGGACTTCTGGAGGCGCGTGGGCATCGTGTCACGGTGATCGATCCGGTAGAAAAACTGTTGGCGGTGGGCCATTACCTTGAATCTACCGTCGATATCGCGGAATCGACTCGCCGTATCGCCGCCAGCCAGATCCCGGCCGATCACATGATCCTGATGGCGGGCTTTACCGCCGGTAATGAAAAGGGTGAACTGGTGGTGCTGGGCCGTAATGGTTCCGACTATTCCGCCGCCGTGCTGGCCGCCTGTTTACGCGCTGACTGCTGTGAAATCTGGACTGACGTCGATGGCGTGTATACCTGTGACCCGCGCCAGGTGCCGGACGCCAGGCTGCTGAAATCGATGTCCTACCAGGAAGCGATGGAACTCTCTTACTTCGGCGCCAAAGTTCTTCACCCTCGCACCATTACGCCCATCGCCCAGTTCCAGATCCCCTGTCTGATTAAAAATACCGGTAATCCGCAGGCGCCAGGAACGCTGATCGGCGCGTCCAGCGACGATGATAATCTGCCGGTCAAAGGGATCTCTAACCTTAACAATATGGCGATGTTTAGCGTCTCCGGCCCGGGAATGAAAGGGATGATTGGGATGGCGGCGCGTGTTTTCGCCGCCATGTCTCGCGCCGGGATCTCGGTGGTGCTCATTACCCAGTCCTCCTCTGAGTACAGCATCAGTTTCTGTGTGCCGCAGAGTGACTGCGCGCGTGCCCGCCGTGCGATGCAGGATGAGTTCTATCTGGAGCTGAAAGAGGGGCTGCTGGAGCCGCTGGCGGTTACGGAGCGGTTGGCGATTATCTCTGTTGTCGGCGACGGTATGCGCACGTTACGCGGCATTTCAGCGAAATTCTTCGCCGCGCTGGCGCGGGCCAATATCAATATCGTGGCGATCGCTCAGGGATCTTCTGAGCGTTCCATTTCTGTGGTGGTGAATAACGACGATGCCACCACCGGCGTGCGGGTAACGCACCAGATGCTGTTCAATACCGATCAGGTGATTGAAGTGTTTGTCATTGGCGTCGGCGGCGTCGGCGGCGCGCTACTGGAACAGCTTAAACGTCAGCAAACCCGGCTGAAGAACAAGCACATCGATCTACGCGTGTGCGGCGTGGCGAACTCAAAGGCGTTGCTAACCAATGTGCATGGCCTGAATCTGGACAACTGGCAGGCGGAACTGGCGCAAGCGAACGCGCCGTTCAATCTGGGACGCTTAATTCGCCTGGTGAAAGAATATCATCTACTCAATCCGGTGATTGTTGATTGCACCTCCAGTCAGGCGGTGGCCGACCAGTATGCTGACTTCCTGCGTGAAGGATTCCATGTGGTGACGCCGAATAAGAAAGCGAACACCTCGTCGATGGACTACTACCATCAGCTACGTTTCGCCGCCGCGCAATCACGGCGCAAATTCTTGTATGACACCAACGTCGGCGCCGGTTTGCCGGTAATCGAAAACCTGCAAAACCTGCTGAATGCGGGTGATGAACTGCAAAAATTTTCCGGCATTCTTTCCGGGTCGCTCTCTTTTATTTTCGGTAAACTGGAAGAGGGGATGAGTCTCTCACAGGCGACCGCCCTGGCGCGCGAGATGGGCTATACCGAACCCGATCCGCGCGACGATCTTTCCGGTATGGATGTGGCGCGGAAACTGTTGATCCTCGCCCGCGAGACGGGCCGCGAGCTGGAGCTTTCCGATATTGTGATTGAACCGGTGTTGCCGGACGAGTTTGACGCCTCCGGCGATGTGACCGCCTTTATGGCGCATCTGCCGCAGCTTGACGACGCGTTTGCCGCCCGTGTGGCGAAAGCTCGTGATGAAGGTAAGGTATTGCGCTATGTGGGCAATATCGAAGAGGATGGCGTGTGCCGCGTGAAGATTGCCGAAGTTGATGGTAACGATCCGCTCTTCAAAGTGAAAAACGGTGAAAACGCGCTGGCGTTCTACAGCCACTATTATCAGCCCTTGCCGTTGGTGCTGCGCGGCTACGGCGCAGGCAATGATGTGACGGCGGCGGGCGTGTTTGCCGATCTGTTACGGACCCTCTCATGGAAGTTAGGAGTTTAACATGGTGAAAGTGTATGCCCCGGCTTCCAGCGCGAACATGAGCGTCGGTTTCGACGTGTTGGGCGCAGCCGTCACACCCGTTGACGGCACGTTGCTGGGCGATGTGGTATCCGTTGAAGCAGCGAACCATTTCCGTCTGCATAACCTGGGGCGATTTGCCGATAAACTGCCGCCGGAGCCGCGTGAAAATATTGTTTATCAGTGCTGGGAACGTTTTTGCCAGGCATTGGGGAAAACCATCCCGGTGGCGATGACGCTGGAAAAAAATATGCCGATTGGTTCCGGGTTAGGGTCCAGCGCCTGTTCCGTCGTCGCCGCGCTGGTCGCGATGAATGAGCACTGCGGCAAACCGTTAAACGACACGCGTCTGTTGGCGCTGATGGGCGAGCTGGAAGGCCGTATCTCCGGCAGCATCCATTACGATAACGTCGCGCCGTGCTTTCTTGGCGGTATGCAGCTGATGATTGAAGAAAACGGCATTATTAGTCAGCAGGTGCCGGGTTTTGATGAGTGGCTATGGGTACTGGCTTATCCGGGCATTAAAGTTTCCACCGCAGAAGCACGGGCCATTTTGCCTGCGCAGTATCGCCGTCAGGATTGCATTGCGCATGGACGGCATCTGGCCGGTTTTATTCACGCCTGTTACTCGCGGCAGCCGCAGCTTGCCGCCGCGCTGATGAAAGATGTTATTGCCGAACCATACCGCGCGCGTTTACTGCCGGGCTTTAGCCAGGCGCGGCAGGCGGTATCGGAGATCGGCGCGCTGGCGAGCGGGATTTCCGGGTCGGGGCCGACGCTGTTTGCGCTATGCGATAAACCTGAGACGGCGCAGCGCGTCGCGGACTGGCTGAGCAAACATTATCTGCAAAATCAGGAAGGCTTCGTTCATATTTGCCGGCTGGATACGGCGGGCGCACGAGTAGTGGGATAATCAATGAAACTCTATAATCTGAAAGACCATAATGAGCAGGTCAGCTTTGCGCAGGCCGTCACGCAAGGACTGGGCAAACAGCAGGGACTTTTTTTTCCGCACGATCTGCCGGAGTTTAGCCTGACGGAAATTGATGAGATGCTCAACCAGGACTTTGTCAGCCGTAGCGCAAAGATCCTCTCGGCATTTATTGGCGATGAAATACCGCAGCAAATTCTGGAGGAGCGCGTCCGCGCGGCGTTTGCGTTCCCGGCGCCGGTAGCGCAGGTAGAAAGCGATGTCGGCTGCCTGGAGCTGTTCCATGGTCCGACGCTGGCCTTTAAAGACTTCGGCGGGCGTTTTATGGCGCAAATGCTGACGCATATCAGCGGCGACAAACCGGTGACGATTCTGACCGCAACGTCAGGCGATACCGGCGCGGCGGTGGCTCACGCGTTCTATGGCCTGGAAAATGTGCGGGTCGTCATTCTCTACCCGCGCGGTAAAATCAGTCCGTTGCAGGAAAAACTGTTCTGTACGCTGGGCGGCAACATTGAAACCGTGGCGATCGACGGCGATTTTGACGCTTGCCAGGCGCTGGTGAAACAGGCATTTGATGACGAAGATCTGAAAACGGCGCTGGGGCTGAATTCGGCTAATTCGATTAATATCAGCCGCCTGTTGGCGCAAATTTGCTACTACTTTGAAGCCGTGGCGCAACTGCCGCAGGGGGCGCGTAACCAACTGGTGATCTCCGTCCCCAGCGGCAACTTTGGCGATTTGACGGCAGGGCTGCTGGCGAAGTCGTTAGGCCTACCGGTGAAACGTTTTATCGCCGCCACCAACGTCAACGACACGGTGCCGCGTTTTCTGCATGACGGGAAGTGGGCGCCGAAAGCGACGCAGGCGACCCTGTCGAATGCGATGGATGTCAGCCAGCCGAATAACTGGCCGCGCGTGGAGGAGCTATTCCGCCGTAAAATCTGGCGTCTGACTGAGCTGGGCTATGCGGCGGTGGATGATTCTACGACACAACAGACGATGCGCGAGCTGAAAGCGAAAGGTTATATCTCGGAACCTCATGCGGCGGTAGCGTATCGGGCATTACGCGACCAGTTAAACCCTGGCGAGTATGGCTTGTTTCTCGGAACGGCGCATCCGGCGAAGTTTAAAGAAAGCGTGGAGTCCATTCTGGGAGAAACGCTGGCCTTGCCTGAAGCGCTCGCCGAACGCGCCGATCTGCCGCTGCTTTCACATCATCTGCCTGCGGATTTTGCCGCCCTGCGTAAGCTAATGATGACCCGCCAGTAACCATTGCGCCCGGTGGCGCTGTCGCTTACCGGGCCTATGGGGTGGCGCCGATTTGTAGGCCGGATAAGGCGTAACCGCCATCCGGCGATGTCGTTACTGCTCGTAGCGTTTAAAGACCAGCTCGTCTTGTGTGGAGGTTTCTTCATCAAAGAAATACCCTTCACGGTCAAACGCGGTAAGCTGTTCCGGCTTCGTTAAGCGGTTTTCAATAATAAAACGGCTCATCAGTCCGCGCGCTTTTTTGGCGTAGAAGCTTACCACCTTAAACTTGCCGTTTTTCTCATCAAGGAACACGGGCTTAATCAGTTCGGCATTCAGTTTCTTCGGCTTCACCGATTTAAAATATTCCTCGGAGGCCAGATTCACTACCACCCGATCGCCCTGCGCTTCAAGCGCTTCGTTGAGCTTATCGGTAATGATATCGCCCCAGAATTGATAAAGATCTTTGCCGCGCGGATTCTCCAGGCGAATCCCCATCTCCAGACGATAAGGCTGCATTAAATCCAGCGGGCGCAATACGCCATACAAGCCAGAGAGCATACGCAGATGTTGTTGAGCAAAATCAAAATCCGCGTCGTTGAACGTTTCCGCCTGTAGGCCAGTATAAACATCGCCTTTGAACGCCAGAATCGCCTGGCGTGCATTATCCGGCGTAAAATGAGGCTGCCAGTCATGAAAACGCGTGGCGTTGAGATCCGCCAGTTTGTCGCTAATTCCCATCAGCCTGGAAATTTGCGGCGCCGAAAGCTGGCGGGCCTGTTGAATAAGCTGCTGGCTGTGATCCAATAGCTCCGGCTGGGTATAGCGGGTCGTGGCCAGCGGGCTTTGATAATCAAGCGTTTTTGCAGGTGAAATCAGAATCAGCATATCCAGTCCTTGCAGGGAATTTTCTGCGACTTTAGCAAAAAAACGCCGCAGAGTTGACCGATGGTTGCGATTGTCGGCTTAATCGCGCGATGCCGCATCCCAGGTATCTGGCGCCAGTTGTGGTTCGATATCCGGGAAGCGCCGCGGATCGAACTGCGGTCTTACGCCCAGTTTCCGTTGTCGCAGATAATCGCCGGCGAGGGTATACACCACCGGTGAGAGCAACAAAATCGCCGTCAGATTGGTAATAGCCATACAGGCCATGATCATGTCAGCGAGCTGCCATATCAGCGGAAAACTGATGAGCGTACCGGCGATGACCATGCCAAGCGTCGCAAGGCGTAATAGCCAGATGGCCTTTGCGTTATGTAACCGCAGAAAAAACAGATTGTTCTCGGCGTAAATATAGTTGGCGACGATAGAACTGAACGCGAACAGAATGACGATAAGCGCGACAAAACTGGCGCCCCATTCACCGGTCAACGAAACCATTGCATGTTGGAGAAGCTGAATGCCTTCTGTTGACGAATGGGACGCGTGATTCCCCGCCAGCAGGATAATCATCGCGCTGGCGGTACAGATGATAATGGTGTCGCTGAATACGCCAATCATTTGCACAATCCCCTGCGCGACAGGGTGAGGGGGATACGACGTTGCCGCTGCGGCCGCATTAGGCGTTGACCCCATTCCCGCTTCATTAGAGAACATCCCACGCTGAAAACCGCTGGTAATAGCCTGGGTGAGCGTATATCCGGCTGCGCCTGCCGCGGCTTCCTGCCAGCCAAATGCGCTTTTGACTATCGAGGCGATAACGCCAGGCATTTGCTCAATATGCCAGAGGCAAATGAATACGCTGCCGGCGACCCACAATAACGCGATGAGGGGAATCAGCCATTGCATCAGGCGGGCGACGCCTTTTATGCCGCGGATGATAATTAACAGGGCACAGAACGCCAGAGCAATGCCGGAGATAAGCGGCGGAATGTTGAAGGCGAAATGGAGCGCGCGTGAGACGGCATTCGCCTGCACGCTATTAAAAATCAACCCGTAGGCGACGAGCAGAAAGAGGGCGAAAACCACGCCCATCCAGCGCATTCCCAGCCCGCGCGCCATATACCACGCCGGGCCGCCGCGGAACTGGCCTGTCGGGTCACGTTCTTTATAAAGCTGGGCAAGCGAACACTCGGCGAAGGAGGTCGCCATGCCAATGATGGCCGAGACCCACATCCAGAATACCGCGCCGGGACCGCCTGCGGCGATAGCCAGCGCCACGCCGGCCAGATTACCGCTGCCAATCCGCGCCGCGAGGCTGGTACACAGCGCCTGAAATGACGTCAGGCCGCCTGGCTGCGGGCTAAAGCTGCCTTTCAGACTGCGGCTAAATTGGCGAATATAACGAAATTGAATGAATCCGGTACGCCAGGTAAACCAACATCCTGCGCCGAGCAGCAGGTAAATCATTACCGAGCCCCAGAGTATTTCGTTAATAAAACTGAAAAACTCAGGCATTAACGTCCCTCTTGTTGATGCCGTCACGCTTTGATGATCCTGTATAAGCGTGACCCATGATGTAGATGACCTTGTCAGACTAATATTAACGGCAGTTTACCATAAATACGGCGGTATCCTTTAATTGCGCATCAACCGTCGGCAGATACGCAAACAGTGCACAAGGGCAGCCAGGTGCATGTAGGCGGTTGCGCTGTGAGTGCGTCGTGTTATCATCAGGGTAGACCGGTTACATCCCCTAACAAGCTGTTTAAAGAGAAACTCTATCATGACGGACAAATTGACCTCCCTTCGTCAGTTCACCACCGTAGTGGCTGATACCGGAGATATCGCGGCAATGAAGCTGTACCAGCCGCAGGATGCTACAACTAACCCTTCTCTCATTCTTAACGCAGCGCAAATCCCGGAATATCGTAAGCTGATTGACGATGCTGTCGCCTGGGCGAAGCAGCAGAGCAGCGACCGCGCGCAGCAGGTTGTTGACGCGACCGATAAGCTGGCGGTGAATATTGGCCTGGAAATCCTGAAGCTGGTGCCGGGGCGTATTTCTACCGAAGTTGACGCGCGTCTGTCTTATGACACTGAAGCGTCTATCGCCAAAGCAAAACGTATCATTAAACTCTACAATGATGCGGGTATCAGCAACGATCGTATCCTGATCAAGCTGGCGTCCACCTGGCAGGGCATTCGCGCAGCCGAACAGCTGGAAAAAGAAGGCATCAACTGTAACCTGACGCTGCTGTTCTCCTTCGCGCAGGCGCGTGCGTGCGCCGAAGCGGGCGTCTACCTGATCTCGCCGTTCGTAGGTCGTATTCTTGACTGGTATAAAGCCAATACCGACAAGAAAGACTATGCGCCAGCTGAAGATCCGGGCGTGGTTTCCGTAACGGAAATCTACGAGTACTACAAACAGCATGGTTACGAAACCGTCGTTATGGGCGCAAGCTTCCGTAACGTAGGCGAAATTCTGGAGCTGGCGGGCTGCGACCGCCTGACTATCGCACCGGCATTGCTGAAAGAACTGGCGGAAAGCGAAGGGGCGATTGAGCGTAAGCTCTCTTTCTCCGGCGAAGTCAAAGCGCGCCCGGAACGCATTACCGAAGCCGAGTTCCTGTGGCAGCATCACCAGGACCCCATGGCGGTGGACAAACTGGCGGATGGTATCCGTAAGTTTGCGGTAGACCAGGAAAAACTGGAAAAAATGATCGGCGATCTGCTGTAATCATTAACGCGTGGCCCTGATATGGGTCACGCTACCTCTTCTGAAACCTGTCTGTCCTTCCCTTCGCAGTGTATCATTCTGTTTAACGAGACTGTTTAAACGGAATAATCATGGATACCTTACGTATTGGCTTAGTTTCTATCTCCGACCGCGCTTCAAGCGGCGTTTACCAGGATAAAGGCATTCCTGCGCTTGAGGAGTGGCTCGCTTCTGCGCTGACCACGCCTTTCGAGGTCCAGCGGCGCTTAATTCCTGATGAACAGGAAATTATCGAGCAAACGTTGTGTGAACTGGTTGATGAGATGAGCTGTCATCTGGTGCTGACCACTGGCGGTACCGGTCCGGCGCGTCGCGACGTCACGCCGGACGCGACCCTTGCCATCGCCGACCGTGAAATGCCAGGTTTTGGCGAACAGATGCGCCAGATCAGCCTGCGCTTTGTGCCGACCGCCATTCTTTCCCGCCAGGTGGGCGTTATCCGTAAACAGGCGTTAATTCTTAATCTGCCTGGACAGCCAAAATCGATCAAAGAAACGCTGGAAGGCGTAAAAGCGGACGATGGCAGCGTTAGCGTGCCGGGCATTTTTGCGAGCGTGCCGTATTGCATACAGCTGCTTGACGGGCCGTATGTCGAAACCGCGCCGGAAGTGGTTGCCGCTTTCCGTCCAAAGAGCGCCAGACGTGAGAATATGTCGTCCTGACCGGGAGATACTGATAGTAGGGTTATTCCTCCCGGTGCGGGAGGAATAAAAGAGATTTAGTGCGCCTCGCCGATTGGCAGAATAGTGCGGCCAAATTGCTCGTTTAGCACTTCACCCATCGCCAGATAAATAGCGCTGGCGCCGCAAACCAGACCAACCCAGCCTGCGATATGGATAATGGCTTCGTTACCGGTGATATTGCCGACCGCCAGCAGAGCGAACAGTACGGTCAGGCTCAGGAAAACAAATTGCAGCGCGCGGGCGGCTTTCAGCGTACCGAAGAACATAAACAGCGTGAACACGCCCCACAGACCTAAATAAGCGCCGAGTAGCTGAGCGTCAGGCGCATCCGTCAGGCCCATTTTCGGCATCAGCAGGATAGCGACCAGCGTCAGCCAGAACGAACCGTAAGAGGTAAAGGCCGTTAAACCAAAGGTATTGCCTTTTTTGTACTCCAGCAGACCGGCAAAAATTTGCGCGATACCGCCGTAGAAAATCCCCATCGCCAGAATAATACCGTCCAGGGCGAAAAAACCGGCATTGTGCAGGTTAAGCAGAATGGTGGTCATGCCGAAGCCCATCAGGCCCAGCGGTGCCGGATTAGCCAACTTAGTGTTGCCCATAATTCCTCAAAATCATCATAATTGAATGGTGAAATAGTTTCCCAGAATAACGAGTTCCGTATTCGGGGCGCGGCATAATAATCAGGGGGAAGAGGACTGTCTATGATCTAATAAGGGGGAAAAGAAAATATTTCCCCCAGTGAGGGCATTCACGCCTGAACGGCTGCCATCATTCGTCGCAGGCAGGCTATTTGCAACACTGCCGGAATAGTCACGCGATACGCGCTGCCGCTCATCGCTTTGACGCCGTTTAACGCCGCGCCGACCGGGCCGCCAAGACCTGCGCCGCGCAGCAATCCGTGGCCCAGGATGCTCATTGCGGCATGGGTACGCAAAATGCGGGTAAGCTGGGTGGAAAGCAGGTGGGAGACCCCTTTTGCCAGACTGCGATCTTTCATGAGCAGCGGCAGCAGTTCTTCCAGTTCAGAAACTTTGGCGTCTACGGCTTGCAGAAATTCCTGCTTATGCGCCGCGTCCATCTTCTGCCAGGTATGACGTAAAAAATGCTCCAGCAGTTGCTGTTCTATTTCAAACGTCGACATGCTTTTATCTGCTTTGAGTTTTAGCCGTTTTGCGACATCCAGCAGAATCGCGCGGTACTGTTTTCCGTGCCCGCGCAATTTGTTGGCGATACTGTCGCCGCCGTAATGCTGAAACTCGCCGGCAATGAGCTGCCAGTTACGGCGGTGTTGCTCCGGGTGACCTTCCATCGCTTTGAACAGCTCGTTATGACTAAGGACGCTTGACAAGCGAGCCTTGCCCTTTTCGTTATGCGTCAGCAAACGGGCGAAATCGGCGAGTTGTTCTTCGCTACAATGCTGAAGAAAGTCTAAATCCTCGTCGTGTAAATAAGTGACGTTCATTTTCAGTCTGGCTTTTGGAATAGAAATAACAGCGATTAATCGTCGCCAATGACTTTAAGTCTCGCCATATCGGAAGAATTTACCGTATGGCCTGAGAAGGTAATCTTTGATACGCAGCGTTTGTTGTCGTTATCGCTATTAATATTGATCCAGCCTGTCGTCTGGCCTTCTTTGATTGAGGAAGGGACGTTCAGGCTTTGGCTGGCGCTACGCGCAGTTTTAAAATAGACGGATGCGCCGCTAAGTTCGATGTCGCCGTGATCCGCCGTGAGTTGAATGCGCTTCACGATGCGGCAGACGGGAATTTTTAGCGCGAGATCGTTCGTTTCATTTCTGGGCATGGCAATAACACCCAGTATTTTATGGTCGTTCGCGTGCGCGACGCTACTTAACGCCAGGCCGAAAAGCAGGCCGGCGGAAATCGTTAACACAGATCGCATGGAATTTCTCTTTGACGGGTTCAATAAGCAATTACCGTCTATCATACTCTGCTCATGACAACGATTCAGTTTTGTAATCTTTTCTTTTTATTACAATTTTTCTGTGAATAGTATTCGTTGTTTAATTTATTTCATGAATGTTTGTTTGTCTGGTTTTCCATCGCGCCCTCTCGTCACTAAAAAATTTTTTCATCTCCCCCTTGATGACGTGGGTTACGACCCCATCTTGTAGTCAACCGCAGTGGTGAGTCTGAAAAAAAACGATTCAGGGTAGTTGAAACCGCACGTTTCGCCCTTATTACAGATTCACAACCACATGATGACCGAATTTTTAGTGGAGACGTTTAGATGGGTAAAATTATTGGTATCGACCTGGGTACTACCAACTCTTGTGTAGCGATTATGGATGGAACGCAGGCACGCGTGCTGGAGAACGCCGAGGGCGATCGCACTACGCCTTCTATCATTGCTTATACCCAGGATGGTGAAACTCTGGTTGGTCAGCCGGCTAAACGTCAGGCAGTGACAAACCCGCAAAACACCCTGTTTGCGATTAAACGCCTGATTGGCCGCCGCTTCCAGGACGAAGAAGTTCAACGTGACGTTTCTATCATGCCGTACAAAATCATCGGCGCCGACAACGGCGACGCATGGCTTGATGTGAAAGGTCAGAAAATGGCGCCGCCGCAGATTTCTGCCGAAGTGCTGAAGAAAATGAAGAAAACGGCTGAAGATTATCTGGGCGAACCGGTAACTGAAGCGGTTATCACCGTACCGGCTTACTTTAACGATGCGCAGCGTCAGGCTACCAAAGATGCTGGTCGTATCGCGGGGCTGGAAGTTAAACGTATCATCAACGAACCGACTGCCGCAGCGCTGGCTTACGGTCTGGATAAAGAAGTCGGCAACCGTACTATCGCGGTTTACGACCTCGGTGGTGGTACTTTCGATATCTCTATTATCGAAATCGACGAAGTTGATGGCGAAAAAACCTTTGAAGTTCTGGCAACCAACGGTGATACCCACCTGGGTGGTGAAGACTTCGATACCCGCCTGATCAACTACCTCGTTGACGAGTTTAAGAAAGATCAGGGCATTGACCTGCGTAACGATCCGCTGGCCATGCAGCGCCTGAAAGAAGCCGCAGAAAAAGCCAAAATCGAGCTGTCTTCTGCGCAGCAGACCGACGTGAACCTGCCGTACATTACCGCAGATGCCACCGGTCCGAAACACATGAACATCAAAGTGACTCGTGCAAAACTGGAAAGCCTGGTTGAAGATCTGGTGAACCGTTCTATCGAGCCGCTGAAAGTCGCACTGCAGGACGCTGGCCTGTCCGTGTCTGATATCAACGACGTGATCCTCGTCGGCGGTCAGACCCGTATGCCAATGGTGCAGAAAAAAGTGGCTGAATTCTTTGGTAAAGAGCCGCGTAAAGACGTTAACCCGGACGAAGCTGTGGCTATCGGCGCAGCGGTACAGGGCGGCGTGTTGACCGGTGATGTGAAAGACGTACTGCTGCTGGACGTTACCCCGCTGTCTCTGGGTATCGAAACGATGGGTGGCGTGATGACTCCGCTTATCACCAAAAACACCACCATCCCGACCAAGCACAGCCAGGTGTTCTCTACTGCGGAAGACAACCAGTCTGCGGTAACCATCCATGTGCTGCAGGGTGAGCGTAAACGTGCGTCTGATAACAAATCTCTGGGTCAGTTCAACCTGGATGGCATCAACCCGGCGCCGCGCGGTATGCCGCAGATCGAAGTCACCTTCGATATCGATGCTGACGGTATCCTGCACGTCTCCGCGAAAGATAAAAATAGCGGTAAAGAGCAGAAGATCACTATCAAGGCGTCTTCTGGTCTGAACGAGGAAGAAATTCAGAAAATGGTTCGCGATGCAGAAGCGAACGCTGAATCCGACCGTAAGTTCGAAGAGCTGGTTCAGACCCGTAACCAGGGCGACCATCTGCTGCACAGCACCCGTAAGCAGGTTGAAGAAGCAGGCGATAAACTGCCGGCTGATGACAAAACCGCTATCGAGTCTGCGCTGAACGCGCTGGAAACTGCCCTGAAAGGCGAAGATAAAGCCGCTATCGAAGCGAAAATGCAGGAACTGGCGCAGGTTTCCCAGAAACTGATGGAAATCGCTCAGCAGCAACATGCGCAGCAGCAGGCTGGCTCCGCTGACGCTTCTGCAAACAACGCGAAAGATGACGACGTTGTCGACGCTGAGTTTGAAGAAGTAAAAGATAAAAAATAATCGCCCTTTGAACGGGTAATTACTGGCACGGGCGAAGAGGTTTCCTCTCCGCCCGTGTATGCATGTTAAGGGCAGATAAAAAGAGATGGCGAAAAGAGATTACTACGAGATTTTAGGCGTTTCCAAAACAGCGGAAGAGCGTGAAATCAAAAAGGCGTATAAGCGCCTGGCCATGAAATATCATCCGGACCGCAATCAGGGTGATAAAGAGGCCGAAGCTAAGTTTAAAGAGATTAAAGAAGCCTACGAAGTGCTGACCGATGCGCAAAAACGCGCAGCCTACGATCAGTATGGTCACGCCGCGTTTGAACAAGGCGGTATGGGCGGCGGATTTGGCGGCGGCTTTAATGGCGGCGCTGATTTCAGTGATATCTTTGGTGACGTTTTTGGCGATATCTTTGGCGGCGGGCGTGGTCGCCAACGTGCGGCGCGTGGGGCTGATTTGCGTTATAACATGGATCTCACCCTGGAAGAAGCGGTGCGTGGCGTGACCAAAGAGATCCGTATTCCGACGCTGGAGGAGTGCGACGTTTGCCACGGCAGCGGCGCGAAAGCTGGTACGCAACCGCAAACCTGTCCGACCTGTCATGGTTCTGGTCAGGTACAGATGCGCCAGGGATTCTTTGCTGTACAGCAGACCTGCCCACACTGTCAGGGCCGCGGTACGCTGATCAAAGATCCGTGCCATAAATGTCACGGTCATGGGCGTGTTGAAAAGAGTAAAACTCTGTCCGTTAAAATCCCGGCGGGCGTGGATACCGGCGATCGTATTCGTCTGGCAGGCGAGGGCGAAGCGGGCGAGCATGGCGCACCGGCAGGCGACTTGTACGTTCAGGTCCAGGTGAAACAACACCCTATTTTCGAGCGTGAAGGCAATAATCTTTATTGCGAAGTGCCGATCAACTTTGCGATGGCGGCGCTGGGCGGTGAAATTGAAGTGCCGACGTTAGATGGTCGTGTGATGCTGAAAGTACCGAGCGAAACACAAACGGGCAAGCTGTTCCGTATGCGCGGCAAAGGCGTGAAGTCCGTACGCGGTGGCGCGCAGGGCGATTTGCTGTGCCGTGTGGTGGTTGAAACGCCGGTCGGTCTGAGCGAAAAACAGAAGCAATTGCTAAAAGATCTTCAGGAAAGTTTTGGCGGCCCGACGGGAGAGAAAAACAGCCCGCGTTCAAAAAGCTTCTTTGACGGCGTGAAAAAATTCTTTGACGATTTGACTCGCTAATCTTTTTCCCGTTGTATTTTTCTTCAGCCCGGGTGTATATCCGGGCTTTTTTCTGCCTGTACGCGCCCAGGCTTCTGTTAAACGCATCGTATCCTCTCATTTGTTGATATTTTGTTTTTACTGATAAACAAATTGATGTTAATCAGCAGTTTTGTATACGCTTATTCTTTAAAAAAACGTGATGTGATGACATTAATGATTGCTTTTTTAGATGCTGTGAATTGATTTATCTTGAGTATTATCTATATTGCTTTTTTTAGTTTCCGGAGGCAGACAGCGAATGGGATCGAAAGGTGCCAACAAGAGCTTTGATTATAATTTAATCAAAATTCTTGACGCTGTTATTTTGTCAGGAAATGCGGCTATGGCGGCAAAAAAGTTAGGCATTACACCGGCTGCCGTTTCTCTGGCGTTAAAGCGCCTGCAGAGTTATTACCCGGAAGAACTGTTTAGCAGAGGGAAAGGCGGGCTCATCCCCACAGCTAAGGCTGTCGACATTCACCAAAATTTCAGTCAGGTGATGAAACTGGTGGATGACACCTTTCTCTGTAATAGTAAAAAAGATGAAGCGTTCCAGATAACGTTATTAGGCAGTGATATTGTTGAAAGCTATTATCTTTCTCAGCTCTATAACAGCGATATATTTGACCGTATTTTGATAAATCATTTCACTGTCAGAAATATGAGTCGGGAGCATATCAGCGAACTTCTGTTTACTGCGCAAGGCGATCTGTTGATTAGTGCCGAACCTTTGCTGGAGTCCGGCATAGAGAATCAAATTATTGATAGTTTTAAATCATTTGTTTGTATCTGTAGCAGTAAACACATGCTGAGTACCCTCTCACAACTGTCGCTACATCATTTTTATTCTTCGCGTCATGCGTTATATCAGCCGGGGATGGGGGCTTCAGTGATATATCATGATAGTGAATTATTTAAGGATGAGCTTTACTATACTGGCAGGCGTATTGTCGGCTATCGCAGTGATTCGCTTAACGGTTTGATGAGCATGATCGAACGAACCTCATTGATTGCATTGATGCCTTTGAAATTAGCGCTTTTTTATAAAAATCATCGTAAATATGACATTAAATTTATTCAGCCTCCGCCCGAACTGGCTTTGAAGTCAGTTCAGGTTTATGCATCCTGGAATAAAAATAGTAGAAATATATCGACGATTAATGAGATGGTAAGTATGTTACAAACGCTTTCCTCCTTCCGTCGTTAATACACCTCATTTTTACGCTTTGATTTAATATGGTTTTAAATGATGTGCTTTGATTTTTACCCTCCTGACAGGGCGCTTACACTCCTTGTGTTAATTATTCATTTATAATGATTTCGGAGTGTTAAAATGTCTATTCCCAACCATGTGTCGACAACGGAAGTTGTGCTATTGGAGCTAGAGATCTTACTCACTATTATTTCGATTGGCGCGTGGGGAGGCTTTGTCAGCTATCTTTTACGCAAAGATAAGACAGAATATAATAGTTCTCATGAAAGTATTAAATATTGCTTAACGCAGATCGTGATTTCCTGCTTCACCAGTTTCTTGTTAAGCGCGATTGCGATCGAAAAAGAATGCAGTTTCAACATTGTTCTGTTGGCGGCAGGCTTAGGCGGTGTTTTCGCGAGTCCGATCTTAAAGATTCTTGGGCGGCGGATTAAAAAAATTATCGAAGGTAATAATTCAGATTAATTATCATTTGCAGTATCAGGCTCATCCGTGAGCCTTTTACGCGTCTTTTTTCAGCCTGGTCTAGGTCACTCTATTCTTGATCCAGCCATAAATAAATTGTTCGTTATTGTGGTTTTTCTCAGCAACGTTTAAGTAGTACGTGCCCTGACTGCAATTGAGGGCTTTCACCAAAACGGCTTCCCCTTCCTGGCCTCGCCAGGCCAAATAATGTTCGAGAGCGGCAAGCGTCCGCGGGCCAATATTGCCATCCACATGAATATCCGGGTAGCGTTTACCTTCGTGATTAAAGACGTTCAACCAGCGTTGCAGCCACGCGCTGGGGTGGTAAGCGCCTATGTTGACTGCCGCATCGCACAGCTCGAAGGAGACTGGCCACGATAGCGTCGAGATGACGTCAAAACCTGGTTTTATCCAGTAATCCTCTTCGAGAATCGCGTAGGCTTCAGCGTGGGTCAGATCCCGCATATCGCCAGCATAGCCATGCGCTCGCGCCGTGGCTTCGGTAATGCCCCAATGGGTGGCGCCGCCTTTATCTTTAGGGTTAAATACGTAACCGCCTTCAAGCGCAATAATTCCATCTATAATTGGATTCATCTTCCCTTTCCTTCGCTTAGTGAATATGCAGATACATGAGAGAACCTAACGTTACTGAAAATACGGTCGTCAGGGCGGCGATGGTTTGCCGTACAATCTGTTTTTTTCTTCCCTTTGTTTCGCTATCCGTCGCGATAATGGCGATATCACTATTCACTTTGAGACCTTGTCTTGGAATGGTAATAAAAAGATCGTTAATACCAAGCGCTTTAAGGTCACGTCTGATTAAATAGAGAATCTGCGTTAGATTTGCATCATTAACATAATGGCTTCGACTTCCCCATAACGCAGTGGTTATTTTTTGTCGCTCGATAATCTCCAGATGAGCATTCTCGATGATGAAACTGAGACATTTGGCTCTCATCGCAGTCATTTTAATAACCTGTGAATTTGAGACCGTCCTCAGTTCATATTTACCTTCATTGTAAATGCAATTGCTATTAATGATATAAGTTTTCATAACGTCTTCCTTTAGAAATGTACATCCTGGTTGTCTGTGGTGACTATATTGTATGAGAAATGTCTTAATCCAATAAATGTCACTGGTTTTATTGTATTGTCATTGTCTATAGCGAGTGTAATCACATTATTTCATTGTAATTAAATGATATTTAATTACATGATAAATGATATTTACTATGTTCTCACCAGAACGGAGTAAGTGGGCGCTGAGAGGTGTTGTTTTCTCTTCGTTAGACGGTGTTGTTAACCTCATTTTTATGATTTTTATATCATCTAAAAAGATGATGTTTTGTGATTAGCTATTTTTTATGCCTGTAACGATTATGGACCCCGCAGAACGAGCTGCGACAATTTTGAAACGTAAAAGGAAATTTGAAAATGGCTACAAGCAAACTGATTCAAGGCGATACAATTACTGAAACTACTCATGCAGCGAATGGTTTTGACCCTGCAACAAGCGATGATAAAATAAGCTATACTTCCGCTCGTGTTGCGAAACCGGTATACAATAAATATAAAAATTCCACGACTAAACCGAAGGTATTCGGTTATTACACCGACTGGTCACAGTATGACAGCCGTCTGCAAGGCAATATGTCCCAACCGGGCCGTGGTTATGATTTAACCAAAGTTTCACCGACGGCTTATGACAAACTGATTTTTGGCTTTGTTGGCATCACCGGTTTCAGAAAAATTGATACAGAAGACCGCGATGTCGTAGCAGAAGCGGCAGCGCTGTGCGGCAAAGTGAAATATGAGCCGACCTTCCTCGACCCATGGGGCGACTTCCAGTCTTATATCAACCTCGGCTTTGATGTCAGCGGCTGGGATGTGGATCCGAAGACTGTAACTCAGTCTAACGCCAAGGGTCTGCTGGGCGCGCTGCGTGATATGCAGGCAAAAGCGAAAGCCGCAGGTCACACGCTGGCGCTCTCCATGAGTATCGGCGGCTGGAGCATGAGTAACGGGTTCCACGAAACCGCCGCTTCTGACTCTTCTCGTAAAATCTTCGCCAAAGGCGTGGTGAAACTGTTCAAACAGTTCCCGATGTTCAGCGAAGTGGATATTGACTGGGAATACCCGAACAATGAAGGGGCGGGCAACCCGTTTGGTCCGGAAGATGGCGCTAACTACGCGCTGCTGATTGCCGAACTGCGTAAACAGCTGGATTCCGCTGGTCTGAGCAATGTGAAGATCTCTATTGCCGCTTCTGCTGTCACTACTATTTTTGACTATGCGAAAGTAAAAGATCTGATGGCTGCTGGCCTGTATGGCATCAACCTGATGACCTATGACTTCTTCGGTACGCCGTGGGCGGAAACTCTGGGCCACCACACCAACCGCAAAGCGCTGGAAGAGGGCGGCTGGGCTGTCGAAACCATCGTTGATCACCTGCTGGCGGAAGGTTTCTCCGCTGACCGTATCAACATCGGTTATGCCGGCTATACCCGTAACGCTCGTCAGGTAGAAATTGAATCCCTGTCGCCGCTGAAAGGTTCTTACAACCCAGGTTCAGGCCCTACTACCGGTTCCTTTGAATCCGGCACCAGTGAATGGTATGACGTCATTTATAGCTACCTGGATCTGGAAAACCAGAAAGGCCGTAACGGTTTCAACGTTTACACCGACCAGGTCGCTGACGCTGACTACCTGTATAGCCCGGAATCCAAACTGTTTTTATCCCTGGATACGCCGCGTACTGTCAAAGCAAAAGGCGAATATGCAGCGAAACTGGGCCTGGGCGGCGTGTTTACCTGGACTATCGATCAGGACAACGGCGTGCTGGTTAACGCCGTGCGTGAAGGTCTGGGTTATGAAATCGAATCTGAAGTTATCGATATGGAACCGTTCTACTTTGAAGGTATCAATGTAGAAAAAGATGAAGAGCAGAGCGACAGCGACGACGCGCAGAAGGTCAACCACGCGCCGAAAGCGGCGATTGAACTGCTGGTCGTAGGCGGATCTACGGTACAGCTGTCTGGCGCAGGTTCTTCTGATGAAGATAACGATGAGCTGTCCTTTAGCTGGGGCGTGCCTTCTCAAATCACTGTGGCAGACAAAACGGCTGAAATCATTGAGGTTGTGGTACCGGAAGTTAGCGAAAAAACAGCCTTCCAGTTCACCCTGTTTGTACGCGACTGCTACAACGAACCGTCCTCTCAACAGCGCTTTGTTCTGACGGCTGTGCCTGCGCTATCTCAGGTTCAACCGGAACCGGAAGAGGAAGAAGAGATTATCGTTCCTGTACCGGACGAGGAAGAAGATACCACACCGGCTGAGGATGATACGCCAGCAGATGACAAAACGTCACCTTACGCGCAGTGGGATGCTTCTACCGTTTATGGCGCAAACTGGGGTTCTTTCGAAATCGTTAGCTGGAAAGGCCATAACTATCAGGTGAAATGGTGGTCTATGGGCAACCAGCCTGACCTGAACTGCGGTGTCGGCGGTGCATGGACCGATCTTGGCGCTTACTAATACACGGTATTAAGCCGATGTATTGGGCTTCATGATTCAAGCCCCGGTTTACCGGGGCTTTTCTCCACCAGGGACAGAGGAAGAGTAGACCATGACCATTTCCATTCACGCCAGCGCATTTGACGTCAACAGCTGGTATCAAAAAATCACCTTAACCTTCATCAATGAGAGCGGTAATGCGGTCGATATGAACCATGCCGCAATATCATTCACGGCTTCCGGGCACATCGATCCATGGGGAAATAGCGGCGGTACGCTCAAAGGGAACCTGCCGCTTACGCTGAATGAGAGTTCGTATGGCACGCTGGAAACTAACAACATCATCATTAATAACAGCGATGCATTACTTCTTCAGCCGGGCGAACGCGGGACGCTCTCTTTCAGCCTCGCGGCGACGCAGGTGCCGGTAAAAATGTCCGCCATCACCTTGACGCTGGCGTCATCGTCATCCGAAGACGCAGAGTCTGAAACCCCATCCGATCAGGAGACGCCAGCGATACCCGCCGCAGACGAACAACTCGCCGAACCCGATGTGCCGGAAAAGGACAATGATCTTCAGGAACACGGCCTTACGCTTAACGTTAGCGAGTTGAATACCGCAAGTTGGTATCAACGCGTCACCTTTACGCTGACCAACCTCTACGCCCAGGCGGTAGATCTCAATCAGCTTCAACTGAATTTTACGGCCAGCGCGCACCCCGATCCCTACAGTCCGTTTCAGGGAACAATGTTGGGGAATCAGGCCGTGACGCTGGCCAGCGATGGGGGATGGCCCATCGAGAAGAATACCATCACCATTAATCATGACGGCGCGCTGATGCTGGCGGCGGGGGATACCGCCGAATTACAGTGCTATCTGGCCGCCACGCAGACGCCAGTTGCCATCAGCGATTTGAACGCGACGTTGGCCCATGATCCTGCCCGTCAGGGAAAAGTTTGCGTTCATTTTCCTGCCATGACGCAGACCGTGGCGCTCAAACCGGTGATTGAGCTGCTGTTTCCTGCCGGCGAAACCCGGCGCTTTGTCGGTGAGTGGGGCGAGGTTCTGACAATAGGCGATCTTAGCGCAGGAACGTATCGGCTTACCGTACCGATACTGGCGAATGATGAGATGCAAATCGCGCCAGTCGAGTCCTCTTTTACCGTTACGCTGCAATCCGGCGATGCCGCCGCGCAGGTCCAGGTATCCTGTCTGCCGATTGTCCGTTATGCCAGCGCGCGTCTGATGATTGACGCCCCTGCGCTTGGTAATGCGAAATTGACCGTTGAGATCGCCGATGCTACGCAAGCGGATGAGCGTACCGTCGCGCTGATCGCCAACCAACCGCAGTTAATCACCCGGCTACTGGCGGGGCATCATTATACGGTCAATCTGCAGCCTGCGATGATTAATAACCGCTTTATATCGGCACCCATACAGCTTACGGGATTTATCCCTGCTGCGGCGCAGATTGCCGAGGTTGCTGTCGCTTACCAACAGTCGGCGCTCGACACGGCGAGTTTCGTGACGGTGGATGCCACTATACTGGGCCTGCCCGATGGCGTCGCGCCGCAGCGTTATCTGTTCAGCAGCGGTAAATATCAGTACTCATTAATGCTGGAGAGCGGCAGCGATCGGCAGACGTTGGCATTACGCTTTGCGCCCGGGCTGTATGATGTTCAGACGGACGATATTTTCATCGACAGCGTGCCGTGGCGTTGTGAACAGGCCGGGCCGCTACGGTTGTTGCAAAAGGTCAACCATGTGGCGCTGGAGTTTCTGCCCGGCGTGACGCTACAGGTAAAAGGTTGGCCTGATTACCTTGCTCATGGCGGCGTGACGGTTAACGCGCCAGAGACGGTTTCTCTTTATCGCGATATACCGTTTAGCGCGTTGTTTAAATACGATGGTTTTGACGGCGGCGGCGATCCGGTTCCGGCCGCGGAGGTTGACGTGAACGGGGATGGTTTTCTGGATTACGCGACGTTACCGATCCATAAAACCGTTGCGCTGGTGCGCCAGATAGAAAAAGAAGCCGGGCGTAGCGTCATGCCGGTAATGGTCATTTATACCGCGAATGCCAGCGGCGGTAGCGCGCTGGCGGATTTACAGGATGCGCAAAAGCTACGTAACCATTTTGGTAACTTTATTACCCAGTGTCTGGCGGCGCAGTCATACAAAGATGAGACGCATCCTGTCCCGGCCACCTTTGTGCTTAACCCGGATTTTCTCGGGGCGCTACAGCAAGGACCGTATGGCTATACCGTAGTACGGCAAAAAAACAGTGTGCCGGTGAATGCCCAACTGGCGGCGGCGATACAAGCATTACCGGCGATGGCTGGCTTTATCGTGCCTTCGTTGCCGACGTTTAGCGACGATCTCTACGGCTATATTCAGGCGGTGAACTATCTTGTTCGTCAGTTTGCCCCGGATGTGGCTTTTGGCTGGCAGACGAATGTCTGGGCGACAGGAACGGCGGACTGGGTGCTGCGCGATACCGCTGATCCGGTAGCTGAAGGGCAGGCGATCGCCGGATTTATTCATGAACTGGGCGTTTACAGCGGAGAATATGCGCCGGACTTTATTGCGTTTGATAAATTTGAGCGTGACTGTTTCAGTCCTGATGCGCTTGCCCACTATGGCTGGAATGCGACATGCTGGCTTAATTACCTGGCGATGGTCAAACAGGTGACGAAAGCGCTGCTGACGCCCGCCATGCTGTGGCAAATCCCTGGCGGCCATATGCCTACAGTAGAAGAGGGCGTCAGTAAAATCAGCGCTGCGCACTTTGCATCCGGCGGAACCTTTTTTATGGGGGACGCCCGCATTGGCAGCGATCCTGACACGCTCTCTTTGCAGCTACTCAATACGGCCTTAAATAGCGCGACTTACGGCGTCCCGACCGTCGGCGACTTTTTACGTAAAGATAAAGGGTATGACTGGGGCCAGATGCAGGCGCTGAATCTACCGGACTTTAACGTCTTTTCGATCTTATGGGGCGGTGGTTCTACTATCAGTATTACGACAATCCATTCTAACGGTGAAGACGGCGGCTGGCTGGCGGATAAAATGGTAGAGTATTATGCTGCCCCTCGCTATTTCAGATAATATCACTGCTTATTTGCATTAATCTGGACTATTAGTTTGAGATTCGAAGGCGCGTTCTTTCGAATCTCTTTTCCTGCGCCCCCTGACCTCTCATTCTTTATGCGTAATTTGTTATTAATTTTCTGTAATCATTTTGTATTAAGAATTGTCTTAATCTTAAAAATATTGCGTATTAGTGCGTTGTGAATACAGAAATACTGCATAGCGATGTTATTTATTATTAATTTAAGTACTTTTTGAGAGGTTATACTGTGACGCTACATTGAGTAGACAACCGTTAATGAAAAAAATGATGAACGACGCTTTTGCTAAAGATAATAATGAGAATTCATTACACTCTTTTCTTTTTTCTCAGCAGGCTAAACCTCACGCGGCAATTGATGCCTTATTTTCGGCCTTGTTGCCATTTGGTCAACCGTTTACGCTGGGTATCGGCGATGAGTTTTATTTACAGGCAAATGATGAACACTACATTGTATTACTGGAGTCAGGCGTTGTTTCTTTCTGTCATGATGACAAACGACTCCATATATCTTCATCGTTTGCGCCATCGGTCGTGGGTATGGTTGACAGCTATGGCGCTACCTATAACGTCCCCGCGCGACCGGAACACTTTTTGCTCGCAGAAACGGTTTGTACCGGTAGATTTGTTCGCCTGCCGGATTTTATAAAAATCGCCGATGAATGCGATTTGTGGCACGACGTGGCCCGTTGTCTGGCTTACCGTCTGATGGTGATGAGCGCGCGCGATCGTGAATTAGTCGGCGTCGATTCTTATCTGAAAGTTCGGGCGCTGCTGACTGAAATCTGGGCTTATCCACAGGCCTACCGGGAAAGCATTATCGTGTTGAATTTTATTCAACGGCGTACCGGGATATCGCGCAGTCGGACCATGAAGATTCTGTCTGAACTAAAAAAAGGCGGGTATATCCATATTGATAATGGGCGGCTGACGGCGCTCGGAAAACTGCCAGTGGCGTATTAATGCACTATCCGCAACGATATATTTACATATCTCGACTGAATTTGCCTGGTATCGTTAATAGAATGTTTTACTGAAGGTTGTTATGAAAACTATTTTTAAAAAGTCAATATGGCTAAAGGAGATAGGCCGAACGACTGGTGTAAAGTTAATATAAAACAACATGTTATGCCTGGTCCTATAAAACCAAATGTCGATGATTGCAACTTGCCGTTGGCTTGCTAATAATTAATAACATCGTTATCTCATTATAACGTAAAGATTAACTCACGACGTTGAGTGGCTGTTTTATTGCCTCTGACATTTATATCAGAACAAGAAGACACTTTTTTTCGCATAAGAAAAAGTCGTGATATTGCTGTGAAGAAATATCAGCAGCCGTTTCGTTAAAAAATCTGATTACCCTCATTTTTATATTTAAAAGGAGCTTGAATGAAAAAGCCTGTACTAGCATTAATGGTCTCTGCCATTGCCTTTGGCGGAATGTTGTCCACCGCGCAAGCGGATACTACAACCGTCACTGGCGGTACGGTAAATTTTGTCGGACAGGTCGTTGACGCTGCCTGTTCTGTTTCCGCTGACTCTGTCGATCAGACCGTGACATTAGGCCAGGTTCGCGCCAGTAAATTAACCGAGGCCGGTATGGTGGCGAATCAAAAAGAAGATTTCACCATCAAACTGGAAGACTGCGATACTCAGACCAGCCAGAATGCGGCGGTGATTTTTAATGGCCAACAGGACGCAAACCAGCCGGGGTCGCTGGCGAATACCGCTGGGGCAGGTTCGGCGACGAATGTGGCATTACAACTTTATGGACCAGATGGCCAGGCGCTGAATATCGGTGAATCGTCCAGTACTGTTACCTTGAACGATGGCGAAAACGTTATTCCGCTTAGCGTGGATTATATCGCTACCGGTACGGCGACTGCCGGTAATGTTACCGCGACGGCGACATTTAGCATGGTTTATTCCTGATTCCTTATCGGGATTTTTTTCTCGTCTGTTGGGAGGCGAGAAAGGGGCGTTACGCGCGTCACTGCGCGTAACAAACCGACGGCATCAGGATATTACGCAGATGAAAAAAAACGTACCGATTTTCCTTCGATTATTGCTACTGCTGTCGGCGGCCGGCCTGTCGTTTGCCGTGCAGGCGGGAGGCATTGCGCTGGGCGCGACCAGGGTGATTTATCCGCAGGGAAGTAAGCAAACCTCCTTGCCGATTATTAATTCTTCTGCCAGCAATGTTTTTTTAATTCAGTCATGGGTCGCCAATGCCGATGGTTCACGCTCGACGGATTTTATCATTACGCCGCCTCTCTTTGTGATCCAGCCTAAAAAAGAAAATATATTACGTATTATGTATGTCGGGCCGTCATTACCGACCGATCGCGAAAGCGTATTTTATTTAAACAGTAAAGCGATACCCTCTGTCGATAAAAATAAATTGACCGGCAACTCCCTGCAAATTGCGACGCAAAGCGTGATTAAGCTATTTATCCGCCCGAAAAATCTGGCGGAGGCGCCAGCTCATGCCCCGTCGACGCTTCGCTGCCGTAACGAGCGCGGCCAGCTAACGATTACTAACCCTTCGCCGTACTACGTTTCGATGGTTGAACTGTACAGCGCGGGGAAAAAACTGCCGAATACTATGGTACCGCCGAAAGGCGCGATCACTCTCCCGGCGACGCCCGGCCAGGTATCTTTGCGCACGGTAAACGATTTTGGCGCAACGACGCCAGCACGCGTTTGTCCAGCTTCATGATGTTATGCGTAATCAGCTTTTCATGACGCGATATTACTCCAGCGTAACTAAACCCGTATTAACCCCGCTGGCGTTGGCTATCGCATTGGCGCCTGCGCCGGGGTGGGCGGAAAACTATTTCAACCCGGCATTTCTGTCTGACGACCCGTCTGCGGTGGCCGACCTATCGACCTTTTCCCGTAATGCCCAGGCGGCAGGGATGTATCGCGTTGACGTTTACCTGAACAATACGTTTCTCGCGACCAGAGACATTGCCTTCCAGGCGGTGAAAACGACGGGAAAAAGCGCGCCCACCGATGACAGCGGATTACGCGCCTGCCTGACGCCTGAAATGCTTAAAAATATGGGGGTAAACACCGGGGCGTTTCCACTGTTGGCGAAGGCGGCGGCGGGAAGTTGCCCTGATCTCGCCAGTGCGATACCGGCCGCCCGGACCCGCTTTGATTTTGCGCAGCAACGTCTCGACATTAGCATCCCGCAGGCGGCGATGGTTGCCAGCGCCAGAGGCTATATCCCACCGAAATACTGGGATGAAGGTATTAATGCGTTGCTATTGAATTACACCTTTACCGGCGCGAATAGTCAGGATCGGAGCCCAGGCGGCAGTGCGGAGAACAGCTATTTTCTTGGATTGAATAGCGGCCTTAATCTGGGGGCCTGGCGGTTACGCGACTACTCCACATGGAACGCGAATAGCGGCGATCAGAATAGCGACAGCGACTGGCAGCACATCAGTACTTATCTGGAACGTGATGTGGTCTTTTTGCAGGGAGAACTGACGGCAGGCGATAGTTATACCCCCTCCGCATTATTCGACAGCCTTCCTTTTCGTGGGCTACAACTGGCGTCTGACGACAATATGTTGCCAGACAGCATGAAGGGCTTCGCACCGACCATTCACGGCATTGCCAGAAGCAACGCGCAAGTGACCATTCGGCAAAACGGCTACATCATTAATCAGCGCTATGTGCCGCCCGGGGCATTTACTATTAATGATCTCTATCCTACCGCCGCCAGCGGCGATTTGACTGTGGAAGTCAAAGAGTCCGACGGTTCTATTAATCGCTATAACGTGCCCTATTCCGCCGTGCCGATTCTACAACGAGAAGGGCGGCTGAAGTATGCGGCGACGGTGGCGGAGTATCGTAGCGAGAGTAGTCAAAAAGAGAAGGTGAAATTCAGTCAGGCGACCTTGATATGGGGGTTACCGCATGGTTTTACGCTGTATGGCGGAACACAACTTTCCAGTCATTATCACGCGCTGGCGATCGGCAGCGGCGCAAATCTGGGCGACTGGGGCGCGGTGTCGCTGGATGTCACCCAGGCTACCAGTACGCTGGCGGATAATAACACCTACCAGGGGCAATCGCTGCGTTTCCTGTATGCCAAATCGCTTGCACAGTCAGGAACCAATTTACAGCTTATGGGCTATCGCTATTCAACCTCGGGCTTTTACACGTTGGATGATACCACGTGGAAACGGATGAGCGGCTATGACGATGACAGTCGGACTGACAGCGATAAAAGCAGGCCGGAATGGGCGGATTATTACAACCTTTATTACACCAGGAGGGGGAAAGTACAACTCGATATCAATCAACAGCTAGGCGGGTTGGGATCGCTTTTTATTACCGGCAGCCAGCAAAGTTACTGGCACACTGATGAAAAGGATTCTTTGTTGCAGGTGGGATACAGCGATACGCTGGCGGGTATTGCATGGAGCGTTTCTTACAACAATAACAAATCCGCAGGCGATGCGGAGCGCGATCAAATTTTCGCGCTGAATATCTCGGTGCCGCTAAGTCAATGGCTGCAACACGATGATGAGGTCACGCGCCATCACAATGTTTACGCTACCTTTAGCACCAGTACGGACAAACAGCATAACGTTACGCAGAATGCGGGCCTTAGCGGCACACTGCTGGACGAAAACAATCTTAGTTACAACATACAGCAAGGTTATCAGAATCACGGTATTGGCGAAAGCGGCGCCGCCAGTCTGGAATACGATGGCGCGAAAGGCAACGCCAACATTGGCTATAACGTTAGCGATAACGGCGATTACCAGCAGGTGAATTATGGCCTGAGCGGCGGCCTGGTGGCGCACGCGCATGGAGTGACACTAAGCCAGCCGCTGGGCAATACCAATATTTTGATTGCCGCGCCGGGCGCAGCCAACGTCGGCGTTGTCGACCAGCCGGGTATTCATACGGACGCGCGTGGCTATGCGGTGGTGCCGTATGCGACAACATATCGCCAAAACCGTATGGCGCTGGACGTTAACGCCATGGCTGATGATGTCGATATTGATGACGCGGTGACTCGCGTTGTGCCGACCGAAGGCGCGCTGGTTCTGGCCCGCTTTAAAGCGCGGGTCGGCGCGCGTGCCCTGGTAACGCTGAATCATAACGGTAAGCCTGTACCCTTTGGCGCAACGGTGACGGTGAATGATCGCCATGCGGAGGCGATTGTTGACGAGGCCGGGGAAGTCTATCTTTCCGGGTTGTCAGCGCAAGGCGTTCTGCACGTTCGCTGGGGGAACCTGCCGGATCAACAGTGTGTCGCGTCCTATCATCTCTCTTCCTCCCGTCAGATTCTGAGTCGACAACATGCGGAGTGTCATTAAATGAAAATACCTCTTTTATTTGCTCTGCTGGCGGGAAGTGTCGTATCGCAGTACGCCTTCGCAGACGTGTGTAAAAACGTTAACGGCGTGCCTTCCAGTATTAATTACGATTTAACGACCACTCTGATGGCAGAACAAAACCAGGTGGGAAAGACGGTTCAACTGGAAAAAAGCCAGGAAGTTAATGTACAGGCGGTGTGTCCCGCCGGCGCGTCGACCTATAGCCAGACTTATCGCTCCTATGTGTCGCCATATCCGGTCGTAGAAACGAGCGGTAACTGGAAATATTTAAAGCTGGACCCGGACTACCTTGAAGGCGGAATGCGAATTGAGGATTCTTCGGCGGGCGATATCTATCCGCCAATGAACAACGTTCTGATGGGATATGATGAAAATGTGAAAGCGGGTCAACCGTTTTACGTTCGTGACTCAAATCTGGAGTTTCAGCTCAAAATTGTTAAACCGTTCGTCGGCACGGTGAATATTAGTCCTAAGACTATGTTCAATGTTTATGTCATGACCGCCGCAGGCGATCCGCTGACAGATGTCGTATACAGCATTCTTTATAGTGGAACGGTGACCGTACCGCAAAGCTGTGAAATCAACGCCGGACAAACGATTCTGGTAAATTTCGGCGCATTATACAGTGGCAATTTCAACCATGCAGGCCAAAAGCCGGAGGGGGTACGAGCGAAAAAATTCAGCGTACCGGTAAAGTGCAGCGGTCTGGATTCGCAGGTCAATTTAACAATGCGTCTTATCGCTACGCCGGATAGCCACGTTCCCCAGGCTATCGCTTCGGATAATGCCGATGTCGGCGTAGTGGTCGAAACCGATGAAGGAAACGCGCTTATCCCCAATGATGCACAGAGCGTCGCGCCTTTTATCACCGATAGCGCCGGACGCGCTAACATCACATTGCAAGCCTACCCGGTAAGTACAACAGGCGAAACGCCTGCGGAAGGGGCGTTTACCGCACTGGCCAGCCTGCGAGTGGACTTTGACTAAATGAACAGATCACACTGCGCTCTTTTTGCCATGGGACTAATGCTGTGTCCGCAAATCAATGCCAGCGCTGACGACCTCGCTTATAACCTCGAATTTACCGGCACTATTGTGGCGCAAACCTGCGACATAGATATTTCCAGTCTCAGTCAAAGTATTGATTTAGGACAGTTTGCGGTTGGCGACTTTCCTTCGACAGGAACAACGACAAAATTTAAGCCCTTTAATATCAACCTCAAAAATTGTTCCCGAGGAATTGCCGGGGCGAAGATCTGGTTTACCGGCGAACCCGATCCGGACAATCCCGCGCTACTGGCGATAACCGACACCGGGATGGGAAGCGGAAACATGTTAGCAAGCGGGGTTGGGGTGGAAATTCTGAATGATGATCAGGATACCATCAGTATCAATAATGCCGACTCGGTGGTCTATCCGTTGAAAGCCGGACGCAACACGCTGTCTTTTTATATTCGCTATAAATCGACCCGGCCGACGGTCACGTCCGGGAACGCGACGGCGGTCATGTATTTCGATATGCAGTATGAATGAGGAGCCATCGTAATTATGCGTAACGATATCCTGTACGGCATCGGGATGCTGCTGGCGGCATCCGGCGTCCAGGCGCACGATGGCCGGGTCTATGTTTCCGGAACCATCACGGACAATACGTGTTCGCTCTCTCCTGGCTCGGAAAATATTAACGTGGCGATGGGCGCGGTTTCTCAACGGCAGTTTTATCGCGCGGGCGACGGTTCCGCATGGCAACCTTTTGCTATCGATTTACAAAACTGCGGCAGCACTGCCAGCGGCGTAACGGTCAGTTTTAGCGGTGCGGCGGACAGCCGTAATACGGATTTATTGGCGCTTACCGCAGGGGAAAGCGACGCTTCAGGCATTGGGATTGCGCTTTATGATCAAAATAAAACTTTAATCCCACTGGGGCAAGAGAGTGATGTGGTGACGCTCAGTCCGGGTCAGGCGTCGGCGCATCTGCAATTTTACGCGCGTTATCTTGCCGATGGCGGCGCGGTAACGCCCGGGGACGCCAATGCCTCCGCAACCTTCATTCTTGCCTATGAATAAGTCCTTTTTACGCTGCGCGATATATTGGTGCTTGCTTCCCATATCATGGGCGCAGGCTGGCGTGGTAATTGGCGGTACTCGCTTTATCTATCATGCGGGCGCCCCGGCATTAAGCGTACCGGTAAGTAACCATTCAGAAGCGTCCTGGTTAATTGATACGCATATTTTACCTGGTGGCCGCTGGCCAGGAACCAAAAACGAAGGGAATATCATGCCCTTCGTGGTCACGCCGCCATTATTTATGCTTTCAGCGCGCCAGGAAAACTCAATGCGGGTGGTTTATACCGGCGCACCGCTACCCGCCGACAGGGAAAGTCTGTTTACCTTGAGTATCGCCGCTATTCCCTCCGGTAAACCGGAAGCGAACCGTGTACAAATGGCGTTTCGTTCGGCTTTAAAATTGCTCTATCGCCCTGAGGGACTCGCCGGCAATCCGCAGCAGGCCTACCGGCATCTGATCTGGTCGCTTACCCCCGATGGCGCGACGGTACGCAATCCGACACCCTATTACGTTACGCTCTTTTTATTACGCGCTAACGAGCGCGCCCAGGACAACGCCGGGGTCGTGGCTCCCTTTGCAACGCGTCAAACGGACTGGTGCCGGCACACGGTTCGCTGCACTGTGCGCTGGCAAAGTATTAATGACTATGGGCGGGTAATGACAGCGCAAACCGTGGATCTGACGCGTATTCATTAACTTTTTTTCAGGCGTCTCCCGATAGCGGGAGGCTTTCCGAACTTATCGAACGAGACTTTTATTATGTATTATCACGCGTTAAAACTTTCCCGACTGGCGATGTTGACGTTGGCAGGCGTTGCCGTATCCGCCTCGGCAATCGCCGCCGATTCTGCCCCGACGTCGCAAATTGGCCCGACGGCGGAAGCCTACATCGTCAGTCATCCGGATAAAGTGGGAGAGGTGGTGGCAACGTATTTGGCCGAACATCCGGAATTTTTGGTCGCCGCCAGCGAGACGTTGCATCAGCGTCAGCAGATTGCGCAACAACAGGCGTATGTTCAACTGGCATTACAGTATCGTGCTGAGTTGCTCAGTAGCAGCAGTCCTTCCGTTGGGCCCAACGAGGCAAAAGCGGCGGTGGTGATGTTCTTTGATTACCAGTGCTCGTGGTGCAGCAAAATGGCGCCTGTGGTCGAAAACCTGATTAAGGCGAACCCGGATACCCGGTTTATTTTCAAAGAGTTTCCTATTTTTTCCTCCCGCTGGCCGGTATCCGGACTGGCGGCCAGAGTCGGCGAACAGGTATGGCTTACACAGGGCGGGGCGAAATATCTCGACTGGCATAATGCGCTTTATGCCACAGGGAAGGTGGAAGGCGCGTTAACGGAACACGATGTCTACACCCTGGCGCAACATTATCTAACGCCGACGCAGCTGGCCGCCGTAAAAGAAGCGCAAAGCAGCGGTGCAGTACATGATGCGCTCCTCACTAACCAGGCACTGGCGCAGCATATGGACTTTAGCGGCACGCCTGCTTTTGTCGTCATGCCTCAGACGCAAGACGGTGATGTAAAACGGGTGACCGTGATCCCGGGAAGCACGACTCAGGATATGTTGCAAATGGCGATTCAGAAAGCGAAGGGGTGATATTCGCTCAGAGGAGAACGCACAGGAGTGAAAGTAAAATGAAGTCTATGCGTTGCGTCATACCGGTGATTTTACTTTCCTTTATCGTTCATGAAGGGACAGCGAAACCGACCGCTCAGATTCATTTTATGGGATCGGTTGTTGAGGCAGGCTGCTGGAATGACGTAGGAACCTTAGAAATTCAATGCCATAATAAAGAGGGAGTTGAACGTTATATTATTGTCGAGAATATTATCACGCCGATATCGTCTCCTCATGCAACGGTAAAACGAGATTATTTGGATGAAGATAAGCAATTAACAGTGCTACGCATTGTCTATGACTGAACCGCGTAGCAGACCGCAGATGGTGTCCCGTCAGTGTCGTGTGAGGATATTATGAAAAATGTTCTCACCTTCCCGGGACACGGTCTACAGACTTTATCTTCAGATAAACGGCGCTAAAAAGAAAAGCACGATCAATAAAAAAAGAGTGGGAATACCAATGGATATAATTTTATTACATCGGTGAGTATGATATTGAATAGCTTGTGGCGGTATGTCAGCAGCGTCAATGATAAATCTTTCATCGATTTTTATCCCCTGCCTGAGGAGCGTAACAAACAGTTCGAAAAGCCCGATTTGTTGTAAATCTCGTCGCAGCAGATAAAGAAGTTGCGTCAAATTAGCATCGCTAACAAATTGACTTCGCTCTCCCCAAACTGCGTGTGAAATCATCTCCCGCGTAATCAGTTTCTTGTAGGCATTTTCAAAAAGATAGCTTAAACAACGCGCACGCATTAGCGTCACCTTTAGCACTTTTTTATCATGTAATGATATTATTTCTCTTAACGACTCATTATAAATAAATTCGTTATTAATAGTATATTGTCTCATGAATTCACTCCGTTTTGATATTCATAAGGTACGTTTGACACTGTCAGTGTGTTCACTGGCGGTAAAGTACTCCTTACATCAGTACGGATAAGCGTAGAGAACCGCAAAGAAATAAGAGAATCATTTGTGATTAAACAGGATAATATTATGCTTTTTTACTTTTTTATAAAGTGTGCCAGATGTTTTTGATGTTTTTTATAAAATGGCATCATGTGTTTTTATTTCACACAGGCTGAAATGATATCAATAAAATTATAATTTAATAACAAACAGATAGAGGAAATGATTTACTTATTGAAATAAGTGTGGTGCAAGGTTAATCTGCGCCTTAAATGATGGTGCCAGATTATACCAGCCAGGATAACCTATATGCGGCCAATAAAAAATGCTAAAAAAATTGACTACAATCTGATCAAAGTGTTCGATACGGTTATTACTGAAGGAAATGCAACCAGGGCGGCGAGGAAACTGGATGTCACGCCTGCGGCGATCTCTCAGGCTCTTCTTCGTTTACAAAATCTTTATGGCGAAGAGTTATTTATCAGAACCCGCAAAGGATTAGTTCCGTCCAGCAAAGGTAAATCGCTTCACCAGGTATTTCGCCAGGCAATTGAATCTATAGAAAGCACACTGTGCGATAAAACAGATGCTCAGGAGAGTAATGAACTCATTGTTCTGGGAGGTGATATCACTGAAAATTACTATTTTCCAGCATTGCTGGATACTGTGTTGATGAATCGATATATTATTAAACACTATGCGATTAAAAAAACAGGGGAATACTCACCAGCCTCCATGCTGACGCATGGCTATGCGGATGTCATCATGGGAATTCTGGAAATTAAGAATGAGATGATTGAAAGTTATCTTATTGATAATTTATCTGATTTTGTTTGTGTTTGTGGTGAAAAAAGTCCATTGGTTGGGCTTGAAAAAATTTCTTTATATAATTTTTATGCTGCCAGACATGCTGTCTATCATTCAGATATGTTCTCTTCTTTCACCGCTGATAGCATTGATTTATTCAAGAGTAGTACGCCTTATGCGGGGCGCAGAGAAATAGGTTATTATAGTGATTCACTATTTGGAGTTATCGGTGTTGTTGAAAAAAGCGATATGGTTGCGATTTTGCCAGGAAAGATTGCTACTTATTTTAGAGATGTGCGGCGTTATAATATAAAAATACTACGTATGCCTGATGAAATAATTTTTCGTATGTTACCCGTTTATGCTTATCTGGCTACAAACAGCACCCATTATAAAAATGCCAAAAAACTGATATCAACATTTCAGTCGACCTTTCTTTTTAGCCAGGAAAAGCAGCCTGACGCTTTGGTTGAAGGAAGCACATCCTTATGCGATTTGTCGGTTTAATATCAAATTATCGTATTAAATGAATAACCGTTATGACCATGGTCAGTAAAGCGAAAAATAATGCCATATATTTATACGCTTCTTTTTTTAAAGAAGAGGGGAGGCAGCTTTGGTTTTCATTGCTGATAATAATGTTAGCATCTACTTTAATACCCGTTCGAGGCACCGTGGAAAAAAACTGGCTCAGGCCAAAGCCTTTAAGGTCGCGCCGCAGTAGATATAAAATCTGGGTCAGGTTGGCGTCGCTGATAAATTGACTTCTTTCCCCCCAAAGTTCATTAGTGAGTTGTTTTTTATAAATAATCTCTTGTTGTGCATGATTCAGCATATATTCCAGACACTTTATGCGCATTGCGGCAATTTTTATCATCTTTCCCGTTTTTATGTTTTTTAGCTCATTGGTCTTATCATTGTAAGTGTGCGTGCTGTTAATTAAATAAATAGTCATGATGTTATTTAATGGGTTTAATTGGGGTGGCGATAATAATATGCATATTAAATTTACGGATCAACTGGCGTGATTGTAATAGCGTCTTTTTTCCAGAGAAAATCGTATCGTGTCACAAAAATGATGTTTTTTTAGAAAAACTAAAATTTTATTTTTAGTCGCTCTAAAAATAAAATGATAGTAGTGTTAATTTTTATCAGTAGATTGATATGCTTTGATTGATTTATTGTTGACATAAAATAATTTGAATTATGGCGCAAGGCCTATGCCAACCATAAAAAAGGTATAGGCTATTGGTCACAATGCATTAATGCTACATAATTGTTATGCTTTTATAGTAGCGCCAGGGAAATAAAATCTTCGGACGATAAAGAATAGTTTTAGTCTGGGTGTTATTTTATGGATGTTTTATTTTAAATTATTAAACCGATTTCTCTTGTTGAGGTAGGGTTATTTGCTAAGCAACGGGCTGGCATGTTGTAGCTGCTCGTTGCCTATATCCCAATTAATCAGGAGAAACGTATGAATAAGAAAAGTTCGTCAATGGTTAACATGCCCGCACCGCGTGAGCCTATTAACCAGAAAATCGATACCAATAACGCACTGGTTTTAAACCATAACGCCATATATGAACAACGATTAGCGGAGATCACGCAATCTAATACCTGTGACAAGGCCATTGTCACCGTAAATCCCTACGGGACCGCCCCGTTGAGTCTCTATCTGGGGGTTTGGATGGATGAAGCTGCCGCGCTTGAGATCAATGTTGTTGATAGCGAAGCGACGACAGAGGCAGTGCGTTATCAATATGATGTACATCCGGGCGCTAACCTTATTCCTGTGTGTGGGATGGTATCCGCGGTGAATAATCAGATTACCCTACGCCTTGCCTCGCAAATTGTCGGGCAATATACAGTAATGACAGACGCATTACCGCCCACGGATTCGGCTAACGTGAGCCTCGGCTTCCCTATTATTAGCGTCTCCTGTCCTGCGCAGCAGGCCTCGCTGATGGAGGAAGGACTTTATTTCTCCACTTATTTTGATCGGTATAATCTGGCTTTTGATCATAACGGGATTGTCCGGTGGTATGTAAGTCAGGAAATCCCTTCTTATAATTTTGTCAGAATGGATAACGGCCATTTCCTGGCGACGTCACAGGGAATAAACCATTGTCTGAATATGTATGAATTTGACATTATGGGACGGGTTTATACGGTTTATCTTCTCGACAATGAGTTCCATCACTCCATTCTTCCCATTGAGAACAATCTGGCGATTGCGCCTTCAGAATATAGCAATGGACGGCCAGACGGTTACTCAACCGGGAAAGATGGCGTTTCTATTATTAACTTATCTACCGGACTTGAAGTCGCCTATTACGATATGCTGTATGTGATGGATTATTCCAGATCGCCGCGTCCTTCCGGAAGCGCGCCAGGTCAGGACGTATCAATGGATGACTGGCTGCATATCAACCAAAGCTATATTAATGAACCCAACAATTTGCTGATCTGTTCCGGTCGACATCAGAGCGCGATTTTTGGCGTAAATGTGGATTCCGGCGAACTGCGCTTTATTATGGCGAACCATGAGGATTGGTCTGACGAATTCAAGCAATACTTATTAACCCCTGTCGATGATGATGGTGTCCCGCTGTACGATCTTACCTCGCCGGGAGGGATTGATGCGGCAGATAAGAATTTCTGGACCTGGGGGCAGCATAACATTGTTGAAATTCCAAACGATGAGCCTGGTATCCTGGAGTTTATGGTCTTTGATAATGGTAACTATCGTTCACGCGAAGATGCGAAAAGTCTGTTGCCGCTCGATAACTTCAGCCGGGTGGTGCAGTTTAAAATAAACCTAAACACGATGACCGTAACGCGTCCGTATGAATATGGTAAAACGGAAGTCGGGAACCGGGGCTATAGCAGTTTTGTGAGCGCTAAGCATTTATTGACTAATGGTCACCTGGTTATTCACTTCGGCGCGACGACGGTTGATGAGTTTGAACATACCATTACCGCGCAACCAGGTTCCAGCGATCTTGTCGATCCGGATGAAGGGCAACAGGCGTTAGGTGGACTGGTATTACAAGAAATCAATAAAGAGACGAAAGAGGTCTTATTCGAAGCGATGGTGACGTCGGGCTATTTCAAGAACGAAGAGACGAATGGCACGAATTATCGTTATGATATTTCTGCATTTCGGGTATACAAAATGCCGCTGTTTGCATAACTAAGTATGTTATGCGGCCGGTTATCGACCGCATAACATTATGGCTTATTTGCTAATATCATCCACGCGCATGGTGTGGTCAGGTTGAATATTGTTAACCTGCTTCATATAGTTAACCAACGCCGGTGCGGTTTGTATCCCTATATATTTGATATTTTTACCTTTAGTGAAGGTAAATCCGCCACCACCTTTACCGATAAAGGAGTCCAGCGCGACGGTATAGAGTTTATTGTCTTCTACCGGTTTGCCTTTGATATCAAATCCAACAATACGCTGGCCCAGCGGTTTGGTGCTGTCATATTTAAACTGGACGGTTTTAGATACGTGCAGCATACCGTTTTTCAGATCGGCAGCGTGTGACATGATGGATTTCAGGTCTTTACCGCTGATTTCCATGCTCATGACATCGTTGGTGAACGGATACATACTCAGCACATCACCATAGGTGATATTGCCTTTTGGCAATTCGGTACGGATGCCGCCAGCATTATAGAAGGAAGCGTCGGCGCCAGGAACGGTAGCCATCAGGGCATCGGTGATTAAGTTGCCGGTTGGCGCGGATTCACCGTAAGAACGGGTCAGCACTTCCGGAGAGTGCGCGACCACCTCATCGGTAATTTTCTTAACCTTGTTATCCCATTCGTCAATTTTGGCCTGCGTGACCGGATCTGGCTTATAAGTATCCGCATACATGGTGATCAACTTACCATTGTAGCTGTCCACTTTTTTGGTTTCCGGGTTCCAGTCAAGCACCAGTTTACCTAATTCGATGGTGTACGCATCCGTGGAAACGACAAGGGTATCGCCCACTTTAATCGGTTCTGGCGTACCTTTATGCGCATGGCCGGTAATCAGGACGTTAAGTCCATAGCCTTCCAGCGATTTCGCCATATCAACGTCGGTTTTCAGCGCGCGTGCGACATCAGCCTCGCCTGCGCTGGACTGCATACCCGGCACGCCTTCGTGGGCGAGCAGCACGGTCAGGTCAACTTTCCCTTTTAACTCTTCCAGCTGTTTTTTCACATAAGGAATCGGATCGCGGCAGTCAACGCCTTCACGCACGCCTGCGGCAATCGCTTCATAGAATGCGGAAACGCCGTGCATACCGATGACGCCGATCTTGAATCCATCTTTTTCCACGATGGTATACGGTTCTTTAATTAATGGCGTATCTGTGCCGCTGTAAAAAACATTATCCAACAATACCGGGAATTGCAATTTGCTGAGTTGTTTAACCAGATTCTCATGGCCATGGTCAAATTCATGGTTACCGACAGAGACGGCGTCGTAAGGCATGGTATTTAAAATATCAATAATAGCCTCGCCTTTGGTCAGCGTACTGATAAAAGGTCCGGTGAAATAGTCGCCAGCATCAAAGAAAAAGACATCTTTCTCTTTCGCTTTTGCATCTTTGACAATTTTCGAGATGGGCGCAAAGCCGCCTACCGGACGTGTCTTGGATACATAGGGGATAATTTCTGGGGTTACATGGGCATGTAAATCGTTTGTATAATAAATTGTGATGTCACGCGCATCGGCTGAAAAGGAAATGGCTGAAGACAAACCAATGCACAGCGACAGTAGGGATATCGAAAACTTTTTGTTCATATAAACCATCCATTTACGCTACATTAAAGAAAAACAATGCCTGTAGTCGTGTCATTCACGACTACAAACCGGGGAAATTAAGTAATATTCATCAAGTTTATTAATTATTAAAACTCGAAGCCGATCAGGTAATTCATACGGTCGCCGTAGCCGTCATACCCCAATTTATTATTGAAGTAACGGTAAGAGACGGAGGCGGTCCATCGCGGCATAAATTTCCATGTAAACGTTACCGCGCCGTTCAGGCCGGTCGTCCCACCCTGTTGTTCGGCGTAGGCATCATTACGATCCATTTCAACTTCGTTCCAGTTTGAAATGACGAACTTTTCATTAAACATATCGAAGTTATAAGCCGCGACCCAACCGAGAACATAACCGTTAAAGCCTGTCGCCTGTCCATACTTTTTAGAGGTATAATCGTTCGATAAGTTATGAACAGCGAAATAGGGCTTAATAAAGCCTGATGGGCTGGTTAAACCCAGATAACCTACCCCGTACATCATGTTTAATTCATCACCGAATTTATTCTCCATCGACATATAGAGTTTCATCATTGCGGTAAAGTTAGAGCCTTCTACTACCCTATAATGTCCCAGAAATTGGGTAACATGGTTACGGCCTTCTACCGGATGGTTGAGCACGTTCATTTCATAAAATGATGCAAATTCGCCCCTGTCAAACACGGCGCCGAAATCGGCTACCGCTTTCCACACTTCGCCGCGATCGACATTGACAAAGCCTTTATTCCAGTCGCCATATCCGAAGCTAAGTTTACCGTATACGCGTTTCAACTCCGCTGCCTGGCCATTAAAGCAAGAGAAAAGAACACATGCGGCGAGTAGACTATTAATATATTTCTTATTTTTCATGCTCAACTCCATGAGGTAAAAACACAGTGAAATGTTGTGTAAAGAAGCGAATTCTAAGGAGTGTCTTTTTATACGTAGGTGATAGATGTCTCAAAAATATCAGCGACATATAATCGTCAAATATTCGTGTCAGATAATGTTGTTTATTACGTGATAACTATTTGATTTATAGTTTATGTCTCTGTTGTAAAAGTCACACCGGATAGCATGAAATTAATGAAACTTCGAATGGGAATAATCTCTCGCAAAGACAACTTACTGCCATTAAATGAGGGTGTTACCGTTCAAACAGCAACATATATTGACATCACAATAGCGGTTCTGACATATGGGCCATATTTGAGTTCTGCATCACTCGTTCGCGATTTCTTTTTTTATAGACTGCTTCAGGCGTGTTTTCTTTAGCACGAAATATATTTATGGCATTAATATTATAATGAGTGTGAATAATTTCTACGATAAAACGATGTTAATGGAAGAAATATAAGACAAATCGAATATATATAGTGCAATTAATTTAGGCTGTATTCCGCAGCCGGGTCTATCGGCAAATATATCGTAATCAGACCGTGCGATAACTCAAAGGAGTTGAAATGAAAAGAACAGTCGTTGCCAGTATGATAGGGTTGGCGCTATGCGCTGGATGCGTATTATCAACCGCGCAAGCGGCAACCGCAAAGCGTCCTAACTTAGTCATTATTCTGGCGGATGATTTAGGGTATGGCGATCTCGCCACCTACGGGCACCGCATCGTTAAAACACCTAACATAGACAAATTGGCGCAGGAGGGGGTGAAGTTTACCGACTATTATGCGCCAGCGCCTCTGTGTTCTCCTTCCCGCGCGGGCCTGTTAACCGGTCGTATGCCGTTCCGTACCGGAATCCGTTCCTGGATACCGGAAGGCAAAGATGTTGCGCTGGGGCGTAATGAACTGACTATCGCCAATCTGCTAAAACAGCAGGGCTACGATACAGCGATGATGGGGAAATTACACCTGAATGCGGGCGGCGATCGCACCGATCAGCCGCAGGCGAAAGACATGGGCTTTGACTATACGTTGGTTAATCCGGCGGGATTTGTCACCGATGCTACGCTGGATAACGCCAAGGAGCGCCCGCGCTATGGCGTGGTGCATCCTACGGGGTGGATTCGTAATGGCCAACATATTGGCCGCGCAGATAAGATGAGCGGCGAGTTTGTGAGCTCTGAAGTGGTGAACTGGCTGGATAATAAGAAAGACGATAATCCGTTCTTCTTATATGTCGCCTTTACCGAAGTCCATAGCCCGCTGGCGTCGCCGAAAAAATACCTTGATATGTATTCGCAGTACATGACCGACTACCAGAAGCAGCATCCGGATCTGTTCTACGGCGACTGGGCAGACAAACCGTGGCGCGGCACCGGCGAATATTACGCCAATATCAGCTACATGGATGAGCAGGTCGGTAAAGTGCTGGATAAAATTAAGGCGATGGGCGAGGAAGATAACACCATCGTCATCTTTACCAGCGACAACGGCCCTGTCACGCGCGAAGCGCGTAAGGTATACGAGCTGAACCTGGCCGGGGAAACCGACGGTCTGCGCGGGCGTAAAGACAACCTGTGGGAAGGCGGCATTCGCGTACCGGCAATCATCAAATACGGCAAGCACATTCCACAGGGGATGGTAACGGACACGCCGGTATATGGTCTTGACTGGTTGCCGACGCTGGCCAACATGATGGACTTTAAACTCCCGACCGATCGTACCTACGACGGTCAGTCTTTAGTTCCGCTCCTGAAGGACAAGACGTTAAAACGCCAGAAACCGCTGATCTTCGGTATCGATATGCCGTTCCAGGACGATCCGACGGATGAGTGGGCGATCCGCGACGGCGACTGGAAGATGATCATCGATCGCCAGAGTAAACCTAAATATCTCTATAACCTGAAAACCGATCGTTTCGAGACGCTCAATCAAATTGGTAAACAGCCGCAGATTGAGAAACAGCTTTACGGTAAGTTCCTGAAGTATAAAAAGGATATTGATAACGATTCGCTGATGAAAGCCCGTGGCGATAAGCCGACGCCTGTCACCTGGGGCTAATGGAATAATTATAAAAAATTAAGTATGCCACTTAGGGCGATGCCCACCTGATCCGGTCACTCTGTGCCGGATCAGGTTCTTTTATTTCAGGGAAGGTAATGATGTTTGGGAAAAGTTGTCAGGTCATGGTTAAACCAACCGGATCGGTGTGTAACCTTGACTGTAAGTACTGTTTTTATCTGGAGAAAGAAAAGCTCTATCCGGATCGAAAAAACCATTACAAAATGTCGGAAGAGACCCTCGAACTCTTCATCAGGCAGCAGATTGCCGCACAGGATATTGATGAGGTCATTTTTGCGTGGCAGGGCGGGGAACCCACATTAATGGGCATCCCGTTTTATCGTAAAGCCGTTGAATTTCAGCAGCGCTATTGTGGCGGCAAAACCATCGTCAATACCTTCCAGACCAACGGCATCCTGATCAACGATGACTGGGCGACCTTCTTCCGGGAGCATGATTTTCTGGTTGGCGTCTCTATTGATGGCGATGCCGCGTTACACGATGAATGGCGAGTGACGCGCTCCGGAAAGCCGACGCATGAAAAAGTAGAAAATGCGGTGCGTTGTCTGGCGCAGCACGACGTAGAATTTAATACCCTCACGGTGGTTAACCGTACCAATATGCATCATCCTGTTCAGGTCTATCGCTACCTGAAAAGCATTGGTAGCCGCTATATGCAATTTATCCCTTTAGTTGAACGCTGCGGGGAAAATGGACTGGCGCAGCCGCAGGATAAACATATCGCGATGACGCCGTGGTCGGTCGATAGCCTGCAATTTGGTCAGTTTCTGAATGCGGTATTTGATATCTGGATCCGTGAGGATATCGGCGATATCGGCATTCAGCTATTTGAACAGACGCTGGCGGCCTGGTGCGGCCTGCCGCCGCAGGTTTGCGTTTTTGCGCCCACCTGCGGCAGCGCGTTTGCGATGGAAATGAACGGCGATGTTTATAACTGCGATCACTTCGTATATCCGCAATTTAAACTGGGGAATATCCACCAGAAGACGCTGCGTCAAATGAATCAGGGCGAACAAAATCGCCAGTTCGGCAGCGATAAACAGCGTTCAATGGCGCAGGAGTGTCATCGCTGTCAATGGAAGTTCGCCTGCTATGGCGGCTGTCCGAAACATCGTTTTTTACCCTCTGCGTCAGGCGCAACCAATCATAACTATCTGTGTGCAGGTTATCAGGCTTTTTTCTCGCATACCGCGACGGCGATGAGTGCCATGCGAACCCTGTATGAAAAAGGCATCTCACCTGCAGAAATAAAGTCAATATTTGTTTGAAGGTAGTATTCGCAGGGAGTGAATATGTTTTCTCACATTAATGTCGATGCTTGCAAAACGCCAGGCTGCAAAAATCTGGGGATTCTGGGGAGCCCAGACTATCTACCGCAAGGGAAAAATGTTCTCTGTCGAGCGTGCGGTTTTTTGTTCCCCATTATCTCAGCCAGATCGCTTAATCTTTTTCGCCAGGCGGCGAATCAACCCTGGAAAGGTCTGGTGAAGTCCTGTCCGCATTGTGGCGGGACGTCGCTGAAAAAATATGGATTTTCCACTAAAGGTGAACGGCGTATGTATTGCCGCCAGTGTAATAAAACGTTCATCTCCTATACCGCTGTCAGGAGCGACGCCAGACAAGAGAACCTTGCCACGTTGATTGGCGAAGGAGCGTCGCTAGTTGAAATACGCGCGGCGCTGGCGATAGACAGCACGGGTTTTAGCCGCGAATTACAAAAACTGTCCCGTCGCGCTAATCAAGCGGAACGCGATTTTGTGTTTCCCGCGTTTGATATCGCTATGAGCACGCGGGCGTTTCGTGTGAAATTTAACGGCGGCGACAGCAGCTTATACGTGCTGGTGACGGCGGAAGAGGAGAGCGGTAAGGTCGTCGCGATCTCAACGAATTACTCCGCCCAACCGGTGGAAGCGGATTATCAATATCATTCTGATTACGAAGAACGACTTCCGTCCGGCACGCTGGCGCATCTGGTGCAGCGAAAAGAGGCGCTGACCATGCGCCGCAATGTATTATTTGATGTGGATTACGGCCCCGCCGTTTTATATAAAAACGATCCGGGGATGTTAGTAAAACCCGTATTACCTGCTTATCGACATTTTGAGTTGGTTCAGGCGTTGACGGATGAGCGTTCCCTGAATGTCCAACATTATCTCGATCACGAATGCTTCATTCTGGGCGGCTGTATGATGGCGAATTTTAGCTATCTTCGTCAGGGGCGCTGCCATATTTCGTTTGTGCGTGAAAGAGGCGTTACGCCGCCCAAACGCGATCTCCCTCCGCGGTTGTTTTTGAGCGGCGGAATTCGCAACAACGTCTGGCGTACATTTTCCACACGGGATTATGCGATGGCGGTATGCAATCTCACAGGAAATAAAAAGGTGAGTTTGTTACGCCATGCGACGTTAAATAGCGCGACGGCGTTTATTCGCTATGTTCACAACCATCCCTTCCTGCCGCATCTTAACCGGATGTCTCCTGGCAATGTTGTTGCCGTACTGGATTACCTAAAATTTGAATATAACGCTTCACGTAACTGAATTGCTAAAATAAAAAGTGTGATGAGGTGTTGTTGCGGTATTTTATTCGGACGGCTTAAAAATCCAGAGTATTAATTTTCGTGGTCCCCATGAGGGGCGATGAGATTAATACACTGGAGATTTATCATGAATACGTTAACTACAACGTCTGTTGTCCTTCCTGCGCCGCGTCCGGCGATTAATCAGGGTATCGATATCAATAATGAAATGGTGCTTAACCATACCGCTATTTATGAAAATTGCCTTGCGCAGGTCACGCAAGAGAATACGGTAGAAAATGCGCTCATGTTGTTAGACCCTTACGGCACGGCGCCTTTAAGCGCTTATGCCGGGGTCTGGAGTCTGGAACCGGCTGAGATCATAGTCACGGTCCAGGATGCGGCAAAAACGGCGATGCCGGTAGAACATCTTTACACCCTTACGGCAGGCGCAAATCTGTTGCCGGTTCTGGGGCTGGTAGCGGATACTGAAAACCGTATTGTCTTTTCTCAGGCAGATACGCCGCTTGCCGTCTATACGCTCATCACACAGCCATTACCGCCGGTAGATTCCGCGGAGGTCGTATTAGGTTTTCCGATTATCAACGTGACGCAACCTGCTACCGATGCGGACAAGATGGCGCCAGGGTTTTATTTTATTACGCATTTCGATCGCTATAATTACGCATTAGATCAGAATGGTCTGGTGCGCTGGTACGTTACTCAGGATTATCCGTCTTATAATTTTGTTCGAATTGATAATGGCCATTTCCTCACTACTTCAGAAGCGAAAAATACCTATCTGGATATGTATGAGTTCGACATGATGGGGCGTCTTCACACATTCTATAATCTCGATAATCAATTTCACCATTCTATCTGGCCGTGGGATAGCAATACCATTGTTGCGCCCTCTGAATATACCTCGGGTCGGCCCGACGATTTGAAAACCAATGAAGACGGCGTATCGGTTGTCGATCTGACTACCGGACTGGAGACGGCTTACTACGATATGGCGAAGGTGCTGGATACGACGCGGGTTTCCCGTCCTTCAGGTACGGCGCCGGGAGAAGACCCGACGGTTAAAGACTGGCTGCATATAAACCAGAGCTACGTGAATGAGACGAATCAGTTGTTAATTGCGTCCGGGCGTCATCAGAGCGCGGTGTTTGGCGTCGATCTGCAAACGCAAGCGCTACGCTTTATTTTGTCAACGCATGAAGACTGGGACGACGCTTATCAGCCTTATCTTTTAACCCCGGTCGACAGTGAAGGTGTGGCGCTTTATGACTTTAGCAAACAGGAGGATATCGACGCGGCCGACCGTGACTTTTGGACTTGGGGCCAGCATAACGTCGTTGAAATCGCCAATAATACGCCGGGTATAGTGGAGTTTATGGTATTTGATAACGGTAACTACCGTTCGCGTGATGACAGCAAAAGCCTGTTACCGCCGGATAACTACAGCCGCATTGTCCATTTCGTGGTGAATATGAATGAGATGACCGTTATGCGGCCATTTGAATACGGCAAGGAGCTGGGCGCGCGTGGCTACAGTAGCTGCGTTAGCGCGAAAGCGATCCAGCAGAATGGCAATATTGTGGTGCATTTTGCCGACTGCACGTTTGATGAAAATGGCCGCGCCATCTCTTGCCAGCCTGGCGAGAGCGATATTATCGATCCGCAGGCGGGCAGCGAGGCGATGGGGCTGCTAATTTTACAGGAGATTGCGCCTACGGAGAAAACCGTGCTTTTTGAAGCGACCATGACGTCAGGTTACTACAAAAACGCGGAAACGAACGGGGAAGGCTATCGCTACGATATTACCAGTTTCCGGGTGTATAAAATGGATCTGTACGCGTAGCGGTCTATCATCAATGACTGACTGCACTAAAAAAGTCCGGCGTAAGTCGGACTTCATTTCGTAAAAAACGAGCTATTCATCATATATAATCTAATTTTAACGATGAGTCAGGCGAGGTAAGATAGTAGATCCGAAGAATTCACCTGATTGAGAGAATAAAAAGTGAAACATCTGCACCGATTTTTTAGCAGCGATGCCTCTGGGGGCATCATTCTCATCATCGCCGCTGCGCTGGCTATGCTGATGGCCAATATGGGCGCGACCAGTGGATGGTATCATGATTTTCTGGAGACGCCGGTTCAGCTACGGGTTGGGGCGCTTGAGATCAACAAAAACATGCTGTTGTGGATCAACGATGCGCTGATGGCCGTGTTTTTCCTGTTGATTGGCCTGGAAGTTAAGCGCGAACTGATGCAAGGCTCGTTAGCCAGTCTGCGCCAGGCCGCTTTTCCGGTGATTGCCGCCATCGGCGGGATGATTGTACCGGCATTGCTCTATCTGGCCTTTAACTACTCCGATCCGGTCACTCGCGAGGGCTGGGCTATTCCTGCCGCGACGGATATCGCCTTTGCGCTGGGCGTGTTGGCGCTGTTGGGCAGCCGGGTTCCGCTGGCGCTGAAAATTTTCCTGATGGCGCTGGCGATCATCGATGATCTCGGCGCTATCGTTATTATCGCACTGTTTTATACCAGCGATCTTTCTATCGTCTCGCTGGGCGTGGCGGCGTTCGCGATTGCCGTGCTGGCGCTGCTGAACCTGTGCGGCGTCAGACGGACTGGGGTATATATTCTGGTCGGGGCAGTGCTGTGGACGGCGGTACTGAAGTCCGGCGTTCACGCGACGCTGGCAGGCGTTATTGTCGGTTTCTTTATTCCGCTGAAAGAAAAACACGGTCGCTCGCCGGCCAAGCGTCTGGAGCATGTTCTGCACCCGTGGGTCGCGTACCTGATCCTGCCGCTTTTCGCTTTTGCGAATGCCGGCGTTTCTCTTCAGGGCGTCACGATTGACGGTCTGACCTCCATGCTGCCGTTGGGAATTATTGCCGGTCTGCTGATTGGTAAGCCGCTGGGGATTAGCCTGTTTTGCTGGCTGGCGCTGCGTTTCAAGCTGGCGCATCTGCCGCAGGGGACCACTTATCAGCAAATCATGGCGGTCGGCATTTTGTGTGGCATTGGCTTTACGATGTCCATCTTTATCGCCAGCCTGGCATTTGGCAATGTCGATCCGGAACTTATTAACTGGGCGAAATTGGGCATTTTGATTGGTTCATTGCTCTCCGCAGTGGTGGGGTATAGCTGGTTGCGCGCGCGTTTGAACGCGCCGGCATAATCAGTACGAAGGAAAGGGGGAGCGATGTATCGCTCCCTTGCGACATTGAACAGGGAGAGAAATGAGCATGTCTCATATTAACTACAACCATCTTTATTATTTCTGGCATGTCTATAAAGAAGGTTCTGTCGTGGGTGCCGCAGAGGCGCTTTTTCTGACGCCGCAAACCATTACTGGTCAAATTAAAGCCCTGGAAGAGCGTTTACAGGGGAAGCTATTTAAACGTAAGGGACGCGGTCTTGAACCCAGCGAACTGGGCGAGCTGGTTTTTCGCTATGCGGACAAAATGTTTACGCTAAGCCAGGAGATGCTGGATATCGTCAATTACCGCAAAGAATCAAACCTGTTGTTTGATGTCGGAGTCGCCGATGCTTTATCCAAGCGTCTGGTCAGCAGCGTTCTGGATGCGGCGGTGGTGGTGGACGAACCCATACATCTGCGTTGCTTCGAGTCCACGCACGAAATGTTGCTCGAACAGCTCAGCCAGCACAAGCTGGATATGATTATCTCCGACTGCCCGATAGATTCCACGCAGCAGGAGGGGCTATTCTCAGTCAAAATCGGCGAATGCAGCGTCAGTTTCTGGTGTACGAATCCGCTTCCTGAAAAAGCGTTCCCTGCCTGCCTGGAAGAGCGACGGTTGCTGGTGCCGGGACGGCGCTCAATGCTGGGGCGTAAGTTGTTGAACTGGTTTAATTCACAGGGGTTGCAGGTTGAGATCCTCGGTGAATTTGATGATGCGGCCTTAATGAAGGCGTTTGGCGCGACGCACGATGCGATTTTTGTGGCGCCGAGCCTTTATTCGCTGGATTTTTATGCCGATGAGTCGGTAATAGAGATTGGGCGCGTGGAGAATGTCATGGAAGAATATCATGCGATTTTTGCCGAGAGAATGATCCAGCATCCGGCGGTGCAGCGTATTTGCAATGCGGACTACTCGGCATTGTTTAAACTACAGTAGACGTACCTACCGTAATACTTCCGGCTGCGGTATTAACCCGCAGCCGGAATCATTCTACAAGTTCAGCAGGCTACGGTACTGCCCACCTTCGCGGATAAACACCGGAATTCTGTTCAGTGGCGTAGCGTAATGCAGCGTCTGCCCTCCTGAATAGCTTTCACCGGTCGCAAGATCCGTCCATGTTTCCCCTTCTGGTAGCCAGACATCACGCTCGCGCATACCTTCATGCATGACGGGGGCGATCAGCAGGTCAGGACCAAAACAATACTGGTCGGTGATTGTCCAACTTGTTTCCTGTTCGGGGAATTCAAAGAACAGGGGGCGCATCACTGGCGTATTGTGCTTATGGGTTTCCTCCATCAGCGCTTTGATATAGGGCTTGAGTTTTTCTCGCAACGCCAGGCAACCTGTCAGTACGTCGCATACTTCCTCACCGTAGCTCCAGACCTCGTTCGGCGCACCTGTAGGGCATTGAGCAATGCCATCCCGGTACGGTTGCGCGGGTAAAATCTGCGGATCGCGGTTGCCGTGCAGACGCATCACCGGACTAAAGACGCCCCACTGGAACCAGCGAATTAGCAATTCATGGAATTTCGGGTCGTGAATATTACCGCCATGGAAACCGCCGATATCCGTCGTCCACCACGGTATCCCTGCTATTCCCATATTGAGTCCGGCGGCAAACTGGTTGCGCAGCGATCTAAACGAGGAGTGAATATCCCCTGACCAGACCAGAGCGCCGTACTTCTGACTGCCGGCCCAGGCGCAGCGTAGCAGGTTGATAACCTGGTCTTCGCCATCGGCTTTCATGCCATCAAAAAAGGTTTTGGCGTACATGCGTGGGTAGATATTGCCCACTTCCAGTACCGGCCCGGCATGGTAGCGATAGTTGTCGTAGTCGTAAACGCTGAACTCAGGTTCGGCTTCATCTAACCAGAATAACTTCACGCCTTTATCGTAATAGTTGCGTTTGGCTTTGCCCCAGACGTAGTCGCGCGCGCCCGGATGAGTCGCATCAAAGTAAGTGGTATTGCCGAGGAAATCCATATTGATCGGCAAGCCACGTTCCGTTTGTACCAGCCAGCCGTTTTCGCGCATCTCCCGATAGCTTTCGGTACGGTTATCCACCGTCGGCCAGACGGAGACCATCAGCTCAATTCCCAGCGATTTCAGCTCGGCAATCATGGCATCAGGATCGGGCCAGTCGCGCGCATCGAACATCCAGTCACCCTGATTCGGCCAGTGAAAGAAGTCGATAACGATCACTGAGATAGGCAGATTGCGGCGCTTATATTCGCGGGCGACCTCCAGCAGCTCTTCCTGCGTACGATAACGGAGTTTGCACTGCCAGAAGCCCATGGCGTAGTCCGGCATCATCGGCGGCGTGCCGGTAGCCAGCGCGTAAGCCCGGCTAATTTCTGCCGGGGTATCGCCAGCCGTGATCCAGTAGTCTAACTGTTCGCTGACCTGCGCTTCCCATTCGGTAACGTTTTGGGCAAAGGTTACGCGTCCGACTGCCGGGTTGTTCCATAAAAATCCGTAGCCCAGACTGGAGAGCATAAACGGTACTGAGGCCTGGGAGTTACGTTGCGCCAGCTCAAGCACGCATCCTTTGAGATCCAGGTTGGCCTGTTGATACTGCCCCATGCCATAAATTTTTTCCCCTTCGGTGGCTTCGAAGCGGGCTTTCAGTGAATATTTCCCACCCTGAATAGGGCGGAACTCGCGTCCCTCAAGGTTGAGTGCGCTAACGTACTGGCCGTGAGATGATTCATCCTCGCCAATTTCGCCCCGCAGGCGCCAGAACTCCTGCAACAGGGGTTTGTGTGGATGGCGGTAAAAGGTAACTTGTCCTTTTTGATTGACGATAGCGATAATTTTGCCGTTGGTCAGCGTTGCCTGGTGGTGCTCATAATCAATGTGGCACTGACTTTCTGCGACTGGCTCAGTCAATGCCCAGTCTTCATTTCTCATTACCGGCAGATGACGGCCGCTGCGTACGCGCAGGCTGTTCTCGCCCCAGGGTTCAATCCATAAATAGCGATCGTTTTGCTGCCAGACCAGACGACGCGGGTCTTGTTGCATAAATGGCATGGTGGTGCCTCCCATATTCGAGGGTGAAGGTAAAGAACGTTATGAGTTGACGGTTTCCAGATCGTGGCGAATCTTCTCTTCCATCGCTTCGTATTTGCGAAAGAAAAGTAGTGGGATCGCTGCGAGCGCGAAGAGTAGGGCGGGTGCCCAGATAAAGGCCCAGATAATGCCCTCCAGACCCGCAGCACTCTGGGCATGGTTGGGGACATAGCCAAAACTGTTCATGATCCAGGCGGCGAAAGCGGTGCCGAGGCCACTACCCATCTTGATGCAGAAGGTGCTGCCGAAGGCGATAAGAATGCCGGTAGCCTTAATACCGGTCTTCCAGGCGCCGAAATCGACGGCGAAGCCCAGCATGGCAAACGGCATTGAGCAGGCGATACCGCTGCCGATATTGCCGAGTATCCAGGCGGCGATGAGGAAAGTAATGTTGTCCGCTGCCAGCCACATCATGACGCCGCCAAACGTGGCGACCAGCAGACCGCCTACCCATATCTAGGTTTTAGCCAGGTATTTGCTAAAGAAGGGGATAGCGATGATAAACAGGATCTGAATCGTCGCCAGGCTGTTAATCAGCGGTACCAGATCTTTACGGTCGAGGTTGTAGGTCAGATAATAGACAATGGTCGTGTTGCGCTGCTGTAGGGCAATCCAGAAGATCAGATTAGCCAGCACCATCAGGATCCACGGCCAGTTACCTTTCATCGCCGCGAAACTTTTTTTCATCGGCAACTTAGGTTCATGCTGTATTTTATCCGTATCCATTTCACGAATGTTTTTAAACGCAAAGAGCGTTAGCGCGCAGGATATAATGGCAAACGTAATTGCCGTATAAATAAAACCAGCGTGATCATCACCGTTACCTAAAAAAGCGACTAACGGCAAGGCGGTCGCGTTCATTAATAAAACCCCAATTTGCCCACCGGTCATTCGCCAGGAATTTAAAACCAGTCTTTCTTTGGGAGATAAGGTCATCAGGGGTAATATTGCACTGAGTGGTGTATTAAGTCCGGTAAATAGAATGCTGGCAATCATATAAGATATTGCTGCATAGATGGCTTTTCCTGTCATACTGATATCAGGAGACCAAAATGACAGTGCGCTGAATACCGCAAAAGGCAGCGGTAACCATAAAAACCAGGGACGACATTTACCGTAGCGTGAACGTGTTTTATCGATGATGATCCCCCATATGGGGGCGTCTATGCCATCGATAATACGCGCCAGCAGCAGGATAACGCCTGCTACGGCAAGGCTAATGCCCGCAACGTCTGTGTAGAAATATAAAATGTACGTTGAACCGAAGCAGTACAGCAGATTACCCGCCACATCCAAAGAGCCGTAGCTAATACGCTGTAGTAAAGACAATGATGCTGACCCGGAAGGCTGGGTATCCTCAATGACAGAACTCATAATGATAACTCCGATATTGGTACGATACGCCCAGAAAAACAACCTCTACTTTCTAAGCAAGTTTTGAATATTATTTTTATGTCGTTTTTGAATTTAACCTCAGATTAAAATGAGTAAGTAAGGTGTACATGAAAAGTAGTTAACCCGACGGCATCAATCAATTATTAAATCTTACATCAGGATTGCGTTTATTAGTTTTTGAATGAGCGATGTTTTTATTTGCTAAGGTGGTCACAGTTTTTTCAGTAATGAAATAAGAAAAGGAAAACAGTGAAAGAAAATAACTTTCAAGTATTACGTGACTGAGGGAGGGGTAGCTGAAAAAATAGGCTGGTCAGGAAGAGCGTGAACGAGTGAGGTCAGAGCCAGCGATTGTCGAGCAAAACGGCAGATAGCAGGCATAAAAAAACCCGCTTTACGCGGGTTTTTCTACAAAGCTGATAACAAGCAGGCGATTAAGCCAGTTTGTTGATCTGTGCAGTCAGGTTAGCTTTATGACGTGCAGCTTTGTTTTTGTGGATCAGACCTTTAGCAGCCTGACGGTCCACGATCGGTTGCATTTCGTTAAATGCTTTCAGTGCAGCAGCTTTGTCGCCAGCTTCGATAGCTGCGTATACTTTCTTGATGAAAGTACGCATCATAGAGCGACGGCTTGCGTTGTGCTTACGAGCCTTTTCAGACTGAACGGCGCGCTTCTTAGCTGATTTGATATTAGCCAAGGTCCAACTCCCAAATGTGTTCTATATGGACAATTCAAAGGCCGAGGAATATGCCCTTTTAGCCTTCTTTTGTCAATGGATTTGTGCAAATAAGCGCCGTTTAAATTGCAGCACTCGTTGCGTAGTGATGGCGCAGGATTCTACCAGCTTGCGTGCTGTGAATACAGCCTTTCCATGAGAAAAATTGCATTAAGCGGCGGGTTTTGGGGCGGAGTTTGCCGCATGGCGATGAAAAGCATCTTCTTTATGTTTCATCAGGGCAATCGTCGGTTAACCTTGACCGCTGTACAAGGTATACTCTTGCGATTTTCACTGTTTTGAGTCAGACATGAAGCTGATACGCGGCATACATAATCTCAGTCAGGCCCCGCATGGGTGTGTGCTGACCATTGGTAATTTCGACGGCGTACATCGGGGGCATCGCGCTCTACTGCAGGGTTTGCAGGAAGAAGGACGCAGACGCGGTCTGCCGGTGGTGGTCATGATTTTCGAACCGCAGCCGCAGGAGCTGTTCGCGACGGATAAAGCGCCCGCTCGCCTGACGCGCCTGCGTGAAAAACTGCATTACCTTGCGCAGTGCGGCGTGGACTATGTGCTGTGCGTGAAATTCGATCGCCGCTTTGCCGCTTTGACGGCGCAAACGTTTATCAGCGAACTGCTGGTGGAGCGACTTGGCGTGCAATTTCTTGCCGTCGGCGATGATTTCCGCTTTGGTGCTAGCCGCGCGGGCGATTTCTTGTTATTACAGAAGGCGGGGGTGGAGTATGGTTTTGCGGTTTCCAGCACCCAAACCTTTTGTGAAGGCGGCGTGCGTATCAGTAGTACAGCAGTGAGACAGGCGCTGGCGGAAGATAACCTGGCGCTTGCCGAAAGTCTGCTGGGACATCCCTTTACTATTTCCGGGCGTGTCGTTCATGGCGACGAGCTGGGACGTACCATTGGCTTCCCGACGGCGAACTTACCGCTGCGCCGTCAGGTCTCCCCGGTCAAAGGGGTCTATGCGGTGGAAGTCACCGGGCTTGGCGATAAGCCGTTACCCGGCGTAGCGAACATTGGCACTCGTCCAACGGTGGCTGGCGTGCGTCAACAACTGGAAGTGCATCTGCTGGACGTTGTAATGGACCTCTACGGTCGCCATATAGATGTAATACTGCGTAAAAAGATACGTAATGAGCAGCGATTTGCGTCGCTTGATGAGCTAAAAGCGCAAATCGCACGCGATGAGTTAACGGCCCGCAAGTTTTTTGGGCTAGCCGGGCAGGTGTAACCCTGACGGTGTTTATCAAACCGAAATACGGAACCGAGAATCTGATGAGTGACTATAAATCGACCCTGAATTTGCCGGAAACAGGGTTCCCGATGCGCGGCGACCTCGCCAAGCGTGAACCGGGAATGCTGGCGCGTTGGACCGATGATGATCTGTACGGCATCATTCGTGCGGCCAAAAAAGGCAAAAAAACCTTCATTCTGCATGATGGCCCTCCATATGCGAATGGCAGCATTCATATTGGTCACTCAGTTAACAAGATTCTGAAAGACATTATCGTGAAGTCCAAAGGACTGTCGGGATTTGACTCGCCTTACGTGCCGGGCTGGGACTGTCACGGTCTGCCTATCGAGCTGAAAGTCGAGCAGGAGTTCGGTAAGCCGGGCGAGAAATTCACTGCCGCTGAATTCCGCGCCAAGTGCCGCGAATATGCCGCTACGCAGGTTGACGGCCAGCGTAAAGACTTCATTCGTCTGGGCGTGTTGGGCGACTGGTCGCATCCGTACCTGACCATGGACTTCAAAACCGAAGCCAACATCATCCGCGCGCTGGGCAGAATTATCAAAAACGGTCATCTGCACAAAGGCGCTAAGCCGGTGCACTGGTGCGTTGACTGCCGTTCCGCGCTGGCGGAAGCGGAAGTTGAATATTACGACAAAACGTCGCCGTCTATCGACGTGGCGTTCCGCGCCGTCGATCAGGATGCGGTGAAAGCGAAGTTTGGTTTGCCGGGCGTGAGCGGCCCTGTGTCGCTGGTTATCTGGACCACCACGCCGTGGACACTACCGGCTAACCGCGCCATCTCCCTGGCGCCGGACTTTGATTATGCGCTGGTGCAGATTGACGGCCAGGCGGTGATTCTGGCGAAAGATCTGGTTGAAAGCGTCATGCAGCGTATTGGCGCGGCTGAATACACCATTCTCGGCACCGTTAAAGGCGCGGAGCTGGAACTGCTGCGCTTTACCCATCCGTTTATGGGCTTTGACGTGCCGGCGATCCTCGGCGATCACGTCACCCTGGACGCAGGTACCGGCGCGGTACATACCGCCCCTGGTCACGGCCCGGATGACTACGTGATCGGTCAAAAGTATGGCCTGGAAACCGCTAACCCGGTTGGCCCGGACGGCGCTTACCTGCCAGGCACATATCCAACGCTTGACGGTGTTAACGTCTTCAAGGCGAACGATATCGTTATTGAACTGCTGAAAGAAAAAGGCGCGCTACTGCATGTCGAAAAAATGCAGCACAGCTATCCGTGCTGTTGGCGTCACAAAACGCCGATCATTTTCCGCGCGACCCCGCAGTGGTTCGTCAGCATGGATAAAGAAGGGCTTCGTCAACAGTCGCTGAAAGAGATCAAAGGCGTTCAGTGGATCCCGGACTGGGGTCAGGCGCGTATTGAATCAATGGTCGCTAACCGTCCTGACTGGTGTATCTCACGTCAGCGTACCTGGGGCGTACCGATGTCGCTGTTCGTGCATAAAGAAACGCAGGAGCTGCTGCCGATTGAGCGTACTCTGGCGGCGATGGAAGAGGTGGCGAAACGCGTCGAAGTTGACGGTATCCAGGCGTGGTGGGATCTCGACCCGAAAGAGATCCTCGGCGAAGATGCTGATCAATACGAGAAAGTTCCGGATACGTTGGACGTTTGGTTTGATTCCGGTTCCACCAGTTATTCCGTGGTTGATGCACGTCCGGAATTCGCCGGTCACGCTGCCGATATGTATCTGGAAGGCTCTGACCAGCATCGCGGCTGGTTTATGTCCTCCCTGATGATTAGCGTGGCGATGAAAGGCAAAGCGCCATATCGCCAGGTACTGACTCACGGTTTCACCGTCGATGGTCAGGGGCGCAAGATGTCCAAGTCTATCGGTAACACCGTGTCGCCGCAGGATGTGATGAATAAACTGGGCGCGGATATCCTGCGTCTGTGGGTAGCGTCTACTGACTATACCGGCGAAATGGCGGTCTCTGACGAAATCCTGAAACGTGCTGCCGACAGCTATCGTCGTATCCGTAATACCGCGCGCTTCCTGCTGGCGAACCTCAATGGCTTCAATCCGGCCACCGATATGGTCAAACCGGAAGAGATGGTGGTGCTGGACCGGTGGGCGGTGGGCTGCGCGAAAACGGCGCAGCAAGAGATTCTGAAGGCATACGAAGCTTACGACTTCCATGAAGTGGTACAGCGCCTGATGCGCTTCTGCTCCGTTGAAATGGGTTCGTTCTACCTCGACATCATCAAAGACCGCCAGTACACCGCGAAGGCTGATAGCGTCGCGCGTCGTAGCTGCCAGACTGCGCTGTATCATATCGCAGAAGCGCTGGTTCGCTGGATGGCGCCGATCATGTCCTTCACGGCTGATGAAATCTGGGGCTACCTGCCGGGCGAGCGTGAAAAATATGTCTTCACCGGCGAATGGTACGACGGGTTGTTTGGCCTGGAAGAGAATGAAGAATTTAATGACGCATTCTGGGACGATGTCCGCTATATCAAGGACCAGGTCAACAAAGAGCTGGAAAATCAGAAAGCCAATGGCATCAAATCGAACCTGGAAGCAAAAGTGACGCTGAAATATGCTGACGATGCTAACGGTACGATCAAGAAGCTGAAACTGTTGGGCGAAGAGGTCAGATTTATCTTCATTACTTCCCAGTTCGTGATTTCTGAGCAAGCGGGGGGTATTGATGATGAAAATATTCAGTACAATGCTGGTAATACGACAGTTCAGGCAGTGGTAACGCGTGCCGAGGGTGATAAGTGTCCGCGCTGCTGGCACTACACTACTGATGTCGGCAAGGTGGCGGAACATGCAGATATCTGCGGACGCTGTGTCAGCAACATCGCCGGTAATGGCGAACAACGTAAATTTGCCTGATGAGTAAACCACTCTGTTCAACAGGACTACGCTGGCTATGGCTGGTAGTAGTCGTGCTGATTATCGATTTGGGCAGCAAATACCTGATCCTCCAGAATTTCGCTCTGGGGGATACGGTAGGGCTGTTCCCGTCGCTTAATCTGCATTATGCGCGTAACTACGGCGCGGCTTTTAGCTTCCTGGCGGATAGCGGCGGCTGGCAGCGCTGGTTCTTTGCCGGGATTGCGATAGGGATCTGCGTAATTCTTTTGGTGATGATGTATCGCTCGAAAGCGACGCAGAAGCTGAATAACATCGCTTATGCGTTAATCATCGGCGGCGCGCTGGGTAACCTGTTCGACCGCCTGTGGCACGGCTTTGTTGTCGATATGATCGATTTTTACGTCGGCGACTGGCATTTCGCGACGTTCAACCTTGCCGATAGCGCGATCTGTATCGGCGCGGCGCTGATTGTACTGGAAGGCTTTTTGCCGAAGCCGACAGCGAAAGAACAGGCATAAGCGTAAATACCGGATGGCGCTTATCCGGTTTTGTAGGCCTGATAAGCGCAGCGCCATCAGGCAAACGTGGTGCCGGATGGCGGTGAAAACGCCTTATCCGGCCTACGGTTTTATAGTTCTTTGTGCCTCCGGGCAAAACACGTGAGCAATTTGCATGTCTAAATCCGTACAGAGCACCAGCGCGATCCTCGTTCACTTCACCCTGAAACTGGATGATGGCTCAACGGCGGAATCTACCCGCAATAACGGCAAGCCAGCCCTGTTCCGTCTTGGCGATACCTCGCTTTCCGAAGGTCTGGAGCAGCAGCTTCTGGGGTTGAAAGAAGGGGAAAAGAAAGCGTTTTCTCTGGAGCCTGACGCCGCGTTTGGCGTCCCCAGTCCGGACTTAATCCAGTATTTCTCGCGCCGTGAGTTTATGGCGGCGGGCGAACCGGAAGTCGGGGCGATTATGCTTTTTACCGCAATGGATGGCAGCGAAATGCCTGGCGTGATTCGCGAAATCAACGGCGACTCGATTACCGTTGATTTTAACCATCCGCTGGCCGGGCATACCATTCACTTTGATATTGAAGTGCTGGAAATCGATCCGGCGCTGGAGGCATAAACATGCAGATCCTGTTGGCCAACCCACGCGGTTTTTGCGCCGGGGTAGACCGCGCTATCAGCATTGTTGAAAATGCGCTCGCCATTTACGGCGCGCCAATTTACGTTCGGCACGAAGTCGTGCATAACCGCTATGTAGTGGACAGCCTGCGCCAGCGCGGGGCGATCTTTATAGAGCAAATTAGCGAAGTGCCGGATGGCGCCATTCTGATCTTCTCCGCTCATGGGGTTTCCCAGGCGGTGCGTAACGAGGCGAAAAGCCGCGATCTTACCGTTTTTGACGCCACCTGCCCGCTGGTGACGAAAGTCCATATGGAAGTGGCGCGCGCCAGCCGTCGCGGTGAAGAATCTATTCTCATCGGCCACGCCGGGCACCCGGAGGTGGAAGGCACCATGGGCCAGTACAGCAACCCGGAAGGGGGGATGTACCTGGTTGAGTCGCCAGAGGACGTCTGGACGCTGAATGTCAAAAATGAAGGCAAGCTCTCCTTCATGACGCAAACCACGCTTTCCGTGGACGATACGTCCGATGTGATTGATGCGCTGCGTAAACGCTTTCCGAAAATCGTCGGCCCGCGCAAAGACGATATTTGCTATGCCACTACTAATCGTCAGGAAGCGGTGCGGGCGTTGGCGGAGCAGGCTGACGTAGTGCTGGTGGTCGGCTCGAAAAACTCTTCTAACTCTAACCGATTGGCGGAACTGGCCCAACGGATGGGAAGAACCGCGTTTCTTATCGACGATGCGGCGGATATCCAGGAGGCGTGGGTGAAAGAAGCCGCCTGCGTCGGCGTCACTGCTGGCGCTTCCGCGCCGGATATTCTGGTGCAGAATGTTATTGCGCGTCTGCGCGAGTTTGGCGGCGGCGAAGCCGTCACGCTTGAGGGGCGCGAAGAAAATATTGTTTTTGAAGTGCCGAAAGAGCTGCGTGTGGATGTTCGTGAGGTCGAATAAGATTTCATAATTCAGAAATCTGCCTGATGACGCTACGTTGACCAGATCTTAAGAATTTCTTTTGATATTCAATGTGCGACAGGAAGAATAAGGCGTAGTCGTCATCCGTTGCTAATGCCCCACCTTTTTGCTATTCATCTGAAAAACCAGCACAATCGTTGCTGGTTTTTTGGTTGTAATGCCTACAGGGATAAGGGAAATGGGCAAAATAAAATATGGATTGCCAACGTTACTCGCCATCGGCTTTTGGATGGACGCAACAAGCGCCACGGTGCTGGAGCTACCTGCCTGGGAGCGAAACTATACCGGGACTATCGCGGGGAAACCGGTAAACGTTAATATCACGCGATTTGGTAACTCTCTTAATGGGTATTACTGCTATGAACCTTGCAATCAGCACAAGGCAGTGATTGTTCTACGCGGCTCACTCCAGGATAAAGAGGTGCATCTTGAAGAACGCGTAAAGGCGCTTTCGGGTTACTGGAATGCGGAAATCTCCAGCAGTGAGATTAAAGGCGAATGGACGTCCGCAGATAAAAAACGACATTTTCCTGTTGCCCTTATCTATTACAAACCTAAAAACTCCCCTGATATTGTGCTGGTCACGAACACGAATGATGCAGGGGGTTACGACCCTTCCAAAGAGATTGATTGCGGCAATACGCCGGCCATTTCGACGATAAAATTATACCGTGATGGTAAACTCATACAGACCTTAGATACCGCCTCGGTGGGCACTTGTAGCCCGTTTATGCCTCAATGGGGGGATGTCAATTTTGATGGCTACCCGGATCTGTCGATTGTAACAGAGCTACTTGCAGGGCCGGATGCTCCAGTACAAACATGGCTCTATGACCCCGCCAAACAGCGTTATGTTGATGCGCCAGCGTCTTATCAGGAAATCACTTCACCAGAGATCGATGCTGAACATAAACAGATTGTCAGCTATTGGCGCGGCGGTTGCTGCAGTCATGGCGTCAATGTGTATCGCTGGAAAGGAAAAACGATTGAACTGATCGATCGCGGTGAAAGCTACTTTCAGCCTGTGATCAGTAAAGGCAAAATGTATAACTGCTACATGATACCTTCCTACGCTGATGGGCGTATTATTTATCCGCTAGTACGTAAAAATGGTCATTTGACGCCGCCTTTTAGCCTTGATGAGACGTGTCAACCTTTTGGGCTAACCGGTAATATTCGTACCGTGATTCAGGCAGAAAAACCCGGCGCTGAGCCCGAATCGCTTGAGATTCAGTGGCAGGAAAACAAAGCATCGCCAGGGCGTTTTTGCCCATTAGTTCCGTTTGTCGAAGGTGATAAGCTAAGTCCGCGTCTGGTGACGGATGACGATGTGCCTGATGCCTGTATCAGTCGCGCTGAGTATGAAGATATAAAACAATAGGTCAGGAGAGCATTAATGACAGCATCCCTACACATTATTCTTGATACCGATCCGGGCATTGATGACGCGGCTGCGATTGCCGCTGCGCTGTTCGCCCCCCAGCTTGATCTGCAACTAATAACCACCGTCGCAGGCAATGTTTCCGTTGAAAAAACGACCCGTAATGCGTTGCAGCTTCTGCATTTCTGGAACAGCGATATCCCACTTGCCCAGGGGGCCGCGACACCGCTGCTGCGTCCGTTACGCGATGCGGCATACGTCCACGGCGAATCCGGTATGGAAGGCTATGATTTTGTCGACCATCAGCGCCAACCGTTGGCGAAGCCAGCGTTTATCGCTATCCGGGATGTGCTGATGAACGCACCGGAGCCCATGACATTAGTGGCGATTGGGCCATTGACCAATATTGCGTTGCTACTGATGCACTATCCGGAGTGTGCGTGTAACATTCGCCGTCTGGTGTTGATGGGCGGTTCCGCAGGGCGCGGCAATTTTACGCCTAATGCTGAATTTAACATTGCTGTCGATCCGGAGGCCGCGGCGCTGGTGTTCCGCAGCGGTCTGGAGATTGTGATGTGTGGGCTTGATGTCACGAATCAGGCAATGCTCTCGCCAGATTTTCTGAATAAACTGCCTGCGCTGAATCGCACCGGTAAGATGTTGCACAGCCTGTTCAACCATTATCGCAGCGGTAGTATGCGCACTGGCGTCCGGATGCACGATCTCTGCGCTATCGCCTGGCTGGTGCGTCCGGAGCTTTTTACCCTGCAATCCTGTTTTGTGGCCGTAGAAACGCAGGGGCAATATACCGCCGGTACCACGGTGGTGGATATTGAAGGGCGTCTGGGGCAGCCCGCCAACGCGCAGGTGGCGCTGGCGCTGGATGTGGACGGTTTTCGTCAGTGGGTGGCTGAGGTGTTTGCCTATGCGCCGTAATTACATGTTGGCGCCATAATCTCATACTTTGCCGCGATAGAGTCTCTCCGGCCTGCCCACTTTCCCGTAGCTGATCTCCGCTTCGAGAAAGTTATTTTTCACGCCTTGTTCCAGATAGCGTCGGGCAGTGGTTTTACTGCTGCCCAGAATTTGCGCCAGAGTGTCTGCTGTATGTACTGCCTGCGGGTCGGCGAATATTTGTCGTACCCGGTTGAAGGTGTTTTCATCAATTCCCCGCAGTCCGCTATTCGGTTCTGCGGTTTGTTCTTTGGCCTGGATATTAAATAAGGCATCAACGTGCGTCTGGTTTGCCTGCTCACTGGAACGTAACGAACTGCGGTAACGGGTGAACCGCTCCAGGGTATGCTGCAGGCGCTGATAATGTACCGGCTTAATCAGGTAATCGAATACGCCCATGCGTAAGGCATCGCTGATGGTATCCATATGATTGTCGGCGGTAATGAAAATAATTCGCCCCGTGTAGTTGGTGCTGATGGTATGACGAATTAAATCGATCCCTTTGCCATCGGGTAAAAAATTATCCAATAGAATTAACTGTGGTTGATAGAGGCGTATTTGCTTCTTCGCACTTTCCAGTTTGTCTGCGATGCCGACGATTGAAAACTGGGGAAAAATCTTGATGGTGTCCACCAGGATTTCCGCTAGCATCGGTTCGTCTTCAACGATGAGTGTCGTAATGCTATCCATGTTATTCTTCTCTGGTAAAAGGGATATAGAGGGTAAAAATGGTGCCAAAAGGATTATTGTTATCGACGATAATGTCACCATTGGCCTGCTTGACGTAGCTGTGCACCAACCATAATCCAATTCCATGATCGCCGTTGTTGTGGGTGGTCACTCCACGCTCGAAAATATGCTGGCGGATATTTTCGTCAATACCACATCCCTGATCGGCAACTTCAATAATGACTTCATTACCTTCGCTGTTGATCAGGCACTCAATCTGTCGCGAGCCTTCGCGATTGAGCAGGGTGGCGTTATAGGCGTTGTCCAATAAATTGCCAACAATCGAAATCCATTCATTATGCGAGAGCGATGACGGCAGGTGTTCAACAAAGCTTGAAGGATCGAAAATCAGCTCCAGCCCCAGCTCTTTTGCCCGATAATATTTACCGATTAATAGCCCCGCAAGGTGGTGGTCGCGGAAATTATGGGAAATAAAATCGAGTACTTTCTGGTGGCTTTCCGACTGCTGCTGAATCAGCGCCAGCGCATTATCGTAGCGCTTCAGGAACAGCAGTCCGGCAATGGTGGAAATAAGGTTGCGATGCTCATGCTGCACGGCGCGCAGGTTATCGGCGTATTGCCGCACCTGACTTAACTGCAGGCTGAGTGTATTGATATCGTCTTTGTTGCGAAAGCTAATAACCCAGCCCTGAGGCTGGTTGTCAATAATGACCGCCATGCGACTGGCGATGACTTTCATTTGGTTAAAGGTGACGATCTCATCTTTTTTGTTTTTTTGCGGCGCATCGTAAAAGAAGGCCTCCGGCAACACGGCATGGTGGATTGCATAGCCAATGAGTTCAGACTCCGGTTGGCTCAGATTCAGTAAGCGGCGAGCCGTTTGGTTAATGGCGGTAATACGGTGATGGGAGTCAATGGCGATCAACCCTTCAAATACCGACTCAAACAACACGCTTTGCTGAATTAATAGTTGTGAAAGCTGCTGCGGCTCCATGTTAAGCATCTGCTTTTTAATATGCAGCGAGAAGCGGCGGGCACAGTACAACAGTACCAGCAGCAGTAACGCCATCGGGAACAGCAACGAGCTGATTTGTAAGTTAAGCCAGCTCTCCAACTGTTCCAGAGTATAGCCGACGGAAACAATACCGATGACTTTACCGGTACTGTCCTGAATCGGGGATTTACCACGTAGGGAAGAGCCTAATGAACCTTTGCGCACCGATACGTAGCTTTTAGCGTTATACAGCGCGTCGTCGCTATCGCCGCCCTCCATATATTTGCCGATCTCATCCGGGTTGACGTGATACAGTCGCTGACCTTTTTCGTTGCCAACGGTAATGTAAGTCGCATCCGAAAACGAGCGCATTGGGTCAATCAACGCTTTGATGCGTGACAAATCATGCGCTTCTACGGCTTCAACTAATTCTGGCATAGCGGATATTTGCATTGCCTGAATAAGCGCACGTTGGCCCACCTGATAATGCAGGCGTTCTTTCGTGATATCGGTCAGATACCAGGTGATTGCCAGCATCACGATGGTGGATGTAAACAGGATCAGTAGAAATATCCGGTTTTGAAACGAGTGTCTGGCAAACCAGCGTGTAATTTCCCGTATAAACATATTGGTATTTAAATATTTAATTACGGTATTTTCTTGCATTCGGCATCACCGGAACCTGAACCAGTTCATACTTACTTTTCTTTCAGAAAAAATTTGGATGAAAATGGGATACGACATGCGTATCCCATCCACTATTACATCGCCAGCACGTATTTCAGCATCACGCCCGCGGCAATGGCCGAGCCAATTACCCCCGCCACGTTCGGGCCCATCGCGTGCATCAGCAGGAAGTTCTGCGGGTCTGATTCCAGCCCCACTTTGTTCGATACGCGGGCCGCCATCGGCACCGCCGAGACCCCCGCCGAACCGATAAGCGGGTTGATTTTGTTCTTACTGCACAGGTTCAGCAGCTTCGCCATCAGCACCCCGGCCGCCGTCCCGATACCAAACGCAATCACCCCCAGCAGCAGAATGCCCAGCGTCTGCGGTTGCAGGAACTTGTCCGCTACCAGCTTCGCGCCCACCGACAGCCCGAGGAAGATGGTGACGATATTAATCAGCCCGTTCTGTACCGTGTCGCTCAGACGCTCCACCACGCCGCTTTCACGCATCAGATTGCCAAAGCAGAACATCCCCAGCAGCGGCGCGGCGTCCGGCAGCAGCAGCGCCACCAGCATGAGCAACACCACCGGGAAGAGGATTTTTTCCCGCTTGCTGACGGTGCGCAGCTGCACCATGCGGATTTTCCGCTCCGTCTCCGTGGTCAGCGCCTTCATAATCGGCGGCTGGATTAACGGCACCAGCGCCATATACGAGTACGCCGCCACCGCGATGGCCCCCAGCAGCTCCGGCGCCAGCTTGCCCGACAGGTAAATCGCCGTCGGGCCGTCCGCGCCGCCGATAATGCCGATGGCCGCCGCCTGCGGCAGGGTGAAGCTGATAAGGCCGAAGTAGTTCAGCGTCAGCGCCCCGAGCACCGTGGCGAAGATACCGAACTGCGCCGCCGCCCCCAGCAGCAGGGTGCGCGGGTTGGCCAGCAGCGGGCCGAAGTCGGTCATCGCGCCGACGCCCATGAAGATGACCAGCGGCGCGACACCGGAACCAATCGCCACTTTGTAGAACAGCGCCAGTACGCCAGGCGTGTAGCCCATGTCCACCGCCAGATTTTCCATCTGGTTCTGGACGGAGGGCAGCGCCAGCGCTAACGCCTCTTTAATGGCATGCACGTCCGGCGCGCAGTTGAGCTTCGCGGCAATCACCGCCAGCTGCCCGGCGTCGTGATGCGCCAGCAGGCTCTCCAGCGCGGTCAGCGCCATACCCGCTTCCGGGATGTTGGAGAGCAGGCCGCCGAAGCCAATCGGCAGCAGCAGTAACGGTTCGAACTTTTTCGCAATCGCCAGCCACAGCAGCAGCAGGCTGACCAGCAGCATGATGGCCTGGCCTGCGCCAAGGTGCATCAGCCCCATGCCCTGAAGCAGGGCGTTCAGACTTTCCATTTCAGTTCTCCGTTACGCCAGCGTCATCAGGGTGTCGCCCACGGAAACCGCGTCCCCGGACTTCACCGCGATACCGCGTACCGTCCCGGCCTGCGCGGCGCGGATTTCGGTTTCCATCTTCATGGCTTCCAGAATCAGCAGCACGTCGCCTTCGGCCACCGTCTGGCCTTCAGCGGCAATCACCTTCCAGATGTTGCCCGCCAGCGGCGCGGTGACCGGTGTGCCGGCGCCCGCCGGAGCAACCGGGGATGCCGCCTGAACCGGCGCAGACGAAGCCGCAGTAAGCTGGCTGATATCGCCGCCGTCGCTGACCTTCACCACAAAGGCTTTGCCTTCCACTTCCACGGTGTAGATACCGGAAGCGGCAGGCTTCTCTGCTTTTGCCACCGGCTGCGCGGCTTCCGCCTGCGGCAGTGGCTCAAACGCCGCCGGGTTATGGCGGTTTTCGAGGAATTTCAGCCCAATCTGCGGGAACAGCGCCACGGTGAGCACGTCGTCGATGGCGTTTCCCGCAAGCTGAATGCCCTTCTCCTGCGCCTGGCGCCTGACGTCCGCTTCCAGTTCAGCCAGCTCCGGCTTCAGCAGGTCCGCCGGGCGGCAGGTCACCGGAGCGCCCCCTTCCAGCACGCGGGCCTGTAACGCGGCGTTCACCGGCACCGGGGTGTGGCCGTATTCGCCTTTCAGAATGCCCGCCGTTTCTTTGGCAATGGTTTTGTAGCGCTCGCCGGTCAGGACATTGAGCACCGCCTGGGTGCCGACAATCTGCGAGGTCGGGGTCACCAGCGGGATAAAGCCGAGGTCCTCGCGCACGCGGGGGATTTCCGCCAGCACCTGGTCGAGTTTGTCCGCCGCGTTCTGCTGCTTCAGCTGGCCTTCCAGGTTAGTGAGCATTCCGCCCGGCACCTGGGCCACCAGAATGCGGCTGTCGTAGCCCTTCAGCTGGCCTTCAAAGGCATGGTATTTTTTGCGCACCTCGCGGAAGTAGGCGGCGATGTTTTCCAGCTTCAGGATATCCAGCCCGGTGTCGTGCTCAGTACCTGCCAACGTCGCCACCAGCGCCTCGGTGGCCGGGTGGCCGTAGGTGGCGCTCATGGAGGAAATCGCCGTGTCCACGCCGTCAACACCCGCCTCGATAGCCTTCAGCAGGGCCATCTCCGCCATCCCGGTGGTGGCGTGACAGTGCAGGTGCAGGCGCACCTCAAAACGTTTTTTGATTTCGCTGACCAGCTCATACGCCGCCATCGGCGTGAGAATGCCGGACATATCCTTGATGGCAATCGAGTCAACGCCGGTTTCCAGCAGTTGCTCCGTTAAATCCAGCCAGGTCTGCAGGGTGTGCGCCGGACTGGTGGTATAGCTCAGCGTGCCCTGGGCGTGCGCGCCGTGGCTGCGTACCGCCTGTAATGCGGCTTTCATATTGCGCGGGTCGTTCATGGCATCGAAGACGCGGAACACGTCCATGCCGTTTTTCACCGCCCGCTCAACGAAGCGTTCCACCACATCATCGGCGTAGTGGCGGTAGCCGAGCAGGTTCTGGCCGCGCAGCAGCATCTGCAGCGGGGTTTTGGGCATGGCTTTTTTGAGTTCGCGCAGGCGGACCCACGGGTCTTCGCCGAGAAAGCGGATACAGGCGTCAAAGGTGGCGCCGCCCCAGCACTCCAGCGACCCGTAGCCCACGTCATCGAGCGCGGCGGCAATCGGCAGCATGTCATCAAGGCGCAGGCGGGTGGCGAACAGGGACTGGTGGGCGTCACGCAGGACGACGTCGGTAATGGCAATGGTCATGGATCCCTCCGGGAAATTAAACGTGGTGGCGGTGATGGTGAATGGCGGCGGCAATCACTGGCTTTAAGCGGGTGAAGTCGTCCACGACGGGAACGGCACGCGGTGCGGGCGCGGCGACGGGTTCCGGGAAGAAGCGAGTAATCACGGCAGACATGCCGCGAATGGCAAAGATGAGCAGGAACAGAAAGCTCAGTACGAACCCCATCCCTAAAAACATCAGGGTGAAACCTTCACCCAGTAGTACAGCTTCATTCATGAATCATTTTCCATAATGAGAGGCACGACGGTGGCCTTGACGACAACCTTCCTGGTGAATCCGGCTAAGGAGTAGAGTGGATTTCCCTTGGCCACCTCTGGCTTTGGCCTCTACTTTTCTCCAGGTCGTTTGCGGCAAAGACACCGCCGTGCGTTTTTTTACACCATCATGCTGAACACGATGCTAGCGATAACCAGCACAATACCGCCGCCCAGACGAGAGGAAATTTGTGCATATGAAATGAGGTTCATACGGTTACAGGCGGAGAGCACTTCCAGATCGCCGGAGCCGCCGCGGTTGGCCATACAAAGACCCGCAGTAATGGATGATTCAATCGGGTAGAAGCCAATCAACCAGCCCCCGATAGCTGCGCCAACGACAGCGCCGACCACAATGATTGCGGCGATAACGACGTTCGCGAACGTCAGGGCATCGATGATCTCTTGCAGATCGGTGTAGCAAACACCCACACCTACCATCAACACCCACAGTAGCTGTTTGGAGAAGAAGTCAGAAAGACGTTTCGCCCCGGCTTTAATCTCCGGTGAGCAAAGACCTGATGCGTTCAGCGCAGCAACAATCAGAACCATCCAGGCGAAGTAGTGAATAGAGACGCCGCCGATGCTTGGCAGAATTTTCTTGGCAACGACATAGGCCAGCAGGAAGCAGGTGGTGGATAACACCATGCCAACCGCCGTTTCACGATGGGTAATCTGACCGGCCTTTTCATCATCTTCGGTTTTGAAGGAAGCCTTACGAACCAACTCACCTTCACCGCTAAGCCAGGTGTATTTTTTGCCTATCATATCGAGGAGGGCGGCGAAAATAATGGCGAAGATATTCGCAATGGTCAGAATAGCAATAGCCGTTGAGTAATACTCTTCGCGAGAACGTCCGGTAACCGAGTGATAAATTTCAGACAGAGGCACGGCGCCCGCGCCGTTACCACCGCCCATAATCGGCAGAACGTACAGCATCATGATACGGTCGACCGGGATACCGAAGCACAGACCAATGACGATACCGAAAAGGGACGCGCCGACAATCCCGGCGAGGATGGTTGGGATATAGCCCAGCAGTGATTTTAATAGCAGCTTACGGTTTACCGACAGGATCGCGCCTGTGATCAACACTGCGATAAACAGGTTAAGGAAGTTGCTTTTATCCATTACGTTGCTGATCGCATCAATTTCTTTCTGCGTAAATATGCCAGCATAGACAAAATAAGCTGCAACCAGAAATATCATAACCGGTGCGCCACCAATATATTTATTGAAGATCGGTAAACGTTTGCCGATTTCACCAAAAATGGCCCCCATAACAAACATAAGAGCAAAACCACCGACTAAGTCAGTCGGTATAGCGTTATAGAAATGAGACAGTAATAAAGTAATTAATGCAAAAGCATAAAGCGGTAGCGGCATACCAAAGATTTTGAATCTGAGTAAATCGCCAGCCCCCTTTTTCTCCGTCGCCGAAGCCTGGGTCATGTTGGTCATAAACATTTTCCTGTGTATTGATGGGTAACAAGACCCGCGCATACTAATAAATTCAATGAACCGTGAGATGTGACTATCTTCACTGAATGGTTGTGTTTTTAATTAATTTAATTATTTTTATTAACTCTGGTTAATTAAGGAAATAAAAACCATAAAGCTTATAAAAGCAAGGGGGAAAGTGTGATGTCTATTCCAGACGAGTAATACAAACGCTGGCGAAATATGCGGCGTTATTTGCTGACGGATGCAGAATAGAGTGAATCTAATATTTAAACGCATTTATTTGCAAAAGGATGTATTGCGTCGCGAGTCGGTCGCCATGTTTCTGGAGGGCGTGGGACTAGCCCTGGAAGACGATTGTGAAATCGCGGTATGCGCATATTGGCAGGGTGAGATAGTCGGGTGCGGTTCTCTGGCCGGGAACGTACTGAAATGCATCGCCGTTTCCCCGGTTTTACAAGGGGAAGGGCTCAGCCTCAAACTGCTGAATGAGCTGCTTACATTGGCCTACGAGTTAAACCGCAGCGAGCTTTTCCTGTTCACTAAGCCGCAAAATCGGTTGCTGTTTTCTGGCGCGGGGTTTTGGCCCATTGCGCAGGCAGGTGAGCTGGCGGTGTTAATGGAGAACAGCAGTGAACGGTTAGCGCGCTTTTGTCGCCAACTGGCGCTTTATCGTCAACCGGGAAAAACGATCGGCGCCATCGTCATGAACGCCAATCCGTTTACATTGGGCCACCGTTATCTGGTGGAGCAAGCGGCTGCGGCCTGTGACTGGTTGCATCTGTTTGTAGTCAAAGAAGATGCTTCATTTTTTTCCTATACCGACCGTTGGGCGCTGATCGAACAAGGAATCGCGGGTATTGACAACGTCACGTTGCATTCCGGCTCCGCTTATATGATCTCGCGTGCGACGTTTCCCGGCTATTTCCTCAAAGAAAAAGGGGTTGTAGACGACTGCCATTGCCAGATCGATCTGCAACTCTTCCGTGAACATCTGGCTCCAGCGCTGGGGATTACCCATCGTTTTGTCGGCAGTGAACCGTTTTGCCCTCTGACCTGTGCCTATAACCAGCGAATGCACGACATTTTGCACGATCCGAAGCGTAGCGGCCCGGTTATTGAGGTCGTCGAGCTGGCGCGGGTGGAGAAAAACGGCGCGGCTATTTCCGCCTCTCGCGTCAGAAAACTGTATAGCGAACGTAATTGGTCGGCAATAAGCGCGCTGGTGCCTGCTGGCACCCTGGCATATCTGCAGCGGCATGCCGCCAGACACACTGAAACCATATGACGTAACACCGTTAACAAGGAACATAACTAATGAAAATCATTAAAGATGCCCTGGCAGGCACGCTGGAATCCAGCGATGTGATGATCAGGATTGGTCCATCCAGCGAGCCAGGAATTCGGCTGGAGCTAGAGAGTCTGGTGAAGCAGCAGTTTGGCGCGGCGATTGAGCAGGTGGTTCGGGAAACGCTGGCGAAGCTGGGCGTTGAACGCGCGCTGGTTAGCGTCGATGACAAAGGCGCGCTGGAGTGTATTTTACGCGCCCGAGTGCAGGCGGCGGCGTTACGCGCTGCAGAACAAACGGAAATTCAATGGAGTGCGTTATGAGACCACGTCGCAGTATGTTGTTTATCCCCGGCGCAAATGCGGCCATGTTGAGCACCTCGTTTGTCTACGGTGCGGACGCGGTGATGTTCGACTTAGAAGACGCCGTAGCGTTACGTGAGAAAGATACCGCCCGTCTTTTAGTCCATCACGCGCTTCAACATCCGTTCTATCAGGATGTTGAAAAAGTGGTGCGCATTAATCCACTGAACACGCCGTTTGGTCTGGCCGATCTTGAAGCCGTCGTGCGTGGTGGCGCGGATATCGTGCGTCTGCCGAAAACCGACAGCAAAAACGATGTGCTGGAGCTGGAAGCGCAGGTCGAACGGATCGAACGTGAATGTGGACGTGAAGTCGGCAGTACCAGGCTGATGGCGGCGATCGAATCAGCGAAAGGCGTGGTCAATGCCGTCGACATCGCCACCTCCAGCCCGCGCATGGTGGCAATTGCGCTGGCGGCATTTGATTACGTGATGGATATGGGCACCAGCCGGGGCGATGGCACCGAGCTGTTCTACGCCCGCTGCGCAGTGCTGCATGCGGCGCGCGTTGCGGGTATTGCCGCCTATGATGTCGTTTGGTCGGATATCAATAATGAAGAAGGCTTCCTGAAGGAAGTGCAGTTGGCGAAAGGGCTTGGTTTTAACGGTAAGTCCTTAGTGAACCCACGTCAGATTGAGCTATTACATCAGGCTTATTCTCCGACACGTAAAGAAGTTGAGCATGCGTATGAGGTGATTGCCGCCGCTGAAGAGGCTGAGTCTCGCGGTCTGGGCGTCGTTTCACTCAACGGCAAAATGATTGACGGCCCGATTATCGACCACGCGCGCAAAGTGGTGGCGCTGTCGGCTTCCGGTATTCGTGATTAAGGAAGGAACCATGAAAGAGACTGTAACCATGCTCAACCAGCAATATGTCGTACCGGAAGGATTACAGCCCTACCAGGGGGTAACAGCGAACAGCCCGTGGCTTGCCAGTGAAACGGAAAAGCGTCGGCGTAAAATTTGTGACTCGCTTGAAGAGGCTATCCGTCGTTCCGGGCTTAAAAATGGCATGACGATATCCTTCCACCATGCGTTTCGTGGTGGCGACAAAGTCGTCAATATGGTGATGGCGAAGCTGGCGGAAATGGGATTCCGCGATCTGACGCTTGCCTCCAGCTCATTAATTGATGTCCACTGGCCGCTTATCGAACACATTAAAAATGGCGTGGTGCGGCAGATTTACACCTCCGGGCTGCGCGGCAAGTTAGGGGAAGAGATCTCCGCTGGCCTGATGGAAAACCCGGTACAGATCCACTCTCACGGCGGCCGCGTAAAGCTGATTCAGAGCGGTGAGCTGAATATTGATGTCGCTTTCCTCGGCGTGCCGTGCTGCGATGAATTTGGTAATGCTAACGGCTTTAGCGGCAAGTCACGCTGCGGCTCTTTGGGGTATGCGCAGGTTGATGCGCAGTACGCTAAATGTGTGGTGCTCCTGACTGAAGAGTGGGTCGAATTCCCCAATTATCCGGCCAGTATCGCGCAGGATCAGGTTGATTTGATCGTACAGGTGGACGAAGTAGGGGATCCGGAAAAAATCACCGCGGGTGCGATTCGTCTGTCCAGCAACCCGCGTGAACTGTTGATCGCCCGGCAGGCGGCCAATGTGATCGAACACTCAGGTTATTTTTGTGATGGTTTCTCGCTGCAAACTGGCACCGGTGGCGCTTCTCTGGCGGTCACCCGTTTCCTGGAAGACAAAATGCGTCGCCACAACATTACGGCGAGTTTTGGCCTGGGCGGGATCACCGGCACCATGGTGGATCTGCATGAGAAAGGGTTGATCAAATCGCTGCTGGATACGCAATCATTCGATGGCGATGCAGCCCGTTCACTGGCGCAGAATCCACATCATATTGAAATCTCAACCAATCAATACGCGAACCCCGTCTCTAAAGGCGCGGCATGCGAACGCCTGAATGTGGTGATGCTGAGCGCACTGGAAATTGACGTGAATTTCAACGTTAACGTGATGACAGGTTCAAACGGCGTACTGCGTGGCGCATCGGGCGGCCATAGCGATACGGCAGCAGGGGCCGATCTCACCATTATTACCGCACCGCTGGTCCGTGGCCGAATCCCATGTGTGGTGGAAAAAGTGCTGACTACCGTCACGCCTGGGGCAAGTGTTGATGTGCTGGTTACCGACCATGGTATTGCGGTGAACCCTGCGCGTCAGGATCTGCTTGATAACCTGCGTGCTGCGGGTGTGGCGCTGATGACCATCGAACAACTGCAACAGCGCGCTGAGCAACTGACCGGTAAACCGCAGCCGATTGAGTTTACCGATCGGGTGGTGGCTGTGGTGCGTTATCGCGACGGTTCAGTGATTGACGTGATTCGCCAGGTTAAAGGCTGATGAAGGGCACAGACCTGTTGTACCAGGGCCAGGCAGTTACGCTGGAGGAGATGCTACAAGCGCGCGATAAACGTGCCGCCAGGCAGCGTCAGGCGTTGAACTGCTATCGGCTACCGTTGATTTCCCTCACGCTGGTTGCACCGGGCGCCGTTAAAAACTCAGCGGTCTGGCGGCGTGTCGCCGATTACGCAATTGCCGAAATACTGGCGCTTTGCGAACAGATGGAGTGGGTCAACGTCTGGGAAATGCAGGTAAATGAACGCAGCGGCCCGGAATGGATGGCAGCGGTCTGTGCGCCGGCAATGGCGTTGAAACAGCACATGTCGACACTGGAGATGAGCCATCCGTTAGGGCGGCTTTGGGACATCGACATTATTGATAGCGACGGTAAGTCGCTATCACGCCGTGAACTCGGGCATCCTGCCCGGCCATGTTTGATATGCCAGCAGGATGCTCATCTCTGTGCCCGGGGCAAGCATCACACCCTTGACCTTTTGTTGGATGAAATTGCACGAAGGATTGAATGCTATGAACGTGAGCGTTGTGACTGAACGGCGTACGCCAGCGTACTCATCGCTGGCGGCTGGCGAACTTAATGGGTTGGTTGCAAGAGCGCTGCTGACGGAAGCCAGGCTGACACCAAAACCCGGTCTGGTCGATATTCGTAATTCGGGAGCGCATAGGGATATGGATCTGGCGGCATTTGAACGTAGCACTACCGCCATTGCTCCGTGGATGGAAAAGTTTTTTATCATGGGCAACAACACGGCGGCGCTGGCGGCAGAAAATGTCCTGGTGATGCTGCGTCCGCTGGGGATGGCCTGTGAGAACGATATGCTACAGGCGACCAATGGTGTGAATACCCATCGCGGGGCGATTTTCGCTTTTGGCCTGCTGAGCGCAGCGATTGGCCGACTTCTCGCGCGGGGAGAACCGTTGGAGCAAAATCGTATCTGCGACCAGGTTGCTCGCCTGAGTCGGAATATTGTTGCCCACGAGCTCTCAGCAAAAAAAGCGGGAAAACTGACAAAGAGTGAAACCCATTTCCAGTGCTATGGCCTGTCGGGCGCGCGGGGAGAAGCGGAAAGCGGTTTTCGAACCGTCAGAACGCAGGCTTTGCCGGTGTTTAACCGGGTCGTGCAGGAGCATGACGATACCCATCTTGCCCTACTGCAAACATTGTTGCATCTGATGGCGTGGAATGATGATACCAATCTGGTGTCGCGGGGAGGCCTGGAAGGGCTTTACTACGTGCAGCAGCAGGCACAAAAATTGTTGTGGCAAGGGGGCGTATTGGTTGAGGGGGGCATTGAAGCGATGCAGTCCCTCGATGATGAACTCATCCTGCGTAACTTAAGCCCTGGCGGTAGCGCGGATTTACTGGCAGTGACCTGGTTTTTAAGTCATTTTCCTGCCGGTTCCCTCTATCCTGAGTAAGTTTCTCTTCTTTCATTCTCCCCAGCAATGATTCATCCTGCGGGATGAATCATGTCTTTTACTGATATCGCTTTCTGTTTATCATTAATTTCTAATTATCGGCGATTTTAGATGGCGGCCTCCGGGCGCGCTGGTTACTCTGAAAACGGTTTACGCAATTTTTACAAAAGAGAATAGCTATGCATGAAGCACAAATCCGCGTCGCCATTGCCGGCGCCGGTGGCCGCATGGGACGGCAGTTAATCCAGGCCGCCATGGCGATGGAAGGTGTTCAGCTGGGTGCCGCGCTGGAGCGCGAAGGCTCTTCCTTGCTGGGCAGCGATGCTGGCGAACTGGCAGGGGCGGGAAAGTCCGGCGTGATCGTTCAAAGCAGCCTTGAGGCGGTAAAAGATGATTTTGACGTTTTCATCGATTTTACCCGTCCGGAAGGCACGTTGACGCATCTGGCGTTTTGCCGCCAGCATGGTAAAGGGATGGTGATTGGTACTACCGGCTTTGACGACGCCGGTAAACAGGCCATTCGCGAGGCGTCGCAAGAGATTGCGATCGTTTTCGCCGCAAACTTTAGCGTCGGCGTTAACGTCATGCTCAAGCTGCTGGAGAAAGCGGCGAAGGTAATGGGCGACTATAGCGATATTGAAATTATTGAAGCGCACCACCGCCATAAAGTGGATGCTCCGTCGGGTACGGCGCTGGCAATGGGCGAGGCAATCGCCGGGGCGCTGGATAAAGATCTGAAGGACTGCGCGGTCTACTCGCGTGAAGGTTATACCGGCGAGCGCGTACCGGGAACGATTGGCTTTGCAACCGTTCGGGCGGGCGACATCGTCGGCGAACATACCGCGATGTTTGCCGATATTGGCGAGCGCGTAGAGATTACGCATAAAGCTTCCAGCCGCATGACGTTTGCAAATGGCGCGTTGCGATCGGCGTTATGGCTAAAAACGAAGAAAAATGGGCTATTTGACATGCGGGATGTGCTGGGGCTGGATGTATTATAGCGACTAAATACCTTCGTGATGTGGTTGTGGTAATCAAGATTAATTGATTACAAAGGGCAATATATTATTGCCCTTTTGTTTTTTTGCCCCCCGGTTATTCGGTCAGATAAATAACGCCTTTCGCCATTCATGTTTCGACAGTTTCTTCGCCCACGACATGTTCTGCCGCAGCGGCTTACCGTATGCAAAAGGCACCTCGACCAGACTGATAAGACTGATATCCATCGGAGGGGGAGTGCTGTTCCTCGGGGGCGTTTTATCTCTTTTGCTTCAATAGGTTGGCTTTTTTATGCTGTAGTGAGGCTGGTTGTGGTCCAATCGTATGTGCCTGTCTTAAAGAAAAAGAAGCTGGATCTTTATATCGCAATTGTAATTCTTATTACATTGTCTTAATTTGCTGTTTTTTGTTGATTTTATGATGAATTTGATTTGTTTTTTATATTTTTAATATATTGATTTTTAAAATTTTTTTGTCGTTAACTTTCTTAATTTTGAATTTTTATGCATTTAATGGCATTGATGGCTGTTAAGTGAGTTTTTATCGTTGTTTTTTGTTGTTTTAATGTGAAATTTGACCATTTGGTCCACTTTTTATCATGCCAGCCAGTTTTTTGCGAACTCAAGGAAGCGCAAGCGTTTTCTATCGTCACTTAGTTGATCTTTTTGCCTCTTAAACAGAATAACTTCCTTATAATGTGCAAAATAACATAAAAAATACCCGCTTTAAGTTGACTTTTATCCGGCTTAACTTCAGAATGCCGCCGTTTGCCAGAAATCCACGGGTAAGCAAATTTGCATTGCTTCATACTGACTGAATGAATTAATATGCAAATAAAGTGAGTGAATATTCTCTGGAGGGTGTTTTGATTAAGTCAGCGCTATTGGTTCTGGAAGACGGAACCCAGTTTCACGGTCGGGCCATTGGGGCAACGGGTTCGGCGGTTGGGGAAGTCGTTTTCAATACTTCAATGACCGGTTATCAAGAAATCCTCACTGATCCTTCCTATTCCCGCCAAATCGTCACTCTTACTTATCCCCATATTGGTAATGTCGGCACCAATGAAGCCGATGAAGAATCTTCTCAGGTTCATGCGCAAGGTTTAGTGATTCGCGATCTGCCGTTGATTGCCAGCAACTTCCGTAACACCGAAGACCTCTCTTCTTACCTGAAACGCCATAACATCGTGGCGATTGCCGATATCGATACCCGCAAGCTGACCCGACTGCTGCGTGAGAAAGGCGCTCAGAACGGCTGCATCATTGCAGGCGATAGCCCGGATGCGAAGCTGGCGCTGGAAAAAGCGAAAGCATTTCCTGGACTTAACGGTATGGATCTGGCGAAAGAAGTGACCACGACGGAAACTTACCGCTGGACGCAGGGTAGCTGGACGCTGAAAGACGGTTTACCGGAAGCGAAATCTGAGGATGACCTGCCGTTCCATGTGGTGGCCTATGATTTCGGCGCCAAACGCAACATCCTGCGCATGCTGGTGGATCGCGGCTGCCGCCTGACGGTGGTGCCAGCGCAAACCTCTGCTGAAGAGGTGCTGAAAATGAATCCGGACGGCATCTTCCTGTCGAACGGCCCTGGCGACCCGGCACCGTGCGACTACGCCATCGAGGCGATTAAGAAATTCCTCCAGACCGACATTCCTGTGTTCGGCATCTGCCTCGGTCATCAGCTACTGGCGCTGGCGAGCGGTGCGAAGACCGTTAAGATGAAGTTCGGCCATCACGGCGGCAATCATCCGGTAAAAGATATGGACAGAAACGTGGTGATGATCACTGCGCAGAACCACGGTTTTGCGGTGGATGAAGACTCGCTGCCAGCCAACCTGCGCGTGACCCACAAGTCGCTGTTCGACGGCACCCTGCAGGGTATTCATCGTACCGACAAACCGGCGTTCAGCTTCCAAGGCCACCCGGAAGCCAGCCCCGGCCCGCACGATGCGGCGCCGCTGTTCGACCACTTTATCGAGCTTATTGAGCAATACCGTCAGTCCGCGAAATAATCAGGAGTAATAAGAGCCATGCCAAAACGTACAGATATAAAAAGCATCCTGATTCTGGGCGCGGGCCCGATTGTTATCGGTCAGGCGTGTGAGTTTGACTACTCCGGCGCTCAGGCGTGTAAAGCCCTGCGCGAAGAGGGCTATCGCGTCATTCTGGTGAACTCCAACCCGGCCACCATCATGACCGACCCGGAAATGGCCGATGCCACCTACATCGAGCCGATTCACTGGGAAGTGGTGCGCAAAATCATTGAAAAAGAGCGTCCGGATGCGGTGCTGCCGACCATGGGCGGCCAGACCGCGCTGAACTGCGCGCTGGAGCTGGAGCGGCAGGGCGTGCTGGAAGAGTTCGGCGTCACCATGATTGGCGCCACCGCCGACGCCATTGATAAAGCCGAAGACCGTCGTCGCTTCGATATCGCGATGAAGAAAATTGGTCTCGACACCGCGCGTTCCGGTATCGCACACACTATGGAAGAAGCGCTGGCGGTTGCCGCTGACGTGGGCTTCCCGTGCATCATCCGTCCGTCCTTTACCATGGGCGGCACCGGCGGCGGTATCGCTTACAACCGTGAAGAGTTCGAAGAAATCTGCGAACGCGGTCTGGATCTCTCGCCAACCAACGAACTGCTGATTGATGAATCGCTGATCGGCTGGAAAGAGTACGAGATGGAAGTGGTGCGTGATAAAAACGACAACTGCATCATCGTCTGCTCTATCGAAAACTTCGATGCGATGGGTATCCACACCGGTGACTCCATCACCGTGGCCCCGGCGCAGACTCTGACCGACAAAGAATACCAAATCATGCGTAACGCCTCGATGGCGGTTCTGCGTGAAATCGGCGTCGAAACCGGCGGTTCTAACGTCCAGTTCGCAGTGAACCCGAAAAACGGCCGTCTGATCGTTATCGAAATGAACCCGCGCGTATCCCGCTCCTCGGCGCTGGCGTCGAAAGCCACCGGTTTCCCGATTGCCAAAGTGGCCGCCAAACTGGCGGTAGGTTACACCCTTGACGAACTGATGAACGACATCACCGGCGGGCGCACTCCGGCCTCCTTCGAGCCGTCCATCGACTATGTGGTTACTAAAATTCCGCGCTTTAACTTTGAGAAATTCGCCGGTGCCAACGACCGTCTGACCACCCAGATGAAATCGGTCGGAGAAGTGATGGCGATTGGTCGCACCCAGCAGGAATCCCTGCAAAAAGCGCTGCGCGGCTTGGAAGTCGGCGCCACCGGTTTTGACCCGAAAGTGAGCCTCGACGACCCGGAAGCGCTGACCAAAATCCGCCGCGAGCTGAAAGACGCGGGCGCAGATCGTATCTGGTACATCGCCGATGCTTTCCGTGCGGGCTTGTCTGTGGATGGCGTCTTTAACCTGACCAACATCGACCGCTGGTTCCTGGTGCAAATTGAAGAGCTGGTGCGTCTGGAAGAGAAAGTGGCTGAAGTCGGGATTACTGGCCTCAACGCCGACTTCCTGCTTCAGCTCAAGCGTAAAGGGTTTGCCGATGCGCGTCTGGCAAAACTGGCTGGCGTACGCGAGGCGGAAATCCGTAAGCTGCGTGATCAGTATGACCTGCACCCGGTTTACAAACGCGTGGATACCTGCGCGGCGGAATTCGCCACCGATACCGCCTACATGTACTCCACTTATGAAGATGAGTGCGAAGCGAACCCGTCCGTTGACCGCGATAAAATCATGGTCCTCGGCGGCGGCCCGAACCGTATCGGCCAGGGTATCGAATTTGACTACTGCTGCGTACACGCCTCGCTGGCGCTGCGCGAAGACGGTTACGAGACCATCATGGTCAACTGTAACCCGGAAACCGTCTCCACCGACTACGACACTTCCGACCGTCTGTACTTCGAGCCGGTGACGCTGGAAGACGTGCTGGAAATCGTGCGCATCGAGAAGCCGAAAGGCGTTATCGTGCAGTACGGCGGCCAGACCCCGCTGAAGCTGGCGCGCGCGCTGGAAGCGGCAGGCGTGCCGGTTATCGGCACCAGCCCGGACGCCATCGACCGCGCGGAAGACCGCGAGCGCTTCCAGCACGCGGTTGACCGTCTGAAGCTGAAGCAACCGGCCAACGCCACCGTCACCGCCATTGAACAGGCTGTCGAAAAAGCGAAAGAGATCGGCTACCCGCTGGTGGTGCGTCCTTCTTACGTGCTGGGCGGCCGGGCGATGGAAATTGTCTATGACGAAGCCGATCTGCGTCGCTACTTCCAGACAGCGGTCAGCGTCTCTAACGATGCGCCGGTGCTGCTGGACCGCTTCCTTGATGACGCGGTTGAAGTGGACGTGGACGCTATCTGCGACGGCGAAATGGTGCTGATTGGCGGTATCATGGAGCACATCGAGCAGGCGGGCGTACACTCCGGCGACTCCGCCTGTTCCCTGCCGGCCTACACGCTGAGCCAGGAAATTCAGGACGTGATGCGCCAGCAGGTGCAGAAGCTGGCCTTCGAGTTGCAGGTGCGCGGCCTGATGAACGTGCAGTTTGCGGTGAAAGACAACGAAGTCTATCTGATTGAAGTCAACCCGCGTGCGGCGCGTACCGTACCGTTCGTCTCCAAAGCCACCGGCGTTCCGCTGGCGAAAGTGGCGGCGCGCGTGATGGCCGGCAAATCGCTGACCGAGCAGGGCGTGACCAAAGAAATTATCCCGCCGTACTACTCGGTGAAAGAAGTGGTGTTGCCGTTTAACAAATTCCCGGGCGTTGACCCGCTGTTAGGGCCAGAAATGCGCTCCACCGGGGAAGTGATGGGCGTGGGCCGTACCTTCGCGGAAGCGTTCGCTAAGGCGCAGCTGGGCAGTAACTCCACCATGAAGAAACAGGGCCGTGCGCTGCTCTCGGTTCGCGAAGGCGACAAAGAGCGCGTGGTGGATCTCGCCGCTAAGCTGCTGAAACAGGGCTTTGAGCTGGATGCCACCCACGGTACGGCGATTGTGCTGGGCGAAGCTGGTATCAACCCGCGTCTGGTGAACAAGGTGCACGAAGGTCGTCCGCACATTCAGGACCGTATCAAGAATGGCGAATATACTTATATCATCAACACCACCGCAGGCCGCCGCGCGATTGAAGACTCCAGGGTGATTCGCCGCAGCGCGCTGCAGTATAAAGTGCATTATGACACCACGCTGAACGGCGGTTTTGCAACGACGATGGCGCTCAATGCCGATGCCACCGAGAAGGTAACCTCGGTGCAGGAAATGCACGCGCAGATCAAAAAGTCGTAAACAAAGGGTTCGGCGGATATTGCTCTAACCGGACCTGTAATATAATGTTGAAAGGGTTTCTGTAAAGAAACCCTTTTTTTATCTTGCGTAAGGTCATTCCTGGAGAAGTCCGTTTCCGTAACCACATTTTCAATGTAATAAGCACGATATTGCTCACACTAATCAATATTTAAGTCGCATACTATCTTGCATATCCACAATTTTAATATGGCTTAGTTTTTATTAGTTTGGACAGGCCGTAGCCAGATTTTTAATTTGTGAAATGGTGTGCTTATGTGTGAAAAATATGTTGAAAGACCGCTTTATTTGTTAATTGCTGACTGGATGATGACAGAGAACCGATGGATCACTGCCAGGGAGATTTCCCGTCAATTTGATATTGAACATTGCAAAGCAATTAATACGCTCTCCTATATTCTGTCAGAAGTGGGGGAAATTGTTTGTGAAGTGAAGATGATCCCTAACCAAATTGCAGGACGAGGCTGCCAGTGCCAGCGTCTGGTGAAAGTCGTGAGTATCGACTCTCAACTCTATCGCCGATTGAATCATAATTTGCAGGAAAGAAAAGTGAGCGTGGCGAAAGCGCCGCGGCTGTCTGCCGTTCCCCCCACAGAGCTAAACCGTGAGCAGAAATGGCAGATGATGCTCTCCAAGAGTATGCGTCGCTAATTGTCTGTTTACCTGCTGGCGGGGTAAACGGTAATTGACGCGTAGGCCGGATAAGCGTGAGCGCATCCGGCATCAATTACTGTGCTGATTTTGGCTTCACGTCCGTCGTGCCTTTCAGGCGCGGTCGGTTTTCTTCGGCCTGCGTTAACGGCTTCGTTTCAGATAACCCCGTTCGACAACGGATCGCAAGATCCTGATATTCTTTGGTATTGAGGCGTTTCCAGTGCAGCTCCTGGTCCGTAACCTGGCGTAGTACGCGCGCCGGTGATCCCACCAGCAGTTGCCTTGCCTCACCCTGAAATCCGGCTTTGACAAAACTCATGGCGGCGACAATGCTCTCTTCGCCAATCACTGCGCCGTCCATAATGACGCTGTTCATGCCGACCAGGGCGTCCCGTCCCACCACGCAGCCATGTAGAATAGCGCCGTGGCCGATATGGCCGTTTTCATGCACGATGGTATCGGTATCGCAGTAGCCATGCATAATGCAGCCATCCTGCAGATTAGAGCCTGCCTCCAGGATCAGGCGACCATAATCCCCACGCAATGACGCGAGTGGGCCAATATAAACACCGGCGCCCACGATGACATCGCCAATCAGCACGGCGCTGGGATGGACAAACGCGTCCGGATGCACCACCGGGATCAGTCCTTCAAAGGCGTAATAGCTCATAGTTGTACCTCGCTTTTTTTGCCGGATGGCGGCGTAAACACCTTATCCGGCCTACGGTTGCGCATGTGCTGTAGGCCGGATAAGCGAAGCGCCATCCGGCATAGTCACATTAACGACCTTTCCACACCGGATCGCGTTTTTCGGCAAATGCCTGCGGTCCTTCGAGCGCATCTTCTGAATGCAGCACCGACGGATAATGCTTCAGTACGCCGCTGCGGATGTAGCGGTAGCCTTCTTCTACCGGCATTTCGCTGGTCGCGCGATAAATCTCTTTCAGCGCCGCGATAGCCAGCGGGGCGCTATTGACCAGTTGTTGCGCCAGTTCGCGCGCGCTATCCATCAGTTCGCTCTGGCTGACAACGCGGTTCACGACTCCCCAACGCAGCGCTTCTTCGGCGCTCATTCGTCTGCCGGTCATTACCATTTCGTTGACGATAGCCGGCGGCAACAGCTTAGGCAGGCGCAAAACGCCGCCGCTGTCAGGCACGATGCCTAGCTTTGCTTCCGGCAGCGCGAAGCTGGCGTTTTCGGCGCAGACAATAAAGTCCGCCGCCAACGCCAGCTCAAAACCGCCGCCAAACGCGTAGCCGTTCACCGCGGCGATAACCGGCTTATCGAGGTCAAATATTTCGGTTAAACCGGCAAAGCCGCCGGGACCAAAATCGGCATCCGGCGCTTCACCTTCCGCTGCCGCTTTTAAGTCCCAGCCAGCAGAAAAGAATTTCTCCCCGCCGCCGGTAATGATTGCTACGCGTAATTCCGGATCGTCACGGAAATTAAGAAAAGCTTCACCCATTGCAAAGCTGGTTTTGGCATCAATGGCATTCGCTTTAGGTCGGTCGAGGGTAATTTCCAGGATCGGGCCGTTACGGGTCAGATGTAATGACTCACTCATAGTTCATCTCCAGATAAATAGTTTCCCGGCGGGAGGGATTCCTGCCGGAAGGTTTATTTCAGATTTTTTTTGATTATTTTTCCTGAACAGTTGCGCGGCAGGTCGGTTCTGATCTCCATAAAAGAGGGAACCTTGAATTTCGCCATATTGTTTTCGCAAAAGCTGAAAAACTCGGCTTCGCTTAATGTTTCACCTTCATTAAGGACGATAAACGCTTTAATGGCCTCATCACGGATCGCGTCTTTAATACCAACCACCACAATGTCCTGAATTTTCGGATGCGCAGAAATAATATTTTCCAGCTCGACGCAGGAGACATTTTCCCCGCCGCGTTTAATCATGTTGCAGCGTCTGTCGACAAAATAGAAATAGCCATCCTCATCCTGGTAACCCGAATCACCGGTATGTAACCAGCCCTCTGGTTCCAGCGCCCTGGCGGTTGCCTCCGGCTGCATGTAATACTCTTTGAAGATAGTCTTGCCGGGGATGCCTTTAATACAGATTTCGCCAATTTCTCCGGCGGGCAGCGGGCGATTTTGATCGTCGCGAATTTCAGCTTCATAGCTAAAACCCACGCGACCAATGGAAGGCCAGCGTCGTTTGTCTCCGGGACGGTCGCCAATAATTCCGACAATGGTTTCAGTCATACCATAAGAGGTCAGCAGCCTGACGCCAAAGCGTTCGGTAAAGGCGTCTTTTTCTTGCGCGGATAGATTGAGATAGAACATCACTTCGCGCAGATGATGCTGCCTGTCCGTTGGTGCGGCGGGCTGGACCATCAGCGTGCGGATCATCATAGGAATGCACTCGGTCACCGTCGCCTGATATTTACGTACCTGATCCCAGAAGGCTCTGGCGCTGTACTTCTCTAGCAGCACAAAGGTGCTGCCGGCGGAAAAGGCTGGCATTGCGGCGGTACACTGACAGTCGATATGAAAAGCGGGCATCACCGTCATGTACACGTCATCATCGCGCAGGGCGATTTGCCAGGCAGAGTAGTAGCCTGCAAAACGCAGGTTATAGTGGGTAATCACCACCCCTTTTGGACGCGAGGTGGTACCGGAGGTAAACAGAATTTCCGCCGTATCGTCAGTGGATAACACGGGCGTATAGCACAGCGTGGCCGATTGACGTGCTTGCAGTTGGGAAAAGTGGCTCACGCCATCGTCAGCCGGAAGCTGCTCGCCAATCAGACAGATATGATTAAGCGGAGTGCTATTGTCCTGGCGTATTTCACGGTACATAGGATAAAACTGGGCGCTGGTAACCAGCAGACTCACCTGGCTGTTTTGCAGGATCCAGGCGCTTTCTTCGCCCAGTAAGCGGGCATTAATCGGCACCATAATGGCACCGATTTTTGCCAGTCCAAACCAGCAAAAGATGAATTCCGGGCAGTTATCCAGATGCAGCGCGACCCTATCACCCTTGCGGATCCCTAAGGAATAAAAAAGGTTCGCCGTGCGGTTAATCTCTTCATTGAGCGAAGCATAGCTAAACTGCCGAACGATTCCCTCACAGGATTCGAAAATTAACGCCGTTTTATCTCCGTACACCCCGGCCAGGTCGTCCCACATCTGACGTAAGTTTTGTCCGCCAACGATATCCATATTGCTTTATCCACTGAAATCAGGCGTGAGCGCTAACCGGAAAACCGATTAGCGCATCGCGTTTAATCCTCAACTTTGGCCAGGCCTTTGCCGACCAGTTCCTTAATATCTGCTTCGCTATAACCAATGTTTTTCAGAATGGCGGCGGTATCCATGCCGTGTGACGGCATGCCACGCCAGATTTTCCCTGGGTTGTTTTTAAATTTCGGCATGATGTTCGGCCCTTTACAGGTGCGACCGTCCATTGTTTGCCACTGAGTAATCGATTCGCGGGCAACGTACTGCGGATTACCTTCCAGTTCCGGAATGGTGAGCACCTTCGCACAGGCGATATTCAGCTCAGCAAAACGCGCCTGAACGTCGGCGATGGTGTGTGTTGCCAGCCAGGCGTCCAGTTTCTCTTCGACGAGCGGGCCGTAAGGGCATTCCACGCGATGGATGAGCTGTGTGCCTTCCGGAACTTCCGGCGTACCGAGAATGTGGGCCAGGCCAATATCTTTAAAACACTCGTTGATTTGCGTGATGCCGACCAACTCCATGACGATGTAACCATCGGCGCATTTATACAGGCCGCAACCGGCGTAGTAGGGGTCTTTCCCTTTCGTCATACGTGGACAGATTTCGCCGCCGTTGAAGTAGTCCATCATGAAGTACTGACCCATGCGCAGCATCACTTCGTACATAGCGATATCGATGCTTTCACCTTTACCCGTTTCGCGTACTTTGTGCAGGGCCGCCAGCGCGGCTGTCGTCGCGGTCATCCCGGAGAAGTAATCGGCGGTATACGGGAAGGCTGGCATCGGCTGATCAACGTCGCCGTTTTGGATCAGATAACCACTGAATGCCTGCGCGATGGTGTTATACGCCGGAAGATTGGTGTACTCCTCGGTACCATACTGGCCGAAGCCGGAAAGGTGGGCAATGACCAGTTTCGGGTTATGTTCCCACAGCACTTCATCAGTAATACCACGGCGGGCAAAGGCCGGGCCTTTACTGGCTTCAATGAAAATATCGGTAGTTTCCATCAGTTTCAGAAACGCTTCCCGACCTTCATCTTTGAAAATATTCAGCGACAGGGCGTGCAGGTTGCGGCGTGAGAGCTGCGGGTAGTTAGGCTGTACGCGGATGGTATCGGCCCATGCGACGTTTTCAATCCAGATAACCTCGGCGCCCCATTCGGCGAACATCTGTCCGGCGAATGGACCGGCGATTTCGATTCCTGAAAAAACAACGCGTACCCCAGCAAGCGGGCCAAAGGTTGGCATTGGTAAATGATTCATCATTTTTCTCCTGGCATTTTTTGCGGTATGTAGGCCGGATAAGCACAGCGCCATCCGGCATGATTGCCTGATGGCGACGCCCCGCGTCTTATCAGGCCTACAAGGGATCGATTAGCGGTATTGCTTAAGTACCGCACGACCCAACGTCAGGATCTGCATTTCATCAGAACCACCAGAAACACGGTCAACGCGCAGGTCACGCCAGAAACGCGTGATGCGGTGGTTGCCCGCGATACCAACACCTCCCAGTACCTGCATGGCGGTGTCTACCACTTCAAACGCGGCGTTGGCGCAGAAGTATTTGCACATTGCCGCGTCGCCGGAGGTAATCGTGCCGTTATCCGCTTTCCACGCGGCTTCCAGCAGCATATTTTTCATGGAGTTCAGTTTGATCGCCATATGCGCAAACTTCTCCTGAATCAGCTGGAAACGGCCAATAGCTTCACCAAACTGCACGCGCTGATTCGCGTAACGCGCAGCGTCTTCAAAAGCGCACATTGCGGTACCGTAGTTGGTCAGCGCGACGAGGAAGCGTTCATGGTCAAACTCTTCTTTCACGCGGTTGAAGCCGTTACCTTCCCGACCGAACATGTCTTTCTCGTCCAGTTCAACGTCGTCAAAGGTGATTTCACAGCAGCTATCCATGCGCAGACCGAGTTTCTCCAGTTTGTTGACCTTGATACCCGCTTTGCTCATGTCCACAAACCACTCGGTGTAAACCGGTTTATCCGGCGATGCACCGTCTCTCGCCATGACCACGATGTACGGGGTATAGGCGCTACTGGTGATAAAGCACTTACTGCCATTAAGATAAACCTTACCATTTTTGCGTGTATAAGTGGTTTTCAGACTACCAACATCCGATCCCGCTCCCGGTTCGGTGATAGCAGAGTTCCACATCTGCTTACCGGTGCCCCGGAACGCCATGATTTTATCAATTTGCTCCTGAGTTCCTTCACGCAGGAAAGTGTTAAAACCTCCCGGCAATTGGTACAACACGTAAGTTGGCGCGCCAAGACGTCCCAGCTCCATCCAGACGGCGGCGACGGTAACAAAACCCGCTTCCAGACCGCCGTGTTCTTCCGGGATCAGCAGGCTATCAATACCCATATCCGCCAGCGCTTTTACAAAACGCTCAGGGTAGACGCTGTCACGATCGCACTCGGCAAAATAAGCTTCCCAGTTCTCACTGGCCATCAGTTCGCGAATACCGGCGACAAACAGCTCCTGTTCGTCATTTAAGTTGAAATCCATCTTTCAGCCTCTTGATCAATTGGGTTAATAAGAATTACTTGTCTTTCCAGTGCACTTTGGCGTCTTTAATAAAGGACAGCGTCACCATAATGTTGACGAAGAACAGCGGGCATCCTCCGGCGATAATCGCGGTCTGAATCGGTTTCAACCCACCCAGCGCCAGCAGAACGATACCGATGATGCCGACCAGCACCGACCAGCCGATACGCACTAACAGAGGCGGCTCTTCACCATCGCGAACTTCACGACAGGTCGACATCGCCAGGGTGTAAGAGCAGGCGTTAATCAGCGTGACGGTGGCAATAAAGCAGAGGATAAAGAAACCCCACATGGTGGCGGTGCTGAGCGGCAAGGCGGCCCAGGTTTCGATAATGGCGCGCGCCACGCCGTGTTGCTCAATGAGTTGCGGAATGTTGAGGATGTTTTTATCCATCAGCAGCAGCGTGTTGCTGCCCAGCACTGTCCACAGGATCCAGGTAGACGCGGTCAGACCCATCACCATCCCGAAGCACAGTTCACGTACGGTACGACCACGGGAAATACGGGCCAGGAAGATACTCATCTGGATGGCGTATATAACCCACCACGCCCAGTAGAAAACGGTCCAGCCCTGTGGGAAGCCGCCTTTACCGATGGCGTCGGTATAGAACAGCATCCGTGGCAGATGCATTAACAGCATCCCGACGGAGTCGGTGAAGTAGTTCATGATGAAGCTGGCGCCGCTGACGATAAACACCCAGCCGAGCATCAGGAAGCTCAGGTAGCTACGCACATCGCTGGCGATTCTGACCCCTTTTTGCAGGCCGCAGGCCACGCAAATCGCGTTCAGAATGATCCAGCAGGTAATGATGATGGCATCCAATTGCAGCGTATGCGGAATACCGAACAGCCATTGCATACACTCGGTGACCAGCGGGGTAGCCAGACCGAGGCTGGTGCCCATCGCGAAGATCAGCGCCACCAGGTAGAAGTTATCGACGATGGTACCGAACAACCCTTTCGCATGCTTTTCACCGACGAGCGGTACCAGCGTGGAGCTGGGGCGGATGACATCCATCTTGCGTACAAAGAAGAAGTAGGCGAAGGCCACAGAAAGGAAGCTATAGGTTGCCCACGGCAGCGGCCCCCAGTGGAACAGGCTGTACGCCAGGCCTATCTCTTTCGCGCCCGTGGAATTTGGTTCCAGGCCGAACGGCGGGGTGGAGATATAGTAGTAGATCTCAATAGAGCCCCAGAACAGAACCGCAGCGGATGTACAGGAGGCGAACATCATGAAAATCCAGCTGGCGGTGCTAAACTCCGGTTTTTCGTCACCTAATCTCTTTTTGGCATAGGGGCCAAAAACCAGCCAGAACCAGCCGAAGAGCATGACGACCATATACCATTCAAATGCCCAACCCCAGACGTTGGTGACATAACTGAATACCGCATTAATAACGACGTTAGCGGCATCAAGATCTCTGACTGTTAGCCAGCAAAGTATCCCGACAATTATTAATGGCGGAAAAAAAACCTTCGGTTCAATTCCCGATTTTTTCTTTTCATTTTTCATAAGTGAATTCCAGTGTGAAAACGAAATTTATTTAGCGTGCCAGTCCATGAACGTTTGTTTATTTATTATTAATGATTTGTTGATAAGTTTTTAACCTCTGGGACGCCTCAATGAGTAACTCATGATGGGTATTCACTTCGGGTGATTCTGTTATCTTCGTCACACTTTTTTGCGTTGATTATTTTGTGTCTAAATTTTGATTTTTGCTTTATTTATCAATTGATTGGTTGTGGTTTTTTAACTTTTTTAAGTATCTGGCGTTCAATATTGTTGAGCCAGCAAACAATATTGAAAATTTTCATATTTGGCATATTTCTTTCAATATTGGTGAGGTGCGTAACACTATTGAAAGTTACGAATATCAATGTGTGACATTTTCAATATTGGTGATTAAGGTTTTATTTCCGAATTAAAGAGCGTGATATCTGTATTTAACACCGCCGATATAAATACGTTTCCTTCATGATTTCTGGAGATGCAATGAAGATAATTACTTGCTACAAATGCGTACCTGATGAGCAGGATATTGCGATTAATAATGCTGACGGAACACTCGATTTCAGCAAAGCGGATAGCAAAATCAGCCAATATGATCTGAATGCAATTGAAGCTGCTTGCCAGTTAAAACAGCAGTTGGGAGACGCTCAGGTTGTCGCCATGAGCGTTGGCGGCAAAGCGCTGACCAATGCAAAAGGGCGCAAAGATGTCCTCTCTCGTGGCCCTGATGAACTGATTGTGGTCATTGACGATCAATTTGAGCAGGCGCTGCCGCAACACACCGCTACCGCGCTGGCCGCCGCGGCGCAAAAATCAGGTTTCGATCTACTTATCTGCGGCGACGGTTCTTCCGATCTTTATGCTCAGCAGGTTGGTTTGCTGGTGGGCGAAGCGCTGAACATTCCGGCGATTAACGGCGTGAGTAAAATCCTCTCTCTTACCGACAGCACATTGACAGTAGAACGCGAACTGGAAGATGAAGTTGAAACGCTGAGCATCCCGCTCCCGGCGGTGATCGCGGTTTCCACCGACATTAACACCCCACAAATCCCTTCGATGAAAGCCATTCTTGGCGCGGCGAAAAAACCGGTTCAGGTCTGGTCGCCTGCGGATATCGGGCTGAACAGCGTATCCGCGTATTCCACACAACAGGTTGCCGCACCGAAGCAGCGCGAGCGTCAGCGTGTGGTGATTGAAGGTGACGGTGAAGAACAAATCGCCGCGTTTGTCGAGAATCTGCGCAAAATCATTTAATTATCAGGGGATGTTATGAACAAATTTTCCAGTGTCTGGGTATTCAGCGATACCCCTTCTCGTCTGCCCGAACTGATGAGTGGCGCGCAGGCTGTAGGTGAAAAAGTTAACGCGTTCGTACTGAACGAAGCGGATAGCGCGACAGCATGTCATTTGGGCGCCGATCATGTCTGGCTGCTCAGCGGCAAACCAGAAGACCGCATGATCGAAGACTACGCTGCTGCGATGGCTGAGACTATTCGTCAGCATAGTGAGGGCAGCGCGGTGCTGCTGCCGAATACGCGTCGGGGCAAGCTGTTGGCGGCAAAGCTGGGCTATCGCTTGTCGGCTGCGGTTTCCAACGACGCCAGCGAAGTCTCCCTGCAGGATGGAAAAGCGGCGGTCAAACATATGGTCTACGGCGGTCTGGCGATAGGGGCAGAAACCATCGCTTCGCCGTTTGCCGTGATCACGCTCAGCAGCGGAACGTTTGACGCACAAGACCCGGACACTTCTCGCAGCGGCGAGATGCATACCGTGCAGTGGCAGGCTCCGGCCACTGCCGTGACCCGCACCGCAACCCAGGCGCGTCAGAGCAACAGCGTTGACCTCGACAAAGCGCGTCTGGTGGTCAGCGTGGGACGCGGCATCGGCAGCAAAGAGAATATCTCGCTGGCCGAAGCGCTGTGCCAGACCATCGGCGCCGAGCTGGCCTGTTCCCGCCCGGTAGCGGAAAACGAGAAGTGGATGGAGCACGAGCGCTACGTCGGTATCTCCAACCTGATGCTCAAACCTGAACTGTATCTGGCAGTGGGGATCTCCGGGCAGATCCAACACATGGTCGGCGCCAACGGCGCGCAGACGATTTTCGCCATCAACAAAGATAAAAACGCGCCAATCTTCCAGTATGCGGATTTTGGCATCGTTGGCGATGCGCTGAAGATCCTGCCTGCGCTGACGGCTGCCTTAGCGCGATAAACCATTTCGGGCAGGATGCGAAGGTATCTTGCCGCTGACAGGAGTACGTATGTCCGAAGATATCTTTGATGCCATCATCGTGGGTGCAGGTCTGGCCGGTTCGGTTGCGGCGCTGGTGCTTGCTCGCGAAGGTGCACAGGTGCTGGTTATCGAGCGTGGCAATTCTGCTGGCGCGAAGAATGTCACCGGTGGGCGCTTGTATGCACATAGCCTGGAACGCATCATTCCCGGCTTTGCGGATCAGGCCCCCATTGAACGCATGATCACCCACGAAAAACTCGCCTTTATGACCGACAAAGGGGCGATGACGATGGATTATTGCAACGGCGAGGACGCCGCATCGTCGCAGGTTTCTTATTCCGTTTTGCGCAGTAAATTTGACGCCTGGCTGATGGAGCAGGCCGAAGAGGCGGGGGCGCAACTGATCACCGGTATTCGCGTGGATAACGTTGTTCAGCGTGATGGCAGAGTCGTGGGCGTGGAAGCCGATGGCGATATTCTGGAAGCCAAAGTCGTAATCCTCGCTGACGGGGTGAATTCTCTGCTGGCTGAAAAGCTGGGCATGGCAAAGCGTGTTGAGGCATCGCATGTTGCTGTCGGCGTGAAGGAACTGATCGAATTGCCGAAGTCGGTCATTGAAGATCGTTTCCAGTTACAGGGCAACGAAGGTGCCGCCTGTCTGTTTGCCGGGGCGCCAACCGATGGTCTGATGGGCGGTGGCTTCCTGTATACGAATGAAACAACCCTTTCCCTGGGGCTGGTCTGCGGTCTTCATCATCTGAAAGACGCGAAAAAATCGGTCCCGCAAATGCTGGAAGATTTCAAACAGCATCCGGCAGTTGCGCCGCTGATCGCCGGTGGCAAGCTGGTGGAATATGCCGCGCACGTTGTACCCGAGGCGGGAATGAATATGCAGCCTGAACTGGTGGGCGATGGCGTGCTGATTGCCGGAGACGCTGCCGGCATGTGTATGAACCTCGGCTTTACCATTCGGGGTATGGATCTCGCCATATCCGCAGGCGAAGCGGCGGCGAAGACGGTGCTTTCGGCGATGAAGAGCGACGATTTTAGCAAGCAGTCGCTGGATGAATACCGTCAGCATCTGGACGAAGGTCCGATGCGCGATATGCGTATGTATCAGAAACTGCCAGCTTTTCTTGATAATCCCCGCATGTTTACCGCTTATCCCGAAATGGCGGTCAGTATCGCGCACGACCTGTTCACCGTGGATGGCTCCGCTCCGGTGCCGATGCGTAAAAAAATCCTGCGCCATGCGAAGAAAGTGGGCTTCATCAACCTGATGAAAGATGGCCTGAAAGGAGTGACCGTATTATGACATCTCCCGTTAATGTGGACGTCAAACTGGGCGTCAATAAGTTCAATGTGGATGAAGACAGCCCGCACATCATTCTCAAAACCGATCCTGATAAACAGGCGCTGGAGGTGCTGATTAAGGCCTGCCCGGCGGGACTGTATAAAAAGCAGGACGACGGCAGCGTTCGTTTTGATTACGCCGGGTGCCTGGAGTGCGGAACGTGCCGGATCCTCGGCCTTGATACGGCGCTGGAAAAATGGGAATACCCGCGCGGGACGTTTGGCGTGGAGTTCCGCTACGGCTAATAAGTACGAAGTTGTGCCCCCGTTGGCCGGATAAGATGCGGTAGCGTCGCCATCCGGCAATCATGTGGCGCCAATGCCGGATGGCGGCGGAAACGCCTTATCCGGCCTACAGATGCGCTTTGCCCGTGTTGAAACAGGACATCACCATGCAGCAGCCCAGGAACTTTGATGACCTTAAATTCTCCTCCATTCATCGCAGAATTATGCTGTGGGGAAGCGGCGGCCCGTTCCTTGATGGCTACGTGCTGGTGATCATTGGCGTGGCGCTGGAACAACTGACGCCGCTATTGCACCTTGATGCTGAATGGATTGGCGCGCTCGGCGCGGCTACGCTTGCCGGACTGTTTATCGGCACCTCGTTGTTTGGCTATATTTGCGATAAAGTCGGGCGGCGTAAAATGTTCCTGCTTGATATTATCGCTATCGGCGTTATCTCCGTGGCGACCATGTTTGTTTCCACGCCGCTTGAATTACTGGTGATGCGCGTTTTAATTGGCATTGTTATCGGCGCGGATTACCCTATCGCTACTTCCATGATTACGGAGTTTTCCAACACCCGCCAGCGCGCGTTCTCCATCGGTTTTATCGCCGCGATGTGGTACGTCGGCGCGACCTGCGCCAACCTGGTGGGCTACTGGCTGTATGACATGGAAGGCGGCTGGCGTTGGATGCTTGGCAGCGCCTTTATCCCGTGCTTAATCATTTTGATTGGCCGCTTTGACCTGCCGGAATCGCCACGCTGGCTATTGCGAAAAGGACGGGTAAAAGAGTGCGAACAAATGATGATCAAACTGTTCGGCGAACCGGTCTGCTTTGACGATGAGCCGCCGCAGGAGACCCGCTTCCTGCAGTTGTTTAACCGCCGTCATTTTCCGTTTGTACTGTTCGTTGCGGCTATCTGGACCTGTCAGGTAATCCCGATGTTCGCTATCTATACCTTTGGGCCGCAGATCGTCGGGTTACTCGGCTGGGAGCAGGGGCGCAACGCGGCGCTCGGCAATGTGGTGATTAGCCTCTTTTTTATGCTGGGCTGTATACCGGCGATGTTCTGGCTAAACAGTATTGGCCGTCGCCCTCTGCTTATTGGCAGCTTCGCCATGATGACTATCGCGCTGGCGCTGCTGGGGCTGGTGTCAAATCTGGGCATCATACTGGTCGTGGTGGCGTTTGCGGTATACGCCTTCTTTTCCGGCGGACCGGGCATACTGCAATGGCTTTATCCTAATGAACTCTTCCCGACGGATATTCGCGCTTCGGCCGTGGGGGTTATCATGTCGTTAAGCCGCATCGGAACCATTGTCTCCACCTGGGCATTACCGATTTTTATTACTCGTTACGGTATTAATAACGTCATGCTGATTGGCGCGTTGATTTCGTTAGTCGGGCTTGGCGTATCGGTGATGTTTGCCCCGGAAACTCGCGGCTTGACGCTAACACAGACCGGAAACATGACTTTGCGCGGAACGCCATCGGATAACCCTCATTAAGAGTGTTCTGCATTTCTCCCTGCTTTTCGCCAATAACGCTACAGTTAACAGTCACATGCTAAAACAACTGAAAAGCAGGGAGAACACCATGCAAAAACGTCTTATGACCGCACTGTTTACCGCAGCAACACTATTCACCGTCGCAGGATGCTCTTCTAACCAGGCGGTTGAAACCACGGATGGCAAAACTATTGTCACCGACGGGAAACCCGAGGTCGATAACGATACCGGTATGGTGTCTTACAAAAACGCCGCCACCGGGAAAACCGAACAGATTAACCGCGATCAGCTGAAAAATATGAGCGAGCTGGATAATTAATTAAATTTTTTCTGGTTAGCCGCTCAATAATATTCACTATTAGCCTGGCGAATTTGTCACTACACTTTGTGATAAAAAACAGATCATCACAGGCTAATCATGATCCTCATTATTTATGCGCATCCGTATCCGCATCATTCTCATGCGAATAAGCAGATGCTTGAACAGGCAGGGACGCTGGAAAACGTCGAAATACGTTCGCTTTATCACCTCTATCCCGATTTCAATATTGACGTTGCCGCCGAACAGGAGGCGCTGTCGCGCGCGAGTCTTATCGTCTGGCAGCATCCGATGCAGTGGTATAGCGTCCCTCCTTTACTCAAATTATGGATGGATAAAGTCCTCACCCACGGCTGGGCTTACGGTCATGGCGGTACGGCATTGCACGGTAAACATCTGCTGTGGGCGGTAACGACCGGCGGTGGTGAAAACCATTTTACTATCGGTTCACATCCGGGATTTGACGTCCTTTCTCAGCCGCTACAGGCGACGGCGCTCTATTGCGGCCTCAAATGGCTGCCGCCGTTTTCCATGCACTGCACGTTCATTTGCGATGACGACACCTTACAGGCGCAGGCGCGTCAGTATAAACAGCGTTTACTGGCATGGCAGGAGGTGAATCATGGATAGCCATACTCTACTGCAGGCGCTGATCTATCTTGGTTCGGCGGCGTTGATTGTGCCGATTGCGGTACGTTTGGGCTTAGGATCGGTGCTGGGGTATCTGATTGCGGGTTGCATTATCGGCCCCTGGGGGCTACGGCTGGTAACGGACGCCGAATCTATTCTGCATTTTGCGGAAATCGGCGTCGTGCTGATGTTGTTTGTTATTGGGCTTGAACTGGACCCGCAACGGTTATGGAAGCTGCGCGCCTCGGTATTTGGCGGCGGCGCGTTACAGATGGTGGTCTGCGGCGGACTGATTGGTCTGTTCTGTATGTTTCTTGGCCTGCGTTGGCAGGTGGCGGAACTGATTGGCATGACGCTGGCGCTTTCGTCCACGGCTATCGCCATGCAGGCAATGAATGAGCGTAACCTGACCGTTTCACAAGTAGGGCGTAGCGCATTTGCAGTGCTCTTGTTCCAGGATATCGCGGCGATCCCGCTGGTGGCGATGATTCCGCTGCTGGCCGCCAGCGGCGCATCCACCACGCTTGGCGCGTTTGCGCTATCGGCGTTGAAAGTCGCAGGCGCGTTGGCGCTGGTGGTGTTGCTGGGACGCTACGTTACGCGCCCGGCGCTGCGCTTTGTCGCGCGTTCTGGTTTGCGGGAAGTGTTCAGCGCCGTGGCGCTATTTCTGGTGTTTGGTTTCGGCCTGTTGCTGGAAGAGGTTGGGCTGTCAATGGCGATGGGCGCGTTCCTGGCGGGCGTTCTGCTGGCGAGTTCGGAATATCGTCATGCGCTGGAAAGCGATATTGAACCCTTTAAGGGGCTGCTGCTGGGGCTGTTCTTTATTGGCGTCGGCATGTCGATTGATTTCGGCACGCTGGTGGAGAATCCGCTGCGCATTCTGCTGTTGTTGGCCGGTTTTCTGGCAATCAAAATCGTCATGCTGTGGCTGGTCGCGAGGCCGCTGGGCGTACCGGCAAAACAGCGTCGCTGGTTTGCCGTCTTATTAGGCCAGGGAAGTGAGTTTGCGTTTGTGGTTTTTGGCGCGGCGCAAATGGCGGATGTACTTGAGCCGGAATGGGCAAAAGCGCTGACGCTGGCGGTCGCGCTGTCGATGGCGGCAACGCCGATTTTTCTGGTGCTGCTGACGCGCATGGAGAAGACCGCGACGGGGGAAGCGCGCGAGGCGGATGAAATCGACGAAGAGCAACCGCGGGTTATTGTGGCCGGGTTTGGACGATTTGGGCAGATAGCCGGGCGTTTGCTGCTGTCGAGCGGGGTGAAGATGGTGGTGCTCGATCACGACCCCGATCATATCGAAACGCTGCGTAAATTCGGCATGAAGGTTTTTTATGGCGATGCGACGCGTATGGATTTACTGGAATCTGCCGGAGCGGCGAAGGCGGAGGTATTGATTAACGCCATTGACGATCCGCAAACCAATTTGCAACTGAGTGAACTGGTGAAGTCGCATTTCCCGCATCTGCAGATTATCGCCCGCGCCCGTGATGTCGATCATTACATTCGCCTGCGCCAGGCTGGTGTGGCGATGCCAGAACGTGAAACCTTCGAAGGCGCGCTCAAAAGCGGGCGACAGGCGCTGGAAGCGCTGGGGCTGGGGCGTTATGAAGCCCGCGAGCGCGCGGATCTGTTCCGTCATTTTAATACCCGGATGGTGGAAGAGATGGCGAAAGGGGAAAACGATCCGTTATCTCGCGCCGCCGCCTATAAACGTACCAGCGCGATGTTGAGCGAAATTATTACCGAGGACCGGGAGCATCTGTCGTTGATTCAGCGCCACGGCTGGCAGGGAACGGCTGAGGGCAAACATTCCGGGGAGGCCGCTGATGAACCCGAGGTCAAACCGTCAATCTAAAGTAAAAAATGTGATGTTCTGCAAACTTTACTGCTAATTGGCTGTTTTTGAACTACTGTAATGCTGGCGCTCCACATCAAATGAGTGGCGTCGCCAGCAGAACGAAAAATTTTCGTGCTCATCCTCTTTTCGTCAGTCGACGAAAGATTGCGCTTTACGTATAGTGGCGGCAATTTTTTTTGTATCAGGAAATAATTAATGATCAGTCTGATTGCGGCGTTAGCGGTGGATCGCGTCATCGGTATGGAAAACGCCATGCCGTGGAACCTGCCTGCCGATCTCGCCTGGTTTAAACGTAACACGTTAAATAAACCTGTCGTCATGGGACGTCACACCTGGGAGTCCATCGGACGCCCCTTACCGGGACGTAAAAATATTGTTATCAGCAGCCAGCCAGGCACCGACGATCGCGTGCAGTGGGTGAAGTCTGTCGATGAGGCGATTGCCGCTTGCGGCGATGCGCCGGAAATTATGGTCATTGGCGGCGGGCGCGTGTACGAGCAGTTCCTGCCAAAGGCGCAGAAGCTTTATCTGACGCATATTGATGCGGAAGTCGAAGGCGATACCCATTTTCCGGATTATGAACCGGATGACTGGGAATCGGTATTCAGTGAGTTTCACGATGCCGACGCGCAGAATTCTCACAGCTATTGTTTCGAGATTCTGGAACGTCGTTAACGCTGTAGTGCCGGATGGCGGCGAAACGCCTTATCCGGCCTACTCTTGAGCCAGATGTAGCCGGATGTAGGCCTGATAAGCGTAGCGCCATCAGGCATAAATCTATCAGGCGTTGACCGCTTCGCCTTCGCCCATATCCATCTGGCGGTTTGACGGCTGCACAAAATACTGTTTATCTTCCCAGCGTAAACAGGTCAACTCCCCGCCCCAGCAGCAGCCGGTATCCAGCGCGTAAATACCTTCCGGCGTCCCTTTCCCTTCCAGCGACGCCCAGTGCCCGAACGCAATACTGTAAGCCTCGCTCACCGGCCCCGGAATGGCGAACCACGGCTTCAGCGGCGCAGGGGCATTTTCCGGCGACGCTTTGCTGTACATATCCAGTTGACCGTTAGGAAAGCAGTAACGCATACGGGTAAAGGCATTAGTAATAAAGCGTAGCCGCGCCAGACCGCTTAACTCCGGCGACCAGTTATTCGGCATATCGCCATACATCGCGTCGAGGAAAAACGGATACGAGTCGCTCGACAGCACCGCTTCAACATCGCGGGCGCACTCTTTTGCCGTCTGCAAATCCCACTGCGGGGTAATACCCGCATGCGCCATGACCAGCTTTTTCTCTTCATCTACCTGCAACAGCGGCTGACGGCGTAACCAATTCAACAGCTCATCGGCGTCCGGCGCTTCAAGAAGCGGGGTCAGCCGGTCTTTAGGTTTGTTGCGGCTAATCCCGGCGAATACGGCCAACAGGTGTAAATCGTGATTCCCCAGCACCAAACGCACGCTATTGCCAAGTGATTTGACGTAGCGTAACACGTCCAGCGAACCGGGACCGCGGGCGACCAAATCGCCAGTCAGCCATAGAGTGTCTGTATCTGGCGTAAATTCCACTTGCTGTAATAAGGCGATCAGTTCGTCGTAGCAACCGTGAACGTCGCCGATGAGATAAGTTGCCATTGTTATAATTTTAGTGAATGAGTGTAGGGACGGCGAGTCGAAACACGGGAATGTCGATGGTAAAGGCGTCGCCATTTTCATCGATCATTTCGTAATGACCCTGCATGGTGCCCAGCGGCGTTTCAATTACCGCGCCGCTGGTGTACTGATACTCTTCGCCAGGCGCAATGCGCGGCTGGACGCCAACCACACCTTCGCCCTGGACTTCGGTTTCACGGCCATGACCATTGGTAATCAGCCAGTAGCGGCCCAATAGCTGCACTGGCGCCCGGCCCAGATTGCGGATGGTTACGGTATAGGCAAAAACGTAACGTTCATCGTCAGGTGAGGATTGCGCCTCAATGTAGACGCTTTGCACCTGAATACACACTCTGGGCGAATTGATCATGTTTAACTCTCCTTCAAAGGCGCGTTTTCCGACAGATAGTTGGCCATCTGGCAGTACTGCGCGACAGAGATATTTTCCGCGCGCATTGCCGGGTCAATACCCATTTCCGTCAACGTCTCAACGCTAAAAAGATTGCCGAGACTATTACGGATCGTTTTACGGCGCTGGTTAAAGGCCTCGGTGGTAATACGGCTCAACACGCGAATATCTTTAACCGGGTAAGGCATCGTTGCGTGTGGAACCAGACGCACCACGGCGGAGTCCACTTTGGGCGGCGGCGTGAAGGCGGATGGCGGCACTTCAAGCACCGGGATCACCTGACAGTAATATTGCGCCATCACGCTTAAACGACCATACGCTTTGCTGTTCGGCCCTGCAACCAGACGATTTACCACTTCTTTTTGCAACATAAAGTGCATGTCGGCAATGGCATCAGTATAGCTAAAGAGATGGAACATCAGCGGGGTGGAGATATTATAGGGCAGATTGCCGAACACACGCAGCGGTTGGCCCAACTGCGCAGACAGTTCGCCAAAGTTCATGGTCATGGCGTCCTGCTGATAAATAGTCAGCTTCGGCCCTAAAAACGGATGGGTTTGCAAACGCGCCGCCAGATCGCGGTCAAGTTCAATGACCGTGAGCTTATCCAGTCGTTCGCCGACCGGCTCCGTCAGCGCCGCCAGACCGGGGCCGATTTCAACCATCGCTTGGCCTTTTTGCGGATTAATAGCAGAAACAATACTGTCGATCACAAACCGATCGTTGAGAAAGTTTTGCCCGAAGCGTTTACGGGCTAAATGGCCCTGATGGACTCGATTATTCATTGGGTATTAACAATCATTTTGATGGCGAGATTAAGCGCCGTAATAAAACTGCCGACATCCGCTTTTCCACGGCCCGCCAGTTCAAGCGCGGTGCCGTGGTCAACGGAGGTTCGAATAAAAGGTAGGCCGAGCGTAATATTCACTCCCCGACCGAATCCCTGGTATTTTAGCACGGGCAGGCCCTGATCGTGGTACATTGCCAGCACCGCGTCGGCATTATCGAGATATTTGGGCTGAAACAGCGTATCAGCAGGTAGCGGCCCGTTGAGTTTCATCCCCTGCGCCCGCAGCTCGTCGAGCACCGGAATGATGGTGTCTATCTCTTCCGTGCCCATATGACCGCCTTCGCCCGCGTGCGGATTCAGGCCACAGACAAGAATGCGCGGTTCGGCAATACCAAATTTGGTCCGCAAATCGTGATGCAAAATAGCAATCACTTCGTGCAAAAGCGCAGGGGTGATGGCGTCTGCAATCGCCCGTAGCGGCAGATGCGTGGTCGCCAGCGCCACGCGAAGTTCTTCGGTTGCCAGCATCATCACGACTTTTTTCGCCTGCGAACGCTCTTCGAAAAACTCGGTATGACCGGTAAACGGAATGCCTGCGTCGTTAATAACGCCTTTGTGCACGGGGCCTGTGATCAGCGCGGCAAATTCACCGTTCAGACAGCCATCACACGCTCGCGCCAGCGTCTCTACCACGTAGGGGCCATTTTCTACCGTCAACTGACCGGGGATGGCAGGCGCGCGCAGCGAGACCGGCAATAGGGTCAGCGTTCCCGCGGGCTGCGGCGCAGCGGGGACATCAGGCGAGTAAGGGAGAAGCGAGAGGGGCAGGCCGAGCATGGCGGCCCGCTCCGTCAGGAGCGCGCCGTCCGCACAGACGACCAGTTCAATCGGCCACGCGCGTTGCGCCAGTTGGACGACAAGATCGGGGCCAATCCCGGCGGGTTCGCCGGGAGTGATAACAACGCGTTGCGCACTGCTCATTAGTTACTCAAAATCTTAACGTAAGCGCTGGCGCGCTGTTCTTGCATCCAGGTCGCCGCTTCTTCTGAGAACTTACGGTTCATCAGCATACGATAAGCGCGATCTTTCTGCGCCGCATCGGTTTTGTCTACCTTACGCGTATCCAGCAATTCGATCAGATGCCAGCCGAAAGAGGAGTGTACCGGCGCGCTTATTTGGCCTTTATGCAGCTTCGTCAGCGCGTCGCGGAACGCCGGATCGAAAATATCTGGCGTAGCCCAACCCAAATCACCGCCCTGGTTAGCGGAGCCCGGGTCCTGAGAGTACTCTTTCGCCGCAGCGGCAAATGTGGTTTTACCACTCTTAATGTCAGCCGCGATTTCTTCCAGCTTCAGGCGCGCCTGCTGATCGTTCATGATCGGCGACGGCTTAAGCAGAATATGACGAGCGTGAACTTCGGTCACGGAGATACTCTGGCTCTGACCGCGCAGGTCGTTTACTTTCAGAATGTGGAAACCGACGCCGGAGCGAATCGGGCCGACAATGTCGCCTTTCTTCGCGGTGCTCAGCGCCTGGGCGAAAATCCCCGGCAGCTCCTGGATACGGCCCCAGCCCATCTGACCGCCTTTTAACGCCTGCTGGTCGGCAGAGTAGGTAATCGCCAGTTTGCCGAAATCTGCGCCGTTACGCGCTTCTTCAACAATGCTTTCCGCCTGGCGCTGTGCGTCGTTAACCTGCTCGGAGGTTGGGTTTTCCGGCAGAGCAATCAGGATATGGCTCAGGTTCAGCTCGGTGCTGGCGTCGTTTTGGGTGCCAATCTGTTTTGCCAGCGCGTCAACTTCTTGCGGCAAAACGGTGATACGGCGACGAACCTCGTTGTTGCGCACTTCAGAGATAATCATCTCTTTACGAATCTGGTTACGGTAGGTTGAATAGTTCAGCCCATCGTAAGCCAGACGGCTGCGCATCTGATCCATCGTCATATTGTTTTGTTTGGCGATGTTGGCGATGGCCTGATCCAACTGCTCATCCGTGATCTTCACCCCCATCTTCTGACCCATCTGCAGGATAATTTGATCCATAATCAAACGTTCCAGGATCTGGTGACGCAGCGTGGCGTCGTCCGGAAGCTGCTGACCTGCCTGACCCGCGTTGAGTTTGACTGATTGCATTAAGCCATCAACGTCGCTTTCCAGCACGACGCCATTATTGACGACGGCTGCGACTTTATCGACTACCTGGGGGGCAGCGAAACTGGTATTCGCGATCATGGCGATACCGAGAAGCAGCGTTTTCCAGTTCTTCATACTTTTTCCATTTCAATTAACCGCAATGCGGATTACGTTGTAAATCAATCAGATTACATAGAGCTTTGGTACGGCAGAATGTTCGAACGCAACATTTCTTGCGTGCCGAGGCCGTAGTTAGAGCTCAAACCGCGCAGCTCAATGTTGAAGCCAATCGCGTTATCATAAATCGCGTGTTGTTTATCGTTATCCCAACCGTTCAGCTTACGTTCGTATCCGACGCGGATCGCATAGCAGCAAGAGTTGTACTGCAAGCCGAGCATCTGGTCTGCAGGTTTGCTCGAATTGGTATCGAAGTAGTACGCGCCGACAATCGACCAGCGATCGGCAATCGGCCAACTTGCCACCGCGCCCACCTGGTTGATGCCGTTTTTATACTGCTCTGCCGTGGAATAATACGAAGGCGACGTAGCCTGAATATATTCCGGGCTGGCATAGCGGTAGTTCAACTGTACCAGACGATCCTGATCCCGACGGTATTCGAGGCTGCTGCTGCTGGTAGCGACGCTATCCAGACGGGTATCGTACTGCACTCCGCTACGCAGCCCCCAGCGTTCTGAAATACGCCAGTAAGTGTCGCCTGCCCAAACCAGCGAACCGGTTTTGTCGTCATTCTCCCATTTAATGTTGTCATCGCCGGTGCGAGACTCCGTGAAATAGTAGATTTGACCAACAGAAACGTTAAAACGTTCAACGGCGGCATCATCATAAATGCGTGTTGTGACGCCGGTCGTGACCTGGTTGGCGGAAGCAATACGGTCGAGACCGCCATAAGTGCGGTCGCGGAACAGGCCGTTATAGTCGGATTGCAGCAAAGAAGAATCGTAGTTATAGATGCCGCTCTGGTCGCGGTACGGCACATACAGGTACTGCACGCGTGGTTCCAGCGTCTGGGTATACCCCGGCGCCAGCATCGCCATATCGCGTTCGAAGATGAGCTTACCGTCGACTTTAAACTGCGGCATGACGCGGTTAACCGAATCTTCCAGCTTATTTTTATTGTTTGGATCGCTGTTATAGCTGTCCAGATTCGTTTGCTGATAGTGCGTCGCCATCAGCTTCGCTTCGGTGTTCAGGCTGCCCCAGCGGTTGGAGAGCGGCAAATTGATGGTTGGCTCCAGGTGGACGCGGGTTGCTTCCGGCATATTGTCTTTGGTGTTAACAAAGTGCACCGCCTGGCCGTAAATCCGGGTATCAAACGGGCCGAGATCGTTATGGTAGTAGTTAACGTCTAACTGCGGCTCCGCTGAATAGCTGCTGGTGTTTTGATCGTTAAAGACCTGGAATTGTTTGGTCGACACCGTAGCGTCAAAGTTTTGTACGGCGTAGCCGACGCTGAATTTCTGCGTTGCGTAACCGTCGGTACTGGAACCGTACTTACTGTCGAAATCGTTAAAGTAGCTGGAGTCGCTGACTTTGGTGTAATCGACGTTAAAACGCCACACCTGATCCATCACGCCTGAGTGCTGCCAGTAGAATAACCAGCGGTGCTTATCGCCCTCTTTGGGATGATCGTCCTCGTAGACTTTATCAGAAGGCAGATAATCTAATTCCATCAACCCGGCGCCTGCCTGCGTGAGATAACGGAATTCGTTCTCCCACATAATATTGCCGCGGCGGTGCATATAGTGCGGGGTGATGGTGGCGTCCATATTGGGCGCGATGTTCCAGTAATACGGTAAGTAGAACTCGAAATAGTTCTTGGTCGTGTATTTCGCGTTCGGGATCAGGAAACCTGAGCGACGTTTGTCACCGACGGGTAGCTGTAAATAGGGGCTATAAAAGATCGGAACCGGACCTACTTTAAACCGGGCGTTCCAGATCTCCGCAACCTGTTCTTCACGGTCATGGATGACTTCACTCCCCACCACGCTCCAGGTATCGGAGCCAGGCAGACAGGAGGTAAAGCTGCCGTTTTCCAGAATGGTATAACGGTTTTCGCCGCGCTGCTTCATGAGATCGGCTTTACCGCGCCCCTGACGGCCCACCATCTGGTAATCGCCTTCCCAGACGTTCGTGTCTTTGGTGTTCAGGTTCGCCCAGCCCTTCGGCCCTTTAAGGATGACCTGATTATCATCATAATGCACATTACCCAGCGCATCGACGGTGCGTACAGGTTCCGGCTGACCTTCCGCCTGCTTCTGATGAAGCTGCACTTCATCCGCTTGCAGGCGGCTATTCCCCTGCATAATGTCCACGTTGCCGGTAAAAACGGCATCGTCCGGGTAGTTACCTTTAGCGTTATCGGCATTGATAGTAACCGGCAGATCGTTGGTATCGCCTTTTACCAGAGGACGATCGTAGCTCGGCACGCCCAACATACACTGTGAGGCGAGATCGGCTGCCAGCCCCTGATGACTATAAAGGGCGCTGGCGATCATGGTGGCCAGAAGAGTGGGAATACGTTTTTTCATACGTTGTATTTATTGTTCCATCATCGGTAGCGTTGCGCGTGACAAACGGTCACAGCCTAACTTACTCATCTTCGCTGCGCCAGTGTTAATCCTGCCGTTTAGCGTCTGTGGTGTTAGGCACGGCATTGAATGACAGGTATGATAATGCAAATTATAGGCGATGTCCCACAATTGACCGTAGCCTTCATTCGCAGAAAAGCACCTTATTTTGTGGGAGATAGCCTCACCGATAGCGTAACGTTTTGGGGAGTCTATGCAGTACTGGGGAAAGATAATTGGCGTCGCCGTAGCCCTGATGATGGGCGGCGGCTTTTGGGGCGTGGTCCTGGGTCTGCTGGTGGGCCATATGTTCGACAAAGCCCGCAGCCGAAAAATGGCGTGGTTTGCCAACCAGCGGGAACGGCAGGCGCTGTTTTTTGCCACCACCTTTGAGGTGATGGGCCACTTAACCAAATCAAAAGGACGGGTGACGGAAGCGGATATTCATATCGCCAGTCAGTTGATGGATCGTATGAATTTACACGGCGATTCACGTACTGCCGCGCAGAACGCCTTTCGGGTCGGAAAAGCGGATAATTACCCATTACGTGAAAAGATGCGGCAGTTTCGTAGCGTCTGCTTCGGGCGTTTTGATCTGATCCGGATGTTTCTGGAAATTCAGATCCAGGCGGCGTTTGCCGATGGCTCGCTACACCCTAATGAGCGGGAAGTGCTGTATGTGATTGCGGAAGAGCTAGGTATTTCCCGCGTACAGTTCGATCAGTTTCTGCGCATGATGCAGGGCGGCGCGCAGTTTGGCGGCGGTTATCATCAACAGTCCGGCGGCGGCTGGCAGCAGGCGCAGCGCGGCCCGACGCTGGAAGATGCCTGTAATGTGCTGGGGGTTAAAACCACCGACGATGCAACCACCATTAAACGCGCTTATCGCAAACTGATGAGCGAGCATCATCCGGACAAACTGGTCGCGAAAGGTTTACCGCCGGAAATGATGGAAATGGCGAAGCAAAAAGCGCAGGAAATTCAGAAAGCGTATGAGCTAATCAAAGAACAGAAAGGCTTCAAGTGATTGAATTGCCGGATGCGGCTAGCGCCTTATCCGGCCTACGTTAATGAATGTAGGCCGGGCAAGCGAAGCGCCCCGGCATAAATTGGCTCTGAATTTAAAAATCTGCCGGGACTTTAAACGTCATGTTGGTGCCGTAAGCGGGATGGGTAATGGTCAGCATTTCGGCGTGTAACTGCAAACGCGGCGCCAGTGACAACGCTTCCGGCGAGGCGTAAAACCGATCGCCTAAAATCGGGTGGCCTAACGCCAGCATATGCACACGAAGCTGATGCGAACGTCCGGTGATCGGCTTGAGCACCACGCGGGCGGTATTATCCGCCGCAAACTCCACCACGTTATATTCCGTTTGCGCCGGTTTGCCGGTTTCATAACACACTTTCTGCTTTGGCCGGTTCGGCCAGTCGCAGATGAGCGGTAAGTCAACCAGTCCTTCCGCCGGGGAGGGATGCCCCCATACGCGCGCCACATACTGCTTTTTCGGCTCCCGTTCGCGGAACTGGCGTTTTAGCTCCCGTTCCGCGGCTTTGGTCAGCGCCACTACAATCACGCCGCTGGTGGCCATATCCAGACGATGCACCGACTCTGCCTGCGGGTAGTCGCGCTGGATACGCGTCATAATGCTGTCTTTGTGCGCTTCCAGACGCCCCGGCACGGACAACAGGCCGCTGGGCTTATTGACCACCATAATGTGCTCATCCTGATACAGGATAACCAGCCAGGGTTCCTGCGGCGGATTGTAGTTTTCCATCCCCATGTACGGCTCCGTTATTGGTGCGTGACGACGATAAGACGCAGCGCGTCCAGACGCCAGCCTGCCTGATTCAGGCTTTCCAGTACCTGCTGACGGTTGCTGTCAATAGCGGCAAGTTCGTCGTCGCGAATGTTCGGGTTGACGGCGCGCAGCGCTTCCAGACGCGACAGTTCCCCGGACAGTTTTTCATCCGCCTCGCGACGCGCGTTATCAATCAGCGCTCTGGCGGACTTTTCAATCTGCGTCTCGCCCAGTTGCAAAATGGCGTGGACGTCCTGTTGCACGGCGTTCACCAGTTTGCTGCCGGTGTGGCGATTCACGGCGCTGAGCTGGCGGTTGAAGGTTTCAAACTCGACCTGGGCGGCCAGATTGTTGCCGTTTTTATCTAACAGCATACGTACCGGCGTCGGCGGCAGGAAGCGGTTCAGTTGTAGCTGTTTCGGCGCCTGCGCTTCCACGACGTAAACCAGTTCGACCAGCAGCGTGCCGACTGGCAGCGCTTTATTTTTCAACAGCGAAATGGTGCTGCTGCCGGTATCGCCGGAGAGGATCAGATCCAGTCCGTTACGGATGAGCGGATGTTCCCAGGTAATAAACTGCGCATCTTCGCGAGACAGGGCTACGTCACGTTCAAACGTGATAGTACAGCCGTCTTCCGGCAGGCCGGGGAAATCCGGCACCAACATGTGGTCGGACGGCGTCAGCACGATCAGGTTGTCGCCGCGATCGTCCTGGTTAATGCCGACGATATCGAACAGGTTCATGGCGAACGCGATCAGGTTGGTGTCGTCGTCCTGTTCTTCAATGCTTTGTGCAAGCTGTTGGGCTTTTTCACCACCGTTGGAGTGGATCTCCAGCAGGCGGTCGCGGCCCTGTTCTAACTGGGCTTTTAGCGCTTCATGTTGCTCGCGGCAGGATTTGATCAGATCGTCAAACCCGTCGGTTTCTTCAGGCGCGGCCAGATAGTTAATCAGACTGGCGTAGGCTGAATCATAAATCGCGCGGCCGGTTGGACAGGTGTGCTCAAAGGCGTCCAGCCCTTCGTGATACCAGCGAACCAGCACCGACTGGGCGGTTTTTTCCAGGTACGGGACGTGGATCTGGATATCATGCGCCTGGCCGATGCGATCCAGACGACCAATACGCTGTTCCAGCAGATCCGGGTTAAACGGCAAGTCGAACATCACCAGATTGCTGGCAAACTGGAAGTTACGTCCTTCGGAGCCGATTTCGGAACATAACAGCACCTGCGCGCCGGTATCTTCTTCGGCGAACCAGGCGGCGGCGCGGTCGCGTTCGATAATCGACATGCCCTCATGGAACACGGCGGCGCGGATGCCTTCGCGTTCGCGCAGCACCTGCTCCAGCTGTAACGCGGTGGTCGCTTTGGCGCAGATCACCAGCACTTTTTGCGAACGATGGCTGGTCAGATAGCCCATTAGCCACTCAACGCGTGGGTCGAAGTTCCACCAGGTGCCAGTATCGCCTTCGAACTCCTGATAAATTTGTTCCGGATAGAGCATATCGCGGGCGCGATCTTCCGCGCTTTTACGCGCGCCCATAATGCCGGAGACCTTAATGGCGGTCTGATACTGGGTCGGCAGCGGCAGTTTTACCGTATGCAGTTCACGTTTCGGGAACCCCTTGACGCCGTTACGGGTGTTGCGGAACAGAACGCGGCTGGTGCCGTGGCGATCCATCAGCATCGACACCAGCTCATCACGGGCGGCCTGCGCGTCGTCGCGATCGCTATTAGCGGCCTGCAACAGCGGTTCAATATCCTGTTCGCCGATCAGATCGCCCAGCCTGTTCAGTTCGTCGTTGCTGAGTTTATTGCCCGCCAGCAGCATGGCCACCGCATCGGCGACAGGACGGTAGTTTTTCTGTTCTTCGACAAACTGTTCGAAATCGTGGAAACGGTTCGGATCGAGCAGGCGCAGACGGGCGAAATGGCTTTCCATCCCCAGCTGTTCTGGCGTGGCGGTCAGCAGCAGCACGCCCGGCACGCGTTCAGCTAACTGTTCGATGGCCATATATTCACGACTCGGCGCATCGGTACTCCACACCAGATGATGCGCTTCGTCGACCACCAGCAGATCCCACTCGGCGTCGCACAAATGTTCCAGACGCTGCTTATTACGGCGGGCGAAATCCAGCGAGCAGATCACCAGTTGTTCGGTTTCAAACGGGTTATACGCGTCGTGCTGCGCTTCGGTATAGCGTTCGTCATCGAACAGCGCGAAGCGCAGGTTGAAACGGCGCAGCATTTCTACCAGCCACTGGTGTTGCAGGGTTTCCGGAACAATGATCAATACGCGTTCCGCCGCGCCGGATAATAACTGTTGATGCAGAATCATCCCGGCTTCAATGGTTTTACCTAAGCCCACTTCATCCGCCAGCAGTACGCGTGGCGCGTGGCGACGACCCACATCATGAGCGATATTAAGCTGATGCGGGATCAGGTTGGTCCGCTGACCGCGCAGGCCGCTGTACGGCATCCGGTACTGCTCGCTCTGAAATTTACGGGCGCGATAGCGCAGCGCGAACCGATCCATTCGATCAATTTGACCGGCGAACAGACGATCCTGGGGCTTACTGAAAACCAACTTGCTGTCGAGCAGAACCTCGCGCAACGTCACATTGGTCTCTTCGGTATCCAGGCGGGTGCCGACATAAACAAGCAGGCCATTTTCTTCTTTTACTTCATCGATATGTAGCTGCCAGCCTTCATGGCTTGTAATCGTATCGCCAGGGTTGAACATGACGCGGGTCACGGGAGAATCACTGCGCGCATACAGGCGGTTTTCCCCCGTGGACGGGAAAAGTAAGGTGACGGTTCGCGCATCCATCGCAACAACGGTTCCAAGTCCCAGCTCGCTTTCTGTATCGCTGATCCAGCGTTGACCAAGTGTAAAAGGCATATGTGTTCGGCTCTATATCTTTAATTGCAGGCATTACTCGCCATTCCCAGGCGACAGCACTGGATAATTGCGAGTATACGACCCCGCTACCAGGCTAATGTGGTAGTGGCGTTAATTAGGTCCAGGAATGGAAAGGGCGCTATGGTACTGGAAGGCGGCGCTTTCGTCACGCGTCAAAATAGCCCCAGTTGCCCGGTCAGTAGTGTAGCAAAATTATCTTCAACGAAGGGAAGAATTCCTTCCGCCACGGGTTGTAGCTGGCGGGTAAGATAGTGTTCGTAATCCAGCGGCGACTGCTGGTAATCCACGGGCTCGGGGCCGTTAACAGTCCAGACATATTTTATGGCGCCGCGATTCTGATACTGCGTCGGACGACCCTGCTTCAGGTTTTGTTCATCCGCCAGCCGGGCGGCGCGAACGTGCGGCGGAACGTTACGTTGGTACTCATGTAAAGGGCGACGCAGACGCTTACGATAAACCAGCTGCGCGTCCAGTTCGCCCGCCATCAGTTTATCGATAGTCTCGCGCACATAGTCTTGATAAGGTTCATTGCGAAAAACGCGCAGATACAGCTCCTGTTGAAAGCGCTGCGCCAGCGGCGTCCAGTCGGTCCGCACCGTTTCCAGACCTTTAAATACCATGCGCTGGCTGTCGCCTTCCTGAATCAGGCCCGCGTAGCGTTTTTTACTGCCAGTATCCGCGCCGCGGATGGTCGGCATCAGAAAACGGCAAAAGTGGGTTTCAAACTCCAGCTCCAGCGCGCTGGTCAAATTTTGCTGTTGTAACGTCTGCGCCCACCATTCGTTCACGTGACGCACCAGCCTGTGCCCGATTTCCGCCGCATCGGCTTCTGAATGCGCGCGCCGGAGCCAGACGAAAGTGGAATCGGTATCGCCATAAATCACGTCATAACCCTGCGCCTCAATCAGCGCTTTGGTCTGGCGCATAATCGCATGACCGCGCATGGTGATTGACGACGCCAGACGGGGATCGAAAAAGCGACAGGCCGTGGTGCCGAGTACGCCATAAAAGGCGTTCATAATGATTTTAAGCGCCTGCGAGAGCGGTTTATTGCCCTGACGTTTGGCTTCATCGCGCCCGTGCCAGATTTGGCTAACAATTTCCGGCAGGCAGTGCTTTTCTCGTGAAAACCAGGCGTCAAGGAAACCTTCGGTACTGTGTTCCGGATCCGGCTGCGCCATGCCTTCGACCAGCCCGACGGGATCAATCAAAAACGTGCGGATAATCGACGGGTACAGGCTTTTATAATCCAGCACCAGTACTGAATCGTATAATCCGGGTTGTGAATCCATTACGTAGCCGCCGGGACTTGCCAGCGGCGGCACTTCGCCGAGATTGGGCGCGACATAGCCGGCGCGGTGCATTCGCGGAAAGTAAAGATGCCCGAATGCGGCGACCGAACCGCCGTGGCGATCGACCGGCAGGCCGTTGATCGTCGCGCGTTCCAGCAAAAACGGCATGATCTCGGTTTTATGGAAAATGCGCGTGACCAGCTCGCAGTCTTTCAGGTTGTAGGTGGCGAGGGCGGGTTTATCCTGGGCAAAGCGGCGATCGATCTCATCCATACGATCCCAGGGATTATCAATGGATTTTCCTTCGCCGAGCAGTTCCTGCGAGACGGCTTCCAGCGAAAAAGACGAAAAATTCCAGAACGCGGATTTAAGCGCGTCGATACCATCGATAATGACTCGCCCTCTGGCCTGGGCGAAAAAAACGCCGTTTTTGAAGCCATGTTCGCGCCACTCCAGTTCGCTATTGTCTCGCCCCAGCCGTAAAGGGATACGGTAGCGTTCGGCATGTTTTTGCAGCATACGCAGGTCGAACTGCACCACGTTCCAGCCGATGATGACGTCAGGATCATGTTCGGCAAACCAGGCGTTGAGTTTTTCCAGCAGCTGCGGGCGGCTGGCGACATACACAAGCTCGAAGTCCAGTTGGCGGTCATCGCCATTCGCCGGGCCCAGCATATAAACGGTACGCTGGCCGCAGCCTTCCAGACCAATGCAATACAGTTCGCCGTGTCGCGTGGTTTCGATATCCAGCGAGACCCATTTTAGCGGCGGTCGATAGTCGGGGTGGGGTTTAAGACGCGCATTGCGGATAACGCCGTTGCGCATCTCGCCGTCTACCCAAACGGGCGACGTAATAAAACGTTCCATCAGGTAACGTTCCGGCGGGCGGACATCCGCTTCATAAACGGTGACGCCGTTTTCGCGCAGCAGTTTCTCCATCCGCATAAGCTGGCGGTGAGTACGGCAATACAGACCGGAGACCGGCTGACGATGAAAGTCTCGCAGCTGGAGCGGCGTCAGGCGATAGTCTTTTTCCGCCTGTAGCAGCGAGGCGGCGCGGGAGGTCTGGCTGGTCGGAATAAACGCCACGGACTCTTGCGGCGCCAGCGTCGCCTGCACAGGGCCGTTGTCTGTCGCCAGCCAGAAAGAGACCTCCGTTCCTTGCGGCGTATCCCGCCAGTGCCGGGTTAAAATGAAACCTGCCTGCGCCACGATGATTACCTGTCTAAAAAATTCACGCTAATTATAACCTGTTTTAGGGGGTAATACTGTTATTTTGTACAGGCATATAACGTAAAAGCCGATATCCGCTGTAATAAAAAGTTTCTCGCAGTAAGAAGCGGGTTTGCGCCCACCAGGATTTATAGCGGGTGGATCGCGTGGGTGATGAGCGGCTATCGATACCATTATCCTGAGCGATAGTTTTCAGACGCAGCATATGCAGCGGATCGCTGACCAGTAACGCTGTGCGCCATTGTTGTTGTCGCAGTATCTGTTTTGCGTAACGAATATTTTCGCGCGTCACGGTAGAGCGCTCTTCAATAAAAATCGCCTTAGCCGGAATGCCTTTTTCCAGAACGTATTGACGGGCTATCGCCGCGTCGGAAACCGTTGCGCCAGCGCCGTAGCCGCCGGTTAATACCAACGCGCGGACAATGTGTTGTTGGTAAAGCCAGATGGCATGATCCAGTCTGGCCTGAAAAACGGGAGAAGGCGTTTTTCCGCTAACGCCTGCTCCTGCGACAATCGCGCAGTCAGCTACGCGCGTCTGGTTTTGCTGACTGAACTGATAAATAGCGATGGCATTATGGATAAACACCGTAGCCATAATGAGAATTATGCCTGCCGCGATTCTGATGATGTAGCGATATTTCATGAATGAGTTCGTTCCCCGTGACGGGTGTAATGGATATTTTAACGATAAAATGGCTTTTAGCGTCAGATATTTTTGCTGACGTATATTTATCAATATAATGATGCCGGTATATACAGCAGATATAATTATCCTATAACTGCTAATTTTGAATCATGTTTATTTACAGTTTTTACCCATGTATTAGCCGTTTTGTGTCAAGTCTGTTTTCATACATTAAGTATTTTTCAGAAAGGCGCTTGTTCGAATCTGTTACTTATTTCTCGGATTAACAAAAAAGCGATATTTTTTGTTTGTTTTACTTAATGAAAAGTGTAACAATTTCATTTGGAACATCCGCACCGTCAGGTAGAAATATAATATTCCAATTGGCCGCTATGGTTAAATAAAAATGGATTACAGTGCGAATTCGTCGGGAACTCTCTGCATAATTTAATTTTTATTTTAGAATATAATTTTATTTTGACTTTCGGGTGCGGGTGTTTTTATCAAAATTTGTGGTATTCGGGAATGATCTTTTATGAATGTGAGTATGCAGGCGCGTCTGGTAGGGAGAGACCGTTATCTTTTCGTCAATACTCAACGCGCTAACCCTTCCATAAAAACCGTGAGTCGATTTTTTGAGTATAAAACATGGACAGAACAGATTTGGCGCACCGAGATTATTGAAAACGGCAATGCTTTTTTTCACTGGCAAGGACACGACAGAAAAAACGGACATCGGGATACCATTATTAACTATCTGTTAAATGGACAACGCTGGTAGTCAACAATCGAAGATTATATTTTCTTCCATGCGCTGGAAGGAAAAGCGTGGCAGGGACATTATGATAATATTATTGAATATGTGAGTTCTGATCATTACGTCTATCAAAGCGCATTTGCTGAATATATCACCGACCAGATTCATCAACGCGCCCCCCATGGGACGCGTTTTTAGAGGCATTACTGCCCGTAATAGGCTTTTGCGCCGTGTTTGCGTAGATAGTGTTTATCCAGCAGGGATTGCTGCATGTCGGGCAACTGCGGCGCAAGCTGGCGGCAGAAGATCCCCATATAGGCCACTTCTTCCAGCACGATGGCGTTATGCACGGCATCCTCGGCATTTTTACCCCAGGCAAACGGGCCGTGCGAATGGACAAGCACGCCGGGCATTTGAGCGGCGTCAATACCTTGTTTTTCAAAGGTTTCAACAATGACATTGCCCGTTTCCCATTCATACTCGCCATTAATTTCCGCCTCGGTCATTTTGCGAGTGCAGGGAATCGTACCGTAGAAATAGTCGGCATGGGTGGTTCCCGTCGCCGGAATCGGCCGACCCGCCTGCGCCCAGATAGTCGCGTGGCGCGAATGGGTGTGTACGATGCCGCCGATAGTCGGAAATGCCTGGTACAACAGACGGTGGGTTGGCGTATCGGACGACGGTTTCTTATGACCTTCAACGACTTCACCGGTCTCCAGGCTGACCACCACCATATCGTCAGCGGTCATGACGCTATAATCGACTCCGGACGGCTTAATCACCAGTACGCCGCGTTCGCGATTGACGGCGCTGACGTTACCCCAGGTAAGGGTGACCAGGTTGTGTTTTGGCAGCGCCAGATTGGCTTCCAGTACCTGGCGTTTGAGATCTTCTAACATTGTTTTCTCCCTGCCGGATGGCGCTTCGCTTATCCGGCCTACGAGCGACGGTGTGCCGGATGGCGACATAAATGCCTTATTCGGCCTACAGGACCGTAGGCCCGGTAAATGAAATGCCACCGGGCAATTCGTTTCACCAATTAACGTTTGAACCCGTAATACACCTCGTTCCAGCGCAGCGCGTCCTTAAAGGCTGGCAGACGGGTATCGTTATCAATCACCGCGATTTCGATATCGTGTATTTCTGCAAACTGGCGCATATCGTTCAGATCCAGCGCGTGGCTGAAGACGGTATGGTGCGCGCCGCCAGCCAGAATCCATGCTTCGGAGGCGGTCGGCAGATCCGGCTGCGCCCTCCACAGCGCGTTAGCCACCGGCAGTTTCGGCAGGGAGTGCGGCGTTTTTACGGTGTCAATGCAGTTGACCAGCAGGCGGTAACGATCGCCGAGGTCGATCAGGCTGGCGACGATCGCCGGGCCGGTTTGGGTATTGAAAATCAAACGCGCCGGATCTTCCTTGCCGCCAATGCCGAGGTGCTGGACGTCGAGGATCGGTTTCTCTTCCACCGCGATGGAGGGACACACTTCCAGCATGTGCGAGCCGAGCACCAGATCGTTGCCTTTCTCGAAGTGGTAGGTGTAATCCTCCATAAATGAGGTGCCGCCCTGCAGACCGGTTGACATTACTTTCATAATGCGAAGCAGAGCGGCGGTTTTCCAGTCGCCTTCGCCCGCAAAGCCGTAGCCCTGTTGCATCAGACGCTGTACGGCCAGACCCGGAAGTTGTTTCAGGCCGTGCAAATCTTCAAATGTCGTCGTAAAGGCGTGGAATCCGCCCTGTTCCAGGAAACGCTTCATACCGAGTTCAATGCGCGCCGCTTCCCGCACGTTCTGGCGTTTATCGCCGTGGATCCGGGTGGCGGGCGTCAGGGTATAGCTGCTTTCATACTCGTCAATCAGAGCGTTGATATCGCCGTCACTAATTGCGTTCACCACCTGCACCAGATCGCCGACCGCCCAGGTATTGACCGAAAAGCCAAATTTGATTTGCGCGGCCACTTTATCACCGTCAGTCACTGCGACTTCACGCATATTGTCGCCGAAGCGGCAGACTTTTAGCTGGCGGGTATCCTGTTTAGAGACCGCCTGGCGCATCCAGGCGCCGATACGCGTATGGGCCTCTTTATCCTGCCAGTGGCCAGTGACGACCGAGTGCTGCTGGCGCATCCGCGCGCCGATAAACCCGAACTCGCGGCCGCCGTGCGCAGTCTGGTTCAGGTTCATAAAGTCCATATCGATGCTGTCCCACGGCAGGGCGGCGTTAAATTGGGTATGGAATTGCAGTAGTGGTTTGTTAAGGATACTCAGCCCGTTGATCCACATTTTGGCCGGGGAGAAGGTGTGCAGCCAGACCACCAGCCCCGCGCAGCGATCGTCATAATTGGCGTTACGACAAATGGCGGTAATCTCATCCGGCGAGGTGCCCAGCGGTTTTAATACCAGTTTACATGGCAGTTTAGCTTCGGTATTCAGCGCGTTGACCACATGCTCGGCATGTTGGGTGACCTGGCGCAGGGTTTCTGCGCCATACAAATGCTGGCTGCCAATCACAAACCATACTTCATAATTATCAAAAATCGTCATTGTCGTGTCCTTAATGAGTCAGGATTGCCTGATTGGCCGGGGTCGTTGGCGCCGGCGCGGCAGTCGGAAGATAATGTTGTTCTGCGCTTAGCGCCCACTGCTGGTAGCGGCGGTAAAGCCGTTCGAAGCGTTGCGCCTGTTCAGGGCGGGAACGCAGAGTGCGTTCTACCGCGCTCGCCATGCTTTGCTGGGCGGCAGGAATATCGGCATGGACTTTCGCGGCAACGGCGGCAAAGATAGCGGCGCCTAATGCGCAACACTGGTCGGAAGCGACGATCTGCAACGGACGATTCAGTACGTCGCAGCAGACCTGCATAATGACCTGATTTTTACGGGCGATGCCGCCAAGCGCCATCACGTTATTGACCGCGATACCCTGCTCGGTAAAACACTCCTGAATGGCGCGCGCGCCGAAGGCGGTCGAGGCGACCAGACCGCCAAACAGCGCTGGCGCGTCGGTGGCGAGATTGAGATCGGTAATGACGCCTTTCAGACGCTGATTAGCGTTTGGCGTGCGGCGACCGTTAAACCAGTCGAGCACCACCGGCAGGTGATCCAGGGACGGATTTTTCGCCCAGCGTCGGTGAGCGCTGGCAGTAGCTGCTTCTGGCTGGCGTTAATCTGGGTTTTCAGTTCCGGGTGCTGCGCGGCAAGTTGTTCCAGCGGCCAGCTCAACACGCGGCTAAACCAGGCGTAGATGTCGCCGAAAGCAGATTGCCCCGCTTCCAGACCGATAAAGTTCGGCACCACGCTGCCGTCAACCTGACCGCAAATGCCTTTCACGGCGCGATCCCCGACGCTCTGTTTATCCGCAATCAGAATGTCGCAGGTAGACGTGCCGATGACTTTTACCAGCGTATTGGACTGTGCGCCCGCGCCGACCGCGCCCATGTGGCAGTCGAACGCGCCGCCGGAAATCACTACGCTTTCCGGCAAGTCGAGGCGCTGCGCCCATTCGGCGCACAGGGTGCCCACGGGCAGATCGGCGGTGAAGGTTTCGCTAAATAACGGGTAGTGCAGATGACGGTTAATGCACGGATCGAGTTCATCAAAGAAGCTCGCGGGCGGCAGACCGCCCCAGCTTTCATGCCACAGTGTTTTGTGCCCGGCGCTGCAGCGGCCACGGCGGATATCTTGCGGGCGAGTGGTGCCGGAAAGCAGCGCCGGCACCCAGTCACACAGTTCAATCCACGAGACGGCGGCCTGCGCGACGGCGCTATCCTGGCGGGTGACGTGCAGAATCTTCGCCCAGAACCATTCGCTGGAGTAAATGCCGCCAATATAGCGGGAGTAGTCGACCTTACCTGGCTTATGGCACAGACGAGTGATTTCGTCGGCCTCTTCCACCGCGGTGTGATCTTTCCACAGCACAAACATCGCATTCGGGTTCTCGGCGAACTCCGGACGCAGCGCCAGGACGTTACCGTCGGCGTCAATCGGCGCTGGCGTAGAACCGGTGCTGTCAACGCCAATGCCAACGACATTTGCGCGTTGCGCGGCGCTTAATTGTGCCAGAACGGCTTTCAGCGCGGCCTCCATTGACTCCATGTAGTCGCGCGGATGATGACGGAACTGGTTGTTCGGGCCGTCGCAATAACGGCCTTCTTGCCAGCGTGGATACCACTCTACGCTGGTGGCGATCTCGTCGCCGGTGGCGCAGTCCACTGCCAGAGCGCGCACTGAATCACTGCCAAAATCGAGGCCAATTGCAATTGCCATCGTCTTACTCCATCCAGAAAAACAGGTATGGAGAAACAGTAGAGAGTCGCGGCAAAAACCGTCAGGCAGGATCCGCTAATCTTATGGACAAAAATGCTAATGCTTTGCAAAGTGTGACGCTGTGCAAATATTCAATGTGGACATTCCAGCCATAGTTATAGACACTTCTGTTACTTAATTTTATCGCCTGAACTGTACGCTTTTGTTACAAAGCGCTTTTCACAAGCGGGGTTGATACGTGCTTTCATCAAGCGCAAGGTCTTGCGGAGACGGAAGCTCTGTCGTCCTGGTCAATATGGACAATTTGTTTCTTCTCTGAACATCGGGGGTAGAGAAATCATGGCTGAAACGCAAAATGATCCGCTATTGCCGGGATATTCATTTAATGCCCATCTGGTCGCCGGGCTGACGCCAATTGAAGCGAATGGATATCTGGATTTTTTTATCGATCGTCCGTTGGGCATGAAGGGATATATTCTTAACCTGACCATCCGCGGAGAGGGCGTCATTAATAATAATGGCGAGCAGTTTGTCTGTCGGCCTGGAGATATATTATTGTTTCCGCCGGGCGAGATTCATCACTATGGACGGCATCCGGACGCCAGCGAGTGGTATCACCAGTGGGTTTATTTCCGGCCTCGCGCCTACTGGCAGGAGTGGCTGACCTGGCCGACAATCTTTGCCCAGACAGGATTTTTCCGCCCGGACGAGGCGCGCCAGCCGCATTTCAGCGAACTGTTCGGGCAGATCATCAGCGCCGGGCAAGGGGAAGGCCGCTATTCTGAGCTACTGGCGATCAATCTGCTGGAGCAGTTGTTGCTCAGACGTATGGCGGTAATTAATGAGTCGTTGCATCCGCCGATGGATAGCCGTGTGCGCGATGCCTGCCAGTATATCAGCGACCATCTGGCGGACAGCCATTTTGATATCGCCAGCGTCGCCCAGCATGTCTGCCTGTCGCCCTCCCGGTTATCGCATCTGTTCCGCCAGCAGTTAGGCATTAGCGTATTGAGTTGGCGCGAAGATCAGCGTATCAGCCAGGCGAAACTCCTGCTTAGCACCACGCGAATGCCGATAGCGACCGTTGGGCGCAATGTTGGATTTGACGATCAGCTCTATTTTTCGCGGGTATTTAAAAAATGCACCGGGGCAAGTCCTAGCGAGTTCAGGGCCGGATGTGAATAAAAAGTGAATGATGAGTCCACAAAGATGTCATAAGCCGTAACTATTCGGATAATTGACGGCTTGACGAAGGGGGACGGGGTAAGCAGAATCCCTGCTTCATCACGCTGACGGACACACTATGCAAGCACTGCTGGAACATTTTATCACCCAATCCACTCTGTATTCGCTTATCGCCGTGTTGCTGGTCGCCTTCCTGGAATCGCTGGCGCTGGTGGGGTTGATTTTACCCGGCACGGTACTGATGGCGGGGCTGGGCGCGCTTATCGGCAGCGGCGAGCTCAATTTTTGGCATGCCTGGCTGGTGGGTATTATCGGCTGTCTGATGGGCGACTGGATTTCGTTCTGGCTGGGGTGGCGCTTTAAAAAGCCGCTACACCGCTGGTCTTTTATGAAAAAAAACAAGTCGCTGCTGGATAAAACCGAACACGCGCTGCATCAGCACAGTATGTTCACGATCCTGGTCGGACGTTTTGTCGGTCCGACGAGGCCGCTGGTGCCGATGGTGGCAGGGATGCTGGATCTTCCCGTGGCGAAATTTATTGGGCCAAACTTGATTGGCTGTTTGCTGTGGCCACCGTTTTATTTCCTGCCGGGCATTCTGGCGGGAGCGGCAATCGATATTCCTTCTGATATGCAGAGCGGAGATTTCAAATGGCTGCTGCTGGCTACGGCGTTGCTGCTGTGGGTCGGAGGCTGGCTATGCTGGCGGCTGTGGCGCAGCGGCAAAGCGGCAGTCGATCGTTTAACCGCGTATCTCCCCCGCAGCCGTTTGCTGTATCTGGCGCCGTTGACGCTCGGGAGCGGCGTGGTCGCGCTGGTGGTGCTGATTCGCCACCCGCTGATGCCGGTATATATCGATATTCTGCGCAAAGTTGTGGGTTACTAACGATTCCTTTGCCGGATGGCGGCTTCGCCTTATCCGGCCTACAAAAGATGGGATTTGATGCCCAATAGCGCTGAGGCGCTGGCCTGACCGCTTAGTAGCTCGTCTGTTTTGCCTTGCCACGCAATGCGTCCGTCGGCCACGACGATTGACCGGGGCGCAATTCGCGCCGCATCTTCCACGCTGTGCGAGACCATCAACAGCGTGAGCTGTCGCTCGCGGCAGATATCGCTGACCAACGTCAGCATCTCCTGGCGCAGCGCGGGATCGAGCGCGGAGAACGGTTCATCCAGCAGCAGTACCGGCTGTTCACGTACCAGGCAGCGCGCCAGCGCTACCCGCTGACGCTGGCCGCCGGACAGTTCGCCCGGTAAACGCGTCATCAGACTCTCAATGCCCATCTGATGTGCGATAGCGTCCCGTTTTTCCCGCTGGCTGGCGTTGAGCGTTAACCCAGGGTTTAGCCCCAGACCGATATTTTGCTGCACATTCAGGTGGCTGAATAAATTATTCTCCTGAAACAGCATTGAGACCGGACGGCGTGAGGGCGGCGTAAGCGTATGATCGTCGCCGGCAATCAGTAGCGTACCGCTGGCAGGCGCAAGAAAACCGGCAATTAAATTCAACAACGTGCTTTTCCCCGCGCCGCTGGGGCCAAGAATCGCCACCTGCTCGCCGCGTTCTACCGCCAGCGTAAAACGCATCGGCAAATGATGGTAAAGCCAGGTGATATCAATCAGTTTTAGCATGTCGGCCCGGTAGTTTCTCTATGAGGGTAAATAACGTAAAGCAGAGCAGCAGCAGTATCAGCGCGGTCACCGCGCCGTCCTGGCTGCGGTAGGAGCCGATCTGCTGATACAGATAAAACGGCAGCGTGCGGAAATTGTCATTGCCGAAAAGCGCGACGACGCCAAAATCACCGATAGAAAGTACGCAGGCAAACGCCAGCGCCTGCGCCAGCGGACGTTTCAGCGCCCGCAGTTCCACGACCTTTAACCGCGACCAGCCTTCAATTCCTAATGACTGGCACAGCATTCCATAACGGGCGGTAATATCGCGCATTGGGTTTTCCAGGACTTTTAGCGCGTAGGGGATTGCCATCAGCGCATTGGTGAAAATCACGATGCCGTCGGCGGATTCCGGTAAGCCAACGCTGCTATTGAGCAGTAAAAAGAAGCCTGTCGCCAGCACGATCCCCGGCATCGCGAGGATCAACATCCCGCTGAGTTCCAGCGTTTGTCCGGCGAAGACTTGCTGGCGTTGGCGTAGCTCGCGGCTACTCCACAGTAGCATCATGGTCAGCACCACACACAGAACGCCCGCCGCCAGCGCAATGCGTAGCGATGTCCAGACAGCCTGCCACAGAATGGGTTGCGCCAGCACCTCCGGCAGGCTGCGGTTGACGCCATCGACCACCACGGCGACCAGCGGCGGAAGCAGCAGCAGCAGCGCCAGCACGATTAATAAGGCGTCCGTCAGACGGCTGTGGAGACGATCGTCAGGATCGCGCCAACCCTGCGTCAGCGTCATCCCCGGCGCAATCGCTTTGCTCAGCCGTTGGCTTAGCAGTACCAGCGCCAGGCAGCAGACCATCTGGATTAATGCCAGCATCGCCGCGCGGGCGGGATCGTAGTCATAACTAAGCGCCTGAAAGATAGCCAGTTCGATAGTGGTGGCCTGCGGGCCGCCGCCGAGCGACAGAACCGTTGCGAAACTGGCGAAGCAGAGCATAAAAATCAGCGCCGCGACGGGTGGAATTTGGCGGCGCAGCCACGGCCATTCGACAAAACGGAAAAAATGCCAGCCGCGCATACCGAGCTGGGCGGCGAGCTGGCGCTGCTCGCCGGGAATGCTTTCCAAAGATTGCAGCAACAAACGGCTCGCCATTGGCAGGTTAAAAAAGACGTGCGCCAGTAAAATGCCCTGCAAGCCGTAGGGGGAGAATGTCCACTGAAGCCCCAGCATCTGCCACAGCGAGGCCAGCCAGCCCTGACGGCCATACACGCTAAGAATACCGAACACGGCAACCAGTACCGGCAGAATCAGCGTCATGGCGCACAGACGCAGCAGCGCCAGACGTCCAGGAAAACGGCGTCGATAAAGCGCGCGGGCGAGAAAAACCGCCGGGACCACAGACAGCACTGCGGACAGAAACGCCTGCCAGAATGAGAAGCGCACCACATGCCACAGGTAGCTATCCCGCCAGATTGTCGACCACGCGCCCGACGGCGCGTTCAGCCAAAGCGCCAGAAAGGCCGCCAGCGAGACGGTTATCATCAGCGCGGCGGCGCACAGCCCCGGAATCAGCCAGCCGGGAATTAACGGCTGACGGCGCGTTGCCATTCGCTAATCCATGCCTGGCGTTGTGCTGCCACTTGTTGCGGCGTGAATTCCAGCGTTGTGGCGGGTTTGGCCAATGATTCAAACCCTGCTGGTAAGGCGACGTCCGCTACCGGGTACATCCAGTTGCCGGTGGGTATGGCGTTCTGAAACGCCGGAGAAACCATAAATTTGAGGAATTTCTCCGCCAGTTCCGGCTGCTTACTGGCGACGGTACGCGCCGCGACTTCTACCTGTAAGTAATGGCCTTCGCTGAAGTTCGCGGCGGCGTAATTGTCCTTCTTCTCTTCAATAATGTGATACGCCGGAGAGGTGGTGTAACTGAGCACCAAATCGCTTTCACCTTTCAGAAATAAGCCGTAGGCCTCGCTCCAGCCTTTCGTCACCGTCACCGTTTTGGCCGCCAGTTTTTGCCAGGCCTGCGGCGCGTTATCGCCATAGACTTTGCGCATCCACAGTAACAGCCCCAGCCCTGGCGTACTGGTACGCGGGTCCTGATAAATTACCCGCCATTTTTGATCGCTCTCGACCAGTTCTTTCAGGCTTTTCGGCGGATTTTTCAGCTTGCTTTTATCGTAGACAAAGGCGAAATAGCCGTAATCGAACGGCACAAATGTGTCGTTTTTCCAGCCGCCGGGCACCTTGACCGCCTCATTCGCCACGCCGCTTTTGGCAAAGAGTTTAGTTTGCGTGGCCGCTTCCAGCAGATTATTGTCCAGCCCCAACACCACATCGGCTTTGCTGTTCTTCCCCTCCATCCGCAGGCGGTTGAGCAGCGAAACGCCATCCTCCAGCGCCACCAGTTTCAGCTCGCAGTTGCAATCGGCTTCAAACGCTTTTTTCACCGCCGGGCCTGGCCCCCAGTCGGCGGCGAACGAGTCGTAGGTATAGACGGTGAGAACGGGTTTGGCGAAAGCAGGCGCCGCGCACAGGAGTAAAAGCGGAAGATATTTTTTTAACACTTTGCACCTCTGTTAAAGAGTGGCAAAGGACTTGAGAGGTAGCCTCAAATCCCTTCGCCGGCATTATCCGGATCAGGTTCGACGGGTATTTTCTCAGCGCGCGCATGAGCGCGGCACCCCGTTGAGTTCGGCGTTAGTGTAGTGATTTTGTTGCCGGGCAGCAATCAAGAGCTGGCGTTAAGGATCTGGCGGCGCAAACCACGCCGATTTAAAATCAAACCAGCCGAGGGTATTCATGCGCAGCCCGCGCATACTGCGTTGTCCCTGGATAATCAGCCAGTGGTGGATCAACGGCACAATCGCTTTGTTGGCCAGCAGTTGCTGGCACCAGTTCGCCAGGTTCATCTCGCCAGCGCGCCACTGCGCGGCGTCGTCCTGCCAGTCGCGCGGAATGCAGTTCTGCAAGAGCGGTACTTCGCACAAGTGCGCGAACAGCGAGAAATCCAGCGGCAGCGTAAAGTTAGCGCTATTGAGCCAGATATCGCTTTCGATGTCGCCGGCGTGCCATTGATCGTAGTCGATCTCCTGAATATGCAGATGCACCTGATGTTCAGCCAGAAGCGCGCTCATGATACGGGCGATAACCCGGTGCTCAATGTGTTCGCGATAGAAGGTCAGCGTGAGGGTTTCCAGCCCGGCGGGTTTTTCGCCCGGGCCTGGACGGGCGTGATGCCAGCGCGGTAAAAGCCCATAGGCCGGGAACCAGAGCTGCTGTAGCGGTTCATCGGCATGATAGAGTAAATTGGTGGGGGAGAGGACGTGGCTTACCCATTCTCTGACCTGCAGATGCGCGCCGCGCGGCGTTCTGGCGTCGAATAGCAGGTAATAGCACCCCTCTTCCAGTCGGCTTTCTATCGCTTTTTCACCGCCTTGTATCGGCCCTTCCAGCATCAAGCCGCAGGCCGGTTCTTCACTGATATCCGGCAGTACCCAGACATTCACTTCGTCTATCAACGCCCGATAGCCGAAGTAATCATCAAAGGCGAGTATCTTGAGCTGGTTTGGCGTATTACGCCGCACGGCATAAGGCCCGGTGCCGATAGGGTGGCTGGCGAAATTAGCCAGCGTTTCCCACTCCCGCGGCAAAATCATCGCCGGGACCTGGCCCAGCAGCCACGGCAACCAGCGATCCGGCTGGGAAAGATGAATATCCAGCGTCCACGCGGTAGGGGAGTCTATCTTTGTGATGTGCGAGTAAAGCGGAAGCGTATTGATACGCGTCAGCGAGGTGATGACATCTTCCATCTCCAGCTCGCGGCCATGATGAAAATGAATGCCGGGGCGCAGGTAGAAGCGCCACAGTAAAGGGGAAATTTGCTGCCAGTGGTGCGCAATGTCCGCTTCCAGTTCCCCGTTTTCCTCATTTACCCGCGTGAGCGAACTGAAAATTTGCCGGGCAATATGAGTTTCCGAGCGACGTAATGCGGTTCCCGGCAGGAGATTGTGCATCGGACGATAGTAAAGAACCCGCAGAATATGCCGCCCCTGGCGGAAGCTGCGTCCCAGATGGGAAATCAGCATTTGCCTGACAGCGCTTTTATCGCCGACCAGTTGTACCAGTTGATCGATTCGATCTTGTTCCAGCAGGTCTTCCGCCCGCTGCTGTTGCAGCGCCAGTCCGGTATACAGGAACGTCAGACGCGAACGCTTTCCGCGTCCAACCTCAGCTTCCCATGTTAGCCAACCGCGCGCCTGCATCGTATTTAGCAGCGTACGCATATGGCGACGCGAACAGTTCAGCAGATCCGCCAGCTCATTAAGCGTGGTGTCTTGCGTTTTACCGTCACAACATTGCCAGAGACGGATAAATTGTTGTTGCAGGCGACCTGAGGGCATAAAAGGGGAACTCCGATGAAAAACTCAGCAATTTTATTATCCCTATATTAGGCCAATAATATCTTTCGATGAAGCAAGAGGAAGAGGTCACTATGCGCCAGTTCTGGTTGAGATATTTTGCCGCGACGGAAAAAACGTCCTGGCTGGCTTGCCTGAGCGCGCCGCAGCGCTTAAAAATGCTCGCGGAACTGATGCAGTGGGAGGCGACCGATTGAAGCCAATTGCAGACATCATGTGTGACTGAGTATTGGTGTAGGCGATAGCCTAAAATCACCCGCCAGCAGATAATATCTGCTGGCTTTTTTTATTTCGGCTGTTTCTGGATGACGACGATGGGACGGCGTCTCAACGGGATTTATACGGCGGTTTCTGTGGTCACGCAGGTGATGACCGGGCGAGTAAAAGACGTGTAATGTTGCGTGACAAGCGCCATTTTGCATGGTACTGAAACAGACTTTTTTTTATTTTTATCATCGCTAATCTTATACGCGTTATCGCATGGTGCTTTAACGTGTTTAGTACAAAGGAATGATAATGAAAAAGGTTTTTTTGCTTGCAGCGCTTTTTGCTATGTCCAATTCCTCTTTCGCGGCAATGGCTGAAAGTTGTCAGCAATATTTTAATGATATTGATGCCCTGGTTGAGCAGGCTGCAGCAACGAGTGAACAGGCAAAACAGCAATTTGACGCGATGAAGCCTCAACTCGAAGCGTCAAAAAAACAGTTGGAAACTGTAGCTGCATCTGACCAGGATGCTGCGTGTAAGCAGGCTCTGGCGTCAATGGTTCAGATTAAACAGGCTCTGGGATTAAAATAAGATAGATACCAGCAATAAGCGATGAGTATCGCTTATTGCTGGTCGTTTTGGTATCAACGCATAAACTCAGGCTGCTTGTCTTCGTACTCGGCAATCGCGTCTTCGTGCTGCAGCGTCAGCCCAATGCTGTCCAGACCGTTCAACATGCAGTGGCGGCGGAAGTCGTCGATTTTAAAGCTGTAGGTCTTATCGCCTGCTTTCACCACCTGTGCTTCCAGATCCACTTCAAATTTAATGCCCGGATTGGCTTTCACCAGAGCAAACAGCTCATCGACCTGTGCGTCGCTCAGGGTTACCGGCAGCAGTTGGTTGTTAAAGCTGTTGCCGTAGAAGATGTCGGCGAAGCTTGGCGCGATCACCACTTTAAAGCCGTAATCGGTCAACGCCCACGGCGCGTGTTCGCGTGACGAGCCGCAGCCAAAGTTTTCCCGCGCCAACAGAATCGACGCGCCTTGATATTCCGGAAAGTTCAACACGAATTCCGGATTTGGCTGTTGGCCCTTTTCGTCCAGGAAGCGCCAGTCGTTAAACAGATGGGCGCCAAAACCGGTGCGCGTAACCTTCTGCAAAAACTGTTTAGGGATAATTGCATCGGTATCGACGTTGGCGGCATCCAGTGGGACAACCAGGCCGGTATGCTGGGTAAATTTCTCTGCCATGGTAGTTTCCTTATTTGATGCTGCGAATGTCGGCGAAGTGGCCGGTAACGGCGGCAGCGGCGGCCATCGCCGGGCTGACTAAATGCGTGCGACCCCCGCGGCCCTGACGGCCTTCAAAGTTACGGTTGCTGGTGGAGGCGCAGCGCTCGCCCGGGTTCAGGCGGTCATTATTCATGGCCAGGCACATGGAACAGCCCGGTAAGCGCCATTCAAATCCTGCTTCGATAAAGATCTTGTCCAGACCTTCCGCTTCCGCCTGCGCTTTCACCGGACCTGAACCCGGCACCACCAGCGCCTGCACGCCAGGCGCAACTTTGCGCCCTTTGGCGACTTCCGCCGCCGCGCGCAAATCTTCAATACGCGAATTGGTACAAGAGCCGATAAAGACTTTATCAATAGCAACGTCCGTTAACGGTACGCCCGGCTGTAAGCCCATATAAGCCAGCGCTTTTTCGGCGCTGGCGCGCTCAACCGGATCGCTAAAAGAGGCGGGATCGGGGATGATGTCGGTGACGGAAATCACCTGGCCCGGATTCGTGCCCCAGGTCACCTGCGGCGCGATCTCTTCTGCTCGCAGGGTGACGACAGTATCAAAGGTCGCGCCGTCATCGGTTTTCAGCGTTTTCCAGTACTCGACGGCTTCGTCAAAATCGCGGCCCTTCGGCGCGTGCAAACGCCCTTTTACGTAGTTAAAAGTGGTTTCATCCGGGGCGACCAGACCGGCTTTGGCGCCCATCTCAATCGCCATATTGCACAGCGTCATGCGGCCTTCCATACTCAGCGCGCGGATCGCGTCGCCGCAAAATTCAACCACGTGCCCGGTGCCGCCGGCGCTGCCGGTTTTACCGATGATCGCCAGCACGATGTCTTTGGCGGTAATGCCCGGCGCGGCGTTGCCCGTGACTTCAATCTTCATGGTTTTAGCGCGCCCCTGTTTCAGGGTTTGCGTCGCCAGTACATGTTCTACCTCAGAAGTGCCGATGCCGAAGGCCAGCGCGCCAAACGCGCCGTGGGTGGCGGTGTGGGAGTCGCCGCAGACGATGGTCATGCCCGGCAGGGTGACGCCCTGTTCCGGCCCCATCACATGGACGATGCCCTGATATGGGTGATTCAGGTCATACAGCTCGACGCCGAACTCGTTACAGTTCTTAATCAGCTCCTGCATCTGGATACGCGCCATTTCACCGGAAGCATTAATGTCTTTAGTCTGCGTCGAGACGTTGTGATCCATCGTGGCGAAGGTTTTCCCTGGCTGACGTACCGGACGATGGTGCGCGCGCAGACCGTCAAACGCCTGCGGAGAGGTGACTTCATGCACCAGGTGGCGGTCGATGTACAGCAGCGGCGTTTCGTTTGGCGCCTCAAAGACCACGTGGGCATCAAATAATTTTTCGTATAACGTTTTGGCCATGATTACACCCCTTCTGCGACATAGCGGGCGATAATATCGCCCATCTCATCGGTACTGACTGCGGCAGCGCCCCTGGCTAAATCGCCGGTGCGAACGCCCTCTTCTAATGCGCGATTGATCGCCTGTTCAATGGCTGTTGCCGCATCGTTGGCATCCAGGCTGTAGCGCAGCAGCAGCGCCAGCGACAGGATCTGCGCAATTGGATTGGCGATATTTTTCCCGGCGATATCCGGCGCGGAGCCGCCAGCCGGTTCATACAGGCCAAACCCTTGCTCGTTCAGGCTGGCGGAGGGCAACATCCCCATTGAGCCGGTGATCATGGCGCATTCGTCGGACAGAATGTCGCCGAACAGGTTAGAGCACAGCAGTACGTCAAACTGCGACGGGTCTTTAATCAACTGCATGGTGGCGTTATCGATATACATGTGCGCGAGTTCCACATCGGGATACGTTTTCGCGACATCATTGACGATTTCACGCCACAGGATAGAGCTTTGCAGTACGTTGGCTTTATCAATAGAGGTGACTTTACGGCGGCGTTTACGCGCCGATTCAAAGGCGATACGGGCAATGCGCTCGATCTCAAAGCGGTGATAAACTTCGGTATCAAAGGCTTTTTCGTACTGACCGCTGCCTTCGCGGCCTTTTGGCTGTCCGAAATAGATCCCGCCGGTCAGCTCGCGCACGCACAGGATATCGAAACCGTTAGCGGCGATATCGGCGCGCAACGGGCAAAATGCTTCCAGTCCCTGATACAGTTTCGCCGGACGCAGGTTACTGAATAATTTGAAATGTTTGCGCAGCGGCAGCAGGGCGCCGCGCTCTGGCTGGCTTTCCGGGGGCAAATTTTCCCATTTCGGGCCGCCGACGGAGCCAAACAGAATGGCATCCGCCTGCTCGCACCCTTCAACGGTGGCTTTCGGCAGTGGATGACCATGATTGTCGATAGCAATACCGCCGACGTCATAGTGGCTGGTGGTTATACGCATATCAAAACGGCTGCGTACCGCATCCATAACTTTCAGGGCTTGCGCCATGACTTCCGGGCCGATACCGTCGCCCGGCAGTACGGCAATATGATAGTTCTTCGACATTACACGGTTTCCTTGTTGTTCTCTTTATTTTGAGCTTTGCGTTGCAATTCTTTTTCAACTTCGGCGGCGCGCCAGATATTGTTCAGTACGTGCACCATCGCTTTGGCGGAGGATTCGACGATATCCGTCGCCAGCCCGACGCCGTGGAAGCGGCGACCATGATGGTTCACGACGATATCGACCTGACCCAGCGCGTCTTTGCCCTGGCCTTTGGCGTTCAGGTCGTATTTAACCAACTCAACGTCGTAGCCAGTGATGCGGTTAATCGCCTGATAGATGGCGTCGACCGGGCCGTTGCCGTTCGCCGCTTCGGCCTTGATCTCTTCACCACAGGCCAGCTTCACGGAAGCAGTGGCGATATCGCTGGAGCCGGACTGCACGCTGAAGTAATCCAGACGGAAATGCTCTGGTTCTTCTTGCTGTTTATTAATAAACGCCAGCGCTTCCAGGTCATAGTCGAACACCTGGCCTTTTTTGTCCGCCAGCTTCAGGAACGCGTCGTACAGGTGATCCATGTTGTAGTCTGTGTCCTTGTAACCCATCTCTTCCATGCGATGTTTCACGGCGGCACGGCCAGAGCGGGAGGTCAGGTTCAGCTGTATCTGGTTCAGACCGATGGACTCTGGCGTCATGATTTCATAGTTTTCGCGGTTCTTGAGGACGCCATCCTGGTGGATGCCGGAAGAGTGGGCAAAAGCGCCGCTGCCGACAATCGCTTTGTTGGCCGGGATCGGCATGTTACAGATCTGGCTGACGGTCTGGCTGGTGCGCCAGATTTCGTGGTGATTGATGTTGGTGTGTACATTCATGATGTCTTTGCGCACTTTAATCGCCATGATCACTTCTTCCAGTGCGCAGTTACCGGCACGTTCTCCGATACCGTTCATCGCGCCTTCAACCTGACGCGCGCCCGCATGTACTGCCGCCAGCGAGTTGCCTACTGCTATCCCTAAATCGTCGTGGGTATGAACGGAGATGATAGCTTTGTCGATATTGGGGACACGTTCATACAGGCCGGAAATGATTCCCGCGAACTCAAACGGCATGGTATAGCCCACGGTATCGGGAATATTAATGGTTCTCGCGCCGGCGTTTATAGCGGCTTCTACCACGCGCGCCAGATCGTCAACAGGCGTCCGGCCAGCATCTTCGCAGGAGAACTCTACGTCATCAGTGTAATTACGCGCCCGCTTAACCATGTATACCGCGCGTTCGATGACCTCATCCAGCGTGCTGCGCAGTTTGGTGGCGATGTGCATTGGCGAGGTGGCGATAAAAGTATGGATGCGAAACGCGTCGGCGACCTTCAGCGCCTGTGCCGCGACGTCAATGTCTTTTTCTACACAACGCGCCAGGGCGCAAACGCGGCTGTTTTTAATGGTGCGGGCGATGGTTTGGACGGATTCAAAATCACCCGGAGAAGAGACCGGGAAGCCCACTTCCATGACATCAACACCCATGCGCTCAAGGGCCAGGGCAATCTGCAGCTTCTCTTTCGCGCTCAGGCTGGCCTGTAACGCTTGTTCGCCGTCGCGTAAGGTCGTATCAAAAATAATGACTTGCTGGCTCATGATGTGGTCCTTGTCTCCAGGGGCGCCTTGCGTCAGGCATAAAAAAACCCGCGCAACGGCGCGGGTTTTGTTTGACTTCGAGCTGACTTAATGTTGAATGCCGCCCACCGGTCTACCGCGCACAATAAATGCGTTGAGTAGTAGTAGCCCAGTGAAACGAACGATATGTGACATTAATTCAGCTCCAGCGAATGCGTTATGCTTTTAGTGGTACTGGATATGCCGTTTAATGTCAACTCTATTTTCTGTCGCCATTGCATTTTGTTGACGATATCCGGATACGTACTTTAGCTAATTGTGCTGGGCTGCGCGTCCAATAAAGGATAAAAGAACGAGTGGACATTCATACTTTTCATTGTTTGAAATATTTAGGCATTTTTGTTTGCAAATTGGTTAGGGGAATGGCCTGTTAAAGGTATGCTAAAGGTTTGGTTTATCTTTTTGATTTGTTTTATATTTTAACAAATAACCTTGTTTACTTAATGGATAAGGATAAAGTTATTGATAAATTAATGTTAACTTTTTAGCTATTAATAATATAAACATTTAATTGAAACTTAAATGATCATTCACTTGGTGTATGATTGTGTATTCGCCATAGTTATGGTTATATTGCTTGCGTAATTTAAACATTATGAATCGCAATGGTGTGACTCAGGACACATTATGCTTGCGCTGGCATTCTATTTGTCTCTGTCAGCGTCTTTATGTTTTCCGAATTTTAACGCTTTCCCTTTTTCTTATTTTATATGCATGGTAAATCATATTTTCAGGAATTATTTCTGCCTTCAGCCAGAAAAAGGGAGTTAAGCGTGACAGTGGAGTTAAATATGCCAGAGGTCAAAACCGAAAAGCCGCATCTTTTAGATATGGGCAAACCACAGCTTCGCATGGTTGATTTGAACCTATTGACCGTGTTCGATGCGGTAATGCAAGAGCAGAATATTACGCGCGCCGCCCACACGCTGGGAATGTCGCAGCCTGCGGTCAGTAACGCCGTAGCGCGTCTGAAGGTTATGTTTAATGACGAACTTTTTGTTCGATATGGACGAGGAATTCAGCCGACTGCCCGTGCATTTCAGTTATTTGGTTCAGTCCGTCAGGCGTTACAATTGGTGCAAAATGAATTGCCGGGATCGGGGTTTGAGCCGACCAGCAGCGAACGTGTATTCAATCTTTGCGTGTGCAGTCCGCTGGATAATATCCTGACGTCACAGATTTATAATCGTGTAGAAAAAATTACGCCAAATATTCATGTCGTTTTTAAAGCGTCGTTGAATCAGAATACTGAGCATCAGTTACGCTATCAGGAAACCGAGTTCGTTATTAGTTATGAAGAATTCCGTCGTCCTGAGTTTACCAGCGTACCGCTATTTAAAGATGAAATGGTTTTAGTCGCCAGCCGAAAACACCCGCGTATTAGCGGCCCGCTACTGGAAGGCGATGTTTATAATGAACAACATGCGGTTGTTTCTCTCGATCGTTATGCGTCATTTAGTCAGCCGTGGTATGACACGCCGGATAAACAGTCGAGCGTGGCTTATCAGGGCATGGCGCTTATCAGCGTTCTGAACGTGGTTTCGCAGACGCATTTGGTCGCTATTGCCCCGCGCTGGCTGGCGGAAGAGTTTGCGGAATCGCTGGATCTGCAAATATTGCCGTTGCCTTTAAAACTGAATAGCCGGACATGCTACCTTTCCTGGCATGAAGCGGCTGGGCGTGATAAAGGGCACCAATGGATGGAAGATTTATTAGTTTCTGTTTGTAAGCGATAAAACCGGGCAGAATAAATCAGAAACAAATTCTGGTTTATTCTGCTTTTTAGCGTATATAAAAAATTTTATGCTGAATTAACGGTGAGCGATTCTTTTCGTCGTTGTGAAAAATAGATGAATTGCTGTAAGTCTGCATTTATAAGCGATTATTTATTACCTGGTGTGATTCAGACGGAGTATTTCTCCATTTCTTCTCTTCTTGCCTCCTGATTATTCTAACCTTCCCCATCTTTACGTCATTCCACCCAATTGCCAGGCGTGATAGCGAGCGGTTAAGGTGTCCGTCAAACCGTGATGACAGGTATAAAGTGGAGGCAAGCCGTGGAGATGTTGTCTGGAGCCGAGATGGTCGTCCGATCGCTTATCGATCAAGGCGTAAAGCAGGTGTTCGGCTATCCTGGAGGCGCAGTGCTTGATATTTATGATGCGCTACATACCGTTGGAGGGATCGATCATGTGCTGGTGCGTCATGAGCAGGCCGCGGTGCATATGGCGGATGGCCTGGCGCGAGCCACTGGCGACGTTGGCGTGGTGCTGGTGACTTCCGGACCGGGAGCGACCAATGCGATTACCGGGATTGCTACGGCCTATATGGATTCCATTCCGCTGGTGATTCTTTCCGGCCAGGTCGCCACCTCATTGATTGGCTATGATGCCTTTCAGGAGTGCGACATGGTGGGGATTTCCCGACCGGTGGTCAAACATAGCTTCCTGGTCAAACAGACGGAAGATATTCCCCTGGTGCTTAAAAAGGCCTTCTGGCTGGCGGCAAGCGGACGTCCTGGGCCGGTGGTCGTGGATTTGCCGAAAGATATTTTGAATCCGGCGAAAAAAATGCCGTATGCCTGGCCGGAGACGGTCAGTATGCGCTCTTACAATCCCACAACATCAGGACATAAAGGACAAATTAAGCGTGCCTTGCAAACGCTGGCGTCGGCAAAAAAGCCGGTGGTCTACGTTGGGGGAGGGGCGATAAGCGCGGCCTGCTATGCGCCGTTGCGCCACATCATTGAAACCTTTAACCTGCCGGTGGTCTCTTCATTAATGGGACTGGGCGCGTTTCCTGCTACTCATCGCCAGTCGTTAGGAATGCTGGGAATGCATGGCACTTATGAAGCCAATATGACCATGCATAACGCCGACGTGATTTTCGCTGTTGGCGTACGATTTGACGACCGCACGACGAATAATCTCGCTAAATATTGTCCGAACGCGACGGTATTACACATCGACATTGACCCGACGTCCATATCCAAAACGGTTAACGCTGATATCCCGGTGGTGGGCGATGCCCGCCTGGTACTGGAACAAATGCTGGAGCTACTGGCGCAGGATGCGCCGTCTCAGCCGCAGGATGATATTCGCGACTGGTGGCAGCAGATAGAGAGCTGGCGCGCCCGTCAGTGCCTGAAATATGACGCGGAAAGCGAAAGCATTAAACCCCAGGCGGTGATTGAAACCCTCTGGCGTCTGACGAAGGGCGATGCGTACGTGACGTCCGATGTAGGACAACACCAGATGTTTGCCGCTCTCTATTACCCGTTCGATAAGCCACGTCGCTGGATTAATTCCGGCGGGCTCGGCACGATGGGTTTTGGCCTACCGGCTGCATTGGGCGTTAAAATGGCCCTGCCGAAAGAAATGGTGGTCTGCGTGACCGGCGATGGCAGTATACAGATGAACATTCAGGAGCTGTCGACAGCCTTACAGTATGAACTGCCGGTACTGGTTCTGAACCTGAACAACCGTTATCTGGGGATGGTAAAACAGTGGCAGGATATGATCTATTCCGGTCGCCATTCTCAGTCTTATATGCAGTCGTTACCGGATTTTGTGCGCCTGGCGGAAGCATATGGCCATGTCGGGCTGCAGATTAACCACCCGGATGAGCTGGAAAGTAAACTCAGCGAAGCCCTTGAGCATGTGCGTAATAACCGACTGGTGTTCGTCGATGTCACCGTTGATGGCAGCGAGCATGTCTATCCGATGCAGATTCGCGGGGGCGGGATGGACGAAATGTGGTTAAGCAAAACGGAGAGGACCTGATGATGCGCCGGATTTTATCGGTATTACTGGAAAACGAATCTGGGGCGTTATCGCGGGTTATCGGCCTCTTTTCGCAACGCGGATATAATATTGAAAGCCTGACCGTCGCGCCGACAGACGATCCGACGTTGTCGCGCATGACTATCCAGACGGTAGGCGATGAAAAAGTGCTTGAGCAAATTGAAAAGCAACTGCACAAGCTGGTTGATGTGCTGCGCGTCAGCGAGCTGGGACAGGGAGCGCACGTTGAGCGGGAAATCATGCTGGTGAAAATCCAGGCCAGCGGCTACGGACGGGAAGAGGTGAAGCGTAATACGGAAATTTTCCGTGGTCAGATTATTGATGTCACGCCAACGCTGTATACCGTTCAACTGGCGGGCACCAGCGATAAACTGGATGCTTTTCTGGCCTCGCTGCGCGACGTGGCGAAAATTGTTGAAGTGGCGCGTTCAGGCGTCGTCGGGCTTTCGCGCGGCGATAAGATTATGCGCTGAGCAGATTCGCCGGATGACGACGCGGTTGCGTTTTATCCGGTCTACAGGCTGATATCTGGCCCAGGTCCGATAAGCGTAGCGCCATCAGGCAGGTTTGCCGGATATCAGCCAACAGGAATTATCGCCCAACCCAATATCACCGGTTGGGCTTTTTTTTGCGAAATCCGTGGTAACCCGGAATAAAAGCGGTTGCCGGAGTGATCAAACTGCGCTTAGATGTTAACGATTTTAACCCATGCCGACATAAAGGTTATGGTTTGTACAATTTACACAAGGGGCAATTGTGAAACTGGATGAAATCGCTCGGCTGGCCGGTGTCTCGCGCACAACTGCAAGCTACGTTATAAACGGTAAAGCAAAGCAATACCGCGTGAGCGACAAAACCGTAGAAAAAGTCATGGCGGTAGTGCGTGAGCACAATTACCATCCTAACGCTGTGGCTGCCGGGCTGCGTGCTGGACGCACACGTTCCATTGGTCTGGTGATCCCGGACCTTGAAAACACGAGCTACACCCGTATCGCAAACTATCTTGAGCGCCAGGCACGCCAGCGTGGCTACCAACTGCTGATCGCCTGTTCTGAAGATCAGCCGGATAACGAAATGCGCTGCATTGAGCACCTTTTGCAACGCCAGGTGGATGCAATCATTGTTTCAACTTCGTTACCGCCGGAGCATCCCTTCTATCAGCGCTGGGCCAACGATCCGTTCCCCATCGTCGCGCTCGACCGCGCGCTGGATCGCGAACATTTCACCAGCGTGGTCGGTGCCGATCAGGATGATGCCGAGATGTTGGCGGAAGAGCTGCGTAAATTCCCGGCGGAAACGGTGCTTTATTTGGGCGCGCTGCCGGAGTTGTCCGTCAGTTTCCTGCGCGAGCAGGGGTTCCGCACCGCATGGAAAGACGATCCGCGGGAGGTGAATTTCTTATATGCCAACAGCTATGAGCGCGAAGCCGCCGCGCAGCTGTTTGAGAAATGGCTGGAAACGCATCCTATGCCGCAGGCGCTCTTTACGACATCATTCGCGCTATTACAGGGCGTGATGGACGTTACGCTGCGGCGCGATGGAAAACTGCCTTCGGATTTGGCGATTGCGACCTTCGGCGATCATGAGCTGCTGGATTTTCTGCAATGCCCGGTACTGGCGGTGGCGCAGCGTCATCGTGATGTCGCGGAACGCGTGCTGGAGATTGTGCTGGCAAGTCTTGATGAACCGCGTAAACCGAAACCCGGCTTAACGCGTATTCGGCGAAACCTGTATCGTCGCGGCATTCTGAGCCGTAGCTAAAGGACCGGCGGTAAAAGACACTCTCTTCTGCCGCCGTCAAACAAATGCGTATCAGTAAAAATATCCCTTAAATAATTAAGACTATTCCTTAAAATTATCCGAAAATTCTTTTTTATTACCTTTCTTTTGTCCGAAATCGTCCATATTCCACTAATTAAGACGTAACGAGTCTTTTCCTTTGTCTTGTTTTGTTACAAGCAGGCAAGAAATCGTCGAATTAACAGCCACTTTTTGTCTTTGGCGCGACAGTCGCTCGTAGGCGCTGGTATAGCAGGCGCTGCACACGTTAAACAGGCACTGTTAACACGGTGCAATATGTCCTAAAATGCCGCTCGCGTCGCAAACTGACACTTTATATTTTTCTCGGATTATATTGAGTCCGTTTTAAACGGCGGTGGGTCTTTGGTTTTTTTCTTACAAATATTCATAACGTTAATTTGACTTGCACGCTGGGTGGAAATTAATCAACGCAGATATTCGCCGTAAACATTGGCTTTTTTACTTAGGTAAGCGTTGTGACTTGCTTGACAAGCTTTTCCTCCGCTCCGTAAACTCCTTCGAGTGGGAATTTGTGGGATAAAGTGGTAAGAAGGGGTGAGACTGGCATGTTCCGGGGGGCAACGTTAGTCAATCTCGACAGTAAAGGGCGCCTGACCGTGCCGACCCGTTATCGGGAGCAACTGATCGAGAGCGCTACCGGTCAAATGGTATGTACCATTGACATCCATCACCCATGCCTGCTGCTTTACCCCCTGCCTGAATGGGAAATTATTGAGCAAAAGTTATCTCGTCTGTCGAGCATGAACCCGGTAGAACGTCGCGTACAGCGTTTACTGTTGGGCCATGCCAGCGAATGTCAGATGGATGGTGCAGGTCGATTACTGATCGCGCCAGTTCTGCGGCAACATGCCGGACTGACGAAAGAAGTGATGCTGGTTGGACAGTTCAACAAATTTGAGCTGTGGGATGAAACGACCTGGTATCAACAGGTCAAGGAAGATATCGACGCTGAACAGTCAGCTACCGAAACGTTATCGGAGCGGCTGCAGGACTTGTCTCTATAAGATGATGGAAAATTTTAAACACACTACGGTACTGTTGGATGAAGCCGTTAATGGGCTGAATATTCGTCCGGATGGTATCTATATTGATGGCACATTTGGTCGCGGCGGCCACTCGCGCCTGATCCTCTCGCAACTGGGCGAAGAGGGGCGCTTGCTGGCGATCGATCGCGATCCGCAGGCGATCGCCGTTGCGCAGACCATTAATGATCCTCGCTTCTCCATCATTCATGGACCTTTTTCCGCGCTGGCTGATTATGTAGCCGAGCGCGAGCTTACCGGCAAGATTGACGGGATCCTTCTCGATCTTGGCGTATCTTCTCCGCAGCTTGACGATGCGGAGCGCGGTTTTTCATTTATGCGCGACGGTCCGCTGGATATGCGAATGGACCCGACGCGCGGCCAGTCTGCCGCCGAGTGGTTACAAACGGCGGAGGAGGCGGATATCGCCTGGGTGCTGAAAACATTCGGCGAGGAGCGTTTTGCCAAACGTATTGCTCGCGCCATTGTTGAGCGCAATCGCGAACAGCCGATGACCCGCACCAAAGAGCTGGCGGAGGTGGTTGCGGCGGCGACCCCGGTAAAAGACAAATTCAAACATCCCGCGACCCGTACCTTCCAGGCGGTGCGCATCTGGGTAAACAGTGAACTGGAGGAGATAGAGCAGGCGCTAAAAAGCTCGCTCAGCGTACTGGCTCCAGGCGGGCGGCTTTCAATCATCAGTTTCCACTCGCTGGAAGACCGTATTGTGAAACGCTTTATGCGTGAGCAAAGCCGCGGTCCGCAGGTACCGGCGGGATTACCGATGACGGAAGCGCAGCTCAAAAAACTGGGCGGTCGTGAGTTACGAGCGTTAGGCAAGTTGATGCCGGGTGAAAAAGAGGTAGCTGAAAATCCTCGGGCCCGTAGTTCAGTTCTGCGTATCGCAGAGAGGACGAACGCATGATCAGCAGAGTGACAGAAGCCCTAAGCAAAGTGAAGGGATCGATAGGAAGCAACGAGCGCCATGCCTTGCCTGGCGTGATCGGTGACGATCTTTTGCGGTTCGGGAAGCTGCCACTCTGCTTGTTCATTTGCATCATTTTAACGGCGGTGACGGTGGTCACGACGGCGCACCATACTCGTTTACTCACCGCGCAGCGTGAACAATTGGTTCTGGAGCGCGATGCATTGGACATTGAATGGCGCAACCTGATCCTTGAAGAAAATGCGCTCGGCGATCACAGCCGGGTGGAGCGGATCGCAACGGAAAAGCTGCAAATGCAGCATGTTGATCCGTCCCAAGAAAATATCGTAGTGCAAAAATAAGGATAAACGCGACGCATGAAAGCAGCGGCAAAAACGCAAAAATCGAAACGCCAGGAAGAACAGACCAACTTCATCAGTTGGCGTTTTGCGTTGCTGTGCGGCTGTATTTTACTGGCGCTGGTTTTTTTACTTGGACGCGCGGCGTGGCTACAGATTATCGCCCCGGATATGCTGGTGCGTCAGGGCGATATGCGTTCGCTGCGTGTTCAGGAAGTCTCCACCTCACGCGGTATGATTACCGACCGTTCCGGGCGTCCACTGGCGGTCAGCGTACCGGTTAAGGCGATCTGGGCCGACCCGAAAGAAGTTCATGACGCCGGCGGCATCAGCGTTGGCGATCGCTGGAAAGCGCTTTCTACTGCGCTCAATATTCCGCTCGATCAGCTCTCCGCCCGTATCAACGCCAACCCGAAAGGGCGTTTTATTTATCTGGCGCGCCAGGTAAATCCTGACATGGCGGACTACATCAAAAAACTCAAACTGCCGGGGATTCATTTGCGTGAAGAGTCCCGCCGCTACTACCCGTCAGGAGAAGTAACCGCTCACCTCATCGGTTTTACCAACGTCGACAGTCAGGGGATTGAAGGCGTTGAAAAGAGCTTTGATAAGTGGCTTACCGGTCAGCCTGGCGAGCGAATCGTGCGTAAAGACCGCTATGGCCGCGTGATTGAAGATATCTCCTCCACTGATAGTCAGGCAGCGCACAACCTGGCGTTAAGCATTGATGAACGCTTACAGGTGCTGGTTTACCGCGAACTGAACAACGCGGTGGCGTTTAACAAGGCGGAATCCGGTAGCGCGGTGCTGGTCGATGTCAATACCGGTGAAGTACTGGCGATGGCGAATAGCCCTTCCTATAACCCTAACAACCTTGCCGGTACGCCGAAAGACGCGATGCGTAACCGTACCATCACCGACGTGTTTGAACCAGGTTCTACGGTTAAGCCGATGGTGGTGATGACTGCGCTTCAGCGCGGTATCGTCAACGAAAATACGGTGTTGAATACCGTTCCATACCGAATTAACGGCCACGAAATTAAAGACGTGGCGCGCTACAGCGAATTAACCCTGACCGGGGTTCTACAGAAGTCGAGTAACGTCGGTGTATCCAAGCTGGCGTTAGCGATGCCGTCCTCAGCGTTAGTAGATACTTACTCACGTTTTGGGCTAGGAAAGGCGACCAATTTGGGGTTGGTCGGAGAACGCAGTGGCTTATATCCTCAAAAACAACGGTGGTCCGACATAGAGAGGGCCACCTTCTCTTTCGGCTACGGGCTAATGGTAACGCCGTTACAATTAGCGCGAGTCTATGCAACGATCGGCAGCTATGGCATTTATCGCCCGCTGTCGATTACCAAAGTTGATCCGCCTGTACCCGGCGAACGCATCTTCCCTGAATCCACCGTACGCACCGTGGTGCATATGATGGAAAGCGTGGCGCTGCCGGGCGGCGGCGGCGTGAAGGCGGCGATTAAAGGCTACCGTATCGCGATTAAAACCGGTACGGCGAAAAAAGTGGGGCCGGACGGTCGCTACATCAACAAATACATTGCTTATACCGCAGGCGTCGCGCCTGCGAGTCAGCCGCGCTTCGCGCTGGTGGTTGTCATCAACGATCCGCAGGCGGGTAAATACTACGGCGGCGCCGTTTCCGCGCCGGTATTTGGTGCCATCATGGGCGGCGTTCTGCGCACCATGAACATCGAACCGGACGCGCTGGCAACGGGCGAAAAAAATGAATTCGTAATTAATCAAGGCGAGGGAACAGGTGGCAGATCGTAATTTGCGCGACCTTCTTGCTCCGTGGGTGGCTGGACTACCCGCGCGAGAACTGCGAGAGATGACGCTCGACAGCCGTGTGGCTGCGGCGGGCGATCTCTTTGTGGCAGTGGTGGGTCATCAGGCGGACGGGCGTCGATATATCCCGCAGGCGATAGCGCAAGGCGTAGCTGCCATTATTGCAGAGGCGAAAGACGAGGCGAGCGACGGTGAGATTCGCGAAATGCACGGCGTACCAGTCGTCTATCTCAGCCAGCTCAATGAGCGTTTATCTGCGCTGGCGGGCCGCTTTTACCATGAGCCATCTGAAAACATGCGTCTGGTGGCGGTGACCGGCACCAATGGCAAGACCACCACCACCCAACTACTGGCGCAGTGGAGCCAGTTGCTCGGCGAAACCAGCGCAGTGATGGGAACGGTAGGCAACGGACTGTTGGGTAAAGTGATCCCGACGGAGAACACAACCGGTTCCGCTGTGGATGTTCAGCATGTGCTGGCCAGTCTGGTTGCGCAGGGCGCGACCTTCGGCGCGATGGAAGTCTCTTCTCACGGCCTGGTGCAGCATCGCGTGGCGGCGTTGAAATTTGCCGCCTCCGTGTTTACTAATTTGAGCCGCGACCATCTCGACTATCATGGCGATATGGCGCATTACGAGGCGGCAAAATGGATGCTTTATTCCACCCACCATCACGGTCAGGCAATCGTCAACGCCGATGATGAAGTTGGACGCCGCTGGCTGGCGTCGCTACCCGATGCGGTCGCAGTATCGATGGAAGGGCATATCAACCCTAACTGTCACGGTCGTTGGCTGAAAGCGGAGGCGGTGGAGTACCACGACCGCGGAGCGACGATTCGTTTTGCTTCAAGCTGGGGTGACGGCGAAATCGAAAGCCGCCTGATGGGCGCGTTTAACGTCAGCAACTTACTGCTGGCATTGGCGACGCTGCTGGCGCTGGGCTATCCGTTAACGGATTTGCTGAAAACCGCCGCGCGTTTGCAGCCGGTTTGCGGGCGTATGGAAGTGTTCACTGCGCCAGGCAAACCGACGGTGGTGGTGGATTACGCGCACACGCCGGATGCGCTGGAAAAAGCGTTGCAGGCGGCGCGTCTGCATTGCGCCGGAAAATTGTGGTGCGTCTTTGGCTGTGGCGGGGATCGTGACAAAGGTAAGCGCCCACTCATGGGGGCCATTGCCGAAGAATTCGCGGATATCGTCGTGGTGACTGACGATAACCCGCGTACCGAGGAGCCGCGCGCCATTATCAACGATATTCTGGCCGGAATGCTGGACGCCGGGCAGGTCAGGGTAATGGAAGGCCGCGCTGAGGCGGTAACCAATGCCATTATGCAGGCAAAAGACAATGACGTCGTGCTGATTGCAGGTAAAGGGCACGAGGATTACCAGATTGTCGGCACGCAGCGTCTTGATTATTCAGACCGCGTGACCGCAGCGCGTTTGCTGGGGGTGATCGCATGATTAGCGTAACGCTCAGCAAAATTGCCGATGTCCTTGGCGCCGAACACCGCGGGGCGGATCTCACGCTCGATACGGTCATTACCGACACACGGAAAGTGACGCCGGGATGCCTGTTTGTGGCGCTGAAAGGGGAACGCTTTGATGCGCATGATTTTGCTGATAAAGCAAAAGCGAACGGCGCTGGCGCCCTGCTGGTCAGTCGTCCTCTGGATATCGATCTCCCGCAGGTGATTGTAAAAGACACGCGTCAGGCATTTGGCCAACTGGCCGCCTGGGTACGTATGCAGGTACCGGCGCGGGTGGTGGCGTTAACCGGTTCGTCCGGCAAAACCTCGGTCAAAGAGATGACCGCCGCGATTCTTAGCCAGTGCGGAAATACTCTGTATACCGCAGGCAATTTTAACAACGACATCGGCGTGCCGATAACGCTGCTGCGCTTAAACCATGATTATGACTATGCGGTAATCGAGTTAGGCGCTAATCACCAGGGAGAAATCGCCTGGACCGTTAGCCTGACGCGCCCGGAAGCGGCGCTGGTCAATAACCTGGCGGCGGCGCATCTGGAAGGCTTCGGCTCGTTGGCCGGCGTGGCGAAAGCGAAAGGCGAAATCTATACCGGTTTGCCTGAGAACGGTATCGCGATTATGAATGCCGATAATAATGACTGGCTGAACTGGCAAAGCATTATTGGCGATCGTCTGGTGTGGCGCTTTTCGCCGAATGCGGCAAACAGCGACTTTACCGCTGCGAATATCCACGTGACGTCACACGGTACCGAATTTACCCTGCAAACGCCGATGGGCAGCATTGATGTGCTGCTGCCGTTGCCGGGGCGGCACAATATTGCCAACGCGCTGGCGGCCGCTGCTTTATCAATGGCGGTGGGGGCGACGCTGACGGCGATTAAAGCAGGGCTGGCGGCGTTAAAAGCCGTACCCGGGCGTCTGTTCCCGATTCAGCTAAGTGAAAACCAACTGGTACTGGATGACGCTTATAACGCCAACGTTGGTTCGATGACCGCCGCAGTGCAGGTCCTTTCTGAAATGCCCGGCTACCGCGTGCTGGTGGTAGGCGATATGGCCGAGCTGGGCGCAGAAAGCGAAGCGTGCCACCTCCAGGTTGGTGAGGCCGCAAAAGCGGCGGGTATTGATCGCGTGTTAAGCACCGGAAAACTCAGTCAGGCTATCAGCCACGCCAGCGGCGTCGGCGAACATTTTGCCGATAAAGCCGCGCTCATTGCGCGTTTACACGCTCTGCTTCAGGAGCAACCAATGATGACTATTTTAGTGAAAGGATCACGCAGCGCCGCGATGGAAGATGTGGTTCATGCGTTACAGGAGAAAGGTTCATGTTAGTTTGGCTGGCCGAGCATTTGGTCAAATATTATTCCGGCTTTAACGTCTTTTCTTATCTGACGTTTCGCGCCATCGTCAGCCTGTTGACCGCGCTGTTCATCTCTTTATGGATGGGCCCGCGTATGATCGCTCGTCTGCAAAAACTCTCTTTTGGCCAGGTGGTACGTAACGATGGCCCGGAATCGCACTTCAGTAAACGCGGTACGCCGACGATGGGCGGCATCATGATCCTGACGTCGATTGTGATTTCCGTTCTGTTATGGGCTTACCCGTCTAACCCGTACGTCTGGTGCGTGCTGGTGGTATTGATCGGCTACGGCATTATCGGTTTTGTCGATGACTACCGCAAAGTGGTGCGGAAAGATACCAAAGGGCTGATTGCGCGCTGGAAATATTTCTGGATGTCGGTTATCGCGCTCGGCGTGGCCTTTGCGCTTTATCTCGTCGGGAAAGACACGCCCGCGACCCAACTGGTGGTGCCGTTCTTTAAAGATGTTATGCCGCAATTGGGGCTGTTTTACATTCTGCTGTCCTACTTTGTTATCGTCGGTACGGGTAACGCCGTAAACCTGACCGACGGGCTTGATGGCCTGGCGATCATGCCGACTGTTTTCGTTGCCGCCGGCTTTGCGCTGGTGGCCTGGGCGACCGGGAACATGAACTTCGCCAATTACCTGCATATTCCGTATTTACGCCATGCGGGCGAGCTGGTGATTGTCTGTACGGCGATTGTCGGCGCGGGATTAGGATTCTTGTGGTTTAACACCTATCCGGCGCAGGTTTTTATGGGCGATGTCGGATCGCTGGCGTTGGGCGGTGCGTTGGGCATTATCGCCGTGCTGCTGCGTCAGGAATTTCTGCTGGTGATCATGGGCGGCGTCTTTGTGGTGGAAACTCTGTCGGTCATCCTGCAGGTGGGCTCCTTTAAACTACGCGGACAGCGTATTTTCCGTATGGCGCCTATCCATCACCACTATGAACTGAAAGGCTGGCCGGAACCGCGCGTGATTGTGCGCTTCTGGATTATTTCGCTGATGCTGGTGCTGATTGGCCTGGCAACGCTGAAGGTACGTTAATCATGGCTGATTACCAGGACAAAAACGTCGTCATTATTGGTCTGGGCTTAACCGGACTCTCTTGCGTGGACTTTTTTCTCGCTCGCGGCGTGACGCCGCGGGTGATGGATACTCGCGTGACGCCGCCGGGTCTGGATAAGCTGCCGCAAGAGGTTGAGCGTCACGTTGGCGGCCTGAACGACGAGTGGCTCTTAGCGGCGGATTTAATCGTCGCCAGCCCTGGTATTGCTCTGGCGCACCCTTCGCTGAGCGCTGCCGCCAGCGCTGGAGTAGAAATTGTCGGCGATATCGAACTGTTTTGCCGCGAAGCGCAAGCGCCGATTGTAGCCATCACCGGCTCGAACGGCAAAAGCACCGTGACCACCTTAGTGGGCGAGATGGCGAAAGCGGCGGGCGTCAATGTCGGCGTTGGCGGCAATATCGGTCTTCCGGCGCTGATGCTGCTGGATGCCGATCGCGAATTGTACGTGCTGGAATTATCCAGTTTCCAACTGGAAACTACCTCAAGTTTGCAAGCGGCGGCGGCAACGGTGCTCAACGTCACTGAAGATCATATGGACCGGTATCCGTTTGGTTTGCAACAGTACCGGGCGGCGAAACTGCGCGTCTACGAGAAGGCGAAAGTGTGCGTAGTGAATGCCGATGATGCGTTGACGATGCCGGTTCGTGGGGCCGATGAGCGCTGCGTCAGCTTTGGCGTCAATATGGGCGATTATCACCTTAATCGTCAGCAGGGCGAAACCTGGCTGCGAGTCAAAGGCGAGAAGGTGCTGAACGTGAAAGAGATGAAGCTTTCCGGTCAGCATAACTATACCAATGCGTTAGCGGCGCTGGCGCTGGCGGATGCCGTAGGTCTGCCGCGCGCCAGCAGTTTGAAGGCGTTGACGACATTTACTGGTCTGGCGCATCGCTTCCAGCTGGCGTTGGAGCATAACGGCGTACGTTGGATCAACGACTCGAAAGCGACCAACGTCGGCAGTACCGAAGCGGCGCTAAACGGTTTGCATGTGGACGGTACGCTACATCTGCTGCTGGGCGGCGACGGTAAGTCGGCAGACTTTTCTCCGCTGACACGCTATCTGACCGGCGATCGTATCCGCCTGTATTGCTTTGGGCGCGATGGCGCGCAGCTTGCCGCACTGCGTCCGGAAATCGCCCAACAGACTGAGACGATGGAAGAGGCGATGCGTTTGCTGGCGCCGCGCGTTCAGCCGGGTGATATGGTGCTGCTGTCGCCCGCCTGCGCCAGCCTCGATCAGTTTAAAAATTTTGAGCAACGGGGCGATGTCTTTACCCGTCTGGCGAAGGAGTTAGGTTGATGCGTTTATCTCTCCCCCGTCTGAGAATGCCGCGCGTACCAGGCTTTGGCCTCCTGGCCTGGCTGTTTGCGGCGCTTAAAGGCTGGGTGATGGCTTCGCGCGATAAAGACGCCGACAGTCTGATCATGTATGACCGCACGCTGCTATGGCTGACCTTCGGGCTGGCGGCGATTGGTTTTGTCATGGTGACGTCGGCCTCCATGCCAGTCGGGCAGCGCCTGGCGAACGATCCGTTTTTGTTTGCCAAACGTGATGCGCTCTATATCTTCCTGGCATTTTGTCTGGCGATGGTCACGCTACGTTTGCCCATGACCTTCTGGCAAAAATACAGCACGACGATGCTGATTGCGTCGATCATTATGCTGCTTATCGTGCTGGTCGTCGGGAGCTCGGTCAACGGGGCGTCGCGCTGGATTGCGCTGGGGCCGCTGCGTATTCAGCCTGCGGAGTTTACCAAGCTGTCGCTGTTCTGCTACCTCGCGAACTATCTGGTGCGTAAGGTTGATGAAGTGCGAAATAACCTGCGCGGCTTTTTAAAACCAATGGGCGTGATTCTGGTGCTGGCGGTGTTACTGCTGGCGCAGCCTGACCTCGGGACAGTGGTCGTACTGTTTGTCACCACGCTGGCGATGCTGTTTCTCGCCGGGGCGAAATTATGGCAGTTCATCGCCATTATCGGGATGGGCATCTCGGCGGTGATTCTGTTAATCCTCGCCGAACCGTATCGTATTCGCCGTGTTACCTCGTTCTGGAACCCCTGGGAAGATCCGTTCGGCAGCGGTTATCAGCTGACGCAGTCGCTGATGGCTTTTGGTCGCGGTGAGATATGGGGGCAAGGGCTGGGGAATTCGGTGCAGAAACTGGAGTATTTGCCGGAGGCGCACACTGATTTCATCTTCGCCATTATTGGGGAAGAACTGGGTTATATCGGGGTGGTATTGGCGCTTTTAATGGTATTCTTCGTCGCTTTTCGCGCGATGTCGATTGGCCGTAAGGCATTGGAGATTGACCACCGTTTTTCCGGATTTTTAGCGTGTTCTATCGGTATCTGGTTTAGTTTCCAGGCGCTGGTAAACGTTGGCGCGGCCGCGGGGATGCTGCCGACCAAAGGTCTTACGCTGCCGCTGATCAGTTATGGCGGGTCGAGTCTGTTGATTATGTCGACGGCCATTATGTTTTTATTACGTATTGATTATGAAACGCGTCTGGAAAAAGCGCAGGCGTTTACACGAGGTTCTCGATGAGTGGTCAACCGAAGCGGTTAATGGTGATGGCGGGCGGTACCGGCGGGCACGTGTTCCCGGGACTGGCCGTTGCGCATCATTTAATGGCCCAGGGCTGGCAGGTTCGCTGGCTGGGTACCGCCGATCGTATGGAAGCGGATTTAGTGCCGAAGCATGGCATCGACATTGACTTTATTCGGATCTCCGGTCTGCGCGGTAAAGGCGTAAAAGCGCTTCTGGCGGCGCCGCTGCGGATTTTTAACGCCTGGCGGCAGGCGCGGGCGATCATGAAGCGGTTTAAGCCGGATGTCGTGCTGGGAATGGGCGGTTATGTTTCCGGCCCCGGCGGTCTTGCCGCCTGGTCATTGGGTATTCCGGTCGTTTTGCATGAGCAAAACGGTATCGCCGGGCTAACCAATCAGTGGCTGGCCAAAATCGCGACCACGGTGATGCAGGCGTTTCCCGGTGCGTTTCCGAACGCGGAAGTGGTGGGTAACCCGGTGCGTACCGACGTACTGGCGTTGCCGTTGCCGCAGGTGCGTCTGGCCGGTCGTGACGGCCCGATTCGCGTGTTGGTGGTCGGCGGTTCTCAGGGGGCGCGAGTCCTGAACCAGACGATGCCGCAGGTTGCCGCCAGACTGGGCGATACGGTTACAATCTGGCATCAAAGCGGAAAAGGCGTGCAGCACACGGTAGAGCAGGCGTATGCCGGGGTGGGACAACCGCAGCATAAGGTAACGGAATTTATCGATGACATGGCCGCCGCCTATGCGTGGGCGGATGTGGTGGTGTGCCGTTCCGGCGCTTTAACGGTGAGCGAGATCGCCGCCGCCGGGTTACCGGCGATATTCGTGCCGTTTCAGCATAAAGACAGGCAGCAGTACTGGAATGCGCTGCCGTTAGAAAACGCCGGCGCAGCTAAGATTTTTGAGCAGCCGCAGTTTACTGTAGAGGCTGTCGCCGACACCCTGGCGGGGTGGTCGCGCGGGGCGTTGTTAACCATGGCGGAGCGTGCCCGCGCGGTATCCATTCCGGATGCTACCGAGCGCGTCGCCAGTGAAGTCAGCCGGGTTGCCCGGACATAATTTGTGGCGGTGCCTTTTGCATCGCAGGGTTTTTCTACCCTCAATAATTTGGGTTGCAGGCAAGCCAACGCATCTGCAATTTGAAGTATGGCGGGTATTGGAGTTAATGGCGTAAAGAATGAATACACAACAACTGGCAAAACTGCGTTCCATCGTGCCCGAAATGCGTCGCGTTCGGCACATTCACTTTGTCGGCATCGGTGGTGCTGGTATGGGCGGTATTGCCGAAGTTCTGGCCAATGAAGGGTATCAGATCAGTGGTTCCGATTTAGCGCCGAATCCGGTGACCCAGCAGTTGACGAGCCTGGGGGCGACGATTTTCTTTAACCATCGTCCGGAAAATGTGCGTGATGCCAGCGTGGTCGTCGTTTCCAGCGCAATTTCCGCGGATAACCCGGAAATTGTCGCGGCGCATGAAGCGCGTATTCCGGTTATTCGCCGTGCGGAAATGCTGGCGGAACTGATGCGTTTTCGCCACGGCATCGCCATTGCCGGGACGCACGGAAAAACCACAACGACCGCGATGGTGTCCAGTATTTATGCCGAAGCGGGGCTGGACCCGACTTTTGTGAATGGCGGACTGGTGAAAGCCGCAGGCGTTCATGCGCGTCTGGGCCATAGTCGTTACCTGATTGCCGAGGCAGATGAGAGCGACGCGTCCTTCCTGCATTTGCAGCCGATGGTCGCGATCGTCACCAACATCGAAGCCGACCATATGGATACCTATCATGGCGACTTTGAAAATTTAAAGCAGACGTTTATTAACTTCCTGCATAACCTGCCGTTCTACGGTCGCGCGGTAATGTGCGTCGACGATCCGGTCATCCGCGAGCTGCTGCCGCGGGTGGGGCGTCAGACCACGACGTATGGCTTTAGCGAGGATGCTGACGTCCGCGTAGAAGATTATCAGCAGATAGGGCCGCAGGGGCACTTTACGCTGTTGCGCCAGGGAATGCCGGATCTGCATGTCACGTTGAATGCGCCGGGTCGCCACAATGCCCTGAATGCCGCCGCAGCAGTGGCGGTAGCGACCGAAGAAGGCATCGACGATGACGCTATCCTGCGCGCGCTGGAAAGCTTCCAGGGGACCGGGCGTCGTTTTGACTTCCTCGGCGAGTTCCCGCTTGAGCCGGTGAATGGTAAAGCCGGGACGGCGATGCTGGTGGATGACTATGGCCATCATCCGACTGAAGTAGACGCCACCATTAAAGCTGCGCGAGCAGGGTGGCCGGATAAAAACCTGGTGATGCTGTTTCAGCCGCACCGTTACACGCGCACGCGCGATCTGTATGACGATTTCGCCAATGTGCTGACCCAGGTCGATGCGCTGCTGATGCTGGACGTTTACCCGGCGGGTGAAGCGCCGATTCCGGGCGCGGATAGCCGTTCTTTATGTCGTACGATTCGTAATCGGGGAAAAATTGACCCGATTCTGGTTTCCGATCCGGCTCAGGTTGCGACAATGTTAGCGCCGGTGCTGACGGGTAACGACTTGATATTAGTGCAAGGCGCAGGAAATGTTGGCAAAATTGCGCGTTACTTATCTGAAATCAAGCTGAAGCCGCAAATCCAGGAGGAAGAGCAACATGGCTGATAAAATCGCGGTCCTGTTGGGCGGAACCTCTGCGGAGCGGGACGTTTCGTTAAATTCCGGCGCGGCAGTGTTGGCCGGGTTACGTGAAGGCGGTATTGATGCGCATCCCGTCGATCCGCAAGAGGTCGATGTCGCGCAGCTTAAAGCAATGGGCTTTCAGAAGGTCTTTATTGCGTTGCATGGCCGCGGCGTGATGGCCTCGGCGCTTTCCATGGATAAACTGCGCAGTAAATTGCTGTGGCAGGGCGCGGGCTTACCGGTTGCGCCGTGGGTCGCATTGACGCGCGCTGAGTTTGAAAAAGGCCTTAGCGAAGAACAAAAAGCGCGAATTTCGGCGCTGGGTTTACCGCTGATCGTCAAACCCAGCCGTGAAGGCTCCAGCGTCGGTATGACGAAAGTAGTAGAAGAAAATGCTTTACAGGGTGCGTTATCATTGGCTTTTCAGCATGATGACGAAATACTGATTGAGAAATGGCTGTGCGGTCCGGAATTTACGGTGGCGATAGTTGGCGAAGAAATTTTACCGTCAATTCGTATCCAACCGGCAGGAACCTTCTATGATTATGAGGCGAAGTATCTCTCTGATGAGACTCAGTATTTCTGCCCTGCCGGTTTAGATGCGTCCCAGGAAGCCGCGCTACAGTCTCTCGTCCTGCAGGCATGGAAAGCTTTAGGCTGCACGGGATGGGGGCGTATTGACGTCATGCTGGACAGCGATGGTCAGTTTTATCTGCTGGAAGCCAATACTTCTCCGGGGATGACCAGCCATAGTCTGGTGCCGATGGCGGCGCGTCAGGCGGGAATGAGCTTCTCGCAGTTAGTGGTACGAATTCTGGAGTTGGCGGACTGATATGTCGCAGGCTGCGCTGAACACGCGAAACAGTGATGAAGAGACGCCTTCTTCACGCCGCAATAATGGAACGCGTCTTGCAGGAATTTTATTCCTGCTGACGGTACTGTGCACCGTGTTTGTTAGCGGGTGGGTCGTGTTAGGGTGGATGGAAGATGCGCAGCGTTTACCGTTATCAAAGCTGGTATTAACCGGCGAGCGTCACTACACGCGTAATGATGATATCCGTCAGGCGATACTGGCTCTGGGCGCGCCGGGAACCTTCATGACGCAGGATGTGAACATTATCCAGAGCCAGATTGAGCGTTTGCCGTGGATTAAACAGGCCAGCGTCAGAAAACAGTGGCCTGATGAATTGAAGATTCATCTGGTTGAATATGTGCCGATTGCGCGTTGGAATGATCAACATATGGTCGATGCTGAAGGGAAGACCTTCAGTGTGCCGTCAGACCGCATCGGCAAACAGGTTTTACCCATGTTGTATGGCCCGGAAGGCAGCGCGAGTGAAGTGTTGCAGGGATACCGCGAGATGGGGCAGGTGCTGGCTAAGGATAAATTCACTCTAAAGGAAGCGGCGATGACCGCACGTCGCTCCTGGCAATTGACGCTTAATAACGGCATTAAGCTCAATCTCGGCAGGGGCGATACGATGAAAAGGTTGGCTCGCTTTGTAGAACTCTATCCGGTTTTACAGCAGCAGGCGCAAACCGATGGCAAACGGATTAGCTACGTTGATTTGCGTTATGACTCAGGTGCGGCAGTTGGCTGGGCGCCGCTCCCCCCTGAGGAATCTAATCAGCAACAGAATCAGGCACAGGCAGAACAACAATGATCAAGGCGACGGACAGAAAACTGGTAGTAGGACTGGAGATTGGCACCGCGAAGGTTGCCGCTTTAGTAGGGGAAGTTCTGCCCGACGGTATGGTCAATATCATTGGCGTGGGCAGTTGCCCATCGCGGGGTATGGATAAAGGCGGGGTGAATGACCTTGAGTCAGTGGTGAAATGCGTTCAGCGCGCCATTGACCAGGCGGAATTGATGGCCGATTGCCAGATCTCCTCGGTATATCTGGCGCTTTCCGGCAAACATATTAGCTGTCAGAATGAAATTGGCATGGTGCCCATTTCCGAAGAGGAAGTGACGCAAGAAGATGTGGAAAACGTCGTGCATACTGCGAAGTCAGTGCGCGTGCGCGATGAGCATCGCGTGCTGCATGTGATTCCTCAGGAGTACGCCATTGACTACCAGGAAGGCATTAAAAATCCGGTCGGTCTTTCCGGCGTGCGTATGCAGGCGAAAGTACATTTGATTACCTGCCACAACGATATGGCAAAAAACATTGTCAAAGCTGTTGAACGTTGTGGTCTGAAAGTTGACCAACTGATATTTGCCGGACTGGCGGCCAGTTATTCCGTGTTAACGGAAGATGAACGTGAACTGGGCGTCTGTGTCGTGGATATCGGCGGTGGTACAATGGATATCGCCGTTTATACTGGCGGCGCGCTGCGTCATACCAAAGTGATCCCTTACGCGGGGAACGTGGTGACCAGCGATATCGCTTATGCCTTTGGTACGCCGCCGAGCGATGCTGAAGCCATTAAAGTTCGCCACGGTTGCGCACTGGGCTCCATCGTCGGTAAAGACGAGAGCGTTGAAGTACCGAGCGTGGGCGGGCGTCCGCCGCGCAGCCTGCAACGTCAGACGCTGGCGGAAGTGATTGAGCCGCGTTACACCGAGCTGCTCAATCTGGTCAACGAAGAGATATTGCAATTACAGGAACAGCTTCGCCAACAAGGGGTAAAACATCACCTGGCGGCGGGGATTGTGTTAACCGGCGGCGCGGCGCAAATCGAAGGGCTTGCTGCTTGCGCTCAGCGCGTGTTTCATACGCAGGTGCGTATCGGCGCGCCGCTGAATATCACCGGTCTGACGGATTATGCCCAGGAGCCGTATTACTCAACGGCGGTGGGATTGCTTCACTACGGGAAAGAGTCCCACTTAAACGGTGAAGCAGAAGTGGAAAAACGTGTTACGGCATCAGTTGGCTCGTGGATCAAGCGACTTAATAGCTGGCTGCGAAAAGAGTTTTAATTTTTATGAGGCCGCCAGATATTACGGCCTCAGGCGACAGGCACATGACGGAGAGAGATTATGTTTGAACCTATGGAACTAACCAACGACGCGGTGATTAAAGTCATCGGCGTCGGTGGTGGCGGCGGTAACGCTGTTGAACACATGGTGCGCGAGCGCATCGAAGGTGTTGAATTCTTCGCGGTGAATACCGACGCTCAGGCGTTGCGTAAAACGGCGGTTGGCCAGACCATTCAAATTGGTAGCGGCATTACCAAAGGTCTGGGCGCCGGCGCTAACCCGGAAGTCGGTCGTAACGCGGCGGACGAAGACCGTGAAGCGCTGCGTGCGGCGCTTGAAGGCGCAGACATGGTATTTATCGCGGCAGGCATGGGCGGCGGTACCGGAACCGGCGCGGCGCCAGTGGTTGCTGAAGTGGCAAAAGATTTAGGTATTCTGACCGTTGCCGTGGTGACTAAGCCTTTCAATTTTGAAGGCAAAAAGCGCATGGCATTTGCGGAGCAGGGTATTACCGAGCTGTCCAAGCATGTGGACTCGTTGATCACCATCCCGAACGACAAGCTGCTGAAAGTGCTGGGCCGTGGTATCTCCCTGCTCGACGCGTTCGGCGCGGCTAACGACGTGCTGAAAGGCGCGGTTCAGGGTATCGCAGAGCTGATCACCCGCCCGGGCCTGATGAACGTCGACTTTGCTGACGTGCGTACCGTGATGTCTGAAATGGGCTACGCAATGATGGGCTCCGGCGTGGCGAGCGGTGAAGACCGTGCGGAAGAAGCGGCTGAAATGGCTATTTCTTCTCCGCTGCTGGAAGATATTGACCTGTCTGGCGCGCGCGGCGTGTTGGTCAACATTACGGCGGGCTTCGACCTGCGTCTGGACGAGTTTGAAACCGTCGGTAACACCATTCGCGCGTTTGCGTCGGATAACGCCACCGTGGTTATCGGTACCTCTCTGGACCCGGATATGAATGATGAACTGTGCGTGACGGTAGTGGCGACCGGTATTGGTATGGACAAACGTCCGGAAATCACCCTGGTGACCAATAAACAGGTGCAGCAGCCGGTGTTGGATCGTTATCAGCAGCACGGTATGGCGCCGCTGACGCAGGAGCAAAAAACGGTCGCGAAAGTGGTTAACGACAATACACCACAGGCGGCGAAAGAGCCGGATTATCTGGATATCCCCGCATTCCTGCGTAAGCAAGCTGATTAAGAATTAGCTGGAATTTGGGATTCTGGGCTCTTTGTGCTAAACTGGCCCGCCGAATGTATAGTACACTTCGGTTGGATAGGTAATTTGGCGAGATTATACGATGATCAAACAAAGGACACTTAAACGTATCGTTCAGGCGACTGGCGTCGGTTTACACACCGGCAAAAAAGTCACCCTGACATTACGCCCTGCGCCGGCCAATACCGGGGTCATCTATCGTCGCACCGACTTGAATCCACCGGTAGATTTCCCGGCCGATGCCAAATCTGTGCGTGATACCATGCTCTGTACGTGTCTGGTGAATGAGCATGATGTACGGATTTCAACCGTTGAGCACCTGAACGCTGCTCTGGCGGGCTTAGGTATCGATAACATCGTTATTGAGGTTAATGCCCCGGAAATCCCGATCATGGATGGCAGTGCCGCTCCGTTTGTCTACCTGCTGCTTGACGCCGGTATTGATGAACTGAACTGCGCCAAAAAATTCGTACGCATCAAAGAGACTGTTCGGGTTGAAGATGGCGATAAATGGGCTGAATTCAGACCGTACAATGGTTTTACGTTGGATTTCACCATCGACTTTAACCATCCGGCGATCGATTCCAGCAGCCAGCGCTACGCGATGAACTTCTCTGCGGATGCGTTCATGCGCCAGATCAGCCGTGCGCGTACCTTCGGTTTTATGCGTGATATCGAATATCTGCAGTCCCGCGGCCTGTGCCTGGGCGGCAGCTTCGATTGTGCCATCGTTGTTGACGATTATCGCGTATTGAACGAAGACGGCCTGCGTTTTGAAGATGAATTCGTTCGTCACAAAATGCTTGACGCGATCGGTGACTTGTTCATGTGTGGTCACAATATTATTGGTGCGTTTACCGCGTATAAATCCGGTCACGCATTGAATAATAAATTGTTACAGGCAGTCCTGGCAAAACAGGAAGCCTGGGAATTTGTGACCTTCCAGGACGACGCAGAACTGCCGTTGGCTTTCAAAGCGCCTTCGACGGTACTGGCATAACGACATACGCTGTCGTATAAAATTCGACTGGTTAACCTGGCACTCTCTCCGGCCAGGCGAGCCAGTCGTTTTTTTTACTATCCTTTATCTGCGCTTTCCTTAATACAGCCATTTTGACAGGGTTAAATGGAAACACGGCGCGTTCGCTGTTTTCTTAGCCGATTTTCACCTTAGCTTCTCGTCATTACTGCTGTAGCGCGTACGCTTTAATGATAAGATTTGTGCGCAAATTGTTTTGATTCCGTAAGCCCATGAGGGGCATATCAGGTGGCAATGACGTGAGTGGAATACTGACGCGCTGGCGACAGTTAGGCAGACGATACTTCTGGCCGCATCTCTTATTAGGGATGGTCGCGGCGAGTTTTGGTTTGCCCGCGCTCAGTAACGCCGCTGAAACCAATACGCCTGCAAGGACGACCGCCAGCACCGCGTCTAAAGTTAACTTTAGCCATTTTGCGCTGTTAGAAGCCTCTAACCGTCGTCCCAATTTCACCGTAGATTACTGGCATCAGCACGCTATTCGCACGGTGATTCGCCACCTTTCTTTTGCAATGGCGCCGCAAACGCTGCCCGTTGCCGACGCGCCGTCGCCATTACAGGCGCATCATATCGCCTTACTGAATACGCTCAGCGCGATGCTCACGCAGGAGGGCACGCCGCCGGCGATTGTTCGTCGCCTCTCCCTGGCGTATTTTGCGCCACAAACCGCATTTAGCATCCCGGCCTGGATAAGTCAGGCGCAGGGTATCCGCGCCGGTCCGCAACGTCTCAGCTAACGAAAAAAGACCCTTTTACTTTATTTGTAGCTCCGCGGCGCGGGGCATTTGAGACTTTATTATGCTAATCAAATTATTAACCAAAGTATTCGGTAGCCGTAACGATCGTACGCTGCGTCGTATGCGTAAGGCCGTCAGCCTTATTAATGCGATGGAACCGGAGATGGAAAAACTCTCCGATGACGAACTGAAAGCGAAAACCAACGAATTTCGCGCCCGTATTGAAAAAGGCGAAAGCGTAGAGAGCCTGATTCCGGAAGCGTTCGCGGTGGTGCGTGAAGCCAGTAAACGCGTCTTTGGGATGCGTCACTTCGACGTTCAGCTATTGGGTGGTATGGTGCTCAACGATCGCTGTATCGCCGAAATGCGTACTGGTGAAGGTAAAACGCTGACCGCAACGCTGCCAGCCTACCTGAACGCGCTGTCCGGCAAAGGCGTTCATGTGGTAACCGTGAACGACTATCTGGCGCAGCGTGACGCCGAAAACAACCGCCCGCTATTCGAATTCCTCGGTATGTCCGTTGGTATCAACCTGCCAGGTATGCCTGCGCCAGCCAAACGTGAAGCTTACGCTGCCGACATCACTTACGGCACTAACAACGAATACGGTTTTGACTACCTGCGCGACAACATGGCGTTCAGCCCGGAAGAGCGCGTGCAGCGTAAACTGCATTATGCGCTGGTGGATGAAGTCGACTCCATCCTGATCGATGAAGCGCGTACGCCGCTGATTATTTCCGGCCCGGCGGAAGATAGCTCGGAAATGTACAAAAAAGTGAACAAAATCATTCCGCACCTGATTCGTCAGGAGAAAGAAGATTCTGACACTTTCCAGGGCGAAGGCCACTTCTCCGTTGATGAGAAAGCGCGCCAGGTTAACCTGACCGAACGCGGTCTGGTGCTGATCGAAGAGCTACTGGTGCAAGAAGGCATTATGGATGAAGGCGAGTCGCTCTACTCGCCTGGCAATATTATGTTGATGCATCACGTCACCGCCGCGCTGCGCGCGCACGCGCTGTTTACCCGTGACGTGGATTACATTGTGAAAGACGGCGAAGTCATCATTGTTGATGAACATACCGGTCGTACCATGCAGGGGCGTCGCTGGTCTGACGGTCTGCACCAGGCGGTAGAAGCGAAAGAAGGCGTTGAAATTCAGAATGAAAACCAGACGCTGGCGTCTATTACCTTCCAGAACTACTTCCGTCTGTATGAAAAGCTGGCCGGTATGACCGGTACGGCGGATACTGAAGCCTTCGAATTTAGTTCTATCTATAAGCTGGACACCGTCGTTGTTCCGACCAACCGTCCGATGATCCGTAAAGATTTGCCGGATCTGGTCTACATGACCGAAGCGGAAAAAATCCAGGCCATTATCGAAGATATTAAAGAACGTACCGCGAACGGTCAGCCAGTGCTGGTCGGGACGATTTCTATCGAGAAATCTGAAGTGGTCTCCAGAGAGCTGACCAAAGCGGGCATCAAACATAACGTACTGAACGCAAAATTCCACGCCAACGAAGCAGGCATCGTTGCGCAGGCTGGTTATCCAGCGGCGGTCACTATCGCTACCAACATGGCGGGTCGTGGTACCGATATTATGCTGGGCGGTAGCTGGCAGGCGGAAGTCGCTGCGCTGGAAGCGCCGACGGAAGAACAGATTGCGCAGATTAAAGCGGACTGGCAGGTACGCCATGACGCGGTTCTGGCTGCCGGCGGCCTGCATATCATTGGCACCGAGCGCCATGAATCCCGCCGTATCGACAACCAGCTGCGTGGCCGTTCCGGTCGCCAGGGCGATCCGGGTTCTTCCCGTTTCTACCTGTCGATGGAAGATGCGCTGATGCGTATTTTCGCCTCCGATCGTGTCTCCGGTATGATGCGTAAACTGGGGATGAAGCCGGGCGAAGCGATTGAGCACCCGTGGGTGACGAAAGCTATCGCTAACGCGCAGCGTAAAGTAGAAAGCCGTAACTTCGATATTCGTAAGCAACTGCTGGAATATGATGATGTGGCGAACGATCAGCGTCGTGCAATTTATACCCAGCGTAACGAACTGCTGGATGTGTCTGACGTGAGCGACACCATTAACAGCATTCGCGAAGATGTCTTTAAGGCGACTATCGACGCCTACATTCCGCCGCAGTCGCTGGAAGAGATGTGGGATATCCCGGGTTTGCAGGAACGCCTGAAAAACGACTTCGACCTGGAGATGCCGATTGCCGAATGGCTGGATAAAGAGCCGGAGCTGCATGAGGAGACGCTGCGTGAGCGCATCCTGGCGCAGTCCATCGAGGTGTATCAGCGTAAAGAAGAGGTGGTTGGCGCTGAAATGATGCGTCATTTCGAAAAAGGCGTGATGCTGCAAACGCTCGATTCCCTGTGGAAAGAGCACCTGGCGGCGATGGATTACCTGCGTCAGGGTATTCATCTGCGCGGCTATGCGCAAAAAGATCCGAAGCAGGAATACAAGCGCGAATCCTTCGCTATGTTCGCCGCGATGCTGGAATCGCTGAAATATGAAGTGATCAGTACCCTGAGCAAAGTCCAGGTACGTATGCCTGAAGAGGTCGAAGCGATGGAAATGCAGCGTCGCGAAGAGGCGGAGCGCCTGGCGCAGATGCAGCAGCTAAGCCATCAGGATGACGATGCCGCCGTGGCTGCCGATCTGGCCGCCCAAACCGGCGAACGTAAGATTGGACGTAACGATCCTTGCCCTTGCGGTTCCGGTAAGAAATACAAACAGTGTCATGGTCGCCTGAGCTAATGCGATAAACTTACCGGCCTGATAAGACATAATGTGTTGCCATCAGGTCAGTACTGGCATTATTGCCGAAGGGCGCTACGCTTATTCGGCCTGGCATTGAACACAGATAAAAAGGCGCAGGCGACTGCGCCTTTTTTATGGATGCAACAAGATGAAAAAACTGCAAATCGCGGTTGGGATTATCCGCAACCCGAACGACGAAATTTTTATTACCCAACGCGCCGCTGATGCGCATATGGCGAACAAGCTGGAATTTCCCGGCGGAAAAATTGAAGCCGGCGAAACACCAGAGCAGGCGTTGATCCGGGAGCTACAGGAAGAGGTGGGGATTACGCCAACACAGGTGACACTATTCGACACTCTGGAATATCAATTCCCGGATAGACACATTACGCTGTGGTTTTGGCTGGTTGAACGCTGGGATGGCGAACCGTGGGGGAAAGAAGGACAGCCGGGACGGTGGATCGCGCAGAACGCGTTGAGTACGGACGATTTTCCGCCGGCCAATGAACCGATTATTCGTAAATTACGCCAATTTGCGCTTTAGTGGGGGATCGCAACACGATCCCCATCGATCTTATTAGCGATTTAATGTCGACATAATTTCCGGCCAGTAGCGGGGGCCGGCCGCGGCGTCGTGAGGAAAAACCGCCTCAATTGCCGTCAGCTCCTGCGGGCTTAGGGTCAGTGATAACGCGCCGAGGTTTTCATCCACCCTGGCGCAGTGGCGGGTGCCGGGAATGGGAACGATGTGCCTGTTGCGGGCCAGCAGCCAGGCCAGCGCTAATTGTGCGGGGGTACACTCTTTTTCGCGTGCCATTTGTTTTATTGCTTCAGCCAGACGTAAATTGCGCGAGAAGTTCTCACCCATGAACCTGGGATTTGTGCGACGGAAGTCATTCGCAGCAAAATCTTCTGGCGTTTTAATCGTACCGGTCAGAAATCCGCGTCCCAGCGGGCTGTAAGCGACGAATCCTATACCCAACCGTTCACAGGTGGAAAGTGCTGAAATTTCCGCTTCGCGGGACCAAAGCGAATACTCACTTTGCAGCGCGGTAATAGGGTGAACGTTATGGGCGCGTTCCAGCGTTTGCGTTGATGCTTCGGATAGCCCGAGATAACGCACTTTTCCCTCGCGCACCAGGTCCGCCATTGCACCGACAGTCTCTCCTATGGGAACTGATGGATCAACGCGATGTTGATAGTACAGATCGATATGATCGACCCCCAGGCGTTGCAGGCTTTGCTCACAACTACGGCGAACGTACTCCGGTCTGCCATTGACGCCACGCGCCATAGGGTTAGCAGGGTCGAGAACGATACCAAATTTCGTCGCTAAAAATACCCGATCGCGACGATCGGCGATGGCTCTTCCAACTAACCTTTCATTGGTATAAGGGCCATACATATCTGCGGTATCGAGCAGTGTTACCCCCTGATCTAACGCATAATGTAGCGTCTTAATTGAGGTGCTGTCGTCATGAGCGCCGTAAAATGCGCTCATGCCCATACATCCCAGTCCGATGGCTGACACTCGCGGTCCGTTTGCGCCTAATGTACGATATTGCATACTACCTCCATGAGGATATTTTGTGCATGGCAGGCAGTCTATACCTGGCGTATAAGATGAAAAATAGGGGGAATAAGCATGGTTTATGAAGGCTGGCTTAATAATGCGTCATGATGTGATGTCCATATTGCATGCTTTTTGCATGATTGCTGAAAACCATAGCTTCACGCGGGCAGCGGCGCAGTTACATATTTCTACATCGGCGTTAAGTCAGAATATGCGCCAACTGGAGGATGAACTTGGCGTGAAATTGTTGAACCGAACCACCCGGCGTGTCGGTTTGACAGAAGCAGGACATGCCTTTCTTGCCAGTATCAGGCCCGCATTAAACCATATTGATGAGGCGATGGAACATGCCCGCCAGAGCCGCGATATACCCGGAGGGACATTACGCCTGACCGTACCGCGCACGGCGGCTACGCTTCTGTTACAACCTAATCTCGCCGGTTTCATGCGCGATTATCCCGATATTCGGCTGGATATCGATGTGAATGACGGTTTTGTGGATTTAATTAACGAACGCTTTGATGCCGGTATTCGCTTTGGCGATGCGGTACAACTTGATATGAATGTCGTTCCGCTCGGTGATGTTTTACGCCCGGCGATCGTAGCATCCCCTGCATACCTTGCGCGTTTTGGCACGCCGCTGCACCCTCAGGAACTCATCAATCACCGCTGCCTTTGCCATCGTTTTACGCGTGAGAGCGGGCTATATCGGTGGGAGTTTGTTCACGGAGCGCAACGGCTGGAAATTACGCCGGAAGCCGCGTTAATGGTGAATGATAAAGCGTTGCGTCTCTCCGCCGCGCGTGATGGGGCAGGGCTAACCTATGTTTTTGAACAGGATGTCCACGAAGACTTACAGGATGGGCGGTTGTGTTCCGTACTTGAGGAGTGGCTGCCTGCGGCGGACCGGTTTTATTTGTATTATCCCGGCCGCGCGCATATGGCGCCAAAACTACGCGTATTTATTGATTATTTTTGTCATAAGGCGATATTGCCGTCTCAACAGAGCCATCACCGTTAGCGCTCTTCGCTCCAGTCGTCGCTATCAGACTGGTCGCCGCTGCTGGCGATTCGTTTCTCTTCGGCGGCCCATTCGCCCAAATCAATTAACTGACAGCGTTTAGAACAAAATGGGCGGAAGGGGCTAATTTCCCCCCAGACGACCGGTTTACCGCAGGTCGGACAGTTTACGACGGTCACGTCAGACATTTTTACTCCTTAGCAACAGGCCAGTTCAAAATCAAGACGCTCCGGCACCAGACCATTTTCACTATCCAGCGGCATAAAGCGAATGGCAAAACGGCTCTTATGGCCGGAAATTTGCGGATAAAGTTGTGAATCGAGCGTCAGCATAAGACGCAGCAAATCGGCGTCGTCCCCGTTATCCTGATAAAAACCGTTCAGGCTGGTTTGCTTACGGAAAGGCGCTGAATTACGGATCAGATCAAGCACCAGCGTCAGCGCCTGGGTGAGGGGATTCAGGCTGGCAAGCCAGCTTTCAATCTGGGCGTCGCGCTGCGCCTGTTGTAGGTGTAACCAGATATGCAGAGTGGGTAAATCGAAACTGCAACAGCCGCCAGGAATACTTAAGCGTTGACGCACAAGGGCAATCAAGCGATCTTCGCGTAGCTGCTGGCCAATCCTCGGGGCGGAGATCAGCACGCTGCCCGCGGATTTTAACTGCTGGCGCAGGGCTTCAATACGGTCTTGATCGACGCCGGGAACCTCAACCCAGGCCTGTAATTTACGCTGCTGGCGCTCCAGTTCTTTCAGCAGTTCGGTACGGACTTCGCCCCGTTCGAATACATCCAGTAGATCGCTGATGTTACGGAAAAAATGCAGTGCGCCAGCATGGTCTGCAATTGGCAGGTTGATGGAGAGCTGTTGGATTAAAAACTCTATGCGCAGCCACGTACGCATCTTCTCATTGAGAGGGTGTTCAAATAGGACCTGGGTGTGCATTACGGTTTTTCCTGTGAGACAAACTGCGACGCGAGCTTAAGATAACTGGCGTGCAGGCGGGCCACATCTGATGCGATAGCATCCGGTGCGCCGTTATTATCAATAACATCGTCCGCCACGGCAAGGCGCGCTTCACGCGTCGCCTGCGCAGCGAGAATGTGTTCAACATGCTCGCGCGTAACATCATCACGCTGCATTGTGCGTATGAGCTGCGTTTCGGGCGTCACGTCAACCACCAGTACGCGGTTGGCTTTTTGATACAGCCTGTTTTCAACCAGCAGAGGCACAACCCATAACACATAGGGCGACGTAGCCTGTTGAAACTGTCGTTGGGTTTCCTGCTGAATTAAGGGATGAAGCAGAGCGTTAAGCCAGGCTTTTTCTTCCGGATGCGAAAAAATACGCTCACGCAGCGCCCGGCGACGTAACGTGCCGTCGGCGGCGATAAGTTCAGAACCAAAATGTTCCGCTATTGCGTTCAGGGCGGGCTGCCCTGGCTCAACCATCTGGCGCGCAATAATATCCGCGTCGATGACGGTTATTCCGAGGTCAGCGAAGGCATCAGCGACGGTACTTTTACCGCTGCCAATACCGCCGGTTAAGGCTACGGTATACCTCATATCTCCAGCTTCCGGAATTTTAGTTTGACAATCAAAAGGTTAAATTTTAAGCATGCAAAGACGATACGCTCTGAGCATTAACCTACTATTCGCCAGGTAAATTTATGGGATTGTAACGTAAAAAAAGAGAATTTCGCAGTCTTGTACGGCCATGATTAGTGCGTATGATAGCGTCACTGGAGTTGTGAGTTTCGATTTTTCGCCATTAACCCCAGGAATCCGTACATGCGTATTGAAGAAGATCTGAAGTTAGGTTTCAAAGACGTTCTTATCCGTCCTAAGCGTTCTACCCTCAAAAGCCGTTCCGATGTCGAACTGGAACGTCAATTCACCTTTAAACACTCAGGTCAGACCTGGTCTGGCGTACCGATTATTGCGGCCAATATGGATACCGTCGGGACGTTTGAAATGGCGCAAGCATTGGCCGGGTTTGATATTCTGACTGCTGTACATAAACATTATACCGTTGAAGAGTGGGCAGCTTTTATCAACACGGCTTCGGCTGATGTTCTGAAGCATGTGATGGTTTCCACCGGGACCTCTGATGCTGATTTCGAAAAAACCGTGCAGATTCTGGCGCTGAATCCTGCGCTGAACTTTGTCTGTATTGATGTGGCCAATGGCTATTCAGAACATTTTGTGCAGTTCGTCGCGAAAGCACGTGAAGCATGGCCGACAAAAACAATCTGCGCAGGCAATGTGGTAACGGGCGAGATGTGCGAAGAGCTTATCCTCTCCGGCGCCGATATCGTGAAAGTGGGAATTGGTCCCGGCTCCGTATGCACGACGCGTGTAAAAACTGGCGTTGGTTATCCGCAACTGTCGGCGGTTATCGAATGTGCTGACGCGGCGCATGGCCTGGGCGGCATGATCGTCAGCGATGGCGGCTGCACCATGCCAGGCGACGTAGCAAAAGCCTTCGGCGGCGGCGCGGATTTCGTTATGTTGGGCGGCATGCTGGCGGGTCACGAAGAGAGCGGCGGCAGCGTGGTAGAAGAGAACGGCGAGAAATTTATGCTGTTCTACGGCATGAGTTCGGAATCTGCGATGAACCGTCATGTCGGCGGCGTTGCGAAATACCGCGCGGCAGAAGGTAAAACGGTTAAATTGCCGCTGCGTGGGCCGGTGGGCAATACCGCCCGCGATATCCTGGGCGGTCTACGCTCAGCCTGCACTTATGTCGGCGCGTCTCGCCTGAAAGAGTTGACCAAACGCACCACCTTTATTCGGGTGCAGGAACAAGAAAACCGCATTTTCAATAGCCTCTAATATTCTGGCTGGCGTAAATGTGCGCCAGCCTTATCCCATCCCGCTCATCGCGTCTCCCAAATGAAAAATCGGCAAATACATCGCCACCACCAGCGTACCGATAATTAAGCCGGTGATGATCAATAACGCCGGTTCCAACAGCGACGCCAGATTATCGGCCAGCGCCAGCGTAGATTCACTGTGGTGACGGGCAAGGTTATGCAGCATGATATCGAGTGAGCCGGACGCTTCGCCCGTTCTGACCAGTTGCAGGCATAGTGGACTAAATTCCTGGGTATTTTTTAGCGCCAACCAGACCGGATTACCCGCGGCGATCTCCTGATGTACCTGCGTTAAACGCTGTGACCAGTAAGGGCAGCCGAGACTCTCGATAGCGCTTTCCAGTCCCTGAAGAAAAGGAATGCCTGCGCTTTGGGTTAATGCCAGTACGGTGAATATTTGCGCTAGTTTCTGGCCTCTTATCAGGCGACCCATAACGGGAAGCCGTAGCAGAAGACGCTGCCGCTGCGCTTGCCAGGACGGCTTTTGTTTTACCCTGCGGTGAGCGATAGCAACGAGCATCGTCAGGAACAAGATGAGCCAACCCCATGCCGACCCCCATTGCGCTATCGCAATAATACCGCGCGTCAGAAGAGGAAGCGGGGTATTGAAGCTACGGTAAATGGCGGCAAATTCCGGCAGGACAAAGTGCAGCATGGCGAAAACGACCAGGGCGGCCATTGTTAGAATAATGGCGGGATAGCGCAGCGCCTTTTTCACGCTAACCGTAATCTGCCGTTGCGCTTTTTGCTGACGGGCCAGTTCAAAGCAGCATTCGGCCAGTTTGCCGGTCAGTTCTCCGGTGCGGATCATCGTCTGGTAGAGCGGCGGAAATACCTGCGGCCAGGAGACTAATGCGCTGGAAAAAGGGACGCCCTGTTCAAGCTCGTGAGCCAGCGTGCGCAACAGCGCTTGCCATTGTCGGTGGGGATGCTGTTTCGCAAGGAGTTCCAGCCCTTCTGAAAGCGTCAGCCCGGCATGAATGAGCGTGGCCAACTGATGAATAATTTCAGCGCTTTGCTCTTCTTTCCACAGTGCGGCGTTAACGCCTATGCGCTTGATGCGAAGCGGCATAATGCGCTGATGTTGCAGGGTGATGATCAGCGCCAGACGATTGTCCACCCATACAACGTCTTGTTCCAGTTGACCTTTATCGTTAACGCCTTGCCAGCGCCAGAGCTGTTTAACGCTCATGGGGCATTCCCAGAACGCGCAGTATCTCTTCAAAGGACGTCATGCCTTGCTCAACGGCGCGACAGCCATTTTCAAAAAGCGTCCCTGTACCGGTCTGTTGGAGGTGGGCTTCCAGTGCTTGCGCCGATGCGCCGCTCGCAATTAACTGACGTAATGCCGGGGTAACGGTTAACACTTCGAATAACGCGGTTCGGCCATAAAAGCCGTGGTAGCAATGCTGACAGCCGTTTGCCTGCCAGAGCGGTAGCGCGCTGGGCCAAAGATTGGGCGATAGCACTACGGGATCGCTCAGGCGCTGTTTGCAGTGCGGGCAAAGCTTCCTTACCAGGCGTTGCGCTACCACCAGCGTAAGCGCCGATGAGATCATCCAGCGTGCTACGCCCATTTGCTGCAAACGTATCAGGGTTTCACTGGTGGAGTTCGTATGTAGCGTTGAAAGTACCAGATGGCCCGTTTGTGCCGCCTTAATGGCGATTTCTGCGGTGTCGCCGTCACGAATTTCACCTACCATGATGATGTCAGGGTCCTGGCGTAATAGCGCACGCAGCACATTTTGAAAGGTGAGCCCGGCGCGGGGATGGATCTGCGTCTGGTTAATCCCATCCAGTGGAATTTCTATCGGATCCTCAACGCTACAGAGGTTGATACCCGGCGTATTCCGGGTTTGTAGCGCGCTGTATAGCGTGACCGTTTTTCCGCTACCGGTGGGGCCAGTCACCAGTACCAGCCCCTGAGGTTGCTGTAGGGCTTGTCTAAAAGCGGTAAGTTGTGCCCCGTACATGCCCAGCGTGTCCAGATCCAGCGTTTGTTCAACCTGATGCAACAACCGTAAGACGACTTTTTCGCCTTCTTTACAGGGAAGCGTGGCGATACGAAAAGAGATGCTGTCGCCCGCCAGGTCAACGGTAAATTGCCCGTCCTGCGGCAGTCGATGTTCAGCGATGTCCAAATTTCCCAGGACTTTCAATCTGGCCGTCAGCGCAAGCCCCGTCTCTTTGGCGATGTCCTGCAGAATATGAAGAACGCCGTCGATGCGGAGTCTTATTCGGTAGCGGCTGGCGCCGGGTTCGAGATGGATATCAGAGGCGCGTTTCGCCATCGCCGAGCGTAATGTCTGATTGAGAAGCTGGGCTGCGGTTTCTCCGCCTTTCGCGGCGTTTGCCGAGGGTGCCTGATCCGGCTTATGCCGATGATTTTCCATTTGCTGGCGAGTCCAGCACACAATATCAATCTGTTTTTGCGTGGCGAAATGCAGAGCGTCCAGTAACGCATGAGAGGGCGCGTCGACCACCGCAACAGTGATACTGTTGCTGGCGCTATTGATCAGTACAGCCTGATGACGTTGACACAAGGTGTTGAGCTGAGCGTCTTTCATCTTGTCTCCTTAGTTGGCGTCAAAACGGAAGACATCTTCACAAGCCTGTTGTAACGCGCTGTCGCTTTGAATATTGCAGTTACGCGTCCAGCCAGTAATGCCGTTAGCATTGTCCCAGGCGGGCGTCATGATGACGCTAAGCCCGCTCAGACTCTCCTGGCCGGTAAGCGTGATGACGCCTTTTTCCACGCTCATGCCCGAAACATAACGGGTGATGACGGGCGAGGGGATACCGTTGACGCCCGCATCGCATGTGCTCGTCCCACCATGTTCCAGAGCGCAGAGTTCGACGGCAGTACGGTAGGGGACAAACGTTTGCAACATATCCGTCAGCGCCGCTTTACGCAGATAGTTCTGGTAAGCCGGAATGCCAATGGCGCTTAAAATGGCGATGATGCCAATAACGACCATCAGTTCGATAAGCGTGAAACCGCGTTGTTTTTCCATTGTTCGCTCCTTGAGTTAGCTGGCGCTACTGTGGCAAACGCGGGAAGAGCGGGCGAGCGGCAAAAGGTAAAACGGGAAGGCGGATTCTGAAGATTTTCGCTGCGTTACATGACACGGCAACGTTATTGCGAGGCGCTACGAATGTTTTACCGAATAATGACGCGGATCTACGGACAGGTGATTTATAGACCCGACGGCGCAGCGCCATCGGGTGGAGAGGATCAGCAAAAACGCATGGAGAGATCGAGCGCGCGCACGTGCTTGGTCAGCGCGCCAACGGAGATGAAATCCACCCCGGTTTCAGCAAATTCGCGTAAGGTTTCCGCGGTGACGTTGCCGGATACTTCCAGCCGCGCCTGGCCGTTGACGCGTTTCACCGCCTCGCGCATCTGGTCGGTGTTGAAATTATCCAGCATGATGATATCCGCGCCTGCTTTCAGCGCATCGTCCAGTTCATCCAGATTTTCGACCTCGACTTCTACCGGCACGTCCGGATGTAGCCAGAACGCTTTTTCCACCGCCTGACGAACCGAACCGGAGGCGATGATATGGTTTTCTTTAATCAGGAACGCGTCAGTGAGGCCCAGACGATGATTGGCGCCGCCGCCGCATAAAACCGCATATTTGAGCGCGGTGCGCAGACCCGGCAGCGTTTTACGCGTGTCGAGCAACTGGGTTTGGGTGCCAGCCAACAGTCCAACGTAGCGGCGTACTTCACTGGCGACGCCGGAAAGGGTCTGGACAAAGTTTAGCGCCGTGCGCTCGCCGGTCAACAATACGCGAGCCGGGCCGTTCAGTTCAAACACTGTTTGGTTGGCGTGAATGGCGTCGCCGTCATCGACATGCCAGGTGAGGCGCACATCATCGCCCGCCAGTTGGATGAAGACCTCTTCAACCCAGCGCTTGCCGCAGAAAACGCCGTCTTCACGAGTGATCACCGTGGCATGGGCTTGCGTATCTGCCGGCAAAAGTTGCGCGGTGATATCGTTGCCAGCATCGACTTCTCCACCTAAATCTTCACGCAGCGCCTGAGCAACGGCGGCAGGGATATCGAGATTAATGCGTTCCAGTAGCGCGTCACGTCGGTCGTCTGGGTTATAACGGCGAGGCGGCATGATAAAACTCCAAATTGCTAACGAATCATAAGGTAGAAACATGCTACTCTGAAGCAGCTATAAGCACCACTCAAAAGGAGACTCCGCATGTTGCCAGATAAGGGTTGGTTAGTAGAGGCGCGACGCGTCCCTTCTCCGCATTATGATTGCCGTCCGGATGACGAAAAACCGTCCTTGCTGGTGGTGCATAATATTAGCCTGCCCCCCGGCGAGTTTGGCGGTCCGTGGATCGATGCATTATTCACCGGAACGATAGATCCAGACGCCCATCCTTTTTTTGCAGAAATCGCTCATCTTCGTGTTTCGGCCCATTGTCTGATTCGTCGCGACGGTGAAATCGTCCAGTATGTGCCTTTTGATAAGCGTGCGTGGCATGCGGGCGTATCAAACTATCAGGGGCGGGAACGTTGTAATGATTTCTCCATTGGTATTGAGCTGGAGGGGACAGATACGCTGGCTTATACCGATGCGCAGTATCAGCAGCTAGCCGCCGTGACGCGCACGCTTATCGCTTGCTATCCGGCGATCGCCGACAATATGACCGGACACTGCAACATTGCGCCTGACCGCAAAACGGACCCTGGCCCTGCCTTTGACTGGCCGCGCTTTCGCGCTTTGGTAGCCCTCTCGTCGCACAAGGAGATGACATGACGCTGTTTACGACATTACTGGTGCTGATTGTCGAGCGCCTGTTTAAGCTGGGCGAGCACTGGCAGCTCGATCATCGGCTGGAGGCGCTATTCCGTCGGATTACGCATTTTTCGATGTTGCGCACGATGGGAATGACGGCGATCGCGATGGTGGTGACTTTTCTACTGCTCCAGGCGTTAAAAGGGCTGCTATTTAACGTGCCGACGCTGGTGGTGTGGATTCTCCTGGGCGTGCTGTGTATCGGCGCGGGCAAAGTGCGAGTACATTATCACGCCTGGCTGAAAGCGGCGTCCCGTAACGATCCGCATCCTTGCGAGGCGATGGCCAGCGAGCTTACGCTGATTCACGGCGTGCCGCCGGATTGTAATGAGCGTGAGTTTTTGCGTGAGCTGCAAAATGCGTTGTTATGGATAAATTTCCGTTTTTACCTCGCACCGCTATTTTGGTTTATCGTTGGCGGTCCATGGGGGCCGGTAACGCTGGTGGGCTATGCGTTTTTACGGGCCTGGCAGACTTGGCTGGCGCGCTATCAGACGCCGCACCAACGTTTGCAATCCGGCATTGACGCTATTCTTCATGTGCTGGACTGGATTCCGGTACGTCTGGCGGGCGTAGTGTATGCATTACTGGGGCATGGCGAGAAAGCGTTGCCGGCCTGGTTTGCCTCGCTGGCGGATCTGCATACTTCGCAGTATCAGGTGCTCACACGTCTGGCGCAGTTCTCACTGGCGCGCGAACCGCATACTGACAAAGTAGAAACCCCCAAAGCGGCGGTATCAATGGCGAAGAAGGCCTCGTTTGTGGTGGTGGTGATTATTGCGTTGCTCACCATTTATGGGGCATTAGTGTAGCGTTGTGCCGATGGCGCTAACGCTTATGCTGCCTACAATGGAAAAATCTGTAGGCCCGGTAAGCGCTAGCGCCACCGGGCAGTGCAACGGCTTAGATCGTATCGGCTGGCGGCACGCCAAAATCAGGCATCCCGTTTTCGTCCCAGCGCACCCGTTTCAGACGCGTATGGCGGTTGGGATCGTACAACGGATCGCCTTCAATTTCGGTGTAATTTCTCGCGTGGTACACCAGTACATCTTCACCTTCCGGCGTTTGCGTAAAGCTGTTATGTCCCGGCCCATACTGGCGATTTTCATAGCTGGTGGTAAAGACCGGGCGCGGTGATTTATGCCAGTTGGCCGGATCGCGCGGATCGTCGTTTACGTTAATCCACAGTAATCCCATACAGTAGTTTTCATCGGTGGCGCTGGCCGAATAGCTGATAAACAGCTTGTCGCCATGCACCACGACGGCCGGACCTTCGTTAACCCAAAAACCCCGACACTCCCAGTCGTACTCTGGCTTACTGAGTCTTACCGGCTCGCCTTTAATCGTCCACGGATTTTCCAGTTCAGCCAGATAAATATTTGAGTTACCGGCAATATCCGGCGCTTTTTGCGCCCACAGATACCACTGCTTTCCCTGATGATAAAAAGTGGTGGCATCGAGGGCGAAGGTATCAAACGGTGTTTTAATTTGACCTTTCTCCGTCCACTTGCCGGTGAGTGGGTCGGCATCGGCGCACTCCAGGGCAAACATGCGATGCTGGAACATTCCCAGCTTATCAAGCGCTTGAGTATGGGTAGCGGCAAAATAGATGTACCACTTGCCGTTGATGCGGTGCATTTCCGGTGCCCAGATGAGCTGGCTCATCGGGCCACTTTCCGGTTTGCGCCAGACGACAACGGGGTCGGCGGCGCGCAACCCTTCCAGCGAATCAGCCCGGCGGATTTCCAGCCTGTCATATTCCGGTACGGAGGCAATAAAGTAGTAATCGCTGCCGTCGCGTAAAATAAACGGATCGGCACGTTGTTCAATAAACGGGTTTGGCCAGTTTGCCATCAGGCTTTCCTTACGCTTTCAGCGGCTTTGAGGTCCTGCAACTCACTCAATTCGCGGTAATTAGTGCGACGTTTTTCCAAATCGTCCTGGATTTTTTTCATCAGTTCACGGTCAACTTTCAGCAGACGTACCACGCCTGCGGTAATCAGATAGCCAACGCCGGGGATAACGGTAAACAACAGCATAATACCGTTCATCGCCGAGGCGCTTTGCGCTTTGGCGCTGGCGTCATAACCGTACCAGGAGAGCAAAAAGCCGACCATCGCCCCGGCAATCGCCAGGCCCAGTTTCAGGAAGAACAGATTACCGGAGAAGCTAATACCGGTAATGCGTTTGCCGGTTTTCCATTCGCCGTAATCATCGACGTCCGCCATCAGCGACCAGTGCAACGGGGAAGGGATCTGATGCAGAATATTGAGCAGGAAGTAGAGCGCCACTATCATCACGGTAGCTTTCGGATCAAAGAAATAGAACGCGCAGGAGAAAATCGCCAGCGCGATATTGGTCCAGAAAAATACCTTCAATTTACACCAGCGATCGGTTAAGACTTTTGCCAGCATACTGCCGATCATCATACCGACCACGCCAAGGCTAATAAAAAGCGTAGCGAAATGGGTGCTTTGTCCCATCACCCAGGTGACGTAATACATGGTCGCCGCCATACGGATAAACCCCGGGCAGACGTTACATAAGGTCAATAGCAGAATGCGTACCCATTGATCGTTTTTCCACACGTCTTTGAAATCATTCTTCATATCATCGTGCGTCGGAACGGCAGGGCGAACGCGTTCGCGGACGCTGGCAAAGCAGAACAGAAACATACCCATGCCGATAATCGCCAGCACGGTCATCGCCAACTGATAGCCTTTGGCTTTGTCGCCGCCGCCAAACCAGTCCACCATCGGCAATAGCGTTAACGATAGCAACAGCGTCGCGATGCCGACTAACACGAAGCGATAAGCCTGACAGGCCACGCGCTCTTTTGGATCGTTGGTGATCACGCCGCCCAGTGAGCAATAGGGAATATTGATGGCGGTGTAGGTCACGGAAAGCAGAAAATAGGTGACGAAAGCATAGACAACTTTGCTGTTATAGCCCCAGTCCGGCGTCGTGAACATCAGCACGCTGAACAGCGCGTAGGGAAATGCAATCCACAGTAGCCAGGGGCGGAAACGACCATATTTACTTTGGGTACGATCGGCAAGCGCGCCCATCACCGGATCGGTAACGGCATCGATAACGCGTACTGAAAGGAGTAAAACACCGACTAACGCCGGGGCAAGACCAAAAATATCCGTATAAAAGTAATTAACAAACAGCATGATAGCGCCAAAAATAATGTTACATCCGGCGTCACCCATGCCATACCCGATTTTCTCTCTTACCGAAAGTCTGCCCTTATCCATTGAGACTTCTCCCCATCAGATGATGGCGGTAATTATTCGCCTGCGAGCTTTTTTTTGCGTAGCAGGATCACGCCGCTGATATGGATAAAATGGTTATACGTGGGAAACTGTGAGGCAGATAACACCCTCCCCGGACGGGGAGGGCGGAAAAGTAACGCCACGATCAGTGGGCTTTCACCGTTTTTGCCGTTTTTTCTTTACACAGGTAGCCGACGCCCAGGATGAGCAGCCATACCGGAATCAGCCACACGGAGATCGCCATACCTGGCGTCATCAGCATAATGATCAATACCGCCGCCATAAACAGCAGGCAGAGAACATTGCCGAACGGATAAAACAGGGCCGGGAAGCGGGTTTTCACGCCCTGCTGCTGTTTCGCGCGACGGAACATCATATGGGCAAGGCTAATCATCGCCCAGTTAATGACCAGCGCGGAGACCACCAGCGCCATCAGCAGTCCGAATGCGGACTCTGGAGCCAGGTAGTTGAGCAGCACGCACAACGCCGTCACGACGGCGGAAACCAAAATGGAGCTCACCGGCACGCCGCGTTTATCGACGTTCAGCAGCGCTTTCGGCGCATTTCCCTGCTGGGCCAGACCGAACAGCATACGGCTGTTGCAGTAAACGCAGCTGTTATAAACCGATAGCGCGGCGGTGAGAACCACGATATTCAGTACATTGGCGACAAACGTATCGCCCAGCTCATGGAAGATAAGGACAAATGGGCTGGTATCGGCGGTGACGCGAGTCCATGGCAGCAGCGAAAGCAGAACCGCCAGCGAGCCGATATAAAAAATCAGGATGCGATAGATAACCTGATTAGTGGCTTTGGGGATGCTCTGTTCCGGGTTATCGGCTTCAGCGGCGGTGATCCCTACCAGCTCCAGTCCGCCGAACGAAAACATAATAATGGCCATCATCATCACCAGCCCGGTCCAGCCATGCGGCAGAAAGCCGCCCTGTTCCCACAGGTTGCGCACGGTGGCCTGCGGACCAGCGGTATCGCTGAAGAGTAACCACGCGCCGAACAGAATCATAGCGATGACGGCGATCACTTTAATAATGGCGAACCAAAACTCCATCTCACCGAACACTTTAACGTTGGTCAGGTTGATGGCGTTGATAATCACAAAGAAGGCTGCCGCAGAAGCCCAGGTGGGGATCTCCGGATACCAGAACTGGATATATTTACCCACTGCGGTCAGTTCCGCCATGGCAACTAATACGTACAGCACCCAGTAGTTCCAGCCGGAAGCGAATCCGGCAAAGCCGCCCCAGTATTTATAGGCGAAGTGGCTAAAAGAGCCGGCGACCGGTTCTTCAACCACCATCTCTCCCAGCTGGCGCATAATCAGAAAGGCAATAAAGCCTGCAATCGCATAGCCCAGGATAATTCCTGGCCCCGCCGACTGAATAACGGAGGCGCTTCCCAGGAACAAGCCTGTCCCTATCGCGCCGCCCAATGCGATAAGCTGAATATGGCGGTTTTTCAGGCCGCGCTTGAGCTGCTCGCCGTGCTGCTGACTGTCCATTATAAAACCTCGTGTATCGGGCGCGGTTTATTCATAACGCGCTTATTTTGAACGATGCAGTAGTGCGTGTGTAAGTTTGCAATTCCGCTTTTTGTATTGATTTATTTACATATTCGTTTTTTTAAATGTCACTTCAACTCTTTCGTCTTGATCAGAATAATGGTATGTGGCCGCGAATGCACCTGCTTTGTGCAGGGGTGATGACGAGTTGCGTAAAAAGAAAGCACTTGTAAATACCTCCTTTTATTTTCCCTTACAAAGGTTAATTTGTTTTTATTCATTATTTATGCATAAAAATGCATTTAATCTACTGTTGAATCGGTTCAGATGAGATTTTTTATCGTTTCAAATACGTTAAATCTACCTCCTGGTGGGTAAATTTAACATTTGTGCACAGTTACAGTTTTGAAACATGATTTCTGTAAAATTGTTAAAATGTGCCTCCTTTACTGATTTCAATCAAAACCTGTATGGACAGAAGGTGAATACTTTGTTACTTTAGCGTCACAGACATGAAATTGGTAAGACCAATTGACTCCGGGCAAATGGCTTAAGACAGGAAATCATGGCCTACAGCAAAATCCGCCAACCAAAACTCTCCGATGTGATCGAGCAGCAGCTGGAGTTTTTAATCCTTGAGGGAACATTGCGTCCCGGAGAAAAACTCCCACCGGAACGTGAACTGGCAAAACAGTTCGACGTCTCCCGTCCCTCCTTGCGCGAGGCGATTCAACGTCTCGAAGCGAAGGGATTGTTGCTTCGTCGTCAGGGCGGCGGAACCTTCGTGCAGAGCAGCCTGTGGCAGAGCTTTAGCGACCCGCTGGTGGAACTGCTCTCCGATCACCCTGAATCCCAGTTTGACCTGCTCGAAACGCGCCATGCTCTGGAAGGCATTGCGGCTTATTACGCGGCGCTGCGCAGCACCGATGAAGATAAAGACCGTATTCGCGAGCTGCACCACGCTATTGAGCTGGCGCAAGAGTCCGGCGATCTGGATGCCGAGTCCGAAGCCGTGCTCCAGTATCAAATCGCCGTCACCGAAGCGGCGCACAACGTGGTATTGCTTCATCTGCTAAGGTGTATGGAGCCGATGCTGGCGCAAAACGTGCGGCAGAACTTCGAATTGCTGTATGCGCGTCGGGAGATGCTGCCGCTGGTGAGTACGCATCGCACCCGTATATTTGAAGCCATTATGGCCGGAAAACCAGAAGAAGCGCGTGAAGCGTCACACCGCCATCTGGCGTTTATCGAAGAGATTATGTTGGACAGAAGCCGTGAGGAGAGCCGTCGTGAACGCGCTTTACGCCGTCTGGAACAGCGCAAGAATTAGTTTTTTCTGGCAGAACGTTAACCAGAAGATGTTGTGAATAACGCGCAAAAATGTGCGCGGCAACTAAACGCAGAACCTGTCTTATTAAGCTTTCTGACGAAAGTTTAATGGGACAGGTTCCAGATAACTCAACGTATTAGATAGATAAGGAATACCCCCATGTCAGAACGTTTCCAAAATGACGTGGATCCGATCGAAACTCGCGACTGGCTACAGGCGATCGAATCGGTCATCCGTGAAGAAGGTGTTGAGCGCGCTCAGTATCTGATTGACCAACTGCTTTCTGAAGCTCGTAAAGGCGGCGTGAAAGTCGCGGCAGGCGCAGGGGCCAGTAATTACATCAACACTATTGCCGTTGAAGACGAACCGGAATACCCGGGTAATCTGGAGCTGGAACGTCGCATTCGTTCTGCTATCCGCTGGAACGCCATCATGACCGTGCTGCGCGCGTCTAAAAAAGACCTTGAGTTGGGCGGCCACATGGCGTCCTTCCAGTCTTCCGCCACGATCTATGATGTCTGTTTCAACCATTTCTTCCGTGCGCGCAACGAACAGGATGGCGGCGACCTGGTATACTTCCAGGGCCACATCTCTCCGGGCATCTACGCTCGCGCGTTCCTGGAAGGTCGTCTGACCCAAGAACAGATGGATAACTTCCGTCAGGAAGTTCACGGCAATGGCCTCTCTTCCTATCCGCACCCGAAACTGATGCCGGAATTCTGGCAGTTCCCGACCGTCTCTATGGGTCTGGGCCCAATCGGTGCTATCTACCAGGCGAAATTCCTGAAATATCTGGAACACCGCGGCCTGAAAGATACCTCTAAACAAACCGTTTACGCCTTCCTCGGCGACGGCGAGATGGATGAGCCGGAATCCAAAGGCGCGATCACCATCGCCACCCGTGAAAAACTGGACAACCTGGTCTTTGTTATCAACTGTAACCTGCAGCGTCTTGACGGCCCGGTCACCGGTAACGGCAAGATTGTTAACGAACTGGAAGGCATCTTTGCAGGTGCTGGCTGGAACGTTATCAAAGTCATGTGGGGCGGTCGTTGGGATGAACTGCTGCGTAAAGACACCAGCGGTAAGCTTATCCAGCTGATGAACGAAACCGTTGACGGCGACTACCAGACCTTCAAATCCAAAGACGGCGCTTACGTGCGTGAGCACTTCTTCGGTAAATACCCGGAAACCGCAGCCCTGGTGGCCGACTGGACCGATGAGCAGATTTGGGCGCTGAACCGCGGTGGTCACGATCCGAAGAAAGTCTATGCTGCACTGAAAAAAGCGCAGGAAACCAAAGGCAAAGCGACCGTAATCCTGGCCCATACCATTAAAGGTTACGGCATGGGCGACACCGCGGAAGGCAAAAACATCGCTCACCAGGTGAAGAAAATGAACATGGACGGCGTGCGTTACGTCCGCGATCGTTTCAACGTGCCGGTTGCCGATGCTGATCTCGAAAAACTGCCGTACATTACCTTCCCGGAAGGTTCTGAAGAACACAAATACCTGCATGAACGCCGTCAGGCGCTGCATGGCTACCTGCCAAGCCGTCAGCCGAACTTCACCGAGAAGTTAGAGCTGCCTCAACTTTCAGATTTCGGCGCGCTGCTGGAAGAGCAAAGTAAAGAGATTTCCACTACGATCGCTTTCGTGCGTGCCCTGAACGTGATGCTGAAGAACAAGTCGATCAAAGATCGTCTGGTTCCGATCATCGCCGACGAAGCGCGTACTTTCGGTATGGAAGGTCTGTTCCGTCAGATTGGTATCTACAGCCCGAACGGCCAGCAGTACACCCCGCAGGACCGTGAGCAGGTTGCTTACTACAAAGAAGACGAGAAAGGCCAGATTCTGCAGGAAGGTATCAACGAGCTGGGCGCAGGCGCATCCTGGCTGGCTGCGGCGACCTCTTACAGCACCAACGATCTGCCGATGATCCCGTTCTACATCTACTACTCTATGTTCGGGTTCCAGCGTATCGGCGACCTGTGCTGGCAGGCTGGCGACCAGCAGGCTCGCGGCTTCCTGATCGGCGGGACTTCCGGTCGTACTACGCTGAACGGCGAAGGTCTGCAGCACGAAGATGGTCACAGCCACATTCAGTCGCTGACTATCCCGAACTGTATCTCTTACGACCCGGCTTACGCTTACGAAGTGGCTGTCATCATGCATGATGGTCTGGAGCGTATGTACGGTGAGAAACAAGAGAACGTTTACTACTACATCACCACGCTGAACGAAAACTACCACATGCCGGCCATGCCAGCAGGTGCCGAGGAAGGTATCCGTAAAGGTATCTACAAACTCGAAACCCTCGAAGGTAGCAAAGGTAAAGTTCAGCTGCTGGGCTCCGGTTCTATCCTGCGTCACGTGCGTGAAGCAGCACAGATCCTGGCGAAAGATTACGGCGTAGGTTCTGACGTATATAGCGTGACCTCCTTCACCGAACTGGCGCGTGATGGTCAGGATTGTGAACGCTGGAACATGCTGCACCCGCTGGAAACCCCGCGCGTTCCGTACATCGCTCAGGTGATGAACGACGCTCCGGCTGTAGCATCTACTGACTATATGAAACTGTTCGCCGAGCAGGTTCGTACTTACGTACCGGCTGACGACTATCGCGTACTGGGTACGGATGGCTTCGGTCGTTCCGACAGCCGTGAGAACCTGCGTCACCACTTCGAAGTTGATGCTTCTTATGTGGTTGTCGCAGCGCTGGGCGAACTGGCTAAACGTGGCGAAATCGACAAGAAAGTGGTAGCGGATGCGATTACCAAATTCAACATCGATGCAGATAAAGTTAACCCGCGTCTGGCGTAAGAGGTAAAAGAATAATGGCTATCGAAATCAAAGTACCGGACATCGGGACAGATGAAGTTGAAATCACCGAGATTCTGGTCAAAGTGGGCGACAAAGTTGAAGCTGAACAGTCGTTGATCACCGTAGAAGGCGACAAAGCCTCTATGGAAGTCCCGTCTCCGCAGGCTGGCGTCGTGAAAGAGATCAAAGTCTCTGTCGGCGACAAAACCGAGACCGGTGCACTTATCATGATTTTCGATTCCGCCGACGGTGCAGCTGACGCTGCACCTGCTAAGGCAGAAGAGAAGAAAGAAGCGGCTCCGACAGCAGCACCTGCTGCGGCAGCGGCGAAAGACGTTCACGTTCCGGATATCGGCAGTGACGAAGTTGAAGTGACTGAAGTGATGGTGAAAGTGGGCGACACCGTAGAAGCTGAACAGTCGCTGATCACCGTCGAAGGCGACAAGGCCTCTATGGAAGTTCCTGCTCCGTTTGCAGGCACCGTGAAAGAGATCAAAGTGAACACCGGCGACAAAGTCTCTACCGGCTCTCTGATTATGGTCTTCGAAGTGGCGGGTGAAGCAGGCGCAGCAGCACCAGCGAAAGCGGAAGCCGCTCCGGCTGCGGCTGCTCCAGCAGCAGCGACGGGCGTGAAAGACGTTAACGTACCGGACATCGGCGGCGACGAAGTTGAAGTCACCGAAGTGATGGTCAAAGTCGGCGATAAAGTTACCGCTGAACAATCACTGATCACCGTAGAAGGCGACAAAGCCTCTATGGAAGTTCCGGCTCCGTTCGCGGGTACCGTGAAAGAAATCAAGATCAGCACCGGCGATAAAGTGAAAACCGGTTCTCTGATTATGGTCTTCGAAGTAGAAGGCGCAGCGCCTGCGGCCGCTCCGGCTAAACAGGAAGCGGCGGCGCCGGCTCCAGCGGCGAAAGCTGAGAAGCCAGCGGCTCCGGCTGCAAAAGCGGAAGGCAAATCTGAGTTCGCTGAAAACGACGCGTACGTTCACGCTACTCCGCTGATTCGCCGTTTGGCGCGCGAGTTTGGCGTCAACCTGGCGAAAGTGAAAGGCACCGGTCGTAAAGGCCGTATTCTGCGCGAAGACGTTCAGGCTTACGTGAAAGACGCTATCAAACGCGCGGAAGCTGCGCCGGCTGCTGCGGGCGGCGGTATCCCGGGTATGCTGCCGTGGCCGAAAGTGGACTTCAGCAAGTTTGGTGAAGTTGAAGAAGTGGAACTGGGCCGTATCCAGAAAATCTCTGGCGCGAACCTGAGCCGTAACTGGGTGATGATCCCGCACGTTACGCACTTCGACAAAACCGATATCACCGATCTGGAAGCGTTCCGTAAACAGCAGAACGCCGAAGCTGAGAAGCGCAAACTGGATGTGAAATACACGCCAGTGGTCTTCATCATGAAAGCGGTTGCCGCTGCTCTGGAACAGATGCCGCGCTTCAACAGCTCTCTGTCCGAAGACGGTCAGCGTCTGACCCTGAAAAAATACATCAACATCGGCGTGGCGGTTGATACCCCGAATGGCCTGGTGGTTCCGGTCTTTAAAGACGTGAATAAGAAGAGCGTGACCGAGCTGTCTCGTGAACTGACCACCATCTCCAAAAAAGCGCGTGATGGTAAGCTGACCGCTGGCGAAATGCAGGGTGGTTGCTTCACTATCTCCAGCATCGGCGGCCTGGGAACTACCCACTTCGCGCCGATTGTTAACGCGCCGGAAGTGGCTATCCTCGGCGTTTCTAAGTCGGCGATGGAGCCGGTGTGGAATGGGAAAGAGTTTGTGCCGCGTCTGATGATGCCTATCTCTCTTTCCTTCGACCACCGTGTGATCGATGGTGCTGATGGTGCGCGTTTCATTACCATTATCAACAATATGTTGTCTGACATTCGCCGTCTGGTGATGTAAGCGAAAAAGCCGGCCCGACGGCCGGCTTTTTTTGATAATCTCATGTATTTTGTGAGGTTATTAGCGAAAGCGATAATTCGTGATCCGTTTGTTGTTTCAAAATTGTTAACAATTTTGTAAGATACGGGCGGATAGAACGACCCGGTGGATGATGGGCGATCAAGTACCCCGGACCGCCGGATACAAATAAAGAGGTCATGATGAGTACTGAAATCAAAACTCAGGTCGTGGTACTTGGGGCGGGCCCGGCAGGCTATTCTGCCGCTTTCCGTTGCGCTGATTTAGGTCTGGAAACCGTAATTGTAGAACGTTACAGCACCCTTGGCGGTGTTTGTTTGAACGTCGGCTGTATCCCTTCTAAGGCGCTGCTGCACGTAGCAAAAGTTATCGAAGAAGCCAAAGCGCTGGCTGAACACGGTATCGTCTTCGGTGAGCCGAAAACCGATATCGACAAGATTCGTACCTGGAAAGAGAAAGTGATCACGCAGCTGACCGGTGGTCTGGCGGGTATGGCCAAAGGCCGTAAGGTGAAAGTGGTCAACGGTCTGGGTAAATTCACCGGGGCGAACACCCTGGAAGTGGAAGGCGAAAACGGCAAAACCGTAATCAACTTCGATAACGCGATCATCGCGGCGGGTTCTCGTCCGATCCAATTACCGTTTATTCCGCATGAAGACCCGCGCGTATGGGATTCTACCGACGCTCTGGAACTGAAAGAAGTACCGAAGCGTATGCTGGTCATGGGCGGCGGTATCATCGGTCTGGAAATGGGTACCGTATACCACGCGCTGGGTTCAGAGATCGACGTGGTTGAAATGTTCGACCAGGTTATCCCGGCGGCTGATAAAGATATCGTTAAAGTCTTCACCAAGCGCATCAGCAAGAAATTCAACCTGATGCTGGAAACCAAAGTGACTGCCGTTGAAGCGAAAGAAGACGGTATCTACGTTTCGATGGAAGGCAAAAAAGCCCCGGCTGAAGCGCAGCGTTACGACGCCGTGCTGGTAGCGATCGGTCGTGTGCCGAACGGTAAAAACCTCGACGCGGGCAAAGCTGGCGTGGAAGTTGACGACCGTGGCTTTATCCGCGTGGACAAACAGCTGCGCACCAACGTGCCGCACATCTTCGCTATCGGCGATATCGTCGGTCAGCCGATGCTGGCGCATAAAGGCGTTCACGAAGGCCACGTTGCCGCTGAAGTTATCGCCGGGAAGAAACACTACTTCGATCCGAAAGTTATCCCGTCTATCGCGTACACCGAGCCAGAAGTGGCATGGGTTGGCCTGACCGAGAAAGAAGCGAAAGAAAAAGGCATCAGCTATGAAACCGCCACCTTCCCGTGGGCAGCTTCTGGCCGTGCTATCGCTTCTGACTGTGCAGATGGTATGACCAAACTGATTTTCGACAAAGAATCTCACCGCGTGATCGGCGGGGCGATTGTCGGCACCAACGGCGGCGAGCTGCTGGGTGAAATCGGTCTGGCGATCGAAATGGGCTGTGACGCGGAAGACATCGCGCTGACCATTCATGCGCACCCGACGCTGCACGAGTCCGTCGGTCTGGCTGCTGAAGTGTTCGAAGGTAGTATTACCGACCTGCCGAACCCGAAAGCGAAGAAGAAATAATCTTCTGTAGGTGGCAATGCGCCACCCGATACAAAAAAGCGGCTTTACAGCCGCTTTTTTTATGCATGGCAAATCAGATGTGTCAAATGATGGCGAAGGATAACGAAACCGCAAAATTTATCTTTTCCGCAGCAGTACGTTTTTCAAAGCGTATGCCGTCGGTAGTGCCTTTGTCTGTCATTTGCGACCAACTAATTGTTTCATAAGAAATACCTCTCCTTACTTTGTCATCCCCCTGAAATTAGTAACGCTATAAAATAATAGCGAGCTAATTATGAGGTTTGATATATGAAACTTTTTCTGACAACAGCAGCGCTAACTGCGACCTTGATTTCCGGCATGGCATTTGCCAGCGATCCCGTCATCCCCTGGGCGACTAACAGCGGCGGTACGGAAAGCACGCATATTGCGGCAATGGGCGAGGATTTGAATGCGCAGCATCAGCAGATCACCCACACGCATGAAGGCGTATGGGCGGCCAATTCCGGCAGCATTCAGGCTGATGAAGCCGCGCTGACCAGCAACAAGCCGCCGGTACAAGGCCACCCGGAATTAATGCCGCATCAGGGCTAATGATCATGGCCTGGCGATAACGCCAGGCGCTTACGGGTTATTCGGCGACCTGCCACTGCGCGTCTGGCGCAAAACGCGTGATAGCCTGAACTTTACTCTCCGTCTCCTTGCCTAAATCCGCCTGATAAATACGATCGTCCTGGTTGACCATAAAACTCATCACCCCGGTTTCGCTGTAATGCATCGGCCAGGCCAGAAGCGCCGCGCCGTGACCGTCGTTATCGCTGATAATACGGAAATGGTAGCCATGGTAACCCTCGTCTGGCGCTGCGGGACTAAAGTTTGGGCCTAACGGACTGGGGATGTCGCCTGCTTTGGTTGGCCAGTACAGGCCATCTTTTTGGCCTTCGCTACTGATTATCCTGTGCGCCCAGCGATGGTTTTGTAAGTAATAGTCCTGCTGCGCATCAACGTAAGCATGCATGGCCTGTAAGGTAGAAAGTTCATTTCGCCCAATAGTACGGGTGAGGATCTCATTCCCGGCTGCCGCCATATCAAAGCGCCAGCCGCCAGTCTCTTTCACCATGGGCAACGGGAGCTGCCAGTCTTCTCGTCCGACATTCAGGTGCGCCGTATTGTCTTTCTGTACAATGCGATGGCCTTCGCGCCAGTCACGATTGAAGCGGGCCACGGCCTCGGGAGCGGCACCTTCCGGCGGCAGAAATTGCCGCCAGTCATCGCCCAGTAGCGCGGTAAGCTGCGTTTCGTTTTTTCCGGCTACCGCCGCGGCGAAGGCGCTGGCGGCCGCTTCCGGGGAGGGGAACCGTTCCTGCGCGTAGCCCAGCAAGGGTAACGACAGTAACAGAGCGTTTAACATAACCTTTTTCATTATCTGCTCCGGTTAACGGCGATGAAATTCATGATGTTCAGAAAAATGTTCCCGCGCGGCGGCGCGTTGCTCGGTGTTTAAGTGACTGCCGCGACGGCTTTCCAGGCCGCGTAGCTGTTGCGATTGCCATGACGGCGATCGACTGTCGTTCCCGCTAAACACATTGGCGTGCATATTCTGGCGAAATGCCTGACGCTGCTGTGGCGTAGAGGATTCAATACGCTGGCGGGCGGTGTCTCTCTGCTGTTGTGAAACAGGGTGCTGCTGGGCTTTAGCCTTCAGCTCGGAACGATGCTGCTGCGTGGTGGATTTATTCAGTGTCTGCTGCGCCGCCTCGCGACGACTGCTGTTTTGTGTTCCGTCATAGCCACGGTAATTATTACGCTGGGCAATTTGATTTAACTGCTGCGATGCCGCTTTGCGCTGTCTGTCGCGGGATGTCTCGCCTGACAGGTTAGCGGGTGATGTATGGCTGCGCTGTTGGAATTGCGCCATGGCCGCCTGGCGCTGACTGTCGCGAGACACTGGCGCTTGCTGCATTGCGCTTAACCCGCCGCTAACATTGGTGGGATGGAACCGTTGCGCAACGGTATTATTCGGATAGGGGACGCCATTGCGCCAGGCGGGATTATGCTGCCAGCCCATCGTTTGGCCCGGCAGGTTTTGCCCGGATATCCGGTTGAAATTATTGACATTGATGTTGATATTATCGCCATTATGTTGATAACCGTTACCACCATGATGGTAATCATCATCATGATGGTCGTCGTCATGGTGGTGATGATCGTCGTCATCCCAGTCTATGCTGCTGAACAACGCATAGGTGGTGGCGACGCCCAGACTATAACCAAAACCTTTAACAAAACTATCGGCAAACTGCTGCCCCGGAGGGGGCGGTAAATACACCGGCGGATAAGCGGTATTGGGCCAGGCGCCATACACCGTCGCGGGGTTATAGTTCGGCACGTACACCACCTGCGGATTCGCGGGTTCAATTTTGATGACGGTCGACGGTGTTGCTGGCGTACTGGCGGATGTGGTGGTGGTTGTTGTCGTGACGGCGGTAGAAGCGCTGGACTTCGGCACGCTGGTGACGGTTTGCTGCGGCGTTGATTTTAGCGAACCGGTTTGTTGAGCGAGCAGGCGCAGCCTTTGCACCGCATCCATCACATCCTGTGGCTGGGCTAAGAACGCATCGCCCAGGTTTTGCACCCATTGCGGATTCTCGCCCATAAGCGCCATCAACTGAGGAAAGGCGACCAGCGATTTGACGCTGGGGTCCCACGGTTGGCTGGCCACCGCTTGAATAGCGGCATCGCCCTGCAGCGTGGGGTTATCTCGCGACCACTGGACGGCCTGAACCACGTTCGCTGGGTAGGTGGAGGCCATGAGCACCTGAGAAAGCAGGGCATCGGGATAAAGCGCGACAGGCGCGACCCATTGATCAATTTGCGCAGTGGTAAAGGTCGTTTTCGCGACAGGCGCGGGCACAGCGGTCTGCGTTTGCTCAGGGGCGGGAGTCGCCGCCTGCGCGGGCGCTTCGGGAGCGCGGCTTTTAACATACAGTACGCCCGAAGCGGCAAATAACCCGGCACTGCACACAAGGGCAATGAGATGGGGTTTAAAGGGCAACGTCATTTTATCTCTCCCGATTCCAGAGAATCGCTATGGTCATTATGCCTGCCGCCGACGGGGTGCAGTTTGGCGTGAGTATAAAGGGACGATAGTTTAATTTTTAGCTAATGTTGGGATCGGTAACGTTACGTGACGATCAAAGCACGAAATGAGGTAAGCATTTATGGCTGCAGCTCCCGTCTCAGTAGAGCATTAGACCATCCTTAACGATTCAGCCACTTTTTTATGTTGCTTTTTTGTAAACAGATTAACACTTAAAGAAAATCCTGTTATTGTGCCTTATGCGGTACCGGGCATTTACCCTACTAACTACTGTCTCACAGGAGCGTGAAGAGAATCGCCCATCAACAAAAGCGCCGCATTATGACAATGAGAGCGAGGAGATATCGTCGTGCTAGAAGAATACCGTAAGCACGTAGCTGAGCGTGCTGCCCAGGGGATTGTGCCAAAACCTTTAGACGCAACCCAAATGGCTGCGCTTGTCGAGCTGCTGAAGACCCCGCCTGTGGGCGAAGAAGAATTCCTGTTAGACCTGTTGATCAACCGCGTTCCTCCTGGCGTAGATGAAGCCGCTTATGTTAAAGCCGGTTTTCTCGCTGCTGTCGCGAAAGGCGACACCACCTCCCCGCTGGTCTCCCCAGAAAAAGCCATTGAACTGCTGGGCACCATGCAGGGTGGTTACAACATTCATCCGCTGATTGATGCGCTGGACGATGCGAAACTGGCGCCGATTGCTGCCAAAGCGCTGTCCCACACTCTGCTGATGTTCGATAACTTCTACGACGTAGAAGAGAAAGCCAAAGCGGGCAATGAATATGCCAAACAGGTGATGCAATCTTGGGCCGACGCCGAATGGTTCCTGAGCCGTCCGCCGCTGGCGGAAAAAATCACCGTCACCGTTTTCAAAGTGACCGGAGAAACGAATACCGACGATCTCTCTCCGGCGCCGGATGCGTGGTCGAGACCGGATATTCCGTTACATGCGCAGGCGATGTTAAAAAACGCCCGTGAAGGCATTGAGCCGGATCAGCCAGGCGTTGTCGGCCCCATCAAACAAATCGAAGCATTGCAGAAAAAAGGCTACCCGCTGGCTTACGTGGGTGACGTGGTGGGCACCGGTTCTTCCCGTAAATCCGCGACCAACTCCGTGCTGTGGTTCATGGGCGATGACATCCCGAACGTGCCGAATAAGCGCGGCGGCGGTTTGTGCCTTGGCGGCAAAATTGCGCCTATCTTCTTTAACACCATGGAAGATGCGGGCGCGCTGCCGATTGAAGTTGACGTTTCTAACCTGAATATGGGCGATGTGATTGACGTCTACCCGTACAAAGGCGAAGTACGCAATCATGAAACCGGCGAGCTACTGGCAACCTTCGAACTGAAAACCGACGTGCTGATCGACGAAGTGCGTGCTGGTGGTCGTATCCCGCTGATTATCGGCCGTGGCCTGACCACCAAAGCGCGTGAAGCGCTGGGTCTGCCGCACTCTGATGTTTTCCGTCAGGCAAAAGACGTGGCGGAAAGCAGCCGTGGCTTCTCGCTGGCGCAGAAAATGGTCGGTCGCGCCTGCGGCGTGAAAGGCATTCGTCCGGGCGCGTACTGCGAACCGAAAATGACCTCCGTCGGTTCTCAGGATACTACTGGCCCGATGACCCGCGATGAGCTGAAAGACCTGGCCTGTCTGGGATTCTCCGCCGATCTGGTCATGCAGTCGTTCTGTCACACCGCAGCCTATCCGAAGCCGGTTGACGTCACCACGCACCACACGCTGCCAGACTTCATTATGAACCGTGGCGGTGTCTCTCTGCGTCCGGGCGACGGCGTGATTCACTCCTGGCTGAACCGTATGCTGCTGCCAGATACCGTGGGTACCGGCGGCGACTCCCATACCCGCTTCCCGATCGGTATCTCCTTCCCGGCGGGCTCTGGTCTGGTGGCGTTTGCCGCCGCGACCGGCGTGATGCCGCTGGATATGCCGGAATCCGTGCTGGTACGCTTCAAAGGCAAAATGCAGCCGGGCATCACCCTGCGCGATCTGGTCCATGCCATCCCGCTGTACGCCATCAAACAGGGCCTGCTGACCGTTGAGAAGAAAGGCAAGAAAAACATCTTCTCTGGCCGCATCCTGGAAATCGAAGGTCTGCCGGATCTGAAAGTGGAGCAGGCGTTTGAGCTGACCGATGCTTCTGCCGAGCGTTCCGCTGCGGGTTGTACCATCAAGTTGAACAAAGAGCCGATCATTGAATACCTGACCTCCAACATCGTCCTGCTGAAGTGGATGATTGCGGAAGGCTACGGCGACCGTCGTACGCTGGAACGCCGTATCCAGGGCATGGAAAAATGGCTGGCGGATCCGCAACTGCTGGAAGCCGATGCTGACGCAGAGTACGCGGCGGTGATCGACATCGATCTGGCGGATATCAAAGAGCCAATCCTGTGTGCGCCGAACGATCCGGACGACGCGCGTCTGCTGTCTGACGTGCAGGGCGAGAAGATCGACGAAGTGTTCATCGGTTCCTGCATGACCAACATCGGCCACTTCCGCGCGGCTGGTAAGCTGCTGGATAGCCACAAAGGCCAGTTGCCAACCCGCCTGTGGGTAGCGCCGCCAACCCGTATGGACGCCGCGCAGCTCACCGAAGAAGGTTACTATAGCGTGTTCGGTAAGAGCGGCGCGCGTATCGAAATTCCAGGTTGTTCCCTGTGTATGGGTAACCAGGCGCGTGTGGCCGACGGCGCGACGGTGGTTTCTACCTCTACCCGTAACTTCCCGAACCGTTTAGGTACCGGTGCGAACGTCTTCCTGGCTTCTGCGGAGCTGGCGGCGGTGGCGGCGCTGATCGGCAAACTGCCGACGCCGGAAGAGTACCAGACCTACGTGGCGCAGGTGGATAAGACGGCGGTGGATACTTACCGTTACCTGAACTTCGACCAGCTCTCTCAGTACACTGAGAAAGCGGACGGCGTGATTTTCCAGACTGCGGTGTAACAGAGACGGGCCCGGATTTCCGGGCCCGAATGGCGCTTCTTATTTATTATTACGCTTCACTTCCCGTAGCCCCGGCAAATACGTAATTACCCCGCCCATTATTGCCCCGGCTACAATCGCTGGAATAAGCATAATCAATACTTCACCATATATTAATGGTAGTATGCTTATGTCAAAACCATATCGCACCAAATTAAACAACGTCGTGATCAGACCGCCTGCAATGGCGCAAAGGATCATCCTGTTAATTATTTTTTGATATAATTTCAGGGGTATCAGCGCGCAGGCGACACCGGTTAACCATGCGGGGAGGAGACTGTATATCCAGCCGGTAATAATCACTAATTCTGGTTTTGTTCTGCAGAAATACAACAAAAATGAGTCTGGTCCGCCAATAATGGCGGGTAAAAAGTTTATGATACCTATCGCGATGGCTGCGCCTATTAACGGGCCAAACAGAATAAACCAACCGCTATGATAAATTATTCGTCGAAATACAGACATAATGTATCCTTCCTGAATTTTCCTTCAACCGTCTGACAAAAAATACAACTCACTACGGCTTCTCTGCTGATATCGCCCATTGCTGGAGCTTAGTTGAAAAGCGCTTATCAAGTAGCCAACAATTTCATGACAACGACCCGGATGATAAGGAAGCGTCTGAAAGACTAGCAGGCATCGGCGTGGCAGGGTATTGATGATTTCTGAAAAAAAACGCCAGAGGGACACCGGGCTGGTAATGCTATAACTGGATGAGGGGCAGCCATTTTTAATGACTGCGCTCTTCCGGCGCATAATAAAAGGTCATCTAAACGGCGCGCTGTCTGATGTGAAATTTGTCGTCGAGTTTTCGCTTAACGGAGATTAAGTGAATGTAAACGTGATGGGTGAGGGAAATTTTCTTGCAGCTATCGGTAATGCCTATATCCCCAGCACTTCCGGCACCAGCTCTTCCAGTTGCCTGACCAGCTCAGGGTCCATATAGCGGTAGTCATCGGGGATATCGAGTACGTGCAGGGGCTTATTTTCAATAATACGACGATATTCAGCCATCAACCGGTCTTTATGTTTCTGCTCCATAACGCAGATAACGTCAGCCCACTGAAGTAACCCGCACGACACGCTTTTTTTGGCGTTGCGGCTGGTGCCAGCGGAACGGACGCTAAGGCCAGGATAGCGGCGGAACACCTGCTCCGCCGTGGGGCTGCGCCATTGATTTCGGCTGCATATGAAAAGCACATTCATTAAATAAATACTCTTCCAGATCGCGCTTCGCTAACGGCGAGTTTGTGAATCGTGGAGACTTAATACCCCACGGTGCGGCACGTAGCACTTTGTCGGAGTGCGTGTAGATATATTGAAGCGCTAGAGTGACTTTCTGTATGAATAATAAACTGTTTTGGCATTTTTATTTTATCTTTTGTGCGCCCCGCTGTTTTTCTTTCACCGTGCTGCGATAATTACCTTAAGGCGCAATGCGGTATTGGCGCATTGTCAGGGCAGAGGAAAACAATTATGGATTACGAATTTCTGCGCGACGTTACCGGAGGGGTAAAAGTACGAATGTCGATGGGCCACGAGGTGGTCGGTCACTGGTTTAATGAAGAGGTTAAAGACAACCTCTCGCTACTGGATGAAGTAGAACAAGCCGCGCGTACGGTCAAAGGCAGCGAACGCTCCTGGCAACGAGCAGGGCATGAATACACGATCTGGATGGACGGCGAAGAAGTGATGATTCGCGCCAATCAACTGGATTTTTCCGGCGATGAGATGGAAGAGGGGATGAGTTATTACGATGAAGAGAGTTTATCCCTGTGCGGCATGGAGGATTTTCTGCGGGTCGTCGCCGCGTATCGGGAATTCGTCAGTAAAGCCTGATCCTCTCTTCGTTATTGTCCCACAACGCCAGTCGACGGACAGTTGGGGGCGGTAGTGGAAACGAAGTCGCCAAACATTCCAGCCGGGAGTATCCCGGCTTTTTTATAGCAGAATGATTTTTTGATTTTTATTAATCATTTTAAAACTGTGATCTGACGCGTTTGTGATCTTAATTTGATTGAATATAATCGTTATGATTTTATTCAATCACAACAAGCAACAGGCGGTAAGACCATGAACATCAAAAAAGCAATAGAGCGCGTACCCGGCGGCATGATGGTCGTACCGCTCGTTATTGGCGCAGTCATTAACACCTTCGCCCCGCAGGCGCTTGAGATCGGCGGTTTTACCACTGCCTTATTTAAAAACGGCGCGGCACCGCTGATTGGCGCTTTTCTGCTGTGTATGGGAGCCGGTATCAGTGTGAAAGCCGCGCCCCAGGCGTTATTGCAGGGCGGGACGATTACGCTCACTAAGTTGCTTGTCACCATCGGCATTGGCCTGGGCGTGGAGCATCTTTTCGGCGCGGAGGGTATTTTTGGCCTGAGCGGCGTGGCGATTATCGCGGCGATGAGCAATTCAAATGGCGGACTTTATGCTGCGCTGGTAGGCGAATTCGGCAATGAGCGCGACGTCGGCGCTATCTCTATTTTGTCTCTTAATGATGGCCCTTTCTTTACGATGATTGCGCTGGGCGCGGCAGGGATGGCGAACATTCCCATTATGGCGCTGGTGGCGGTGCTGGTTCCGCTGGTTATCGGCATGATCCTCGGCAATCTTGATCCTCATATGCGCGATTTTTTGACTAAAGGCGGCCCGCTGCTCATTCCTTTCTTTGCTTTTGCGCTGGGGGCGGGCATCAACCTGGAAATGTTACTGCAAGGCGGACTTGCCGGAATTCTGCTCGGCGTGCTGACAACGTTCGTTGGCGGTTTCTTTAATATTCGCGCAGATCGTCTGGTTGGCGGAACTGGCATTGCCGGGGCGGCGGCCTCCAGCACCGCGGGTAATGCCGTTGCGACGCCGCTGGCTATTGCGCAGGCCGACCCTTCGCTCGCCGAGGTGGCCGCTGCTGCCGCTCCGCTGATTGCCGCCTCGGTGATCACCACGGCAATCCTGACGCCAGTGTTGACCTCCTGGGTTGCAAAAAAACAGGCGCGTCAGGCTTCTTTGGAGAAAAACGCATGAAAATGATGGTTATCGCCGATGATTTTACCGGATCGAATGATACCGGCGTCCAGTTGGCGAAGAAGGGGGCGAGAACGGAAGTTATGTTGAGCGCGTCGCAAAAACCGTCCCGCCGCGCCGATGTGTTAGTCATTAACACCGAAAGCCGGGCGATGCCCGCAGATCAGGCGGCATCTGCCGTTTATGCCGCGCTTTCCCCGTGGTGTGAGACATCGCCAGCGCCGCTGGTGTACAAAAAAATCGACTCCACATTTCGCGGCAATATCGGCGCCGAAGTGACGGCGGCCATGCGCGCCAGTCAGCGAAAACTGGCCGTTATCGCCGCCGCGATCCCTGCGGCCGGACGCACGACGCTTGAAGGAAAATGTCTGGTTAATGGCGTCCCGCTACTGGAAACCGAATTTGCCAGCGATCCGAAAACGCCCATTGTCTCTTCCCGCATTGCCGAGATAGTGGCGTTGCAAAGTGAGATCCCTGTGTATGAAGTCTTTTTGCAGGATGTCCGACGCGGCGGGTTAAGCGCCTTACTTACGGCTTATGCGGCTGAGGGCGAAGGGATTATCGTCGTGGATGCGGTGGAAGAGCGGGACCTGACGTTGATTGCGCAAGCGGCGTGTGAACAACCGTCGATGCCGCTGCTCGTCGGCGCAGCGGGTCTGGCGAATGCGTTGCCGGTTGAACTTTTTATGCAAGACCGGCAGCGGCTGCCGGTGCTGGTGGTGGCCGGTTCGATGAGCGAAGCCACGCGACGTCAGGTGGATAATGCGCTGTGCCGGGGACGTGCGGAGGTCGTGGATATCGATGCCGCGCGCATGGTGTCGGATAGCGCGGAACAGGAAATCGCGTCTGTCGTAGAGCAGGCCTGCGCGCTGTTAAGTCAGCATCGACATACGATTTTACGCACCAGCCGTCGCGCAGAAGATCGACAGTTAATCGACGCGTTGTGCGAAAAATCCGCGATGAGCCGTCAGCAATTGGGCGAGCGACTGAGCCAGCGGCTTGGCGTCGTCACGTTAAACATTATCGAGCAGGCGCGGATTGGCGGGCTGTTTCTGACTGGCGGCGATATCGCTACCGCCGTCGCCGGCGCGCTTGGCGCTGAAGGTTATCGCATTCAGAGCGAGGTGGCGCCCTGTATTCCCTGTGGAACGTTTGTAAACAGCGAAATTGACGATCTGCCGGTCATTACCAAAGCGGGCGGATTCGGTTCAGACAGTACGTTGTGTGACGCGCTTTATTATATTGAGGAGATGTATTGTGGAGACTAAAACCGTTGCCATTACCATGGGCGATCCAGCGGGCATTGGGCCGGAAATTATTGTTAAAGCGCTAAGCGAAGACGGTCTCAACGGCGCGCCGCTGGTGGTTATTGGATGCCTCGCAACGTTGAAACGTTTACAGGCGAAGGGCATCACGCCGAACGTCGAGTTACGGGCCATTGAACGGGTCGCCGAAGCGCGTTTTGCGCCCGGCATCATTCATGTGATTGATGAGCCGCTGGCGCAGCCGGAGGCGCTGGAGGCCGGGAAAGTTCAGGCGCAGGCGGGGGATTTAGCGTATCGCTGCGTGAAGCGCGCCACCGAGTTAGCGTTACGGGGCGACGTACAGGCTATCGCTACCGCGCCGCTGAATAAAGAGGCGCTGCACCTGGCGGGGCACAACTATCCGGGCCATACCGAGCTGCTCGCGACCCTGACCCATAGCCGCGATTACGCGATGGTACTTTACACCGATAAACTAAAAGTGATTCACGTTTCAACGCATATCGCGCTGCGTAAATTCCTTGATACGTTAAGTACCGCGCGTGTCGAAACGGTGATTGGCATTGCTGATACTTTCCTCAAGCGTGTGGGTTACGTTAAACCGCGTATCGCCGTGGCAGGCGTGAATCCTCATGCGGGCGAGAATGGCCTGTTTGGCGATGAAGAGACGCGTATCCTGACGCCAGCCATTACCGATGCCCGCGCAAAAGGTATGGACGTTTATGGGCCGTGCCCGCCGGATACTGTATTTCTCCAGGCTTATGAGGGACAGTATGATATGGTGGTGGCGATGTATCATGACCAGGGGCATATCCCGTTGAAATTGCTTGGCTTTTATGATGGCGTGAATATCACCGCAGGGCTGCCGTTTATCCGGACTTCTGCCGATCATGGCACCGCATTTGATATCGCCTGGACGGGAAAAGCAAAATCTGAGAGCATGGCCGTATCGATCAAACTGGCAATGCAACTGGCATAATTCCCTGTTATGAAAGGACAACACCGTCTGGATCTCATTGTGGCGTATCTGAAAAACCATACGCTGGTTACGGTAGAACAGCTGGTTGAGGCGGTTGACGCATCGCCAGCCACTATCCGTCGCGATTTGATCAAGCTGGATGAGCAGGGCGTGATCAGCCGTAGTCATGGCGGCGTGGCGCTGCGGCGTTTTGAACCCGCCCAGCCCACCACCAATGAAAAACAACTGCGATCGCCCGCTGAAAAACGGGCGATCGCACGCGTTGCCGCATCGCTGGTCAATGCTGGCGATGCCGTCGTGCTGGATGCCGGTACGACAATGATGGAACTGGCGAAATGCTTAACCCATCTTCCGCTGCGGGTCATCACCGTCGATCTGCATATTGCGCTGTTTTTAGCTGAGTTCCGGCAAATTGAAGTGACGATTGTCGGCGGTCGTATCGATGACAGCAGTCAGTCCTGTATCGGTGAGCATGGGCGCAAGCTGTTGCGCAGCGTTTACCCGAACATCGCGTTTATGAGCTGTAATTCATGGGGGGTAAAAACGGGCGTGACGACCCCAACGGAAGATAAGGCCGGGCTTAAACAGGAGATTATTGCTAATGCGCAGCGCAAAGTGTTGCTGGCGGACAGCAGTAAGTATGGCGCGCATTCGCTCTTTAATGTGGTGCCGCTTGAGCGCTTTAATGATGTGATTACTGACGTCAATCTGCCGCCGTCAGCGCAGGTTGAACTGAAAGGGCGCGCTTTTGCGCTAACGCTGGTGCAGCCGGAGTGACAGCGCCGTCAGGCGCTGCCAGTGGTGAATCAGACCGCAGAAATATTGCGGCCGTAGTAAATCTCGCGCATCTCTTTCCACAGCGCGGCGGTGATCTGCTGGCGTTCGGTTTCAGTGAGATCTTCCGGTTTGGTGTGAAACATGTAGTGCTTAAGATCGAACTCTTTAAGCAGCATCTTGGTATGGAAAATATTTTCCTGATACACGTTTACATCCACCATGTCATACAGCGATTTCATATCTTCCGACATAAAATTCTGAATAGAATTAATCTCATGATCGATAAAGTGTTTCATACCGTTGACGTCGCGCGTAAAGCCGCGCACGCGGTAATCGATGGTGACAATATCGGACTCTAGCTGGTGGATCAGGTAATTGAGCGCTTTTAGCGGTGAAATCACCCCGCAGGTTGACACTTCGATGTCGGCGCGAAAGGTGCAAAGCCCGCCTTCCGGATGGCTTTCCGGATAGGTATGCACACAGATATGGCTCTTATCGAGGTGCGCCACCACGGTTTCCGGCAGCGGGCCGGGATGTTCGGTTTGGTCGATAAGTTTCGGGTCGACTGGCTCTTCGCTCACCAGAATCGTGACGCTGGCGCCCTGGGGTTCATAATCCTGTCGGGCGATGTTCAGGATGTTCGCGCCGATAATGGAGCAGGTCTCCGACAGGATCTCGGTCAGTCGGTTGGCGTTATAGAGTTCATCGATATAGGCGATATAGCCATCGCGCTCTTCTGCGGTTTTGGCGTAGCAGATATCGTAAATACAAAAACTCAGGCTTTTCGTCAGATTGTTAAAGCCATGCAGTTTCAGCTTTTTCAATTTTTATCACCTCCTTAACGTCACTGTGCGGACAGTGCGTCATGTAGATATTGCGGTAGCGCAAATGCAGCGGCATGAATAGCCGGGTTGTAATAGCGGCATTTGAGTCCGGCGGCATGAAAACGCGCCTGAATAATTTCGCTCGACAGGTGGCGAAGAGCGTCGTTGTCCGTCGCCCAGGCGAAGGTCATAATGCCGCCGTAATAGGTCGGAATCGCCGCCTGGTAGAAGCCGACATCGCTGAAGTAATGACTCAGCTTGCGGTGGCTGTCGAGCGCTTCATCCTGCTGCAGGAAGCACACGCCGTTCTGGGCGACAAAAATGCCGCCCGGATTCAGGCAACGCTTACAGCCTTCATAAAAGGCGGAGGTAAACAGGCTTTCGCCGGGGCCTATCGGATCGGTACAGTCGGAAATGATCACATCAAAGGTCTGATGGGTCTGATTGACGAAATTCACGCCGTCGTCGATTACCAGCGTAAAGCGCGGATCGTCGTAGCTGCCGGCATTGTGGTTGGGTAAATACTGACGGCAAAACGAGACTACGCCAGCGTCTATCTCTACCATGGTGATGGTTTCGACGTTTTTATGCCGGGTAACTTCACGTAGCATTGCGCCGTCGCCGCCGCCGATAATCAGAACGTGTTTCGCATGACCGTGCGCCAGCAGCGGGACATGGGTCATCATTTCATGATAAATAAACTCGTCGCGTTCGGTGGTCTGTACCACGCCGTCCAGCGCCATCACGCGGCCAAAAGCGGCGTTTTCAAAGATGATTAAATCCTGGTGGTCGGTTTTTTCATGATACAGAACGTTGTCTACGGCAAAGTACTGACCAAACTGGTCGTGTAGCGTTTCATGCCACATCGTATTTTCGGCCATTGGCTGATACCTCCATTGTTAACACCCGTAAAAAAAGGGCGCAACATCATAGCTAACAATGACCGTGGATGCACGGTCATTATTTCAGCAATAGGATCGCGGAGGATTATTTAACGTAGGCTAACAGGCTCAGAGAATCGCGGGCCAGAGCTTTGCATTTTTTAGCGACCGGAATACCGATGCCGCTAAGATCGCGGTAGCTGTCTTCGCCCAACGATTTCATATCGAAGGTGTCGTAGTTACTCAGGTCCCACTGATTTTGCTGGGCAAAAAAGACCAGCGCACGGCGAATCTGACTATTGGGTAAATTTTGGTAACCACAGCCATTTTTCAGAAAAACGAAAACTGCCGTTAAATCGGCCATATCTTCAGCTTCGGATTCAGTAAGCGCATAGCTATTTGCGCATAAGGCCATCAGGCTGCCAAACAACACGGGTCTGAAAAACGTCTTCATTGCTTCTACCACGGCATCAGGGAAAGTCAACGTTAGCATACTGAGAACGTAGCGACGACTTTTATTATCAGGATTGGTCGCGGCGTTTTCATTCTTATTGTATTGCTGTCAGGAATGGTAAAGACGTGTTGCTGGCTTGACCTTCCCGTTAGGGCAGGGTCTAAGCTTAGACACCCGCCTGTTCATTATAAGGAAATGATTATGTTACGCCGTGATTTCTTAAAATATTCAGTGGCGCTGGGGGTTGCATCAGCGCTGCCGCTGTGGAGCCGCGCCGCTTTTGCCGCCGAACGTCCCGCGTTGCCTATTCCTGACCTGTTAACGGCAGATGCGAGCAACCGTATGCAGTTAATTGTTAAAGCCGGACAGTCGACATTCGCCGGTAAGAACGCGACAACCTGGGGCTACAACGGTAATTTGCTGGGGCCAGCGGTACAGCTTCACAAAGGAAAAAGCGTGACCGTTGATATCCATAACCAACTGGCCGAAGACACGACGCTTCACTGGCATGGTCTGGAGATTCCAGGCATCGTCGACGGCGGTCCGCAGGGGATTATTCCCGCAGGCGGAACCCGTACGGTGACGTTTACGCCGGAGCAACGCGCCGCGACCTGCTGGATTCATCCGCACAAACACGGCAAAACCGGGCGCCAGGTGGCGATGGGCCTTGCCGGACTGGTGCTGATTGAAGATGACGAGATTCGCAAATTGCGCCTGCCGAAACAGTGGGGCATCGACGATGTGCCGGTGATCATTCAGGACAAACGCTTCTCCGCCGATGGCCAGATTGATTATCAACTGGATATTATGACCGCCGCCGTCGGCTGGTTTGGCGATACGCTGCTGACCAATGGCGCTATCTATCCGCAGCATTCCGCTCCGAAAGGCTGGCTACGTCTGCGCTTGCTAAATGGCTGTAATGCGCGTTCGCTGAATATCGCCGCCAGCGATAATCGTCCGCTTTATGTGATCGCCAGCGACGGCGGCCTGCTGGCGGAGCCGGTGAAAGTCACCGAACTGCCGTTATTAATGGGCGAGCGTTTTGAAGTGCTGGTGGATATCAGCGACGGGAAAGCCTTTGATCTGGTGACCCTGCCGGTCAGCCAGATGGGAATGGCGATCGCTCCGTTTGATAAACCGCATCCGGTAATGCGTATCCAGCCGCTGCGGATTACCGCCTCCGGTACGCTGCCGGATACGTTGACGACGATGCCGGCGTTGCCGTTGCTGGAAGGGCTGACGGTGCGCAATCTGAAACTGTCGATGGACCCACGCCTTGATATGATGGGGATGCAAATGCTGATGAAGAAATATGGCGCTCAGGCGATGAGCGGCATGGATCATGACAGCATGAACGCGCATATGCAGGGCGGCAATATGGGGCATGGCGAAATGGATCATGGCAACATGGATCACAGCGGGATGAATCATGGCGCGATGGGCAATATGAATCACGGCGGAAAATTCGACTTCCATAACGCTAACTTTATCAACGGCCAGGTCTTTGATATGAACAAACCGATGTTCGCGGCGCAAAAAGGCCGACATGAACGTTGGGTGATTTCCGGCGTGGGTGACATGATGCTGCATCCTTTCCATATTCACGGCACCCAGTTCCGTATTTTGTCAGAGAACGGCAAAGCGCCAGCGGCGCACAGAACGGGCTGGAAGGATACGGTACGCGTTGAGGGCGGTATCAGCGAAGTGCTGGTCAAGTTCGATCACGACGCGCCGAAGGAACATGCCTATATGGCGCACTGTCATCTGTTAGAACATGAAGATACGGGAATGATGTTAGGATTTACGGTCTGACCGATGTCTGCGATGCAGGCCGGGTAAGGCGAAACCGCCACCCGGCACAATGCCCGGCATACGCCGGGCATTAATGGTTATTTCGCGTCGTCAGGCAAAGCATAGGCCACGATATAGTCGCCCATCTTCGTACCAAACGAACCGTGGCCTCCGGCAGAAACGACCACGTACTGCTTACCGTTTACCTCATAGGTCATCGGCGTTGCCTGGCCTCCGGCGGGTAAACGTCCCTGCCACAGTTTTTCCCCGTTGCTCATGTTATAAGCGCGCAGGTAGTTGTCGGCGGTCGCGGCGATAAACAGCACGTTACCGGCGGTTGAGATTGGCCCGCCCAGCATTGGCATCCCCATGTTGAACGGCACCGGAACCGGCATCGGGAACGGCATACTGTCGCGCGGCGTCCCTATACGTTTCTTCCACACGATTTCATTGGTCTTCAGATCCAACGCGGAAATATAGCCCCAGGCCGGTTGTTTACACGGCAGGCCAAACGGCGAAAGGAACGGATTCAGCGTGACGCCGAATGGTACGCCGTACTGTGGCTGAATACCCGCTTCTGTACCAGTACCTTTCGCGTCTTTCGGCGGCTCCATCGGATTACCCGGGCCGCGTGGGATCAGCTTCGAGACAAACGGCAGCGCCATCGGGTTAGCGATAGCGACCTGACGGTCTGGATCGACGGAAATACCGCCCCATTCAAACATCCCCAGGTTGCCAGGGAATACCAATGTTCCCTGCTCGGACGGCGGGGTGAAGATACCTTCATAGCGCAACTGGTGGAACATGACGCGGCACACCAGTTGGTCGAACATGGTCGCGCCCCACATATCCGCGCCGGAGAGATCTTTTTTCGGGCGGAAGGTTAAATCAGAGAACGGCTGAGTTTTGGCGACGTAATCGCCTTTTGCCGCGCCCTGCGGGACCGGTTTTTCCGGGGCGGGCACGACCAGCTCGCCATTACGTCTGTCCAGCACAAAGATATTACCGGTTTTCGCTGGCGCATAGATAACCGGAACGGTAGTACCGTCAACGGTAATATCCGCCAGCGTCGGCTGTGCCGGCAGGTCCATATCCCACAGATCGTGATGGACGGTCTGATAACTCCAGGCCAGTTTCCCGGTGGTGGCATTCAGCGCCAGGATGGAGCTGGCATAACGTTCCTGCTCCGGCGTGCGGTTACCGCCCCAGATATCCGGCGTGGTCACGCCCATCGGCAGATAGACCAGATCCAGTTTCGCATCATAGGCGGCAGGCGCCCAGGAGTTCGGCGAGTTAAAGGTAAAAGCGTGCTCATCGGCTGGAATCGCGTTCGGATCTTTCGCCCCCGGATCGAAGGCCCACAGTAGTTTACCGCTATTAACATCAAAACCACGGATAACGCCGGACGTTTCGCGGGTAGAGAAGTTATCCGTGACCGAACCGGCAATGACAATCGTTTTATCGGTGATAATCGGCGGCGACGTCGGTTCATACAGTCCCGGCGTGGTGTCCGGCATATTGGTTTGCAGATTCAGGACGCCTTTGTTGGCGAAGGTTTCACACAGCTTGCCGGTTTCGGCATTCACCGCGAAAAGGCGACCGTCGTTGACCGGGAGGATAATACGGCGCGGACAGTCGGCGATGACCTCCGGCGAGGCGGTATCCGCTTTGGCCTCATGATAAGAGACGCCGCGGCAGGTCACATGCTGGAAAGACGAATCGGTCTTCAACTGAGGATCAAAATGCCACTTCTCTTTACCGCTGGCGGCGTCCAGCGCGAACAGACGCTGGTGAGCTGTACACAGATAAAGCGTATCGCCGACTTTAATCGGGGTCACTTCGTTGGTGATTTCACCCGGATCGTTGGGTTGTTTCAGATCGCCGGTGCGGAAGACCCACGCTTCTTTCAGTTGGTGAACGTTATCCGCAGTGATCTGTTTCAGCGGCGAATAGCGTTGGCCTTCCTGATTACGTCCATAGGCCGGCCAGTCTTCGTCGGCGATCGACGAACTTGTTGCGGCGGGCGTGGCGTCGGCGCGAAGCGTACCGTTGATCTCCTGCGGGTCGTTGAAGCCGGCCCAGGTCAGAATGCCGCCGCTAATCAGCAACGCCACGACCAGCGCCGCCACTGCGCCACTGGAAGGAACCACCAGCCGATGCCAGACAAACGGTAATATTAGCCAGATGCCGAAAAACACCAGGATATCGCTACGCGGCGTGAGCGCCCAGAAGTCGAACCCGACTTCCCACACGCCCCAAATCATTGTCGCCAGCAGCAGGGCGGCATACAGCCACAGCGCGGCACGTTTACTTCGCCATAGCAATCCGGCCACAACCAGCATCACGAGGCCCGCGATGGGGTAGTACCAGGAACCGCCAATAGCAACCAGCCAGACACCTCCGATAAGAAGATACAGCCCACAAAGTGCTGCAAAGAGGGCCGTCAGCGTCACGAGTAATCGTGGCGATCGTGCGTTATTTTCTGCCATAAAAAGACACCATCCCAAATTGTTAATTTTTTAGTAGCAATTAAGTATAGGAATTAACATGTGTGATCGTCATCACAAAATGAGCTTTCTTATCAAATGCCGCGAATGAATACGTTTGCTGTTATACTGCGTGCCTTGCGCGTCAATGCGGCGTTATTAGTCACCGGCATTGAGTGATTTGTTTTTAAATCATATGGTTATAAATATGAAACATACTGTTGAAGTCATGATCCCCGAAGCGGAGATCAAAGCACGTATTGCCGAGCTGGGTCGTCAGATTACCGAACGTTATAAAGACAGCGGCAGTGAAATGGTGCTGGTAGGTCTGTTGCGTGGCTCATTTATGTTTATGGCGGACCTGTGCCGTGAAGTCCAGGTTCCTCATGAAGTCGATTTTATGACCGCCTCCAGTTATGGTAGCGGCATGTCCACCACACGCGACGTGAAAATCCTCAAAGATCTGGATGAAGATATTCGTGGTAAAGACGTGCTGATTGTCGAAGACATTATTGATTCCGGTAATACGCTGTCGAAGGTCCGTGAAATCCTGGGCCTGCGCGAGCCGAAATCGCTGGCGATTTGTACGCTGCTGGATAAACCTTCTCGCCGCGAAGTGGACGTGCCGGTTGAGTTCGTTGGCTTTTCGATTCCGGACGAATTTGTAGTCGGTTACGGTATCGACTACGCTCAGCGTTATCGCCATCTACCGTATGTTGGTAAAGTGGTGGTGCTGGACGAGTAAGCGCAGAAATGCCGGATGGCGTCGCTAAAGCGACTTATCCGGCCTATAGCTAATGGCTTATTGGTGGGGAATGTATTTCAGACTTAGGGCGGAAATACCCTTATGATAGCCGTTCTCCAGCGTTTCTCTGTTGGTGGCGGTGACGTCAAGATCGCGCAGCAGGCCATCATTGATACTGTACGCCCAGCCGTGAATGGTCACATTCTGACCGCGTTTCCACGCTGACTGCATAATGGTGGAATGCCCCAGGTTATAGACCTGTTCCATGACGTTCAATTCATAGAGCGCGTCCAGACGTTGCTCTTCGGGCATTTTTCCCAACAGCGAGCTATGTTTAAGCCAGATGTCGCGGATATGCAGCAGCCAGTTATTAATCAAGCCCAGCTCAGGGTTTTCTACCGCAGCCTTGATACCGCCGCAACCGGAGTGGCCGCAAATGATAATATGCTCAACTTCCAAAACATCTACCGCATACTGAACCACGGAGAGACAGTTCAGATCGGTGTGAATAACCAGGTTAGCCACATTACGGTGAACAAACAATTCGCCCGGTTCAAGCCCGGTTAAACGCTCTGCGGGAACGCGGCTGTCGGAACATCCAATCCATAGAAAGCGCGGTTTTTGCGCTTGCGCCAGTTTCTCAAAAAATCCGGGGTCCTCTTCCACCAGCATTTTTGACCATAGTGCATTGTTGCTGATGAGTGTATCTATGTCTTTCATGGAAGTTAACGACCTGTAACCAAATAAGTGCGTTGGGCTAATATAGGGCAACTCCGTAATTATTTAAACCATATATAAAGTGTAAGAACGTAAAGTAAGTGAGAATTTATGACCATTGCGCTGGAACTTCAACAACTTAAAAAAACCTATCCCGGCGGCGTTCAGGCGTTGCGCGGCATAGATTTGCAGGTCGAAGCGGGGGATTTTTACGCGCTTCTGGGGCCAAATGGAGCAGGGAAATCGACCACCATCGGTATTATCAGCTCATTGGTTAATAAAACGTCCGGGCGCGTTAACGTTTTTGGTTACGACCTGGAAAAAGACGTGGTTAACGCCAAGCGACAGCTTGGACTGGTGCCACAGGAGTTTAACTTTAACCCGTTTGAAACGGTGCAACAGATCGTAGTGAATCAGGCGGGTTATTACGGCGTGGAACATAAAGAGGCGGTTTTACGTAGCGAAAAGTATTTAAAACAGCTCGATCTGTGGGAAAAACGTCATGAACGCGCGCGGATGCTCTCCGGTGGGATGAAGCGCCGCCTGATGATCGCCCGCGCGCTGATGCATGAGCCTAAACTATTGATTCTCGATGAGCCGACGGCGGGCGTCGATATCGAATTGCGTCGCTCGATGTGGGGATTCCTGAAAGACTTAAACGCCAAAGGCACCACCATTATTCTCACCACCCACTATCTGGAAGAGGCGGAAATGCTGTGCCGCAATATCGGTATTATTCAGCACGGCGAGCTGGTGGAAAATACCTCCATGAAAAATCTGCTTTCAAAGCTGAAATCGGAGACGTTTATTCTGGATTTAGCGCCAAAAAGCCCGCTACCTAAGCTTACGGGTTATCAATATCGTCTGGTGGATACCTCGACTCTGGAGGTGGAAGTGTTACGCGAGCAGGGGGTTAACAGTGTCTTTAGCCAACTGAGCGAGCAGGGGGTTCAGGTATTAAGTATGCGTAATAAAGCCAACCGTCTGGAAGAACTGTTTGTGTCGCTGGTGCATGAAAAACAAGGAGATCGCGCATGATGCAGCTTTACTGGGTTGCCCTTAAAAGCATCTGGGCGAAAGAGATCCACCGCTTTATGCGGATCTGGGTGCAAACGCTGGTGCCGCCCGTCATCACCATGACGCTCTATTTTATTATTTTCGGCAACCTGATTGGTTCGCGCATCGGCGAAATGCATGGTTTTAGCTATATGCAATTTATTGTGCCGGGCCTGATTATGATGGCGGTCATTACTAACTCCTACGCGAATGTCGCGTCGTCATTTTTTAGCGCCAAGTTTCAGCGCAATATTGAGGAACTGCTGGTCGCGCCGGTACCAACGCATGTGATCATCGCCGGATTTGTCGGCGGCGGCGTAGCGCGCGGGCTGTGCGTAGGGATTCTGGTGACGGCGATTTCGCTCTTTTTCGTGCCTTTCCAGGTGCATTCCTGGGTATTTGTCGCGCTAACGCTGATTCTGACCGCGATTCTGTTCTCGCTGGCCGGACTGCTGAACGCCGTGTTTGCGAAAACCTTTGACGATATCAGCCTGATCCCGACCTTTGTGCTGACGCCGCTGACCTACCTCGGCGGGGTATTTTACTCGCTGACGCTGCTGCCGCCGTTCTGGCAAGGGCTGTCGCACCTGAACCCGATCGTCTACATGATCAGCGGCTTCCGCTACGGCTTCCTGGGTATCCATGATGTACCGCTGGTGACGACGTTTGGCGTACTGGTGATCTTTATCGCCGCTTTCTACCTGCTGTGCTGGTCGCTGATCCAGCGTGGGCGCGGGTTGCGCAGTTAAGCGCTGACTGGGGAGATGGGGCGTTGGGTTGCACTTCGCTTCACCCCATCTACGGGCCCGTAATATCAATGGGTTACGGGGCTGTAGGTGGGAGGGCTTGCTGAAACCCAACGCTTCTCTCAGCGAATCTGAATCTCCAGCGTGGCGGTAGCCTGGTATTCTCCGGTGTGGGGAACATGTCCGGTGGTATTGACCGGCGCGGCGGTGAACTCGGTGCTGCCTTTACCGTCGGCGTAATCTTCAATCGGCAATTCGGCGCTGCCGCCGGGAACGATGGTATTATCGTATTTATCGGAAATCCGTATCCCCAAATTCTCATTGTCAGTTTTCAGGTAGTCCGGGTTGTGCGGATCGGTTGCGCCATTTAATGACATCGACAGGTTGGTGCCGTCCGCCACGTTACTACAGGTAAAGTTTACCTGAGTGGTGACGTGCGAGTTCTGCGGACTGTCGCCGAGGTGACGAATATCTTTGCCCTCAATATCCGGTAGCCTGACCTCGATAACCTGCCCGGCGTTGATGGAGCAGGACTGCGGCACGGTAATGGTCCCGGACATGGTGACGTGCGCCATCGGTGGAACGGAAGGGGGAATATTATCTCCGCTGCTGCCCGGCGTTTTTGACAAATAGAGATTCATAATCGTCGTCTCAGGAATGGTGATTTCACCTACCAGTGGGTGAGTAATATAAATACGCACGTTACCCTTATTCCCTGCGGACATTTTGTTTATGTCCGCGCCCGTACACCCGCCTGCGGTGGGGGCCTGATTACTGATCGCTGAAAAGGGAACGGGGATATACTGTTTCAGGTTACCGACGATGTAGGTTTCCGTACCAATCTCCAGCTTACCCGCGACCAGAACATAAAAATCCATCTGTTGCCCATTGCTACCCGCTTCGCTGTACGTTCCTTTTTGTGTTAAATCGCCGGTCGTGGCGGTGAAATAGTTAACGCCCTGATAATCTTTATTATCGCAGTCGCACCTGGCGCTGTATTCGCCGCCGACCGACCAACTCTCTTTGACTATTTTCCCTGCCTGGTTCTCATCCGTATCGGTAATGGTCTGGTCAAGGGGAAAAAAGAAATTATGCGTGCCGCTGGTGGGTTGACACCAGCCGCTTCCGTTGCCCATCGTTCCGTCTGCCAGCGCATGGCCTGAAAATAGCGACAGCGCCAGCAGCATCCATAAATTCTTCATTGTGTTCCTCACTGGCAGACGGCGTTCGCCATCACTATGCCGTTCATATTTTTGCTGATATCCAGGTGGTAATCCGCGCGGCAAGAGGCGCTTCCCCAGTTCACCAGCAGCAGGCCCTCTTCCGGCAGGCCGCTGAGGAAGACCTGGCCTTTATCGCCGACGATACTGGCCAGGTTCGCATCCTGCCCATCGACGCTTGCCGTCGCGCCAAAGGGCACGGGCTCGCCATTGCTGCGCGTCAGCGTTAACAACACGCGATAGCCCTTATGCGTGTCATACGCCGCGCGCACCACCGCATTACGCGTCGGGTAGACGGTCTGGTTGTTGAGCGGAATATCCACGTTGTCAGCAAACGTGCTGCTGTCGAGCGAGATATCGTAGCGATAATACGGCGTGACGTTGGGGATCACCGTATAACCCCGGAAGTCGGTGGCGACGCCGGTCTGGTTTTCAACCGAAACGCCGCTGGCGCCGGGCGCTTTAATTAAAATCGCCGCGCCGGTAATCGGCTGGCTCAGGGTAATACCGTTTTCGTGCGCCAGAATGCCGCCGCTGATGCCGTAGCTGACTTGTTGGCTATCTGGCGACTGATTGTAACCGGCGTTGAGGTTGGCATAAGTGCCTTTATAGCTGGCGTTTACCCCGCCGGAATCACCGTCTTGTGTGCTGTGGCTTTGCTGTAACGACCAGTTCAGGTTTCTGTCACGCAGCGCGGTGCCGCTAAGGGTGGTGCTGTTCACCGTGGCATCGTGCTTACGCGTGTTCAGCATATAGCTGGCGTATAGCCTGGAATCGAACACCGTAAACGGAACGTGCAGCGACAGCGTGAACAGCCGATCGTTCTGGTTATAACGATCGTCGTCGTTGTCATCATCGTCATTGTCCGAACGGTACTGGTAGGTGTTTTTGTTATAGCTGTAGCTCAGCGTATAGCTCACCGGACCCCAGCTATTGTTGTAGCTGGCGCTCAGGGATTCCATCTGCTGCGCGCTGTGCCAGTAATCTTCTTTGACCCAACTTAGCGTTAAGGAACCGAGCGTATTGCTAATTTGCTGGTTGACCGAAGCTTCGAAACGATTATGGCGCTTGCCGTAGTTATCATAAAAATCGTCGTCCGGGTTGATCACCTCGCTCAGCGAATTGTAGTTTTCGCTGGCGTAACGATAGCCGGCCAGCGAAAACGTGGTGCCCGTACTGACGACGCCCTTGCTGTAGCGGACGCGCCAGGATTGCCCGATTTCTTTGCGGCCATCGTCAAATTTGGCGTGCGACCAGATGCCGTCCAGGGAAATGGCCCCCAGCATCTGCATATTTTGCCCGACGCCGAAGGCGACGGACTGGTATTTATCGCCGGCAATCTGGCTGCCGCCGTACAGGGTGATGCCCCACGGCAGGCCGTACAGCAGGGTCGCCTGGCCGAAGTCGTCCAGCGTGTGGTTGTTATAATCGCGATATTTACCCACGGTCACGCTGTATTTTGCCCGTCCGGTGCGCTGCAGAATCGGCAGCGAAGAGTAGGGCACGATAAAGTGCTGTTCGCTGCCGTCGGTTTCTTTTACCGTCACGTCATAGTCGCCGTTGCTGCCGGTGGGAAACATATCGTTGATTTCAAATTCGCCCGGCGAAACGGCGGTCTGATAGGCGATATAGCCGTTTTGCCGCACGATAACCTGCGCGTTTGAGCGGGCGATGCCGCGAATCGTCGGGGCGTAACCACGCTGGCTGTTGGGCTGCATTTGATCGTCAGAGGTGAGCTGGAGGCCGCGAAAAGGTACGCTGTCGAACACGTCGGATGGCGTATTGCTGTCTCCGGCGGTGAACTGGCTTTTCAGCGCGATAATGTCGCGCTGTAAATAGTTATAAACGCTGTTCCAGCTACCGCTCTCGCCGTTATTTGAACTCCAGTTACTGTAGTTGCGAAAACGCCACGGCCCGAGGTTAAAACCCGGCTGGAGAGCGAGATACTTCGATTCCGCATCGTCGGAATCCTCACTGGAACCGTACTCTTTATAGCCGCTGAAGCTGTAGTTCAGCATCAGCGCGGTAATCCCCTCCTGCCACTTTTCCGGCGGTACGTAGCCGCGTGCGTTGTTGGCGATGTAGAGTTGCGGGATGCTTACTGATAATGCCTGTTGCTGAAAATCAAACCGCTGGCTGGCGCCGGGGATAACGCTGAGATCGACGCAGCCTTTTTCACTCTCCAGCGTTGGAAAAAGGTCGGTTTTGACGCCGTTATCTTTTAGTTCCTGGAGCCGTAAACAGCCCTGTAATGCCTGTTGACCGTCACTGAGCGTCGCGAGTTGAAAATCAACGTTTCGTGCGCCGATTTCTGTTTTATTGATATTGATAGTGACGTAATAGGTGCCAGGCAGCTGGCTTTTGTCGTTATCAAATGTCGACAGATCGACGCTTGTGCGACTCGCCTGCCCATGGTTTTCAATAAATGCCGGATTGAAATAGTCGCGCGCCCATGCAACGTGTGTGAACGTGCTGCCCAGCGCGATACACACAGCGCAGCGCGATAAATAAAATACCCGGTGTTGCCTTTTGCGCATCGGCACTCTCATCCCTGTCACTCTTCTCAAGGCGTTTGTTTATGTTCGGGGCCAGTACCGCCAAAATCGTTGATGATAGACCAGGCGATCGGGCCGCTGGCGGCGGCAGGCAGCGTGTACTGCGCGTTGCCGAAAGGCGCCACATAGCGCGGGGCTTTCACTTTTTGACTGCCAACGGAAAGGGTGGCGAAGTTCATATAATAGGGCGTGGGGTTCTTCACGGTGAGCGTGCGACCCTGACGCGACCACGTTAATCGATCGGCAACCTCTTCTGGTTTTTGGGTTAACGCTTTTGGCCGGTAAATCAGCTTAAATTCCGCTTTAACGGCCAGCATGAGTGTGTTGTGTTTATTGTCCGGATTGCTGCTGGGAATCGATTTAATATCCAGCCAGTACATCGACTCGCGATCTTCCGGCAAATTACCGCCGGTACGGATAATTCGCAGTACGTTTTTTTGCCCGCCATTAAGGCGAAAAAGCGGCGGGGTGACCATAAACGGCGCATCACCGCTCGCCCCGGTTTCACTGATCGATTGCGCCCAGGACTGAATTAAATAGGGAACGTTGTCGCTATTGCTTATCGATATGGACGCATCTTTGGCATCGCCGTGAAAAATAACCCGCGTTGTGCCGATGTTTATCCCTGCGGCATGCGCCAGCGAACCGCACAACAGGCAACAAAGCAACCCTGCTTTAGCCAATGAATTCATTGATGACCTCAATAAACAAAGGGGCCAGCCGACGCTGGCCACCAGGATCAGTTATATTGCAGATAGAATGTTGCAGTTGCATCGACCGTTCCCGACTTAACGGGAACCGCGGTGGCGATATAGCGGGCGGTGAAAGGCATTGAGAGTTCCGTCACCCCCTCTGCTGTAGGGAGCGCGACTGCGGCAGACCATGCCTGAAGATCGTTAAAGGTCATAGGGGTGCTAGTTTTATCAAGAATTTGCACGCCAATATTCTCAGCATCATCCTCATTTTTCAGGATGGTCGCATCGGTTCCGTCGAGTGTGCCTTCAAAGCGCGCCTGTACACTGCTGTAGACGTTTGCGTCGCAGTTTTCGAGTTCGATGGTGAAGTCTGTATCCCCTGCCGTCTGCCCTGCGGCAGTGAAAAGAGAGGCAAATTCTTCCTGTAATGTCACCTCTACTGAATCCGTTTTTACCGTACAGGCGTTTTGCTTAATGAGGCCGGTGATATGTACGGTGCCGTCTTTGGCGGTGTCTGCCAGCGCGGCGGGGGAGAGGGTGATGGCGGCCAGTGCCACAGTGAGTGTTTTTAAGGAGAGTTTCATTATCTTTGATCCTTTAAGATATTATAAATATTGACATAGTAACAATATCTATAGTGTGGAAAGTTATTGTTCTTTTTATTCCCGAATGAGTAAATATAATGTCCGATGATTTTTACGGCGCGAAGAAAAATTCAGAATACATAAATATGAAATATTTATAATATATATTTAATCAATTATTTTGGTGAGTGTTTGTTTAATTGAATCGCCGTGATTACCCTTTAATGGGCCAGATTCTATGAAGGCTGCTAACAATTTTAAAAATAATGCAAATTTTTTTGAATAAAAAATGATCGTGGTCATAGTGTGTTGTCGGCCAAAAAAACATGCTGACATCATGCAGGATTGGAGCTCAATGGAGGAGAAGTTATGCTGGGATGGGGCATTTCCTGTCATGACGATCGGGCGCAGGAAATGCTCGAAGGTCTTGAAAAGAAGTATGGGCCGTTGGCGCAGTGTCGGGCGGTCAATTTCTGGCGTGGGTTAAGCGTAAATATGCTCAGCCGCATGATGTGTGACGCCCTCCATGCCACCGACTCCGGTGAAGGCGTGATATTTTTAACCGACATTTCCGGCGCGGCGCCTTATCGTGTAGCGTCGCTGATGAGCCATAAACATTCTCAATGTGAAGTTATTTCCGGTGTTAGCTATTCATTGATGGAGGAAATGATTACTTGGCGAGAGTCAATGAGCAGTTCAGCATTTCGCGACCAGATTGTCGCGCTTGGCGCGCCGGATGTCACCAGTCTCTGGCATCAGCAGCAGAAAAATCCGCCTTTTGTATTGCTGCATGATTCGTATGAGTTTTGATCAATACCATTGACGACGCTTTTGCTACAATGACGGCGTTTTTTCGCCTCGGTTATGATATATGGTTATGCGCGTTGTTCTTATCTTGCTGTTCTTTTTCGCCGGTAATGTGTTGGCTGCCTTGCCCGCTCGTTATATGCAAACGACGAAAGATGCCGCCATCTGGTCGCAGATTGGCGACAAAATGGTGACCGTAGGGAATATCCGCGCCGGACAAATTCTTTCCGTAACGCCTGTTGCGGCTGATTATTATGCCTTTAAATTCGGCTTCGGTGTGGGCTTTATCGATAAAGGCCATCTGGAATCCGTGCAGGGAAAACAAAAAGTGGAAGATGGCCTGGGCGATCTTAACAAGCCGCTCAGCAATCAGAATCTGGTGACCTGGAAGGACACGCCGGTGTATAACGCGCCGGACATCAGTAGCGCCCCGTTTGGCGTATTGGTGGATAATTTGCGTTACCCCATTATTAGCAAGCTGAAAGGCCGGCTACATCAAACCTGGTATCAGATCCGTATTGGCGACAGGCTGGCTTATGTCAGCGCCATGGATGCGCAGGAAGACAACGGCATTCCGATTTTGACCTATCATCACATCTTACGTGATGAAGAGAATACTCGTTTTCGCCATACGTCCACCACGACTTCGGTTCGGGCATTCAGCAACCAAATGACCTGGCTTCGCGATCGCGGCTATGCCACGTTGACGATGTACCAACTGGAGGATTACATCTATAACCGCGCTAATTTCCCGGCGCGCGCGGTGGCTATCACCTTTGATGATGGCCTTAAATCGGTGAGTCGCTATGCGTATCCGGTATTAAAGCAGTACGATATGAAAGCGACGGCATTTATTATCTCATCGCGTATTAAGCGCCATCCGCAAAAATGGAATCCCAGGTCGCTGCAATTTATGAGCGTGTCCGAATTGCGCAAGATAAGCGATGTTTTTGATTTTCAGTCGCATACCCATTTTTTACACCGGGTAGACGGGCATCGCCGCCCGATTTTATATAGCCGCAGCTACCATAATATTCTGTTTGATTTTGAACGTTCGCGGAGGGCGCTCACACAGTTTACTCCGCACGTATTTTATCTTTCTTATCCCTTTGGCGGCTATAACGCGACCGCGATCAAAGCAGCAAAAGACGCCGGTTTCCATCTGGCGGTCACCACGGTGAGAGGGAAGGTGAAGCCGGGAGATAATCCGATGCTGCTCAAAAGGCTGTATATTTTACGCACGGATTCGCTGGAAACGATGTCGCGGCTGATCAGCAACCAGCCGCAGGGATAAGGACTATCAGGCAACCTGTACCGGAATAGCTTTCGCGGTGCGCTTCATTTCGTTGTCGCCTTCAAAATAGGCCACTTTCGGACTCCATGTACGCGCTTCTTCATCAGACATGGTGACGAAGCTGGCGATAATCACAATGTCGCCAACTTCAGCACAGTGCGCCGCCGCACCGTTCACCGAGATGATTCTGGAGCCGCGTTCAGCCGCAATCGCATAGGTTGAGAAACGTTTCCCATTGGTCACGTTCCAGATATCAATCGCTTCGTTTTCCAGAATACCGGAGGCATCAAGGAAATCCTGGTCAATGGCACAAGAACCTTCGTAGTGCAGGTCCGCCTGCGTGACTTTTACACGGTGGAGCTTGCCTTGCAGCATGGTGCGAATCATAACTTCTTTACCCTGTCGTTTACCTTGGCTAAGCAGGCGCTTGTGGCCTGCTTTGGAAATTCTCAGGCAGTATTGCCCGATTTTTAACCCCTGTCTACTGGGCTAATGTAACGCTTTGATTATCGATCAGACGCGCCTGACCCAGCCAGGCGGCGGCCAGAATCACTGCGCGTTTGCTGGTTTCCGTCAGCTCCTGCAGCGTGTCGGCATCACGGATTTGAATGTCGTCGGCACGGAAGCCTTTTTCATTCAGTTCCTGTTCGGCAATGGCAATAATCTCTTGCAGCTCACGATTACCCGCAATCAGTTTTTCAGCGATGCTATTCATCACGTTGTATAGACCCGGCGCAATTTTGCGCTGCTCTGCGGTCAGATAAGCGTTACGTGAGCTGAGCGCCAGACCGTCTTTAGCGCGAATAATCGGCACGCCGACGATCTCAATGTCATAACTCATATCCGCCACCATTTTGCGGATCAGCGCCAGTTGCTGGAAATCCTTCTCGCCAAAGCAGGCGATATCCGGCTGGATCAGGTTGAACAGCTTGCTGACGATGGTCGAGACGCCGCGGAAATGACCCGGACGGCTGGCGCCTTCCAGCATGGTAGAGAGGCCGGGAACATCAACGTACGTTTGGCCTTCCAGCCCCTGCGGGTAGATTTCCTCAACGGCTGGCGCAAAGACATAATCGACTTTGCGTTTGTTCAGCTTTTCACAATCTTCCTGCAGCGTGCGCGGATAACGCACCAGATCGTCCGGCCGGTCAAACTGCATCGGGTTGACGAAAATGCTGACGATCACCACATCAGCCCGGGCTTTTGCCTCATCGACCAGCTTCATATGGCCGTCGTGCAGGTTGCCCATGGTGGGAACCAGTGCGACGCGTTTACCTTCCTGACGCAGACGACGAATATGCTGGCGCAGCAGCGGCAGGGTTTCAATGATTAGCACAACAAAACTCCTTGAGTTGCTTGATGATCCTGCCCGATGGCGCTGCGCTTATCAGGCCTACATCCGTTGAGGATCTGTAGGCCGGATAAGACGCGTCGCGTCGCCATCCGGCACGGTCAGAAAAATTAGTGAAAGCTGTGTTCTTCGCCCGGATAAACGCCGGACTCCACTTCAGCCATATACTGCTGTACGGCGGCGCGCATGTCGCCTGCTTCAGCAAGGAAATTTTTCGCGAATTTGGGAATATGGCCGCCGGTGATGCCAAACGCATCGTGCATCACCAGGATCTGACCGTCGGTGACGTTGCCCGCGCCGATGCCGATCACCGGAATCGACAGCGCTTCCGTGACGCGCTTCGCCAGCTCAACCGGCACGCACTCCAGCACCAGCAGTTGAGCGCCAGCGGCTTCTAAAGCCAGCGCGTCATCCAGCAGCACTTGTCCTGCATCTCCACGGCCCTGAATTTTATAGCCGCCGAAGATATTCACCGACTGGGGCGTTAACCCCAGATGACCACAAACCGGCACGGCACGTTCGGTGAGCATTTTCACCGTATCAACCAGCCAGGCGCCGCCTTCAATTTTGACCATATTGGCCCCCGCACGCATCACGATAGCCGCGTTTTCACATGCCTGTTCCGGGGTGGCGTAAGCCATAAACGGCAGGTCGGAGAGCAATAGACAGTTGGGCGCGCCACGTCGCACGGCACGAGTGTGGTAAGCGATATCTTCCACGGTGACCGGCAGGGTGGAGTCGTGCCCCTGAATCGTCATGCCCAGTGAGTCGCCAACCAGCATCACATTGATACCTTCGTCGGCAAATAACTTAGCGAAGCTGTAGTCGTAGGCGGTAATTGTCGCGAAGCGTTTTTTCTCTTGCTTGCATTTCTGCAGCAGTGAAATAGTGGTGGGTTTCATAACGTTTCCTGATGGTAAAAGTTATATTTCCCGGCATTCTAACAGTCATATTCAGGGGGGCAATTGATTTAAGCAATCGTTTGGCGCTAAAGCAGTAAACGCTAAAGGGGAGGCGATGTTTTACCAGTGGGCGGGTTTTGCAGCACCAAGATGGGTGAGATGCTGATGCAGGCTGATACCATCCGGAAAGATCAGATCAGGAGCGATTTCGAATAACGGCCACAGCATAAAACCGCGGTTTTTCATGTCGTAGTGCGGCACGGTCAGACGGTCGGTGTTAATGACTTCATCGCCAAACAGCATAATGTCGAGATCCAGCGTGCGTGGCCCCCAGCGTTCGGCTTTGCGCACCCGGCCCTGTTGCAGCTCAATGCGCTGGGTATGGTTAAGCAATTCTTCGGGGGCGAGGGCGGTATCCAGCGCCACCGCGGCGTTCAGGTAGTCCGGCTGATCCTGTGGACCAAGCGGCGGCGTGCGGTAAAACGAAGACACCGTGACGATACGGCTATCGGGAATGTCGGCGATAGCCTTCAGGGCGGCATTGACCTGCTCCAGCGGAGAGGCCAGATTACTGCCAAGCGCGATATACGCGATCGTCATACGGAGCCCTCGCGGCGCGGCGCGCGTTTGCGCGGACGTGAACGGCGGCGGCGTGGAGCAGGATCGTCGTCCAGCTCGTTGAGCATCCCTTTTTGTTCTGGCGGCGCGGAAGCCTGAAACTCGGCCCACCACTGCGCCAGACGTTGCAGTTCAGTATTATTTTCCACCTGAGCGCGCAGCTCCAGCAAATCAAACGCGGCGCGGAATTTGGGATGTTCCATCAGTTTCCAGGCGCGTTTGCCCTGACGACGGGACATGCGTAACTGAAGCTGCCAAATATCACGGGTAAGCGTGGTAAGGCGTTTCGGGATCGCCAGTGAACGGCAGGCTTCATCCAGCACGTCATTCATGGCCAGCGCGAAAGCATCGTAATAGGCAAGGCCGCTCTCCTGAGCGATTTTTTGCGCCATCTCCAGCAGCGGATACCAGAACATGGCGGCAAACAAAAACGCCGGGTTAACGCGCATCTCGTTACGGATGCGGTTATCCGTATTCTTCAACACCTGCGCAATGATGCGTTCCATTGCGCTGTCGCCGTTTTCGGTGAAATAACGCGTAATGGTAGGAAACAACGGCTGGAAGAGGTGGTATTCCCGCAGTTGTTGATAGGTTTCATAACCGTTCCCCGCCTGCAACAGCTTCAGCGACTCTTCGAACAGGCGCGCGGGAGGAATGTCGTTTAGCAAGGTTGCCAGACGCGGGATTGGCTCAGCCGTTTCAGGGCTGATACGCATATTGAGCTTCGCAGCGAAACGCACGGCGCGCAGCATTCGAACCGGATCTTCGCGGTAGCGCGTTTCCGGATTGCCGATCAGGCGAATCACGCCTTCTTGCAGATCCTGCATCCCGCCGACGTAATCGCGCACGGTAAAATCCGCCACGCTGTAGTAAAGGCTGTTGATGGTGAAATCGCGGCGCTGGGCATCTTCTTCGATAGAGCCGAAGATGTTGTCGCGCAGCAGCATACCGTTTTGCCCACGCTGGGAGGTCGTACGGTCGCTTTCACTGCCTTCATGATGACCACGAAACGTTGCCACTTCGATAATTTCCGGGCCAAACATCACGTGAGCTAGGCGGAAACGACGTCCCACCAGACGGCAATTGCGGAATAATTTCCGTACCTGATCCGGTGTTGCGTTGGTAGTCACGTCGAAATCCTTCGGCTTTTTGCCGAGCAGGAGATCGCGGACACCGCCGCCGACCAGGTAGGCTTCATAGCCCGCTTTGTTCAGCCTGTACAGTACCTTGAGGGCATTTTCACTGATATCTTTGCGGGAGATAGCGTGCTGTTCACGCGGGATAATCGTCATATGTGGACGGGCGACGGCTTGTTCTGCCTCGCTCTCCTCGCGGCTTAACACCTTACGGCAAAAATTAGCGACTCGGGTAAAAATAGCGCACCTCGGTAGTGTCATACATTAATAAGATCAACTTACTCTATGTCTTTCGCATTACGGCAGACGGGCGTAAGAGAGCAACGCGACCTGGGCTGTAAGCATCATTAACGCCGCAGCAATGCGAAAGACGATGAGCAAAAATAGCGGCTAATCATAGCTCAGCGAGACGCATTTGAGAATGCCGGATTTACATTAGCCGATGTGGGTACGGCTGTAAGCCTCCAGTGCGCCACCGCAAAGCGCAGCAACTCCTCAACAGACATCTCCTGCCACGCTACGACGTCGCGTTGGCCTAAAAAGCGCAATGCCTGGACCAGTACCGGGCGCGGATCGCCTGTCGCAAGCGCAGGGGCATGATTTTGCTTGGAAAGTTTAGCGCCTTGTTCGTTGAGCGCCAGCGGAAGGTGCACGTAGCCTGGCGCACGCCAGCCAAACTGTTTATACAGCGAAAGTTGTCGGACAGTGGGTTCGATTAAATCTGCGCCGCGGACGATCTCCGTCACCCCCTGAAAATGATCGTCGACCACCACGGCCAGGTTATAAGCAAACAGTCCGTCGCGGCGGTGGATAATAAAATCTTCGCTCGCCAGCTGTGGGTCAGCCTGGATGTCGCCGCGCAAGGCATCATGGAAATGCATCACCGGATGCTGCTGTTTAATTCTGACGGCGGCATTCTCCGGCCCGTGGCATAACGTCCGGCAATGGCCGTCGTAAATACCGCCCAGACGCTGAATGCGCGAGCGGGGGCAAGTGCAGTAGTAGCTCAGTCCCTGCTCGTGAAGCCAGGCCAGCGCCTCGCGATAAGCCTCATGACGCTGTGATTGCCATAAGACCTCGCCATCCCAGTGCAGGCCGTAATGTTCCAGCTGGCGCAGAATGGTCGCTGCGGCACCGGGAACTTCACGTGGGGGGTCGATATCCTCGATGCGAACGCGCCAAATTCCGCGTTGCGCACGGGCTTGTAGATAGCTGCCGAGGGCGGCGATTAACGAGCCGAAATGCAGTTCGCCGGATGGCGACGGCGCGAAACGGCCAATATAGTGTGAGTCAGTCATGCTGCGGGCAATAAAGAATAAGGCGGGAAAACTCCCGCCTGTCATAAATAGGGTAGAAACGAACGGGATTAACCCGCCATCTGTTTTTCGCGAATTTCAGCCAGCGTTTTGCAGTCGATGCACAGATCGGCTGTTGGACGCGCTTCCAGGCGGCGGATACCAATCTCCACCCCGCAGGACTCGCAATAACCGAAGTCTTCATCTTCCACTTTCTTCAGCGTCTTCTCGATCTTTTTGATCAGTTTGCGCTCACGGTCACGATTACGTAACTCCAGGCTAAACTCCTCTTCCTGCGCGGCGCGATCGACCGGATCGGGGAAGTTGGCGGCTTCGTCCTGCATGTGCGTCACAGTGCGATCGACTTCATCCCGGAGTTGATTACGCCATGCTTCAAGAATACGCTTGAAGTGCGATAGCTGGGCTTCGTTCATATACTCTTCGCCCGGTTTCTCCTGGTACGGCTCCACCCCAGCGATGGCGAGAATACTCAGGGACGATGTTTTACGGTTTTGCCCTTCTTGCATGTTGCTTCTCCTTAACACGCACTATCGATCCCCATGTTCGGGGGAAAATCAGGTCGCTATAAATAGCAGATGCTTTTCCGGATAGCAATTATCTAAACGTAACACTTGACAACCCTGTGAGGAAAAGCGTATTTACGCACGCGGCCAGAATACTTAATAATCAGGCTGTTATTCCACTACAACGTTATGGGTACTGGTTCGTTCAGTTCCATTTTTTGGGCTGAAAGTTCTGCTTTATAAGCTAAAACTTCCACGCCTTTATTCTGAGCCTCGCTCAATAGCTGCGCGTATTTTATATCGATATGACGTGCGGGGGAAAAACGTGTAATGGCGGAGTGCAGCACCGCGAACACCACCACTGCGCGATGACCTGCCGCCGCAACGCCCATCAATTCCCGAAGATGTTTTTGCCCTCGTTCGGTGATGGCGTCGGGAAAATAACCGTTTTCTTTTTCCGCTAACGTGACCGATTTCACTTCAATATAGCAGTCCGGGCGGAAATCTGCCTGTAACATAAAATCTATACGGCTGCGCTCGGCGCCATATTTGACTTCACTTTTCAGAATATTGTACCCCGCCAGCGCCGGCAGGCGATTCTCCTGAATCGCTTCTTTCGTTAGCTGGTTTGCCCGCAGCGTATTCACGCAAATGAATGCGCCGGATTGCGTTTCAGTCAATTCCCAGGTATGCGGATATTTGCGTTTAGTATTTTCTGATGTCGAATACCAGACGGTATCGCCAGGCGTGGCGCAGCCGGTCATCGCGCCGGTATTAGGACAGTGCAGCGTAAGCGTTGTACCGTCAGGGGTGATCACATCGGCTAAAAAACGTTTATAGCGCTGAATTAGCGTAGCGCGTTGTAAAGGGGGGGAGAATAGCATCGACATTCCTTCATTATTATTCGCCCAGCGTCCAGCGCTGCAGCTCGGCATAGCGGGTACGGCCTTGCCCATACGAAGAGGCGTAAAGCGCAAACGACGTGACCGGAAATGACCAGCAAAAGCCCGGCGGCGGGATAGCCACCGTATGGCTGGCGTCGCGCAGCAGCGTAATATGCGGGTGAAAAGGCTGCGGGCTTTGGTAACAACCGCTGCGGGCGGCCTGCGCGCGCAGCATATTAGCCAACTGCAACAACCCGCGCGGCGGCTGGCGCATCCCCAGCCACACCACGCGTGAACGCAGCCACTGACCGGCGTCATCCAGATGTAGCGTAAAGCCCGGCTGGCGAATTCGTCCGGCCAGTTGCGCAAGCGCGCGCTGCTTATCGTTACTGACGTCGCCTAAAAAGGCCAGCGTCAGGTGCAGGTTCGCCGCTGCCACGGGGCGTCCGTCTTCAGACGCAAAATGGGCGGCGCGCCAGGCGATAATTTGCGCGCGCGCGTCGTCGGGTAAGTCAATCGCAAAAAACAGCCGTTTTGGCTCAGACATAGGGATACTCGGTTATGGATTAACACGATGCTACAATGCGGCGCAAAGAAAGTTAACCCCGTGGAGCCGTTTGTGACGTCATTGCCCGTTGCCGCCGTATTGCCTGAATTGTTGACAGCCCTAAAAACCGCGCCGCAGGTTTTGTTGTCCGCGCCTACCGGGGCGGGGAAATCCACCTGGCTGCCGTTGCAACTCCTGCAACAGGGGCCAGTTGCTGGAAAAATTCTCCTGCTTGAACCGCGTCGTCTGGCGGCGCGTAATGTCGCGCAGCGTCTGGCGGAAGCGTTGAATGAAAAGCCTGGCGAAACGGTAGGTTACCGGATGCGCGCGCAAAGCTGCGTGGGGCCGCGTACCCGGCTGGAAGTGGTGACAGAAGGCGTATTGACCAGAATGATTCAGCGCGATCCCGAATTACGCGGCGTGGGGCTGGTGATACTGGATGAATTTCATGAGCGCAGTTTACAGGCGGATTTAGCGTTGGCGCTGTTGCTGGATATCCAGCAAGGGCTCCGTGACGATCTCAGGCTGTTAATCATGTCTGCGACGCTGGATAACGACAGGCTTTGTCAGCGACTGCCTGATGCGCCGACGATCGTCTCGGAGGGGCGCGCGTTCCCGGTGGAGCGACGTTATCAGCCGCTCGCGACGCATTTGCGTTTTGATGAAGCCGTCGCGATGGCGACAGCGGAACTGTTGCGCAATGAAAACGGTTCGCTGCTGCTATTTTTACCCGGCGTAGGTGAAATACAGCGCGTTCATGAACATCTGGCGTCGCGGGTAGGGAGCGATGTCCTGCTTTGTCCGCTGTATGGCGCATTGTCTTTGGAGGCGCAACGCAAAGCGATTGTTCCCGCCCCCGTCGGGATGCGTAAAGTGGTGTTGGCGACTAACATTGCCGAAACCAGTTTGACGATTGAAGGGATTCGTCTGGTCGTCGATAGCGCTCAGGAGCGCGTGGCGCGATTCGACGCGCGAACGGGACTGACGCGGCTGGTTACGCAGCGTATCAGTCAGGCGTCAATGACGCAGCGCGCGGGGCGCGCCGGACGACTGGCGCCGGGGATCTGTTTACATCTGCTGGCCAAAGAACAGGCGGAGCGGGCGGCGGCGCAAAGCGATCCGGAAATCTTACACAGCGACCTTTCCGGTTTATTGATGGAGGTGTTGCAGTGGGGATGTCACGATCCGGCATCGCTTTTCTGGCTGGACAGGCCGCCGGAGGTGAATCTTCAGGCCGCCCGCCGTTTATTATTGATGTTAGGCGCGCTGGAGGGCGAGCGGTTAAGCGCGCGGGGCCGGAAAATGGCGGCAATGGGTAACGATCCGCGCCTGGCGGCGATGTTAGTCAACGCCGACGAGGGCGATAGCGCCGCCACCGCCGCCATGCTCGCGGCCATCCTTGAGGACCCGCCGCGCGGCGGCGGTACGGATTTAAGCGTGCTATTTTCGCGGCGACAGCCGGGCTGGCAGCAGCGTAGCCAGCAGCTTTTAAAACGGCTGCAGGTGCGTAATGGCGAGCCGGATAGCGCGCTTATTATGCCGCTGTTGGCCAGAGCGTTTAGCGACCGCATCGCGCGGCGTCGTGGTCAGGAAGGGCGCTATCAGTTAGCCAATGGTATGGGCGCGATGTTAGATGCGGATGACGCGTTGGGACGTCATGAATGGCTGATCGCGCCGCTGTTACTGCAAGGTAGCGCCTCGCCGGACGCCCGAATATTGTTGGCGCAGCCGCTGGATATTGCCTCGCTTATTCAGGCGTGTCCTGATTTACTGCGCCAGTCCGACACGGTTGAATGGGACGAGGCGCAGGGAACGTTGAAAGCATGGCGCAGAATGCGTATTGGACAGTTGACGGTTAGCGTTCAGCCACTGGCGAAGCCGTCTGAAGAGGAGCTTCATCAGGCGATGCTGAACGGCATCCGCGATAAAGGTCTGTCCGTCCTTAACTGGACGCCGGAAGCGGAGCAGTTCCGTCTGCGTCTGCACTGTGCGGCGAAATGGCTGCCGGAATATGACTGGCCTGCCGTGGATGAGGCGTCGCTGCTGGCGACTCTGGAAAACTGGTTGCTGCCGCACATGACAGGCGTACAGTCGTTACGAGGGCTAAAATCCCTGAACGTTAATCAGGCGTTACGGGGACTGCTTGACTATGCCATGCTGCAACGTCTGGATAGTGAACTGCCTGGGCATTACACTGTGCCGACGGGAAGCCGAATAACGATTCGTTATCATGAAGATAACCCGCCCGCGCTGGCGGTCAGAATGCAGGAAATGTTTGGCGAAGCGAAGACCCCAACCATCGCTCAGGGCCGCGTGCCGCTGGTGCTGGAACTGCTTTCGCCAGCGCAGCGACCGCTACAGATTACGCGCGATTTAAGCGCTTTCTGGCAGGGGGCGTATCGCGAAGTGCAAAAAGAGATGAAAGGCCGTTATCCCAAACATGTCTGGCCGGACGATCCGGCGAATACGGCCCCAACGCGGCGCACGAAGAAGTATTCGTGACGTGTTATACGTTGCCTCCAGGCCAGATAAGGCGTTAATCGCCATCCGGCAAAAGGGTAAATTGAGAGATTTCTTCTTCTGTCGTCTGGCGGAAGAATAGAGAATCGGGCCTTTGCGCCTGTATGTTGCGGAGAAAAAGCATGGCGGGGAATGACCGCGAGCCGATTGGACGTAAGGGGAAACCGTCACGTCCTGTGAAACAAAAGGTGAGCCGTCGTCGGCAGCATGACGACGATTATGATGATGACTATGAGGATGAAGAACCGATGCCGCGTAAAGGTAAGGGCAAAGGGCGTAAGCCTCGTGGCAAGCGCGGCTGGCTGTGGCTATTGCTAAAACTGTTTATCGTTTTTGTGGTGTTGTTCGCCATTTACGGCGTCTATCTGGATCAAAAAATCCGCAGCCGTATCGATGGCAAGGTCTGGCAGCTTCCGGCGGCGGTATATGGCCGGATGGTGAACCTTGAGCCAGACATGCCTGTCAGCAAAAACGAGATGGTGAAATTGCTGGAAGCGACGCAGTATCGTCTGGTGACGAAGATGACCCGTCCCGGCGAATTTACCGTGCAGGCCAATAGCATTGAGATGATCCGTCGTCCGTTTGACTTCCCGGACAGCAAAGAAGGGCAGGTGCGCGCGCGGCTGACGTTCAGTGACGGGCGTCTGGAAACCATCGTCAATCTGGATAACAACCGCCAGTTTGGCTTCTTCCGTCTCGATCCGCGGCTTATCACCATGCTTTCTTCGCCAAATGGCGAGCAGCGTTTATTCGTCCCGCGCAGCGGTTTCCCGGATCTGCTGGTCGATACGCTGTTGGCGACGGAAGACCGTCATTTCTATGAGCATGATGGCATTAGTCTTTACTCTATCGGGCGTGCGGTGCTGGCCAACCTGACGGCGGGACGCACGGTGCAGGGGGCAAGTACGCTAACCCAGCAGCTGGTGAAGAACCTGTTCCTCTCCAGCGAAAGATCATACTGGCGTAAAGCGAATGAAGCCTACATGGCGCTGATCATGGATGCCCGTTACAGTAAAGATCGTATTCTTGAGCTGTACATGAACGAGGTCTACCTCGGTCAAAGCGGGGACAATGAAATTCGCGGTTTTCCGCTGGCGAGCCTGTATTACTTTGGTCGTCCGGTAGAGGAATTGAGCCTCGATCAGCAGGCGTTACTGGTGGGGATGGTAAAAGGGGCGTCGATTTATAACCCGTGGCGTAACCCGAAACTGGCGTTGGAGCGTCGTAACCTGGTGTTACGCCTGTTACAGCAGCAGAAAATCATCGATCAGGAACTCTATGACATGCTGAGCGCGCGTCCGCTTGGCGTACAGCCGCGCGGCGGCGTTATTTCACCGCAGCCAGCGTTTATGCAGATGGTTCGTCAGGAACTGCAGGCGAAGCTGGGGGATAAAATTAAAGATCTCTCCGGCGTGAAGATCTTCACCACCTTTGACTCCGTGGCGCAGGATGCCGCAGAAAAAGCCGTTGTCGAAGGTATTCCGGCGTTGAAGAAGCAGCGTAAATTGAGCGATCTGGAAACCGCGATGGTGGTGGTGGATCGCTTTAGCGGCGAGGTGCGCGCGATGGTTGGCGGGGCGGAGCCGCAGTATGCCGGCTATAACCGTGCCATGCAGGCGCGCCGTTCCATCGGGTCGCTGGCGAAACCGGCGACCTATCTGACCGCGTTAAGTCAGCCGAACTTATACCGTCTGAACACCTGGATTGCCGATGCGCCGATTTCTCTGCGCCAGCCGAATGGTCAGGTCTGGTCGCCGCAGAACGACGATCGTCGCTACAGCGAAAGCGGGAAAGTGATGCTGGTGGATGCGTTAACTCGCTCAATGAACGTACCGACGGTCAATCTGGGGATGGCGTTAGGTTTACCGGCGGTAACCGATACCTGGACGAAGCTCGGCGTGCCGAAAGATCAGCTCAATCCGGTTCCGGCTATGCTGTTAGGAGCGCTGAACCTGACGCCGATCGAAGTGGCGCAGGCGTTCCAGACTATCGCCAGCGGCGGAAATCGCGCGCCGTTATCAGCGCTGCGTTCAGTTATTGCGGAAGATGGTAAAGTGCTGTACCAAAGTTATCCGCAAGCTGAACGCGCCGTACCGGCACAGGCGGCTTACCTGACGCTCTGGACAATGCAGCAGGTCGTCCAGCGTGGTACGGGGCGTCAGCTTGGCGCGAAATATCCGGGTCTGCATCTGGCCGGTAAAACCGGGACGACAAACAACAATGTCGATACCTGGTTTGCCGGTATCGACGGCAGCCAGGTGACTATCACCTGGGTAGGCCGTGATAACAGCCAGCCGACGAAATTGTACGGCGCCAGCGGCGCGATGGCGATTTACCAGCGCTATCTGGCGAACCAGACGCCGACGCCTTTAGTTCTGACGCCGCCGGAAGATGTGGTGGATATGGGCGTTGATTACGACGGTAATTTTGTCTGTAGCGGCGGTATGCGCACTCTGCCGGTCTGGACGGACGATCCAAATACGCTGTGCCAGCAGGGCGAGATGATGCAGCAACAGCAGCAGCCGTCAGGCAATCCGTTCGATCAGTCGTCTCAGCCGCAGCAGCCTGCGCAGCAACAGCCGCCGAAAGAAGAGAAGAGCGACGGCGTTGCCGGCTGGATTAAGGAGATGTTCGGCGGCAATTAATCACGGTAATAGTGCCGGGTGGCGCTGTGCTTACCCGGTCTACACCGTTACGACTCCATTATGTGCGACGTAGGCCGAATAAGACGCTTACGTCGCCATCCGGCAAATCCTCCATAAATAACATTTCAGTCTAATTTATTAACCCTTCCTTTTCATCTGGTTGTTTCTTAACCCCTTAGTTTTCGTAGGGCCGCGTATCGCTTGCCATTGCGACGATATTTCGCCTATCATGCTGCGGTTATAATAATAATTATCGTTTACGTTATCATTCACTTTCATCAGAGATATACCAATGGCGCGTCTTAAAACTGCTCAGCCAAACTCTTCACTGCGTAAAATCGCAGTTGTAGTAGCCACAGCGGTTAGCGGCATGTCTGTCTATGCACAGGCGGCGGTTCAACCGAAAGAAGAAACCATTACCGTAACCGCAGCGCCTGCCGCGCAGGAAAGTGCCTGGGGACCGGCTCCGACCATCGCCGCGAAGCGTTCCGCCACCACCACCAAAACTGATACACCTATCGAAAAAACGCCACAGTCGGTTTCGGTGGTCACTAACGAAGAGATGCAGATGCATCAATTCCAGTCAGTAAAAGAAGCGTTGGGTTACACGCCGGGTGTAACGGTAAGCAGCCGCGGCGCTTCCAATACCTATGACTTCGTGATTATCCGTGGCTTCTCTTCCGTCGGCCTGAGCCAGAACAACTATCTGGATGGCCTGAAATTGCAGGGGAACTTCTACAACGATGCGGTTATTGATCCCTACATGCTTGAGCGTGTTGAGTTGATGCGTGGCCCAACGTCCGTCCTCTACGGTAAGAGCAACCCGGGCGGTATCATTTCGATGGTTAGCAAGCGGCCGACTACTGAGCCGCTGAAAGAAATTCAATTCAAAATGGGGACGGACAATTTGTTCCAGACCGGTTTTGATTTTAGTGATTCCCTGGATGACAACGGTGAGTTCTCATATCGTCTGACGGGGCTGGCGCGTTCGACAAATGAGCAGCAAAAGAGTTCTGAGTCGCAGCGCTATGCGATTGCGCCCTCTTTTACCTGGCGTCCTGATGAGAAAACGAATTTTACGTTCCTTTCTTATTTCCAGAACGAACCAGAGACCGGCTACTACGGCTGGCTGCCGAAAGAGGGAACGGTTGAACCGTTACCGAATGGTAAACGCTTGCCGACAGATTTCAATGAAGGGGCGTCAAACAACACCTATTCTCGTAACGAGAAAATGGTGGGATACAGTTTCGAGCATGGCTTCAACGACACTTTTACCGTGCGCCAGAATTTACGTTTTGTCGAAATGAAAACCGCGCAAAAAAGCGTCTATGGCACGGGGATTGCGGCGGACGGCCATACGCTTAACCGCGGTACTATCGTTGACAACGAGCGTTTACAGAATTTCAGCGTAGATACACAACTGGAAAGTAAATTCGCGACCGGCGATATTGATCATACGTTGCTGACGGGTGTCGATTTCATGCGTATGCGTAATGATATTAACGCGACGTTTGGTAGCGCGCCGTCAATCGATCTCTATAACAATTACCATCCTGAATACTTTGCTTTCGGCGGCGCTGAGCCGTACCAGATGAACGAAAGTAAACAAACAGGCCTCTATGTTCAGGATCAGGCGGAATGGAATAAGTGGGTATTTACTCTCGGCGGCCGCTATGACTGGTCTAAACAAGCGACAACGGTGCGTCAGAATTCCACTACGCCGACAGAAGGATATATTGAACGTAATGACCACCAGTTCACCTGGCGCGGTGGCGTAAACTACGTATTCGATAATGGAATTTCACCTTACTTCAGCTATAGCCAATCTTTCGAGCCAAGCGCCTTCGATTTGTGGAGCACCCCACGCGTTTCTTACAAGCCGTCAAAAGGCGAGCAATATGAAGCAGGGGTGAAATATGTACCGAAAGACATGCCGGTTGTTGTTACGGGTGCCGTTTATCAGCTGACCAAAACCAATAACCTGACCGCCGATCCAACCAACCCATTAGCGCAGGTGCCGGCAGGCGAAATTCGTGCGCGAGGTGTAGAGCTGGAAGCCAAAGCAGCATTGACGGCTAACATCAATATGACGGCGTCTTACACTTATACTGATGCTGAATACACGAAAGACACTAATCTGAAAGGGAATACGCCAGAGCAGGTGCCCGAACACATGGCGTCGTTGTGGGGCGATTACACCTTCAACGAAGGTCCGTTGTCAGGTTTAACGCTGGGAACAGGCGGTCGTTTTATTGGTTCCAGTTACGGCGATCCGGCTAATAGCTTCAAGGTAGGCAGCGCAGCGGTGATGGATGCGGTCGTCAAGTACGATCTGGCGCGTTTTGGTATGGCGGGCTCCAGCATTGCGGTTAACGTTAATAATCTGCTCGACCGCGAATACGTCGCCAGCTGCTTCCAGACGTACGGCTGTTTCTGGGGCGCAGAACGTCAGGTCGTTGCAACGGCAACCTTCCGTTTCTAATTTCTTTTTGGGCACGGCTTGCCGTGCCCGTTTTACAAGTTGGCTGCGATGCAGGAAAACCACATTCATTCCGATACCACCTTTGCGCTGCGAAGCGTCGCCTTTCGTGTGCCGGGCCGCACGCTTTTACACCCCCTCTCGTTAACGTTTCCCGCAGGTCGAGTCACCGGACTTATCGGCCATAATGGTTCCGGTAAATCCACGCTGTTAAAAATGCTGGGCCGCCATCAGCCGCCTTCCGAAGGGGATATTCTGCTCGACAATCAGCCGCTGGCGAGCTGGAGCAGCAAGGCGTTTGCCCGCAAAGTTGCCTATCTGCCTCAACAATTGCCACAGGCGGAAGGAATGACGGTGCGCGAACTGGTGGCGATTGGCCGCTATCCGTGGCACGGCGCGCTGGGACGCTTTGGCGTCGCGGACCGGGAAAAAGTAGACGAGGCGATTACGCTGGTCGGCTTAAAACCGCTGGCGCATCGTCTGGTCGATAGCCTGTCCGGCGGTGAACGCCAGCGCGCGTGGATTGCCATGCTGGTCGCGCAGGATAGCCGTTGTCTGCTGCTGGATGAGCCGACGTCAGCGCTGGATATCGCCCATCAGGTGGACGTGCTGGCGCTGGTGCATCGTTTAAGCCAGCAGCGCGGGCTGACGGTGGTTGCGGTGCTGCACGATATCAACATGGCGGCCCGCTACTGTGATTATTTAGTCGCGCTACGCGGCGGTGAAATGATTGCGCAAGGAACGCCTGCGGAACTGATGCGCAGTGACACGCTGGAACAGATTTACGGTATCCCGATGGGTATCCTTCCGCATCCGGCGGGCGCGGCACCTGTGAGTTTTGTGTATTAATGCGTGATTTATATCCTCTTACTCGCCGCCGTTTATTAACGGCGATGGCGCTCTCGCCGCTGCTGTGGCAAATGAATACGGCGCAGGCTGCCGCTATCGATCCCCGCCGGATTGTGGCGCTGGAGTGGCTGCCGGTTGAGCTGCTGCTGGCGCTCGGTATTACGCCGTATGGCGTGGCGGACGTGCCAAATTATAAGCTGTGGGTTAGCGAACCGCCGTTGCCGGATTCGGTGATTGATGTGGGTCTTCGCACTGAACCCAATCTCGAACTGCTGACGGAGATGAAGCCGTCGTTTATGGTCTGGTCGGCAGGCTACGGACCCTCGCCGGAGAAACTGGCGCGGATCGCGCCGGGGCGCGGGTTCGATTTTAGCGACGGCAAAAAGCCGCTGGCGGTGGCCCGACGCTCGCTGGTTGAACTGGCGCAGACGCTGAATCTGGAAGCTGCGGCAGAAAAACATCTGGCGCAATACGATCGCTTCATCGCCAGCCAGAAGCCGCATTTTATCCGCCGCGGGGGGCGTCCGTTACTGATGACGACGCTTATCGATCCGCGGCATATGCTGGTGCTCGGCCCGAATTGCCTGTTCCAGGAGGTGCTGGACGAGTATGGCATTGTCAATGCCTGGCAGGGTGAAACCAACTTTTGGGGCAGTACGGCGGTCAGTATCGATCGGCTGGCGATGTATAAAGAAGCGGATGTAATCTGCTTCGATCACGGGAATAACACCGATATGAACGCGCTGATGGCAACGCCGCTGTGGCAGGCCATGCCGTTTGTCCGCGCCGGGCGTTTTCATCGGGTGCCCGCCGTTTGGTTCTATGGCGCGACCCTCTCCACGATGCATTTTGTCCGCATCCTGAATAACGTGTTGGGAGGCAAAGCGTGAGCAGAAAACGTGAAATGCCGGATGGCGGCGCGAAAAGCGTCTTATCCGACCTACGGTTCGGGCGCTTTGTAGGCCGGATAAGGCGAAGCCGCCATCCGGCGTTGCTGTTATTGGCGCTGTTTGTTGCCGCCTGCTGGCTGACATGGGTTAACTTCTCCGTTGCGCTACCGCGCAGCCAGTGGCAACAGGCTATCTGGTCACCGGATATCGACATCATTGAGCAGATGATTTTTCATTACAGCCAGCTGCCAAGACTGGCGATTTCGCTGCTGGTGGGCGCGGGGCTTGGGCTGGTAGGCGTCCTGTTCCAGCAAGTATTACGTAACCCGCTGGCGGAACCGACCACGCTGGGCGTGGCGACCGGCGCGCAATTGGGGATCACGGTGACTACGCTTTGGGCGATTCCCGGCGCGCTGACCACGCAGTTTGCCGCCCTGACGGGAGCCTGCATCGTCGGCGCGCTGGTGTTCGGCGTGGCGTGGGGCAAACGCCTGTCGCCAGTGACCCTGATCCTCGCCGGGCTGGTGGTCAGCCTCTATTGTGGCGCAATCAACCAGTTACTGGTGATTTTCCACCACGATCAGTTGCAAAGCATGTTTTTATGGAGCACCGGAACGCTAACGCAAACCGACTGGAGCGGCGTGCAGCGTCTGTGGCCGCAGTTGCTGGGCGGTGTGATGCTCACATTATTGTTGCTACGTCCGATGACGCTGATGGGGCTGGATGACGGCGTTGCGCGTAATCTGGGTCTGGCGCTGTCGTTAGCGCGTCTGGCGGCGCTGTCGCTGGCGATTGTGTTGAGCGCGCTGCTGGTCAACGCGGTGGGCATTATCGGTTTTATCGGCCTGTTTGCGCCGCTGCTGGCGAAAATGCTTGGCGCAAGACGTCTGCTGGCGCGCCTGATGCTGGCGCCGCTCATTGGGGCGCTTATTTTGTGGCTATCCGATCAGATTATCCTTTGGCTAACCCGCGTATGGATGGAGGTTTCCACCGGGTCAGTGACGGCGTTAATCGGCGCGCCGCTGCTCCTGTGGCTGCTGCCGCGGCTTAAAAGCATGAGCGCGCCGGATATGAACGCCAGCGATCGTGTGGCGGCGGAACGTCGGCACGTTCTTGCTTTTGCCGTTGCCGGTGGCGCGCTCCTGCTGCTGGCAACATGGGGCGCGCTCTCTTTTGGTCGCGACGCGCACGGCTGGACGTGGGCGAGCGGAACGCTGCTTGAAGAACTGATGCCGTGGCGCTGGCCGCGGATACTGGCGGCGTTAATGGCGGGCGTCATGCTGGCGGTGGCGGGCTGCATTATTCAGCGTCTGACCGGTAATCCAATGGCCAGTCCGGAAGTGCTGGGGATCAGTTCCGGAGCCGCGTTTGGCGTGGTGTTGATGCTGTTTTTGGTGCCGGGGAATGCTTTCGGTTGGCTACTGCCTGCCGGAAGCCTGGGCGCGGCGGCGACACTGCTGATTATTATGTTAGCCGCCGGGCGCGGCGGTTTCTCGCCGCAACGGATGTTGCTGGCGGGGATGGCGCTCAGCACCGCGTTTACCATGCTGCTAATGATGCTCCAGGCGAGCGGCGACCCGCGGATGGCGGAAGTGTTGACCTGGATCGCAGGATCTACCTATAACGCCACTGGCGGGCAGGTTACGCGAACCGCGATCGTGATGGTGATTTTGCTGGCCATTGTGCCGTTGTGTCGCCGCTGGTTAACGATTTTGCCACTGGGCGGCGATGCCGCGCGCGCGGTGGGCATGGCGCTTACGCCGTCGCGTATCGCGCTGCTGGCGCTGGCGGCGTGTTTGACGGCAACCGCGACGATGACCATTGGGCCGCTGAGTTTCGTTGGACTGATGGCGCCGCATATTGCGCGGATGCTCGGTTTTCGCCGGACGATGCCGCATATGGTCATCTCGGCGCTGGCAGGGGGCGTTTTACTGGTCTTTGCCGACTGGTGCGGCAGGATGGCGCTATTTCCGTATCAGATCCCGGCGGGACTGCTTTCAAGCTTTATTGGCGCGCCGTATTTTATCTATTTGCTACGTAAACAGAGCCGGTAAAAAAAGGCTGTGCCACATTTATGTCGGGTGGCAGCCATGCTCAACTCGACCTACAAATTACACAATATCAATATGTTGTGGCAATATTTTGTAGACCTAAAAATAGCTGAACGCTATCAGGTGCGAGAGCTGTCCTGTCACGTTTTATCGAGGGAATTCTGCTTTTATTTTCAGCAAGAAGCAGGTGTTATTTCTGTATCGATAAGTCATGTGCTATTTCAGTGGCGCGCTGCTGTCTTCTGAACAGGGTGACTAATTTCAACATATCCAGGCCCGAAACGTTGATGATAAATTGCGGCATGATCTATTCAATAATAAGAATTACCGGTTTCGGTATTAAGCCTTTTTAAATATTAAGATGTGGATGCCGCATCTTTAATGCATCTCGTAAATCAATTTTAATTTAATAATAAATTTTCATTATAAAACTTCGATAATAAAATATTATTTTTTTATCGAAGTAATAAAAAACAACTCTATTAAAATAAATTAATTGCCACGAGTAAACAAAAAAAATGTAATTTAGCATTTTTTGTTTTTTTTAATGAAATTTATACCAAAAATAAATGTTACGCGTCATTGCTATATATTCAGTACTGTAATTCTGATCTTTTTTTATTCATTTTGACATGTTTATTGCTTTTTTGGCTCTCCCGTCTTGCTTGCTTTGTTTGTTTTTTGAACGGTAAAAATATTTATTATTTAATTCTGATAATCCTTTAAATAAAAAACACTTGTCTTTGGGTTTTTAATGGAAAATACTTCATCGCGCCTAAGGGATGTTATTTATTAACGTGTTGTTTGCTTCTTTTGAATGTTGCATCGGCAATTTCATAACTCGTCATATAATATATATCTACTAATATAAACATGGGGTATTGAGTATAACTCCGTGTGAATAGCGTAAAAATACTCACCAACTTTTAATAAGGATGAAAAATGAATACAGCAGTAAAAGCTGCGGTTGCTGCCGCACTGGTTATGGGTGTTTCCAGCTTTGCCAATGCTGCAGGCAGTAATACTGGTACGGTTACTTTTACCGGTACTATTGAAGATTCACCGTGTTCAATCGTGGTTGGCGACGAACACCAGACCGTTAACCTGGGCCATATCGGTACCGGTTCTCTGATGGGCGGTAAAGAATCTTCAAAAGTCGATTTCCATATCGGTCTGGAAAACTGCGCATTCACCACTGAGAAAGAAGCGTCTACCGTTTTCTCTGCCATCGGTAACGAATCCAGCGCTAATCCGGGCAGCGTTGCGCTGATGCGTATCGGCGGCGGCGAAATGGCGGGTTCCAGCATTGTCATCGGCAACCACCTGGGTTCCGCGATCAAATTGGGCGACGCTTACAGCGAAAATCTGACGATGAACGGCAGCGTTGCGGCGGCGAAACAGACTCTTAACTTCAAAGCCTGGGTGAAAGGCGATTCCGCTGCCAGCACTATCGATACCGGCGAATTCAGCAGCACCGTAAACTTCACGATCAGCTATCTGTAAGTGAAATATCATCCTGCGGCAGTCTGCCGCAGGATAATGCTTAAAGTAAAAAAATAGATTATATATTTCAGGGATAGATTGTCTGATGGCTCACTATAAAAAATTTCGTCTGAGCACGCTTGCGGCCGTGGTGGGTATTGTTCTGGCTGTCGGTCCGGAAAATAGCTATGCGGAAGCGCCCATTCAATTTAATACCCGATTTCTTGATGTTAAAGATGATGCCAGCCTGGATCTCTCCCGTTTTTCCCGTAAAGGCTACATTATGCCGGGGAGCTATCATCTCCAGGTGCTGGTCAATCAGAGTCAAATTGCCCAGGATAATGTTATTACGTATTCCGTTGATAATAACGATCCTGATAACACCTATCCCTGTTTATCGCCTGAACTGGTATCGCTGCTGGGGTTAAAACCTGAAATAGCAGATAAAATGATCTGGATAAATGCCGGTCAGTGTCTGCAACCAGATCAACTGGAAGGGATGGAAACCCAAACGGATTTAAGCCAGTCAACGCTGACGGTGATTATTCCTCAGGCCTATCTGGAATACAGCGATGAAGAGTGGGATCCACCTTCCCGCTGGGATGAAGGGATTCCCGGCGTATTATTTGACTACAACGTTAACAGCCAGTGGCGACATGCTGAACATGATGACGGCGATGAATATGACATCAGCGGCAACGGCACGGTGGGTGCCAACCTCGGCGCGTGGCGTTTGCGCGCGGACTGGCAGGCTAACTATCGTCACGAAAATGACAGCGAAGATAAAGACAACTTTGGCTCCAGTTCCGAACAGAACTGGGACTGGAACCGCTATTACGCCTGGCGGGCGATCCCGCAGCTCCGGGCGCAGCTAACGCTGGGCGAAGGATCGCTGGAATCCGATATTTTCGATGGCTTTAACTATGTTGGCGGCAGCCTTATCACCGACGATCAGATGTTACCGCCTAATCTGCGCGGCTACGCCCCGGATATATCAGGCGTGGCGCGCACCAACGCCAAAGTCACCGTGACCCAGCGCGGGCGGGTGATTTATGAGTCGCAGGTCCCGGCTGGGCCGTTTCGCATTCAGGATATTAATGAAACGGTATCCGGCGATCTACACGTCAAAATTGAAGAACAAAGCGGTCAGGTGCAGGAATATGACGTCAGCACCGCCTCCATTCCGTTTCTGACCCGTCCCGGCCAGGTGCGCTACAAGTTGGCAGCCGGGCGACCGCAGGACTGGGATCACAATATGGAAGGCGGCTTTTTCACCTCAGCCGAAGCCTCCTGGGGGATCGCTAACGGCTGGTCGCTGTACGGCGGTGCCATCGGTGAGCAGGATTATCAGGCGCTGGCGTTAGGACTGGGGCGCGATCTGGCGCTGCTGGGCGCGTTTTCCGTCGATGTCACCCATTCCCGTGCGACGCTGCCAGAGGGTAGCGCCTACGGCGACGGCACCATTCAGGGTAACTCGTTCCGTGCCAGCTACGCTAAAGATTTTGATGATATAGACAGCCGTCTGACGTTTGCTGGTTATCGCTTTTCCGAAGAAAACTACATGACGATGGACGAGTTTATCGATACGCATAATGACGATAACGATCGTCAGCGCACCGGCCACGATAAAGAGATGTATACCCTGACGTACAGCCAGAACTTTTCGGCAATAAACGTCAACGCCTATATCAACTACACCCATCGCACCTACTGGAATCAACCTAACCAGGACAGCTATAACCTGACGCTGTCGCACTATTTCGATGTCGGTGAGGTGCGCGGGATCAGTCTGTCGGTGAACGGTTTTCGCAACGAATATGACAATGAGCGTGATGACGGCGTGTACGTCTCGCTCAGTATTCCGTGGGGCAACAACCGCACGCTGAGCTACAACGGCTCCTTTAGCGATGACAACAACAGCAATCAGGTCGGCTATTACGAGCGCATTGACGATCGCAATAACTACCAGATCAACGCTGGTCGCGCGGATAACGGTGCGACTCTCGACGGCTACTACCGTCATCAAGCGAGCTATGCCGACATTGACGTCAGTGCGAACTATCAGGAAGGCGACTATACCTCCGGCGGGCTGAACATCCAGGGCGGCGCGACGCTGACTGCTAAAGGCGGGGCGCTGCACCGCACCAGCGTCAACGGCGGCTCGCGGCTGCTGGTGGATGTCGGCGATGAAGCGAACGTACCCATCTCCGGCTACAGCACGCCGGTATATACCAACGCGTTTGGTAAAGCCGTCATTGTCGACGTCAACGACTACTACCGCAACCAGGTGAAAATCGACATTACCCAGTTGCCGGAAGACGCGGAAGCAATCCTCTCCATCGCTCAGGCGACCCTGACGGAAGGGGCGATCGGTTATCGCCGCATGGAGGTGCTCAGCGGTAAAAAAGCCATGGCCAGTATCCGCCTGCGCGATGGCGGCACGCCGCCCTTCGGCGCAGAGGTTTACAACAGTCGCCAGCAACAGTTAGGGATCGTAGGTGAAGACGGCAGCGTTTATCTGATCGGCATTAACCCCGGCGAGCGGTTGCAGGTGACATGGGAAGGTAAAACGCAGTGTGAAGCGACGTTGCCCGATCCGCTGCCGGGCGATCTGTTTAGCGGCCTGTTGCTGCCGTGCATCGGCGACGCTTCATCACCTGAGGCAACGCAGCCCGAAGAGAAACCATTACTCCAGCTTTATACGCAGCGGCGGACGTCTTCGACGCAACCCGAAGCGCTCTCTTCTCGTTATCCAACACATTGATTCAGGAAACCGCATTCATGATGTCATTAAAACGTTATAACCTGGCCGCTGTTTTGCTGCTTTTGCTGGGCGGCTACGGTAGCGCCCAGGCCGCCATCGCGCCCGATCGCACCCGCCTGGTGTTTCGCGGCGAAGATAAATCGATAAGCGTCGATCTGAAAAACGCCAACAGCAAACTGCCCTATCTGGCGCAGTCCTGGGTGGAAGATGAGAAGGGCGTCAAAATCACCTCGCCTTTAATCGTCGTCCCACCGGTCCAGCGCATTGAGCCGTCGGCAATCGGACAGGTCAAAATTCAGGGGATGCCGGCGCTGGCGTCGCTCCCCCAGGATCGGGAAACCCTTTTTTATTACAACGTGCGCGAAATTCCGCCGCAAAGCGACAAGCCCAATACGCTGCAAATCGCCCTGCAAACGCGCATCAAAGTTTTTTACCGCCCGCAGGCGCTATCGAAAATCGATATGCAGCATCCCTGGCAATACAAGATCACCCTTCAGCGTCAGGGCAATGGCTATCAGGTGAGCAATCCGACCGGTTACTACGTGGTGTTAAGCAACGCCAGCAACCGCATGGACGGCACACCAGCCAGAGGCTTTAGCCCTTTAGTGATTGCACCAAAAAGCAACGTGACGCTGGGAGGGGACGCCAGTGAATTAGGTCACTCGCCTGTGCTGACTTACGTCAACGATTATGGCGCGCGGTTACCGCTGATTTTTAACTGTACTGACAACAGTTGTGCGGTAGATGAAGCAAAAAGCAGAAAGTCGTAACCGACAAGGAGACGCAAGATGAGGCAATGGCGGTTACGGCTGGGCACGGTAACGTGTGCGGCCATGCTGAGTGCGGTCAGTATGCCGCTGGCAGCGGGAAGTAAGACGGTCAACATGACGCTGACGATAGTCGTTAATGCCGCGCCGCCCTGTACTGTGACCGGCGGTGAGGTGGAATTTGGCAATGTGTTGACGACGAAAGTGGATGGGGTGAATTACCGGCAGGCGGTGGGCTATCGCCTGAGCTGTAACGGCAGAGTGAGCGATTACCTGAAGTTACAGATTCAGGGGAATGCGGTGACTATCAATGGCGAGTCGGTATTGCAAACCGATGTCGATGGATTGGGTATCCGTCTGCAAACCACCACGGATGGCGCGCTGATTTCACCCGGCAATACGCAATGGTTGTCATTTCAATACAGCGGCGGCAGCGGTCCGGCCATTGAGGCGATTCCCGTCAAAAATAATGGCGTAACGTTAACAGGTGGCGCGTTTAACGCAGGCGCCACGTTGGTGGTGGATTACCAATGAAAAAAATAGTTTTGACGATGTTAATGGGGGGCAGCCTTGCCGCACAGGCAGCCGATAATCTTAAGTTTCACGGCACATTAATTTCACCGCCGAATTGTACGATTAACAATGATCAGACGATCGACGTTAAGTTCGGTAACCTGCTGATTAATAAAATAGATGGTACGCGTTATGCGCAGAATGTTCCGTATGAGATCACCTGTGATTCAACGGTGCGCGATGAGACGATGGCGATGACCCTGACGCTAAGCGGTTCCGTGAGTGATTTTAATCCGGCGGCGGTAAACACCAGCGTGGCGGGGCTGGGGATTGAACTCAGGCAGAACGACCAACCCTTTACGTTGGGGTCCACCATTACGGTGAATGAACAATCGATACCTGTTCTGAAAGCCATACCGGTTAAAAAGAGCGGTGCTTCGCTGAAAGAAGGCGGCTTCGATGCGACGGCAACATTACAGGTGGATTATCAGTAATGGCTAAAAGACAGGCGTTATTACACGGCGCGGCCTGCATCCTCTGTGGGGCGCTGATATTGCCGGTCTCAGCGGCAGATAACCTGCATTTTTCCGGTAGCCTGGTGGCCAGTCCTTGCACGCTCACGATGCAGGGGACGGGGATTGCCGAAGTCGATTTTTCGTCGCTTGACAGTTCTGATTTCACTCCCGACGGCCAGTCTGCTCGTAAGCCTTTGGTGTTTGAACTCACGGATTGCGATTCGGCGCTGAGTAACGGGGTGCAGGTGACTTTCACTGGAACCGAAGCGACCGGAATGCGCGGTATCCTGGCCATCGATAGCCATTCAGGTGCTTTTGGGAGCGGGATTGGTATTGAAACGCTATCCGGCGTTCCCGTGGGCATGAACGATAAAGAGGGTGCGATATTCACGCTGGTGACGGGGAATAACGCGCTAAACCTGAATGCCTGGGTACAACGCCTTCCTGGCGAGGACCTGGTTCCGGGAACGTTCTTCGCAAGCGCACTAGTTACCTTTGAGTATTTATGATGAGAAGCATACAGATTTTATTTTTACTGTTGGCGGTCGTTTGTTGCCGTTCAATAGCGGCGGGACCCATGCTGAAAGCGACGTTTTCAAGCACCACGATGTATTATGGTATTGGCCCTAATAGCGACAAATCTATTGTGGCGGAGGTGACGATAGCGACTCCGGAGGGAGTGTACTATGGCTCCTGGAACCTTTCGGGACATCGTAAAGGAGAAACGCTAACCGCAGACTCCTGGTCTGGGCCAGAACCTGCGCCGAAGGTTGTATTGAAGGATTTTGATAACACTGTTTCGCGATCTGCGTGCAAGAATCTTCCCTCGAACTGGAGGGGGTGTGGTTCTTTTACCCTGGAGATTACGGTACAAAGCGATGATTATGGTTGCCCCTGGCTGGCGTCGAGCCATATCGTTGCTACCGCTTTTATCACTAACGAAACGTATTCCCCGCCGGATACGCGCAGCTCAGTTTGCCCGAAAGTTCCCGTTGATACTTTTGATATCTCCTGGGATGCGAACGTTTCGAAACAGAAAACAACCCTCATGCTTGATGCCACCGGTGGCACAGTGAATCGCACGTTACATACCTATTTGATGGAGGGGGGGAAACTGTGCGATGGCAGCAAATTTGACAACCGTGGCGCTTATTGCCGTTTTGTCTCATCGGGTATTACGCTCAATGTGCTGGGCTGCGACCAGTCGAGCGTCACGACCAGCGCCGTTGATCATCCGATAACCGATGTTGAGCTTCATGGCATTAATGTAGCGGTGAACACCCGCAACATTGGCTCCGGGCAGTTCACGTCGACCTGTAGCTTCCAGTATATTATTGATGAGCTTTAGGGGGGCTGGGTGTTTGGCGAAGATTCACGCTAACCTGGTATGAACCAAAAAAAAGCCGGGTGGCGGCTTCGCCTTACCCGGCCTACGTTGTTTTTGGACGTTCTCTTTTACAGTTTCGCAAACACCCGACGCGCGGCGTCAATAGTATTATTAATGTCGTCCATGCTGTGTGCGACCGACATAAAGCCCGCCTCAAACGCCGATGGCGCCAGATACACGCCTTCCTCCAGCATCAGGTGGAAGAAACGCTTAAAGCGTTCCACGTCGCACGCCATCACGTCCTGATAGCAGGTTACGCTCTCAGCGTCGGTGAAGAAAATCCCGAACATGCCGCCGACATGGTTAACCACCAGCGGAATATTCGCTTCTTCGGCAGCTTCCAGCAAACCTTCCGCCAGACGGGTGGTGAGCTCATCCAGCGTTTCATGAATGCCGGGCTGGGCGACTTCATTCAGGCAGGCGAAACCGGCCGCCATCGCAATCGGGTTGCCGGAAAGGGTGCCCGCCTGGTAAACCGGGCCCGTCGGCGCCAGCGCATCCATTACATCGCGACGACCGCCAAACGCGCCTACCGGCATCCCGCCGCCGATGATTTTACCCAGACAGGTCAGGTCCGGCACGACGCCGTAGTAATCCTGGGCTCCGGCCAGCGCTACGCGAAAACCGGTCATCACTTCGTCGATAATCAGCAGCGCGCCGAACTCATCGCACAAGGCGCGCAGACCTGGCAGAAATTCCGGCAGCGGCGGGACGCAGTTCATATTGCCCGCTACGGGTTCGACGATGATACAGGCGATTTCCTGCGGATATTGTTCAAACGCCGCGCGTACTGACGCCAGATCGTTATAAGTGCAGGTCAGCGTATGTTTCGCGAAATCTGCCGGCACGCCCGGCGAGTTCGGCTGACCGAGCGTCAGCGCGCCAGAACCGGCTTTGACCAGCAGGCAGTCTGCGTGGCCGTGGTAGCAGCCTTCGAATTTGATAATCTTATCGCGGCCAGTAAAACCACGCGCCAGGCGAATAGCGCTCATGGTCGCTTCGGTGCCGGAGTTCACCATGCGCACCATGTCCATGGTCGGCACCAGGTTGGTGACCAGTTCCGCCATTTTCACTTCCATTTCGGTTGGCGCGCCGAAGCTTAAACCGCGCTCCGCAGCTTCGATCACCGCATTGCGGATAGCCGGATGGTTATGCCCCAGTACCATTGGTCCCCAGGAACCGACATAGTCGATATACGCTTTGCCATCGACATCGTACAGATACGCGCCGTCCGCTTTTTCGATAAACAGCGGGGTGCCGCCCACGCCAGTGAAGGCGCGAACAGGGGAGTTCACGCCGCCGGGGATCAGCTCGCGGGCCGCGCTATAGAGATTTTCAGACTTACTCATGGAAAGATTCCTGGTTCGTAGAAAAAGTGAATACCCGCTATTCTAAGTTATTCAGAGAAGGTTATGAAAGTTTTACGCATTTGAAACAATACGATTTGCAGGGGATTTTCGCGGCGTTGGCGAGTAGAATGCCGACTTTAGATTTGTATTACCAATTAATGATCTTCTGATGAAAACAGACACTTCCACCTTTTTAGCTCAGCAAATTGTGCGTTTACGGCGCAGAGATCAGATTCGCCGGTTAATGCAGCGGGATAAAACGCCGCTGGCCATCCTGTTCATGGCGGCCGTTGTCGGCACGCTTACCGGACTGGTTGGCGTCGCCTTTGAAAAGGCGGTTTCCTGGGTACAAAACATGCGCATTGGCGCGCTGGTTCAGGTCGCGGACCATGCGTTTTTGCTTTGGCCGCTGGCCTTTATCCTTTCGGCGTTACTGGCGATGGTCGGCTACTTTTTGGTGCGAAAATTTGCGCCGGAAGCTGGCGGCTCGGGTATCCCGGAAATTGAAGGCGCGCTGGAGGAGCTACGTCCGGTGCGCTGGTGGCGCGTGTTGCCGGTGAAGTTTATCGGCGGGATGGGAACGTTGGGCGCAGGAATGGTATTAGGGCGCGAAGGGCCAACGGTGCAAATCGGGGGCAACCTGGGGCGCATGGTGCTGGATGTTTTTCGTATGCGCAGCGCCGAAGCGCGGCATACGTTGCTGGCGACCGGCGCGGCGGCGGGGCTCTCTGCGGCGTTTAACGCGCCGCTGGCGGGTATCCTGTTCATTATTGAAGAGATGCGCCCGCAGTTTCGCTACAACCTGATTTCGATTAAAGCGGTGTTTACCGGCGTCATCATGTCGAGCATTGTGTTCCGCATATTTAACGGCGAAGCGCCGATTATTGAAGTCGGCAAACTGTCTGATGCGCCGGTTAACACACTGTGGTTATACCTTATCCTCGGCATTATTTTTGGCTGCGTCGGGCCGGTATTTAATTCGTTGGTGCTGCGTACCCAGGATATGTTTCAGCGCTTTCATGGCGGCGAAATTAAAAAATGGGTGCTTATGGGCGGCGCGATCGGCGGCCTGTGCGGTATTCTGGGGTTGATTGAGCCGGAAGCGGCAGGCGGCGGATTTAACCTTATTCCTATCGCCGCGGCAGGTAATTTTAGCGTCGGGCTACTGCTGTTCATCTTTATTGCCCGGGTTGTCACGACGCTGCTTTGCTTTTCTTCCGGCGCGCCGGGGGGCATTTTCGCCCCGATGCTGGCGTTGGGAACGCTGCTTGGTACGGCCTTCGGTATGGCGGCGGCAGTGCTTTTCCCGCAGTATCACCTGGAGGCCGGTACCTTTGCGATTGCCGGGATGGGGGCGCTGATGGCGGCGTCGGTGCGCGCCCCGTTGACAGGGATTGTGCTGGTGCTGGAGATGACCGATAACTATCAGCTCATTTTGCCAATGATTATCACCTGTCTTGGCGCGACACTATTAGCCCAGTTTTTGGGCGGGAAACCGTTATACTCAACCATCCTGGCGCGCACTCTGGCGAAGCAGGATGCGGAACAGGCGGCGAAAAACCAGAATGCGCCTGCGGGCGAGAATACTTGAACGAATTACCAGGGTATTAGATAATGACTGCCAATATTGGGTGAAAATTTATCCAATTACCGATGTCGTTTGGAGCAAAATATGAGTGATGACGTAGCGCTGCCGCTGCAGTTTACCGACGCAGCAGCGAATAAAGTAAAAAGTCTTATCGCTGACGAAGATAACCCGAATCTGAAACTGCGCGTGTATATCACCGGCGGTGGTTGCAGCGGCTTCCAGTATGGTTTTACCTTTGACGATCAGGTTAACGAAGGGGATATGACCATCGAAAAACAGGGCGTTGGCCTGGTGGTTGACCCGATGAGTTTGCAGTATCTGGTGGGTGGTTCGGTAGATTATACCGAAGGTCTGGAAGGTTCCCGCTTCATTGTAACCAACCCGAATGCGAAAAGTACCTGCGGGTGTGGCTCTTCCTTCAGCATTTGATTGTTGTTCGTTGTGCCGGATGGCGACGCGAGCGTCTTATCCGGCCGACAGGAAAGATGTTCCAGGCCCGATAAGCGTAGCGCCATCGGGCAAAACAATATCAACGTCCGTTTTCATCCAGGGCAAACGTCGGCAATTTCAAATGCCAGCGAATGGCCGCCAGCCGAATGAACAGCGTGACGACCATACCCATCATGCTGGCGCTTTCCAGCGGTACTGAAAACGTATAAAACGCGGTGGCGTGAACAATCCCGCCGATAATACAGGCCGTGGCATAGATTTCGGTGCGTAGGATCATGGGGATCTCGCGTGCCAGAACATCGCGAATAATCCCGCCGCCGACGCCGGTAATCACGCCCATACAGACGGCCACTAATGGCCCCGTTTCAGCGAGGAAGGCTTTATTCACCCCAATGCCGACAAACACCGCCAGCCCGACCGCATCCAGCACCGGCAACATCCATTTCGGCAGACGTCTTGGCTGGCGAACCAGCAGGATGGTCAGCATACTGGTGACCATGGCGACGACCAGGTCGGTAGGATCTTTAACCCAGAATACCGGGCCGTTATCCAGCGCCATATCGCGGATTGTCCCGCCGCCAACGGCAGTAACGACGCCGAGCACTAGGACGCCGAACGGATCCATACGTAATTTCCCGGCCAGCAACACGCCAGAGATAGCAAATACAGCCGTGCCTACAATATCCAGCCAATAGACGAGCATTGTCGAATCCCCACTGGGAGCCTGGTAAGACAGGCTCTAATTCACCTGTGAAAGCGCATTACAGAGTTGTTTTGCGGCGAGGATAATACGCGGGCTTGCGCGTTCAAACCAGTCGCTGTTAAGCGGAATAACCGGAATTTTTAACAGGTTTCCCCAGTATTGTTCAATTTTGAGAATTTCGCCCGCTTTTCCGGCCACGATAATGGCCTGGGGATGCCTTGCCAGCACCTGTTCACGGCTGACTTGCGGCCACGGCACGCGGCTGTCAGCAAAGACGTTTTCTCCGCCGCAGGTCGTCAAAACCTGATGTTGAATAGACCCTTTACCACTGGTAAACAGAGGATTCATGCCAAACTGAAGAAAGACGCGCTTTTTAGCTTTACCGGCATACTCGGCGTTGAGCGCGGCGTACTCGTTTAGCAATGTCTGCGCTGCCTGCTGAGCCTTTTCCGGCTGCGGGCTCCAGGCGGCCAGTTGACGGAGCGTGTCGGCGATCTGTTCGATGCTTACCGCGTCCACCCACATGACCTTAATACCTAATGACGTCAGTTGGTTTACCTGGCGTTCCGCATTACCGCCGCGCCAGGCGACGACCAGATCCGGCTTCAGCGCCACAATGCGTTCCAGATTCATTCCCTGCCAGGTAGAGACCTGTTCTATTTTTTGCGCTTCGGGCGGGTAGTCGGAATAGCTGCTGACGCCAACGGGCGTAATCCCGGCGGCAAAAGCGAGCTCCGTATTGGCGGGAGAGAGGGTAATGACGCGCGGCGCAGCGTAAAGCCACACCGGGAGCGTAAGCAGCAGGGCGACCAGCGCCCTGAACATTTGCTTAACCATGCGCCAGTTTCTGTACCAGCGTTTCGACCATCAGAGTCGACTGTTTCGCCGCCACCGCGAGGAATTCGTCAAAGCTGAGGTGCGATTGCTGATCGGCCACGTCAGAAATAGCGCGTACCACCACGAACGGCACGTTGAAGTTATAGCAGACGTGTGCGATAGCGGTGGCTTCCATCTCTACGGCGACCGCGTCGGGGAAGTTATGCCGGATTTTCGCCAGCCCGACGGAGCCGTTAATAAACGCGTCGCCGCTAACAATAAGGCCGCGTACCGCGTTCAGATTCAGCTCTCTGATGCAGGATTCCGCGGCGGCGATCAGTTTGTCATCGGCCTTAAATCCGGCCGGACAGCCCGGTAATTGCCCGTATTCATAGCCGAAAGCGGTCACATCAGCGTCGTGGTAACGCGCTTCGTCAGAGACGACGATATCGCCGACCTTCAGCGTGGACGCCAGACCGCCTGCGGAACCGGTATTGATGATCACGTCCGGCTTGCAGTGCTCCAGAAGCAACGTTGCGCCCAGCGCCGCCGCGACTTTACCGATACCGGATTTCAGCAACGCCACTTCGGTGCCGTTCAACTGGCCAGTGTAAATTTCGCAGCCGCCCAGCGTAATCGTCTGACGGTTGTCAATTTTGTCACGCAGCAGCGTAACTTCTTCTTCCATTGCGCCAATGATGCCGATTTTCATAGATTTACTCGCGATAAGTCAGTTTTGGGGGCATAGTTTATCATGCGCTTATGGGGAAGCGCATTTCTCAGGCGGGGAGAGGATATGGCATCGATCGATTTCCGAAATAAAATTAACTGGCATCGTCGTTATCGTTCACCGCAGGGCGTAAAGACGGAACATGAGATCCTGCGGATTTTTGAAAGCGATCGCGGGCGGATTATCAACTCTCCGGCTATACGCCGTTTGCAGCAAAAAACGCAGGTTTTCCCGCTGGAGCGCAATGCCGCGGTGCGTACTCGTCTGACGCATTCGATGGAGGTGCAGCAGGTGGGGCGTTATATCGCGAAAGAGATTTTAAGCCGCCTGAAAGAGCAAAACCGACTGGAGGAGTACGGTCTGGATGCGCTGACCGGTCCCTTTGAAAGTATTGTGGAAATGGCCTGCCTGATGCACGACATCGGTAATCCGCCGTTCGGTCATTTTGGCGAGGCGGCGATCAATGACTGGTTTCGTCAGCGGCTGCATCCGGAAGATGCGGAAAGTCAGCCGCTCACGCATGATCGCTGTGTGGTTTCCTCGCTACGGCTACAGGAAGGCGAAGAAAATCTGAACGATATTCGCCGCAAGGTACGTCAGGATATCTGCCATTTTGAAGGCAATGCACAGGGAATTCGTCTGGTACATACGCTCATGCGGATGAATCTTACCTGGGCGCAGGTTGGCGGAATTTTAAAATATACCCGTCCGGCATGGTGGCGAGGGCCGGTGCCGGATTCCCATCGCTATTTAATGAAGAAACCGGGCTATTATCTTTCTGAAGAGAAGTATATTGCGAGGTTACGTAAAGAACTGCAGTTAGCGCCTTACAGTCGCTTTCCATTAACGTGGATTATGGAAGCCGCAGATGATATTTCTTATTGTGTCGCCGATCTTGAAGACGCGGTAGAGAAAAGAATCTTTAGCGTTGAGCAGCTTTATCACCATTTATATCACGCGTGGGGCCACCATGAGAAGGATTCGCTGTTTGAGCTGGTGGTAGGAAATGCGTGGGAAAAATCACGCGCCAATACATTAAGCCGCAGTACCGAAGATCAGTTTTTTATGTATTTACGGGTAAATACATTAAATAAACTGGTGCCCTATGCCGCTCAGCGTTTTATTGATAATTTGCCGCAGATTTTTGCCGGTACCTTCAATCAGGCGCTGCTGGAAGATGCCAGCGGTTTTAGCCGCCTGCTTGAACTCTATAAGAATGTGGCGGTTGAACATGTGTTTAGCCATCCGGATGTAGAACAGCTTGAACTACAGGGATACCGGGTGATCAGCGGGTTATTAGATATCTATCAGCCGCTATTAAGCTTGTCGCTTAACGACTTTCGCGAGCTGGTGGAAAAAGAACGGTTGAAACGCTTCCCTATAGAATCGCGCTTATTTCAGAAACTTTCTACGCGCCATCGTTTGGCCTACGTGGAAGTCGTCAGTAAATTACCCACGGATTCGGCGGAGTACCCGGTACTGGAATATTATTATCGCTGTCGGTTGATTCAGGATTATATCAGCGGGATGACTGACCTTTACGCATGGGATGAATATCGGCGTTTGATGGCGGTCGAACAGTAAATGGACTTTTGTAAAGATGGACAATAAATTTTTACTTTTTCCAGAAACTTTGTTCCGGAACTTCGCGTTATAAAATGAATCTGACGTACACAGCAATTTTGCGTTACCTGTTAATCGAGATTGAAACACATGAAAAAAACCACATTAGCAATGAGTGCACTGGCTCTGAGTTTAGGTTTGGCATTGTCGCCTCTGTCTGCCACGGCGGCTGAAACGTCCTCTTCAGCAATGACTGCCCAGCAGATGCCAAGCCTGGCACCGATGCTCGAAAAAGTGATGCCATCGGTGGTCAGTATTAATGTTGAAGGTAGCACCACGGTGAATACGCCGCGTATGCCGCGTAATTTCCAGCAGTTCTTTGGCGATGACTCCCCGTTCTGCCAGGACGGTTCTCCGTTCCAGAATTCTCCGTTCTGCCAGGGCGGCGGTAACGGCGGCAACGGCGGTCAGCAACAGAAATTCATGGCGCTGGGCTCCGGCGTAATTATTGACGCCGCGAAGGGCTACGTCGTCACCAACAACCACGTGGTTGATAACGCCAGCGTGATTAAAGTACAGCTTAGCGATGGACGTAAATTCGATGCTAAAGTGGTAGGCAAAGATCCGCGTTCTGATATCGCGCTGATTCAAATTCAGAATCCGAAGAACCTGACGGCGATTAAGCTGGCGGACTCCGACGCGCTGCGCGTGGGGGATTATACCGTCGCTATTGGTAACCCGTTTGGTCTGGGCGAAACGGTGACGTCAGGTATCGTTTCGGCGCTGGGGCGTAGCGGCCTGAACGTAGAAAATTACGAGAATTTTATTCAGACCGACGCCGCGATTAACCGCGGTAACTCCGGCGGCGCGCTGGTGAACCTGAACGGTGAGCTGATCGGTATTAACACCGCGATTCTGGCGCCGGACGGCGGCAACATCGGTATCGGCTTCGCTATCCCCAGTAACATGGTGAAAAACCTGACGTCGCAGATGGTGGAATACGGCCAGGTGAAACGCGGCGAACTGGGGATCATGGGGACTGAGCTGAATTCCGAATTGGCGAAAGCGATGAAAGTCGACGCCCAGCGTGGCGCGTTCGTCAGCCAGGTGATGCCGAATTCGTCCGCGGCGAAAGCGGGTATCAAAGCCGGGGATGTCATTACCTCGCTGAACGGTAAACCGATCAGCAGCTTTGCGGCGCTGCGCGCTCAGGTCGGCACTATGCCGGTCGGCAGCAAAATCAGCCTCGGTCTGCTGCGTGAAGGTAAAGCGATTACGGTTAATCTGGAACTGCAGCAGAGCAGCCAGAGTCAGGTTGATTCCAGCACCATCTTCAGCGGGATTGAAGGCGCTGAAATGAGCAATAAAGGCCAGGATAAAGGCGTTGTGGTGAGCAGCGTGAAAGCGAACTCACCCGCCGCGCAAATTGGCCTCAAAAAAGGCGATGTGATTATCGGCGCTAACCAGCAGCCGGTGAAAAATATCGCCGAGCTGCGTAAGATTCTCGACAGCAAGCCGTCGGTACTGGCGCTGAATATTCAGCGTGGTGATAGTTCTATTTATTTGCTGATGCAGTAATCACCTTTGTCCCCCTTCCACCACGGAAGGGGGCAACACTTTTCTGTGAAACTCCCCACAACTCCATACTTCTTTGCACCGTTTTGTGCATTTGCACAATGTCGAGGCCTGTCATCTTCCTTATGCTTGTGCTCTGCTCACAGGAGGGATTTATGGCTGGCTGGCATCTTGATACCAAAATGGCGCAGGATATCGTGGCGCGCACTATGCGCATCATCGATACCAATATCAACGTAATGGATGCCCGCGGGCGTATTATCGGCAGCGGCGATCGGGAACGTATTGGTGAATTGCACGAAGGCGCGCTGTTAGTGCTGTCGCAGGGCCGGGTTGTGGATATTGACAACGCCGTGGCGCGACACCTGCACGGGGTGCGTCAGGGGATTAATCTTCCCTTACGTCTTGAGGGCGAAATTGTCGGCGTGATCGGCCTCACCGGCGAACCAGAGCATCTGCGTAAATATGGCGAACTGGTGTGTATGACTGCCGAAATGATGCTGGAGCAGTCGCGGTTAATGCACCTTTTGGCGCAGGATAGCCGTTTGCGCGAAGAGCTGGTGATGAACCTGATTCAGGCCGAAGAAAATACGCCGGCGCTGGTGGAATGGGCGCAGCGTTTGGGGATCGATTTGAACCAGCCGCGTGTGGCGGCGGTGGTGGAAGTCGACAGCGGCCAGCTTGGCGTCGATAGCGCAATGGCGGAACTTCAGCAGTTGCAGAATGCGCTTACCACGCCGGAGCGTAACAACCTGATAGCCATTGTTTCTCTCACCGAGATGGTGGTGCTCAAACCCGCCTTAAACTCGTTTGGTCGCTGGGATGCTGACGTAAGCGCGTAGAGCAGCTTATCTCGCGAATGAAAGAGAATGGTCAGCTACGTTTTCGCGTGGCGCTGGGCAATTACTTTACCGGGCCGGGCAGTATTGCACGTTCATACCGCACGGCGCGCACTACGATGATGGTCGGCAAACAGCGGATGCCAGAAAGCCGCAGCTATTTTTATCAGGATTTGATGCTGCCGGTTCTGTTAGATAGCCTGCGTGGCGGCTGGCAGGCCAATGAGCTGGCGCGCCCGCTGGTAAAACTCAAAGCGATGGATAACAACGGGTTATTACGTCGGACGCTGACGGCGTGGTTTCGCCATAATGTCCAGCCGCTGGCGACCTCTAAGGCGCTGTTTATTCATCGTAACACGCTGGAATATCGGCTAAATCGTATTTCGGAACTGACCGGGCTGGATTTGGGAAATTTTGACGATCGGCTGTTGCTGTATGTGGCGCTACAATTGGATGAACAGCGTTAAGCCCGGCGGCGCTTCGTTGACCAGAGCAGGGAAATTGGGCGAAGTGGTAGGCCGGATTAGGCAAAGCCGCCATCCGACAACGTAATCTCACAGCGCCCGAAGACGCTGTGATGGGGGGGGTAATTCGTGGTCAGGCGCTGTAATCCCCGCGCCGTGACCTGCCAGATCACGTGTTGCGGCTGCGGCCAGCTTTCGCCATTGAGCGGGTTGCGGATAACCGACTGGTCTGCGCCCTCGGCATGAAAGACCTCAATCGTATAATCCTCATCCAGCCCGCAGACGTCAGTATAGCCGCCAAGCTGCACCGAACCTTTTATCGACTGACGGTAAACCACCGTACCGCGCGTATTATAAATCGTCACTGCCGCATATTCCGTTGCGAAGTCGCTATGCGGCGCAATTGGGTATGCGGTAAAGATAAATTGTTGCGCACGGATGTCTATTTCCATACTGGCAAAACCATTTTCTTCCTTGCCAATAAGCTGCCAGCTGAATTTATCGCCATATAATGCGGCAGCATCGGAGGTATTTTTCTCTTCCGTTTGTTCCGGTGAGTCGACCTCCAGCCCATCGCTCACCACGCGCCAGCGGTTGTGTTTTTTCAGCCTGACGTTTTGCCCGGTCGTTTCATTGATGGCGCTGCAACGGTAAGGTTCGTCATGGAAGAGCTCAATGTACATTCCCGCTTGCAAAACAACCGTATCGCTATCGGCTGAATAGTGGGTGATGCCATCATAATGACGGCTATAGATAACCTCGCCGGACTCCTCCTTTACCGTGAGCGTGCTGTATGTCGCGGTATAGTAGGGATGAGGCTGCCCGGCCAGTGTTTCTATTGTCATGCGCTGTTGCCGATTATCGTAAGCAAGCTGGCAAAACGTTCTGTCGCCTTGTCCGCGTAACTGCAACGTCACGCCTTTACCGATGCCTTCGCCCGGCTCGCTGTTATCCGCCGGCAGCACATCAACGCTGTCGCGCATTAACGCGCTACGGGTCGGCTCTTCAATATGGGAGAGCATCAGCCAGAGATCGTTTTTGCAAGCGGCATAAGGTTGCGCCATTAATAAAGGGCAGGCGCGGATAGCATCTGCGCGATGGGTAAACATAGCCTGGAGATCTGCGGCAGGATCGTTGTTGAGCGAAAAATGATAAAGCCCTTCGCTATCAAGACGCAGTAACTGATATTTCGTCGACGAGACCAATGTCAGATAGCCCGGCGAGGCTTTCAGGCGGCCAGGCTCGGCATGATAAAGATAAAGGTGGTAGTGGTCGCTAAACGGCACCACAATTTTTCCGGTGGCGCAGTTTATTCCGTTCATCTTACGTTCAAAAACCTTTTCGCCGCTGGCGGTTAACACCGTTATGCTGGCGTATAACGTATTCGCGAAGTAGCTGTGCGGCGTGGCGTTCGTGATATCCAGAACTAATTGTCTGGCCTCATGATCCACGGCTAAACGGGCGAAGGGCATGTCACCGTAGCCGAGGAAAATCAACTGCTCGTTATACGCGGCGCTGTCCTGCAAGGCGGTGAAATTAACGGTAAGTGCGTTTTCCCCTTCGCGGATAACCACATAGTCCGTGTCCGGGCGGTATTTCTGCGATCGCCCTTTGGGCAGGGTGAGATGGTAAATGCCAATGGGCAGGGGAGTTAACGTGAGCGTACTGTCGTTGACGGGCAATGTATACGTGCTGCCGGCGTTGTCGTGTAGCGTTAAGGCGCGTCCATAAAGTTGCTCCGGCTGATCGATATTCAGCGTTAGCGTGAGCGTTCCCGTTTTGTTCAGCTCCGCCAGTTCGGCGTTTTCAACCAGCCAGACAAAAGAGTCCAGCCCTAACTGTTGGCGCGCGCTTTCCCATTCGCGCTCCGGCAACAGATCGTAAAGCGGCCAGACGGGTTTTACCGCCTGTGCGGCGATCTGCTCGCGGGTGAACGCATCGACCGGTAAGCCGCACAGCTGAATAAACGGCGCGACGTCATAACCTGAGGCTGTGGCGATGGCGTCCGCCAGCAGATCGGTCAGGCGATGCTCGCAGGGCAAAAAGTTTTCGTCAGCACCCAGCTCGCGGTAGTTCTGGTTAAACACTCGAAAGGCTTCTGTTCCGCCTTTAAATAACATCAGCATCAGAAATTGCAGGCGGGGGCGGACGCCCCAGGCGTTAACCGGCGTGCGATTCCGCAGATAGGTAATGAATTGCAATTCCTGCTCAGACTGCCGTCCGTAATTGTAGAGCCAGCCGTCGGTATAAAGATGGTTCCCCTGGTTCAGGTTAAGCTGCTGGAAAAACGCGGCGTAAATGTTGTTCCACACCTCACCGACTGGCAGGTCGACGTCATTCATAAAGACGCCCTGATAGCCGTGACCGATTTCATGCAGAATCGTCCACTGCGTGGCGACATTATCGATCCACCCCTGGCTTAATGTTGCAGCCGTTTGCGCGCACCACCAGGGGAGATAATAAGCCGCGCCGACGCCGTGTTTATCCGCTTTAATAAAATAGCGGTTAGCGACATTTTGATTAAGCGGCGAAGCAGGGCTATCGCTGAGACCAGTCCAGCCATTATAGGCGTCGATCACTCGCGTGTAGTACGCATCCAGCGCGGTGATACCGGCGTTGATGACATTAGCGCGATCCGCCCAGGGCAGCAGAAAACGCACGCGGTCCAGTTCCAGTAGGGCAAAAGGCGACGCCTGTTCTTCCCAGGTCTGGAAAAAAGCGTCTTCGGATTGCCCCTTACGCCAGTGTGGCAAATTTTTATTGCTGGTTGGCTGTCGGTAGATCACCGAAAACTCGCCGCCCTGCGCAAAAAAGAGGGTATCAATAAAGGGAACGGAATCGACCGTTGTGCTGATCGTTTGCCAGTTGCCGTTCAGCGTAAGCGATTTCTCACACGCTGAGTCATTGCACAGCAGACGGAGTCTGGCGTTACCGGCGTTGTTATTTGGCTGGCGGATTTGCAGCTGCGTATTCGCTGGCAGAATAAATCCCAGCGCCTGGCGGTCGTGCTCGCGCCCCTTTTCAAATTTGATGTTATCCAGTCCGGGGGCCGCAGGCAGCGAATAACATGTTAGCGTGATTTCCTGAGTCATATAACCTCCATAAATAGGGAGGATGAACATAGCTTTTTATTTTTATTAATAAATACAGCAGGATAACGAAATGATATGTATAGAGCCGCTGTGAGGCATAGTGATGAAAAATGGCGGTAGCCGTGAGGCGGATGAGAGGGAGCAGCAGAGTGATAGGGGCTCGAAATGAAGCCCCGGCAGCTTTTTTATTTGCGGGTAAGCTTGTCCAGATCGGCTTCGATTTCACTGATCTTATTCGCGACGACGCTTTCCAGGTGGCGCAAGTCGTCGAGGATCTTACGTTTGAGATCGAGTTCTGAGCGGTCGCGCTGGCAGATTTGGTCCAGCTCGTCAATCACATAGCGTAGGTTAGGGCTAATCTCCTGTACTTCTTTATAACCCTGACCGATGCCATCGGCCACCACCGTTTTACGCTGGCGTGGATACTTAAACTTCACGCTTTTAGCAAAGAATTCACCTCTATCCTTTTGAAAATAGATTTTCAGGATATCGTTATTGGCTTCTTGCCGCAGGCTGTAACGATCGATTTCCTCAGGATTGGTAATGCCCAGACTTTTTAGATTGTCATACATAGCGGTATCCTTCATCACACTATAACTTTTGAATAATTAACGAAAAATTGGTTTTTCGCCACCAATGTATACAAAAAAAGCGTAGTTGATCGCAGAAGACGTCTCGGCAACGTCATGAGCAAAAGGGCGGCGGTTATTGATAGCTTAAGTAATTCAACGCGATATTCCGTTTATAGAGAAAGCGTTTGAGGTCAGTGTGGGAAATTGACCGGAGGCAGTGGTCGATAACCTTGAGAGGCGGAGTCTATGTCCGGAACGTATAATGCTACTATTCGCCGGGTGGTGGTTTCCGCCTGGATAGGAAACTCCATTGAATATTATGATTTTCTATTATACGGCCTGGCAAGTGCGCTGGTATTTGGCCCGCTTTTTTTCCCTGGCGCCAGCCCATTGACTGCAACGTTATCTTCTTTTGCCAGTTTTGGCGTGGGATTTATCTCCCGGCCGCTGGGCGCGCTATTTTTTGGCAACAGGGGAGATACGCTTGGGCGTAAAAACACGTTATTAATCACGTTAGGGGGGATGGGCGCGGTCACGTTTCTCATCGGTTGCCTGCCTTCTTACGCCAGTATTGGCGCGCTGGCGCCTGTTTTACTGGTTATTCTGCGTTTTCTGCAGGGATTTATGGTTGGAGGCGAATGGGGAGGCGCCATGTTGATGGTCGTGGAATATGCTGCTGGAAAGCACCGGGGGCGGTTAAGCGCGCTATCGCAAACAGGAGGACTCACGGGACAATTATTGGCGACAGGCGTATTTATAGTCGTGACCCAATTACCGCAGGAGGCGTTGTTATCGTGGGGATGGCGTATTCCTTTTCTGCTCAGTGCGCTTTTGGTGTTGCCTGGATTATATATGCGTCATCGTCTGGATGAGACGCCTGTCTTCCGTGCGTTTAAAAAGCAGCAGGCCATTAATCATAGGCAGCAAAGAGAAGAAAGGCCGGTGGTCAAAGTAGTACGAGAACAATGGCGTAGCATTTTGCTGATTATAATTCTGCGTTTTGCGGAAAGCGTTCCCTTTTTTCTTGCTACCGTCTTCGCGGTTTCCTAGGCGACGACGCAGCTTGGGATTGCCAGCCTGACTATTCTGTACATTGTAATGTTCACCTGTCTGCTGGCGTATCCCATGCACGTGCTATTTGGCATCATGTCGGATCGGCGTGGCTGCCGTCAGGTGTATATTTTCGGCGCGCTTTTTGTCGCGGCAATGGCTTTTCCCTTTTTCTGGCTGCTGGAAAGCCGTTCGCTCATACTGATGACAATGGGCTACGTTTTGCTTATTAACATTGGTCATAATTCACTGAATGCCGTGCAACCTTCTTTTTTCGCCGGACTGTTTCATCCGCCTGTACGCTACAGCGGTTCATCAATTGGCGCTCAGTTGGGGGCGGTTGTGGCAGGGGGATTCACGCCGTTTATCGCTAAAGCGTTAAGCGCAGTCTATGATAACAGTTGGACTTTGGTTGCCGGTTATGTCGTTTTGACTGCGCTGGCTTCGGCGTTTGCGGCAAAGATTGCGCCGGAAACCGTGTTACCGCATTCACCGTAATGCAAAGGGGGCTGTCGCCCCCGCTTTTCACTCGCTTAATCAATAGTGCGCAATAATTCGTTAATGCCCACTTTACCACGCGTTTTGGCGTCGACTTTTTTCACGATCACCGCGCAATACAAACTGTACTTACCGTCTTTTGACGGCAGGTTGCCGGAAACGACCACGGAGCCCGCCGGTACGCGGCCATAGTGAACTTCACCGGTTTCGCGATCGTAGATTTTGGTGCTCTGGCCGAGGTATACGCCCATGGAAATGACGGAACCTTCTTCGACAATGACGCCTTCCACGACTTCAGAACGCGCGCCAATAAAGCAGTTGTCTTCAATGATGGTCGGGTTAGCCTGCAGCGGCTCCAGTACGCCGCCGATACCCACGCCGCCGGAAAGGTGAACATTTTTACCAATCTGCGCGCAGGAACCCACCGTCGCCCAGGTGTCAACCATGGTGCCTTCGTCAACGTAGGCGCCGATGTTAACGTAAGACGGCATCAGCACGGTGTTGCGGGCGATAAATGCGCCCTGACGAACGGCCGCAGGCGGAACGACGCGGAAGCCTTCTTTCTGAAAACGCGCTTCGTCGTAATCAGCGAATTTCATCGGGACTTTATCGAAGTAGCGGCTTTCCGCACCGTCGATAACCTGGTTATCGTTAATACGGAAAGAGAGCAGAACCGCTTTCTTCAACCACTGGTGAGTGACCCACTGACCGTCGATTTTTTCTGCGACACGCAGCGCGCCGGAATCAAGTAGAGAAATGACCTGGTTTACTGCCTCTCGGGTCACGGTATCTACATTAGCCGGCGTAATATCGGCGCGGCGCTCAAAAGCGGTCTCAATAACGTTCTGTAACTGCTGCATTGTTAAACTCTTTCATATAAATAAACACACTACCCTTTATCGTTTGGATTGAGGGCCGCTGTCAACCGTTGTTGCACCTCAAGTTGCAGCACATTATTAAGTGCGCGCCGATCCGCTGTGGCGATTATGAATAAATCTTCTACTCGTTCACCAATGGTTGTAATTCGGGCGCCATGAAGCGAAATTCCCAGATCGGCAAAAATTTGTCCGACCCTGGCCAGCAGACCAGGTTGATCGAGCGCGATCAATTCCATGAATGATTTTCTGTCGGTATGGGTGGGCAGAAAATTGACTTCCGTTTCAACCGTAAAGTGCCGTAACTTTGCCGGTTGCCGACGCGGCTGCGGCGGCTGCCAGCTACGCTGCGTAATGGTCTGTTCAAGACCGGTGCGAATAACGTCATGGCGATCCGCCGCCAGCGGGCTGCCGTCTGGTTCCAGAACGATAAACGTATCCATTGCCATGCCGTCGCGAGTGGTAAAGATCTGCGCGTCATGGACGCTTAAATTACGCCTGTCCAGCTCGGCGCAGACGGCGGCAAACAGATAGGGTCTGTCCGGACTCCAGATAAAAATTTCGGTTCCGCCGCGCGTGGCCTGCGGACTGAGCAACACTAACGGTTGGCGCAGATCGTGCTGCAATAAATGGCGTGCGTGCCAGGCGAGCTGATTTGGACTATGACGAACAAAATAGTTAGCGCGACAGCGGGTCCAGATTTTGTGCAGCGCGGCTTCATCAATATTGTCCATTCGCAGCAGCGCCAGCGCCTGAAGCTGATGGTGACGCACGCGCTCACGCATATCCGGCGTATTTTGCATTCCGCGCCTGAGCTGTTTTTCCGTGGCGAAGTACAGCTCGCGTAGCAGGCTCTGCTTCCAGCTATTCCACAAGGTTTCGTTGGTCGCGCAGATGTCCGCGACGGTCAGGCAGGCCAGAAAACGCAGCCGTGTTTCGGTTTGCACCTCTTCGGCAAACTGCTTGATGACTTCCGGATCCTGGATGTCGCGGCGCTGGGCGGTGACTGACATTAGCAGGTGTTGGCGCACCAGCCAGGCGACCAGTTGCGTTTCGCGTGAGTTCAAACCGTGCAGTTCGGCGAAGGTGAGTACATCCTGCGCGCCCAGTACTGAATGGTCGCCGCCGCGTCCTTTCGCAATATCGTGGAACAGCGCGGCGATCAGGATCAGTTCCGGATGGGGAAGCCGCGGCCAGAGATCGACGCATAGCGGATGGCGCTGGCGTGTCTCTTCTTTCGCAAAGCTCTCCAGTTTGAGCATTACGCGGATGGTGTGTTCATCCACCGTGTATGCGTGGAACAGGTCAAACTGCATTTGTCCGACGATGTGCGACCACTGCGGCATATAAGCCCACAGTACGCTGTGGCGATGCATGGGCAGCAGGCCGCGGCTGACCGCGCCGGGATGGCGCAGCATACTCAGAAACAGAGTGCGCGCCTCCGGGATGTAACACAGCGGTTGGCTCAGGTGGCGGCGGGCGTGGCGCAAGTGGCGTAACGTCGTAGAGTAGATACCGGTGATCGCGCTATTGCGCACCATCATATAAAACATGCGCAGGATCGCTTGCGGTTCGCGGATAAACAGCGTGTCGTCACGCAGATCAATGAGCGTGCCGCGCAGTTGAAACTCATCGTCAACAGGACGTGGTTTTTCATCCGCAGGCAGCGCCAGAATCGCCTCGTCAAATAGCTGAAGCAGCATTTGATTAAGTTCGCTCACCCGACGCGTAACCCGGAAGTAGTCTTTCATCATCCGCTCAACCGGATCATTGCCCTCGCCGCTGTAGTTAAGGCGTTGAGCGACGCTTAACTGGCGGTCGAACAGCAGGCGGTTATCGTAGCGGCTGACCACCAGATGTAGCGCAAAGCGAATGCGCCACAGGATATGCAGGCACTCGTTGAGCTCCGCGCGCTCAGCGGGGGTTAAAAAGCCGAATCCCACCATCTCATCGAGCGAGGTAGCGCCGAAGTGACGTCGGGCGACCCACTGCAATGTATGGATATCGCGCAGGCCGCCGGGGCTGCTTTTAATATCCGGCTCCAGATTATAGCTGGTACCGTGATAGCGCTGGTGGCGCTGGTTCTGCTCTTCTACTTTGGCGGCGTAAAATTTGTCGGACGGCCAAAAACCTTCGCTGAAAATATGTTTTTGCAGTGCCAGAAACAGAACGACATCACCGATCAGCAGGCGCGTTTCGATGAGGTTTGTTGCAACGGTTAAATCAGACAGACCTTCCAGCAGACACTCTTCCAGCGTACGTACGCTATGCCCGACATCCAGCTTGACGTCCCATAATAAAGTCAGCAGCTCGCCGACCTTTTGCGCCTGTTCATCGGGCAGCTTTTTGCGGCTTAAAATGAGCAGATCAATATCGGAAAGCGGATGCAGTTCGCCGCGTCCATAGCCGCCGACGGCGACCAGCGCCAGATCGGCAATCTGACCGAAACCGGCCTCAATCCACAGGCGTTGCAACAACTGGTCGATAAATTCGGTACGAGCTTCAATAAGCTGTTCAGCACAAATGCCGCTGTCAAATGCCTCTCCCAGCCAGTGTTGAAAGATGTCGATGCGGGCTTTGATATCGGCGACGGTCAGTTCAGCGCGCGGCCAGACGCCAGGGTTTTGCGGCTGGTCAGGGAGGGTGGGGAGTGCGGTATTCGCGTGCTGTTCAGGAAGAGTATTCATATGCGCCACCCATTAAAAAGCCGGATAATGGCGTGAACGCCTTATCCGGCCTACGTATTTACTCTTCATCCTTCAAGTTGCTTCTACGTTGGCTGCGCTCGTTCACTCCAGTCACGTACTTATGTACGCTCCTGAAGATTCACTCTCTTGCCGCCTTGAGGCAACTCGAATGATTTTGAGTAAAGGTGTAATTTGTAGGCCTGATAAGATGCGAAGGCATCGCCATCAGGCAAAACATTATTCGTCGTGTGTGATGATCGCCGGGATGGTGTCATCTTTACGCAGCGTCAGAATTTCACAGCCGTTTTCCGTTACCACAATAGTATGCTCGTACTGAGCAGACAAGCTGCGGTCTTTGGTTTTTACCGTCCAGCCGTCTTTCATGGTGCGGATACGGTAATCCCCGGCGTTCAGCATCGGTTCAATGGTAAAGGTCATGCCAGGCTGCAACACGACGCCGCCATCGTCTGCATCATAATGCAGCACCTGCGGTTCTTCATGGAAGCCGCGACCAATACCGTGTCCGCAGTATTCACGTACCACGGAGAAACCTTCGCCTTCGGCATATTTCTGGATGGCGGCGCCAATGGTGCGCAGGCGGATGCCCGGTTTCACCATTTTGATGCCCAGATACAGGCTCTCTTGCGTGACGCGGCACAGACGCTCGCCCAGAATGGTCGGTTTGCCGACGATAAACATCTTCGAGGTATCGCCGTGGAATTCATCTTTAATCACGGTCACGTCGATGTTGACGATATCACCATCTTTCAGATGTTTAGCGTCATCCGGAATGCCGTGGCACACCACTTCATTAATAGAGATACAGACGGATTTCGGATAGCCGTGGTAGCCGAGGCAGGCGGAGATCGCGTGTTGTTCGTTAACGATGTAATCGTTACAGATACGGTCCAGTTCGCCGGTGGTGACGCCCGGTTTGATATACGGTTCGATCATTTCCAGCACTTCGGCTGCCAGACGGCCCGCGACGCGCATTTTTTCGATGTCTTCAGATGTCTTGATAGAGATAGCCATGAATTCTGTCCATCAGTGCCGATGATTTCGGCAATAATTGTGTAAGTGCTGACAATGGTATCAGTCAGGGGTGTGCCCTGCCAAATTGAGAATCATTCTGAACTTCGCCTTTCGTGCCACAGGTGCGTTGGCGACATTTTTTCACCCCAGTCACTTACTGGCCGTAAGCTCCCGGGGATGCAAAAATTTGCCGCCTGCCTGTAACACGAAATTCATCGTTCAATTCAGCACTGAGTGCCAACAATTATTGGTGTCGGTGGCGTATTTGTGGTATAAAGCGCGCCGGACTTCCGATCCATTCGAAGACTACACACAATGGACGGGAGCGACAAATCTCACTTTGTGTAACAACACACACGTATCGGCACATATTCCGGGGTGCCCTTTGGGGTCGGTAATATGGGATACGTGGAGGCATAACCCCAACTTAATCTATAGAGGTTTTAAATCATGGCAACTGTTTCCATGCGCGACATGCTCAAGGCTGGTGTTCACTTCGGTCACCAGACCCGTTACTGGAACCCGAAAATGAAGCCGTTCATCTTCGGCGCGCGTAACAAAGTTCACATCATCAACCTTGAGAAAACTGTACCGATGTTCAACGAAGCTCTGGCTGAACTGAACAAGATCTCTGCTCGTAAAGGTAAAATCCTTTTCGTTGGTACTAAACGCGCTGCAAGCGAAGCGGTGAAAGAAGCTGCTAACAGCTGCGACCAGTTCTTCGTGAACCATCGCTGGCTGGGCGGTATGCTGACTAACTGGAAAACAGTTCGTCAGTCCATCAAACGTCTGAAAGACCTGGAAACTCAGTCTCAGGACGGTACTTTCGAAAAGCTGACCAAGAAAGAAGCGCTGATGCGTACTCGTGAGCTTGAGAAACTGGAAAACAGCCTGGGCGGTATCAAAGACATGGGCGGTCTGCCGGACGCTCTGTTCGTTATCGATGCTGACCACGAGCACATTGCTATCAAAGAAGCGAACAACCTGGGTATCCCGGTATTTGCTATCGTTGATACCAACTCTGATCCGGACGGCGTTGACTTCGTTATCCCGGGTAACGATGACGCAATCCGTGCTGTTAGCCTGTACCTGGGCGCTGTCGCTGCAACCGTTCGTGAAGGCCGTTCTCAGGATCTGGCTTCCCAGGCGGAAGAAAGCTTCGTAGAAGCCGAGTAATAAGGCTTGATAACTCCCTAAAATAGTTCGAGTTGCAGGAAGGCGGCAAGCTCGAGAATTCCCGGGAGCTTACATCAGTAAGTGACCGGGATGAGCGAGTGAAGGCAACGCGCCTGCGGCTCGAAATATGAAGGGGAGAGCCCTTATAGACCAGGTAGTATCACGTTTGGTTAGGGGGCCTGTATATGGCCCCCTTTTTCACTTTTATATCTGTGCGGTTTGATGCCGGGCAGATCAAATCTTTCGAGGATTTTAGAATGGCTGAAATTACCGCATCCCTGGTAAAAGAGCTGCGTGAGCGTACCGGCGCAGGCATGATGGATTGCAAAAAAGCGCTGACTGAAGCGAATGGCGACATTGAGCTGGCAATCGAAAACATGCGTAAGTCTGGCGCTATCAAAGCGGCGAAAAAAGCAGGCAACGTGGCTGCTGACGGCGTAATCAAAACCAAAATCGACGGCAACGTCGCTTTCATTCTGGAAGTTAACTGCCAGACTGACTTCGTGGCTAAAGATGCTGGCTTCCAGGCATTTGCTGACAAAGTGCTGGACGCCGCTGTTGCTGGCAAAATCACTGACGTAGAAGTCCTGAAAGCGCAGTTCGAAGAAGAGCGCGTTGCTCTGGTAGCGAAAATCGGCGAGAACATCAACATTCGTCGCGTCGCTTCCCTGGAAGGCGACGTTCTGGGTTCTTACCAGCACGGTGCGCGCATCGGCGTTCTGGTTGCCGCTAAAGGCGCTGACGAAGAGCTGGTTAAGCAGCTGGCGATGCACGTTGCGGCAAGCAAGCCGGAATTCGTTAAGCCGGAAGATGTGTCTGCTGACGTGGTAGAGAAAGAGTACCAGGTACAGCTGGACATCGCGATGCAGTCCGGTAAGCCGAAAGAAATCGCAGAGAAAATGGTTGAAGGCCGCATGAAGAAATTCACCGGCGAAGTTTCTCTGACTGGTCAGCCTTTCGTCATGGAACCGAGCAAATCTGTTGGCCAACTGCTGAAAGAGCACAACGCTGACGTGACTGGCTTCATCCGCTTTGAAGTGGGCGAAGGCATTGAGAAAGTCGAGACTGACTTTGCAGCAGAAGTTGCTGCGATGTCTAAGCAGTCCTGATTTTCCTGAGGAGCCGCCTGAGGGCGGCTTCTTTTTGCGCCTCTCTTGTAAAATCAGCCGACGCCTGGCGTCTGCGCTGAAATGCGACGTACAATGTCGCCGGAATTAACTCATATCAATCGTTGACAGTCTCAGGAAAGAAACATGGCTACCAATGCAAAACCCGTCTATAAACGCATTCTGCTTAAATTAAGCGGCGAAGCTCTGCAGGGTACGGAAGGCTTCGGTATTGATGCAAGCATACTGGATCGTATGGCTCAGGAGATCAAAGAACTGGTTGAACTGGGTATTCAGGTTGGTGTGGTGATTGGCGGTGGTAACCTGTTCCGTGGCGCGGGTCTGGCAAAAGCGGGGATGAACCGCGTTGTGGGCGACCACATGGGCATGTTGGCCACCGTCATGAACGGCCTGGCAATGCGTGATGCGCTTCACCGCGCCTATGTGAACGCCCGCCTGATGTCGGCAATTCCTTTAAACGGCGTGTGCGACAACTACAGTTGGGCCGAGGCGATTAGCCTGCTGCGTAATAACCGTGTTGTGATTCTGTCTGCAGGTACGGGTAACCCGTTCTTCACTACCGACTCTGCGGCCTGTCTGCGCGGGATCGAAATTGAAGCGGATGTCGTACTGAAAGCGACCAAAGTGGATGGTGTATTCACTGCCGATCCGGCAAAAGATCCTTCCGCGACCATGTACGATCAGCTGACCTACAGCGAAGTGCTGGATAAAGAGCTGAAAGTGATGGATCTGGCGGCGTTCACGCTGGCTCGTGACCACAAACTGCCGATTCGTGTTTTCAACATGAACAAACCGGGCGCGCTGCGTCGTGTGGTGATGGGCGAAAAAGAAGGGACGTTAATCACGGAATAATTCCCGTGAGCGCCAAATACGGGTAAGATTCTGTTCTATTGACGGGTCTTATTACCTGGCAGAAATTAAACGAGACTATACTTAGCACATCTTTATATTGTGTGACCGTCTGGTCTGACTGAGACTAGTTTTCAAGGATTCGTAACGTGATTAGCGATATCAGAAAAGATGCTGAAGTACGCATGGAAAAATGCGTTGAAGCGTTCAAAACCCAAATCAGCAAAGTGCGCACGGGTCGTGCTTCTCCCAGCCTGCTGGATGGTATTGTCGTAGAATACTATGGCACTCCGACCCCGCTGCGCCAGTTGGCAAGCGTAACGGTAGAAGACTCCCGTACCTTAAAAATTAACGTGTTTGACCGTTCTATGGGGCCAGCCGTTGAAAAAGCGATCATGGCGTCAGACCTCGGTTTGAATCCAAGCTCTGCGGGCACCGACATTCGCGTTCCGCTGCCGCCGCTGACCGAAGAACGTCGTAAAGATCTGACGAAAATTGTCCGTGGCGAAGCGGAGCAGGCGCGTGTCGCCGTTCGTAACGTCCGTCGTGATGCGAACGATAAAGTAAAAGCTCTACTGAAAGATAAAGCGATCAGTGAAGATGACGATCGTCGCTCTCAGGAAGAAGTACAGAAAATGACCGACGCGGCAATTAAGAAAGTTGATGCGGCGTTGGCAGATAAAGAAGCAGAACTGATGCAGTTCTGATTGATCTGTACGCAGATATAAACTCATTCCACCGCTAACCTGGCGGATGAGTGGTGTACAAAGCGCCGCGCAGAAGACATTATCAGGTCTCCTGTGCGGCGTTTTGCTTTTTATTCCGTTTCAACACTTCTGGACGTTTCATGAAGCAATTAACCATTCTGGGCTCGACCGGCTCTATTGGTTGCAGCACACTGGACGTGGTGCGCCATAATCCTGATAGCTTCCGCGTTATCGCGCTGGTGGCGGGTAAAAATGTCGCCCGCATGGCGGAGCAGTGCCTGGAGTTCTCGCCGCGTTATGCCGTGATGGACGATACGTCGAGCGCAGAACAGCTCAAAATAATGCTTCAGCAGCATGGCAGCCGCACCGAGGTTCTGAGCGGTCAGCAGGCTGCCTGTGAGATGGCGGCGCTTGATGAGGTCGGGCATGTGATGGCGGCCATTGTGGGCGCGGCTGGTTTACTGCCGACCCTGGCGGCGATTCGCGCAGGGAAGACGATTCTGCTGGCGAATAAAGAATCGCTGGTGACCTGCGGGCGGCTGTTTATGGACGAAGTAAAACGCAGCAACGCCCGGCTTTTACCCGTCGATAGCGAACATAACGCGATTTTTCAGAGTTTGCCGCAATCTATTCAGCATAATCTGGGATACGCTGACCTTGAGCAAAATGGCGTAACGTCGATTTTGCTTACCGGGTCTGGTGGCCCGTTTCGTGAAACGCCCATGTGCGATCTGGCAGCGATGACGCCGGATCAGGCATGTCGTCATCCGAACTGGTCGATGGGGCGAAAAATCTCCGTCGACTCCGCCACCATGATGAATAAAGGTCTGGAATACATTGAAGCGCGTTGGTTATTTAATGCCAGCGCACGTCAGATGGAAGTGTTGATCCATCCGCAATCGGTCATTCATTCGATGGTGCGTTATCAGGACGGCAGCGTCCTGGCGCAGCTTGGAGAACCTGACATGCGTACGCCTATTGCGCATACGATGGCATGGCCGAATCGCGTCACGTCCGGCGCGCAGCCGCTCGATTTTTGCAAACTCAGCGCGCTGACGTTTAGCGCGCCAGATTATCAGCGTTATCCTTGCCTGAAGCTGGCGATGGAGGCGTTTGAGCAAGGTCAGGCGGCAACGACGGCGCTCAATGCGGCAAACGAAATCACCGTTGCCGCGTTTCTGGCGCAACAGATTCGTTTTACCGATATCGCCGGGCTCAATTTAGCGGTGCTGGAGAGGATGGATTTACACGAACCGGCAAGCGTTGAGGACGTATTGCAGGTTGACGCCATCGCGCGTGAAGTAGCCAGAAAACAAGTGATACGGCTCTCACGCTGACGATTATCCCGCGACAGAAGATCGTGCTATTTGTTAGCGTTGGGCTTCGGTGATATAGTCTGCGCCACCTGATCGCAGGTTTTTGGCTTTTTTCGGTCAGGTTAGCCGTGGTTTTACACGGCTTTTTTGTGGATACACAAAATCATTCAGGACGCATTGGGACGGCAGGCGGATACGTTCCCGGCGTGCGCAGACAGCGCACGACAGGGGCGATGACGCGCAGTCATCCGCGAAGCGGAGCGAAGAGAATGTGTATAAAGGCTTCAGTATTCCTGAGTACCGCTAAATCCTTTCAGGGACAAAAAACGCGTTATGTTGTCTGCAACTCAACCAGTAAGCGAAAATTTGCCAGCACATGGCTGCCGTCATGTTGCCATAATTATGGATGGCAATGGTCGCTGGGCGAAAAAGCAAGGGAAGATCCGGGCCTTTGGGCATAAAGCCGGGGCGAAGTCCGTCCGGCGAGCGGTCTCTTTTGCTGCCAATAACGGTATTGATGCGTTAACGCTGTATGCCTTTAGTAGTGAAAACTGGAACCGACCGGCGCAGGAAGTGAGCGCGTTAATGGAGCTGTTTGTGTGGGCGCTGGATAGCGAAGTCAAAAGCCTGCACCGCCATAACGTTCGCCTGCGTATTATCGGCGATATCAGCCGATTCAACTCACGTTTACAAGAACGTATTCGCAAATCAGAAGCGCTTACCGCCCATAATACGGGTCTAACGCTGAATATCGCTGCGAATTACGGCGGACGTTGGGATATTGTCCAGGGAGTCCGACAACTGGCGGAACAGGTGCAGGCTGGAGTGCTGCGCCCCGATCAGATTGATGAAGAGAGACTAGGCCAGCAAATCTGTATGCATGAGCTGGCGCCTGTGGATTTAGTAATTAGGACTGGGGGAGAGCATCGCATTAGTAACTTTTTGCTTTGGCAAATTGCCTATGCCGAACTTTACTTTACGGATGTTCTTTGGCCCGATTTCGATGAACAAGACTTTGAAGGTGCGCTGCATGCCTTTGCTAATCGAGAGCGTCGTTTCGGCGGTACCGAGCCTGGTGATGACAAAGCCTGATGGGGGTCGCTTTTGCTGAAGTATCGCCTGATTTCTGCTTTTGTGTTAATACCCGCGGTCATCGCTGCGCTTTTTTTATTGCCGCCGGTGGGGTTCGCCATTATTACGCTGGTTGTCTGTATGCTGGCCGCGTGGGAATGGGGGCAGTTAAGCGGTTTCGCCGCGCGTTCACAGCGGGTTTGGCTGGCGGTGCTGTGTGGTCTGTTATTGGCGCTGATGTTATTTTTGTTGCCTGAGTATCATCACAACATTCGTCAACCGCTGGTTGAGATGTCGCTTTGGGCATCGTTAGGATGGTGGGTTGTCGCGCTACTGCTGGTGCTATTTTATCCCGGTTCGGCGGCAATCTGGCGCAACTCAAAAACATTGCGTCTCATTTTCGGTTTGTTAACTATTGTGCCATTTTTCTGGGGCATGCTGGCGCTGCGCGCCTGGCACTATGACGAGAATCATTACAGTGGCGCAATATGGTTACTCTATGTCATGATCCTGGTCTGGGGAGCGGACTCTGGCGCGTATATGTTTGGTAAATTGTTTGGCAAACATAAGCTGGCGCCGAAGGTTTCCCCGGGTAAAACCTGGCAAGGGTTTATCGGCGGGCTTGCTACGGCTGCCGTGATCTCATGGGGCTACGGTATGTGGGCGAATCTGAATGTTGCGCCTGTTATCTTGCTGATTTGCTCTGTGGTGGCGGCTCTGGCTTCTGTACTGGGCGACCTCACCGAGAGTATGTTTAAGCGCGAAGCAGGAATTAAGGATAGCGGCCACTTGATTCCAGGCCATGGCGGCATTCTGGACCGAATTGACAGCCTGACGGCTGCCGTACCGGTCTTTGCTTGCCTGTTGTTACTGGTGTTCAGGACGCTCTAACGGAAGGTTTTATGCTGAGTATTCTCTGGAATCTGGCTGCATTCATCATCGCACTGGGCGTGCTGATCACTGTGCATGAATTTGGTCATTTCTGGGTTGCCCGGCGCTGCGGTGTGCGAGTTGAGCGCTTTTCCATCGGTTTTGGCAAAGCGCTCTGGCGTCGTACCGATCGGTACGGCACCGAGTATGTCATCGCCCTGATCCCGCTGGGCGGCTACGTCAAAATGCTGGATGAGCGCGCCGAACTGGTAGCGCCGGAATTGCGTCGTCACGCCTTCAATAACAAAACGGTGGGCCAGCGCGCCGCAATTATTGCCGCAGGTCCGGTTGCGAACTTCATTTTTGCTATCTTTGCTTACTGGCTGGTCTTTATCATCGGCGTCCCTGGCGTTCGTCCGGTCATTGGCGAAATAACGCCCAACTCGATTGCTGCGCAGGCGCAAATTGCGCCTGGTACGGAACTTAAAGCCGTTGATGGTATCGAAACCCCTGATTGGGATGCCGTGCGTTTACAACTGGTGTCCAAAATTGGCGATCAGCAGACGACGGTGAGCGTCGCGCCGTTTGGTAGCGACCAGCGGCAGGATAAAACGCTTGATTTACGTCACTGGGCATTTGAGCCTGATAAGCAAGATCCTGTATCTTCTTTAGGGATTCGGCCCCGCGGGCCACAGATTGAACCGGTACTGTCAGAAGTGCAGGCGAATTCCGCAGCCAGTAAAGCGGGTTTGCAAGCAGGCGACAGGATCGTTAAAGTCGATGGTCAGCCGTTAACGCAGTGGATGAAATTCGTGACGTTTGTACGCGATAATCCCGGTAAGCCGTTAGCGTTAGAGATTGAAAGGCAGGGGAGCGCCTTGTCGTTGACGTTAACGCCGGATACGAAATCGGTTAACGGAAAGGCGGAAGGGTTTGCAGGCGTGGTGCCTAAAATTATTCCTCTGCCGGAAGAGTACAAGACTATACGCCAGTATGGGCCTTTTAGCGCCATCCTCGAAGCCACGGATAAGACGTGGCAGTTGATGAAGCTGACGGTCTGTATGCTGGGTAAATTGATAACCGGTGATGTGAAACTGAACAACCTCAGTGGGCCGATTTCTATCGCTCAGGGGGCTGGGATGTCAGCGGAGTTCGGGGTGATTTATTACCTGATGTTCCTTGCGCTAATCAGCGTGAACTTAGGGATAATTAACCTGTTTCCGCTGCCCGTTCTTGACGGGGGTCATCTGCTGTTCCTGGCGATTGAAAAGCTTAAGGGCGGGCCGGTATCCGAGCGGGTTCAAGACTTTAGTTATCGCATTGGCTCGATTTTGCTGGTGTTGTTAATGGGGCTTGCACTTTTCAATGATTTCTCTCGGTTGTAAGAGAGTTAGTTAGGAAGAACGCATAATAACGATGGCGATGAAAAAGTTGCTCATAGCGTCGCTGCTGTTCAGCAGCGCCACCGTATACGGTGCTGAAGGGTTCGTAGTGAAGGACATTCATTTCGAAGGCCTGCAGCGAGTCGCCGTTGGTGCGGCTCTCCTCAGTATGCCGGTGCGCACAGGCGACACGGTTAATGATGAAGATATCAGTAACACCATTCGCGCTCTGTTCGCCACCGGCAACTTTGAGGACGTCCGCGTCCTGCGCGATGGTAATACCCTTCTGGTTCAGGTAAAAGAACGTCCGACCATTGCCAGCATCACTTTCTCCGGGAACAAGTCGGTGAAAGATGACATGCTCAAGCAAAACCTCGAAGCGTCTGGCGTACGTGTTGGCGAGTCTCTGGATCGCACCACGTTGTCTGATATCGAAAAAGGTCTGGAAGACTTTTACTATAGCGTAGGTAAATACAGCGCCAGCGTTAAGGCGGTCGTCACGCCGCTACCGCGCAACCGTGTTGATCTTAAACTGGTGTTCCAGGAGGGCGTATCGGCGAAGATCCAACAGATCAACATCGTCGGTAACCATGCCTTTAGCACCGAAGAACTCATTTCTCATTTCCAGTTGCGTGACGAAGTGCCGTGGTGGAACGTCGTCGGCGATCGTAAATACCAGAAACAGAAGCTGGCGGGCGACCTTGAAACCTTGCGCAGCTACTATCTGGATCGCGGCTACGCGCGTTTCAATATTGACTCCACGCAAGTGAGTCTGACGCCGGATAAGAAAGGGATCTACATCACCGTCAATATCACCGAAGGCGATCAGTACAAGCTTTCCGGGGTTCAGGTGAGCGGTAACCTGGCCGGACATTCCGCTGAAATTGAGAAACTGACGAAAATTGAACCGGGCGAGCTCTATAACGGCACCAAAGTGACCAAAATGGAAGATGACATCAAAAAGCTTCTGGGTCGCTATGGTTACGCCTATCCGCGCGTGCAGTCACAGCCTGAAATTAACGATGCTGACAAAACCGTAAAACTGCGCGTGAACGTCGATGCGGGCAACCGTTTCTACGTGCGTAAGATCCGCTTTGAAGGCAACGACACCTCAAAAGATTCCGTTCTGCGCCGTGAAATGCGCCAGATGGAAGGGGCGTGGCTGGGCAGCGACCTGGTTGACCAGGGGAAAGAGCGTCTGAACCGTCTCGGCTTCTTTGAAACCGTCGACACCGACACGCAGCGCGTTCCGGGTAGCCCGGATCAGGTTGATGTGGTGTACAAGGTGAAAGAGCGCAACACTGGTAGCTTTAACTTCGGTATCGGTTACGGTACAGAAAGCGGCGTGAGCTTCCAGGCCGGCGTTCAGCAGGACAACTGGTTAGGTACCGGTTATTCCGTGGGGATTAACGGCACCAAAAACGACTACCAGACCTACAGCGAACTGTCCGTTACTAACCCATACTTTACCGTTGACGGCGTGAGCCTCGGTGGTCGTATCTTCTATAACGACTTCCAGGCGGACGACGCGGATCTATCCGACTATACCAACAAGAGTTACGGTACGGATGTGACGCTTGGCTTCCCCATCAACGAGTACAACACGTTGCGTGCTGGTCTGGGTTATGTCCATAACAAACTGTCCAACATGCAGCCGCAGATCGCGATGGATCGTTATCTTGAGTCGATGGGACAATCTGCTGATACCAGCAGTTTTGCCGCTGATGACTTCACCTTTAACTACGGCTGGACCTATAACAAGCTTGACCGTGGTTATTTCCCGACGGACGGCTCGCGAGTCAACCTGACGGGTAAGGTGACGATCCCAGGTTCCGACAACGAATACTACAAAGTGTCGCTGGATACCGCGACCTATGTGCCTATCGATAACGATCACAAGTGGGTGGTTCTGGGGCGTACTCGTTGGGGTTATGGCGATGGTTTAGGCGGCAAGGAAATGCCGTTCTATGAGAACTTCTATGCCGGTGGTTCCAGTACCGTGCGTGGTTTCCAGTCGAATACTATCGGCCCGAAAGCGGTCTATAAAAATGGCGCCCACACTAGTTGGGACGATAATGATGATTACGAAGACTGTACTCAGGAATCAGGCTGTAAATCAGATGATGCGGTAGGTGGTAATGCCATGGCTGTCGCCAGCCTGGAATTTATTACCCCGACGCCGTTCATCAGCGAAAAGTATGCCAACTCGGTTCGTACCTCCTTCTTCTGGGATATGGGTACCGTTTGGGATACGAACTGGGATCCGTCATCTGCGCCGTCAGATGTACCGGATTACAGCGATCCAGGCAACATCCGTATGTCCGCGGGTATCGCATTACAATGGATGTCCCCATTGGGGCCGTTGGTCTTCTCCTACGCCCAGCCGTTTAAAAAGTACGATGGAGACAAAGCCGAGCAGTTCCAGTTTAACATTGGTAAAACTTGGTAATTGTTCACTGCAAAGGAATGCATTGGTAGTGTAGCGATGACTTTTGGCGATGCCCCCAGGGATCGCCAGGCCACGCGAAGAGCTGTACCTTCGGGTGCAAATGGGATGGTAAGGAGTTTATTGTGAAAAAGTGGTTATTAGCTGCAGGTCTTGGTTTGGCGATGGTAACGTCCGCACAGGCTGCTGACAAAATTGCAATCGTCAACATGGGTAATCTGTTCCAACAGGTTGCGCAGAAGACGGGTGTATCCAATACACTGGAAAACGAATTTAAAGGCCGTGCGGCTGAACTGCAAAAAATGGAAACCGATCTGCAATCTAAAATGCAGCGTCTGCAATCCATGAAAGCAGGTAGCGATCGTACTAAGCTGGAAAAAGACGTGATGTCTCAGCGCCAGACTTTCGCGCAAAAAGCGCAGGCTTTTGAGAAAGATCGCGCTCGTCGTTCCAACGAAGAACGCAACAAACTGGTGACTCGTATCCAGACTGCGGTGAAAAAAGTGGCTAACGACCAGAGTATCGATCTGGTGGTAGACGCAAACACCGTTGCTTACAACAGCAGCGATGTGAAAGACATCACCGCTGACGTACTGAAACAGGTTAAATAAGTAATGCCTTCAATTCGACTGGCTGACTTAGCAGAACAGTTGGATGCAGAATTACACGGTGATGGCGATATCGTCATCACCGGCGTTGCGTCCATGCAATCTGCAACAACAGGCCACATTACGTTTATGGTAAATCCTAAGTACCGTGAACACTTAGGTTTATGCCAGGCTTCTGCGGTTGTCATGACGCAGGACGATCTTCCTTTTGCTAAGAGCGCGGCGCTGGTAGTTAAAAATCCCTACCTGACCTACGCGCGCATGGCGCAAATTTTAGATACTACGCCGCAGCCCGCGCAGAATATCGCGCCAAGCGCCGTGATTGATGCGACGGCAACGCTGGGTAGCAATGTTTCAGTCGGCGCGAATGCGGTGATTGAATCTGGCGTACAACTGGGCGATAACGTGGTTATCGGCGCAGGCTGTTTCGTCGGAAAAAATAGCAAAATCGGGGCGGGTTCACGCTTGTGGGCGAACGTAACGATTTACCACGACATTCAGATCGGTGAGAATTGCCTGATCCAGTCCAGTACGGTGATCGGCGCGGACGGTTTTGGCTACGCTAACGATCGTGGCAACTGGGTGAAGATCCCACAACTGGGCCGGGTCATTATTGGCGATCGTGTCGAGATCGGCGCTTGTACCACCATTGACCGTGGCGCGTTGGATGATACTGTTATTGGCAATGGCGTGATTATTGATAATCAGTGCCAGATTGCACATAACGTCGTGATTGGCGACAATACGGCAGTTGCCGGTGGCGTCATTATGGCGGGTAGCCTGAAGATTGGCCGTTACTGCATGATTGGCGGCGCCAGCGTGATCAATGGGCATATGGAAATATGCGACAAAGTCACGGTAACTGGCATGGGTATGGTGATGCGTCCCATCACGGAACCGGGCGTCTACTCCTCAGGCATTCCGCTGCAACCCAACAAAGTATGGCGTAAAACTGCTGCACTGGTGATGAACATTGATGATATGAGCAAGCGTCTCAAAGCGATTGAGCGCAAGGTTAATCAACAAGACTAACGTTCCGCCTTGTAGTTGCCATTCTTTTCCGGCCTGTCACATTCATACGATTGCGGCAGGCCGTGTTATTATTGCCTTTTTGTATATTTGGACAGGAAGAGTATTTTGACTACTAACACTCATACTCTGCAGATTGAAGAGATTTTAGAGCTTCTGCCGCACCGTTTTCCGTTTTTACTGGTCGATCGCGTGCTGGACTTTGAAGAAGGTCGTTTTCTGCGTGCGGTGAAAAATGTCTCCGTCAACGAGCCGTTTTTCCAGGGGCACTTTCCGGGCAAACCGATTTTGCCAGGCGTGCTGATTCTGGAAGCGATGGCGCAGGCAACCGGTATTCTGGCGTTTAAAAGCGTTGGTAAACTGGAACCTGGCGAACTGTATTATTTCGCGGGTATTGATGAAGCGCGCTTTAAGCGTCCGGTGGTGCCAGGCGATCAGATGATCATGGAAGTCACTTTCGAGAAAACGCGCCGTGGCCTGACCCGCTTTAAAGGGGTTGCGCTGGTCGACGGTAAAGTCGTGTGCGAAGCAACCATGATGTGTGCTCGTAGCCGGGAGGCCTGATTCGTGATTGATAAATCCGCCTTTATTCATCCTACCGCCATTGTGGAAGACGGCGCTGTAATTGGCGCTAATGCCCACATTGGTCCCTTTTGTATTGTTGGGCCGCAGGTCGAAATTGGTGAGGGAACCGTACTGAAGTCTCATGTGGCCGTGAATGGTCAAACCAAAATCGGCCGCGACAACGAGATTTATCAGTTTGCCTCCATCGGTGAAGTGAACCAGGATCTGAAATATGCGGGTGAGCCGACCCGTGTGGAAATTGGCGATCGTAACCGCATCCGCGAAAGCGTCACCATTCATCGTGGTACAGTGCAGGGCGGTGGGTTGACGAAGGTGGGTAGCGATAACCTGCTGATGATCAATGCGCATGTCGCACATGATTGTACGGTAGGGAATCGCTGTATCCTCGCCAACAACGCCACGCTGGCGGGGCACGTATCAGTCGATGATTTTGCGATTATCGGCGGTATGACGGCAGTTCATCAATTCTGCATTATCGGTGCGCATGTGATGGTCGGCGGCTGCTCCGGCGTGGCGCAGGATGTCCCTCCGTATGTGATTGCGCAGGGTAACCATGCGACGCCGTTCGGGGTAAATATCGAAGGGCTGAAGCGTCGCGGCTTTAGCCGTGAAGGGCTGGTGGCGATTCGTAATGCCTACAAACTGTTGTACCGCAGTGGTAAAACGCTCGACGAAGCGAAGCTGGAAATCGCTGAACTTGCTGAAAAGCATCCGGAAGTGAAGGCGTTTACCGAGTTCTTTGAGCGTTCAACGCGCGGTCCGATTCGTTAATGGCGGCACAGCGTCCTTTAACGATTGCCCTGGTCGCCGGTGAAACGTCCGGCGATATTCTTGGCGCAGGCTTAATTCGTGCGCTGAAAGCGCGCGTACCCAACGCCCGCTTTGTGGGCGTTGCGGGGCCGCGTATGCAGGCCGAAGGGTGTGAAGCCTGGTACGAAATGGAAGAGCTGGCGGTCATGGGCATTGTTGAAGTGCTCGGACGTTTACGCCGTTTGTTGCATATCCGCGCCGATCTGACCCGCCGTTTTACCGAGCTCAAGCCCGATGTCTTTGTCGGGATTGATGCCCCTGATTTCAACATTACCCTCGAAGGTAATCTGAAAAAGCAAGGGATTAAGACCATTCATTATGTCAGCCCGTCCGTTTGGGCCTGGCGACAGAAACGCGTTTTCAAAATAGGCAGATCCACCCATATGGTGCTGGCTTTTCTGCCTTTCGAAAAAGCGTTTTACGATAAATTTAACGTCCCGTGCCGCTTTATCGGTCACACCATGGCGGATGCCATGCCGCTGGACCCGGATAAAAATGCGGCGCGCGACGTGCTGGGTATCCCGCATGACGCCCATTGTCTGGCGCTACTGCCAGGTAGCCGTGGCGCGGAAGTGGAAATGCTCAGCGCCGACTTCCTGAAAACCGCACAATTGCTGCGACAGCGCTATCCCGATCTGGAAGTGGTAGTGCCGCTGGTAAACGCGAAACGCCGCGAGCAGTTTGAAAAAATTAAAGCGGAGGTTGCGCCGGATCTCGCCGTTCATTTGCTGGACGGTATGGCGCGCGAGGCGATGATCGCCAGCGACGCGGCGTTGCTGGCCTCAGGCACGGCGGCACTGGAGTGTATGCTGGCAAAATGCCCGATGGTCGTGGGGTATCGTATGAAGCCCTTCACTTTCTGGCTGGCGAAACGTCTGGTGAAAACGGAGTATGTGTCTTTGCCTAACCTGCTGGCGGGAAGAGAATTAGTCAAAGAGCTGTTGCAGGAAGAGTGCGAACCGCAAAAACTCGCCGAAGCGCTGTTGCCGCTACTGGCGAACGGTAAAACCAGCCATGCGATGCACGACACCTTCCGTGAGCTGCATCAGCAGATCCGCTGTAATGCCGATGAGCAGGCGGCAGATGCCGTCCTGGAGTTAGCACAATGATCGAATTTGTTTATCCACACACCCATTTAGTGGCGGGTGTGGATGAAGTGGGCCGTGGCCCGCTGGTGGGCGCCGTAGTGACCGCCGCCGTGATCCTCGATCCGGCTCGTCCGATCGTCGGTCTGAATGATTCCAAAAAATTGTCTGAAAAGCGTCGTCTGTCATTGTATGACGAGATTAAAGAAAAGGCGTTAAGCTGGAGTCTGGGACGCGCGGAAGCGCATGAAATTGATGAGCTGAATATTTTGCACGCCACCATGCTCGCCATGCAGCGCGCTGTCGCTGGTCTGCATATTGCGCCAGAATATGTGCTGATCGACGGCAATCGCTGTCCGGAACTGCCTGTGCCGTCAATGGCCGTGGTGAAAGGCGACAGCCGCGTGGCGGAGATTAGCGCGGCGTCTATTCTGGCGAAAGTCACCCGCGACGCAGAAATGGCGGCGCTGGATATCGTTTTTCCTCAGTATGGCTTTGCGCAGCACAAAGGCTATCCAACCGCTTTTCATCTGGAAAAGTTGGCCCAGTATGGCGCGACGGCGCACCACCGACGCAGTTTTGCGCCTGTTAAACGCGCTCTGGGACTTGTGTCCTGATTCTTGTATCGAGAAATCTGAAGATGTCTGAACCACGTTTCGTTCACCTGCGGGTGCACAGCGACTACTCTATGATCGATGGGCTGGCGAAGACCGGGCCGCTGGTGAAAAAGGCGGCCTCATTAGGTATGCCTGCGCTGGCGATCACCGATTTTACCAACCTCTGCGGTCTGGTGAAGTTCTACGGAGCGGGTCATGGCGCGGGCATTAAACCCATCGTCGGGGCGGACTTTAACGTTCACAACGAACTGCTGGGAGATGAGCTGACTCATCTGACGGTACTGGCGGCGAATAATACGGGATACCAGAACCTGACGTTGCTGATCTCGAAAGCGTATCAGCGCGGCTACGGCGCGGCAGGCCCGATTATCGAGCGCGACTGGCTGGTAGAGCTTAAAGAAGGTTTGATCCTGCTTTCCGGCGGGCGCATGGGCGACGTAGGCCGCTGTCTGCTACGCGGCAACCAGGCGCTGGTGGAGGAGTGCGTTGCTTTCTATGAAGCGCATTTTCCCGATCGCTACTTTCTGGAACTGATCCGCACCGGCAGACAGGATGAAGAGACTTATCTCCATGCTGCGGTTGAACTGGCTGAGGCACGTGGTTTGCCGGTTGTCGCGACAAACGATGTCCGTTTCCTTGAAAGCGATGATTTTGACGCCCATGAGATTCGTGTCGCGATCCACGACGGTTTCACGCTCGACGATCCTAAACGTCCACGCAATTATTCACCGCAGCAGTATATGCGCAGTGAAGAAGAAATGTGCGAGCTGTTCTCCGATATTCCGGAGGCGCTGGAAAATACGGTGGAGATTGCCAAACGCTGCAACGTAACGGTGCGTCTGGGTGAATATTTCCTGCCGCAGTTCCCGACCGGCGATATGACCACCGAAGATTATCTGGTCAAAAAAGCGAAAGAGGGGCTGGAAGAGCGTCTGGCTTTCCTGTTTCCGGACGAAGAAGAGCGCAAAAAGCGTCGCCCGGAATATGACGAGCGTCTGGATATTGAACTACAGGTTATCAACCAGATGGGGTTCCCTGGCTACTTCCTCATCGTGATGGAGTTTATCCAGTGGTCAAAAGATAACGGCGTGCCGGTAGGGCCGGGACGTGGTTCCGGGGCTGGTTCGCTGGTGGCCTACGCGCTGAAAATTACCGACCTTGATCCGCTGGAATTTGACCTGCTGTTCGAACGTTTCCTGAACCCGGAACGTGTCTCGATGCCTGACTTCGACGTTGACTTCTGTATGGAGAAACGCGACCAGGTGATTGAGCACGTCGCAGACATGTACGGGCGTGATGCGGTATCGCAGATTATCACCTTCGGTACGATGGCGGCGAAAGCCGTTATCCGCGATGTGGGCCGCGTGCTGGGGCATCCGTACGGTTTTGTCGATCGTATCTCGAAGCTGGTGCCGCCCGATCCGGGCATGACGCTGGCAAAAGCCTTTGAAGCGGAACCGCAACTGCCGGAAATTTACGAGGCGGATGAAGAGGTCAGAGCGCTGATCGATATGGCGCGTAAGCTCGAAGGCGTCACGCGTAACGCCGGTAAGCACGCTGGCGGCGTGGTCATCGCGCCGACCAAAATTACCGACTTTGCGCCGCTGTACTGCGATGAAGAGGGCAAGCATCCGGTTACCCAGTTTGATAAAAGTGACGTGGAATATGCCGGGCTGGTGAAGTTCGACTTCCTCGGTTTGCGTACGCTGACCATCATCAACTGGGCGCTGGAGATGATCAACAAGCGGCGCGAGAAAAACGGCGAGCCGCCGCTGGATATCGCCGCCATTCCGCTGGATGACAAGAAAAGCTTCGACATGCTGCAGCGCTCGGAAACCACGGCGGTCTTCCAGCTTGAATCGCGCGGCATGAAAGATCTGATCAAACGTCTGCAGCCGGACTGCTTTGAAGATATGATCGCACTGGTGGCCCTGTTCCGTCCCGGCCCGTTGCAGTCAGGGATGGTAGATAACTTCATCGACCGTAAGCACGGTCGTGAAGAACTCTCTTACCCGGACGTTCAGTGGCAGCATGAAAGCCTGAAGCCGGTACTGGAGCCGACCTACGGCATCATTCTGTATCAGGAACAGGTGATGCAGATTGCCCAGGTACTTTCCGGGTATACTCTCGGCGGCGCGGATATGCTGCGTCGTGCGATGGGTAAGAAAAAGCCGGAGGAGATGGCCAAACAGCGTTCCGTTTTTGAAGAGGGCGCGAAAAAGAACGGTATCGACGGCGAACTGGCGATGAAAATCTTTGACCTGGTGGAGAAATTCGCCGGTTACGGGTTTAACAAATCGCACTCCGCCGCTTATGCGCTGGTTTCTTACCAGACGCTATGGCTAAAGGCGCACTATCCGGCTGAATTTATGGCGGCGGTAATGACCGCCGATATGGATAACACCGAGAAGGTCGTCGGCCTGGTGGACGAGTGCTGGCGGATGGGACTGAAAATTCTGCCGCCGGATATTAACTCCGGATTGTACCATTTCCACGTTAACGATGAGGGCGAGATCGTCTACGGCATCGGCGCGATCAAAGGCGTCGGCGAAGGGCCGATCGAAGCGATCATCGACGCGCGTAATCAGGGCGGCTATTTCCGCGAGCTGTTTGATCTGTGCGCGCGGACCGACACCAAAAAGCTCAACCGCCGGGTGCTGGAAAAGCTGATCATGTCCGGGGCGTTCGACCGCCTGGGGCCGCACCGCGCCGCGCTGATGAACTCATTGGGCGATGCGCTGAAAGCCGCCGACCAGCACGCCAAAGCGGAAGCTATCGGTCAGGCGGATATGTTCGGCGTACTGGCGGAAGAGCCGGAGCAAATCGAACAATCCTATGCCAGCTGCCAGCCGTGGCCGGAGCAGGTGGTGTTAGATGGGGAACGTGAAACGTTGGGGCTGTACCTGACGGGCCACCCTATCAATCAGTATTTAAAAGAAATTGAGCGCTATGTCGGCGGGGTAAGGCTCAAAGACATGCATCCGACAGAACGTGGTAAAGTCACCACGGCTGCGGGGCTCGTGATTGCCGCAAGGGTTATGGTCACCAAGCGCGGCAATCGTATCGGCATCTGTACGCTGGATGACCGTTCCGGGCGTCTGGAAGTGATGTTATTTACCGACGCGCTGGATAAATACCAGCAGTTGCTGGAAAAAGACCGCATACTTATCGTCAGCGGACAGGTCAGCTTTGATGACTTCAGCGGGGGGCTTAAAATGACCGCCCGCGAAGTGATGGATATTGACGAAGCTCGCGAAAAATACGCTCGCGGGCTTGCTATCTCGCTGACGGACAGGCAAATTGATGACCAGCTTTTAAACCGACTCCGTCAGTCTCTGGAACCCCACCGCTCGGGGACCATTCCAGTACATCTCTACTATCAGAGGGCGGATGCGCGAGCGCGGCTGCGTTTTGGCGCAACGTGGCGTGTCTCTCCGAGCGATCGTTTACTTAACGATCTGCGTGGCCTCATTGGTTCGGAGCAGGTGGAACTGGAGTTTGACTAATACAGGAATACTATGAGTCTGAATTTCCTTGATTTTGAACAGCCGATAGCAGAGCTGGAAGCGAAAATCGATTCTCTGACTGCGGTAAGCCGCCAGGATGAGAAACTGGATATTAATATCGATGAAGAAGTCCATCGCCTGCGCGAAAAAAGCGTAGAACTGACGCGCAAAATCTTCGCCGATCTCGGCGCATGGCAGGTAGCCCAACTGGCGCGCCATCCGCAGCGTCCGTACACCCTGGATTATGTCCGTCTGGCGTTTGATGAGTTTGATGAGCTGGCGGGCGATCGCGCCTATGCTGATGACAAAGCCATCGTCGGCGGTATCGCGCGTCTGGAAGGGCGACCGGTGATGATCATTGGTCATCAGAAAGGTCGTGAAACCAAAGAAAAAATTCGTCGTAACTTTGGCATGCCAGCGCCGGAAGGCTACCGCAAAGCGCTGCGCCTGATGGAAATGGCTGAACGCTTCAACATGCCGATTATCACCTTCATCGACACCCCGGGCGCTTACCCTGGCGTGGGCGCGGAAGAGCGTGGTCAGTCTGAAGCTATCGCCCGCAACCTGCGTGAGATGTCTCGTCTGAACGTACCGGTCATCTGCACCGTGATTGGCGAAGGCGGCTCCGGCGGCGCATTGGCGATTGGCGTGGGTGATAAAGTGAATATGCTGCAATACAGCACCTATTCCGTTATCTCCCCGGAAGGTTGCGCCTCTATTTTGTGGAAGAGCGCCAACAAAGCGCCATTGGCTGCTGAAGCGATGGGCATCATCGCGCCGCGTCTGAAAGAGCTGAAGCTCATCGATTCCATCATTCCGGAGCCGCTGGGCGGCGCGCACCGTAATCCGGAAGCGATGGCGGCGTCGCTAAAAGCGCAGCTGCTGGAAGATTTAGCCGATCTCGATGTGTTAAGCACCGATGATTTAAAAAACCGTCGTTACCAGCGTTTGATGAGCTACGGTTACGCCTAATCATTTACCTCATTTTTCCCAGGAGGCCGGATAATCCGGCCTCTTTTTTTTGGACGAGGAAAAATGAGACGCCGATGAGTTGATGTGATTAAACGCAACGGCATGTTCTCCCTGACACTGTAGCAACTGCCAGGCGTGTGGCCAGGGCAGGCAGTGAACTACCCTTCAAGGAGAAAATTATGGGATTGCAAAAAACACTGGCGCTCAGCGCCGTGGCGGCAGGAATCATGTTGAGCTTATCCGGTGCGCAGGCCGCGCCGCTGCTTAGCAGTAGTGAGCCAATGACCATCAACGCCAGCGATCTGGCGGCGAAAGAGAAAGCGCTGACGGATTTTCCGTTAATGGAGGCAGTGAAATCCTCTATCCAGACGTTGGATAACAGCGCGGTCGAACAAATCGAACCGGGGCGCGCCGCTAACCCGGCAAACGTAAAACGCGTTGAAAGTATTCTGAAAGAGGCCGACTGGGATTATCTGTTCCCGATGCGCGCGCCGGAATACACTTATTCTAACTTCCTGAAAGCGATAGGTAAATTCCCGGCGGTTTGTGGTACCTACACCGATGGACGCGATAGCGACGCTATCTGCCGTAAAACCCTGGCTACTATGTTTGCGCATTTTGCCCAGGAGACGGGCGGTCACGAAAGCTGGCGTGACATTCCGGAATGGCGCCAGGCGCTGGTCTATCTGCGCGAAGTCGGCTGGACAGAAGGGCAGAAAGGCGGCTACAACGGCGAATGTAACCCGGATGTATGGCAGGGCCAGACCTGGCCGTGCGGTAAAGATAAGGACGGCGATTTCCTCAGCTATTTTGGTCGCGGGGCAAAACAGCTTTCTTATAACTACAACTATGGGCCTTTCTCTGACGCGATGTATGGCGACGTTCGCCCTCTGCTGGATAAACCCGAGCTGGTGGCGGATACCTGGATGAACCTGGCGAGCGCCGTCTTCTTCTTTGTGTATCCGCAGCCGCCGAAGCCGTCTATGCTACATGTGATTGACGGTACCTGGCAGCCAAACGATCGCGATAAAGCAAACGGCCTGGTATCAGGTTTCGGCGTCACTATTCAGATCATCAATGGCGGCGTGGAGTGCGGCGGCGCAGATGAGAATGCGCAGTCGCTTAACCGCATCGCCTACTACAAAGAGTTTGCCAACTACCTGAAAGTGCCGGTGCCGGCGGACGAAGTGTTGGGCTGTAAAAAGATGAAGCAGTTCGATGAAGGCGGCGCTGGCGCGTTACCGATCTATTGGGAACAAGACTGGGGCTGGAGCGCCGATACTGCGGACGGTAAAACCTATTCCTGCCAGTTAGTGGGATATCAGACGCCGTATACCGCCTTTAAAGAGGGCGACTACACGAAATGTGTACAGCATTATTTCAACGTTAATGTCGTCGATGATAACGGAACCACTGAACCGGATGTCACGCCAACTCCGGCGCCAGTGACGGATGAAAACGTGGCGCCAGTCGCGCGCATTGCCGGGCCGGTCGGGGCGGTGGAAGCTGGTAGCCCGGTTTCACTCAGCGCGGAAGGATCGACCGACGCGAATGGCGACAAGCTCACCTATACCTGGATGTCGCAGGATGGCAAAACGCTGAGCGGCCAGGATAAAGCCGTTGTGATTTTCAACGCGCCGGATGTCACTCAGAACACCCAGTATGTGGTGAATCTGACCGTTAGCGACGGTACGCTCTCCAGTACAGCGGTTTATACGCTGAATGTGAAAGCGAAGGCCGCCGCTGCGGATGACGAAGATAAGACCACCAGCTATCCTGCCTGGAGCAGCAGCCAGAAATGGAATCCGGGCGACATCGTTAACAGTAATGGCGCATTGTACCAGTGCAAACCGTTCCCGGAAGGCTCATGGTGTAATGTTGCGCCTGCCTACTATGAGCCCGGTGTAGGGATTGCCTGGGCCGATGCATGGAACGCATTGTAATAAGATAAATCCTGTCGGTGCTTTGCATCGGCAGGATTGTTACTATGCTTATCTCAGGTTTTTTCAGGAGAAAGCATGAACATCATCGCCATTATGGGGCCGCACGGGGTTTACTATAAAGATGAACCCATCAAGGAGCTTGAGCGTGCATTACAATCCCTGGGATTTCAAATTATCTGGCCGCAAAATAGCGTTGACTTGTTGAAGTTTATTGAACATAACCCGCGCATCTGCGGCGTTATTTTTGACTGGGATGAATACAGTCTCGACCTTTGTAGCGAAATCAACCAGCTAAATGAATACCTTCCTCTCTACGCCTTTATCAATACCAACTCCACGCTGGACGTTAGCGTTCACGATATGCGCATGGCGCTGTGGTTTTTTGAGTATGCATTGGGGCTGGCTGAAGATATCGCGACGCGCATTCATCAATATACAAACGAATATCTCGATAATATTACGCCGCCGTTTACCAAAGCGCTTTTTACCTACGCCAAAGAAGGAAAATATACCTTTTGTACGCCGAGTCATATGGCGGGAACGGCGTATCAGAAAAGCCCGCCAGGCTGCCTGTTTTATGACTTTTTTGGCGGCAATACCTTAAAAGCTGATGTGTCGATTTCGGTGACTGAACTGGGATCGCTGCTGGATCACACCGGGCCGCATCTGGAAGCGGAAGAGTATATCGCCCGTACTTTTGGCGCCGAGCAGAGCTATATGGTGACGAACGGTACGTCGACCTCGAATAAAATTGTCGGTATGTATGCCGCGCCTGCGGGAAGTACGCTACTCATTGATCGTAATTGTCATAAATCGCTGGCGCATTTGCTGATGATGAGCGATGTGGTGCCTCTCTGGTTGAAGCCGACGCGCAATGCGCTCGGTATTCTCGGCGGTATTCCTAAGCGTGAATTTACCCGCGACAGCATTACGCGTAAGGTGGCGGAAACCGCGCAGGCGCAATGGCCGGTTCATGCGGTTATCACCAATTCTACTTACGATGGTCTGTTGTATAACACTAACTGGATCAAGCAGATGCTGGACGTTCCCTCGATCCATTTTGATTCCGCCTGGGTACCCTATACCCATTTCCATCCGATCTACCAGGGGAAAAGCGGGATGAGCGGCGATCGGGTGCCCGGAAAAGTGATTTTCGAAACGCAATCCACCCATAAAATGCTGGCGGCTTTTTCGCAGGCGTCGCTTATTCATATCAAAGGGGAATATGACGAAGAGACGTTTAACGAAGCGTTTATGATGCACACTTCCACATCGCCGAGCTATCCCATTGTCGCCTCTATCGAGACCGCGGCGGCGATGCTGCGCGGCAATCCAGGGAAAAGATTGATTAATCGTTCGGTGGAACGGGCGCTCCATTTTCGTAAAGAAGTACAGCGGTTACGTGAAGAGTCCGATAGCTGGTTCTTTGATATCTGGCAGCCGGAAGAGGTTGATGAGGCCGAATGCTGGCCGGTCACGCCGGGAGAAACCTGGCATGGCTTCGCCGATGCTGATGACGATCATATGTTTCTCGATCCGGTTAAGGTGACAATCCTGACGCCGGGGATAGATGAGCAGGGCAACATGAGCGAAGAGGGGATACCCGCCGCGCTGGTGGCGAAGTTCCTCGATGAGCGAGGCGTGGTGGTGGAAAAAACCGGGCCGTATAATCTGCTGTTTTTGTTCAGCATAGGGATTGATAAGACCCGTGCGATGGGGCTGCTGCGCGGACTGACAGAATTTAAACGCGCCTACGATCTTAACCTGCGCGTCAAAAATATGTTGCCGGATCTGTATGCGGAAGATCCGGATTTTTATCGCAATATGCGCATTCAGGATCTGGCGCAGGGGATCCATAAACTGATCCGCCAGCACGATCTTCCGGGGCTGATGCTGCGGGCGTTCGAGGTTTTACCGGAGATGATCATGACCCCGCACCAGGCCTGGCAGCGTCAGATCAAAGGCGAGGTGGAAACCGTGGCGCTCGATCAACTGCCAGGGCGCGTTTCCGCGAATATGATCCTGCCTTATCCGCCAGGCGTTCCGCTGTTGATGCCCGGCGAGAGGATTACGCAACAGAGTCGGGCCGTGCTCGATTTTCTGCTGATGCTCTGCTCGATTGGCCAGCATTATCCCGGTTTTGAAACGGATATTCACGGCGCGAAACGGAATGAAGACGGGGTGTACCAGGTACGAGTCTTAAAACACGCCTGTTAGCTTGCCTGACGGGAATGTGACGAGTAACGTACTGATAATCAATAAAGGAGACGCTATGCTGGGATTAAAACAGGTTCATCACATCGCGATCATTGCGACAGACTATGCGGTGAGCAAGGCGTTTTACTGCGATATTCTGGGGTTCGATCTGTTAAGCGAAGTTTGGCGGGAAGAGCGTGACTCGTGGAAGGGCGATTTGGCGCTAAACGGGCAGTATGTGATTGAGCTTTTCTCTTTTCCCTTCCCTCCGGCTCGTCCAAGCCGACCTGAAGCCTGCGGCCTGCGCCATCTGGCTTTCAGCGTGGAAAATGTGGAAAACGCCGTTGCGCATCTGGAAAAGCATCAGGTTAAGTGCGAACCGATACGCATCGATCCGTATACCGGGAAGCGCTTTACTTTTTTCAACGATCCGGACGGTTTACCGCTTGAGCTGTATGAGCAGTAAGGCTTGTCATTAAGACGCTCGCCAGGTAACGTTGCCGGGCTAAGTCACTATAAGCATGGATCATGACCACTCTCACGTTGAATACCTCGTTACTCTCTTCTCGCCGTATTCTGGCTGCCTTTAGCGGTGGCCTGGATTCTACGGTGCTTCTGCATCAACTGGTGTTGTGGCGAGAACGCCACCCTGACGTTACGCTGCGTGCTATCCATATTCATCACGGTTTAAGCCCTCATGCTGAAAGCTGGGTGCGGCATTGCGAAACCGTATGCGCACGCTGGCAGGTTCCGCTGGTAGTGGAGCGGGTGACGCTGGCGGATAATGGCCTGGGTATCGAGGCCCATGCGCGTGAAGCGCGCTACCGGGCGTTCGCACAGACGCTATTGCCTGGCGAAGTGCTGGCAACCGCGCAGCACCTTGACGATCAGTGTGAAACATTCCTGCTGGCGTTAAAGCGCGGCAGCGGTCCGGCCGGACTTTCCGCGATGGGAGAACGCTCGCCTTTTGCCGGAACTCTGCTTCTTCGCCCGCTGTTGAGAGAAACGCGGAAGACGCTGGAACAGTGGGCTGTGCGTCATGGCTTATGCTGGATTGAAGATGAAAGCAATCAGGATGACGCCTACGATCGCAATTTTTTACGCCTGCGCGCGCTTCCGCTCTTACAGCAGCGCTGGCCGCATTTTCCTGCGGCGGTAGCCCGTAGTGCGACGCTCTGCGCCGAGCAAGAAAGGCTGCTGGACGAGCTTCTGGCCAGCGATCTTACGGACTGTATCACGACGGAGGGAACATTGCGGCTCTCTCCATTAATGTCGATGAGCGATGTGCGGCGGGCGGCGATTTTGCGTCGCTGGCTGGCGATGCGTAATGCGCCGATGCCCTCTCGCGACGCGCTGGAACGTATCTGGCAGGAGGTGGCGCTGGCGCGCGACGATGCCTCTCCCTGTTTACGCTTTGGCGATCACGAGATTCGCCGTTATCAGTCGCAACTGTGGTGGATTAAATCCGTGGCCGGACAACACGAAACGACGGTCGCCTGGCCCGTCTGGCAAACACCGCTGGCGCTGCCTGCCGGCTTAGGGACGGTACAGCTCGTTCCTGGCGGCGAACTGCGCCGACCGCGAGAGGAAGAATCCGTCAGCATTCGGTTTAAAGCGCCAGGGTTGCTACACATTGTGGGACGTCACGGCGGACGTAAATTAAAGAAAATCTGGCAGGAGCAGGGGATCCCGCCCTGGCGACGAGACACCACGCCGCTGTTGTTTTACGGCGAAACGCTGATTGCGGCTGCGGGTGTTTTTGTGACGCGTGAGGGAGCAGCAGAAGATAAAGAAGGGGTGAGTCTGGTTTGGCATGCCTGATGGCGCTGCGCTTATCAGGCCTACGTATCGCATGGAACGTAGGCCGGATAAGGTGCTTGCACCACCATCCGGCAACAAAATACTCAGGATTCGCTAACTACCACGGTACCAATTTCCGGGTGGCTGAAACTGGCGATTTTATCGAGACGAAGCTCACAAGACTCGCCGGAAACCTCGGCAAGCAGATATTCTACATTTTTACGTAAGATCAAATCGTTCGCTTTTGCCTGCAAAACCTCGCCATCTTTTAACGTTAGCGTCAGTATTAAATGATGCATGCAGGCAAGCTCAAGACTATCGTAGTCATCGCAATTAATGGGTTGATACGTTTCATTCATTGACATAATCGCTCACCAGTAAGTTCGCGGCAGCATAAGCTGCCTTTTCCCTGACCGACTCTGAAAGGGCGCTATCTGCCGCCACTTCATTAAGCACTTTCAATACACAACCCAGCGCATCCGGGACATACCCTAAGTCTCCGCTGGCGATTTCCGCATACCGCTTGCGTACTAACTCACAATATTTTTCCACATGCCCTCCTGTCAGCATTCTGACTTAACCGTGGATGCAAGTCTAAGCCTACGAAGTTAAATCTTGTTTAGCAAGGTGACTATACCATACTCATTTGCGCAATATCAGCGCCTGACGCGAGTAGATAAAAGATTCGTTAACAGCCTTTTAGCGCGGTTTTCGCTACAATGGGCGCCTGATTCGAAAGGAGTTTTCTCATGGCGCTTAAAGCGACAATTTATAAAGCCGTCGTCAATGTGGCTGACCTTGATCGCAACCGGTTTCTGGATGCGGCATTGACGCTGGCGCGTCACCCTTCTGAAACGCAGGAGCGCATGATGCTGCGCCTGTTGGCATGGATAAAATATGCTGATGAACGGTTGCAGTTTACACGCGGGCTCAGCGCGGAAGATGAGCCGGAGGCCTGGCTGCGCAACGATCATCTGGGCATCGATCTTTGGATAGAGCTGGGGCTGCCGGATGAGCGCCGTATTAAGAAAGCCTGTACTCAGGCGAGCGACGTCGCGCTCTTTGCTTATAACTCCCGGGCGGCGCAAATCTGGTGGCAGCAGCATCAAAGCAAGTGTGCGCAGTTCGCTAACCTGTCCGTCTGGTATCTGGATGACGGGCAGCTGGCGCAGCTCAGTGAATTTGCCGATCGTACCATGACGCTACAGGCGACGATTCAGGACGGCGCAATCTGGCTTTCTGATGCTCGGAATAATCTGGAAATACAGCTAACCGCCTGGCAACAGCCCTCATGATTGCCATCTCCCGGACGGTCTCCATAGCCGATAATGAGCTGGAAATTACGGCCATTCGCGCGCAGGGCGCGGGTGGTCAGCACGTAAATAAGACCTCTAGCGCGATTCATTTGCGCTTTGACATTCGGGCCTCTGGCCTGCCAGAGTATTATAAACAGCGTTTGCTGACGGCCAGCCACCATCTGATAAGCGATGATGGCGTCATTATCATTAAGGCGCAGGAGTTCCGGAGCCAGGAGCTCAACCGGGAAGCGGCTATCGCCAGGCTGGTTGCCGTCATAAAAGAATTAACCGCGGAGCAGAAAAGCCGTCGCGCAACCCGTCCGACGCGTGCCTCGAAAGAGCGCCGCTTATCCTCAAAGGCGCAAAAATCTTCTGTAAAGGCGCTTCGCGGCAAAGTTCGTCGTCCACTGGATTGACGGGCAGGAATAGCAATTTCATAAGGATTTTATGGTGAGAACAGCAATATTGTCAGTAGCGGCAGCCTGTACGCTATTTGCATTGATAGGGTGTAATAACCGTGCGGAAGTTGACGCCCTGCAACCTGCGCAGGCGGCGGAATTAAAACCCATGCAGCAAAGCTGGCGCGGCGTGCTGCCCTGTGCGGATTGTGAAGGTATTGAAACGTCACTGTTTCTGGAAAAAGACGGCACATGGGTGATGAACGAGCGCTATCAGGGCGTGCGCGAAGAACCTTCCTCTTTTGCGTCATACGGTACCTGGGCGCGGACGGCGGATAAACTGGTGTTAACCGACAGCAATGGCGAGAAATCGTATTATCGCGCGAAAGGCAATGAGCTGGAGATGCTCGACAGAGAAGGCAATCCGGTGGCTTCGCAGCTTAATTATACGCTTGTGCCTGTTACCGCCAGCCTGCCGGTAACGCCAATGCCGCTGCGTGGTATGTATGTATACAGGGCCGATGCGGCGACCTTTACCGATTGCGCGACCGGAAAACGGCTGCCGGTCGCCAGTAACGCCCAGCTTGAGCGCGGCTATCTGGCGGCGAAAGGTGAAGCGGAAAAACCGGTGCTGCTGACGGTAGAAGGGCATTTTGTGTTAGCCGCGAATCCGGACACGGGCGAGCCGGTAAAAACGCTAATAGCTGATAAAAATGTGAAGTTTGCGCCGGGTAAAGATTGCACTCACTAATAAAAGGCCTCGCAGGGTGCGAGGCCTTTACATATCTGCCGGATGGCGCCGGGCAATCCCAACAAAATGTCGTTTAGCCTTTAATCGCCTTGACCAGATAATCAACGATATCGCCGGTTTTAATCAGCGATTTTTCACCGCTACGACGGTATTTATACTCAATATCGTCGTTATCCAGGTTGCGATCGCCAATCACGATAGTATGTGGAATACCAATCAGCTCCATATCGGCAAACATCACGCCCGGGCGCTCTTTACGGTCGTCCATCAGCACTTCAATGCCCTGCGCGCGCAATTCGCTGTACAGCTTTTCCGCCAGCTCCTGCACACGGAAGGATTTGTGCATATTCATCGGCAGAATAGCGACCTGGAAAGGCGCAATGGCGTCAGGCCATACAATGCCGCGCTCGTCAAAGTTCTGCTCGATAGCCGCGGCAACGACACGTGTTACGCCGATACCGTAGCAGCCCATTGTCAGGATCTGGTTACGGCCATCTTCACCCTGAACGGAGGCTTTCAGCGCTTCTGAGTACTTGGTACCTAACTGGAAGATGTGACCCACTTCGATACCGCGTTTGATAAGCAACGTTCCCTGACCATCCGGACTCGGATCGCCGGCGACTACGTTACGGATGTCGGCAACAACAGGCGTCGCCACATCGCGATCCCAGTTAATACCAAAGTAGTGTTTACCGTCGATGTTGGCGCCAGCGGCAAAATCGCTCATGGCGGCAACGGTACGATCGATGATGACCGGAATCGGCATATTGACCGGGCCGAGGGAGCCAGGGCCGGCATTAATTACGGCGCGAATCTCTTCTTCGGTAGCGAAGGTCAGCGGGCTGGCAACGTGCGGCAGTTTTTCCGCTTTAACTTCATTCAGTTCATGATCGCCGCGAACCAGCAGAGCCACCAGCGGAGACTTGCTGTCTTTCACCGCTTTCACCAGCAGCGTTTTTACCGTTTTTTCAATTGGCAGGTTGAATTGTTCCACCAGCTCCGCGATGGTTTTGGCATTTGGTGTATCGACCAGAGTCATTTCCTGCGTCGCCGCTGCGCGCGGCGTTTGCGGCGCGATAGCTTCTGCCAGTTCAATGTTAGCCGCGTAATCAGAAACATCAGAGAAAACGATATCGTCTTCGCCGCTTTGCGCCAGCACCTGGAATTCATGCGAGGCGTTGCCGCCGATAGAACCGGTATCGGCCTGTACCGCGCGGAAATCCAGCCCCATACGGCTGAAGATACGGCTATACGCGGCGTACATGGCGTCATAGGTTTCCTGCAACGACTCCTGAGAGGTGTGGAAAGAGTAAGCATCTTTCATCAGGAATTCGCGCGAACGCATCACGCCAAAGCGCGGACGCACTTCATCACGGAATTTGGTCTGGATTTGGAAGAAGTTCAGCGGCAACTGCTTATAAGAGCTGAGTTCATTACGCACCAGATCGGTGATAACTTCTTCGTGGGTCGGGCCGAGTACGAACGGACGCTCGCCACGGTCGACAAAACGCAGCAGTTCCGGACCGTACTGTTCCCAACGACCACTCTCTTGCCACAGGTCGGCTGGCTGAACGACTGGCATCGACACCTCGATAGCACCGGCGTTGTTCATCTCTTCACGCACGATGTTTTCGACTTTTTTCAGGACGCGCAGGCCGGTCGGCAGCCAGGTATATAACCCGGAGGCGAGCTTGCGGATCATCCCGGCGCGCAGCATCAGCTGGTGGCTGATAACCTCGGCGTCGGCAGGTGTCTCCTTCAGAGTGGAGAGCAGGTATTGGCTAGTACGCATGTTGTTACGGTTCCAGTTGAACGATCGAACAGGCTCAATGTGAGCCTGATACAAAAAAAGTGATTTAGTTTACCAGCGTGCAAGAGATGTCAAAAGAGAAGGGCGTGAAATTACCGTGGTTCCAGCGCAAACACTTCAAATCCGGTGTTAACCACACGCCAGCGCACGTTAAAATCATGCAGCCAGACGGCATAGGTTTTGCCCGTCTCTTCACCCTTACGATAAGCCGGGCGAGGATCTTGCGCCAGCACATCGCAAATAAATGTCCGTAGCTGCGGATAACGCCTTTCCAGCGTCGTAAGCTGTTGAGCCACCTCAGCGGTAAAACTCACGGGCATTTCAGCTATCGGCGCCTGTTGCGCATAGCTGGCGGCGGCGTCCGGTAAGGCCTCGGCAAACGGTAAATACGGTTTAATATCCACCACCGGCGTGCCATCCACCAGATCCAGACTGCCTAATTTCAGAATTACGCTCTCTTTCCGGCACTCGATACCTTTTAGCGCAACGAGCGACATGCCAATCGGATTGGGGCGGAACGTGGAGCGCGTGGCAAAAACGCCCATTCTGGCGTTACCGCCAAGACGGGGCGGACGAACTGTCGGCCGCCAGCCGCCGTCCATCGTCTGATGAAAAACGAAAAGCACCCACAAATGGCTGAAAGCTTCCAGGCCGCGAACGGCATCGGCCTGGTTGTAAGGCGCTATCAGATGCAGTTCGCCGCAGGCGCTTTTGACCAGACCAGGCTGGCGCGGAACGGCGAATTTTTCTTTATAGGGGGAGCGAATAACGCCGATTTGTTCAAACTGAAAGCTGCTCATTTCGCCGAAATATTCAGGGCGGACCCGATACAAACCGCCTGACGATAGCAGCCTGGCGTGCCGCTGGTAATTTCACAGCTGTGCAGCAGGACGGCGTTGGCTTTCATTTTAGATGCATTAATCTGCATACGCTTGCGCGCAGTTGGAATGTTAGGCGGAGAGTCTTGATTTGTCGCCTGGCAGGATTCGCCGCTAACCTCGCCAAGATCGCGGAAAGGTTTACCGACTAAGTCTTCAGCATTGGTGTAAATCCTGACGGGAGCGGCACGCGGCGCTTTAGGTTTCTCCGGCTCCGCTTTTGGCGGGGTTGCGGTGCTTTGAACGGGTTCAACAGGGGATCTGCTTAGCATGGAACAACCGCCCAGCATGAGTGCCAATAAACAGATCGGTAAAGCACGCATAATATTTCCTCAATGAATGTTCTAATTGCCAGATATTGAATCAGGAGCTTGCATAAATGACAAGACGGGCAATAGCCCGTCCTGAATAATATTACAGATTGTGGAATCAGCCTAAAACTTACCAGCCTTTCACCGCACCGCCATTAAAAACTTTATTTGCGGCTTCGTACACTTCATCAGACTGATAAGCCTGAACGAATTTTTTCACATTCTCGGCGTCTTTGTTATCTTCACGCGTCACGATAAGGTTAACGTACGGAGAATCTTTATCTTCAACGAAGATACCGTCTTTCGCTGGCGTCAGGCCAATCTGGCTGGCGTATGTCGTATTGATGACTGCTAACGCGATCTGCGCGTCATCCAGCGAACGCGGCAACTGCGGCGCTTCCAGCTCAACAATTTTCAGATTTTTCGGGTTTTCGACGATATCCAGCGAGGTAGGAAGCAGACCGACGCCGTCTTTCAGTTTAATCAGCCCTACTTTTTGCAGCAGCAACAGGGAACGACCAAGGTTGGTCGGGTCGTTAGGCACAGCGACCTGGGAACCGTCCTTGAGCTCATCCAGAGATTTGATTTTTTTGGAATATCCTGCAATGGGATAGACAAAAGTCTTACCAACGGAAACCAGTTTGTAGCCTCGATCTTTGATTTGCTGATCCAGATACGGTTTGTGCTGGAAGGCATTGGCATCGATGTCGCCTTTGCTCAGCGCTTCATTAGGCAGAACATAATCATTAAAGGTCACCAATTCCACGTCCAGGCCGTATTTTTCTTTCGCGACTTTCTGCGCGACTTCGGCAACTTGCTGCTCTGCGCCAACGATTACGCCGACTTTAATATGATTTGGATCTTTTTCATCCTGACCGCAACCCGCAAGTGCCAGAGAACCAATCAGAGCACCCACTGCCGCAAAGGTTTTGAATTTGAACGCCATGCTTATTTCCTTAATGAGTATTTGTGTTGTGTTTAACGTTACTTATGCGTGACAGCCCTGACGATGCGATCGCCGGATAACTGAATTAAATAAACCAGAACGACAAGTAATACCAGCACCGTATTCATCACGGTAGCATTGTATCCAATATAACCGTACTGATAGCCGATTTGACCGAGGCCGCCAGCGCCGACGGCACCGCCCATTGCGGAGTAACCGACCAGGGTGATCAGTGTAATGGTTGCCGCATTCACCAGACCAGGCAGCGCTTCCGGTAAAAGGATTTTACGTACAATTTGCAGCGGCGTGGCGCCCATCGCTCGCGAGGCTTCAATCAGCCCGGCAGGGATCTCTAACAACGCATTTTCCACCATACGGGCGATAAAAGGCGCGGCGCCGACGGTCAGCGGTACAATTGCAGCCTGCAAACCAATGGAGGTGCCGACAATTATTCGGGTAAAAGGAATCATCCACACCAGCAGGATGATAAAGGGAATCGAGCGGAAAATATTGACCACCGCGGAGAGGGAGCGATACAGTCTGGCGTTCTCCATAATCTGCCCCGGGCGCGTAACATACAGCAATACGCCAACCGGCAGGCCAATCACGAAACCGAAGAAACCGGAGACAAAGGTCATCGCCAGCGTTTCCCAGACGCCACGAACCAGTAACCACATCATTGCCTCAGACATAACCCAGTACCTCTACTTTCACATGGTGATCCTGCAGCCAGGCAATTGCGGCTTGCGTCTCTTCTTGTGTGCCGTGCATTTCCGTTAGCATAATGCCGAACTTCACACCGCCCGCGTAATCCATCTGCGCGCTGATAATATTATTGTTCACATTGAAACGACGCGCGGTTTCAGAAAGCAGCGGGGCATCCACAGACTGCCCGGTGAACTCCATGCGCAGCATCGGCACGCTGTCAGTTTCCGGCGACGCTTTCAAACGCGCCTGGTAATCTTCCGGAATGTCCAGGTGCAGAGTGGACTGAATAAACTTCTGCGCCAGCGGCGTTTTAGGGTGCGAGAAGACTTCGCTGACCGTATCTTGCTCAATAAGCTCGCCATTACTGATAACGGCAACGCAGTCGCAGATACGTTTTACGACATCCATTTCATGAGTGATAAGCAGAATCGTCAACCCCAGACGACGGTTGATATCTTTCAGCAATTCCAGAATCGAACGGGTCGTCGCGGGATCAAGCGCGCTGGTGGCTTCATCGCACAGCAACACTTTTGGATTACTGGCTAACGCGCGGGCAATCGCGACACGCTGTTTCTGACCGCCGGAAAGATTTGCCGGATAGCTGTCGTGCTTGTCGCCAAGACCGACTAAATCCAGCAGCTCTGTGACACGGCGTTTGATCTCTTCCTTTGGTGTGTTATCCAGTTCCAGCGGCAACGCGACGTTGCCAAACACGGTACGGGAAGAGAGCAGGTTAAAATGTTGGAAAATCATGCCGATTTGACGGCGAGCTTTGGTCAACTCAGACTCTGAAAGCGTTGTCAGCTCCTGACCGCCGACCTGAACGCTACCTTCGGTTGGACGTTCAAGTAAGTTAACGCAGCGGATAAGCGTACTTTTACCGGCGCCGGAGGCGCCAATGACGCCATAAATCTGCCCGGCAGGAACGTGCAGGCTGACATTATTTAGCGCCTGAATGGTGCGCGTCCCCTGCTGGAACACTTTGGTAATATTCGAAAGTTTAATCATTGATTCTTTATTATCGTAATGAAATGAGCGGAGGCATTTTCGTCTGCCTAATACGGTCAACGCCGTCAACAGAATGGATGTTAAGGCATCCAGACGTCTAAATCAATCAGGCTTTATACGATGAGCACTTTCTTGCCTGCTGAAACATGCGATACTAGCGCCACTTGCTTTACTCAGGAGCTATAAAAGGTGGCAAAGTTTGTACCCGCAATTTTTCTCGACCGTGACGGCACCATTAATGTGGATCACGGCTACGTACATGAAATCGATGCATTTGAGTTTATAGACGGCGTTATTGACGCGATGCGCGAGCTAAAAAAAATGGGCTATGCGTTGGTGGTGGTGACGAACCAGTCCGGAATCGCGCGCGGCAAATTCACTGAGGCGCAGTTTGAAACGTTAACCGAATGGATGGACTGGTCGTTGGCGGATCGCGATGTTGATTTGGACGGCATCTATTATTGTCCTCACCATCCGCAGGGCAGCATAGAAGAGTTCCGTCAGGTATGTGATTGCCGCAAGCCGCATCCAGGAATGCTTATCTCGGCGCGTGATTTTCTGCATATCGATATGGCGGCTTCTTATATGGTGGGAGACAAGCTGGAAGATATGCAGGCGGCAGCGGCGGCAAATGTCGGGACAAAAGTGCTGGTGCGTACGGGCAAACCGGTCACGGCAGAAGCAGAAAACGCGGCGGACTGGGTGTTAAACAGCCTTGCTGACCTGCCATCAGCGATAAAAAAGCAGCAAAAATAAGCGTTATGGATAAAAGATGAGCGGTTAAAACAAAAATGCATTTTTCCGCTTGTCTTCCTGAACCGACTCCCTATAATGCGCCTCCATCGACACGGCGGATGTGAATCACTTCACACAAACAGCCGGTCGGTTGAAGAGAAAAATCCTGAAATTCAGGGTTGACTCTGAAAGAGGAAAGCGTAATATACGCCACCTCGCGACGGTGAGCTGAAAGCCGCGCCGCACCTGCTCTTTAACAATTTATCAGACAATCTGTGTGGGCACTCGAAGATACGGATTCTTAACGTCCTCGGACGAAAAATGAATACCAAGTCTCAAGAGTGAACACGTAATTCATTGCGAAGTTTAATTCTTTGAGCATCAAACTTTTAAATTGAAGAGTTTGATCATGGCTCAGATTGAACGCTGGCGGCAGGCCTAACACATGCAAGTCGAACGGTAACAGGAAGCAGCTTGCTGCTTTGCTGACGAGTGGCGGACGGGTGAGTAATGTCTGGGAAACTGCCTGATGGAGGGGGATAACTACTGGAAACGGTGGCTAATACCGCATAACGTCGCAAGACCAAAGAGGGGGACCTTCGGGCCTCTTGCCATCAGATGTGCCCAGATGGGATTAGCTTGTTGGTGAGGTAACGGCTCACCAAGGCGACGATCCCTAGCTGGTCTGAGAGGATGACCAGCCACACTGGAACTGAGACACGGTCCAGACTCCTACGGGAGGCAGCAGTGGGGAATATTGCACAATGGGCGCAAGCCTGATGCAGCCATGCCGCGTGTATGAAGAAGGCCTTCGGGTTGTAAAGTACTTTCAGCGGGGAGGAAGGTGTTGTGGTTAATAACCGCAGCAATTGACGTTACCCGCAGAAGAAGCACCGGCTAACTCCGTGCCAGCAGCCGCGGTAATACGGAGGGTGCAAGCGTTAATCGGAATTACTGGGCGTAAAGCGCACGCAGGCGGTCTGTCAAGTCGGATGTGAAATCCCCGGGCTCAACCTGGGAACTGCATTCGAAACTGGCAGGCTTGAGTCTTGTAGAGGGGGGTAGAATTCCAGGTGTAGCGGTGAAATGCGTAGAGATCTGGAGGAATACCGGTGGCGAAGGCGGCCCCCTGGACAAAGACTGACGCTCAGGTGCGAAAGCGTGGGGAGCAAACAGGATTAGATACCCTGGTAGTCCACGCCGTAAACGATGTCTACTTGGAGGTTGTGCCCTTGAGGCGTGGCTTCCGGAGCTAACGCGTTAAGTAGACCGCCTGGGGAGTACGGCCGCAAGGTTAAAACTCAAATGAATTGACGGGGGCCCGCACAAGCGGTGGAGCATGTGGTTTAATTCGATGCAACGCGAAGAACCTTACCTGGTCTTGACATCCACAGAAGAATCCAGAGATGGATTTGTGCCTTCGGGAACTGTGAGACAGGTGCTGCATGGCTGTCGTCAGCTCGTGTTGTGAAATGTTGGGTTAAGTCCCGCAACGAGCGCAACCCTTATCCTTTGTTGCCAGCGATTAGGTCGGGAACTCAAAGGAGACTGCCAGTGATAAACTGGAGGAAGGTGGGGATGACGTCAAGTCATCATGGCCCTTACGACCAGGGCTACACACGTGCTACAATGGCGCATACAAAGAGAAGCGACCTCGCGAGAGCAAGCGGACCTCATAAAGTGCGTCGTAGTCCGGATTGGAGTCTGCAACTCGACTCCATGAAGTCGGAATCGCTAGTAATCGTGGATCAGAATGCCACGGTGAATACGTTCCCGGGCCTTGTACACACCGCCCGTCACACCATGGGAGTGGGTTGCAAAAGAAGTAGGTAGCTTAACCTTCGGGAGGGCGCTTACCACTTTGTGATTCATGACTGGGGTGAAGTCGTAACAAGGTAACCGTAGGGGAACCTGCGGTTGGATCACCTCCTTACCTTAAAGAAGCGTACTTTGCAGTGCTCACACAGATTGTCTGATGAAAAACGAGCAGTAAAACCTCTACAGGCTTGTAGCTCAGGTGGTTAGAGCGCACCCCTGATAAGGGTGAGGTCGGTGGTTCAAGTCCACTCAGGCCTACCAAATTTTCCCTGAATACTGCGTTGTGAAATAACTCACATACTGATGTATGCTTCGTTATTCCACGCCTTGTCTCAGGAAAAATTATCGGTAAAGAGGTTCTGACTACACGATGGGGCTATAGCTCAGCTGGGAGAGCGCCTGCTTTGCACGCAGGAGGTCTGCGGTTCGATCCCGCATAGCTCCACCATATCGTGAGTGTTTACGAAAAAATACTTCAGAGTGTACCTGAAAGGGCTCACTGCGAAGTTTTGCTCTTTAAAAATCTGGATCAAGCTGAAAATTGAAACACAGAACAACGAAAGTTGTTCGTGAGTCTCTCAAATTTTCGCAACACGATGATGAATCGAAAGAAACATCTTCGGGTTGTGAGGTTAAGCGACTAAGCGTACACGGTGGATGCCCTGGCAGTCAGAGGCGATGAAGGGCGTGCTAATCTGCGATAAGCGCCGGTAAGGTGATATGAACCGTTATAACCGGCGATACCCGAATGGGGAAACCCAGTGTGACTCGTCACACTATCATTAACTGAATCCATAGGTTAATGAGGCGAACCGGGGGAACTGAAACATCTAAGTACCCCGAGGAAAAGAAATCAACCGAGATTCCCCCAGTAGCGGCGAGCGAACGGGGAGGAGCCCAGAGCCTGAATCAGCATGTGTGTTAGTGGAAGCGTCTGGAAAGGCGCGCGATACAGGGTGACAGCCCCGTACACAAAAGCGTATGTGCTGTGAGCTCGATGAGTAGGGCGGGACACGTGGTATCCTGTCTGAATATGGGGGGACCATCCTCCAAGGCTAAATACTCCTGACTGACCGATAGTGAACCAGTACCGTGAGGGAAAGGCGAAAAGAACCCCGGCGAGGGGAGTGAAAAAGAACCTGAAACCGTGTACGTACAAGCAGTGGGAGCCCCACCACTAAGCCAGTGGTGAACTCCACATACGCATCCTTTGCTGAGGATACGGTTAACGGAGCGAAAGCGACGTTCAACCGCAAAAGAAGCAGAGGGGGCTTAGTGGTGGGGTGACTGCGTACCTTTTGTATAATGGGTCAGCGACTTATATTCTGTAGCAAGGTTAACCGAATAGGGGAGCCGGAGGGAAACCGAGTCTTAACCGGGCGTTAAGTTGCAGGGTATAGACCCGAAACCCGGTGATCTAGCCATGGGCAGGTTGAAGGTTGGGTAACACTAACTGGAGGACCGAACCGACTAATGTTGAAAAATTAGCGGATGACCTGTGGCTGGGGGTGAAAGGCCAATCAAACCGGGAGATAGCTGGTTCTCCCCGAAAGCTATTTAGGTAGCGCCTCGTGAATTCATCTCCGGGGGTAGAGCACTGTTTCGGCTAGGGGGCCATCCCGGCTTACCAACCCGATGCAAACTGCGAATACCGGAGAATGTTATCACGGGAGACACACGGCGGGTGCTAACGTCCGTCGTGAAGAGGGAAACAACCCAGACCGCCAGCTAAGGTCCCAAAGTCATGGTTAAGTGGGAAACGATGTGGGAAGGCCCAGACAGCCAGGATGTTGGCTTAGAAGCAGCCATCATTTAAAGAAAGCGTAATAGCTCACTGGTCGAGTCGGCCTGCGCGGAAGATGTAACGGGGCTAAACCATGCACCGAAGCTGCGGCAGCGAACGTATCACTTAAAGCGATTCAGCGGGTTACGATTGACGGAGCGAAGCGACGTCAAAGCGTATACAAAGTCGAGTCGGTTTAAGGATACGTTCGTTGGGTAGGGGAGCGTTCTGTAAGCCTGTGAAGGTGGCCTGTGAGGGTTGCTGGAGGTATCAGAAGTGCGAATGCTGACATAAGTAACGATAAAGCGGGTGAAAAGCCCGCTCGCCGGAAGACCAAGGGTTCCTGTCCAACGTTAATCGGGGCAGGGTGAGTCGACCCCTAAGGCGAGGCCGAAAGGCGTAGTCGATGGGAAACGGGTTAATATTCCCGTACTTGGTGTTACTGCGAAGGGGGGACGGAGAAGGCTATGTTGGCCGGGCGACGGTTGTCCCGGTTTAAGCGTGTAGGTGTGTGTTCCAGGTAAATCCGGTTCACTTTAACACTGAGGCGTGATGACGAGGCACTACGGTGCTGAAGTAACAAATGCCCTGCTTCCAGGAAAAGCCTCTAAGCATCAGGTAACATCAAATCGTACCCCAAACCGACACAGGTGGTCAGGTAGAGAATACCAAGGCGCTTGAGAGAACTCGGGTGAAGGAACTAGGCAAAATGGTGCCGTAACTTCGGGAGAAGGCACGCTGACACGTAGGTGAAGTGATTTACTCACGGAGCTGAAGTCAGTCGAAGATACCAGCTGGCTGCAACTGTTTATTAAAAACACAGCACTGTGCAAACACGAAAGTGGACGTATACGGTGTGACGCCTGCCCGGTGCCGGAAGGTTAATTGATGGGGTCAGCGCAAGCGAAGCTCCTGATCGAAGCCCCGGTAAACGGCGGCCGTAACTATAACGGTCCTAAGGTAGCGAAATTCCTTGTCGGGTAAGTTCCGACCTGCACGAATGGCGTAATGATGGCCAGGCTGTCTCCACCCGAGACTCAGTGAAATTGAACTCGCTGTGAAGATGCAGTGTACCCGCGGCAAGACGGAAAGACCCCGTGAACCTTTACTATAGCTTGACACTGAACATTGAGCCTTGATGTGTAGGATAGGTGGGAGGCTTTGAAGTGTGGACGCCAGTCTGCATGGAGCCGACCTTGAAATACCACCCTTTAATGTTTGATGTTCTAACGTGGACCCGTTACCCGGGTTGCGGACAGTGTCTGGTGGGTAGTTTGACTGGGGCGGTCTCCTCCTAAAGAGTAACGGAGGAGCACGAAGGTTGGCTAATCCTGGTCGGACATCAGGAGGTTAGTGCAATGGCATAAGCCAGCTTGACTGCGAGCGTGACGGCGCGAGCAGGTGCGAAAGCAGGTCATAGTGATCCGGTGGTTCTGAATGGAAGGGCCATCGCTCAACGGATAAAAGGTACTCCGGGGATAACAGGCTGATACCGCCCAAGAGTTCATATCGACGGCGGTGTTTGGCACCTCGATGTCGGCTCATCACATCCTGGGGCTGAAGTAGGTCCCAAGGGTATGGCTGTTCGCCATTTAAAGTGGTACGCGAGCTGGGTTTAGAACGTCGTGAGACAGTTCGGTCCCTATCTGCCGTGGGCGCTGGAGAACTGAGGGGGGCTGCTCCTAGTACGAGAGGACCGGAGTGGACGCATCACTGGTGTTCGGGTTGTCATGCCAATGGCACTGCCCGGTAGCTAAATGCGGAAGAGATAAGTGCTGAAAGCATCTAAGCACGAAACTTGCCCCGAGATGAGTTCTCCCTGAGACTTTAGGTCTCCTGAAGGAACGTTGAAGACGACGACGTTGATAGGCCGGGTGTGTAAGCGCAGCGATGCGTTGAGCTAACCGGTACTAATGAACCGTGAGGCTTAACCTTACAACGCCGAAGATGTTTTGGCGGATGAGAAGACGATTTTCAGCAGTGATTCAGAGTTGAGTACGCAATAATTTGCGCAGCAGCAAGGCGGCAAGCGAAGGAAAGGAAGGAGCATACAGAAGTATGTGACTGAGTTTACGAGCGCAGGCAACGCCGCTGATGCGATAAAGAATTGCGTACAGAGCACAAAGAATTTGCCTGGCGGCACTAGCGCGGTGGTCCCACCTGACCCCATGCCGAACTCAGAAGTGAAACGCTGTAGCGCCGATGGTAGTGTGGGGTCTCCCCATGCGAGAGTAGGGAACTGCCAGGCATCAAATTAGAAGTATGGCATTAACTTTCGGGGCAGTTCACTACTCGACAGAGAGTAGGACAAAAGCGAAAGCTTTTGAACGTTGCGAAGCAACGGCCCGAAGGGTGAATCACGAAGTGATTCATAAACTGCCAGGCATCAAATTGCAGTAAACCGGGATGAAAATCCGGGTTGTGACAAAGAAATTCGGTGGAGCGGTAGTTCAGTTGGTTAGAATACCTGCCTGTCACGCAGGGGGTCGCGGGTTCGAGTCCCGTCCGTTCCGCCACTTATTAAGAGCCCTGAGCATTAGCTCAGGGCTTTTTCTTTGCATATCATTTAATTATTGCTCAATTCGCAAAAATCCTCTGCATTTCTCGCTCTTTTTCTACAAAGCGCTGAAGGTCATAATCCCCTCAGTTAACGAACATAGTGATTAAAAAGAGGAATTCTATGACTATCCCTGCATTCGGTTTAGGTACTTTTCGCCTGAAAGACGACGTGGTTATCGCTTCTGTGAAAACGGCGCTTGAACTGGGCTACCGTGCTGTCGACACTGCGCAAATCTATGATAATGAAGCGGCTGTTGGACAGGCGATTGCTGAGAGCGGCGTACCGCGTAATGAGCTGTACATCACCACCAAGATCTGGATTGAAAACCTTAGCAAAGACAAGCTAATCCCAAGCCTGAAAGAGAGCCTGAAAAAACTGCGTACCGATTATGTCGATCTGACGCTGATCCACTGGCCATCTCCGGGTGATGCCGTGTCTGTCGAAGAATTTATGCAGGCATTGCTGGAAGCTAAAAAACAAGGCCTGACTCGCGAAATTGGCATTTCAAACTTCACCATTCCGTTGATGGAAAAGGCTATTGCCGCGGTGGGCGCAGACCATATAGCCACCAACCAGATTGAGCTATCTCCGTATCTGCAGAATCGTAAGGTGGTTGACTGGGCGAAAGCGCACGGTATCCACATCACCTCTTACATGACGCTGGCATACGGTAAAGCGCTGAAAGATGAAGTGATTGCGCGCATTGCGGCTAAACATAATGCGACCCCGGCGCAGGTTATTCTGGCATGGGCAATGGGTGAAGGTTACTCCGTGATCCCTTCATCCACCAGGCGTGAAAATCTGGCAAGCAACCTGCTGGCGCAGGATCTGCATCTGGATGCCGAAGATAAAAGTGCGATCGCGGCACTGGATTGCAACGATCGTCTGGTTAGCCCGGAAGGACTGGCTCCTGCCAGGGATTAATTACCCGATCCTTTGTACCTTTACCCCTCTTTCACAGCTCCTGCGGGAGCTGTTCTTATATATTCGCTCAAAAAGTCGATAAATGCCCGAATACGTGTGCTGACGGCGCGATCGCTGTAGTAAACGGCGCTGAAAGGCATTTCTACCGGCAGACGTTTATCGGCCAGCAGTTCCACCAGTTCTCCCCGGGCGATCTCTTTATCAATCATATAATCTGAAAGACATGCAATGCCGTTACCGCTCAGGCAAAGTTGTTTTAACGTTTCCCCGCTGTTGGACGAAATCCCACATTCGATCTCATGGAGCTGTCCGTCACTACAGGCTATCGGCCAGGTATTGAGCGAGATGGGTTCTGAGAACCCCAGGCACAGATGCTGTTTTAACTCTTCAACGCTCTCAGGCTTGCCAAAACGGGCAATATAATCCGGTGAGGCGATAATCTTACGATAGCTGGTAAATAACGGACGCGCGCGCAGACTTGAATCTGTCAACGTGCCTGCGCGTATCGCAACATCCACTTTTCGTTCAATAAGATTGATGAACGTTTCTGAGGAGACAAGAGACAACGTTATTTCCGGATACCGTTCACGAAAAGGTTTAATCAGCGGCATCAGGAAATGCAGCATTACCGGCGTTGCCGCATCGATACGCAGTAAGCCGCGCGGGGTATTACGCGACTCCATGATTTCCGTTTCTGCGGCGGCCATTTCTTGCAGTATCTGCTGCACGCGCCTGAAGTATCGCTCTCCTTCTTCAGTCAGGCTCAGCTGTCGGGTCGTACGATTAAGCAGACTGACGCCGAGCTTCATCTCCAGCTTTTTAACTGCCCGGCTGACAGCGGAATTGGCCTGTCCAAGCTGCTCTGCCGCCCGGCTGAAGCTGCCGCTTTCCACGACAGCGACAAAAATTGCGAGTTCTTCGGAGGTGGCTTTCATTTTTGCTCCTGAAGCAAAATTAAATTGATATTTTGGCTATTTTTGTCATTAAAACATCCAGGCATACTGCGTGTCATCTGATTACTGCTGTTATGGAGTTATGTATGCCTCTCGCTTTATTTGCACTGACAATAAGTGCTTTCGCTATCGGTACGACTGAGTTTGTGATTGTCGGCCTGGTGCCGACCATTGCTCAACAACTGGCTATCTCGTTACCTTCCGCCGGAATGCTGGTTTCAATCTATGCGCTGGGTGTGGCTATTGGCGCGCCGGTGCTAACCGCGCTGACCGGACGCCTGCCGCGTAAACAGTTACTGGTCGCGCTGATGGTCTTGTTTACGGCGGGGAATTTGCTGGCATGGCAGGCACCGGGCTATATGACATTAATCGCCGCCCGTCTGCTGACGGGCCTGGCGCACGGCGTGTTCTTCTCGATTGGCTCTACCATCGCGACAAGTCTGGTGCCAAAAGAGAAAGCGGCTTCTGCTATCGCTATTATGTTTGGTGGTTTAACGGTAGCTCTGGTCACGGGCGTGCCGCTGGGCACATTTATCGGTCAGCATTTTGGCTGGCGTGAGACCTTCCTTGCGGTATCACTGTTAGGCGTGATTGCGCTGGTGAGCAGTCAACTGCTGATCCCTGCCAATATTCCCGGTCGGGCGGCCGCCAGCATTCGTGACCAGGTGAAAGTACTGACTCATCCTCGTCTGTTGCTGATTTACGCCGTTACGGCGCTGGGCTACGGCGGGGTATTCACGGCATTCACCTTCCTGGCGCCGATGATGCAGGATCTGGCGGGATTCTCCCCGGCAGCAGTAAGCTGGATCCTACTGGGTTATGGCGTATCTGTGGCTATCGGCAATATCTGGGGCGGTAAACTGGCAGATAAGCATGGTGCCGTTCCTGCGCTGAAATTCATTTTCGCCGCGCTGTTTGTTCTGCTGATGGTCTTCCAGGTGACGGCCTCCACGCAGTATGCCGCGCTGGCTACCATTCTGGTGATGGGGGTCTTTGCCTTCGGTAACGTACCGGGTTTGCAGGTCTACGTGGTACAGAAAGCGGAACAATTCACGCCTAATGCGGTAGATGTGGCGTCAGGTCTGAACATTGCGGCGTTTAACATTGGTATTGCGCTGGGCTCCGTGATTGGCGGGCAAACGGTGGCGCATTACGGTTTGGCGCAGACGCCGTGGATTGGCGCCCTCATTGTTCTGGTGGCTTTCCTGCTGATGGGGGTCAGCGGACGTCTTGATAAAACTGTACGCATTGCTTTGGAGTAAATTATTGATGTAAGCGCCTACTTACAAAACAAACTGCAATTGTTCGTTGAAAGTGAGTGCTAAAATCCCTATAACAGAAGAACCAGTCCGGTTGAGGACTGGTTGACGTTACAGAGGTTTGAAAGTCAAAAGTGCGAAAAAACACCTATGCGATGCGCTATGTTGCCGGACAGCCCGCCGAGCGGATTTTGCCGCCAAGGTCGTTTGCGAGCATTGGCCAGGCATTGCCCGCCGGGGAACCGCTAAGCAGTGAAGAGCGGATCCGTATCCTCGTGTGGAATATATTCAAGCAGCAGCGAGCCGAATGGTTATCGGTGCTGAAGAACTACGGCAAAGATGCGCATCTGGTCCTGTTGCAGGAGGCGCAGACGACGCCTGAGCTGGTACAGTTTGCCACCGCTAACTATCTTGCCGCCGACCAGGTTCCCGCTTTTGTATTACCTCAGCATCCGTCTGGCGTCATGACGCTGTCTGCCGCCCATCCTGTTTACTGCTGCCCTTTACGGGAAAGAGAACCAATTTTACGTTTGGCGAAATCAGCCCTGGTGACGGTATATCCCTTGCCGGATACCCGTTTATTAATGGTAGTAAATGTTCATGCGGTAAATTTTAGTCTGGGCGTGGACGTATACAGTAAGCAGTTACTTCCGATCGGCGACCAGATTGCGCACCATAGCGGCCCTGTCATTATGGCGGGGGATTTTAATGCCTGGAGCCGCCCACGTATGAATGCGTTGTACCGCTTTGCACGTGAGATGTCGCTGCGCCAGGTGCGTTTCACTGACGATCAGCGCCGTCGTGCGTTTGGACGACCGCTGGATTTTGTTTTTTATCGTGGGTTAAACGTGAATGAAGCCTCCGTACTGGTGACGCGCGCTTCCGATCACAATCCGCTACTCGTTGAATTCAGTCCCGGCAAACCTGAGCAATAAAGGTGCGTCAGGTCTGCCGTGGGGCAGGCCTCTTCGGGTGCTGCCCTCTATTTTTCTCATAACAGAAGGGCACTACCATGACAACGCATTCCCATCATGACAATGTTGAAAAGCAGTTTGGTTCACAGGCGAACGCCTATTTACATAGCGCCGTTCACGCATCGGGTCGTGACTTAGCGCGGCTGGCGCAAAGGCTGTCTGATTTTTCCCACGCGAACGTACTGGATATGGGATGTGGAGCTGGACACGCGAGTTTTGTCGCTGCGCAACATGCCAACTCGGTCGTGGCATACGATTTATCCGCCAGCATGCTTGAGGTTGTCGCTGGAGCGGCGGAAGAAAGACATTTAAGTAATATTACTCTCCGGCAAGGCTATGCCGAAAAACTGCCCTTTGAAGATGCATCGTTTGAGGTGGTGATTAGCCGCTATTCCGCGCATCACTGGCACGACGTTGGTCAGGCATTGCGTGAGGTTTATCGTGTATTAAAACCCGGCGGCGTGCTGATTATCATGGATGTCATGTCGCCTGGACATCCTGTAAGCGATATCTGGCTGCAAACGGTGGAGGCGTTACGCGACACGTCGCATGTCCGTAACTATTCCAGTGGCGAATGGCTGACGATGGTCAATAACGCGATGCTGGTAACGAATACCGTGATAACCGATCGTTTATCGCTGGAGTTTCGCTCATGGGTAACGCGGATGCGTACGCCAGCGCCGTTGGTTGAGGCGATTCGATTATATCAGGCGAGTGCCCCGGTAGAGGTGAAGCGTTATTTTGAGTTGCAGGATGACGGCTCGTTTAGCAGCGATACTATCATGCTGGAAGCGCATAAAGCGGTATAGCAATTTAAAAGGCGCCGGGGGAAGCGGCGCCTTTTGGCTTTTTCGTCGGACAATATCAGGAGTCTGGCGTGCTATTGTCCTTCACAAACAACGTAAGCTGATCGCCCGGTTGTAGATTATCCGTATCATGGTTCCAGCGCATCACATCTTTGATATTTACCCCGTGACGTCTGGCGATACTGGAAAGCGAATCGCCTTTACGGACACGATAGGTAATGCTATCGCTATTGTTTGCCAGTCGTTGTGCGCTGCTGCCAGCGCCTACGGTCAGGCTTTGCCCGATTTTCAGGCGCGAACCACGCAGGTTGTTCCACTGCTGCAAGTCCTTCGTGCTTACGCCAAGCCGCGAAGCAATACCGGAAAGCGTATCGCCAGAGCGCACCTTATAGCTACGGCTATTCAACGGCGTATTGTCGGCGATCAGTTGGGACTGAACGGCGTCAATCTCACCGGAAGCCAGCGACTCACGCAACTGCTCGGCATGCTTTTTGGGCACCATAACATATTGCGGACCGCTTACGCCTAAGGTAGACCCTTTTACACCGGCATTAAACGTCTTCAGCTTGCTGATAGACATGCCCGCCATATCCGCAACCTGGGCCATTTCAACTGGACTGTTTAAACGAACTCGTGCCAGCGCTCGGCTTTCATCTGTTGTTGGCAGACGTACGCCGTAGCGTTTGCTGTTTTTGAGAATTTCACTCAATGCCAGCATCTTAGGTACGTAGAGTTTTGTTTCTCTGGGCAAAGAAAGCGACCAGAAATCCGTCGGTTTTCCACGCGCTTTGTTTGCTTTAATTGCCCGCATAACACGGCCTTCGCCGCTGTTATACGCTGCAACGGTTAACAGCCAGTCGCCGTCAAACATTTTGTTCAGACGCTGCATCATGTCTAACGCGGCGGTCGTAGAGGCTACAACATCGCGACGCGCGTCATAATTACGGGTCTGCTTTAAACCATAATTGCGCCCTGTGCTCGGTATGATCTGCCAGATGCCTGCGGCATTGGCGCCAGACGTTGCGTGAGGATCAAAAGCGCTCTCCACTATGGGTAGTAGTACCAGCTCCATAGGCATGTTACGTTTCTTAACCTGCCCCGCTATCCAGTACATATACGGCTCTGCCCGTAAAGTTACATCGTGGAGATAGCTCTTATTGCGTAAATACTTCTGTTTCTGTTCGCGAATCCGGCTGTTTTCCGGAATTCCCATCTTTAGCTCGTCGCCAATGAAAGCCCACAAGTCCTGATCTGGCGCGATAGACGTTCCGTCGTCCATCCATCGTGCCTGACTCGTAAACTTTCCTGCTTCCCCTTGACCAGCTGCAGAAAGGCTCTGTGCGTGCTGTTGGACGTTGCCAGTGTTCTGAGACGTCTGGCACCCCACAAGCAGGACAGAGGCGAGTAATATCGCTTTTGCCTTCATGTGTGTGTCAATAGTTGCTTAAAAGACGACCGATCATAACGGCGAAGTTAGCGAATGACAAGTAAGAATTATCAGAACGTGTCTTTCTTTGACCTTAACCATGCAAAACGCGCTTCTGGTTGTTGCAATATTGTTTCTTTGTTTATTTCATTAATTAAATCAATATCTTCAGTTCTTAAAAAAAGATTAATCTTACGCTCATTTTTAAGAATAACGGGTAGTGTCATTTGTTTTTTTACACGTAACTCTTTAACTTTACGATAATATTCATTTATGAACGAATCGTGCGGAAGTATGCTCAATGCGAACTTAATGTTAGCTAAAGTGTATTCGTGAGCGCTGCAAATGAGTGTGTCATCAGGCAGAGAGTTAATCTTCATAAGTGACTGATACATCTGTGATGGCGTGCCTTCAAACAGTCGACCACAGCCGCCAGAGAACAGCGTGTCGCCGCAGAATAAGTAAGGATGGCTAAAGTAACAGACGTGTCCTAACGTGTGGCCCGGCGTGGCAAAAAGAGTAAATTTCTCGCCTAAAACGCGAATAGTATCGCCATCGCCAACAAGATGGGTTGCTCCCTTGTCTTGCGTTTCCGCCGGTCCATAAACCGTCATTTGCGGGAAGTGTTGCAACAGCTCTTTGACTCCGCCAACATGGTCGTGATGGTGATGCGTCAGAAAAATCGCCTCCGGCATCCACTTATGTTCAGCAATGGCCTTTAAGACGGGGGCCGCTTCGCCGGGATCAACAATCACACAGCGGCCTTCATCATTGGTCAGCACCCAGATGTAATTGTCCTGAAACGCGGGAATACTGTTAAGATTCATATATTACCTCTCAAATAATTAGCGGAAGGTTGCGATGAAACCGGCAAGGCTCTCTCAAACTGTCGTTGCGCCCGGATGTTGGGGTGAGTTGCCCTGGGGCAATTACTACCGTGAGGCGCTGGAACAGCAGCTAAATCCGTGGTTTGCAAAAATGTATGGTTTCCATTTGCTTAAAATCGGTAATTTAAGCGCAGAAATCAATTCCGAAGCGTGCGCGGTCTCCCATCAGGTGAATGTTTCGTCGCAGGGGGCGCCGATGCAGGTTCTGGCCGATCCGCTACACCTTCCTTTTGCGGATAAATCCGTCGATGTTTGTCTGCTGGCGCATACTTTGCCGTGGTGTACCGACCCGCACCGTTTATTGCGGGAAGCCGACCGCGTATTGATTGATGACGGTTGGCTGGTCATCAGTGGATTTAACCCGCTGAGTTTGATGGGGTTACGTAAACTGGTACCCGTTTTACGTAAAACACCGCCCTATAATAGTCGGATGTTTACCCTTATGCGGCAACTGGACTGGCTGTCTTTACTCAATTTCGAAGTGCTACATTATAGCCGTTTTCATGTCTTACCCTGGAAAAAGCAGGGGGGGCGGCTTTTAAATACGCATATCCCGGCGCTGGGCTGTTTACAGATTATTGTGGCCCGTAAGCGGACCATCCCGCTTACGCTTAATCCGCTGCGACATAATAAAAGTAAAACCCCTATCCGCCAGACCGTTGGCGCCACCCGGCAATATCGCAAACCGGATGGCTAAGCTTCCGCCTGGTAGCCACTATCTTCCTGCGTGGGATTCATTGCCGCGGCGCGCGCCAGTTCATCACAACGCTCGTTTTCGGGATGGCCTGCATGGCCTTTGACCCATACCCATTTGATCTGATGCTGACCTAACGCAGCATCGAGACGTTTCCACAGATCGACATTTTTTACGGGTTTCTTTTCCGCTGTTTTCCAGCCGCGTTTCTTCCAGTTATGAATCCATTGGGTAATTCCTTGCCGCACATATTGGCTGTCGGTGCTCAATGTCACTTCGCAATGTTCTTTTAACGCTTCAAGCGCGACGATCGCCGCCATCAGTTCCATACGGTTATTGGTGGTCAGCGTGTAACCTTCACTAAACGTTTTTTCATGACCGCGATAGCGTAAGATAGCGCCATAACCACCAGGCCCTGGATTCCCCAGGCAAGAGCCATCGGTGAAAATTTCTACCTGTTTAAGCATCTCTGGTAGACTTCCTGTAATTGAAATCGATAACAAAACGCAAGTCTGACATAAATGACCGATATGAGCACTGCAATTACACGACAGATTGTCCTCGATACCGAAACCACCGGTATGAACCAGATAGGCGCGCACTATGAAGGTCACAAGATTATTGAGATCGGTGCGGTTGAGGTGATAAACCGTCGTCTGACCGGCAACAATTTTCATGTTTACCTGAAGCCCGATCGCCTTGTCGATCCAGAGGCTTTTGGCGTACACGGTATTGCCGATGAGTTTCTGCTGGATAAGCCGGTTTTTGCTGATGTGGTCGATGAGTTTCTTGATTATATCCGCGGCGCGGAGCTGGTCATCCATAACGCATCGTTCGATATCGGCTTTATGGATTATGAGTTTGGTCTGCTTAAACGCGATATTCCTAAAACCAATACTTTCTGCAAAGTTACCGATAGCCTGGCGTTGGCGCGGAAAATGTTCCCCGGCAAGCGTAACAGCCTTGATGCGCTGTGTTCGCGTTATGAGATAGATAATAGCAAACGTACTTTGCACGGCGCATTGCTCGATGCCCAGATCCTTGCCGAAGTGTATCTGGCGATGACGGGCGGACAAACGTCCATGACGTTTGCGATGGAGGGAGAGACGCAACGGCAGCAAGGTGAAGCGACCATTCAGCGAATCGTTCGCCAGGCCAGCCGGTTACGGGTCGTTTTTGCCTCTGAGGAAGAGCTGGCTGCGCATGAATCGCGACTTGATCTGGTGCAGAAAAAGGGCGGAAGTTGCCTTTGGCGGGCGTAATTTATTCCTTTTTAGGCTATAAAAATCATCCTTCGGGCGATTTTTGCAGCAACTGATTCAAAAGGTGAGAAAAAGCGTTGACGGGCGACACCGCAAACCGTAATATTCGCCTCGTTCCCAGCGGGAACATCACGGAGCGGTAGTTCAGTTGGTTAGAATACCTGCCTGTCACGCAGGGGGGCGCGGGTTCGAGTCCCGTCCGTTCCGCCAGATACAAATCTCAGGGGGGTTTTATACATCCTGTGAAGTAAAAAAAACCGTATCACTGTAAAAGGGATACGGTTTTTTTTCGTCTTCAAGAAGTTCCACCGCCTATCGTGGAATCTGACGCAAATGGGCCTACGCCTGGATGACGAACAGGATATTACCGCCACTTCTTTCACTGTCATGGCTATTTTGATCCCACTGACATTTAAGGCGCGGCCTCATGGCGGTGCTTAACCGGGATCGGGACATGTTCAGCGCAGAAGCAGACTGCGTAATGTTGATATCACTCAGATAATTACGGAGAACCGCCAGACATGCGCATCATCACTCCAGGGCATCCCACTTCTCCAGCAACTCCACCGGGATCTCATTGATCACCTCCGAGAACCGTTTTCCCACCAGTCTTTCAGCCTGGCGTAACAGTGGGATGGTCGGGCTACTGGGTTCACTGCTCTCAAACCAGCGACGAATGCACCGCAGGCGCTCCAGCGCATCATTACGATCGCGAATTGGCCCCGGTTCAGCATTGTGTGGGAGGGATATACCGGGGGGCGCGTTGACAGGCGGCACATCCTCTGCCCGTGCCGGAACGGCATTATCCATAACCGTGCCTGCGGGGTCTGGCACTGGCGCTGGCGACGGAGGGATTTCCGGTGTGGTTGTCTGTACCACGTCAGGCAGCAGCGCTAACAACTGCCGCAGGCGTGAAAAATCTGGAGCCAGATCGCCTAATGTCTCACGCGCCCACACTTGCAGGCGTTCTGCGCTTTCCTGCGCTTCGCGAAACGCCGCCAGCGGTAATGCCCCACGGGCTTCGAGGTCGGCTAGTTGCTGGCGGACGGATTCGGGGGCCAGCGCATCAGCCGGGCGGGGAGCGGATAACGCGCGCTCCACATCCCGTACCTGTAGGCGCAGGGCGGCACTGTTTGACAGCGTAATACCGCGAATGTCCGCCATCACGCCTTCGTGATCCAGCAGCGCCGCCAGGGCATTACTGCGCGCCAGCGACGCATCTTCAATAGATTCTGCGGATGCGCCTTCGCCGGTAAGCAGCTGTGGATGGAGTGCATCAGACCAGATTACGCTCAGTTCTGCCAGTTGTGTGAGCATTTCCGCCAGTCCCTGTGCGCCAGCCTGCTGGATGCGACTGCGCAGCAGCAGGATCAACACCCGGATATCCTTACTGCGCGTGAGCAGACGGCGCGCATCACGCTCAATTTCCGGCCAGTTCACGGCTTCCGGCGTACTGACAAAATCACCATATTGCGCCTCCGCCTGAGGGGCGGCGCGGCTGAACAGCAGCAGGTATTCCGGGTCGTACTCCGGATCGGGGCCGCAGGGTTGTTCCGCGCTTACCGGTTTAGTCAGGGACATATCCATATCATTACTCTCAGTGGGTTAAGCCGTGTTCAGGTTCAAAAATCATGCCGGTCACCGGACGGTCATGCATGGCTTTACCTGCCCAGGCCGTCCAGCCAAGCCGCTGCGCGCCGCCGATCACCGCAGGCGGTGCGGCATGAGGCTTCAACTGCAGCTCAATTTCCCAGCAATATTCAAAACCAATGAACGTACGCACCAGTTCTGTCAGCACGGGCAGATTGTTGCCGCCGGGCAGAAAACGCAGGTAATCCTCCAGCGTGAGCGGGCCGATAATTAGCCGGAATTTGTACTGCATATCCGGTACGGCCTGGCCGATAAGCGCCCCGTTGCCCAGCACCGAAGACTGCGCGGGCGTGCCCAGACGGGTGATTTCATCGTTCGCCACCGTTATCCAGTGCAGGGCGAACTCTTTCACCGCAAAAGGTACGCTGAAATAGTGCGCCAGCGTGGCGGCCAGCCCGTCAGGATTGCGCGATTCGCGTACCAGATGGGCGGAGGCTGCCAGGCGAACATGATCTGACAGCGGGCTTTCGGCGCTTTCCCGTAGATCCTGCCCGCTGAGACTGGCGATATAAAACGCAAAACGGTCGTGTTCCGGTTTGTCCAGCCCGCCACCAGCGGACTGGGCGCTGCGCCATGCCTGCCAGAACTGCGTTAGCCAGCGGTGGTGAAAAATATTGGAAAAATGAACCAGCGTCGGATCGTGACGACTCTCTGAGCGGTTTAGCGCCAGCTCGGTATAGTGCAGCGGCAACGGGCCGTTTGGCCCCCATAGTCCGAGGCTGTACAGGCTCAGGTGCAGGCGTCCATCCTGCCAGCTGACCTGGGCGATTTCCCGTGGCGCAAAGGTCATCGTCGGCGTCTGTCCCAGACGGAATTTTTCCATCCGTGGCTGCCAGATACTGCCTGCCGGAGTATCACAGAGCTGGGCATCCACGCGCCGCATCAGGTTCAGGAATCCGTAACGCCAGGGGGTTTTCTGCGCCTGGTCGAGAGCGCCGGTCATACGCTCCCCCGTTGCCCGGTTCTGACCGGCCAGGTCCGCGTTGCATCGAGTGCAGCGTCATCTGCGAGAAGGTATTAATGGAAACATGGCGGGCAATATAGTGTTCCAGCACCAGACCGAACAGGTAAGGACTGATACCGGAAAATCCTTCTTCGTCCACGGTCAGTTCGCAACTGACGCCCCGGCCATAGACCAACAGGCCGGAGCCGGGCAGGCTGCGCACCTGGCGCGACTGCGGGCTGTCGTGAGCCGGAATAAACAGATTCAGCAGATCGCGCAGCGCCTGACCGCCGGTACGGTGATCCAGATCGGCCAGCGGCAGATAATTAAACGACAACTGCCGGATCAGCCGCCAGGCCATTTCGCGTTCAGCCAGCGGCGGCTGCGGCGGGCGCGGCGGTCTGATAAGACCCACGCCCGCCACCGGAATCGCCGCATCTACGGTCAGATCATCCCGGCCATTACGTGGAATAAGGCAGGGCAGATCGCGGTTAGTCACCATTGCCGTGACGGTGATATGGCGCAGATTTTCCGGGTAGGGCGCTTCATGCTGATCAACCAGCGAGAGGAAGACTTCCGAGCCGGTATAGGGGGGTCGGGTGCCATAGCGGCGGGCGTTTTCTGACGAGCGGCGCGGTTCACGACGCAGTGAAAAATAACGCCCGTGGTTGCCTTCGTCATTATTACGGGTGTGATACAGCGGACGAAAAATCATCTTCCGTGTGGTTTCCGCTTCCAGGCCTTCGACTTCCTGGACAGAAAACACCTCGTAATCCAGCGGACGGGTACGATCCACCACCAGATGCTGTTCCGTCACGCTGTGAGTGACTTCAATCCGGGTGGTGGTGCGAGGAAACAGGTTGATCACCGGCGTACAGAACAGGCTGAACTGTGCAGCGTCCGTCTGATGAATCAGCCAGTCCGGCGGCAGGCGGTTAAGCAGTATGACAATTTCCGCCACATTGCCCTGCACCTTTTGTAGACCGGCAGACAATCCGGTCGGGGTGAAGAAGTAAAACCGTTCCGGACAGGCGAAAAATTCATGCAGCAGATTATGCCCATGAAACACGTTCCAGGCGAGCGGCAGCAGCCCCTGCCCTGGCTCCAGCCCTTCGTGCGCCACCGGGTGTTGAAGATTCACATTCAGTTCGCCGTCAAAGTGACCGGGTTCACCGGCCAGTGTGGCGACGGCGCTGGTATGTAGCAGCTCAAACAGGTGTGACGCAATGCGTTCTTCGCCGCAGAGGTAAAAGGGCAGCCGTGCCGGACCGGCCAGGTCGCTGAAAGTCAGTTCCCCGAAGGTTCGCAGGGTGATGCGCAATGCCCCGGCGACATGAATATTAGGCGGCAGATAGCGGTGCAGGGCGGGCATATCCGGCGGCGCGGCGGTCAGGCGTACCTCCTCGATGGACAGCGGCCACAGCGTGACGTCCTGGCTGCTGCGAAACTGGCAGGCGGTATTTTCGCCTTCCGGGATGGGGGAAACGAACGCGGTATCGCGCGGCACGGTGACCCCTTTCGCCAGGTCGCCTTCCTGCGTATCGGGATACAGCTTTACCACTGCCATCGATGGCGTGGGGGTGACGTAATTGGGGCTGACGACTTCCAGTAACCGCTGTGTGAAGCGGGGAAATTCGGCGTCAATTTTTAGCTGAGTGCGGGCGCTCAGAAAGCTGAACGCCTCGATCATGCGTTCCACATACGGGTCGGCAATATCGGTTCCCTGCATCCCCAGTCGGGCGGCAATTTTGGGATGGAGGGTGGCGAACTCAGCACCGGTCTCCCGCAGGTAGCTCAGTTCGCGGTTGTAATACTCCAGTAGCCGTGGATCCATGAATAATGCCCTGTATTAAAAGAACGTAATGCGGCTCAGCTCCATATCCAGCGCGCTGCGTACCAGAAACTCCGTGGGATACGGCTGCGTCAGAATTTGTCCGCGAATTTCAAACTGTAGCGTGTTATAGCTACCCTGCCGGGTTTTATCGAGCAATGGCGTGACCCTGAGTGTGGCGGCGTTCAGCCGGGGTTCGAAACGGATAATGGCGCGCCGGATCGCCTCGCTGATATCGTCCCACTTATGCTCATACATAAAGCTGCCCGCCAGCGGCGGCAGGCCATAGTTGAGCACTGACGCCGCCGCCTGCGGATAGCGCCGGGCGTCGATGTCACCCTCGTGGCTAATGGTATTGAGCAAAAAGGAGAGATCCCGACGAATGATCTCCTTCAGTTGTACCGGCGTGACGCTGATATCCCGGTCAATTTTCTGATACGGAGCATTGTCACACAGCCGATCAAACAGCGTAGGCAGCAGGTGGTTAGCGGGTGTAAAACGAGACGTGCTCATGCGCCATCGTTTTCCTGAGCATGAAAGGTACAATGGGCCATGTCCAGCAGGCTGATATCGCCGTGGCTGGTCAGCCACACTTTCTGCCCCAGCGCTCGCACGGTGGTTTCGCCGGGGCCGTCCTGCCAGGCGGTTTCCCGGCACAGACGCAGGGCGTCGGATGCACTTTCCGAACCGCTGTAACGGGTAAAGAGCCAGGCGCCGTGCGTATCGCCATTCACCAGGGTGATATTAACGGGTTTCCACAGCAGATCGGTCAGGCGCGTCGGTTGCGGCGATTCCAGCGAGCGTATTTGCGAAAACGGCAGCCAGATATACACGCCGCCGGTGACTAGCTCAAGTACCGGGCCAAGGCGGGAATCGCTGTCGCTCGCCCAGTCAAATGCGCCGCCGTTCCACTGCCCGCCCGTGTCTGTTATGGCTTCCAGTGCGGTATTACGGTGTTTATCAACCTCACCGGTATCGTCATGACAGGCGAGTGCCGCCAGCAGTGACTCCACCCAAACGGGCTGCGGCAGAAGAAAACCGGGTCGTTGTTCACCCTGAAAAACGGTGTGGCGGAACATTTCGCAGCGAACCAGCTCCCGGTACAGCCGGGCCTCCTGGGTATAATTGGCCTCCATCCTGGCACATAGCTGAAGCTGGTGTAGCGCCCGCGACCAGTCTCCGGCCACACACAGCAACTGAAACAGGCTGTGGCGGCAGAGCGCCTTCGCCGGATTTTCCCGAACCTGCTGCTCCGCCATCTGAATCCCCTCCGCAATAGAGTATTCCTGTAGCAGCGCGGACAGGGTAGCAGGAAGCGTGTCAGTTTTTTTCATGGGCGGTATTTCCATTTTTCTGTGTCGGAGTGATTCGGTAGTGGCTATCGATGCCAATAATACGATGCTCGCGGCGGGTCAGATCGGGCAGTATCTCGCTATGTGCGGTTTTCCCCCCCAGTTCCGGCGAGAGCAGTTGTAGGATATCGGGCATTGATTCCATCGCCAGCCAGTGCATTTCACCCTCACCGGTCGTGTCCAGCGTATCCAGAATGGCATCAATACCGGGCGCGCCTGCCACCATATCCTGTAACGTGTCGGTGTCGCCCTTTTTATCGTATAACGACGTCAAATCCTGGGTGACAGCGTCTTCATTTCGGGGAAACGGTTTATCACGGAGGGGCTTTTCCTGCCCGGAGGGTCGCAATGCCTGCTGATATTCCTGGTAAAGCTGGTGTAGCGTGCTATCCGCTTCATGGCCGGTGTAAGAGGATGCGGTTTCCCGGACGGGAATAATATCGAACGGGTTCTGCGGATTGAGCTGTTGTTGTTTAAACCAGTCCAGATCCAGGTACTCAGCAACGGATTCAGATGACTGAACCAACTGAGGAAACGAAACATCGGGACGGGACTCATCATTGGTGCGGGCAAGGCACCAGGATGACAGACCCCATTCAATCGTATCTCCATCATTCAGCCGCATACGGTGATGAGGTTCCATCACCTGCTCATTGACGGCACAGCACAGTTCATCAGAGTGATTAACAATCCACCACGCCTCTTCGTGGCGAACAAGACTGAGCGCGATATCGTCTTTCCCATGTTGCTCAAAAAGCGGAATGTAGGGGGCGGCGGCAGTAAATACGATGTATGTCCCTGCGGGATACTGTGCGTTATCCGTTATACCCTGCGACTGTATTTTCCGTAATTCCCACATGTCTTGTTTCATTATGTCCCTTAAATGTATTTATTTTTCTGGAGGAAACGTTTAGGGAGTTTTAATTCATAAATAATTTTAACTAAATTCATAGGGAGTCATTATTGATGACACCCTTTTTATTATTTTCGTCGTGAATGCATTGTTGTATGCATAGATGTCTTTTTTGAAATATTATTTCTTTTAATTCTACAATTTCGATTTTTATCTTGCTGTTTATTGATTATTTAATATTAACGGCTTAGTTGCTAATTAGTCCCTGATCTGTATCATTGTTTTGTTTCGATATTTTTTCGAGGCTATCAATAAAGAATTGTTTATATATTTATATGCATTGATGCATTATTTTTATGAATTTTTATGTCACAAGGCATAACACATGGAAACTCCTGTTTCACGCAGTGCGTTGTATGGAAAACTGGCCGGCCCACTATTCCGGTCGCTGGAATCGGCAACGGCATTTTGCAAACTACGCTCTAATCCCTGGGTTGAGCTGACTCACTGGCTGCACCAGTTAACACAGCAGCCCGATAACGATATTCTCCACGTTCTTCGGCATTACCAGATCCCTCTTTCTGATGTGGAGAAAGCGTTACTCCGGCAACTGGATATGCTGCCCGCCGGGGCCAGCGCCATTAGTGATTTTTCTCACCATATCGATCTCAGCGTTGAAAAGGCCTGGATGCTGGCGAGCGTCCGTTACGGCGATAACAAAATTCGCAGCGGCTGGTTGCTGCTGGCCTTGTTGACCACGCCAGAACTGCGTCGGGTACTGAGCAGTATCTGCGCGCCGCTGGCCACGCTTCCGGTTGATGAACTGACGGAAATACTGCCCTCGTTGATCGAAACATCGCCGGAAGCGCAGGAGCGCCCTTACGACGGCTCCGGCCTGGCATCAGCCATTCCCGGTGAAAGCAGTCAGGCGATTCCCAACGGCGGGCAGGACGGTAAATCCGCGCTGGCAAAATACTGTCAGGACATGACGGCACAGGCGCGCGACGGCAAAATCGACCCGGTGACGGGGCGTGAGCATGAAATCCGCACCATGACGGATATTCTGCTGCGCCGTCGCCAGAATAATCCACTACTGACTGGTGAGGCGGGCGTCGGGAAAACGGCGGTCGTCGAAGGTTTTGCCCTCGCGATTGCGCAGGGGGAAGTGCCGCCCGCGCTGCGGGAAGTACGGCTACTGGCGCTGGACGTTGGCGCTCTGTTGGCCGGAGCCAGCATGAAAGGCGAGTTTGAATCTCGTCTGAAAGGGTTACTGGAAGAGGCCGGGCGCTCGCCGCAGCCGGTTATTCTGTTTGTCGATGAAGTTCACACTCTGGTGGGCGCGGGCGGCGCATCCGGCACGGGCGATGCCGCTAACCTGCTGAAACCGGCGCTGGCGCGCGGCACCCTGCGGACTATCGGCGCCACCACCTGGAGCGAATACAAGCGCCATATTGAGAAAGATCCGGCGCTGACCCGGCGTTTTCAGGTGTTGCAGATTGCCGAGCCGGAAGAGATCCCCGCAATGGAAATGGTGCGTGGTCTGGTGGATACGCTGGAAAAACACCATAACGTACTGATTCTGGATGAGGCGGTACGTGCGGCGGTACAGCTTTCTCACCGCTACATTCCCGCCCGGCAGTTGCCGGATAAGGCCATCAGCCTGCTGGATACCGCCGCGGCCCGCGTGGCGCTGACGCTGCACACGCCGCCTGCCAGCGTACAGTTCCTGCGCCAGCAGCTAAAAGCGGCGGAAATGGAACGGTCGCTGTTGCAGAAGCAGGAAAAAATGGGGATTCAGTCAGATGAGCGGCGCGATGCGCTGACGGCGCGAATTTTCTCGCTCAACAATGAACTGACTGCATCCGAATCTCGCTGGCAGCGGGAGCTGGAACTGGTACATACGTTGCAGGAACTGCGTGTCGCAGAGTCTGATGCTGATGACAAAACCACGCTGCAACAGGCCGAAACGGCGCTAAGGGAGTGGCAGGGCGACGCGCCGGTGGTGTTCCCGGAAGTCAGCGCGGCGGTTGTCGCGGCGATTGTCGCCGACTGGACCGGTATTCCTGCCGGGCGCATGGTGAAAGATGAGGCCAGCCAGGTGCTGGAACTGCCTGCCCGACTGGCGCAACGCGTTACCGGGCAAGACGGCGCGCTGGCGCAGATTGGTGAACGTATTCAGACCGCCAGGGCGGGACTGGGCGATCCACGCAAACCGGTGGGCGTGTTTATGCTGGCCGGGCCGTCCGGTGTCGGTAAAACCGAAACCGCGCTGGCGCTGGCGGAGGCTATCTACGGCGGTGAGCAGAACCTGGTAACCATCAATATGAGCGAGTTCCAGGAGGCTCACACCGTTTCCACGCTGAAAGGCGCGCCCCCCGGCTATGTGGGCTATGGCGAGGGTGGTGTGCTGACGGAAGCAGTGCGTCGCCACCCCTGGAGCGTAGTGCTGCTCGACGAGATCGAAAAAGCGCACCATGACGTCCATGAACTCTTCTATCAGGTGTTTGACAAGGGCGGGATGGAGGACGGTGAGGGAACACATGTCGATTTCAAAAACACCACGCTATTACTCACCACCAACGTGGGTTCCGACCTCATCAGCCAGATGTGTGAAGATCCGGCCTTAATGCCCGATGCTACGGGGCTTAAAGAGGCGCTAATGCCGGAATTGCGCAAGCATTTCCCGGCGGCATTTCTGGGCCGCGTGACGGTGATCCCTTACCTGCCGCTGGATGAAACGTCGCGTGGCGTGATTGCCCGTCTGCACCTTGACCGGCTGGTGGCGCGGATGGGTGAACAGCACGGCGTGACGCTGACGTATAGCGAGGAACTGGTCGCACATATTGTGGCGTGCTGTCCAATGCATGAAACGGGCGCGCGGTTGCTGATTGGCTACATCGAACAGCACATTCTGCCACGACTGTCGCGCTACTGGTTGCAGGCCATGACGGAAAAAGCCGCGATCAGGCAGATTGATATCGGCGTTAATGGTGATGAGCAGATTGTTTTTGAGATCGTTTGCTGAAACCGGCCGTTCGAAGTGTCCGTAGTGCGATTTTAAAAACTGTACCGGTATACCGCTCCCCTTGCGGCAACCAGTTGACTAAAAAGGAAATGAAGGATTATGGCTATCAACAATAGCGCGCAGAAATTCATCGCGCGCAACCGCGCGCCGCGCGTGCAGATTGAATATGACGTAGAGATTTACGGTTCCGAGAAAAAAATCGAGCTGCCGTTCGTGATGGCGGTGCTGGCCGATCTGGCCGGGAAACCGCGTGAAGAACTGCCGCCGGTGACGGATCGCAAATTCCTCGATATTGATAACTTCAATGAGCGCATGAAAGCCATTGCGCCGCGCGTGGCGTTCGCTGTGCCGAATACGCTGACGGGTGAAGGTCAGTTGATGGTCGATATCACGCTGGAAAATATGGACGACTTTTCGCCGGCACAGATTGCCCGCAAGGTGGACGCCCTGAACCAGTTACTGGAAGCCCGCACTCAACTGGCGAACCTCCAGACCTACATGGATGGCAAGGCCGGGGCGGAAAATCTGGTCAATAAACTGTTGCAGGACCCGACTCTGCTGAAAACGCTGGCGAATGCGCCGAAATCGGCCGCTACCCAGCAAGATGTGTCAGCGGATAATGAATCAGCGGAATAACGTCGAATTTTTAAGGAATTTTCATGGCAAACAGTAATATGCAGGCAACCGACGCGGTTGCTCAGGATACCGCCTCCGCATCCGGTGAATTTGATGCGTTGCTGAATCAGGCCTTCCGACCCAAGACTACCCAGGCGGCAAAAGCCGTGGAAGCCGCGGTGCAGACGCTGGCGCAACAGGCGCTGGCGAACACGATCACCGTCAGCGATGACGCCTATAAAAGCATCAGCGCTATTATTGCGCAGATCGACTTTAAACTGACCGAACAGATCAAACTGATCCTGCAACATCCCGACTGGCAGAAGCTGGAATCCTCGTGGCGCGGTATGGAGCATCTGGTTTACAACACCGAGACCGACGAAAAGCTGAAAATTCGCTTCATGAATCTGTCAAAAGATGAATTGCGGCGCAACATGAAGCGTTACAAGGGCATCGCCTGGGATCAAAGCCCGATGTTCAAGAAACTGTATGAAGCCGAATACGGCCAGTTAGGTGGCGAACCTTATGGCTGTATCATTGCGGATTACTACTTCGACCATACACCGCCCGATGTGGATCTGCTTGGCTCTATCGCCAAAGTCGCCGCGTCGGCCCATGCGCCGTTTATTGCCGGGGCTTCCCCCTCGGTACTGCAAATGGACTCCTGGCAGGAACTGGCGAATCCCCGCGACCTGACCAAAATCGTCACCCAGAACCTGGAATATGCGCCGTGGAACTCGCTGCGGGCTAGCGAAGACTCCCGTTATATTGGCCTGACGATGCCGCGTTTTCTTGCCCGCCTGCCGTATGGCGCAAAAACCAACCCGGTGGACGAGTTTGATTTTGAAGAAGATGCGGATGGTTCTGACCATACCAAATACGTCTGGAGCAACGCGGCCTACGCGATGGGCGTAAACATCAACCGTTCCTTCAAACACTACGGCTGGTGTACGTTGATTCGCGGTGTGGAATCAGGCGGTGCGGTGGAAAATCTTCCCTGCCATACCTTCCCGACTGACGATGGCGGCGTGGACATGAAATGCCCGACCGAAATCGCCATCTCTGACCGCCGCGAGGCTGAACTGGCGAAAAACGGTTTTATCCCGTTGATCCACCGTAAAAACTCAGACTATGCCGCCTTTATCGGCGCACAATCGCTGCAAAAACCACAGGAATACTACGATCCGGACGCGACGGCCAACGCCAACCTGTCCGCCCGTCTGCCGTACCTGTTCGCCTGCTCGCGCTTCGCTCACTTCCTCAAATGTATCGTCCGCGACAAAATCGGTTCCTTTAAAGAGCGTGAGGATATGCAGCGCTGGCTAAATGAATGGATTATGAATTACGTCGACGCCGATCCGGTGAACTCCTCGCAAGAAACTAAAGCCCGTCGTCCGCTGGCTGCCGCTGAAGTAGTGGTGGAAGAGGTGGAAGGCAATCCAGGTTATTACGACGCGAAATTCTTCCTGCGTCCGCATTTCCAGCTTGAAGGGCTGACGGGATCGCTGCGCCTGGTGACAAAACTGCCGTCAGTGAAGCAGGGCAATGCCTGATGCATTTATTTTGTGAATGTTTAAGCGAGTGAAGTCAGAGAAGATAGAGAATATAAAGAGGGATATATGGCATATATTTACGGTTTGGTTGATTCGTTGCAAGGGAAAGATCAGGTCGGTGATGGGGAGTGTGTGACTTTAGTCAAGCAATATGCACATTTGGGGGTTACAGGAACCTGGAAGCAAGGGCGAAAGGTTTTTGGGGATAAGTCGATCCCCAGGGGGACAGCAATCGCAACTTTTGTTAATGGTAAATACCCAGCTGGTGACGCTGTGCATAAACATGCGGCTTTCTATCTTGAACAGGATTCTAACTATATTTATGTTATGGATCAGTGGAAAAAGAAGAAAAAAATCTCGTCCCGCTCACTTTCTCGTAAAGGTGGGATACGTAGTGATGGCACATATCCGGATGCCAGTAACAATGCCGAAGCTTTTTATATTATTGAGTAGGAAATACATATTATGACCATAAGCTCAACTTTTCATCTGTTACCTGGTATTGTTCTGCTCTTTTCACAATATGCTGTAGCCTGGGAAGTCAGTTGTCCGGCTGTTATTGATACTCAGTCTTCTGCTGTGAGCCTGAAGTCTGATGTCCCAGCGCCGTGGCAGCTTTCTCCTCGATATATGTCGCGTTTATGGTTAAGTAGTATTGGGGTAACGCAGGGTAAACCTGAAAACCTGATGGATCTCAAACCAGAGACTAAAAAAGTAAACGGTGAAAATTGGTCTGTATGGGAAACAGAACGTGTTAGCGATAAAGAAACCGATCGCTATTGGGTTTCGTGCATTTATGGTCATGAACAGATATGGTTGGCGCAACCAATACCTGCTTCTTCTACTCGCTGTAAGACCCGTGATTTTGAGGGGTCGCCAGAAGACCAGTCTGTATCTTTTATCTGTAATTAGCAATTTGAAACGTGAAAATTTCAGTATAGATTATGGTTTTTATTATCGGAAGCTATGAGGCATTATTTATATGCATTAAATAATGCAAACTCATAAAATAACTAAATACATTATCGGTATCGGAAAAATATACAGTCTTCTGTTGTCCTGAAATTATTGGAGAGGAATTCTGTACGGCAATGATTTATCTATAAACAAAGATGTAGATAAAATCAGATTAATTTTAAGTAAAACTTAACAAGGATATAAAAATGGCTTATGACATTTTTTTGAAAATTGACGGCATTGACGGCGAGTCAATGGATGACAAACACAAAAATGAAATTGAAGTACTGGGCTGGCGCTGGAATATTCATCAGGAATCCACCATGCACGCCGGTAGTGGCCTCGGCTCCGGTAAGGTCTCTGTCACTAATCTGGAATTCGAGCATTATATCGATCGCGCCAGCCCGAATCTGTTCAAATACTGTGCCTCCGGTAAGCACATTCCGCAGGCCATTCTGGTTATGCGTAAGGCTGGCGGCAACCCGTTGGAGTACCTCAAGTACACCTTTACCGATCTGATCGTTGCGGTCGTTTCACCTAGCGGTAACAGAGAAGGCGAAATCGCGTCTCGCGAGCGGATTGAGCTCTCCTTCAGCATCGTGAAGCAGGAATACGTGGTGCAGAACCAGCAGGGTGGCAGCGGCGGCACCATCACCGCAGGCTACGACTTCAAGGCCAACAAAGAAATTTAACGGTTGTTTTTCCGGCCAGATTTATATCTGGTCGGATTTATTGTTTTGATTTTAAAGGAATTTACAGTGAATGAATGGCGTAACCCCACTCGGTGGTTATGTGCGGTAGCTATGCCTTTTGCACTGCTCCTGCTTTCCGGATGCGGCAGTAGCGATGCGTTACCTGACCTCGAATCACAGCGACTCGACCTGAGCGTGAAAGCCTCCGATAAGGTGAATCCTGACAATCAGAAGAAGGCCGCGCCCATTGAGATACGTGTTTATGAACTGAAAAATGACGCCGCTTTCACGACAGCTGATTACTGGTCGCTCCATGACAACGACAAATCCGTCCTTACCGACGATTTAGTGCGTCGCGACAGCTTTATTTTGCGTCCCGGCGAAGAGAAAAAACTGCGTCGCCCGCTGAATGCGCAGACCACGGCAATCGGCGTACTGGCCGGATACCGTAACCTGGCCAAATCGGTCTGGCGGGTAACCTACAAAATCCCGGAAGCCCCGGAAAAAGCCTGGTACAGCAACTTCATACCGGGGAAAGGAAAAGTGCAGTTGGATGCGGAACTGGAACAAAGCGCTATTGTAATTACGGAACGGGATAAATGAATTATGAGCTGGAATGACCGCGTAGTCTGGAGTGAAGGACAATTTTTACTGCCGCAGATGTTTCAGCAGCAAGAGCGTTATCTGGAACACGTCATGCATTACCGCAGCCTGCCGCTGACCCCCTTTTTCTGGGGATTCAGCCACTACAATATTGATGGCGAAGCGCTGAACATCGGTAAACTGATACTGAAAGAGGCATCAGGGATTTTTCCTGACGGTACGCCGTTTAACGCACCGGACCATACCCCGCTGCCGCCGCCGCTGACCATCCTGCCGGAGCACCTGAACCAGCAGATTTGTCTGGCGGTACCGGTACGCGCGCCGAACAGCGAAGAAACTACGTTTGACAATAACCCGGAATCACTGGCGCGTTTCTCGGTACACGAACACGACATCCGCGACGCCAACTCGCTGGGACGTGGCGCGCAGTTATTACAGCTCAGTCACCTGCGCCTGCGGCTGCTGCCGGAAAAGGCGGTGACGGGCGCCTGGATTGGCCTGCCGCTGACCCGCATCACCGGGCTGAACCCTGACGGGCGGATAGATATCGACCACGACCTGATCCCGCCCATCATTAATTATCAGGCCAGTTCACTGATGTGTACCTGGCTGTCGTGGATCAACGATCTCATCCGGATGCGGGCCGATTCGCTGGCGGAACGGCTGACCGGCAGCGACAACCACGGCCATGAAGCAGCAGAGGTCTCCGATTACCTGCTGCTGCAAATTCTCAATCGCTTTGAGCCGCTGCTGACTCACCTGGCGAAAACCCCGCTGGCCCCGGAAGTGTTGTATCGCTACCTGTCCGAACTGGCCGGGGAACTCTCCACCTATGTGCGTCCACAAACGCGACGGCCCGCTGAATATAAAGAGTACAAACACCTGACGCCCTATGCCGGGTTGAAATCACTGGTCGATGAGGTGCAGTTCCTGCTGAATGCAGTACTGATCCGGGGCGCGCAGCGCATCGAGCTGAAAGAGGGGACTTACGGCATCCTGAATGCGGTGGTGGCTCCTTCCGATCTTGCCGATTTCAGCACGCTGGTACTGGCGATAAAGGCTTCAATGCCGACCGATGTGCTACTGCAACATTTTGCCGCCCAGACCAAAATCGGGCCATCCGATCGCCTGCCGGAACTGATCCGCTCGCATCTGCCGGGGCTGGCTTTGCAGGTTCTGCCTGTACCACCGCGCCAAATCCCGTTTCAGGCCGGATACATCTATTACGACATCCGCCGCGAGGGAGCATTGTGGGAACACATTGCCCGTTACGGCGGGATGGCCATGCATACCGCCGGGGAATTTCCGGGGCTGGAGACAGAACTGTGGGGAGTGCGCGATAAATGACAGACAGTACCCTGACGCCGCCAGCGGCGGACATGATGTCCTTTTTGTCCACCACGCCGGAGCATAAGGACAGTGAATATGAAACGCCGGTACACACCAGCCAGCGCACGGAACTCAATGTCATCGTTGAAGACGGTCCGGACAGCAAACTTCGGCTGGCTGAAATCAGCGCGGCGGCTAACCCGTTGCTCGCCGCTGCCCGGCCTTTATTGTGCGCTCTCGCAGCCATGCCCGCTAAACTGGATGCGGCCCTGGTAGAGCCTTACCGTAATCTGCTGGTACGCGAGATGCATCTGTACCAGACATTATGCGATCAGGCGAACCTGCGGCGCGAGCACGTACTGGCGGTACGTTACTGCCTGTGTACGGTGCTTGATGAAGCCGCCAATAACACAACCTGGGGACGGCGCGGCGTCTGGGCCGGAAAAAGCCTGCTGGTAACATTTCATGGTGAAAGCGAAGGCGGGATAAAACTTTTCCAGATCATCGGGCGTCTGGCGGCCAGCTTCCAGGAACATGGCAACGTACTGGAGGTTATCTACCACCTGCTGGGGCTGGGATTTGAAGGCCGCTACAGCGTGCAGCCAGACGGGCGTAAGCAACTGGACAATATTCGTCAGCAACTGCTGACACAGCTTTCACAGCGTCGCGATCCGGTCATGCCCGCGCTCTCGCCTGACTTTCAGGGGGCGATAAGCGGACGACTGCGGCGGATGCGCCGGGTGCCGGTCTGGCTGAGCGCCGGGATAGCCCTGTTGGCGATGCTGACGCTGTTTGGCCTTTACAGCCACCGGATGGATGTGCAGACCGTCACCGTACAACAGCATATTGATGCGATTGGTATAAAACTGCCGCCGCCGCCCGTGCCGGTTCATAAGCTGCGGCTGAAAATCCTGCTGGCAAACGAAATCGCCCGTGGCCTGCTGACCGTGGACGAAGATGACCAGCACAGTAGGGTGGTCTTCCGTGGCGACGCCATGTTTGTGCCGGGACAGAAAACGGTGAGTGACGCAATCCGGCCAGTGATTAACAAAGCGGCGCGGGAAATCGCCCGCGTGGGCGGCGCAGTCACTGTAACGGGTCACACTGACAGCCAGCCCATTCATTCGGCTGAATTCCCATCCAACCTGGTGCTGTCGGAAAAACGGGCGGCGGAAGTTGCGGCGTTGCTGACCTCCGGCGGCGTACCTGCCGGACGGGTACATATCGTCGGCAAGGGCGATACGGTGCCGGTGGCGGATAACGGCAGTAAAGCCGGGCGGGCGAAAAACCGTCGGGTGGAAATTCTGGTAGTGGAGTGAATGAATGATGAAAAAATCGACCTATGATGTGTCTCATCATTCGGCAGTATGTGGCGTGACGGGGGATTATTATCGGATCTCAGCGACATATCACATAACACGATCTGTTCGTGTTTTTTTGATCATCTTATGTTGCCTGTTATCCGGTGGCGCTTTTGCCGGATCCCCGATTAACGCAGGCTTCATTTCCCCCGATAATGTCAACCTCAGTACTCGGGATTTCCTGAAATTTTATGCCACTGACAACGTACAGAAAAAAGACAATGCACTGATGTATATGCTGGGGGTGGAGGATGCGACAGAAGGTAAAGCCTGGTGTGGATATGGTCAGGTTGACAGTATAACAATAAACCATACTGTGCTGACCTGGTTTGAACAGCACGCAGTGAAAAAGCCTGATGTAAGGGCTTCAATACTAATAGAGGAAGCATTAGTTAAAAATTTCCCCTGTCAGGGGACTGAACCCTCCGTAAAAATTGCTTCCCGGTCATCTCCTGTGTTATCCCTGACGCTGGATGCGCTTAATCTTTCAGGTAATGACTTTTTTAAATTTTGGGTATCTGGTAATCAACTGGATAAACTCAGGGCGGGTATCTATCTGCTTGGCGTGGAGGATGCGACAGAGAACAAACTGTGGTGTGGATACGCTTTATTTAAGACGCTAACATTAAATGAATTAGTCTATGTTTCTCTTAAAAATAAAACCAATGAGGAACTGAATTCTCGCGCGGCTGAACTTATCATAAATAAATTAATAGAGTATCCCTGTAAGATATAAAATCATTCAAGTTGCATCAAGGCGGCAAGGGAGTGAATCCCCGGGAGCGTACATTAGTTCGTGACTGGGGTGAGCGAGGAAAGCCAACGCACATGCAGCCTGAAGTATGACAGGTATACCCTGTGATAATGTTATCGCTGCCAGTTCAGATAAAGTCTTGGTGGTAAAGTCTTGGTGGTAAGTTATTGATATGTTTAAGGTAATGGTCTGTCTGTTGGTGGGTGTTCCTGCCATTTCTTATGCGCACGATTATGGGTGTGCTACGGTTGGAGCATCAATGGAGTCATCATTATTTGATGCCATAAAAAATGACCTGAATATAGATGTCGCTACTATTATAAAGGATAAAACAAAGGTAGAGATTCTTGATATCTCACCTGTATCTAAGGTCTATGCAGAATCTCTGGCCAGGATGGATTATGAAAAAGATAAGGCCAAAAATAAAGTGGCAATATTAGATAAAAAATCCTATTTCGATAGTTATTATGAAAATCAGGTTAAATCTATCGTGGCAAAATATACCTATATTAACAAAGATGAAGAAAAAGATATTTTCATTGCATCCAGCTTCATGAATGCTGATGAGTGTTCTGTAAGATTTAATGGTTATATTACTTTATCCAGGGAATTTTAAAATATTGATTATTGGGTGGCGAGTCGAAATATAATGCAAAAATTTCTTAGTCTGCTTTTTTCCCGGCGCGCGCTGGCAGTTGTGGGCGTTCTGGTTCTGGCGCTGCTGGTCTGGTTTGTCGGGCCGCTGGTGTCATTTGATACCCTGCGCCCGCTGGCCTCCGTGGGTAGCCGGGTAGTGACCATTGCCCTGTTGCTGATGCTGCTGGTACTGTGGCTGGTCAACTGGTCGATGAGTATCATCGGCATCAGTGTCCTGTGCCTGGCGATTGGCTTCGTCACACCGCTGCTGGCCCTGGGCGATGTCCATCCGTTTGCGCCGCTGTGGGTCCGCCTGACATTAATTGGTTTCATCCTGCTGATGTACGCGCTGTACGGCCTGTACCGGCTGTGGCGTGCGCTGCGTATGGATGAACAACTGCTGCGTCGCTTCCTGCATCCGCGCGGGGAAGAGGTACCGGTGGCAGGCGAGATCAAAGCCGACCTGCGCACCGTCAACCATATTGTCACGCAGGCCATCCGGCAGCTGCGGCAGTTGCGGGTGGATATGCCTGGCTGGCGTAAGATCTTCGAGGGAAAACGCTTTCTGTATGAGCTGCCGTGGTTCATGGTGGTCGGCAGTCCCGGCGACGGCAAAACCACGGCCCTGCTGAACACCGGATTGCAGTTCCCGCTGGCGGAGCAAATGGAGCAGACTTCGCGCATCCTGACAGTACCGGGTGGCGGCACGCTACACTGCGACTGGTGGTTTACCAACGAAGTGGTGTTGATTGATACCGCCGGACGCTACGCCCGCCACGATGACGGCGGAGAAGTGAGCGCCGCGCAGCGTAACGCCGGAGAGTGGCAGGGCTTTCTCGGTCTGCTGCGTAAACATCGCCCCGGCGCGCCGCTTAACGGCGTGATCCTGACGCTAAACGTGGCGGATTTAACCGCACAGTCACCGGCGGAACGCCTGGCGGCCTGCGCCGCTCTGCGGGCGCGACTGGCAGAACTGCGCGAGACCCTGGGGATTCGCTTTCCGGTCTATCTGGTGGTCACCAAAATGGATTTGTTGCCGGGGTTCAGCGAGTATTTTCGCACGCTGACCAGCCATCTTCGCGCACAAATCTGGGGCTTTACGTTGCCGTACAGCCGCAGGCGAAAAGCGGGCGACCCGCAGGCGCTGCACGCCGCCTGCGCGCAGGAGCTGGCGCGCCTGACGCTGCGGCTGGATCAGGGACTGGATACCCGGTTACAGGAAGAGTACGACCTTAAAAGCCGCCAGCGGCTGTATACCTTCCCGCGTGAGTTCGCCGCCCTCGGCGAGCCGTTGCTGGAGGCTATTGAACAGATCTTCCTCGATTCAAAATTCGATGCCACGCAACTGAATAACACGCTGCGCGGGGTGTTTTTCACCAGCGCCGCGCAGGCGCAGGCCGACGCCGTGGCCGACCAGTTGAGTATCTGGCAGCGCTTTGTCCGGGCGATAAGAACCGCCCGTGGCGAATCATCCGCCTCTCTCCCGCACGCTCTGCCGGACGGCAACCGCAGCTACTTTCTGCATGACCTGCTGACACAGTTTATTTTCCGTGAAGCGCACCTGGTGGAGCCAAACCTCCAGTGGGCCTGGCGTTACCGCCTGCTGCGCCTCGGCGGGCACCTGCTGGTACTGGTGCTGGCATTCCTGTTGTGGCAGGGGATGCAGACCAGCCAGCAGACCAACGGCGACTATCTGAATGAAATCAGCGCCCGCGCGACCCGGCTGGACGGTGAAGTGAAAGCCTACACCGGTAAACCGGCGATGGCTCCCGTCCCGGCACTGCTGGATAGCGCAAGGGAACTGTCCGCCTGGCCGGAACTGGACCCGGACGCGCCGCCGCTGACCTGGCGCTACGGCCTGTACAGCGTACCGCCGGTAACCGACAGCGTGGCGTCGCTGTACAACCGTCTGCTGGATCAACTGCTGCTGCCGCCGCTGGTGAAACGGATGGAGTATGTGCTGGCGGACGCCATTGCCCGTCAGGACAGTAAAGCTGCGTATGATGCCCTGCGCATCTATCTGCTACTGAATCTGGATAAAGATCACGAAGATAAATACAACGCGGCGGAGATCCAGTCGTGGGTGGTTAACGATCTGGGGAACAGCGACAGCGTGGCCGGGTTCGGCGGGCGCGCCGCCGTGCTGACGCATATCGAAGCGCTGTTTGACGGCAGCCGGGTGGTGCATTCACCGTATGAGAAAAATGAGGCACTGATCCGCCAGGCGCGGGCATTCCTCGACGGTCACACCAGTACCGAGCGTATCTATGCGCGGGCGCTGGCGGCGATGGAGAGCGAAGCGCCGCAGGAGTTCACGCTGGTACGCGCCGTCGGCGCGGATGCGGGAACGGTGTTTGTGCGTAGCAACGGCGCGCCGCTGGATCGGGGCGTGCCGGGTATTTTTACCCGTGAAGGATACCGGGAGCTGTTCGACAAACGATTACCGGAATTTGTGGCGGCGGCGACGGCGAACGATGGCTGGGTGATGGGCCGGGAGAGTACGCCAAAAAAGCTGACTGACAGCCTGCGCAGCCAGATACCGGGGCAGGAGCAGTCTGTCGCCCGCGAAGTCCGCCGTTTGTACCTGACGGAATATGCCCGCCGCTGGCAGGATTTTCTGGACAGTATCCATAGTATCAACAGTGCCGGGGAAGAGGGCAGTTCCGGCCTGGCCTATGATTTACAGGTGCTGCGCACCCTGGCGTCGCCGGACTCACCGCTGATGCGGCTGGGAAAAGCGGTGGTGGAGCAGACCACGCTGGTGCCGCCGCCGGACCCGCAGGCCAGACAGAAACAACTGGCGCAGCGCGCATCCGGTAACGCGGGGAAAGTGGTACAGACGGCAAAACTGTTCCAGGATATTCACCCGGAAGAACGGCTGGAAAAAACGCTGGTGGATGATCGTTTCGCCGCGCTGCGCGAGGTCATTGCCGGGCGGACGGACGGCGGACAGAGCGGCGGTGGGACGATGCAGATCGCTTCGCTGCTGACCATGCTCAACGAGTATTACACCCAACTGACCATTGCTGATAGCGCGCTGGCGGCGGGGACGTTGCCAGCGCGCATTACTGCCGCAGACAAGTTGCAACTGGAGGCGGCGAAACTGCCTGCGCCGCTGAAAAACATCCTGCTGGATCTGACGAAGCAGGGAACGCGCAAAATCAACGCCGGGACCGGCGACGTGCTGAACACCCAGATGGAGGCGATGATGGGCGACGACTGCCGTGACGCCATCGACGGGCGTTATCCGTTCGCCGACAGCCCGCAGGAGGTCAGCGCCGAGGACTTTAACCGCATCTTCGCCAGCGGCGGCGTACTGGATGCTTTCTGGAGCAAACAACTGGCTCCGCTGGCGGACACCGCCAGCGACCCGTGGCGCTACAAACCGACCGAAGGCAACATGACATTGCAGGGGCCGGATTTAACGCCGTTTCAGCAGGCGAAGCAGATCCGCAGCGTGTTTTTTAACAGCGAGGGCGGGAAAAAATTTTCCTGGTCGATGCAGATTAGCGTGGTGGATATGGACCCGGCCATCACGGAACTGGTGATTGATATCGACGGCCAGGTGCTGCGCTACGCCCATGGTCCGGACCGGCCCCTGAAAGTGACGTGGCCGGGACCGCGCAACGGCTCGATGGCGGAAATCACCGCCAGCCCGCGTATTCGCCAGGACACCTCAACGCTACTGACCGGCGGGCCGTGGGCGCTGTTTCATCTGCTGGACGCCGGAATGGTACAGGAAACGGCGGTGCGGGGGCGCCAATTGGTGGAATATGATTTTGACGGTCGCCGGGTGGTGCTGGAAATCACTGCCGGGCGGGATTTTAACCCGGTCAGCCGGGAGCTGTTGCAGAACTTCAGTTGCCCGGCGAGGGCGCTGTAATGCGCCGGCCAGCGGTGGTATCAGCCCCGGCGATGTTCGGCAGGCTGCCGGACCAGCGCGACTATGTGCGCTGGCGGGTGGGCGCTGAAGAGGGACGAATATGGCAGGACTGGCTGAACCGCCAGACATGGGTGGGCAGCGGGCGGCATATCGTGTTGCCGGAAGGCCAGACGACCGATGAAGAGCGTGACGGCTGGATGCACCTGTCGCCGCGTGGCGAACATGATATGCCCGCGCCGGAACACCATCCGCTGCCGTGGAGCTTTGTGATGTCGCCGGGATTTTTGCCGATGGGTGGGACGACTGACTGGCTGACCGGAGTGCTGATGGCGTCACGGGATAGCGTGGGACGCCCGTGGCCGCTGGTGATTTACCAGCGTTGCGGTCGGGAGTGGCTGGACGAGAGTTTGCAGGAGACGCAGGGCTGGCTGTACTGGCTGGCTGTACTGGCTGGCGAGGCTGGCGGCGCAGCATATCACGCCGGACACGATGCGGCGCGGGCGGCTGACGGAGCAGGTGGACCAGCTATGGGCGATGTGGCAGCCGGGGCCGTGGTGGGCGCAGTGGCTGCGTGGGTTACGACGTACATCGCAGCGCAGCCGGGAACTGACCGGGCTGCCGGATGAAGCACCGGTAGTAGAACTGCCGGGCGTGCGTTATCTGCCGTGGCCGGGCTGGCCGGGTAAGACGCTGGGGCAGGCAACACCGGGACAAGGCTGGTTCTGGCAGCAGAACAGTGAAGGGCGGTATGTGGATGCGCTGCGGCTGGTGGATGAAGAAAATAGAGGTCAGATGCTGTGAAAAAGTACGCTGTAGAGGTTCTGTTTATGTCTGCCTGTGCAGGAATGTTCCTGCCCGTATTTGCCTGGGGCGAAACAGATGTAAACATTGATAACCCGCTGGCGGAGTGTGTGGATATCCATCCCGTTCATCGTCAGGAAATGGATAACCTTACCATTCTGAAAACAACGGTCACACTGAAAAAAAGCACCGGTGAATGTGGCTGTTTCTCAACATTAATCAACTATACCAGCTTACTGGCGCAGGATGTTGAGGGTTACGGACGCGGAAGTGCATATTCCCTTCAGGAGGGGAATATCTCACTGGCGAAGATGCAGGGACGTTATCCTTTCAGCTTTGTATTATCGGTGGATAACCAGTCTGTACGGGATCAGAAGCTGGCGCTAATGATACGTTGTACACCACCGCTGTAATACACAGAATAGTCAGGGAGAAGATGATGGCAGTAAGACTGACTTTTGACGGGCAAAAGCTGACATGGCCTGGTATCGGGATATTTAAGGCGACCACGGGGTTACCGGATTTACAGTGGCCAGATAAACAGTGTGTGCCGGATGCGGCGATACCGGAAGGGAATTATAAATTGTTTATTCAGTTTCAGGGGGAGGCACCGATAAGAAATGCTGCGGATTGTGATCTGGGACCATCATGGGGCTGGAGTACCATTCCGCGAGGCCAGGCTGCCGGAACATGTGAGATATACTGGGCGAACTGGGGATATAACCGTATCCGGCTGGAATCAGCGGATGAGAAGACCCGAAAAGCCTGTGGGGGCAAGCGGGGTGGTTTTTATATCCATGATTCCACCAAAGGTTACAGTCATGGTTGTATTGAAGTGGAACCGGTGTTTTTCCGTATTCTGAAACAGGAGACGGAAAAAGAAAATGGTGAAAAGACATTTACGGTTAATGTTAAGTATGTTTCTGGTCAGCAAACGAATGGTGGAACAAAACAATAATACCGTTAAAACCGGATGAAATTATCGTGTCTGAACGTGCTGTGGTTGACAATGATTACAATGGTGGCCAGATAAGTAATGAGCACCAATGATAAAGTATATGACTGGCGGTGTGCTGGTTATTAATCAAATTTCTATAAAATGCAATGCGAATCTGGTAAGCGTAATAAAAATAAAATCATAATATTGTTATGTTCATTTCCTTATTTATGTAATTCAGTATTTATGTTATGTGCTAATTTTTGTGTTTTTATTTTCATGGCTCTTGTCAGCAATATACCCTGTTCTTCTGGTAAATATTTAAATATAACAGGCTGGTTGCATTATAAAGTGCGGGGCACTGTTTCCTGACGGTGAGTCTATTTATTTTAATCCGGTATTAAAGGAGTCACTACCATGAGTTTTGTATCCACAAATAATAAATCCGGTATGGGAGGGCTGACGACAACCACGCCGCCGATAACCGGAGAAAGTGGCGGTGTCACCGCAGATTCAGTCGCCGGAAGCGTGGCAGATGCGGCGGAATCCGCCGTGGAACAGGCTGCGGGATCGCTGTTTGGCGCATTGCCGGAGCCATCAGGACTGGTGAAAGCCGCGGTAGCAGCGGCGCAGGCTGCCGCCGCCGCAGGTATGGCGCAGGATGCGGTATCGGCCATCGTCTCTGCTGTTGCAGACGGGCCGGGGGCGCATAATGTGACGGTCAGCGGCAGCGCCGTACCGCCGGGCGCATTACTGTTCGCCAGCCTGGACGGCGGCGAAACATTAAGTGAACTGTTCAGCTATGTGGTACAGCTAAAAACGCCCGACACCCTGAATCTGGGCTATGTCTCCCCGGCGGCCAACCTGCCGCTCAAACCGATGGTGGGCAAAGATCTGTGCGTCAACATCGAACTGGATGGTGGCGGTAAACGACATATCAGCGGGCTGGTCACGGCGGCGCGGGTGGTGGGCCATGAAGGGCGTTCGGTTACCTATGAGCTGCGTATGGAGCCGTGGCTGAAACTGCTGACCCATACCAGCGACTACAAAGCATTCCAGAATAAAACCGTGGTGGATATTCTGGATGAGGTTCTGGCGGAATACCCCTACCCGGTGGAAAAGCGGCTGGTGGAAAGCTACCCGGTACGCACCTGGCAGGTGCAGTACGGTGAAACTGATTTTGATTTTCTTCAGCGACTGATGCAGGAGTGGGGCATCTACTGGTGGTTTGAGCACAGCGAGGACAGCCACACGCTGGTGCTGGCGGATGCCATCAGCGCCCACAAAGCATGTCCGGACTCGCCGCTGGTCGAGTGGCACCAGGAAGGGCTGAAGCTGGACAAGGAGTTTATCCACACTATCACGGCAAACGAGAGTCTGCGGACTGGCCAGTGGGTGCTGGATGATTTCGATTTTACGAAGCCACGTTCATTGCTGGCAAACACGGTGGCAAACCCGCGTGAAACCGGTCATGCCACCTACGAGCATTATGAGTGGCCGGGAGACTACTTCGACAAGAGTGAAGGCGAGATGCTGACGCGCATTCGTATGGAAGCGCAGCGCAGCCCCGGCAGCCGGGTGCTGGGTGCCGGGAATATTCGTACGCTGATGACAGGCTATACCTTCACGCTGGAAAACTATCCCACCGCCGAAGTCAATCAGGAATATCTGCTGATGCAGACCTTGCTGTTTGTGCAGGACAACGCGCAGCACAGCGGGCAGGACCAGCACTTTACCTTTTCCACCCGTTTTGAACTGCACCCCACCCGCGAGGTGTTCCGCCCGCAGCGGACGGTGAGCAAACCCCACACCAAAGGGCCGCAGAGCGCCATTGTCACCGGCCCGTCGGGCCAGGAAATCTGGACGGATCAGTACGGGCGGGTAAAGGTACAGTTTGGCTGGGATCGCTACGGCAAAATGGATGAAAACAGCTCCTGCTGGATACGCGTCAGCTACCCATGGGCGGGCAAAGGCTTCGGGATGATCCAGATCCCGCGTATCGGCCAGGAAGTGCTGGTGGATTTCAAAAACGGCGATCCGGATCTGCCGATCATCGTGGGGCGTACCTACAACCAGGACACCATGCCGCCGTGGGGACTGCCGGGAATGGCGTCGCAGAGCGGGATCTTCAGCCACTCGCTGTATGGCGGGCCAACGAACGGCAACATGCTGCGTTTTGACGACAAAACGGGCGCGGAGGAAGTGAAGTTCCACGCGGAAAAAGATCTCAACACCACGGTGAAGAATAATGAAACGCATACGGTTATGGTGGATCGCACTAAAACCATTATTAAAAATGAAACCAACAGTATTGGTGAGGACAGAAACACCACGGTAACGAAGAATGACGGCCTTTCCGTAAAACTGGCGCAGACGATCAATATCGGCACCACTTATCGTTTAGATGTTGGCGATCAATTCACACTTCGCTGCGGCAATGCGGCGCTTGTTTTACATAAGGACGGCTCCATTGAGTTTTGTGGCAAGCAACTGATGTTACATACCAGCGATGTCATGCAACTGATTGGTAAAGGTATTGATATGAACCCGGATGGCGGCACAGCCGTAACCGCCGATGATATTGCCCCCCTTCCCACCTCTGAGTGATCTGAATTAAACCTGGAGTTCTCATGGATCGACCATACCGCATACAGGAAGGGGGTTTTGTCCTGCCTGAAACATTTACGGATCGCAGCGTCAATATTTTTATCCTGGAGGGCAATGAACGAACATCGCCCAGCCTGAATATTTCCCGCGATACGCTAAAACCTGATGAAGACCTGCCCGCCTATATTGACCGCCAGATTGCACTGATGAAAAAAAATCTCGGTCAGCACCGGGTATTGTCGCGAGCGCCTGCACAGGCAGGAACGGGCAATGATGCCCTTATGGGGGAACAAATTGCCGCCACCCATAAATCCGGGAAAACGGAAGTGTACCAGCGTCAGGCCGGGTTTATTGCAACCCCTGGCAAGGTACTGGTCTTCACCCTGACCAGTCCCCGTCCTTTTGATGATAAAGCAGACCTACTCTGGAACACCTGGCTGGCAGGCTTTCAGCCGGATAAAAACGAATAATCACACGGAGGTGTGACCATGTATGAAGCAGCCCGTGTGGATGATCCTATCTACCACACCAGCGCGCTCGCCGGGTTTCTTATCGGCGCTATCATCGGCATCGCCATTATCGCGCTTGCCGCCTTTGCCTTCTTTAGCTGCGGTTTTCTTGCCGGGCTGATTCTGGGTTTTATGGCCGATCAAATAGCCTCCGGGGTATTGCAACTGGGCGAGGCCATCGGGCGCTCCATCCACCACACGGCAGGAAAAATCCTCACCGGTTCGGAGAATGTCAGCACCAACAGTCGCCCGGCGGCGCGCGCGGTACTGAGTACGGTGAAATGCGATAACCATATCGCAGAAAAACGCATCGCCCAGGGGTCGGAAAATATCTACATCAACAGCCAGCCCGCCGCCCGTAAGGATGACCACACCGAATGCGACGCGGTGATTGAAGACGGTTCGCCGAATGTGTTTCTCGGCGGCGGCACACAGACGGTACTGGAAATCAGTTCTGAAATTCCGGACTGGCTGCGCAAGGTGGTGGATGTATTGTTTGTCGTGGCGAGTCTGCTCGGCGGGCTGGCCGGGGCGTGGCGGCAGGCGGCAAAGCTGGGGACGAAATTTGGCACTAAATGTGCCGCTAAGTTTATCGGCGGGGAGCTTGTCGGGATGGCCGTGGGTGAGGCTATCAGCGGGCTGTTCAGCAATCCGGTGGATGTGACCACCGGGCAGAAAATCCTGCTGCCGGAAACGGACTTCACCCTGCCCGGTCGCCTGCCGGTCACCTGCTCGCGTTTTTACGCCAGCCACCTGGAAACTGTGGGACTGTTGGGACGGGGCTGGCGGCTGAACTGGGAAACCAGCCTGCGCGATGACGATGAACACATCACGCTGACCGGCGTACAGGGGCGGGAACTGCGTTACCCGAAAACGATGCTGACGCCCGGCCACCAGATATTTGACCCGGAAGAACAGTTATACCTCAGCCGCCTGCATGACGGGCGTTACGTGCTGCATTACACCGATCGCAGCTATTACGTATTTGGTGATTTTGACAGTGACGGCATGGCATACCTGCTGTTTATGGAGACGCCGCACTGCCAGCGCATTGTCTTCGGGCACGAAGGAGGCAGACTGGTACGGATAGCCTCCAGCAGCGGGCATCACCTGTTACTGCACCGCACACAGACCCCGGCAGGGGAGCGGCTGTCGCGAATTGAACTGGTGCAGGGCGGCACCCGTGGCAATCTGGTGGAGTACCGGTATGACGATAACGGTCAACTGACCGGCGTGGTGAACCGGGCGGGAACGCAGGTGCGGCAGTTTGCTTATGAAAACGGGCTGATGACGGCGCACAGCAATGCGGCGGGGTTCACCTGCCGCTACCGCTGGCAGGAACTCGACGGCGCGCCGCGCGTGACGGAGCACGACACCAGTGACGGTGAACATTACCGCTTTGACTATGATTTTGCCGCAGGCACCACCACCGTCACCGGCAGGCCGGGGGAGTCATGGCAGTGGTGGTACGACAGGGAGACGTATATCACCGCGCACTGGACGCCGGGCGGTGGAATGTACCGCTTCACGTACAACGAAGACCACTTCCCTGTCAACATTGAGCTGCCCGGCGGTCGCACGGTGGCGTATGAATATGACATCCAGAACCGGGTGGTGAAGACGACAGATCCGGAAGGCCGGGTGACGCAGACGCAGTGGAACGGTGAGTTCGACGAAATCACGCGCACGGCGCTGGACGATGACGCTGTCTGGAAAACGCAGTACAACGCCCACGGCCAGCCAGTGCAGGAGACGGACCCGGAAGGGCGGGTGACGCAGTACGCTTACGATGAACAGGGGCAGATGTGCAGCCGGACGGATGCGGCGGGCGGCACGGTGGTGACGGCGTTCGACAGCCGGGGGCAGATGACGCGGTACACCGACTGTTCAGGGCGCAGCACAGGATATGACCACGATGAGGACGGCAACCTGACGCGGGTGACGGACGCGGAAGGGAAGGTGGTACGCATCAGCTACAACCGACTTGGGTTGCCGGAGACGGTGAACTCACCGGGGAAACAGCAGGACAGGTATACCTGGAATGCGCTGGGGCTGATGAGCAGCCACCGGCGCATCACGGGGAGCGTGGAGAGCTGGCGGTATACGCCGCGCGGTCTGCTGGCGGCGCACACGGATGAGGAGAAGCGCGAGACGCGCTGGCAGTACACGCCGGAAGGCCGGGTGGCAGCGCTGACCAACGGCAACGGGGCGCAGTACCGGTTCAGTCACGATGCGGACGGCAGGCTGGTGCGTGAGGTTCGCCCGGACGGACTGAGCCGTACTTTTATCCTGGACGACAGCGGTTATCTGACGGCGATACAGACCACGGGCACGCAGGGCGGCGTGCGGCGGGAGACGCAGCAGCGGGATGCGCTGGGCCGTCTGTTACGGACGGAGAATGAACACGGCCAGCGGACGTTCAGCTACAACCGGCTGGACCAGATAACGGCAGTGATGCTCACGCCCACGGAGGCGGGGCAACAGCAGCACCGGATGCAGGCCGACACGGTGCGTTTTGAGTATGACCGCAACGGCTGGCTGACGGCGGAGCACGCGGGGAACGGTAGCATATGTTATCAGCGCGACGCGCTGGGCAACCCGACGGACATCACGCTGCCGGACGGGCAGCACCTGACGCATCTGTATTACGGGAGCGGGCATCTGTTACAGACGGCGCTGGATGGCCTGACGGTGAGCGAGTATGAGCGCGACAGCCTGCACCGTCAGATAATGCGCACGCAGGGGCAGCTTGCGACGTACAGCGGCTATGACGACGACGGGCTGCTGAGCTGGCAGCGCAGTCTGGCGTCCGGCAGTGCCCCTGTTCTTCCCGGCCAGCGCCCGGCGCGGCAGGGCTGCGTGACGTCGAGGGACTATTACTGGAACAACCACGGCGAGGTGGGCACGATTGACGACGGCCTGCGTGGCAGTGTGGTGTACAGCTATGACAGAAGCGGTTACCTGACCGGGCGCTCAGGTCAGATGTATGACCATGACCGTTATTATTACGATAAGGCGGGCAACCTGCTGGATAACGAAGGGCAGGGAGCGGTGATGAACAACCGGCTGCCGGGCTGTGGTCGTGACCGTTACGGCTATAACGAGTGGGGCGAGCTGACCACGCGGCGCGACCAGCAACTGGAGTGGAACGCGCAGGGGCAGCTGACGCGGGTCATCAGCGGCAACACGGAGACGCACTACGGCTACGATGCGCTGGGGAGGCGAATCCGCAAGGCGACGTACGGGCGGCACACGGGTCATACGGCGCGGAGCCGGACGGACTTTGTGTGGGAGGGGTTCAGGCTGTTGCAGGAGAACGTGCAGCAGCAGGGCTGGCGGACCTATCTGTACGATGCGGAACAGCCGTACACGCCGGTGGCGAGCGTGACGGGGCGGGGAGAAAGCAGGCAGGTGTGGTATTACCACACGGATGTGACGGGCACGCCGCAGGAGGTGACGGCGGCGGACGGAACGCTGGTGTGGGCGGGGTATATCAGGGGGTTTGGAGAGAATGCGGCGGACATCAGCAACAGCGGGGCGTACTTTCACCAGCCGCAGCGGCTGCCGGGGCAGTATTTTGACGACGAGACGGGCTGCATTACAATCTGTTCAGATATTATGCACCGGAGTGTGGCAGGTTCGTCAGCCAGGACCCGATTGGGCTAAGAGGCGGGTTAAACCTTTATCAGTATGCGCCGAATCCGTTGAGTTGGATTGATCCGTGGGGGTTGGTACACCATTAATACTAATGGGGCGATCGGTGATTTTGGTGTTTATAAAATAGAAATAAATGGTGAACTATATAAATATGGTAAAACAGATATGAATCGTGTAACTAAAAGTTCTGGTTTACCAACTAGATTACACCAACAGGTGACAAAATTAGAAAAAACTTATGGTAAAGGTAATGTTAAAGGTATTGTGTTAGAATCTGGCCACGAAACAACGGCCTCAGCGAAAGCTGTAGAAACTGCAAAGCTTGATGCGCATTATGAAAAGACAGGACAAGTTCCTGAGGGCAATCAAAAGAGTTATAAACCAAAAGGAGGTTGCTAATGAAGGTTTATTTTAGCCAAATATACCTCGAGGGTGAGAATACTACTTTTCCAATCACAAATACGATAATACACTTATTAAGTATTCAGCTTGATAAACTTAATAAAAACTTAAATCATTATGAGAAATTATTTAAGGCTGATGATTTTTCAATTATTTTTGTGATATCAGCAACGAGAAAAAGTGAGACTTTGAATGTAAAGGGGCCAACAACGAAATCAAAGGATAAGGAAACGTATTTTTCTTTATTTATACCATATCGGGAGTTTAGTGTTTTTACCATTCAAATATCTTATGTTCTTGATAATATAGCTGAAGGAATTATTTTTGTCCTTGATAAGTATAAAACAGACTCTTCAGGTGTGAAAGAGGCGATTAGTGAAGTAAAAGCATTAATTGAAAGTGATCCTGAAAAATATCAGAAGTGGACTAAGTGAAAATAGTCGGAAAGATCTCTTTGGCTATCACGACCGGCGCGGCCAGCTGACGAAGTACACCGACTGTTCGGGGCGCACCACGGCTTATGATTACGATGAGGGCGGCAACCTGATGCAGGTGACGGACGCCGAAGGGAAGCGCTGGTGTGGGCGGGGTATATCAGGGGGTTTGGAGAAAATGCGGCGGACATCAGCAACAGCGGGGCGTACTTTCACCAGCCGCTGCGGCTGCCGGGGCAGTATTTTGACGACGAGACAGGGCTGCATTACAATCTGTTCAGATATTATGCACCGGAGTGTGGACGGTTCGTCAGTCAGGATCCGATTGGGTTAAAAGGAGGGTTAAACCTCTATGCTTATGCGCCTAATCCGATTAGATGGATCGATCCTTTAGGACTCTATAATGGAGAGGGTATTCGTACTCCCGGTGAATATACTGTTTATTATCAACATCAATTGCCTACCGGAGATTATACTAAATCCGATGATTATCATTTTAAAAATGCAAATGAAGGTTTATACAATGCAATGAATCAAGATCCACAATTAAGAGCATCGCTGGAACGAAGATATCCAGGTATTTATGAACATGTTTCTCCTGGCGCAAGAAATGGATATAGCTCAGAACCGCCAAGAGGTACAACTTGGCATCATGCTAATCAACCAGGATCTTTAGAATTAGTGGTTTTTGAACATCATCGCAAGTATTCAAAAATTTATCATCCAGACGGAACGGGAGGTAGGAATAAATGGGGTGGTGGTTCAGGATGTCGATAGATAATAAAGCAGGAGATGATCATGGCTACTAAGTTTAGCGGTATTTGGCAACTAGCTGAAAATTGGGAAAGTATCCCCTATCCCGGTCGTTTTTATACGAAGGGGGAAGTTACATCAGGAAGTATAGAACAAAAGGAGTTTGTCCTTTTTCTAAGCAAAGAAGTTGAAGAATATGTAATAGAAGATGGCAGGTCAATTCCTGTTCAATTTGCTGGGCAAGGCTATAAATCATGGTTAGATTCGGCAACGGTACGAGGAATAATTGAAAGTGAATTCGAATTTTCCTCAGAGACCAATGTCCAAGATGTTATAAAAGCAATTTTTTATTATTTGGACAATGATGCCTTTTTACGTGAGTAAATTTCTTTAACTTTTATAAAGGTCGGATATTATACCCGAACTTTATATTTTTTTAAATAAAAAATAGTCCTACCAATTTAATCATCTACTTAAACCCCGTCTGCAATCCTGTTCCGCTCAATCACCGGTATCATTCAGCGCACCGGGAAAATCTTTCAACCATGTCTTAACTTTCCGGTGATTAATATACGTTACGCTCATACCTTCAATACAGCCCCACAGTTCGCGGGTATTTTGCGGAGTGATCACGATGCAGTCTTTTATCACCCGAATTTTAACGGGCATCCCGTTAATAAACCCGGCCTGCGGCATCCATTCGCCGCACAAACGAACCGAGCATCCTTCAACGCATGAATAAAACTCGCAGTGGCTGAAGTTCGGCACGGTATCAGCGCGAGTTTGCGTACGACGACAACGACTGCATGACGATGCACCGGGAGCCGGGCGGCGAACGGTATTACTACACCTGGGCGTGGTTTGAAGGCCCGGACGATGCGGCGTGGCGGGTGACGGGCCATCATACGGACAGCGGCGAGCAGTATCGTCTGGACTGGAATCTGGCAGAACGTTCGCTGTGCGTGACGGATAGTCTGGGGCGTACGCGCTGCCACTGGTGGGATGCGCAGGGCCTGGTGACGGCGTACCGGGACGAGGCCGGGCAGATGACCACTTTCCGCTGGAGCGATGAAGAGCGGTTACTGCTGGGGATGACGGACGCGCAGGGCGGCAAATGGCGTTATGTCTATGACCGTCTCGGCCACCTGACGGAGACGCATGACCCGCTGGGCCGGGTTGAGCAGACGCAGTGGCATCCGGTGTGGCACCAGCCGGAAACGGAGGTGGATGCCGCGGGGGCGGCGTGGCGTTATGAGTATGATGAGCGGGGCAACCTGCAGGCGGTCAGCGACCCGCTGCACCAGCGCACGGTATACGGGTATGACCGGCACGGCCAGGTGGTGCGGATAACCGACGCGCGGGGCGGAGATAAATACCTGCAGTGGAACGAAGACGGGCAGCTTATGCGCCACACGGACTGTTCTGGCTCGCAGACGGCATGGTTTTATGATGAACGCACGCGGCTGGAAAGGGTGACGGACGCGGAGAGTAACAGTACGCGTTACAGCTATGACGGCAACGGACATCTGACGGAGGTCATGTTCGCGGACGGGCGTACGGAGCGTTACCAGCCGGATGCGGCGGGACGGCTGGTGAAATACACCAGCCCGGCGGGGCAGATAACACGCTGGCAGCGGGACGGCCAGGGGCGGGTGCGCAGGCAGACGGATGCGACGGGTCGCAGGACGGCGTATGAGTACGACGCTTACGGGCGGCTGACCACGCTCACGAACGAGAACGGGGAAAGCTACCGGTTCCGGTACGATGTTCTGGGCCGGGTGACGGAACAGACGGACCCCGGCGGCAGCCGCCGGGTATACGGGTATAACGCGCTGAATGCGGTGACGGCAGTGATATACGGCGGGGAGCGCGGGGGCGAAATCCGCCACGGTCTGGAGCGTGATGCGGCGGGGAGGCTGACGGCGAAAATCACGCCGGAGACGCGCACGGAATACCGGTACGACGCGGCGGACCGTCTGCTGGAAATCCGCCGCAGGCAGCATGATGCGGCGGAAGGCGGAGAGCCGGAAGTTATCCGGTTCAGCTACGACAGTGCGGGTAACCTGCTGAGCGAGGAGACGGCGCAGGGCGTGCTGCAGAACCGGTACGATGTTCAGGGCAACCGCACAGAAACGCAGATGCCGGATGGGCGGACGCTGCGGTACCTGTACTACGGGAGCGGCCATCTCCAGCAAATCAACCTGGGGCGTGATGTCATCAGCGAGTTCACGCGTGACCACCTGCACCGTGAGGTGCAGCGGAGCCAGGGGCGGCTGGACACGCGGCGGATGTACGACCGGACGGGCCGGTTAACGCGGAAACTGACCTGTAAAGGAATGCGCGGTGTGGTGCCGGAGACGTTTATCGACCGGGAATATGCGTACAGCGGCCAGGATGAGCTGCTGAAAAAGCGGCACAGCCGGCAGGGGGTGACGGATTATTTTTACGACACGACGGGGCGCATCACGGCGTGCCGGAATGAGGCATACCTGGACAGCTGGCAGTACGACGCGGCGGCGAACCTGCTGGACAGGCGGCAGGGAGAGACCGCGCAGGCGGGTGCAGGCAGCGTGGTGCCGTTCAACCGGATAACGTCATACCGTGGGCTGCATTACCGTTACGATGAATATGGCCGGGTTGTGGAAAAGCGGGGCCGCAACGGCACGCAGCACTACCGCTGGGACGCGGAGCACCGGCTGACGGAAGTGGCGGTCACCCGGGGGGACACCGTACGGCGTTACGGGTACGTGTACGACGCGCCGGGCAGGCGGGTGGAGAAGCACGAGCTGGACGCGGAAGGAAAGCCGTATAACCGGACGACGTTTTTATGGGACGGAATGCGGCTGGCACAGGAGTGCAGGCTGGGAAGAAGCAGCAGCCTGTATATCTACAGCGACCAGGGGAGCCACGAGCCGCTGGCGCGGGTGGACAGGGCGGCGCCGGGCGAAGCGGATGAGGTGCTGTATTACCATACGGACGTAAACGGCGCGCCGGAGGAGATGACGGACGGCGGGGGCAATATTGTCTGGGAAGCGGGCTATCAGGTATGGGGGAACCTGACGCATGAAAAAGAAACCCGGCCCGTACAGCAGAACCTGCGTTTCCAGGGGCAATATCTGGACAGGGAAACGGGGCTGCATTACAATTTGTACAGATTTTATGATCCGGATATCGGGAAGTTTATATCGGGCGATCCAATCTCGCTGAAGGGTGGAATAAACTTATATGCGTATGCACCGAATCCTCTGTCATGGATCGATCCTTTAGGTCTTAAATGTGGATCTTCGTATGAGCAGGCCAGAAATAAAGCCCTCAAATGGTTAGAAGAACGTGGATTTAAAGCGGAGAGAGTTAATATAGGTAAGTTCGGTTCGACAAGAGGAAAACCTGTAGGAATGACAACCGCCGATGGCAAAACAGGATTTAGGATCGAATATGATGAACGAAGTGGTGCCCATATTAATGTCTTCAGTGGAAAGGATAAAGGCGAACATTTCTTATTTGATGCAAGTGAATCTATCGTAACAAAACTCCAAAAATTATTTGATCTTCCATCCAAACCTCAAAGGCCAATATCATGACTCTTGATGATGAAATAAAAGAGAAAATATTACAGCTATCTGATTCACTCTTAATCATTGATAGCTGGAATTCTATCGCTGATGAGTTATCAGACTCTTTTGAATGGATAGGTTCAAAAATTAACTGGTCAAAGACCAGTAAGCATGAAAGTCTGAATTTAAAAGGTAATTATTTCGATTGGATTGATCAAATAAATAACTTTATCCATGCCAATAACATTGATAGTGAAATTTTACATAGCGATAATATTTATTATATAAATGATTCATCATTGGATTTCTCAGTTTCTATTAAACCAAAACAATTTTATCAATTTTTAAAGATGGCTATTAACAATATCCCTCAGCATCATTATTTCTTCAATAGAGAAAAAAAATGGTGTATTGTAATAAGCTCTGAGGGCTATATCGATTTTGGTTTTTCAGTATCAGATAAGATATAATGACAGCCGGGAAGAATTATATAAACCTTCCCGGCTTTTTTATTATTCAATCCCCGTTCATTCCACTAAACCAGCACGTCCTTAATTCCCTTAACCACCTGTTTAGCCTGATAAAGCTGCTCGCGCAGCTTCTGCTCCTCGTTACTGTCCGCCATCAGCACAATACACCCCTGTGAAATCTTCACGGTGACGCCGCGCCCGGTCTTAAATCCCGCTTCTTCCAGCCAGTCGCCCTTAAGATGCAGGCTGGGGATTTGTGAGTAATAGGTGGTCATGTGGGTTTTGCTGTTGATGTGGCGGACGCTGACGCCGGAGGCATTCATATTTGCTGACTAAATAAATTCTTAATTATCCGCCGGATGCTGGCTGATTGTGGAGCTCAGGGTGAGCGAGTATGGGCGCGACATCCTGGCACTGAGCCCCCCTCTCCCCGGCCAGCTCCGGGCGGTGATGAGCAACCGGCTGCCGGGGCCGTATTTTGACGATGAAACGGGCCTGCATTAAAATCTGTTCAGATATTATGCACCGGAGTGTGGCAGGTTCGTCAGTCAGGGCCCGACAGGGCTGTAAGGAGGATTAAATCCTTACCACTATCCGTTGAATCCCGTCACAGATACAGATCCGCTGGGATTGTTTACATGTGAATTATGTAGTCGCATGATAGATGAGACTAATAATAGTCTGGATAGTCTTCCATTTAATCCGGCAAAAATGTTAACGGCTAGTTTAAATATAGCTAATTCTGCAAGATTGCACACAAGTGGGGTAGCCAAACTCGGGATAGGTATTGCTGCTGATGGATTTATTACATTGTCTCCAGTGGGCAATGTTTCTCTGGCAGGGGGGAATATCACATTAGCAACTGCTTCATATAACAGGGCAAATTTATGATTATCAGAATCACTTAATGAAACCGACAAGGATAGGTGCTGCAAAAATTTATTAGGTGTATTGCCTTATAGTGAACAGTTTGACGATCCAGATGAGCCATCAATTAGCGATGTGTATAAAGAGAAATTCCATAACATGATGGATTTTCCAATGAATTTAATCAAAGAGATAGGGACATTGATGTTTGATGAATATGATTAATAAAATATCCATGTTGATCTTTATTATTGGAAGTATAATCGCGATAATATGGATATTATATGCCACTTTATCGAAAAGAGGGATGTTTAGAGATAATCTTAAAAAAATAATCAAGATAATATGTGATTTATTTTGGGGGATAGGCTGATAACTCTGAGTAAAGAATATAAGAGACTGTACATGAAATTATTAATCATTCGTTGAATAAAAGCCGGGAAATCATTATAGGCGGATAACCGCATCACGGAAGATATGTAGTAACTGTACCGGTATGACTGTTACGGGAGGCTGACGCCGGAGCAGATGGCGGGACAACTGGAGCCGGAGTACACACCCCAAAGGAAAGAGAGGTTTGTGTGTATTATTCATTGTGTGATCATAGCGGTACAGGTACTTCTGCTGGTTTGTTATTCACACTATCAGCCCCTGATGCTGATTTATCACCAGGAATATCAGAGTCTGGAGGGGATTCTTATGGGGCACTTCTTGCGGGAGTGGCTTATACAGATGCTCGTAATAAAAATGATAGTTATAAATATACAAAAGGTGTGAGTATGGGACCCGGATTTGGAGACTGGGGGGAACTCACATGCTCCCGGCATTCGAGGTGTCTATCGGAGATTTTCGATCTGATGGATAAGGAATATGATTGGTTATCAGGTGAATTCAAGTGAAAAGAAATAGATTTTTTCTATCGTTACTATTTATGGTGTTGATTGTGTTGTTCGTTATTCTATTTTTTACATGGTTAGGTAGAGAGAATATTAAAAATGATAGCGCTATTCGAGAAGTTGCGAAAGAAGAAGTTGATAAGCTTTTTTCTCTTTATAATAAAGGGGAGTATGCTGAGATATATGATTTGTCATGTGACTCTTTCAAAAATGCCACTGCGAGAAAAGATTTTTTAACAGTTATGGGAACTAAAATGAAAATACTCGGTGAATTTAAAGGGCGAAAACTTCAATATAGTAATGTCATTAATTCAAAATCCGTGGGGTTATATTATAGAGTGGACTATATTAACTATTCTTTAATTGAAGAATTTAACTATATTAAAAATGATGGACAAAAAATATGCTTGCAAGCAATGTTTACGGATGATGCGGGGAAACATGGGGAGGTAATTAAATTACATTAACGTGTGATAACTCCAGTTAGAGCCTATCCCAATGCGATGAAGAATTGGGGCTGTATTATAACTAGCACCGTTCTATAATCCGGGACTGGGAAGGTATATTACGCAGATCCAATAGGGCTGAAAGGGGATGGAACCGATATCATTCTCCGCTGAATCCTATTACAGATAGTGATCCTCTTGGCCTTATTACTTGTGGTGCTGATAGAGGTGATTCTGGCAAGTTATTAAGATGAAAAATGGTTGAAAATAATTGCGTTAGTGAATGCTCATTTATGCCTTTACCTACAAAAAGTAACGGATTTGCTTGCTGGAATTGTGTTAACGAATGCAAATAAAATCAATGCTGTTGATGTTTTTACTACAGGAATAAGTATGGTTAACGATAAGGATACAGCTATATTAATTAGTGATTTAATGTTGAGATTCGGTAAGGAACTTGATGAATCTGTTGCTGTTGTTCAGTCCCGTTGTGATGAGGATGAATTTAAGGTATATCGAGAAGCGGTTGGTTTGATCATGGGTGAAATGCTTATTAAAATAATGAATCCATTATATGAAAAACATCCCGAAATAAAACCAAAAGGATTGAAATAAAACATCTGGAGCCGGAGGAATAATGTGTAAAAGCCGGAGGGGTTATCTTTTCCCGGCTTTTTATTATCAATTACTCATTAACTCCTGTTCCGTTCTTTTGCGTTTAATCACCGGAATATCTCCGGTATTGTTCAGCGCCCCCAGAAATTTTTTTAACCACTGTTCTGCACTCCGTTTATTAATGCGGGTTACGCCCATCCCTTCAATACAGACAAAGAGTCCGTGGGTATGCTGCGGCGTGATCACGATGCAATCCCTCATTACCCGCACCTTGACGGGCATCCCGTTAATAAACCCCGCCTGCGGCATCCATTCACCGTACAAACGAACTGAAAGTCTCTCAACGCGTGAGTATGTAAGTATCCCGCATAATCGAGCCATTCACATTTAGAGATCATCCGACATAATCAATCTGCCAACGCAGGAGATCGCTGTGCGTAAAGCCCGTTTTACTGCGCACCAGATCATCGCTGTGATTAGATCAGTCGAATCCGGACGGACTGTTAAAGATGTCTACCGGGAGCCGGTATTTCTGAAGCCACCAGGGACAACTGGAAGTCTGGATACGGCGGCAGGGATACGCGTGGAATCACAAAAGGCTCCACCGTATTTACTGTCTGCTCAAGCTGAATTTTCGCCGTAAGGGTAAACAACGGCTGCCGGTACGCAATCCCTCGCCACTGGTCACGCCGGAAGCGCTGAACCAGAGCTGGTCTGTGGGCGTCGTTTTCGCACGTTCAATGTTGTTGATGACTGTAATCGTGAAGCGTTGTCGATTGAAATCGATCTGAATCTGCCAGCTCTGCGAGTGGTCCGTGTACTCGACAGGATTACAGCAACCGCGGTTATCCGGCCATGCTGCGTATGGATAAGGGACCGGAATTTATCTCGCTGGCACTGGCTGAATGGGCAAAGAAACATGCAGTAAAGCTGGCGTTTATCCAGCCGGGTAAGCCGAAGAAAAACGTTTTCATCACGCGCTTTAACCGGACATACCGTACAGAAATACTCAATTCTTATCTGTTCAGAACGCTGAATGAGGTGCGGGAAATTACGGATAAAGGGTTATCAGAATATAACTGCGAACGTCCATATGAATCGCGGAACAATATGATACCGAAGGAATACCGCTAACAACATTATCTGGCCGGAATCTTAAAAATGCATGGAACTAAAACGGGTCTATTTACAGGGGCACCTGCGATGAATTTCGCTGCACTGAAAAGCGATACCGGATGAGAGCTGCTTCAAATTAATGTGCCATGTTCACGGGGAGGTTGTGCGACGTTTGCATAATCCAGCAAGAACTGAAAGGAAGGGGAGAGCTTTTTCATGCCTGTATAATCAGTCTGGCCTGTGTCAGTCAGCTCTTAGTGTTGAGACTCTCATTGGAGCGCTATAATTGCTTTTCCGTTTCGGAAAACAAGATTTTCCATTAAAGATCTTCCCTGCGAGGAAAAGTTAACTAATAATCTTACCGTCGAGTTAGGAGATGTATGTTTAAATATAAACAATGTTGCAACGATGCCTGATAATTATCCTCTCTTCGAAGATAAGTTTCCCACACTCAGTGTGCTGGGTGTCATTGTAAGGTTATCACTTGAATGTAAATGGAAGGTATAATTGCTTTTTGACTAGTATTCTATTCCACCCTGACAACACGATGTTAACATCAACACTGTTTATATTGGCAATAACGCAATTTTTTTCAGATTAAGAGGTGCTCTGATATATAGATTTTTATAACATTACTTATTTGAATTGGTAACAAATACCAATAAGTACAAGCTGTTATTACCAGCCACGGATTTTTCCATACGGTAAGATTTGGTATGGCGTTATGTATTCTGGATGTGCTGGATTATTTTAATTTGGTTTAAAAAAAAGGTGGTTATTCAAATGAAAAGCATAAAAAAAATTGATTATCGCAAGTGCGTTGAGCATGATGGCTGCTAGTTGTTATGCTGCTGGATTTTTGCCGGACACAGAGCAACAGAAATCAGTGGATATTAGCTTTGCCGCTCCCGAATCTTTAACCGTATCGCTTGAGCAAGTGCCGGGCTTAATGGCTGGGAGGGGGCATGATGGTATGGATATTGCGAAGCTTACAGTTAGTTCTGCTTCTATTCAAGAATTCGGGGCCAGGGGGGTTTCTGGCTCGATACTGGGCAGCGCTGGCAGTGAATGGAAAATAACTGGTAAAAATAGTGGCGAGTCAATCCTTGTGGGCTTTTCAACTAATGTAGCCACAGCCAAGGGCCCGAAAATGTGGAATGGGGAAACCTGGAGCACCTTTGATACCAATGCCCCAGTTAATATTGTTATAACAGGGGATCAGGATATCCCACCTGATACGTACCCACTGACTTTAGATCTAGTGGGATATCGGCCTTAATAGTAAACAACTATTAGTGTATTGCGCCTTGTTTAAGGCGTAATACACATCAAGTTTTTCATTTTTCTTTTACAATTTTTGATATGAAAACAATTAATTTTGTTTTAATGGCGGTAGCTTTGTTCGCCTCTAATTCTATGGTTTCAGTATATGCCGCCAGGCAGCAATTAAATTCAGCCACTAAATCATTCAGCGTGAAGCTGGGAGCTACACGTGTGATTTATCACGCTGGTACACCCGGCGCGACGCTCTCGGTGAGCAACCCGCAGGATTACCCTATTTTGGTTCAGTCTTCAGTCAAAGCAGAAGACAAAAATTCGCCAGCCCCCTTTATGGTGATGCCGCCTCTATTTCGTTTAGAAGCGAACCAGCAGAGTCAACTGCGTATTATCCGTACTGGTGGTGACATGCCGACGGATCGTGAGACTTTACAGTGGGTCTGTATAAAGGAGGTACCACCCGAAAATGAACAGTCGGATACACAGGCTAAGGGCGCGACCCTTGACCTCAATTTGTCCATCAGCACCTGTGACAAGCTGATTTTCCGCCCGGATGCCGTGAAGGGGACGCCGGAAGATGTTGCAGGAAATTTAAGATGGGTGGAGACGGGCAACAAACTTAAGGTAGAGAACCCCACCCCGTTTTACATGAATTTAGCCTCTGTCACAGTAGGGGGAAAGCCCATTACAGGGCTTGAGTATATCCCCCCTTTGCTGACAAAACACTAAATATGCCAGGGGGCACTCGTGGTGATGTCGAGTGGAAAATTATTACAGACTTAGGTGGTGAAAGTCATCCGTTCCACTACGTTTTTAAATAAGTTCAAGGATTTAGCGGCAGAAAATGAAGTTCAAACAACCTGCCTTGCTACTGTTCATCGCGGGAGTGGTTCATTGCGCAAATGCGCACGCTTACACATTCGATGCATCAATGTTGGGCGATGCAGCGAAAGGGGTTGATATGTCGCTCTTTAACCAGGGGGTACAACAGCCAGGGACTTATCGAGTGGACGTGATGGTGAATGGTAAACGTGTCGACACCCGTGATGTGGTGTTCAAATTGGAAAAGGATGGGCAAGGAACGCCTTTTCTGGCTCCTTGTTTGACGGTCAGTCAGCTTTCACGCTACGGCGTAAAAACGGAAGATTACCCTCAGTTGTGGAAAGCAGCAAAGACCCCAGATGAGTGTGCGGATCTGACCGCCATTCCACAGGCTAAAGCGGTACTGGATATCAATAATCAGCAACTGCAACTGAGTATTCCTCAGGTGGCGTTGCGTCCGGAATTTAAGGGGATCGCTCCTGAAGATCTCTGGGATGATGGTATTCCGGCGTTTCTGATGAACTACAGTGCGAGGACAACGCAGACGGATTACAAAATGGATATGGAGAGGCGTGACAACTCTTCCTGGGTACAACTGCAACCGGGAATCAATATAGGTGCGTGGCGTGTCCGCAATGCGACCAGCTGGCAGCGGAGTGGTCAACTGTCGGGGAAGTGGCAGGCAGCATATACCTATGCTGAGCGTGGACTGTACTCACTAAAAAGTCGTCTGACTCTGGGGCAAAAGACTTCGCAGGGGGAGATATTTGATAGTGTGCCATTTACCGGTGTGATGTTGGCATCGGATGACAACATGGTGCCCTACAGTGAGCGGCAGTTTGCTCCGGTAGTGCGTGGGATTGCCCGCACGCAGGCTCGGGTGGAGGTCAAACAGAATGGTTACACCATTTACAACACCACCGTGGCGCCCGGACCGTTTGCACTGCGGGATCTGTCGGTAACAGACAGTAGTGGTGATCTGCATGTCACCGTGTGGGAGGCCGATGGCAGTACACAAATGTTTGTGGTGCCGTATCAGACCCCGGCGATAGCACTGCACCAGGGATATTTGAAGTACAGCCTGTTGGCGGGCCGATACCGATCGTCAGACTCTGCAACGGATAAGGCGCAGATCGCGCAGGCTACGTTGATGTATGGTCTGCCGTGGAATCTCACTGCATACGGCGGTATACAGAGTGCAACGCACTATCAAGCTGCATTGCTTGGTTTGGGGGGATCTCTCGGGCGGTGGGGGAGTTTATCTGTCGATGGAAGCGACACACACAGTCAGCGTCAGGGGGAGGCGGTACAGCAAGGAGCCTCCTGGCGACTGCGTTACAGCAACCAGCTGACTGCGACGGGGACAAATTTTTTTCTGACGAGATGGCAGTATGCCTCGCAGGGCTATAACACCCTATCCGATGTGCTCGACAGTTATCGACATGATGGCAACCGTCTATGGTCGTGGCGGGAAAATTTGCAGCCGAGCTCGCGTACTACCCTGATGTTGAGCCAGTCATGGGGGAGGCATTTGGGCAATCTGAGTTTAACCGGTTCCCGTACCGACTGGCGTAATCGCCCCGGTCATGATGACAGCTACGGACTGAGTTGGGGAACCTCTATCGGAGGGGGCTCGCTGTCATTGAACTGGAATCAAAACAGAACGCTGTGGCGCAATGGCGCGCACCGTAAAGAGAACATAACCAGCCTGTGGTTCAGTATGCCATTAAGCCGCTGGACGGGGAATAATGTAAGTGCTAGTTGGCAGATGACTTCACCATCACACGGTGGTCAGACGCAACAAGTGGGGGTCAACGGAGAGGCATTCAGTCAGCAACTGGATTGGGAGGTGCGTCAGAGTTACCGTGCCGATGCCCCGCCAGGTGGTGGTAATAACAGCGCATTGCACTTGGCATGGAATGGGGATTACGGCCTGTTAGGTGGTGACTATAGCTACAGCCGGGCGATGCGCCAGATGGGAGTCAATATCGCGGGAGGTATAGTTATCCACCATCATGGTGTGACGCTGGGGCAACCTTTGCAAGGCTCAGTGGCGCTGGTTGAAGCGCCAGGGGCCTCGGGGGTGCCAGTTGGCGGCTGGCCTGGCGTTAAGACGGATTTTCGTGGCGACACCACAGTGGGCAACCTGAACGTCTATCAGGAGAATACAGTCAGCCTCGATCCGTCGCGACTACCGGATGACGCAGAGGTCACACAAACCGATGTGCGCGTGGTGCCAACCGAAGGGGCGGTGGTGGAAGCGAAGTTTCACACTCGCATCGGGGCCAGGGCACTGATGACGCTGAAACGGGAAGATGGTAGCGCCATTCCTTTCGGGGCGCAGGTTACAGTCAATGGGCAGGATGGCAGTGCTGCTCTGGTGGATACTGATAGCCAGGTTTATCTCACTGGTTTGGCGGATAAGGGCGAACTGACGGTGAAATGGGGAGCACAGCAATGTCGGGTTAACTACCACCTACCTGCCCACAAGGGAATCGCGGGCTTGTATCAAATGAGCGGTCTCTGCAGATAACCGATTCTGAAGGAGAGAACAATGTGGATGAAAATACAGCGAGTGAAAACGGTTATCTATAGCGTAACCTTACTGGTTGCTGCCAGTAGCTTGATGCCGATAGCGAACGCCGCAGAAAAACTTCAGACAACGCTACGTGTAGGGGCTTACTTTCGGGCCGGGCATGTGCCAGATGGGATGGTGCTTGCGCAAGGCTGGGTGACTTATCACGGCAGCCACAGCGGGTTTCGGGTATGGAGCGATGAGCAAAAGGCGGGTAACACGCCTACCGTATTGCTGCTGAGCGGGCAACAGGATCCTCGCCATCACATTCAGGTTCGCCTGGAGGGGGAGGGGTGGCAACCAGATACGGTGAGTGGTCGTGGCGCCATTTTAAGAACCGCTGCAGATAACGCCAGTTTCAGTGTGGTCGTTGATGGCAATCAGGAAGTGCCTGCGGATACCTGGACGCTAGATTTTAAGGCCTGTGCATTGACACACGAGGAGGCGTAGACATCTGTTCCACTCATACTACCTGTATCAGTGAATAAGGCGAATACTGTATATCAGGTTCGAGGATGTATTGAAAATTTACTCAAGGCAAATATGGTTAGCAATCTTCATTGCAGAAAAATCAATTGCTGATTGATTTTAAAATCTGAAATTCATCTTTTTTTGTAGGGAGAGGAATATTATGTTTCGTAAAATAATTTAACGGACACTGATGCCTTTATTATTTTCTGTTTTGTGGATTTGTTTGATTCACTCTTTTGTGAGCGGGGCTTTATAAGCCCCTGGTATAAGGTTTGTTTATCTGTCAGGTATTCATATGTGATATTTAAGATTTTATGTTTAGAGGGCTTTTTCTTGTCCCCTCAGGCGTAAAAATAATTTATTTTTTATATAAAGGAATAAAGCATATGTCTTATGCACGACATTTACCGGTATTAATGTATCACCATGTCAGTGATAAACCCGGACAGATAACCTTATCTCCCCGTACGTTCCGGGCGCAGATGAAATGGCTGGCTGAATCTGGCTGGAAAACCGTTACCGCAGCAGAGGTGGAAGCTTTTTATCATGGTGCAAGATTGCCTCGTAAAAGCGTCATGCTGACCTTTGATGGCGGCTGGCTGGATAACTGGTTGCAGGTTTTTCCGGTGCTGCAGGAGTTTAATCTGCATGCGCATCTCTTTCTTGTGACCAGTTTGATCAGTGACGGACCGGTCCGTATTCCTGCAGGCGAACTGGTGTACTCTCATGATGAGTGTCAGAAGCTGGTTAAACAAGGCCGGGCTGATGAGGTCATGCTGCGCTGGTCAGAGGTCCGGGAGATGCACCTCAGTGGCCTTGTTGAGTTTCACTCGCACACGCACACCCACCGACGCTGGGACCAGAAACCTGTGTCCCGTAATCCGTCGGATTTGCTTCGTGTCGATATTCTTCTTAGTCGTAAGCGGATGAGGGAGATGCTGGGTTATTGCAGTCAGCATCTGTGCTGGCCTGAGGGCTGGTATTGTTCTGACTATATTCATGTGGCTGAAGAGCTGGGGTTCACATACCTGTATACCACAGAAAGGCGTATGAACAATCCAGTCATCGGTTCACAGCGTATTGGTCGTATCAACACAAAGGAGCGAAAGAATGTGGGCTGGCTGAAACGTCGTCTGTTTTATCACACCACGCCCGGATTTTCTTCGCTGCTGGCCCGGCATAAGGGGGCACGTCGGATAGCTGACTGAGCCGGAGACCAGGATGAAAGTGCTGCATACCGAATCCTCCCCCATCATCGGCGGGCAGGGGTTGTAGGCTATATCCCAAATGATGGTGCTGATTTTGAGCAGAAATAAGATAACACCGGAGGCCGTGATAGACCCGGTTGCGCAGAATCTGGAGGCAGCAGGTCACTGGCGCAGGGCTTCTACCCGCTGGCTTTTGGTCATGGGAGATTTTGAATGTACAGAGGCCCAGCGGGAGTGGTTGTTGTTGCGCCGGAATTATTGCCTTGCGCAGATATCTTCCCCTGGCGCCAGTAAAGCTGGATATCAGCGACGTGACGAAATGAGAGGAGCCTGCACATAGGTTTATGTTTTGAGTAAGCGTCTTATTTAAACCGTCTGTTCTGTTTCCTCCGCTTTCACAAATAATGTCGAGCCGGGTGGGGGACTCAAGTAAGAATAATCTGGCGATGTTTTGCTTGTTTCCACGGGATACTTTGTTAGGTGAACGATGCAATTAATGTGCTCCAGACTGCGTCACAGAAAAGGAGAATGCCTTTGCAGAACGGGTGCATGACAATGAACCACTTTATTATTGGTATCTGGTTCGGCGACAACCTTGACGATCACTTCTGAGATAGGGTATTTACACTGAGTGGTAAACAGGTTCAATTAGTAACCGGAGATGGATGCAAAATCATGATCGATTCAGATGCTATTTTGCAGCCAATAGATTTTTTATTAAGATGATATCAAGGACATTGAGGCACACAATGACGCATCAGTAAGTCGTTGATAGCTCATTTGATATAAGAATTTCTTTTATCAACGGAAGATAATGATGGAACTGATCAATAATCGTGGTATGCGAGACTGGATGATATTTATTAAAGTGGCGGAAGTAGGGAATCTTTCCCGGGCTGCACGGGAATTAGATATTAGCATTTCTGCTGTCAGTAAATCGCTTAGCCGCCTTGAGAATTCTATTGAGGTTACTTTACTTCGGCGCGATTCACATCACTTAGAACTGACTGGAGCTGGTCAGACAGCCTATGCAAGCATGAAAAGGATAACATCTTCCTTTCAGTCCTTGCTGGATGAATTGCGAAATCCGGATAAAATTATCAGAGGGAGTATAAAATTTTCGGCTCCGGCTATTGTCTGTGAGTTTCTTGCCAATAAGTGGATATGGGAATTTACAGCTAGCTATCCGGATACAAAAATCTACCTGGATTCACGAGAGCGTAGCGATTTTTTTAGTAAATCCCTGGAGTTTGATGAGCTGGTTTTTAAAAGTGGCATAATCGAAAGTGAGGATCTCGTGTATCGAAAGATAAGCCCTTTAAAGTTGGCTCTTTGTGCGAGTCCGAAATATATCAGAAAATATGGCAGGATCTCACACCCTGGCGATTTGGAAAATCACATTATTGTGGGTCTTCACAATCATGGTCTTTCCGGACCTCTTACTCTTTTCCGTCAAGATGAATCATACACTATTAGTGGCGCTGTTAATGTTCATTTATCTTCCAATAATCTTTTGAGTGTTCTTAATTTGGTTTTAGAAGGAAAGGGTATCAACCTTATGACTCCGGCCTGGCTTGCCACCAAATACTTAAAAAATAATGAACTTGAAATTATACTTCCTGAATGGAGGGTCCCAGATCTCCCCATTTATCTTGTATGGCGTCATCGTCAGTATTATTCTCCTTTATTTCAACGCTTTCTGTCTTTTATTGAAGATAAATGGAATAATCGCCCACAAATTGATTTTCTGAATGATGATTAACCCGTTTGGAATGGTTTTGACACGTTCCTGACTTAAACCCACATGATGATGACTGAATTGAGGCATCGAGATATGCGACTGGTCAGCCAGTCGTCTTTTGACGATGCCCAATACAAAACATGATGCCGACTGACGGAAATGATAATATCCGGAAACAGGACGGGGCTGTTTTTGGGCAGCCGGAAGTTAAGCCCATACCAGAAACGTTGCAGTGTACTGAAAAATGGCGCTAGGTTGCACCTGTTCAACGATTTTCTGAAGGCGCAGGAGTATTCATTACTGATATCCTCCATTGCGCCTTCGGGAACCCACAGGACCAGCTATTTTACCGATAGTGTTTAAAAGGCGTAAGTAATGCCGAGCATGAAGTCATTGGAGGCAGCCTTTGTGTCTGCATCATAAGCGGTATGTTCATCACCAGCATAGTGATTTTTTGAAATGCTTACTTTGCCAGCATTAATGTATTTATAACTGGCGTCAATCATAATATTATCTGTTACAGCATATTTTGCACCGATACCTGCGCCCCAGGCAAAGTTATTTTTTGAAGCAGACAGAGTTTCATTAATACCAAAACCAACAGGAATGGTGTTATTACTTAGCTTCACATGAGCGAGGCCAACGCCTGCGCTGATATAGGGAGTAAATGCCGTACTATTGTGAAAATCATAATAGCCATTAACCATGTAAGTGGTCATTCGGACCTGATTTTTTACATTTATGTGTACTGGATCACCAAATGCAATAATATCCTGCCCGCCTTTAGCATCCGTCTCACCTCTGAAAGTGGTATCCAGTTCTAAACGTACTGGAAGCTGGAATGGATCATAAAAGTCATAACCGATAGCAACCCCGCCGCCAAAAACGCCTTTGGTACGGTCAGGTAACGTTGCATGACCATTAACTATCTCATCCTGGCTGAAGGTTGAGTTGATTCCATAGACATTGACTACGGATGTCCCCGCTTTCCCGGTGATATAGATCCCTTCTTTTGCTGATGCAGTAGCGGACCAGGCTACCACAAGGGGAATGATGCAGACTGCGAAAAAGTTTTTCATTTCAGAACCTGCCTTAATATTGGGCTAAAAGACAAGTTTCACGGTATAGGGTGTGATATAACGATTACATAAACGAAGCCCAAAAAACGGTCTATTGTAACGCTGGGTTTTCTGTAAGCGGGTAAAAAATGAGATGAAAATTTTAAATAACAATACGATAATCGTCGGTATGGAAATCCATCTCCTCGCCAAATTGCCCCACGTACGGTTTCACTTCTACGTTATGTAACAGGTAGTGTGAGATAGAGCGATGCTGTAACAAAAAGATGAAGATGAATTTGTACCCGACCTGGATAAAGCCCGTTATCCAGGAATAACGGGCAAAAATATTTACTCAAGTGCCTGGGCGAGATCTTGTTGTACCTGTTGACGCTGTTCTGGTGTTAAGACTTTGCTTAAATCAAAATAATATTTAACCCGATAATAGCGAGCCTGTTGTTCTATGTTACTGAAGGCTGCAAGCTGCTGTTTTACGGCGGCGTCATCCCATTTACCGGATTTAATCACCTCTATCAGCGCACCGTCTTTAATTCCCTTCATAGAAATCTGACTGACGTCGGTTTCCAGTTGTTGGTGAAGTTTTTTGATCCGGGTAATCTGATCGTTTGTCAGCTTCAGATGCTGGACAATAGGATCCTGGGCGGGCAGGGGAGGATTGGGGACAGCGGTGGCGAAAGCGCCAAAAGAAACGCCCGCCAGAGTCGCTGCCAGTAAAGTTGTGCGTACAAAGTTTTTCATGAAGATATCCTGATAAGGGAGTGATTAACCGTTTTTATTACCCACGAATGGCGAGCAATTATCTTAGAGCCTATCCCATTAGGGCTATTTTACTTGCCATTTTGGACCTGGGCAGTGCTCAAAATCCTCACGTACTACGTGTACGCTCCGGTTTTTGCGCGCTGTCCGTGTCCAAACTGGCTGCGCCAATAACGCCTGGTGGGATAGGCTCTTAGTCAGAATACGTTGCCTGCCACATTACGCCACGCGAATTTGTTTTACGGAGAGTTACGGAGTGAAACAATCCCGCCGCGGTGAGCGGCAGGTTGCTTACAAGGTGAATGGATCGGCATCGCGCCAGGCTGGAAATTTTTCGCGATAGTCCTGCAAGGCGACGAGAGAAAGATCGGCATCGATACGTGTCGCCTGGTGTGGTTCGGCGGTGGCGATAATGTCGCCCTGGGGATTAATGATCCGGCTATCGCCGCGATAATGTAGCCCGTTACCATCGGTGCCAACCCGGTTGCAGCCTGCGACATAAGCCTGATTTTCAATAGCGCGCGCCGTCAGTAATGTTTGCCAGTGTAGCGAGCGCGGCGCGGGCCAGTTCGCTACATACAGCGCCAGATCGTAATCATTGCGGTTGCGTGACCATATCGGAAAGCGCAGATCGTAACAGATCAGCGGCAGAATGCGCCAACCGCGCCACTGCACGATGATGCGTTTATCGCCTGCGGCATAATGTTGATGTTCATCCGCCATACGAAAGAGATGGCGCTTATCATAGAGATGAACCTTGCCTTCCGGTTCAACCAGTAAGAAGCGATTTACGGCGCCGCGCTCAGTTTGTAGCGCCGCGCTGCCGGCAATCAGAGCGTCAGTTTGTCGGGCTTTGGCCTGCATCCACGTAATCACGCTATCTTGCGAAAGTGAGTTATTAGCGGCCTCCATCGCGAAGCCGGTGGTAAACATTTCAGGCAGAACAATCACATCCCGGCCAGATACGAGCTCTAGCTGTCTGTCAAAATGACGCAGGTTTGCCGGGCCGTCCATCCAGACTAAAGGTTGTTGCAACAGAGTAATTTTCAAACCAGACACGATCGGAGCTCCTCATTGAACAGCGTCTTTACACTGTAGCATGAGCAATAATAAAAAAGCGGCAAGAAAAAGCCCCGCGAAAGCGGGGCAGGAAAGACACGAGACTGATTATGCGGCTTCGACTTTACGCACTTTCTCCGGCAGCTTTACCGGTTTGGTCGCCAGCGCTTCAGGTTCAAAATCATCAACGTTGATACTGCGCAGGCGGCTCTCTTCCGCTTTCGCCAGGATGGCGGCTTCATCTTTATCTATAAGCCCTTTCGCCAGCGCATTGCGCGCCAGTTCATCCAGACGAGTAAACGGCAGATTTTTACCCAGTTCTTTGCAGATGCGCTGGTGGATAGGGTCGGCAGCGATGACATCACGCAGCGCTTCTTCCAGTAAACCGACCGGATTATGTTCGGCGGGCGTCAGATACTGACCGCGCCCAATGCGTGAACGTGTGGCGTTCGGCACCTGTAGGATCTTCGCCACGGCGTGATCCAGCTTATCAGACGGCGCCAGATAATGACGGCCAGTCGGGAAGATCATCGCGGTGAGCAATCCGGCCACGACGCGGTTCGGGAAGTTCTGCAGCAGATCGTCCATCGCTTGTTCAGCACGATACAGCGCATCCTGTACGCCCCAGTGCACCAGCGGCAGGTCGGCTTCGTGGCGGCCTTCGTCGTCGTAACGCTTCAGTACGGCTGAGGCCAGATAAAGCTGACTCAACACATCGCCCAGACGCGCGGAGATACGCTCGCGGCGTTTCAGGCTGCCGCCCAGTACCGCCATTGACACGTCAGACAGCAGCGCCAGGTTTGCGCTCAGTCGGTTCAGATGCTGGTAATAACGCTTCGTGGCGTCGCCGGTTGGCGTATGGCTCGTTAATCCGCGGGTCAGGCCAAGCCAGAAACTGCGGACGGTATTGCTGCCGACATGGCCGATATGTTTAAACAACAGCTTATCAAAGGCATTCACATCATTATTCTGCGCTGCGACCATCTCTTCCAGTACATAAGGATGGCAGCGAATGGCGCCCTGACCAAAGATCATCATGCTACGGGTCAGGATATTCGCGCCTTCCACGGTGATCGCGATAGGCGCGCCCTGGTAAGCACGCGCCAGGAAGTTGCTCTCGCCCAGCATAATGCCTTTACCCCCAGTGATATCCATCGCGTCGATAATGGACTGCTGGCCGCGGTGGGTGCAGTGGTACTTCACGATAGCCGACAGTACCGCCGGTTTTTCACCCAGCATAATGCCATAGGTGATTAACGATGCGGCGGCATCCATCACATAAGCGTTACCTGCAATACGCGCCAGCGGTTCCTCAATACCTTCCATCTTGCCGATAGATATTTTGAACTGACGACGAATGTGAGCATAGGCGCCGGTTGCCAGCGCGACGGATTTCACCCCGCCAGTGGAGTTGGACGGCAGGGTAATACCGCGTCCTACCGACAAACATTCCACCAGCATACGCCAGCCTTGTCCGGCCATTTTGGGGCCGCCGATAATATAATCAATAGGCACGAAAATATCGTTACCGCGGGTTGGACCATTCTGGAACGGAACGTTAAGCGGGAAGTGACGACGACCAATTTCCACACCCGGCGTTGAGGTGGGGATCAGGGCACAGGTAATACCCAGCTCTTCTTCTCCGCCTAACAATCTATCCGGATCGGAAAGCTTAAACGCCAGGCCCAACACGGTAGCTATCGGTGCCAGCGTAATGTAACGCTTGTTCCAGGTCAGGCGCATACCCAGCACCTGCTGGCCCTGCCATTCGCCCATGCAAACCACGCCGGTATCCGGAATGGCGCCTGCATCAGAACCTGCTTCCGGGCTGGTCAGCGCAAAGCAGGGGATCTCCTGGCCGCGCGCCAGTCGCGGCAGATAGTGATTCTTCTGCTCTTCCGTACCATAGTGCTGCAACAACTCGCCAGGGCCGAGTGAGTTTGGAACGCCGACGGTGATAGCCAGAATCCCGGAGACGCCGGACAGTTTTTGCAGTACACGGGACTGCGCATAAGCGGAGAACTCCAGTCCGCCATACTCTTTTTTAATGATCATCGCAAAAAAACGATGCTCTTTCAGATAAGCCCACAGTTCCGGCGGCAGATCCGCCAGTTCATGGGTAATCTGGAAATCGTTCGCCATCCGGCACGCTTCTTCTACCGGGCCGTCGAGAAACGCTTGCTCTTCGGCAGTGAGTTGCGGTTGTGGATAGTTGTGCAGTTTTTTCCAGTCAGGCTTGCCCTGGAACAGATCGCCTTCCCACCAGGTTGTACCGGCATCAATCGCTTCTTTCTCAGTGCGCGACATCGGCGGCATGACCTTACGGAAGCCGCGGAACACCGGTGCGGAAATCATTGATTTTCGCATCGGTGTGAGGTTAAACGGCACGAGGATAATGGCCAGAGGAACCAACAGCCAGATGGACCACAGGCCAGCGACGCCAAGTGCGGCGGTCCAGGCGAGCAGAATCAGGCTGCTGAGAAATAAACTCACGCGGTGATAGAACAATGCGCCGAGCAGAACAACCGTAGCGATAATACTCAAAATCATCATAACGAAAAGCTCCCTTGCTTGTAGGAGGTCTGACCACTTGTGATGATTAGGTTGTAGTGGATGTAAAATCTTTTAGCAATGTGTTTACAAAATAATTACAACAAAGCTCACATTGTTGCCGTTTTTGGGGGCACGAAAAATCAAAAGCGTGAGGCGTTAATTCGGCTTATGCTTCTCGCCTGTACTGCTATCCGGTACACTGCATACTGTCATTTACATTCATGCTGAAGGATATCCTCATGTACCAGGATCTTATTCATAACGAACTGAACGAAGCGGCGGAAACGCTGGCTAATTTTTTAAAAGATGACGCCAATATTCACGCCATTCAGCGCGCGGCGGTCCTGTTGGCTGACAGTTTTAAAGCGGGTGGTAAGGTACTTTCCTGCGGTAACGGCGGCTCCCATTGCGATGCGATGCACTTTGCTGAAGAGCTGACAGGTCGTTATCGTGAAAATCGTCCGGGCTACCCGGCAATTGCGATTTCTGATGTTAGCCATATATCCTGCGTTAGTAATGATTTTGGCTATGACTATATTTTCTCTCGTTACGTTGAGGCGGTAGGGCGCGAAGGCGATGTCCTGTTAGGGATCTCGACGTCGGGTAACTCTGGTAACGTGATTAAAGCGATTGCCGCGGCCCGTGAAAAAGGCATGAAAGTGATTACGTTGACCGGCAAAGACGGCGGCAAAATGGCGGGAACGGCGGATATTGAAATTCGCGTACCGCACTTCGGTTATGCCGATCGTATTCAGGAAATTCATATCAAAGTGATTCATATCCTGATTCAGTTGATCGAAAAAGAGATGGTTAAATAACTATACCCGTCATACTTCAAGCTGCAGGTGCGTTGGTTGCGCTCAGAAACCCCAGTCACATAGTTATCTATGTTCCTGGGGATTTCCTCCCTTACCGCCTTCCTGCAACTCGAATTATTTAGGGTATAGCATATTGTTTTCTTTGATATTTTGAGATTTGATTGGCTGTAAAAATTACGCCTTCCCGCTTAAGGCGTTTGTGGAGGTGATGTATGTGCGAACTGCTTGGGATGAGCGCCAATGTGCCGACGGATATCTGCTTTAGCTTCACCGGACTGGTGCAGCGTGGCGGCGGAACCGGGCCGCATAAAGACGGCTGGGGAATTACCTTTTACGAAGGAAAGGGCTGTCGCACGTTTAAAGATCCGCAACCGAGCTACCATTCGCCGATTGCGAAACTGGTACAGAATTACCCGATCAAGTCCTGCTCGGTTATCGCCCATATCCGTCAGGCTAATCGCGGTGAAGTAGCGCTGGAAAATACACACCCTTTTACCCGGGAATTATGGGGACGCAACTGGACTTATGCTCATAACGGTCAGCTCAACGGTTATAAGTCGCTGGAAACCGGTAATTTTCGTCCGGTGGGGGAAACCGACAGCGAAAAAGCGTTTTGCTGGCTATTGCATAAATTAACGCAGCGTTATCCCCGCACGCCGGGCAACATGACAGCGGTATTTAAATATATTGCGACACTGGCGACGGTATTACGTGAAAAAGGCGTTTTTAACATGCTGCTGTCAGATGGGCGATATGTGATGGCGTTTTGCTCAACCCATTTGCACTGGATCACTCGCCGGGCGCCGTTTGGCGTAGCCACGCTGGTGGATCAGGATATGGAAATTGATTTCAGCTCACAGACCACGCCAAATGACGTGGTTACCGTGATTGCTACCCAGCCGCTAACGGGGAATGAAACCTGGCAAAAGATTATGCCAGGCGAATGGGCGTTATTTTGCCTCGGAGAGCGTATAATTTGAGGCCAGCTGTGGCTGAACGACTTCGTGACTCAACGGTTTGCTCACGACGTAACGTCCATCAACGATAGAAACAGTTGGCGGCTTATGCGTCTGTTCAAAATAATCGTAGCCGGGTTTTAGCTGCGCCCAGAAATCTTTGTAATATGAATATTTATGACGCTGCATATTAGCGTCGGTCATCCGGAACGGATAAATACTCACCTGCACGCTCGGCTGACCAAAGACCAGCGCGGCGGTGACAAACTGGAAAATCTCATCAATGCCGCTATCGGTCATGGCATAGCAGCCGACGGAAACACAGGCGCCGTGAATCATCAGATATTTACCATCATAGCCATGCGCACGATCGTAGGCATTTGGAAAACCAATGTTGATGGCCTTATAAAAACGGCTGTCTGGCTTGAGTTGATTACGCTGAACGCTGTAAAAACCTTCCGGACTTTTAAAATCGCCCTGACGGCGTTTCGGGCCTAACCCGCCGGAATAGTTGCAAATTTTGTAGCTATCAAGCAACTGGTATTGCTCACCCATTTTGACGTAGAGATCAAGGGTGCGCTCTTCTTTAAAAATCTGAATATAGACCGGTGAGCCCATTAACTGCTGCTTATACTCTTTACTGACCGGCGTGACGGGGCTGCTGCTGCTCAGCAAACCGGCAAACGAGACGCACGGCATCAGAAGCATCGCAAGAAAAAATGCGATTTTACGCATACTGCTTGTTCCTTGATAAAACGGTTACACACGCCAGAACGGCAAAAGAGTCCCCAAATCGGAGTAATCTGGATTTGGAGCGCTCACATTAGCACCACGGCAGTTTTTCGCAAGTCCCCGTGTGTACGTTTACAATTTTCCCGCCGCTTTCGTCGTCATACCTTCGAATATGTCGCATTTTTAACGCGAATGTCTCTTTGCGCGCAATAAAACATACTGTACACTTAAACAGTGTTGTGGGGGCGAGCGATGCGCAAAATCATACATGTTGATATGGACTGTTTTTTTGCCGCGGTAGAGATGCGTGATAATCCGGCGTTACGCGATATCCCCATTGCCATTGGCGGGAGTCGTGAGCGAAGAGGCGTTATCAGTACCGCCAACTATCCTGCGCGCCAGTTTGGCGTACGTAGCGCGATGCCGACCGCCATGGCGCTAAAGCTGTGCCCCCATCTCACCTTACTGCCTGGCCGCTTTGACGCCTATAAAGAGGCTTCGCGGCATGTACGTGACATCTTTTCCCGCTACACTTCACTGATTGAACCGCTCTCGCTGGATGAAGCCTGGCTGGATGTGACTGACAGCCCGCACTGTTATGGTTCGGCGACGCTGATCGCCAGGGAGATTCGTCAGACTATTTTCAATGAACTGCAACTCACCGCCTCCGCCGGCGTTGCGCCAGTGAAATTTCTGGCGAAGATCGCCTCCGATCTCAATAAACCGAACGGACAATATGTTATTACGCCAGCCGATGTACCCGGCTTTCTTAAAACGTTGCCGTTAGCCAAAATTCCAGGCGTGGGGAAAGTTTCCGCCGCTAAACTGGAAAATATGGGGTTAAGAACCTGCGGGGATATTCAACAGTGCGATCTGGCGATGCTTCTCAAACGCTTTGGTAAATTTGGCCGGGTATTATGGGAGCGTAGTCAGGGTATTGACGAGCGTGATGTTAACAGCGAAAGGCTGCGTAAATCGGTAGGCGTTGAGCGTACTCTGGCGGAGGATATTCATGAATGGTCGGACTGCGAGGCCATTATTGAACATTTATATCCGGAACTGGAGCGTCGTCTGGCTATAGTAAAGCCCGATTTACTGATTGCCCGACAGGGCGTTAAATTAAAATTTAATGATTTTCAGCAAACCACTCAGGAACATGTCTGGCCGCAATTAAATAAAGAAGACTTAATTACCACCGCCCGTAAAACCTGGGACGAGCGTCGCGGCGAGCGCGGCGTACGGCTGGTGGGGCTACACGTAACGCTGCTCGACCCTCAGTTGGAACGACAGTTGGTGTTAGGGTTATAAGTCAGGCTATTAAGATTTTATCACTATTACGATTGCGCCATCTAAATTTCAGTATTACTATACCCGCGTTTTCTCATTCTCAATAACTGCAAAGGAGGTTCATCATGACACTTTATTCTCTGAACGCACTTTGCAGACCTTTCCAGGATTAATTTTCTTTTATTGCCCTGGATTAGTCTGCCATTTCCTGATTTTTTAATTCATATATGGAATGGTATATGGGCAATTATATTCGTCCTTTATCAGATGTGGTATTTTCTATCGCATCGGATAACCTGTGGATCGAAGATTCCGCGATCCAACAATTATATACGACGGCTAAGTTAACCGGTATGAAACGCGTTATCGGGATGCCAGATCTGCATCCGGGGCGCGGCTATCCTATTGGCGCAGCCTTTTTCTCGCGTGGACGTTTTTATCCGGCGCTGGTCGGCAACGATATCGGCTGCGGCATGGCGTTATGGCAAACGGATATTTTAGGGCGTAAATATAACGCCGATAAACTGGAGAAGCGGCTGGCGTCGCTGCCTGACGTGGCGGACGCGCAGTGGCTGGAGGAGAATGTCCCCGCCGCAATGCAGCATCATTCGTGGCGCTCTGCGCTGGGTTCCATTGGCGGCGGCAATCATTTTGCCGAGCTGCAGCAGGTCGATCGCATCGTCGATGCTGATTCGTTCGCTTTGTCGGGGTTGCAAAAAGCGCAGTTATTACTGCTGGTACACAGTGGTTCACGCGGTCTGGGGCAAGCTATCCTGCGTCGTCATGTGGCGGCGTTTTCGCATAACGGTTTGCCGGAAGATAGCGACGATGCGCGCCACTACCTTGCAGAACATGACGATGCGCTGGCATTTGCCCGCAGTAATCGCGCGCTGATTGCCCGCCGGATACTGCAACAGCTCAGGGCTGAGGGCGAACCGCGGCTGGATGTGGCGCATAACTTCGTTGAACCCTGTACTGTCGCGGGTGAGGCGGGGTGGCTGCACCGTAAAGGCGCTACGCCAGATGGGCAGGGACTGGTGATTATCCCCGGCTCGCGCGGCGATTATAGCTGGCTGGTGAAACCCGTCGTCAGCGAGGAGAGCCTCTTCTCCCTGGCGCACGGCGCGGGGCGCAAATGGATGCGTACCGAGTGTAAAGAACGGTTATCGGCAAAATTTACCCCGCGACAGCTCTGCCGTACTGGGATGGGTAGCCGGGTGATTTGCCGCGATCGCCAGCTCATTTATGAAGAAGCGCCGCAGGCGTATAAATCCATCGATAGCGTTGTGGATTGTCTGGCAGACGCCGGACTGATTACGCCAGTTGCCTGCCTGCGTCCGGTGCTGACGCTGAAAACCTCAGGGGAGAAAAGCGCATGATCTTACTGCAACTTTCTTCTGCGCAGGGACCGGACGAGTGTTGTCTGGCGGTAAAAAAAGCGCTGGATTGTCTGACGAAAGAAGCCGCCAGAGAAAAGGTATCGTTGACGCGACTTGAAACAGAGCCGGGACGATTACCAGACACGCTGCGTTCCGCGCTGGTCTCGCTGGACGGCGAAAAAGCCATGGCTTTCAGTGAACGTTGGTGCGGCACGTTACTGTGGATTTGTACCAGCCCGTATCGTCCGCACCATGGGCGAAAAAACTGGTACGTCGGCATTGGGCGCTTTTCCGCCGACGAGCACATACAGTCTGATGAGATTCGTTTCGAGACTCTGCGCTCTTCCGGCCCGGGTGGGCAGCACGTTAATAAAACCGACTCGGCAGTGCGGGCCACGCACCTGGCGAGCGGGATTAGTGTGAAGGTTCAGTCGGAGCGCAGTCAACATGCGAATAAGCGTCTGGCCCGGCTGCTGATTGCCTGGCGGCTGGAACAGCAACGGCAAAATGAGTGTGCGGCGTTGAAGTCTGAAAGGCGTCTGTTCCATCATCAGATTGAGCGCGGCAATCCGCTGCGGATATTTAAAGGAATGGCGTTTACGCCACAATAATTCGGTGCTACCAGCGCTGTTATAGGGCTGTCTGGCTATTCGCGTGTAGCCGCAGCGCTATTCAGCGCATCCAGGAGAGCTTATCTGGCAATGGATACCCGATATTCCATATTGATAGCCCGTCCAGAAATGGGACGGGCATTTTAGCGCTTTCTTACTTCGCAAGAATCGCTTTCAGCAATTCGGTCAGCAGAGTCCAGTAGTGGCCGACGCTTTCGATATGTACCTGCTCATCCGGAGAGTGAGGTCCGGTAATGGTAGGCCCAATAGAAACCATGTCCATATCCGGATAGGGTTTCTTAAACAGACCGCATTCCAGGCCGGCGTGGATAATCTGGATGTTAGGTGTCTTGTTAAACAGACGCTGATAGGTTTCCCGCACCAGGTGCATGACCGGCGAGTTCGCATCGGGCTGCCAGCCAGGATAGCTGCCTTTTGCTTCGGTTTTCGCGCCAGCCAGCTTGCCCAGCGAATCCAGCATACTCACCACATAATCTTTACCGCTGTCGATAAGAGAGCGAATCAGGCAGTGAATTTCGACATTCGCATCAGACATTATGACCACGCCAACGTTCAGCGATGTTTCCACTACGCCTTTCGCCACGTCTGAATTGCGGATCACGCCGTTCGGCGTTGCGTTCAGCAGGCGCACAAAGGTATCGCGTGACGGCGCGGTCAATGCGGCTTTATCACTGGCAACCTCATTGAGTTGCAGCGTCAGGTTTTTCTCTTTTTCCGCCAGTTCGTTTTTCAGAATATCCTGGTAAGCGTTCACTAATGTTTTCAGAGCGCCTACGTTGTCTGCGGCAACGGCGAGGGTAGCGAACGCTTCGCGCGGAATCGCGTTACGCAGCGTGCCGCCGTTGAAATCGATCAGACGCAGATCCAGTTCTTCTGCGTGCCCGGCCAGAAAACGCGCCAGCAATTTGTTGGCATTGCCAAGACCGAGGTGAATTTCACCACCGGAGTGGCCGCCTTTCAGGCCTTTCAGGGTTAGCTTAAAGCACGCAAATCCTGCGGGTACAGCTTCACGGGTCAACGGCAGATTAGAGGTAAAATCAATACCGCCTGCGCAGCCCATATAGATCTCACCTTCTTCTTCAGAGTCGGTGTTGATCAGGATGTCGGCCTGCAACCAGCCGGACTGGAGGCCGAACGCGCCATCCATGCCCGCTTCTTCGGTCATGGTCAGCAGCACTTCCAGCGGGCCATGGACGACATTATCATCAGCCAGTACCGCTAACGCAGAAGCCATTCCAATACCATTGTCGGCGCCGAGCGTAGTACCGCGCGCTTTAACCCATTCGCCATCAATATAAGGCTGGATAGGATCTGTAGTGAAGTCGTGAACGGTGTCGCTATTTTTTTGCGGCACCATATCCAGATGCGCCTGTAAAACGACCGGCTTGCGATTTTCCATACCTGCAGTGGCGGGCTTACGGATCAGAATATTACCGACCTGGTCGCGATCCACGTAAAGGCCTTTCTCTTTGGCCCAACTCACAATATGTTCCGCGAGTTGCTCTTCGTGATAGGACGGGTGAGGAATAGAACAGATTTTGGCAAAAATATCCCACAAAGGTTGTGGTGATAACTGAGACAGTTCAGACACGATAAGTCTCCTTGGCGGTGGTCTGAAAAACGTTCTTACAGGCCACAGGGTTAGCGGAATTGATAACTCTTACGAGATGCGACTGAGAATACCACTTTCTCCGCCTGCGGGTAGTATAAAGCATACAAAAAGAGGCGTGGATTCCGCTAAACACTGGTTTTTAGCGCGTCAGGTCTCTATAATCTCGCGCAACTATTTCCCCCTCGAACACTTTTTAAGCCGTAGATAAACAGGCTGGGACACTTCACATGAGCGAAAAATACGTCGTCACCTGGGACATGTTGCAGATTCACGCACGCAAACTGGCGAGCCGCCTCATGCCTTCAGAACAATGGAAAGGCATTATTGCCGTAAGTCGTGGCGGCCTTGTACCGGGCGCACTACTGGCGCGTGAATTGGGCATTCGTCATGTCGATACCGTATGCATCTCCAGCTACGATCACGATAACCAGCGCGAACTGAAAGTGCTGAAACGTGCAGAAGGCGACGGCGAAGGCTTTATCGTCATCGACGATCTGGTCGATACCGGCGGCACCGCCGTCGCGATTCGCGAAATGTACCCTAAAGCGCATTTCGTCACGATTTTCGCTAAACCGGCGGGCCGTCCGCTGGTTGATGATTATGTTATTGATATTCCTCAGAACACCTGGATTGAACAGCCCTGGGATATGGGTGTGGTATTTGTACCGCCGATTTCAGGTCGTTAATCAGCAGCTTTTCAGAGCGCCCGGCAATGCCGGGCGCTGTTTTATTGGTTACAATAAGCCTCTATGAGTATCCAAGGAGGCTGCACGAATGACACAGGCTAACCTCAGCGAAACCCTGTTCAAACCCCGCTTTAAACATACTGAAACGTCTACCCTTGTCCGTCGGTTCAATCGTGGGTCGCAGCCGCCCATGCAATCCGCGCTGGACGGTAAGAACGTCCCGCACTGGTATCGCATGATAAACCGCCTGATGTGGATTTGGCGCGGCATTGACCCACGAGAAATCCTTGATGTGCAGGCGCGTATTGTGATGAGCGACGCAGAGCGAACGGATGATGATTTATACGATACGGTCATCGGTTACCGCGGCGGCAACTGGATTTATGAGTGGGCAAAGCAGGCGATGGACTGGCAGCAGAAAGCCTGTCAGGAACAGGACGCCATGCGCAGCGGACGCTACTGGCTTCATGCCTCAACGCTCTATAACATTGCCGCCTACCCGCATTTGAAGGGCGATGAGCTGGCGGAGCAGGCGCAGGCGCTGGCGAATCGCGCCTATGAAGAGGCCGCGCAGCGGTTGCCAGGCTCGTTACGTGAAATGGAATTTGCCGTTCCTGGCGGTTCGCCTGTCACCGCGTTTTTACATATGCCGAAAGGGGATGGCCCGTTTCCGACGGTGCTCATGTGCGGCGGCCTGGACGCCATGCAAACCGACTATTACACCCTGTATGAACGCTATTTCGCGCCGCGCGGTATCGCGATGTTAACGCTTGATATGCCTTCGGTTGGATTTTCATCAAAGTGGAAATTAACCCAGGATTCCAGCTTGCTCCACCAGCATGTGTTAAAAGCGCTTCCTAATGTTCCCTGGGTGGATCATACCCGTGTTGCGGCGTTTGGTTTCCGTTTTGGCGCCAATGTTGCGGTGCGTCTGGCCTATCTGGAAGCGCCGCGTTTGAAGGCGGTGGCTTGCCTGGGGCCGGTGGTCCATGCGCTACTTAGCGATCCGCAACGACAGAGCACGGTGCCGGAGATGTATCTGGATGTGCTGGCCAGCCGTCTGGGTATGCATGATGCTTCGGATGAGGCGCTGCGTGTGGAGCTCAATCGCTATTCGTTGAAAGTACAGGGGCTACTGGGCAGACGTTGTCCTACGCCAATGCTTTCCGGCTTCTGGAAAAACGATCCTTTCAGCCCGGAAGAAGAGTCTCGCTTAATTACAACATCATCTTCAGACGGTAAGCTGATAGAGATCCCTTTTAACCCGGTGTACCGCAATTTTGACCGCGCGCTGCAAGAAATTACCGACTGGATTAATCATAGATTGTGTTAATAGATTGATAAATTCTATTGATTTGGTAAAACAGTTGCTTCATTAAAGGAGATCGCAATGACGTTACCGAGTGGACACCCGAAAAGTAGATTGATCAAGAAATTTACCGCGCTTGGCCCCTATATCCGGGAAGGGCAGTGCGAAGACAATCGTTTTTTTTTCGATTGCCTGGCAGTTTGCGTCAACGTGAAGCCCGCGCCAGAGAAGCGTGAATTTTGGGGCTGGTGGATGGAGCTGGAAGCACAAGAGAAACGCTTCACTTATCGTTATCAGTTTGGTTTGTTTGATAAAGAGGGCAACTGGACCGCAGTGCCGATTAACGAAACCGAAGTGGTGGAGCGACTGGAATACACGCTACGCGAGTTTCATGAAAAGCTACGCGACCTGCTGATTTCTATGGAGCTGGCGCTGGAGCCGTCTGACGATTTCAACGACGAGCCGGTAAAACTGTCGGCATAACCCTGCTGTCATGCCTGATGGCGCAGCGCCATCAGGCACAATGCGACTTATCAGAACTGGTAGGTCAACCCTATTGCCACAATATCATCGTCATTAATGCCTAACGTGTTATCGCTATCAAGCTGATTGATTTTGTAATCTACAAACGCGGACATATTTTTGTTGAAGTAATAGGTTGCGCCAACGTCAATGTAATTCACCAAATCCTCACTGCCGACGCCCTCAATATCTTTGCCTTTTGACAGCACATAGCCTAATGACGGACGCAGACCAAAATCAAACTGATACTGGATAACCGCTTCGAAGTTTTGGGTTTTATTGGCAAATCCGCCGGAAACTGGCGTCATGTTGCGGGTTTCTGAATAGAAGGTCGCAATATAAATATCATTAGCGTCATACTTAACACCCGTAGCCCAGGCTTCGGCTTTATCGCCCGTACCGCGGCGCTGCAGATTTTGCTCCCTGGTGCGATCGGAGAGAGTATAAGCGCCGCTGACGGCAAAATCGCTGCCGCCGAAATCATAGCTCACGGATGTGCCGAAGCCGTCGCCGTTTTGCTTTTTCACATCGCGATCTTCGTTTTTCCCCTGATACTGTAAGGTAAGATCCAGTCCATCAACGATGCCGAAGAAATCGGTATTGCGGTAAGTCGCCAGCCCGCTGGCGCGTTTAGTCATAAAATTATCGGTCTGGGCGGAAGAGTCGCCGCCGAATTCGGGAAACATATCCGTCCAGGCCTCAACATCGTACAGCGCGCCCAGGTTACGTCCATAGTCAAAAGAACCGATATCTTTTAATTTCAGGCCAGCAAAGGCCAGGCGGGTTTTTTGCTGGGACGAATCACTTTCGGCTTTATTACCGGCAAACTCAGCTTCCCAGCGCCCGTAGCCGGTCAATTGATCGTTAATTTGCGTTTCGCCTTTAAAACCAAAACGAACGTAGCTTTGATCGCCATCTTTGCTGTCATAATCGCTCATATAGTGCATGGCTTTAACTTTTCCATACACATCAAGCTTATTACCGTTTTTATTGTAAACCTCGGCGGCGTGAACAGATGCTGATGCGATGATACTCACCACTATTGCCAGAGTGCTCTTATTCATTTCCATTCCTGTTTTAATTACGCGCTATGATTTGTCGGGAGACCCGGTAAAAAACAGGAAGGTTTTTAACGTTCGGTAATGAAAGATTTATGACAAAGTGAGAATTTTTTTTAAAAAAATATGTTTAATTGTTGCGGTAATAAAATGGTCAAATTCCGCCGCTACGCTTGCTGATCCTGCGCAACAAAATTTCACGCTACGCGTACAGGTTGTTGGCAACCGGAGCCAGTCCTGCTAAAACGTTCATTTGGTCTTTATTTCTTATTTTGAACGGCAGAGAATCATGAGTGACAGCCAGACGCTGGTCGTAAAACTCGGCACCAGCGTGCTAACAGGCGGATCGCGCCGCCTGAACCGTGCCCATATCGTAGAACTTGTCCGCCAGTGCGCGCAGCTACACGCCGCGGGACATCGTATTGTTATTGTTACCTCTGGCGCGATTGCCGCCGGACGTGAACATCTCGGCTACCCGGAACTGCCGGCAACGATCGCCTCTAAACAGCTTCTGGCGGCGGTAGGGCAAAGCCGCCTGATTCAACTGTGGGAGCAGTTGTTTTCAATTTACGGTATCCATATCGGGCAGATGCTGTTGACGCGTGCGGATATGGAAGACAGAGAGCGCTTTCTGAACGCCCGCGATACGCTACGTGCATTACTGGATAACCATATTGTGCCGGTTATCAATGAAAATGATGCCGTTGCGACAGCGGAAATTAAAGTGGGCGATAACGATAACCTCTCCGCGCTGGCGGCTATCCTGGCAGGCGCGGATAAACTGCTGCTGCTGACCGATCAGCAAGGATTATTTACCGCCGATCCGCGTAGCAATCCGCAGGCGGAGCTTATCAAAGATGTGTATGGCGTTGACGATGCGCTGCGCTCTATCGCGGGAGACAGCGTTTCCGGGCTGGGAACCGGTGGTATGAGCACTAAGCTTCAGGCGGCAGACGTGGCCTGTCGCGCGGGTATTGATACGATTATTGCCTCAGGCAGTAAACCGGGCGTGATCGGCGATGTGATGGAGGGGATTTCCGTCGGCACCCGTTTTCATGCGCAAGCCTCGCCGCTGGAGAACCGCAAACGTTGGATCTTCGGCGCGCCGCCGGCAGGTGAAATTACGGTTGATGAAGGCGCGACCGCGGCAATGCTGGAACGTGGCAGTTCACTTCTGCCAAAAGGCATCAAAAGCGTGACGGGCAATTTCTCGCGGGGGGAGGTCATCAGAATTTGTAACCTGCAAGGGCGTGATATTGCTCATGGCGTCAGCCGTTATAACAGTGATGCTCTGCGGCGGATAGCCGGTCACCACTCTCAACAAATCGATGCGATTCTGGGCTATGAATATGGCCCGGTCGCTGTTCATCGTGATGACATGATTACTCGATAAGGAACAGGCATATGCTGGAACAAATGGGCATTGCTGCTAAAGCGGCGTCGTATAAGCTGGCGCTGCTCTCCAGCGGCGAAAAAAATCGCGTGCTGGAAAAAATAGCCGATGAACTGGAAGCGCAAATGGAAAGTATCCTCAGCGCGAACGTACAAGATGTTGAGCAGGCGCGAGCCAATGGCCTGAGCGAAGCGATGCTGGACCGCCTGACGCTGACCCCTGCGCGTCTGAAAGCGATTGCTGACGATGTGCGCCAGGTCTGTAATCTCGCCGACCCGGTCGGGCAGGTGATCGACGGCGGTCTGCTGGACAGCGGGCTACGTATGGAACGCCGCCGCGTGCCGTTGGGCGTGGTTGGCGTTATCTATGAGGCGCGTCCGAATGTTACCGTTGATGTGGCTTCTTTGTGTCTGAAAACCGGTAATGCGGTGATTCTACGCGGTGGGAAGGAGACGTATCGCACGAATGCCGCAACCGTTCGTGTCATTCAGAAGGCGCTGAAAGCTTGCGGTTTACCGGAGGCGGCGGTTCAGGCGATTGATAATCCGGACCGTTCGCTGGTCAATGAAATGCTGCGTATGGATAAGTACATCGATATGCTGATCCCGCGCGGCGGCGCAGGCTTGCATAAACTGTGCCGCGAGCAATCCACCATTCCGGTGATTACCGGCGGGATTGGCGTGTGCCATATTTTTGTTGATAGCAGCGCAGACATCGCCCCGGCGCTGAAGATTATTGTTAACGCCAAAACCCAGCGCCCGAGCACCTGTAACACGGTGGAAACCTTGCTGGTGCATCAGGACATCGCAGAACGCTTTTTGCCTGCGCTGAGCAAGCAGATGGCGGAGAGCGGCGTGACGTTGCATGGGGATGAAACCGTCATGCAACTGCATGGCCCTGCCAAACTGGTGCCGCTGAAACCGGAAAAGCTGGATAACGAGTTTCTGTCTCTGGATCTGAACGTTGTGGTGGTCGAAAATATGGATGGCGCTATCGCTCACATTCGCGAACATGGTACTCAGCACTCCGATGCGATTTTGACGAGTGATATGCATAATGCTGCGCGTTTCGTGAACGAAGTGGATTCCGCTGCGGTTTATGTCAACGCCTCTACCCGTTTTACCGATGGCGGGCAGTTTGGGCTTGGCGCAGAAGTGGCGGTCAGCACGCAGAAATTACATGCCCGCGGTCCGATGGGGCTTGAAGCGCTTACCACCTATAAGTGGATCGGCTTTGGCGATGGTACGATTCGTGCGTAATTAATGTCGAGCGGTGCAAAAATAGCCGGTTGAGTAGCAAGGCTATTGACGCACCGCCCGGTTAGTTTTAACCTTCTACCCCGTGATTCACCCGCGTGAACACACCCTTCTCAGGGCCGATATAGCTCAGTTGGTAGAGCAGCGCATTCGTAATGCGAAGGTCGTAGGTTCGACTCCTATTATCGGCACCATCTCAAGTTCCTCAAACGTCCGTATTCATCCATAAATACACTGATTTATAACGACTTTATTGCTTTTTTGTCCATCACCGTCCGTAACCATCCAGTAGAATCCGACACTGAATGTGTATAGGATTGTGTATATGTTCCTGTTCGGTCTTGGATTCCTATCCACATGCCTTTAAACGATATGCAGATTCGCCGCGCTAAGCCTGAAACTAAAGCCTATACACTCGGAGATGGGCAAGGGTTGTCATTGCTAATTGAACCTAATGGAAGCAAGAGCTGGCGGTTCCGTTATCGTTTTGCCGGTAAGCCAAAAATGATCTCGCTGGGTGTGTATCCGACGATCACACTTGCAGATGCCAGTTCTCGTCGTGATGTCACCCACCCACTTCTGATTCGGGCCGCTGGTGTAAAAGTCCTGCTTCAGCCAATTCTCTGAGACTGGCAGATCATGTTTGCGGTAACTGACCGGACGGAACCGGCGCGAGGCTTTCGCCCGCCGCCCCTGCCGACGCAGGCTGGCCGCCACGGTTTTCACGTTGAACTGGTAACCCTGAGCACGAAGCTCATCCGTCAGGCGTGGCGCACCATAGCGTTGTTTTGCGTCACTGAATGCTTCCCGGACGACGTTATCACAGACAAGGCGGAACCGCTGACGCTGGTTTATCTGATGACGACGCTGATGCCAGACGTACCAGCCGCTACGGGCAATCTGAAGTACACGGCACATGGCTTTGATATTGAACTCAGCCTGATGTTTTTCGATGAAGACATACTTCATTTCAGGCGCTTCGCGAAGTATGTCGCGGCCTTCTGGAGAATGGCCAGTTCCTCATCCCGTTCTGCCAGTTGACGTTTCAGACGGGCGATCTCAGCGGACATCTCCTGCTCGCGTTCAGAAGAAGAGAGCTGATTTTGCTGTTTGCTTCGCCAGTTGTAGAGCTGTGATTCATACAGGTTAAGTTCGCGGGCGGCAGCGGCCACCCCAATGCGTTCAGCCAGTTTCAGGGCTTCCTGACGAAATTCAGGCGTGTGCTGCTTGCGTGGCTTTTTGGTGGTTGATGCTGGTTTTGTCATGTGAGTCACCTCTTACTTGTGAGTTTACTCACTTAGTCGCGTGTCCACTATTGCTGGGTAAGATCAATGGCCTCGCTGACCAGTCATGACATGAACGCCGTGCATATCCAGGATCTTCTTGCGGTGGATACGTTTATTCCCCGCGCGGTACAGGGTGGCATTGCCGGGGAATGTTCAATGGAAAACGCCGTTGGCATTGCGGCGATGGTGAAATCCGATCGCTTACAGATGCAGGCTATCGCCAGCGAGCTAAGCGCCCGGTTAAATACCCCAGTTGAAGTCGGTGGTGTGGAAGCCAACATGGCTGTGGCTGGCGCGTTAACGACGCATGGATGCGCCGTGCCGCTGGCGATCCTCGATTTAGGCGCAGGATCCACCGATGCCGCCATTATCAATAACGATGGCGCAGTACGGCGTTGTCGCCGGGCAGGGTAATATCCGTGGTACTGAAGGCCCGCGCAATGCGGTAGCGACCGGGCTGGTTTTAGCCGGAGAAGCCAAAAAATAGTGCAGAAAACAGCCGCGCAAGCGTTTAGCTGCGGGGTAAGTCAAAGAAAGGCGATGTTCTCTTTGATATCCCGGCGGAGTTGGGTACATAGTATCAAGGTGTCTCTCACGTGGTTAATTTTAAGGATAAGAGCATGCCAACAGCAATTGAAAAAGCCTTGGATTTTATTGGTGGTATGAACACTTCGGCGTCAGTGCCCCATTCAATGGATGAAAGCACCGCTAAGGGAATTCTAAAGTATTTGCATGACTTAGGTGTGCCAGCGAGTCCGGAAGTTGTGATGGCACGGGGTGAGCAGGAGGGATGGAATCCTGAGTTCACGAAAAAAGTGGCCGGATGGGCAGAAAAAGTCGCCTCCGGTAACCGCATCCTTATCAAAAACCCAGAGTATTTTTCGACCTATATGCAGGAGCAGCTCAAAGAACTCGTGTGAGCTGACTATCGAATAAAACGCTAACGGACGTTTCCATCTAAGGATGGCGGCGTCCAGAAGGGGTTGCCAGTGACAGTTTTGGACTGCCGATTCATTTCTTTTCGTCAAATTAATGTCTATATATTTATTGAATAAATATATAGTTCATAACTTACTACGTTGCCATTACCGCGTCATTCTTAGATGATCTACATTTCATAAAACACTTGATTCCATTTTGTCTCTATTAAGAAAAATAAAATGTGAACGCTGTCAATTCTGTAAACGTAAAAGATAAATATTGTATACACGGATGCTTGTTGGCAAACAGGCAGATGGCAATCAGGATCTTTTACGGAACATTGTGTATGAAAAATAATATTGAAGAGACAATAGGTAAGTACTTGCCTATTTTAATGATATTACCTCTGGCGGGTTTGGCAGAGTTAGCTTCTTTATATTCAATCCAGGCTTTATTACCAAAGTTAAGTGAGGTTTATAATATCCCATTGAATCAGGTAGGGATGATTTTGTCTGCTGAGGTGGGGTTTCTGGCATTAGCCATGTTATTTAGCGGCACGTTATCTGACCGTTTTGGGCGAAAGCCAATCATTTTTTATTCGTTGCTGGCAGGAGGTATTTTAACTCTATTGTGCGCAACTACATCATCATGGCCGATGCTGGTGGTATACCGCGCTTTGCTCGGCATTGCAGTAAGTGGTATTACGGCGGCCGTTACAGTCTATATCAGTGAAGAAGTCTCTCCTGCTTTGGCAGGGATTGTTACTGGATATTTTATTTTTGGCAATTCGCTAGGGAGTATGTCTGGTCGTGTGTTTGCAACTTTGATGATGGAGCATGTATCTATAGATACGATTTTCTTTATCTTCGGTGGTGTTCTGATTGCTATGGCACTCGCGGTGAAGTTGTTTCTCCCGACATCCCGACAGTTTGTTCCTACACCTTCACTACAGCTTGGTGCAGTGTTGAAAGGCGGGTTGGAACATTTTAAGAATATCCGCGTATCGTTATGTTTTGTCATTGGATTTATTCTTTTCGGCTCTTTTACGTCCATCTTTAATTTTCTGGCGTTTTACCTGCATCGACCGCCTTATGAGCTGAGCTACACCTGGATAGGTTTGATTCCAGTTAGCTTCTCATTAACTTTTTTTCTTGCGCCATATGCTGCCCGTGTCGCGTTGAATATTGGGTCGATGAATGCGCTCAGTATGCTGATTATCTGTATGATGGTCGGTGCATTTCTTACGCTAATCGCCCCTTCTCTGTGGGTTTTCATTTCAGGTATCGTTTTACTGTCAGTCGCATTTTTCTCTGCTCATTCCACCGTATTAGCCTGGGTCAGTTCACGGAGTCCAAACGCAAAAGGACAGGCGACATCGTTTTATCTGCTTTGCTACTACTCTGGCGGTGCAGTAATGGGGTATTTAAACGGGTATCTTTTCTCCTGGCAGGGATGGAATGCTATTGCGGCATCATGTCTGATGATGCTGGGGATAGGATTATTTATCTGCCGGTTTATTTTCGCAAAATATGAGAAACAACCGCAAATCAAAACACAGTCAGTTCAGGAGAGTTTCTGATTATAGACACGAAGTGTGTTTTTATACTTTCCATAATGGAATCATCATTTTTTCATTAATGTGTCACTATAGCTAAAAGCTTAAATTGTGAATATTTGGCTACCCGGATATTCGTTGCTCCAGGAATATATATGTCTGCTAAAACGCTGTATGAAAAATTAGTTGAGTCACATACCATTCGTGAACTTGATAACGAAGGACATGTTTTACTTTATATTGATCGTTCAATACTGAATGAATATACCAGCCCGCAGGCATTTAGCGGGTTAAGAGAACGCGGTCGCACCGTTCGGCACCCCGACACGTTTTTATTGAATATTGACCATGTTAATCCCACTCGGTCGCAACGGGATGTCTTAATGACCGATCCGGGAGGACAGCTACAGGTTGATTACTTTCGGGAAAATGCCGCTGACTTTGGCATCACATTATTTGATGTGCTGGATCCGCGTCAGGGGATTGAACACGTGGTTGCTCATGAACAAGGGCTAGTGATGCCTGGCATGGTGATCGCCGCCGGGGATAGTCACACGACAACCTATGGTGCATTTGGCGCGCTGGGCTTTGGTATCGGGACGTCGGAAATTGAACATCTGCTGGCCACGCAGACGCTGGTTTACCGCAAGCTCAAAACCATGCGCGTAAGTGTTCAGGGAGAGCTACCTTTCGCCTGTTCCGCAAAAGATATTGTTCTTGAATTGCTTGAACGTATTGGCGCTGATGGCGCGACCGGATATGCCATTGAATTTGTGGGTGAGGCCATCAGCGCGTTGAGCGTTGAAGGACGAATGACGCTCTGCAACATGGCGGTAGAAGCGGGGGCGCGTGGTGCCATTATTGCGCCGGATAAAAAGGTTTTTGACTATATCTACGGTAAACCGCAAATGCCTGTAGGTGAACTCTGGCAGCAGGCATTGCTGGAATGGTCACAGTTGAGCAGCGATGCTGATGCGGTATTTGATAAGACGGTGGCGATCAACTGCCATGATCTTGAGCCTAAAGTCACCTGGGGAATCAGTCCGGATCAAACAGGTTCCATCACCGGACGTGTCCCTTTCCCGGAACAGGAAACCAATCCGCTTAAGCGCCTGGCGCTTGAGAAGGCCCTTCATTACATGGGATTAACGGCTGGCATGTTGCTGAAAGATATTCGTATCTCTCACGCTTTTATTGGTTCATGCACAAATGGTCGCATTGAGGATTTGCGTGCCGTTGCGAAGGTGCTTGAAGGGCGCAAAATCGCCAGCCATGTTCGCGGGATCATTGTGCCTGGTTCAACAATGGTAAGACGCCAGGCGGAAGAAGAAGGACTGGCGAAAATCTTTATTGCTGCCGGTTTTGAATGGCGGCAGTCGGGTTGCTCAATGTGCCTTGCGATGAATGAAGATGTGTTGTCGCCCGGCGATCGCTGTGCATCAGGTACGAACCGTAATTTCCCTGGACGACAGGGCGCTGGAGCAAGAACGCATTTGATGAGCCCGGCGATGGTTGCGGCGGCGGTGGTAGCGGGGCATCTGGTCGATGTTCGGTCATTACTTCAGGCAGGGGAATAAGATGGATACGTTTAAGCAAATCAGCGGGCGAATTGCGCCGATGCTGGAACCGAATATCGACACTGATGTGATTATGCCAAAACAGTTCCTGAAAGGGATCGATCGCCAGGGGCTGGATAAAGGGGGGTTTTTCGATCGTCGCTTTATGGCTGGCGGCCAACCAAATCCTGATTTTATTCTGAACATGCCGGGCTGGCAGAGCGCGACATTCCTGCTGGTTGGCCCCAATTTTGGCTGTGGATCGAGTCGTGAACACGCCGTATGGGGATTAAAACAACTGGGAGTACGGGGGCTGATAGGTAGCACATTTGCAGGCATTTTCGATGATAACTGCCAACGCAACGGGATCCTCACGGTCTCATTAGATGAACCTGCTTTGGCGCGCCTGGCGCAGCTTGCCGCGAGTGCTGATACCAATTCTATCACTGTTTCACTCGATCGCTGCGAAATTACGACGGCAGAGGAAACGATCTCCTTTGTGATCAGTGAACTCAAACGGGCGATGCTGGCCGCAGGCGAAGATGCGATAGCCTGGACATTGCAATACTTGCCGGAGATTGAAAATTTTGAGGTTGCGCATTATTCACGGCGGCCGTGGTTAAAACGCCCTGCATCCCCGCGCGGTTAAGGAAGAAGACTGCAATGAAACTGGTTCAATATCTTGTGAACGGTGGCAAACGCTACGGCATTATGCAGGAAACCGGAATAATTGATCTCTCGCAGCGGCTTGGCGACAAATATCCCACTTTGAAATCTCTACTGTGCGCTAATGCGCTGACGGATGCGGCGTTATGGTGTGATGAGCCGGCGGATTATTACTACCAGGAAGTCACTTTTCTGCCGGTGATTGACGATCCGCAGAAGATCATCTGTGTCGGAATGAATTACGCCGATAAGCGTATTGAGTTTAATGAAACCAACCCGGCCCCAACCCTTTTTGTCCGCTTTGCGGATTCTCAGACCGGGCATAATGGCATGCTGCTGAAGCCTGAAAATACCAATGAGTTCGACTACGAAGGTGAATTAGCCGTAGTGATTGGGCGGCGATGCTCCCGGGTCAGCGCTGAGGATGCTTTAGATTATGTCGCCGGATACAGCTGCTATATGGATGGTTCAGTGAGGGACTGGCAGCATAGCTGGTTTACGGCTGGAAAAAACTGGCCTTCGACAGGATCATTCGGTCCGTGTCTGGTGACCACAGACGACATTCCCGATCCCCAGATGCTACGTTTACTGACACGACTAAACGGGCGGGAGGTGCAGAACGAATCTACGGCAAATATGATCCATCCTATCGCTTCACTCATTGCTTATATAAGCACCTTTACTCTGCTTTCCCCTGGCGACACGATCCTCACAGGGTCGCCTGGTGGAGTGGGCAAAAAACGCGTTCCACCGCTGTTTTTACACGATGGTGATGTTATTGAAGTTGAGATTGAACATATTGGAACCCTGCGCAATGTCGTCCGGGATAGCCGTTATTTAACATCATCTGTTAGCTGGCATGACGGGAGAAAGTGATGAGTACACTGATTGAATGCGGCGCCTCTCCGTTTATTCCGGGTTTTGCGCTCAAGGATGTTCGTCTGGAAAATGGTCTGACGGTAAGAGTGGCTATCGGAGGCAGCGGTTCACCTTTGGTACTGCTACATGGGCATCCGCAGAATCATACAACATGGCGGAAAGTCGCACCGACATTGGCGCAAAATCATACAGTCATTTTGCCGGATTTGCGTGGCTATGGCGACAGCGATAAACCAACGAGCGATCCGGCGCACCGTACCTATTCAAAGCGCACCATGGCGCAGGATATCGTCATGTTAATGGATGCGCTCGGCTTTTCCCGTTTTGCCTTCGTAGGGCATGATCGTGGCGGACGCGTAGGACACAGGCTCGCGCTGGATTATCCGGATCGTGTGACCTGTTGTACTTTTATCGACATTGCTCCAACCGCGACGATGTACGCCTTGACCGATAAATCCTTTGCTACGCGTTACTTTTGGTGGTTTTTCCTGATTCAACCTTTCCCGTTACCCGAAACGATGATTGCGCACGATCCGGCATTTTTTCTGCGTAAGCATATTTCTGGCCAGCTAAAAATAGAGGGCGCGACCTCGCAGGAAGCATTCAATGAATACCTGCGCTGTTACCAGAACCCTGAGATGATCCACGCGATCTGTGAGGACTACCGGGCTGCTGCGACGATTGATTTGGACGATGATGCCGCAGATACGTCGGCGCGTATCCGGTGTCCGTTACAGTTGCTGTGGGGAGGGCTGGGAACGGTAGGGCAACTATATGATGTGGTTGGTACCTGGAAAGAAAAGGCGCTAAACGTTCAGGGGGAAGCATTGCCTTGCGGACACTCCCCGCAGGAAGAGTGTCCTGAGTACTTTATCCAGAAACTTCAGTCCTTTTTACATTCAGTGTTATAACTCGGTCATCCTTTGCAACTTCGCACTGATGCTATGAAAACGACACCTGTAGGAAAAAAACATCGCCAGCCCCTTGAGGGCTGGCCTTCTGTTGAAGATCTTTTCGTTTTTGTCACCGTTGCTCGCAACGGTGGATTTGCCCGGGCAGCGCTGGAGCTGGGGTTATCTCCCTCCTATATCAGCAAACGTATCGCTATCCTTGAAAAATGTCTCAACGCCCGGCTTTTTTTTCGAAATAACAGAGTGATGCGTCTCACACCGGAAGGCGAAAATGCGCTGGGTGGGGCTATGCAGGTCGTCAGTGAAATGGATGGCTTTGTCAGTCGTTTGGATAATCAACGTGGTGTGTTGGCTGGTAATATCACCATCAACTGCTCATTTGGTTTTGGGCATAAATATGTCGCAGAGGCGCTGTCGTCATTTATGATCGCCTATCCTGATATTACGGTAAAACTCACGCTAACGGATCGTGAAGTGGATCTGGTGGAAGAGGGGATCGATATTGAAATTCGCGTTGGGGATGATATCAACGAATTGTATATCGCACGGCAGTTAGCCACTAATCGACGGATCCTGTGTGCTTCCCCTGAATACCTCGAACGCCACGGCAAGCCAGAGTCTGTTAGTGCGCTTGTGCAGCACGATTGCCTAATGATTCAGGAAAAAAACTCGGCATTTGGCAATTGGATATTAACGGACGGTAAGCAGCAGACACATTGCCGACTAAACGGTTTTCATTCTTCCAACAGCGGCAGTGTGGTGCTTATTTGGGCCCTGAAAGGCCATGGCATTACATTGCGGTCGGAATGGGATGTTGCGCAGTATATTGAACGAGGTGAGCTGGTTTGCGTGTTGCCTCAGTGGTATCAGGAAGCGAATATCTGGGCTGTATATACCCGGCGTTCATCAAGTTCTGATCGTATCAAAATCTGCATCGATTTCCTCACGGAGCATCTTGCACAATGCTTGCCAGGCGGTAAAGCACCGGGCGTACTGTGATCAGTCGGCGCCAACTGTCGTGGCGCCAGATGCTCTGACTTACGTTTACTGTTAGGTGTTCTTTTTGCCAGCACCCAGTAGCTTTTAGGGCGTTGCGTTGGTGGCGCGGTTTTGTTTCCGCTATCGTGGCAAAGTTATCTTTTATCCCACCACGAGGCCCAACCTCCACATAGATACCTCCATTATTACCGGATTTCTCACCTGGTTTTAACGTCATATTTTATCTCCTGATTTTTGGGTGACGATTATCGGAGGTTGAGAATTCTATTGGTATCGGCTGGATGGCATTGTAAGTATCACACACTCACTCCATAACAATCAGATTGATTGAGCGACTACTTTAGCTCAATAGATATGTGTTCATCTTAAGCGTATTATCGCAGGTTGGTAATTAAAATTCTTTAAAAAACAATACCATCCATCAATTCAATATGCTGATTTTTCGAGGTTTTCTCAAATTTAGTTATGCTTATGTAATGCTACCTAACTGACTAAAAGTAATGCTCTTTTCACACAAAAGCCTTAACAGAGGAAACGCAATATTACGTGACTTAATGCCTCTGCTCATTCTCATTAGTTATACCAATGTAATGTTTTCTCACAGCAAAAGAGAAGTAGCTACCTGTGCAGCATTATAGGCGGAAAATCCATTGGGGGTATTACCAAAGATGAAATAGAAAATTAATATTATTAATTAAATGAATATGAAATAGGTATTGTTCCTGTTATCGTTACAACCTTTTCTGTCATAACAATCTTCTCATTTTCTTTCTCGCATACTTGCTGAGCATGGTATAAATGTCTATGAGGACGTCAGCTCGGAAAGCATTCGTTCTGCATGGTATGCCTTTCGCTATTCTCAGGGGCGTGAAATGAAAGTTTTCTTTGATGGAGTCTATATAAGTATATGAAATTGATAATAATCCTCCTTCTCGCGCTATTCCCGTTATGTTCATCTGCCAGCAATCATTATGCCCTTGTTTTTGAAAATAACACGATACTGCTTGTTTTAAATCTTAAATGTTCTCCCTGGGATTTAAACTGCGCAAATATTCAATATCAGCTTTTCAATAAAGAGACGGAGTCTGTTATTTCAGGGGTTGTTAAGCCTGTGACAACGGGCATCGGAAATAATTTTCGTGGTTATATAATGCGTAATAATAATACGTTCTACACATTAATTGAATCAGATAATGAAAACGTATGGGATATGTCTGTTGAGGAGAAGGGAACTCAACAGAACAAAGATGCCGTGCAAAAAGTAAAATATCAGCTTAATGCTATTTTTGACAATGGTACATGCTGAATTCTGGCCTGTCTCAGGGATACGATCGTATCCCTGAATATTTCCCATCAAAACTCAGGAGTAAAATCACTCTCACTAATATATTTTTCCAGTATGGCGGTATATTGTCGCCAGTTCCCGGAGTCGTTGATTACTGCATAATTTATCGATGCTCCCGGCGTTGGCGAGTGTGTTAGCGGCACATCAAGTGCTGTTTTCGGCGCAACCATGATATCGCCGATACTTTTCCTGTCATCCGTCGTTAGCGTTAAACTCATATACCACGAGGTGGGGTTAATTATCCGTATAGTATTCTCTTTAGCAATAAAACGTAATTTTTTCTCCTCCGCTTCCGTGGGCGCTTTTAGCCCAGTCGGGCGAATTAAAATTTTTAGCCTCAAACGAAGCGGTAACACCAGTTTTCGCGGGTGGTTTTTAATGTCCTGGGTGACTGGCGGTATCTGATAAATGTTTAGCCAGAAGAGACTCTCCCGGTCCGTTGCAAGCTGCTGGCGGGAACTCAGGAGCAGGCGAAGCGTTCTCAGTTCTCCTGGCTGCATTTTAAATACCGGCGGCAGCGCCACCAGCGGCGTTTTGCTGTTATCCGGAGAGGCGTCAATGTTTCCGGCGTCGGTCCATACCTGTAACAGCATCGGCGTTGTATTATCGTTGGATAATGTCAACGATTGAGCGACATCATCTGAAGCAAAAATAATTCGGGTTCTGTCAATATTAACGGCGGCTTGTGCCGGGCCATACCATCCCGTCAACCCAAGTAGCGTTAATATGACTTTACTGAAAACTAACCACTGCCTGTAATTGCGCATTTACGCTTCCTGCCGTTACTGTTTGTCCGCCGATCGCTTCAAGCGAGGCAGTAAAATCACCGCTATAGGTTTCTACTGAACCGGATGATACCCGTGTGGTTAAATCTTTATAGCCATACCAGCCTCGGGCGTTGCCGGTGCCTGTCTTGATCCGATCGGGTAACAGGTTAATTGGCGTACCGGCATCGTTATAGATGCGGATACCCACTCCGGAAGCTACGCCAGGTTCGCCATAATGGGTGTCCAGTAGCCACGACAGACCGCCTGCGGATGTGGTTAGCCCCAGGCGACGCGCCGCCGCCACGGCGGTGGGTTGATTAACGACAAACCCCATTGCGACATTAGCGGCGCTGGTGGACGGGAGGGCACTGGACACTGCGCCGGACTCACATTCCAGGCTGACGTGGAAAGGCGCCTGGCTATTGCCTCCGGCGGCTAATATGCCGACGGCGACAGGGGGAATTTTCACGATCGCAGGATAATCTGTGATTTTACATAACGCGCCGCGAACATAGGTGACGCTATTATATGTACTCCATGCCCCGGGCCAATAGCTGGGCCAGCCATAATAATCGCTGGCATGATCCAGTCCCGCTTTGATCCGCTCGGTAATCAAGCCTGGGCCTTTAAACGCGATATAACCCCGAGGCTGCGTCCAGGTATCTCGGTCCATTGGATTCTGGTAGGCAAAATATTTTCTTGAGTCAATTTTAAACATCTCATATAACACGTTGCTAAACGCGCTGGCAGGAATATAAATATATTTGTCATCCTGAAACCAACTGTCTGCGGTAAGTTGGCGTTCTTTCCAGAAACGGCTGTAATATTCGCCGGTACTGAGGTTTGTCATACGGACAGCAACATTACGCTCCACATCATAATAAGCGCCTTCTACTTCGGGAGTAAAAAATGCCCCCGCAAAAGCGCTATCGCCATTTGTCGAATACATCTCATAGAGCTTCCCGGCATCGGCGGAATCGCAGCGGTAAAGTACCTGTTTACTGGAATAGGGCGTGCCGGTGGCGGCCGTCAGGAGGTTACCGATCCCACTGGCCAATAGTGTGCCGGAGGGTTGAAAAGTTTCACTATTACTGACGCTAATCACCGTTGGCAAACCGATATTACCGGTATTCGTGTCAGTTGCGCCGATCCAGTTTTGCGCCGTGTAGCCCGCTTTTATCGCCGCGTCAGAGAGCGCGCTCTTATCGGTGACTTTGATACATGACGACCATGTTCCGGCGCTGACGAACAGGCTGGTGATAAACAATAGCGTTCGGAAACTAAAAAGCATTGTGCTATTCCTTCTCGCAGATTTTGTTCAGATAGAGAAACGGTTCTTTGGTGTGAAGATCGAGTTGGTAGGCAACCCGGCAACGCTGGTTTGCCCCTGTTCCCCAGCGCACCAGTAGAGAACCCGACGGATGGGCGATACGGGCATAAATCTGCCCACTCTGGCCGACCATGCCGATGTTTGTGCCTTCACCGTTGAAAACATCAGCGCCCATTGGCGGTATGCCGCCATCCGGCATCTTCACGGAGATCAGCACCGCTTTGCCGCTGATAGTGGCGAAATTGACACGCGCGATGGCGCCGGCATAGGGCACAATCTGCTGACTTCCTCCCGTCAGTTCGGCATCGCTGCGCATCTTACGGGTATCGAGCGTAACGTTATTGACGCGGTAAGGAGATAACGAAGGCAGAATGGCGTAACCAAAGCGATCAACCACAGCGCCCTGGCCATTTTGTACGATCGCGCCCTGCGCGCCATCGGCATGAATAAGCGCAAAGGTATCGCTGGTATAGGGGCCAGCCGTCAGACCGCCAGGGTGAAGTACCAGGGTGCCGGACGCGCCCAGCCCTTCCTGACGATAGTTATCACCCTGGTCATAGTTGGCGCGAAGTGCGCCAAACCGGGTGTTCTGTTGTAGATTACCGCCAAACGTCGTTGGCGCGCTGCTATCGCTATTACTATTGCGATAACGCTCGTAGCCGCCATAAACCGACCATGACAGGTCGCTATTTTCACCGCTACTGCCGGTCATAGATACGGTTGAGGAACGGCTTTGACTGGACTGGTTATAATTCATGGCGACAGACGTTCTGTTTTCGCCCCAATCCAGCGGTATAGAGACATTAAACGACATTGTGGTTTCGGTATATTTTTGTCGGCTACTCACGTCCAGTGGTTCGTTAACGCCGTGATAAAAGCGATCGTAATCCCAGGTGGTGCGCTGTCGTGCGATATTCACCCCGTAGCTTATATTCCGCCACTGGTTGCTATATCCCATTTGTAGCTGTGTTATACGCGATTGGTTATTGTAGTAGTCTGCGGTGCTGGCGCTGAGGTTAAGCGTGCCAAGCCGTCCTAACGGCTGGCTTACCGTCGCGGACAGGCGATTGCGCTGATGCAGCGTGTCGGAGTAGTAATCAATCCCCGTTTTTGCTTCCCGGCGTACGCCGAGCACGTCCTGAAGATCGCGAAAGCCGTTGGTTGAATAACGATAAGCCGCCAGTACCAGGTTAGTGCCGGTGGTAAACGTTTTGCTGTAACTGAGTTCCGCGCGCCAGCCTTGCTGGCGATCGTTATGCTCTGCGCGCGCGTTCGACCAGGTGGCGTTAAGGCCGAACGCGCCCATACCGGTGGCCCAGACGCCGCCCGCCAGCCATGCCTGGTAACGCTGCGCAATTCGTGAACCGAGGTTGAGGGTAATGGTGTTATTAACGCCGTGCTGGAACGTTCCCTCAAAGAAACGATTTTCAATATCGTAGTACTGACGAACCCTGCCGAAGGCCAGCGAATAGTGCCAGTTACCGGGGCGAACCGAATCCGGCACGGAAGAATAAGGCACGGTGAAACGTGAGGTTTTACCGCTGGCCTCGATAACCTCTACCTCCAGATCGCCTTGATAACGGGTGTTGTACAGATCGTCAATATAAAATGGGCCCGGCGGAACGTTGGTTTCATAAATCACTTTCCCCAGTTGTTTTACTACCACGTGCGCGCTACTGGCCGCTACGCCCCGAACTTCCGGCGCATAACCGCGTTTGCCCTGCGGGCGCATCCGCTCGTCGGTGACTAGTTTAGCTCCGTTAAAAGACAGACTGCCGAATAAGCTGGAGTCCGTATAGCTATCGCCCAGCGACAGAATACTGTTAATAGACGCGACAGGTCTTTGCACCCAGGTTCGAACGCTATTATAGCGCCAGGCGCTTCCGCTCTGGTTGCTATTGGCATAGCGCAGATTACTTTGATGACGGACCTGCCAAAGTCCGAGGTTAACGCCCATGTTTAAACCGCTCCATAAGTATTGGTAGCGATAATGGCTGTCGGTATTTTCGGTGCGGGTCCAGTTTGTGTTATGGCGTAAAAACAGCGCCAGCGCGCCGCTATCCCACTCTGAAGGGGAGATATAACCGCGCGGTTTGTGCGTAAGTTCGGTCATTGGAATCGTCAGCAACAGGCGAAGCGTGGCGCTATCAAATTGCCAGCCGGCATGAGGCACCCACTCCCTGAGCGGGCGACACTCGGTCGCAGCGTCGGTCGCGGGGAGTGATTTTATCTGTGCCGCTTTCATCACCGATAAGGGCAGGCAGGGTTCAGCCTGTTGACCCTCTTTTACAGCATTAAATCGAATATTAGTGCTCGAGGCTACCAGCGTGCCATTAACGTAAACGTCGGCAAGATAGTCTCCGGAAGGCGTTTGCTGTTCATTAAAACGGGCAATATTTTGTCCGTAAGTGGCCCCCTGAAGTAGCGCAGGATCAAAATAATACTCTTCACCCTGCGCGGAGCCTGAGCAAACTATGGCGATCAATAGCGCAAGGCTTTTGCGGTTCAAATTAATGGTGGGGGACATCGTAGCTCTCGCTTATCCTTGCGCCCAGGTCGTTAACTAAAGTAACGGTGACTGTACCGGAGAAGGATTTGAGTGACCGTTTGCCCGGCAGCCACCAGGTTTGACTGGAGAAAGGGGCAATCATATCAGCATCCAGGTTATACGAAGCGCCGTTCACTTTTACATTCAGGTTACTTAAAGAGGCAAACCAGGGCTGCGGATTAACAATAACAATACCGCTTTTTCCGGAACCCTTATTTACCGTTTTAATCTGTAGTTTTTTCGCCAGATTATCAGGTTTACCTAGCCCGTCAGGACGATAGAAAAGTTTTATTCTTGAGCGCAGCATCACCAACATTTTATTTTGCCCGCTGTCGCTGCCAATATTCGTTGGTGGTACCTGTAATACGTTAAACCAGAATACTGACTCACGATCCTGCGGCAATTTTTTCGTGTTGTTATAAATTACGCGTACCACCTGGCCTGCTTTGGGTTGAATACGAAATACCGGCGGCGTGGCAATGAACGGCATCGCGCTGCTATTTTCCGGGCTGGTATTCATATCGCCATCGTCAAACCAGGTTTGTACGATATAAGGTATTGCATCATTATTTTTTAACTGCACATCTACGGAGGAGGCTGTTGATGGGTAAATTATTCGGCTACCCAAAATAGTAACGCTCGCCCACGATGCTGTGGCGGGTAGGGCCAGCAATAGAAAAACTATTAAGTAATATAATGCGGAATGTCGGGTATCCATTTTCATCTCAACAACTCCCTGGCGATTGAAAATGGTCTGGCGTTTCAACGCCAGACCGTAGCGACAATTATTTATACGAAACGGCGTATTGAAGGGTGGCAGCGACTGTCCCAGCCTCTGCTTTCCCGGTAGAGTAATACCGCGCGGTATAAGTCGCGCTCGCTTCAGAAGCATTTGGTTCCAGCTGTAGGTCGCCGTCGCCAGTAAAGCCGCCGGTCAGATTGATTGGCTCCCCTGAAGTGTCGAGTAATTGGACTTCAACATTTTTCGCGCTGCCAGTATTACCCAGGTTACCGTTACTGGTGACCTGATTACCAACAAAGACAGTGGAAATTTTTGTTGTTTTGTCCTTAGAGCCGGTACACCCGGACAGCCCAATATCAAACGTTATTGGCCCCGCGGTTTTCCCTTGTTCTGATAACTCTTTAGTACTTACTGTTGGCAATAACACGACGGGTTTAGCCTGATTACCATTAATCACGACAGAGCACGTTTCATCAGAGACTTCCCCTTGAAAGGTGATGGTGTTATCAGAAACAGCCATCGCGCTGCTGGAGACAAGAAGCGAGCCTGTGATCATTGCTAAATATTTTTTCATAGACATATAATAATGTTCCTGTATTAATCTTTACTTTTTCAGGACGAGTGCAATTCGCCCGAATGTTTCGTGCTTATGGAGGAGTGGTAAAAATAACGATCATTAACTCTATTTTTGGATGTGAACTATACCCTCCTGACTATTGATAATGCGATATAAAACAAACAGACTTATTTCTCTTATCATGAAATAGAGCGATAAGCGCTTTCGTCCATACATCTCATTAGTACAACTGATAGTGTTATCATTTGATTGAGTGTAATCCGATAACAATTCTCTCCGCGTCTGAATAGATAGACTATGTTGCAATACAAACCTGCACATTTTTGCTATGTAAAATCCGCATCAGTTAAACCTCCCGATGGATAATACGATGGTGAGATTAAGGTAAATTTTCTGAAATGTGCTTCTGAAACAGTATAATTAGTCTTACTTTTTTCTTACTTTTGGCCTTTCAGAAGTTTCCTGAGTTTGCGTTAAGGTAAAGAAAAGTGTTCAGATTTACCTATAACTGTTTGATTTGTAATGTGCAGGTAATACTTGTGTCAATTATTGTTTACTATAAGTGAGACTTATAAGTTAAACTCAGGTTAATTAGGGGGCTGAATTCTTTTTTGAGCATGATAATATGTCGTCTGAATGATGGATGCAGTTACCTTTAGGATTGTCATGAATGAAAGCATATTTTTACTTGATAAGCGTGTTGTATTTGATAGTACGAAGATGACCTTATCGCATGGTAATGAGATAATCAGAATATCAGAAGCTGAGACCCATCTGCTTCTTGCTTTTTGGCATGGTCTTTACAAAAAAGAAGATATTATTCATTTTGTTTGGGAAAATCGTGGAGGCTGCGTCTCAGAATCAAGTTACTATAAACTCATTAATCAAATGAGAAATGATTTTAGTAGCATCGGTCTACAGTCATCTGACATCGTAACTCGTCCTCGGGTGGGGGTGTCGCTGTCTGTTGCCATTGAACCTATAAAAAAAATCACCTCCCTAAAGGTGAGTGATGAAAACGTTAAAGGCACCCCGACTCGGGAGAACATATTTTACAAAATTAAACGTCACAGCGTATTTGTGGTATTAACAGGAGCCATTCTTCTGGCATTGCTCTATGGTGTATTTACTATATATAAAGCGCCTGTTCGTAACAGCCCTGATAGTTTTTTTACATATCTTGGCGAATATAACGATTATGCAATCTATAAAACAAAAGAGGATAAGGTCACATTAAGTGAAGTAGTTTTTGCTTTTAACTCTCTAAAAATTAAAATTTACCGGCAAAATGGACGCCATCTTTATTATATCAGGGAGCCTAACATGAATATTTTTCTGCAATGCTTAAATCCTGTTGAAATGGCGGTGCCAAAATGTATTACAGTAAAAGAACGTTACTGATTATATTTGTAATATTTATCGCCACTGTCGCAATCGGATCGGTAATAGCGCTTGAGTGGGTAAATCGAGACTCTTATAGAACCAATAATCTTATATGCACGACAAAATCAGAAGCGTATATTGAACCACGAAAATTGTACATGGATGGTGGACTTGTGCTGGATCTTAAATCCGGCAGGATTACCCTACACTACGATGTTACTACCGATACGAAAGAGAAACGGCTTTTTTTTCGTGATATCTGCATCAGCAAACTGCGCAGAACGGGTATGAAAACATTTACTTTTAAAGTCAATTCAGTTAAGACTTTTGAGTCTGATACTGCTGGCGATTTGTTTTCCTGGTTGAGACTGTTACAGCCTGGTACGATTAATGAGTTAAAGATGGTCAAAATTGGGAAAAATACCTACATGTTTTCGCTTAATCGACATTTGTATAATGTGTGTACCACCAGTAGTAACGTTGAGTTGTAGCCAATAATCCCTGTATTGATGGGAATTCGTTCCGTGATGGTTATGCCTCATCAGGCAGCGAACCTAGCATCTGGCTAACATATTGAATTTAGATATCTGCTATCGCTTATTTTAACGATAGTATCCTGCACCTGTTGGGTATTGATATTTTCTTGTCTATTTTCGGCACAGGGAGTGCCATCTTGCTATCATTAAGAACGTATAACCTATCTCTCAATATTGCTTTTCTATATTAATGTTACTTTAGTTATCCTATAAAAGCGTACAGTGGCAAAAGGAAGGCCGGTAAGAGGGCAATGATTTGAAAGTAAGAAAGCTATTTCTGATGTTGTTTATTGCCGTTCCACTGATCGTAATGATATTGGTGGGGTTACTCGCGGGTATCTTCCAGCTAAAACGAGATATCGCCGTCAGCGCCAATACGCTGCTGCGGTTTAGCGCGGATATATCTGCCGCCTCCTGGCAAGTCGCCGGAAAAGCCGCCAGACTGGCTGAGAGTTCCTGCACTGATACGCTGAAAGAACTGTCCAGAACGCGGGCCTTCACTCCTTATGTCCGTGACATTGGGTTTCTGGAAAATGGTGATATCACTTGCTCCTTTGTCACAGGAACCGAACGCTATCATTTTTCCCGGCTGGCAGGGCTTTCCTTACCTGCTTCTTATCCGGAACGGTGGTTGCGATCTATCGGTAGTATGGCCGAAGGACCCGATCGCCTTGTTGTGGTTTATGTGAAAAAAGTAGCAGCGAATAAAGCGGCTTTCGTCATTGTGGATTCGCAGTATGTCCAGGAGCTCATGGAGATATTGGCAGCAGAGAGAGCATCAGCCTTTAGCCTGACATTCGGCGCAGGGGAGGCGATTACCAGCGCTGCGACGTTGCGCGGTAAGGCGTTTTTAACGCAGCGGTTCACCTCAACCGATCACACTATCCAGCTGATGGTGCGAACCCCTTTCTCAACGTTATCGGCATACTGGTTACAAAACCTTTTTATTTTTATTCCGCTGTCATTATGTCTTTCTGTAGGGATGATGTTGTTCTACAGGCGCTGGTATTTAAAACGCTTATCTCTGGCCCGGGAGATTGCCAGGGGAATAACGCACAATGAATTTACGGTATATTATCAACCTGTTTTTAATGTTAAAGACGGTAGTTGCGGCGGCGTGGAGGCGCTAATGCGCTGGCCGCAACCGGATGGCCGTTTTATAACTCCCGATATTTTTATTACCGCCGCAGAAAATGAAGGCATGATTATTCCACTCTCTCGTCATCTGTTCGAACTGATTGCTCATGACGTGATAAACTGGACTGTACCGGATGATTTCTATATCAGCGTAAATATATCGCCTGCGCATCTTATGGATGACGGTTTTATACAAGATATAGAGGCGCTCAGGACTCGTTTGGGAACGATAACGCTTATGTTGGAGCTCACCGAACGTAGCCTGATTGTAGAACCTTCACAGGTCGCAGAAAAACTTTCAACGCTCCGTGAAAAAGGCGTGTTAATAGCGATTGATGATTTTGGGACCGGCTATTGCTCCCTCTCCTATCTCCAGCAATTACCTGTAGACTCTCTTAAAATAGACAGAACGTTTATCGATACCATTGATACCAGCAGCGATGATGTTCCTGTCCTGGATACTATCATCACGCTGAGTCAGCGACTGGGGCTTAATGTGGTTGCCGAAGGGGTCAGTACCCAGCACCAATTGCGTTATATCTTAAGCCACGGGGTAGGATTCGTTCAGGGATTTCTTTATGCCAGGCCGATGGAGGCTAATGACTTTATGAGCTGGCTTGGCAAGTCAGCCCAGAGGCAAAATGGTCTGCTCAAGGGGGAAAACGAATCTGCGAGTGGCCTGGTGGCTGAATAATACAGGAGCTCGCTACGGAAAAAAATTCAATAGCGCGATATATCCTGGTAATATGTTTATGCCGTGAAGAAACGTGATAGCACTGGGGCGGATATTTTTATGAGTCAGAACAATTATCTGATTGACAAAAGAGTTATTCTTGATTGTGAACGAATGACGCTTTCCTGCGCCGGAGAGTCGATAACGATATCTGAATCGGAACGCAGTTTGCTTATCGCTTTTCATGAAGGCCTTTTTAAAAAAGATGATTTAATTAACTATGTCTGGGGGCGCAAAGGTGTCGTGGTCTCTGATGCCAGTTATTATAAATTGATTAACCAGCTACGAGGGTCATTTGATAAAATTGGTCTTAAGGGGGCGTCTGTTGTGACTCGTCCTCGCGTGGGTGTTTTACTCTCAGTTTCCATTGAACCGTTGAGTGATGAGGCGCAAAATACGCCGTTGCCTGCTGTTGCTGAAACAGAAGTATCGACGGTTGAAGTGCGGCACGATGACACTATTATTACCCCAATACCGGGCGCTGTGAATAAAAAAGATTGGCTCTACTTTTGCCTGGCCGCGCTTCTGATGTTTTTTATGATGTATAAAGTTAAGGGTGAAAATATTGATTACTTTACCCTCCAGGGTTCGTATGATGGATACACTTTTTATAGTGTCGGGCATGATAAAACCCATCTGACGGATATCGTTGAAGCGTACTCTGAGATGAGTAATGAAATACATAAACAAAACGGAAAAATCATTTATTACATTCGCGTTCCTAATACAAATATTTTTGTCCAGTGTCTTAACCAACTTGATATAGCGGAGCCGAAATGCATTTCCATAAAAGAACGTTATTAAGCGTGGCGACGCTTGGTATGCTGGCTGTTTCAGTCGTACTGATGGTAGTTTGGGTACGAAACAGTAACCATAGTTCTATTAATACTAATGAATTTTTATGTACGACAAGAACGGTAACGACGATACAACCTAAAGATATCCATGCCGATGGCAGTCTTGTTCTTGATTTTAAGATGAAGAGAATTACGCTTCAATATGAAATAAAAACAAAAGATAACGGTGTAAAAATATTATACCGGGACGTGTATATGAAAAATTTACATCGAACAGCGCCTGGTGTTTATACGTTCGAAGTATCCCAGGTAAAAGTCTTTGCCACGGACACGGCTGGCGATCTGTTATCATATTTACGGGTTCTGCATCCGGAAGCGGCTAATGAGATTCGAATATCTAAAGTGGGTGAGAAAACCTTTTTTTATTCTCTTAATCGGCAGCTTTATAACGTTTGTACCGCGCAGTAGATCTGAATGTTGTCTGAATGCGTCAGAAAGCGAGTTGCGAAATTGCCCTCCGCAAGGGTAAAGGTTAACTCAATAATCAATAAAATACATGAAAAACAATTGGTTATGAATTTTGACTCTTCAAGGAGGTGACTGATACTCGCTGATAACCTCTCGCTGTCCGCCTGACGGATGCGATGCCAGGATCGGGTCTGAAGCAACTATGAATCCGCCATTAATAAAAAAGTAAGAACTCTGTAAGACTGATTTCATATCCATTATCGAATATATCAGGTTATATTACCTCCGCAGTTGGCATGACTGGTAATAAGCGCATTAGGTGTTCTTAATCTAAATGCTATTTGTGTGCCATAAGTTCCGGTACCGCCTTAATTATATATCAAAAATGGAGTGGTTTTAATGAAAAGACGGTCTTCGTTCCTTGTTTTTTTAGGTTTATTATTAGCGTCACCTTTGGCTTTGGCTAACGATCAGCACACCGTATCGTTTGGTTATGCACAAACTCATCTCAGTTCATTGAAAAATAGCGATAGCAAAGATCTGCGAGGCTTTAATTTTAAATATCGTTACGAGTTCAATGAGACCTGGGGGATGTTAGGCTCATTCACCGCGACGCGCAATGAAATGGAGAACTACACCTGGAAAGAGGGAAAATTGCATAAAAATGGTTCCGATTCTGTAGACTATGGTTCTTTGATGTTTGGACCAACATATCGTTTTAATGACTATGTGAGCCTGTACGGCAATGCGGGTATAGCGACGATGAAATTTAATAAACACTCAAAAGAAGATTCCTTTGCCTACGGCGCTGGCGTAATATTTAATCCAGTTAAGAGTATATCTATCGATGCATCATGGGAAGCCAGTCGTTTCTTCGCTGTGGATACCAATACATTTGGTGTCAGCGTAGGTTATCGCTTCTGACATTAAAATTATAAGCGTTACGTTTATGGCAAGGAATTAAAAATAATATGGCGCTGCTACAGAATAGGGATGGTTATGAGCGCTCAGGTAATCTTAAGAGGAAGATAAAACACTCACCGTAGCGTTATTCTATTGATGAAATTATGATAAATTCACTATCGGAACAACTTCCGTTAAAAACGATAGGTATAGTTTTAACGGATGATTATTATACTTATTTAGGCATCGCTTCACTCTTTGAGGATGGGAAGTGTTTTATGTTCCCACTCAATGGAGAATATAATTCGTGTCAGATATCAGCTAGCGAAGATATCATAATTATTATTGATGGACGAGTTTTGATTCAGGGGGGCTGGAAAGGTTTTAAGGCGCTCATGCAGCATTATCCACATGCTCGTCGAATATGGCTCACGCGCAGAGATATTGGAAAACTTTATCCACATGGCTGCGATAGAGATCCTGATATCGATCCCGATTTGGCAAAGCCTGTTTTTATTGAGCATTTCATTAAATACGCTTGTGCAAACGAAGTAGCGGTCGGTGAACTTGCGCCGTTGACAAAAAAGGAGGAGGAGTTGTTATGGCACTTTTTATATAAAAAGTCGATGAGTCAGATCGCCAGTAGCTATGGCATGAGTCGTAAGACTTTGTACATTCATAGATTGCGTATCTGTCGTAAATATGGCTTCAAACGCTTTTTCCATTTGCTATTTATTTACCAAAGAAGTCGCCATATCTTCGCATCTAAAATTTGCCGTGTAGACAAAAACGCCGATCAGGCTTGAAGCAAACAAGATGAAAAAGTTAACGATGAGAGAGTGTGAAAGCATCAATCCTACTATGCTGCTTGCCATTAAGATACTTATCTCGGCGCTTGACGAAAAAACAAAAATAAGACTCAGAGAGCATATTGAAAAAACTGAACAAGAAATAGCCTCAAGCATACATGATAGCATCATGACAGAGACTTTTCTTCAGCAAATGAAAGACATTCGTTACATCTTAAATATAGTTCCTTGACGGCGTTCAGAAGCAAGAACGCGTTATTATTTAATGATTAATAGACCAGGTATTAGTATGAAAAAGATCTTAGTATGTTTCGTCGGCTTGGCTTTAACCGCATGTAGCGCTAATTCGTTGAATTATGGCGCTGAACAGGTACGGGTGATGACCAGCGAGCCAGGTAAGGAATGCAGCTACTTAGGGGATATCACGGGCAGCCAGGGGAATTTCTTTACCGGTGGCTGGACTTCCAACAGTAACCTGGAAACGGGTGCCCGTAACGATCTGAAAAACAAAGCTTATAAAATGGGCGGCAATACGGTAGTCCTGTTAACCCAGCGTGCAGGCCAGACAGGAAGTTCATGGCACGGTTCTGGCTCAAGCAAACAAACGAATGTCACGTTAAGCGGGAACGTTTATCGTTGCCCTCGTTAACCTTATTTTGCAGGCAATATATGCCTGTTTAGCGCGCGCGCCGCACTGGCGACGCGCGCGCTATTTGGGCTAACCTTGCTTTTTCTCGCTGTATTCCCGCCAACCGCCGCCTAATGCTTTATACAGATTAATGATATTCAGCTGTTGCATGAGCCGTGTGCGCACCAGACGCTGCTGCGCGCCATAAAGCATACGATGGGTATCAAGCAGCGTAAGGTAGTCATCGACGCCTTCCTGAAAACGGAGTCCGGCCAGCTCATAGGCGATTTGACTGGCTTCAACCGCGCGTTGTTCTGATTGCACCTGGTCACTCAGCGTACGCTGTCCCGCCAGACCATCCGCCACGTCGCGAAAGGCTTGCTGAATAACGTTTTCATACCTGGCGATTTCAATCTGTTTTTGGACATGCGCCCTATCCAGGTCAGCGCGTAATGCGCCGCCGTGAAAGAGAGGCAAGGTGATTTGCGGTAGAAAACGCCAGCTTCCCGATCCCGGTTCAAAGAGTCCGCTAAGAGACGCGCTGGCCGTTCCCGCCGCGCCTGTCAGGCTGATGGTCGGGAAGAAGGCGGCGCGCGCTGCGCCTATCCGAGCGTTTGCGCCACGCAGCCTGTACTCGGCGGCGCGAATATCCGGGCGGCGTACCAGCAGATCTGACGGTAATCCGCCTGGCAGTGTGGTCGGGATCGCGCCTTCCGTAAGCGTGACCGCCTCGTTTAGTCGACGCGACAGTTCAGGCGTGAGCGGCTGGCCCAACAGCAATTCCAGCGCGTTACGATCCCGCGCCAACTGTCGCGTATACGCCGCGCGATTGATTTCGGCAGAACGCAGCGCGATCTCCGCCATACGCAGATCGAGCTGTGTGGCGTTGCCTGTCCGGGCAAGCTGGGTTGTCAATGTGTATGAACTTTTTTGCGCGGCCAGCGTATCTTCGGTTAAGCGCAGCAGCTCCCGGTCAGCCCGTAGCGTCAGCCAGGCGCTGGCGACTTCGGAAACCAGGCTCATTCGCGCCGCAATGTACGTCTCATCAAGCGCCATATAGGCGGCTAATGCCTGGTCGCTAAGGCTTCGCACTCGCCCCCAGAGATCCAGTTCCCAGGCCGTCGTCGCCCCAGCCATCTCGTAGCGTCGGTTAATCTCAGGCTCGTCCGTGACGCTGAGATCGGCGGGAGTGCGACCGGCGTCCATGGCGGTGGCGATGCCGAGCGTCGGCAGCATCTCCGCGCGCTGAATACGGTATAACGCCCGGGCGGCTTCAACATTGAGCCCTGCCTTGCGTAAATCCCGATTATTGCGTAACGCGATCGCGATCAGTTCCTGTAGAAGCGGATCGTGGAAGAAATCACGCCAGCCAATGTCAGCGGCATCCGGCGCGCCAGAAACGGTTGACGTTGCGTAGGGATAGACCACCGCAGTCGGCGATGTGGGGCGTTCGTGCTTCGGCGCCATCGTACAGCCAGCAAGCGTGGTGACGAAAGCAAGCGTCGCCAGCGTGGCGGTCTGCCGATAGCCTGTAAAAGTGATCTTCATTATGCCATTCCCATCATTATGCTTGCTGATCATGTGAATCAACGCGGTTCTCACGCTTTAATGCCATCCTGCGAACCACCACGTAAAACACAGGCGTCAATAACAGGCCGAAGAGCGTGACGCCCAACATGCCGGCAAACACGGCGATGCCCATCGCATGTCGCATTTCCGCGCCGGCACCCGTCGCGAGTACCAGCGGTACTACGCCTGCGATAAAGGCGAATGAGGTCATCAGGATAGGACGCAGACGCAGGCGGGACGCTTCCAGTACGGCGGTCAGCGGGTCTGCGCCTTCGTGTTCTTTGGCGCGGGCAAACTCGACAATCAAAATGGCGTTCTTGGCCGCCAGGCCGACCAGCACCACGAAACCAATCTGCGTAAAGATATTGTTATCTCCGCCAGATACCCACACGCCGACAATGGCTGAGAGTAATGACATAGGCGCAATAAGCAGGACGGCGAAGGGCAGCGACCAACTGTTGTACTGCGCCGCCAGGATCAGGAAGGCCAGCAGCACCGCCAGCGCAAAGATAGCAAGCGCAGAGTTGCCGGCCTGTTTTTCCTGATAAACCAGATCGGTCCATTCGAAGACCATCCCTTCCGGTAACGTTTCACGCACGATCTTTTCAATCGCGTCCGTCGCCTGTCCGGAGGAGAAGCCCGGAGCCGGTCCACCGCTAATATCTACCGAGGGGAAGCCGTTGTAATGGATGATTCTGTCCGGCCCCGACTGGCGCATAATCGTGACGAAAGCGCTAAGCGGGATCATCTCGCCCTTCGCATTGCGGACTTTAAGCAGGCCGATATCCTCTTGCTGCATACGGAATGGCGCATCGGCCTGCGCCATCACCCGCCAGGTACGGCCAAATCGGTTGAAATCGTTGACGTAAAGCGAGCCGAGGTTAATTTGCAACGTTTCAAAGATGTCGGTGAGCGATACCCCCATTGATTTCGCCTTCACCCGGTCGATATCCACCTGTAATTGCGGGGCGTTCGTCTGGAAACTGGCCAGCATATTGGCCAGTTCGGGCGTCTGCATCGCCTTAGACATAATCTCGCTTTGCACCTTTGTCATCGCTTCAAATCCCAGTTCCGCACGATCTTCAATCTGCAATTTAAAGCCGCCCGTCGCGCCAAGCCCTGGAACCGGCGGCGGCGGGAAGATACCAATAAACCCGTCGGGAATGTGGCTAAATTTGTGCATTAGCTTTCCGGCGATAGCGTTAGCGGAAAGCGAAGGATCTTCACGCTCGTCAAAGGGTTTCAGCATGGCGAACATCAGCGCCGAATTTGGCACATTTACCGGGCCGTTAACCGACAGACCGGGGAAGACGACGACGCTTTCAACGCCGGGTTCCGCCAGCGCGATAGCGGACATTTGTTTCACGACCGCCTCTGTGCGATCCAACGATGCGCCGCTTGGGAGCTGGGCGATGCCGACGAGATAGTATTTATCCTGCGCAGGCACAAACCCGTTCGGCACCTGATGGAAGCCAAGCCAGGTCAGCCCCACAAAGCCAGCATAGAGCACCATCACAATGACGCTGCCGCGGACGGCCCGACGGACGGTGCTAACATAGCGGTTCGACGCGCTGTCGAAGAAACGGTTAAAGCGATGGAAAAAACCGCCAGTGAACGTGCCCATCAACCGCGTTAGCCAGTCAGCCTTGGCAGTATCGTGGTGCGGTCTTAGCAAAATGGCGGCCAGCGCAGGGGAGAGCGTCAGCGAGTTAATGGCCGAAAGGATGGTCGAAATAGCGATGGTCAACGCGAACTGACGATAAAACTCACCCTGCAGGCCCGCCAGGAATGCGGAAGGGATAAAGACCGCCGTCAGCACCGAGGTAATAGAAAGAATGGGACCAGTGACTTCATCCATCGCCTTCTTTGCCGCCTCTCCGGGACTTTTGCCCTGCGAGATATGCCGTTCCACGTTTTCGACCACAACGATGGCGTCATCGACAACGATGCCTATCGACAGGACCAAACCAAACAGCGAAAGCGTATTCAGCGAAAAGCCAAACAGGTGCATCAAGGCAAAGGTGCCGACCAGCGAAACGGGAACCGCCACCAGAGGAATAATGGACGCCCGCCAGGTTTGCAGGAACAGCACCACGACAAGGACGACCAGCACGAGGGCTTCCAGCAACGTAATCGCCACCGATTGTAGCGATGCGCGCACGAAGACCGTAGGATCATAGGCAATCCGGTATTCGATATCCTGCGGGAAGTTTTGCTGCAACTCATCCATTTTGCCGCGAATCGCGTTAGATACGTCAATTGCATTGGCGCCCGGACTTTGAATAATCTGTAACGCTGGCGCCGCTTCGCCATTCAGTAAACTGCGCAGCGTATAGGCATCTGCGCCCAGCGTGACGCGGGCGATATCACGCAGACGCGTCACCTCGCCGTCAGCGCCGATTTTTACCACAATCTCGCCGAACTGTTCTTCGCTGGTCAGGCGGCCCAGCGTGTTTACCGTCATCTGAAAAGCGGCGGAGGCCTCCGGCTGTTGCCCGACGGAACCGGCGGCGACCTGTACGTTTTGTTCCCGCAACGCCGTAACGATATCACTGGCGGTAAGACCGCGGTTGGCGATTTTCGCCGGGTCCAGCCAGACGCGCATGGCGTACTCGCCCGCGCCCCAGACGAGAACATCGCCGACGCCGGGTAAACGGGCCAGTTCGTCGCGAACCTGCCGGATGGCGAAGTTAGACAGGTAAAGCGAGTCATAGCGTTTTTGCGGCGAGACAAGATGAACCACCATCAACATATCGGGGGACGTTTTCTCCGTTACAACGCCAATTCGCTGGACTTCTTCGGGCAGGCGAGGCAGCGCGCGGGATACCCGGTTTTGCACCTGAATTTGCGCCATATCAGGATCGGTTCCCTGTTCGAAGGCGATAGAGATAACCATGCGACCATCAATGGCCATCTGGGTATTCATATACAACATGCCGTCAACGCCGTTGATCACCTGTTCCAGCGGCGCGGCTACCGTATCGGCAATCACTTGCGGGTTAGCGCCGGGGTAGCTGGCGCTAACCTGTACCGTGGGCGGCGTAACGGCCGGATATTCACTCAGCGGCAGTTTTAAAAAGGCGATAGCGCCAGCCAGCAGCATTAACAGCGACAGGACGATGGCGAAGATGGGGCGTGCAATGAAAAAGTGGGTGAATTTCATTGGCGCACCGCCTTCGGCGCACTGTCGCCGTCCGCTTTAGTCAATGTCGCGGTCTGTTTGTCGGTCACATTCTGTCGCATCGGCACCAGACGCGGCGCAACGGTCATGCCAGGACGCACCAGCCCCTTGAGGATGATTTTTTCTCCCGGCTGTACTCCCTGTGTAACGACGCGGAGTCCATCGACCATTTGTCCCAGCTCAACCGGACGATACTCCACCTGATTCTCCTTGCCGACGATCAGCACATAGTTTTTGCCCTGATCGGCGCTCACCGCCAGATCGTCAATTAGCACGGTTTCCCGCGGCTCGCCGATGGGCAAACTGATTCGGGCAAACAGGCCGGGAGAAAGCATTCCGTCGGGGTCAGGAATCACGGCGCGCGCCCGGATAGTGCCGGTGCTGCGGTTCATCTGATTGCCCATAAAGTCGAGTACGCCCTGATAAGGCAGCCCGTTATCGGTGGTTAACCCCATGTTGACTACCGGTGGATTTTTGTCGGAGCGGGTATGTCGTAACGCCTTCAGCCAGGTGGCTTCGTCAATATCGAAATACACATACATGGGATTGTGAGACACGATAGTCGTCAGAAGCGTGGCGTTACCCGCTACGCCGCCGCTGACCAGATTGCCCCGGGTCACCAGTATGCGGTCAACGCGTCCGGCAATGGGCGCGGTAATACGGGTCCAGGAGAGTTCAAGGCGCGCTGCGGCGACGGCGGCTTTGGCCGATTGCATCTGCGCCTGTCGCGCATTACGCGTGGCGGTGACATCGTCAGCGTTTTTACGTGATACGGCGCCGCTGGCGACCAGTCGTTGAATGCGATCGAAATCCGCCTGCGCCTGGCGGGCCAGTACTTCAGCCTGACGTAATTGCGCGACGGCGGTGTCGAGGGCGACCTCGAACGGGCGCGGATCGATCTGGAACAGCAGTTGTCCGCGGCTTACCAGACGTCCTTCCGGAACGCTGACGGCGTCAAGGGTTCCTCCCACGCGCGAACGCAGCTCCACGGTCTCCGGCGCGGCCAGAAAACCGGTGAATACCGCCGTAGGCGCGAGTGTGCGGCTAAGGGCTTTAGCAACCGGTACCGACGGTGGAGGCGGCGCGCTGGCCGGTGGTCCGACGGCGTTGTCTTTATCCCATAGTGCTTCGCCGGCCATGTAAATCACGCCCCCGCTGGCGGCGATGACGCCGGCTATCAACATAATTTTGAATGTTCTACGCATGTCGTTTCCCTCTTTACCGCAGCGTGTCGGCCATTCCGCAACGCTGCCGCAGAATTTTTGGCAAAGGCTAGGCGTTACAACGAAGGAAAGGTCAAGCGTTCCTGACGGGTTTTTACGGGGCGTGGGTCGGCATCGTGGCGTAAATGTCTCGCATCATCCTCTTTTATGAGCCATCTCACATTCTCGCCGAACCGTGCAGCCTGAATACGCTTGACCTTCCCACAATGGCAAGCTTTAGGCTTTCTGATACCGAATAGTCAGGATGGGGAACTCGTCATGAGTCAGTCAGAAAATCGTCACGACACGATAAGCTTGCTTATTGAAGGTATGACCTGCGCGTCGTGCGTCGCTCGCGTTGAAAAAGGTATTAAGGCTGTGCCTGGCGTAACGGACGCTACGGTGAATCTGGCGACGGAGCGCGCCACCGTCCGCGGGACGGCGTCGGCGGAGGCGGTGATCGCGGCGATTGAAAAAACGGGGTATGAGGCGCGACCGATAGAGACGGCGGGGCAGGGTGAAGACGACTCTGAAGAGAAAAAAGAGGCCGAGCGCGTCAGGCTGAAGCGCGATCTGATTCTCGCCAGCGTGCTGGCGCTCCCCGTTTTTGTGCTTGAAATGGGTTCGCACCTTATTCCTGGTATGCACGAGTGGGTGATAAAAACGATTGGCCTGCAACAAAGCTGGTACTGGCAATTTGCACTGACCCTGTTGGTGCTGACGATCCCCGGTCGCCGTTTTTACCTTAAAGGGTTTCCGGCGCTGGCGCGTCTGGCGCCGGACATGAACTCGCTGGTCGCCGTGGGAACCGCAGCGGCGTTCGGCTACTCGCTGGTGGCGACCTTTACGCCCGACCTGTTGCCTGAAGGGACGGTAAACGTCTATTACGAGGCCGCCGCAGTGATTGTCGCGCTTATTCTGCTGGGGCGCTTTCTGGAGGCAAGGGCGAAGGGGCGGACTTCCGAAGCGATTAAACGTCTGGTGGGGCTACAGGCGCGGGTCGCGCATGTGTTACGCGAGGGCCGCATCGTGGATATCCCTGTCGACGAGGTTGTGCTGGGCGACTGTGTGGAGGTTCGGCCAGGCGAGCGGATCCCGGTTGACGGCGAAGTGACCGAAGGCCGCAGCTTCGTTGACGAGTCGATGATTACCGGCGAACCGATACCGGTTGAGAAATCCGCAGGAAGCGCGGTGGTGGGCGGTACCGTCAACCAAAAAGGCGCGCTCACGGTGCGGGCGACCGCCGTCGGTGGACAGACCATGCTGGCGCAAATCATTCGTCTGGTGGAACAGGCGCAGGGTTCAAAACTGCCGATTCAGGCTGTCGTGGATAAAGTGACACTGTGGTTTGTCCCGATGGTGATGCTTATTGCTGCGCTGACCTTTGTGGTATGGCTGGCGTTTGGGCCGTCGCCTGCGCTGACTTTCGCTCTGATCAATGGCGTTGCGGTTCTGATTATCGCCTGTCCTTGCGCGATGGGCCTGGCGACGCCGACCTCCATTATGGTGGGAACCGGTCGTGGGGCGGAAATGGGCGTGCTGTTCCGTAAGGGGGAGGCGTTACAGCTACTCAAAGACGCTAAGGTGGTGGCCGTAGACAAAACCGGGACGCTTACCGAAGGCCGCCCGGTACTGACCGATCTCGACGTGGCCAGCGGCTTTGAGCGCCGTGAGGTGCTGGCGAAAGTCGCGGCGGTAGAATCGCGTTCAGAGCATCCGATTGCCCGTGCGATTGTCGTGTCGGCAGAAGAGGAAGGGATCGCGCTACCAGGCATGAACGGCTTCGAATCGGTGACCGGGATGGGCGTATACGCTACCGTTGACGGTACGCGTGTTGACGTGGGGGCCGATCGCTATATGCGCGAAATTGGCGTGGATATTAGCGGCTTCGCCACCACCGCCGAACGGTTAGGGCAGGAAGGGAAATCGCCGCTCTATGCGGCTATTGACGGTCAACTGGCGGCGATTATCGCCGTGGCCGATCCGATCAAACCCAGTACGCCCGCCGCAATTAACGCTTTACATCAGCTCGGCATTAAGGTCGCCATGATCACTGGCGATAATGCCCGCACGGCACAGGCTATCGCCAGACAGTTAGGAATTGATGATGTGGTTGCCGAGGTATTGCCAGAAGGGAAAGTCGAGGCGATACGGCGCCTGAAAGCGGCGTATGGGCAGGTGGCGTTTGTCGGCGATGGCATCAACGATGCGCCAGCGCTGGCGGAGTCCGACGTGGGGCTGGCGATTGGCACCGGCACCGATGTGGCGGTGGAATCCGCCGACGTCGTACTAATGTCCGGCAACCTGCAAGGCGTGCCGAATGCTATCGCGCTGTCTAAAGCGACCATCCGCAATATCCACCAGAATCTGTTCTGGTCCTTTGCTTACAATACGGCGCTGATTCCTGTCGCGGCAGGCGCGCTATTTCCGGTCTGGGGCATATTATTGTCACCGGTATTCGCCGCAGGGGCGATGGCGATGTCGAGCGTGTTCGTGCTGGGCAACGCTTTGCGGCTGCGCCGTTTCCGGGCGCCGATGGCAACCCCATCCGACACATCCACGACCCGAGGAGGAGCGTCATGAACATCGGTAAAGCAGCTAAAGCATCGAAAGTCTCGGCCAAAATGATTCGCTACTATGAACAGATTGGTCTGATTCCCGCGGCAAGTCGGACGGATTCCGGCTATCGGGCCTATACCCAGGCTGATGTTAATCAATTGCATTTTATACGCCGCGCGCGCGACCTCGGTTTTTCAGTTGCTGAAATCAGCGACTTACTGAATCTTTGGAATAACCAGTCGCGGCAAAGCGCTGACGTCAAACGCCTGGCGCAGACGCACATTGATGAACTGGACAGACGCATCCAGAGCATGCAGCACATGGCGCAAACCCTCAAAGCGCTGATTCACTGCTGCGCTGGCGACGCGCTGCCAGATTGCCCCATTCTGCATACGCTTGGACAACCTGACGATAGCGAGCCGGAGGCGCGTACCGGAGCGGTATTGCGCCGTCCTCGTCGCCACGGACTGGCAAAGCGTCTGTAAGTCCTGAGATTACGCTTGACCTTCCAACATTGACAAGGCCCAGACTGGCAACAGTTCCCACACAAAAGGAGTTCACTATGCAGTTCCATATTGATGACATGACCTGCGGCGGCTGCGCCAGTACGGTAAAAAAGACGATTCTGACTCTCGATGCTAATGCGACGGTGAGAACCGACCCGGCGACGCGTCTGGTTGACATTGAAACGTCGCTATCCGCGGAGCAGATTGCCGCCGCCCTGCAAAAGGCCGGTTTCCCGCCGCGCGAGAGGTAATCGTCAATGGCGATCGGTCTGGCGACAGGCCGGTCGCGATACGCTAGCCACGCTTCGCTTTCCTTTGCATGAGATAATCCCCATAAAAAATGTGACAAATCATGTGCCAGTAAGCTTTGTTAATAATATGTAATGATTTGTCTATTTTTGCTAACATTTTACCTGCTATATACAAAAAGATAACAAATAAGTAGCGCAACGCTACCTTGTTACGTCGCTTTGACGACGGGAGCGCTCCAGCGTTTCGCCCGCTTCAAAGCTTGATGTTATTTTTTGATGCAGGACACTACCTATGTACACCCCCCTGAACTGGACGACGACACAACGACATGTGGCGTTTGCCAGCTTTACCAGTTGGATGCTGGATGCGTTTGATTTCTTTATCCTTGTCTTTGTACTTAGCGATCTCGCCGAATGGTTTCACGCTTCCGTATCGGACGTTTCCATTGCGATTATGCTGACCCTAGCGGTACGTCCCATTGGCGCGCTGCTATTTGGCCGAATGGCGGAAAAGTACGGACGTCGACCGATACTGATGCTCAATATTCTGTTCTTTACGGTGTTTGAACTGCTTTCCGCCTGGTCGCCCACCTTCATGGCATTTCTGATTTTTCGGGTCATGTACGGCGTGGCGATGGGCGGGATATGGGGCGTCGCGTCATCACTGGCGATGGAAACCATTCCCGATCGTTCGCGTGGCCTGATGTCGGGCATTTTTCAGGCGGGCTATCCCTGCGGCTATCTGTTCGCCTCGGTTATTTTTGGCCTCTTCTACAGTATGGTAGGCTGGCGCGGTATGTTCCTGATTGGCGCCCTGCCTGTTGTCTTGCTGCCTTATATCTGGTTTAAAGTGCCGGAATCCCCCGTCTGGCTGGCGGCCAGAGCGCGTAAAGAGAATACCGCGCTGCTTCCTGTTCTGCGCAAACAGTGGAAGTTGTGTCTGTATCTGGTGCTGGTCATGGCGTTCTTTAACTTTTTCAGTCACGGCACGCAGGATCTCTATCCTACCTTCCTGAAGATGCAGCATGGTTTTGATCCGCATCTGATCAGTATCATTGCGATTTTTTATAACATTGCCGCCATGCTCGGCGGTATTTTCTACGGTACGCTATCGGAACGTATTGGGCGTAAAAAAGCGATCATGATCGCCGCCTTTCTTGCGCTTCCGGTACTCCCGCTATGGGCATTTTCCAGCGGATCATTCACGATTGGCCTGGGCGCGTTCCTGATGCAGTTTATGGTGCAGGGCGCCTGGGGAGTCGTGCCGACCTGGCTGAACGAGCTGGTTCCGGCGAATGCGCGCGCCGTGCTGCCAGGGTTTGTTTACCAACTCGGTAATTTACTGGCGTCGGTTAATGCGACGTTACAGGCCCGCATCGCGGAAACGCATGGCGGAAATTACGGGTTGGCAATGGCGATCGTGGCTGGCGCGGTGGCTATTTTAATCTGTGTATTTGTGGCATTTGGTCGCGAGCCCCGGGGAGTCGTCATCTCCGGTACAGATAGCGACGCCCTCCCGGAGTCGGCCATCAGTCATCGCACGTAAACACTACGCTCCTGGCGCATACTGTCGCCGGGAGCACGCCTTCCTCCCGTCGTTTTCACGCCCTTTCAACGAACAACAAAGGTTAATGATGGCATCTGCCGTTCGTGACCATTACAATCATCGCTTACTTTTTTCTTTATAAGAAATTGATTGCTGCACCTTAAAATTATCAACGGAGCGAAGATATCATGTTGAAAGATAACCAAAAACACAACGAGTCTGTTGCCCCGAATAGCGCCTTTCTGTCTGAGTTACAACGTGCATTACCGGAATTTTTTACCGCCGATCGCTATAACGAGCAGGGCGAACTGATCGCGAAAGGCGGATTTGATCTCGCCAGATTTGAGCGCGCGCTGAAAGCGCGTAATATTGATGAGCTGACTAGCGGTTATCAGATTGATTTTATTGGCAAAGATTACGCAAAAAAACAGGCGGGTGAAAAATCCGTTACCGTTATCGTTCCTGACGTGGAACACAATACTCTGGCAGAAAATAAAAACAGCCATAATCTTTTTCTGACCGGAGATAATCTGGATGTTTTACGCCATCTGCAAAATAATTACGCCGATACCGTCGATATGATCTATATCGATCCCCCTTATAACACCGGATCGGACGGGTTTGTCTATCCCGATCATTTTGAATATAGCGATCGGGCGTTGCAGGATATGTTTGGTCTTAATGATACCGAACTGGCACGTTTAAAATCCATTCAGGGTAAATCGACGCACTCCGCGTGGTTATCTTTCATGTATCCGCGTCTTTTCCTGGCCAGGAAGCTCCTGAAAGATACCGGATTTATTTTTATCTCTATCGACGATAATGAGTACGCCAATCTTAAATTAATGATGGATGAGATTTTTGGCGAAGGCGGATTTGTCACCAATGTGATGTGGAAGCGCAAAAAAGAGATTTCTAACGACTCTGATAACGTTTCCATCCAGGGGGAATACATTCTTGTTTACGCCAAAACCGGTCAGGGCGCTTTACGTTTAGAACCGCTTTCTAAAGAGTATATTCAGAAATCCTATAAAGAACCGACCGAACAGTTTCCAGAAGGGAAATGGCGGCCGGTGCCGTTAACGGTGTCAAAAGGGCTGAGCGGCGGCGGCTATACCTATAAAATTACCACGCCGAACGGTACGGTACACGAAAGACTATGGGCTTATCCTGAAGCCAGTTACCAAAAACTGGTGGCCGATAATCTGGTCTATTTTGGCAAAGATAACGGCGGTATTCCCCAGCGAGTCATGTACGCGCATCACAGTAAGGGGCAGCCAACGACCAATTACTGGGATAACGTAGCGTCGAATAAAGAGGGGAAAAAGGAGATTCTGGATCTCTTCGGCGACAACGTTTTTGATACGCCGAAACCGACCGCATTATTGAAGAAAATCATCAAGCTCGCTATCGATAAAGACGGCGTCGTCCTGGACTTTTTTGCCGGTTCCGGCACTACGGCCCATGCGGTAATGGCGCTGAATGAAGAAGATGGGGGGCAGCGCACGTTTATTCTGTGTACTATCGATCAGGCATTAAGCAATAACACTATCGCGAAAAAAGCAGGTTATAACACTATTGATGAAATCAGCCGCGAGCGAATTACACGCGTTGCGGCGAAGATCCGCGCCAACAATCCCGCGACCAATAGCGATCTCGGTTTTAAACATTATCGTTTTGCCACTCCGACACAGCAGACGCTGGACGATCTGGATAGCTTCGATATTGCTACCGGCCATTTTATCAATACCAGCGGTCAACTGGCCGCTTTCACCGAGTCAGGATTTACCGACATGATCAATCCTTTTTCCGCCAGAGGATTGGGCGTGCCGGGCGGCGCAAGCGGCGAAGAGACCTTATTAACGACATGGCTGGTCGCCGATGGTTATAAAATGGATATTGACGTACAGACCGTTGATTTTTCCGGCTATTGCGCCAGGTATGTTGATAATACGCGCCTGTATCTGATTGATGAACGATGGGGAACAGAGCAGACCCGCGATCTTCTCAACCACATTGGTACGCACCAGCTTCCGGTTCAGACCATTGTCATTTACGGCTACTCTTTCGACCTTGAATCCATTCGTGAACTGGAAATCGGCTTAAAACAGCTTGATCAAAAAGTGAACCTGGTGAAGCGTTATTAAGAGGGGATGATGATGAATATTTTACTGGAAGAACTTCCCCATCAGGAACAGGCGTTAGCGGCGATTCTGGCGAGTTTCACCGGTATCGATCACGCGCAAGCCGATCATAATCACTATGCTAATCCGCTGATTAAGGAACGTTACGACGATAAGGCCAATATTGACGTTAAAATGGAGACCGGGACGGGTAAAACCTATGTCTATACCCGGTTGATGTATGAATTGCATCAGAAGTATGGCCTCTTCAAATTTGTGCTGGTGGTGCCGACGCCAGCCATTAAAGAAGGCGCGCGGAACTTTATTACCAGCGATTACGCCAGACAGCATTTTTCACAGTTCTACGAAAATACGCGGATGGAACTTTGCACCATCAACGCCGGTGATTTTAAAGTAAAGTCGGGGCGTAAAAATTTTCCGGCCCAGCTATTAAGTTTTACTGATGCCAGCCGTCGTGATAGCCATACGATTCAGGTTTTGCTGATCAATGCGCAAATGCTCAATTCCGCCAGTATGACGCGAGACGATTACGATCAAACGCTCCTGGGCGGGCTGACGTCGCCTGTTAAAGGGCTGCAAATGACGCGACCGGTGGTCATTATTGATGAACCGCATCGTTTTGCGCGAGATAACAAATTTTATCGAGCGATTCAGGCTATTCAGCCGCAAATGATCGTCCGCTTTGGCGCTACCTTCCCGGATATTGTCGAAGGTAAGGGTAAAAATAAATGTGTACGTAAAGATTACTATCGCCGGCAACCGCAGTTTGATCTCAACGCGGTGGACAGTTTTAACGATGGTTTGGTGAAAGGTATTGATATTTATTACCCGAATCTCCCCGAAGAACAGGCCAACAATCGTTATATCGTTGACAGCGTCACGGCAAAGAAATTAATCCTCCGACGGGGGAGCAAAATTGCCGAGGTTGGCGTGGGCGAAAATCTCGCCGATGTCGATGCAGGATTTGAAGGCAGTATTGAATATGCCGGCAGTAAAATGTTGTCGAACGATCTGGAGCTGGAGGCAGGGATGGCGCTGGTGCCAGGAACCTTTGGCGCGAGCTACCAGGAACTGATTATTCAGGACGCCATTGATAAGCATTTTGATACCGAGCAGGCAAATTTCTTACGCAGCAATGAGCCAGAAAATAATGCCCCGCGTATTAAGACCTTAAGCCTTTTCTTTATTGACAGTATTAAAAGCTATCGTGATGACGAAGGTTGGTTGAAACTGAAGTTTGAGTGTTTACTGAAAAAGAAACTGACGCAACTGATTGACGATTATCAGCGCAAGACCCTGCCGCGAGAAGTGGAGTATCTGTCGTTTCTGCAGGCCACGCTCGCCAGCCTGCACTCGGATAACCAAAACGTCCACGCTGGTTACTTTGGCGAAGACCGCGGAAGCGGCGATGAGGCGATCCAGGCTGAGGTAGATGATATTCTGAAAAATAAAGAGAAGTTGCTCAGTTTTTCAGACCATCACGGCAACTGGGAAACGCGCCGCTTTCTGTTTTCAAAATGGACGCTTCGCGAAGGCTGGGATAACCCGAATGTTTTTGTCATTGCTAAATTACGTTCTTCCGGTAGCGAGTCGAGCAAAATTCAGGAAGTGGGGCGCGGCCTGCGGCTACCGGTAGATGAAAACGGCCATCGCGTTCATCAGGAAGAGTGGCCGTCCCGACTGTCGTTTCTGATTGGTTATGATGAAAAAGCGTTTGCCAGTATGCTGGTTGATGAGATTAATCGCGACAGCAAAGTTCAGCTTAACGAGCAGAAGCTGGATGAGGCGATGATCACACTCATCGTCACCGAGCGACAAAAAGTCGATCCTGCGTTTACGGAGCTTCGTTTGCTGGAAGATCTGGATGATAAAAAACTGATCAACCGGAGTAATGAGTTTAAACCCAGCGTCACGCTTAACGGGGGAACCAAAAGTGGCTTTGCGTGGCTACTGGAGTTCTACCCTGAGCTGACGCAGGCGCGGGTGCGAGCGGATCGCATTCGTGACAATAAGCCCGCCTCCCGACTGCGAGTCAGGTTACGCAAAGAGAATTGGGAACAACTTAGCAGTATCTGGGAGCAGTTTTCCCGCCGTTATATGCTGCAATTCGAGCGTAGCGGCGCGTCTCTGGAACAGATTGCCGCCGAGGTGCTGCGCGATCCGGCGCTGTATATACGCCAGAAGCCAAGCCAGGTTCAACAACGGCTGGTATCGAATGAAGATAATGGCCGTTTTGAAGTGGCGCAGCGGGAAGGCGAATTAGCCGCCAGCGAATTTATGGCGGGCATGAAATATGGCCATTTTCTTAAGCAACTGGCGTTACGCACCAGTCTGCCGGTTAACGTCCTGCACCCGGTGTTAATGGCGATGCTGCGTGATGTTTTGCACGGAGATTCACGCTATTTAAGCGAGATCTCGTTGGACAATATGACCCGCGCATTACAGACGCGGATTAATGCGCATTTTGCGCAGCGCCACGATTATCTGCCTCTCGATTTTCAGGCTTCAACGTCGGTATTTGATTCCACGGCACGGCAGTTCAGAGAGGAGATTAGCGCTGAAATTGTGGGGAAAAATGTGGATGAGAATGCGATAGACGATCCTCGTTCTCTCTATCAAATACCGCCGTTGCGTTATGACAGCGTCGATCCAGAATTGCCGCTATTAAAATACGATTATCCGCAACAGGTTTCTGTGTTTGGCAAACTGCCTAAGCGGGCCATTCAGATCCCCAAATATACGGGGGGCTCTACTACGCCGGATTTTGTGTACCGTATTGAGCGTCAGGACGCCGACAGCGTTTATTTACTGGTTGAAACTAAAGCAGAAAATATGCGCGTAGGCGATCAGGTTATTCTTGATGCGCAACGTAAATTCTTCGATATGCTGCGTCGGCAAAATATTAATGTCGAGTTTGCGGAAGCGACCAGCGCGCCGGCGGTATTTTCTACCATCAATGGCTTGATTGAGGGGAAGGCAAACTAACGGGTTTGAATGGACCTTAACGGTTATCTTTTTGATAGACCATATAAAATGGCCGCCGCGCAGCGAGCGTTGCGGTCATTCTCCCTGTGCTAATCCCCCGTCCCGTAAACTGCGTTGACTTGAAGGTTATCGTTTTACGTCTATTCTTAACTTTCAGCTAAGCGTATTTTGCTGAAATTGCAAATAGTCTTGAAGACGCTGTTTTTTTGTTTTGCCGTTATTTTTATAACGGCCAGGTAGATATTGCCAAGTGAATGTAACTAAGGGAGACATGTTATGCTAAATAGATACTACCGTTTCGCTGTCGAAAAAGACGACCCCTCCGAAGCGCCAGAGTCGGGCGATAAGCCTGACAGCCAACCGCAAAAAAAATCGTAATTTATCTGGATATTCCCCGACGTTTATACGTTTGGGGAAAATAACCGTTTCGTTTCAACCTGGTTGCGAACAGTGAATATTTTACACGAAGTGACTATATATAAACGGGAGGGAACATGGAGTTTGATGCATTCTTTTTAGCGAGACTCCAGTTTGCCTTTACCGTCTCTTTTCATATTATTTTCCCCGCGATTACGATTGGCTTAGCCAGTTACCTGGTGGTACTGGAAGGTTTATGGCTAAAAACGCGTAATCCTGTTTGGCGCTCGCTCTATCAGTTCTGGCTCAAAATTTTTGCCGTCAACTTCGGGATGGGCGTGGTCTCCGGTCTGGTCATGGCTTACCAGTTCGGAACGAACTGGAGCGGTTTTTCCCAGTTCGCCGGCAGTATCACCGGGCCTTTATTAACCTATGAAGTGCTCACCGCATTCTTCCTGGAAGCGGGATTCTTAGGCGTGATGCTTTTTGGCTGGAACAAAGTCGGGCCGGGCCTGCATTTCTTGTCTACCTGTATGGTGGCGTTGGGCACGTTAATGTCGACGTTCTGGATTCTGGCGTCTAACAGCTGGATGCATACCCCGCAGGGATTTGAAATTCATAACGGTCAGGTGGTCCCGGTGGACTGGTTCGCGGTGATTTTCAACCCGTCGTTCCCGTATCGCCTGTTGCATATGTCCGTTGCGGCGTTTTTAAGTAGCGCGATGTTTGTCGGCGCGTCCGCTGCCTGGCATTTACTGAAAGGTAACGATACGCCGGCTATCCGCCGTATGTTCTCGATGGCGTTATGGATGGCGGTCGTGGTGGCGCCCGTTCAGGCATTGATTGGCGATATGCACGGCCTTAACACCCTGAAGCATCAGCCGGTCAAAATCGCCGCGATTGAGGGGCACTGGGAAAATACGCCCGGCGAGCCAACGCCGCTTACGCTGGTAGGCTGGCCGGATATGGAGGCGGAACGGACCCGCTATGCGCTTGAGATCCCGGCGTTGGGCAGTCTGATCCTGACGCATAGCCTGGACAAACAGGTGCCTGCGCTAAAAGATTATCCCAAAGAGGATCGCCCCAACTCTACCGTGGTGTTCTGGTCTTTCCGTCTGATGGTGGGCATGGGCGTACTGATGATCTTCCTGGGGCTGGCCAGCCTGTGGCTACGCTACCGACGCCGACTGTATCATTCGCGGCCCTTTATGCACTTTGCGCTGTGGATGGGGCCGTCCGGGCTTATCGCCATCCTTGCCGGATGGGTGACGACTGAAGTAGGACGTCAGCCGTGGGTGGTCTATGGCCTGCTGCGAACGCGTGATGCGGTTTCCGCGCACAGCACCTTGCAGATGAGCATCAGTTTGCTGGCCTTCTTTGTGGTCTATTCTCTGGTGTTTGGGGTTGGCTATATTTATATGATTCGTCTTATCCAGAAAGGGCCGCAGCCGGCGGAGACACCGACCGCTGAAACCGATGGCAGACCCGCGCGTCCTATCTCTGCCGTGGGAGAATCGCTTGAGCAGGAGAAACGCGAATGACCATCGATCTTCCGGTTATCTGGTTTGCTATTATCGTGTTCGCCACGCTGATGTATATCGTGATGGATGGTTTCGATCTGGGCGTCGGTATCCTGTTTCCGTTTATTCGTGATAAACACGATCGCGATGTTATGGTGAACTCGGTCGCGCCGGTATGGGACGGGAACGAAACCTGGCTGGTGCTGGGCGGGGCCGGGCTTTTTGGCGCGTTCCCGTTGGCTTATGCCGTCATCACCGACGCGCTGACTATCCCGCTGGTGGTTATGCTGCTTGGTCTTATCTTTCGCGGCGTCGCGTTTGAATTCCGTTTTAAAGCCACCGAGTCGCATCGCGCGTTCTGGGATAAATCCTTTATCGTCGGGTCAATCCTGGCGACCTTTGCCCAGGGAGTTGTGGTGGGCGCGGTGGTGAGCGGTTTTCAGGTGGAAGGGCGAACCTTTAGCGGTTCGCAGCTTGACTGGCTGACGCCGTTTAATCTGTTCTGCGGCGTCGGTCTGGTTGTCACCTACGCGCTGCTGGGCGCTACCTGGCTGATTATGAAAAGCGAAGATCCGCTGCATAGCCGGATGTGCGCGCTGTCGCGCCCGTTGTTGATCGTCTTGTTGTTGGTGATGGGAGGCGTCAGCGTGTGGACGCCGCTCACCCACGACGACATCGCCGGGCGCTGGTTCACGCTGCCCAATTTATACTACTTCCTGCCGGTGCCTGTGCTGGTGTTGGCTTTTAGCGTCTGGCTATGGCGCAGCGTGAAAAAACCAGAATCCCATGCGCGTCCATTTATTCTCACGCTAGGGCTGATTTTTCTGGGGTTCAGCGGGTTAGGCATCAGTATTTGGCCGAATATTATTCCACCGGATATTTCGCTGTATGCCGCCGCCGCGCCGCCGCAAAGTCAAAGCTTTATGCTGGTTGGGGCGCTGATAATCATCCCGATTATTCTGGCTTATACCTTCTGGAGCTACTACGTCTTCCGTGGAAAAGTGCGACATGGAGAGGGATATCACTGATGGTTAAAGTGAAAAAATGGTCGCGGCGAGTCGTATGGATGGTCGCGATATGGTGCGCCAGCGTGCTTCTGCTGGCGGGCGTCGGAATGTTGTTCAGACTGCTCATGACCTCCGCAGGATTTCGCTCCTGACTGATACCCCCGGACGCGCTTTCGTCGCTGGCGAAAGCGCGTTTTTATCGACAGATCGGCGTTTATCGATCACGTTTGCTCGCCTTATCTCTTCCCTCAATAGCGGTTGATAATTATTCTCATCTTTATTGTCGTTCCCGGGCCGCAGTGATATGGTTACACAGTGGCTAACGCTCTGGTATAACGCAGATAAACGGTATTGATAATGTCTCCGATCTCCTGTCACTCTTCCGCCGCCCCGGCGATGAAAAAGATCTTTTCCGTCAGCGACTTCATCGCGTTTGGCGAGCGTTATGGCATTGATTACCGCTTCCCTGCGTTACCGCAGTATACGCAGAGTAGTCCCGTACTTCATGGCGATATCGAAGAGATAGCGCTTCCCGGCGGGATTTGCATTACACGCTCGGATGTTCACGTGTTACAACCTTATGAAACCACCTCTCGCCATAGCAGTCCGCTGTATATGCTGGTGGTGTTGGAAGGTAACGTCGCGCTGGCTGTCAATGAGCAGACCTTTTTGTTGAGCGCGGGGATGGCGTTTTGCTCGCAACTGAGTGAGCAGCAGACGATACGCGCCCATCACGGCGCAGACAGTAAATTGCGCACCTTGTCGCTGGGAATGTACCCGGACGGCGGATGGCGGGAGCGTTTGCCTGTCTCGCTGGCAGACGAGTGGGAAAATAGCGCAACCTCGGCGAGGGTCTGGCAGGTGCCGGAGTTTCTGCTTTCGGGGCTACGTTATGCGCAGCAGCCCGGACCTCATGCGGCGTCACGCCAGTTAATGCTGGAAGGCATCATGCTGCAATTGCTGGGCTATGCGCTAAATCTATGTCAGCCCGCAACGCAAAAACGCGGGCTTCCCGTCACCGGTGAATACCAGCGGCTGGAGCTCATTCGGCGTTTACTGGAGCAGACGCCGGAAAAAGCCTACACGCTGAACGAACTGGCGCGTCGGGCGGCAATGAGTCCAAGTAGCCTGCGGTGCAAGTTTCGCCATGCCTATGGGTGTACCGTGTTTGATTATCTGCGCGATTGCCGCCTGGCGCGCGCGCGTCGTTATCTGATGGAGGGATACAGCGTGCAGCAGGCCGCCTGGATGTCAGGCTATCAACATGCCACAAACTTTGCGACGGCATTTCGTCGGCGTTATGGCTGCTCGCCCGGCGAGCTGCGTGACGCGTCTCTGACGGCGTCCCGACACTGTGCGTAACGCGCCCCGCCAGAACGGTAATATCCGCTGCTAACCCGGTTTTCTGCCGCTTTGGGTGATTTTTTATCATTGCGCATAGGCAATCTGGCGTTACGCATAGTGGTCTGTCATCTCTAAAAGGTAATAATTCTTATTTACAATAAAGATGCCTTTGGAGATGTTCATGTTTGCGACAACGCGTATGGCGCTATTGATAGGCGGAGCTATCGGCGGCGCGACTTTTCCTCTTTCTGCCCAGGAAACCACAAAAAATGATACCGTCATTGTCACCTCGCCCGTTCAGAGTGGCGCGACCAAGCTGGCGACGCCAGATATTGAAACGCCGCAGTCGGTATCCATTATTACCCGCCAGCAGTTTGAAGAGCAGGGCGCAACCAGCGTGCGTCAGGCGGTCAGCTACACCCCAGGCGTATACAGTAACCAGATAGGCGCCTCTAACCGCTTTGATTACATCGTATTGCGTGGTTTTTCGGACGGTAGTCTGGATAACGTCTATCTCGACGGGTTAAAAATGATGGGCGACACCAATTCGCACAGTTCGTTGGTGGTTGACACCTGGTTTCTGGAAGATATCGAGGTGGTACGCGGCCCGGCGTCCGTTCTGTATGGTCGTTCATCGCCAGGCGGCATTGTCGCGTTGACGTCGCGAAAACCGGCGTTTGATGCCGGGGGAGAAGTGAAGCTGTTTGCCGGCAATCACAACCAGCGCGGGGCGGCTTTTGATGTGACCGGCCCACTGGATGACAATGAACGTGTGGCGGCGCGTCTTAGCGGTATGACACGTTACGCCGATTCGCAGTTTACCCCCTTGAAAGAGGAACGTTATGCGCTGATGCCGAGCCTGACCTGGCGAATTACCGATCGGACGCGTCTTGATCTTATGGCCTATCTGCACCGTGATCCGGAAGGCGGTAGCCACTCCGGACTGCCTTATCAAGGCACGGTTGTACCTTATAACGGCAGAAAAATTTCTAACACTTTCTTTGAAGGTGAAGATGACTACGACAAATACGATCGCCGTGAAAATATGGTGGGTTATAACATTGAGCATCTGTTCGATAACGGCTGGTCGGTACGGCAAAAATTGCGTTATTTGCATACCAAAGTGACGTTGAATCAGGTCTATGCCGCAGGTTGGTTGAATGAAACGGCGCTGAATCGCGGCTATTCCGGCTCTGGGGAGAAAATGTCGGCTATCGCGCTGGATAATCAGCTCGACGGCAGCGTGGATACCGGGGCGATTAATCATCGTCTGCTGGTGGGGATCGATTATCAGGATCGCAGTAATCATACTACTGGCTATTATGGCGCGTTTCCGCCGATTGACGCTTTCAACCCTGTTTATGGCGCTCAGCCGGATTACATTACGTTGTATAGCCGTGAAAAACATAAGCTGCGGCAGACCGGATACTATTTACAGGATCAGATGTCATGGGATCGCTGGCGCTTTACGTTGGGCGGTCGTTACGATCGGGTCAGCGTGTCTAACATCGACAAACTTCATGATTCACGCAGCGATCTCGATAAAAACAACGTCAGCACCCGTGCCGCGTTGCTTTATCTGTTCGACAATGGCGTCGCCCCCTATCTTAGTTATTCTACCGCGTTTACGCCGACCAGCTTCGCCGACGAAAACGGCAATGTGCTGGAACCGATGAAAGGCAAGCAGTGGGAGGCGGGGGTAAAATACGAACCGCTGGGGGGGAACAGCCAGTTTAGCGCCGCCGTGTATCGTATTAACCAGACCAATATCGCGACCAAAGAAGAACCTACCGATCCGTACCGCTCTATTGGTGAAATTGAGTCTAAAGGGGTGGAACTGGAGGCCATTAGCCATTTGTCGGATAGTGTCCGTTTGCAGGCGGCGTATACCTATACTGATATCCGTTATAAGAAAAGTAGCCCGCAAGAGCAGGGTAAGCGCGCGGTTTATGCTCCACGGAACCAGGCCAGCGCCTGGCTAAGCTACGATGTGAAAAGCGGTCTGTTAGAGGGGCTGACTTTGGGCTCCGGCATCCGGTACGTCAACGGCGTGACCAGCGATCGCCTGAATACCCACACGTTGTCGTCCTATACACTGGTCGACATGGTGGTTGGGTATGATTTATCCAGCATTGGGTTAAATGGCTTGAGCGCCTAGCTCAACGTAAATAACCTGACGGACAAACGCTATGTCGCTGCTTGTAATTCGCTCTCTTATTGTTATTTTGGCGCCGAGCGTAGCATTGTAGGCAGCGTGTCATGGGCGTTTTGATAACGCTTATCGTCCGGTAGCAAAGGCTACCGGGTAAACTAGCGGTGCGTCACGCCTTCATAGAGAAGTCTGAGCGCAAACATCCCGATAATGGCGCCGATAACACGGCTGGCAATGCGCTGTATACGCCCATAAGCGCGGCGGACTGCGGGGAGCGAAAAGGCCTGGCTGAGAAAAATACGCCAGATAACGGATGACAGCACAATTCCGGCCCAGGCCATTAACCTTGCCCATGTGGGCGTTTCTGCGCTAAGCGTTACGGAAAAAATACTGATAAAAAACAGTACGGTTTGCGGATTGGATAAATCGGTCATTAATCCCCGGCGAAAGAAAATTGTCCACGGGGCGGCAATCGGCGTCTGGAGCGTGCTCATTTGCGGCGTCGCCTGGTGGCGAATACTGTTCCAGGCGAACCATAATAAATAGGCGCCGCCGACAATTTTGATAAGAGAAAATACCGCTTCGCATTGCGTAATGAGCGTCGCCAGACCGAAAAGCCCCAGCCCGGAATAAAAGGCGTCTCCCGTGGCGACGCCCAGGCCGGTGATGACTCCCGCCCGGCGTCCTGATGCGAGGCTGGTTTGCACCACCACAAACAGATTCGCGCCGGGATTAAAAAAGGTTAACACAAACAGACTGACGGTAAGCACAACGGCATGAAACGGCTCCATAGACAACTCTTCCCATAGCCTCAAGAAATAACGTTCATCTTATTAATAGTCAAACCAGATGATTGCGAGTGAGATCACAAAGCAGGGGCGTTTTAATCCGCGTTGTTACGCCGACTGAGCGGGGGCTGACTGGATTTTTCCAGCAATCTACACTACTTATTTAATCAGTCCGAACGGCCTTTTTGTTCTGATAAAGCGATGATGGCGTAATAATAAAACGAGGGTTTTGCTATGAAAACTGGCTACAAGGTTATGCTTGGCGCATTAGCGTTTGTTGTGACAAACGTTTATGCCGCAGAAATTATGAAAAAAACGGACTTTGATAAAGTCGCCTCCGAATACACGAAAATTGGCACGATTTCCACCACCGGGGAAATGTCGCCGCTGGACGCCAGAGAAGATTTAATCAAAAAGGCGGATGAAAAAGGGGCGGATGTGGTGGTGCTGACGTCCGGGCAGACAGAAAATAAAATTCATGGTACGGCTGATATTTATAAAAAGAAATAAAAGCGTTGCATCATAAAAATACCCGCCTGGGTTTCCGGCGGGTATTTTTATTCCAGGCAACCGTCATCCGTTTTGCCGGATGACGGCCTGCAGTAAACGTAGCGCCATCAGGCATTCAGGACGCTGTCATTTGTCTTAATTATCCGACTGGTCTTTGGCACCAGCTTTTAAACGACGCCACAGAGTGGTGCGGCTAATCCCCAGATAACGCGCCGTGGCGCTCTTATCGCCCTTAAAGCGCGCCAGTACATCCTGTAACGTGTGCGCATCCACGGTTGAAGGCGTCAGTTCTGCTGTGTTCACCATAAGCTCAGGTAATAACTGCCGCATAAATTGCCTGTCCAGCGTTGGCGCGGGATCGACGCTTAAAAAAAGCGCCAGGCGCTCCATCATATTACGCAGTTCGCGAATATTACCGGGCCAGCGCCAGGCCAGCAAAAGCGGCTGACACTGTGTCAATCCATGACGTATCGATTCGGTAAACGGAATTTCCATCGCCGCCAGCGACTGTTTTAAAAAGCTTTCCGCCAGCGGTAAAATATCAGCCTGCCGCTCGCGCAAAGGAGGAAGCGTCAGACGCAGAATACTCAGGCGATAAAAGAGATCGGGGCGAAAACGTCCTTGCATTATCTCCCGATCCAGATCGCAATGCGTAGCGCTGATCACCCGGACATCCACCGGGATCGGCTGGTGTCCGCCGACGCGAGTGACGGCTTTTTCCTCCAGTACGCGCAAAAGTCGGGTTTGTAACGGCAAGGGCATTTCGCCGATTTCATCCAGAAACAGCGTGCCGCCGTGTGCGATTTCAAACAGCCCCGCCCGGCCTCCTCGTCGTGAACCGGTAAACGCGCCCTCTTCATAACCAAACAGTTCCGCTTCCAGCAACGACTCGGTAATCGCGCCGCAATTGACGGCGACAAAGGGAGGGGATGGCTTATTCTGACGGTGAGGCTGGCGGTGAAAAAACGTCTGGTGAATCGCCTGCGCCGCCAGCTCTTTTCCGGTCCCTGTTTCCCCCTGAATCAGCACTGCCGCACGGGAGCGGGCATAGAGCGTAATCGTCTGGCGGAGCTGCTCCATTTGCGGCGACTGGCCGCGTATATCGCCCAGTTCATACCGGGTTTGTAATCCCTTGCCGGATGGGTAATCCACGCGCTGGCGCCGTGTCAGACGGGTCATATCCCGCGCCGACGACGGCCTCAATACCGTTGGCCTTAAGTTCGTTAATTTGCCCGCGCGCGTCCTCTTCGGTGACATAGCTTCGCTGTTCAAGACGGAGGTGAAACGTTTTCTGAAAGGCAAGTAACGCCGGAATGGTCTCCTGATAGGTCACGATACCGATAGACGAGGTGAGCTTTCCCGCTTTCGCCAGCGCCTGTAATACATCGAATCCGCTGGGTTTGATGAGGATCACCGGTATTGACAGGCGGCTTTTTAAATAGGCCCCATTCGAACCCGCCGCGATAATCGCGTCGCAGCGCTCGGTCGCCAGTTTTTTGCGAATGTAGGTCACCGCCTTTTCAAAGCCGAGTTGAATAGGCGTGATGGTCGCCAGATGATCGAATTCCAGGCTGATATCCCGAAACAGTTCGAACAGACGCGTTACGGAGACCGTCCAGATCACCGGTTTATCGCTATTATCGCGCGGAGCGCTGTGGGCAGTCGTCATCGCAGTAGGTTCATCTTTAAGGGGCGATTTTTTGTTTTAAACGTGTTTCATAAATGTTGCAATGAAACAGAGCGATTCGTTTCATGAAACGTTAGCTGACACGTTTTTCTTTTCCCTTAATCGCGCTTATTCATAACAGGCATTACTGTAATTGCCTGTTTTTAAATCTCATTGTATTTAATTTTCTCGCTGCCTCTTTGCCTGGCATAGCCTTTGCTTTGGTGAATACATTCTGAGTAACAATTTACTAACATGAGGACGAGATATGTCTTTACATTCGCCGGGGCAGGCATTTCGCGCCGCGCTCGCTAAAGAGAATCCATTACAAATTGTCGGCGCTATCAATGCCAACCATGCTCTGTTGGCCCAACGGGCCGGGTATCAGGCTATCTATCTTTCTGGCGGCGGCGTAGCGGCGGGCTCGCTCGGACTGCCGGATCTGGGGATTTCGACGCTGGATGATGTGTTAACCGATATCCGGCGCATCACGGATGTTTGCCCGCTGCCGCTGTTGGTGGATGCGGATATTGGCTTTGGCTCCTCCGCCTTTAATGTCGCGCGGACGGTAAAGTCCATAGCCAAAGCGGGCGCCGCCGCGCTGCATATTGAAGACCAGGTTGGCGCTAAGCGCTGTGGACACCGTCCAAACAAAGCGATCGTCTCGAAAGAGGAGATGGTAGACAGAATTCGGGCGGCAGTGGATGCGCGCACCGATCCGAACTTTGTGATCATGGCGCGTACCGATGCGCTGGCGGTGGAAGGGCTGGAGGTGGCTCTCGATCGTGCGCAGGCTTACGTGGACGCGGGGGCTGACATGCTGTTCCCGGAGGCGATCACCGAACTGTCGATGTACCGCCAGTTCGCCGACGTGGCGCAGGTGCCGATCCTCGCCAACATCACTGAGTTTGGCGCGACGCCGCTGTTTACGACCGACGAGTTGCGCAGCGCAAACGTGGCGATGGCGCTCTATCCGCTGTCGGCGTTTCGCGCCATGAACCGCGCCGCAGAAAAAGTCTATACCGTGCTGCGCCAGGAAGGGACGCAAAAGAACGTGATCGACATCATGCAGACCCGCAACGAGCTGTACGAAAGCATCAATTACTACCAGTTCGAAGAGAAGCTGGACGCGCTGTACAGGAATAAAAAATCGTAGCCTGTAGGCCTGATAAGGCGAAGCCGCCATCAGGCAATGCCGGATGGCACTACGTTTATCCCGCCTACGGTACGGCCTACACGCCTCAATACCCTACACATTACAATAATGACGAGGACAATATGACAGACACGACGATCCTGCAAAACAACACGCATGTCATTAAGCCTAAAAAATCGGTCGCGCTTTCCGGCGTACCTGCCGGAAATACCGCTCTGTGTACCGTGGGAAAAAGCGGTAACGATCTGCACTATCGCGGTTACGACATTCTCGATCTGGCGGAGCACTGCGAATTTGAAGAAGTCGCGCATTTACTGATCCACGGAAAATTACCGACCCGCGACGAGCTGAACGCGTATAAAAGCAAGTTAAAAGCGCTGCGCGGATTACCCGCCAATGTCCGTACCGTTCTGGAAGCGTTACCGGCGGCCTCGCACCCGATGGACGTGATGCGTACCGGCGTTTCCGCGCTGGGCTGCACCCTGCCGGAAAAAGAGGGACATACCGTCTCCGGCGCGCGCGATATTGCCGATAAGCTGTTGGCCTCGCTCAGCTCTATCCTTCTTTACTGGTATCACTACAGCCACAACGGCGAACGTATTCAGCCGGAAACCGACGATGATTCCATCGGCGGCCATTTCCTGCATCTGCTGCACGGTGAAAAGCCAACCCAAAGCTGGGAAAAGGCGATGCATATTTCGCTGGTGCTGTATGCCGAGCATGAGTTCAACGCCTCGACGTTTACCAGCCGGGTGATTGCCGGAACCGGCTCGGATGTCTACTCCGCGATTATCGGCGCGATTGGCGCGCTGCGCGGCCCGAAACACGGCGGGGCGAATGAGGTGTCGCTGGAAATTCAACAGCGTTATGAAACGCCGGACGAGGCAGAGGCGGATATCCGTAAACGCGTGGAAAACAAAGAGGTGGTGATTGGCTTTGGACATCCGGTTTACACCATCGCCGACCCGCGCCATCAGGTGATCAAACGGGTGGCGAAACAGCTTTCAGAAGAAGGCGGCTCGCTGAAGATGTACCACATCGCTGACCGTCTGGAAACGGTGATGTGGGAGACAAAAAAGATGTTCCCGAATCTCGACTGGTTTTCGGCGGTCTCCTACAACATGATGGGCGTCCCTACCGAAATGTTCACCCCGCTGTTTGTCATCGCCCGCGTTACCGGCTGGGCGGCGCACATTATTGAACAGCGTCAGGACAACAAAATTATTCGCCCCTCTGCCAACTATACCGGCCCGGACGATCGCCAGTTTGTGCCGATCGAAAAGCGTTGCTAATTAAAACCTCTAAATATAAAAACAGGAGTTGTACCCTATGTCCGCACATATTTCGAACATCCGCCCAGACTTTGACCGTGAAATCGTTGATATCGTTGATTACGTTATGAATTACGAGATCACCTCAAAGGTGGCGTACGACACCGCGCATTATTGCCTGCTCGACACGCTTGGCTGTGGTCTGGAAGCGCTGGAATACCCGGCCTGTAAAAAATTGCTTGGGCCGATCGTGCCAGGCACGGTGGTGCCCAACGGCGCACGCGTGCCGGGCACCCAGTTCCAGCTCGATCCGGTACAGGCAGCCTTTAACATTGGCGCGATGATCCGCTGGCTCGATTTTAATGATACCTGGCTTGCCGCCGAGTGGGGCCATCCTTCTGATAACCTCGGCGGTATTCTGGCGATTGCGGACTGGCTGTCACGCAACGCCGTCGCCGCCGGCAAAGCGCCGCTGACCATGAAACAGGTATTGAGCGGGATGATCAAAGCCCATGAAATTCAGGGTTGCATCGCGCTGGAAAACGCCTTCAACCGTGTCGGGCTTGACCATGTGCTGCTGGTGAAAGTGGCCTCGACTGCGGTGGTCGCTGAAATGCTGGGGCTGACGCGCGATGAGATCCTCAACGCGGTATCGCTGGCGTGGGTGGATGGGCAGTCGTTGCGCACTTATCGTCATGCGCCGAATACCGGTACGCGCAAATCCTGGGCGGCGGGCGATGCGACTTCGCGCGCGGTACGTCTGGCGCTGATGGCGAAAACCGGCGAGATGGGTTATCCCTCGGCGCTCACCGCCAAAACCTGGGGCTTCTACGACGTTTCATTCAAAGGTGAAACGTTCCGTTTCCAGCGTCCTTACGGCTCCTACGTGATGGAAAACGTGCTATTCAAAATTTCTTTCCCGGCAGAATTCCACTCGCAAACCGCCGTCGAAGCGGCGATGACGCTGTATGAGCAGATGCAGGCCGCGGGTAAAACGGCAGCGGATATCGAGAAAGTGACCATCCGCACCCACGAAGCCTGTCTCCGCATTATCGATAAAAAAGGCCCGCTCAATAACCCGGCGGACCGCGATCACTGTATCCAGTATATGGTCGCCGTGCCGTTGCTGTTCGGACGGTTAACCGCGGCGGATTATGAAGACGAGGTGGCGCAGGACAAGCGTATTGACGCCCTGCGCGAGAAAATCGTGTGTTATGAGGACCCGGCTTTTACCGCCGACTATCACGACCCGGAAAAACGTGCTATCGGCAATGCGATCACCGTGGAGTTTACTGATGGCTCACGCTTTGGCGAGGTTGTCGTGGAGTATCCGATTGGTCATGCGCGTCGCCGCGCCGGCGGTATTCCGAAGCTTATCGAAAAATTTAAAATTAACCTGGCGCGTCAGTTCCCGACTCGCCAGCAGCAACGCATTCTGGATGTCTCCCTGGACAGATCCCGCCTGGAGCAGATGCCGGTTAACGAATACCTCGATTTATATGTCATCTGAGCCAGCCAGCAATAAGGCGTAAGTTCAACAGGAGAGCGTGATGTCTTTTAGCGAATTTTATCAGCGTTCCATTAACGAACCGGAGGCGTTCTGGGCCGAGCAGGCCCGGCGTATCGACTGGCGACAGCCGTTTACGCAGACGCTGGATCATAGCCGCCCACCGTTTGCCCGCTGGTTTTGCGGCGGCACCACTAACTTATGTCATAACGCCGTCGACCGCTGGCGGGATAAACAGCCGGAGGCGCTGGCGCTGATTGCCGTCTCATCAGAGACCGATGAAGAGCGCACATTTACCTTCAGCCAGTTGCATGATGAAGTCAACATTGTGGCCGCCATGTTGCTGTCGCTGGGCGTGCAGCGTGGCGATCGCGTATTGGTCTATATGCCGATGATTGCCGAAGCGCAGATAACCCTGCTGGCCTGCGCGCGCATTGGCGCGATCCATTCGGTGGTCTTTGGCGGTTTTGCCTCGCACAGCGTGGCGGCGCGCATTGACGATGCCAGACCGGCGCTGATTGTGTCGGCGGATGCCGGAGCGCGGGGCGGTAAAATCCTGCCGTATAAAAAGCTGCTTGATGACGCTATTGCGCAGGCGCAGCATCAGCCGAAACACGTTCTGCTGGTGGACAGAGGGCTGGCGAAAATGGCGTGGGTGGATGGGCGCGATCTGGATTTTGCCACGTTGCGCCAGCAGCATCTCGGCGCGAGCGTGCCGGTGGCGTGGCTGGAATCCAATGAAACCTCGTGCATTCTTTACACCTCCGGCACTACCGGCAAACCGAAAGGCGTCCAGCGCGACGTCGGCGGTTATGCAGTGGCGCTGGCAACCTCGATGGACACCATTTTTGGCGGCAAGGCGGGCGGCGTATTCTTTTGCGCATCGGATATCGGCTGGGTCGTCGGCCACTCCTATATCGTTTACGCGCCGTTGCTGGCAGGCATGGCGACTATTGTTTACGAAGGACTGCCGACGTACCCGGACTGCGGGGTCTGGTGGAAAATTGTCGAGAAATACCAGGTTAACCGGATGTTTTCCGCCCCGACCGCGATTCGCGTGCTGAAAAAATTCCCGACGGCGCAAATCCGCAATCACGATCTCTCCTCGCTGGAGGCGCTTTATCTGGCCGGTGAGCCGCTGGACGAGCCGACGGCCAGTTGGGTGACGGAGACGCTGGGTGTGCCGGTTATCGACAATTATTGGCAGACGGAGTCCGGCTGGCCGATCATGGCGCTGGCCCGCGCGCTGGACGACAGGCCGTCGCGTCTGGGAAGTCCCGGAGTGCCGATGTACGGTTATAACGTCCAGCTACTCAATGAAGTCACCGGCGAACCTTGCGGCATAAATGAAAAGGGGATGCTGGTGATCGAAGGGCCGCTGCCGCCGGGCTGTATTCAGACTATCTGGGGCGACGATGCGCGTTTTGTGAAGACTTACTGGTCGCTGTTTAACCGTCAGGTTTATGCCACTTTCGACTGGGGAATCCGCGACGCCGAGGGGTATTACTTTATTCTGGGCCGTACCGATGATGTGATTAATATTGCGGGTCATCGGCTGGGGACGCGAGAAATAGAAGAAAGTATCTCCAGCTACCCGAACGTAGCGGAAGTGGCGGTAGTGGGGATAAAAGACGCTCTGAAAGGGCAGGTAGCGGTGGCGTTTGTCATTCCGAAGCAGAGCGATACGCTGGCGGATCGCGAGGCGGCGCGCGACGAGGAAAACGCGATTATGGCGCTGGTGGACAACCAGATCGGCCACTTTGGTCGTCCGGCGCATGTCTGGTTTGTTTCGCAGCTTCCCAAAACGCGTTCCGGAAAGATGCTTCGCCGCACGATCTAGGCGATCTGCGAAGGCCGCGATCCGGGCGATCTGACAACCATTGACGATCCCGCGTCGTTGCAGCAAATTCGCCAGGCGATCGAGGAATAGCCGTAAGCCGGATAAGCCGCGTTCGGCAACGGGTTAGACTCAGCGACTGAATAGTGGGGTGTAAAGTCGGGAAAGGGCGGCAGCGCGCCGCCCTGTAACAGAATTAACGCAGAATATTTTTCTCAGCCAGATCCAGCGCGAAGTAACTGAAAATCAAATCGGCGCCGGCGCGTTTAATCGAGCCCAGACTTTCCAGCACGACCTTTTCTTCATCGATGGCGCCAGCCATAGCAGCAAATTTAATCATGGCATATTCACCGCTCACCTGGTAAGCGCCAAGCGGCAACTCTGTGCGTTCGCGGATTTCACGCAGCACGTCCAGATACGCGCCGGCCGGTTTCACCATTAAGCAATCCGCGCCCTGGGCTTCGTCAAGCAGTGATTCGCGAATCGCTTCACGGCGGTTCATCGGATTCATTTGGTACGTCTTGCGGTCGCCTTTTAACGCGGTACCCGCTGCTTCACGGAAGGGGCCGTAGAAAGAAGAGGCGAACTTGGTGGAGTAGGACATTATTGCCGTATCGGTAAAACCGGCGGCATCCAGCGCCTGGCGGATAGCCTGGACTTGTCCATCCATGGCCGCGGAGGGCGCAATAAAATCTGCTCCAGCCGCCGCCGCGACAACGGCCTGCTTGCCGAGGTTGGCCAGCGTCGCATCGTTATCCACACCGTGTTCGCACAACACGCCGCAGTGGCCGTGCGAGGTGTATTCGCAGAAGCAGGTGTCGGACATGACGATCATCTCCGGCACGGTTTGCTTACAGATGCGGGACATTCTTGCCACCAGGCCGTCTTCTTTCCAGGTATCGCTGCCGGTGTCATCAGTATGGTGAGAAATGCCGAAGGTCATAACGGAACGAATGCCAGCATTTGCGATACGTTCAATCTCTCGCGCCAGCTGCTTTTCCGGGATACGCATTACGCCGGGCATGGCATCAATAGCTTTGTAATCGTCGAGTTCTTCTTCAACAAAGATCGGCAACACCAGGTCGTTCAGGCTAAGTGTTGTCTCTTCAAACATAGCGCGCAGCGCAGCGGATTTGCGCAGGCGGCGAGGGCGATGGATAAGGTCTGTCATGGTCTGCCTGATGTTTGTGGAATCGAAGGCCCAGTATACCTGAATCTGCAGGCAGATGTTTTACGAAAACGGTCCTTAACGTAGCAGGCGCAGCCCCGGCGGCGGCAGAACATGGCGCTTCTTTTATATACCGAAGATTAATACATCAGGCACTATATCATTTTAAATAAGAATTAGTTTTACGTTGTTTTTAGTTTTATTTCATCGTCATTTAAGTAAATGTGGGTTTCAACATTATTCATGTTTATTTTGTTTTTCTTTAATCCATATTTATCTTATATGTATTTTGTTTTTTTATTTTCTTGTAAGGTCATGAAAAAGAATGCTTTTCAATTATAAAATTTCCTTTTATTACGTCTTTTTAATTCATGTCCGAATCCGGACTGAGGATAAAGAATAATTGAACCTTTTAGCAATGACGCCGCATAATCCTTCTTGCTAAACATCTGTATGTTTTTATGCATTGATAATTGATGGATCAACTATATTACGTCCCTGAGGAGGGATGACAAATGCACTCCTGGAAAAAGAAACTTGTAGTCTCACAATTAGCATTGGCTTGCACTCTGGCAATCACTTCTCAGGCGAATGCTACTACTTATAACACTTTTGGGTATCATGACGACGCAACTACCCAGTACGCTGGGATCAATACTGACACCGATTATGTAACTTACGGTGGTTATGTTTATTACAATCCTGCAACTACCGATTTCGATCAATCCTTTAACAACGATACTGTAAATGGTGTTATTTCTACGTATTATCTGAACAATGACTACACCGCAGATTCTACGAATACACTGAATATCACCAATTCTACCATCCAAGGCATGATTACTTCCCAACATATGTGGGATGACACAGCATATGTTGATCATGACTGGGATGATGGCGATACATTTACCCTCAATATCGCTAACTCCACTATCGATGATGATTATGAATATTTCTACTTCACCGATGATTATAATAATGCTGATGGAAAAGTTACTACGGAAGATTGGCGTACTTCCGAATTAGCTTCTTTAGGCACTGCTGTAACGTTGGATGTCGAAAGTAATATTAATATCACCAATAACTCTCGTGTTGCAGGTATTACTCTGAGTCAGGGTGATACTTACGACGCAACATATGCTACTGGTGGTGATAGCGCTTATGTTCATACTTGGGACAACACTATTGTCGTTGACAATTCCACTGTTACATTAGGGGCTGTGACTCCGCTTGAGGGTAGCGGTTGGTTTGGTAACTCTTCAGAGCCAAGCGATTATTCTGGTAACGCTGTTTATGATGCAACGACAGGAACCTGGTATCATAATCCGAATGACGCTGCTTTATCGTTCTCAGATGATCCTGACTCATACTATTCGATGAAGAACAATGTTACATTCACCAACGGTTCAACGTTGATGGGTGACGTTGTGTTTACGAGTAACTTCAACAATGCTGGCGACGCGAATGCTGATTCCAATGGCGATGGTGTTATCAACGCCAGCGATGGTTTCAGCAAAATCGGTTATGACACCAACAATGATGGTGTAGAGGATACGAATGGCGGTTGGAGTCACGACAACGATAACGTTGATGAACTGAACCTCAAACTGGATAACGGTAGTAAGTGGGTAGGTGACGCATACTTTACCTATGATCGTATCGATCCGACTGAGATGTACAATCTTGAAGATGGTACTAACAGCTTAGAACCTGATTCTGTTTTCGATAAATGGGGCAACGTTGTTGATGACAAGACCTTCCAGAGCGGTATCTTCACTGTAGCGCTGGATAACGGTTCTGAATGGGATACGGTAAACGCTTCAAACGTCGATACCCTAACTGTTAATAATGGTTCTCAGGTTAACGTAGCTGATAGTTCTTCTTTAATCGCAGACACCATCACATTGACCAATGGTTCAACGATGAACCTCAGTTCCTATGGTGAAGTTGATACCGATCACCTGACGGTTGATAGTTACAGTAAAGTTGATCTGACAAACGAAACTGCTTATCTGTATGCTAACACTATTACCGTATCAAACGGCGGTGAATTCAGCATCGGTGCTGGTGAATTTGATGCCGATTCTTTCGGTACGGATACTCTGGAACTGACCAACGCTGGTGTATTTAACATCAACAACAGCGACTATGTGCTGGATGCAGATTTGGTTAACGGCCACACCAATACAACCGATACATCAAATGCTACCTATGGTTACGGTGTCATCGCTATGACTTCTGACGGTCATTTGACCGTGAATGGTAATGGTGATTATTACAACGGTGATAACACTGCCGATACTACTTACAGTGCTAACGGTGAAGCGGATAATAGCTACACGGACAATGTTGTAGCGGCTACCGGTAACTATAAAGTGCGCATCGACAACGCTACTGGTGCGGGTTCTGTTGCGGATTACAAAGGCAACGAGCTGATTCGTGTCAATGACGTAAACACCGACGCAACCTTCTCTGCAGCAAACAAAGCTGACCTGGGTGCTTACACCTATCAGGCTAAGCAGGAAGGCAACACTGTCGTGCTGGAACAGATGGAACTGACCGACTACGCTAACATGGCGCTGAGCATTCCTTCTGCGAACACCAATATCTGGAACCTGGAACAAGACACCGTTGGTACTCGTCTGACCAACGCTCGTCATGGCCTGGCGGATAACGGCGGCGCATGGGTAAGCTACTTCGGCGGTAACTTCAACGGCGACAACGGCACCATTAACTACGATCAGGATGTTAATGGCATCATGGTCGGTGTTGATACCAAAGTTGATGGTAACAACGCTAAGTGGATCGTTGGTGCGGCAGCAGGCTTCGCGAAAGGCGATCTGAGCGATCGTACCGGTCAGGTGGATCAGGACAGCCAGTCTGCCTACATCTACTCTTCCGCTCGTTTCGCAAACAACATCTTTGTTGACGGTAACTTGAGCTACTCTCACTTCAACAACGATTTGTCTGCTAACATGAGCGACGGTACTTACGTTGACGGCAACACCTCTTCTGACGCCTGGGGCTTCGGCTTGAAACTGGGTTATGATCTGAAGCTGGGTGATGCAGGCTACGTAACGCCTTACGGCAGCGTATCCGGTCTGTTCCAGTCCGGCGACGACTACCAGCTGAGCAACGACATGAAAGTTGACGGTCAGTCTTACGACAGCATGCGTTATGAACTCGGTGTAGATGCAGGTTATACCTTCACTTACAGCGAAGATCAGGCGCTGACCCCGTACTTCAAACTGGCTTACGTTTACGACGACTCCAACAACGATGCTGACGTAAACGGCGACTCTATCGACAACGGCGTAGAAGGTTCTGCGGTACGTGTTGGTCTGGGTACTCAGTTCAGCTTCACGAAGAACTTCAGCGCCTACACCGATGCTAACTACCTCGGCGGCGGTGATGTTGATCAAGACTGGTCTGCAAACGTTGGTGTTAAATATACCTGGTAATCATTTTCTCTCAGGAGAAATAAAGGTAATTTAAACTGAAAAATGCCCGTCAAGGACTTGACGGGCATTATTGCAAGGAATGCATATGTTATCTTTAAGCAAGCCACTACAGGAATTCTACAGACTCGATAAATGCCTTTCTAAGCATGGTACGCGTTTCGAGTTTGTTAATGATAAAGAGATTATCTGTTCACCTGATGAAAGTAATACCCATACCTTTGTTATTTTAGAGGGGGTTGTTTCGTTAGTTCGGGGTGATAAAGTTCTTATTGGTATTGTGCAGGCCCCTTTTATTTTTGGCTTAGCCGATGGCGTGGCGAAAAAAGAGGCACAATATAAATTAATTGCGGAGAGCGGTTGCATCGGTTATCGCCTCTCATCATCACAAACTCTCGCCATCATTGAGCAGAACCAACTGTGGCGTGAAGCCTTCTGTTGGATAGTATGGAAAAGTCAGGTACTGGAACTTCGTGACAAGCAGCTCATTGGTAATAATTCTTACGACCAAATTCGTGCGACGTTAATGACAATGATTGAGTGGGATGAAGAACTTCGCTCACGTATTGGTGTTATGAATTATATTCATCAACGAACGCGCGTATCGCGATCGGTGGTGGCGGAAGTTCTCGCGGCCCTGCGTAAGGGTAATTACATTGAAATGAATAAAGGCAAACTGATCAGTATTAACCGTTTGCCCTCCGAATATTAACAAAAATGTTGCGCCTCGTCTGATATAGCGCGAGGCGCGACGACTCAGGATGCAGGAATAGCAATCGGTTTATTGCCGCTTAGCTCAGTAACCAAATCGTTAATCCCGTCGCTCATATTGGTAAAACGAGTGAGGGGGGAACGGGTTACCACCACAAAAGCGCCAATATTATATTGCGGGATCATCGCCATATAGGTAATAAAACCGCCGCCGCCTCCTGTTTTCTGGATAATGCCAGGACGTCCGTCTTTTGGCGCCATATAGACCCAGCCCAGACCGAGCGCGTCGGCTTTACCCGGTACGTCCATCCCGATGATTTTCTTTAACTGTGTGCGCTGATAAATCAACGTTTGCATACGATCGGCCTGATGGCTACGGTGATAAAAATCTGAAGACAGATACTGTTGCATCCAGCGCATCATATCTCCTGGCGTAGAATAGACCCCGCCGCTGCCAATGGCAGCCAGCGTATTATTACAGGGGCTTGCGCCTTTTTCTGCCACCATCAGACGTTTACACTGATCAGGAGAGGGGGTAAACGTGGTGTCTTTCATTCCCAGCGGGCGGGTAATCTTTTCTTCAAACAGTTGCGTATAAGGTTTGCCGGAGGCGGTCGCCAGCGCGTCGGCTAACAGGTCGAACGCCAGATTGGAATAGGCCGCCTGCGAGCCTGGCGCGACTTTTAACGTTGCTGTGGAGAGCCAGCTCCAGCGTTGTTCGCGGGTTGGCCAGACAAATACCGGACGATGCGCCGCGCCGCCGGGCTGTTCTCGCGGAAGCGCGCTGGTATGGGTCGCTAAGTTGACCAACGTAATCGGCGTGCCTTGATACGTCGGGACATGCGCGCCGGGAGGCGCATATTTGCTGAGAGGATCGTTTAATTTTACCGTTCCCTGATCGAGCAATTTTACCAACATTTCACTGGTCATTAGCTTGGTGAGCGAAGCGATACGAATGACCGAATCAAGCTGTGGACGAACATTATTGCCCGGTCTGGTGTCACCGAAACTACGAAATACGCGTTGATTGCCGTCGATCACCACCAGCGCCATGCCCGTGGCGCCGCTACCATAAAAGATATGCTCGGCATAACGATCAACGATATCAGAGGCAAAAACCGGATCGGCAATCGGCTGAGCCGCCTGGACAGAAGTAAGTGATGCCGCAAACAGCATGGCAGTAAAAAGCAGACTACGTTTCAACGGTGATGTCCATAAGTGAAATAACGGTGGTTATGCGTATTTATACTACCCGGCGGCACATTGCAAAACGTTAAAGAGAAAAAAGTGGGTGAAAAAACGTAACGGCGGGTTTTCGTGATGGAGAATGTTTACTTTTGTGATAAAGCGCTTGTGATAACCTGATAGCGTCAGCGTGCCTGCTGAGTATGAAACTCGTCGAAACAATTCTGTTGAGCAGAAATGCGAACTAAGCGTCACAACGTAGGTCACAATGCCTAGTTTAGCCCTTTCATTTGCGTGGGCATGGCGTGCTATTGCCGCCGTCACAGCAGCCGTAATAAAGATAAGAAGTTAGCAGGAGAGCATGATGTTTAAATCTTTTTTCCCAAAGCCAGGGCCGTTTTTCATGTCGGCGTTTGTTTGGGCGCTGATCGCCGTCATTTTCTGGCAGGCGGGAGGAGGAGATTGGGTGGCGCGACTTGTGGGGGCATCCGATGAAGTGCCTATCAGCGCAGCGCGCTTTTGGTCGCTGGACTATCTGATTTTTTATGCTTATTACCTGATTTGCGTGGGATTATTTGCAACGTTCTGGTTCATCTATAGCCCGCACCGCTGGCAGTACTGGTCGATACTTGGCACCTCGCTCATTATTTTTGTCACCTGGTTTTTGGTGGAGGTTGGCGTCGCGGTTAACGCCTGGTACGCACCGTTCTATGATTTGATTCAAACGGCGCTCAGCTCGCCGCACAAGGTCACTCTTGGTCAATTTTATCATGAAGTGGGGGGGTTTCTCGGTATTGCGCTTATCGCCGTGGTGATCGGCGTGCTGAACAACTTCTTTGTCAGCCACTATGTATTTCGCTGGCGTACCGCAATGAATGAGCACTATATGGCGCACTGGCAGTACCTGCGCCATATCGAAGGGGCTGCCCAGCGTGTGCAGGAAGACACCATGCGTTTTGCCTCTACACTGGAGAACATGGGCGTGAGTTTTATCAATGCCATCATGACGCTTATCGCCTTTCTGCCGGTGTTAGTCACCCTGTCAGCGCATGTGCCGAATTTACCCATCGTAGGACATATCCCTTACGGCCTGGTCATTGCCGCCATAGTCTGGTCATTAATGGGGACGGGCCTGCTGGCGGTCGTCGGGATCAAATTGCCAGGGCTGGAATTTAAAAATCAGCGAGTGGAAGCCGCTTATCGTAAGGAGCTGGTCTACGGTGAAGATGACGCCAGCCGCGCCACGCCGCCAACAGTCCGTGAACTGTTTAGCGCGGTGCGTCATAACTACTTCCGTCTCTACTTTCACTATATGTATTTCAACATCGCGCGCATTCTCTATTTGCAGGTCGATAACGTTTTCGGTTTGTTCCTGCTGTTTCCTTCCATTGTTGCCGGTACGATTACGCTGGGGCTGATGACGCAAATCACCAACGTGTTTGGCCAGGTGCGCGGTTCGTTCCAGTATTTGATTAACTCCTGGACGACGCTGGTGGAGCTGATGTCTATTTATAAACGTTTGCGTAGCTTTGAACGTCAGTTGGATGGTCAGCCAGTTCAGGAAGTGACCCACTCTTTTAGCTAACAGAAGGAAACGTTATGTCGGCGGCGTCCCGTCTTTACCCTCTGCCTTTTCTGGCGGTCGCCATATTGGCTGGCTGTAGTAGTCAATCCGGGCAGCCGGTGAGCAAGGGCGAGAAGCCTGTCGACGTGGCAAGCGTAGTACGTCAGAAAATGCCGGCCAGTGTCAAAGACAGAGAGGCCTGGGCGAAAGATATCGCGACAACGTTTAAGAGCCAGGGGCTGGCGCCGACGGTAGAAAATATCTGTTCGGTGCTGGCTGTCGCCCAGCAGGAGTCCGGTTATCAGGCGGATCCTGTCGTGCCGGGGCTAAGTAAAATCGCCTGGCAGGAGATTGATCGCCGCGCTGAACGACTACACATTCCGCTGTTTCTGGTGCACACCGCGCTGAAAATTAACTCCCCCAACGGCAAGAGCTATAGCGAACGGCTGGACACGGTAAAAACCGAAAAACAGCTTAGCGCTATTTTTGACGACTTTATCAATATGGTTCCTATGGGGCAGACGCTATTTGGCTCATATAACCCGGTGCATACGGGCGGCCCGATGCAGGTCAGCATTGCCTTTGCCGAACAGCACGCGAAAGGTTATCCGTGGAAGATGACGGGTACGGTACGTCAGGAGGTCTTTACGCGCCGTGGCGGGTTGTGGTTTGGAACCTACCATTTGCTGAATTACCCGGCGAACTACAGCGCGCCTGTTTTCCGCTTCGCCGACTTCAACGCGGGATGGTACGCCAGCCGTAACGCTGCGTTCCAGAATGCCGTCAGTAAAGCCAGTGGGGTAAAACTGGCGCTGGATGGCGATCTGATTCGTTATAACAGCAAGGAACCGGGCAAAACAGAGTTAGCGGTACGCAAACTGGCAGGGCAGTTGGGAATGAGTGAGCGTGAAATTCGCAGCCAACTGGAGAAAGGCGATAGCCTGGCGTTTGAAAAAACGGCGCTCTACAAGAAAGTCTATAAACTGGCCGAGGCCAAAACGGGCAAGACGCTTGCGCGGGAAATGTTGCCCGGTATTCAACTGGAAAGCCCGAAGATCACGCGCAAGCTGACGACCGCCTGGTTTGCTAAACGAGTTGATGAGCGGCGGGCGCGGTGTATGGGGCGATAAATTTCGCGCTGGGATATTTTCTCCAGCGCGCTAAGGTTTATTGGTGACGGTGACGCCAGCGTAAAAACGCGGCGATAACGGCGAAAATGAGGCAGCCCGTGAGGAAGGGCACCAGGCCAAAAATCGTCCCGACGCCCAGCCCAATCTCTACCCGTGGTCGACCTGTATCCTGTACCTGCATCAGATGCTCATAGATGCCCGGCGCATGAACCAGCAGGTTTAAGAGTTGCGCTCCGGCCCAGAAGCAAAACAGTACAAATATGGCGTAAGCAATATTTCCGGGCGTAGAGGAGGTTTCTCGATGCTTCCCGCTGAACAGCGATTTTGAGAGAGTGAAATCAGCCATAAAGACCTCCAGGATGATCGGCTACGATCTGGCGTTATGCCATCGGCTTACTGTGAAGTTTGACAGGTCATTGTGTTTGTCAATATCAGAATCATGGTAATTTCACATACGGAATGTATCCATCGCGTAAATTTTTGTTAGTTGTCACAAAACGATCACTTTTATCAAAATCAATTAACATTTAAGAAATTCCGTATCCCCCACAGACTCGCCCGCCAGAAGTATGCAAAAATACGTTTTTGTTGCTGTTAATACGTCGGAGTCGTTATGCGTTTGCCTGTAAAAATTCGTCGTGACTGGCACTACTATGCCTTCTCTATTGGCCTTATCTTTATTTTGAATGGCGTCGTAGGATTGCTGGGTTTTGAGGCGAAAGGATGGCAAACCTATGGCGTTGGGGTGGTAACGTGGATTATTAGCTTCTGGCTGGCGGGGTTCATTATTCGTCGGCGCGAAGATGGTGAGGTAAAAGACGCCCGATAAACGTTGCGCTATCGGGCGTGCGCTATTACATCGTGGTTTTTAAGGCGTTATTCGCCGTATGGCGTTCCAGCGCCAGCTCAATCAGGCGACTAATCAAATCGGTATAGCCCAATCCGCTCGCCTGCCAGAGTTTTGGATACATACTGATATTGGTAAAACCTGGCAGCGTATTAATCTCGTTAATCACGACCTCATTGTCTGCCGTTAAGAAGACATCGACACGCGCCATACCCGCGCACCCCAGCGTCTGATAAGCCTGGATCGCGATCGCGCGGATCTTGTCATTTACCCCGGAAGGAAGCTGCGCAGGCACGACAACTTGTGCGCCGTTATCATCAATATACTTAGTATCGTAGGCGTAAAATTCGCTATTCAGTACGATTTCGCCGCAGGTACTGGCCTGTGGGTTATCGTTACCTAATACGGCGCATTCGATCTCGCGCCCTTTGATCCCTTGTTCCACCACCACTTTATGATCGAATTCGAAAGCCAGCGCGACCGCCTGCTGATATTGCGCTTCGTTAGCGACTTTACTGACGCCGACCGAAGAGCCCTGATTGGCGGGCTTAACGAACAGCGGCAGTCCCAGACGGGATTCAACCTCGGCAAAACTAAACGCGTGACGATTCGTTCGGGTGAGTGTAATAAACGGGGCGATATTCAGTCCTGCATCGCGTAGCAGTCGTTTGGCGACGTCTTTATCCATGCAGGCTGCGGAGCTCAGCACGTCTGAACCGACAAACGGTAAGTTTGCGACGCGCAGCATCCCCTGCAATGAGCCGTCTTCGCCCAGCGTACCGTGGACGATAGGAAAAATAACATCTACCGTTGGTAGCGGCTGCCCGTTCTGAGCGTTAATCAATTGGTGTTGGTGTTTGCCAGGCACCTGGGCCAGACTGATTGCCGAAGGACGTAGCGCGATATGTGCCGGATCGTCTGCATTCTGCAAATAATTTTCCGCATCGTTAACATGCCATTGTCCCGCCTTATCTATCCCTAACAGCACCACGTCGAAGCGGGTTTTATCGATCGCATCAACGATATTTTTCGCTGATTGCAAAGACACTTCATGTTCCGCCGACTTACCGCCAAATACTATTCCTACCCGCAATTTCGCCATCTTAAAAAACCATTCCATCGAATGCAAAGCGTATACATTACCACGACAAAACGCGGGTTTCGCGGGGTTCTGCCATAATGTTTATGGGATGTGAGAACGGAGGCCGCGTGAGAGGTAAGGGTTTTCTGATTATTGTGCTGTTGGGCGGTATTGGCGGGCTGGGATATCGTTATCTTCCCTCTTATTATAATCCTTTTGCTCCGCTACAACTTGCCGATCCGCCAGGCTGGATCACGACCTTCAAACTACAGCGCCTGACGCCGTCGCAGTGCCGGGAGCTGTTGACGGCGGCCAATCAACAGGGATTAATTTCATCACAACCTGTTGCGGATAGCGCTGGTGAATGTCCCTTGTCCCATGTTGTGCGCGTCAGAGATTTTGGCCAGGTCAAACTGAGCAGCAGTTTTTTAGCCTCCTGCCCGTTGGCGCTGCGCTCCGCGCTGTTTGTCGAACAGCAGGCAAAACCTTTAACAGAAACGTGGATGAAGCGCCGCCTGACCCGCATCGAACATCTGGGCAGCTATGCCTGCCGTAATATTTATCACCGCCCGGATGCGCGTCGCAGTGAACATGCCAGCGCAGAAGCGCTGGATGTCAGCGGGTTTCAGCTATCAGATGGCCGAAAAATCACTGTTCTGCGCGGCTGGGGGCGTCAGGAGACGGGGCCCTGGTTACGCGCTATGTTAAACGCCAGTTGCCATTATTATGGCAATGGGCTCGGGCCTGACTATAACGCTGCGCATGCTAACCATTTTCATCTTGGAATGCGGGGCTACGGCGTGTGTCGTTAAAGCATAAACGTCTGCCTTGCGCGGCTATATAATGTGACATGTTTCACAAAAATGATGAACGGGGAGACAAAATAGCAAAGTGTGACGTATCGCACCTCTGGAACCATCAGGAAAAAGAGAACTTGCTAAGCTAACGCGTATTTTCAGCTACTTACCGTTACGAGTCTTATGGAATCCTGGAAAGTTAATCTAATTTCCGTTTGGTTTGGATGTTTTTTTACCGGGCTGGCAATCAGCCAAATCCTGCCATTCTTACCCCTTTATATTTCCCAGCTTGGCGTCTCTTCCCATGAAGCGTTATCAATGTGGTCCGGGTTAACGTTTAGCATCACGTTTCTTATTTCCGCCATTGTGTCGCCGATGTGGGGCAGTCTTGCCGATCGTAAAGGGCGTAAACTGATGCTATTGCGCGCGTCGCTCGGGATGGCGATAGCTATTCTACTGCAGGCATTTGCGACCCATGTCTGGCAACTTTTCCTGCTGCGCGGAATCATGGGGTTAACGTCAGGCTATATCCCCAATGCCATGGCGCTGGTAGCCTCTCAGGTACCACGCGAACGTAGCGGCTGGGCGCTCAGTACGCTTTCTACCGCGCAGATCAGCGGCGTTATCGGCGGGCCGTTAATGGGCGGCTTTGTCGCGGATCATATCGGGCTGCGGGCGGTATTTCTGATTACCGCCATGCTGTTGGTGGTGAGCTTTCTGGTCACGCTATTTTTAATTAAAGAAGGCGTGCGTCCGGTCATCAGGAAAAGCGAACGCCTGAGCGGTAAAGCCGTTTTTGCGTCGTTACCTTATCCTGCGCTGGTGATCAGTTTGTTTTTTACCACGATGGTCATTCAACTCTGTAATGGTTCCATCAGTCCAATCCTGGCGCTGTTTATCAAATCAATGATGCCGGACAGTAATAACATCGCCTTTCTTAGCGGGTTAATCGCCTCGGTGCCCGGTATCTCCGCGCTTATCTCCGCGCCTCGCCTGGGAAAACTTGGCGACAGAATCGGCACGGAAAGAATTCTGATGGCCACGCTTATCTGCGCAGTGCTGCTTTTCTTCGCGATGTCCTAGGTCACCACGCCGTTCCAGTTGGGGCTGTTGCGTTTCTTGTTGGGCTTTGCCGATGGCGCGATGTTACCCGCCGTACAAACGTTATTGGTGAAATACTCCAGCGACCAAATTACCGGACGTATTTTTGGCTACAACCAGTCATTTATGTATCTGGGCAACGTGGTTGGGCCGTTGATGGGCGCGACGGTATCGGCGATGGCCGGTTTCCGCTGGGTTTTTATCGCTACGGCGGCGATCGTGTTGATCAATATTGGGCAACTGACCCTGGCGTTACGTCGTCGGCGTAACGCGCAAAAAGCGAAAGGCCAATAGCGGTGCATCGTAACGGCGCTTCTGCCGTTACGATATGGTTTAAATTAAAAGATATATTCTTTATCCGTGAAGTTTTTCTATAGATGGCATAACCTTAAATTATGATATAGCGTGATTATTGTTTTTTGATGGTTTATTATCGTCTCGTTTTCGGTCTGAGAAACGTTTCGCTGCGGCGACAGTGATAATTATTTGTGTAAAGTTCTTCCTGTATCATAAAAATAGTACTTTCAGCCTCTAGGCAGTGGTTCTTCATAGTGATAACGTCACCCTGGAACTAATAAGGAAATATGGTCATGAAAAATCTCATAGCAGAGTTGTTGCTTAAGCTAGCCCAAAAAGAAGAAGAGTCGAAAGAACTGGTTGCTCAGGTAGAAGCGTTAGAGATTATCGTCACAGCAATGTTACGTAACATGGCGCAAAACGAGCAGGAGATGTTGATACGTCAGGTAGAGGGGGCACTTGAAGGCGTAAAGCCGGATGCCAGCGTTCCTGATCACGATACGGAATTGCTGCGCCAATATGTAAAAAAGTTGCTGAGACACCCCCGGCACTAATCGTATTTTAAAACAACACAGTTGTTATAACGTTACTTTTATGAAATAACATAGCCGCTTCGTTTTTATTTTCTTCTGGGTAATACAGAGCAAAATAAAAACGAAGCGGCTATGGTAATAACAGTGTAACGTTATGCGCTGTTCTTCTGCATCCTGCCAGTGTAAGTGTGGATAATCGAATTGCACATTAGCCTACGGTTTGTCAATCAATAAAACATCTATTGCTAACGGTAAGTAATACTTTTACTGCCGGGTGGTATTTTTGCCAGTAACAGCCAGACTTATATAAAGTCCCTGGGATATTTCCCAAAGGGACAACGTGTAATGCGTACACTGACAAAAGGATGGTGCTATGAAAATAACATTACTGGTGACTTTACTTTTTGGCCTGGTCTTTTTAACCGCCGTCGGCGCAACCGAGAAACCGTTAACGCCGCAACAGCAGCGCATGACGACCTGTAATCAGCAGGCGACAGCGCAAGCGTTGAAAGGCGATGCGCGTAAAACCTACCTTAGCGACTGCCTGAAAAACAGCCAGTCAGCCCCTGGCGAGAAAAGCCTGACGCCGCAACAGCAGAAAATGCGTGAATGCAATGTTCAGGCGACGGAACAATCACTGAAAGGCGATGACCGTAGCAAGTTTATGAGCGCCTGCCTGAAAAAAGCGGCGTAGTGCTATCGGGTGAGCCCTGAAAAACACTCACCCGAAATTTCATACTCCCTCCATGCGCTCTGTTTCTATAATTTGGGAAAATTGTTTCTAAATGTTCCCAAAAATAATGAATGATGAAAATTTTTACCGAAAAGCGGTTGAGCAGGCGGTAGCGCCGCCTGACCCTTCTGATGATCGTCAGCGCTCCGGATTGCGCTTCGCCCGGCGCATCAGGCTACCGCGCGCGGTGGGGTTAGGGGGGATGTTTTTACCGGTGGCCGCCGTGTTAGTGTCGCAACCTGTCTTTGGCGGCTGGTGGTTATTGCTGGTCGGCTGGTCTTTTGTCTGGCCGCATCTGGCGTGGCAGTGGGCGGCGAAAGCCCTTGATCCGCTACGCCAGGAAATTTACAACCTGAAAGTGGATGCGATCCTCTCCGGCATGTGGATCGCGTTGATGGGCGTCAATATGTTGCCTGCCGCCGCGCTGTTTATGATGATGAGCATGAATCTGATGGGCGCTGGCGGGCGGCGGCTATTCACTGTCGGAATGGGCCTTTTGCTGGCGTCATGTCTGGTGACGTTGCAGCTTACCGGGCTACCCGTCGCGATGCGAAGCTCGTCGCTGGAAGTCACGCTCTCTTTGCCCGTCATTATGTTGTATCCGCTTCTGTTCGCCTGGGTAAGTTACCAAACGGCCATTAAATTAGCGGAACATAAGCGACGCTTGCAGGCGATGAGCTCGCGGGATGGCATGACCGGCGTCTATAACCGACGCCACTGGGAAATTTTATTACGTAATGAATTCGATCACAGCCGACGCCACCATCGGGAGGCGACATTGTTGATTATCGATATCGATCATTTTAAGAGCATTAACGACACCTGGGGACATGATGTTGGGGATGAGGCTATTATCGCCCTGACGCGTCAATTACAGTTAACGCTACGCGGGAGTGATATTATCGGGCGCTTTGGCGGCGACGAATTTGCGGTGATTATGTGCGGAACGCCGGCAGATAGCGCGATTACCGCCATGTCGCGAGTGCATGAACGGCTAAATACCTTACGCTTGCCGGGCGCGCCGCAGGTCATGTTACGTATCAGCGTGGGCGTGGCGCCGTTAACGCCACAAATCGGTCATTATCGGGAATGGCTAAAGTCTGCGGATATGGCGCTTTACAAAGCAAAGAATGCCGGACGTAACCGCACCGAAGTGGCGGCATGACGTCCAGCCGGGCTTCAGGATTTACTGAGCGCCTCTGATTTTTCCATACACTTCGTCATCGCTTCTATTACCGCAGCGCGGAAGCCACGTTCTTCCAGAACGCGTACGGCTTCAATTGTCGTTCCGCCAGGCGAGCACACCATATCTTTCAGTTCGCCGGGATGCTTTCCGGTTTCGAGTACCATTTTCGCCGACCCCATGACGGCCTGCGCGGCGAATTTATAAGCCTGAGCGCGAGGCATACCGCCAAGAACGGCTGCGTCCGCCATCGCCTCGATAAACATAAAGACATAGGCCGGCGAAGATCCGCTCACGCCAACCACCGGATGGATCATCGGCTCAGCAATCACTTCCGCCTCGCCAAAGCAGCGGAAAATATTCAGGACATCAGCCGTATCTTCCGGTGTGACCAGCGCGTTGGGCGTGACGGAGGTCATTCCTGCGTTGACCAGCGACGGCGTATTCGGCATAGCGCGAATGATTTTACGGTCGTGTCCCAGCGCGCGCGCAAGCTGATCAAGCGTTACGCCTGCGGCGATAGAGACCACCAGAGAGTCTTTGTTCAGGCTGGAGGAGATTTCACTGAGCACTTTCACCATAATGCCCGGTTTTACCGCGCCGAAAACGATATCCGCGACCTGAGCGACCTCCTGCGCGCTTTGCGCCGCATTAATGCCGTACTGGTCATGCAGGGCGGCAACTTTATCGGGGGAGGGGGTGTAGACCCAGATCTGACCGGGAAGTACCTGACCGCTGGCAATCAGTCCGCCGAGAATAGCCTTGCCCATATTACCGCAGCCAATAAAACCGATTTTCTTCTCCATCTCGTCACTCCCTATGTTTGTGTGTTATGGGGAATGGTTAGCTTAACGCGGATTGAAAACGGGCAGAAGGAGAAACAGCACTTTGATGAAAGACAAAAGCGCGAGACAATAAAAGATTGTATACCGTACGGGAGACATTATGACCATCTGGGTGGATGCGGATGCGTGTCCGAATGTCATTAAAGAAATTTTGTACCGCGCCGCCGAGCGGATGCAGTTGCCGCTTATTCTGGTTGCCAATCAGGCCTTGCACGTGCCGCCTTCGCGTTTTATCCGCACGCTCCGCGTGGCCGCCGGGTTTGACGTGGCGGATAACGAAATTGTGCGTCAATGCGAAGCGGGCGATCTGGTGATTACCGCGGATATTCCGTTGGCGGCTGAAGTGCTGGAAAAAGGCGCTGCGGCTCTTAATCCCCGGGGAGAACGCTATAGCGACGCCACGATTCGCGAACGTCTGACGATGCGTGACTTTATGGACACGCTACGCGCCAGCGGCGTACAAACGGGGGGGCCAAACACTCTCTCGCCGCGCGATCGTCAGCATTTTGCCGCCGAGCTGGATAAGTGGTGGCTGGAAAGCCAGCGTAAAAAATAAATCCTGTAATGAAAAATTTACAGTTTATTCATTTCTGATTCTTGCTATAGTACTAATATTGTGACTTTAGTATCTTTGTGTAAATTATTATTTACATTTATGCATTGTACTAGTTAGATGATATGATTATAACATTGCTGATATCAAATCCTGCGTATGCGCAGTTCCTGCGTATGCGCAGTTCCTGGGGGAACGCCTGCTATGATGCAACCTCTTTATCTTGTTGGCCCGCGGGGCTGTGGGAAAACCACCATCGGTATGGCGCTGGCGCAGGCAACCGGTTTTCGGTTTGCAGATACCGACCGCTGGCTGCAATCGCACGTGCAGATGAGCGTCGCTGATATCGTTGAAAAAGAAGGCTGGGGAGGGTTCCGCGCCCGGGAAACCGCGGCCCTGGAGGCGGTAAGCGCGCCTTCGACTGTCGTGGCGACGGGAGGCGGTATTATTCTCACGGATTATAACCGACGTTATATGCACCGTGTTGGCGTAGTGATTTATCTGTGCGCGCCGGTATCCACGCTGGTTAATCGGCTTGAGGCTGAACCTGAAGCGGATCTGCGCCCGACCCTCACCGGCAAGCCGTTGAGCGAAGAGGTTCGGGAAGTGCTTGAGCAGCGTGACGCGTTGTATCGCGAAACGGCGCATTACATTATTGACGCGACGAAAGCGCCGGCCCAGGTCGTTTCTGAAATTATTGCGGCGCTGCCGCCGTCGACGCAACGGTTACAGGGAGATGTCTATACTTAACGCTCACCCAGAATAAAGGAAACGCTATGCCAACCAGACCACCTTATCCGCGGGAAGCTTATATCGTCACCATTGAAAAAGGCACGCCGGGCCAGACGGTGACGTGGTATCAGCTACGGGCTGATCATCCGAAACCTGATTCGCTCATCAGCGAGCATCCGACCGCAGAAGAAGCGATGGATGCGAAAAAACGTTACGAAGATCCGGATAAATCATAGACGCATGACCCACTCGGAAGGGATTCCGGGTACCCCTAAATTGTATCTCCATCACATTCTTGAAACATTTATACTGGCAACTAAAACCGTAAATTAAGCGATAACAATACAATATTGGAGTTATTTGGAATCTTTACACAATACGTTGCTCATCTGCTGCTACGCTTTCTGAGATTTGTAGGGCAGGTAGCGCGGTGAGCGTGTGAATATTTGCCCGGGAATTACGACGAAGTAATAAGGTGGAATAAAAATGAGTGCGTCGTTGGCAATCCTCACAATCGGCGTTGTGCCAATGAGCGAAGTGTTACCGCTTCTGACGGAATACATCGACGAACAACACATCACCCATCATAGCCTGCTGGGAAAAATGAGCCGGGAAGACGTTATGGCGGATTACGCTGTAGAGCCTGGCGACGATCCGCTTTTGACGTTGCTGAATGATAACCAGATAGCCCATGTTTCCCGCCAGAAAGTGGAGCGAGATTTACAGAGCGTTGTCGAGGTGCTGGATAATCAGGGTTACGATGTCATTATACTGATGAGCACCGCGGCGATTAAAAGTATGGCAGCCCGTAATTCTATTTTGCTTGAACCGCTGCGTATTATTCCACCGCTTGTCGCCTCTATTGTGGATGGACATCAGGTTGGCGTGATTGTGCCTGTTGCAGAACTTCTGGCGGCCCAGGAGAAAAAATGGCAGGTATTGCAAATGCCGCCGGTGTATTCGCTGGCGAATCCGGTTCACGGTTCTGAGCAACAGTTAATTGATGCCGGGCAGGCGCTACTGGATCAAGGCGCGGACGTCATTATGCTGGATTGTCTGGGTTTTCATCAGCGTCATCGGGATATTTTACAGCAGGCGCTGGATGTGCCGGTTTTACTCTCTAATGTTTTGATTGCGCGGTTAGCTTCAGAACTGCTTGTCTAATTTTACGTGACAGGCCGAACGTCAGGACTCTATATTGGGTGTTAATTTAATAATGAGACGGGGCCTGATTATGCTACAAAGCAATGAATACTTTTCCGGGAAAGTGAAGTCTATTGGATTTACCAGCAGTAGCACCGGCCGGGCCAGCGTTGGTGTGATGGCGGAAGGGGAGTATACATTTGGCACCGCCGAACCCGAAGAGATGACGGTTGTGAGCGGCGCGTTGAAGGTACTGTTGCCGGGAACTGTCGAATGGAAAGTGTATACAGCCGGTGAGGTGTTTAACGTGCCTGGCCACAGCGAGTTTCATCTCCAGGTTGCTGAGCCCACCTCGTATCTGTGCCGCTATTTGTAACGGTGAGTCCCCTCTCCGGCGGAGAGGGGCCCTCTGGTTAGCGCTGCGCTTCGCCGCCTAATCCTTCCACCAGGCTTTGAATCAGCGCCGCCAGCTCGCCGGTCATCAGGATAAAGTCCGCGTCAAAACGTTGGGCAAAATCTTCCCGGTCGATATCTTCGTTCTGGTCGCGCAGCTCATCGCAGAATTTCAGACGCTTAATGGAGCCGTCATCGCACATGACGAATTGAATGCGCTGCTGCCAGTCGAGCGCCAGCTTCGTGACCACTTTACCCGCTTCAATATGAACGGCGATCTCGTCGCTGACCAGATCCTGCTTTTTCGCGCGGATCACGCCGCCATCTTCCAGCATCGCTTTCAATTCGGCTTCGTCCAGCAACTGGAAACCCTGAGCGACCGTACCGGAGCGCACCCACTCGGTGAGCGTCAGCTCAATCGGATTTTCCAGCGCCAGCGGGACGACCGGCAGCGAGCCAAGACTTTTACGCAGTAGCGCCAAAGTATCTTCCGCTTTTTTCGCGCTGGCGCAGTCAACCATAATCAGGCCGTTAACGGTATCAATCCACATCATTGTCTGACTGAAGCGGCTAAACGCGCGCGGCAGCAACGAATGCAACACTTCATCCTTCAGGGAATCTTTTTCCGTCTTCTTCAGCTTGCGTCCCTGATCGGCTTCCAGTTTCTGGATTTTCGCCTCCAGAGCCTGTTTGATCACTGGCGATGGCAGGATTTTCTCTTCTTTGCGCGCGCAAATAATAATCTGGCCATTGGCGGTGTGCGTTAACGCATCGCTGTGAGAGCCCATCGGCGGAACCCAGCCCATTTTGGCCATATCCTGGCTACCGCATGGGGTAAACGTCATTGAGGCGAGCTGTTTCTCCATCTCTTCGGCGCGTAATGTAATATCGCGGCTAAGACGGTAAACCATTAAATTTTTGAACCACAGCATGATAATTTCCACGGCCTTGTCGTTAAATCCAGGCGGTATAGTAACGAATTGTCGGCAGGCTTGCATTGCCAATCAGAACGGTGAATTCTACCCTGTTGATATTCCCAAAAAATGAGGAGCGGTATGTGCGTATTGGTATCGATTTAGGCGGCACAAAAACGGAAGTCATTGCGCTTGATGATGCAGGAGAGCAGCGGTTTCGCCATCGTCTGCCTACGCCGCGGGAGGATTATCAGCAAACGATAGAAACCATCGCTACGCTGGTCGACATGGCGGAACAGGCGACCGGCCAGACCGGTAGCGTTGGCATTGGCATTCCCGGTTCTCTCTCGCCTTACACCGGCGTGGTGAAAAACGCTAACTCTACGTGGCTTAACGGCCAGCCGTTCGATAGCGATGTGAGCCGTCGTCTGAAGCGTGAAGTGCGGTTAGCCAACGATGCCAATTGCCTGGCGGTATCAGAGGCGGTAGATGGCGCGGCGGCGGGGGCGCAAACGGTATTTGCGGTGATTATCGGTACCGGGTGCGGCGCGGGCGTAGCGCTAAATGGCCGGGCGCACATCGGCGGCAACGGTACGGCAGGCGAATGGGGCCACAATCCGTTGCCGTGGATGGATGACGATGAGTTGCGTTACCGCGAAGAAATTCCCTGTTATTGCGGTAAACAAGGCTGTATCGAAACCTTTATTTCCGGTACGGGATTCGCCACGGATTACCAGCGTTTGAGCGGTAAAACGCTAAAAGGCGATGAGATTATTCGTCTGGTCGACGCGCAGGACGCCGTGGCGGAACTGGCGATAAGCCGTTATGAGCTACGGCTGGCGAAGGCATTATCTCATGTCGTGAATATTCTGGATCCGGATGTCATTGTGCTGGGCGGCGGTATGAGCAATATTGAGCGCCTGTACAAAACGGTTCCGTCGCTGATGAAATCGTTTGTTTTTGGCGGCGAGTGCGAGACGCCGGTACGTAAGGCGCGGCATGGCGATTCGAGCGGCGTGCGCGGCGCGGCCTGGCTGTGGCCGCTGGCGTAACGTTGTTAGCCGGATGGCGCGTCATCCGGCAACCGGCGTGACCGATGGCTGCTTGTGTTTTAGACGTCCGTATACCAGCAACGACGACATGGCGGAAAACGAGAGCAGGGCGGCGGGAAGCGCCACATAGTGGTACGCAAAACCTAGCGTCAGCATCAGCCCGCCGCACCAGGCGCCAATCGCGCTACCGAGATTAAACGCGATTTGCCCTCCCGCCGCGCCCAGCAGTTCGCCGCCTTTGGCGTTTTGCAGCAGCAGGATTTGCAGTGGCGCAGAGAGCGCAAACAGACCAGCACAGCAGATAAACGCGAAAGTCAGCGATGCCGTTTTGTATCCGCTGAAGAAAAAGAGCGCCATGAGAGAGAGCACGATAACGAGGTCAGTCACTACCGCGATGCGCAGCGGAGTATATCTGCCGGAGAGTTTGCCGCTTAACAGATTGCCTAACACCATCCCCAGCCCGACCAGCATCATAATAAACGTCATGCTCGTCTCCGAAAAACCGGAGATGTACATCATAAATGGCTTGATATAGCTGAACCAGGCAAAAACGCCCGCATTGCCGAACATCGTGGCGGCGAAAATGAGCCACGGCGCGGGGCTACGCAAGAAGTGAAACTGTTCGCGCAGGCTGCCTTGGGCTTTGTCACGGATATCCGGCACCCAGAAGAAAATTGCGGTGAGCACGGCGATGTTGAAAACCGCGATCAATAAAAAGGTGTAGCGCCAGCTAAATTCCTGGCTCAGGTAAGTGCCGAACGGAATGCCCACCAGATTCGCCACCGTCATCCCTGAAACCATACCCGCGACGGCGGCGGTGACTTTCCCGGGGCGGATAATCTTTGACAGGACAATGGCGCCGACGCCAAAAAAGGCGCCGTGCGGAAAGCCGGAAACCAGTCTGCCGACGGCGAGCATCAGATATGACGAGGAAAAGGTAAATATGGCATTGCCCATCACGCACAGCATGACCAGAAACAGCAGTATATGTTTAAGCGAAAAGCGGCTGGAAAAGAGCGCCATAACAGGCGCGCCCAGCACGACGCCGAAGGCGTAAAACGAGATCATATGCCCGGCGGCGGGAATCGTTATCCCGACATCGCGTGCCAGCTCCGTCAGCACGCCCATAATGCCAAACTCGGCCATCCCCAGTCCGAACGTACCCAGCGCCAAAGAAAAAATAACTTTTTTCATACCACCTGCCGAAAATAAAGGCGCATGTTGCGCGCTGTGGCTGTGAATTGTCACAGCCAATCAACGTATAGCTTGCGGATAAGCGCGAGGTAATACCATTCCTTATCCGTCTTTGTGTATTCATTATTATGCTATGTCATGACGGTATGCTGTGCGCAGGATGACACTCGCGTTACTCCACAGCAAACGCTTTGTCCAGTTTGCTATAACCAAGCCCATTGATTTTTTTCACTTTTATCTGCACAGGGATACGTTCTTTCATGGCTTCCACGTGGCTAATCACACCGATGGTCTTCCCGCTGGCATTCAGCGCGTCGAGCGCATCCAGCGCGGCGTCCAGCGTTTCGCTATCAAGCGTGCCGAAGCCTTCGTCGAGGAACAAAGAATCAATGCGCGTTTTATGGCTGACCAAATCTGATAACGCCAGCGCCAGCGCCAGGCTGACCAGGAAGCTTTCGCCGCCTGATAACGTTCGCGTATCGCGCACGGCGTCGGCCTGCCAGGTATCGACAACCTCCAGTTCCAGCGCGTCGCTGGCTTTGCGCTGCAATAAATAGCGGCCATGCAGGCGGGTGAGCTGATGATTCGCCAGCCAGACCAGATTATCCAGCGTCAGTCCCTGGGCGAATTTGCGGAACTTATCACCTTCTTTAGAGCCGATCAGCGCATTGAGATAGCCCCAGTCTTCCACTTGCTGAGAGGCTTGCTTCATTTCCGCCATCAGCGCGCGTTGGCGCTGCCGATTATCTGCATCCTGTTTAATTTGCTGGCGGATTTCCCCCTGGCGTGTCGTGTTTTCGCGCAGTTGTTGCGCCAACTGCGTCAGCCGCTGCGCGAGCTGCTCCGCCGTACACGTTGGGTCCAGACCAGCGGGCGGCTGTTGCTGATGGTCAGCCAGCGCCTGCGCGGACTGCGCGCTTAACGCCTTCGCTTGTTGTAGCTGACTTTCCAGCGTTTGTTGTTGTTTTTCCAGACGGGTCACGGTCTCTTCATCCAGCAACGCCGCCAGGAACGTTGCCTGGCTGTCAAACGGGCTATTTTTTAACGCCGCATCAAAGTGCGCTATCGCCTCGGCGGCGCGCTGCTGCTCCTGCGTCGTCTGTTCCTGCAGGGTTTGCAACTGGCTTTGTAATGACACGCACTCATCATGCGCCTGCCGCCAGTTATCCAGCGGCACGTCGTCGTCGGAATCCGCGGTATCCGTTTGCGGTAGCGTCTCCAGCAACGGGGCAAGCCTGTCGATCTGCGTTTGCAAATCCGCGAACTCTGTCTGACGCTGTTGCCATATTTTCGCTTCGTCGGCGCGCTCATTCAGCCACGAAGCCTCGTCTTCTGGCGCAGGAAGGGAAAGCGTATACTGCGCCAAATCAGCCGTCAGCGACGCCTGACGCTGCGCAATCTGCGCGGTAAAGCGCGCTACCTGTTCAGTATGCGCCGCGATTTGCGTTTGTAGAGCATGACGCTGGCTGAGCTGATCCAACTGTTGCTCATGCTCTTCCGCGGCGGTCAGCCAGCCCGCGAGGTCTTCTTGCGGCTGGAGCTGAACGCCCAGCGTAGCGCACAGCGTTTGCCATTCCTCAGTAAGCGCTTGCTCCTCCTGCAACAACGACTGCGCCTCGCTTTCATCCCGCTGTAATTGTTGCGTTAAGGCATCTAACTGTCCTCGCAGCGCCGCGCCTTCTTCCGCCAGCGTTTTGACCTCTTTTTCCAGCGCGTCGCGGCGGGTTTGATTCGCGCTCAGTTCCAGCGCCTGATAGGCGGCGATGGCGGGGTGCGTCGTCGAGCCGCAAAGCGGACACGGCTGGCCGGACTGTAAGTGCGCCCGCTGGCTTTCCAGATCTTTGATGCGCGCCTCCTGCTCGCAAATAGTGCGAACGTCCGCAAGCTCCTGCGCTTTAGTCTTATAACTCAAACGCTTATCCGCCAGACGTTGGGTGTATTGCGCCTGCTCCTGATGATGACGCGCGATAGCTGCCTGTAGCTGCGCCTGACGCTTTTGTTTCGGGAGAATTTGCCCCTGAAGCGCGGCGAGACGATGGCGTAGCGGACGCTGCCGGGTATGCAATGCTCTGGCTTCCGCCAGCGCCTGTGGCGTGAGGTCGAGCGTGAGCGGCGGTAGCGCATCACGCTGACGCGTATCGCTCAGCAACTGCTGTTGCCATTGGCTCAGTTGCGCCCGATCGTGGGATTGTTGTGTTAATAATGCTCGCCACCCCGCCAGTTCGCTGCGCCAGACGCGGATGCCGTCGTGTTCCGCCAGCCATGTCTTCAACCGCTGCCCTGTGGCGTTCAGTTGCGTGAATTGTCGATGCGCGCAGGCGCGGATACGCTGGCGCAGGCGATACGCGCTTTGTAAGCGAGCATTCACTTCATCACTGTGCTGGCGAACACGCTCAACGGCGCGGGTTTGTTCCTGAATGCGCTCCCAATGCGGACGCAACTGGCGAGCAGGTTGCGCCAGAGTCAGCGCCGCGAGCTGCGGCTGCGCTTTTTCTCGCGCCTCTTGCGCTGCGTACAGCGCCTGCTGCCGGGCGTGTAATTCAGTGTGGAGCTCGTTTTTTCGGGTCAGCCAGTGAAGGTGCTGCTGCTGTACCTGCTGGTCGGCCAGCAGGCGTTTCTCTTCGTCAGTAAGCGCCTGCAAACTGGCTTCCAGTTGCTGTAACTGTTCGTCCGCCAATAGGGCGACGCCGCTGGCCTGCGCTTGTAACTTTTCCAGTTCGAGACGGGCTGATTTATGTTTTTCAAATACCTGTGCGGAGATCTGCCCGTAAATCTCAGTGCCGGTGAGCTCCTCCAGAAGCTCTGCGCGCTCTTTCGCTTTGGCGTTAAGAAAGGCGGCGAACTGCCCCTGTGATAACAACATCGAACGGGTGAAGCGCCCGTAGTCCAGCCCGGTCAACGTGGCGATCATCTCCAGTTTATCCTTTACCTTATCGGCAAAGATCTTTCCGTCTGAACACCGCGCCAGCTCTACGCGTGGGGCCTGGAGATTGCCGTCAGGCTGATTTCGGGCTCGGTTCTGGCTCCAGAACGCGCGCCAGGCTTCGCCTTTTACCTCAAACTCCACTTCGGCCAGACATTCCGCCGTATCGCGCGTCATCAAATCGTTTTGCGACTGCGATACCGTATTCAGGCGCGGCGTTTCGTGGTACAGCGCCAGGCAGATGGCGTCAAGCAAGGTGGTTTTTCCCGCGCCGGTCGGGCCGGTAATGGCGAATAACCCGTTACTGGCAAACGGTTCGGCGGTAAAATCGACCTTCCATTCTCCTTTCAGCGAGTTCAGGTTTTTCAGACGCAAACTGAGAATTTTCATGCCTCATGCTCCTCATTCAACGCGTAGAGCGTGCTGGAAAAGAGCTGATTCAGGCGCTCGCGCTGCGGGGGATCTAACGCTTCCAGCGCCAGACGCCGCGCAAAAACCTCTTCCACGCTAAGCTCGCTTAATGTTTCCCGCCGCTCGTTCGCCAGCGAGCGCTCGCGCTGTTCGCGGCTACGGCGCACCAGTAATACCTCTACGGGGAGTGACTCCGTTAATGTCTGTATTCTGCGTTGGATATCGTGCAGATAGTCATCGGTTGTGATTTCAATATCCAGCCAGACGGGGGGCGATTGCTCAACGCCGCGCCACTGCTCAAGCTGTTCGGTAATTGATGCCAGGTCGCCTTTTAAAACCGCCAACGGTTGAGTCACGGGGACAGCCAGACTTTCGGTGCTTTGCCATTTCCCCTGGTCGAAGGTCACCAGATGCACGCATTTGCTTTTGCCGCACTCATCAAAGCTGAGGGCGATGGGCGAGCCGCAATAGCGGATATGCTCCGTGCCGCCGACACATTGCGCGCGGTGAATGTGTCCTAATGCGATATAATCCGCTGGGGGGAAATGCTGCGCCGGAAAGGCATCCAGCGTACCGATATAAATGTCGCGAACCGCATCGCTTTTGCTGGCGCCGACGGTGGTTAAATGCCCCGTCGCGATAACCGGCAGCTTTCGTTCGCCGCGTAGCAGGCACGCTTCCCGATACTGCTGTTGATAATAATCGGCAATCGCATGAAGAAGTTGCTGCTGTTTCTCGCTGCCGGATAATCCCGCCTGACTGGTAAGAATGTCGCGCGGGCGCAAAAAGGGAATGGGGCACAGTACGGCGCCCGGAGAACCGTCGCGACGATGAAGTAGCCGCGGCGCATAGCCCGCGCTGGCGATCACGGTTGTATTGAGAAACGCCAGAATGTCGCGCGATTCGTTTAGCGTGGCGACGGAATCATGATTACCGGCCAGCACCACCAGATGACAGCCCGTTTGCTGTAAATTAACGACGAAACGGTTATAAAGTTCTCGGGCATAGCTTGGAGGCGAACCGGTATCAAAAATATCGCCAGCGACAATAATGGCATCCACCTGATGGGCCTGCGCGGTCTCCAGCAGCCAGTCCAGAAAAGCCTGATGCTCCGCGGCGCGGCTTTTACTGTAGAAATTTTGTCCCAGATGCCAGTCAGAGGTGTGGAGGATGCGCATAATTGTTCCATGCAAAAAAAGCGTGAACGGGATTATACACGTCATCCCCTCCATTTTTGGGCGCAATTTACTGCCGGTACACGGTAATGCACGGTTTCACCGGTGTCATAAATCATCAACATGCTGTCAATGCCGCCTTTTTTTTCATAAATCTGTCATAAATCTGACGCATAATGGCGCGGCATTGATAACTAACGACTAACAGGGCAAATTATGGCGAGACGTATTCTGGTCGTAGAAGATGAGGCGCCGATCCGTGAAATGGTGTGCTTCGTGCTCGAACAAAATGGCTTTCAGCCCGTAGAAGCCGAAGATTATGACAGTGCGGTGAATAAACTTAATGAACCCTGGCCGGATCTCATCCTTCTTGACTGGATGTTGCCCGGCGGGTCAGGGTTACAGTTTATTAAACATCTCAAACGTGAGGCCATGACCCGGGATATTCCGGTGGTTATGCTGACCGCGAGAGGTGAGGAAGAAGATCGTGTGCGCGGGCTGGAAACCGGCGCTGACGATTACATTACCAAGCCGTTTTCCCCCAAGGAGTTGGTGGCGCGCATTAAAGCCGTTATGCGGCGCATCTCGCCGATGGCGGTCGAAGAGGTGATCGAGATGCAGGGACTGAGCCTTGATCCTGGCTCTCACCGCGTGATGACCGGCGACAGCCCGCTGGATATGGGGCCGACCGAATTTAAATTACTCCATTTCTTTATGACGCACCCGGAACGGGTTTACAGCCGCGAACAGCTACTCAATCATGTCTGGGGCACCAATGTGTACGTTGAAGACCGGACGGTCGACGTGCATATTCGCCGTTTGCGTAAGGCGCTGGAGCACAGCGGCCACGACCGGATGGTGCAAACGGTACGCGGGACAGGGTATCGTTTTTCGACCCGCTTTTAATGCCTTTTCCGCCAGTAGAACACAGGTTTCTGGCGGAGAAGGCTTTCCATTCTTGAGGGAGTATGACGCGTGCTGGAACGGCTGTCATGGAAAAGGCTGGTGCTGGAGCTGGTGCTCTGTTGCATCCCCGCGCTTATCCTTAGCGCTTTTTTTGGTTATCTGCCGTGGTTTTTACTGGCGGCGGTGACGGGACTGCTTGTCTGGCATTTCTGGAATTTGTTACGCCTCTCCTGGTGGCTTTGGGTCGACAGAAGTATGACGCCGCCGCCGGGGCGGGGAAGTTGGGAACCGCTGTTATACGGTTTACACCAGATGCAGTTGCGAAATAAGAAGCGTCGCCGCGAGCTGGGGAACCTGATTAAACGTTTTCGCAGCGGCGCGGAGTCGCTGCCTGATGCCGTGGTACTGACCACAGAAGAGGGCGGCATTTTTTGGTGTAACGGTTTGGCGCAACAGATACTGGGGCTACGCTGGCCGGATGACAACGGGCAGAATATTCTCAATCTACTGCGTTATCCGGAGTTTACCCAGTATTTAAAAACGCGTGATTTCACCCGTCCGCTTCATTTGGTGCTCAATACCGGGCGGCATCTGGAGATCCGCGTCATGCCTTATACCGATAAACAACTCCTGATGGTGGCGCGCGATGTGATGCAAATGCATCAGCTTGAAGGCGCCAGACGTAACTTTTTCGCCAACGTTAGCCATGAGTTGCGTACGCCCTTGACGGTATTGCAAGGCTATCTGGAAATGATGCAGGAACAGGCGCTGGAAGGGGCGACGCGAGAGAAAGCGCTGCATACGATGCGCGAGCAAACGTATCGTATGGAAGGGCTAGTAAAACAACTGCTTACGCTGTCTAAAATTGAGGCGGCCCCGGCGCTGTTATTAAATGAAAAAGTGGATGTACCGATGATGCTGCGGGTCGTGGAGCGTGAAGCGCAGACGCTCAGCCAGCAGAAACATACCTTTACGTTTGAGGTCGACGATAGTCTTAGCGTTCTGGGCAATGAAGAGCAGCTACGTAGCGCGATCTCAAACCTGGTGTATAACGCGGTAAACCATACGCCGGCGGGAACGCATATTACGGTGAGCTGGCGACGTGCCGCGCATGGCGCTGAATTTTGCATTCAAGATAACGGTCCGGGGATTGCTGCCGAGCATATTCCTCGTCTGACCGAACGCTTCTACCGCGTCGATAAAGCGCGTTCGCGGCAAACGGGCGGCAGCGGCCTGGGATTGGCGATTGTGAAACATGCGTTGAATCACCATGAAAGCCGCCTTCAAATCGACAGTTCGCCTGGCAAAGGAACGCGATTTAGCTTTGTGCTGCCGGAACGTTTAATTGCCAAAAATAGCGATTAATTGCCTTTCGTAAGTATAACTTTCCATAAGCCAGCGGATGCTGGCTTATTTTCTTTGCAGTTAAGACGGGCTCGTTGAAACATTCAACGTTTGGTGATTTTTTGTTCGCATGATTAGCCATAACTTTTTCATGAGAATGGTGTTTTATTCTGGTTGTAAATTTCATATCGCTATATTCATCTGGTTTTTAGATCCCACCTTGCTTTAAAACGTTATAAGCGTTTAAATTGCGCTTCAGGTGCTGTCATTACGACTGCATTTGCGCGGTAAATCGAAAAACAATTCTTCGCCGCATCGGTCCGGGAGCTTTTCCCGCTGAAATTGATAAAAAACGCCGCTTTATAATCCTCCGGGAAAGGCAAAAATTTTAATGTTTACAACATCACCATCCACAGGCAGTAAGACTTTATGACCCATCAGTTAAAATCGCGTGATATCATCGCCCTGGGCTTTATGACATTTGCGCTGTTCGTTGGCGCAGGCAATATTATCTTTCCTCCTATGGTCGGTTTGCAGGCGGGTGAACACGTCTGGACAGCCGCTATTGGCTTTCTGATTACCGCCGTAGGGCTACCGGTTCTTACTGTTGTGGCGCTGGCGAAAGTCGGCGGCGGCGTAGACAGCCTCAGTACGCCGATTGGCAAAGTGGCGGGACTCCTGCTGGCGACCGTTTGCTATCTGGCCGTCGGGCCGTTATTTGCGACGCCGCGTACCGCGACGGTGTCGTTTGAGGTCGGTATCGCTCCGTTGACCGGCGATTCTGCAATGCCGTTGCTGATTTACAGCGTGGTCTATTTCGCTATCGTTATTCTGGTTTCCCTCTATCCGGGTAAGCTGCTGGATTCGGTAGGGAATTTCCTGGCGCCGTTGAAAATTATTGCGCTGGTCATCCTTTCCGTCGCGGCTATCGTTTGGCCTGCCGGTCCAATCAGCAACGCCCTGGACGCTTATCAGAATGCGGCCTTTTCTAACGGATTTGTGAACGGCTATCTGACGATGGATACGCTGGGCGCGATGGTGTTTGGTATCGTTATTGTGAACGCGGCGCGTTCTCGCGGCGTGACCGAAGCGCGCCTGTTGACGCGTTACACGGTCTGGGCCGGCCTGATGGCGGGCGTGGGGCTGACGCTGCTTTACCTTGCCTTGTTCCGCTTAGGTTCTGATAGCGCGACGCTGGTCGATCAGTCAGCGAACGGCGCGGCGATTCTTCATGCCTACGTTCAGCATACCTTTGGCGGCGCGGGAAGCTTCCTGCTGGCGGCGCTGATCTTTATCGCGTGTCTGGTGACGGCGGTGGGGCTGACCTGCGCCTGCGCTGAGTTTTTCGCGCAGTATATTCCGCTGTCTTACCGCACGCTGGTCTTTATTCTCGGCGGCTTCTCTATGGTGGTGTCAAACCTCGGACTGAGCCATCTGATTCAAATTTCCATTCCGGTGCTGACGGCTATCTATCCGCCGTGTATCGCACTGGTTGTATTAAGTTTTACCCGCTCATGGTGGCATAATTCCACCCGCATCATCGCGCCGGCCATGTTTATCAGTCTGCTTTTTGGTATCCTTGACGGCATCAAAGCATCTGCCTTTGGCGATATGCTGCCAGCCTGGAGTCAGCGTTTGCCGCTGGCGGAACAGGGACTGGCGTGGTTGATGCCAACGGTGGTGATGGTGATCCTGGCGATTATCTGGGATCGCGCGGCGGGTCGGCAGGTGACCTCCAGCGCTCACTAAAATCGCTGACATATGTGTACACCACGGGGCTTAACGCCCCGTGGTTTTTTATTGTGTTGATAGGTCAGAAATTGATGGAAAGCAATAATAAGCTAAAGCGTGGGCTGAGCACCCGGCACATTCGCTTTATGGCATTAGGTTCGGCAATCGGCACCGGCCTGTTTTACGGCTCGGCGGACGCCATCAAAATGGCGGGGCCGAGCGTGCTGTTGGCCTATATTATTGGCGGGGTCGCGGCATATATCATTATGCGCGCATTGGGGGAAATGTCCGTTCACAACCCTGCCGCCAGCTCATTTTCGCGCTATGCGCAGGAAAACCTCGGCCCGCTTGCGGGCTACATTACCGGCTGGACCTACTGTTTTGAGATCCTGATCGTCGCCATTGCCGACGTGACCGCGTTCGGCATTTACATGGGAGTCTGGTTCCCCGCCGTGCCGCACTGGATTTGGGTACTTAGCGTGGTGCTGATCATTTGCGCCATCAACCTGATGAGCGTCAAGGTGTTCGGCGAGCTGGAGTTTTGGTTCTCCTTCTTCAAAGTCGCCACCATTATTATCATGATTGTCGCGGGTATCGGCATCATTGTGTGGGGAATTGGCAACGGCGGGCAGCCGACCGGCATTCATAACCTGTGGAGCAACGGCGGCTTCTTCAGCAATGGCTGGCTGGGAATGATCATGTCGCTGCAAATGGTGATGTTCGCTTACGGCGGGATTGAGATTATCGGTATCACCGCCGGGGAAGCGAAAGACCCGGAGAAATCCATTCCGCGCGCCATTAACTCAGTACCGATGCGTATCCTGGTATTTTATGTCGGCACGCTGTTCGTCATTATGTCTATCTATCCGTGGAATCAGGTCGGCACAAACGGCAGCCCATTTGTGCTGACGTTCCAGCATATGGGGATTACCTTTGCCGCCAGCATTCTGAACTTTGTGGTATTGACCGCCTCGCTTTCCGCTATCAACTCCGATGTGTTTGGCGTAGGCCGTATGCTGCATGGTATGGCGGAGCAGGGGAGCGCGCCGAAAGTCTTTGCCAAAACGTCACGCCGTGGTATTCCGTGGGTTACTGTGCTGGTGATGACGATTGCGCTGCTGTTTGCGGTTTACCTGAACTACATCATGCCGGAAAACGTCTTCCTGGTGATTGCCTCGCTGGCGACGTTTGCGACGGTATGGGTATGGATCATGATCCTGCTGTCACAAATCGCCTTCCGCCGTCGTTTACCGCCGGAAGAGGTAAAAGCGCTGAAGTTTAAGGTGCCGGGCGGTGTCGTAACGACGATAGCGGGTCTGATTTTCCTGGTCTTCATTATTGCGCTTATCGGCTACCATCCGGATACCCGCATCTCACTGTATGTGGGCTTCGCCTGGATAGTTCTGCTGTTGATTGGCTGGATGTTTAAACGCCGTCGCGACCGTCAATTGGCGCAGGCGTAGTCGTTTTTCTCTGCCTTATCCGGTCTGCAGACAATGGTAGGCCGGATAAGCGGAGCCGTTTCTCCTCCTGGAGTCTCCTCCCCTAATAAACCCCTGGATGATGAGTTATCCTTTAAATCTCTGTGGCAAGGTGGCCCCATTTTCAGTAGAGGGGATACGAGATGTTGAATGCCTGGCACTTACCGGTTGCCCCATTTGTGAAGCAACATAAAGATAAATTAACCATTACGCTGTGGCTGAGCGGAGAAAATCCGCCGTCTCGCGTGACGTTGCGCTCAGAATTCGATAATGAAGAAATCTCACTGGCGATGCGCAAACAGCGCCGCCAGCCGCAGCCGGGCGTGACGGCGTGGCGAGCGACGCTCAATATCGCGTTAGGGCAACCCCGTCGCCGTTACAGCTTTAAATTGCTTTGGCATGACCGCCAGCTTTGGTTTACGCCACAGGGATTTAGCCGTTTTCCGCCTGCGCGTCTGGAACAATTTGCGGTTGATGTGCCGGATAGCGGCCCGCAGTGGGTCGCCGATCAAATTTTTTATCAGATCTTCCCGGATCGTTTTGCCCGCAGCCAGTCTCGTGAAGCTGGGCAGGATAAGGTGTATTACCACCATGCTGCCGGTCACGACATCGTGCGTAAAGAGTGGGATGAACCGCTCACCCCCCAGGCGGGCGGTTCCACCTTTTACGGCGGCTGTCTGAATGGCATTTGTGAGAAGCTGCCGTATCTGAAAAAACTGGGCGTCACAGCGCTATATCTGAATCCGGTATTTACCGCGCCGAGCGTCCATAAGTACGATACGGAAGATTATCGCCATGTCGATCCGCAATTTGGCGGCGATCGGGCGCTGCTACGCCTGCGGCGTGAAACCCAGGCGCAGGGCATGAGGCTGGTGCTGGATGGCGTGTTTAATCATAGTGGCGACTCGCATGCGTGGTTTGACAGGCATAACCGCAGCACTGGCGGCGCGTGCCATCACCCGGACTCGCCGTGGCGCGACTGGTACTCCTTTTCACCACAAGGCGTGGCGCTGGACTGGCTGGGTTATCCGAGCCTGCCGAAACTCGATTATCAATCAGAAACGCTGGTGGATGAGATCTATCGCGGTGAGGACAGTATCGTTCGTCACTGGCTAAAGGCACCGTGGAATATGGACGGCTGGCGGCTGGATGTCGTACATATGTTGGGCGAGGCGGGCGGGGCGCGTCATAATTTGCAGCACGTCGCCGGTATTACCCGGGCGGCAAAAGAGGCGCAGCCCGAAGCCTATATTGTGGGGGAACATTTCGGCGATGCGCGGCAGTGGCTACAGGCCGATGCGGAAGATGCCGCCATGAATTATCGCGGCTTCACCTTCCCGCTATGGGGATTTCTCGCCAATACTGATATCGCTTACGAACCACAGCATATTGATGCCCGGACCTGTATCGCGTGGATGGATAACTACCGCGCCGGGCTGTCACATCAGCAACAACTGCGCATGTTTAATCAACTCGACAGCCATGATACTGCGCGCTTTAAAACTCTGCTGGGTAAAGACGCGGCGCGCCTGCCGCTGGCGGTGGTCTGGCTGTTTACCTGGCCCGGCGTGCCATGTATTTATTACGGCGATGAAGTCGGCGTGGACGGCGCAAATGACCCCATGTGCCGCAAACCGTTCCCATGGGATGAACGCAAGCAGGACGGCAACTTGCTGGCGCTGTACCAGCGTATGGCGAAACTGCGCCAGAGCAGTCTGGCGCTGCGTCGTGGCGGATGCCAGGCGCTGTATGCCGAAGGTGACGTAGTGGTATTCGTGCGAGTTTATCAGCAGCAGCGGGCGCTGGTGGCGATTAACCGGGGCGAGGCCTGTGAAGTGGCGCTGGAAGCGTTGCCGTTGCTGAACGTGGTCGGATGGCAATGTAAAACGGGAAGCGGTGACATCCGCGAGGGAAGACTTAGTTTACCCGCGATTTCCGCGACCGTATGGATGAATCGTTGAGGCGAGGTGGTTCGTAACACCTCACGCATAAAAAAGGCTCGCATTCGCGAGCCTTTTATCAATGCACTGACTTACAGGCTGGAAATGTTCTCAGCCAGGTATTTAGCCACGCCGTCCGGAGAGGCGTTCATGCCTTCTTTGCCTTTTTCCCACTGCGCCGGGCAGACATCGCCGTGCTCTTCGTGGAACTGCAGAGCGTCGACCATACGCAGCATTTCGTCGATGTTACGACCCAGCGGCAGATCGTTTACGACCTGGTGGCGAACAATACCGTTAGCGTCAATCAGGAAAGAGCCGCGCAGCGCAACGCCTTCGTCCGGGTGTTCGATACCGTAAGCTTTCTGAATTTCACGCTTCACGTCGGCGACCATTGCGTATTTCACCGGGCCAATGCCGCCTTTATCGACAGGGGTGTTACGCCATGCGTTGTGAACGAACTCAGAGTCGAAAGAAACGCCGACCACTTCAACGCCGCGCTTCTGGAATTCTTCATAACGTTTATCAAAGGCGATCAGCTCAGACGGGCAAACAAAAGTGAAGTCCATCGGCCAGAAGAACAGAACGGTCGTTTTACCATTGGTATGCTGTTTGAAGTTGAATTTATCAACAATCTCACCGCTACCCAGTACCGCCGCAGCGGTGAAATCCGGGGCCTGACGAGTAACCAGTACCATAATAATTCTCCTGCAATATTAAGGGTTTTAGAACGCAACGCGGGCAGTATAGGGAGGGCGAAGCGACAAAACAATGCGGTCTTGACAATCAATGAGACAGCTTTTGACTATCGATCAGGTCATTATAAATCGTAATGATGACCCTTTTATGACAGCGAACGATCTTTCTGCCAACGGCGGATCTGACGCACGCCCTCGCTATCAGGCCGTCACAGCGCTTTGCGGGCGGCCTGTGCCATCATACGCGGATAAAAATGCCAGAAGCGCTCTTCTAACGCGTCGTAGTGCGCGTCCAGATCGTACCAGGAATCACGCAAGGCATCCAGCCGGGGACGGCGATTCGCCATGCCATTCAGCACGTTTTGAATGAAATCCATATCGCGATACCGCTCTAACCATTTTTCTGACCAAAGATAATCATTCAGGTTGACAAAGCGCGGCGGGGAGTCGGGCAGAATCGTCGCGACCTGCGCATGGGCGTAGGCGACAAACGCCTGAAGTGGAAAATCAGGGGAGATTTGCGTCCAGTGGCGCGATAAAAAATGATCCCACATGACGTCCAGCGTAATGGGCGCCACGCGCCGCGTTTCATGGCGGAACCACTCTCGCGCCTCACGAACTTCCGGCAGGTTGTCGGTCATGACGTCAATACGCCGATGCATATAAATACCCTCTACCACGTCAGGAGGATAATGCGTTGCCGGGTTACCGCGGACAAAATCGGCCAGAAGATTACCGGAAAGCGAGCTGTCGGCAAGGTGCGCCAGATGCAGGTGAGCAAGAAAATTCATTATTGATTCTCTGTCCAAAAAGCGGGTAACGGTTGCAGCGGGAACGCCCCGGCACTAGACTACCCGCCTCTTATTTTAGTCTGAGTCAGAGTCATGCGCGTTACCGATTTTTCCTTTGAACTACCCGAATCCCTGATTGCCCACTACCCACAGCCGGAACGCAGTCGCTGCCGTTTGCTGTCATTAGAGGGGCCGACGGGCGCGCTGACGCACGGTACTTTCACCGATCTGCTCGATAAGCTCAACCCTGGCGATTTGCTGGTCTTCAATAATACCCGCGTGATCCCGGCGCGGCTCTTTGGCCGTAAAGCCAGCGGCGGCAAGATAGAAGTGCTGGTCGAACGTATGCTCGATGATAAACGCATCCTGGCGCATATTCGCGCTTCTAAAGCGCCAAAACCGGGCACGGAACTGCTACTGGGCGACGACGAAAGTATCCACGCGACCATGACCGCGCGTCACGGCGCTCTGTTTGAAGTTGAGTTTAATGACCCGCGTCCGGTGCTGGATATTCTTAACGCCATCGGCCATATGCCGTTGCCGCCGTACATCGACCGCCCGGACGAGGACGCCGACCGCGAACTGTACCAGACGGTCTACAGTGAAAAACCGGGCGCCGTCGCCGCGCCGACCGCGGGGCTGCACTTTGATGAGCCGCTGCTGGCGGCGCTTCGTGAGAAAGGTATCGAAATGGCGTTTGTTACGCTACACGTAGGCGCGGGCACTTTCCAGCCAGTGCGTGTCGATACCATTGAAGATCACATCATGCACTCCGAATATGCTGAGGTGCCGCAGGAGGTGGTCGACGCGGTGCTGGCGGCGAAAGCGCGTGGCAACCGGGTTATCGCTGTCGGCACCACCTCGGTACGCTCACTGGAGAGCGCGGCACAGGCGGCAAAAAACGATTTGATAGAGCCGTTCTTCGGCGATACGCAAATCTTTATTTATCCAGGTTATCAATACAAAGTGATTGATGCGCTGATCACCAACTTTCATCTGCCGGAATCGACGTTGATTATGCTGGTTTCCGCATTTGCCGGTTATCAACACACCATGAATGCCTATAAGACTGCGGTAGAACAAAAATATCGCTTTTTTAGCTACGGGGACGCGATGTTTATCACGTACAATCCGCAGGCTATTTCTGAGCGTCCGTAAGAAGGCTATCTCACTTGCCATTTTGACGCCGGGCAGTGCTCGCCATCCTCACGTACTGCGTGTACGCTCCGGTGGCTGTGCGCTGGTCGACCCCAAACTGGCTGCGCCGATGACGCCTTCGGGAATTTATTAGCTATGGAATCATTCCGTAGCGAGTCGTTAAACGTCGGACTGTTTTTCTGACGCAGGAGTGATAATGAAATTTGAGTTAGATACCACCGATGGTCGCGCGCGTCGCGGTCGTCTGGTGTTTGATCGTGGCATAGTGGAAACGCCTGCTTTTATGCCTGTGGGTACTTACGGTACCGTGAAAGGCATGACGCCGGAAGAAGTGGAAGCGACCGGCGCGCAGATTATTCTCGGCAACACTTTCCACCTGTGGCTGCGCCCGGGTCAGGAGATCATGAAGCTGCATGGCGATCTGCACGATTTTATGCAGTGGAAAGGGCCGATTCTCACCGATTCCGGCGGCTTCCAGGTCTTCAGCCTCGGCGATATTCGTAAGATTACCGAGCAAGGCGTGCACTTCCGTAACCCGATCAACGGTGATCCGATTTTCCTCGATCCGGAAAAGTCGATGGAGATCCAGTACGATCTCGGTTCCGATATCGTGATGATCTTTGATGAATGTACGCCGTACCCGGCAGACTGGGACTATGCGAAACGCTCGATGGAGATGTCGTTGCGTTGGGCGAAGCGTAGCCGCGACCGTTTTGATAGCCTTGGCAATAAGAATGCGCTTTTTGGCATCATTCAGGGCAGCGTTTACGAAGATTTACGCGATATCTCGGTGAAAGGTCTGGTAGAGATTGGCTTTGATGGCTACGCTGTCGGCGGTTTGGCTGTCGGTGAGCCGAAAGCAGATATGCACCGCATTCTGGAGCACGTTTGCCCGCAGATCCCGGCTGACAAACCGCGTTACCTGATGGGCGTGGGTAAACCGGAAGATCTGGTGGAAGGGGTGCGTCGCGGTATTGATATGTTTGACTGTGTCATGCCAACGCGAAATGCCCGTAATGGTCATCTGTTTGTGACCGACGGCGTGGTGAAGATTCGTAATGCAAAGCATAAAAGCGACACCAGCCCGCTTGACGCCGAGTGCGATTGCTACACCTGTCGCAATTATTCACGCGCTTACTTGCATCATCTCGACCGTTGCAACGAAATATTAGGTGCGCGTCTCAATACCATTCATAACTTGCGTTACTACCAGCGTTTGATGGCGGGTTTACGCAAGGCTATTGAAGAGGGTAAATTAGAGAGCTTCGTAACCGAGTTTTACCAACGTCAGGGGCGACCCGTTCCACCTTTGAACGTTGATTAATTTTAATAATGAGGGAATTTGAATGAGCTTTTTTATTTCTGATGCGGTAGCGGCAACAGGTGCTCCAGCGCAGGGCAGCCCGATGTCTCTGATTTTAATGCTGGTGGTGTTTGGTCTGATTTTCTATTTCATGATCCTGCGCCCGCAGCAGAAGCGCACCAAAGAGCACAAAAAGCTGATGGACTCCATTGCGAAAGGTGATGAAGTTCTGACGAATGGCGGTCTGGTCGGTCGAGTGACCAAAGTAGCGGAAGCCGGCTACATTGCCATCGCGCTGAATGACACCACGGAAGTGGTTATCAAACGTGACTTCGTAGCTGCCGTTCTGCCGAAAGGCACCATGAAGGCGCTGTAATATTTCGTTTTCCCAAAGGGAACTGCCGTGTTAAACCGTTATCCTTTGTGGAAGTACATCATGCTGGTCGTCGTGATTATCGTCGGCCTGCTTTACGCACTTCCCAACCTGTATGGTGAGGATCCGGCTGTTCAAATCACTGGCGTGCGCGGCGTCGCCGCCAGTGAGCAAACGCTGATCCAGGTCCAGAAAACGTTACAAGAAGAAAAAATTCCCGCTAAGTCTGTGGCACTGGAAGAGGGCGCTATTCTTGCGCGCTTCGACACCACCGATACCCAGCTACGCGCCCGTGAAGCGCTGATGAGCGTGCTGGGGGATAAATATGTCGTGGCGCTTAACCTTGCGCCGGCTACGCCGCGCTGGTTGGCGGCTATTCACGCCGATCCGATGAAGCTCGGTCTTGATCTGCGCGGCGGCGTTCACTTCCTGATGGAAGTGGATATGGATACCGCGTTAGGTAAACTCCAGGAACAAAATATCGATAGCCTGCGCAGCGATCTGCGTGAAAAAGGCATTCCTTATACCACCGTTCGTAAAGAAAATAATTATGGGTTGAGCATCACGTTCCGTGACAGCAAAGCGCGTGATGAGGCGATCGCCTATCTGACGCCGCGTCATCGTGACCTGGTGATTTCCAGCCAGAGCGGCAATCAACTTCGCGCGGTAATGACCGATGCGCGCCTGAGCGAAGCGCGTGAATACGCCGTTCAGCAGAACATTAATATTCTGCGTAACCGTGTTAACCAACTGGGCGTCGCGGAGCCTGTCGTACAACGCCAGGGCGCAGACCGTATTGTGGTTGAGCTGCCGGGTATCCAGGATACCGCTCGCGCGAAAGAAATTCTCGGCGCGACCGCGACGCTGGAATTCCGTCTGGTGAATACCAACGTTGACCAGGCCGCCGCTGCTGCCGGGCGCGTACCGGGTGATTCCGAAGTGAAACAGACCCGCGAAGGTCAGCCGGTGGTATTGTACAAACGCGTGATCCTCACCGGCGACCATATCACCGACTCGACGTCCAGCCAGGATGAATATAACCAACCGCAGGTTAACATCTCGCTGGATAGCGCAGGCGGCAATATCATGTCTAACTTCACTAAGGACAATATCGGCAAACCGATGGCGACCCTGTTTGTGGAGTATAAAGACAGCGGTAAGAAAGACGCTAACGGTCGCGCCGTACTGGTGAAACAGGAAGAAGTGATTAACATTGCCAACATCCAGTCCCGGCTGGGTAACAGCTTCCGTATTACTGGTATCAGCAACCCGAACGAAGCGCGTCAGCTCTCGTTGTTGTTGCGTGCGGGCGCCCTGATTGCGCCGATTCAGATCGTTGAAGAGCGCACCATTGGCCCGACTCTGGGTATGCAGAACATCAAGCAGGGCCTGGAAGCCTGTCTGGCCGGTCTGGTGGTCTCCATCCTGTTCATGATCTTCTTCTATAAGAAGTTTGGTCTGATTGCGACCAGCGCGTTAGTGGCTAACCTGGTGTTGATTGTCGGTATCATGTCGCTGTTGCCGGGGGCAACGCTCAGTATGCCGGGGATTGCGGGTATCGTGTTAACCCTTGCGGTGGCGGTCGACGCCAACGTTCTGATTAACGAACGTATCAAAGAAGAGTTGAGTAATGGCCGCACGGTACAGCAGGCGATAAACGAAGGCTATGCCGGCGCGTTCAGTTCCATCTTCGATGCGAACATCACGACGCTGATTAAAGTCATCATTCTGTATGCCGTTGGTACCGGGGCAATTAAAGGGTTCGCGATTACGACCGGTATCGGTGTGGCGACGTCGATGTTTACCGCGATTATCGGTACGCGTGCTATCGTAAACCTGCTATATGGCGGCAAGCGCGTCACTAAGCTGTCAATCTGAGGAGTGCGATGTGGCACAGGAATACACTGTTGAACAACTAAACCACGGCCGTAAAGTCTATGACTTTATGCGCTGGGACTTCTGGGCATTCGGCATCTCCGGGCTGTTGCTGATCGCGGCCATTGTCATTATGGGCGTACGCGGGTTTAACTGGGGGCTGGATTTCACCGGTGGTACGGTAATTGAAATCACGCTGGAAAAACCGGCTGAAATGGACGTGATGCGCGAAGCGCTGCAAAAAGCGGGCTATGAAGAGCCGCAGTTGAAGAACTTTGGCAGCAGTCACGACATTATGGTGCGTATGCCGCCAACCGAAGGTGAAACCGGCGGTCAGGTACTGGGTAGCAAAGTGGTGACGATCATTAATGAAGCCACCAACCAGAACGCGGCCGTGAAGCGTATTGAATTCGTGGGGCCAAGCGTGGGCGCCGATCTGGCGCAAACCGGCGCTATGGCGCTGCTGGTGGCGTTGATCTCTATCCTCGTTTATGTCGGTTTCCGCTTTGAGTGGCGACTGGCGGCAGGGGTGGTCATCGCGCTGGCGCACGACGTGATCATTACGCTGGGGATACTGTCGCTTTTCCATATCGAGATTGACCTGACCATTGTGGCATCGTTGATGTCGGTGATCGGTTACTCGCTGAACGACAGTATCGTGGTCTCCGACCGTATTCGTGAAAACTTCCGCAAAATCCGTCGCGGGACGCCTTACGAAATCTTTAACGTGTCGCTGACCCAGACGCTACACCGTACGTTGATTACCTCCGGTACGACGTTAGTGGTAATTCTGATGCTGTACCTCTTCGGCGGTCCGGTACTGGAAGGCTTCTCGCTGACGATGCTGATCGGTGTCTCTATTGGTACGGCATCTTCTATCTATGTCGCATCGGCGCTGGCGCTGAAACTCGGTATGAAGCGCGAGCATATGCTGCAGCAGAAAGTCGAAAAAGAAGGGGCGGATCAGCCGTCCATTCTGCCGTAAACACGTATTTAAGTGTTATCTGAATCCCGGTCATACGATCGGGATTTTTTTTATGTACCATGACGATAAACATTACTGACAGTATGCTGTCAGGAGCCCTGTCATACACTCCTCATGAATTAATCCACACACGCAGGAGGATGTATGAAAAACTTGATTAACTGGTTTGAAATTCCAGTTACTGATATGGCGCGTGCAATCGCCTTTTATGAGCAAGTGATGCAGATATCGTTACGTCGGGAAACCATGGATGGGGCGGACCTGGCCGTATTCCCGTATGCTGAACCCGGACCCGGCGGAGCGCTGATAAAGCAGGATGATGTCGCTCCAGTTGCGCAGGGAGTCGTTATTTATCTGCATACCGCCGATTTGTTAGCCTCGATTGAACGTGTCGTCCTTGCTGGTGGCAAGTGTGTTCTGGAACCCATGGTTCCCGGAGATGACATTGGAACCATCGCGTTGTTTATTGACAGCGAAGGTAACCGAATAGGTTTACATCAACCTGCGTGATATTTGCTAAATGTAGAGAGTCAATATGACCAGACGCGCTGACCGTTTGTTTCAGATCGTGCAAATTTTGCGGGGTAGACGACTGACGACGGCAGCGCTGTTGGCACAGCGGCTTGCGGTTTCTGAACGGACGATTTATCGCGATATTCGCGATCTGTCGTTATCCGGTGTGCCTGTCGAAGGTGAAGCGGGGAGCGGATACCGTTTAATGGCGGGTTTTGATCTGCCGCCCTTGATGCTTACCCATCGTGAATCGGAAGCACTGATGGTGGCTATACGGTTATTGAAAACCTGGGGCGGCGATTCGCTATCGCGCGAGCTTGAATCCGCCCAGGAAAAAGTGTTGGCTATTTTACCGGAAGAGAGCCGTCGTAAAGCGGAGCAGACACGGATTTACGCTCCGGATTTGGGTACATCTCCACATTCGCGCAGCGCGTTTGATCTTATCCATCAGGCCGTTTCGGCGCAGCAGGTGTTGGCGCTACATTATCGTGATGAAGCGGGGCATCTCTCTTCGCGGGATATACAACCTCTGGGATTGTTTTTCTGGGGAGAGCACTGGCTACTGGTTGCCTGGTGTGAGAGACGGGAAGACTATCGGTGTTTTCGCCTCGATCGCTGTTTACAAATTACTCCGCTTAACCGGCGATTTCGTGAAACAATCGACCGTTCTTTGCGTGATTTTTTGCGTAAAGTTGAGCACGAAAAAATGCCGTAAGATGTGATAGCGATAACTCCAACGCTTGTAAAACGGGTTGATTGGTCATCAGTTTGCCTGAAATAGCCTTCCTTACCTGGATATATAAGTTGCACAGAATCATTGCTAAAAGCCCGGCTTCGCGGGAAACTGCGCATAACCCTTTGTATTATTCAGGTACCTGTTGATTATGGCTATCATCCCCAAAAACTATGCGCGCCTGGAAAGCGGCTATCGTGAAAAAGCGCTGAAGCTGTTTCCGTGGGTATGCGGACGTTGTTCCCGTGAGTTTGTGTATTCAAATCTGCGTGAGCTGACGGTGCATCATATCGATCATGACCACACCAATAATCCGGAAGACGGCAGCAACTGGGAGCTATTGTGCCTCTACTGCCACGATCATGAGCATTCTAAATATACCGAAGCCGATCAGTACGGTTCGACGGTCATTGCCGGGGAAGATGCGCAAAAAGATGTCGGCGAGGCGACTTATAACCCGTTTGCCGATCTGAAAGCGATGATGAACAAAAAGAAATAAGCAGGCTGCTGACAAAGTTGTTGGTGCTGTTGAATGTTAGGTTACGCTTCGCTCCACCCAACGGAATCCGCAATATAAATGAACTATTGGTTTTCGTAGATCGGATGCAATCCGACATTTTTTCAGCCCCGGAGTTTGTCGCCAGCCCCAAACGTCCTGTAACGCATACATTGTCACTGGAATCCCGATCGCAAGGTTGGGATTTTTTTGTTTTTAAGTCCTGCCGATACTGGCGAGCAGAGTAGAATCAGCGGTAAGCCGGGGCAACCCGGTGAGGCGCAATGTTGCGGGGGCTTGATCCCCGGTGGCCTTGTCGCTGGAAAGAGAAAACCCCCGCACATTGTTCGGTATTCACCGGCAACATTACGGGGGCTAACTTGACCCTAGACAAGTTGAGGATAGCCGCGAACCGTTGCCATTGCAACAAAGGCGGCAATATGACGCTCACAGAGTTGAGCATTACTATCTGGCACGATCTGGCGGCACCAACGCTGGTCGGGATTGCGACAGGTCTGTTTTTAGGCTGGTGGCATCGCCGGAAGTAATGTGAAGTGGGCGCGACTCGCCGCCGCATGGCAGCATGCGCCCGAAACGGGCCAGAAGACGACCTCTGGCCTTTTTTGCAGGTTTAGAAGTTGTAACCCACGACCAGGTAGCCGCCCCAGCCGGTAGATTTCGCGCTGAAATCGCCGTCGCCCCAGTTCAGTTTTGCGCCATTCTGCCACTGTCCGCCGTTATGGAAGTAACGCGCAACGACCGAGTAGTGCCAGTGATCGTAGTTCAGCGCCAGGATATGGCTGGAAGCGATGGAGTTGCTGGTACGGTTCGGATCGTCGCCTAAATCAGATCCCCAGTCAAAGTTGGTAAAGCCGATATAGCTCAGTTTACCGCCCCACAGATCGGTGATGGGGACGAAGTATTTCACTTTGAAACGGTAGCCGTCCCATTCGTTTTCATTGGACGCGCCGTAGTTTTGCCACTGATATTTCGCATACACGTTCAGCGACAGACCCATCGGCAGGCCTGTGTCGATATCGGTCCCCAGACCCATATACCATGTGCTCTGGCGGCTGGCTTTGTTATCGCCCATATCGTAGATGTAGTTGTTGGCGAAATACCACTCTTTAAACGGGCCGAAGCTCAGGTCTGCGCCGGTCAGCTTATCAATCGAGAAACGCGGTTCGATTTCCATGAACAGCGGAGAACCGTCGGACCAGATACCTTTATCGTTGCCGTTACCCCAATCAAAGGTTTTGGGAATATCGATATAGCCGTAGAAATCAAACCAGTCTTTTTTGGCAAATGCTTCATATTCCAGATAGACGTCGTTGTTCAATTTCGGCGAGAAACGGGTATGGTAGCTGCCTACCACGTTTACGCTCTGGTGCCACCAGTCGGACAAATACTGCGGCTGATCATTTTCTGCTGCGTTAGCAGTAAAAGATGAGGTGAGCGCCAGCGCTGCGCTGACTGCGAGTAAAGTTTTTTTCATATGTATGCCACTGTTTGAAATCCCTTGCGGGAGTGAAAAGAACGCAATTTGCGTTTCTAAATATTTCGTGTTTCTGCGGAGCCTATTATAAAAATCATTGCTCACAAAAATATGTCTTGTTTCACATATCTATCATTTACGTAATCGATTGCGTTCACGTTTGCGCATTTTAGACGCGGCGACAGTACTATCTTTCATGAATATTACCAATCCATGTCATAAATGACGGAAATGTCAGTAGGGCAACAAAAGTCGCGCGGGGGATGTTGCGGAACGCACAAAACGCTCCGCCAGAACGTTTATTGATTAACAGGCTGAATATCATGGATGCGAATGAAGCCTAACTGCGCCGGTGTGATCCCCTTCAACGGTAACGAAATATTGACATCACTGGGCGCCAGCAAGCTGGCAGGGGCATTTACCAGAAGGCTCTGTGCATTCACCTCCTGATAGTTCTCCGTAGTGCCCTGAAGTTGCCCGTACTCTACGGTAGCGCTGAATGCCGGCAGCGGATCGCGGGACTCGCCCTGAATGTGTAACGTTGCGTGAGCGCCGTCTGCGACAGGCGTAATTTCCAGCAATGTCATACGTAGCGTACCGATCTGGCTCTCCAGCCGGGCAGGCGTATTGGCGCCAGGCAACAAATAGACGCCGCGGGTTGACTCCGCATTCAGCTTATTTTGTTGGGTAATTTTTACCGTTTCCTGATTCAGTTGGGTCATCTCTTTATTCAGGGTGCTAATGCTTTGATGCATCTGGCGAACTTCGCTCTGCGGCGCGCAGGCGGTCAGGCTCAAGAGACTTCCCACCAGGAGAATTCTTAGGTAACGTCTTGTCATGTCGATGATTTCCTTCGTGGTCCGATAGCGTAATGGTAGTGCGCTATACGCACAAAGGCACCGATCCTTTATCTCAAAAGCGCTCCGCCTTTGTTGTCGCGCCAGTTCAGGGTAAAATAGTGTTTTCTAAATCATCTGGTCAGGACGCCGTATGCATTGCCCATTTTGTTTCGCCGTAGATACCAAAGTCATTGACTCTCGTCTTGTAGGCGAGGGCTCGTCCGTGCGCCGCCGTCGGCAGTGTCTGGTGTGTAATGAACGCTTTACGACCTTTGAAGTGGCTGAACTGGTCATGCCGCGCGTGATAAAAAGCAACGATGTGCGCGAACCCTTTAATGAGGATAAGCTGCGTAGCGGCATGTTGAGAGCGCTGGAAAAAAGACCCGTCAGCGCAGATGATGTTGAAATGGCATTGAACCATATTAAGTCACAATTACGTGCCACTGGGGAGCGTGAAGTTCCCAGCAAGATGATTGGCAACCTGGTCATGGAGCAGCTGAAAAAACTCGATAAAGTCGCGTATATTCGCTTTGCCTCCGTCTATCGCAGTTTCGAAGATATCAAAGACTTTGGCGAAGAAATCGCTCGCCTACAGGACTAAGCCATGCAGGATGAGTTTTACATGGCGCGAGCGCTCAAACTGGCGCAGCGTGGACGTTTCACCACTCACCCGAACCCTAATGTCGGCTGTGTCATTGTTAACAATGGCGACATCGTCGGCGAAGGTTATCACCAGCGCGCCGGAGAGCCGCACGCCGAGGTCCATGCGCTGCGGATGGCGGGCGCAAAAGCCAAAGGCGCAACCGCCTATGTCACGCTTGAACCCTGTAGCCATCATGGGCGAACGCCGCCATGTTGCGATGCGCTGATTGCGGCTGGCGTCGCGCGCGTGGTCGCCGCGATGCAGGACCCGAACCCACAGGTCGCCGGGCGCGGACTGTATCGCCTGCAACAGGCGGGTATTGCGGTCAGCCACGGGTTAATGATGAGTGAAGCGGAGGCGCTCAATAAAGGCTTCCTCAAACGGATGCGTACCGGATTCCCTTATCTTCAGCTTAAACTGGGCGCCTCCGTCGACGGACGGACGGCGATGGCCAGCGGCGAAAGCCAGTGGATCACCTCGCCGCAGGCCCGGCGCGACGTTCAGCGCTTGCGTGCGCAAAGTCACGCTATCTTAACCAGTAGCGCGACGGTATTGGCTGACGATCCGGCCTTGACGGTGCGTTGGGCGGAGTTAGACGCCTCTACGCAGGCGTCTTACCCGCAGGAAAATCTGCGCCAGCCGGTGCGAATTGTTATCGACAGCCAAAACCGGGTAACGCCTGCGCATCGTATTGTGCAGCAGCCTGGCGAAACGTGGATTGCGCGTACCCAGGAAGATAGCCGCGCGTGGCCCGATTCGGTTCGTACTATCAGCGTGCCGGCGCACAACGGACATTTGGATCTGGTTGTGCTGATGATGCAGTTAGGCAGGCAGCAGATTAATAGCATATGGGTTGAAGCCGGACCGGGACTGGCGGGCGCGTTGCTGCAAGCCGGGCTGGTGGATGAACTGATTGTCTATGTCGCGCCTAAATTGTTGGGAACCCAGGCGCGGGGATTATGCGAATTGCCGGGGCTTGAGAAGCTCGCCGACGCGCCGCAATTTACCTTCAGCGAAATACGTCATGTCGGCCCGGATGTTTGCCTGCATATGGTGAGCGCATGAGTTCTCCCGTCGAAAGGGGAGCAGCGCTCAAATTATTATGATAAAATCCGCCCCCCTGCGGGGCCAAATGAACCCTGGAAGAGAGAATATGAACATTATTAAAGCTAACGTTGCAGCCCCTGACGCTCGTGTCGCCATCACTATTGCGCGTTTCAATCAGTTTATCAACGACAGCCTGCTGGATGGCGCGGTTGATGCCCTGACGCGTATTGGTCAGGTAAAAGATGATAATATTACCGTAGTGTGGGTGCCTGGCGCCTATGAACTGCCGCTGGCGACCGAAGCGCTGGCGAAAAGCGGTAAATACGACGCCGTGGTTGCGCTGGGAACCGTGATTCGCGGGGGGACTGCGCACTTTGAATATGTGGCAGGCGGCGCCAGCAATGGCCTGGCAAGCGTTGCCCAGGACAGCGGCGTGCCGGTAGCCTTTGGTGTTCTGACCACCGAGAGTATTGAACAAGCCATCGAACGTGCTGGTACAAAAGCCGGTAATAAAGGCGCAGAAGCTGCGCTGACCGCGCTTGAAATGATTAATGTATTGAAAGCCATTAAGGCCTGATTTTTTGTAAGGGGAATTCCGTGAAACCTGCTGCTCGTCGCCGCGCCCGTGAGTGTGCCGTCCAGGCGCTTTACTCCTGGCAGTTGTCCCAGAACGACATCGCTGATGTTGAATACCAGTTCCTGGCGGAACAGGACGTAAAAGACGTCGACGTTCTCTATTTCCGTGAACTGCTATCCGGGGTGGCGACTAACAGCGCGTACCTGGATGGTTTAATGAAACCGTATCTGTCCCGCCTGCTTGAAGAGCTGGGACAGGTTGAAAAAGCCGTGCTGCGTATTGCGTTGTTTGAGCTGTCAAAACGCAGCGATGTGCCTTATAAAGTGGCCATCAACGAAGCGATTGAACTGGCGAAAACCTTTGGCGCTGAAGACAGCCACAAATTCGTCAACGGCGTACTGGATAAAGCAGCTCCGGTGATTCGTCCCAACAAAAAGTGATTCACAGGCCGGAAAGATAGCGGGCGATCGATACCCGCCGTCTCCGGCCTTTTCTTTTTTTCTGCTGAGGCATAACGTATGGCATGTGGCGAGTTTTCCCTGATTGCCCGTTATTTTGACCGTGTAAAAAGCTCTCGTCTTGATGTTGAAACCGGTATTGGCGACGATTGCGCGCTCCTGAATATTCCTGAAAAACAGACCCTGGCGATCAGTACCGATACGCTGGTGGCGGGCATCCATTTCTTACCCGATATCGATCCTGCCGATCTGGCGTATAAAGCGCTGGCGGTGAATTTAAGCGATCTGGCGGCGATGGGCGCCGATCCGGCATGGTTAACGCTGGCGCTCACGCTTCCTGACGTCGATGAGGCGTGGCTTGCCGCGTTCAGCGACAGCCTGTTTGAACAACTGGATTACTACGACATGCAGCTCATTGGCGGCGATACCACGCGCGGCCCGCTGTCGATGACGCTAGGTATTCATGGCCTTGTGCCAGTCGGTCGGGCGTTGAAACGTTCTGGCGCAAAACCGGGCGACTGGATTTATGTTACTGGCACGTTGGGCGATAGCGCTGCCGGGCTGGCGATTCTACGGGGTGATTTTCGCGTGGGAAGCTGGGGGGATGCCGACTATCTGGTCAAACGCCATCTGCGCCCGACGCCGCGTATTTTACAAGGGCAGGCGCTACGCGATCTCGCCAGTTCAGCGATCGATCTTTCCGACGGTTTGATCTCCGATCTTGGTCACATTCTGCAAGCCAGCAACTGCGGCGCGCGAATCGATTTGGAGGCGCTGCCTGACTCCGAAGAACTGTGGGGACATGCCAATGATCCCGAACAAAAGCTTCGCTGGATGTTATCCGGCGGCGAAGATTATGAACTGTGCTTTACCGTCCCGGAGCTGAACCGTGGCGCGCTGGATGTCGCGCTTGGTCATCTGGGCGTGCCGTTTACCTGTATCGGGCAAATGACGGCGGATATCGAAGGGATCGCCTTTGTGCGTGACGGAGAACCTGTCACTTTTGACTGGAAAGGATATGACCATTTTGCCACGCCATAAAGATGTTGCGAAAAGTCGCCTGAATTTGCGCAATCCGTGGCACCTGCTCGCTACCGGCTTTGGCAGCGGGCTGAGCCCCGTGGTGCCGGGCACGATGGGCTCGCTGGCGGCGATCCCCTTCTGGTATTTGATGACGTTTCTGCCGTGGCAGCTTTATTCGCTGGTCGTGATGTTTGGGATCTGCATTGGCGTTTATCTTTGCCATCAGACGGCGAAAGATATGGGCGTACACGACCACGGCAGTATTGTCTGGGATGAATTTATCGGTATGTGGATAACGCTGATGGCGTTGCCGACGACGGACTGGCAGTGGGTGGCTGCCGGGTTCGTTATTTTCCGCATTCTGGATATGTGGAAACCCTGGCCGATCCGTTGGTTTGATCGCAACGTGCACGGCGGCATGGGAATTATGATCGATGATATCGTCGCCGGCGTGATATCCGCCGGCATACTGTATTTTATCGGTCATCACTGGCCGCTCGGTATTATTTAAAGGGTTTGCCGGATGGCGGCGTAAACGCCTTATCCGGCCTATCCCCGAACAATATGTCGATTTCGCAGGCCCGATAAGCGCCGCGCCATCGGGCAATGGCAGATTATTTAAATCCCACCACCGGATGCTGTTTGTACGGCGTTTCGAGTTCAGCAATCTGCTCCGGTTTGAGCGTTAAATCAACGGCATTCAGCAACTCATCTAACTGCTCTTCACGCGAAGCGCCGATAATCGGCGCGGCGACGCCTCGTTTACTGAGTAGCCAGGCCAGCGCGACCTGCGCTCGCGTTGCGCCAAGCGCCTTGCTGACGCCAGCCAGCCGTTCCGCTATTTGCGCATCATTTTTATCGCTTTCAGCGTATAAATTTTTGCCCACGTCATCCGAGACCAGCCGGGCCGTGGTTTCTCCCCAGGGGCGAGTTAAGCGCCCGCGCGCCAGCGGACTCCACGGAATCACGGCGACGCCTTCCTGCCAGCACAGCGGTAGCATCTCACGCTCTTCCTCGCGGTAGATCAGGTTATAGTGATCCTGCATGGTGACAAACGGCGCCCAGCCGTGTTGTTTTTGTAGCGCCAGCGCTTGGGCAAATTGTGAGGCGTGCATTGAGGAAGCGCCGATATAGCGGGCTTTACCCGCCTTCACCACGTCGTTTAGCGCTTCCAGAGTCTCTTCTATCGGCGTGGTGTAATCCCAGCGGTGGATTTGCAGGATATCGACATACTCCATTCCCAGACGGGTGAGGCTATCGTCAATAGAGCGCAGGATTTGCGCGCGGGACAATCCTTCCGGCAGATCGCCGACGCGATGGAAGACTTTCGTCGCTACCACCACCTCGTCGCGCCGGGCGAAATCACGCAGCGCGCGGCCGACAATCTCTTCGCTGCTGCCGTCGGAGTAGCTGTTGGCGGTATCAAAAAAGTTAATGCCGCCCTCAAGGGCGCGCTTGATGATGGGACGGCTGCTCTCTTCGGGAAGCGTCCAGGCGTGATTGCCGCGACTCGGCTCGCCGAATGTCATACAGCCCAGACAAAGGCGGGATACCCGAAGATCTGTATTTCCTAACGTGTTGTATTGCATGACTCCGCTCCTGTTATACCCGTCACTCTTCAAGCATAGCAGGAGCAAAGAGGGGATTATGCCAGCCAGGCCTTGATTTTGGCTTCAATGCCTGCGGCGTCAAGCCCCAGTTCCGCGCGGGCTTCTTCCTGCGTTCCTTGCGGGATAAAGAAATCCGGAAGACCGATATTCAGCACAGGTACAGGTTTACGATGGGCCATTAGCACTTCGTTTACGCCGCTGCCAGCGCCGCCCATAATGGCGTTTTCTTCCAGCGTCACCAGCGCGTCATGCTGCGCGGCCATCTCCAGAATTAACGTGTCGTCCAGCGGCTTAACAAAGCGCATGTCGACCAGCGTGGCGTTCAGCGCTTCGGCGACTTTCGCCGCCTCAGGCATTAAGGTGCCAAAGTTCAGAATCGCCAGTTTTTCGCCATGACGCTTCACAAGGCCTTTACCAATAGGCAGTTTTTCCAGCGGGGTTAGCGCCACGCCCTGCGCATTACCGCGTGGATAACGTACTGCCGTCGGGCCGTCGTTATAGTGATACCCGGTAAATAACATCTGGCGACATTCGTTTTCGTCGCTTGGCGTCATGATCACCATATCCGGGATGCAGCGCAGATAGGAGAGATCGAACGCGCCCTGGTGTGTTTGTCCATCCGCGCCAACGATACCGGCGCGATCGATGGCGAACATGACCGGCAGTTTCTGGATAGCGACGTCATGGATGACCTGATCGTAGGCGCGTTGCAGGAAAGTAGAGTAGATCGCCACGACGGGCTTATAGCCGCCAATCGCCAGACCTGCGGCGAAGGTGACGGCATGCTGCTCGGCGATGGCGACGTCAAAATAGCGATCCGGGAATTTACGTGAAAATTCCACCATGCCGGAACCTTCGCGCATTGCCGGGGTGATCGCCATCAGCTTGCTGTCTTTGGCGGCGGTTTCACACAGCCAGTCACCGAAGATTTTTGAATAACCGGGCAGACCGCCGCTGCTTTTCGGCAAACATCCGCTGGAGGGATCAAATTTAGGCACCGCATGGAAAGTGATCGGATCTTTTTCCGCGGGCTCATAGCCGCGGCCTTTCTTGGTCATGATATGCAGGAACTGCGGCCCTTTCAGGTCGCGCATGTTCTTCAATGTGCTGATAAGCCCCATGACATCGTGACCATCGACCGGCCCGATGTAGTTAAAGCCCAGCTCTTCGAACAGTGTGCCCGGCACAACCATGCCTTTAATATGTTCTTCGGTACGCTTGAGCAGTTCTTTAATTGGCGGTACGCCGGAGAAGACCTTTTTTCCGCCTTCGCGCAGAGAAGAGTAAAGCTTACCGGAAAGTAGCTGCGCCAGATGGTTGTTGAGCGCGCCGACGTTTTCCGAAATCGACATTTCATTGTCGTTCAGAATGACCAGCATGTCGGGCCGGATATCGCCTGCGTGATTCATTGCTTCAAACGCCATACCGGCGGTGATGGCGCCGTCGCCAATCACACAGACGGTGCGGCGATCTTTGCCTTCTTTCTCCGCCGCCACGGCAATACCGATACCGGCGCTGATGGAGGTGGAGGAATGCCCAACGCTCAGCACATCGTATTCGCTTTCTCCGCGCCACGGGAACGGGTGCAGACCGCCTTTCTGGCGAATGGTGCCGATTTTGTCGCGACGACCGGTAAGGATTTTATGTGGATAAGCCTGGTGTCCAACATCCCAGATTAGCTGGTCAAACGGGGTGTTGTAGACATAATGCAGCGCCACGGTAAGTTCTACCGTGCCCAGCCCGGAAGCGAAATGCCCGCTGGAACGGCTTACGCTGTCGAGTAAGTAGCGGCGTAGCTCGTCGCAGAGTTTCGGCAGACTCTCTTTCGGTAACAGTCGTAACTCCTGGGTGGAGTCGACCAATGCCAGGGTAGGGTATTTGGCTATATCAAAACTCATCGCAAGCTCATTGGATATGGGGGTTATTTATCACGCTGGATTATGTAGTTCGCTAGCGCTTCCAGTGCCGAGGTGTCCAGTGATTGCGCGGCCAGCTGATGTAACGACTGACGGGCGTCCTCTATCAGGTCCCGGGCTTTATTCCGGGCTTGCTCAAGACCCAGAAGTGCAGGGTAGGTACTTTTGCCAAGCTGCTGGTCTGCGCCCTGACGTTTACCTAACGTTGCAGTATCGCCCACCACATCCAGAATGTCATCCTGAACCTGGAAGGCAAGGCCGATACTCTCTGCATAGCGGTCAAGTATCGGCAGAGTATTCCGTCCTTTATCGCCCGCGCTCAATGCGCCAAGTCTAACGGCGGCGCGAATGAGCGCGCCGGTCTTATGGCGATGAATGCGTTCCAGCGCGTCCAGAGTGATCCGCTGGCCTTCTGCCGCCAGATCCAATGCCTGACCGCCGCACATACCGGCGATACCGCTGGCGTTTGCCAGTTCGGCGATCATCGCGATACGATCGCGATCGGCGACTTCCGGCATCGGCGCGTCGCTGATAATGGCAAACGCCAGCGTCTGCAACGCGTCTCCCGCCAGGATTGCGTTGGCTTCGCCAAATTTAATATGGCAAGTCGGCAGGCCGCGACGCAAATCGTCATCGTCCATTGCTGGCAGGTCGTCATGGATCAGCGAATAGGCATGAATGCATTCGACCGCCGCAGCTGGCGCATCCAGCGTTGCCGTACTGACGCCAAACATTTGACCGGTGGCGTAAACCAGAAATGGCCGCAGGCGTTTACCGCCTAATAATGCGCCATACTGCATGGCTTCGACCACGGGAGTGTTCTGAAAGGGCAGTGGCGCGATAAAACGGCTCAGCGCCTGATTCGCTTGCGTTACGCAAGCCTGTAGCTGCTGCGTAAAGTCCATTTACTCATTATCCGCGATAAAAGGCTCAGGTGAAGCCTCTTCATTATCAGACAGCAAAATTTGCACGCGCTGTTCCGCCTGCTGCAGTTTTGCCTGCCCCTGACGCGCCAGTTGTACGCCGCGCTCGAATTCATTCAGCGCGTCTTCCAGCGGCAAATCGCCGCTTTCCAGGCGGGTAACAATATGTTCCAGCTCGCTCAGCGCAGTTTCAAAGCTGGCGGGCGCCTCATTTTTCTTCGGCATGATGACTGTTTGACTCTCTGTAATGGCAGTACAAGTCTATGGTAACGGACTCACACTGATAAGCAAATAACGCGCAATGGTAAGGGGAAATGCGCAAGATGTCCGTGATAGTGATATACTTCCGCGCCTGGATGCAGCCGTAGGTATGGGCTGCTGTACTATTTCTCCACGACAAGCCTTAGATAGCTTGCTAAAGAACCATTGCCGCCATGAAGTTTATCATTAAATTGTTCCCGGAAATCACTATCAAAAGCCAATCTGTGCGTTTGCGCTTTATAAAAATTTTAACCGGGAACATCCGTAACGTTTTAAAGCACTACGATGAGACCCTCGCGGTTGTCCGTCACTGGGATAACATTGAAGTTCGCGCCAAAGATGAAAACCAGCGTCTGGCGATTCGCGACGCGCTGACCCGCATCCCGGGGATTCACCATATTCTTGAAGTCGAAGATGTGCCGTTCACCGATATGCACGACATTTTCGAGAAAGCGTTGGCGCAGTATCGCGAACAGCTTGAAGGCAAAACCTTCTGCGTGCGGGTAAAACGTCGCGGTAAGCATGAGTTTAGCTCCATTGAAGTGGAGCGCTATGTTGGCGGCGGATTAAATCAGCATATTGAATCGGCGCGCGTGAAGCTCACTAACCCGGATGTGACGGTGCATCTGGAAGTGGAAGATGATCGCCTGCTGCTGATCAAAGGGCGTTATGAAGGTATTGGCGGTTTCCCGATTGGCACCCAGGAAGATGTGCTGTCGCTGATCTCCGGCGGTTTTGACTCCGGCGTCTCCAGCTATATGCTGATGCGTCGCGGCTGTCGCGTACACTACTGCTTCTTTAACCTTGGCGGCGCGGCGCATGAAATCGGCGTTCGCCAGGTGGCGCATTACCTGTGGAACCGCTTTGGCAGCTCCCATCGCGTGCGTTTTGTGGCGATTAACTTCGAACCGGTGGTCGGCGAGATTCTGGAGAAAGTTGACGACGGCCAGATGGGCGTGGTGCTCAAACGTATGATGGTACGCGCGGCGTCGAAAGTGGCGGAACGTTACGGCGTACAGGCGCTGGTGACCGGCGAAGCGCTGGGCCAGGTATCCAGCCAGACGCTAACCAACTTGCGCTTGATCGATAACGTGTCTGACACGCTGATCCTGCGCCCGCTGATCTCTTACGATAAAGAGCACATTATCAACCTGGCGCGCCAGATTGGTACGGAAGATTTTGCCCGTACGATGCCGGAATACTGTGGCGTGATTTCAAAAAGTCCGACGGTGAAAGCCATTAAAGCGAAAATTGAAGCCGAAGAAGAAAATTTCGACTTCAGTATTCTCGATAAGGTGGTAGAAGAAGCGAACAACGTCGATATTCGTGAAATCGCCCAGCAGACCCAGCAGGAGGTGGTGGAAGTAGAAACCGTGAGCGGTTTCGGCCCGAACGACGTGATTCTGGATATCCGTTCTGTGGATGAGCAGGATGACAAGCCGCTGAAAGTGGAAGGTGTGGACGTCGTTTCGCTGCCGTTCTACAAGCTGAGCACTAAATTTGGCGACCTCGATCAGAGCAAAACCTGGCTGCTGTGGTGCGAACGCGGGGTAATGAGCCGCCTGCAGGCGCTCTATCTGCGCGAGCAGGGCTTTGAAAACGTGAAAGTGTATCGTCCGTAATTCCTTTGCCGGGTGGCGGCTATGTCCTACCCGGCCTACCGTTTTATTTCTGCCCCAACCGTTTTGCAATGCGCTCCAGCTTCATCATCAGCAGCAGCGTAATGGCCACCAGCACAATAGTCAGCGCCGCGCCGTCGGCAATATTTCCACGGTCGGTCAGGCTAAAGATAGCTACCGGCAGCGTCGTCCAGCCCGGCGGATAAATCATCATCGTCGCGCCCAACTCCCCCATGGAGAGCGATAAACTCAGCGCCAGCGCTGACACCATCCACGGCATCAATAACGGCAACGTCACGTGACGCAGACGATACCAGGGCGATGCCCCCAGACTCGACGCGACGTTTTCAATATCGGCGGAAATGCGCGCCAGTCCGGTCGACACGTTACTGAAGGTAAAGGCGGAAATCAGCACAAAGTGCGCTGTCAGCACAATCCATAGGGTGCCGTTCATTTGCAATGGCACCTGGCTGAAAGCAACCAGAATGCCCAGACCCACGGACACTGACGGAATCGCACTCGGCAGATAGAACACCATACTTAACCATTTCTGCGTTTTCACCCCATATTGACGCAGCGCCAGCGCCGCCCAAACGCCGCAAAGCAGCGCAAACAGGCTGGCGCAAAAGCCAATCGTGAGGCTGGCAAGTAGGGCATCCCATGCCGCACCGTGCAGAGCGTTAACAAAGTGGTTCAGCGTGAAGCCACTCGGCAGAATACCGTTCCACTGCTGGCTAAGGCTGGACATTAGAATCACCGCCAGCGGCAGGAAAAAGAACACGATAAACAGTACGCTAGCCACAACGCCCGCCGCTGCGCGTCCTTTAGGTGACCAAATTAGCATGGCTGGCTCCTTACGCCGGTACGCGATGCCGCCAGGCGATAGAGGGAGAACAGCCCCAGCGACAAGACAATGTTAATCAACGCAATCATGCAGGCGACCGTATAGTCGGACTCCAGAATCGCTTTGCTGTAAACCATCATCGGCAGGGTGTTAACCCCTTTCGCGCCAATAAACAGTACGATGCCAAACTCGTTAGTGGTCAACAGCAGGCACAGGCTGCCACCAGCCATCAGCGCCGGTAGCGCCGCCGGGAAAATCACCTGCCCAATCACCCGTAACGGGTGCGCCCCCAGAATGCTGGCTGCCTCTAGCTGGCTTTTATCAATTTGCCGCAGCGCGGCCATCAGTGGCCGCATCACCAGCGGAGTGAACACCGTGATCTCCGCCAGAATGACGCCCTGCATCGAGTAGAGAAAATCCACCGGCGGTAGCTCAAAGGCAAACAGGCTCATCAGCGTACCGTTGAGCAGACCCGCTGACCCATAAATAAAGGTGAACGCCAGCGTAATCAGGAAGGTCGGCAGCGCAATAAAAGTATCGACGACCCGACCAATCAACTCGCTGCCGGGGAAAGGAATAAACACCAGAATCAGCGACATCACGCTGCCCAGCAGCAGGCAACCGGCGGTGGCGAAAAAGGCGATTTGCAACGTGTTCAGCAACGCGCCGACAAAGCGTTTCGAGTCGACCACCTGGCGGAAGGTCTCGAGCCCGATCTCGCCATTAGCACCGCGTAGCGCCTGTTCAACGATGAGCGACAGAGGCCAGAAAAACAGCGTCGCCAGCACCAGCAACGGGAGCAGCAGCCACAGCAGTGGGCGTAGGTTAAGCGCCGGTTTTTCCAGAGGTAAAATGAGTGACATGGTTATACCTCAATCAGGACCGCATCATCCGGTTCGAACCACAGCGCCAGCTTGTCGCCCACGCGCGGCAGCGGATTGACATGCGTCAACACCATTCGCACCGTTTCGCCAGCAACGTCACACAGCAGATGGGTTAAATCGCCCTGCCAGTGCACCGATTGCAGTGTGGCGTTGAAGCGGTTGCTGTAGGCCGAACGCGGCGTCAGGCTGAGGTGCTGAGGACGAATGCACAGCAGTTTGTTGTAACCGTGGTGGCTGCCCCGGCTGAACGCGCGAATCACCGCACCGCCGCAGCTGACGTCCACCAGCCCCGGAGCCTCCGTTATCCCCAGCGCGATGGCGGAGAGAATATTGGCGCGACCTAAGAATTCGGCGGCAAAACGATTGGGCGGATGCTGATATAGCGCGCGGGTTTCGCCGTGAGCAATCAGCGAGCCATCCTTCATAATGCCGATTTTATCGGCCAGGGTGAGCGCTTCCGTTTGATCGTGGGTGACGTAGAGAATAGTGAGCTCCGGCAGCTCACGGTGAAGACAGGCGATTTCTTCCACCATATTATGACGAATCTGTGCGTCCAGCGCTGACAGTGGTTCATCCAGCAACAGCACGCGCGGGCGCACGGCAATCGCGCGGGCGATGGCCACGCGTTGCTGCTGGCCGCCGGAAAGTTGATGCGGATAACGGGCGGCGTAATCACTCATGCCAACCGTTTTCAGCGCCTGCGTTACACGCTCATTAATTAGCGCCTTTGGCTGCTTCTGCGCACGCAGGCCAAAAGCGACGTTGTCTTCCACTTTCAGATGCGGGAACAAGGCGTAGTTCTGCACCACCATCGCCAACCCGCGTTTATAGGGTGGCAGATGGGTGACGTCCGTATCGCCAATCAGAATACGACCGCCTGCAGGTTGCACAAAGCCCGCAACCGCACGCAGCACCGTCGTTTTTCCAGATCCTGATGGGCCAATCAGCGCCAGCACTTCGCCAGGTTCAATCGTCAAAGAGAGCGGTTTAAGCACCACGTTGCCGTGATACGCAACGCGCAGCGAGTCGAGGACTATCCCCGATGTCCCCTGCGATGCAGGGACGTGAACGGCAGTCGTTTTCATCAGCATCAGGCTTACTCGCTTTCGGTCACTTTGTGCCAACGGCTAATATCTGCCGACAGCGAAACGGCTACGTCATCCCAATTTGGCTGCCAGCTCTGCACGCCTTCTAACGCGGCAGTGGCGGCCTTGTAATGTTCGTCGCTCGGCGTCACGTCGCTGCGTACTGGCATTCCCCAGGAGAGTTCGCTGACGCGAGTCTGCGCTTCTTTACTCAGCAGGAAGTTAATCAGCTTTTTACCATTTTCACTCTGCGGCGCCCCCTGGACCAGGCCAATGACATAAGGGATGGCCAGCGCGCTGCGCTCGCCTTTGTCGTTGGCCGGCCAGAAGATTTTCACGTTCGGGTTACGTTCCATCTGCGCGAGGTTCATTTGCAGGTCGCCGTTAGCGACGTAGATTTCACCTTTATTAACCAGCGCGGTTAGCTTGCCGGTAGAGGCAGATGGCCCGACGTTATTGGCCTGCAGCTTGCCGAGATACGCAAAACCGGCATCTTTACTGCCGAAGCTGTGGAAAGCCTGCAGCATCACCGCCGTGCCGTCAGCGGCCTGACCTGGCGTGGAATACTGGAGTTTATTTTTGAATTTACCGTCAAGCAGATCCTGCCAGCTCGCCGGGGCAGTTTTCAGCAGCTTGCTGTTGTAGATAAAGCTCAGATAGTTCTTTACCAGCGGCGAATAAAGGTTGTTGGCATCGGGGATAGCCGATGCGGCGTCGGTGTTAAAGTTCGCCAGCAGCTTTTTGGCGGCGGCGCGCTGAATGAATGGCGGCGCGGTTACCAGCACGTCGGCCTGTGGATTCGTGCGCTCTTTTGCCAGACGTTCCACTACCACGCCACCACCGCCTTCAACATAGCGTACGGTAATGCCGGTCGCTTTGGTGAATGCGTCAAACTGCACCTGGTACCAGCTGTTATCGCCATCGTGCAGCCCGTCGATGGAGTACACCGTGACCACCGATTCCGCCCATGACGGGGCGCTGGCGAGAGCGAAGACAGACAGCAGAGCAAGTCGGGAAAGTTTCATCGTAATAGCCTCATAGCGTACGTTGCATTTTCTGGCCTATACCAGGTTTGCTTTTTACGCTAAACGGCTTATATGACAAAACGATGAAAGAGAAATAAATCAGTCCACGCCGGATGATGCTGCGTTTATCCGGATAGCCGTGAGACGATACGATTGGTAGGCCGGATAAGTCCCGCAGCCAACATCCGGCGCATCCGCTAGTGGGTATCTACCTCAATACGCAGGCTGTCGTGACGCCAGTATTCGATATCCAGATCCAGCACTCGCCCGTGTTGATCGTAGTTCAGGCGGCGCAGTAACAGCGCCGGGCGTCCTTCCATAACTCCCAGCGCCTGTGCGGCCTGCGCAGGCATGGCGGTGGGGTAGAACGACAGATGCATGCTGGTATAGACGAGGTTGTAGTGCGACTCGTATACCTCGGTCAGGCTGCCGTTGAGATCGTACTGCAGCAGCTCAGGCACGCGGGCGGGCAAACAATGGTTTTCGCAGTAGCACACGGCGCGGCCATCGGCGTAACGCAGACGGGTCAGCAGATAGATTTGATCAAACGGCTGGAGCTGGAGGGGCTCCATGACCTCGATAGGCACGGTGGTTAACACGCCGCTCAGTAGCGCGGTTTTTGGCTCCCGCCCCTGCTCGCGGCAAAGCTTATGGAAGTTGGTGTTCTGGGTCGGATCCAGCCACAGGCGTTCCGGCGTAACGAACCAACCGCGACGATCGGCGCGCCAGATAAGCCCACTGGACTCCAGCTGTGCCAGACTTTCGCGAATAGTAATGCGCGTGGTGTTGAAGATCGCGCACAGTTCGCGTTCAGACGGCAGTTTATCACCGCTTTTCAACGCACCGCTCTGAATACGTGCCTGAAGCTGTGCCTTGATCAACAGGTACTGCGGGATATCGCCCGGGATAGATTTCATGCTTACTCGCTTCCGTTTTGCCTGCCGCCATTATACAAGCAGAGATGAATTTTTTGTTGCAGCGCGATTTTCTCTTTGACCCGTCGCGGCAAAGATCGTCATGATAAATGCAATCTGGTATAGACCAAAGGTAAATAACATGACTTCGCGTAACTATCTGTTGCTGACTCCTGGCCCGCTCACCACCTCTCGTACCGTGAAAGAAGCGATGTTGTTCGATAGCTGTACTTGGGATGATGATTACAATATCGGCGTGGTGGAACAGATCCGCCAGCAGCTGACCGAACTGGCAACGGCCTCCGAAGGCTACACCTCCGTACTACTGCAAGGCAGCGGCAGCTATGCTGTGGAAGCCGTACTGGGCAGCGCATTGGGTCCGCAGGATAAGGTGCTGATCGTCAGCAACGGTGCATACGGCGCACGAATGGTCGAGATGGCCGGCCTTATGGGTATCGCCCATCACGCTTACGACTGCGGCGAAGTTGCGCGCCCGGACGTGCAGGCGATCGACGCGATCCTCAACGCCGACCCGACGATCAGCCATATCGCCATGGTGCATAGCGAAACGACCACCGGGATGCTCAACCCCATTGATGAGGTGGGCACTCTGGCGCATCGCTATGGCAAAACCTACATCGTTGACGCCATGAGTAGCTTCGGCGGCATCCCCATGGATATTGCAGCATTACACATCGACTATCTGATCAGCTCCGCCAATAAATGCATTCAGGGCGTGCCGGGTTTTGCCTTCGTGATTGCCCGCGAGCAAAAACTGGCCGCGTGCAAAGGGCGTTCCCGCTCGCTGTCGTTAGATCTCTACGCCCAGTGGCGTTGCATGGAGGATAACCACGGCAAATGGCGTTTTACTTCGCCCACACATACCGTCCTGGCGTTTGCACAGGCGCTGAAAGAGCTGGCGAAAGAAGGTGGCGTGGCGGCACGTCATCAACGCTATCAGCAAAATCAGCGCAGCCTGGTGGCCGGAATGCGGGCGCTGGGCTTTAACACGCTGCTGGATGACGAGCTTCATTCGCCCATTATCACCGCCTTTTATTCACCGGAAGACCCGCAGTATCGCTTTAGCGAATTTTATCGCCGCCTCAAAGAGCAGGGCTTTGTTATCTATCCTGGCAAAGTGTCGCAAAGCGACTGCTTCCGCATCGGCAACATTGGCGAAGTATATGCCGCCGATATCACTGCCCTGCTGACCGCCATTCGTACCGCCATGTACTGGACGAAATAAGGAACCATGATGAACCGTATTCACGCTGTTATTCTCGACTGGGCGGGCACCACCGTCGATTTTGGCTCCTTCGCGCCGACGCAAATTTTCGTCGAGGCGTTCCGTCAGGCATTTGATGTGGAGATCACCCTCGCCGAAGCACGCGTGCCAATGGGGCTGGGTAAATGGCAACACATTGAAGCGCTGGGAAAATTACCTGCTGTTGACGCGCGCTGGCAGGCAAAGTTTGGTCGCTCCATGAGCGCAGCAGATATTGATGCCATCTACGCCGCTTTCATGCCGTTACAGATTGCTAAAGTTGTCGATTTTTCTTCTCCTATTGCCGGAGTTATCGACACGATCGCGGCGCTACGAGCCGAGGGCATCAAGATAGGCTCCTGCTCCGGTTACCCACGAGCGGTGATGGAGCGCCTGGTTCCCGCCGCCGCCGAGCATGGCTATCGTCCGGATCATTGGGTAGCAACGGACGACCTGGCCGCGGGTGGTCGCCCGGGGCCGTGGATGGCGCTGCAAAACGTGATTGCGCTGGGCATTGATGCGGTCGCGCACTGCGTGAAGGTAGATGATGCCGCGCCGGGCATTAGCGAGGGGCTTAACGCGGGGATGTGGACGGTGGGGCTGGCGGTATCGGGTAACGAATTCGGCGCAACATGGGACGCCTATCAGACAATGTCGAAAGAGGACGTTGCGGTCCGCCGCGAGCACGCGGCCAGCAAGCTGTACGCCGCCGGGGCGCATTACGTGGTGGATTCACTGGCGGATTTATCTGGGGTGATTGCGCATATTAATGCGCGTCTGGCGCAGGGCGAACGCCCGTAAAATAACTGCCGGATGGCGCTGCCGCTTATTCGGCCTACAGACTGTACCGTTTTGTAGGCCGGATAAGGTGTTTACGCCGCCATCCGGCAATCATTCTTATTCGTAGTAGTTATAAATCCCCGCCGCCATCACCAGTTGCGAAGCCACTTCATGCGCTTTTTCACGACCAACCAACAGGTCGATGATTTTCAAGCCAAAATCGATAGCGGTACCCGGTCCCTGGCTGGTTAATAATTTTACCCGCGCATCCCACACCACACGCTTATCCTGCCACTGTTCGGCGGGGATCTTATCTTTCAGCGCCGGAAAACCGGTCATATTGCCGATAGGGAAGATATCGTGCGGCACGAGCACTGTAGCGGCTGCGGCGCAAATGGCTGCGACAATACGCCCGGAGCGGTGAAACTGTTTTACGGTTTCGACCAGCAGCGGGCTGTCGCGAAAGCACTCGGCGCCTTTAATTCCGCCGGGCAACACGATGATGTCATAATCGCCGTCGGCAACTTCAACCAGCGGCGCATCCGCCAGCAGCTTCACGCCGCGCGAGCAGACAATCGTCAGGTTGCCATCGCTGGCGACGCTGGCGGTAGTGACGTGGATTCCGCCGCGAACCAGCAGATCGATAGTGGTGACCGCTTCGGTCTCTTCACTACCAGGGGCGAGGCATACCAGTGCCTGAGCGCTCATACTCACTCTCCTTTCGCTTTACCATTTCAAACAGGCGGCTATTTTCCGGAACGGCGAGACCGTGCACGCGGGCGCGCTTGAGTAAATAACCGGTGATGTAGTCAATTTCGGTATGGCGCATGGCGCGCACGTCCTGCAACATGGATGAGATGTTTTCTGCCGTACTGTCAATCACTTGCTCAACATAATAGCGTAAATCGTCTGCCGATGTGTGGTAGCCTTCACGTTCAATCACGGCGGCGACCTCTTCGCAAATCGCGTTGATTTCATCAGTATGATGGCGCAGCTCGCCGTTCGGGCAGTTCCAAAGCGCGGTGAGCGGGTTGATAACACAGTTGACCGCCAGTTTGCGCCACATCTCTGCGCGGATATTGTTATGCCAGGCGACATCGGGCAGTACCCCCTGCAGGATATCGGCGAGATAACTGTAATCGCCGTCTTGCTCGCGTGCCGGGCCAATATGCGTAGTACCGTTAGCGACATGAATAATGATATTACCGTCGCGGCGCGCAGCATGGGTGATAGTCCCCATCAACATCGGCTGTTGGATATTTTGCAGTTCTTCTATGGTTCCCATTCCATTATGAATGAGCAGAATAGGCGACGTCACCGGTAGGGTTGACGCCAGGGTTCGTACTGCGTCGGAAACCTGCCACGCTTTCAGCGTGACTAACAACAGTTCGCTCTTCGCCAAAAAATCCGGATCGTTTGCCGTCAGTGATTCGTTGAAAAAGGAACCATCGGTATCGATCAGATTTACGCTGCAATAAGGTTGTGGCACCCGTAGCCAGCCCTGTACGTCATGTCCATGTTTGCACAGTGCCGAAAGCCAAAGTTGTCCTAAGGCTCCGCATCCCAGTACAGTAATTTTCATTGTTCCTCCTCACCTGCAACAGCGCCAGGTGTTATAGCGCTAATTATAGCGTCATCAGCTAAGCTTCTCGTTAAGCCTCGTTGCAGGTATTATGCAACGCAACGAAAATGAAGGGAGAAGAAAAGATGCCATCTTTCGATATTGTTTCTGAAGTTGATCTGCAGGAAGCGCGTAACGGCGTGGATAACGCGGTTCGCGAGGTTGAGTCTCGTTTTGACTTTCGTGGCGTAGAGGCGACTATTGAACTGAACGATGCCAATAAAACCATCAAGGTGCTGAGCGAGTCCGATTTCCAGGTCAATCAGTTGCTCGATATTCTGCGCGCCAAGCTGCTTAAACGCGGTATTGAAGGCGCTTCGCTGGATGTACCGGACGAGTTCGTGCATAGCGGTAAAACCTGGTATGTGGAAGCGAAGCTGAAGCAGGGCATTGAAAGCGCCGTGCAGAAGAAAATCGTCAAGCTGATTAAAGACAGCAAACTGAAGGTGCAGGCGCAAATTCAGGGGGAAGAGATTCGCGTGACGGGCAAATCACGTGACGATCTGCAATCGGTAATGGCGCTGGTTCGCGGCGGTGATTTGGGCCAGCCGTTCCAGTTCAAAAACTTCCGCGATTAAGTTGTTATGCCGGATAGAGCCTCGCCGCCATCCGGCAATGCAGTATTTATCCTTTGCTGATAAGCTGTTCAACTTCAAAGCGATTGGTCACTTTGCTGTCGATTTTGACGTAAGCGGAATGCTCTTCCGCCACGATCAGCGCTTCGCTTACGCCTTTCATTTCCAACAGTCGCTGTTTTAGTCTGTCGTCAGCAACGATATCCGCTGGAATTTCCACACGCAGGCTGCTGACATAGGGCGGCTCTTTCATGGTACTTGCCACCGCCAGCCATACCATCGCCAGTACGGCCCCGGCAAGGAAAACGGTTTGCCCATCAAACGTGCCGTCTATCCAGCCGCCCAGCGAGCCGCCAAGCGCCACGCCAAGAAACTGACTGGTAGAATAGACGCCCATCGCCGTTCCTTTATACCCCGCGGGCGATTCTTTGCTAATAAGCGAAGGCAGCAGCGCCTCCATCAGATTAAAGGCGAGGAAAAAGAGTTGTACGCCAATCACCAGCTCCCAGAAATGTTGGCCCGCTCCCCACAACACGATTTCTGCGACGACAATGAGTCCCACGCAGAACAGGAATACCTGCTTCATCCGCCGTTTGACTTCAGCATAGATAATAAAAGGCACGACGGCGGCAAAGGCGATTACCATGGTTGCCAGATACACCTTCCAGTGTTCGGCGGCAGGGAAACCGGCATCGGCAAGCTGGCCGGGCAGGGCGACAAAGGTGGACATCAATAAAATATGCAGACACATAATGCCTAAATTGAGCTTGAGCAGCCTCGGCTCCGCCAGCACTTTACTGAAGCTGCCTTTGACCATCCCGGATTCGCGATTCAGCACATGGTTGGTATTGTTGGGAACCACCCAGATCGTCAAAATAATGCCCAGGGTGGCGAGGGCGGCGATCATCCAGAACAACGCGTTCAATCCCAGACTATGGGTAACGATCGGCCCTAATACCATCGCAATCGCGAAGGTGATACCAAAGCTGACGCCGATAAACGCCATCGCTTTGGTACGGTTTTGCTCGCGGGTGAGGTCAGACAGGAGCGCCATGACGGCGGCGGCAATAGCGCCGGACCCTTGTAGCGCTCGCCCCAGAATAATGCCCCAGATTGAGTGGGAGAGCGCGGCAATGACGCTGCCCGCGACAAATACCGCCAGTCCGCCGACAATCAGCGGTTTGCGGCCAATGCGGTCGGACAGCAGCCCAAAGGGAATTTGAAAGATAGCCTGCGCCAGCCCGTAAATGCCGATCGCAATGCCGATTAATGCTTCGCTGGCGCCCTGTAGCGCCATACCGTATGTGGTCAGTACTGGTAGAACCATAAACATGCCCAGCATACGCAACGAAAAGACGGTCCCTAAACCCCATGTGGCACGCAGCTCCCCTGGCGTCATTTTATAATCGTTCATTGCCACCTCTGTATAAAAGCTGGGAGTAGTGTAGTGCGGGGAGTGTGCCGGGTAAATAGAGGGTTAATTAGCAAATATTATGTTTTTGAAACAGTTGAGCTAAAAAAGAGATAAATTGTTAACACGATAGGGGCGATCGGGAGAGTCAGCATAGCCTTGTGCTCATTCATATTCCGATCTCCTTGAGCTGTAGTGGCTATCTGAGCCATCTCAGTATAGTGTAGCGGTTAGCCACGGCCTTCAGGCTGTGTACGCTGTTGCTCCATGTAGCAATAGCAGACTCGTCAAGTCAGACTGTCAGCGAACCGCGCTGCTGGCCGGTGGGTGACTTTAAACTTTTGCTTTGCCATAGGAAGCCGATTCTGAAACGATGGCAATGATCAGAACCGTCCATCTCCTGAAAATTTGATTTATTCAACAACGCCGAGACTGATAGCAAACTTTCCGCGTGATGGCGCGCGTTTATCAGGCAGAAGGTTCGTCAGCAGTCGCATTTATTATATTATTCAAGGAGTGAATTCGTTATGGAAATTAAATTTTTATCATTATGTATTTTAGCGGGTGTTTTATTTGTTAGCCAGGTGAATGCTTCAGCGAACAACGGTAAAGATGATGTAAAATATGCTGCGCTTACCCAGAAGGATCTTGATGCTTTGCCTGTGGAAAAAAGAGCTTCGGTTCTGGATGAACTGGGGTTTATCCATGAATACGGCCTTAATGTACCGATGAATCGCGAACAGGCGTTGCAGTATTACAAGCAGGCCTGTGAGCTTGGCGGTAACTACGGCTGTTATAATGTGAAGTATGCTTATCAGTATGGCGACGGAGTGGCCAAAGATAGCGCTCAGGCCAATAAGTATGCTAAGAAAATGAATCTGGATAATTTATTGATTGAGCAAGAATATATTGATAAGTTTTCGCAAGAAATTTTCACGGCAAAAGTATTGGCCGATACGGATAAATCGCAGCGACCAGAATTTATTAATGCACTATTTAATTTTCTAAATAATAGGCCAGAGAGCGATGCGCTTTTTTTTAGTCGTATCGGATTTAATCAGGAAAAAACGTTCCGCCTTGCTACGCTATGGGTGCAGGACGGCGATCCACAAATGGATTATCAACTGGGGTTACTCACCCTTAATGATTTCTCTGGTCATTATGTGGATGAGCCTTATAAAGCCAGGCCGGCCTCGTTGAAATGGTTTCGCGCCGCCGCGGAAAAAGGCGTCGTTGAGGCCCAATCTCTCTTGGGGGGTATTTATTCGGGGGGAGAGGGCGATGAGTGGGGGATTAAGCCAGACATTCAGGAAGCACAAAAATGGTATGGACAGGCGGCTAAGCAGGGGGACAGCGATGCACAGATTGCGTTAGGTAAAATCTATTATTCTGGCGCAACAGGGCGCACTGATTACGCTAAAGCGCTGGCATTATTTACGCAGGTTGAAAATGATGGTACTAATTCGCGCTCAACGATGCCGTTGAGTTGGATGTATTATAACGGTTTAGGTACTGCACCTGATTGTGATAAAGCCTGGTCGTATTACAAGAAAGCATCTCGATATGTAGGTAAGAAAGTTGAGGAAAAAATATTTTTAAGTAAATGCGCAGCGGATATTCAGAGTCGAAAAAACAACGCGGATGCTTTACCTAAAGTAACCCTGAAAAAAGAGAGAATTTTCTCTCGCGGGATAACGGCTAAACCGAAAGAATGCGCACTAATTTTTCAGATTGGCACAGATAAAATTCGTAACATGGCGAATTTGCATATTACGCTTGAACTGAAGAATGCTGATGGAATGGCAACTGAGGAAACGTTGATGATTCCGCCATTCGGTTTGAATACTCTGGGGATAGATATGCAAAATCATGATGTTGATCCTCTCGTTACCCCATACGATCTCCCGCTGTATACGCAAGATTTTTGTCACGGGATTGACGATATCCATTTTACGCTGAAATCCGCTACGGCAACGATTAACGGTAAGAATGTCGATTTACTGAAAGCTGATAGTGTGCGCTTTTTAGATAAAGAATAAGGGAATGAAAAATGATAAAACGGAAATGGAGTATTTTGTTTCTGCTTGGGCTTTCTTTCGCATCGGTATGTCAGGCAGGTGGTGATATTGACGCGTTGTATAGCCGTATTGCGCAGAAAGATATTCAGGCGCTAAATGAGCTAAAAGCGTTAGCCAAAGATAATAATGCTCAAGCGCTGGCGGAGTTGGGGTTTATTTATGAGTACGGTGTTTCAGTATCTGTGGATATTCCGCAAGCAATAAAGTACTACGAGCAGGCTTGTGATTTGGACGGTGATTATGGTTGCTTTAATGCAGCTTATTTCTATGAATATGGCATCGGTACCCAAAAGGACATTACGCAAGCGAAAACATTAGCAAAACAGCTTAGAGAAAAAATTAATCTACCCAATATCAATCTCGATAAAAAGGTGAGTGAACGTATAATTGGGAGTGTTTATAGTAATAAACTTGAGGCATATAGAGACCTTTCATTTCGTCCTCATTTTATTCAAGGCTTAAGTTTCTATTTTTATGCCCCGCAATCAGATGAGCGAAAACTGCTGAGTCGAATAGGTTTTGACTCATCACATCTTGCGCGGATAGCGATACTCTGGGCGAGAGAGGGTGATCCTGAGGTCGCGTATCAGACGGCAAAACTGGTCTCTACTTTGTATTTTAATAATGAAACGAAAACGATAGATATTGCTGAAGCGCTGAAATGGCTCCGAATTTCGGCCGAGAAGGGGGATGCCGACTCACAGACGCTGTTAGGTTTTCTTTATGAACACGCTGGATTGGGATTACAACCAGATGGAGAGAAAGCCAGGAAATGGTATGAAATGGCGGCGCAGCAAGGTAATGGAGAAGCATTGTATACGTTAGGTCGTATGTACTATTCTGGCGTAATGGTTAACGTTGATTACGATAAAGCGCTGTATTTTTTTAAAAAAGCTTATGAGAAAGAATTACAGGCGGCCGCTGATTATTTAGCACAGATGTATTTTAATGGCCAGAGTGTAGATGTCGATTGCCAACAATCCTGGCACTATTACGATAACAGCTATATAAAAAAGATGACACAACGCGATTATCTTGATTATTGTGAAAAAGATCGAAAGCGCCGTAATGATTTTAGTCAGCAACTTCCTGAGCTGACATTAGAAAAATATGCGGGATTATTTGGCAGGATTGATAATATTCCTCTGTGTCAGATTGGATTTGTTGTCAATACGAATAAGTTAATTCATGTTGCGAACTTACGTGTGGAATTGATATTAAAAAATGATGCTGGAGTTAGTGACGAAAGAATAGTCGCTTTTCCTCCTTTGGGTCTCAATACTCTGGGTGCTGAACAGGGTATGGGGGATTCTTTTAAGTCGATGGGATATCTCTTGATGAAAAACGGTGACTTGTGTGATTACCATAAACTTACTTTCACCGTGAAGTCAGCGACGGCAACAATCAATGGTAAAAAAGTTGATTTACTGAAAACGGATAATTTACATATTATTCAGAATCGATAACTCGTGGGGCGTTACTGCCTGATGAAATGGATAAAAAAACCGCCGTTTGTGACACGGCGGTTTTTTCAATAGCAACGCTTGTTACCAGACGTAAGTCAGCAGATTCTGCGAATTCGGCACCATAAAATCAACGGACATCATGATACTCAGCGCGGTAATCGCAATGATAGAGAAGCCGAACAGCTTACGCGCCCAGACCTTATCATCTTCCACTTTGTAACCGCGTAGCGCCATGCCGAGCCACCAAACGCTGACCGCCGCGGCGACCACCAGGTATTTGTAACCGGCATAACCGCCCAACGTGAGCATTAGCGTTGCAACGGCAAACGCAATGATGTACAGCGTGATGTGGTTTTTAGCGACTGAGATTCCTTTTACCACCGGCAGAACCGGGATATTGGCCGCCTGATAGTCCTTAAAGCGGAAAATGGCGATGGCGTAAGAGTGCGGCATCTGCCAGAGGCTGAAAATAGCCAACAGAATCGCCGCGCCGCTGTCAAAGTCGCCCGTTACGGCGCAGTAGCCAATCACCGGCGGCGCTGCGCCGGAGAGAGAACCAATCAGCGTGCCGTAAACGGAGTGACGCTTCATGTACAAGCTGTACACGCCAACGTAGACCACGAAGCCCATCACCCCCAGCCAGCAGGCCAGAGGATTAGCGCCAAACCACAGCAGCATAAAGCCAGCAATACCCAGCAGGGTGGCGTATACCAGCGAGACGCCAGGAGAAATCAGGCCTTTGACCAGCACCCGATTCTTGGTCCTTTCCATCTTCCTGTCGATATCCCTGTCGATGTAGTTGTTAAATACACAACCCGACGCCACAACCAGTGACACCCCGACCAGCGTATAAATGAACAGGGGATAGTCAATGCTGCCCTTTGAGGCCAGCAGAAATCCCCCGATCACCGAGATCAGGTTGCCAAAGATGATGCCTGGTTTCGTTACTTGCAGGTATTGCTTAAACATCATACTCGCCGCTCTTAGTGCATCATCATGTTGTAGTTGAGGTTCCACATAATCCAGATGGAGCCCACAACCAGGATGGCGATGATCAGCACGGTAAAGATGAAGGCCGTCATGTTCCAGCCTTCATCAGATTTGGTGTTCATGTGCAGGAAACACACCAGATGCACCAAAATCTGCACCACTGCCATTGCCAGGATAGATCCCAGAATAACGGCCGGAGAGGCAGCGCCGGTCATCACCATCCAGAATGGAATAACCGTCAGGATGACCGACAGGATAAAGCCGGTCATGTACGTTTTTACGCTGCCGTGGGATGCGCCGCCGCTCTCGGTAGAATGACTCATTACATCGCCCCCATCAGATAAACAACAGTGAATACGCAAATCCAAATCACATCCAGGAAGTGCCAGAACAGGCTCAGGCACATGATGCGGGTACGGTTAGTGCTGGTCAGACCGCGACGGGCAACTTGCACCATCAGCACCGCCATCCAGATCAAACCGGAAGTGACGTGCAGACCGTGCGTGCCGACCAGCGCGAAGAACGCAGACAGGAAGCCGCTGCGATCCGGGCCCATACCGTTAACAATCAGGTGATGGAATTCATAGAGTTCCATCCCGATAAATCCGGCACCGAACAAGAAGGTCAACGCCAGCCAGGAGATAACCTGGCTCTTGTTGTTCTTGTGCATGGCGATCGCCGCCATGCCGTAGGTAATGGAGCTAAATAACAGCAGGAAGGTTTCAACCAGAACGAACGGCAGTTCGAAAATGTCCTTACCTGTCGGGCCGCCAGCGGTGCCGTTCACCAGAACGGCATAGGTAGCAAACAGAATAGAGAACAGAATGCAGTCGCTCATCAGGTAGACCCAAAATCCGAAGATTTTGTTCTGGCCTGCGTCATGGTGCCCGTGTTCGTGCGCGTGGGCAGTCGCGTGCGTTAAAGTATCAGTTGCCATTTTTCAGCCCTGCCTTAGTAATCTCATCGAAATGCTGGTTTTCCAGTTTTTCGACTTCCGGGACCGGCACGTAGTAATCCACATCTTCATCAAAGCTTTTTACAATCCAGCTGATGATCATGCCTGCGAAACCCACTATCGCCAGCCACCAGATATGCCAGATCATGGCGAAGCCAAATACCGTTGCGAAGGCGGCGATAACAATACCGGCACCGCTATTTTTCGGCATATGAATCTCTTCATATTGTCCAGGCTGTTGGTACGCTTCGCCTTTTTCTTTCATTTCCCAGAAGGCGTCACGTTCGTGAACGTGCGGCACAACGGCAAAGTTATAGAACGGCGGCGGAGACGAGGTTGACCACTCCAGCGTACGGCCACCCCATGGGTCGCCGGTCAGATCGCGGTTCTGATCGCGGTCGCGAATAGAAACGAAGATCTGAATCAGTTGACACAGGATACCCAGCGCAATCAGCGCGGCGCCGGCGGCGGCAACCATCAGCATCGTATGGAACTGCGGATCAATTTGCTGGCTGAGGCGACGGGTCATGCCCATGAAGCCCAGTACATACAGCGGCATAAAGGCTACAAAGAAACCGATAATCCAGAACCAGAAGGCGCGTTTACCCCAGGTTTCGTTCAGCTTGAAGCCAAACGCCTTCGGCCACCAGTAGGTCATACCCGCGAAGCAGCCAAACACTACGCCGCCGATGATCACGTTATGGAAGTGCGCAATCAGGAACAGACTGTTGTGCAGGACGAAGTCCGCGCCCGGTACCGCCAGCAGCACGCCGGTCATACCGCCGACCGAGAAGGTCACGATAAAGCCGATGGTCCACATCATTGCGGAATGGAAGACGATACGGCCCTGATACATGGTGAACAACCAGTTGAAGATCTTCACCCCGGTCGGGATGGCGATAATCATGGTGGTGATACCGAAGAAGGCGTTAACGTTCGCGCCTGCGCCCATCGTGAAGAAGTGGTGCAGCCAAACGATAAACGACAGTACGGTAATACAGACGGTCGCCCAAACCAGCGAGGTATAGCCGAACAGACGTTTACGCGAGAAGGTCGCTGCGATTTCGGAGAATACCCCGAAGACCGGCAGAATCAGAATGTACACTTCCGGATGGCCCCAGGCCCAAATCAGGTTGATGTACATCATCATGTTGCCGCCCATATCGTTGGTAAAGAAATGGGTGCCCAGATAGCGATCCAGGGTCAGCAACGCGACGGTAACCGTCAGAATCGGGAAAGAGGCGATGATCAGTACGTTGGCGCACAAAGAGGCCCAGGTAAAGACCGGCATCTTGAACATCGTCATACCCGGCGCACGCATCTTCAGGATCGTCACGAAGAAGTTGATACCGGTTAACGTCGTACCAATACCCGAGAGTTGCAACGCCCATATCCAGTAATCGACCCCGACGCTGGGACTGTACTCTATTCCCGATAGCGGCGGATAAGCCAGCCACCCTGTCTGCGCGAATTCACCCACGCCCAGCGAGAGGTTAACCAGGATAACGCCGACAACGGTGAACCAGAAGCTCAGGTTGTTCAGGAAAGGGAACGCAACGTCGCGCGCGCCGATCTGCAGCGGAACCACCAGGTTCATCAGACCGATAACGAAGGGCATCGCCACGAAGAAGATCATGATTACGCCGTGAGCGGTAAAGATCTGATCGTAGTGGTGCGGCGGTAGAAAACCCGCTTCGCCTGCGGAGGCAAGTGCCTGCTGGCTACGCATCATGATGGCATCGGCGAAACCACGTAACAGCATCACAATCGCGACGATGATATACATGATGCCGAGGCGTTTATGGTCAACTGACGTTAACCACTCTTTCCATAGGTAGGTCCACTTACCGAAGTAAGTAATCGCTGCCAGTATCGCCAGTCCCCCGACGATAATTGCAGCGATCGTTACCATGACGATAGGTTCATGGAACGGTACTGCATCCAGTGATAATTTTCCGAACATCTTATCTTCCTCAACCCTTGGAGTTGGCGGATTCCGCGTGGCTCATGTCCATACCTTCCATTCCTTCATGCGAGCTGTGCTCACCTTCAGGTTGGGTCATGTCCATGCTCTTACCGTGGTCCATGAATTTGTTAATAACGTCCTTGAACAAATCTGGTTTCACGCTGGAGAAATATTCCACCTTGTTGTACTCGCTTGGCATAGCCACTTTCTCGAACGCCGCCATATCATTCATGGTGTTCGGAGACTGCTTCGCTTTTGCGACCCATTGGTCGAATTCTGCGCGGTCTTTGGTGGCGATAGCTTTAAACTTCATACCAGAGAAGCCCGGGCCACTATAGCTGGCGGAGATGCCATCGTAGGTTCCGGGTTCGTTGGCGATCAGATGCAAACGTGTTTGCATACCGGCCATGGCATAAATCTGGCTACCCAGACGCGGGATAAAGAAGGAGTTCATCACGGAGTTGGAGGTCACTTTGAAATAAACCGGCGTGTTCGCCGGGAAGGCGATCTCGTTGACGGTGGCGATACCCTGCTCCGGATAGATGAAGAACCATTTCCAGTCCATGGAAACCACTTCGATGGTGATCGGTTTTTCGTCATGCGCCAGCGGCTTGCTTGGTTCAAGCGCGTGCGTGGTTTTCCAGGTCAGTACGGCAAGGAAAATGATGATTAAGATAGGCACCGTCCAGACCACGGCTTCCACTTTATTGGAGTGTGACCAGTTCGGGCTATACTTCGCATCCTTATTACTCGCACGATACTTCCAGGCGAAACCAACAGCCATCAAGATGGCGGGAATAACGACGATCAACATCAGGCCAAATGCCGTCAGTATCAGCGAACGTTGCTCCAGTCCAATCTGTCCTTTGGGATCCAGCAGCGCAGAATTACAGCCACTGAGTAATGCAGTGCCTGCAATTAATGACAACCATCCCAAACTTTTATTGTATTTCCTGAGTCTCATTTAACGACCTCAATTCCACGGGACCTGGTGGCGTTTAAAGTGTAGGGGCATTTTACGGTAAGGTTACATTACTGTAAACATGATTGGTTCTGTGTTACCAAGTTCTGCCGCGCATGTCACATATGTTGCCAAGTATGTCGAAATAACTTTAAGACACTGTTGAAACTTTGCGTTATAGCGGATGAGGTCTGTAAGTGGGATGTTGAGGGATAATTGGTATAACCAATGTAAAAATAAAACAATTACTTAACAATTTATTATCAATAAAAGGACAATCAACGGCAGAAATTTAAATTTAATCGGCTGAATCGTGTAAAGAAAATAGGTAGCGTAGAAATTACCAATAATTTCCAAAATTCTGTTGCGCACAAAAAGACAAATATATTTTTTATCAATTGATGGTTATTTAGCCGTTATAATTCCGGGTCGTTATTACAACGGCAAATAATGTTTTAGAGCAGGCGTGTTTTTCGTAGTGCCAGGTAGTCCAGCAACCCGCCAAAGACAATGCCGCACACGGCAACCGCTACCGCAGTCTCAAGCAATCCGGACAGGAATGAGAAGTTAGTGTAATCCAACGCGTTCATGGTCAGCAGGAGTACCCATACCGCCAGCAAAGCGACGCCCGCGAGCAGGATTGAAAGCGCGAAATTGTAGGCGCCACGGTATTGCGTGCGGGGAATGAAACGCTCGTTCTGCCAGCTATATTCCAGCGTTTGCCGACAGACCAGCAACAGTAACAGCCCGGGAACGGCGGCAACAACCGAGAAGAGGTAGAATGTCGGCCAGCCGTGCGCTTCAACGAACCAGCCCGCTACAGGACCAACATAAACGCGGCCTACTGCGGAGAGGGCCGACAGTAGGGCAAACTGTGTTGCGGAAAACGACTTATTACATAGCGTCATTAATAAGGCGACAAAGGCGGCAGTACCCATCCCGCCGCACAGATTTTCGAAAAAGACCGCCGCGCCCATGCTGAACATGTTTTTATCGGTAATGGAGAGCAACCAGTAACCGGCGTTGGACGCGCCTTGCAAAATGCCGAAAATCAGCAGCGCGCGAAACAGCGAAAGACGCTGCATTAATATGCCGCCGTATAACGCGCCGACGATCGTCGCCAGCAGGCCCAGCGTTTTATTGACCACGCCGACTTCGCCGGCGTCAAAGCCGACGCCGCGAATCAAAAAGGTGGTGGTCAGGCTCATAGCGAAGGCATCACCCAGTTTATAAAGCACAATGAGCAGTAAAATCAGCCAGGCGTTATTACGGCCAAAGAAATCGCGTAGCGGCGCGACGACGGCCTGTTCCAGCGATTTCGGGGACGGGATAGTATCGGTCGGTTCCGGCGCCAGTAAGGTGGCGATAATGCAGGGGATCAGCAATGCCGCCATCAGCCAGTACATGCCCTGCCAGCCGAGCCAGCGATCGGCCAGCCATAGCGCCAGTCCGCCGGAAACCAGCATTCCCAACCGGTAGCCAAGCACGCTGATTGCCGCGCCAGCGCCGCGTTCTTCTGCGGGTAAAACATCGGTTTTCCAGGCGTCGAACACGATATCCTGCGAGGCGGAGCAAAAAGCAATCACCACCGCCAGCGCCGCCATCCAGCGTAGCTGCGTGCCGGGTTCAAGAAAGCCCATCGCCGCAATCGCCGCCAGTAACAACAGTTGGGTGGCGAGTAACCAACCGCGACGACGACCTAAAAAAGGCGGCGTGTAGCGGTCCATCAGCGGGGACCAGAGAAACTTAAACACATAGGCCTGACCAACCAGCGAGAAGAAGCCAATCGTTTTAAGATCGATATTCTCGACGGTCATCCACGCCTGTAGCGTACCGGAAGTGAGCGCCAGCGGGAGACCGGAGGCAAAACCCAATATCAGCAGAATGGCTGAGCGCGGTTGCTGGAAAATACGTAAATATTGACTTGACATAGGCATCTACAGACCCGGCTTCTGCCGGGTCTTGTTGTTGCTATTAACGGGCGTTTTGCTTGATAAAATCGTGAATACTGGTGTCCTGAGACATATCAGCAATGGTATCGGTCAGAACGCTATTCACTGCGTCGGCAATATTCTGGTTAGAGGCCTGGAACGCCCCTTCAATAGAGTAGTTGGCGCGATAGTTTTTGGTCATCTTGCTGCCATTTGCCGCGGTCGCAATAATCGCGATATCCGCTTTGGTCGCGATGTTGTAGCGCACGCTGCCCTGGGAAACATCAGCATACAGTTGGTTAACAATAATCTGCAGATTAACCGCGCCGTTAGGCCCGATCATATAGCCCCGCGCCGTCATCTGTTTTTCCAGGACTTCTTGTAACAGGAAGCGTAAATCGCGGGAGGCGGTTAACGTTACCAGCTGGTTGTTACGCGTGACTTTCGCTAACGCTTGATCCTGGCGCTGGTCCGCGCCGGTAATGCTAACGGTGACGCCCATCAGGCTCGGGTCCTGTTGTGGCAAGGTGATCTTCGGCGCGACGTCAATGGTCGTCGGCGGTGTGGCGCATCCTGCCAGCATAAACAGAGCGACTAACGGAAAGAGAAGTTTTTTTAACATATTCAGGCTCTCAATGACGCTTAAAACGTGATAGGTAAAAATTCCCGCCATCATAACACCGCTAACGGCGAGGGGAAGTGGTCAACGCAGGTAAATTCGTCGTAATGTCCGATTTGGTATTGATAACGGCGCGAGCGGGGATTTTGAGCGCTAAAAGAATGATTAAGGCAGTAAACTTCATACGTTTGGCTGAAATAATCAGACGAAAGCTAAATTTTTGTTGTCATGCTGTAATGGAAACGGTAAAAGCGGCTAGTATTTAAAGGGATGGGTGACATCACAGCGTTGTCGGAGGAGATTTTCATGATGATACGTGAGCAAATAGAAGAAAAATTAAGGACAGCGTTCGACCCCGTGTTTCTCGAAGTTGTGGATGAAAGCTATCGTCACAATGTTCCTGCAGGATCGGAAAGCCATTTTAAGGTCGTGCTGGTGAGCGATCGCTTTACAGGCGAACGTTTTCTTAATCGTCATCGGATGATTTACGGTACGTTAACGGCGGAACTTTCCACAACCGTACATGCGCTGGCACTGCATACTTATACCCTCAAAGAGTGGGAAGGATTGCAGGATACTATCTTCGCGTCGCCTCCTTGTCGCGGCGCGGGAAGCATCGCGTAGCAAAACGGATTTGCAACTACCTCCGCTTTTCCAGTATGTTGCTACAGAATTATGTGAAAACGGCCTGCGGGCCGTTTTGTTTTGTCTGAATTTTGAGCGTGTCGTACAGTATTCAGACAAAAATTAGCCGAGAATTGTGAAAACCGCCGCAGCATCGCACAATCACCGTTCTCGACTCACAAAAGTGATGCCGCTATAATGCGCCGTCTTATATATGAACGTCTTCGGGATGATTCTGACGACAGGGAATGTGATTGATTATGAGAACATCCCGGTTCCGCGAAGCAAATAGCACGTGCTTGCGGAGTAGAGTTGACCGAGCACTGTGATTTTTTGAGGTAACAAGATGCAAGTTTCAGTTGAAACCACTCAGGGCCTTGGCCGCCGTGTAACGATTACAATCGCTGCTGACAGCATCGAGACCGCTGTAAAAAGCGAGCTGGTCAACGTAGCGAAAAAAGTACGTATTGACGGCTTCCGTAAAGGCAAAGTACCGATGAATATCGTCGCTCAGCGTTATGGCGCTTCTGTTCGCCAGGACGTGCTGGGCGATCTGATGAGCCGCAACTTCGTTGACGCGATCATCAAAGAAAAAATTAACCCGGCAGGCGCGCCGAACTATGTTCCGGGCGAATACAAAGTGGGTGAAGACTTCACTTACTCCGTCGAGTTTGAAGTCTATCCGGAAGTTGAACTGACCGGCCTCGAGTCCATCGAAGTTGAAAAACCGGTTGTTGAAGTCACCGACGCTGACGTTGATGTGATGCTGGACACCCTGCGTAAGCAGCAGGCGACCTGGAAAGAAAAAGACGGCGCTGCTGATGCGGAAGACCGTGTGACCATCGACTTCACCGGCTCTGTAGACGGCGAAGAGTTCGAAGGCGGCAAAGCGACCGATTTCGTTCTGGCTATGGGCCAGGGTCGTATGATTCCGGGCTTTGAAGACGGCGTTAAAGGCCACAAAGCTGGCGAAGAGTTCACTATCGATGTGACCTTCCCGGAAGAGTACCATGCTGAAAACCTGAAAGGTAAAGCGGCTAAGTTCGTTATCAACCTGAAGAAAGTTGAAGAACGCGAACTGCCGGAACTGACCGAAGAATTCATCAAACGTTTCGGCGTTGAAGATGGTTCCGTAGCCGGTCTGCGCGCTGAAGTACGTAAAAACATGGAACGCGAGCTGAAAGGCGCGGTGCGTAACCGCGTTAAGTCTCAGGCGATTGAAGGTCTGGTAAAAGCTAACGACATCGACGTACCGGCTGCGCTGATCGACAGCGAAATCGACGTTCTGCGTCGTCAGGCTGCGCAGCGTTTTGGTGGTAACGAGAAACAGGCTCTGGAGCTGCCGCGCGAACTGTTCGAAGAACAGGCTAAGCGTCGTGTAGTTGTCGGTCTGCTGCTCGGCGAAGTCATTCGTACCAACGAGCTGAAAGCGGACGAAGAACGCGTTAAAGGCCTGATCGAAGAGATGGCGTCTGCTTACGAAGATCCGAAAGAAGTAATTGAGTTCTACAGCAAAAATAAAGAGCTGATGGACAATATGCGTAACGTCGCTCTGGAAGAACAGGCTGTTGAAGCGGTTCTGGCAAAAGCGAAAGTGTCTGAAAAAGCCACTTCCTTCAATGAGCTGATGAACCAGCAGGCGTAATTTGTCGCGTTAAAAGCACGAAATTTGCACAAAAACCCGTCACCTTTCAGTGACGGGTTTTTTTTTGTCACGCATTTTGCATGGTAAGGGTGCGAAAACCGCGTTTCAGTGTTAGCGTTAGAGCAAAAGATTGTTATGCTTGAATTATGGCGATGCCGTACCCATTACAGAGGGACTGGCTGATAATCCGTCCATCAGGTTACAATCAGTACAGCAGGTTTTTTCAATTTTTATCCAGGAGACGGAAATGTCATACAGCGGAGAACGAGATAATTTGGCCCCTCATATGGCGCTGGTGCCGATGGTCATTGAACAGACCTCACGCGGTGAGCGCTCTTTTGATATCTATTCTCGTCTACTTAAGGAACGCGTCATATTTCTGACCGGCCAGGTCGAAGACCATATGGCTAACCTGATCGTGGCGCAGATGCTGTTCCTGGAAGCGGAAAACCCGGAAAAAGATATCTATCTGTACATTAATTCTCCTGGCGGCGTAATTACTGCGGGGATGTCCATCTATGACACCATGCAGTTTATTAAGCCAGACGTCAGCACCATTTGTATGGGACAGGCGGCCTCTATGGGGGCGTTTCTGCTGACTGCCGGGGCGAAAGGCAAACGTTTCTGCTTGCCGAACTCTCGCGTCATGATCCACCAGCCGCTGGGTGGCTACCAGGGCCAGGCGACGGATATTGAAATTCACGCCCGCGAAATTTTGAAAGTAAAAGGGCGCATGAATGAACTTATGGCGCATCATACGGGTCAATCTCTTGAGCAGATTGAACGTGATACTGAGCGCGATCGCTTCCTCTCCGCGCCTGAAGCGGTAGAGTACGGTTTGGTTGACTCAATTTTGACCCATCGTAATTGATGCCCTGGACGCAAGTGTGCCGCTATACACTTCATCCTTCACGCTACCTCGGTGTTGGCTGTTAGCGCGCCTCCCAGTGACTTACTTATGTAAGCGCCTGCGGAGTCGCCGAGTTGCCGCCTTGATGTAGCTCGAATGATTTTGTGTATATACTAATGAAGGGCGGCACAACGCTGATTAGCGGCTTGCGCCTGAGAATGGCATTTGCGTCGTCGTGTGCGGCACAAAGAACAAAGAAGAGGTTTTGACTCATGACAGATAAACGCAAAGATGGCTCGGGCAAATTGTTGTACTGCTCTTTTTGCGGCAAAAGCCAGCATGAAGTGCGCAAGCTGATTGCCGGTCCATCCGTGTATATCTGCGACGAATGCGTCGATTTATGTAACGACATTATTCGCGAAGAAATTAAAGAAGTTGCTCCGCACCGTGAACGTAGTGCGCTGCCGACGCCGCATGAAATTCGTACCCACCTGGACGATTACGTTATCGGCCAGGAGCAGGCGAAAAAAGTGCTGGCGGTGGCGGTCTATAACCACTACAAGCGTCTGCGTAACGGCGATACCAGCAATGGCGTCGAGTTAGGTAAAAGCAACATTCTGCTGATTGGACCGACCGGTTCCGGTAAAACGCTGCTGGCGGAAACGCTGGCGCGCTTGCTGGATGTGCCGTTCACTATGGCGGATGCGACCACGCTAACCGAAGCGGGTTACGTTGGTGAAGACGTCGAGAATATCATTCAGAAACTGTTGCAGAAATGCGACTACGACGTGCAAAAAGCGCAGCGTGGGATTGTCTACATTGATGAAATCGATAAGATTTCGCGTAAATCAGACAATCCGTCCATTACCCGCGATGTTTCCGGCGAAGGCGTACAGCAGGCGTTGCTGAAACTGATCGAAGGCACCGTCGCCGCGGTTCCACCGCAGGGCGGTCGCAAACATCCGCAGCAGGAGTTCTTACAGGTAGATACCTCTAAGATTCTGTTTATCTGCGGCGGCGCGTTTGCCGGTCTGGATAAAGTGATCGCTAACCGTGTTGAAACCGGCTCCGGCATTGGTTTTGGCGCGACGGTGAAAGCGAAGTCCGACAAAGCCAGCGAAGGCGAGCTGTTGTCGCAGGTTGAACCGGAAGATTTGATCAAATTTGGTCTGATTCCTGAGTTTATCGGTCGTCTGCCAGTGGTAGCGACGCTGAATGAACTCAGCGAAGAAGCGCTGATTCAAATCCTGAAAGAGCCGAAAAATGCGCTGACCAAGCAGTATCAGGCGCTGTTTAACCTGGAAGGCGTCGATCTGGAATTCCGTGACGAAGCGCTGGACGCTATCGCCAGGAAAGCAATGGCGCGTAAAACCGGCGCCCGTGGCCTGCGTTCTATCGTCGAAGCGGCGCTGCTGGATACCATGTACGATTTGCCATCTATGGAAGACGTCGAAAAAGTGGTGATCGACGAGTCCGTTATTGCCGGTCAGAGTAAGCCGTTGCTGATTTACGGCAAACCGGAAGCGCAGGCTTCTGGCGAATAATTAAACATTCATACAATCAGTTAGCCAAAAAAGGGGGGATTTTATCTCCCCTTTCGTTTTTCCTGTAAACACGCCGTTGAATGTGTGGGAAACATCCCCATATACTGACGTACATGTTATAGGTGGTATGGAGCACAGCTATACTATCTGATTACCTGGCGGACACTAAACTAAGAGAGAGCTCTATGAATCCTGAGCGTTCTGAACGCATTGAAATCCCCGTATTGCCCTTGCGCGATGTGGTGGTTTATCCGCACATGGTCATACCCTTATTTGTAGGGCGGGAAAAATCTATCCGTTGTCTGGAAGCGGCTATGGACCATGATAAAAAAATCATGCTGGTCGCCCAGAAGGAAGCATCGACGGATGAGCCGGGTGTAAACGATCTTTTCACCGTCGGGACCGTGGCCTCTATTTTGCAGATGCTGAAACTGCCTGACGGCACCGTAAAAGTGCTGGTCGAGGGGTTACAGCGCGCGCGTATTTCCGCGCTGTCTGACAACGGCGAACATTTCTCCGCGAAGGCGGAGTACCTTGATTCGCCAGCCATTGATGAGCGTGAACAAGAAGTGCTGGTGCGTACAGCTATCAGCCAGTTCGAAGGCTACATCAAGCTGAACAAAAAAATTCCGCCGGAAGTGCTGACGTCACTCAATAGCATTGACGACCCTGCACGTCTGGCTGACACCATCGCCGCGCATATGCCGCTGAAACTGGCGGATAAACAGTCCGTACTGGAGATGTCCGACGTTAACGAACGTCTGGAATATCTGATGGCGATGATGGAATCTGAAATCGATCTGCTGCAGGTTGAGAAACGCATTCGCAACCGCGTGAAAAAGCAGATGGAGAAATCCCAGCGCGAGTACTATCTGAACGAGCAAATGAAAGCGATTCAGAAAGAGCTTGGCGAGATGGACGACGCGCCGGACGAAAACGAAGCGCTGAAGCGTAAGATCGACGCGGCGAAAATGCCGAAAGAGGCGAAAGAGAAAGCGGAAGCGGAACTGCAGAAGCTGAAAATGATGTCTCCGATGTCGGCGGAAGCGACCGTGGTGCGCGGCTACATCGACTGGATGGTGCAGGTGCCGTGGAATGCGCGTAGCAAGGTCAAAAAAGACCTGCGTCAGGCGCAGGAAATCCTCGATACTGACCATTATGGTCTGGAGCGCGTGAAAGACCGCATCCTTGAGTATCTCGCGGTTCAAAGCCGTGTAAATAAAATCAAGGGGCCGATCCTGTGTCTGGTGGGGCCGCCGGGGGTAGGTAAAACCTCGTTGGGCCAGTCCATCGCTAAAGCAACAGGGCGTAAATACATCCGTATGGCGCTGGGCGGCGTGCGTGATGAAGCGGAAATCCGCGGTCATCGCCGGACTTACATTGGCTCTATGCCGGGTAAACTGATCCAAAAAATGGCCAAAGTGGGGGTTAAAAACCCACTGTTCCTGCTCGATGAGATCGACAAAATGTCTTCTGACATGCGCGGCGATCCGGCTTCCGCACTGCTGGAAGTGCTGGATCCGGAGCAGAACGTGGCGTTCAGCGATCATTACCTGGAAGTGGATTACGATCTCAGCGATGTGATGTTCGTCGCCACTTCCAACTCCATGAACATTCCGGCGCCGCTGCTGGATCGTATGGAAGTGATCCGTCTGTCCGGTTATACCGAAGACGAGAAGCTGAATATTGCTAAACGTCACCTGCTGCCGAAGCAGATCGAGCGTAACGCGCTGAAGAAAGGCGAACTGACGGTCGACGATAGCGCGATTATCGGTATTATCCGCTATTACACGCGTGAAGCGGGCGTTCGTAGTCTGGAGCGTGAAATCTCCAAACTGTGCCGCAAAGCGGTTAAACAACTGTTGCTCGATAAGTCGTTAAAACATATCGAAATTAACGGTGATAATCTGCACGACTACCTCGGTGTGCAGCGCTTTGACTATGGCCGCGCGGATAGCGAAAACCGCGTAGGTCAGGTGACGGGCCTGGCGTGGACGGAAGTGGGCGGCGATCTGTTGACCATCGAAACCGCCTGCGTCCCGGGCAAAGGCAAGTTGACCTACACCGGCTCGCTCGGTGAAGTGATGCAGGAATCCATTCAGGCGGCGCTGACCGTGGTGCGTGCGCGCGCGGAAAAACTGGGTATTAATCCGGACTTTTACGAAAAACGCGATATCCACGTTCACGTGCCGGAAGGCGCAACGCCGAAAGACGGTCCAAGCGCCGGTATCGCGATGTGTACCGCGCTGGTTTCCTGCCTGACCGGTAATCCGGTGCGTGCAGATGTGGCAATGACCGGTGAGATCACGCTGCGTGGTCAGGTGTTGCCGATCGGCGGCCTGAAAGAAAAACTGTTGGCGGCGCATCGCGGCGGGATTAAAACGGTCTTAATTCCGTTCGAAAATAAACGTGACCTGGAGGAAATTCCGGACAACGTGATTGCCGATCTGGATATTCATCCTGTGAAGCGCATTGAGGAAGTTCTGACGCTTGCTCTGCAAAACGAACCGTCTGGAATGCAGGTTGTAACCGCAAAATAGTGACCTCGCGCAAATAGCGCTAATAAAAACAGGGCTGGCAGGCTATTTCGGACTTGCCAGCCTTTTTTTGTATAGCTAATTTAGATGGTTGATTGGGTCTGCCACCATTAACGGGTGTTGTAAGGGCGTGGCAGGCCTGATATAACTGCTGCGCGGTCGTACTTCGAAGGATTCAGGTGCGATATAAATTATAAAGAGGAAGAGAAGAGTGAATAAATCTCAACTGATCGAAAAAATTGCTGCAGGGGCTGATATCTCTAAGGCTGCGGCTGGACGTGCGTTAGATGCGATTATTGCTTCTGTTACCGAATCTCTGAAAGAAGGGGATGACGTTGCACTGGTAGGCTTTGGTACTTTTGCTGTTAAAGAGCGTGCTGCCCGTACTGGTCGCAACCCGCAAACAGGTAAAGAGATCACCATCGCCGCTGCCAAAGTGCCGAGTTTCCGTGCAGGTAAAGCGCTGAAAGACGCGGTAAACTAAGCGTGATCCCCTCGGGGGATGTGACAAAGTACAAGGGCGCATCAACTGATGTGCCTTTTTTATTGGCGATTCGGGACTTTCTGTGCGTTGCGGGCTGACAATTGCCCTCGTTTCTTGTCACAATAGGCTTTTGTGCGCCGCGTTCAGAAAATGCGATGCGCGTGAAGTCTCTATACGCAAATCATTCAGGTTGCGTCGACGCGGCTACTGAGCGAATCACTCAGTAGCCAGCAGAGAAGCCGCCTGAAAGATAAAGTGTAAAGTCACCTACAGCGGAGTGTGGTTACACCATGATGGACAGCTTACGCACGGCTGCAAACAGTCTCGTGCTCAAGATTATTTTCGTTATCATTATCGTGTCGTTCATTTTGACCGGCGTTAGTGGTTACCTGATTGGCGGAAGCAATAACTACGCCGCAAAAGTGAATGGCCAGGGAATCAGCCGGGCACAGTTTGAGAATGCGTTTAACAACGAACGTAACCGTATGCAGCAGCAGTTGGGCGACAGGTATTCTGAACTGGCGGCCAACGAAGGTTATATGAAAAGCCTGCGCCAGCAGGTGCTGAATCGTCTGATAGATGAAGCGCTGTTGGATCAATATTCCCGCGAACTGAAACTGGGCATCAGCGATGAGCAGGTAAAACAGGCGATTTTCGCCACTCCCGCTTTTCAGGTGGACGGTAAGTTTGACAACAACCGCTATAACGCGATTGTGAATCAGATGGGAATGACCGCCGATCAGTACGCTCAGGCGCTGCGTAACCAGCTTACCACTCAGCAACTGATCAACGGCGTGGCCGGTACTGATTTTATGCTGAAAGGGGAAACCGACGAACTGGCGGCATTAGTCTCTCAACAGCGCGTGGTGCGTGAAGCCGTTATTGATGTCAACGCGCTGGCGGCGAAGCAGCAGGTGACCGATCAGGAAGTGTCCAGCTACTACGATCAGAATAAAGTCCGCTTTATGACGCCGGAACAGTTCCGCGTAAGCTATATCAAGCTGGATGCCGCGACGATGCAGGCACCGGTCAGCGATGCGGATATTCAGGCCTATTATGACCAGCATGTAGATCAGTTTACTCAGCCGGAGCGCATTCGTTACAGCATTATTCAGACCAAAACGGAAGATGATGCGAAAGCGGTACTGGATGCGCTGAACAAGGGCGAAGATTTCGCCACGCTGGCGAAAGAGAAATCTACCGATATCATCTCTGCGCGTAATGGCGGCGATATGGGCTGGCTGGAAGAGTCTGCCACGGTGCCGGAACTGAAAAACGCCGGATTAAAAGAAAAAGGCCAGATATCTGGCGTGATTAAGTCGTCTGTCGGTTTTCTGGTGGCGCGTCTGGATGATATTCAGCCTGCCAAAGTGAAACCGTTAAGCGAGGTTCGCGACGACATTGCCGCGAAAGTGAAACAGGAAAAAGCGCTGGATGCTTACTATGCGTTGCAGCAGAAAGTGAGCGATGCGGCAAGCAACGACAATGAGTCGTTAGCAGGCGCTGAACAGGTCGCTGGCGTAAAAGCCGTTGAAACCGGCTGGTTTAGCCGTGACACCTTACCGGAAGAGCTGAACTTCAAACCGGTAGCCGATGCTATCTTTAATGGCGGTCTGGTAGGCGAAAACGGTACGCCGGGGCCGAATTCAGACATTATCACCGTAGATGGCGACCGGGCTTTTGTTGTGCGCGTGAGCGAACATAAACCTGAAGCCGTGAAGCCGTTGGCAGAAGTGAAAGAACAGGTCACTGCCCTGGTGAAGCATAATAAAGCGGAACAACAGGCGAAGCTGGATGCGGAAAAACTGCTGGTCGAGCTGAAAGCGGGCAAAGGCGCGGAAGCGATGAAAGCGGCGGGGCTGAGTTTTGGCGAGCCTAAAACGTTAAGTCGTACCAGTCAGGATCCGGTGAGTCAGGCGGCCTTTGCGTTAAGCCTTCCGACGAAAGATAAGCCAGTTTATGGCGTGGCGAACGATATGCAGGGTAACGTCGTTCTGCTGGCGTTTGACGAGGTGAAAGCGGGCGCCATGCCGGAAGCGCAGAAAAAAGCGATGGTGCAGGGCATCACGCAGAACAATGCGCAAATTGTCTTTGAGGCGCTGATGAGCAATCTGCGTAAAGAGGCGAAAATCAAAATCGGCGACGCTCTGGAACAGCAGTAATCGTCGAGGCGCTTCGCAAAAAATTGCAAAACGTTGTATCCCACAAAGGCCGCTTTCGCGGCCTTTTCCATTTCTGAGAATTGCCGTTTGTTCGTTTTTCTCCGCCCCGCTATCGTGGCTGCACTGTTAACAAACAAGGAGAAAACAGTATGAAACACGGAATTAAAGCACTGCTTATTACACTTTCTTTAACCTGCGCGGGCATGGCCCATAGCGCACTGGCGGCGACGCCTGTCGCAAAAAATGCAGCGGTGGAAACAAAAGCGGATACGCCTTCTTCATCCTCCGCCAAAGCGGCATTACCTGCTAAAGCCAGCGATGATGAAGGTACCAGGGTGAGCATTAATACCGCGTCTGCGGAGGATCTGGCGCGGGTGATGAACGGCGTTGGGCTGAAAAAAGCGCAGGCTATTGTGAGCTATCGGGAGGAGTATGGTCCTTTTAAAACGGTGGATGATTTAAAGCAGGTGCCGGGAATGGGAAGCGCGCTGGTGGAGCGTAATCTGGCAGTTTTAACATTGTAATCACTTGCATAGTGGCCAAAATTTGCCAGACTGTAGAGGTCATACCAGTTATGACCTCTGTACTTGTCGTTTACTTATAACAACAACGTAAGGTTATTGCGCTATGCAAACACAAATCAAAGTTCGTGGATATCATCTTGATGTTTATCAACATGTTAATAATGCCCGCTATCTGGAGTTTCTGGAAGAGGCCCGTTGGGATGGTCTGGAAAACAGCGACAGCTTTCAGTGGATGACGGCCCGCAATATTGCCTTTGTGGTGGTAAACATCAATATAAATTACCGTCGCCCGGCGGTATTGAGCGATCTATTGACCGTGACCAGCCAGGTACAACAGCTTAACGGTAAAAGCGGCGTATTAAGCCAGACGATTACGCTGGAGCCAGAAGGGCAGGTGGTGGCCGATGCGCTCATCACGTTTGTTTGTATTGATTTAAAAACGCAAAAAGCGCTGCCGCTGGAAGGCGAATTGCGTGAAAAGCTGGAACAGATGGTGCAATAACGCTTCGCAGTCTGATGGCGTTGAACTTGTCCGGCCTGGCGATATTGACCATGGTGAATATCGCCAGGCCGGATAAGGTGCATGCGCCGCCATCCGGCAAAACAATCACCTTAACCCGGTTTTTTGCTTCATTGCCGCCATCACCGCCGCTTTATTCGACAGATAATGATTCAGGCCGTTAGCGCGCAGATTACAGGCCGCGCAATGACCACAGCCATCGCCTTTAATGCCGTTATAGCAGGTCAGCGTCTCTTCGCGAACCAAATCCAGTTGGCCCCAATAATCGGCCAGCGCCCAGGTTTCAGCTTTATCAATCCACATTAAGGGCGTTTCGAAACGGATATCTTTCGCCATGCCCAGATTCACCGCGTGATTCAGCGCTTTGACGAACTCATCGCGACAGTCTGGATAGCCGGAAAAATCGGTCTCGCAAACGCCAGTGATCACCGCTTCGGCTTTAACCTGATAAGCGTAAATCGCCGCCAGCGTCAGAAAGAGAATATTGCGTCCCGGTACGAAAGTATTGGGGATACCGTCAGCGTTCGGTTCATAGTCCGGCACCGGAATGCTATCCCGCGTCAGGCTGCTGACCGCCAGTTCGTTCAGCAAAGTGACATCCAGCACTTTATGCGCGCGTGCGCCAAGTTTTAACGCCAGCGCCCGCGCGACATCAATCTCTGCGCGGTGGCGCTGACCATAATCAAACGTGACACAATGCACTTCATCATACTGATGCCGCGCTTGCGCCAGACAAGTGGTGGAGTCCTGACCTCCACTAAATACAACAACGGCGCGTTTCATAGTTATCCTGATCAATGACGAAAGCCAATATGGTAACGCGTACGGATAATCCCGACCAGCTTCTTCACGGCGAAGGCGGCGGAAGCCAGGCTTCGCTAAATTCAAACCAGCCGCGAGGGGTGAGTCGAACGCCGTTAACGCCCGGTGGGGCGCTGATGCGATAGTGATAATTAAATAGTGGCGTAAGTGTGGCGTCATCCATCAGGTTAGCAAAAACTTGTTGTAGCGCGGCGCGGCGATCTTTTTCATTGGGCTGAATTTGCAGAGCGTCAAGCGTAGCCTGCAGATGGGAAAACGCAGGCGCGTCCAGGACATGTGACCAGATCTGATCGCAACGTAGCCACTGCTCCAGCGTATATTCCGGCGCTTCGCCGATCAGCCTGTCGCCCATCATCAGATCCGCTTGCGCCAACGCAGGGCAGTTATCCCAGTTTTTGGCATTATGAAAAATCAACGTTAACTCACAGCCGAGCGTCGCCAGGTAATGTCGAAGCTGTTCCGCCATCGTATGCAGCTCTACGGGAAGGTGATACGCCAGGGTAAGTTTTTTCGGCAATGGCGTTTCATCAACGTCCTGCCATTGCGGGATTGTCCAGCCGGGTAGCAGCCCCTGACTTGGCATAATCAAGTTCTCATCTACCGGTAAGGTTTTCAGCAGCGAAGTATGATGGATAATATGTATCAGACGCCGCGCCTGCTGTACGTTGAGCCGTGAGCCCTTTTTGAGGGTTAAATAACAAAAGCCAAGACTGATACCACTACTTACCTGACTCAGCGTCGCCAGCTCTTCCGGTTTGCCGATGGCAATCTGCACCGGATGGCGGCAACTGGTGCCCAGATCCTAGGCAAACAGTTGCGGGGTGATCCAGAATTCAATCGCTTTCAGCAGCGGATGGCTGAGGTGATAATGGTCATGACTTTCCAGACGCACCAGTTCCGGCGTGAACAACGCCAGGCGAAAAGGACCGGTGCCGATAAGCGGCAGGTCAGGATGCGCCAGACCGCTACAATAGCTCGCCAGACGATGCGCCAGCCAGTAATCAGGTCGGTGAAGGAGAAAGGTCAGGCACTGAGGATGCGTTACTTCGCTCCGTGCGACGCTAATAAACAATTTGCTTAGCGCGGGTAGGGTAAGCAGCCTTTCCAGGCGTTCGTGTAGCTGCGCGGTATCCACCGCATCGCCATTATGCCAGTGCAGCGTGGAGCGAATATAAAAATCCCAGCGTAAACCGTCGGCGGAAACCTCCCAGTGATGCGCCAAATCCCCGCAAGGATATTGACTGTCGCGGTCGAAGCGCGTTAACCCGGAAAAAACTTGCCCTGCGAGATGCTGTTCCGCGCGGCCTGGCAGGAAACCCGGCTGCAGCGGATCAAGCGGACGATAGTAGGGAATACGCAATGTCGGCGTATCGTTTTGCCATTGGCCGCCCATAAAAGGCTGGAGCATCGCCCGTAACTCGCCCGGCGCCAGCTGCGCCAGTTCCAGTACGTTGAGCTGCTGCCCTTTTTCCAGCGCCTGTTCCATCATGGCGGTGCGGAGCGATTCCGGCGTGACCAGAAACTGGAGCCGTCCACGTTTCCCGCGCCCGGACTGCGCCTCCCATCTTAGCCAACCTGCCTGCTGGGCCTGACGCAGCAGCGTTCGCAGATGGCGCTCGCTACAAAAACAGCGTTCGGCCAGTTCGCTAACGGTGACATGTTGCGTTTCCCCGGCGGAAGGCTGCCAGAGGCGTTGATATTGATTAAGCCGATTCAGTAGCCTCATAGAAACCCGGAACACTTCCTTTTATCTGTTCACTATTACTTCCGTATATCTCAGGTAATACTGAACAACAAGTTAACCGCGTCACAGTGTGGAGAAAGAGATGGCCCGTCTGGCAGCATTTGATATGGATGGCACGTTATTAATGCCCGATCACCATTTGGGTAGAGAAACGATCGCCACGCTGGCGCGTCTGCGCGAACGCGATATCACCCTGACATTCGCTACGGGTCGTCATGTGCTGGAAATGCGGCATATTCTGGGGACGCTTTCACTGGATGCTTATCTTATTACCGGTAACGGGACGCGAATTCACTCGCTGGAAGGCGACGTGCTGCATCGTCAGGATCTCGATCCTCAGGTTGCCGATACGGTGATGCACCATGCCTGGGATACCCGAGCCAGTATGCATGTGTTTAATGACAACGGCTGGTTTACAGGCCAGGAGATCCCCGCGCTACTCCAGGCGCACGTCTACAGCGGCTTTCGTTATCAGGTTATCGATATAAAAAGTATTCCGGCCCATCAGGTGACGAAGATCTGTTTTTGCGGCGATCATGACGATCTGATCCGTTTGCGCATTCAGCTCAATGAGGCGCTGGAAGAACGCGCGCACCTCTGTTTCTCTGCCGTCGACTGCCTGGAAGTGCTACCGCTGGGGTGCAATAAAGGATCGGCGCTGGCGGTATTGAGCAACCATTTAGGGCTTTCACTGGCAGATTGCATGGCGTTTGGCGACGCGATGAACGATCGGGAAATGCTGGGCAGCGTCGGGCGGGGGCTCATTATGGGCAATGCCATGCCGCAGCTTATCGCCGCGCTGCCACACCTTTCGGTTATCGGACATTGTGGTAATCAAGCGGTATCACACTTTTTGACGCATTGGCTGGACAATCCGCATCTACCTTATTCCCCCGAATGAGAGATCTCTTCCAGCAAGCCAGACATTCAGTCTGGCTTTTTTTTGGTTTCTAGTCGCCGGTAAGTAATTTTGCGATGGCCGCTGACCACGGCGTCAAATCGCCGATATGGTCGCTAACCCAGGCCGGATGGTAATAGGTATCCAGATAGCGATCGCCGCTATCGCACAATAACGTCACGATAGCGCCGGTTTCTCCAGCCTCGCGCATCCGGGCCGCAAGCTGCAGCGCTCCCCACATATTCGTGCCGGTAGAGGCGCCGACTTTACGGCCTAGCTGCGTTTCCAGCCAGTGTGCGGTGGCAACGCTGGCGGCGTCCGGCACGCGCAGCATCTCATCCACGACATCCGGAATAAAAGAAGGCTCTACTCGCGGACGACCAATTCCTTCAATTTTACTGCCTACCGGGCTGCGTAATGAAGCGTCGCGATCCTGCCAGTAAGGTAAAAAGACGGAATTTTCCGGATCCACCACCATGAGCTGAGTATCATAGCCCTGGCAGCGAATATAGCGCCCAATCGTCGCAGAGGTTCCGCCCGTTCCGGCGCTCATGACGATAAATCGCGGTACCGGATGGGGTTCGTTGCGCATCTGGCGGAAAATACTGTCGGCAATATTATTGTTGCCCCGCCAGTCGGTAGCTCGTTCTGCGTAGGTAAACTGGTCCATATAGTGACCGTTCAGTTCATGCGCCAGCCGCTCGGAGGCGGCATAAATTTCGCAGGCGCTCTCCACAAAATGACAGTGGCCGCCGTAAAATTGAATCTGTTCGATTTTACGTTTTGCGGTACAGGCGGGCATGACGGCGATGAACGGCAGTCCCAGTAAACGCGCGAACCAGGCTTCGGAAATCGCCGTTGAGCCTGATGATGCTTCAATAATCGGAGTGCCTTCTTTAATCCAGCCATTGCACAACCCATAAAGGAACAGCGAGCGCGCCAGACGATGCTTGAGGCTACCGGTGGGATGCGTGCTTTCGTCTTTCAGGTAAAGCTGGATACCTGGAAATGCCGACAGGGGCAAACGAATAAGATGCGTATCCGCCGAGCGCTGGTGGTCAGCGTTAATTTCATTAATGGCATTTTTAACCCAATTGCTACTCATCATTAATATCCATTTATCATTTTGTGCCAAGAGTAGCGAAAAGTACGGAAAAAATTGTTGCTATTTGACCTTTAAATTACAATGTAAGGAGAAAAATATTCTCTATGGAGTGGGTATGTTAGATAAAATTGACCGTAAACTGCTTTGCTTATTGCAGCAGGACTGTACCCTCTCTTTGCAGGCGCTGGCGGATGCCGTTAATCTGACGACAACGCCTTGCTGGAAGCGGCTTAAACGCCTGGAAGATGACGGTATCCTGCTTGGCAGGGTCGCGCTGCTGGACCCGGAAAAACTGGGGCTGGGATTAACCGCTTTTGTGTTGATAAAAACGCAGCACCACAGCAGTGAATGGTACTGTCGGTTCGTGACCGTCGTCTCTGAGATGCCGGAAGTGCTTGGCTTCTGGCGGATGGCGGGGGAATACGACTATCTGATGCGAGTTCAGGTGGCCGACATGAAGCGGTATGACGACTTCTATAAACGTCTGGTCAATAGCGTCCCAGGACTGTCAGACGTCACCTCCAGTTTTGCGATGGAACAGATTAAGTACACCACCTCTCTGCCCATTGAATAATTCTCCCGGTATTGCCGGAAATCATATCAGGAAATAACGCGTGCGATTATTTGCTCAATTAAGCTGGTACTTTCGCCGGGAATGGCGTCGCTATCTTGGCGCGGTGGCCCTGCTTATGCTTATTGCGATGCTTCAGCTGATCCCGCCCAAAGTGGTGGGGATTGTCGTGGATGGCGTAACCGCACAGCATTTTACTCCAGGCCGAATAGCGATGTGGATTGGCACCATTGCCCTGATCGCCGTAGTGGTCTATTTGTTGCGCTATGTCTGGCGCGTGCTGCTGTTTGGCGCTTCTTATCAATTAGCCGTTGAACTGCGTGAAGATTATTATCGCCAGTTGAGTCGTCAGCATCCTGAATTTTATCAGCGCCATCGGACGGGCGATCTTATCGCGCGTGCGACGAATGATGTGGATCGCGTCGTATTTGCGGCGGGCGAGGGCGTTCTGACGCTGGTTGACTCGCTGGTAATGGGCTGCGCGGTACTGATTGTCATGTCGACGCAAATTAGCTGGCAGCTAACGCTATTAGCGCTGTTGCCGATGCCGATTATGGCGCTGATGATCAAACGTTACGGCGATCGGCTGCATGACTATTTCAAACTGGCGCAGGCCGCCTTCTCCAGCCTGAACGACCGCACGCAGGAGAGTCTGACCAGCATCCGTATGATCAAAGCGTTTGGTCTGGAGGACCGCCAGTCTTCGCTGTTTGCGGCGGATGCCGAAGATACCGGCAAGAAAAATATGCGCGTGGCGCGTATTGACGCGCGTTTTGATCCAACCATTTACATCGCCATTGGCATGGCGAACCTGCTCGCGATTAGCGGCGGAAGCTGGATGGTGGTTAACGGCAGCCTGACGCTGGGCGAACTCACCAGCTTTATGATGTATCTGGGGTTGATGATTTGGCCGATGCTGGCGCTGGCCTGGATGTTTAATATCGTGGAGCGGGGGAGCGCCGCTTACAGCCGCATCCGCGCCATGCTGGCGGAAGCGCCGGTAGTTAAGGATGGCGAAGAGCCGGTCCCGGCGGGGCGCGGCGAACTGACGGCGGCCATTCGTGAGTTTTGCTATCCGCAAACGACGCATCCGGCGCTGGAGAATGTGAACTTTCGTCTTAAACCGGGTCAGATGCTGGGGATATGCGGTCCGACCGGCGCGGGGAAAAGCACAATATTGTCGCTTATCCAGCGCCATTTTGATGTGACGCAGGGAGAGATCCGTTTCCATGACGTGCCGTTGACGCATCTGCAGCTGGATAGCTGGCGTAGCCGACTGGCGGTCGTCAGCCAGACGCCGTTTTTGTTCTCGGACTCTATTGCCAATAATATTGCGCTCGGACGCCCGGAGGCGACTCAGGAGGAGATTGAACAGGTGGCGCGTTTAGCCAGCGTACATGAGGATATTCTCCGTTTGCCTCAGGGCTACGACACGCAGGTAGGTGAACGTGGCGTCATGTTATCGGGAGGGCAAAAACAGCGTATCTCGATTGCCAGAGCGCTACTGTTAAATGCGGAAATTCTGCTTCTCGATGATGCGCTTTCTGCAGTAGATGGCCGCACGGAGCATCAGATTTTGCATAATTTGCGCCAGTGGGGCGAAGGGCGTACGGTCATCATCAGCGCGCATCGTTTATCCGCGCTGACCGACGCCAATGAAATTATCGTTATGCAACATGGCCATGTTGTTCAGCGCGGCGATCACGATCAACTGGCGCAGCAGATTGGCTGGTATCGCGATATGTATCGCTATCAGCAACTGGAGGCCGCTCTGGATGACGCGCCGGAACGCGGCGAGGAGGCGGTGAGTGCGTAGTTTTGGACAGCTATGGCCGACGCTGAAACGGTTGCTGGCGTATGGCTCGCCATGGCGAAAACCGCTCTCTGTCGCGGTGATGATGCTGTGGATTGCGGCGGCGGCGGAGGTTAGCGGTCCGCTGCTGATCAGCTATTTCATTGATAACATGGTGGCCCGCCACCATTTACCGTTGGGCAAGGTCGCGGGGCTGGCGGCCGCCTATGTGGGGCTACAGTTTCTGGCGGCGGGTCTCCATTACGCCCAGTCTTTATTATTTAACCGGGCGGCCGTTGGCGTGGTTCAGTCCTTGCGCACGGACGTCATGGATGCCGCCTTGCGTCAGCCGCTAAGCGCCTTCGACACGCAGCCTGTCGGACAATTAATTTCACGCGTGACCAACGATACGGAAGTCATCCGCGATCTGTACGTCACGGTCGTCGCAACGGTATTACGTAGCGCGGCGTTGATCGGCGCCATGCTGGTCGCTATGTTCAGCCTTGACTGGCGGATGGCGCTGGTGGCGGTTTTGATTTTTCCGGCGGTATTGACCGTGATGGTCATTTATCAGCGCTACAGCACGCCGATTGTACGCCGCGTGCGGGCATACCTGGCGGATATTAACGACGGCTTTAACGAAATCATCAATGGGATGAGCGTAATCCAGCAGTTTCGCCAGCAGGCGCGCTTCGGCGAACGCATGGGCGAGGCCAGCCGCTCGCACTACATGGCGCGGATGCAGACGCTGCGCTTGGACGGCTTTTTATTGCGTCCGCTGCTTAGCCTCTTTTCCGCGCTCATTTTATGCGGTTTGTTGATGCTTTTCAGCTTTACGTCTGCCGGCACGATTGAGGTCGGGGTGCTGTATGCGTTCATTAGCTATTTGTCACGTCTGAACGAGCCGCTCATTGAACTGACCACCCAGCAATCCATGCTACAGCAGGCGGTTGTGGCGGGAGAGCGTGTTTTTGAACTGATGGATCGCCCGCGCCAGCGCTATGGCAGCGACGACAGGCCGTTACAAAGCGGGGCGATTGATATTGATCATCTGTCGTTTGCTTACCGCGACGATAATCTTGTTTTACAGGACATTACGCTATCAGTACCGTCCCGTAGCTTTGTGGCGCTGGTGGGGCACACCGGCAGCGGGAAGAGCACGCTCGCCAGCTTATTAATGGGGTATTACCCCCTGACACAAGGCGAAATTCGGCTGGATGGGCGAGAAATCGCCTCTCTTAATCATCGCGTTTTACGCCAGGGCGTGGCGATGGTTCAACAGGACCCGGTAGTGATGGCGGATACCTTTCTGGCTAATGTGACGCTGGGGCGCGATGTCTCCGAGGCGCAGGTGTGGCAGGCGCTGGAAACGGTACAACTGGCAGATCTGGCGCGCGGCCTGAGCGACGGGCTGCATACGCATCTCGGCGAGCAGGGAAATACGCTGTCCGTCGGGCAAAAACAGCTATTGGCGCTGGCGCGCGTGCTGGTTGACGCCCCGCAAATATTAATTCTTGATGAAGCGACGGCCAGCATCGATTCCGGCACTGAGCAGGCGATACAGCAGGCGCTGGCGGCGATTCGCGAGCGCACCACGTTGGTGGTTATTGCCCATCGGCTATCGACAATCGTGGAGGCGGATACCATTCTGGTTCTCCATCGCGGCCAGGCGGTGGAGCGCGGGACGCATCAACAATTGCTGGCGGCGCAAGGGCGCTACTGGCAAATGTATCAATTACAGTTAGTTGGCGAGGAGTTAGCCGCCAGCGTACACGAAGAACCCGGCCCTGCGGCATAAGGTTTGGCACCACAGGGCAAAGCCTCGCCCATTATGCACCGTCGTGGTGCGTTTTTCTTTCCCTGCTTCGATTTTGGGGCGCGTCAATATAAAGACGCGCCGCTAACTGCGCTTTTCCTCGCTCGCCAGCTTCTGGCACATCCTTTGCAATATCCATTCTGAAGAGTCCATGCGCGGCGGCAGCCGTTACCTAATTCTGACTGGAGGGTTCTATGAAGCTGGTTACCGTGATTATCAAACCGTTCAAGCTGGAGGACGTGCGGGAGGCGCTTTCTTCCATTGGCATTCAGGGACTGACCGTCACCGAAGTGAAAGGGTTTGGCCGTCAGAAAGGACACGCCGAACTGTATCGCGGCGCGGAGTACAGCGTGAATTTCCTGCCGAAGGTCAAAATTGATGTGGCTATCGCCGACGACCAACTGGAAGAGGTGATCGATATCATCAGTAAAGCGGCTTACACCGGAAAAATTGGCGACGGCAAAATTTTCGTCGCGGAGCTCATGCGCGTTATTCGGATTCGTACCGGCGAAGCTGACGAAGCAGCGCTGTAAGACCCGCCACACAGCAACAGGAAATGAAAAAATGAAGATAGCGATGATAAAAACCACACTGGCTTCACTGGCGCTGCTGCCTGGGCTAACGATAGCCGCGCCGGCGGTTGCCGATAAAGCGGATAGTGCTTTTATGATGATTTGCACCGCGCTGGTGCTGTTCATGACGATACCGGGTATCGCGCTGTTTTACGGCGGATTAATTCGCGCCAAGAACGTGTTGTCAATGTTAACGCAAGTGACCGTCACCTTTGCGCTGGTCTGTATTTTATGGGTGGTGTACGGCTATTCGCTGGCTTTTGGCGAAGGGAATCATTTCTTCGGTAATACCGATGGGGCGATGTTGAAGAATATCGCGTTGACGGCGGTAACGGGGACGATTTATCAGTATATTCATGTCGCGTTTCAGGGATCTTTCGCCTGTATTACCGTCGGGCTGATTGTCGGCGCGCTGGCGGAGCGTATTCGTTTTTCGGCGGTGCTGATTTTTGTCGTGGTGTGGTTCACGCTCTCTTATATCCCGATTGCGCACATGGTGTGGGGCGGCGGCCTGCTGGCTGCTCACGGCGCGCTGGATTTTGCCGGTGGTACGGTGGTGCATATTAACGCCGCTATCGCCGGGCTGGTGGGGGCTTATTTAATTGGCAAACGCGTCGGCTTTGGGAAAGAAGCATTTAAACCCCATAACCTGCCGATGGTCTTTACCGGTACTGCGATTCTGTATATCGGCTGGTTTGGGTTTAACGCGGGTTCTGCGGGTAGCGCAAACGAGATAGCAGCGCTGGCCTTTGTGAACACCGTGGTGGCGACCGCCGCCGCGATTCTGGGGTGGATTATCGGCGAGTGGACGCTACGCGGTAAGCCTTCCCTGCTGGGGGCGTGTTCCGGCGCGATTGCCGGTCTGGTCGGCGTGACGCCAGCCTGTGGCTATGTTGGCGTTGGCGGCGCGCTGGTTATCGGCGTTATTGCGGGTCTGGCGGGATTGTGGGGAGTCACCATGCTTAAACGTCTGTTACGGGTAGATGATCCGTGCGACGTATTTGGCGTTCACGGCGTTTGCGGAATAGTCGGCTGTATCCTGACCGGCGTTTTTGCCGCCAGTTCGCTGGGCGGCGTCGGCTTTGTCGACGGCGTTACGATGGGACATCAGGTGATGGTACAGCTGGAAAGTATTGCTATTACGGTCGTCTGGTCCGGCGTTGTCGCGTTTGTTGGTTACAAACTGGCGGATATCCTTGTTGGACTGCGTGTACCGGAAGAGCAGGAGCGCGAGGGGCTGGATGTGAACAGTCACGGCGAGAATGCGTATAACGCGTGATTGCGCAACATGCCTGATGGCGCTGCGCTTACCCAGTCTACCGTAGGCCGGATAAGCGCAGCGTCATCGGGCCATTAACGCCGCATAGCGGCACGTTTTTTAATTGTGATTGCGCATTACCCCTTCCTGCACGGTTGAAGCGACCAGCGCGCCATCCTGAGTATAAAACTCGCCGCGAACAAAGCCCCGGGCGCTGGAGGCGGAAGTGCTCTCCACGCTATAAAGTAGCCATTCATTAAAATTGAACGGACGATGGAACCACATAGAGTGATCGATCGTGGCGATCTGAATGCCCTTTTCCAGAAAACCGATGCCGTGAGGCTGAAGCGCGACGGGAAGGAAATTCAGATCCGAGGCGTATCCCAGTAAATATTGATGGACGCGAATGTCATCCGGAACGGTGCCGTTGGCGCGAATCCATACCTGACGCACAGGCGCGGCGACGTGACCTTTCAACGGATTGTGAAATTCGACGGGACGAATTTCCAGCGGGCGATCGCAGAGAAACTTTTCTTTCAGAATCGGCGGCAGTAAATGCGCCAGCGATTGCGCGATTTCCGTTTCTGACGGTAGTCCTTCCGGCCCGACTGCTGTCGGCATGGTTTTTTGATGTTCAAAACCCGGTTCCGGCGCCTGGAATGAGGCGGTCATGTAAAAGATGGGTTTCCCGTTCTGAATTGCGGCAACGCGGCGGGCGCTGAAGCTATTCCCATCGCGCAGCACTTCTACGTCATAGATAATGGGTTTTTGGCTATCGCCTGGCCGCAGAAAATAACTGTGGAATGAATGCACCAGTCGCGCTTCCGGCACCGTTTCTTTGGCGGCATAGAGCGCCTGGCCCACCACCTGACCGCCAAATACCTGGCGCAGCCCTAAGTCTTCACTTTGGCCCCGAAAGAGTCCTTCTTCAATTTTTTCCAGATTCAATAATGTCAGCAAATTATTCAGTGTCTGACTCATACATACTCTCCAGGTGACAACGATGCCGAAGCGAGGTAGGGCAGAGTATAACGCAATTTTGCAAGTGGTCCGATGGGTACAAAAGTCTGAATAACAGACCAATTCCAGGCAAAAATGAGTGACATGTGCCACACTTAATCACGTTATGTTTCTGTTAACCACTCTTCCGGCGGGGGGAAAGGCCTGCTGGTGCATTGATGATAAGGAGAATTGAATGAAACTCGTGCACATCGTAAGTGGTTTAGCGGTTGCGATATCTCTGGCGGCCTGCGCTGATAAAAGCGCTGATATCCAGACGCCTGCGCCAAACCCTAACATGTCGATTACAGCTAACCAGTCTACTATTCAGCAACCCAATGTTTCCGGTACCGTCTGGATCCGCCAGAAGGTCGCTCTGCCGCCAGATGCGGTGCTGACCGTGACGCTTTCAGATGCTTCGCTGGCTGATGCGCCGTCTAAGGTGCTGTCGCAAAAAGCGGTACGTACCGAAGGTAAACAGGCGCCTTTCAGTTTTGTGTTGCCGTTTAACCCATCAGATATTCAACCTAACGCGCGTATTCTCCTGAGCGCGGCCATCACCGTTGACAATAAGCTGGTATTTATTACCGATAGCGTGAAACCGGTGATTAACAATGGCGGCACTAAAGCGGATCTGACGCTGGTACCGGTACAGCAAACGGCGGTGCCTGTGCAGGCCAGCGGTGGTGCGACGACGACGGTTCCATCGACTTCGCCGACCCAGGTCAATCCGTCTTCTGCCGTTCCTGCGCCTACCCAGTATTAATCCTGCGCCAACCCTCTCCGTTACGGAGAGGGTTAATACACCCAGCGATAGCGTTGTAAATCGATTTGTCCGCTTCCCGACACCACTACGCCTTCCGCCAGTAATGCCTGACGTTGCCGCTGTAGATCCGGCCCGGTAAGTGATATTGCGCCCTGGCGGTTCACCACCCGATGCCATGGTAAAGTGCTGCCTTCCGGCAGACGTTTTAAAACTCCGCCGACCTGACGCGCTGCCCGAGGGGAACCGGCAAGCCGGGCGACATCGCCGTAGGTCGTGACAAACCCTTCCGGGATCGAAGCGACGATTTGCCAGACGCGTTGAGGAAATGTGTCCTGAATATCCATAATAGAATCCTGCGTTAATGCTTCAGGATAATCTGGAATAAGGGGGGAGGAAAGCCCGGATGCGCAAGAAACCAGCATCCGATGCCTGATGGGTTGCAATTGCACGATATAGCAGTGATAATGCGCCTGCGCGTTGGTTCACAACGCTCTCAATGGGGGCTCTGTTGGTTCTCCCGCAACGCTACTCTGTTTACCAGGTCAGGTCCGGAAGGAAGCAGCCAAGGCAGATGACGCGTGTGCCGGGATGTAGCTGGCAGGGCCCCCACCCATTTGTGCCTCTCCACACTGTTCTTTTCTGCTGTGCGACGTTATAGCCGCTGTTCCGCCCAAAGAATAAATGCCGTAGCGGGTAGGGGCTTACTGTATAACCAGCCCTGACCATAATGTACGCCATGCTGGCGTAGCCACTGTTCTTGCCTGGTCGTTTCGATGCCTTCTGCGACCATCTTAAGTTTGAGCGTTTTCGCCATTTCAATAATATGCGGCGTGACGTTTTTATATTCCAGCGCATCGACAAAAGATTTATCAATTTTAAGGACATCCACATCCAGATTTTGTAAGTAGCTGAGGCTGGAATAGCCGGTGCCAAAGTCATCAATATAAATTGAATGTCCCGCGTTACGGTATCTGGCGACAATTGGCGCGCTGGTTTTCGGATCGGCGAACTCGCGTTCCGTTAACTCAAGCGCGATTTGCGACGGAGAAATTTGGCTACGGTTCAGCAGCGTGCTTAACAGCGTCGGCAACGTTTCCGACGCCAGATCGGATGCCTCAAGATTGATTGAAATATGTTGTTCGGGATGGGACTTTAACCAACTCCCCATGTCTTCAAAAACGGTGTCGATGATTAGCCGGGTTAGCGGCTCCGTGAGCCCGGTTTGTTCAGCCAGCGCGATAAAAATTTCCGGCGAAAGGAAAGTGCCGTCCGCCTGTTGCCAGCGAGCTAAGGCTTCGGCACCGACAATTTTTCCGCTGCTCAGGGAGACAATAGGCTGATAGTGTACGTTAATTTCGCGATTGTCTATCGCATCCTGGAGACGGTGGCGGGGCGACTGTAGCCGACGCAAAATACGCAGAATAAAGGCCGCGGCCAGCAGACCCGTTACGATGCCCGCCGGTAGCCAGATAAACGCCTGTCGATACCAGCTCCTTTCCAGCGGAGCGGTCGGTGCCCAGCTTACGATAGTAATGCCCATTTCCGGAAAGGGGTGGATAGCATACTGAATGCCTCGGTTTTCCAGCCGCAGGGGCGTCTCATGGTGAATGAGCGGAAGAATAGCGGGGTCAAGGTTACCGCTGCTGGCAACCACAGTATTGCGTTCCCGGCCAATAATAGCGACGTCAATCGGCCATGCGCCAAACGGAATCACATCGATAAAGGACGCCGGGTCGATCATCACGATATAGCTGTCGCTCCCGAGTGCCGCCATATAGCGTTTTATACCCAGATCGTTTTGCGCCGTAAACCAGGCGCGATAACCGTCGCGAGTGATTTTCATGGGCGGAGGGAAAGCGGGAATATGGCTCTCTTTTTCAAGTGAGGAGCAAACGGGAATCGAATTTTTAAGATACAGAACTTCCTGGACATACCGAAAGCTATAAGACACGCGGCGCATGGCGAGTAAATGGGCGCTGCTGCAGGGCTCGCCTTTAAAGGAGGCAATATGCGTTAACGCGGCTTTTGCCTGGTCACTGACCCTTTCTGTACGTAGCGCCACCCGGGACGAGAAGATATCCAGCTCTTCGTTAAACCTTTTTTCAACTTGACGGTGCGCCAGCCACAGGCTCAATCCTATCGGGAAAAGGACAGACAGGATAAGCACTCCCGTTACCAGGCTGACCAGATGTCGTGTTGTCACAGTGATGTCCTTATAAACACAGCGTAGAGAAAGTATATCCGATCGTAAATCGCGCCCTTGAATGATAAAGCTATTTTATCGATTTTACAGATACAGGGGCCAGACTAACGCGTTACGCCACGTTGCTTTTGCCGCCAGGAAGAGATCGTGAATGTTTACCGGTTGAAAAAGGAGCATTGATAGCGTATTTTATTGTTATGTTATAACATAATTGAGAGGGCGCAATGAAACCTGATATTCATCCTGTATACCGCACCGTCGTATTTCACGACACCAGCGCAAATGAATATGTGAAAGTGGGATCAACTATCAAAACTGAACGTGAAATCGAACTGGACGGCGTGACATATCCGTATGTCACTATTGATGTGTCATCAAAATCGCATCCTTTTTATACCGGTAGACAGAAAACGTTTGATAGCGAAAGTAGCGCCGCACGCTTCCAGAAACGTTTTGGTCATTTTATCGGCGCTAAACGGGGGTAAATGAAATGCAGGTGTTAAACTCACTTCGCAATGCAAAACAACGGCATCCGGATTGCCAGATAGTCAAACGCAAAGGACGCTTATACGTGATTTGTAAAACAAATCCGCGTTTTAAGGCGGTTCAGGGGCGTAAAAAAAGACGTTAAAAAACCAACGGTTCAGGGAAAGCAGTGCGTACCAGGGAGGGTGCGCACTTTTTTATTACCGGCTGGCTTCTGCGCGGGCCAGCGTAAAAATATCGTAGAAGGAAAGTTCGCCCTTACGGGCAACCATTTTTTGCAGCTGGACTTTATGTTCATTATCCACCTGTGGAGACTGAAGAATCGTCTCAATGAGCGTGGGGGGAACAAAGCGGGTGTTGTACCATTCGCCGTTGTAACAGACCCGGAGGTCCAGCACATCGATGTCGTTATAGTGATAACGCGGGGCGATGTCGAAAAAGAAGAAGCCATTAAATGCGATAAATAACACCACTAACAGCCACACTGACCCCACCAGCGTTTCTGATTGCAGCATGACCGCCAGCGTCGCAAACCAGGCTGCATACATCGCGATAAATAACCCAGGATGCTTGCGGATAAAACTGATACTAAAACGCGGCCTGTTATCGCGTTTTTCACGGACGTTTAAGTCATCAATAGTTTCGCTAAGCAGGCGCTGTATCTCTGTCATCTTTTGCCTTCATGATTTCTGCGACATAGGGGGTAGTAACAGCCCATTTTAAAGGGAGGTGTAACGTGAAAAAAGTAACAGATTAACCACGAGTTAGCATAACAGTTATCATTTGAACTACAATTTTTTAATGATTCGCGCCGGATTTCCGCCTACCACGACGTCTGGCGGTACGTTTTTTGTCACCACAGCGCCTGAAGCGACGACGACGTTATCGCCGATGGTTACGCCAGGATTAACGACGGCTCGTCCGCCTATCCAGACGTTATTTCCGATAGTGACGGGTTTACCTAATTCTCTGCCGCTGTTGCGTTCGACGGCGTCCAGCGGGTGCGTGGCGGTATAGATATGTCCCCCTGGCGCGAGCATACAATTATCGCCAATATGAATAGGGCAAACATCAAGCATGACGCAGTCGAAGTTAGCGTAAAAGGAGTGACCAAGAAAAATATTATAGCCGTAGTCGCAACGGAAGGAAGGTTCAATATAGGCGTCTTCGCATCGACCCAACAGGTCGCATAAAATCGCCTGACGCTTATTTATTTCATCAGGCGTAGTATAATTGTATTGATGGATGAGTTGACGCGCCCGCAGTCGATCCTGGCATAAAGTTTCATCGGTCGGGCAATACAGTGCCCCAGCGATCATTTTTTGTTTTTCGTCACTCATCGCGCGCTCCCCTTGGTGGATATTATCGCAATAGAAGCAATAATAAAGTATTAGAGGGAACGTTCCCTGCTATTGCTATGTGATCTATATCACTGTTCTATAATAGCCCGTTGTGTTATTAGCCAGAACGAGGAGGCAGATAACACCTGCGTGTTCTCTAAAAAGTAATGTAGCGTGATTAACGAATGAATTTCCATACTGAAGAGGGGATCTTGTCGTAGAGTTTGTTCATCGTCAATTCTGCAAGACGGTGATCCGCAGCTGAGTAAAATACAGCCAGCTCATTGTCGGACAATTCATATTTATTTTTCTCAATGACGCGCTCCAGAGTGTCAATTGTCTGACAGCGCCGTAAACGCATCAAATAATCAGTTTTAGTTAATGGTTTATCAGACATAAATTCTACCTATGATTGTAATAATTTTTAACAAGACAAACTAACAGGATTGGCCCTGGTGGCGTTGACGAAACAACGGAACAGGCGGTTGCCCGATTTACGCCATTTTTGCAAATCCTGCGTATTAATACCATAGCTGCTGAACAACATAAAGGTGTCGTCCAGGTATTCATCTATCTGCGCAATCAATTTATTGTCTTCATTGTACTTAATTTTATAATTAAGCGCGAAAGTTGCAATATGCTCTATCAGCTCATTGAGCTGCAGGTTGACTGCTGAGGTCGGGTCATTAACCCAGCCATGGTTGCTTTCTTCAAGGTTTGCAAGACAGTCATGATACAGGGTTTCGCAAAGAAATTTAAGCTGTGCTATATCATGTCTTTTGGGTGAGTATTCGTCCATAATGCATCCCCTTTTTAGTGGCTTAAACTAACCGAACACCTTCGGGATGGATACAACTAACTAACCTGGTACTTCCCACGTCACCTTATGATTTAACTATAATCTACTCTAAAAAACTTTTCATCGTCATATTACGAAAAATTACAATTGCGTGAAAGCCGCGTGTTGCCATACTTTTTCGAATTTTAACAGTGATCGTCGGTCGCCTAAAAAGGAACCAGTTTTATTGTTTGTGTAATCATTGGGTTAACGTTTTTTAGCTTTTCAGGCTAAAACAATAGACTCTGACAGGAGAAAATAGCCAGGAATATTCTTAATATTTCTTAATTAATGGCTGAATTAAGAAATGGCCAACTTTCCTAAGAAAAGCCTTTAACGCAGTAAGGATTATACCTTTTATTAATATGGCAAAAAATAATCAATCTAACAATAAGCGTATTTTATGATTTTTGCGTAAAAAAGGCCGCTTGCGCGGCCTTATCAACAGTGAGCAAATCAGCGATGTTCTGTCGAATGACTATGCTCAATATCTTCGCTTTTACGGCTAAAGCGGCGGCGTACCACCACGAAGAAGACCGGTACGAAGAAAATAGCCAGTACGGTTGCCGTTACCATCCCGCCCAGTACGCCAGTACCTACCGCATTCTGCGCGCCGGAACCCGCGCCGGAACTGATAACCAGCGGCATAACCCCCAGCATGAACGCTAACGAGGTCATCAGAATCGGGCGCAAACGCATCCGAACGGCCTCCAGCGTCGCTTCTACCAGACCTTTCCCTTCTTTATCCATTAAGTCTTTGGCGAATTCGACGATAAGTATCGCGTTCTTCGCCGACAACCCAATGGTTGTGAGCAGGCCCACCTGGAAGTAAACGTCGTTAGTCAGTCCGCGGAAGGTCGCAGCCAGCAGCGCGCCGATAACCCCAAGCGGAACAACCAGCATTACGGAGAACGGGATAGACCAGCTCTCATACAATGCCGCCAGACACAGGAAGACGACGATCAGCGAGATAGCATACAGGGCAGGGGCCTGGTTGCCGGACAACCGCTCCTGGTAGGACATCCCGGTCCAGTCATATCCAATGCCTGACGGCAGCTTGCTGGCCAGTTCCTCCATCATCGCCATCGCTTCACCAGTACTCTTGCCTGGCGCCGCCTGACCCAGAATTTCCATCGAAGGCAGACCGTTATAGCGTTCCAGACGCGGCGAACCATATTCCCAGCGGGAAGAGGAGAATGCGGAGAACGGCACCATCTGACCATCGCTACCACGAACGTACCAGTCGTTAATATCATCCGGCAACATGCGGTATTTCGCTTCGGACATCACGTAAACTTTCTTCACACGACCGCGATCGATAAAGTCGTTTACATAGCTGCCGCCCCATGCTGCGCCCAGTGTGGTATTAATGTCGCTAATAGACACGCCCAGCGCCTGAGCTTTTTCCTGGTCGATATCGATTTTAAACTGCGGCGTATCTTCCAGACCGTTAGGTCGAACGCCGACCAGCAGATCAGGATATTTCGCCACCTCGCCGAACAACTGATTACGTGCCTGGGTGAGTTTTTCATGACCAAGTCCCGCCTGGTCAATCAACTCGAAGTCAAACCCGGTTGCGGTGCCCAGTTCAACAATCGCCGGTAGGTTAAAGGCGAAGACCATCGCATCTTTAATTTGTGAAAACGCTGCGGTTGCCCGCTGGGTAATCGCTTCAACCTTGTTTTTTTCGCCTGGACGATCGGCCCAGTCTTTCAACGACACGAATGCAATACCGGTATTCTGACCGCGCCCTGCAAAACCGAAGCCGTTGACGGCGAATACCGATTCAACGTTGGCTTTCTCTTTGTTCAGATAGTAATCCGTGACCTCATCCAGCACTTTTTGCGTGCGCTCTTGCGTCGCGCCGGCGGGGAGCTGGACCATTGTCAGGAATACGCCCTGGTCTTCATCCGGCAAGAAAGAGCTTGGCAGACGAACGAACAGATAAGCCATACCGACGACGATAATGAGATAGAGCAGCAGATAACGCCCGGTGCTGCGCAGAATATTGCCTACGCTATCGGTGTAGTGATGCGTGCTCTTATCAAACAGGCGGTTAAACCAGCCGAAAAAGCCTTTTTTCCCTTCGCCATGATCGCCTTTGGCGACGGGTTTGAGCATCGTCGCGCACAGCGCAGGCGTCAGGATCAGCGCGACCAGCACCGACAGCGCCATCGCCGATACGATGGTGATAGAGAACTGACGATAAATTGCCCCGGTTGAGCCGCCAAAGAAGGCCATCGGAATAAATACCGCCGACAGTACCATCGCGATACCCACCAATGCGCCCTGAATCTGGCCCATGGATTTGCGCGTCGCTTCCTTCGGCGGAAGGCCTTCTTCCGTCATAACACGTTCGACGTTCTCGACCACCACGATGGCGTCATCCACCAGCAAGCCGATGGCGAGCACCATCCCGAACATCGTCAGCGTGTTTATCGAGAAACCGAATGCCGCAAGCACGGCAAAGGTTCCCAACAACACCACCGGAACCGCAATAGTCGGAATCAACGTCGCGCGGAAGTTCTGCAGGAACAGGTACATCACCAGGAACACGAGGATAATCGCTTCGACCAGCGTTTTTACCACTTCATGAATAGAGATCTTCACGAACGGCGTGGTGTCATACGGGTAGACGATTTTCATCCCTGGCGGGAAGAACGGTTCCATTTTTTTCAGTTCGGCGCGAATAGCGGTAGCGGTATCCAGCGCGTTGGCGCCGGTAGCCAGTTTGATGCCAAGACCTGACGCTGGCTGACCGTTAAATTTCGCGATGACGTCGTAGTTCTCGCCGCCAAGCTCAATTTTCGCTACATCCCGCAGACGAACCTGGGAGCCATCCTGATTCACTTTCAGCAGGATTTTGCCAAACTCATCCGTTGAGGTCAGACGCGTTTGGGCAATAATCGATGCGTTAAGCTGCTGGCCTTTTACCGGCGGCGTACCACCGAGCTGACCTGCCGCGACCTGGGCGTTCTGCGCTTTGATCGCGTTAATCACGTCGACCGGCGTCAGTTGGTATTTGGTCAGCTCTGTCGGATTCATCCAGATACGCATCGCATACTGCGAACCAAACAGCTGAACGTCGCCCACCCCAGAGGTACGGCTGATCGGATCTTTCATATTGGCGGCAACGTAATCCGAAATATCCTCCTGGGTCATGGTGCCGTCGGTGTTAATGACGCCCACTACCATCAGGAAGCTACTTGAGGACTTCTCAACGCTCACGCCCTGTTGCTGTACTTCCTGGGGAAGTAAAGGCATTGCCAGTTGCAACTTGTTCTGAACCTGAACCTGCGCGATATCCGCATCGGTGCCGGATTCAAAGGTCAGCGTGATCTGCACGGTCCCCGTAGAGTCACTGTTGGAGGACATATACATCAGGTTATCGATACCGTTCATATTCTGTTCGATAACCTGCGTGACGGTATCCTGTACCGTTTTCGCATCAGCGCCAGGGTAGGTTGCGGAGATCGTCACTGCTGGTGGCGCAATCGTCGGATATTGCGCTACCGGCAATTTGAGGATCGCGAGCCCCCCTGCCAACATGATGATGATGGCGATCACCCACGCAAATATAGGGCGATCGATAAAGAAATTAGGCATGTCTTAACGGCTCCTGTTTAAGTTAAGACCTGGGCTGAGCAGGTTGATCACCGCTTGCGGCTTGCTGTTTGTTATCCGCGGTAATTTCCTGCACTTTAACCTGTGCGCCAGGACGTACTTTTTGCAGCCCGCTGACGACTACGCGGTCGCCCGCTTTCAACCCGTCAGTCACCAGCCACTTATCGCCGATCGCCTGGCTTGCGACGATTTGGCGGGTTTCCACTTTGTTATCAGCGCCAACCACCAGCACCGTGGCATCGCCGCGTGGAGTACGGGTAACGCCCTGTTGTGGAACCAGTAATGCCGTCGGTTTTGTCCCTTCCTGCAGACGTGCGCGAACGAACATTCCTGGCAATAAGGTGTGATCCGGGTTAGGGAAGATGGCGCGCAAAGTAATAGACCCGGTGGTTTGGTCAACGGTCACGTCGGAGAACTCAAGCGTACCGGACTGCGGGAATTTGATACCGTCGCTGGTCACCAGATCGACCTTCGCTTTGCCGTTTTCCTGTTTCAGCGAACCATTTGCCAGCTCCTGCTTCAGGCGCAGGAAGTCATTGCTGGACTGGGTCACATCGACATAAATAGGGTCCAGCTGCTGCACTGTCGCCAGCGCCGACGCCTGACCGTTCTGTACCAGCGCGCCTTCCGTTACGGACGACTTACCAATACGACCGCTAATCGGCGAGGTGACTTTGGTATACGCCAGGTTGATACGTGCGGTTTCAACGGCGGCTTTTGCTGCGACAACGGCGGCAGTCGCTTGTTGCGCGTCAGCCAGCGCCTGATCGTATTCCTGCTTACTGATGTACTGCGTACCCAGCAGCTTTTGATAACGCTTCACCGTCAGTTCAGCGATATTCGCGGCGGCCTGCGCTTTTGCCAGATCGCCCTTAGCGCTGTCGTAAGTCGCCTGGTAGGTCGCAGGATCAATCTGATAGAGAGAGACTCCCGCTTCGATATCACTTCCCTCAACGAAATTACGCTTCAGGATAATGCCGCTTACCTGTGGGCGAACTTCGGCGATACGGTAAGCAACGGTACGACCCGGAAGTTCAGTTGTGATTTGCAGTGGTTCCGTTTTTAGTGTGACAACTCCAACTTCTGGCATCTGCTGGCCGCCTTGCTGGTCCTGTTTGTCGTCACATCCTGTTAGCGCTAAGCTGCCTGAGAGCATCAGAACGACCGCCAGAGGCGTTAACCCTCTGTTTTTGTTCATATGTAAACCTCGAGTGTCCGATTTCAAATTGGTCAATGGTCAAAGGTCCTTAAACCCATTGCTGCGTTTATATTATCGTCGTGCTATGGTACATACATCCATAAATGTATGTAAATCTAACGCCTGTAAATTCACCGACATATGGCACGAAAAACCAAACAACAAGCGCTGGAGACACGACAACACATCCTGGATGTGGCCCTGCGTTTGTTCTCGCAGCAAGGCGTATCAGCAACCTCGCTGGCGGAGATTGCGAACGCTGCTGGCGTGACGCGCGGCGCAATCTATTGGCATTTCAAAAATAAGTCGGATTTATTCAGTGAGATCTGGGAGCTATCAGAATCCAATATTGGTGAGCTTGAGATTGAGTATCAGGCAAAATTCCCCGACGATCCACTATCTGTATTAAGAGAAATTTTAGTTCATATTCTTGAAGCTACTGTAACAGAAGAACGACGCCGCTTATTGATGGAGATTATATTCCATAAATGTGAGTTTGTCGGAGAAATGGTTGTGGTTCAACAGGCGCAACGTAGCCTTTGTCTGGAAAGTTACGATCGGATTGAACAAACGTTAAAACATTGTATTAATGCTAAAATGCTGCCTGAAAATCTGCTGACTCGTCGTGCGGCGATACTGATGCGCAGCTTTATTTCAGGGCTCATGGAAAACTGGTTATTTGCTCCGCAATCGTTTGATTTAAAAAAAGAAGCTCGCGCCTACGTCACGATCCTGCTGGAGATGTATCAATTGTGTCCGACGCTGCGCGCGTCGACGTTCAACGGCTCCCCCTGATAATATTCCAGGAAAACTCCTGGACATTTTCTGTGTCGCTATTCTGTTTGTTACAGGCGTGATATTCTTGCGACTCAATTATTTCCGGTCTGCTTGCCGGTTCAGACACTTCATTCTCATGACTATGTTGCAGCTTTATAAACGTTCACAGCATTTTGTTTTTATTACAATTAGCGTCCTTATTATCCTGCTGTCCTGTCAGTCTCTGGCATTTGCCCGGGGGCAAACGAATGGCGACCTGCCGTCAAAAGCGGATGTGCAAAACCAGCTGGATACGCTGAATAAGCAAAAAGATCTCTCCGCCCAGGATAAGCTCGTCCAGCAGGACCTTATTGATACGTTAGCTACGCTGGAGAAAATCGAGCGGGTAAAAGAGGAGACCGTACAGCTACGGCAGAAGGTGGCGCAGGCGCCTGAAAAAATGCGTCAGGCGACGGCTGCGTTGAATGCGCTGAGCGACGTCGATAATGATGATGAAATGCGAAAAACGCTGAGTGCGCTTTCGTTACGTCAGCTTGAGCTGCGCGTGGCGCAGGTACTGGATGATTTGCAAAATTCGCAAAACGATCTTGCCGCTTATAACAGCCAGCTTGTTTCGCTACAGACCCAGCCTGAGCGCGTGCAAAACGCCATGTATACCGCCTCACAGCAAATACAGCAAATCCGTAACCGTCTGGACGGCAATAACGTCGGCGAAGCCGCGCTTCGCCCCAGCCAACAGGTGTTATTACAGGCACAACAGGCGCTGCTTAATGCGCAGATCGACCAGCAACGTAAGAGTCTTGAAGGAAATACCGTTTTGCAGGACACCCTGCAAAAACAGCGGGATTACGTGACGGCCAACAGTAATCGCCTTGAACATCAGCTTCAACTTTTACAGGAGGCGGTCAACAGTAAACGACTTACGCTAACGGAAAAAACGGCCCAGGAGGCCATTTCGCCGGACGAAACGGCGCGTATCCAGGCGAACCCGCTGGTAAAACAGGAACTGGATATTAACCATCAACTCAGCCAGCGTCTGATTGTCGCGACCGAAAACGGCAATATGTTGATGCAGCAAAACATTAAAGTAAAAAACTGGCTCGATCGCGCGCTGCAGTCGGAAAGAAATATCAAAGAACAGATTGCCGTCTTAAAAGGCAGCCTGTTGCTGTCGCGTATTCTTTATCAACAGCAGCAAACCCTGCCCTCCGCCGACGAACTCGAAGATATGACCAACCGCATTGCGGATTTGCGTCTGGAGCAGTTTGAAATCAACCAGCAGCGTGATGCCTTATTCCAAAGCGATGCCTTTGTCGACAAGCTGGAGGAGGGGCATACCAGCGAGGTGAATGATGAAGTTCATGATGCGTTGCTTCAGGTGGTGGAGATGCGCCGTGAGCTATTGGATCAGCTAAATAAACAGTTGGGTAACCAGCTGATGATGGCGATTAACCTGCAAGTTAACCAGCAGCAGTTGATGAGCGTCTCGAAAAATCTGAAAGCCATTCTGACGCAGCAGATTTTTTGGGTGAACAGTAACCGCCCTATGGACTGGGACTGGCTTAAAGCGTTCCCCCAAACGTTAAAAGAGCAATTCAGCGCCATGAAAATCACGGTGAACTGGCAAAAAGCCTGGCCCGCGGTATTTATTGCTTTTTTGGCCGGGTTGCCGCTCTTGCTCATCGCCGGTTTAATCCGCTGGCGTCTGAAATGGTTAAAAGCGTATCAACAGAAGCTGGCCGCCGCCGTGGGAGCGTTGCGTAACGATAGTCAGCTCAATACGCCAAAAGCTATTCTGATCGATCTGATCCGCGCGCTGCCGGTGTGCCTGATTATCCTCGCGCTTGGACTGATCCTGCTGACCATGCAGCTAAATATCAGCGATCTGCTCTGGGCCTTTAGTAAAAAGCTCGCAATGTTCTGGCTGGTCTTTGGGCTGTGCTGGAAGGTGCTGGAAAAAGAGGGCGTGGCAATACGCCATTTCGGTATGCCAGCGCAGTTGACCAGCCACTGGCGTCGCCAGATTGTACGCATTAGCCTCGCATTGCTGCCGCTGCACTTTTGGTCTGTGGTGGCGGAGTTGTCGCCGCTGAATCTGATGGATGACGTGCTGGGGCAGGCGGTTATTTTCCTCAATCTGCTGGTCATAACATTGCTGGTGTGGCCACTGTGCCGGGAAAGCTGGCGCGATAAAGAATCTCACGGCATTCGACTGGTGACCGTGACGATTCTTTCCATTATTCCGGTGGCGTTAATGGTATTAACGGCGACCGGCTATTTCTATACCACCCTGCGCCTGGCGGAGCGCTGGATTGAAACCGTCTATCTGGTCATTATCTGGAACCTGCTTTATCAAACGGTGCTGCGCGGGTTAAGCGTAGCGGCGCGCCGGATTGCCTGGCGACGCGCGCTGGCTCGTCGTCAGAACCTGGTAAAAGAGGGAGCGGAAGGCGCGGAGCCACAGGAAGAACCCGCCATCGCGTTGGAGCAGATTAACCAGCAAACATTACGTATCACGATGCTGCTAATGCTTGCCCTGTTCGGCGTTATGTTCTGGGCGATTTGGTCCGATTTGATCACCGTATTCAGCTATCTTGATAGCATCACGCTGTGGCACTACAACGGCTCCGAAGCTGGCGCTGCGGTGGTGAAAAGCGTGACGATGGGCAGCTTGCTATTCGCCATTATTGCCGCGATGGTGGCCTGGGCGCTCATCCGCAACTTACCCGGCCTGTTGGAAGTGCTGGTGCTTTCACGTCTGAATATGCGCCAGGGGGCTTCGTATGCGATCACCACGATCCTTAACTACGTCATTATCGCTGTTGGCGCGATGACAGTATTCGGATCGCTCGGCGTCTCGTGGGATAAACTCCAGTGGCTGGCGGCGGCGTTGTCGGTGGGTCTCGGTTTTGGGCTACAGGAGATCTTCGGTAACTTTGTCTCGGGTTTAATCATCCTCTTCGAACGTCCGGTACGCATTGGCGATACGGTAACGATCGGCACCTATTCCGGCACGGTCAGTAAGATTCGTATTCGCGCCACCACTATTACCGATTTTGATCGTAAAGAAGTGATCATTCCGAACAAAGCATTCGTAACGGAGCGGCTGATTAACTGGTCCCTCTCCGATACCACGACACGTCTGGTGATCCGGCTTGGCGTGGCTTATGGCTCGGATCTGGAGAAAGTGAAAAGAGTCCTGCTACAGGCGGCGATGGAGCATCCGAAGGTGATGCACGATCCGGAACCTGCCGTATTCTTCACCACCTTTGGCGCCAGCACTCTGGATCATGAACTGCGTCTGTATGTGCGTGAATTGCGCGATCGTAGCCATACGGTGGATGAACTGAACCGCGCGATCGATCGACTGTGCCGTGAAAATGATATCAATATCGCCTTTAACCAGCTTGAGGTGCATCTGCATAACGCGAAGGGCGACGAAGTCACTGAAGTGAAGCGCGATCTCAACGGCGGCGATCTGGCGCCTACGGCAAGCTAAAAGGCGGTGGGCCGCGCGCTTTATGAGTGCGCGCGGCGCCGCTAATGCGACAGCGTAGAAAGCTCTTCCGGCGTAATGCCGGTGACGCTGGCGATGAGCCCGGGTTCCAGCCCGTTGGCAAGCATTTTGCGGGCAATAGCGCGCGCTTCGGCCTCTCGGCCTTGTGCTAACCCTTGCTCAAGGCCTTTTTGCAGGCCCTTTTGCAACCCTTCCGTTCGGCCTTTTTCTTCCAGCCATTCCGCTATTGTCATCAGTTGTTCCTTATACTGCGGCGCGCCCTGCGCCAGTTGACGAATTAGCGCCCCGGGTTCTGCGGCGTTTCCTGCTTTCAACATATAGTTGATCAACACACTGAGCTGCGTGTCCGTCAAATGATCCTGCGTTAAAAGCGTGATAAGGGGGTCGAGCAGTTCGCTTAAATCGCGTTGACGAATATGTTTTTGCAGGAGCTCTAACATCGCTATCCGCCGATGCTGCAAAAGCTGATTATCCGGCATTGTCGTCAGGTCGACCAGCGCAAATTCGCAGCTGTATAAGGCCTTCGCCATATCCGGTTTCACAAACATATTATGCCAGTTAAGGCTATAGGGCCACGGGCTTTCCGGACCGTGATAAAAGAGGATTGGTACCACCAGCGGCAAGGTATCATGACCGGCATCCAGATGACGCTGCATGGCGGCAATGGCGTACCGCATCAGGCGAAAAGCCATCAGCCGGTCTGATTTGCTCTGATGTTCAATGAGCGCGTAAACATACCCTGGGCCGTGTTGGGTATGCAGAGAGTAGAGAATATCTGAATAGCGGCTGCGTAAATTGTCTTCAACAAAACTCCCTGACTCCAGCTTCAGTGAATCCAGATCGCAGATTGCAAGAAAGGCTTCTGGCAAGTGGATAGCCAGAAAGTCGCGGGCGACCTCTTTTTGCATCAGCATTTGTCGAAATACCGCATCGTGCGGCGTGGTGGGTAGACGTTCCATGACCTGTCCCTTGTTGCCTGACTGTAGCGACCACTCTGTCAGCGACAACGAGGACAAACCAGAGGGCAATTACTCTGTTTGCGAGTCGTCTTCCGTACTTTTTAACTTGTTTTCATAATCTCGCATAACTATTTCCAGCGCGCGTAGCACCGTTCGTGCCGGTAAGCGATTCTCTTCAAGCAGCACAATTAAATCCACGGCCAGTTTGACTTCATCAGGGGCATTTTCAAGCGACATACTTTCTCCAGGGTTAGCGGGTTAAACGCGCCAGTACGTTTTCTATTTTCTCCAGCGCATGTCGGCAACGCGCCAGCCGTCCTTCATAGATCTCGACTTCCTTTTGCAGCGTTTGTTGTTCGACAAGGCCGGTCGCCTGCGCCAGACGAATTTTGCGCTCCTGTGTCATCGCCAGTAGTCGACGTTCAAACTCCTGATGCTGTATTCGTCTGCGCTGCCAACGGCCAAGCCCTGGCGCGGCGGCGTCCCACTGGCGCAGCGACCAGGCGGCGGTTTCACGCGATATCGCCTCCAGTTGCGAAGCCAGATGTTCTGCCAGCCAGGCGACTTGCGGCAGTTGCTCATGTTTTACCGCCTGACGCAACGCGGCGAGATTGGCGTCAGCCTCTTCCAGATATCCCTGCAACAGAGTACTGCGGGTACGGAAAAGATGTCGGTCAAAGCGCGCGCTTAACGTCGCATGTTGCGCCAGCGGCGCGCAGCGTTGGCGTAGCGTCGCCAGCCTCTCTTCCAGCGTCTGTAACAGCATAGCGGTTTTCAATTCAACACCCCGATGAAAATAAGACAGGCTGTGCTACAGTAGCCTTCTGTTTGATAACGATTCGCATTATGCAACGTACTATTTTAATCATCATTGGCTGGCTGGCGGTAGTATTAGGGACATTGGGCGTGGTTTTGCCTCTGTTGCCGACAACGCCGTTCATTTTACTGGCGGCCTGGTGTTTCGCCCGCTCGTCGCCTCGTTTCCATGCCTGGTTGTTATACCGCTCATGGTTTGGCGGTTATCTGCGCCACTGGCAGCGCTATCGGGCCATGCCGCCGGGAGCGAAACCGCGAGCGATCGCGTTGATATTGCTGACCTTTGGTATTTCGCTGTGGCTGGTGAATATGATGTGGGTGCGGGTGCTGCTGTTGGTTATTTTGGCCTGTCTGCTGATCTTTATGTGGCGGATACCGGTGATTGATGAAAAGCAACAAAAGCGCTGAAGCACACGAATCGCTGTTGCAATTGTCGTTCACAGCCAGTAAATTCGACCGTTTTCGAGCACAGGCGCAGGCGGTCAAAGAGTAACCGAGCGTTACCCCTGACCGAAAAGTATTGCGCCGTGAGTAACACCGTACTTAGCAGGCATATATCCATGACCGCGACTGCACAGCAGCTTGAGTTTCTCAAAAACAGCATCAAAAGCATTCAGGATTACCCGAAACCGGGCATTCTTTTCCGTGATGTCACCAGCTTACTGGAAGACCCGAAAGCCTACGCGCTCAGTATTGAACTGTTGGTTGAGCGTTATAAAAATGCGGGTATCACCAAAGTGGTCGGCACCGAAGCGCGTGGCTTCCTGTTTGGCGCGCCGGTTGCGCTTGGGCTGGGCGTTGGTTTTGTTCCGGTACGTAAACCGCGCAAATTACCGCGTGAAACTATTGCCGAGACCTATGAATTAGAGTACGGCACCGATCAGCTGGAAATTCATGTCGACGCGATTAAACCTGGCGACAACGTGCTGGTCGTGGACGATCTGCTGGCGACTGGCGGCACCATTGAGGCGACCGTGAAGCTGATCCGTCGTCTGGGCGGGAAAGTCACCGATGCGGCGTTCATCATCAATTTGTTCGATCTGGGCGGCGAGCAGCGTCTGGAAAAGCAGGGGATTACCTGTTATAGCCTGGTGCCGTTTCCGGGGCATTGATTCAGGCTATTCGCACTGCTATTTTAGCCAGAGAGACAACCTCGCTGTATCGGCGAGGTTGTGTTAGCATTACCCTTCTATGAATCCACCTTCCAGCGTTTCAGAGCCTGCCAATGAGTTATCAGGTCTTAGCCAGAAAATGGCGCCCACAAACCTTTGCTGACGTCGTCGGCCAGGAACATGTGCTGACCGCACTGGCGAACGGCTTGTCGTTAGGGCGCATTCATCACGCATATCTTTTTTCCGGCACGCGCGGCGTCGGTAAAACCTCTATCGCCCGACTGCTGGCGAAGGGGCTGAACTGCGAAACCGGCATTACCGCGACGCCGTGCGGCGTTTGCGATAACTGTCGGGAAATTGAGCAAGGGCGTTTTGTCGATCTCATTGAGATTGACGCCGCATCGCGTACCAAAGTCGAAGACACCCGCGACCTGCTGGATAATGTCCAGTACGCGCCTGCGCGCGGTCGCTTTAAAGTCTATCTGATCGATGAAGTCCACATGCTGTCGCGCCACAGCTTTAATGCGCTACTTAAAACGCTTGAAGAGCCGCCAGCGCATGTGAAATTTTTACTGGCGACCACCGATCCGCAGAAGCTGCCGGTGACCATTTTGTCGCGCTGCCTACAGTTTCATCTCAAAGCGCTGGATGTTGAACAGATTCGCCATCAGCTTGAGCATATTCTCAATGAGGAACATATCGCTCACGAACCCCGCGCGTTGCAGTTGTTATCGCGTGCGGCTGACGGCAGCCTGCGCGATGCATTAAGTCTGACTGACCAGGCGATCGCCAGCGGCGACGGGCAGGTTTCGACGCAGGCGGTAAGCGCCATGCTCGGTACGCTGGACGACGACCAGGCTTTGTCATTAGTCGAGGCGGTGGTTGACGCTAACGGCGAACGCGTCATGTCGCTTATCAACGAGGCGGCGGCGCGCGGTATTGAATGGGAAGCGCTGCTGGTCGAAATGCTTAGCCTGCTGCACCGTATTGCGATGGTGCAACTTTCGCCTGCCGCGTTAGGCAGCGATATGGCGGCTATCGAGCAACGGATGCGCGAACTTGCCCGGACGGTGCCTCCCGGCGATCTTCAGCTCTATTATCAGACGTTGTTGATTGGTCGCAAAGAATTGCCCTGGGCGCCGGACCGGCGGATGGGCGTTGAAATGACGTTACTGCGTGCACTGGCGTTTCACCCGCGTATGCCCTTGCCGGAGCCTGAAACGCCGCGGCAGTCTTTTGCGCCCGTGGCCCCAACGGCGGTAATGACGCCGCCGCAGGTGCAGCAGTCGTCGGCGCCCGCGCCGCAGACATCGCCAGCGCCGCTGCCGGCGTCTACCAGTCAGGTGCTGGCGGCGCGCAATCAGCTACAGCGCGCGCAGGGAGTAACCAAAACAAAAAAGAGTGAACCGGCAGCCGCATCCCGCGCGCGGCCGGTGAATAACTCTGCGCTGGAGCGGCTGGCCTCGGTTTCGGAGCGCGTACAGGCGCGCCCGGCGCCGTCTGCGCTGGAAACGGCGCCAGTAAAGAAAGAGGCTTATCGCTGGAAGGCCACCACGCCGGTAGTACAAACCAAAGAAGTGGTGGCTACGCCAAAAGCGCTTAAGAAAGCTCTGGAGCATGAAAAAACGCCGGAGCTGGCGGCTAAACTGGCGGCGGAAGCGATTGAGCGCGATCCGTGGGCGGCGCAGGTAAGTCAGCTTTCTTTGCCTAAGCTGGTGGAGCAGGTGGCGCTTAATGCCTGGAAGGAACAGAACGGCAACGCGGTTTGTCTGCATCTGCGCTCGACGCAGCGGCACCTCAATTCCAGCGGCGCGCAGCAAAAGCTGGCGCAAGCGCTCAGCGATCTGACGGGAACGACGGTTGAACTGACCATCGTTGAAGATGATAATCCCGCGGTGCGTACGCCGCTGGAATGGCGTCAGGCCATTTATGAAGAGAAACTCGCGCAAGCGCGTGAGTCAATTATTGCGGATAATAACATTCAGACGCTGCGTCGATTCTTCGACGCCGAGCTGGATGAAGAGAGTATCCGCCCCATTTGATCGTAAGCCTGGCTTGCGATTGTGAACCATCAAGAGAGAGAGCTTATGTTTGGAAAAGGCGGTCTGGGCAATCTGATGAAGCAGGCCCAGCAGATGCAGGAAAAAATGCAGAAAATGCAGGAAGAGATTGCGCAGCTGGAAGTGACCGGCGAATCCGGCGCGGGTCTGGTGAAGGTTACCATCAACGGCGCGCATAACTGCCGCCGCGTGGAAATTGACCCAAGCCTGCTGGAAGATGACAAAGAGATGCTGGAAGATCTGGTCGCTGCGGCCTTCAACGATGCGGCGCGCCGCATTGAAGAGACTCAAAAAGAGAAGATGGCTTCCGTCTCTTCCGGTATGCAATTGCCGCCAGGCTTTAAGATGCCATTCTGATGCAAACCAGTCCGCTGTTAACTCAGCTTATGGAAGCGTTGCGCTGCCTTCCGGGCGTCGGCCCTAAGTCGGCGCAGCGGATGGCGTTTACCCTGTTGCAGCGCGATCGCAGCGGCGGAATGCGCCTGGCGCAGGCGCTGACCCGGGCGATGTCGGAAATCGGCCACTGCGCCGACTGCCGCACCTTTACCGAGCAGGATGTCTGTAATATCTGTTCGAACCCGCGGCGTCAGGAAAACGGCCAGATTTGCGTGGTGGAGAGTCCTGCGGATATCTACGCCATTGAGCAGACCGGGCAATTTTCCGGGCGGTATTTCGTGCTGATGGGCCACCTGTCGCCGCTGGACGGCATCGGGCCGGATGATATCGGTCTCGATCGTCTGGAACAGCGGCTGGCGTCAGAAAAAATCAGCGAGCTGATCCTCGCGACCAACCCGACGGTTGAAGGAGAGGCTACCGCAAACTATATTGCCGAGCTGTGCGCGGAGGCCGGCGTCGAAGCCAGTCGTATCGCCCACGGCGTGCCGGTTGGCGGCGAACTGGAGATGGTCGACGGTACGACGCTGTCCCACTCGCTGGCGGGACGCCATAAGATTATTTTCTGAACAAACGGAGGCGGCATTCGCGGCCTCCGCTTGAAATCACACCCGCTTGTCCCCATCTCACCCTCAACGTATTTTTACCATTAAAAATGGCATTGTTGAGGTCTATCCACATGAAAGGACAAGAAACGCGTGGTTTTCAGTCAGAAGTTAAACAGCTTCTGCACCTGATGATCCATTCTCTTTATTCCAATAAAGAAATCTTCCTGCGTGAACTCATCTCTAACGCCTCAGATGCGGCGGACAAGCTGCGTTTCCGCGCTCTGTCAAACCCGGACCTGTATGAAGGAGATGGCGAGCTGCGTGTGCGCGTCTCTTTCGATAAAGATAAGCGTACGTTGACCATTGCCGATAACGGCGTGGGGATGAATCGTGATGAGGTGATTGACCACTTAGGCACCATTGCCAAGTCCGGCACCAAATCTTTCCTCGAATCAATGGGGTCCGATCAGGCGAAAGATAGCCAGCTCATCGGTCAGTTTGGCGTAGGCTTCTACTCCGCGTTTATTGTGGCCGATAAAGTGACCGTACGTACCCGTGCAGTAGGCGACAAGCCGGAAAATGGCGTGTTCTGGGAATCGGCAGGCGAAGGCGAATACACCGTTGCCGATATCACCAAAAATGACCGTGGTACGGAAATCACCTTACACCTGCGTGAAGGCGAAGATGAATTCCTCGATGACTGGCGCGTACGCTCAATTATCAGTAAATATTCCGATCACATCGCATTGCCGGTAGAGATTGAAAAACGGGAAGAAAAAGACGGCGAAACCGTGATTTCCTGGGAGAAAATCAACAAGGCCCAGGCGTTGTGGACCCGTAACAAGTCGGAAATTAAAGACGACGAGTACAACGAGTTTTACAAGCACATCGCGCATGATTTCACCGATCCGCTGACCTGGAGCCACAACCGCGTGGAAGGTAAGCAGGAGTACACCAGCCTGCTGTATATCCCGTCGCAGGCGCCGTGGGATCTGTGGAACCGCGATCACAAACATGGTTTGAAGCTGTACGTACAGCGCGTGTTCATTATGGACGATGCCGAGCAGTTCATGCCGAACTATCTGCGTTTCGTGCGCGGCCTGATTGATTCTAATGACCTGCCGTTGAACGTCTCCCGTGAAATCCTGCAGGACAGCACGGTAACGCGTAATCTGCGCAGCGCCCTAACCAAACGCGTTCTGCAAATGCTGGAAAAACTGGCGAAAGACGACGCGGAAAAATACCAAACCTTCTGGAAACAGTTTGGTCTGGTGCTGAAAGAAGGCCCGGCGGAAGATCACGCCAACCAGGAAGCGATCGCTAAACTGTTGCGCTTTGCCTCCACCCATACCGACTCTTCCGCCCAGACCGTGTCGCTGGAAGATTACGTCTCCCGGATGAAAGAAGGGCAGGAAAAAATCTACTACATCACCGCAGACAGCTATGCGGCGGCGAAAAACAGCCCGCACCTGGAACTGCTGCGTAAGAAAGGCATCGAAGTGCTGCTGCTCTCCGATCGCATCGACGAGTGGATGATGAACTACCTGACCGAGTTTGACGGTAAAGCATTCCAGTCGGTCGCTAAAGCCGATGAGTCCATCGAAAAACTGGCGGATGAAGTCGACGAAAACGCGAAAGAAGCGGAAAAGGCGCTTGAGCCGTTCGTGGAGCGTGTCAAAACCCTGCTGGGCGATCGCGTGAAAGAGGTGCGTCTGACGCATCGTTTAACCGACACGCCGGCGATTGTCACCACCGATGCGGATGAAATGAGCACCCAGATGGCGAAACTGTTCGCCGCGGCCGGTCAGTCCGTGCCGGAAGTGAAATACATCTTTGAGCTCAACCCGGATCATGTGCTGGTTAAACGCACTGCCGATACCGAGGATGAAGCGCAGTTTAAAGAGTGGGTCGAGCTGCTGCTGGATCAGGCGCTGTTCGCTGAACGCGGTACGCTGGAAGATCCGAACCAGTTTATCCGCCGTATGAACCAGTTGCTGGTGTCCTGATAACGCTCATCTGATTGCCGGATAGCGACGCGAAGCATCTTATCCGGCCTACGGACGGGTACTGTTTTGTGACTGCCGGATGGCGACGTGAAACGTCTTATCCGGCCTACGGACGAGTACTGTTTTGTGACTGCCGGATGGCGACGCGAAGCATCTTATCCGGCCTACGGGCGAGTACTGTTTGTAGGCCGGATAAGCGCCAGCGCCATCCGGCATTTTTTATAATACCTTCTCTTTTCTCGATTTCTCTTCGTTAACCGTTTCAGCATCAGGCGGCTTCCTTGAGCGAAATGCGTGATGGTGGTATCGTTTAGCGCTTTTTAAAAAATATCGACAACCTTTGAGGGGATTTTCGTAATGCGTATTATTCTGCTTGGCGCTCCGGGCGCGGGTAAAGGAACTCAGGCTCAGTTCATCATGGAGAAATATGGTATTCCGCAAATCTCCACTGGCGATATGCTGCGCGCCGCAGTGAAATCAGGCTCCGAGTTGGGCAAACAGGCGAAAGATATCATGGACGCCGGTAAACTGGTGACCGATGAACTGGTGATTGCGCTGGTTAAAGAGCGTATCGCCCAGGAAGACTGCCGTAACGGTTTTCTGCTGGATGGTTTCCCGCGCACGATCCCGCAGGCTGACGCGATGAAAGAAGCGGGTATTGTCGTGGATTACGTGCTGGAATTCGACGTACCGGACGAACTGATCGTTGACCGCATTGTGGGCCGCCGCGTACACGCCGCCTCTGGCCGCGTTTACCACGTAAAGTTTAATCCGCCGAAAGTGGAAGGCAAAGATGACGTCACCGGCGAAGATCTGACGACCCGTAAAGACGATCAGGAAGAGACCGTTCGCAAACGTCTGGTGGAATATCATCAGATGACCGCGCCGCTGATTGGCTACTACCAGAAAGAAGCGGAAGCGGGCAACACCAAATACGCTAAAGTTGACGGTACGCAGGCCGTTGCCGACGTGCGCGCAGCGCTGGAAAAAATCCTCGGTTAATTTTTTCGCGTAGTGAACCGCTTATCAGGCCTGCCATTATCCCGCAAGCCTGATAAGCGTAGCGCCATCAGGCAATCGGTGCCGGATGGCGGCCTGAACGCCTTATCCGGCCTGCTGGTATCGTTAGCGCCATTCGGCGAATTCTCGTCTTACCTCTCGCAGCAATTAGTTCTTCTTTATCACTTTTCCGCTACAATTATCAACAATTTGAATAGATAAGAGGCGGCAATGCGTCAGACGAAAACCGGTATCCTGCTGGCTAACCTTGGCACGCCAGATGCCCCAACTCCCGAAGCGGTAAAGCGCTACCTGAAACAATTTTTAAGCGACAGACGCGTGGTGGATACTCCTCGTCTGCTGTGGTGGCCGCTGCTGCGTGGCGTTATTTTACCGCTGCGTTCGCCGCGCGTCGCGAAACTCTATCAATCTATCTGGATGGATGGCGGTTCGCCGCTCATGGTATATAGCCGCGAACAGCAACAGGCGCTGGCCGCGCGGTTGCCAGACACGCCCGTCGCGCTGGGGATGAGCTACGGTTCGCCCTCGCTGGAAAGCGCTGTCGATGAACTGTTAGCAAGCGACGTTGACCATATCGTCGTGCTGCCGTTGTACCCGCAATACTCTTGCTCAACGGTGGGCGCAGTCTGGGACGAACTGGGGCGGATACTGGCGCGTAAACGTCGTATTCCCGGTATCTCATTTATTCGCGATTACGCAGATGACAGCGCTTATATCGATGCGCTGGCGAAAAGCGCGCGTGAGTCGTTCGCCAGACACGGCGAGCCGGATGTGCTTCTGCTCTCCTATCACGGCATTCCACAACGTTATGCGGATGAAGGCGATGACTACCCGCAGCGCTGTCGCGATACCACGCGCGAACTGGTTTCCGCATTGGGACTGCCGCCGGAAAAGGTAATGATGACGTTCCAGTCGCGCTTTGGCCGTGAACCGTGGCTGACGCCGTACACCGATGAAACGCTAAAAATGTTGGGTGAAAAGGGGACTGGCCATATTCAGGTTATGTGTCCGGGATTTGCCGCGGATTGTCTGGAGACGCTGGAAGAGATAGCGGAACAGAACCGCGAGATTTTCCTTGAAGCGGGCGGTAAAAAATATGCGTACATTCCGGCGCTGAACGCGACGCCGGAACATATTGATATGATGCTGAAACTCACGGCGCCGTACCGTTAACGCGGTGTCTTCATCCTCGCCATAAAGAAGCGTGCGCCGTCCTGCAAGGCATCGTCGGCGATTGTCATCATTCGCGAATAGTGCAGGAAGGCGTGCAGTGTGCCGGGATACATTTTGTATTCGCAGGGCTGCTGGTGCGCCTGTAATGTCTTGTGCAGCAAGCGGCTGTCATCAATGAGCGGATCAAACTCCGCGCTGGCAATAAAGCAGGGCGGCACATCGCGCGTGAGATCGTTATTAAACAGACAATACCAGGGCGATTCCCGATCTTCATCGTTACGCAGATAGGCCTTTTCGTACATGTCCAGATCTTCACGCGTCAGGCCGTCCCACGCGCCGCCGAACAGACGGCGGCTTACCGAATCCTGCAACCCATACAGCCCATACCACAACAGAATCGCGATAACGTTACCGCAGCGAATGTGCTTATCACGTAGCCAGAGCGCGCTGGCAAGCGCCAGCATGGCGCCTGCGGAATCCCCGGCGAAACCGATTTTCTCCACGTTGAGCGAGTATTCATCGGCATGTTGAGAGAAGTAGCTGCATACCGCGACGGTTTCTTCAATGGCCTGCGGATAACGCGCTTGCGGCGACAGCGAATAATCAATACCGATCACGGTGCAGCCGGTATAACGCGCCAGCAGACGCATTATCCGGTCATGCGTATCCAGATTACCGAGGATAAATCCGCCGCCGTGCAGATAGTATAAGGTGGCCTGACTGGTCGGCTGCGGCGAGTAGAGCCGGGTTGTTACATCGCCATAAGGCGTAGGGACGGCGCAGGTGCGGGTGGTCATGGACGGCGCGTCGGCATTCCAGAAACGGCGCTCAAGAAGATAATACTGACGCTGGGTCTCAATATCGCCATCGGCAGGCCAGGGGGGAAGGCCTGGTTGCTGGAAGTTTACGACGGCTTTCATTTCGTCTGACAGTCGGGTGAGTACGGGAATTTTATTTTCCGGCTTCATAAAACGCTCCTTGTGAAAGTGAACCATTGTAAAAAACGCGGCTGGAGAAACTGCGATCTCGTCGTCCGATATTGAAACGCCATCGTCCGTCGCGCGCAGCAGGGGGAATGTGCTACCATGCAGCGCTCCGTTATTCATCCGTAAGCACAATCATGAAATTTCCCGGTAAACGTAAATCCAAACACTATTTTCCCGTCAATGCGCGTGACCCGTTGTTGCAACAAATTCAGCCAGAACAGGAAACCAACGCCTCCTGGGTCGTCGGTATCGACCAGACGTTGGTGGATATTGAGGCGAAAGTGGATGACGATTTTATTACACTCTATGGATTAAGCGCCGGGCATTCTCTGGTGATAGAAGACGAGGTGGCGGAGAAGCTGTATCAGGAACTGACGCGGGAAAATCTGATCACCCATCAGTTTGCTGGCGGCACTATAGGCAATACGATGCACAATTACTCGGTACTGGCGGATGACCGTTCGGTGTTACTGGGCGTGATGTGCAGCAACATTGAGATTGGCAGCTACGCTTATCGCTACCTGTGTAATACTTCCAGCCGTACCGACCTGAATTATCTGCAAGCGGTAGATGGCCCGATTGGCCGCTGTTTCACGCTGATTGGCGAATCCGGCGAGCGTACCTTCGCTATCAGCCCCGGCCATATGAATCAGCTACGGGCGGAAAGTATTCCGGAAGCGGTGATCGCTGGCGCCTCCGCGCTGGTGTTGACCTCATATCTGGTGCGCTGTAAGCCTGGCGAACCGATGCCTGACGCGACGATGAAAGCGATCGAATACGCGAAAAAGCATAACGTGCCGGTTGTCATGACGCTGGGCACCAAATTTGTGATCGCCGATAATCCGCAGTGGTGGCAGGCGTTTCTCAAAGAGAATGTCTCGATTCTGGCAATGAATGAAGAAGAAGCGGAAGCGCTGACCGGCGAAAACGACCCGCTGCTGGCGGCGGATAAGGCGCTGGACTGGGTCGACCTGGTGTTATGCACCGCCGGGCCGATAGGGTTATATATGGCGGGCTTCACCGAAGAGGAAGCAAAACGTAAAACCCAGCATCCGCTGCTACCGGGAGCTATTGCTGAATTTAACCAGTATGAATTTAGCCGGGCAATGCGCCATAAAGATTGTATTAATCCGCTGCGCGTTTATTCGCATATTGCGCCGTATATGGGCGGGCCGGAAAAAATCATGAACACCAACGGCGCGGGCGATGGCGCGCTGGCGGCGCTGCTGCACGATATTACGGCGAACAGTTACCATCGTAGCAACGTACCGAACTCCAGTAAGCACAAATTTACCTGGCTGACCTATTCGTCGCTGGCGCAGGTGTGTAAATATGCTAACCGTGTCAGTTATCAGGTACTGAACCAGCATTCTCCGCGTCTGACACGCGGGCTGCCGGAACGTGAGGACAGCCTGGAAGAGTCGTACTGGGATCGCTAATCTGGCTTGCCCGATGGCGCTGCGCGCATCGGGCCGTCCGGAAAACCCTTAACTGGCGACGACTTCACCTGCGGGCGGCGTTTCAAGCAGTTCCAACATCGCCCGGGCAATTTCTCGCTCGCCCATCACTACCTGATTGGCTCCCCGCTCGGTAATATATTTCACTTCATCATCATAGTGTGCGCGGGCGATTATCTCGATATCAGGACTTTTTTCCCGCGCTGAGGCGACAATCTCACCGGCTTCGTAACCGTTGGGGATGGTCAATAACAGCCAGCGGGCGCAGTCCAGATGCGCCAGATTCATGATTTCTTCGTTAGCGGCGTTGCCCAGCACGGCGCGAATCCCGCGTTCGCGCAGTTCATCCACGCGGGTACGGGACGTTTCGATAACCACCAGCGGAATCCCCGCCGCCAGTAATTTTTCTCCCAGCAGACTGCCTACGCGGCCAAAACCCACCAGCAGGGCATGATTACAGATATCCACCGGAATTTGCTTCTTTTCTTCGATAGCCTCTTCCAGAGTTTGCTCTTCCAGCGTTTCGGTTTTCGCCAGATACTTCTCCAGCAGGGTAAACAGTACGGGATTAAGCATAATCGACAAAATAGCGCCTGCCAGCACCAGGTTCTGTCCCGCCTGCGGCAGCAGGTTGAGCGCCATGCCGAGTCCGGCGAGAATAAAGGCGAACTCGCCGATTTGCGCCAGGCTGGCGGCAATGGTCAGCGCGGTTCGCGGCGAGTGGCCGAACATACGCACCAGGAAAAACGCAGCGATCGATTTACCAAAGACGATAATGGCAAGCGTCGCCAGCACCGCCAGCGGCTGTTGGATCAAGACTAACGGATCGAACAACATGCCAACGGAAACAAAAAACAGGACGGCAAAGGCGTCGCGCAGCGGCAACGTATCGTGCGCCGCCCGGTGACTCAGTTCCGACTCATTAAGCACCATTCCAGCGAAGAACGCGCCCAGCGCAAAAGAGACGTCAAACAGTTCTACCGCGCCAAACGCAATGCCTAACGCCAGCGCCAGTACGGAAAGGGTAAATAATTCGCGCGAGCCGGTGGCGGCGCTGCGGGCCATAATCCACGGCACCAGGCGGCGTCCTACCAGCATCATGATGGCGATAAACGCCACCACTTTACCAATGGTTATCCCCATATCGACTGTCAGCGAGGCTATGCCGACATCGCCTTTTTCCACCATGCCGGCAACGGCGGGCAGCAAGACCAGCGTCAGCACCATCACCAGATCTTCGACAATCAGCCAGCCGATGGCGATTTGCCCGCGCTGGCTATCAAGGAGTTGTCGCTCCTCAAGCGCGCGCAGCAGGACGACGGTACTGGCGGTAGACAGACAGAGCCCAAAAACGATGCCGGTCATTAATGACCATCCCAGCACGGCGGAAAGCGCCATACCCAGCAGCGTCGCCACCGCTATCTGAGCGACAGCGCCGGGAATGGCGATAGACTTTACCGCCATCAAATCCTTCAGCGAAAAATGCAGCCCGACGCCGAACATCAATAGAATCACGCCGAGCTCCGCCAGCTCCGGCGCCAGTTTGGTATCCGCAACAAAACCCGGGGTAAAAGGTCCCGCCAGAACGCCCGCTAACAGATATCCCACCAGTGGAGAAATACGCAATTTGTTGGCAATCATGCCGAGAATAAAAGCGAGCACAAGGCCGCCGACAATGGTGGTGATAAGCGGGGTAGCGTGATGCATTCCGTCTCCTTTGGTTGCTGGACTCCAAAACTCCGGGTAATAGTTTATGATAATTTCAATCAGGATGTTTATAAAAAATGGTTGTGTTTTATAAAAAGATACGATCTGAAGGCAAAAAGAGCACGGAACGTAAAAGTGATAAGTATGGGATGGACAAAGCAAGATGGCATCAGGATGTACAGGCGGTTAAAGCGTACCTTTAACCGCCATAAAATCACGATTTATGTCGATTATCAGGTAAGAATATGGTCAGTATCCCCAGAAGCGGCAGGAAAGCACAGATTTTATAAACTAAATAGATACTGGTATGGTCGGCAATCAGCCCCAGCACCGCTGCGCCCAGGCCTCCCATCCCGAAGGCAAACCCGAAAAACAGGCCGGAAACCATACCGATGCGTCCTGGCAGCAACTCCTGGGCATACACCAGAATGGCGGAAAACGCCGACGCGAGAATAAAGCCGATAATCACCGTTAAAATCCCCGTCCAGTACAGCGTGGCGTAGGGTAAAACAAGGGTAAACGGCGCGACACCGAGAATAGAGCCCCAAATCACATATTTCCTGCCGATTTTGTCGCCCACCGGCCCGCCGATAACCGTCCCGGCAGCCACCGCAAACAGGAAGGCAAACAGATGGAGCTGCGCGTTTTGTATTGATAATCCGAATTTTTGCATCAGATAAAAGGTGTAATAGCTACTGATGCTCGCCATATAGAAATATTTCGAGAAAATGAGTAGCAATAATACGCTGACCGCCAGCACGACTTTATTGCGCGGCAGCGGGTTAGCGATTATCGCTTTTGGCTTGCCTTTCGCTATCCGGTGCTGGGCTGCATACCAGCGGCTGATCTGCGCCAGCACCACGATCGCCAGCAGCGCGGCCAGCACAAACCAGGCGACATTCCCTTTGCCATAGGGCGCGATAATCACGGCGGCCAGCAGCGGACCCAACGAACTGCCGAAGTTACCGCCGACCTGGAAGATAGACTGCGCCAGACCATGACGTCCGCCGGAGGCCATGCGCGCCACGCGGGACGATTCCGGGTGAAAAACGGACGAGCCGGTACCCACCAGCGCCGCAGCGAGCAATACGCCGCCAAAACTTCCCGCCATTGCCAGCAGTACCAGCCCGCTCAGGGTAAAACACATGCCGATAGGCAGCGACCACGGCATGGGATACTTATCCGTCCAGTAGCCGACGACCGGTTGCAGCAGCGATGAGGCGAGCTGGAACGTCAGGGTGATCAAACCTATCTGGACGAAAGTCAGCGAAAACTCCGCCTGCAACAGGGGATAAATGGCTAAGATTAGCGACTGGATCATATCGTTCAGCAGATGGGAAAGACTGATCGCGCCCAAAATACCAAACGAAGTACGTGCTTTAGCGGCCGCTGCGGGCGCGCCGGCTAACGGCTGGGTTGGTTCACTCATGGCCATAGAAAGTCACTTAAATTTTATGCGATGTTGGAGATAGTAGGATGTGTAATTATTACTTGCCTAACATACCTGTGAAATGTGTTTGAAGGAAGTCTCAATTCTGAAAACATATTTGTCTATTATTGCAAGGAAAGGTAATTTCTGCGGTTGATATTGAGTCAGGGAGAGAAAGATGAAATTTTTGAAACGGGGTGTGGCGCTGGCGTTACTGGCGGCGTTCGCGCTGACGACTCAGCCTGCACAGGCTTACGAAAAAGATAAAACCTATAAAATTACTATCCTGCATACCAACGATCACCACGGTCACTTCTGGCGCAGCGAATATGGCGAATATGGTCTGGCGGCGCAAAAAACGCTGGTGGACAGTATCCGTAAAGAGGTGGCGCAAGAGGGGGGAAGCGTCCTGTTGTTATCCGGCGGCGACATTAATACCGGGGTGCCGGAATCCGATCTCCAAGATGCGGAGCCCGATTTCCGCGGGATGAATCTGATTGTCTACGACGCTATGGCCGTCGGTAATCATGAATTTGATAATCCGCTCACCGTATTGCGCCAGCAGGAAAAGTGGGCGAAGTTTCCCTTTCTTTCCGCCAATATTTATCAAAAAAGTACCGGCGAGCGTCTGTTTAAGCCGTGGGCTATTTTTACACGCCAGGATATAAAAATCGCGGTAATCGGCTTAACCACCGATGACACGGCGAAAATAGGCAACCCGGAATATTTCACCGATATTGAGTTTCGTAAACCTGCTGAAGAAGCAAAGGTGGTGATTCAGGAACTTAATATGAATGAAAAACCGGACGTGATTATCGCGACCACGCATATGGGACATTATGACAACGGCGATCACGGTTCGAACGCGCCGGGCGACGTTGAGATGGCGCGTAGCCTGCCTGCCGGTTCGCTGGCGATGATTGTGGGCGGTCACTCACAAGACCCGGTATGTATGGCGTCGGAAAATAAAAAACAGGTGAATTACGTACCGGGAACGCCCTGCGCGCCGGATAAGCAAAATGGTATCTGGATCGTGCAGGCGCATGAGTGGGGTAAATATGTGGGCCGCGCGGATTTCGAATTCCGTAACGGCGAGATGAAAATGGTTAACTACCAGCTTATTCCGGTAAATCTCAAGAAAAAAGTGACCTGGGATAACGGGAAAAACGAGCGTGTACTTTACACGCCGGAAATCGCCGAAAATCCGCAAATGCTCTCGTTATTAACGCCGTTCCAGAATAAAGGTAAAGCGCAACTGGAGGTGAAAATTGGTAGCGTGAATGGCCTTCTTGAAGGCGATCGCAGTAAGGTCAGATTTGTCCAGACCAATATGGGACGGGTGATTCTGGCTGCGCAGATCGCGCGCACCGGCGCCGATTTTGGCGTGATGAGCGGCGGCGGTATTCGCGACTCGATTGAGGCGGGAGATATTACCTATAAAAGCGTGCTCAAGGTACAGCCGTTCGGCAACATTGTGGTGTATGCCGATATGAGCGGCAAAGAGGTAGTTGATTATCTCACCGCCGTAGCACAGATGAAACCGGACTCCGGCGCCTATCCACAGTTCGCCAATGTGAGCTTTGTCGCCAAAGAGGGCAAGCTCACCGATCTGAAAATCAAAGGCGAGCCTGTTGATCCGGCTAAAACCTATCGCATGGCGACGCTGAGTTTCAACGCCACGGGCGGCGATGGTTATCCGCGCATCGATAACAAACCGGGATACGTGAATACCGGGTTTATTGACGCGGAAGTGCTGAAAGAGTTTATTCAGCAAAATTCACCGCTGGATGCGGCGGCGTTTACGCCAAAAGGCGAGGTGAGCTGGCTGTAGCGGTACGGATAGCCATCACTGCCTGATGGCGCGCAGCCTTAAGGCCTACGGATTATGTCTGCTGTAGGCCGGATAAGGCGTTTGCGCCGCTATCCGGCAATGTATTTTACGCAGGCTTAATCCCGACGCGCGATATCAGCGAATTTAGCACCCAGGATGGCGGCCAAATCGTCAGCCGCCAGTTCAATATCCAGCCCGCGTTTACCACCGGAAACATAAATAGTGGCAAACGTGCGGGCTGGCGCGTCAATCAGCGTGGGCAGCCGTTTCTTCTGTCCCAGCGGACTGATCCCGCCGACCAGATATCCCGTGGTGCGTTGCGCCACCATCGGGTCGGCCATATCGACCTTTTTCGCGCCCAGAGCTTTGGCGACTTTTTTCAAATCCAGCTGTCCGGCTACAGGCGTCACGGCGACGGCCAGTTGCTTCATATCGCCATTCACGGCGACCAAAAGCGTTTTATACACCTGATCGGCGTTTAGCCCGAGCTTACGCACCACTTCATCGCCAAAGTTAGTTTCATTCGGATCGTGATCGTAGGTGTGAATGTTAAACGGAATCTTGTTTTTTTCGAGTAACTTAACTGCGGGTGTCATAACGTTCCTTCTTACTACAGACGTGATTTGCCATCAGCATACGCCCGAAAGCGGACTAAAAAATAGTATAATCTTGTGCATTAGGTCTTGGCAGTTGCGGCAACTTTGAGCGACAATCTGAAGATCCGAAGCGAAAGCGTCGGGATAATAATAACGATGAAATTCCTCTTTGACGGGCCAATAGCGATATTGGCCATTTTTTTATTTCAATATTTGCGGTAGGTTGCCTTCGCCGTACAGATGTAGCGCCCCTACGGCTACCACGTAGCGTCCCGGCGGCAGTGCCAGCAGCGCGTCGCGCCAGGCTTCATTGCGTTTTACCATCAGTACATCATACAGCGGTTGGCTAAACGTTCTGGGGAGCGAAGCGCCGACGCTGGTCGGCGGCTGTTCAAGCCACCAGCCGATCATCACCTGCAAAAGCCGTGCGTTGGTGTGCCAGTGCGTCAGCGTGTCGTCGAGCAGCGCCATCCCGCCATCGGGCAGATCGCATAGTAGTTCGAGCTGGTGTTTCGCCCCTTCCAGCTCTTGCACCGGCAGCGACATTTCGCGGGCAGCCTGTAATAACTGATAATCAATGCCATAGTCCGGGCGCAATCCCAGCCGTTGCGCCTGCGTGGCTTGTAGCACCATAGCTATCTGCCATAAAGGTTGATTATCAAAATGGATCAGCGGCATACCCAACTCGCTGACCCGTTTTTCCAGTGCGCTTAGCTGCCCGGCGCTGAGACGTTCGACCAACGGCGGGCATTTGGGGAGATTGCTGAATGGCGTTTCGTTACCGGAAATATCCGCTTCAACGACCAGCGCATCGGCCTGGCGTAGCTTTTTCACCAGCTTTGCTGGAAGAGGAGCCATATCGCGCGTTCCCATATGGATACTGCCAACCAGATGCAGATGACGACCGCCGGGCAGGGAGAGATCGATAGCAGGCCAACTATTTGGGGTACCACGCAGCGCGCGCCATAAACGTTTAAGTTGATTTAATAGCTCCATACGCGCTCCCTTTGAAAAAGCTCATGCTAGCGCGTTGGAGAAAAGGGCGCAATGCGCCCTGACGGGACGTCAACGATCGGTCGGGTTATTCGCTACCGTCGAGATAGGCCGTTCTGGCGATGGTCATTTCAAGCTGGCATTTATAAATACTGATGCGCTTCTCAGCAGGTATGGCCTCGGATTTTGCATCGCTAAGTTTGCCGCACTGCTGCTCTTTTTTGGTCACCCAGACTCGCTGCTCTTGTTTTAATGCCGTTCGGGCAGAGGCGGGTAGCGATTTCCAGACCTGATTAAGCTCGCGATCTCTACTCTCAAATTTCTTTGCTGCGATTTCAATCAGTGAGTTATTTTTTTTCTTTATAATGCTATCACCAGATACCGTCATTCTTGCCATTACATAAATAGACCGCGCCAATTTATCGGTTTTTTGCACAGGGGTGACAACAATATCTTTGTTGTTGTCTGCTAGCTGAATATTGTAGTTAACCTGTTTCCAGGTCACCGTATTGTTTATTACCTGTCCATCCCCTTGTGAAATATAGAATAGAGTATTTGGTAAGTCTTTCATTAATTTAAATAATGGCTGAGGAATACCCATGGCGATGGTAGCCGAGCAAGTTCGTAAGTTGGCATTTTCTGCTTGAGGGTTCTGCGTGATTACATCACTGAATTGAACAGGAATAGCCCGGAGTTGCTGCTCGTATTGAGTCTGGGGGATATCGAAGAAAAGCGTGGTGGGCTCTTTAATATAGTCTTGCTGTAAACGACCTAATGCTTCATTGTAAATCCATTCTTTTGCCGCCGTGACTGCATTATCGTTGCCACATTTTAACTCTGGAGTGGAATCAAATAACCCTGCATAACTGACGGCGGGAGAAAGCAGGAAACGAAGCGTAACTGCTTTTCTAAACATAAATAACACATCCTTATGATTCAAAAAAACATTATAAAATGTTGTTTTTTATTTTTCTACAGGATGTGCGGTTAAATTTTTATATATTGATACGGTAAATTACTGATGGCTTAATAATATATCAGGCAGCTGATGCTGCCTGATATAGCGTTTTTACGCTTTCGGTTTAAAACGCAATAGCCGGTTGGCATTGCTGACGACGGTAATGGAAGACAGCGCCATTGCCGCGCCTGCTACTACCGGGTTTAACAAGGTACCGGTAAACGGCCACAGAATACCGGCGGCCACCGGGATACCAATGCTGTTGTAGATAAATGCGCCAAGCAGGTTTTGCTTCATATTGCGCAACGTCGCGCGCGAAATGGCCAGCGCATCCGCCACGCCCATCAGACTATGGCGCATCAGCGTAATCGCCGCGGTTTCAATCGCCACATCACTGCCGCCGCCCATCGCGATACCGACGTCCGCCTGCGCCAGCGCGGGCGCATCGTTGATACCATCGCCGACCATCGCAACCTGACGACCCTGGCTTTGCAGACGTTTAATCGCATCGGCTTTGCCATCCGGCAGAACGCCCGCAATCACTTCATCAATGCCCGCTTCTTTGGCAATCGCGTTAGCCGTCGTTGGGTTATCCCCGGTGAGCATTACCAGACGGTATCCGGCGTTGTGCAGGCGTTCAAGCGCGGCAATACTATCGCTGCGCAATGGATCGCGTACCGCCAGTAACGCCGCCGCTTTACCGTCAATCGCCAGCAGGACCGGAGTCGAGCCTTGCGAGGCCTGCGCGGTGATTTCCGCCGTCATATCATCCGTGGCGACGTGCTGTTCGTTCAGCAACGCCTGGTTCCCCAGAAGCAGTTGATGACCTTCCGCTTCACCGCTGACGCCCAGTCCGCGCAGCGTTCTGAAACCGTTCACCTGCGGCAGTTTATCATCGCCGGCTTTTTCCAGAATCGCATGGGCCAGCGGGTGGCTGGAGCCTTGTTCGAGCGCGGCAGCCAGACGTAATGCCTGAGCTTCCTCAACGCCGTTAAAGGTTTTTATCGCCACCACTTGCGGCTTGCCTTCCGTCAGCGTCCCGGTTTTATCAAAAACGAGGGTATCCAACGTACTGGCGCGTTGCAGGGCATCGGCGTCGCGTACCAGCACGCCGAATTCGGCAGCGCGGCCTACGCCGGAAATAATCGACATTGGCGTCGCCAGGCCTAATGCGCAAGGGCAGGCGATAATCAGTACGGTGGTGGCGATGACCAGCGTATAAACAATTTGCGGCGCCGGCCCGAAGAAATACCAGATAGCGGCGCTGAACAGCGCAATGGCCACGACGACGGGAACGAATACCGCGGAGATTTTATCGGCCAGTTGGCCAATTTCCGGTTTACTGCTTTGCGCCTGGCGTACCATGCGAATAATGCGTGACAGCGTGGTATGGCTGCCCACCGCGCTGGCGCGGAACAGGACGCTGCCGTCCTGGACGACGGTGCCGGCATGAACGCTGTCGCCTTCGCCTTTTTGCTGCGGAATAGGTTCGCCGGTCAGCATGGCTTCATCAAGCCACGCTTCGCCCTGGGTAATTTCGCCATCCACCGGCACGCGATCGCCGGTAGTGAGTCGCAGTAGCATCCCTGGCTGAACGTCCGCCAGCGGGACGCTTTTTTCGCCGTCTTCTGTCACGACGCGTGCGGTGGGCGGGGTGAGATCGAGTAATTTTTCCAGCGCTTTTGAGGAACGCTGACGGGCGCGCGCTTCCAGCATGTGTCCGAGATTAATCAGACCGATAATCATCGCGCTGGCTTCGTAATAGAGGTGCCGTGCTTCCATCGGGAACCACTGCGGCCACAGGTTGACGCTCATGGAGTAGAGCCAGGCGACCCCGGTGCCGAGCGCCACCAGCGTATCCATCGTCGCCGTGCCGTTCAGCAGGCTTTTCCACGCGTTACGGTAAAAGTGACCGCCCGCAAAGACCATCACCGCAAGCGTGATCAGGCCAATAGCCAGCCACAGGCTGCGGTTGTCGCCGGTCACCATCATGTTATCGCCGATCATCCCCCAGACCATGACCGGTATACCGACCGCCAGGGCGACGATGGCCTGCCAGCGAAAACGTTTCATGGTGGCGATGGCGGTTTCCTGCTGGCGCTCGCGGCGTTTGATGTCATCTTCAATCGCCTCTGCGCCGTAGCCGGCTTTTTCCACCGCCTGCACTAAATCAGCGGCGGACGCGCTGCCCATCACCAGCGCAGTGCGTTCCGCCAGGTTTACCCGTGCCTGCGTGACGCCCGGTACGCTTTGTAGCGCATGTTGTACGCGGGTGACACAACTGGCGCAGCTCATGCCGCTTAACAGCAACTGTTGGCTTTCTTCATCGGCCGTCGCTACCGGAAGCTCATGAGGAACCGCTGCCAGTGCTTCCGACGGGATTGATGACTCCGTCAGCGGTTTAGCCTTTGGGTGGCTTAACGTCGCGCCATACCCGGCTTGTTTGATGGTTTCAATTAACGCGTCCGCACTGGCCGTACCGGTAACGTGCGCTTCGGTTACGGTAACGTCCGCCAGCTCAACATCCGGACGTTGTTCAAGACATTCTTTCACGCGTTTAACGCAATGACCGCAGGACAAACCGTCCAGGGTCAGGTCGATAGTTTGAGACATAGTAAAAACTCCTTTATGATTGGTCATCAATTCATTGACCTTAGTAATCGTAGTGACTCACTGTGATAAAGGTTAAACCTTCCAGCAAGGTTAAGGTCAAGGGGGAAATATGAATATTAGCGATGTGGCGAAAAAAACCGGTTTAACCAGCAAAGCCATTCGGTTTTATGAAGAGAAAGGGCTGGTGACGCCGCCATTACGTAGCGAAAATGGTTATCGCACCTACACGCAGAAGCATTTAAACGAGCTGACGTTGCTGCGACAGGCGAGGCAGGTGGGGTTTAATCTGGAAGAGTGTGGCGAACTGGTCAATCTGTTTAACGCTCCGCGACGCCATAGCGCAGATGTGAAAAAGCGGACGCTGGAAAAGGTCGCGGAGATCGAGCGCCATATCAGCGAGCTGCAATCAATGCGCGATCAACTGCTGGCGCTGGCGGAGAGTTGTCCCGGCGATGACAGCGCCGACTGCCCGATTATTGATAATCTTTCCGGCTGCTGTCATCACAAGGCGCAAAAGCCACGTTGATTAAACGGCACGAATGCGTAAGGTGATGCCTTCCACGGCGATCACTTCGACATGCGTACCTGCGCGCAGGTCTTCGTCAGCGCATACCGGCCACGAGCTGTCGCCGACACGCATATGACCCCGTCCGTTCACTAACGCGGCATCAAGCATAAACCGGCGGCCTACCAGTTGTTGTCCGCGTTGGTTAAGGCGGCTGTCGGTCGGCTTTTGTTCCCGCACGCGACGCGCCAGCCAGCGCCACCAAAGCCAGGCCGCCAGCAACGTTAAGGCCGAAAACAGCACGCCCTGCCATTCCCAGCCGAGCGGTAAGAGCCAGACGGTTAAGCCGGTAATCACTGCCGCCACGCCGCTCCACAGCAAATAGCCGTTACCGCCGAGCATTTCCGCAGCCAACAACAGGCCGCCGAGGCTAAGCCAGAAGATATGCGGATGTACCAGAATCATCGCTATCATGCTTTTTTCCGTTCGCTGGCGCTGTCCTTAACCAGCTCGCTGATCCCGGCGATAGCGCCCATCAGACTGCTGGCATCCAGCGGCATCATGACCACTTTGCTGTTATTCGCCGAGCCGATTTGCTGTAACGCTTCGGTGTATTTCTGCGCCACGAAGTAGTTTATCGCCTGAATATCCCCGGCGGCGATGGCTTCAGATACCATCTGCGTAGCGCGGGCTTCCGCTTCGGCGGAACGTTCGCGCGCTTCCGCCTGCAGGAAAGCGGACTGACGTTCGCCTTCGGCTTTCAGAATCTGCGACTGTTTTTCCCCCTCGGCTTTCAGGATTTCCGCCTGACGTACCCCTTCGGCCTCAAGGATATAGGCGCGTTTGGTACGTTCCGCTTTCATCTGGGCGTTCATCGAGGAGATCAATTCCGCGGGCGGGCGGACATCGCGAATTTCGATACGGGTAACTTTAATTCCCCACGGGTTGGTGGCTTCATCGACAATATGTAGCAGCCGCGTGTTGATGCTGTCGCGCTGGGAGAGCATTTCATCCAGCTCCATCGAACCGAGCACCGTACGGATATTGGTCATGGTCAGGTTAATGATCGCCAGTTCCAGGTTACTGACTTCATAAGCGGCGCGCGGCGCATCGATAACCTGAATAAAACAGACCGCATCGATAGTGACGTTGGCGTTATCTTTTGAGATCACCTCCTGCGACGGAATATCCAGCACCTGCTCCATCATATTGATCTTGCGGCCAATTCTGTCCATAAACGGTACAACAAGGCTTAATCCCGGCTGCAGGGTTTTGGTGTAACGTCCAAAGCGCTCCACCGTCCACTGGTATCCCTGCGGAACGATTTTGACGCCCGCGCCGACGATCACCAGCGCGACGAAAATGAGAATAGGGATAAGAATGAGCATAGCTAAACCTCCTGTTGCGTTGTCCATAAACCGATTTTGCTGACGAATTAAGCGAATTATACCTGATTCAGTAAAGCATGTTCCCCCCTTATTAATTACAGGGATACACTATCGCTATCAAAATATGAACAACGGATGCGCAATAAATGACAGAACGTAGCATGTTGCTTGAGTTAAAGCAGGTCGGTTACCGGACTGCGACGACAAAAATAGTGAATAACATCAGTTTTACGCTGCAACGCGGCGAATTTAAGTTAATTACCGGTCCTTCTGGCTGCGGAAAAAGTACGTTGTTGAAAATGGTGGCCTCGTTAATAAGCCCTGATATCGGCGTGATTCTTTTTGAGGGGCAGGATATTACTACTCTGAGTCCGGAAGCCTATCGCCAGCAGGTTTCTTATTGCGCTCAGACGCCAGCGCTATTTGGCGATACGGTTTACGATAACCTGATTTTTCCCTGGCAAATTCGCCATCAGCGCCCGCAGCCGACAGCCTTCGCAGACGATCTGGCGCGTTTTGAACTGCCGGAGACGATTCTGCAAAAACCGATTACCGCGCTTTCCGGCGGAGAAAAACAGCGTATTGCTCTAATTCGTAATCTACAGTTTCTGCCGAAAATACTGTTACTCGACGAAATAACCAGCGCGCTGGATGAACATAACAAACAGAATGTGAATGATATTATTCATCGCTATGTTCGCGATAAGCAGGTCGCTGTCTTGTGGGTAACGCATGATAAAGATGAAATTCAACACGCGGATAAGGTGATAACGTTAACGCCATCTGCCGGAGAGATGCAGGAGACGCGTTATGAACGAGCATAATATTACCAATACCTCGCTGGCGTTATCGATGCTGCTGGTGGTGGTCGCGATGCTCATCAGTCACAAGGAAAAGCTGGCGCTGGAAAAAGATATTCTGTGGAGCGTATGCCGGGCGGTGATACAGCTCATTATTGTCGGCTATGTACTGAAATACATCTTTGGCGTTAATCATGCCGCCCTGACGCTGCTGATGGTGCTGTTCATCTGTTTTAACGCCGCATGGAACGCGCAAAAGCGCAGTAAATATATCGATAAGGCATTTCTCTCCTCGTTTATCGCCATCACCGTCGGCGCCGGGCTAACGCTGACGGTACTGGTGCTTACCGGTTCGATTGAATTTGCGCCGATGCAGGTGATTCCCATCGCTGGCATGGTCGCCGGCAATGCGATGGTGGCGGTAGGGCTGTGCTACAACCAACTGGGGCTGCGTTTTCATAGCGAGCAGCAGCAAATCCAGGAAAAATTAAGTTTGGGCGCAACGCCGAAAATGGCCTCCACCGGGCTTATCCGCGATAGCATCCGCGCATCGCTTATCCCGACGATCGACTCGGCTAAGACCGTTGGGCTGGTGAGCCTGCCGGGGATGATGTCCGGGCTGATTTTTGCCGGGATCGATCCGGTAAAAGCGATTAAATATCAAATTATGGTAACGTTTATGCTGTTGTCGACAGCCAGCCTGTCTACCATCATTGCCTGCTATTTAACCTACCGGAAGTTCTATAATTCGCGTCATCAGTTGGTAGTGATGCCGCTCAAGAAATCATGATAGTTGCCGGATGATGGCGCAAGCGCCTTATCCGGCCTGAGGACGACAGGTAGGCCAGATAAGCGCGCCATCAGGCAAGAGAGGATTAATACAGTAGCGCGTACAACTGGCGGCGGTATTTCGACGCCAGCGCGTCGCCGGTGCCGAGCGCGGCAAGGATCTCCTGGAAGGTTTTGCGCGTCTGTCCCTCGGCGGCGGCAAGATCTTTTCTCAGATGGCTGAACAGCAATTCCAGCGCTTCTTCATTACGTCCGACCTGGTGCAACTGCAACGCCAGTTGCGTTGCCAAAGCCGCATCCTGCGGATTCTCCGCGACTTGCTGCTGAAGTTGCTGAATTTCCGGCGTATCCGCCGCCTGTTTAAGCAGTTCGATCTGCGCAACCAGCCCCTGGTAACGGGTATCCTGATCCTGTAGCGGTATAGTTTTTAATACCGCTTCGGCCTCTTCAGAGCGGTTTAGAGCAATTTGCGCTTCCGCCAGTAACAGGCCAATCTCACTGTTCTGCGAAGAGAGCTGCCAGGCGTCTTTGAGCAACGGCAGCGCGTCAATGTAGTTGCCCTCCTGCATTAACTGCATCGCTTGTTGCGCTTTTAGCTCTTCTTCACGCGGCAGTACTTTATCCAGCAGAGCGCGGATCGCCTCTTCCGGCTGCGGCCCCTGGAAACCATCGACCGGTTGGCCATTCTGGAACAGATAGACTGTCGGGATGGCGCGCAGCCCAAACTGAGCGGCGATCATCTGTTCGGCGTCGCAGTCCAGCTTTGCCAGAATAAACTGACCGTGGTACTGGGCAGCCAGACTTTCCAGCACTGGCGTTAATTGCAGACAGTGTTGGCTGCGTTCAGACCAGAAATAGAACAGTACCGGCGTGGTCATGGACTGCTCTAAGGTCTGCTGCAGGTTGGATTCATTAATATTGACAATGTTCTGTACGGACATGGCGTCGCTCTCTTTTGTCTGTGTCACGTTTACATGGGGGCTGACTGGCGCGCTTCAACTCAGCTTTGTAAAATTTTATCCAGCATCCGGCCCGGCAATAGGCGTTTCAGCGCCATCACCGCCCAGGTGACCAGCGTAACAGGATAGCGCAGCCTGGGTTTATCGCTTGCAAAAGCATGACGTACTTTCGCTACTACCGCGTCAGGATCGCGGGTGAAACGTGCGGCGATGCCGGGATTTTCTACCGGTTTATCACGCTGCGTCTGGTTAACGTTATCGGTAAAACGGGTACGAATCGGCCCCGGTTCTATCAGGCTCACTTTAATGCCTGTGTGCCGTAGCTCCATACGTAGCGCGTCAGACCAGGCTTCGAGCGCATATTTGCTGGCGGCGTAAGCGCCGCGCCCTGGGGTGGAAATCAGCCCCATCACCGATGAGGTCATCACAATGCGTCCTTCGCCATGCGGCAACATGGCGGGAAGTAAGCGCATAGTAAGCTGATGCGCGCCGAAGAAATTACTGGAAAACTGTTGCTCCATCTGCTCACGGCTGATGGTGGAAAGGGGGCCATACACGCCGTAGCCGGCATTGTTAAAGATCCCATACAGACGATTATCGGTCAGGGCGATCACTTCATCGGCGGCACGATCCACGCTTTCAGGGGAGTCGAGATCGATCAACACGCCGGTAAATCCCATACTGTTCATCCGGGCGACATCATCAGGTTTGCGGCAGCCCGCCAGGATTTGAAAGCCCTGGCGTTTAAGCTCAAGCGCGCTGTCCAGACCGATTCCGCTGGAACATCCTGTTATTAAGACCGATTTTTGCATAACTTTACCTGTCAGGATCTCCGTTGATTTAAGAGTCGTGGTTAACTATATCCGTCATACTTCAAGTTGCCTGTGCGTTCGTTTACTCCAGTCACATAGGTATCTATGCTCCTGGAAATTCTCTTACGTGCCGCCTTCATGCAACTCGAATTATTCAGGAGAGAAAAGGGGTCAACTGCTTCGCCATCCAGTCGGCAATAAACGGCTGGGCGTCGCGGTTGGGATGAATGCCGTCATCCTGCATCCACTGCGGTTTCAGATATACCTCTTCCATAAAAAACGGTAACAGAGGAATATCGAACTCTTTGGCGAGCTTAGGATAAATGGCGCTAAAGGATTCATTATAACGGCGACCGTAGTTAGCGGGCAGATGAATTTGCATCAGTAACGGTTGGGCATCGGCGGCTTTCACCGTCTGAATGATTTTACGTAGCGTCTGTTCGGTTTGCGCAGGCGCAAAACCGCGTAGGCCATCGTTGCCGCCAAGTTCCACCACTACCCAGCGCGGGTGATGCTGTTGCAACAGCGCCGGCAAACGCGCCAGTCCCTGCTGCGAGGTATCTCCGCTTATACTGGCATTAACGACCGACGTTTTGTTTTGCCATTTATCATTAAGGAGCGACGGCCATGCCGCGCTGGCGGCCATACGGTAACCGGCGCTGAGGCTATCGCCCAGAATTAATAAGGTGTCTGCGGCGGCGGCACGGAAAGTTAACAGGATCAAAAACAGGAAGGGCAAATGCCAGCGGAAAACAGTGTTGAAGTTCATCGTCTCAGGAAGTCCGTCGGTCAGGGTGAGCATGAGCTTTCCATCCTTACCGGAGTTGAACTGGTTGTCAAACGCGGCGAAACCATTGCGCTGATTGGCGAATCAGGATCGGGAAAATCTACGCTGCTGGCGATTCTCGCTGGACTGGATGACGGCAGTAGCGGAGAGGTCAGTCTGGTCGGGAAACTGCTTCACCAGATGGACGAAGAGGCGCGGGCGCAGCTTCGCGCTCAGCATGTCGGTTTTGTTTTTCAATCCTTCATGCTTATTCCTACGCTTAACGCGCTGGAAAACGTTGAGCTACCGGCCCTGCTACGCGGTGAAAACAGCGGTCAGAGTAAGGCGGGGGCGAAAGCGCTGCTCGAACAACTGGGACTGGGAAAACGGCTTGACCACCTTCCGGCACAGCTTTCCGGCGGCGAACAGCAGCGCGTAGCGCTGGCGCGCGCGTTTAACGGGCGTCCTGATGTGCTGTTTGCCGATGAGCCGACGGGCAACCTTGACCGTCAGACCGGAGATAAAATCGCCGACCTGCTATTTTCGCTTAACCGCGAGCACGGCACCACGCTGATTCTGGTGACGCACGACCCGGCGCTGGCGGCGCGCTGCGACCGGCGGCTGCGGTTGGTCAACGGTCAGTTACAGGAGGAGGTATGATAGCTCGCTGGTTCTGGCGCGAATGGCGCTCGCCGTCGCTGATTATTGTCTGGCTGGCGTTGAGTCTGGCGGTGGCCTGCGTACTGGCGCTCGGCAGTATCAGCGACCGGATGGAAAAAGGGTTAAGTCAGCAAAGCCGCGAGTTTATGGCAGGCGATCGGACTCTGCAAAGTTCGCGGGAGGTACCGAAAGCCTGGCTTGAAGAGGCGCGTAAACGCGGCCTTAACGTGGGCGAGCAGTTAACCTTTGCGACCATGACGTTTGCCGGCGATACGCCGCAACTGGCCAGCGTGAAGGCGGTAGATAGCGTTTATCCGATGTACGGCGAATTGCAAACCCGTCCTGACGGAGTGAAACCGCAGCCGGGTAGCGTACTGCTGGCGCCGCGTCTGATGGCGCTGCTTAATTTGAAAACGGGCGATACCATTGATGTCGGCGACGTGACCTTGCGTATTGCCGGTGAAGTGGCGCAGGAGCCGGATTCCGGGTTTAACCCTTTTCAGATGGCGCCGCGTCTGATGATGAATATGGCCGATGTGGAAAAAACCGGTGCGATACAGCCGGGGAGCCGCGTGATGTGGCGGTATAAATTCGGCGGAACGCCGCAACAGCTTGCTGGCTATGAAAGCTGGCTGTTACCGCAGCTTAAACCGGAACATCGCTGGTACGGACTGGAGGAGGATGACGGGGCATTGGGGAAATCGCTCGAACGTTCGCAGCAGTTTTTGCTGCTTTCGGCGTTATTAACGCTACTGCTGGCGGTAGCTGCCGTCGCGGTGGCGATGAGCCATTACTGCCGTAGCCGCTACGATCTGGTGGCGATTTTAAAAACGTTGGGCGCGGGCCGGGCCCAGTTGCGTAAACTTATTATCGGACAGTGGTTGATGGTGCTGGGGCTTTCCGCCGTCACGGGAGGCGCGATTGGGTTACTGTTTGAAAACATATTGCTGGTGCTGCTAAAACCGGTATTGCCCGCCGATTTGCCGCCCGCCAGCCTGTGGCCCTGGCTGTGGGCGCTGGGCGCGATGACGGTCATCTCTCTGCTGGTCGGTTTACGGCCTTATCGATTGTTGCTGGCGACCCAGCCGCTACGGGTGCTGCGCCGCGATGTTGTTGCTCGCGTCTGGCCGTTAAAAATTTATTTGCCTGTTGCCTGCGCCGTCGTGGTGGCGCTGCTCGCCGGATTGATGGGCGGAAGTATGCTGTTGTGGGCGGTTCTGGCGGGCGCCGTGATACTGGCGCTGCTGTGCGGTCTGGTGGGCTGGATGCTGCTTAACGTGCTGCGCGGCATGACGTTGACGTCGCTACCGCTGCGTCTGGCCGTCAGCCGACTTCTGCGTCAGCCGTGGTCAACGTTGAGTCAGCTTTCGGCGTTTTCGCTTTCGTTTATGCTGCTGGCGCTCTTGCTGGTGCTGCGCGGCGACCTCCTTGATCGCTGGCAACAGCAGCTCCCGCCGGAAAGTCCGAACTATTTCCTTATCAATATTGCTTCAGAACAGGTTGCGCCGCTGAAAGCCTTTTTGGCAGAACATCAGGTGATTCCGCAGACGTTTTATCCGATTGTGCGGGCGCGGTTAACCAGGATAAACGGTAATCCGACGGAAGGTCAGCAGGATGAGTCGCTCAACCGTGAACTGAATTTGACCTGGCAGGATACGCGCCCGGCGCATAATCCGCTGGTCGCCGGTCACTGGCCGCCAAAACCGGGCGAAGTCTCTATGGAAGAGGGGCTGGCGAAGCGGCTGAACGTCAAACTCGGCGATAGCGTAACCTTTATGGGCGATACCCAGGCATTTAGCGCTAAAGTCACCAGCCTGCGTCAAGTGGACTGGGAAAGCCTGCGGCCCAACTTTTTCTTCATTTTTCCTTCCGGGGCGCTGGACGGGCAACCACAAAGCTGGTTGACCAGTTTTCGCTGGGAGAATGGCAACGGCATGTTAACGCAGCTTAACCGCGAGTTTCCTACCGTCAGCCTGTTAGATATCGGGGCGATCCTGAAACAGGTGGGACAGGTGCTGGAGCAGGTCAGTCGGGCGCTGGAGGTGATGGTTGTGCTAGTCACCCTCTGCGGCATGTTGCTATTACTGGCTCAGGTACAGGTCGGGATGCGTCAGCGCCATCAGGAGCTGGTGGTGTGGCGCACGTTAGGAGCCGGAAAGAAACTGTTGCGTACCACACTCTGGTGCGAATTCGCCATGCTGGGGTTAGTTGCCGGGCTGGTCGCCGCGATTGGCGCGGAAACGGCGCTGGCGATCTTACAAATCAACGTTTTTGATTTCCCCTGGGAGCCGGACTGGCGTTTATGGGGCGCACTGCCGTTTTGCGGCGCGCTGCTGCTTTCCGTATGCGGCGGCTGGCTTGGCGTTCGTTTGCTGAAAGGCAAAGCGCTATTCCGACAGTTTAGCGGATGATTCATGATGTGAATAATTTCGCGCCGGTTTTTAAAACGGCGCGTACTTTTTTAGTCGCACAAATTGATAACTCCTTGATTTTTAGTAGCACAAATCATTAAAAAATACACAACACGTAAGGTTTTATAACAGTTATTATTTGCCTGCTAAATGATTTGGATTGGCTATCTATCAAGGAAAATATAATGACAATTAAAATAACAGCGTTGGCGGCATCGATCGGCGCGGCAGTGGCTTTCATGCCTTTCGCCACTCAGGCGGAAATCATCGTTTTAAAACAAGATCCCCAGGCGGGTAATCCACTCAGCCGACTCAATTTCACCGTCGGCGGGAGTATTCGTCCGCAGTTCCAGAATATGACCGGCAATGACGGCGCGAACGGTTATAAACGTAATGGTTTTGATGGCGGGACGCGTTTCCGCTTCGCCGCGGATTATTATCTGTTTGATGATATCAGTTGGATTAGCTATTACGAGCTGGGCGTCAATATCCCTGCGGTATTTGACTGGGATAACCATTATGCGAAGGGCGCGACTGATACCACTCGCCGTATGCTGTATACCGGCTTCAAGAGCGCGACGTGGGGAACGCTGACCTTCGGTCAACAGAACAGCATTTATTACGATGTGGTGGGCGTAAAAACCGATATCTGGGATTACGACATGATAGGTCAGGCGCCGGGCAACGGGATTAACGGCGACTACGATGGTTCTTATCGCACGCGTAAGTCATTGAAGTATAAGAAAAGCATTGGCAATGTCGATCTCTACGCGTCTTATCTGTTCAGCGACGATTATAATGCCAATAACGGCCTGAATTACAAGCGTAAAGGCGGCGGTTCTTTAGGCGCGGATTATCATCTCACCGACGATCTGACCTGGGGGACGGCATGGAACTATACCCGTGCGGAGATGCGCGGCAACAGCAATAAAACTTACGATCAAAATATTGTCGGTACCGCGTTAAGCTGGACGCCGGAAAACTGGACTATCGCCGCAGGCGGCGGTTGGTATCAGAACTTTATGACGACCAAAAAAGTGTCTGTGAATGATTACTTTGCCGGCGATGCGTGGGGTCTGGAATATTTTGTCGGTTACGCTTTCCCGATTGGTCAGTATGCCGTGAAAGCTATTCAACCGTACTTTATGGGCGACCGCATTGAATATGTGAATGGCCGCGACTATCTGCGCACCGATAACGGCGTGGGGATCACCTTCCAACTGGATTATGGTTTCCGCGTTGATTATGAACATGTTTTCACTTCCAGCACTGACAATCTGGGCGATATGAACCTGGTGCGTCTGCGTTACGATTTCTAAAGCGTTTTCCTCTGCCGGATGTTGGCGTTAAGACCTCTTATCCGGCATTTCCCTTTACGCCATTCCCGCCTGACACACGCCTGAGCGCCTGCCTCGTACATTTAACGACACACCAGGAAACATCATGAAATAATTTCAAGGACAGCAGGCTGTGATCTGTGTCATGTTAAGAAATAGCCTTTCGTTTGGGCCAAAACAGACGATGCCGCATGAACGGCATCCGGCACAGCATCACACTATTTAAAATGGAGAAATTATGGGATTGCGTCAGAGTTTACGCATTGCGGCCAGCACGCTATTACTGGCCTGCGGATTACAGTTTGCCCATGCCAATAGTTCCCCGCAAACGATCGTATTTGGCGTCGCGCCAGGGCCGTATGGCGATATGGTGAAGCAGGCGATTGCGCCGACATTAAAAGAAAAAGGGTATAAGGTTGTGGTGCGCGAGTTTAGCGACTATGTCCAGCCCAATATGGCGTTAGCTAACGGCAGCATTGACGCCAACCTCTTTCAACATACCCTCTATTTTGACAAATTCACCGCTGACAAAGGGTTGAAGCTCAGCAAACTTATTGTGGTACCGACCGCCGGGATGGGCTTCTATTCACGTAAAATCAACAGGCTGGATGCGCTTAAAAAAGGGGACATTATTACCCTCTCCAACGATCCGACCAACCTGGCGCGCGGCCTTCGCTTCCTGCAATCGTTGGGGCTTATCACGATTAAGGACAATATCGATCCGACCAAAGCCTCTGAACGAGATATCGCCAGCAATCCAAAAGGACTGGTTTTCAAACCGCTGGAAGCCGCACAGCTACCGCGCACGCTGGATGGCGTGACCGGCGCGCTGGTTAACGGGAACTTTGCGGTGGCGGCAGGACTCGATCTCTCCAGCGCGATTAAGCAGGAACACCTGGATGAGAATCTGAAAAATATCATTGCGGTACGCAGTGAAGATGCCGATAAGCCGTTTGCCAAAGATATTGTCGAGGCGGTGAAATCGCCGGCTTATCGCGCGGTCATCGACGATCCAAAGAATATTTATAGCGCCTTCCAGAAACCGGAATGGATGACCGCGACACCCTGATCGCAGCGGTAGCCATCCCCAATTTCTGAGGTGAATATGATTGAAATAGAAAAAGTCTGCGTCGATTTTACCGCCGGTCGCGGTACCCCCACGCGCGCGGTGGATGATGTGAGCCTGCATATCGCCGCGGGCGAGATTTTTGGCATTGTCGGTACCAGCGGCGCAGGAAAAAGCACTCTGCTGCGTACCCTGAACGCCTTAACGCGTCCCAGCCAGGGGCGCGTCAACGTCAACGGCGTGGAAATTTCGGCGCTGGACGGAAAAGCGTTACGCCAGGCGCGGCAGCGTATTGGTATGATTTTCCAGCATTTTAACTTAATGCATACCCGGACAGTGGCGCAAAACGTTGCGTTTAGCCTGAAAGCGGCTGGCTGGGAACGCAGCAAAATCGCGCCACGGGTGGCGGAAATTTTAACGCTGGTGGGCCTTGCCGATAAAGCGAACCGTTTTCCGGTACAGCTCAGCGGCGGGCAAAAACAGCGGGTGGGGATAGCGCGCGCCATCGCTAACCATCCGGATGTGTTGTTGTGTGACGAACCAACTTCCGCTCTGGATCTGGAAACTTCCGCCACGATTCTGGCTCTGCTCAGACAGATCAACGCACAGCTCGGGATTACTATTGTGCTGATCACCCATGAAATGAACGTGATCAAATCTATTTGCGATCGCGTGGCGGTGATGTCGGGCGGTAAGGTTGTGGAATCGGGCGAGGTGTTTGATGTGTTTGCCCACCCGCAACACGCTTTCACACAGCAACTGGTGTCTCATACCCTTAATTTGACCCTGCCGGAACGTTTACGGGAACACCTGCCCGGGCAGTTGCTGAAAATTTTGTTTATCGGCGATTCGGCGGAGCAGCCGGTACTGTCGGAGGTGGCGATCAAGTTTGGCGTCGCGGTCAATATCCTGCATGGCAAGATTGAATATATCGGCGAACGCGCGTTGGGCATTCTGGTGGTGCAATTAACCGCGCCGCATAATCCAACGGCGGTGGCCGCCGCCGTGGAGCATATCCGTCAACGTACCGCACAGGTGGAGGTGATCCGTGGATGATTTATTGCCGGATTTAACGCTGGCGTTCAATGAAACTTTCCAGATGTTGAGTATTTCAACGGTGCTGGCGATTCTTGGCGGTCTACCGCTCGGTTTTCTGATTTTTGTCACCGATCGTCATCTGTTCTGGCAGAACCGTTTTATTTATCTCGTCGCCTCGGTTCTGGTGAATATTATCCGCTCGGTGCCATTTGTTATTTTACTGGTGCTGTTACTGCCGCTAACGCAGCTTTTGCTGGGCAATACGATTGGCCCGATTGCAGCCTCCGTCCCGCTGTCGGTGGCCGCAATCGCGTTTTATGCACGCCTGGTAGATAGCGCGCTCCGTGAAGTCGATAAAGGGATTATTGAGGCGGCGCTGGCATTCGGCGCTAGTCCGATGCGTATTATCTGTACCGTACTGTTGCCGGAAGCCAGCGCAGGGCTGCTGCGCGGCCTGACGATTACGCTGGTAAGCTTAATCGGCTACTCGGCGATGGCCGGGATTGTCGGCGGCGGCGGGGTAGGCGACCTGGCGATTCGCTATGGCTACTACCGTTACGAAACCGAAGTGATGGTTGTTACCGTAGTGGCGCTGATTGTGCTGGTTCAGGTCGTTCAGATGCTGGGCGACTGGCTGGCAAAACGTGCCGACAAGCGCGACAGACACTAAGCCGGCTCAATGTAGCGTCAGCCGGCAATAAAAATAAGCTATTGCGCTTTTAGCCAGTTGGCAACGTCTTGCCATGGGCCGCGAAAAACGATATTCGCGGCTTTTTTCTCCAGTTGATAGCGATACATCGGGTCGTAATATTCGTTAAGTAGCGGAACCAGCCATGCCATATGGCCGTCGGTGCTGCCGCTGGATAATTGCTCCGCCAGCGCCCTATCCAGCGTGTCCGTCAGTTCGGCAAAGCGTTGCAACCCCAGACGGCGGCGAATAGCGAACAGTCCATGATGAAGATATTCACTATACGCCTGCCAACCGGCTTCATCGCCGTAGGCGTGGGTGAAGTCGTGATGCATACGGATGAAATACTCTTCACGCAGTCGTTCCAGACGAAGCGCAAACGGATCTTCCACTACCGCAATGGGGGCCTGCGCCATTCTTTCGCGTAAACACTCAGGCAGATGGTTGGCGCCGATCGTTCGCCCTTCATCTTCCAGTACCCACCTTTTTAGCGTCTGACGCGCGTTAATTTTCAGCAATTCAACGGCAAGTTTGTTTTCAAAACTGGCCTGGCTGAGCTGGGGGTTCAGCGTGCGGCCAAAAGAGGAGCCGCGATGACGCGCAAGACCTTCCAGATCCACGCCGTTGGGCTGTTGTCGCACCAGTTGCGTTTTGCCGCTGCCCGTACAGCCGCCAATTAAAAGTATCGGTTTTTGCGCCAGTTGCCAGGTCGCCTGAATTGCTGTCTGGCGCAGCGCTTTATAGCCGCCTTCAATAAGCGGGCAGTCAATCCCTGTTTCTTGCAGCCAACGTTGTACGATATGTGACCGCTGACCGCCGCGCGCGCAGCACAGATACCCGTTGGGGAAACGTTGATACGCGGCTTTCCAGGCCTCAAGCCGCTGCTGGCGAATGTCGCCGCAAACCAGCCGATGCCCCAACGCTAACGCCGCATCCGCGCCCTGACGTTTGTAGCAGGTGCCGACGGCGGCTCGCTCGTCATCCATCATCAATGGCAGGTTGATAGCGCCCGGCATGGCGCCCTGTTCAAACTCAATCGGCGCGCGTACATCAATTAAAGGCGTATCGGCAAGGAGGATCGCGCGATAGTCCTGTGCTTTTTGTCTGTCTTGCATAACGTAAAACGTAACCTCAAATCATCCCTTGCGTTATTTTACGCGCCAATTCGCAAAGTGGCTTGATTTTTAACAGCGTACGGTATTGAAAATGGATAAAAAACCGGCTATTTCGGGTTGCCGTTGGGTAAATAATTTCACAATGTCTTCTACCGCTTTGCCTCCGCCAAATTTATGCCAGGCGAGGCTTAACGGTGAGGGCGGACGCATCGTAGGGATGGTACAGCTTACCAGTTCGTTTTTGTCGATCAGCGTTTGACAAAGCGGCTGCGGGACAAAACCGATACCGACGCCTGCCAGATGAGCGGCGATTTTGGTTTCCATATCAGGCACGATAATTTCCTTCTGCCCCGGAAGGCGCCAGGCTACCCGCTTGGTCAGCGTACGTGCGCTGTCTTCGATATTAATTGCCGGGAAACGGCGCAACTGCGCTTCTGTTAGAGGCCCGCTGACGTGAGCTAAAGGATGATCCGCAGACATCACAAAACGCCATTGTACGGAACCTAAAGGGTCGAGCATAAAGGTATTAGCCAACGGCTCGGTGCCAGTTACGCCAATCGCCAGCGAAAAACCTTCATACAGGAGCGAATCCCAGACGCCCATATAAATTTGCCGGGAAAAGTGAAACTGAGTGAAAGGGTAACGCGCATTAAGCCACGATAAGAGACTGGCGACCGCTTGCGGGCTATAGAGCAGGTTATTCACCACAATATTGACCTGACGCTCTACGCCGTCGTTAACCTGGCGTAGCTCGTCAGGCATGCTGTCCAGCCACGCAAGCCAGTCTTTTGCCTGAGAGAGAAGGTGAGAGCCCGCCGCCGTCAACGAGACGCTTCGCGTTGTGCGAAAGAACAGCCCTACGCCGGTATTTTCCTCCAACAGTTTGATGCGGTAGCTAATGGTTGCCGTGGTTTTACACAGGCGCTCCGCCGCTTTGGAGAAACTCCCCGTTTCGGCAACGCTGATAAAGGTACGCAGTGTTTCCGGGTCAAACATCGTCAGACGCCTCCTTACGATCCTGATAAAACCAGAATTGTTTTCCTATGATTTTTAAGTAGTTTTACATAATAGCCATGTTTGATTTGTGGTCTAAATCTACTTTTGGAAAAATATTCCAACTTTTATGTTGATGTTAAATCCCGAAGGTTTTAGATTGCATGGTATTGAAACCGGACAGAGTCCAAACCGCGGTTAAACGGAATCGAGCTACAAGGGAAAAATAATGAAACTTGAGGTATTACCGTTAGATCAGAAGACGTTCAGCGCCTATGGCGATGTTATTGAGACGCAGGAACGTGACTTTTTTCATATAAACAACGGGTTAGTTGAGCGATATCACGACCTGGCGAAGGTTGAAGTTCTGGAGCAGGATCGCACGCTGATCAGTATTAACAGGGCGCAACCGGCCGCGATGCCTATTGTGGTACATGAACTGGAACGTCATCCTTTAGGTACGCAGGCGTTTGTGCCGATGAACGGCGAGGCTTTTGTCGTTATTGTCGCGCTCGGCGATGATAAACCCGATCTCTCCACGCTGCGGGCGTTTATTAGCAATGGACGGCAGGGCGTCAATTATCACCGTAATGTATGGCATCACCCGCTGTTTGCGTGGCAGACGGTTACCGATTTTCTGACGGTGGATCGCGGCGGCAGCGATAACTGTGATGTTGAAAGTATCCCGACACATGAACTCTGTTTTGCGTGACGCTATTGGCCTTCTTGCATAAGATGAACATATTGTTCATTGTTTATGCTCATATTTTGGGCCGGAGTTAACGTAAATATGACGGAAGTAAGACGACGCGGCAGGCCAGGACAGGCAGAGCCGACTGCGCAGAAAGGCGCTCAGGCGCTGGAGAGGGGCATAGCGATATTGCAATATCTCGAAAGAAGCGGCGGCAGTTCATCAGTTAGCGATATTTCCGGCAGCCTGGATTTACCGCTTTCTACGACGTTTCGCCTGTTAAAGGTACTGCAAGCGGCTGATTTTGTGTACCAGGATAGCCAGCTTGGCTGGTGGCATATTGGTTTAGGCGTATTTAATGTGGGCTCTGCGTATATTCATAATCGCGATGTCCTCTCGGTAGCCGGGCCCTTTATGCACCGACTTATGCTGCTTTCTGGCGAGACGGTCAACGTAGCGATTCGCAACGGTAATGAAGCGGTGTTAATCGGTCAAAAGGAGTGCAAATCGATGGTCAGAATGTGCGCGCCCTTAGGGAGTCGTCTGCCGTTACATGCTTCCGGCGCCGGAAAAGCGCTGCTTTACCCGCTCACCGAAGAAGAGCTGGTGGGGATCGTCGTCAATACCGGTTTGCGGCGGTTTACGCCGACCACTCTGGTGGATTTACCTATCCTGCTTAAAAATCTGGAGCAGGCGCGTGAACAGGGCTACACCGTTGACCAGGAAGAACATGTTGTCGGGCTGAATTGTATCGCCTCCGCTATCTATGACGATGCGGGCAGCGTGGTCGCCGCTATCTCAATATCGGGACCGGCTTCCCGGCTGACGGAAGATCGCTTTATCAGCCAGGGTGAACTGGTACGGGATACCGCGAAAGACATCAGTACGGCGCTTGGGCTAAAACCCCCTGTAGCCTGAGCCGCATCCCGCTCGCTGGAGCGGGACTTTTTTAAAATTTTTAAAAGTTGGAAACTTTTTCCAATAAAAAGAGGTAGCAATAAAATGGCAAAAATGAGAGCCGTGGATGCGGCAATGTATGTGCTGGAAAAAGAAGGTATCACCACAGCATTCGGCGTTCCTGGGGCTGCAATCAACCCCTTCTATTCTGCAATACGTAAGCATGGAGGCATTCGCCATATACTGGCGCGTCATGTGGAAGGCGCTTCACATATGGCTGAGGGCTACACACGTGCGGCGGCAGGTAATATTGGGGTTTGCCTGGGCACTTCCGGCCCGGCGGGAACCGACATGATCACCGCGCTCTATTCCGCTTCTGCCGACTCTATCCCGATTTTATGCATTACTGGTCAGGCGCCACGAGCGCGTCTGCACAAGGAAGATTTCCAGGCAGTCGATATTGAAGCGATTGCAAAACCAGTCAGCAAGATGGCAGTGACGGTTCGTGAGGCGGCGCTGGTGCCGCGCGTATTACAGCAGGCTTTTCATCTGATGCGCTCAGGCCGCCCAGGTCCTGTGCTGGTTGATTTACCGTTTGATGTCCAGGTTGCGGAAATCGAATTCGATCCGGATATGTATGAGCCGCTGCCGGTATATAAGCCAGCCGCCAGCCGCGTACAGATTGAAAAGGCGCTGGAGATGCTGATTCAGTCCGAGCGTCCGGTAATTGTCGCGGGCGGCGGGGTTATTAACGCCGACGCCGCGCCACTGCTGCAGCAGTTTGCCGAACTGACCAATGTACCGGTGATCCCTACCCTGATGGGCTGGGGCTGTATCCCGGACGATCACCCCCTAATGGCGGGGATGGTCGGCCTGCAAACGGCGCACCGCTACGGCAACGCCACTCTGCTGGCATCCGATATGGTTTTTGGCATCGGTAACCGTTTCGCCAACCGTCATACGGGGTCCGTTGAGAAATATACTCAGGGGCGAAAAATCATCCATATCGATATTGAACCGACGCAAATTGGCCGCGTGTTGTGCCCGGATCTGGGCATCGTTTCGGACGCCAAAGCGGCGCTAACGTTGCTGATCGATGTCGCGCAGGAGATGCAAAAGGCGGGGCGTTTGCCATGCCGGAAGACCTGGGTGGACGAATGCCAGCAGCGTAAACGGACTTTGCTGCGTAAAACCCACTTTGACAACGTGCCAGTGAAGCCGCAGCGCGTCTATGAAGAGATGAACAAAGCCTTTGGTCGCGATGTGTGCTATGTCACCACCATTGGATTGTCGCAAATCGCGGCAGCGCAGATGCTGCATGTGTTTAAAGACAGACACTGGATCAACTGCGGCCAGGCGGGGCCTCTTGGCTGGACAATCCCGGCGGCATTAGGGGTTTGTGCTGCCGATCCGCAACGCAATGTGGTGGCGATTTCCGGCGATTTCGACTTCCAGTTCCTGATTGAAGAGTTAGCCGTCGGCGCGCAGTTTAACATCCCGTATATCCATGTGCTGGTTAACAACGCTTATCTTGGTCTGATTCGCCAGTCGCAACGCGCATTTGACATGGACTACTGCGTACAGCTCGCCTTTGAAAATATCAACTCCAGCGAAGTGAATGGCTATGGCGTTGACCATGTAAAAGTGGCAGAAGGGTTAGGCTGTAAAGCAATTCGTGTCTTTAAACCGGAAGATATTGCGCCTGCATTTGAACAAGCTAAAGCGCTGATGGCGCAATATCGCGTTCCGGTGGTGGTGGAAGTCATTCTGGAACGCGTAACCAATATTTCCATGGGCAGCGAACTGGATAACGTAACCGAGTTTGAAGAGGTTGCGGATAGTGCGAAAGATGCGCCAACAGAAACCTGTTTTATGAAATATGAGTAAGGGAGGTAATCGATGTTACGTTTCTCTGCCAATCTTTCTATGCTGTTTACGGAATATGATTTCCTGGAACGCTTTGATAAAGCGGCGTTGTCGGGATTTCGCGGCGTGGAATTCATGTTTCCCTACGATAACGACATCGAAGTGTTAAAACGTAAGCTCAGGGATAATAATCTGGAACATACGTTACATAATTTACCTGCTGGCGACTGGGCGGCTGGCGAACGTGGAATTGCCTGTATTCCTGGGCGCGAAGAAGAGTTTCGCGATGGCGTAGCGGCCGCAATCCGCTATGCACGTGCGTTAGGCAATAAGAAAATAAATTGTCTGGTGGGTAAAACGCCGTCAGGATTCTCCGCAACGGAGATCCACGACACGTTGGTCGAAAACCTGCGCTATGCGGCAAATATGCTGGCGAAAGAAGACATTTTATTACTTATCGAACCTATTAATCACTTTGATATGCCGGGATTCCATCTCACCGGCACTCAACAGGCGTTAGCATTAATTAAGGATATCGGCAGTGATAATATCAAAATTCAGTATGATATTTATCACATGCAACGCATGGAAGGGGAATTAACGCAAACCATGACGGCATGGGCCGATAAAATAGGCCATTTACAGATTGCTGATAACCCGCGTCGCGGCGAGCCGGGGACCGGGGAAATTAATTATGACTTTATTTTTAATGTCATTAAACAGTCTGGTTATGATGGCTGGGTTGGCTGTGAATATAAACCACTGACTACCACGGAAGCGGGATTATCGTGGATTAATCAGTACCGTTAAAACGCAGAATAATTCGGGCAGCGCTTTTTTTTCCACTGTGTTGGAAAGGGATTGTGTTGCCTGAATCTGGAAACACCGAAAGCAATAAAAGAGGTTGTATATGAAACTGGGATTTATTGGCCTGGGAATTATGGGCTCGCCAATGGCTATCAATTTGGCACGCGCCGGTCATCAATTACACGTTACGACTATTGGTCCGGTCGCGGACGAACTGCTCTCGCTGGGGGCGGTAAATGTTGAGACTGCACGTCAGGTAACTGAATTTGCAGACATTATCTTCATAATGGTGCCGGATACGCCGCAGGTTGAAGAGGTGTTATTTGGCGAACACGGTTGCGCCAAAACATCGCTTCAGGGAAAAACCATCGTCGATATGAGTTCTATTTCTCCTATCGAAACCAAACGTTTTGCCCAGCGCGTTAATGAAATGGGCGCTGATTACCTGGATGCCCCGGTTTCCGGGGGAGAAATCGGGGCGCGTGAAGGCACTCTGTCGATTATGGTCGGCGGCGAGCAGAAAGTCTTTGACCGCGTTAAACCGCTCTTTGACATCCTGGGAAAAAATATCACCCTGGTGGGCGGCAATGGGGATGGGCAAACCTGTAAGGTGGCTAACCAAATTATTGTTGCGCTGAATATTGAAGCGGTTTCTGAAGCCTTAGTGTTTGCTTCAAAAGCAGGCGCCGATCCGGTACGCGTGCGCCAGGCGTTAATGGGCGGGTTCGCCTCTTCACGCATTCTGGAAGTTCACGGCGAGCGGATGATCAACCGGACGTTCGAGCCTGGTTTCAAAATCGCGCTTCATCAGAAAGACCTTAATCTTGCATTGCAAAGCGCAAAAGCGCTGGCGCTGAATTTACCGAATACGGCGACCTGCCAGGAATTATTCAATACCTGTGCGGCAAATGGCGGGAGCCAGCTTGATCATTCGGCAATGGTACAGGCGCTGGAATTAATGGCCAATCATAAATTGTCCTAATTATGTGTATCGCTGCGGCTGCAGCGATACCTGTTCACAAGGAACACTCTGTAAAGGTGAAGAACATGAGTGAAACTAAAAAATCCGGGATTGATTACTGGAAACAAATTGTTGTCGTAATGAGCCTGGGCTGGGTAGCGATTTGGATCTATCGCACCGTGCTTACGCCAATTTATCCAGAAATTCAGGCATCTTTAGACAATGTAAGTAATGCAGAAATAGGCGCCATTGCAAGTTTTTACTTTTTTGCTTACTGCAGTATGCAAATCCCTTGCGGAATATTGGTCGATAAATTCGGTCAAAAAATCATGCTGATGGCCGGATTTACGCTTTTTATTATTGGTACACTCTGTATCGCGAAAGCCAATGGCCTGACCATGATCTATATAGGGTCGCTAATGGCAGGTGGCGGATGCGCTTCTTTCTTTAGCTCGGCTTATTCACTCTCTTCGGCAAACGTGCCGCAGGCCCGTCGGGCATTAGCCAACGCGATTATCAACAGCGGGTCGGCTATAGGGATGGGGATTGGCTTAATCGGTTCCAGCGTATTAGTAAAAAACATGAGCATGGCCTGGCAAAATGTACTGTATATCGTGGCCGCGATATTAGTAATCATGCTGTGCGTCTTTACGCTGATCATTCGCGGTAAAGCCAAAAGCGACTCTGCGCAAGCGGAAAAGCAAACCCAAACCGTTACGGAAGATGAGAAACGTGCGCCTTTATTCTCTGGTTTATTGTGTAGCGTTTACTTCCTCTATTTCTGTACCTGCTACGGTTATTATTTGATAGTGACCTGGCAGCCCTCTTATCTACAGACTGAAAGAGGATTTGATGGCGGAGCTATCGGGCTGGCATCAGCGCTGGTGGCGGTGGTTGGCGTACCGGGGGCGTTATTTTTTAGCCATCTGTCAGATAAATTCCGTAACAGTAAAGTTAAGGTTATTCTCGGTCTGGAAATTGTGGCGGCAGCAATGTTGGCGTTTACGGTTTTGTCCCCGAATACCACGATGCTGATGGTCAGCCTGACGCTATACGGCTTGCTGGGGAAAATGGCGGTAGACCCGATCCTGATCTCCTTTGTATCTGAACAGGCTTCGGCAAAAAGTCTGGGAAGAGCTTTCAGCCTTTTTAATTTCTTTGGCATGAGCTCGGCGGTTGTCGCCCCAACGTTGACCGGATTTATTTCGGATGTAACGGGGTCGAAGGAGATCAGTTTTGTGATTTCAGCATGTTTAGTGGTCACCGGAACGCTGATCTTTGCTGTCGTCACTTTATATAAAAAGAAAGCAACGCAACGTATTGCTTCAGCTTAAAAATAATTATATCTACTAATTCTTTATTTTATATTTATTTGTTCCTCATAGCTAAACCCATAACAACGTTATCCGATGCGTGAAAAGAGGGATTTATGGAACATCAAAGAGAGCTATACCAGCAGCGCGGTTATAGCGAAGACTTATTACCTAAAACAGAAACCCAACGAAACTGGAAGGCATTTAACTATTTCACCTTATGGATGGGATCTGTACATAACGTGCCAAATTACGTTATGGTCGGCGGTTTTTTTATACTGGGCCTATCAACATTTAATATCATGTTGGCCATTATTATCAGCGCATTATTTATTGCGGCGGCGATGGTAATGAATGGCGCGGCAGGCAGCAAATATGGCGTTCCTTTTGCTATGATATTGCGAGGTTCTTACGGCGTCCGCGGCGCGCTATTCCCTGGATTATTGCGAGGGGGAATCGCGGCAATTATGTGGTTCGGCTTACAGTGTTACGCGGGATCGCTGGCATTTCTTATTTTGATTGGGAAGATCTGGCCAGGATTTCTGACATTAGGCGGAGATTTCAAGCTGCTGGGTCTTTCACTGCCAGGACTAATTACTTTTCTAATTTTTTGGATTATTAACGTTGGCATCGGTTTTGGCGGTGGTAAAGTATTAAATAAATTTACCGCTATCCTCAATCCATGTATTTACATTGTCTTTGGCGGCATGGCTATTTGGGCAATATCGCTGGTCGGCATTGGCCCGATTCTGGACTATCTGCCTTCAGGCGTGCAAAAAGCAGAGCACAGCGGCTTTCTGTTCCTGGTGGTGATTAACGCCGTAGTCGCCGTCTGGGCAGCGCCAGCGGTGAGCGCGTCCGATTTCACGCAAAACGCGCATTCATTTCGCGCTCAGGCATTGGGACAAACGCTGGGGCTTATCGTAGCGTATATATTATTCGCCGTAGCCAGCGTGTGCATTATTGCCGGAGCCAGTATTCATTATGGTATGGATACCTGGAACGTGCTGGATATTGTGCAGCGCTGGGACAGCCTGTTTGCTTCATTCTTTGCGGTGTTGGTGATTCTGATGACGACAATTTCAACCAACGCCACCGGTAATATTATACCTGCGGGGTATCAAATTGCGGCGCTTGCCCCGACAAAGCTTAACTATAAAAATGGCGTAATGATTGCCAGTATTATCAGTCTACTGATTTGTCCATGGAAATTAATGGAGAATCAGGACAGTATTTATCTGTTCCTCGATATTATCGGCGGTATGCTTGGCCCGGTAATCGGCGTAATGTTAGCTCATTATTTTGTGGTAATGCGTGGAAAAATTAATCTTGATGAGCTGTACACCGCCAGCGGTGATTACAAATATTATGATAATGGATTTAACCTGACTGCATTTTCAGTCACCCTGGTCGCAGTTATTCTGTCATTAGGCGGCAAGTTTATACCATTTTTGGAGCCTTTATCCCGCGTGTCCTAGTTTGTAGGCGTAATAGTTGCGTTCGTTACTTATGCGCTATTGAAGAAACGCACGGGTTTTGAAAATACAGGAGAGAAAAAACTCGCAGGTTAAATATTGAAAAAGCATTAAGCGTATTTAATGAAGTGTGCGCTATTTAAAAACTATCTGTATCCATACAAGGAGTTTGTTATGTCTTTTGATTTAATTATTAAGAACGGTACTGTCATCTTAGAAAACGAAGCGAGAGTTATCGATATCGCCGTCCAGGGCGGAAAAATCGCCGCGATTGGCGAGAACCTGGGGGAAGCGAAAAATGTGCTGGATGCGACGGGATTGATCGTTTCGCCGGGCATGGTTGACGCGCATACCCACATTTCTGAACCGGGCCGTACCCACTGGGAAGGCTATGAAACCGGTACCCGCGCGGCGGCGAAAGGCGGTATTACCACGATGATTGAGATGCCGCTCAATCAGCTGCCGGCGACGGTCGATCGTGAGACGATTGAACTCAAGTTTGACGCGGCAAAAGGTAAATTGACCATCGACGCCGCGCAGTTGGGCGGTTTGGTTTCTTATAACCTGGATCGGCTTCATGAGCTGGACGAAGTGGGCGTTGTCGGCTTCAAGTGCTTTGTCGCCACCTGCGGCGATCGTGGCATCGATAATGATTTTCGCGACGTTAATGACTGGCAGTTTTACAAAGGCGCGCAAAAATTGGGGGAAATGGACCAGACGGTACTGGTACATTGCGAAAATGCTCTGATTTGCGATGAGCTGGGCGAGGAAGCTAAACGCGAAGGTCGCGTAACGGCGCATGATTATGTCGCCTCACGTCCGGTATTTACTGAAGTGGAAGCCATTCGTCGCGTGCTGTATCTGGCGAAAGCGGCAGGTTGCCGTCTGCACGTTTGCCATATCAGCAGCCCGGAGGGGGTAGAGGAAGTAACGCGCGCGCGTCAGGAGGGCCAGGATGTCACCTGTGAATCGTGCCCGCACTATTTTGTCCTCGATACCGATCAGTTCGAAGAGATTGGCACCCTGGCAAAATGTTCTCCGCCAATTCGCGACCAGGAAAACCAGAAAGGGATGTGGGAAAAACTGTTTAACGGCGAAATCGACTGCCTGGTATCCGACCACTCTCCATGCCCTCCGGAAATGAAAGCAGGCAATATCATGCAAGCATGGGGCGGAATTGCCGGACTGCAAAACTGCATGGACGTCATGTTTGATGAAGCGGTGCAAAAACGCGGTATGTCGTTGCCGATGTTTGGCAAATTAATGGCGACCAACGCCGCCGATATTTTTGGTCTGAAACATAAAGGACGTATTGCCCCCGGCAAAGATGCTGACCTGGTCTTTATTCAGCCTGACAGCAGCTATGTTCTGAAAAATGAAGATCTGGAATATCGCCATAAAGTCAGTCCGTATGTTGGCCGTACTATTGGCGCGCGTATTACCAAAACGATTTTGCGCGGCGATGTTATTTATGACATCGAGCATGGCTTCCCTGTGCCGCCAAAAGGTCAGTTTATCCTTAAACATCAGCAGTAATCCGGTGTGATTTAATGCCCGTCGTCACGACGGGCATTCTCTATTTTAAGGTGTGGATATGTTCCCTGTTATTAACCGCGAAAGTGTGTTGTCCGGCTTTCAGTGGTTTTTCTTTATTTTCTGTAACACGGTTGTGGTTCCCCCTACCTTGCTGTCCGCTTTTCATCTTCCCGCTGATAACTTGTTAATGCTCACACAATACGCTTTTTTGACCACCGCGTTGGCCTGCCTGGTTCAGGCATTTTGCGGCCATCGCCGTGCCATTATGGAAGGGCCGACAGGACTGTGGTGGGGCGCTATTCTTACGATTACGCTTGGCGAGGCGTCTCGCGGCACGCCGCTGAACGATATCGCCTCCAGCCTGTCGGTCGGGATCGCGATCTCCGCAATGGTGACGATATTTATCGGCATTAGCGGCTTAGGACACCGTCTGGCTCGCCTGTTTACGCCGGCGGTAATGGTTTTTTTCATGCTGCTTTTGGGCGCGCAGCTGACCTCAATATTTTTTAAAGGCATGCTGGGGCTGCCTTTTGGCATTGCCGATACCAGCGCCAGAATCAAATTGGCCCCCTTTGGGCTGGCGGTCGCGGTGATGTGTTTTATCCTCGCGATGATTATTTTCCTGCAGCAGCGTATCTCCCGTTACGCGTTACTGGTAGGGACCGTGGTCGGGTGGGGGCTATGGCGGTTATGCTTTCCTTCATCACACTTACCGCCGGGTGAATTAAGCTGGCGATGGTTTCCGCTGGGCAGCCACGGCACGCTGATGCCGGGTATTATTGTGACGGCGGTGATGACGGGGTTAGTCAACATCAGCAACACTTACGGCGCCATCCGCGGTACCGATATCTTTTATCTGCATCAAGGGTCGGGCAGTTCTCGTTATCGCCGAAGCTTTATGATTTCCGGACTGATGACGTTAGTGACGGTGCCTTTCGCGGTCGTGCCTTTTTCGCCTTTTGTGTCTTCCATTGGTTTATTAACGCAAACCGGCGACAGTTCTCGCAAATCCTTTATCTGTGGTAGCGCGCTGTGTCTGCTGGTTGCCATTATAACGCCGTTAACCCGCTTATTTTGCGCTATTCCACTGGCGATCAGCAGCGCCGTTATGCTGGTCTCTTATTTACCTTTACTTTATTCCGGTTTGGTTTTTAGCCAGCAAATTACGTTTACCGCGCGGAATATTTATCGCCTGGCGTTACCGCTTTTTGTCGGCATTTTTTTGATGGGGCTTCCTCCGGTCTATTTACAGGATCTTCCACTGATGATTCGTCCTCTGCTTAGCAACGGATTACTGGTGGGAATCTTACTGGCAGTGCTTATGGAAAATCTTATTCCGTGGGAACGCATTAAATAACGTGAGAAAACAAGGAGACATGATGAAGATTGTAATTGCGCCAGATTCATTTAAAGAGAGCTTAAGCGCTGATAAATGCTGTCAGGCTATTAAAGCGGGATTTTCAACCGTATTTCCTGATGCGCGCTATGTTTGTTTACCGATCGCCGATGGCGGAGAAGGAACCGTGGACGCAATGGTGGCTGCGACCGGCGGGAAACGGGTTTCTGTGGACGTTAGCGGGCCGATGGGGGAAAAAGTAAACGGATTTTATGGCCTGACCGGCGACGGCAAAACGGCGATTATTGAAATGGCGGCGGCGAGCGGATTGATGCTGGTGGCGCCAGAGGCGCGTAATCCGCTGCTGGCATCCAGTTTCGGCACCGGCGAATTGATTCGTCACGCCCTGGACGCGGGGATTCGCCATATTATTCTGGGTATCGGCGGCAGCGCCACGGTGGATGGCGGAATGGGAGTAGCGCAGGCGCTCGGTGTGCGTTTTCTGGACGCGCAAGGAATGCTGCTTGGCGCCGGAGGGGGCAATTTATCGCGCCTGGCGAGCATTGACCTGCAGGGGTGCGATCCGCGTATTTCAGAGTGTCGTATTGAGGTCGCCTGTGATGTTGATAACCCGTTGGTGGGGCCACGCGGCGCGGCGGCGGTATTCGGTCCGCAGAAAGGGGCGACGCCTGAAATGGTCGAGACGCTGGAAAATGGATTACGTAATTATGCCCGTGTTTTACATGCCCTGACCGGACGCGACATGTCTCAAATACCGGGCGGTGGAGCGGCCGGAGGAATGGGGATTGCTGCTATCGTCTTCCTGGAAGCGGAAATGAAGCCCGGTATTGAGATTGTTATGCAGGCGGTGAAGTTGGAGGAGGCGGTAAAAGAGGCCTCGCTGGTGATTACCGGAGAAGGGCGAATCGACTCGCAAACGGCGGGAGGAAAAGCGCCGATAGGCGTTGCGTCAGTGGCGAAACGGCATCACGTCCCGGTTATCGGCATTGCCGGCGTACTGGGCGACGGCGTGGAAGTGGTCCATCGCCACGGTATTGATGCCGTATTCAGTATTTTGCCGCGGCTGGCGCCTTTGCCGGAGGTTCTGGCGAACGGTGAACAAAATCTCTACCACAGCGCCTGTAATATTGCCCGCGTCATCAAACTTGGCCAGGATATCGGGACTCGTTAAGCATAAAAAAAGCCACGGTTCTCACCGTGGCAAAATCCAACATAGCTAAATTAAAAATAATCAGGAGGGCTGTCCGCCGTTAAATCATAACGTCGCGGTTACAGTCTTTGGAGTAGATGTAGCTGAATGCTTCGCCACGACCTACACCGTATCCGGCCTGCAGGGAATAAGCGCCCATGAAGATGTAGTCGCCTTTTTTCACCGGCACCCAGTTGTTGTCGAGGTTATAAACCCCCTGGCCGGAAAGGATATAAGCGCCATGTTCCTGGACGTGGGTTTCAATATAGCCGTGGCTGGCGCCCGGTTCGAACGACAGAATATGCATATTCATATCGAAGCCCAGCTCTTTAGGCAGGAAATCCAGCAGAATAACATCTTCCATGCCTTCATAATGAATACGCTCCAGCTGGCTGGCATTGCCGGAAACCAACCACGGGGCATGCCCCTCGACAGGAGTATAGCGGCGTTTATATAAAAATAGCTGGCTGTCTTCCGTTTGAGCGTTGCTAAAGGTCATCATCTCGCCCGGTGGACAATAGAGGTATCCGCCCTGAGTTAAAGAGAATGTTTTTCCTTCTGCTTTAGCTTCAATATTTCCCGTAATGACATAGAGAAAAGTTTCAATCCCCTCGCCGCCAAAGCCCTGCTGGTTGCCGCCATTCTGATGTAAGGTGACCAGATAATCGACGAAAGAAGCACCCAGCTTCGGCGTCGAAAGGATTGTGACGTCACAGTTTTCAAAGCCAGGAATAATATTTTTCACCAGACCGTCCGGCGTTAAGAGCGCATAGTTACCGTGTTTCACAATGGCGCGGTTCGCCAGTAAATCATCGCGGTAACCCGTGACGTTATTCAGATATCCCATTGATGGCTCCTTATTTTTGCCAGGCAAGTTGATGCAGCATTAATGCCAGAGTTTTGACCCCTTCAGCAAGGTCATTAATGTTGGTACGTTCCGCCGGGTTATGGCTGATACCATTAATGCTGGGGACGAAAATCATACAGGTAGGGACGCGCGGCGCGAAAATTTGCGCGTCATGACCTGCGCCGCTATGCATTATGCGATAGTTCAGTTGTTCGGTTTCACACAGCCTGGTGAGGGCCGCGACCAGTTCGGCGTTCATCGGCACCGGCGCTTCGTCCATCCACAAATCGATATCGATGCTGATATCCATTTCATCGCAGATGGCGCGCATATCGTTTTCCAACTGTTCGGTAAATTCGCGAAGTACCGCGGCGTCCGTATGCCGGCAATCGATTGTAAATGTGGTTTTTCCAGGGACTACATTGACCGTATTCGGCTGCGGCTCAACTTTGCCGAACGTTAATACCAGGGGATCGCCATGCTGTTTGGCTTTTTCAATGGACTGACTGCAAATACGACTGAAGGCGTGCACCGTATCGCGACGATAGCCCATTGGCGTTGTGCCTGCATGGTTGGACTCGCCGTTGAGCGTCACCGTGTAGCGACGTTGCCCGACGATGGCGTTGACGACGCCAATCGACTGTCCGTTGCTCTCCAGAACGCAGCCTTGCTCAATATGCAATTCAACAAAGGCGCGGATATCGGTTCGCGCAGCGAGTGGCGCGGCGGGAAGGGTAAATCCGCACGCCTGCATAGCGTCGACAAAGCCTGTGCCTTTGGCGTCCTGGATATGGCGTACCTCTTCAGGATTCGCCAGGCCAAAAATGTTCTTGCTGCCCCAAAAAACGTAAGGGAAACGGCTGCCTTCTTCCTCAGCCATTGACACTACCTCGACGGTGCGCAGCGGCGCGCCGTAGGTCGCTTTTAGCCAGTCGAGCGCCAGCCAGGCGGCAAGCGCGCCGAATTGCCCGTCCAGATTGCCGCCGTTGACGACCGTATCAATATGCGAACCGCTTAAAATCACCTGCTCCGGAAATTGTGTGCCGCAAAGGCGGCCATATAAATTTCCGACGTCATCAAAGCGTGTCTCCAGACCGCTTTCTGCCATTCGCTTTTTAAACTGCTGCTGTGTTTCCAGCCACTCAGGCGAATAAAGTAAACGCGTCATTCCGCCCGTAGGATCGGCTCCAATGGAAGAGAGCCAGGGCAATGTTTCTTCTATCGCGTGGCGAAAATGCTTTATCATAGAAAATTCCTGTTTCAATAATTATTGGGCAAAGGGATTTTTTGTTTCGTATGACTTGAGATAGAGGGCATCGGAAATCAGATATTGATAAATATCATCAACAATATCGATACCATTCATATCGGCATTTTTCTGTTTAATATCCTGATCCTGTCCAGGATAATAAACCTGTTTAAAACCGGGGGCGGGCTTCACGGCATTGAGTTCCTGCATGGTCTGACTAATATGTTTGCGGAATAATTCACAGGAAGAAAAGAACGCCGGATTAATGACCAGATGAAGTTGTCCTAAATTGCGTCCGGCGTGTAAATCTTCATACATCGAACTGACCTGGCGGCCAAACGGCAGCCCCAGCAGAATACCGGACAGAATATCGATCATCATCATCAGGCCGTAACCTTTCGGGCCTGCGGCGGGTAATAACGCATTGACGGCAAAAGGATCATGTGTCGGCGCGCCATTTTTATCAACGGCCCAACTCTCCGGAATGGACTCATTGCGGGACCGTGCATCGAGGACTTTTCCCCAGGCCTGCACGGTGGTGGCCATATCAAAGGTAATGATGTCATCGCCTTCGCCCGGCGCGGCAAAGGCCAGCGGATTAGTGCCATAGTAAATATCCGCCCCGCCAAACGGCACGACCATAGGATCGGACTGACAGATAGACAGACCAATCAGGCCTTCGCGAGCAGCCTGGCGGACGAAATAAGAGATGGCGCCGCTATGGCCCATTCTGCTAATGCCGACAACCGCGACGCCATTTTTTTTGGCTATTTCAATAGCATGCTCCATTCCCATTTTGGCTGCGACCTGTCCGGCAGCATTATCGGCATGCAGTATCGCCGTACAGGGACCGGTATTCTCAATGCGGAACGTCGGCTCCCGGTTGGTGCCGCCTTTTGAAATTCGTTCGGCATAATATTCAACGCGTACGGCGCCATGTGAGTGAATACCTCTGGCATCTGCATAAACCAGTACGTCGGCGACGATGGCGGCGTGCTCACGTTTTAGTCCGGCTTTATAAAGCTTATTTTCGATAAGCTGATGGAGTGTTTCCCGACTGATTTTCATCTGTCTTCCTTTTTAACGACGGTGTGAAGCATGACTGCGATTAACATACCGGGAAAATAAAATGATTATGTGATCCAGACAGGCAAAAAAATATAATTAGAATTTATTTGATAATCAGGCGGGTTTTATCTTTTTGCTTAAATAAAAAGCTTTTTTAGAAAATCATAACTAATCCTTTAGCCGTTGTTTGAATTCTTTTGTTAATAAATTTGATGTGACGTTAATCACTCTATTTACCCTCCCGGATATATACCGTGAAGCGCACATTAACACTGCTCGTGCAATTGCAATGGGTGCAATTATTAAGGAGTTGTTATGATCCACGCCTTTATTAAAAAAGGGTGTTTTCAGGACTCTGTTAGCTTAATGATTATTTCTCGAAAGCTGAGTGAGTCCGAAAATGTTGATGATGTATCGGTAATGATGGGAACGCCTGCGAATAAGTCGCTGCTGGAAACTACCGGTTTCTGGCATGACGATTTTCATGGCGCTACGCCCAATGACATTTGCGTGGCGATTCGTACCGAAGCGGTAGATGACGGCATTACGCAGGTGATTGTGCAACAGCTCGAAGAAGCATTGCAGCAGTTGGCGCAGGGAAGCAGCGGCAGCCAGTCGTTAATCCAGGTCAGACGCTGGGAAAGCGCCTGTCAGAAACTGCCAGAGGCGAATCTGGCGCTGGTATCGGTGGCCGGCGAATATGCGGCGGAACTGGCAGATCAGGCGCTGGATCGTTCGTTGAACGTGATGATCTTCTCCGATAATGTCACGCTGGACGATGAAATCAGACTAAAACGCCGGGCGCGTGATAAAGGACTGCTGGTCATGGGGCCGGATTGCGGCACCGCTATGATCGCCAATACGCCGCTGGCTTTCGCTAACGTCATGCCAGAGGGCAACATCGGGGTGATTGGCGCTTCCGGCACCGGTATTCAGGAGCTCTGTTCACAGATTGCGCTGGCGGGGGAAGGGATTACCCATGCCATCGGGCTTGGCGGACGCGATTTGAGCGCCGAGGTCGGCGGGATCAGCGCGCTAACGGCACTGGAGATACTCAGCGCGGATGAAAAGAGCCAGGTGCTGGCCTTTGTCTCCAAACCGCCTGCCGATGCGGTTCGTCAGCATATTATCGCGGCGATGAAAGCCACCGGCAAACCCGTTGTAGCGCTGTTCTTAGGGTTTTCCTCCCCCGTTGCGCGTGAGGAAAACGTCTGGTTTGCCTCGACGCTGGATGAAGCCGCCCGACTGGCATGTTTATTGTCTCGCGTGACGTCGCAGCGTAAAGAAATGGTTTCAACAGGCGGCGTGATTCGTGGTCTCTATACCGGCGGAACGCTGGCGGCGGAAGCGGCGGGGCTACTGGCCGGCTATCTGGGCGTCGCGGCGGATACGGAACATCACCATGGCATGATGCTTGACGCTGACGGCCACCAGATTATCGATCTGGGCGATGACTTTTATACCGTTGGGCGACCACATCCGATGATCGACCCGGCGTTACGTAATCAGCTTATCGCCGGACTTGGCGCACAGCCGCAGGTACGCGTGTTATTAGTGGACGTCGTTATTGGTTTTGGCGCGACCGCCGATCCCGCCGCATCGCTGATTCAGGCCTGGCAGAAGGCATGCGCCGCACGCGCCGGCGACCAGCCGCTGTTCGCCATCGCAACCGTCACCGGAACGGAACGCGATCCTCAGTGCCGCTCGCAACAAATCGCCGCGCTCGAAGATGCCGGCATCACAGTAGTGGATTCTCTTCCCGAAGCCACTCTGTTGGCCGCGGAACTGATTCGACCAACCCTCTCTTCCACTCATCCATCAGCTCCCCGGTTACTGGAAGCGGTAGCGGTGATTAATGCCGGGTTACGTAGCTTCGCGCTGGATTTACAGGCTGCCGGTATGCCCGTGGTGCACTACCAGTGGGCGCCTGTCGCTGGCGGTAATAAAAAACTGGCTCGTCTGTTAGAACGTTTGCAATAAGGGGTTCCCATGTTTACATCAGTGGCGCAAGCCAACGCTGCAGTCATCGAACAAATTCGTCGCGCACGTCCGCACTGGCTGGATGTGAAGCCAGCTTCTTCATTAATTAGCGTGCTCAATCAGGGGAAAACGCTTCTTCATGCCGGCCCGCCGATGCGCTGGCAAGAGATGACCGGCCCGATGAAAGGCGCCTGTATCGGCGCATGCCTGTTTGAAGGATGGGCCAAAGATGAAATGAGCGCGCTCGTACTGTTAGAGCAGGGAAAGGTCAACTTTATTCCCTGCCATCACGTTAACGCTGTGGGGCCGATGGGCGGTATTACCTCAGCCAGTATGCCGATGCTGGTCGTGGAAAATATCACCGACGGCAATCGCGCGTACTGCAATCTCAACGAAGGGATCGGCAAAGTGATGCGTTTCGGCGCCTATGGCGAGGATGTTCAGCAACGTTTGCGCTGGATGCGCGATGTGCTGATGCCGGTATTAAGCGCGGCGCTGGGACGTCTGGAGCGGGGGCTCGACCTGACCGCAATGATGGCGCAGGGCATTACGATGGGAGATGAATTCCACCAGCGCAATATCGCTTCTTCCGCATTGCTGATGCGCACGTTGGCGCCGCATATCGCCCGTCTGGAACATGATAAGCAGCAGATAGCGGAAGTGATGGATTTTCTGAGCGTCACCGATCAATTCTTCCTTAATCTGGCGATGGCCTACTGTAAAGCCGCCATGGACGCGGGCGCGCAGATTCGCGCCGGCAGTATTGTGACGGCGATGACCCGTAATGGCGATATGTTTGGCATTCGGGTTAGCGGTCTGGGCGACCGTTGGTTCACCGCGCCTGTTAATACGCCGCAGGGGCTATTTTTTACCGGTTTTTCGCAGGATCAGGCCAACCCGGACATGGGCGACAGCGCCATTACTGAAACGTTTGGTATTGGCGGCGCTGCGATGATTGCCGCGCCTGGCGTAACGCGTTTTGTCGGTGCCGGGGGAATGGAAGCGGCGAAATCTGTTTCTGAAGAGATGGCTGAAATTTATCTCGAACGCAACATGCAGCTACAAATCCCCGGCTGGGATTTTCAGGGGGCCTGTCTGGGACTGGATATCCGCCGCGTGGTCGAGACCGGAATTACGCCGCTGATTAACACGGGTATCGCGCATAAAGAGGCGGGGATTGGCCAGATTGGCGCGGGAACCGTCCGTGCGCCGCTGGCCTGTTTCGAGCAGGCGCTGGAAGCGCTGGCGGAAAGCATGGGCGTAAGTTAAGAGAGCGTCTCATGAAACGTATCCATCCTCTTATGGCAAGCCGACAATCGGCGGATTATCGGCAACCCTGGCAGATGTCAGGGGTATGGCGTCGCTCTATTAATTTTGTGGCGAAAAGCGGTGAGTTATTAACGCTTCACCGTCGGGGGAGCGGCTTCAGTCCGGGAGGGTGGATACTGCGCGGCGGCGATTTTGACGCATTGCGCGATGTGCTCACCGATGGCGAAAAACCGCAGTCAACCGCTGCCGGTATTCAGATTGGCGAGTTTCTTTTATGCGAGCCGGAGAGGAGCTGTTCGCTGCGGGTTCCGCGCTATCTTGCGTCGCCGCGTCTTAACGCGACGTACATGCAGCGTAGTGAGGAGACGGGACTGTTTGGGCCGTTAACCGTCGCCGCAGCCCAGCCTCTATGTCCGGAACTTCGCCAGTTTTGTCACTGCTTTCAGTCGGCGCTTGCAGGTGCTGCGACTGACTGGCGGCTATGGCTGGGTAAAGGGCCGGGCTTAACGCCCAGTCATGACGACACGCTGACGGGAATGTTGCTGGCGGCCTGGTATTTTGGCGCCATAGATGAACGCGCCGGGCGTAATTTTTTTGCCCAATCCGGCAGCCTTGATCGGGCGACGACGCTCGTGAGCGTTAGCTATTTACGCTATGCGGCTATGGGTTATTTCGCGTCGCCTTTACTCCACTTTATTCATGCGCTGCGACGAGATGCTCGCACAGAAACGGCGATTGACGGACTGCTGGCGCTGGGGCACACCTCGGGCGCGGATACGCTGCTGGGGTTCTGGCTTGGACAACAAATAGTAAAAGGATAGGGAATGAAAACGTTGGTAGTTGCTCTTGGCGGCAACGCATTATTGCAGCGCGGAGAAGCGCTAACGGCAGAGAATCAATATCGCAATATTGCTGACGCGGTGCCCGCGCTGGCGCGACTTGCCCGCTCGTATCGGCTGGCGATAGTACATGGCAACGGCCCTCAGGTCGGCCTGTTGGCTTTACAGAACCTTGCCTGGAAAGCCGTTGAGCCTTATCCGCTGGATGTGCTGGTAGCGGAAAGTCAGGGAATGATCGGCTATATGCTGGCGCAGCGTCTGGCGCTTGAACCCGATATGCCGCCGGTGACTGCGGTATTAACGCGAATAAAGGTATCGGCGGACGATCCTGCTTTTCTTGAACCGGAAAAGTTTATCGGTCCCGTTTATTCGCCAGAAGAGCAAATGGCGCTGGAAGCGACTTATGGCTGGCATATGAAATGTGATGGAAAATATCTGCGCCGTGTCGTCGCTTCCCCGGCGCCGCGTCAGATTATCGAAAGCGCCGCTATTGAGTTATTGCTAAAAGAGGGCCATGTGGTGATTTGCAGCGGCGGTGGCGGGGTACCTGTTGCTGGCGAGGGCGAAGGGGTCGAGGCGGTGATAGATAAAGACCTGGCGGCGGCATTGCTGGCGGAGCAGATAGCGGCCGATGGTCTGATCATTTTGACGGATGCGGATGCGGTGTATGAACATTGGGGAACGCCGCAGCAGCGCGCTATTCGTCAGGCTTCGCCCGATGAGCTGGCGCCGTTTGCCAAAGCCGATGGCGCGATGGGACCGAAGGTGACCGCGGTAAGCGGGTATGTGAAGCGGTGCGGAAAGCCGGCATGGATTGGCGCGCTGTCGCGTATTGACGATACCCTGGCGGGCAGGGCGGGAACCTGCATCCGTCTGTGATCGCGACGGGCGGCGACAGAGAATGCGCCGCCCACGCTGTTTATTTAAGCTTACTTTGCGCCCAGATAATGCCGCTGGCGTATTCGCCCGGCAGGAGCGGAGAGAGCGCTTCCAGGGTGGCGCTAAGACGTGACGTATCGCTGTCGGTCAGATTCAGATGGCCGACTTTTCGCCCCGGACGTACCGCTTTATCATACCAGTGCAGATGTACCAGCGGCAGCTTCAGCCAGTCGTAATTCAGCTCGCTGCCGATCAGGTTGATCATCACCGACGGGGCGTTAATCACCGGCGCGGGCAACGGCAGGCCGGTAATCGCGCGCAAATGCAATTCAAACTGACTGATGCTGGCGCCATTTTGCGTCCAGTGTCCGCTGTTATGCACGCGCGGCGCCAGTTCATTGATTAACAGGCCTTCCGGCGTGATAAAACATTCCATCGCCATTACGCCGACGTAGTTCAGCGCCTGCATAATTGCTGACAGCATCGATTCCGCCTGCTCCTGCTGTTCGGCGTTCGCCTGTGGGAACGCGACGCTGGTCCGCAAGATGCCGTCCTGATGCAAATTGTGCGTTAGCGGGTAAAACACGGTACTGCCGTCATGAGCGCGCGCGCCGACTAACGACACTTCGCCGGAAAAATGGATACCGCGCTCAACAATACATTCGCCATAGCAGTCATCCGGCAGTTGCCCGGTTTCGTCCGCGCGTAGACGCCACTGCCCGCGACCGTCGTAGCCGCCAACGCGACGCTTAATAATCGCCAGTTCGCCCAGGCGGTCAAAGATGCCGGACCACTCGTCGGTGCTGGTCAGCAGCTGCCACGGCGCGGTCGCGAGTCCCAGTTTATCGAAAAGCTGTTTTTGTGTCAGACGGTCGGCGATGATCGGAAATACATCGCGATTGACGAAGGCCGGGTGGCGCGCCAGCTCGCGGGTAAGCGCGGTTTCCGGCCAGCGCTCAATCTCTGCGGTAATGACGCTCTGCTGTACCGGCACGGCGGTAGGCTCTGCATCCAGACCAACCGGCCAGACGGCGATACCCAGCGGTTCGCCCGCCTGGCGCAGCATTCGGCCCAGTTGTCCGTTGCCGAGAACGCAAACTTGCTTCATAGCGTCCCCCGCGGATCGGGATTTTCCAGAACTTCATCGGTTTGCGCTTTGCGCCAGTCGGCAATGCGCTGATGCAGTTCCGCGTCGTGTTGCGCCAGAATCTGCGCGGCGAGCAGGGCGGCGTTAGCGGCACCGGCTTTACCGATCGCCAGCGTACCCACCGGAATGCCGCGCGGCATCTGCACGATGGAGTAGAGGCTATCCACGCCGCTTAGCGCAGCGCTTTGTACCGGCACGCCGAGTACCGGGACCAGCGTTTTTGCCGCAATCATTCCCGGCAGGTGCGCCGCGCCGCCCGCGCCGGCAATAATCACTTGATATCCGTTCTCTTCCGCCGTTTCGGCGAAGCTGAACAGTTTATCGGGGGTGCGATGAGCGGAAACCACTTCTACATGGTGCGGGACATCCAGAATTTCAAAAATTTCGGCGGCGAATTGCATGGTAGCCCAGTCGCTTTTGGACCCCATCACGATGGCGACACGCGCCGGATTATTGCGGGAAGACATGCGTCTTAAAACTCCTGTGGTGCGGGACACGCTGCTTTTGAGGTGTCAGAGAATAGCATGATAATCAGGCAAGGAAAACGGTTGCGTGCGCGCCGTAACGGACGATTCGACGAACATTTACAGGGGGAAGGCGATTAACTCAACGTTGTCCGGCGTGACTTTTACCATTGAACCTTCATGATGCCATGCGCCTAACACCACGCGGAATGCGGGCTGGTCGTTGGCGGAAAGTTCATGCACCGCCGGGCGGTGGGTATGACCGTGAATCAGCCACTGTACGCGGTGTTTTTCCATTTCGGCGACGACGGTCTGCGCATTGACGTCCATAATATCCAGCGATTTGCTGCTGTTGGCGGCTTTACTGCCGGCGCGCATTCTGGCGGCGATACGGCGGCGGATAAACAGCGGCAGGGTAAGGAACAGTCGTTGCACCCACGGATTATGGACTTTGGCGCGAAACGCCTGATATCCGGCATCATCGGTACAGAGCGTATCGCCGTGCATAATCAACACATTGCGGCCATACAGGTCGAGCACTTTTTCCTGCGGCAGTAGAATCATGCCGCTTTCGCGGGCAAATCGCTTGCCAATCAGGAAGTCGCGATTACCATGAATAAAGAAGCAGGGAACGCCAACATTCACCACCGCTTTGATGGCGGCGGCTATCTCACGATGTAGCGGGTTGGGGTCGTCGTCGCCAATCCAGGCCTCGAAGAGATCGCCAAGAATATACAGCGCGTCGGCCTGACGGGCTTCTACGGCTAAAAAACGCAGAAAACCGGCGACGATCGCCGGTTCTTCCGTTTGCAGATGCAAGTCTGCAATAAACAGTGTCGCCACGATTACTCGCTGACGGTCACGTTTTCAATGATGACGTCTTCTTTTGGTACGTCCTGGTGCATACCGCTACGGCCAGTGGCGACGCCTTTGATTTTATCTACCACGTCCATACCTTCTACGACTTCCGCAAAGACGCAGTAGCCCCAGCCCTGCAAACTTTCGCCGGAGAAGTTCAGGAAGTCGTTGTCTGCCACGTTGATGAAGAATTGCGCGGTAGCCGAGTGTGGCGCCTGAGTACGCGCCATTGCCAGCGTACCACGGGTATTTTTCAGACCATTGTTGGCTTCGTTTTTGATCGCCTCTTTGGTGGCTTTCTGTTTCATGCCCGGCTCAAAGCCGCCGCCCTGAATCATAAAACCGTTAATCACACGGTGGAAAATGGTGTTGTTGTAAAAACCTTCGCGGCAGTAGTCCAGGAAGTTTTTAACTGTTTCAGGCGCTTTATCATCAAAGGTTTTGATTACGATATCGCCGTGATTAGTGTGGAAAGTAACCATTTATGCATCCTGTTCCAAGAGAGTGGTGCTTTAGCCCGCAATGGGGCACATATAGGGGCTTGTTATAGCATAACCGTAAGCTGCGATCACCTTGCAAAGTGTGCTGCTTCGATTACGAATAATATGTATCATACAGAGATTATTACCCACACACGTCTATACGGAATCTTCGATGTTAAAAATTTTTAATACACTGACGCGCCAAAAAGAGGAATTCAAACCCATTCATGCCGGGGAAGTCGGCATGTACGTGTGTGGTATCACCGTTTACGATCTCTGCCACATTGGCCACGGACGCACGTTTGTCGCTTTTGACGTTGTCGCACGCTATTTGCGTTTTCTCGGTTATAAGCTGAAGTATGTGCGTAACATTACCGATATCGACGATAAAATTATTAAACGCGCCAATGAAAATGGCGAAAGTTTTGTCGCGCTGGTCGACAGAATGATTGCGGAAATGCATCAGGACTTCGACGCGCTGAATATTCTGCGTCCGGACAGCGAGCCGCGTGCGACGCACCATATTCAGGAAATTATCGAACTCACCCGCACCTTAATCGAGAAAGGGCACGCCTATGTGGCGGATAACGGCGATGTGATGTTTGATGTACCGACCGATCCGACTTATGGGCAGCTTTCCCGTCAGGATCTTGAGCAGCTTCAGGCGGGCGCGCGCGTGGATGTCGTTGACGTGAAGCGTAACCCGATGGACTTCGTGCTGTGGAAAATGTCGAAAGAGGGCGAGCCGAGCTGGCCGTCGCCGTGGGGCGAAGGGCGTCCGGGCTGGCACATTGAATGTTCGGCGATGAACTGCAAGCAGTTGGGCAACCATTTTGATATTCACGGCGGCGGTTCCGATCTGATGTTCCCGCACCATGAAAACGAGATTGCCCAGTCTACCTGCGCGCATGACGGCGAATACGTCAACTACTGGATGCACTCCGGTATGGTGATGGTGGATCGCGAGAAGATGTCCAAATCGCTGGGCAACTTCTTTACCGTGCGCGACGTGCTGAAATACTACGATGCGGAAACTGTGCGCTACTTCCTGATGTCCGGGCATTACCGTAGCCAACTGAACTACAGCGAAGAGAACCTCAAGCAGGCGCGCGCTTCGCTGGAGCGGCTATACACTGCATTGCGTGGAACGGATAAATCAGCGGCCCCGGCGGGCGGCGAGGCGTTTGAAGCGCGTTTCGTGGAGGCGATGAATGACGATTTCAACACGCCGGAAGCCTACTCCGTCCTGTTTGATATGGCGCGTGAAGTCAACCGTCTGAAGGGCGAAGATATGACCGCCGCGAATGCGATGGCGTCTCATCTGCGGAAGATTTCCGGCGTGCTGGGACTGCTGGAGCAGGAGCCGGATGTTTTCCTGCAAAGCGGCGCGCAGGCGGATGACGGTGAAGTTGCGGAAATTGAAGCCTTGATTCAACAGCGTCTGGATGCCCGTAAAGCGAAAGACTGGGCGGCGGCGGACGCGGCGCGCGATCGTCTCACTGAAATGGGTATTATTCTGGAGGATGGCCCGCAGGGCACCACCTGGCGACGTAAGTAAGCGCTTTTACAGGCCGCTCTATTTGCATAGAACGGCCTGTTTTTTTATTTTTTCGCGCCGGGCGAAAGATAAACACACACCGACTCCCCCAGATTCTGATGTTCACACCCGGGCATTGCCCGGCTGTAATGGGCAATAAAGCGGATGACGCTGTCGCCGCTGTTTAGCCCCACATTTCCTTTTCGCAGCAATTCTGCTGGCTGATCGTCGGTGAAAACGTTAGGGGTGAACAGTTTTGCGCCTAATCGTTCAAAAGTGCCAGCACTAACGATAGAGGGTTGATAACCCTGAAGCTGCAACCAGCGGCGGGCATCATTACGTGACCAAACCTGCGCATCGTTTGCTCGCGCAAACACTTCGAGAAGCCAGCCATTCGAATTCTGATAAGGGCCGGAAAAAGGCCACGCAATTAGGTTATAGCGGGGACTGTGGAAGAGATTGAGTTTGATAGCGCTATGTAAGAGCGTTTGTAATGCCGTCGCGATATCTGAACGCGGGCGCAAAACGGCAATGCTCTGATTCACCAGGTCATCAGCCAGAAACTCATACAGACCTTGTATATAGAGCGCTGATTCAGCGGTTCCGCAAGTATTCAGATTATGGTAAACCCGCCAGTCTCCGTTTGGCTGGCGCATGGCATAGCCAGCATGTGACCAGGTTAAATGTCGGCTCGACATATCTTGCCCCTGGCGAACCAGAATGACGACCAGATCGGATTGACTGTTAAGCTGTTGTTTGAGCTGTAGCGCCTGATCCATTGTCGCTGCGATGCTCTCCGGCGTGTTTGCTTTTTGGTGACAGTTAGCACTGTCTGCATAAGCGTTGAGCGAGATTGCGCTGAGCCACAGGGCAAACGCGAACCGCTTCATTTGGCCGGTACCGTCTGGTTGCTGGAAAGTCCTGCGTCGTCCTGATTTACCATATGGGCAAGGACCTTGCCCTCTTTTTTCAAATAAGCGCCGGTGCCTTCCTGCGTTTTTTCCAGAGTGACTTTATCACCTGCTTTGAGGTTGCCTTCTTTGACGACATTTAGAGGAACTTGCATTTTAATGTCTTTGTTATCGGGGGACTTAGTGGTTAACAGCGCGGTTTTTTGCTTTTTATTTTCGACAACAGATCCAATGCTCAGGTTGAGCGGCAGCAGTACGGGGGAGAGTATAATTCCGCTAACCAGTGCGGAACTGCCCACGCTGACAACCGCAGACGATGCCGCATACCAGCCAGTGGCAGACATTTCTTCGCTATAGCTGGCGTGGGAAAATGAGAAACAGATGACCGCGGCGGCGAATGTCATTTTATTCATATTGATTCCTTTTAATATGCGTTTTAAGTACCCATAGAAATAACACTAAAATACTTCCCGGCAACCACACCCACAGCAATTCTGAGAGAATGACCTGGTGTCCATACGGCGTGATGTAGCTTGAAAGCGCAAACGGCGCGACTTTAATCACCTGCCAGGGCGCAAAGAAACGTTCATCCGACCACGGCCACAGCCAGCCGACGCCTTTCCCACCCGTGGTTATCGAATCCAGCAGGCTGTGCGACAGCAATGAAACGGTTAAAAACAGCCAGCAGCGCACCTGCCCCGCTCGAAACCATCGTCGTCCCGCGAGTACGCACAACAGGGGGAGGACGAATGCGAAAAGTAAAGAATGGGTAAATCCACGATGGCCGAACACGTTGCCGTAGGCGACGCCAAATTTAAAGGCCAGCACGTCGGCATCGGGGAGCATCGCCAGCACAACACCGGCAAACAGCAGGCGAGGAGGGATAACTTTCAGGCCTAAGCCTGCGCCAAGACACAGAGGAACGGCGGCGTGGGTGATAACGGTAGGCATAGCGATGGTTCACAGGGAAATAGCCATGCTAGCAGTTGGAACGCAGAGGATTAAGTGGATGATTATCTGAAAAGACAGCGTAATCAGGCCGGATAAGACGCTTTGCGTCGCTATCCGGCACTTGTATCAGGCCACGACGTTCACACTTTGGCCTTCAAAGCTAACGGTTTGCCCGGCGACAATTTTGCAGCGTTTACGCGTTTCAACCACGCCATCAACCTTCACCAACCCGTCGGCAATGGCGATTTTCGCCTGCGCGCCGCTTTCGCTCCAGCCTTCCAGCTTGAGCAGATCGCACAGCTCGACGTGCGGGTGCTTGCCTAAAGAGAATGTCGCCATGTTATTTTCCTTGTGGATCGTGATATTCAATGCACGCCTGCAGCGTGTTTTCGATAAGCGTGGCGACCGTCATCGGGCCGACGCCGCCCGGTACTGGCGTGATGTATGACGCGCGCGCCGCGGCTTCGTCAAACACGACGTCGCCAACGACCTTGCCATTTTCCAGACGGTTAATACCGACATCAATCACAATTGCGCCTTCTTTAATCCATTCGCCGGGAATAAAGCCCGGTTTACCTACGGCGACAATGAGCAAATCAGCATGCTCGACATGGTGACGCAGATCTTTGGTAAAGCGGTGCGTAACGGTAGTCGTACAGCCAGCCAGCAGCAGCTCCATGCTCATCGGGCGTCCAACGATATTGGACGCGCCAATGACCACCGCATTCAGGCCGTAGGTATCAATATTGTAACGCTCAAGCAGCGTCACAATACCGCGGGGCGTACAGGGACGCAGGCGTGGCGCACGCTGACACAGACGACCGACATTATAAGGATGGAAACCGTCTACGTCTTTATCTGGCGCGATACGCTCCAGCACTTTAACGTTGTCGATACCTGCCGGTAAAGGCAACTGCACCAGAATACCGTCAATCGTGTTATCTGCATTCAGAGTATCGATAAGCGCCAGCAGTTCGGCTTCGCTGGTGGTTTCTGGCAGGTCATAGGAGCGGGAGACGAACCCCACTTCGTCGCACGCTTTACGTTTGCTTGCGACATAAATCTGTGAGGCCGGATTGCTGCCGACCAACACCACAGCCAGGCCGGGAGCGCGAAGTCCTGCTGCGACGCGTGCCTGAACTTTTTGAGCAACCTCAGATCGCACCTGCTGCGCAATCGTTTTACCGTCAATAATCTTTGCTGCCATCAGAGAGAAGATTCCATCTGTTACTTCAAGTCAAAGGGGATGACGCTATTTTGTCAGAAGCGGGCCTCGCTGTCAGTTAACGTTTGTGTTTCCGATGCAAACGCGACGTCTCCCCCGTTCGTTGCCGATGCTGAGACGTGACCCATAAGCGCGCCATGATTAACCAAAAAGAAACAATTCATCACCCTGGCTATGGTTACCGTAATCCCTCGTCGTTAATAGCATCGGGCGGCATAATGCGACATTTTATACAAAATAAGATTAGACCCTTCTTATATCACAATAAGAATTAGCTTAGGTCATTAAAAGAGTTTGCGGCTATTTTTTATTTAGCGAAATGTTTAATTTATTACCGTGACGAAATGTCATATTCGCAAAGATTAATTACTGCGTCTGATACTCAGGGGAGAAACAGAAAACTAATTAATCTGCGATATCTATCTTTACAGGATGCAGAGATAACTTTTCTGACATGCTATGTCGATAATAATTCAAACGGAGCCGACAGGATGCCGAAATCGGGTGTGTGTAATTCAAGGGAAATCCATGAAACATAAATTAATGACCTCTACTATTGCGAGTCTGATGTTTGTCGCTGGCGCAGCGGTTGCGGCTGTTCCTACTCCGGTGAGCGTGAGTGGCGGTACTATTCATTTCGAAGGTAAACTGGTTAATGCAGCCTGTGCCGTTAGCACTAAATCCGCCGATCAAACGGTGACGCTGGGTCAATACCGTACCGCCAGCTTTACGGCGATTGGTAATACGACTGCGCAGGTGCCTTTCTCCATCGTCCTGAATGACTGCGATCCGAAAGTGGCGGCCACCGCTGCCGTGGCTTTCTCTGGTCAGGCAGATAACACCAACCCTAATTTGCTGGCTGTCTCCTCTGCGGACAATAGCACCACCGCAACCGGCGTCGGGATTGAGATTCTTGATAATACCTCTTCACCGTTGAAGCCGGACGGCGCGACCTTCTCGGCGAAGCAGGCGCTGGTTGAAGGCACCAATACGCTGCGTTTTACCGCACGCTATAAGGCAACCGCCACCGCCACGACGCCAGGCCAGGCTAATGCCGACGCCACCTTTATCATGAAATACGAATAATCCCGTCAGGGAACACCAGGGAAGGGAGGCGCCTCAACGGAAGAGGCTATCGGGGATAAAAGAGAACATAGCAATGATAAGGAAAGGCGCGGCGCTAGCGGGGCTTGTTTTGATGTCGCCCGTTATTGCGAAGCCGGTAATGGTGGAGAGCGGGCGTATTCACCTGCGCGGACAACTGGTCAATGGCGGCTGCGCTGTCGCCACAGAAAGCTAGGATTTGCGCGTACTGATGGGACAGTACCGCACGAATGCGTTTACCGGTCCTGGCAGCTTCGCTCCCGTCAGCGTTCCATTTTCGTTACGGTTAATCTCCTGTAGCGCGGAGGTCTGGCGTCATGTCGGCATTGCGTTTGCCGGCGTTACGCCTGCGGAAGATCCCCATGTTTTTCTGGCCAGCGGCGAAGGTATCGGTAATGCCGGAATCGGCCTGGCGTTATTTGATGACCAGCAGCGGCAAATCATACCTAACACGTTACCGCTTCATTACACGCCCATTTTAACGTCAGAAATGACTTTGCATTTTACTGCCCGCTATCGGGCAATTTCAGAAAATATGACGCCGGGACGAATTCATTCAGAAGTGTGGTTTACGCTGGTTTACCCATGAATTTTCTTGCCGACGTGACTCAATGCAAAAGGTATTTTTTACCATGCTGAATAGTATAAAAGTAGGCTTTATTGTTCTTCTCACGTTATTTACTTCGCTGAACGTACAGGCGGCGGGGGGGATTGCATTAGGCGCCACGCGCGTTATTTATCCCTCGGCGGCGAAACAGACTTCTCTGGCAATCAGTAATAGCGATACTCAAGAACGTTACCTCGTCAATTCATGGATCGAAAATAGCGCCGGGCAGAAAGAAAAAACGTTTATCGTTACGCCGCCTTTATTCGTCAGCGAACCCAAAAGCGAAAACACGCTGCGTATTATCTACGCCGGGCAACCGCTACCCGGGGATCGGGAGTCGTTATTCTGGATGAACGTGAAAGCCATCCCGTCGGTCGATAAAAGTCATATTGAAGGAAAAAACGTTCTGCAACTGGCGATTCTGTCGCGCATCAAACTGTTCGTGCGTCCGGCGAATTTGCCGCAGACGCCGGAAGACGCGCCGACCTTGCTGAAATTTTCCCGTGTCGGCAACCATCTCAAGATAACCAACCCATCTGCTTATTACCTCACGCTGGTCAATATCAGCGTGGGCGCGAAAAAGATTGATAATGTGATGATCGCGCCAAAAAGCGACATGCAAATTCCCTTACCGACAGGCGCGCAGGGCAGCGTGACATTTCAGACCGTCAATGATTACGGCGCATTGACGTCGGCGACAACGGCCAGTCTCGGTTAAGCAGAGAGCGTGAAGCCACACGAGAACACGATGAAGAAGACAACCTGGTTTGCAGGGCGATTTCCCGGCTATGTATCACCGTTAAGCGGCGTGGCGCTGTCGGTGCTGGCGGCGCTGTGTCCGCTGACGAGCCGCGGCGAAAGTTATTTCAACCCTGCGTTTTTGTCGGCGGATACCGCGTCCGTGGCGGATTTATCTCGCTTTGAAAAAGGTAATCATCAGCCGCCTGGTATTTACCGGGTGGATATCTGGCGTAACGACGAATTCGTAGCGACGCAGGATATTCGTTTTGAGGCGGGCGCCGTGGGCGCCGGCGATAAATCCGGCGGCCTGATGCCTTGTTTTACACCGGAGTGGATTAAACGGCTGGGCGTGAATACCGCGGTGTTCCCTGTCTCAGATAAAGGCGTCGATACCACGTGTATTCACCTTCCTGAGAAAATCCCGGGCGCGGAGGTCGCGTTCGATTTCGCGTCGATGCGCTTAAACATTAGCTTGCCGCAGGCGTCATTGCTCAACAGCGCGCGTGGCTATATCCCGCCGGAAGAGTGGGATGAAGGGATACCCGCCGCACTCATTAATTACAGTTTTACCGGTAGCCGCGGAACAGACAGCGATAGCTATTTTTTGAGTCTGCTGAGCGGGTTGAACTATGGCCCCTGGCGGCTGCGTAATAACGGAGCCTGGAGCTATTCGAAAGGGGACGGCTATCATTCGCAACGCTGGAACAACATTGGCACCTGGGTACAGCGCGCCATCATTCCGCTAAAAAGCGAACTGGTCATGGGGGACAGCAATACCGGGAACGATGTTTTCGACAGCGTCGGCTTTCGCGGAGCGCGGCTGTACTCTTCTGACAATATGTATCCCGATAGCCTGCAGGGCTACGCCCCCACGGTCAGAGGGATCGCCCGGACGGCGGCAAAGCTGACGATACGACAGAACGGGTATGTTATCTACCAAAGCTATGTGTCGCCGGGCGCGTTTGCGATTACCGATCTTAATCCTACCTCTTCCAGCGGCGACCTTGAGGTGACGGTAGATGAAAAAGACGGTAGCCAACAACGTTACACGGTGCCTTACTCTACCGTTCCGCTATTGCAGCGTGAGGGTAGGGTGAAGTATGACCTGGTGGCCGGGGATTTTCGCAGCGGCAATAGTCAGCAGTCTTCGCCATTCTTTTTCCAGGGAACGGTGATTGCCGGCCTGCCTGCGGGGCTGACGGCTTACGGCGGTACGCAACTTGCCGATCGTTACCGTGCCGTGGTGGTCGGGGCGGGGCGAAATTTGGGCGACTGGGGAGCCGTGTCGGTCGATGTCACACATGCGCGTAGCCAACTGGCAGATGACAGCACCCATCAGGGGCAATCGTTGCGTTTTCTGTACGCCAAATCGCTGAATAATTACGGGACTAATTTTCAATTGCTGGGTTACCGCTATTCCACGCGCGGATTTTACACCCTGGATGATGTGGCATACCGCAGTATGGAAGGGTACGACTACGAATACGATAGCGACGGACGCCGCCATAAAGTGCCGGTGGCGCAGAGCTACCACAATCTCCGCTACAGCAAAAAAGGCCGCTTTCAGGTCAATATTTCGCAAAACCTGGGGGATTACGGGTCACTGTATCTTTCCGGCAGTCAACAAAATTACTGGAATACGGCGGATACCAATACCTGGTATCAACTGGGATACGCCAGTGGATGGCAAGGCATAAGTTATTCGCTGTCATGGTCGTGGAACGAGTCGGTGGGGATCTCAGGCGCCGATCGCATTCTGGCATTCAATATGTCCGTTCCGTTTAGCGTTCTGACCGGACGGCGCTATGCGCGCGACACTATTCTTGATCGTACTTATGCCACGTTTAACGCCAACCGCAACCGCGACGGCGACAATAGCTGGCAGACCGGCGTGGGCGGCACGCTTCTGGAAGGACGTAATCTGAGCTACAGCGTGACGCAAGGGCGTAGCAGTAGCAATGGTTATAGCGGCAGCGCCAGCGCTAGCTGGCAGGCGACGTATGGCACGCTGGGCGTGGGATATAACTACGATCGCGATCAGCATGACTATAACTGGCAACTTTCCGGCGGCGTGGTCGGTCATGCGGATGGTATTACGTTTAGCCAACCGTTGGGCGATACCAATGTCTTGATTAAAGCGCCGGGAGCGAAAGGCGTGCGCATCGAAAACCAGACCGGCGTGAAAACGGACTGGCGGGGTTATGCGGTAATGCCCTACGCCACGGTATATCGCTATAACCGCGTCGCGTTAGATACCAACACGATGGACAACCATACCGATGTCGAAAATAACGTCAGCAGCGTAGTGCCGACAGAGGGCGCTCTGGTGCGGGCCGCTTTTGATACGCGGATAGGCGTAAGGGCAATCATTACCGCGAGGCTTGGCGGACGTCCGTTACCGTTTGGCGCGATAGTACGAGAAACCGCCAGCGGTATTACCAGTATGGTCGGCGATGACGGGCAAATTTATCTGAGCGGCTTGCCGCTAAAAGGTGAACTGTTCATCCAGTGGGGAGAGGGGAAAAACGCGCGTTGTATCGCCCCTTACGCCCTGGCGGAGGATAGCCTGAAGCAGGCGATTACGATAGCCAGCGCGACCTGTATCCGTCCGTCGTCATAAAAGGAAAAATAGAGATGAAAATATACTCAGCGCTATTGCTGGCGGGGACCGCGCTCTTTTTCACCCATCCCGCGCTGGCGACGGTTTGCCGTAATTCAAACGGGACGGCGACCGATATCTTTTACGACCTGTCAGATGTTTTCACCAGTGGCAATAATCAGCCGGGACAGGTGGTTACGCTGCCGGAAAAATCTGGTTGGGTCGGCGTAAACGCGACGTGCCCGGCGGGGACAACGGTAAATTATACCTACCGAAGCTATGTATCAGAATTACCGGTACAAAGCACCGAAGGAAATTTTAAATACCTCAAGCTGAGTGACTACCTTCTGGGCGCGATGAGCATCACCGATAGTGTCGCTGGCGTATTTTATCCGCCCCGTAACTATATTCGCATGGGCGTCGACTCTAACGTGTCGCAGCAAATGCCGTTTGGCGTGCAGGACTCAAAGCTGGTTTTTAAATTAAAAGTGATACGGCCTTTTATTAATATGGTGACGATCCCTCGCCAGACAATGTTTACTGTCTATGTGACGACCTCTACCGGCGACGCGTTGAGCACGCCGGTATATACCATTAGCTACAGCGGCAAAGTGGAAGTGCCGCAAAACTGCGAAGTGAATGCCGGACAGGTCGTGGAGTTTGATTTCGGCGATATCGGCGCGTCGTTATTTAGTCAGGCGGGGGCGGGTAATCGTCCGCAAGGCGTCACGCCGCAAACGAAAACTATCGCTATTAAATGTACCAACGTCGCGGCGCAGGCCTATTTATCTATGCGGCTTGAAGCCGAAAAGGCCTCAGGGCAGGCGATGGTGTCCGATAATCCGGATTTAGGCTTTGTGGTTGCTAATAGCAACGGTACGCCGCTCATACCCAATAATTTGTCGAGTAAAATTCCGTTTCATCTTGATGATAACGCCGCCGCTCGCGTAGGTATTCGCGCCTGGCCGATCAGCGTGACGGGGAATAAACCGGCGGAAGGGCCGTTTACTGCGCGCGGCTATCTACGAGTCGATTATGATTAAGGAGGCATAATGATCTTTCGGCGCGTTTTCATCGCTATCGGTTGTGTTTTGTTCAGCCCGCTGAGTCAGGCCAACTCATCTCTGGGCGAAGTGAATATTGAACTGCGCGGTAACGTGGTGGATTTTACCTGCGCCGTGGTGGCGGGCGACAGTAACAAATCGGTTAACCTCGGCACCTGGCCGACAAAACAGCTTCACGCCGCCGGTGACGCCACGCAACCGGTAGCCTTTAGCCTAAAACTTGAAGGCTGCCCGCCGGGGTCGGCGTCTATAACGTTTTCCGGGACGCCAGCGCCCGGCACGGCATTACTGGCGCTTGCTGATACGGCAATGGCGCAAAAACTGGCGATTGAAATTCGCGATGGCGATCAACGTCGATTGCCACTTGAACAGGCCAGCAAGGCCGTCGATATTGACAACAACGGCAATGCTACCCTGAAATTCTATGCGAACTATATCGCCTTAGCCGATGGCGTGCAGCCCGGACTTGCTAACGCGGATGCGACCTTCCTGATCAATTACAATTAGTGTCCGTTATTGTGGCTCCCGAACGATAATTCGCCGGGAGTACATTTACAATAATTCGTGTGATTTGGCGTAATCGATAAGCTCAACGATAGAGTGAAGGCCAAGTTTAGAAAATATATTGGCCTTATGCGCGCTGATAGTCTTGTTACTCAATAAAAGTTGCTCGGCAATTTCTTTGTTAGACATTCCATTGGCCAGATAGCGCAGCACGGTAACTTCGCGGTTAGATAGTGGCATATCATGGTGCCCGCCTTTGGGGGTACGGGTATTACTGATGAAATTAAGCGTCTCAGATGGGAAAAAAGAATAGCCGGATAAAATCATTTTTACCGCATTATAAATATCATTGAGGTCTTTGCGTTTACTTACAAATCCGTTTGCGCCCGCTCTTATTGCTCTTCCGGCATAAAAAGCCTCTGATTTCGACGATAAAAAAAGTATCCGGGTATGTTCCTGGATAGATTTGATTCGTTTAAGTAAGGTAAAGCCGTCGGTGCCCGGTAATTCAATATCCAGAATGACAAGGTCAACAGGATAAGTGCGCAGATACTCTATCGCTGTTCGGCTATCATCCGTTTTCAGGACAACCTGAATATTGCTATTTTTACCGAGTAAAACTTCGATCGACATTCTTACAATAGGGTGTTCGTCCATAATGATAACAGATGCAGGTTTCATTGCTGTATGCCTCAGACTGTTATGCGTCCTTCGTTTTAGGATAAGCGTCAGACACCTTAAAGATTGTGAAATAGCCAGATCTACACACCACACAGTGGAGCAATAATAAAGAATGAGACCTCCCTGTTGACTGGCTATTTTGCGTAAGAGTAATAAATATGTGGAATATCCATTTCGCACCAACAAAAAAGAAATTTCTGATTAAGTAAAAACAATATGGATTATACCTGGTCTGATTTCTCGGAAAAGTCTTGCGAAATGCGAATTATGGATAGCGGGTAGGATGTTCTGTGGCGTTATAGAAAATTTGTTCGTGGTGGAGCTATTTTCTTTAGAGTTGACATTGAGTAGTTTAAACTGTTGTTTTTAGGTATAAAAATAATATGAAAGACTAATTGTTTAGTATTTGTTATGTAATAACAGAAAGATGTTGACGCTGGAGACCTCAAAAAACGAGGAGGGACAGGGGGCGATGTAAGAAAAAAATTTTTATCGCTTACCAGGACGAGTTGTAAATATTAATTTTATGTGAAATATTTACATTTAATGGAAGTGAAAATAAGTAATTTCTTAAAAAATCTTATTCACCAAAACGTTAGTTCGTTAAAAAATGTCGTGGAAAGTAACGTTTAACTGCTGGATCAGCCGGAGAAAGCTTTGTCTGTGGGGAAGGTTAAGGAGGGTGATAAGTTGTTTAAGCCGGTAAACTACACGATGATAAGGTACGCTTTGCTGACGTGCTATTTCTTTTAAAGAGGCACCTTGCGCTAAAGTTTCAATCATCAACCAGTCAGTACGGCTAAAGCTTTCCGATAAGCGAGGTTTGGCGGCTGATAACAAGGCTTCGCGTACAGAGGCCAGATTTTGTCGTCGCGACAGAACAAAAAAACGCCCAGCCATACGGATAAACTGTGTTATAGCGGGGGTTTTATCTGATACCAGCAGGTAAATCTGGATATCGCTTTGTTGCCAACTGAGCGCGCGTAGCTGGTTAAGCGCCTCAATACAGGAGACAGGTAGCGCCTCCATATCTACAATCAGTTGTCTGAGCGACCCCTTTTCAATCCACAAAGAAATGTCATCTAATGAGCGGAATGCAGCGGTACGTTTTCCGGAAAATAAGTAGTGACTCAATGAATAGCCGAGGTAGTTATCAGTTGTAATTATTGCCTGGGAAATGATACCAACCGGCAAGGCATAATTAAGCTGTTGGTCCAGTAACTCAAGGCGATCAAATATCTGCGGCGTTGGAGAGTGATAACGGCAGGCGCAGTCTTTGGCATTTCTTAAACGGCGGTGTCTTTCCCTGCGTGGTACGCTGCGCATCCTGCTTTTTCCATTGCTCTAATATATATCTGGTAATATGGCTGGCCATAAATAACCTTGTCCCATCGTTGCACCAGCGTAAAAAGCAATGCTTCGTTGCTCTGATGTTTCAATGCCTTCCATCAGCATTAACTGCTGAAAAAAACTTCGCTATCATGTTTTGACGGAAGTTGCGTCAGGACCTCATAGCCGATTAATTGCGCAGTTGAGAGATTAACGATTGGCTCAGATTTTAACAATCCGCTGTTGAGATATGAATGGCGTGTTGGCGAAGACGCCAGGTGTGGGGGATTTATCCTTTCCTTTAATAAAGTACCCTGTGCCACCAAACACTCCTCCAGGCATTTATGATGCAGCCATATATTTTTGACCCCTGAATCTATCAGGATATTATGGGCATCATTGTGGCAGCGTTAAAAAAATGCCTGTAGGTATCGTTACTTAATTATTGGTGAGATATTTCGTAAGCCTTGTAAAAAGTTAAGTGAGTTTACTTACTGAGTAAGAAATGAAGGTTAACTCTAATATACTTTAAAAACTGCTGCTCCGTTTTAACATGTAATTTGCGCATAATGCTCCGGCGGAGTGACTTTGTCTGCTCTTCAGAAAGTGAAAGTAAAGCACCCGTTTCGCTTAAATGATAACCGCTGGCGATCAGTTTTAACAGGTGACGTTCTGTTACTGAAAAATGACGAGTCGTGCAGTAGTGGCAAATGCCAGAAGGGACGCTATGTCGAAGCGCTCGCTTATGTAAGATCAATATCATTTTCCGGGTAATTTCTTCAACATCATCTTTCCGATAAATATGCGGCAGCATATACAGACATAGTCTGAACATGAGCTTTTCTTTATCGCATTTATTACAAATAATCACCCGTAGCTGATGTTGGGTATGCATAGGTATCTGGTAACAGCCTGCGCTGAACCAATCATCATCCAGGGCCAGGAAAGCGATATCGGCATTATCTATCTCTTCTGGCGGCAGAAAGTCAATTTTCTGCTGCCATTGATTCGCCAGACGCGTCATGATGATTTTCAAACCATGCTCAAAGTGACTGTTTTGTTCCTTAATAGCGATACGCAGCATAAAAAATATCCTACACGGCAGGTGAATCATGGTGAAATATTAAAGAAACTGATTGATTTTCTAAATACTGGCGGCCTTAATTCCCACTTTATGCGTGCTGAGATGTGTCCAGGCGATTTCCTGGAACCTGGCATTGCGCCAGAAAAGACGATATTCGTACACTTAGTCAGCAACCAGAACAAAAGCCATTGACTCAGGAGTGCCTGACCGTATAATTCTCGCGTTTCGTCTATACGAAGTCTTCACTTCACAAGGCGCCCTTAGCTCAGTTGGATAGAGCAACGGCCTTCTAAGCCGTGGGTCGCAGGTTCGAATCCTGCAGGGCGCGCCATTATATATCAACTGGTTACGCCTCTTTAATTCCATCATTATTTTCCATATGGGACATATTTGGGACATCATCACTGAAAATCGAGTCAATTTGCTTCGCGTGTTCCGTTAAATGGTTCGGCGCAAGGTGAGCATATCGTCGAACCATCTCGATGCTCTCCCATCCTCCCATTTCCTGCAAAACAGAAAGCGGAACTCCGGACTGAATCAGCCAGCTGGCCCACGTGTGCCTCAGATCGTGGAAGCGAAAATCCTCAATTCCGGCCCGGCGGCAAGCTGCATTCCACGCCCGCTGATCATCGACGCGCATCTTTCTCACGGTTGGCGTCTTTGAACCATCAGGCCGGATGCCTTCTTTCGTATGCACGAACACCCATTTATGATGCTTACCAATCTGGTCACGCAATACCTTACAGGCAGTGTCATTTAGCGCTACGCCAATAGCGCGGTTTGACTTGCTGTCTTCAGGGTTCACCCAGGCAACACGACGCTGCATGTCGATCTGTTGCCACTCCATATTGATGATGTTAGACCGCCTAAGTCCCGTTGCCAGCGCAAATTTAACAACAGATTTCAACGGTTCCGGACATTCTTCAATAAGTCTTTTTGCCTCATCACGCTCAAGCCATCTGACGCGCTTGTTTCTGACAGAAGGAACCTTGATTACAGGCGCTTTCTCCAGCCATTTCCAGTCACGTTCTGCCGCCCGGAGAATGGCCTTTATCAGTGCGAGGTGCTTTGCCTTTGTCGATGTGGTGACCGGCTTGGGCTCAAATACTGGCGCTTCTTTACCCTTTCTCTTGGCAGATTCAACTTTCTGCTGCCATATCTCCTTTACCTTCCTGTTTTGCATCCTGCTCACCGCGGCGTAAATCTTCGCCTCAGTGATATCCTTTATCCTTACTCCTTCGAAATGCTCAAGCCAGAATCCCATCCGGCCTTTATCGGTATCGAGCGATTTCTTGTCTGCTTTCTCTTCCAGCCAGCGGAGGCATGCTTCTTCAAAAGTCACTTCAGGAAAGTCGCCGAGCTTGTCTACTCGCCAGAGTTCAGCCTTTCTTTTGTCGTGCAACTCCTGAGCTTGCCGCTTGTCCGCTGTCCCAAGAGATTCCTTAATTCGCTTCCCGCCCGGGAGCGAGTATGAGGCGTACCATATTTCACCTCTACGGAAGATTGACATTTATTTCCCTCTTTAAATGCATCACCCGCGCTCACGTCGACAGTATGCAGCGGTGAATTGAGTGCCGCAATGCATGCTTGTCTAGTGGTTAGGTAAGGGGATTTCGGTTTGGTGGGGTCTTTACGTGTTGCCTGTAGTCGGCCTGTGCGAATCCAGTTGGTGGCGGTAGGTCTGGATATCTTGAGAAATGAACAGGCCTCATCGAGTGTGAGGCTGTGTGATTCCATAGTTAGTCCTTGCGTAGCTCGCTGATTCTTCTGTAAGTCTCTGGCGCTTTGTTTCCGTACGTCTTCATTTCAGACTTCAATAGAGCAACAAGGGAATCCCATTCGTTGAGGATTCCTTTGAATGCCGGAACGCGCTTTGCAACCTTGTCGAATGAATCTCTGATTTCTGGAATCTGCTCAACAAGTGCAACGCATCGTCTGAAATCGGCTGCGTCATGTGGAGCACCGAAGCTATGACCATAGATATTCTTTTTCAGTCCACATGCGATTGAGGCAAGAGTTGCGCTACTGATGCCGACATCGCCAGTCGATTGCCATTTCAAAACCTTCATAGCCAAATCTGACATTTCTTGTCTCCAATAAAAAACCGCCATCAGGCGGCTTGGTGTTCTTTCAGTTCTTTAATTCGAATATTGGTTACGTCTTATTCGATGCGCACTCCTGGTATTTCGCCTTTTGATATTGCTAAGTCATAAATTTGCGCGGCACTATACCCATCTCGCATCCATGAATCTAAGGCGCGAACAGCCTCGCTACGCTTTTTATCTTCTCTCTCATTTTTGATATCAACGAGGACATCAACGCAATTAAGGCAAATGTGGATTTTGTCCTTACATTCGATCATGGCGGCTTTACCATGATTTCCGCCACACAGTGAGCATAAATCTTCAGGGTCTGGCTGGTATTTCTGTAACGTTAGAGGGTTGAATGTTGAACAGACCATAATCATCTCCATAAAACAAAACTCGCCGTAGCGAGTTCATATAAAATAAATCCCCGCGAGTGCGAGGATTGTTAGTTGCGCTCTGCTGCTGATTTAGCCATCAATATTTACCTTTATCGCGTACACCTTTACCGGTTTATCTCCGAAGTGGGGATGTGTGATTGTTTTCACTTCATATCCGTCATACGGAACATCAATTCTACGGCTGGAATCGTCGCGCTTCGGATATCCTTTTGTGATAATCAGGCGGTCATATTCCCGGAACATAATTCGTTTATTCCAGTAGTCATTACACAGACGATACTCTTCAGTTTTCTCTCCGCAAATCATGGCATCGAAGTATTCACCTTTAACGGCAAGTTGCAGGTTAGCCACGGTTAACCTCCTGCGGCGGCTCCGGTAGCGGCATCCAGTGCAAGGCAGCCCCTAACCACGAAAGAGTGCCATCGTTCAACTCCACGTACTCCCCTTGCACCTGACCTGCCAAATACTCGCCGTACTTTGAATAAATTAAAACCCAATCATCTTGAGCAGGCATCCGCTCACTACAGCTTATCCAACCATCCGGAGTTACCGGAGAGCTTCCGGCGAACCCGGGCATATCTGGACCTTTTCTGATAGCTTTAGCCAGCTCCAGCGGGTCATCGTAAAGCCAGTCGCCTGTAAGCGGGTGGTTTGCTTCTGCAAGCTGCGCAGCCCATTCAAGGCCATCTTTTTGACCTTGCAGATAATACAGCGCCAACTCATCATGATTACTTACAGGTTCGACCCCCTGAAGCATGGCAGCGCGACAAGCGTTCCATGCCTCCATAGCTGAGCCAGCATCTTGTCTTCCAGTTTCCCTGCAAAACTTCACAGCATCCTGAATAGTCCACTCATCCGGCACTACCGGCACTGGCTGCTCTTTGATATGCAGTCGTGGCTCGCCGTTTTTCGGTTCAGGCCATTCGCGCTTCTTGTTCACCGCCAGCTTTTCTACCATCGCCAGGGTAATCTGCTCGTCACTGATACCAGCACGTCTTTGCGCATCCCATAACAGGAATTGCATATCGGCCCACTCGCTCAGGTCGTCAGGTTCTGCGGCAGTTTCCAATGCTTCTTTTGAGAGATGTTTCAGCGGCCCTACTGGACCGACATCGCCGAACGTCTTATCTGACCACTCGGCGTGCTCACGGCGAATACGTTCGCGTTCTGACGCTGGCGGGGCAGCATATAACGGCATATACACGGCAACATCATCAGAAGCGTTTGGCTGTTGCTCTAACGTCACGCATGTACCGGAAAATTTATTTAGATATCGCACAGGTTCAGCGGTAAGCGATGCCAGCGCACGCTTCAGCACAATAAGAACTTTGGCGTCGTTATCGCTCAGGCCAAACGGAATATCGTCGCGAGTGTTTTCAAATTCAGCGATAGTTTGCTGTAGCCATTCTTTGGTAATAGTGGTCATGGCGTACTCCAGTTATCTTCGATAGCCACACTAAGTCGGTGCAGCCAGTCAGCTAATTTCAGCATTGCTTCGCGTTCGCTAAGCCCTTCCGGAAAATCTTCAAGTTCAACGAAAGGCTTAAACCGCCCGAAGGAGTCGTTCTTAACTGTCAGTTTCTGTTCAAGCGTGGTCTTCTTAACCTTGCTGTGATGCCGTAGAAGGTAAACAGACTGAGATTTTTCGGTTTCCGGATCGTATTCGTAGGCAGTTAGAATCATCTGGCTGCCGCCGCGATTTAATCCTCGCCACATAGTCACTTCCCCTTGCCGATGCCGGCGGCGTTTAATTTCTGCCGTAATTCTACTAATTTGGTTTGTACCGCTCTTTGCCTGTGCCATTGCAGGACGAGCATTTCGGACTACCGTTGTGGTCGTAATAACCACTGCCGTTACACGCCGTGCAGGGACGCAGCTTCCAGCCAAAAACGAAACGTTGGTAATATTCAGTTCGACGAACTTTGCGTTCGTGGAAGTTACTCATCTCACCCCCTCTCAATACGCAGCGCCTGTTTGTCGATGTTGCTCATTGGGCTGACTCCTCGCATTTGTGACTTTCTGGATCATCGGCTTTGAAATAACCGCCGCAGATTTTGCAGGGTATCGTCGGCACTTCGTCGTAATTTGAGGTTCCCGTAATCATGACTGCACTCCTTTGCGAAGCTGGGCGGCGATACCTTCGAGAACGCCATCGGCGAATGAGCGATCAAAATCGCCTTCCGGCGCATCAGCCATAAATTCTGTGGAGGTCAGTATCATTCGTGCGATGTCCGCAGCGTTCTTTGCTGTGTCGTCGATAAATCCTGCATCCCATGCGGCCAGCATTCGGTTAGCAACAAAGTAAGCGCCTTCCTTGTGAGCCTGCGCCCGCACCTCAGCCAGAAACGCGTCGGTGGCTGGGGTCTCAGTGAAATCGTCCTCCCACGTATCGCCAACGTCCTCGCACTCGCGACGACAATATTCGTTGAATTCGACCTCTGATTTTTTCAGTGCAGTGTTCTCCGCTGCCATCGCCGAAAACTTCTCGTGTGCCAACTTAACAACTGCATTAGCCTGCTTAAGTGACTCCATTGCTTTATCGTTATCCGCCGCTAACGCCGCGTATTTAGCATCAAGTTCCGCATAATCACTATGACGCACCATATCAGTACAGAATGATTCTCCTGTTATTGGTGGTGATAACTGGTCACTGACAATCGTGTATATTTTCACTTCTTTCATTTCTTCCCACTCCGCAACATTGCATTCAGATATTTGTTTTCATTCACTGATGGAAAACTCTTTCTCGCCAGCATTTCTTCGCGTGGAATATCGTTGATGGGCTTGAAGCGGTGTCGAATAATCATTTCAGATGGCAGGATACCGGGGTCGTAGGACAAACCTCTCATGATGAATTCCTCAGTTATTGCTGATAGCGCCGTAACGCGAACGGTAATCACGAAGGCGCTGGTCTATTTCAATAAATTTGGTGTAAGTGGCTTTGCGGAATGGCCGGATGGATGTCTGGTAAATTCGCTCGCGTTCTTCTTTCTCTGCAAGCCATATACAGTGGCGAAATTCCTTTTCCTCTTTCGTTTCCTGCGGTAGTGACATTATCAGGTCGTAGTTTTTTCTGAATTTATCCAGCACCTCCGAGACGGAATTGCCGGAACAGCGGCGCGGGTCATTCGCACCATACATAGGCGCTGGCATGTTTTCACCTGGTGATTATTTAGCTAACTTTTTCCAGATTGCTGAAACGTATTTGGCTTGGTGAATGGCATCATCAAGCGCGTTGTGTCGAGTTCCTTCGAATGGCATATCTCGTTTAGGGTCGAACCCAATTGCCTTTCCAAGCTCGACGATGGTTCGGACGTCGCGGTCATTCCACCACTGCCAGGGCGCTTGGTGCCCGGCCAGAGCATAACTATTTCGTAGAATCACACAGTCAAATGATGCGCCATTTCCCCAAACCTGAACGAATTTAGGGTTGGCGTGCTTTGCGATAAAGTCTGATAACCATGAAAGAGCCGTTGAAAGCTCTTGAGTGTCATTGGTTAGCGATTTTCTGGCATCTTCTCCCTGTTCCATCCACCATAAAATGGTTGAAGCATCAGGACGCGCCCGGTATCGCATTGATGACTCGAGCGAGATATTAACCGAGAAGTCTTCTCCTGTTTCTCCAGTTTTCAGATCAAAGAATACTGCCCCAATCGAAATAACGGGCGCGTATGGCCCGTTGCCCATTGTTTCAAGGTCAACCATTAAATGATTCATGTAAGTCCTTAAATTGCGTGAATAGCGTGACGAGGGAAGGGGAGAGTTACTGGTGCAAATGGTACATCATCATCAAAATCCATCGGTGGCTCGTTATGTTGTGTTGGTGATGGTTGCTGCTGTGGTTTCTGTGACTGCCTGTCGGCTGCTTGTTGTTTGCTGTCGCCAGTGCCTCCAAGCATTTGCATCACACCATTAATTCCAACATTAATCTCAGTGGTGTAGCGGTCTTGCCCTGTCTGGTCTTGCCACTTTCTGGTTCTCAGCATTCCCTCGAAATAAACCTGATCACCTTTTTTCACATACCGCCCTACGACTTCAGCAAGTTTCCCGACTACGGCAACACGATGCCATTCAGTCTGCTCCTTTTGTTCGCCAGTCTGTTTATCTCGCCACTGCTCTGATGTAGCGACTGTCAGGTTAGCGAACGCCGTCCCTGATGGTGAATAACGAACCTCCGGGTCTTGTCCGACCCGGCCTAAGATGATCACCTTATTTACGCCTCTACTAGCCATTTATGCCGCCTGTTTTAGTTCGTTAACTCTGATGTTCATTACCTGAACGCATTTTGTCTGCGCATCATCGTGACCAGCCAATAATTGCCAGTCATGCTGATATCTCTCAATTAGCTTTTTCTTGTCAGTTTCTGTTGCTGCATAATCGCTGAAGTCTTTCAGGATTTGTTCGCAGTCAACCGATGGAGATTTCTGGTTGGTATTTTCTGGTGATGGTTGATTGCATGATGATGGCATGGCCCAGTCCGGCAGCGATGGAGGGAGCCAGTAAAATCCTGTTCCATCCTTCAGTTTGGCCCTGTGCCATCCTTGTTTCTTATCACTGGATATCTGCGCAAAACCTTCCTCAAGGTTATACAGATACCGACCAATTCCCCACTGAACGGCAGCACGCTTCATTGCGCCGGAGCGGCCACCTTTGACGGCTTCTACCTGTGTGTTTTCAGCAGCATCCCATTTAGTTACCCATTCGGAATCAATCTTGATTGATATGCCGCATTCAACGCCGCCATTGTTTGGAATATCGCGATATTCATTGCGCCATCCTGCTTTTCCGCAAATATCGTCCAGGCGTTTCATGATTGCCCTGTTCGTGACATAAGCCAGCACCATAGCCCACACCATCCCATCGCGTGTTTTTCCGCTTCGCTGTATTCTCCACTCGATATCTTCAGGATTGAATGGGGCGTCGAATTTATTCAAATCCATAATTCACCTCAGAATGGTAATTCGGAAGGATTAGCCAGAAATTCACCTTTGTTTATTCGCTCGTTTTTGGCTAATGAAAGGCAATTTCTTTTCATCGATTTATTACCTGACTTGCGCCAGTACATTGCCTCTGTCAGGTGATACTGACGTTTTAACCTGCTCAACTCCGGTGTCCTTGCTAAATCCACTGGTATCATTTCAACCTCCATTCGCGAAAGGCTTCTACAGCTTCGCGATACATTATTTTGTCACCAAGATAAACAGCAATTGCGAATTTAGACTGAATAGCCATAAGTGATTTATCCATTACACGGCACTCCTGGTTGATTCAGGATATCGACCAGACGTTTCCATCCGGTTCGTAATTTTCTGGTAATTCTGTCGAGAAGTGATTCAGAAGGGCAGCCAGCAATGGGCCACCCGGCAAGACGATATTGCATGGCGTGCTCCTTAGTTAATTTGCATAACAAAAATGCCTCGAATGAAGCGCTGTTGGTATGCGAAAAAAAGCCGCCCTGACTGCGAGCGGCAAGACTATCAAGGGATGATTTTTCGATTAACCAGAACGAGTCGTCGTCCTCGTTTGGTTACGAGCGATATTGCTCACAATGACCACTATTAAAATGGTCATTAGGTGCTTATTCGCTGACAAATTTGGTAAGACTTTCGTGTAGCGAAACCAAAATTTCATCATCAAACCCATCAAGTAATGCTTGTTCGATAAGTTTGATAATTTCTGATGCTTGCTCTTTATTTATTTCCATCACTCCTCCCCAAGAGCCTTGCTGATGACTGCGCGAGCTTTATTGATTACCCCGTACCACTCCGGATAGGTCACATTGCGTCCTTCTGCCATCGCTTTTTCAGCCAATTGAAGAGCCTCGAGCAAATCAGGTGCTGCTGCTATCAGATTCATATCTCCTTTGCTAACGATTAGTGATGAGTGACCATCCTTCATGACATAAGAGTCGATGACACCACCATCTTTACCTGTATCTTGACTGCTTAATCGCAGAAAGCTGTTACTTGTCCACCATTGCCATGGTCCGAGTGTATAATTCATCTTCGCCTCTATTGTTTATGCCAAAAATAAAGGCCACCATCAGGCAGCCTTGTTTTTCTGTTTGCCAAGTTCTCTGGCAATCATTGCCGTAGTTCGTATTGCCCATTTATCGACAATTTTTCCATCCTCCCTAACAAGAGCCATTTCCTCAGGCTTCACCATGCATTCAGCATCAAGCTTGCAGCCTTTGCATTTCACAAAGCGACTACACCATTGGTTGGTATCAATAGTCGTAGCCATATGGATATTCCTGGTATTGGTTCATCACGTCCTGAGGGTGCTCATCGAATTCTTCAAATTCTTCTTCCATATCTCACCTCAAATAAGTGGTTTACTGCTCAGCCTCATGCGCTGAACGGCGTGGATTTTATTCCCGGGCGGGTTAACGTCCCGGTAGTAAATGCGGTTCTTCTTAACCGCTGTTACTTCAACTTTCTTCTGACGCGTTCCGGCAAGCAAAATGGCTTTGGTAACGCGGTCAATTCTTTTGGCTTTAACTTCCTGAGAAGCATCAGGAGCATCGCAGCCAAAAATTGAATCGATGATATTGCAGATGGTGTCGCGCTCTATGGCTAGCTTTCTGCGCCGCTCATGACGGCGAGTTTTAGCATTGCCTGCAAACGTTGACTTCCCGTAGGTGATAACCGTCATGATTTAATCCTCATGTGAAATGGCTTTGGTGTTGCAGATAGCCAGGCGACTAACCCTGACCGCGTACTCATTGCCGAGCGCCTCCGCCGAAGAGGTTGGCTTCTACCTGCAACCCAAACCCATCTCGTTTGGTATCTTGTCGCGCTTTGTCAGCGCATCATCGAAGTTAAAGAGCGTTGCCTTTCCGTTTGGCTACCAGCGTCCTGCTGATGGTTAAACAATAGCATTTAGTATTATTCATATCAATACGTTTTGTTATTAATTAATGGTTTTTGTTATTATGTTGTTGATAGCAAAATGAATTTATTTTTATAAATCCTCTATGCAATACTGTTCTGAACAAAAAACGAGCGAGGAATCTGTGTGAAAAACGAGGAACTGGCGCAGTTGCGCTATCAGGAAATGTGCAGGATTGTCGGTGATGTCGTGTTTGCTATGGTTGCGGAGGGTCATAAGACCAAAAGAGTGGCTATAGCTGACGTTATTCGTACGGAGATAGCGAAAGGTCTGGATAAGTGGGATGACGACCAGTTGCAGTGCATGAAACTTGCTGTGAAGCTACTGGAAGAGTAGGGAAAAGAAAACCCGGCGCTGTGGCCGGGCGTTGATCAATTCTTCTTGTTAGGTAACTCAGGTCTTTGCAGGTTTTCCAAAACCTCAATGGCTTTGGCGTTTTCTATGACTTTTTGTTGGACCTTATCAGCAAGATAATCCTTAAAACCTTTTGGGACATAGTCTTCCCTAAGCCATCTGCGAAATTCACCTAAAGCTTCTTCGGGATATATATTCGCTGGCACTTTCCCGGCTTTACTCTGCGGAAACCAGTCCGGATAGACATGAGGATGTTTCTGTATTTCCCCATATTTTTTGCTCAGATTGTTGCGCTTCCAGTGGTTTGCCCATCGAGTTCCAACGCTAATATCGGGAACAGTTTTAGGGCCCAATTCAAATCCAGCATTAATCAAAGGCACAGTGATATCCACCATCTCTCGGAATACACTGAAGAACCCGGCTGGGATTTTATCATTAAGGATAATGCGCTCTTGGAAGCACTTCCAGGCGCCGCTTACTGGATTTCTTGGATCAATACCAACACTTCTAAAAATAAACTCACGAAGTGTTTGCCTTGCTAAAAGACGATAGTTTCTAAGAGCTGTGGCGTTGTTTGCTTGGCTTGCATCAAACGCATAATACTCAAGAATTGCCATGCAAACATAATCAGGGTATGGATAATGGTCCCGCTTAGTTTCTGAAGATGGTATGTAAAGTGAGTCAACATCTATACCCTGATCAAGGAGAACAGTGTCGATTTTTTTTCCACGAGGTTTAAGGCGTTCGCTAGCCCAATCAGAAGAAATATCCTGAATTACACTATGATGCACGCCACACATTTCAGCCAGTCCTCGGCCGGTAAGATATGGCGTTCCATCGTTAAGAACTCCCATTGCCACGCCTTCAACTTCAACCTCTTTTACAGGAAATAACTGGAGGTTTCCTTGGCGGGGTGATATGGACCTTATCTGATTAACCATTTGATTTTCCTTGTTAAAGTGTGGCGGGCAAGCGCTAACGATTTCGTCTTTCTACATCACCCGAATATCTCATCAGGCCATTGGCTGGCTAACCGTGCTTCCTATATGTCTGCGGCATGCTTCCAATCACCTTTCCAAAGACAAAAACCCTATTCATTTCATCTCTTTCAATTGGGTCCCAAGCTGAATAACTCTTATTATCAGATATGACCAATAGTTTATCTTTCATCTTCTGGAGCCGCTTAACATGTGCAGTATCGTCATAGAGGAAGGCGTATATCCCATCTCCATCGAAGTTTTTGATGCTTACGTCTACAAACAACAAATCTCCTGGTTCAATAGTTCCTGACATGCTATCCCCGCGCACATTTATGATGCGGATATTTTCAGCCTTTCTACCATCGAACATGTGTCTGGCATCATCCTGCGAATACTCAACCGAGCGGAGTATTTCCACGAATTCTCGATTGATAACGCCAGGACCCGCGCTAACTTCAAGATCTAGGATATCGATTTTAAATGTGTTCGAAGATGGAGATGCGTTTATCGGAGTAGTTCCATCTTTTTTCATAGGACCAATCCCGGTAGACAACCATTCCGAATTAACACCTAACGCGTTTGCTATTTCAACAATCTTTGTTGACCCACGAGCGTTTCCACTTGTCAAACGCCAGATCGTTGGCTGAGCAACGCCTGACGCTTTAGCGAGAGCACCTTGAGACATACCAGCCAGTTCCATTGCCTTGTTGAGACGGTCAGAGAGAGTTTCTTTTTTCATAATATTCAATTTATACGCTTGAGTATTAATGGTCAAAACACGTTTTGCTATTGCTTTGGTTAATACTCATTGCTATTATTTGTTGTGTGTTATACGAAAGGGAATAAGCAATGACTAACAAAGCAATACAAAAAGCTGTTGCCATTGCAGGAAGCCAGCAAAAACTCGCCTCTTTGTGTGGAGTTAAGCAGCCAACTGTATGGCGTTGGTTACATGGTGGCGGCATTGACGCTAAGTATGTGGCAGCAATCGTAAAAGCTACAGGAGGAAGAATTAAAGCCAGAGAACTTCGTCCTGATTTAGCCGACTTACTGGCAGCAAGTTAAGTATCAACGCTCTTTACCAATCTGAACCGCCGACAACGCGGTAAATCTATTAAACGGATTTGCGTGTATTTGCGAATCCAACTCTATCTAATTTCTAAGGAATATTTTGAATGAACGTAGTTGCAACTAAAAGCAAGAAGGCGGCTCGCATTGAGTCCACTTTACTCAACAAGTTAGCCATGATGGGCCAGAAGACATTCGCTAAAGCTATGGGTGTTCCTGAATACCAGGTAAGCCGATGGAAGAACGGTTTCTTCTCTCAGGTCAGCATGATGCTTGCGGTTCTGGAGTATGGAATCGAAGACGAGGAAATGGCAGAGCTCACCAGGCGACTTGCTACCTACCTGACAAAAGAAAAAGCCCCGAAGAACGGCGAATTCTTCGAGGCCTGATGTAGAAAGACTGGATCAATCAACAGGGGTAATTATGCCAAAACAACTCAGTCCTGACCAGGACAAATTACACAAAAACATACTACGTGATCGCTTCCTGTCCAGCTTCAAACAGCCTGGTCGATTTCGGGCTGAGTTGGAGAAAGTGAAGCTAATACTGAAGAGGAAAGGTCATGAGTAATCTTGCAACAGTTACACCGATAAAACCTCATCTGGAGGTTGTGGAGCATCGCGTGGCAGAACTCGACGATGGCTACACCCGGACTGCAAATACACTGCTGGAAGCTGTCATGCTTTCTGGGCTTACTCAACATCAGCTACTGATTGTTATGGCTGTGTGGCGCAAGACATACGGTTATAACAAAAAAATAGATTGGATCGGAAATGAACAGTTCGCTGAACTCACTGGCATGGCGCCAACCAAATGTTCTACCGCCAAAAACGAGCTTATCAGAATGGGGGTTCTCACTCAGGTGGGGCGTCAGGTTGGTATGAATAAAAATATTTCCGAGTGGAAGACGAAGGTTAACGGATTCGGTAAAACATTTACCAGATCGGTAAAACTAACCTTCACCAAATCGGTAAAAACCAATTTACCGAATCAGTCAAACACAAAAGACAATAAATACAAATCCCCCCTTACCCCCTAACGGGGGCGGCAATGGGCAGGTTAAACCTGAACGTCGCAAGGCAGAACGAATCGACTATGAATCCTTCCTGAACGCCTACAACACCGAAGTTGGTGACAGACTTCCACATGCTGTTTCGGTCAACGAGAAACGGAAACGCCGCCTGAAGAAAATCATCCCGCAACTGAAAACGCCAAACGTGGACGGTTTCAGGGCGTATATCAGGGCGTTTGTGCATCAGGCCAAGCCGTTTTACTTCGGAGACAACGACACAGGCTGGACGGCTGATTTTGATTACCTGCTGAGGGAAGATTCGTTAACGGGAGTTCGGGAAGGGAAGTTTGCAGACAGGGGGATTGCATGAGACAGGATATCGAAGCGAGCGTTATCGGTGGCTTGCTGATTGGTGGATTAACACCAACCGCGAGTGACGTTCTGGCAACGCTGGAGCCTGAAGCATTCTCAATTCCGCTTTACCGGAAAGCTTTTGAAGTTATTCGAAAGCAGGCCAGAAACAGGAACCTGATTGATGGACTGATGGTGGCCGAGGAGTGCGGGGATGAATACGCAACGGCGGTGATGATGACTGCGCGGTCATGTCCCAGCGCTGCAAACCTGAAAGGTTATGCCGGAATGGTTGTAGACAGTTATCAACGGCGTCAGGTTTTACAGTTACTGGATGAGATGCGAGAGCCAATCAGTAACGGCACGCTGGATGCTTCAGGTAGAGCGATGGACGATCTAGTTAAGCGCCTTTCAGCCATCAGGAAGCCACGTGACGAGGTTAAACCTGTGCGACTGGGGGAAATTATCAGTGATTACACTGACACGCTTGACAGGCGTCTGAGGAACGGAGAAGAGTCTGATACCCTGAAGACCGGAATCGAAGAGCTTGATGCTATCACCGGAGGGATGAACGCAGAAGACCTTGTGATTATTGCTGCTCGTCCTGGTATGGGTAAAACCGAACTGGCGCTGAAGATAGCCGAAGGCGTGGCAAGTCGTGTTATTCCTGGTTCTGGCGTCCGGCGCGGTGTGTTGATTTTCTCGATGGAAATGAGCGCCATTCAGGTTGTTGAGAGAGGGATTGCCGGCGCAGGAATGATGTCGGTCAGTGTGCTGCGTAACCCGTCACGAATGGACGATGAAGGATGGGCGAGAGTTGCAAGCGGGATGAAGTTGCTGGCAGATCTGGATGTGTGGGTAGTTGACGCATCGCGTTTGTCTGTCGAAGAAATCAGGTCCATTTCCGAACGCCACAAGCAGGAGCATCCTAATCTGTCACTGATTATGGCTGACTATCTCGGGCTAATTGAGAAACCAAAAGCGGAACGTAATGACCTCGCCATAGCACATATCTCCGGTAGCCTGAAAGCGATGGCGAAAGACCTGAAAACTCCAGTTATCTCCCTAAGCCAGCTTTCACGCGATGTTGAGAAGCGGCCAAACAAGCGCCCGACAAACGCAGATTTGCGTGATTCAGGAAGCATTGAACAGGATGCAGACTCAATCATCATGCTTTACCGTGAAGCGGTATACGACGAGAACAGTAGCGCCGCACCATTTGCTGAAATCATTGTGACGAAAAACCGTTTTGGCTCGCTTGGTACGGTTTACCAGCGGTTCTGCAACGGACACTTTGTTGCATGTGACCAGGACGAAGCCAGACAGATTTGCACGGCATCAAATGCACCTGATGGACGCAGAAAGCGATATGCACAAGGGGCTGACGTATGACGATTTACATCACTGAGCTTGTAACAGGCCTGCTGGTAATCGCAGGCCTTTTTATTTGGGGGAGAGGGAAGACATGAAAAAACTAACCTTTGAAATTCGATCTCCAGCACATCAGCAAAATGCCATTCACGCAGTACAGCAAATCCTTCCAGACCCAACCAAACCAATCGTAGTAACCATTCAGGAACGCAACCGCAGCTTAGACCAAAATCGGAAGCTTTGGGCTTGCCTTGGTGATGTCTCACGTCAGGTTAACTGGCATGGACGATGGCTTGACGCTGAAAGCTGGAAGTGTGTGTTTACCGCAGCATTAAAGCAGCAGGATGTTGTCCCTAACCTTGCCGGGAATGGCTTTGTAGTAATAGGCCAGTCAACCAGCAGGATGCGTGTAAGTGAATTTGCGGAGCTATTAGAGCTTATACAGGCATTCGGTACAGAGCGCGGCGTTAAGTGGTCAGATGAAGCCCTGTTAGCGCTGGAATGGAAAGCGAGATGGGGAGATAAGGCAGCATGATGAATGTCGTTAGTTTCTCCGGTGGCAGAACGTCAGCATATTTGCTCTGGCTAATGGAGCAAAAGCGACAGGCAGGTGAAGACGTTCATTACGTTTTCATGGATACCGGCTGCGAGCATCCAATGACGTACCGTTTTGTTCGTGAGGTTGTGAAGTTCTGGGATATACCACTCACCGTATTGCAGGTAGATATCAATCCAGAGCTTGGGCAGCCAAATGGTTATACGGTATGGGAGCCAAAGGATATCCAGACAAGAATGCCAGTGCTAAAACCATTTATCGACATGGTTAAGAAATACGGCACTCCGTATGTCGGCGGCGCGTTCTGCACCGACAGGCTAAAACTTGTCCCTTTCACTAAATATTGTGATGACCATTTTGGTCGCGGAAATTACACCACATGGATTGGAATTCGAGCAGACGAACCAAAGCGGCTGAAGCCAAAGCCGGGAATCAGGTATCTGGCTGAACTCTCCGATTTCGAAAAAAGTGACATTCTGGATTGGTGGAAAGAACAACCTTTCGATTTACAAATCCCTGAGCATCTTGGGAACTGTATTTTCTGCATTAAAAAATCAACTCAGAAGATAGGGTTGGCCTGCAAAGATGAGCCTGGTCTTGAACGTGTATTCAACGAAGTGATTACCGGTGCGCATGTGCGTGATGGCCACAGACAAACATCCAAAGAGGTGATGTATAGGGGGCATCTGTCACTTGATGGGATCGCCAAAATGTACGCCGATGGTGATTACCAGACGCTTTATCAGGAAATGGTTAGAGCGAAGCGGTTCGATACCGGCTCATGCTCGGAATCGTGTGAAATATTTGGCGGACAACTTGACTTTGATTTTGGACAGGATGCCGCATGAAACACTGCTACCGCTGCGGAGAATGCAAAGACGATTACCGATTCCGGCCCGATCAACCGTACTGGTGCAGATGGTGCATCCGGTGCGAGCGGTCGCCAGTAGGTAATTTCCCGCTGCCAGAGACGAAGGAGGACGTATGGCACGACAGCGACGAAGTATCACCGACATAATCTGCGAAAACTGCAAATACCTTCCAACGAAATGCTCCAGAAATAAACGCAAGCCAATCCCAAAAGAATCTGACGTAAAAACCTTCAATTACACGGCTCACCTGTGGGACATCAGGTGGCTTAGAGAACGTGCGAGGAAAACAAGGTGATTGACCCCAATCGAAGTTACGAGCAGGAAAGTATAGCGAGAGCCTTATGCGCCGGATGTAACAAGCAACTGGCGCCTGATGAAATTTACGCCTGTGCTGAATGCGTGAACGAATGGCTGGTATATCGAGATCCGAATGGAGATATGTCTAATGAGGATATTCAGGAGCAATAAATGGCTTCAGGCAGTAAGGGAGATAGATTGCTGCGTTCTGTGTGGTCGATATGGAGTTCAGGCTGCGCATCGCAACGAAGGAAAGGGAATTGGGCTAAAGGTTGACGACAGCCTAACAGCGGCGCTTTGCCCGCCATGCCATGAGCGCATCGACAACGGAAAAGATTTAAGCCGGGAAGAGCGACGCTCAGAAATGGACCGCGCCATTGTCTTAACGTTGCAAAAGTTAACACGCGAAGGGAGGGTAACAGTGCGATGAACGAATACCGTATAGCGTTGCCGTGGCCTCCATCCAATAATCGCTACTGGCGTCACTCACGAGGAATCCACTACATCAGCGATTGGGGAAAGCGATACCGGCGAGAAGTAATCGAAATAATTCAGCAACAACAGTTAGACATCAAAATAACACCACGCATCAGAATCACCATCCACGCAGCACCTCCCGATAACCGCAAACGCGACCTGGACAATCTACCAAAGGCCGTTTTTGACGCACTCACCAGTGCGGGCTTCTGGCTGGATGACGGCCAGATAGACGATATGCGCATCAAGCGCTGTCAGGCGGTTAAAGGCGGAATGCTTGTACTGGTTGTGACTGAGACGTGCGGGAATTTGCCAATGATTACGGAACTACTGGAGGCTGCATGACACTCACTGTCCAAACCATCCCCGAATTGCTCATTGAGACATACGGAAACCAGACAGAAGTCGCTCGGCGCTTATCGTGCCATCGAAACACAGTAAGGCGTTATTTGTACGACAAAGAAGCCAGGTATCACGCCATCGTTAACGGCGTTTTAATGATTCATCAGGGCGGGAGAGGTATCTATGACCGTAACCAGCATTAACCAGGCCAAACAGCAGCGTGAACTGGTGAACCGGCTTGGATTGAACAAGCAGTCGGGAGGCAATGCTGCATGAGTATACGAGAATTGAACCTCACTAAAGAGCAGCATGACTGGCTTAATGGGTGGCTTGAGCTATGGGGGGCATGGGTTTATTCAGGAAGACTCGAAAAACGCATGAGCAGCGTTATAGCGCAGTTTATGGAGAGGGTAGAACCATCAAGAGTGATGACAAGGCCAATGTGCAATGATGATGACGGAATGTTGATTTCTCAGGTCGTAGATTCCGTTATGCGCATCGACACAAAGGCTTTTGGCATTCTGCTTAGCTATTACGCACATGGTTCCTCTAAGTACGCCATATCATCCTACTATCACAAGACTGCAAGTCCCCGCAAAATGTCAGGCCGCGGCGGAGAAAGGATGCGCAAGCCATCTCTTATTACCTGTCGGAGAGAAGTAGATGACGTACTCAAGGCATCCCTGTTCATGCTTTATCAACCGATGCTAAATGCCTTCAATAGTCGTAAACGTGTGGATAAAATTAAACATGTTGCATAGATTGTGTTGACATCCATGAGCAAATGAGCAATCATAAGCGAATAAGCTGCCGTTAGTGAGTCTTAAGTCGCTGCGGCGGCTTTTTTATTTGCACGACATTTCTGAAAGCGCCCTATCACCAATCACCAGAACACATCCAGATACCCTTGCTCATTCGTGGCGACGGGGTAGGGCGTTTTACACAAAAGAAAACCCAGCGCTATGGCTGGGATTCGTGAAAATGGGCGGCAAGAGACTGCGCTAACAGCCTCCTGCCTGATTTGCTCATGCCTTTAGTCACGAACAAACCACGTTACTAATCACTGTATCCTGGATTTGTTCTTTCCAATATCAACCAATTCATAACATTGAACAAATCCTCACGGTCGTGAGGTAAGACATGAAAAAGATGCCAGAAAAACATGATCTGTTAACCGCCATGATGGCGGCAAAGGAACAGGGCATCGGGGCAATCCTTGCGTTTGCAATGGCGTACCTTCGCGGTCGGTATAATGGCGGTGCGTTTAAGAAAACACTAATAGACGCAACGATGTGCGCCATTATCGCCTGGTTCATTCGTGACCTTTTAGTCTTCGCCGGGCTGAGTAGCAATCTTGCTTACATAGCGAGTGTATTTATCGGCTATATCGGCACAGACTCGATTGGTTCGCTAATCAAACGCTTCGCTGCTAAAAAAGCCGGAGTCGATGATGCAAATCAGCAGTAACGGAATCACCAGATTAAAACGTGAAGAAGGCGAAAGACTAAAAGCCTATCCAGATAGCAGGGGGATACCAACCATTGGGGTTGGACATACCGGAAAAGTGGATGGTAATCCTGTCGTATCAGGGATGACAATCACATCCGAAAAATCGTCTGAACTGCTTAAAGAGGATTTGCAGTGGGTTGAAGATGCTATAAGTAGTCTTGTTCGCGTCACGCTGAATCAGAACCAGTATGATGCACTATGTAGCCTTATATTCAATATAGGTAAATCAGCATTTGCTGGATCTACCGTTCTGCGCCAGTTGAATTTAAAGAATTACCAGGCAGCAGCAGATGCTTTCCTGTTATGGAAAAAAGCTGGTAAGGACCCTGATATTCTCCTTCCTAGGAGGCGGCGAGAAAGAGCGCTGTTCCTGTCATGATGCTCAACTGGAAAACGGTGTTTGTTGGCCTGTTGCTCGTCTCGCTAATTGTTTCCGGTCGGCTGGCAAATCATTACCGTGATAACGCCATCACCTACAAAGAGCAGCGCGACACTGTTACTCATAAGCTGACACTGGCGAACGCGACAATTACCGATATGACGAAGCGTCAGCGTGACGTTGCTGCCCTCGATGCAAGATATACAAAGGAACTCGCTGATGCGAAAGCTGAAAATGATGCTCTTCGGCGCAAGCTTGATAATGGTGGTCGGGTGCTCGTCAAAGGAAAATGCCCTGTGTCATCCTCAGCCGAAACCTCCAGCGCCTCCGGCATGGGCAATGATGCCACCGTCGAACTCTCTCCAGTTGCTGGACGAAACGTTCTCGGTATCCGGGACGGAATCATCAGCGACCAAGCAGCACTGAGAACGCTTCAGGAGTACATCAGGACGCAATGCCTGAAATAATTTCCATCACATAGAAATTTGACAAGTGACTTTCATGAAAATGCCTCGTAATGCGGGGCATTTTTATATCCGCAGTAAATGCGCTTCACACGCGCGACTTCTGAACACAGAACCTTTCAGGATGACCCTTGAGGATGCCGGTTTGGTGATCGGTGCCTTTCTGTGGGCCGGAATCCTGTGTGACAAGGTTCATCACTTAAAGGTGATCACTGATGAAGTACCCAACAGTTATGGTCAATGGTGTGTCCGTTCGTGTTGATGAAGACGGACGATACAACTTAAACGATCTTCATGCAGCAGCAGTTGCAAATGGCGAGGCAACTGAATCTCAACGCCCCAGTAATTTTCTGAGGAGTGCACAGATTAAACGGTTCATTTCAGCACTAAAAGCCAAAGCTCAAAAAAGAGCTTTGAAAGAAATTCAACCACTTAAAGTAATAAAAGGTGGGGTTGATTCTGGTGTGTGGGGTGTTGAACTACTGGCAATCAGATATGCAGCATGGATTAAGCCGGAATTTGAAATCGAAGTTTATGAAGTTTTCAAAACGGTTGTCCGTCTCGGCGTTGGAGCAATGTCCCGTCTGAATAGAATCGATCACATCATCAACACTGAAACCAAAGCGATAAGCCAGTGCGCAAGCCAAATGGCTAAGTGGGGCGTTGGTGGGCGAAAAAGATTGCTTCATGTTGCACGTGAGAGAGCGGCAAATGAAGTGCAAATGTATTTGCCCGGCATGGTGTGATTCCTGCTGGTTAATCCAGTTTGTACATTACGGCAGTACCGCGAAACAACCCAAGCCAGTAAGTGGGGAAATAACACTGGCAGCCACTGAAAGATGAACCTCCTGCCTTATGGCAAAAAAGATTCTTTGCGGTGGCGGACTGATGGAAAGACATCGGTTATTGCAGAGACCATTCAATGAGTGGTCTCGACAATGGCTTATGCCCTACACGGGATAACTTAACTGATATCCCTTTTAACGGATAAACGGAGCCAACAAATGGCAGAGATTATTCCCATGACTGAAGAACAGAAATTCCAGTTAGAGATTTACAAACTGGTCATGAACCAGAACGCAGCCGCAGAAGAAGCATTTCAATTCATCGGCACGGACGAACTGAAGCTTGAGCTATTCAAAATTCACTTTCAGTCAGGCGGCGCTAATTCTGATATCACGACCCGCACTATCGAAGCGGTGCGTAAATCGAAGGAAGCGTTAGACCTGTTCACTACCGGAGCATAACGAATGGCAAAGACGAAGTGGCCTAAACTTCCCCGGTTCTTCGTGCCATTGTTCCATAGCGCCAATGTCTACCTGTGTCGTTCAAAGGAAGAGTGGGATCAGGCTTGTATTCATCTTGGAGTTGATAGCGGCGGGAATGAGGTGCTGGCGGGGGCAACACAGTCATATTGCAATACCGAAACAGGCGAGAACCTTTACCTGCTTGGGGTATTCAATGGAAATGCTGCCACACTGGTTCATGAATGTGCTCACGTCGCATTTTATGTCTGCCGAGATGTTGGTGTAACCACTCATCCTGGCGACGCAAACGAAACCTACTGCTACATGCTTGACAGAATGTTCAGTCACTTCCTGCCGTTCTTTCATGAACCAGAAAAAGAAGGAGCCAAGTAATGGCAAACCCAAACTTCACGCCATCATGGCCTCTCTACAAAGATGCTGACGGTGTATATGTGTCTGCTCTTCCGATTAAAGCTATCAAATACGCTAATGACGGAAGTGCAAACGCAGAATTCGACGGCCCGTATGCTGACCAGTACATGTCAGCGCAAACAGTAGCCGTATTCAAGCCAGAGGTTGGCGGATACCTGTTCCGGAGCCAGTACGGCGAGCTGCTCTATATGAGCAAGACAGCATTTGAAGCTAAGTACACTTCTGCAAGCGGTTCAGTAACGAATGCAGAGACGGCGGATAAGTTATCTACTGCTCGCACTATCACACTAACCGGCGCTGTCACAGGTTCAACGTCATTCGATGGTTCTGCTAACGTGACTATCGCAACAACATCAGGAGGTTAACTTATGGCAGCACCAAAGGGCAACCGATTCTGGGAGGCCCGCAGTAGTCATGGGCGTAACCCGAAATTCGAGTCGCCTGAGGCGCTGTGGGCTGCTTGTTGTGAATACTTCGAGTGGGTGGAGGCTAACCCACTATGGGAGATGAAGGCTTTCTCATATCAAGGAGAAGTTACACAAGAGCCTATCGCCAAGATGAGGGCGATGACCATCACAGGGCTAACGCTATTCCTCGATGTGACGCTTGAGACATGGCGACAATACAGGGTGAGAGAAGACTTATCTGAGGTCGTTACGCGAGCAGAGCAAATCATCTACGACCAAAAATTCTCCGGCGCAGCCGCTGATCTTCTCAACGCTAACATCATCGCCCGCGATTTGGGCCTCAAAGAGCAGTCGCAAGTTGAAGACGTGACACCTGATAAGGGAGATCGCGATAAGCGCCGCTCTCGTATCAAGGAGCTATTCAACCGTGGAACTGGACGCGATTCTTGATAGCCTGAGCGACGAAGAGCAAATCGAATTGCTCGAGCTACTCGAAGAAGAAGAGAACTACCGAAATACACACTTGCTATATGAGTTTGCGCCATACAGCAAACAGCGTGAGTTCATCGACGCAGGTCATGACTATCCAGAGCGATGTTTTATGGCTGGTAACCAGCTTGGTAAGTCATTTACTGGCGCTGCTGAAGTCGCGTTTCACCTTACCGGGCGATACCCAGGAACGAAAGGTTATCCGGCTGATGGTAAATATGGCGGAGAGTGGAAAGGTAAGCGTTTCTATGAGCCAGTTGTCTTCTGGATTGGCGGTGAAACAAACGAGACTGTAACCAAAACGACTCAACGCATCCTGTGCGGTCGTATCGAAGAGAATGATGAACCTGGCTATGGGTCAATCCCGAAAGAGGACATCATTAGCTGGAAGAAGTCACCATTCTTCCCTAATCTTGTTGATCACCTTCTTGTTAAGCACCACACGCCAGAAGGCGTCGAAGATGGCATCTCAATATGCTACTTCAAGCCTTACTCACAGGGCCGCGCCCGCTGGCAGGGCGACACAATTCACGGCGTTTGGTTTGACGAAGAGCCGCCATATAGCATCTATGGCGAAGGTCTTACCCGTACCAACAAATACGGGCAATTCTCAATTCTGACGTTTACCCCGCTGATGGGGATGTCTGACGTTGTTACCAAGTTCCTGAAGAATCCCAGTAAGTCGCAGAAAGTGGTCAACATGACCATCTATGACGCTGAGCACTACACCGACGAGCAGAAAGAGCAAATCATCGCATCCTATCCTGAGCATGAGAGAGAGGCGCGTGCTCGCGGTATTCCTACGATGGGTAGCGGTCGAATATTCCAGATACCGGAAGAGGCGATTAAGTGCCAGCCGTTTGAGTGTCCCGATCACTTCTATGTTATCGACGCTCAGGACTTCGGCTGGAACCACCCGCAAGCTCACATTCAGCTTTGGTGGGACAAAGACGCAGATGTTTTCTATCTGGCGCGTGTATGGAAGAAATCAGAGAACACTGCCGTTCAGGCATGGGGTGCTGTTAAGTCGTGGGCTAACAAAATACCTGTCGCGTGGCCTCATGACGGTCACCAACACGAAAAGGGCGGTGGTGAGCAACTTAAAACCCAATATGCGGACGCCGGGTTCTCTATGCTTCCCGAACACGCAACGTTCTCGGATGGCGGTAACTCAGTAGAGTCAGGCATTAGTGAACTTCGTGACCTGATGCTTGAAGGAAGATTCAAAGTATTCAACACATGCGAACCATTTTTTGAAGAGTTCCGCCTATATCATCGCGATGAGAACGGCAAGATTGTCAAGACCAACGATGATGTGCTCGATGCTACTCGCTACGGCTACATGATGCGCCGCTTCGCCAGGATGATGCGCGATATCAGAAATCCGAAAGAAAAGAAAATCCCCGCACCGATTAGACCAGTACGCAGAGGACGATAATGGCCGACAATGAAAACAGGCTGGAGAGTATCCTGTCGCGCTTTGATGCGGACTGGACAGCCAGCGATGAAGCCAGAAGGGAGGCCAAGAATGATCTCTTCTTCTCCCGCGTATCTCAGTGGGATGACTGGCTATCACAATACACAACCCTGCAGTATCGCGGGCAGTTCGATGTTGTACGTCCAGTGGTGCGCAAGCTCGTTTCTGAGATGCGTCAGAACCCTGTTGATGTTCTGTATCGTCCAAAGGATGGAGCAAGTCCTGACGCTGCTGATGTGCTAATGGGCATGTATCGCACAGACATGCGACACAATACGGCAAAAATCGCGGTCAACGTCGCTGTTCGTGAGCAGATTGAATCTGGCGTAGGTGCGTGGCGTCTGGTCACTGACTACGAAGATCAAAGTTCGACGAGCAACAATCAGGTTATCCGTCGAGAGCCTATCCATAGTGCCTGCTCCCATGTTATCTGGGACAGCAACAGCAAACTGATGGACAAGTCTGACGCCCGTCACTGCACAGTTATCCACTCAATGAGCCAGAATGGTTGGGAGGATTTCGCAGAAAAATACGACCTCGATGCTGATGATATTCCATCATTCCAGAACCCCAACGATTGGGTATTTCCATGGCTGACGCAGGACACAATTCAGATCGCTGAGTTTTACGAAGTGGTCGAGAAGAAAGAGACGGCGTTTATCTACCAAGACCCGGTTACGGGTGAGCCGGTAAGCTACTTTAAGCGCGATATTAAAGACGTCATCGACGACCTGGCTGATAGTGGATTTATCAAAATTGCAGAGCGCCAGATTAAGCGTCGCCGGGTATACAAATCAATTATCACCTGCACCGCTGTACTCAAAGACAAGCAGCTCATTGCTGGCGAACATATCCCCATTGTTCCGGTATTCGGCGAGTGGGGCTTCGTTGAAGATAAAGAAGTGTATGAGGGTGTCGTCCGCCTGACAAAAGACGGTCAGCGTCTGCGCAACATGATTATGTCGTTCAACGCCGACATCGTGGCCCGTACTCCGAAGAAGAAGCCGTTCTTCTGGCCTGAACAGATTGCAGGCTTTGAGCATATGTATGACGGTAACGACGATTACCCGTATTACCTGCTCAATCGCACGGATGAGAACAACGGAGAAATGCCAACTCAGCCGCTGGCATACTATGAAAATCCGGAAGTTCCACAGGCCAATGCCTATATGCTGGAAGCTGCAACCAGCGCAGTAAAAGAGGTTGCCACTCTTGGTGTAGATGCTGGGTCGGTTAATGGTAATCAGGTTGCATTCGATACCGTAAACCAACTCAATATGCGGGCTGACCTTGAGACATACGTGTTTCAGGATAATCTGGCTACCGCTATGCGCCGTGACGGTGAGATTTACCAGTCGATAGTTAATGACATCTACGATGTTCCTCGCAACGTGACAATCACCCTTGAGGATGGCAGTGAAAAAGAGGTTCAGCTAATGGATGAGGTTGTTGACCTTGCCACTGGTGAGCGGCAGGTACTGAACGATATCAGGGGGCGCTATGAATGCTACACGGATGTTGGACCATCATTCCAGTCCATGAAGCAGCAAAACCGCGCAGAAATTCTTGAGTTGCTCGGCAAGACGCCACAGGGAACGCCAGAATATCAACTGCTGTTGCTTCAGTACTTCACCCTGCTTGATGGTAAAGGTGTCGAGATGATGCGTGACTATGCCAATAAGCAACTTATTCAGATGGGCGTTAAGAAGCCGGAAACACCTGAAGAGCAGCAATGGTTTGTCGAAGCGCAGCAGGCCAAACAAGGACAGCAAGACCCGGCAATGGTTCAGGCGCAGGGTGTGCTGTTGCAAGGTCAGGCTGAACTGGCTAAAGCGCAGAATCAGACGCTATCTCTTCAAATCGACGCGGCTAAAGTCGAAGCTCAAAACCAACTTAACGCTGCGAAAATCGCAGAAATATTCAACAATATGGATCTCAATAAACAGTCCGAGTTTAGAGAGTTCCTCAAAACCGTTGCTTCATTCCAGCAGGACCGCAGCGAAGACGCTCGCGCAAATGCTGAGTTACTCCTTAAAGGCAATGAACAGACGCACAAGCAGCGAATGGACATTGCCAATATCCTGCAATCGCAGAGACAAAATCAACCTTCCGGCAGTGTAGCCGAGACACCTCAATAAGAGAGAGTTAATCATGGAACCAACCACCGAAATTCAGGCAACTGAAGACTTAACCCTGTCCGGCGATTATGCAGCGGCATCTGCTGATAGCTTAGTTGTCGATAATGCCAACGACAATGCAGGTCAGGAAGAGGGCTTTGAGATTGTCCTGAAGGACGATGAGACAGCACCAAAACAAGACCCGGCAAAGAACGCAGAATTCGCCCGCCGCCGCATCGAGCGCAAACGACAGCGCGAGCTTGAGCAGCAGATGGAAGCAGTTAAACGCGGAGAATTGCCGGAGAGTTTACGGGTAAACCCTGACCTTCCACCTCAGCCGGATATTAATGCCTATCTGTCAGAAGAAGGCCTGGCCAAATATGACTATGACAACAGCCGTGCGCTTGCCGCTTTCAATGCTGCTAATACCGAATGGCTAATGAAAGCGCAGGACGCCCGCAGCAATGCCGTAGCAGAACAGGGCCGCAAGACTCAGGAGTTTACCCAGCAATCAGCGCAATACGTCGAAGCTGCCCGCAAACACTATGACGCGGCGGAAAAGCTCAATATCCCTGACTATCAGGAGAAAGAAGACGCATTTATGCAACTGGTTCCGCCTGCGGTTGGGGCCGACATTATGCGCCTGTTCCCGGAGAAGTCCGCCGCGCTCATGTATCACCTGGGTGCAAACCCGGAGAAAGCCCGCCAGTTACTGGCGATGGATGGGCAGTCCGCGCTGATTGAACTAACTCGACTATCCGAACGCTTAACTCTCAAGCCTCGCGGTAAACAAATCTCTTCCGCCCCCCCTGCTGACCAGCCGATTACCGGTGATGTCAGCGCAGCAAATAAAGATGCCATTCGTAAACAGATGGATGCAGCTGCGAGCAAGGGCGATGTGGAAACCTACCGCAAGCTAAAGGCAAAACTTAAAGGAATCCGATAATGGCTTTGAACGAAGGTCAAATTGTTACACTGGCGGTGGATGAGATTATTGACACCATCTCCGCAATCACTCCAATGGCGCAGAAAGCCAAGAAATACACCCCGCCTGCTTCTTCTATGCAGCGCTCCAGCAATACCATCTGGATGCCTGTAGAGCAGGAGTCCCCCACTCAGGAGGGTTGGGATTTAACTGATAAAGCGACAGGGTTACTGGAGCTTAACGTCGCGGTAAACATGGGAGAGCCGGATAACGACTTCTTCCAGTTACGCGCAGATGACTTGCGAGACGAGACTGCGTATCGTCACCGCATCCAGTCCGCCGCTCGCAAGCTGGCGAATAACGTTGAGCTGAAAGTCGCAAACATGGCCGCCGAGATGGGGTCATTGGTTATCACTTCGCCGGATGCTATCGGCACTAATACCGCAGACGCATGGAACTTTGTGGCCGATGCAGAAGAACTGATGTTCTCCCGCGAACTTAACCGCGACATGGGGACATCGTACTTCTTCAACCCGCAGGACTACAAAAAGGCGGGTTATGACCTGACTAAGCGCGATATCTTTGGGCGCATTCCTGAAGAAGCGTACCGCGATGGCACTATCCAGCGTCAGGTTGCTGGCTTCGATGATGTCCTGCGCTCTCCGAAACTTCCTGTGCTGACCAAATCTACTGCAACTGGCATCACTGTATCCGGTGCGCAGTCCTTCAAGCCTGTCGCATGGCAACTGGATAACGATGGCAACAAAGTTAACGTTGATAACCGTTTTGCTACCGTCACCCTGTCTGCAACTACCGGCCTGAAACGCGGCGACAAAATTTCGTTTACTGGCGTGAAGTTCCTTGGTCAGATGGCTAAGAACGTACTGGCGCAGGACGCGACTTTCTCCGTAGTTCGCGTTGTTGATGGTACTCACGTTGAAATCACGCCGAAGCCTGTAGCACTGGATGATGTTTCTCTTTCTCCTGAGCAACGCGCCTACGCTAACGTTAACACCTCACTGGCTGATGCAATGGCGGTGAACATCCTGAACGTTAAGGATGCCCGTACCAACGTGTTCTGGGCTGATGACGCCATCCGTATTGTGTCTCAGCCGATTCCGGCCAACCATGAGCTTTTTGCAGGTATGAAAACTACCTCATTCAGCATCCCGGATGTCGGCCTGAACGGTATCTTCGCTACGCAGGGGGATATTTCCACCCTGTCCGGCCTGTGCCGTATTGCGCTGTGGTACGGCGTAAACGCGACACGACCGGAAGCAATCGGTGTTGGCCTGCCTGGTCAGACTGCGTAACTAACAGGGGCTTCGGCCCCTTTCTTATTTGAGGTGACACATGGGTGTAATGCTATATAAGCAGGGTCGTGGAACGAAGGTATGGGGCAAGGAAGTTCAGGTTAAAGTTGTCGATGACGGCGACGTAGAAGATCACCTTGCCGATGGTTGGGTTAGGCATCCAAATGAGGTGCCGGAGACTAATGACGAGCCAATCGGCGATTCAGGCGTGGTCAAGAAAGACATGGGTGAAGTATCTGATGGATACCACACCTTTAACGAACTATATGCACATCGAGTGCGCCTGTTTTCAACACTAATGAATGCCTTCCGCGAAAGCGCATGGTGGAGCTTTCAGCATCATGACGGCGAGCAATGGGATGGATGGGTGTTAGCTGGCATCGACACCCCAGAAGGCGCGGTAACATACCACCTCCCAGCGAGTGAAATTGAACATCTGCCTAAAGGCACGGAAATTGAGTTTGGCAAGGAATGGGACGGCCACACGGCAGATGATGTGTTGAATCGTCTGCTAAGCCTGCGACCGAAAGAACCGGCAACCAAAGAACGCAAAAAGCCAGGACCAAAGCCTAAGGCGGAAAGCGATGCAGATAAAGACTAAAGGCGATCTGGTCAGGGCGGCGCTGCGTAAGCTTGGTGTAGCATCAGATGCAACTCTCACTGATGTTGAGCCACAGTCTATGCAGGATGCCGTAGATGACCTTGAAGCGATGATGGCTGAGTGGTATCAGGACGGGAAAGGCATTGTTACCGGGTATGTATTCTCAGATGATGATAACCCGCCAGCCGAAGGTGACGACCACGGTCTTCGCTCAAGCGCAATCAGCGCAGTATTCCACAATCTGGCTTGCAGAATTGCTCCGGATTATGCGCTTGAGGCTACCGCCAAAATTATCGCAACCGCTAAATATGGGAAGGAGCTTCTCTATAAGCAGACCGCCATCGCCAGAGCAAAAAGAGCTCCTTACCCGTCACGCATGCCAACAGGCAGCGGTAATAGTTTCGCCAATCTGAACGAATGGCATTATTTCCCCGGAGAGCAGAATGCCGATTCAACAACTCCCCATGATGAAGGGAATGGGTAAAGACTTCAAGAATGCCGACTACATTGATTACCTACCAATCAATATGTTGGCCACACCGAAAGAAGTCCTCAACTCATCGGGTTATTTACGCTCATTCCCCGGCATAGCGAAGCGCAACGATGTAAATGGTATATCGCGTGGTGTTGAATACAACACCGCTCAGAACGCTGTATATCGCGTTTTAGGCAGTAAGCTCTACAAAGGGGAAACCGTAGTAGGTGATGTAGCCGGAAGCGGTCGCGTATCAATGGCACATGGTCGGACATCACAGGCGGTAGGCGTTAATGGTCAACTGGTCGAGTACCGCTATGATGGCACGGTTAAAACCGTCTCAAACTGGCCTGCAGACAGCGGATTCACGCAATATGAGTTAGGTTCAGTGCGCGACATTACGCGCTTACGTGGGCGTTATGCGTGGTCAAAAGACGGCACTGATTCATGGTTTATCACTGACCTCGAAGATGAATCGCATCCTGACCGCTACAGTGCAGAATATCGCGCAGAATCGCAGCCGGACGGGATAATTGGGATAGGTTCATGGCGAGATTACATCGTCTGCTTTGGCTCGTCGACGATAGAGTATTTCTCGCTTACCGGAACAACCACAGCAGGCGCAGCGCTTTACGTTGCTCAGCCATCTCTAATGGTGCAGAAGGGTATTGCCGGAACATACTGCAAAACGCCGTTCGCTGATTCATACGCCTTTATCAGTCATCCGGCTACTGGCGCACCTTCCGTCTACATCATCGGGTTAGGGCAGGCTTCACCAATTGCGACCGCCAGTATTGAGAAGATTATCCGCTCATACACAGCTGAAGAACTGGCGACGGGTATAATGGAAACTTTGCGCTTCGATTCTCATGAGCTTCTAATTATTCATCTCCCGCGTCATGTGCTGGTTTACGATGCCTCATCAAGCCAGAACGGGCCGCAATGGTGCGTACTGAAAACAGGTTTATACGACGATGTTTATCGCGCCATCGACTTCATGTACGAAGGCAACCAGATAACGTGCGGCGATAAATCAGAAGCAGTGACAGGGCAGTTGCAATTCGACATTAGTAGTCAGTACGACAAGCAGCAAGAACATCTGCTGTTTACACCCCTCTTCAAGGCAGATAACGCCAGATGCTTCGACCTTGAGGTTGAATCATCCACTGGTGTTGCTCAATATGCTGACCGACTGTTTCTGTCTGCAACCACAGACGGAATCAATTACGGTCGCGAACAGATGATTGAACAAAATGAGCCGTTTGTGTACGACAAGCGTGTTATCTGGAAACGTGTTGGGCGCATTCGTCGATTAATTGGATTCAAACTGCGGGTAATCACCAAATCACCAGTAACACTATCCGGGTGTCAAATTCGTCTGGAGTAAAATATGGCAGACCCGTCACTTAATAATCCCGTCATCATTCAGGCTCCTCGTCTTGATGCCTCAATCCTCCCACGCAACGTCTTCAGCCGGTCCTATCTGCTCTACGTAATCGCGCAGGGGACTGACGTTGGCGCTATTGCGGGAAAGGCAAACGAAGCAGGGCAAGGCGCCTATGACGCGCAGGTAAAGAACGATGAGCAGGATGTTGAGCTTGCAGACCACGAAGAGAGAATTCAACAGTTACGCATTGACGTAGACGACCATGAAATACGTATTACTGCAAATGCCAATGCAATTGCGGTACTGGATGTCAGACTAACCACGGCTGAAGGCAAAATAGTCACCTTGCAGGCTGATGTCAGTGCTCTTGATGGTAGGGTTACGGCTGCTGAAAGCACTATTTCTTCATTGCAGGCTGATTACGTATCGAAGTCAGCAACTGCTTCTCAATCGCTGGCGTCACCTCTCAACGTGACAACGTCCTATTCAGTTGGCGGCACTAAAGTTATCGGTGCGCGACAGGCAGGATGGACAGCAGCAACCGGAACAGCACTTCTCGGTGCATTCAACGCTAACCAGGCATACACGGTCAGTGCCACATATACGCAGTCTGAGGTATCAGCTATGGCTACCGGATTGCAGCAGGCGCGACAGCGTATCAAAGCTCTCGAAGATGCAATACGTACTCATGGATTAATCAACTGATGATTACATTCACTCCCACCCGAAACATCGACCTGATAGAAATGGTCGGCAACCATCCCGACATCATTGCCGGAAGCAACAACGGTGACGGATACGACTACAAGCCTGAGTGCCGCTATTTCGAAGTGAACGTACATGGTCAGTTCGGTGGCATCGTGTATTACAACGAGATTCAGCCGCTGACCTTTGACTGCCACGCCATGTACCTGCCTGAGATTCGCGGATTCAGTAAGGAAATAGGACTGGCGTTCTGGCGATACATTCTCACCAATACCACCGTTCAGTGCGTTACATCATTTGCTGCACGCAAATTTCGCCACGGTCAGATGTACTGCGCAATGATTGGCCTTAAGCGTGTGGGAACCATCAAGAAATACTTCAAAGGCGTGGATGACGTGACGTTTTACGCCGCCACACGCGAAGAACTAATCGACTTCCTGAATCACGGGAGATAAACATGTTATATGCATTTACGCTGGGCAGGAAACTGCGCGGTGAGGAACCTCTTTTCCCTGGGAAAGGCGGAAAAGGTGGCGCAGATAAAAGCGCAAAGTATGCAGCAGAAGCGCAAAAGTATGCCGCAGACCTGCAAAACCAGCAGTTCAACACCATCATGAACAACCTGAAGCCGTTTACTCCTCTGGCAGATAAGTATATCGGCAGTCTTGAAGGTTTATCGTCTCTCGAAGGTCAGGGGCAGGCGCTTAATAATTACTATAACTCCCAACAATACCAGGACCTTGCAGGGCAGGCTCGCTATCAGAATCTGGCAGCGGCAGAAGCAACAGGTGGCCTGGGTTCTACAGCGACCAGTAACCAGCTTGCAGCAATCGCCCCAACACTTGGTCAGCAATGGCTGTCAGGTCAGATGAATAACTATCAGAACCTGGCAAATATTGGTCTTGGTGCGCTTCAGGGGCAGGCAAACGCCGGACAGACATATGCCAACAATATGAGCCAGATTTCACAGCAAAGCGCGGCTCTTGCAGCGGCAAATGCCAACAGGCCATCAGCTATGCAATCTGCTGTTGGTGGTGCTGCCTCCGGTGCATTGTTAGGTGGTGGAATAGCCAATGCTTTGTCAATGTCAACCCCATGGGGAGCGGCTATCGGTGGTGGTATTGGTCTGCTTGGTTCTTTGTTTTAAGGGGTAATCAATGGCTACGTGGCAACAGGGTATTAATTCTGGTGGTTTTCTGGCTGGCATTGGCGCGCAAAATGAAAATGCACCAAAGGCAAGCGACATTAACGCAACGCTTGGCCTGATTCGCGAAAACAATGATTTGGCTCGCTCAGGCGCTAATAATGTGGCTTTAACAGGGCTGCGTGGTCTGGCTGGCGTTGCTGATATTTATAAGCAGGAACAGCAACAGAAAGCGCTAAACGCATTCAACCAGGTTCATGCCAACGCATGGGCTACTGGCGACCCGTCTGGCCTGTTTAAGTTTGCTCAGGAAAACCCGGCGTTTGTTGCGCAGGCACAGCAGGCGTTTTCCGGTCTTAATGAGCAGCAGCGTAACGATATGGGCGATTTGGCTATGAAGGCTAACGTCGCTCTTTCTCAGGGGCCGGAATCCTACAGTAAATTCATTACTGATAACAAGGACAGGTTAAACCGTGTTGGCGCTAATCCAGACTGGATGATACAGACTGGAGTACAGAATCCAGAACAGCTATCACACATGTTGACTACGATGTCTCTCGGTGCGCTTGGGCCAGAAAAGGCGTTTGCTGTTCAGGATAAGATGGTTGGCCGTGAGATTGACCGAGGCAGGCTGGCTGAAACAATCCGCAGCAATCAGGCTGGAGAAGCTCTTCAGCAACGCGGGCAAGATATCACCGTTCGCGGGCAAAACATCAGCGCTAAGAACGCGGAGCTATCGCGTGAAATTCAGCGGGCCGAATTACAGGATAAGGTTCTCGATCGTCAAATTGCCAGAGAGACTAACCAGATAAAACTTGATGAGCTTAAGCAGAAGCAAGCTGATGTTCGTCAGAAGGCTGAAATAGCTCGCGCTGACAGACAGGCCGCCGCTCAGGGAGCTGTTGATACGTTCAGCACTGCGCTTGATTCTCTCAACGAGATAGAGCAAAGCCCCGGTCTTTCAAAAGCAGTAGGCATTCGCTCAGCGTTTCCGACAGTTCCTGGCTCTGATGCGGCTAACTTTGAAGCAAGACTCGACACCTTTAAAGCTCAAACTTTCCTTCCTATGGTGCAGTCACTGAAGGGGATGGGCGCTCTTTCAGATGCTGAGGGTAAAAAATTATCCGATGCGGTTGGTGCCCTAAGCCCCAAAATGAGTGAAAAGGCTTTTCGTGAATCTATCGGAAAGATTAGAAATCAGCTTGAAAGCAAGTTGAGCACTGTTAAAAAACAGTTTGATTATCAGGAGCCGGTGCAGAATATGCCAGGGAAACAATCTCCTGCTGGAAGTAACTTTTCTTCACTATGGGGTGATTAATGGCTAATGCATGGAAAGACGTTATTGCCTCTCAGCAATATCAGGCATTGGAACCAGAACAGAAGGCACAGGCTCAGGAGCAATACTTCAATGAAGTGGTTGCACCTCAGGCAGGCGATCAGGCTGAGCAGGCTAAACAGGCTTTCTATGCTGCGTATCCGGTGCCGACAACTCAGCAACAATCATCACAGCAGGAAGAACCACAGCAGCCTGAGCAATCCCTGATGCAACGGGCTGGTGACTTCCTCACTGGCGGCCAGTCAGCAGGACAGATTGCAGAGCAGGCTGGGCGTGGGATCGTAAATATCCCGTTTGATGTATTGCAGGGCGGCGCCAGCCTGATTAATGCTATCAGCCAGGGTTTAGGCGGCCCGAAAGTGCTGGATGACGTATATCGCCCAGTTGATCGCCCAACAGACCCTTACGCACAGGCGGGCGAAACAATTGGTGGATATCTTGTTCCCGGCGCTGGCGTGGCGGGGAATATGGCTATCGGTTCAGTCGCTGAGGCCGCTAATCAGCAAGGTGATTTTGCTGGTAACGTTGCAAAGAACGCCGCCATCAACCTTGGCGCTCAGGGAGCTTTATCTGCTGTAGCAAAAGGGATTGGGCGGGGCATAACTGCGGTAAAAGGAACGATTGCGCCAGAAGCAAAGCAACTAATCAATACCGCAGAAAGCATGGGTATAACCCCCATGACATCGGATATTGCACGCCCGGTTAACGAAATGGGAGCCCTTGGAAAGGGGTTGGTTCAGGGTGGTGAAGGGGCAATCCTTGGCACTGGCAGCAAGAGAGCAGAGCAATACGCTACCCGCAGCAAACTGGTAAGTAATTATCTGGACCGCTTTGGAGAATACAATCCTGATGATGTTGTGCAGTCCCTAACCAGAACGCTGAAAGGAAGAAAGGATGCAGCCGGGGCGGTTATCAACGATGTTACAAACAAGATGGGAAACGCAGCGATTGATACCTCTAACACGATGAATGCGCTGAATACAGCAATTGCAAGACAAGAAAGGCTCGGTTCTTCAGCGAATAAGAACCTCTTGTCTTCTTTGCGCAGCCTTCGTGATGAAATCATCAACCCGGCAACCGATCTGGATATGACATTTGACCTTCTGCGTCAGCACAGAACGGCGTTTCGCTCTAACGTTCAGGGTGACTCGATGGTATTCCCTAATCAGGCCAAGGCAGCCACTATCATGGTGGAGAACGCAATGAGTCGTGATTTGCGAAACGCCGTTGGGAAAAGCCTTGGCGCGTCGGACGCGGCAGCATATCTGAAAGCCAATTCAGATTATGCAAATGTCTATAACAAGGTTCTGAACAAGAACATCGCAAACAAACTCAACAAGGCCAGCAATGAAGCTACTCCTGAGCTAATTAATAGCGTCGTATACAGCAGGAAACCTTCAGACGTGAAACGCATATGGAGCGCCCTGGATGGCAAAGGCAAGGATGCGATGCGAGCTGCATACATCAGCAAGATTGCTGAAAAAACTGGCGATTCTCCAGCTAAGTTCATAACCGAAGTAAACAAATTAAAAGCGCAATCAGGAGGTGAGATTTACAACACCATTTTCAGCAGCCGCCACATGAAGGAACTTGATGCGCTTCATGATGTGCTGAGACAAACAGCCAGGTCCGACTCGGCAAATGTTGTCACACAGACAGGGCAGGCGCTGGCAAATCCGGTAAGGTTAGGCGCGGCAATACCTACTTTAGGGAAGTCACTCGCAGCAGAAGTCGGGTATGGCCTGGCAATGAGGGTGTATGAGAGCAAGCCAGTAAGAAATATGCTACTCAGGCTGGCTAACACCAAGCCGGGTACGCCTGCATATGAGCGAGCACTGAATCAGGCTGCTACGGCTGTAAGGCCGCTACTGGCTAACCAGGCAACACAGCAGTGATTAAACGCCATGGATGGCTATTTAATTCTCTTTTCAATAGCTGCAATTATTCCTTTTCCTGATGTTTCAGGAGATTTTGTAGCCATATAAGACGAAAAAATCATGTCCGTCATTCTTTCATAACTTACTATTTCCCACTTAGCCAGTGCATTGGACAGTTTGTAGTTGTCATCAGTTAGTGTCCTTATGGAATTTTTTAAGTGTGTATTCTCTTCCGTTAATCGCTCAATTTTTGCATCAATTTCATATTGGTGATCTAATGCCTTAACCTTTTTCTTGAGGGCAACTAACTCTGCATAGAGTGCGCAACAGGCTATGCCAAGAACGAATACTATTATTTCTAACACGCCAACCTCCTTAGTTTTGTGCAGGATACCATGAAAAAAGTTAACATTGGAAACGTACCAAAGATGCTCGTTCCGCTCTTTGAGAGCGGTACAATTGTGTTTTGTAGAGACTTTCCAGAATGGCAACGCCTGCATCAAAAACTTGGTGTGGACGTGCAGGACTCGGATGCCAACGGAGCGTCTCATACAATGAGCAGCGAGAATGGTGTTTTGCATGTGATAGGCGTGTTCAATGGCAAACTATCTACTATTGCCCATGAGTGCGCTCACATGGCATTCGATATCTGCTCAAGGGTCGGTGTTGATGTTGAATCAGGAAGAGCCAACGAGACTTACTGCTACTTAATGAGCAGGCTTGTTGAGTTCTGCGAGCGACATATCAAAAAGCCGGAGTGACCCGGCTTGATTATTACTTTTTGCTGTCTGGAGTTCGCTTATCTAATACCCAGCCATGACCTGGCTTTGTTGTTGGTGGAAGCCTTTCGTTGTCCTTGACGGTGGCAAAATTGTCTTTCTTACCGCCGCGCGGGCCAACTTCTTGGTATATTCCGCCGTTTTTTCCTGTGTTTTCACCTGGTTTTTTCGCCATGATATACCTCAACATACACCCGTTATTGGGTGATTAAATATTGATCTCATTTTATAAGTAGTCAATATGGCCCAGGTAAATGCAAAAATTAACCCACCGTCAGGTGGGTTTTTTGTACAAACTCTTCAGCGTATCAAACACCATCTTCTTAACAAGTTCGGACTGCTCATCAGCAATGCGCTCTGCTTCGTCGCGATAACCTGATACTGGAGATGGTTTAGATATAGCTTCGGTAACTATCTGCACTAATTCAGCATTCAGTGAGCGGCCATTCGATTTAGCTCGCTGTTTCAGCTTTTCCTTTAATTCGTAAGGTAGCCGCAGATTAAATTGCGGGTCATCTCTTCCCATTTCTGATGCCTCACTTTTGTAAGTGGATCGGCATCATATGATCTACTGGTTGTATCCACAATAAGACCACCGTGGTCTTAATGACGCATTGCCGTAGCCACGCTGCGGCGATTCCTTGCATCTGGAGCACATTAAATGACAGATATCACTGCAAACGTAGTTGTTTCTAACCCTCGTCCCATCTTCACTGAATCCCGTTCGTTTAAAGCTGTTGCTAATGGGAAAATTTACATTGGTCAGATTGATACCGATCCGGTTAATCCTGCCAATCAGATACCCGTATACATTGAAAATGAGGATGGCTCTCACGTCCAGATTGCTCAGCCGCTAATTATCAACGCAGCCGGTAAAATCGTATACAACGGCCAACTGGTGAAAATTGTCACCGTTCAGGGTCATAGCATGGCTATCTATGATGCCAATGGTTCTCAGGTTGACTATATTGCTAACGTATTGAAGTACGATCCAGATCAATATTCAATAGAAGCTGATAAAAAATTTAAGTATTCAGTAAAATTATCAGAGTATCCAACATTGCAGGATGCAGCATCTGCTGCGGTTGATGGCCTTCTTATCGATGTTGATTATCATTTTTATAATGGAGAGAAAGTTGATTTTGGTGGTAAGGTTCTGACTATAGAATGTAAAGCTAAGTTTATAGGAGATGGAAATCTTATTTTTACGAAATTAGGCAAAGGTTCCCGCATTGCCGGGGTTTTTATGGAAAGCACTACAACACCATGGGTTATCAAGCCTTGGACGGATGACAATCAGTGGCTAACGGATGCCGCAGCGGTCGTTGCCACTTTAAAACAATCGAAAACCGATGGGTATCAGCCAACCGTAAGCGATTACGTTAAATTCCCAGGAATAGAAACGTTACTCCCACCTAATGCAAAAGGGCAAAACATAACGTCTACGTTAGAAATTAGAGAATGTATAGGGGTCGAAGTTCATCGGGCTAGCGGTCTAATGGCTGGTTTTTTGTTTAGAGGGTGTCACTTCTGCAAGATGGTAGACGCCAATAATCCAAGCGGAGGTAAAGATGGCATTATAACCTTCGAAAACCTTAGCGGCGATTGGGGTAAGGGTAACTATGTCATTGGCGGACGAACCAGCTATGGATCAGTAAGTAGCGCCCAATTTTTACGTAATAATGGTGGCTTTGAACGTGATGGTGGAGTTATTGGGTTTACTTCATATCGCGCTGGGGAGAGTGGTGTTAAAACTTGGCAAGGTACTGTGGGCTCGACAACCTCTCGCAACTATAATCTGCAATTCCGCGACTCGGTCGTTATTTACCCCGTATGGGACGGATTCGATTTAGGTGCTGACACTGACATGAATCCGGAGTTGGACAGGCCTGGGGACTACCCTATAACCCAATACCCACTGCATCAGTTACCCCTAAATCACCTGATTGATAATCTTCTGGTTCGCGGGGCGTTAGGTGTAGGTTTTGGTATGGATGGTAAGGGCATGTATGTGTCTAATATTACCGTAGAAGATTGCGCTGGCTCTGGCGCGTACCTACTCACCCATGAATCAGTATTTACCAATATAGCCATAATTGACACCAATACTAAGGATTTCCAGGCTAATCAGATTTATATATCTGGGGCTTGCCGTGTGAACGGTTTACGTTTAATTGGGATCCGCTCAACCGATGGGCAGGGTCTAACCATAGACGCCCCTAACTCTACCGTAAGCGGTATCACCGGGATGGTAGACCCCTCTAGAATTAATGTTGCTAATTTGGCAGAAGAAGGGTTAGGTAATATCCGCGCTAATAGTTTCGGCTATGATAGCGCAGCGATTAAACTGCGGATTCATAAGTTATCAAAGACCTTAGATAGCGGAGCATTGTACTCCCACATTAACGGGGGGCCCGGTTCTGGCTCAGCGTGGACTCAACTTACTGCTATTTCAGGTAACACACCTGACGCTGTATCATTAAAAGTTAACCACAAAGATTGCAGGGGGGCAGAGATACCATTTGTCCCTGACATCGCGTCAGATGATTTTATAAAGGATTCCTCATGTTTTTTGCCATATTGGGAAAATAATTCTACTTCTTTAAAGGCTTTAGTGAAAAAAACCAATGGAGAATTAGTTAGATTAACCTTAGCAACACTTTAGATATGTAATAAAAATGGGTGTAAACACCCATTTTTATTTTATGGTAAATGTTCTATAGCTAATTAAACCTAACAACTATGGTTTCCCCTACAACACCAATATCGTATACGTTATTACCAGATTTTTTCCACCCATTTTCAAGTTTCACCTCTTTGTCATATAGTCTGTAATTTCTGGAGAACACATTTCTTTGCATTAACACCTCTGACCACATCCAATTATTGTTAATAATGCGTGGTATTAACTCTCTCATTAAAGGATGCTTTATTACTATGTTTTCATTTATTGATGCATACGGTTCTGTGCCAATGAATTTTATATTTTTCTTGTCTCTTCCAAATCCAAGATAATCTATGTCTTGAGATATTCTATTTACAATGCTTTCCTCAAGCTGAAACTGTGCATTTATGGCATTGTAAGCACCATAAGAAAATATTGTTGATATTAAAAGAATAAAAGAAAAATATATTCTTGATATTAACTGCTTATCTTCAAAAGCATAGAATACGCATAGGCAACAAAAAAACATAAAGCCACCCATACCAATCAATACCCTCGGTGCGTATATTGGTGATTTTAGAAAAATCATTGGTCCAATGATGAAAAACATTGATGCTAATAAAATTAAAACTACTAGCAAGAACTTTGTTTTCTTATTTTCATCTCTTTTGATTACTTTTAAAACTATGACTATCAAAGAAATGATTAGCGCAAAGAATAGCGAGTAGTAGATTAAGTAATTATCGCCATTCAAGATCGTGCTAAACATTCTATAAAATGATAAGACGTTAGAAATTATCCCTTCAAATAAACTTGAGTTTATCTCTATAATCTTACTATGTTCGATATTGTAAGAACCTGTTACAAGTCTTTTTGCAATAAAGTAAGAATAGGCAAAATATCCTACTATTAAACCAGCGACAGAAGATGCTGTATTTTTTGTGATATTTGAAATTGAGTTTTTCTTAACCACATCTGAAATTATAAAGGCCAACAAGAATATTGCGTAAGTATTCAGCGCAGCCTGATAAAGACTAAGGAATGCAATGGTTAAAATGGATGATATTATGATATTTATAGGCTTGTATTGATAAGCGACATACGATGAGATAATAGATATTGCCACACTCATGCACATTGTTAATGAATCATATCTATATGATAGATTTTCAATAAAGAATGGGTTTGCCAAAATCATCATAAAACAAAGAGATGCTGTGATGTAGTCATCTCCAAACAGCTTTTCCCTGACGCAGGATAGTGCCAATGCTAAAATAACTATCCCTAGCATTAAAGGTAGCGGAGAAGCATCTATAATTGGGGTTCCAAAATTAATGATATAGAAAATAAAGTCGGAAAGTGGGCGACCATTGCCTGACCAACCCAACCCGCCATATAAAGACCTACCCAAGTCATCAACGAAAAATGATTGATGTGTCAATAAAGGAAATGTATATATAATCGCCAATCCAAGAAAGATTGATATAAATATCCTGTCATTACTATTAAATTTCACTTTTAAAACCCTTACGCTTTAATATGTATTTAGGCCGCTGTTTGGTTTCTATGTAAATTCTACCAATATATTCTCCAAGAATACCTATTCCTATCAATTGAACGCCACCCAGGAAAAGAACAGAAACAAGAAGAGACGGGTAGCCAGGAACATTATTTCCAAATATTAATTTATCAATAATCATCCATGCACCGTAAAGGAATGACATACCTGCAATAAACAATCCAATGTAAGTCCATATGCGGAGCGGAAATGTTGAGAAAGAAGTTATTCCCTCCAGCGCCAGGTTCCATAATTTCCAGCCGTTGAATTTCGAATCACCGGCCACGCGTTCGGCACGGGCATATTTAACAACATCCGTTTTTCCGCCAACCCAACTGAGCACACCCTTCATAAACAAGTTGCGTTCTGGCATTTGTTTGATGTTCTCGACAACCGCACGGCTCATTAACCGAAAGTCGCCAACATTTTCTTCGATTTTTGGATTGCTGATTTTATTGTGCAGCTTATAAAACCACTCAGCTGTCTTACGCTTCAACCTCCCATCAGTTGAGCGGTCTGAGCGCTTAGCCAGCACCATATCCGCGCCAGCCTGCCACTTCTCAATGAGATGAGGGATAACTTCTATCGGATCCTGTAAATCGACATCAATAGGAATGACCGCATCTCCGGTTGCATGGTCGAGACCCGCGAAAAGAGCAGGTTCTTTACCGAAGTTTCGCGTAAACGAAAGCGGAATAACGAGCGGATCAGATGCGGCTATTTTGTTAATTATTGATTCAGTCGCATCTTTACTACCATCATTAATAAAAACGATCTCAATTTCATATTCTTTTAGCTCATTAAACTCACGTACCGTTTTATAGAAAATCGGTATCGTGTCTTCTTCGTTAAAAACTGGAACGACAAGAGAGATTTTCATCTTATATCCCTGAAAACAATGAATCTGGAATAGATAAAGCCGCATACCAGGCTAATTGCCGAGAAAGTGATAAGGGTAATCAATGGTGGCAAGGAACATTGGTCAGCCATCCAGCCAACAACAGCGCTCAGTGTTCCCATGAATCCCACATACATCATGTAGCGAAGCGTGGTGGTGGTGGCATTAAAGGTGAAACGCGCATTGGCATAGAAGCTGAACGATACGGCGATAACAAAACCGGAAAAGTTCGCCAGCGCCTGATGCGTATGCATCCCATACACACAAAAAGCAAATACGCCCCAATGAATAAGCGTGTTAAGAACACCGATCGATGTGTACTTAGCGAATAACTTCAACATTATGAAAATCAGCGGATTCGGAAAGGTCTGGAGTGTAGCACTACAAATTGCTTTGATCGATATAAACGATCAATAATGTAAACTTTGATAGTTTAAAGTTATTGTTTGCTCGTTAATTGATCGCTGTTACCGATCAATAGGTATTGCTGATTGCTAAGTAGTTTGGGACAAAAACGGGACACACAAAGCTTTGCATTGGTTTGCAAGGCTTTGCATGTTTTTCGAGGATGGGGCGAGTGTGAGCGCCGTAGTAATGGGATAACTTGTTGTTAGCTCAGGTAGTTCCAGGAACATCTAAGCCGTGGGTCGCAGGTCCGAATCCTGCAGGGCGCGCCACTTATATATCAACTGGTTACGCCTCTTTAATTCTCATATGGGACATCATCACCAAAAATGTCGTCTATTTTCCTCGCGTGTTCCGTTAAATGATTAGGCGCAAGGTGAGCATATCTGTGAATCACCACGGATAACCTGGACACTTCTGAGTCGTTGATGATATAGGTTTTCATATTCAGCCGGTGGCATCTGCTCGCTCGAACCATGCCGGCGTCTACTGTTATAAAACATTTCTATGTAATCAAAAATATCGCTTCTGGCTTCGTCTCTCGTTCCGTAGATCTTTTCCTTTATCCGTTCACGCTTCAGTAGCTGGAAAAAGCTTTCTGCAACCGCATTGTCATGACAGTTGCCACGACGGCTCATTCTGCTCTCCAGTCCGTGCGATTTCAGGATCGACTGCCATTCATAGCGGGTGATTACGTCGCCACACGGCCATCAGAAGCGCATTCAGGACTCTATCTTTTGTCATTCATGGTTGCAGTGACCAATTGAATCTATTGCGGCTTTTTTTAATATGTCCCGTTCGTCAGTAACCCGCTTCAACTCTTTCGGGAGTCGGCGGATTTCGGTCTGATCATCTGACTGCTCTTTATTTCTTTATTGGTGGAGGAGTTCGACCCGTACTTCTTTATCCTGGCGTAAAGACTGTGGGTAGTAATATCGAGATGTGTTGCGACGCTGGAAACAGAATGGCCACGCTCAACAACCTGTCTTACCGCTTCAATTTTAAACTCTTCGGGATAACGTTTACCGCTCATAGGCACCTCTCTTTAAGTCATCTTAAATGGCTCTGAGGTGTCTGTTAAATCCGTGGCGATTCACATTGACCGCAGATTGTCAGGTTCCTTTACCCGGTAGTGAAACCAGTAGGGGGCAGTTTATCCGCACTAAAAGACGGTGTTCCTGCATCTGTGGTGGAGTTGAACCGGATGGGCTTTGGGCACATGCGTATCCTTGCGTGTATTGGTCAGTTGCCGGAGTCTGGATTAATGCACTATGGCTCCGTTGGGTTCTTTTTTGGGACTGATGGTGCATTGCGACTTCTTGCTAAGAAACCTGATGGGGCATTTGTGACATACGATATGTAGGAATCCCCGCCGCCCGTTACCCATTGGTGGCGGGGAACATTAATTATACATGAATGTTATTTAATTATTTCCGTAATATTCTCATTTGTCCTCGCCCCTGTTCTAACGTCCCATGTCCCAGATGTAATTGATTCTAATTCATTTGAATCTATGTCGTTAATCGCCCGCCCGGAAAGCCATCTTCCGTCTATTTGGAATGTCTTCTTGTCGACATCTGCATTTATAATTTTTCCATCCTTTGTTTTAAAGCTAATGAACATCGCTGTCTTCTCATCAAGAGAATCAGCAGGATTCTTATTAAACTCAAATATTACAAAGGTTTTAATATCCATTTGCTGTTTATATATCCATAATGATTTTATATAAACGTTGTTACATATTTTTGCGTTAATATTAAGAGGCTTGAAATTAAAGGCTCGTGAATAGTCGAAAAATCCTGGAGCAGTTATTTTCAAATCAATCCCGTAGTATCTAGACATTGCTTCACTGTTAAACGTATCAAGACTTGGGCCTGCATGCAGTACCGGTGGAAAGTAATAATCAGGAATTATCGCTTGATCTTGTTTGTTATGTTTCGCCCTGTCTATTATTTCTTCCCTAATCTCCGTTTGTTTGCTTATTGATTTAATTGATGAGTAATAGAGGATGTATGATGGAATGAAATATAAAAAAGCCATTGCATATGTAGTAACAGATAAATAAATGGAAGCCTTGTTAAATTTCGTAAATGCAGAATGAGCAACAAAGGAAATCGAAAGAATCATAAAGCAGAGTGCTCCATTGAGAGCCCTGCTGGGCATTGCAGGAGATGCAAGGAACGCAACATTTGCAGCAATTGCACCCAGTATGAATAAAAAGCTTCCAAACATAAGTTTGCTGCTACTATTCCTTGATAACACTACAGAGATTAGTAGTATTATAAATGCAATATAGACCTGCCAATATGCCCCCATTGCTGATGGCAGCCTTTCTGAAAAGTGCTCAAGAACCCTCCATGCAAGTGGTTGATTGTACCAGTCTTGTATTGTAGACGCACGGGATAGGTTTCCCGGAGCCAGCAGGAGAACCCCCGCGCCTATTGCAGATCCGAATACGCCAATCAGTAAATATTTATTTCTATTCATTATAAAGAAATATGCTACAGAAATTAATACAACTACAAGAGATGTATTTTCATTTGAGCAACCTGCAAATATCGATGATATGGCATATACAAAGAGTATTAAATTGGATTTTTTACCATTGCTTAAATATATAGAAATTAGTATATAAATGGCAATGAACATGTTGGTCCATAAGTAATTTGCTGACCCAACAAGCCAGAAGTTAGTTTGACCGAGGGCTGGATTTGCAATGAAGTATAAGAAAAATAAGAAAATCATCACATATGGGGACGGTGACGACTTTGTTAATGTAGCTGGGATCATTGTCCAGCACAACACCATTAATGTTAGCGCTGCTGAGTTTATTGCATTGTAAATATGCGGGGAGAAAAACTTTAATAGAGATGTGCTGATCGTATCTGACACAACCCTTCCGCTCCATCCCAAATAGTGCATTTTTACGCTAGAAAGCGAAAGCTCTCTTAGGGCATAAGTATAGTCATCAGAGTTCATTGGTGTGATAAATCCTATTGAATACACCAACGAGAAAACTATAAGGATAGCAATTACCATTTTTAATCTATTGTTAACCATTTTTCTTCTCATTCTTAATTATGTACTTAGGTCTTTTTTTGGTTTCTATGTAAATTCTACCAATATATTCTCCAAGAATACCTATTCCTATCAATTGAACGCCACCCAGGAAAAGTATAGAAACAAGAAGTGACGGGTAGCCAGGAACATTATTTCCAAATATTAATTTATCAATAATCATCCATGCACCGTAAAGGAATGACATACCTGCAATAAACAATCCAATATAAGTCCATATGCGGAGCGGAAATGTTGAGAAAGAAGTTATTCCTTCCAGCGCCAGATTCCATAATTTCCAGCCATTGAATTTTGAATCGCCGGCAACACGTTCAGCGCGGGCGTATTCAACTATATCAGTCTTGCCGCCCACCCATGACAGAACGCCTTTCATAAACAGATTACGTTCTGGCATCTGTTTAATATTTTCGACAACCTCACGACTCATTAACCGAAAGTCGCCAACGTTCTCTTCAATTTTCGGATTGCTGATTTTATTATGCAGCTTATAAAACCATTCAGCTGTCTTACGCTTCATGCGCCCGTCAGTTGAGCGGTCTGAGCGCTTAGCCAGCACCATATCCGCGCCAGCCTGCCACTTCTCAATGAGATGGGGGATAACTTCTATCGGATCCTGTAAATCGACATCAATAGGAATGACCGTATCCCCGGTTGCATGGTCGAGACCCGCGAAAAGAGCAGGTTCTTTACCGAAGTTTCGCGTAAACGAAAGCGGAATAACGAGCGGATCAGATGCAGCTATTTTGTTAATTATTGATTCAGTCGCATCTTTGCTTCCGTCGTTGATGAAAACAATCTCAACTTCATACGGTTTTAGCTCTTCAAACTCGCGAACCGTTTTATAGAAAATAGGTATCGTGGCTTCTTCATTGAAGACCGGAACGACTAACGAGATTTTCATTTCGCATCCCTAAAGACAATGAACTTTGAATAAATGAATCCGCATATCAGGCTGATAGCTGAAAAGGTGACAAGAGTAAGGAGTGGCGGCAGGGAACATTTGTCAGCCATCCAGCCAACAACGGCGCTCAGTGTTCCCATAAATCCCACGTACATCATGTAGCGAAGCGTGGTGGTGCTGGCGTTAAAGGTGAAGCGCGCATTGGCATAGAAGCTGAACGATACGGCGATAACAAAACCGGAAAAGTTCGCCAGCGCCTGATGCGTATGCATCCCATACACACAAAAAGCAAATACGCCCCAATGAATAAGCGTGTTAAGAACACCGATCGATGTGTACTTAGCGAATAACTTCAACATTATGAAAATCAGCGGATTCGGAAAGGTCTGGAGTGTAGCACTACAAATTGCTTTGATCGATATAAACGATCAATAATGTAAACTTTGATAGTTTAAAGTTATTGTTTGCTCGTTAATTGATCGCTGTTACCGATCAATAGGTATTGCTGATTGCTAAGTAGTTTGGGACAAAAACGGGACACACAAAGCTTTGCATTGGTTTGCAAGGCTTTGCATGTTTTTCGAGGATGGGGCGAGTGTGAGCGCCGTAGTAATGGGATAACTTGTTGTTAGCTCAGGTAGTTCCAGGAACATCTAAGCCGTGGGTCGCAGGTTCGAATCCTGCAGGGCGCGCTATTTAACCTCTCAAAATTATGTTAATCCGTAAGCTTCTGCGGGGGCGACGTTGCGCCATCCGCAGTACGTGACGCTAATATGCAAATAACTAATTGCGTTTAATCTGTTTATGGTGCTCCTCAGCCTGGATCTCGTGGGAGAAAGAATGGGCATTATTCATCGATTGATGGATGACCATTGCTTTTTCATAGTCGTCCATTTCAGAAAAGGATGTCGCATTTTCCACAGTAGCCGGGGCGCTGGTTTTCTGTGTCTGAGCCATTTGCTGATGTGCGAAGGCGTCACCGTTATTCATCATCTCATGCGCCGTGGCGGATAATTGGCGAGATTCCATTTTCTCTGCGGCTTTTACACCAGCTGAAATAAAAAAACGACAGCTAAAAGGGATGTAAACTTATTCATCTTATTTCTCCGGTGTGGGTTAATAAGAGAAATAATAAAACAGTCGTTGGGGCTGGCGCGTGACAGGATAATGACGATTATATCAGATTATTTTGCTGGCTAGTGATAGCGCCTTTCACTATCGCTACAGTTCAACGGAGGTGTTTGGGTAATGTCAAAATAAAACGAGTAGCGCGCGTATCGGAGGTGACAGAAACTTTTCCCTGATGCGCAATGACGATGGATTTTACAATTGCCAGGCCTATACCGCTGCCTTCCCCTTTACGCTGGCGGGAGGGATCAACGCGATAAAAACGATCGAAAAGGCACGGCAAATGTTCCGGCGCGATTGGCGTACCGGGGTTTTCAACAATAATATGTATCTGGTCGTCCGCTTCTTTTATCCGAAGAGTAATGGTTTTACCCGGCGGCGTATAGCGCATCGTATTAGAGAGTAAATTACTGATCGCTCTGCGCAGCATGATGGGATCGCCGGTGATTCAGCAGGCGCGGCCTTCAAAGCGCAAGCTCCCAACACCTTTTCGGCAGAAAAACTCGATGAGGCGCTTTACCACGGGGCGGTGCTCCGGGTGCGGCCAAAAGCCATGACGGTAGCGGTGATTATCGCCGGTCTGCTACCTGTTTTATGGGGGACCGGCGCGGGTTCTGAGGTGATGAGCCGTATTACCGCGCCATTGCTGTCGCTGTTCATCATTCCGGCAGCCTACAAGCTGATGTGGCTGCGCAGGCATCGTCGCCTTGCGGCATAACGTGTGCACCCCGCCTGCGGCGTCAAACTGCAGGCGGGTTCAGCGTACGTTTATCGTCCGAGCGCGCTGACCCGTTTGCGGTACTCGCCTGGTGTACAACCGAATTCACGGACAAAAGCTTTGTGAAAAGAAGATTCGCTCGCATAACCTACCGACTCGGCAATCACCATCACCGGCAGCACTTCACGCGACAGGGTCTGGGCGGCGATTTGCAGGCGCAGCGTTGTTAACACGGCTAAGGGCGTTGTAGCGGACACGTCGCGAAATAGCTGGGCGAAGCTCGCCCGCGACATGTGTACCCGTTGCGCCAGCGTTTCGACCGTCCAGGGATGCGCCGGTGTTTCCAGCATGTGAAGGATCACGCGGCCCAGCCGGGGATGCAGTAATAAATTGAGCACGCTTTTCGCCGTGCCAGCCTGCGATAGCCAGTCGCGAACGGCGAGGGTAAACAGCGTGGCGCACTGCTGACTGTATAAGACATCAGCGCCAGGTAAATGGCGTTCTGACTCCTGCTGTAACAGCAAAATGGCGGCGTTAATCCAGATACTGGCGGGGCTATGCGGCGGCGGGGCAAGACATAACACTTCCGGCAACGCGGTAAGGAAATAACGTGACGTCGTGTGCAGACGTAGACTACCGCAGACGATATGTGTCGGTGATTCGCCAGACTGGCGCAAACGGTGGGCGGAGTTTTGCGGCAGAATCACCACCTTTCCCGGCGTAAGCGTCATGGCGTCGCCGGTAGGCATTTCCAGTTGCGCTTCGCCCTGCGTAACGGTATGCCAGCGAATCACCGATAGCTCGCCAGCGGCGTGCGGCAACTGCCAGTCGCCGCCTAACGGGCAATTCTTGTCGATTGAGCCCTGAGGGGCGTTAAGCGTCAATAGCCGACTAAGCGCATCCATATAGACTCCAGAACAGATTCTTTTTCAAAAATAGGGATAACCATTTCTGTCTCTGATCACTATATTTCGGACTCAATGTCATTTCTACTCTTGTTTTTGCTAAGGGCCAATTTAGACGATAAGACAAAAAATGACGCGTTGCGGATAACTCTGTCTTTTTTGACGTTATTTATACTTGTCCTGACAAACAGATGGTGATTTGGCGGAGAAAGAAGATGACACAGTATCAGGCGCTCATTATTGGTTTTGGCAAGGCAGGAAAAACGTTGGCGGCAACTCTGGCGAAGACGGGATGGCGCGTGGCGATTATCGAACAGTCCGCCAGTATGTTCGGCGGAACCTGCATCAACATTGGCTGTATTCCAACGAAAACGCTGGTGCATGACGCAGAACGTGAGGGCGATTTTTCTGTCGCCATGCAACGCAAAGCGGCGGTCGTAAATTTTTTACGCGACAAAAATTTTCATAATCTTGCCGACCTGGACAATGTCGATGTGATTGAGGGAAGGGCGGAGTTTATTGATAACCATACCTTACGGGTATTTCAGGCGGACGGCGAGCGGGTGTTACGGGGGGAAAAGATCTTCATTAATACTGGCGCAGAGTCGGTGATCCCGGCTATTACGGGCTTAACAACGACGGCAGGGGTGTTCGATAGCACCGGGCTACTCAGCCTGAGCCAGCGTCCGGCGCGGCTGGGGATTTTAGGCGGTGGTTATATTGGCCTTGAATTTGCCTCAATGTTCGCCAACTTTGGTACGAAGGTCACTATCTTTGAAGCAGCGCCGCAATTCCTGCCTCGTGAAGATCGGGATATCGCGCAGGCAATTACCCGTATTTTACAGGAAAAGGGCGTCGAGCTGATTTTAAACGCCAACGTACAGGCCGTATCCTCAAAGGAGGGCGCGGTACAAGTTGAAACGCCGGAAGGCGCGCATCTTGTGGATGCCCTGCTGGTGGCGTCGGGGCGAAAACCGGCGACGGCTGGCTTACAGTTGCAGAACGCCGGCGTGGCGGTGAACGAACGTGGCGGGATCATCGTGGATGATTACCTGCGTACCACGGCGGACAATATCTGGGCGATGGGCGATGTTACCGGAGGGTTGCAGTTTACCTATATTTCACTGGATGATTTTCGTATTGTACGCGACGGGTTATTGGGAGATGGCAAACGCAGTACCCGCGATCGCCAGAACGTTCCATACTCCGTCTTTATGACGCCCCCGCTCTCTCGTGTCGGGCTGACGGAAGAACAAGCGCGGGCAAGCGGCGCAACGGTGCAGGTGGTAACATTACCGGTGGCGGCGATCCCTCGCGCCCGTGTTATGAACGATACCCGTGGCGTACTAAAAGCGGTAGTGGACGTGAATACGCAGCGTATTGTAGGGGTGTCATTGTTATGCGTCGATTCTCATGAAATGATTAATATCGTTAAAACCGTTATGGATGCAGATTTACCTTATACGGTGTTACGCGACCAGATATTTACCCATCCTACAATGAGTGAGTCTTTAAACGATCTCTTCTCTCTCATTAAGTAAAACATAAATAATGTAGCCCTGTTAATCAGGGCTTTTTTTTGCCTGTCAGACCATAAAAATACGCCAGGACAAATATGCTGGCGTCTGAAAGAAAAGGCTTTAGTCAGGCGTAACGTATTATAACACCATTGAAATAACCCACGACTGGAAATCTCGATGTTAAAAGTTACCACACTTATTGCTTCATTATTGGCTGCGCCGCTGGCGTTTTCCGTCTCCGCCCAGCCGCTAACTGACGTTGAATATATCAGCGTTTCTGCGGTGTCAGCAACGCCGTCAATGCTTGAAGACGCTATTGCCAGACTGGCGCAAAGTAAACAGGCGTCGTCATGGAAAATTACGTCAATGCGTATTGATAATACGGGTTACGCCACTGCGATATTATATAAATAAGGAGAGCCTGAGATGGATAAATATCTTCGTCTGTTAAGTCAGGGGGATCGGCTTGGATTAACATTAATTCGCCTGAGTATCGCCATCGTTTTTATCTGGATTGGACTACTAAAATTTGTGCCCTATGAGGCAGACAGTATTACCCCGTTTGTGGCGAACAGCCCGTTTATGTCTTTTTTCTATGAACATCCTGAAGAATATCGTCAGCATCTGACGCATGAGGGCGAACTAAAACCGGAGGAACGCGCCTGGCAAACGGCCAATAATACGTATGCGTTTTCGGATGGTCTGGGCGTGGTGGAATTGATTATCGCGGTGCTGGTACTGGCTAACCCTGTCAGCCGCTGGTTAGGGCTGGCGGGCGGCGTGCTGGCATTCCTGACGCCATTTGTCACGCTGTCGTTTTTAATCACCACGCCGGAGGCCTGGGTTATGCCGCTGGGCGATGCGCATTATGGTTTCCCGTATTTATCGGGCGCTGGGCGGCTGGTATTAAAAGATACGTTAATGCTGGCAGGGGCGGTGATGATCATGGCGGACTCCGCCCGTTCGTTACTTTTACAGCGACAGTAGCGACCCTCTTACCCTCTTACCCTCTTACCCTCTTTATGCCGCGATTCGTCGGGTGGCGCTTGCGCCATCCGACAATGTGTTGATGAATGATGGACTACCCTGACAGAAGTTCCTGTTCCACCTGTTGAACCTGCGCCTCCAGCGTATTGCGAATTTCGGTTAGCGCCCGTTCCTGCTCGGAGAAATAGGCTTCCTTATCCGCAACGGAAGAGGCGAGCCGCCAGGCGTTTTCCGTTTCCAGCTGCGTTATCTCTTTCAACAGCGCGTCGATTTGCGTGCGGAGCTGGCGTATTTTATGGCGCAGATGTTCCAGGTTATTGAGCCTGTCGCTTGCCATCATCGGTTCCAGACCGCTTTGCAGCTGCGTCAATAACGCGCGAATTGCCGCCAGATCGGCATTCTGCCGCGCCTGATTAAGTTGTACCATCATCTGGTGCGCTTTTTCTTTTAATTCATCGGCGACCACATCCGGGTGACACAGGCGGCTGGCCTGACGCCACAAACGTTTTAATTCATTGCGTTCGTCAGCCGACAAACGTTGATCGCGAGCGTAGCGGAATTGCGCTTCCTGCTGCTGCTCCCGGTACTGGTGATAGTCCTGTTCCGCATTTTCCTGCGCCTGGCGGAATGCGCTGTCGTCCTGATGGGAAAAATCCGCTTCCAGCTCGCGAATTTCCGCCAGCAACGCGGTAATTAATTCCGTCTGCTGCTGGATTCGCTGACGGATGCCCACCGCTTCGCGCGAGGCGGCATTCAATCCTGTCCACTGCTGTTTTAGCGTTGCCAGTTGATCCACGGCCTGGGAAATAAATTGCAGGCAGGATTGATAATCCTTTTCCCGGCGTTTTATTTCGGCTTCTTGCTTACGCTGCATACTCACCGCGAGCTGTTTACGCAACTCCAGAATACGGCTCATCAACGGCCCGAGACGCAGATGATAGAGGTCGTTGAAATCGTCGAGGATTTGTACCCGCGCATTTCGTTTGTCAATCAGATCGCGAAGTTGGGCTTCAAGCGCTTTCAGCTCCAGTTTACTGGCGGCAATAGAGGGATCTTGCCACGTCGAGAGCGCCCGTTGAGCCTGTAGCCAGGCGGCGATCTCTTGCATGGCGTCACTGAATCGACGAGCTTCAATCGCCTGGGCAATCGCGCTGATTACGGCATCCTGCGGCTCATTTTTCAGGTAGATGAGCTGCTGACGGATAATCTCTTCGTCCTCAAGTTCGATGGCGCTTTTGATGATCTCTAAACGTTTGATGATCTTATTCATGACGTTGATGCCTGGCGTGGCTCAAAAACGGATAACAGATACCAGGTCTGATTCACCTTTTTGAAAATACTGAAAAAATACTAAATGTATTCTGTAGGGTGTCGTACTTTTCGTCCAGAGTTATTCACATATTTTATACTCGGCGTCTGTCACCCGTAACGTTCTATATCGGCGCGCACTCTTTTCTTTTTACTCCCCGCGACATCTTTTTTTACACGATAACGTTAACGTCCGGAGTTGAGCCTTGACAAACGATTGCGCCTTGCGGCAGCGAGAGCGAAATGTTAAAAGGTGCCCCTCAATAAAAACGATACAGGGGTAGGACGTGAAAAACGCGTCAACTGCATCCGGCGCCAGCGTGTCGGATGCCGCGTCGAAGAATGAACCGACGCTTCAGCGGGGGTTGCAAAACCGCCATATTCAGCTAATTGCGCTGGGCGGCGCCATTGGCACCGGACTGTTTCTGGGCATCGGCCCGGCGATTCAAATGGCGGGGCCGGCTGTTTTGTTGGGCTATGGCGTTGCCGGGATTATCGCTTTTCTCATTATGCGCCAGTTGGGTGAAATGGTCGTGGAAGAGCCGGTTTCCGGATCGTTTGCCCACTTCGCCTGGAAATATTGGGGGCCGTTTGCGGGCTTTTTGTCGGGCTGGAACTATTGGGTCATGTTTGTGCTGGTCGGGATGGCGGAGTTGACCGCGGCGGGCATCTATATGCAGTACTGGCTGCCTGACGTACCAACATGGGTATGGGCGGCGGCGTTTTTTATTATCATTAATGCCGTGAATCTGGTGAACGTTCGTCTGTATGGCGAAACGGAATTCTGGTTCGCGCTGATTAAAGTGCTGGCGATTATCGGCATGATAGGTTTTGGTCTGTGGCTGCTGTTCTCCGGCCACGGCGGCGAACATGCCAGCATTGATAACCTCTGGCGTTATAACGGTTTCTTCGCTACCGGTTGGCATGGTTTGCTTCTGTCGCTGGCGGTGATTATGTTTTCTTTTGGCGGACTGGAGCTGATCGGCATTACTGCGGCGGAAGCGCGCGATCCGCAAAAAAGCATCCCGAAAGCGGTGAATCAGGTGGTATACCGTATTTTGCTGTTCTACATCGGTTCGCTGGTGGTGTTGCTGGCGCTCTATCCGTGGGTAGAGGTGAAATCCAATAGCAGCCCTTTTGTGATGATCTTCCATAACCTGGACAGTAATGTGGTGGCTTCGGCGCTGAATTTCGTTATTCTGGTCGCGTCGCTTTCGGTATATAACAGCGGCGTTTATTCGAATAGCCGAATGCTGTTCGGCCTGTCCGTACAAGGCAACGCGCCGAAATTTTTAACCCGTGTCAGCCATCGCGGCGTACCGGTGAACTCGCTGATACTTTCCGGAGCGATTACCTCGCTGGTGGTGCTGATCAACTATCTGTTGCCGCAAAAAGCGTTTAGCCTGTTGATGGCGCTGGTTGTCGCGACGCTATTGCTAAACTGGATAATGATCTGTCTCGCGCATTTACGTTTTCGCGCGGCGATGCGTCGTAAAGGGCGCGAGACGCAATTTAAGGCGCTGTTCTATCCCGCCGGAAACTATTTGTGCATTGCGTTTCTGGCGCTGATTCTGGTGTTAATGTGTACGATGGACGATATGCGATTGTCGGCGATTTTGCTGCCGGTATGGATTGTATTCCTGTTTATCGCGTTTACAGTTTTGCGCCGTAAGGCTCATTAACTTTTTTGCCCGATCCCATGCTCATGCGATCGGGCAATCCATTAATGCCGCAATGTCCCTGACAGCGCACGAATATCGCTGCCGGTCGGCGTCTGATGAATACGCAAGCCGAACTCTTCCACCACGGCAAAAATATGGTCGAAAATATCGGCCTGGATGCTCTCATATTCCAGCCACACGACGGTATTGGTAAAGGCGTAGATCTCTATCGGCAAACCATGATCGTCAGGCGCCAGTTGGCGTACCATCAGCGTCATGTCTTTACGGATGCGCGGATGGTGGCGTAAATATTCGTTCAGATAGGCGCGAAATGTCCCGATATTGGTCATTCGGCGGTGATTTAAGGCTGATTCCGGCGCATCCAGTTGTTTATTCCATTCATCGATTTCCTGATGACGGCTGGTAAGGTACGGCTTTAACAGTTGCGCGGTTAATAGCCGCTGTTTTTCATCATCATCCAGAAAATGGATACTGGTCGCGTCAATATTAATGCTGCGTTTAATCCGGCGTCCGCCGGACGCAGACATGCCGCTCCAGTTTTTGAACGAGTCGGAAACCAGCGACCAGGTGGGAATGGTGGTGATGGTATTATCCCAGTTGCGTACTTTTACCGTGGTTAAACCAATATCAATGACCGCGCCATCTGCGCCATATTTTGGCATCTCCAGCCAGTCGCCCAGTTTGAGCATATCGTTGGCGGAAAGCTGTATACCAGCAACCAGGCCAAGAATCGGGTCTTTAAAGACCAGCATTAATACCGCGGCCATCGCGCCAAGCCCGCTGATTAAAATTGCTGGTGACTGGCCAATCAGCAGTGAGATCATCAGAATGCCGACGATAATTGCGCCGATGAGCTTAATGCCCTGAAATATTCCTTTTAGCGGTAACTGAGAGGCGGCGGGCCATTTTTGCGATAGATTGAAAATCACGTCCAGCAGAGAAAATAACGACAGCAGGGCGTAGGTCATAATCCATAACTGCGCGCAGGTCGTCAGGATATCCGCAGCCTCACTGCCTTTTTGTAGCCAGAGCGCGGCCTGAATATTGACAATGATGCCTTGTAGCGTAAAAGCCAGACGATGGAATAATTTATTCTGGGTAATAATTTGCAGCCACAGGCGGGAACTGGCGCTGGCGCGTTTTTCGAAAGCGCGCAGTACTATCCAGTGCAAAATAATATGCACGACAACTGCTGTCAGAAAAATAATACCAAATATCACCACCAGCGACGTGGTGTGATTCATTTCAATTCCCGCTAAATCTTCTACCTGGGATATCAATTCCTGCATAATCTCTCCTTTATAAACAGCAGCCTATGATGACTGCTGAATGGCATTTATGCAAATCAGGACGCCTGCGCTTCAGGCATAATCAGCAACAGACGGGTAAAAGCGCCTCTGGGGTTATCCATACGCTATATTTTATCCAGCGCCCTGTAAACGTCGTCATTTTACGCGGTTCCCTCTTTTTGAACAGGCGCCAGTCCGTCAACAATGAATGAAAACTTTTTAACCAGAATGTTTAAAACGATTGCAATATCTCTGTCGGATAATGATTAGCACCGTCGTATCTATCAACAATAACATTAAGGAACATCGGATGACCCAAAAGCGTACCCTGCTAAAATACGGCATACTCTCGCTGGCGCTGGCCGCGCCATTATCTGCCTGTGCGTTTGACTCTCTTACGGTAATTGGCGATAGCCTTAGCGATACCGGAAATAACGGTCGCTGGACCTGGGATAGTGGTCAAAATAAGCTCTACGACGAACAGTTGGCCGAACTATATGGGCTGGCATTAAGCCCTTCCAGCAATGGCGGTTCTAATTATGCCGCCGGCGGCGCGACGGCGACCCCGGAATTAAACCCGCAGGATAATACCGCAGATCAGGTACGGCAGTGGCTTGCCAAAACGGGGGAAAAGCCGACCACAACGGTTTGTATATTCACTGGGTCGGCGGAAACGATCTGGCGGCGGCCACGATCTGGCGGCGGCCACCGCGCGACCTGCCATGGCACAGCAAATAGCCGGTAATAGCGCCACTAGCGCGGCGGCGCAGGTAGGGCTGTTACTGGATGCCGGCGCCGGGCTGGTCGTGGTGCCAAACGTACCGGATATTAGTGCGACGCCAATGCTTCTGGAGGCGGTGATCACCGCCGGGCTGGGCGCAGCGGCTCCCCCGGCGCTAAAAGCGGCGTTAGAGGCGCTGGCGGAGGGAGCTACGCCCGATTTCGCCAGTCGGCAACAGGCGATCCGCAAGGCGTTGCTGGCGGCGGCTGCAACGGTAAGCAGCAATCCGTTTATTCAGCAACTGCTCGTTGAGCAACTGCTGGCGGGCTATGAAGCGGCGGCAGGGCAGGCGTCAGCTCTGACCGATGATTATAATCGGATGGAAGAGAAGGGGCTGGAGCAACACGGCGGCAATATAGCCCGTGCCGATATCAACGGCCTCTTTAAGGAAATTCTTGCCCACCCGCAGGCGTTTGGTCTGACAAATACCGTAGGTATGGCCTGCCCGCCGGGCGTATCCGCTTCGGCGTGCTCCTCGGCAATGCCTGGATTTAATGCGTCGCAGGACTATCTGTTTGCCGATCATTTACATCCCGGTCCGCAGGTCCATACCATTATTGCGCAATATATCCAGTCGATCATTGCCGCGCCGGTACAGGCGACATATCTGAACCAAAGCGTTCAGTCGATGGCGCAAGGTAGTCGTACCACGCTTGACAGCCGTTATCAGCAGCTTCGCCAGGGGGAAAACCCTGTCGGTTCGCTGGGCATGTTCGGCGGATACAGCGGGGGATATCAACGTTATGATAATAATGAGGCCGACGGGAACGGTAATCATAATAATCTGACGGTTGGCGTCGATTATCAGCTTAACGAGCAGGTACTGCTGGGAGGGCTGATAGCTGGTTCTCTGGATAAGCAACATCCTGACGATAATTATCGTTATGACGCCCGTGGTTTTCAGGCCACCGTATTCAGCCATTTGCGCGCCGGTCAGGCGTGGCTGGATGGCGATTTACACTATCTGTCCGCTAAATTCAGTAACATTCAGCGCAGTATCACGCTCGGTGCGCTAAGACGGGTGGAAGAGGGCGAAACCAACGGTCGGCTGTGGGGCGCGAGGTTAACCAGTGGTTATGATTTTGTCATGATGCCGTGGTTAACGACCGGACCGATGCTGCAATATGCATGGGATTACAGCCACGTTAATGGCTATAGCGAGAAGCTCAATACCAGTACATCAATGCGTTTTGGCGACCAAAACGCCCATTCGCAGGTGGGTAGCGCTGGCTGGCGTCTGGATCTCCGCCACAGCATCATTCACTCCTGGGCGCAGATTAATTATCGCCGTCAGTTTGGCGATGATACGTATGTGGCGAATGGCGGCCTTAAATCGACCGCGCTGACGTTTAGCCGCGACGGAAAAGCGCAGGATAAAAACTGGGTTGATATCGCGATTGGCGCAGATTTTCCGCTGTCGGCAACGGTGTCCGCTTTCGCCGGGCTGGCGCAAACGGCAGGGTTAAGCGATGGCAATCAAACCCGTTATAACGTTGGGTTTAGCGCCCGATTTTGATGATACGCCAGGGAGGGCCAACTCCGTGGTGACAATATCGCCATCGTAGGCGCAAACCGGTGTCACGCCGTTTTCTCCTTCATCCAGATGGGGGTATCCAGATATGGCAAACGGCGTGCCAGTTTTAAATATTATTTATTTTCAATAGTTTGAAAGAGAAAGTTAACACTGGCGATGTAAAACCTGGCACTTCGCGCCATTGATCATTGGGGAACCTGGCAGAAAGGTGAAAAAAGCCGGACGGGCGTCCGGCTTAGGCAGGGGATTAAACTTCCGTCAGTGTGGTTTCAAGCGGCAGACGTGATTTCGGCAGCCCGGCGTTGAAATCCTCGACGCTATGATGGCCGACCGGCACCACGACCAGACTGGTATAGCCTTTTTCTTTCAGACCAAATTCAGCGTCGAGCACCTCGGCGTCGAAACCTTCAATGGGGACGGCGTCGAGACCCATCGCGGCGACGCCCAGCAGAAAGTTGCCGACGTTCAGATAAACCTGCTTCGCCATCCACTGGTGGTCATCTTTCAGCGAGACGCGGTGCATATCGGCGAAAAAGCGGCGACCTTTATCATTTGCCGCTTTAGCTTCCGGCGTAGCGAAACGGCCATCAGCATCTTCCTGATCGACGACGCGCTCAAGCCATGCGTCATCCATTGCGGTTTTGGCGCAGAAGACCACCACATGGGAGGCGTCCAGCATTTTGCGTTCGTTGAACGTGTAGTTTCCGGCAGCGGATTTTGCTACGCGCGCTTTGCCTTCTTCCGTACTGGCGACAATAAAGTGCCACGGCTGGGAATTGGTGCTGGAGGGGCTGTACTGTAGTAGTGTTTTTATTTTATCCGCTTCTTCGGCGGTCAGTTTTTTGCTGGGATCGAACGCCTTAGTGGAGTAGCGCTGTAAGGCGACAGAAACGATATCCATAAATGCTCCTGGTTGGTTTAGTACCCTTTTGTATCAGCAGGGTACCGGGTTATCGGTAAAAAGATAAGGGAGGAAAATGCGGAAACGGTTATTGCATCAGCGCGGTCGCAGGCGCAGTTGCTCTCTTTTAGGCAGCCCGTCTACGACCAGATTCCATGAGTCATTTATCAAATCGTTGAGTAGCGAGACGGTGATATCCTCGCCCGCATAGACTGAAATCCAGTGTTTCTTATTCATGTGATAGCCTGGCGCAATGCTGGGGTAAATTTGTTGATTTACCAGGGATTTTTGGGGATCCGACTTCAGGTTTACCACTGGGCGACAGTGATGTTCAGTGAACAGCATGAATATTTTGCCGCCGACTTTAAACACATCGTACTGTGGGCCGAAAGGCCAGCAGTGTTCGGTAAAAGGCAGTTCCAGCGCAAAGCGTTTTGCACAGGCGTGCAGTGTTTGACCGTCCATTATTGCTCCTCGCGAGTCAGCGCGCGCCACATCGCTTCGAATCCCAGCGCAATATATTCGCCAGCGCGAGCGGGATCGCGCGCGGCGAAATCCATTGTTGTTTCAGCCAGCGCCAGAAAAAGGCCGTCGCCGAAGGCGCGGTACTCATCCGACATAAACACCATCAAAACGGAACGATGACATAAATCGCGCAATTCGGGGAACATATCGTCGGCCCGTTGTTCCGTCTCTTTGGTGAGCTTTTCGCTGACGGCCAGTTGACGGATCGCCCGGTGGCGCGCGGGATGGTTCAGACCCCAACTGATGTAACTGTTCCAGATAAAGCGGGTCATCGTTTTGGCATCGGTAATGGATCGATCCAGCTCCATTATCATTGACTGGCAGAGATCCTGCTTTAAATGCAAATACAACGTGTTAATCAGCTCATCTTTGGTCGCGAAATAGCGAAACAATGTTCCTTCTGCAACACCTGCGTTACGCGCAATCACCGCCGTTGAGGCGGCGATACCGGATTGCGCTATCGCCTGGGTTGCCGCTTCCAGTAATGCTTGTTTTTTGTCTTCACTCTTCGGACGAGCCACTACACGTTACCCTTATGTCTGGAAAAACATGATTGAATCATGCCCGTTGTCGCGTCGCAACGGTGAATGTCAACCTTTGAAAAGTACCTTGACGGCGTATCTTTGCTTTCTATAATGAGTGCTTACTCACTCATAATCAAGGGCTGCCGCATGAAGTGGTAGAAAAGCCTATTGCAGGCCATGCGATAAGCCATCTCACAATTTGTGTGGTTATTACTATGCTTATTGCTGTTGCCGTAAATGTGCGGTGCGGGAGCCGCTGACGAGTTTGATAGAGGGGAGAGCACGATGACCATTTCCGCTCAGGTTATCGACACGATTGTCGAGTGGATTGATGATAATTTGAATCAGCCGTTACGTATTGATGATATTGCCCGTCATGCGGGGTATTCCAAGTGGCACCTGCAGCGCCTTTTTATGCAGTACAAAGGGGAGAGTCTGGGGCGCTACGTGCGTGAACGGAAGCTAAAACTGGCGGCGCGCGACCTGCGCGACACCGACCAGAAGGTGTATGATATTTGTCTCAAGTATGGTTTTGATTCGCAGCAAACCTTTACGCGCATTTTTACCCGCACGTTCAACCTGCCGCCAGGCGCTTATCGTAAAGAAAAGCATGGTCGTACGCATTGAAATGTTTAATCGGCCAGCGAAAACCAGCGCCGCCAGATAAAGCGAATGACATAATATTCCAGCGCGCCGAGCAACAGAAACCATAAACAAAACAACAAAGTATAAAGCTGGTTGAGATCCATAAGATGAAAGATCCCGACCAGTTTTTGCGCCAGCGCAAGGCCGAGCGAAGGGGCGGGCAGCAGCAGGCTGGAGAGCAACGCCATCAGCAAAATACCGGCAGCGGTCATCAATGATTCAAGCGGGTGTTTCATGGCTTTGTTAAACGTAAGTTAAAACGCCATTGTCCGGGATATCGCCTGGTAAGGCAAATATGCTGTCTATTGTCCCGCCCAGATTTCACAATGTTTTTGTACCAGACCTATCAGCGATCCGCCGTCGGCAATAAACTCCCGCATATATTGCGCTTCGTTACCGCCTTTTTTCACCTGCAGACGTAGCGCGTCAATGGCGCTGTCGGCGCCCAGCTTGCGCGCAGAGGGGGTAACGTTGTCCAGCAGACGCAGCGTATCATCTGCCAGGCGACGGCGGTCGCCGGTATAGGCATCGGTTATCACGCCCTCCAGACCATAGCGGCAAGCCTGAAAACGGTTGAATTTATATAACAGATAGTCTTGTTCCTGCGGTTTAAAGGGACGCTCGGTCAGCAGCCAGTGCGCGGTCGCCTGAATCAACCCTGCCATATTGATGGCATGATCAAGGGTGAGCGGCGTATCCATCACCCGAACTTCTACCGTGCCAAAGGCCGGGTTGGGGCGGATATCCCAGTGCAAATCTTTGATGCTGTCGATCATCGTGGTGTAAGACAGACGGCGAAATAGTCCGGCAAACTCTTGCCAGTTACTGACCCACGGCATGGGACCGTTATCGGGAAAAGCGGAAAAAATATTCAGGCGCGCGCAGGCAAAACGGGTGTCAGATCCTTGCATATGGGGAGACGCGGCGGAGAGCGCAATAAAGTGCGGCACAAAATGCGACAGCCCGTGTAAAAGATAAATCGCATCGTCGCCATTCGCGCAGCCGACGTGGACATGCTGGCCGAAAACCGTCGCCTGTTGAATTAAGTAGCCGAAATTTTCCAGCGTGCGTTGATAGCGCTCATTATCACAGACCTCCTGACGCTGCCATTTTTGAAAAGGGTGCGTACCGCCGCCGCAAATGCCGAGATGGTGTTCCGACGCCGCCTGTAAAATAACGTGCTGCATGGCAGAAAGTTGGGCCGCCGCCTGGTCAATATCGCGGCAGACGCCCGTGGCCATCTCCAGCATACTTTCGGTGATATCGTGCTTAATTTCTCCCGCAGTAAGTTGGGGCTTAACGGCGTCGATCAGCGTAGAAGAGTCCTGACTTAAATCGTAGCCAGGTGGATTGATCACCTGCATCTCCAGCTCAATACCAAGCGTATAAGGTTCAGAAACGTGAAAATCATTCAGCGCCATAGCGATCTCATTTATCGGGGGATTGCGTTAAGTATAGAAGCGGGAGCGCTCCTGTCGTGGGGAAAGCGCGTTATTGCAGAAACAAGAGTAATAACGCTATTGCTACGTTGAAACCATTCTGTACGGACGGTACGTTCAGCCATCATGGCGGCAAAGGCTGGCAGCAGATGTAACGAGATGTGCGTGGCGGTAAGCGAGGTAACTTTTGCGCTATCGAATCCCGGGAGCGTGACGCGGTCTGAAAAGGCTTTATAAACGCTCTCTTTGGCGGAGAAAGCCAGCGTCAGGGCAAGCGGAAAAGGGAGCGAGCTCGCCTGGAGAATTTGGCGCTCATCGCTATCAATAATGGACGGCGCCAGCTCTGTCGCCGTGTGTTGACTCATGATTTTTTCTATATCAATGCCGATACGCTGTTGGGATATGACGGCCAGCGCCGTTGTCGCACAGTGGCTGATGCTGCCAAATAGGCCGTCCGGCCATAGCGGCTGTCGCTTGTCGCCAATACCGGGCACTGTCCTGACGCCCACCTCGCGTAGCGCATGAACGGCGGCGATGCGGCCTGCCAGATGTTCAGCTTTACGCTTGCGTCCGGCAGACCGGAGCCGATCGTGATGAGGCAGCCATAGCAGGTCGTGTTCGTGAAAGCTGCTCGCATCAAAGTCGACGATATGCAGCCTGTGTCCGGCAAAGGGAAGGGGAAAATGAGATGTCCGCATCGTTTTTTGCTAATTCCCTCCCCGAATGAGGGAGGGAAGGTTGCCATCAGAAATGGGTATTAATGCTCATATACCACGTACGTCCCGGTTCGTTATAGGTGTACGCGCCAGCACCCGCCATATAAGCGCCAGTTTGCGTATCCCTGACGGTTTGCGCGTTACCTTCACGCCACAGACGTTTGTCAAAGAGGTTATCCACGCCACCGGTCAGGCTGACATTTTTGGTCACGTCCCAGGTCGCGCTCAGGCCAACAATACTGTATGGGCTGACCGCTTGCTTATCTGTTCCGGTAACGGGGTTACCCTGATAATCATATTTCTTCGGCTCTTGTTTGCCGTACCAGGTGAAGGTCGATTGCAGAGAAACGTCCTGACGTACCTGCCAGCTCAGGGTAGAGTTAAGCGTGTACTGTGGAATAATCGACAGGCGTTCGCCGGTCTCTTTGTTTTTACTCTGCAGCATATACGTAACGTTATTCGTCCAGTTGACGGTGTCGCTAACCGGTACGTTTAACGTGCCTTCCAGACCTTCAACGACCGCTTTCGGCACGTTCTCCCACTGATAGACATCCGTTTTGCCGTTATTGATACGCTGCAACGGCACTGTACCCGCTTCAATCTTATTGCGGTAATCATTGCGGAACCAGGTGATGCCGGCCAGCCAGCCATCGCGTTTAAATTCCAGACCGATCTCTTTATTGATGCTGGTTTCGGCTTTCAGATCATCGTTACCCATCATATAGCAGCCGATGCCGGTACCCGCGCCAGTCGCGTAGCAACCCTGACCTTTACTGTACAAAATATAGTTTGGGTTAGTCTGGTACAGACTCGGGGCTTTATAAGCGCGGGCGATCCCCATTTTCAGGGTAAAGTCATCCCCCAGACCTTGCGACAGGTTCAGCGACGGGCTCCAGTTATCCCCCACAATACTGTGATGATCGAAACGTAGCCCCGGCGTCAGCATGGTGCTGTCGGTCAGTTCCATGTTGTTTTCAGCAAACAGAGAGAAAATTTCCGCTTTTGAATAGGGGCTACGATTGGTACTGCTGTAACCCGGGATATTTCCCCCCATAAAGGTTTGCGAGTTGGAGAGCTCGTCTTTCATACGCTGTTGGGCCCATTCGGTACCCAGCGTCAGGTTTTGATTGACCAGCAGATCGAAAGGAAGGCTCACTTCGCTGTGTAGGGTGACGTCATTCAAATCGGCATCGGCATATTTTTGCGATGCTTTGGGATCGAAAATTCCTTCGGTGCCGCCTGCCAAGCCTTCCGGCATCCGGGAGTTACGGGTATGTTCGTATTGCACCCAGTTACTGGTGGTTACGCCATTATCCCAGCCGCCGTTCCAGGTCAGAGAGTAGTTCTGCCGATAGAGGCGGTTCGTCTCTTTTCCGTAATTATCTTTCACCAGTTGGTTCGTATTGGTGTTCTGAGTATCGCCGGCATAGAGATTGCCCTGGCGACTGTATCCGGCCTCCAGCTCCAGAGACTGAAGCGGAGCAAAATCCCAACGAACCACGCCGTTGATATCTTTGTTAATGACCCCCTCGCGTCCTGCTGGTAGCGTGTCGGCGTAACTCCCGGTACGTTCAGACTGATGCCCCTGGTTAATATTACGCGCATCCGCCTGCGTTTTGTCGAGGTTGCCATACAGGCGGAAGCTGAAATCCCCGCCCAGCGGGCCGTTCAGGCTAAAGTTAGTGCGTTTGGTCGCGCCTTCGTCTTTATGTTCCGGAGCGTTGAAATAGGTATTCCAGGAACCGTGCCACTCGCTACCGCCTTTTTTGGTAATGATATTGACCACGCCACCCGCCGCGCCGTTACCGTAGCGTGCGGCGGCAGGGCCACGCAGCACTTCAATGCGTTCGATCATCTCCGGCGGCACCCACGCGGTATCGCCACGGGTATCGCGTTCGCCGCGCCAGCCCAGGCGCACCGAGTTACGGCTGGTGACGGGTTTACCGTCTATCAGGATAAGGGTGTTTTCCGGCCCCATGCCGCGAATATCGATTTGGCGGTTATTCCCGCGCTGACCGCTGGTGGAGTTGCCGGTCAGGTTCACGCCCGGCATGGTGCGGATGATTTCTGACACGTCGCGCGCGGGCGGATTTTTGCGGATCTCATCGGCGGTGATAGTGGATACGCCAGGCGCCTGTAGGTTTTGCTGGGCAGCGGTCACCACGATGGTGTCTTCATTGGTGAGCGCAGCGCTATCGGTTTTTTCTTCCGCCATCACGGGCAGAGCGGCCCCGTAAATCCCTAAATTGACCAGTAAGGTCAGGGAATGAATCTTCTTGTTCATTGTATATCCTGCTTTTCTTTAGCCACATAAGCCAAAGCGCCCGTCAAAGGCATTGGCCGGGTGGTGAAATTGTGTTCGCGCGTCCCATAGCGCGACAATACGCTATTGCAAATGCAAATAGTTATCAATAATATTATTAATATATTTCACCTTTTATATACAAAATTCATAATAAACACAGGGTTATAATGAAAGAGGCGCTGGCAACGGGAAGTAAGGCCTGGTGGAGGACGAAAACCGGGCCGGAATGGATACGGGAAAAAGACGGAAATTATCGGGTCACTTTTTGGTGGCGCGACCCGCAGGGAAACGAAACACACTCCCCGATACGGCGTGTCTGGGTCTACATCACTGGCGTAACCGATCATCATCAAAACGCGCAGCCTCAGACGATGGCGCGTATTGCCGGAACGGATGTCTGGCGCTGGAGTACGGCGCTTAGCGCTAACTGGCGTGGCAGCTACTGTTTTATTCCTACCGAACGCGATGACGTTTTTGCCGCTTTTGCGCCGGGCGAAACGCCCGATCGGAACGCACTGCGTGAAGGCTGGCGACAGCTATTACCGCAGGCGATTGCCGACCCGCTTAATTCGCAAAGCTGGCGGGGAGGACGTGGTCATGCGGTTTCAGCGCTGGAAATGCCGGATGCGCCCCTTCAGCCGGGATGGGATCGTCCTGAAACGCCGTACTCGCCGCCTTTGATGATGCAGTGGCATAGCGCACGTCTGGGTAACTCCCGCCGCGTATGGATATTGACGACCGGAGACGAGGCGCCGGAGGAAAGACCGTTGGCTATTCTGCTGGACGGTCAATTCTGGGCGGAAAATATGCCCGTCTGGCCCGCGCTTGCCTCGCTGACTCATCAACGCCTGCTTCCCGGTGCCGTCTATCTGCTGATTGACGCGATTGATACTCACCACCGCAGCCAGGAGTTGACCTGCAATGCCGACTTCTGGCTGGCAGTGCAGCAGGAACTGTTGCCGCAAGTCAGAGCCGTGACGCCTTTTAGCGATGATGCCGGGCGAACGGTGGTCGCCGGACAGAGCTTTGGCGGCCTGTCGGCGCTGTATGCCGGCCTGAACTGGCCGACGCGTTTTGGCTGTGTACTAAGCCAGTCAGGATCGTTCTGGTGGCCTCATCGCATCACCCCGCCGGAGGGGGAAGTCATTACCCGGCTGAAAACCGGCGCATTATGTGCGCGCGGACTGCGTATCGTACTGGAAGCCGGCGTGCGTGAGCCGATCGTGTTTCAGGCGAATCAGGCGCTTTATGCCCAACTGAATACTTCGCAGCAGTCCATTTTCTGGCGTCAGGTTGACGGCGGACACGATGCGCTTTGCTGGCGCGGCGGGCTAACGCAAGGGCTGATGATGCTTTGGCAGCCGCTTATCGACACGCTTTAACCGGGCACATGTCCATGACAGGAGTTGAGTATGGAATTCAGTAATCCCTTCGATAATCCGCAGGGACAGTTTTACATCCTGCAAAATGCGCAGCGTCAATTCAGCCTTTGGCCAGCGGCGTGCACGCTTCCCGCAGGCTGGGACGTGGTATGCGAACCGCAATCGCAGGACGCGTGCCAGCAGTGGCTTAATACGCGCTGGACAACACTGAATCCGGCGCATTATGCCGATAAGCAGGAGGCGAAATGACGCAGCGTTTACCGTTAGTCGCCGCTCAGCCGGGGATCTGGATGGCGGAAAAACTCTCTGATTTACCCTCCGCCTGGAGCGTGGCGCACTATGTGGAACTGAATGGCGAGCTGGATGCCGCCTTGCTGGCAAAAGCGGTAGCGGTAGGGATGCAACAGGCGGATACGCTACGGATGCGTTTTACCGAAGAGAACGGCGAGGTCTGGCAATGGATAGATCCTGAGCACACCTTCGGCGAGCCCCCGATTGCCGATTTACGCGACCATCCCGATCCGCATCACGCGGCGCTGGCGTTAATGCAGGCGGATTTACGGCAAAACCTGCGCGCAGATAGCGGTAAGCCGCTGGCGTTTCACCAGTTAATCCGCATTGATGATACCCGCTGGTATTGGTATCAGCGCTATCACCATTTGCTGGTGGATGGCTTTAGCTTCCCGGCGATAACTCGCCAGATTGCGGCGATTTATCGCGCCTGGCAGAGCGACGCTCCTACGCCGGAGTCGCCTTTTACCCCCTTTGCGGATGTGGTCGAGGAATATCAGCGCTATCGCCAGAGCGAGGCCTGGCAGCGTGACGGCGCCTTCTGGGCGCAGCAGCGCCGCGAGCTGCCGCCGCCGGCGTCAATGTCTGCCGCGCCGTTGCCGGGGCGGTCGGCGAGCGCGGATATTCTACGTATGAAATTGAACGCGCCGGCGGGGGCGTTTCGCCAACTGGCGGCGCACATGCCTGAGATACCGCGAGCGGATCTTGCCCTGGCGCTGGTGACGTTGTGGCTGGGACGATTATGCGGGCGTATGGATTATGCCGCCGGATTTATCTTTATGCGGCGGATGGGTTCGGCGGCGTTAACGGCGACCGGGCCTGTCCTTAACGTGTTGCCGCTGGCGATTAACCTTCATGCGACGGAAGATCTGCCAACGCTGGCGAAGCGTCTTGCGGCGCAGTTAAAGAAGATGCGCCGCCACCAGCGTTACGACGCCGAACAGATTGTACGCGATAGCGGGCGAGCCGCAGGGGAGACGCCGCTATTTGGCCCGGTGCTCAATATAAAAGTGTTTGATTATCATCTGGATCTTCCTGGCATACAGGCGCAAACCCATACCCTGGCGACGGGGCCGGTTAACGATCTTGAACTGGCGCTTTTTCCGGATGAAAACGGCGGTCTGGATATTGAATTGCTGGCGAATGCACAGCGTTACGATGATGCCACGCTCTCCCGCCATGCCTTACGATTGATGGCGCTTATCACGCAGTTTGCGGATAACCCGGCGCTGCGCTGCGGCGATGCGCAAATGCTGCTGGCGGAAGAACAAACGCAATTAGCACACCTTAATAATACGGCGGTAACGATTCCCGCCGCCACGCTTAGCGATTTGGTGGCGCAGCAGGCGCAAAAAACGCCAGAGGCTTCCGCGTTGGCAGATGCGCATTATCACTTTACCTACCGTGAAATGCGCGAACAGGTTGTGGCGCTGGCGTACGCGCTGCGGGAACGCGGCGTTCAGCCTGGCGATAGCGTGGCGGTGGCGTTGCCGCGGTCGGTTTTCCTGACCTTAGCGCTGCATGGCATTGTCGAGGCGGGCGCCGCCTGGCTGCCGCTGGATACCGGTTATCCTGACGATCGGCTGCGAATGATGCTGGAAGATGCGCAGCCGAAACTATTAATTACGACTCAGGCGCAGCTGGCGCGCTTTCACGATATTCCGGGGATGGAATATTTGTGTTATAGCCAACCGCTACCGGTCAGTGACGCCACTCCGCTGGGGCTGTCGTTACCGCATCATACCGCTTACATCATTTTCACCTCTGGCTCGACGGGCAGGCCGAAAGGGGTGATGGTGGGACAAACGGCGATAGTCAACCGGCTGCTGTGGATGCAGGCTCACTATCCGTTGACGGCGGATGATGTAGTAGCGCAAAAAACGCCGTGCAGTTTTGACGTCTCAGTATGGGAGTTTTTCTGGCCGTTTATCGCCGGGGCGAAACTGGTGATGGCCGAGCCGGAAGCGCACCGCGACCCGCTCGCGATGCAGCGGTTCTTTGCGCAATACGGCGTCACGACCACTCATTTTGTGCCGTCGATGCTGGCGGCCTTTATTGCCTCGCTCACGCCAGCGTCGGCGGGGAAAAGCTGCGCTTCCTTAACGCGCGTTTTCTGTAGCGGCGAGGCCCTGCCGACGGCGCTGTGCCGCGAATGGGAGACGTTAACCAACGCGCCGCTACACAATCTGTACGGGCCAACGGAGGCCGCGGTGGATGTGAGCTGGTATCCGGCCTGTGGCGATGAGCTGGCGGCTGTTGACGGCAACAGCATCCCGATTGGTTATCCCGTCTGGAATACCGGTTTACGTATTCTCGATGCGCATATGCAGCCGGTGCCGCCGGGCGTGGCTGGCGATCTCTATCTTACCGGTATCCAACTGGCGCAGGGCTATCTGGGGCGTCCGGATCTTACCGCCAGCCGTTTTATCGCCGATCCTTTTGCGCCAGGCGAACGGATGTACCGTACCGGAGATGTGGCGCGCTGGCTGGATTCCGGCGCGGTGGAGTACCTGGGGCGCAGCGACGATCAGCTCAAAATTCGGGGGCAACGTATTGAACTGGGCGAGATTGACCGCGTCATGCAAACGCTGCCGGATGTTGAACAGGCGGTAGCACATGCCTGCGTCTTTAATCAGGCGGCGGCGACGGGCGGGGATGCCCGGCAACTGGTCGGCTATCTGGTGTCGCACTCCGGTTTGCCGCTGGATTTACCGGCGCTGCAGGAAAAATTACGCCAAAAACTTCCCGCGCATATGGTGCCGGTTGTGTTGTTGCAACTTGCCGGTTTGCCGCTTAGCGCTAATGGCAAGCTGGATCGCAAAGCCCTGCCGCTGCCGGACCTGACGCCGCGCGTGAAAGGGCGTGCGCCGCAGTCCGCAACGGAGATTGCTGTCGCCGCGGCGTTTTCCCGCCTGCTGGGCTGTGAGATTAACGACGTTGAAAGTGATTTCTTTGCGCTGGGCGGACACTCGCTGCTGGCGATGAAACTGGCCGCGCAGCTAAGCCAGACGTTTAACCGCCAGGTGACGCCGGGGCAGGTGATGGTGGCGTCTGACGTGGCGCAGTTAAGTAAGCTGCTCGATACTGACGATGACGAACGCTCGCGCAATCTGGGGTTCGGGCCGCTGTTGCCGCTGCGTGAAAGCGATGGTCCAACGTTATTTTGTTTCCATCCGGCGTCGGGGTTCGCCTGGCAATTTAGCGTATTATCACGCTATCTCAGCCCGTCGTGGTCGATTATGGGGATTCAGTCGCCGCGCCCCGCTGGCCCTATGCAAACCGCAACCACCCTTGATGAGGTATGTGAACATCATCTGGCGACTTTGCTCGCCCGGCAGCCGCATGGCCCTTATTATTTATTAGGCTATTCGCTGGGCGGGATGCTGGCGCAAGGGATCGCCGCCCGGTTGCGCGCGCGCGGCGAAACCGTGGCGTTTTTGGGGTTACTGGACACCTGGCCGCCGGAAACGCAAAACTGGCGGGAAAAAGAGGCGAATGGCCTCAATCCGGACGTATTGGCGGAAATTGAACGTGAACGCGCTGCGTTTGTCGCCGCTCAGCAGGGAAATGCCTCCGAAGCCTTATTTACCGCCATTGAAGGCAATTATGCGGATGCCGTCCGTTTGCTGACGACGGCGCATAGCGTACCGTTTGATGGACATGCTACGCTCTTTGTGGCGGATAAAACGGTGCCGGAAGGCGTATCGCCTGAACAGAGCTGGTCGCCGTGGATAGCGTCGTTGGCTATTTATCGCCAGCCGTGCGCGCATGTAGATATTATTTCTCCCTCCGCTTTTGAAACTATCGGGCCCATCATCAGCGAACTTATTAATAAATAACGGGCGTTGTTTCTGCCTTTAACAAATTAAATCCTGAAACCCATAATAATTACTAATTATTATGGGTTTTTTATTGCAACTATTAATTCTTTTAACATAAGTGATACATGCTACAGGCAAGTTTAATTCCGAATATTTAGCTTTTCGGGCACTGGCGCGCAAAGATTGTTTCGGATAATTCTGACTTGCTGTTAGAATCTCTGACAGGAATGTGTTCTTTCATTGGATAAAGTTTTCAGGTCATACGGCATGCCATCTCTTAATGTAAAACAAGAAAAAAATCAGTCATTTGCAGGTTACTCACTGCCGCCCGCCAACAGTCATGAAATCGATTTGTTCAGCCTTATAGAGGTGTTATGGCAGGCGAAACGTCGTATTCTTGCTACCGTTTTCGCCTTTGCGTGCGTGGGGTTGCTTCTGTCCTTTCTGCTGCCACAAAAATGGACCAGCCAGGCGATTGTCACACCGGCGGAGTCGGTACAGTGGCAGGGGCTGGAGAGAACGTTGACCGCGTTGCGCGTGTTGGATATGGAGGTAAGCGTTGATCGGGGCAGCGTATTTAATCTGTTTATTAAAAAGTTTAGCTCGCCCTCGCTGCTGGAAGAATATCTTCGTTCTTCTCCGTATGTCATGGATCAATTAAAAGGCGCGCAAATAGACGAGCAGGATCTTCACCGGGCGATTGTCCTGCTGAGCGAAAAAATGAAAGCGGTGGACAGTAATGTCGGCAAGAAAAATGAAACGTCGTTATTCACGTCGTGGACGCTGAGTTTTACCGCGCCGACGCGGGAAGAAGCGCAAAAAGTGCTGGCTGGCTATATTCAGTACATCTCCGATATCGTCGTGAAAGAGACGCTGGAAAATATTCGTAACCAGCTGGAAATCAAAACCCGCTATGAGCAGGAAAAGCTGGCGATGGATCGGGTGCGTCTCAAAAATCAGCTTGATGCCAATATTCAACGTCTTCATTATTCGCTGGAAATCGCCAACGCCGCCGGTATTAAGAGACCGGTTTACAGCAATGGTCAGGCGGTAAAAGATGATCCGGATTTTTCTATTTCTCTCGGCGCGGATGGTATTTCCCGCAAACTGGAAATTGAAAAAGGGGTAACGGACGTGGCCGAGATCGACGGTGATTTGCGTAACCGTCAATACCATGTTGAACAACTGGCGGCAATGAATGTGAGTGACGTGAAGTTTACCCCGTTTGAATATCAACTGTCGCCGTCTCTGCCAGTGAAAAAAGATGGCCCGGGTAAAGCGGTCATTATTATCCTGGCGGCGTTGATTGGCGGTATGATGGCCTGCGGCGGCGTATTACTGCGTCACGCGATGGTCTCACGTAAAATGGAAAACGCGCTGGCGATAGATGAACGGTTAGTCTGATTTACCCGAAAAGCCGGATAGCGATATCCGGCTTTGTCATCTGTGTGGGCGACTATCGCCGCCCCAACGGTACCACCAGCGGCGTACCGGCAACCGGATCGTCGATAATCATACAGCGCAGCCCATAGATTTTTTCGATAAGCTCTGCGGTAACAATCTCTTTCGGCGCGCCCTGTGCGACAATATTACCTTCGCGTAATGCAATCAAATGCGTGGCGTATCGGCAGGCCTGATTCAGGTCGTGCAGGACGGCGGCGAGCGTATAACCTTTTTCGCGGTTGAGATCGCTTAACAACTCCAGCAAATCAATTTGATGGCTAATATCCAGCCACGTTGTCGGCTCATCCAGCAGCATGATGGACGTTTCCTGCGCCAGCACCATGGCTATCCACGCCCGCTGACGTTGGCCGCCGGACAGAGTGTCTACACTTTGCGCCGCCAGTGAGGTGATACCTGTTGCACGCATGGCACTGGCGACGGCGTCGGCATCTTCCTTGCGCCAGCGGGTAAATAACGGCTGATGCGGATAACGCCCTCTGGCGACCAGCTCTTGTACGGTTATATCGCCCGGCGTGGTGGCGTTTTGCGCCAGCAATCCGATGCGCCGCGCCACCTCTTTACTGGCGTAACGCTGTATTTGTTCGCCATCCAGCCAGACATGGCCGTCAACAGGCGTCATCAGACGGCTTAGCGTACGTAGCAACGTCGACTTGCCGCAGCCGTTAGGGCCGATGATGGCGGTAAAATGGCCGTCCGGAATCGAAACATTAAGGTTTTTTGCGACGGTATAGCTGCCATAACCCAGCGTTAACTGGTCGCCGCGCAAACGGGCTACGGATTCGGTCATTTTTTGCGGGACTCCTGAATTAACAAGACGATAAGGTAAATACCGCCGAGGCTGACGGTGACCACGCCCACTGGAAGCTGATAAGGCATAAACAGTTGCTGCGCGCACGCATCGGCGGCCAGTAGTAATAATGCGCCGCACAGCGCCGACTGGGTTAATCCCCAGCGCGCTGTGCCGCTAAGACGGTGGGCGATGTGCGGCGCGACAAGGGCAATAAACGAGATGGGGCCTGCCAGTGCCGTTGCCGCAGCGGTGAGCGACACCGCCACCAGCATCAGCATCAGGCGTGACCGCTCCACGCTAACACCCAGCGCGCAGGCGCTGTCATCGCCCATCTCCAGCAGCCGCATACGACGCACCAGTAGCGCGGCGCCTGTCAGCATTACAATAATCAGTGGCGCTGAAGGCCAGGTTTTTGCCCATGTCAGACCGTTGAGCGACCCGGCGTTCCATAAGCCGGCGGTGAGCGCCGTTTCCAGCGACGCCTGCAACAGAAGCCAGGTATTAAAGGCGACTAACATCGCGCGGATGCCGATACCGATGATAATCAGCCGGAAAGTTTCAATCCCGTTACGCCAGGCGAGCAGCCAGACAATCAATGACGTGACGATACCGCCCGCCATTGCAGCCAGCGCGATCGCGGTAAGATGCTGGCCAAACAGGACCATTGCGACCAGTACGCCGCTCCAGGCGCCGGTATTAAAGCCCATCACATCAGGGCTGCCTAGCGGGTTACGCATCAACGACTGAAAAATCGCGCCACTGACGCCAAGCGCAGCGCCAATCAGCAGCGCCATTAATACGCGCGGTAGTCGCCATTCGGTTACGACAAGGGTGATGTTACGCGGCGCGTCGCCCAGCAGCGCGGCAATAATCTGCCCGGTCTCAAGAGGCACGGCGCCGCTTTGCAGACTCCATAAGCCAATGGCGAAGCAGCCAGCCGCCAGAAGCAGGCAACTTACGATAAGCCGACGAGAAAGAAACATCACAGGCCGCCTCCGTTCGATTTACGGCGTACCAGAAAGATAAGTACCGGCGCGCCGATAAACGCACTGACGACCGATACCCGGAGTTCGCCCGGCACCAACAGACGACCAATAATATCGGCAAAAAGCAGCAGAGCAGGGGTGGCCAGTAGCGTCACTGGCAGCGACCAGCGGTGGTCTGCGCCCACCAGCCAACGCGCCATATGCGGCATCATCAGACCAATAAAGGCGATAGGGCCGACCAGCGCCGTTGCGCTGCCGCACAAGACGGTAATCGCCAGTAAACCGATAAGTTGGGTGCGCGCCACTTTACTCCCCAGCGCCGTCGCGGTATCGCTGCCGAGGCTCAGGCTGTTCAGCGCTCGGCTCAGAAATAGCGCCACGATCCCAGCGATAACCACGGGCGCGAGCGCGACTTTCAACGTTTGCAGGCTACGAATGTCCAGCGATCCCGCCTGCCAGAAGCGAAGCTGATCATAGACCTCTGGATTTAACAGCGCGATGCCGCTGGTCAATCCTTCCAGTACCGCGCCAAGCGCCACGCCCGCCAGTGTCAGGCGGACCGGGCTTAACTGGCCGCCGCCCTGACTACCGGTGAAGGCGACAATCAGCGATGCGATAAGCGCGCCGCTAAATGCCATGAAAAGCTGCTCCAGCGGCGTGGAGAAACCAAACAGCGCCGCGCCCAGTACAATGGCGAAGCTGGCGCCGTTGTTAACGCCCAGAATCCCCGGGTCGGCGAGCGGGTTGCGAGTAAGTGTTTGCATGAGCGCCCCGGCGAGGCCCAACGCGCCGCCTGCCAGTAATCCGGCCAGCGTACGCGGCAAACGCGCATCCAGGACGATGGTGCAATCGGCGCTTTGGCACACGCCGGTGAACGCCTCCAGCACGACGGCGGCGGGCAGCGGTTTCGCGCCAATGACCAGGCTTAAAACCGCGGCGAGACTCAGTAATAACAACAATCCGGGCACGGCAAACGCGCGCGTCACGGAAAACGAGCATGACATAGTAACTTCCCTGATAATGATAGTAATTATCGTTATCTATCTTATTTGGTTATGTTAGCATGTGCAGCCATTGAATGGATATTTAAAAAAACTCGCATTAAGGCGTTGTAATGAATCGACAATCCTGGCTGCTCAATCTCAGCCTGTTGAAGACGCACCCTGCATTTCGCGCAGTATTTCTGGCCCGTTTTATCTCTATTGTCTCGCTGGGGCTGCTTGGCGTGGCGGTTCCGGTACAGATCCAAATGATGACGCACTCCACCTGGCAGGTAGGGCTGTCGGTAACGTTAACCGGCGGCGCCATGTTTATTGGCTTAATGGTGGGCGGTGTGCTGGCCGATCGCTACGAACGCAAAAAGGTGATTCTGCTGGCGCGCGGTACTTGCGGTATTGGCTTTATTGGCCTGTGCGTGAACGCGCTGTTGCCGGAACCGTCATTGCTGGCGATATATCTCCTTGGCCTGTGGGACGGCTTTTTCGCGTCTCTGGGCGTGACCGCGTTACTGGCGGCGACGCCAGCGCTGGTCGGAAGAGAAAATCTGATGCAGGCCGGCGCGATTACCATGCTGACGGTACGTCTGGGATCGGTTATTTCCCCGATGTTGGGGGGCATATTGCTTGCCAGCGGCGGCGTAGCCTGGAACTATGGGCTGGCGGCCGCCGGGACGTTTATTACGCTATTGCCGTTACTGACGCTGCCGCGACTGCCTGTTCCTCCGCAGCCGCGGGAAAATCCTTTTATCGCGTTACTGGCGGCATTTCGTTTTTTGCTCGCCAGTCCGCTTATCGGCGGTATTGCGCTGCTTGGCGGTCTGGTGACGATGGCAAGCGCGGTACGCGTCCTCTATCCGGCGCTGGCGATGAGCTGGCAGATGTCGGCGGCGCAAATCGGTTTGCTGTATGCGGCAATTCCGCTGGGGGCGGCCATTGGCGCGCTGACCAGCGGACAACTGGCGCATAGCGTTCGTCCGGGGCTCATTATGCTGGTTTCGACAGTCGGTTCTTTTCTGGCGGTGGGGCTGTTCGCCATCATGCCGGTCTGGATCGCAGGTGTTATCTGTCTGGCGCTGTTTGGCTGGCTTAGCGCCATCAGTTCGTTATTACAATACACCCTGCTGCAAACCCAGACGCCGGAAAATATGCTGGGGCGAATGAATGGCCTGTGGACCGCGCAAAACGTCACGGGAGACGCTATCGGCGCGGCGCTGTTAGGCGGTTTTGGCGCAATGATGACGCCGGTCGCTTCCGCGAGCGTGAGTGGATTCGGGCTGGTGATTATCGGTTTGCTGCTGCTGTTAGTGCTGGGCGAGCTACGCCGTTTTCGCCAGACGCCGCCGGTTAGCGATGCTGGCTGATGAAGGGGCGTTTATCCGACTGACAAAATCGGTCTGGTCAGTCGGATAAGACTCCGATAAGGCTAAAACAGGGCGGCAAGCCGGTTAAGCAACAATGTTGCGCTGTAATAATCCAGACGGAACGTCTCCGTACCCAGGGCATAGACGCGCTTATTTTGCACCGCTGGCAGGTGCGCCAGCAGCGGATTGGCGTAAAGGGCCGCAACATCGTTGTTGTCGCCGGCAAACAGGAAAAGAGATTCACCGTTTAACCCGGCGGCCAGATTTTCACCGCCAAGCTGAATGATATCGTGGCGCTTACCCTGGCTTTTGCTGGTTTGCAGCCCTCGGGGCAATGTCGCCAGCGTAAAGCCTAACTGTGTCAATAGCTTGCCTTGTGCTGATTCTGGCGTCCACAGATTGGCGCTATGCGCGGCAGGGGTATACACCAGCGCGCTAACCGGCTGCGGCGGCAGGGCGATTCGCTGTTTAACCGTCGTCAGTTGCGCCTCAAATTCCGCTATTCGCGCGGCGGCCTGTTTCTCCTGACCGGTGATCTCGCCAAGTTGCGTGAGCAAACTCTGCCAGCTTTTATCGTCATAATTGATGACGAGTGTCGGCGCGATAGCGGAGAGCTGATCGTAAAGCGCCAGCGCGGAGTCGCCGCCGGTGGCGCTAATCAAAATGAGATCCGGCATTTGCGCGGCGACCGTTTCGGCATTCGGTTCGCCGATGTACAGCCGGGCGACATGGCGAGCCTTTGCTACGTCGCTCCACTGGCGCATAAACCCTTGATCGTCGGCAAAGCGGTTATTCGGCGTAGTGGCTCCGCTGGCGACGACGGGCGCATCAATCGCCAGCAGCGAGCCTGTCAACGTCACGCTGGTAGAGACGATACGCGCGGGTTTGTGGTCCAGAGTATGAACGCCGCGGCTGTCCTGGATTTGCCGGGGCCAACCGGCGTCCTGGGCTAAGGATATTCCTGAAATTGATATACCAACCACTAAAAGCAGCCAACGATAAAAGGCGGGGAGTCTCACAATAGCGTCCTGTTATTAATAAAGTTAATGCTTCTCATTTTCATGTCGGCGGCAGCGAGATGCAAGCCTTAGTGCCATTTAACTCATGACCAGAGTTGACAGAGCGACGTTTTACTCTTAGGTTAGCGCACTAAAAATAGAAATAATAATCATTATTATACACAAAATCATTCAAGAAGCATCGCAACGGCAAGGGAAGAAATCCCCGCGGGCATAGATAACTGTGTGACCGGGGTTTCTGAGCGCAGCCAACAAAGAGGCAGCTTGAAAGATGAAGTGTATATAAGCCTTTATCATTGGAGGATGATATGGATATGTCACTGGCCGAGGACGCTCAGGAGACAATGGCAACGCTTGCTCCCGATCGCTTTTTCTTCATGTCGCCGTATCGCAGTTTTACCACTTCCGGGTGCTTCGCCCGTTATACCGAGCCTGCGGTTGCCGGAGATTCGCCGGATAGCCCTTTCCAGCAGAAATTGCGCCAGCAGTTTGCCGAGGCCAAATCGCAGGGCATCGCCAACCCTATCCTGGTGGGGGCGATTCCCTTTGATACCCGCCAGCCGTCGTCGCTATTTATCCCGATGGCGTGGCAGTCCTTTTCCCGCCAGCAAAAGCAGCGCACGGCGCGTTATTTTACTGACCATCAGTCGCTGACGGTGACGGCGCGAAAGGCGATTCCGGAGCAGGATGCTTTTGAAGCGATGGTCGCACGCGCGGCTATGCTGACCGCCACGCCAGACGTCGATAAAGTGGTGCTTTCCCGGCTGGTAGATATCACCACTGATGTAGCGGTGGATAGCGGAGCATTGCTGGAGCGGCTGGTTGCGCAGAATCCAGTTAGTTACAACTTCCATGTGCCACTGGCGGATGGCGGCGTTCTGCTGGGCGCCAGCCCCGAATTGCTGCTACGCAAAGAGGGCGAGCGGTTTAGTTCGCTGCCGTTAGCAGGCTCGGCACGCCGACAGCCCGATGACGTTCTGGATCGCGAGGCGGGAAACCGACTGCTGGCTTCACAAAAAGATCGCCATGAACATGAGCTGGTGACGCAGGCGATGAAGCAGATCCTGCGCGATCGCAGCACGGAACTGCAATTACCTTCCTCTCCGCAGTTGATCACCACGCCGACGCTATGGCATCTCGGTACGCCGTTTGAGGGCAAGGCCAACGCCGGAGAAAACGCGCTGACGCTGGCCTGTCTGCTGCATCCAACGCCTGCGTTAAGCGGTTTCCCTCATCAGGTCGCGAAAAAGCTGATTGCTGAACTGGAACCGTTCGATCGTGAACTGTTTGGCGGCATTGTCGGCTGGTGCGATGCCGAAGGAAACGGCGAGTGGGTAGTGACGATTCGTTGTGCGAAATTGCACGGTAATCAGGTGCGCCTGTTCGCTGGCGCCGGGATTGTCCCTGCCTCTTCGCCAGTCGGCGAGTGGCGGGAAACCGGCGTCAAGCTCTCTACGATGTTGAACGTTTTTGGACTGCATTAAGGAACGATGATGCGTATACCTTTCACCCGTTGGCCGGATGAATTTGCCCGCCGTTATCGTGAAAAAGGCTACTGGCAAGACGTGCCGTTGACCGATATTCTGACCCGCCACGCTGACAGCGACAAGACGGCGGTCATTGAAGGCGAGCGCGCATTCAGCTATCGCCAGCTCAACCAGGCCGCAGATAATTTGGCCTGCTATTTACGCCATCAGGGCATCAAACCTGGCGAAACCGCTCTGGTGCAACTGGGGAATGTACCGGAACTGTATATCACATTTTTCGCCCTGTTGAAGCTTGGCGTAGCGCCCGTTCTGGCGCTGTTTAGCCATCAACGTACCGAACTTAACGCCTATGCGATGCAGATCGCGCCGACGCTGGTGATTGCCGATCGCCAACATACGCTGTTCGCCGGGGAGGACTTTCTCAACACGTTTGTGGCTGAACACCGCTCTGTGCGGGTGGTGTTATTGCGCAACGACGACGGCGATCACAGCCTGGACGCGGCGATGCGGCAGGCGGCGGAAGATTTCACCGCCACGCCATCACCTGCTGACGAAGTGGCCTACTTTCAGCTTTCCGGCGGTACTACCGGCACGCCAAAGCTTATTCCCCGTACCCATAACGACTATTACTACAGCGTGCGCCGCAGCAATGAGATTTGCGGTTTCAACGAGGAGACGCGTTTTCTGTGCGCGATTCCCGCCGCGCATAACTACGCCATGAGTTCGCCGGGCGCGCTGGGCGTTTTTCTCGCCAAAGGAACGGTAGTGCTGACGACCGATCCTGGCGCCACGCTCTGTTTCCCGCTGATCGAAAAACACCAGATTAATGCCACGGCGCTGGTGCCGCCCGCGGTCAGTCTATGGCTACAGGCTATCCAGGAGTGGGGCGGCAATGCGCCGCTGGCGTCATTAAGGTTATTGCAGGTTGGCGGCGCGCGGCTTTCTGCGACGCTGGCCGCCCGTATTCCGCCTGAAATTGGCTGTCAGTTGCAGCAGGTCTTCGGCATGGCGGAAGGGTTAGTGAACTATACCCGGCTGGACGATAGTCCGGAACGGATTATCAATACCCAGGGAAGACCCATGTGTCCGGACGACGAAGTGTGGGTGGCGGATGCCGACGGGAATCCACTGCCGCCGGGCGAGATTGGTCGTCTGATGACGCGCGGCCCCTATACTTTTCGCGGCTATTTCAACAGTCCGCTACACAATGCCAGCGCCTTTGACGCCAACGGTTTTTACTGTTCCGGCGATCTGATCTCCATTGATCAAGACGGTTACATCACCGTTCACGGGCGTGAAAAAGATCAGATCAATCGGGGCGGCGAGAAGATAGCCGCCGAAGAGATAGAAAACCTGTTACTACGCCACCCGGCGGTGATCCATGCGGCGCTGGTCAGCATGGAAGATGAACTGCTGGGGGAAAAAAGTTGCGCATATCTGGTGGTAAAAGAGCCGCTGCGAGCGGTACAGGTTCGCCGTTTCCTGCGAGAACAGGGCGTGGCGGAATTTAAATTACCGGATCGCGTGGAGTGCGTTGCGTCACTGCCGCTGACGCCGGTTGGTAAAGTCGATAAAAAACAATTACGCCAGCGGTTGGCGTCACGTTCACCGCTCTGAAGGAGAAAGAGAGATGGCAATCCCGAAACTACAGTCTTACGCGCTGCCCACCGCACTGGATATCCCGACCAACAAAGTGAACTGGGCATTTGAGCCGGAGCGCGCGGCGCTGCTCATCCACGATATGCAGGATTACTTTGTCAGCTTTTGGGGCCGCAACTGCCCAATGATGGACCAGGTAATTGCCAATATCGCCGCTCTGCGCCAGTACTGTAAGGAGCATCATATCCCGGTCTATTACACCGCTCAGCCGAAAGAGCAAAGCGATGAAGATCGCGCGTTACTCAATGATATGTGGGGGCCGGGACTGACGCGCTCTCCGGAACAGCAGAAGGTGGTAGAAGCCTTAACGCCGGATGAGGCGGATACGGTGCTGGTGAAGTGGCGCTATAGCGCGTTTCACCGCTCGCCGCTGGAACAGATGTTAAAAGATACCGGACGCAATCAGCTCATCATTACCGGCGTGTATGCGCATATTGGCTGTATGACCACCGCTACCGATGCGTTTATGCGCGACATTAAGCCGTTTATGGTGGCGGATGCGCTGGCGGATTTCAGCCGGGAAGAGCATCTGATGGCGCTGAACTATGTGGCGGGGCGTTCCGGTCGCGTCGTCATGACCGAGTCGCTGCTGCCGACGCCGGTTCCTGCCAGTAAAGCGGCGCTGCGGGCGTTGATTCTGCCGTTGCTGGATGAGACCGACGAGCCGCTGGATGATGAAAACCTGATTGATTATGGCCTGGATTCAGTACGCATGATGGGGCTGGCAGCGCGCTGGCGTAAAGTACACGGCGATATCGACTTCGTGATGCTGGCGAAAAACCCGACCATTGACGCCTGGTGGGCGCTGCTTTCTCGCGGGGTAGAGTAATGCCCTGTATTGATTTTTCAGACAAAACGGTATGGGTGACCGGGGCGGGGAAAGGGATCGGTTACGCGACGGCACTGGCGTTTGTTGACGCCGGGGCGCGGGTGATCGGCTTCGATCGCGAATTTACGCAAGAGAGTTATCCCTTTGCTACCGAAGTTATGGATGTGGCGGATGCCGGGCAGGTTGCGCAGGTGTGCCAGCGTGTGTTGCAAAAAACGCCGCGGCTGGATGTGCTGGTCAACGCTGCCGGTATTTTGCGTATGGGAGCGACCGATGGGCTTAGCGTCGACGACTGGCAGCAGACATTTGCGGTCAATGTGGGCGGGGCATTTAACCTGTTTTCGCAGACGATGGCGCAGTTTCGCCGTCAGCAGGGAGGGGCGATTGTCACCGTAGCCTCAGATGCGGCGCATACGCCGCGTATCGGTATGAGCGCTTACGGCGCCTCTAAAGCGGCGCTGAAAAGCCTGGCGCTAACCGTAGGGCTGGAGCTGGCGGGCTGTGGGGTGCGCTGTAATGTGGTGTCGCCCGGTTCGACCGACACCGATATGCAGCGCACGTTATGGGTGAGTGAAGATGCCGAACAGCAGCGCATTCGCGGTTTCGGCGAACAGTTTAAGCTCGGCATACCGCTCGGTAAAATCGCCCGTCCGCAGGAGATAGCCAATACCATTTTGTTTCTTGCCTCCGATCTGGCCAGCCACATTACCTTGCAGGATATCGTGGTGGACGGCGGTTCAACATTGGGAGCCTGACGATGATCTGGAAACGGCATTTAACGCTGGATGAATTGAACGCTACCAGTCAGAACACGCTGGTGGCGCATCTGGGCATTGTTTACACCCGTCTGGGCGATGACGTGCTGGAGGCGGAAATGCCCGTCGATGCCCGCACTCATCAACCGTTTGGTCTGCTACACGGCGGCGCATCGGCAGCGCTGGCGGAGACGTTAGGATCAATGGCGGGTTATCTGATGACCCGCGACGGGCAGTGCGTGGTCGGGACCGAGTTAAACGCCACCCACCACCGCGCCGTCTCGCAGGGGAAAGTACGCGGCGTTTGCCTGCCGCTGCATCTGGGGCGGCAGAATCAAAGCTGGGAAATTACGCTCTTTGACGAGCAGGGGAGGCGCTGCTGCACCTGTCGCCTGGGAACGGCGGTAATGGGATAGTTCTGGCAAAGTAAAATGCAATTGCAGCGTCAACGAAGAAAGGAAGTGATCTGGTTAACACTGTAATGTAAAAAATGGGTAACGATACGGTTTTATCATGTTGTTGTGTTATTAATTACGGTAAAGGTGTTATAGAAACAAAATGTAACATCTCTCTGGAACACCCAAACGGACAACAACTATGAATAAATCAGGGAAATACCTCGTCTGGACAGCGCTCTCAGTATTGGGTGCGTTTGCCCTGGGCTATATTGCGTTAAATCGTGGGGAACAGATCAACGCGCTATGGATCGTGGTGGCGTCGGTCTGTGTCTATCTTATTGCGTATCGTTTTTATGGGCTCTATATCGCCAAAAAAGTGCTGGCGGTTGACCCAACGCGTATGACGCCCGCGGTACGTCATAATGATGGTCTGGATTATGTCCCGACCGATAAGAAAGTGCTTTTTGGTCACCATTTTGCGGCCATTGCTGGCGCAGGTCCGCTGGTCGGGCCGGTACTGGCGGCGCAGATGGGCTATCTGCCGGGGATGATCTGGCTGCTGGCGGGCGTCGTGCTGGCGGGAGCGGTGCAGGACTTTATGGTGCTGTTCGTCTCGACCCGGCGCGATGGGCGTTCGCTTGGCGAGCTGGTTAAAGAGGAGATGGGCGCGACGGCAGGGGTGATCGCGCTGGTGGCCTGCTTTATGATCATGGTGATCATTCTGGCCGTCCTGGCGATGATCGTGGTGAAAGCGCTGACCCATAGCCCGTGGGGAACGTACACTGTCGCGTTCACTATTCCACTGGCGATTTTTATGGGCATCTACCTGCGTTATCTGCGTCCGGGGCGCATCGGCGAGGTGTCGGTCATTGGGCTGGTATTTCTTATTTTCGCTATTATTTCCGGCGGATGGGTGGCGGCAAGCCCAACCTGGGCGCCGTACTTTGATTTTACTGGCGTGCAGCTTACCTGGATGCTGGTGGGGTATGGTTTTGTCGCGGCGGTACTGCCGGTCTGGCTGCTGCTCGCGCCGCGTGATTACCTCTCTACCTTCCTGAAAATTGGTACGATTGTCGGTCTGGCGGTCGGGATTCTGATTATGCGTCCGACGCTGACTATGCCGGCGCTGACCAAATTTGTTGATGGTACCGGGCCGGTCTGGACGGGCGACCTGTTCCCGTTCCTGTTTATTACCATCGCCTGCGGCGCGGTATCCGGTTTCCATGCGCTCATCTCCTCCGGCACGACGCCGAAGATGTTGGCCAACGAAGGCCAGGCCTGCTTTATCGGCTACGGCGGGATGTTAATGGAATCTTTCGTCGCCATTATGGCGCTGGTCTCCGCCTGTATTATCGATCCGGGCGTTTACTTTGCGATGAATAGCCCGATGGCGGTACTGGCGCCAGCGGGGACAGCGGATGTCGTGGCTTCTGCCGCGCAGGTGGTCAGTAGTTGGGGTTTCGCTATCACGCCGGATACGTTACACCAGATTGCCAATGAAGTCGGCGAACAATCCATTATCTCCCGCGCAGGCGGTGCGCCAACGCTGGCGGTAGGGATGGCCTACATTTTACATGGCGCGTTGGGCGGCATGATGGATGTGGCGTTCTGGTATCACTTCGCCATTCTGTTTGAAGCGCTGTTTATTCTGACGGCGGTGGATGCGGGTACCCGTGCGGCGCGCTTTATGTTGCAGGATCTGTTGGGCGTAGTGTCGCCAGGGCTGAAACGTACCGATTCGCTGCCAGCGAACCTGCTTGCTACGGCATTGTGCGTGCTGGCGTGGGGGTATTTCCTCCATCAGGGCGTGGTCGATCCGTTGGGCGGTATTAACACCCTGTGGCCGCTGTTTGGCATCGCTAACCAGATGCTGGCGGGGATGGCGCTGATGCTTTGCGCCGTGGTACTGTTCAAAATGAAGCGTCAGCGTTATGCGTGGGTCGCGCTGGTGCCAACGGCCTGGCTGCTGATTTGTACGCTGACGGCGGGCTGGCAGAAAGCGTTTAGTCCGGATGCGAAAATCGGCTTCCTGGCCATTGCCAATAAGTTCCAGGCGATGATCGACAGCGGCAATATTCCGCCGCAGTACACCGAATCGCAGCTCGCGCAGTTGGTATTCAATAACCGTCTGGATGCCGGGCTAACCATCTTCTTTATGGTGGTGGTCGTGGTGCTGGCGGTCTTCTCTATTAAGACGGCGCTGGCCGCTCTGAAGATTGACAAACCGACGGCGAATGAAACGCCGTATGAGCCGATGCCGGAAAATGTGGATGAGATCGTGACGCAGGCGAAAGGCGCGCACTAATCTTTTTACATCAATAGCCCTCTCCAGAATAAGGAGAGGGCATTTGGATGACAGGTGACAACGATGTTCGATACGCTTTCGAAAGCCGGAAAATATCTGGGACAGGCCGCAAAAATGATGATTGGCGTGCCAGACTACGACAACTATGTTGAGCATATGCGCATAACGCATCCGGATCAGACGCCGATGACCTATGAAGAATTTTTCCGCGAGCGGCAGGATGCGCGCTATGGTGGAAAAGGCGGCGCGCGTTGCTGCTGAGGGTTGCCAGGCCTGATAAACGCAACGTCACCAGGCTATATTCTGAAAAATTCAACTTTTTCAAACGCCGCACGCAGGGTGTCTGGCGTTAACGTCACCGGTAAATAGTGGATGGATTCGACCGGGCGCAGGGTATGCGCGATTACCCTATCGATCTCGGCGGTGTTATGAATATCCACGTCCAGTTCGCTAAGCCGGGCCGGCAGATGAAATCGCCGGTACGCTGTAATCAATTGCGCCAGCACGTCATCTTGTCCCAGTAGCGCGCTTTGCACCAGAATGCCATAAGCTACTTTCGTTCCGTGCAGGAATTTTTCCGTTTGCGGCAGAACGGTCAGACCGTTGTGTACCGCATGGGCGGCGGCGACACGGGTATAGCGTTCCCCGAGGCCGCCGACCATACCGCCGCCAGCGATAATCGCATCCACCACGTCGCAAAATGCCTGGGTCAGCCGACGCTGCTGTTTATCCGCTAATGCTTGTTCGCTGCTGGTCAGCAGGAGATCGCGAATAGCGCACGCGCTGTTAATGCCCAGTCTTACGGTCAATGGCAACGTTTCAGGCTGCGGCGCAAGCACAACGGCTTCATACCATTTCGCCAGCGTATCGCCAATGCCAGCTAACAGATAGTCATCGGGCGCCTGCAGAATAATGCGCGGTTCGACCAGCACCAGAAAATTGGCATCATCAAAAATTTCGAACTGTAACGCCTGTCCCGCGTCGTTATACCAGACGGAAAGCGGTGTCCAGGCGGCGCAGGTTGCCGCGATTGTCGGGATAGCGACAAACGGCCGCCAGACGGCGGGCGAGCGCTTTGGCGGTATCGAGCAGCGCGCCGCCGCCGACGCCTATCACCACCTGACGATCGTCGTTGCAGGCGTGCGCCAGTTGGGCAACATGGCGTTCGCTACAATGGCCGGTAAACGGCAGATGCTTTGCGCCAGCACGTTCAAACGCTTCCGGCAGGTAAGGCCGGGCGGCGGCAATCGCGCGTTCGCCGTACACCCAAACGGCGTGGGAAAGCTGTTCCGGCGTGAAAAAGTCGGTCAGTCTTTCGAGGCTTCCTGCATGGGAAAAATAATTCGCCGGGCCGGTAACGACGCGGATCTCAGTGTGGTTCATGTTGTGTTGTCCTTAGGGTCTTCTCACCGTTGTTATTATATTTAGACATCTAAACGTCTTGATTGCCAAATACTAACACCCTGTGATAGTGTGTCAACAACCACATCACTGGCGGGTATGAAGATAATGAGAAATAACCCACTGATTCCAAAAAGCAAATTGCCAAATCTTGGTACCACGATTTTTACGCAAATGAGCGCGCTGGCGCAGAAACATCAGGCAATAAATTTATCGCAAGGCTTCCCTGATTTTGATGGTCCTCGTTATTTGCACGAGCGGTTGGCTTATCATGTCGCGCAGGGCGCGAATCAATATGCGCCGATGACGGGGGCGCAGGCGCTGCGGGAGGCCATTGCCGATAAAACGGCGGAAATATATGGTTATCGACCCGATGACGTCAGTGATATCACCGTCACAGCGGGCGCGACAGAAGCGCTGTATGCGGCGATTACCGCGCTGGTGCGGGCAGGGGATGAGGTTATCTGTTTCGATCCCAGTTACGACAGCTATGCCCCGGCCGTGGCGCTCTCCGGCGGAGTGTTAAAACGCATAGCGCTTACGCCGCCGCATTTTCGCGTCGACTGGCAGGCGTTTTCGGCGTTGCTTAGCGAGCGCACGCGACTGGTGATCCTCAATACGCCGCATAATCCCACCGCTACCGTCTGGCGCCAGGCGGATATCGAGGCGCTGTGGCAGGCTATCGGCGAGCGGGAAATTTATGTATTAAGCGATGAAGTGTACGAACATATTTGTTTTGCCGCCGAAGGTCATGCCAGCGTACTGGCGCACCCTCAGTTACGAGAGCGGGCGGTTGCCGTTTCATCGTTTGGTAAAACCTTTCATATGACAGGATGGAAGATTGGTTACTGCGTTGCGCCTGCGGCCATTAGCGCCGAAATACGCAAAGTTCATCAGTACCTGACGTTTTGCGTCAATACGCCGGCGCAACTGGCGCTGGCGGATATGCTGCGCGCCGCGCCGGAACACTATCGCGCGTTACCCGATTTTTACCGGAAAAAACGCGATGTGCTGGTTAACGCGCTGGCGCAAAGCCGATTAAAAGTGCTGCCCTGTGAAGGTACCTATTTTCTGTTAATCGATTACAGCGCAGTGTCGACGCTAAATGACGTTGAGTTTTGTCAGTGGCTAACCGAAGAAGTCGGTGTCGCCGCTATTCCGCTCTCTGTCTTTTGCGCCGCCCCTTTCCCGCATCAGCTTATACGTTTATGTTTCGCTAAACAGGAGTCAACGCTGCTGGCCGCCGCAGAGCGCCTGTGTAAACTGTAGTTATTTAACCGTCCACGCTCTGGAGAATCGACGGTCTGCAAAAAGCTCCTGCAGGCCGTTGATCTGTTTCAGGCGCAGGACTTCATCGGCGTCCATACCTAACTCCTGGCCGATTTTGCTCTCGTCCCAGCCTAGCAGAGAAAGTTCGCGCACGATTTCTGACATGGCGTGGATCTGGTGGCGCCCGCGCGCGCGGTTATGTCGAATGGTTGCCGCCATGCGTTCGTGACGTTCTCTGTCCAGACACGTTATCGGCAGGTAGCCTTTCAGACGCCTTTTCAGGGCCGCTTTTCCTTTGCCCAGCTCATGACGGTGAAAACCGTCTACAATCTCGTACTCCTCCGTATTGGCCTTTACCACCACGATCGGCTGAGTAAACCCATCTTGTTCAATCGATTTAAGCAGCAGTTTTTTCTCCGGCGGCGCAACGTTATTCGGGTTGTAGTCATTAGGTGAAATATGATCGTTTTTCACCCACAGGACACAATCGACAGGCTCATCGCGAAAAGGACTAACGCTATGTATCGCCATTCTAAATTCATTAATGGCGGCGATCCTCTCCTCTTCAGGCAGTTCAGAGAGAAAGTGAGTTATTTCGGTTGTGAGTCGGTGTTGCATAAGATCCCCCATTCCTGGCGTTTAGCTTTCATACGTTCGTTATAACGCTGGTAATTCTTAGGTTTTGTCGGACTGAATGACAGCGCCCGGCACCAGTAATCATTGTTCAGTAATACTTTGCAGATCCGTCGCCACGACGGAATATCGCGCGATCCGATATCGCCATGCTGCGTTTGTGGAATGGTGTGCATGCCTTTTTTCTTATACCACTGCAAATAAACGGCGATTTTATTACGGTAATGTTCGGCAGTGACTTCAGGCATACTGTGTAGCAGGAGCAGCGCGTACTCTTCCCAGTTAAGGTGATCGGGTTTTAAAATTTTCCGGTGGCCGTAAAAATGGCTGTCTTGTCCGGCGTATATTCCTCCGCTGAGTGCGCCGCTGACTCTGGCGCACATGGCCGCCCAGCGCTCAGGTTCGATAACATGATACAGCCATAACCCCTGTCGTTGTTCCGGGCCGAACGGTTCGCAAATACGCATGTAACGGGGCGGTACTCCAGCCTGATACATCAAATTATACAAAGGGTTACATGGTTTACCTGTTTTGGCGAACCAGGTCCAGATATCTGCGGTTTTCCAGTCATAGATGGGATAGATATACCAGGTGTGCCCCTTAGGGGCTAACGTGGTCCAGGGCTTATCGTCGGCAAAGCGCAGCTTATGCGAGTTAGCGATAGCGGCAAATCGGTTATAGGATTCGTCGGAACGAATACCGACCAGCATAGCGGCAGGACGTTTTTCTGAAAACCAGTCGGCAAAATCGCGAACGAACTGTTCAAAGGTCATGCCGTGTTGATAAAAGGAAAAAAAGGCCGGATCGGTAATCGCATCTTCTGGCGGTTGTCGTACCCAGTCGGTACCCGGCTGCCAACACTGCCACTCCGGCTGGTATTGTGAAAGGGAATTTTGTGTGGTTAAGGGTAATGCGACCCAATAAAAACGCTCAATAACGTCCGCGTAGTATTCACGTAACGATTCAATATAGGCGATGGTACAGGAGAATTGCGCTTCCCAGTCAATGAAGAGAACATGGATCTTTTTATTCATTTTGCGCGCCAACGTTGCCGTCAGGTGCAACATAAGTCCTGAATCTTTACCACCAGAAAATGAGACGCAGACCCGGGGTAAGGTTTCCAGGGTCCACATTATACGCTCTTGAGCCGCTTCCAGAACATTTTGCTCGAGCGGAACTTTATAAACCGACATCTCTGGATAGTCTCCGATGTGTTAACTACAGTATATTCGAAATAATTAACATAAAGGATAAGCAGATTAGATGAACTTGCAATGCTTTATTATATTTGTAAAATAAATATATTCCATAAACATATACATTAAATTTATATTAATATCCGTTATCTGACCTTCTTATTAATGTTTTTTGTGATGTGCTCAATGAGCTCAGCAAATCCGCTATTATTCAGCGAAGCCCTATTATACATAAGATAGAATTGTATGGGAGCAATGGTAAAAGGTATGGTGACTTTTTTAAGTTTGATAGAGGAAGAGTAATAGTCAAAAAATGTTTGTGGTAAAAAACCAATAAGCTCCGTGGAGCTGATAGAGTTGGCGATGGTCATCAGCGATTTGCTTCTGAAACCAATTATTCTTTCCCCCAGCACATCATCCATAAGTGAATGATATTCTTTCATACCGGTTGCCCGGGAGACGAGTTGCGTAAATGACTCTTGTAGAATTTCGTCGATAGTGGCGGTGTCGCCTAGTCGGGGATGGTTTTCACTGCAAACCAGGATGCATTCTAGCCTATTAAAGTGAGTACAAACAATAGAACGATTATTCAGTGGGGCCATTGAAACCACAATATCTGCTTTGCGGTAGGCAAGCAGATCTTCAGGCAGTTCGTCAGTGGTCAAAATGTCGTGATGTTCAATTTCAACCTGTGGATCTTTGCGGATATATTTAACTAATTTCATCACATATTGGGTGATCAACAGCTGTGGGCTGTAGATAATAAATTTTTTCTTCAGGCTGGACTGATTCATTATATTAATAGTTTGTTCCAGGCTGTTAAGATTATTTTCTAAATGATAATGTAAATTAATGCCTGTTACGGTAGGCGTAATTCCTTTGCCTGAACGAATAAATAGAGGGTCGTTGAATTGCGTGCGCAGGCGTTGCAATGACTGGCTTACGGCAGAAGGTGTAATATAGAGTGTTTCTGCTGCTTTGCTAATGCTTAAATGTTGATAGATACATTCAAATATAACCAACAGGTTAAGATCAAATTTTTTAAGGTCGTAAAGGTTAGCCATAGTATGTTCCCGGCATTATCATGGTATCTTCCATGATTATGACTTAATCTCAATAATTTACCAGAGTTATGTTTATTAAACTTAATGTAGAGTTTATTTAAACTAAAATACCACAGTTATGAATATTTTAGCAAGTAAATAATTACAGTAAAGGCGGACATAACGTACACTTTTATAACCACGCCGTTAGTCTAAAAAGGCTGTGTCGGATGACATGCTGGTCTGGCGTTGCGTTAATGCCAGTCAGAGGTTGGCCCGACAAACGTAGCGCTATCGGGCGTGGTACGGTTAAGCTCCAGCTTTGCTAATTTCTGCGTTAAGGCTGCCCCATCATGGCGTCCAGTTGCGCTTTTTCCGGTAAACCCACAACCTGTTGCAAAATCTTATCTTTATTCATGTAATAAATTGCTGGCGTCGCGTTAGCGCCAAGATCGTCCATTAACTGCTGATTCTGATTAATGACTTTCATCTGCGCCGGGGGGATGGACGCCGGAACCTCCAGCTTCATCTTTCCTGCGGAGGTTTCATAGTCATGCCAGGTTTTCGCCGGGTCTTTCGCGGCTAAAATCGCTGCGGCTGTGGCCGGGCTTTCCGGTTTAATCACGCCGACCAGTAATGTGCGTAATTGTACCTTGCCGGATTCGACCCTCGGACGAGCTTGTTGCCAAAACTGCTTACAATAGGGGCAGAAAGGGTCGGCGAAGACATACAGCACCACCGGCGCGTCTTTTTTACCGTCGAGTATCCATGACGCTTTTTCCATTTTCTGCCACATTTCACGTCCGGCCGGTGCATAGATCTCTTTTTCTATCAGGGCGTTGCTAAGATTTTCGCCTTTTTCATTATACATATAGCCGGAAATCGCGTGTTTACCGTCCGGCGTCAGGTAAATCGTGACGCCCATATCCTGATACTTTCCGAGATAGCCCTTCATGCCCCCCGGCGCCTCGAAGGATTTCAGGATTGTTATGCCCTGTTTTTCAATGGCTTTAACCGGCGCAGGAAGTTCTTCCGCGTGGGCGAGAATGGGCAGCATAGCAAGCAGCAATGTACGTTTAATCATATTTTTTCCTTTTAAGATCAAAGCGAAAAGAGTATTAATGATGATGCCTATCACAGACATAGGTAAGAGCTGGCGTGGCAGGATTGCCCTTTCTGTGCTGGGGTGATGTAATCCTTTTCGCTGTTACAGCCTTTGTTAAGGTAATGTAGAGCGCAACACTTAGCCAGCATATACGCTATGGATTTCGAGTTGCAGACAATACGTCTGTAATTTGCAAGACGAGTCGTACTGGCTCTGAAGTTACCTACGGGTAGTTCAGGTAATGGGGCCGCCTGTCAGGCGGCCTTTTTACTTTAGATGGCTGACAGGGCGCAGTGTTCACAATGTCGCCCGAATCGGGTTGTTAGTTAACGCTTATTGATTTGATAATGGAAACGCATTAGCCGAATCAGCAAAATTTCGTTAACTTACTCCTCAACGAAAACACGGAGGAAGTATAGATGTCCTTAATTAACACCAAAATCAAACCTTTCAAAAACCAGGCGTTCAAAAACGGTGAATTCATTGAAGTCACCGAGAAAGATACCGAAGGCCGCTGGAGCGTCTTCTTCTTCTACCCGGCCGATTTTACCTTTGTTTGCCCGACTGAACTGGGTGACGTTGCCGACCATTACGAAGAACTGCAGAAGCTGGGCGTAGACGTTTATTCCGTCTCAACCGATACTCACTTCACGCATAAAGCATGGCACAGCAGCTCTGAAACTATCGCAAAAATCAAATATGCGATGATCGGCGACCCGACTGGCGCCCTGACCCGTAACTTCGACAACATGCGTGAAGACGAAGGTTTGGCAGACCGTGCAACCTTTGTTGTTGACCCGCAGGGTATCATCCAGGCGATCGAAGTTACCGCTGAAGGTATCGGCCGTGACGCGTCTGACCTGCTGCGTAAAATTAAAGCAGCACAGTACGTTGCCGCTCACCCAGGCGAAGTATGCCCGGCGAAATGGAAAGAAGGTGAAGCGACTCTGGCTCCATCCTTAGACCTGGTCGGTAAAATTTAAATTTCCGTCGTCTTTCACGCCATAGCTGTGTTGGCGTCGCCTGCTCACCCCGGTCACTTACTTCAGTAAGCTCCCGGGGATTCTCAGGCTAGCCGCCTTACTCTGACGTGAAATACCTTGGAAATTGTTTCAGTCATGGGCGCACCCGCGCCCATTTCATTTCAGCACCATGACGCAAGTTGCATTAATGCAGTCCCGCGAAGTCGGCTTGCATGATGATGTTTTCAGAGAGGGAAGAAGAATGCTCGACACAAATATGAAAACCCAGCTCAGGGCTTACCTTGAGAAACTGACCAAACCTGTTGAGCTGATTGCCACGCTGGATGACAGCGCTAAATCGGCGGAAATCAAGGAACTGCTGGCTGAAATCGCCGAGCTGTCCGACAAAGTCACGTTTAAAGAAGACAATACTCTGCCGGTGCGCAAGCCGTCTTTCCTGATTACGAATCCAGGTTCTCAGCAAGGGCCGCGCTTTGCCGGTTCTCCGCTGGGCCACGAATTTACCTCGCTGGTTTTGGCGCTGCTGTGGACCGGCGGTCATCCGTCAAAAGAAGCGCAGTCGCTGCTGGAGCAGATTCGCGATATTGACGGCGATTTTGAATTCGAAACTTATTATTCACTCTCCTGCCATAACTGCCCGGACGTAGTGCAGGCGCTGAACCTGATGGCGGTGCTGAACCCGCGTATTAAACATACGGCAATTGATGGCGGCACCTTCCAGAACGAAATCACCGAACGTAACGTGATGGGTGTTCCGGCGGTATTTGTTAACGGTAAAGAGTTCGGCCAGGGACGTATGACTCTGACCGAGATTGTCGCCAAAGTGGATACTGGCGCAGAAAAACGCGCGGCGGAAGCGCTGAACAAACGCGATGCGTATGACGTGCTGATTGTCGGCTCCGGCCCGGCGGGCGCGGCGGCGGCGGTCTACTCGGCGCGCAAAGGCATCCGTACCGGTCTGATGGGCGAGCGCTTCGGCGGTCAGGTGCTGGATACCGTGGATATCGAAAACTATATCTCGGTGCCGAAAACCGAAGGCCAGAAACTGGCGGGCGCGCTGAAAGCGCATGTCAGCGATTACGACGTTGACGTTATCGACAGCCAGAGCGCAAGTAAACTGGTTCCGGCCGCGACAGAAGGTGGCCTGCATCAGATTGAAACGGCGTCCGGCGCAGTATTGAAAGCGCGCAGTATCATCATCGCCACCGGCGCGAAATGGCGCAATATGAATGTGCCGGGCGAGGATCAGTATCGCACCAAAGGCGTCACCTATTGCCCGCACTGCGACGGTCCGTTATTTAAAGGGAAGCGTGTGGCGGTCATCGGCGGCGGCAACTCCGGCGTTGAAGCGGCTATCGATCTGGCAGGTATTGTAGAACATGTTACGTTGCTGGAGTTCGCGCCGGAGATGAAGGCGGATCAGGTGCTACAGGACAAAGTGCGTAGCCTGAAAAATGTCGATATCATTTTGAATGCGCAAACGACAGAAGTGAAGGGCGACGGTTCGAAAGTGGTGGGGCTGGAGTATCGTGACCGTGTCAGCGGCGATATTCATAGCGTCGCGCTGGCAGGGATTTTTGTGCAGATTGGTCTGTTGCCGAATACCCACTGGCTGGAAGGCGCGCTTGAGCGTAACCGCATGGGCGAGATCATTATTGACGCCAAATGTGAAACCAGCGTTAAGGGCGTCTTCGCTGCAGGCGATTGCACCACCGTTCCTTACAAACAGATTATCATCGCCACAGGCGAAGGGGCGAAAGCCTCGTTGAGCGCCTTTGATTATCTGATTCGTACCAAAATCGCATAAAAAGAAGTAAGCACACCTGCAAGGTCAGTTAACTGGCCATCGTAAACGGCCCGATAGTGTAAGCTATTCGGGCCTGCGGTGTTTATGCCCGGGGAACGCCGCCGGGTAAAACACGTTCTTCATTATCAATACTCTGAAACCGTCTGTTAATAACAGACGGTTTTTTATTTCAACGGTCTTCTGTTTTTAAACTTTGAAACAATAAAAAAGCCTTCTACGGATTTAACTGGAATTTTTCTGTTTTTTTATCAAAGAAAGATTAAGCGCTTCCGCTAACATGCCCATTCTTTTTTCTTGATTTATATTGCATTTGTATGTGAGGTTATTTATTCATGGATTCAATCTATGAATCACTGACGGAATTAGAAAAAACAGGGCTTACATTGCGTGATTTTTTTAATTCTCATGATAGTCATTCACTGAAATCTGCCTACGTGAGATTAAATCCCTCTGCTGCGGTAAACCTTACCGACCGGGCGTGGCTGGAAGCGGAGTATGACTTTAATGCGCTATTCGTCGGTCCTGGCAAGCTGCTGGCTGCGCCTTTCGCTTCAGTGTATCTGGAAGAGGATGCGCTGGTGATGGGAAAGGCGACGCTGGAGATACGGGAGTTTATGGCAGCGTTGGGATTATCGGTTAATCAGGAGAGCAATATCCCTGACGATCATATTTCCTGCGTGCTGGAATTGACCACACTATTACTGGCTAATACCCGGCAAACGTCACCATACCGCTCTACTCTCACTCAATATATCAATAACTATTTAACAAAGTGGGTGCCATTATATATCGAAAAAATAAAAACTCATGCACAAACGACCACGTTATATACGGTGGCGGACATCTTATTTTATTGGCTTGATGAATTAAAACGAGAGTATCAATATGAGTAATGAGACGGGACATCTGAACAGACGTTCTTTTTTAAAGGGGATAGTGGCACTGGGCGCCGTTGCGACTTTACCCGGAGGATTACTGACCTCCCGATGCGCGCTTGCGCAGCCGCCTGTTCCCTTTAACCCTAAAACGTACAAAATTTATCGTAACGCGTGTCCGCGTAACTGCTATGACACCTGTAGCCTCAAGACGTGGGTAAAGGACGGGGTCATTACTTTCGTGGAAGGCGCGCCGGAATCAACATTTACTCACGGTACCCCTTGCGTCAAAGGGTTAAGCTATCCGCGCCGGGTTTATAGCCCCGATCGTATTAAATATCCCAATGGCGCAGGACGTTCGCGGTAGCGGCAACTGGCGTCGCATCTCATGGGAAGAGGCGATGCAGCGCATTGCCGCCAAAATGCTGGAGATTAAGAAAAAAGACGGTTCTATGCTCGGTCTGGCGCTGACCAAATATTCCGGTAAGTTTGGCGTGCTGAACTATGCCGTTGAAGGGATGATGTCCTCGCTTGGCTACACCACCCGTTTTGCCGGTACGCCGTGCTGGCCTGCCGGTATCGACGCGCAAAACTACGACATGGGCGACATGTGGTGTAACGACCCGGAAGATATGGTGAAAGCGAAATACATCATTATCTGGGGCGCCAACCCGGCCTGGTGCTCAATGCACAGCATGAAGTACATCTATCAGGCGCGCGAGAAAGGGGCGAAGGTCGTGGTTATCGACCCGCTGCTGTCGCAGACTGCTGCCAAAGCCGATCTCTACCTGCGCGTACGGCCTGGCTCAGACGGCGCGCTGGCGCTGGGAATGGCGCGTCATCTGGTGGATAAAGGCCTGGTGGATCAGGATTTTGTTAACAACGATGCTCACGGCTATCCGGAATTTGAAGCCTATCTGCGTAACCATGTAACCGTGGAGTGGGCGGCAGAAATCTGCGGCCTGTCTGCGGATGTCATTCGCCAGCTAGCGGAAGAGTTTACGGCGGTTAAGCCGGCCACGGTCTGGATTGGTTACGGGATGCAGCGTCATGTCAACGGCGGCGCCAACGTTCGCGCTATCGATGCCTTTGTCGCTATGTCCGGCAACATCGGTGTCGAAGGCGGCGGCGCGCGTTATGGCCATCTGCATACCTGGGGCTTTAACTATAACGCCATGCTGCAGAAGCCGCCGGTGGGCGCTATTGGCATACCGGGAGCGGCGGGCACCACCAGTGAATTCGGGGCTGCCGCTGGCAGCGACGCCGTGCAGTACTCCGATCGCTCTCTGAATATCAACCAGACGGCGCAGGGGATTCTGGAGGCCAACGATCCGCCGGTTCGTATGCTGTGGGTCGCCTGTAAAAACCCGTTTGCCCAGGATTTCGATCGCAGCAAGATGAAAAAAGCGTTTGAAAAACTGGAAATGGTGGTCTGCGCCGATCAGTTCTTCAACGAAACGGTGCAACACGCTGATATCGTGCTGCCCGTTACCACCGCGTTTGAAGAGTGGAACGTGGATGCTTCTTACTGGCACTACTGGCTTTCCATTAATCAGCCGGCGATTAAGCCGATGTATGAAGCAAAATGCGACCTTGAAATCGCTACCATGCTGTCGCGCACCATTAATAAGATGGCGCCGGGTTCCTGTACCTTCCCGCAAGAGTTCGATCACAAGCGCTGGCTGGATCAGGAGTTCAACGACGGTATGGCGAAAATGTTTGGCATCTCTTCCTGGGACGATCTGCTGGACGGGCCGAAAAAAGCGATCCTGCCAAGTTCTGCCGCCTGGTACGATCGCAAGTTCAAAACGCCGTCAGGCAAGTATGAATTTAAATCTGAACTGGCGGAGAAAAACGGCCACACCGCGCTGCCGGAATACAAACCGGAAGCCGAGAGCAAACTGCCGTTCCATCTGTTTACGCCGCACGTGCAGTTTGGCCTGCACTCGCAGTTTATCAACCTGGACTGGATGCAGGTGTTCTACCCGGAACCGTTCGTTTATATCCATCCTTCTTCCGCGAAGAAAAAGGGCATCAGTGAGAACGATCTGGTCAAAGTTTTCAATGGCACCGGTGAAGTTGAGCTGCGGGCAAAAGTCACCACCAACGTGCCGGAAGATTTTCTGGTGATGTATGAAGCGTGGTTCCCGAAACGGCAGTACAACGTGCAAAACGTCGTGGCCGATACGCCTGCTGATATGGGGCTGATGAAAACTGGCGCGCTGGGCGCCGCTATCCACAGTCAGTTTGCTGACGTTGTATTGATCGGTAAAGGGGAATCCGTAGCATGAGACGTGCGTTTTTAGTGAATAGCGATAAGTGCATCGGCTGCCGCGGCTGTGCTATGGCGTGTAAAAGCTTTAACCAACTGGAGCCGGATCGCTTCTGGCGCTACGTTTATCCGTTGGATAAAGACATCTATCCACATGAAGAGCGGGCGTTTTACTCGCTGGCCTGTAACCACTGCGAACATCCGGCCTGCGTCGCCGCCTGTCCGGTCGAAGCCTATACCAAACGTGAAGATGGCGTGGTGGTGCATAACCCTGAGCGCTGCATCGGCTGTAAAAACTGTATTCGTAACTGTCCTTATGGCGCGCCGCGTTTTAATGAAGAGACGCGTAAAGCGGAAAAATGCAGTATGTGCTACGAGCGTCTTGATATCGGTATGAATCCGGCGTGCGTAAACGCCTGTCCGGTGGGCGCCTTGTCGATTATCGATTTGGATGCCGATCCTGTGCCCGATAATGCGGTGCAGTATCCGCCAGGGTTCCCGCATATGCCACAGCTTAATCCAGGAACGCGCTTTATTCTGGCGCGCCAGCCTAAGCAGCCGGAGGACAAGTAATGGAAAAATATGAACTGCCGCTGGTGTTTTTTACGGTATTAAGCCAGATGTCTGTCGGGATGGCTTTGGTACTGACATGGCGTACGCTGCGTGGTGAAGTGGAAGGCCAGCGTTTCTGTTGGTTGGCCACCGGGCTGGTGCTGGCACTGGCGTCTATTGCCGCGATTCTGCATCTGGCGCATCCCGATCGCGCTTATGATGCGCTGATTAACCTGCGACATGCCTGGTTAAGTCGGGAAATCCTGGGCGCCACGTTGTTTGGCGCAGTGGTCGGCGTAACGTTCCTGGCAAAGGGACATAAAGCGATGGCTCTTATCGCCTCCGTGTTCGGCGTGTTACTGGTGGCGGTGCAGGGGATGACCTACGCCGCGCCAGCGATGGTAGCTATCGCTAATGGATTTACCATGCTGTTATTTTTTATTACGGTATGGGTCATGGGTTGCGCGGTGATTCCGCTGTTAAAACTCAGGCCTGCCGTTCCTGCGTTACGCCAGGGGATTGTGGTGTGTATCGCGGTACTTATCGCGGCGCCGCTGGTGTGGTTAAGCGGGGGAACGGTCATGCAGATGACGGCGCGTTCATGGCTGGCTTCACCGTTTTATCTGGCAAGCCTGGTCTGCCTTGCGCTCGCTTTTGTCGCCAGCCGTCACGGTGATTCGCGCCCGAAACTCCTGTTCGTCTTGTTATTCGTCGGCGTATTTCTGAGTCGGCTGGTCTTTTTTGGCGACACGGTGAGTACTATTGTGAATATCGGGCATTTGTACTAACGATAATGCAGTAAAAAGCCCTGCCAGGCGTGACCTGGCAGGGCGTGTAAGTTTTTAGCCACCAGGGTTAACGCACGACCAATACTGGCAGCGTCGCATGGCGCACCACGCTTGAGGCGTTAGACCCCAACAGGTGTGTCGTGATGGACGGATTACGCGAACCGATTACCACGACATCCGCATCCAGTTCTTCGCCCATCTCATTGACGACATCGCGCACGCTACCAAAGCGAACATGCGTTTTAATTCGTGAAGGATCGATACTGAAGTGTCCCACCATCGTTTGCAGACGCGTTTCCGCCTCATGCTGTAAATGTTCTTCAAAGCGACGCACGTCGGCGGCAAAGCGGTGCAGACTCATGCTCGCGGACCCAGGCAGTACATGCAACAGATGAATGACGCCATCCTGTTGCGCCAGAAACTCAGCGTGGCGAATGGCTTTATCGCTAAGTTCCATTTCAAAAACATCAACCGGCATAATGATTGTCTTATACATACCCGTTACTCCCTGTTAATCAATACTGAATTTATTCAAGCATATAATAATGTTTCTTTCTGCTATTTGTCTGGCAATTTTAAATATTACGGCAACCTGACGTTAAAAAAGTCGTGTATTTTCCAGGAAAAATCCTAAAGCCGCCTGTTTTGCCGGCAGTCTCTCCGGGATAGCTACCCTTTTATAGTCGAACGCAACATTCACCGTTACCCCGGAGGCTGCATGAAAGCATTGACGTATCACGGTCCACATCACGTAAAGGTTGAAAACGTACCCGATCCCGGCATTGAGCTGCCTGACGATATCATTTTGCGTGTTACCGCCACCGCAATTTGCGGATCTGATTTGCATCTCTATCGCGGCAAGATCCCACAGGTAAAACATGGTGATATTTTCGGCCATGAATTTATGGGCGAGGTGGTGGAAACCGGACATGATGTGAAGAATATTCGGAAAGGGGATCGGGTCGTTATCCCGTTTGTCATTGCCTGTGGTGACTGTTTTTTCTGTCGGCTACAGCAATATTCAGCGTGTGAAAACACTAACGACGGACACGGCGCGGCGATGAATAAAAAACAGATCCCGCCACCGGCGGCGCTGTTTGGGTATAGCCATCTGTATGGCGGCGTTCCCGGCGGACAGGCCGAATATGTTCGCGTGCCAAAAGGTAATGTTGGTCCATTTAAGGTGCCGCCGCTGTTATCTGACGATAAGGCGCTGTTTCTTTCTGATATTTTGCCTACCGCCTGGCAGGCGGCAAAAAATGCCCAGATTCAGCAAGGTTCCAGCGTGGCGGTTTTTGGCGCAGGGCCTGTAGGATTACTGACTATCGCCTGTGCGCGACTGCTGGGCGCGGAGCAGATCTTCGTCGTTGATCACCACGCCTGGCGCTTGCGTTTCGCCGAAGAACGTTACGGCGCGATACCGATCAACTTCGATGATGAGAACGATCCGGCGGAAAAAATCATCGAGCAGACGGCAGGACACCGCGGCGTGGACGCGGTAATTGATGCCGTAGGCTTTGAAGCGAAAGGCAGCTTGACGGAGACGGTGCTGACGAACCTTAAACTGGAAGGCAGCAGCGGCAAAGCGCTGCGACAATGTATCGCGGCGGTCAGACGCGGCGGCGTGGTCAGCGTGCCCGGCGTGTATGCCGGTTTTATTCACGGCTTTTTATTCGGCGACGCCTTTGATAAGGGGCTAACTTTTAAAATGGGTCAAACCCATGTTCACGCGTGGCTGGGGGAACTATTACCGCTTATTGAAAAAGGGTTGCTGAAGCCGGAGGAGATTGTCACGCACTATATGCCGTTTGAAGAGGCAGCGCGCGGCTACGAAATTTTCGAAAAACGCGAAGAAGAGTGCCGGAAGGTTATCTTGGTGCCGGGAGCGACGTCGGCACAAGCGGCGCAGAAACAGGCGACGGGAGTAATCAATCCGATGCCAGGCGGCGTTGTCTGAAGCAGGCAGAAATGAAAGGGCTAACGGAAAGAGGATGCGCAGGCATCCTCTGTGTAAACGCATTAACGCTTATGCAGATGGTTTAACGCAGGAAGTCGCCCGCGGCTTCAGGCTGATATTCGAGTTCCAGCACTTCGAGATGGGTGGAGGCGCCGCCCGGCAGTTCCCAGTGAATGGTGTCGCCGACGCGCAGTCCCAGCAACGCCGCGCCGACGGGCGCCATTACCGAAAGCTGGGTACTGCTATCCGTCATATTGGCGGGGTACACCAGCGTCCGCACGCGTGTTTCACCATCGCTCAAATTGCGGAATTTAACGCGGCTGTTCATGGTGACGACATCGTTCGGCATCTCTTGTGGGGAACACATTTGCGCGCGATCCAGTTCGGCGTTGAGCGCGTCGGCAATCGGCAGATCCGCATACGCAGGCTGTTCCAGAAGACGATCAATACGTTCGGCGTCAAGGTCGTTAATGATAATAGTGGGTCTGGACATTTCTTACTCCATGTCATCGATACTGCGAGTAGTGCAGGTAAATGGTCCCAAAAGAAAACCCTCACCGTCTGGCGGCGAGGGTTTAACTCTCATGATGATACTGAGACTTACCCCGTCTTTGAAGTGATTTAGTTCACATTCGGGTAAATCCTCAAACGTCATAGCCCTGAGTGAATTTTAGTCTACATTCGGGCGTGTTCTCAAATGTGGCTACGGTTTTAAACCTCTGCTTCGTCAATAACCGGCTTTATCGATAATAAACTGTTTCCCGCAGTTGCCGGGATGCGGCTGTGGCAGGAATGAGGCAGAGGAGAGCGACGCGTTAATCATCGACGCCTTTAATGAAAACTGAATCTCTGTTAAATAGGCGGGATTGCCATGGCAGTTTACTTTAACGGCTTTGACATTATCCTGGCCCCACATTTGTGCGACGACGCTATCAAACTCAGCGCGGCTAACGGTCTTGCCGTAATTATCCGCCAGAAACTGCCCCAGCGCGCTGTCTTTTATCGCCTTATCCAGCCGTATCATGGTGCCGAAATAGGCATTGTGATCAAACCCGAAACAGGCGCCATGTTTGGCATATTCGTAGCGCTCCAGACAGGAATTCCCCCCCGCGCCGGGCATCACTTCCTTAAGCGCTGTCGCGATGTCAGGCGAAAGTCCGGGGGGGGGCTGAGCATTTCCGACTGGCCTTGACTTCAGGCAGATTCGGGATTGGCCGCGTCGCACAACCAAAGCGCTGCCAGCGTCTCTGGTCAACACCGCGTGCGGCGATAGATTTGGGTAATCCTGGCCGCAGGCCGTGGACGGTCAGAAAGTCTGCTTTGTTGGCTGGCTCTTTTTGCAGACGGCACTCATCGGGCTCCCGATGGCGGCGTTCATGCTGGCTTTGACAAAAACCGGTTTGCCAGGAAAGCGCCAGCACATAGTCAGTGAAATCACCGTACTGTTGCGCCTGAAGTTCGTCGGCGTTGGCGGCAAAAATCGGGGTTAAGAGGGCAGCCAGCAGCGGACTGTAATGCCATATTGTGTTCATGATGAATTCGATAATTTATACACATTATGAATGTTACCCATTTAATCATAAAAAATGCCGCTCAGGTGAACCTGAACGGCATCATTTTTAACCTGCGTTGGCGTAATGTTTAATTCCACATTGCCAGAATCGGCCAGCCCACCAGCAACAGCATCGCGATATAGATAACGCCAAAGATTGCGCCAAGCCGCCAGTAGTCTCTGGATTTCACGTAACCGCAGCCGTAGATAATCACACCAGGGCCGGTGGCATACGGCGTCAGACAGCCCATGATACCGATAGACAGCACCAGCAGAATACACAGTTGTTCCATCGGAACGCCCGGAATGCCTTTACCCACCGCCAGAATGACCGGCAGCATGGTCGCGGTGTGAGCGGAAAGACTGGCGAACAGATAGTGCGCGAAATAGAACACCAGTACCAGTACAATCACGGTTGCATCCGGCGAGAAACCTTCCAGATGCGTACTCATGGTATTGGCGAACCAGTCAATAAAGCCGGAGCGGGTTAAGCCATTGGCCATGACCACCAGCGTAGCGAGGTTCACCAGGGTGTTCCAGGCGCTGTTGTAGCGCGTAATATCTTTCCACGGCACAACATGCAACGCCAGCATCAGCGAGACGGCCAGCAGACCCACGGCAGTGGCGTTGATGATTTTTCCACCAAAAACCCACAATCCTAAGCTAAGCAGCACCAGGCCAATCAGCGTCCACTCTTTGCGGGACAGACGCCCCATGTTTTTTAACTCGCCGCCAGCCCAGGCCGCGACTTCCGCACTGTGGGTCACTTCAGGTTTATAAAGTACATAGGAGAGCCACGGCGCAACGATCAGTAAAATAATCCCTACCGGCAGAAAGCTGAGAAACCACTGCAGCCAGCTAATCTGGACGCCAGCGATCTTGCTGACGAACTCCAGACCTAATACGTTCGGGGCCGCGCCAGTGACAAACATCGAAGAGCTCAGGCTGGTACTGATCACCATCATCCACATCAAATAACCGCCGATGCGGCGTGCGGAAGGATCGTTTGGAAACGATTTAAACAGCGGCGGCAGGTTCTTGATGACCGGGAAGACAGTCCCGCCGGTACGAGCCGTATTGGAGGGAGTAAACGGCGCCAGCAAAATATCGATAATGACAATCGCATAGCCGAGCGTCAGCGTGCGTTTACCCATGAATTTTACCAAAAACAGCGCAATGCGGCGCCCCAGCCCGGTCACTTCGTAGCCCAGCGCGAAAATAAACGCGCCGAAAACCAGCCAGACCGTGGTGCTGGAGAAACCGGCAAGCCCCCATTTCAGCGCCTGTTTACTGGCTTTAAACGCCGGATCGGCCAGTTCTGAAGCGTCAAATAGCAGGTAATTGCTGCCGATAACGCAAATGGTTACGGCGATAAAACTGATCGCTGTCGCCGGGATCGGCTCCAGGATCATACCGACAATCATCGCGACGAAAACCGCAAAATAGTGCCAGGCCTGCGGCGGCATACCATCTGGAACAGGAATTAGCAACATGACGCCCATCACCACTAATGGGGCCAACAACTTCCATATATTATCTTTGGATAAAGACATAACTGACTCTCCGGAAAGGATATTTTCTATAATTGTGTTAATGATTAACTTGCGAAATTTGCGCTAAAAACCAGGTCACGATCAGCAGATCGGCGCTACCGCCTGGGCTGAGATTGCGTTCAATGCATTGCTGATCGAACCGGTGGAGATAAACGAGATCATCAGGCGTCCGTATGCCGCCCTGATGTAATAAGACCGCCGCCTGCTGCTGTAACCAGCGCAGACCGTCCGCCCCGCTGCGCGACGCGACGTTGGTATCGCCGTTAAGCGACATCAGCAGCAGTAAGGTATCAAGCAGCGCCAGTTCCGGATCGCGCCCCTGCGCCAGCAATGCGCGGTAGTGCGGCAACGCGTGGCGGATGACCAGCGGATAGCCCGCTTCCGCTTCACCGCGCGCGCCGGTTAATCCCAGTTGCTGATACAGCCGCTGGCCTGCGGTGAGCTGTAGGTTGTTCTGGCGCAGTTCGCGCGTGGTCAGGCCGCGGCAAAAATCGGCGGCGGTAGCGCAGAGTGTTTCTGCGGCGATCGGCTGGCGTAGCTGATACAGGCGGCCAATGGCGGCGCACAGTAACCCCAGCGAGAAAATGCTGCCTTTATGGGTATTGACGCCCGCCGTTGCGCGAAACATCGCTGCTTCACAGGCCATCCCCAATGGACGCAGGCCCGCCAGAACTGACTCTGGCGGCAGGCGCGTGCAGCTGGCGCCATATTCCATAAAGCGCGGCAGCCAGTGTCGAATCGCCTCCGCGCTGCGGTGAAAATCCGCCAGCGCCATATCTTTGTGCGCGCCGCAGTTTAGTCGGTCTACCAGACCGGGTTTTGGCGATAAATTTACCTCGGTCAGCATGGCGCGCCAGGCCAAATCGGCCCAGGCGTCATACAGCGACTGAGGCTGAATGGAGGCGTTAGTCGGGTTGGCGGGAATCGGCATCATGCAGCAGCGCCTCCATATGAGTCAGTAAATCAGTCAGCGCGTGGGTTTTACCCCGCGCGCATTCAGCCGCGCTTTGCCCGCACAGCAGACAGCGGCGAGCGGGAAGCGCGAAATGGCGGCGGGAGAGTATTTCGCCTTCCGCCGTCAGGACATCGATATCCCACAGGCGACCCAGTGGATAACGCTGTTCAAGTGCGATGGTCGCCTGTTTGAGCGCCTGAGCGGGCGCGTCAATCGCCAGCAGCCCTTCCGGCCCGCTGGCGGAAACCAGTGCAGCCTGCTCCCGGATAGTCCAGCCATACTCTTCTGCCAGCGTGTGCAGGGCAGTCACGCCGTGATTAAAGATCCGGCGGGTTAACGCGCTGTCTTTCATCGGGCCTGGCGCCACCACGGTAAAGGAGACCAGCGGAGTGGCGTGACGCGTTAGCCAGGCGCGCTGTCTTGCTTGTCTCTCATCCCGGCTGGCGAGCAGCTCAGGAATAGAAACGTCGTGACAGGTGGCGAGTTCAGGAAACAGGCGCATGGCTTATTCCTTCACCTGATGCACCACATCGATCACTGAACCGTCGCGATAACGCACGACAGCAATCACGCGGTCGGTGAATTCGATAGGGCGGGGCTGACCGGTAAGCAGTTGCGCGCGTTCGCGCAGCCACTCAATCGATACCACTTTCATTCCCGCTGCTTGCAGTCGTTCAGCCAACTCCGGACGCGCCGGATTGACGGCGATACCGTGATCGGTGACCAGAATGTCAACGCTGGAGCCCGGTGTGACGCAGGTGGTGACGTTATCAACCAGCGTTGGGATGCGACCGCGCACCAGCGGCGCGACGATGATGGACAGCGCCGCCGCGACGGCGGTATCGCAGTGACCGCCGGACGCGCCGCGTAGAACGCCGTCGGAGCCGGTCAGCACGTTAACATTGAAGTGGGTGTCTACTTCCAGCGCGCTCAGTACCACCACGTCCAGACGGTCGACGGAAGCGCCTTTAGAGCCCCAGTTGGCGTACTGGTTAGCGCTGATTTCGATATGGTTCGGGTTGCGGGCCAAAGATTGCGCAGCGTTACGATCGAAGCTCTGAACGTCAAGCAGTTTGCGGATTAAGCCCTTTTCATGCAGGTCGACCATGGTGGCGGTGATACCGCCCAGCGCGAAATTAGCCACAATGTTGCGGCTACGCATTTTGTCTTCCAGGAAGCGGGTGACCGCCAGCGATGCGCCGCCGGTGCCGGTTTGTAGGGAGAAACCTTCGTTGAAGTAGCCGGAGTGAGCAATGACTTCCGCCGCGCTGCGGGCGATCAGCAGTTCACGCGGATTAGTGGTCATGCGGGTCGCGCCAGCGCCGATTTTGTTTGCATCACCGACTTCTTCGATTTGCACGATCAGATCAACCTGATCCTGAGCGATGCTTGCCGGGTTATGCGGATACGGCAGCAGTTGCTCCGTCAGCATCACGACCTGCTTCGCGCTATCGGCATCCACCATCGCGTAGCCCAGTGAACCGCAACAGGCTTTGCCGGTATAACCATTAGCATTACCGAATTCATCGCAGGAGGGCACGCCAAGAAACGCAACATCAATGTTGAGTTCGCCGCTTTGTACCAGATGTACACGACCGCCGTGGGAGTGAATCTGAACCGGCTCAGCCAGCAGGCCGCGAGAAATTTCTTCCGCCAGCGGGCCGCGCAAGCCTGACGTGTAGATGCGGCTGACCACCCCGTTACGAATGTGTTCAACCAGCGGCGCATGGCAGTCGCTCAGCGAACTGGAGGCCAGGGTCAGGTTTTTGAAGCCCATCTTCGCGATGGTTTCCATCACCAGGTTAATCGTCAGATCGCCGCTGCGAAACGCGTGGTGAAAGGAGACCGTCATGCCGTCGCGTAAACCGGAACGGCGGATGGCCTCTTCCAGGCTGGCGCACAGTTTGTGGTCGCGCGGTTTTTGCGCTTGTAGATCCAATTTTGCCGCACTGTGGTAAGCGCTCAGTTCGCTTTCAGCGTGACGGCTCCAGGCGGCTACGCGATTCTGGCGTTGAGATTCATTTTTCTGCGTCATTTTTTTGCCTTATTCTTCGCGAATACCGGAAAGTTCTGCACGGGAGAGCACCAGACGGGCGCGTTCAATCACCGGGCTGTCGACCATCTTGCCGTTAAGGGAAACGACGCCGAGACCTTCGCGGGCGGCGGCTTCTGCGGCCTCAACGACCAGACGCGCATGGGCGACCTCTTTACGCGTCGGCGCATAAAGGTTGTGCAGCAGTTCTATTTGGCGGGGGTTGATCAGTGACTTACCGTCAATGCCCAACTGTTTAATGTGGGCGGCTTCTTGCAGGAAACCGGCTTCGTTGTTGGCGTCGGAATAGACGGTATCGAAGGCCTGAATGCCGGCGGAACGCGCGGCCTGCAAAATGGCGCAGCGGGCGAACAGCAGTTCGGTGCCTTCCGGAGAGCGTTCGGTGCGCAGGTTGCGAACATAGTCTTCCGCGCCCAGCGCAATCCCGATCAACCGTTCAGAGGTGTGGGCGATTTCTACCGCGCGGGTAATACCCAGCGGCGATTCCACGGCGGCTAACAGGCCGGTACTGCCCGGTTCGCGACCGCAGGCGTTTTCAATGCGCAGAATTTCGTTTTCGATATCAATGACGTCCTGCGCGGTGTCGGTTTTCGGTAAACGCACCACGTCCGCGCCGCCGCGCACGACCGCTTCCAGATCGTTGACGCCCCATTCGGAATCCAGCGCATTCACGCGGACAATGGTTTCGACGTCACGGTAAAGCGGGTGTTGCAGCGCGTGATATACCAGACGGCGCGCCGCGTCTTTTTCGCGTAATGCAACGGAGTCTTCCAGGTCGAACATCAGCGCGTCGGCCGGGTAGATAAACGAATTGCTCACCATCGCCGCGTTGGCGCCCGGTACGAATAACATACTGCGGCGGGTGCGGGTTTTACGTTGTTGCAGAGAGGCGGAAATCATTGGCGATCCTCCCAGGGCAGAGCGGCAATACCGCTGGCGCGCGCCAGTAGTGTTTCCAGTCGGGCGCGCAAAATGCAGTCCAGAGCGCCTTTATCATCAACGTTCAGTTGTACGCCGCGCACGTCGTAGCGAGAAAGCACCTCCAGGATGGTGGCGCGAATGGCCTCGCCAAACTGTTTTTCAACGCTACTGTTGATTTGCAGGTCAATATCCTGCGTATCGAGCGGCGCAATGCGTATCATCACATCGCCGGACTCAAGCGTGCCTGCGACGGCTAGCTGGTTTATTTTCATTTTTCACCTGTTGCTAATACGGGGGACTTTTGACGGGCTGCCGCGCTGCCCGGATGGCGTTCGACCATGCCCTGCAAATAGCGCAGGGTGGCGTCGGGAACCAGCGGCGCGATAGCCGTGAGATCGTGTTTAACCAGCAGCTTGCGTACCCAGGAGGCGGATATCGGCGTCTCCTGGAAGCAAAGCCGCTCTATTTCCACCAGCGTAATGGGTGGGGCGGGAAGCGTTGGCGTCTCCAGCCAGAAACGCATATCAAGGTTGTACTGGGCGGTAACGGTGCAAAACGGCTCCGTACCGACAAAGCGGTGTGTGATGCCAAGCGCGGGCGCCAGATACTGGCGGAAAATCTTCAGGTCGATTTCGGTATAACAGTGATTAATGACGCTCTGCTCTTTAATGAAATAGCAGGGGAACGTCGCCCGAGAGATAATGTATTCGGAGCCGCGGTGAACGGTTAAGCGCGGGATATCGGTGGTCCCTTTAAGGACCAGATCGAGTCGGTCTTCATAGGGAAAGCGTGACGTATCTTCTTTGACCAGGAACAGATGCAGCCAGTCGCACTGTGCCGCCGCCTGTTGGATCAGATAGCGATGGCCGTGCGTGAAAGGATTGGCGTTCATCACAATACAGCCAATTTTCTTTCCCTCATGACGCAATGTCGCCAGCGATTCCGCATACCGTTTCAAGCGGGTCGCGCTATTTTCCATTAAGACCATTACGCCAGGGACGCTGGCTATCGTCGAAAAGCTGCACTGTTTAAACAGCGCTTCGTATTCCGTTTTGGTATAAATAAAAAGATGGGTGCAGTGCCGTTCCCAGGCGAGATTAATCAATTCCGTCGCCAGCGTTAACGCTAAGCCTTCGCCGCGTACTGATTCGCTAATGGCCACGCATTTAATGATATTTCCGGCAATACCGCCGCAGGCAATAAGACGGTCATCACGGCTGACGGTAATAAACACTTCTACAGTGGTATCGACGCTTAAATCATTCTCTTTGAGAAAGTGAGCGATCTCCGCCATTTTTTTATTTTCAGAGCGTTTTACCCGAGTGAATACATTATTGCCAAACATAGTAAGAAATATCCTGGTGATATGCTTGTTGCCACTTTTCTGTATATGTTGCGCTGTGTTGCAACTTGATAACTTTTTCTTTTCAGTCAGAGTGGGAGTTTTTTTATGACGAGTTATTTATTTTTCTCTCTGACGTATACATCGTAAGGAGTATTTTGGTGGTAAATTTTGATTTATTTCACAAAGCGTTAGATGGTTTTTAAGTGTTTTATGGTTTTAAGTTTTTTAATTAATTTAATCGCCATTCCGGCGGTGGGTTTTAGTTGTTTAATTGATTTAATGTGGGGAATCTGTAACGATTGGTTTTTATATGCATCAAGATGCTGAAAACATTTTTATTACATTTGCGATAAATCTGAAGAGAAATGCCCATAAGGAACCTTAATGTCCTATCAGAAAAATAAAAAGCTGTTTCCTTTTTTTCGGCAACTCGCGTTTCCGTTACGTATTTTTCTGCTCATTCTGGTGGTTTCTGTTTTCATCGTGGCAGCGTTAGCACAATATTTGTCTGCCAGTTTCGAAGATTATCTGGCGTCCCATGTTCGTGATATGGCGATGAATCAGGCAAAAATTATTGCTTCTAACGACAGCATTATCGCTGCCGTAAAAAGCCGGGACTATAAACGCCTGGCGATAATTGCGAATAAACTGCAGCGCGGGACGGATTTTGACTATGTGGTGATAGGCGATCGCCACTCGATCCGGCTTTACCATCCGAATCCGGAAAAAATCGGCTATCCCATGCAGTTTACGAAACCCGGCGCGCTGGAAAGAGGAGAAAGTTATTTCATTACCGGTAAGGGCTCAATAGGGATGGCGATGCGCGCCAAAACGCCTATCTTTGACAACGAAGGCAACGTGATCGGCGTTGTTTCAATTGGCTATCTGGTCAGTAAAATCGACTCCTGGCGGCTGGACTTCTTATTACCGATGGCGGGGGTTTTTGTCCTGTTGCTGGTGGTATTAATGCTGCTTTCCTGGTTTTTCGCCGCGCATATCCGCCGACAAATGCTGGGCATGGAGCCGAAACAGATTGCGCGCGTGGTACGCCAGCAGGAGGCGTTGTTTAGCTCGGTTTATGAAGGGCTGATCGCCGTTGATCCGGAGGGACATATTACCGCGATTAACCGCAGTGCGAGAAAAATGTTGGGGCTGCCGTCGCCGGGGCGTCAGTGGCTGGGCAAGCTGATCGCGGAAGTCGTCAATCCGGCAGACTTTTTTACCTGCCAGATCGCAGAAAGACGCAAGGACGTGATGGCCAACTTCAATGGCCTGAGCGTCATCGCCAATCGTGAGGCTATCCGTTCCGGCGAGGAGCTGCTGGGCGCTATTATTAGTTTTCGCAGCAAGGATGAAATCGCGACGTTGAACGCGCAGCTAACCCAGATTAAACAGTATGTTGAGAGCCTGCGCACGCTACGCCATGAGCACCTGAACTGGATGTCGACTCTGAACGGCCTGCTGCAAATGAAAGAGTATGATCGGGTCAGAGAGATGGTGCAGGGTGAGTCGCAGGCGCAGCAGCAACTTATTGATAGTTTACGCGGCGCCTTCGCCGATCGCCAGGTGGCCGGTTTGCTGTTTGGCAAAGTTCAGCGCGCGTGAACTGGGGCTCAAGATGGTGATTGTTCCCGGCAGCCAGCTACATCAACTGCCGGAGGGGCTGGATAGCACGGAGTTCGCCGCCATCGTCGGGAATCTGCTGGATAACGCGTTTGAGGCGAGTTTGCGTACACAGGAAGGCGACAATACCATCGAACTTTTCCTGAGCGACGAGGGCGACGAGGTGGTGATAGAGGTCGCTGACCAGGGCTGCGGCGTTCCTGAAGCGCTGCGGGAAAAAATTTTTGAACAGGGCGTAAGTACCCGCACCGACGAACCCGGTGAGCATGGTATCGGGTTATATCTGATTGCAAGTTATGTGGGGCGCTGTGGCGGGGTCATTACGCTGGAAGACAATGATCCTTGTGGCACCTTATTTTCTTTATTCCTTCCGAAAGTGAAAAAAACGATGACAGAACCATTAACCCTATTGATCGTTGAGGATGAAACGCTGCTGGCGGAAATGCACGCAGAATATATCCGCCATATTCCTGGCTTTAAGCAGATATGGCTGGCGGGCAATCTGGCGCAGGCGAGAATGATGATTGACCGGTTCAAACCTGGATTAATTCTGTTAGATAATTATCTGCCGGATGGGAAGGGGATTACGCTGCTGCATGAATTAATGCAGTCGCGCTATCCCGGCGGCGTCGTGTTTACGACCGCCGCCAGTGACATGGAGACGGTAGCGGAAGCGGTACGTAGCGGCGCGTTTGATTATCTGGTCAAACCTATTGCTTATGAACGTTTGGGACAGACGCTGACCCGCTATCAACAGCGCAGACGTATGCTGGCGAGCGCGGATAGCGCAAGCCAGAAGCAGATAGATGAAATGTTCAACGCCTATGCGCGCGGCGAACCGAAAGGGGATTTGCCGACCGGTATTGATGCCTTAACCCTTAATGCGGTGATGAAGCTGTTTGCCGATCCAACCGTACGCCATACGGCTGAAACGGTCGCGCAGGCCTTAACGATAAGCCGCACCACATCCCGACGCTACCTGGAATATTGCGCGAGTCAGCACCTGATTGTCGCAGAGATTATTCATGGCAAAGTGGGCAGGCCGCAGCGTATTTACCACGGCGGCTAAGCCTGGTTTAAGATGCCGGGGCGATGTTTTCCCTCGCCCCGGCTTACCGGCTATCAGCCGCCAGTAACGGCGGAAGAGGCGCCTGGCACCATAATTTCCGTGGCGATAATGACGATCAACAGACCGACGATGACCGGAACGGACGTGCGCTTCACCACTTCAAACGGTGATATTTTAGCCATCCCGGCGACAGCGACCACGACGCCGGAGACCGGCGAAATCGTGCGCCCCAGGTTTGAGGCTTGCAGCATTGGGATGGATAAATAGGCTGGGTTGATACCGGAGGAGTGCGCCAGTTTAGGGATCATCTCAACAAAGGCGTAAAAAGGCGCATTGCCTGAACCGGTGGTCATCGCGGCCAGCATGGTTAAAATCACTAAGACCAGCATCAGAATAATGCTGGCGGAGCCAAAAGAAGTGGCAATCGAGATCAGACTTTGGATAAAGCCAATGGTGCTCAGCCCCTGGGCGAAAACGCCCGCCGAGACCAGCAGCATCACGACGCCGGCAAACGCATCCGCCATGCCGCGATAAGCCACTTCCAGGCCGGAAAACACATTTTGCGTGTTGAAGCCGCGCACGAATTCCAGCACGGCGGCCAGCAGCATACAGATCACCAGGATGGTAATAATGTGCAACTGCGGCCCCCATTTACCGTCAAAAATCAGTACGCCGATAATGGGCGTGAACGGCAAAAGGGCATAAAACGCCGGGGCCGTGGTGGTAATCTCCGCCACGTCCAGCATCTCATGTGAAATGTTCTCTTTTTTATCCAGATAGCGTTGCCAGAAAAAGTGCGCAATCGCCATACCGATAATTGCGGCGATGGAAATCGGCAGCGTGGTTTTGAACGCGAAATCGATTAACGGCATCTCCGCCGCTTTTGCGGCTAAAACCACATCGCCAGACGTTGGCGAGAGGATGATGGCGGCCGGAGAGGCGCAAATAGCCGCCGCCGCGCCGCGGCTAATGCCGACGTTGACCATCACCGGGAAGAGAGTAGCCATGAGCAGTACGCCAAGCCCCGTCGCGGAAGAGACGGCCAGCGACATCAGGCAGGCGACAAAATAGGCAGCAATCATCAACAGGTAGGGCGAGTTTATGTACTGTAAAGGTTTCGACGCCAGCTTCACGACCATATCATTCGCGCCGATATGCGTCATATAGGCGGCAAAGCCGCACAGCATCATGATCATCATGCCAAGATCGCCGCCGCGACTCATAAGCAAAATTTTGATGTATTCAACAATATCTGTTGCGGTATAGCCGGTACTGGTTTCGCTGGCAGGTAATACCTTATGCCCCATCAGCGCGCTGATAATAAGCAGAGCCAGACCGCCGACAAATAAAACGCCAGTGGCGGAATATCCCTTAATGATGTAGCGCGCTACACCCACAATAACGACGACTCCGATAAGGAGCTCTATAACTGTTAGCATTGTTTCCCCTGTCTTATCGACACCCAGAGTAAAAATAAGAACCACAAAAGTGGTATAAAAATGTACCGAATAAAGGATGGCGCCTTACTGATTAAAATCACGGCGCGGTTATTTTTTCATGTCATTGCTAAAGATGAAATATACTTATACGAATTTTCTGTAGCACTATAAGTATTAATTTATTGTTATTTTATTGTTTTATTTGTTGTGCTTTGTTTTGTGTTTTTTGTGAAAGCTTATTAAGGAGCGCGTGACGGTTCTGAGTGCTAAATCAAACGCCGTTAACCCGATACTCTCTCAGATTATTCTCTGTTTATAGTTTGTTAAGATTTTATTCAGGTTAATGTTGTTATTATCACAGTCGAATTTTTGAACGGTATGTATGTTGTGATGATCATCAGAAAGTATTTTCTTATTATTGCTCTCCTTTTGATGCCATGGCTGGCTATTCCTTCAGTCTCTGCGGCGGATAAAGGGTGGTTTAACACGTTTACCGATAACGTCGCAGAAACGTGGCGACAGCCTGGGCATTATGATTTGTATGTCCCCGCCATTACCTGGCATGCGCGCTTTGCCTACGATAAAGAGAAAACGGATCGCTATAACGAGCGGCCGTGGGGCGTTGGTTTTGGTCAGTCGCGCTGGGACGACAAAGGCAACTGGCATGGCCTCTATATGATGGCCTTTAAAGATTCATTTAACAAATGGGAACCCATAGGCGGTTATGGTTGGGAAAAAACCTGGCGACCGCTGGAAGACGATAATTTTCGTCTGGGACTGGGCTTTACCGCAGGCGTTACCGCGCGCGACAACTGGAATTATATTCCCATCCCTGTGCTGTTGCCTTTAGCGTCGATAGGCTATGGTCCCGCTACCTTTCAGATGACCTACATTCCGGGTTCGTATAACAACGGAAACGTCTATTTCGCCTGGATGCGTTTCCAGTTTTGACGGGGAAGGGCATTGTTCTGTTGTGAATTAAAAATCCTTAAAAAACAATAAGTAGATAGGGTTAGCTAAAAATTAACGCGATATTTATCACTTTTTCGCAAAGTTCGACTGGACAAAATGCATCACAATTGTTGTACTGGTATCCGACACAGCATTTGTGTCTATTTTTCATGTAAAGGTAATTTTGATGTCTAAGATTAAAGGTAACGTTAAGTGGTTTAATGAATCCAAAGGATTCGGTTTCATTACTCCGGAAGATGGCAGCAAAGACGTGTTTGTACACTTCTCTGCAATCCAGACCAATGGTTTTAAAACTCTGGCTGAAGGTCAGCGCGTAGAGTTCGAAATCACTAACGGTGCCAAAGGCCCTTCCGCTGCAAACGTAACTGCTCTGTAAGCATACGTCCGACAGCAAGATTTCAAAACCCGCCCTTTCGGCGGGTTTTTTTTGCGCTTAACGCGCCGCTGCGGCGGAAAATAGCCAGAATGCCAGCGCCGTCATGGCAAACGAACCCAACAGGTTAATCAGCACATTCAGCAGCGCCCAGCCAAAGCGCCCCTCTTGCAGCAAGAATACCACTTCGGCAGAAAAAGTAGAAAAGGTCGTCAGGCCGCCGCAAAAGCCGGTCGTAATGAGCACTTTCCACATCGGATCGATATGTGTCATGCGGTTAAACCAGGCGAACCCCATGCCGATAATAAACGCGCCAAGCAAATTTGCTGTTAGCGTACCGATGGGAATCGCCTGATGAAGCGGATTAAAACGCATACTTAGCATCCACCGGGCTACGCTCCCCGTTCCACCGCCGATAAAAACTGCTAAAAGAAGCTGTAACACTGCCGAATCCTTTATTTAGTTGCTATACAGGAGGAGTGTAACGCCGAACACGCATAATTGGCGAGTCCTGACAGAGGTGTGGGAGGGGATATGTTCGTTGCAGCCGGGCAGTTTGTGGTGAGTTCTGTATGGGAAAAGAATGCGCAAGTTTGCGTTTCGTTAATGGCTCAGGCGGCGGGCCGCGGCGTATCGCTTCTGGTGCTGCCTGAGGGGATATTAGCGCGAGATGACATCGACCTTGACCTGCCGATTCGCGCCGCGCAGCCGCTGGATGGCGCGTTTATGACGCGGCTTCTGGAAGAAAGCGCTCATAATAATATGACGACGATATTCACTATCCTTGTCCCGTCAACGCCTGGACGGGCGGTTAATATGCTGGTGGCGCTACGGGCGGGTCACATTGTCGCGCGTTACGCGAAGCTGCATCTCTATGATGCGTTTTCGATGCAAGAATCCCAAAGTATTGATGCCGGAACCGTTATCGCGCCGGTGCTGGACGTGGAGGGGGTTAAGGTGGGGCTTATGACCTGTTATGACCTGCGCTTTCCGGATATGGCGTTAGCGCTGGCTTTACAGGGGGCTGACGTATTGGCGCTGCCGACGGGCTGGGTTCGCGGCCCGTTGAAAGAGCAGCAGTGGTCGACGCTGCTGGCGGCGAGAGCGCTGGATACCACCTGCTATCTGATTGCGGCCGGGGAGTGTGGTAATCGTAATATTGGTCAAAGTCGTATTATCGATCCGTTGGGGGTAACGATAGCCGCGGCAGCCGATCGTCCGGCGCTGATCGTCGCGGAAATATTCAGAGAACGAATAGACCAGGTGCGGGAGCAACTTCCTCTTTTGCAGCAACGACGATTTGCGCCACCGCAATTATTATGATGTTTTTTTACGCAAAGCTTGATTCACCTTGTTACAGATTGCTATTGTGTGCGCGCGTCGAAAGACCGTTAATATTCTCAGGTTAATCCGGCGCGTTACGCAGCCTGTTTTTAGTGAAGAAGGTATCTATGGGTGAGATTAGTATTACCAAACTGCTGGTGGTTGCCGCACTGGTTGTTCTGCTGTTTGGTACCAAGAAGTTACGTACGCTGGGCGGAGACTTGGGCACGGCGATTAAAGGATTCAAGAAAGCAATGAACGATGAAGACGCGGGCGTTAAGAAAGACGTCGACGGTAGCGTTCAGGCTGAAAAACTCTCGCATAAAGAGTAATAGCGCAACGCGCTTGCTCCGCAGAGTAAAAAAACCGGCGAGTTGCCGGTTTTTTTTGCCTGAAATGTAAGCGTCTATTACACGATCATTTCACTTCCATGCCTTTGGCCTGGAGATCAGCATGGTACGAAGAACGTACAAAGGGGCCACAGGCGGCATGGGTAAAGCCCATCGCCAGAGCTTCCGCTTTCATCTCGTCAAACTCTTCCGGGCTCACATAACGCTGTACCGGCAGGTGATGGCGGCTTGGCTGTAGATACTGACCAAGCGTCAGCATGGTAACGCCGTGACGGCGTAAGTCGCGCATAACCTCAATGATTTCCGCATTGGTTTCGCCTAAGCCCACCATCAGACCCGATTTTGTCGGAATTTCCGGGTGCGCTTCTTTGAAGCGTTCCAGTAATTTCAGCGACCAGTTGTAATCGGCGCCCGGACGAACCTGGCGGTAAATACGCGGCACGTTTTCCAGGTTGTGGTTAAACACATCCGGCGGCGTCGCGTTAAGGATATCCAGCGCGCGATCCATACGTCCACGGAAGTCTGGCACCAGGGTCTCTATTTTTATCTCCGGGCTTTTGGCGCGGATGGCGGTGATGCAGTCAGCAAAGTGCTGGGCGCCGCCGTCACGCAGATCGTCACGGTCGACAGAGGTGATGACCACATAGCGTAGCGCCATGTCGGCGATCGTTTGCGCCAGTTTCTGCGGCTCTTCCGCATCCGGCGCAACGGGGCGGCCATGGGCGACATCACAGAACGGACAGCGGCGAGTGCAAATGGCGCCAAGGATCATAAACGTAGCGGTACCGTGGTTGAAACATTCAGCCAGGTTTGGGCAAGACGCTTCCTCGCAGACAGAATGCAGGCCATTTTTGCGCATTGCGGCTTTGATGCCCTGGATACGGGTAGAATCCGCCGGAAGTTTTATTTTCATCCATTCCGGTTTACGTAGTAGAGCGTCGCGCTCTGTGACCACATTTTTAACCGGGATAAGAGCCATCTTATCGGCATCGCGGTATTTTACACCGCGTTCCATCACAATGGGTTTACTCATAGCGTGCGTGTTCCAGTTGCGAATAACGAAGGAAAGCGTTTCAATTCAAGGGAAAGTTGTATTTATCAACTATTTTTGAATTTGTGACACGCAGTATATCATTGATAAGGGCCATAAAGCAGCCTGACAGCCCGGCAAAATGTAAAATAGTTGTTGTTTTGTGCTGTTTGCCCATATCTTCCGTGACCTGAATGCAACATTTTTGTCAGAACGCCTCACGGATGATATCAATGACGTTCTCCAGCACCGGATCGCGCAGACTCAGTTTATTGTAATGCAGCGAGAACTCGACCTGTTCACTATTCACCGGCGCGTAGGGAAGGCGTTCAAGCGGCCAGCAACGGCTAAATAAGTCGTAGAAGCGGGTGGGCATCAGTCCCAGCAGATCGCTGCTGGCGATCAGCGAGGCAATGGTAAAAATATTGTAGCTGCTAAAACTGATTTGCTGATCGGGAAATGTCTCCTGCAGTCGCTGGCGCAGGAGGGAAAGATGTTGTCCCTCCAGCATCAGAAAGGTGTGATCCGCGCTGTTCAGTCTCTCTTCAGTAATGGCGTTCGCCAGACACGGGTGATGCTGGCGGCAGACAATCTCAAGCGTATCGCTAAACAGGACGTGATGCTGGATGCTCCGGTTGTTATAGCTATGGGTATTGATAATGAGATCGGTCTGAAACTGGCTAAGCTGGCTTTCGGCATCGTCTACCGGAATGTTGCGCAGCAAAAGCTGAGGATAACGCGGCCTGATGGCCTGGTAAATAATCGGCATCACTAGCGCGCCGACCGAAGGCGTCGTGCCAATTGTAATGGTGCGTTGCTTATCATAGCTGCCCGTAAGATCCAGGGCGCCAAGAATAGATTCCAGCCCCTGGCTGATGTATTCGTGCAGATGCGTAGCATACGTCGTGGGCGTTACGCCCTGGCCTTTGCGAATAAACAGCGGATCGGGAAATATAGTCCGTAATTTTTGAATGGACTGGCTAATGGCTGACGGCGTCAGGTTAAGAATTTTCGCTGCATTGACGATCCCTTTATGGACATATACGGCCTCGAAAATCGTCAACAGATTGAGGTCAATATTTCTCAGTGTTCTGAAAATTTGCGGTTTGTCCTGTAGGTGTTGATCGGCCGGTTGTCTTTCTGCCTGATTATTATCACTCACGCTCTGGCTCCGAATTCATTCGTATTATGAATAATAGATGAAATAGTATATTTTGCATTTATGGGTTGGTTTTAAAATTACTCTTATGAATGTATTTTTAGTCATTTCAATAAGATAAGTAACAGCAAGGCCGGGATTTTGTTCACGGAAAATTCCTCATCATGAGGACTGAAGAGGCCATGCCGCCTGGCGGCTACAGCAGGGATATAACGAAAATATAGAAAGCGGGGGGAGAAGTAAAGCATTCAAATCATATATGATTAATGACCCATAAATTTCTTGGGCCATTATATTTTACGCATTAAGCAGCAATATATTCATACGGTGGATTATTTAGCAGAGCTAAAATATTCGCCAGCAAGCGGGGCGCAATATTATCCGTGGTAGCGTCTTCCTTCCACTGCGTTATTTTGGCCATTTCCATGCCGGCATAACCACACGGGTTGATGCGCAGGAAAGGAGAAAGATCCATGTTAACGTTTAGCGCTAAACCGTGGAATGAGCAGCCGCGACGGATACGTAAACCTAGCGAGCAGATTTTCTTTTCACCCACATAGACGCCCGGCGCATCGGCGCGCGGATGCGCCTCAATACCAATTTCAGCCAGCGTATTCACCACGGTCTGTTCAAGTAGGGTGACTAAATCACGCACGCCCAGTTTACGTCGTTTCAGGTTAAGTAAAACGTACATTACCTGTTGGCCCGGACCATGATAGGTCACCTGTCCTCCACGATCGCTCTGCACAACGGGAATATCGCCAGGCATCAATATATGTTCCGCTTTACCGGCCTGGCCCTGGGTAAACACCGGGTAATGCTCAACCAACCAGATTTCATCATGGCTGTTTTCATCGCGCATATCGGTAAAGTTATGCATGGCCTGAGAGATAGCTTCATAGGGCTGAAGGCCGAGCTGGCGGACAAGGATTTTATCCTGATACAAAACGGCATCTCCGTAGAGAATGAAAAAAGAGAGGAAAGTATATCACAGCGGGGGAGGCGGGGAGTTACCCGGATAAGACCGGGTAACCGTCTGGATGTATTACAATACCATTCGCACGATATCAATATTGCCCAGTTCTTCGTACAGCGTTTCAACCTGTTCAATATGGGTGGCATTAATGGTGATAGAGACCGAGTGGTAGTTGCCTTTGCTGCTCGGTTTTACCGTCGGAGAGTAATCACCAGGCGCATGGCGCTGTACCACTTCAACCACCTGATCAACCAGCTCAGGTAACGCCTGCCCCATTACTTTGTAAGTAAATGGCGTAGGGAATTCAAGCAGTTCGTTAAGTTTGGTTTTCATGTCAGCTCCGGCATTACGTAAAAAAAATAACAACTCCCGCCACAGGGCGGGAGTTTTACTGATGCATAGTATATGGGGACGAAAATCACACTTTCAAGCGTGCAATTTTTATCCAAACCAGTGATGGAACATTAATTTAATGTAATCAATGATTTTACCGAAGAAGTTCCCTTCCGGGATCTCTTGCAGTACGACCAGCGGACGCTGCTCGATGGTTTTACCGTCCAGCTGGAAGTTGATGGTGCCGACCACCTGGTTTTTCTGCAGCGGCGCGTGCAGTTCTGCGGTATTCAGTACATAGCTCGCTTTCAAATCTTTCATGCGGCCGCGAGGGATCGTCAGGTAAACGTCTTTATCAACGCCCAGCGAGGCGCGATCGGTATTACCAAACCAGGCGGGTTCAGAGGCGAACTCTTTACCAGCCTTCAGCGGATTAACGGTTTCAAAGAAACGGAAGCCCCACGTCAGCAGTTTTTTGCTTTCTGTTTCACGGCCTTTATAGGTCCGTCCGCCCATCACGGCGGAAATCAATCGCATCTGGCCTTCGGTTGCGGAAGCGACCAGATTATAGCCCGCTTTGCTGGTATGGCCGGTTTTGATGCCGTCCACATTCAGGCTGTTATCCCACAGCAGACCGTTACGGTTTAACTGGCGAATGCCGTTAAAGGTGAACTCTTTTTCTTTATAAACGGCATATTCGTTAGGCACATCGCGAATTAACGCCTGACCAATCAGCGCCATATCGCGAGCTGAACTGTATTGTCCGTCGGCGTCCAGGCCGTGTACGGTCTGGAAGTGGGTATTTTTCAGCCCCAACGCGTTCACATAGCTGTTCATCAGCCCGACGAAAGCATCCTGGCTACCGGCGGCGAAATCAGCCATCGCCACACAGGCGTCATTGCCGGATTGCAGATTGATGCCGCGTATCAACTGAGAGACCGGTACCTGCATTCCCGGCTTGAGGAACATCAGCGAGGAACCTTTAAATACCGGATTGCCGGTGGCCCAGGCGTCATTACCGACGGTAACCAGGTCGGTTTCTTTAAATTTACCCGCTTTCATTGCCTGTCCGATGACGTAACTGGTCATCATCTTTGTCAGACTGGCCGGGTCGCGACGTTCGTCGGCGTTTTGTTCCGCCAGAACTTTGCCGGAGTTGTAGTCGATCAGGATGTAGGATTCCGCATCGATCTGCGGAACGCCCGGGATCATAGTTTTGATATTCAGGTCATCGGCATGTGCGGTTGAGATAAACGCGGCACAAAGCGCCGTGGTGAGCGCCATGCGCTGCATAAAACGAGCGGAAAAAGTGGTCTTCATGGTCTGAACTACGACGTCCGTGATGAAATTAAAAAAAGAGCCCTACTATAGCAAAAGCATAACTGGCAGGCATCTGACTTTCCGCGTGACTTTGTTAATGTCATTTACAGAAATTGACAGTACAGATACCTGCGATCGGTTACTGCGCGCTGGCGATAAAGGACTGTAATTGTGCTTCTGTTTGCAAACGTTGCTGTAACGCGCTGGCTTCGGCTTTACTGGCAAAAGGCCCCAGTTGAATACGCCAGACCGCGCCGTTTTGTATTACGCGCCCTGGTACGCTGAACTGCTGGCTTAAACGCTGTTGGTACTGCTGCGCACGCGTTTGATCGCTGACGGCGCCGACCTGGACGACGAAACGACCGCTCGCCGCGGCGGCAGGCGCGCTCACCGGGGCAGATACCGGGGCCGCGGCAGCAGGCGCGCTCACCGGCGTCGCAGTCGCTGGAGCCGTCACCGGCGCGGAAACCGGCGCTGTCTGTGGTGCCGGCGTCGGTTCATTACTCTCCAGCACGCCAGGCGCCAGCGTAGTCGGCGCGCCGAGGAAGCCGCTGCTGCTCACCGGCGCGCCGGTGGTATCGTCACTTTTCAACGTGGAATTACTGACCGGAAGAACGTCGCCTTGCGGTTGCGCAGGCGCTGAAGAGGCGCTTCCCATTCCGCCGCTTAAATCAGGGCGCGGGGGCAGAGCGTAGGTCTGTTTCGCCACCGTCGTACAGGCCATCCCCGGGCCGGAGAGCGAACCATCCGGCGCTACGATAATGGGGTCAATCCGTACTTTAGTATTATTCGAGGTATTCAGACGATCCGCCGCTGCGCGGGACAGGGAGATGACCCGATCGGTGCCATAGGGGCCGCGATCGTTAATACGCACGACGATCATGCGACCGTTGGCCAGGTTGGTGATTCGCGCATAGCTGGGGATAGGCAGTGTCGGATGGGCGGCGGTAAGCTGCATCGGATCGAACATCTCCCCGGAGGCGGTTAAATTACTGCCGGGTTCCGCATCATAAATAGCGGCCAGGCCAGCCTGGCTAAAGCGGGACGGGTCCTGAACGATTTTATAACTTTTACCGTCACGCTGATAATCCTGGTTTGCGGTCGGATTCAGAGGTTCATAACGCGGTTCCGCTCCGCTGATTTCCACAGTCGGACCATTACATACCGCAGGTTGCGGCGCGACGGTGGTTTGCTGCTGACCGCCGTCATTAGTACATGCCGCGAGTAGTACTATCCCTGCCGCGACGCAGATTACAGGCAACTGCTTACGCATTGCGCACCCCTTATACGCTTTTCGACAACATTTTTCTGTGGGTGTGGATCGACATCACAATCCCGAACCCGGCCATCAGCACAATCAGTGCGGAGCCCCCGTAGCTGACCAGGGGTAAAGGTACTCCAACCACAGGCAGAATACCGCTCACCATACCAATATTTACGAAGACATAAACGAATAATATTAACATTAATCCGCCAGCCATCACGCGACCAAATGTAGTTTGCGCTCTGGCGGCAATCCACAGACCGCGCATTATTAGCAAAATATAGAGCGCGAGCAGAATCAGGATGCCCACCAGACCGAGCTCTTCCGCCAGTACCGCGAAAATAAAGTCGGTATGGCGTTCGGGTAAAAACTCCAGCTGCGACTGGGTGCCGTGGAGCCAGCCTTTACCGCGCAGGCCGCCTGAGCCAATGGCGATTTTAGACTGAATAATATGATAGCCCGCGCCCAGCGGATCGGTCTCCGGATCAAGGAGCATCATGACGCGCTGGCGTTGGTAATCGTGCATCAGGAAAAACCACAAAATAGGAATAAACGCAGCGATCAATACAATGGCGACCCCAATTAAGCGCCAGCTCAGGCCAGACAAAAATAGGACAAAGAGACCGGAAAGGGCGACCAGAATAGACGTCCCCAGGTCCGGCTGGGCGGCGACCAGCAGGGTAGGCATAAAGATTAATACCAGGGCGATGGCGGTATTTTTCAGCGAGGGCGGGCAGACGTCACGGTTAATAAAGCGGGCGACCATCAGCGGCACGGCGATTTTGGCTATTTCCGAAGGCTGAAAGCGAACGATTCCCAGATCGAGCCAGCGCTGCGCGCCTTTGGATATTGCGCCGAAGGCATCAACGGCGACCAGCAAAATGATACAAATGATATAAAGATAGGGCGCCCAGCCTTCATACACGCGCGGCGGGATCTGCGCCATCACCACCATGACCACCAGCCCCATCGCAATCTGACCGATTTTACGCTCCATCATGCCGATGTCCTGGCCGCTGGCGCTCCAGATGACCAACGCGCTGTAAACCAGTAACGCCAGCAGAATGAGTAGCATCGTGGGATCGATATGAATTTTATCCCAGAAGGTTTTTTTGTTCGGATTATCCGTCATGATTATTGGTCCTCCGCCGCTGCAACCACCGGGTTTTCCGCAGGCAAATGGGTGTTGTTGTCGCCCAGCATGATGTGATCAAGGATTTGGCGCATGATTGTGCCTACTGCCGGGCCTGCACCGCCGTTTTCAAGGATGATCGCGACGGCGACCTGGGGATTGTTATACGGCGCAAAGGCGGTCATTAATTTATGGTCGCGCAGGCGCTCGGCGATTTTATGCGCATTGTACGTTTCGTTGGCCTTCAGGCCAAAGACCTGCGCGGTGCCCGACTTCGCCGCGATTTTATAGGGCGCGCTGGCAAAATATTTATGCGCTGTGCCGTTAGGGCGGTTGGCGACGCCATACATGCCATCTTTCGCAATTTCCCAGTAGCCGGAGTGAATATCGCCCACCGGCGGCTCATGCGGCTGTACCCACGGCACCTGTTTACCGTTTTCCGCGGTGCTCATTAACAGGTGCGGGACTTTAACTACACCGTCGTTAATAAGGATCATCAGCGCCTTACTCATCTGAATCGGCGTCGCTGTCCAGTAACCCTGGCCGATGCCCACCGGAATCGTATCGCCCTGATACCACGGTTTTTTAAAGCGTTTCTGTTTCCACTCGCGGGTCGGCATATTACCAGAGCGCTCTTCTGCGAGATCAATTCCGGTGTAGTGACCATAGCCGAACTTACCCATCCATTCTGACAGGCGATCGATCCCCATATCATAGGCAACCTGATAGAAGAAGGTATCCGCCGACTCTTCAAGGGATTTGGTGATATTCAGATGCCCGTGGCCCCATTTTTTCCAGTCGCGATAACGTTTCTCAGACCCCGGCAACTGCCACCAGCCAGGGTCGAAAAGACTGGTGTTACGGGTGATGACGCCAGCGCTTAACGCCGATACGGCGACGTAAGGCTTAACGGTAGAAGCAGGTGGGTAGACACCCTGAGTCGCGCGGTTCACTAATGGCGTGTTCGGGTCGTTAAGCAGCCCGGAATAATCTTTGCTGGAGATGCCATCCACGAAAAGGTTAGGGTCGTAACTTGGCATGGAGACCAGCGATAGCACGCCGCCGGTACGCGGATCGGTGACAATCACCGCCGCGCGACTGCCTGCCAGCAGCGTTTCAATATACTGCTGGAGCTTGAGATCCAGCGTCAGGTAGATATCGTGTCCGGCCTGCGGCGGCACCTCTTTGAGTTGGCGAATAACGCGACCGCGGTTGTTGACTTCAACCTCTTCATAACCGGTTTGCCCATGCAGAATATCTTCATAGTAGCGCTCAATGCCCAGCTTGCCGATGTCATGGGTGGCGGCGTAGTTCGCCAGTTTGTTTTCTCTGTCGAGACGCTCGACGTCTTTATCATTGATTTTCGATACGTAGCCGATAACGTGGGTCAGCGCCGATCCGTATGGATAATAGCGGCGTTTATAGCCTTTGACTTCGACGCCCGGAAAACGGTACTGGTTGACGGCAAAGCGCGCGACCTGAACTTCCGTCAGGTTTGTTTTCACCGGAATAGAAGTAAAGCGATGGGATCGGGCGCGCTCTTTTTTAAAGGCGGCGATATCGTCGTCGTTTAAATCGACCACACTGCGTAGCGCATCCAGCGTTTGCTGAACGTTATCCACCTTTTCCGGCATCATTTCAATCTGATAGATAGTGCGGTTCAGCGCAAGGGGAATGCCGTTACGGTCGTAGATTATCCCGCGGCTTGGCGCAATTGGCACCAGCTTGATACGGTTTTCGTTCGAGCGGGTCTGGTAATCGGTAAAACGAAGGATTTGCAGATTATACAAATTGGCGATCAGTACGCCGGTCAGCAGCAAAATACCCAAAAAGGCGACCAGCGCCCGACGCACAAACAGTGCGGACTCAGCCGTATAGTCACGAAAAGAATTTTGTCGTTTCATCCGCTGCTTAATCTTCTCAAGACTTCACGATCACTCACGGTGATAAGGGTGGTTGGTTGTGATGCTCCACGCCCGGTACAAACTCTCCGCGACCAGAACCCGAACCAGCGGGTGAGGGAGCGTTAACGCCGAGAGCGACCAGCTTTGTTCCGCTGCCGCTTTGCAGGCGGGAGATAATCCTTCCGGGCCGCCAATCAGCAAACTGACGTCGCGCCCGTCCTGTTTCCAGCGCTCCAGCTCATTGGCTAACTGCGGCGTATCCCACGGCTTGCCTGGAATATCCAGGGTAACAATGCGATTCTTACCGGCGGCGGCCAGCATCTGCTCGCCCTCTTTGTCGAGAATGCGTTTGATATCCGCGTTCTTGCCGCGTTTGCCCGCAGGGATTTCGATCAGCTCAAAGGGCATATCTTTCGGAAAACGACGCAGATATTCCGTAAATCCCGTTTGAACCCAGTCGGGCATCTTCGTGCCGACAGCGACAAGTTGCAGCTTCACGCATTAACTCCAGAGTTTTTCCAGTTCATACAGGCGGCGACTTTCTTCCTGCATGACATGCACAATCACATCGCCCAGATCGACGACAATCCAGTCAGCCGCATTTTCGCCTTCGACGCCTAACGGCAGCATACCGGCCGCGCGCGACGACTGCACCACGTGGTCGGCAATAGACATAACGTGACGGCTGGAGGTGCCGGTACAAATAATCATACAGTCGGTGATACTGGATTTACCCTGAACATCTAAGGCGATGATGTCCTGACCTTTCAGGTTATCAATTTTGTCGATAACAAAATCCTGGAGTGCTTTACCCTGCAAGTTTTCCCCCTGGGTGAATAATTGCGTTATAACGATAGAAAAAAGGCCAACAGGCTGGACCGGTAAGGCGTTGCGAGTTAACGCTAACCTTCCGGCGGGACGCCGTGTAGTATACCTGAATCAGCGGCGATACCGGGACTTATGTCGCCGGATCGGCGTTTAAAACCAGATTATCATCCCATCCCACGTCACAGAAAGCATCGCCATTTTTGTAAAACAATTTCTGCAAAGCTCTGCAAGGTGAAAAAAGCCTGGCTGCGGAGAATAACAGCCTGTCGGGGGCTGTCAATGGGCGAAACCGCTGCGGCGAGAAAAAACGGAAAATTCATCACTCAGGCCGCCAGACGGCACGACTATTTAATACTTTCAGGGTGGCGAACCCTTCGCATATGTCGATTGCGCTCCAGCATCCCTGTTCTACCCGGAAATGCCATAGCGAGGCGGCGGGCATTGCGAGAAGACGGGCAATCAACAGGCTGAGTACGCCCTGATGGCTGACGATCAGCAGGTTCTGGCAATCGCTGAACGCGTCGAGTCGCGAGATAAAGCGCTCTACGCGCCGGGTAAAAGCCTGAAAACCCTCGCCATTGGTCGGAACCGCATTCTGCCAGTCCGTACACCAGGCGGCATAGCTTTCGGCATCTTCATGGGTGAGGTCGCGGTGATGGCGCATTTCCCAGTCGCCGAAGTACATCTCATTAAGCTCAGGTAAGATGTGTTGCGGCGTATCCCGGCCCTCCAGTACGAGCTGGGCGGTATGGCGCGCGCGCTCCAGCTCGCTGCATAACACTCGGTCAAATGGCGCGTGGCGCAATAAAGTATGTAGCGTTTTCGCCTGGCCAATCCCTTTTTCCGTTAACGGCGTGGGAGCATGTCCGCTATACAACCCGGCGACATTGGCCTCGGTTTCGCCATGACGCACCAGCCACAATCGCATGGTATTCCTCATGAGGTTAAATGCGCAAAACATGATAATGCCCCTGATTGCGCAACGTTTTTTTCACTAAAATAGCGTTTTTTGGCCGGAGGCATAATGGCGTTATTCAACAGCGCGCATGGCAGTAATATTCGGGAAGCCGCGACGGTGTTGGGCATCTCGCCTGACCAGTTACTGGATTTTAGCGCAAACATTAATCCGCTGGGTATGCCTGTCAGCGTGAAACGCGCGCTTATCGACAATCTGGACTGCATTGAGCGCTACCCGGACGCCGATTATTTTCATTTGCACCAGGCGCTGGCGCGTCATCATCAGGTGCCGGCATCGTGGATACTGGCGGGAAATGGCGAGACGGAGTCAATCTTTACCGTGGCGAGCGGTCTTAAACCGCGTCGTGCAATGATTGTCACGCCAGGTTTCGCGGAGTATGGCCGGGCGCTGGCGCAAAGTGGCTGTGAAATTCGTCGCTGGTCTCTACGCGAAGCGGATGGCTGGCAGCTTACCGATGCCATTCTTGAGGCGTTGACGCCCGATCTGGACTGCCTGTTTCTGTGTACGCCCAATAATCCTACCGGCCTGCTGCCGGAGCGGCAGTTATTACAGGCCATTGCCGATCGCTGCAAATCGCTGAACATTAACCTGATCCTGGATGAAGCGTTTATCGATTTTATTCCGCATGAGGCGGGCTTTATTCCTGCTCTTAAAGATAATCCGCATATCTGGGTGCTGCGTTCGCTGACCAAATTTTATGCCATTCCCGGCCTGCGGTTGGGATATCTCGTCAACAGCGATGACGCGGCGGTAGCGCGGATGCGTCGCCAACAAATGCCGTGGTCGATTAACGCGCTGGCGGCGCTGGCCGGTGAGGTAGCGTTACAGGATAGCGCCTGGCAACAGGCGACCTGGTATTGGTTACGGGAGGAGGGCGCCCGGTTTTATCAGGCGCTTTGTCAGCTCCCCCTGCTGACGGTCTATCCCGGGCGGGCAAACTATCTGTTGTTACGCTGTGAGCGAGAGGATATTGATCTGCAGCGACGGTTGCTGACGCAGCGGATTTTAATCCGTAGCTGCGCTAACTACCCGGGGCTGGACAGCCGCTATTATCGTGTGGCGATACGCAGCGCTGCGCAAAACGAGCGTCTGCTGTCGGCGCTGCGCAATGTGCTTACCGGTATAACCCCTGCTGATTGATGTAGTTCAGCACGTTTTCCGGCAACAGATCGTCGCAGGACTCGCCTTTTTCCAGCCGTTCGCGGATGAGGGTTGCGGAGATATTAAGCCAGGGCGTTTCCGCCAGGTAAATTTTACCGGCTGGCAACTGGTGCAGATCGTCTGGCGTATGGGTCAGATGCTGTTCCAGCCACTGCTGGTGTTGCGCCTGCGTCATTTCAAGGGGATAGCCCGGACGACGACAAACGATCAGGTGAGTGTTATCAAGGATGGTGTCGTAATCATGCCAGGTGGGGAAGTTAAGCAGCGAGTCCTGGCCGATAATAAACGCCAGCGGCGCTTCGGGGCCCTGTTCTTCGCGCCATGCTTTCAGCGTTTGCGCAGTGTAAGAGGGCGCGTTTCGCTGTAGCTCGCGTTCATCCAGCGTAAAAAGCGGCTTATCGGCGATAGCCAGCTCCAGCATATATTTACGCTGCGCGCTGGAGGCTTCCGGCTGGGGGCGATGCGGCGGCACATTGTTAGGCATAATAATCACCCGCGATAAGCCGATCAGATTCGCCAGCGTTTCAACAGGTTTAAGATGTCCATAATGCACCGGATCAAAGGTGCCGCCGAATAAAGCCTGTAACGATTTCATATCACCCATCAATAAATACGTCTGCCAGCGCCTTATGGCAGAGCAGGAGCGACAGCCCTTCAAGATCTGCCCATACCGACTGACCATAATCCTGTTTGAGCGTAATTTCTGTACGCGTCAGTAACTGCACGGCCTGGCGAAGCTGCGCAGGATGGAGACGCTGCAACGCGTCGCCGATCATGGGGCGACGGTTTTGCCAGACCCGGTGTTTATCAAACAGCGCGCGTAACGGCGTATGCGCGGACTGACGTTTGAGATTTACCAGTAGCAGCAGCTCTCGCTGGAGGGTGCGCAGCAGAATAACCGGTTCGCTGCCTTCAAGGCGTAGCTGTTGCAGAATATGCAGCGCGCGTTTGCTTTTCCCCATCAGTAACGCATCCACCCAGTGGAAAGGGGTAAAGTGGGCGGCGTCATTGACGGCCTGCTCTACGCGAGGAAGCGTTAACTTACCGTCAGGCCAAAGCAGCGACAGCCGTTCCAGCGCCTGCGCCAGCGCCAACAGATTGCCCTCATAGCAATAGCACAGCAGTTGGTTCGCGGCGTCATCCAGTTGCAAATTCTGTGCTTTCGCTCTGGCGGCCACCCAGCGGGGAAGCTGCGCCTGCTCCGGCGTCTGACAACTGACCTGAACGCTACGGTCTGCCAGCGCGGTATACCAGGCGGCGTTTTCCTGCGCTTTGGTGAGTTTGTTTCCGCGTACTATTAATAACAGGTCGTCATGCAGCAGCTCGCTCAGGGTGGCGAGTTGCTCATTCATTGCCGCGTTAGGCCCGTTTTCCGGCAGTTGCAGCACCAGCGTTTGACGGCTGGCGAACAGGCTCATCGCCTGGCAGAGTGAGAAAAGCGATCCCCAGTCGGTACTGGGATCGAGAGTAAAAGCGTGGTGCTCTTCGAAGCCTTGCGACGCAGCCGCCAGACGAATAGCGTCCTGACTTTCCTGCAGCAGCAGCGGATCGTTGCCCAATAGCAGATATGCCGCGCGCAGCCCTTCGTTGAGCTGCGCGCGGAGTTGTTCAGGATACAACCTGATCATTAGTTACTCAGCGTAGTGGAGACGCGTGCTGGCGTAGAGGCGGGCGCCGCCGTCTCATTGTCGGCGGTAGCCTCCTCTTTCGTCGCCTGAATATCCGCCGCGCGGACGCTGGTCAGCTTACGAATCAGCTGTTCAGCGGCTTTGTCGTACATCTCCTGAACGAGCATGGCCTGCTCGTTATCCTTCGCCAACGCCATCTGCGGGTTATCGAAGAACGAACGGTACACTTTCGTGCTGATAGGATAGATGTCATGGCCAGGAATCAATACCGAGGCATTGACGGTCATCACCATCTGATATTCCGCCGTCTGGCCGTCCTGGAACACTGACGCCGTATCCTGCGAAATAGTCACCGTTCCAAGCCGCAGAGACGGAACGTCTTTGCGCGTTGTGTCTTTATCAAGCAGGTTTACGTTATTCAGCCGTAACTGATTACGTACCGCACGACTTAGCGGACCGTTCGGATCGCCGGAATCGAGGATCATCGTTTTCATTGAAGCCGGAACCTGCGTAGTGCTACGCAGATGCCAGCCGCATCCGGCGGTGACCAGCACCGCCAGAGATAACAACAGTGTTACCAGATATCGCACGCTTCCTCCCGCGCTTAGCCAACAACCAGATTGAGGAGTTTACCCGGAACGTAAATCACTTTACGCACGGTAACGCCATCAAGATATTTTGCCACCAGATGTTCCTGGCCTGCACGTTCACGCACCTGTTCTTCGGTAGCATCCACCGGTACGGTGATTTTCCCGCGAACTTTACCGTTAACCTGCACGACAACCAGCGTGGTGTTTTCCACCATTGCCTGCTCGTCGGCTACCGGCCACGGCGCGTTGTCGATATCGCCTTCGCCACCCAGCTCCTGCCACAAGGTAAAGCAGACGTGCGGCGTGAACGGGTTAAGCATACGCACGACGGCCTGCAGCGCTTCCTGAAGCAGTGCGCGGTCTTGTTCGCCTTCCTGCGGGGCTTTCGCCAGTTTGTTCATCAACTCCATGATCGCCGCAATGGCGGTGTTGAACGTCTGACGGCGGCCGATATCATCGGTCACTTTGGCAATGGTTTTATGCACATCGCGACGCAGCGCTTTTTGATCTTCGCTCAGCGCATCGACGTTCAGCGCCGCGACAGGACCTTTAGCGGTGTGTTCGTAAACCAGCTTCCAGACGCGTTTAATAAAGCGGTTTGCGCCTTCTACGCCGGACTCCTGCCATTCCAGAGTCATATCCGCCGGAGAAGCGAACATCATAAACAGGCGTACCGTGTCCGCGCCATAACGTTCAACCATTACCTGCGGGTCGATACCGTTATTTTTCGACTTGGACATTTTACTCATGCCAGTGTAGACCAGCTCATGACCCGCTGCGTCTTTTGCTTTGACAATGCGGCCTTTTTCATCGCGCTCGACGATAGCGTCAACTGGCGAAACCCAGTTACGTTCGCCGTTCTCGCCGACATAATAGAACGCATCCGCCAGTACCATGCCCTGGCACAGCAACTGTTTAGCCGGCTCGTCAGAGGTGACCATGCCCGCATCGCGCATCAGCTTATGGAAGAAGCGGAAGTAGAGCAGGTGCATGATGGCATGTTCAATACCGCCGATGTAGATGTCGACCGGCAGCCAGTAGTTTGCCGCTTTCGAATCCAGCATTCCTTCCTGATACTGCGGGCAGGTGTAACGCGCGTAGTACCATGACGATTCCATAAAGGTGTCGAAGGTGTCGGTTTCACGCAGCGCCGGCATACCGTTAACGGTGGTTTTCGCCCACTCAGGATCGGCTTTAATCGGGCTGGTGATGCCGTCCATGACGACATCTTCCGGCAGAATAACCGGCAGTTGATCTTCCGGCGTCGGCAGCACGGTGCCGTCTTCCAGGGTGACCATCGGGATCGGCGCGCCCCAGTAACGCTGACGGGAAACGCCCCAGTCACGCAGACGATAGTTCACTTTACGTTCGCCGACGCCTTTTTCCGCCAGTTTATCGGCAATGGCGTTAAACGCCGCTTCAAAGGCCAGACCGTCGAACTCGCCGGAGTTAAACAGCACGCCTTTTTCGGTCAGCGCCTGTTCGGAAAGATCCGGCTCGGAACCGTCGGCGGCCAGAATCACCGGCTTGATGGTCAAACCGTATTTGGAGGCAAATTCGTAGTCGCGCTGATCGTGACCCGGAACGGCCATCACCGCGCCAGTGCCGTACTCCATCAGCACAAAGTTTGCCGCCCAGACCGGGATCTCTTCGCCAGTTAACGGATGAATCGCTTTATAGCCGGTGTCGACGCCTTTTTTCTCCATGGTCGCCATTTCGGCTTCGGCCACTTTGGTGTTACGGCATTCGTCGATGAACGCCGCCAGCTCGGCGTTGTTCGCCGCCGCTTTTTGCGCCAGCGGATGACCGGCGGCCACCGCCAGGTAAGTGGCGCCCATAAAGGTATCCGGGCGGGTGGTATAGACGGTCAGGGTGTTATCGTAACCCTTCACATCGAAGGTGATTTCCACGCCTTCAGAGCGGCCAATCCAGTTGCGCTGCATCGTTTTTACGGTATCAGGCCAGTGGTCCAGCTTATCCAGATCGCGCAACAGCTCGTCTGCGTAAGCGGTGATTTTGATAAACCACTGTGGGATCTCTTTACGCTCAACTTTGGTGTCGCAGCGCCAGCAGCAGCCGTCGATCACCTGTTCGTTGGCGAGAACGGTCTGATCGTTCGGGCACCAGTTAACGGCAGAAGTCTTCTTGTACACCAGGCCTTTTTTATACAGCTCGGTGAAGAACTTCTGTTCCCAACGGTAGTATTCCGGGGTGCAGGTCGCGATTTCACGGCTCCAGTCATAGCCAAAACCCAGCGTTTTGAGCTGGTTTTTCATGTACGCGATGTTGTCGTACGTCCACGGCGCTGGCGCGGTGTTGTTCTTCACCGCCGCGCCTTCCGCCGGCAGGCCGAAGGCGTCCCAGCCGATTGGCTGCAGCACGTTTTTGCCCAGCATACGCTGGTAGCGGGCAACCACGTCGCCGATGGTGTAGTTACGTACGTGGCCCATGTGTAGTCGGCCAGAAGGATAGGGAAGCATCGACAGGCAGTAATACTTCTCTTTGCTCTCGTCTTCGGTCACTTCAAATGTGCGCTTCTCATCCCAGTGAAGCTGTACTTTGGATTCTATCTCTTCCGGGCGGTATTGCTCTTGCATGGCAGCCAGTAGTCCTGTTTTCGATACAGCTACAAATGTAGCTTTAGAGGTGGTGTTTAGATCCGCATAGCATAGCCCAAACACGCACGTCAAAACAGGGGGTAGAACATTTGTCGCGCCAGGCGTCCATGAGCAGGTGACGCAAAATGCGACACGACTGAGGCAAATTACCGCAGTTCCTGTCACCGCCAGATCGGCCCATAAAAATAAAGTCATATAAAACATACAATTAAAAAATGGCACGCCTTTTGATTAGGGAAGACAGGACTAAAGCAAAGGAGTTAATCGTGAAAAAAAATGCAGTGGTGATTCACCCTCAGGATTGCGTCGCGACGGCTATTACGGCGCTCAAGGCCGGCGAAACCGCCACAATGTTCATTGGCGAACGCGAGATAAGCGTTGTGTTACATCAGGATGTGCCATTTGGCCACAAATTCGCCATCTGCGATGTGCCTTTTCATGGCGAAGTTTATAAATATGGCGAATCCATTGGCCGCGCCACTCAGGAAATAAAAAGTGGCGACTATGTGCACGTCCACAATGTGGAAAGTGAACGCGGACGTGGTGACTGGAAATAATATAAAACAAGGGAAAATGATTATGAGCAATGAGACTTTTTTGGGGTTCCGCCGCCCTGACGGCCGTTTTGGCATCCGTAATTATGTACTGATTTTACCTACCAGCGTTTGTGCGAATAAAGTCGCCCGGGATATTGCCCGGCAGGTAAAAGGCGCGACATGGGTGAATAACGATTTTGGCTGCTGCCAGGTAGCAGGCGATGCGCGTCTGACGGAAAAGACATTGATTAATGTGGCGAATAATCCCAACGTCGGCGCTATTGTGGTTGTGGGCTTAGGCTGTGAAGGCGCGGAGCCGCTGCGCATCGCAGAAGAGATTACCGCATTTGGCAAACCGACTTCCTGCATTACCATTCAGGAAGAGGGCGGCACGCTTAAATGTCAGGCCAGGGGGATTTCGCTGGCCCGCGACTATGCGCAACAACTCTCCATGCAAAAACCGCAGCAAGCACCGGTTAGCGAGCTGCTGCTGGCGATGGAGTGCGGCGGGTCAGATACGACATCGGGGCTGGCGTCTAACCCTTCCTGCGGGGTCGCCTCGGATAAGCTGATACGCTGTGGCGGAAGCTCAATTCTTTCTGAAACGACGGAATTTATTGGCGCCGAGCATGTGATGGCGAAACGCGCGGTGACGCCGGAGGTTGGTCAACAGCTCATTGATTTAGTGGTCGGCTGCGAGGCGCGAGCAAAAGCGCTGGGCGAGGATATTCGCGGGGGACAGCCGACGCCGGGCAATATTAAAGGCGGGCTGACTACCATTGAAGAAAAATCGTTAGGCTGTATGCATAAAGCAGGCCATGCGCCGTTACAGGGCGTCCTGGAATATGCCGATAGTCCAACGCATCCGGGCCTGTGGATTATGGATACCCCGGGGCAGGATATTGAATCTATTTCCGGCATGGTGGCGGGTGGAGCGCAGATCGTTATTTTTACTACCGGTCGCGGAACGCCTGCCGGTAACCCAATAGCGCCGGTAATAAAAATTACGGGTAATAAAGCAACGTGGGAAATGATGCAGGACAATATTGATATTGATGTGTCCGCCATTATGTCTGGCGAGGCTTCTATTACGCAAATGGGCGAGGAAATTTATCAGGAAATTTTACGCGTCGCGAATGGGAAAACGACTAAATCAGAAGATTTAGGTCATAACGAATTCTCTATTTATAAGATCGCGCCGACGTTCTGATACCAAATCGGGCAGCACAAGCTGTCCGGTTATCTCCTGGGAATAAGCTATGAAAATTAAAAAAACACTGGAACGTTTTCCTGGTGGTATGATGGTTGTACCGCTAATCATCGGCGCATTGTTTAAAACTTTTGCGCCGGAGGCGCTGGAAATAGGCGGTTTTGTCACCTCTATTTCGCATGGCGCAATGGCGATTTTAGGCATGTTTTTAGTCTGTATGGGCGCGGATATCCAGTTTAAAGCCGCGCCGAAAGCGTTGAAAAAAGGCGCTGCTATCACCTTTGCGAAATTTGCCAGCGGCGTGATTATTGGCATTCTGGTCGGAAAATTTTGCGGCCCGGATGGGTTATTAGGTCTGTCGGCTTTAGCGATTATTTCGGCGATGACCAACTCGAACAGTGGGTTATATGCAGCGTTGGTGGGGGAGTACGGCGATGAAACCGACGGCGGCGCGATTGCGGTAATATCGTTGAACGATGGTCCCTTTTTCACCATGCTGGCGTTAGGATCGGCAGGCATGGTGTCGATACCCTTTATGAATCTGGTGGCGGTTATTATTCCCATTATCATTGGCATGATTTTGGGTAATCTGGATGAGGACATGCGCAAGTTTCTTAAACAGGGCAGCGTGGTAACGATTCCCTTTTTTGCCTTTGGGTTAGGATACGGTATTGATTTCGCAAGACTTATCACGGCAGGTTCTTCAGGCATTTTACTGGGACTCATGACGGTGGCGATTGGCGGATTTTTTAATATTTTCGCCGATCGTGTGACGGGAGGCAGTGGCGTGGCAGGCGCGGCGGTATCCACCACCTCTGGCAACGCCGTCGCGACGCCAGCGGCAATCGCGCTGCTCGATCCGCATTTTACCGACCTGGCGTCGACGGCGGCGGCACAGGTGGCGGCCTCGACGATTATTACCGCTCTGTGCGCCCCCTTCCTGACCGTATGGATAAAAAAACGCTACGATCGTAAACTGAACCCAGCCGCCGCAGGCGGTTAGCGTTTCGGCGGAAAATAAATCACGACGGGCGGTCTCGCCCGTTCATAAACCAACAGGATGGTGAGTGATGAATAAGACGAAAGATATAGCCGCATCTCCTCTCTGTTTTGTCTCTCCTTACCCGCAACTGGCAAAGGCTGCCGAGGCGCTGGTCGCGCAGTTGGATTACGCCGTCACTATTCATCAAACGACGCTTAATCGTATCCTGGATGAGCTACCTTTATTAGAGTCCCGTGGGCACCAGGTACTGATTAGTCGTGGCGGCTGTGCGGAAATATTAAAAAAGCACAGTAAATTACCGGTAGTCGAAATTAAAATGTCCGGCTACGACATTCTTGATGCGCTTATCCCTTTTAAAGGACAAAAAGGCACTGTCGGTATTGTCGGCTTTTCCAGTGTGATCAAAGGATGCGCGCGCGTAGCGGAACAGTTAAATATTAACTATAAAATTTTTACCTTACAGGGAAATGATAAAGAAACGATTTCTTGCCTGAAGCGGCAATTAGCGTCCACGCCATTAGATTGCATTGTTGGCGATACCGTTTGTCAGGATTATTTTTCACCGCTGGGCTCGCAATTCCGTTTACTTGATTCCAGCCCCGCCTCAATAACCGAAGCTCTGGAAGAAGCCCGCTCATTATATCTGGCTTTTCGCAGCCAATTACTCGAGCGTCATCATCTGCAGCTGATTCTCGATCAGTTTGATAAAGCTGTTATCACGCTTGATGATACCGGCGCGTTACTGCATTACAATAAATATGCGAGCCAACTTTTTAAAATTAACGCCTCCGGTGAGATTTATGACGCATCTTTCCTGAAACAGGTATTGCACTAGGAGCGGCATACATTACGTGAGGGAAAAACCGTCAGCGCGAAAGTCGTCGATACGCCGCAAGGCGCGATGGTGGTTAATCTGTATCCGGTATTTGCGGCCAGACAGTTAAGCCGGGTAGTGTTGACGATGCAAACCGTCTCCAGTTTACAGGGGGCAGAACATCATGTTCGCCGCCAGGAACTGTCTCGCCGCGGCTTGAGCGCCCGCTATCATTTCGACGATCTGCTTACCGAAAACCCGGAAATGCTGCGTCGTCTGGCGATCATTAAAAATTATGCCGGTACGGACGCGACTATCTTAATTAATGGCGAAAGCGGGACGGGGAAAGAGGTGCTGGCGCAAAGTATTCATAATGCCAGCCAACGCGTCAACGGCCCGTTTGTCGCCATTAACTGCGGCGCGATGGCCCCTCAGATTCTGGAGAGCGAACTCTTTGGCTATGTCGCCGGCGCATTTACCGGCGCGTCGCCGAAAGGCAAAATAGGCCTGTTTGAATTAGCGCACCACGGTACCATTTTTCTGGATGAGATTAGCGAGCTGGATAAACCGCTACAGACGCGCTTATTACGGGTATTGCAGGAGCGGCAGATTATGCGGCTGGGCTCAGACCAGATGATACCTGTTGATATTCGCGTGATTGCGGCGACCAATCAGACGTTAACGAAGCTCATTGCGGACGGGACATTTCGCGAAGATCTTTACTATCGGCTTAACGTATTAAAAGTGACCACCATCCCGCTACGCAAACGTCCGGAGGATATCAAAGCCATCGGCCTGTCGCTGCTTACTAGTTTCAGCCAGCATTATAAACGCCCGGCACTAACGTTAACCCCGGCGCTGTGGCAAGAGCTTCAGCGCTTCGCCTGGCCCGGAAACGTCAGGCAGTTAAGCAATATTATCGAACGGCTGGTGCTCTCTATTGATCACTCCCCGGCAACGCTGGATGAGGGCCGCCTCTTGCTGGACGATCTGGAAGAGGGGAGCCGACGCGAGCCAAGTACCTGCCACGACTGCCAGATGCTGGCTGGCGATTATAAAACGATTCGCCTGCGTATTTTGAGAAAATTATTAGAGGCGGAAAGGGATAATAAATCGTTAGTGGCGAAACGGTTAAATGTCGATCGTACCTCGCTGACGCGCTGGATACGCGAGTCGGCCTGACAAGAATTTACAGACTCTGTGGGCAGCCTTGCAAAGCGTAACGCAAATAACGTCTATTATTATAGGCAGTTAACGATCCAAGAGGTGAAGTGATGAACAAGGTTGCTCAATATTACCGTGAACTGGTGGCCTCATTAAGCGAGCGTTTACGCAATGGCGAGCGCGACATTGATGCGCTGGTGGAGCAGGCGCGCCAGCGCGTGATGCAAACAGGGGAGTTAACGCGAACCGAGGTGGACGAACTGACGCGCGCTGTCAGACGCGATCTGGAAGAGTTCGCCATGAGCTACGAAGAGAGCCAGGACGATAGCGTCTTCTTACGGGTGATTAAAGAGAGTCTCTGGCAGGAACTGGCGGACATTACCGACAAAACCCAGCTGGAATGGCGCGAGGTATTCCAGGATTTGAATCACCACGGCGTGTATCACAGTGGCGAAGTGGTGGGATTGGGGAATCTGGTGTGCGAGAAATGCCACTATCATCTGGCGGTTTACACGCCGGATGTGCTGCCGCTCTGCCCGAAGTGTGGGCACGATCAGTTCCAGCGCAGGCCGTTTGAGCCGTAAGGTTCATTATCGTGAGCGGACGGTTGCCGTCCGCCATGTTAAGCGTGCAGTTGGGCTTCCAGTTTGCGGATCTCTTCGTCGACGTTCCATTTGCCCGTGGGCTGTGCTTTTTTGAACCAGTAGAGCGCTTGTTGTAGGTCTTGTGCGGTACCGTATCCATCTCTGTACATGCATCCGAGGTTGTACCAGCCCGATGAATTGTTACATTCTGCTGATTTGTGGAACCATTCCAGTGCTAGCGAATAATTTTGCTCGACGCCATGACCGCATTTGTACATCCAGCCGATACTGTTATAGGCATCATCGTCACCCTGGTCTGCCGCTTTTCGAAACCAGTATATTGCCTGCTGGTAATCTTGTTTGATACCTTTTCCGATGTAATAACAATAGCCCATCTGATATTGCGAGTAGCTGCTCTCTTGTAGCGCGCTCTTCTTGTACCAAAGGGCGGCAAGGGATAAATTTTTCCGACATCCTTTCCCATTGCCATACATATACGCCAGTCTTTCCTGGCTGGCGCAATGGCCTTGTAATGCTGCCTGTTTAAACCAGTAGAGTGCCTGTGTATCATTTTGCTCTACGCCAGTTCCTGAATGATACATTCTCCCGAGATTATATTGCGCAAGGTTGTGGCTCTGTTCTGCTCCTTTGCGATACCAGGCAACGGCCTGGGCATAATCTGGCGCCATCCCGGTTTCTCCTTCCTGAACCCAGCCTAATGTGTTGAAAGCGTGGCGGTGTCCTTGCTGTGCAGCTTTTTCTGACCAGAATAAAGCCAGCGTATTATCTTTCATGTCGGTAGGCGTGTCTTTGTATCGTAAGCCGAGCCAATATTGTGCCTCGCAGTGTCCTTGTTCAGCTGCCTGCTGCAACCAATAAAAAGAGAGCTTATCCTCTTCGCTGCCATCTATACGTTCGTCATTATATAAACGGCCTAATATATATTGAGCTTCACTATTTCCTGACTGCGCCAGTTCGGTTAATTGTGCTAAAGATACGTTGTCGCAGGGATGACTGGTTATGGAATGATTCATTTTTTAATTTATCCCGCCATTGTTTTTTAGATTAATAATATATTGCGATTTGGCTTTGTTGTACTCTATTTTAGTTTTCAATTGCGTTTTTATTTGTGGTGTGAATATATTTTGGCGATTTATTATGGATAAAGAATCACAATATTTACTCTTTGCACTTTCCTCGCCGATGGAAGTATTGAACGAGGACTGTTTACCTTCACATTCGTCACCGAAAATGTATTTAGGTGTAAAACGTTTCGATCTTGAATCGTCGTGGGGTATTGAAAATCGCGATGAACTGCTTCAGACCATTTCCCGCATGACGGATGACGGTCATGCCACGCAACTGGAATGGCTATATCGCCGCTGGTTTAGGTATGCGCCGCAGGAGTGGCAGGAGTATACCGACGCGCTGGACGAGGGAGATCGCATTTATGCCCGATTCGTCGCTGATACCGCCGTGTGTTGCGGCGAAGGTGGTATTCGCAGTTGGGATTATGTGCGGATGGGATTTCTCTGCCGCATGGGCGTGCTCAATGAATGGCTGACGGAAGAGGAGAGCCTGTGGCTGCAGTCGCGGATACAGCTTCGCGCGCTCAGCTATTATTCCGGCTGGTTGCCGTATTTCAGCGCTTATTACACCGGGCGTTTGTACTGGCAGTTACGGAATGGCGATAACCTACCGTTGCTACGCGAGACATTCGCCCGTAAGGAGTTTGATGACGCGGGGCGACGTATGATGAATAAGCTGATCGCAGGGAAGGACAGTTTTTACGCCACGCTGCCGTGGCGCTACCTGCCCCATTACCCTGAATGCCCGGACACGCTTCAGGAGGTGAGCGATCTATGAAAACCTGTTGGCAAGTCCTTGGCATTGAGGCCACCACGGATACCGACGCCATTCGTCAGGCTTATCTGGCGCTGCTGCCGTCATTTCATCCGGAAACCGATCCGCAGGGTTTTAAGCAATTGCGAGAAGCCTATGAGAATGCATTGCAGGGGACAACATCGCCCGCCATTACGGTGGTTGATGAGGATCCCGATACCCCGTGGGTGAATTATCTCAGGGAGATATTCGGTGATTTGCTGGCGGATGGCGAACGGCGATTTCAGCCGCAGGCATGGCAGGAGTTTATCCAACAGATCAATAAATTATCGATTTCACAGGTCGAAAAATCGCGCTGGTGGCTGTGCGCTATCGCGATGAAGACCTTTCCTATTTCGTACTCGTGTCTGAAACTGCTGTCAGATCGCCTGGCCTGGGAACAGGGGAGTGATAATCGAGATGTCGATGCCGAGGAGGTGGAGGATCTTTTGTTTGAAATCCGCCGTGGCGACCTGTTTGATTATTCGCTATTGCTGCATTTGCCAGTGGCGGTACAAAACCAGACCATTGCTTTTTATGATGCCCTGGACAACACCTTTTTCGAGCATCCTCTCTATTTCGCCCAACTTATGGCCCAGCACGGCCCGTGGATTATCCCGGACAATCTACGCTTTCAACGACGTCTGTTACGCTGGTTCAGCACCTTGCACTGGGGTATTGCGGAGCTGCTGCCTGTCGCCCTGGCATGGCAGGAAGCCGAACCCGATAACGCAACGCCGGGTTATTACTACTTAGCCCAGCGCGTATTTTGCGGTGAAGGCGATAGCCTGCTGCCAGAACTTTACGCGCAGTGGTGGGCGCATCCTTCTACCCAGCTTGACGATCTGTTGCTGCGCTGGTGCCGTCAGCATCGACCGGACTTTTTCCCGCTGCTGGTGATGGCGGTTGAGGGGCGTGAGCAGGTGGATATTAACGCTGAACAGCTGCTGTATATTCCCGGCTCAAGCGCTCGTTCCTGCTTGCTGTGGGCCGAGGCGCTGCACAGCGGCGCATTATCGCCACTAAGCGAAAGTTTTATTGCGCGGCGTTTGAATTATGGCGCGCCAGCGGTGAGTGAGGCGCATAGCCAGCATCCATACTGGCTGTTGTATCAGGTGGCGGATAGCCTGGCGTGCGCCGAGGAGCCGTCAGCGGCATTGTTACAGAGTCTGGTAACGAAGCTTGATGCGCCGGATATCTGCCCGTTGGAAGCGCTGGTTATTCGCGGGGTGCTGGGGCGGGCTGCGGCTGTCGCCACACCGTGTGAAGCTGTAGTCGCAGATGAAGAACCGGTGACGACGGTGACTTCGCCGAGTACGGAGGAATCTGGCGGCGGCTTTGGCCTCTGGCAGGTGATTAAAATCATTTTATTTATTGGCGTTGTCGGCCATGTATTACGCCAGTTTATGCATTAGGGATATCGAATATGGACAAGGAAGAACAATATTTACTTTTTGCGCTCTCCACGCCGATGGAGGTGCTATATATCGGCAATGAGCCTTCGCATACCTCTCCAGCAATGTATACCGGAATTCCTGCTGTCGATCTCTCCGATTCATGGGGGATTGATAACCGTGAAGATCTTATTCAAACCATCTATCGGATGACGGACGATGGTCATGCGGCAGATTTGGCTCCCTTTTATATCCGCTGGTTTACGCTATCTCCTCGTCAATGGCGCGAATTTACCGTGCAGTTTGGCGAGCAGGGCCAGATTTATGCGCGATTTGTTGCCGAAACCGCACTATGCTGCGGGCGCGGAGGCATTAAAGCCTGGGACTATGTGCGTATGGGGTTTTTATGCCGGATGGGGGTGTTGAATCAATGGCTGACGGAAGAGGAAAGCCTGTGGCTGCAATCGCGTATCTATGCGCGGGCGTACTATTTTTACGACGGTTGGACGCAATATTTTGCCGCCTATTCGTTGGGTCGGCTGTACTGGCAGGCTAAAGGGGACACCATACAGGCATATTTCGCTCACCTAAAGTACGACGCTTCAGGCGCGCGGATGTTTAATGAACTGGCCTCTACGACAGAGAGTTATTATGCGCAGCTACCGTGGCGTCCGCTCAACGAACAACCGACATGCCCGGAAACGCTTAAAGGAGTGAGCGATTTATGAATATCTGTTGGGAAATCCTGGGCATTGAACCTACCACCGATCTGGAATGTATCCGTCAGGCTTATCTTGCCCTGTTGCCCTCATTCCACCCTGAGAGCGATCCGCAGGGTTTTAAGCGATTGCGCCAGGCCTATGAAGAAGCGCAGCACTGGGCCGCCTCGCCTGCGGAGGACGCAAAAACGGAAGAGGTGGGCGACGAACATGAAATACTGGTGGCGTTCAGGGAATTGCTGGCATCAGAGCGCGATCGCTTTCAGCCCTCGGCATGGCAGAAATTTATTCAGCAATTGAACCAGTGTTCAATGGATGAGATAGATAAGCTGCGCTGGCAGTTGTGCGACATCGCCATGAAAACGGAAACGATCTCGCTGTCTTGCCTGGCATTGTTGGCGCAGCGTCTGAACTGGCAGCCGCAGGAAGCAGACGATGATGCTGATGGAGAAGAGCTGGAAGCATTTCTGGAGACCGTAAAGCGGGGCGATGCGTTTGATCTGCTAAGTCTGGCCAAATTGCCTCTTGTTGTTCAAGACCAAACTGACGCCTACTTTTTTAAGCTTGAGCGTATCTGGCGCTTTTATCCCGAACATTTTGCCGACGCTCTGCAGGTTCAGGTAGCCTGGATAATTCCCGATGATAAACAGCTGCATCGTAAACTATTACACTGGTTTAGCGCCGAGCAGTGGGGCATGGCGGAACTGGTCGATATTGCTCGTCGCTGGCAGGCCGCGGAGCCGGATAACGAAGATGCGCACTATTACCTGTGCAAACAGCGTTTGCTCTGCGGTGAAGGGGAAAGCCTGTTGGCCGATCTTTGCGATTTCTGGCAGCGTTATCCCTCCACGCAGGCGGACGACCTGTTGCTGGGCTGGTGCCGCCAGCATCGGCCTGATTTCTTCCCGCTGGCGGTGATGGCGGTCGAAGCGCGCTGTATGGTGGATGCCGAATATGTGCCCGGTGAAAGCGCGCGCACGCGTTTACTGTGGGCGGGTATTTTGCACAGCGGTAGGTTATCACCGCTGGGGCGTTCATTTGTTGACTCCCTGTTTTATAAGCGAAAAGCGATGGCGTGGGCAAATTCGCGGCTGAGTACCCAGGGGGAACCCGAAACGCCGCTGTTGGATCTGTACCGGACGGCGGAGCAGGTGGTGCTGGAAGCGTTTCCCAAAGAAAAGCCCTTTTTTCGCCTGCTGATCCGGCTGGAGGAGGGGCAATCCTGTCCGCTGGAGGCGCTGATAACGCAGGCATTGTCATCTAAAATCGCCATGAAGCCAGGCGATATTCGTGACAAAAAGGAGCTGGCGGAAGAGCTCAGGCTGGCAGCTGAGAAAGAAGAGACAAAATTGTCTTCTGAAGCGAAAACCGAAGCACCCCGTCAGGCGGAATCTGGCGGGGTGATGAAAATCATGAAGATTGTCGGTTTGATCGCGTTGATTGTCTGCGCGTTAAATCGATTCTTCCATTTTTTCTGAACAGGGGCAGTGAAAGCGCCGTTACGGCGCTTTCGGCTCGTCAATACCCAGATATTCACAGGCGCGACGGCGCACGTCATCGACGCGCTGCATATCATTAGACAGCAGGGCCGCGTCGAAATCGGTAATAATCTCCCCCAGCATTTCGCGTTCATCGCCTAACGCGCGTGACCACTGCTCCTCTAACTGTGCTTTAAACGTCCGGTTAATCAGCATATCGCGGGGATAAATTTTCAGCGCCAGCAGCCGCTCGCGGCTGGCGTCGATTTGCTGCGTCGTCAGTGAGGTGGCATTGTGACTGATGATTCTAGATTCACTCTTGCCGTCTTCCAGCAGCACGTCAACTTCCAGCAGACCATTAATATCGTAGCTAAAACGAATATCAATGGCCTGAATGTGCCCGTTCGGCTTCAGCATGACGTCAAAAGAATCGATCAGGATATTATTTTTCACCTTGTGACTTTCGCCCTGGTATACCCTGACGCAAATAGAGTCCTGCTCAGGGTGCATGGTGGAGTACGTTTCCACTTTTGACACCGGAACGGTGGTATTGCGTTCAATGATGGGCGAGAAAATACCTGGCACGCCCTGTCGGTTGACTTCCACGCCCAGCGAGTAGGGGCAGATATCCGTGAGGATCACCTCTTCAACGTCTTCATGGCGCAGGCGACAGGCGGCCTGAGTCGCGGCGCCAAGCGCCACGATGGTACTGGGATCGTAACTTTGATAGGGCAATTTACCGAATAAGCGCACCGCGATGCGTTGCACCAGCGGCATCTGTGACGCGCCGCCGACCAGCACCAGGCTGTCAATTTGCTCCGGTTTGAGTCGGGAATCGCGCAGCGCCTGCTCAATGGGCGTGCGCAGCCGGTTGAGCAACGGTAGCCACAGGGCTTCCAGCTCATCGTCATAAAACGTGCTTTCCAGAACGCTCTCCTGATAAAGCCAGCTCATGCGCAGCGGGGAGCCGCTGGCGCATTTTGCGGCTTCAACACAGGCATACAGCGCAGCCAGATCGCTATCCGTCAGCGCTGATTTATCGAGGTTCCAGCGTTTCAGCACTTCATCAAGCAACAAATGCGTGAAATCTTCGCCGCCGAGGTAGTTATCGCCAGCGGAGGCGTGAACTTCGATAATCGGCGTAGCGTATTCCAGAACGGTTACATCAAAGGTTCCGCCCCCCAGATCGAAAACCAGCGAACGGCTGTTTTGCTGCGTATGCAGGCCATAAGCCATTGCCGCCGCCGTGGGTTCATTGATCAAGCGCACGGCGTTTAACCCCGCAAGCTCAGCGGCAAGGCGTGTATGCTTACGCTGCTCATCGCTGAAATAAGCCGGAACCGAGATCACGACATCCTTGATTGGCTGCTGAAGGTAGTCTTCCGCATCTTCTTTCAGCGAGCGTAAAACCAGCGAAGATAATTCCGGCGCATTAAACGACTCTTCACCCAAATGCCAGTGAGTATTACTGCCCATTGCGCGTTTAAATAAGGCAGCGGTTTTATCTGGATGAGATGTTTTACGGGCTGCGGCAGGTTTTCCCACCAGAATTTGTTTATTTTCATCCATACTAATTATGGATGGTGTTAAATATTCACCAAATTTATTAGGTATTAATTGTGCGGCTCCGTCTTGCCAGACGGCGATTAAACTATTAGTGGTGCCGAGATCGATACCAATCGCTAACGTTGCATTATCCATTGCGTTTAATTTATCGGGAAAGAGAGTTTATAGAATAAAGAACACCACCCTCTGGCGTGGTGATCTTTATCAATGTCACGCCTGGAGAAAGTATTCATCCATAATGTTCGTCAACTCCGGGCGCTCGCCGTCATCATTGATGGCGAAATCGAGGAAAAAAGCATCGGCCTGTGGCGTGCGTTTCTGGGCCAGTAAACGAAACGCCAGCGGGTAGTGGCAAGCATAATCGGGGGTGCGAGTCAGAAAACGGACAAAATCAATCAACAAGGGGGAATGGGTATAAAACAGCGCGCGTAACAATACGGCGGGAAATCCCTCTTCGGTGATCCCTTGCGCCATGATTTTGTTGAGGCCGGCCTCGCTCAGATCGCCTGCGGCAATAATGTCTGCGCAGGCCGCAAGATTGGGATAATTCGCCGCGCAGTTAGCCAATGCGTTCGGCCAGTTGACGCGGGTATAACGTTCGTCATGGCGAGTAAAGTAATCCTCCCAAAGGGATGGCGGTAGTTTTTCGTACTGTATTTTCAGGGGGATGCGGCGCTGAAACTGGGCTTCTTCCAGGCGCGCGCCGTTATAAAATCGCAGGTATTGCTGTCGCGTCTCGTAGCATGACACCGCTACCGGCTGGCTGATGACCCAGGTCTTCACGGGCCGGCCTTCCAGCGCGGCGGCGGTGGCTTTATGGTGACCATCAAGCAGGACGCAAAGCCAGCTGTCATTCATATACCAGGCCAGCGCGTGGCTCTCTGGCTTATCGCGGTAATACTCGGCGCGTTGTGGGTTAAATCGCGATGGGGGCTGGCCTGGCAGTAAAAAACAGGGTTCGCCGGACTGGTAGTGATAGTCCACGTCAGCAATCCACTGCCCTGTGGTCGCGGGATTCGGTTGTTTTTCGTTACCCACCGCCCAGAAAAAATGCCCGTTGCCATCCGTCGGATAAAGTTCGCGTTCTTCCAGCCGGTAATAGCCATCGGCAAAGAGTGAAAACAGCGGCGTCAGGGCGGTAAATGCTTCGTTCAACCCGACTCCTGGCTGATTCCACTCGGCAAGTGAGGATAAAAACTGCGCGGCGCCTTCATCATCATTGCTAAAACCGGCATAAACAAATTCTGCGCAGGTTGGGCACCAGGATTCAGAGAAAAAACGAATCAGCGGCGAGCCATGCCAGGAGAGCGTATGAATACCGGCGTCAGAGTCGGGAGCGTGGATAACGCAGGGACGAAGCAATGCTTTTCCGTTACGTACTGAAAACGTTATATGGGCTACGTCGTGCTGTAGCAGGCTGATTTCAGGTCTATTGTTACGCCAAAACATCGCTGTTCATCCCTGGGTTCTACTTTGCGCTTTATGCGTAGTATTGCAGCCGTTCCGCCAGCAAATCGACAAATCCCTGGCGGTCTACATCGACCATCACCGTCGCATTCGGCTTATTCCCCGTCAGAAAATAATAATCCACCACCGTCATCCCCTGGGTGTATTTCCCCTGGGTTTCCACGCCAACCCAACGCTCAACGGTGGTGAAAATCTCGGGCTTGAGCAGCCAGGCGATGGTGCACGGGTCGTGCAGCGGCGCGCCGACAAATCCCCATTTTTCGTCTTTGTGGTACTCCATAAAGAAGTCCAGCAGTTCGGCGACGATGGTGGAAATCGGGTTACCGATGGCGCGAAAGCGTTCGATATCGGCGGCGTGAATCTGCGCCTTATGGGTGACGTCCAGCCCGGCCATCACCACCGGAATGCCTGACTGGAAGACAATTTCTGCCGCTTCCGGGTCGACGTAAATATTAAATTCCGCAGCGGGCGTCCAGTTACCCAATCCCATTGCGCCGCCCATGATCACAATGCGGGCGATTTTCGTATGCAGTTCCGGATGGCTATTCAGCAGCAGCGCCACGTTGGTCTGTGGGCCAGTAGAGACGATGGTGACCGGCTGTGAGCTCTCGCGCAGTGTTTTTGCCATCAGCTCAACGGCAGTGCCGCTTTGCGGGGCGAATGACGGCTCGGGCAGCGCCGGGCCGTCGAGGCCGCTTTCGCCGTGAACGTTATCGGCGATAATCAGTTCGCGCATGAGAGGTTTCACCGCGCCGCCCGCCACCGGAATATCCGGGCGTTTGAGCAGTGTCAGCATCCGCAGCACGTTGCGCAGGGTCTTCTCCGGCGTCTGGTTACCGGCGGAAGAGGTGATCGCTTTCACTTCCAGTTCAGGGGAGGCGAGGGAGAGAACGAGGGCGATCGCGTCATCATGACCCGGATCGCAATCAATAATAATGGGCAGTGCCATTGTGGCTCCTTGTAAGCGGTACTTTGTGACAAGGTTAACGCCCGGCTGGATACGTTTCGAGAAGCGAAGAAGTAAAGCGTGAGATAGCGCGCACTCTGACGTGCGCGCCGGGAAGATTAGTGCAGGATTTTCGCAAGGAAGTCTTTTGCGCGATCGGAACTGGGGTTAGCGAAGAACTCCTCTTTTGGCGAATCTTCGACGATTTTACCTTCATCCATAAAGATCACCCGGTTAGCCACTTTACGGGCAAAGCCCATTTCGTGCGTCACCACCATCATGGTCATCCCTTCGTTCGCCAGTTCGACCATCACGTCCAGCACCTCGTTGATCATTTCCGGATCGAGCGCGGAAGTCGGTTCATCGAATAACATGGCAATGGGGTCCATACATAGCGCGCGGGCGATCGCCACGCGCTGCTGCTGGCCGCCGGAAAGCTGCGCCGGGAACTTGTTGGCATGTGCAGACAGGCCAACGCGCTCCAACAGCTTCAGGCCTTTATCGCGGGCGGCGGCCTTATCGCGTTTCAGCACTTTCACCTGCGCCAGCGTCAGGTTTTCGATGATCGACAGGTGGGGAAATAGTTCGAAGTGCTGGAATACCATGCCCACGCGGGAACGCAGTTTCGCCAGATCGGTTTTTTTGTCGTTCACAATAATGCCGTTAACGGTAATTTCGCCTTTTTGCACCGGTTCCAGACCATTGACGGTCTTAATCAGCGTGGATTTACCGGAACCCGATGGCCCGCAGACTACCACCACCTCACCTTTTTTCACTTCTGTTGAACAATCGGTCAGCACCTGAAAGTGACCATACCATTTTGAAACATTTTTCAGGGTAATCATTAAACTGTCCTTTTCTTCAAATAGCTGACCAGCAACGACGCGCTCAGGCTGATAACAAAATAAACGGCGCCGGCGAACAGAATCATTTCGACCTGAGTTCCGTCACGCTCGCCGATAGTCGACGCGGTGCGGAAGAAGTCCGCCAGGCTGAGTACATAAACTAAAGAGGTGTCCTGAAATAGCACGATGCCCTGCGTAAGCAACAGCGGCACCATCGCCCGAAACGCCTGCGGCAGAATAATGAGCTTCATCGACTGCCAGTGGGTCATCCCCAGCGCCAGCGCGGCGCTGGACTGCCCGCGGGAAATACTTTGAATACCGGCGCGAATAATCTCGGAATAGTAGGCCGCTTCAAACATGGAGAATGCCACCATCGCGGAGATCAGGCGGATATCGGTTTTCGGCGATAGTCCCAGCACGTTTTGCAGAAAGCCGGGTACAATCAGATAGAACCACAGCAAGACCATCACCAACGGGATGGAACGGAAAACGTTAACATACGCTTTAGCAAACCAGGCGATAGGGGCAAAGCTTGAGAGGCGCATGACGGCCAGAATGGTTCCCCAGACTATCCCCACGATAACGGCGGTGACGGTGATCTTCAGCGTGATGACCAACCCGGCCAGTAGGTAAGGCAGTGAGGGGATAATCGAACTCCAGTCAAATTCGTACATTATTTGCTCCCCACGTTGCCCGGCAGGCGGACTTTGCGTTCAACCAGGCTCATGACCAGCATGATAACGGCGTTAATCAGCACATAGGCCAGCGTAATGGCGGTGAAGGATTCCCAGGCGTGCGCCGAGTAATCCAACAGTTTGCCTGCCTGCGCCGCCATATCCACCAGGCCGATGGTTGAGGCAATAGCCGAGTTTTTCACCAGGTTCATCATCTCTGACGTCATTGGCGGTACGATAACGCGATAGGCATTCGGCAGCAGGACATAGCGATAAGCCTGCGGCAGCGTTAGCCCCATCGCCAGCGCCGCGTTCTTCTGCCCGCGAGGCAGAGACTGAATCGCGGCGCGCACCTGTTCGCAAACGCGGGCGGCGGTAAACAGTCCCAGACAGATCATTGAGGAGAGGAAAAACTGAATATTGGGATCGAGTTCCGCCTTAAACCACATGCCAAGATCTTCCGGCAACAGTTCAGGCACCACCAGGTACCAGGTGAAGAATTGCACGATCAGCGGCACATTACGGAACAGTTCTACGTACAACGTGCCCAGTCCGGAGAGGAAACGGTTGGGAACGGTACGTAAAATGCCGAAAATAGATCCTACCAGGAAAGCGATAATCCAGGCGGTAATCGAAAGGGCGACGGTGACCTGAAAACCACTCCATAGCCAGCCGAGATAGGTGGTATTGCCGAAGGGGGCTTCCTGTAAAAAAATACCCCAGTTCCAGTCTATTGACATACATCTACTCCGAAAAAAAAGGGTAGCAGCGCTACCCTCGAAGATTGTTGCCCGGCGATTTGCGGCTTCAGGCCCGATGGGGAACGACCATCAGGCTTATAGTCTGTCCGTGCTGAGCGACAATCGAGAGGACAGGAGTCCCGTCCCATTTAGTTTTAGTTAGTTAAGCGCTTTATCATTCGGTGCTTTGAACAGGGCTTTCATCTCGTCAGACAACTCGAAATTCATGTTCAGGTTTTTCGGTGGGATCGGATTTTTAAACCACTTATCAAACCACTTTTCCGCTTCGCCGGAGGTTTGCGCCTGGGCGATGGTATCGTCCATCAGCTTTTTAAACTCAGGGTCGTTTTTACGCAGCATACAGCCGTAGGCTTCCTGGGACTGCGGTTTACCGACAATCTCCCAGTTATCCGGTTTCTTGGCTTTGGCGCGCTCGCCGGCCAGCAGCGCGTCATCCATCATAAAGGCGACGGCGCGACCGCTTTCCAGGGTGCGGAACGAGTCACCGTGGTCTTTCGCGCTAATAATACGCATCCCCATCTTTTGCTCTTCGTTAAGCTTATGCAGCAGAATTTCAGAGGTCGTCCCGGAGGTGACGACGACCGCTTTGCCTTTCAGATCCGGGAAATCTTTAATATCGCCGCCTTTTTTAGTCAGCAGTCGCGTCCCGACGACGAAAATCGTATCGGAGAAGGCGGCCTGTTTTTGGCGCTCAAGGTTGTTAGTCGTTGAACCACATTCAAAATCGAAGGTTCCGTTTTGCAACAGCGGAATACGGTTTTGCGAGGTGATCGGGATCAGCTTCACCTGCAGATCGGGCTTGTTAAGTTTCTTTTTTACCGCTTCTACAATGGCGTTGGAGTAGTCCTGGGAATAGCCGACCACTTTCTGCTGGTTGTCGTAATAAGAAAAGGGCACAGAAGATTCGCGATGCCCGACGACGATCACGCCATTTTTAGCGATCTTGTCCAGGGTGCTACCAGCGGCAGGCGCGCCATCTTCTGCGTGCGCAAGGCCCGCAGACAGTCCCATGACCAGCATTGCTGTGGTTAGCTTACGTAATTGCATATCCAACTCCTTTATCATCTGCGCCGTCGACGCATTGATAGCTATTGTGATGTTGTTATTGCCTGCAACTTGCGCGTGCAGTGTTATGTGTGTTTGTTAACATTTAGTGTGGCTTGTTGTAAATATTTTGCTGCGATATTGTTTATTTTTGCGAAGTGCGCCGCACCGTTCAGAGGCAAAAATCCTACATTGCACCGTTCAGGTGCTACCGATGATCGATTTTGGTGCGACCAGGTTGCACAAGCAGCCAGAACAGGTTTGCCATGTTTAACAAAGCAATAGACGTGCCAGAATGAGGGAAAAAGGAGGATTTTCAGGCCGGATAAATGAAGCGCTATCCGGCCTGGGGAGAGATTATTTCCGTCGTTGTCGCAGACTCATCACTACCGCGCCAAAAGCAAACAGCGCGGTCAGTACCCATAGCGGCCAGTTGCCGGTACGGGCATAGGGAGTTAACCCCGTGGTTGGCGTGACGTGGGTGGTCAGTACCTGGCGTGTGAACTGCGGGATCATCGCCTGGATTTCGCCCTGCGGGCCAATCACCGCCGTAATACCGTTATTAGTACTGCGCAGTAACGGACGCGCCAGCTCCAGCGAACGCATCCGCGCCATCTGGAAATGTTGCCACGGGCCAATGGACTTACCAAACCAGGCGTCGTTAGAAATCGTCAGCAGGTAGTCGGTGTCCGGGCGGAAGTTATCCCGCACCTGTTCGCCAAGAATAATTTCATAACAGATTGCCGCCGTCAGCTTATAGTCGTGCGCATGTAACTGCGGCTGGATATAAGGGCCGCGGCTAAAGGAGGACATGGGCAGATCGAAGAACGGCGCCAGCGGACGCAAGATAGACTCCAGCGGAACGAACTCGCCAAAGGGTACAAGGTGATTTTTATTGTAGCGATTGGGCGAGTCATAACTGTATGGATTATCCTTGCCCAACGTAATAATCGTATTGTAGGTGTCGTATCGATTCTGTTTATTGAGACGCGCATCGACAATACCGGTGATCAGCGTGCTATTTTTTTCGCGTAACATCTCGTCCAGCGAACGAAGGAAAGGCTGCTGATTGATTTCGAGATCCGGAATCGCCGACTCAGGCCAGATAATAATCTGTGATTTGCCTAACTCTGGGCGAGTTTCGTTGAGATAAATTTTTAGCGTATTCAGTAGCTGGTTTTCGTCCCACTTCAGCGACTGCGGAATATCGCCCTGCACCAGCGATACCTGGGTCGCTTTGGTAGGTTCCAGCGTAAACCACTGGATATAACGTAGCGGAAAGGGCAAAGCAAACAGAATCACGGCGACAGCCAGCGGACGCCAGTTCCGCGTCGCCAGTGCCAGCGCTAACAGGCCGCTGACCATCATCAGCAGGAAGTTGATCGCTTCGACGCCCATTACCGGCGCCAGGCCTTTTAGCGGGCCATCGACCTGACTATAGCCAAATTGCAGCCAGGGGAAGCCGGTCAGCACCCAGCCGCGTAAAAATTCGGTGATTTGCCATATTGCAGGCGCGGCGATAGCGACGCGCAGCCAGTTGGTTTTTGGCCACAGGCGCGACAAAATCCCGGCAAACAGTCCGGTATACAGCGAGAGATAAGCTGCAAGCAGCACCACCAGAAAAACGTTAACCGGGCCCGGCATGCCGCCAAACTGCGCGATACTGACATAAACCCAGTTAATCCCGCTACCGAAAAGTCCGAGTCCCCAGCAATAGCCGATGGCGGCAGACTGGAGCGGGCGGCGATTAAACGTTAAGGCCTGCAGCCCGATAAGCGACACTATCGCTGCGGGCCAGACGTCATACGGAGAGAAAGCCAGTGTTCCGCAGGCGCCGAATAATAACGCCAGCAGCAGGCGAATACGCTGGCGTTCAATTAACGAGGCAAATGCCATTTTTAGTCCACTATTGCTGTTATTCGTCCAGTTTTGGCTGGGGCGAGTCATCCGGGATCCTGACATGCACCTGAATAATACGACGACTATCGGCCATCGCCACTTTGAACTGGTAACCATCAATGTCAATGGTTTCGCCGCGGGCCGGTAAATGGCCGAACGCCTGCATCACCAGCCCGCCGATGGTATCGACCTCTTCATCGCTGAAGTGGGTGCCGAAAGCGTCATTGAAGTCTTCAATCGACGCCAGCGCGCGAATCGTCCAAGTATGGCGGCTAAGCTGACGGAAGTCAATATCGTCTTCTTCGTCATACTCATCTTCAATTTCACCGACAATCAGTTCGAGGATGTCTTCGATAGTCACAAGGCCGGAAACGCCGCCAAACTCATCAATCACGATCGCCATATGGTAGCGCTGGGAGCGGAATTCCTTGAGCATACGGTCAACCCGTTTGCTTTCCGGTACGACAACCGCGGTGCGTAACACTTTGTCCATGCTGAAGGCTTCGGCATCGCTGCGCATAAACGGCAGCAAATCTTTGGCCATCAGAATCCCTTCAATGTGATCTTTATCTTCGCTGATCACCGGAAAACGCGAGTGGGCGGACTCGATGATAACATCGAGACATTCGTCCAGCGTCTGGTTGCGTTTCAGGGTAATCATCTGGGAGCGCGGGATCATAATATCGCGAACGCGCTGGTCGGCGATGTCCATTACGCCTTCGAGCATATCGCGCGTATCTTCATCGATAAGCTCGTTCTGCCCGGAATCACGGATCAGCGCCAGCAACTCATCACGGTTTTTAGGTTCACCGTGGAAAAGCTGGCTGAGTAGCAGGGAAAAAAATCCCTTTTTACTGTTTACTGTGTCACTACTGTGTGAATTGTCGTCGCTCATGGCGTCGTATGGGTTCTCATGTTAGTTAATACAAAGCTCGTCATGCGTATACTCAGCTGTGACGGCATGTTTTGCCTGATGGCGCTACGCTTATCAGGGCTACAAAAGGCATTAATGTAGGCCGGATAAGGCGCAAGCGCCGCCATCCGGCAAGCTACTATTCTGCAATCTTCTCGGCAATGTACGGATCCTCATAGCCCATAGCAAGCATAATCTCCGTTTCGAGAGACTCCATCTCTTCCGCTTCGTCATCGTCGATATGATCGTAACCCAGCAAATGCAGGCTACCGTGCACGACCATGTGCGCCCAGTGCGCTTCCAGCGGCTTGCTCTGTTCCTGCGCTTCCTGCTCCACGACCTGACGGCAAATAATCAGATCGCCCAGTAGCGGCATTTCAATACCGGGGGGCGCTTCAAACGGGAAGGAGAGAACATTAGTGGGTTTATCTTTCCCGCGGTACGTCAGATTAAGGTCGTGGCTTTCGGTCTCATCCACCAGACGGATTGTGACTTCCGCCTCTTCCTGAAACTGCGGAATAACGCCGTCCAGCCAGCGTTGAAACTGAGCTTCATCCGGCAGGCCCGCGTGGTTTTCACAGGCCAACTGTAAATCGAGGATCACCTGGCTCATTTCTGTTCCTGCTCCTGGGCTTCACGCTTACGCTCTGCCGCCAACGCCGCTTTGCGTTTTTGTTCGGCCTCTTCCCAGGCTTCATAGGCGTTAACAATGCGGGCAACGACCGGATGGCGCACCACGTCTTCGCTGTGGAAGAAGTTGAAACTGATTTCATCGACTTCCGCCAGCACTTCAATGGCATGACGCAAGCCGGATTTGGTGTTGCGTGGCAGGTCAATCTGCGTCACGTCGCCGGTGATCACCGCTTTCGAGTTAAAGCCGATACGCGTCAGGAACATCTTCATCTGTTCGATAGTGGTGTTCTGGCTTTCATCCAGAATGATAAAGGCGTCGTTTAATGTGCGTCCGCGCATATAGGCCAGCGGCGCGACTTCAATCACATTGCGTTCAATCAGCTTCTCGACTTTTTCAAAGCCGAGCATTTCGAACAGCGCGTCATACAGCGGACGCAGGTACGGGTCCACCTTCTGACTTAAATCGCCTGGCAGAAAGCCGAGTTTTTCGCCCGCTTCCACCGCCGGACGGGTCAGTAGAATACGGCGAATCTCCTGGCGCTCCAGGGCGTCTACCGCAGCGGCGACCGCAAGATACGTTTTACCGGTACCCGCCGGGCCGACGCCAAAGGTAATATCATGATCGAGAATATTGGCGATGTACTGTGCCTGGTTCGGGGTACGCGGTTTAATCACGCCGCGCTTGGTTTTGATATTAATCGCTTTGCCATAGTCAGGCACACTTTCCGCGCTCTGTTCCAGCACCCGCGCTTCTTTGATCGCCAGATGAATTTGTTCCGGTTCGATATCCTGAGTCTGACCGCGCATCGGTGCGGTATCGACATACAGACTTCGCAAAATATCTGTCGCCGCGGTCACGCAAATCGGACGACCGGTCAGTTTAAAGTGATTGTCACGGCGGTTGATTTCAATACCGAGACGACGTTCGAGCTGTTTAATATTGTCATCAAACGGCCCGCAAAGGCTCAACAGACGGGCGTTGTCTGCAGGCTCAAGGGTAATTTCGCGAGTGTCTATATTCAAACTGTTCCTCTTGTGTCTGTATCGCCGGACGCTGAACATTTACCGGCATCTAAGGAAATTATTCACGCCATAGGGAAAAGGCGCAAGCATTGCAATGAAGATGGGGATGAAGAGAGAAAATTGCAAGGCCCGTCGGGCGACAGGCCATGACCAGGAAGCCCGACAGGCGTAGCGCCATCGGGCATTATTGCCTTTCCTGCAGGATTAAGGCTGGTAGAATCCTACGCCCAGCTCATTTTCTTTACGGGTACGGGCAATGACGGACTCCGGCGTTTCGGCGACGCGCAGCCCCATTTCATCTTCGGTACGCACCACTTTTCCGCGCAGGGAGTTCGGATAGACGTCAGTAATTTCCACATCGACAAACTTACCAATCATCTCCGGCGTGCCTTCAAAGTTCACCACCCGATTGTTTTCGGTACGGCCAGACAGTTCCATAATGTTTTTACGTGACGTGCCTTCCACCAGAATGCGCTGTGTCGTGCCGAGCATACGGCGGCTCCATGCCATCGCCTGCTGATTGATACGCTCTTGCAGAATATACAGACGCTGCTTCTTCTCTTCTTCCGGTACGTCATCAACCATATCGGCAGCCGGCGTTCCCGGACGCGCAGAGAAGATAAAGCTGTAGCTCATATCAAAGTTGACGTCAGCGATAAGCTTCATGGTTTTTTCGAAATCATCGGTAGTTTCGCCAGGGAATCCGACGATAAAGTCAGAGCTTATCTGAATGTCCGGCCGCGCCGCGCGCAGTTTACGGATGATTGCTTTATATTCCAGCGCAGTGTGGGTGCGCCCCATCAGATTCAACACGCGATCGGAACCGCTCTGTACCGGCAGATGCAGGAAACTGACCAGTTCCGGCGTATCGCGGTACACCTCGATAATATCGTCGGTGAACTCAATCGGATGGCTGGTGGTAAAGCGAATACGGTCAATGCCGTCGATGGCGGCAACCAGACGCAGCAGATCGGCAAAGGTACCGGTGGTGCCGTCGTAGTTTTCTCCGCGCCAGGCGTTAACGTTCTGGCCCAGCAGGTTGACCTCACGCACGCCCTGCGCCGCTAACTGGGCGATTTCGAACAGGATATCGTCTGAGGGACGGCTGACTTCTTCACCGCGGGTATACGGTACCACGCAGTAAGTACAATATTTATTGCAGCCTTCCATGATAGAAACGAAAGCGGTCGGGCCTTCGGCGCGCGGTTCCGGCAAACGGTCGAACTTCTCGATTTCCGGGAAGCTGATATCGACCACCGGGCTGCGGTCGCCACGCACGGAGTTAATCATCTCCGGTAGGCGGTGTAAGGTTTGCGGGCCAAAAATAATGTCGACGTAATGGGCGCGTTGACGAATGTGCTCGCCTTCCTGGGAAGCCACGCAGCCGCCGACGCCGATAATCAGATCGGGATTTTTCTCTTTTAACAGTCTCCAGCGACCTAATTGATGGAAGACTTTTTCCTGAGCCTTCTCGCGGATTGAGCAGGTATTCAACAGCAGCACATCCGCCTCTTCCGCCACGTCGGTCAGTTGATAGCCGTGGGTGGCGTCCAGCAGATCGGCCATCTTCGATGAATCGTACTCGTTCATCTGACAGCCCCAGGTTTTAATATGGAGTTTTTTAGTCATCGACTTGCTCTTGCGAAATAGTGGCTGAAAAGCAGGGCGCATAGTGTAATGCTTTGGCGCGGTTGTGACCAGTATGACTGACGTCAGCCCTAATGGGTAAAAAATCCTGTAAACTTGTCTAAAACGTAACAGGATGAATGACCATGACAAATCAACCAACGGAAATTGCCATTGTCGGCGGGGGAATGGTCGGCGGCGCGCTGGCGCTGGGTCTGGCGCAGCAAGGGTTTACGGTGATGGTAATAGAACATGCCGCGCCTGCGCCGTTTGTGGCGGACAGCCAGCCTGACGTGCGGATTTCGGCCATTAGCGCGGCATCCGTGGCGCTGCTCAAGGGACTGGGCGTTTGGGAGGCGGTGCAGGGGATGCGTAGCCATCCTTATCGGCGACTGGAGACCTGGGAGTGGGAAAACGCCCATGTGGTGTTCGACGCCGCTGAACTCAAGCTGCCGCTGTTAGGCTATATGGTAGAGAACAACGTCCTGCAACAGGCGCTATGGCAGGCGCTGGAAGCGCACCCCGGCGTGACGCTGCGCGTTCCGGCTTCACTGGCGGCATTGCAACGCCGCCACGATGGTTATGCGCTGGAACTGGCCGACGGCGAATGTATCACGCCGAAGTTAGTGATTGGCGCCGACGGCGCGAATTCGCAGGTTCGGCAAATGGCGGGAATTGGCATTCATGCCTGGCAATATGCGCAGTCGTGTATGCTTATCACCGTCAAGTGTGAAAATGCGCCAGGCGACAGCACCTGGCAGCAGTTTACGCCAACGGGGCCGCGCGCTTTTTTGCCGCTGTTCGACGATTGGGCGTCGCTGGTGTGGTATGACGCTCCGGCACGTATTCGCCAGTTGCAGGGTTTATCGATGACGCAATTGCAGGTGGAAATTAACCAGCACTTTCCGGCGCGTCTGGGGGCGGTGATGCCTGTCGCGGCGGGCGCGTTTCCGCTAACCCGTCGTCACGCGTTGCAGTATGCGCAACCGGGGCTGGCGCTGGTAGGCGACGCGGCGCATACCATTCATCCGCTGGCCGGGCAGGGCGTCAACCTGGGGTATCGGGATGTTGATGCGTTGATTGATGTGCTGGCGAGTGCCCGTAGCTATGGCGAGTCCTGGGCCAGCCATTCGGTGTTGAAACGCTATCAGACGCGGCGCATGGCAGATAATTTTATGATGCAAAGTGGAATGGATCTGTTTTATGCCGGGTTCAGCAATGAACTGCCGCCGCTGCGTATTTTACGCAATATGGGGCTGATGGCGGCGCAGCGCGCAGGCGTGCTAAAACGTCAGGCGCTGAAGTATGCGTTGGGGTTGTAACCCGCTGAATGCCTTACCCGGTTTGTAAAAACGCTCAATTGCAGGTCGGGTAAGCGTATTGACATCTTACTTTACTGCAAATAAAGCACATAAACCTAATTTCCCTTTGAAATCAATTTCATACCAAGGTGATGCCATTTCAATTGTGCATACGTTGTATTGGCAACGTACTACTTTATGTAGCATCAGTAATGTGGAACTCATTGATTTTACAAGAATCGCCAGGGTGATTAATGCGGCGAGAATCCGATACCACGTCAGTGTTGCATGTTGGACATCAAACCACAGAATATAAAAAGTGATGATGTGAAGAATGACTTTGCTGGACAGGGCGCGAATATAGAATCCGTGCAGCGCCGTTTTCGAGGAAAACGCGACATTAATCAGCGCGCTTTGTTTTTCTTGCACAGGGATCCCTGGCAGATACACTATCCATTCCGCACTATTCTGGCGTAGCATGACCGCCTTTTTCTGGTGCAGTATATGTAGCCTCATTGACACTGCCACGGGGTAAATCAGACCCAAAATAATCAACCAGGCGGCGCTGGCCGTGATATCAATGAAGGTGAAAGCGCAGAGCAAGACGACCATAAAAAATGTTAATGGCTGCAAAAAGAGATACCAACAAAACTGGTAATTCATTGTGAGGTTACCGAACGCTCCCTGTAAGGCTTTATCATAGCGTTTTACTGATAGCAGGGCATTAAGGGGGAAACCTCTTTCGGAATTTATAAACGCAGAAAAGCAAAAAGCTCGCCGAAGCGAGCTTTTTAAAGGTGGCTGGGGTACGAGGATTCGAACCTCGGAATGCCGGAATCAGAATCCGGTGCCTTACCGCTTGGCGATACCCCAATTGTCGTACTTCTTGCGCTCGTTAGTAGAGCGTCTTTAAAACTGGCTGGGGTACGAGGATTCGAACCTCGGAATGCCGGAATCAGAATCCGGTGCCTTACCGCTTGGCGATACCCCAACAAATTATTTTCGAACCGGTCGAATACCTCAACGCGTTCTGAATATGGTGGCTACGACGGGATTCGAACCTGTGACCCCATCATTATGAGTGATGTGCTCTAACCAACTGAGCTACGTAGCCAGATGATTTCTTCGATGGCTGGGGTACCTGGATTCGAACCAGGGAATGCCGGTATCAAAAACCGGTGCCTTACCGCTTGGCGATACCCCAATACCGTCGCGGTGAACCGCAAACTCGAAGAAATATGGCTGGGGTACCTGGATTCGAACCAGGGAATGCCGGTATCAAAAACCGGTGCCTTACCGCTTGGCGATACCCCATCCGTACAACGCTTATCGGTGAATGGTGCGGGAGGCGAGACTTGAACTCGCACACCTTGCGGCGCCAGAACCTAAATCTGGTGCGTCTACCAATTTCGCCACTCCCGCAAAAAAGATGGTGGCTACGACGGGATTCGAACCTGTGACCCCATCATTATGAGTGATGTGCTCTAACCAACTGAGCTACGTAGCCATCTTTTTTTCGCGTTACCTTATCGGCGTTGCGGGGCGCATTATGCGTATTGAGCCTTGAAGCGTCAACCTCTTTTTCATCGAAAAACGTCGGAAAGTGTCTGTTTGGTTAGGTTGCGAACAGCGTGGCGCAATATTCGGCAATTATTGGTTATTAATCGTTTTTCCGAAAGTAGTTTGCTATAAAAAAAGAGCCCCTAAGGGCTCTTTCGTCATCGTTAATTTACTGGTACGCCGACTGATGCACGCCGACCGCGCGGCCTGACGGGTCATCCATCGTTTTGAATGCTTCATCCCACTCAATGGCTTTGGCGGAAGAACAGGCCACGGACGGGCCGCCGGGTACGCATTCCGCCGCGCTCGGCACCGGGAACAGCTCTTCAAAAATTTCGCGGTACAGATACGCCTCTTTAGACGACGGCGTGTTGTATGGAAAGCGGAAGCGGGCGGTTTCCAGTTGTTGATCGGAAATCTGTTTCGCCGCCACCTCTTTCAGCGTATCAATCCAGCTGTAGCCTACGCCGTCAGAGAACTGCTCTTTCTGACGCCACGCGACGCTTGCTGGCAGATAAGACTCGAAGCACTCGCGCAGCACGTGTTTTTCCATCTTGCCGTTGCCGCACATTTTATCCTGTGGGTTGATACGCATCGCCACGTCGAGGAATTTTTTATCCAGGAACGGTACGCGCGCTTCCACGCCCCAGGCGGACATCGCTTTGTTGGCGCGGGCGCAGTCATACATATGCAGCGCCTGTAGCTTACGGACCGTCTCTTCATGTAACTCTTTGGCGTTCGGCGCTTTATGGAAGTACAGGTAGCCGCCAAACACCTCATCGGAACCTTCGCCGGAGAGCACCATTTTGATGCCCATCGCTTTGATCTTACGCGACATCAGATACATCGGCGTTGAGGCGCGGATAGTGGTCACGTCATAGGTTTCAATGTGATAGATAACATCACGAATGGCATCAAGGCCTTCCTGCACGGTGAAGTGAATTTCATGGTGCACGGTGCCGAGGTGGTTAGCCACTTCCTGGGCCGCCTTCAGGTCAGGCGAACCTTCCAGACCGACCGCAAAAGAGTGCAACTGTGGCCACCAGGCTTCGGAGCGCTCCTGATCTTCGACGCGACGGGCGGCGAATTTTTTGGTGATTGCCGAAATAACCGACGAGTCCAGACCGCCGGAGAGCAGCACGCCATAGGGCACGTCGGACATCAGGTGGCTTTTTACGGATTCTTCCAGCGCCTGGCGCAGCGCGTTTTTGTCGGTGACGTTGTCTTTTACCGCATCGTAATCGAACCAGTCGCGCTGATAGTACTGACGAATTTCGCCGTCTTTGCTCCACAGGTAGCTGCCCGCCGGGAACTCTTTAATGGTGCGGCAGACCGGGGTCAGCGCTTTCATTTCTGACGCTACGTAGAAGTTGCCGAATTCGTCATAGCCCATATAGAGCGGAATAATACCGATATGGTCACGACCAATCAGATAAGCGTCTTTTTCGCTGTCATACAGGGCGAAGGCGAACATCCCCTGTAAATCGTCAAGGAAATCCGGCCCTTTTTCCTGATACAGCGCGAGAATAACTTCGCAGTCGGAGCCTGTCTGGAACGCGTAACGATCGCCATACTCCGCGCGTAACGTCTGATGGTTATAAATTTCACCGTTCACCGCCAGTACGTGGGTTTTTCTGGCGTTATACAGGGGCTGGGCGCCAGCGTTAACATCAACAATCGACAAGCGTTCATGTGTGAGAATCGCGTTATCGCAAGCGTAGATGCCGGACCAGTCCGGGCCGCGATGGCGCATCAGGCGTGACAGTTCAAGGGCTTTTTTACGCAGTTCCGCTGCATCTGTTTTGATATCGAATACGCCGAAAATAGAACACATAGCCTTCTCCGTTAATCTGTTGCGTCGTACTTTTTGTATTTGCTTGACTAAAAAATGCCGCAAAGGCGTGGAAGGCGCAAGGGGATTACGGTCTGAAAAAATGAAAAATGCAATCGTCATTGTTGATTAGTGAAAAATGATTACGTATTGCGCGGATTTATTGATGGATCTTCAGTTTTATCGTGGTTTAATTGAATTATGTTTTTCCTGATGACGTTTCGCTTATCAGGCCTACAATGTTGTTCGAACCGTAGGCCTGAAAGCGGCGCGTCATCGGGCAGGGGACAGGTTTAGATAACGTCTATCTCGGCGACGGAAGGGTAAATCCAGCTTGGGCGGAACGGCATACTGTCAATATCATTGATTGTTGATACGCCTGAAAGCACCAGAATGGTCTCCAGACCGGCCTGGAACCCCGCCAGAATGTCGGTGCGCAGGTTGTCGCCGACGATAACGGTCTCTTCCGAGTGCGCCTGCATTTTGTTTAACGCCGCGCGGATGATCCACGGGCTGGGTTTGCCGACATAAAACGGCTTCCGGCCGGAAATTTTTTCAATGCCTGCGCACAGCGCGCCGCAGGCCGGATAAAAGCCGCGACCGTGAGTATCCGGGTTGGTAGCGATAAAGCGCGCGCCATTGGCGACGAAAAATGCTGCTTTATGCATCATGTCCCAGTTGTAGGAGCGGGTTTCTCCAACGATGACAAAATCAGGGTTCACATCGGTAATGGTAAAACCTGCTTTATAGAGCTCGTGAATAAGCGCGCCTTCGCCCACGACATACGCTTTTTTACCTTCCTGACGGCGCAGAAAATCGGCTGTCGCCATTGCTGACGTATAAAACACGCTGTCCGGCACGTTAACGCCAGCGGTAGCAAAACGGTTCGCCAGATCCTGGCCGGTTTGCGACGGGTAATTGGTCAGCAGCACCAGCGGCAGACCTTTTTCCAGAATCCCCGTCAGAAATTCCGCCGCACCGGGTACGGCTACGTTGTCGTGCATCAGCACGCCGTCGATATCGCAGATTACATTCTTGATGGTCATGAACTACCCGGGGAATTTGTGAATAATCCGATACTATAAGAGCGCATCAACTTTCCAGCAAACGTTGCAGCAATGTTCCGTTGAGCATGGCGCGTTTAACTAAGGCAAATGCGCCGATAGCAGAACGGTGATCCAGCGTGGAGCGTACCACCGGCAAATTTTTGCGAAATGCCTTTAACGCCTGCGTATTGATACAGCTTTCGATAGCGGGCAACAGGACTTTATCGGCTTCAATGATCTCGCCGGCAATGACGATTTTTTGCGGGTTAAACAGGTTGATAGCAATGGCGATCGTTTTGCCCAAATGGCGACCAACATGCTCAATGACTTCCGAGGCCAGGCTGTCGCCCCGGTTTGCCGCCTTACAGATGGTTTTAATCGTGCAGTCGTCAAGCGGAACACGGCTTTGATACCCTTGTTTAAGCAAATTCAGCACCCGTTGTTCAATCGCCGCATTGGCGGCAATGGTTTCCAGACAGCCGAAATTACCGCAGTGGCAGCGCTCGCCCAGCGGCTCCACCTGAATATGCCCAATTTCACCGACGTTGCCGTTACGGCCAATGAAGATGCGTCCGTTGGAGATAATCCCGGCGCCTGTACCACGATGAACGCGCACCAGAATCGAGTCCTCGCAATCCTGACTGGCGCCGAAGTAGTGTTCCGCCAGCGCCAGGCTACGGATATCGTGTCCCACGAAACAGGTAACGTGAAACCGTTTTTCCAGCGCTTCGACCAGTCCCCAGTTTTCAACCTGAATGTGCGGCATGTAACGAATCACGCCGCTTTCCGGATCGACAAGCCCTGGCAGGATCACCGAGATAGCGATCAATTCACGAATTTTACGCTGACAGCTATCAATAAAGACGGCGATGGTGTTGAGCAGCGCATGTTCCAGCGTCTCCTGGGTGCGCTCCGGTAGCGGATAATGCTCCTCAGCGACCACTTTACTGCTCAGATCGTAGAGCGTTAAAGTGGTGTCATGACGGCCCAGGCGAACGCCAATGGCGTGGAAGTTACGGGTTTCCGTGACGATAGAGATAGCGCGGCGGCCTCCGGTAGAGGCCTGCTGATCGACTTCTTTGATCAGCCCGCGTTCAATGAGTTGACGCGTAATTTTCGTTACGCTGGCGGGAGCAAGCTGGCTTTGCTCGGCAATTTGTATGCGCGAGATAGGACCATGCTGGTCAATCAGGCGGTAAACGGCCGCGCTGTTAAGCTGTTTTACGAGATCAACGTTACCTATCTGAGCTTGTCCGCCTGGTGTCATATTCTCACTTACTCAAGTCAACGACCTCGTCACCATTAACGATGGTCTTGATAATTTTAAAATCGTGGGTGAACGCGGTCAGGTTGGCGACTTTACCCGGCGCAATGCTACCGAGATGCTTATCAACGCCGATAGCGCGTGCCGGATAGAGTGTTGCCATGCGCAGCACTTCATCCAGCGCGATGCCGCAATGCGCGACCAGGTTGCGTACGCCTTCAATCATGGTTAAGGACGAACCGCTCAACGTACCGTTTTCATCCACACACAGTCCATTGCGGTAGTATATTGTTTTACCTGCGAAAATGAACTGCTCAATATTGGCCCCCGCCGGTGCGGTGGCGTCTGTCACCAGACAAAGTTTGTCGCCTTTAAGGCGTTTGGCATTGCGAATGTTGGCGTAGTCGACATGCAGACCATCGGCGATAACGCCGCAATAAATATCCGCTTCGTCCAGAACAGCGCCAGCAAGGCCCGGCTCACGCCCTGTAATGTACGGCATCGCGTTAAACAGGTGAGTCGCAAAAGTAATCCCGGCGCGGAAGCCTGCTTTCGCCTCTTTTAACGTCGCGTTGGAGTGACCTGCGGAAACCACAATGCCCGCATTCGCCAGTTTAGCGATTACGTCAGCAGGCACCATTTCCGGCGCGAGAGTGACTTTGGTGATGACGTCGGCATTATCGCATAAGAAATCGACCAGCGCAGCGTCTGGTTTACGCACGAAATCAGGATTATGGGTGCCTTTTTTTACCAGATTAAGCCAGGGGCCTTCCAGGTGGAGACCCAGCGCCTGGTGCGGATGTTTTTCCAGGTATTCGCGCATGACGCGAATGCCCTGTTTCATCAATTCGTCGCTGGTAGTGATAAGCGTTGGCAGAAAGTTAGTACAGCCCGATTTTTCATTGGCTTTCTGCATAATTTCCAGCGTTTCAACGCTGACGGCTTCTGCGGTATCGTTAAACTGCACGCCGCCGCAGCCGTTTAGCTGCACATCAATAAAACCGGGGGAGAGAATGGCCCCATTCAATGAGCGTTGTTCTATTCCCGGCGGCAGTTCGGCCATCGGACAAACGCGGTCAATCAGGCCATTAGCGACAACAAGCGCATGGTCATCAAGAATTTCGTGACCGGTAAAGATCCGGCCCTGGGTTAAAGCATACATTCCGACCCCCGATATCAAAAATTTACCGCCCCGCATTGACTGGCGGGGCGGAGACAACATTACAGACCTTTAATATTTTCTGCTTCTAATTCATTGAAATATTTCAATGTTTTAACTTTAAGTTCCATTGTGGACGGCTCATCGCATACCACAACCGCTTTCGGATGGAGTTGCAGGCAGCTAATGGTCCACATGTGGTTGACGTTGCCTTCAACCGCCGCCTGCAGCGCCTGGGCTTTCTGATGGCCCAGCACCAGAATCATCACTTCTTCCGCATCCAGCAGCGTGCCTACGCCTACCGTCAGCGCGTATTTCGGCACCTGGTTTACGTCACCGTCAAAGAAGCGGGAGTTCGCTACGCGAGTATCATGGGTTAACGTTTTGATACGGGTACGGGAAGCCAGGGAAGACGCCGGTTCGTTAAAGGCGATGTGACCGTCGTTGCCGACGCCGCCCATAAACAGATGGATTTTACCGTAAGAACGAATTTTTTCTTCATATTGACGGCATTCCGCATCGATATCCGGTGCGTTACCGTTGAGAAGATTGATGTTTTCTGCTGGAATATCAACGTGATCGAAAAAGTTACGATGCATAAAGCTGTGGTAGCTTTCCGGGTGCTCTTTCGGCAGGCCAACATATTCGTCCATATTAAAGGTGACCACATGCTTAAAGCTGACCTCGCCCGCTTTGTGCATCTCAACCAGCGCTTTGTACGCCGTTAGCGGCGTGCCGCCGGTAGGCAGTCCAAGGACAAACGGACGATCGGCGGTCGGTTTGAACGCATTAATACGGTTAACGATATGGCGAGCGGCCCATTTGCCAACCTGTTCTGCGGTACTCAGGGGGATCAGTCTCATTCTTCACCTCGATAATCAATGTCAAAATTTGGCGGATCGTATTAAGCGTAACCTGGATATCCAGGGTTCGTGTTCAATCCGTCCTGATTTTTTGAATCATAAAATAAGTTTTCCGTGTTAGCCAGTGGATGGTGGGGGTGATTACGATATTTAGTGATTATAATCACAAAAAACACCCGTTTAATTTGCGAGGCGAATTAATTTTCCACACACTCTGCAGAAGATGATCTCACCGTTCGATTACAGAACATCACGTTTTTAACGTTTGCAGCACAATAAAAAACGGCTTCAAAGAAGCCATATCGGCGTCTCGTAGGGGGAATAAGATGAATATTTTAGGTTTTTTCCAGCGGCTGGGTAGGGCGTTGCAGCTCCCTATCGCCGTGTTGCCGGTGGCAGCGTTGTTGCTGCGATTCGGCCAACCAGATTTGCTGAATATGCCGTTTATCGCGCAAGCGGGCGGGTCTATTTTCGATAACCTGGCGCTGGTTTTCGCTATCGGCGTGGCCTCCAGTTGGTCTAAAGATAGCGCGGGCGCGGCAGCACTGGCGGGAGCCGTGGGTTACTTCGTCATGACCAAAGCGATGGTGACGATTAACCCGGAAATCAACATGGGCGTGCTGGCGGGGATTATTACCGGTCTGGTCGGCGGCGCGGTTTATAATCGTTGGTCTGGTATCAAACTGCCTGATTTTCTCAGTTTCTTCGGTGGAAAACGTTTTGTGCCGATCGCAACGGGCTTTTTCTGTCTGGTGCTGGCCGCTATTTTCGGTTACGTCTGGCCGCCGGTACAGCATGGCATCCATGCGGGCGGTGAATGGATCGTTTCCGCAGGCGCGCTGGGTTCCGGTATCTTTGGCTTCATCAACCGTCTGCTGATCCCCACCGGTCTGCATCAGGTACTGAACACCATCGCCTGGTTCCAGATTGGCGAATTCACCAATGCCGCAGGCACTGTATTCCACGGCGACATCAACCGCTTCTATGCTGGCGACGGCACGGCGGGGATGTTTATGTCCGGCTTCTTCCCGATCATGATGTTTGGTCTGCCGGGCGCCGCTCTGGCGATGTATTTCGCCGCGCCGAAAGAACGTCGTCCGATGGTGGGCGGTATGCTGCTGTCTGTCGCGATCACCGCGTTTCTGACCGGCGTAACCGAGCCGCTGGAATTCCTGTTTATGTTCCTGGCGCCGCTGCTGTACCTCCTGCACGCCATTTTGACTGGTATCAGCCTGTTCGTCGCGACGTTGCTGGGTATCCATGCGGGCTTCTCTTTCTCGGCAGGCGCGATCGACTATGTTCTGATGTATAACCTGCCAGCGGCCAGCAATAACGTCTGGATGTTGCTGGTGATGGGCGTTGTATTCTTTATCATCTACTTCCTGCTGTTCAGCGCGGTTATTCGTATGTTTAACCTGAAAACGCCGGGCCGCGAAGATAAAGTTGATGAGATGGTAACGGAAGAAGCCAACAGCAACACCGAAGAAGGGTTAACGCAACTGGCGACCAGCTATATTGCTGCGGTTGGCGGTACGGACAACCTGAAAGCGATCGATGCGTGTATTACCCGTCTGCGCCTGACCGTGAATGACTCTGCTCGCGTTAACGATGCGGCCTGCAAACGCCTCGGCGCTTCCGGGGTGGTTAAACTGAACAAACAGACCATTCAGGTTATTGTCGGCGCGAAAGCAGAATCGATTGGCGATGAAATGAAGAAAGTGGTGGCGCGGGGGCCGGTCGCGGCAGCGTCTGCTGATGCGGCTCACGTTGCAACACCTGCTCCGGCGGCCAAACCCCAGGCGGTGCCGAATGCGGTGACTATCGCTGAACTGGTCTCTCCGATTACCGGTGAGGTAGTGGCGCTGGATCAGGTACCGGATGAAGCTTTCGCCAGCAAAGCGGTCGGCGACGGCGTGGCGGTGAAACCCACCGATAAAACCGTGGTTTCTCCGGCGGCGGGTACTATCGTGAAAATCTTCAACACTAACCACGCGTTCTGTCTGGAAACCGAAAAAGGCGCGGAGATCGTTGTCCATATGGGTATCGATACCGTCGCGCTGAACGGTCAGGGCTTTAAGCGTCTGGTAGAAGAGGGTGCGGAAGTCACGGCGGGTCAGCCGGTGCTGGAACTGGATCTGGACTTCCTGAATGCCAATGCGCGTTCCATGATAAGCCCGGTTGTTTGCAGCAACAGCGATGACTTCAGCGCTCTGGTCATCAAAGCGGATGGTCACGTGGTGGCGGGTCAAACGCCACTGTACGAGATCAAGAGCAAATAATCGCTTCCTGGCCGGATAAGGCGTAAGACGCCATCCGGCGATATCACAGAAAACATAAGCGGCAGAGGGGGACCTTCGCCGCTTTTTTTTACCGCAATTAGCCCCAATATTTTCTGCAAAGCCACTTTTTAAGTAACTAAAGGTTGTCAGTCTGTCCGGCTTATAAGATCATATGCCGTTATACGTTGTTTACGCTTTGAGGAATCCACGATGAGTGAGGCTGAAGCCCGCCCGACTAACTTTATTCGTCAGATTATTGATGAAGATCTGGCGAGTGGTAAACATACCACTGTCCATACCCGTTTTCCGCCGGAGCCGAATGGCTATCTGCACATCGGCCACGCGAAATCTATCTGCCTGAACTTTGGCATCGCGCAAGATTATCAGGGCCAGTGCAACCTGCGTTTCGATGACACCAACCCGGTAAAAGAAGATATCGAGTACGTTGATTCGATCAAAAACGACGTCGAGTGGTTAGGCTTTCACTGGTCTGGCGATATTCGCTACTCCTCCGATTACTTTGACCAACTGCACGCCTATGCGGTCGAGCTAATCAATAAAGGCCTGGCCTACGTTGATGAGCTGACGCCGGAGCAGATCCGTGAATACCGCGGTACGCTGACCGCGCCGGGTAAAAACAGCCCGTTCCGCGATCGCAGCGTGGAAGAGAACCTCGCGCTATTTGAAAAAATGCGTACCGGCGGTTTTGAAGAGGGTAAAGCCTGTCTGCGCGCTAAAATCGACATGGCGTCGCCGTTTATCGTGATGCGCGATCCGGTGCTGTACCGCATTAAATTTGCTGAACACCACCAGACCGGCAACAAGTGGTGCATCTACCCGATGTACGACTTTACTCACTGCATCAGCGATGCGCTGGAAGGCATTACTCATTCTCTGTGTACGCTGGAGTTCCAGGATAACCGTCGTCTGTACGACTGGGTGCTGGACAACATCACCATTCCGGTTCACCCGCGCCAGTACGAATTCTCGCGCCTGAATCTGGAATACACCGTGATGTCCAAGCGTAAGCTGAACCTGCTGGTGACCGACAAACACGTCGAAGGTTGGGACGATCCGCGTATGCCGACTATTTCCGGTCTGCGCCGTCGCGGCTATACCGCAGCTTCTATTCGTGAGTTCTGCAAACGCATCGGCGTCACCAAGCAGGACAACACCATTGAGATGGCGTCGCTGGAATCCTGCATTCGCGAAGATCTGAACGAAAACGCGCCGCGCGCGATGGCGGTAATCGATCCGGTAAAACTGGTTATCGAAAACTACCCGCAGGGCGAGAGCGAAATGGTTACCATGCCTAACCATCCGAATAAACCGGAGATGGGCAGCCGTGAAGTGCCGTTTAGCGGTGAGATCTGGATCGATCGCGCAGATTTCCGCGAAGAAGCGAACAAGCAGTACAAGCGTCTGGTGATGGGCAAAGAAGTGCGTCTGCGTAATGCCTACGTCATTAAAGCGGAGCGCGTAGAGAAGGATGCCGAAGGGAATATCACCACCATCTTCTGTACCTATGATGCCGATACGCTGAGTAAAGATCCGGCTGACGGGCGTAAAGTGAAAGGCGTAATCCACTGGGTTAGCGCAGCACATGCGTTGCCGATTGAAATTCGTCTCTACGACCGTCTGTTCAGCGTGCCGAATCCAGGCGCCGCGGAGGACTTCCTGTCTGTTATCAACCCCGAATCATTAGTGATTAAGCAGGGTTATGGTGAGCCGTCGCTGAAAGCGGCGGTAGCAGGAAAAGCTTTCCAGTTTGAACGTGAAGGCTACTTCTGCCTCGACAGCCGCTATGCAACGGCCGATAAGCTGGTCTTTAACCGCACCGTGGGCCTGCGTGATACCTGGGCGAAAGCGGGCGAGTAAGCACTGCGCCAACAGACGAATGCTGTAAAAATACCTTGTCAACGCCGCGTTTTGCGGCGTTTTTTCTCTGCATTTCCAAGAGCCTATCCCATTAGGGCTATTTTACTTGCCATTTTGGACCTGGGCAGTGCTCGCCAAAACGCGTTAGCGTTTTGAACGCCGCTAGCGGCGGCCCGAAGGGCGAGCGTAGCGAGTCAAACCTCACGTACTACGTGTACGCTCCGGTTTTTGCGCGCTGTCCGTGTCCAAACTGGCTGCGCCAATAACGCCTGGTGGGATAGGCTCTAAGTCGATTCTCTTTTTTGCGAGGCGAATTAATTATTCTCTGAAAATTATTGATCTGATAAATGATTATTAATCTAAATGTTATAAGCGTCAGGTCAACAGGAGACAATTATTTTCATGCCTATGGAAAACAAGTCAATTTTCTTTCTGGCGGTCTGCTTCCCCCACCAGCAGTCGAATGTAACAGAAAGCAATTAAATATGTGCGGTTGCTCATATTATTACATACTGGTTACAGAAAGAGATTGATAATTCGCATCGCGAAAAATGGTCTATTTAACGTAGTAAATGAGGTTTCTCAGCGCTACTTTTTATTTTTATTTTTTCGCTGTTCGCTTTTGTCGGCAGCAATTTATACGTCAAAGAGGATTAACTTATGCGTACGTTTAGTGGCAAACGTAGTACGCTGGCTCTGGCTATCGCCGGTATCACAGCAATGTCGGGGTGGATCGTTGTTCCGCAGGCGCAAGCCTCCGGCTTTTTCGACGACTCCACGTTAACGGGCGGCATCTATTATTGGCAGCGTGAACGCGATCGCAAAGATGTGACCGACGGCGACAAATATAAAACTAACCTTTCTCATGCGACCTGGAACGCTAACCTGGATTTTCAGTCTGGTTACGCTGCGGATATGTTCGGTCTGGATATCGCGGCGTTTACCGCGATTGAAATGGCAGAAAACGGCGACAGCGGTCATCCAAACGAAATTGCCTTCTCGAAAAAGAATAAAAGGCTACGACGAAGACTATTCCGGCGATAAGAGCGGTATCAGTCTTTATAAAGCCGCCGCGAAATTTAAATATGGCCCGGTCTGGGCGCGTGCCGGTTATATTCAGCCTACCGGTCAGACGCTGTTAGCGCCGCACTGGAGTTTTATGCCGGGTACTTATCAGGGGGCGGAAGCCGGCGCCAGTTTTGACTATGGCGATGCGGGCGCGTTAAGTTTTTCCTACATGTGGACTAACGAATATAAAGCGCCGTGGCATACCGAAATGGATAAGTTTTATCAGGCGGATAAAAAAACTAATGTGGACTACCTCCACTCCATCGGCGCGAAGTACGACTTCAAAAATGATCTGGTGCTGGAAGCGGCGTTTGGTCAGTCCGAAGGCTATGTCGATCAATATTTCGCAAAGGCCAGCTATAAATTTGATTTAGGCGGCAATCCGTTCACCACCAGTTACCAGTTCTACGGCGCGCGCGACAAAGTAGACGATCGCAGCGTGAATGATATTTACGACGGTACGGCCTGGCTGCAGGCGTTGACCTTCGGCTACAAAGTCGCGGAAGTGGTTGACCTGCGTCTGGAAGGCACCTGGGTGAAAGCGGACGGTCAGCAGGGCTATTTTCTGCAACGTATGACGCCAACCTACGCCTCTTCAAACGGTCGTCTGGATATCTGGTGGGATAACCGCTCCGACTTTAATGCTAACGGTGAAAAGGCGGTTTTCTTCGGCGCGATGTATGACCTGAAAAACTGGAATCTGCCGGGCTGGGCTGTGGGCGCGTCTTACGTTTACGCTTGGGATGCTAAACCGGCAACCTGGCAAAGTAACCCGGATGCTTACTACGACAAAAACCGCACTATCGAAGAGTCCTCATACAGTCTGGATGCGGTCTATACCCTGCAGGAGGGGCGTGCCAAAGGCACCATGTTCAAACTGCACTTCACCGAATATGACAACCACTCCAATATTCCAAGCTGGGGCGGTGGTTACGGCAACATCTTCCAGGATGAACGTGACGTGAAATTTATCGTTATTGCGCCATTCACTATTTTCTGATGTCAGATGCGGCAGGCTGCCGGTCTGCCGCGCTGTTGAGGAACGACCTATGAAAAAAATTTTACTCATCGCCAGCATGACCGCCGGTTTGACGGCCTGCGCGTCATCACCCGCGCCGGAAGAAGATAGCCGGCTGAAAGAGGCGTACAGCGCCTGTATCAATACCGCACAGGGCTCGCCTGAGAAGATAGAGGCCTGCCAAAGCGTACTGAATGTCCTTAAAAAAGACCGCAAACATCAGCAATTTGCTAACGAAGAAAGCGTGCGGGTACTGGACTATCAGCAGTGCATTCAGGCGACGCGCACGGGTAACGATCAGGCGGTCAAGGCTGACTGCGACAAGGTCTGGCAGGAAATTCGCAGTCATAATAACGTGCAATAAAAACCTGCCTTGCCACCCACGGGCGAATGTTTTCCGCCCGTGGTTTTTTCAGGCTTTATTTTCTGCCGCGATATAGCCGCGACTCAGACGTACAAACAGCATCGCCGTCGCGGCAAGTCCACATAATGCCGCGCACATCAGCCACCAGCCGGGCGAGCTTTTGTCGCCGGTTAACTTTACCAGCGCGGTAGAGATGGCCGGCGTCAGGCCGCCAAAAATCGCCGTCGCCAGGCTAAAGGCCAGCGAGAAACCAACGGTACGCACATAGACTGGCATCACTTCGGTTAACGCCGCGACCATTGCGCCGTTATACATGCCAAAAAAGAAAGAGAACCACAGCAGTACCAGCGTCATGCGGGTAAAGTCGGGCGCGGCGGTCAGCCATTGCATGACGGGCCAGGTGGTGATCAGCGCCAGCAACGTAATGCCCATTAATACGGCGCGACGGCCAATCCGGTCGGAAATCGCGCCGCCAATGGGTAACCAGATAAAATTGGACACCCCCACCAACATGGTGACGATCAAACTGTCCCGCGCGCTGAGATTAAGCACGGTTCTGCCATAGGTCGGCGTATAAACGGTGATAAAATAAAACGTTGTGGTGGTCATCGCCACCAGCAGCGTTCCGGCCGTAATAATGCGCCAGTTTTTGGCGATAGTTGCAAAAATTTCCCTGGTGTCGGGGCGATGCTTGCGTTGTAAAAACGCCTCTGTTTCTTGTAATGAACGACGTAAAACAAAAATCAGCGGAATGATCATACAGCCGATAAAGAACGGAATTCGCCAGCCCCACTCCGATATCGCGTCGTGTCCCAGCGTGATATTCAGGCTATAACCAATCAACGCGGCAACAACGATCGCGACCTGCTGACTGGCGGATTGCCAGCTGGTATAAAACCCTTTATTGCCTGGCGTTGCGATTTCGGACAGATAGACCGAGACGCCGCCTAACTCAACGCCCGCAGAAAATCCTTGTAATAACCGGCCCAACAGCACCAACGCAGGCGCTGCCAGGCCGATCGTTTGGTAGCCGGGGACGAGGGCGATGAGCAACGTACCGCAGCCCATAATCGCCAGTGTCACCATCAGCCCTTTACGGCGTCCGATTCTGTCAATATAGGCGCCAAGCACAATCGCGCCGACGGGGCGCATTAAAAAACCGGAGCCAAAGACGGCAAAGGTCAACATTAATGAGGCAAATTCGCTTTCCGCCGGAAAAAACGTTCTGGCGATATAGGTGGCGTAAAATCCGAACAAGAAAAAATCAAACTGTTCAAGAAAATTGCCGCTTGTCACGCGCAGTATTGCGCCGAACGTGCCGGCGCGCGATGTTGCAGGTGTGTGTTGTGCCATAGGGTTTGCTCTCCACTGTCTTTATTGTTTTATGGGTAAGATGTTGCGGGTCAGTTGCCTGTATCCCCCGCATGTTTTCCGCGTCGCTTCTCAACTGCCCATTTGAGTAAGGCCGCGCAGCGGAAAAATCCGTGGGCGAATTTTCCGTAGGGAAGGGTGAGAAAGAGCGCCATCACCACGCCTAAATGGAGCGCCAGCAGTATGCCCATTCCGCTGGTGTCTCTGCCTGCCAGCAGCGCCAGCCCGGTCAGACTGGTTAAGAACAGCAGCAGAATAAAGCCGCGATCCATGGGTTTCTGGCGCGCATCGCCATGTAACGGCGACCGCCGCAGATTGAGCCACAGTAGCCCGGCCGGGCCGATAAGCAGACCGATACCGCCCAGCGTGCCGAGCATGACCGGCAGGCTAAAAAACGGGTAGGGCGCTTCCCAACCGGCGACGTAGTGATAGCCCGTCGCCACGACCGTGGCGGCAAAACAGAGCATAAAACCGTAAAAGGTAAAGTGATGAAAGCGACGGCGCAGCAGCGTGAACGCATCGTCCGCTTCGTTACAGCCTTTGCCGTGACCGCCGTCGAGATATTTCAGCGTTAACGCATTGTGCGACGCTTCCGCAATCTCTGCCGAACGCGGTACGCCCGGCGAGATCTCACGCCAGAAGCGAATTACGCCCGCCATAAGCAAACCGATTGCCAGCACAAAAACTGAGCCAAACATCCATGCCAGCAGGCTATGCGGAAAAATTTGATAGAAGTCACCGGCCAGCGGCGGATGAATCAGCGACCCTTTCAGCGCCATCGCCAGTAATAAAAAGAGCGTCAGACCGACTATCAGCGCCAGCGCGACGGTGATCCCCGCCCGGCGGTATAACGCGCCAAAAGCGGCGGGCTGGGCATACTGTTGATACGTCTCCAGGCGGGCTTGCGCCATCGCTTTCGGCACGTTAATGGCAAATTCATGGGGCGGCGCATACTGGCATGCGTGCAGGCAGGCGCCGCAGTTATGACATAAATTCGCCAGATAATGAATATCGGCTTTACCGAATTCGAGCCGCTGGGTCATCGCCGGAAATACCGCGCAAAAACCTTCGCAGTAGCGACACGCGTTACACACTTGCATGACGCGTTCGACCTCGGCTTCCGGTTCGGTAAGCACGGTGGCCTCAATGATTAATTTTTCAAGCTGTTTCATGCTGCGCCTCCTTGTGCGCCGCGCGGGCGGCTTCTATTCCCGCAATGCGGCCAAAGGTTGTGCCGATAGACATGCCTACGCCTGCGGTATACCCCTTGCCCAGTACATTTCCTGCCATCATCTCGCCGGCAACAAACAGGTTGCGGCTTGGATGACCGGCAAAATGCACCGCGGCACGTTCATTGACTTTCAGACCCAGGTAGGTAAACGTGATGCCGGGTCGCAGCGCATAACCGTAGTAGGGCGGCGCATCAAGCGGGCGCGCCCAGTGGGTTTTCGCCGGCGTCAGGTTTTTAGTGGCGCAGTCATCAAGCAAGGTATGATCAAAATGACCGGGCTGGCAGGCCTGGTTATACTGCGTGACGGTATGGGTAAATTTTTCCGCGTCCAGCCCCAACTGGCAGGCCAGCTCAGCCAGCGTATTGGCCTGCGCGCCAGGAAAAACCGGCGGCATAAAGTGGCCGATGGCTTTGCTGTCAATAATCGAATAGCCAATTTGTCCTGGCTGTTGAGCCACCAGCCGCCCCCAAATGGCGTAACGCTTCGGCCAGAAATCTTCGCCTTCATCATAAAAACGTTCGGCGTCGCGATTCACGACAATACCCAGCGATACGCAATCCACGCGAGTACAAATACCGCCGTCGTACAGCGGCGCCCTGGCATCAATCGCTACGCAGTGCGACTGGGACGGATCGCCAATGATATCCGCGCCGGCATCCATCATAAATTTGAGTAATACGCCCTGGTTAAAACGCGTGCCGCGAATCAGGAAATTATCCGCGGGCCATTCGCCGCGGGCGTTTTCTCCCCAGGCCTCCCGCAGCCATTCACGGTTTGATTCGAAACCGCCAGCCGCTAATACGCAGGCTTTGGCGGTAATCCGTTCGCTACCCGCCAGCGCCGCCACGAATTCGCCGTCATGAAGTTCAAGCGCGTGAACCGGCGTGTTATAGCGAACCTGTACGCCCAGCCGTTCGGCGCTACGGTAATAGGCATTGACGAGCGCTTTCCCGCCGCCCATAAAAAACGCATTGGTGCGCGCAACGTGGAGCGCACCTGATAGCGGCGGTTGAAAGTTAACGCCATGTTTGCGCATCCAGTCGCGGCATTGCGAAGAGGTGCGAATGACCAGCCGCGCCAGCGCCTCGTTGGTGTTGCCGTCGGTGACTCGCCACAGATCCTGCCAGAATTCCTCTTCAGGATAGCTTTCTACCAGCACATCCTGCGGCGCATCATGCATACAGCGCAGGTTTCGTGTGTGCTGAGAATTTCCGCCGCGCCATTCCCGCGGGGCAGCCTCCAGCAGCAGAACCGATGCGCCCGCTTCCCGTGCGGTCAGGGCGGCGCATAATGCGGCATTGCCTCCGCCTATCACCAGTACATCAACCATCTTATACTCCCGTACCATTTAACTATTTGTTAAATTTGTAATTGAAATGTATACGGATAAATAAGCGGCGCGCTATCAGGTAGCGCTAAACAGGGGTTTAGTAAGCGTAAAGGGTTGCGCCTGGCCATTCACCGGCGTCGACTAACTGACGCATAACTTTGGTAAGGACTACTCTGGCGGCAAGGCCGGCGGGCGTCAGTTCATCATCCGACAGGCTGACTAAAAAATTGGGGCGGCTGAGTACCGGATTATGGACGCCGATCACGCGTAGCGCGTCGTTATCCAGATGAGAAATCGCCGCGCCGGGCTGCAACGTGGCGCCAAGACCGTCGCGCACGGCGCGCATCAACAACGCCAGACCGTCAATTTCCGCGACGATCTCAACGTTAAGCGCATGTTCCTGGCAGACAGCGTCCAGCCTGCCGCGCAGCCCATGTCCCTGGCTTGGCATAATGAGCGGAATGCCTGCCAGTTGTTCAGGTGTGATCGGGTTATCAGGAAGCGCCGCCAGCAGGGCATGGGAGCCAATCAGAAAAAGCTGTTCTTCAAGGATCGGTCTGGCGCTCCAGCGCAGGATTTTATCTTTTTGAAAGACAACGGCTAAATCAATCTGGCGGGTATTGATCATTCTTTCCAGATTACCGGACAAGCTTTCCACCACATGCAGTCGAACATCGGCATAGTTTTCCTGCATGGCATGGATAAACGGTATACCCAGTATGGAGGCGGTACTGGGGGCCGTTCCTACGCTCACATGACCGGAAAGGCGCGCTTCTCTGGCGGCGAGAATTGCGTCGTCGGCATGACGCAGGGCGAGTTGCGCCTGCGAATAAAAGGCCAGCCCGGCGTTGGTTGGCGTTACGCCGCGCGAAGTGCGCTGCAGCAGACGGATGGCAAGCTCGTTTTCCAGACGGGACATCTGTTGACTTAATGCTGAAACGCCAATATCAAGATCCTGTGCGGCGCTGCCCATACTGCCGGTTTCAATAATACGCACGAAATAGCGTAACTGGCGAAGCTCCATTCCTGCTCTCCTGAGATGCGATAGCGTTTTTTACATTAAATCAACATCAAGCGGCAGGAAAGAGGAGGATATAAAAAAGCCAACCGGGCGGTTGGCTCTTCGAAAGATTTACACTTATTTAGTCACGTCATCGTGCGCGTGCTCGTCTTCGCGGCAGTCGCCTTCAGCGCAGTGGCCGTAAAGATAGAGGCTGTGATTAGTTAAACGAATACCGTGTTTCGCCGCAATTTCACGCTGGCGCGCTTCAATAGAGTCATCACTAAATTCAATCACTTTTCCGCAGTCAAGGCAGATAAGATGGTCGTGATGATGCTGTTGCGTCAGTTCAAAAACGGATTTACCGCCTTCAAAATTATGGCGGGTCACGATACCGGCATCGTCAAACTGGTTCAGCACACGGTATACTGTTGCCAGACCGATTTCTTCACCCATGTCGATCAGGCGTTTGTATAAATCTTCCGCACTGACGTGATGGTTATCTGGTTCCTGAAGAACTTCCAGAATTTTTAAACGAGGAAGCGTTACTTTCAGGCCAGCCTTCTTTAATGCGGTATTGTTGTCAGTCATGCGGAATCTGTCCTGTTGCTAAACGATTCACTTCATTAGAGAAGTGACAGAAATTGCACTCAAGATAATGCGTATCATTATAGGACTGCCATGCCGAAATGAAAACCGCAAGTCTCTCGCAGATGTTAATAAAACTGTGGTTTTGCCTGCAAATTCTGGCGCCACCTGATTACACCCGGACATTGTACAGGGATGGGTGCGAAAGTTACAAATTTGTAGCAATTATTTTGATTGGTCTTGTCTATTGATGCGGCGCAGATATAACGCTGCGCCGCATAAGATTAGGCGTTGAGGATGTCGTCGAGGTGCAATTCAGCCGAAACTTGCTTAACCCATTTTTCAACACGCTCGGCGGTCAGTTCAGGCTGACGGTCTTCGTCAATCGCCAGACCGACAAAATGATCGTCGTCAGCCAGACCTTTAGAGGCTTCAAAATGATAGCCTGCAGTTGGCCAGTGACCCACAATCGTGGCGCCGCGCGGCTCAATAATGTCGCGAATCGTGCCCAGCGCATCACAGAAGTATTCCGCGTAGTCTTCCTGATCGCCACAGCCAAACAGCGCCACCAGCTTACCGTTAAAGTCAATCTCTTCGAGAGTCGGGAAGAAGTCATCCCAGTCACATTGCGCTTCGCCATAGTACCAGGTTGGGATGCCCAGCAGCAGAATGTCATACCCTTCCAGGTCTTCTTTACTGCTTTTTGCAATGTCATGCACATCGGCAACGTCTTTACCAAGCTGTTTTTGAATCATTTTTGCGATATTTTCGGTATTACCGGTGTCGCTGCCGAAAAAGATGCCAGTGATTGCCATGAGTAAAATAACCTCTTGAAACTTATTGAAATGGTGGTGGCGAATTGCCCACGGATAAGGGCAATCATAGCAGAACAGGCAGATATGCGGAAACAGCAATCACGCGGGACTGCACGCTCTGCTACACGAAATATGAAACAAAACTTATTTTCAGACTAAACCCTGGCCGCGCAGCGCCATAAGCTGCTTCATTAATATTTCTTCAATGAGCTCGCTGCGGCTAATGTTGCGCGCTTCGGCCAGCTCATTCAGCGCGTCAACCGCTTGTGCGTTGAGTTTTAATTCGACACGCTTGAGGCCACGAACTTTGTCGCGTTTTAACTGGTTGCGCTTGTTGATGCGTAACTGTTCATCGCGCGAAAGCGGATTCGTTTTAGGTCGTCCCGGGCGACGCTCGTGCGCGAACAGATCTAATGTCGTACGGTCCGTTTGTTCTTTGGCCATGATTTTGGTGACTTCGGGGGAAACAATCAGCCAGGCTTATGCCCGGATGGATAGCGCGCCATCATACATCAGCGAGGAAGCGACGCCAACGCCCGCGCGCGTAATCGCGCACAGGCGATGAGTTTTTAATCAGTTAGCGTTTATCGTGCAGATAACGGCGGATGGCGCGCAGAACCGCCTCTGGTTTTTCGGCATGTACCCAGTGGCCCGCGCCGGCGATCACATGCGCGCGCGCCAAAGGGAATTGCGCCAGCAGCGCGTCGCGGTACGCTTCGGTCACGTACGGCGAGTTACCGCCTGGAATAAACAGCGCCGGATGTTCCCAGGGCGGAATGGTTTCCCAGCCGACGATATGCGGATACTGCTCCCATAATACCGGAACATTAAAACGCCATTCGCCTTCAGCCCAGGATTTTAACAGAAACTGGATCACGCCTTCTTCGTTGAGGTGTTGGCGCATAATCCCTGCCGCCTGTTGGCGGGATGTCGCGTCGGATTCGCTGACGGCATTAATGGCCGCGAAAATGCGATCGTGGCGGCGAACGTGATAATCCACGGGGGCGATATCAATCGCGACCAGACGATCGATGCGATCGGGCGCCAGCGCCGTCAGCGCCATTACCGCTTTTCCGCCCATGGAATGACCAATAAACGTCGCTTTTTCAATCTGCTGCGCGTCAAGCGTATCCAGAAGATCCTGGGCCATTGCCGGATAATCCATGACCGGATCGCGCGGCGATAAACCATGATTGCGCATATCGACCTGAATAATGTCGTGATCGGTCACCAGATCGCGCGCCAGTACGCCGAGGTTGTCCAGGCTGCCAAACAGACCATGAACGAGAACGATGGGGGAATTATTGTGCAGGTTTTGTGCAGATTGCGCTCGGATGTTTAATTTCATGGCAAAGTTCTTTTTTTCGCTCTGTCGGGTTAGGGTATTATGTTGACCATTCTGCCACTGGGCTGCAACCTCTAAGGTTTACTCCGAGTTTTTTTGTCAGCCGGGCTTAACGCTATCCGCTGTTGGGATTTGTTCCTATAATCCCAATGACTTGTATTCAGCAAAGACATCGCACTGGATTAAGATGAAAACGATTGAAGTTGATGATGAACTCTATAGCTATATTGCCAGCCACACCAAGCATATCGGCGAGAGCGCATCCGACATTTTACGGCGTATGTTGAAGTTTTCCGCCACGACACAGCCAACGGCTTCAGCGGTGAAGGGGACGCCTGCGGCGCAACCCGTTGCCGAAGCGAAACCGGTTAACCCGGTAAAAGACAAAGTTCGCGCGATGCGTGAGCTGTTGTTGTCTGACGAATATGCCGAGCAGAAAAAAGCGGTCAACCGCTTTATGCTGATTCTGACTACACTCTATTCACTGGATCACCACGCGTTTGCGGAGGCGACGGAGTCGTTGCATGGCCGCACGCGCGTCTATTTTGCGGCGGATGAACAAACGCTGCTGAAAAATGGGAATCAAACTAAACCTAAGCACGTTCCCGGCACGCCGTACTGGGTGATCACCAACACCAACACCGGCCGTAAATGCAGCATGATCGAACACATCATGCAGTCAATGCAATTCCCGGCGGAATTGATTGAAAAGGTTTGCGGAACAATTTAATCCTTGCATTAGAAGGACCAGGCAATGGCAATCCACAACCGCGCAGGACAACCCGCGCAACAGAGTGATTTGATTAACGTCGCCCAACTGACGGCGCAGTATTATGTACTGAAACCGGAGGCAGGGAATGCAGAACATGCCGTGAAATTTGGCACTTCCGGCCATCGCGGTAGCGCAGGTCGTCACAGTTTCAACGAACCGCATATTCTGGCGATCGCCCAGGCGATTGCTGAAGAGCGGGCGAAAAATGGCATTACCGGCCCCTGCTATGTGGGGAAAGACACCCATGCGCTCTCGGAACCGGCCTTCATTTCCGTGCTGGAAGTGCTGGCGGCAAACGGCGTAGACGTTATCGTGCAGGAAAATAATGGCTTTACGCCAACGCCTGCCGTGTCAAATGCTATCCTGGTCCATAACAAAAAAGGCGGCCCGCTGGCTGATGGTATTGTCATTACGCCGTCGCACAACCCGCCGGAAGATGGCGGTATTAAATATAATCCGCCCAATGGCGGCCCGGCGGATACCAACGTCACTAAAGTGGTAGAAGATCGTGCCAATGCGCTGCTGGCGGGCGGCCTGCAAGGCGTTAAGCGCATCTCTCTGGATGCGGCAATGGCCTCGGGCCACGTTAAAGCGGTAGATCTGGTACAGCCGTTTGTCGAAGGGCTGGCGGATATCGTTGATATGGCGGCGATTCAGAAAGCCGGTCTGACGCTGGGTGTCGATCCGCTGGGCGGCTCCGGTATTGAATACTGGAAACGTATCGCTGAGCATTACAAACTTAACCTGACGTTAGTTAACGATCAGGTTGATCAAACCTTCCGCTTTATGCACCTTGATAAAGATGGCGCGATCCGTATGGATTGCTCCTCCGAATGTGCGATGGCGGGTTTGCTGGCGCTGCGTGACAAGTTTGACCTGGCCTTCGCCAACGACCCGGACTACGACCGTCATGGCATCGTGACGCCTGCAGGGCTGATGAACCCGAACCATTATCTGGCGGTCGCCATTAACTATCTGTTCCAGCATCGTCCGCTGTGGGGCAAAGACGTGGCTGTCGGTAAAACGCTGGTCTCTTCCGCGATGATTGACCGCGTGGTGAATGATTTGGGACGCAAGCTGGTAGAAGTGCCGGTTGGCTTCAAATGGTTTGTTGACGGTTTGTTCGACGGCAGCTTTGGTTTCGGCGGGGAAGAGAGCGCGGGCGCTTCGTTCCTGCGTTTCGACGGTACGCCGTGGTCTACCGATAAAGACGGGATCATCATGTGCCTGCTGGCGGCGGAAATCACCGCCGTTACCGGGAAAAACCCGCAAGAGCATTACAATGAACTGGCAGCGCGTTTTGGCGCGCCGAGCTATAACCGTCTGCAGGCGGCAGCGACCTCGGCCCAGAAAGCGGCATTGTCTAAACTGTCTCCGGAAATGGTGAGCGCCAGCACGCTGGCAGGCGACCCGATTACCGCGCGTCTTACCGCAGCGCCGGGTAATGGCGCATCGATTGGCGGCCTGAAGGTAATGACCGACAACGGCTGGTGCGCCGCGCGTCCATCCGGTACGGAAGACGCTTACAAGATCTATTGCGAAAGCTTCCTGGGGGAAGAACATCGCAAGCAGATTGAGAAAGAAGCCGTTGAAATCGTTAGCGAAGTATTGAAAAACGCCTGATGGGCGATATGGAAGAAAAAGGAGCCTTACGGCTCCTTTTTTGTATTAACGGCGCTGCGCTTATCAGGCCTGTAAACCGCCTCCAGGCCGGATAAGGCGCTTGTGATATCTGACTTATTCGCTCTGAGTCGCCAGATGTCGGCGGCAGGTGAGGGCGTCGCATTCAATACGCACCACGCAAACCACTTTCATCATATCTTCCCGATAACTGAAGGTTTTTCCCGGATCGGTCTGACGCATAATGACGTCCAGGCCGTAGCGCATCTCCTCGCGTGTTTGCAATATCGATGCCAGTCCGGTGGCGAAAACGCTGGTGTAGGCGTAGGTATAATCACAGGGGTCATCGGCACGTAGTAATGCATGGTCGCCGTCCATTTCAATGCATACTGCCGGGTTCTTACGTAACAGACGCATCTTTTTCCCGGTGCGTGCGCCGTGAAAATAAAATATCCAGCGTCCGTTCTGATACTCGTAGCCAAAATTTACGGGGACAACATACGGACAGAGATTGTCGTTAAACCCTATCCGACACACTTCGTGTTTACTGAGAATAGCCTGTATTTCTGCTATATCAGTGACTTCCCGTTCTGGATTACTCATTTCTATTATCTTATTCAAAGAGTGAAAATGCCCGGACTACCGTTACCGCAGCCCGGGCGCGCCATCAGCCGTGTTTATTTTTCAATTCAAAACGCGGTGAGACCAGGCCGTATAACGTCCAGCCGAGGAAGGTCACAATTGAGCCGTACAGCATGGCTTCTTCACCGGAGGAATAGAGCGCGTAGAAGCTATACATGGCGCCAACGAAGGCCACGAAGTTAGCGACTTTCGCTTTTGATGACGGCACATTCGCCATTTTCTGAATGATAACCAGCGCGGCCATCGACAGAATATACGGAATAATGTTCGTCACCACCGCCAGGTTAACCAGGACGTTAAACTGACTATTCAGCGACGGGCTAATGGTCATCAGCGACAGGCCAGTCTGAATAATCACAATAATCAGCATCCCCTGTACCGGCGCGTCGACTTTCGTTACACGAGAGAAGACTTTCGGGAAATAGCCTTCGTCAGCGGAGGATTTAAATACCTGGGCGATAGTGAACTGCCAGCCCAGCAGCGAGCCGCAGCAGGACATTACCATCAGCGCCATGATCACTTTACCTACCGCAGGCGTGAACATCTGTGCAAACGCCAGACCAAACGGCGCCGTGGAGTTCGCCAGATCCATGTTCGGCACAATCCCGGCAATCACGTTAGTCGAAACGATATAGATGACCGCCGCGCCCAGCGTACCGCCCAGTACCGCGATGGGGACGTTCTTTTCCGGATTCTCGACCACGTCTGCGTTGGCGCAGGCGGATTCCAGTCCAAGAAATGCCCATAACGTCATGGCGATGGAAGAACCGACCGCGCTAAAGAACGGAACATGGTGCGGGTTCCATGACGCTACGTACATGCTGGGGCTAAACCAGAACCAGCCAATGATGCACAGGCCGACAACCGGAATGATGACGCCCCAAACGGTAACGCTACTGATCTGTCCGGTAATACGCGCGCCGCCAAAGTTTGCGATGGTACAAACCCACAATACGGCGATAGTCGCCAGACCGATCTGGAGCGGCGTCAGCGCGGCGCCGAACAGTTCGGTACCATAGCCGACAGCGGAGATGGCGATAGCCACGTTGGCGATCAGCAGCGAGACGCCGTAGGTATAGTTCGCCATAAAGTTGCCGGATTTACCGAAGGCATATTCGGCGTAACCGCCCATGCCGCCGGATTTACGGCTAAACATACCGCATTTCGCAAACGCCCAGGCCAGTGCCATCGAGCCGACGGCGGTGACCAGCCAGGAGATAATGGATATCGTGCCGACTTCAGACAGTTTGGTCGGTAGCATGATGATCCCGGAGCCCATCATGTTGACCATAGTCAGAATTGTGAGCTGCACGACACCCATTTTATTGGATTTAGGTTTACTCATAATTTTTCCTCCTTCAGCAGGGAGCGCTGCGCGTCACGAGGTTTAATGACGTAGCACCAGACCTGCTTACGGCCGTCGTGTTCTTCGATATAAACGCCCTGCAGTTCAGGCGCAAAGCCCGGCAGCAGGTTGATCCCTTCTTCCAGGGCGCTGAAGTAACGCAGGACAGAACCGCCCCAGATTTCACCCGGAACTACACACAGCACTCCCGGCGGGTAAGGCAGAGCGCCTTCAGCCGCGATACGACCTTCCGCTTCCGGCAGGCGAACCAGTTCGACCTCGCCGCGCAGATAGGCATAGTTGGCCTCTTGCGGATTCATACTGACTTTCGGGAAATGCGATTTACGGAACATCTCTTTTTGCAGCTGTTTCACGTTGTGCCGCGCATAGAGATCGTGCATCTCCTGGCAAAGCTGACGCAGGGTATAGCCGGCATAACGCGCTTCATGCTGTTTGTAGATGGACGGTAATACTTCCGCTAACGGCGCATCAGCTTCCAGCAGTTTTTCGAAACGAGCCAGCAGGGCGACAAGCTGTTGTAACTTCGCCATGTCTTCTGCCGGCGTCAGCAGGAACAGAATGGAGTTGAGGTCGCATTTTTCCGGCACAACGCCGTTCTCGCGCAGGAAGTTGGCGAGGATCGTGGCAGGAACGCCAAAGTCTTCATATTCGCCGCTCGCTGCATTAATGCCCGGTGTGGTGAGCAGCAGTTTGCAAGGGTCGACAAAGTACTGATGTTCGGCATAGCCTTCAAACGCATGCCAGTGTTCTCCCGGAACGAAGTGGAAGAAGCGCAGATCGCTGGCGATCTCTGACGTCGGGTATGACTGCCACGGCTTACCATCAATCAGTTCCGGTACGAACGGACGGATGTGATGACAGTTTTCGAGGATCAATTTACGGGCATCGATGCCGTTAACCACGCAATCCATCCACATATTGCGACCGCTGACGCCTTCGTGCATTTTGGCGTTAACGTCCAGCGCAGCGAACAGCGGATAGAACGGGCTGGTGGAGGCGTGCATCATAAAGGCGTTGTTCATGCGCTTATGCGGAACGTAGCGCGATTGCCCTTTGATATGGCTATCTTTTTTATGGATCTGCGAGGTCTGGGAGAAACCGGCTTGTTGTTTGTGAACGGACTGCGTCACCAGAATACCCGGATCGTTTTCGTTCAGTTCCAGCAGCAGCGGCGAACAATCGGCCATCATCGGAATAAATTGTTCATAGCCGACCCAGGCGGAGTCAAACAGGATGTAGTCGCACAGATGACCAATTTTATCGACGACCTGACGGGCGTTATAAATGGTACCGTCGTAGGTGCCTAACTGGATGACGGCCAGACGGAATGGACGTGCTTCGCGGGCACGCTGCGGCGCGACTTCGCTAATCAGCTCGCGCAGGTAATCTTCTTCGAAGCAGTGAGCGTCGATCCCGCCGATAAAACCATACGGGTTACGCGCGGTTTCCAGATAAACTGGCGTTGCGCCCGCCTGCAATAATGCGCCGTGGTGGTTAGATTTGTGGTTGTTACGGTCAAACAGTACCAGATCGCCCGGCGTTAACAGCGCGTTGAGTACGACTTTGTTAGAGGAGGAGGTCCCGTTCAGCACAAAGTAGGTCTTATCGGCGTTAAAGACTTTCGCCGCATGTTGCTGCGCAATGCAAGGCGCGCCTTCGTGAATCAGCAGATCGCCCATCGCCACGTCCGCGTTGCATAGGTCGGAGCGGAAGAGCGTTTCGCCAAAGTATTCCACGAACTGATTACCGGCAGGATGACGGCGGAAGAATTCGCCGCCCTGATGTCCCGGGCAGTCAAATGCGCTGTTGCCCTGGTTGACATAATCCACCAGCGCGCGGAAAAACGGCGGACGTAACTGCGTTTCGTAGTGGCTTGCTGCGGTTTCCAACTGGCGGCCATAGAAGGCAGTACGGGATTCATTATATTCGAATACACCAGAGATACGCGGCAAATACTCAGGCGGTACGCGCCCTTCGTCATGAGTCGCGACAAACACGGGAATACCGTAACCCGTTGCGTCGATTTCATCGAGTTTTCCGTGTTCAATGTCGTCGATGGATAACACGATGGCAGCCACGTCGATGAAACGACTCTCATCAACATTTACAATATTACGGTGTGTAGAAAAACAATCCGGGCAATGACGGCTAACGGCAATTTTTAATTCTGACATTTTTCATCTCTTTATTTCAGGTAATAGCAGGCCCTCAATTTCTCGCATGAGAAACTGATTCTTCCGGAAAAAATCAAAGCTATCCCGCTGATAAAAAAATCAGTAAATTAGCTTTATTTTAGATGTAATAAATCCCAACCCGTCCGGTTGCAGGAAATTCAGGATTTAAGGAGTTGAGTACTACGATATACAGGCAGAAACCGCGATAACTAAAATTGCGCTGAGTCGGAATTTCTTCTGTCAAACTATATAGTTAGCTGGCTTGGTGTAAAAGAATTACCGTACTGTCGCTTTTAACAATTCGAGTTATTTAGGCAATAGACCTGAATGACATAAGGGTCGGAAAGACCTGTATGCTGAAGTACCCGTAGCAGAAAAACTACCGGGCATTAAAAAAATGAAAGTCGAAACTATTACGGTGGGCAAACATCATAATATGCGTTGTCCGCCTTATATGGGGCATAAAACGATTATTATTTTCCATTTTGAGGTCCTTTCATTGATTTATTGAAAGCATGGATATTTTATCCAGGAAGCGCCAGCAATCTGTGAACCAGATCAACAAAAAACGATCATTTGAAAAATAATTAGTCGGCGATTATGCATATCGTGCTGTGAAATAACGGATTGTTTCTTAAATGTTAATTATATGTTTTTTATATCCTCTATAAAATATAATATCGCCGCGAAAATAATTATTCGCGACGCCGAAAATAAATGACATAAAAATTAGAAGTTATTTAAAAATAATGAATAGCTATTCACGGCATAAAGCGATAGCCAATTCCGGTTTCGGTAATAAAATGGCGTGGGCGGGTGGGATCTTGTTCCAGTTTCTGGCGTAAATGTCCCATATAGATGCGCAAATAGTGGCTATGCTCCACGGCGTTAGGCCCCCAGACCTGGTTTAATAACTGCCGTTGGGTTAATACTTTGCCGGTATTATTGAGTAATACCGCCAGCAGGCGGAACTCAATCGGCGTCAGATGGATTTCTTCGTCGCCACGGTGGATCAACCGTGCGGCGAGATCGACCGTCACGCCGGAAAAACGGACGATCGGATCGGCGCTAGGGCTGGCGGCGTGCCGTCGCAGCGCGACACGCAAACGCGCCTGCAACTCGCCAATGCCGAATGGCTTGCTCAGGTAATCATCAGCTCCGGCGTCAAGCGCGGCAATCTTATCGCTTTCTTCGCTGCGGGCGGAAAGGACAATCACCGGTATTGCGCTCCACTGACGCAGGTCGCGAATGAAATCGATTCCGTCGCCGTCCGGCAGGCCGAGATCGAGAATAATCAGATCGGGCTTTCGCGTGGCGGCTTCCAGTAAACCACGTTGTAATGTTTCAGCTTCATACACGCGCAGGCCGTCGCCTTCCAGCGCGGCGCGCAGAAAGCGGCGGATGGCCTGTTCATCTTCAACAATCAGAACGTTTGTCACATATCCTCATGAAAATCGTCAAGTTCAGGTGGTTTTCCTTGCGGCAGCGTAACACGGAAACAGGCGCCGCCCTGCGGTCGATTATAGGCGGTAAGCGTGCCGCCGTGTACCTCTACGATAGCATGGCAAATCGCCAGCCCCAGCCCCACGCCGGGGACGGCGGACTCTTTGTTGCCGCGGGCGAACTTATCGAAAATCTTCTGTTCTTGCCCCGCAGGAATACCCGGCCCGTTATCCCAGACATCCAGTTGTAAACGATCGTCCTTAACCGCAGCATCAATGCCGATACTGGCCTGCGGCCCGGCGTACTTAACGGCGTTTTCCAGCAAGTTGATCAGGACGCGCTCAAATAAGGGGCCATCGACATGGATAAGCGTTAACTGTTGCGGCAGCGACAATGTAATCGGATGCAATAAACCCGGCTCTAACATCTGTAACGCGCTCCCGACGACCTCTTCCAGCGTCAGCCACTCTTTTTTAAGATTAAACCCGCCGGACTGAATACGCGCCATATCCAGCAAATTATTCACCAGCCGGGTGGTGTTGAGAATATGCTGGCGGATTTCACTGGCCTGACGCGCGTGGGGCGATCCTGCGCTGGCTAAATCCAGCGTCAAAATTTCCGCCTGGCCGAACAATACCGTCAGCGGCGTGCGTAAATCATGCGACAGTGCCGCCAGCAGAGCGTTGCGAATACTTTCGCGCTCGCTGGCGAGACGCGCCTGTTCTTCGCTGGCGGTCAGCGTCAGTCGTTCCAGCGCGTTGGCGACAAGCAGAGTAAATGTTTCCAGCAGGCGTTGCTGCTCCGGCACCATTAACTGACGCAAATTACCCGGTTCGACGATAGCCAGACCGTACGTTTTATCGGCGCTTTTCAGCGGCAGGATTTGATAAGGCACGCCAGGGAGGGTATCGGTGCCTGCGCCGGCAGGCTGGCCTTTATCAAAACTCCAGCGCGCAATTGCGTCGTCCCACGGCGTCATGCCTTGCTGGTGGGTGAGAGGCAGCAACTTACCGTTAGCATCAGGTAATAAAATTTGGCTGCGCGCCTGAAACGTCGAGGCGATAAACCGCTCGCTGGTCGCGGCGATATCATGTTCACTACGCCCGACGGCCAGCGCTTTAGACATTTCATATAAATGACGGGTACGCTGTTCCCGATAACGGGCGACGCGCGCCTGATAGCGCACCCCGGCAGTAAGATTGCCAATCACCAGACCAACCGTCAGCATCACGGCAAAAGTCAGCAGATACTGCACGTCCGAAACGGCGAGCGTACCGCGTGGCGCGATAAAAAAGAGATCGAAACTCGCCACGTTAATCACCGTCGCCACCACCGACGGCCAGCGCCCGTAAAGCAGCGCAATCACCACTACGCCCAGCAAATAGAGCATCACCAGATTGGCGGCGTCGAAGGTGACAAGCCACTGCATAGCGATAAGCGTGGTGATGGCGCAAAGCGCCACGGCGACCAGACAGCCCTGAATCTGCCCACGCCATTTCTCTTTAAAAGGACGGTTATCAGGCGTTTGCGCCAATGCGCGGGCTGGCGGCTCTTCCAGCGCGACGATCACCTGATCGAGATCCGGCGCGCGCCTGGCAAGACGGTCGGCGAAAGCGTCACGTCGCCACCAGCGTCGCGACGCCGGGCGGCCCATGACGATTTTCCCCAGATTATGCTCGCGGGCATAGCGCACGACCGCTTTCTCTTCGGCGGGATCGGACAGGGTGGCGGTTTCCGCGCCAAGCTCCTGCGCCAGGCGCAGCGCGCTTAAAATAGCCCGCCGTTGTTTTTCCGGTAAGCGGTGTAACGTTGGCGTTTCGACATAGACGGCGTGCCAGACGCTGCCGAGCCGGGAGGCCAGACGCGCCGCGGTACGCACCAGTTTTTCGCTGCCGGTGTTATGCCCGATACACAGTAAAATCGCATCGCGGGTGTGCCATACTTTTTCTTCGCCCGGATGCGCGCGCCAGGCGCGCATCTGATCGTCCACGCGATCGGCTGTCCGGCGTAGCGCCAGCTCGCGGAGGGCGATCAGATTGCCCTTGCGGAAAAAATGTTCAATAGCGCGTTCCGCCTGACCGGCGATATACACTTTACCTTCGTTGAGCCGTTGGCGCAGATCGTCGGGCGGCAGATCGACCAGTACGACTTCATCAGCGGCATCAAAAAAGGGATCGGGGACGGTTTCGCGCACCTGAATCCCCGTGACGCCGCTCACCACATCGTTCAGACTTTCCAGATGTTGTACGTTCACGGTGGTGAAAACGTCGATTCCCGCTTCCAGCAGCTCTTCAATATCCTGCCAGCGCTTAGGATGGCGTGAGCCAGGCGCGTTACTGTGCGCCAGCTCATCCATTAAAATCAGCGCCGGACGCCGGGCGAGGGCGGCATCCAGGTCAAATTCGCGAATTTGCCGCCCCCGGTGCGAGTGACGTTTTGGCGGCAGAATGGTCAGCCCGTCAAGTAGTGCGGCGGTCTCTTCACGGCCGTGCGTCTCTACCACGCCGATCACCACATCCAGCCCCTGCGCTCGCAGCCGCTGCGCTTGCGCCAGCATCGCCCAGGTTTTTCCGACGCCTGCGCAGGCGCCGAAGAAAATTTTCAACTTCCCCCGGTGGGGCGGGGGCGTTTGTTCCAACAAGCGATCCGGATCAGGACGCAAGGGTTCGTCGTTCATTTCGCTCTGTGTCCCTGTAGCGCATCCAGCGCCAGATTAAGCTCAACAATATTCACCACCGGTTGCCCAAGAAAGCGCGCCAGCGGCCTGTGCGTATATTCTGCAACCAGTTGCGCGACCTGTTCAACGGGAAGCTGGCGAGCCGCCGCCACGCGGGGGATTTGCCATGCCGCGGCGCCGGGCGTCAGATTATTATCCAGCCCGCTTGCCGAGGCCGTCGCCAGCTCAACCGGAACCGCGGAACTCGCCTGGGGGTTAGCGGCGCGTAGCGCGGCGACGCGGGACTGTATTTGCGCATCCAGTTCGGGATTGCTGGCGGCCAGGTTGCTTCCGCCCGACGCCAGTGGATTATAAGGCGTATCGGCGGTGGCGGAGGGCCGGCCATGAAAATAACCCGCGGCGGTAAACGATTGTCCGATAAGCGCTGAGCCGCGTATCACATTGTCTTTATGAATCAGCGAGCCATTAGCCTGCCAGGGAAACCACCACTGCCCCAGCGCCGTGGTCAGAAGCGGATACACGCCGCCGGTCAATAACAGCAGAAATAACATTGTCGAAAAAGCAGGACGTAAACCGATCATCATACACCTCACGCCAGACCCAGCAGGGTCAGCAGCACATCAATCACTTTGATACCAATAAACGGCACCAACAGACCACCCAGACCATAGATCCATAAATTACGGCGCAGCATGGCCGATGCGGAAAGCGGCTTATAACTCACGCCTTTTAATGCCAGCGGGATCAGAAAAATAATAATCAGGGCGTTAAAGATCACCGCGCTCAGAATGGCGGAGTTCGGCGAATGCAGCCCCATCACGTTGAGCGCGTTTAGCTGCGGATAGGTAGCGGCAAACGCGGCGGGAATAATGGCGAAATATTTCGCTACATCATTCGCGATACTGAAGGTGGTGAGCGAGCCGCGCGTCATCAGCATCTGCTTACCGATATGCACCACTTCAATCAACTTGGTTGGGTTAGAGTCCAGATCCACCATATTACCGGCTTCTTTCGCCGCCTGGGTGCCGGAGTTCATCGCCACCGCGACGTCAGCCTGCGCCAGCGCCGGGGCATCGTTAGTGCCGTCGCCGGTCATGGCGACCAGCCGTCCTTCCGCCTGATATTGACGGATCAGCGCCAGCTTGGCTTCCGGCGTGGCTTCGGCAAGAAAATCGTCCACACCGGCTTCGGCGGCAATCGCTGCCGCCGTCAGGCGGTTATCGCCAGTGATCATCACCGTTTTAATACCCATCTTTCGCAGCTGGGCGAAACGTTCTTTAATACCGCCTTTAACGATATCCTTGAGGGCGATAACACCCAGTACGCGCGCGCCCTCCACGACCACCAGCGGCGTCGCGCCCAGGCGCGCCACGTTCTCGACGTTTTGCTCGACATCGGCGGGAAAATGGCCGCCATTGCTCTCGACATGACGCCGAATCGCGTCCACCGAGCCTTTACGGATCATCCGGTTATCGATATTAATCCCGCTCATGCGGCTTTGTGCGGTAAACGGAACAAAGGTGGCATGAAGCGACTGCACATCGCGTTCACGCAGGTTAAAGCGCTGTTTGGCGAGGATCACAATGCTGCGACCTTCCGGCGTTTCGTCGGCCAGCGAAGCGAGCTGCGCGGCGTCAGCCAGCGTGCGTTCGTCCACCCCTCGGGCGGGTATAAAATCGGACGCCTGGCGGTTGCCGAGCGTGATAGTGCCGGTTTTATCCAGCAGCAGCACGTCGACATCGCCCGCGGCTTCTACGGCGCGGCCGCTGGTGGCGATGACGTTCGCGCCCAACATTCGGCTCATTCCGGCTACGCCAATGGCGGAGAGTAGCCCGCCGATGGTGGTGGGGATCAGGCACACCAGCAACGCCACCAACACGGTGACGCTGACCGCATTACCGCCCCAGGCGGAGAAGGGCCACAGGGTGGCGGTCGCCAGTAAAAAGACAATGGTCAGGGCGATGAGCAAAATCGTCAGGGCAATCTCGTTAGGCGTTTTCCGCCGCTGCGCGCCTTCCACCATCGCGATCATCCGGTCAAGAAAGGTTTCGCCAGGATTGACGCTACAGGCAATCACCAGCCAGTCGGAAAGAATTCGCGTGCCGCCGGTGACAGAGGCGAAATCGCCGCCGGACTCGCGGATCACCGGGGCGGATTCGCCGGTAATCGCACTTTCATCCACCGACGCGCCGCCTTCGATGACCTCGCCGTCGCAGGGAATAATATCGCCCGCTTTGACCAGGACAATGTCGCCTTTTCGCAGTTCAGCGGCGGGCACGTTATCGGCCTGCGCATCATGGCGCGGGGCGCGCAGCCGACGAGCGAACGCGGTCTTTTTCACCCCTTTCAGACTGTTTGCCTGGGCTTTGCTGCGGCCTTCCGCCAGCGCTTCGGCAAAATTGGCGAACAGTACGGTGAACCATAACCACAGGCTGATAATCCCTGTAAACAAGGCGCTTCCCGCTATTTGTCCTGTTACCATAGCGAGCGTTAACAGAGTGGTTAGCACGCTGCCGGCCCAGACCACAAACATCACCGGGTTACGCCACTGGGCGCGTGGGCTTAATTTTTTTACGGCATCCGTTAGCGCCTGTACGAGTAAAACAGGTTCAAACAGCGCCAGTTGCTTGCGACTCATATCAATGTACTCCGCATCGCTCAAGGTAAAGAGAAATGTTCCGCTACCGGGCCAAGCGCCAGGGCAGGAATAAACGTCAGCGCGCCGACCAGCAGTACCGTGCCGATGAGCAGCCCAATAAATAGCGCGCCGTGGGTCGCCAGCGTTCCCTGACTGGCCGGCTGTACTTTTTTACTGACCAGCGATCCGGCGATGGCCATGACAGGAATAATCACGCCGAAACGGCCGACGAACATGCAGAACGCCAGCAAACAGTTCCAGAAAGGCGAGTTAGCGCTCAGACCCGCAAAGGCGCTACCGTTGTTGTTGGCGGCAGAGGAGACGGCATATAGCACTTCGCTAAAACCGTGCGGGCCAGGGTTCAGCATTGCGCTGCGTCCGGCATCCGTCATCATCGCCAGCGCCGAACCCAACAAGACCAACATCGGCGTGACCAGAATCGCCAGCGCGGTCATTTTCATTTCGCGCACGTCGATTTTTTTCCCCAGATATTCCGGCGTGCGACCGATCATCAGCCCCGCGATAAACACCGCCAGCAGGACAAACAGCAACATGCCATACAGGCCTGAACCGACGCCGCCAAAGACCACTTCGCCAATTTGCATCAGCCACATCGGCACCATACCGCCCAGAGCGGTAAACGAGTCGTGCATGGCATTTACCGCCCCGCAGGACGCCGCGGTCGTGACGACGGCAAACAGGCTGCTGGCCAGCACGCCAAAGCGCGTTTCTTTACCCTCCATGTTGACGCTACTGTCCGCGCCCGCCGCCAACAGATGTGGATTTCCCTGAACTTCCGCCCACATCACTACCGCTACGCAGACCACAAAAATGAATGACATTGCCCACAGTAGCGCGCGTCCCTGACGGCGATCGCCCGCCGCTTCGCCAAAGGCGAAACAGAGCGCGGCTGGAATCAAAAATATCGCCAGCATCTGCGCCAGATTAGTGAGCGCGGTAGGGTTTTCGAACGGATGCGAAGAGTTGGCGTTAAAGAAACCGCCGCCGTTGGTGCCAAGCATTTTGATCGCCTCCTGCGAAGCAACCGGACCCATCGGCAAAAGTTGTTTAGCGCCTTCAAGGGTGGTGATGGGCTGATAAGCCGACAGATTTTGCGGTACGCCTTGTTGGATAAAAAACAGCGCGATAATTAACGCGACAGGAAATAATATCCATAGCGTAATGCGTACCAGATCCTGCCAGGCATTACCCAGCGTGTGCACATTCTGGCGCGTAAAGGCGCGGATAAGCGCAAAAACCACCGCAATCCCGGTCGCCGCCGACAGGAAATTTTGCACCGTCAGCCCGGCCATCTGGCTAAAGTAGCTCAGCGTGCTTTCGCCGCTGTAGGCTTGCCAGTTGGTATTGGTGACAAAGCTGACGGCGGTATTCAGCGCCAGATCCCTGGACAGCCCCGGTAGCCGCTGCGGATTTAAGGGCAGCCACTCCTGCCAGAACAGCAGGCAAAACAGGATGCCCAGTCCCAGCAGATTGAGCGTCAGTAGCGCCAGTAAATACTGACGCCAGTTCATTTCGTGGTCGGTAATGCCAAGAGTCCGCCAGAGGATACGCTCAACGCCAGCCACGCCCGGCAACGGAACGGCGGCGATGAGCCTTGCCAGGCCCGAACCCAACGGTTTCGCCAGTACCAATAAAATCAGTAAAAAACTGGCGATCAGTAAAAATCCTTGCGCGGCCATCAGAACGCCTCCGCATTAATCAGGGCATAGACCAGATAACCTAAAAGTAAGAAAACCAGCACGATGCCGGTTATCACGCCTGCACTCACAGAGCACCTCCAGTGGCATTGTTTTACTCCTGAGAAAGGTAATTTTTTGGCTGCAAAGATTTCGCAAAAATTGGCGGGCAGAGTGTAAAAAAAGTATAAAAATGGCAAAGACCATTATTTAACTAATGATTAGTATTAATTTAACCTTTTTGTAACTAATTTACGCTTTGAATGTAAATCTGCTGGAAAAGCGTGAAAATAAGTGGTCGGATGAGTAGTAAAATTACACCGAAAGCGGTACTATTTTAATCAGGTAACGAGGTTCAATTTTTCGGTGCTATTCACCGATTCAATCTATACCGGGGCGGATAGCGTCGGTATAAAGGGGGGAAACGTATGGAACACTATAAAGACTATCCAGCGCATGTCATTTTTGCACGTCGTGCTTTCGCGGTGACCGCAGGCGTGCTGGCGTTGCCGGTGATGCTCTTCTGGAAAGACCGCGCGCGTTTTTATAGTTATCTGCACCGTGTCTGGTCGAAAACCAGTGATAAACCGGTATGGATGGCGCAGGCTGAAAAAGCCACCTGCGACTTTTATTAATCGCGACCAGCCTGAAAAAACCGTCAGCCGCCACGCTGGCGGTTTTTTTATGCGCCAGGGTCTACACTGTTTAACGCTATTCGCCGTGACGTTTTATCTTTCAGGAGTTGTATGCCCACCCATTTAGTCTGGTTCAGGCGCGATCTGCGTTTACAGGATAACCTTGCGCTGGCCGCCGCCTGCCGCGATGCATCCGCGCGGGTGCTGGCGCTTTATATTTCCACCCCCGCGCAGTGGCAGGCCCATGGTATGGCGCCGCGGCAGGCGGCATTCATCAGCGCGCAGCTCAATGCGCTACAGGCGGCCCTTGCAGAGAAAGGCATTCCGCTGCTGTTTCATGAAGTGGCGGATTTTAACGCCAGTATTGAAACGGTCAAAAACGTTTGCCGACAGCATGACGTCAGCCATCTGTTTTATAACTATCAGTATGAGTTTAACGAGCGTCAGCGTGATGCGGCGGTGGAAAAAACGCTGCCCTCTGTCATCTGCGAAGGCTTTGACGATAGCGTGATTCTGGCGCCCGGCGCGGTGATGACCGGCAATCATGAAATGTATAAAGTTTTTACGCCGTTTAAAAATGCCTGGTTGAAACGGCTAAAAGAGGATATTCCGCCGTGCGTTCCGGCCCCGAAGATCCGGGTGAGCGGCGCGCTTTCTACACCCTTAACGCCAGTCTCGCTTAACTACCCGCAACAGGCGTTTGACGCCGCGCTTTTCCCGGTGGAAGAAAACGCGGTCATCGCGCAGCTACGTCAGTTTTGCGCGCAGGGCGCAGACGGGTATGCGTTACGGCGCGATTTCCCTGCGGTTGACGGCACCAGTCGGCTTTCCGCCAGCCTGGCGACGGGCGGCCTGTCGCCGCGACAGTGCCTGCACCGATTACTGGCGGAGCATCCGCAGGCGCTGGACGGCGGACCGGGAAGCGTCTGGTTGAATGAACTCATCTGGCGGGAATTTTACCGTCATTTAATGACCTGGTATCCGGCATTATGCAAACACCAGCCGTTTATCCGCTGGACAAAACGCGTCGCGTGGCAGGAGAACCCGCACTATTTTCAGGCATGGCAGAAAGGCGAAACCGGTTATCCCATTGTCGATGCGGCGATGCGCCAGCTTAACGCGACGGGCTGGATGCATAACCGTTTACGCATGATTACCGCCAGCTTTCTGGTAAAAGATCTGTTGATTGACTGGCGGTTGGGGGAGCGCTATTTCATGTCGCAGCTTATTGACGGCGATCTTGCCGCCAATAATGGCGGCTGGCAGTGGGCCGCCTCAACCGGTACTGACGCCGCGCCTTATTTTCGTATTTTTAATCCCACGACTCAGGGAGAGAGGTTCGATCGCGACGGCGAATTTATCCGCCAGTGGCTACCGGCATTACGCGATATCCCTGGAAAAGCGATTCACGAGCCGTGGCGGTGGGCGGAAAAAGCGGGAGTCGTGCTTGATTATCCTCGGCCTATTGTGGAACACAAACAGGCGAGAATCGCGACGCTTTCCGCCTATGAGGCGGCGAGAAAAGGGGCGTGATACAGGCCCGGTAGCGCAAACTACCGGGCCTTCTGCTATCAGGATTCGACGGCCAGCGCGCGGCTTTTGAATTTGAAGGACTGATACAGCCAAATCAGCAGGACAACCCCTACGCAGGCTAGCGCGCCCCAGGTGATCTGTTCAAAAACATCCACATAGGCGTTGATGGCGTAATTAACCGCGCCGCTGGCGTCGAAGGCGCTTTGCGAGGTCTGGTCAGCGATGACGCCTGCCAGATAGTTAGCTATCGCGCCGGACAGCAGCATATAAATTCCGGTTAATACGCCGGTGACGCCGGGGATATCAATGCGCGTAATTTGCGACATGGCGACCGGGTCGATAAACAGCTCGGCAAAGCCCATCACCGCCAGTCCCAGCACCATTAGCGGCATTGAAGAGTGTCCGTAAGCGGCGGACCAGCGTGCGCTCAGGGTCAGAATACAGAATCCGGCGCTCATCAGACCGAGACCCAGCGCGAATTTGCCCCAGATACGCACGGTGCGATTACCGCTTACGCTCTCTTTAACCAGCCAGGCCAGGACGACCCCACACAGCATCACGGCAAAGGCGTTCACCGACTGGAACATGGCGGTAGGAACGGAATAGCCCAGAATATCGCGGTTCACAAAGCGGTCGATATACAGGCTGATAGAACTGCCGCCCTGCTGGGCAAACGCCCAGAACAGCATACTGAACAGGGTCAGGGTGACAATCAGCCCCAGTTCTTTGCGCTGTTTGGCCGTTTGCGCCTGACGATAAATTTTTGCCAGCACGACCAGGCCGATCGCGGTCGCCACGATTAAGGCATAGACAGACCATTCTTTCCAGAACAGAACGGTAATCAGCAACGGCGCCGCTACCAGCAGAATTAACAGCCAGCCCCAGTTCGGCAGCAGGTAGTTTCTGGCGCACAACACGGCTTTATTAACGCCGGTGGTGTGGGTGAAATGACGATTTCCACACAGGAAGATCACTAACCCCGCCAGCATACCAATGGCGGCGAGCGCAAAGCCCATCGCCCAACTGTACTCCTCTTGCACATAGCCGCAGGCGATAGGCGCCACGATCGAACCAATATTGCCCGCTGCGTAAAGCAGCGAGAACCCGCCGTCGCGGCGCGGATCTTCCGGCTGGTACAGTTCGCCCAGCAGGCAGCTAATATTCGATTTAAACAGGCCGTAGCCGCAGACAATGATCGCCAGCGACAGATAAAGGAATGTCGGCGCGATCTCACTGGCGCCCAGCACTAAATGACCTATAGCCATTAAAAATGCGCCCAGCATGACTGCCATTCGGTTGCCAAGCACCTTATCCGCCAGATAGCCGCCAAGAATCGGCGTTACGTAGACCAGCGAACAATAAGCGCTGAATAACTCATAGGCGTGGTTATCGTCGTATTTTAGCTGATTGGTGAGATAAAGAATCAGTAGGGCGCGCATACCATAAAAGCTGAAGTACTCCCAAATTTGCAGGGCGACAACGTAGTAAATAGCGCGGGGTTGAGATGCTTGTTTATTCATCGTATTTCCGGGATAGAGACGCTGCGGCAAGAAAGCGGCATTCTCAGATAATGCCTTTCTTTGTGGGCTTATTAAGCCTGCCGCATCGCCGTGTTTCCTTAAAGTTACCAACATGATACAGAACTGATTTTTTCTGCAATATGCGTTCTGATTGCATAAATATACATGAAACCGATCGTGTTTTGCTAAGTAATTTGCGCCAAACCCGGGGGTGATTGTTTCTTGATGTGTCAAACAAATGTTTATCGACGAACGGCTAACGGGAGGCTATGTTAACGGAGGCTGAACCCGTAACGGGAAAGTAGAACGTGGGTTAAAGGGAGCGATGATGAAAAACACCGAGCTGGAACAACTGATTAACGACAAGCTGAACAGTGCGGCAATAAGCGATTATGCGCCGAATGGTTTACAGGTCGAAGGAAAAGAGACGGTACAGAAAATCGTTACCGGCGTGACCGCAAGTCAGGCGCTGCTCGATGAGGCGGTGCGTTTGCAGGCCGATGCGGTCATTGTTCATCATGGTTACTTCTGGAAAGGCGAGTCTCCGGTTATTCGCGGTATGAAACGCCGTCGCTTAAAAACGTTACTGGCAAATGATATTAACCTTTACGGTTGGCATCTGCCGCTGGATGCGCACCCTGAGCTGGGCAACAATGCGCAGTTGGCGGCGCTATTAGGCATTACCGTGAAAGGAGAAATTGAGCCGCTGGTGCCGTGGGGAGAGCTCTCAATGCCGGTGCCAGGGCTGGAACTGGCCTCATGGATTGAAGCGCGTCTGGGGCGTAAACCGCTATGGTGCGGCGATACCGGGCCAGAGAATGTGCAGCGTGTCGCCTGGTGTACCGGCGGCGGGCAAAGTTTTATTGATAGCGCCGCCCGCTTCGGCGTGGATGCTTTTATTACCGGCGAGGTGTCTGAACAGACCATTCATTCCGCGCGCGAACAGGGGCTGCATTTTTATGCCGCCGGGCACCATGCCACTGAACGCGGCGGTATTCGCGCCCTGAGCGAATGGTTGAACGAAAACACGGCGTTGGATGTGACGTTTATTGATATCCCTAACCCGGCATAACTGAGAGGCAATAAAGTGCAGCGAGCGCGTTGTTATCTGTTAGGCGAAACGGCGGTCGTTCTGGAACTTGAACCGCCGATTACGCTGGCGAGCCAGAAACGCATCTGGCGTCTGACGCAGCGTCTGGTCGATATGCCGAACGTGGTGGAAGCCATTCCCGGGATGAACAATATCACCGTGATCTTGCGGGAACCGCAAACCCTGGCGCTGGATGCGATTGAGCGTCTGCAGCGCTGGTGGGAAGAGAGCGAGGCGCTGGAGCCGGACTCGCGTTCGGTTGAGATCCCGGTGATCTATGGCGGCGCAGGCGGGCCGGATCTGGCGGCGGTGGCACGGCACAGCGGTTTGAGTGAAAAGCAGGTCGTGGAGCTACATGCCTCCGTTGAGTATGTCGTCTGGTTTTTAGGCTTTCAGCCTGGCTTTCCCTATCTTGGGAATTTACCAGAGCCGCTCCATATGCCCAGACGCGCGGAGCCGCGCCTGCAGGTTCCGGCCGGTTCTGTCGGCATCGGCGGCGCGCAGACGGGTATTTATCCATTATCCACGCCGGGCGGCTGGCAGCTGATCGGCCTCACGCCGTTGAAGTTATTCGATCCGATGCGGGAGCCCCCGGTTCTGCTACGCCCTGGCGACAGCGTACGCTTTGTGCCGCAAAAGGAGGGAATATGCTGAATATTATTCGCGCGGGGATTTATACCTCCGTGCAGGATAGCGGGCGTCACGGCTTTCGTCAGTCGGGGCTGAGTCACTGCGGCGCGCTGGATAAACCCGCCTTTCAGACCGCTAATCTCCTGGTCGGGAACGATGCGAATGCCCCGGCGCTGGAAATCACTCTCGGCCAACTGGTTGTCGAATTTGAAAATGAGACCTGGTTCGCTCTTACCGGCGCAGGCTGCGAGGCGCAGTTGGATGATCAACCGGTCTGGACCGGCTGGCGATTGCCGGTAAAAGCGGGTCAGCGTCTTACGCTGCATCGACCGCTTCACGGGATGCGTAGCTATCTGGCGGTGGCGGGCGGTATTGCTGTGCCGGAGGTGATGGGATCGTGTAGTACCGATCTGAAGTCCGGCATCGGTGGGCTGGAAGGACGGCTGCTAAAAGATGGCGATCGGCTGGCGACGGGTAAACCATCGCGACAGTTTAGCGGGCCGCAGGGCGTGAAGCAGTTACTGTGGGGGAATCGCATCCGTGCGCTACCGGGGCCGGAATACCGTGAGTTCGATCGCGCCTCGCAAGAAGCGTTCTGGCGTTCGCCATGGCAGCTCAGCCCGCAAAGTAATCGCATGGGCTATCGTTTGCAGGGACAATCGTTAACGCGGACAACGGATCGCGAACTGCTGTCGCACGGTTTGCTGCCCGGTGTCGTGCAGGTGCCTTACAACGGCCAACCTATTGTGCTAATGAATGATGCCCAGACAACTGGCGGCTATCCGCGCATTGCCTGCATCATCGAGGCAGATATGTACCATCTGGCGCAGATCCCGCTAGGGCAACCGATCCATTTTATGCAATGTTCGCTGGAAGAGGCGCTCAACGCGCGCCGCGAGCGTCAGCGCTATCTGGAACAGCTTACCTGGCGGCTTCAGCATGAACATTGATTTAAATGCGGATGTGGGCGAAGGCTGCGCCAGCGACAGCGAATTATTAACGCTGGTCTCCTCCGCCAATATCGCCTGTGGTTTTCACGCCGGTGATGCGCAAACCATGCTGACCAGCGTGCGCGAGGCGCTGAAAAACGGCGTGGCGATCGGCGCGCATCCCAGCTTTCCGGATCGGGATAATTTTGGGCGGACGGCGATGGCTTTGCCGCCGGAAACGGTATACGCCCAGACGCTGTACCAAATCGGCGCGCTGGGGGCGATTGTTCAGGCGCAAGGCAGCGTGATGCGCCATGTCAAACCGCACGGTATGCTCTATAACCAGGCGGCGAAAGATCCCCATCTGGCACAGGCGATTGCGAAAGCGGTACACGACTATGATCCGTCACTGATACTGGTTGGACTGGCGGGAAGTGAGCTGATCCGGGCCGGTGAGCGCCATCGCCTGGTGACGCGGCAGGAGGTGTTTGCCGATCGCGGCTATCAGGCCGACGGTAGCCTGGTGCCGCGCATGCAACCTGGCGCGCTGATTCACGACGAAGAGCAGGCGCTGGCGCAAACGCTGGATATGGTACAAGCCGGGAGAGTGAAAAGCGTTACTGGCGTGTGGACGACTGTCACGGCGCAAACGGTGTGCATTCATGGCGACGGCGAGTATGCGCTTGCATTCGCTCGCAGGTTACGCGCCGCGTTCAATGCGCGTAATATACACGTTATTGCCTGAGAGCCCGACGATTGAAGCTATTATATTACGGCTGTGGATATTCATTATGGCGTTCGATGTGCATTCCCGATAGTCAGAGGCGGTGTAGTCCATTAATCAACTGTTAACAAAGGATATTATTATGCCTGAAGGCCCGGAAATTCGTCGTGCGGCGGATAATCTGGAGGCGGCAATCAAAGGCAAACCCTTAACCGATGTCTGGTTTGCCTTTGCACAGTTAAAACCGTATGAATCGCAGCTTACCGGTCAACTTGTTACCCGGATAGAGACGCGGGGAAAAGCGTTATTGACCCACTTTTCAAATGGCCTGACGCTCTACAGCCACAACCAACTCTATGGCGTATGGCGGGTGATCGATACTGGTGAAATACCGCAGACCACGCGTATATTGCGCGTCAGGCTACAAACGGCGGATAAAACTATTCTGCTTTATAGCGCGTCTGATATCGAAATGCTGACAGCAGAGCAGCTCACGACGCACCCTTTTTTACAGCGGGTCGGTCCGGATGTGCTGGACGCGCGTCTCACTCCGGAAGAGGTTAAAGTTCGATTGCTGTCGCCGCGTTTTCGCAACCGACAATTTTCTGGGCTGTTGCTGGATCAGGCCTTTCTGGCGGGATTGGGGAATTATCTGCGCGTTGAAATCCTCTGGCAGGTAGGGTTAACCGGACAGCATAAAGCGAAAGATCTCAACGAGGCGCAACTGAATGCGCTTTCTCACGCGCTGTTGGATATTCCGCGCCTGTCCTACACGACTCGCGGTCAGTCGGATGAAAACAAGCATCATGGCGCACTGTTTCGCTTTAAGGTTTTCCATCGTGACGGCGAAGCGTGCGAGCGGTGCGGCGGCATTATTGAAAAGACAACACTGTCCTCACGCCCGTTTTACTGGTGCCCGCATTGCCAGAAATAGCCGGAACCGCCATCGGCGAGCGGCTATTGCCTGATGGCGCGACGCTTATCAGCCCTACAAAGGTTGTCTGGGCGCATAGGTTGATATAAAACGGGCCACTGCTGGCCCAGTTAACAGAATGCTGAACAGCCGTAGGGTTTGCATTGCCATGATGAGCGCCATATCGGCACTGCTTCCTGCCGCGATCGCGGCAACCGTATCCAGACCACCGGGACTGGTGGCGAGATAAGCCGTCATAAAATCAATCTGCATGTAGTAAGCCATTCCCCACGCCATCGCGGCGCAAATCGCCATCAGCGCGAAAATTGACAATAAGATTTGCGGCAATGGCCGCAGCGCCATAAAAAACACCTGTCTGTCAAAACCCAGCCCAATACGCCAGCCTATCGCCATATACGCCACGGCCAGCAGCCATTCGGGTAATTCAATTTCAATGATGCCTTGCGAATGGAGAATCGCGCCTGCCAACATGGGGAGCAGCATCGTGCCGGAAGGGATACGCAACAGGCGACCGGCAATGCCCGCCACGATCGCTAATAGCAGCGTCGTCAATAAATTACCGCTAAGCGGTGGAAACCAGATCACCTGTTGGCTGACCGCTGCCGCGCTGTCGCCGAGTATCAGGCGTGTCACCAGCACCGCCGCGCCAGCCACAAACAGTACCCGTAGATACTGCATAAACGCCACCAGGCGGATATCCGCCCCGTAATCTTGCGCCATCGCTACCATTGCCGCCGCGCCGCCCGGCGAAGACCCCCATGCGCCGGTGTTGCCGGGCAGCGAGCTGTAGCGTACCAGCAGCCAGCCGACTATCGCGCTGGAAAGCAGCGTCACCAGCAACACTAAAAGCACGACCGGCCAGTAGAGGGCGAGGGTGGTCAATATCGAACCGGTTAGATTTTGGGCGATCATACAGCCGAGAATCGCCTGCGCGGCGAGAAAAATACCGCGCGGAAGTTGTAGCGTACTACCTCGCAAACTCAACACGATACCCGCAATCATTGGACCGAGCAGCATCGCCGCCGGAAGGTGCAGCCAGAGAAAAATAAGGGAAATGAGCAGCGATAACAGGAACAACAAAAACCACTGCAGAATCGGCATTCCATGCTCCCTGAATGATATTTAGCGAAACCTTAATTAATCATAGAGAGTAACGGGGTAAGAATAAAATAATGAGGATAAGAAAAAAGGGAAAATGTACCGGATGGCGAGGGTTGCGTCGCCATCCGGTTGTCAATTAACGCTTCAGCGCCGATTTAAAATCGCGTTTATCGTAGCCGGTATACAGCTGACGAGGACGGGCGATTTTCATGCCGTCAGTGTGCATTTCATTCCAGTGTGCAATCCAGCCAACGGTACGCGCCATGGCGAAGATCACGGTGAACATGGAGGACGGAATGCCCATCGCTTTCAGAATGATGCCGGAGTAGAAGTCTACGTTCGGGTACAGTTTCTTCTCGATGAAGTACGGGTCGTTGAGCGCAATGTGCTCAAGCTCCATCGCCACTTCCAGCAGATCATCTTTGGTGCCCAGCTCTTTCAGCACTTCATGGCAGGTTTCACGCATCACGGTGGCGCGCGGATCGTAGTTTTTGTAAACACGGTGACCGAAGCCCATCAGGCGGAAAGAATCATTCTTGTCTTTCGCACGGCGAACAAATTCCGGAATGTGTTTAACAGAGCTGATTTCTTCCAGCATTTTCAGCGCGGCTTCGTTGGCGCCGCCGTGCGCGGGTCCCCACAGGGAGGCGATCCCGGCGGCAATGCAGGCGAATGGGTTGGCGCCGCTTGAACCTGCGGTACGTACCGTTGACGTTGAGGCGTTCTGCTCATGGTCAGCGTGCAGGATCAGAATACGGTCCATCGCGCGCTCCAGTACCGGATTCACTTCATAGGTTTCACACGGCGTGGAGAACATCATGTTCAGGAAGTTACCGGCGTAGGAAAGGTCGTTGCGCGGATAAACAAACGGCTGACCGATGGAATATTTGTAACACATCGCCGCCATGGTCGGCATTTTGGACAGCAGGCGGAACGCCGCGATTTCACGGTGGCGCGGATTGTTCACATCCAGCGAGTCGTGGTAGAACGCCGCCAGCGCGCCAGTGATCCCGCACATTACCGCCATCGGATGTGAGTCGCGACGGAAAGCATGGAACAGGCGAGTGATTTGCTCATGGATCATCGTATGGCGGGTGACTGTCGTTCTGAACTCGTCATACTCTTCCTGCGTCGGTTTTTCGCCGTACAGCAGGATGTAACAGACTTCCAGATAGTTGGAATCGGTAGCAAGCTGGTCAATCGGGAAACCGCGATGCAACAAAATGCCTTCGTCGCCGTCGATGAAGGTGATTTTAGATTCGCAGGATGCGGTAGAGGTGAAACCAGGGTCAAAAGTAAAAACTCCTTTTGAACCGAGACTACGAATATCAATAACATCTTGACCGAGTGTACCTTTTAGCACATCCAGTTCAATAGCAGTGTCACCAGTAAGGGTGATTTTTGCCTTTGTATCAGCCATTTACGGTCTCCTTAGCGCCTTATTGCTTAAGACTGCCGGAACTCAGACTTGCCTTCTCCACGTCATCTTCCTCGTCGTTAGTGCAGGGAAGATTCTGTGTATGCATCAATCAACCGTTACCAGTTTGTTATTTGGCTCGCCGCTCTGTGAAAGAGGGGATGACCTGGGTACAGAGCAATGGGCGCTTGCAGGTAACGGCTTGATTAATTTCGAATTAGCAGCAAATCAGGAACGTAGCAATCCGAGTAATGTAACCTGTCTATCACTAATAACTGTCCTGAAAGAATGGGTCAATATCATTGTACTGTTACATAACTTATTAACAGGTGAAAGAGTGACCCCATAACTTTTACGCATTATATGCTTTTTCTGGTGTCGTTTGTAACAATTTTGTTTAATGTTTGTCAAATCAGATGATTGAAAATTAAAAAAATGTTGTTATCGTGACCTGTGTCACTGTTCAGGATAAAACCCGACAAACTATATGTAGGTTAATTGTAATGATTTTGTGAACGTCCTATACTGCCGCCAGGTCTCCGGAATACCCTGCAATCCCGAGCCACCCAGCGTTGTAACGTGTCGTTTTAGCTACTGGAAGCAGTGTTTTACATGACGCGCAGTTATAGAAAGGACGCTGTCTGACCCGCACGCAGACCGGAGGAAGGAAATCCCGTCGTCTTTCTGGCTACAGGTAGATTCACCTCTGTAACCGAAGTCTTAAGGGAATAATAAGAACAGCATGTGGGCGTTATTCATGATAAGAAATGTGAAAAAACAAAGACCTGTCAATCTGGATCTACAAACGATTCGGTTCCCCATCACAGCGATAGCGTCCATTCTCCATCGCGTATCCGGTGTGATTACTTTCATCGCCGTCGGCATACTACTGTGGCTACTGGGCACCAGCCTCTCTTCTCCGGAAGGATTCCAGCAGGCCGCCGATATCATGGACGGCTTCATCGTTAAATTTATCATGTGGGGCATCCTTACCGCGCTGGCGTATCACGTCATCGTGGGAATTCGTCACATGTTAATGGATTTTGGCTATCTGGAAGAAACATTCGAAGCGGGTCAACGCTCTGCCAAAATCTCTTTTGTTATCACTGTCGTGCTTTCACTTCTCGCAGGAGTCCTCGTATGGTAAGCAACGCCTCCGCATTAGGACGCAATGGCGTACATGACTTCATCCTGGTCCGTGCTACCGCTATCGTTCTGACGTTATACATCATCTACATGGTGGGTTTTTTCGCCACGAGCGGCGAACTGACCTTTGAAGCCTGGACCGGTTTCTTCTCATCGGCCTTCACCAAAGTCTTCACCCTGCTGGCGCTTTTTTCCATCTTGATTCATGCCTGGATCGGCATGTGGCAGGTGTTAACCGACTACGTTAAACCACTGGCAGTGCGTCTGATACTGCAACTCGTTATTGTTGTTGCGCTGGTGGTTTACGTCATCTATGGATTTGTTGTGGTGTGGGGTGTGTAATGAAACTGCCAGTCAGAGAATTTGATGCTGTTGTGATTGGTGCCGGTGGCGCAGGTATGCGCGCGGCGCTGCAAATTTCCCAGAGCGGCCAAACCTGTGCGCTGCTCTCGAAAGTCTTCCCGACCCGTTCCCATACCGTTTCCGCGCAGGGCGGTATCACCGTGGCGCTCGGCAATACCCATGAAGATAACTGGGAATGGCACATGTACGATACCGTAAAAGGGTCGGACTACATTGGTGACCAGGATGCTATCGAATATATGTGTAAGACCGGACCGGAAGCGATTCTGGAACTGGAGCACATGGGGCTACCGTTCTCCCGTCTTGATGATGGACGTATCTATCAGCGCCCGTTCGGCGGCCAGTCGAAAAACTTTGGCGGCGAGCAGGCGGCACGTACCGCGGCGGCGGCTGACCGTACCGGTCACGCCTTGCTGCACACGTTGTATCAACAGAATTTGAAAAACCACACCACGATTTTCTCCGAATGGTATGCGCTGGATCTGGTGAAAAACCAGGATGGCGCGGTGGTGGGGTGTACCGCACTGTGCATCGAAACCGGTGAAGTGGTGTACTTCAAAGCCCGCGCGACGGTGCTGGCGACCGGCGGCGCAGGCCGTATCTACCAGTCCACCACCAACGCTCACATCAACACCGGTGACGGTGTCGGTATGGCGCTGCGTGCCGGTGTCCCGGTGCAGGACATGGAAATGTGGCAGTTCCACCCGACCGGCATCGCCGGGGCGGGCGTGCTGGTGACAGAAGGCTGCCGCGGCGAAGGCGGTTACCTGCTGAACAAACACGGCGAGCGCTTTATGGAGCGTTATGCGCCGAATGCCAAAGACCTGGCGGGTCGTGACGTGGTGGCGCGTTCCATCATGATCGAAATCCGTGAAGGCCGCGGCTGTGATGGTCCGTGGGGGCCGCACGCTAAACTGAAACTGGATCACCTGGGTAAAGAGGTGCTGGAATCTCGCCTGCCGGGTATCCTGGAGCTGTCCCGTACTTTCGCCCACGTTGACCCGGTGAAAGAGCCGATTCCGGTTATCCCGACCTGCCACTACATGATGGGCGGTATTCCGACTAAAGTGACCGGTCAGGCGCTGACCGTGAACGAGCAGGGCGAAGACGTGGTCATTCCGGGGCTGTTTGCGGTAGGCGAAATCGCCTGTGTATCGGTTCACGGCGCCAACCGTCTGGGCGGTAACTCACTGCTGGATCTGGTGGTCTTTGGCCGCGCGGCGGGGCTGCATTTACAGGAATCCATCGCCGAGCAGGGCGTGCTGCGCGACGCCAGCGAGTCTGACGTTGAAGGTTCTCTGGAGCGCCTGAATCGCTGGAACAATAACCGCAATGGCGAAGATCCGGTGGCTATCCGCAAAGCGTTGCAGGAGTGTATGCAGCATAACTTCTCCGTATTCCGTGAAGGCGACGCGATGGCGAAAGGGCTTGAGCAGTTGAAAGTGATCCGCGAGCGTCTGAAAAACGCCCGTCTGGATGACACGTCCAGCGAGTTTAATACCCAGCGTGTTGAGTGTCTGGAGCTGGATAACCTGATGGAAACCGCCTACGCCACTGCCGTATCAGCCAACTTCCGAACGGAAAGCCGCGGCGCGCATAGCCGCTTCGATTTCCCGGAGCGTGATGATGCCAACTGGTTGTGTCATACCCTGTATCAGCCGCAAACGGAATCCATGACGCGCCGAAGCGTCAATATGGAGCCGAAACTGCGTCCGGCGTTCCCGCCGAAGATTCGTACTTATTAATTGCGGAGACAGGATGATGAAACTCGAATTTTCGATTTATCGTTATAACCCGGATGTCGATAACGCTCCGCGTATGCAGGATTACACCCTGGAAGGCGAAGAAGGGCGCGACATGATGCTGCTGGATGCGTTAATCCAGCTTAAAGAAAAAGATCCCAGCCTTTCTTTCCGCCGTTCCTGCCGCGAAGGTGTGTGCGGTTCTGATGGTTTGAATATGAACGGTAAGAATGGTCTGGCCTGTATTACCCCTATTTCGGCGCTGACTCAGCCGGGTAAGAAGATTGTGATTCGCCCGCTGCCCGGTTTGCCGGTGATCCGCGATTTGGTGGTAGACATGGGGCAATTCTACGCACAATATGAGAAGATTAAGCCTTACTTATTGAATAATGGGCAAAATCCACCGGCTCGTGAGCATCTGCAGATGCCGGAGCAGCGTGAAAAACTCGATGGGCTGTATGAATGTATTCTTTGCGCCTGTTGCTCAACATCCTGCCCGTCATTCTGGTGGAACCCGGATAAGTTTATCGGTCCGGCGGGGCTGCTCGCGGCGTATCGATTCCTGATCGATAGTCGTGATACCGAGACCGACAGTCGTCTGGAAGGGATGAGCGATGCATTCAGCGTATTCCGCTGTCACAGCATTATGAACTGCGTCAGTGTATGTCCTAAGGGACTGAACCCGACGCGCGCTATCGGCCATATTAAGTCGATGCTGTTGCAGCGTAGCGCATAAGTAGTTGTAGTGGTTGCCGGATGGCGACGTACCGTCTTATCCGGCCTACAGGTTACGTATTCTGTAGGCCTGATAAGCCAGGCGCCATCGGGCAATAGAAGTGCAGGAAACCTCTAAAAACTGCCATATGATTAGTAATAATCGAGATGTTCAGAGCGAGACAAGGCGCGGTCTGAACGAATCTTCGGGAGCATAGTTAACTATGTGACCGGAGTGAGCGAAGGCCGCAACGCAGTCGTAGCCTGAACAGCGAAGATTATTAGACAGTTTTTAAAGGTTCCTTAGCGGACGCAGATGACACGACAGTCCGCAACAAGTGAACCCCGGCACGCATACGGCGTATGCGTGGTTAGTATCCACGGCGAAATACTCGTCATAGTTCACGTTGCATGTGCGTTGGCTGCACTTGCTCACCCCGGTCACTTACTGGATGTAAGCTCCCAGGGATTCGCAAGCTTGCCGCCTTCCTGAAACGTGACCTATTTAGAGTATTAAATAAGCAGAAAAGATGCTTAAGGGATCACGATGCAGAACAGCGCTTTGAAAGCCTGGTTGGACTCTTCTTACCTCTCTGGTTCGAATCAGAGCTGGATAGAACAGCTCTATGAAGACTTCTTAACCGATCCTGACTCGGTAGACGCTAACTGGCGTTTGACGTTCCAGCAGTTACCTGGTACCGGAGTCAAACCGGATCAACTCCATTCAAAAACACGTGAATATTTCCGGCGGCAGGCGTTGGCTGGCTCACGTCACTCTTCTACGATTTCCGACCCTGACACCAATGTGAAGCAGGTTAAAGTCCTGCAGCTTATCAACGCTTATCGTTTCCGTGGCCATCAGCATGCAAACCTCGATCCGCTGGGACTGTGGAAACAAGAACGCGTGGCGGATCTGGACCCTTCTTTCCATGATTTGACCGAGGCCGATTTCCAGGAAACCTTCAATGTCGGCTCCTTTGCCAGCGGCAAAGAGACGATGAAGCTGGGCGAGCTGCTCGACGCGCTCAAACAGACCTACTGCGGCCCGATTGGCGCTGAGTATATGCACATCACCAGCACCGAAGAGAAACGCTGGATCCAACAGCGCATCGAATCCGGTCGTGCGGCCTTTAGCGCTGACGAGAAAAAACGTTTCCTGAACGAACTGACCGCCGCTGAAGGGCTGGAACGTTATCTGGGTGCCAAATTCCCGGGTGCGAAACGTTTCTCGCTTGAGGGGGGAGATGCGCTGATACCCATGCTGAAAGAGATGGTTCGCCATGCGGGTAACAGCGGAACTCGCGAAGTGGTGCTGGGGATGGCGCACCGCGGTCGCCTGAACGTGCTGATCAACGTACTGGGTAAAAAACCGCAGGATCTGTTCGACGAGTTTGCCGGTAAACATAAAGAACATCTGGGTACCGGCGACGTGAAGTATCACATGGGCTTCTCGTCAGATATCGAAACCGAAGGCGGTCTGGTTCACCTGGCGCTGGCGTTTAACCCATCGCACCTGGAAATTGTGAGCCCGGTGGTGATGGGCTCCGTGCGTGCCCGTCTGGACCGACTGGACGAACCGAGCAGCAACAAAGTGTTGCCGATCACTATTCACGGCGACGCCGCGGTGACCGGCCAGGGCGTGGTTCAGGAAACCCTGAACATGTCGAAAGCGCGCGGTTACGAAGTGGGCGGTACGGTACGTATCGTTATCAACAACCAGGTGGGCTTCACCACCTCTAACCCACTGGATGCGCGTTCAACGCCTTACTGCACCGATATCGGTAAAATGGTCCAGGCGCCGATTTTCCACGTCAATGCGGACGATCCGGAAGCCGTCGCTTTTGTGACCCGTCTGGCGCTGGACTTCCGTAACACCTTTAAACGCGATGTGTTCATCGATCTGGTGTGCTACCGCCGTCACGGCCACAACGAAGCCGACGAGCCAAGCGCAACCCAGCCGCTGATGTACCAGAAAATTAAAAAGCATCCGACGCCGCGTAAAATCTACGCCGACAAGCTGGAAGCGGACAAAGTCGCGACGCTGGAAGATGCCACCGAAATGGTTAACCTCTATCGCGATGCGCTGGATGCAGGCGAATGCGTGGTGAAAGAGTGGCGTCCGATGAATATGCACTCGTTCACCTGGTCGCCGTATCTAAACCACGAATGGGATGAAGCATACCCGAACAAGGTAGAAATGAAGCGTCTGCAGGAGCTGGCAAAACGTATCAGCACTGTGCCGGAAGCCATTGAAATGCAGTCTCGCGTGGCGAAAATTTATGGCGACCGTCAGGCAATGGCGGCAGGCGAGAAATTGTTTGACTGGGGCGGCGCGGAAAATCTGGCTTACGCCACGCTGGTCGATGAAGGCATTCCGGTGCGCCTGTCCGGGGAAGACTCCGGTCGCGGCACCTTCTTCCATCGTCATGCGGTGATCCACAACCAGACGAACGGCTCAACGTATACGCCGTTGCAGCATATTCACAGCGGTCAGGGACAGTTTAAAGTCTGGGACTCCGTGCTGTCTGAAGAAGCGGTACTGGCTTTTGAATACGGTTATGCCACGGCGGAACCACGTACCCTGACTATCTGGGAAGCGCAGTTTGGCGATTTTGCCAACGGCGCGCAGGTAGTGATTGACCAGTTCATCTCCTCCGGCGAGCAGAAATGGGGCCGGATGTGCGGTCTGGTGATGCTGTTGCCGCACGGCTATGAAGGGCAGGGGCCGGAGCACTCTTCCGCGCGTCTGGAACGTTATCTGCAACTTTGCGCCGAGCAGAATATGCAGGTTTGCGTGCCGTCCACCCCGGCGCAGGTCTACCATATGCTGCGCCGTCAGGCGCTGCGCGGGATGCGTCGTCCGCTGGTGGTGATGTCGCCGAAATCGCTGCTGCGTCACCCGCTGGCGGTTTCCACGCTTGATGAACTGGCGAACGGTTCCTTCCAGCCGGCCATTGGCGAAATTGACGAGCTGGACCCTAAAGCCGTAAAACGCGTGGTAATGTGTTCTGGTAAGGTTTATTACGACCTGCTGGAACAACGTCGCAAAAACGACCAGAAAGATGTCGCTATCGTGCGCATCGAACAGCTCTATCCGTTCCCGCATAAAGCGGTGCAGGAAGCGCTGCAACCATACGCTCACGTCCATGATTTTGTCTGGTGCCAGGAAGAGCCGCTCAACCAGGGCGCATGGTACTGCAGCCAGCATCATTTCCGTGAAGTGATTCCGTTTGGGGCCGCTCTGCGTTATGCAGGTCGCCCGGCCTCCGCCTCTCCGGCGGTAGGGTATATGTCCGTTCACCAGAAACAGCAACAAGATCTGGTTAATGACGCGCTGAACGTCGATTAAATAAAGGATAAATAATGAGTAGCGTAGATATTCTTGTTCCCGACCTGCCTGAGTCCGTAGCGGACGCGACCGTCGCCACCTGGCATAAAAAACCGGGCGATGCGGTTGTTCGTGACGAAGTGCTGGTAGAAATCGAAACTGACAAAGTGGTACTGGAAGTACCGGCATCAGCGGACGGCATTCTGGATGCGGTTCTGGAAGAGGAGGGGACGACTGTCACCTCTCGCCAGATCCTGGGTCGCCTGCGTGAAGGCAACAGCGCGGGTAAAGAGACCAGCGCGAAATCTGAAGAGAAAGCGTCTACGCCGGCACAGTGCCAGCAGGCTTCGCTGGAAGAACAAAACAACGATGCGCTCAGCCCGGCGATCCGTCGCCTGCTGGCTGAACACAATCTGGAAGCCAGCGCCATTAAAGGCACTGGTGTGGGTGGGCGTCTGACCCGTGAAGATGTGGAAAAACATCTGGCGAAAGGCGAGTCTAAAGCACCCGCTGTTGAACCTGCAGCGCAACCCGCTCTGGGCGCGCGCGGCGAAAAACGCGTGCCAATGACCCGCCTGCGCAAGCGCGTGGCCGAGCGTCTGCTGGAAGCGAAAAATTCCACCGCCATGCTGACGACCTTCAATGAAGTCAACATGAAGCCGATTATGGATTTGCGTAAGCAGTATGGCGAAGTGTTTGAAAAACGTCATGGTATCCGCCTGGGCTTTATGTCCTTCTACGTGAAAGCGGTAGTGGAAGCGCTGAAGCGTTATCCGGAAGTGAACGCCTCTATCGACGGCGATGACGTGGTGTATCACAACTACTTTGATGTGAGCATGGCGGTGTCTACGCCGCGCGGCCTGGTCACGCCGGTCCTGCGTGACGTGGATACGCTGGGCATGGCTGACATCGAGAAAAAAATTAAAGAACTGGCTGTCAAAGGCCGCGACGGCAAGCTGACCGTAGAAGATCTGACCGGTGGTAACTTTACCATTACCAACGGCGGCGTATTCGGTTCGCTGATGTCTACCCCGATCATCAACCCGCCGCAGAGCGCGATTCTGGGAATGCATGCTATTAAAGACAGGCCGATGGCGGTGGATGGCAAGGTGGAAATCCTGCCGATGATGTACTTGGCGCTCTCTTACGATCATCGCCTGATCGATGGTCGTGAATCCGTGGGCTTCCTGGTCACCATCAAAGAGTTGCTGGAAGATCCGACCCGTCTGCTGTTGGACGTGTAGTCAGCAAGAGCATCACCTGCTACCTGTAGGCCGGATAAGGCGTTCACGCCGCCATCCGGCGATGGTGTAATGCCTGATGGCGCGCAGCTTTCAGGCCTACAGGTCTAAAGATAACGATTACCTGAAGGATGGACAGAACACATGAACTTACATGAATATCAGGCAAAACAACTTTTTGCCCGCTATGGCTTACCGGCGCCGGTGGGTTATGCCTGTACTACTCCGCGTGAAGCCGAAGAAGCCGCGTCTAAAATCGGTGCCGGCCCGTGGGTAGTGAAATGTCAGGTTCACGCTGGCGGCCGCGGCAAAGCGGGCGGTGTGAAGGTAGTAAAAAGCAAGGAAGAGATTCGCGCCTTTGCGGAAAACTGGCTGGGCAAACGTCTGGTGACCTATCAAACAGACGCTAATGGCCAACCGGTAAACCAGATTCTGGTTGAAGCGGCGACCGACATCGACAAAGAACTGTATCTCGGCGCGGTGGTTGACCGTAGTTCTCGTCGCGTGGTCTTTATGGCGTCTACCGAAGGCGGCGTAGAGATCGAAAAAGTCGCGGAGGAAACCCCGCATCTGATCCATAAAGTCGCGCTCGATCCGCTGACCGGCCCGATGCCGTATCAGGGGCGGGAGCTAGCGTTCAAATTGGGTCTGGAAGGTAAACTGGTGCAGCAGTTCACCAAAATCTTTATGGGCCTGGCAACCATTTTCCTTGAGCGCGACCTGGCGCTGATCGAAATTAATCCGCTGGTGATCACTAAGCAGGGCGATCTGATTTGCCTCGACGGCAAGCTGGGCGCTGACGGCAACGCGCTGTTCCGCCAGCCGGATCTGCGTGAAATGCGCGACCAGTCTCAGGAAGACCCGCGTGAAGCGCAGGCGGCGCAGTGGGAACTGAACTACGTCGCGCTGGACGGCAACATCGGTTGCATGGTGAACGGCGCGGGCCTGGCGATGGGCACCATGGACATCGTTAAGCTGCATGGCGGCGAACCGGCTAACTTCCTTGACGTAGGCGGCGGCGCAACCAAAGAGCGCGTCACCGAAGCGTTTAAAATTATCCTCTCGGATGACAACGTGAAAGCGGTTCTGGTTAACATCTTCGGCGGTATCGTCCGTTGTGACCTGATTGCCGACGGTATCATCGGCGCGGTGGAAGAAGTGGGCGTTAACGTTCCGGTGGTGGTGCGTCTGGAAGGCAACAACGCCGAACTCGGCGCGAAGAAACTGGCTGACAGTGGCCTGAATATTATTGCAGCGAAAAGTCTGACGGATGCAGCTCAGCAGGTTGTTGCCGCAGTGGAGGGGAAATAATGTCCGTTTTAATTAATAAAGATACCAAGGTTATCTGCCAGGGCTTCACCGGTAGCCAGGGGACTTTCCACTCCGAACAGGCGATTGCTTACGGTACGCAGATGGTCGGCGGCGTAACGCCGGGCAAAGGCGGCACCACGCATCTGGGTCTGCCGGTGTTCAACACCGTGCGCGAAGCGGTAGAAGCTACCGGTGCGACCGCATCCGTTGTCTACGTGCCGGCGCCGTTCTGCAAAGACTCCATTCTGGAAGCGATCGACGCAGGCATCAAACTGATTATCACCATCACCGAAGGTATTCCGACGCTGGATATGCTGACCGTGAAAGTGAAGCTGGACGAAGCGGGCGTACGCATGATCGGCCCGAACTGCCCAGGTGTGATCACCCCGGGCGAATGCAAAATCGGCATCATGCCGGGTCACATTCATAAGCCGGGTAAAGTGGGTATCGTTTCCCGTTCCGGCACGCTGACCTATGAAGCGGTTAAGCAGACCACCGACTACGGTTTCGGCCAGTCCACCTGCGTGGGTATCGGCGGTGACCCGATTCCGGGCTCTAACTTCATCGACATCCTGAAATTGTTCCAGGAAGATCCGCAGACTGAAGCGATCGTGATGATCGGCGAGATCGGCGGTAGCGCAGAAGAAGAAGCGGCGGCTTATATTAAAGACCACGTGACCAAGCCGGTTGTTGGCTATATCGCGGGTGTTACCGCGCCGAAAGGCAAGCGTATGGGCCACGCTGGCGCCATCATTGCCGGTGGTAAAGGCACTGCGGATGAAAAATTCGCCGCGCTGGAAGCCGCGGGCGTGAAAACCGTTCGCAGCCTGGCCGATATCGGCGAAGCGCTGAAAGCAATTATAAAATAAAACTCGCTGTTCCTGCGGGAACAGATAAATGTCCGTTTTCGACATGGTTGGCCACCTTTACGGTGGCCTTTTTTATGGCTTTATTGTTTGTGGCAAAGTACGGGTGAAGCATCCGGGATATAAAATTATTGGCTTTGTAAATATTGAACTATAGGAAAATGATGCCTCATTAAAAAAACATGGTGGAGTCTAAAAATAATTGATAATAACCGTCTGGCAGCGGCAGTAAATTTACTCAGATTGCTGGTTAACTCTTTTTCAGCAAATACAGATGCTGTCTTAGTGAAAGACCTGCCGACCTCACTGGAGACGGATTATGCGCTTTCCGCCATGAAAAAAACGCATCGCAGCATTACACTATGTTGACGCTAACCTCTATAGTAAATTGACGCTTGACTCTGTGGCCGCGCATGTTTGCCTGAGCGCGAACTACATGTCTCCTCAGATGTATCGCGCTTACACAGACTGCTTGTTTAATAGCAGAATAAAACAGCTATTTTAATCATAAGAGTACCGACATTATTTCCATGAAGTATTAAAGATATCGTTTAATAAATCATATGAACTTTTGCTGGTTAAAAGAGGTTAACTTTAAAAATTATTAAGAACTTATTGGCACTATTCGTTCGTGATTAATCATGTTTAAAGGGTATTTATGGCTGCGAATAAACAGAATTATTACTATGAGTGACGTAGAAATTGAGGGTAAATCTGTGAAGGTGATAACAGAATCTTCACTATAATAATTATAGAGAGGCAAATACGGTGTTATTGAAATAAAGAAAAATTAGCGAATAAAATGTTTGTTTCTGGCTATCTGGAAAGCTTATTAGCGATAATTAAGGCGATAACCTGGCAAGATGATCCTGGCCGTTAGTCGTCGGGAAAGGGAAGTTGGGGCAGGGTAATCCCGGTGGGATGATGGCGCGTGTGCAATGAGATAGTTTCTTTGCGGTGTTAATTATAAGTAAAATAAAAATAGACTAAATGTATAAAATAATAAGTGTTGATAATCTGCAGAAAAAATCTGTGAGCTATTTAGCAATAATTGAACATCAATGTGGAATGTTTTTTACGGGATGCGGGGCAGTAAAAAACGCACAAAATGTTTAGCCTTATCGAATAAGCCTCTTTTTACAGGGGGTTTGAAATTACTCTTTGCAAAAACAAAAAGTTAACAAAAAATTCACCATGCATTCAATGAATAAACATTATTAACATTAACTTCAAAAATTGATTTTAATCAATATTTAAATGTTGGAAAAGAGCATCAAAACTGGTTAAATTGTCCGTGATCAAATTCCCTGAAAAGCGATAGATTAGCCATAAATTGATCGCTGTCGAAAAAAGCAAATCTGACCCACTAAAAACCTGTTTATTGTAAGGGTTTTACGGCGTAATATATTTGCGGGATCAATTTGGGTTTTTTATTAACATGTTTGTAACCTTTCATCATTACTGTTTCCTTCCCGAGGGGATAGTACGATGGAAGGCCGCAAATAAATTTGTATTGGGGCATGCGTGTGACCCTTTCTAACGGGGTTCACTCTCGGAGTCTTCATGCGATGAGCAAGGAGTCATGATGTTAGATATAGTCGAACTGTCGCGCTTACAGTTTGCCTTGACCGCGATGTACCACTTCCTGTTTGTGCCGCTAACGCTCGGTATGGCGTTCCTGCTGGCCATTATGGAAACGGTATACGTCCTTTCCGGCAAACAGATTTATAAAGATATGACCAAGTTCTGGGGCAAGTTGTTTGGTATCAACTTTGCTCTGGGTGTGGCTACCGGTTTGACCATGGAGTTCCAGTTCGGGACAAACTGGTCGTACTACTCCCACTATGTTGGGGACATCTTCGGTGCGCCGCTGGCCATCGAAGGTTTGATGGCCTTCTTCCTCGAATCCACCTTTGTAGGTCTGTTCTTCTTCGGCTGGGATCGTCTGAGTAAAGTTCAGCATATGTGCGTCACCTGGCTGGTGGCTCTGGGGTCCAACCTCTCCGCGTTGTGGATTCTGGTAGCGAACGGCTGGATGCAAAACCCAATCGCTGCGGATTTCAATTTCGAAACCATGCGTATGGAAATGGTGAGCTTCTCTGAACTGGTGCTGAACCCGGTAGCACAGGTGAAATTTGTTCACACTGTGGCGTCCGGCTATGTCACCGGCGCGATGTTCATCCTCGGTATCAGCGCTTACTACATGCTGAAAGGTCGTGACTTCGCCTTTGCTAAACGCTCCTTTGCTATTGCTGCCAGCTTCGGTATGGCTGCCGTACTGTCCGTTATCGTACTCGGTGACGAATCCGGTTACGAAATGGGCGACGTGCAGAAAACCAAGCTCGCTGCGATTGAAGCAGAATGGGAAACGCAACCTGCTCCGGCCTCCTTTACCCTGTTCGGCATTCCTGACCAGGACAAACAGGAAAACCATCTGGCGATTCAGATCCCTTATGCGCTCGGCATTATCGCTACGCGTTCCGTGGACACGCCGGTTATTGGTCTGAAAGATCTCATGGTTCAGCATGAAGAGCGTATCCGTAACGGGATGAAAGCCTATGAACTGCTGGAGCAGCTGCGCGCCGGTTCTACCGACCAGGCTGTTCGCGACCAGTTTAACAGCATGAAGAAAGATCTCGGTTACGGCCTGCTGCTGAAACGCTATACGCCTAATGTGACTGACGCGACCGAAGCGCAGATCCAGCAAGCGACGAAAGATTCCATTCCTCGCGTTGCGCCGCTGTACTTCGCTTTCCGTATCATGGTGGCGTGCGGCTTCCTGCTGCTGGCGATCATCGCACTTTCCTTCTGGAGCGTGATTCGTAACCGCATCGGTGAGAAAAAATGGCTGTTGCGCGCGGCGCTGTACGGTATTCCACTGCCGTGGATTGCGGTTGAAGCAGGTTGGTTCGTCGCCGAGTATGGTCGTCAGCCGTGGGCGATCGGCGAAGTGTTGCCGACAGCCGTGGCGAACTCATCGCTGACCGTGGGCGATCTGCTGTTCTCCATGTTCCTGATTTGCTGCCTGTATACCCTGTTCCTGGTGGCAGAATTGTTCCTGATGTTCAAATTTGCACGCCTTGGCCCAAGCAGCCTGAAAACCGGTCGCTATCACTTTGAGCAGTCCACCGTGACTTCTCAGCCGGCACGCTAAGACAGGAGTCGTCAAATGATCGATTATGAAGTACTACGTTTTATCTGGTGGCTGCTGGTTGGCATTTTGCTAATTGGTTTCGCCGTCACCGATGGGTTCGACATGGGGGTGGGGATGCTCACCCGTTTCCTCGGTCGTAACGACACCGAACGTCGAATTATGATTAACTCTATCGCCCCACACTGGGACGGTAACCAGGTGTGGTTGATCACCGCGGGCGGTGCGTTGTTTGCTGCCTGGCCGATGGTTTACGCCGCGGCGTTCTCCGGTTTCTATGTAGCGATGATCCTGGTGCTGGCGTCTTTGTTCTTCCGTCCGGTCGGTTTTGATTACCGTTCCAAGATTGAGGACCCGCGCTGGCGCAACATGTGGGACTGGGGCGTGTTCATCGGTAGCTTTGTGCCGCCGCTGGTGATTGGCGTGGCCTTTGGCAACCTGTTGCAGGGCGTACCGTTCCACGTGGATGAGTATCTGCGTCTGTACTACACCGGTAACTTCTTCCAGTTGCTGAACCCGTTTGGTCTGCTGGCGGGTATCGTAAGCGTAGGGATGATCATCACGCAGGGGGCGACTTACCTGCAAATGCGCACCGTTGGCGAACTGCACCTGCGCGCGCGCGCCACCTCGCAGATTGCGGCGCTGGTGACATTAGTGTGCTTTGCGCTGGCGGGCGTTTGGGTAATGTATGGTATTGATGGTTATGTCGTGACATCCGCGATTGACCATCATGCCGCCTCTAACCCGCTGACTAAAGAAGTGGCGCGTGAAGCTGGCGCCTGGCTGGTGAACTTTAATAATGCTCCGATCCTGTGGTTGGTTCCGGCTCTGGGCGTGGTTCTGCCGCTGCTGACTATCCTGACTTCCCGTATGGAGAAAGGCGCGTGGGCATTCCTGTTCTCTTCGCTGACCCTGGCCTGCATTATTCTGACGGCGGGTATCGCTATGTTCCCATTTGTGATGCCGTCCAGCACGATGATGAATGCCAGCCTGACCATGTGGGATGCGACATCCAGCCAGATGACGCTGAACCTGATGACCTGGGTTGCGGCGGTGTTCGTACCGATCATTCTGATCTACACCAGCTGGTGTTACTGGAAAATGTTCGGTCGTATCACTAAAGAACATATTGAAAGCAACACCCACTCTCTGTACTAAGTAAGGAGCTTAAAATGTGGTATTTCGCATGGATTCTGGGAACGCTTCTTGCCTGTGCATTCGGGATCATTACCGCCCTGGCGCTTGAGCACGTTGAAGCGGGTAAAACCGGTCAAGAAGAAAGCTAATGACCCATATTATCGCAAAACTGTATGCGGTAATGGACAAGCGCCCGTTAAGGGCGCTTTCCTTCGTGATGGCGATAGTGCTGGCAGGATGTATGTTCTGGGACCCGTCACGGTTTGCCGCCAGGACCAGCACGCTTGAAATCTGGCACGGATTATTGCTGATGTGGGCGGTTTGCGCAGGCATAATCCACGGCGTGGGTTTTCGCCCTGAATCCGTACACTGGCAAGGGATTTTTTGTCCGCTCCTTGCGGATATCGTCCTTATCGTCGGCCTGATTTTCTTCTTCTTGTGAATAAGAAACCTCCTTAAAAATATAGGGGCTTGCATAAGCCCATATATTTTTACTCTCCCTTAACTTCCCCCCATTCCCAAGCCTCATTCCCACGCGTATAGTAGCAACGTTTAAAAGCTCTACTTTTGTTGCATTACCGGGATGTAAAGTGAATACAAGGCGATATACAACGGCATTCTTGAGGCATTACGGCGGCAAGCGGATGACGCCAATAAAGAGGCTGCAGGGATGAATAAGTATATGTTTCGATGGCCAATTCGAGTTTATTACGAAGACACGGACGCCGGCGGTGTGGTTTATCACGCCAGCTATGTCGCTTTTTATGAAAGAGCGCGCACGGAGATGCTGCGTCACCATCACTTCAGCCAACAGGTGCTGCTGGCGGAGCGGGTCGCCTTTGTGGTGCGCAAGATGACGCTGGAATACTATGCGCCTGCGCGGCTCGACGATATGCTTGAAGTTCAAACAGAAATTACGTCAATGCGTGGCACCGCTTTGGTTTTCACGCAACGCATTGTCAACGCAGAGAACACGCTGCTAAATGAAGCAGAGGTTCTGATTGTTTGCGTTGATCCACTCAAAATGAAGCCTCGTGCGCTTCCTAAGTCTATTGTCGCGGAGTTTAAGCAGTGACTGACATGAATATCCTTGATTTGTTCCTGAAGGCAAGCCTTCTGGTTAAACTTATCATGTTGATTTTGATTGGTTTTTCAATAGCATCCTGGGCCATCATTATCCAGCGAACGCGTATTCTGAACGCCGCTGCGCGTGAGGCGGAAGCGTTTGAAGATAAATTCTGGTCCGGAATCGAACTATCGCGTCTGTACCAGGAAAGCCAGGGGAGGCGCGATAGTCTGTCGGGCTCGGAACAAATCTTTTATAGCGGGTTCAAAGAGTTTGTCCGGCTCCATCGCGCCAACAGCCATGCGCCGGAGGCAGTGGTAGAGGGGGCGTCGCGTGCGATGCGCATCTCCATGAACCGAGAGCTGGAAACGCTGGAAACGCATATCCCGTTTCTTGGCACGGTAGGCTCAATCAGTCCTTATATCGGTCTGTTTGGCACCGTATGGGGGATTATGCATGCGTTTATCGCCCTGGGCGCGGTGAAACAGGCGACTCTGCAAATGGTTGCGCCGGGTATTGCCGAAGCATTGATTGCCACGGCGATTGGTCTGTTTGCCGCCATCCCTGCGGTTATGGCTTACAACCGACTGAATCAGCGCGTGAACAAGCTGGAACTGAATTACGACAACTTTATGGAAGAGTTCACCGCGATTCTGCACCGCCAGGCGTTTACCGTAAGCGAAAGCAACAAGGGGTAAGCCATGGCCAGAACGCGTGGACGAGGTCGTCGCGAACTTAAGTCCGAAATCAATATTGTACCGCTACTCGACGTACTGTTGGTGTTGCTGCTGATCTTTATGGCAACCGCGCCGATCATTACCCAGAGCGTGGAGGTCGACTTGCCGGAGGCGAATCAGTCGCAGGCGGTCAGTAGTAACGACGATCCACCGGTCATTATTGAGGTTTCCGGAGTAGGGCAATACAGCGTAGTGGTTGATAAAGATCGAATGGATCAACTGCCGTCTGAACAGGTGATCGCAGAAGTAAAGCGTCATCTGCAGGCTAATCCGAAAACAGTCTTTTTAATCGGCGGCGCGAAAGAGGTGCCGTACGATGAAATAATTAAAGCGCTGAACTTGTTACACAGCGCGGGCGTAAAATCGGTTGGCTTAATGACGCAGCCAATCTGAAGTCTGCGTCCCGTTGGCTTGAAAGACGGCGAGTAACAGGCGAACAGTTTTTTGGGAACCGAGAGTGTCAAAGGCAACCGAACAAAACGACAAGCTCAAACGGGCGATAATTATTTCAGCCGTGCTGCATATCATCTTATTTGCAGTGCTGATCTGGAGTTCGTTTGATGAGCATATAGAGGCTTCTGCCGGCGGCGGCGGTGGTTCCGCTATCGACGCGGTGATGGTCGATCCTGGCGCCGTTGTGCAGCAGTACAACCGTCAGCAGGATCAACAGGCCAGCGCCAGACGCGCGGAAGAAGAGCGTAAAAAGCTGCAACAGCAGCAAGCAGAGGAGCTGCAGCAGAAGCAGGCTGCCGAACAGGAGCGGTTGAAACAACTTGAGAAAGAACGTTTAGCGGCTCAGGAGCAGCAAAAGCAGGCTGAAGAAGCGGCAAAACTGGCGCAACAGCAGCAGCAACAGGCCGAAGAAGCGGCGAAAGCGGCGGCGGACGCGAAGAAAAAAGCGGAGGCCGAAGCGGCGAAAGCGGCGGCGGACGCGAAGAAGAAAGCGGAGGCCGAGGCGGCGAAAGCGGCGGCGGACGCGAAGAAGAAAGCGGAAGCCGAGGCGGTAAAAGCGGCAGCGGACGCGAAGAAGAAAGCGGAAGCCGAAGCGGCGAAAGCGGCGGCGGAGGCGAAGAAGAAAGCGGAAGCCGAAGCGGCGAAAGCGGCGGCGGAGGCGAAGAAGAAAGCGGATGCCGCGGCGGCGAAAGCAGCGGCGGACGCTAAGAAGAAAGCGGCTGCCGAAAAAGCGGCCGCCGCAGAAGGCGTCGACGATCTGCTTGGCGATCTCAGCTCGGGTAAGAATGCGCCGAAAACCGGCGGCGGCGCGAAAGGGAATGGTCAGCCATCGAAAGATAGCGGTACATCGGGCGCTAACGGTGGGGCGACAGGCGCTGATATCAGCGCCTACGCGAAACAGATTCAGGTCGCCATTCAGAGCCGTCTGTATGATGCGAGCCTGTATCAGGGCAAACAATGTGTCTTGCATATTAGCCTGGCGCCGGATGGCTCATTAAAAAGCATTACGTCTGAGGGCGGCGATCCGGCGCTTTGTCAGGCGGCGTTAATGGCGGCAAAAACCGCGAAAATTCCTAAACCGCCAAGCCAGGCTGTTTATGAGAAAATAAAGGATGCCAAACTAGACTTTAAACTGTAGATACTTTTCTTTATGGAAGTTGGAGCGGTTGAGTTGTTACTGGTCCTGGTGGTTTTGTGTATTTGAGTTTGTTAACATTCTGCTAAATTATCGTGGGTCGCAGGCCCAGGTATGGGAGATATGATGAAGCAGGCATTACGAGTAGCATTTGGTTTTCTGATGCTGTGGGCGGCGGTGCTGCACGCAGAAGTCCGTATCGAGATCACCCAGGGGGTGGACTCGGCGCGACCGATTGGCGTTGTGCCTTTTAAATGGGCCGGGCCGGGCGCTGCGCCTGAAGATATCGGCGGCATCGTGGCGGCAGATTTACGTAATAGCGGTAAATTTAATCCGTTAGACCGGTCCCGACTGCCGCAGCAGCCAGCCACCGCTCAGGAAGTTCAGCCTACCGCATGGTCTGCGCTGGGTATTGATGCCGTCGTCGTTGGGCAGGTAACGCCGAATCCGGACGGTTCCTACAATGTTGCTTATCAGCTGGTTGACACTGGCGGCGCGCCGGGGACTGTACTGGCGCAAAATTCTTATAAAGTGAACAAGCAGTGGCTGCGTTATGCAGGTCATACCGCCAGTGACGAAGTCTTTGAAAAACTGACGGGCATTAAGGGCGCGTTCCGTACTCGTATCGCCTATGTGGTACAGACTAATGGCGGTCAGTTCCCGTATGAACTGCGTGTGTCGGATTACGATGGTTACAATCAGTTTGTGGTGCACCGTTCTCCGCAGCCGTTGATGTCTCCGGCGTGGTCTCCGGACGGCTCAAAACTGGCTTACGTGACATTTGAAAGCGGTCGCTCCGCGCTGGTTATCCAGACGCTGGCAAACGGCGCAGTGCGTCAGGTTGCGTCCTTCCCGCGTCACAACGGCGCGCCGGCCTTCTCGCCGGATGGGACGAAACTGGCGTTCGCGTTATCGAAAACCGGAAGTCTGAACCTGTACGTTATGGATCTTGCTTCCGGCCAGATTCGTCAGATAACGGACGGGCGTAGCAACAATACGGAGCCGACCTGGTTCCCGGACAGCCAGACTCTGGCCTTTACCTCTGACCAGGCTGGACGTCCGCAAGTGTATAAAATGAACATTAACGGCGGTGCGGCGCAGCGTATTACCTGGGAAGGTTCGCAAAACCAGGATGCGGATGTCAGCAGCGACGGTAAATTTATGGTAATGGTAAGCTCAAATAACGGGCAGCAGCACATTGCCAAACAAGATCTGGTGACGGGTGGCGTACAGGTTCTGTCGTCAACGTTCCTGGATGAAACGCCAAGTCTGGCACCTAACGGCACGATGGTAATCTACAGCTCTTCTCAGGGGATGGGATCTGTGCTGAATTTGGTTTCTACAGATGGGCGTTTCAAAGCGCGTCTTCCGGCAACTGATGGTCAGGTGAAATCGCCTGCCTGGTCGCCGTATCTGTGATAATAATTAATTGATTACTAAAGGAATTAAAGAAATGCAACTGAACAAAGTGCTGAAGGGCCTGATGATTGCCCTGCCTGTTATGGCAATCGCGGCATGTTCTTCCAACAAGAACGCCAGCAATGACGGTAGCGAAGGCGGCATGCTGAACGGCGCCGGCACTGGTATGGACGCTAACGGCAACGGCAACATGTCATCTGAAGAGCAAGCGCGTCTGCAGATGCAGCAGCTGCAGCAGAACAACATCGTTTACTTCGATCTCGACAAGTACGATATCCGTTCTGACTTCGCGGCAATGCTGGATGCGCACGCTAACTTCCTGCGTAGCAACCCGTCTTACAAAGTCACCGTAGAAGGTCACGCGGACGAACGCGGTACTCCGGAGTACAACATCTCCCTGGGCGAACGTCGTGCTAACGCCGTTAAAATGTACCTGCAGGGTAAAGGCGTTTCCGCTGACCAGATCTCCATCGTTTCTTACGGTAAAGAAAAACCTGCCGTACTGGGCCACGACGAAGCGGCTTACGCTAAGAACCGTCGCGCTGTACTGGTTTACTAAGAGAATTGCATGAGCAGTAACTTCAGACATCACCTGTTGAGTCTGTCGTTACTGGTTGGCATAGCGGCCCCCTGGGCCGCTTTTGCTCAGGCGCCAATCAGTAGTGTCGGCTCAGGCTCGGTCGAAGACCGCGTCACTCAACTTGAGCGTATCTCTAACGCTCACAGCCAGCTTTTAACCCAACTTCAGCAGCAGCTCTCCGATAATCAGTCCGATATCGATTCTTTGCGCGGCCAAATCCAGGAAAATCAGTATCAACTGAATCAGGTGATGGAGCGCCAGAAGCAAATTATGCTGCAGCTGGGGAGCTTGAATAATGGCGGCGCAGCGCAGCCAGCAGCTGGTGACCAGAGCGGGACGGCAACCACTGCGACCCCCGCCCCGGATGCCGGTACGGCAACCTCAGGGGCGCCGGTACAAAGTGGCGATGCGAATACCGATTACAATGCGGCAATTGCGCTGGTGCAGGATAAGTCTCGCCAGGATGATGCGATTGTGGCGTTTCAGAACTTCATCAAGAAATACCCTGATTCTACTTATCAGCCGAACGCCAATTATTGGCTGGGCCAGTTGAATTACAACAAGGGTAAAAAAGATGACGCCGCCTATTATTTCGCCTCGGTAGTAAAAAACTATCCTAAGTCGCCGAAGGCTGCGGACGCGATGTACAAAGTTGGCGTTATCATGCAGGACAAAGGTGATACGGCAAAAGCGAAAGCGGTTTATCAGCAGGTGATTAACAAATATCCTGGCACTGATGGCGCGAAACAGGCGCAGAAGCGTCTTAACGCGATGTAATGCGTACCATGCGACCAGAAAACGCCTTTTTTCTGGTCGCGTCGTGCGATTCCTAAGCAGTTGAGCCCTCTGCGTCGAAATTTTTGTTGCGCTCAAATCTGAAATCAGTAATATATGCCGCCGTTGCCACGGGATATTAAACAACTCGAAAGCAACGCAAAAGTGGGTCGTTAGCTCAGTTGGTAGAGCAGTTGACTTTTAATCAATTGGTCGCAGGTTCGAATCCTGCACGACCCACCACTAACTTCGGTTAGTCAGTAATATCCAGCGTAGTATCGGGTGATTAGCTCAGCTGGGAGAGCACCTCCCTTACAAGGAGGGGGGCGGCGGTTCGATCCCGTCATCACCCACCACTTGGGTCGTTAGCTCAGTTGGTAGAGCAGTTGACTTTTAATCAATTGGTCGCAGGTTCGAATCCTGCACGACCCACCAATTTAACATCAAACTCAGATGTTGAACGTGAAGGATAACGTTGCGTCAGCAACCTGTAGGGCGAGGCGAAGCCGAGTCATCCTGCACGACCCACCATCTTTAGATGGTCCGAGTAAAATCTTTCAGGCAGCACCTGTATGGGTCGTTAGCTCAGTTGGTAGAGCAGTTGACTTTTAATCAATTGGTCGCAGGTTCGAATCCTGCACGACCCACCAATGTAAAAAAGCGCCCTAAAGGCGCTTTTTTGCTATCTGCGATATGGAAGATTCGAACCTGCCGCAGGTCCGGGTCTCACGTAGTGAGACAACGGAGCCGCTTGCGGCGACGGCCCGAAGGGCGAGCAAAGCGAGTCATCCTGCACGACCCACCAATGTAAAAAAGCGCCCTAAAGGCGCTTTTTTGCTATCTGCGATATGGAAGATTCGAACCTGCCGCAGGTTCGGGACTCACGCAGTGAGACAACGGAGCCGCTTGCGGCGACGGCCCGAAGGGCGAGCGAAGCGAGTCATCCTGCACGACCCACCAATGTAAAAGAGGGCGCTGGCGGCGCCTTTTTGCTATCTGCAATATGGAAGATTCGAACCTGCCGCAGGTTTGGGTCTTGCCTGATGCGCTGCGCTTATCAGGCCTACAGACGGCACCGCTCACGTAGGCCAGATAAGACGTTACGCCGCCATCAGATATGGGGCTACGTAATTATTGTGACTTTCCTTATTGAATCAGCTATCTTGTTTAGCATATAAAACAAATTAACCGATTGTGGCGTTTGTTACGCTTTCATTCGGTTATTTCGTTAAGTCAGTAAAACGAGAAACCACGATGAGCGTAATGTTTGACCCACAAGCCGCAATCTACCCGTTCCCGCCGAAACCAACGCCGTTGAACGACGATGAAAAGCAATTTTATCGTGAGAAAATCAAGCGTTTGCTCAAAGAGCGCAATGCCGTCATGGTGGCGCACTACTACACCGATCCGGAAATTCAACAGTTAGCAGAAGAAACCGGCGGCTGTATTTCCGACTCGCTGGAAATGGCCCGTTTCGGCGCGAAGCACGCCGCATCCACGTTACTGGTAGCGGGCGTACGGTTTATGGGGGAAACCGCCAAAATCCTCAGCCCGGAAAAAAACATTCTTATGCCTACGCTGGCGGTGGAATGTTCGCTGGATTTAGGCTGCCCAATAGACGAATTTAGCGCTTTTTGTGATGCGCACCCTGACAGAACCGTAGTGGTCTATGCTAACATCTCGGCTGCTGTTAAAGCGCGTGCGGACTGGGTTGTGACCTCCAGTATCGCCGTAGAACTGATTGAGCATCTGGATAGTTTGGGGGAAAAAATTATCTGGGCGCCGGACAGACACCTGGGGAATTACGTGCAAAAACAGACCGGGGCCGATGTACTGTGTTGGCAAGGGGCGTGTATCGTGCATGACGAGTTTAAAACCCAGGCGTTGACCCGTTTAAAAAAAATCTATCCCTATGCCGCTCTTCTGGTTCACCCTGAATCGCCGCAGTCCATTGTCGAGATGGCCGATGCGGTGGGCTCCACCAGTCAGCTTATTAAGGCGGCAAAAACGCTGCCGCACAGACAGCTTATCGTGGCGACCGATCGCGGCATCTTCTACAAAATGCAGCAGGCGGTGCCTGAAAAAGAACTGCTTGAAGCGCCCACGGCTGGCGAGGGGGCGACCTGCCGTAGCTGCGCGCACTGTCCGTGGATGGCGATGAATGGCCTGAAAGCCATTGCTGAAGGGCTGGAGCAGGGAGGCGCGGCGCATGAAATACAGGTTGATGCGGCGCTACGCGAGGGCGCATTACTGCCGCTCAACCGGATGCTGGATTTTGCGGCTACACTTCGGGCGTAAAGACGGAAATCTTTGGGGGAGAGAATGGATTTTTTTAGTACGCACAACATACTGATTCATATTCCGATTGGCGCTGGCGGGTACGATCTCTCGTGGATCGAAGCGGTAGGAACCATCGCCGGCCTGCTCTGTATTTGGCTTGCCAGTCTGGAGAAGATCAGCAACTACTTTTTTGGACTGGTTAACGTCACCCTGTTTGCGATTATTTTCTTTCAGATCCAGCTTTATGCCAGCCTGTTGCTGCAACTCTTTTTCTTTGCCGCCAATATTTATGGCTGGTATGCGTGGTCGCGGCAAACAAAGGATAATGAAGCCGAGCTTAAAATCCGCTGGCTGCCGTTGCCAAAAGCAATGGCATGGCTGGCGATATGTGTGATAGCTATCGGTTTGATGACGCGATATATCGATCCCGTATTCGCCGTCCTGACGCGCGTGGCCGTCGCCATTATGCAGATGCTGGGGTTACAGGTGACAATGCCTGTACTGCAACCGGACGCTTTCCCGTTCTGGGACTCTTGCATGATGGTGCTGTCTATCGTGGCGATGATTTTGATGACACGCAAATATGTCGAAAACTGGCTCCTGTGGGTGATAATCAACGTAATCAGTGTGGTGATTTTTGCTTTGCAGGGCGTCTATGCGATGTCGCTGGAATATCTGATCCTGACATTTATCGCCGTGAACGGTAGTCGCCTGTGGATAAACAGCGCGCGGGAGCGAGGATCGCGCGCGCTTTCCCGTTAATGGTGATGAACATGCCCGGATGGCGTCTGATTCAGATGACAGTCCGGGCCGTGACACACTTGATACTCCATCTGAATCGTAGCGTGCGCAATATGGTATTCGTGCATCAGGAAATCCTGGATACGTTCCAGCAGCGCATCATGGTCGTGTGGCGGAATGACCTGAGCGTGCAATGTCATGACCGGTTTTTCGCCGACCATCCAGACATGCACATGGTGTACGTTGCGGACTTCGGGGATTTCCCGGCTTAAATGGCGCTGTAAGGCATTAATATCCAGTGAAACCGGCGCGCCTTCCAGCAATTCGTTGACGCTATCTTTTAACAAACGCCAGGCGCTGCGTAGTACCAGTACCGAAACCAGAATAGAGAGAATCGGGTCCGCTGGCGTCCAGCCCGTCCAGATAATGATCAACGCGGCGACTATTGCGCCGACGGAACCCAGCAAATCGCCCATCACATGTAGCGCGGCAGCGCGCACGTTCAGGTTTTTTTCATCGCTTCCCCGATGGAGTATCCAGAACGCAAACAGGTTCGCCAGCAGACCCGCAACCGCAATTACCATCATCAGATTGCCCGCCACCGGACGTGGCGTGTAAAAGCGCTCTATCGCTTCCCAGACAATGAGAAGGGTAATGACCACCAACGCAATGGCATTCACAAAAGCCGCCAGTGTGGTGAGTCTTAGCCAGCCAAAAGTGTGGCGAACAGTCGGGGGACGACGGGAAAATTGAACCGCCAGCAGCGCAAAAAGAAGGGCCGCCGCGTCGGTGAGCATATGTCCCGCATCCGCCAACAACGCCAGAGAGCCGGAGAGTATCCCGCCCACCACCTCAAGGAGCATAAATCCGGCAGTGACGATAAAGGCGAAAAGCAGGCGACGAGCATTATTATCTTTCGGCAGGTGTGAATCGGCATGAGAGTGTGAGTGCGCCATAACGTCATTCCTTTGTTATTCTCATCAATACTGTAGACATCATACTGATTTTTCGCTGACAAAATAAAAAGGAGAGCGAAAGCTCTCCCGTTATCAGACTTTTTTCTGCATTACTGTGTGGTACCGTCGGTTTTGGTATTCACGTCATTATTGACGCCATTACCGGTTTCCACTTTTTTATTAATATCCGGGCAGCGACCGTCTTTACACATGGTATTTTTATGCTCTTCATCCTTGGTCATTCCGTCATGATTCATGGTTGAACCGTCTGGATGCTGCATCGTGCTGTTAGTATTGCCGTTGGTATTGATGTCGTTGTTATTCACATCATTCGGCGCCACATTCTGGCGGGCGTCCGGGGCAACCTGACCGGCATTTGCCGCCGAGTTCGCCTGGCCATTACTGGATTGCGCGTTAGATTCAGCAGCTAACGCTGTGCCGCTGGCAAGGCCGAGGGTAGCGGTGAGTAAAAGCGTAGTCAGTTTTGTCATTTTCATAAGATGCTCCTGTTATGGTGGATATGTCGGATAACCTCTTCCAACAGTGCACGTGTCAGTCAAATCCTCAAATAAGGGATAAAAAACGTTCGCCGCCGCGGGTTAACGCAGCAGAGAATCTTGCAATAATTCATAAACAGAGTGGTTACAGTTAAAAAGTGTAGGTTAGATCCCATTTTTCGCTACATTTGTGCGTTTTTTCCTGAATTCCAGGATTATTCCGTTCAAAGTGTAAAAGCCCGTTTACACTATTTAATTGAAGAGATAGATTGGAGGGATTGCATTCATTGGGATAAGTACGGCAACACTGGAATAAACATGAATTATCAGAACGACGATTTACGCATTAAAGAAATCAACGAGTTATTACCTCCGGTCGCGCTGCTGGAAAAGTTTCCCGCCACGGAAAATGCAGCAAATACCGTTGCTCACGCGCGCAAAGCCATCCATAAAATTCTCAAAGGCAATGACGATCGTCTGCTGGTGGTGATCGGTCCTTGTTCAATTCATGATCCGGCAGCGGCGAAAGAGTATGCCGCCCGTTTGCTGGCGCTACGTGATGAGCTTCAAGGCGAGCTTGAAATTGTCATGCGCGTCTATTTTGAGAAACCGCGTACCACCGTCGGCTGGAAAGGGCTGATTAACGATCCGCACATGGATAACAGCTTCCAGATTAACGACGGTCTGCGTATTGCGCGCAAACTGCTGCTGGATATTAACGACAGCGGCCTGCCTGCCGCCGGCGAATTCCTCGATATGATCACGCCGCAATATCTGGCCGATCTGATGAGCTGGGGCGCCATTGGCGCGCGGACTACTGAATCCCAGGTTCATCGCGAACTGGCGTCTGGCCTCTCTTGTCCGGTCGGTTTTAAAAATGGTACTGATGGCACGATTAAAGTTGCCATTGACGCCATCAACGCCGCCGGCGCGCCGCATTGCTTCCTCTCCGTCACTAAATGGGGTCATTCGGCGATTGTGAATACCAGCGGCAACGGCGACTGCCATATCATTCTGCGCGGAGGTAAAGCGCCAAACTATAGCGCGCAACATGTTGCTGAGGTGAAAGAAGGCCTCATCAAAGCGGGACTGACGCCGCAGGTCATGATCGATTTCAGCCATGCCAACTCCTGTAAGCAATTTCAAAAGCAGATGGAGGTTTGCGCCGATGTCTGTCAGCAGATAGCGGGCGGTGAAAAAGCGATTATTGGCGTGATGGTAGAGAGTCATCTGGTAGAAGGAAACCAGAGTCTGGAAAGCGGTCAGCCGCTGACCTACGGTAAAAGCATTACTGACGCCTGTATTGGCTGGGAAGATACCGATGCGCTGCTTCGTCAGTTGTCGGCAGCGGTAAAAGCCCGTCGCGGCTAAGTTTAGTTTCTATCCTGTGGTGAAGTGCAGGATAGAAAACATATCGGTCCGGTAACAGCCTACCGGACCGATATTGCCAATATTAATGTATTATTATTTGGCGTACTTGGGTACTTCCTGCTTCTGGAGAGTATTTCCTTCCGAATCAATTCCTACAATGACTCTATAGCGGTCAAAATATAACTTCTTAATGGATTCTGTTCCTAATTCTTCGTAGGCAACAATTTCTACTGATTTAACATGTTTTGTATTAATTGCAGACGCTCCTCCAATCCCGAGTAGCGAAACCCCACCGTATTTTTTACAAAGCTCAGCGACATAATCAGCACGATCGCCTTTGCCAAGAAACGCAGTTGCCCCTTGTTGAAACATCATTTCTACAAATGGGTCCATACGCGCGGCCGTTGTAGGACCGTTGGAGCCAATAGGTAAACCAGGTCTGGCAGGGCAGGGGCCAGCATAGTAAATCGTTTGGTTTTGAAAATCGACCGGTGATTTTTCTCCGTTACTAAGCGCTACTTCGATTTTTTTATGCGCGGCGTCACGGCAGGTGTAAGCAAATCCAGTGAGAAATAATATATCGCCGACCTTAAGAGTTTTCGCTTTCTCTTTAGTCAATGGTAATGTTAATTCCATCATAGCTTCTCCAGGTATTAAATGATTTCACTAGCGTGGCGGCTTGCATTACATTGGAAATTGATTGCGACTGGCAGTGCAGTGATATGGCAAGGATAGTAATCGACATGCACGCCTAACGCCGTAATACGCCCGCCCATACCTAAAGGGCCGATCCCTGTATTATTCACGGCCTCTAATAATTCAGCTTCGAGCTGGGCATAAAGTGGTTTAGCATTGAACTCACCAAGAGGGCGTAATAATGCTTTCTTAGCCATCCACGAACAGTGATCCATTGTACCGCCAACGCCGATACCAATAATATAAGGAGGGCATGGATTGCCTCCTACACGACGGACAGTTTCCAGAACAAAATCTTTTATACCATCAATACCATCGCCGGGAAGCAATGTTTTAAAAGTTCCCATATTTTCGCTACCGCCGCCCTTTGGCATAACGGTAATTGTCACTCGGTCACCATCAACAATTTCAGTATGTAAAATTGCAGGAGTATTATCATTAGTATTAATACGTTCTAATGGATCTGCAACCATGGATTTTCTTAAGTATCCATTTTCATAGCCCTGGCGAACACCCTGGTTCACCTGATCTTTAAGCGGCTTACCTTCCCAGCATACATGTTGTCCAATTTCCATTATAACGATACAAGTGCCGGTATCATGGCAGCATGCAAGTTGTTCTTTTTTTGCATACTCTCCATTATCAATTAATATCTTAATGGTTTCCTTGCCGATCTTTGACTCTTCTTTATCATATGCTTTACGAAAAGAACACATGAGATTATCATCCAGTTCATAACAAGCTTTTTTTACAAGTTTTTCGATAACCGAAATGATAATTTCTGTATTTAATATACGACTCATACTCCCTCCAGTGCTATGTTGCATTGTTTTATCCATTGATCACATTTTCATGATATTCGTATTCATTGTAGGAAGGAAATATGTTATTTTTATTAAATGATAAATTTTATTTATAGTAGTGGAAAATAGATGGAAATTAGACAATTAGAATATTTTGTAAGCGCTTCTTTGTTAGGTAACTTAACCAGAGTTGCTGAGCGGCATTTTGTTTCTCAACCTAATATCACCATTGCTATTAAGAAGTTAGAGACTGAATTAGGGGTGACATTATTTGATAGAAAGAAAAATAAACTTGTCCTTACTGAGGAGGGCATGTTTTTCTTACAAAAAATTGAACCTATCCTTATTGCGTTAAAAAATAGCGTAGCGGAAATGAAAGATTATCGTAATGAAAATGGTGGCATAGTAACTTTGGGGATCCCACCGATGATAAGTTTGTTTCTTTTTTCACCGCTCTTCAAGCATTTCCGAGAGATTTATCCAGAGATGGAACTCTCTCTTGTTGAAGAGGGGACTTTTGGTTTACATGATAAACTTTCTGCTGGAGAGCTGGATCTTGCTATTGTTATTATTAATGACTGTCCAAAAGAATTAGTTACGGTACCATTAATGACTCAGCAGCACGTGGTATGTATGTCAGATAAACATCCCCTGGCAAAAAAGGATAGTATCGATTGGGAAGATCTACAATATGAGCCATTGATACTAATGAAAAAAGATTCCTGGCATAGAAAAACGATTATTGAAGAATGTACAAAGCGAGGAATTCATACACATATTTTTCTATCATCAAACAGGGTTCAAACCAACATAGATCTGGTTGCTAAAAATGAAGGAATTTCTTTCATTTTGGACGCTGTCGATCTTAAAGCCGAAAAAGTAATAACCAAGGCCATGACTGAGCCGACTTATGTTACGATTGGTTTGGCCTGGAAGAAAGATAAATATTTATCATATGCAACCAGAGCGTTAATTAAATTTATTGAGGATTATATTAAAGAACATTTTACAATTAAATAATTATATTTGTTCTTCAACAAAAATTTCCCATAGCTCTTCGGCATCTGGAGGCATTCTCTTGGCTGGTCTATAAAGTCTTATTTCTATGGGTACCCATAAATTGCTTTCTTTTTCCGCTGCAGTAACAATAGTTTTAGCCTCTATATCTTGCCTGGCAAGGCTTTGAGGTATCCAGGCAACACCATCGCCAGATCTGACCATTGCCAATAGTGTTGCTGCCAGATCGGCCACAAAGGCAACATTTATATTATGGGTAATTCTGTTAATAGACGCTGTATTTGCTATTATTCTTCCCAGACCTGATTGTGATGAAAAAGAAAGGTAAGGGAATTGAATCTTATTATTTATATTCCACAACGGTTTTAACGTTTCTGAGTCTGGTTTACTGAATGGAATTAATGTATCAAACCCAAGACGAATGCTCATAAAGTGATTTTTATTTAAATTTAGATGCATATGTGGGTGATGGTGACACAGCAAAAATTGTGAATCTCCCTGCCGCATCATTTTTTCGCACGCATTCAATGAGTCAGATAAAAGACGAAATGAACCAAATTTTGCAATTTTATCACTTTGCTTTAACAAGTGCGGTACAAAAGAGAAAGACAAAGCATGCGTTGCTGAAAAAACAAGACTAGGTTGTTTATTACCTGCAGCCTCAAGGGTATCACTTTTCAATGTGTACAAGGAGTGGATCAGTTCGGGAAGCTGGTCTGTAAATACTTCTCCGGCCTTGGTAAGGGTGACTCCCCGTTTACTTCTTTCAAAAAGGGGCGTACCCACCCATTCTTCGAGAGATTGTATCCGACGACTAAATGCGGGTTGAGTCACATATCTTGAGGCAGACGCTTTTGAGAAATTCAACGTTTCTTTTAGAGCCAGACAGTCTTCGAGCCATGTTAGTTCGAGGTGATGCCGATATTGCATAAGCTGCAACCTTATTAGCATTGGATGAGTTTCATTTATATAAGTAGCATTATACACAGACAGATTTTAAGAGGAAATTATTTGATTAAACAGAAACAAAAGCAGTAAGAATATGTTATTCCTTTGTCGGGTAAGTGTTGTTATTTATGTGAGTGTATTCTTTCTCAATAGAAATTAATTAGATGTAATTTTAGTATAATATGTGATTTATGCTTGTTGCAGTTGTATTCATGACTGTAATGAGTTGTTTTTATACCCTAATAATATAAGGACGTATACATGTCACCAGCGATTATTACTTTGTTGGTTTTAGTGGTTGCAATAATTATCTTTGTTAGCGATCGTCTTCCTATGGGATTAGTTGCATTTATGGTCCCAATGGCACTTTATTTTACCGGTGTTATCGATGCTAAGGATATTTTTGCTTCAATCGTAAATGCGAATGTTATTCTTATCGTCGCCATGTGTGTACTCGGTGCGGCATTTTTTAAAACAGGTTTGGCATGGCAATCAAGTAAAATTTTACTAAAATATGCTAAAACAGAAAGAAGCCTTAGTGTATTGATTTTTCTTATTGGTGGAGTTATGTCTGCCTTTGTTTCTAATAGCGGAACAGTTGCTGTGCTAATTCCTATTGTTTTAGGTATTGCCGCCAGTAGTCAGATTAAGCCTATTAAACTTCTTATGCCTCTGGTTTTTGGGGCAACAATCGGTGCTGATATTTCTATTATCGGTTCGCCAGGAAATCTGATTGCTAAAAATACTATTGAAACTTTTAGTAAGGGAAGTCTGTCGGTGCCATTTTTCGAATACGCTAAAATTGGTATTCCTTTGCTGATTGCATGCTCTATATTTCTCTATTTCTTCGGTTCAAAACTCATCGCAGATCGTGATGGAAATACACAATCTGATTCTCAAATGGATTATAGCCAAATTCCGGCCTGGCATAGAAATTTAACTTTAGCCGTTTTTATTCTGTCTATCGCTGGAATGGTGGCAACTGATTATATTAAGTTTCTGCCTCCAATGCATATTATTGCGTGTTGTGCGGCTATTGTTCTTGTATTTGCTGGCGTTTTGACACAAAAGGAAACTTTTAATTCTTTTGAAACACTAACTGTTTTCATGCTTGCGTTTATGATGCCTTTAGGAGCCGCGCTGAATTCTACTGGTGCTGGAGAAATGATTGCTAATGCCGTTATTTCAGTAACCGGAGATTCTGGCGTTATGATTATTATGGCGTCATTGTGGATACTTACATGGGCTTTGACTCAAGTTATGAGTAACACTGCAGCATGTACGTTGTTATGCCCGGTAGGATGGACTATCGCACAGTCTATTGGCGCAGACCCTCGTGCAGTTGTTATTGCTGTTTTTATTGCGAGTAGTGTTGCTGTTTGTACCCCAATGGCTATTCCAGCAAACTCAATGATTATTGGCCCGGGGAATGTTAAATTTAAAGATTTTTTAAAACCCGGATTGGCGATTAGTTTGGTTTGTTTTATCGTTAGTATGATTTTACTACCGATATTTTATCCCTTCTATTAATGCCTGATATTACTTTTCTATTTTAGATTATTAAATTTGAGACTTTATTATGAATAGTTCGGTGCTATTAGGTGAAGGCTTCACCCTGATGTTCCTCGGCATGGGGTTCGTGCTGGCGTTTCTGTTCCTGCTGATTTTCGCCATCCGCGGCATGTCCGCCGCCGTCAACCGCTTCTTCCCTGAACCGGCTCCGGCGCCAAAACTGGCACCTGCCGCCGCCGCGCCCGCGGACGACTTTGCCCGCCTCAAGCCGGTGATTGCCGCCGCTATCCACCACCATCGCCGCCTTAACCCTTAATTCCCGGAGGAATCCATGACCATTGCCATTACCGACGTCGTCCTGCGTGACGCCCACCAGTCCCTTTTCGCCACCCGTCTGCGCCTTGACGATATGCTGCCGATTGCCGCCGCGCTCGACGACGTGGGCTACGGGTCGCTGGAGTGCTGGGGCGGCGCCACCTTTGACGCCTGTATCCGCTTTCTCGGCGAAGACCCGTGGGTCCGCCTGCGCGAACTCAAAAAAGCCATGCCCAAAACCCCGCTGCAGATGCTGCTGCGCGGCCAGAACCTGCTCGGCTACCGCCACTACGCCGATGATGTGGTGGAACGCTTCGTTGAGCGGGCGGTGAAAAACGGCATGGACGTGTTCCGCGTCTTCGATGCCATGAACGACCCGCGCAATATGAAGGCCGCCCTGCAGGCGGTGCGCAGCCACGGCGCGCACGCCCAGGGCACGCTGAGCTATACCACCAGCCCGGCGCACACCCTGCAGACCTGGCTGGATTTAACGGAGCAACTGCTGGAAACCGGCGTTGACTCGATTGCCATCAAGGATATGTCCGGCATTCTCACGCCGATGGCGGCGTATGAGCTGGTCAGCGAAATCAAAAAACGTTTTGAGGTGCGCCTGCACCTGCACTGTCACGCCACCACCGGGATGGCGGAGATGGCCCTGCTGAAGGCTATCGAGGCGGGTGTTGACGGCGTGGACACGGCGATTTCCTCCATGAGCGCCACCTACGGCCACCCGGCCACCGAGGCGCTGGTGGCGACGTTGGCAGGTACTGAGCACGACACCGGGCTGGATATCCTGAAGCTGGAAAACATCGCCGCCTACTTCCGCGAGGTGCGCAAAAAGTATCACGCCTTTGAAGGCCAGCTGAAGGGCTACGACAGCCGTATTCTGGTGGCCCAGGTACCGGGCGGAATGCTCACCAACCTCGAAAGCCAGCTGAAGCAGCAGAACGCGGCGGACAAACTCGACCAGGTGCTGGCGGAAATCCCCCGCGTGCGCGAGGACCTCGGCTTTATCCCGCTGGTGACCCCGACCTCGCAGATTGTCGGCACCCAGGCGGTGCTCAATGTCCTGACCGGCGAGCGCTACAAAACCATTGCCAAAGAAACGGCGGGCATTCTGAAAGGCGAATACGGCCACACCCCGGTGCCGGTGAACGCCGCGTTACAGGCCCGCGTGCTGGAAGGGGGCGCTCCGGTGACCTGCCGCCCGGCGGACCTGCTGAAGCCGGAGCTGGCTGAACTGGAAGCGGACGTCAGGCGCCAGGCGCAGGAGAAGGGCATTCAGCTTGCGGGAAACGCCATCGACGACGTGCTCACCGTGGCGCTGTTCCCGCAGATTGGGCTGAAATTCCTCGAAAACCGCCATAACCCGGCGGCGTTTGAGCCACTGCCGCAGGCGGAAGCCGCGCAGCCGGTGGCAAAAGCAGAGAAGCCTGCCGCTTCCGGTATCTACACCGTGGAAGTGGAAGGCAAAGCCTTTGTGGTGAAGGTCAGCGACGGCGGCGATATCAGCCAGCTTACTGCGGCTTCGTCTGCGCCGGTTCAGGCGGCATCCCCGGTTGCTCCGGCGGGCGCCGGCACACCGGTCACCGCGCCGCTGGCGGGCAACATCTGGAAGGTGATTGCCGCTGAAGGCCAGACGGTGGCCGAAGGCGACGTGCTGCTGATTCTGGAAGCCATGAAGATGGAAACCGAAATCCGCGCCGCGCAGGCCGGGACGGTACGCGGTATCGCGGTGAAGTCCGGGGACGCGGTTTCCGTGGGCGACACCCTGATGACGCTGGCGTAACGGAGAACTGAAATGGAAAGTCTGAACGCCCTGCTTCAGGGCATGGGGCTGATGCACCTTGGCGCAGGCCAGGCCATCATGCTGCTGGTCAGCCTGCTGCTGCTGTGGCTGGCGATTGCGAAAAAGTTCGAACCGTTACTGCTGCTGCCGATTGGCTTCGGCGGCCTGCTCTCCAACATCCCGGAAGCGGGTATGGCGCTGACCGCGCTGGAGAGCCTGCTGGCGCATCACGACGCCGGGCAGCTGGCGGTGATTGCCGCGAAGCTCAACTGCGCGCCGGACGTGCATGCCATTAAAGAGGCGTTAGCGCTGGCGCTGCCCTCCGTCCAGAACCAGATGGAAAATCTGGCGGTGGACATGGGCTACACGCCTGGCGTACTGGCGCTGTTCTACAAAGTGGCGATTGGTTCCGGTGTCGCGCCGCTGGTCATCTTCATGGGCGTCGGCGCGATGACCGACTTCGGCCCGCTGCTGGCCAACCCGCGCACCCTGCTGCTGGGGGCGGCGGCGCAGTTCGGTATCTTCGCCACGGTGCTCGGGGCGCTGACGCTGAACTACTTCGGCCTTATCAGCTTCACCCTGCCGCAGGCGGCGGCCATCGGCATTATCGGCGGCGCGGACGGCCCGACGGCGATTTACCTGTCGGGCAAGCTGGCGCCGGAGCTGCTGGGGGCCATCGCGGTGGCGGCGTACTCGTATATGGCGCTGGTGCCGTTAATCCAGCCGCCGATTATGAAGGCGCTGACCACGGAGACGGAGCGGAAAATCCGCATGGTGCAGCTGCGCACCGTCAGCAAGCGGGAAAAAATCCTCTTCCCGGTGGTGTTGCTCATGCTGGTGGCGCTGCTGCTGCCGGACGCCGCGCCGCTGCTGGGGATGTTCTGCTTTGGCAATCTGATGCGTGAAAGCGGCGTGGTGGAGCGTCTGAGCGACACGGTACAGAACGGGCTGATTAATATCGTCACCATCTTCCTCGGGCTGTCGGTGGGCGCGAAGCTGGTGGCGGACAAGTTCCTGCAGCCGCAGACGCTGGGCATTCTGCTGCTGGGGGTGGTTGCCTTTGGTATCGGGACGGCGGCCGGGGTACTGATGGCGAAGCTGCTGAACCTGTGCAGTAAGAACAAAATTAACCCGCTTATCGGTTCGGCGGGGGGCTCGGCGGTGCCGATGGCGGCCCGCGTATCGAACAAGGTGGGCCTGGAGTCGGACCCGCAGAACTTTCTGCTGATGCACGCGATGGGCCCGAACGTGGCCGGGGTGATTGGCTCGGCGATAGCCGCCGGGGTGATGCTGAAGTACGTGCTGGCGATGTAAATCTGTTCCTTTCCCGGAGGCGGCGCGTTGCGCCTGTCCGGGCTACCGGATTGCATGGATCTGTAGCCCGGACAGATGCGCAGCATCGTCTCCGGGAATGTCCCATAAGGAGACTTTGATGAATGAAACCATAGCATTTCGTCCGGAAGGCCGGGCATCGATAAAAGATGTGGTTGTCAATTATACGCTGGCATCACTGGACGAGCTTGAACAACTGCACCCGGCGCTGAATCTGCTGGCGCACCCGTCAATTGTCCGTGGCAGCCATGATTTCTTTGTCTGTTGTTATAACGCGGGCGTACAGCATGCGCAGGCCGGGGCGGCTGAAACGGTAGCGGTTTTGCCTGATTCGCTGCCACAAGAACGGCAAAGGAGCGGGCTGCTGTGTGCCGCAGCAGGTCGTCTGGATGCCCTGCGCCAGCCGCTGACGCACAATCGTTTATGTTACCTGGCCAGTCAGTTCTGTGCTGGCATGGCAGATGTTGACAGCGAAACCCGCAGCGGTTTTTATACCGTGCGCAGCATATCGCTGCCGGTTTACCGGCGGCTGTTGCGGGATCAACATTCTCACGGTGTCTGCCTGCAGCAGGCTCTACTGCACCTGCTGGCCTGGAAGAGCGATTCCCCCTGGGCGCGGCAGCAGGCGCAGCGGCTGCTCTGGCAGGGCGGCGTGCTGGGCGATAAAGGTGAGTTTGCGCTTATGACGCTGGATGATGAACTGCGGGAGCGCCAGATTGAGTGGCCCGGGCTGTGGTCGCTGCTGGCCGTCACCGGGTTTCTGGCGAAATTCCCTGCCGGACCGATATTTGCTGACTGAAAAATGAGGACTGCTGACAATTATCTGTTGTGTTGGCATTTCTGCGAGAGGCAGCTAGCGCTTTGCCTGACTTACGAAACGAGAATATCAACAGATTACGTACTTTTTGTAGGTCCGTGGTTGGAACATTGCCACCTGGTTACATTTTGTCAACAGCCTCAAGCGTGGATGGCTCCACGCTTTTTTTGTCTATGGAAAACCCCCAGCCAGGCCCTGTGTCTTGATCAGGAGATCTGATCAAGACACAGGGCTATGCCGGAGGATATTTATTGGAAACCGGTGAGATAGGCCACCGTGTCATTAATCGAAATATAAATAAATATATAACGAAATAATTCGGCGCTATAATTCTCCTCTGATTAATAACGTAGCCCGAACCATGACCTGTCAGGACAAATCACTTTTAGCCCCCGCTCTCGCTTCCACGCCCGTCATTCCGCGCTATCGCCAGATCATACGCAAACGGGCTGTGCTCATGTTAGCTATTGCGTTGGCGATGATGACTTCACTGATGGTGGATGTAACCTGTGGGTCTTCTGGTTTACCGCTCAGTGCGCTATGGCAGGCGCTTTTTCAACCGGAAAAGGTGAATGCGGGCATACACGTTATTGTCTGGGATATTCGTTTACCCTATGCCCTGATGGCCCTACTGGTGGGCATGGCGTTAGGGTTAGCGGGCGCCGAAATGCAAACCATTTTAAATAATCCGCTGGCGACGCCGTTTACCCTCGGCGTATCGTCCGCGGCGGCTTTTGGCGCTGCGCTGGCGATTGTGTTGGGGATCGGTATTCCCGGTATTCCTGCCGCCTGGTTTATCCCGGCCAATGCGTTCATCTTTGCGCTTTTATCCGCGTTACTCCTGGACGGTATTACCCGTTGGACAGGCGTCGCCGCATCCGGAGTGGTGTTGTTCGGTATTGCACTGGTATTCACCTTTAACGCGTTGGTCGCCATTATGCAGTTTGTGGCTGATGAAGATACGCTGCAGGGGCTGGTATTCTGGACGATGGGGAGCCTGGTCCGCGCGTCGTGGGAAAAATTGGGCGTACTGGCCGTGGTGTTTATTGCTGTGCTTTTTTGCGCGTTACGAAGCGCCTGGCAACTCACGGCATTACGTCTGGGCGAAGAGAGGGCGATGAGCTTTGGGATTCATGTCCGCCGTTTACGCCTGCTGTCATTGTTGCGTATCAGCTTGTTATCAGCGCTGGCGGTAGCTTTCGTCGGGCCGATTGGTTTTATTGGTCTCGTTGCACCGCACATTGCACGAATACTTTTGGGGGAAGATCACCGTTTCTACCTTCCGGGCAGCGTGCTGATAGGCGGGCTGGTGTTATCGCTGGCCTCTATTGCGGCGAAAAATAGTATTCCGGGCGTCATGGTGCCGGTGGGGATTGTCACCTCGCTGGTCGGGGTTCCGTTCTTTTTAAGCATTGTATTGCGACATCGGGGGAGTCTCTGATGCGCGGGTTAATGCTCCGCTCATTTAGCGCCGGCTATTCCACTCAGCCGGTTATTGCAGATCTCAACGTTCCCTTACTGCCGCGCGGGAAAATTACCATTTTGCTGGGGCCGAACGGCTGTGGTAAATCGACGTTACTACGTTCGCTGGCCGGGCTGAATAACGCCGACGGCGAGGCGCTGCTTGATGGCGAAGATCTCATGTCGTTATCGTTTGCCGAGCGGGCGCAGAAAGTTGTGTTTTTGCCGCAGTCATTACCGCAGGGCGTACATCTGCATGTACTGGAGTCGATTATCGTGGTATTGCGGGCATCAGGCGGCAGAGACAATGCGCAGGGCAGAGCGCAGATACTGGCTATCCTTGAGCAATTGGGCATAACGCATCTGGCGTTGCAGTATCTCGACCAGCTTTCCGGCGGTCAGCGGCAGTTAGTGGGTCTGGCGCAATCGCTGATTCGTCGCCCTGAACTTCTGTTGCTGGATGAGCCGTTCAGCGCGCTGGATTTAAACTATCAGTTTCACGTAATGGATCTCGTGCGTCGGGATACCCAGGCGCAAAATAGGGTGACGATAGTCGTGGCGCATGACATTAATATTGCACTGCGTCATGGTGACCATGTCCTGATGCTAAAAGACGGCAGGCTGGTCGCCAGCGGCGCGCCGGAGACGGTGATTACTGCGGAGCGTCTGGCTGAAGTGTACCGGGTACGAGGACGCGTGGAGCGCTGTTCGCAGGGGAAATTGCAGGTGGTGCTGGATGGCGTGATCGCTGTTTAAGACATATTGTCTGATGGCGCTGCGCTTACCCGGCCTACCCATTGCTCGTAGGCCGGATAAGGCAGTTATACCGCCATCCGGAAAAGGTGATTACTTCGCTTTACCCTGATTCGCCACGGCAGCCGCTTTCGCAGCGATCTCGTCAGCGTTGCCCAGATAGTAATGTTTGATCGGCTTGAAGTTTTCGTCGAACTCATACACCAGCGGCACGCCGGTTGGGATGTTTAACTCAAGAATCTCATCTTCACTCATGTTATCCAGGTATTTCACCAGCGCACGCAATGAGTTACCGTGAGCGGCGATGATCACGCGCTCACCGCTCTTCATACGCGGCAGGATGGTGTCGTTCCAGTAAGGAATAACGCGGTCGATGGTCAGCGCCAGACTTTCGGTCAACGGCAGCTCTTTCTCGCTCAGTTTGGCATAACGTGGATCGTGACCCGGATAACGCTCATCATCTTTGGTCAGTTCCGGCGGCGTCACGGCAAAACCGCGGCGCCACTGCTTAACCTGCTCGTCACCATATTTTTCTGCCGTTTCCGCTTTATTCAGCCCCTGCAACGCACCATAGTGACGTTCATTGAGTTTCCAGGATTTTTCCACCGGCAGCCACGCCTGATCCAGTTCATCCAGTACGTTCCACAGCGTATGGATAGCGCGTTTCAGTACGGAAGTGTAGGCAAAATCAAAGCTGAAACCTTCTTCTTTTAGCAGTTTACCCGCTGCTTTTGCTTCGCTTATGCCTTTTTCAGACAGGTCAACATCATACCAGCCGGTGAAACGGTTCTCTTTGTTCCATTGACTTTCACCGTGACGTACCAGAACCAGCTTAGTTACAGCCATACTCTCACTCCTATAAATCATATGTAATGATAATAATTCTCATTATATTGCCGCGAGGTGTTGGCGGCAATGCTTACGCATAACCATAGCGAAAATAGTGGCGCAGTGTAAGGTTCTTGTGAACTCAGAGTTGCGATTTTGTCTTTAAGTGGTGGAGGTTTGAGCAGGGCAATGGCGCGTAGGCCCGATAAGCTTGCGTCATCGGGCATGTAGCGGCATATCGTTAGAACGGAATAAACTGATACTCGGTCAGGCTGGCGTACTCCTCGCCAGGGCGAAGGATACAGTCAGGCTGCGGCCATTCAGGATGATTCGGACTGTCCGGCAGCAGTTCGCTTTCCAGCGCCAGCCCTTGCCAGTCGGCATAAGGTTCCGGCCCGCGGGAAGGTGTACCCGCCAGATAATTGCCGGAATAAAACTGTAACGCCGGGGCGGTGGTGTAAACCATCATTTGTAGCTTTCCATCCTGTGACCACAGACGGGCCGCCGGCTTTTTGCCATCACCCTGCGTCTGTAGCAGGAAAGCATGATCGTAGCCTTTAACCTTGCGCTGATCGTCATCGGCGAGAAATTCATTGGCAATGACTTTTGGCATCCGGAAGTCAAACGAGGTATTGGCTACCGATTTTAGCCCCTGGCGTGGAATACCGGATTCATCTACCGGCAGATACTCATCCGCCAGAATTTGCAGCTTATGTTGGCGCACGTCGGTCCGATCGCCGTCCAGATTAAAATAGACGTGGTTGGTCAAATTCACCGGACAGGGTTTATCGACCGTTGCCCGGTAGGTGATGGAGATTCTATTGTCATCGGTCAGACGATATTGCGCCGTGGCGCAAAGATGGCCAGGAAAGCCCTGGTCGCCGTCATCAGAGGTGAGCGCGAATAATACCTGGCGATCGTTCTGGTTCACAATTTGCCAGCGGCGCTTGTCAAAGCCTTCCGGTCCGCCGTGTAGCTGGTTCTCGCCCTGGCTTGGGCTTAACTGTACGGTTTCGCCGGCAAACGTATAACGGCTATTGGCGATACGGTTCGCGTAACGGCCAATAGAGGCGCCGAGGAACGACGTCTGTTCAGGGTAGTGTTCCGGGCTGGCGCAGCCCAGCAATGCTTCCCGAACGCTGCCGTCAGACAGCGGAATACGGGCGGAAAGAAGAGTGGCTCCCCAGTCCATCAGCGTTACCACCATCCCTGCGCTGTTGCGCAGGGTTAGCAGGCGGTACGGTTGACCATCGGGGGCCAGTGCGGGCGTTTCATTTAGCACTGTCCTGCTCCTTGTGACGGTTTGCATACATAAAAGGTTTCTTTGATTCCGGTTTTCGCTTCGTACTGTTGCGCAACGGCCTGCTGCACAGCGGGAACCAGATCTTCCGGGATCAGCGCGACAACACAGCCGCCGAAGCCGCCGCCGGTCATGCGCACGCCGCCTTGATCGCCGATGGTCGCTTTGACGATGTCTACCAGCGTGTCTATCTGCGGGACGGTAATTTCGAAATCATCGCGCATTGAGGCATGGGACTCCGCCATCAGTTGGCCCATACGTTGCAAATCACCTTTCTCCAGCGCGCTTGCCGCTTCAACGGTGCGCGCATTTTCGCTCAATACATGGCGAACGCGTTTTGCGACTACCGGGTCCAGTTCGCTGGCAACGGCATTGAACGCCTCAAGGCTGACATCGCGCAGGGCCGGCTGCTGGAAGAAACGGGCGCCGGTTTCGCACTGTTCACGGCGGGTATTATACTCGCTGCCCACCAGCGTGCGCTTAAAGTTACTGTTGATGATCACCACGGCGACACCTTTCGGCATGGAAACCGCTTTGGCGCCGAGCGTACGGCAATCAATCAGCAGCGCATGATCTTTTTTGCCGAGCGCAGAGATGAGCTGATCCATAATGCCGCAGTTACAGCCGACAAACTGGTTCTCGGCCTCTTGTCCGTTGAGCGCAATTTGCGCGCCGTCCAGCGGCAGGTGATAAAGCTGCTGGAAGACGGTGCCCACCGCCACTTCCAGCGAGGCGGAGGAGCTTAACCCGGCGCCCTGCGGCACATTGCCGCTGATGACCATATCCACGCCGCCAAACGCGTTGTTACGCTGTTGCAGGTGTTTCACTACGCCGCGCACATAGTTAGACCACTGCTGGCTATCGTGGGTCACGATCGGCGCATCCAGTGAAAATTCGTCCACCTGATTGTCGTAATCGGCGGCAATCACCCGTACGGTACGATCGTCGCGCGGCGCACAGCTAATTACGGTCTGGTAATCGATAGCGCAGGGCAGAACAAAACCATCATTGTAATCAGTGTGCTCGCCGATCAGATTGACGCGGCCTGGCGCCTGAATCGTGTGGGTAGCAGGGTAGCCGAAAATTTCAGCAAACAGCGCGCGCGTTTTCTCTTTCAGATTCATTTTTATACTCCGGATTCGCGAAAATGGATGTCGCTGACCGCGCGCAGGCGTTCAGCCGCTTGTTCTGCGGTTAAATCACGCTGGGTTTCCGCCAGCATTTCATAGCCGACCATAAATTTACGGACGGTCGCAGAGCGCAGCAGCGGCGGATAAAAGTGCGCGTGCAACTGCCAGTGCGCGTTTTCTTCACCGTTAAACGGCGCGCCGTGCCAGCCCATTGAGTAGGGGAAGGAACACTGAAACAGGTTGTCATAACGACTGGTCAGCTTTTTCAACGCCAGCGCCAGAGAGTCGCGCTGCTCGTCGCTTAAATCGGTAATGCGCAGGACATGCGTTTTGGGTAACAGTAGTGTTTCGAACGGCCACGCCGCCCAGTAAGGCACCACCGCCAGCCAGTGTTCGGTTTCGACCACGGTGCGGCTGCCGTCCGCCAGTTCTCGCTGGACATAATCCACCAGCATTGGCGAGCGCTGCTCGGCGAAGTAGGCTTTTTGTAAACGATCTTCGCGTTCGGCCTCATTCGGCAGGAAGCTGTTGGCCCAGACCTGGCCATGCGGATGCGGGTTCGAACAGCCCATCGCCGCGCCTTTATTTTCAAAGACCTGCACCCACGGATAGGTTTTGCCTAACTCGGCGGTCTGCGTTTGCCAGGTTCTGACGATTTCCGTCAGCGCGGGCAGGCTCAACTCCGGCAGCGTTTTACTGTGATCGGGAGAAAAGCAGATCACGCGGCTGGTGCCGCGCGCGCTCTGACAGCGCATCAGCGGATCGTGGCTGTCCGGCGCATCCGGCGTGTCGGCCATCAGCGCCGCGAAATCGTTAGTAAAGACGTAAGTCCCTTTGTAATCGGGATTTTTATCGCCGGTGACACGCGTATTGCCCGCACACAGGAAGCAGTCCGGATCATGGGCCGGCAGCATTTGCTGAGACGGCGTTTCCTGCGCCCCCTGCCAGGGGCGTTTTGCGCGATGCGGCGAAACCAGAACCCACTGGCCGGTAAGCGGGTTATAACGGCGATGCGGATGATCGATGGGATTAAATGGGGTCATAACAACGTCCTTAATCTGGGTATCCCTGCGGATGGCGTGACTGCCAGTGCCAGGTGTCCTGCGCCATTTCGTCAAGCGTGCGGGTGACGCGCCAGTTCAGCTCGCGATCGGCTTTGCTGGCATCCGCCCAATACGCCGGGAGATCGCCGTCGCGACGCGGCGCGAAGTGGTAATTAATGGGTTTACCGCAGGCTTTACTAAAGGCGTTGACCACATCCAGGACGCTACTGCCGACACCCGCGCCGAGGTTATAAATATGTACGCCGGATTTGTCCGCCAGTTTTTCCATCGCCACGACGTGCCCGTCGGCTAAGTCCATAACGTGAATGTAATCGCGTACGCCGGTGCCATCCTCGGTCGGGTAATCGTTGCCGAAAACGGCGAGCGATTCGCGACGACCCACGGCGACCTGGGCGATATAGGGCATCAGGTTATTCGGAATACCTTGCGGATCTTCTCCCATGTCGCCCGACGGGTGCGCGCCGACCGGGTTGAAATAACGCAGCAGCGCAATACTCCACTCCGGCTGGGCTTTTTGCAGATCGGTGAGGATCTGTTCTACCATCAATTTACTTTTGCCGTAGGGGCTTTGCGGCGTGCCGGTAGGAAAACTTTCGACGTAAGGAATTTTGGGCTGATCGCCATAAACGGTGGCGGAGGAGCTAAAAATAAGGTTTTTAACGTTGGCCGCACGCATGGCGCTGACCAACCGCAGCGTACCGTTGACGTTGTTGTCATAGTACTCCAGCGGCCTGGCGACCGATTCGCCGACGGCTTTCAGGCCGGCAAAGTGAATCACGGTATCAATCGCGTGATCGTGCAGAATTTCGGTTATAAGCGCTTCGTTGCGAATATCGCCTTCGACAAAGGTCGGGTGCTTACCGCCCAGACGTTCAATCACGGGCAGCACGCTGCGCTTGCTGTTGCAGAGGTTATCGAGGATGACGACGTCATGACCATTTTGCAGCAATTGTACGCAGGTATGACTTCCAATGTAACCGCTACCACCTGTAACCAATACTCTCATAATTCGCTCCGTTAAGCCTATGGTATGGAATAACCATAGCATAACAAAGATGCGAAAAGTGTGACATGTAATAAATTAGTGGAATCGTTTACACACTGGTGATTTTACGCATTTATATCAATTAAATGATTACAAATCATCTGGCTTGAGAATGCTTCTGCTTTTTATCCGAAAAAAAGGCGCGTTACGCGCCTGGGAATGAAACGGACGGGGCAGGAGCTGTCAGTCTTTTTTACGCGAGAGTAGCTTCCTGGCGAGCGCCCCGACGGCAACGACGCCGATGGCGGTCACTTTCCAGAACTTAAGCAACGCGATACCGAGCATAGCAAGCAGACCTACTTTTTTGGCCGCGATACCGCCAATCAGCGCGGCGAGCCCATACTCCGCTATTTTGTCCGTTGATTCGTTGAAGTCAGCGTAGCGTTGTCCAGCGTTGAACTTGACGGAACTGAGAATTCTTTTCGCCAGAGGGATTTCGTGGTCAACAGAACCTCTGTCGGTCACCAGATTTAAAGAAAAATAGCCTTCACGTCCCAGCAGATAGGTGTTGTAGTTCACGCCTTGTTCATTCAGTGGTTCGTTGGTGCCGATATCCTGGATGGCGGCGGACCAGATCAGACGATGATTGGTTGCATCGTAGGTAGGCTTCTCGATCCAGCCAATAATTTCTATCGGCTCAATGCCTTTTGCAATACGATCTTTATTCGCTTCTTTTGTGCCTTTGCGCAGGTTATCCATTAATTCATCGGCATCCCAATTTTTTGCATCATCATCTTTTACATAACCAGAATCATCATATTCGATAGAAATAAATCCATTCATTTCCTTTTTAAATACGAGACCGTAAAAATATTCATCGTCAACATAGTTACCAATTTCACGCATAAATACCGCCGCTTCTTTTGCGGGTATCCAGGTAAATCCTTCCGGCAGATTAAGCGTGGCTTTATCACCTAAACTAATCTTTGTCGGACCCGCAACGGCGGCGCGACTCATGCCTTCAACAGCGACCTCAACGGCGGTTTTACGCGCTTCCTGCGCAGCGGTCGGCTTTTGCTCAGCATAACTGCTGGGGCAAAATAACATGGCTGCCAGTAAAAATAGTATTATTTGTGGAAAACGAAAAGCCATAATGAATCCCTTATATTCACATACGACATCATTGTCGAAAATTTCAGGATTATTATGACAATGAGGCGGTCAGCGATTCAAGAGATAGTAAGCTTATCGACCGTTATTATTATTCTTAATAAAAGGAGAGTGGTTCCAGAATGGCGCGCGGCGCCATTCTGATAATACATTTAATTATTGCATCGTCCGGAAACGTACTTATAACGTTCGCCCTCTGGTACAAATTCCAGCCGGTGGGTAATACAGGCAGGCGCATCCTCTGCATGATGGGAAACGAACAGCAGTTGGGTCTCTCCCTGGCGAATTAATACATCTACAAAACGGCGTACCAGTTGGCGGTTCAGCGGGTCCAACCCTTGCAGCGGCTCATCCAGAATCAACACTGTCGGATGCTTAACCAGCGCGCGCACGATCAGCGCCAGCCGCTGCTGTCCCCAGGAGAGACTGTGGAAGGGGGCATCCGCCGTACGCTTATCGATTCCCAGAATATCCAGCCACTGTTGCGCCAGTTTTCGTTGCCTGTCTGAAACGGCCTGGTAAATGCCGATAGAATCGAAATAGCCGGAGAGAATGACATTGCGCACCGTGGTACTGACGCGGTAATCCAGATGTAAACTGCTGCTGACGTAGCCGATATGTTTTTTGATATCCCAGATTGTTTCGCCGCTTCCTCGCCGCCGCCCGAACAGCGTAAGATCGTTGCTGTAGCCTTGCGGATGATCGCCAGTAATAAGGCTAAGCAACGTAGACTTACCCGCTCCGTTAGGACCGACGATCTGCCAGTGTTCGCCCGGATTGACTCGCCAGCTTAGGTGGTGGAGGATAGGGCGATCGTTATACGAGACTACGCCATCGTTAAGTACGATCCGTGGTTCGCCATCGGGTAACGCATGGCGGGCGGAAGGTTCGTCCGGTTCGGGTAATTGTACGTCGGTCAGACGCTCGCTGTGCGCGAGTTGAGCAACCAACGCCCGTTGCAGCAACTCCGCCGTCGTTCCGGTCTCCGCCAGCGTACAGTCGGCAAGCACGCCGGCAAACTGCACGAAGTCCGGGATTTCATCAAAACGGTTGAGTACCAGTGCCAGGGTCATACCCGCCTGGTTCAACGCCGTCAGGCGTTGCGCCAGTTGTTGACGGGCGGTCACGTCAAGTCCGTCGAACGGTTCATCAAGGATTAATAACTCCGGCTCAGACATCAGCGCCTGACACAGCAGCGCTTTTCGCGTCTCGCCGGTAGAAAGGTATTTAAAACGCCTGTCGAGTAAAGCGGAAATGCCGAACTGCTGCGCCAGCATCGCACAGCGGGCAGGATGGTGAACTTCATCCTGAATAATTTCCGCGGTAGTGCGCCCGGTATCGTCTTCGCCAGGACTGAGCATATCGGTGTTATTACGTTGCCACTCATCGCTGACCAGCTTTTGCAATTGTTCAAAGGACAGACGAGTAATGCGGGTAAACCGACACTGGCGCTCGCCTGTTAATAACGGCAGTTCACCCGCCAGCGCGCGGGCGAGCGCCGACTTCCCGCTCCCGTTAGCCCCAACGAATGCCCAGCTATCGCCCGCATTGAGCGTCAGCGAATCCAGATGAAGTGTTTTTGTATCACTCAGACGAAACGTGCCTTGCGAAATTTGCAACGATGACATTTTGCATCCCATTTTTTGCAGCGATGAATGACAGGGATACGTCTTTCGGCAACGGATGTCAATGTGCTTAGCACAACGTTGCAATAATCACTCTGTCCGCATTAAACCAGGCAATCACGTCATCGCCTTCCTTTAACGTGGCGGCATCTGAAGTCGGTATCGTGGCGCACAGCGTCTGGCCGTCCGGCAGCGCCATCAACACTTCACACTGTTCCGCGCCGCGCTCGATATGGCTGATCGTTCCCGACAACTGATTGTCAGCGGCGCGCGCAATGGCTGCATCCCGGGTAATGCCAACCCACGGCGCTTTTAGCAGGATCAGCACTTCTTTTCCCTCCTCCAGGCCGAGACGCTCGCCGCTTTGCGCCGTCAGCGCGACTTTGAGCCGCGTTTTGCCGTCGGCCAGCAGCACGTCGACATGCTGTTGCACCTGATCGCGATCGCGGGCGGTAATGGTGCCGAACCACTGATTTCGGGCGCTGGTTTGCAGTGAAAAGCGGGAGATAGCGGCCAGCAGACTGTCAAGCGGCAGGGCGTCATCGTCGCTTAACACATCGAACGCTTTTTGCTGAATTTGGCCCAGCAAATCGTAAAGCTGGATCAGACGCTGGCCATAGCGGGTTAATACCGCGCCGCCGCCGCCTTTGCCGCCCGTTGCGCGTTCAACCAGCATATGTTCGCTAAGCTGGTTCATGTCGTTTATCGCATCCCTGGCGCTCTTATAGCTGATTCCCGCGTCTTTCGCGCCCTGACTAATCGAGCCGGAAAGCGCAATGTGTTTCAGCAGAGAGATACGTCGGGGATCGGCAAAAAGCTTTTGCTGAAGTTTCAGGGTAAGAAGGATTTCGGCCTGCATAACCAGCTCCTGGTAAAAAGACTATTGTGACTGAAAAGCGCGTCAGCGCAAAGCCGACCGCACAAAAGGGGAGTGCTTTTCTGTGTGATGCGGTTAAAATACAAAAAGGACTATATCTGGAGTTGCCCATGTTAGAGTTATTAAAAAGTCTGGTATTCGCCGTCATCATGGTACCGGTAGTGATGGCCATCATCCTCGGTCTGATTTACGGTCTGGGTGAGGTGTTCAACATTTTTTCCGGTATCGGTCAGAAAGACCAGTCCAGACAGAACCGCTGATTTCCCCAAACGCCCGCTCAGTCGGGCGTTTTTGTTACTCAAGATCCTGCTTTTCCTGCCGATATTTTCTGTGTTTAATCGTTAATGGGTATGAATAACCGCTGGGAAACCCCTGAGATTATCGTTATATTGTCGCTTACATAACGAAACACACAAGGAGTTACAGATGGCGCATTCCTGGTTACGCCTGGTCGCAGGGGCAACATTATCTTTCGTCATCGCCGGTCATGCGCTGGCGGATGAAGGCAAGATCACCGTATTTGCCGCCGCGTCGCTAACGAACGCGATGCAAGACATTGCGGCAGAATATAAAAAAGAGAAAAATGTGGATGTGGTCTCCTCATTCGCCTCCTCTTCAACGCTGGCGCGCCAGATAGAAGCGGGCGCGCCGGCGGACCTGTTCATCTCTGCTGATCAGAAATGGATGGATTACGCAGCCGATAAAAAAGCGGTGGATACCACGACGCGCGAAACATTGCTTGGCAATAGCCTGGTGGTGGTGGCGCCGAAAGCCAGCGAGCAGAAACCGTTTACCATCGACAACAAAACGGACTGGATTCGTCTGTTGAACGGCGGGCGTCTGGCAGTGGGCGATCCGCAACACGTACCGGCGGGAATTTATGCCAAAGAAGCGCTGCAAAAGCTGGGCGCATGGCAAACGCTTGAACCGAAACTGGCGCCGGGCGAGGATGTGCGCGGCGCGTTGGCGCTGGTCGAACGTAACGAAGCGCCTTTGGGCATTGTATATGGTTCTGATGCGGTTGCCAGCAAGGGGGTCAACGTGGTGGCGACGTTCCCGGAAGATTCACATAAAAAAGTGGAATACCCCATCGCTATCGTGGAGGGGCATAAAAATGCGACCGTCAGCGCGTTCTATGATTACCTGAAAGGACCGCAGGCCTCGGCAATCTTTAAACGTTATGGATTTACGACGAAGTAATGATACTGACCGATCCAGAATGGCAGGCTGTCCTTCTTAGCCTGAAAGTGTCTTCCCTGGCCGTGCTGTTTAGCCTGCCGTTTGGGATCTTTTTTGCCTGGTTACTGGTACGATGCCGGTTTCCGGGCAAAGCCTTACTTGATAGCGTCCTGCATCTGCCGCTGGTGCTGCCGCCGGTGGTGGTCGGCTATCTGCTGCTGGTGTCGATGGGGCGACGCGGGTTTATTGGCCAGTGGCTGTATGACTGGTTCGGTCTCACGTTTGCCTTTAGCTGGCGCGGCGCCGTGCTGGCGGCGGCGGTGATGTCCTTCCCGCTGATGGTGCGGGCCATTCGGCTGGCGCTGGAGGGGGTGGATATCAAGCTTGAACAGGCCGCCAGAACGCTGGGCGCCGGGCGCTGGCGCGTTTTTCTGACTATCACCTTACCGCTTACCCTGCCGGGCATTATTGTCGGTACGGTGCTGGCGTTTGCCCGTTCGCTTGGCGAATTTGGCGCGACCATTACCTTTGTTTCTAATATTCCGGGCGAAACCCGCACCATACCTTCCGCCATGTATACCTTGATCCAGACGCCGGGCGGGGAGAGCGCGGCGGCGAGGCTGTGCGTGATTTCGATTGTATTAGCGCTGATTTCGCTGTTGATTTCTGAATGGCTGGCGCGGATTAGCCGTGAACGGACGGGGCGCTAACCATGCTGGAGCTTAATTTTTCCCAGACGCTGGGAACGCACTGTTTAACCCTCAACGAAACGCTGCCAGCCAGTGGGATCACGGCTATCTTTGGCGTCTCCGGCGCGGGAAAAACCTCGCTGATTAATGCCATCAGCGGTTTGACTCGCCCGCAAAAAGGACGCATCGCGCTGAATGGCCGGGTGTTGCATGACGCGGAAAACGGTATCTGTTTAACGCCGGAAAAGCGCCGCATCGGTTATGTTTTCCAGGATGCGCGCCTGTTCCCCCATTACAAAGTACGCGGCAATTTGCGCTACGGCATGGCGAAAAGCATGACCGGTCAGTTTGATAAGCTGGTGTCGCTGCTGGGAATTGAAGCGTTGCTTGATCGCCTGCCGGGGAGCTTGTCCGGCGGAGAAAAACAGCGCGTAGCGATAGGCCGGGCATTGCTCACCGCCCCGGAGTTGCTGCTGTTGGACGAACCGTTGGCCTCGCTGGATATCCCGCGTAAACGCGAATTACTGCCGTACCTGCAACGGCTGGCGCGGGAAATCAATATTCCCATGCTGTATGTCAGCCATTCTCTCGATGAAATTCTCCACCTGGCGGATAAAGTCATGGTGCTGGAGGATGGACAGGTTAAAGCGTTTGGCCCGCTGGAAGAAGTCTGGGGAAGCAGCGTTATGCACCCGTGGCTGCCGAAAGAGCAACAGAGCAGTATTCTGAAAGTTAGCGTGCTGGAGCATCACCCACATTATGCCATGACCGCCCTGGCGCTTGGCGACCAGCACCTGTGGGTAAATAAACTCAATCAGCCGCTGCAATCCACACTGCGTATTCGTATACAGGCGTCGGATGTCTCGCTGGTACTACAGCCGCCGCAGCAGACCAGTATCCGCAACGTATTGCGGGCAAAAGTGGCGAATTGTTATGACGATAACGGACAGGTGGAAGTCCAGCTTGAGATAGGCGGCAGAACGCTGTGGGCGCGAATAAGCCCGTGGGCCAGGGATGAGCTGAATATCAAGCCTGGCCTGTGGCTTTACGCGCAGGTGAAAAGCGTTTCTATCACCGCCTGACTATAGTAGGTGGGTGTAAATAAATTTGGCGATGCTATCGGTAGTGTTATCGCCGATCACAACGTCAGCGCGCGCTTTCACCGCCTCATCGGCGTTGCCCATCGCAACGCCGGTGCCTGCCGCCTCCAGCATACTGATGTCGTTGTAGTTATCGCCGAAAGCGATCACATTTTTCATTGACCCTCCCTGCGCTTCTATCCACTGGGTAAGGCGCTTGCCTTTACTGTTGCCTTTGCGCGCGATATCCACCTGATCGTGCCATGACCATTCGCACTCCAGGCCAAGCGCCTGTTCAACATGCTGACCGAACCGCTGTAGCCTGGGAATATCTTCATCGGTAAGCGCAAACTTCCACACGGCATTCACGTCGCGCGCCGCCTGCGCCAACGAAGAGACCTGTGTAAAGGTCGGACGTTGCTCCGGCGGCAAGGTCTGCGCCCACCGGGAGGTACGCACGACGTGACCGGTTGGGTGTTCGTAAAGCATAGCGTCATCAACATACATCAGGCCGTGAATCTGATGCTCATCCAGTAAATCAATCAACTGCAACGCCTTATCCACGGGCATAGGATCGGCATCCAGGACAGTTTTAGCTTGATAATCATACAAATAGGTGCCGTTGCAGCAAATAGCAGGTGTTTCCAGCGCCAGCGCCTGATAAAAAGGATGAATAGCAACGTGATGGCGACCCGTGACAATGATAAGTTGAAAGCCCGCCTCTTTGGCGCGTGATAGCGCTTCAAGCGAGGAGGGGAGTAAGGTTTTATGCGGGGTTAATAATGTTCCGTCTAAATCGAGGGCAATCACGCGTGCAGTCATAATTTTTTCCAGATTAAGAGTAATAATTCCGTCTGTCGGCATGGTACACCGGGACGGTAAGCAGACAAAATTCTGCGTCTGAATTCAGCATTCGCCGTCAAAAGCGACTACGTTAAGCTGTGTCCTGTTATTGCAGCTACATGCCATATGCAAAGGAGTATTCATGAAACAAACAGTCTATACCGCCAGCCCTGAGAGTCAGCAAATTCACGTCTGGAGCCTGAACCACGAAGGGACGCTGACGCTGGTGCAGGTCGTGGATGTGCCCGGTCAGGTTCAGCCGATGGTGGTCAGTCCGGATAAACGCTACCTCTATGTCGGCGTGCGCCCGGAGTTTCGTGTCCTGGCGTATCGTATTGCGCCGGATGATGGCGCGCTGACGTTTGCCGCCGAATCCGCCCTGCCGGGTAGCCCGACCCATATTTCTACCGATCATCATGGTCGTTTTGTCTTTGTCGGATCGTATAACGCCGGTAATGTCAGCGTGACGCGCTTACAGGATGGCCTGCCGGTTGAGTTGGTGGATGTGGTGGAGGGGCTGGACGGCTGCCACTCGGCAAATATTACGCCTGATAACCGTACCCTGTGGGTGCCTGCGCTAAAACAGGATCGCATTTGTCTGTTTACGCTAAGCGATGACGGCCATCTGGTGGCCCAGGAGCCGGCGGAAGTAAATACAGTTGAAGGGGCAGGCCCGCGTCATATGGTCTTCCACCCGAATCGACAATATGCGTATTGCGTCAATGAACTGAACAGTTCGGTGGATGTCTGGCAGCTTAAAAATCCGCATGGCGAGATAGAGTGCGTGCAAACGCTGGATATGATGCCCGCCGATTTTTCCGATACCCGCTGGGCGGCGGATATTCATATTACGCCGGATGGACGGCATCTGTATGCCTGTGACCGCACCGCCAGTCTGATTACCGTCTTTAGTGTCTCCGAAGATGGCAGCGTACTGAGCGTTGAAGGCTTCCAGCCGACGGAAGCCCAACCGCGCGGCTTTAATATCGACAATAGCGGAAAATACCTGATTGCTGCGGGTCAAAAATCACATCATATCGCGGTCTATGAAATTACGGGCACTCAGGGGTTGCTGACGGAAAAAGGCCGTTATGCCGTCGGCCAGGGGCCAATGTGGGTTGTGGTGAACGCGTACTAAAGCGCTGTGTGCCGGATGGAGGCGGGCTGGAACTCATCAAGGCGGGATGCCTGATTAATTTCAATAAACATTGCTTGCAGTAAAACCACGGGCCGCCACATCTGCTGCGGCGGCCCGTTTATAAGCCTGAACCGGAACGGTGATTACTGCTTAGGTTCCGCCACTACTTTACTGCCTACACCGCGGTTGTTGTATTCCCACATGCGGTTGTAGTTAGTGTCGTTCAGATTACGCTGCACCTCGTCTTTGTCATCCACGGTCCCCGTATTTCCAGCAAACGGACGTTTCGAGATGACCGCGTCGGCCCACGGTTTGGCAACGTTGAAGCCCTCGTTAATCACGCTGTCGCGGATCACGACCTGACCGTTGGTGTTGGCGTCGACATCCAGCGAGCGGCCAAGCTGCGCAACGCCATCGCCGGAGGCGTTAAAGCGGCTGTTGATCGCCAAAAAGCCATAGTAAATATTGGACAGCGTCGCCGGGGCGAAGACGTAGGCTTCCTGCTGTGTGCGGGAGTTGACGACCTGGAAGTTGGTGTTATCGAACACCACGGCGCCGCGTCCGGAAACCATATCCACATCGCCTTCAATATAGCTGTTCGTCACCAGCGTACGCGGCTGGCGATCGGTTTGCAGACGGTTCTGCACGCCGCTGTTGGTCACAAAGAAGGTGTTCTGGCGGCCAAGGATATTGACCTTGTTAATCTGGACTTTGTCGCCATCGGTACGCAACGCCACCGCCGGATGGTTTCCGGCATCGACGCTGTCGCCTAGCGTGTTCTCGATGGTCAGATTTTGTAGCTGCAGACCGTTATTCTGCGACCAGAACGCGGCAGAACACATCACACCGATCGTCGCGGCGTGTTTGCTTTGGCAGTTATCGAACATATACCAGGCGGGTTTACCAGGCATATATTTCCCGCCGGGATTCACCGCGCGGCGCCAGTCAGCGACGCTCATTTCACCATCAATCGCCATCCCAATTTTCACATCGATCGGTTTTTCACCGGTCCCGTACAGGGTCAGACTTCCCGGCGCGGCGGGAACATACACGGTCCCCTGATAGTCGCCCGGCATAATAGCAATGTACTGGCGTTTGTTCGTGCGTTTAACCATTGCCGCATCGACCGCGGCCTGAATCGAGGTGTGCGTAACGCCTGGCGTACCTGCCGGCCCCACCACAAAGTCAGGCTGTGCGGGCAGGGTAATCGGCGACGGCGACCACGGGGCGGTATTCGGCGTCAGGGAGGCAAAATAGCGCGCCGCAACGAAGTTTTTCGCTTCATTTGCCGACAGAATTGGGCGCGAGGCGGTGCCAGGCGCGGTTTGATCGGAAGGGATCTGATCGGGTGGCGTAGAGCTACAGGCGCTCAGCGTCACGCCAAAAGCCAGTGCCAGCGCCAGACGGGAAACCGATAATGTATTCACAGGTTGCTCCGGGCTTGAAAAAGTTAAATGACATCCATTGAAGCCTGCTTTTTTATACTAAGTTGAACGAAACGGGAAGGCGAAAAGGTAAAAAGTTCCTTTTCAGGCCGGAAACACCTGTAGCATCAGATAGTTTTATCACAATTAAGCAACAACTTTCGCGCTTTGAGTTGACAATCCGGAGCAGAAAGAAAATAAATGTCTATACAACTCATGACAGGCAAGAGAGCGACAGGAATGCGGCAACTTTTACCGGGCGATACTGTCTGGCGAAACATCAGGCTGGCGACAATGGACCCGCAGCGGCAAGCCCCGTACGGGCTGGTGGATAACCAGGCGCTGATTGTACGCGAAGGGCATATTTGCGATATCGTGCCAGAGACGCAGCTTCCTGTCAGTGGGGACAATATCCATGATATGCAGGGACGACTGGTAACCCCGGGACTTATCGATTGCCACACGCATCTGGTGTTTGCCGGTAACCGCGCCGCAGAGTGGGAGCAGCGGCTTAACGGCGCGTCATACCAGCATATTAGCGCTCAGGGCGGCGGCATTAACGCGACGGTATCAGCAACCCGCGCCTGTGCGGAGGAGACGCTCTACCTGCTGGCGCGCGAACGCATGATGCGCCTTGCCAGCGAAGGCGTTACGCTGCTGGAGATTAAATCCGGCTATGGCCTGGAGCTGGCGACAGAAGAAAAGCTGTTGCGCGTTGCTGCAAAACTTGCCGCCGAAAACGCTATCGACATTAGCCCCACGCTATTGGCCGCTCATGCTACGCCAGCGGAGTATCGTGACGACCCGGACGGCTACATCACTCTGGTCTGCGAGACGATGATTCCGCAGCTCTGGCAAAAAGGGTTATTTGATGCGGTAGACCTCTTTTGCGAGAGCGTCGGCTTTAATGTGGCGCAGAGTGAGCGCGTATTGCAGACGGCGAAGGCGTTAGGTATTCCCGTTAAAGGCCATGTTGAGCAGCTTTCGCTGTTGGGCGGCGCGCAGCTGGTGAGTCGCTATCAGGGTTTATCGGCGGATCATATCGAATATCTTGATGAAGCGGGCGTCGCGGCGATGCGTGACGGCGGTACTGTCGGCGTGTTGTTGCCTGGCGCGTTTTATTTTCTGCGCGAGACGCAGCGCCCGCCGGTGGAACTGCTGCGCCGCTATCAGGTGCCTGTCGCCGTCGCCAGCGATTTCAATCCCGGCACCAGCCCGTTTTGCAGTTTGCATCTGGCGATGAATATGGCCTGCGTACAGTTTGGTCTGACGTCGGAAGAGGCATGGGCGGGCGTTACGCGCCATGCCGCTCGTGCGCTGGGAAGACAGGCGACGCATGGGCAGCTCAGGGCCGACTACCGGGCGGATTTTGTGGTGTGGGATGCTGAACAGCCGGTAGAGGTTGTGTATGAGCCGGGGCGTAATCCTTTATATCAGCGGGTATACAGAGGACAAATCTCATGACGCAATGGTATCCGGCTTCTCCGGCGCTCTGGCAGGGGCGCGATGACAGTATAGAAGCGCCGGATGCGCGGCGTCTGTTTCAGACCGTCACGCGCAGCGAGACCTTTTCCCCCGAAAACTGGCAGCAAAAGATCGCGTTAATGGGATTTGCCTGCGACGAGGGGGTAAAACGCAATGCAGGGCGTCCCGGCGCGGCAGGCGCCCCGGATGCGTTGCGTAAAGCGCTGGCGAATATGGCCAGCCACCAGGGACATGAACGGCTAGTGGATTTAGGCAATTGGGTTGCGCCTACGCCCGATCTGGAAGGCGCGCAGCAGGCCTTGCGCGATGCGGTAAGCCGCTGTCTGCGGGCCGGGATGCGCACGCTGGTGCTGGGCGGTGGGCATGAAACCGCGTTTGGACACGGCGCGGGGGTGCTGGACGCGTTTGCGCAGGAAAGCGTAGGTATCATTAATCTTGATGCGCATCTGGATCTCCGTCAGACCGACCGGGCAACATCCGGGACGCCGTTTCGTCAACTGGCGCAGCTATGCGACGCGCAGAGCCGCGCGTTTCATTATGCCTGTTTCGGCGTGAGCCGTGCGGCGAATACGCAGGCGTTGTGGCGGGAAGCGCAGTGGCGGAATGTTACCGTGGTGGAGGATCTTGACTGCCATGACGCGCTGGCGCAGATGACGCAGTTTATCGACAAGGTGGATAAAATTTATCTGACTATCGATCTCGACGTATTGCCTGTCTGGGAAATGCCGGCCGTCTCCGCTCCCGCAGCGCTGGGCGTGCCGCTGATACAGGTTCTGCGTTTAATTGAGCCGGTTTGCCGCAGCGGAAAATTACAGGCGGCGGATCTGGTTGAGTTTAATCCACGCTTTGATGAAGATGGCGCAGCGGCGCGCGTGGCGGCGCGGCTTGGCTGGCAAATCGCGCACTGGTGGCGTTAATCTGTCATCCGGAAAACACTCTCCGCATAAGGAAGGCTTCACGCATGTATTCATCCCGCTCCCGTTCTGCACCTGCGCCTTTTTACGAAACGGTGAAACAGGACATCTGTAAAAAAATAGCCGGCGGCGTCTGGCAGCCGCACGATCGCATTCCGTCGGAAGCTGAACTGGTCGCTCAGTATGGCTTTAGCCGAATGACCATCAACCGGGCGCTGCGTGAGCTGACGGATGAAGGGTGGCTGGTGCGTTTACAGGGCGTGGGGACGTTTGTCGCCGAACCGAAAGGCCAGTCCGCGCTGTTTGAAGTCCGCAGTATCGCCGAGGAGATTGCCGCCCGCCGTCATCAGCATCGTTGTGAGGTGCTCACGCTGGAGCGCGTGCGGGCAAACGCCATCCAGGCCAGCGCTCTCAACGTCAATGAGAGCGATGTCATTTTCCATTCCATCATGGTGCATTATGAAAACGATCTGCCGGTACAAATTGAAGATCGCTGCGTGAATGCGGATATTGCCGTGGATTACCTGACGCAGGATTACCGTCAGACCACGCCGCACGCTTATTTGTCGCGGATCGCGCCGCTAACGGAAGGGGAACATATTGTGGAGGCGGTGCGCGCCACGGCGCAGGAGTGCGCGTGGTTAACTATCAAAGAGCATGAGCCTTGTCTGCTCATTCGTCGTACAACCTGGTCCGCGTCGCGGATTGTTTCTCACGCCCGCTTACTTTTCCCCGGGTCGCGCTATCGGCTACAGGGACGATTTATCTCCTGAGCGGGCCGCTGCCGGAAAACGTGATTGCTGACACAATATAACAAAATTGTATCATTTTTGTTAATTCTATTCTTGTGCTTACTTGTATAGACAAGTATATGTCTGATTCTTATCTGTGGGTCTGCGGCGGTGCCTGATAGTGGCGTTTTAGCGTTATTTGGCGATGGCAGACCGATAATAATGAGGAGTCATTGCTATGCCTGAAAGCAAGTATCGTCAGCAGACTATCCGCGCGCCCCGAGGCACGGTATTAACGGCGAAAAGCTGGCTGACAGAAGCCCCGCTGCGGATGTTAATGAATAATCTCGATCCTGACGTGGCGGAAAATCCGCATGAGCTGGTGGTCTACGGCGGGATTGGTCGCGCCGCGCGCAACTGGGAATGCTATGACGCTATTGTTGATGCGCTCACCCGGCTGGAGGCGGACGAAACGTTGCTTATTCAGTCTGGCAAACCGGTCGGCGTATTTAAAACGCACGACAACGCGCCGCGGGTATTAATCGCCAACTCCAACCTGGTTCCCCACTGGGCGACATGGGAACACTTTAACGAACTGGATGCGAAAGGGCTGGCGATGTACGGTCAAATGACGGCCGGAAGCTGGATCTATATCGGCAGTCAGGGAATCGTGCAGGGAACATACGAAACCTTTGTCGAGGCGGGGTGTCAGCACTATAACGGCACGCTGGCGGGACGCTGGGTGCTGACCGCCGGACTGGGCGGCATGGGCGGCGCGCAACCGCTAGCCGCGACGCTGGCCGGAGCGTGTTCGCTGACGATTGAATGCCAGCAAAGCCGTATCGATTTTCGTCTGCGTACTCGTTACGTGGATGAGCAGGCCGCCACGCTGGATGACGCGCTGGCCCGCATTACGCGCTACACCCGCGAGGGGAAAGCCGTGTCCGTCGCCCTGTGCGCGAACGCGGCGGATATCCTGCCGGAACTGGTTAATCGCGGCGTGCGCCCGGACCTGGTGACCGATCAGACCAGCGCCCACGATCCGCTACATGGCTATTTACCCTCCGGCTGGCGCTGGGAGGAGTATCAGAAAAACGCGCAATCCGATCCCCACGGGACGATGCAGGCAGCAAAACGTTCCATGGCGGCGCATGTTCGGGCGATGCTGGCGTTCAGTAAAATGGGCGTGCCGACCTTTGACTATGGCAACAATATTCGTCAGATGGCGAAAGAGATGGGGGTGGAAAACGCCTTTGATTTTCCGGGATTTGTGCCAGCCTATATTCGTCCGCTGTTCTGTCGTGGTATCGGGCCGTTTCGCTGGGTGGCGCTGTCCGGCGATCCGCAGGATATCTATAAAACCGATGCCAAAGTCAAAGAGATAGTGGCTGAGGATAAACATCTGCATCACTGGCTGGATATGGCGCGCGAGCGCATTCATTTTCAGGGGTTACCGGCGCGTATCTGCTGGGTAGGCCTGGAGTGGCGGCAAAAACTGGGGCTGGCGTTCAACGAAATGGTGCGTTGCGGCGAGGTATCCGCGCCCATTGTGATTGGCCGCGATCACCTGGATTCCGGCTCTGTCGCCAGCCCTAACCGTGAAACCGAAGCGATGCGCGACGGTTCCGACGCGGTTTCCGACTGGCCGCTGTTAAATGCGTTGCTGAATACCGCCAGCGGGGCGACATGGGTATCGCTCCATCATGGCGGCGGGGTGGGAATGGGGTTTTCGCAACACGCCGGTATGGTGATTGTCTGTGATGGCACTGACGAGGCCGCCGCGCGTATTCGCCGCGTGTTACACAACGATCCGGCGACGGGCGTCATGCGCCATGCCGATGCCGGATATGATCTCGCGGTGGAATGCGCTGTTGAGCAAGGTCTGAATTTACCGATGGTTGCGGCGACGCAGGGGAAAGGCTGATATGAACACCATGACACTCACTCCGGGGCAGTTAAGCCTCTCTCAACTGTACGATGTCTGGCGTCATCCGGTACAGCTTCGGCTGGACGCCAGCGCCATTGACGGCATTAACGCCAGCGTCGCGTGCGTCAATGATATCGTTGCCGAAGGGCGTACCGCCTACGGCATCAACACCGGTTTCGGCCTGCTGGCGCAGACGCGCATCGCTGATGAAGACTTGCAAAATCTACAGCGATCGTTGGTGCTGTCTCACGCCGCGGGCGTAGGCGACCCACTGGATGACGCGATGGTGCGTCTGATCATGGTATTGAAAATCAATAGCCTGGCGCGCGGGTTTTCCGGAATTCGGTTGAGCGTGATAGAAGCGCTCATCGCTCTGGTGAATGCCGGCGTGTATCCGCTGATTCCGGCAAAAGGCTCGGTTGGCGCGTCGGGCGACTTAGCGCCGCTGGCGCATCTGTCGCTGACGCTGCTTGGCGAAGGAAAAGCGCGCTGGCAGGGCGAATGGCTTCCGGCGCAGACGGCGCTAAAAAAGGCCGGACTGGAGCCTGTCGCGCTGGCGGCCAAAGAGGGGCTGGCGCTGCTTAATGGCACCCAGGCATCAACGGCCTTCGCGCTGCGCGGTTTGTTTGAGGCACAGGAGTTATTTGCCTCCGCCGTTGTCTGCGGCGCGCTGACTACCGAAGCCGTACTGGGATCGCGCCGTCCTTTTGATGCGCGCATTCATGCCGCGCGCGGACAACAGGGGCAAATTGACGTCGCGCGGTTGTTCCGGCACCTGCTGACCGATACCAGCGCCATTGCTGAATCACATCACCACTGTCATAAAGTTCAGGACCCGTATTCCCTTCGCTGCCAGCCGCAGGTAATGGGCGCTTGTCTGACCCAGTTACGTCAGACGAAAGAGGTACTGCTGGCTGAGGCCAACGCGGTATCCGATAATCCGCTGGTCTTTGCCGATGCGGGGGAGGTGATCTCCGGCGGTAACTTCCATGCTGAACCGGTTGCCATGGCGGCGGATAATTTGGCGCTGGCGATAGCGGAAATCGGCGCGCTATCGGAGCGGCGCATCGCGCTGATGATGGATAAACATATGTCGCAGTTACCGCCGTTCCTGGTGAAAAATGGCGGCGTTAATTCCGGTTTTATGATTGCCCAGGTCACCGCCGCGGCGCTCGCCAGCGAGAATAAAGCGCTGGCGCACCCGCACAGCGTGGATAGCCTGCCGACCTCGGCGAATCAGGAAGATCATGTCTCAATGGCCCCGGCGGCAGGGCGGCGACTCTGGGAAATGGCGGCGAATACCCGCGGCATCATTGCCGTGGAGTGGCTGGCGGCCTGTCAGGGGATAGATTTACGGGAAGGGTTAACCTCCAGCCCGTTACTGGAACAGGCGCGGCAGACACTGCGCGAGCAGGTGGCGCACTATACGCAGGATCGTTTTTTCGCGCCCGATATTGAGTGTGCGACGGCGCTGCTGGCGCAAGGCGCGTTACAGCGTCTGGTGCCGGACTTTATGTGAATGCTGCCGGATGGCGCGGCGCGTATTCGGCTTACCCAACCCGTTGGCAGGGTAAGACGTTTACGCCGCCATCCGGCACAGCGTTTAACTGAACATCGCCGTGATCGAGGCGCTGGCGAGCGAATGGAAATGCACATTAAAGCCGACCATCGCGCCGCTGGCGTCTTCATCAACGTCAAGACGCTCGACGTCCAGCGCGTGAACCGTAAAGATATAGCGGTGCGTTTCCCCTTTAGGCGGCGCCGCGCCGCCGTAGCCCGCTTTACCGAAATCGGTACGCGTCTGAATGACGCCGTCTGGTACGGCCACCAGGCCTGAGCCGAACCCCTGGGTCAGTACGCGCGTATCCGCCGGGAGGTTCACCACCACCCAGTGCCACCAGCCGGAGCCGGTCGGCGCGTCGGGATCGTAACAGGTCACGACAAAACTTTTGGTGCCCATCGGCACGTCGTCCCAGGCCAGATGCGGCGAAATATTATCGCCATCATAGCCCATACCGTTAAAAACGTGGCGATGAGGAAGTTTATCTCCATCGCGCAAATCGTTGCTGATAAGTTTCATGCGCTCTCCTTTTGACTCACCAGAAGTGTAGCCAGAAGCAGCATCGCTTACCGCTGATTAATGGCTAAAAATGTTTCATTGTGTACCGCGTCATTGACCGCCTGGGTCAAACGGCGCAGTTGATCCGGACGAATAATGTAGGGCGGCATCAGGTAGATTAGCTTGCCGAACGGCCTGATCCAGACGCCTTGCCCGACGAAGAAGCGTTGAAGCGCCGCCATATTGACCGTGTGCGTGGTTTCAACCACCCCAATCGCGCCCAACACCCGCACATCCGCCACCCAGGGCGAACTTTGCGCGGGGGCTAACTCAGCGCGTAACTGAGACTCGATAGACGCCACCTGCTGACGCCATTCGCCGCTTTCCAGCAGCGTCAGGCTGGCGCAAGCGACGGCGCAGGCCAGCGGATTCCCCATAAACGTCGGGCCATGCATAAAACACCCCGCCTCGCCGTTGCTAATAGTCTCTGCAACCTGGCGTGTCGTGAGCGTTGCCGAGAGGGTCATGGTGCCGCCGGTTAAGGCTTTGCCGAGACACAGAATATCCGGCGCGATCCCGGCGTGCTCGCAGGCGAACAGTTTGCCGGTACGGCCAAACCCGGTGGCTATTTCATCGGCAATCAGCAGAATGCCTTCGCGATCGCACATGTTACGAATACGCCTGAGCCATTGTGGATGATATATGCGCATCCCGCCCGCGCCCTGAACGATAGGTTCCAGAATCACGGCGGCTATTTCATGGCGATGCGCGGCCATCAGGCGGGCAAATGGCGCGATGTCGCTTTCATCCCATTCGCCATCCATCCGGCTTTGCGGCGCCGGCGCGAACAGGTTTTCCGGCAGATAGCCTTTCCACAAGCTGTGCATGGAGTTATCCGGATCGCACACCGACATCGCGCCGAACGTGTCGCCATGATAACCGTGGCGAAACGTCAGAAAACGCTGACGCGATTCGCCGCGCGCCTGCCAGTATTGCAGCGCCATCTTCATGGCCACTTCTACCGACACCGAACCAGAGTCGGCCAGAAAGACACACTCCAGCGGCTCAGGCGTTATCGCGACCAGCTTACGGCACAGATTCACCGCAGGTGTATGGGTTATGCCGCCGAACATGACATGCGACATGGCGTCAATTTGCGCTTTCATCGCCGCATTCAATTGCGGGTGGTTATAACCATGAATGGCCGCCCACCAGGAGGACATCCCCTCAATCAGGCGTTCGCCCGAGGCGAGAACCAGCTCGCAGCCTTCGGCCCGCTCAACGGGATATACCGGCAGCGGCGAGGTCATGGAAGTGTAAGGATGCCAAATATGGCGTTTATCGAAGGCCAGATCGTCCGTTGTCATAATCGACTTGTAAACCAAATTAAAAAGATTTAGGTTTACGAGTCTACACCATATCAAAAACAAACAACATATTTTGGAGAAGCCCGATGGCTCGCCACCCACGCTGGACACTGTCGCAAGTAACCGAATTATTTGAAAAACCACTGCTGGAATTGCTGTTTGAAGCGCAGCAAATTCATCGCCAGCATTTCGATCCGCAGCAGGTACAGGTTAGTACGCTGCTGTCGATCAAAACCGGCGCCTGCCCGGAGGATTGTAAATACTGCCCGCAGAGCTCGCGCTATAAAACCGGGTTGGAAGCCGAGCGTTTAATGGAGGTAGAGCAGGTACTGGACTCCGCCCGTAAAGCGAAAAACGCCGGTTCGACCCGCTTCTGTATGGGAGCGGCCTGGAAGAATCCGCATGAACGCGATATGCCTTATCTGGAGCAGATTGTACAGGGCGTCAAAGCGATGGGGCTGGAAACCTGTATGACGCTCGGCATGTTGAACGAGAGCCAGGCGCAGCGTCTGGCTAACGCCGGGCTGGATTACTACAACCACAACCTCGATACCTCGCCGGAGTTTTACGGCAATATCATCACTACCCGTACCTATCAGGAGCGCCTCGACACGCTGGAAAAAGTCCGTGAAGCAGGGATTAAAGTGTGCTCCGGCGGCATTGTGGGTCTGGGCGAAACGGTTACCGATCGCGCCGGACTGTTGTTGCAGTTGGCGAACCTGCCGACGCCGCCGGAAAGCGTGCCAATCAACATGCTGGTGAAGGTGAAAGGCACACCGCTTGCGGATAACGATGACGTGGATGCGTTTGATTTTATTCGTACTATCGCCGTGGCGCGCATCATGATGCCGACCTCATACGTGCGTCTTTCCGCAGGGCGTGAACAGATGAACGAGCAGACCCAGGCGATGTGCTTTATGGCCGGGGCGAACTCGATTTTCTATGGCTGCAAATTGTTAACTACGCCAAATCCGGCAGAGGACAAGGATCTGCAGTTATTCCGTAAGCTGGGACTGAATCCGCAGCAGACCAGGGTGCTGGCGGGCGATAACGAGCAGCAGCAACGTCTGGAGCAGACGCTGATGACGCCTGACACCGATGATTATTACAACGCGGCAGCCTTATGAGTTGGCAACAACGCGTCGACGATGCGCTGACGGCGCGTCGGGCGACGGATACGTTGCGCCGCCGCTATGTGGTGTCGCAGGGCGCCGGACGCTGGCTGGTAGCGAACGGGCGACAGTATCTTAACTTTTCCAGCAATGATTACCTCGGCTTAAGTCAACATCCGCAGATTATTCGCGCCTGGCAACAGGCAGCGACGCGTTTTGGCGTCGGCAGCGGCGGGTCGGGTCATATCAGCGGTTATTCCGTGGCGCACCAGGCGTTAGAGGAGGAACTGGCGCAATGGTTAGGATATCCACGCGCGCTGCTGTTTATCTCTGGCTTTGCGGCGAATCAGGCGGTCATTACCGCCTTAATGAAAAAAAATGACCGGATTGTGGCCGACAGGTTGAGTCATGCTTCCCTGCTGGAAGCCGCTAATCTGAGTCCGGCGCAGCTTCGCCGCTTTATCCATAACGATACGCAGCATCTGTCGCGTTTACTGCAATCGCCCTGCGTGGGTCAGCAACTGGTGGTGACAGAAGGTGTATACAGCATGGACGGCGACAGCGCGCCGCTGGCGGAAATCCAGCACATTGCCCGCAGGCATCATGCCTGGCTGTTGGTTGATGATGCGCACGGCATCGGCGTGACTGGCGATGAGGGGCGGGGCACCTGCTGGCAGCGGGGGGGGAAGCCTGAGTTGCTGGTGGTGACTTTCGGTAAGGGGTTTGGCGTCAGCGGCGCAGCGGTGCTCTGCTCGGAAAGCGTCGCAGATTATCTGCTGCAATTCGCCCGTCATCTGGTTTACAGCACCAGTATGCCGCCCGCCCAGGCGCAGGCGTTAAGCGCCTCGCTGGCGGTGATCCGTAGCGATGAAGGTCGTGAACGGCGCGAAAAACTCGCCGCTCTGGTTCAGCGCTTTCGGGCCGGCGTTAACGCGTCCCGATTTACGCTACTGAATGCCCATAGCGCCATCCAGCCGTTAATCGTGGGCGATAACAGCCGTGCATTGCGCCTGGCGGAGGCGCTGCGTCAACAAGGATGCTGGGCGACGGCGATTCGTCCGCCGACGGTGCCTGTCGGTACGGCGCGCCTGCGCTTAACGTTAACGCAGGCGCATGAAGCGTGCGATATAGACCGTCTGCTGGAGGTGCTGCATGGCGCAGGTGAATAAGCAGGCTATTGCGGCGGCGTTTGGCCGGGCCGCATCGCAATACGAACAGCACGCCTCTTTACAGCAACACAGCGCGGATGCGCTGCTGACGCTGTTGACAGGCCGCCAGTTTGCCAGTGTGTTGGACGCAGGCTGCGGCCCCGGACGTATGAGTCGTTACTGGCGAGAGCGGGGGAGCGAAGTGACCGCCCTGGATCTTTCGCTGCCGATGCTGCAACAGGCTCGCGATCGTCAGGCGGCGCATCACTATTTGCTGGCGGATATCGAAGCGATTCCCCATGACGCCGGCGTTTTTGACCTGGCCTGGAGCAACCTGGCGGTCCAGTGGTGCGGCGATTTACGCGATGCGTTGAGCGAGTTGTATCGGGTTGTACGGCCCGGCGGCGTGGTGGCGTTTACCACCTTGTGCCAGGGGTCGTTGCCGGAGCTGCGTCAGGCATGGCAGGCCGTCGATAATCGCGCTCACGCGAATAGCTTTTTGCCGGAAGAGGCCATTGACCACGCGCTACGCGGCTGGCGGGCGTCTCGTCATACTCAGGCGATGACATTGTGGTTTGAGGATGCCCTGAGCGCGATGCGTTCGCTCAAAGGCATTGGCGCCACCCATCTTCATGAAGGGCGGGAGACGGATGTATTAACCCGCGCCCGGCTTAGACAGATTCAACTGGCATGGCCGCAGCGGCAGGGGAAATATCCGCTGACGTACCACCTTTTTATGGGAGTGATTGAACGTGACTAAACGCTATTTTGTGACCGGTACTGATACTGAAGTCGGTAAAACGGTCGCCAGTTGCGCCTTATTGCAGGCCGCAACGCAGTTAGGTTATCAAACCGTAGGCTATAAGCCCGTCGCTTCCGGCAGCGAAATGACAACCGACGGGCTACGCAATAGCGATGCCCTGGCCTTGCAGCGTAACAGCAGCCTGCCGCAACCTTATTCCGCTATCAATCCTTATACTTTTGCCGAGCCTACTTCTCCCCACATCGCTAGCGCCGACGAAGGCCGGGCGATAGACGCGGCGGTGTTATCACGCGGATTACGAACGCTGGAGGCGCAGGCAGACTGGGTGTTGACAGAAGGGGCGGGCGGCTGGTTTACACCGCTCTCTGCCACGCTGACGTTTGCCGACTGGGTACAGACGGAGCAGCTGCCGGTGATTCTGGTTGTTGGCGTCAAGCTGGGCTGTATTAATCACGCCATGCTGACGGCGCTGGCGGTAGAACAGGCCGGATTACCGCTTGTCGGATGGATAGCCAACGACATGCAGCCGCCAGGCGCGCGTCATGGTGAATATCTCGCGACGCTTCGCCGCGTCATACCGGCCCCGCTGTTAGGGGAAATCCCGTGGCTGGGCGTTTCTCCATCGCAGGCGGCGACAGGACAGTATCTGGACCTTAGCCCCCTGGAACGCGCCTGACCGCGCTTAAAAACCGCCTTCTTGCAGGATCAGACGATCCTGCTGTTCTTTCGCCAGACCCTCCTGACGTCGCCATGCTAAAAATGTGCAAAATGTGAGCGTCTACGCCTCAATTTTTGCCTTCTCGTTAGCCAATAATCTGCCAAAAATAGCGATAATTTTTTTTTATCGCCCGGCGAAAACGTCAGGGGCTGATTTTGCCAGGCGGCAGGGGATACGGGCTGGAAGCAGTTATCCACTATTCCTGTGGATAACCTTGTGTATTAGAGTTAGAAAACACAACGTAAGCGAGAGGCGACGCGGCCTGCGACTAAATTGGCGCGAAAGACGGCTTGAGAAAATATCCCTTTTCAGACAGCAAGTTATATAAAATCAATGGTTGTAAAGGAAGGAGGATACGTTGACATAAAACTTTCATCATCCGACTTGACAAATGTTAAAAAAGACTCTGGTCTGGGGATAACCAGCACACTGCTGGAATTTTACCCCGCGACTGTCTATGTTTTACCTCTAAATAGCGTGGGGTATCTACCGATAGCCATTATACACTGGAGTGTTACTGTTTTTTCATCCAGTATTTTTTATTGGCAATATTCACCGTCGAGAGTAAAATTACATCCCTGCCCGCTCACTCCTTCAGGTAGCCGCTCATGAGTAAACCGTTCAAACTGAATTCCGCTTTTAAACCTTCTGGCGATCAGCCGGACGCTATACGTCGTCTGGAAGAGGGGCTGGAGGACGGGCTGGCGCATCAGACGTTATTGGGCGTGACCGGCTCCGGGAAGACATTCACCATTGCCAACGTCATTGCGGACTTGCAGCGGCCAACGATGGTGCTTGCGCCCAATAAAACCCTGGCGGCGCAGCTCTACGGCGAAATGAAAGAGTTTTTCCCGGAAAACGCGGTGGAGTATTTCGTCTCCTACTATGACTACTATCAGCCGGAAGCGTATGTGCCAAGTTCGGATACGTTTATCGAAAAAGACGCTTCGGTAAACGAACATATTGAGCAAATGCGGTTGTCGGCAACGAAAGCGTTGCTTGAGCGACGCGATGTCGTGGTGGTGGCTTCCGTGTCCGCGATTTACGGTCTGGGCGATCCGGATCTCTACCTGAAAATGATGCTGCATCTGACGGTGGGAATGCTGATTGACCAGCGCGCGATTTTGCGTCGGCTGGCGGAATTGCAATACACCCGTAACGATCAAGCTTTTCAGCGTGGTACCTTTCGCGTGCGCGGCGAAGTGATCGACATCTTCCCGGCTGAATCTGACGACATCGCGCTACGCGTTGAGCTGTTTGATGAAGAAGTGGAACGCCTGTCGCTGTTCGACCCGTTAACCGGGCAGGTAGAGTCAACGGTGCCACGTTATACTATCTATCCCAAAACGCACTACGTGACGCCGCGCGAGCGTATTCTGCAGGCGATGGAAGAGATAAAAGATGAGCTGGCGGACAGGCGTAAGGTCTTGCTGGCGAATAATAAGCTGCTTGAAGAGCAGCGATTAAGCCAGCGCACGCAGTTCGATTTAGAGATGATGAACGAGCTGGGCTACTGCTCAGGCATTGAAAACTATTCCCGCTTTCTGTCGGGCCGCGGGCCGGGCGAACCGCCGCCAACCTTGTTCGATTATCTGCCCGCCGACGGACTGCTGGTGGTGGATGAGTCTCATGTCACCATCCCGCAGATAGGCGGCATGTACCGCGGCGACCGGGCGCGCAAAGAGACGCTGGTCGAGTATGGCTTCCGTCTGCCTTCGGCGCTGGATAACCGTCCGCTGAAGTTTGAGGAGTTTGAAGCCTTAGCGCCGCAAACTATCTATGTTTCCGCCACGCCCGGCAACTATGAGCTGGAAAAATCTGGTGATGAGGTGGTGGATCAGGTCGTGCGACCGACCGGGCTGCTGGACCCGATTATTGAAGTGCGTCCGGTGGCGACCCAGGTGGACGATCTGCTGTCCGAAATTCGTCAGCGTGCGGCCATTAATGAGCGTGTCCTTGTCACTACGCTTACCAAACGGATGGCGGAAGATTTGACCGAATATCTGGAAGAGCACGGCGAGCGCGTGCGTTACCTGCACTCAGATATTGATACCGTGGAGCGCATGGAAATCATCCGCGATTTGCGTCTGGGCGAGTTTGACGTTCTGGTGGGGATTAACCTGCTGCGCGAAGGGCTGGATATGCCGGAAGTCTCGCTGGTGGCGATTCTGGACGCCGATAAAGAGGGCTTCCTGCGCTCCGAGCGCTCCCTGATTCAGACCATAGGGCGCGCGGCGCGTAACGTTAACGGTAAAGCGATTCTGTATGGCGATAAAATCACGCCGTCGATGGCGAAGGCGATTGGCGAAACCGAGCGACGTCGCGAGAAGCAGCAGAAGTACAACGAAGAGCACGGTATCACTCCGCAGGGGCTGAACAAAAAAGTGGTCGACATCCTGGCGCTGGGGCAGAACATTGCGAAAACCAAAGCGAAGGGGAAAGGCAAGGGCCGTTCTACGGCAAAAGCCGGAATTGTCGAACTGGATATGACGCCGAAAGCGTTGCAGCAGAAAATTCATGAACTGGAAGGGCAAATGATGCAGCACGCGCAAAATCTGGAGTTTGAAGAAGCCGCGCAAATTCGCGACCAGTTGCACCAGTTACGCGAGTTGTTTATCGCGGCGTCCTGACAATGTGTCGATCGCCAGCGAGTCATCGTTACCATGGCTCGCTTTTGAGAATTTCAGTTCAATAGTAAGGGCTAAGTCAGTCAGGAATGAAAAACAGTGACAGGCTTTGACTAACGAGATTGTCGAAAAACTCAAAACATCAATGGGGTAGCTAGTTTAATCACAACTGAAGAAAATTAGCGTTGAGGCTGAACCCAACGCTAATTTTCCCTCTCTCCTCGGCTATGAAAAAAAACGCCCCGTATTATCGGTATAGCTATCCTCATGATCGTCATTTTAATCTTATGTGAGTTCGTTGAAAGCGTGTCATGGCAACAGATTACATCATTCTACTTAAAAAAGAGGTGATGGAAGCGCGAGCATTTATAAGTCAAGCGCTGCAAATACTGAATGATTTGTCCGAAATAATGACGACTGTGACCTCTTATTTAAAGTTGAGAATATCCTTATCTGTTACTTTAGGTTACGTTCAGATCAGGTAGGGAAAATATGTTTAATATTACTAATATACAATCTACGGCAAGGCATCAAAGTATTAGCAATGAGGCCTCAACAGAGGTGCCTTTAAAAGAAGAGATATGGAATAAAATAAGTGCCTTTTTCTCTTCAGAACATCAGGTTGAAGCACAAAGCTGCATCGCTTATCTTTGTCATCCACCTGAAACCGCCTCGCCAGAAGAGATCAAAAGCAAGTTTGAATGTTTAAGGATGTTAGCTTTCCCGGCGTATGCGGATAATATTCAGTATAGTAGAGGAGGGGCAGACCAATACTGTATTTTGAGTGAAAATAGTCAGGAAATTCTGTCTATAGTTTTTAATACAGAGGGCTATACCGTTGAGGGAGGGGGAAAGTCAGTCACCTATACCCGTGTGACAGAAAGCGAGCAGGCGAGTAGCGCTTCCGGCTCCAAAGATGCTGTGAATTATGAGTTAATCTGGTCTGAGTGGGTAAAAGAGGCGCCAGCGAAAGAGGCAGCAAATCGTGAAGAAGCCGTACAACGGATGCGTGACTGCCTGAAAAATAATAAGACGGAACTTCGTCTGAAAATATTAGGACTTACCACTATACCTGCCTATATTCCTGAGCAGATAACTACTCTGATACTCGATAACAATGAACTGAAAAGTTTGCCGGAAAATTTACAGGGAAATATAAAGACCCTGTATGCCAACAGTAATCAGCTAACCAGTATCCCTGCCACGTTACCGGATACCATACAGGAAATGGAGCTGAGCATTAACCGTATTACTGAATTGCCGGAACGTTTGCCTTCAGCGCTTCAATCGCTGGATCTTTTCCATAATAAAATTAGTTGCTTACCTGAAAATCTACCTGAGGAACTTCGGTACCTGAGCGTTTATGATAACAGCATAAGGACACTGCCAGCACATCTTCCGTCAGGGATTACCCATTTGAATGTGCAGAGTAATTCGTTAACCGCTTTGCCTGAAACATTGCCGCCGGGCCTGAAGACTCTGGAGGCCGGCGAAAATGCCTTAACCAGTCTGCCCGCATCGTTACCACCAGAATTACAGGTCCTGGATGTAAGTAAAAATCAGATTACGGTTCTGCCTGAAACACTACCTCCCACGATAACAACGCTGGATGTTTCCCGTAACGCATTGACTAATCTACCGGAAAACCTCCCGGCGGCATTACAAATAATGCAGGCCTCTCGCAATAACCTGGTCCGTCTCCCGGAGTCGTTACCCCATTTTCGTGGTGAAGGACCTCAACCTACAAGAATAATCGTAGAATATAATCCTTTTTCAGAACGAACAATACAGAATATGCAGCGGCTAATGTCCTCTGTAGATTATCAGGGACCCCGGGTATTGTTTGCCATGGGCGACTTTTCAATTGTTCGGGTAACTCGACCACTGCATCAAGCTGTCCAGGGGTGGCTAACCAATCTCGAGGAGGAAGACGTCAACCAATGGCGGGCGTTTGAGACGGAAGTAAACGCGGCAGCCTTCAGCATGTTTCTGGATCGTCTTAGCGATACGCGGAACACCCGACACCCGGATTTTAAGGAACAAGTCTCCGCCTGGCTAATGCGCCTGGCTGAAGATAGCGCACTAAGAGAAACCGCATTTATTATAGCGATGGGTGCAACGATAAGCTGTGAAGATCGGGTCACACTGGCATACCACCAAATGCAGGAAGCGACGTTGGTTCATGATGCTGAAAGAGGCGCCTTTGATAGCCACTTAGCGGAACTGATTATGGCGGGGCGTGAAATCTTTCGGCTGGAGCAAATAGAATCGCTCGCCAGAGAAAAGGTAAAACGGCTGTTTTTTATTGACGAAGTCGAAGTATTTCTGGGTTTTCAGAATCAGTTACGAGAGTCGCTGTCGCTGACAACAATGACCCAGGATATGCGATTTTATAACGTTTCGGGTATCACTGAGTCTGACCTGGACGAGGCGGAAATAAGGATAAAAATTGCTGAAAATAGGGATTTTCACAAATGGTTTGCGCTGTGGGGGCCGTGGCATAAAGTGCTGGAGCGTATAGCGCCAGAAGAGTGGCGTGAAATGATGGCCAAAAGGGCTGAGTGTATTGAAACGGATGAGTATCAGAGCCGGGTCAATGCTGAACTGGAAGCGTTAGGAATAGCAGGTGATCCTGACGCAGAGCGCATGGCTGGAATGCGGATAATGGAAGAGATCAATCAGACCCTCTTTACTGAGATCATGGAGAATATATTGCTGAAAAAAGAGGTGAGCTCGCTCATGAGCGCCTACTGGCGATAGCTGAACGCAGTTTATCAGAAGAGGGAGAGAGCCTGTTTACCCTTCGGTGTAAACAGGCTTCTGATAAGCGCAGCGTCGTCGGTAAACGGGCTTAACCCAACGCCTGTAGCGCTTTTTCTAGCGCATTATGTAATAACTGACGATCGTGGCGATAGGGGATATCGCTGGCCTCCAGCACTTCCTGAATCACCAGCCGATCGTTCACCGCACTGACGTCAACTCGCGGCCCAACCACTACTGCGTCAATGACTTTTTTGCCAATATATTGCTCCATCATTGCCAGCTTATCGACCAGCGTTAAACTGGCGGCGGGCAGACTCAGTTCGCGACCCAGATTGCCGATATACACCATTGGCGCTGGGGTGCGCCGCAGCGCCTGCGCCAGTTCATCCAGCAGCAGGCAAGGCATCAGGCTAGTATAAAAACTGCCAGGGCCAATCAGAATCAGATCCGCGTCATTAATGGCCTGTACCGCTTCCCGCGTCGCCGGAACGTTCGGCGTTAACATGATCTCCTGCGGCGGCGTCGCTAACTGATCGATATTCACCTCGCCGTAAATCTCATGCCCCTGTTCGTCAATCGCCATCAGATCTACCGGTAGCTCCGACATCGGGATCAGCTGCGCGTCCACTTTAAGCAGATTACGAATTAAATTAATCGCTTCCAGAGGCCGCACGCTCAGGTGATCTAACGCCTTTAACATCAAATTTCCGAGGTTATGACCAGAAAGTTCGCCATTACCGCCAAAACGATACTCAAACATAGCGGACGCGACGCTAGGTTCGGTAATTAACTGATTCAGACAGTTGCGCATATCGCCCCAGGCGATCCCGCCTTCCGAGCGGCGAATACGGCCAGTTGACCCCCCGTTATCTGTGGTAGTCACAATGCCGGTCAGGCGCGAACCTAATGAAGAAAGCGAGGAGAGGACGCGTCCTAATCCATGCCCTCCGCCGAGGGCAACGACACGATCAAGGTCAGCCAGCGTACGATTGCGCATAAAAATTCCTGAAGTCAAATAAGCAGCGCTACAGTAGCGCAAGTCGCGGGTTTTCAGCAATTAGCCGACCGGCTAAAAGACAATTAATTATTCCCGACTACCCCTTTATAGCGAGGGCGTTACCACGGCTAAATGATATATATCAATGTAAAAGTGTGATTTTCACGTATTCTGTCGCTAAATAGCACGATCATATCGCTATGTATATGTTTATATAGCGAAAGCGTGATGGCGAAATTGTCATTTACACGCTAGTATCGGCGTAACCACAGTAAACACTCTAGCCTCTGCACCTGGGTCATTTTTGATACGGTGCTTTGGCCGTGACAACGTTTAACGTTTGCCACCAGGGCGCAGGAAGAAATGACTCCGCCTCCCGTATTTGGAAAGGTGTACATGGCTTCACAACTTACCGATGCTTTCGCGCGTAAGTTTTACTACTTGCGTTTGTCGATTACCGATGTGTGTAACTTTCGTTGCACCTACTGTCTGCCGGATGGCTACAAACCTGGCGGCGTCACTAACAACGGTTTCCTTACCGTCGATGAAATTCGTCGCGTTACGCGCGCTTTTGCCAGTCTTGGCACGGAGAAGGTGCGTCTTACCGGCGGCGAGCCTTCATTACGCCGCGATTTTACCGACATCATTGCCGCCGTGGGTGAAAATGATGCTATTCGCCAGATCGCGGTGACCACTAACGGTTATCGACTGGCGCGCGATGCCGCGAACTGGCGCGAAGCGGGGCTGACGGGCGTCAATGTTAGCGTGGATAGTCTGGATGCGCGTCAGTTCCATGCGATTACCGGTCAGGACAAATTCCGCCAGGTGATGGCGGGCATCGATGCCGCCTTTGACGCCGGTTTCGAAAAGGTGAAAGTCAACACCGTGCTGATGCGCGACGTGAATCACCATCAGTTGGATACCTTCCTTGCCTGGATTCAGCCTCGCCCCATTCAGCTACGCTTCATTGAACTTATGGAGACGGGCGAGGGGAGCGATCTCTTCCGCAAACATCATATTTCGGGTCAGGTATTACGCGACGAGCTGATTAAGCGCGGTTGGATCCACCAGCTCCGCCAGCGCAGCGATGGCCCGGCGCAGGTTTTTTGTCATCCCGATTACGCCGGTGAGATCGGCCTCATTATGCCGTATGAAAAAGATTTCTGCGCCACCTGTAACCGCCTGCGTGTTTCGTCCGTCGGTAAGCTGCATTTATGTCTGTTTGGCGACGGCGGCGTGAGTTTACGCGACCTGTTACAGGATGACGCGCAGCAATACGCGCTTGAGAAACGTATTTCCGACGCGTTGCGGGAGAAAAAGCAGACCCATTTCCTTCACCAGAGCAATACTGGTATTACGCAAAATTTATCTTACATTGGCGGTTAATCCTTAATAAGGAGATTTCAGATGAGTCAGGTCAGCGCTGAATTTATCCCGACCCGCATCGCTATTCTTACTGTTTCCAGCCGACGCGGCGAAGAAGACGACACCTCCGGTCATTATCTGCGTGATTCGGCGCAGGAGGCCGGGCATGAAGTGGTGGCGAAAGCCATCGTTAAAGAGAACCGTTACGCGATTCGCGCCCAGGTTTCCGCCTGGATCGCCAGTGATGAGGTGCAGGTCGTATTGATAACTGGCGGGACCGGTTTGACCGAAGGCGATCAGGCGCCGGAAGCGCTGTTGCCGCTGTTCGATCGTGAAGTGGAAGGATTTGGCGAAGTGTTTCGCATGCTCTCGTTTGAAGAGATCGGCACCGCAACTCTGCAGTCGCGCGCGGTAGCTGGCGTGGCGAATAACACCTTGATTTTCGCCATGCCGGGCTCCACAAAAGCGTGCAGAACCGCATGGGAGAATATCATTGCGCCGCAGCTGGATGCCCGTACACGCCCATGTAATTTTCACCCTCATTTAAAGAAATAACGATGTCGCAATTAACCCATATAAACGCCGCAGGCGAAGCGCACATGGTGGACGTTTCCGCGAAAGCGGAAACCGTTCGTGAAGCGCGTGCGGAAGCATTCGTTACCATGCGTAGTGAAACGCTGGCGATGATTGTTGATGGCAAACACCACAAGGGCGATGTTTTCGCCACCGCCCGAATTGCCGGTATTCAGGCCGCCAAACGCACCTGGGAGCTGATCCCGCTGTGCCACCCGCTACTGCTAAGTAAAGTGGAGATTCAGCTTCAGGCCGAGCCGGAGTATAACCGCGTGCGTATTGAGTCTCTGTGCCGTCTGACCGGTAAAACCGGCGTCGAAATGGAAGCGTTAACCGTGGCGTCCGTCGCGGCGTTAACCATCTACGACATGTGCAAAGCGGTACAAAAAGATATGGTAATTGGTCCGGTGCGCCTGCTGGCGAAAAGCGGCGGCAAATCGGGGGATTTTAAGGTGGATGCGCATGATTAAGGTGCTTTTCTTCGCCCAGGTTCGCGAGCTTACAGGAACTGATGCGCTGGATCTTCCAGCAGATTTTTCCACCGTTGAGTCGCTGCGACAGCATCTGGCGACAAAGAGCGATCGTTGGGCGCTGGCGCTGGAAGACGGTAAGCTGTTGGCGGCGGTCAACCAGACGCTGGTAAGTTTTGACCATCCGCTGACGGCGGGCGATGAAGTGGCGTTTTTCCCGCCAGTCACGGGGGGCTAACATGCGTGAAACGCGAATTGTAGTCGGCCCTGCGCCGTTTAGCGTCGGGGAGGAATATTCCTGGCTGGCGGCGCGCGACGAAGACGGCGCGGTCGTCACCTTTACCGGAAAAGTGCGCAATCATAACCTGGGCGATAGCGTTAAGGCGCTGACGCTGGAGCATTATCCCGGCATGACTGAGAAAGCTCTGGCGGAGATCGTCGTTGAGGCACGTTCCCGCTGGCCGCTGGGGCGGGTCACGGTGATTCATCGCGTTGGCGAATTATGGCCGGGCGATGAGATTGTGTTTGTCGGCGTCACCAGCGCGCACCGCAGTAGCGCGTTCGACGCCGGTCAGTTCATTATGGATTATCTGAAAACCCGTGCGCCGTTCTGGAAGCGTGAAGCCACGCCGGAAGGCGATCGCTGGGTCGAAGCGCGCGACAGCGACCAGCAGTTGGCGAAACGTTGGTAGCAGAATGTGATACGCTTTAGGGTATCATTTCCACACAGGAGTTCATCATGGACAGATTTCCACGATCTGATTCAATAGTGCAGGCGCGGTCCGGCCTGCAGACCTATATGGCGCAAGTGTATGGCTGGATGACGGTCGGACTGTTACTGACCGCGTTTATCGCGTGGTATGCGGCTAATACGCCAGCCGTCATGATGTTTGTCTTTTCCAGTAAGATCACTTTCTTTGGCTTAATTATTGCCCAGCTTGCGCTGGTGTTTGTTCTGTCGGGACTGGTGCATAAACTTAGCGCCGGAATGGCGACGACGCTGTTTATGCTCTATTCGGCGCTAACCGGATTGACGTTATCCAGTATTTTTATCGTTTACACCTACTCCTCTATCGCCAGCACGTTTGTGGTGACGGGGGGAATGTTTGGCGCCATGAGCCTGTACGGGTACACCACTAAACGCGATCTTAGCGGTTTCGGCAATATGCTGTTTATGGCGCTTATTGGTATCGTTCTGGCGTCGCTGGTCAATTTCTGGCTGAAGAGTGAAGCGCTGATGTGGGCGGTAACCTATATCGGGGTGGTGGTGTTTGTCGGTCTGACAGCCTATGACACGCAGAAACTGAAAAATATCGGCGAGCAAATAGATACCCGCGATAGCGCTAATCTGCGTAAATATTCGATTCTCGGCGCGTTAACGCTGTACCTGGACTTTATCAACCTGTTCCTGATGTTACTGCGTATTTTTGGTAATCGCCGCTAATTATAGCGATCTCTTAAAATCCTGGCCTTGCGCCAGGATTTTTTTAGGACTATATTTAGGGCGAAACAGCATAAATATCTTAGAAATGTTTTCCTGCGCTTGCCATTCTTATCACGTGATCATGTGAAGAGTGATAAATGACAAGTGGGACCTCTGGCTGCAATACGTATACGGCAAATAGCATTTATTCCCGCGACAATGTTATCCCTTACCTATTGGTATACTGCGTTGGGACTATGGTGTACCGCCGGCATTATATGGTTAACGTTGTATACTCATTTTTTGATAACCCACGTTCAACCTGTTGTTGTTTTGTGGATATCAGCACTTTTGCTTGGTCTGGGGTATGGGGCCGTTACCTGTCTTTCCCGCTTTGGCACTGTTGTCGCAACGTTGATATATATTGCCATCATTACGCTTACCGGCGTGTCATTAGCTTACCTTTTCTCAAGTGGCGCGACCATTTTCGTGATTGTTGGAATCATGTTTAGTCTTAATGCCTTATTTATTTTCTACCTGAATATCAGTTCTGGTCTATTCAGGCCGTTAATCTTCATGGCGGTAAGCGGGATCATCGCTGCGATAGTTGTCAATAGCCTGGTGGCCAGTAGCACTATGGTCTGGATAGTCAGTATGCTGACGGTATTGGTATGGACATTGATTACAGCACTAGAAAAATCGACACTTCATGGTTATGCCCGCATGTTATATCACAGCGAGTTTTCATCCCTGTCTCGTTGCGCTTTATTTGGCGCGCTGACGCTTTACCTTGGCATTATTAATGCTGTGGTTACGCTGTGTCGTTATATCATTTTGATGATTCTGGAAATACTATTATCTTTCAGGCCGTAGGCGTTGCAGGTTTTTTATTCAGGTTGGTGATGATGGGTATAATGAGTAAATTATGTGGCAAACAATTTTGGTTAGCGTTTTGTGAAGCTAAAGACGTCACTCGCGCCATTAAAAATGGCGGCGAGGATTTTAATAAGAAATGCCCGCCAGCGCTGATTTCTCATTTCATTACCGGATTTTCATGGGAACATTCATTACCTAATCCTGCGCCTGTTTGCGCGTTTAGTTTTATGCTTCTTGTGGGAGGTGTGTGCAGTGCGCATTTTGTTTTTGATAAGTTTATCCTGTATTGGCCACTAAATATAATTATTTATTTTGGCAGTGCTATAGGTATGATGCTATGTGTTATGGCTGAGGTATGGCTTATTGCCAAAGGTTTTATCCTGGGGTTGCGCCTCTGCGTTTTACTGTTTTTATTAAATATTATGCTCTGTGGTACTGGATTATTTGACGTGTTGTGCCATCAAAATAGCGAACTAAAGAGTGATCTGGTTATCGCGATTATTATGGTTGTGCTTTGCCGCTGGGTGATGAATGGCGAAACGTTTACGATGATGATTCGTTTCTGCCTGGGGCGTCGATTAGTGCGAGTCGCATTACAAAAATATCTCACCTCACAGACAAGGAAATGATAAGCCCATGAACCTGATGACGTGGCTAACAGGAAAAACACTGGCGGAGCTGGTGAAAAAAGGGCAGTTGATCCCGCCAGAAATTAAGTTACCTGTGTATCCGGCCAGCCACTACAAAAAAACTGGTATGAACAAGGTATTCCTCACGGAGGCGTTATTGGGCTTACGGCGATTATGATGACCATGACATGGATCGTCAGTATAAACATGGTTATTGCGCAGTTTGAGCTGCACAATAAAAAGCATCTGGAGCTGGTCTTCTTCCTGGCCGTGGGCTATATCGCTTTTCTTACCCCGTCAAATCAGCTCCTGCTTAAAGGAAGAATGAGCGGGGTCATTATTTACCGCTATGCGCTATTACTGGCCATTATTTCCGTTACGTTGGCAACGTTCTGTACCCTGTCATCAGTATTCATGGGTGAGTTTAACGAAGTGCTCCTGCTGCTGTTTAGCTGGTCATTGCTGCTTTTTTCCCGCTTACAGATGAATACGTCTTTTTTCTCAGCATATGTTTATTTTTACCGGATAAAACGCGTTGTGCTGGAAAGCGAAAACGCGTCTGCTTAAATTCATTTCGCCATCGCCCGCTCGTTTTTCGCCCGCAGCTTCTTCGCCCGGCTCTCCAGGATCAGATAGCACACCAGCGCCAGCAACAGGGGAATAAAATAGTAAAGCACACGGTACGCGAGCAGGGCGGCGATAATCGTGCCTTGCGACGTATGTTCGCCCGCCAGCAACGCGAGGAATACGGCCTCCAGCACGCCGATGCCTGCCGGAATATGCACGATGACGCCCGCGATACTGCTCACCAGCAGTACGCCCAGCACAAAGAAATAGTTCACATCCTGACCCATCAGCAGCCAGATGATGGCGCCCATCGCCATCCAGTTCGCGCTGGAGATCGCCATCTGCGCCAGCGCGAATTTCCATGACGGCAGCACCAGTTTCTGTCCTTTAATCGTCATATGCCGCCGCTTCGCAAAGGCGCAAAACCACAGATAGACCGCGATAATCAACAATAAAACGATACCGAGAATTCGTAGCGTGCCTTCATCGATATACCAGTGGTCGGGAAGCTGGACAATGCCGAAGGTAAAAATGATGCCGCCAAGCAGAATATAGCCCAGCCAGTTAGTGGTAATGCTGAGTGAGAAAATACGCGTGATAGTACTGCCGGGCAACCCGAGGCGAGAGTATAGTCGGTAACGCATCCCGATCCCGCCGACCCAGGTGCTGAGCGTCAGGTTAAAGGCATAGCAGACGAACGATACCAACATCACCTGTCGCTTCGCCAGTTTATGGCCGCAATAAAGCCGTCCAAGCAGGTCGTAGCAGCCGTACAGAAGATAGCTAACGATCACCAGTCCCACAGCGCTTAAAAGCGCCGTGCGGTTATAGTCGCGGATGACGGTCCAGACATCGCCCCAGTCGACCTTTTTAGCATAAACCACCAGCAGAACGACGACCGCAATAAAAAACAGCCAGGTCAGCACTTTTTTAGCCAGCCGCCAGCGCGGATGCGATTTAGCCATTAGGGCTTCACTCCTGTATTTTCTGGATCAACGCGATCCTGGGTTTCCATTTCTGGCTGGGCAGGCGGGGGAACCTGCGCCAGATGCGGGGTATGCGCAGATAGCCAGCCGACCAGCGCCGGGAAATGACGTAAAAAGTGGAACGCCAGCACGCTTTTGGTCAGGTTCCACCAGGTGCGTTTTGGCAGCATAGACTCATCGACCTGCTTACAATCATTCACGATGATGCCTTGTAAATTATCGCGCAGGGTCTGGTTAAAGGTACGATCGTGAATGATCAGGTTAGCTTCAAGGTTAAGCGACAGGCTGAGCGGATCGAGATTACTCGACCCTACCGTGGCCCAGTGATCGTCCATCAGCGCCACTTTGCCATGCAGCGGACGGCGTCGGTATTCATAAACCTGCACGCCGCCCTTCACCAGATAGTTATAGAGCAACCGCGCGCCGACTTTGACTATCGGCATGTCTGGTTCCCCCTGGACAATCAGTTTTACGCTCACGCCACGGCGGGCGGCTTTACGCATTGCGTGGAGCAAGCGATAGCCGGGGAAAAAATAGGCGTTAGCGATAATCACTTCACGCTTTGCCTGGGTCAGCATTTTCAGATAATGACGTTCGATATCGTCGCGGTGTTCTTCATTATCCCGCCAGACAAACAGCGCCTGCGCTTCGCCGGGGTGACGGTTTTCTTCAGCCTGGTGATGGCGCTTCCACCAGCGGCGCGCGGGGCTTTGCCCCGGCAGATTCTCGACTTCGAATTGCAGGATATCGGCCACTACAGGCCCTTCGACCCGTACCGCGTAGTCTTGTTTCGCCTGCGGGCCGTAATCCGACATATGTTCGGCGGAGTAGTTAATGCCGCCGACAAAAGCAATACGATCATCAATCACCACAATTTTGCGGTGCATTCGGCGGAAGATATTGGTTCGCAACCCCAGTAGACGCGGGCGGGGGTCGTAATAGCGAAAAATCACGCCCGCTGAGGTCAATTCGCCGACAAACGCGTCGCTGAGATCGGGAGAGCCGTAGCCGTCGAGTAATACTTCGGCTTTTACGCCGCGCTGTGCGGCTTTTAGCAGAGCGGCATGGAGTTTTTTACCCACCTCATCTTCAAACAAGATAAAGGTTTCCAGAATGATTTTTTGCTGTGCCTGAGCGATAGCCTCAAACACGGCAGGATAGAACTGGTCGCCGTTTTCCAGTAGCTGAATTTGATTACCTTCACGCCAGCCGCATTTCATAGATGGATCTCCGCGCTAAGGGGGGCATGGTCTGATAAATGTCGCCAGTTCCGCAGCGGCAGCGCCGTAGGAGAACTGGCGTTCGCATTCTTGACGTAAATACGATCGAGTCGCAGCAGCGGCATACTCACCGGGAATGTGCGCGCCGGTCGGCCATGGGCACGGGTGAATATCTCCTCCAGCCCGGCCGCGTTTAACGGCGGGCCGGCTTTTTGCCGCCAGTCATTAAAGTCTCCGGCCACCAGCACCGGTTCTGATTCCGGCAAGGCATTCACCCATCCCGCCAGCATGGTTAACTGCGCCTGACGGTGGCTCTCCCGCAGGCCGAGATGTACGCACATGACGTGGATAGGGCGGTTGAGCATGGGCGGCGTAATGCGGCAATAGAGCACGCCGCGTTTTTCGCTACCGCCGACCGAGACGTCGCGATTTTCATAATGTTCAATGGGATAGCGAGAAAGAACCGCGTTACCGTGGTGGCCTTCCGGATAGACCGCATTGCGGCCATAGGCGAAATCGCTCCACATGGTGTCGGCTAAAAATTCATAGTGGGTAGTGTCCGGCCAGTTTTCGATATGCAGCGGATGCACTTCGTGCGCGCCCATCACTTCTTGCAGACAGACGATATCGGCGCCGACCGTTCTGACGGCGTCGCGCAGCTCCGGCAGGATGAAGCGTTTATTAAAGGCGGTAAAACCTTTGTGCGTATTAATTGTGAGCACTTTGAATGAAAAATTTCGCGTGTGTTGAGTCATTTTCTTCCTGTCCGCGTCACTATCCTGATTGAAATAGTGTAGTCGTCGTCACAAAAAGATGCGGTCTTACGGAATTTTCCGTAAAGTTCGGTACTCTGAATAATGAGAGAAAAATGCTTCAGGAGAAAAGCCATGAAGTGGCAACAACGCGTTCGTGTCGCAACCGGCCTCGGTTGTTGGCAGATTATGTTGCATTTACTGGTAGTGGCGATGCTGGTAATAGGCTGGATGAGCGGCACATTAGTGCGCGTCGGCCTGGGATTATGCGTGCTTTATGGCGTGACGGTACTGCTGATGCTGGCGTTGCAGCGCCATCATGAGCAACGCTGGCGCGATGTGGCGGATGTGCTGGAAGAGCTGACTACCACCTGGTACTTCGGCACCGCGCTGATTGTCCTCTGGCTGCTATCCCGCGTATTGCAAAACAATGTCTTGCTGGCGCTGGCGGGGCTGGCTATCCTGGCCGGGCCCGCCTTGGTCTCGCTACTGGCGAAAGATAAAAAGCTACATCACTTTGCGTCTAAACATCACATACGCCGCTGAACCCGTGGTGGCCGCTATCACCAGTAGCGGCCACAAACTTCCCCAGACAATTCCCAGACTTGCATCCTTAAGATAAATTTGCTTGGTAATATCAGTAAAGTGGCGGATAGGATTTATCCACGTCAGGTTTTGCAGCCAGACCGGCATATTTTCCACCGGCGAGACATAACCCGAGAGCAAAATCGCCGGCATCATAAAGACAAAGACGCCGATAAACGCCTGCTGTTGCGTGGCGCAAAGCGATGATATCAGCAAGCCAAAGCCTACCAGCGACAGCCCGTAAATCACCATCGTGAAATAAAACAGCGCTAACGAACCGGCGAAGGGAATTTGGTATGCCCAAATGCCGATAGCCAGCACGATCGTGGCCTGGAAGGTCGCGACAATCAGCGCCGGCACCGCTTTACCAACGAAAATCTGCCAGGTGGTGAGCGGAGAGACCAGCAGCTGATCCAGAGTGCCTTGTTCACGCTCGCGGGCGACGGACAGCGAAGTGACGATCATCACGCCAATAGTGGTGATCATGGCGATCAGCGAGGGCACCACAAACCACTTGTAGTCCAGATTCGGGTTATACCAGTTGCGTACCACCAGTTCGCTATTGTTGGGCTTTGGCTTGCCGTCCATCAATGTCTGCTGATACTCCTTGACGATCTGTTGCAGATAATTGGCGGCGATTTGCGCGCTGTTGGAGTTACGTCCATCAAGAATGAGTTGCATCGGCGCAGGCTGGAAGGTATCCAGATTCCGCGAGAAATCCGCCGGGAAGCGTACCAGCAGCAGCGCTTTTTGCGTATCGATAGTCGGCTGGATCTCCTGCGGACTGTTCAGCAATAGCACATGGGTAAACGCTTTCGCGCGGGCAAAGCGCTGGGTAAGTTCTACCGAATGTTTGCCGTTATCTTCGTTATAGATGGCGATAGTCGCGTTAGTGACTTCAAGCGTCGCGGCGAACGGAAACAGGATGACCTGAATCAGCACCGGCAGAATCAGGATCGCGCGCGTTTGCGGTTCGCGTAAAAGCGATTGCAGTTCTTTGCGAATTAACGTCCATAAACGATGAAACATGCCCGTCCTCTCAGTCCAGTTTGCAGGCCTGATAAGCAAAGCGTATCAGGCATAATACCGGATGGCGGCGTGAACGCCTTATCCGGCCTACGACGACAATTATCCATACACATAGTTAATCCAGCCGTCGTTTGGTTTTTAGCCACGTCAGGCCAATAAACATCACCGCCGAGGCGATTAAAAACAGTACGTTAACGCCTAACACGACCGGAATATTGCCGGCCAGAAACAGACTTTGTAGGGTGCTGACAAAATAGCGCGCCGGAATAATATAGGTCACCGCGCGGATCACCGCAGGCATACTGTCTATCTGGAAGATAAATCCGGACAGCATAATCGAGGGCAAAAACGCGGCGTTCAGCGCCACCTGCGCGGCGTTAAACTGGTTGCGAGTGATAGTGGAAATCAACAGCCCCATCCCCAGCGTACTCAGTAAAAACAGACTGGTGATGATAAACAGAATCACCAGCGAACCGCGATACGGCACGCCGAGAATAAACACCGATACCAGCATACAGAGCAGCATCGCCAGCATACCGAGAAAGTAATAGGGAATAAGCTTACACAGCAGCAGTTCAACACGCGTCACTTCGGTTGAGAGCAGCGCCTCCATCGTGCCGCGCTCCCATTCGCGGGCAACGACCAGCGAGGTGAGGATTGCGCCAATTACCGTCATGATAATGGTCACCGCCCCGGGAATAATAAAATGCTGACTGATCGCCGCCGGGTTAAACCAGTAGCGCGTCTGGACGTCGATGAGCGGTTCAAAGGTGTCGCCGCGATCTTCCGCCCGCTGCTGTTGCCAGATTTGCCAGATGCCTTCCACATAACCCTGAACGAAGTTGGCGGTGTTTGGCTCGCTGCCGTCGGTAATCACCTGAATCGGCGCGCTGTCACCGTCGCGCGCCATTTGCTGCGCGAAATCCACCGGAATCACCACCAGTCCGCGAATGCGTCCGGCCTGCATTTTTTCAATTAATTCATGGCGGTTATCGCTAATGGTCGCGTCGATATAGGGTGAACCGGTCATCGCATGAGTGAAATCCAGCGCCTCCTGGCTTTGTTGTTCAAGCAGAATCCCCACCCGCAGTTTGCTGGAGTCGAGGTTAATGCCGTAACCAAAAATAAACAGCAACAGCAGCGGGATCACCACCGCAATCAGCCAGCTACTGGGATCGCGCACGATCTGGCGCGTCTCTTTGACGCACAACGCACGCACGCGGCGCCAGGAGAGAGACTTACTCATGCGTATGCTCCTTATCCCAGTCATTGATGAGAGTGATAAAGGCCTGCTCCATCGTTGGATCGGCCTGTTGCTCATCGGCGGCCTGCGCTTTGAGATCGTCCGGCGTACCGCTGGCGATAAGCTTCCCGCGATAAACCAGTCCGATGCGATCGCAATATTCCGCCTCATCCATAAAGTGGGTCGTCACCATTACCGTGACCCCTTTTTCCACCATGCTATTAATGTGCAGCCAAAATTCACGACGGGTGAGGGGATCAACCCCGGACGTTGGTTCATCAAGGAATAAAATATCCGGTTCGTGCATCAGCGAGCAGGCCAGCGCCAGTCGCTGTTTAAAGCCCAGCGGCAGCGCATCGGAGGGATGCGACGCGATGCTTTTCAGACCAAACGCTTCACTCATGCGCTGAATTTTTTCATTTTGCGCGCGGCCCCGCAAACCGTAGACGCCGGAGAAAAAACGCAGGTTCTGCTCAACCGTCAGGTTGCCGTAAAGCGAAAATTTTTGCGCCATATAGCCCAGATGCTGACGGGCTTTGCCGGAGCTGACTTTCAGGTCCATATCCAGCACCAGCGCCTTGCCGGACGTCGGCACCAGCAGGCCGCACATCATTTTAAAGGTGGTTGATTTACCCGCGCCGTTCGGGCCGAGCAGGCCAAAAATCTCGCCGCGTTGTACGACGAAATTAACATGGTCCGTGGCCGCGAAATCGCCAAATTTTTTCGTCAGTTCCTGCGCTTCAATCACCGTTTCGCCGGCAGTGCCTTCAACCGTATGCAGGATTGAACCCAGCGGAGACTCCGAGGTTCCCGCTCCGCCAAGCAGATCGATAAACGCATCTTCGAAGCGCGGCGCGGTCTCATTGAGGGTGATTTCCGGCATTCCTTCGGCCTGACGAATATCTGCTGCGGTCGCCTCTTTTTTCAGGATCAGGCGTACCGAACGCCCCTGAATCATGCCGTCGCTCACCTGCGGCAGTCTGAGCGCTCTCTGTAGTAACTTACGGTTGTTTTCCTGTGGACTGCTCATCAGAAAGCTACGACCGGCCATCGTTTGCGTCAGCGCTTTAGGTTCGCCCTGATAGAGCAGCTCGCCTTCATTCATCAGCAGCACATCGCGGCACTGTTCGGCTTCATCCAGATAGGAGGTGCTCCATAAAATCAGCATCCCGTCGCCCGCCAGTTCGTGGACCATTTGCCACAACTCGCGCCGTGAAATCGGGTCAACGCCAACGCCCGGTTCATCCAACAGCAGCACTTTCGGTTCGCCGACCAGCGTACAGGCCAGCCCCAGTTTTTGCTTCATCCCGCCGGACAATTTTCCTGCCAGACGGCCAGTGAAAGGGCCGAGGGCGGTAAACTCCAACAAACGGGCAAAGGTCTTTTCCCGTATCTCGCCGGTAACGCTGCGTAAATCGGCATAGAGATTAAGGTTCTCCATGACGGTAAGATCTTCATACAGACCGAATTTCTGCGGCATATAGCCCAGAACCGCGTGCAGCTCGCTGTCGTTTTGTATCGGGTCGAAGCCCAATACTGACGCGTTGCCGCCATCGGCTTTGAGCAGGCCCGCCAGCATACGCATCAGCGTGGTTTTTCCTGCGCCGTCCGGCCCTACCAGCCCGGTGACATAACCGGAATGAATGGTACAGTCGAGCGGCGCGACGGCGGGTTTATCCATTCCCGCAAAGCGCTTCGTCAGACCGTGCAGCGTAATAACGGCCTCACTCATGCCGTGCCTCGTCATTAAATTTCACCGTGACTGGCATCCCCTGGCGTAACGCATCGTCCGCATCGGTGACGATAATGCGCAGGCGATAGACGAGATCGGTACGCAGATCCGGCGTTTCGACGGTTTTCGGCGTAAATTCCGCGGTGGGCGAAACGAAACCAATCTTGCCGTGGTAAGGTTTGTCAGGACGACCGTCGGTATACAACAGAATGTCGCGCCCCGGTTGCGTCTGACTGAGGTTGCGTTCATCGACATAGGCGCGCACCCAGACGGGGCGGGTCAGCGAGAGCGTTAATACCGTGCTGCCGGCGTTCAGCATACTGCCAGGCTCGACCGCGCGGGTGAGCAAGGTTCCGTTGGCAGGCGCGATAAGCGTGGTGTCCTGCAAATCAAGCTGCGCCTGCGCCAGTTGGGCCTTTGCCTGTTCCAGGCTGGCTTTCGCCTGGGCGATATCCTGTTCACGATTACCGGTACGGTACTGGCTCAGTTTATCCTGCGCGGACTTCAGCGTCGCCTGCGCCTGATCGCGCGATGAGCGGGCGTTTTCCAGATCGTTAGCGGAAATGGTGCGGCTTTTCCACAAACCTTGCTGACGGTTATAAAAGTTTTGCGCGTAGTCATAGGCGGCTTGCGCCTGTCTGACGGCGGCGGCGGCCTGGGCTATCTCTTCATCGCGATAGCCTGCCAGCATCAAATCATATTGCGCCTGCGCGACCGACACGCCAGCTTTCGCCTGCATTAGCGCGTTTTCGTATGGCGCGTGATCCAGTTCGCCGAGCACCTGTCCGGCTTTGATAGTATCGCCTTCATCAACATTCAGCGACGCCAGCCTGCCGCCGACGCGAAAGCTGATATTGACGGTACGGATATCGACATTACCGTATAGCGTCAGCCCATCGTCCTGCCGACTTTGATACCACCAGGTTCCACCGGCAATCACAGCGACGATCGCTGCGATTGCCAGTCCGATAACGACAGGTTTTTTCATCAGTCCAGACTCCTTTGCGTTAAACCGTGCAGAATAAGATCGATGTGGCAGGTTACCGTCTGGTAAATCAGCTCCGCTTTTTCTTCATCAAACTGCGGCCAGCCGGTACGTAACAGAATAGTTTCTTTGCCGAGACGAAACGCCAGTACTTCTCCCAGTAAGGCATGGGTATGCAAAATCATGCGCGTATCATTGGCGTCGCAGCCGGTATAAGCGGCAACCAATCTTGTCAGATGGGTGTGCAACGGATCGATAACCTGTTCATGGACCAATTGATAGGCCGACGTGGGAGAGAGCTGCTCGCGTGAAATAAATTTGCTCAGGTTAACGGTGTCTTCCTGCGTCAGCAGCATAATCATGTTCTTGCAGGCGAGCAGAATGAGCTCGCGTATGGCGTCCCGGTCAGGGGCAGGCTGGCTAAACAGACGCTCCGCTTTTTCAGCATGGGGGCGAAATTTTTCGCCAAGAAAATCGGCAATCCACTGGGCGCAGGCGAGGTATAAATCCTCTTTTGAGCCGAAATAGTAAGTAATGGCGGCAATATTTTGCCCCGCCAGCGCAGCGATATCGCGCGTGGTAGCATGGAGGCCATACTCGCCAAACTGCGCCAGCGCGGCGGCAATGAGCTGACTTTTCGCCTGCTCGCCCTTGGTGGTCGTAGTGGGAATATTCATCACACGCCCTAAGTCTTAATCAATCGATTGATTAAGACTATGACTCATAATGGTACTTGTCCAGTGTGGTCGATTAATTTGTCTTTGCTACCTTCCGGGATAATTTATGCGCCGCATCACAAAAACTGCTACACTCCGCCCCTTCATGACATTGTGGTTTTTGTCATTCCAAATTTGAGCATCTCCCTGAAAACTACACCGGCAACGGTCGGGGCGGTCCGGAGTAGTTATGTCTTTTGATTCCCTGGGATTAAACCCTGATATCCTGCGCGCCATTGCCGAGCAGGGTTACCGTGAACCTACCCCTATTCAGCAACAGGCGATTCCCGCCGTGCTGGAAGGCCGCGATCTGATGGCCAGCGCCCAGACCGGAACCGGTAAAACGGCGGGTTTTACCCTGCCATTATTGCAGCATCTGATTACCCATCAGCCGCACGCTAAAGGTCGTCGCCCGGTGCGCGCGTTGATCCTCACGCCAACCCGCGAGCTGGCGGCGCAAATTGGCGAAAACGTCAGAGATTACAGTAAATATCTCAACATTCGCTCGCTGGTGGTATTTGGCGGCGTAAGCATCAATCCGCAGATGATGAAACTGCGCGGCGGCGTGGATGTGCTGGTGGCGACGCCGGGACGTCTGCTCGACCTGGAACATCAAAATGCCGTGAAGCTGGATCAGATTGAGATTCTGGTACTGGATGAAGCCGACCGTATGCTGGATATGGGCTTCATTCACGACATTCGTCGCGTGCTGGCGAAACTGCCGGCGAAGCGTCAGAATCTGCTGTTCTCCGCCACGTTCTCTGACGACATCAAAGCGCTCGCCGAAAAGCTGTTGCGCAACCCGCTGGAAATCGAAGTGGCGCGCCGCAACACGGCCTCAGAGCAGGTAACGCAGCACGTGCACTTTGTCGATAAAAAACGCAAACGTGAACTGTTGTCGCAGATGATTGGCCAGGGCAACTGGCAGCAGGTGTTGGTCTTCACCCGCACCAAGCATGGCGCGAACCATCTGGCGGAACAGCTTAATAAAGACGGTATTCGCAGCGCGGCGATCCACGGTAATAAATCGCAGGGCGCACGTACCCGCGCGCTGGCCGATTTTAAATCCGGCGATATTCGCGTGCTGGTGGCGACGGATATTGCGGCGCGTGGTCTGGATATTGAAGAACTGCCGCACGTGGTCAACTATGAACTGCCGAACGTACCGGAAGATTATGTACACCGTATTGGCCGTACCGGTCGCGCGGCGGCAACTGGCGAGGCGCTGTCGCTGGTCTGTGTTGACGAGCATAAATTGTTGCGTGATATCGAAAAGTTGCTGAAAAAAGAGATCCCACGCATTACGACGCCGGGCTATGAGCCGGACCCGTCGATTAAAGCGGAGCCGATTCAGAACGGTCGTCAGCAGCGCGGCGGCGGCGGTCGTGGACGCGGACAAAATCAGGGGGGAGCGGGGCGCAGTCAGCAGCCGCGACGCCAGGATAGCGGGGCGGCGAAGGCGAAACCAAAACCGCGCACAGGCGAGGGGAAACCCGCGGGCGACAAAGCACGTCCGCCGCGTCGCCCGCGCAGAATCACGCCTGCCCAGTAAATTTTATCCGGCAACATGCCCGGTAGTGCGACGCTTACCGGGCCTACGGACTATGCAAATACGTAGGCCGGGTAAGGTGCTTGCACCGTCATCCGGCAAAATACACATCGCGTTGCGAGCCGCCTTCCAGAACCGGCAAAAAAGGTACTTCCCGCCCCTGAAATGTGCCACAATAGTGGCTGTTTATACAGTACTTCAGGTTTTCTCATGGCATTGACCGCTGCGCTGAAAGCGCAAATCGCCGCCTGGTATAAGGCGCTTCAGGACCAGATTCCCGACTTTATTCCCCGTGCGCCGCAGCGGCAGATGATTGCTGACGTCGCCAGAACGCTGGCCGGGGAAGAAGGGAGACATCTGGCTATTGAAGCGCCGACCGGCGTCGGGAAAACCCTCTCCTATCTTATTCCCGGTATCGCCATTGCCCGGGAAGAGCAAAAAACACTGGTGGTCAGTACCGCTAACGTGGCGTTACAGGATCAGATCTTTAGCAAAGATTTGCCGCTGCTACGAAAAATCATCCCCGATCTGCGCTTTACCGCCGCCTTTGGCCGCGGGCGTTACGTGTGTCCGCGAAACCTGGCGGCGCTCGCCAGTAGCGAGCCTACGCAGCAGGATCTGCTCGCCTTTCTTGATGACGAACTGACGCCTAACAACCAGGAAGAGCAAAAGCGCTGCGCCAGGCTGAAAGGGGATCTTGACGGTTACAAATGGGATGGTCTGCGGGATCATACCGACATTGCTATTGACGACGATCTGTGGCGGCGATTAAGTACCGATAAAGCCAGTTGTCTGAACCGCAACTGTCACTATTACCGCGAGTGTCCATTCTTTGTCGCCCGACGTGAAATACAGGAAGCGGAAGTCGTGGTGGCGAATCACGCGCTGGTAATGGCGGCGATGGAAAGTGAAGCCGTACTGCCGGAACCAAAGCATCTGCTGTTGGTACTGGATGAAGGTCATCATCTGCCCGATGTCGCTCGCGATGCGCTGGAGATGAGCGCGGAAATTACCGCCTCCTGGTATCGCTTGCAACTGGATCTGTTCAGCAAACTGGTGGCGACCTGCATGGAGCAGTTTCGCCCTAAAACCACGCCGCCGTTAGCGAACCCTGAGCGACTTAACGCCCATTGCGAGGAGGTGTACGAACTGATCGCCTCGCTCAATGCCATTCTTAATCTGTATATGCCCGCAGCGCAGGAGGCGGAGCACCGTTTTGCAATGGGCGAGTTGCCTGATGAGGTCATGGAAATCTGCCAGCGACTGGCGAAGCTGACCGAGACGCTGCGTGGGCTGGCGGAGTCCTTTCTCAACGATCTCAGCGAAAAAACCGGGTCGCACGATATTGTGCGTTTGCATCGGGTGATTTTACAGATGAACCGGGCGCTGGGAATGTTCGAGGCGCAAAGTAAATTATGGCGGCTGGCTTCGATGGCGCAGTCTTCAGGCGCGCCGGTGTCCAAATGGGCGACGCGTGAAATACGCGAAGGGCAACTCCACGTCTGGTTCCATTGTGTCGGTATCCGCGTCAGCGAGCAGCTGGAAAGATTGTTATGGCGCAGCGTACCGCACATTATTGTCACCTCGGCGACACTGCGCTCGCTCAATAGCTTTTCGCGCCTGCAGGAAATGAGCGGCTTAAAAGAAAAAGCCGGCGACCGCTTTGTGGCGCTGGATTCGCCGTTTAATCATGTGGAACAGGGGAAACTGGTGATTCCTCAAATGCGCTACGAACCCACCATTGATAACGAAGAGCAGCATATTGCCGAAATGGCGGCCTATTTTCGTGAGCAACTGGAGAGCAAAAAACATCATGGTATGCTGGTACTGTTCGCCAGCGGGCGGGCGATGCAGCGTTTTCTGGAGCATGTCGCTGATGTGCGCTTACTCCTCCTGGTCCATGGCGACCAGCCGCGTTACCGGCTGGTGGAGCTACACCGTAAACGGGTGGAGAGCGGCGAACGCAGCGTGCTGGTTGGGCTTCAGTCTTTTGCCGAAGGGCTGGATCTTAAAGGCGAGCTGCTGACGCAGGTCCATATCCATAAAATTGCCTTCCCGCCGATCGACAGCCCGGTCGTGATCACCGAAGGCGAATGGCTAAAAAGCCTGAATCGTTATCCGTTTGAGGTACAAAGTTTACCAAGCGCGTCTTTTAATTTAATTCAGCAGGTAGGGCGATTGATCCGTAGCCATGCCTGTCGGGGAGAAGTGGTCATTTATGATAAGCGTTTGTTGACCAAAAACTACGGACAGCGTTTACTGAATGCCTTACCTGTTTTTCCGATAGAGCAGCCTGCCGTGCCAGACGTTATAGTAAAACCAAAAGCAAAACCTGCACGCCGCCGACGGCGTTAATGCTGTGAGCACACTTCAAGGAGCTTTCAATGGATTATCGCAAGATCATCAAAGAGATCGGGCGAGGTAAAAATCACGCCCGCGATCTGGATCTGGATACCGCGCGCGGTTTGTATACCCGAATGCTGAATGGCGACATCCCCGACCTGGAAATGGGCAGTATATTGATGGCGCTGCGTATTAAAGGCGAAGGCGAAGCCGAAATGCTGGGCTTTTATGAGGCCATGCAGAATCATACCATCAAACTGACACCGCCCGCAGATAGGCCGTTGCCGGTCGTTATTCCCAGCTATAACGGCGCGCGTAAACAGGCGAATTTAACGCCGCTGCTGGCTATCCTGCTGCATAAATTGGGCTTCCCAGTCGTAGTACACGGCGTCAGTGAAGATCCGACCCGCGTACTGACGGAAACTATATTTGAGCTGATGGGGATTATCCCCACCCTACACGGTGGACAAGCGCAGGCCAAACTGGACGGGCGCCAGCCGGTGTTTATCCCGGTGAGCGCGCTCTGCCCGCCGCTGGAAAAACAGCTGGCGATGCGCTGGCGGATGGGCGTGCGTAACAGCGCGCATTCACTGGCCAAGCTGGCGACGCCATTTGCTGAGGATGCCGCGCTGCGTTTATCAAGCGTTTCTCATCCTGAATATGTTCCGCGTGTGGCGACCTTTTTTAGCCGCATTGGCGGGCGGGCTTTGCTGATGCATGGTACCGAAGGCGAAGTCTATGCCAACCCGCAACGCTGTCCGCAAATCAGCCTGATTGATAGCCGCGGCGTGCAGGTACTGCATGAGCGTCAGAGCGACACGCACGACGAGCCGCTTTCACTGCCTGCGACTAAAGATCCTGAAATCACCGCGCGCTGGATTGAGCGCTGCCTTGCCGGCCATGAGCCGGTGCCGCAATCATTAAAAACGCAAATGGCCTGTTGTCTGGTTGCGACGAGAGAGGCGGCGACGTTAGAAGACGGGCTTGCGCGCGTCGAACAGGCTTTTAGCGAATAAAAAAAGCCCGTCCAGTGACGGACGGGCAAATAAGGGTAACAAACAGGGTTAATGAGGGTTGGAGCAGTGGGTCTGTTGGCAAACAGACGAGGGTAATACCCGTCAGAATTCAAACAACAGCGATGTTACAGCCTGAAATCTGGCGGGCAGGTAAATTATTTATAAATCACCGCAGTGCCGCTCATTTTGTCATTACCCACGGCGGAGGTGATGTTATAAGCGCTTGCGCCAGCAGCGGCGGCTTTTTCAGCCAGTTTAGCTTCCAGGCCATCCAGCGTGGTGGCGCCATCGGCAGACACTACGCCGATTTTATGCAGGTTTTGCGTCTGAGACGCGCTAACCGGTTCTGCGGCAAAAGCGCCAAAAGAAAGGGTGGAAAGCGCGATGGCTGCAACAGCATATTTAATGGTTTTCATGATTAATCTCTCGCAGGTTATTCTGTTTATGGGACGATGTTCCGTCGATGTGATGAGTATCACGGTTTTTTGCGAAAGATAAAATCGAATAGAATTGACGGCCTTGCTCAAAATTTTTGAATGACAAATAACCTATTGATTATTAATTAATTCAACGGTGGAATTTACCGTTCTTGTCATCTGGCTTTACAGAGTCGAGGTTAACGGCACATTCTGCGACGCAGAACGCTAAAAAGCATGAGCGTAAAGGAATGGATGATACTGGCGGTTTCGGTAAAGAAAAGTCAGCGTAACTGGCTGTCTTTTGAACCTCTGCGATTATATCCTGAAAATGTTGCGTTATGTAAATCTTTCTCCTGCTGGCAGGATATGCATAACCGAACGCCCGGTACGGCTTTACGCCGCGCTTCAGGGATAGGGTCGCCGCACGATTCGCATTCATCGCGACTTTCGCCGTGGGGAAGTTCGCCGCGAGCGCGGGCAACGGCATCTTCAATGGTATTGTTGATTTGTTCATTCACTGCGTCGTCATTTGCCCAGCCGGATGCCATCACGCTCTCCTGATTTTAGGGTACCTGAGGTTAAGTGTAGCGCCGTCAGGTGAAAAAATCGCATCGCGCGATCTTTTCAGACCATGAGCAGAACCAATGTCATTCAGATATCCGATCAAACGAGCGAGGCAGGGAATTCGCGGTGGTATATTTACCCCGTGGCGTTATACGGGTATCTTACGCCGCTGCTAAAAGGAGAATGCCATGTCCGCCCAGAAACCGGGGTTACACCCGCGCAACCGCCACCAACACCGTTATGATCTCGCCGCACTGTGTCAGACCACGCCGGAATTGACGTCCTTTCTTATCCGCACGCCCGCCGGTGAACAGAGCGTTGATTTTGCTAATCCGCAAGCGGTAAAAGCGCTCAATAAGGCGTTGCTGGCGCATTTTTATGCCGTTACACACTGGGACATTCCGCCAGGGTTTTTATGTCCGCCGGTGCCTGGTCGTGCGGATTATATCCATCATCTGGCGGATCTGCTTGGCGAAACGACAGGGAGTATTCCGGCGCAGGCAACTATTCTGGACGTGGGGGTGGGCGCCAATTGTATTTATCCGCTTATCGGCGTACATGAATATGGCTGGCGATTTACCGGTAGTGAAGTCAGCGACGCAGCGATGTCCAGCGCGCAGGCTATCATTCAGGCTAATACGGGGTTAAGCCGCGCCATTCGTCTGCGTCGGCAAAAAGATCCGGCGGCCATTTTTACCGGTATTATTCATAAAAATGAATTTTATGACGCAACGCTTTGTAACCCGCCTTTTCACGACTCCGCCGCCGCAGCCCGCGCGGGCAGCGAGCGTAAGCGCCGCAATTTGGGGCAGAATAAAGATGATGCGCTGAACTTTGGCGGTCAACAGCAGGAGCTATGGTGTGAAGGCGGCGAAGTCGCCTTTATTAAAAAAATGATTGCTGAAAGCCAATCCTTCCGCCGTCAGGTGTTGTGGTTTACGACGTTGGTGTCGCGCGGCGAGAATTTACCACCGCTTTACCGGGCGTTGACGGAGGCTGGCGCGGTGAAAGTGGTGAAAAAAGAGATGGCCCAGGGGCAAAAGCAAAGCCGCTTTATCGCCTGGACCTTTATGGATGACGACCAGCGTCGCCGTTTTATCACCCGTAAACGCTAAATCGTCGGTTCGCGCGGCGGCAGTGAATCAGGCGGCGGGCCGCCGGCGGGGGCGGGCAGAACCTGATACGTTTGCACCGGCGCGCGCACATTAGCCAGATCAAAATGCTTTTTCACCTGGCTATCAAGGGCAAAACGCACCGTCCACTGCTTGAGCGGTAGGGTGGTGAACGATACGCGTAAAGTAAACGCCGTGTTCGTTAAACCGACAATACCGGCGAACGTGGGTTCGCCGATAATCAGCCCGCGAATATCCTCCGTCTCCATCAGCGCCGTTACCGCGTCTTTCAGCGCCTGATTCGCTTTATCCGCATCCTCATGGCGATCCACGTCATAGTTGGCGACAACTGAGCCGATACCGCGCACAAAGTTGGCGAAAGTGGTGATCGAGGACCACGGGATAATATGGTATGCCCCGGTATCCTGCCGCACGCCGACGGAACGAATCGACATTCTTTCGACCGTCCCCGTCAGCGGGCCTATGGTGACTAAGTCGCCGGTATTCATCCCGTTTTCAAACTGAATAAAGACGCCGGTAATAATATCTTTCACCAAGGTTTGCGAACCGAAAGAGATAGCCAGACCTAACGCCCCCGCGCCAGCCAGCAATGGCGCGATATTGACGCCGATTTCCGATAACACGATCATGATGGTTATGGTACTGATAATCACTGCCAGCGCATTGCGGAACAGCGTCAGCAGCGTGCGCGTGCGGGCGCTGGGTAGCGGGCGGCCATGAATATCGGAGGCCAGACGATTCTCAATCAGACTGGCGAGGATCGTCCATCCCACGGCGGAGAAGAATAAGATTAACGCGATACGGATAAGGATATCGACCATCTTTTCCCCCGCGCCATAATGTAGCCAGTGCCAGAAATCGAATAGCCCCCAGGCGTTGAGCAACAGCATAACGGCGACGCAGACGGTCAAAAAGCGTGCGACTTTTAGCGCTGAGGAGAGCCAGCCGTTAAGCCGCTTTTGTAATTCCGGGTAGTTGCGCTGCGTATGGGGCGACAGGGTGATGGTTTTCGCTATCCAGCGGGTAAAAATACCGGAGATAAACGCCGCGATGCCAATAATCGCCAGACTGCGCACGGTCGCGCCCATCATAAACTTCAGGCTATTGCCTGGGTCGAATAACGAGAAGAAAAACAGCACGATAAAGTAAGCGCTGGCCAGCCAGTGCCACACCAGCGCAAAGGCGCGGATAAACAGGCTAAAAAAGGCTAATGATCGTTCCGCCAGACTTAATAAATGTTGCGTAATCTCCGCTTTGTTTTTAAAGATCAGGTACAGCGCCCAGATGGTGATGCAGAGCATGATCGCCACATTAGCCATCGCGCCAACCTGAACATTCACCTGGTTGGAAATAATCGGAACGGCAACAATCAGCCCGTAGCCAATCAAGCTGCTAAGGGAACTCATACGGCGATTCCAGTAACGCGCTGTCGCATCCTGAATCGCGAATGGGCGTAACTCCGGTACATTAGGGCAAAAAATAAGCCGCAGAATCGCTTTAAAGAACTCTATTAGCGCGAAGGCATTCAGGAACAGGCTTTGCTGAAAAGCGATAGTTCGACTTCCCGCATGGAAATTATCACTGAGCATCTGACCGATAAATAAGGTGAGCGCCAGTAGCAGGAGGTCGATAATAAACGCGCCGACGATCATCGCCGGGAGCTGTAACCAGTTGCTGCGTTCACGGTTTTTCTTGCGTGCCCACAGGCCCATTTTTCGATATAACGGCAGGGCGCAAAGCCGTATCACGCTATAAAAACCAAATACCGCGACGGCCAGAAATAAAAAGTGGGTTAACGCGTTGGTGAAGGTTTGCGAGTTAAACGGCTTGTGCGGCGCATCGGTGATGTTGCGATAAAGCTGGGCGAAACGGGTAGCGAAAGCATCGCCGTACTGACGGGTAACGGTGGTGACGTTCTCCAGTACCGTTTTCTCATCTTTGGCCGCAGGCGGCGCAAGCGCTGGCGCTGGCTCGGTCGGCGGCGTGGTTGAGGCTTCGCGGAGTTGCGCTATCAATTCGTTACGTGAAGCCTCGTTCTCCAGTACGTCAGCCAGGGCCGCATAGGCCGCTTTTTTTTGTTCAGGACTGGGCTCTGGCGCTGCTTGCTGGCTGGTTGATGTCCCCGTGGTCACGCCGGGTATGGCGACCGCATGGGCAGGTGCGCCCAGTAGACAAAAAAGGATGAACAGGGTCCACCGCATGACTCCTCCAGTGAGAAAAGAGACGCAAAACACTAAGTATAGATGGCGCAGGGGAGGGAAAATGAAATGGGACTATTCCATGATGCCCTTCCTGCCGCAGGGCTGGAAGGGCGATATCTCAGGAGACGTGCTGTAAAAATTCCTGTAAACGTGGGCTTGGCGGGTTTTCGATCAACGCCTGCGGACTGCCATCTTCGGCAATACGGCCTTTATCGATGAAAATCAGCCGTGAGGCGACTTTTTCGGCAAAGCCGATTTCGTGAGTGACAATGACCATGGTCATGCCTTCTTCCGCCAGATCCTGCATGACTTTCAGCACTTCATGGCGCAGTTCAGGGTCCAGAGCGGAGGTTGGCTCGTCAAAGAGCATCATTTTCGGCTTCACTGCCAGCGCTCGGGCAATGGCGACGCGCTGTTGTTGACCGCCGGAAAGCTCGGAGGGGTAGTGATGCGCCCGTTCCGCCAGTCCAACTTTCGCTAACAGAGCTTTCGCCTGTTTTTCCGCTTCTTCTTTCTTTACGCCGCGCACGCGCAGAGGACCGAACATTACGTTTTCGAGCGCGGTCAGATGCGGGAACAGATAAAACTGTTGAAACACCATGCCGGCTTCCTGGCGAATCAGCCGTTCGTCTACTTTAGGATCGTTGACTTTCAGACCATCGACAATCAGATCACCGGAGGTGATCTCTTCCAGTTTATTGATACAGCGTAATAACGTGGATTTACCCGAACCGGAAGGGCCGATAATCACAACCACTTCGCCCTGACGGATGTTTAAATCAATGTTATGTAGCACCTGGGTGGGGCCAAAGTGCTTGGAGACGTTTTTAAATTCAATCACAGGATTTTCATCCTTCTTTCAAGACGACGCAAAATAAAGCTCAGCACCAGCGTAATGATCAAATAGAAGACGGCCACGGCGCTCCAGATTTCCAGGGCGCGAAAGTTACCGGCAATAATTTCCTGGCCCTGACGGGTCAGCTCGGCTACGCCGATAACAATAAACAACGAGGTGTCTTTGATGCTAATGATCCACTGATTGCCCAGCGGCGGCAGCATACGGCGCAGAGCAAGCGGTAAAATAACATGGCGGATGGTTTCCCGGCGAGAAAGGCCCAGCGCCAGACCCGCTTCGCGAAAACCTTTGTGAATGGATAGTACTGCGCCACGAGTAATTTCCGCGATATAAGCGCCGGAGTTAATCATAATTGTCACGACCGCTGCGCTGAACGGATCAATACGCAAATCATTAAATGCCATCGGCAGGGCAAAGTAGATAAACATGACTTGGACAACGATGGGCGTGCCGCGAATAATTTCAATGAAAACCAGGGCGATGTGGTTGGCGAACCAGCCGCCAAACGTACGGGCAAAACCTGCCGCCAGTCCAATAACCAGGCCGCCAGCCAGACCGAGGACCGAGATCCACAGGGTCATTTTAGCGCCCTCAAGCAAAAGCGGAATGGCGGGCCAGATGGCGCTCCAGTCAAACTGCATATGTCGTTCCTGTTACCGTGGTGTAAATAGTCAAATGCTCTATCCGGCGCGGAAATGGCGGAAAGTGTCTTATCCGTCACGGAAAGAGCTGTAGGCCCGGTGAGCGTCCTCACTACCGGGCCACAAGCCAACATCAGGTCGTTTTATTTAGGTTCTGTACCGAACCATTTTTTGTAGATTTCGTTATAGGTGCCATTCTCACGCAGCGTTTTCAGCGCGCCGTTGACTTTCTCGCGCAGTTCATCGCTGCCTTTCGGGAAGGCAACTCCGTATTGCTGTGCTTCCAGCGATTCGCCTACCGCCTTGAACTGGCCGTTGCCTGCGGTTTTGATAAAGTACAGGATGTTCGGCGTATCGTGCAGAACGGCGTCTGCGCGGTTGGTGCCTAATTCCATGTACGCGTTATCAATGTTCGGGAACTGACGCAGGTCTTTGGTTTTGATATTCGCTTTCGTGTAATCCACCGACCCGGTTCCGCTCTTCACGGCAACGACTTTGCCATCGAGGTCTTTAACGCTTTTAATATCGTTATTGTTGGCTTTCACCATCACGAGCAGACCGCTTTTGTAATAGCCATCGGAAAAGTCGATCGCTTTTTTACGCTCGTCCGTAATCGTAATACCCGCCAGCGCCAGATCGATATTTTTGGTTTGTAATGCCGGAATAATGCCGCTGAAATCCATCGGTTTCAGGGTGTAGTCCAGCTTCAGTTCTTTCGCGATAGCGTCCCACAGATCAACATCAAAACCGACGTATTTGTCGCCCTGTTTAAATTCAAACGGAACGAACGCCGTATCGGTTGCCACAACGAGTTTCTTATCCGCGGCGTGCGAAGACACCGCAAAAGCCAGGGTAAGTGCAGCCAGTGAAACTTTTAATAGAGACTTCATAGCATTTCCTTTTCTATCCACGGGGCGATCCCCTGCGAGAACATGTAGCGTAATGAAAAAATCATGCCAATTATGTAACTCATTGTTTTAACAGAAGCGTGAAACATTCCTGTGCACAATAAGTCGGGCAAAACCAGTATGCCGCACCGTTTTGGGGCACTGATTTAGTGCATGAATAACAAAGTAGAGATACAGGGTCTATTTAGCGTAAAAATCGTTGTTAAAACAATCTTTAATTAACGATTGTGTGATGTAATTATTACAAATAATTCACTTTTGTCGGAGGGGAGTACAAGACGTGTGCACTATTTAAGTGCAAAACCCCTGTGCCAGGCAGGGGTATAGGGATGACTTATATACCTGTGTACATCAAGTTGCAGGTGCGTTCGCTTCAGTGACCGACGGAAGTCAGGCTTCTGCGGATTCGCTGCGTTTGTACCTTCCTGCAACTCGAAGTATTCAGGGTAGAGATAGATTTATTCGATGTTGGATTCGATAAACCACAGGAATTTATCGAGGTCGCGTGATGCGGCGGTAAAGATATCGGCAGTGTCTTCATCTTTGGCTTCACCAATAGCTTTGCGAACATCATTAGCGACAACAGCGTAGCGATCGGCCAGTTCTTTTAAGTGATCCTGCACGTTATGGATGTCGAGCGGATAGCTTTTCAGTGGAGTTTTGCTGTTGATAACTTGCGTGGTGCCTAACGCCACACCGCCAAGCTGTACGGCACGCTCGGCCATAGTATCCAGATGATCGGTCAGTGCGGTACGGAAGCCATCCAGCATCTCATGAACGGCAATAAAGTTAGCACCGCGCATGTTCCAGTGGGCCTGTTTCGTGATCAGCGACAGGTCAATGAACTGGATCACCTGACGATTAAGCAACTCAACCGTCGCTTTTTTATCGCTCTCTGATACATCGTTACGGGTATAAAGCAGATTAGACGCTTTTGTTTTTACCAGTTTAGCGGTACTCATAATCTCATATCCTCTTGATGTTTGTGTCCCAGGTAATTAACGAAAATAAGTATAGCACCGGTTTTTAACTTTGCTTTTTTGAATTTACCTATCACTTTAATAGTACAGACAAGATTTAATATTTATTATGATTAAAAATCAATTAGTTAGATGAGTTTGCTGTTTGGTGGGTAATAATTCTCATTTTAATGTAAAAAATGAGAAAAAATATGACAAAAAATGACGAAGTAATAGCGCAATAATAAAAGGTGAATAACGAGGTGATATTCTGCATGATTATGCACATCATGCAGAATAAGAAACTATTTTACGTCAACTTGTTTAATTTGCGGTTCGCGTCGAATCGTTAGGGTAGAACCCATTGAGGCGGCAATGATGGCGCACAGGGCCAGGATTTGTATGCCCGTAAGCGTTTCGCCCAGCGCGGGTTCCATGCTCATCAGCGTACCGAAGGTGCGGGTTGGCAGGCGCGTCAGTGCAATCATTTCCAGTGAATAAGGCAGCGCCGTAGAAAGCACAGCGACCGCTAACCCTAAGGGAAGAATCGACCAGTGCCATAGCGCGTCGCCAGCCTGAACTGCGCCAATCGGCACGAAAATGATGGCGGCAATCAGCGAGCCTACCGCCACCGTGGCCGGACCATGTTCCGCGCCTGCTCGCTGGCCGGTAAGAATATAGACAGCCCAACAGGCGCCAGCGCCGAGCGCCAACGCGGCCCCGGTAAGATCGACGTGAGACATATCTTGCCCTAATGGCAGCAGGAACCAGAGCCCAAGCACAGCCAGTACGACCCAAATAAAATCTACCGGCCGCCGGGATGAAAACAGCGCGACCGCCAGAGGACCGGTAAATTCCAGCGCGACCGCAATACCCAACGGCACCGTCTGAATCGACAGATAGAATAGATAGTTCATCCCGCCCAGCGACAGACCATAAAACAGTAAAGGCAGCCGCTGCTCTTTGGCAAAACGCAAACGCCAGGGTTTGAAAAAGGCGATAAGGATAAGCGTTCCCAACGCCAGACGAAGCGCCGTTACGCCCGGCGCGCCGACAAGAGGAAATAACGATTTTGCCAGTGAAGCGCCACTCTGAATAGAGGACATGGCAATGAGCAAAACCAAAATGGGCAACCAGACTGGTAGTTTACGTGTTGACCCCGGCATCCTTTCTCCTGTCAAAAAATGTCAGTACGAGTAAAGGTGGCAGTGTAATGGAAATTCCCCGGAGCGGTTGAGGATTCGTTGAAAAAAAATTTCCAGGATTCCATAAAATGAACTTAAATTGATGGATAAATAGACTGTTAGTTTAGGAATAATCTGGATGAATGTATCGCGCCACACGCGCATTATTGGTGCAATCAGCCGGAAAAGTGATGTTAATTGAATAAGATAGCGCGATATGGAAACGTTCTGTTACATGAAAGGCGCCCTTAGACACCGTGAATCGCAAAGAGTTTCCCATTAATTTTTGATATATTTAAAACTTAGGACTTACTTGAAGCACATTTGAGGTGGTTATGAAAAAAATTGCATGTCTTTCAGCACTGGCCGCTGTTCTGGCTTTTTCCGCAGGTACTGCAGTAGCTGCTACTTCTACCGTTACCGGTGGTTACGCTCAGAGCGACGCGCAGGGCGTAGCGAATAAAATGAGCGGTTTCAACCTGAAGTATCGTTACGAGCAGGACGACAACCCGCTGGGCGTAATCGGTTCCTTCACCTACACCGAAAAAGATCGTACTAACGGTGCGGGCGATTACAACAAAGGTCAGTACTACGGCATCACTGCCGGCCCGGCTTACCGTCTGAACGATTGGGCGAGCATCTACGGTGTAGTCGGTGTGGGTTACGGTAAATTCCAGACGACCGATTACCCAACCTACAAACATGACACCAGCGATTATGGCTTCTCCTATGGCGCTGGTCTGCAATTCAACCCGATGGAAAATGTTGCTCTGGACTTCTCTTACGAGCAGAGCCGTATTCGTAGCGTTGACGTTGGCACCTGGATTGCTGGCGTGGGTTACCGCTTCTAATCACGTCGGTGAAAATGAAAAATCCGCCTTTCGGGGCGGATTTTTTTGCCTGAAACGTGCATTATTTTAGTGAAAAAATATCGCTGCCCAGATGGTTATAGTCCACTTTCTGTAATTTGAAATTGGTGATATAAACGGGCCCGGCTTTCTGTTCCGAAATAAATCGATAGCGATTTTTGATCTCTTTAGCGCTAATTCCTGTCCATTGCGAGAAAAAACTCAGGAAATCGTTCGCGGAACGGCGAGCTTTAATGATCCGATGCGCTTTACTGTCGCTGGATAGCACCATAAACGGCACCTGGAAGTTTTGCTGGAATTTGTCGTCATGCGCCAGGTACTGTACCGCTTTGCCGCGCTCTTTAAACGCCAGCCCGTGATCGGAGAAATAGACGAGCGAAAAACTGTCGCCGCTATGACGAAGCTGAGTATAGAGCTGACGGAGCAAATCGTCGGTTTGCGTCATGGTGTATAAATAACAAGACGTCTCTTTCGACTGGACAAACGTCGCGTATTTTCCCTGAGTACGGTCGCAGGCCTGGGGATGCGATCCCATTAAATGCAACACAATCAACTGCGGTTGCGTGCGTTCTGTCGCCAATACCTGCGCCGTCATGGTTAACAGCGCGTCGTCGCGAGTATTTTTATCCGCTTCAAAATCGCCGTTTTTCAGGAAATGCGCTTCATCGGCGCGTTTGGCGATACTGGCGATGGCCGTGTCGTATTCGCCAATTTGCCCCTGATTGGAAAACCACCATGTCTGAAAACCGGCGCGGTTAGCCAGCGTGACGAAGTTATCCTGATACTGCGGTTTGTTATCCACCACGCGATTGAGCGTTAAACCAAGCGATTTTTGCGTTGAGCCGCTGGCGGCGATGTAATCCATAAAGAAGTCGCCATTCACATGGCTGGCGAAGGGGGTATTATCCCAGTGGCCGCCGAAAGCGCCCATGGCATCCCGTCGCGCGCTTTCACCAATCACCACGACATAGATGTGATATCTGGGTTTCACCGCAGTAACCGTCCAGCTATCTTTTATGCCGGATAGCTGCGCCATACGGTGCTGCTCTTCAATGACTTCGTTGTTATTGACGATAACGTCTTTGGCGAAGCGAAAAACCGGATAGCCGGTATCAATAACCTTAAAAACGCCGCCCCACGCCAGATTTTGTACCGGCGCGACGAAAAATGCCGCGACGCTAATCAGCAGGCACAGGCTGTCGAGGTTATTCCAGCGCGGCTTGACCTCTTCTTTTCGGCGGCGAAGCGCAATAATACCCAGCGCAAAAATAAAAAGTCCGGTCAGGTAGCTATACCACGGGAAGATGGTCAGGATTTCGCTCGACTCTTCCATATTGGTGGAGTGCAGCGCCAGCAGCGTATTAAAGTTCGGCGCGCCGTAAGCCTGGCCAAAGGGAAAATAGCAAGCAGCTACCAGCGAACAGATGCCGAGCAGCGCTTTTTGTCCGCGGGGCAGGTAGCGCCAGAGCAACAGCAACAGGCAGGTAAACGCCGCGGTATAAAGCAGGCTAAAGGGATAGCCGAGCGCGAGGTTAATCAGCAGCGACTGTAAAAAGTAGAGGCCCGCCCACGGGCTTACAGCCCGACGACGGGCGAGAAGTGAATCGATAAGGGTTGAATTCATATGCCACTATTGCAAAAACGCCATGTGCTAACCCTGGCGCGAAGGGTCATTACCTGCCTGATTATGCGTAAAAAAGGTATTGGGTTCGCAACGGCGAGTCGCAAAATATTCAGGGCTGCCAGAAGATAGAGCGTGCGGGTAAGAAGGTCAACCGCCGGAAAGAAAATGTTTTGCGAAGAGAATAGCAAAACCACAAAAAAACAGGGGAAATGGGCGCCATTTCCGTTGAGGATGCAAAATAAAGCGGCGTACCGCACCGCCGCTTTATTTCGTGGAAGGGTTATCCTGCTCCGGTTTGCCGTTGATCATATCGCACAACATAGAGAGCAGCATTAACCGGACTTTAAAGGGAGAGTGACTGAACACGCGTATACACCTCTTAAATTCGTTCATATAAACCTCCTGATGTTTCTATCCCATCGATCCGTGAGGGATGTCTGCATTACATACAGATATAGCACAGGCTATGTTTTATAGCTATTGCTAAAACGTTAATTTTTTGTGCCCGGACAACTCTGGTTTACAATGAGCGCTCTGTCAGCTGACGCGTTAACGCGTCACAGAAACGAGGAAGCAAAATGGGTCGTCGCGCAGGTACGCCAACAACAAAAAAAGTGACGCAATTGGTGAACGTAGAAGAACACGTTGAAGGATTTCGTCAGGTCAGAGAGGCGCATCGCCGTGAGTTGATAGACGACTACGTTGAGCTGATTTCCGATTTAATTATTGAGGTAGGGGAAGCGCGTCAGGTGGATATGGCGGCGCGGCTCGGCGTCTCCCAGCCGACTGTGGCCAAAATGCTTAAGCGCCTGGCATCGTTAGGATTTATTCAAATGATCCCCTGGCGCGGCGTTTTTCTGACGCCGGAAGGGGAGAAGCTGGCGCAGGAAAGCCGCGAGCGGCACCAAATTGTCGAAAATTTTTTACTGGTATTAGGCGTAAGTCCGGAGATCGCGCGTCGTGATGCGGAAGGGATGGAACACCATGTCAGCCAGGAGACATTGGATGCCTTTTTGGCCTTCACGCAACAGCATGGAACATCTGCAGAATGAGTCTGGCCTTTTTACGGGCGCTGCGGCGTGACCGTTTTTTTCAGTTGTTGATCATTGTGGGGATGGCGTTAAGCCTGTTTGTTCCTTTTGCGCCCCGCGCCTGGCCTGGCGCGATTGACTGGCACACCATTATTACCCTCAGTGGGTTAATGTTGCTCACTAAAGGCGTTGAGCTGAGCGGCTATTTTGATGTGCTGGGACGCAAGATGACGCGCCGATTTCATACCGAGCGGCAACTGGCGATGTTCCTGGTGCTGGCTGCGGCGGCGCTGTCGACCTTTCTGACAAACGATGTCGCGCTGTTTATCGTTGTGCCGCTGACGATAACGTTAAAAAAACTGTGCGCGATTCCGGTCAACCGATTGATTATTTTTGAAGCGTTGGCGGTGAACGCCGGTTCGCTGCTGACGCCTGTCGGTAATCCGCAAAATATTCTGTTGTGGGGACGCTCCGGCTTAACCTTTGCTGAATTTAGCGGGCAAATGGCGCCGCTTGCCGTCATGATGATGCTGACGTTACTGCTCCTGTGCTGGTTTTGTTTTCCGGGTAGGGCGTTACAGTATCATACCGGTACGCGTTCGCCGCAGTGGCAGCCCCGTCTGGTGTGGAGTTGCTTGGCATTATATGTCGTTTTTCTTACCGCGCTGGAGCTCAGGCAAGAGTTATGGGGACTGGTGTTGGTGGCGGCTGGGTTTATTGTGCTGGCGCGCAGGGTGATAGTCAGCGTGGACTGGACGCTGCTGCTGGTATTTATGGCGATGTTTATTGATGTCCATCTGCTAACGCAATTGCCGGCGTTGCAGGGCGTTTTCAACCAGGTTGGCGCACTGTCTCACCTGGGGCTTTGGCTAACCGCTATCGGCCTGTCGCAGGTTATCAGTAATGTGCCCAGTACCATTCTCCTGCTGAACTATGTACCGGCCTCGACGTTGCTGGCGTGGGCGGTGAATATCGGCGGGTTTGGTCTGCTGCCGGGGTCGCTGGCAAATCTTATTGCTTTACGGATGGCGAACGATCGCCGAATCTGGTGGCGATTTCATTTCTATTCGCTGCCGATGCTGGCATGGGCGGCGCTGGTGGGATATGGATTATTGCAACTGATGCCGTAAGAGAAGCCCGATAGTGTCTATCGGGCTTCGCAGGCAGAGTCTGTCAGTTCAGACGAACCGGCATCCCGGAACGATCCTGAACTGCCTGTTGTACGACGGTCTGATCAACGTCAGGCTCGTTGGTGACGGCCAGGATACTCTTATTAAGCGTGATCGGCACCGCTTCCTTACCTTCAAACTGCGCTTCCGTCGTTGACAGCGGGTTATGCACCTCAATGTAACGGCTACCGTCCGGCTCGGTGGTGGCTTTTACCGGTTCATCGATAAACTGCACGCGGGTACCGACCGGCACATTTTCAAACAGGAATTTGATATCGTCGTTGCGCAGACGTACGCAGCCGTGGCTCACGCGAAGCCCGATGCCGAAGTTGGCGTTGGTGCCGTGAATAGCATACAGGCGACCGATGTACAGCGCGTACAGGCCCATCGGGTTATCCGGGCCCGCAGGCACGACCGCAGGCAGCGGCTCGCCGACGGCGCGATATTCAGCGTGCATTTTTGCCGTAGGCGTCCAGGTCGGACCGGCTTTTTTACGTTCAACTTTGGTCGTCCAGTTGATAGGCGTGTCTTTACCTAACTGACCGATCCCAATCGGCAGGACGATAACGGTGTTTGTGCCTTTCGGGTAGTAATAGAGGCGCATTTCCGCGCTATTGATGATAATGCCTTCGTGTACGGTATCCGGCAGGATCAGCTGCTGCGGAATATTCAGCACGGTACCGCCCTTCGGCAGGAAGGTATCCACGCCCGGGTTGGCTTCCAGCATGTTGGACAGCCCCATCTGATACTCCGCGGCAAAATACTCCAGCGGCTGGGTATTGCCCTCAGGAACGGTGATGACCTGATTTTGCCCAATTAAACGGCTACCATCGGTAGGCAGCGGGTAAGTGACTGCTGAGGCTGTTTTACAAAAAACAACTACAGCGAAAGCCGCCGCGAAAAGCGTTGTTAATTTCATATTCATGTTATGCGAGATTCTGTGCCAAGCAGGCTAGTAGGTTGAGAATTCTGTCATGTTGGGAGCGCATTATAGGTGCATTCCAGTAAACAGGGAATTCAGATGTGTACGAAATCACGTTTTTTTCCCTTACGGTTCAGTGTAGCCCTTTGTACAGGGCGCGATCTTATTTCAGACTTGTGGCATAATAAGCGGTTTGTCACATCTTTTTTCAGGATAAGCCTGTGTTAGTTTCCAGCAACGTTACCATGCAGTTCGGCAGTAAGCCGCTGTTCGAAAACATTTCCGTCAAATTTGGCGGCGGCAACCGTTACGGCCTGATCGGCGCCAACGGTAGCGGAAAGTCCACTTTTATGAAAATCCTCGGCGGCGACCTGGAGCCGACGCTGGGCAATGTTTCCCTCGATCCGAATGAGCGCATCGGTAAGCTGCGTCAGGACCAGTTCGCTTTTGAAACATTCACCGTACTTGATACTGTCATTATGGGGCATGGCGAACTGTGGGAGGTCAAGCAGGAGCGCGACCGTATCTACGCCTTGCCGGAAATGAGCGAAGAAGACGGCTATAAAGTCGCCGATCTGGAAGTAAAATACGGCGAGATGGACGGTTATTCCGCTGAGGCGCGTGCGGGCGAACTGCTGTTGGGGGTGGGCATCCCGCTGGAGCAGCATTACGGTCTGATGAGTGAAGTCGCGCCAGGCTGGAAATTGCGTGTGCTGCTGGCGCAAGCGTTATTCTCTAACCCGGACATCCTGTTGCTCGACGAACCGACCAACAACCTGGATATTGATACTATCCGTTGGCTGGAGCAGGTGCTGAACGAGCGCGATAGCACGATGATCATCATTTCGCACGACCGTCACTTCCTGAACATGGTTTGTACGCATATGGCGGATCTGGATTACGGCGACTTGCGCGTCTATCCGGGTAACTATGATGAGTATATGACGGCGGCGACCCAGGCGCGTGAACGTCTGTTGGCCGATAATGCGAAGAAAAAAGCGCAAATTGCCGAGCTGCAATCTTTTGTTAGCCGTTTTAGCGCCAATGCCTCTAAATCGCGTCAGGCAACGTCGCGCGCGCGGCAGATTGATAAAATCAAGCTGGAAGAGGTGAAAGCCTCCAGCCGTCAGAACCCGTTCATCCGTTTTGAGCAGGATAAAAAACTGTTCCGTAACGCTCTGGAAGTGGAGGCGCTGACGAAAGGTTTTGATAACGGTCCGCTGTTTAAAAATGTCAATTTGCTGCTCGAAGTCGGCGAGAAGCTGGCGGTACTCGGCACCAATGGCGTGGGTAAATCTACGCTGCTGAAGACGCTGGTTGGCGATCTGGACGCCGATCACGGCACCGTTAAATGGTCGGAAAACGCGCGTATTGGTTACTACGCGCAGGACCACGAATATGAATTCGAAAATGACCTGACGGTGTTTGAATGGATAAGTCAGTGGAAGCAGGAAGGCGACGACGAGCAGGCAGTGCGCAGTATTCTGGGCCGCCTGTTATTTAGCCAGGATGATATCAAAAAGCCTGCGAAAGTCCTCTCCGGTGGCGAGAAGGGCCGTATGCTGTTCGGCAAACTGATGATGCAAAAGCCGAATATCCTGATCATGGACGAACCGACTAACCACCTGGATATGGAGTCGATCGAATCGCTGAATATGGCGCTGGAGCTGTATCAGGGCACGCTGATCTTTGTTTCGCACGACCGTGAGTTCGTCAGCTCGCTGGCAACCCGCGTCATTGAAATTACGCCGGAGCGCGTGGTGGACTTCAGCGGCAACTACGACGATTATTTGCGTAGTAAAGGGATCGAGTAAGTTATTGTCTGTAACCCCGATAGCGTCGGGGTTACAGAATGTTAATAAGGTAATTTTTATTTTTTCCGAATGCAATGTGAAAATTATATATACTCTTAGAGCCTATCCCATTAGGGCTATTTTACTTGCCATTTTGGACCTGGGCAGTGCTCGCCAAAACGCGTTAGCGTTTTGAACGCCGCTAGCGGCGGCCCGAAGGGCGAGCGTAGCGAGTCAAACCTCACGTACTACGTGTACGCTCCGGTTTTTGCGCGCTGTCCGTGTCCAAACTGGCTGCGCCAATAACGCCTGGTGGGATAGGCTCTTAATATTCTATTTTAAAATTAAATGAAAGAAGAGGATCTATCATAAAAATTGCGAATATATTTTGTGGTAAACATATTGTAATGTTATTTTCTTTATAAGAATTCAAGTGCTATTTTATATTCCTTTATTGTTCAACAAAAGGAATAAATATGAGCATTTTGGAACGCTTTTTTGGCCGTAAAGAAAAAACTCATCTAATATACAAGGTGTTTTAGTAGCGAATGCTGAAATTGATAACCCACTAAGTTTAGTTGTTGTATTTGATACTCTCCCGGAAAATAATTCAAAAGAACTCACCCGCTTGTTGCGTAATTATCATTCCAGTATGAAACAGGCAACGTGTGAACTTGTCCCTGAACTGGATTTTTTTGGTTTAGCAGGATGGGGTAAGCATGTAATATCGATGGTTGGATTTAAAACGCCTTACCCCCAGGAATCAATCGAACAATGCGTCGCGCCAGCTCATTATCCCCAGGAAGTAAAAGAGCAAGTACGGGCAACCAGTGCAAATATTATTTTATAATATAAGGGGTATGATACTTCACCTTTAGAGCAATATGTTGCGTTGGCTGTGGTTGCAGGTGCATTAAGTAACATGGGGGCTGTCGCTGTATTAAATGAATCGGCTCACACTTCATTACCTGCGGGGGTATTTAAGTCTCAGGAGTTGGGTAAGCATAGTCTGGAAATGTTGCGTGAAGGTTTCCCGCTGACCTCTCTATTTTGTGGATTTGTGAAATATGAAGTTGAGGATATCGAAGGCGTATGGATGCGTACCTATGGTGCTGATTGCTTTGGGCTACCAGATTTCGCAGCACACGCACAAGGTCATCACGAAGGACCAAAATATTCTGATATTTTCAATAATGTTCTGCGTTACCTGCTTGAAAGTGGAGCAGAAATGGCTGCCGGGCATACCATGCAAGTCGGTAAAACGACATTTATGAAACTGCGCGATCCCCTTGACGATGAATATTACTTACAGGGGCCTGGAACCACATTAGTGGTTGAACTGATTGAAGAAGATGAGTGTAATGCTCATTGAGAAATCGGGGCAATTGCCCCGACTCTCGTTAAAGTGTAAACGGCACTTTATTTTCCAGCACAGCCTGAATCACATTCAGTGCGCCTTCATGATTATTATTATCGGTAGCGTAACGGGCGATTTATTTAATGTTTTCTGCGGCATTGTCCATCGCAAATGAATAACGCGCCATTTTAAGCATCTCTGCGCCATTGCCGCTGTCGCCAATCGCTACCACATTTTGTGGCGACAGATCCCAGCGTTTCAGTAACCGCGAAATACCGTTTGCTTTATTATGCAGGCCGGGAATAATCAGATCGATAAAGCCAAAACCACTTGTGACGGGCTTCATAATGTCATCGAGCGTAACGTGTAGTTTGTCGATCACTAACGGGATTTGTTCATCCGGTAGGTTGAGCGAAAACTTGAACAGTACGTCATCAATCTCCTGATAATCTTTTACGGGTTTCAGGCGATGGTAGTGTTTTGCCATCAGGGTAACGAATGCTTCTGGCGCATTTTCGCTGACATATGCACTTTGCAGACCGCAGGCGACAAAATTAAGTTGCTTATCTTTCAGCAACTCGCCAATAATAATCCGCGATTCATGTCGGGTCAGTTCGCCGTGGAACAGTTGCTTGCCATGTTCGTAAACCAGTGCGCCGTTTTCCGCGACAAAAGAGATCTCATCCTTTAGCTCAGGAAAGAACGAAATAAGCTGGTAATACTGATTACCGCTGGCGACAACGAACTCAATGCCGCGCTTTTTCAGTTCCTGAAATTACGCCGGAGCGCGTGGTGGACTTCAGCGGCAACTACGACGATTATTTGCGTAGTAAAGGGATTGAAAGCTAAACACTGACGCCCGGTGGCACTGCGCTTACCGGGCCTACGTATCCTGGCGCGTAGGTTCGGTAAGACGGGTGCGCCCAGGCAAAGGGCACACCGCAGGTGAGCGGGAAGGGCGGTACGACCGTCAAACGTCCATACCTAATGCCCGCTTGCCGTGAATATTCAGATCGCGCAGCGTGAAACACCCTTCCCAGGTGGTTTCATAGTCCTCGCGCGGGAAATCGCCCGGTGATGCGCCTGTCTCCAGCGCCGCTTTCACCTTACGCGCATAGGCCAGGTTTTTCTCACACATTGGCGCGGCAGGAATGTACATCACATTGCCCCAGCCCTGCTGATTTTCGACGGAGGCGACGGAGTGGATGACATCGCAATGCCACCACACGGAATCCCCGGCTTCCAGCGGCGGAATGCTGGTTAACGCCGCCATCAGTAAAGGATGCCACTGTTCAGAAATCGGCAGCACCCGGCCCGGCGCGACGCCGCATAATTCATCTTCCGGGACATCATCCAGCAGCGGGCGCAGCAGAATATACGCCATCGCCTCCGGGATAGGGACGACATGAAGCAACCCCTGACCGGGCAGCATATCGGAGAGCGCGGTCCAGCCCTGGAAGGTGCGAAATACCGAGCATTTGGTGGTGTTATCCACCGTATACTCTTCAACTTCGGTACGGTGTGCCGCATTCCACGGATCGTACTGCTCGACGTTGCCGTTAAACACGCTGGCGAATACCCGCTGATAGGCTGGCAGCAGCCAGCGCTCCAGCGCACCGGAGTCGGTATGCGCCCCCAGTCCTTTGGATGTGGTGCCCGGCGGGCGGCGGCGGATGCGATCCGGGTAAATGATGCTGATATCCGGATTAAACCATCGCTTGCCGTCGTGCTCTACCTGCCATAGACGGTTGAGGAACGACTGCGCCAGCGCCATCTCTTCACTTTGGCGGGCCTGCATTTGCGCCTGCGACCAGTAGACAGGATAGATTTCAGGCCGGGAGGCGCTCAGCGTACCGAAAAAATTATCCCCCGGTCCTTTATACACCTCGTCAAAATGGTTCTTGTCCAGATAGTCGAGCATCGACTGGTCCCATGCCAGCGCCTGTTCGCGTGGAAAATGACCTTTAATCACCGCGCACCCGCGGCGCTTAACCTCGGCGCGGGTGGCATCGCTAATGTTGCCCATCGCCAGTTCGCTAAAAGGGATAATTGGCCATACCGGCTGCCCCTGCGCCTTCAGATCGTTAATTTCCGCCACCCGGGCTGCTATGGTGGCGCTCAAACGGTCGAACACCGCCTGTACGTCGCCGATTTGCGCGCGTAGCGCCTGCTTCATCTGACGAATGGCCGCTTTTGGGTCGGCGGGCAGCGTTTCGTGGGTAAAAGGAGTCGTCATATCAACCTCATCATCTTTCGTTCGAAAGTAAAGTTAGTTACATCTGATACTTTAAGTTAAAATAAGGTTAATGCAAGTTTAAAATATTGCAGGAGCGCACAAGGAGAGAAGCGAGAGGAAAACGTAAGGTGGCCAGGACGCCTTAATGTCTTATGCGGCTATTCCTTTCGTTCAGCCACTTTTCATTCGAAATAAATTTGTGGTTCTGCTCACATTGTTATTAAAATGTTTCTGGTCGCAGTTACAGCCAGGAGCTTAAGTATGACCGTTAACGTTGTCGTTACAGATATGGACGGCACTTTTCTCGACGATGCCAAGCAGTACGATCGTGTACGCTTCATGGCGCAATACCAGGAACTGAAAAAACGTAATATCGAATTTGTGGTCGCCAGCGGTAATCAGTACTACCAGTTGATCTCCTTCTTCCCCGAGCTGAAAGACGAAATTTCCTTTGTCGCAGAAAATGGCGCGCTGGTGTATGAACATGGCAAGCAGTTGTTTCACGGGGAGCTAACCCGGCATGAATCGCGGATTGTGATTGGCGAACTGCTGAAGGATAAGCAGCTTAACTTCGTCGCCTGCGGTCTGAAAAGCGCTTATGTCAGCAAAAACGCTCCCGAGACTTTCGTGGCGCTGATGGCCAAACATTATCACCGCCTGCAGCCGGTAAACGATTATCACGACATTGACGATATCCTGTTTAAGTTCTCCCTGAATTTGCCCGATGAACAAATTCCGCTGGTTATCGACAAACTGCACGTATCTCTGGATGGCATCATGAAGCCCGTCACCAGCGGCTTCGGTTTTATCGACCTGATTATCCCGGGACTGCATAAAGCGAATGGCATCAGTCGTCTGTTAAAGCGCTGGAACAGGTCGCCACAGAATGTCGTCGCCATTGGCGACAGCGGTAATGATGCGGAAATGTTGAAAATGGCGCATTACTCTTTTGCCATGGGCAATGCCGCAGACAATATCAAAGCGCTTTCACGTTATCACACTGATGATAATAACCATCAAGGCGCGCTCAACGTCATTCAGGCCGTGCTTGACGGCACCGATCCCTTCTGATTAACAGGCCTGCGCAGGCCTGTTAAACGTAGCGCCATCAGGCAGTTCGGACATATTGCCGATGGCGCCTGGGCAAATTACAGCATATGTTCGGTACGGGCGATGATATCGTCCTGCGCATCCGGCGACAGCGCGGTGAAGAAGGCGGAGTAGCCTGCCACACGCACGACCAGATCGCGGTACTGGTCCGGATGTTTTTTCGCATCCAACAGCGTTTCGCGTGACACGATGTTGTACTGAATATGCCAGCCTTTATGCACCTCAAAGAACGTCCGTAGCAGAACCATCAGTTTCTGTTTGTCGGATTCGTTTTCCAGCGTCGTTGGGTTCAGTTTCTGATTGAGCAGCACGCCGCCGAGAATGGAACCGGTAGGTAATTTGCCTACGGAACCGATCACCGCCGTCGGGCCGAGATGATCCGTACCCGATGCAGGGCTTGCGCCTTCCGCCAGCGGCGTATGCGCTTTGCGACCATCCGGGGTAGCCATAGTCGCGGCGCCAAATGGCACGTTTGCTGAGATAGAGGACGTACCGGCGTAATAGTTGCCGCCCACAGGGCCACGACCATAGCGCGGGTTATGGTATTGCTTCAGCTCATCAATATAGGTCTGATAAGCGCGCGCCAGCAGGGTATCGACACTGTCATCGTCGTTACCGTACTTCGGCGCGCCGTTAATCAGACGCTGGCGCAGCTGCTCATGGGTCAGCCCGTCAAAGTCATCGGCCAGCGCGGCGGCAAGCTGCTGTTGACCGATAACGCCCTGTTCGAAGACCAGTTTTTTCACGGCGGCGAGGCTGTTGCCCAGGTTGGCGATACCGACCTGAAGACCGGATACCCAGTCATATTTAGCGCCGCCTTGCTTGATACTCTTCGCGCGTTCAATACAGTCGTCTACCAGCGCTGAGCAGAGAATATCGTGGACGTTCTCTTCCAACATGGTGTCGACCACATACTCAATTTCGATCGATTTGCGCGTGTAGTAGCGAATTTGGGTATCCCAGGCGGCCATCACTTCGTCAAAATTGTTAAAGTTGCCTGCGGAGAGCGCCTTTTCCTGCGGCAGAAATACCTTGCCGCTGGTGGCGTCGCGACCGCCTTCCAGCGCCGCCAGCATGACGCGGATGAAGTTAATAAAGCTCATGCCGGTGCAGCGATAACCCCATTTCCCGCCGACGGCGGTTTCGATACAGCCGATCGCCGCGTAATCGTAAGCGTCCTGTGGTTCGATCCCCAACTTGATAAATTCCGGGATGACGATTTCATCATTGTTAAACGCCGGCATCCCAAAGCCGCAGCGGATGACCTGGACGCAGGCGTCAAGGAAATCGTTACTCATTCCGGCGTGATAACGCACACTGAGGTTGGGCTGGGTAGAACGCAGACGTCCACAGGACTCCAGAATGGCGTAAGACAGCGGATTCACTGCGTCCATTGGCTGACCGTTGATGAGATTCTGACCGCCAATGGTGACGTTTTGATACAGCGGGCTGCCCGCGGAGGCTTTAGAGTGCGAACCGGAGCGGATCTTGTTTACTTCCAGCAGTTTCAGCCAGCAGCTGTGCAGCAGTTCAATGGCGTGCTCACGATCCAGCGTCTGGTTTAGTTCGACATCGCGACGATAATAGGGGTAAAGATACTGGTCCATACGACCAAATGACACCGAGTGACCGTTAGACTCAATTTGTAGAATCAGTTGGATGAAGTAGCACAATTGCAGTGCTTGCCAGAAGGTCTGCGGCGGTTGGTGGGCGATCACCTCGCAGTTTTCGGCGATGGTAAGTAGCTCTTTACGACGGCTTTCACGGGACTCTTCGCCCGCCATCTGGCGCGCCAGCGCGGCAAAGCGCGTGATGTGCTGGCTTACCGCGTCCAGCACAATATCAATCGCCTTCAGGAACTGCTCGCCATGCAGATCTTCCAGCACGGTCAGGTTGATGCGTGAGCGGCGCTCGGCGACTTTATCGCGCAGGCCATCAAGCCCTTTTTCCAGCAGCAGCGGGAAGTTCACCGCCAGGTGCGCATCGCCGGAAGTCATATTGCCTTCGGCTTTGATAATGCCAGTCGCCAGAAGCCCTTTTTGTTCATCGGTAAACATGCCGTAGCAGCGATCCTGGACGGTTTGACCGCGCCACCACGGACAGACGTCGTGCAGAATACGTTTGTTTTCTTCACTTACGGAAAAACCTGCGCCGGGCCGGTCTGCCAGGTCGTCGATCTCTTTTTCAATCCACGAGACGGTATATTCCGGGAAAATCGGCGCGGCGCGGACTTCACTTGCCTGGTTGCCGACGATCAGTTCATCGTGTTTTATCCAGATAGTGCGTTCCGCCAGGTGATGGGCCAGCGCCAGCGCGCGGCGTACCGGAATCGGTTTATCCAGATGTTGCTGATACATTTCGGTATAATGTTGCGCGCGCTCGGTACAGACCGGCGGTTTCACGATATGTACCAGCGCGGTTTTGTGCGCCTTAATGCGGTCACTGAGCGTGTCCAGTTTCAGTTGGGTCATGATAATTATCCTCGTAGGGTCGCGGTTAAACCTTTTTGGCAGGCGTACTTCTGGGCAAAATCAAGTAACGCCGGCGCATCCAGTGGTTTATCCGGGGCATGATAGGGCTGACTGAGTAAGTGGTATTTATTAATGCCCAGCGTGTGGTAGGGCAGAAAATGAATTTCCCCGACGTGCAGTTCGTCGGCGGCAAAGTCGGTAATGGCTTTAATGGCCTCCTCATCGGCATTAAATCCCTGAATCAGCGGGACGCGAATCACCATTTTTTTGCCCGCGGCGGCGAGTTTCCTGAGATTTTCCAACACCCGCGAGGCGCTGCCATCGGTCCACTGCTTAAACGGCCCGTCGGCGACATGTTTCAAATCAGCCAGAAACAGATCGATATAAGGCAGTGAGGGCGCAATGTATTTCCATGGAACATGCAGACAGGTCTCAACCGCCGTATGAATACCGGCGTCATGGCTGGCTTTAAACAGCTCTGCCGCCAGCTCCGGCTGCATAAACGGTTCGCCGCCGGAAAGCGTCAGACCGCCGCCGCTGCGATCGTAAAAAGGTTTATCGCGCAGTACCGTCGCCATGATCTCATCCACGCTTTTTATTTCGCCGCACACGGTTAACGCCTGTGTGGGGCAGCAATGCGCCAGGACTGAAAAATGGGCGTCGGTCAGTTTCTCGCGATGGATGAGCAGGCCGTTTAGCGCGCGCTCAATGACGTCCGGCGCGGCTTGCGCGCACAGGTCGCATCCTTCGAGACACAGCCGCGCGTCGTATAACAGATCCTGAGCGCGGGCGCGGCTTTCCGGGTTCTGGCACCAGCGACAGCCCAACGAACAGCCTTTGAGAAATACTACGGTACGGATACCGGGGCCATCGTGGGTAGAATAGCGCTGAATATTGAAGATCATAAACGGCCTCTCTTATTTCATATAAAGATTAAATTACTTTCGAATGAAAGTTATCTTGATGTGCGTCAACGAATGGAGAGGTTCTGACAAAGAGGCGTTAAATGAGGTACAACATCACGGTTTGAGGCTGTGATATGGCGTTTAAGATGATGCCGCGCTGCTTGAGCCGATCGTCAGTCGGAGCTTGGGTAAGCTGGCTTTTCGTCTGATGGCAGTAATTATCTGTTGATACAGCACGGCCATAAACCGTGCTTTGGTATGTTTATCCGTAAAGTGGCTACTGTCCGCAGACTTCACAGCCGGGGTTGCGCATTAACTTCATTTCGCGGAACTGACAGGTCATCGCATCGTACATGACGATTTTTCCGCTAGCGGGCTGACCGTAATGCGCCAGCAGCTTAATGGCCTCCATTGCCTGTAGCGAACCGATCACGCCAATCAGTGGCGCCATCACCCCTGCCTCTACGCAGGTCAGAGCGTTTTCGCCAAACAGACGGCTCAGGCAGCGGTAACAGGGTTCGTTTTCCCGATACGTAAAGACGGTAACTTGTCCTTCCATACGAATTGCCGCGCCGGAGATTAGCGGCACTTTCGCGGTATAGCACCCGGCGTTAAGTTGATTACGTACGCTAACGTTATCAGTACAGTCCAGTACCAGCGAATGCCCGGCAATCAGGCTGGTCATAGCGTCGTCGTCCAGCCGCGCGTTAACGGGCGTAATGGTAATATGCGGGTTGATTCGCGCCAGCGCGTCGCGGGCGGACTCAACCTTTGGCTGCCCGACCGTGGCGTCGCTGTGCAAGGTTTGACGCTGGAGATTGGAAACGGAAACGGTATCAAAATCGAGTAGCGTCAGTTGCCCGACGCCAGCGCCGGCCAGATACTGCGTTGCCGCGCAGCCGAGTCCGCCCAGCCCGACCACTAATACCCGCGCATCTTTTAACGCTTCCTGCCCTTCAAAATCGAAGCCGCGCAGAATAATTTGTCGGTTATAGCGCAGCATCTCCTGGTCGCTAAGTTCCGCCATTACAGGCCTCCGAACAGAGCATTAAACGGCTCGACTTCCACCCATTCTCCCGGCTCAACATTGCCGCGTTCACGCTCCAGCACAATAAAGCAGTTGCCCAGACTAAACGAGCTGAAAATATGTGAACCCTGGTGTCCGGTGGTCGTGACCTCCAGTTCGCCGTTGGCGCTACGTTGCAGAATGCCGCGCTGGAAATCGAGACGCCCCGGCGTTTTCTTCAGGCGAGATGCTGTGCGTACACGCTGGCGCGGCGGCACTGCGCTTGCCGTGTTGCCGCCAAGCTTCGCCAGTAAGGGCTGAACCAGTTGATAAAAAGTGAGCGCCGCAGAGACTGGATTCCCCGGCAGGCCACAGAACCAGCTATTACTGAGCTTGCCGAAGGCAAACGGTTTGCCTGGCTTGATAGCCAGCTTCCAGAAGGCGATTTCGCCCAGCTCCTCAAGGATGGTTTTGGTATAGTCCGCTTCACCAACCGAGACGCCGCCGGAGCTTATCACTACATCGGCCTGGCTGTCGGCGTCGACAAACGCGGCGCGAAGCTTACCGGGATCGTCAGGAATAATGCCTAAATTGATCACTTCGCAGCCAAGCTGTTGCAGCATCAAATGTATAGTTAGACGGTTAGTGTCATAAATTTGTCCCGCCTCCAGCGGCTGGCCCGGAAGCTGGAGCTCGTCGCCGGTCGAGAACAGCGCTACGCGCACTTTACGTACAACCTGTGCATCGGCAATTCCCAGCGACGCCAGCACTGGCAGTTCGGCAGTAGTCAGGCGCGTACCGGCCGGAAAGACCACCGCATCCTGGCGAATATCCTCGCCGCGGCGGCGGATGTTTTGTCCGCAACGAACATCGGCGGTAAAACGCACGCCGTCATCGGTTTGTTCCGTCTGCTCTTGCATAACTACCGCCTCGCAACCTGTCGGCACCGGGGCGCCGGTCATAATGCGAATGCAGGTGCCCGCAGGCCACTCTCCCTGGTAAGGCTGACCGGCAAATGCTTTGCCGGCGACGGGCAGCGGCTTATCGGCGGACAAATCCGCCATACGTACCGCATAACCATCCATAGCTGAATTATCAAAGCCGGGGACATCGAGGGGAGAAACGATATCGGTCGCCAGGATGCGGCCAAAGCAGTTCACCAGCGGCAACGTTTCTACAGCGGTGAGCGGGGTTATACGTGAAAGCATCTGGGTCAGCGCCGTTTCAAGCGGCATTAATCCGGCGGAAAATTCCATGAACATACTCCTGCGAGGCAAAATCGAATCTGGCTATTATGTCAGAAAACAGAGGCGGGCAGTATGCTACCTCGGTCTTAGAGACGGCCTTGCGCCTTTACATACCTTACGCATCTTTCTATATTCAAAAATCGAATGAATAACTCACAACAATTCTGATAGTTATAGTAAAAGTTGTGTGCCACCGTTAATGGACCCTAAAAATGAATAAAGCAGTGATTGCGATTCACGGCGGCGCAGGCGCGATTGCTCGCGCGCAAATGAGCCATGAGCAGGAGCTACGCTATATCCAGGCGTTGTCAGAGATTGTTGAAAGCGGGCAAAAGATGCTGGAAGCGGGTGACAGCGCGCTTGATGTAGTGATGGAAGCGGTGCGTCTGCTGGAAGCGTGTCCGCTCTTCAATGCGGGTATCGGCGCGGTCTATACCCGAGACGGGACTCATGAACTGGATGCCTGCGTGATGGACGGCAATACCCTGAAAGCCGGAGCCGTCGCGGGCGTGAGTCATGTTCGCCATCCTGTGCTCGCCGCCAGGCTGGTGATGGAGCGCAGCCCGCATGTACTCATGGTGGGGGAAGGGGCGGAAAATTTTGCCTTTTCACAGGGGATGGCGCGCGTTTCGCCGGATATCTTTTCCACCCCGGCGCGTTACGAGCAATTGCTGGCGGCGCGTGCGGCGGGTGAAATGGCGCTCGATCACAGCGGCGCGCCGCTGGACGAAACGAAAAAAATGGGTACAGTCGGCGCGGTGGCGCGGGATAAATTCGGCAATCTGGCGGCGGCAACGTCTACCGGCGGGATGACCAATAAATTGCCCGGGCGCGTCGGCGACAGCCCGCTGGTCGGCGCCGGGTGTTATGCCAACAACGCCAGCGTCGCCGTTTCCTGTACCGGAACGGGAGAGGTCTTTATTCGCACGCTCGCGGCTTACGATATCGCCGCATTGATGGAATATGGCGGACTCAGCCTTGCCGACGCCTGTGAGCGCGTGGTGATGGAAAAATTACCGGCGCTGGGCGGCAGCGGTGGATTAATCGCCGTTGATCACGAAGGTAATGTCGCGTTGCCGTTTAACAGCGAAGGGATGTATCGCGCCTGGGGATATGCCGGGGATACGCCTACCACAGGAATTTACCGGGAATAAGGAGCCGCAGGTGCCGCACAGCGATGAACTGGATAGCCGCGATGTTCTGTCCGTCAGTGGCCTGAATATCGCGTTTCACCACGAAGGGCAACAGGTAGACGCCGTGCGTAATGTGTCATTACGCCTGAAGCGTGGAGAGACTCTGGCGATTGTCGGCGAGTCGGGATCGGGAAAATCGGTGACGGCGCTGGCGTTAATGCGGCTGATTGAGCAGTCGGGCGCGAACGTGCGCTGCGGCGAAATGCTGTTGCGTCGGCGTAATCGCCAGGTGATTGAGTTGTCTGAGCAGAGTGACGCGCAGATGCGGCGTGTGCGCGGCGCGGATATCGCCATGATTTTCCAGGAGCCAATGACCTCGCTCAACCCGGTATTTACCGTTGGCGAGCAAATTGCCGAATCTATTCGTTTGCATCAGGGGGCCAGCCACGAAGAGGCGCTGGCGGAAGCGAAACGTATGCTCGATCAGGTACGGATCCCGGAGTCGCAGGCGATTTTATCGCGTTATCTGCATCAGCTTTCCGGCGGGATGCGCCAGCGAGTCATGATCGCGATGGCGCTATCCTGCCGTCCGGCGGTATTGATTGCCGATGAACCCACCACGGCGCTGGATGTCACTATCCAGGCGCAAATTCTGCAACTTATCAAAGTGTTGCAGCAAGAGATGTCGATGGGCGTGATTTTTATCACCCACGACATGGGCGTCGTGGCGGATATTGCCGATCGCGTGCTGGTGATGTATCAAGGCGAGGCCGTGGAAACCGGCAGCGTAGAGCAGATTTTCCATGCGCCGACGCATCCTTATACCCAAACGTTGCTGGCCGCCGTCCCTCAGCTTGGCGCGATGCGCGGCCACTCGCTGCCACGCCGTTTCCCGTTGATTTCCGCTGACGAACCGGCCCTTTATGAATCGCAGATTGAGCAAGACACGGTGGTGGAAGGCGAGCCTATTCTCCAGGTTCGGGGGCTGGTGACGCGATTCCCGCTACGTAGCGGTCTCTTTAACCGCGTTACGCGTGAAGTTCATGCCGTTGAGAATATCAGTTTCGATCTCTGGCCCGGCGAAACGCTATCGCTGGTGGGCGAGTCCGGTAGCGGAAAATCGACGACCGGACGCGCGCTGCTGCGGTTGGTTGAATCCCGGCAGGGGGAGATTATCTTTAACGGCCAGCGCATTGACTCGCTGTCTGCGGGCAAACTCCAGCCGTTGCGCCGCGATATTCAGTGTATTTTCCAGGACCCTTACGCCTCGCTCGACCCGCGCCAGACCGTGGGGTATTCCATTATGGAACCTTTACGGATTCATGGCCTGGGGCAGGGGGACGCTGCGGCAAAGCGCGTGGCCTGGTTGCTTGAGCGTGTCGGATTACGGCCTGAACATGCCTGGCGTTATCCGCATGAGTTTTCCGGCGGTCAACGTCAGCGCATCTGTATTGCTCGCGCGTTGGCATTGAATCCTAAAGTGATTATTGCCGATGAGGCGGTCTCCGCGCTGGATGTTTCCGTTCGCGGACAGATCATTAATTTACTGCTTGATTTACAACGGGAAATGGGGATCGCCTACCTGTTTATTTCGCATGATATGGCGGTCGTGGAGCGAATTAGCCATCGCGTGGCGGTGATGTATCTTGGTCAAATTGTTGAAATGGGGCCGCGGCGCGCCGTTTTTGAAAATCCGCAGCATCCTTATACGCGTAAATTGATGGCGGCGGTGCCGGTTGCCGATCCCTCCAGACACCGGCCGCGGCGCGTTCTGCTATCAGATGATATACCCAGCAATATTCATAAACGTGGCGAAGAGACGCCCGCCGTTTCATTACAGTTGGTCGGGCCGGGACATTATGTTGCGCGGCCGCTGCAGGATAATGCGCTCTCGCGCTTATAACATTCAGACAGGCAGGGTTTCAGGAGAACAACATGACGCAATTTATTACGCATAAATGGCTGGCGGCGCTGGGACTGGCCTCATCCATTGCGGCTTTTCCGGCCCTGGCGGCCAAAGATGTGGTGGTGGCGGTAGGGTCTAATTTCACCACGCTCGATCCGTATGACGCCAACGATACGCTCTCGCAGGCGGTGGCGAAGTCATTTTATCAGGGGCTGTTTGGCCTGGATAAAGACATGAAGGTAAAAAACGTCCTGGCGAAAGGCTATACCGTTTCTGATGACGGTCTGACCTACACCATTACCCTACGGCAGGGGGTGAAATTTCAGGACGGCGCGGATTTTGATGCGGCGGCGGTGAAAGCGAATCTCGATCGCGCCAGCAATCCGGATAACCACCTCAAGCGTTATAACCTGTATAAAAATATCGCAAAAACGGAGGTCGTCGATCCGGCAACGGTAAAAATTACCCTGAAACAGCCGTTCTCCGCTTTCATTAATATTCTGGCGCACCCGGCGACGGCGATGATCTCGCCGCAAGCGCTGGAAAAATATGGCAAGGATATTGGTTTTCATCCGGTCGGTACCGGTCCATACCAGCTTGAAACCTGGAATCAGACCGACTTTGTCAAAGTGAAGAAGTTCGCCGGTTACTGGCAGCAGGGCTTACCCAAGCTGGATTCTATTACCTGGCGTCCGGTTACTGACAACAATACCCGCGCGGCGATGCTGCAAACCGGCGAAGCGCAATTTGCTTTTCCTATCCCTTATGAGCAGGCCGCGTTATTGGCGAAAAATAAAAACCTCGAACTGGTCGCCAGCCCGTCCATTATGCAGCGTTATATCAGTATGAATGTGACGCAGAAGCCGTTTGATAATCCTAAGGTGCGTGAGGCGTTGAATTACGCTATCAATCGTCAGGCGCTGGTTAAAGTGGCGTTTGCCGGATACGCCACGCCGGCGACGGGCGTGGTGCCGCCGTCGATAGCCTATGCGCAAAGCTATCAGCCATGGCCCTATGATCCGGCTAAAGCGCGCGAACTGTTGAAAGAGGCGGGGTATCCAGACGGTTTCAGTACCACGCTGTGGTCATCGCACAACCATAGCACCGCGCAAAAAGTGTTGCAGTTTACCCAACAGCAACTGGCGCAGATTGGCGTTAAAGCCCGGATAACCGCGATGGACGCCGGCCAGCGCGCCGCGGAAGTCGAGGGCAAAGGGCAAAAAGAGAGCGGCGTGCGAATGTTCTATACAGGCTGGTCGGCGTCGACGGGCGAAGCTGACTGGGCGTTATCGCCGCTCTTCGCATCACAAAACTGGCCGCCGACGCAGTTTAATACCGCTTTTTACAGCAACAAGCAGGTCGACAGCGATTTGGCGGCGGCCTTAAAGACCAACGATCCGCAGGAGAAAACACGATTGTACAAAGAGGCGCAGGATATTATCTGGAAAGAGTCGCCCTGGATACCGTTGGTGGTGGAGAAATTGGTTTCTGCGCACAGTAAAAATTTGACCGGTTTCTGGATTATGCCGGATACCGGTTTCAGCTTTGACGATGCGGATTTGAAGTAAGTAATGCGATGGGGCTGGATGGCGCGCGCGTTGTCCGCCATCCGGTAAAAGGTTCGTGTGATGCTTAACTATGTTCTCAAGCGCCTGCTGGGATTAATTCCTACGCTGTTGATTGTGGCAGTGCTGGTGTTTTTATTTGTTCATTTGTTGCCCGGCGACCCGGCGCGGCTGATAGCCGGACCGGAAGCCGACGCGCAGGTGATCGCGCTGGTTCGTCAGCAGCTGGGGCTTGATCAGCCGCTTCATGTCCAGTTTTGGCATTACATCACCCATGTTTTACAAGGCGATTTCGGGACGTCAATGGTTTCCCGCCGCCCGGTTTCTGAGGAGATCGCCAGCCGCTTTTTGCCGACGCTGTGGCTGACGATAACCAGTATGATATGGGCGGTGCTGTTTGGCATGGCGATCGGCATCGCCGCCGCCGTGTGGCGTAATCGCTGGCCTGACCGGGTAGGAATGACGCTTGCCGTGACCGGCATTTCTTTCCCGGCTTTTGCGCTGGGAATGTTGTTAATGCAGATTTTTTCCGTGGATCTGGGCTGGCTACCGACCGTGGGGGCGGATAGCTGGCAACATTATATTTTACCCTCCCTGACGCTTGGTGCGGCGGTGGCATCAGTCATGGCGCGTTTTACGCGCTCCTCGTTTGTCGATGTGCTGAGCGAGGATTACATGAGGACCGCGCGGGCGAAAGGCGTCAGTGAAACGTGGGTGGTGTTAAAACATGGCCTGCGCAATGCAATGATCCCGGTCGTCACCATGATGGGACTGCAATTTGGCTTTCTGCTTGGCGGATCGATCGTCGTCGAAAAAGTGTTTAACTGGCCGGGGCTTGGGCGGTTACTGGTCGACTCCGTCGACATGCGCGACTACCCCGTGATTCAGGCGGAAGTGCTGCTGTTTTCTCTGGAATTTATTCTTATCAACTTAGTGGTGGATGTCCTCTATGCCGCCATTAATCCGGCTATCAGGTATAAGTAAGGATGCGATTATTTAACTGGCGCCGTCAGGCGATTTTACATGCTATGCCGGTGGTAAAACCCGACCAGATACGCACGCCGTGGCGGGAGTTCTGGCGTCGTTTTCGCCGCCAGCATGTCGCGTTGGTCGCCGGGGGATTCGTACTGGCGTTAATTCTGGTGGCGATTTTTGCCCGCTGGCTGACGCCCTACGATGCGGAAAACTATTTTGACTACGATAGCCTGAACAATGGCCCCTCTTTGCAGCACTGGTTTGGCGTTGACTCGCTGGGAAGAGATATCTTTAGCCGGGTTCTCGTTGGGGCGCAGATCTCACTGGCGGCGGGCGTGTTCGCGGTATTTATCGGCGCGATAATCGGTACGGTGTTGGGATTGCTGGCGGGATATTATGAAGGCTGGTGGGATCGTTTTATTATGCGCATTTGCGATGTGCTGTTCGCCTTCCCCGGCATTTTGCTGGCGATTGCCGTTGTGGCGGTGTTAGGCAGCGGTATTGCTAATGTGATCGTTGCGGTGGCGATTTTCTCTATTCCGGCGTTTGCTCGTCTGGTGCGCGGAAATACCCTGGTCTTAAAACAGCAGACGTTTATTGAGTCTGCCCGCAGTATCGGCGCCAGCGACACGACGATTTTGTTTAGCCATATATTGCCGGGAACGGTCTCGTCAATTGTGGTTTTCTTTACGATGCGTATCGGTACGTCAATTATTTCCGCGGCAAGCCTGTCATTTCTCGGATTAGGCGCGCAGCCGCCAACGCCGGAGTGGGGAGCGATGCTCAATGAAGCGCGGGCGGATATGGTCATCGCGCCGCACGTAGCGCTCTTCCCGGCGGTGGCGATTTTCCTGACTGTGCTGGCGTTTAACCTGTTAGGCGACGGGTTGCGCGATGCGCTGGACCCGAAGATTAAGGGGTAAGCCAGCCCGGTGGCGTTGACGCCTGGCGGGCCTGGAACGGTCTCGTCAGGCGGGATAACACATCCGGCACCCGCGCCGGGGGAGGTGGCGTTAAACCCGACTGCCCCACAAATCATATTCGTCGGCGTTTTCCACTTTCACGCGCACGATATCGCCCGGCTTGACGTTGGTTTCGCCGTTCAAATAGACCGCGCCGTCAATTTCCGGCGCATCCGCCATGCTACGCCCGATAGCGCCTTCTTCGTCAACCTCATCGACGATCACCAGAATTTCGCGGCCCACTTTTTCCTGCAAGCGCTCAGCGGAGATTTGCTGTTGCAGTTGCATAAAGCGGTTCCAGCGCTCTTCTTTCACCTCTTCCGGCACCTGATCCGGCAGCTCATTCGCGCCTGCGCCTTCCACCGGGCTGTACTTGAAGCAGCCTACACGATCGAGGCGCGCCTCTTTCAGGAAGTCGAGCAGCATCTGGAAGTCTTCTTCCGTTTCGCCGGGGAAGCCGACAATAAAGGTGGAGCGTAGGGTCAGTTCCGGGCAGATTTCGCGCCACTGCTTAATGCGCGCCAGCTGGCGGTCAACGGAACCGGGACGTTTCATCAGTTTAAGAATCCGCGGGCTGGCATGTTGCAGCGGAATGTCCAGATAAGGCAGGATTTTGCCTTCCGCCATTAGCGGAATCACATCATCAACGTGTGGGTAGGGGTAGACGTAGTGCAGACGTGTCCAGACGCCCAGTTTTGATAACTGCTCGCACAGGCTCACCATACTGGTTTTCACCGGTTCGCCATTATGGAATCCGGTGCGGTGCTTCACATCTACGCCGTAGGCGGAGGTATCTTGCGAAATCACCAGAATCTCTTTGACCCCGGCATCAACCAGACGTTTCGCTTCGCTTAATACGTCGCCAATCGGACGGCTGACCAGATCCCCGCGCATCGACGGGATGATGCAGAACGTGCAGCGGTGATTACAGCCTTCAGAAATTTTCAGATACGCATAATGGCGCGGCGTCAGTTTTACACCCTGTTCTGGTACGAGGCTTAAAAATGGATTGTGCTTCGGCTTCGGTACGTAATGATGTACGTGCTGCAGAACTTGCTCATAGCTATGCGGCCCGGTGATTTCCAGTACTTTCGGATGCACTTCGCGGATCTGATCTTCTTTTGCGCCCAGGCAGCCGGTGACGATTACCTTACCGTTTTCGTTCAGCGCTTCGCCAATGGCTTCCAGTGACTCTTGTACCGCGCTGTCAATAAAGCCACAGGTATTAACGATAACCATATCCGCATCGTCATAGCGTGGCACAACGTCATAGCCTTCGGTACGCAGCTCAGTCAGGATGCGTTCCGAATCAACGAGGTTTTTCGGACAGCCCAGGGAAACGAAGCCGATCTTTGGCTGGTGGGTTACATTACTCATAGCTTAAAAAGTGTTCATTTATTGGAATGGTCAGGGCAGGGATTCTACAGATATCCGAACAAAAATTGTATCGCAATCTCATCGGGAGCGGCGGCATCAACCGTTGTGGTTATCAGCAAAAGGTGAAAAAGGGCAATTCTAAGAAAATTCTTGATCTCTGACACCCCTTTGTCTAAAAAACGACCATACTATTAAGTTGAACCCTGGTAGAAAAGAGGAGGAAAAAAGGTATGGTCGTTGACAGACTGAGAACCGATCTTCTCAACAAGCTGATAAACGCGCGTATCGATCTTGCCGCTTATCTGCAATTGCGAAAAGCGAAGGGGTATATGTCAGTCAGCGAAAGTGACACTCTGCGTGACAATTTTTTTGAACTGAATCGTGAGCTCCACGATCACGCTTTACGGCAGGGACTGCATCTCGATCAGGAAGAGTGGAACGCGCTGCGCCGTGCCGAAGGCGCGCTTGCAGCCGCCGCCGTTTGTTTAATGAGCGGACACCATGATTGTCCGACCTTTATTGCCGTCAACGCAGATAAACTTGAAAACTGTCTGACAACTTTGACGCTGAGTATTCAGAGTCTGAAAGCACATTCACCGCTTACACAGGTCTGAACAAGGGGAGGCGACTCCTGAGGAATCCCCAGCAAACCAGGACAGGCATAGTGTTATGTGATCTAATTGATTGCGCTAACATTTTCAAGGAAATCATCACTATGCCTGCTCGTTCATTATGCCAAAAATCCTTTAAAAATATACTGGAGCCTTTGCACCTTTACCGCCGTCAATCTCTGATTGAGGCTACCAGTGTAGTGATTAACGGTGCATCTCTTACACTTATTCAGTATTGGGCGTGATTTGTCAGGAGTAGCATCGGTCAGGCACAAGATAAAACGTATCGATCGACTTCGGGGAAAGTCTCACTTGCAGAATGAAGTTTCAGATACTTTTTCAGCGTGTTACTAAAAAATCACGGAGGGAATGACCCGGGTTGTCATGCTCTCCTATATGCCAGCCTGTTTTCCGCCAAAGGTGACTAAATTCGGTTCACCAGACAATCGTTGATGTTCTTAGGGAACGGTATAGTCGAATTCACTCCTGAAACAGGTACGGAATGTCGGCCGTTTACTATTCTGAAACGTTATTTATATCAAATAATTAAATTTTATTTTTATCTTTGTTATTGTAACAATAAATTACATGTTTCTTTCTGTTATCAGCGAACCTGAACCAATTTTAATGGGGGGTTAGATAAAAGCTAATTCAGAAAATTATTTTTTTAAGATATATTGAATTATCAGATGCTCCATTCAAATGAGAGACGAGAATGCAAACGTTAGAACGGTTTTTTCTTTTCGTTACGGGTGACCAACCTGAACGATTTGAAAAAGCAAATAGCAGTTGTGTTGATAGCGTAATCCTTGATTTAGAAAATGCGGTGTCATCTGAGAAAAAAATAATTGCCAGAGAAAATGCTCTGAATTTCATGAGTAATGATGAAAAAGTACTGATTGCTGTACGTGCAAAAATTGTAATAACTTCACGCCTGGCTGGATCATATCCTTCTGTTGACGGTATCACAACTGAATTTATGAAAAACGAGTTGACAATACAAAATGCTATTCACTCCTGTAAAATGGGGTTCAGTGGCAAGGTATGTATTCACCCTCCACAAATTTCACATGTAAACAGAGCATTCAGCTATTTAAAACAAGAAATCGAGTGGGTTCCCCAGATTATGCGACTGGCTCAATATCCCCATGGAGCGTTCAGTCATGAAGGGCAAATGGTGGATAAACCGTTACTGGAAAAAGCAAAAAGGATTTTGGCTCATAGCATTTAGTAAATATATGAAGGAGTCACCAATGAAAGCTTTAGTTTGTGTAAAACAAGTTGTCGATCATAACGTTAGAATTAGAATAAAGCAAGATCATTCTGATGTTGATATTTCTGATTCAAAACTCAGTATCAATCCATTTGATGAAATTGCAGTTGAAGAAGCAGTACGTTTAAAAGAACGGGGATTAATCAGTGAGGTTGTTGTAGTGTCTATAGGAAACACAGGTGTAGGGGATGTATTGCGTACAGCACTGGCAGCAGGGGCAGACAGGGCAATACACATATTAACAAAAAACTCTCTTACACCACTAATTGTGGCCAAAACTATCACCGCTATTACCCGGAATGAAAAACCCGATATTATATTATTAGGCAAGCAAGCTATTGACGATGATTGTAATCAGGTAGGCCAAATGCTGGCAGCATTACTCGATCTTCCCCAAGCCACTAATGTTAGTGAAATTACTATTTCTGATAATTCATTAACTGCTGTTCGTGAGGTTGATGGAGGATTAGAAACGTTAAATTTATCCCTGCCTGCAGTACTCACTACAGATCTACGTCTGAATACACCGAGGAATATCAGCTTGCCGAATGTTATTAAAGCCAAAAAGAAACCTGTTAAGGAGATAGATTTCGATTCACTTGGTATTAACCCATCATCCAGATTGACTATTATTAAAGTTGATGAGCCAGCAAGAAGGAAAGCAGGCATAATCGTTCCAGATATTAACACGCTGCTAGATAAATTAAAAAACGAAGAAAAAGTAATTTAAGGAGGAAAATATGGCTTCTTTAGTTATTGCTGAACATAACGGCAATACTCTTTTACCTTCAACACTCAGTACTATCACTGCGGCAAAAGCCATTAATAGTGATATAGATATACTTATGTTAGGATATGGTATAGAAAGTATTGCAGTTAAAGCCAGTCATATTCAGGGGATATCCACTGTATTTGTTGCTGACAGCCCACTATTCGAACACCTTCTGGCAGAGAATGTGGAAAAACAGATCAGCTATTTTTTGAATAGTGGGAAAAATCATTATCAGTCCATTCTTTTTCCTGCAAGCTCTTTTGGAAAAAACTGTGCGCCACGCTTAGCAGCAAAACTTGATGTATCTCAGATTAGTGATATTACGCGTGTCATTGATCAACATACCTTTGAACGTCCAATCTATGCGGGTAACGCTATTGCCACAGTACACAGTGATGATGAATATAAAGTGATAACTGTTCGTCCTACCTCATTTGCGGCTGCGGCTGCGGCTGCGGTTGCGGAAGATGAGGGAAAAGCCCCCATTGAATTTACAGAGGTTGTTCTTGGTTCAGATCAGGTAAAATTTATTAGCCAACATGTTAATAAAAGTAACCGTTCAGACTTACAATCCGCCAGAGTTGTAGTATCAGGTGGACGAGGAGTAGGAAGTGCACAGGCATTCAAAGAACTTGTTGATAACCTGGCAGATAAATTAGGCGCTGCCGTGGGGGCAAGCCGGGCTGCTGTAGATGCTGGTTATGCACCAAATGATTATCAGATTGGCCAGACCGGAAAAATCGTTGCGCCTCAACTTTATATTGCTCTGGGAATTTCTGGCGCCATACAACATCTTGCCGGGATGAAAGAGTCAGGCGTCATTGTCGCTATTAATAAGGATCCTGACGCTCCTATCTTTTCTATTGCGGATTATGGTTTGGTAGCTGATATTTTCAAAGCTGTACCTGAACTTATCGATAAATTATAAATCATATTTTTTCCTCCTTAAAGGTAACTTTTATGCAATATACTGATATTCAAATTTGGCAGCCTGGCATTCTGCGCAACACCGATTATCTTAACCCCGGTCCCGCTAAGCTGCTGGCCGCCACTCTGGATAAAGACATCAAAATCTTTAAAGAGGGGGGGCGTTCTGCCAGAATTATGGCACTGGCTCTATTTTCTTCCTGTCGACCGCCAGTCAGATCTATCTGCTGATGGTCATCCGATAAAAGGTCATTTTCTACCCCCTGTTGGCGCTGGTTTATTGAGGAAAAAATTATGAAAAGTATTGAAAAGGATAAATATCAGGATATTCGTGATGCGGTTAGTTCATTATGTAGTGAATTTGATGATAAATATCACCGTAAGATAGATGAAGCAAAAGCCTATCCTGAAGAGTTTGTTAATAAACTAACCAAAGCTGGTTGGCTGGCTGCGCTCATCCCGGAGGAATTTGGAGGGTCAGGGCTTGGTTTAACTGAAGCATCTATTATCATGGAAGAGATCAATAGATCGGGTGGAAACTCTGGAGCCTGCCATGGTCAGATGTATAACATGAATACGTTGTTACGTCATGGATCCGATAAACAGAAAGAATTCTGGCTGCCACGGATAGCTACTGGTGAATGGCGCCTGCAGTCGATGGGCGTCACAGAACCCACAGCAGGTACAGATACCACCAGAATTAAAACTACAGCTATAAAAAGAGAAGACCGGTATGTGATAACCGGACAAAAAGTCTGGATTTCACGTGTTCAACATTCAGACTGGATGATTCTTCTGGTTCGAACTACTCCGCTTGCAAATGTAAAACGTAAATCCGAAGGGATGTCTATTTTCATGGTTGATATTAAAGAAGCTATGAAAAATGGAATGACAGTACGACCTATTCCCAATATGGTCAATCATGAAACCAACGAGCTCTTTTTTGACAACCTGGAAATTCCCGAAGAAAATCTTATTGGTGAAGAGGGTATGGGTTTTCATTACATACTTGATGGTTTAAATGCAGAGCGTACCTTGATTGCGGCAGAATGTATAGGCGATGGATATTGGTTTATGGATCGTGTTACCCGCTATACCTGCGAGCGTGAGGTTTTTGGTCGTCCCATTGGTCAGAACCAGGGGGTGCAGTTTCCTATTGCAGAAGCATTTATTGCAGTGGAAGCGGCTAATCTGATGCGTTTTAAAGCGTGCGAGCTTTTTGATCAGCATCTTGATTGTGGAGCACAGGCTAATATGGCGAAATACCTTGCTGCGAAAGCCAGCTGGGAAGCAGCCAATGCCTGCCTGCAATTTCATGGTGGATATGGTTTTGCCTGTGAGTATGATATCGAACGAAAGTTTAGAGAAACACGTTTATATCAGGTTGCTCCCATATCTACCAACCTGATCCTGAGCTATATCGCTGAGCATGTGCTGGAGATGCCACGTTCATTCTGATGTCAAATCAATTGGAAAAATATTATGAAACAGTTACCTCTGTCCGGAGTCATTATAGTCTCGATTGAACATGTCATTGCCGCTCCCTTCTGTACCCGACAGTTGGCTGATTATTTCTCGCGGGTAACTATAATAGAATGCCAAGAAAATAGGGACTTTTCCTGCAATTATGATGAACGGCTTAAAAATGATTTGTGTATATTATTTTCATCTGAGGGAGAAAGCTAAATATAAATGTTATGGAATGCTTCATCATCACCGACATTTTTTTAATAGTTGATAACTGGCTATATAGTCTTATAGGCACCTTTTTCTAAGGTTGAACATTCCTATACCATTTCATCTGTTTTATCACTATGATATTTATTTCATTGGTTACAATATGAATGCAATTTTATTTACATAATATAGCTGTTCCTACGGTGCTGAAAAATTAAGGAGTTAATAATGAACGATACACTTTCTAATACCCAGCAATCACGTGAGACAATAGAATGTGATGTTCTTATTGTGGGAGCAGGACCCGCCGGATTATCTGCAGCTCTTAAACTTAAATTACAGGCAAATGACGCAGGAAAAGAACTGTCCATTATCGTCCTTGATAAAGGAGCTGAGCCTGGTTCTCATATTCTCAGTGGGGCAGTCATGGATCCCCGAGCGCTGAATGAACTAATTCCTGATTGGCAGGAAAGAGGCGCACCCATTAAACAGCCTGTTACTCAGGATAAATTACTGTTACTGACGAATGAAAAATGTATTAATTTGCCGGATGTATTGATTCCTGATAATTTTCGCAACCATGGAAACTTTATCGTAAGCCTCGGTAATCTCATTAAATGGCTCGCCGGTCAGGCAGAAACGTCAGGCGTGGATATTTATGCAGGCTTTTCGGCAACTGAGATACTGTATGATCAGGATACTAACATTATCGGTGTAGTAACTGGTGATATGGGACGTCATCGGGATGGCAGCAAGAAAGAGGGGTTCCAGAGTGGAATAGAAATTCTGGCAAAATATACAATTTTTGCCGAAGGGGCCCGCGGTAGTCTGGCTAAAGAACTGATCAAAAAATTTCATCTTGATACAGGCAAAGCACCCCAGAGTTTTAGCATAGGCATAAAAGAGTTGTGGGAGGTTCCATCAGACCAGTCCCATCCGGGGCTTGTAATTCACACCACAGGTTGGCCTCTGGATAAAGAGTCGTTCGGGGGTGGGTTTCTCTATCATCTTAATGATAATAAAATTGCACTAGGTTTGGTTGTGGGACTTGATTATTCAAATCCCTGGTTAAGCCCTTTTCAGGAAATGCAGCGCCTGAAAACACACCCTTCTATACGCAAATACATTGACCGGGGTAAGCGTATTGGTTATGGCGCAAGAGCAATCAATAACGGCGGGATTGCGTCTATGCCTGATCCCTGTTTACCTGGTGGTCTGCTGATTGGTTGTAATGCCGGTACGCTCAATGCAAGTAGAATCAAGGGCATCCATACAGCTATCAAAAGTGGCATGATAGCGGCTGACGCTATATTTAATGCTTTGCTGGACAACAGGAAAAACGACATACTGACAGAATATCAAACATTACTGCGACAGAGCTGGCTTTGGCAGGAACTGGAAAATGGTAGTAATTTCAAACCCTGGTTTAAAAAAGGGCGTGTGATAGGTTTTATCATGACTGGCATTGAGCATTGGCTGCTTCCCCGAATGGGTATAAAAAAAATCCCCTGGCGTGTAAAAAATAACCGACCGGACAATATCACTCTGCAACCGGCCAACAAAAGCCAGAAAAAACTGTACGACAAACCTGACGGTAAACTGACGTTTGATATTTTGTCATCCGTCTATCTCAGTAACACCTGGCATGATGACGACCAGCCAGTACATTTGAAAATCAGTGATCAGAATATCCCTATATCCATTAATCTGGATATTTATGGTGGCCCCGAAGAACGATATTGCCCTGCCGGAGTATATGAATTTTTACAGGATAGTGAAACACAAAACATGCGTCTGCAAATAAATTCACAGAACTGTATTCACTGTAAAGTTTGTGACATTAAAGATCCTAAACAAAATATAACCTGGACTACGCCTGAAGGTGGCAACGGACCAAATTATACAGGGATGTAACGCTATCACTCAGTCTGAGCTGTAAGCATAGTAACCAGTTTTTGTGTGAAACCGGGTAATTTGTCAAAGCTTCTGGCGCAGATTTGTAATTTTCTTAATGACCAAAATTCATCAAGATCAATAATCGAAAATTCATGCAACTGACGCAAACGGGATGCAGCAGAGTGAGGCATTATACCAATGCCCACTTTTGCTTCAACCATACGGCAAAATGTTTCAAAGTTGCCGACCTGTATTCTAATTTTCAGTTTAGATGGTACTAGTTCTGCCTTTTTTCGGATAAATTCAAACATTCCTGTCCCTTCAGGCAGGCTGATTTGTTCATATTGAATTAATTCATGAAAGGTCACGCTTTTTCTGTCAGCAAAGGGATGGTCTGTCGCGGTGATAAGCACTAGCCTATCAGTACGGAACGGCAGTATTTCAAGATTATCTGTTGTAATATTACCAGCAACAATTCCGAGATCAGTTTTCCCCTCAATAACAGAACGTACAATTTCCGGACTTGGATACTCCCTGAGATCAATATTCACATCGTTATATAGTGTAAGGAAATGGCTCAACAATGGGGGGAGATACTCTGCAATAGCAGTTATACTGGAAAATATTCTGACATGTCCTTTGATGCCTTTAACATGCTCCTGCATATCGCTACGTAACATTTCCATCTGATTCACAATAAGGCTGGCGTGGTGTTTAAATGTTTCACCAGCAGAGGATAACGTTATCCCCTTGCTACTACGATACAGCAATCTCAGATTGATACTCTGTTCAAGATTACGTATACGCACGCTACCAGATGCGGCAGACATGTAAGTTTTTTCCGCTCCACGTGTTAAGCTCCCTTCTTCACTGATAGCAAGGAATAATTTTAAATCTTTTATATCAAAGTGCATCGTTGTGGCTCATAATTAACGTATAATACAGTGTGCTGCTTTTTTATAGACTCAGTCAGACTGAGTATTTCGGCCTATCCGAATTCCTGTCACGTCGAGATAACTACAAAATGTAGGCTGACGGTGTCACCGCCCTACCATGATCCGGGGCGGATCTGGTAGGACGCTGGTGACCGCTGACAGGGGGTCAGGTCAGACATATTGTCGGAACCGTTGTAACGTAGATGCTAATACCTGCTCCCCGTGGTCATCAGGTTAACCCGTTTACAGCGGTTTTTTCAGCCCCGGCAGATTTATCATAAACTGATCACCGTAAATATGTGGAATCAGCCAAGTAAAGAACAGATTGGCAAACGCCACCACAAGCAATGATACGCCTCCATAGGTCAATAAAGCGCATACAAGAATAATCATCGGCATGGCTTTGTTCTGGCCCACCATACAGGTCACAGCACTGACAATTGAGTAGTAAAAACCAGCAAATTCAATCAGCTTGCCAAATACTGCACCCAGCAGAAAGACAGGAAAATAAAGTTTTACAAAACCGATCAACTTATCCATAAATATATCACTGAAAACCGGGGCGACCGTCACTGGACGGGTGAACAGAACTGCGCCAAGTGCTACCAGCGGAGCAAAAAGGATCACACTGTAACCACGATAAGCGACCAGCATCAGTAATGAATACATTCATTGTCTTATCTCGCTTGCATGACTACCCATTTTATCCATGTTATGCAACAGCTTGTGTCATATTTTTCTGATCTCCATTTTAGATCAGACAGGCTATTACTCAGGGATTCCGGCGCGAAGAATGGAACATACTCTAAAAAGTACTTGGCGGATTCAAGTCGGTATCACTCCGTTAATAATCTTTATTCTCGACCCGCTGCATGTTGATTTTACGGTTAAACGCCGTTCTCTTATTCATCGCAGGAGTAAACCATCATGACATGCAGTGAAATCCCCAGAAAACGATCATGTATTCAATCGGTGATTATCGTTTCGAATACCGACTTTTATCGCAGGATTTATGATGGCTAAAGTCGATGTGAAATGCCCGTTTTGCGCGCAAACGGCATCCGTTAAAAAGTATGGTCCGGGGAGTGCAGGGCACCAGCATTACCGCTGTCAGGCATGTTGCCGCAGCTTTCAGGTCGACTATGAATACCGCGCCTGTCAGCCCGGCATGAAAGAGCAGGTTGTTGATCTTGCCATGTACAATGCCGGTATTCGTAATCCGCAGGGACTGGCAGTCAATCCCTGGAGCGGCGCGCTATGGCTGCATGAACACGGTCTGCGCGGCGGCGATGAAATTAACATACCGAAAAAAGGCAAAAATTATGGCTGGCCGCTGGCCACATGGGGCGTCAACTATAGTGGTCTGAAAGTGCCGGAAACCAAAGGTGAAATTGTCGAAGGAACGGAGCAGTCGGTTTACTACTGGAAGGATTCTCCGGCAATTAGCGGGATGGCCTTTATATCAGCGACGTTTTTGTGCCGTGACGGCATAAACTGTTTATCGGCGCGCTAAAAGATAAAGAGGTTATTGTGATGCGCGTCAATGGCAATACGGTGACGGAAGAAGACTGTATTTTGAGTGACAGAAAGCAACGTATCTACGATGTGCGTGTCGGACCTGACGGCTACTTATATGTGTTAACCGATGAGTCCGACGGGCAGTTACTCAAGGTAAGTCCTTCACTTGAGGCCGCGGCTACGCGTTAGGTGACTGGGATCATCACCACTTTGCGAAAAGCAGGGCGCTCGGTAAGCTGTTGATACCAGCGTTCCAGATTCGGGCGCGGCGTCCACTTCAGACCCACGTTCAACAGGTTATAGACGAAAGGCGCAATGGCGATATCGCCGGTGCCGAAGTTGTCTCCGGAGAACCACGGCTGGTGGGCCAGAGCGTCATCAAGCAGCGCAAACAGGCCATCACACTTTTCGATACCGGCTTCAATTGCCGCCTGGTCGCGTTTTTCCGGCGGGGTTCTGACCAGTCCCATCAGTATCACGCGGTGCGCCGGGCTTAACGTTTGATTCGCCCAGTCCATCCATTTTTCGCCCTCCGCACGCCGCGCCAGATTATCAACCCATAGCCGGTTCTGGCCGTATTGCGCCGCCAGATAGCGGACAATGGCATTGGATTCCCACAATAACAGGTCGGTTTCATCATCTTTAAGCAGCGGCACCAGCCCATTAGGATTCATCGCCAGATAGTCGGCATCCTGGTTAACGCCGAATTTTCCACCTGCCAGAATTTGATCGTATGGCAGTTCCAGCTCTTCAAGCGTCCACAACACTTTTTTAACATTAGTCGAGTTGTTCCGGCCCCACAGCGTAATCATATTAACCCCTTCTGTTTTATCAGGATGATGACAGTAATCGGCCTACCGTGAGATAAACCTAACATTTACACAATGGTCTGTAAAAAAATCGTTATGAAGGAAGCGTAACGGGATGTTATTGCATAAACTTTAAAAACTTTACCAAGTTACGGTTTCTTTAACGTCGTGAGTGCGTTATTACTCACCGCACTTATTACACGGTGGTGTGACGTGTGTTTTTGGAATGGATACTCGGGTGGTACTATGACGCAATACGCTTCTTCCCTTCGTAGCCTCGCGGCAGGTTCGGTTCTCTTATTCCTTTTCGCTTCGCCTGTAAAGGCAGAGGAACAAACGATCGCGCCGCCGGGCGTTGATGCGCGAGCCTGGATCTTAATGGATTACGCCAGCGGTAAAGTACTGGCGGAAGGCAACGCCGATGAGAAACTCGACCCTGCCAGTTTGACAAAAATTATGACCAGCTACGTGGTGGGCCAGGCGCTGAAGGCAGGGAAAATCAAGCTGACCGATATGGTGACGGTGGGCAAAGATGCCTGGGCGACGGGGAACCCGGCGCTACGTGGGTCGTCGGTGATGTTTCTGAAGCCAGGCGATCAGGTGTCGGTTGCGGATCTTAATAAAGGCATCATCATTCAGTCAGGTAACGATGCCTGTATCGCGCTTGCCGACTACGTCGCCGGAAGCCAGGAGTCCTTTATCGGCCTGATGAACGCCTATGCGAAACGACTGGGGTTAACCAATACAACCTTCCAGACGGTACACGGTCTTGATGCGCCAGGGCAGTTCAGTACCGCTCGCGATATGGCGTTGCTCGGCAAGGCCTTGATTCACGATGTGCCTGACGAATACGCCATTCATAAAGAAAAAGAATTTACTTTTAATAATATTCGTCAACCGAACCGCAACCGCCTGTTGTGGAGCACCAATCTGCATGTCGACGGCATGAAAACGGGGACAACGGCTGGCGCTGGGTATAACCTTGTCGCCTCCGCCACTCAGGGCGATATGCGCCTGATCTCTGTCGTGCTGGGGGCGAAAACGGACCGTATTCGTTTTAATGAGTCAGAAAAACTGCTGACCTGGGGTTTCCGCTTCTTTGAAACGGTCACGCCGATTAAACCTGACGCGACATTCGTGACGCAACGGGTCTGGTTTGGCGATAAGCGTGAGGTCAATTTGGGGGCGGGCGATGCGGGGTCTGTGACGATTCCGCGTGGGCAGCTTAAAAACCTGAAGGCCAGCTTTACGTTGAACGAACCACAGCTCACGGCGCCGTTGAAGAAAGGGCAGGTTGTCGGCACCATCGATTTCCAGCTTAACGGAAAATCCATTGAGCAACGCCCGTTAATGGTGATGGAAAACGTCGAGGAGGGGGGATTTTTCAGCCGGATGTGGGATTTTGTGCTGATGAAACTCCATCAGTGGTTTGGCAGTTGGTTCTCGTAAAATAACTCCGTTGCCGGGTGCGCGTCGCATCCGGCTACGGGCGGTTAATACATCAGAGTAATTTGTTGCGCTTTAGCGTAGGCCACAAAGGCCTCATCGGGACGGCGGTCGCTGATAATCGTATCAAAGCGTGATAATTCCCCCATCCGCGCCGGACGTACCTTGCCGAATTTACTGTGATCCACCACCAGTACATGGCACTGTGCCATTGTCATTGCCCAATGTTTTACCGGCAGCTCTTCCAGATTAAAGCAGGTAGCGCCTTTACTGGTATGAACGCCAGCGGCGGAATAAAACGCGATATCCGGACAAATATTGTTTAACGTTTCATGGAAATCAAGCGGTTTGAAAATGGCGTTGCTGGCGTGAAACTCCCCGCCGCTGAGGATGGCGCGGCAATGGGGTTTGTCCTGCAGCGCCAGAAAGGTATTAAGTGAATAGCACACCGCCGTAAAGGGAAGGTCATTATCAATGGCTTCAATGATCCACGGCGTGGTGGTGCCACAGTCAATAAATACCGTCTGATGGGCTTGTACCAGGCCCGCAGCCAACTGAGCGGCTCGGCGTTTTTCTTCCACCAGACGAGATTTTTGATCGCTTAACAGATAATGGCTGGCGCTGCGGGGCTCCAGTAAGATATAGCCGCCCAGCAACACGACAGGAGCGCTTTTATGGTTCAGGTCGCGACGAATGGTCATTTCAGAGACGCCCAACAGGGTCGCGGCTTCTTTAAGATGAAGTTTATCGCTGTGTTTTAAGGCCTGCAGCAATTGACCAATACGCTCGTCGCGTCGCGTTTCCATAGTTCCCCTGGAGAGTTAAATAAGCGCTCCGCACCATACAGAGCGCTTAATATTACTCTTTTTTTCGCTATTTAGTCACGTACCCAGCCTTTTCGAATGGGCAATGCGAAACAGAAACGGTAACAACGTTGCAGCGCCTGGTAGAGCGGCGCGCCGTACCATTGCCAGATCAGCTGTGCGCTCAGGCAGCCAAGCATCGCTACCAGCAGCGCGCCAATCATATCTAACGGCCAGTGTACGCCGAGATAGACGCGCGACCAGGCGATGGTAATGGCTATCGCCATCATCACGATGCCTGACCAGAGGCGGTGCCAGAACAAAAACGCCAGCGCAAAGGTAAAAATCACCGTACCGTGATCGCTGGGGAACGAGTCATCGGCGGCATGATGCAGGAAGTTATAGCCGATATGATCGACAAACGGACGGTCGTGCGGGAAAAGGTGTCCCATTGTCCAGGAGACCGCCAGACTGATAATCAGCGCGATGCCGATTTTAACGATCAGCTGGCGCTGAGCGCAGACCCGATCGCGGGGACCCCACAGCCAGAGTACCACGGCTAAGAGCGGGACAATGTTGATGACATCTTTGGCGATAAAGATAGCGAGCGAAATTGTCCACTGCGCGGAATCAGGCGTGGCGTTAATAAAATAAAACAGCGAGTTGTTAAGGTTTTCCAGCATAACATCCAGGCTCGGAGCAATGAAATCAAAAGGGATAGCCAGCTCATCCCCGTGCAAACTGAGCATAAATGCAGCGTAACAGAGAGGAAAAGCAGTATTGTCTTATTTGGCGGCAACATGAAGAGATTTAAGACAATGGCATAAAATAACGTTGATGATAACGGCGCAAACTTAAATTAACCTTAAAGTACGTAAGCGCTAAGCGGCTTTCTGTAAAAATGTGCGCTATTTCCCTTGCAGCCTCATAATTCGCTATCTCAGTTCCCCGACTTTCATTACACTCTGCGCGGTTTTTATTGGCGAAGAGATGGTATGCAGAATCGTTTACAATCAGGCGGCAGGCTGGGACGTCAGGCGCTGCTTTTTCCTCTCTGTCTGGTGCTGTACGAGTTTTCTACTTATATTGGCAACGACATGATCCAGCCGGGTATGCTGGCGGTGGTTGAGCAGTATCAGGCGGGCCTGGACTGGGTTCCGACGTCCATGACCGCTTATCTGGCGGGCGGTATGTTCTTACAGTGGCTGCTTGGCCCGTTGTCTGACCGGATTGGCCGTCGTCCCGTGATGCTGGCGGGCGTCGTGTGGTTTATTGTCACCTGCCTGGCGACGTTACTGGCGAAAAACATCGAACAATTTACCTTCCTGCGTTTTTTGCAAGGGATTAGCCTGTGTTTTATCGGCGCTGTAGGGTATGCCGCGATTCAGGAGTCCTTTGAGGAGGCGGTGTGTATAAAAATTACCGCGCTGATGGCGAACGTGGCGTTAATCGCGCCGCTACTGGGACCACTGGTTGGGGCGGCATGGGTGCATGTTCTGCCGTGGGAGGGGATGTTTATTTTATTTGCCGCACTGGCCGCTATCGCCTTTTTCGGGCTACAGCGCGCAATGCCGGAGACCGCCACGCGGCGGGGCGAAACGCTGTCATTTAAGGCGCTGGGCCGGGATTATCGGCTGGTGATAAAAAACCGGCGGTTTGTCGCAGGGGCGTTAGCTCTGGGATTTGTCAGCCTGCCGCTGTTGGCCTGGATTGCGCAGTCGCCGATTATCATCATTAGCGGCGAACAGCTCAGCAGCTATGAATATGGTCTGCTACAGGTGCCCGTTTTTGGCGCGCTCATTGCCGGTAATCTGGTGTTGGCGCGTTTAACCTCCCGACGTACGGTTCGCTCGCTGATCGTGATGGGCGGCTGGCCTATCGTCGCGGGGCTGATCATCGCCGCGGCGGCGACGGTGGTTTCATCCCATGCTTATTTATGGATGACGGCGGGATTAAGCGTATACGCTTTTGGCATTGGGCTGGCGAATGCCGGACTGGTGCGTCTGACGCTCTTCTCCAGCGATATGAGTAAAGGAACGGTCTCGGCGGCGATGGGAATGCTACAAATGCTGATTTTTACCGTTGGCATTGAAGTCAGTAAACACGCCTGGTTAAGCGGCGGCAATGGGCTATTTAGCCTGTTTAATCTGGCAAACGGTATTCTTTGGCTACTGCTGATGCTGGTCTTCTTAAAAGATAAGCGGACGGGGAATTCGCAAACAGTCTGAGAGAGCGGCTACGCCTGATAAGCTTTCTGTTATCAGGCGTAGAGAGGCATCCGCTAGACGTTGAACGGCGGCTCGTTGTTTAATACGCTGTCGATAATATCCAGCACGCCTTCCTGGTTGTTCGATCCGGCGCGGTATTTCGCCGCCGCCGCGACCGCTTCGCTGGCGTGCGACATGGCAAAACTAAACCCGGCCTGACGCAGCATCTCAATATCGTTGCCACCGTCGCCGAATACCACCACTTCACTATCATGAATGCCCCAGCGCTGCTGTAACAGACGCAGGCCGTTGGCTTTATGCACGCCGGGAATAATTAAATCAATACTGCCATAGCCGGTATGAACGGGGACCATGATATCGCCAATGGCGTCGTGCAGCGCTGCCTGTACTTCCGGTATCCGTTCATCGGTAATATTAAGGCCGAATTTGAAAAAGACATCGTTGATATTATTAAAATTATCCACAAACTCCAGACGATGATAATACATTGCCGCAACGGCTTTTAACGCATCGTCGTAGCGTTTCAGCGTGTAGGCGCTGTTTTTTCCACAGGCGATGATCTCCACATCGGCGCGTGTGAGCAGGTGTTCGACAACCGCCTGGAAGTCGGCTTTTGTCAGCTCGCCGTTAAAAATATCCTCGCCTTCGCTGACCACCCAGCCGCCGTTTTCCGCGACAAAAGCGATTTCGTGCGCAATTTCCGGAAAGAAGGAGATTAACTGGTAATACTGGTTGCCGCTGGCCACGACAAAGCGAATGCCTTGCCGCTTCATTTGTTGGTACTGCGCCATAAACCGGTCACGGTTATAGGTTTTTTGATCGCTCAGAAACGTGCCGTCCATGTCGACGGCGATTAATTTGATACTCATGCGTTATGCTCCATCACCGGTTGCGGAGTCGATACAGGTTTGGCGACGGCCTTCGCCACCAGCGCCGCCAGAATAACCAGCGCCAGCACAACCATCATGGCGCTGCGTAATCCATAATGCTCTCCCAGATAGCCCAACAGCGGCGGCCCGACCAAAAACGCCAGATAGCCGGTCGTGGCGACAACGCTCACGCGCGTCGGCGCGTCGGGACCGGTATCGCTGGCGGCGGAAATGGTCAGCGGGAAGCCGAGCGAAGCGCCTAAGCCCCAAAGAATGACCGAGACGCCGGCGACCCAGTCGCTATCGACAAAAATAATCAGGCCAATGCCCAACGCTCCCATCAACGCGCTGGCGCGAACAACCGTCACCCGGCTATAGCGGTCAATAAACCAGCCGCCGGTAAAGCGGCCAACGGTCATACCAAGCGTGAAACCGGCGTAGATCAGAGAGCCGGAGGTTGGGCTAAAACCGTGTCCGTCTACCATCAGTAGCGGTAGCCAGTCATTCGCAGATCCTTCGGCGAATGCCATTGCCAGCACCACCACGCCAATAAGCAAAAGCTGGATGTCCCGATAAAAAGGTAATCCTTTTTCCTGAAGGTGAGAATCTTCCGATGCGTTTTTACCCGTACCGTCAGGGATCGCCCGAATGGCGATGAAAATGGGCGCGATCGCCACGGCAGCCGCGAGGATGATATGGATGTTAGCCGGGACGCTTAATGCGGTTAACGCCATGCCGACACCAGCGCCCGCCAGCGTGCCGAAACTGTAAAAACCATGCATCATCGGCAGAACGGTTTTATTCAGCTCGCGTTCGACCGCCGCGCCTTCGACATTAATCGCCACTTCGGCGGCGCCAAAACTGGCGCCGAAAACGGCTAATCCAAGGGCAAAAATCAGCGGCGAGGCGCACCACAGCGCGACGCTAAGAATAACCATCCCGCCTACTGCGCAGGTCATCGTCATGCGAATAACCTTCCGGGTGCCAAATCGTTTCACCAGCCAGGCGGAACAAAGAATACCGCTCATTGAACCGATAGAAAGCCCGAATAAGACCGCCCCCATTTCCGCGGTAGAGACGGAAAGAATATCCCGAATAGCAGGCGTTCGGGTTGCCCAGGAGGCCATCAGCAGTCCGGGTAAAAAGAAGAACATAAACAGCGCCCAGGTACGGCGTTTTAAGGCGTTACGTGAGGAGAGGACGGTCATAGCGTCAGGCCAGAAAATAGAAGCGAGAGGTAAACATTAGCAAGCTTGTGTACATTTGTACATATCGTCGTCATACTTCGTTGTGCAGACAGTTTTTACTGTCTGTTTTTTCAGCGTAAGCGGCAGGCTACTATCGCCTGCATCCTGAATGAGATGTGGAACTCATCATGAAAGAAAATGCCGTAAGACGCGCCAATGATCCTAAGCGACGGGAAAAAATAATTCAGGCCACACTGGAAGCGGTAAAGACCTATGGCGTTCATGCCGTGACGCACCGGAAAATCGCCGCTATCGCTCAGGTGCCGCTTGGCTCGATGACCTACTATTTTGCCGGTATGGATGCGTTATTGAGTGAAGCTTTTACACTTTTCACCGAGAACATGTCGCGTCAATACCAGGACTTTTTTGCGCAGGTGACGGATGCGGAGGGGGCGTGCCAGGCGATAACGGAAATGATTTACGGCTCGCAGGTTACGACGCCGGATAATATGACGTTAATGTATCAGTTATATGCCTATGCCAGCGATAAGCCAGCGTTAAAAATAGTCATGCAAAACTGGATGCAGCGTAGCCAGAATACGCTGGCGCAGTGGTTTGACGCGCAGACCGCCCGCGCGCTGGATGCGTTTATCGAGGGGATGACGCTGCATTTTGTAACGGATCGAACGCCGCTGGCGCGTGAAGCGATTTTACAGATGGTAAAGCGAATCGCCGGAGAGTCAATGTCGTGTCACTCTGCGTCAGGCAACAAAAAACCCACCAACCTTGAACCGAAATGGCGGGGTTGATGGGCTCCACAAAATGGGGACATCAAAGAAAAGCAGTGGCAATAGGTATGACTGATGCTTTAACGAAAAGTTCGACCTATTGGCAAAATTTTTTCACTTAAAGGCAAACTTCAGTTTTATCCTAACCCCGGCCAGATGATGACAATAAGCGTCCCCGCCAGCGTTAGCAGAACGTTGGCGATGGCGTAAGTCCCCGCATAACCCAGCGCTGGAATATTACTGCGCGCCGTATCGCTAATGATTTCCATCGCCGGGGCGCAGGTACGCGCGCCCATCATGGCACCGAACAGCAGCGCCCGGTTCATGCGCAGCACATAAGCGCCAAACAAGAAGCAGATCACCACCGGTACCAGGCTGACGACAAGCCCGGCGATCAGCATTTGTCCGCCGACCGCGCCCAGACCGTTGCTGATACCGCTGCCGGCGCTTAAACCAACGCCTGCCATAAACACCATCAAGCCGAATTCTTTCACCATATTAAGCGCGCCCTGCGGAATATAACCAAAGGTAGGATGGTTAGCGCGCAGGAAACCGAGCATGATCCCGGCGAACAACAATCCGGCCGCGTTGCCGATGCCGAAACTAAAATTGCTGAACTGGAAGGTAATCATCCCGATCATTAACCCGATGATAAAAAAAGCGCAGAAGGCGAGCAGGTCCGTCACCTGACTATGGATCGAAATAAAACCAATGCGATCGGCGATGGTTTTTACGCGTCTGGCGTCGCCGCTCACCTGTAAAACGTCGCCTTTATTCAGCACGACGTTATCGTCGATAGGCATTTCGATCTGGCTGCGGATGACGCGGTTAAGGAAGCAGCCATGATCGGTCAGCTTGAGCTGAGCGAGGCGGCGACCGACCGCATTGTGGTTTTTCACCACAATTTCTTCCGTCACGATGCGCATATCAAGCAGATCGCGATCAAACACTTCCTTACCATTACGGAAGCTGGGATCGAGCCTGGCGTGCGCGTCCGGATAGCCGACCAGCGCAATCTCATCGCCCATTTGCAGCACCGCATCGCCATCCGGGTTCGCCAGAATACCGTTACGGCGAATACGTTCGATATAGCAGCCTGTCTGGCGGTAAATACCCAGCTCGCGCAGGTTTTTGCCGTCAGTCCAGGCCACCAGTTCCGGGCCAACCCGATAGGCGCGGATAACCGGCAAATAAACCTTGCGATTAGCATCGGTATCCAGACCGCGCTCGCGAGCAATTTGCTGGGCGCTGGTTTGCAAATCCTGATGCTGTAGTTTAGGCAAGTAGCGCGCGCCCACGATCAGACTGACCAACCCAATCAGATAGGTCAGGGCATAGCCCAGGCTCAGATTATCAAGAGCGGAGGAGAGTTGCGTGCTGGCGATGCCGGAATGTCGCAGGGTATCGCCTGCGCCAACCAGCACGGGCGTGGAGGTCATTGAGCCAGCCAGCATACCGGCCGTCAGGCCGATATCCCAGCCGAATAGCTTACCAAGGCCTAAGGCGATTAGCAGAGCGCTACCGACCATGACCAGGGCAAGCATCAGATAATTTTTACCGTCGCGAAAAAAAATCGAAAAAAAGTTGGGGCCAGCCTCGACGCCGACACAAAAAATAAACAGCATAAATCCCAGATTTAGCGCGTCGGTGTTAATACTGAAGTGTTGCTGCCCTAATAATAGAGAGACCACTAAAACGCCAATGGAATTACCAAGTTGGACTGAACCCAGACGTAACTTGCCAAGACACAGGCCAAGAGCCAGGACCACAAATAATAACAGGATGTAATTCCCATTTAACAAATCTGCGACGTTTATATTCACGGAGACTAACTTCTTGTTTACGAGTAAGCTGTTGAAAGAAATGGTAATTTACGCTACTGTTTTTATCATGAATTAAGGGTGCAATCGTATTGCATACAGCATCCAAATAAAAACAACACAACAATATATCCTGCTAGTTTAATCTTATTGCGTACTAACGGCTATAAGAATCGTGCAGGTGTGTTTTTGGCATGGAATGCCACATGACTTTATCTGACTGGATGCCTCACGGCGGAAAGCGTGTTCGATAGAGAGTGTCAGGAGGAACGATTGAAACATAAACACGGGTGGGCAAGCGTTGTCTGCTGCTTTGTACTCTTTATTGTGGTGTGTCTTTCATTAACTATGCATGTACAAGGCGCTTTTCGCGCGGCAGGGCATCCTGAGATTGGACTGTTATTTTTTACGTTGCCTGGTGCGGTGGCCAGTTTTTGTTCTCACCGACGCGAGGTGATCCGACCGCTGATCGGGGCGATGCTGGCGGCGCCGTTTTGCCTGGTGTTAATGCGCGTGGTATTTATGCCTACCCGATCGTTTTGGCAAGAACTCGCGTGGTTATTTAGCGCCGTATTCTGGTGTGCGTTAGGCGCGCTCTGTTATTTGTTTATTAGCAGCCTGTTTAGCCACCGGCGAAAAAAACGCCGATAGCGCCCTCCGTCAGAGGGCGTTGCCAGAGCAATCAGGCGAAAAGATTCAGATTTTCTTTTGCCCATGCTTCAAAATCCGTACAGCCGCCGATATGTTTTTGATCGACAAAAATCTGCGGTACGGTTTCTACAGGTTTACCTACGGTTTTTTCCAAATCCGCTTTAGTAATGCCTTCAGCATGGATATCAATATAGCGGTAGTTGAAATCGTCGCGTTCTTTGCTCAGTTTTTCCGCCAACTCTTTTGCACGCACGCAATAAGGGCACCCTGGACGGCCAAAAATAACAGTAAACATATCTCTCCTCGAACATAAAGCCAGACGGCGAACAGGTGTTATCATGCCGCGATTTACGGCAGATGAAAAGCAGGTTACGCCTGTTCCTTTGATAACCCAGGGCTATATCTGTTAAGCACGCCGGACCAGAACGTTCTACACTGTGCGTCAGTTAACCGGGAGGCTTGATATGCGCACGATTGGCGTGTTACCCAAAAGCGTACTGATACTGGAATACCTCGGTATGATTTTGCTGGCGCTTGCTCTGCTATCGCTTAATCATTACCTTACGCTGCCCGCGCCGTTCAATACGCCGCTGGCTGGCGTATTGATGGTTTTCCTCGGCGTCGTGTTGATCCTCCCCGCCGCGGTGGCGATGATGTGGCGTATTGCGCAGTTACTGGCGCCGCAGTTGATGAAACGTCCACCCGACATTTCTTCCCGTTCAGATAGAGAAAAGCATAATGAGTCCGACCATTGAACTTCTTTGTGGCCATCGTTCTATTCGCCATTTCACCGATGAACCCGTGACTGACGCGCAGCGAGAGGCCATTATTGCCGCCGCGCGCAGCACGTCCAGTTCCAGTTTTTTACAGTGCAGCTCTATTATCCGTATTACCGATCGGGCGCTGCGTGAGGCGTTAGTGCCCCTGACGGGCGGGCAAAAGCATGTGGCGCAGGCCGCTGAGTTCTGGGTATTTTGCGCCGATTTTAATCGTCATTTGCAGATCTGCCCTGACGCGCAGTTGGGGCTTGCCGAACAACTGCTGCTCGGTGTCGTCGATACGGCGATGATGGGGCAAAATGCGCTGACGGCGGCGGAATCACTGGGATTAGGCGGCGTGTATATCGGCGGCATCCGTAATAATATTGAATCTGTTACCGAACTATTAAAATTGCCGAAGCATGTATTGCCGCTCTTTGGCCTGTGTTTGGGATGGCCTGCGGATAATCCGGATCTGAAACCGCGCCTGCCTGCCGAGCTTGTGGTTCATGAGAACCAGTATCAACCGCTTGATGAAAAGCTGCTGGCGCGCTATGACGAGCAGTTGGCTGAGTATTATCTGACCCGCGGCAGTAATACGCGACGCGATACCTGGAGCGATCATATCCGTCGCACCCTGATTAAAGAAAATCGCCCATTTATCCTTGAATATTTGCATAAACAGGGCTGGGCGACGCGCTAAAACCTGCGGGCCAGTGTATGATACGCGGGCTTTTCAGGGTTTTCAGCGAGGTGCAGGGTGAAAATTGCCATATTGTCCAGGGATGGAACGCTCTATTCTTGCAAACGTCTGCGCGAAGCGGCGATGCGGCGCGGCCATCTGGTCGAGATACTCGATCCTCTTTCCTGCTATATGAATATTAATCCGGCAGCGTCGTCGATCCATTACAAGGGGCGTCGTCTGCCCCATTTTGACGCCGTTATTCCCCGTATTGGTTCGGCCATTACCTTTTATGGTACCGCTGCGCTACGTCAGTTTGAGCTACTGGGTAGCTATCCGCTGAATGAATCCGTCGCTATTACCCGCGCGCGCGATAAGCTGCGATCGCTACAACTTCTGGCGCGCCAGGGGATCGATCTCCCCATTACCGGGATCGCCCATTCGCCGGATGATACCAGCGATCTTATTAAGATGGTTGGCGGGGCGCCGCTGGTCGTGAAGCTGGTAGAAGGCACGCAAGGGATCGGCGTGGTATTGGCGGAGACGCGTCAGGCTGCTGAAAGCGTTATTGATGCGTTTCGGGGGCTGAATGCCCATATCCTGGTTCAGGAATACATTGCCGAAGCTAAAGGATGCGATATTCGTTGTCTGGTCGTCGGCAATGAGGTTGTGGCGGCGATTGAGCGGTGCGCGAAAGCCGGTGATTTTCGCTCCAATCTTCATCGTGGCGGGGTGGCCAGCATCGCGACGATCACGCCTCGTGAACGGGATATCGCCATCAAAGCCGCACAAACGCTGGGGCTGGATGTGGCGGGCGTCGATATTTTACGCGCCGCGCGCGGGCCGCTGGTGATGGAGGTGAATGCCTCGCCGGGACTGGAAGGTATCGAAAAGACTACGGGCGTAGATATCGCGGGGCGAATGATTCAGTGGATAGAACGTCACGCTACACCTGAATTTTGCCTTAAAATCGGCGGCTAATCGCAATCGTGGATTCCGCCGTAGTACGAAGCACGCTTTTTGCGTAAGCTGTGCCGGTAATTTTTCATCGTCATCGTAAGAGGTAGCACATTATTATGATATCACTGGTCGTTCCCACTCTGGATACGTTGCGTCAATGGCTCGACGACCTGGGCATGAATTTCTTCGAATGTGATACCTGCCAGGCGCTGCATTTGCCGCATATGCAGAATTTTGACGGCGTCTACGATGCTAAAATCGATTTGGTGGACAACACCGTTCTTTTTTCCGCGATGGCGGAGGTCAGGCCTTCCGCGTTGCTGCCGCTGGCGGCCGATCTCTCTGCTATCAACGCCAGTTCGTTGACGGTAAAAGCCTTTCTCGATATGCAGGATGATAATCTGCCAAAACTGGTTGTGTGCCAGTCTTTATCCGTTATGCAAGGCGTCACCTACGAACAGTTCGAATGGTTTGTTCGCCAAAGTGAAGAGCAGATTTCTATGGTGATCCTTGAGGCCGGGGCGCATCAGCTTCTGTTTAACGCGGAAGAAGACGCGCAAAAAACCAGCGCGGTTGACCATTTTCTTCACTGATCCCTCCCGATAATCAGGCAGTCGCTGCCAGCGCGGCTGCTGTTTACGTTTTTTTATGCTGCCGTTAACCTTTATTTAAAGAATTATTCACCTCCTTTCTGACCATTTCGCTTTATCACATAGACAAAACCTGCATAAAAAATTGATAAAAGGCGTTTTTTAATCTGGGCTATAGCCTCAAACCTTAGCTAAAGTTATTCTTGCGAAGCTTCTATAGCGAGCTTGATGGCAGGGAGGGCGACCTCTCTTCTTCATTTGTATCAAATGAAAAGGTATGCACATTTCAGGCATGTTTTAAACCACGCCTAATGGGTTCATTTGTTAACGGATTTCAGAAGGAAAGCGATGATGACCGCCTTAAAGAAAAAATGGCTATCGGGTCTGGTTGCGGGTGCTCTGATGGTCGTCTCTGTCGGCACGCTCGCTGCCGAACAAAAAACGCTGCACATTTATAACTGGTCAGATTATATCGCGCCGGACACGGTGGCGAACTTTGAAAAAGAGACCGGGATTAACGTTATCTATGATGTCTTTGACTCTAACGAAGTGCTGGAAGGCAAGTTAATGGCAGGCAGCACCGGGTTCGATCTGGTGGTGCCATCGGCCAGTTTTCTTGAGCGCCAGCTCACCGCGGGCGTTTTTCAGCCGCTGGATAAAAGCAAACTTCCCGGCTGGAAAAACCTCGATCCTGAACTGTTGAAACTGGTAGCGAAGCACGATCCTGACAACAAATACGCCATGCCCTATATGTGGGCCACGACGGGCATTGGCTATAACGTTGATAAAGTGAAAGCGGTGCTGGGGGATGATGCGCCAGTGAATAGCTGGGATTTAGTCCTCAAGCCGGAGAATCTGGAGAAGCTAAAAAGCTGCGGCGTCTCTTTCCTTGATGCGCCTGAAGAAATTTTTGCCACCGTGCTGAACTATCTGGGTAAAGATCCGAATAGCAGCAAAGCGGATGACTACACCGGCCCGGCAACCGATCTGTTGTTGAAGCTACGGCCAAACATTCGCTATTTCCACTCCTCGCAATACATTAACGATCTGGCTAATGGCGATACCTGTGTAGCCATCGGCTGGGCGGGCGATGTCTGGCAGGCCGCTAACCGGGCGAAAGAGGCGAAAAATGGCGTCAATATCTCTTTCTCGATCCCCAAAGAGGGGGCAATGGCGTTTTTTGATGTGTTTGCCATGCCGGCTGACGCCAAAAATAAAGACGAGGCCTACCAGTTCCTTAATTATCTGCTGCGCCCTGATGTGATTGCCCATATTTCCGATCACGTTTTCTACGCCAATGCGAATAAAGAGGCGACGGCGCTGGTCAGCCAGCAGGTGCGCGATAACCCGGGAATTTATCCGCCGGCGGATGTGCGGGCCAAGTTGTTTACCCTGAAAGTGCAGGAGCCGAAGATTGATCGCGTCCGCACCCGCGCATGGACGAAGGTGAAAAGCGGTAAGTAATTTATTAACGGTATGGCCTGATAAGCGTGCGCTATCGGGCATTCCACCGTTTGTATCGTTTGATTGTGTTATGCCGGAGAGCGCCTTGTGAATGATGTCCCCCACCGCCCGCAGGTGAAAACCCGTAAAGCGCTGACGCCGCTTCTGGAAATTCGCAACCTGACGAAGTCATTCGACGGGCAACATGCTGTCGATGATGTCAGTCTGACTATCTATAAAGGCGAGATTTTTGCCCTGCTGGGCGCGTCAGGTTGTGGAAAATCGACTCTGCTACGGATGCTGGCAGGTTTTGAACCGCCGAGCAGCGGGCAAATTATGCTCGACGGCGTCGATCTGGCGCATGTTCCGCCGTATCAGCGTCCGATTAATATGATGTTTCAGTCCTATGCGTTGTTTCCGCATATGACGGTAGAGCAGAACATCGCTTTTGGTCTGAAGCAGGACAAACTGCCGAAGGCGGAGATTACCAGCCGCGTCAATGAGATGCTGGGTCCGGTGCACATGCAGGAGTTTGCAAAACGTAAGCCGCATCAGCTTTCCGGCGGTCAGCGCCAGCGCGTGGCCCTGGCGCGCAGCCTGGCGAAACGTCCTAAGCTGCTCTTGTTGGATGAACCGATGGGCGCGCTGGATAAAAAATTACGCGACCGGATGCAGCTTGAAGTGGTGGATATCCTTGAGCGCGTCGGCGTGACCTGCGTCATGGTGACGCACGATCAGGAAGAAGCGATGACGATGGCGGGGCGCATTGCCATCATGAACCGTGGAAAATTTGTGCAAATTGGCGAACCGGAGGAGATTTACGAGCATCCGACAACCCGCTATAGCGCCGAATTTATCGGATCGGTAAATGTTTTTGAGGGCTTACTGAAAGCGCGTGAAGAGGACGGTCTGGTCATTGACGCGCCCGGTTTGGTTCATCCGTTAAAAGTCGATGCAGATGCCTCTGTCGTTGATAATGTGCCGGTATATGTGGCGCTACGTCCGGAAAAAATCATTCTGTGTGAGTCGCCGCCTGCCGATGGCTATAATTTCGCCGTCGGCGAAGTGGCGCATATTGCGTATCTCGGCGATCTGTCTATTTATCATGTGCGGCTAAAAAGCGGGCAGATGATCAGCGCTCAACTGCAGAATGCGCACCGTTACCGGAAAGGGTTACCGACCTGGGGCGATGAAGTGCGTTTGTGCTGGGAAGCGGATAGCTGCGTGGTCCTGACGGTATAAGGGGGAAACATGAGCACACTTGAACCTCCGGCACGCATTAGTAAACCTGGCGGCGCGGCGCTATGGTTGGCGCGAATGCAAATGAAACATGGGCGTAAGCTGGTTATTGCTTTGCCCTATATTTGGCTCATTCTGCTGTTTTTACTGCCGTTTCTTATCGTCTTTAAGATAAGCCTGGCGGAAATGGCGCGGGCGATCCCGCCGTATACCGATCTGCTGGAATGGGCTGACGGTCAGTTGTCGATTACGCTCAACCTCGGCAATTTTTTGCAACTGACCGACGATCCGCTCTATTTCGAAGCCTATCTGCAATCGTTACAAATTGCCGGTATTTCCACAATCTGCTGCCTGCTGTTGGGCTACCCGCTGGCGTGGGCGGTGGCGCACAGCAAGCCCTCCACGCGCAATATCCTGCTGCTGTTGGTGATTCTGCCCTCGTGGACGTCTTTTTTAATACGCGTCTATGCCTGGATGGGCATTTTGAAAAACAACGGTGTGCTGAACAATGTGTTGCTGTGGCTAGGGGTTATCGATCAGCCGCTGACGATCCTGCACACTAACCTGGCCGTCTATATCGGCATTGTTTATGCTTATCTGCCGTTTATGGTACTGCCCATTTATACCGCATTGACGCGCATTGATTATTCGCTGGTGGAAGCGTCGCTGGATCTCGGCGCCCGACCGCTGAAAACATTTTTTAGCATCATTGTCCCGCTCACCAAAGGCGGAATCATCGCCGGCTCGATGCTGGTTTTTATCCCGGCGGTGGGCGAGTTCGTGATCCCGGAACTGCTTGGCGGGCCGGACAGTATCATGATTGGTCGCGTCCTGTGGCAGGAGTTTTTCAATAACCGCGACTGGCCGGTTGCTTCTGCGGTCGCCATTATTATGTTGCTGCTGCTGATAGTACCGATCATGTGGTTCCATAAACATCAGCAAAAAAGTGTGGGGGAGCACGGATGAATAACTTACCGGTCGTTCGCTCGCCCTGGCGCATTCTGATTCTGGTGCTGGGGTTTACTTTTCTCTATGCGCCGATGTTAATGTTGGTGATTTACTCGTTTAACAGTTCGAAGCTGGTGACGGTGTGGGCGGGATGGTCGACGCGCTGGTATGGCGAGCTCTTTCGGGATACCGCCATGATGAGCGCAGTGGGACTAAGCCTGACAATTGCCGCCTGTGCGGCGACGATGGCGGTGGTGCTCGGTACTATTGCTGCGGTGGTGATGGTGCGATTTGGACGATTTCGCGGCGCAAACGGCTTTGCGTTTATGATCACCGCGCCGCTGGTGATGCCGGATGTGATTACCGGGCTGTCGCTGCTGCTGCTGTTTGTCGCGCTCGGTCATGCTATCGGCTGGCCCTCCGATCGCGGGATGCTGACCATCTGGTTGGCGCACGTCACTTTCTGTACCGCCTATGTGGCAGTGGTGATCGCTTCGCGATTACGCGAACTGGATCGTTCGATTGAAGAGGCGGCGATGGATCTTGGCGCGCCGCCGTTGAAAGTCTTTTTTGTCATTACGTTACCGATGATCATGCCAGCGGTGATCTCGGGCTGGCTGTTGGCCTTTACGCTTTCTCTTGACGATCTGGTGATTGCCAGCTTCGTTTCCGGTCCCGGTGCCACCACGCTACCGATGCTGGTTTTCTCCAGCGTGCGCATGGGCGTGAACCCGGAAATCAACGCGCTGGCGACGTTAATCCTCGGCGTGGTAGGAATCGTCGGATTTATTGCCTGGTACCTGATGGCGCGAGCGGAAAAACAGCGGATTCGCGATATCCAGCGTGCAAGACGCGGCTGAAGCCACTAAAATCTTCCACTATGGTAATGCGTTGCCGCGCGGGTCGCGGCATCATTTTCAGGGAAGACATTCATTGGGATTTATAAAGCAATCAACCTCATCACATGCCCGTTTAAATGTGCCTACGCTGGTGCAGGTTGCGGCTATGGCGATTATTTTGATTCGCGGTCTCGATGTGCTGATGATTATGAATACCCTCGGCATACGCGGGATGGGCGAGTTTATTCATCGCAGCGTGCAGACGTGGAGCTTAACCCTGGTCTTTCTGGCCAGTTTAGTGCTGGTCTTTGTTGAAATTTATTGTGCGTTTTCGCTGGTGAAAGGCCGTAGCTGGGCGCGCTGGGTGTACCTGGCGACACAAATTATTGTAAGTGGGTATCTGTGGGCGGCGTCGTTAGGCTACGGGTATCCGGAGTTGTTTAGCATCGCGGGAGAATCGAAGCGTGATATCCTGCATTCCTTGGTCATGCAAAAACTCCCCGATCTTTTAATTCTGTTTCTGCTGTTTATTCCCGCTCCCAGCCGTCGGTTCTTCCGGCTGCAATAATGTGTATAATCGTCGCCCCGGATAATATGAAGGTTTTTTGGTATGCAGTGCGCACTCTATGACGCGGGTCGCTGCCGTTCCTGTCAATGGATTACGCAGTCGGTTAACGAACAACTTTCCGCAAAAACAGCCGATTTACATCGTTTGCTCGCCGGGCTGCCTGTTGAACAGTGGTGCTCGCCGATTGGCGGCCCGGAACAGCATTTCCGCAACAAAGCGAAAATGGTCGTGAGCGGTAGTGTAGAAAAACCGCTCTTCGGGATGCTGCATCGCGACGGTACGCCGGTCGATCTTTGCGGCTGCCCGCTGTATCCCGCCTCCTTTGCCCCCGTATTCAGCGCGCTAAAACCTTTTATTGCCCGTGCCGGACTCACGCCTTATAACGTGGCGCGAAAACGCGGCGAACTGAAATACCTGTTGCTGACGGAAAGCCAGTTCGATGGCGGTATGATGCTACGCTTCGTGTTGCGTTCAGAAACCAAACTTACGCAACTGCGCGCGGCGTTACCGTGGCTGCGCGCGCAACTGCCGCAGCTCAGAGTGATCACCGCAAATATTCAGCCGGTACATATGGCGATTATGGAAGGGGAGACGGAAATCTACCTGACGGATCAGCAGGCGCTGGCGGAACGTTTTAACGATGTGCCGCTGTGGATTCGCCCGCAAAGTTTCTTTCAGACCAACCCTACGGTCGCCAGCCGATTATATGCAACGGCGCGCGATTGGGTAGGGCAACTGCCGGTACGCCATATGTGGGATCTTTTTTGCGGAGTGGGCGGATTCGGCCTGCACTGCGCGACGCCGCAGATGCAATTAACCGGTATTGAGATCGCGCCGGAGGCGATTGCCTGCGCGAAGCAATCCGCTGCCGAGCTGGGATTGACCCGCCTTCATTTCCAGGCGCTGGATTCCACTCAATTCGCCACCGCACAAGGCGAAACGCCCGACCTGGTGTTGGTGAATCCTCCCCGCCGCGGCATTGGCAAGCCGTTGTGCGATTACCTTGCACAAATGGCGCCGCGTTTTATTATTTATTCGAGCTGTAACGCGCAGACGATGGCGCAGGATATTCGCCATCTTCCGAACTACCGTATTCAACGTGTTCAGCTTTTCGATATGTTCCCGCATACCGCGCATTATGAAGTGTTAACACTGCTTTGCAGGCTGTAGCGCCAAAAGCCAGACATACAAAATATCTATATTAACTATCTAATTATCCATAAATAATAATAACCATGATCGAGCGATAAAAAACTCCGATCGATCGTGGTTATATATTACCCTATTTTTGCAAATCAAATCACAAATAATCACTTTAAATCTTTTAATGACTAATTTTGATTATTACAGTGCGTGTAAGGCAAAATTAGACAAGGTGGTTTATCGGGTAACTTTCAATAGCATCAGCGAAGCAATACGTAACGTCAGTAAAGGGGTCAATCATGACAACGAATAGGCACGCTTATGGAGGGCGTTCAGACGATGTTTGCCAAATTTATAGATGTTATTCAAACGTTTTTAACTGAACCGGCAATATTAATTGGGATATTAGTCGGTGTTGGCTATGCGCTGGATAAAAAGACGCCTATAAAAATTATCATCGGTATGATCAGCGCGATGGTTGGTTTGATGATGGTGTTATTTGGCGGCTTTCAATTTTCAGCCACTTTTAAACCGGTTGCAGAGGCAGTCAGCAAGGCTTATGGCGTGCATGGATACTTAATGGATTCATACGCCATGAAAGCCGCGACGCAAATAGCGCTGGGCGATAATTTCGGCTATGTAGGATACGTTTTTGTACTGGCGTTTTTTACTAACCTGTTATTAGTTTTATTTGGCCGTTATACCGGCGCAAAAGGTATATTTCTTACCGGTAATACCGGGGTCTCTCATTCACAGGCAGTACTGTGGTTAATCGTCTTCTGGCTGGGGTTCGGTTGGGTACAATCCATTGTAATTGCCGGGGTATTGACCGGGGTCTTTTGGGCGTTTTCAACTACGCTTATTGTTAAACCCATCGCCAAAGTGACCAATAACGCCGGTTTTACCATTGCGCATAACCAGATGCTGGGACTGTGGTTTTTTTCGAAATTCGCGCATAAATTCGGCGATCCGGAAAAGCATGACGCCGAAAATCTGAAACTTCCCGGTTGGTTAGCCATTTTTAACCACAATGTGACGGCAATCGCCATTGTGATGACGCTCTTCGTTGGCGGTTTTCTATTGGCGACAGGGATCGATAACGTACAGTTAATGGCGAAAGGCAAACCCTGGTATATCTATATCATCAATCTGGGCCTGCAATTCTCTATGTATATGGTCATCTTGCTGCAGGGCGTGCGGATGATGGTTGGTGAAATTAACGGTTCGTTTAAAGGATGGCAGGATCGCTTTATTCCTAACGCCATACCGGCTGTGGATGTTGCTGCTTTATTACCTTTTTCGCCTAACGCGGCCACGCTGGGATTCGTCTTTTGTACTTTCGGCACGATTTTTTCCATGGGCATCCTGCTGCTCATCCATAGCCCTATTATGGTATTGTCTGGTTTTGTTCCGCTCTTCTTTTCCGGCGGTCCCATCGGCGTATTAGCCAACCGAATGGGGGGATATCGTTCCGTTATTATTTGCACTTTCCTGTTAGGGATTATTCAGACTTTCGGTACGGTATGGGCCATTCCTTTAACCGGGCTGGCAAAAGAAGGTGTGGGCTGGACGGGAATATTTGACTGGGCGACTCTGTGGCCTGCAATTTGTGAATTACTGAAATTTATTGCTTCAACGTTCCATCTTGGTCCTTATTCCATTTAATTGATTCGGTTTATATAAAGGATTTTATTATGATAGATTCTGTAAATATTTTATTCGTATGCGGGTATGGTGTAGGCAGTAGCGTAATGTTACAGACTGTTGTTAAGAAAGCGTTAGCAAAATATGACTTCTCTTTTGATATGGAGCATACGGCAGCGGGAGAGGTCGGTGGATTTACCGACTGGGCAGATATTTATGCGATTTCGAAAAAATTGCTTGATGTTGTTAGCCTCGATCCTAAACACGGACAATATCTCATTCCCATTGAAAATATCATGGATGGCGAATCAATAGGTAAACAGATTTACGATGTGGTAGAGAAAAATTTTCCGCACCTGCTCAACAAATGAGGGTGAGTCATGAAAGCGATTATTCTGCTGTTTGACAGTCTGAATAAAAACTATTTGCCGCCCTATGGTGATTTGCTAACGAAAGCGCCTAACTTTCAACGCCTGGCGGCACATACCGCCACCTTTGACAATAGTTATGTCGGCAGTATGCCCTGTATGCCAGCCCGTCGGGAACTGCACACCGGGCGCTACAACTTTCTGCATCGTGAGTGGGGGCCGCTGGAACCCTTTGATGATTCCATGCCGGAATTATTGAAAAAAGCGGGGATCTACACCCATCTTATCAGCGATCATCTGCATTACTGGGAAGACGGCGGCGGTAACTACCATAACCGCTATAGCTCCTGGGACGTAGTACGCGGTCAGGAGGGCGATCACTGGAAGGCAAGTGTTGGCGAGCCGCCCATTCCGGAAGTACTGCGCGTTCCACAAAAACAAACCGGAGGCGGCGTTTCCGGGCTATGGCGTCATGACTGGGCGAACCGCGAATACATCCAGCAGGAGGCCGATTTTCCCCAGACGAAAGTTTTTGACGCAGGGTGCGATTTTATCCATAAAAATCATGCCGAAGATAACTGGTTATTGCAGGTTGAGACGTTCGATCCGCATGAGCCGTTTTATACCACCGAGGAATATTTATCGCTCTATGACGATGAGTGGCAAGGCCCGCATTATGACTGGCCGCGCGGCAAAGTCAGTGAAAGCGAGGAGGCGATAGCGCATATTCGCTGTCGTTATCGGGCCCTGGTTTCCATGTGCGACCGCAATCTGGGACGTATCCTTGATCTGATGGATGAACACGATCTCTGGCGCGATACGATGCTGATTGTCGGTACCGATCACGGCTTCTTGCTGGGGGAGCACGGTTGGTGGGCTAAAAATCAAATGCCCTATTATAACGAGGTGGCGAATAACCCGCTGTTTATCTGGGACCCGCGCAGCGCGGTATGCGGAGCGCGACGGCAGTCGCTGGTGCAGATGATTGACTGGGCACCAACGCTACTGAATTATTTTCAGCAACCTATTCCCGCAGATATGCAGGGCCAACCGCTGGCGAAAGTCATTGCCAGTGATGAACCCGTCAGGGAAGGTGCGCTGTTTGGCGTGTTTAGCGGACATGTTAATGTTACCGACGGACGCTATGTTTATATGCGGGCCGCGCAGCCGGGGCGTGAGCATGACATTGCGAACTACACGTTAATGCCGATCAAGATGAATGCGCGTTATGACGTGGATGAACTGGGAAAATTATCTCTGGCACCTCCGTTTAAATTCACTAAAGGGCTTCAGGTATTACGTATTCCGGCCAGGGAAAAATATAAAGGTGTGAATAGCTTTGGTCATCTCTTGTTTGATCTCAGAGACGATCCGCAGCAGCAACATCCTATTCATGATGAGGCCATCGAAGCAAGGATGATCAACTTACTTATCCGTTTGATGAAAGAAAATGATGCTCCGGCGGAGCAGTATCGCCGTCTGGGTCTGGATGTTGTCTAAAAACGTAACAATGTTGTAAGCCGGGTGCGCGTTAGCGTCACCCGGCAAGTATTAGTCCGAATCGCCTGTTGATGCAGGCGTTTGAAACTGTAGAATGCTCAATGGCGCTGCGCTTATCAGGCCAGGATAGTTTCCGATGGCGGCCCGTGGGCTGAATAAGGTATTTATACTGCCATTTTGCAACACGGTGGGCTAATCACATACGTCTTACTGCGGGAACCACTGATCGCTAATTTTCTGATAAGTGCCGTCTGCTTTAATGGCGGCCAGCGCATTATTCAGTTTTTCCAGCAACGCCTTATTGTCCGGGCGCACCGCGATGCCAAGTCCGGTACCGAAGTATTGCGGATCGGTCACTTTCTCTGTTGCCGGGCCCAGTTGCGGATTCGTTTTCAGCCACTCATTGACCACTGCGGTATCGCCAAAGACACCGTCAATACGGCCATTTTTCAGGTCGATAATCGCATTCTGGTAGCTGTCGTAGGCCACGGTTTTGACCTCCGGATGTTTATCCTGGAGATATTTTTGATGCGTGGTGCCATTTTCCATACCGATACGCTTACCTTTTAGATCGGTAAAGGTTTTATAGGTGTCTTTTTTGGCAATCACCAGCGCGGAGTTCGCATAATAGGGATTGCTAAAGGCGACCTGCTTACTGCGCTCCGGGGTAATGTCCATTCCGGAAATGACGGCATCATATTTTCTGAATTTCAGCGCCGGGATAAGACTATCGAAAGCATGATTGGTAAAAGTACATTCTGCCTGCATTTGCTTGCATAATGCGGTTGCCAGATCGATATCGAAGCCCACAATTTTATTACTCGCATCCAGGGATTCAAACGGGGGATAGGTGGCGGAAACCCCGAAATTGATTTTTTCAGCGGCGATGCTGCCAGTGGCGAAAGAGGCGAGTAATGCAGCCAGAACTAATTTTTTCATGATGTCACTCCCGTAATCTTATGATTATGCGCCGTGTCTGCGGCATAGATTTACAATGTCATTAATTGAATTTATATGCAATAAAAATGATTAAATATTTTAAAATGGATAAAAAAAGACGGACAGGTTAACCACTTGTCCGTCAGATTTATTCAAAATTATGCATCGTAGGCTTGATAAGCGCAGCGCCATCTGACCATTGTCGAACGGCGGCGAGAATGCCTTATCCTGCCGGGTTAATTGCGCCGCTCAAACGCCAGGGCTTTACGCTCAATCAAACGCATCATCAGCGTCAATAGACCGTTGACGACCAGGTAAATTACGCCTGCCGCGCCAAATACCACCACATCGTAGGTACGACCATAGAGCAACTGACTGTACCCCATGACTTCCATCAAGGTGATGGTATAGGCCAGCGAGGTACTTTTGAAGACCAGTACCACCTCATTAGAATAGGAGGAGAGGGCGCGTTTAAACGCATAGGGCAACAAAATCGCCAGCGTATCTTTCTTACTCATCCCCAGCGCGCCACAGGACTGCCACTGACCTTCCGGAATCGCGCGAATCGCGCCATAAAATAGCTGCGTCGTGTAAGCGGCGCTGTTTAGCGACAACGCGATCAGTGCGCACAGCCACGGTTCAGACAGTAGATGCCAGAGTAGTGGATACTCTTGCAGGGTCGGGAATTGACCGGGTCCGTAGTAGATTAGGAAAATTTGCACCAACAACGGCGTACCGGTAAACAACGTGATATAGCCGCGCACCAGCCACACCACGAACGGCGTTTTTAGTGTCAGGATAATGGTAAAAACTAACGCCAGCACCAAAGCGACGGCAATAGAAGCCACGGTCAGCGTCAGGCTGGTGTGTAGCCCTTTTAGCAGTTCAGGTAAGTACTCAAGCATTAGTCTGGCCTCCGCTCAAAACGTGTCGCGCGCAGGTCTATGCGTTTGAGAATGTACTGACTGATCAGCGTAATGACCAGGTAAATAGCCGCCGCAATAATGTACCAGTTAAACGGTTCCTGGGTGCGTGTGGCAATACTTTTGGTCTGCAACATCAGATCGTTAACGCTGATAAGGCTGACCAGAGCCGTATCTTTTAGCAACACCAGCCACTGATTACCCAGCCCTGGCAGGGCGTGACGCCACATCTGCGGCATCACCAGACGGAAAAAAATCGCCGTCTTTGATAATCCCAGTGCCTGACCCGACTCCCACTGACCAGACGGAACGGCTTTCAGCGCGCCGCGTAGCGTCTGCGACGCATAGGCCGCATACAGCAGGGACAACGCAATCACGCCGCACAGGAACGGACTGACGTCAAAGTTCTCAATCTCCATTTGCACCGGGATCTGCGTAAAGCCGAGATGGAGGGTAAACCCGTCAGACAGCGTAAGCAGGAGTTGCGAGGAGCCGAAATAGATAAACAGCACCACCAGAATTTCCGGCAGGCCGCGCAAAATAGTGACCAGCGCGGAGCCTATCCAGGCAATCGGGCGCCATTTTACGGACTCCCAGACGGCAAAGAACATGGCTAACGCGAGGCCAATGATCAGCGCGCAGACGGCAAGGCCGACGGTCATCCCGGCGGCGCTTGCTAAAGGAAAAAATTCGTTCATCAAAGATTACTTCTGGAACCATTTGTTATAGATGGTCTCGTAAGTCCCATCTTTCTTCACTTTTTCCAGCGCAGTATTGAATTTCTGCTGCAGCTCGGTGTTGCCCTGACGTACCGCGATACCCAGGCCGGTGCCGAAATAATCTTTATCGGTGACTTTATCGCCGACCGGCGCCAGCTTAGGATTGGCTTTCAGCCATTCGGTCACGACCGCCGTGTCGCCGAAAACAGCGTCGATACGGCCATTTTGTAGATCCAGCTTCGCGTTCTGATAGCTGTCATACGGTACGGTGGTGATTTCCGGATGCTTATCCATGATGAATTTCTGGTGCGTCGTACCGTTCTGTACGCCGACTTTCTTGCCTTTCAGTTGATCAACGCTGGTGTATTTGCCCTGCTGACCCACGAACAGCGCGGAGTTGTCGTAATATGGCGTGGTAAACAGCACCTGCTTTTCACGTTCCGGCGTGATATCCATTCCCGCCATTACAGCGTCGAAGCGGCGGAATTTCAGGCTGGGGATCAGGCTGTCGAACGCCTGATTGGTAAAGGTACAGGAGGCGTCGATCTCTTTACATAGCGCGTTGGCCAGGTCGACGTCAAAGCCGACAATCTTGTTATTAGCATCCATCGATTCGAACGGCGGATAGGACGCTTCGGTCGCAAAACGAATGGTCTGGGCTGCTGTAGCGGAAAGGCTAAAGCCTGCAATTAGCGCGGCAATCAGAACTTTTTTCATTGTCATTGTCCCGAATCTTAGTGAGAGAGATAGTTTTTGAACGCTTCGGTCTGAGGGTGGGCAAAGCAACCCGCATCACCGTGCTCGACGATGTGACCATTTTCCATATAAATCACACGACTGGCGGTCTTACGCGCCACTTCGACTTCATGCGTAACGATCACCTGAGTAATGTTCGTTTCCGCCAGCTCATGAATAATGCTGACGATTTGAGCGGTAATTTCCGGGTCCAGCGCGGCGGTCGGTTCATCAAACAGCAGCACCTGCGGCTCCATCATCAGCGCGCGGGCAATCGCGACGCGCTGCTGCTGACCGCCGGAAAGGTGCAACGGATAACGATCGCTATAGGGCTTCAGACGTAGACGCTCCAGCAGCTTTTCTGCGCGCGCCAGCGCCTGATCTTTTGTCAGACCCAGTACGCGGCAGGGCGCTTCAATCAGATTCTGCACAACGGTGAGATGCGGCCAAAGATTATATTGCTGAAAGACCATTCCGACATTTTGACGTAGCTCACGAATCGCCTTATCGGACGGCGTTTTCGTAAAGTCAAAATGGTTCCCGGCGATAGTCAGAGTGCCGGAGCGCGGCATCTCAAGCAGATTGAGTACACGCAGCAGCGAACTTTTACCCGCCCCGCTTGGGCCAAGCAACACCAGCGTTTCGCCTTCGGGGCAATCCAGCGTGATATCGAACAGCGCCTGATGCGCGCCGTAAAAGCAATTAATGCCGTTTAATTGAATACTCATTGACACTCGTATACAGGCAGTCTGATAGCTATTGAAGCCGCAGATAGTACCTTTCGCAGAATAGTTATGCAATATTTATGCGTTAAAAGTTAAATATATCCCACATTCTTCCCTAAACATAGCACAAAATAGCAGGAGGAATAGTAGGTAAGAAGAATTGTCGGCATCCCGGGCAGAATGCCAGACAATTTACGGGGTTATGGGTGCAAAAGCGGGGGAATACTGTCTGTTAACGGTTTTCTATTGACTGGCGCAGCGTAACGGCAGGGGCATGGACATCTCCGCCCAGATAGCGAACGTCGTCAATCACCCAGCATGAGCCTTCGTGAATCATAAGCACTTCATCCTGCCAGCTTTGATCGCCCTGTTTTAACGCCACCCGCAGAGGAATGTTGCGCGCATCTCGGTTCGGAATGGTTGATGCGCTGGCGACGTTGGCGCTATCCGGCAGCGTAGCGCGGCTGGAGAACAGATCGCCGCTCATCAACTGGCGGTGCTCCGTATCGCGGCTAGCGTCGGTCAACAATTTCGCCAGGTTATCACTCAAGTAGGGGCGAAGCGCGGCGATATCATTGCTGTGGTGTTGAATACGGTAGTCGTAAAATTGTTGAGCCACGCTGTCCGGGCCGCCTTCCACACACGCGCCGATACGCGGGCCATTATCTTTGTAGGCGGGAGTGACGGTCGTACAGGCGCTAAGCAGAAGCGCGCACGGGATGAGCAAAGAGAGTTTAGAATAGCGCATGATGATTTCCTTATAGGCGATCGAGCAAAAACCGATCTACGATAATCAATTATATCCTTTCAATGATAGCGTATCAGCTTGATAATGCGTTTGAGATCGTGTGCTTAGCTAACCCGGGAGATTCACTATGCAGTTTTCAACAACCCCAACGCTGGAAGGACAAAGCATCGTGGAGTATTGCGGTGTGGTAACGGGCGAAGCCATTTTAGGCGCCAATATTTTCCGCGATTTTTTCGCCGGCATTCGGGATATCGTCGGCGGACGTTCCGGCGCGTATGAGAAAGAGCTGCGTAAAGCGCGTGAAATCGCTTTGCAGGAACTTGGCGAGCAGGCTAAAGCGTTGGGTGCCGATGCGGTGGTAGGCATCGATATTGATTACGAAACTGTCGGCAAGGATGGCAGTATGCTAATGGTCAGCGTCAGCGGAACGGCGGTGAAAACGCGCCGATGAAAGCGCTACTGTGGCTGGTGGGTCTCGCGTTGCTGTTAACAGGCTGCGCGAGCGAAAAAGGAATTATCGATAAAGAGGGATATCAGCTTGATACCCGACATCGGGCGCAGGCGGCCTATCCGCGCATTAAAGTCCTGGTGATTCACTATACGGCGGAAAACTTTGACGTTTCGCTGGCGACGTTAACGGGTCGCAACGTCAGTTCGCATTACCTGATTCCCGCAACCCCGCCATTATATGGCGGTAAACCGCGCATCTGGCAACTGGTGCCGGAACAGGATCAGGCCTGGCATGCGGGCGTCAGTTTCTGGCGAGGCGCCACGCGTCTCAATGATACGTCTATTGGCATTGAGCTGGAAAATCGCGGCTGGCGAATGTCCGGCGGGGTGAAATCTTTCGCGCCGTTTGAATCCGCGCAAATTCAGGCATTGATTCCGTTAGCGAAGGACATTATCGCGCGCTATGACATCAAACCGCAGAATGTGGTGGCCCATGCGGATATCGCGCCGCAGCGTAAAGACGATCCCGGCCCGCGCTTCCCGTGGCGCGAGCTGGCGGCACAGGGGATTGGCGCCTGGCCTGACGCCCAGCGTGTGGCGTTTTATCTGGCTGGACGCGCGCCGTATACGCCAGTCGATACCGCAACGGTGCTTGCGTTACTCTCGCGCTATGGCTATGAAGTCAAAGCCGATATGACGGCGCGCGAGCAGCAGCGGGTGATTATGGCGTTCCAGATGCACTTCCGTCCGGCGCAATGGAACGGTATCGCAGATGCCGAAACGCAGGCGATTGCCGAAGCATTACTGGAGAAGTACGGCCAGGATTAACGCGGTAAATTTCCGTGATCGCGCAGCCAGGCGGCGGTGCGCTCAATGCCTTCGTCCAGCGTGATGATGGGCTGGTAGCCCAGCTCTTCCTGCGCGCGAGTCGTATCGAGCGTAAAATCAAAATTCAGTTTTGACACGCCGTAATGCGTTAGCGGGGGCTCTTTGGCGGATTTTTTGCCGAAGCGCTCCATACTGCGGGCGATCATATCCAGCATCGGGTAAGGCACAGAGCGAATGCGGCAATCGATAGTCAATTCATCAATTAACTTTTGTACGATGCTGCGTAAGGTACGGTTTTCGCCGTTAGTGATGTTATAAGCGCGGCCAGAAGGCAGATGATCGCAGCCCGGCTGGCTGGCCAGCCACATGGCGTGGATCGCATTTTCATAGTAGGTCATATCGACCAGCGCGCTGCCCCCGTGCGGTAATAAGACGCTACCGTAATGGTGCATCATATGCGCCAGACGTGGGATAAATACTTTATCGTGCGGGCCAAACAGGCTTTGCGGACGCAACACCGTAAAACGTGTTTGCGGATTGGCCTGCGCCAACAGATTAATCACCTCTTCGCCGGCGGCTTTACTGCGGGCGAACTCATTGGCAAACCGATGCGGGCGGAAATCTTCTTTGATATCACGGTGATGGTGGTAATCAAAATAGAGCGAGGGAGAGGAGATATGAATAAAATTGCGCACGCCCCAGGCGACCGCCCATTCTCCCAGACGGCGGGTGGCGCGAACATTCGCCAGATCGAAAGCCTGTTGGGTTCCCCAGGGCGAGGTAAAGCTGGAGCAGTGCCACAACGTGTCGATCCCGGCGAGCATCACTTTAGCCTGCGAGGAGACCAGTTCGGTTAAATCCGCATGGACGAATTCCGCGCCCATTTTTTCAAGCAGCTTGCCCATCGCTTCATTGCGACCCGTCGCTCTGACGCTGATGCCTTTATTGCGCAAAAATTCAACCGCGTTTCGACCTAAGCCGCTGGTGGCGCCGGTAACCAGTACCTTCATATCAATCCACTGTGTTTAATAAACCGTCGTGCGCATTCTTCCGTGAATTACGTCGGTATGCAATGGGAAACACGCAAGAATACAGCAACTTTTTCTCATTTTTCTGTGATTTGTTCTGCAAGTCGGGCAATACGCCTTGCCATTCCCCGGAAAATAAACAGGTGCGCCGGGATCATCAGTAGCCAGTAAATCAGGCCCGGCATTCCGTGTGGATGCCACCAGGCGCGCACGTCAATTTCGCGGTAGCGGCCTTTATCGTGCAGCGTGAAGCTAAGCCGCCCCAGGCCCGGCGCTTTCATGCCAAACAAGAGCGTGAGCTGTTTTTCTGGTTCGACAATGATCACTTTCCAGCTATCTACCGTATCGCCAGGCTTGAGCAAGGTATGCGACGGGCGGCCTTTCGCCAGTTTATGCCCCACCAGACGGTCCATCGCGGCGCGCGTCTGCCACAAAATATTGCCGAAAAAATAGCCCTCTTTGCCACCCAGCCGATTTACGACCTGCCAGAGCGCCGATAGGCTGGCCGGGGTCTGCGCGGTAAAGCCCGCCTGCTTTGGAAAATAGCCGTATTCGGGACGCCAGCGGGCGAAGGCCAGCGCGTCGTAGCCCCAGTCGCTGGAGTTCACCAGTTTTTCTTCTTCTTTCAGCGTGCGGCGAACGGCGTCGTCAAAGGTGATAAGCGTTTGGGGGATCAACTTTTTTAACGCGGCGTCATCGGCCAGCAAATCGTGCCTTAACCCCTGGATTAAGGCTTTTGCGGTAGTCGGCGGCACGGAGGTAATAACGTTTAAAAACCAGACCGAAATCCAGCGGGTCGGAAAAGGCACCGGGATCAGCGGACGCCGTTTACCGCTGACGGCCATAAAACGTTCAAACTGCTGCTGATAGCTTAATACCTGCGGCCCGGCGGCTTCCAGAATACGATGCTCGTGCGCAGGGTGGTCCAGCAAGCCGACCAGGTAGTAGAGTAAATTTTCCAGAGCGATGGGCGTGGTGCGCGAACGCACCCAGCGCGGCGGCGTGAGTATTGGCAGGTTGTAAACCATGTCACGCATGACTTCGAAGGCGGCGGAGCCTGCGCCGACGATGATCCCGGCGCGTAATTCCGTCACCGGTACGCCTGCGTCGCGCAGCGTGTCAGCCGTAAGCTGGCGGGCGCGCAGGTGATCGGATTGCTCATGTGCCGGCGCCTGCAATGAACTGAGGAAAATAAGTTGTTTAACCGGCGTCTGGCGCAGCGCGTCGCGCACGTTGAGCGCCGCCTGACGCTCATGGGCGATAAAATCGCCGCCTTCGCCCATGCCGTGTACCAGATAGTAAACGGTATCAATGTCGCGAAGCAGCGCGGGTAAATTTTCCGGCCAGTGCAGATCGACCTTATGACAACTGACGTTGGCGAGGCGCTGTTTTTCCAGACGTTCGATGCGTCGCGCCGCCGCTCGCACATGATGCCCTTGCTGACTTAGCGCAAAGACCAGGTGCTGGCCGATATAGCCGCTGGCGCCGAGAACCAGAATGCGTTGCGCCACGTTGCTCTCCTTAGCGGGCTAAAAAGGCGCGCCAGTGGGCGACGACGTCGGTAAGCTGTTCGCGAGAGACATCCAGATGCGTCACCAGACGCACAATCGGCGCGGCGTTAATCAGGATATTCCGTTCCCGCAAATAGTCGCCAAGCGCGGCGGCCTGTGCTTCGCCAACGCGAACAAACAGCATATTCGTTTCGTGGCGCATGACCTCCGCGCCCGCTTCGCGAAGCTGCTGCGCCAGCCAGGCGGCGTTATCATGATCCTCTTGCAGACGCGCCACGTTATGCTTCAGCGCATACAGTCCGGCCGCTGCCAGAATCCCGGCCTGACGCATTCCGCCGCCGACCATTTTACGCCAGCGTGTCGCGCGTTTAATGTAGTCGCGGTTACCGACCAGCAGCGAACCGACCGGCGTTCCGAGACCTTTTGACAGGCAGATGGTAAAAGAGTCGCAATACTGCGTAATCTCTTTTAACTCACAGCCGTAGGCAACCACCGCGTTAAAAATTCGGGCGCCGTCAACGTGCAGCGCCAGCCCACGTTCGCGGGTAAACGTCCAGGCGTCTTTCAGATACGCGCGCGGCAGCACTTTCCCGTTATGCGTATTTTCCAGACTGAGCAAGCGCGTACGCGCGAAGTGGATGTCATCCGCTTTAATCTTCGCCGCCACGTTCTCCAGCGGCAGCGTACCGTCCGCGGCGGCGTCGATGGGCTGCGGCTGAATGCTGCCGAGCACCGCCGCGCCGCCAGCTTCATAGAGATAATTATGCGCGCCCTGACCGACGATATACTCTTCGCCGCGTTCACAATGGCTAAGCAGCGCGACCAGATTGGCCTGGGTGCCGGTGGGTAAAAAAAGCGCCGCTTCTTTACCGGAAAGGTCGGCGGCGTAGCGCTGAAGGGCGTTAACAGTAGGGTCATCGCCGTATACGTCGTCCCCGATCGGGGCGGTCATCATCGCCTCGAGCATGGCGCGACCCGGTCGGGTAACGGTATCACTGCGTAAATCAATCATGGCACATCCCTGGATTTTAAAAGGTGATGTGCACTGTTTTACCTTAGCCAGTTCGTTTTCGCCAGTTCGATCACTTCATCGCCGCGGCCGCTAATAATGGCGCGTAGCATGTACAGGCTAAAGCCTTTCGCTTGTTCCAGTTTGATCTGCGGCGGGATCGCCAGCTCTTCTTTTGCCACGACCACGTCAACCAGTACCGGGCCGTCAATGGAAAACGCGCGCTGTAGCGCACCGTCCACGTCTGCGGCTTTTTCCACGCGAATACCGGTAATGCCGCAGGCTTCGGCGATACGCGCGAAATTGGTGTCGTGCAGTTCGGTACCGTCGGTAAGGTAGCCGCCGGCTTTCATTTCCATCGCCACAAAGCCCAGCACGCTGTTATTAAAGACGACGATTTTTATCGGCAGCTTCATCTGTACCACCGAGAGAAAATCGCCCATCAGCATACTGAAGCCGCCATCACCGCACATCGCGATAACCTGCCGACCCGGCGCGGTGGCCTGAGCGCCGAGCGCCTGCGGCATGGCGTTGGCCATTGACCCGTGGTTAAACGAACCCAGCAGGCGGCGCTTGCCGTTCATTTTTAGATAGCGGGCCGCCCAGACGGTCGGCGTGCCGACATCGCAGGTAAAAATAGCGTCGTCAGCGGCGAAATGGCTAATTTGTTGCGCCAGATATTGTGGATGGATGGCTTTGTCGCTGAGTTTGGCTAAGTCATCAAGTCCCTTACGGGCGTCCCGATAGTGCTCCAGAGCTTTATCGAGGAATTTACGATTGCTTTTTTCTTCCACCAGCGGCAGCAGGGCGCGAAGCGTGGCTTTAATATCGCCCACCAGCGCCATGTCGACTTTGCTGTGCGCGCCAATACTGCCCGGGTTGATGTCAATCTGAATGATTTTGGCATCGCTCGGATAAAAGGCGCGGTAGGGGAACTGGGTGCCGAGCAGGATCAGCGTATCGGCGTTCATCATGGTGTGGAAGCCAGAAGAGAAGCCAATCAGGCCGGTCATTCCCACATCATAAGGGTTATCGTACTCAACGTGCTCTTTGCCGCGCAGGGCATGAACGATTGGCGCTTTTAGTTTTGCCGCCAACGCGACCAACTCCTCATGCGCGCCCGCGCAGCCGCTACCGCACATCAATGCGATATTGCTGGAGTAGCGCAGCAGTTGCGCCAGTTTTTTCAGCTCTTCCTCCGCCGGCGTAACGACGGGGTGCGGGGCATGGTACCAATGGGTGACGGCGTTTTCAGGCGCAGGTTTCAGCGCCACGTCACCCGGAAGTACGACCACGGAGACGCCGCGGTTTAGCACCGCTTTGCGCATGGCGATGGCGAGTACCTGCGGGATCTGCTCCGGGCTGGAAACCAACTCGCAATAGTGGCTGCATTCACGGAACAACTCCTGCGGGTGGGTCTCCTGGAAATAACCGCTGCCGATTTCACTGGACGGAATATGGGCGGCGATCGCCAGAACAGGGACGTGGTTACGGTGGCAATCAAACAGGCCATTGATCAGGTGCAGGTTGCCCGGTCCACATGAACCGGCGCACACTGCCAGCTCGCCGGTAAGCTGCGCTTGTGCGCCGGCGGCGAAAGCGGCGACCTCTTCGTGACGGGTTGGCATCCATTCAATGGTTCCCATACGATTAAGACTATCGCTCAGGCCGTTCAGGGAGTCGCCAGTGACGCCCCAGATTTGTTTTACGCCAGCCTGTTCCAGCGTTTTGGCGATAAAAGCAGCAACGGTTTGTTTCATGGTTCTCCATCTCCTTAAATGTGATAACGGTTACAAGTTTAGTTGAAGATGACGATGACGTTTTTTCTTTGGCGAAGAGAGGGGCGAAAGGATGAAGCGAGCGGCAAATCGCCCGGTAGCGCTGACGCTTACCGGGCCTATGATGGAACGTTTACCGATTATGCGAGAACAAGATCGCCCTGCGGATGGCAGGAGCAGGCCAGTACGTAACCTTCGGCAATCTCCGCCTCGCTCAGCGTCATGGTGCTACTCACCGTATAGTCGCCGGAAACGACTTTGGTTTTACAGCAGCCGCAAACACCTGCCCGACAGGCAGCGGCAACCGGTACTTTATTACTCTCCAGCGCCTCCAGCAGCGTCGTACCGATCGGGGCATAAAATTCCTGCGCTGGCTGTAGCTTGGTGAATTTCAGGCCGCTGGTTGCCGTTTCCGCCACCGGCGTGAAGAACTTCTCTTTAAAGAAGCGCGTTACGCCAAGCGCTTTCACTCCCTGTTCGACGAAATCCATATAGGGCGCCGGGCCGCAGGTCATGATGGTGCGCGATGCCAAATCCGGTACGCGCTGTAATAATTCCGTGGTCAGACGGCCCGCGACAAAACCTTCCGTGGCATGATTTTCCGCCACTAGCGTGACCGGATACTGTCGCCACTCGTCGGCAAAAATCACATCATCCGGCGAACGGACGTTAAAGATGACCTGCACGTCGGCCTGCGGGCGGTATTTCGCCAGCCAGCGACGCATCGACATGATTGGCGTTACGCCACAACCGGCGGCGAGCAGCAGAAATTTATCTTCTGTTTTATCGTCACAGGTAAAATCGCCCATTGCATCAGACAGCCAGATGTAATCGCCGCGCTTGATGTCATGGGTCAACCACTGTGAACCCGTGCCATCTTCAATCCGACGAACGGTCAGCGTAATATATTCACTGACGCCCGGCGTAGACGAAAGGGTGTAGGCGCGCAGCGTTTCCGCTGAATTACGCACGCTCACCAGCGCATACTGCCCGGCGCGATAAGGGTAGTAGTCATGGCATAATAGCGCAATTGTCCATACATCCGGCGTCTCCTGACGGATGTGATGCACCTGCATTTGCCAGGGACATTGTGAGGTTGGCATCGTCATCATTGACCTCCTTACGCGCTCAGCAATTGCTTCATGTCTTCTTCAACGGTGGTCACGGAGCGCAGGCCGAACTTCTCGTTGAGGATAGCCAGCAGATCCGGCGTGAAGAAGCCCGGCGCGGTCGGCCCGGTGACAATATTTTTCACGCCTAATGACAGCAGCGTCAGCAGAATCACGATCGCTTTCTGCTCAAACCAGGAGAGCACCAGCGATAGCGGCAGATCGTTGACGCCGCAGCCCAGTTTTTCCGCCAGCGTCACCGCCAGGATAATCGCGGAGTAAGCATCATTACACTGACCGGCATCGACCAGACGCGGCAGCCCTTCGATGTCGCCGAACTCCAGTTTGTTGAAACGGTATTTACCGCACGCCAGGGTCAGGATCAGGCAGTCATCCGGTACGCTGGTGGCGAAATCGGTAAAGTAGTTACGCTCGCCGCGCGCGCCGTCACAGCCGCCGACCAGGAAGATGTGGCGCAGTTTTTCACGGCTGACCAGATCGATGAGCGTATCGGCAGTGCCGAGCAGGGTCTGACGGCCAAAACCGACGGTGATGAGATGCGGAATTTCGCTATACGGGAAGCCCGCCATTTGCTGCGCCTGGGCAATGACCGGCCCGAAGTCATCGCCTTCAAGATGGCTAACGCCCGGCCAGCCGACGATGCTACGGGTCCAGATACGGTCGTCATAGCTGCCTACGGTCGGGTCGATAATGCAGTTAGAGGTCATCACGATTGGGCCAGGGAAGCGGGCGAATTCGACCTGCTGATTCTGCCAGCCGCTGCCGTAGTTACCGACCAGATGCTTGAATTTACGCAGTTCCGGATAGCCATGTGCGGGCAGCATTTCACCGTGAGTGTAGACGTTAACGCCGGTGCCTTCGGTCTGCTCCAGCAGGTTGTAGAGATCTTTCAGATCGTGACCGGAGATCAGAATGCACTTGCCTTCAGTCGCTTTGACGTTGACCTGAGTCGGCGTTGGGTGACCGTATTTGGTGGTTTCACCGGCATCCAGAATGCTCATCACTTTGAAGTTCATCTGGCCGATTTCCATTGCGCACTCCAGCAGCGCGTTCATGTCAGCAGGCCAGGTGCCCAGCCAGGCCATGATTTTGTGGTACTGCGCGTAAATGTCGTTGTCGTATTGACCGAGAACGTGCGCGTGTTCCATATACGCCGCCGCGCCTTTCAGACCGTACAGGCACAGCAGACGCAGGCCGAGGATGTTCTCGCCAATGGCGGCTTTGTCTTTATTCGGGGTAAATTCCGCCGCCTGACGTTGCAGTTCGCCCAGATCGTCGCTAACCAGTTGCAGATCGGCCATCGGATTGTCGCAATGCGCATTGGCATCCACGCTCAGGCACTGCGCTTTCAACGCTTCACGCAAGGCAATCGCTTCACGGGCGTAGCCGACGATACGCGGAGAGTCGAAGTTAACGTTGGTCAGCGTGGAGAAAAACGCGCGCGGCGCAAAGTTATCAACGTCGTGATTAATGATGCCATATTCACGGGCCTTCACCGCCCAGGCAGACAAACCTTGCAAAGCCGCAATCAGCAGATCCTGCAGATCGGACGTTTCAGCTGTTTTACCGCACATTCCCTGCGCGTAGGAGCAGCCGTTTCCGGCTGGTGTACGGATGGTTTGTTCACATTGCACACAAAACATGGTCACACCTTTTAAAGTTATATTTAATATACATGTTTAAGGTTATGCCTGTGAACAAAGGGATAAAAGGGATTTCTGCCATAATGTGCAGGGAGATTGATTTAGCGCAATTTTGGCGGCAGATGCCTACCGCCAAAGAGGTATCAGGCCGAGAAGAACGCCATTAAGAGGGGGACCAGCAGGCTGAGGATAAAGCCATGTACGATAGCCGCCGGAACAATCTCTACGCCGCCGGAGCGCTGTAATACCGGCAACGTAAAGTCCATTGAAGTCGCTCCGCACAGGCCCAACGCCGTTGAACGGCTGCGGCGAACCAGACCGGGAATAAGCATAATGGCTAAGAGCTCGCGGGCCAGATCGTTAAAAAATGCCGCGCTGCCGATAACCGGTCCAAACGACTCCGTCAGCAAAATACCGGAAAGAGAGTACCAGCCGAAACCTGACGCCATCGCCAGGGCGGTTTTTAGCGGTAAGTCCAGGATAAACGCATTAATCACGCCGCCCAGTAATGAGCTTGCCACGACAACGACCGCGACCATCATTCCCCGGCGGTTAAGCACAATTTGCTTTAAGGTCATGCCGCTATTTCGTAGCTGAATCCCCACCAGGAACAATAAAAAGATCAGCGTATATTCACTGGCTTCGGTGGCGTGCTGTAAAACAGAGAGTCCGCTCAGGCCGATGACAAACCCCAATACCACTACGCCGCACAGTTGCAGCGACTCCAGCGCCATGGCAATACGTGAAGGCAGTTTTTCCTGCTGATGATGGTGACGCCACGGGAGGATACGTTCCAGCCACAATAAGGCGGCGATATTACACAATAAAATAATCGTAATACTGACGGCGGAATAATGAAAAATCGCCACCAGATTACTGGCGAGGTTATCCAAAAACGCCAGGCTTATTCCCATAAAAAAGAGAATAAGGTACACGATCCAGCTCAGTAGCCGGTTAATAAGTTGTAATGCGGCTTTATGTCGCAGTGGAATGAGATAGCCCACAATCAGTGGAACCAGAATGATTAAAAGTCCTGAAAACATGAACAGCCGGGCCCTTTTTTATTGTTTGAATAGCGTACATGACACTACCGAATTCCAGACTATCAGTAAAGCGACACCGTCAGCCGTACATTTATCAGACAGTTGCCCCAGGCAAAGGGGGGGAATATCACGCCAGGCGGACGCATTTGCCGTTATACTGCGGTGAATTTTATGGAGTGATGACGTTTTTCTGGAGGAAGCATGATTCTCGAACGCGTTGAAATAGTAGGATTTCGCGGTATCAACCGACTGTCGTTGATGCTGGAGCAAAACAACGTGCTGATTGGGGAAAACGCCTGGGGCAAATCCAGCCTGCTGGATGCGCTGACTCTGTTATTGTCGCCAGAACTCGATCTCTACCATTTTGTCCGTGAGGATTTCTGGTTTCCGCCTGGCGACATAAAAGGACGCGAGCATCACCTGCATATTATTCTGACTTTTCGCGAAACGCAGCCAGGGCGGCATCGGGTACGTCGTTATAGAGCGCTGGAAGCATGCTGGTCGCTTTGCGAGGATGATTTTCACCGTATTTTTTATCGGCTAGAGGGCGAATGCGGCGCCGATGGCAGCGTGATGACGCTGCGCAGTTTTCTCAATAGCGATGGGCAGCCATTACTGGTGGAAAATATTAACGATCAGGTGCGCCACCTGGTTCGTCTGATGCCAGTGCTACGTTTGCGCGATGCGCGCTTTATGCGACGTATTCGCAACGGTACGGTGCCCAATGTGCCGGATGTTGAAGTCACGGCCCGGCAACTGGATTTTCTGGCGCGTGAGCTGGCGACCCGGCCGCAAAATTTAACCGACGGGCAGATTCGTCAGGGACTGTCCGCGATGGTGCAACTGCTTGAACACTATTTCTCAGAGCAGGGCGCAGGACAGGCGCGTCACCGACTCATGCGCCGACGTTCGCAAAATGAGCAGCGTAGCTGGCGCTATCTGGATATTATTAATCGGATGATCGACAAACCGGGCAGCCGGTCGCATCGGGTGATCCTGCTGGGGCTTTTCTCCACGCTGTTACAGGCGAAAGGGACGCTGCGGTTACATAAAGACGCACGACCATTACTGCTGGTGGAAGATCCGGAAACCCGTTTACATCCCATTATGCTTTCAGTCGCCTGGCAATTGCTCAATCTGTTACCGCTACAGCGGATAGCGACAACCAACTCAGGCGAATTGCTCTCGCTAACGCCGGTGGAGCATGTCGTACGGCTGGTGCGCGAATCTTCCCGCGTCGCCGCCTGGCGTCTGGGCCCGGGCGGGTTAAGCGCGGAAGATGGACGGCGCATCGCCTTTCATATCCGCTTTAATCGCGCGTCATCGCTGTTTGCGCGTTGCTGGCTACTGGTGGAAGGCGAGACGGAAACCTGGGTTATTAATGAGCTGGCGCGTCAGTGTGGACATCATTTTGATGCGGAGGGCATTAAAGTCATTGAGTTTGCTCAGTCTGGCCTGAAACCGCTGGTGAAGTTCGCCCGCCGTATGGGAATCGAGTGGCATGTCCTGGTGGATGGCGACGAAGCGGGGAAAAAATATGCCGCGACGGTCCGCAGTCTGCTTAATAACGATCGGGAAGAAGAACGCGAACATCTCACGGCGCTGCCTGCGCTGGATATGGAACATTTTATGTATCGTCAGGGCTTTGCCGATGTTTTTCACCGGGTTGCGCAGCTTCCGCCTAATGTGCCGATGAATACCCGGAAAATTATCACTAAAGCTATCCACCGCTCGTCAAAGCCGGATTTGGCGATTGAAGTCGCGATGGAAGCCGGGCGGCGGGGAATTGACGCCGTGCCGCCGCTGTTCAGAAAGATGTTCTCGCGCGTGGTTTGGCTGGCGCGGGGCCGGGCGGATTAACGTTTGAATGTGGCCGGAACCTGTTCGACGACGCTATCGAGTAACGCATAGCGGCGGCGATACTCGGCCCGTTTTTTACTGGCGATCTCCGCTTCGCTTTTTCGGGCGATCGCCAGCGGCAGCGCATAGTAATTTCCTTTAATTCTTTCACCGCCTAACGATTCCCAAAACGCGTCATAGTCGGCATGCATTTGCGTCTTTTTATCCATGTATCGCCAGCTACGGTAAACGTGCGCATCGTTACTCACGGCTATAATCTTTTCTGCCTGAAAGACTTGCGCAAACTGACAGAGAGCCTCCATCACGATGCGTTTGGGAAAAAGACCATGGCAGGCTTTGGTCGCCTGCTGGATAATTTCGTGAGGGACGTCGTTTGCCGCGCCCTGTAATCCGCCGATAAATAGTGTGCGTTGTTGGTTAAAGCGACACAGGGTAAATGTGATCTCTGCCAGAATACGTAACTGTGCGTCGCGAACAACAATAGTGCTTTCACCTTCTTTATCCAGTGAGACCAGACTGACTAAATCAAGTTGAAACAACTCGCCGGTTTTAGTTTCAAATTTAGCAAGATTCAGGCCATACTGACTTAAATAGCTAACTTGTTGTTCCCGCGATAAAAGTTGGCGCATCTGTTGATAATGAAAACACAGCGCATCTAAGGCGAAATCGCGTTTAATATTTACAGCCATATAAGGACGATGTAGCCGAATAGGCAAACGCGGCTGACGAGCAAGTAACGTATTTAACTCCGGCCATTGGGTGAGATTGGTCAGTAATTGGCTGGTCGCACGCGGCATGACTAATGAGCGGATTAAAAACTTGCGACGAAAGCTGGCTTTACGCCAGAATTTTCCTGGCTGTAATTGCCCGCGCGTCAGACGAATAAATAATTGTAAAGGAGAGATGTAATCTGAAGTGTACCAGGTATTATCTGTAAGCTGTGTCATGATCGTAATCCGCGACATAAGATTGTCGAGATTGAACCACAGGAAACATTAACCAATCGTCAATACAGCCGGCGCTATCTTTATTGCGTCAGGTTTGTTTAGATACGGTTTACTTTCTGGTTAAAATTTTGCCGTCAGGGTTTCTATGCGTGCTAAGGGAAAGAAATTTAAAAAGCGTTATCTGGTCATTATTTTAATTCTTTTAGTGGGGGGGATGGCTGGCTGGCGAATGATAAATGCCCCGCTGCCAACTTATCAGACATTAATCGTGCGGCCAGGCGATCTTGAACAGAGTGTACTGGCGACTGGAAAACTGGACGCGTTGCGTAAAGTGGATGTCGGCGCGCAGGTGAGCGGCCAGTTGAAAACGCTGCTGGTCTCCATTGGCGATAACGTTAAAAAAGATCAGCTACTCGGCGTGATTGACCCAGATCAGGCGGAGAACCAGATAAAAGAGGTCGAGGCCACCCTGATGGAGCTGAACGCGGAGCGTCAGCAGGCAGCCGCTGAGTTAAAGCTGGCGCGGGTTACGCTGGCGCGCCAGCAGCAGTTAGCTAAGACTCAGGCGGTATCGCAACAGGATCTGGATACCGCGGTGACGGAGATGTCGGTTAAACAGGCGCGTATTGGCACCATAGATGCCCAGATCAAACGTAATCGGGCCTCGTTGGACACCGCGAAAACCAACCTGGAATATACCCGTATTGTCGCCCCCATGGCGGGGGAAGTGACGCAAATCACTACCCTGCAAGGACAAACGGTGATTGCAGCTCAGCAGGCGCCCAATATTCTGACGCTGGCGGATATGAGCACCATGCTGGTAAAAGCGCAGGTCTCGGAAGCGGACGTGATCCATCTTCGGGCGGGGCAGAAAGCATGGTTCACCATTGCAGGCGATCCGCAAACGCGCTATGAAGGCGTTTTAAAAGATATTCTGCCGACGCCGAAAAAGATCAACGACGCTATTTTTTATTACGCCCGGTTTGAAGTGCCGAATCCCAAAAGAATCTTGCGTCTTGATATGACCGCACAGGTTTATATTCAACTCATGGATGTCAAAAATGTGCTGATTATTCCTCTCGCCGCGCTTGGCGAACCGGTGGGCGGCAATCGTTATAAAGTGGCGCTGTTGCGTAACGGTGAAAAACGTGAGCGCGAAGTGGTCATTGGCGAGCGTAACGATACAGACGTAGAAGTGGTTAAAGGTCTGGAAGCGGGCGGTGAGGTGATCATCGGTGAGAGCAGGCCAGGAGCGACGCCATGACGGCATTGCTTGAACTGCGCAATGTGAGTCGCAGCTACCCCTCCGGAGAAGAGCAGGTGGCGGTGTTGAAAGATATCTCCCTGCAAATCCACGCCGGGGAGATGGTGGCGATCGTCGGCGTTTCCGGTTCTGGAAAATCAACGCTGATGAATATCCTCGGGTGCCTGGATAAACCGACCAGCGGCACTTATCGGGTGGCGGGGCGGGACGTCTCGACGCTGGACCCGGACGCGCTGGCGCAGCTGCGGTGTGAGCATTTTGGCTTTATCTTTCAGCGCTACCATCTGTTGTCGCATTTAACGGCAGCGCAAAATGTTGAAATCCCCGCCGTCTACGCCGGCATTGAACGCAAAAAACGCCAGGCGCGCGCCAGAGAGTTACTTCTGCGGCTGGGATTAAGCGATCGCGTCGATTACCCGCCTTCACAGCTTTCTGGCGGACAGCAGCAGCGTGTCAGTATTGCCCGCGCGCTGATGAACGGCGGACAGGTGATTCTGGCGGATGAGCCGACCGGCGCGCTGGATAGCCATTCCGGCGAAGAGGTGATGGCGATTTTGCGCCAACTGCGCGATCGCGGACATACGGTGATCATTGTGACGCACGATCCGCTGATTGCCGCCCAGGCGGAGCGGATTATTGAAATTCACGATGGCAAGATTGTCCATAATCCGCCCGCGGAGGAAAAGAAACGCGAACAGGGCGTTGACGCTGCCGTAGTTAATACGGCTCCCGGCTGGCGGCAATTTGCCAGCAGCTTTCGCGAAGCGCTGTCAATGGCGTGGTTAGCGATGGCCGCTAACAAAATGCGTACTTTACTGACCATGCTGGGAATTATTATCGGTATTGCGTCGGTGGTGTCGATTGTGGTGGTCGGCGACGCCGCAAAACAGATGGTACTGGCGGATATCCGCGCTATGGGCACTAACACGATTGATATTCATCCAGGCAAAGATTTTGGCGACGACAATCCGCAGTATCGACAGGCGCTGAAATATGACGATCTGGTCGCTATTCAGAAACAGCCGTGGGTTAACTCTGCGACGCCCAGCGTTTCAAAGAGCTTACGTCTTCGCTATGGCAATATTGATATTGCCGTAAATGCTAATGGCGTCAGTGGCGATTATTTTAACGTTTACGGCATGTCCTTTAGGGAGGGGAACACCTTCAATGCTGTACAGCAACAGGATCGCGCGCAGGTGGTGGTGCTGGATGCCAACACGCGACGCCAGCTATTTCCAAATAAAGCGAATGTCGTAGGGGAAGTGGTGCTGGTGGGTAATATGCCGGTTATTGTTATTGGCGTGGCGGAAGAGAAACCGTCCATGTACGGCAATAGCAATCTGTTGCAAGTTTGGTTGCCCTATAGCACGATGTCAGATCGCATAATGGGTCAGTCATGGCTTAACTCGATCACCGTTCGTGTGAAAGATGGCGTTGATAGCGATCAGGCTGAACAGCAGCTTACCCGCCTGCTCACCTTACGCCACGGTAAAAAAGACTTCTTCACCTGGAATATGGACAGCGTTCTGAAAACGGCTGAAAAAACCACCTATACTCTTCAGTTATTTCTGACGCTGGTGGCCGTCATTTCGCTGGTTGTCGGCGGCATTGGCGTTATGAATATTATGCTGGTTTCCGTCACCGAGCGAACGCGTGAAATCGGCATCCGTATGGCGGTAGGCGCGCGCGCCAGCGATGTGCTACAGCAGTTTCTTATTGAAGCGGTGCTGGTTTGCCTGGTTGGGGGAGCGCTGGGGATTAGCTTGTCGATGTTCATCGCATTTATGCTACAGCTTTTCCTGCCCGGCTGGGAGATCGGTTTTTCACTGACTGCGCTGGCGAGCGCGTTTTTATGTTCGACGTTTACCGGGATACTGTTTGGCTGGCTACCGGCGAGAAACGCGGCGCGACTGGACCCGGTGGATGCGCTGGTAAGGGAGTAATCTCGCTGACGTCATTTGTCGGCCTGATAAGATGCAACAGTGTCGCTATCAGGCACTGGCGTTAAATAAAAATGCCAGCCGATCGGGCTGGCATTTTGCCTCCTGGATGTACACAATGAGACAGAGGAGCTATGCAACGGCCTCTGCTTCGATGGGCACGATGACGCTGGCGTGATTGCCTTTTGGCCCCTGGTGGACATCAAACCGGACAGACTGTCCGGCTTTAAGCGTTCTGTAACCATCCATTTGAATGGTGGAATAATGGGCGAAAATATCCTCGCCGCCGCCTTCAGGGCAGATGAAACCAAACCCTTTGGCATTGTTGAACCACTTTACAGTACCCGTTTCCATGCTTCGACATCCTTCGTAAATCTTATATAAGTAAGATGGAATGAACCGGTGACGGAGTGGGGGCTGTTCAAAACCTCACCAACTCTCGACATTACAATTTAGAGAAATCAGGCGAGGCGTCAAGCATCAGGCAGGGGGGATCGGGTAAAAATGAATCAAAAATTTGAAGCAGTTAACGCTATTGCCGGGAATGTGACAGATGTCGCGGATGGTACTGATAGATGTTAGTTATCTATCAATTGAGGTAGATTGATTGTGTGCATAGACTCTGGTCAGCGGCAGATTTTCCTGCCGACAACCGTAACCGATAATGACGACTGACAATGGGTAAGACGAACGATTGGCTGGATTTTGACCAGTTGGTGGAAGATAGCGTGCGCGACGCGCTAAAACCGCCATCTATGTATAAAGTGATATTAGTCAATGATGATTACACTCCGATGGAGTTTGTTATTGACGTGTTACAAAAATTCTTTTCTTATGATGTAGAACGTGCAACGCAATTGATGCTTGCAGTTCACTATCAAGGCAAAGCCATCTGCGGCGTGTTCACCGCCGAGGTGGCGGAAACCAAAGTGGCGATGGTGAACAAGTATGCAAGGGAGAACGAGCATCCGTTGCTGTGTACGCTGGAAAAAGCCTGAATGCAGGTATAAAAATTGGGGGAGGTGCCTATGCTCAATCAAGAACTGGAACTCAGTTTAAACATGGCTTTCGCCAGAGCGCGCGAGCACCGTCATGAGTTTATGACCGTCGAGCATCTGTTGCTGGCGCTGCTCAGCAACCCATCGGCTCGCGAAGCGCTGGAAGCATGCTCCGTGGATCTGGTGGCGCTCCGTCAGGAACTCGAAGCCTTCATTGAACAAACCACACCCGTACTGCCTGCCAGTGAAGAAGAGCGTGATACGCAGCCGACGTTAAGTTTCCAGCGTGTCCTGCAGCGTGCCGTCTTCCATGTTCAGTCTTCCGGGCGTAGTGAAGTGACTGGCGCGAATGTGCTGGTGGCTATCTTTAGCGAACAGGAATCACAGGCGGCTTATCTGCTGCGCAAGCATGAAGTGAGCCGTCTGGATATCGTGAACTTTATTTCTCACGGGACGCGAAAAGACGAACCGAGCCAATCTTCCGATCTCGGCAATCAGCCAACTGGCGACGAACAAGCTGGCGGGGAGGAACGTATGGAAAACTTCACGACGAATCTTAACCAACTTGCTCGCGTGGGCGGCATCGATCCGCTGATTGGTCGTGAAAAAGAACTTGAACGCGCGATCCAGGTCTTGTGTCGTCGCCGTAAAAATAACCCGTTGCTGGTAGGGGAATCCGGCGTCGGCAAAACGGCGATTGCCGAAGGGCTGGCCTGGCGTATCGTGCAGGGCGATGTGCCGGAAGTGATGGCCGATTGCACCATTTACTCTCTGGATATCGGTTCGCTGCTGGCGGGCACCAAATACCGCGGCGATTTTGAAAAACGGTTTAAGGCGTTGCTGAAACAGCTTGAGCAGGATACCAACAGCATCCTGTTTATCGATGAAATCCATACCATTATCGGCGCTGGCGCGGCGTCGGGCGGACAGGTGGATGCGGCAAATCTGATTAAACCGCTGCTTTCCAGCGGCAAGATCCGGGTGATCGGCTCAACGACCTATCAGGAATTCAGCAATATTTTTGAGAAAGACCGTGCATTAGCGCGCCGTTTCCAGAAAATTGATATTACCGAGCCTTCGGTGGAAGAGACGGTGCAAATTATCAACGGCTTGAAACCTAAGTACGAAGCGCACCACGACGTGCGTTATACCGCGAAAGCGGTGCGTGCGGCGGTCGAGTTGGCGGTAAAATATATCAATGACCGCCATCTGCCGGATAAAGCCATTGACGTGATTGACGAAGCGGGCGCTCGGGCGCGTCTGATGCCGGTGAGCAAACGTAAGAAAACGGTCAACGTGGCGGATATTGAGTCCGTAGTGGCGCGAATTGCGCGAATTCCTGAAAAGAGCGTCTCGCAGAGCGATCGCGATACGCTGAAGAACCTGGGCGATCGTCTGAAAATGCTGGTCTTCGGCCAGGATAACGCGATTGAGGCGCTGACCGAAGCTATTAAGATGAGTCGTGCCGGTCTGGGCCATGAGCATAAACCTGTCGGCTCATTCTTGTTCGCCGGGCCAACTGGCGTAGGGAAAACTGAAGTTACGGTACAGCTTTCAAAAGCGCTGGGTATTGAGCTGTTGCGCTTCGATATGTCCGAATATATGGAGCGTCATACGGTGAGCCGTTTGATCGGCGCGCCTCCGGGATACGTCGGTTTCGACCAGGGCGGGCTGCTGACGGATGCGGTGATTAAGCATCCTCATGCGGTGCTGTTGCTGGATGAGATCGAAAAAGCGCACCCGGATGTCTTTAACCTGCTGCTGCAGGTGATGGATAACGGTACGCTGACCGATAACAATGGCCGTAAGGCGGATTTCCGCAACGTGGTGCTGGTGATGACCACCAACGCCGGCGTGCGAGAAACCGAACGTAAATCTATTGGTCTTATTCATCAGGACAACAGTACCGATGCGATGGGCGAGATCAAGAAAGTGTTTACGCCGGAGTTCCGTAACCGTCTCGACAACATTATTTGGTTCGATCATCTGTCTGGCGAGGTGATTCATCAGGTTGTCGATAAGTTTATCGTCGAGTTGCAGGCTCAGTTGGATCAGAAAGGCGTCTCTCTGGAAGTCAGTCAGGAAGCGCGCGACTGGCTGGCGGAAAAGGGCTATGACCGGGCGATGGGCGCACGACCGATGGCGCGTGTGATTCAGGATAACCTGAAAAAACCGCTGGCCAATGAGTTGCTGTTTGGATCGCTGGTTGATGGCGGACAGGTCACCGTCGCGCTGGATAAAGAGAAAAATGCGTTGACGTATGGCTTCCAGAGTGCGCAAAAGCACAAGCCGGAAGCCGCGCATTAATCTTCGTTTCACTGCCGTACAAACCGGGCCTTAGCGCCCGGTTTTTTTACGCCGGCTAATAGTTAGCCTGATGGCGTTGTGCTCGCGGTAGGCGGACAAGGCGCTTGTAAATTGCGTCATCATCCGGTAATCGACGGGTCAAATGCGAAAAAAAAGCCCGACCCGCTGCGTGAAAAGGGATGCTGAAGCCGCTGTTACCAATGCCAAAAAAACTAATCCTCTTCTCTGAAAAGAGTAGTCTTACACTTAGCACAAAGAATTCTTCTGTGATTATCCCATACCTGTATCAAACCAACATCGCTGAATTTCTCGTGACCACAACTGTAGCAGGATATTTTGCTCATATTGTGTTTTTTAATATATTCATCTTTGGCGGGAAGTTGCTTCCAGTAGCCTATCAGTCCGGGCATAACCTCTCCTTGAGTGGGTTATGTAATTTGCAAATCATGATAATAATTATATAAGAAATAGTTCAGTATGAAATTATTACTTATCACATTTTCGAAAGCGAATGCTATTAGCATCACACTTTCTACGTTGTTATCAACGATAATGCTTTCGTACAGGTAGCTTAGCTGTTGGCAGTGCTATACCCCGTCCAATCATCCATCAACGCCACCCGTTTAGGCCATAACGTCCCACGCTGATACGCTGCTTCAGCCTTATCTGCCAACTGGTGCGCCAACGCATGTTCAATAACCTCACGTTGATAATCCGTTGCTTCACCAGCCCACTCACGGAAAGTAGAACGGAAGCCATGTTGCGTTAAGTCGATATATCCCATTCGTTTCAATACAGCCAATAACGACATATCAGAAAGTGTTTCAGCGCGAGGGGCAGGGAATACATGATTGTTATCTTTTAATCGTGGTAAATCTTTTAACAAATCAACAGCAGCATCAGACAGAGGAACTCGGTGCTTTTTTACTACCGAGAGATACTTATGCAAACTTTTCTAAAGCGTTTCAGGTAGGGAAGTAGGGCTGTTTTACACAATCTATAGTAAGTTTGGTGTAGCAACCAAAGGTCCAAAAACAAACCTTTCATCAGGAAAATCACAGTAAAAACAAGAAGTTTAGATACAAAAGCCCGTACTTTCGTACGAGCTCTTTCTTGAATATGGCGGTGAGGGGGGGATTCGAACCCCCGATACGTTGCCGTATACACACTTTCCAGGCGTGCTCCTTCAGCCACTCGGACACCTCACCATATTGTATTGCTGCCTGACCGCTTGGGGGGCAACGGGGCGCTACTATAGGGAGTTGCGCTAAAACGGTCAAGCAGAATTTACATATTCACTGTCGTTTGCTCATGCAATAGACATAATCCCCGCCCAAACTGGCGCGGGGAGGCAAATTAGCGCTGTGAATCCAACATTTCGTTGTTTTTCACCACATCCTGCGCTTTGCTGTAGCTTTCTATCAGCAGTTGATAGGCCGGGAATACCTGAGTATAAACGTCGGCCCACGCGGCGGCGTCTTCACGGTTCCAGGTGCCTTGCAGCTCAGAGGCGACTGCGGCAGTATCCATCGGTACGACGCCAGCCTGTACGATACGCGCCAGGGTGATCTCCTGCGCCATCTTACTGTAGGTACCGGATGCGTCGATCACGGCAAATACCTTATAACCTTCCGCTACCGCGCTAATGGCCGGGAATGCCATGCACACGCTGGTAATCGTCCCGGCAATGATCAGCGTCTTACGACCCGTCGCTTTTACCGCCTTAACGAAATCTTCGTTATCCCAGGCGTTAATTTCACCTTTACGCGCAATGTACTGCGCATGTGGCGCATTAGCGTGGATCTCCGGGATCAGCGGGCCGTTCGGACCTTGCGGTACGGATGCCGTGGTAATGACCGGCATTTTCGCTAACGTCGCCATCTTCGCCAACGCCGCGGCGCGAGCGCGTAATTCCGGCATTGGCATATCGCCTACGGTCTGGAAAAGACCGCTTTGATGATCGATTAAAAGCATCACGGAATCGTTAACATCAATTACCGGGCGCAAACCATTAAAATTAGCAGGACTTGACATCGTGTTCTCCTTCATGTTTTCAGATTTGGCCAAAACGGCCGGAGTTGAAATCGCGGACTGCTTCTGCGATCTCTTGTTTCGTGTTCATAACAAATGGGCCGTAACCCACAATCGGTTCATTCAGCGGCTCGCCTGATAACAGCAATACGCTGGCGTCGCTGCTGGCCTCAAGGTGCAGCGTTTTCCCTTGCTGGCTCAATACCACCAGTTGCGCTTCGTTGACCGGCGTCGTGCCGTTCACCGTGATATTGCCTTTCAGTACCACCAGCGCGGTGCTCCATCCTTCCGGCTGTGCCAATGTAAGCTGGCGATTGCGTTGCAGGCGCATATCCCAGACATTGAGCGGCGAGAAAGTGTGCGCCGGGCCTTTTGTCTCTTCATAACGCCCTGCAATGACCCGCACGACTCCGGCGTCATCCGGTAACGTAACGGTCGGGATAACATCGTGGGTAATGCTTTGATAACCCGGGGTGGTCATTTTGTCCTTCATTGGAAGGTTAACCCACAACTGCACCATTTCCAGTTCGCCGCCCCGACGGGTAAACGCGTCGGAATGGAACTCTTCATGCAAAATGCCTGCGCCTGCGGTCATCCACTGAACGTCGCCCGGGCCGATAACGCCGCCGCGACCGGTAGAGTCCCGATGCTCGACTTCGCCACTATAAACAATCGTCACGGTCTCGAAACCGCGGTGTGGATGCTCCCCAACGCCGCGTTTTTCATTACCCGGCGTAAATGTGTGCGGCCCGGCATAATCCAGCAGCAGGAAGGGACTCAACTGCTGCGCATGTGACTGATAAGAAAAGAGTGAACGAACCGGAAATCCATCGCCAACCCAGTGCGGGCGAGGTGCGGTATAGACGCCTGTAATCTGTTTCATGGTGTTCTCCTCAGTGGCGTTGTCTTGATGTGAATAAGCTTATATTCATGACAAAAGCTTCGGTAGTGGCTAAAATGGCTCATACCGTTCCATTAATAGGACAATGTAATGATAAAAACGGATCTCAATGATTTTGCGTGGTTTGTGCATGTGGTCGAAGAGGGTGGGTTTGCCGCGGCGGGGCGTGCGCTTGATGAACCAAAATCAAAACTGAGCCGGCGTATTGCGCAACTGGAGGAACGGCTGGGCGTGCGATTGATTCAGCGAACCACCCGGCAGTTTAACGTTACCGAAGTGGGACAAACATTCTATGAGCACTGTAAAGCGATGCTGGTGGAAGCTCAGGCGGCGCAGGATGCCATTGCCGCATTGCAGGTAGAGCCTCGCGGTATCGTGAAGCTGACCTGCCCGGTGACGCTGCTGCATGTACACATCGGCCCAATGCTGGCGAAGTTTATGGCGCGTTATCCTGATGTTTCGCTACAGCTTGAAGCGACCAATCGTCGGGTGGACGTCGTAGGGGAGGGGGTGGATGTGGCGATTCGCGTCAGGCCGCGCCCGTTTGAAGATAGCGACCTGGTGATGCGCGTCCTGGCTGACAGAGGGCATCGCCTGTTTGCCAGCCCGGATCTTATCGCACGGATGGGAATCCCTTCCGCGCCGGCGGAGTTGAGTCATTGGCCAGGGCTAAGTCTTGCATCCGGCAAGCATATCCACCGCTGGGAACTTTACGGCCCGCAGGGCGCGCGTGCGGAAGTCCATTTTACCCCGCGTATGATTACTACAGACATGTTGGCGCTACGCGAGGCGGCGATGGCGGGCGTGGGGCTTGTGCAGTTACCTGTCTTAATGGTGAAAGAACAACTGGCCGCCGGTGAACTGGTCGCGGTGCTGGAAGAGTGGGAGCCCCGGCGGGAGGTTATTCATGCTGTGTTCCCATCCCGGCGAGGATTATTACCTTCCGTACGCGCGTTGGTCGATTTTTTGACGGAAGAGTATGCGCGGATGGTGGAAGAGTAACCTGCTCGTCATTCATCGACTTAATGGACGCAAAAAAGGCCGGTTAAACCGACCTTTTATCCAGCCGCCCTTCAGGGCGTGAGGAGACAATTAGCGACTACGGAAGACAATGCGGCCTTTGCTCAGGTCGTACGGGGTCAGCTCAACGGTCACTTTGTCGCCCGTCAGGATGCGGATGTAGTTCTTACGCATTTTACCGGAGATGTGTGCAGTAACCACGTGACCGTTTTCTAACTCTACGCGGAACATGGTATTAGGTAACGTTTCGAGAACGGTACCTTGCATTTCAATATTGTCTTCTTTGGCCATCTAATCCTCTGGGGTATCACTACCATAATTTGAACCGGCAAGATAATGCCGAACTTCTTTTGATAAGTAAAGATTTGTGCGTTTAAAACACAGCAAACCAGGTTTAGCACATGATTCCGCGACACACGACAACGCCGCGTTATACACTTTTTCCCTGATACTACCGCCTGATGTATCGACATAAGCGCAACATATAAGGGAACGGTGAAATAAACGATGGGCGTTACCTGACAACGGGCTGCGGGATAATGAGCTAAACCAATTCTGCGGCAGCAATTATAACACCCCAATAAAAAATGTGCCGAAAACATTCACTTCCGGGGCAAAAATAATGTCCGCGGCACCCAAAAACGGGAGGCCAGCGGCTGTTGGCGTAAGGCCGCGAGGTGATCGAGGTAGTCACGACGTAGAATTTCAATGGCGCCGAGCGAGGCGGTATGATTATTAAGTACCTGACAATCAATAAGTTTACCGCCGTGACGGATAAATTCAGCGCAAAAAACCAGCAGTGCGGTTTTAGAGGCATTCTCCTGGCGGCTAAACATCGATTCGCCGCAAAATAGCGCCCCCTGCGAGACGCCATATATCCCGCCGACCAGTTCCCGATCGCGCCACACTTCAATGGAGTGCGCGTGGCCCAATTCATGTAATCGGCGATAGGCTTCCTCAATACCACGCGTTATCCAGGTGCCTTCGTCACGGTGATTGGCGCATCCATCAATGACCCGGTCGAAAGCGTAATTGAGCGTCACGCGGTAAGGGGATGCGTTGTGAAAGCGCTTCATGCTGCGACTGAGGTGAAACTTTTCAGGCCACAGCACGGCGCGCGGATCGGGCGACCACCACAGAATCGGGTCGCCCGGCGAAAACCACGGGAAAATCCCGTGCTGATAGGCCATTAACAACCGGGCAGGGCTGAGATCGCCGCCCAGCGCCAGTAAACCGTTAGGCTCGCGTAAAGCGCCTTCCGGCGAAGGGAAGGCGATAGAATGTCGGGAAAGCTGAACCAGACGCATGACGGCGAAACTCCAGTACGCAAGTCGGATCGTTCAATAATAGCTTACAGACGTTGTTTAAACTGATAATAGCGCCCTTGTCCGGCTAACAATTCTGCATGAGTGCCTCGCTCAATGATGCGCCCGTCGTCCATTACGATGATTTGATCAAAACGGGCCAGGCCGCGCAAACGGTGAGTCACCATCAGGATGGTTTTCTCGCGCATCACATCGGCAAGTAATTCCAGCATTTCGCTCTCGGTGGTCGCATCCAGCCCCTCAGTAGGCTCATCCAACAGCATCAACGGGGCATCGTGCAACAGCGCGCGGGCGATGGCCAGGCGACGAAGTTCGCCGCCGGATAGCAGACGACCGCCTTCGCCGAGCCAGCTATTAAGCCCACTATCTTCGAGCAGATTTTCGAGGCCGACGCGACGCAGCATGTCGGAAAGGGCTTCGTCGCTGGCATTGGGCGCCGCCAGTAATAAATTATCACGCAGCGTGGCGCTGAACAGGTGGACACGCTGCGGCACCACGCTGATAGTCCGGCGTAAGGCGGATTCGCTCAGCGAGGATAGCGGAAGATCGTTGAGCAGAATTTTGCCTTGTTGCGGGGCCCAGGCGCGGGTGAGTAGCTGCAACAGCGTTGATTTTCCGCAGCCGGTACGCCCCAGAATAGCGACATGCTCGCCAGGATTAGCCTGTAATGAGAGGGCATTGAGCGCATTAATCGGCTGGTCGGGATAACGAAACGAAACGTCCCGCAGGGTGAGTGTGACCTTTTCCGGCGCGGGAGTTTCTGCTTGCGGAAAGGTCACCTCCGGTTTTTGCTCCGTTAATTCAGTGATACGAAGCGCAGAGGCGATAACCTGCCCCAGATGCTGGAATGCGCCGGTAACGGGCGCAAGCGCCTCGAAAGCCGCCAGCGCGCAGAAGACAAACAGCGCGATGAGCGCGCCGGGCTGCGTATTGCCGCCAACGCCGCCGGAGGCCATCCACAACATTAACATCACCGCCAGCGCACCAATCAGCAGCATTAACGCCTGCGATAAGGCGGTGAGTTCAGACTGTCGGCGTTGGGCCTCATGCCATTGTAATTCGGTGGCTTCCATTTGCGCCCGATAGCGTTTGCTGGCGCCAAAAATGGTGAGTTCCGCCTGGCCCTGTAACCATGACGTGAGCTGCTGGCGATACTGACCTCGTAGATGCGTCAGATTTTGGCCGGTATTTTTGCCGGCGCGATAAAACACCGGCGGCATAATAAACAGCGTCAACAGCATAATGCCGCCCAGCGTGATCGCCAGCGTCACGTCGAGAACGCTAAGCCCCAGGGTGACAATCATAATCACTACAAAAGCGCCGACCAGCGGGGAGATGACGCGCAAATAGAGATGGTCCAGCGTGTCGACGTCGGCAACGATGCGGTTCAGCAGTTCACCTTGCTGATAACGCGCCAGACCCGCGGGGGAGAGCGGTAAAAGTTTGCTGAAGGTATAAATACGCAGATGTTGCAGCACGCGGAACGTGGCGTCATGACTTACCAGACGTTCAAAATAACGACCGGCGGTACGGGTAATGGCCGCGCCGCGCACGCCGGCCGCCGGGAGCATATAGTTAAGACTGTAAATTCCCGCGAAGCCTGCGATAGCGGACGCGGACAGGAACCAGCCGGAAAGCGTCAGCAGCCCGATACTGGCAAGCAGGGTCAGGATTGCCAGCGCAATTCCCAGCGTTAGCATCCATTTGTGGCGTTTATAAAGCGTCAGATAAGGGAGTAGCGCGCGCATTTAAATATCCTCCTGACGGTGAGCCAATAACGTCGCAAAAGCGCCGTTGGCGGCGCTGAGTTCGGCATAGCTGCCTTGTTCGACAATCGCGCCATCTTGCATAACCCAGATAGCGTCCCAGTCGGCGAGATCTTCCAACTGATGCGTCACCATTAATGTGGTCTGGCGTTTTGACGCCGCTTTTAACGCCTGCATGACGCGTTGCTCGCTGTGAGCGTCCAGGCTTGCCGCCGGTTCATCCAGCAGTAGCAGTTGACAGGGATTAAGTAGCGCGCGGGCGACCGCTACACGCTGTGCCTGGCCGACGGAAAGTCTGCTGGCATGATTGCCGAGCGGGGTGTCTACTCCCTGCGGCAGCAGCGGTAAAAACTCGCTTACCCATGCGGCGTCAAGCGCGGCATAAAGTTCCTGCTCGCTGGCGTCCGGGCGCGCCAGTAATACATTTTCGCGTAGCGTCGCTGCAGGTAATTGCGGGTTTTGTCCGACCCAGGAGAGATGCTGGCGCCAGGATTCCGGCGAGAGATCGCGAAGCTCGACACCGTTAATACGCAAAGAGCCCTGATAGGAGAGAAAACCGGATAATACATTCAACAGAGAGCTTTTACCGGAACCGCTGCGTCCTACCAGGACGGCGCGTTCTCCTGCCGCTAATGAGAAATTCAGCGGCCCGGCAAGCGTTTTGCCTTCTGGCGAGGTGATAATAAGATTGACTGCGTCAATGGTTACAGGTTCGTTTTCCGCCAGCTCAACTTCGCCGCGCGCCGGGTGGGCGAGGGGTGTTTCCAGAAACGTCTTCAGACTATCCGCCGCGCCAACCGCCTGCGCCTTAGCATGGTAAAACGTGCCGAGGTCGCGTAACGGCTGGAAAAACTCCGGCGCGAGGATCAAGGCGAGGAACCCGGCGGCGAGCGTCACGCCGGTACCGTAATGACCAAAGTTCAGTTCGCCCAGGTAAGAGAAGCCAAAATAAACGGCGACCAGCGCAATAGAAAGCGAGGTGAAAAATTCCAGCACGCCGGAAGATAAAAAGGCGAGGCGCAGTACTTCCATCGTGCGCTGACGAAAATCCTGCGATGCTGCGCGAATGCTTTCGGTTTCCGCTTCTCCACGACCGAAAATTCGCAGCGTTTCCATCCCGCGCAGACGGTCAAGAAAATGGCCGCTTAGCCGGGCAAGCGCCAGGAAATTGCGGCGGTTGGCGTCAGCCGCGCCCATCCCCACCATTGCCATAAATAGGGGAATGAGCGGGGCGGTGCCCAGCAGAATCAGCGCCGCCGCCCAGTTTGACGGGAAAATCGCCGCCACGATTAAGAGCGGTACGCAAACGGCAAGCGCCATTTGCGGCAGATAGCGCGCATAATAGTCATGCATATCGTCAATCTGCTCCAACACCAGCGTCGCCCAGCTACCGGCGGGCTTGCCCTGAATCCAGACAGGGCCGGCTTGCTGCAGACGATCCAACACCTGACGGCGGATCTCAAAGCGAATATGCTGTCCGGCATGAAAACCGACGCGCTCGCGCAACCACACCACCCAGGCGCGGAGGACAAAGACCAGTATCAGCAGGATAAAAGGGAGCAACAGCGCTTCCCGTGGAATGTTCTCCATGATCATATGTTGCAGGATACGCGCCATGATCCAGGCCTGAGCGACAATTAATACGCCACTCATGAACCCCAACAGGCGGGAAATATTCAACCACCGTTGGGAGATTACGCTTTGCTGTTTTAACCAGCGGGTCAGCTCTTTTTGACGGGTTTTATTCATTGCACGCTTAGCAGGTGAGTTATTGGAATTTCAGGCAGGGCAATGTTACAACGACGCAAAAATAAAGGCGACTTATAGTCGCCTTTTTTACTTTTGTTACTGATTTGTAAAAACTATTTGCTCGCGTCGGCCAGACCATCGAGATAGCGTTCAGCATCCAGCGCCGCCATACAGCCCGTACCTGCAGAGGTGATCGCCTGACGGTAAATATGATCCATGACGTCACCCGCCGCGAATACGCCAGGGATGCTGGTTTGTGTGGCGTTGCCATGGGTGCCGGACTGAACTTTGATATAACCATTTTCCAGCTCAAGCTGGCCTTCGAAGAGCGCCGTGTTTGGGCTATGACCGATGGCTACGAAAAGTCCGGCGATGTCCAGCGTCTCGATATTATCGCTCTGCTGCGTGTCGCGAAGACGCAGACCGGTGACGCCCATCTGATCGCCGGTCACTTCTTCCAGCGTCCGGTTGGTGTGCAGAATGATATTGCCATTTTCGACTTTATCCATCAGGCGCTTAATGAGGATTTTTTCAGCACGGAAACCGTCACGGCGATGGATAAGGTGCACTTCCGAAGCGATGTTGGACAGATAAAGCGCTTCTTCAACCGCGGTGTTGCCGCCGCCGATCACCGCTACTTTCTGATTGCGGTAGAAGAAACCGTCGCAGGTTGCGCAGGCGGAAACGCCGCGCCCTTTAAAGGCTTCTTCCGATGGCAGCCCCAGATAGCGCGCGGAAGCGCCGGTCGCAATGATCAACGCATCACAAGTGTACTCTGCGCTGTCACCTGTCAGACGGAACGGACGATTTTGCAGATCCACGTTGTTGATGTGATCAAAAATTATCTCGGTTTCAAATTTTGCCGCATGTTCATGCATGCGTTCCATCAGCAGCGGGCCGGTCAAATCGTTTGGATCGCCGGGCCAGTTTTCCACTTCCGTCGTGGTAGTCAGTTGACCGCCTTTTTCCATACCGGTAATAAGTACCGGCTGTAAATTTGCGCGCGCGGCATACACCGCCGCGGTATATCCCGCCGGTCCTGAGCCCAGAATAAGCAGCTTACTGTGTTTGGTCGTGCCCATGAGATCCCCATAGTTGTTGGCAGACAATGAGCAGAATTGTAGGGAATTTACAGACGTAAAAAAAGAGCATAACGATTTTGTTAACAATATGTGTAATAGCATGAACCGATGAACGGCCGCGACAGCGACGTTATCATCACAAACTTTAATTAAAATCGGTAACTTATAAGGTGACGAAATGACAGTTTACCGCCCTCTCTAATGAATAACTGGCATGTTGTACTAAAAATCGATGTTTTGCTTTGACAATCACCTGCTGTTTTGCGAAAACATTCGAGGAAGAAAAAACTGTGTTATGTATGTGCTGCATAATCATGCATGTAAATACCATGTTTACCGGGCTAGTGAAATCTACGCATGGCGTGGACAGACGCCATTCGTGATGTCGATAGCTGCCGCGAGGCAACGGTCTTCTCACCATAGACCAGGCATTGCGCGCCGTTAATCCCTCTGGGTTTCGGTCTATCGTGATGGGCAGCGACTCTGAACAGTGATGTGAGTAGAGTCAGGCAGGAGTAGGGAAGGAATACAGAGAGACAATAATAATGGTAGATAGCAAGAAGCGCCCTGGCAAAGATCTCGACCGTATCGATCGTAACATTCTTAATGAACTGCAAAAGGATGGGCGTATTTCCAACGTCGAGCTTTCTAAACGAGTAGGACTTTCGCCGACACCTTGCCTTGAGCGTGTGCGTCGGCTGGAGCGACAGGGGTTTATCCAGGGCTATACGGCGCTGTTGAACCCGCATTATCTGGATGCGTCACTTCTGGTATTCGTTGAGATTACCTTAAATCGCGGCGCGCCGGATGTGTTTGAACAGTTTAATGCCGCCGTGCAAAAGCTTGAAGAGATTCAGGAGTGTCATTTGGTTTCCGGCGATTTCGACTACCTGTTGAAAACCCGTGTACCGGATATGTCAGCGTATCGAAAACTATTGGGAGAGACGTTGCTGCGCTTGCCAGGTGTGAACGACACCCGAACTTACGTAGTGATGGAAGAGGTAAAACAGAGTAATCGTCTGGTTATTAAGACACGCTAACACGGAACAGGTGCAAAATCGCTGTAGTTTGATTACACTCCTGTTAATCCATACAGCAACAGTGCCGGGGCAACCCGGTGCTGTTGTCCGTTTTAGCATCGGGCGGGAAAAGCCTGGAACCTGGAGAGCCTTTTTTGAGCCAGGAATATACTGAAGACAAAGACGTCACATTGACGAAGTTAAGCAGCGGGCGCCGACTTCTGGAAGCGTTGTTGATACTTATTGCCCTTTTTGCCGTCTGGTTGATGGCGGCCTTGTTGAGCTTTAACCCTTCGGACCCCAGTTGGTCGCAAACCGCCTGGCATGAACCCATCCATAATTTAGGCGGCGCGCCGGGCGCGTGGCTGGCCGATACACTGTTCTTTATTTTTGGCGTAATGGCCTACACCATCCCTGTCATTATTGTCGGCGGGTGTTGGTTTGCGTGGCGTCATCAGTCTACGGATGATTACATCGACTATTTTGCTGTGTCGCTACGCCTTATCGGCGTGCTGGCGCTGATTCTCACTTCCTGCGGTCTGGCGGCCATTAATGCCGACGATATCTGGTATTTCGCCTCTGGCGGCGTAATTGGCAGCCTGTTAAGCACCACGCTGCAGCCGTTGTTGCATAGTAGCGGCGGAACGATAATGCTTCTCTGTATTTGGGCTGCCGGGCTGACGCTCTTTACCGGCTGGTCCTGGGTCAGTATCGCCGAAAAATTAGGCGGCTGGCTGCTTAATATACTGACCTTCGCCAGCAACCGTACCCGGCGTGATGATACGTGGGTTGACGACGAAGAGTATGATGACGAATACGATGAAGAAACCGACGGCGTGCAGCGTGAATCTCGCCGGGCGCGTATTTTGCGCGGCGCGTTGGCGCGTCGTAAGCGACTGGCTGAAAAATTCAGCAATCCACGGGGCCGTCAGACCGATGCCGCGCTCTTTTCCGGCAAACGGATGGATGATGACGAGGACATTCAGTATAGCGCGCGCGGCGTCGCTGCCGATCCCGACGACGTTCTGTTTTCGGGCAACCGTGCGACGCAGCCGGAATATGATGAATATGATCCGCTGTTAAACGGCCATTCTGTCACCGAACCGGTCGCCGCCGCTGCGGCTGCAACTGCCGTCACCCAGACGTGGGCAGCGTCCGCCGATCCCATAATGCAAACGCCGCCCATGCCTGGGGCTGAGCCGGTTGTCGCGCAACCGACCGTGGAGTGGCAGCCCGTACCGAGGCCGCAAACCGGCGAACCGGTTATCGCGCCTGCGCCGGAGGGGTATCAGCCGCATCCGCAATATGCTCAACCGCAAGAGGCGCAAAGTGCGCCGTGGCAGCAACCTGTGCCTGTCGCTTCCGCGCCGCAATACGCCGCGACGCCAGCGACCGCAGCAGAATATGACTCTCTTGCGCCGCAGGAAACACAGCCGCAATGGCAGGCGCCGGATGCCGAACAACACTGGCAGCCGGAGCCGACCCATCAGCCGGAGCCGGTTTATCAGCCGGAGCCGATAGCGGCTGAACCTTCCCACATGCCGCCGCCGGTTATCGAACAGCCGGTTGCCACCGAGCCTGAACCTGACACAGAAGAGACCAGACCCGCCCGTCCTCCGCTTTACTATTTTGAAGAGGTGGAAGAGAAACGCGCCCGTGAGCGCGAACAACTGGCGGCATGGTATCAACCGATTCCGGAGCCGGTAAAAGAGAACGTGCCGGTCAAACCTACGGTATCTGTCGCGCCGTCCATACCGCCAGTGGAAGCGGTAGCCGCCGCCGCGTCGCTTGACGCAGGTATTAAGAGTGGCGCCCTGGCAGCAGGCGCCGCGGCCGCTGCGCCTGCATTTAGTCTGGCTACCGGCGGCGCGCCGCGTCCGCAGGTGAAAGAGGGGATTGGTCCGCAACTGCCGCGTCCGAACCGCGTTCGCGTGCCGACCCGACGGGAACTGGCATCGTACGGTATTAAGCTGCCGTCACAGAGGATTGCAGAAGAAAAAGCCCGCGAGGCGGAGCGCAATCAGTACGAGACGGGCGCGCAGCTAACCGATGAAGAAATAGATGCAATGCATCAGGACGAGTTAGCCCGTCAGTTTGCGCAGTCGCAGCAGCATCGTTATGGTGAAACGTATCAGCATGATACTCAACAGGCAGAAGATGACGATACCGCTGCGGAAGCTGAATTAGCCCGCCAGTTTGCCGCTTCGCAACAGCAGCGCTATTCCGGCGAGCAACCCGCTGGCGCGCAGCCGTTCTCACTGGACGATCTGGATTTCTCGCCAATGAAAGTATTGGTTGATGAAGGTCCGCACGAACCGCTGTTCACGCCGGGTGTCATGCCCGAGTCAACGCCTGTTCAGCAACCTGTAGCGCCGCAGCCGCAGTATCAGCAGCCGCAGCAACCGGTAGCGCCGCAGCCTCAGCCACAGTACCAGCAGCCGCAACAGCCGGTAGCGCCGCAACCGCAGTATCAGCAGCCGCAGCAGCCGGTAGCGCCGCAGCCGCAGTATCAGCAGCCGCAGCAGCCGGTAGCGCCGCAGCCGCAGTATCAGCAGCCGCAGCAGCCGGTAGCGCCGCAGCCACAGTATCAGCAGCCGCAGCAGCCGGTAGCGCCGCAGCCACAGTATCAGCAGCCGCAACAGCCGACAGCGCCGCAAGACAGCTTGATCCACCCGCTGTTGATGCGTAACGGCGACAGTCGTCCATTACAGCGTCCGACGACGCCGCTGCCTTCGTTAGATCTTCTGACGCCGCCGCCGAGCGAAGTTGAACCGGTAGATACCTTTGCGCTGGAACAAATGGCGCGTCTGGTTGAAGCGCGTCTGGCGGATTTCCGCATTAAAGCTGATGTGGTGAACTATTCGCCAGGCCCGGTCATTACTCGCTTTGAACTGAATCTGGCCCCGGGCGTTAAAGCGGCGCGTATCTCCAACCTTTCCCGGGATCTGGCGCGCTCATTGTCAACGGTAGCCGTACGCGTTGTGGAAGTCATTCCAGGCAAACCTTACGTAGGGTTGGAATTGCCGAACAAGAAACGGCAAACCGTTTATCTGCGCGAAGTGTTGGATAACGCCAAATTCCGCGAGAATCCGTCGCCGCTTACCGTGGTGTTAGGTAAGGATATCGCGGGCGATCCGGTAGTGGCGGATCTGGCGAAAATGCCTCACCTGCTGGTGGCCGGTACGACCGGTTCCGGTAAGTCGGTCGGGGTTAACGCCATGATCCTCAGTATGCTGTATAAAGCGCAGCCGGAAGACGTTCGCTTTATCATGATCGACCCGAAAATGTTAGAACTCTCGGTCTATGAAGGTATACCGCATCTGCTGACAGAAGTTGTTACCGACATGAAAGACGCGGCTAACGCGTTACGCTGGAGCGTCAATGAGATGGAGCGTCGCTATAAGCTGATGTCCGCGCTCGGCGTGCGTAATCTGGCTGGTTATAACGAGAAAATCGCCGAAGCGGCCCGCATGGGACGCCCGATTCCGGACCCGTACTGGAAGCCGGGCGACAGTATGGATGTTCAGCATCCGGTTCTGGAAAAACTGCCGTATATCGTGGTACTGGTTGATGAATTTGCCGACCTGATGATGACCGTCGGTAAAAAAGTTGAAGAGTTGATCGCGCGTCTGGCGCAGAAAGCGCGCGCCGCGGGGATTCACCTGGTACTGGCGACGCAGCGTCCGTCGGTCGATGTGATTACTGGTTTAATTAAAGCCAACATTCCAACCCGTATCGCTTTTACCGTATCCAGCAAGATCGACTCCCGCACCATTCTTGATCAGGGTGGCGCTGAGTCGTTATTGGGAATGGGGGACATGCTCTATTCCGGACCAAACTCCACCATGCCGGTACGTGTCCATGGGGCGTTTGTGCGTGACCAGGAAGTCCATGCGGTGGTGCAGGACTGGAAAGCGCGCGGTCGTCCGCAATATGTGGATGGCATTACCTCCGACAGCGAAAGCGAAGGTGGCGGTGGCGGTTTTGACGGCGGCGAAGAATTAGATGCGCTATTCGATCAGGCCGTTAATTTCGTCACCCAGAAGCGTAAAGCGTCCATTTCCGGCGTTCAGCGTCAGTTCCGCATCGGCTATAACCGTGCGGCGCGTATTATCGAACAGATGGAAGCGCAGGGTATTGTCAGCGCTCAGGGGCATAACGGTAATCGTGAAGTGCTGGCTCCGCCGCCTTTTGAGTAAACCTGTAAGCCGGATGGCGCTGTGCAGGCTGCCATCCGGCAACAAAATTCAGTATTTTCTTCTTTCCTCATGCTGATTTTTGGCCTGGAATAGAAAGCAAAAGGAGCTCCTGGTCGGGAGTGTCGAAACCTGAGGAATAATGATGAAAAAAATGGCAATCGCCTGTGCATTACTTTCAAGCGTTGTAGCCAGCAGCGTATGGGCTGACGCCGCCAGCTCTCTGAAAAGCCGTCTGGATAAAGTGAGCAGCTTTCATGCCACCTTTACTCAAAAAGTCACCGATGGCAGCGGTGCCGCGGTGCAGGAGGGACAGGGTGATTTATGGGTTAAGCGGCCAAATCTATTCAACTGGCATATGACGCAACCTGACGAGAGTATTCTGGTTTCTGACGGCAAAACGTTATGGTTCTATAACCCGTTTGTAGAACAGGCTACCGCCACGTGGTTGAAAGATGCCACTGGAAATACACCGTTTATGCTGATTGCCCGCAACCAGGCCAGCGACTGGCAGCAGTATAATATTAAGCGGGATGGCGATAATTTTGTGCTGACGCCGAAAGCCAGCAACGGCAATCTGAAACAGTTCACCATCAATGTGGGACGCGACGGGACTATCCACCAGTTTAGCGCCGTAGAACAAGACGATCAGCGTAGCGCCTATCAGCTAAAATCCCAGCAAAACGGCGCTGTTGATCCGTCAAAATTTACGTTTACTCCGCCGCAAGGGGTAACGATAGACGACCAACGTAAGTAGAGGCGATGAGTGAGCAATCTGTCGCTCGATTTTTCTGATAATACGTTTCAACCGCTGGCCGCGCGAATGCGGCCGGAAAATTTAGCGCAGTATATCGGCCAGCAGCATTTGCTGGCCGCAGGTAAGCCGTTGCCTCGCGCTATTGAGGCCGGGCATCTGCACTCCATGATTTTATGGGGGCCGCCAGGGACGGGGAAAACCACGCTCGCTGAAGTGATCGCCCGCTACGCCAGCGCCGATGTCGAGCGTATTTCCGCCGTCACTTCTGGGGTAAAAGAGATTCGTGAAGCTATCGAGCGCGCCCGCCAGAATCGTAATGCTGGTCGCCGTACCATCCTGTTTGTCGATGAAGTGCATCGCTTTAACAAAAGCCAGCAGGACGCCTTTTTACCGCATATCGAAGATGGCACTATCACCTTTATCGGCGCGACCACGGAAAATCCCTCTTTTGAGCTGAACTCGGCGCTATTGTCGCGAGCGCGGGTCTATCTGCTGAAATCGTTGACCACTGACGATATCGAGCAAGTACTGGACCAGGCGATGCAGGACAAAACGCGTGGTTACGGCGATCAGGATATCGTGTTACCGAATGAGACACGGCGAGCGATTGCTGAGCTGGTCAATGGCGACGCGCGGCGCGCCTTAAATACGCTGGAAATGATGGCTGATATGGCGGAGGCGGATGACAGCGGCAAACGCGTTTTATTGCCCGCCTTGTTGACCGAGATCGCCGGCGAGCGCAGCGCGCGTTTTGATAACAAAGGCGATCGCTTCTACGATCTTATTTCCGCCTTACATAAATCAGTGCGCGGCAGCGCGCCGGATGCCGCCCTCTATTGGTATGCCCGTATCATTACTGCGGGAGGCGATCCGCTGTACGTGGCGCGTCGCTGCCTGGCGATTGCCTCGGAAGATGTGGGTAATGCCGATCCGCGCGCGATGCAGGTCGCCATTGCCGCGTGGGATTGTTTCACCCGCGTTGGCCCGGCTGAAGGCGAAAGGGCGATCGCGCAGGCTATCGTTTATCTCGCCTGCGCACCGAAGAGCAACGCCGTCTATACCGCCTTTAAGGCTGCGCTGGCCGACGCGCGCGAACGTCCTGATTATGACGTTCCTGTCCATCTGCGTAATGCGCCAACCAAACTGATGAAAGAGATGGGCTATGGCCAGGAGTACCGCTATGCCCACGATGAGCCCAATGCCTATGCTGCGGGTGAAGTGTACTTCCCGCCGGAAATCGCGCAAACGCGCTATTATCATCCGACAAATCGTGGTCTGGAAGGCAAGATTGGCGAAAAGCTCGCCTGGCTGGCTGAACAGGATCAAAATAGCCCCACAAAACGCTACCGCTAGTGTAAACGTTGCGGTAAGGTTATCTCTAAATATGATGCTCCAGGTATCATGGCGTTGATGATGAATCTCGTTATGCCTGATAGCACGTTGCTTATGAGGTCCGCGGGTATAGCGCAATGGATGCGTTGTTGCTGTCGTCGGTCTGGTAAGGCGAAAACGTCGCTATTACGTAAACGCGGTTTACGTTCATCAATACAATCAGAGGCGATCATCAATTGATCGCGTTTCCTTTTATTATTCGATAAGCACAGGATAAGCATGCTCGATCCCAATCTGCTGCGTAATGAGCCAGACGCAGTCGCTGAAAAACTGGCACGCCGGGGCTTTAAGCTGGATGTAGATAAGCTGCGCGCTCTTGAAGAGCGTCGTAAAGTTTTGCAGGTCAACACGGAAAACCTGCAGGCGGAGCGTAATTCTCGATCGAAATCCATCGGCCAGGCGAAAGCGCGCGGGGAAGATATCGAGCCTTTACGCCTGGAAGTGAATAAACTGGGCGAAGAGCTGGATGCGGCGAAAGCCGAGCTGGATACCTTGCTGGCGGAGATCCGCGATATCGCACTGACCATCCCAAACCTGCCTGCGGATGAAGTGCCGGTAGGTAAAGATGAAAACGACAACGTTGAAGTCAGCCTCTGGGGTACCCCGCGTGAGTTTGATTTTGAAATCCGCGATCACGTCACCTTAGGGGAAATGCACTCCGGCCTCGACTTTGCCGCCGCGGTTAAGCTGACCGGCTCCCGTTTTGTGGTGATGAAAGGACAGATTGCGCGTATGCATCGCGCATTGTCGCAGTTCATGTTGGATCTGCATACGGAACAGCACGGCTATAGCGAAAACTACGTGCCGTATCTGGTTAACCACGACACGCTGTATGGCACCGGTCAACTGCCGAAATTCGCAGGCGACTTGTTCCATACCCGTCCGCTGGAAGAAGAAGCAGACAGCAGCAACTATGCTTTGATCCCGACGGCGGAGGTTCCGCTGACCAATCTGGTACGCGATGAAATCATCGACGAAGATCAACTGCCGATTAAAATGACGGCGCATACGCCTTGTTTCCGTTCTGAAGCAGGTTCTTATGGTCGTGATACCCGTGGCCTGATTCGTATGCATCAGTTTGACAAAGTTGAGATGGTGCAGATCGTTCGCCCGGAAGATTCTATGGCTGCGTTGGAAGAGATGACCGGCCACGCGGAAAAAGTGCTCCAGCTACTGGGACTGCCGTACCGTAAAATCATTCTGTGCACTGGCGATATGGGCTTCGGCGCCTGCAAAACCTATGACCTCGAAGTCTGGGTTCCGGCGCAGAATACCTACCGCGAGATCTCTTCCTGCTCTAACGTCTGGGACTTCCAGGCGCGTCGTATGCAGGCACGTTGTCGCAGCAAGTCCGACAAAAAGACCCGTCTGGTCCATACCCTGAATGGTTCTGGTCTGGCGGTAGGTCGTACCCTGGTGGCTGTGATGGAAAACTATCAGCAGGCTGATGGCCGCATTGAAGTGCCGGAAGTATTACGTCCGTACATGAACGGACTGGAATATATCGGCTAATCCTCGCTTTCTCCTCTTCTAAAAAGCGCCTTCGGGCGCTTTTTTTATGCCAGTTTGATACCGGACAATAATCTCTACCCTATTAGGGGTAATACTGATTTCGAATGAAGGTCAGTTTTTAACACTATTTTTCTATTTTTTCGATATATATCAGACTTTATAGCGAAGTTGTCGCTATATAAAATTCTATACATCGTTTTATTGCTTTTTTATTGTGAGCAGCAGAGTGAGCCCTTATGAAAACTAAGATCCCTGATGCCGTGCTGGCAGCCGAGGTGAGCCGTCGTGGTTTAGTCAAAACCACCGCGATAGGCGGCCTGGCGATGGCCAGTAGCGCATTTACCCTGCCATTTACCCGCATCGCTAACGCCGCAGAGGCGATAAGCCCGACGAAAACCGACGAGAAAGTCGTCTGGAGCGCCTGTACGGTAAACTGTGGCAGCCGTTGTCCGCTACGTATGCATGTTGTGGATGGCGAAATCAAATATGTTGAAACGGATAATACCGGAAACGATGATTACGATGGCCTGCACCAGGTTCGCGCCTGCCTGCGCGGTCGTTCTATGCGTCGTCGCGTCTATAACCCGGATCGGCTCAAGTATCCGATGAAGCGCGTCGGCGCGCGCGGCGAAGGTAAATTTGAGCGTATTAGCTGGGACGAAGCCTACGATATCATTGCCACCAATATGCAGCGTCTTATCAAAGAGTATGGCAACGAGTCCATTTATCTGAACTATGGCACGGGAACGCTGGGCGGCACTTTGACACGTTCATGGCCGCTAGGAAAAACGCTGGTCGCTCGTCTGATGAACTGCTGCGGCGGTTATCTTAATCACTACGGTGATTACTCTTCCGCGCAAATCGCAGCGGGTCTGAACTACACCTATGGCGGCTGGGCGGATGGCAATAGTCCGTCCGACATTGAAAACAGTAAGCTGGTGGTATTGTTTGGCAATAACCCTGGCGAAACCCGCATGAGCGGGGGCGGTGTAACGTATTATCTTGAACAGGCGCGGCAGAAATCAAACGCGCGGATGATCATTATCGATCCTCGTTACACCGACACCGGCGCCGGTCGCGAAGATGAGTGGATTCCGATTCGTCCAGGTACCGATGCGGCGCTGGTCAATGGTCTGGCATATGTCTTAATCACCGAGAACATGGTCGATCAGCCGTTCCTGGATAAATATTGCGTTGGTTATGACGAAAAAACCTTGCCTGCCAGCGCGCCGAAAAACGGTCACTACAAAGCCTATATTCTGGGCCAGGGTAAAGACGGTATCGCGAAGACGCCGGAGTGGGCGGCGCAAATTACCGGTATCCCGGCGGATCGCATTATTAAGCTGGCGCGAGAAATCGGCAGCGCTAAACCCGCCTATATTTGCCAGGGATGGGGACCACAACGTCATGCTAATGGAGAAATCGCCACGCGCGCCATCTCGATGCTGGCGATCCTGACGGGTAATGTTGGGATTAACGGAGGTAACAGCGGCGCGCGCGAAGGGTCTTATGCCCTGCCATTTGAACGTATGCCCACGTTAGAAAACCCGGTTGAAACCAGCATCTCCATGTTTATGTGGACCGATGCCATTGAACGCGGCCCGGAAATGACGGCGCTGCGTGATGGCGTGCGGGGGAAAGATAAGCTGGACGTGCCGATTAAAATGATCTGGAACTATGCTGGCAACTGTTTGATTAACCAGCACTCTGAGATTAACCGCACCCACGAAATCCTGCAGGATGACAAGAAATGCGAAATGATCGTCGTTATCGACTGTCATATGACCTCGTCGGCAAAATACGCCGATATTCTGTTGCCGGATTGCACTGCTTCTGAGCAGATGGACTTTGCGCTGGATGCCTCCTGCGGGAACATGTCTTACGTTATCTTCACTGACCAGGCAATTAAACCGCGCTTCGAGTGTAAGACGATTTATGAGATGACCAGCGAACTGGCGAAACGTCTTGGCGTGGAACAACAGTTTACCGAAGGACGGACGCAAGAAGAGTGGATGCGTCATCTGTACGAACAGTCGCGTAAATCCATTCCGAATCTGCCCACCTTTGAGGAGTTCCGTAAGCAAGGCATCTTCAAACAGCGCGACCCCGAAGGCCACCATGTCGCCTATAAAGACTTCCGCGAAGATCCGCAAGCGAATCCACTTACAACGCCATCGGGCAAGATTGAAATCTATTCACAGGCGTTGGCGGATATCGCCGCTACCTGGGAGCTGCCGGAAGGCGACGTGATCGATCCATTACCGATCTACACGCCAGGTTTTGAAAACTATAACGATCCGCTAACGGATAAATTCCCGCTGCAGTTGACGGGTTTCCACTATAAAGCGCGTGTGCATTCCACTTATGGCAACGTAGACGTACTGAAAGCCGCCTGTCGCCAGGAAATGTGGATTAACCCAATGGATGCGCAGAAACGCGGTATCAACAATGGCGATAAAGTCCGCATCTTCAACGATCGCGGCGAAGTTCATATCGAGGCTAAAGTGACGCCGCGCATGATGCCGGGCGTGGTCGCTCTGGGAGAAGGCGCATGGTATGACCCGGATGCAAAACGCGTGGATCAGGGCGGATGTATTAACGTACTGACGACCCAACGTCCTTCTCCGCTGGCGAAGGGGAACCCGTCACATACGAACCTCGTTCAGGTTGAAAAGGCGTAAGGAGTAACCGATGACAACCCAGTATGGATTTTTTATTGATTCCAGCCGTTGCACCGGTTGCAAAACCTGCGAACTGGCCTGCAAGGACTACAAAGATTTGACCCCGGATGTCAGCTTCCGTCGCATTTATGAGTATGCAGGTGGCGACTGGCAGGAGGATAACGGCGTCTGGCACCAGAACGTCTTTGCCTACTATCTCTCCATCTCCTGTAACCACTGCGAAGACCCGGCCTGCACCAAAGTCTGCCCGAGCGGCGCGATGCACAAGCGCGATGACGGTTTTGTGGTGGTGAACGAAGAGGTCTGTATCGGTTGCCGCTACTGCCACATGGCCTGCCCGTACGGCGCGCCGCAGTACAACGCGGCCAAAGGTCATATGACCAAGTGCGATGGCTGTTATGACCGGGTGGCGGAAGGTAAGAAACCGATCTGCGTCGAATCCTGTCCGCTGCGGGCGCTGGATTTCGGCCCGATAGACGAACTGCGCAAAAAACACGGTGAGCTGGCTGCCGTCGCGCCGTTACCGCGCGCGCATTTCACGAAGCCGAATATTGTGATTAAACCCAACGCCAACAGCCGCCCGACCGGGGACACTACCGGTTATCTGGCCAATCCGAAGGAGGTATAAGATGGGAAGTGGATGGCATGAATGGCCGTTGATGATCTTCACGGTCTTTGGTCAGTGCGTGGCCGGTGGTTTTATTGTTCTGGCTTTGGCGCTGATGAAGGGCGACCTGCGCGCGGAAACGCAGCAGCGGGTGATCGCCTGTATGTTTGGTCTGTGGGTGCTGATGGGGATTGGCTTTATCGCCTCGATGCTGCATCTGGGCTCGCCGATGCGCGCGTTTAACTCGCTTAACCGCGTGGGTGCTTCCGCACTGAGCAATGAAATTGCCAGCGGCTCGGTGTTTTTTGCGGTCGGCGGGATTGGCTGGCTGCTGGCGGTACTGAAAAAGCTGCCGCCGGCACTGCGCACACTCTGGCTGATTATCACGATGGTACTGGGCGTCGTCTTCGTCTGGATGATGGTACGCGTCTATAACAGCATCGATACAGTACCGACCTGGTATAGCGTCTGGACGCCGCTGGGCTTCTTCCTGACGCTCTTTATAGGGGGCCCGCTACTGGGTTATCTGCTGCTGCGCATCGCAGGCGTGAACGGTTGGGCGATGCGTTTGTTGCCTGCGGTGTCGGTGCTGGCGCTGGTGGTTATTGCCATTATGGTGGCCATGCAGGGCGCGGAACTGGCGACGATTCACAGTTCCATTCAGCAGGCGTCTGCTCTGGTGCCGGATTATGGTTCGCTGATGGCCTGGCGTATGGTGCTGCTTGCGGCGGCGTTGTGCTGCTGGATTGTGCCACAGTTAAAAGGGTATCAACCTGCGGTACCGTTGCTCTCTGTCGCCTTCATTCTGATGCTGGCGGGGGAATTGATTGGCCGCGGCGTATTCTATGGGCTGCATATGACCGTGGGCATGGCGGTAGCCAGCTAACGCGTTGACGCGCATTCGGCCTGCAGAACGTGCAGGCCGAATTCGCCTTTAGCCGCCATCAATCTAAGGAATATAACCGGGGCGGAGAAGGCGCATATAAATCCATAGAGAAGAAAACGAAGCTAAAGGAACCATGAAATTTTTCGACTGAACAAAACGCCGATTTTGCGGGTTAGATCAATAAAAACAAGGGGATGAATTTTTAGCCTTTCAATATATTCACGTGCAGAATAAGTAAATCAAATCGATAGTCTCAAAACTTGAGAATCGCCCATGCGGAGCCGATTGACAATGTTTTTGGCGATGGCATGATGCGCATGAAATTTGAACTTCCTCACGGTTTTTATTCATGTCCACCTATACCCGTCCCGTCATGCTTTTGCTGTGCGGGCTACTTTTGTTGACCCTGGCCATTGCGGTACTGAATACGCTTGTGCCGCTGTGGCTTGCTCAGGCAAACCTTCCTACCTGGCAGGTGGGGATGGTCAGCTCGTCTTATTTTACCGGCAATCTGGTCGGGACGTTATTTACCGGGTATTTAATTAAACGCATTGGGTTTAACCGTAGCTATTATCTTGCCTCGCTGATCTTCGCCGCGGGTTGTGTCGGGTTGGGGGGGATGGTGGGGTTCTGGAGCTGGATGAGCTGGCGTTTTATTGCCGGTATCGGCTGCGCCATGATTTGGGTGGTTGTCGAAAGTGCGTTGATGTGCAGCGGAACCTCGCATAATCGCGGGCGCCTGCTGGCTGCCTATATGATGGCCTATTACATGGGGACCTTCCTTGGACAATTATTGGTCAGTAAAGTATCTGGTGAATTGCTGCACGTCCTTCCCTGGGTGACCGGAATGATTCTGGCGGGAATTCTGCCGCTACTCTTTACCCGAATTGTAAATCAGCAAACGCAGGCACGTCATTCCTCTTCTATTAGCGCCATGCTGAAGCTACGCCAGGCGCGTCTTGGCGTGAATGGTTGTATTATTTCCGGCATTGTTCTTGGTTCATTATATGGCCTGATGCCGTTATATCTGAAGCATCAGGGGATGGCTAACGCCAGCATCGGTTTCTGGATGGCGGTGCTGGTGAGCGCCGGCATTTTGGGGCAATGGCCAATGGGACGTCTGGCGGACAAATTTGGTCGCTTGCTGGTGTTACGCGTACAGGTATTCGTTGTCATACTCGGTAGTATTGCCATGTTAACCCAGGCGGCGATGGCGCCAGCTCTGTTTATTCTGGGGGCGGCGGGTTTTACGCTTTATCCCGTCGCAATGGCCTGGGCCTGTGAAAAAGTCGAACATCACCAGCTTGTGGCAATGAACCAGGCGCTGTTGTTAAGTTATACGGTAGGGAGCCTGTTGGGGCCGTCTTTTGCTGCGATGTTAATGCAGAATTATTCAGATAATCTGCTGTTTATTATGATCGCCAGCGTATCGTTTATTTATCTGCTGATGCTGTTACGTAACGCCGGCCAGACGCCTAATCCTGTCGCCCACATCTGACTGTTCTCTGAATCGTATGCAGGACGTGAGTCTTGCATACTATTTGTTTATGTTTTACGTAAAATAATTGACCTGCATAATTTTCTTGCTTTGCTGAAAAATAAAATGTGCCGAAGGTTATAATTTTGCGCTCCTCTATTTTCTCTCTTCGTCTTTACCGCGCATAATCCCCCGCTTCATTTATAGTAATAGCATTGTGTTCACGAAGGATCGCGTTATGCCGAATGTGCAGGAAAAACAGTTGCGATGGTACAACATCGCCCTGATGTCGTTTATTACCGTTTGGGGATTCGGCAATGTTGTCAATAACTATGCTAACCAGGGGTTAGTGGTTGTCTTCTCCTGGGTGTTTATTTTTGCGCTCTATTTCATTCCTTATGCCTTAATCGTGGGGCAACTGGGCTCAACCTTCAAAGAGGGAAAAGGGGGCGTCAGTACCTGGATTAAGCATACGATGGGGCCGGGGTTGGCTTACCTTGCGGCATGGACCTATTGGGTCGTGCATATTCCCTACCTGGCGCAAAAGCCGCAGGCGATACTCATTGCATTGGGATGGGCTTTAAAAGGCGACGGCTCGTTGATAAAAGAATATACCGTCGTTGCCTTGCAGGGGCTGACGCTGGCATTGTTTGTTTTCTTTATGTGGGTTGCTTCCCGGGGGATGAAATCGCTAAAGGTTGTTGGGTCTGTGGCCGGGATTGCCATGTTTATCATGTCAATTTTATATGTTGTGATGGCAGTGACCGCGCCAGCAATTACAAACGTTGAAATTGCGACCACTAACATCACCTGGCAGTCATTTATTCCTCATATCGATTTTACCTATATCACCACCATCTCTATGTTGGTCTTTGCGGTTGGTGGGGCAGAGAAGATCTCGCCTTATGTCAACCAGACGCGGAATCCAGGAAAAGAATTTCCGAAGGGGATGCTCTTTTTAGCCGTCATGGTTGCGGTCTGCGCTATCCTCGGTTCGTTGGCGATGGGAATGATGTTTGATTCGCGGCATATACCTGACGATTTAATGACTAATGGGCAATATTATGCATTCCAGAAATTGGGTGAGTATTACCATATGGGTAATTCATTAATGGTGATTTATGCCATTGCCAATACTCTGGGGCAAATCGCCGCGCTGGTGTTTTCTATTGATGCGCCACTGAAAGTTTTACTGGGTGATGCAGACACTAAATATATCCCGCAGCGCTTATGTCGTACTAACGCTTCAGGTACGCCTGTTAACGGTTATTTGCTGACATTAGTGTTGGTCGCTATCTTGATTATGTTGCCAACGCTTGGCATCGGCGATATGAACAACCTGTACAAATGGCTGCTTAATCTCAATTCAGTCGTTATGCCGCTGCGCTATCTGTGGGTATTTGTCGCCTTTATTGCCGTCATTCGACTGGCGCAAAAGTACAAACCCGAATATGTGTTTATTCGCAACCGGGCGTTGGCGTTAACTGTGGGAATATGGTGTTTTGCCTTCACCGCGTTTGCCTGCCTTACCGGTATTTTCCCCAAAATGGAGGCGTTCACGCCGGAGTGGACATTCCAGCTGACGTTGAACATCGTGACGCCTTTTGTCCTGGTCGGGTTGGGATTAATTTTCCCACTGCTGGCGCGTAGAAACACATAACGACGCTCTTTTCCACGGCGCTCCTGTCAGGCGAGCGCCTTTTAAGGTTACAGGTGCCTGGGTTCCAGGCGGAGACCACGGTATTAACAGGCGCCGGGGGCAGCAATAGTTGTCAGACCTTCAACCCAGCAGCAGATAAGCGACTCTGTATTTAATACCTGGTTAGCGCAATATTGTTAACCATGCCTGTCTGATGGCGGGGTCGGGTATTTTAGCGGTAAGAGCGTTATCCAGACAGCAAAACGGCTACCGTCATGGGTAGCCGTTTAAAAGCGGGTAAGATAGCAGGCGATTAATACATCACTTTATGACCATACTGCTCAAGAATACCCTTTACACGCTCCATGGTCTCTTTTTTAGGCGGCTTCACGCCATCCAGTTTATATTCTTCGCCCATTGCCACCCATTTATGTTTGCCCAGCTCATGATAGGGCAACAGTTCGATTTTTTCGACATTACCCATATCGCGGGTAAACTCGCCCAGGCGATGCGCGGAATCATCGTCGTCAGACCAGCCGGGAACGACAACGTAACGGATCCAGACCTTCACATTTTTCTTTGATAAATACTGCGCGAATTCCAGCGTCCGGTGATTAGAGACACCGACCAGATTCTGGTGGATCTCATCATTCATCTGCTTGAGATCGAGCATCACCAGATCGGTAACGTCCAACAGTTCATCAATCACCGGGTCATAACGGCGCACAAAGCCGTTGGTGTCGAGACAGGTGTGGATACCTTCTTTTTTACAGGCGCGAAACCAGTCGCGTACAAATTCTGCCTGCAAAATGGCCTCGCCGCCGGATGCCGTCACGCCGCCGCCAGAAGCATTCATAAAATGCCGATAGGTCACCACCTCTTTCATTAAGTCTTCAACGGTGATTTCTTTACCGCCATGCGTATCCCATGTGTCGCGGTTATGGCAATACAGGCAGCGCATCAGGCAGCCCTGAAAAAAGGTAATAAAGCGGATGCCTGGGCCATCAACGGTGCCACAGGACTCAAAGGAGTGAATGCGACCAATAACCGGCTTTTTATCAGCAGTTACTGCAACACTTTCATTTGTAATACAATTGGTTAAGTTACTCATATCGCTTCGGCTAGCTCTAAATAACATGGGGTTTATGGACACATTCCGGGCATGTTGAGCACCCTGGTAAGGGGGTTGCATCCTGTAAAAAAGCGGTACTGCGAGCGTAAATTTTGGACTACAGAATGTGTGGCTGTTCCAGAATGTGCTGCAATGGGGCTATTTTACCTCTATTCAGTATAAAATATACGGCAAATCTATGCTGCATAACTCGCACCGCCAGAAATTCTGGCTCATTCATCAGCTCGTAACGCCTCAACCGCAATACATACTGTAAGTGTATCATCCATAGCGTCCTGGTTTTGCTGTTTATGATCCGCCTCTTTTTTCGAATGGTTGGCGCCGTTTTGTTGTGGTCAGAACGAAAATAATTCTCAACATAATTCAGATGTGTCCAAAGAACGTTATGCGCTGTCCAGCGCCTGGCGTCGCATTCAACGCGCAATCAGGTGTAAATCTGATGTCATTTCTAAACCCAGGCTGATTCAATCTCTTAAATAGAGTGTGGTTTTAATCAAAAAATGAGAGCAACGGATTGGATCTTGCTTTCGCGGTAAATAATCAAGGGAGTTATTATGCCAGTTACGTTAAGTTTTGGTAATCGTCATAACTATGAAATTAATCATTCACGGCTAGCCCGTTTGATGAGTCCTGATAAAGAAGAAGCGCTATACATGGGGGTATGGGATAGATTTAAGGACTGCTTCAGAACACACAAAAAACAAGAGGTGCTGGAGGTATTATATACACTCATCCATGGATGTGAACGTGAAAATCAAGCTGAACTTAATGTTGATATAACCGGCATGGAGAAGATACATGCCTTTACACAATTAAAACAATATGCTAATCCATCTCAACAAGACCGCTTTGTTATGCGTTTTGATATGAATCAGACACAAGTTTTATTTGAGATTGATGGCAAGGTTATTGATAAATGTAATTTGCATCGTCTCCTCAATGTTTCAGAAAACTGTATTTTTAAAGTGATGGAAGAAGATGAAGAAGAGTTGTTTTTTAAAGTATGTATTAAGTATGGAGAAAAAATTGCCCGCTATCCAGAATTATTAGAAGGATTTGCTAATAAACTTAAAGATGCAGTTAATGAGGATGATGACGTTAAGGATGAAGTTTATAAGCTTATGCGATCTGGAGAAGATCGAAAAATGGAATGTGTTGAATGGAATGGTACTCTTACTGAAGAGGAGAAGAATAAACTACGCTGTCTTCAAATGGGGTCTTTTAATATTACTACCCAATTTTTTAAAATAGGTTACTGGGAATTAGAGGGGGAAGTCCTGTTTGATATGGTTCATCCAACACTTAGCTATCTGCTACAAGCATATAAACCGTCATTGTCATCTGATTTAATAGAAACTAACACCATGCTGTTTTCTGATGTATTAAATAAGGATTATGATGATTATCAAAATAATAAAAGAGAAATTGATGCTATTCTAAGAAGAATATATAGATCACATAATAACACTTTATTTATAAGTGAAAAGTCGAGTTGTCGCAATATGCTTATATAAAAAGTCATTAAAAAGGCCCCACTGATATGGAGCCTTTTTTGTACGCTTTTTATGGCGTAATTTCAGTCAAACCCATTACATGGTCTGCGTGAAGGTACGAGTAATAACGTCCTGCTGCTGTTCTTTCGTCAGGGAGTTAAAACGTACTGCGTAACCAGATACACGGATGGTCAGCTGCGGATATTTTTCCGGATGTTCCATCGCGTCCAGCAGCATTTCACGGTTCATGACGTTGACGTTCAGGTGCTGACCGCCTTCGATGGACGCTTCGTGGTGGAAGTAACCATCCATCAGACCTGCCAGGTTAGTCTTACGAACTTCGTCGTCTTTACCCAGTGCGTTCGGAACGATAGAGAAGGTATAAGAAATACCATCTTTCGCGTAAGCAAACGGCAGTTTAGCAACGGAGGTCAGAGAAGCGACAGCGCCTTTCTGGTCACGACCGTGCATCGGGTTAGCACCTGGTCCGAACGGCGCGCCAGCGCGACGACCATCCGGGGTGTTACCGGTTTTCTTACCATACACAACGTTAGAAGTGATGGTCAGAACAGACTGCGTCGGGATAGCGCCACGGTAGGTGGTCAGTTTCTGAATTTTCTTCATGAAACGTTCTACCAGGTCAACCGCCATGTCATCTACACGAGCGTCGTTGTTACCAAACTGCGGGTATTCGCCTTCGATTTCGAAGTCGATAGCCAGACCATCTTCGTCACGAATCGGTTTAACTTTCGCATATTTGATGGCAGACAGGGAGTCAGCAGCAACGGACAGACCTGCGATACCACACGCCATGGTGCGGATAACGTCACGGTCGTGCAGCGCCATCAGAGAGGCTTCGTAGCTGTACTTGTCGTGCATGTAGTGGATAACGTTCAGCGCGGTGACATACTGTTTAGCCAGCCAGTCCATGAAGTGATCCATGCGATCCATCACTTCGTCGAAGTTCAGAACATCGCCTTTGATCGGTTCGGATTTCGGACCAACCTGCATTTTCAGTTTTTCATCAACGCCGCCGTTGATAGCGTACAGCATGGTTTTCGCCAGGTTTGCACGCGCGCCGAAGAACTGCATTTGTTTACCAACGATCATCGGGCTTACGCAGCATGCGATAGCGTAGTCATCGTTGTTGAAGTCCGGACGCATCAGGTCATCGTTCTCGTACTGCAGAGAAGAGGTGTCGATGGAGACTTTAGCGGCGAATTTCTTGAAGTTCAGCGGCAGTTTTTCAGACCACAGAACGGTGATGTTCGGCTCCGGAGACGGCCCCATGGTGTACAGGGTGTTCAGGAAACGGAAGCTGTTTTTGGTGACCAGAGTACGGCCATCAACGCCCATACCGCCGATAGATTCGGTTGCCCAAATCGGGTCGCCGGAGAACAGTTCATCATATTCAGGAGTACGCAGGAAGCGAACCATACGCAGTTTCATGACCAGGTGGTCAATCATTTCCTGTGCGTCTTGCTCGGTGATTTTGCCTGCTTTCAGGTCACGTTCGATGTACGCATCCAGGAAGGTGGATACACGACCGAAGGACATTGCTGCGCCGTTCTGAGATTTAACCGCAGCCAGGTAACCGAAGTAAGTCCACTGGATTGCTTCCTGAGCGTTAGTCGCCGGACCAGAGATATCGCAGCCGTATTTAGCTGCCATTTCTTTGATCTGACCCAGAGCGCGGTGCTGTTCAGCGATTTCTTCACGCAGACGGATAGTCGCTTCCAGATTTACGCCGTTTTCCAGATCGGATTGCAGAGACGTAAACTGTGCGAATTTGTCTTTCATCAGGTAGTCGATACCGTACAGCGCTACGCGACGGTAGTCACCGATGATACGGCCACGGCCATACGCATCCGGCAGACCGGTCAGAACGCCGGATTTACGGCAACGCAGGATGTCCGGAGTATAAACGTCGAACACGCCCTGGTTGTGAGTCTTACGGTATTCGGTGAAGATTTTTTTGATCATTGGGTCCAGCTCGCGATTGTACGCTTTGCAGGAACCTTCAACCATTTTGATGCCGCCGAACGGGATAATCGCACGCTTCAGCGGAGCTTCAGTCTGCAGACCAACAATTTTCTCAAGCGCTTTGTTGATGTAGCCAGCGTCGTGAGAAGTGATGGTGGAAGCAACGGAGGTGTCAAAGTCAACAGGCGCGTGAGTGCGGTTTTCCTGTTTAACGCCTTCCATTACGCTGTCCCACAGCTTGGTGGTCGCGTCAGTAGCGCCAGCCAGGAAGGACTCGTCACCCTCATACGGAGTGTAGTTTTTCTGAATGAAGTCACGGACGTTTACTTCATTCTGCCAGTCACCTTTGGTAAAACCTTCCCAGGCTGTGGCTAACTTTTCATTAAGCTCGGACATGTAACACCTACCTTCTTAAGTGGATTTTTTATTTACTGCGTGTAATGGGCATCAACAGATTAATGATGCTCGTTACCACGCAGGTAAATGACCCAGTATGTCAACCCGACCAACAAACCGCCGCCGATAATATTACCGATCGTGACCGGAATCAGGTTATCAGTGATGAAGCTCATCACGGTCAGGTGAGAAAAACTTTCCGGAGACGAACCAACCGCGGTCCAAAACTCCGGTGTAGCAAAATCGCGTATTACAATACCCATAGGAATCATAAACATGTTTGCGATACTGTGCTCAAAACCGCTGGCGACAAACATGGCGACGGGCAGTACCATGATGAACGCTTTGTCCATCAGGCTACGACCTGAGTAGCTCATCCACACGGCCAGACAAACCATCAGGTTCGCCAGAATACCGAGGCAGACAGCTTCAATAAAAGTGTGGTGCATTTTGTGGTCGGCGGTTTGCAGGACGTTAAGTCCCCATTGACCGTTGGCAGTCATATACTCGCCGGAAAGCCACATCAGTAACACGAAAAGCAGAGCGCCAATCAGGTTACCAAAATAGACGTTTAACCAGTTTTTAGCCAGTTGCCCCCAGGTGATGCGACCGCTAGCTTTAGCTACAACGATCAGAACAGTAGAGGTGAAGAGATCAGCGCCGCAAATAACACAGAGAATCAGTCCCAAAGAGAAACAGATACCCCCGATAAGTTTCGCCATGCCATAAGGCATCGCGCCAGTACCGGTTGTCGCAGTAATATAAAAAACAAAGGCAATTGAAATGAATACGCCGGCGGTAATCGCCAGATAGAAAGTCTTAAGCGGATGTTTCGTTGCTTTATAGACGCCTGCTTCTTCAGCCACTTTGGCCATTGCTGCAGGGAGTAAAAGGTCAAAAGGGTTGTCAGCTTTCACACTAACTCTCTCTTTATTAAGTCGGCGACGAGATACTAACAAAGCATTATAGATGAGAATTTGATATAGATCATATCTCGCCTGGCTTATAGGCCCGTAAGTCGCATGGCTTTTATGCAATTACGGTGTAACTTTTTGATTATACTAATAAAAATAAATTTTAAAAATTATAAATAGAGTTGAATTTTTTCCTGACTCCTCCTGCTGCACGGTTAATTAATATGGAGTAATCAACAAATAAAGTAACATCACTATGTCAATTAATTTAATATCAACAACCAATATTTAACCTTGTTATTACATTTTTCGCCGTTTAGCGAAAATAAATAAAACGGGGCCGCAAAGGCGCCCCGTAATATAACGCAGCCGAGAGGGTAAACCTACCCTAAGTCACTCATATGGCCTTATTTTGACCAGTATGCCGCTTTCGCGCGCTGTAATTTATCATACGCTTTTAACAAGGACTGATGCGCCGGGAACGCTTGTAGATCGTGGTCGACAGCCGGTAGTCCATAAAAAGCCGCTTCACCGCTAAGCGCGGCGCTGGCGGCCTCTACAGCCTCTGCGCCATACATTTTTATAAAAGCATTGAGATATTGCAGTGGCTGACGCGCATCTTCTTGCGACAGGAGCAGCAGAGTTTGCAGGCAACGGTAATAGTTTGCGCGTGTCGGACTAAAGACCGACGAATTGAACTCCATCGTCCATTCTGTCCAGATTAGCGCCTGCTCCAAATCGCCGCCCGCTAACGCTAACATTGCTTTTAATTCGCCGACGCGCAGTGTATACCAACCATTGTCCGCTCCGGTCGCCAGACCCAACAGTTCACGCACGCGGGTGAAATCGTCAAAACCTTCTTCATCCAATTGTTCAATCAGATTGAGATAATCTTCTTTATTCCAGGCGCTACCGGGCAGCGAAAGCAGAGTCTCACGAAGATGGCTACCCATATTGTTGTTGGCCAGCCACAGATCTTCGGCAGGATAAATATCAGACATTCCCGGTACGATAATACGACAGGCGTATACGCCGAGATGCTCGTAATCGGCAATGTAAACTTCTTTATCTTCAGCAGCAAAGATGGCCATCAGCGTGGCGAATTCTTCTTCGGTAGTGCCGGAAAAACTCCAGTCCGTGAACGGATAATCGGCGTCCTGTTTGAACAGATCCCAGGAAATCAGGCCGCTGGAGTCGATGAAGTGGGTCTCCAGATTAGTGTGCTCCGCGACTTCTTCATCATCGAACGTTGGTGGCGTGAAGACATCAAGATCTTTCAGACCGCGTCCCTGGAGTAGCTCGGTCACTGTACGCTCCAGCGCAACGCCAAAGTCAGGATGGGCGCCAAAAGAAGCAAAGCAGGTACCGTTAGCCGGGTTGAACAGCACGACGCAGATAACCGGATACTTACCGCCCAGCGAGCCGTCATAGGCGAAAATCGGGAAACCCTCGGCTTCCAGCGTGGCGATTGACTCCATTACCGCCGGATAACGCGCCATCACCTCTGCGGGAATCTCCGGCAGACTGATACTTTCCGCAATGATGCGATTTTTCACATAACGCTCGAAGACTTCCGACAGTCCCTGAACGCGGGCTTCATTACGCGTATTGCCGGCGGACATTCCGTTAGAGACGTACAGGTTGCCGATGATATTCATCGGAATATACACGGTCTGGTTATCGGACTGACGGGTAAATGGCAGGCCGCAGACGCCGCGAGCTTCATTGCCGGACTGAAGATCAATTAACTGGCTTCCGGTGAGTTCATTTTCCGGATCGTAAAACGCGCGCAGACGGGCATCAAGCAAGCCTTCCGGTACGTCGTCATTTTCAGTCAGCGGGAACCACTTTTCGTTCGGGTAATGCACGAATGGCCCATTGGCGACCGTTTCGCCAAGCCAGAAATCAGCAAAGAAGTAGTTGGTTGACAGACGCTCGAAGTATTCGCCCAGCGCCGAGGCCAGCGCCGCTTTTTTGGTCGCGCCTTTTCCGTTGGTAAAGCATAACGCGCACTCTTTATCGCGAATATGCACTGACCAGACGTTTGGCACCGGGTTCAGCCAGGAGGCCTCTTCGATGTGAAAGCCGAGGTCGAGTAACTTTTGCTGGAAGCGGGCGATGGAGTCTTCCAGCGCGGCGTCTTTGCCGGGAATAAATGTTTGCGTCATGAAAATCACTTTTGTCGTACGGAAAGCGCGCAATGATACGGGTTTTATGTGACGGGCGCTATCTCGCCGGGACATCGGCGGAAATAAAAGTATTGGCTATGCTTTTACACTGGCATTCACAGGAAGAGCATAAAAAATGAAAGCATTTGATTTGCAACGAATGGCGCTGGATAACGTGCCGGTAGCGTTTTTGGGGGAAGTGGCGCTGCGTAGCTTTTACACCTTTGTTCTGGTGTTTCTTTTCTTAAAGGTGACAGGACGACGCGGCGTACGGCAAATGTCGCTTTTTGAAGTGCTGATCATTTTGACATTGGGATCGGCGGCAGGCGACGTCGCGTTTTATGATGACGTTCCGATGCTCCCTGTTCTGGTGGTATTCATCACCCTGGCGCTGCTCTATCGCCTGGTCATGTGGCTGATGGCGCATAGTGAAAAGTTGGAAGATCTGCTGGAAGGCAAGTCGGTGGTCATTGTTGAAGACGGCGAACTGGCGTGGGAAAAACTGCAGCGCTCGAACATGACGGAGTTTGAGTTTTTTATGGAGCTTCGCTTGAATGGCGTTGAGCAACTGGGGCAGGTCAGACTGGCCATCCTGGAGACAAACGGACAAATCAGCGTCTATTTCTTTGAAAATAAAGACGTTAAGCCGGGGTTAAGCATTCTTCCTGAGCACTGTACGCCACGCTTTATCGTGGCGCCGGAGGCTGGCGACTATGCCTGCGTACGTTGCAGTGAAGTGATACGCATGAATATCGGGGAAAAGCAATTATGTCCGCGCTGCGCAAATCCAGAATGGACGAAGGCAAGCCGGGCTAAACGCGTTGTTTAACAGCGAAAATATCGGATTTATACGGTTAAACCGGAAGATTCTGTTGTGTGACGCATGCCGCATTTTCTCCTCGCATTGTTTTACCCATTGCGGCGCGTGTCACTGAATGATAAAACCGATATTCACATGAATAACGTTTGCCTGATGTCTGTCAGGCAGGAAACAATGCAGCGTGGTGAGGGGAAATGGCTCAGGTCTTTAATTTTAGTTCAGGTCCGGCGATGCTACCGGCGGAAGTACTTAAACTGGCGCAACAGGAACTGCGTGACTGGCACGGTCTTGGTACGTCGGTAATGGAAATTAGCCATCGAGGCAAAGAGTTTATCCAGGTCGCTGAAGAGGCGGAGCAGGATTTTCGCGATCTCCTTAATATCCCCTCCAACTATAAAGTTTTATTTTGTCACGGCGGCGGTCGCGGGCAGTTTGCTGGCGTGCCGCTCAATCTGCTGGGCGATAAAACCACGGCGGATTATGTCGATGCTGGTTACTGGGCGGCGAGCGCCATCAAAGAAGCCAAAAAATACTGTGCGCCGCAGATTATCGACGCCAAAATCACCGTTGACGGCAAACGTGCCGTAAAACCGATGCGCGAGTGGCAGCTTTCCGATAACGCCGCTTATTTACACTATTGCCCGAATGAGACCATTGACGGCATCGCCATCGATGAAACGCCGGATTTTGGCCCGGAAGTGGTCGTCACGGCGGATTTTTCTTCTACCATCCTGTCTGCGCCGCTGGACGTCTCTCGCTATGGCGTAATTTATGCTGGCGCGCAGAAGAATATCGGTCCGGCAGGACTGACGCTGGTTATCGTCCGGGAGGATCTGTTAGGCAAGGCGCATGAGAGCTGCCCGTCCATCCTCGACTACACCGTCCTGAATGATAACGACTCGATGTTTAATACGCCGCCGACTTTCGCCTGGTATCTTTCCGGTCTGGTGTTCAAATGGTTGAAAGCGCAGGGCGGCGTGGCGGCGATGCACAAAATCAATCAGCAAAAAGCGGAGTTGCTGTACGGTGTGATTGATAACAGCGATTTCTACCGTAACGATGTCGCACAGGCCAACCGTTCGCGGATGAATGTTCCGTTCCAGTTAGCGGACAATGCGCTGGACAAGGTCTTTCTGGAAGAGTCTTTCGCCGCCGGTCTGCACGCCTTAAAAGGGCACCGTGTTGTTGGCGGGATGCGCGCCTCTATCTATAACGCCATGCCGATTGAAGGGGTAAAAGCGCTAACCGATTTCATGATCGATTTTGAGCGTCGCCACGGCTAATTCGTTTCTTTTTTCATCCCCACGGCCAGTCTGTGGGGTTTTTATTTCTGTTTTTTGAGAGTTGAGTTTCATGGAATCCCTGACGTTACAACCCATCGCGCGGGTCGATGGCGCCATTAATTTACCTGGCTCCAAAAGTGTTTCAAACCGTGCTTTGCTCCTGGCGGCTTTAGCTTGTGGTAAAACCGTTCTGACGAATCTGCTGGATAGCGATGACGTCCGCCATATGCTCAATGCCCTGAGCGCGTTGGGGATCAATTACACCCTTTCTGCCGATCGCACCCGCTGTGATATCACGGGTAATGGCGGCCCATTACGTGCGCCAGGCGCTCTGGAACTGTTTCTCGGTAATGCCGGAACCGCGATGCGTCCGTTAGCGGCAGCGCTATGTCTGGGGCAAAATGAGATAGTGTTAACCGGCGAACCGCGTATGAAAGAGCGTCCGATAGGCCATCTGGTTGATTCGCTGCGTCAGGGCGGGGCGAATATTGATTACCTGGAGCAGGAAAATTATCCGCCCCTGCGTCTGCGCGGCGGTTTTATCGGCGGCGACATTGAGGTTGATGGTAGCGTTTCCAGCCAGTTCCTGACCGCTCTGCTGATGACGGCGCCGCTGGCCCCTAAAGACACAATTATTCGCGTTAAAGGTGAACTGGTATCAAAACCTTACATCGATATCACGCTAAATTTAATGAAAACCTTTGGCGTGGAGATAGCGAACCACCACTACCAACAATTTGTCGTGAAGGGAGGTCAACAGTATCACTCTCCAGGTCGCTATCTGGTCGAGGGCGATGCCTCGTCAGCGTCCTATTTTCTCGCCGCCGGGGCGATAAAAGGCGGCACGGTAAAAGTGACCGGAATTGGCCGCAAAAGTATGCAGGGCGATATTCGTTTTGCCGATGTGCTGGAGAAAATGGGCGCGACCATTACCTGGGGCGATGATTTTATTGCCTGCACGCGCGGTGAATTGCACGCCATAGATATGGATATGAACCATATTCCGGATGCGGCGATGACGATTGCCACCACGGCGCTGTTTGCGAAAGGAACCACGACGTTGCGCAATATTTATAACTGGCGAGTGAAAGAAACCGATCGCCTGTTCGCGATGGCGACCGAGCTACGTAAAGTGGGCGCTGAAGTCGAAGAAGGGCACGACTATATTCGTATCACGCCGCCGGCGAAGCTCCAACACGCGGATATTGGCACGTACAACGACCACCGTATGGCGATGTGCTTCTCACTGGTCGCACTGTCCGATACGCCAGTTACGATCCTGGACCCTAAATGTACCGCAAAAACGTTCCCTGATTATTTCGAACAACTGGCGCGAATGAGTACGCCTGCCTAAGTCTTCTGTTGCGCCAGTCGACGGGCTGGCGCGCCGAGTCCGTATTCGCACTATTTTTATAATTATGACTAATGCTAATTTGTTGATGATTTAACACATTGATTTATGTGTTTTTTATAATAGTTATCAACGGAAGATTAGTATGAAAAATAAATCATTACTACTGGCGGTGGCGATTTCCGCCACGCTACTGGCAGGATGTAAAAATGGCGTGAATGGCAATTTAATCGCCAGTTCAGGCATGTCAGCCTACAAAGCCGCCACACTGTCCGATGCGGATGTTAAGGCATTATCTAATAATGCCTGTAAACAAATGGACAGCGAGAATCAACTGGCAGGTTCGAAAAGCAAATACACCAAACGTCTGAGCAAAATCGCCAAAGCGCTGGGTAACAACATTGACGGTACGCCGGTTAGCTATAAAGTCTATATGACCAGCGATATCAACGCATGGGCGATGGCGAACGGTTGCGTTCGCGTATACTCCGGCCTGATGGATCTGATGACCGATAATGAAATTGAAGGCGTACTGGGCCATGAACTGGGCCATGTCTCTTTAGGGCACTCTCGCAAGGCAATGCAGACCGCTTATGCCACGCTGGCGGCTCGCGATGCGATTTCCGCCACCAGCGGCGTCGCAGCGCAGCTTTCCCAGTCTCAATTGGGCGATCTGGCGGAAGGCGTCATCAATTCGGCGTTTTCTCGCAGTCAGGAGTCGGATGCGGATGACTTCTCTTACGATCTGCTGAAAAAACGCGGGATTAACACCCAGGGCTTAGTCACGGCATTCGATAAATTCGCCACAATGGACGCAGGTCATGCAAAATCATTGATGGACTCCCACCCGGCTTCAGCCGATCGCGCGCAGCATATGCGCGACAGAATTGCCGAAGATAAAAAGTAAATCATTGTCATCTTTCGGGCTGGTTTCTCGCCGGCCCGCTATAATTGCGCAATTATTCCGCATCTGATTACAGACAAAACTGGTTTTTGCACGCAACGTTAACGGTCGCGAGCGTTGGCGCGTATAATGCGCGGCGTTTACGTTAACGGTACGCCTGTTTAAGGAGATAAAGATGACGGCAATTGCCCCGGTAATAACCATTGATGGCCCAAGCGGTGCAGGTAAAGGCACCTTGTGCAAAGCAATGGCGGAAGCATTGCAATGGCATCTGCTGGATTCCGGCGCGATATACCGCGTACTGGCGCTGGCGGCATTGCATCACCATGTCGATCTCGCCTCTGAAGATGCGCTGGTGCCGCTGGCGTCCCATCTGGACGTGCGTTTCGTCTCAACGGACGGCAACCTGGAAGTTATCCTGGAAGGCGAGGACGTTAGCGGCGAAATCCGTACGCAGGAAGTCGCGAACGCGGCATCCCAGGTGGCAGCATTCCCACGCGTGCGTGAAGCGCTTCTTCGCCGCCAACGCGCATTCCGCGAAGCGCCTGGTTTAATCGCCGATGGACGCGATATGGGGACCGTGGTCTTCCCGGATGCGCCGGTAAAAATTTTCCTTGACGCCTCCTCGGAGGAACGTGCGCATCGACGTATGCTACAGTTGCAGGAGAATGGCTTTAGTGTTAACTTTGAACGCCTTTTGGCCGAGATCAAGGAACGCGACGATCGCGATCGTAATCGCGCTGTAGCGCCGTTAGTTCCTGCTGCTGATGCATTAGTTTTGGATTCTACCCGATTAAGCATTGAGCAAGTGATTGAAAAAGCGTTACAATATGCGCGCCAAAAATTGGCTCTCGCTTAAATGCGACCGAATTTGTAGTACCCCCGTTGCAAAGGATTGACAGCGGGTATGTTAAACAACCCCATCCGGCACGGAGCCAGGTGGACGTTAAATATGAAACCTGAAGATTAAACATGACTGAATCTTTTGCTCAACTCTTTGAAGAATCCTTAAAAGAAATCGAAACCCGCCCGGGTTCCATCGTTCGTGGTGTTGTTGTTGCTATCGACAAAGACGTAGTACTGGTTGACGCCGGTCTGAAATCTGAGTCTGCCATTCCGGCTGAGCAGTTCAAAAACGCCCAGGGCGAACTGGAAATCCAGGTTGGTGACGAAGTTGACGTTGCTCTGGATGCAGTAGAAGACGGCTTCGGTGAAACTCTGCTCTCTCGTGAGAAAGCTAAACGTCACGAAGCATGGATCACGCTGGAAAAAGCTTACGAAGATGCTGAAACTGTTACCGGTGTTATCAACGGCAAAGTTAAGGGTGGCTTCACTGTTGAGCTGAACGGTATTCGCGCGTTCCTGCCAGGTTCTCTGGTAGACGTTCGTCCGGTGCGTGACACTCTGCACCTGGAAGGCAAAGAGCTTGAATTCAAAGTAATCAAGCTGGACCAGAAACGTAACAACGTTGTGGTTTCTCGTCGTGCCGTTATCGAATCCGAAAACAGCGCAGAACGCGATCAGCTGCTGGAAAACCTGCAGGAAGGCATGGAAGTTAAAGGTATCGTTAAGAACCTCACTGACTACGGTGCATTCGTTGATCTGGGCGGCGTTGACGGCCTGCTGCACATCACTGATATGGCCTGGAAACGCGTTAAGCATCCGAGCGAAATCGTGAACGTTGGCGACGAAATCAACGTGAAAGTGCTGAAATTCGACCGCGAGCGTACCCGTGTATCCCTGGGCCTGAAACAGCTGGGCGAAGATCCGTGGGTTGCTATCGCTAAACGTTATCCGGAAGGTACCAAACTGACCGGTCGCGTGACCAACCTGACCGACTACGGCTGCTTCGTTGAAATCGAAGAAGGCGTTGAAGGCCTGGTTCACGTTTCCGAAATGGACTGGACCAACAAAAACATCCACCCGTCCAAAGTGGTTAACGTTGGCGACGTAGTGGAAGTGATGGTTCTGGATATCGACGAAGAACGTCGTCGTATCTCCCTGGGTCTGAAGCAGTGCAAATCTAACCCGTGGCAGCAGTTCGCAGAAACCCACAACAAGGGCGACCGCGTTGAAGGTAAAATCAAGTCTATCACTGACTTCGGTATCTTCATCGGCCTGGACGGCGGCATCGACGGCCTGGTTCACCTGTCTGACATCTCCTGGAACGTTGCAGGCGAAGAAGCAGTTCGTGAATACAAAAAAGGCGACGAAATCGCTGCAGTTGTTCTGCAGGTTGACGCAGAACGTGAACGTATCTCCCTGGGCGTTAAACAGCTCGCAGAAGATCCGTTCAACAACTGGGTTGCTCTGAACAAGAAAGGCGCTATCGTAACCGGTAAAGTCACTGCAGTTGACGCGAAAGGCGCAACCGTAGAACTGGCTGACGGCGTTGAAGGTTACCTGCGTGCTTCTGAAGCATCCCGTGACCGCGTTGAAGATGCGACTCTGGTTCTGAGCGTTGGCGACGACGTTGAAGCTAAATTCACCGGCGTTGATCGTAAAAACCGAGCAATCAGCCTGTCTGTTCGTGCGAAAGACGAAGCTGACGAGAAAGATGCCATCGCAACTGTTAACAAACAGGAAGATGCAAACTTCTCTAACAACGCAATGGCTGAAGCATTCAAAGCAGCTAAAGGCGAGTAATCCTCTGAAACTTCGGGTCTTTTAGTCCGAAGTATAACGAGATTACTTGACAGATTGCAGGTTTCGGCCTGTAATCAAGCACTAAGGGCGGCTACGGCCGCCCTTAATCAATCTCACGGCTGCAGCCAATTTGCCTTTAAGGAACCGGAGGAATCATGACCAAGTCAGAATTGATTGAAAGACTTGCAACCCAGCAATCTCACATTCCCGCTAAGGCGGTTGAAGACGCGGTAAAAGAGATGCTGGAGCATATGGCCTCGACTCTTGCGCAGGGCGAGCGTATTGAAATCCGCGGTTTCGGCAGTTTTTCTTTGCATTACCGCGCGCCTCGTACCGGACGTAACCCCAAGACCGGCGATAAAGTGGAACTGGAAGGAAAATACGTTCCTCACTTTAAACCGGGTAAAGAACTGCGCGATCGCGCCAATATTTACGGTTAAGTTTTAACGAAAAACTTGAACCCGAAAAAAGCACCGTCAGGGTGCTTTTTTCATTTATACGCCGTCAGGCGCAAACGCTATTCGACCGAAAACTGGAAAACGTTTCGCATTTTTTGCTGCGTCTTACATTTATCAGGTAAAAAACCTGGAATCCGCGCCGTATAGCACAAAATCCCCTCCAGACAATGGCGTCCTGAACCTGCACACTTTCCCGCACAGGGAGGTGTCTATGAAGATAACGACGGTCAGCGTATGCGTAGTATGCGGCATACTTCCACTCATGATATTGCCAGTATTACCTGATACGTGGATTCTCGCGGTGCTGTTTTGTCTGGCATGTTTGCTTTGCCTCATACCCCATCACTATGCGCGCTACGCGGCATTAACCTTGCTCTTTTTCATATGGGGGATATTTGCCGCCAGGCAGGCCATCTGGGCGGGAAACGTCCTGCCCGCCGCGACGCAGGAGGCGACAGTCGTCATTACTGCCACCGATCATATGACCACTCATTATGGGCGAATCACCCATTTGCGCGGAAAGCCGCTCTTTCCTGCTGTAGGGATTGTCCTGCATGGCCAGTACTTACCCACGGAAGTGTGTGCCGGGCAACAGTGGGCGATGACGCTGAAGGTCAGAGCGGTACACGGACAGCTTAACGAAGGCGGTTTTGATAGCCAGCGTTACGCGCTAGCGCAGCACCAACCGTTGACCGGGCGTTTTCTACAGGCTAAAGCGATTAACCCTGAGTGTAGCTTGCGTGGGCGCTATCTTGCTTCGCTTCGCGCTACGCTTGCGCCTTATCCGTGGCAGCAGGTTATTCTGGCGTTGGGAATGGGGGAGCGGGGAGCGGTGTCGCAGGAGGTGAAGGCCGTTATGCGCGATACGGGGACTGCCCATTTGATGGCGATTTCCGGCCTGCATATCGCTTTTGCTGCGTTATTGGCTGCCGGATTAATCCGTGGCGGACAATTCTTTTTGCCGGTCAGATGGATTCGTTGGCAGACGCCATTGCTGGGCGGCATTCTTTGCGCGATATGTTATGCCTGGCTTACCGGCTTACAACCGCCTGCGCTGCGCACGGTGGCGGCACTGAGCGTCTGGGGAGGATTAAAATTAAGCGGACGACAGTGGAGCGGCTGGCAAGTCTGGTGCTGCTGTCTGGCCGCGATTATTTTCGCCGATCCTGTGGCGGTTATATCACAAAGTCTTTGGCTGTCAGCATTTGCGGTTGCCGGCCTGTTATTCTGGTATCAGTGGTTTCCTGCGCCAAACGGAAATTTTCCACGAGGCTTACGCTGGTTGCTTAACCTGCTTCACCTACAGGCAGGCATTACACTTCTGCTTTTGCCTCTCCAGGTGGCGCTTTTTCATGGCATAAGCGTTACCGCAATGCTGGCGAATCTTTTTGCCGTACCCTGGGTCACATTTGTGACGGTTCCGCTCATCCTGGCGGGAATGATTCTGCATTTAACCGGGCCGTTTTTTCTTGAAGAGTGGGTATGGTACCTGACCGATCGCGCGTTAGCCGCGCTATTTTACCTGTTGAATGCTTTACCGCAGGGCTGGGTCAATATTGATAACCGTTGGCAGTGGCTGACGCTTTTACCCTGGCTAACGCTTATCGCGTGGCGATTAAACGTCTGGCGTACCTGTCCGGCGGTCTGTTTATGCGGGTTATTGTTGATGAGCTGGCCACTCTGGCGGCCGATAAACGCCAGCGGATGGCAGGTGCATATGCTGGATGTCGGTCAGGGGCTGGCGATAGCGATCGTCAGGGGCGATAAAGTAATACTCTACGATACCGGTCGGGCATGGCCGGAGGGCGACAGCGGGCAACAGGTTATTATTCCCTGGTTGCGCTGGCATAATCTGACGCCGGAGGGCGTTATTTTGAGTCATGAGCATCTGGATCATCGGGGCGGGCTGCGTTCGCTACAGCGGGTCTGGCCGTCAATGTGGATTCGCAGCCCGTTAGGCTGGCAGGGACATTTGCCCTGTTTTCGCGGCGAGCAGTGGCAATGGCAGGGGCTAACGTTTCAGGCGCACTGGCCGTTACGCGAAAGTGCCGATCGAGGAAATAACCGTTCTTGTGTGGTCAAAGTGGATGACGGTGTACATAGCATCCTGCTCACGGGCGATATCGAAGCGGGCGCTGAACAAAAAATGCTAAGTCGTTACTGGCGACATCTTGCGGCGACGTTTATCCAGGTGCCGCATCATGGTAGTAATACGTCGTCGTCGCTACCATTTATTCAGCGCGTACATGGTGAAGCGGCGCTGGCGTCCGCATCGCGCTATAACGCATGGCGGCTGCCGTCCCGCAAGGTAAAACGGCGCTACCGACAGCAGGCGTATCAGTGGTTTGATACACCCCACCAGGGGCAAATTTCGCTGCTGTTTTCTCCGCAGGGCTGGCGCATACAAGGCTTACGGGATCAAATTTTACCTCGCTGGTATCATCAGTGGTTTGGCGTGTCCGAGGATAACGGGTAGAATATGCGGCTATTTCAACAAATGCTGGTTTTTTGAATGCATAACGATAAAGATCTCTCTACGTGGCAGACCTTCCGCCGACTGTGGCCAACCATAGCGCCTTTTAAAGCAGGTCTGATCGTGGCGGGCATAGCGTTAATTCTCAACGCAGCCAGCGATACCTTCATGCTATCGCTCCTCAAGCCATTACTGGATGATGGTTTCGGTAAAACGGATCGCTCAGTGTTGCTGTGGATGCCGCTGGTGGTTATTGGGCTGATGATATTACGAGGCATCACTAGCTATATCTCCAGCTACTGTATTTCATGGGTGTCAGGCAAGGTGGTAATGACCATGCGCCGTCGCCTGTTTGGCCATATGATGGGAATGCCCGTCGCTTTCTTTGATAAACAGTCTACCGGTACGCTGCTGTCGCGTATTACATACGATTCAGAACAGGTTGCCTCTTCTTCATCTGGCGCGCTGATTACCGTGGTGCGTGAAGGGGCATCGATCATCGGATTGTTTATCATGATGTTCTATTACAGCTGGCAGCTGTCGATCATCCTGGTTGTTTTAGCGCCGATTGTGTCGATTGCGATTCGCGTTGTCTCAAAGCGGTTCCGCAGCATCAGTAAAAATATGCAGAACACGATGGGACAAGTGACTACCAGCGCTGAACAAATGCTGAAAGGACACAAAGAGGTACTGATTTTTGGCGGTCAGGAAGTCGAAACTAAACGCTTTGATAAAGTCAGCAATAAGATGCGACTGCAAGGCATGAAAATGGTCTCTGCCTCGTCAATTTCCGATCCTATCATTCAGCTCATTGCCTCGCTGGCGCTGGCGTTTGTCCTCTATGCTGCGAGCTTCCCAAGCGTAATGGATAGCCTGACGGCAGGGACCATCACCGTGGTGTTCTCCTCCATGATCGCGCTGATGCGTCCATTAAAATCGCTGACAAACGTTAACGCGCAGTTCCAGCGTGGGATGGCGGCTTGTCAGACGTTGTTTGCGATTCTGGACAGCGAACAGGAGAAAGATGAAGGTAAACGTGTCATTGACCGCGCGACCGGCGATCTCGAATTCCGCAATGTGACGTTTACTTACCCGGGCCGTGAAGTGCCGGCATTGCGTAACATCAATTTGAAAATTCCTGCCGGGAAAACCGTGGCGCTGGTGGGGCGTTCCGGATCGGGTAAATCAACTATCGCCAGTCTGATCACCCGTTTCTACGATATTGATGAAGGACACATCCTGATGGATGGTCACGATCTACGCGAATACACTCTGGCCTCTCTACGTAATCAGGTGGCGCTGGTTTCGCAAAACGTGCATCTGTTTAACGACACGGTCGCCAATAACATTGCTTATGCCCGGACGGAAGAATACAGCCGCGAGCAGATTGAAGAGGCGGCGCGCATGGCCTATGCCATGGACTTTATCAATAAGATGGATAATGGCCTGGATACCATCATCGGCGAAAACGGCGTACTGCTTTCCGGCGGTCAGCGCCAGCGTATCGCGATCGCCCGCGCCTTACTGCGTGACAGCCCGATTCTGATCCTTGATGAAGCTACGTCCGCGCTGGATACCGAATCTGAACGTGCGATTCAGGCAGCGTTGGATGAGCTGCAGAAAAACCGTACCTCTCTGGTGATTGCGCACCGTCTCTCCACCATCGAACAGGCGGATGAGATCGTTGTAGTCGAAGACGGTATTATCGTTGAGCGCGGCACTCATAGCGAGCTGCTGGCGCAACACGGCGTTTACGCCCAGCTACATAAGATGCAATTTGGCCAATGATTGCGCGTATCTGGTCGGGTGAATCCCCGCTATGGCGGTTACTGCTGCCGCTCTCCTGGCTGTATGGCCTGGTGAGCGGGGCGATTCGTCTGAGCTATAAGCTTGGTTTGAAACGCGCCTGGCGAGCGCCGGTACCGGTGGTTGTGGTAGGGAATCTTACGGCTGGCGGTAACGGTAAAACCCCCGTAGTCATTTGGCTGGTGGAAAAGCTGCAACAGCGTGGCGTGCGCGTGGGGGTCGTTTCCCGCGGCTACGGCGGGAAAGCTGCCGCTTATCCGCTGCTCCTGACGCCGGAGACGACAACCGCAGAAGCGGGAGATGAACCGGTATTGATTTATCAACGGACCGGCGCGCCTGTCGCGGTGGCGCCTGAACGCGCCGCGGCGGTGAAAGCGATTCTGGCGGCGCATAATGTGCAGATTATTATCACCGACGATGGGTTGCAGCATTACCGACTAGCGCGAGATATTGAAATTGTGGTGATTGACGGGGTGCGCCGTTTTGGCAACGGCTGGTGGCTTCCTGCCGGCCCTATGCGCGAACGCGCCAGTCGCCTGAAAACCGTGGACGCCGCTATCGTGAATGGCGGCGTCGCCCGGGCGGGTGAAATACCCATGCAGCTAGCGCCTGGACTGGCGGTGAACTTACGTACGGGAGCGCGTTGCGATGTGGCGCAACTGAGCAATATTGTGGCGATGGCGGGCATCGGTCATCCGCCGCGCTTTTTCGCGACGCTGGAAGCCTGTGGCGCGCATCCGCAAAAGTGCGTCCCGCTGGCCGATCATCAAACGCTCGCCCCTGCTGACGTTCAGGCGTTGGTCGGTGAAGGGCAGACCCTGGTAATGACGGAAAAAGACGCGGTGAAATGCCGTGCTTTTGCCGAAGATAACTGGTGGTTCTTACCGGTTGATGCGCGTTTGTCCGGTGAGCAGCCTGATAAGTTGCTTCAACATATCACCTCGCTGGTTCGCTAGCGTCCCCCAATGCAGCGGCAGTGATGAATTTATGGAGTCATGAATGTCATTGCCGTACCTTTCTCTTTCCCAGGCCCGTTGTCTTCACCTTGCTGCGCAGGGGCTATTGAAAAAGCCGCGCCGTAACGCGCTGCCTGGCGATGTTCTTGCCGCCATCTCACGCATGGCGTTGCTGCAAATTGATACCATCAATGTTGTCGCACGTAGCCCCTATCTGGTGCTGTTTAGCCGTCTCGGTTCGTACCCGCAGGCCTGGCTGGATGAGGCGCTGCGACGCGGCGAGTTAATGGAATACTGGGCGCATGAGGCCTGTTTCTTACCACGCCGCGACTTTAAACTTATCCGCCATCGTATGCTGTCGCCGGAAAAGATGGGCTGGAAATATCGCGCGGCATGGATGCATGAGCACGCGGAAGAAATAGAACAGCTAATGCGGCATATTCAGGAGCACGGCCCGGTGCGATCTGCCGATTTTGAACATGCGCAGAAAGGCGCCAGCGGCTGGTGGGAATGGAAACCACATAAACGCCACCTTGAGGGTTTATTTACCGCCGGAAAAGTCATGGTTGTTGAGCGGCGTAATTTTCAACGTGTATATGATTTAACGCGCCGTGTGATGCCGCACTGGGATGATGAACGCGATGGACTGTCACAGCCGCAGGCGGAAAGCCTGATGCTGGATAATAGCGCGCGCAGTCTGGGGATTTTCCGTGAACAGTGGCTGGCGGATTACTACCGCCTGAAACGTCCTGACCTGAAAGGATGGCGGGAGAGCCGGGCGGAACAGCAGCAGATTATTCCGGTCGAGGTGGAAACGTTGGGGCGGATGTGGCTTCATGCCGATCTTCTTTCGCAGCTTGAACCGGCGCTAAATAACGCCTTAAAGGCGACCCATAGCGCAGTGCTGTCGCCTTTCGATCCTGTGATATGGGATCGCAAGCGGGCAGCGCAGCTTTTCGGATTTAACTATCGGCTGGAATGTTATACGCCTGCGGCGAAGCGCCAGTACGGTTATTTTGTGCTGCCGCTATTATACCAGGGCCGTTTAGTCGGGCGAATGGACGCCAAAATGCACCGTAAAACGGGGGTACTTGAGGTTATCTCGCTGTATCTGGAGGACGATATTCGCCCTGGCGTTAGTCTGCAAAAAGGAATCTGGCAGGCCATTAGCGCGTTTGCTGCCTGGCAACGGGCATCGCGCGTGACGCTGGGACAATGTCCGCCAGGCCTGTTTAGCGCCATGCGTCATGGCTGGGAAATAGACCCTGCACCATAACCGATTATGTTAATATTGAAGGATTCACAATCCGGTCCATCTGGAGGAACTATGGATCATCGTCTGCTTGAAATCATCGCCTGCCCGGTATGTAACGGCAAACTCTGGTATAACCAGGAACAGCAAGAATTAATTTGCAAACTGGATAATCTCGCTTTCCCGTTACGCGACGGCATTCCTGTATTGCTGGAAAATGAAGCTCGCGCCCTGACATCTGATGAGAGTAAATCATGAGTTTCGTCGTCATCATTCCGGCCCGTTTTTCATCTACCCGACTGCCAGGCAAACCATTAGTGGATATTAATGGTAAGCCCATGATTGTTCATGTCCTGGAGCGGGTGCGCGAATCTGGCGCGGAACGCATTATTGTCGCCACCGATCATGAAGACGTGGCTCGTGCGGTAGAAGCGGCTGGCGGCGAAGTGTGCATGACGCGCGCCGATCACCAGTCCGGCACCGAACGGTTGGCGGAAGTGGTAGAGAAGTGCGGATTCAGCGACGATACCGTTATTGTGAACGTTCAGGGCGATGAGCCGATGATCCCGGCGGTTATTATTCGCCAGGTCGCGGAAAATCTGGCACAGCGCCAGGTTGGCATGGCGACGCTGGCGGTGCCGATTCACAGCGCCGAAGAAGCGTTTAACCCGAATGCGGTAAAAGTCGTGCTGGATGCTGAAGGCTATGCGCTTTACTTTTCCCGGGCGACGATTCCCTGGGATCGCGATCGCTTTGCAAAAAGTCTGGAAACGGTAGGGGATACTTGCCTTCGTCACCTGGGCATTTATGGCTATCGCGCGGGGTTTATCCGCCGTTACGTGAGCTGGCAACCCAGCCCGCTTGAACATATTGAAATGCTGGAGCAACTCCGTGTGCTGTGGTACGGCGAAAAAATTCATGTCGCCATCGCCAAAGCGGTGCCCGGCACGGGCGTAGACACCGCCGACGACCTGGAGCGCGTACGCGCTGAAATGCGTTAACATGATCCTGTTCATGATCGTCTTAGACGGTCATGAACAGCGCGGTATGATAGCGCAAAGATGAATACTCACGTCTGCTCATCAGTGGCGGCTTTCTCGTACCGTTACGATTTTCCTCATTTTTCTTTTCTTCCCTTGATCTGATACGGGTGACATCTGTCCATACGACGCTCATTATTAAAGCAGTAGCACTAATGGGGGTAATCTGGAATGGAACAGTTGCGGGCCGAACTCAGTCATTTGTTGGGTGAAAAACTTAGCCGTATAGAGTGCGTGAATGAGAAAGCGGATTCCGCATTGTGGTCATTATATGACAGCCAGGGCATTCCGATGCCGCTGATGGCGCGAAGTTTTACCACTCCCGGCGTTGCGCAGCAACTGGCATGGAAAACCTCAATGCTGGCGCGTAGCGGTACGGTGAGGATGCCGGTAATCTATGGCGTATTGACGCATGAAGAGCATCCTGGTCCGGATGTGCTGCTACTGGAACGACTGCGCGGTGTGCCGGTCGAGGCGCCGGCGCGCACTCCGGAACGCTGGGAACAGCTAAAAGATCAGATTGTCGAAGGGCTGTTAGCCTGGCATCGGCAGGATAGCCGCGGTTGCGTTGGCGCCGTAGACCATACTCAGGAGAATATCTGGCCTTCCTGGTATCGTCAGCGGGTGGAGGTGCTGTGGACGACGCTAAATCAGTTCAGCAATACCGGTCTGACGATGCAGGACAGACGCATTCTGTTTCGTACCAGAGAATGTCTTCCTTCGTTATTTGAAGGGTTTAACGACAACTGCGTACTGGTGCATGGCAACTTCTGCTTGCGCAGTATGCTTAAAGACGCCCGTAGCGATCAGCTTCTGGCGATGGTCGGCCCCGGGCTGATGCTGTGGGCGCCGAGAGAGTTCGAACTGTTTCGCCTGATGGATAATCCATTGGCGGAGGGATTGCTTTGGCATTATCTGCAACGCGCGCCAGTGGCGGAGTCCTTCATCTGGCGGCGTTGGCTCTATGTGCTGTGGGACGAGGTTGCGCAATTGGTCAATACCGGACGTTTTAACCGTACCAATTTTGATCTGGCGGCGAAATCATTACTCCCCTGGCTTGCCTGATATGCCTTTCAGCCATTGCCAAAGTCGCCCTAATGTTTCATACCCAGCGCGATCGCTGTGCATCAGCCAGACCGGGGACGGAATTGCCCGCTCCCAGGGATTGAGCGGCGAATCGATCGCCAACTGATTCGCCGGCGCGGGAAGCGGATTCAGCCCGGCATGCTGAAAGAAAATCATCGCACGCGGCAAATGCGAGGCGGAGGTTACCAACAGGAAAGGGGCGTCGCCGATGGCCTGCTTAACGGCGGCGGCTTCTTCTTCCGTATCTTTTGGCTTATCCAGCGTAATAATATCGCTACGCGGTACGCCCAGCGACTGCGCCACCCGCGCACCGACTTCCGCCGTGCTTACCGTATTGGTTTTTGCTATGCCGCCGGTAAAAATCAGCCTGGCTCCCGGATTCGCGCGCCACAGCCGAATGCCTTCCGCCAGCCGCGGCAAGCTGTTGTTAATTAAATTAGAGCTCGGCGCCCACTGCGGGTTCCAGGTATAGCCGCCGCCGAGAACCACAATATATTCCACCTTTTGCGGACCCTGCCAGGTAGGGTAGCGGTTTTCTATCGGACGCAGCAAATGGTCAGAGACGGGTTGCAGGCTTAATAGCAATAGCGCCAGCCAACCTACGCTGATAAATACTTTTCCGGTCTTCTGAAAGCGGCTAAACCAGAGCAGCGCCAGGCCGACGCCAATGATCAGCAACATCAGCGGAAGCGGCAATAACATACCGCCAATCACTTTCTTTAGCGTAAAAAGCATCCTTTTTGGTTCCTTTTTTAACCATATAGCGGAGGATTAACGGTGATATTACACCAGACAGGTTCATTCTGGCCGCGGCTGTGACAAAATAGCGGTTTTATCAGATAACGCCTGAGCCAGCCTGTGGAGAGTCCGATGCAGGATCGCAATTTTGATGACATTGCTGAAAAGTTTTCCCGTAACATTTACGGCACGACCAAAGGACAACTGCGGCAAGCCATTCTGTGGCAAGACCTGGATCGCGTGCTGGAGGAGATTGGCGGGCGGAAACTGCGGGTGCTGGATGCCGGCGGCGGCGAAGGGCAAACGGCGATTAAGATGGCGGAACGCGGCCATCAGGTGACGTTATGCGATCTGTCTGGCGAAATGATCGCCCGCGCGCGGCAGGCGGCCGAGGCAAAAGGTGTGAGCAAAGACATGCATTTTATACAATGCCCGGCTCAGGACGTCGCTTCGCATTTGGAAAGCCCGGTTGATCTGATATTGTTTCATGCTGTGCTGGAGTGGGTAGCCGATCCTGTCGGCGTATTAGAAACGCTCTGGTCAGTATTGCGCCCTGGCGGCGCGCTGTCGTTGATGTTCTATAACGCTAACGGTTTGCTGATGCACAATATGGTGGCGGGTAATTTTGACTACGTGCAGGCGGGGATGCCTAAACGCAAGAAGCGCACGCTGTCGCCTGACTACCCGCGCGACCCCGCGCAGGTGTACCAGTGGCTGGAGGCGATTGGTTGGCAGATTACCGGTAAAACCGGCGTGCGTGTGTTTCATGATTATCTGCGTGAAAAACACCAGCAGCGTGACTGTTATGAGACCCTGGTCGAACTGGAAACGCGTTATTGCCGCCAGGAGCCGTATATTAGCCTTGGGCGCTACATTCATGTCACCGCGATTAAAAGCCCGGCGCTAGCCGCAGATGCAAGGATAACCTATGAGTGAATTTTCCCAGACAGTCCCCGAACTGGTTGCCTGGGCCAGAAAAAACGACTTTTCCATCTCGCTGCCGGTAGACAGACTTTCCTTTCTGCTGGCGGTCGCCACGTTGAACGGCGAACGCCTTGACGGCGAGATGAGTGAAGGCGAGCTGGTGGATGCATTCCGCCATGTGAGTGATGCGTTTGAGCAAACCAGCGAAACCATCGGCGTGCGCGCGAACAACGCGATTAACGATATGGTGCGTCAACGTCTGCTGAACCGCTTTACCAGCGAGCAGGCGGAAGGCAATGCGATTTACCGATTAACCCCGCTCGGGATTGGCATCACCGATTACTACATTCGTCAACGCGAATTCTCTACGCTGCGTCTTTCTATGCAGTTGTCGATTGTGGCCGGCGAATTGAAGCGCGCGGCGGATGCGGCAGCGGAGGGGGGCGATGAGTTCCACTGGCATCGCAACGTTTACGCGCCATTGAAATATTCGGTGGCGGAGATTTTCGACAGTATCGATCTCACCCAGCGCATCATGGATGAACAGCAGCAGCAGGTGAAAGACGATATCGCACAACTGCTGAATAAAGACTGGCGGGCGGCGATTTCCAGCTGTGAGCTGCTGCTTTCCGAAACGTCCGGTACGCTGCGCGAGTTGCAGGATACGCTGGAGGCGGCGGGCGATAAGCTGCAGGCTAACCTGCTGCGCATTCAGGATGCCACGATGACGCACGACGATCTGCATTTTGTCGACAGGCTGGTGTTTGACTTACAAAGTAAACTCGACCGCATTATCAGTTGGGGTCAGCAGTCTATTGATTTATGGATCGGCTACGATCGTCACGTGCATAAATTTATCCGTACCGCGATCGATATGGATAAAAACCGTGTCTTCGCCCAGCGGTTGCGCCAGTCCGTGCAGACTTATTTTGACGATCCCTGGGCGCTAACCTACGCGAATGCCGATCGTCTGCTGGATATGCGCGATGAAGAGATGGCGTTGCGTGACGATGAAGTCACCGGGGAGTTGCCGCCGGATCTGGAATATGAAGAGTTTAACGAGATCCGCGAGCAGTTAGCGGCCATCATTGAAGAACAGCTGGCTATCTACAAAACCAGACAAACGCCACTGGATCTTGGGCTGGTGGTGCGCGAGTATCTGGCGCAATACCCGCGCGCGCGTCATTTCGACGTGGCGCGTATTGTTATCGATCAAGCGGTACGTCTTGGCGTAGCGCAAGCAGATTTCACCGGACTGCCAGCCAAATGGCAGCCGATTAATGATTACGGAGCCAAGGTACAGGCGCATGTCATTGACAAATATTGAACAAGTGATGCCGGTTAAGCTGGCGCAGGCGCTGGCGAATCCGTTATTTCCGGCGCTGGATAGCGCATTACGTTCGGGCCGCCACATCGGGCTGGACGAACTGGATAATCATGCCTTTCTGATGGATTTTCAGGAATACCTGGAAGAGTTTTACGCGCGTTATAACGTGGAACTGATTCGCGCGCCGGAGGGGTTCTTCTACCTGCGTCCGCGTTCTACCACGCTTATCCCGCGCTCGGTGTTATCCGAACTGGATATGATGGTCGGTAAAATTCTCTGCTACCTCTATCTTAGCCCGGAGCGTCTGGCCAACGAAGGGATCTTTACTCAGCAAGAATTGTACGACGAGCTGCTTACCCTTGCGGACGAAGCCAAACTGCTAAAGCTGGTTAATAACCGCTCGACGGGATCTGACGTTGATCGTCAGAAACTGCAGGAAAAGGTGCGTTCTTCTTTAAACCGCCTGCGTCGTTTGGGCATGGTATGGTTTATGGGCCACGACAGCAGCAAATTCCGCATTACCGAATCGGTCTTCCGCTTTGGCGCGGATGTCCGCGCCGGCGACGATCCTCGCGAGGCGCAGCGTCGTCTCATCCGCGACGGGGAAGCGATGCCCATTGAAAACCATCTGCAACTTAATGATGAGACCGAAGAGAGTCAGCCGGACAGTGGAGAGGAAGAATAATGATTGAACGCGGTAAATTTCGCTCGCTAACGCTGATTAACTGGAACGGTTTTTTTGCCCGTACTTTTGACCTGGATGAACTGGTCACGACGTTATCCGGGGGCAACGGTGCCGGGAAATCCACGACGATGGCGGCGTTCGTCACGGCGCTGATCCCGGATCTTACATTACTGCACTTTCGTAACACCACGGAAGCCGGCGCCACCAGCGGTTCGCGCGATAAAGGTCTGCACGGTAAGCTGAAGGCGGGCGTCTGTTACTCCATGCTCGACACCATTAATTCCCGCCATCAGCGGGTGGTGGTCGGCGTGCGTCTGCAGCAGGTCGCTGGGCGCGATCGCAAAGTGGACATCAAACCGTTCGCTATCCAGGGGCTGCCGATGTCGGTACAGCCGACACAACTGGTGACGGAGACATTAAACGAACGTCAGGCGCGCGTACTGTCGCTTGCTGAGCTGAAAGACAAGCTTGACGAGATGGAAGGCGTGCAGTTTAAGCAGTTTAACTCCATCACCGATTATCATTCGCTGATGTTTGACTTAGGGATTATCGCCCGTCGTCTGCGCTCCGCTTCCGATCGTAGTAAATTCTATCGTTTGATAGAGGCCTCGCTGTACGGCGGGATCTCCAGCGCCATTACCCGATCGCTACGCGATTATTTATTGCCGGAAAACAGCGGCGTGCGCAAGGCGTTCCAGGATATGGAAGCGGCGCTGCGCGAGAACCGACTCACGCTGGAAGCGATTCGTGTTACCCAATCCGATCGCGATCTGTTTAAGCATTTGATCAGCGAAGCCACCGATTATGTGGCGGCGGATTATATGCGCCACACCAATGAGCGTCGGGTTCACCTTGATCAGGCGTTGGCGTTTCGACGCGAACTGTACACATCGCGCAAACAACTGGCGGCTGAGCAGTACAAGCACGTCGATATGGCCCGTGAGTTGGGCGAACATAACGGCGCCGAAGGTTCTCTTGAGGCGGATTACCAGGCGGCGAGCGATCACCTGAATCTGGTGCAAACCGCGCTGCGTCAGCAGGAAAAAATTGAACGCTACGAAGCGGATCTTGAAGAGCTGCAGATTCGACTCGAAGAGCAAAACGAAGTGGTGGCGGAAGCCGCCGAAATGCAGGACGAAAATGAAGCGCGTGCCGAAGCCGCCGAGCTGGAAGTCGATGAACTCAAAAGCCAGCTTGCGGATTACCAGCAGGCGCTGGATGTACAGCAAACGCGCGCGATTCAGTATAACCAGGCGATATCAGCGCTTGCCCGCGCTAAAGAACTTTGTCATCTGCCGGATCTAACGCCGGAAAGCGCCGCCGAATGGCTGGATACTTTCCAGGCAAAAGAGCAGGAAGCTACGGAAAAACTGCTGTCGTTGGAACAAAAAATGAGCGTGGCGCAAACCGCGCACAGCCAGTTTGAGCAGGCTTACCAGCTAGTAGCGGCGATCAACGGCCCGCTGGCGCGTAGCGAAGCCTGGGACGTGGCGCGCGAGCTGTTACGGGACGGCGTGAACCAGCGTCATCTGGCGGAACAGGTACAGCCGCTGCGGATGCGCCTGAGCGAACTGGAACAGCGGCTGCGCGAGCAGCAAGAGGCGGAACGTCTGCTGGCTGAGTTCTGTAAGCGACAGGGCAAAAATTTTGATATTGACGAACTGGAAGCGCTGCATCAGGAGCTGGAAGCCCGCATCGCGTCCTTGTCTGAGAGCGTGTCGTCAGCCAGCGAACAGCGTATGGCCTTGCGTCAGGAACAGGAACAGCTGCAATCCCGTATCCAGCATCTGATGCAACGCGCTCCTGTCTGGCTGGCGGCGCAGAATAGCCTGAACCAGCTTAGCGAACAGTGCGGCGAGGAGTTTACGTCCAGCCAGGAAGTGACCGAATACCTGCAACAGCTACTGGAGCGTGAGCGCGAAGCCATTGTCGAACGCGACGAAGTGGGCGCGCGTAAAAATGCGGTTGATGAAGAGATCGAACGTTTAAGCCAGCCGGGCGGCGCGGAAGATCAGCGTTTGAATGCGCTGGCGGAGCGTTTTGGCGGGGTACTGCTGTCGGAAATCTACGATGATGTCAGTCTTGAAGATGCGCCGTACTTTTCCGCACTATATGGCCCGTCGCGCCATGCGATCGTCGTACCGGATTTATCGCAAATAGCCGAACAGCTTGAAGGTCTGACCGACTGCCCGGAAGATCTGTACCTGATCGAAGGCGATCCGCAGTCTTTTGATGACAGCGTATTCAGCGTTGACGAGCTGGAAAAGGCGGTGGTCGTGAAAATTGCCGACCGTCAGTGGCGTTATTCGCGTTTTCCGTCGCTGCCTATTTTTGGCCGTGCGGCGCGCGAGAACCGTATTGAAAGTCTCCATGCGGAACGGGAAGTGCTTTCCGAGCGCTTTGCCACGCTCTCGTTTGACGTGCAGAAAACCCAGCGTTTGCACCAGGCGTTCAGCCGTTTTATCGGTAGCCACCTTTCTGTTGCCTTTGAGGACGATCCGGAAGCGGAAATTCGCCGACTGAACGGGCGTCGCGTCGAGCTGGAGCGCGCGCTGGCGACGCATGAAAGCGACAACCAGCAGCAGCGCCTTCAGTTTGAGCAGGCCAAAGAGGGCGTTTCCGCGCTTAACCGTTTGCTGCCGCGGCTGAATTTATTGGCCGATGAAACGCTGGCCGATCGGGTCGATGAAATTCAGGAACGGTTGGATGAGGCGCAAGAAGCGGCGCGATTTGTGCAGCAATATGGCAACCAGTTAGCCAAACTGGAGCCGGTGGTTTCCGTTCTGCAAAGCGATCCGGAACAGTTTGAGCAGTTAAAAGAAGACTATGCATGGTCGCAGCAAATGCAGCGCGACGCGCGCCAGCAGGCTTTTGCTCTGGCTGAAGTTGTCGAACGTCGGGCGCATTTCAGCTATTCCGACTCGGCGGAAATGCTGAGCGGCAACAGCGATCTCAACGAAAAGCTGCGCCAGCGGCTGGAGCAGGCGGAAGCCGAGCGTACCCGCGCCCGCGAAGCGCTGCGCAGCCATGCCGCGCAGTTAAGTCAGTACAGCCAGGTCCTGGCCTCGCTAAAAAGCTCTTACGACACGAAAAAAGAGCTGCTTAACGATTTGCAGCGCGAATTACAGGATATTGGCGTTCGCGCCGACAGCGGGGCGGAAGAGCGTGCCCGCCAGCGTCGCGATGAACTGCACGCCCAGTTGAGCAATAACCGTTCGCGTCGCAATCAGCTTGAGAAAGCGCTCACCTTCTGCGAAGCGGAGATGGAGAACCTGACCCGTAAGCTGCGCAAGCTGGAGCGTGATTATCATGAAATGCGCGAGCAGGTCGTGACCGCGAAAGCCGGCTGGTGCGCAGTCATGCGGATGGTGAAAGACAATGGCGTGGAACGCCGTCTGCACCGTCGTGAGCTGGCTTATCTGTCGGCGGATGAACTGCGCTCCATGTCGGATAAGGCGTTGGGCGCGCTGCGCCTGGCCGTCGCGGATAACGAACATCTGCGCGACGTATTGCGTCTGTCGGAAGATCCGAAACGCCCGGAACGTAAAATCCAGTTCTTTGTGGCCGTTTACCAGCATCTGCGCGAACGTATTCGTCAGGATATTATTCGTACCGACGATCCGGTTGAAGCCATTGAACAAATGGAGATTGAGCTGAGTCGTCTGACGGAAGAGCTGACATCGCGTGAGCAAAAGCTGGCGATCAGTTCCCGCAGCGTGGCAAACATTATCCGCAAGACTATCCAGCGTGAGCAGAACCGTATTCGCATGCTGAACCAGGGGTTGCAAAGCGTCTCGTTTGGCCAGGTGAATAGCGTGCGGTTAAACGTCAACGTGCGTGAAACGCATGCCACCTTGCTGGATGTGCTTTCAGAACAGCAGGAGCAGCATCAGGATCTGTTTAACAGCAATCGTCTGACCTTCTCCGAAGCGCTGGCGAAACTGTACCAGCGCCTGAATCCGCAGATCGATATGGGGCAACGCACGCCGCAGACCATCGGCGAGGAGCTGCTGGACTACCGTAACTATCTGGAAATGGAAGTTGAAGTTAACCGTGGGTCCGACGGCTGGCTGCGTGCGGAATCCGGCGCGCTATCAACGGGGGAAGCTATCGGGACCGGGATGTCAATTCTGGTGATGGTTGTGCAAAGCTGGGAAGACGAAGCGCGCAGACTGCGCGGGAAAGATATTTCGCCATGTCGCCTGCTGTTCCTCGATGAAGCGGCGCGTCTGGATGCGCGCTCTATCGCCACGCTGTTTGAACTATGCGAACGTTTGCAGATGCAGCTCATCATCGCCGCGCCGGAAAACATCAGTCCGGAGAAGGGCACGACCTATAAACTGGTGCGTAAAGTGTTTCAGAATACTGAGCATGTTCATGTTGTCGGGCTGCGTGGCTTTGCGCCGCAGCTTCCCGGTACGCAAACGGAAGATACGCCTTCAGAAGCGAGTTAAATACGGCAGAAACGATGACGTGCCTGATGGCGCCTCGTTTATCAGGCAAGGCCGGATAAGTCGGTTACGCCGCCATCCGGCACAACAAGTTCTGCTTTATCATTAGCCTGGGGCGGCGAAAGCCGCCTTTTTCTTTATCTGAAAAATCTCTCCGGGTAGTGCATTTTCTTTAAACTTCTTTACATTAGGTTAGGCAAAAACGTAACGAACTTTATATACTGGAGTTAAGCCTGACGAGTGAGCAGGCTGACTCGTCATACTAAACAAAAGCATTGGTTGCGGTTGACCCGCGCTGCGGGCAGCACAGTCATGCGGAGTATGATAACGAAAACAGGGGGCAAGGGATGTTGCTTAACAAGATGTGTGGTCGTTGTCTGTCGGCAATCAGTTTATGCCTGGCCGTAACATTCGCTCCACTGTTCAATGCGCAGGCCGATGAGCCTGAAATGATACCTGGCGATAGCGCCGTTGCCGCGCCGGATCTAGCTGGGCCGCAGAAGCAATCAGCCGCGACGGCGATTATGGCCGGGATTCAGCCGCTGCCGGAGGGCGTTTCAGCCGAGAAAGTCCGGGCTGATTTACAGTCGCAGCTTCCTTCCGGCTATACGCCGGTCTATATGAGCCAGCTGACATTGCTGTATGCCGCGCGCGACATGAAGCCCATGTGGGATAATCGCGATGCGGTGAAAGTCTTCCAGCAACAGTTGGCGGAGGTGGCGATTGCCGGATTCCAGCCGCAGTTTACCGCCTGGGTGGCATTGTTGACCGATCCCGCCGTAAACGGTATGGCGCGCGATGTTGTGTTGTCAGACGCTATGATGGGCTATCTCCATTTCATTGCGAATATCCCCGTCAAAGGCCAGCGCTGGTTATATAGCAACAAACCTTACGCATTGGCGACGCCGCCAGTCTCGGTGATTAACCAGTGGCAAATCGCGCTGGAAGAGGGGCAGTTGCCGATGTTTGTCGCCAGCCTGGCGCCGCAGCATCCACAGTATGCGCCCATGCATGACGCGCTGCTGAAGCTGGTGGCGGACTCTCGCCCGTGGCCGCAGTTGGCCAATACCGCAACGCTGCGCCCGGGGCAATGGAGTAACGATGTGCCTGCGCTGCGCGAAATATTACAGCGTACGGGGATGCTGGATGGCGGTCCAAAGATAGCCTTACCCGGCGATAACACTGCTGATAGCGCCGTCGTCAGCCCCTCCGCCGTGGTCGACGAACCATCGGTGGCGCAGCCGGTCGACGAACAAACGGCCCGCCGTAGTAAGCCGGCTCCGGCGGTACGCGCCGCCTACGATAATGAACTGGTCGAGGCGGTAAAGCGTTTTCAGGCATGGCAAGGGCTGGGGGCGGATGGCGTTATTGGCCCGGCGACGCGTAACTGGCTTAATATGACCCCCGCGCAACGCGCAGGCGTACTGGCACTGAATATCCAACGTTTACGCCTGCTGCCGGCGGAACTCTCTACCGGTATTATGGTAAACATTCCCGCTTATTCGCTGGTCTACTATCAGAATGGCAACCAGGTGCTGGCTTCGAGGGTGATCGTCGGGCGTCCCGATCGTAAAACGCCGATGATGAGCAGCGCGCTGAATAATGTGGTGGTGAACCCGCCGTGGAACGTTCCGCCCACGCTTGCGCGTAAAGACATTTTACCGAAGGTGTGGAATGACCCAGGCTATCTGGAGCGCCATGGCTACACCGTGATGCGCGGCTGGAACAGCAAAGAAGCGATCGATCCGTGGCAGGTTGACTGGACCACCATTACGCCATCGAATCTTCCGTTCCGTTTCCAGCAGGCGCCAGGCGCGCACAATTCGCTGGGGCGTTATAAATTTAATATGCCGAGCTCTGATGCGATCTATCTGCACGATACGCCTAACCATACTCTCTTTCAGCGTGACGCCAGGGCGTTAAGTTCCGGCTGCGTGCGGGTCAATAAGGCCTCTGAACTGGCGAATATGCTCTTGCAGGATGCTGGCTGGAACGATGCGCGGATCTCAGGCGCCCTGAAGCAAGGCGACACGCGGTATGTCAATATCCGGCAGAACATTCCAGTAAATCTTTACTATCTGACCGCGTTTGTCGGCGCAGATGGACGTATGCAATATCGTACAGATATTTACAATTACGATCTCACAGCGCGATCCAGCGCACAAATTGTGCCAAAGGTTGAACAATTAATCAGGTAAATGAAGAAGTTCTGGTAAATATGTTGTCCTAATGTTTGGCTTCAACGGGGCGTTTCGCTGTAGACCCCCGTTGTGGCTGGGGGAGGGCCATCTTGACGCGGGCTTTATCGGCAGTTAAGGTGCCTTTCGTGCGCCAGAAGTGCATATACAACAACCTTTAAGTCGACCGGGCCGTTCAGAAGTCTGTGCCAGCCGGTATCATGTCTGCTTAAAGGTAGAAGTGTATTAACGATAACATTGACCTGTAGACCTGATTATCATGGACAAATTTGACGCTAATCGCCGCAAGCTGCTGGCGCTTGGTGGTGTCGCTCTCGGCGCCGCCATCCTGCCCGCGCCAGCGTTTGCCACACTCTCGACCCCACGCCCGCGCATTTTGACGTTAAACAATCTCCATACCGGAGAGTCAATCAAGGCGGAGTTTTTCGATGGAAGAGCCTACATTCAGGATGAATTAGCAAAGTTAAACCATTTTTTCCGTGACTATCGCGCGAATAAAGTCCGATCAATCGATCCCCGCCTGTTTGACCAACTTTACCGACTTCAGGGGCTGTTAGGGACGCGTAAACCTGTGCAGCTCATCTCAGGCTACCGTTCTCTTGATACCAATAATGAATTACGCGCCCGTAGCAGCGGCGTAGCGAAAAAAAGCTACCATACAAAAGGGCAGGCGATGGATTTTCATATTGAAGGCGTGGCGCTGAGCAATATTCGCAAAGCGGCGTTATCTATGCGCGCAGGTGGTGTAGGATATTACCCACGTAGTAACTTTGTGCATATTGATACCGGGCCGGCGCGGCACTGGTAATCAGCGAGGCTTAATCAAAGGAGCAGTATGAACTATCGTATTATTCCGGTCACCGCGTTCTCCCAGAACTGTTCATTAATCTGGTGCGAACAAACCCGGCTGGCGGCGCTGGTCGATCCGGGCGGCGACGCGGAAAAAATTAAACAGGAAGTGGACGCCAGCGGCGTGACGTTGATGCAAATTTTACTCACGCATGGGCATCTCGATCATGTCGGCGCGGCGAGTGAACTGGCGCAGCATTACGGCGTTCCTGTTATCGGTCCGGAAAAAGAAGATGAGTTCTGGCTGCAAGGACTGCCGGCGCAAAGCCGCATGTTTGGTCTGGATGAGTGTCAGCCGCTGACGCCTGATCGCTGGCTGAACGACGGCGATCGCGTCAGCGTAGGGAATGTGACGTTACAGGTGTTACATTGTCCGGGACACACGCCGGGACACGTGGTTTTCTTTGATGAACAGTCGCAACTGCTGATCTCCGGCGATGTGATTTTCAAAGGTGGCGTCGGGCGCAGCGATTTTCCTCGCGGCGATCACACCCAGTTGATTGACGCCATTAAGCGTAAATTATTGCCGCTTGGCGATGATGTGACCTTTATTCCTGGCCACGGCCCGCTCTCTACGCTCGGATACGAGCGTCTGCATAATCCCTTCCTGCAAGATGAGATGCCGGTCTGGTAAGCAGAATGAAAAAGCCTGCAATGTGCAGGCTTTTTTATCGGTCACGCCAGTCGACAGCTTTTTATAGTACCGCGACAATGGCTTCGCACAGCGGCGCCATATTATCCGGGGTCATGCCCGCCACGTTCACGCGACCAGAAGCCACGGCATAAACGCCAAACTCTTCACGCAGACGTAGCACCTGATCTTTGGTCAGACCGCTGAATGAGAACATCCCGTTCTGCTTGATAATAAAGCTGAAGTCACGGTTCGCGCCTTTTTCCTGCAAGGTATTCACGAACAGTTGACGCATACGCTGAATACGCTGGCGCATGTCCGTCAGTTCCTGTTCCCAGATAGCGCGCAGGGCGTCATTACTCAGGATAGTCGCGACGATGGACGCGCCGTGCGCTGGCGGGTTGGAGTAGTTAGCGCGAATGGCGGATTTCATCTGGCTAAAAGCGCGATCCACGGTTTCCGCATCGGCAGCCACGAGGGTGCAGGCGCCGACGCGCTCATTATATAAGCCGAAGTTTTTGGAGTAGGAGCTGGCGACAATAAGCTCTTTATGCAGCGCGGCAAAGGCGCGCAGACCTTCCGCATCTTCTTCCAGGCCGCGGGCAAAGCCCTGGTAAGCGAAATCGAATAGCGGCAGCCACCCTTTTTCAACGGAAAGCTCAGCCAGAACCTGCCACTGTTCCAGAGTAGGGTCAATGCCGGTTGGGTTATGACAGCAACCGTGGAACAGAACCACATCGCCGGCCTGTGCTTCGCTCAGGCTGGCTTGTAGCGCTTCAAAATCCAGCGTGTGATTTTCCGCATCGTAGTAAGCGTACTCCCGAACTTCCAGGCCGGCAGCGTTAAACACGCTTTTGTGGTTCGGCCAGCTGGGGTTGCTCACCCACACCCGTTTTACCGGAGTATTTTTTGCCAAAAAGTCGGCGGCAATGCGTAACGCGCCGGTACCGCCCGGCGTTTGCGCCGTGCGTGCGCGCTTGTCGTTAATCAGCGCGCTGCCTTTGCCGAACAGCAGTTCCTGAGTGCAGCGAGCAAATTCCGGAATCCCGTCAATGCCGAGATAGTTTTTCGTCGTTTCATTTTCCAGTAAATACTGCTCGGCTTTTTTAACGCTGGTGAGCACCGGTGTTTTGCCGGTTTCATCTTTATATACGCCAATGCCAAGGTTAATTTTCCCTGGACGGTCATCGGCGCGAAACAGATCGGCCAGGCCCAAAATCGGGTCGGCAGGAGCGGCGGTTATGTTCTCAAACATGACGAGGTTCCATTATAGTTACAGAAGGGAAATCCGCTATCAGGTTAACGGCAGATTTACAAAATGCCAACCGTTAGCGCTAAAAAGCCCGCCTGTTTTTGAAAGACGCACATTTTCTCTAAGAGAGATAAAAAAACAGGACCGAAGTCCTGTTTTTGAGGCATAAAACAAAGGGGTCTGCTGATCAGAACTGGTAAGTAATACCGACAGCCGCCTGATCGTCGGTGCCAACGTAGCTGGAGCTGTAGTCGTTTTCGTCCAGCAGGTTGAAACGGTAGTCAACCCATACGTTCATGTTTTTGTTGAAGTAGTAAGTCGCGCCCGCCTGAATATATTTCGCCAGATCGGCCGAGCCGTCGGCGCCGTTCAACTGCTTACCTTTACTCTGCACATACGAGATTGCCGGACGCAGGCCGAAGTCAAACTGGTACTGAGCGACCACTTCCAGGTTCTGCGTTTTGTTTGCCATTTCCACGGTATCGGTAACCGTATTTTCAACAATGCTCATATTGCGGGTTTCAGCATATACGGCAGCCAGGTAGACGTTGTTTGCATCATATTTCGCGCCAACGGCCCATGATTCTGCGCGATCGCCATTACCATCGCGATCCTGCTGATCGTTAGTACGCTTGCTGTTGCTGTACGCTGCGGTGACGCCAAAGCCGTCGAACTCATATGCCATGGTGTAACCTACGCCATCGCCATTCTGAGAGTTAATGCTGTGGTTGTCCTGATTTTTACCCTGATACTGGATACCGAAAGAGAGACCGTCCACCAGACCAAAGAAGTCAGAGTTACGGTAGGTCAACAAACCGCCAGCACGGCTGGTCATGTAGTTATCAGTATAGGCGCCGCCCTAGGTTTCGCCGGAGAAGTAGGGGGCCATATCGGTATAGGATTCAACATCGTAAACGATACCGTAGTTACGACCATAATCGATTGAACCCACTTCCGCGTATTTCAAACCCGCGAAGGCCAGACGGACCAGATTCGAGTTCTGCTGTTCGCCTTCAGCGCGGTCTGCTTTAGTACGGTATTCCCACTGACCGAAACCGGTCAGATCGGTGTTAATCTGCGTTTCCCCTTTAAAACCAATCTGGGCATAAGTCTGGTCGGCATTTTTGCTATCGCCGGTCGTTGTCCATACGTGACGACCCACGGCTTTACCGTACAGATCCAGCTTATTACCATCTTTATTATAAATTTCTGCTGCGTTTGCGGTTGCAGCAGCCAGCAGGGCAGGGATCACCGCTGCCAGGATTTTGCGCTTCATCATTATTTATTACCCTCATTGGTTTTTTTATATGACACCTGCCACTGCCGTCAATAAAACTTTACAGAAATATTGATGAGAGTTTGGTGTCTTTATGTGTCTGACAGGCATCTTTCCATTCAAACTAACGTTTCGCTACCGTGAAAGTGTTACAAATATAAAGATTTAGTTTCAAAAGGAAAAAATATGTAAATAAATGTTATTTTCGCGGAACTTTGTGAACAACGTCAAACTTCCCCTGAGTTCTCGCTTTGATTTGATCGTTTTTCTTTTATCACTATGATTTTATTGTAATTATTGGCTTGTAGAACCGTTGTGCCTGAAAAAGCAGCAGAAGAGCTATTTCATAAAAATAGCCATTTAGAAGTCTTGATGTCTGAAATTGTGGTGAAAAATTGTGCTATTAGAACAGAAAAATCTAATCCGCAATAAAATTAAGGATTAATTTTTATGTGTAAATATTTTCGTGAAATATACAGTAACAAGATGTGGTAATTCAGAGGGTTGTAATTAAATTTATTTACTTATTGATAATAAAGCTGACATTCAGGCGAAAAAAAAGGCCAGCATAGCTGGCCTTGAGTGTGACGTAAAAATCAGAAGCTGGCGTTGCGTGGGGTCCGTGGGAACGGAATAACATCGCGCACGTTTTGCACACCCGTGACGTAAGCGATAAGGCGTTCAAAGCCCAGGCCAAAGCCGGAATGCGGTACAGTACCGTAGCGACGCAAGTCGCGATACCACCAGTAATCCTCTTTATTCAGCCCCATTTCGGCCATACGGGCATCCAGCACATCCAGACGCTCTTCACGCTGGGAACCACCGATGATTTCGCCGATTCCCGGCGCCAGCACATCCATGGCCGCCACGGTTTTGCCATCTTCGTTAAGGCGCATGTAAAATGCTTTAATTTCCTTCGGATAGTTTTTCACCACTACCGGCGCTTTGAAATGCTCTTCCGCCAGATAACGTTCGTGTTCGGAAGAGAGGTCGACGCCCCAGAACACCGGGTTTTCAAATGTCTTACCACAGCGTTCCAGAATGGCGACCGCATCGGTGTAATCCACCTGAGCGAAGTCGGTAGAGACAAAACGCTCCAGACGAGCGATAGCGTCTTTATCTACGCGTTCGGCAAAGAACTTCATATCATCCGCACGCTCTTCCAGAACCGCCTTGAAGACATATTTCAGCATGGCTTCCGCCAGACGGGCGTTGTCTTCCAGATCGGCGAACGCCACTTCCGGCTCCAGCATCCAGAACTCCGCCAGGTGGCGGCTGGTGTTGGAATTTTCCGCGCGGAAGGTCGGCCCAAAAGTATAGATTTTGGACAGCGCACAGGCATACGTTTCACCGTTGAGCTGGCCGGAGACGGTCAGGAATGATTCTTTGCCAAAAAAGTCTTTGTCAAAATCTACTCTGCCCTGGTCGTTACGCGGCAGGTTTTCCAGATCCAACGTTGAGACGCGGAACATTTCGCCAGCGCCTTCGGTATCGGAAGCGGTAATCAGCGGGGTGGAGACCCAAAAGAAACCCTGCTCATCGAAGAAGCGATGCAGCGCCTGCGCCAGAGTATGGCGAACGCGCGCTACCGCGCCAATCAGGTTGGTGCGCGGGCGCAGATGCGCGACCTCACGCAGATACTCAATGCTATGGCGTTTTGCCGCCATCGGGTAGGTATCCGGATCTTCCACCCAGCCTGCGACCTCTACTTTCGTAGCCTGGATTTCGAAACTTTGCCCCTGTCCCGGCGACGCGACAACCTTACCTGTTACTACCACGGAGCAGCCTGTCGTCAGGTGTAATACTTCTTCATTATAATTGGGCAGAGAATTATTAATGACAGCCTGTACAGGATCAAAGCAGGAGCCGTCATAAACGGCGAGGAAGGAGATGCCAGCTTTTGAATCTCGGCGGGTACGCACCCATCCGCGCACGGTGACTTCTTGGTCAACGGCTACGCGGCCCTGGAGTACGTCGGCTACAGGCACAACGCTCATAATATTCTCTCTAGTTAATAGTCGGAAAAAATAAACACTTGTCCACCCGAAATGGGGGTATTCCTATGTTACCTGGCATCTGCAATCAGACAAGCAGAAATCGCATCTGGAAGCAGGTTTTCAGAAAGAAACCTGTAAAAAGTTCGCACCTGCTCGCGAACCATTGAGAATTTAGGCTGGTTTTGCAAGCTTTGCGCACGTTACTCGATCAGGACGCGCATCTCTTGCTTGGCGTTTTGCATCACGACAATCGTTTTAAAAGACTTAATATTGCCTGAGGAAAAGAAAAGCTCACGGGTAAGCGCTTCATATTCCGCCATGTCACGAACATTGAGCACCAGTAAAAAGTCGAAATCGCCCGTTACGTAGTAGACCTGCTGCACCTGCGGGCAACTGACAAACCGTTGACGAGCCTCTTCCAGTAAATTGAATCGCTCGTTTTCGATCACCACCTGCACCACAATCGTGACCGGGCGTCCCACTTTGCCAGCATCAATAAGGCTGACATTGCCTTTAATTATGCCCGCCTCCTCCAGTGCCGCGATACGACGATTCACTGCCGAAGGTGAAAGATTGACCTGTTCGGCGATTTCCCGCTGAGAAAGACGATTATCGCGCTGCAATAATGTCAGAATGTTTTTATCCCAGGCGTCAAGCTTCATATCGCAAATAACCTCTTTAATGTGATGACTATCACTGTGCGCAATTTTGCCGCGTCCAGGTCGTTAAAAAAAGGTGAAAATTGCACGACGATGGGCATTTTCGCGCCATTTAACAGCAATAAGCATAGTACTATCATAATCAGTGGAATAAAGAAAAGGACGTAATAGATATTGTGCGGCTCTTTTATCAGTACGGTTTATTAAAGTGAGGATAACCACTACTACAGCCACAAAACGCGAGTTCTTTACTTGTTTCTACTCAATAATTGCCAAAAACATATTATTTCAATAAATAAACTTTAACAAAAGGTATCATTATGCATGAGCTTATTAAATACCAGTTTAATACACGTCGGAAAAAATATGGTACAGGAGCGGCTTTAAGTTTGCTTAACGGAAATGTTGGGCGTGAGGTGTTAGCATTTCATAAAAAATTACCCAATTATGCCGTTACGCCGTTACATAATCTGGCGCATCTAAGCCGGCGGCTTGGACTAGGGTCCATCCATATTAAAGATGAGTCCTGGCGTTTTGGTCTGAATGCTTTTAAAGGTCTGGGCGGCTCTTATGCTGTAGGAAAATATCTCGCTGATAAATTGCAATGTGATATTAACTCGTTAAGTTTTGCTGCCCTTAACACTCCTGAGATTAAAGAAAAAATTAAGGATTGTGTTTTTGTTACCGCGACGGATGGCAATCATGGCCGTGGTGTGGCGTGGGCGGCGGAGCAATTAGGTCTAAAAGCCGTCGTTTATATGCCTAAAGGATCATCGTTAATCCGGGCAGAGAATATTCGCCATCATGGAGCTGAATGCACCATCACCGATCTGAACTACGATGATGCAGTGCGACTGGCCCATAGAATGGCGCAAACAAAAGGCTGGGTGCTTTTGCAGGATACAGCCTGGACAGGGTATGAAGAGATCCCAACGTGGATTATGCAAGGCTATATGACACTAGCGGTTGAAGCTTATGATCAGCTCGCAGAAACAAACAGTCCGTTGCCAACCCACCTTATTTTACAAGCGGGGGTGGGATCATTTGCTGGCAGTGTTATGGGTTATTTTGTTGAAAAAATGCAGGAAAGTATCCCTAATATTATTGTGGTTGAGCCGCATCAGGCCAACTGTCTTTATCAATCCGCAGTTATGAATGATGGTCAACCTCACTGCGTCACTGGCGATATGGCGACGATAATGGCCGGGCTTGCGTGTGGGGAGCCGAATATTATCAGTTGGCCTATTATTCGGGACAACACCAGTTGTTTTATTTCCGCTGATGATTGTCTGGCGGCTAAGGGTATGCGCATTTCTGCCGCGCCGCGTCCAGGTACGGATACGCCTTTTATTTCCGGCGAGTCCGGAGCTATTGGCGTAGGGTTACTTTATGAGTTGATGAACAATATGCATTATCAGGATCTTGCTAATCGCTTACAGCTTGATGCCAATGCTCATGTTCTGCTTATTAGCACCGAAGGCGATACGTCCCCAGATATTTATGAAGATATAGTCTGGAACGGACGCAGTGCTTAAACATTACGACTAAAAAATTAGATAATAAAGGCAGCATGTAAAAAACGCGTTTTTTATACGCATAATAAACCTAATGCAGGAAGCAAAACTTCATAACAATATACCATTAAAACGGCATTTAGTGAGTAAGGGATGCTCCTACCCGCTGACTTTCCAGTTTAGTGTTGTTGGCAAAATTCAGGATTACGCTGAACTGGAAAGATTATTTCTGAGACTGAACGAATTAATTTAAATCCGAGGTCATTATGTTAGAGCAACTTTCACAACTCTTTGAATTTCTATGGGGTGGCCCATTATTTTTGTGTGTTATCGGCATTGGCTTTTATTTCACAGTACGCCTCAAATTTTTCCAGATTATCAATTTAAAAGAAATTTACCGTAATACAATTGGTACACTTGCCGGAAAAAATAAACAAAACACTACTGGCGAGGCAGCGTCTAAAAAATCCTTAAAATCAATAGAGGTGGCTGCCACTGTGCTATCCGGCTCATTAGGCGCGGGAACGATCGCAGGTGTTGCTGCGGCTATTGCGGTTGGCGGACCTGGGGCAATTTTCTGGATGTGGATCATTGCGGTCGTGGGTATGATGACCAAAATGGTTGAAGTGACGCTGGCGGTGAAATACCGAAGTAAAGGTGAGAATGGCGAATATTATGGCGGCCCAATGCATTATATTAAGAAAGGGCTCAATAAAAAATGGCATCCCCTGGCAGGATTATATGCGTTTGCATTAATGATTCTGGTTATTACGGATGCCTGTTTTGTGCAAACTAATACGATGGCGGCGGTCATTCACTATACGTTTGAAATCCCAACAAGCGTCATCGGGGGATTTATTGTCATCGTAGGCGTGTTGGTTATTTTAAAAGGACTCTCCAGTCTTGGTAAATTCTGTACGATTGCACTTCCACCGATCACCATTGCCTATTTCATTGGTGCCGCTGGTGTAGTGGTATTGAATATCGAGGCTATCCCACAGGTTATAAAAAGTATTTTCTATTATGCCTTTGCCCCTGCGCCAGCAGTCGGTGGCTTTGTCGGGTCAACCATCATGATGGCCATCAGTAAAGGAGCCAGTCGCGGAATATTCACTAACGAAGCCGGCATGGGTACCTCGGCCACAGTACATGCTACTGCCAACGTGGATTATGCTTTCCGTCAGGGAATGTGGGGGGCAGTGGAAGTATTTTTTGTCTCAATGATTACCTGTAACTTTACCGCATTTGCTGTACTTGCTTCTGGTATGTGGACAGACGCCAGTTATCAAGGTATTCAGATTATCTTTGCCGCCTTAAAAGAAACATGGCATCCGATTATTGTTCAGGTTCTCTGTCTCGGTGTGGCGTTGATTCTGTTTACTTCTTATCTTGGTTCATATATTAAATTTCGCACTTCGATAAACTATATCTTTGGCGATAAGCTAGAACGCATCATTAAATGGCTATATTTTTTGCCGCCACTGATTGCCGTTAATATGGAAATCCCGGTAATCTGGTTAATGGCTGATATTGCTGTCGGTTTTCTGGTTATCCCCAACGTAATTGCTCTGTTCTTGCTGCGTAAAGAATTTATTAGCGAATTCAATTTATTCAGAACGCGTACACAGCGGGACACTCATTCTGAAAAAACAACGCAAATTACGCACGTAAATATGTCGAAGAGTGAAGGGAAAGAGGAGTAACCATCGCGGCCAGAACAGGTAAGATGGTCAGAAGAGTAACAAAGCGCCCACTTTCCGGGCGCTTCGCACAGGCATGGTTAACTTGCTTTACGCACCTGCGGGAGATCGAACGCTTTACGCAGCGCGCGCACAAACGCTTTATCATGACAGATCGTTTTACCGGGGCTGTCGGAAAGTTTAGCCACCGGCTTTCCGTTACATTCCACGAGCTTAATCACGATATTGAGCGGTTTTACCTGAGGGATATCGCAGGTCAGGCGGGTACCGATGCCGAAGCTTAACTGCACGCGAGAGGCGAAATGGCGATAGAGCTCGACCGCCTTTGGCAGATCAAGGTTATCTGAAAAGACCAGCGTTTTTGTCAGCGGATCAATCCCCAGCTTTTCATAATGGGCAATCGCCTTTTCGCCCCATGCGACAGGGTCTCCTGAGTCGTGGCGTAACCCCTGATAACGGCTGGCGAATTCAATGCCGAAATCGCGTAAAAACGCATCCATTGTAATGCAATCTGTCAAGGCGATACCAAGCTGGTCCGGATATTCGTTAAGCCAGGCGGCCAACGCGGCACGCTGGCTGGTCGCCAGGTCCGGACTGATTTGTTGATGCGCCTGGAACCATTCGTGCGCCTGAGTGCCCATCGGCGTCAGCGCCAGGCGACGCGCGAGATCATAGTTGCTGGTGCCGACGAACCATGACTCCTGCTGGAGACGTTTAACTATCGCCTGCTGCACTTCACGAGAGAAACGGCGGCGGGTGCCGAAGTCCATCAGGTGGAAGCGGGACATATCGAGATTGGCGGTTAACGCAGTGAAATCAACCAGCTTACTTTCCAGCGCGTCGAGCGCCTGATCAACGCCCGCGTTTGGCGAGCGGTAGTGATGAACCAGCTCACTGATCACGGCCAGCAGCGGCACTTCCCACATAATGACTTCACGCCACGGGCCGGTTAAGCGAATATTCAGCTTGCCGTTATCGTTGGTGACACAGACTTGAGCTGGGTTATAGCGAAACTCGCGTAACCAGTTCAGATAATCCGGTTTAAAAAAGGGCAGGCCGGAGAGCCACTGGAACTCGTCCTCCTGGAGGCGCAGGTGCTGCATCGCGTCCACCTGCTCGCGAATAGCATCGGCATAAATACCCAGCAGGTCGTCGCCACGGCAACGAAACTCAGCCGCTACCTGCACATCATAGTAGTGGTGAAAAACGGCTTGCTGCATATGCAACTTATAAGCATCTGTATCCAGCAACGAGTGCAGAACAGGAGAAGCGAATTGTGTCATAGGTGCGCTGTTGCGTCCTCTCACGGGAGCGTTTAGTACAATAAACAACTAAGAAAACCGCTGGAGTATACCTTGTTTAGCGATTTATTGAACCCCGATCACACCATAAGCTGTCTTTAGGGTCGAGCGCATTTCGTGCCCCATGTTATAAAAATGTAGCGATGCGACTGCTAACCCCTTGAATTTAAGGATTTCTACTGCGCTGCTACCATGCTTTGGGGCAGTGATGGGGCATAGCGGGAAAGTGCCTGGTTGAGCAGAGAAACCTGTTCTGCGCTCTTCTCTGACATCCACTTTCCATACACCTTGTAAACCATCTGTGCATCGGTATGCCCCATCTGCGTTGCTATAAAGTTTGGGTTAGCACCAGCTGATAATGACCAGCATGCATAGGTATGTCGTGACTGATACGCGTTACGGTAACGAATGCCGGCACGCTTGATTATCGGGGCCCAAATTTTATTAATGGAATTAACCGCGTAGTGATATCCTGTGCGAGGTCCACGTTTGACGCATTGAGGGCTGAATACGAACGTGCAGGGCTGAATGACAGATTGTCCATATTCCCGCAACTTCACTTCAACCTCAAACTGCCGGCCAAGGCGTGTCAACTGGGCCTGATTCCTCAGGGCATCAATAGCTGGTTGAATGAGATATATCACCCTGTCAGTACCTGCGTTGGTTTTTGGCAGGGTGAACTCATCCGTCTGGGTAAGGTTGCGCTTCACAATGATCGTCCCGGCATGCAGATCGATATCTTCCCAGGCCAGACCGCACAACTCCCCATGCCTCATTCCGGTATAGACTGCCAGTGACCAGAGATTTCTCATCTGCTGGTGTCCGCATGCCTGGATAAACCTGATGAACTCGTCTGTCGTGAGTGGATCTGGTTCCCCTTTCGCTTTCTTGAGACGGTTAATTCCGCTAAACGGGTTTTCCTTTGCATAGCCGTTATCTGTTCCAAACTGGAAGATCTCGGCCATCAGCATCATGTAATTATTCACTGTGGACGATTTCCGGCCTTTAACCTGAGTCCGGTGATCCTTCTTCATTACCTGAAAGCCCGTCAGCAACTCCTTCCTGACATACAGCAAATCCTCAGTAGTCACCGCAGAAACCATTTTGTTTTCGCCGATGAGTGGAAGCATGTTTTTTATGATAGATTCGTACCTACTCATGGTATTAGAGCTGATCTCCATTCTCTTCAGCTCGGACCATCTTTCGGTAAGCTCCAGCACAGTAATTTCCTTTCTATCCTGACCGAACCGGGCAAGGTTCGGTGAGTTTGGGAATTTTTCCACATAGTTAAAATTCCCCATCCTTATCGCAAAACAAACCGAAGAACGCAGTTCGCCAGCTATCTTGCGATTTTTTGCAGTGTCAGGGATACCAAGGTTTTCCCTGACACGTTTACCTTTATACAGAAACCAGATGCGGAGCGAACCGCCGTGGTTTTCGACGCCTGTCGGGTATGATGCATTAGCCATTAATCCCTCCTGACGTCCAGGAGCATTGACGAGTGTACTGCTTTTCATGTTGTCTTCGCACCTGGTTGATTTTTTTTCTGCGCCTCGATCCACTGATCAACGGCTTCTCTGTTGTATATGCATTCGCTCGAAGGCTTCGGATTTCCGTCTGGTGAAATGTGCAGGTACTCGCGGCCCAGCATCCAGGATTCTTTTCTGGCGCGGGTAATGGTTCCGGGCTTAAGCCCGGTAACCGCAATCAGAACTTTTTCGCTAACCCACTTGTTTGGCGTCAGTTGGATAATGTTGCTCATCGTTTTCTCCAGTGGCCCCGCAGCGGGCCATCGCTAATATTCAGTTTGCCTGTGCTGGCAGATTTCTAAGTTTCCGGACGCCGATCATTGCGGTGGCTACGTAGCTGGTGGCCCGGTTAACTACTTCAACAGGCACCTTTACGCCATCCACTACAACGGTGTAATTGGTAACGTGCTTTTGTCTGCCGTAATCGCCGAACTTTTCATGATGCGCCGCCAGTGCAACATCACATGCGCGACGGCCCAATGGCGATTGCTTACTGCGATTTATAAGGCGCATAAAACCTCCTCAGGCGGGAGGGCGTAACCCCTCCCGATGCAATTAGCCGATGTATTCCGGTTTCATATCGTCCAGGGTGACGCGGTACTTATCGTGCAGTTCGTCGCCAAGATGACGTTTAGCAGCGCCAAGCGTGCTTTCAGCTTTAGCAAACATCTCTGCGGCTTCCGGTTCGCCAGGGTTTGGAATTGAGTTGATCACTGCCTCGACTTTGTTCTGTGCATCGACCTGGTAATAGCGCTTCACTGCTTTGTTTTTTAATTCGGTGAACAGCGCAGTACCCAGCAACGCTTTCTGTGATTCGATATCCGCACGGATTGCTTTTGCCTGATCAACGGAACTTGCTGTATCAATGCGTTCGCGAAGATCGTCGGCAACAGCATCAACGTTAGCTGCCGACTCCTGCGCGCTGGTCCTGGTGCTAACCTCGCTGGTGATTTCCTGTACGCTCATGCGCTGGACTGGAGCAGGGTTAATCTCGCGTTCTTCTCGTTGCTCAACCTCATCAGGGCTGTACACGCCGAGGATCACTTCCGGGCAGTACAGGCGAGCCCAATATTTAACGCCCAGATAGGCAATTTGCTGTTTAGGGTTTGAAACCCATAGCGGAGAATTGCGGGTAACAACGCCGGAGAGGTAAAGAGGTTCTCCCCAGGTGATTTCAGATTCACCTCGCAGAATGGCACCAACCTGAACGAACAGGCCGATCTCGTCCTCATCTGTCCAGCCACGAACGCGCTCAGTGACGGTGTACTTCCCATTTTTACCGTTTTTATCGCGTGTGATTTCCTGTGTCCTGGTGCAGCGCTCCCAGTCACACCCCCATAGCGGTAATGAAAACGGCCATGAATGGCACTGGAGCTTGCGATTACTGAGTTGACCAGTTGTGCCTCGTAACCAAGAACACCGTTAACCAGGTGTGTTTTCTGCGCCACAGCGTAAGGGTTCATGCCCCATTGCATAGCCTGCATGACGATAGCCATACAGTCGGCTGGTTTCCCTGCAAGGTGTGCCGGTACCGTTACCTTTGAGTCTGCCATCAGGTTAGCGAAAGCTGTTAACTGACCTAGTGCCTGAACGTTAAAAATTGCGTTACTGGCAGAAATGGTGTTTGGTGCCTGCTGCTCAGTGGTAACAATATTTGTGTTTTCCATGATTTTCCCCTTATGCCTGTACGCGCAACGCTTCAAGGCGGCGCACATCAAAATCGTTCAGTTCGTCGGTGTAGTCTTCTGTGATAGGCGCTGACCATTCACCAGTGTCGAAGCCGTTTGCTATCTCTCGCATTGTTTTGCGGTATTCCAGCATGCCAAGTTCCAGCAACTCGGTAGACGCCTCAATGATGGCGACCCAGTGGTAGTTCTCGTCTTTGTTGACGAAAATCCAGAAAAACTGGTCCAGCGCCGCAGTTTCGCAGTACATGGCCGCGCTCAGGTGATAGTCCCGATCGATGATTTCCCGGTGCAACTTCGCACGCAGGCCTTCCTGCTTGATGTTCCACATGCTAATAGTTTTCAGGTCGGCGCCAATGCGCAGGCCGCCCATATCGAGCTCAAGGTCAGGGCGTACCCGAACTTCCAACCCGGTTTCCTCATCAATCCCAAAATAGCTAACCTCGACAGCGCGGCTTGGGTGAGTCAGCAATTTGCCGGCGGTCGGGTGCTCCAGCAGGGCTTTCTGAATGTTCAGCGCGGTGCTGAGCTGTTGGCGGGTGACCAGCACTTTCCCTTCGGTGTTCTCCCGCCACGCATCCAGCAATTCGTCGGCGAATACCGCTGCCGGGTTGACTGATTTCACGGCCTGAATCAGATCGGCCTTCGTGCCAGAGACTTTCAACGGCGACGATTTTTGCGCTTCCTGAGCGACCAGGTCAGGGTTGATTATTGCCAGTTGCTCCAGCAGCGCGTCACGGCTGCCGCTGGTTTTAACCGGCGCGGGCAGGGTAGCGTTGTACTCTTTGATGCAGGCTTTCATCGCCGTGGCTGTATGTTTGGTGCCGTTTTCAATGCGCTGGAATTCTTCGGGAAGCTGCTCATACGATGCATAGGTTTCATCTACCGAAGCTCCAAGCGGCATCTGCGACGGCAGGGTGGCGTTGTACTCTCCCAGCAGCGCTTTGATATCGTCAGCACTCAGCAGCGCTGGCAGGCTGGCGTTGTGCGCGTCGATGAACTCGCGCAGGGTGGCGGTGGTGGTGAAAGCACCCTCAGGGATCTCCGGCTCTACGCTGAACTCTGCTTCGAGGTTTTCCGGCTGTAGAGCCAGAACATGTACCAGGTTGCCCATATCAAGCACTGGAGAGCGCTCTTTGACGATAGTCTTCTCTACGTGACGCGCGTTAAAGTACATCAGCGACACGCGAGCATCTTTCACCTGAGTTGAGCTGATCCCGTTGGCGGCGTGGTAAACCTCGTTTGGTACACCTTCATAGCGGCCCGGCTCGAAGTATTCCGGCCAGGCTGCTTCTGGCTCTTCTTGTTGCGATTCCGGTACGTTTTGTTGCGCCTCAGGTTCAGATTGGCTCACAGAATCGTTGTTCTGGTGCGTCTCAGCCTGATTCTGGTTCTCTACGGTAACTGCTTCTTTACCAGTACCCAGATCGCCTTCGCCTGCCTGCACCGCATCACCAGCCTGTTTTTCATCACTGTCAGCTTTTTGAACCTGCACATTGCTGGTGGTCTCCGGATTCGTTTCTGTGCCATGAGTTGATGAGTTCTGCATTAAAGCGGACACGTCGAAAATACCGTTGCCGACATTTTTAACCAGTTCAGGTTCGGTGGTCGGATGGCTTGTCTCGGTTTTCACCCATTTTGGGTCGTTCGGGTCGCTGATGCCTTCCACATATTCACCGCGCGCGGCTGCCAGTTGTTTACCAACATCAACCGGGTTTTTGGGTGGAATGTTTTTACGTGCTTCGTACAGTTCTGCCCGTATTTTCTGGTAGCCTGCTTCTGTCTGGCTTACAGGTGGCTCATTCTCCAGCGGCTGCGGGTCCGGATGATGTTCAATTGTGTCCTGTTCCACTGCTTCAGGCGTTGCTGGTTCATCTGCCAGTTCGCCTGCTGGTTGTGGTTTTTCTTCATCACACTGAAATCTCCCTGCCTCAATATCCCGCAGACATTTACCCGCCTGACGAAGCCTTGCTGCATTTTCTTCATGGGTTGTTGGGGTGTTATCAGGCGCATATTCGTACCAGTCCGGATCGCGAACACCATGAACGGCAAGAAAGCTTTCGCACCACGTCCGGCGAAGATCAGGATTACCGTTATGTACGGCCTTTGGTGCCTTGCGTACCAGGTCAATAATGGTCTGTCGGTCGTAGCCTTTGATGTCGGGGATAATGCCCACTGTCATCGACATTCGCTTCCAGTCTTCCCGGTCTTCGGCGATGATACGTTTTGCAAAATCCATTGCAGGACGCAGGTTATTCAGATCCAGCTCCTCACAGAAACCACAGGCGAGCTCATAGTTAATCGTTCTGTGTGTCGGTTTTTCGCTACGGCGTGGACGTTCTGGCTTATTTACGTCGGCGACAATTACTTTATGTGGCCCGGATTTTTTAACGGGTGCTGGTTTATTCTTCAGGCGTTCAGCCCATTCCTTAACCAGCAGGCCGCGGTTAATGTGTTCAGCACTGAACCATTCCTTAAAAAACTTAATAGTGGTGCATAACTCAGGCACTTTTCCATCGACAGGAAATACCTGTTTATGCGCATTCACTGCTTTGTGAATATCGTGCTCGATAGCTTTCTTGAACGCTTCAACATTCTCGGCGGCAAGCAGCAGGTTCTGGACATATGAATTATCGGTGTCCATTTCGAGACGTAGAATTTCTTTTTTCTGGGAGGCGTCGACGTGATAAAGATACTCACCTTCACCTATGTGCTGAGCAAGAACGCGGTGACGGAGGGGCATAGTTGCGACAACAGTCAGCTCGGGGGCTGGGGTAGGGCTGTTGCCTTTGTTCTCAAAATTTTCGGAGTGGTCTTCCAATACCTCGCCTGTTTCGGTATCAACACCGTCAACGATGTGCTGGCGGGCCACGGCGGCGGCTTCAGATGATGGCAGGGTGACGCCGGGGATTTGTTCCCAAGTCATGCCATCTTCACCGAGGCGATAATAATTAGTGAAGGTAAAACTTATTTCACCTTCCGGCGGCAGCTCGTTGACTACCGGAAAATTGGTGCGGATCGGCCTTGCATAATCCTTACCGCGGCCGGTTTCAATTTCAGCATCTTCCAGAACGACATCCAGCATAAGGTTGGCGCGCGCTTCTGATTTTGCAGTGAACCAGACCGTCGCATCTTGCTTTCCGGATTTCTGCGTAGCTTTTACTACATAGAAAAATTCCATGTGAGATCCTCTTTTTTAGATGTAAGATCCCCGGGCCAGAGATAGCGCCCATTGGGTGAACTTTGGTTTTTTGTGTAGTTTTCCGGTGGAACTTTGGTCGGTGTCACCGGACGTATGGGCCGCCTTGCGCGGCTTTTGCGTTAACTTTCGTGCGCCATTTGGTCGTATGAGGCACAACGTACAGAGCAGTAATCGCGCTCTTCATGTGTCAGCTGCGCGCCGCGAATCAGCATCAGCTCGTTTTTTACTTCTTTGCCTTGCTCAATCGGCTTTCCACACAGGTGGTAAGCGCATGTCTTTTGTTTAAGCATCCGGATCTCCTTTCTGCGCCAGCAGGTAGCAGAGGCGGCGGATTAAAACCTCAATCCGGTTGAGCGGGAAGGCCTGCTGTCGAGCTGGTTTACGTGCGAAATCAATCATTCTCACCCTCGTTTGCCTTATCGCCGGCCAGCGGAACGTTTATCACCTGCTGCGCGTTAACCTTGCCATCTCATCCCGGTCTTCGTATGCCCCGGGCGGCTACTTCGTGGGCGTCCTGCCTTGATGACTCGTTGCTGCGGTTGATAGGTTAAGTATTATCGATTTAATCGATACATGTCAATTAAATTTGATGATTAATTTTACAGGGAAGATTAAGAAAGCGAGATGTGGGTGAATTAATGACATAAAAAAACCGCCAGTTAAGGCGGTTAGTAGTTTTAAAGCTGGTTTAGCGAGAAGGAGGCTCGATTTTTCTGCGTCTTTGGTATTCAGCCATGAAATCGTCTAGTTCTTGAAGTCTGGTGCCTGCCAGCTCAATAAAACGGTCTTGTTCAACAGTCGGTAGCTGATCAAATATTTCTAAGAGCCGCTTTTGTCGGTCATTGAGATCTGTTGGACCACCTTGTGTTAGACGTTCAGGCACATCCGATTCATCATCATCCTCCATGAAGAACCAATACAACGGCTTACCCGTGGCCTTAGGTAACAACTCTAAGATATCTTTTCGGGGAAGAATGCCGGACTGACACCAACCATTAACTGATTGAGAGGTAGCGCCGACTCTACGACCTAACTCAGATTGGGTGATCCCAGTCTCATTAAGCACTCTTTGTAAACGCTCTCCAAAGTTCATTTTTCGTTCTCGCACAATTACATGGTTTCATTATACAGATTTTTTCTGTAGGTATGGCTATCGAAATAATTTGACAGTATCGATTAAATTTGAATAATTGGTTGTATCTTCACTCAATGAGACCGACCAATGAAAGTAACTGTTCAACGCAAGATCCTTTCCGTGTGTAGCCAGGCTGAGTTGGGACGCCGACTTGGTCGCCGTGCTCAGACCGTTAACGGCTGGTTTAAAAACAAAGTTCCCGGCGAACTTGTAGTTCGAGTGGCAAGAGCTATTGACTGGAAAGTCACCCCACACGAACTGCGTCCTGATCTCTACCCAAACCCAACCGATGGCTTACCAAGCCAAGAGGCATCAGCCAAATAACCATAGAGGATATTTACCCATGGAGAACGCAATTGCACGAAAGTTAGACCCACCAGAAATCAACCCGATTGAGATAGAGAGTGTCCTGCTCAACCGGCTTGCATCAGTAGGGCAGAAATCATACGCCGAGCATATGGGCATCAGCGAGTCGACAGTCAGTAGGCGTAAAGCTGAGGGATATTTCTGCAACATGGCGAAAGAGCTGGCTTTTCTTGGGATTCAGGCCGCGCCACCGGAAGCGGTACTGGTATCCAGAAACTATCTCACAGCCGTAGAGATTCTCGCTGATGCCGGGCTAAAGGCTGAACGAGCCAGGCCGGATGCGCTGGGGTGGGACTGAAAATGACAGCAACCAAAAAGGCGAAAGCCGCGGTGAGGGGTCACCAACGGCTTTCTGGTGCAAAAACGGTAGGTAATTGCGGAGATGAGTATGTCAAATACCGCTGAAATATACAAATTCCCTGCGCCGATACCGACGCAACAGGAGTGCCGTATGGCTGATCTGGAAAATGGCTATTTACGTTTAGCTAATCAGATCCAGGACGCCTTGTGTATCGTTGAACTATCGGGGCGTGAGTTCCGTGTTTTGAATGCGATTATCCGGCTGACTTATGGCTGGTCGAAAAAATCAGATCGTATTGCCAACAGCCTCATTGCAGATAAGACAACACTGAAGGTAAAGCATGTATCCGAAGCGGTGCTGAGTCTTGCCTATCGTAACATCATTATCCTGCGCCGTATTGGTCAAACAAGATACATAGGGATTAATACAAACCTGGATAAATGGGCTTATTCCAAGCCACATTGCTCAAAATGTCCGGTGTCTTTTCCTGATGATGAAATTGCCACATGGATTATTTCTGTACCCGAAACCAGGGATAGTTATCCCCGAAAAGGGGGAAGGGCATCCCCGAAAACGGGGATAGTTATCCCTGAAAACAGGGATAGCGTTTTACCCCATTCAGCCATCCCTGAAAACGGGGATAGTTATCCCCGAAAAGAGGGAAGGGCATCCCCGAAAACAGGGAACACCAAAGACATTATTCCAAAGACAAATATAAAAGATCTAACCCCCTTTAATCCCCCTAAGGGAAAAGTGAAGTTTGATCCGTTGAGTATTCCTGTTCCCGAATGGCTGAATGCTGCGTCGTGGAACGAATGGGTCACATACCGCCAGCAATCCGGAAAGCCCATAAAAACCGAACTGACGGTAACAAAAGCTTTCAGGCTTCTGAAGGAGTGCCTGGATGAAGGCCACGATCCGGTAAACGTCATCAACACAAGCATTGCCAACGGCTACCAGGGACTATTCAAACCGAAGTTCGCTCTCAACGACCGAAGAGCTGGCAGAGATGTGAACCACATTTCTGCGCCAGACAAAACCATTCCTACCGGATTCAGGGGGTAACGATGAAAAACGTAATCGGTACTGGCAGTGCGCTTGATCGCCTGAAAAGAATTATCCCAGCCAGTGTGCAGCCGAAATTCTCGACTGCTGATGAGTGGCGGGCATGGCAGGAAGCCGAAGGGCGTAAACGCAGTGAAGAGCTTGACAGGATGAATCAGAAATCCCGCACCGAGAAGATTTTCGGGCGATCTGGCATTCAGGATCTCCATCGTAGCTGTACGTTTGCTAACTACGAAGTAAGCGGGGAGGGGCAGCGAAAAGCGTACACGATGGCAAAAAGTTATGCCCAGAACTTCGGTAGTGGATTTGCGAGCTTTGTGTTCAGCGGTGGTCCGGGAACCGGGAAAAACCATCTTGCGGCGGCAATCGGAAATCATCTGCTGGCCGGCGGTCATAGCGTTCTGGTGGTAACCATTCCTGACCTGATGCTCAGGGTTCGTGAGTGCTACGACGGTGGGCAATCAGAAGCGTCCCTGCTTGATGACCTTTGCAAAGTTGACCTGCTGGTACTGGATGAAGTCGGTATTCAGCGCGGGAGCAGTGGTGAGAAGGTCATTCTCAATCAGGTTATCGATCGCCGTCTCTCATCGATGCGACCTGTTGGCGTTCTGACGAATCTTAACCACGAGGGGCTGTTGGATTCACTGGGCGCGAGGGTTATCGATCGCCTCCAGATGGACGGAGGGATGTGGGTGAATTTTGACTGGGAAAGCTACCGGAAAAACGTTAGCCACCTCCGGATTGTGAAATAAGGGGTTAAAAATGGCCCGACCTAAAACACACAGCGAACGGATGATTATTCTTGAGCGGATTATCGGTCTGGTGAAAGAGCAGGGGCGCATCACGACGAACGACGTCGTTGCGATTTTTGGCGTGCACCGAACCACGGCGGAGAAATATCTGCGTATCGCGCTGGAGCGAGGCGGCTTCATTCGTCATGGCCGCTGCGGCATTTTCCGAGACCAGCGTGCGGTGATTGATTATGACCTCAGGCGATACAGCAGTAGTCAGGTAACGGGATTTTCAGCGCTGCCGGTGCTGGAGAAAAGCCCGGTAATGCAGGTTTATGGAGCATCCAAAATGAGCATCAACAAGGGGGGAGCCCAATGAGCAACATCGACAAACGGGCGCTTCGTGAAGTGGCTGAGAGGGCTACGCCGGGGAATTGGCGCCGCACCTCATCACTGTTCAATGGCATCACGGTAACGCCATTTTCTCTTTGCGGTGAAGAAGTGACGTTGGCCCATACTGTTGAGAAACGTGACGCGGAATTTATCGCCGCAGCCAACCCCGCCACCATGCTGGCGCTGCTGGATGAGCTGGAAACCAAAGAGGAACAGCGCGCCAATTGGTTTCGGATGGCGCAGAAGTTAGGCGAGGATTTGGATACAGCAGAACGCCTCATAGCCGAACTGGACCAACGCCTGATTGAATACGCGGGAATTGCAACCCGTGAGGCTCGCCGGGTGGCAGAACTGGAGGCGCGGAAGGTCAACCTGTCAAAACTCAGCGTTGGAGAAGTCATGCACATGACCGGATTCAGCCGGGATTATGCCGAGGGTTGGTGTGCTGGTAATGATAATGCGATACACGAAATACGCACCGCTGGCATCAAGGTTAAGGAGTCGTGATGGAATCGCAATCTATTCTGGATATGTGCTGCGGCTCGCGCGTGTTTTGGTTTAATAAGCGCGATGAACGCGCCGTATTCGCCGATATCCGCGCCGAGGAGCATATATTGTGCGACGGTCGCCGCCTAGTCATCAGTCCTGACCTCATTGCTGATTTTCGTGCGCTACCGTTCGCTGATGCGTCGTTTCCGGTCGTGGTGTTTGATCCGCCTCACCTGGAACGTGTCGGCCAAACGGCCTGGATGGGCAAAAAGTACGGGAGACTCAACAAAAAAACATGGCGTTCTGACCTCCGCGCCGGATTCAAAGAGGCGTTTCGGGTGCTGAGGGCACACGGCGTTCTCATTTTCAAATGGAACGAAACGCAGATTCCGGTTAGCCAGATTTTGGCGCTTACTGACGTGAAACCAATTATTGGCCAGCGCACCGGCAAGAACGATAAAACCCACTGGATTATTTTTGTGAAGGACTAACCCATGACCACTATTACCAAAGAATGGCTACAGCAAACCATCGCTGAATTTGAAAACACTCGCGATGATATTCCGTTTGGCCTGAGCGATGACGACGCCAAAATTCTTATTGTGCTGAAGCGTGCGCTGGCATCGCTGGAACGAGAACAAGTTCGCCATGAACATGCTGACTGGTCTGATGCCACATTCGGCGATGTTGGCCCCATCGGTCCACTGAAGCACCTCTCAAAAGAAGCATTGGAAACTGCCGCAGAACTTGGCGACCTGAGCGAATGGGCTGATATGCAATTCCTGTTATGGGATGCACAACGCCGCGCTGGTATTACTGACGAGCAGATTGCCCTGGCGATGGTGGAAAAGCTGGCGGTGAACAAGAAGCGCGAATGGCCTGAACCGAAAGACGGCGAGCCACGACTGCATATCAAAGAGCAGCCAGTGCCGGTAGTGCCGGAAGAATGTCCGGAAGAAATACGCGACCTGATGGCTTCACATTCTGATGCGCTTTTCAACGACGACGATGCGCAAGAAATTTGGAACGCTTGTCGCGCTGCCATGCTCAACGGAGGTAAATCGTGAAACACCTATATGCCGGTCCTGTGATCGGCATTAGTGCAAAATCAAAAAATACGAATCAGTGATTTGTAATCAACATTTCTTAGGTTTGTAGATATGCGAATAATAACCAGGAAGAAACCTGCGTTCACTGACCTGTACCAGACTGGTGTTCTGACGCGTATAGCAGCCGTTAAGACTGACAGTGGCGGCTGGCGCCTGTTTGGAGTGTGGCGTGATCAGGATATCGCTGTATTTGTGGAAGCGGCGCGCGGCGGCATCCGGGAATGGTCCGGTTTAAATTATCTGGCTGAGTTTGTGTTCAGTTGCGGCATTAGTCTCTGGGAGGTTCACAACAAGACGGATCGGAAAACTCCGGCATGAAGTGTTGCGTCATAACCCGCTGCGGCGGGTTTTTTCGCCTAAAATCTGATATGAAACAACATGCTAGCTTTTGCAAAAAGTGCTATTCACCTCTTGAATATTCTTTCTAACAGGTATACTGTGTTTATATACAGTAGTTAAATGTAGAGGGAATTATGAGAATTGAACTTGTTATCAGCCGGACAAAACAGCTTCCGGAAGGTGCCGTTCCTGCACTTGAAAAAGAATTAATTACCCGTCTCCAGAATCAGTATGAAAACTGCAACTTAACCATCCGTCGAGGCAGTCAGGATGGCCTGAGTATCGTCGGTGCTGCTGATGGCGATAAAAAACGTATACAGAGCATTCTGCAGGAAACGTGGGAAAGCGCTGACGACTGGTTTTATGCATATTAAGCATCGTGGAGTCGCAGACGTTTCCAGAAATAAAGTCAGTGTGACGGGGGGTTACATGTTAGAAGACTTACCAGAATCAGGGTATGCGGTTATACGTTGTTACGATCATTGTGTAGTGGCAAGGTTCGGTAGTATTCCGGATAGCGGACGCGCCCTGATGTATCGTCGTGGTGACGAGATATCTTTTGTTCCCCTTCACCCTGATGACATAGTTGGAACTCCAACATTATTTACGCAAATGTTAGAAAAGGCAGGCTATCGAATTACCCGTTGCTTTGATACACTTCAAATGTAGGCCTGAACAACCTGCACCTGCTGCGCCACGGAGAACGCCATGGCGCACGAATTACAACTCATCAAGCAGTCATCTGGAATTCTGATCCCCGCAACGCCGGAGACCAGTGATATTCTGCAATCAAAAATCAAACTCGGCGCCGTGCTGGTGGCTGAGTTCCGTCAGGTGAGGAATCCTGCATTCCATCGCCGCTTTTTCGCGTTGCTTAATCTTGGGTTTGAATACTGGGAACCCACCGGCGGCGCCATTTCTGCCAATGAGCGCAAACTGGTAAACGGTTATGCAAAGTTTCTCGCTGCATATGGCGGGAATGAAAGCGCATTACTGGATGCGGCTGAACAGTATCTGGAACAGATTGCAAACCGCCGGGTAACAAACGGAATTAGCCTCTGTAAATCTTTCGATGCATACCGCGCATGGGTGACGGTTGAGGCTGGTCACTATGACGCCATCCAGTTACCGGACGGCACCCTTCGCAAACATCCCCGCAGCATCGCTTTTTCCAGCATGGATGAGGTCGAATTTCAGCAGTTGTATAAATCCGCGCTTGATGTGCTCTGGCGGTGGATTTTATCACGTACATTTCGTACTCAGCGCGAGGCGGAGAACGCCGCCGCCCAGCTCATGAGCTGGGCGGGGTGATGGCGATGAAATACTCCTGGTTCCATCATCACGACTGCACAACCGAGCAGGCCGACACGCTGATATCGGATTATCAGAAGCGGGGCGTAAGGACAGAAAAGAGCCTGAACCCTGACTTCATTACCTGGACTGTCAGCGCGAAATTACCAGAATATGCACACCGGGTGCGGACGCCAAAATCCTTACGCCAAAAGGTCTGGGGGTGAACATGGCTAAATTACCGCGCCGTAAGTGCGCAAACAAAGAATGCCGCCAGTGGTTTCACCCGATACGCGAGGGGCAGATCGTTTGCTCGTACCAGTGCGCCAGCACCGTCGGCAAAGAACAGACCAGAAAAGCTCGCGAAGCCGCGCAACGTAAGGCGCAATCCCTTCAGCGCGCCGCTGAGAAAAAAGAACGCGCCGCCTGGCGCCAGCGGAAAGCCGCGGTTAAGCCGCTGAAACACTGGATTGACTTGACGCAGCGCGCCGTAAATGACATTTGCCGCGAAACCGAACTGGCAGAAGGACTCGGTTGCATCTCCTGTGGAACGAAGACGGCATTCGCATGGCATGCAGGCCATTACAGGAGTACGGCCGCCGCCGGGCATCTGCGCTTCACTCGCTTCAACATCCATCTTCAGTGTGATGTCTGCAACGTCTACAAATCAGGGAACATCGAAGCATATCGTGCCGCGCTGGTTGAGCGTTACGGTGAGGCGGCGGTGCTGGCACTCGAGAACAATAACACCCCGCACCGCTGGACGGGCGAGGAGCTGAAGGAAATCAGGCTCGCGGCACTGTCGGATCTGCGTGCGCTAAAAAAGCTGGAGGCCGCATGAAACCAGAACTGATCGAGATACTCCGCATGCGCTGGTTGCGTCTCCGAATTTATCGATACCGGGGATCTTTTCCTGTGGCATACCGCATTCTTCGTAATTACGTCCGCATTGAAGCAAAACGGGAGCATCGAAATGAATCTTGAGTCCTTACCGAAATATTTTTCACCTAAATCCATGATGCCCGGCGCAGTACCATGCGGAATAACGTCTGATACGCTGACTATTACTGACGTAATGGCATCTCTCGGGCTACTTACTGCAAAAGCCGCAGTGGGTATTGAATTGTATCTGGCAAAAGCCGGGGTTTTATCTTCTGAAAATATCATCGCCTACATCAGGCAATTAGCAGAGCAGCGTGCAGAACGGCATGGGGCATTACGGAAAATGGAAAAGGGTAAGCGCTCAAAATTTCTCGACACTATGGCGCGTTATGTATTTCGCGATTATTCCCTCAGTGCGGCCAGCTTGGTGACGTGCAGTAGCTGTCATGGTGCTAAATTAATTGATGCTGAGGTTTTCACGAACAAGGTTACTTACCCGGATGGTAAGCCACCAAAATGGGTAAAAGATACGAAAGGTATTTCTCCGTCCGACTGGGAGGTGTGGAAATCAGTTCGTGAGCAGGTGCGTGTAGTGTGTAAGGCGTGTGATGGCAAAGGCCATGTGAAAAATGAATGTCGTTGCCGGGGACGCGGAGAAATTCTCGATAAGAAAAAATCTGAGTTGCAGGGCGTGCCGGTTTATAAAAAATGCCCAAGATTCAAGGGAAGAGGCTACCCACGTCTCAAAGATACCGAGATTTTTAAAGCACTAGGAGTAACGGAAATGGTATGGCGGTACAACTATAAACTGTTTTTCGATCGACTGGTGGAGCATTGCCATATTGAGGAGTCGTATGCAGAAAAGGTTCTGGGAAACGTGACTCGATGACCAAAATAATTTAGCTATTGCAAAATTAACGGAAAATGGCTAACCTGATTCCAACGATGGGTTATTACGCCTGTGACGTTACAAGAATTAAGAACCTCGCCTCGGCGGGGTTTTCTTTTATGGATTCCCGACGCCAATAAGACAAAGTGCGGGGAGTGATGCGGAGTCTACATGTTCCAGCCGACCGCAAAGCTCACACGGGCAGGACCACAATCTGATACCGCGATAGCTTTTGCTGATCGCGCCGGAGCGGTAACCGGCAACAATTTAAGCCTCGGTGATTGCCGGGGCTTTTCTGTTTGTGCCGTCCGGAATAATCCCTCTGAGTTTTGTCGTTAATCCACCGGGCGGCCTTCCTACTTCACACTGCGCCATCCGAGCTATCGGAGGTGAGGCTTATGAAAATGCACAACGATCCCCATTCCTGGCAGGGCTGGCTGGAGCTGTTCCAGAGCTGGTGGCGAGGAGATACGCCGCTGGGCGCTGTTCTGATGTCGTTATTTATGGCAGGCCTGCGTATTGCGTACTTTGGCGGTAGTGGTGGCTGGAAGAAAAAGACACTCGAAATTCTGCTTTGCGGCGCCCTGACGTTGACCTTCTCATCTGCGCTGGAATATTTCGGCTGGCCCAAGTCCCTGTCTGTTGCGATTGGTGGCGGCGTCGGCCTTATCGGCGTGGATGCGATCCGCGGCTTTGCAATGAAGTTTATCAGTGGTCGTATCGGTGGGGATAATAACAAGGTTTAATCATGAACGAGTCTCAATTTCAGCAGGCGGCTGGTATCAGCGCCGAACTGGCCGCACGCTGGTATCCACATATTACGGCGGTAATGAGCGAATTCGGTATTACTGCGCCACTGGATCAGGCCATGTTTATTGCACAAGCGGGACATGAATCAGCAGGATTTACTGTTCTGAAGGAAAGCTTCAATTATTCAGTGGAGGCGCTGAAGAAGACGTTTGGTAAACGCCTGACGCCGTATCAGTGTGAAATGCTGGAGCGTGTCGATGGTAAGCAGGTGGCCCACCAGCCGCAAATAGCAAATCTGGTTTACGGTAGCCGCATGGGTAACAAAGACGCCGGAGATGGCTGGAAGTATCGCGGGCGTGGGCTTATCCAGATTACCGGGCTGGAGAATTACACCAGATGCGGCGTTGCCCTGAAACTGGATCTGGTGGCGAATCCGGGACAGCTTGAGCTGGATCGTCATGCCGCCCGTTCCGCAGCGTGGTTTTTTGTGACTGGAGGGTGTCTGAAATACTCCGGCGACCTGGTACGCGTTACGCAGATCATTAACGGAGGGCAGAACGGCATCGGTGACAGGCGAGAGCGCTTTGAAAAAGCAAAATCGGTGCTGGTATGAATCTGTTACCTGTATTGCTTAAAAAATTCTGGAAGCCATTAGCAGAAATACTGCTGGTGGCTTTTTTGTTATGTGCTGGTGCGTACTGGTGTTATTCACGAGGTTATCAGAAGGCGGATACATCCTGGAAATTCCAGTGGGCGCAACGAGACCTTACTGATGCGACCACCGCATTACAGCGTGAAGTAGCCGAAAGAGCGAAAGAGCAGCGTCGCCAGCACGCCGCAGATGAAGAACGGAAAAGAGCTGATGAAGAACTGGCAAAAATACAGGCCGATGCTGATGCTGCTGAGCGTGCTCGCGGTGGGCTGCAACAGCAGCTCGCAACAGTACAACGGCAGCTCGCAGGAAGTGAAACCGGCAGGCTTTCCGCTCTTGCCGCAGCAAGCCAGGCAAAAGCCGAGACCGGAATACTGCTCGCCCAGTTGCTTGGCGAAGCTGACGATCTGGCGGGAAAGTTCGCAAAAGAGGCTGATGAGCGTTATGTCGCCGGAAGTACCTGCGAGCGCACCTACGACAAAGTAACGGGGAACAGTAATGGAAATTAAGTTGATTAAATACTGGAAGGTTGAATTATTTGAGGAACCAAAGGTTACTGCTTCTGTAATCAATGGAATTCTCCCCATTGAAGAAAGGAGCCCATTTTTAACAGGGTACTCAAACACCCAGTTCGACCTGCGAAAAGCTGTGATTAATGGGGAAGAGTTTATCACCCTGTGTTGTGATCCTGGTTCACTTCAAACTCGTTCCGTTCACATCAGCCGAATCCATGAATTTAAATGTACACCGATTTATGAGAGCGACGACACATTTCAGGAAGCTGCTAAGCCACTGATGAAATGGCTGGTTGAAAATGTGCACCCACATCATCAAGCCATTGTGACCAGTTCACATGCAGAGCTGCTGGAAAGTCAGATCGTGACTAAGACTGAAGAATTTCTGAAGGGATAAGGCATTACAGCAGGCATTCCCTGAGTGTCTGCGATAATGACAAACAGGCAGGTGATCAGATATGGCAAAACCGGACTGGGGAGCACTGCAACACCAGTTCCTCGCCGAGCATGCTAAATCCGGTATTTCCCCCAAAGACTGGTGTGAAGCGCAGGGACTGAATTACGCTACTGCCCGCCGTTACATCAAGAAACCGACTGCGCAAAGTGCGCAAAAAAATGCGCAGAAAAAAATGCGCACTGCGCAGGCAAAAAAAAGCGCAGAAAAACTTCTTAATAGTGAACTCACTCCCCAACAAAAACGCTTTGTCGCTGAATACCTCATAGACCAGAACGCAACAGCCGCAGCCGAACGTGCTGGTTACAGTGATGCAAGTTACGGAAGACAGCTCCTCACAGTACCTCACGTTGCGCAGGAAATTGCGCAGCAGCAAAGAGATTCACTGGTGCGCACTTTGGCGAGTGCAGATGAAGTACTCGAAAAGATGTGGCAGCTCGCTACGTTCGACGCTAACGAAATCTCGCAATATCGCCGTGGATGTTGTCGTTACTGCTGGGGATTTGGCTATCACTATCAGTGGCGTGATGTGGTCGAGTTCACTGAGCAAAAGGAAAAAGTCGCAGGAAAAGAGGGCGCGAAAGAACCGGACGATGCTGGTGGATACGGCTACAACCACAACCGCGAGCCTAACCCTGATTGTCCCCGATGTAATGGTGATGGTGTAGGACGACCTCATTTCGCTGATACCACCAAATTGTCCCCGATAGCCCGCCTTGCTTATTCCGGTACGAAACTGGTGAAGGGCGGTATCGAGATATCGACCATCAGTCGCGAAAAAATGTTTGAAGCGATTATGCGGCGCCTGGGGCTGGCTGAATCCGAACTGGCGCAACGGCTGCTGGATCTGGAAATCCGAAAACGCACCGCCGAAGCCGAACGTCTGGAACAGGAAGTTGAGCTTAAGCGTAAAGGCAAGGGCAAAGACGACGAGCCGACAGTGGTCATTAAACTGGTGAATTCTCCTGATGGCGACTGAACACGTTATTGAGTTCCTGCCGTTCCATGCAGGGCAGAAGAAAATTTACCGTTCACCTGCAAAACGAAAAGTCATTCGCGCCGGGCGCCGCTTCGGTAAAACCACGATGCTGGAGCAGGCTGGCGGAAACTGGGCGGCTCGCCAGATGCGCGTAGGCTGGTTTGCTCCGTCTTATAAAATCCTGTTGCCGTCGTTTAAGACCATCCGTGACCTGTTAAAGCCGATCACGATTAGTTCCAGTAAGACCGATTCGATTATTGAACTGATTGGCGGCGGTCTGGTTGAGTTCTGGACGCTGGATAATCCCGATGCCGGGCGCTCCCGAAAATATCACAAAGTCATTATTGATGAGGGCAGTCTCGTCAAAAAGGGCATGAGGGATATCTGGGAACAGGCCATTGAGCCGACGCTGCTCGACTTTGACGGCGATGCGGTGATGGCCGGTACGCCGAAAGGCGTTGATGACGAGAATTTTTTCTATCAGGCCTGTAATGATAAATCGATGGGCTGGGAGGAACATCATGCGCCGACTGCGGCTAACCCGACAATTAATCCGGCGGCGCTGGCCCGAATTATCGACGGTCGCCCTCCGCTGGTGGTTCAGCAGGAATACAACGCTGAATTCGTGGACTGGCGCGGGCAGAACTTTTTCAAGCTCGACTGGTTGCTGGAGAACGGCGCGCCTGTTGATTATCCGTTTTCCTGCGATACGGTTTATGGTGTCGTTGACTGTGCGCAAAAGGGAAAACTCCAGAACGACGGATCCGCGTGTATCTGGTTTGCGCTCGATAACCTGCCGTCGCCACACCTTATCATTCTGGACTGGGACATTATCCAGATTGACGGGTATTTCCTGAAAGACGTTGTGCCGCAGTGGGAAGGTAAAGCTAAACACCTTAGCGAAATCTGCCGCGCCCGTATGGGGACCACAGGCCTGTTTATTGAGGATAAGGCAACCGGCATCACCCTGTTACAGCAGGACGCTAACGAGGGCTGGAACGTCCACCCTGTCGACAGTGAGTTAACGTCACTTCCCAAAGAATCCCGCGCCATCAACATTTCTGGTTATGTGGCGTCCGGGAAGGTACGCATTTCTAAATACGCCTTTGACAAAATCGTTGAGTACAAACAGTCGAAGAAAAACCATCTTCTGACGCAGGTACTCCAGTTCATCATTGGTGAAGAAAACCTGGACGACGATCTGTTTGACTGCTTTAACTACGGCGTCGCGCTTGGTCTTGGTAACGGAGAGGGGTTCTGATGCAGGACGACGACGATATTTGCATGGGCAGCAATGCTGGCGTCCTCAGCAAGATTCTGGAGGGCGGGAGCATTGAACCCGGCGCGCAGGCGGGTTATGAGCTCTGCAAGCTGATTTATTTGTTTCATCCGCTGGGCGGAAAGATGGTCGACCGCCCGATAAAACTGGCGATGTCGGAACCGCGAACTGTACATGTTACTCGTGGACCTGAAAGGCGCCTGCGTGAAGCTTTCGAGCGCGAGTGGAAAGCGATTAAAGCCGATCGCATCATTGCCAATACAGCGCGCCAGTCCCGAATTTACGGTGTTGGCGCTGTGGTGATGCTTGTCGACGGAGAGCCAACGAACGAAGCTGCTGAGTTTGAGTCGCTGTATAAAAAGTCCATCACTTTTAACGTGCTGGACCCGATGAATACTGCTGGCTCAATTGTGATGAATCAGGATCCAAATTCCGCAGACTTTCAAAAGGTCGGGAATGTAACAGTCGCCAGTAAGCCATATCACCATAGCCGGTGCTGTGTGATGATGAACGAGGATCCGATTTATCTGGCCTACACGCCGTCATCCTTCGGCTTTGCCGGGCGCAGCGTTTATCAGCGTGCGCTGTATCCGCTGAAATCATTTATTCAGTCCATGCGCGCTGACGACATGGTGACGATTAAAGCCGGGTTGCTGGTGGCGTTCATCAAACAGGCCAGCTCTATCGTCAATAACATGATGCAGAAAATGTCCGGCATTAAGCGCTGGATGCTGAAACGCGGTGGCAATGGTGATGTATTGCAGGTAGGGGAACACGACAAAATTGAATCTCTCGACATGCAGAATCTGGAAAAACCGCTTGATACCGCCCGTAATCACATTCTGGCGAATATCGCGACGGCGGCAGACATGCCCGCGATTCTGCTCAACAGCGAGACGTTTACGCGCGGATTTGGTGAAGGAACAGAGGACGCAAAAGCGGTCGCCCAGTATATCGACGATGTGCGCAAAGATTTACAGCCGCTGTATGATTTTTTCGTTCGCATCGTTCAGTACCGGGCGTGGTCGCCTGAGTTTTTCGAGGCGCTGAAAAACGATTTGCCGGAATACAAAAGCATCAGTTGGGAGGCGGCTTTCAGTTCCTGGGTGAACAACTTTGATTACGTCTGGCCGTCATCGCTGAAAGAGCCTGAAAGCGAAAAAGTTAAAGTCGATGAAACACGCTTTAAGGCGATTACTGAGATGTTGACTGTGCTGTTGCCACAACTCACCAAAGACCCGCAAAACAGGGCGACACTCATTAAATGGGCCTGTGAGAACGCCAATATGAACGAAAACCTGTTTGCGGATCGTCTGGAACTGGATTACGAGCAGCTTGAACAAAATCCGCCGGATGTAACACCGCCTGGTGAGGGGAATTTTGATGAACTCCTTTCTGAAAGAGCTGCGTGACGCGATTAAATTCTTTCTGGAACATGGTTACAGCAGTGAAGAAAGTCTGATTATGTGGACTGAGCGCCTGCGTAATGCCACTGAGGATAAAATCGGCGGCGATGATTTTTACAGATATGTGTCCCGGCGTCTGACTGCTGCTTACGATCTGGAAGTTGGCCGGGAGAGGGCGCTTAAGCGTCATCCTGGCGTCAGCCGTTTCACACTGAATTATCTTGAACCAAAACTGCGGGCAGAGCTGGACAGGCGGATTATGGCTTCTGCCGACCTGATAAAGCTGAACCGTACACAAGCTGTTGACCGGACAATTCAGCGTTTCAGTGGCTGGGCAACCAGCATTCCTCCCATTACATCGATAAGTCCCGGTTTATCCGCTTCATCGCGTTCTGGCGTGGTTGCCACAAGCCAGCATATCGCCAAATTAGCGCGGCAGATTGATTTTGAACGGCGCCGCGTGATGGTGGACCAGACACATAAGCTGATTGCCAATATCGATAACATCATTGCGACCGATGGCGGGGCGATTGCGGCGGTGTGGCACAGCCACTGGCGCCAGCCCCATTATGACTATCGGGAACCACACAAAGACCGCGACCTGAAAACCTATGCGATACGCGGTAACTGGGCGTTGAAGAAAGGATTTATGAAGGCGGGGCCGGCTGGCTATCTCGATGAAATCACTCAACCGGGCGAAGAGGTATTTTGTCGTTGTTACCTGACATACATCTACAACGTGCGTAGTCTGCCGGATGAAATGAAAACCGAGAAATGGCGAAAATTTACTGAGGGGAATATGTCAGTCGGTCGCCGAACAGCAAATTTTGAAGGCTTCAGAAACGGAGGATAAGTGAACACCTACGCTGCCGGGATCCTGTTTAAGTCTGGCGGGAAAATATTTCTGGTTAAGCGTGGGGATGATGGTTCGTGGACGGTACCGGGCGGAAAACTCGAAGAGGGGGAGACGCCTGAAGCCGCGGCAAAGCGTGAAGTGCTGGAAGAATGCGGGTTTGATTATTCCGCACCGCTGACGCCTCATACCCTGATTGATGGCTATGTTACCTACCTCGCAGATGATGCTGAGCAATTCGACGCGGTACTGAACGATGAAAATCAGGCCTGTGGCTGGTTTTCTCCGGATGAACTGCCGGAACCGTTGCATCCCGGTATGGTGGCAATGCTTGATGCCGAACCACTCAATGAAAAGGACGTTGCCGGGCTTATTGCCGACGGGCAACTCACATCCCCGCAGTTTTTCAGAAATATGTACCTGTGGGCGCTGCGTATCACCGGAACGGGTGTTACCTGGCGTTCTAAGTTCAGGCAATACGCTTACCGTTCTCCCGAGAATTACCTCACTGATGATTTCCTCGCCCGGTGCTCTGGCCTGCCGGTGATCTGGCTGCACCCGGAGAAAAACACGCTGAACAGCGAGGAGTACGCCGCGAGGACTATCGGTGCGATTGCATTTGCCTGGATCCAGGGTGATGAGGTGTGGGGAATGGCCCGCATCTACGACACTGACGCCGCCACGATTCTTTCAACGCGGCAACTGAGTACATCCCCCACGGTGACGGGCGGCGATGACGTTCTGATCAACGTCGACGGCGAGCCGCTGCTGCTGGAGGGGAACCCTGTTTTACTGGACCACCTGGCTATTTGTGAGCAGGGCGTCTGGGACAAGCTGGGGGAACCGACGGGAGTTAAATCCGACACACTTTTGAACGAGGTCCAGAAAATGGATGAAGAAAAAGTATTAGCACTCATTAACCAGGCGCTGGACGCTCGCGAAGCCCGCGCAAAGGCCGACGCCGAGGAAAAAGCAAAAGCAGATGCTGAAGCAGCAGAAAAGGCGAAAGCTGATGAAGATGCCGCCCGTCTCAAGGAAGAGGAAGAAAAGGCGAAGGCTGACGCTGAAGCAAAGGCCAAAGCGGACGCGGAGGCAGAAGAAAAAGCCAAAGCGGATGCCGAACTGGAAAAAATCCGCGCAGACATGGAAGAAATGAAAAGTCGTGTACCGCAGGAACTCAGCGATGAAGAGCGCAATGAAATCGCTGATACCCAGTGTAAGGCCGACAGCGTGTTTGCTTCATTTGGTGAGCGCGCGCCGCAGCCGATGGCGGGAGAACGCGCTATGCCATACCGCCGCCGCATCATGACTCGCCTGCAAAAATATTCTTCAGACTATAAAGAAGTGGATCTGCATGCCATCGCAGACAGCCAGCTCCTGAGTATTGCGGAGAAAAAAATCTATGCCGATGCGCAGGCATCAGCGGCATCCAGTCTGGAGCCCGGCGCCGGGTTACGTGAAGTCATCCGCACCGACGCCACCGGACGCCGTATCAGTACCTTTATCGGCGATCCGTCCGCAACATGGGCACCGTTCCAGGCCGTCAGCCGCAAAGTCGCTGGCATCAAACAGTAATCAACCGGAGAACAATAAATATGGCGAGTGCATTGTCAGTTAATCCAATGCAGACCACTAACGCGCGCGGCACGTTCTACGCGAAATCTGATGGTCTTATCCAGGGCGTGGCGCTGGACGATCCGGCGGCACGTTATGCGCTGGCTTCCGGTACCCTTGCCAGTGATGAAATAAAACCTTTGTGGGGCGGACTGCCGGTTAACGAACTTGTACCGGGCGCCTCTTCTGCACCACGTGGCAGCATTATCAAACGCGCAGCCAGCCTTTCACAACTGGTGGGCTTTTCCGTGTTCAACCAGGCACACAACGGCCTGACCACGCCGCAATCCCCGGTACCGTTTCTCCTCAGCAATATGAGCGTGTCGTTTTATCGCCTGGGCTCAGGAATGCGTGTTCCGGTCAAAGCCTCTGATGCCGTGATCTCTCTGGCCAGCGCGGGGATTTCTGTTAATCAGCCGCTGGTGTGGAATTTTGCGGAGGATTGTCTGGATGTGTTCAGCACTGCGGCGGCAGATGTGTCTACAACCGCTATTACCTGGACTGCGCCTACCGCAAATTTAGCGGGATTTGCGACCGCGACGACTGCCAGCGCGCACGGCCTGAAAGTGGGCGTTTATGTGGATATTACGGGCGCGGCTCCTGCTGCATATAACGGCATCGTTCAGGTGCTCAGTGTTCCTACGGCAACCACATTCACCTTTACCCCGGTTTCAGTGCCTGCGGGCAATGCAACCACGCAGGGAACGGTAGGCGCGGCAAAAGTGCAGGACGTTGCCCTTCCGGTAAAAATCATCGAAATGCAGATGGGTAACAGCAAAACCGTTTCTTACGATTCGGCAACGGGTTTTGCTACCTGGAACGACAGCGGAAACGCTGCGGTAATTCTGCTGTAATCAGGAGAGGCTAAGAGATGCCAGCTATTACACCCGCTTATCAAATTGTAAATCCGTCGTACATCATGCCGGAAATGATCCTGTCGTATCAGCAGGCATCCGGTGCGTTTTCTGTCATGGCAAGCGGTAACCCGCTGGTTCGCCTGGCAGACGGCGACCAGTACGTTTATATGAAACGCCTGGATATTCGCACTCAGGTCACCTCAAGCCAGTCAGGTAACGCCAACCAGTTACCCTCTGTGGCACTGGAGGCGCGAATGGTCAGCACGCCGACATATATGTTCCGTGCCCGCGCCATTTACGATCATCACGATATGGCCGCAGCGGGGAACTGGGGGATTGCGCTTCCGGAAGCCCAGCGACTCGGTACCCGGCAGGCGATTTTTCAGCAAATGCGTAACGCGCTGCTCTATGGAATGAACCCGGCGGGCGGTGAGGGGGTACTGAACACCAACGGTGCGACCACTATCAGCCTGCCGGCAGACAGCCGCGGGAACACTACCGTACTTACTTACGATCATGGCGAAATGGCGGTATTCCTGCTGGCGCAGATTCAGGCGATCCGCACCCGAACTATGCAAATGGGCCGGGCGTCACGCATGGTTATCCTCGGTCCTCAGCGCACGCTGGGTACCATGGAAATGCAGCAGATCGTTCAGTTGACCAGTTACCAGCGTCCGGGCGGTGGTACTTCCACGGTGAAAGGCACCGTTAATGGTGTGGGGGATGATGCTGATTGTGAAATTGAATGGGGTTATGACGATACGCTGATTGGTGCCGGGGCAAACGGAACGGATGCGATCGTCATCGCCATGCCGGAGGTTGAGCGCCCTGATGTTAACGCGAAAATCAACACCAACGAATTCGCCAGACTGAGTCCGTCACTGGAAGCCACATCACTGATGCTGTGCGACATGGCGGCACCGCGTGAAATTCCCACCCCGATTGCGGGCGGGGCGATCGATGTGCTTTCCGAACTGCGTTCCACCTCTGGCTGGGTACTTCGCCCTGAAGCGCTGACTATCATTTCGATGAAGTACAGCGATTAATTTTCCCTCGCTGATTTCCCTGCGTGCCGGAGGGTGCGCGGGGATTTTTTACCCAGGAGTAAACATGAAACTGTACATCGCCAACACCACCAAACAGCGCCACGATTTCGCCTGGCGCAAGCCGGAGACGGGACGTCTTGTTTATCACCCGATTAATGCAGGCTCTCAGGCCGTTGTCATTGACGGTACCCGCGCCGAAATCGACCTTATTATTCAGCAGCACGCCGATTATGGTCTGATTGATGCGACAAAAATCGACCAGAACCGTATTTATATCGGGTTGTGTTACAGCATTGATAAGCCGGTGTCGTCGAAGGTTATCGAAAAGGCCATGCGGGATAACGATGGTCACCTGAACCATGCAGCGCACGATCGCCGTCAGGCTTCCGTACTGGCAACAAATAACGCACTCACTGAGCAGGAAAACGGCTATCTCGGTGAGCTGGAAGTCAGTGCAGAGCAGCGACTGAACGCAACCGATGACCGTGACGAAACAGCGTTTGTTGATGAAACACTGGCGGTTAACACGGGAACTAAAAAGAAAAAATAAGCGGGGTGTGTCATGCCTGAACTGGCCGGATTTATCCTGTTTATCCGTAATACGATGGGAGTTAATGCCGACGCGTTAGCCGATGACGATCCGGCCGTTAGTCTCTCCTGGTCAATGTCCCTGGACTGGGTGAACCGGCAGATCGCCTGTATCAGCCCGGTTCTGTATTCGCAGGCTGTTTATAACCTCGCGGCCTCCTTTCTGCTTAACTTCGGTCCTGAAGTCGCTTTCGGTCCGGTACGTGAAAAACTGGGTATCAACAATTTTACTGCTGGCGTTATCAGCGCCTCTTCCGACGAATCAACCAGTCAGACGCGGGTTGTCAGTGATGCACTGAAAAATCTCTCTCTTGCAGATCTGCAACAACTCAAAGACCCGTATGGTCGGTGGTATCTGGCAATTGCGCAGCAGTACGGCGATTTGTGGGGGCTGACGTGAAACTGCATCTGGGCGTGATGGATATTCCCTATGAAAACGAGAATACGACTACTGGCGATGTGGCCGAAATTCTTGAAGGGAAATACCGGATCATGCAGACGTTCTTTGACCGCCACGGCGAGGAAATTGCACAGATGATGAGTAATGACCTTGCCGCCGGTCTCGAAAATATGCTCGCAGGCGCGCCGCTTCCTGCGGATCCCTTCGCGGAATCCATGTCACAGGTGCATCACCTCTTTGTCGCTTTCCTTGATAACGAGGAGATGAACGGCACAGAAGGTGTGCCTACTGCCCGCGCACTGGAGGGGATTAGCAAGCGTTTTAAAAACAGGAAAGGGGAACCGCGGCCCTCTTTTATCGATACCGGTATGTTTCAGGAGTCAATGCGCGCCTGGGTAAGTGGGGTGCTGAATGCCTTCCCTCAGTGAACTCTCTCAGGCTAAAACGGAACTCAATGCGTCGCTGGTGCAGGGGCTGGATGATATCAGCCGTTCGGCATCTGTTACGTTTACTAAATATGTCCGGAAAGTGCTTCCCCTTGATGGCTTTGTTTTCTGGGTGAAGGCGTCAGTTCTTGCGGATGATCCTGATACTGAACCGGATACAAAGGAGGTAAAAGGCTATCTGCACCTGACTACTGAATCTATCCAGGATGAAGAACAGCTCTACGATAAAAATGTGGTGACCTTCACCGCGCAGGCCGATATTGATCCGTTTAATGATATTGGTTCTGAGGTGCTTTATATCGGGGAGTTTTACGGCATTCAGTTTGCTTTCTCGCGCCGTTCCGGGCTGAACGAACCAGCGAACATTTACCATTATACCGGACATGCCATTTATCCGCATATGATGTCGCAGATTATTAATTCTGCCGACGATATCGATCTTGCGGATGTGGTGGTTTCCAACTCATTACCGATCTGGCTCTCTCTGAGTCATTTCATGCCGATGTACCCGGCAATGCTTTCCGTGCAAAACCTTGCGCCGCCCTACGCTACAGTGAAATGCGGAGAACCGATCCCTGTGGCCGGAGCCTTCTGTCTCGACGAGAAGCAGAACCAGTATCAACTGGTTTCTGAGGACGTGACACTCACCGTGACAGGGCTGCGTAATGCTGCCGTTGAGGATTTTCTGCGCTATGTGCAGGACTACACGCTCAGCGATAAAGCCGAAATGGGCGTAATGAATATTCCTGTGATACAGGATGAGCGAGTCACGCAGAACGAGCTCAACATTATCGCCATGCGGAAAAAGGTCAAATTCAAAGTTAATTACTACCAGCAGCGGATGAGGAACGTCGCCCGTAAGCTGATCACATCTGCAATTCCGTCCATTTACGTGGAGAAATAATGTAATGGCAATTGTTAATATTAATGTGTCGGTGACCAGTCCGCCGAAACCCTCCCAGTTGTTAAAGTCAGGCGCTCTGGTATCAACGGGGGGAACCACGCTGGCGGCGGGGAGTTATCAGTTGCTGACGTCCAAAGACGATCTAAAAAATATCGTTGCGCCAGCAAAAGCTATTTCTTCGCTTGCGTGGGCCGGGAATACCGTCACGGTGACTCTTTCAGAAAATCATGGCTGGTCCATTGATGAAACGATCCCTGTTGTGATTTCTGGTGCTGCGCCTGCTGCTTATAACGGGGCATATACAGCGTCGGTGACAGGCGAAAAAACGTTTACTTATCCCCTGAACAGTGATCCCGGTACAGCAACGGCTACAGGTACCGTAACGTCTGTTGCCGCCGGAGAACTCCAGCAGATGAACACCACGTACTGGGCACAGGGGACCAGCCGGGCGGTTTATGTCCTTGAGCTGGGTGAGATGAATGTAAAATCTGCGGTTGCGGCCCTTGGTACGTTCATTGATGAAGATACTTCTCTGGGAAACACATACCAGAAATTTTTCTCTTACCTTGTGCCGAGGGAATGGGACGCCGAACCGACCTTTAAAACGCTGGCGAACAATTACACTTCACCCGGCGCGCTGGTGAAATTTTTCGTCACTACCACGATTGCGACGTACCAGGAATGGGTATCCGGAAAATATCCGAATGTCTTTGCCGGGGTTGAGGCGCCGTCAATTGGCGCAACTGAGTTCTCGATGGCGGCACCGTTCCAGTCCTCACTGGCAAACGATCCGGGGTCATCAAACATGGTCCCGCCGATGGCGTACCGCTTTATGTATGGCGTAACGGAGTATCCGCCGGCAGGTAATGGTACGTTGCTGAAAACCCTGCAGGATAACCATATCAACTATATCGGCACGGCGGCAGAAGGTGGCCTGAGCAATAAAATGCTGGTGGCCGGTCACATGCTTGACGGTATGCCGTTTAACTACTGGTACTCGGTGGCATGGTGTGCAATCAACCTTGAGCTGGATCTGGCGAATGAAGTGATTAACGGTTCTAACACTACTGTTAACCCGCTTTATTACGATCAGCAGGGAATTGGTCGCCTGCAACGACGCGCTTTGAAAACTCTCCGTTCCGGTATCAGTTACGGGCTAATCCTCGGTCAGGTAATTGATACGCAGCTCACGCAGGAATCGTTCAACGCGGAATATGAAAAAGGCTCTTATGCCGGGAACGCGGTCATCAACGCAGTACCGTTCGCTGACTATACCAGCCTGAATCAGTCCGATTACGCCGATGGAAAATATAACGGCCTGAGTGCGGTTGTCACCCCGCGTCGTGGTTTTGAGTCCATCACGTTTAATCTCAACGTAACCAACTTTGTGGGGGCGTAATAAATGCCAAATCCATTAGTACCGCAGGGCTTTCTTAACCGTGTCAGGGGGGCGGTGACTGTCACGGATATTCCGGCGCTGAATGTCACCGCGTCATTTCTGGGTAAGGATGCGATTAGTATGCGGCCGGATTCGGCTGCAACGGACATTATCCCCACACTGACCGGAACCGTGGGGAGCCAGGTACCTTATCAGCAGGTAACGATCACGATGCATTTACTGCGAACGCAGGGGCTGGCGGCGAGCTATCAGAACCGTTTCGCTTCTGATACGTCGCTGGGAGAGGTTGTTATCACGCCGGATGCCAGCACCTTCGGAAACTACACGGTCCTGAATGCATATCTGGTGAATTTTAATGAACTGACCATCAACGGTATGGATGCCGGATATGTCGTGACGATTTCCGGTTATCTGATCACCAACGATAAAATGTGGGGCTAATGGCCGTGAAAATTGACCGAAAACTGAATTTTGTCAGCACCATCACCCGCGATGACGGCTCACTGGTGTATCTGCACATTGTGCCGTTTCCGTATGAAGTCGTTGAGGAAAATTGCGTACTGCTGGGGAATCTGTTCAATAATTTTTTCTCCCTGGTGGGTTCGGTAGGTGCGCCCCGCGTGGCGGCGATGATGCTGCGAAAAATCATCAAAGCGCGGCAGGAGGCAGGAGATCTTCAGCCAGGAACGCCGAATATTGTCGATGAGATACAGCGTCTGACAACGGTCATCTGGAACGATAACGGAACCTGGAAAACGTCTTCGCTGGAGGCTGCATTCAGGCAGGAAATTATCACCGATGATGAGTACCGGGAAGTTGAGGGCGAGGTCGTTTTTTTTATGGTGAGCTCTGCCATTCAGAAAGCGAACCTGATCGCACCGACGGTGGGGAAAGCGCTCGATATGTACAGTGGGCAACTTGTGTCATTGAGCGCTATGGCGTATCTCGATTCTTTACCGACGTCGAAAACGGCTACCGATACCCCGACCCCGGAAGCCCTGCCGGAACCCTCACACATACCCTCCTGACATGGGCCTCATGCGAAGGCTTCAGTCACCTCTGCCGTGAACTGGGCTGCGGCGAATATAAAAGCCCGCTCCATTTCCGGCAGCGGTTCATTCTGGAGGAAATAAGACGCAAGGGGTATTTCAATGGCGGCTAAATCCATTGTCGAAATTGATGTTCAGGACGAGAAATTTCAGTCGTTCCTGGAAAAATTCAATGAATACCAGAAAGCACTCGGCGAATTACCTGAACAATGGCGGGGGACGGTTCACGGACTCGGCGAGGCCGCAAAGGAGACAGAACGTGTCCGGGATGGTACGGAGGGGATTACAAAAGCGTTCGCTGATGGCGTTGCGGCGTTAGCATCTGTTAATGACGGCCTCGATCGACTCAACGGTAATCTGGAGAAGGCCACAAAAACCCAGACGGAGTTTAACAAGAAGTCCGGCGGTGCGCGCAATTTCCTGAATAAAGCCAGCAAGGATGCGAAATCGCTGGCAGGTCATATTAAAGATGCCACAACCAGCCTGCTTTCATGGGGAACCGTTCTGGGGCTTTTTTCCGGGCTGGCTGGTGCGGGCGGTCTGTGGGGGCTTAACCACCTGGCCGGCAATGCCTCCGCACAACGGTTTACTGCGATGGGGCTGGGGACGACGGCAGGTGGACTTAATTCGACTGCTGTCGATTTTCAGAAAGCGCTGGGTAATCCTGTCGGAACTCTGGGCGCCATACGTGATGCGCAGCTTGATTTGAGTAAACGCTGGCAGTTCCGGGCAATGGGAGTCGATAACCCGGACAGGGATCCTGCTGAGCTTTTACCTGAAATGATAAAAGCGGCGCGTGATATTTTTGTGCGTAACGGCAGTACGCATCAGGGGGCGGAAGCTTACGGGCTGACGAACTATTTCACCCTTGACGATCTGAACCGCTTCAAAAAAATGAGCGATGAAGAAATCGATGCGATGGCGAAACAGGCACAGCAGGACACCCGCCGCCTTCAGTTGACGGACCAGCAGCTTCGCCAGTGGCAGGATTTCAACATTCAGCTCGACCGCAGTAAGGTCAGTATCGGGAATACGTTTATCCGGGGACTGGCACCGCTGGCGCCGGAGCTGGGAAAACTTTCGGATGCCTTTTCCGGCGCGATTGAAACGGTCCTTAAATCGCCGGAACTGGGAAAATGGATTGATGGCCTTTCAGATGGTATACGCCGGTTTGGTAACTATCTGGCTTCCCCCGAATTCCAGAAAGATGTTGAAGCTTTCATATCCGGTGTGGAGCGGCTTGGTCGGGTTATCGGCAAAGTCATTGACTGGATAAGTGGTAAATCCGACATCACGGCGGATGACATTAAATCCCGGTCATCGATACTCAGCGACGAGAAGCGCACCGATCCCGTTACCAGTGTGACTTACACCCCGGGTGGGGATGATGATCCGCGAGTGTGGTCGTGGCTGAAAGGGGTAAAAAAATTCTTTGCATCAGGGGATGTTAAGCCGGTCGACGGGAAACAGGCTGATGTTCATGCTAAGGGGCGAACCATTGCTGACAGGTTCAATAATCCTGCGAATTTACGTTATGCCGCAGGTTATGAAACCGCCAATACCAGAAGCGGGAAATTTGCTGTGTTCCCCAGCCTGGATGAAGGCGTTCTCGCTGCTGCAAAACAACTGCAAATATACGGCACAAAGGGCATCAACAATATCCACGATATTATCAGTAAATGGGCTCCATCTAACGAGAACAATACGAAAGCATATATCGGGCATGTTGTGAATGCGACTGGCCGCAGCGAATTCGAAAAGCTGAATTTAAATGATACCCGGACGCTCGCGAAATTAATTACTGCCATGTCAGTAAAAGAAGGTGCTGGCTCCCGGTTAAGTGAAGGGAAGGTTATACAGATTATCAATAATGCCGGAGGTCATTTTCAGGAATCGCAGAAAAAATCTTTGCAGGATATAAATCCATCCGACAGCGTGCGGGGACAATACCTTGCCCAGTATGGTTCTGAATTGCCCGGTACCAGCACAAGTAACCCTGTCGTACAACCAGTACAACAGGGTTCGGGGAAAACTGACCAGATACTGCAACAAATTCTGGATAACCAGAAGCGTGGTCATGCTCAGGGACTTGTTGTTTATAACAATACCGGCGGTAATGCAGTTGTATCCAGTACGCAACTTGGAGGGTTCGGTTAATGTCATTTACCCGCGAGCTCTACAAGCTCGGTTTTGAAATCTCCCCGGTTATTCTCTGCGATGGTGTGGCGCAGAGTATACCCGGCGGCATGTTGCCGATAGTTGCCCTGACCCAGAGCGCCAGCTACGTTTCAGGTCTGATGGGCGGGGCGACGGGTCTCACCGACCTGGATAAATATTTCTGCCACTGGTCAGCCGCAGCGGGCACGACAATGGTGGATTACGATATCGGTCGTTATCCGTTCGCTAATCAGAAGGTTGCCGCGAATGCGCTGCTGGCTCAGCCTCTGCGCGTGTCTATGCTGATGAATGCGCCGGTGAACGAGAATACCGGTGCCATGACAAAGCTGGTCACGCTCAGCGCGCTGCAGGCAGTACTACAGGGACATGCCAACCTTGGCGGAACGTTCATCGTCGCCACTCCGGCCATCATTTACAGCAACTGTATACTGAAGGCGGTACGCGACGTAACGGGCTCAAATGAACTGCTGCCGTAACGGCAATGGCTGTGGGAGTTTGAGCAGCCGCTGATCACCGAAAGTGAAGCGGAACAGGTGGCAAATAATTTTAAGCGCAGGATTGATGGCGGCGATAAAGTTACGGGCAACGCCTGGACAACGGCGGCGGGAGCGATTGGTAACACGTCAGTTGGTAGCAGTGTGACAAGCGCGGTTATTGGTCTTATCGGAAAGCTGAGCGGGGTAACTGGTCCATGAGTACCGCATTATACCCTTTTTCTGGCAATGAACAGAAAAGTATGGTTTTCAGTCCGGTGCTTGACGGGAAAATATATGACTGCCAGATGAAATGGAATATTTACTCACAGCGCTGGTATCTGAATGTTACGGATAATTCCGGCAATCGGAAATTAACCATTCCCGTTGTCGCGTCTCCAGCGGATTACGATATTAACCTTCTGATGGGGGCCTTTAGTTCGACAAAAATGGTCTGGAGAGTTGCCAGCGGACAGATTGAGGTGATTAACTGATGCGATATTATGATATTAAAATTTTTTACCCTCCCCAGTATCCCCCGGATCCGAACGCAGATACCCGAAAAATTTACAGGCATTACACCAGTGTGAAAAATGGCGTACATAACCCCGGGAGCCTGATGGTTGAATTTGATATTCTGCGTTTTGGGGAATCCACGCCGCAGGGGGAAACCACCATTACGATATGGGGTATCAGTCCGCAGGAAATGCAGCAGGCCAGACAGAATATGTTCGGCATGCCGATAGAGGTAAGAGTCGGGATGTCAAAAGGGCTTCCGCTGGCGAATGCCGGAAAATCGGGGCTGGTTCTGAAAGGTGTTATCTGGCAGGCGATGGGGAACTGGCAGGGTACCGAACTGCGTCTCGATTTAATTGTGACGGTGAGTCCGGTTTCTCATGTTGACCCGCTTCCGCTGGCTCCCATTAATTTAACGCTCCCCTGGAATAAAGGGCAGAAACTTTCCGATGCTCTGTTCGATTGCTTACGGACGCTTGGTGGTTATACGTTTTCAATCAGTATCAGCGACAGGCTTGTGAATAATTACGACAATGGTATGTATTGCGGGAGCCTTTCCGACCTTGCCGTGTATCTCAATACGTTCAGCAAAAGCATTATTAAAGATAAAAATTACGCAGGGGTGGAAATAGCCGTGGTGGACGGTAATGAAATCCGCGTCTACGACAACGACTTCGGCACTCACCGGGCTAAAAAACCGGAGGAAAGCGCTGCATACCGTAGGGACCACCCGATACAACTTCAGTTTACCGATCTTATTGGGCAACCCACCTGGATTAAATATAATACGGTTTCCGTTCCCTGCGTTATGCGCGGTGATATTCAGGTCGGAGATTATATTCTGATGCCGAAGGAATCCAGACCGATAATTCAGGCCGCGTCCTATTCGCAGTTTCGTGATGAATCGGCATTCAAAGGCCTTTTTCAGGTAACTTTAGTTCGTCTTCTCGGTAACAGTCGGCAGCCTGATGCTAACAGTTGGGTAACTGTTCTGGAGGCTAATCCTTATTCGGAGACACAAAAACAGTGAGCCTGAACAAAAAACTGAGTTTTGGCGGCAATATGAATAATTTCGCCGACCAGAAAATAGCCGCCGCTATGCAGATGGCCGGAAAGATTTTACCCGCAGAGGTCGTCAGTCAGTCCGGGAAAATGGTCACTGTTACCTTTTTGCTGCGGGACATTCCCTACACGTTACCTCAGTTGACCATTCCGCTATTCGGCCCTCAGTACATCAGATACCCGATGCAAAAAGGAGATAAGGGGATAGTCATCCCGGCGGATACCTACCTTGGCGGTGCCAGCGGCCTCGGAGGGGGAACGGCTGATCTGACGCCCCCTGCAAATCTCAGTGCGCTGGTGTTTTTACCCATCAGTAACACGGAGTGGGAGAACGTCGATGGTCAGGTACTGACGCTGTACGGACCGGAGGGGGTAACCATTCGTGAGGCGAAAAGTAACACTACGTTTCTGCTCACACCGGAAAGTATCACGATTGCCACACCTGAAAAATTCGAAGTGACGGTGGGCAGTACAGTTCTGACGCTCACCGCTGGTACCTGGTCGCTGACAGGGCAGAGTGGAACACTGACTGACAGTGCGGCCAGCACAAGCCCGAAAATCATGCTGGAGGGCTGGGAAAAGCTGGTTCAGTGGGTTAACAGCCACAGGCACAGCAATGGTAATGACGGACAGGATACCGGAGGGCCAACGTCACAATTCAACGGGAGTATTACCGAATGAGGACATACGGACGAGATAAAGACGGGAAGTGGGTAACGGTCACAACTGACGAAAACGGGTTTAACGATTCTGTGTATCTCACAACGCTGGTGCAGAATCTGAAGCTGTCCCCGCAGGAGTCCCCGTTTTTTGCTAATCACGGTATACCGGCTAACGGCTCAGTTATTCAGCAGATACTGCCGACTTTTTATGTTAACCGGCTCCAGCAGCAGTTCAGCAAATATTTTTCCTCTCTACAGATTGCGCTGGCGGATGTTGATCCCCCTGTTTACAACATTTCGGCGATTACTAACTCAGGCTCTAAAATAGTGGCTCAGGTGTATGTATGAGTGATTTACCCATTAGTTATGATATTGCCGGCCCTGTTCCTAAAACGACGGATGAACTCCGGCAACTGATTATTGATACTGCAACAGCGCTGTCCTCGGGGATAACCACAAATCTACCAGGATCGCTGATTGAAGATTTGGTCAGTACGAGCGTCGGTGCGCTTGTGGTATGTGATCAGGCGCGGGTTGACCTAATTAACTCATGCAGCCCGTATTCGGCAAATGTACACCTGCTGGCGCAACTGGGTGATATGTACGGCGTTCAGAAAGGGCAGGGTACCAATACATCGGTTTATGTGGTGTTCAGTGGCCCGCCCGGGTTTGCTATACCGAAAGGTTTTATGGTCGGGGATGGAACCTACACCTACACCGTTCAGCGTGACACGATGATCCCGGAAAGTGGACAAACGGAGCCTGTCTATTGCCTGGCAACAACCGGGGGCTCCTGGGCAGTACCTGCGGGAACTGTAAATCAGATAAAAACCTCAGTACCGAATACATACAACCTGACCTGCACCAACCTTACCGCTGGATTACCCGGCGCGCAGGAACAGACTTTTTCTTCATACCGTGCCCAGGTATTCCAGGCGGGTATGTACGGTGTACAGGGAACGCCTGACTGTTACCGGATTGAACTGAAAAATGTTTATGGTGTACAGGAGAATCTGATCTCATACCGACAGGCATCGCTGGGGGCATGGGTAGCGATTGCTGGTGGCGGCGATCCTTATGAAGTGGCTTACGCTATCTATAAAGCCGTGCCAGATATCTCCGTACTGACGAATGATGTAGTGAATCCATCAGGCGCTGCGGTGGATAAAAAAACGATACCGATCATTGTGTATCCGGATACGTATCACGTGCCGTTTGTAGTGCCATCATCACAAAACGTTACGCTTTTAATCACCTGGAATACAGCCTCAACCAGCTATATCGATCCAACCGGGATTGAAAAAGCAGTGCAGCAAAGCATTGCTGATTACATTAACGGAATTGCAACGGGTGAACCAATAAACATTTTCCTGATTCGGGATATTTTTCTTAATCAGGTTAAGGGGCTTGTATCTTCAAACCTTGTATCAATGATTGATATTCAGGTTGGAATAAACGGAAAAATTGTCCCACCTGCAACCGACTCCAGCCTGGTTTATGGTGATACTTACGCCTATTTTTCCACTTCATCTTCACAAATTCAGGTTAAGCAATATGGCAGCTCTTCTTGAAAGCATTATTCCGGCCTACCCCTATACGCAATATAATGACGATCCGGATATAGTTGCCTTTTTTGATGCTTATAACAAACTGGCACAGGGGTATCTTGATTACTTTAACAACCTGAATTTACCTTGCTGGACCTCCCCGGCGATTACCGGTGAGTTGCTGGACTGGATTGCGGCGGGTATTTATGGGGAATCACGCCCCTTGCTTCAAATCTCCGAGGATGCCATTGCTCGTGGGGCGTATAACACTATTGAGTACAATAATGTCGCGTATGCAAAACTGAGAAATTATGTTCCCGGCTCAGCGTCATATGTTCCGGACGACTATTTTAAACGGATACTGACATGGAATTTTTATAAAGGCGATGGTTCGCACTTCTGTATCAACTGGTTCAAACGACGGCTTGCACGCTTTATACATGGAGCTAACGGAATAGACCCACCTGTACAGTCCACTTTTGATATTAGTGTAATGCCCGATAAGGGCATTTTTTTTGTCTCCATTCCTGACTATGGCGATGGTGTCGGACACTTTCTTAAAGATGCAATTGACCAGTCGCTGGTGAAACTCCCTTTTATTTATACCTATTCGGTAACGGTGGTTGAGCAATGATTATTGGATTCGGAAATAATGTCGTCTCCTCACTGGCGGCTGATATTACCGCCAGCCAGACGACCATTCAGGTGATGCCTGGTGTGGGAGCGATGTTTGCTAATTTGCTGACCAGCGATTATGCAAACAGCTCAAACCCTCTTAAAACTTACGCCAAAATTACACTGACAGACGCAAAAGAAACAGTTTTTGAGGTATGCCATCTGACAGCAGTTAATAATGACATGCTGACGGTTATTCGCGGTCAGGAAGGTACAACAGCGAAGGGATGGTCACTGAATGACGTTATAGCGAATTTTGCGACGCGAGGATCTGAAAATCAGTTTGTACAAATTGAAGAGCTCCAGAGTGGGCATTATGTCGCTGGTGTGGCCGGAGGTACAGAAAATAATCTGACGCTGGAGTTACCAGCAACTTATTTCGTCAATGGTGGAGTTGACTGGACATTGCGCACTCCACTTGTGGTTATTCCGGCGCTAAACAATACCGGAGCCAGCACTCTGCAACTGACGATGGGAGGACGTGTGCTTGGCATATTCCCACTATACAAGGGGAATAAAGCAGAGTTATCGGCCAATGATATTATTAAAGATATTCCTGTCTTATGCGTTCTGGATAATACAAAAACCTATTTTTCTGTGCTTAATCCCCTGGAGATTTATTTGGGATCACGGTATTTGCAGAAGGACCAGAACCTGTCCGACGTACCGGATAAGGCCAAAGGTCGCTCCAGTCTTGAGGTCTACAGCAAAACCGAAAGTGATGAAAACTACATGGCTAAAAGCCAGTGTGGTGCGGATATCCCGAATAAGCCGCTGTTTGTACAAAATATCGGAGCGCTCCCTGCATCAGGTACGGCTGTTGCAGCGAACAGACTGGCATCACGCGGCGCGCTTCCGGCACTGACTGGTGCGACAAGAGGCAGCGATAGCGGCCTGATAATGGGCGAGGTCTACAACAATGGCTATCCGACGCAATACGGAAATATTTTACGTCTGACCGGAACCGGTGATGGGGAAATCCTCATTGGCTGGAGCGGGACAAACGGTGCGCCAGCGCCCGCATATATTCGCAGTCATCGAGATACCGCCGATGCTGAGTGGTCCGAATGGGCGATGCTCTACACCTCACTAAATCCGCCACCGAATTCGTATCCAGTAGGTGCGGCGATAGCATGGCCGTCTGATGCTACCCCAGCCGGTTACGCCCTGATGCAGGGGCAATCGTTTGATAAATCTGCTTACCCGTTACTGGCTATAGCGTATCCGTCCGGCATTATCCCTGACATGCGGGGCTGGACAATAAAGGGTAAGCCCATCAGTGGACGTGCTGTACTGTCGCAAGAAATGGACGGCAACAAATCGCACAGTCACAGCGCCAGAGCGCAGGATACTGACTTAGGGACAAAATCTACCTCATCCTTTGATTACGGCACGAAATCGACCAATACCACGGGCAATCATACTCACCAGTTCGGCGGTTATATCAATTCATACTGGGGAGATTCCAATCACACCTCATTTCAGCCAGGAGGTGGTGCATGGACACAGGCCGCTGGCGACCATGCACATACAGTTTATATCGGAGGACATGAGCACACCATGTATATAGGTCCACACGGACACGTCGTTATTGTGGACGCAGACGGTAATGCGGAAACCACGGTTAAAAACATTGCATTTAACTACATAGTGAGGCTGGCATAATGACTTTTAAAATGAGCGAACAGGCGCAGACAATTAAAATTTTCAATCTGCGTTCAGATACTAACGAATTTATTGGTGCAGGTGATGCGTATATTCCGCCGCACACAGGACTACCGGCAAACTGTACTGATATCGCCCCTCCTGATATTCCCGCCAGTCATATTGCTATATTTGACGCTGAAACCCAGACATGGAGTTTGCATGAGGATCACCGCGGCGAGATGGTTTACGACACAACAACCGGCAATCAGGTTTATATCTCCGCTCCTGGTCCGTTGCCCGAAAATGTCACATCAGTTTCACCAGGTGGTGAATACCAGAAATGGGATGGTAAGGCTAAGGTCTGGGTAAAAGACGAAGCGGCTGAAAAAGCAGCGCAGCTTCGTCAGGCGGAAGAAACCAAAAGCCGTCTTTTGCAAATGGCATCTGAAAAAATCGCGCCATTGCAGGATGCAGTTGATCTTGGAATCGCAACAGATGATGAGAAAGCGCGGCTCGACGAATGGAAAAAATATAGGGTGCTGGTAAACCGGATGGATACAGCCGCCCCTGACTGGCCGGAAAGACCAGCCAGCCAGTAGGCGTTACTGTGGTAATGCAGGCCACCTGATTGCTGTGAAGGTGGCCTCATCTGAAACACCTGTTAAGTCCAGCGATTTAAGAACATTGATATAATTCATCGGCAGAATCAAAGCTGCTTTATTTTCATCACTGATAATTCCCAACGTTAATTCTGTGCGCCAGTCCTTAATGGCATTATCTGCATCGTTAAGTAATTTCTGCCGGGTGACTTCTGCCCGCCAAAATTGAACGCCCGGGCGCTGATGCCGGATGATCTGGTCATCGTGGAAAGCGACCCTGAAAAAATCGACACTTTAGCTGTAAAATGACAGTCCCGCCATCCGGTCATCATAACGGATTTTTCTTCTGCACCTTCTGAAGCCCGCCATGGCAGGACGACCATGAATCCGCCGATAACCTTATTGTGAAATTAAGACCAGGAAGAGATGATGTCTGTCGGACAGATACTATATGTAAATTTATAAAGGTTTTTTGTTATGCCCTTTCATATTGGAAGCGGATGTCTTCCCGCCATCATCAGTAACCGCCGCATTTATCGTATTGCCTGGTCTGATACCCCCCCTGAAATGAGTTCCTGGGAAAAAATGAAGGAATTTTTTTGCTCAACGCACCAGACTGAAGCGCTGGAGTGCATCTGGACGATTTGTCACCCGCCGGCCGGAACGACGCGGGAGGATGTGGTCAGCAGATTTGAACTGCTCAGGACGCTCGCGTATGACGGATGGGAGGAAAACATTCATTCCGGCCTGCACGGGGAAAACTACTTCTGTATTCTGGATGAAGACAGTCAGGAGATATTATCAGTCACCCTGGATGACGTCGGGAACTATACCGTAAATTGCCAGGGGTACAGTGAAACACATCACTTAACCATGGCAACAGAACCGGGAGTGGAACGCACAGATATAACTTACAACCTAACCAGTGATATTGATGCTGCGGCCTATCTGGAGGAATTGAAACAGAATCCAATTATAAATAATAAAATAATGAATCCGGTAGGGCAGTGTGAGTCATTAATGACTCCTGTAAGCAATTTTATGAATGAAAAAGGGTTCGATAATATTCGTTATCGAGGTATATTTATCTGGGATAAACCAACAGAGGAAATAACAACAAATCATTTTGCAGTGGTTGGAAATAAAGAAGGGAAAGACTATGTGTTTGATGTTTCAGCCCATCAGTTTGAAAATAGAGGTATGAGTAATCTGAATGGCCCATTAATTCTTTCAGCAGATGAATGGGTGTGTAAATATAGAATGGCAACAAGAAGGAAACTTATTTATTATACTGATTTTAGTAATTCAAGTATAGCAGCTAATGCCTATGATGCATTACCACGAGAATTAGAATCAGAATCTATGGCAGGGAAAGTTTTTGTTACATCACCGAGATGGTTTAATACCTTTAAAAAGCAAAAATATTCCTTAATAGGTAAAATGTAAGCGCACCGTGGAGGACGTCTGTCAGAACCCTGTCAATCCGGCGATGATAGTGTCCACTTAAATTTTGATGGACACTATCACAGATGACAGAGTCCACAGCCCGGCGCAAACACGGCTGTCGGTCAGGAAAGAGAAAAGCCAGTCGCTGTACGACTGGATACAGGCGCAGTTGAAAACGTTGTCGGTGCATGCGGAGATGGCGAAGGAGTTCGGTTACATGCTGAAGCAGTGTGATGCGTTGAGCGTGTCCTCTGCAGCGACGGTCGGGTGGAGATCGACAACAACATCTGTGAAAACGCCTTACGATGCGTGGCGCTGGGCCGACGTAACTATCTGTTCTTCGGCTCAGACAGGAGCGGCGAGGCAGCGGCGATCATCTACAGCCTGCTGGGTACGTGCAAACTAAACGGCGTAGAGTCCGAGGCATGGTTACGCGACGTGCTGTGGAAAATCAGCGACTGGTCATCGAACCGGGTGCACGAACTGCTGCCCTGGAACCTCGAAACCGTAAAATAATCCTTACGCTACGTCCTAAACGGGACGCTTACTGAGTTATGAGGGTGAGGTGGTTTTCTTAATGAGCATCTGAACGCCGGTTTGTGGGATAGGGCAGGTGGGACGGATTCGGGACAGTCATCCGTTTTTAACTATTGGCATGGATTGGTATCTTTTCGCATCATGGGACGTGTGAGCGCAGGTATGACGCGGTATGTTATTGACTTAGAATGTGGTTCCAGGAACTGGCGCATCCATACCCGAGCAGTTTCCGGTGTCAGTGCCAGCGGGCGACGATCGTGAATGTCTACCAGACCTTTATCGGCTGCGGAGGTAACAATCAGGAATCCCTCTGCTTCATCACCGCGCTCAAACGGCGTACTGCCAATGGCAGCCATGAATATCGGCTTCCCGTCCTTTCTGTGAATGAAATACGGCTGTTTTTTGTCGCCTTCCTTCTTCCACTCGAACCATCTATCGGCAAAACAGATAGCCCGGCCATGCTGCCATAGTGGCTTAAACATTCTGCTGGAGGCCGCTGTCGCGACACGGGCGTTAATAAGTGGAGCTTTATCCCACCATCCGGGAGCGTAACCCCAAATCACCGGGTCGAGATGTAATTGCTCGTCGCGTTCGCTCAATAGCAGGACTTTAGTCCCGGGCGCCACGTTATACCGGCCTATAGGCTGAGGGTCATAAGCAATATTACGATCGGCTTCGTCGGCCAGATATGCCAGATATTCTTCACGGGTCTGTGCTTGTGCAAAGCGTCCACACATATGAAACCTCCAGTCGTCAGACTGAAAGTATAGGGCAGGGGGAAAATGTGGCGCGCTCCGGTAATGATTTACAGGGAATTTATACAGTAATTCGAAATGAAAATTTGTGTATTGATGAATTCCGAAACTGAGCAGTGAGCAAACTGATGAATCAATCGCAAATTGCGTCGAATCTCGACGGCTTTATTCCCCAGTTTCACCCCATAGCTTCCCCGTAGGAAATTGAGCCATAAAAAAAACAGCCCTGACAGGCTGGTTTTTAAGGGGAATTTTGGTCGGCACGAGAGGATTTGAACCTCCGACCCCCGCCCCCCCATGTTGGCGGTAGCCTGAATAATTATCTTGGTAAAGGTTAACTATCATAAAATGGTACACCAGTCTTTCCAGGAGGAGGAGTGTAAAGGTTTTGGCTCATAAACACCGTCATAGTAAAGACCACAAATACTGCAATCTTCATTTTTATATTTATCATTGAATGCTAAGGTAAGCTTGTCATAGACATCAATATTTGATTGCCATTCAGGTGAGGTATTCATTGAATCATAAATTAATACTTTTTTCACTTCACTATCATAGCCTACAATGCACTCTGCATGTAGACATTCCGAGCCAAGTGAAGGCCTGATCAACATCAGTGGTCCATGGTTTTGTAATTCGTAAGAAATAAAACTCTCAAAGTCATCTTCTACAGTACTATTGAAAACTTCTGCCTGTAAAGCTTCTTTAATGTTTGTAAAAAGAGAGGATTCAGGTATTTTTTGCACATTCATTTCTTTTAATAAATTCTCACATTCTATTATATCAATACCCTCTAATATATTATTAAACGCTTGATTATCAGAAGTGATGTCCTCTAATGCACTATAATTATTGCCATCTCTGGATTTGATAACATTTAATGAGCAAACCCAGCAATTATTGTAGAGGGTGTTGCCTGTGGTATCAAACTGGCTTTGAAAGTTACGATGGTGAATAATCTGACCCTGAGGAGTTGCTGTATTACTTCTGTAAACGCTGCCTAAACTATTTTGAATGTGTCTTAACATAATATACTCGCCGAATAGTAATTTTGTTAATGTAATTATATACTACAGTGTGGATATTAATACAATTCTTTTGTTGTTAATTATTATTTATGAAATTAATTGAAAGTGAATAAGTTAGAGGTGTTTGTTGGCCTTAAAATTACATTTGTTGAGGGGGCTTATATGATATGTTTTTATTGTATTGTCGCATTTTTCTTAAGCTGAATCCGGATTTTGGGGAGGTGGCTAAATGTAAATGACGTGGTTTAAGATAAATCTATTTTTAATAAGCTATCTGTTCAAATTTTCGCGATCGCTTTTGTTGGTATCACTATTCAAGCAGTTTGCCTGCATCGGCTTCACCCTCACTTCGGCATCAGGGAAAATCTGGTGCACCTGCTCCGTCAGTTCGGCCAGAATGATCTCGCTGGCCCCTTCGAGTCCTTCAACATTACGCTTGTCATAAACCAGTTCTACGAACATACGTGTTTCGCTAATAACTGTTTGTATATACAGTATTTTTGCTTTGGCGGTTTTGTCTGTCAAGGCATGAACCACTTGTTTTTAAATTTTGGGGAACATACTGCGGGCGTGTTTGTTATCGATTTTCCCTGCAGGGCTGATGGGGTCTGGCGTTGACTAAAATTATGTGTGGGGCATGGATGGGGCAAAAGTGGTCTGTGAAGTTCGTTAAAGTTCGTTAATCAAGCTTCATCTCGATCTCGCTCATCCCTTGTTTAAAGCGCTCCTGGACGATCTTTATCGATTTTAAAAACTATGAGTACATATTATAAAAATGTAGCAAATAGGCCGTTTGTGCCTGAAAAGATGAACATTCTGCGTAGCGCGATTTGCGCAACAGGAATAGACTGGAGTCGACACTCTACACAAAGATGCGAAAGGTTTTTTATGACACAACAGCCACAAGCCAAATACCGCCATGACTATCGCGCGCCGGATTACCAGATTACTGATATTGACTTGACCTTTGACCTCGATGCCGAAAAAACCGTGGTCACCGCAATAAGCCAGGCTGTTCGTCATAGCGCGCCTGATGCGCCTCTTCGCCTTGATGGGGAAGATTTAACGCTGGTATCTATCCACGTCAACGATGCGCCGTGGACAGCATATAAGGAAGAAGAGGGCGCGCTTATCATCAGCGACCTGCCAGAGCGTTTTACGTTACGCATTGTCAACGAGATAAGTCCGGCGGCGAATACGGCGCTGGAAGGATTGTACCAGTCCGGCGATGCGCTCTGTACCCAGTGTGAAGCGGAGGGCTTCCGCCATATTACCTGGTATCTTGACCGCCCGGACGTACTGGCGCGATTTACCACCAAAATTATTGCCGATAAAAGCAAATATCCGTTCCTGCTCTCCAATGGCAACCGTGTTGCACAGGGCGAGCTGGAGAATGGCCGTCACTGGGTTCAGTGGCAAGATCCGTTCCCGAAACCGTGTTATCTGTTTGCGCTGGTGGCCGGTGATTTTGACGTGCTGCGCGATACCTTTACCACCCGCTCCGGGCGTGACGTCGCATTAGAACTGTACGTTGACCGTGGCAATCTGGATCGCGCGCCGTGGGCAATGACCTCGCTGAAAAATTCCATGAAATGGGATGAAGCGCGTTTTGGGCTCGAATATGACCTCGACATCTATATGATTGTCGCGGTGGATTTCTTTAATATGGGCGCGATGGAGAATAAAGGTCTCAATATCTTTAACTCCAAATACGTGCTGGCGCGAACCGATACCGCGACGGATAAAGATTATCTCGATATTGAGCGCGTGATAGGCCATGAGTATTTCCACAACTGGACCGGCAACCGCGTCACCTGCCGCGACTGGTTCCAGTTGAGCCTTAAAGAGGGGCTAACCGTGTTCCGCGATCAGGAGTTTAGCTCTGATTTGGGGTCACGCGCGGTGAACCGCATCAGTAACGTGCGTACCATGCGCGGTTTACAATTCGCGGAAGACGCCAGCCCGATGGCGCATCCTATCCGCCCGGATAAAGTAATCGAAATGAATAACTTCTACACCCTCACCGTTTATGAAAAGGGCGCGGAAGTCATTCGCATGATCCACACGTTGCTGGGTGAGGAAAATTTCCAGAAGGGGATGCAGCTTTATTTTGAGCGCCATGACGGCAGCGCCGCGACGTGTGATGACTTCGTACAGGCGATGGAAGATGCTTCTAATGTCGATTTGTCCCATTTCCGCCGCTGGTACAGTCAGTCCGGCACGCCGATTGTAACGGTAAAAGATGATTATAATCCGGAAACCGAGCAGTACACGTTGACCATCAGCCAGCGCACTCCGGCGACGGCGGATCAGGCGGAGAAGCAGCCGCTGCATATTCCATTCGCCATCGAACTGTACGATAACGAAGGCAACGTCATTCCGTTGCAAAAAGGCGGTCACCCGGTCAACGCCGTGCTGAACGTCACGCAGGCGGAGCAGACATTTACCTTCGATAATGTTTACTTCCAGCCTGTTCCGGCCTTGCTGTGCGAGTTTTCAGCGCCGGTGAAACTGGAATATAAATGGAGCGATCAGCAGTTGACGTTCCTGATGCGCCATGCGCGCAATGATTTCTCCCGTTGGGATGCGGCGCAAAGCCTGCTGGCCACATACATTAAACTGAATGTGGCGCGTCATCAGCAGGGGCAACCGCTATCGCTTCCGGTGCATGTCGCTGATGCGTTCCGTGCAGTACTGTTGGATGAGAAAATCGATCCGGCGTTGGCCGCAGAAATTTTAACGCTGCCTTCGGCCAATGAAATTGCGGAGCTGTTTGAGGTCATTGACCCGATCGCCATTGCGCAAGTTCGTGAAGCGCTAACGCGTACGCTGGCGGCAGAACTGGCGGATGAGTTCCTGGCTATCTATAACGCCAATCATCTGGATGAGTATCGTGTTGATCACGGCGATATCGGTAAGCGCACGCTGCGCAATGCTTGCCTGCGCTTCCTGGCGTTCGGCGAGACGGAGCTGGCTAATACGCTGGTCAGCAAACAGTATCGCGACGCCAATAATATGACCGATGCGCTGGCGGCCCTGTCTGCTGCGGTGGCGGCGCAGTTGCCGTGCCGCGATACGCTGATGCAGGAGTATGACGATAAGTGGCATCAGGACGGCCTGGTGATGGATAAATGGTTTATCCTGCAATCCACAAGCCCGGCGGAAAATGTACTGGAAACCGTACGCGGCCTGCTCAAACACCGTTCTTTCAGTATGAGCAACCCGAACCGCGTCCGTTCATTAATTGGCGCGTTTGCTGGCAGCAACCCGGCGGCGTTCCATGCGCAAGACGGTAGCGGATACCAGTTCCTGGTCGAGATGCTGACCGATCTGAATAGCCGTAACCCGCAGGTAGCATCTCGCCTCATTGAACCGCTGATTCGTCTGAAACGTTACGATGAAAAGCGTCAGGAGAAAATGCGTGCGGCGCTGGAGCAGTTAAAAGGACTGGAGAATCTTTCCGGCGATCTGTACGAGAAGATAACTAAAGCGTTAGCCTGACAGTATCCGTTATAAAGAGGTAAGACATGCCCGGTAAGCGTTAGCGCTGCCGGGCATTTTTTTGCCGGACGATGACGCTCGCTGGCGAAACGTGAAGTGAGAATGAAGGAAAACGATTGCTATTTATTGCCGTAGGTCAATTCCCTTTTGCCTTGTTATCGCCCATAATACGCCCCCGGTTTGCATACCGGGAATCCAGGAGAGTTCATGTACTATCCCTTCGTTCGTAAAGCCCTTTTCCAGCTCGATCCAGAGCGCGCTCATGAATTTACATTTCAACAATTACGCCGCATTACAGGTACGCCGCTGGAAGCGCTGGTGCGCCAGAAAGTACCGACAAAGCCGGTTACCTGCATGGGACTTACCTTTAAAAATCCACTGGGGCTGGCTGCCGGTCTGGATAAAGACGGGGAGTGCATCGACGCGTTAGGCGCGATGGGGTTTGGCTCCCTGGAAATCGGCACCGTGACGCCGCGCCCACAGCCGGGTAACGATAAGCCGCGTCTTTTTCGTCTGGTGGATGCTGAAGGTCTGATCAATCGGATGGGCTTTAATAATCTGGGCGTCGATAACCTGGTCGAGAATGTTAAAAAAGCCCATTTTGATGGTATTCTGGGAATTAACATCGGTAAAAATAAAGATACGCCTGTCGAAAATGGCAAAGATGACTACCTGATTTGTATGGAAAAAGTCTATGCTTATGCGGGTTATATCGCCATTAATATTTCTTCGCCGAATACGCCAGGGCTACGTACGCTCCAGTATGGCGATGCGCTGGACGATCTGTTAACTGCCATTAAAAATAAGCAAAACGATCTTCAGGCGATCCACCATAAATATGTGCCGGTGGCAGTAAAGATCGCGCCGGATCTTTGTGAAGAAGAATTGATCCAGGTTGCCGATAGCCTGCTTCGTCATAATATTGATGGGGTGATTGCGACAAATACCACCCTCGATCGTTCTCTGGTACAAGGAATGAAAAATTGCCAGCAAACGGGGGGATTAAGTGGCCGGCCATTACAATTAAAAAGCACAGAAATTATTCGCCGTTTATCCCAGGAGTTAAAGGGACAATTGCCTATTATCGGCGTCGGCGGCATTGACTCAGTTATCGCCGCGCGCGAGAAGATAGCGGCAGGAGCTACGCTGGTACAAATTTATTCCGGCTTTATTTTTAAAGGCCCGCCATTGATTAAAGAAATCGTAACGCACATCTAAACTTTAGCCTTTATCAGACAACCAGGGCTTTATTTCCGGCGCTGGTTGTTTTATATTTCTCCACTGTTGCTTATTTAGACATTTTAGGCTTTTATTATTGGGGTAATAAACGAAGCGGCAAAAGGACAATGCTGTTACGAGTTGCTTAAAAGCGGGAGAGAGGTAATGCGAATTAAACCTGACGATAACTGGCGCTGGTATTATGATGAAGAGCACGATCGTATGATGCTCGATCTCGCCAATGGTATACTTTTTCGCTCGCGCTTCTCTCGTAAAATGCTTACGCCGGACGCGTTTTGCCCGACCGGTTTTTGTGTGGATGATGCCGCGCTCTATTTTTCCTTTGAAGAAAAATGCCGGGATTTCGAATTAACCAAAGAGCAACGCGCGGAGCTGGTGTTGAATGCGCTGGTGGCGATTCGCTATCTCAAACCGCAGATGCCAAAAAGCTGGCATTTTGTAGCGCATGGCGAAATGTGGACCCCAGGAACGGGCGATGCCGCAAGCGTCTGGTTAAGCGATACGGCGGAACAGGTTAATTTGCTGGTCGTTGAGCCGGGAGAAAATGCCGCGTTGTGTCTGCTGGCCCAGCCGGGCGTGGTGATAGCAGGCCGAACCATGCAGCTTGGCGATGCGATTAAAATTATGAACGACAGGCTGAAACCGCAGGTTCACTGTCACAGTTTCAGCCTTGAACAAGCGGTTTAATTCTCCAGTCGTAACGCGGTCTTAGGCACGCAGCTACAGCTCAGAATCGTACCATCGTCACCCATAGCCGATTTTTTCAGCGGACTTACTTCGCCTTCCAGCAAACGTATCCGGCAGCAACCACAGATACCAGCCCGGCAAGAATACGGAATACGAATCCCCTGATTCTCCAACTGTTCCAGTAGTACCTGTTGATTATTCCCGCAGAAGGTTTGCCCCTGCCAGTCGATGGTTACACTCGCGTCCGGGTGTTTATCTGGCGTAACGCTGTCGTCGACCGTTGTGGCGCCATAAGCTTTTGCCGGAGCTGTCGCCAGAATCTCCACTTCATCGCCGACGCGAACGACGCCGCTATTGCGGGCAATCAGATTCTGACCGAAATCCACATCGCCATTGTCCTGGGCGGTACGAAAAGCTTGCAGTGTCGCCAGCGGTTCTCCGGAAGGATGTTTTTGCCCCTTTTCAGGGCTGACGGTTGTAAAAATACAGCGGCTACAGGGCTTCACGACGTCAAAAATCACATCGCCAATGCGAAGCACTTTCCAGCTATCTTCCTCCCAGGCCGCTACGCCGGAAACCACTAAGTTTGGGCGAAATTGTTCCATTTGTACGCCTGCCGGACAACGCTGTTGCAGATCGCGCAGCGAGGCTTCGTTGGTCAATAAATACGGGTAGCCATCGGCAAATCCCAGCGGCACCGCGTTATGTCGTTTGACCCGGCGCGTCAACTGCGGCCCAACCCAGCGCAACTGGACATCGCGGGAGAAAAAGCCGCTCAACCATTGATTAATCGCCGTCGGGGCGACGCGAGCGGTAAAATGGTTTCCCCAGACCTCGGTCGGCGCATCCTGCGGGGTGAAATCCGTAAAGCGAACCAGCGCGCTACTGCCGTCTGGCGCGGTCAAATGGAGGCCGTCGTGTAAGGGAGAAGGGGTAAAACGTACCATTTGTGGAAACTGGCGGGCGGTAATAAATGTGCCGTCAGGCTCGGTCACCATGAAGATGCGATCAAAAGCCAGGCCGCTGATATCTGCCAGCGCATGAGTCAGGCCAATGCCGCGCATGGATTTGACCGGATGAATAAAGAGCCGTGATAACGTCGCCACCGTACAGTCCCTCAAATGAAAATAAGCCTTCAACTTTATGACATGGGCGTGAGATTAGCTATAATGCGCAACAATTTTCTTAGCGTAAAAGTGACAATATGAATTCTCTGTTTGCCAGTACGGCCCGCGGGCTGGAAGAGCTGTTAAAAACTGAACTGGAAAAACTGGGCGCCGTAGGGTGTCAGGTTGTTCAGGGTGGGGTCCATTTTCAGGGCGACACGCGGCTTATTTACCAGAGCCTGATGTGGAGCCGCCTGGCCTCGCGTATTATCCTGCCGATGGGTGAGTGCAAGGTCTACAGCGATCTCGATCTTTACCTCGGCGTTCAGGCGATAAACTGGACAGAGATTTTTAATCCTGGCGCGACGTTTGCGGTGCATTTCAGCGGCCTGAACGACACCATCCGTAATAGTCAGTATGGCGCGATGAAAGTTAAAGACGCGATTGTCGATGCGTTTACGCGGAAAAATCTTCCGCGTCCAAATGTGGACCGCGAATCGCCGGACCTCCGTATTAACGTCTGGCTGAATAAAGAAACTGCCAGCATTGCGCTGGATCTCAGTGGTGATGGCCTGCACCTGCGCGGTTATCGCGATCGCACCGGGCTGGCGCCAATTAAAGAGACGCTGGCGGCAGCGATTGTTATGCGTTCCGGCTGGCAACCAGGTACGCCGCTGCTCGACCCTATGTGTGGTTCGGGGACACTGTTGATTGAGGCCGCGATGTGGGCGACCGATCGCGCGCCGGGACTGCACCGTGGTCACTGGGGATTTAGCGGCTGGGCGCAGCATGACGAAACTATCTGGCAGGAAGTGAAAGCCGAAGCGCAGACCCGGGCGCGTAAGGGGCTGGCGGAGTATTCCTCTCATTTCTACGGTTCCGACAGCGATGCGCGCGTCATTGAGCGGGCGCGCAGCAACGCCCGTCGCGCCGGTATCGGGGAGCTTATCACCTTTGAAGTGAAAGATGTGGCGCAACTGAGTAATCCATTGCCGAAAGGCCCGTATGGTACGGTGATCAGTAACCCGCCTTACGGCGAACGTCTGGACAGCGAACCGGCGCTGATTGCGTTGCACAGTCTGCTGGGCCGTACCATGAAAAATCAGTTTGGCGGCTGGAACCTGTCGCTGTTCAGCGCTTCGCCCGATTTGCTGGGCAGCCTGCAATTACGTGCCGACAAACAGTTTAAAGCCAAGAATGGCCCGCTGGACTGCGTGCAGAAAAACTATCATATTGCGGAAACCACGGCGGACAGTAAACCGGCGACGGTGGCGGAAGATTACGCTAACCGCCTGCGTAAAAATCTTAAAAAGCTGGAGAAATGGGCGCGCCAGGAAGGGATTGAATGCTATCGCTTGTATGATGCCGACCTGCCGGAATATAACGTGGCGGTAGACCGTTACGGCGACTGGGCGGTGATTCAGGAATATGCGCCGCCGAAAACGGTGGATGCGCAAAAAGCGCGGCAGCGCCTGTTCGATATTATTGCGGCAACCTTGTCAGTGCTCGGTATTCCGCCGAATAAACTGGTGTTAAAAACCCGTGAACGGCAAAAAGGAAAAAACCAGTATCAGAAAATGAGCGAGAAGGGCGAGTTCCTTGAAGTCAGCGAATATAATGCGCGCTTATGGGTAAATCTGACGGATTATCTCGACACCGGTCTGTTCCTCGATCACCGTATTGCCCGCAGGATGCTGGGAGAAATGAGCAAAGGCAAAGATTTCCTGAATCTCTTTTCTTATACCGGCAGCGCCAGCGTACATGCGGGTCTGGGCGGCGCGCGCAGCACCACAACGGTGGATATGTCCCGCACCTATCTGGAGTGGGCCGAACGTAATTTGCGTCTGAACGGACTGAGCGGCCGCGCGCATCGCCTGATTCAGGCCGACTGCCTGGGCTGGCTGCGCGAGGCGAATGAACAGTTCGATTTGATCTTTATCGATCCGCCGACGTTCTCTAACTCAAAACGTATGGAAGAGTCGTTTGATGTTCAGCGCGATCATGTCGCGTTAATGAAAGATTTAAAACGTCTGCTGCGTAAAGGCGGCACCATCATGTTCTCAAATAATAAGCGCGGATTCCGTATGGATCTGGAAGGGCTGGCTGAGCTGGGGCTTACCGCACAAGAAATTACGCAAAAAACGCTTTCCCCGGATTTTGCCCGTAACCGTCAGATCCATAACTGCTGGCTGATCCGCGCCGCCTGAAAGGAAAAGTAAATGTCATTAATCAGTATGCATGGCGCATGGCTGTCGTTCAGCGACGCGCCGCTTCTCGATAACGCAGAGTTGCATATCGAAGATAACGAACGCGTCTGTCTGGTGGGGCGTAACGGCGCCGGGAAATCCACCTTGATGAAGATCCTCAACCGCGAACAGGGTCTGGACGATGGGCGTATTATTTATGAGCAGGATCTGATCGTCGCGCGTCTGCAACAGGACCCGCCCCGTAATATTGCGGGCAGCGTCTATGACTTTGTCGCCGAAGGTATCGAAGAACAAGCGGAATACCTCAAGCGCTATCATGAGATTTCCCGTCTGGTGATGACCGATCCCAGCGAGAAAAACCTCAATGAAATGGCGCGCGTACAGGAACAGCTCGATCATCATAATCTGTGGCAGCTGGAAAACCGTATTAATGAAGTGCTGGCGCAGCTTGGACTCGATCCTAACGCCGCGCTGTCGTCGCTCTCCGGCGGCTGGCTGCGTAAAGCCGCGCTGGGTCGGGCGCTGGTCAGCAATCCGCGCGTATTGTTACTGGATGAACCGACTAACCATCTGGATATCGAAACTATCGACTGGCTGGAAGGGTTTCTGAAAACCTTTAACGGAACGATTATTTTTATCTCTCACGATCGTTCGTTTATTCGCAATATGGCGACCCGCATTGTCGATCTCGATCGTGGCAAACTGGTCACCTATCCGGGAAATTACGATCAATACCTGCTGGAGAAAGAAGAAGCGCTGCGCGTAGAAGAGTTACAAAACGCGGAATTTGATCGCAAACTGGCGCAGGAAGAAGTCTGGATTCGCCAGGGGATCAAGGCGCGCCGCACCCGTAATGAAGGGCGCGTGCGGGCGTTAAAAGCGATGCGTCGTGAACGCAGCGAGCGCCGGGAAGTGATGGGCACGGCGAAGATGCAGGTCGAAGAGGCGACGCGCTCCGGTAAAATCGTTTTTGAGATGGAAAACGTCGATTACCAGGTAGAAGGAAAACAACTGGTAAAAGATTTCTCCGCTCAGGTACAGCGCGGTGACAAGATTGCGTTAATTGGCCCGAACGGCTGCGGTAAAACCACGCTACTGAAACTGATGCTGGGACAGCTTCAGGCTGACAGCGGGCGCATCCACGTAGGAACGAAGCTGGAAGTCGCCTACTTCGATCAGCATCGCGCCGAACTGGACCCGGAAAAAACCGTGATGGATAACCTGGCGGAAGGCAAGCAGGAGGTGATGGTAAACGGTAAGCCGCGCCATGTACTGGGCTATTTGCAGGACTTCCTGTTTCACCCCAAACGGGCGATGACGCCCGTCCGCGCGCTTTCCGGCGGCGAACGTAACCGTCTGCTGCTGGCGCGACTGTTCCTCAAGCCGAGCAATCTTTTAATTCTCGATGAACCAACGAACGATCTTGACGTCGAAACGCTGGAACTATTAGAAGAATTAATTGATGGCTATCAGGGCACGGTACTACTGGTCAGCCACGATCGGCAATTTGTCGATAATACCGTGACGGAATGCTGGATTTTCGAGGGCGGCGGCAAAATCGGACGTTATATCGGCGGCTACCATGATGCGCGTGCGCAGCAAGAGCAGCATCTGGCGACGAAACAGCCGATGGCGAAAAAAAATGAGGAAGTTATTGCCCCTAAAGCAGAAATTGTAAAACGTGGCAGTAGCAAACTAAGCTATAAACTGCAGCGCGAGCTGGAGCAGTTACCCGGTCAGCTTGAAGACCTGGAAGCGAAGCTGGAAGCGCTACAGGCGCAGGTTGCGGATGCGGCCTTTTTTAGCCAACCCCATGAGCAAACGCAAAAAGTTCTGGCCGATTTAAGTCAGGCGGAGCAAGAACTTGAGCAAGCCTTCGAACGTTGGGAGTATCTTGAAGGCCTGAAAAACGGGGCATAACGAAAGGAGCGCCTATGTGTGAACATCACCATGCTGCGAAGCACATATTGTGCCCGCAATGTGACATGCTGGTGGCTTTACCCCGCCTCTCGCATGGGCAAAAAGCAGCATGTCCACGATGCGGCGCAACGTTAACGACCGAGTGGGACGCGCCCCGGCAGCGTCCTACCGCCTATGCGTTAGCGGCACTGTTTATGTTGCTGCTTTCTAACCTTTTTCCCTTCGTGAATATGAATGTCGCGGGCGTCACCAGCGAAGTCACGCTTCTGGAAATCCCCGGCGTCATGTTTTCTGAAGATTACGCCAGCCTCGGCACGTTCTTTTTATTATTTGTCCAACTGGTGCCGGCATTTTGCCTGGTGACTATTCTATTACTTGTCAACCGCGCCAGTCTGCCGTTGTCGGTAAAAAAAACGCCGGCAAGGATCTTTTTCCTCCTCAAATCGTGGGGAATGGCGGAAATATTTCTCGCCGGGGTGTTGGTCAGTTTTGTTAAGCTGATGGCCTACGGCGATATCGGCATCGGCAGCAGCTTTATTCCCTGGTGCTTATTTTGTCTCGTTCAACTGCGGGCGTTCCAGTGTGTCGATCGCCGCTGGTTGTGGGATGATATCGCCCCGCAGCCTGCACTGGCGCAGCCGTTAACGCCGGGGATTACCGGTATCCGGCAGTCTTTGCGTTCTTGCGCCTGCTGTACGGCGATCCTGCCTGCGGAGAGTCTCGTCTGTCCGCGTTGCCATACGAAAGGCTATGTCCGGCGTAAAAACAGTTTGCAGTGGACGCTGGCGTTATTATTTACCTCGATCATGCTTTATCTGCCCGCCAATATTTTGCCGATTATGATTACCGACTTACTGGGCTCGAAAATGCCGTCGACCATTCTGGCTGGCGTGATTTTGCTGTGGAGCGAGGGGTCTTATCCGGTGGCGGCGGTTATCTTTCTCGCCAGTATTATGGTGCCGACGCTAAAAATGATCGCCATTGCCTGGCTTTGTTGGGATGCGAAAGGCCACGGTAAGCGCGACAGTGAACGGATGCATTTTATTTATGAAGTAGTGGAGTTTGTGGGGCGCTGGTCAATGATTGATGTCTTTGTCATTGCCGTACTCTCTGCGCTGGTGCGTATGGGAGGGTTAATGAATATTTATCCTGCGATGGGTGCGTTGATGTTTGCTTTAGTCGTCATAATGACAATGTTTTCTGCGATGACCTTTGATCCGCGTCTGTCGTGGGATCGTGAGTACGAACCAGGCCATGAGGAGTCCTGATAGCATGGAACCTAAAAAAGGGGAAGCCAAAGTACAAAAGGTGAAAAATTGGTCGCCTGTCTGGATATTCCCGATTGTTACTGCGCTTATCGGAGCCTGGATTCTGTTTTATCACTACAGCCACCAGGGACCGGAAGTTACCTTAATCACCACCAATGCGGAAGGCATTGAAGGCGGAAAAACGACGATCAAAAGTCGCAGCGTGGATGTTGGCGTGGTTGAAAGCGCGACGCTGACTGACGATCTGACCCACGTACAAATCAAAGCGCGGCTCCATTCCGGTATGGAAAAGTTGCTGCATAAAGACTCGGTATTTTGGGTGGTAAAACCGCAGGTGGGGCGTGAAGGCATCAGCGGGCTTGGGACGCTGCTATCAGGTGCGTATATTGAACTACAACCAGGAAGTAAGGGCAGTCAGCCGGAAAGCTATCAGCTTCTTGACTCACCGCCGTTGGCGCCGCCCGATGCCAAAGGTATTCGTGTGATTCTGGACAGCAAAAAGGCCGGTCAGCTCAGTCCTGGCGATCCCGTTCTGTTCCGGGGCTATCGGGTAGGGTCCGTTGAAACCAGCTCTTTCGATCCGCAAAAACGGACAATGAGTTATCAGTTGTTCATTAAGGCGCCAAACGATCGGTTGGTCACCAGTAATGTCCGATTCTGGAAAGATAGCGGTATCGCTGTGGATCTGACATCGGCGGGAATGCGCGTGGAAATGGGATCGTTGACGACGTTGTTTGGCGGCGGCGTGAGTTTTGATGTGCCGGAAGGACTTGAGCAGGGGCAACCCGTCGCCGAAAAAACGGCGTTTAATCTCTACGACGATCAAAAAAGTATTCAGGATTCGCTGTATACCGATCATATCGATTACCTGATGTTCTTTAAAGATTCGGTGCGCGGATTACAACCCGGCGCGCCGCTGGAGTTCCGCGGTATTCGTCTGGGGACGGTAAGCAAAGTGCCTTTCTTTGCGTCTAAAATGCGCCAGGTATTTAACGACGATTACCGTATTCCTGTGCTGGTGCGCATTGAACCGGAGCGTCTGAAAGCGCAATTGGGAGAAAATGCGGATGTTGGCGCGCATTTGACGGAACTGCTTAAGCGCGGTTTACGCGCTTCGCTTAAAACCGGTAACCTGGTGACCGGGGCGCTGTATGTCGATCTGGACTTTTATCCTAAGGAGCCGCCGATTACCGGGCTACGCGAATTTGATGGTTATGAAATTATTCCCACCGTCAGCAGCGGCCTGGCGCAAATTCAACAGCGACTGGTGGAAACGTTGGATAAGATCAACAACCTGCCGCTGAATCCGATGATTGAACAAGCGACCAATACGCTGTCTGAAAGCCAGCGTACTATGCGTCGGCTGCAAACCACGCTGGATAATATGAACAAGATTACCTCCAGTCAGTCGATGCAGCAGCTTCCGGCGGATATGCAAACGACGTTACGCGAACTTAACCGCAGTATGCAGGGCTTCCAGCCTGGATCGGCGGCGTATAACAAAATGGTGGCGGATATGCAGCGTCTCGATCAGGTGCTTCGTGAGTTACAACCGGTGTTGAAAACTCTGAACGAGAAGAGCAACGCGCTGGTATTTGAAGCGAAGGATAAAAAAGATCCTGAGCCTAAGAGGGCGAAACAATGAAAAAATGGCTAGTCGTGATAATGGCGTTCTGGCTGGCGTCATGTAGCTCCGGCGGAGAGAATAAAAGCTATTATCAGCTCCCGATAGCGCAAAGCGGTGTGCAAAGCACCGCAAGCCAGGGCAACCGTCTCTTATGGGTAGAGCAGGTTTCCGTACCTGACTATCTGGCAGGTAACGGCGTGGTGTATCAAGCCAGTGATGTTCAGTATGTGATTGCCAATAACAATCTGTGGGCCAGCCCGCTGGACCAGCAATTACGTAACACGCTGGTGGCGAATCTTAGCGCCCGGCTTCCTGGCTGGGTCGTCGCTTCCCAGCCGTTGGGAACCACCCAGGATACGTTAAACGTTACCGTAACCGGATTCCATGGACGCTACGATGGTAAGGTTATCGTCAGCGGGGAGTGGTTATTAAACCACAATGGACAGCTGATTAAGCGGCCTTTCCATATCGAAGCCAGTCAGCAGAAAGATGGCTATGATGAGATGGTCAAAGTACTGGCAAGCGCATGGAGTCAGGAAGCAGCCGCTATCGCAGATGAGATAAAGCGCCTTCCCTGAGATAAAAGTAATGTAAATTTAACCGCTTCAGGTCGTGCGCCTGAGGCGGTTTTTTTATTTTTGACGCCGGAAAAATAGTTGTTATGGCTCACATTTTTTGTACAAATGATTTACCGTATAGCTCACAAATATGACATTGGTGTGAATTTTGCGCATTGACGGGCGATCCATTTAGAGGTATTCGTGTAGTGTGATTGCACATTTTGTAATCACTGTTTTCTTTTCCACCAGATACAAATATGAGGGAAACGAGGCATGAAGAGACAAAAACGAGATCGCCTGGAACGGGCACATCAACGTGGATATCAGGCCGGCATCGCCGGACGATCAAAAGAAATGTGTCCCTATCAGACGCTGAATCAACGGTCATACTGGTTGGGAGGTTGGCGACAAGCCATGGAGGACAGGGCGGTAATGGCCTGATTCTGTCTCTTTAGAAAAAGAAACCTCCGCAGTGCGGAGGTTTCGCCTTTATGGGCTTTGCAAGCATGATACCGATAGCGCGGAATATCAATTCAACACTTAGAACGCGGAAGTATCCTGGAACAAACCGACTTTCAAATCGTGTGCGGTATAGATCAGACGACCATCCACCAGAACCTCACCGTCCGCCAGGCCCATGATCAGGCGACGGTTTACGATACGTTTGAAATGAATACGATAGGTGACTTTCCTGGCTGTCGGCAGAACTTGGCCGGTAAATTTCACTTCGCCCACGCCCAGAGCGCGGCCTTTGCCTTCGCCGCCCAGCCAGCCCAGGTAGAATCCCACCAATTGCCACATAGCATCCAGACCCAGACAACCGGGCATCACCGGATCGCCGATAAAGTGGCATCCGAAGAACCATAGATCCGGATTGATATCCAGCTCGGCTTCGACATAGCCTTTGTCGAAATTGCCGCCCGTTTCGGTCATCTTAACGACGCGGTCCATCATCAGCATGTTCGGCGCAGGGAGTTGCGGCCCTTTAGCGCCAAACAGTTCACCACGACCAGAGGCAAGAAGGTCTTCTTTTGTATAGGATTCGCGTTTATCTACCATGTTTTATGTAAACCTTATTTTATTGAAGCACGCAGGATAGCTAACACGTGTACGCTGAACAAGTCCGATCAGTTCGGAATAAAAGCGTTCAGCCAACGTAATGGCCACGGGAAACGATGACGGCCTTCCTGTTGCGTCGCCTGCGCGATACGCTCCTGGATAGTCTGCATCAACGTCGTTTGACCTTCGCCATCCCACACCAGATTTAACAGTAGCGGTAAGGCGTCGGTCACGTCGTCTACCGCCCAGATAGTGAACTTCTCTTCTTTAACCGCTTGCAGCAGTTCAGATTTAAGACTGAGATGGCGGACATTGGCTGCAGGGATAATCACGCCCTGTTTACCGTTTAATTCCCGCTGCTCGCAGATGGCGAAGAAACCTTCAATTTTTTCGTTTAGCCCACCCACCGGTTGCGCGCGACCAAACTGATCGACCGAGCCGGTAATCGCAATGTTTTGATTCACCGGCACATTGGCCAGCGCGCTGATGAGCGCACATAATTCCGCCATTGAGGCGCTATCGCCATCCACTTCGCTGTAGGACTGCTCAAAGGTTAACGAGGCAGAGAAGGGAATTTGTTGCTCCAGCTGCAACTCCGACATCAGGAAGGCCTGCATAATCATCATTCCCTTAGCGTGGATATTCCCGCCAAGTTCGGCCTTGCGCTCAATATCGTTAAATTCGCCATCGCCGATATGCACAACACAGCTAATTCGCGACGGTTCGCCAAAGGCGCGCGGATGCCCGGGAAACTCAATGACGGAAAGCGCATTGATTTGTCCAACGCGTTCGCCTTCGGTTTCAATCAGGATCTGCTCTTGCAGAATCTCATCCTGCATCCGCTCCGCCAGAAAGCCTTCTCGCCATTCGCGTCGGGCAAGCATCAGGCTGAGCGCTTCTGCGCCGCAGGTATCGCCTTCGCATAAAGGCGACGCCTCCTTAAACTGGCGGGCTATCCACAGTGGGCAAAGAGGCAGCGTATCCTGTTCGCCGGTATAGCGCACAGCCTCGCGTATCAGGACGGGCCAGGCGTCCGGTGCCGGAGGGGGCAAATTATCGCGTAAAGCGATACGCGTCACCCATTGACACCACAGGGTCATAGCTTCTGCGTCCGCTATCTGTAAATTGTCTTCAAATTCACTGTAGATAGCCTGTTCCGCGAGCTCCGGTTCCATCTCCTGAAAATCAGCCAGTGATTCACGTTCGCCAACCAGAATCACCTTCAGTTTGAGCGGCATTGATGGCACGGAGACCGGTAATGGACGCGACTCGTCAAAGGCCACCCAGTCAAAACGCTCGCGGCTAACGATGGCTTTCAGACGCATCCACAGTAACGGCTGCGCCAGAAGGGTTCGTAAGGAAATAATCAGCACGCCGCCGTTCGCCTGATGAACCAGTCCCGGCTGCAGGATAATGTCGCCGTTATACTGCCGCAGGCAACCAAAGAGCTGTTCGGCTTCGACCCAGTCCGCGCTGACGACTTGTGTGACGGTGGCAAAGTTGTCTTGCGCATTCTGCGCGGCGCGGTAATGAACAGTATGCCCGGAAACGTCATAATGTCCGCCGGTTAATTGTCCGGCATCGGTTTGCAGAGCGCGGACGGCATCTGAAAGTAAAGTGAGATACTCTTGCTCTTCAGGCGCTTTAGTCAGCATAAAAGAGGATGATGCCCACGGCTGTATAAGTTGCTCAAGCGCAAATTGCAGTCGTGGCTGAGTATCACTGAGTAAGGTGTCGTTTTCGTCAGTCGCGTGTGGCTGTGCAAATATCTCCTGATAGCTTTCGCTATCCGGAACCAGATCACGCCATGCAAGTTTCGTAATGGTCAAAGTTGAGGTTTTTTAGTCTGTTGTAAAAGGGGGGATTATAGCCTAACCCGTCACGCTGCACACGCGGAAAGCGAATGCAAAGTAATATGAAGACGTGTAACCATTCACAGGTTCGAGATTCTTTTCTTCAGATGGCTAAAAAACTGATATTCTGATAACAGTTACACGGTAACGTTGGGATCGCAATGAAATATCAACAACTTGAAAATCTTGAAAGCGGTTGGAAATGGAAATATCTGGTGAAAAAGCACCGCGAAGGGGAGTTGATCACCCGCTACGTGGAAGCCAGTGCTGCCCAGGAAGCCGTCAATTTGTTGTTGGCCCTCGAAAATGAACCGGTGCGGGTAAATGTCTGGATAGACAGGCATATGAATCCTGCCTTGCTTAATCGGATGAAACAAACCATTCGGGCAAGACGCAAACGACACTTCAATGCGGAACATCAGCATACGCGCAAAAAATCTATCGATTTAGAGTTTATGGTCTGGCAGCGTCTGGCGGGCCTTGCGCAGCGACGCGGTAAAACATTATCCGAAACGATAGTGCAACTGATAGAAGACGCGGAGCATAAAGAGAAATATGCCACGCAAATGACCACGTTAAAGCAGGATTTACAGGCGTTATTAGGCAAGAAGTAACGCTGAAAGGCGTTGTCACCCAGACCAGAGCAAAAAACCCCGCGACGCGGGGTTTTTTATCAGACGGAAACTTAAGCCTGCGGCTGAGTTACCACGTCTTTAACGCCTTTAACTTCGATCTCTACGCGACGATCCGGAGCCAGGCAATCGATCAGGGCAGCGCGAGGTTTCACGTTGTCACAGGTGTTGCCGGTAACCGGGTTAGATTCGCCCATACCACGTGCGGAGATTTTGTCAGACGGAATACCTTTGGAGATCAGGTAATCAACAACAGACTGAGCACGTTTCTCGGACAGACCCTGGTTGTAAGCGTCAGAACCGATACGGTCAGTGAAGCCCAGAACGACAACGGAACCGTCTTTCGGATCCAGGTTGCTCAGCTGGCTGTACAGCTGATCCAGAGCCTGCTGGCCTTCCGGCTTCAGGGTAGATTTGTTGAAGTTGAACAGTACGTCAGACTTCAGAGTGAAGTGCTTGGTCTGTACTTCCGGAGCCGGAGCCGGTGCCGGAGCTACTACCGGAGCAGCTTCTTGCTGGCCGAAACGGTAGGAAACACCTACGCTCAGCAGGCCGTTGTCCGGACGGGTGCCGATGGTGTTGGCATCACCGATGTTGTTAGTCCACTGGTATTCCAGACGGGTTGCGATTTCAGGGGTGATGGCATACTCGATACCGCCCGCGAATACCGGGGAAACGCCGGTGTCGTGGTCTTTAGTAGACGGGCCGCCAGGGACGTTAGACTTGGTGTCTGCACGCCATACCATACCACCCAGACGGGTATAAACGTCCAGATCGTCAGTGATTGGATAACCCAGTTTAGCGGTCAACTGAACGCCCTGAGCTTTATAAGCGCCATTGATGTTGTCGCCTTTGTACGGCATACGGCCTAACCAGTCGTAGCCCATTTCAAAGCCAACATACGGGTTAACCTGGTAACCACCAAAAGCACCTGCGCCCAGTTGGTTTTCATGAGTCGGGCCATCATTGTGAATGAAGCCGGTGTCATGGTACTGAGACCAGCCCAGTTTAGCACCAGCGTACCAGGTGTTATCTTTCGGAGCGGCCTGCGCTACGGTAGCGAAACCAGCCAGTGCCACTGCAATCGCGATAGCTGTCTTTTTCATTTTTTGCGCCTCGTTATCATCCAAAATACGCCATGAATATCTCCAACGAGATAACACGGTTAAATCCTTCACCGGGGGATCTGCTCAATAGTTACTCTACCGATATCTACGGCTTATGCTGAGCACCCCTGGCGATGTAAAGTCTACAACGTAGTTGGAAACTTACAAGTGTGAACTCCGTCAGACATGTGAAAAAAACATGACGGATATACACATCATTTAACAGTTTCAGATGATAAATCGTACAGCAAAAATTGCGGAAACCGCTTCTGACAAGCGTTCTCGCAAAAAAAACGTTAGCACTCAAAGGAGATACGTTCGCGTAAAAAAAAGTCCAGGATAAATCCTAATTTTACTTAATGATACAAATTAGAGTGAATTTTTAGCCCGGAATGCTGTCTCCTGGATAAAGCGTGCGCACGTACAGGGCGCATGATAAACCCTACCGCATTACCTACCTTCGCTGCTTCAACCAGGCTGGCATGTTCTTCTTCTGTCAGTTCTTCAGTCATCCAACCAATTACCACGCTGTAATTTCCTGTACGCAAAGCGCGGATCATCGACTCCAGCGTATGACGAGGCGCAAGCTGGCTAATTTGCATCACTTTCGTTAATGGCAAACCTGAAGACTGTACCCATTCACGGCTGAGCTTTTGCTGCGGCGTGAGCCAGAGCTGCCAGCGTGATTGTTGGCCTAACTGACGGAGTAAAGGCAAAAGCAGGAGTTGCGCCATCATGGGCTGGTCTTCGTGGTAGACAACTTCACTGACCAGTCCTGCCGCGGCATTTTCCGTAGCGGTGCGCGCAGCGTTGTGGGTAGTGGTAGGAAATGACGAAGAACGATTTGCATAACCTGAAGTGTACATAATCAATCCAGCCCCGTGAGTTACTGTATATTCATACAGTACCCCTGTGGCGATGAAAGATCAACTCTATTTTCGGAAACTGTCTCGCAATTTTTATTCTTAGTGGCGTCAAAAATAAAAATCATCTTGCTCGCGGAGTATAAGTTGCCTATTTTCGTCATTAACGGATCCGTTACTGCAAATCATTCTTTTACTTTATGATTTAAAAGGAATTTTATGAGAGCACTCTCTTATGACAGGATCTATAAATCGCAAGAATATTTGGCCTCTTTGGGGACGATCCAGTATCGATCTTTATTCGGTAGCTATAGTCTGACCGTGGAGGATACCGTCTTTGCGATGGTGGCTAATGGCGAGCTTTATCTCCGCGCCTGTGAAGAAAGCGTACCCTACTGTGTGAAGCATCCCCCCGCCTGGCTCATGTTTATGAAATGTGGACGTCCCGTTATGCTCAACTATTACCGGGTGGATGAAAGCCTGTGGCGCGATCAGCAGCAGCTGGTACGTTTATCGAAGTATTCTCTTGACGCGGCAATGAAGGAAAAACACAGCCGTATTTTACAGCACAGACTCAAAGATCTTCCCAATATGACCTTCCATCTGGAAACATTGCTCAATGAGTCAGGGATAAAGGACGAAAATATGTTACGCATACTGGGCGCGAAAATGTGCTGGCTAAGGTTGCGACAAAGCAATCCCTTGCTGACGGTGAAAGTTTTGTATGCCCTGGAAGGCGCAATTGTCGGCGTACATGAAGCGGCGCTCCCGGCGAGTCGTCGCCAGGAGCTTGCCGACTGGGCTCATTCGCTTACGGCTGGGTAATTAATGTAGAAGTCGGCGGTGAAATTTGCCGTTGCAAGCGTCCAATCTCGGGCAGTAAGGCAATGAGCAAACCAATTTGTTGAACAACCAGAGGTTCTTTGCTGTCCGGACGTGTTTCCAGTGACTGAACTCGCTGCTTTAAACCCTCCAGCGCCTGGTGTACGCGCTGTTCGTCTTCAGGTTGATGATGAAGCGCATCATCAACGTAGCAGACCGCGTCATCCAGAAGCCCCAACACGTCCGGATTGCTGAGTTTTTCGCGGTGCGCGCCGAGGGCGGAGATATAGCTGGTAAAAGTGTGATTGAGGCAAAGCAGCCTGAACGCCGCCTCCCGGGTTTCGGCCGTGACGTCGGGTTCGCTCGACATATTAGAAACTACGGATGCCAGTTCTGCATCGCGGTTGTGCGCGTCGCGTCTGGCAATGCGATAGGCCAGGCGGTTATCCCGTCCCTGGTGATATTGCTCAAGGATCGCGTCAAGGTAGCGGCAATTAGCATCGGTGGCGCGCTGGAGTACCCGGGGAAGGTTGCGAAAGCGCCAGTCCGGCCAAATAAAGCTGACCGCAGCCCAGGCGATAGCGCAGCCAATTAACGTGTCGACGACGCGCGGTAACGCTACCTCAAAGCCTTCGCCCAGGAGGTTAAAGCAGAGTAATACCAGCAGGGTGATGAACATCGTCGCATGGGCATACTGCACATTACGGAATGCGAAGAAAAGCACGCCGGTAATCACCAGCAGAACTAACTGTCCTTCAAGCGAAGGGACAAACCATAAAATCGGCAGGCCGATCGCAACGCCTACCAACGTACCGATAATCCGGAGCGCAAGGCGATGGCGGGTCGCGTTATAGTTAGGCTGGCAAACGAACAGGCTGGTGAGCAATATCCAGTACCCGTGGCGCATCCCGGTAATTTGGATGAGAGCATAACCGATGCACAATACCAGCGACATGCGTACCGCATGGCGAAAGAGAGCGGACTCCGGGGTAAAATTACGGCTCAGACGCAGCCAGATGTCGCTAAACCCGTGCAGGCTATCATCAGCCAACTGGTTTTCTGACTCATTGCGCGGCATTGCCTGGGCCTGCTCCGACTCGATCGTCGCCAATTGCGCATCAATGGCGCGTAGGTTGGTTAATAAGAATCCAAGCGTATTTAACAGCTCTAAAGAAGCGCCGCTGGCGCGCATACGTTCAAGCGCGGCGTCAATGTGGGTAAAGACGCGTTCAAAACGCGGATCATGCTGGTACGGCGTACGCAGTAAGATACAGCGCGCCAGCTGCGTACAGGCCTGCGCCTGCATCGACATCAGACGCTGAAAGCGGAACATGACGTCGCTATGGCGAAAATAATCGCGCAGCGTCTGGTATTGAATATGCGAAGAACTGGCGCGTTCATGAATATCCTGCGCCACAAAATAGTAATGGAGGGTGCGGCGCGTACCGCGTTGACCGCGATCGCCGCGCAGGCGACTCAATAACGACACTTTCGTTTGGTTCAGCGTCGCCATTAACTGCCCGTTCGCTAACGCTAAATCATAGAGCGGCGCCTGGCTTTCATCTTCAATATCAGGATCAAACAGACGTGATTTCAGTTCCAGATAGTGCGCTAACTGTTCGTAACTGCGTGCCAGATTATCCTGCAACGGACGGATCGGAAATAGCAGATGCCCGGTTAGCGTCAGTAGGTTATACCATACTGCGCCTGCCAGCAGGAGCAGTGGTTGCTGATACCAGTGATCGTATAAAGAGGTACCCAGCATCGTATAGATGGCAATGAGTAACGCGCCGAACGCGATGGTGGCATAGCGTTGCCCCAGTCCTCCCAACAAAATAAACCCGCTGGTGGATAACGTTAAGCCCAACGCAAATAGCCACGGCCAGGGAAAGAGCAGCTCCACAGAAGCCGACGCGATAAAAAAGCAAATTAAGGTAATGATTAAATTACGCAAGCGTCCGGCAAGGCGATCGTCGAGATCGGTTAGCGCCGCGGCAACCATACCGAGCGTGAGCGGGATGGTCAGTTTGACGTCGCCCAGCCACCAGGGCAGGGCGGTGGTGCCGCACAGAGCGATAAAAATGCGGATGTAATACAGCCAGGTACTGTTCCAGGTATAACGGCGAATCAACGGACTTAACATAAAGGCTATTTGTCCCGATCATTCAAAACGGCGGCGCGCGTTAGCTTCTCGCGCGGCGCGAGCGGTTTCTACAGAGACGACGCGGCGACCGACAGGCCAAAGCGCAATCGCGGCAATTTTAAAGTTCGCAATACCGACAGGTATCCCGATGATAGTGACACACTGAGCGATACCGGAGGCAATGTGCATCAGGCATAGCCACCAGCCGAAAAAAAGTAACCAGAAAATATTCAGCAATGTACCGCCAGTATTCATTAATACGCTTTTCGCCGCCGGATTAAGTTCGTCAACGTGAATGGCTTCATTACCGTAAGGGAACAGGGACAGTTTGGTTATCTCCCAGCAGGAGCGGGTCAACGGCAGGGTAAAAATAAGCACAATACTGACAAGCGTCGCCAGCAGCCAGGCCAGCGTAGTGGCAAAGCCGCCCAGTACAAAGTTTAAAATATTCAGAACGGTACGCATAAACCCTCAGTTCATTCCGGTTTTCTATCACTGCGGGCAATTGTAACGTTTTTTTAGACTGGAGCACGTTTTCTCTGGCGGTTACACTGATAAGCACATCTTTACGTCTGGATTCGCTGAGTCATGGAACTGAAAGCAACTTCTCTTGGAAAACGTCTGGCGCAACACCCGTATGATCGTGCCGAGATCCTCAACGCTGGGGTGAAAGTGTCTGGCGACAGGCATGAATATCTTATTCCATTCAATCAGTTATTGGCGATTCACTGTAAGCGTGGGCTGGTATGGGGCGAGCTGGAGTTTGTCCTGCCGGAGGATAAAGTCGTGCGTTTGCACGGTACCGAGTGGTCGGAAACCCAGCAATTCCATCGCTATCTGGACGCGCACTGGCGTCGCTGGAGCCAGGAGATGAGTGATGTCGCCGCGCAGGCATTACAGGAGCAATGGGCGCGTATTAGTGAGCGAACGGGCGAAAACCAATGGCTTACCCGTGAACGCGTTCGGGGGCTGGAACACGAAATTCGCCAGACGTTTGCCGCCTTACCGCTGCCGGTCTCACGTCTGGAGGAGTTTGCTCACTGTCGCGAGATATGGCGTAAGTGTCTGGCATGGTTACAGGATAGCGAGGGAAGTCGGCAGCAGCATAATCAGGCGTATGCTGATGCCATGCTGGAAGCGCATGCCGACTTTTTTACGCAGATAGAATCCTCTCCGCTTAATCCTTCCCAGGCCAGGGCGGTGGTTAACGGCGAATCATCGTTACTGGTACTGGCGGGTGCGGGAAGCGGCAAGACCTCGGTGCTGGTGGCGCGCGCGGGTTGGCTGTTGGCGCGCGGACAAGCCGATGTGGGGCAAATTCTTTTACTGGCGTTTGGTCGCAAGGCGGCAGAAGAGATGGATGAGCGTATCCGCGAGCGCTTACATACGGAAGAGATTACTGCCCGTACGTTCCATTCGCTGGCGCTGTATATTATTCAGCAAGGCAGTAAAAAAGCGCCGGTTATCAGTAAGCTGGAAAGTGACGCCACCGCGCGGCATCAGCTATTTCTGCGCACCTGGCGTCAGCAGTGTAGCGAGAAAAAAGCGCAGGCCAAAGGCTGGCGTCAGTGGCTGGAAGAGGAGATGCAGTGGGTAGTGCCGGAAGGTAATTTCTGGGACGATGAGACATTGCAGCGGCGTCTGGCCCCTCGCCTGGATCGTTGGGTCAGTTTGATGCGTATGCACGGCGGCGCGCAGGCAGAAATGATCGCTGGCGCGCCAGAGGAGTGCCGCGAGCTGTTTGGCAAACGCATTAAGCTGATGGCGCCGCTGCTAAAGGCCTGGAAAAGCGCGTTGAAAGCGGAAAATGCCGTTGATTTCTCCGGGCTGATCCATCAGGCAATGGTGATCCTCGAAAAAGGGCGTTTTATCAGCCCGTGGAAGCATATTCTGGTCGATGAATTTCAGGATATTTCCCCGCAACGGGCGGCGCTGTTAGAGGCGCTGCGCAAGCAGAATAGCCAGACTACGCTGTTTGCCGTTGGCGATGACTGGCAGGCGATTTACCGTTTTAGCGGGGCGCAGCTCTCCTTAACGACGGCGTTTCATCAGACGTTCGGCGAGGGCGAGCATTGCCACCTGGACACCACGTACCGCTTTAACAGTCGGATTGGCGATATTGCCAATCGCTTTGTACAGCAGAATCCGCACCAGCTTAAAAAACCGTTAAATAGTCTGACCCCAGGCGATAAAAAAGCGGTGACGTTATTGGATGAAAGCCAGTTGGACGCGTTACTGGATAAATTATCCGGCTATGCGAAGGAAGATGAACGTATCCTGGTGCTGGCGCGCTATCATCATCTGAAACCCGCGAGTCTACAAAAAGCGGCGACTCGCTGGCCGAAGTTACAGATAGACTTCATGACTATCCATGCCAGCAAAGGCCAACAGGCCGATTACGTGATTCTTGTCGGATTGCAGGAGGGTAACGACGGTTTCCCCGCCCCGGCGCGCGAATCCATTATGGAAAGTGCGCTTCTTCCTCAGGTTGAGGATTTTCCGGACGCTGAAGAGCGGCGTTTGTTATATGTGGCGTTGACGCGCGCGCGTGCGCGGGTCTGGCTGCTTTTCAATAAAGATAATCCCTCGCGCTTTGTGGAGGCGCTTAAACAGCTGGATGTGCCGGTGGCGAGGAAGCCCTAAAGCGCGGGCGGTACAGCATCCCGCCCGCGTAGCGGTTATTTCAGGCGCTCGGCCAGATAACGCGCATAATCCGGAATAAGAATATCTACAGCGTCATTAAAATGCGGGGACTGGATGATAAAGTCCGCCGTTGAGACGTTAGTGGCGACAGGGATATTCCATACGGTGGCCAGACGCAGTAGCGCTTTGACATCGGGGTCGTGCGGTACCGCGTTAAGCGGGTCCCAGAAGAAAATCAACACGTCGATTTTCCCTTCTGAAATGAGTGCGCCAACCTGCTGGTCGCCGCCCATCGGACCGCTCAGCATCGCATTAACGTCCATACCGGTTGCGCGCTGGATCAGATTCCCCGTGGTGCCGGTTGCATAAAGAACGTGTTTTTCCAGCAACGGCTGATGGCGTTCCACCCAGTTCATTAACATCTGTTTGCAGTGGTCGTGAGCAACCAACGCGATATGTTTGCGCGTCGGCAAGGTGCGAGTCGTCAGTTCCATAATTCGATTCCGTAGTTAACCTGTCTACAGATTACTGGAAGCGCTTGATGCTGCAAGAGAAAGACAAAAAAATTGCGCGCTGGGACAACTCATATCAAGAGGGCGGCTGTTTTTCCGCCCATTGCAGAAAATGATGGCGTGTCTGCGGGTCGGCCAGTCGGAACCAATATTTCAGCCGCTGTTCTGTCAGAGTTTGTGATTGCGGCGGTACGGTATCAAGCTCTGAGACGTCGGAAAGTAACGTGCTGTCGTCTGCCATCATCGTGGCGAACTGAGGAAGCGAGGCGCGTTTCGCCGATTTATTATAACGCTCGGTCTCTATTTCATAATCGACCACTTTAGCCGTAGAAGTAATGGCCAGAATATCGAGTTTTACCGGAATGGGCATGGCGTCGCCGTCCAAAAGCGCCAGACGCGGCGCCGCGTTAAAATGCGAGGCTTCGCGCTCGTTTTCCAGCCGCGGGAGCTGGAAATTGACCTGACTTATCAGTTGGGTATCGAAACTTATCACCAGCGGCGGAGAAATATAAAGCCGCTCTTCATTACCGGACAGGCGGATGGTTTTTTCCACCCGGAAAACGAGTTGATGCGGCCCGTTTTCCAGTTCGATGCTCTCTGCGCCGCGTAATAAAGAGCTGGATACCTTTTTGCCGTCCAGCACCAGCAGATCAACCTCATTAGACAAACGGAGCGTTGTGGCAAAAACAGTCACCGGCAAACAGAGAGCAAGGAAGGTGGTTAGCGCGCCGGTTTTCATAAGGTTCTCCTGTCCAAAGGCCGTCTGGCTAATAATGTATCGAAATTTTTCTTAGATCATGTTTACTAACATATAGACATATTTTGGCGTTTTGCTCTCATACATCGGTATGGGATGAATGGTTGCTATGTCAGGTTTGTCGTACACTTTGCAAAACAGCCAGGAGAAAGATGATGAAAGAGACCGATATTGCTGATGTTTTGACGTCCACTCGCACTATCGCGCTGGTAGGTGCGAGCGATAAACCCGATCGTCCAAGTTATCGGGTAATGAAATACCTGCTTGAACAGGGCTACCATGTGATTCCGGTTGCGCCAAAAGTCGCGGGTAAGACATTGCTGGGGCAACAGGGGTATGCCACGCTGGCTGACATTCCCGAAAAAGTCGATATGGTGGATGTTTTTCGCAACTCTGAAGCTGCATGGGGCGTCGCGCAGGAAGCTATCGCCATCGGCGCAAAAACGCTGTGGCTACAGCTTGGCGTGATCAACGAACAGGCGGCGGTGCTGGCGCGGGATGCAGGCATGACCGTGGTGATGGATCGCTGCCCGGCGATTGAGATCCCTCGCCTGGGGCTGGCGAAATAAAAGTTTAAAAGGCCGGATATCGCTTTCCGGCCTTTTAAATACAATCAGTTACGTAGTCGCGGTGCCTGAAGCTGCTTGCGAATGGTACGCGCCAGTTCATCCATCGATGGCTGTTCTGGATGCTCGTCCCGCATTTCGCTTCGCAACTGGGCCTCGGCCAGATAAGTATGCACTGGCTGACCATCATCATCTTCCATTACCACGTGGTACCACGGAGCGGCGCGAAGTTCGTCGTTAACCGCCAGTTCATCAGGCGACGGCTCATCAAGCGAATATTCCGGGTCGATATCGACGACCACTCCGAGGTAACCTAACAGGGAATGGCGGACCTGTTGGCCGATACCGAATTTGCTGGCTATCATAGTCACCTCCCGGGAAATAGATACCCTTTATATGAGGATACTATTCCACTTTTCAAGTTACATGACGCGACAGGCAAACCCTTTCAGATACAGCCCTTCCGGGTAGGTGGCGATCACCGGGTGATCGGCGGCCTGACGGAACTGCTCTATAAATTGTACATCACGACCGGCATCTATTGCGGCATCGGCAATGATTTTCTGAAATAAATCGCTGGTCATCAGTCCGGAGCAAGAGAATGTCAGCAGTATGCCGCCCGGATTGAGCAGTTGAATCGCTAACATGTTAATGTCTTTATAGCCCCGGCAGGCGCCCATTAACTGGCTTTTATTTTCAACGAATTTGGGCGGGTCCATGATGATGACGTCGAATTTTTCGCCGTGTTCACGGTAAGCGCGCAGCAACTTAAACACGTCGTCGCGCACGAATTCGGCTTTGCTCAAGTCCAGTTGGTTCAGTTCAACGTTTTGCCTGGCGATATCCAGCGCATCCTGTGAGGTATCCACGCTGACAACCTGGCGACAACCGCCCATTAACGCCGACACGGCAAAACCGCCGGTATAAGAGAAGCAGTTCAGTACCCGCTGATTTTCCACGTAGCGGCGCGTCGCCAGACGACTGTCGCGCTGATCAAGATAATAACCGGTTTTGTGGCCGCCCTGGATATCGACCAGCAATTTCATACCGTGTTCTTCAATTGGCAAAAGCGCAGGTGGCAGTTCGCCAGTGACCGGACCTTGCGTCAGCGCCATCCCTTCTTTTTTCCGCACGGCGACGTCGCTGCGATCGTAAATAGCGCAATCCGGATAGCATGTTTGCAGCGCGCTAATTAATGCGGCGCGTTGATATTCGGCCCCGGCGCTGAGCAGTTGCAGCACCAAAAAATGACCAAAACGATCGATAGTGACGCCAGGCAGGCCATCGGACTCACCGGCGATCAGACGATAGCTATCCAGGCCGTCTTTTTTCGCCAGCCAGTCGCGCCACTGCTGCGCCTGGCGCAGGCGGCGGGTGAAAAACGCAATATCAATGGATTCTGCTTTATCAAATGTCCAGACGCGCGCGCGGATCTGGGAGGCTGGTGACCAGGCGCCGCGTGCTAACCACTTTCCCTGATGGTCGACGATATCGATAGTTTCACCGAGGTTGGCTTTGCCTTCCAGACGGGATACGGCGCCGGAAAAGACCCATGGGTGGCGGCGGAGTAAAGATTTTTCTCGCCCTTTGCTGAGGACTAAACGGGGATATTGCGGAAATGTAGATTCAGTCATGCGGAGTAACCTCTCACAAACAGTGACGCGAGCCGGATAATAGCTCCAGCCAGGGACCGTGAAAACGAAATGGCGCGTAGAGTAGCACAGATGAGAGAGGCAATCACCAGCGTATGGCGGTGAGCGTTTCTGCACAAAATAGAATCGTAAAGGCACAGTTTCTTCAGCGGACGCTTTTTATAGTGTTATTTCTTTACATGAAGAAGGAAATACAATGAAAACAGTCTTCTCTTTGACCGCAGCCGCAATGATGGCATTGAGTGGCGGCGTATCTGCCGCGTCGGCGTTTAGCCTCAGTAGCGCGGATATTCCGGCGGATTTTCGTTTAACGCAACAGCACGTCTTTAAAGGATTTGGTTGTAGCGGAGAAAATATTTCGCCGCAGCTGAGCTGGCGCAATCCGCCTGCCGGAACCAAAAGCTACGCTATTACCGTCTTCGATCCTGATGCGCCCACCGGAAGCGGCTGGTGGCACTGGACGATGGTGAATATTCCTGCGCAGATTCACGACCTGCCGACGGGGGCTGATAAAAAAACGTTACCCGCTGGAGTGGTGCAGGGACGGAATGATTTCGGTTATGCTGGCTTTGGCGGCGCCTGTCCGCCGCCGGGCGATAAGCCTCATCGCTATCAGTTTACTGTGTGGGCGCTGAATACGGCAACACTGCCGCTCGACAGTGAGTCGAGTGGCGCGTTGGTAGGGTTTATGCTTAACGCGCATATGATTGCGAAAGCACAATTCACGGCCACATACGGAAGATAAAACAGAGGACGGCACGGTGCAGGAGATGCATATTCGACATCAGGATCTTACGACGGCAGAGGTGCGTTCCAGTCATCTGCACCGTTTGCATCGTGTTACGCTTTTTTCCGCCGCTATCTGCCATATTACGCAGGGCAGTAAAGTCATCATTCAGGATGATAGCCGCCTTGTCGCCGGGCCGGGCGAGTTGATTATTATTCCGGTGAACACGCCGCTGGAGATTATTAATCAGCCTGCGCAGAACGGTTTTCGCTCCGACCTGTTGTTACTTTCACCGGAGATTATTGCTCGTTTTAAAACGATGTATGTTCAGGATTATCCACCGGCAAATATGACATCGCTGTGTACCCCGATGAGCCGTAGCCTGACATTTATGTGGGAGAACGTGTTGGATGCTGTGCGCCAGGGCTTACCTGCCGGGCTACAGGAACATCAGGCGATGGGGTTACTGTTAGCGCTTTTGCATGATGGCGCGGCGGGACCGCTGCTTATTGAACGGCGTTACACCCTCACGGAGCAGGTGCGGCAACTGATTATGCTCTCACCTGCTAAGCTATGGACAGCCCAGGAGATAGCCCGCCGTCTTGCTATGGGAACATCGACGCTGCGTCGGCGTTTGCAGCGCGAATCGCAGAGTTATCGGCAAATTATTGAAGAGGTACGCATGTCCTGCGCGCTTTCTCAACTGCAATCGACGACGCTGCCGATCGGCGAAATAGCGCTACGGTGCGGCTACCTGTCGGGGTCGCGATTTACGGCCAGATTCCGCCAACATTATGGGTGTCTGCCTAGTCAGGTACGTTAAGTATGTCCTGTATGCGTCTTCACCGTTGATTATGAAAGGAGAACCATCATGTCGAACGTCTGCATTATCGCCTGGGTTTATGGTCGCGTTCAGGGCGTCGGGTTTCGCTATACCACGCAGCATGAGGCGCAGCGGCTGGGGTTAACCGGCTATGCGAAGAATATGGATGACGGAAGCGTAGAAGTGGTGGCCTGTGGCGACGCGGCGCAGGTAGAAAAGCTCATCAAGTGGCTGAAAGAGGGCGGGCCGCGCTCTGCTCGTGTGGACAAAATCCTCACTGAACCGCACAGCCCTCGCGAGACGTTAACAGGCTTCAGTATTCGGTATTAAATACATTTTACCGGCTTGGGCAGACCGGCGATTTTGGTCGCTTGCTTTGCCGGGCCTTTCGGGAACAGACGATACAGATAGCGGCTGTTGCCTTTTTCTTCGCCGAACTTATTCGCCATCGCTTTTACCAGCATTCGGATGGCGGGAGAGGTATTAAACTCCAGGTAAAATTCGCGCACGAAGCGCACGACTTCCCAGTGTTCCGCAGAGAGCTCAATGCCTTCATTGGCGGCGATAGCGACTGCCAGCGCTTCACTCCACTGCGTCGTCTCTTTCAGATAGCCTTCGCTATCAGTACTGATTTCTTTACCTTCAAAGATCAACATAACGTTTCACTGCGTAATCAACACGGACGGCAGTGTAGCAAAAAATAAAGCCCTGCATAAGCAGGGCTGGAAGAGGGGAATGTCGATTAGTCGCGGCTGGCGAAGCCCAGAATGCTGAGCAGGCTGACAAAGATGTTGTACAGCGAAACGTACAGACTGACGGTCGCACGAATATAGTTGGTTTCACCGCCGTGAATGATGTTACTGGTTTCATACAGGATAGCGCCCGAGGAAATCAGGATAAACACCGCGCTAATCGCCAGGTGCAATGCAGGCAGTTGCAGGAAAATATTCGCCACCATACCAATCAGCACGACGACGATCCCGGCCATTAACATACCGCCCAGGAAAGACATATCCTTACGGGTGGTCAGAACGTAAGCGGAGCAGCAGAAAAATACTAACGCGGTACCACCCAGCGCCAGGCCAATGACATCGCCCATGCCTGCTGACAGATAGGCGTTAAGAATCGGGCCCAGGATATACCCGAGGAAGCCGGTAAACGCAAAAGCAGACAGGATACCGACCGGCTTATTGGCGGTTTTATAGGTCAGGAACATCAGCCCATACATACCGACCAGCGTCAGAATCAGGCCGGGGGAGGGCAGCATCAGTACCGTACTGGCTGTCGCGGTAATTGCGGAGAAAGCCAGCGTCAGGCTCAACAGAAAATAGGTGTTGCGCAGTACTTTGTGCGTACTCAGTAGCGAGCTACGATCACGCGATGATGTAATGATACGATCCATTAGTCACTCTCTTATGACAGATGTAATTAATAAAGGAGAATAATAAAAACAGTCACTGTCACCCAGTGGTTTTACCCATCTTTACGCATTCGTTTACGTTTAGTTTCCTTTAGAGATTTCAGGTGATTACCGTCGTTAAAACGGTCTGCTCATGCCTGGCGCTACGCCATAAAACAGGCGGCAGCGCCAACCACGCGTTACCGATAAAAAAATCGCTAATCACAGCGGTGAAACAGTGGAGGCGATCAATACGTATTCAGCCAGTTTTGTGTTGAAGAAATGGTCAATGTGCCGCTATTTCAGGCAATTAACGAAATTTTGCCTGTTTTTCACGCAAACGAACACATTCGGTCTTTACATGACGCACCGGGATGTTTATAGTGCGCCTCATTCCGGAAGTGTGGCCGAGCGGTTGAAGGCACCGGTCTTGAAAACCGGCGACCCGAAAGGGTTCCAGAGTTCGAATCTCTGCGCTTCCGCCAGATTAAACAAGGGGTTACCGAAAGGTAGCCCCTTTGTTTTTTAGGCGCTATAGAATATAGTTAGAAAATACTGTTAGAATATTTCCCGAAAAAACGGACTACGCGAGTCTTTAGTTTCTTTTCGTTTCCCGATGTGTCTATTTATTGAAGATGTGTCTATTTATTGAAGATGTAGGCCATTCTGGGAGGTGAAGGATGCCCCATCTCTTTCAGAATAATGTTGGTATATTCGACAACAGGGCCTCTTGGATGATTTTCTTCTTTATCCTGAAGATGGGTCAGTGCATGTACAACTTCATGAATAAATGAACGTTTTGTGTCAAAAAGTTGTGGTCCTTCGTTACTTTCATAATGTTCGGTATATGAATCATCAGAATCGTCCAGATTGAGACAAATAACTTTCCTGCCTTCTGAAAGTTTGAAGTGTTCCTGAGCCACGGTAGTTTCAAAGGCTTCGCCTGCCCCCAGTAGCCAGCGCTGCTCCACATCATGTAGTTCTTTTTCATATGCGTAATTCATCAGTCTGCGGAATGTTTCGCTTTGGGTATACGCATTTTGAAGTACGGAGGATAGTTCATCGTAGCATTCGTTATAAGTGTCGTCATCAATTTCTGTATCAGGGTCTATTCCACCCGCGCCTGAGATAAGGTACTCCACCACACACTCTGGCTCCAGACGGAATTCACTGTTTATGGCAAGGCTGTCATGAGCAAGGCGTAGCCATGAGGGGTTTGGTGCATGTTCGGGAATATCGGGGAAAACAGGTGTATCTGCGGTATTTAATCCATATGTGGATACTCCGCTTTGAGGTATTAATCTGTAGGTGACCGGAAGCATAACTTCTTATTTCCTGACTACAATTATGAATTATTTAAATTAAACAATAATAGTGTTTTTAGTTAATGTGCCACATACAGATAACGCTATGATTCAGACAAAGCCAACAAGTAATACGCTGAAAATGTTATTTATAATGAAACTTAGGGGCGGGGTTTATTTAATAAAACAAGGGGGCCTCTGTTTGAATACTTCTTGTTTATAAAATCCCTTTATCTCGACTAAAATATCGGATGGGGGAAAAGAGTTCTATCATTGTAATCCGGGAGTGGAGTAGGGGTATGTTGACTACCTGTCAGATCGGCTCCTGTTAATGCTTTCGCTAAAGTTAGAGCTATCTTATCTAATTTCGCACCATTTAGTTTGGTGTCAGTTAAGTCTGAGCCGAATAGAATTGCAGCGGTTAAGTTTACACCGGACATGTTAGCGCAAGTCAGGTCTGCGTGAGTCAGGTTTGCTTTAGTCATGTTTGAACCCATTAGATTTACAGCGTGTAGATTTGCACAACACAAATTTGCACCGACTAAATTTACATTAGATAGATTTGTTTCACGGAAATCTGCATCAGAAGCATCTATGTCTGACAAATCTTCCCCCTGGAAATCTTTATGAGCCAGGTTTACTCCGCGCAGGTTCAGAAAACCATCCTCGGTTATAAGTGAATCAGGCTGTTGTATATTATGTTGACTCATCAGTTTTAACATTCGACATACATTCCAAAATCTCTCGCTATCAACTTTATCCGTTACAGTTTTTCCATTTTTGTTCACTTCAATAATGACCATGGGAGCCGTATTTTCGGATGCTGCTCCACATGACAGACATATAGTACACCCGTTGACATCCTCCAGAAATATTTTATTACCATCGAAGAAAGCATCTTTATTTACATATAATAATGATGTGGTCAGTTTTCCAATTACCTCCCGAAAGCATCTTTCATTGCTTCTTCTTACTCCACCACAGGTAAAAAAATTGACAAACCATTCCAGTATACCGCGTGGTGAAGTTGCACTTTTCATTGCTTCTTTCGTACCGGTACCGGCCGCATGCAAATATCTTAATATATTTTCTGGGGACGCGTTAGTTATTGGCATTTTGATTCCTTCTTATGGAAGTGAGTCGACTCCTTATAGGTGTGAGTCAAGTCACATTTATACAAGGAATAATAAAAAAAGATATAAGGTGATTTTTGTATTTAGAGCTTTGGTTGAGTATGAGTAGGTGTCTGGCATCTGACAAGAGGCGATGATATCTGCCATAACGGTGAAGCAGAAGTAATATCACCCGTGAATAATAAGATTATCCTTGCTGTTAGTTTCCCTCATTTTCAGCATAACTCACGCTTCATTATCATTGAATAAACAATTAAGTTTGTTGAGCGAAAATTTACTTAAAGAAAAAATAATAAGCACTAATATTTTTTGCAGTATTTCAACTTATACCAGAATAAATGCGCGTAGATGGCGTAAAAACCTGATGAGCAGGAATACTTACACACTAAAAATGCCCCCGCAAAAAGAGCAAAATGAGAAAGAGGAACGTTTGCCCCTTACATTTCCACCAAAGATTCTGGTTTTGTCTCTTGTAAAGGGCATACGTATCGCGTTTTATCTCATTAAGAAAGTATGTTGACGTATTAAATTATGCATAATGCTCTTTCAATTGCTTCACGTTTGAAATGAATAATTCAAAACCAGTGAGCGCCTCTTCTTCGGTACTGGTTTGCGGCAAGCGATAAAGCGCCACTAAAGCAGTATTGTCTGCGTCAGCGCCGATAGTGACGGCGCTGGCATAGTTAAGACGTAAAAAATGCTGCAAAGTCAGGATGTCGTCAGGCAATGGCATAAAGGGACAGCACATTTCCAGTGTATGATCGGATTCATTAAAATAAACCTGTATCCCATCATCAATGATGAGAAGTGGCTCATCTTCTGGTGCATCCAGGCCTAACGCGGCATATAAACGATTTAATAGACTTTCCATATAGTTACCTCAAGACTCAAGATGTGATTAATGAAGAAATGCCTTTTACTGACTGCCAAATATTTTCATCCCCAACTCGTTTTTGATAGGAAAGATTGAGCACCTCTGGCGATAAATTTTTCATTACTTTGTTTCCCGCCCCGCCCGTATTTTGTTTCTGAATCTCCAGGTTACCGCTATTCAGTAATACTTTTTGGAAAATTTTCTGTCCACCGCTATCCGGAAGACTGCCAGGCGCACTTAACATATGGGTCTGATGTAAGGAAATGATCTCTCGCTTGATTTCTGAATCCATCATCCCTGTACGATCTTTGCCGCTTTTACAATTCCAGGCGGGTACCGCGTCAATTTCATGGGCTAACATGGCAAGGCGTTGTGCGAGTTTATAGGGTTCGCCGCCATCTTTATGATGTTGGTTATTTTTCCATATATCCTTAATCTGGCGCGCTAATGTATTGACGACCTCATAATTATCCGGGTATTGTGCCAGCCATTCGCCAACCCAGCCACCTGGTCTGGCTTCAGGGCGTAAATCATTGCCTAATAACTGATATAGCGCCTCGGCATTATAGCTATCCGATGCCTTAAGGCCAAAGCCGAGCTTGAGCGCCAACTCATTAACACCCACATTAAATGCGGCGACGTCCGGTTTTATTTTTACCGTCTGTAGATCGCCATCTTTATTGCGGATTTTTAAATGAATCATTTTTCCCGGCTGGGTCAACGATTGCCATGCGCGCATTTGATCCTCGACCATCGTTCCCTCTTTGCCGAAAATATTCGACGCGGTGAGTAACCCGACGGATACCAGTTTCAGGCTTACCGCCTCGCCCGCTAAGGCTTTGTTAAGCAACTCAGGTTTACTAAAAAGTGCCGCAGTTAATACTTCTTTGGCTTTGTTTTCAGCGCCGACCTGACGCAGAAGCGGATCTTTTTCATGATAGGGGGAAAGCACGCCATGACGTATCCCGCAGAAAAGCGTTTTATCTTTACCGTCCTCATGCACACTCACCGTGGACATCCACAAATTATTGGCGTGATGAATATTCTTGGTATCCCAACTGCATACGCCCTTTCCCTCATAAGCACTGGGAAAGATATCTTTTGCGCCGATTTTCATCTCTGCGGCAGGGAGCTGCGTGTTGGTATAGTGATGCCCGTTATGCGTGAGTGTATTTTTTATGGTTTGCCAGGGCTGGTTATTAAGCTGCTTGACCTGAGCGTCTCTAAACGCTACTGCCGCAAAGCGATGAGCTTCTTTTGCAGGTAAGCCATCCTGCTGCTGAGTGCGTGCTGCAATAAGTTCGATAAGATTTTTCTTCAATGCTTTTGCCGCGGCTTCTTCTTGTTTTGTTGCTGGCCGGTCCGCTTTAACTTTGGCTAACTCCATTTGGTTTGCCATTGACGTTAGAACCGGGTCTTGTTTACCCAGAACGGTTGCCGCGACGGTAAGAAGATCGCGCTGTAAGTTATAGAGGTTATGCAGCGAGTGGTTAGACGTCTTCTGATGCTGTAGATAATTTCCCCATGTCGCGCCAGGTTCTCGCAGGACAATAATTTCCGGGCGAGCGTCGGGCGCTTTAGCCGGCGCTTTGCCCTGGCCTGAGAGAATCTGCATTCCGTTGTATAAGGTTTTTTGTAGGCTTTTAAAAGCCTCCTGGGTTTTTAGTGAAGCTGAGTGATAGAAGCTCTGTATTTGCATAGCGTTTTTAATATTCCTGAATAGGGGAGTGGGAACATTCAACAGGGTTAACAACCCTTTAAAAGGATGTGACTTTTATGCACTAGGAACTTTAAAAAAATGTCCTTTTTAATGAGGAAACGCTTCTGATCAGGCGGGGAGGCATCCTGACGTCCATACGTAGTGGCGATCATGGGGGAGATCGGTACATCAAATGTTCATAAAATCTACAAACTTCACAATTTATGGCACAACTTTTATTGAAAACCCACCTTCTTGACTCAGATCAAATTCACCGATTTACTCCTGCGTAAAGTAACGGCGTTACATCAAATGTTATACAGGTGTGTGTATGCCAGCAAAGCCCCGGACAAGTAAGACCGTGACGAAGAATATTCGTTTTTCCTATTCCATGCTTGAACAGATAGAATTCGCGTTGAAATCTGAAAAGACGCGGAATTTTTCAGCATGGGTAAAAGAGGCCTGTCGGGAAAAGTTATGTAACACGGGACATAAGCTGTAGTTATCGTCTTATGTAAGAGGGGGCGGCCATTTTGAAAAGAACAACGTGCTTATATACCTCCTGGGTTTTTGCCGCTTTTGTCTCTCTGCTGATATTTGCCTGGAGTGTCATAAACTATCCTCTCTATGAATCCATAATAATTATTGTCTTTTATATCTGGCTAATTCTGGTACCGCTTTATCTTATTGTGTATGAGTGGCTAATAGATTGTCATTAAATTTATGGTTGCGTACTTGAAAAGTGATATTTCATATCTGTACGGTAAGTCATTGTCGTAGTAATATTATTGGTCAGGCGACGGGCGAGCGTCTGCGCATTTTGCATCGTTTTATCTTCAAAATTTTGCAGTAAGCGTTGCGCTTCTTTCGGATGCGACGCATATAATCTCAGATAGCTCTGCTCCATCTTATACTGCTGCTTAGCTGTTTGCTGTTCAAATGTTTTCCAGGCGTGTTGCACATCTGGCGCAAACGCATTGTAGTCCTGCATAACCAGCGTTTGCAGCGTGCGGAATGTCCAGTAGGTAGAGTCGTTGCTCGCCCGATCGGTTCCTTTATCATCTCCGGGTTGATAATGACGCATCCCCTGATAATAGGGGAGATAGACGCTAAGAGATGGCATTCCATAGGCGATGTATTCTACGTTGCCGATAGCCTGCGGTAATTTCGGTCTGACCTGTAAAATATGTGACTCCTGGGTACGAAAAACGGATATAGGTCGCCATGGTTCTTGTGGATTATGACTGGCATAAGGGTCGTGCGACGTTCCCTGATAGTGATTGCGTAACGCGTTTTTTACTGCCGCCACGCTGATCTTCGTTATTGGCGTTAAAAAAACAGGAAATGTTTCCCCTTCGCTAACGACCGTATCCAGATGCGGATTAAACTGGTGTTGTAGCGTCCAGACGCGCGGATAATTATAGGTGGTATCGTTTTTGTTATCCTGTGAATAGGCTTGATGAAAGTCGAATTCGCCGCGGGCCGGATCATATAATCCCTGCTTTTTCGCAAAGCTTACTAACGTTGGTGACGCCATATAATTCGCGTTATCATTCGGATCGTAATGGCGTAAACGTCCCTGATTGGCGGAAACGAAATAGCTATCTGCCGGAAGTCGTACTGCCAGCCATTGATGACCGCTTCCCGTCTCCAGATACCATATCTCTTTGCTATCAATAAACGCGACGCCGAAACCTTCGCCCGCGCCTTTTTGTTCAATAATGTCTCCCAGTAATTTGGCGCCCTGACGCGCCGATTGCGCCACTGGCAGGATCACGGACTCAATGGCGTCTTCCGTGATTCCTGTTTTTGTCACGTAAGGATCGGCAGCCAGCGCCGCTCTGCCGTTATAAATGGTTTCCGTTGCGCTCATTCCGACGCCCGCCGAATTGAAACCGGCTTCACCCATGGCGTTATCGTTAGTATCAAAGTCATGAATCGCCGTATAGCGCATCGCTGTCTCCGGAAGCGGCCAGCTAAAATTGTTGCGATGTGCTTTATACTCGCCTTGTTGATGAAACGCGACGGGATGAATAACCTTATGCTTGGCGTTATTTGCCGAGCCATCTTCGTTGCGCGCGATAATGAAGGAGCCGTCAGCCGAAGCCTGATTGCCTACCAAAAGGGTAGTACAGGCGATGACTTTACCCATACCCAGCAGCGTAACGGCGAATGCAAGATACTTTTTCATAAAGGTTCCCACTGAATAACGCGTTATGGGATGAATTGACCCTGGATTGGAAACCGAGAAAGTGATCGAGCCAGCAATATTCTTTGCCGGCATCCTTTATTTTCTCTTTATTGAGGTTGTATTGATAACCACAGCCCTGTGGCAGGGAAGGGGAACAGAACCTGTACTGACCTTAGCTATCACCGCTATCGGGCAGACGAACCGAAAAGATATTATGTTCATCGGCATAGCGGTAAGATGCCGAACCACCGTGTAATAGAGCAATCGCGTTAACTAACGATAACCCCAGGCCGAAACCGGCAGTGTGGCGGGCATTATCTCCTCGCCAAAAACGCCGGAAAAGCTTATCCGCATCGGCTGGGTGGCTGCCCGGATTAGCGACCCGAATTTCTGCAACGTTATCATCATAAGCGCTTTCAATACGTATCACGGCGTTTTCATCAGAATAACGGATGGCATTCGTCAGCAGGTTTGAGAGCACTCTTTGTAATAATATTTCGTCAGCCCATACCGTTCCCTGACATTGATTTATAAAACAGATGCGCTTCTCCTCGGCAAGGGGGCTAAGATAATCCAGCATATTTTCGACCAGCGCATTGAGCGAAACAGGCTGTTTTTTTACCGCTATATTCTGGTGCTCCGCGCGTGCCAGAAAGAGAATATTTTCTGTCAGTCGCGACAGTCCCTCCAGCTCTTCAATATTATCGACAAGGGCTTGTTGATACTCTTCGGCGCTGCGTTCCTGACTCAGCATCACCTGATTCTTCCCCAGTAAAATATTAACCGGCGTGCGCAGCTCATGCGCCAGATCGTCGGCAAATTGGTTCAGGCGTTCAAAATCGTCGGAAAGCTTCTGGCGCATGGTATTTAGCGCTTGTCCAAGCGGCCTGAGCTCAACGGGTAACGCCTGTTCCGCCAACGGCTGGCGAAGTGTGCCGCTATCTGTCGCCGCGGTGAGTCGGCTGAGCGACGTAATGGCCCGCAGCCCGTTTCTGATGACTAATGGACTGAGCGCCGAACAGACGAGGATCGCGATAAGGCTAATCAGCAAACTGTTGCGGCGATATTGCGTCAGCATTTGCCGCCTTTCCGTCGCCAGCCTGGCAATAGTAAGGGTCAGCGGGTCATCGCCGCTTCTGGCGTTTACTCGTACCGCGGTAAGTTCCGTGCCTTGTACCGCCTGGCGAAATAAGGTTTCGCGGGTGATGTTTTTAGCCAGCGGAATCTCGTTAAAGCGTTGGTCGGGGATGCCGCTATGATTAATCGCAACATTGTGGCCTGTTGCTGAATGGATCAATAAGATATCCTGCTTCGTATCCACCATCCGATTGAAATAGAGCGGCAGATTTTCCGGCCTGGCGCCATCCAGTAACAGTTGCTGCATTTGCGCCGCCCGATTTATTAGCGTCATATCATCACGATACGTTAATTCTTTGCTCAGCGCGTTATAGAGCGTCCAGCTAATGCCGGTACAGGCGAGGATAAGGATGGCGATAAAAGAAATTGTCAGGCGCAGCGTCATTGATAACTTAACCATTCTGCGACGTTTCCGCCTGTAATCGATAACCCATCCCCCGGACGGTCATAATGAGCTTCTTTTCAAATGGTTCGTCTACTTTGGCGCGCAGCCGACGAATCGCGACATCAACGGTGTTGGTTTCACTATCAAAGTTAATTCCCCAAACTTCGCTGGCGATCGCGGTTCGGGGCACGATTTCTCCTGCCCGGGACGCCAGTAACCAGAGGAGCAGGAATTCTTTGCGGGTCAGGGAAATCGGTTTGCCATTTCGTGACACCGATTGCTTTGTGGCATCCATGTCCAGACCATTGATCGTCAGTCGGGTAAAGACCGGGACATGCTGTCTGAGTTGAGCTCTCACCCGGGCCAGCAGTTCGGCGAAGGAAAAAGGCTTAACAAGGTAATCATTAGCGCCCGCCTCAAGACCTTTGACGCGATCCTCAACCGAGTCGCGCGCCGTCAGGCAAATAACAGGGGACTGATGCGCAGTGCGTAACGCGCGTAAAACCTGCCATCCATCAAGCCCCGGCAGCATAATATCAAGAATAATCAATGAATAATGTTCCTGAAGGGCGAGGTGTAATCCGTCTCGTCCATCACAGGCATAATCAACCACATAGCCTGCTTCCGTGAGTCCCTGACGTACCCACTCAATGGTTTTCTGGTTATCTTCAATCAATAAAATCTTCATCAACGCAGTATGCCATAGGCTTGTTAGCGAATCCGTAAATCTCCAACAAGATGACATAATTGTCATGTCCGTGTAAGGTTAATCCTGGACGCGCCAGATATATTTTCCTGCATCAATACCGTAAAGGAGTGAAGCATGAAACGACATATACTGGCTACCGTGATAGCATCTCTTGTTGCAGCCCCGGCAATGGCGCTGGCCGCTGGCAACAATATTCTCAGCGTACATATTCTCGATCAGCAAACAGGCAAACCGGCGCCCGGCGTGGAGGTGGTACTGGAGCAGAAAAAGGATAACGGATGGACGCAATTAAACACCGGGCATACCGACCAGGATGGACGTATTAAAGCACTGTGGCCCGAAAAAGCTGCCGCGCCGGGGGATTATCGCGTTATTTTTAAAACCGGCCAGTATTTTGAAAGTAAAAAACTGGATACGTTTTTCCCGGAGATTCCCGTCGAGTTTCATATCAGCAAAACGAATGAGCACTATCATGTGCCGCTGTTATTAAGTCAGTATGGTTATTCAACCTATCGCGGGAGCTAATTTAGAGCCCATCCCATTAGGGCTATTTTACTTGCTATTTTGGTCCTGGGCAGTGCTCGCCAAAACGCGTTAGCGTTTTGAACGCCGCTAGCGGCGGCCCGAAGGGCGAGCGTAGCGAGTCAAACCTCACGTACTACGTGTACGCTCCGGTTTTTGCGCGCTGTCCGTGTCCAAACTGGCTGCGCCAATAACGCCTGGTGGGATAGGCTCTTAGATTGTATTAATCGCCGCGATTTATGGCGAGCAAACATCGCGGCGGGAATAAAAATCTTCAGCGTATCGACTCTTCTCCCACAAGCGGTGGTTATCCCGCTTGTGGGCATGAGTGACGGTTAAACAGGCGCTTCCATCTCAAGTCTGACCGGATGAAAACGGCGTTTGAAATAAATCAGGCCATGCCCATCCTGGCTAAGAATAATATTTTTGATCGCCACCAGATACACCAGATGCGTGCCAATGGTTTGTACCTCGCTGATCTCGCCTTCAAGACCGGCCAGCGCGCCGTTAAGTACCGGCTGGCCCAGCGGCCCGTTTTGCCAACATGGCTGGTGAAAACGCTCTTCCATCGCCATCCCCGTCATACCGGCAAAGTGGCGCGCCATCAGCTCCTGCTCATGGTTAAGTACATTAATGCACAGCCTGCCGTTACCCTGAAAAACGGGGTTCATGGCGCTATTGGCATTAATACATACCATTACGGAGGGCGGCGTATCGGTGACGGAACAGACCGCTGTTGCAGTGATACCGCAGCGTCCGGCGTGACCCGCCGTGGTTACGATGTTGACCGCTGCCGCCAGACTTGCCATCGCATCGCGAAAATGCAGACGTTGTTCATCTACTTGCATGAGAACCTCCTGCCGCGTTATTTCAGCAGCTTATCCAGTTGATTGATGTCGTCGTTATTGTGCAAATGCGAAACCGTCCAGCCATTCTGATCGTATTCGGAGAGGCAGCGATCGACCATTGCCATCATCTTGTCCATATTGCCGGAGCTCTGGGCCTGACGCAGGCACTGCAGACGAATTTCATCCTGGCTGCCCGAGTAGTTAATCTCGTACAGCTCATGGCGACCGCCAAACTCGCTGCCGATGGCATCCCACATCAATTTAAGAATTTTGATACGTTCAACATGGTCCATTCCGTTAGAGCCGCGTACGTATTTCGCCAGGTACTGGTCGATTTGCGGATTATTCAGATCGCGGGCGCTGGAAGGCAGGTAAATCAGGCCGCTGGTAACGTTACGTTCAATAATATTTTTAATTTTCGCGTAGGCCATTGGGGCCATCACACGATAGGTTTGCAGCGCGGCGTGGTCCGGTAGCCAGGCGCCGTTTACCCACGGGGTTGCTTCGGAACACATAGAATCGCTCAATGCCCAGAACATATTGCGCCAGGCCACGACTTCGCCGAGATCGGCCTGCACGCCCCGGAACTCTACGGTACCCGTACATTCGAGCGATTTTTTCAGCAGCGCGGTAATGAAATCAAGTTTAACCGCCAGACGAACACAGGCTTGCAGTGGATACATACGGGCAAAGCCGCCTTCCATCGTCCAGCGACGACAACGATCGAAATCACGGTAAATCAACACGTTTTCCCACGGGATCAACACCTTGTCCATCACCAGAATGGCATCGTTTTCATCAAAGCGGCTGGAGAGTGGATAATCAAACGGCGAGCCCGTCGCGCCCGCGACCATTTCATACGAGGCGCGTGAAATAAGTTTTACGCCTTCGGCATCCATTGGCGCGACAAACATCAGAGCAAAATCCGGGTTTTCGCCCATCGCCTGGGCTGAGCCGAAACCAATCATGTTGTAGTGAGTCAGGGCGGAGTTAGTGGCGACAACTTTCGCCCCGCTGACAATAATCCCGGCGTCCGTCTCTTTCTCCAGCTTGATATAGACGTCTTTCACTTCGTCGGCAGGTTTGTGGCGGTCAATGGGCGGGTTGACGATAGCATGGTTAAAGTACAGGCCGGTCTCCTGAATACGGGTGTACCAGTTACGGGCGTTCTGCTCAAACTGGCCGTAGAAGGCTGGGTTAGCGCCCAGAGCGCAGCCAAAGGCGGCTTTGTAATCCGGTGTGCGTCCCATCCAGCCGTAACTCAGGCGTGACCACTCGGCGATAGCATCACGCTGTTGGCGCAGATCGTCTGCGCTTTTTGCCACGCGGAAAAATTTATGCGTATAACCGCCGCTGCCGGTATCGGTATTCCAGCACAGGGTATCTTGCATCGACGGTTTATGTAATGCGTCATACAGTTGTGCGACAGAGGCTGCGGCATTGCGGAATGCTGGGTGTGTCGTAACATCTTTAACGCGTTCGCCGTAAATATAAATTTCCCGCCCGTCCTGCAGGCTTTTTAAATACTCTTCGCCCGTTAACGGACGCTTGTTATCAGTACGAAAATCTTCAGGTTTCATTGCGGCCTCTTCCTCGTTAATCGGAATGTTTTGTTAATAATATGTTTCTTATTTGTTGTTTAATTGAATAGGCAGAAGCGTAAACTGTGAAGAGACTTTCAGGACAACGGCGGGTACTTTTCAGATGAACGTCGAAGAAGAAGAGTAAAATGCGATCGCCGTCAACGTTGTAAGCGGGAGGGGATTCCCGTGTCGGCGGCGTGGGAAGGAAAGAATACTATGCTTCCGCTTCGCTATCAGGATGCTGGCGTCCCAGAGCAATAAGATCGTCCAGCAGCAGCATCAATTGCTGTGTTTTTTCGGGCGTGAAATCGGCCTCAATTTTTCGATAAGCCTCTTCTACCTGGCTCCGGGCACGGGCGTACAACGTTTGTCCCTGCTCCGTCAACATGACATATAACTTACGCTGATCGTTAACCGGCTTGAGTCGCAACACCAGTCCGTCTCGCTCCATGCGCGTCAATATTCCGGTCAGACTTGGACGCAAAATGCAGGTACGAAAGGCCAGCTCGTGAAAATCCATAGAGGGGCTATCGGCCAGGATTCGCACAATGCGCCATTGCTGGTCGGTCAGATTGTGGCTTTTAACGATGGGGCGGAAATAGGTCATTGCCGCTTCGCGCGCCTGAAGCAATGCGATGGTTAATGAATCATGCATAAGCGTTTCTCTTTTGCAGAATTATTAATACCTGAATAATTCGTGTTTACCGATGTGAGCTATGACATCTGTTTTATGTCCAAAGTTTAACAGAAACAAGGGGTTTTATTTAACTATTTGATATGTATGTATTTAATAATAAATTTGTGAAAATATTGTTAATCACATCACAAATACTTTACTTCAGCTTGCTAAATGTACAGCGAAAGCATAAATCTAATCATTAATATATTAATGAAATCACAGCCCGTTAAATCGGCCTGAGGAGTTTATGTATGAAGGGTACTGTTTTCGCCGTTGCGTTAAACCATCGCAGCCAGCTTGATGCCTGGCAAGAGGCTTTCTCTCAGCCTCCCTATAATGCGCCGCCTAAAACCGCAGTGTGGTTCATCAAGCCGCGTAATACGGTGATTCGTCACGGCGAACCCATTCCTTATCCGCAGGGAGAAAAGGTACTGAGCGGCGCGACAGTGGCGCTCATTGTGGGGAAAACCGCCAGCCGGATACGCTCTGAAGCGGCGGCGGACTATATCGCCGGGTATGCGCTGGCTAACGAGGTCAGCCTGCCGGAAGAGAGCTTTTATCGCCCGGCGATTAAAGCGAAATGTCGCGATGGCTTTTGCCCGCTGGGTGAAATGGCGCCGCTGAGTGATGTGGATAACCTCACCATTATCACGGAAATCAACGGACGAGAAGCGGACCACTGGAATACTGCCGATTTACAGCGTAGCGCCGCACAGCTGCTTAGCGCGTTAAGTGAGTTCGCTACGCTTAACCCTGGCGATGCGATCTTACTCGGTACACCGCAGAATCGCGTTGCGCTGCGTCCCGGCGATCGGGTGCGTATTCTGGCGAAAGGTTTACCCGCTCTGGAAAATCCGGTTGTCGCAGAAGATGAATTCGCCCGCAACCAGACTTTTACGTGGCCGCTGTCAGCGACGGGTACGTTATTTGCGTTGGGGTTGAACTACGCCGATCACGCCAGCGAGCTGGCATTTACGCCGCCGAAAGAGCCGCTGGTATTTATCAAAGCGCCAAACACCTTTACCGAACATCACCAAACGTCGGTGCGCCCGAACAACGTCGAATATATGCACTATGAAGCCGAACTGGTCGTGGTGATTGGCAAAACGGCGCGTAAGGTGAGCGAAGCCGAAGCCATGGAGTATGTGGCCGGTTACACCGTCTGTAACGACTACGCGATCCGCGACTATCTGGAAAACTACTACCGTCCGAATCTGCGGGTAAAAAGCCGCGACGGCCTGACGCCGATAGGCCCGTGGATTGTGGATAAAGAGGCGGTTTCTGATCCGCACAACCTGACGTTACGCACCTTTGTCAACGGTGAGCTGCGCCAGGAAGGGACGACCGCCGATCTGATCTTCAGCATCCCGTTCCTGATTTCTTATCTGAGCGAATTTATGACGTTGCAACCGGGCGACATGATTGCCACCGGTACGCCGAAAGGGCTGTCCGATGTGGTGCCGGGGGATGAAGTTGTCGTGGAAGTAGAAGGCGTGGGTCGCCTGGTTAACCGAATCGTCAGTGAGGAGAGCGCAAAATGAAGAAAATAAATCATTGGATTAACGGCAAAAACGTTGCAGGTAACGACTACTTCCAGACCACTAACCCGGCGACCGGTGACGTGCTGGCGGAAGTAGCCTCCGGCGGTGAAGCAGAAGTGAACCAGGCTGTCGCGGCGGCCAAAGAGGCGTTCCCGAAATGGGCCAATCTGCCGATGAAAGAGCGCGCGCGCCTGATGCGTCGTCTGGGTGACCTGATTGACCAGAACGTACCGGAAATCGCGGCGATGGAAACCGCCGACACCGGTCTGCCTATTCACCAGACTAAAAACGTGCTGATCCCGCGCGCCTCGCATAACTTCGAATTCTTCGCCGAAGTGTGCCAGCAGATGAACGGCAAGACCTATCCTGTTGACGATAAAATGCTCAATTATACGCTGGTGCAGCCCGTCGGCGTCTGCGCGCTGGTGTCGCCGTGGAACGTGCCGTTTATGACCGCGACCTGGAAAGTCGCGCCGTGCCTGGCGCTGGGCAACACCGCGGTGCTCAAAATGTCCGAGCTGTCGCCGTTGACTGCCGACAGGCTGGGCGAGCTGGCGCTGGAGGCAGGAATTCCGGCAGGGGTGCTGAACGTGGTGCAGGGCTACGGCGCGACGGCGGGCGATGCGCTGGTACGCCACCATGACGTACGTGCGGTGTCGTTTACCGGCGGTACCGCCACCGGTCGCAATATCATGAAAAATGCCGGCCTGAAAAAATACTCGATGGAGCTGGGCGGCAAATCGCCGGTGCTGATTTTTGAAGATGCCGACATTGAGCGCGCGCTGGACGCCGCGCTGTTCACCATCTTCTCGATCAACGGCGAACGCTGCACCGCCGGGTCGCGCATCTTTATCCAGCAGAGCATTTACCCTGAGTTCGTGAAGCGCTTTGCCGAACGCGCGAATCGCCTGCGTGTCGGCGATCCGACCGACCCGAACACCCAGGTCGGCGCGCTGATTAGCCAACAGCACTGGGAAAAAGTCTCCGGTTATATCCGCCTCGGCATTGAAGAGGGCGCAACGCTGCTGGCGGGCGGTGCGGAAAAACCCACTGACCTGCCTGCGCATCTGAAAGGCGGTAACTTCCTGCGCCCAACCGTGCTGGCCGATGTCGACAACCGTATGCGCGTCGCGCAGGAAGAGATCTTTGGGCCAGTCGCCTGTCTGCTGCCATTCAAAGACGAAGCGGAAGGGTTACGTTTGGCGAACGACGTGGAATACGGTCTGGCCTCTTATATCTGGACCCAGGACGTGAGCAAAGTGTTGCGCCTGGCGCGTGCGATTGAAGCCGGCATGGTCTTCGTCAACACCCAGAACGTCCGCGACCTGCGCCAGCCGTTCGGCGGCGTGAAAGCCTCCGGTACCGGGCGCGAAGGCGGCGAATATAGCTTCGAAGTGTTTGCGGAAATGAAAAACGTCTGCATCTCAATGGGCGACCATCCTATCCCAAAATGGGGAGTTTGATATGGGCAAGTTAGCGTTAGCAGCAAAAATTACCCACGTGCCGTCGATGTATCTTTCTGAACTGCCAGGAAAAAATCACGGTTGTCGTCAGGCAGCCATTGATGGGCATATTGAAATTGGCAAGCGTTGCCGCGAAATGGGCGTTGACACCATTATCGTATTCGACACCCACTGGCTGGTGAATAGCGCTTACCACATTAATTGTGCCGACCATTTCCAGGGCGTCTATACCAGCAACGAATTGCCGCACTTTATTCGCGACATGACCTATGACTATGACGGTAATCCGGAGCTCGGCCACCTGATCGCCGACGAGGCAGTCAAACTGGGCGTGCGCGCTAAAGCGCATAACATCCCGAGCCTGAAGCTGGAGTATGGCACGCTGGTGCCGATGCGCTACATGAACAGCGACAAGCACTTCAAAGTGGTCTCCATCTCGGCGTTCTGCACTGTGCATGATTTTGCCGACAGTCGCAGACTGGGCGAAGCCATTCTCAAGGCGATTGAGAAATATGACGGTACCGTAGCGGTATTCGCCAGTGGTTCTCTGTCGCACCGTTTTATTGACGACCAACGGGCGGAAGAGGGGATGAACAGCTACACCCGCGAGTTCGATCATCAAATGGACGAGCGCGTGGTCAAGCTGTGGCGCGAAGGCAAATTCAAGGAGTTTTGCACCATGTTGCCGGAGTACGCCGACTACTGCTACGGCGAAGGCAACATGCACGACACGGTCATGCTGCTGGGAATGCTGGGTTGGGACAAATACGACGGCAAGGTGGAGTTCATCACCGACCTGTTCGCCAGCTCCGGTACCGGCCAGGTAAACGCTGTTTTCCCGCTGCCTGCGTAAGGGGTGTTTATGCCGCACTTTATTGCTGAATGTACTGAAAATATTCGCGAGCAGGCTGATTTACCCGGCCTGTTCAGCAAGGTAAACGAGGCGCTGGCCGCCAGCGGGATTTTCCCCATCGGCGGTATCCGCAGTCGCGCCCACTGGCTGGATACCTGGCAGATGGCTGACGGTAAGCATGATTACGCGTTTGTGCATATGACGCTGAAAATCGGCGCCGGGCGCAGCCTGGAGAGCCGTCAGGAAGTCGGCGAAATGCTGTTTGGGCTGATTAAAGCCCACTTCGCCGACCTGATGGAGAACCGCTATCTGGCGCTGTCGTTTGAGATTGCCGAGTTACATCCAACGCTCAATTACAAACAAAACAACGTACACGCGTTATTTAAATAGCACACTCTTTCGCCCGGTGGCGCTGCGCTTACCGGGCCTACAAAAAAACGATGCACGAAGCAATACCGAACCGTAGGCCGGGTAAGACGCACCTGCGTCGCCACCCGGCGCAGCAGCACCGAATGACGTAACAGGAAGCAACTATGCTCGATAAACAGACCCATACCCTGATCGCTCAGCGACTTAATCAGGCTGAAAAACAGCGTGAACAGATTCGCGCAGTGTCGCTGGATTATCCCAACATCACTATTGAAGATGCCTATGCCGTACAGCGTGAATGGGTCAATATCAAGATCGCCGAAGGGCGCACGCTCAAAGGCCACAAAATCGGCCTGACCTCAAAAGCGATGCAGGCCAGCTCGCAAATCAGCGAACCGGATTACGGCGCGCTGCTTGACGATATGTTCTTCCATGACGGCGGCGATATCCCCACCGACCGTTTTATCGTCCCGCGTATTGAAGTGGAGCTGGCGTTTGTGCTGGCGAAACCGCTGCGCGGCCCTCACTGCACGCTGTTCGACGTCTACAACGCCACGGATTATGTGATTCCGGCGCTGGAACTGATTGACGCCCGCAGCCACAACATCGACCCGGAAACCCAGCGCCCGCGCAAAGTGTTCGACACCATTTCCGACAACGCCGCCAACGCCGGGGTGATCCTCGGTGGTCGTCCCATCAAACCAGACGAGCTGGATCTGCGCTGGATCTCCGCGCTGCTCTATCGCAACGGCGTAATCGAAGAAACCGGCGTCGCCGCAGGCGTGCTGAATCATCCGGCCAACGGCGTGGCGTGGCTGGCGAACAAGCTTGCCCCCTACGATGTCCAGCTTGAAGCCGGGCAGATCATCCTCGGCGGCTCGTTCACCCGCCCGGTGCCGGCGCGCAAGGGCGACACCTTCCATGTCGATTACGGCAACATGGGCGCGATCAGTTGCCGGTTTGTGTAAGGAAAAAACGATGAAAAATGCTTTCAAAGACGCGTTAAAAGCGGGGCGTCCGCAAATCGGTTTGTGGCTGGGGCTTGCCAACAGTTACAGCGCTGAACTGTTAGCGGGCGCCGGCTTCGACTGGCTACTGATCGACGGTGAACACGCGCCAAACAACGTGCAGACGGTGTTGACCCAGTTGCAGGCGATTGCGCCTTATCCCAGCCAGCCGGTGGTGCGCCCGTCATGGAACGATCCGGTACAGATTAAGCAACTGCTCGACGTCGGCGCGCAAACGCTGCTGATACCGATGGTGCAGAATGCCGATGAAGCGCGAAACGCCGTGGCGGCTACGCGTTATCCGCCTGCCGGTATTCGCGGCGTGGGCAGCGCGCTGGCGCGGGCATCGCGCTGGAATCGCATTCCGGACTATCTCCACCAGGCCAACGACGCCATGTGCGTACTGGTGCAGATTGAAACGCGTGAGGCGATGAGCAATCTGGCGTCAATTCTCGACGTGGATGGCATTGACGGCGTGTTTATCGGCCCGGCGGACCTCAGCGCCGATATGGGCTTTGCCGGCAATCCGCAGCACCCGGAAGTGCAGGCGGCGATTGAGAACGCCATCGTGCAGATACGCGCGGCGGGGAAAGCGCCGGGGATTCTGATGGCCAATGAAGCACTGGCGAAACGTTATCTGGAACTGGGGGCGCTATTTGTCGCCGTCGGCGTTGACACCACGCTGCTGGCGCGCGGAGCGGAGGCGCTGGCGGCGCGCTTTGGCGCAGAAAAAAACCTGTCCGGTGCGTCCGGCGTCTATTAAGCCTGGCCCGGTAAGCGTAGCGCTACCGGGCAACCGTAGTACCCTACAAAAATTCCCATCAGAGGAAAAAAAATGAGCGACACATCATCTGCACTTCCGGAAAGCCCCGAGTCTGTCGGTTCGCACAACGCGCTCAGCACGGGTCAACAAACCGTCATAAATAAACTGTTCCGCCGACTGATCGTATTTTTATTCGTGTTGTTTATCTTCTCGTTTTTAGACCGTATCAACATCGGTTTTGCCGGGTTGACGATGGGGCAGGATCTGGGGTTAAGCGCCACCATGTTTGGCCTTGCCACGACGCTGTTTTACGCCACCTACGTCATTTTCGGCATTCCCAGCAACGTGATGTTGAGCATTGTCGGCGCCCGCCGCTGGATTGCGACCATTATGGTGCTATGGGGCATTGCATCTACCGCCACGATGTTCGCGGTGGGACCGAAAAGCCTGTATGTGCTGCGAATGCTGGTGGGCATTACCGAAGCGGGCTTTTTGCCAGGAATACTGCTCTATTTAACCTACTGGTTCCCGGCATTTTTCCGCGCCCGCGCCAACGCATTATTTATGATTGCCATGCCGGCCACTACCGCATTGGGGTCGATTGTCTCCGGCTATATTTTATCGCTGGACGGCATATTCAATCTGCATGGATGGCAGTGGTTATTCCTGTTGGAAGGATTTCCGTCAGTTTTGTTAGGCATTATGGTGTGGTTTTACCTGGATGATACCCCGGCAAAAGCCAAATGGCTGACGGCAGAGGATAAAAAATGTTTGCAGGAGATGATGGATAATGACCGCCTGACGCTGGTTCAGCCGGAGGGGGCCATCAGCCATAACGCCATGCAGCAGCGTAGTCTGTGGCGCGAAGTATTCACGCCAATTGTACTGATGTATACGCTGGCCTATTTTTGCCTTACCAATACGCTTAGCGCCATTAGTATCTGGACGCCGCAAATCCTGAAAAATTTTAATGAAGGCAGCAGCAATATCACCATCGGCCTGCTGGCGGCGATCCCGCAGATTTGTACTATTCTGGGCATGATTTACTGGAGCCGCCATTCGGACAAACATCAGGAGCGTAAACATCACACGGCGTTGCCGTTCCTGTTTGCCGCCGCGGGCTGGCTGCTGGCGTCGGCGACCGACCATAACCTGATCCAGCTCCTGGGGATCGTGATGGCATCCACGGGGTCCTTTAGCGCGATGGCGATCTTCTGGACCACGCCGGATCAGTCGATCAGTTTACGCGCCAGGGCGATAGGCATTGCGGTCATCAATGCCACCGGCAATATTGGCTCCGCGCTCAGCCCGTTTATGATTGGCTGGCTAAAAGATATCACCGGTAGCTTCAATAGCGGACTCTGGTTTGTCGCTTCTCTGTTAGTCGTCGGCGCCGCCATTATCTGGCTCATTCCCATGAAAGCATCGCGTCCGCGCGCCACCCCTTGAGGAGAAACTATGTGCCAACGTGCGATCGCCAATATTGATATCAGCAAAGAGTATGACGAAAGCATGGGCAGTAACGATGTGCATTATCAGTCGTTTGCTCGTATGGCGGATTTCTTTGGTCGTGATATGCAGGCGCATCGCCACGACCAGTTTTTTCAAATGCACTTTCTTGATACCGGGCAGATTGAGTTACAGCTCGACGATCATCGCTATTCGGTGCAGGCGCCGCTATTTGTGCTTACGCCGCCCTCGGTGCCGCATGCTTTTATTACCGAATCGGATAGCGATGGCCATGTTCTGACGGTACGCGAAGAGCTGGTTTGGCCGCTGCTGGAAGTGCTTTATCCCGGCACCAGAGAGGCCTTTGTCCTGCCGGGAATCTGCCTGTCGCTGGCGGATAAACCCAACGAGCTGGCGGCGCTCAAACATTACTGGCAGCTAATTGAGCGGGAGTCCACGGAACAACTGGCTGGCTGCGAACATACCCTGGTGCTACTGGCGCAGGCGGTATTTACCTTGCTGTTGCGTAATGCGAAGCTGGACGATCACGCCGCAACCGGGATGCGCGGTGAACTGAAACTTTTTCAGCGCTTTACCCTGTTAATTGACAACCACTTCCATCAGCACTGGACGGTGCCCGATTATGCCTGCGAGTTGCATATTACCGAATCTCGTTTGACCGATATTTGCCGACGTTTTGCTAATCGCCCGCCTAAACGCCTGATTTTTGATCGGCAATTACGCGAGGCGAAACGACTGCTGCTTTTTTCCGACAATGCTGTCAACGAGATCGCCTGGCAATTAGGTTTTAAAGATCCGGCTTATTTCGCCCGTTTCTTTAATCGCCTTGCTGGCTGTTCTCCTTCGCAGTTTCGCCAACGTGAAGTTCCCTCTTTTCTCAACTAAGAAGAGTAAAAACATGATGAAAAAAAGCGTCGCTATGCTGGCGGTTTGTATGCTGGCGCAAAGCCACCTTGCCATTGCTGCCGGTACTCCTGCGCCTCAAGAGATCAACATTGTTTTACTGGGCACCAAAGGCGGGCCTTCTTTGCTCAATACAGCCAGACTACCGCAAGCGACGGCGCTCACTATCGGCGATAAAATATGGCTGATAGATGCCGGCTACGGCGCCAGTCTGCAACTGGTGAAAAACGGCATTCCACTGCGCAACATCAATACTATTTTGCTCACCCATCTGCACAGCGACCACATACTGGATTATCCTTCCTTGCTGATGAATGCCTGGGCAAGTGGTCTGAAAGACCATACCATACAGGTGTATGGCCCGCCGGGAACCCAGGCGATGACGAAGGCTAGCTGGAAGGTCTTTGACAGGGATATCACGCTACGCATGGAGGAAGAGGGGAAACCCGATCCGCGCAACCTGGTTAAGGCGACCGATATTGGCCAGGGCGTCATCTATAAAGATGAACTGGTCACAATAAGCGCGCTAAAAGTGCCTCATTCCCCTTTCCCGGACGGTGAAGCGTTTGCTTACCGTTTTGATACCCAGGGTAAGCGAATCGTCTTCTCTGGCGATACGTCCTGGTTTCCGCCGCTTACAACGTTTGCCCAAGGGGCGGATATCCTGGTACATGAGGCGGTACATGTCCCTTCGGTAGCAAAACTGGCTAATAGTATTGGCAACGGAAAAACGCTGGCTGAAGCGATTGCGTCGCATCACACCACGATTGAAGATGTCGGTAAGATTGCTCGCGAGGCCCACGTGAAAAAACTGGTGTTAAGTCATCTGGTGCCTGCGACGGTTGCGGATGACGTCTGGCAACAGGAAGCCATGAAAAATTACCCGGGCCCTGTCATTGTCGGTCATGACAATATGACGATAAGCGTACCGTAGGTATCAGAGCAGGGATAAACCCACGGGCTGACATGATGTCAGCCCGTTATGCTTTTGGCGATCAGCATGACGCGCAGAGCTTTTGTCTAAAACATTATTTTTTCTAAACACTACTTGCTGATTTTTATGCACAATAAAGGTAAGATGATTGCTCTGGTGAAATATCACTAAATAAGAATGTCACGGATGGAATTTATACAGTGTTAAAAGCAATGCGTTTCTTTGTCTGCCGGCCATCAGTAATATCCTCTGTACCGGCTCCTCGTTGCCAAAGTGAAGGTTAGATTAAACGAATCAAAAAATATCCGAACTGTACAATTTTTATATCAAACATATTTAACTGCAAAATACTGCAAACGTGCGCGAATACACTTAATCAGTAGTATGGCTAATGCATACTTTATTTCCTAAACTTTCTTATTATCTATTTGAATATTTCTGGTTAAACCAAATGGACAAACGGATACCAGACACTCGAAAGGATAACTGCAGGCTTCTGGTTTAGGATTGCAGTTACCAGGACAGTGGCTATTTTCTTTAAGCGATTTCCATAGAACAGCATTAAACCTGGTAACGTTGTAAACAGTAACGGGATAAAGTTTATCGTTTATTAAGACCCCCTTATTAAAGGGGATGATAATGCTACCTGGAGGCATGTAAACATCTGCCTGATACCATAAGGTCAATCTAAGATTTTTTAGGCTATGTATGCATGAGAACGACACTCCGGTAGAGGGACTTATAACTGTATCAACGACCTTCCATTCCATTACAGAAACCTTTTAAGTGAAATAGTCAATGGTGTAAATTACATTTTCCGCAAGCCTATTCAGGATAGATGAAAATCTGAGAAACATAACTCGTTGAAAACGATCGTTTTTTATTGACCACTCTATTTATATTGATTTTTTAATAAGTTATTTATTTTATGCTCTTATTTTGTTTACATTCTATTACATTTTTGTATTTTAGGCGTGGTGTAAATATTGGGCGGTAGTGGATGTTATAACGCTCAATTATTAAACTGTAAGTGACTGTTGTATTTCTTATTTATAAATACCGCAACCTGTAAGCGCAGCGGTACATTTTACCCGGCATTGACAGGGAGAAGGTACGTATCAACCAGAGAGTACAAAACAGTGAAAGAATATATTCTTCAGGCAATAAATGATCGCTAACGTGTAAAAATAACCGACGTATCTAAAAAATGTGAACGTGTGGCTGGTCTTTATTTAAACGATGATCTTCGCAATGGCGCATTAATGGCTGACATTGGCGGTTCGTTGATCGGGTTGTGCGCGGTGAAAGGCTATATTTCTTCCGTTGGGGGAAGTATGTCAGAGGCATTCTGGTATTATACCGGGTACATGTAAATCCGGGGTGGGCAGAAAGCCCACCCTCGGTTTATTGCCTTTATCGTGGATTAGGGATGCGAGATAAAGCGAGAAAGGCGTTGCAGCAGTAACCGGTTTTCTTCGCGCAGCCGTGAATTCTCTTCCAGCAGCGTTAACGCGACCGCGATCCCAGGCCAGTCGAGCGCCAGCTCCTCGCGTAAGCGTAGCGCGCGTTGTACCACGCTCGCTGCGCGATCGTCGAATTGCCAGTCGGCGTTATCGTCTTCGTAAGGCTCAATTACGCCAAGTCCGACGATTTCGTTTAGCTCCTCTTCCGTCACGCCGGTGTGCAAACAAAATTCGGTGATGGTAAAGGTGACAGTGATGTTAGCCATTATGCTTTCCCCCATTGCTGGCGTGGGTCAAAGGACGACTGCGCGTCCGCCAGTTGTTGCCACAGGGCAGCTGTCTTCTCGTCAGGTTTCGGCGGCATAACGATTTTGATGATGGCATAGAGATCGCCAGTGTGCTTTTTACTGGCTAATCCTTTTCCTTTGATACGCAGCCGCTGACCTGCCTGGCTGCCGGGGGGAATGGTCAGCAAAATACGCTCTTTAAGCGTTGGCACAGACACCTTAGCGCCGAGCGCCGCCTCCCATGGGGCAAGCGGAAGGACGACTTCCAGATCCTGATTGACAATATCAAAGAGCGGATGCGGGGCAATATGGATAACGAGCCATAAATCGCCATTAGGTCCGCCGTTTTCCCCCGGCGTGCCCTGGCCTTTCAGTCTGATTCGTTGTCCGTTGCTGACGCCAGCCGGGATTTTCACATTCAATGTTTTGGGAATTTCCCGCTCCACCAGGCCGAACGCGTTATAAACGGGGACGGAATAGCTAATCGTACGCTGGTGCTCTTCCAGCGTTTCTTCCAGGAATACCGCCACTTCAATTTCGATATCATGACCGCGTGCGGCGTGGCGGTGGTGCGAATGGCGACCGTGCTGACCAAAAATAGACGAGAAAATATCATCAAAATCTTCGGCGTTATACGGCTGGCCTTCGTGTTGCTGGAACTGGCGATTAAATTGTGGATCGTTACGGTGTTGCCATAACTGGTCATACTCGGCGCGCCGTTGCTCATCACTCAGCACTTCCCATGCTTCAGCAACCTCTTTGAAACGGGCTTCGGCATCGGGTTCTTTGCTGACATCTGGATGGTACTTGCGGGCCAGTCGGCGATAGGCGGTCTTAATCGTCTTGAGATCGTCCGTCGGTTTCACGCCCATAATGGCGTAATAATCCTTAAGTTCCATAGCATCATCTCGCTAAATCAATACATACAGAAGGGACCCCAAAAAGGTTTCTCCACTAAGTGTAGGGTAAACCTGAAAAGTGCGTATGAAAACACCAGTTATATCATTAGTAAGAATAAATTACGTTGTTCGACTATCAGAAGGTTGCGCAGCGCGCCGACATAACTTTACAGGGGAAAGGTTGCCAAAACCGCGCCAGTGGCTAAGATAACTCGCGTTAAACAGTGAGGGCGCAATGGCGAAACAACAACGGATGGGCTGGTGGTTTCTTTGCCTTGCATGTGTCGTGGTAATGGTTTGTACCGCGCAACGCATGGCGGGCCTGCACGCCTTGCAGATGCAGGCGACGGCCGCTGCTGCGGTGGTCAGCGCTCCCTCCTCGACAGATGACGGCTCGCCGGTCACCCCCTGCGAATTAAGCGCCAAGTCGCTGCTGGCGGCGCCTCCGGTACTCTTTGAAGGCGCTATCCTTGCGCTTTGTCTACTGCTTTCCTTACTGGCGCCTGTCCGGGTCATGCGCCTGCCGTTTTCGCCTCCACGGGCTATTTCGCCGCCCACATTACGGGTACATCTACGATTTTGTGTCTTCCGTGAATGACAGACCGGTTATTGCTAACGGTTAATTACTCATTCACGGAGAAAAAATATGATGATTTTGTTCAGGCGGATACTGTTCTGCCTGTTATGGCTTTGGCTGCCCGTTTCCTGGGCGGCGGAAAGCGGCTGGCTGCGTTCGCCCGATAACGACCATGCCAGCATACGGCTACGTGCCGATACGTCCGCTAACGGTGAGACCCGGCTGTTGCTGGATGTCAAACTGGAAAACGGCTGGAAAACCTACTGGCGCGCGCCGGGGGAAGGGGGCGTGGCGCCCTCTATCGCCTGGAAAGGCGACATGCCTGAGGTAAGTTGGTTCTGGCCAACCCCCTCGCGCTTTGATGTGGCGAATATCACCACCCAGGGATATCACGACGAGGTGACCTTTCCGATGATCGTGCGCGGTACGCCGCCCGCGACCTTGAGCGGCGTGTTGACGTTATCAACCTGCAGCAATGTTTGTCTGTTGACCGATTACCCCTTTTCCGTGACGCCCACTGTGCAGAATGCCGATTTTGCCCATGACTATGCGCGGGCGATGGGTAAAGTTCCGCTCCGCAGTGGACTAACGGACTCGCTTGACGTCGGCTATCGCCCGGGAGAACTGGTGGTCACTGCTACGCGAGCGGCGGGCTGGTCATCGCCCGGGCTCTATCTTGACACCATAGATGACGTCGATTTTGCGAAGCCTCGCCTGCGCGTAGAGGGCGACAGGTTACAGGCGACGGTGCCGGTGACGGACAGTTGGGGCGAAAAGGCGCCCGATTTGCGCAACAAATCGCTGACCCTCGTGTTAGCCGATGGCGCTATCGCCCAGGAGAGCACGCAAACCATTGGCGCTGCGCCAGCGCAAACGCCGGACAATGCGGCGCTACCTTTCTGGCAAGTTGTAATGATGGCGCTGATCGGCGGACTGATTCTTAATTTAATGCCCTGCGTACTGCCGGTTCTGGGCATGAAACTTGGCTCTATTTTATTGGTAGAGGAAAAAAGCCGCTCTCACATCAGGCGACAATTTTTGGCTTCGGTCGCCGGTATCATTGCGTCATTTATGGCGCTGGCGGCGTTTATGACCCTCCTTCGCCTGTCAAACCATGCGCTGGCTTGGGGAATCCAGTTCCAGAATGTATGGTTTATTGGTTTTATGGCGCTGGTGATGTTGTTGTTTAGCGCCAGCCTGTTCGGGCTTTTTGAGTTCAGGCTTCCCTCATCTATGACCACGAAACTGGCCACTTACGGCGGTAACGGTATGTCGGGACATTTCTGGCAGGGGGCATTCGCCACGCTGCTGGCGACGCCTTGTAGCGCGCCGTTTCTGGGCACGGCGGTCGCCGTGGCGCTCACGGCGTCGCTGCCGACGCTGTGGGGGCTGTTCCTTGCGCTTGGCCTGGGAATGAGCGCGCCGTGGCTACTGGTCGCGATACGACCAGGGCTTGCGCTACGTTTACCGCGCCCCGGGCGCTGGATGAATGTCCTGCGCAGGATCCTCGGTCTGATGATGCTGGGGTCGGCTATCTGGCTGGCGACGTTACTCCTGCCGCATTTCGGCTTCACTGCGTCAAAGAGCGCGCAAGACACGGTTCAGTGGCAACCGTTGAGTGAACAGGCAATCCAGTCGGCGCTGGCGCAGCATAAGCGGGTATTTGTCGATGTCACTGCGGACTGGTGTATTACCTGTAAAGTGAATAAATACAACGTCCTGCAAAAAGAGGATGTACAGGCTGCCTTGCAACAGCCGGATGTTGTGGCGCTGTGGGGAGACTGGACGCTGCCGTCCGATGCCATTACAGATTTTCTGAAAACGCGTGGCCAGGTTGCCGTGCCGTTTAATCAGGTATATGGCCCCGGCTTGCCGGAAGGGGAGGCACTGCCCACTTTGCTGACCCGCGATGCGGTATTACAAACGTTGAAAAAAGCGAAAGGAATAACCCAATGAAATACATGATTGTTTTGCTGCTGGCGCTGTTTTCGACGCTGAGCATCGCGCAAGAAACCGCTCCTTTTACGCCGGATCAGGAAAAGCAGATTGAAAATCTGATCCATGCGGCGTTGTTTAACGATCCTGCCAGCCCGCGGATAGGCGCTAAACACCCTAAGCTGACGCTGGTGAACTTTACGGATTACAACTGCCCGTACTGCAAACAGCTCGATCCGATGCTGGAAAAGATTGTGCAGAAATATCCTGACGTTGCGGTCATTATTAAACCGCTGCCATTCAAAGGAGAGAGCTCCGTACTGGCGGCGCGTATTGCGCTGACCACCTGGCGCGAGCATCCGCAACAGTTCCTCGCGCTACATGAAAAACTCATGCAAAAGCGCGGTTACCATACGGATGACAGTATTAAACAGGCCCAGCAGAAAGCAGGGGCTACGCCAGTGACGCTGGATGAAAAAAGCATGGAAACGATACGCACTAATTTGCAGTTGGCAAGGCTGGTCGGCGTGCAAGGAACGCCAGCGACGATCATTGGCGACGAGCTGATTCCGGGCGCAGTGCCCTGGGATACGCTGGAAGCGGTGGTGAAAGAAAAACTGGCGGCTGCCAATGGCGGGTAAACTGCGGCGTTGGCTGCGTGAAGCCGCGGTTTTTCTGGCGCTCCTCATCGCGATAATGGTGGTCATGGACGTCTGGCGCGCGCCGCAGGCGCCTCCGGCGTTTGCCGCGACACCGTTACATACGCTGACGGGAGAGTCGACGACTCTGGCGACCTTGAGCGAGGAACGCCCCGTACTGCTCTATTTTTGGGCCAGCTGGTGCGGGGTATGCCGCTTTACTACGCCTGCGGTCGCTCGCCTGGCGGCGGAAGGGGAAAACGTCATGACCGTTGCGCTCCGCTCCGGCGATGACGCTGAGGTTGCCCGCTGGCTGGCGCGCAAGGGCGTTGACTTCCCGGTCGTCAATGATGCTAACGGCGCCTTATCCGCTGGCTGGGAAATCAGCGTGACGCCAACGCTGGTGGTGGTTTCACAAGGTCGGGTTGTGTTCACCACCAGCGGCTGGACCAGCTACTGGGGCATGAAGCTTCGGCTATGGTGGGCAAAAACGTTCTGAATATGCGCCGGGGTTTCCCGGCGCTAACGCGTTTACTGTAAGAAAAACCCCCGTTTTGCGAAATCGTTCCCGGAAAAATGATCCATTTCTGTCACACTCAGAACGATTTGATAACAACAAGAGGTCATAGGGATGAAAAAATCATTACTCGCTGTTGCTGTGGCAGGGGCTGTTTTGTTGTCATCCGCCGTACAGGCGCAGACAACGCCGGAGGGTTATCAATTACAACAGGTGCTGATGATGAGCCGCCATAATCTGCGGGCGCCGCTGGCGAATAATGGCAGCGTACTGGCGCAGTCGACGCCGAACGCCTGGCCGGCGTGGGACGTTCCCGGCGGGGAACTGACGACGAAAGGCGGCGTGCTGGAAGTCTATATGGGACACTACACACGTGAATGGCTGGTCGCGCAGGGGCTGATACCGTCGGGAGAATGTCCGGCGCCCGACACGGTATATGCCTATGCGAATAGTTTGCAGCGCACCGTCGCCACCGCGCAATTTTTCATTACCGGCGCTTTCCCCGGCTGTGATATTCCTGTTCATCATCAGGAAAAAATGGGCACTATGGACCCTACCTTCAATCCGGTGATTACCGATGATTCCGCCGCGTTCCGGCAACAGGCCGTACAGGCGATGGAAAAGGCGCGTAGTCAGCTACATCTTGATGAGAGTTATAAACTGCTTGAGCAGATAACGCATTATCAGGACTCGCCGTCCTGCAAAGAGAAGCATCAGTGTTCGCTAATCGACGCGAAAGATACCTTCAGCGCGAACTATCAGCAAGAGCCTGGCGTGCAGGGGCCGCTGAAAGTAGGGAACTCGCTGGTGGACGCGTTTACCCTGCAATATTACGAAGGGTTTCCGATGGATCAGGTCGCCTGGGGCGGGATTCACACCGATCGGCAGTGGAAGGTGCTGTCAAAACTGAAAAACGGCTACCAGGACAGCCTGTTTACCTCACCCACGGTGGCACGCAATGTCGCTGCGCCGCTGGTGAAATATATCGATAAGGTGCTGGTTGCCGATCGCGTTAGCGCGCCGAAGGTTACCGTGCTGGTGGGGCATGATTCCAATATCGCGTCGCTGCTGACGGCGCTGGATTTTAAACCCTATCAGCTCCATGACCAGTATGAGAGAACGCCGATTGGCGGTCAGCTTGTCTTCCAACGCTGGCATGACGGCAACGCTAACCGGGATTTGATGAAAATTGAGTATGTCTACCAGAGCGCCCGGCAGTTACGTAACGCGGAAGCATTAACGCTTAAATCGCCCGCGCAAAGGGTAACGCTGGAACTGAAAGGATGTCCGGTGGATGCGAACGGCTTCTGTCCGCTGGATAAGTTTGATAACGTCATGAACACTGCCGCAAAATAGCCGTATGCCCCCGCGCAGGCGGGGCGTTTGTGTTATACGTTTTTACGTTCGATGATTTGTTCGCCCCAGAAGAGCGAGTCTTTGTCCGTTTTCTCAAAGGCTTTGATCAGCACCTCATCGCTACCTTCTTCCCATATTTTTTCTGCCAGTTTCTCGTCATAGTGAGCGACTTCAAAAATGGCTTCGGCAATTTCCGGCGACGTATTACGCAGGCTTGCCCATTCGCCGACGCGGTGCGCTTTTGCTTCTTGAGTTGGCATTCGAATCCTCCTGTTGAAGATTAGCCGTTGAGTTTGACTGCCAGACCGGCGACGTATTCCCCCTGATAGCGAGCGATAGAGAGTTCCTCCTGGCTTGGTTGACGTGAACCGTCGCCTCCAGCGATAGTCGTTGCGCCGTAAGGCGTGCCGCCGCGAACCTGGGAGACGTCAAACAGTTCCTGTGCGGCATAGCCTATCGGGACAATCACCATCCCATGATGGGCAAGCGTAGTCCAGGTCGAGGTGATGGTCTGCTCCTGGCCGCCGCCCGTTCCGGTAGAACTGAACACGCTGCCGAGCTTGCCGTATAACGCGCCGGATGCCCACAGTCCGCCGGTTTGGTCCAGGAAGGTACGCATCTGGCCTGACATATTGCCAAACCGGGTTGGCGTACCAAAAATAATGGCATCGTAATCCGCCAGCTCCTGTGGGGTGGCAACCGGTGCGTTTTGCGTTTTACCGCCAGCTTTTGCGAAGATTTCAGGCGGCATTGTTTCTGGCACACGCTTTATAATGACCTCTGCGCCGTCGACTTTCTTTGCCCCTTCCGCCACCGCGTGCGCCATGGTTTCAATGTGTCCGTACATGGAATAATAGAGCACCAGAATCTTTGCCATTTGTACTACTCCTCAGATTAATCAGGTGTGTAGCGATTCGCTACGTCTATTTAAAGATATGCCCTCCTGTGAAGAGTGCAAATTTCAGCGCCATTTCTTTGATTTATAACAATAATTAATTTGGCTACCTTTGTTGCAAAATGATACATTTTTAAGCGCTTTGATTTTCCCAAGTATAAGAATAACTTATTTATTTCTCATTGTTATTATTCTGCATATTCGGCTTCTGATGTTGCAGAATATTTCGGTAAGCGGCCTACCACGGCGTTTTTCACTATGCTTAATGTTACGCGGCGTTACTGATGATATCGTTCATACGCGGCGCGAGGAGATACTCCTCATTACCTATGCAATATGATGTCTAATCTATGACGGAGGTCAGTAATGGCAAACCATCGTGGCGGTTCCGGTAATTTTGCGGAAGACCGCGAAAGAGCATCAGAAGCAGGTCGTAAAGGTGGTCAGCACAGCGGGGGCAATTTTAAGAATGACCCGCAGCGTGCATCCGAAGCAGGCAAAAAAGGGGGCAAAAGCAGTAACCGTAATAGCTAGCCTGCGTCACAACAGCAAGACGCTGAGCGTTTCGCGCTAAAAAGCGTCATGCGCCACCGCCGCCGGATTTCCGGCGGTTTTTTTGTTTATAAGCCGGATTTGGTATGCTTGCGTCCTGACGAAAAGGAGAGGGCGCATGTCGCAACGCACAGAGAAAAAAATCGGGAAACGTTCGCAGGCCACCGGTGCAAAACGGCAGCTTATCTTAACCGCCGCGCTTGCCGTTTTTTCCCAGTATGGCATTCATGGCGCGCGTCTTGAACAGGTTGCCGAGCGGGCAGGCGTCTCCAAAACCAATCTGCTTTATTATTATCCCTCGAAAGAGGCGCTGTATGTCGCGGTAATGCGACAGATTCTGGATGTCTGGTTGGCGCCGCTCAAGGCGTTTCGCGCAGAATCTTCCCCTCTGGAGGCCATCAAAGAGTATATCTGTCTCAAGCTGGAGGTTTCGCGTGATTATCCGCAGGCGTCGCGGCTCTTCTGCATGGAGATGCTGGCGGGCGCGCCGCTCTTAATGGAGGAACTGACCGGCGATCTAAAAGCGTTGATAGATGAAAAATCCGCGCTGATTGCCGGATGGGTGCACAGCGGGAAACTGGCGCCCGTCTCCCCGCACCATTTGATCTTCATGATTTGGGCCGCCACGCAACATTACGCCGATTTTGCCCCTCAGGTTGAGGCGGTAACCGGCGCGACGCTTCGCGATGAAGCCTTTTTCAACCAAACGGTCGAAAGCGTTCAGCGCATTATTATTGAAGGGGTTCGCGTGCGTTAACCGGCTGGCGGCAGTGGGCAGCTCAAATCACCCTCTTCACATTGCAGCAGCGAGGCTAAAAACGCTTCGCGTTCGTTCGTTTTATCGGTCAGGCACTGGCTGGCGATCATGGGTTGAACGCTGCCGCCCTCCGTACCTGAGCGAATCAGCGCGCAATCGGCGTCGCGCAGGGCAATCCATGCCACCTGTGCTTTTTGTAACAGCTCGCGCTGCGGCGGTTGCGCACGCTTAAGCGCGCTTTGATAGGTTTCGTTCAGCTTTTTATCTGCCGCCTGGTATTGCGCGGCGGCGCAGCGATTCATTTCCAGCTGCGTACTGGCGCTGGCACACTCATCGGCCAACGCCTGACTGCTGATCAACAACGCCGCGCAGGTAAGGAAAATTCGTTTCATACGGTCCTCTGACGCGAGTAAAAAGGCTCCATTGACGGAGCCTTAATTAACCACAGTATTAGCCAATTGTCATCAGGCTGGCATTACCGCCAGCGGCGGCAGTGTTTACGCTCAGCGAACGTTCAATATAGAGCCGTTCCAACAGTATATTGCTTTCGCCGCGGGCGAAACCCTGTACCGACACTATCGCGCCTTCGCGGGCGGCGACGGCTTCGCACACGGTTCGCAGCTTGTCGGAGTCGCCGTGGAAAATCACCGCGTCAAACGGCTGCGCCATCAGCGTTTCCGCTTTCGCAAACTGGACACGCGCCGCAGCGGCGGCGGGGAGACGTTTCGCCAGATCGCGGTGGAAGGCGTCGTCTGACCATAGCGCCTGACTGCCGACGGCGAGAACGGCGGCAAGCTGCGTCAACGCGTCCTGTTCATCATCAGCCAGGCATAATACCCGTTCACGCGGCAACAACGTCCAGGTATTGCGCTCGCCGGTCGGCCCCGGTAGCAGGCGCTGCGTGCCGGCCTGGGCCAGATCGGCGAATTGTCGGCAGAGCGTCTGTAGCGCCGGGCGATCCGCCGCCCATTGTGTCAGGGCGGTCAACGGCGCGAGTAGCGTGGTTTTAAGCTGCGCATCCACCGGGTAACGCGCATCCTGACGAGTCAGCGTCGTATTGAGCGCATTGGGCGGGCGGTGTGCCAGCAGGCGGTAGAGATAGAGCGGCCCTCCCGCTTTTGGCCCGGTACCGGACAGTCCTTCGCCGCCAAACGGCTGGACGCCGACGACCGCGCCCACCATATTACGGTTAACGTACAGGTTGCCGACATGGGCGGAACCGGTGACTTGCGCAATGGTTTCATCAATACGGGTATGTACGCCCAGCGTTAGCCCGTAGCCGGAAGCGTTAATCTGTTCGATAAGCTCCGCCAGTTGGTTACGGTTATAACGCACGACATGCAGCACGGGCCCGAAGACCTCTTTTTCCAGTTCTGCGAAGTTTTCCAGCTCAATAAGCGTGGGCATAACAAACGTACCGGTCTGCCATTCCTGCGCGTCATCGTTGTTTTCACGCGCGGCCTGGAAAACCGGGCGGCCTTTGGCGCGCATCGTCTGGATATGACGCTCGATGTTGGCTTTGGCCTCGCTATCAATCACCGGCCCGATATCGGTCGTCAGACGGCCTAGATTCCCCATCCGACACTCCGCCATCGCGCCGCGTAACATTTTCAGCGTATGTTCGGCGATATCGTCCTGCAAACACAGCACGCGGAGCGCGGAACAGCGTTGTCCGGCGCTGTCGAAAGCGGAAGCCAGCACATCCACGACTACCTGCTCGGTGAGCGCGGAAGAGTCGACAATCATAGCGTTCATACCGCCGGTTTCCGCAATCAACGGAATAGGGCGGCCCTGGGCGTCAAGACGTGTGGCAATGTTGCGCTGCAACAACGTCGCGACCTCCGTGGAACCGGTAAACATCACGCCGCGTACACGCGCATCGGCGGTAAGCTGGGCGCCGACGGTTTCTCCCCGTCCCGGCAACAGTTGCACGACGCCCGGCGGTACGCCCGCTTCCAGCAAAATGGCAATGCCCTGGGCGGCAATCAGCGATGTCTGCTCTGCCGGTTTCGCCAGAACGCTGTTACCTGCCGCCAGCGCGGCGGCGATTTGGCCGGTGAAAATGGCCAGCGGGAAGTTCCACGGACTGATGCAGACTACCGGCCCTAACGGGCGATGCGTTTCGTTATCGAAATCGTCACGCACTTGGCCGGCATAATAATAGAGGAAGTCTACCGCTTCGCGCACTTCGGCAATGGCGTTGCTGAACGTTTTCCCCGCTTCACGTACCAACAGGCCAATCAACTGCTGCATTTGGTCTTCCATTAATACCGCCGCCCGCTGCAAAATGGCGGCGCGTTCTTGCGGCGGCGTCGCAAACCAAACCGGTGCCTGATTGACCGCGTTTTGCAATGCCTGTTCAGCTTCGCTTTCTGTCGCTTCGCGTCCCCAGCCGACAATATCTTTCGGTTCCGCTGGGTTGATAACCGGCGTCATCTCACCGTCGGCCACCGGTTGTTCCAGCACAGGTTTGGCCTGCCATTTCTGCATGGCGTTGCTTAACAGGGCAGAAGAAAGCGAGGCGAGGCGATGTTCATTCGCTAAATCAAGTCCGGCGGAGTTTATCCGACCTTCGCCGTACAGATCGCGCGGCAGCGGAATTTTCGGATGCGGTATGCCAGCCTGACCTTCCTGCTGCGCCAGTTTTTCCACGGCATCGACCGGGTCGGCCACCAGTTCATCGAGCGGTAGGGTGGCATCGGCGATGCGGTTGACAAAAGAGGTGTTGGCGCCGTTTTCCAGCAGGCGTCGTACCAGATAGGCCAGCAGGGTTTCGTGTGTTCCCACCGGCGCGTAAATACGGCAGGGACGGTTAAGTTTTCCGTCCGCTACTTTACCGGTGACCTGTTCATACAGCGGTTCGCCCATGCCGTGCAGGCACTGGAATTCGTACTGACCCGGATAGTAATTTTGCCCGGCCAGATGATAAATCGCCGCCAGTGTGTGAGCGTTATGGGTCGCGAACTGCGGGTAGATCAGATTAGGAACGGCGAGCAGTTTTTTCGCGCAGGCCAGATAAGAGACATCGGTATACACTTTGCGGGTATAAACCGGATAGCCCTCCAGCCCTTCCATTTGCGCGCGTTTGATTTCGCTATCCCAGTAGGCGCCTTTCACCAGACGAATCATCAGCCGACGGCGGCTACGGGAGGCCAGATCGACTAAATAATCAATGACCAGTGGACAGCGTTTTTGGTAAGCCTGGATCACAAAGCCAATGCCGTTCCAGCCTGCGAGTTCGGGTTCGAAGCAGAGTTTTTCCAGCAGATCGAGCGAGATCTCCAGACGATCCGCCTCTTCGGCGTCGATATTGAGACCGATATCATACTGGCGCGCCAGCAGCGTCAGGGATTTCAGGCGCGGATAAAGCTCCTCCATTACCCGATCGTATTGTGCACGACTATAGCGTGGATGCAGGGCGGACAGCTTAATTGAGATGCCTGGCCCTTCGTAAATACCGCGACCGTTAGACGCTTTGCCGATGGCATGAATCGCTTGCTGGTAAGAGACCATATAAGCCTGCGCATCGGCGGCGGTTAACGCGGCTTCGCCCAGCATATCGTAAGAATAGCGGAACCCTTTCTCTTCCAGTTTTCGGGCATTCGCCAGCGCCTGAGCAATGGTTTCACCAGTCACGAACTGCTCGCCCATTAAACGCATCGCCATGTCGACGCCTTTGCGGATTAACGGTTCGCCGCTCTTGCCGATAATGCGGTTCAGCGAGCGCGATAGATTGGCTTCGTTATGCGTTGAGACCAGTCGGCCGGTAAAGAGCAGCCCCCAGGTGGCGGCATTTACAAACAGTGACGGGCTACGGCCAATATGCGACTGCCAGTTGCCATTACTGATTTTGTCGCGAATTAACGCATCGCGCGTAGCTTTGTCAGGAATACGCAGCAGCGCTTCCGCCAGACACATCAGCGCTACGCCTTCTTGCGAAGAGAGGGAAAACTCCTGCAACAGGCCTTGTACCATACCCGCGCGACCGCTGGCGGATTTTTGATTGCGCAATTTCTCCGCCAGTTGATACGCCAGTTTATGCGCCTGCTCAGCGACAGGCGGCGACAGGCGCGCCTGTTCCATTAGCATTGATACCGCATCGGTTTCCGGGCGGCGCCAGGCGGCGGTGATGGCGGCGCGAGAGACGGATTGGGGAAGAATCTGTTCGGCAAACTCCAGAAAGGGCTGATGCGGCTCATCCTGCGGCGCGACCGGCTCCTCGCTTTCATTTGCCGCGCCGGCAAACAGCGCAGGTAGCTCCGGTAGCGTATCGCTATTTTCCAGCTTGTCCAGATAGCTAAAGATTGCCTGTTTTATTAACCAGTGCGGCGTGCGATCGATACGCGACGCGGCCATTTTGATCCGTTCGCGCGTGGCGTCGTCCAGCTTAACCCCCATCGTGGTGGTTCCCATACCCTCTACTCCTGTTATTTGCTCTATCTGCTAACCAATAGTTAGCGGAAAATATCCACCATGTTGCAACTTTGTGCAACCGCGTTAAATGTGACCTGCGTTGCAAGCTTAAAAATGAATAAATTGTTAAAAAAAGAAAGGGGGAGTCTGACGGGGAAAACCATCTGGATTTATTTTCTCTGCGGTAGTTAACACTTTTAAAAGGTGCAACCGCAAAAAATGTGAGAGAGTGCAACCTGGAGAAAATAGTATCCCTCTGCAATCAAATTTGATGTAAATGGTGTGTTAAATCGATTGTGAATAACCACCGCTTCCGGCAGGATACGGTCGCCCTGGTAAACATAACACCCTTGCCACGTTCCGGCAGGGTACAAAACGGCACGCTACGGTAGTGCCAATAAATAAATTTGGAGAACCTTGATGGCTATTAGCACACCGATGTTGGTGACATTCTGTGTCTATATTTTTGGCATGATATTGATTGGGTTTATCGCCTGGCGCTCAACCAAAAACTTTGATGACTATATTCTTGGCGGTCGCAGCCTGGGGCCGTTTGTTACGGCTTTATCAGCCGGCGCGTCGGATATGAGCGGCTGGCTGTTAATGGGGCTGCCTGGCGCTATCTTTCTGTCGGGGATCTCTGAAAGCTGGATCGCCATTGGCCTGACGTTAGGCGCATGGATTAACTGGAAGCTGGTGGCCGGGCGCCTGCGCGTGCATACCGAATTTAACAATAACGCGCTCACGCTACCGGACTATTTTACCGGTCGGTTTGAAGATAAGAGCCGAGTCCTGCGTATTATTTCCGCGCTGGTCATTCTGCTGTTTTTCACTATCTATTGCGCATCAGGTATTGTCGCTGGGGCACGACTGTTCGAAAGCACCTTCGGTATGAGCTATGAAACCGCACTGTGGGCGGGGGCCGCGGCAACCATTATTTATACCTTTATCGGCGGGTTTCTTGCCGTTAGCTGGACGGATACCGTTCAGGCCAGCCTGATGATTTTTGCGTTAATCCTGACGCCGGTGATGGTTATTGTCGGCGTAGGCGGTTTTAGCGAGTCGCTGGAGGTGATCAAGCAAAAGAGCATCGAGAATGTCGACATGCTCAAGGGGCTGAATTTTGTCGCTATTATTTCTCTGATGGGCTGGGGACTGGGTTACTTCGGTCAGCCGCATATCCTGGCGCGCTTTATGGCGGCGGATTCCCATCACAGTATTGTTCATGCGCGTCGTATCAGTATGACCTGGATGATTCTGTGTCTGGCGGGCGCGGTGGCGGTGGGCTTCTTTGGCATTGCGTACTTTAACAATAACCCCGCGCTGGCCGGGGCGGTGAACCAAAACTCAGAACGCGTATTTATTGAACTGGCGCAGATCCTGTTTAACCCGTGGATTGCCGGTGTTCTGCTGTCTGCTATCCTGGCGGCGGTGATGTCGACGTTGAGCTGTCAGTTGCTGGTATGCTCCAGCGCGATTACGGAAGATTTATATAAGGCTTTTCTGCGTAAAAGCGCCAGCCAGCAAGAGCTGGTATGGGTAGGGCGAGTGATGGTGCTGGTGGTAGCGCTGATCGCCATTGCGCTGGCGGCGAACCCCGATAACCGTGTGCTGGGGCTGGTGAGCTACGCCTGGGCTGGATTCGGCGCGGCATTTGGGCCTGTTGTCCTGTTTTCTGTGATGTGGTCGCGTATGACACGTAACGGCGCGCTGGCGGGAATGATTATTGGCGCGGTGACGGTTATCGTCTGGAAACAATATGGCTGGCTGGATCTGTATGAGATTATCCCTGGCTTCATTTTCGGCAGCCTGGGGATCGTAATCTTTAGCCTGCTTGGCAAAGCGCCGACAGCAGCGATGCAGGAACGCTTTGCAAAAGCGGACGCGCATTATCATTCCGCGCCGCCGTCGAAGCTACAGGCGGAATAACCGACATGTCCGATAGCATTATCGCCATCGGACATATTTTACCAGGCGGCGTTATACGCCTGCCTGGTCCTCTGATAAGTCCCGTACCGATTGACTGAAGATGTTCAGGTAAATGAGGACGCTCTCTCAAACTATTTTTAGCCCTTGAGCGCCGTTAACGCGGGCGTAATACGTCTCGAGTAATCACTAACTGGCCATATATGAAATCGCCTGTTAATGGTACCAATAGCCTTGACGCAATAGAGTAATGACAAAAATTAAAACGAGTCAGCGTTACCGGCGTAAGTATGCCGCACAAAATTTTGCATAAATAATGCCGTTTTAGCGATGGGAGAGAGGACACGTTAATTACTCCGTTTTAACCTTTTATATGTTGAATATTCAATGGGTTATGGGTGGTTTTACCATTAATACCCATAGTAGCTAATGATTATCTTTTTTAGTCTCCTGCTAATGAAATAATTGTGTAATCTTTCTGTAAGAGACTGACAATGACGCAATAATGTTTGGTTAATGTTTGGTGAATATATTGTTGCATTATTGATGTTTTGTGTTGTACTTAGTAGTAATAGCGGTAGTTCCCCGGCAGTGATGGTCACTCACTATGGAGATCGCGAATGGTAATGTCCGCACCAGGACACATTGTTTACAGTAGTTACAACACCCTGTACGGACATTCTCTCTCCGGTGGTGGTCTTGTCATCTTAAAAGCTCTCATCATTTCTCTTACTGTCCATACCCATGACGTCATATGTGGTGCGCGTAGCCGTGTGTGGCGTCGTTTCAAAAAGCAAGCTAAGGCTTACAAGGAAGCCAACCCTCAGATGTGTGTGCGCATAATCGCGTTCAAGAGAACGCGGGTGATGTATACCTACAACTCAAGGTGCTATCCATGGGAAGACAAAAAGCAGTGATCAAAGCTCGTCGTGAAGCAAAGCGTGTGTTGAGACGAGATTCGCGTAGTCATAAGCAACGTGAAGAAGAATCGGTCACGTCACTGGTACAGATGGGCGGAGTAGAAGCCATTGGCATGGCGCGCGATAGTCGCGATACCTCGCCTGTTAAGGCGCGAAATGAAGCACAGGCGCATTATCTGAACGCTATCGACAGTAAACAGCTTATTTTTGCGACCGGCGAAGCCGGCTGTGGAAAAACATGGATCAGTGCGGCAAAGGCGGCAGAAGCATTGATTCATAAGGACGTCGAGAGGATCATTGTGACGCGTCCGGTATTGCAGGCTGATGAAGATCTTGGTTTTTTGCCCGGTGATATCGCTGAAAAATTTGCGCCTTATTTTCGTCCCGTCTACGATGTCCTGCTTAAACGGTTGGGCACGTCCTTTATGCAATATTGTTTGCGCCCGGAAATCGGTAAGGTAGAAATTGCCCCGTTCGCCTATATGCGTGGGCGTACTTTTGAAAATGCGGTCGTGATCCTCGACGAGGCGCAAAATGTGACTGCGGCGCAAATGAAAATGTTTTTGACGCGACTAGGCGAAAATGTCACGGTCATTGTCAATGGCGATATTACGCAATGCGACCTGCCGCGCGGCGTGCGTTCCGGATTGAGCGATGCGTTGGAACGCTTTGAAGAAGATGAAATGGTAGGGATTGTGCATTTCAACAAAGACGACTGCGTGCGCTCGGCGCTTTGTCAGCGAACGCTCCACGCATACAGCTAATATAGCATTGACTTTCAGAGCCCGGGAGACCGGGCTTTGTTGTCTATAAAGCGTCCAGCAGACTCATGGACAAAAAAGGAAAATGACGCCTGTACGTGAAGGGAATTATTTTGTCATGTCCAGGGCATTCATTGTCCGTAATTTGCTTTCTCGGGCCTGTTCCGGCGAGGACTGTACAAGAAGGGTATAGAGCAGGTCAAAGACGAAAAGCTGCGCGGCTTTCGTACCGATCGAGTCACCCTGCAACATTCCTTGCCGATTACCATTGATCAGGCAAAAATCGGCCTCTTCACATAATGGAGAACCCAGATTATGGGTAATGGCGACTGTGGTGGCGCCAGCCTGTCGGGCCAATCGGAGTGAATGCACTGTTTCTGGCGATGTGCCCGAGTGACTGACACCCATCGCGACATCGCCTGCTTTTAATAGCGTAGCCTGCATGTACATAAAATGGTTATTGCTTACCGCATCGCCCCGTAAACCAATACGCATTAGCTTGTGTTTCATATCCAGCGCCGTGATCCCCGATGAGCCCACACCAAAGATATAAACTGAGTGACAGTGACGTAGGGCGTCCACGACACCGAGAACCTGTTGCATATCAAGCAGATTTAGCGTTTCAGACAATACATTACTAATGGTGTTCTGCAATTTTAAACCAATGGCGTGGGCATCATCGGATTCGCTAACTTCGGCATCCAGTAGAGGACTACTGTCATCAGACTCGGTAGTGGCAAGTTCAATGGCCAGGTCCATTTTAAAATCCTGAAAACCTTTATAGCCCAGGGTGCGACAAAAGCGAATAACCGTGGCTTCTCCGGCCTGTGTGTCGCGCGACAAATCGGCAATAGATGACTGTGTCACCTGTCTGGGGAAGGCTAAAATATATTGCGCAATACGCTGGGAGGCACGTGTCAGGCTTTTTTGCATAGCACCCAGAGTGTCAAGGATTTTTCCGGGTTTAAGACGTGGGGGTTGAGGCTCCATATAGTTCCTGCTCTTGAGGGCTGATTGCGGCACAAAGCCTGCAATATCGAACAGAGCAGAGCCTATCAAGTCTGCGGCATGAAAAAAAGCGCGATGTAAGTAAAGGAGGGGGAATATTTACATCGCGTTGCCAACTTATGACAGAACATCACTGGAGAGTAATCTGTTTGCTCTTACGGTGTTTATAGCGCGCCATCTGACGGATGGTTTATATCTGGCCCGGTATTGTCGCCCCGCGCGTTGGCGTCACCGTGTGCTGTGTCGGTATAGCGTGGTATCATGAAATCATAATGTCACCTTTGGCTCAGGTTTTTCATCCAGCGTCAATGGCGGTGCCGGGGCAAATAACGGGGCGAAAATAACGCCGCTGATCACCACGCTTAGCGAGCCAATGACCCCATAAAAGAAGAAGTTAAGGTCAGTGGCATAGCGTGCGCCCAGCACGGTAATGACGCTGATAATAATTCCTAAAACCGCACTCCCGGCATTTGCTCGTTTAAAGAAAATGCCCAGCATGAACAGACCGGTCATTGGCCCTCCCATCAGACCTATCAGACTATTAAATGCATCCCAGATTTCTGATTCATCGGCCATGACCAGCCATACTGAGGCCGCGCTACTTATCAGGCCCGCGACCAGAATAACTAACTTAGCTATTTTCATACGGTTTTCAGGCGTTCTTTTTTTATGACTCAAACGCTGATAGATATCGGAATTAAAACAACTGGAAATGCTGTTTAAGCTGCTGGAGATACTGGACTGCGCAGCAGCGAAAATAGCGGCGATTATCAACCCTGCAATGCCGACTGGCATTTCGGTGACCACGAATAAGGGCAAAATGCCGCCAGTGTTGAATCCCGCCGGTAATAATTGTGGATGTTGCTGATAGTAGACAAACAATGCCGAGCCGATAGCAAAAAAGAAAACAGGGATCACAGCAACCAGTTTGGCATTTGTAAGTAATGTTTTCTTCGTTTCCTCTATGGAGTCAGTCACGATATAGCGTTGGACCACATCCTGACTGGCAGTAAATTGCTGAATATTGGCAAACAGAAAACCAATCATCAATACAGGTACTGTGCTTTCCGTCCAGCTCCAGTGGAACTGCGTAGCCGGAAAGAATTTATCCGCCTGCTGCGTCACCGTAAAAATTTCACCAATGCCGCCCTGGACTTTGAGACATATCACTATAAAAATCAGTATCGCGCTGCCAGAAAGTAAGAGGCCTTGAATAACATCAGTCCATATTACTCCTTCAATTCCACCCATCCAAGTATAAATGATACACATCACGCTAATCAACAGTACCAAAATCACCGGGTCTATAGCGATGAAGGGGCGCAAGGCCAGCACGGTGAGGAAAGTGATAATGGCGATACGTCCGATATGAAACAACATAAATGACATGCTGGCGAATAGACGGCAGCGCACATCGAACCGTGCTTCGAGATATTCATAGGCTGATGTGACTTTCAATTTCCGAAAAAACGGAATATAGAAATAAAAAACCAGCGGTAAAATTGCGATAGCCAGATACTGACCAATGATAAACGTCCAGTCGGAAGTAAACGCTTTGGCAGGAATTGACATAAATGTAATTGAGCTTAACGTAGTAGCAAATACACTGACCCCAGCCGCCCAACCAGGAACCCGGCCACCACCGCGAAAATAATCGTCTGCTGTTTTTTGCCGTCTGGAAAAATAGACACCGACTAACATCATGGCCAGGAGGTAGCCAAATAATACAAGATAGTTAACGATGCCGAAAGAATGTGTAATCATAGTTCTTTCCTGCTTATGGTTTTGAGTAGAGTTGCGGTCATCGTCTGTGTATTTTTATCTTCCCATCATTCAGACGATACGATATTCAGATCAAGTAATAGTTTTTGTTACTCTCAATGACGGTAATCATGAGATGTAAAAGGCAGAGCATTTATGCTCCACCAATGGTGATGCCCAGACGTATGTCCTGCCGGATACCTGAAATAGCAGATATCCGATATTGCGTTCAAACAGGCTTCAGGCCTGGGGATCGTATTTGCCGATAGCATTATTAACGTCGGATTATTCTCTGAGACATACATATCAATAGTAAGCGTGTTCATTTTCTTTTCCTGTTCAGCGTTTTACTGCGTGACTGAACCACTGACAGATATGCTCGATACGGGTGATAGCGGAACCAACGGTAACTGCCCAGGCACCATGCTCAATAGCATTGGCCGCCAGTGCAGGCGTGTTATAGCGCCCCTCGGCAATAACACGACAACCTGCATGGCTCAGTTGTGTCACCATTGCCAAATCTGGCTCAACCGGCGTGATGGGGCCGGTATAGCCAGACAGTGTTGTACCAATGAATTCGATTCCTTTCTGATGGCAACTTATGCCTTCATTCACGGTTGAACAGTCTGCCATCGCCAGTAATCCATGCAGGCGAATACGTGTCAGTAAACTATCAATATCAACCGGGCGAGAGCGGAATGAGGCATCAAAAGCGATAATATCGGCACCTGCCTGCGCCAGGGCGTCAACATCCTGTAAATAGGGAGTGATACGGACTGGCGACCCTGTAAGGTCACGTTTAATTATCCCAATAATAGGAACAGAAAGATGGGGACGAACAGCCCGCAGATTCTCAATGCCTTCAATGCGCACAGCGACCGCACCCGCCGAAGCCGCTGCCTGTGCCATTGCAGCCACAATTTCAGGTTTATCCATAGGGCTGCCTGGTACCGGTTGGCATGAGACAATCAGCCCACCGTTTTCGTGTACACTTTGTTCCAGCCTGGCTAATAGTGACATCCAGTTCCGCCTTATATATTTTGAAGTTTTGCTCCGTTTTATATTATGTTGTGGAGTGTTGCTGCATCAAGCAAAAAGATAGAAAAATGTGAACACAGTCATAAGGTATGTTTGTTATTCAATTACTGCGCCAGCGGATTTGAGGCTATAACCTGAAGCTACAAGACAAATACAATTCACTCTGACGGCAGCATGCTGTATTTTATTAACTGCTTCCGGCATAAAGATAAAATGCTCAGAAGGAGCTTATACGCCACGGGATAGCCAGTATGAAATGCATCACATAATTCTTGTTGTATTTATTCGAATGCTATCACTAATGAGTTTGACCATAACAGGTCACCCATAATCACTTCTAACATCACCATGGTGTGCTTTTACCTCGCACATGATAACCTCATGTAATTATTTTTAGCGCTTGGTCACATTTTGTCATTATCATTGTTGAAATTGTGCACCATAAGATCACTAATGATGAAGCTTTACTCCAATTGTATTTCTTCGCATGGGGATGCAGATGAAAAATTTTAAGAAAATGATGACGCTAATGGCGCTATGTTTATCAGTCGCTATCACCACATCAGGATATGCAACGACGCTTCCTGATATACCAGAACCACTGAAAAATGGTACTGGCGCTATTGATAATAATGGCGTGATTTATGTCGGCTTAGGTACCGCAGGGACATCCTGGTATAAAATTGATCTTAAAAAGCAACATAAAGACTGGGAGCGTATAAAGTCGTTTCCTAGTGGAGCTCGTGAGCAATCAGTGTCGGTATTTTTAAATGATGAGCTTTATGTTTTTGGTGGCGTAGGGAAAAAAAACAGTGAATCACCGTTGCAGGTTTATAGCGATGTGTACAAATACTCACCGGTGAAAAATACATGGCAAAAAGTTGACACTATATCTCCAGTTGGATTAACAGGGCATACGGGAGTAAAATTAAACGAAACGATGGTACTTATTACCGGAGGGGTTAATGAGCATATCTTTGATAAGTATTTTATTGATATAGAAGCTGCGGATGAAAGTGAAAAAAATAAAGTCATCTATAATTATTTTAATAAACCTGCCAAAGATTATTTTTTTAATAAAATCGTATTTATCTACAATGCTAAAGAGAACACATGGAAGAATGCCGGTGAGCTGCCAGGCGCGGGGACGGCAGGATCGTCATCGGTAATGGAAAATAATTTCCTGATGCTGATTAATGGTGAGCTCAAACCGGGTTTACGTACCGATGTGATTTACCGCGCCATGTGGGATAACGATAAGCTAACATGGTTGAAGAACAGCCAGTTACCGCCATCGCCTGGAGAACAACAGCAAGAAGGGTTGGCCGGAGCATTTTCGGGCTATAGTCACGGTGTCCTGCTTGTCGGTGGTGGCGCGAATTTTCCGGGAGCAAAACAAAATTATACCAATGGAAAGTTTTATTCCCACGAAGGAATAAATAAAAAATGGCGAGATGAAGTCTATGGTTTGGTTAATGGCCATTGGCAATATATGGGTAAAATGAAACAACCTCTCGGCTATGGTGTATCAGTAAGTTATGGTGATGAAGTTTTCCTTATTGGTGGTGAAAATGCTAAAGGGAAACCTGTTTCGTCTGTAACCTCCTTTACCATGCGTGATGGTAATTTATTAATAAAATAATTTTTAAATACAAAAATAAAGTTAATTGATGAGCGGAGTATTTTATGAAAATCAACAAATATCTTCTGGGTATGGTTTCGTTTATAGCATTTTCATCATATCTACAAGCGGCAACCCTTGATTATCGGCATGAATATGCTGATAGAACCAGAATTAATAAAGACCGTATTGCTATAATTGAAAAGCTTCCTAACGGCATTGGTTTTTATGTCGATGCCAGCGTTAAATCGGGAGGAGTAGATGGTGAGCAGGATAAGCATTTAAGCGATCTCGTCGCAAACGCTATAGAACTGGGCGTAAGTTATAATTATAAAGTTACGGACAATTTTGTTTTGCAGCCTGGATTTATATTTGAAAGCGGTCCAGACACTTCAATTTATAAGCCTTATTTAAGGGGGCAATATAATTTTGATTCTGGTGTTTATATGGCTGGTCGTTACCGTTATGACTATGCAAGGAAGACAGCTAACTATAGTGATGATGAGAAAACGAATAGATTTGATACTTATATAGGTTATGTTTTTGATGAGTTGAAATTAGAATATAACTTTACCTGGATGGATAGCGATCAAATTAAATTTGATAACAAAAAAACAAACTATGAACATAATGTGGCTTTAGCCTGGAAACTGAATAAGTCATTTACACCATACGTTGAGGTCGGAAATGTAGCGGTGAGAAATAATACCGATGAGAGACAGACCCGTTATCGCGTTGGATTACAATACCACTTTTGAGAAAGGTTAAAGAGTTACTGTACTAATCTTTGCTTAGTATTCATATCGATAATCTTATAGCCCGTAGCTACGTTACAGAACGTTAGACTTTGTCTTGAGTATTCACGTCCTTAACGTAGCTACGAATAAGGATGATAAACAATGAATATACGCCTTACATAGCTACGATCTCAGGCGGTTGTCGGAAAGTGCCGATTGATAGTGTCTTATTCGGCAATTGATATGACTTAAAAATTAATTCCGTAAGCATTTCAGACGGTAACAGCAAATAAGGGTTTTATTGTGATAGTAAAATTCTTCCCGTGGTATAGCGAGATAACACGTCCACAAAAAAATGCTTTATTTTCAGCATGGCTGGGTTACGTTTTTGATGGCTTCGACTTTATGCTGATTTTCTACATTATGTATCTGATCAAGGCTGACTTAGGATTGACAGATATGGAGGGCGCATTCCTTGCCACAGCGGCCTTTATTGGGCGACCATTTGGCGGGGCGCTATTTGGTCTGCTGGCAGACAAATTTGGCCGTAAGCCGTTAATGATGTGGTCGATAGTTGCCTATTCTGTAGGTACAGGGTTAAGTGGCCTGGCTTCCGGTGTAATTATGCTGACGCTTAGTCGCTTCATTGTCGGTATGGGGATGGCGGGGGAGTATGCTTGCGCTTCTACTTATGCCGTGGAAAGTTGGCCAAAGCATTTAAAATCTAAAGCGAGCGCATTTCTGGTTTCAGGTTTCGGTATTGGTAACATCATAGCAGCCTATTTTATGCCGTCATTTGCCGAAGCGTATGGTTGGCGTGCTGCTTTTTTTGTCGGTTTGCTACCCGTTCTTTTAGTAATCTACATCCGGGCCAGGGCTCCTGAATCTAAAGAGTGGGAAGAAGCTAAACTCAGTGGTCCCGGAAAGCATTCACAAAGTGCCTGGTCAGTTTTCTCTTTGTCAATGAAAGGGCTATTTAATCGAGCTCAATTTCCACTGACATTAGTGTGTATTTATTGTTCTGTTCTCTATTTTTGGCGCAAACTGGCCGATCTTTGGTCTACTGCCTACATATTTGGCGGGAGAGGGCTTTGATACGGGCGTGGTCTCTAATTTAATGACGGCGGCGGCATTCGGCACTGTATTGGGAAATATCGTTTGGGGTCTGTGCGCAGATAGAATTGGTTTGAAGAAAACGTTCAGCATTGGTCTTCTCATGTCCTTTTTATTCATTTTCCCGTTATTCAGAATTCCGCAAGATAATTATTTACTGCTGGGCGCATGTTTATTCGGTTTAATGGCGACTAACGTAGGTGTTGGCGGGTTGGTTCCCAAATTTCTCTACGACTACTTTCCTCTTGAGGTTCGTGGTTTGGGTACCGGGCTGATTTATAATCTTGCTGCGACATCAGGCACATTCAATTCAATGGCGGCGACCTGGCTTGGAATAACAATGGGGCTAGGCGCTGCGCTAACGTTCATTGTTGCTTTCTGGACCGCAACAATTCTACTCATTATTGGCCTATCCATTCCGGATAGACTAAAAGCACGTCGTGAAAGTTTTCAATCAACAAAAGAATTTTAATAGAGGATAAATGATGACGAAATACGGTGTTGTAGGTACAGGTTATTTTGGCGCTGAACTGGCGCGATTTATGTCTAAGGTTGAAGGGGCGAAAATCACTGCGATTTACGATCCGGTAAATGCGGCTCCGATAGCGAAAGAGTTGAACTGTGTCGCCACTGCAACGATGGAGGCGCTTTGTTCCCATCCTGATGTGGATTGCGTAATTATTGCTTCACCAAATTACTTACATAAAGCGCCAGTCATTGCGGCGGCTAAAGCGGGTAAACACGTGTTTTGTGAAAAACCTATCGCCTTAAATTACCAGGATTGTAAGGATATGGTTGATGCCTGCAAAGAAGCTGGTGTTACCTTTATGGCGGGTCACGTTATGAACTTTTTTCACGGGGTTCGCCACGCTAAAGCGCTCATCAAAGCTGGTGAAATTGGTGAAGTTACACAAGTTCACACTAAACGTAATGGTTTTGAAGACGTGCAGGATGAGATCTCATGGAAGAAGATTCGCGCAAAGTCAGGTGGGCATCTGTACCATCACATTCACGAGCTAGATTGTACACTGTTCATCATGGATGAAACCCCATCCCTGGTTTCAATGGCGGCGGGGAATGTTGCGCACAAAGGTGAAAAATTTGGTGATGAAGATGATGTTGTCCTAATCACCCTTGAGTTTGAAAGCGGTCGTTTCGCGACACTTCAGTGGGGATCATCGTTCCACTACCCTGAGCACTATGTATTAATTGAGGGCACGACAGGTGCAATTCTCATTGATATGCAAAACACGGCTGGTTATCTAATAAAAGCGGGCAAAAAAACACACTTTCTTGTGCATGAAAGCCAGGCGGAGGATGATGATCGTCGCAACGGTAACATATCCAGCGAGATGGATGGCGCAATCGCTTATGGTAAACCCGGTAAACGTACGCCGATGTGGCTCTCATCAATTATGAAACTGGAGATGCAGTACTTGCATGATGTGATAAACGGTCTGGAGCCAAGCGAGGAGTTTGCTAAATTGCTAACGGGAGAAGCGGCGACAAATGCTATTGCTACCGCTGATGCTGCGACGCTTTCCTCAAACGAGGGGCGCAAAGTTAAACTCACTGAAATTCTTGGCTAAAATTGAAAGCCGGATGGTGGTGTTATTGGCCGGTGGCGCTGCGCTTATGTAGACCGGATAAGGCGCCCGTGAACTGTGCCGCCATCCGGCAATGGACGGGTCACATATATGAAAAAAGCCCGTTGTTCTGGTGTGAACTCCGACTGTCGGGCTTTGTTGTTTTTGGTTATAAGACCGCTTTTAATTCCGTGACCATCATTGTGGGTTCAAAAGGAATCAAATCGACTTTAGCTACGCCAGACAAGCGAAAAGGATCTTGTGCCAGATAGTTTTGCAGTACATCCGCGTCATCATAGTTTGCAAGTATTACGCCTCCTGTGCGCGGAATTTTTCGCCCGGAAGCCAGAAAAAGTCCATCGGCATAACCTTTTTTTAGCCATTCCACATGTGCAGGGATTTGCGCATCAATTTCATGCAATGGTTTTACGTAGGTTAAGACAACCACACAAAGCACACTCATTTTGTTGTCCATAAATATAAAGGGGATATTATGCTAGCACTCTATGCAGAGACGCGAAAAATTTTAATGTCTGGAATTATGGAAACGACCTTCATTAGTGGGCCGTTCTTCTATGCGCCAGGAGACGCCGCCAGTAATCTTGATGAACTTTATGTGAGGTTGGCTGAATTGCAATATGCGAAAAAAGCCGAGCTTGATGACAAACCTGTTGTGCGGTTACACATTATCCGACGTGGCAACGTTGGGTGAGGCGAAACCGAAACCCAACATTGCGGTATTGGGTATGAATGTTGGGTTACGCGCCGTTCCACCCAACCTCCGGGAACGATGGTTTTGGCAGTTGGAAAAGCGAAGCGCATTTCGGCATCAAGGTTTGTCAGTCGTCTGATACTTTCGTACAGGCTCTTTTTTGAAGATGCCGGTAAGGGGGAATTGACTCGCTTCGCTCGCCCTTCGGGCAGTCTCCTCGCAGGCTCGTCGTCTGTCCAGCTGGCTGCGCCGCTACTCAGCCCATCCCTGGACCTCGCCCCTTCGGGGCCAGAGCAAGCTCTGTTCAAAAACGCTCCCGGCGTTTTTGTGTCGAACCCCGGTCGGTGGTTCTCATCCCCCCTTGGTTTGGGGGATATATAAGCAAAAAGCCCGTACTTCTGTACGAGCTCTTTCTTGAATATGGCGGCGAGGGGGGGGCCATATTTACGTTCATTATCAGTTGACGAACTTCTTTTGGGATTTTAGAAGATAAATAATAATACTCGTCTGGGGTATATGTTTTTGAATATTCTGGCTCCTCGCGTGAATATGATGAGTTGCACACAAAAAGTAAAAAGCATAACAGTAAACGGGTCATGATTATTTCGTATCCTCTGTATAATTAGGAATATCAGCATGCATCAATTGTTCGGCTCTTTGTTTGTTTAGTTCAGCCATACAGAAATATATGCGAGTAAAACTCCCCACACCATTTCCCCATGATTCTGCAAACGAGCACTGAGCAAGACGATAACGAATAAACTCTTGATTAGATTTATCCAGTCTGTAGAGTGCAATCGGGATAGCATCATCCAGTGCTGCATTTTTGACTTCAGACCATTTGTTTATACGTAATCTGATATTTTCTTCGGCCTTTCTCAGCGTTATAGTGCTTTCAATTACTTCATTTCTCAGGCAGTCGACAAGTTCCGCCTCTTCTCCTGATTCACAGTTGTTCTTACTGGGATAATAAACATTATTTGCATATGTACTATGGATTGAGGAAAAGCTAAATATCAACGTGGCTAATATTATAAAAATCCGTGCAATACTAATCATTGATTTTTATTTCCTGTTGCAGAGGTAAATAATGCATATACATAAGGCAATTTTTCTGCATACTTAGAATCTCCTCCGCCATTATAACTACATCCACTAGCTCATTAAATGATAGTCGCAAAATCACTCATTACTTTCATTTTTTATTTGCGCCTTTTTATACTCGTCATATATTATGATGGTATCATCATAGACCGTTAGTCTTGCTGAATAATCTTTATTATTCTTGTATTTGTTTTTCATCGAGAGTAATTTATTTTCAATGTTTGAGCAGTCTCTTTTAATCGAATCCTCTACAAACTGATAAGTCAATTTTTCTTGACGAACATCAAAATCCCTTATCCATCCTTCACAGGAATCAGCGGTTTCAAAAAAATCCCGTAAGTCTTGCGGCATATCATAAATAACGATATGGTTAACATTTTCTGCAAATAAATAGTTACAGTAAAAAAATGCCATAATGAAATTAATTATAATAAGGAACTTCTTGCGCATAATAACCTCTATATATAATCGTTAAGCCATTTTATTTGTGAAATATTCATCTCGGTTTTACAATATAATGAAGATATTGGAACCCTATAACCGGAAAGCGATCCAATACTAAGTGATGCATAGCCGCATTGTTTTTCCCTGTAAATGATAAAATAACGATGAAGTTCGGGGAAGGTTATTCTTGCAAGGTGAATGTTAGAATCGTATGCAAGAGTCCCATCTTCATTAAGGCCTCTTTCCTTTCCTTCATTTTTATCGAATCTTTCCAGCCTTTTTTGTGCATTAATTTCTTCTTTTTTTAAAGCGATAACACTTTGCTGGTATTTATCCATAAGGCACCAATAGACGTCATCCTGTTGTATCTCATTATTGCATTTCGCAGGATCGATGTTATGCGCATTGGCTGCACCACATATAAGAAAAAGACATAGAATTTTTTTTATGTTCATTGATTATTCCTTGTAAACGTTATTTACTCTCATCTGCGACAATGAGAGCGTATGTGAATCTGATTTTATCCGCATAGGTGTGATCCCCTCTATGACCAGGTTGTGCTTTTGTTGGGTCTATATTATATTGTTTTTGAATGTTTTCAGGTGTAAATAAAAGCCATCCTGGTATATACTGTTCCAGATGCGCTTTCTTATACTTAAGTTTATCTCCGGGGTGAATGACTTTAACGCCATTCAGTTTAGTAAGAACACTCTGTGTTGTACCTATTTTCTTGGCTATGGAGCTATAACCACGATCACCCTCAACAACTTCATAGGTATCTTCATTTTCATTGTCATAAACAATTTTATCTTTTTCTGTTTCTGACATTTTTATCATTAAAAGAGCAATGCCCGCCCGGATGTTATATTCTGGATTGCTCCTTATAAGATCTGTCTTATTGATTAAATATGTGTTCCATGTTTTCGGAATTATGATGTTGTACTTTCTAGGGCGAGCAGGAATAACCACTTCTTTGATCCCTTCATCTCCTGTGTTTCCTATCTGTATTGGTCTCGTTTTCCACGCCGCTACCGCCGCACCTGTTTCAGTCCATATCATTGCCTTAATCAATTTCCAGTCCAGCGGCTTATATTTTTCGATGTTTTTAGATGTTGATAAATGCCGATTAATCTCAGATACAAGTTTCCTGATTGTATTATCATAAATATACCAGTCAGGATTGCCAATCGCTTTTTCCCGGCCAGCCTTCCACTCATCAAGAGGACTGAGTTTTTTGGGAGGGTGTCCAGACCCTTTCCCTGTTGTCCGGGTATTTACCTGGGGTCTTTCCCTCGGATTTTCTGTTGTTGGGATGCCTTTGTGTGCCGATGCTGTGCGATTTACCATGTGCAACCCTCCATTCATTTGTAAAATTTTTACTAAAACACCCTCTCATCCCATAAACTGAATGCACTGGTCCCGGCAATACAGTGTTCCCAGTTTATGGATTCATATATAAAAGAAATACTTTCCTGAGGTTGTGCTTCACTGTCAATGACTACATGCGCAATCGAGAAATTAATATCACTAATTCGGGCGTTTTTTAATTCCAGTTTGTAATATTTTTCATTAATACCAAATCGATTTGTTCGATAAAAATCAAAAGTGCAGGTCAATATTTCATTATCGTTAATTGCTTTTCCCAGTAAAGGAGATGATTTATCGACAGGTTTTTTTATCGTAACTGAATGATGATTGACATTTTGATCCCGACTTAACCCATGTGTCAGTTCATATACCATAATATGATCAAGGTGCAGTAACTGTGCTTTATTACCGATAGAGTCGAGGGAACAACAACCTGCTGAAATCAATCCTTGCTTTTCACCGTTCAGTGTTAAATAAATTAAATTGGCCATGTTAATCTCCTTGATTTAACTATTATTTTCGGGGGGGGCTTTAGTTGCCGTTTCCGGCACTACATTGTTTTTCAGCAACAGCCAGCGGCTTAACACCCCATCCAGCCGTTCATTAATTTGTTTTTCCAGCACCTCCGCATTCCGTCCCTGAGCGCGGGCATCTTGGTACTGCGTCAGCAGGGACTCCAGCGGCGTTTCCTGGTTCAGCAGGCGTTCCGCCTGCCAGGTCACCGTTTTAATATAGGAGAGGGTAAAGCCCTGCTTCTCCGTTTCCCGCTGCATCATCAGGTCAGCAAAGTCACGCAGATTCTGGCGCGCCTGCTGCCAGCCGCGCATTTGTGGGCTGCTTTGCGCGCGGGTTTTCAGGATTTCATTCCACTGCGCTGTTGCCTGCTGCTGTTGCAGACTCTCCGGCCAGCGGCTGTCTGCGGTATGCATCATCTGCATCCCCGCCTCCAGCAGTTGCAGCGGCGAGGCGTCGGGAAGCTGTTGTAACCGCTGCCCGTAGCTGTCCAGTTCAGGCGAGGCCAGCCAGAGCATTGCCGCGCCCTGCGCCGTGTCCCTTACCTGCGCCAGTTGCTGTTGCATCGGGTACACCTGCCACCACCAGAGTGCGGCTGCGACAGCCGCAGCGCAGACGACACCGGCCATAAAGCCTTTTATAGTCCGGCCTGACGTGGCCCTGGCGACAGGCTCTGGATCCTCCACCGCGCCGTGGTGGACTTCCACCTTCATTTCCGGCAACTCAGGCAGGGGCGGAAGGTTTTCCGCCGTGAGGGGCTGCGTGCTCTCCGGGGCGTAGATCAACGTTCTGACGGTGGTCTGCGGCGGAATGTCCACGCTGCTTTTCGGCGGCGGCTCAAGCCGCTTACGTGTGTTCTGCACAAAATAAAGCAGGTTCTCCACATGCGGCTGGCGTTTCAGTTCCACCTGCTGGAGTTTGTCGCAAATCAACTGTAACGCCCGTTCGGTGCGGTACAGCAACGGCAGGTCCGCGCCGGAGAAGGACAGCTGCTGGCGCAGAATATTGCCGGTGCGCGAATTAAGCCAGTCAAGCATCCCGGTGCGGGCTGACTCATCCTGCGGCCAGAATTTGTCCCAGTCGTGGCTTATCATGGCCGCCAGTAGCTCCACCCCTTCGCAAAATCCGGCCAGGCCGTGCGTGCGGGTGCGCGCCAGGGTGTAATAAGTGGCCGTGTGCAGATCCACGCCATGGGCTTTAAAAATGGCCAGCGCCAGCGATTCCACCAGTTTCCAGTTCAGCTCCGGCTGCGACGGGTGAGACGATTTGTTGATCTCTTCCCGCAGGGCGCTGAACTCCGGCAGGCCGCGCGGATCCTGGCCGGTAACAATAATGTGCGTGAGTGCGTCCTGACTCATTTCAGCCTCCTCAGTACAGGGTATCCGGCAGCCGGAACTGACTGAACAGCCCGCCGGTGAAGGGGTTATCTTCCGTATCGGTATGTACCCGGTACACCATCGCTCCGCCGTCCACGTTAAAGCGCACGCTGAATGTCCCCTCCTGAACGCCGGTAAGTTGCCCGGCGCCGAACAGCCTGAACTGCGCCCACGGCCCGCTGAAACTGATGCTGCGCGGCGCGCCGCCACTGACGCCTATCAGCGTCAGCTTACTTTCATTGCCTTCACGCATGTTGTTCGGCCAGACCAGATGGGCGGTGTAATTGCGGCCCTGGCTGTAGTCCACTAACTGCCCGTCCAGATTCAGCACGCTGCGCCGTTTGTTGCCGGAAAGCGACACAGTTTCCACGGCAAACTGCGCGCCCAGGCCGTTCTGTCTGCTGAAAAACGCCTCGCGGATTTCCTGTGCGGTATCCAGTTGCTCCCGGACATCCTCACGAATAATCACGTTGTTATCCCCGTCCTCCAGACTCAGATCGTTTTCCATAAACAGACGCAGGTTCTGCTGATAAAAGGTATCCAGTACGCCATTCGGTTTAAAGAAGCGTTCAAACGCATCCAGCGACGCATCTGACTGTGAGCGTGGGTTAAACGGATAATTGTCGGCGAGTTGTTCATTAAAGGGTTTGACCACGTTGTCGCGCCAGTCCACTTCCATATAGTGAACTGCCTCCACCATCACCACATGCCAGGCCTGATCCGCCAGCTTGCCCACCCAGCGGTTGAGCGGGGCAGGCAGGGTTTTCGCCATCTGGCGGGTGGCGAAAATAGGATCGCTGCTGTTCTGATCCAGCCGTAGCTGCACCGCTTTCAGCGCTGATTTTCCCGGCACCGGCGCGTTCTGAATAGCCAGCAGGTAACGGTGCAGCTCCGTCAGTTGCTGATAGACCGCCTGGAGAGTGTTTTCTTTGTCTTTCTGTACCGCCAGCGTGCTGTTTTCCGGGGCAAATTCATGCCCCAGGCGGGTCAGCAACTGGTAATCCGGCTCCGCCATCGCCTCCTGAAGCGCCTTGTCATCCAGTTTTTCAGAGAGAACGGCAGGCTGCGTGTTGTCGCGCAGTGCCGTCAGCGCCCGCTGGAGCGGCTGATCGCCGCTGATGATCTGCTCCAGCGCCCCGGTCAGTTGCGCAATGGATTCGTAATTGCGCACGTTAAGGTTGTCCATTCCGGCGCGCCAGGTGGCGGTGTAGTCGCTGAGATACTGTTCAGTGAGCTGGCGCTGGATTTCCGCCCGGTCGGCGTCGCTGTATTTCACGCTGCGGGTCAGGTTCAGCACCCAGGAATCCATCGCCGTCAGTTCGATCAGCGCGTCGCGCTGTTTGACAAAATAACTTTGCAGACCGTAACGGGTGAGGAACTGCGGAACAATGAGCTTATTATCATCCCCGGAGGTAAAGACCTGATCAAACGTGGCGCCCACCTGGTCACGCAGGTTCAGATCAGCGGGCAGCACGCCCATCGCCCGCGTTTTCAGACTCTGGTAAACGCGCTGGTAGACGGGCAGTTTGCTGAGCTCTTTCTGCGCCGCCACGACCGGATTGTCATACGGCGTCCAGCGGCTGATGGCGTCGCCGTCGCCTGCCTGACGCTCCGCGTGCCAGTCGGTGTGTTTCAGCGCGTAGTCCAGATGAGACATTAGCTGTGCCTGAATATCGCGCTGGCCGTGAAATTTATCGCTCCAGCGTTTCGCCATATACTGCTTCACCACCTCGTCGCTGCGTCCGCTTTTATCTTCCAGCATTCTGATAACGCGCAATACCGCGAGCTTCTCCTCGCTCTCCGCAGGCGCGGCATTCATCTCTTTGACCAGGCCGTTAAACAGGGCGGGCAGGTAACGCTGCTCCAGCAGTTGCAGGTAGGTCTGCTCCACATATGGGCCGACACGCCTGCCCTGATATAATCCCATATCGGCCAGACGACTGCGATCGCCCCAGTCGCCGTAGGCCAGCGTGGCGTCACGCACCGGGTTAAGTAACGGTAGTTGCAGGTTGCCATAATCGTCCATACCCTGCGGTGGCGGAACCGACATAAAAGCTTTGGCCTGCTCCAGTACGGTGATGCCGGAACGCCAGTTGTTATTGTAATAGTGATGCCAGCCGATAATCAGCAGCAGGGCGGCGATGCCGCCAGTGGCGGAAAACACGGACAACCGGCGGCGGGACTGCATCAGCCAGACGCGGCTTTCACTGGCGAGGTTCGGCTCAGCCAGTAAGGTCTGCGGAAACAGATTACGGGTGAAATACGGTAACGTGTCCACCAGCGGCCAGGCGGTCAGCGGACTGCTGCCCAGCCGGAACTGACGGGCGGCGGACTGCATAAAAATATCGTCTATCTGGCCGCGTTGCAGGGAGGAGGTGAGGTACACGCCGCGCAGCATCACATCCATATTTTCCCCGTCCAGCAGCCCGTTCAGCAGGGCGATCAGCGGCTCGCGGCCCCCCTGGATCTGGCGGACAAAGCTGAACAGGGAACTGCGGGAGCCGGGGGCTAACATCCGCTCCGGCAGGACGTTATTCAACTGTTCGCCCCATGTCTGCCAGAAGGCATTCAGTTCTGTACGCCAGTCGTCATTTTCATGGGCATGACGGGTAAAGGTGACGCCAAGAATGGCGTCGCGATCGTTGCGGTCCAGTGACTGAAACAGGGCGGCGAAACCGTGCAGTAGATCCAGCCGGGTCAGCACCACATAGACGGGGAGCTGGCAGTGAAGATGCTGGCGTATATCCTGCAAACGTCCGCGCAGGATCTGCAACAGGTGCTCACGGCGTGGCTTGTCGGCGGTCAGAAGATCGGGCAGATCCAGCGTCAGTATCAGGCCGTTCAGCGGCTGCCGGGCGCGTTTTTGCGCCAGCCAGTCCAGCATATGGGTCCACAGGCGGCGATGCAGTATATCCGCATCCTGTTGCTCAAAGAGGAGGCCGTCAGCGTCAAAAATCACCGCCTGTTTTCCCACATGCGGGATAACATACCGGCGCTGCTCCACGCCCCGCAGCGCCTCCGGGGCATAAATAATGTCGGACGGATACCCTTCGCGCAGCAGCGTGGTTTTACCGCTTCCCGCCGGGCCAGTGACCATATACCACGGTAGCTGCCACAGATAGCGGCGGCTGTCGAGATGGCGTTGCAGACGCAGTAACCAGTGATCGAGATAGCGTTGCTGGGTGTTCAGTTCCACGCTGAGCGGATCCTGCGCCTCGTCCCGTTGCTGGCGCTGCTGTTTTTCCAGCAGTTGCAGGCGCTTCATGACCCGGACGGTCAGCCACGTCAGCGCAATCAACCCCCAGGCGGCGGTGGCCAGCCAGCGGTTCGCCAGCGGGGCCAGCCAGCGCTGCTCGTAGAGCGTCCATGACGGACCTTTCCACCAGAACCATACCAGCAGCAAAATCCACGCCAGCGCCAGCAGCCAGGCGGCAGAAACCTTAAACCGGGGCATTGCCGGTCTGAGTGCCGATCTCAGTGTGCTGAATAATCGGGGGGTCGGTAATCTGAACACAAAAACTCCTGTTGTCTCTTACTGTTCTGCCGTGAGTTTGTTTTCCAGTTGTTCCAGCAGGGACGGCTCCCATTCAGCCAGCGTCATGCGCAGCCCTGCTTTAAACAACATCCGGTACTGTTGCTGTGCCAGTTGCGCCATCCCGGCTTCTTCTAACAGTTGCGCGCCAAGATACTGCCGGTGGAACCGATCGCGCGGATCGCCTTCCGGCAGGGTTTCCAAGTATCGCAGCGTGGCCTCCAGCCCCTGCTCGCTGAAACACTGGCGGACGGCCTCGGTGTCTTCACTGGTCCGCACCATCGGGGCTGTCTGACTGCCCGGAGACGCCGCCAGCCACTGTTTTGTCTGTTCGCTGATAAACGGTGTGCGGTCATTAAACAGCAGGGTGGCAAGTTGCGGCAGGCGGGCGAGAAAGCGAACCACCTCATCCCGGATGGCTTCTGCCGCGCTGGTGTAGCCCAGGCGTTGTGCGGCCTGCGCTGAAAGGTAATGACCATAGAGCCAGTACGGGGCCAGCAGCAGGCTTTTTTCCACCTGTTGCCAGAGCGCCAGATCGGCGTTGTTCAGCCGCGCCTGGTAATCGGCGGTCATGTCGGCAGGCACCGCCGCCAGCGGTGTGCGCCCGTCGCTTTCGGCCTGGGGGACGGATGTAATGGCCTGCCATAACGCATGGCGGCGCAGGCGGTAGCCCTGCGGTGAATCCGGCTGGCGCTCACAGAGAATGGCGGCCACTTTCAGCAGCGTGTCGCGCCAGGCTTTGTCGTCATGGCTGTCGATATCCACCGGTGGCGCCGTCGTCGCCGCAGGCGCAGACGGGGATACCGGGGCGGACGGCGTGGCCGAAACCGGAGCCGGAGGCGTGGACGGGCCAGCCGCTGGCGGCACCGGGGCGGCCCCGCGAAATGCCCGGCGATACTGCGACGAGAGGTCATCGACGGCCTGTGCCAGCGCCGGGATATTCTGCTCCTGCCAGCGCTGCGCCAGTTTCGCCAGTTCAGCCAGCAGGCTGTCGCGCTGCGCGGTACGGGCTGTCTCTGCGAAACTCTCCACGCCGGTTTCAAAGCGTTTCAGCACCTGGGTGGCGAAACGCTGTTTATGTGCCGCATTTTGTGGTGCCGCCACCGTCCAGTAATGCTCCACGTACAGCGCCAGCAGACGCAGCGCCAGCAGCGGATCGCCGGCATGTTGCAGGGTGCGCAGCAGATGGGCCAGCAGGCGAAAATCCTTGCTTTCCGAGGCCAGAATCACCAGCCCCCGGCGCTGAATTTCCGGGATATCCAGCTGACTGTGCGCCAGCGAGCCGAGTTTAAGCATTTCGCCGTCGATATATTCCCAGTCAGGATCATCGTCTTTCAGCGCGCAGGCCAGTTTGTCATCCGGCAGATTTTCCAGCAGGTGCGAAATCCAGGTATTCGGGTCGCGTAAGTCCATATTATTCTCCCGCCCAGTGACAGGCTTCACGCAGCGGCGCGATGGTTTTTGCCAGTCCATCAATGTTAAACGTCAGTTTTCCGGCTGCGCTGTCGGTGCCGGTATCAATGGTCAGCGTTTTTGCGCCGAAAAGTTGTTTTATTTCGTCGATGCCGGATAAGCCCCGGCTGGACTCCAGCAGGGTGCCGTTTTCGCGGATAAACCAGCGCGACCGAATCTGTCGGGTATCGGCGGTCAGCGTCACGTCGATGCTGTCCGGCGTCATGGCGTGGGTCAGCGCCACCTGCATCCGGGTGATGTTGTCCACGCAGCTGAACATCAGCACCGGGCGCGGCGGTACGTTGCCGATGGCGGGCGTGGTGATAATCACCGTTGGCCGCTCGCCGCCGCTCTGCGTCATTATCAGCGCGGTGGAGTTGTCCGGGCGCTGTTTTTCCTGGGCGAAGGCGCGTTTCCAGGCTTCCCCTTCGTATTTTGCCTTCACCAGCGCGCTGGCAAAACCGGGCTGCTCCGGGGTGAGGATTTTGTCGTAGCAGTCCAGACGCTCCAGCGCCGCAGGCTCCCGGCGACAGGCCGTCATGGCGCTGAGTGTCGCCTGTGCGTCTGTTTCCGGGACGCCCGGCACCACAATTCCCGGCAGCGCGGCAGCCGCCTGTTTGGCCGCGGTTTCCGCCTGTACTGCGCCGGGGAGTAATCCCGGCAGTAGCGCCATGATCAGGAGCGTCTGCATTCTGCTCATAGAACGGCTTCGTCCTCTGCTTCCGCTACGGGCTGAGTATCCTCATCCGGCACATCCTCCACATCCGCGGTAAACGCGCCGTTTGCCACGCCCAGCGTGATACGGGCAATGGCGATATTCGCCGCCATTTTCTGCAACAGCAGCAGGGAGAGCGGCGGCAGCATCTCGCCGTCGATGACCGACTCCAGCATCCGCGCGCCGTTTTCGGCGCGGGTGACGCGCTGCATGATTTCGTCGGTCACCTCCGGCTCAATCACCACCTCCGCGCCGAAGCGGGCGCGCAGTACGTTGTCCAGCCGCGCCAGCTTCCCGGCGATAATGACGGCAAGCGTTTCTCTGGATAACGGCAGGTACGGCACCACTTCCATACGCGCCAGCAGCGCCGGTTTAAAGAAGTCCGCCAGTACCGGGTACAGCGCTTCCTGCATGGCTTCCGGGTTGTCGGCATGTTCGACAATCACCTGATAGCCGAGGTTGGAGGTGAGGAAGAACACCACATTTTTACAGTCGATAAGACGCCCTTCGCCATCGGCCATCTCGCCCTTGTCGAACGCCTGGTAGAACAGGTTGAGCACGTCCGGGTGGGCTTTCTCCACCTCGTCGAGCAGCACCACGGAGTACGGTTTCTGACGAATCGCTTCGGTCAGCACGCCGCCCTCGCCGTAGCCGACATAGCCCGGCGGCGAACCAATCAGGCGTGAAACGGTGTGTTTCTCCTGAAACTCCGACATATTGATGGTGGTCAGGTACTGGCGACCGCCGTAGAGCAGTTCGGCCAGTTGCAGCACGGTTTCGGTTTTGCCGACACCGCTGGGACCGGCCAGCAGGAACGCGCCGAGCGGGCGTCCCGGACGGCGCAGATCGGCGCGGGCGGTCAGCAGGTGTTTGTGCAGGTGCTTAATCGCCAGCGCCTGGCCTTTAATGGTGTCGCCCAGCCACTGCGGCAGGTCGGTGATGACCGACATTTCGTTTTGTGACAGGCGGTTAAGCGGCACGCCGGTCCATTCGGTAATCACGCTGGCTATCTGTTTTTTATCGACGTGTGGGGAGACCAGCAGCTGCGTGTGGTGCAGGGCGTCCAGTTCGGCGGTGAGCTGCGCGAGGCGGGCGGCTGGCGAAATTTCCGGTTCCGCTTCCGGCGGCGCTGTGACGGATTCATCGTCACTGCCCACCGCCTCTGTTTCAGGCGTTGCGGTTTCGTCGTTGCCGGTAGCGTCCGTTTCGTCCAGCAGCCCCTTACGCAGCGCGATAATCTCCTGCACCAGCGTCTGCTGCTGGCGCCACGCGGCCTCCAGCGCATCCAGTTCGCTCAGCGTTTCGTCATACTGCGCCAGAACCTCGTTTAGCCGTGAGGTGTCCGACCGCAGGCCAATACGGATCTCACGCTCAAGCTGGCGGATTTCCGCTTCACACTGCTGGCGCAGGGTGGTCAGCGCCGAGATTTGTCTCGGCGGCGAGGAGAGGTTAATCGCCACGCGGGCGCAGGCGGTATCCAGCACATCAATGGCCTTATCCGGCAACTGGCGGCCTGACAGGTAGCGCTCGCTCAACGTCGCAGCGGCCTGTAAGGCTTCATCGTCAATCAGCACGCCGTGGGACTGCTCATACACCGCCGACAGGCCGCGCAGAATAATGGTGGCTTCGGCAGCATTGGGTTCGCTGACTTTCACTAACTGGAAACGGCGCGACAGGGCGGAGTCTTTCTCGAAGTATTTTTTGTATTCGCTCCAGGTGGTGGCGGCGATGGTTTTCAGCTCGCCGCGCGCCAGTGCCGGTTTGAGCAGGTTGGAGATATCCAGCCCGCCCTGCTGGTTGCCCGCGCCAATCAGCGTGTGGGCTTCGTCGATAAACAGGATGACGGGTTTCGGCGACTGAATGACTTCCGCCATCAGCCCCTTAAAGCGCTTCTCAAATTCACCTTTCACCGACGCGCCCGCCTGTAATGCGCCGAGATCCAGCGTCATAATATCGGTATCGCGCAGTTTGTCCGGCACCTGACCGGCAATAATGCGCAGCGCCAGCCCTTCAATCAGCGCGCTTTTGCCCACGCCCGCTTCGCCCACCACCACCGGATTATTTTTACGGCGGCGGCAGAGGATATCGATCATCAGGTCAATTTCGTTATCGCGGCACAGCACCGGATCAAGCCGCCCCTGCCGGGCATCGTCGGTCATGTTTTTGGCATAGCGGGCCAGCAGGGTGTCGCCGGTATCGGCTATGGCGCTGGCGGTCTGTCCGTCCGCATTCAGGATCACCGATTCGGCGGACTCCTTCGTCCACCCGGCAAAATCCTGCCGGAGCAGGTCGCGGTTGATGGCGGTCAGCAACCGGGCGGCGGCGGGCGGCAGGTAGCGCAACGGCGAATGCAGCAGGGCGAGCAGCAGCACGCCGCCGCGCAGTTCGGTCTGCTGCATTTCCGCGGAGGCCAGCAGCCAGGCCTCTTTCAGCCATTCAACCAGCATCGGGGAAAACGACGGGTAGCTGTCGGATGAACGGGCGGTGGCGTAATTTTCCACCGTCATCGCCTGGCGTAAATCATCGGCGCCGATCTCCGCACGTTCGGCAATCACCCGAAAGTCGCTGCGCGGGGTCGCCAGCATCTGTAGCAGCACATGCGCGACGGTAATTTCTGCCGCCTGCTGGCTCATACACTCCGACGCCGCCGCTTCCAGCGCCTGTTTCGCGAAGGGAGCAAGCCGTTTTACCAGGGTGGCTAAGTCAATCTGGATCATGGGATGAAATCCTTACCTGGCAAGCAGCCGGTTTAACTGATGAAGAATGTCCTGCGTCTGACTGTCCAGACGCAGCAGATAAAACAGATAAAACAGCGCCAGCACGACGATGCCGCCGCACAGAACATGCCGGATGGTCAGCCGTTTAATCAGCTGATAGCGCCCGCCCTGGGTTTTTTTATCCTGGTGCAGCAGCGGAAAGGGCGCATCGCCGCGCAGCTTATGCAGGACGTGATACAGGCGGCGGTATATCTGCTCAAACTCCCCCTGGTCCTGGACGGCGACTTTATAACGCCCGCGAAAGCCCAGCGAAAAGCAGATGTACAAAAATTCCAGCAGATCCTGGTAGCGTTTGGGTTCGCGCATCAGGCGCTCCAGCAGGATAAAAACCTTTTCACCGCCCCAGGCTTCGTTATGGAAATGCACCAGCAGCGACTGCTTGATCCACTCGTTTTTGTTCGACCAGCCATTCCCCAGCGCCGCCTCGTCAATAAAGGTACACAGGATGTAACGAAACGAGATAATCACCCCAGGCTCATAGCCCTGCTCCTGGAGTAACTGCTCCACCGCCTGCACATCCGTCACCACCTGGGTGAACAGGTGTTCAGGCATGGCATGGCTGTTCATGCCCGAAACGCGCATCACCATCCCCAGCAGCGGGGTGGCGGCATCGATCATCGGGTTCAGGCTGTTGCCGCGCAGCGCCAGCTGATACTGGCGCTGGCCTTCTCTCTCGTATCCGGGTAAAGGGGGCAGTGACAGCTCATCCATCGCCTTATCCTCTTATGGCCCACAGTTGCATGTTCAGATCCGGGAACGTACCGGAAACATGCAGGGCGACAGCGCCGGTGGCCGCCACATCCGCCCAGGCGGCCCCGCTCTTGTCCAGTTCGAAATAGCTGAAACCGGCATGGTACGGAAGCTGGCGGGGGGCCACCATCAGCGTATGCAGCGGGATGCCGGGGATTTGCACGCTGACCATATTGCGGATTTTTTCCGGCGAGGAAATTTTTGACTGCTGGATAAACTGGCGCTGGAGTTGCAGCGTCTCCATTTTCGCCGCCACCGCCAGCACGAAGGTGGCCGACTGCAACAGCGTGGAGTCATGTACGTCAGCCTGCCAGATGCCATCGCGCAGATGCAGCGGCAGGTTAACCGCCCTGGGCGACAGGACGGTATGTAATGCCCGTTTCACTTCCGGCAACAGCGTTTTGAAGGTGTCCGTCAGGTTACGGTGATCGTAGACATCCAGCGGACAGGGCAGGCGGGATGGCTCGGTAAATGTCATCAGCTCGCCCAGCAGTCCGGCCAGATCGAGATAAAAATCTTCCGGATGGAGGTGCGGCCTGCGGGCGCGGTGGGTGAACCGCGTCTGGTTACGGTTGAGCAGTTGCAGCATCATAAATTCCGCAACGTCGGCAATACCGCTTTGCGCCGGAGAGCCAATGCGGTTAGCCAGGTCATTGGCCCGGCCGCCAACCGCTTCCTGGACTTCCCGGAGAAATTCACGCAGCCGTGCGCTGACATAAACGTTCTGGCAGGTAGGGATAAAGTTTTCATCCAGCATCAGGGAGCCGTCCGCACGCCTGTCTTTGATACGGCACAGCGGCAACGTGACATACGCGCTCATATCGTCCGCTCCGCTCATAATGCGGGGGGTCAACTGGCCCAGCGTCAGCGTCCGGGCATCGCCATTCTCGGAGTGCAGATCCCGGACACTGGCATCGTTCAGCCGGTAACGCCCAACCTGCTGCCCGTAACTGACTTCGCCTCTCACATCGCTGGCAACGGGTAAAGCCAGATAGACATTGCGGCTTTCTTCATCAGGAAAACTGTCCGGATGCAGCGGATCGGGGAGCGCATCCTGGTCCGGAAGGGAAAACACGGTGCCGTCCGGCAGGGTGCCCGACGCGCTGTCGATCATAATTTTGCCCTGTCCCAGCAGCTCATCATTGAGGGAAAGCTCGGTAAATCCCCAGGACAAATCATGAATGGCCCGGAAACGCAGATTATTCACATAATCGTTATAACGTTGTTGCTGCTGGAGATGGTGCGGACGCATCAGCGTTCCTTCCCGCCACATCACCTTGTTTCGCGTGGTTGCCATCGTTAATCATCCTCTTTTTTCATTTCAATACTGCTCTGCCGGATATGCACCAGCAGGCGGTAGTTGTGTCCTGTCCCTTCTACCGGTTCGATTTGCTTCCATTCCGTAGTCTGGTCGTCGGAAAAATAGGCAATCACGCCGATAAACTGCGTTTTCTCATCCAGCTTCACCGGCGGCAGGGTTTTCATGGTGTCGGGCAGCAGGCTGAAATCCTGGTGATCGATATAGTTTTTCCCCAGCGCGTCGGGTAGTGCGGTGGTGGCTATCTGGTCGTAGTCGGCCGCCTGAAATTTTGAGTCATCGCTCAGATAAACCAGCTGCACGTCCACCGCAGCCGCTTCACCGTCCGCGTTGATATTGGCATCCGGCTCCGTCAGCAGCGTAATCGTCACCTGCGAAGACTGGTCTGCCAGCTTACCGACCTGAATATCCGGGTTTTTAATCACCTCGCCGATTTTTTTTACCGTTTCACAACCGCATAAGGCGAGGGTGAACAACGCCACCATCGCCCAGGCGAGGAAACCACGGCCTGTCATGCTTCCGGCTCCCGCTGCTTTTCACGCAACACCCGGTCATACACCTGGGCATACACTTCGTTAAACAGCATCTCAAAACCCTGCTGGCGGCTGGAGGCCAGCTCATCGTAATAATCGCAGTACATCTGCCACGCACCGGCATCATCCAGCGGTTTACGCAGTTCGTGGCTGCGGCGGTACTGCACAAAACGGCGCATCAGACTCTGTGGCGAGAAGGCGTCCAGCAGCACGCGCAGCGATTCCACAATCGCGGCGCGGTTGGCTTCTTCGTGATGACGAATATTGCGCAGGCTCTCGCTGACGGCGGCGGGCGCGGCCAGATGTACCGGGCTTTTCCCTTCGGCAAACAGCACGTCCAGCGCCGTGGCGTAGTCCATATTCAGGCGCAGCGGGTTATCTTCCAGCGGGCGCAGATGCTTGTCTGACAGGCTGTTGCGGCGCTGCTGTAGCTCAAGCAACCCCTGAATCGCCGCCTGCAATGTCCTTCCGGCCTCCTCCAGAAAATCATCGGCGTCCTGGGTGTTATGCACGGCAAGCGATCCCCCCAGCCCGCGCAGTAACGGCGTGACGGCGAGGTGGCGCTGCGCCGCGTCTGCCGGTGACATGCCCTCTTCATTATCATGCGGATCGGCATACATGGACGGCAGATCCATAAACGGCGTGTTGATCCCGCCGTTTATCGCCGGATCGGATAACGGGGCGGAGGGCCGGGCCGGGGTGATACCCGCAAGCGGATTGTCCCTGGTGGTCAGACTTTCAGCCTGGAGCACCTGCAACGGATCGGTGGAAAAGCCATTAACAACGGTATCCGCGAGCTGATGGCGGGACGGCATTCCCGGATATTCCGGCGCGCCGTCCGTGGACAGTAGCGTGTCCGACAGGAGGTCGTGGTTAGAAACGATGGTTTCAGGCGTCGCCATCTCCTCATCGTAATGCCGCATCCCGCCCTGGTTCAGATAAACCCGGAGTATCAGATGCCCGGTCTGGATCTCATCGCCCTGACGTAACTGCACCTGGTCTGAGGCCGCCGTGACTTTAGCCTGGTTCAGCCATAATGGCGATGCCAGCGGATGCAGGCAGAATGCGCCATCATGCAGGCTGATGCTGAACGCCTTCGCCGGAACGTTCTGGTGCCGGTCCTGAACAGGCCAGTGGCATTCGCTGCCGTGGCCCACATCGCCGTCTCCGGTGAACAGACACCGTGCGGTACGTCCGCTCTCCAGCTCGTTACCGTTAACGACATGCAGTGAAAGCGTCTGTTGCCGCGCTTTTTCTTCCGCCATATTCTGCTCCATGATAGTAATATTTTACTCCCTGACCCTGATGGTGACTGAGGGATGCTCTCCCGGCTCGCCGAGAAATGACGTCCAGCCCAGCAGCGCGCTCTTGTTATCGCCCAGCCGCATAATCCCCACCTGATCCGGGGCCAGCCCCAGGTGTAAATCCCAGGCAAGCTGATCGCGCAGGACGAAGGAGACAAACATCGCCAGCGGCAGAAAATTTTCTCCTGACGGCAGGAACGAGAGAAACTGCTTGCGGCTCAGGTGGTTAATACTTAACTGAAATTTACCGCTGAGATCGGGAACCCGCGTACCGAGGACAAAATTACCCAGCACCGATCGCCCGGCCAGTTTTTCGCCATTTTTAATCGTGTAACATCCAAGACTGTTCTGCTGATCCGGCTCGATATCCACCATCCGCCGCTGCCAGTTTTGCAGCGTCACGTCCGATAAATTTAAATCGAAACAGTGCGCAACCAGCGTACAGACGATCTCCGGCGAACGTCCCGGATTTGCCAGTATCCCGGCATAGGCCAGCATTTTGCTGTGGTTAACGGGCAGACTGTCGCGAAGCTGCCGGTGGCCCAGCCCCACCAGGGAGTACATCCGCTGCGAGAACGCATCCACGCCGCCGTTACGGAAAGCGACGTGGTAACGGTACTTACGCCAGATATGCCAGACAAACTGCGTCAGGCGATGGCTGAACATATCCAGAAAATCGCTGACCGGACTCTGCTCGTGCGCGGATTTCCAGGCCAGGTGATCAAGGTAATAGCCGGGGAGGGGCGACTGGCTGCCCTGCAATCCCATAAAGGTGGTGGTCATCCGGAACAACCCGGAAGCATCCTGCTCCAGCGCGCTGACATCGCTTACCGGAAATCCCAGGCTGGCGTCCGCCTGGAAACGAATGGTTTCCTGCGCCGGAGGGGTATCCAGGGATAACACTGGCGTTTCGCCGCCTTCTGATGCCAGCCGGTGCAGCAGCTCAGAGAGCGCGAAAAAATTGCAGGCGCAGGCGTCCTGAAACAACGGCTCCCGCAGCGTGCGTTGTTCATCCTGCGCCGGAGCATCGTCCGGACTCAGATGAGCGGGTGTTGCCCGGTTCTTTCCGCCCATTTCCATGACTCCTGGCTTTCCGTGTTAACGACGGTCAGCATGTGGAACGAATTGACGCTGGCGTACAGCGACAGAAAATGCGACAGCACCGCGCCCAGCAGGTACATTTCACCCTCGCAGACAAACGGCTCCGGATGAATGGACAGGGTGGACGCCAGCCCGCGCACCGGTATGCCGGTAAACAGGCGATCAACCGGGGTTGTTTCCAGCCGTTCAATGGCGTCCAGCTTCTGCTGTGACAGACGGGCCATCTGCGGATGATGGATGGCGTGGCGATCAAAATTGGCGATCACCTGTTTGAGCGCATCAGCATCCAGCAACGACAGATAATTCAGGTTCATGGCAGACAGCAACGACCAGTGCAGGCTGCCGTCAATCACCGGCCAGAGCGGTCTGGTGGGGCGGGTGATATTGCGAAATGACGCCACCGACGCGTTTTTACCTGTCGTACCGGTGATATCGCCGGGCCGTAGCTGTACCGGCAGCTCCCGGTTGGTGCAGGTCAGCGATACAGAAACCACTTCATTATTAAGCAGTGAGGCATCCGGGAGGCTGCCATCGGCATGAATAAAAGCTAGGGTATGATCAAAGCCCCGGTGAAACAGCGAGGTCCTGGTCCGGTGCTGCCAGTAGACCACTTCCCGCTTACGGCTGTACTCCATCTGGTGGCGGAAACTCTCAAAAGCAGGCCAGTGGCGCGCGGCCTCTGTGATCACCGGCCGTCCAAGATCCGCTTTTCTCTGCTTCCCCTGCGTCTGACTCACCACGCTGTTAACCGAAAAAATGTCGTAATGATCCGGAAAATGACGGCTGGGAACCAGAGCGTAATCCTGCCGCTGATGATCCAGCGTGATGGCTTCGGCATGGTGGGCAAACAGATTAATGGCGGGCGCACAATATAAGCGCAGGGAATCATCCCGCAGCCGGATATCTGCCGGTAAGGGGCGAGAAAACCGCAGCCGCAGAGTGAAACGGTTCTCCTTTAACCTGTCTGGCAATGCCGGAATGCCACAGGCATCGAAAAACAGAAAACTGTCGGCGTAGCAGAAAAACTCCTGGAGAATGCGGTAGCCGCTGTGGACATTGCCGGGCCAGGGCAGCATGGCGTCCTCTGACTCAAAACCCACCGCTTTCAGCATAAATTCAGGCATCGGGCTCGACTGCCCGCCCGCCATCAACTCTGCGCCCTGTAAATATTCACAAAACCACAGATAAAGCTGATAGCGGGTATAGTTATCATCGTTGCCCAGCCAGAAGCGCAGCCTGTTCAGATCCAGCGTGGCAAAATCAGTGCCCGGTGCGACGGCAAACGTAATATCAATAATGCCGTGGCGGGGCGTACTGCGATTTTCAACCTGATCCAGTTGAACGGGTAACAGCCAGATATCCCGGCACAGGGTGAACGTACAGGGCGGGGCTACATCGTGCTCATTGCCGGAATACGCAGACAATACCGGGTTTCCCTGAGTCCCCTTCGCCCCGGTTGTGAACTGCTCATTACGGGGGATCAGTACCGGCACGGAAGTTTTATCCATATCCGGCGTATATTCAATCAGCGTCATCGACGGCACCGGGCGCAGATAATTGGGCCACAGCATCCGGATCAGTCCGTGCGTCAGCTCCGGAAACTCATCCTCGATTTTCTGGCGCAGATTGCCGGTCAGAAAGGCCACGCCCTCCAGCAGACGCTCGATATCCGGATCGGCCTCTTTTTCTGCCAGAAACCGGGCCAGATGCGGCTTTTCGGTCGCCAGCAGCTTGCTCAACTGCCGCAGGTGATCCAACTCCTGCCTGTAATAGCGTTCTTCGAATTCCATTCTGCTACTCCACCCGATAATGCTGACTACCGTCCGGTGCCATATCAAACTCCAGCACATCGTCGATATCGTTAAATGTCACCCAGGCGGTGATACGAAAAATTATCTCCTGTGGGCTGGCGGCCTGTGGCAGGATTGCCCGGACCTCCGCGTGCGAAATCCGGGGTTCATAACGCTCAATACACTGCACGATGGCCTGGCTCATGGCGCTGCGGTAATTATCCGACCCTTCCGGCTCTTCAATACCCAGCCCCGGTGTTCCCCGACAACTGCCGGAGCGGGTGTTCAGGATATTGCGCAGACTATGGCGAATGGACTGCCTGAACGCCTCTATATTACTGCCCTCCCGCCAGTTTCTGGCAGGAGGGTTTTCCAGACGCTCAAACAGCGATCCGGCAGGCTTTTCGCGCGCCGGTATCACTTATCTAACCGTCCGACTAAAGACAATTCAAACGACGCGCCCATATATTTAAAGTGCGGCCTTGCGGAAATCGCCACCTGATACCAGCCCGGCTCGCCGTCCACATCCAGCACCTCCACTTTAGCGCCACGCAGCGGCTTACGGCTGCGGACATCAGCAGGCGGATTCTCCTGATCGGCGACATACTGGCGCACCCAAATATTCAGCTCCCGCTCCAGATCGCTTCTCTCTTTCCACGACCCAAGCTGCTCGCGTTGCAGCACCTTAATGTAGTGCGCGAGGCGGTTAATAATGAACAGATAAGGCAACTGCGTACCCAGCTTGTAGTTGGTCTCGGCGTCTTTGCCCGGAAAATGCTTGGGTTTCTGAACGCTGTTAGCCGAGAAAAACGCCGCATTATCGCTGTTTTTACGCATGGTCAGGGTGATGAACCCCTCTTCGGCCAGCTCGAACTCACGGCGGTCGGTGATCAACACCTCCGTCGGGATCTTGGCCTGAATCTGCCCCATTGACTCATATAAATGTACCGGCAGATCTTTTACTGCGCCGCCGCTCTGCGGCCCGATAATATTGGGCGCCCACCGGTATTTCGCGAACGAATCGGCTATATTACTGGCCAGCATCCAGGCGGTATTGCCCCACAAATAATGCTCGTGGCTGTGGCTCACATCTTCGGCGTAGTTGAAGCTTTTAATCGGGTTTTCGGTCGCGGAATAGGGCTGGCGAAGCAGAAAACGCGGCGCGGTCAGTCCCAGGTAGCGGGAATCTTCGGAATCACGCAGGGCGCGCCATTTTGTGTAGGCCGGACCTTCAAAAATGGCGTAGAGATCCTTGATATTGGGCAGCTCGGTCCATGATTTCAGGCCCATAAACTCCGGCGACACGGAAGAAAGGAACGGCGCGTGAGCCATTGCGCCGACGGCGCTGACATAGTTCAGCAGCTTCATATCCGGCGTGGTATTTTTGAACTCATATGCGCCCAGCACAGCCGCAATCGGTTCGCCGCCAAACTGCCCAAACCCGCTGGAATAAACATGCTTATAGAAGCCGGACTGGGTAATCTCCGGCGCGAACTCGAAATCTTCCAGCAATTCCGCTTTGGTGACATGGAGGACATGCACCTTAATATTCTCACGAAAATCAACGCGATCGACCAGCGCTTTCATTGAACGCCAGAACGACTCCAGTTGCTGAAACTGAGGGGCGTGAATAATAGCATCCATCTGACGGCTGATACGGGCGTCGATGTCCGCAATCATGCTGTCCACGGCCAGTTTGTTTACGGGTTCTGCAGGTGAAGTGGATTGCAGGAGGCTGGCAATAAAAGCCGTTACGCCCTGACGGGCAATATCATAACCGTCAGCGCCGGGCTGGATACGGGTTTGTGCCATGATTTCATCAAGCAACGACGGGGCATGGCTTCCCTGTTCAGTGCGGGTGGAAACAAGTTCTTCTTCCTGTAAAGACATACTGAAAATCCTTGTGTTGATCTGTATTTCTGGAACCAGGTTTCACTGTCAGTGGAACACCTTTCGCCAGTGTGGCTTCATCTGCTGGTACCCGTTGATATGGATGATTTCATCCATCAGACATCCGATCCTCTGGTCAAGCGCCGCGACCAATACCTCCAGTGTTTCTGTGTTGATGTCGCCTGTCTGACTGATAAATAACCGGATCACTGCCTGCGTTATTGCGTCATCGGTTCTGGAGGTCTCTTCCCGCAAGCCCATACCAGGATAATCTCCCTGAAAAACAGAGGTTACTGGTTTTCTGCCTGGCTGATCTCCCGCAGTAACTGTTCGCGGGATTCTTCATTTTCCAGCAATGCCTGAAGCTGGGCGCGAAATGCAGGCAGATTACCGAGCGGGCCTTTTAATGCTGTCAGCGCTTCGCGTAGTTCCAGCAATTTGTTCAACTCCGGTACCTGTTTTGCCACGCTGTCCGGAGAAAAATCGTTCAGGGATTTGATTTCCAGCGAGATATTCATCTCATCGCCATCTTTTGCGTCGTCCTTCAATGATGCCGGAACTGCAAAATTCAGGCTAATGGACGCTTCTGCCATCACTGAATTGAATGAATGTTTGTCGATAGAAACCATCTGGCGTTCATCAAGTGGCGCTGTTTCCTGTGAGTTTCCGGTATCCCCCACTATCAACATATTAAGGGGTAATTCCACCTCAGAAGGCTCACCGTCCGTTTTTGGAATGTAAGAAATATTAATGCGTTCTTTGGGTGCCACGCTGCCGTTATAATCTTTGCTCATAGAGATCATCCATCAGGTTACGTTATGTTTTTTTGCATCTCCGTACAGACTATGGAATGCCGTGTAATAAAAAGCTTGGTAATCATTTTACGCGCAGAAAATTTTTTGAGAAGCACTTTTTCAAAATGGAATACAGGAGTATTCTTCTTTTGTGGTTATTTCAGGATGACGTTGTTTTTATAAGGAATATCTTAAAAGATATTTTAATGAATGGTGTTTTGTTTTTTTAGTTGATTGATATATATGTATTTTTTTATTTAACCATGTATTGGGTAAATGCTATCTATATTTATTTGTACACTTTTTGTTCATCATTAATAAAATAGCATGGTGAATGAGGTTTACGAAGATGGTGATGGTGAAAAAAGAATGGATATAATATTTATTCATGAGTAAGTATCGTCCTTATTTTATAAAAATAAATGCTGATATATTATCATGTGAATATGTTGGCATGTAATTTAGTCATCATGTGAATGCTTTTTAGTCTCAGATTGTACGATTCAGCTTGCTATATGAAGAGAGCTTAAGCTACAGGATTTTTAATGTAATCCACATATTTTTATCTGTCGGATATCTTTCTGCAGATGTATGTAAGTGTCATTAATCGTTAACAAGGAGTTTATAAATGCCAACACCGTGTTACATCTCAATTACGGGGCAAACCCAGGGCAATATCACCGCTGGTGCATTCACCGCAGATTCTGTCGGCAATATCTACGTGCAGGGTCACGAGGATGAAATGCTGGTACAGGAATTCCTGCATAACGTGACCGTACCCACCGATCCACAGTCCGGGCAGCCGAGCGGCCAGCGTTCGCACAAGCCGTTCATTTTTACCGTGGCGCTGAACAAAGCCGTACCGCTGCTGTACAACGCGCTGGCGTCCGGTGAAATGCTGCCGAAAACCGAACTGCACTGGTGGCGTACTTCCGTTGAAGGCAAGCAGGAGCATTACTTCACCACCCGCCTGACGGACTCAACGATTGTGGATATGAAACTGCATATGCCGCACTGTCAGGACCCGGCAAAGCGCGAATTCACGCAGTTGCTCGAAGTCTCGCTGGCCTACCGCAAAATCGAGTGGGAACACGTCAAATCCGGCACCTCTGGCGCGGATGACTGGCGCGCGCCGCTGGAAGCGTAAACGGAATCAACAGCATCCCGCCCTGACGGGCAGGGTGCTGTTTTTGCCTGGAGACGGAGGTAAAAAAGTAGTGCCAGTAAGGGGTTACGTTTTTATTACGGGAGATGGCGGACGCCGGATACTTCGGCGGTAGCGTGCCCGGAGGCAGGCGTAACACTGTACTGTCATTCGCCGCAGTCCGGCAGGCGGTTTATTTTCCCCGTTAATTCATGAGGTTATTCATGTCAACAGGATTACGTTTCACACTGGAGGTGGACGGCCTGCCACCGGATGCGCTGGTCGTGGAGTCCTTTCACCTGAGCCAGTCCCTTTCCACGTTATTTTCCCTCGATATCTCGCTGGTCAGTCAGCAACTTCACAACATTGAGTTTGCCCAGGTACTGGAAAAACCGGCGCACCTGAAAATCTGGCAGGGCACGGAGATACAGCGCCGGGTGAACGGCATAGTGACCTGGTTTGAGCAGGGGGAAAACGACGGACACCAGATGCTGTACAGCATGAAAGTTCGTCCGCCGGTGTGGCGCGCCGCGCTGCGGCAGAACTCGCGTATTTTCCAGAATGAAGACATAAAAAGCATTCTCGGGACGATACTGCAGGAAAACGGCGTGACGGACTGGAGCCCGCTGTTCAGTGAGGCGCATCCGGCGCGGGAGTTCTGCGTGCAGTACAGCGAAACGGATTACGACTTTCTGGCGCGGATGGCGGCGGAGGAAGGTATTTTCTTTTACGAGGAACATGCGCAGACCAGCGACGACCAGAGCCTGGTGCTGTGCGACACGGTACGTTTTCTGCCGGAAGCCTTTGAAATCCCCTGGAACCCGAACACCCGTACCGAGGTGAGCACGCCGTGCGTCAGCCAGTTCCGCCACAGCGCGCAAATCCGCCCCTCTTCCGTCATCGGCAAGGACTACACCTTCAAACGCCCCGGCTGGGCGGGCCGCTTTGAGCACCAGGGCGAACATCAGGATTACCAGCGCACGCAGTATGAGGTCTTTGATTATCCGGGGCGCTTCAAGGACGGCCACGGTCAGAACTTCGCCCGCTGGCAGATGGAAGGCTGGCGTAATAATGCCGAAGTGGCGCAGGGGAAAAGCCGTTCGCCGGCGATATGGCCGGGACGGCGTATTCAGCTGACGGAACACCCGCAGGCGAGCCTGAACCGGGAATGGCAGGTGGTGAGCAGCGATTTACACGGCAGCCAGCCGCAGGCGGCGGCGGGGCGCTCAGGTTCAGGGACAACGCTGGACAATCATTTTACGGTCATCCCGGCAGACAGAACATGGCGGCCACGCCCGCTGCCCAAACCATCAGTGGACGGCCCGCAGTCGGCGGTGGTCACCGGCCCGGAAGGGGAAGAAATCTTCTGCGACGAACATGGCCGTGTACGGGTGAAATTTAACTGGGACCGGTATAACCCGGCGAACCAGGACAGCTCGTGCTGGATACGGGTGGTACAGGCGTGGGCGGGGCCGGGGTTCGGCAACCTGGCGATACCGCGCGTGGGGCAGGAAGTGATAGTGGACTTCCTCAACGGCGACCCGGACCAGCCCATCATCATGGGGCGCACCTACCACCAGGAAAACCGCTCACCGGGCAGCCTGCCGGGCACCAAAACGCAGATGACCATCCGCTCGAAAACCTATAAAGGCAGCGGGTTTAACGAACTCATGTTTGATGATGCGACAGGGAAGGAGCGCGTGTATATCCACGCGCAGAAGAATATGAATACCGAGGTGCTGCGCAACCGCACCACCGATGTGACGAATAATCATGCTGAAACCATTGGTAATAACCAGGTGATCGCCGTTACCAATAACCAAATCCAGACCATCGGCGTCAACCAGGTGGAGAAGGTGGGCAGTAACCAGGTGATCAAGGTGGGTGCCAATCAGGTGGAAACGGTGGGGATTGTCCGCGCCCTGAATGTGGGGCTGGCATACCAGACTACCGTGGGCGGCATCATGAATACCTCGGTGGCGCTGATGCAGTCTTCTGAGGTCGGGATCTTCAAATCACTGAATGTGGGAATGAAATACAACGTCAATGTCGGGCGTAATGCCAGCGTTAACGTGGGCAACAGTAAAACCGAAAGTACCGGTAAAACGGCGGTGTATTCCGCAGGCGAGCATCTGGAACTGGTGTGTGGTGAAGCCCGTCTGGTGCTGACGAGCGACGGCGGTATTTTTCTGAACGGCAAACATATTGAGTTGCAGGGCGTGGACAGCTTAAACGGGGATTCAAAGCTGATCAGCTGGAACTGTGGGGTGAGCAAGAAGCCACCTGAAGCATCTGAACAGCAGGATGACCCCGATCCATCGGATCTGATCATGTACTGAATAACATAATGAATACCGGACTACAGCAGGAGCCACCGGGAGTGTCTTTCGCGTTTTTCCGGTACGGCATGACTCTGAGGGATATTAAGGAAGAAATAAAGATGAGCGGAAAACCAGCGGCGCGTCAGGGCGACATGACCCAGGTGGGCGGCCCGATAGTTCAGGGTTCAGCGGGGGTACTGATAGGCGCACCGACGGGGGTGGCGTGCTCGGTGTGCCCAACCGGAGAGGCCAGTCCGAAGTACGGCAATCCGGTGAACCCGCTGCTGGGGGCGAAGGTCCTGCCCGGCGAGACCGATATTGCGCTGCCCGGCCCGCTGCCGTTCGTGCTTTCCCGCGCCTACAGCAGTTACCGGACGAAGACGCCCGCGCCGGTGGGGCTGTGCGGGCCGGGCTGGAAGCTGCCGTCAGACCTGTGGTTACAGCTGCGCGGCGACGGGCTGATACTGAACGATAACGGGGGCAGGAGCGTGCATTTTGAGCCTCTGGCGCCGGGGGAGATACAGTACAGCCGCAGCGAGTCATTCTGGCTGGCGCGGGGCGGGGCGGCATCGCAGCACAACAGCCACCCGCTGTCGGTCATGTGGGGCATGCTGCCGGAGGCGGTGCGGCTGTGCCCGCATATTTACCTGGCGACGAACAGCCCGCAGGGGCCGTGGTGGGTGCTGGGATGGGCTGAACGGGTGCCGGGGGCGGATGAGGCGCTGCCCGCGCCGCTGCCGCCGTACCGGGTGCTGACGGGGGTGGTGGACGGTTATGGCCGCCGTCTGACGTACCATCGCGACGGTGCATACGGCGGCGCGGTGACGGCGGTGACGGACAGCACCGGGCGGCGCTACCGGCTGGTGCTGACCACGCAGGCGCAGCGCGCGGCGCAGGCGGCGTCAGCGTCTTCTTCGTCATTATCTCCCGCCCCGTCGTCGTTCCCTTCATTTTCTTCCCCACCCTCTCCCCGCTCACCGTCCTCCTGGTCGGAGACGCTGCCTGTAACCGCCTGCGGTGAGGACAGCGGCATCAGGCTGTCGGCGGTGTGGCTGGTGGAAGACCCGGCCTGTCCGGATGCGCTGCCGTCGCAGCCGCTGGTGCGTTACGGGTACACGGCGCGCGGTGAGCTGGAGGCGGTGTATGACCGCAGCGGTGCGGAGGTAAGGCGCTTTGAGTATGACGCCGGGCAGCCGGGGAGGATGACGGCGCACCGTTACGCGGGAAGACCGGCGAGCCGCTACCGGTATGATGACGCGGGGCGGGTGACGGAGCAGGTCAACCCGGAAGGGCTGGGTTATGCGTTCGCGTATGAGAAGAACAAAATAACGGTAACGGACAGCCTGGGGCGGCGTGAAGTGCTGCACACGGAAGGCGAGGGTGGCCTGAAACGGGTGGTGATGAAGGCGTCAGCCGACGGGAGCGTGACGCGCAGTAGATATGATGCGTCGGGAAGGCCAGAGTGGCAGACGGATGCGACGGGGAGGAAGACGACATACAGCCCGGACGTGGCGACAGGGAAGCTGACGGCGGTGACGGGGCCGGACGGGAGAAAGACGAAGTACAGTTATAACGATCGGCAGCAACTGACGACGACGGTGTACCCGGACGGGCTGCGAAGCACGCGGGAGTATGATGAGCGTGGCAGGCTGACGGCGGAGACATCGCGTACCGGTGAGACGACGCGGTACAGCTATGATAATCCGCAGAGTGAATTACCGTCCGGGATACATGACGCCACCGGCAGCAGTAAGACGATGCGCTGGAACCGCTACGGGCAGATGGTGGCGTTCACGGACTGTTCGGGGTATGAGACGAAGTATGAATATGACCGGTTCGGCCAGATGACGGCGGTACACCGGGAGGAAGGGCAGAGCATCTACCGCAGCTATAACCGCCGGGGACAGTTAACTGCCGTCAGGGACAGCCAGGGCCGTGAAACCCGCTACGATTATAACGATGCAGGCGACCTTATCACTGTGACCGGCCCGGACGGAAACCGCACTGAAACGCAGTACGACGGGTGGGGCAAGGCGCTCAGTACCACACAGGGCGGGCTGACGCGGCGGATGGAATATGATGCTGCTGGCCGTGTGACGCAACTGACCAACGAGAACGGCAGCCACAGCGCATTTACCTGGGATACGCTGGACCGCCTGACACAACAGACGGGCTTTGACGGACGGGTGCAGCGGTACGGTTACGACCTGACGGGAAAACTCACACAGAGTGAAGATGAGGACCTGGTCACGCACTGGCACTACGATGCGTCAGACCGGCTGACGCACCGTACCGTCAACGGCCTGGAGGCCGAACGCTGGCAGTATGACGAACACGGGTGGCTGACAGAGCTGAGTCACCTCAGCGAAGAGCAGCGTGTGGCGGTGTATTACGGCTACGATAATAAAGGCCGCCTTATCCGCGAACGCCAGACGGTGAGTGACCCGCAGACGAATGAACTGTTATGGCAGCATGAGACACTACAGGGGTACAGTGAGCAGGGGCTGGCAAACCGGTTTAAGCCGGATAACCTGCCGCCGGTGGAGTGGCTGACGTACGGGAGTGGTTATCTGGCGGGAATGAAGCTGGGGGATATGCCGCTGCTGGAATACACGCGTGACAGGCTGCACCGTGAGGTGTTGCGGCGGTTCGGTTCAGACACCCTCCCGGAGAGTTATGAACTGACGACCACATACACACCGGGCGGTCTGCTTCATGGTCAGCATCTGACACTGCCGCAGCTAAACCGGGAGTACGGTTACGATGAGGGCGGCAGGCTGGTACGCATCAGCGGGCCGCAGCAGACGAGGGAATACCGCTACAGTGATACAGGACGCTTAACTAGTGTCCATACCACCAGTACCACTCTGGACATCACCCTTCCGTATGCCACGGACCCGGCGGGGAACCGGCTGCCGGACCCGGAGTTTTACCCCGACAGCGCCAGTACGGTATGGGCGGATAACCGCATCACGGAAGATATGCAGTACCTGTACCGCTACGACAAATACGGCAGGCTGACGGAGAAAACGGACCGCATCCCGGAAGGGGTGGTGATACGGATGAACGACGAACGTACACACCGGTACGAATACGATAACCAGCACCGGCTGGTACATTATGTGCGCACACAGCACGGAGAAACGCAGGCGGAAGGGCGGTATCTCTATGACCCGCTGGGCCGCCGTGTGGGTAAACGGGTATGGAAGCGGGAACGGGTTCACTGGAGCGACACGAGGATGGAGCTGTCGCGCAGGCCGTATGTGACGTGGTACGGCTGGGAGGGTGACAGGCTGACGACCATCCAGACCGGACAGAGCCGCGTCCAGACGTTATATGCGCCGGGGAGTTTCACGCCGCTGGTGCGCATCGAAACAGATGCGGCTGAACAGGCGAAGGCACAGCACCGCAGCCTGGCGGAGAAGCTGTCACAGGAGGGAAGTGAGGACGGCCAGGCGGTACAGCTTCCGGCGGCGCTGACGGCGATGCTGGACAGACTGGAGGGCGAACTGAGGCGTAACGCGGTGAGTGAGGAGAGCCGGGCATGGCTGGCGGGATGCGGGCTGACGCCGGAGCAGATGGCGGAACAACTGGAGCCGGAGTACACACCCCAAAGGAAAATCCATCTTTACCACTGCGACCAGCGTGGACTGCCGCTGGCGCTGGTTACCCCGGACAACACGGTGGCGTGGCGCGGGGAGTATGATGAATGGGGAAACCTGTCGGGTGAGGAAAATCCTGAGCACCTGGAGCTGGTGATACGGCTGCCGGGGCAGCAATATGATGAGGAATCGGGGCTGTATTATAACCGGCACCGTTATTATAATCCGGGACAGGGGAGGTATATTACACAGGATCCGATAGGGCTGAAAGGGGGATGGAACCTGTACCAGTATCCGCTGAACCCTGTCACAGGTACAGATCCATTGGGATTAAAGGTGACTTTTAAGGGTGACGAAGAACAGCAAAAAGCTATGAAAGAGGCATACGAATCTGTAAGGAAGACAAAACATGGTCAGGAAATGATAGAAAAAATGGAGTTATCTGATCATGATTATATATTTAGAGGACCGAGGAAAGGTATGGAACATACATGCTACGATCCCTCCGAATATACTTTCTATATTGAAATAGATTCTGACCATGCCGCATGCCAATATCAAGGAAAAGGTAAAGCATGCAAACTGACACCTACGCCATTAAGTGTAGTTATCGCCCACGAAATGGGGCATGCAATGGGTGAAAATGACGACGGACCAGGACATATGAATAATGTCAAAAAACATGAGAACCCTGTCCGCAAAGAAATGGGAATCCCACCAAGGATGAAATACTGATGATAAAGATAAGCCCTCCCTGCTTAATGAAATTTTATGTATTTTCTTTGCATCTTCAAAAAATCATTAAAAATACATTATTGTTGCTTGTCTGTATTTTACCATTTTTTTGCGATGCGAAAATGCTATTTTTCCGTATTCCTTTTCGTATTCAAACCTATACACCAATAACAAGGGGGGAAATTAAAAGACTTGCAGTGAAAGGAGGGGTGCAAGAATTGCTGCAACGAAATCATGGAAAAGTATTAGCATTACTAAGCCCACATGGGAATAAATGTTATCTATTCGATGATGAAAACATTAGAATATATATATATGAAGATAATCACTAATATTTCATAGATAACAAAGGTGTAGTGTTATTCAAGAATAAAAAAACTATAAATGCTCAAAAAATAAAATTAATGAGAATGAAATCGTTATGTTATTGAACGATGGAAATGTAGATACATGGGAGAAAGATGAATAATAATGAGAGGAATCGCATAATTCCTGTAGTGGGCCAGGAAAATATATTAAAAATAAAACGATAGTACGATGCAGAAACCAACCGGATCTATATCACCAACACTATGATTTGTTGCAAAGAAAGTATATCACCAAAGATCCGATAGGGCTGGAAGGCGGGCTGAACCTGTATCAGTATCCGCTGAATCCGATTTTGAATATAGATCCTTTAGGATTATCAGGTTGGGATTCTCTTGGATATGGAGGATTTAGGGAAATATGCCAGCAAGCTGGTTCGGCAGTACATTATCTAACACCACAAGAAGCAGCAGGAGTGATACATAATATGGAAACTATGCATAACGTATACAATCCGTTATCTAAATATGTTTTCGGGATATCAGTAGGTTCAACTATAACTGGTATAGCTGGTACGAGTTTCGGAGTGGCAACTGTTGCAGAAAAAGGTTCTGCATGTATTAAAGATGTAGTTAAGTCCATGATAAAAGACGGAGAAAGAGATCCAACAAATTTGGCATTAACTTGCGGAAAAAGCTTTATAAATGAAGGAGATTCCAGTTTTCAGGGTAAGGTATCCGATTACCTTATTGACGCTCTTTTTTCCTATAAGGCGAAACAGTAATCACTGTTATGGATAACGTAACAGTAAGAAATCCATCTATTTTAACAATAGTAAGCTGAAGGATAACATGAAGAAAAACATATTAATGATGGTTTTTACAGTAATTGTTTTATTTGGAGGAGTTATTGCTTGGCTTTATCATTCAAATGATAGTTTGGAAAATGTGAGTGCGAATAGTGATATAGCACATCTAACCAAGTTAGCAGAACAGGGGGATATGAAAGCACAAACAGATCTGGGGCTTGCTTATGGGAGTGGTAACAGTATCCCACAGGATTACACAAAAGCAATGTATTGGTATAATCAGGCTGCAAAACAAGGTTACGCACCAGCACAATTTAATCTCGGTCTTTTCTATGAAAATGGTTGGGGTGGAAGCAGAGATCTTCAATTAGCAAAAGAATTTTACCGTAAGGCGGCAAATCAAGGCTTTACCAATGCTCAAATAAATTTAGGCATTCTATTCATGGATGGCAAAGGGGGGGATTGATTATGTTCAAGCCAGAAAATTATTTATAAAGGCTGCTGAATCCAATAATCCAGTTGCTATTTATAATCTGGGACACATCTATAATTATGGATTGGGCATTCCAAGAGATGATGTTCAGGCTGCAACATGGTATAGCAAAGCGGAAGATCTTGGTTCAATGAGCGCAAGAAATTCACTTGCTCTATTTTATGCAAAAGGATTGGGTAATCTGCCTGTTGACAGAAATAAGGCATTAAAATTATTGAATATTTCTGCTTGTCAGGGATATGCGGTAGCTCAAAATAATCTTGGAATATTATATTCTGATGGTACAGATGAATTATCTAAAGATTATCAGCAATCCTACGCCTGGTTCTCAGTGGCATTTTATAATGGTTTTAAAGAGGCTGATACCTCACGAAACGTAATCATGGGAAAATTAGAAACTAAAGAAATTGAAAAAGCTAAAGCACTTTCCACTGAATATATTGAAAAATACCATACTAATCTCAATGGAGATGACACAGATAGAGATAAAGAGTGTAAGCATTTATACCCGTGATTATTGAAGATGCTTGATTTTTCAGCGACAGAAGATCATTCTACTCGCTAAGAAAATGTTCATTACTGACCAAGAAAAAGTTGAACTTGAACGCCTTCACAATTCCAGTCGTGACGGGCGAGGCAGAGTGATCTTACCCAGAATAGTGGACACGCGACTAAGTGAGTAAACTCTCAAGTAAGAGGTGACTCACATGACAAAACCAGCATCAACCACCAAAAAGCCACGCAAGCAGCACACGCCTGAATTTCGTCAGGAAGCTCTGAAACTGGCTGAACGCATTGGGGTGGCCGCTGCCGCCCGCGAACTTAACCTGTATGAATCACAGCTCTACAACTGGCGAAGCAAACAGCAAAATCAGCTCTCTTCTTCTGAACGCGAGCAGGAGATGTCCGCTGAGATCGCTCGTCTGAAACGTCAACTGGCAGAACGGGATGAGGAACTGGCCATTATCCAGAAGGCCGCGACATACTTCGCGAAGCGCCTGAAATGAAGTATGTCTTCATCGAAAACCATCAGGCTGAGTTCAATATCAAAGCCATGTGCCGTGTACTTCAGATTGCCCGTAGCGGCTGGTACGTCTGGCATCAGCGTCGTCATCAGATAAACCGGCGTCAGCGGTTCCGCCTTGTCTGTGATAACGTCGTCCGGGAAGCATTCAGTGACGCAAAACAACGCTATGGTGCGTCACGCCTGACGGATGAGCTTCGTGCTCAGGATTACCAGTTCAACGTGAAAACCGTGGCGGCCAGCCTGCGTCGGCAGGGGCTGCGGGCGAAAGCCTCGCGCCGGTTCCGTCCGGTCAGTTACCGCAAACATGGTCTGCCAGTCTCAGAGAATCTGCTGAAGCAGGACTTTTACGCCAGCGGCCCGAATCAGAAGTGGGTGGGTGACATCACGTATCTTCGCACTGGTATCTGGCCGTGGTTATCGATCTGTGGTCGCGGTCGTCATTGGCTGGTCGATGTCTTCGCGGATGACGGCACAGCTTGCCTGCGATGCGTTACAGATGGCGCTGTGGCGGCGTAAATGTCCGGAAAATGTCATCGTGCATACAGACAGAGGCGGTCAGTACTGTTCTACGGATTACCAGAGCTTACTGAAACGCCATAATCTGCGGGGAAGTATGAGCGCCAGAGGTTGTTGTTACGACAATGCCTGTGCGGAAAGCTTCTTCCATACGCTGAAGGTGGAATGTATCCACGGAGAGGACTTTGTCAGCCGGGAAATAATGCGGACAGCAGTGTTTAATTATATTGAGTGTGATTACAATCGGTGGCGTCGTCACAGTGCCTGTGGCGGTCTCAGTCCGGAACAATTTGAAAACCAGAACCTCGCTTAGGGTTGTGCCCATATTACGCGGGTAGGATCAGAAACCCCGCTGACAGTGTTGAATCCAAAGACTTAAAAAGCGGAGCGACAGCTCCTCTGGATTTATGTCAGCGGAGAGTCCACCGGCTCCGTATTTGGCACTGTTCGTTTACTGGTAGCGGTTCACCAGATCTTTCACCATTGACGCATAGGTTCTTTGCCTGAGCTGCGAAATCTGCTGTTCTGTAGTTGCCTCTGCGGAATCTTTTTTCCCCGGCTGTGGTGGAAGTACTGTATTCTCATAGTTGAGTGGCGACCAGGTGGCCCATTCGCCCGTAGCCACGTCCACTAAGGTGAAACGCACCAGATAACGCAACGATACGCTGTCGGTCAGTTTTTCATTTTTAAAATCTGACCAGACGGTGTTTTTTGTCATGGCGTCATATTTGCCAGACTGCAACGTATCCTGATAAACGATAATGGCTTTCTGATGTCCTTTCGCGGCAACATAGCGCAGCGCCTGCATCCAGTTCATATTTTCGGCAGTAGCAATGTCCTGATTTCCGTCTTTAATTTTGTCTTTACTGCAGGTCACAGTCTTTTGTCTGTCCGGGATGCCAGAGAACGTCGCAACAGTATAATACTTGCTCATTTCCTGCTGCATAATAGCTTCCGGTGCGCGATTACCAGACTGAACCAGAATGACGGCAGAATTCAGCGGTACGCTGAATTTCTCACCTTCCAGTGCGGCCTGGATATCTTCTTCTGAAACGGCAAGTGTGGTCTCGTTACCAAAGATATCTTTATCTGTTAACTGACTGGCCATATTTTTACTGATACTACTTTCCGTTCTGGGGACGTCCTTTTTCTTTGCGTCAATGGGGGAACGCACACAGGCGCTCAATAAAAATATTGTTGTGCATAAATAAATCATTGAACAGATTTTCATATGTTTTCCTGAAGTGTGTATTGGATGGCGATGTAATTAAAAGACTCTAGTTATTGTTTTTATTATATCCTGTTATTGATAATTTCAGGAGAATTGTTTTGTATTCATAAATCAAATGAAATGTTCTATTTTGATATTCCCTGATTATTGTTAATGTGTCTGGTATCAATTTTAGTATTTGATTTTTATTTGCCAGTGGTGTTTCTGTTTGTAATAACTGACGATGATATTGAGTCCCTCTGGAAGATAAATAAAGGAGAATGTGATATGAGTTCGGTTCCTTATCACAGTAACAATTCTGTCATGCCGGTCCGGGTAACGATTTATGAAGCCGTTAATATTATAAAAAAGCAAGCTAATGAAGAGATTACAGCCAGTGAAATATGGCGTTATGCGCTCTATGGGCACCCTACGCTATCCATCTATTTTCAGTCTCCGGTGATCTTTCGGCGGATTAAAACCAGAAAAAATAAAATATTTTTAATGAAGGGAAAGGATGATCCAGTTAATCGACTCTGTTACCTGAACAGTGATATCATTTTATGAGCAATAGCTGGAGGGTGAAAACTGAAGGTGATTACATCTCTCCACCCAGTCATATAATGGATACACCATTACTGGGCTATGAATATGTTATGCTGCAACGATTACTGGCGCATTCACTGAATCTACCGCTACCAGAGAGCGGGCAGTGTAATATCTATTGTGGCGTTCTTGTCAGTGATGGAAGTAATATTTTTCAGATTTTTGAATATCAGTCTCTGGAGCAAAGGATTTTTCAGCAGTTACAATTAATTCCGGTAGATAAAGCAAGCCTTTGCCATGACGAAATCAATAAAATACAGTTCGACAGAACAAAGAAAGATTACTTTCCTGTCTATCATTTTCCAGGAGATGCCTGTTTCGTTGTAAAAATGTAGCATCTTGAGTCATTCATCAGCCGGTTTTATTCCTCTCAGACTAAGCCATCAACACAGATTTCAACGCCGCTGTCGCGGTTATTATGGCTTGCCTGTAAACATAATGAACACACTAATTCTCTGCTTGACCACCCTTATAAACTGGTCGCACAAGATCACAGGAACCTCTCACGATGAGGCGCATGTATCCTGGTTTACGACATCAAAAAATGTGGCGCGTTTATTGCCCGGCAGGCGTTGTGAGACGTCACTTATTTACGCCAGGTTTCAGCCGTAGCGCCGGGCATGGATAAAAAGAGTATGGCAATCAGCGTGATAATGCTAAAAAACAATTAATATTTTTTTAACAAAACTAAAGCTTGCTATGTTCAGTTAACCATGCGTTAATGGTTGTGCGGTTTGATACAAACTTATCTGAAGTAGTGATTGTAATATTTCTCATCATTTGTTCCTCTTGAGATCTCCTTTAGGTTTTTTTCTCTCTGATAATTTTCTTCAGGCCATTTTGCCCAAGGGCTCATTCGAAAGGTAACAATATTATGACGACGAAAATCACTGGTTTAGTAAAATGGTTTAACCCTGAAAAGGGCTTTGGTTTCATTACGCCTAAAGATGGCAGCAAAGATGTGTTTGTGCATTTTTCAGCCATTCAAAGTAATGAATTCCGCACTCTGAATGAAAATCAGGAAGTGGAGTTTTCAGTAGAGCAGGGACCAAAAGGTCCATCAGCGGTTAACGTTGTGGCGCTTTAAGGCAACTGATATTACTAATAAAATTCACTTCCGGTGTCCATGTTGCCATGGTTCACAATACAGAACATCGACATTCGATGTTACTGAGCAAAACCCGTTTGGCGCGAAATGTATTTTTTGTAAGTCAACCATGATCACTTTTGATAATGTTGGATTATACATTCGCTCAGGGCAGGTTCCGCTAGATTTTAGAAAATAATTCATATTAGCTCCGTACAGGAGCTTTTTTATGCCCGGATGATTATCATCTATAGACGCTGACATCCATCATCTATAGTGGCTTACCTTTCCCCAAAGGTGTTATTTCTCTTGCAGACAGCGCCTGAAAAAAGTGATGTTGTCTTCATCTATCCGATGAAACCAGGTCAACCTGTCTTTGTGCCCTTATCCGTTATTTAATTCTTGCCCTATAATAACAAGCCCGCGCTAAGCACGGGCTTGAATAACATAAAGCGTCTTAGAACTGGTAGACCAGACCAACACCTACAATATCATCGGTTGCAATACCGTTGTTTGCGTAGAAGTCATCATCTTCGTCCAGCAGGTTGATTTTATAATCAACGTAGGTGGACATATTTTTGTTGAAGTAGTAAGTCATACCGACGTCAACATATTTAACCAAATCTTTGTCGGTGTAACGATAGTTACCATGGCTATCCATATCCTGGCCGCCTAAATCTTTGCCCTTAGACTGCAAGTAGGCGATGGACGGACGCAGACCGAAATCGAACTGATACTGTGCAACCACTTCAAAGTTCTGGGTTTTGTTAGCGATACCGCCGCCACCCAACTTACCGTCTGCAGAGTGATAGTCGCTGTCTCCATAAGAGGTCATATTGCGGGTTTCAGAGTACATCGCCGCCAGGTATACGTTATAGGCGTCATATTTGACACCTACGGTCCAGGCTTCGGCAGTTTCACCGCCGGCATCATTGTTGCCATAGTAACGATGACCATCACCATATCCATTACCTACTTGGGCATCGGTACGGTCAGAACTTGAATAAGCAGCTCCCAGGCTTAACCCGAAGTCAAAGTCATAAGAGGTAGAGAGGCCGAAACCGTCACCGTTTTCTTTATTTGTACCGCGGTTAGTTCCATTACCGGAGCCTTACTGGCCAAATGCGTTATTGCCACTTTCGTTATTACCCTGGTATTGCAGCGCGAAGTTCCAGCCTTCCACCAGGCCGAAGAAGTCGGTGTTACGATAGGTGGCCAGGCCGTTAGCACGCTGAAGCATATATACATCTGTCTGGGTGTAAGAGTCGCCGCCGAATTCCGGCAGCACATCGGTCCAGGCTTCAACGTCGTAGATAACACCATAGTTACGGCCATAATCGAAAGAGCCGTACTCGCCGAATTTCAGACCGGCAAAGCCCAGACGAGTCCAGGACGTATCCCTGTTACCTTCAGTGCCACTCGCCTGCATGTTGTATTCCCACTGACCATAGCCGGTCAGCATATCGTTGATCTGCGTTTCGCCTTTAAAGCCAATACGGGCGTAGGACTGGTCGCCATCGTCGCCTGCATTGTCAGAGAAGTAACGCAGACCATCAACTTTGCCGTACAGGTCGAGTTTGTTGCCATTTTTATTATAAACTTCAGCCGCATTTGCTGCGCCTGCCACTAATAACGCCGGGACAAGCAGTGCCAGAACTTTTCTGTTCATTATGTATTCCCTTATGATAATAATTTATATGAATATGTAGCCACTTCAACAAAACTACAAATTGATACTATTCTATGAAGTTCATGGAATTTAAAAAATAACATGTAACAAATGTATTTAAAACATTTCAATTTGTTTCTGTTTGGTTTATTATAATACAGAGTATATAAGTAATTAAGAATATATATTCTATAATTATCATTTTTTATCAATGGGTTATATGTTTTGGCTTGATGGATGTTGGCGTGAATATAATTTGTTTTTTATATGTATTTGATGCTTTGATTATGAAAAAGAATAAAAAAAACCGGCATAAATGCCGGTAATGTGGGTAATGATAAAATAAATGATAAAAGGCTAATAACCGAATCATTCTGACACTTAATGCTAATAAAATAAAACGCTATCGCGGTGCGTAAAAATAAGTTGTTCTGGTTATGGGTTATTCTGCATTAGAGTGCGATTCAATCACCATTCCCTTATTTAACAGCAGGTTCAGCGCCAGGCGTAACATTATCTGAGAATAAACTATTTGTGGAATGAATAACCAGAACAGGTGGATAAGGTATTTTATGGTCGAAATGTGACTAGTGTCACATTATAATGTAATTAATGTCATATGACTTACATCACAAAAGCGGAGTAAAGTTTGAGTACCAGGGAGGACAACGCCACCCGTAGCATGGGCGGCAAATTAGCGTTATGGGTTTTTTATACCTTTTGCGGCTACTTCATCTGGGCGATGGCGCGTTGCGTGTGGCTGATGTCCGCCATACAAACCGAGCCGGTTCTCGGCCCAATCAGCACTCCTGGCAGCACAACGGAAAAATGGCTTAACGCGCTTTCGCTGGGCGTCGTCTGGCTTATTCTGGGGAGTATTGCCTGGTACACCCGGCCTCGCAAAAACAGGGGGTATCCCGCCGACACTAAGCCAGAAACGCGCAAGCACGCAGGGATGTAAAGTGGTGGCGGATATGTCAGGATAGCGAACCCTGTGCTCAGGCATGTAATAAAAATGGTCTGCTATAAAGAGAGGGCGTATGGACTCAGGATACTGGCAATCGCAGTTTGAAGACTGGCTACGTCACCACCACCAGGAACAGGATGCCGCCCATGACATCTTCCATTTTCGTCGTGTTTGGGCAACCGCGCAAACGCTCGGGGAAAACAGTCCTGTCGACTGGCTGGTGGTGCTATCGGCATGTTATTTCCATGACATCGTCAGCCTGGCGAAAAATCATCCGCAGCGGCATCGTTCTTCCATTCTGGCGGCGGCAGAAACCCGACGTATTTTTCTGCGGGATTTTCCTGACTTTCCGGCAGAAAAACTGGCGGGCATTTGTCATGCTATCGAAGCGCATAGCTTCAGCGCAAAAATTGCGCCTACCACGCCAGAGGCAAAAATCGTGCAGGATGCAGACAGGTTGGAGGCGTTGGGCGCCATTGGCCTGGCGCGGGTCTTCGCGGTCTCCGGCGCGCTGGGCGTCGCGCTGTTTGATGCCGACGATCCCTTTGCCGACAGACGGCCTCTTAACGATAAGCAATTCGCGCTCGACCATTTTCAAACCAAACTGCTGAAACTGCCGCTGACGATGCAGACCGAACGGGGCAAGTCCCTGGCGCAGCGTAATGCGGATTTTCTGGTGTCGTACATGGCGAAACTGAGCGCTGAGCTGAAAGGCGACTATGAAACACGGGATGAGGCGGTCATCCAGATGTTTGCTACGCATCAGTAACCCCTGCCGCTGAAACGTAAACCGCGTCATTTTATGTTAGTCTGTCGGCAATTATTTTTGGCCGGTTAAATGTATGCAGGAAAATATTTCAGTAACACACGCCCGGAACCTCATCGCCGACGACGCCGGAAGCGAGATCCAGGCGATGCTGAGTCAATTGCTGGAAATCTACGATGTTAAAACGCTGGTGGCGCACCTTAACGGCCTGGGCGAACAGCACTGGAGCCCGGCCATCTTAAAGCGCGTAATGATGAACGCGGCATGGCATCGTTTGAGCGACAATGAACTCACCTGTCTTAAAACAGAGTTGCCGACGCCGCCAGCGCATCATCCACATTACGCCTTTCGTTTTATCGATCTCTTCGCGGGCATCGGCGGTATTCGCCGCGGATTTGAAGCGATAGGCGGACAGTGCGTGTTTACCAGCGAATGGAATAAGCACGCGGTACGGACATATAAAGCGAACTATTTTTGCGATCCGCTGCAACATCGCTTTAATGAAGATATCCGCGATATCACGTTGAGCCACCGGGAAGGGGTCAGCGATGATGAGGCGGCGGAACACATTCGCCAGCATATTCCGCAACATGATGTCCTGTTGGCGGGCTTTCCCTGTCAGCCATTTTCTCTGGCGGGCGTTTCCAAGAAAAATGCGTTGGGCCGCGCCCACGGCTTTGCCTGCGAGACTCAGGGGACGTTATTTTTTGATGTCGTAAGAATTATCGATGCTCGCCGCCCCGCGCTGTTTGTGCTGGAAAACGTGAAAAACCTTAAAAGTCACGACCAGGGCAACACTTTCCGCATTATTATGCAAACGCTCGATGAACTGGGATATGACGTGGCGGATGCCGCTGACAATGGCCCGGACGATCCGAAAATTATCGACGGGCAGCACTTTCTTCCTCAGCATCGGGAACGTATTGTGTTGGTGGGATTCCGTCGCGATTTAAACCTGAAAACCGATTTTACGTTACGCAATATCTCCCGCTGTTATCCACCGCGCCGTCCGACGCTGGCAGAACTGCTGGAGCCCGTCGTCGAAGCCAAATATATCCTGACGCCGGTGCTGTGGAAATATTTATATCGCTACGCGAAAAAGCACCAGGCGCGGGGAAACGGTTTTGGCTATGGCATGGTTTATCCTGACAATCCGGAAAGTGTGGCGCGCACGTTATCTGCTCGCTACTACAAAGATGGTGCCGAAATTCTGATCGATCGTGGTTGGGATATGGCGAAAGGCGAAGTGAATTTCGACGATGCTGGCAACCAACAACATCGTCCCCGCCGACTCACGCCGAGAGAGTGCGCGCGTTTAATGGGATTTGAGGCGCCGCAAACGTACCAGTTCAGGATACCTGTCTCGGATACGCAGGCCTATCGCCAGTTTGGCAACTCCGTGGTGGTGCCGGTATTTGCCGCGGTAGCAAAGCTGCTGGAACCCAAAATTCACCAGGCGGTGACGCTGCGTCAGAGAGAGACGGTAGATGGCGGACGTTCACGATAAAGCCACGCGCAGTAAAAATATGCGCGCGATAGCGACCCGCGATACGGCGATTGAAAAACGTCTTGCTGGCCTGTTAAGCGCGCAGGGGATTACGTTTCATACTCAGGACGCGACATTACCGGGCAAGCCGGACTTTGTGGTGAATGATTATGATTGTGTGATTTTTACTCACGGCTGCTTTTGGCATCATCACCACTGTTATCTGTTCAAAGTGCCGGCCACGCGAACGGCTTTCTGGCTGGAAAAAATCGGTAAGAACGTTGAGCGCGATGAGCGCGATATTCAGCGTTTACAGGCGCTTGGCTGGCGGGTACTGATCGTCTGGGAGTGCGCCTTGCGCGGGCGAGCGAAATTGAGCGACGCGGCGTTGGCGGAGCGCCTGGAAGAGTGGATCTGCGGCGGCGGCGCCAGCGCGCAGATCGACACCCAGGGGATTCATCTACTGGCGTGAATCTTCCGTTTTACACGGCGTGACCACCGCCTTGACAGGAAACAGGTACTTACCCAGAGTCACCAGCACTACGGCAAACACAATCACACCCAGCGCGGCCCATTCAATGGGCGATAACCTCTCACCGCCCAGGCCAGTGCCAAGCAACACGGCGACAACCGGATTCACATAGGCGTAGCTGGTCGCCAGTGCCGGACTGACGTTGCGAATCAGGTACATATAGGCATTAATGGCGATAATAGAACCGAACAACGCCAGGTAGCCGACGGCCATAAACCCCGATAAACCAGGCAGCGTGGCGAGCTTTTCGCCGGAAAGAAACGCCGCGCAAAGCAATACCACGCCCGCCGCCAGCATTTCAATCGCGCCCGCCATCATGCCCACAGGGAGGGCGATGCGCGAGCCGTAAACGGAACCAAATGCCCAGCTCATCGAACCTATCAGGATCAAAATCGCGCTCCACGGATTGCCGCTTAAGTTGCCGCCGCTGTTCAGCAGAATAATCCCGGCAAGTCCAATGGCAATCCCCACCCATTCTAATTTGCGCGTTTTAATACCAAAAAAGTAGCTAAAGCACAGCGTAAATAGCGGGACAGTGGCGACCACGACGGCAGCAATGCCCGATGGCACGTTTTGATGCTCCGCCACCGTCACCAGGCCGTTACCCACCGCCAGCAGCAGTAGACCAATCAGCGCGGCGTTGATGGTCTGGCGCAGCGGCGGAAGTTTTTCGCCGCGCAACAGCAAAAACGCCATGAGCAACATCCCCGCCGAGAGAAAACGTACGCCTGCCATCATCAGCGGCGGCCAGCTTTCAACGCCTATGCGGATAACAAAATAGGTAGACCCCCAAATGATGTACAAGGCAAAAAGCGCGCCAAAAAGAGGTAATAACTGCCGGAAACGCATAATCACTCACGGTGAAATAAAAAGGGTGAATATAGTAAACGTCAAAATTATTATGCTGGCGAGCATTATAATTGTCCTTTTGGAATAAAAAGGCGTTGACCCGCGCCGCCGGTTTCGGCATTGCGCGTTTTGCTACATACTTAACGTCTTAGAAGAAAAGACCGAGGAAATCATTTTGGCAGGAAGTAGCTTACTGACATTACTCGACGATATCGCCACGCTGCTGGACGATATTTCGGTAATGGGCAAATTGGCCGCGAAAAAAACCGCGGGCGTACTGGGAGACGACCTGTCGCTCAATGCGCAGCAGGTGACCGGCGTTCGCGCTAATCGCGAGCTGCCAGTGGTATGGAGCGTGGCGAAAGGATCATTAATCAACAAGGTTATTCTGGTGCCGTTGGCGCTGCTGATAAGCGCATTTATCCCGTGGGCCATCACGCCTTTATTAATGTTAGGCGGCGCGTTTCTCTGCTTTGAAGGGGTAGAAAAAGTCCTGCATACCTTTGAGGCGCGAAAACACAAAGAAGACCCGGCGGAGCGGCAAAAACGTCTTGAGGCGCTGGCTGCGCAAGATCCTTTGGCCTTTGAAAAAGATAAAGTAAAAGGGGCGGTCCGTACCGATTTCATTCTGTCCGCTGAAATTGTGGCCATTACCCTGGGGATTGTCGCGCAGGCGCCGCTGCTTAATCAGGTGTTGGTGCTGGCGGGGATTGCGTTGGTTGTGACCATTGGCGTGTATGGCCTGGTGGGTATTATTGTCAAACTGGATGATATGGGGTACTGGTTGGCGGAAAAGCGTAGCGTGCTGGCGCAGGGCGTCGGTAAAGGATTACTGATTATCGCGCCCTGGTTAATGAAAGCATTATCCATTGTCGGTACGCTGGCGATGTTTCTGGTCGGTGGCGGGATTGTCGTACACGGTATTGCGCCGCTACACCATGCCATTGAACATTTTGCGCAGCAGCAGGGGGCTTTCATAGCGCATACGATCCCTGCGGGGCTGAATCTGGTGCTCGGCTTTATTATCGGCGCCATTGTGGTGGCGCTGGTGAAAGGTGTGGCGAAAATTCGCGGTGTTTCGCACTGATTTTCTAGAATGAATTATGCAAAATTGTCCATCCTCGTCTAAGGTGAAAACGTTTCATCTGATACAGGAGGCAGGTATGGTCTTTTCTGTCAGTGAGGAAGTTACCGTGAAAGAGGGTGGGCCCCGGATGATCGTCACCGGTTATTCCAGCGGAATGGTAGAGTGTCGCTGGTATGATGGTTTTGGCGTAAAGCGGGAGGCATTCCATGAGAATGAGCTCGTGCCAGGCAAGGAAAGGCGCGGGCGGGACGAAGCCCGATGACAAAACGCCCGGTTAATGCCGGGCGTTTTGCTGTGGAGAAAAAGAGTCGTCGCGCTGCGACATGCTGCTACCTGGTTATGCCAGGATTGAGTGGTATCCCTTGATGAGGTCTGGCTACCGTAAGCCATCAGGGGGAGTTGTATCAATAACCAGGAGTTACCAGGGTGCCGCACGAAACACTGTTAGACAATCAAGGCTGGTTTAAAAAGCTGGCGCGGCGTTTTGGTCCCGGTCATGTCGTCAACACCTGTTTTCTGATCGTGATGCTGTTCTCGACGCTACTTACCTGGCGGGAAGTGATGATACTGAAAGACGCGTATGTCGCCAGTCAGCGCAATCATCTGGGGAGCGTCGCGAATGTCCTTGACCGCCAACTGCAATTCAACATGGACAGGTTGATCTTTTTACGCAACGGTATGCATGAAGCGCTGGTGGCGCCGCTGGCTTTTTCCGCATTGCAAAGCGCGGTGACGCAGTTTGAGCAACGACGCGTCAGACATTTCTGGCAACTGGAGCTGGATAAGCGGCGGACATTGCCGTTATATGGCGTTTCCGATCAATTTGTCGCCCGGACGACGCTTCTTTCGCGGGAGAGTCGTGACCTGGCAAATGAATTAACCGCCACGCTGGAGTTAGGGTATCTGGCGCGTCTGGCGCGCTCATCCGCCATGCTGACGCTGGAGACGATGTATGTTTCTCGCTCAGGGTTTTACCTCTCAACTCTCCCTACGGCGTACGGTAGCGATATTGTCTCCCGTTACTATCAGTACGTGACCCAGCCCTGGTTTATCGAGCAAAGCCAACGGCGTAACCCACAGCGCGGCGTGCGGTGGTTTACCTCCGCACAGCCCTATGTTGCTGACGAGCAGAAAAAAGTGACAGCCAGTCTACCGCTGGATCACGATAATTACTGGTATGGCGTACTGGCAATGGATATTCCCGTCGCGTCATTACAGCGGTTCCTGCGCGATGCGGCCGAAAAGGATATTGAAGGGGAATATCAGCTATACGATAACCATCTCCGTTTGTTGACGGACTCCGCGCCGGAACAACAAACCGCGAATACGTTAAATGACCGTGAGCGCGCCTTACTGGCGCGTGAAATAGAAAAAGATACCCTGGGCGGGCTGCGTTTAGGAACGCATTATGTAAGCTGGGAGCGACTGGATCATTTTGATGGCGTCCTGCTGCGCGTGCATACATTACGTGAAGGCATCCAAGGGAATTTTGGCAGTATTAGTATCGCGCTGACGCTGTTATGGGTGCTTTTTACGGCGATGCTGTTGATCTCCTGGGGCGTTATTCGACATATGGTCAAAAACATGTTTGTTCTGCAAAATTCGCTGCAATGGCAGGCATGGCACGATCCGCTGACCCGGCTATATAACCGTGGCGCGCTGTTTGAAAAAGCGTCCAGGCTGGCAAAGCGCTATCGGGAAGCCCGCCAGCCATTTTCTGTGATACAGCTGGATTTAGATTATTTTAAAAGCGTTAACGATCGCTTTGGCCATCAGGCAGGCGATCGCGTGTTGTCCCATGCCGCTGGGCTCATTGGCAGCACCATTCGAGCGCACGACATCGCCGGACGGGTAGGAGGCGAAGAGTTTTGTATCGTGCTGCCCGGCGCGACGAAAGCGCAGGCGCTGCAGATTGCCGAACGCATACGCCAGCGCATTAATGACAAAGAGATTCTGGTGACGAAAAGCACGACGCTTCGTATCAGCGCGTCAATGGGGATCAGTAGCGCGGAGGAATACGGCGACTATGATTTTGAGCAGTTGCAGTCGCTGGCCGACAAACGGCTTTATTACGCCAAACAGTCCGGACGTAACCGTATTTGCGCCAGCGACGCGACTCAGGAGCGGGAAAAGAAATAGTCCATGCCTTCGCGCCAGCCATCCGGCCCTTCGTTCTGGCTACGGTAGACGCGCTGAGGATCGTCGTTACGCAAATGTACGCCCTCCCGGTTTAGCCCTTTAACGACAACCGCATAATCCATCACATCCAGTAAGGGCGCATCATTGGGGCCGTCTCCTAGCCCCAACGTCAGAGGACGCGCGCGCCACTGCCGACGATATGCTTCAATCAGCCAGTTGGCAGCCTGATCTTTACCGGCGGAGGCGTCCAGCACATGCCAGAAACGGGCGCCATGGACAAATTGCAGTCCCAGGTCATTTAAACGGGCGACAAACTGCGCCATGCGTTCATCGCTATCGCGCCAGATCAGCGACACCGACGCTTCATGCAGACGGGTTAGGGCAGACTGTGCCCGGGTTAGGGCAGACTGTGCCCGGTTTAGGCCCGTCCATTCGCTTATCACCTGATCGTCAACGTCATCAAACGTGGTGAACTTAAACTGTTCCTTTTCACGCAATTTATGCAGGACGAGGCGGATTTCGTTGTGAGAAATACCGGCTATCAGGCGGGGATAGTTGGGATGGTCTTCCCAATGAACGTCCAGTTGGATCACCGCGCCGTTTTCCGCAATCAGCGGCAGTCCCTGTAGATTTAACGTCGTCTGGAGCTGGAGCATTTCAGCCGCGGTTTTACTGCTACAGAGGATCACGGGCACGCCGCTTTCATGCAGGCGTGTAAGCCAGGGGGCTGCGGGCTGCCACTCAAAAGTGTGGCTGTTCAGCAATGTGCCGTCCAGATCGGTAAAAATCAGCAAGGGGTCATGGATTGAGAGCATTTTTTCCTCATTTTCCGTTGCAACAGCGGGCTTATTTCCAGGAAAAGTCCTAAAGCACACTCGAAAGAAGTCGAACGCTAACTGGAACCGATCCCGTCGCTTCCAGGCAGCACATGCGTTGTCACACTTTTGCTACCGAACTATTAGCGCGCTTAATCATTCATGTAAAAAATATTTACTTGTCATGCAAAAAAATTGCAGATAAGGTAAATCTCACATCAGATTTCCTGGTGTAACGAATTTTCAAGTGCTTCTTGCATAAGCAAGTTTGATCCCGACCCGTAGGGCCGGGATTTTTTTCGGCCATTTTTAACGGTTTACTTCTGTTACACTAAAATCATGAATATCCAGCTCGAATGCTTCAGCTAATTCATGCCATGTATGATATTCCCGTCCGTCTACGCTCACCCGCTCAGGATCTTCCTGGCTACGGTGAACCTCGCTTTCGCTGATTTCATTGATGGCCGCCAGTAGCGCATCTACATCGACGCTCACTTCGCGCTTGGCCGTATCACTGTACTCTTTTGCCGTTTTCATCTTCACTACCTCACGGGTTCCTGACAGCCTAAGTATAGACCGTTGAGAAAACCAGCAAACACGCCGGCAAGGCGCTGTCAGACGCAGAAAATTGTTCTACACTGGCACAAAGCGACAGGAGGAAAATGATGAAGGTGAATGATCGGGTAACCGTTAAAACGGACGGCGGTCCCCGCCGACCGGGCGTGGTACTGGCAGTGGAAGAATTTAGTGAAGGCACAATGTACCTGGTTTCGCTGGAGGATTACCCGCTCGGCATCTGGTTCTTCAATGAGTCAGGTCACCAGGATGGTATTTTTGTCGAGAAGGCGGAGCAGGACTAATTGAGCCGGACTGGAGGTACATTGCCAGTCCGGATGTCTCAGCGCATGTTAACAAAAATGCCGTTAGTGACGTTATCTGTCAGCCGCACTACGTGATAGATCACTTGTTTATTATGCGTTTTTATCTTTCTTTTTATATTCCCCTTATGGGAGGATACTGTTTTTGCTTTAATATTCATTCTGTCAGAAATCTGAATGGTTCCCTGACCTTCCATCCACATTCGCAACATGCTGGATTCAGTTCGACTTAACGATAATGTTGGTAAATTTATGGTTCCTGAAATACCCGACTCTTTTTTCAGAATATCGCCAAGAAGGGTATCCAGCGAGTCAGGTTTAATCGATTTTGAGCTAATCAATAAGTTTTTTCTTACTAATAAATATTCATCAAAATGCACATTAGCAATTGCCATAAAAACAATAAATAACGTGTCAGGATGTTGATTAATGATTTGCTTTATTTGTTGACTGTCTGAAGGCGTATGAATGAAACAGTCCTCATTAATAAACACCACCGAAGGCTGATGCGCGCCACAAGCGATAGCGAGTTCGTCAACGGTTTCGATGTCGTTGATTTCCCTTTTTTTCACCCCTCTGCTGACCAGATACCCGCTTAACCCTAGCCGGGTGTAACTGCATAAATCCATAATAATCGTTGACATGGCATACCCTCACTCAATGCGTAACGATAATTCCCCTTACCTGAATAACTCACCATAATCAGACGGAACACGAATAGTCACCTTAGACAACGCTTACGCGGTTTTTCAGGCGAACTTACTATCCCGTAAAGTTACATATAATTTGCCAGGAATCATCTTAAAGTAAAGTGAATGTTGCGTTATGTGAGTGAAGTAAAAACAAATAAGGGGCAGCGGATATATCCTGGTGAATGTTTTTTAAAATTTATTTTCGGATAAACCTTAGTAAAACAGGATAAAAATTATGGGTTATTATTTATCGGCATCTCGCTAACAATATCAGCAAGCAAATTGAAAATTTCGCTGAATAAATGTTCGCAAAACGGCGCAATTAATGGCATTAGCGCGGCCATCAGCATAATGCCGACGGTGAGGGTAAGCGGGAAACCGATAACAAATATCGAGAGCTGCGGCGCCATGCGGTTTAATAGCCCCAGCGCCAGGTTGAGCGTAAGCAGGAGGGTAATGACCGGCAATGCCAGCATCAGTCCGTTTAAGAAAATGAGCCCTCCGGCCCTGGCGAGCGCCATAAATGCATTACTGTTCACCGGGTTACTACCGATGGGCAGAGTGTGGAAGGTATCGACCAACAGCGAAATAAGCCACAAATGGCCATTAAAGGTGAGAAACAGTAGCATGGCGAGCATATCCATAATACGCGCCAGAACCGGCATATTCAGGTGGCTGCCCGGGTCGACGAAGGTGGCAAAGGAAAGCCCCATTTGCAGACCGATAAACTCACCTGCGGTACGCACCGCCGCAAAGGCGAATTGCATGGTAAATCCCAGCGCAATACCGATCAGAATTTGTTGCATCGTCAGCCATAAGGCGGCAATAGAAAAAAGCGGCGTATCGTTTGCCGGTAGCGACGGCGCGATAACAAGGGTAATCATTATTCCCAACCCCAGTTTTACCCGCTTGGGAATAGCGCGCTCGCTGAGAATGGGCGCCGTTGAAATCAGCGCCAGTACGCGCAGCAAAGGCCAGAAATAGAGATGCAGCCAGTATAGCCATTGCTCGCTTGTAACCTGTATCATCGTTCTGTTTATCCGATGATATAAGGTAAATTGCTGAACAGAGTGCGTACGTAGTCCAGCAGCAGGTTGAGCATCCACGGGCCGGCAACGATAATTGCGATGAATACCGCGACGATTTTAGGGATAAACGACAGCGTCATTTCATTAATCTGAGTCGCGGCCTGCAAGATGCTGATAATGAGGCCGGTAATCAGCGCGACGAGTAACAGCGGCGCAGCCAGGGCGAGAGCGACTTTCATCGCCTCGGTCCCCATCATCATGACGGATTCAGGAGTCATTTTGCGCCTCTAACTGTAAAAGCTTTGGGCCAGCGACCCCACAAGCAATTGCCAACCATCGACCAGCACAAACAGCATCAGCTTAAACGGCAGGGCGATTGTCGCTGGCGGCACCATCATCATCCCTAACGCCATCAATACGCTGGCGATCACCAGGTCGATAATCAAAAAAGGGATAAAAATCGTAAAACCGATCTGAAATGCCGTCTTTAATTCGCTGGTGACATAAGCGGGCAGGAGGATACGCATCGGTACTGCTTCCGGTCCCTGTAACGGACCGCTATTGGCCAGACGGGCAAACAGCGCCAGATCGGCTTCGCGGGTTTGGCGCAACATGAACGCGCGTAACGGTTGCGCGCCTTTATCCAGCGCTTCCTGCATAGAAATTTTCTGCTCGCTAAACGGCTGGTAAGCATCCACGTAAATCTTGTCAATGACGGGCGACATAATAAAAAAGGTCAAAAACAACGCCAGTCCGAGTAACACCTGATTTGGCGGTGCCGAGGGCGTGCCCAGCGCGTTACGCAACAGGCCAAAAACAATGATGATACGCGTGAAGCTCGTCATCATCAGTAAAATCGCCGGCAGAAACGTCAGCGAGGTGATGAAAACCAGCGTCTGGACGGATAATGACCAGCTTTGGCCTCCGCCCGCTAATGGTTGGCTGATAAGCCCCGGCAGTTGCGCAGCAGCGGCGGGACTAAAAAGCCACAGACCCGCCAGAGAAAGGAATAACAAACGGCGCATCAGGATCTCCCGGAACGCTTGAGTAAGCTCTTCATCATGTTCTGGAAATCCGCCGGTGGGGCAACGGGTGCTTCCGTGTCATTCTCCGCGGGCGGGAGGGTGTGCAGCAGGTTGATCTGCGAGGCGGTCACGCCCAGTACCAGACGCGCATTTTCGACCTCGACAATCACCACGCGTTCGCGCGGGCCAAGCGAGGCGCTGGCTGACACCTTCAGTCCCCGGACGCTATTTCCTTTTGGCGCGAATCCCATACGCTTAATCACCCAGGCCGCCGCCAGAATGAGCGCAATAATGCCAATTAATGCGCCGCTCACCTGCATGAGCGGCGATCCGGCTGGCGCGGTGGGCTGAGAAACCGTGGCCTCTGTCTTCATCATTAACGACTCAAACGACGCATACGCTCGGATGGCGTAATAATATCGGTGATACGTACGCCGTATTTATCCGCCACGACGACCACTTCACCCTGGGCAATCAGGTAGCCATTAATCAGGATATCCAGCGGCTCGCCCGCCAGCCCGTCCAGCGCGACGACCGACCCCTGCGTCAGACGCAGCAGTTCTTTAATGGTCATTCGCGTGCGGCCCAGCTCTACGGTCAGTTTGACCGGGATATCCATAATCAGATCGATATCCTGCATAGCACCGCTGACATCGCCGCCGCCAAGCTGTTGGAAAACCGCGTCGGCGGCGCTTTTATTGGTGGTCGCTTTTTGCTCGTTTAACGCGTCAGCCCACAGATCATCCAATGCGCCAGTATTCTCATCGGACGGATTATTCATGTCACTCATTTGGGCTGTTCCTCATTCAGCGAATTCAAAATTGGGTTGATCAAATGTTCTACGCGTAGCGCATACTGTCCGTTTACGGTGCCATATTGGCTGGTGAGTACCGGAACGCCGTCCACATGAGCAATAATGCGGTCGGGTTTTTCAATCGGCAGTACATCGCCGGGTTTCAGCTTCAAAATCTGGGAAAGACGTAACGGAATATCGGCAAAATTGGCCACCAGCTCCAGTTCAGAGTGCTGAACCTGGCGTACCAGGTTATCACGCCAGTTCTGATCTTCATGGCGCGAGTTTTCCAGCGGCGGATTCACCAGCAGCTCACGCAGCGGCTCGATCATGCTAAATGGCAGACAGATGTTAAATTCACCGGTCAGATTGCCGATCTCCACATGAAACGGCGTATTAACGACGATATCGTTCGGCGAGGTGGTGATATTGGTAAATTTCACCTGCATTTCGGAACGCACATACTCCACTTCCAGCGGATTAATGGCTTTCCATGCGTCGCTATAGCCTTCCAGCGCCAGTTTCAACATACGGTTGATGACCCGCTGTTCCGTATGGGTAAACTCGCGGCCCTCGACTTTGGTCGGAAAGCGGCCGTCGCCGCCAAACAGGTTATCGACGGCAATAAACACCAGACTCGGCGAGAACACCACCAGCCCGGTGCCGCGTAGCGGCTTCAGGTGGATCAGGTTCAGGTTGGTCGGTACCGGCAGGTTACGCGCAAATTCGTGATACGGCTGAATACGTATGGCACCCACGGTAATATCCGGGCTGCGGCGCAGCAGGTTAAATAATCCCATCCGGAACTGGCGTGCGAAACGCTCGTTAATAATCTCCAGCGCCTGCAAGCGTTCACGCACGACGCGACGCTGGGTATTGGGATCGTAAGGGCGAATATCGCTATCGCTTGCGATACCGGGAGTGGGTTCGTCTTTGGTGTCGCTGTCGCCGTTCAACAGCGCGTCGATTTCAGCCTGAGAAAGAATACTATCGCCCATATCGTTACCGCAGAATAAAAGCTGTATAAAGCACGTCAGTGACGACCTGTTTTGGTTGTCCGGCAACGAGCGGCGCGGCCAGAGTCTCTTTAATGGCGGCAATCAGTTTTTGTTTGCCAGCTTCTGTTGAGAGCTCGGCGGCATTCTGACGGGAAAACAACAACAGCAGACGGCTGCGCACTTCCGGCAGATATTCATTTAATCGCGCGCGCGTCGCTTCGTCTTTCAGACGCAGGGTCACGCCGATATACAACACGCGATCCGCATCGCCCAGATTGACGGTAAACGTATCCAGCGCAAAAAATACCGGCGCGGGCGGCGGAGCCGGTTCCGCTTTAGCGTTCGTGGTCGGTTGCTGCTGCATACGCCAGTAGCTATAACCGGCGGTCGCGCAGGCGGCGAGGGTAATCAACACCAGCAAAGGTATCCAAATCGAGCGTTTGCTCTTTTTGTTAATCGCGGAGTCAGTCATCTGATACGGGCTTCCTGTTTCGGTACTGCTTATTGGCTGATTATCCCGTGTCCTGTCCACGACAAAGCGTGGAAAAGACGCGGATAATCATGCTACCTCTGGCGTTAGGCGAAGATATCCACTGCGCCATTGCCGCGCGCGGCGGCCTGAAGCGAGGCCGGCGCCGCTAACGCTATGTCATCTTCAGCGCCAAACGCGTCCGTGTGTTGGGCGCGGGAAGACTGTTGTTGCGACGAAGACTGCTGCTGTCCGGCAAAGCTTTCGCTACTGATACTGCTTTGTCCCAACTGAATGCCGCTTTCCGCCAACTGGGTGCGCAACATGGGCAGGGCGGCTTCCAGCGCGGCGCGGACATGGCTGTGCGGCGATACCATCTGGAGCTGCGCCTGATTGTCATCCAGCTTGAGCGAAATATGCACCTGACCTAACTCTTCCGGATGCAATCGAAGCTGCGCGCTTTGCTGTCCCTGACGCGTAAATAACATGACCTGCTGACTGAACGTTTGCTGCCATTCATGGCTGCCTAACGGCGCGCTGAGTACCGGGGCTGAGGCGACAGGTAGCGGTTGCGCCGTGGCGCTACTGAGCGTCGGCATTGCCGCGCCATGCGTTACTGGCGCGGGCGGGCTATCCACCTCCACTTTCGCGCTGGTCGCGGCGGCAGCGACTACCAGCGGCGTCAGTGCTGGCCCCGTGGCGCGATCGTCGCTGGCGCGCGCAAGCGACGCCTCGGTTTTCCCTTTTTCATGCTCGCTAAAAGAGAGCGTATGTGTCTCTTCCTGCGGCGCCGATGGCATGTCGCCGCGTAACAGTGACGGCAAGGCGATGTGATTTTCAGCCGGCGTTTCTCCGGCGACAGGCGTCGCGACAGGTTGTCCGGGCAGCATGGCGAATAAGGCGCTCAGACTGGCAAGATCCTCATCGCTCAGCGCGGGCGTTTTCTCATCATGCTGCGCCGTCTTACTCAGTGCGGCCAGAGCGCTGGTTTTCAACGATGGCGTTAGCGTAGACAGTAGATGCTGCGCTTGTGTCAGATCGGTAAGCGTTTCATCCGTCGCATTCGCTTTTTGCGCCAGCAGGTCGGCAAGCTTCACCGCCTGGACTGGCTCGCCATGTTGGGTCAGTAGCTCTTTCGATAACTTGCCGCCTGCCGCCTGTAAATCGGCCAGCGTGATGCGGGCGTCTTTGCCCTGTGCGCCGTCTGCGCCTAACGCGCCCGCCAGGAGCGCCAGAAAGTCCTCGGCTGAACCGGTGGTTTTTCCTGACGTCAGACCCGCGGTCATGTCGGTATCGGTGGTGATCAGTTGGGGCAGGGTGATCATTCGGGTTTCCTCATTGCTGCACGCTGAGCAAATTCATCCATCTTTTTCTGATCCATGCGGTTTTCAGCTAACAGCGCTGCCGCGGTTTGTCGGTCCTGTAAGGTTTGCCAGGCCTGAAGTCGCTGCTTTTTCTCACGCCAGCTCTTCAGCGCCAGGTCGACTTTTTGCGTCCACTGCGTAAGCTGGAGGCGATGCTGCTCTATCGCCTTTTCCAGTGTCTGAATAAACTGCTGATAGTTGATCCAGCGATTACTGGCGATGCCGTTGCCCATATCGGTGTTCAAATTACTGCGATACTCATTCTGATAATCGATCAGCATTTTGAGCTGTTCTTCCGCCTGTTGGCAGCCGCGACGCATTTCGCCCAGTAAACGCGCCGCATCATCTACCTCTTTTTCGGCCAGATCTTTGAGTGTTTCCAGAGCGCCATGTTGTGCCATGATCGTCGCCCTCCTGCTTTATCACACCGTCGGGAAAATTAAATCGAGCGCCTGCAGAGAGTCTTCCCAGTCGGCCCGTTCAAAAATGCCTTGCTGTAAAAACGCTTCCAGTTGCGGCCATAAGGTAATGGCTTTATCGAGCATCGGATCGCTGCCTTTGGCATAGGCGCCGACGCTGACCAGATCGCGGTTACGCTGGAAACTGGAAAGCAACTGTTTAAATAGCCGTACCCGCGCATAGTGCTGCTCGGTAATGAGCGCGGTCATCGCCCGGCTGATTGACGCCTCGATATCAATGGCCGGATAGTGCCCGGCCTCCGCCAGACGGCGGGACAAGACAATGTGCCCGTCGAGGATTGCGCGTGCCGAGTCGGCAATGGGATCTTGTTGGTCGTCCCCCTCGGTCAACACGGTATAAAACGCGGTGATAGAGCCACCGCCGTGGATGCCATTACCGGCACGTTCGACCAGCGCCGGTAGCTTTGCGAACACCGAGGGCGGATAACCTTTGGTGGCTGGCGGTTCGCCGATTGCCAGCGCAATTTCACGCTGTGCCATCGCATAGCGCGTCAGCGAATCCATAATCAGCAACACATGCTGTCCGCGATCGCGAAAGTCTTCGGCGATGCGGGTGGCATAGGCGGCGCCCTGCATTCGCAGCAGCGGCGAAACATCAGCCGGGGCGGCAATCACCACCGAACGCGCGCGACCGTCGGGGCCGAGAATATTTTCGATAAAATCTTTAACTTCGCGGCCACGTTCGCCGATAAGTCCCACGACAATCACGTCCGCCCGCGTGTAGCGCGCCATCATGCCAAGCAGAACCGATTTACCAACGCCGGAACCGGCAAAGAGTCCCATACGCTGACCGCGCCCTACGGTTAACAACGCGTTGATAGCGCGTACGCCGGTATCCAGCACATGTTCGATTGGCGTTCGCTGTAGCGGGTTAAACGGCGGCGTGATTAACGCGCCGGTTTCCAGCGTATCCGGCGCAGGCAGTCCGTCGAGCGGTTTACCGCCGCCATCCAGCACCCGACCAAGCAGGGCCGGGCCGAGCGGTAGCTGTTTGCCGCTTTGCAGACCGTCGCCATGTCCGTTACGGGCGTAAACGCGGGCACCGGGCAGAATGCCTTCGACCTCTTCCAGCGGCATTAAAAACAGACGCTGGCCGTTAAAACCGACGACTTCCGATTCCACCTCTTTGGTTTCAGGGCCGTCCTGGCGCTCAATAATGCAGGTGGCGCCCAGCGGAAGCTGGAGACCGGTGGCCTCCAGTACCAGGCCAGTGGCGCGGGTTAAACGTCCATAACGACGCACCGCCGGCAATAACGCCATTTTGGCTTCAAAGTTGTCGAGCGCGGTAAGCCAGCGGGTCAGGCGCGTGGTCATCAGAGCACTCCCGGCGCCGCCAGGCGACACAACTCTTGCCAGCGAGTAGCGACGCTGGCGTCCAGATCGCCCTCATCGGCAGAGACTTTACACCCGCCGTGATGCAACGTTGGATCGCCGCGTAACCGCCATCCGTGAAGGCTGAGCGTGGCGCCCAGCATCTCTTCCACCCGCTGTAAGTCGTCCGGATGCACGCGCAACTGCGGCTTGCCGCTAAAGAGCGGCTCTTGCTGCAACAGTTGTTGGATCTGTTTAATCAGCGCTGAGTTGTCCACCGCCGGCGTTTGGCCGATGACCTGACGCGCAGCCTCCAGGGCCATTTGCATCAGCCGTGAGGCGATAACGCTATCGAGCGCGTCAAGTGTGTTCTGAAACTCGCTCACTAACTGCTGCATACGGGCATGAATCGGCGCCTGCTGCGTCTGCGCCTGGGCTTGTCCTTGCTCCAGCCCCTGCGCTAACCCTTCCTGGTATCCCTGCGCGTGTCCTTTTTGCCGTCCCTCCGCCAGCCCGGCGTTATAACCTTGTTCATGGGCCTGTATTTTTAGCTGCGCCAGCTCCTGCTCCAGCTGCTGTTCGGCAGTGAGTTCGGGCTCCGGCGTATCGTCTGTCAAGGTCACGTTATCAGCCTCAACCGGCACAAACGTCTCCGGCGGCGGGGCGAGATCGTCGGGGGTCCAGACTTGCCAAGGCAATTCATTAGACATAGGTATCCTCGCCGCTGCCAATCACCATTTCGCCGGTTTCCGCCAGACGACGCACAATAAGCAGAATCGCTTTCTGCTCGTTTTCCACCTGAGACAGACGAACCGGGCCACGGTTGGCAAGGTCGTCGCGCAGGATATCGGCGGCGCGCTGGGACATATTGCGCAGGAACTTCTCGCGTAATGGCGGTTCGGCGCCTTTCAGAGCGATCAGCAGCGATTCGGAATCCACTTCCTGCAGCAGACGCTGGATACTGCGATCGTCCACATCCACCAGATTTTCGAACAGGAACATCTCGTCGATGATTTTCTGCGCCAGTTCGCCGTCGAATTCGCGCACAGCGGTAATAACCGCTTCTTCCTGCTGCGTTTTCATCAGGTTGATAATTTCCGCCGCGGTTCTTACGCCGCCCATTTTGCTGCGTTTCAGGTTCTGACCGTCGAGCAGGCCATTCAGCACTTCGGTCAACTCCGCCAGCGCCGCCGGTTGTACGCCGCCAAATGTCGCGATACGCAGCATCACATCATGACGCAGTCGTTCGTCAAACAGCGCCAGAATATCGGCGGCCTGACTGCGTTTAAGGTGGACCAGAATGGTGGCGATAATCTGCGGGTGTTCGTCGCGAATCAGGTCGGCGGCGCTCTGCGGTTCCATAAAGTTGAGCGTTTCGATACCGCTGGTGGTATCGCGCGTTTCCAGAATATCTTCCAGCAGGCTGGAGGCGCGTTCTTCGCCCAGCGCTTTAACCAGTACGGAGCGCAGGTATTCGTTGGCGTTGATATTCAGCGCGGCGAACTGCTCCGCTTCTTGCTCAAACTCTGATAGTACGTCCGTCAGTTGTTTGTTGGAGATCTGACGCACGTTAGCCATCGCCGTACTTAACGCCTGTACTTCGCGGGTTGAGAGGTGTTTAAACACCTCTGCCGCCCGGTCTTCGCCAATGGTCATCAACAAAATGACGCTTTTATCGGTACCGCTAAGATTACTCATGATCGTTACTCATCCACTGGCGAATGACCAGCGCCACAACGCGCGGATCGTTGTCTGACATTTCGCGAATACGCTGGCTCATCACCTCAGCACCCAGACGCTGGTTAGCCCGGCGTTGCTGGAGCTGCTCGTCTTTGCTAAGGCGTACTTCCACGACTTCTTCGGTTTCCTGGCGAACCTGTGCCTGTTCCTGCGCCGCTTTCGCTTCTTCAACGCGGCGCGTCAACTGCGGACGTACCGCTTTGCGCCACAGAATCCAGGCCACCACCAGCACCAGTAACCAGCGACCTGCCGCGAGCAACTGATCGATAAAGGACTGCTGTTGCCAGAAGGGCAGTTCGCCGCCGGTGTTATCCACTGCGCTAAACGGTGAATTCACCACGTTTAGCGTATCGCCGCGTTTATCAGAAAAACCCATCGCTTCACGGGTTAAATCCTCGATCTGTTTCATCTGATCGGCGGTCAATGGCAGCGGTTTGCCATCCGCCAGCGTTTTGTAATTCACCACGACGGCCACGGAGAGACGCTCAATATCGCCCACATTCATTTTGGTGTGACGAATGGTGCGGTCCACTTCGTAGTTACTGGTTTCATTACGCTGCGTATTGCGCGGGCCAGCACTGTTACTGTTGGTACTGGTGCTGGTTTGTGGCGTATTCTGCGCGTTTTGTTGATTGGTCGGCGGCGTGGCGATCGGCGCCTCGTTAGGCGGCGCTGGTTGGTTCGACAGCGCGCCAGGCACGCCGCCGGGATAGCCCGCGCCTACCTGTTCGCTAATATTCAACTGACGTGAACGCAGGGTGGCCTTCGACGCATCGCCGTTCGGGCTGTAGTGCTCTTCCGTCTGCTCTTTATTGGCAAAATCCAACTGGGCGGTTACCTGAGCGTGAACATTACCGTTCCCGACGATAGGCGACAGAATGGCTTCGATACGGCGTTGGATGCGGCTTTCCACATCATTAGCAAATTTTAATTGCGCGTCATTAAGGTCGCGACCGCTGGTATTGGATTGCGTGAGCAGATGACCGGATTGATCGACCAGAGTGACGTTTCCTGGCGGCAAACCGGCGACAGCGCTGGAAACCAGATGTACCACGGCGCTAATTTGTCCTTCATCCAGCGCCCGACCCGGTTCCAGTGTGACGGTGACGGAGGCGGAAGGGGATTTTTGTTCCCGCACAAATAGCGACGGCTTTGGCATCGCCAGGTGAACGCGGGCGCTTTTTACCGGACCCAGCGTCTCGATCGTCCGGGCCAGTTCACCTTCCAGTGCGCGCTGATAATTCACCTGCTCGCTGAACTGACTGATACCGAATTTTTCCTGATCAAGCAGTTCAAAGCCTACCGCGCCGCCTTTAGGCAGCCCCTGCTGCGCCAGACGCAGACGCAGTTCATGCACTTTGTCGGCGGGCACTTCAATCGCGCCGCTGCCATTGGCAAAGCGATAGGGGATATTCATCTGGGTCAACTGCGCGACGATCGCGCCGCCGTCCTGATCGGAAAGGTTGCTAAATAGCGTGCGGTAATCGGGCGTTTTGGCCCACAGCACCATCGCAACGACGATCGCCACGGCAGCGGAACCCGCCACAATTAACGGAATTCGGGGATTCGCGCGTAGGCGATTAAGCCACTCGAGAGGTTTAGGTTGGGTTGCAGTCGCACTCATCTCGCACCTCGTGACTGATCGTGGACGGCGTTTTTTGCAAAGTGGAACAAGACTCACTCCCGGGTCAGCAAACTCGAAAAATTGACGGTCTCATTATTTGTGGTTTCGAATTTTTCTATGCGCTAAAAACCGAGGTTTTTTATCGTTATTTAACGCCTTTATCTTATTGACAAACTGGTAATCTCTGCTGCGTAAAAAATCATCCAGGGGAATAGCATGGCAGCAATACAGGGGATTGAAGGGGTTATTAGCCAGTTACAGGCGACGGCGATGGCCGCGCGCGGGCAAGACACGCACTCGCAGTCGACGGTGAGTTTTGCCGGCCAGCTACATGCTGCGCTGGATCGTATTAGCGACAGACAGACGGCGGCGCGCGTTCAGGCGGAAAAATTCACTCTGGGTGAGCCGGGCATTGCGCTTAATGACGTGATGGCCGATATGCAAAAAGCGTCCGTCTCCATGCAAATGGGGATTCAGGTGCGCAACAAGCTGGTCGCCGCGTATCAGGAAGTGATGTCTATGCAGGTTTAAGCCAGGGCTGACAACACATCCACAGCGAACTCCCGGGCGCTTACCTACGTCAGCGACGGGGACGCGACGCCCATGCAACCAGTGCGTGATTATGTGGGCTTGTTTTTTGCGAGGCGCGCTCATTTTATTGATAAGCGGGTTGCACATTGTTGCAGGGACTTATTAAAAATAGGGTACGCCTGTTTACTGACGCCGTTCATTCCTACTATTCGTTCTGACGCTATTGTCATTGAGTTTGCAATCCAGAATGTTCCTGCAATATATGCGCCGTTGCGATAATACACGGTAAATTCTTTATTAATGCCTGGAATATCTGTTTCATGGAGATCCAGTATATACCCATACGGGGACAGATTATCAGCGAGACAGCGGGCAATGGCGCTCGGATGTGCATTGACCACTGTGACGGGTGAATAACGGGCAGCGGCAAGACAGACGACTCCAATAATGGAGATGAAAATAATTTTTATCATTTTTTTGGCTTCTGCTGTGCATAAATAAATCATCACCTGATGATGTCAGTGAGTAAAAATATAAATACCTGATAGTCTTTTATGGCGTAGAGGGAAAATAATAATTATTTTATGTTTTGCTTAAAATAGTCATGGGTTTTTCATCGGCTCAAACAAAATTAAAACGGTATACGTTATATAATAGATTTATGCCACGGCGCACAAGACGACCTTGTCTGATTTCTTTTATGCGTTTTAGATTTTTGCCGGTTATGCCGTAAAAGGTCTCCCGCCGTAACGTACAGCGGGAGTATGCGCTTATTTTTGAATCAGATAACGAATTGTCGGGCCATCCTGTTGGATATCCAGCACCGTATAACCGTGATTGCGCGCATCCAGTGGAATATTATTAATGGATTGCGGACAGTCGCTCACCACTTCCAGGATCTCACCTTTTTTTAGCTGCGGCATCGCTTCCAGAGTGGCGACCGCCGGGTACGGGCAAGGTTCGCCAACCATATCCAGACGGTAATCAGGGACGATATTTTTCATACAGATTCCTTAGCAGGCGTCAGCCCCGCACGGCGGAAAAAACGTTTTTCCCAGCCGATAATTAACATCAGCGCGGCAAATAATAACAGGTAGGTGACCAGCAGACCCCCCAGCGGACCAAAGGTATTCAGCAGGTTAACTTTATCCCAACTGGTCGCCAGCGCGGGCGCGAAATCATCCCAGTAGTAAGCCAGGATGGTTGAACCGATGACATTGCCGAGGCCCACCCACCAATAATGCACCTGGCCTTCTACGGCGCGGTACATCCAGCCGGTTTCGCAGCCGCCCGCCAGCACGATGCCAAAACCGAACAGCAGTCCGCCAATGACCGCATTCGGGCCAGCCCACATAATTTTAGGTGCAACGCCCAACTGCACGTAGCTGAAAATACCAATGGCGCTGACCGCCATGCCGAAAATAATCGCTTTCGCCATATGGGCGCGTCCGGAGATCCACAGATCGCGAAAGGCCGAAGTAAAGCAGATTTGCGCGCGCTCGATCAGCAGCCCAAACCCGACGCCGAACAGCATCGCCAGCCCCAGTTTCGGCTGATGCATTGCCGTTAATAACGCCCAGCCAATCATGCCGATAAAGACCAGCATACCGAGCCTGAAACGCCGTCTTGCCTGATCCGGTTTCTGCGTCAGTGGCGAAGCCGCGGAGACCTTCTGCATTTTCACCGGTATGCGAAATATCGGCAGCAACGTAAAGCGGGCGCCGAACCAGGAGCCGATAGCGGTCGCTAGCGCAAAGAACCACGCGTGTAGGGAGAACTGCGGGATCCCGGTAAAAAAGGCGGCCAGGTTACACCCCATCGCCAGACGCGCGCCGAAGCCAGCGATCATGCCTCCGACCACCGCCTGTACGATACGGATTCGGCTGCGCGGCATACGCAGTTTTACGTTGTTGGCCCACAGCGCCGCGGCGAAACAGCCGCCGAACATGCCGAGGATCATCATGCCGTCGATACGCGTCAGCGGCGTACCTTCCAGATGAATCAGCTTGTAGTAGCCCCACTGTTCGGCATGAACGCCAAAAAGCTGCAAAATTTGCCCGCCCCAGCGGGTAAATTCGCCCGTCACGGCCCAAAACGTGCCGGTGATGCCAAAATAGTAGGTAGAGAGAATACCGGCTGCGATCACCGCAGGGGCCGGCGCCCAGAATTTAATTAACCAGGTTTGCTTGAAGTGTTGCCATGACATGTGTTTAGCCTCTGAACTCAGAAGGTGTGAAACAAGAAGTGCGCATACTACACCGATCACAGAATTTGCCTACACCTAATAAGCGGTAATACCGACTGGATCAAATTGCGGCCAGCGCCTGGAAAGGCTGGCGGCGTCAGGGCTTTAATGCCACAATTCCTCTTTCTTCTGATGCAGGATGAATGATGAAAAAAGTAGCGATCGTTGGCGCATTGCTGGTTCTGACCGGATGCGCCGAGGTGGAAAACTATAATGATGTGGTGAAAACGCCCGCGCCGGCCGGTCTGGAAGGGTACTGGCAGTCAAAAGGCCCGCAACGTAAGCTGGTGAGCCCTGAAGCTATCGCCAGCCTGGTGGTGACTAAAGAAGGCGATACGCTGGACTGCCGCCAGTGGCAGCGCGTTATTGCTCTGCCGGGCAAGCTGACCATGCTCTCCGATGACTTAACCAATGTTACGGTTAAGCGTGAGCTCTATGAGATTGAGCGCGACGGGAATACCTTGGAATATGATGGCATGACGCTGCAACGGGTCGCTCGTCCGACGCCGGAGTGCGCCGCCGCGTTAGAAAAAACGCCGCTGCCGACGCCGCTGCCGTAATTTCGCTTCCCGGCAGCGCTCTGCCGCCGGGAACGCTCATCACACGTCCTCAATGACCCACACGCTGACGCTGCCTGCGTTGCAGAAGAACGTCGCTTCGCCTTGATCATTAGTTACAACATGCTGACTGCGGTTTCCCAGAAAATCACGCCAGGTCTTGTTAGCGTAATTGTCGCCGAGCAGGAGGGTTTTTTCACCGTCGTCGCCATTGGAAAGTACAACCACACAGCCTGGATTCTCTTCAGTACCGCTGCGACTAAAGGCGATACAGTTAGGATGATCGAAAAAGAGTGTTTGTATACCGTGCGCAAAACGCTGACGAGCGAGGATCAGCCGATCCAGTTGGTTAATCACCGGCATGTCGACCCGACAGGTCTCGCCATTTTCGCCATTATCCTCATAGCTGGCGCCGTATAAATCGGGATAAAACACCGACGGTACGCCGTTTTCACGAAGCAGGATCAGCGCATAGGCCAATGGTTTGAACCAGGGTTCTACCGGCGCTTCCAGCGCCTGTAACGGTTGTGTATCGTGGTTAGCGACCAGCGTCACCGCATGAAAAGGGTCGGCTTCTACCAGCGTGCCGGTGAAAATGTGGCGCATGTCATACTCCGCGCCCTGGCGCGAGGCTTCATGAAATTTCATCTGCAACGGCGCGTCGAACAGCATGGTTTTCCCGTCGACCTGATCGATGTACGTTTGCAGTTTATCCACTTCATGCGACCAGTATTCTGCGACAATAAACAGCGGTTTTGGCGCAACCGCCTGTACATGCTCAATCCATTCTTTATAAAACCAGGCGGGTATATGTTTTACCGCGTCCAGGCGAAAGCCGTCACAGTGGGTTTGTTCCATGACCCAACGAGCCCAATATTTAATCTCTTCCGTAACCGCGTGATTGCGAAAATCGATATTTTCCCCCATCAGATAGTCGAAATTACCCAGCTCATCATCAACCTGATCGTTCCAGCCATCGCCGGTATAGTCATTGACGATCTTAAAAATGCCGTCTTCGTCGGGATTCTCGATGTGATCAATGCCGCTGAAACAGTGATAGTCCCAAATAAAGTTGGAATACTGGCCCGCGCGGGCAGGGAAGGTGTAGCGCGTCCAGCCTTCGCATTCAATGATGTTGTCATCGATTTGCGTGCGGTCATCCTGATTCACGCGCTGAACGCGAATACGTTCTTTTTCGTCTGCGCCCATTTTGTGGTTCACGACGACGTCGAGCAGCACCGCAATATTATTTTTTTTGAGCGCGTCTATCGCCGTCAGTAACTGGCGTTTATCGCCGTACTTTGTCGCGATAGTTCCTTTTTGGTCAAATTCGCCGAGGTCAAACAAGTCGTAGGTATCATAGCCTACGGAATAGCCGCCGGAGGCGCCTTTACAGGCGGGCGGTAGCCAGACCATATTGATACCGATATCATTCAGCCCATCAGCACGTTCCGCCAGCTCAGACCAGAGTTTACCGCCGTCGGGATAATACCAGTGGAAGTACTGCAATAACGTGGGGTTTTTCATCTTCCGTGCTCCAGAAGTCGTTTAGCCGACCTCTGGAGTATGGAAGAATTTTCATACGAGACGGGAAAATATTATGAGGCGCCAGGCGCGTCTGGCACGAGTAACATACCGGAAAGACGGCCATAAGCGTTGTTGAGTGATTTTTGGCGGGTGGATTGTCCGATCAAACTACTGAGTTCATCCAGTCGCTGTTGCAGCAGCCCTTTCAGGAGCTGCTCATTATCCAGCGTTTGTTTGATGTATCCGGCGACCATATCCTGAATACTTCGCGTAATGCCCGGTGGAGTTTGCTTTTCCATCACCGTTTCAATACTTTGCAGATAGGAGACCTCTTGTTGCAGTAAGAGATCCCATTCACCTCGCTGCGCAAGTTCAAGCAGCGATTGACTGAGCAGCGCAATACGCTGCCAACGGTTGATAAACTCCACGGTTGAGGTCATTAACGAGACTCCTGGAAAGATGCTTTCGGTGAAATCTGCTTCCAGGCTTCTGCAATATTGCTGAGTAACCCTTCCACTTCTTCGATGGCCTGAGCGTCGTTACGCAAATTAGCCTGCAGTAAACGGCGAATCATATAGTCGTATAGCTCGGAAAGATTCGTCGCAATCTCACCGCCTTTTTCCTGATCGAGGCCGGCTTTCAGCCCGTTATCGATAATATTGATGGCTTTGCTTAACGCTTCACCTTTCGCGACAACATCGCCTTGTTCTAAAAACAGGCGAGCGCGCACCAGAGCGCTATTCGCGCCATCAAACAACATTTCAATCAACTGATGCGGGCTGGCGCTCATCACGGCGCTTTCCACGCTGACTTGCGCATAAGCTTTGATACCGCTCGCGGTGTACATGGTAACCTCTGTTATCAGGACTTGTTCATAGCATTAAATTGCTGGGTCAAATAAGTACTGGTGTTATTCAGCTTACTCATCATGGTATCCAGTTGGGTAAACTGGGCCTTGTAACGGGCAACGGTGTCGTCAATGCTACTGCTGACGGTCAGATATTGCTTAGTCAGCTTTTTCAGCGTGGCGTTAATACTGTCCTGGGCGCTGTCAATAATGCCGTCATCGGCCAGATAACTTTTCACTTCGGTGGCAATTTTGGTGGTGATCCCCGTTTCTTTACCATCACCTACCAGCAGCTCACGTACAGAAGCGGTATTTTCATCCAGCGCTTTTTTAAGCTTGGTATCATCAATTTTTAGTTTTCCGGTGGTACCATCAGAAGTAATACCAATTTCATTCAGGGTCTTAAATGTACCTGTACTTGCACCATTAGCGAACTGAGCGCGGATTCCAGTTTGAATCGTTCGCACCACGGTATCTCCAAGTAGTGCACCGTTGTTTTTGTCCTGTTCTTCAGCCCCTGGATCAACCTCTGTATATTTTGTTAATGAACTAAAGGTATCAAGCAGTGAGTTGTAGGCATCAACCCAACCTTTGACGGCTTCGGTCGCCTTTTCATTATCTTTTGTGACGGTAATACGGGCATCTTTTACTTCTTTGGTTAGTTCAAGCGTCACGCCTTGTGGAGCGTCAGTGATTTTATTACTCGGTCGCTCAATATCAATGCCGTTAACGGTTAACAAAGCATTATCTGCAGCAACCAGTTGCTTCATTTTGCCCGTGCCAGTACTACTATCATAGGACAACAGATCGCTGAGTTTGCTATCGCCTTCCACAGAGATAGTCATTTGATTATCCGTGCCACTATCTGCGGTCAGTACAAGCTGATAATCGCCTTCTTTAACTTTAACGATACTGGCGGAAATACCACTGTCAGCATCATTAATGGCGTCACGGATACCCTCTAAAGAGGTTTGATCTTTAGTGAGCTTGATTTCAAGTGGTTCTTTACGGCCTTTCTGTTCAATTTTTATGGTACGGCTGTCAGATGTGGTATCTCCCAGCACTTCTTTGGTAGATGTAATTTTGGTTGCTGTACTCAAAGATTGTGCTTGTGCTAACTGAGTTACGCTAACCACATAAGTTCCAGGTGCGGCCCCAGCTTCCGTCGAGACTTTCAGGTCTTCTGTACTGCTGGTGACATTCGTACTTTTAAACAGATCGGCTTTATTTAACGCCGTGTTTGCTGTTTGAAACTTCTCCAGTGCACTTTTTAAAGTACCGTATGCCGTTAGACGGGCCGTATTAGCACTCTGCTGCTGTGTGATCGGCGTTAAGCGTCCTTTTTCAGCGTTGGTCAGTTTAGTCAGCAGTGAATCCAGAGGTAAGTTTGACCCTACACCTAATGATGAAATTGAAGCCATGCCATCTTCCTTTCGATTGCAAACAGTAGTTAAACGCGTTATCGGCAATCTGGAAGCAAAGTTTAATGATAATTTTGCAAAAATAATGCGTGGAATAATGATGCATAAAGCGGCTATTTCGCAGGCTAAGAAAAAGATCGGGGGAAGTGAAAAATTTTCTAAAGTTCGAAATTCAGGTGCCGATACAAGGGTTACGGTGAGAAACCGTGGGCAACAGCCCAATAACATCAAGTTGTAATTGATAAGGAAAAGATCATGGCACAAGTCATTAATACAAACAGCCTGTCGCTGTTGACCCAGAATAACCTGAACAAATCTCAGTCCTCACTGAGTTCCGCTATTGAGCGTCTGTCCTCTGGTCTGCGTATCAACAGCGCGAAAGACGATGCGGCAGGCCAGGCGATTGCTAACCGCTTCACTTCTAATATCAAAGGTCTGACTCAGGCTTCCCGTAACGCTAACGACGGCATTTCTATTGCGCAGACCACTGAAGGTGCGCTGAATGAAATCAACAACAACCTGCAGCGTGTGCGTGAGTTGTCTGTTCAGGCCACTAACGGGACTAACTCTGATTCCGATCTGAAATCTATCCAGGATGAAATTCAGCAACGTCTGGAAGAAATCGATCGCGTTTCTAATCAGACTCAATTTAACGGTGTTAAAGTCCTGTCTCAGGACAACCAGATGAAAATCCAGGTTGGTGCTAACGATGGTGAAACCATTACCATCGATCTGCAAAAAATTGATGTGAAAAGCCTTGGCCTTGATGGGTTCAATGTTAATGGGCCAAAAGAAGCGACAGTGGGTGATCTGAAATCCAGCTTCAAGAATGTTACGGGTTACGACACCTATGCAGCGGGTGCCGATAAATATCGTGTAGATATTAATTCCGGTGCTGTAGTGACTGATGCAGTAGCACCGGATAAAGTATATGTAAATGCAGCAAACGGTCAGTTAACAACTGACGATGCGGAAAATAACACTGCGGTTGATCTCTTTAAGACCACTAAATCTACTGCTGGTACCGCTGAAGCCAAAGCGATAGCTGGTGCCATTAAAGGTGGTAAGGAAGGAGATACCTTTGATTATAAAGGCGTGACTTTTACTATTGATACAAAAACTGGTGATGACGGTAATGGTAAGGTTTCTACTACCATCAATGGTGAAAAAGTTACGTTAACTGTCGCTGATATTGCCATTGGCGCGGCGGATGTTAATGCTGCTACCTTACAATCAAGCAAAAATGTTTATACATCTGTAGTGAACGGTCAGTTTACTTTTGATGATAAAACCAAAAACGAGAGTGCGAAACTTTCTGATTTGGAAGCAAACAATGCTGTTAAGGGCGAAAGTAAAATTACAGTAAATGGGGCTGAATATACTGCTAACGCCACGGGTGATAAGATCACCTTAGCTGGCAAAACCATGTTTATTGATAAAACAGCTTCTGGCGTAAGTACATTAATCAATGAAGACGCTGCCGCAGCCAAGAAAAGTACCGCTAACCCACTGGCTTCAATTGATTCTGCATTGTCAAAAGTGGACGCAGTTCGTTCTTCTCTGGGGGCAATTCAAAACCGTTTTGATTCAGCCATTACCAACCTTGGCAATACGGTAACCAATCTGAACTCCGCGCGTAGCCGTATCGAAGATGCTGACTATGCAACGGAAGTTTCTAATATGTCTAAAGCGCAGATTCTGCAGCAGGCTGGTACTTCCGTTCTGGCGCAGGCTAACCAGGTTCCGCAAAACGTCCTCTCTTTACTGCGTTAATCCGGCGATTGATTCACCGACACGTGGTACACAATCAAGGCAGCGAAAGCTGCCTTTTTTAATTCCGGAGCCTGTGTAATGAAAGAAATCACCGTCACTGAACCTGCCTTTGTCACCCGCTTTTCCTGTTCTGGCTCGGCCTGCCGCGATCACTGTTGTAAGGGCTGGAAAATCACGCTGGATAAGACGACGGTCAAAAAGTACCTTACCAGCAAGGATGTAACCATCAGAGAGATTGCCAAAAATAGTATTATTCTTTTAAAGAAAGACCCAAATAACTGGGGGGAGATTAAATTACCATCTGGGACAGGAAGCTGCCCTTATCTGGATGACGATCGTCTGTGCAAGGTACAAAAAACACTGGGAGCTAAAGCATTAAGTTATACCTGCACTACGTTTCCGCGGGTGTTCCATACTTATAAAAACGAGGTACGACATTCTCTAAGCCTTGCCTGCCCGGAAGTGACTGCGCATATTTTAAACGATACTGATGCGGTAACACTCAATGAAAAGGCGATCATTCAGCAGAAGTACAATACCGCGCCGCTATTCTCCCCACAGCAAAAACTACTTAACTTGTTTTGCCTGAGTTTGATTAACCATGCTGCCAGCAATCCGGATGCGGCATTATACGCGTTGATCAAGTTTGTAATGTACGTGCAGAAGTTTCCCCGGATTGATGACGCTGCATTAGGGGAGATTGAGCAAGTGTATGGCACGTTAGTTTCCCAGTTGCAGTCCGGTTCGTTAACTCAGGAACTCGCTAATATTACGCCGGATAAGAAATTCAAAACATCCCTGGTACTGTTGATGCAGGATTATTTCAGGGCTCTCCCACCGAGCAGAGGAAGCTATGTCCTCGATCACTATATCCAGTGTCTTCTGCGGGTGCTGACGGCGGAAGAGGGCGTTTCAATGGAGCAGAAGGTTAGCGATATTGAGTCCTCATTAGCGCGCTGTTTACAGGCGGATGAGCAGCAGAAGAACTGGGCCTTCAGAAATTTAATTCTCTATAAAATTTGGGAAAATAATTTCCCCAACCAGCCGAATGTCGACCCGTTACGCGCGCTGTATATTATCGTGGCGGAATATGCCTTTATTAAGCTATTAACGGCAGCCAGTGTGCATGAGCGCGGGCGGCTTGAGTGGGATGACGTTACCAATATTGTGTATAGCTTTCACTCCCGCAGCCAGCATAACAGCGAGGTGGCGGCGAATTTTCATCGCCATATAGAAACGGTGCGTACTGGCGACGATCTGTCGATGATTCATCTTCTGACATAGTTTTGTTCGGGGTGGGCTTTTGCGCATCCCGTTTATCCTATCTGGCTGATTTTATTCTGCTCTTTGAACCGCTAAAAAGGCGCTACAGGTTACATAAGTGAAATAACCCTTCTTTTATAGCCTTATTCCTTCGATAGAACCCTCTGTAGAAACGGATAATCATGCCGATAACTCATTTAACGCAGGGCTGTTTATCGTGAATTCACTGTATACCGCTGAAGGTGTAATGGATAAACACTCGCTGTGGCAGCGTTATGTACCGCTGGTGCGTCACGAAGCATTGCGCCTGCAGGTGCGATTGCCGGCGAGCGTGGAACTGGACGATCTGCTACAAGCGGGCGGCATCGGGTTATTAAATGCGGTCGACCGATATGACGCTTTGCAAGGAACGGCATTTACCACTTACGCAGTGCAGCGTATTCGTGGGGCGATGCTGGATGAATTACGCAGCCGCGATTGGGTGCCGCGTAGCGTCCGGCGTAATGCCCGCGAAGTGGCGCAGGCGATGGGACAACTGGAGCAGGAACTGGGGCGTAATGCGACGGAAACCGAAGTGGCGGAACGTCTTGGCATCCCTGTTGCGGAGTATCGTCAGATGTTGCTCGATACCAACAACAGCCAACTTTTCTCTTACGATGAGTGGCGGGAAGAGCATGGCGATAGCATCGAACTGGTGACTGAAGAACATCAACAGGAAAACCCGTTACATCAACTGCTGGAGGGCGACCTGCGACAGCGGGTAATGGATGCGATTGAATCGCTGCCGGAACGCGAGCAACTGGTGTTAACGCTGTATTACCAGGAAGAGCTCAACCTCAAAGAGATTGGCGCGGTACTGGAAGTCGGCGAATCGCGGGTCAGCCAGTTGCATAGTCAGGCCATCAAACGATTACGCACCAAACTGGGTAAGTTATAGGTCGCGCATGGTCGCACCCGAAAAGTGCCGCACAACGTATAGACTACCAGGAGTTCTCATGACGGTGCAGCAACCTAAAAGGCGGCCCTTGAGCCGCTATCTTAAAGACTTTAAACACAGCCAGACGCATTGCGCGCATTGTCACAAGCTGCTCGACCGCATTACGCTGGTTCGCCGTGGCAAGATCGTTAATAAAATCGCTATTTCACAGCTGGATATGCTACTTGACGACGCTGCCTGGCAGCGGGAGCAGAAGGAGTGGGTGGCGCTGTGTCGCTTTTGCGGCGATTTGCACTGCAAAAAGCAGAGTGATTTTTTCGATATTATCGGTTTCAAACAGTATTTGTTTGAACAAACCGAGATGAGTCATGGCACGGTGCGGGAATATGTCGTGCGTTTACGACGTCTTGGCAATTACCTCAGCGAGCAAAACATTTCCCACGATCTGCTGCAGGACGGTTTTCTCGATGAAAGCCTGGCGCCATGGTTGCCGGAAACCAGCACCAATAATTACCGTATCGCACTACGTAAATACCAGCAATATAAAGCGCATCAGCAGATTGCGCCCAGACAGAAATCCCCCTTTACCGCCAGTTCTGATATATATTAAAAAAGCATAAGATGTAGCAGAGTCGTGTTGGTGAAACGTGGCAAACCTTCTACATTAGGCTGAGTCCCCCAAAGGTTCGCGAGACGTGACGATGCGCCATGGCGGGACACAGTCTATGGTCATTAACGGCAATATTCGGGGTTACTATGAAATTAGCACTGCTGGGACGTCAGGCACTGATGGGAGTAATGGCTGTAGCGCTGGTGGCGGGAATGAGCGCGAAGAGCTTTGCCGATGAGGGTTTGCTGAACAAAGTTAAAGAACGTGGCACGCTGCTGGTAGGGCTGGAAGGTACCTATCCGCCGTTTAGCTTTCAGGGCGACGACGGCAAATTAACCGGTTTTGAAGTCGATTTCGCCGAGGCGTTGGCAAAACATCTGGGCGTTAAAGCGTCGTTGAAGCCGACCAAATGGGACGGAATGCTGGCGTCACTGGACTCTAAACGCATTGATGTGGTGATAAACCAGGTCACGATTTCAGACGTCCGCAAGAAAAAATATGACTTCTCTACGCCTTACACTGTCTCCGGCGTTCAGGCGCTGGTGAAAAAAGGCAATGAAGGCACGATCAAAACGGCTGCCGATCTGCAGGGCAAAAAAGTCGGCGTTGGGCTGGGGACTAACTATGAAGAGTGGCTACGTCAACATGTTCAGGGCGTGGATATCCGTACTTATGACGATGATCCTACAAAATACCAGGATCTACGCGTAGGCCGTATTGACGCGATTTTAGTCGATCGTCTGGCGGCGCTGGATCTGGTGAAAAAAACCAAAGGTACGCTGGCCGTCACCGGTGATGCGTTTTCGCGTCAGGAGTCCGGCGTTGCGTTACGTAAAGGCAACGAAGACTTGCTGAAGGCGGTAGATAACGCTATTGCGGAAATGCAAAAAGATGGCACCTTAAAAGCGCTCTCTGAAAAATGGTTTGGCGCTGACGTGACCCAATAATGCTCTACGTTGCCCGGCAGGCAGAGCGCCGCCGGGCAATATCAACCTCATACTATGTCAGCAAACGGAGGCGCGTGAATCGGCGCCTTTTTTATTTCCGTTAGATCAACGTGCATAATAAAAAGAACACACCACAACGTTACCGGAGGCTCAATGCCACTACATCACTTAACGCGCTTTCCTCGCCTGGAGCTTATTGGCGCGCCGACCCCGCTCGAATACCTGCCGCGATTGTCTGATTATCTTGGCCGTGAGATTTACATTAAGCGCGATGACGTTACGCCCATTGCAATGGGCGGCAATAAACTGCGTAAGCTGGAGTTTCTGGTGGCCGACGCGCTGCGAGAAGGGGCGGATACGCTGATAACCGCAGGGGCGATTCAGTCGAACCATGTCCGTCAGACGGCGGCGGTCGCGGCCAAATTGGGGCTGCATTGCGTCGCCTTGCTGGAAAATCCAATCGGTACCACCGCGGAAAATTACCTGACGAATGGTAATCGCCTGTTACTGGATTTATTTAATACGCAAATTGAGATGTGCGATGCGCTAACCGATCCGGATGCGCAGCTGCAAACGCTGGCGACGCGCATTGAAGCGCAAGGGTTCAGGCCCTATGTTATTCCGGTCGGCGGCTCCAGCGCGCTGGGCGCAATGGGATACGTAGAGAGCGCCCTGGAAATCGCCCAGCAGTGTGAAGAGGTCGTCGGGCTCTCTTCGGTGGTGGTGGCCTCCGGCAGCGCCGGAACGCACGCCGGGTTAGCTGTCGGGCTGGAACATCTGATGCCGGATGTCGAACTGATTGGCGTGACCGTTTCACGTTCTGTCGCCGAGCAGAAACCCAAAGTGATTGCCTTGCAGCAGGCTATTGCCGGTCAGCTGGCGCTGACGGCGACGGCGGATATTCATTTATGGGATGACTATTTTGCCCCGGGTTACGGCGTGCCAAATGACGCGGGGATGGAGGCGGTGAAACTGCTGGCGAGCCTGGAGGGGGTGCTGCTGGATCCGGTATATACCGGTAAAGCGATGGCGGGTCTGATAGACGGCATCAGCCAGAAACGCTTTAACGATGACGGGCCGATTCTCTTTATTCACACCGGTGGGGCGCCTGCGCTGTTTGCCTACCATCCTCATGTATAACCTCCAGGTAATCAACGCGAATGCAAGAAAGTATCCAACTGGTTATTGAATCGCTGCCGTATTTGCTTAAAGGCGCCGTCTTTACCCTGCAACTGAGTATTGGCGGTATGTTTTTTGGTCTGCTGCTGGGATTTGTGCTGGCGCTGATGCGGATGTCTCCGCTATGGCCGGTTCGCTGGCTGGCGCGCTTTTATATCTCGATTTTTCGCGGTACGCCGCTTATCGCCCAGTTATTTATGATCTATTACGGCCTGCCGCAATTTGGGATTGAGCTGGACCCTATCCCGGCGGCGATGATTGGTTTATCGCTCAATACCGCGGCTTACACGTCCGAGACGCTGCGCGCGGCGATCTCGGCTATCGACAAGGGACAATGGGAAGCGGCGGCGAGCATTGGCATGACGCCGTGGCAAACGCTACGTCGCGCTATTTTGCCGCAGGCGGCTCACGTCGCGCTTCCGCCGTTGAGCAACAGCTTTATCAGCCTGGTGAAAGATACGTCGCTCGCCGCGACGATTCAGGTGCCGGAGTTGTTCCGCCAGGCGCAGTTAATTACCTCGCGAACGCTGGAGGTGTTTACCATGTATCTGGCCGCGTCGTTAATCTACTGGGTAATGGCGACCGTCTTATCGGCACTGCAAAACTATTTTGAAAACCAGCTTAACCGCCAGGAGAGAGAGCCAAAATGAGTGCGATCGAAGTTACCAACCTGGTCAAAAAATTTCATGGTCAAACGGTGCTGCACGGTATTGACCTTGAGGTGAAGCCCGGAGAAGTCGTCGCCATTATCGGCCCGAGCGGCTCAGGGAAGACAACGTTATTACGCTGCATTAACCTGCTGGAACAACCGGAAGCGGGCACCATTAAAGTGGGCGGTATTATCATCGATACCGCCCGCCCATTCAGCCAGCAAAAAGGGTTGATTCGCCAGCTACGTCAGCATGTCGGCTTTGTCTTTCAGAGTTTTAACCTGTTTCCGCATCGTACCGTGCTGGAAAATATCATTGAAGGTCCGGTGATTGTAAAGGGAGAGCCGAAAGCCGAGGCGACGGCGCTGGCGCGGGAACTGTTAGCCAAAGTCGGGTTGGCCGGTAAAGAGACCCGTTATCCGCGCCGCCTGTCGGGCGGGCAACAGCAGCGCGTGGCGATTGCGCGCGCGCTGGCGATGCGCCCGGAAGTGATTCTGTTTGATGAGCCGACGTCGGCGCTTGATCCTGAATTAGTCGGCGAGGTGCTTAATACGATTCGCCAGCTGGCGCAGGAAAAGCGCACGATGGTGATCGTTACTCACGAAATGGGCTTTGCGCGTGACGTGGCTGACCGGGCGATATTTATGGATCAGGGGCAAATCGTTGAGCAGGGGCCGGCGAAAACCTTGTTCGCCGATCCTCAGCATCCGCGTACCCGCCAGTTCCTTGAGAAATTTTTAGTGAAATAATGCCTTTTCAACGCTCGCCCGAATTAGCCGCGCCTTGGGCGAGCGCAATGAATAATTATGAAGTCATTCTGCCAGATTATTAACCTTGCTCTCAGGCGGAAGCCAAAAAACTGTAATGCCGCTCAAGTATTCTATGATTCGTCCGATATTTCTTATATATAAACACTATTTATGTGTTAATTTAAGCCATTCATAGTAATGATTATCAATATCAAAGGCGTGACCATAAAATATGCAGGAAAATGATTTCTTCACCTGGCGACGCGCAATGTTGTTACGCTTTCAGGAGATGGCGGCAGCAGAGGATGTTTATACTGAATTGCAATATCAGACACAGCGGCTGGAATTTGATTATTATGCCCTGTGTGTTCGTCATCCCGTCCCCTTTACCCGGCCTAAAATATCGCTTCGTACCACTTATCCTCCGGCGTGGGTAACGCATTATCAGTCCGAAAACTATTTCGCGATCGATCCGGTATTAAAGCCGGAAAATTTCAGGCAGGGTCATTTACATTGGGATGACATGCTATTTCATGAAGCGCAGGCGATGTGGGATGCCGCCCAGCGTTTCGGATTACGCAGAGGCGTAACCCAGTGTGTGATGTTGCCGAACCGGGCGCTGGGCTTTTTATCTTTCTCCCGTAGCAGTTTACGCTGCTCCTCGTTTACCTACGATGAAGTGGAGCTGAGGTTACAACTGCTGGCGCGGGAGAGTCTTTCGGCGCTGACAAGATTTGAAGACGACATGGTGATGGCGCCTGAGATGCGTTTCAGTAAACGTGAGAAAGAGATTCTGAAGTGGACGGCGGAAGGGAAGACCTCATCAGAGATCGCCATTATTCTGTCGATTTCTGAAAATACCGTTAACTTCCATCAGAAAAATATGCAGAAGAAATTCAATGCGCCAAATAAAACACAGATTGCCTGCTACGCTGCGGCGACAGGTCTGATATGACGTGCTGACGATGCTTCGCGCCAGACGCGAAACCGGCTGAAAGCGATGCTAACAGCCGGTTTTTTACTACTGGCGGTAAGCCTGTTTAATTTGCTTAACCGTACTGGAAAATACCGCCGCTTGTGCTTCATCATCCATCTGCGCGATCTGTTTTTCCATTTTAAGAATCACGCGCCCTGCATCGGCCTGGCCCATCGCCTGCAGCATCAGCGTTAACATGGCTTTCAGGCAGTTGACTTCAGTAGCCAGTTCTTGATTATTCTCAGCGGTGGAAAAATCAGGCGTACTCATTTATTTTCCTCGTTATGTTTCAGTGAAAATGTGCGATAGCAGATGTTAAGGCGGCGGAGTATACCATAAGCTACGCTAAAAATAGCAGTGGTTGTTTTTTGATCAAAAAGCGGAGGGGTTACCCACAAAATAAACGTTTCCGCGTGATGCATATATTTTCTTCATTCTTTGTTTATTACGCGTATTTTACTCGTTAATTATTGTTACAAAGTTGATTCCCTAATTAGTGTTTAGACAGCGGAACGTGAAACTTTTGTCACCATTATGAAATATCAGCCCGGAACAGCGCCGTCAGAAGGGGCTACAACGTTGGCAGTTGCCACATGACGTACAACATAATTTCCAAAAACGAGAGCAAAATCGAATACCCGGTGTTTTTTTACGTTTCAAAGTTGAGATAAAACCAGCTAATATAAGGACGATTAACTATCAGTAGCGTTATCCCTATTCTGGAGATATTCCTTTGATCAACGTTCTTCTTGTTGATGACCACGAACTGGTGCGCGCAGGGATACGACGCATTCTTGAAGATATAAAGGGCATTAAAGTTGTCGGTGAAGCGTGCTGCGGAGAGGATGCGGTAAAATGGTGCCGTACTAACGCCGTTGACGTCGTGCTGATGGATATGAACATGCCCGGTATTGGCGGCCTTGAGGCGACGCGTAAAATTGCCCGATCGACAGCGGATATCAAAGTGATCATGCTGACCGTCCATACGGAGAACCCGTTGCCCGCCAAAGTGATGCAGGCTGGCGCAGCTGGCTATCTCAGCAAAGGCGCTGCGCCTCAGGAGGTGGTGAGCGCTATTCGTTCGGTGTATTCCGGACAACGTTATATCGCCTCCGATATCGCTCAGCAGATGGCGCTCAGTCAGATCGAGCCTGCAAAAACGGAAACGCCGTTCGCCAGTTTGTCTGAACGCGAGTTGCAGATTATGCTGATGATCACCAAGGGTCAGAAGGTCAATGAGATTTCAGAACAGCTGAATCTCAGTCCTAAAACGGTGAACAGCTATCGCTATCGTATGTTCAGTAAATTAAACATTCATGGTGATGTTGAGCTGACTCACCTGGCAATCCGCCATGGCCTGTGTAATGCGGAGACGTTAACAAGCCAGTGAGTGAAATATTTGACGCAAAGGCGTTTTTGAAAACCGTTACCAGCCAACCCGGTGTCTATCGTATGTATGACGCCGGCGGTACGGTTATTTATGTCGGTAAAGCAAAAGACCTGAAAAAGCGTCTTTCCAGCTACTTTCGCAGCAACCTGGCTTCGCGTAAAACCGAAGCGCTAGTTGCGCAAATTCAACACATTGATGTCACGGTAACGCATACCGAAACGGAAGCGCTGCTGCTTGAGCATAATTACATCAAGTTGTATCAACCGCGTTACAACGTGTTGTTGCGTGATGATAAATCCTATCCTTTTATTTTTCTGAGCGGCGATACCCATCCGCGTCTGGCGATGCACCGTGGCGCCAAACATGCGAAAGGCGAGTACTTCGGCCCATTTCCTAATGGCTATGCCGTGCGGGAAACGCTGGCGCTGTTACAGAAAATTTTCCCTGTCCGCCAGTGCGAAAACAGCGTATATCGCAACCGCTCGCGTCCTTGCCTGCAATACCAGATTGGCCGCTGCTTAGGCCCCTGCGTTGCAGGACTGGTCAGCGAGGAGGAGTATGCGCAACAGGTGGAGTATGTCCGGTTGTTTTTGTCCGGTAAGGACGACCAGGTCTTAACACAGCTGATTGCCCGGATGGAAAAGGCCAGCCAGGATCTGGCATTTGAAGAGGCGGCGCGTATTCGCGATCAGATCCAGGCGGTACGCCGGGTCACGGAGAGACAGTTTGTCTCCAATGCGGGCGACGATCTCGACGTTATCGGCGTGGCTTTTGATGCGGGTATGGCCTGTGTGCATGTGCTGTTTATTCGCCAGGGTAAGGTGCTGGGCAGCCGCAGCTATTTTCCAAAAGTGCCTGGCGGTACGGAACTGGGCGAAGTGGTGGAAACCTTTGTCGGGCAGTTTTACCTACAGGGTAGCCAGATGCGCACGCTACCGGGCGAGATACTGCTCGATTTTAATCTTAGCGATAAAACGCTGCTGGCCGACTCGTTGTCGGAACTTGCCGGACGGCGTATTCATGTCCAGACAAAACCGCGTGGCGATCGCGCCCGTTATCTCAAGCTGGCGCGGACCAACGCGGCAACGGCCTTAATCACTAAACTTTCGCAGCAGTCCACCATCACGCAGCGTTTGACTGCGCTGGCGGCGGTATTAAAACTTCCTGCGATCAAGCGGATGGAGTGTTTTGACATCAGCCATACCATGGGGGAGCAAACGGTCGCATCCTGTGTGGTATTTGACGCTAACGGGCCGTTACGCGCCGAGTATCGTCGTTATAATATCGCGGGTATCACGCCGGGTGATGACTACGCGGCGATGAATCAGGTGCTACGTCGGCGTTATGGCAAGGCTATAGAAGAAAGTAAGATTCCGGATGTTATTCTGATCGACGGCGGAAAAGGGCAGCTCGCCCAGGCGAAAGCCGTTTTTGCTGAGCTGGATGTCCCCTGGGATAAGCATCGCCCTTTGCTGCTCGGCGTCGCCAAAGGCGCGGACAGAAAGGCCGGTCTGGAAACACTCTTTTTTGAACCGGAAGGCGAGGGGTTTAGCCTGCCGCCGGACTCGCCGGCGCTACATGTTATTCAGCATATTCGCGATGAGTCGCACGATCACGCGATCGGCGGGCACCGTAAAAAACGCGCGAAGGTTAAAAATACCAGTACGCTGGAAACTATTGAAGGCGTTGGGCCTAAACGTCGCCAGATGCTGCTGAAATATATGGGCGGTTTGCAAGGACTACGTAACGCCAGCGTAGAAGAAATTGCAAAAGTGCCGGGTATTTCGCAAGGTCTGGCAGAAAAGATCTTCTGGTCGTTGAAACATTGAGGCCACTGTAGCAACATAGGGGTAATTTCACTGACAACAGATAGTTACCCGTCACTATGCAATTTAATATCCCTACGTTGCTCACGCTGTTTCGCGTCATCCTGATTCCATTCTTTGTCGTGGTGTTTTATTTGCCGTTCGCCTGGGCGCCGATGGTCAGCGCGCTGATTTTCTGTATTGCCGCGATTACCGACTGGTTTGACGGCTTTCTGGCGCGACGCTGGAACCAGAGTACGCGTTTCGGCGCTTTCCTCGACCCCGTCGCCGACAAGGTGCTGGTGGCGATCGCCATGGTGCTGGTCACCGAGCATTATCATAGCTGGTGGGTGACGTTACCTGCGGCGACGATGATAGCCCGCGAAATTATTATCTCTGCTCTGCGTGAATGGATGGCGGAGCTGGGCAAACGCAGTAGTGTAGCGGTCTCCTGGATCGGTAAAGTCAAAACTACCGCGCAGATGGTGGCGCTGGCGTGGCTCTTGTGGCGTCCGAATATCTGGGTAGAGTATGCCGGGATCGCGCTTTTCTTTGTCGCAGCGGTGCTAACGTTGTGGTCCATGTTGCAATATTTGAGCGCTGCACGCGGAGATTTGCTTGATCAGTGATCGTTTCGCCGCAAATTTCAGCAAACGATCGTGAGTGACGAAAAATATCGTTGACTCAGTGCGTCAGGTAAGTAGAATGCAACGCATCGAACGGCAGCACTGATTGCCAGACGATAACAAAATCAAGTGATTAACAAAGTTGCTTGATACTGCGGGAATAGCTCAGTTGGTAGAGCACGACCTTGCCAAGGTCGGGGTCGCGAGTTCGAGTCTCGTTTCCCGCTCCAGTTTAAAAGCATTGGCGTAAAGCGGATGCTGGCTGAAAAGCCAAAAAAATTTGGCGCGTTAACAAAGCGGTTATGTAGCGGATTGCAAATCCGTCTAGTCCGGTTCGACTCCGGAACGCGCCTCCAATTTTTCCCGAGCCCGGATGGTGGAATCGGTAGACACAAGGGATTTAAAATCCCTCGGCGTTCGCGCTGTGCGGGTTCAAGTCCCGCTCCGGGTACCATGGGAAAGACAAGAATAATCAAAGCAATAAGCAGTGTCGTGAAACCACCTACGGGTGGTTTTTTTGTGCCTTCAGTTTGTATGCCGACCGCGAGCGTGAACTCTCCAGTGCGATATACAGTAAAAAACATCGGTAGCGGCATTTCTGCCAGTACAACAGTTATGTGCTACCGACCCGCAAGAACTTATGCCTGGTAAATACTAAACGTCGGGTAAATCAGCCGATAAAATCCATTAATCTCTATAAAAAATGCTGATATGTTTTATGCCTGCTTTATTAAAGAGAGTAGGTCTGCCAGTGAAATATACCGATAATGCAAAATTATTTATTAGCTTCATTAATATTGGGATTGTAGGTTGCGCTTTTTTACTTTTTTTATTTTGTATGAGCCTGAGAGTGCAATCGTAACCTACTCTCTTTCAGGAGAGCTTTCCTCTTCAACATGTGATGCGCGTAATTTTATTGGCTACGTCGATGAAAATGACTTTGCAGAGTATATAAAAAAAGTAGAACTGACGCGCTACAGTATGTATTGTCTGAAAAAAACAGGGACGGGTCAGTGGAGTATTTATGCAAATTAAACGAGTATATAACTGTTCAGGGTTATTTTCTGCACAATTTAACTAAAGGTAGATAGCGAACTAATATTGATCATAAGGTAATGTGATCCGCATCATGCTTTAATCACGTTTTGCAATATTGTCTTAATAACAGGTCAACTACAGATAATTTCGGGTTTTCGTGAATGGCGGTTTTGGTCAGTCTCTATATTATGCTTTCCCCGCTTTACGGAGATGATGATGCAAAAGAAAACCTGGGCCGTTTTATTGATACCATTGTGCCTCACCGCTTGCCACCAGACGACCTACCGATCAACAGCCAAAGATGAAATTGTCGCAGGGAGCTATATTGACCCGACAAAAACACGCTTTCCGTTAGCGGATTATTCACAGTCGGTTGATAAATGGATACCTCCGGACTCGGCTGATTACACTATTCCGGTTATTGATAGTGCTACCCAACAACGCTACTTTCACGCACTAAAATCTCATTATTTCGGAATGGACAGTGAAGCGCACTCGCCGTGGAATGGTTTTTATATTACCGCATTGCTGAAAAAAAATGCAGCACAGGCCCGGGATGCCAGTATTAAGCAGTTTCTTAGCGACGGCAGTGCTTATTGGGGGGAAAACTTCAGACTTTATACCTCTCGCTGGAAAGAGGAGGTTAGAGGGAATACGGATACGCAGATTGACAATATCTATCATGCCTCCCGGCGAGGCATTATGGTCAGAGAAAGTTTAGTCAGAGCGCTGCCAACGGACGACCCGCTCTTTAACGATCCCCGTCAGGCAGGCGAGGGGTATCCGTTTGATAATTTACAAATGTCTTCGCTGCGTCCCGGTACGCCGGTCTATACGCTGACGAAGAGCAAAGACCAACGCTGGCAATATGTCGTTTCACCAGCGGTAACTGGCTGGGTTCATAGTGAAGATATTGCCAGTACGGATCAGAAATTTATAACACAGTGGGTTTTGCTTGCTCATAAGCAACTGGGGGCATTTATCAACGCGCCGGTTTCTGTCCATGCCGCAGGCGTCTATTATTTCACCGGGCGCCCGGGCACTATTTTACCGTTCCGACATCAACGGGCGGGCCAGTTCCTGATTGCGGCGCCAGTTCGCGATAGCAACGGTCGCGCGTCTATCCATTGGGTCTGGCTAAGCGGTAACGAGTTTACGGCTATGCCGTGGAAAATGACGCCGGAAAATATCGCTGTGCTAATGAAAGCAATGCACGGCGCCCCCTACGGTTGGGGAAATTTTAACTTTTATAATGATTGTTCAGCCGAAGTCCGCAGCCTGTTAATGCCGTTTGGCATATTCCTGCCCAGACATTCATCCGCGCAGGTAGAGGCTGCTGGACGGGTGGTCGATCTTAGTCATAAAAATCCCCAAATGCGGATCGATTATCTCACCAGATACGGAAAAGCGTTTACTACGCTGGTCTATATTCCAGGGCATATTATGCTGTATATCGGTAACACAACCATGAATGGGCAGGTCGTGCCGATGTCTTATCAGAATATCTGGGGATTGCGCCCAAACCATGCTAATAGCCGGAGCATTATCGGTGAGGCGGTATTTTTGCCGTTACTGCGTTTTTATCCTGAAAATCCTGAGCTGATATCGCTGGCTGGTAAGGTTCTGTTTAAGCTTGGTTATATAGAATAGGTTGACAAACTGTGTTATCGCGGAAGACATGATTAAGGCAACCGTGCGCGTGGATATAAAGAGAGTATCCCTGTAAACTGTGTCTGAAAAAAGTATGCGCTATAGTGCGGGCTGTTTATTTGAAATACTATCTGGAGCTGATTCTGGATGTGATTATGTGCCTCACACATTGAAGTGAGAGTTATTGTTGGCGGTATCTGGCTGGAGGCTGGGTGGTAAAAAGACGTAATTTATTGCATTTTAATAACGGTGCCCGGTCAGAGCGCGATCTTGGGGATCTGGTCACTAAAGTTTTTGAGAAAGCGGCGAAAAAAGAACCGCAACCGCTATACACATTTAGCCTGCCGTTGCTGAGTGTGCAGGATGATATCCGTGTTTACTGTAAGAAAAAAAATATCAAAATAGGGTACGATACGCTGTTTATGGAAATAACCTTTTCTGCTGACAGAGAAGCGGTAGACGAACTCATTAAACACTTTTTTACTGAAAATAAGCTCTATTTGAGAGGGCGGTTTTATCTGTCCGCGGCGGTGGTATAAGTTAGCATGAGTATAATATAGCGAGAAACCCATCTCTCTCTTTTGTGTGGGGCGAGCGCTTCCTGGCGGAAAATCTGCGCCCTGATCCTCCTTTTGTGCGTTAACTTCCGGAATCCTCCTCATTTCGTGTTAATCTGGCCCCTGATGGTTGCCATCCAAACTGCCTGCAAAAAAATTATTTTTATCCGCTGCAATGTAAGAGGCCTACAGGCGGAAGTCATCACTGAGGAAAAGCGTTATGAAAATGGAACCATTAAACGAGAACGAGCTGGAATGGCTGGATGATGTGCTGACGAAATACAATACCGATCAGGCCATTTTGGATGTCGCGGAGCTGGACGGTCTGATTACTGCGGTACTAAGTTCTCCGCGTCCCATCGAGCCGGAACAGTGGCTGGTCGCGATATGGGGGGGACCCGCGTACGTACCGCGCTGGACATCTGAAAAAGAAATGACGCGATTTATGGAGCTGGTGTTCCAGCACATGGCGGACACAGCCGCCCGGCTTGAAGACTATCCAGAACAGTTCGAGCCGCTGTTTGGCCTGCGAGAAGTTGATGGCCATGAATTAACGATTGTTGAAGAATGGTGCTTTGGTTACATGCGCGGAGTGTCGCTGTCCGACTGGTCTGACTTGCCGGATACGCTAAAACCGGCGCTGGAAGCGATTGCCTTACACGGCACTGAAGAAAACTTTGCGCTGTTGGATAAAATGAGCCCGGAAGCGTTCGATAAAAGCGTTGATGCTATCCGTATCGCGGCGCTTGAGCTGCATGCCTGGTGGATGGCGCATCCGCACACGACGCCGCTACAGATGCCGATAAAAGCAGAGGTGAAAGTGGGGCGTAACGATCCTTGTCCATGCGGGAGCGGCAAAAAATTTAAGCAGTGCTGCCTGCATTAATGGCTCGTAAACGGCCATAGCGTGATGATTATCGAGCCTGGACGGCGTCCGGGCCCGGTAATCTTTGCCTGACATTAACCTGGATCGGGCAGGAACCCCAGTGCGATCGAAAACTGGACGCCAATCACGACAATGCCGCAGATAAACACCAGCGCCAGCGCTGGCGTGCCGCCTGCCACACGATATCCCGCCTGAGGGCTCTGTTTACGGCATTGCCAGACCAGCATAGCAGGGATGAGCAGTGCCAGCACTGCCAGCGCTACGCCGGCATAGCCTAATGCCATCACAAATCCACGTGGGTAGAAAAGCGCAAACGCCAGCGGCGGCAGAAAGGTAATCAGCCCGGTTTGCAGGCGTCCGGACACCGTACTGCGGCGCTGGAATAGATCGGCCAGGTAATCAAATAATCCTAGCGCTACGCCCAGAAAAGAGGTCGCCAGCGCCAGATCGGCGAACAGGTGGACCGCCAGTTCGACATGTGGCGAAGCGACCACTTCTCTGAGCGCCTGCAGCAGGCCATTTAACCCGGCATGGCTGGCCAGTAGCCCTCTGAATGTCGGCGAGTCGATACTTCCCAGCGTGGCGAGCTGCCAAAAAATATAGGCCACTAACGGAATGGCGCTACCCGTCATAAAGACCCAACGCAGCCGGCGAATGTTGCCGTTCATATAACTCACAATACTCGGTACGCTTCCGTGAAAACCAAACGAGGTGAAAATGACCGGTATGGCGGATAACGCCAGCCCCTGCTGTAAAGGAAGCGTAAGAAGATTTACTTTATGAATATGTGGCGTGAGCAACGCAAGCATGATGACCAGAAAAATGATCTTCGCGCTAAACAGGAAGCGGTTAAAAAGGTCGACCAGCGAGGTGCCCACACATACCACCCCACCGGCAACAAAGGTGAACAGCAGCACCCCGGCAGCGGGCGAGAGCGTGGCGCCAAGCCAGTTATTAATACTGGATGCCAGTAATTCTCCGGCTCCGGAAATGTAGGCGGCGGTGAGCGCATACATTAAGAACATCATACTGAATCCCGTAAGCCACTGTCCGTAACGTCCAAGATAGCGTTTTGCCAACGAGCCCAGCCCGGTATCCGCCGGAACGTGTTGATATACCTCCAGTAATAGTAGCGCGGTATAACACATCAGCGCCCACAGGCCAATCAACAATCCCAGCGTGACGCTGAAACCAACGCCAGCCGCTGCCAGCGGCATTGCCAGCATCCCGGCGCCGATAGTGGTGCCTGCCACGATAAAAATACTGCCCAGAGTTCTGTTTTTCACGCTTTCTACTACCCCGGTAACAAAGAACGGTGATATCCGCGGCGCAGGGTAAGGCATTACGCTATTTTCGTCAAATGGTCGTTACAATAGGTGTACTGTAAAATTTACAGTTACGGGCATAAAAGCGAGTATGGGAGGAGACGCGGACAACCGCCGCAAACCTGCGCTAGCGCAAAGTCGCTCGCACAAGGACACATTAGGCTACGAGTTTTATTCAGGAGGGGTTATGGATTCCATTCACGGTCACGAAGTGCTCAACATGATGATTGAGTCTGGCGAGCAGTACACGCATACCTCGCTGGAGGCGGCAATAAAAGCGCGCTTTGGCGAGCGGGCACGATTTCACACCTGTTCAGCGTCAGATATGACGGCGGCGGAACTGGTCGCGTTTCTGGCGGCGAAAGGAAAGTTTATTGCCGTGGAGGACGGTTTTTCAACGCATGAGAGTAAAATCTGCCGCCATTAATACGCCACGGTGAGAGCGCGTCTCACCGTGTAAGGACTTGCTGGATTAATTTTGCGTATCCAGTGTGGAGAGTTCTTTATCAATGAAATAAAGCCCTTCGCCGCTTTTTCCCGCCAGCGTTAATTTATCAATAATAGATTTGAACAATTTTTCTTCTTCATGCTGTTCTGCCACATACCACTGCAAGAAATTAAATGTCGGATAATCCTGGCTGGTCATTGCGGCATGAGCCAGTTCATTAATTTTTTGCGTAATAAGCTGCTCATGCTCATAGGTCGCGCGGAACAGTTCATCCAGCGAGGCGTACTCAGCGAAGGGCGAAGAAACGGTATGAATGCGCGGCAGGCTTCCGGTATCGGTAAGGTAGTCAAACAGGCGCTGCATATGCGTCATCTCTTCTTGCGCATGGCGACGAAGAAATGCGGCCGCGCCTTCAAAACTGTGATAGCTGCACCACGCGCTCATTTGTTGATAGAGCAGGGAGGAGTACAACTCCAGATTCATTTGCTCATTCAGTTTGTCGATCATTTCTGTTTTCAGCATGGTTCCGCTCCACAAATAGCAAAAGATATACGGTAATGTGACGCCACTATAATTTGTTATTTTATTATTTGCAAAAGGTAAAATATTAAATTTAATTATTAAAAATACGAATGGGAATAAAACGCATTAACGCCAGTGTATAGGGTATAAAAATAAAGAAAAGCCAGCACCTTCATGCTGGCAATAGCGACCCTGCGCTCTCCTCCATTGTACATGGTGTCGGCGTTAAGCCAGCCGCCTTAATAATAAAGCGGCATAATTTGCGGGACTGCAACGCCCCGGCACTGCCAGGAGAGGGTAAATCGGGTGTTCAGACACAACGAGCCCGCATAAATGCTACAGGTTCCTACCGGCTGACCAAACGAAACGGCATCGGCATAGCCCATCTGCTGGCATTCGCGTGTTGCGGTCCCGTGAGATACATAGTCATCTGTCCGTGAAGTAAAAAATAGCGGCTGGTTATACGTCAGGCGCACGATGCCGCTTATCGGGCTGGATTCGCTGACCTGCGCTTGTCGAGTAATGGTGCATCCCGTCAGGGCTAGCAGTGAAAGAGTAAAAATAAGAGGCTTCATAAAATCGCTCCGACAATTCGGTATCAGACCATGCTACCTCGTGTCTTGCACCGTCAATGGCTGGAATAACTTACGGATTCGCCTTGATTAAAGGTAACGGCAGGGGATTTACAGCGGAAACAGAAAATGTGTGAGCGTCTCTTCATTTAATGAAACTTCGTTTTATTAAATTTGAATGCATGTTCTTAAGTGTGTAGTGTGGGCAAAACGTCATGATTTACGCAGACGCGACCGTCTGCATTCAGGAGGAACACGATGAAAATTGCACTGATGATGGAAAATAGCCAGGCCAGCAAAAATGCCATCATTTATAACGAACTTAGCGCCGTCGCCAATGAAAAGGGATTTCCCGTTTTTAACGTCGGCATGTGCGACGAAAATGACCATCACCTGACGTACATTCATTTAGGCATCATGGCGAGTATTCTGCTTAATGCAAACGCGGTTGATTTTGTGGTTACTGGCTGTGGCACCGGTCAGGGCGCGCTGATGTCGTTAAATATTCATCCAGGTGTCATTTGTGGCTATTGCATCGATCCGGCAGATGCTTTTCTGTTTGCGCAGATCAACAACGGCAATGCGTTGTCCCTGCCATTTGCGAAAGGCTTTGGCTGGGGCGCTGAGCTGAACGTGCGTTTCATCTTTGAAAAAGCGTTTACCGGGCGTAAAGGCGAGGGGTATCCGCCTGAGCGCAAAGCGCCGCAGGTACGCAATGCGGGCATTTTGAACCAGGTTAAGGCCGCGGTCGTCAAAGAGAATTATCTGGATACACTACGGGCTATCGATCCTGAACTGGTTAAAACGGCGGTTTCAGGGCCGCGTTTCCAGCAATGTTTGTTTGAAAACGGCCAGAATAAAGAAATAGAAGCGTTTGTACGTGAGATGCTGGGGTAATGCCCGGACAAGACAGAGACGTTTCGCGCCTGTCGGCTGGCATGATGTGCCGATAATACGCCAGTAGCGACAGGCACCACCTCTGGCAAACAGATCAGAAACGGTGTAGGCCGGATAAGCTGCTTCGCGTTGCTATCCGGCTAATAACGTCTCAATATTGTCGCTCGGGGTGCCGCTATCAGTGATGCTGATAGGTCACGACGTTAAGGAGATGCTGATCGGTTTGCGCCAGGCATAGCCCTGCTCGTTTAGCGCTGCGAACTTCTTCGAGAATAGTTTGTAAAAGTACGCCATCCTGCTGCTGCTCTTTTTCCAGGGTATGGAGAAAATCGAGCGTTGAGGCATCATTCAGCGCTTTCGCTTCATCTGCCAGACGCGACAGCGTGCTGGCGCGTTGCTGATAATCCTCCAGGGTTTTCTGGAACAATTCTTCCAGAGAGCAGAGCTCTTCACCCGGAACGTCAATGGCTTTAACGATAGGGGTGGCGCCGGCGTTTTTCATAAAATTAAACATGCGCATCATTTGCGTCACGTTGCCTTGCGCCTGGGTACGAAGAAAGGTGGCGGTGCCTGTTAAACTGTGTTCAGAACACCATTCGCTTAGATGGAGGTAAAGATTTGATGCGTAAAACTCAAGGTTCATTGGCGTGTTGAGCTTTTGAACCATTCCTACAGCTGCCATAACAATATCCTTATTTCCAGAAAGTGTTGATGTGCATGACAGACGAGAATGCAACGGGCCGTTGTCACATTCTTACCTCTATGCACAATAAATACTCTTAGCAGAAGAACTCCGTTCCGCCAGTCCCTTATGCGATCTCATTTCCTGTTTATCGATCGGTAATGAGAATAGCGCGTCAATAAAAATAAGAAAATCCTTAAATGCAATTGTTTATCTTTTTTTACATTTTCAGCGGTGTGATTTTTTCAGGTGTAATGATTTTGGATGAGGAGCAGTTGCAACCATTTGAAAGTTAAATGATATTATATAGATTTGTAATTTATGAAACATTGTTTCATATCATGGGTTAAGCCTTTCAAGTATGTTAATTTCAATAAAATAAACATTAGTCAGTCTGGATATCACACGCATAAACGGTTGAGAGCAAATATGCCTGTTTTTATAAACTAGCCGATTTTGCGGTAGATCATTTTTAATGTCATTAATCATACGAGCACGTTATTCGGTTAAGCGCAGTTTTGATGGGTGACTCGTTAACAAGGAGCAGTCAATGAAAAAGGTCGCGGTGCTGTTGGCGCCAGGATTTGAAGAAGCAGAGGCCATTGTTACTCTTGATATTCTGCGACGTTTGCATATCGACGTCGAAACGCTGGCGTGTGCTGAATCACGGGCGGTGGTGAGTTACCATGATATTCCTATGGTTGCGGACAGCACGCTGAGTGAACGCCAGCAGGCGCTTTTTGATGCGGTAGTGCTGCCGGGCGGTCCGCAGGGGAGCGCTAATCTGGCGGCTAATCCGGCGGTGATCGCTTTCGTTGCGCGTCATGATGCGGCAGGCAAATTAATTTGTCCTATCTGTTCCGCGGCGGCAAGGGTGCTGGGTGCTCACGGATTGCTGAAGGGGCGTCGTTATGTCTGTTCCGGCGACCTGTGGAAAGCGGTTCCGGAAGGTGTCTATGTGGATGCGCCCGTTGTTGAAGATGGTAATTTAATTAGCGGCAAAGGCTTGGGTCATGTCTTTGATTTCGCGCTAACCCTTTCCGCCAGACTGCTGGGAGACGATGCGCCGGTTCGCGAACAGGCTGAACATATCTATTATCCCTGGTAATCATTATCCACCCAGGGCCGTAAGGATTAGCTGGCTGATGTTATGGATTAATGTGCTGGCTTTCCTGCCTTTTGGCTGATGAATTCGCTCTGGGTTATGTCATTTTCCGCTAAAACTATTCCTGCCATCAGCATTTATCTAATGAATGAAAGACAGTGCACCGTTTTACGTCTTCTCTAACAAGAATCGTTTGATTTTACCCTACATAAAAAACGCTAAAGCAGGTCAATGACTTCCCTGGGTTATGAGTTAATCGTTATTTCTGCGTGTGTCTTAGGGGGGGATTCCTGAAAGGCGGCCTCGGAAAAGTCTCATATGTGGTGGCGAGCGTACTGATATCAGGAGCGGTGGAGAGCGCGATGAACCTGCTCAACATTTCACCTTTTGCACAGTGTATGGTTCGCGGCTGAATCCTTCTGGCAGCAGTTATCTTCGACCATTATAAGCAAAAAGCGAAGCGTATGATTTGATGAATTAACACTCAACTAAACAGTATAGCTTCACGTCATCGCCAGCCGCTACCCCGGCTGGCGATGGTCTTTCTAAATGGCGAGCAGCGTCACACTGTCTATACTTACATGACTAATGAGACCGTTTGTGAGTCTCAATATGATGATAAGGAGGAGACCAGGGTGGCAGAACCGTTAACCGTATCCCCCGAACTCACTGCGAACTATGCGTATTTTTTTGACCTTGATGGCACATTGGCAGAGATAAAGCCTCATCCCGATCAGGTAGTGGTACCGCATAAAATCCTTCAGTTGTTAGACCGTCTCGCGGCGCACAACGCAGGGGCACTGGCATTGATTTCAGGGCGTTCAATGACTGAGCTGGATGCTTTGGCGAAGCCTTTTCGCTTTCCGCTCGCTGGCGTTCACGGGGCAGAGCGTCGTGACATCAATGGTAAAACCCATATCGTGCGCCTTCCTGAAGCGGTAGTCCGTGAGGTGGAGGCGTTATTACGTTCGACGCTCGTAGCGCTGCCCGGAACGGAGCTGGAGACGAAGGGGATGGCGTTTGCGCTGCACTACCGTCAGGCTCCGGAACATGAAGCGGCGCTGTTGGCGCTTGCGCAACACGTTACGCAGCACTGGCCGCAACTGGCGTTGCAGCCTGGTAAATGTGTTGTGGAAATCAAACCTAAGGGAACCAATAAAGGCGAAGCGATTGCCGCCTTTATGCAGGAGGCGCCCTTTGCGGGACGGATTCCCGTTTTTGTGGGCGACGATTTGACCGATGAGGCTGGCTTTGGCGTGGTGAATCACGCTGGCGGAATTTCCGTAAAAGTGGGCGTCGGGGCAACCCAGGCGGCATGGCGGCTGGAAAGCGTACCCGATGTCTGGCGCTGGCTGGAACAAATCAATTATCCACAACAAGAACAACAAGTAATGAATAACAGGAGAGATGGCTATGAGTCGTTTAGTCGTAGTATCTAATCGAATTGCCCCCCCGGATAATAAAGGCGGCGCCGGCGGCCTCGCCGTTGGCGTGCTTGGCGCGCTAAAAGCGGCTGGCGGGTTGTGGTTCGGCTGGAGTGGCGAGACAGGTAACGAGGATGAGCCATTAAAAAAGGTGACAAAAGGTAATATTACCTGGGCATCGTTTAACCTGAGCGAACAAGATTACGAAGATTATTACTGTCAATTTTCCAATGCGGTTCTCTGGCCTGCGTTCCACTATCGTCTGGACTTGGTACAGTTTCAGCGTCCTGCATGGGAAGGCTATATGCGGGTGAATGCGTTATTAGCGGATAAGTTATTGCCCCTCATTAAAGAGAACGACATCATTTGGGTGCATGACTACCACCTGTTACCGTTCGCCAGCGAGCTGCGTAAACGCGGCGTGAACAACCGAATTGGTTTTTTCCTGCATATTCCATTCCCGACCCCGGAGATTTTTAACGCTTTACCGCCGCATGATGAACTGCTGGAGCAGTTGTGTGACTTTGATCTGCTAGGGTTCCAGACCGAAAATGATCGCCTGGCTTTTCTGGATAGCCTTTCGAGTCAAACGCGAGTCACGACTCGCAGCGGCAAGCAGCATATCGCGTGGGGTAAAGACTTCCAGACAGAAGTGTATCCCATCGGTATTGAGCCCGATGAGATTGCTCTGCAGGCTGCCGGGCCGTTGCCGCCTAAACTGGCGCAGCTCAAGGCGGAACTGAAAAATGTGAAGAATATTTTTTCCGTTGAGCGGCTGGATTATTCGAAAGGGCTGCCGGAACGTTTTCTGGCGTATGAAGCGCTACTGGAAAACTACCCGCAGCATCGGGGAAAAATTCGTTATACCCAAATTGCGCCTACGTCACGCGGCGAAGTACAGGCATATCAGGATATTCGCCACCAGCTTGAGACGGAAGCAGGCCGGATTAATGGGAAATATGGACAATTGGGCTGGACGCCGCTCTATTATCTGAATCAGCATTTCGACCGTAAACTGTTAATGAAGATATTCCGTTATTCAGACGTCGGGCTCGTCACCCCGTTGCGTGACGGGATGAACCTGGTGGCGAAAGAGTTTGTCGCCGCGCAGGACCCCGCTAACCCTGGCGTACTGGTACTGTCACAGTTTGCCGGCGCGGCGAATGAACTGACGTCGGCGTTAATCGTCAATCCTTACGATCGGGATGACGTGGCGGCGGCGCTCAATCGTGCGCTAACGATGCCCCTTGCCGAGCGTATTTCGCGTCATGCGGAGATGCTGGACGTGATCGTTAAAAATGACATTAACCGCTGGCAGGAGCGTTTTATTCATGACCTAAAGGAGGTCACGCCGCGTAGCCCTGAGCGTCAGCAGCAGAACAACGTGGCGACGTTCCCTAAGCTGGCCTGAAATATCGCGAGCGGCGACTAGTCGCCCGCTAACGGCACCAGCAACACATCTACCTGGCTGGCGCTGACGACACTTTTTGCCGAGCAGGACGCGCGCGAAAAGAAACTGTGGTTATGGTTGCCGCAAATGACCAGATCAACATGGTGTTTGCGGCACACAGCCAAAATATGCTGGCTTAACTCACCTGATGCGATGAAAGTTTGTTCAATCGGATAATCCGCCTTTTCCCCCAGCATCTTAAGAAAATTCTCAGTCTCCTCATGCATAACCGCGCGTAAATCCTCCATCATGGGCGCGGCGAACTGGTTATACAGTTCAGGATCGGAAGCGAGAGTAATCAGGCTGACTTTCGCCTGAACAGGGCGGGCGATAGAGACCGCTTTAGCCAGTAGCTGGTGACTTTCCGGGGTGACGGCAACGGCGACAAGAATATGGGTGTAGCTCATAACTCGCTCCTTGATTGCAAGAATATGAGATTGTGCTTTAGCTTTACTCTGTTTATCGCATTTCTGCAATGCGCTAATGCCACATTAATGTGAAGGACATCACAATCAATCATTAATTATTCTTATGTAAAGAATCGTGGCATAAGACACTTTTTACACACCACCAGGATGCTTCATTTAAATGGGTGAACAATGAAAGCTAAAAGTTAAATCAAATGAGCTTATTTTTAACAGCGGAGGGCGTATGCTGTGACGAGATTAATTAATAACGTTTAATATTTAAGCTACTGTTTACTAAAGGTAAAATAAAAGCGTTTCTAAAATAGAAATAATAGCCTGTTATCTATTATCCTGGCGTTATTTTAACAGAGAGAAACAAAAAAGAATTTGGTGTTGACGTACCCCTATTCAGCAGTGTGGAATAGAAAAAGTGAACATTAGGTTATTAATTAAACAAAGTAAAAGCCATGCTGATGGTTTTATCGTAAGTATTCCGTTAAATTATGTGGTCTACATCACATATTTTCTAAAATCGCCGTCCCGCTCCGTTGTATGTCACGAAGCTGACGAGTAGAGTTGCGTCGAATTAGGAAAAATCTTAGGCATTTGTAAAAATTGATGTAAACGTGTAAGGCGAATCTCAGAGGGAGGCTGCGTTATACGTCACAATGTCCATAATGTCTGAGCGCTGCTATGCATTTGACCTTTTTGCTTCTTTTACCGGGCCTTCCCGGCGACATCACGGGGTGCGGCTACGTCGCACAAAAATAAAGTTGGTTATTTTGGATGGGAACAATGCATACATCCGAGTTGCTAAAACACATTTATGACATCAATTTGTCATATTTACTCCTTGCACAGCGTTTGATCGTCCAGGACAAAGCATCTGCGATGTTCCGCCTCGGTATCAACGAAGAGATGGCAAACACACTGGGCGCGTTGACCCTGCCGCAGATGGTCAAACTGGCGGAGACGAACCAGTTAGTTTGTCATTTCCGGTTTGACGATCATCAGACGATCACCCGTTTGACTCAGGATTCGCGCGTCGATGATTTACAGCAGATTCACACAGGTATCATGCTTTCAACGCGTTTGCTCAATGAAGTGGACGATACGGCGCGTAAGAAAAGGGCATGATAATGAGTGAAAAAAGCATTGTTCAGGAAGCTCGCGATATCCAGTTGGCGATGGAGTTGATTAATCTTGGCGCTCGTCTACAAATGCTGGAAAGCGAAACACAGCTCAGCCGTGGTCGCCTCATCAGGCTGTACAAAGAATTACGCGGTAGCCCGCCGCCTAAAGGGATGCTGCCATTTTCGACAGACTGGTTTATGACCTGGGAGCAAAATATTCATGCCTCCATGTTCTGCAACGCCTGGCAATTTTTACTGAAGACTGGCTTATGCAGCGGTGTGGATGCGGTGATTAAAGCTTATCGGCTTTATCTTGAGCAGTGTCCGCAACCGCCTGAAGGGCCGTTGTTGGCGCTGACTCGCGCATGGACGCTGGTGCGTTTTGTTGAAAGTGGGTTGCTTGAATTGTCGAGCTGTAACTGCTGCGGTGGGAACTTTATTACCCATGCGCATCAGCCCGTGGGCAGCTTTGCGTGTAGTTTATGCCAGCCGCCATCCCGCGCAGTAAAAAGACGTAAACTTTCCCGAGATGCTGCCGATATTATTCCACAACTGCTGGATGAACAGATCGAACAGGCTGTTTAACCGAAACGGTGTGGACAAACACTCCAGCAGCGGTAAGTCATTACCGCTGCTTTTTTTTGCCTTGCCTTCGCGTTAATCGCCCGACTGCGCATCCTGTCATAGTCAACAGCGGAAGGATGATGTCGTGCTTATCTTATTAGGTTACCTGGTGGTTATCGGTACAGTTTTCGGCGGTTATGTCATGACCGGCGGACACCTTGGGGCACTCTATCAACCTGCTGAACTGGTCATCATTGGCGGCGCGGGGATAGGGGCGTTCATTGTCGGCAACAACGGGAAGGCCATCAAAGGCACGATGAAAGCGATCCCGTTGTTATTTCGTCGTTCGAAATACACAAAATCTATGTACATGGATTTGCTGGCGTTGCTCTATCGCCTGATGGCCAAATCACGCCAGCAGGGGATGTTCTCCCTTGAACGCGATATTGAAAATCCGAAAGAGAGTGAAATCTTCGCCAGTTATCCGCGTATTCTGGCCGATGCGGTAATGCTTGATTTTATTGTCGATTATCTGCGCCTGATCATCAGCGGCAACATGAATACGTTCGAAATTGAAGCGTTGATGGATGAAGAGATTGAAACCCATGAAAGCGAGGCGGAAGTCCCGGCCAACAGTCTGGCGATGGTGGGGGATTCGCTGCCTGCCTTTGGTATCGTCGCGGCGGTAATGGGGGTGGTTCACGCTCTGGCTTCAGCCGATCGTCCGGCAGCGGAGTTGGGGGCGCTGATTGCCCATGCCATGGTAGGTACGTTCCTCGGTATTTTACTGGCTTATGGATTCATTTCACCGTTAGCGACCGTTTTGCGCCAGAAGAGCGCCGAAACCACCAAGATGATGCAGTGCGTAAAAATTACACTGCTGTCTAATCTGAACGGCTATGCGCCGCCGATTGCCGTGGAATTTGGACGTAAAACGCTTTATTCCAGTGAGCGTCCATCATTTATTGAGTTGGAAGAACACGTTCGCGCAGTGAGAAACCCAAACCAGCAGCAGACGACTGAGGAAGCATGAAAAATCAGGCTCATCCCATTGTCGTCGTAAAACGCCGCAGGCACAAACCGCACGGCGGCGGGGCGCACGGTTCCTGGAAAATTGCCTACGCCGATTTTATGACGGCGATGATGGCTTTTTTTCTGGTGATGTGGCTGATTTCCATCTCCAGCCCTAAAGAATTAATTCAGATTGCCGAATATTTTCGTACGCCGTTGGCCACCGCGGTAACGGGGGGGAATCGGATTGCCAATAGCGAGAGCCCGATACCAGGCGGCGGCGATGATTACACCCAACAGCAGGGTGAAGTGGAAAAGCAGCCGAATATCGACGAGCTGAAAAAACGGATGGAGCAGAGTCGCTTAAACAAACTGCGCGGCGATCTGGATCAACTGATCGAATCCGATCCCAAACTGCGCGCGTTACGTCCGCATCTGAAAATTGATTTAGTTCAGGAGGGGTTGCGCATCCAGATTATCGACAGCCAGAACCGCCCGATGTTTAAAACCGGCAGCGCCGAAGTTGAGCCGTATATGCGCGATATCCTGCGTGCGATTGCGCCAGTGTTAAACGGTATACCTAATCGCATTAGCCTGGCCGGCCATACCGATGACTTTCCCTACGCGAACGGCGAAAAAGGCTATAGCAACTGGGAGTTATCCGCCGATCGCGCCAATGCCTCGCGTCGCGAACTGGTCGCCGGCGGGCTGGATAACGGAAAAGTATTACGGGTGGTTGGCATGGCTGCCACGATGCGGCTGAGCGATCGCGGTCCTGATGACGCCATCAACCGCCGTATAAGCCTGCTGGTGTTAAACAAACAGGCGGAACAGGCCATTTTGCATGAAAACGCTGAAAGCCAGAATGAGCCGGTAAGTGTATTACAACAGCCTGCGGCAGCCCCGCCGGCAAGCGTACCCACATCGCCAAAAGCGGAACCGAGGTGATAGCGTGAGCATGGATATTAGCGATTTTTATCAGACATTTTTTGATGAAGCTGACGAGCTGTTGGCTGATATGGAGCAGCATCTGCTGGATTTGGTGCCGGAATCCCCGGACGCTGAACAACTGAACGCCATTTTTCGCGCGGCGCACTCCATTAAAGGCGGCGCGGGCACATTCGGCTTCACTATTCTGCAGGAAACCACACATTTAATGGAAAACCTGCTGGATGAAGCCCGACGCGGTGAAATGCAGCTCAATACCGACATTATCAACCTGTTTTTGGAAACGAAAGATATTATGCAGGAACAGCTCGACGCCTATAAAAACTCCGAAGAGCCGGATGCCGCAAGCTTCGAATATATCTGCAATGCGCTACGCCAGTTGGCGCTGGAGGCGAAAGGCGAAACCACGCCGGCGGTCGTAGAAACCGCGGCACTAAGCGCGGCGATCCAGGAAGAGAGCGTAGCCGAAACCGAATCGCCTCGTGACGAGAGTAAACTGCGCATTGTACTTTCACGGTTGAAAGCCAGTGAGGTCGATCTGCTTGAAGAAGAGTTGGGTAATCTGGCTACTCTGACGGATGTCGTTAAGGGGGCGGATTCACTGTCGGCAACTCTGGATGGCAGCGTCGCGGAAGATGACATTGTCGCGGTGCTCTGTTTTGTCATTGAGGCCGATCAGATCGCTTTTGAAAAAGTGGTCGCCGCGCCGGTTGAAAAAGCGCAAGAGAAAACCGAGGTAGCGCCGGTAGCGCCTCCGGCAGTCGTTGCGCCAGCCGCCAAAAGCACGGCCCATGAACATCATGCGGGGCGTGAAAAACCTGCGCGTGAACGCGAGTCCACCAGCATTCGCGTGGCGGTAGAGAAAGTGGATCAGCTCATAAACCTGGTCGGCGAGTTAGTGATTACCCAGTCAATGTTGGCCCAGCGTTCTAACGAGCTGGACCCGGTAAACCACGGCGATCTCATTACCAGTATGGGGCAGTTACAACGTAACGCCCGCGACTTACAAGAGTCGGTGATGTCGATTCGTATGATGCCTATGGAGTACGTCTTCAGCCGTTTCCCGCGTCTGGTACGCGATTTAGCGGGCAAACTGGGCAAGCAGGTAGAGCTGACGCTGGTGGGGAGCTCCACTGAACTTGATAAAAGCCTGATCGAACGCATTATCGACCCGCTGACGCACCTGGTGCGCAACAGTCTCGACCACGGGATTGAAATGCCGGAAAAACGCCTTGAGGCGGGGAAAAATGTTGTCGGCAATCTGATCCTTTCCGCAGAACATCAGGGCGGGAATATTTGTATTGAAGTGACCGATGACGGCGCGGGGCTTAACCGTGAGCGTATCCTGGCGAAGGCCATGTCGCAGGGGATGGCGGTGAATGAAAACATGACCGACGATGAAGTAGGCATGTTGATCTTCGCGCCGGGATTCTCAACTGCGGAACAGGTCACGGATGTCTCCGGTCGCGGCGTTGGCATGGATGTGGTGAAACGTAACATTCAGGAGATGGGCGGTCACGTTGAGATCCAGTCAAAACAAGGCTCCGGCACCACGATTCGTATTCTGCTGCCGCTGACGCTGGCCATCCTCGATGGGATGTCGGTTCGCGTGGCGGGGGAAGTTTTTATCCTGCCGTTAAATGCGGTGATGGAGTCGCTGCAACCGCGTGAAGAGGATCTTCATCCGCTGGCGGGCGGCGAACGGGTTCTGGAAGTTCGCGGCGAGTATTTGCCGCTGGTCGAATTGTGGAAAGTGTTTGACGTGGACGGGGCGAAAACCGAAGCCACGCAGGGCATTGTTGTGATCCTGCAAAGCGCGGGACGCCGTTACGCGCTGCTGGTCGATCAGCTCATCGGTCAGCACCAGGTGGTGGTCAAAAATCTGGAAAGCAATTATCGCAAGGTACCGGGGATTTCCGCCGCGACGATCCTGGGCGACGGCAGCGTCGCGCTGATTGTTGATGTTTCCGCATTGCAGGGTTTAAACCGCGAACAACGTATGGCGATCACAGCCGCCTGATTGAGTGAGAAGGGAATAATATGACCGGTATGAGTAATGTAAGCAAACTGGCCGGCGAGCCGTCAGGTCAGGAATTCCTGGTGTTTACACTGGGAAATGAAGAGTACGGCATCGATATCCTGAAAGTGCAGGAGATCCGTGGCTATGACCAGGTGACGCGCATCGCCAATACACCGGCCTTTATAAAAGGGGTGACTAACCTGCGCGGCGTGATTGTCCCCATTGTCGATCTGCGCGTGAAATTCTGCGAAGGCGACGTTGAGTACGATGACAATACGGTAGTGATCGTACTGAATCTGGGGCAACGTGTCGTCGGGATAGTGGTAGACGGCGTGTCTGACGTACTGTCGTTAACGGCGGAACAGATCCGTCCGGCGCCAGAATTTGCCGTGACCTTGTCAACAGAATATTTGACGGGATTGGGCGCGCTCGGCGAGCGTATGCTGATTCTGGTGAATATCGAAAAACTGCTTAACAGCGAAGAGATGGCGCTGCTGGATATCGCAGCATCACACGTCGCGTAATAACGTTGCCGGATGGCGTTGCGCCATTCGGCAATATTCACCGTTATGCTTCCACCAACGGTGAGAGTGCCTCTTCACCGCCCGCGCCCAGCCCCTGCATTTTGCGCCGACATCGCCGCTGCGACACTGTTATTGTCAATATCGTCTTCCGGAACAACGTATTTCCTTTTTGCAAAAGTAAAGTTATCACCGCAGGTGCCGATAACGTTGATAACTCGTTATCAGGAAGGTGCCTTATGTTTAACCGTATCCGCGTTGTCACAATGCTGATGATGGTGCTGGGGGTTTTCGCACTGCTACAGCTTGTTTCCGGTGGTTTGCTGTTTTCTTCATTACAGCATAACCAGCAAGGTTTTGTTATTTCTAACGAATTACGTCAGCAACAAAGCGAACTCACGTCGACATGGGACTTAATGCTGCAAACGCGCATTAACCTGAGCCGCTCCGCCGCACGCATGATGATGGACGCTTCTAACCAGCAGAGCAGCGCCAAAACGGATTTACTCCAGAATGCAAAAACGACCCTCGCACAGGCGGCGGCGCACTACGCCAATTTCAAAAACATGACGCCATTGCCAGCGATGGCGGAGGCCAGCGCGAACGTCGATGAAAAATATCAGCGCTATCAGGCCGCATTAGCCGAACTTATTCAGTTTCTGGACAATGGCAATATGGATGCCTACTTCGCCCAGCCAACCCAGGGAATGCAAAACGCGTTGGGCGAGGCGCTGGGCAATTACGCCCGGGTGAGCGAAAACCTGTACCGCCAGACATTTGATCAAAGCGCTCATGACTACCGTTTTGCGCAATGGCAACTGGGGGGGCTTGCGGTCGTGCTGGTGCTGATTTTGATGGTGGTTTGGTTCGGCATTCGTCATGCCCTGCTTAACCCATTAGCGCGAGTGATTACTCATATCCGTGAAATTGCCAGCGGCGATCTGACGAAAACGCTCACCGTCTCAGGGCGTAATGAAATTGGCGAACTGGCGGGAACGGTTGAACATATGCAACGCTCGCTGATTGACACCGTAACGCAGGTTCGTGAAGGTTCGGATGCGATTTATTCCGGCACCAGTGAAATTGCCGCCGGTAATACCGACCTCTCTTCCCGTACCGAACAGCAGGCCTCCGCTCTGGAGGAGACGGCTGCCAGCATGGAACAACTGACGGCCACCGTGAAGCAAAACGCCGATAACGCCCGTCAGGCTTCGCAACTGGCGCAAAGCGCCTCCGAGACCGCACGCCATGGCGGCAAAGTGGTCGACGGCGTAGTAAACACCATGCACGAAATTGCCGACAGTTCGAAAAAAATCGCTGACATTATCAGCGTTATCGACGGTATTGCCTTCCAGACTAACATTCTGGCGCTGAACGCGGCGGTAGAAGCGGCGCGCGCGGGAGAGCAGGGGCGCGGTTTTGCGGTCGTGGCAGGCGAGGTGCGTAATCTGGCCAGCCGCAGCGCCCAGGCGGCGAAAGAAATAAAAGCGTTGATTGAAGATTCCGTCTCGCGTGTCGATACCGGTTCTGTGCTGGTGGAAAGCGCCGGGGAAACCATGACTGACATCGTCAATGCCGTTACGCGCGTCACGGATATCATGGGCGAAATCGCCTCCGCCTCGGATGAGCAAAGCCGGGGTATTGATCAGGTCGCTTTGGCCGTTTCCGAAATGGATCGCGTAACGCAACAGAACGCCTCGCTGGTTCAGGAATCCGCAGCGGCCGCCGCCGCGCTGGAAGAGCAGGCCAGCCGTCTGACCCAGGCGGTATCGGCTTTCCGCCTGGCATCGCGACCGCTGGCGGTAAATAAACCTGAGATGCGTTTGTCAGTGGACGCTCAGTCCGGCAATACGCCGCGGCCATTAGCCGCCGGGGATGATGCGAACTGGGAAACCTTCTGATCGACGTGCGCTGTGTGCTGTCGGTTATCGATTAATTTGCGAACCCGCCGATCCCTTTCGTCTGGTTCGCATAGATAAAAGCAAAAAATGTGTAATACGGGAAGCATGGCGCTGCCGCAGGGCGCGCCCGTTGTACTTTGAATGTGATTAAGAAGGCGCTATGACATCATCTCTGCCCTCCGGGCAAACGTCAGTATTGTTACAGATGACACAGCGCCTCGCGCTGTCCGACGCGCATTTTCGTCGGATATGTCAATTAATCTACCAGCGCGCAGGGATCGTGCTGGCCGACCATAAGCGGGATATGGTTTATAACCGCCTGGTCCGTCGGCTGCGTACCCTGGGACTGGATGATTTTGGCCGTTATCTCAGTATGCTGGAGGCTAATCAAAACAGCGCTGAGTGGCAGGCTTTTATCAACGCTCTGACTACCAACCTGACCGCTTTTTTTCGCGAGGCGCACCATTTTCCCATCCTTGCGGAACATGCGCGTCGCCGCCACGGCGAGTATCGCGTCTGGAGTGCGGCGGCATCGACAGGAGAAGAACCTTACAGTATCGCCATTACGCTGGCGGATGCGTTGGGGATGGCCCCCGGTCGCTGGAAAGTATTCGCCAGCGATATTGATACTGAAGTGCTGGAAAAAGCGAGAAGCGGTATTTATCGCCTCAGCGAACTGAAAACGTTATCGCCGCAGCAGCTACAACGTTACTTCATGCGCGGTACGGGGCCGCATGAAGGACTGGTGCGCGTGCGTCAGGAACTGGCCAATTATGTTGAATTTTCCTCCGTTAATTTGTTGGAAAAGCAGTACAACGTACCCGGTCCCTTTGACGCGATTTTTTGCCGTAACGTCATGATCTATTTTGATAAAACGACTCAGGAGGACATTCTGCGCCGTTTTGTTCCACTCCTTAAACCTGACGGACTGTTGTTTGCCGGTCACTCAGAAAACTTTAGCAACCTCGTGCGCGAGTTTAGCCTGCGCGGACAGACGGTGTATGCGCTAAGTAAGGATAAAGCATGAGTAAAATCAGGGTATTGTCAGTTGATGATTCCGCGCTAATGCGCCAAATCATGACTGAAATTATTAATAGCCATAGCGATATGGAGATGGTGGCGACTGCGCCAGACCCGTTGGTCGCCAGGGATCTCATCAAAAAATTTAATCCGGACGTATTGACCCTGGACGTTGAGATGCCGCGTATGGACGGCCTCGATTTTCTGGAAAAACTGATGCGCCTGCGACCGATGCCGGTGGTGATGGTCTCTTCGCTGACCGGGAAAGGTTCCGAAGTGACGCTACGGGCGCTGGAGTTGGGGGCCATCGATTTTGTCACTAAACCGCAGCTTGGCATTCGTGAAGGTATGCTGGCGTATAGCGAGATGATCGCCGAAAAAGTGCGTACCGCCGCGCGGGCCCGCATCGCCGCACATAAACCGATGGCGGCCCCGACAACATTAAAAGCCGGTCCGCTGCTCAGTTCGGAAAAACTGATTGCTATCGGCGCTTCAACGGGCGGTACTGAAGCTATCCGACATGTGCTGCAACCGCTGCCGCTTTCCAGTCCGGCAGTGATTATTACGCAGCATATGCCGCCTGGCTTTACCCGCTCGTTTGCCGAGCGTCTGAATAAACTCTGTCAAATCAGCGTGAAGGAGGCCGAGGACGGCGAACGCGTATTGCCAGGTCATGCCTACATTGCGCCCGGCGACAAGCATATGGAGCTGGTGCGTAGCGGGGCGAATTATCAAATCAAAATTCATGATGGCCCGCCGGTAAACCGGCATCGGCCTTCCGTGGATGTGCTGTTTCATTCGGTGGCGAAACACGCGGGGCGCAACGCCGTAGGCGTCATTCTTACGGGGATGGGCAACGATGGCGCCGCTGGAATGTTAGCGATGTACCAGGCTGGCGCCTGGACCATTGCGCAAAACGAAGCAAGTTGTGTGGTGTTCGGCATGCCGCGCGAGGCCATCAATATGGGTGGCGTAAGCGAAGTGGTCGATCTTAGCCAGGTAAGCCAGCAGATGCTGGCGAAAATCAGTGCCGGACAGGCGATACGTATTTGAACCAGGAGTAGTATTTTATGGCGGATAAAGAGCTTAAATTTTTGGTTGTGGATGACTTTTCGACCATGCGTCGTATCGTGCGCAACCTCTTAAAAGAGCTTGGATTTAACAATGTGGAAGAGGCCGAAGACGGCGTCGATGCGCTGAACAAGCTCCAGGCGGGCGGCTTTGGTTTTATTATCTCCGACTGGAACATGCCGAACATGGATGGCCTGGAGCTGCTGAAAACCATTCGCGCCGATAGCGCCATGTCGGCGTTACCCGTGTTGATGGTCACGGCGGAAGCCAAAAAAGAGAATATTATCGCCGCCGCACAGGCTGGCGCCAGCGGTTATGTCGTAAAACCGTTCACCGCAGCGACTCTGGAAGAGAAGCTCAACAAAATCTTTGAGAAACTGGGCATGTGAGGATGCGATGATGATGCAACCATCTATCAAGCCTGCTGATGAAGGCTCAGCAGGAGACATCATTGCGCGCATCGGTAGTCTGACCCGAATGCTGCGCGACAGCCTGCGTGAACTGGGGCTGGACCAGGCGATTGCCGAAGCGGCGGAGGCGATCCCTGATGCGCGCGACCGTCTGGATTACGTCGTCCAGATGACGGCGCAGGCGGCGGAACGCGCGCTAAACAGTGTCGAAGCCTCGCAGCCGCATCAGGATGCGATGGAAAAAGAGGCGAAAGCGCTAACCCAACGTTGGGACGAGTGGTTTGACAATCCGATCGAGCTTGCCGACGCCCGTGAACTGGTGACGGATACGCGCCAGTTTCTCAGGGATGTCCCAGGCCATACTAGTTTTACTAACGCGCAACTGCTGGACATCATGATGGCGCAGGATTTCCAGGATCTGACGGGTCAGGTGATCAAACGCATGATGGACGTGATTCAGGAGATTGAGCGCCAGTTGTTAATGGTGCTGCTGGAAAACATCCCGGAACAGAGCGCGCGACCAAAACGCGAGAACGAAAGCTTGCTCAACGGCCCGCAGGTGGATACCTCGAAAGCTGGCGTCGTCGCCAGTCAGGATCAGGTGGACGACCTGCTGGACAGTCTTGGCTTTTAAGCTTTTTTGACCTGATGGCGCGGCGCTTATCGGGTCCGAATCCGTCAACCCGGCCGGATACGAGACTTTCTTATCGTATCCGGCTATCTCTATTAACGCCATAAACCCCGCCTTTTTTACCGCTTACTCTGCCCATTGGCGTAAAGCGGTTCTGGCATCATTCTCGCTTATCAATCTATCCAGGGTTTGCTGCGTGGCAGAAGAGAGCGACGACGACAAAACAGAAGCCCCCACACCCCACCGACTTGAAAAAGCGCGGGAAGAAGGGCAGATCCCCCGTTCCAGAGAACTGACCTCACTGCTGATATTGCTGGTGGGCGTTTGTATTATTTGGTTCGGCGGCGAGTCGTTAGCGCGGCAGCTGGCGGGAATGCTCTCAGCAGGCCTGCACTTCGATCACCGTATGGTGAACGATCCTAACCTGATCCTGGGGCAGATAATTTTGCTGATTAAAGCGGCGATGATGGCACTGCTACCGCTCATCGCGGGCGTGGTGCTGGTGGCGCTTATCTCGCCGGTTATGCTTGGCGGCCTGATTTTTAGCGGTAAGTCGCTACAGCCAAAATTTTCTAAATTAAACCCGCTGCCGGGAATTAAGCGCATGTTTTCGGCGCAGACCGGCGCGGAACTGCTAAAAGCGGTGTTGAAATCCACGCTGGTCGGCTGCGTTACCGGCTTTTATCTCTGGTATCACTGGCCACAAATGATGCGCCTGATGGCGGAGTCGCCGATCGTCGCAATGGGGAATGCGCTGGATCTGGTTGGACTCTGCGCGTTACTGGTGGTACTGGGCGTGATTCCGATGGTGGGATTTGACGTGTTTTTCCAGATCTTTAGCCACCTGAAAAAATTACGCATGTCGCGGCAGGACATTCGCGACGAATTTAAAGAGAGCGAAGGCGATCCGCATGTTAAGGGCAAAATTCGCCAGATGCAACGCGCCGCCGCGCAGCGCCGCATGATGGAAGATGTGCCGAAAGCGGACGTCATTGTCACTAACCCGACGCACTATTCCGTGGCGCTGCAGTATGACGAAAGCAAAATGAGCGCGCCGAAAGTGGTCGCGAAGGGGGCTGGATTAATAGCGCTGCGCATTCGCGAGATCGGCGCTGAACATCGGGTTCCCACTTTAGAAGCGCCGCCGCTGGCGCGGGCATTATATCGCCACGCCGAAATCGGTCAGCAAATTCCCGGGCAGTTATATGCTGCCGTTGCGGAAGTGTTGGCCTGGGTCTGGCAGCTTAAACGCTGGCGGCTTGCGGGCGGGCAACGTCCTCCACAACCTGAGAACCTTCCGGTGCCAGAAGCGCTGGATTTTATGAACGAGAAGAATACTGATGGCTAATCTGGTCGCGATGCTGCGCCTGCCCAGCAACCTGAAATCGACGCAATGGCAAATTCTTGCCGGGCCGATCCTCATTCTGCTGATTTTGTCGATGATGGTGCTGCCGCTGCCTGCTTTTATCCTCGACTTATTGTTTACCTTTAATATTGCGCTATCGATCATGGTGCTGCTGGTGGCGATGTTTACCCAGCGTACTCTGGATTTTGCCGCGTTTCCGACCATCCTGCTGTTTACCACGCTACTGCGTCTGGCGCTTAACGTTGCCTCAACGCGCATTATTTTGATGGAAGGGCATACCGGCGCGGCGGCGGCGGGAAAGGTGGTAGAGGCGTTCGGTCATTTCCTGGTCGGCGGTAACTTCGCGATCGGGATTGTGGTTTTTATCATCCTCGTCATTATCAACTTCATGGTCATCACCAAAGGTGCCGGACGTATTGCCGAAGTCGGCGCGCGCTTTGTGCTGGATGGTATGCCCGGTAAGCAAATGGCGATTGACGCCGATCTTAATGCCGGTCTGATTGGTGAAGACGAGGCCAAAAAACGGCGTTCGGAAGTCACTCAGGAAGCCGACTTCTACGGCTCGATGGACGGGGCAAGTAAATTTGTACGCGGCGACGCCATCGCCGGTATTCTCATCATGGTCATTAACGTGGTCGGCGGGCTGCTGGTCGGCGTATTGCAGCACGGAATGAGCATGGGCAGCGCGGCGGAAAGCTACACCCTGCTGACCATTGGCGACGGCCTGGTCGCCCAGATCCCGGCGCTGGTTATCTCCACGGCGGCGGGCGTCATTGTGACCCGCGTCAGTACCGATCAGGATGTAGGCGAGCAGATGGTTGGCCAACTGTTCAGTAATCCAAGGGTGATGCTGCTGGCGGCGGCGGTGCTGGGGCTGCTTGGCATGGTGCCAGGAATGCCTAACCTGGTATTTTTACTCTTTACCGCCGCTTTGCTCGGCCTGGCATGGTGGCTGCGCGGGCGCGAAGAAAAAGCGCCAGAGGAGCCGCAGCCGGTAAAAATGCCGGAAAATAACTCGGTGGTCGAAGCCACCTGGAATGACGTACAGCTTGAGGATTCACTGGGAATGGAAGTGGGCTACCGCCTGATCCCGATGGTGGATTTTCAACAGGATGGCGAATTGCTCGGACGTATTCGCAGCATTCGTAAAAAATTCGCGCAGGATATGGGGTTCCTGCCACCAGTTGTCCATATTCGCGACAATATGGATTTACAGCCTGCGCGCTACCGTATTTTGATGAAAGGGGTAGAGATTGGCAGCGGGGACGCCTATCCGGGACGCTGGCTGGCTATTAACCCCGGCACGGCGGCGGGAACGCTACCGGGCGAGAAAACCGTCGATCCAGCTTTTGGCCTTGATGCCATCTGGATTGAAAGCGCCCTGAAAGAGCAGGCGCAAATTCAGGGCTTTACCGTCGTTGAAGCCAGTACCGTTGTGGCGACGCACCTTAACCACTTGATTGGCCAATTCTCCGCCGAACTGTTTGGCCGCCAGGAAGCGCAGCAACTGTTGGATCGTGTCTCTCAGGAGATGCCTAAACTCACGGAAGATCTGGTCCCCGGCGTCGTGACCCTCACGACTTTACATAAAGTCCTGCAAAACTTACTGGCGGAAAAAGTCCCGATTCGCGATATGCGCACCATTCTGGAAACGCTGGCGGAACATGCGCCGTTACAAAGCGATCCGCATGAATTAACCGCCGTGGTACGCGTGGCATTAGGACGAGCGATTACGCAACAGTGGTTCCCCGGTAATGAAGAAGTGCAGGTGATTGGCCTGGATACTGCGCTGGAGCGTTTGCTGCTTCAGGCATTGCAGGGCGGCGGTGGACTTGAGCCGGGGTTGGCGGATCGCCTGCTGGCGCAGACCCAAGAGGCACTTTCTCGCCAGGAGATGCTTGGCGCGCCGCCGGTATTACTGGTTAACCATGCGCTACGTCCATTATTGTCCCGCTTTTTGCGGCGCAGTTTACCGCAGCTGGTGGTGCTGTCGAACCTTGAGCTTTCCGATAACCGTCATATCCGCATGACGGCGACCATTGGAGGAAAATAATGCGTAAATGGCTGGCGTTGTTGCTCTTTCCCCTGACGGTTCAGGCTGCAGGCGAAGGCGCGTGGCAGGATAGCGGCATGGGCGTAACCTTAAATTACCGGGGTGTTTCCGCATCGTCTTCGCCATTGTCGGCGCGTCAGCCGGTTTCCGGTGTGATGACGCTGGTCGCCTGGCGTTATGAACTGAATGGCCCGACTCCCGCGGGCTTACGGGTACGGTTATGTTCCCAGTCCCGTTGCGTAGAACTTGATGGTCAGAGTGGCACGACCCACGGTTTTGCTCATGTTCCCGCAGTCGAGCCGCTCCGCTTTGTCTGGGAAGTCCCCGGCGGCGGCCGACTTATCCCGGCGTTAAAAGTGCGGAGCAATCAGGTGATTGTGAACTACCGCTAACCGCCCCTTTCTTTGCCAGGTAGCAGACCTGACTCTTTTTTGAATAAATAGAAACGCCGTTTTATAAAATGGTGAGGTAGGTTGCCGGACTCTTTGCGTTTTTGCCATTTACGCTCTGGCAATGGCAGAAACAAAAAGGTTTCCGCCCAGCTTAGCTTTTACTGTAGCGAATCGACTGCGTCGGCGGTAAAACTGCACGCAGCACTGAATTCGACATTACACAGAGGTTAAGCAAATGATGGTTTATCCAGTCAAACACAGTCCGCTATTGCGTCAGCCTGAGCATTTTATCGCCAGAGATGAACTAAAAGCCCTGGTGCAAAAGGTGACGCATAACCTGGTCAATATTAAAGATGATACAGGCGAATTTTTATTGCGACTGGACGACGGACGCGTGATCGATACTAAAGGCTGGGCCGGATGGGAGTGGACGCACGGCGTGGGCCTGTACGGAATGTATCACTATTACCAACAGACCGGCGACCAGACGATGCGTAAGATCATTGATGACTGGTTTGCCGATCGTTTTGCGGAAGGCGCGACGACGAAAAACGTTAATACGATGGCGCCGTTTTTAACGCTGGCGTATCGCCATGAAGAGACGCGTAATCCAGCGTATTTACCGTGGCTGGAAACGTGGGCCGAATGGGCGATGAATGAAATGCCCCGTACCGATCACGGCGGAATGCAGCACATCACGCTGGCGGAGGAAAATCATCAGCAGATGTGGGACGACACGCTAATGATGACGGTGCTGCCGCTGGCGAAAATCGGTAAGCTGTTGAACCGGCCGGAATATGTGGAAGAGGCAACCTATCAGTTCCTGCTACACGTGCAGAATTTGATGGATAAAGAGACGGGGCTGTGGTTCCACGGCTGGAGCTATGACGGTCATCATAACTTCGCTAACGCTCGCTGGGCGCGCGGCAACAGTTGGCTGACCATTGTGATCCCGGATTTTCTTGAACTGCTGGACTTGCCGGAAAATAATGCCGTGCGCCGTTATCTGGTCCAGGTACTGAATGCGCAGATCGCCGCGCTGGCGAAATGTCAGGATGAAAGCGGTTTGTGGCATACGCTGCTTGACGATCCGCACTCTTATCTTGAGGCGTCGGCGACGGCGGGTTTTGCCTACGGTATTCTTAAAGCGGTGCGCAAACGCTATGTCGGGCGGCACTATGCGCAGGTGGCGGAAAAAGCCATTCGGGGGATAGTGAAACATATCTCGCCGGAAGGCGAACTGCTGCAAACGTCATTTGGCACTGGCATGGGCCACGATCTCGATTTTTACCGTCATATTCCGTTGACCTCTATGCCTTACGGGCAGGCGATGGCTATGCTGTGTTTGACGGAATATCTGCGTAACTATTTCTGATGTATGCGGATATTCCGGTCGTATCCTTGTCTGATGGCGCTTTGCTTATTTGACTATGGCGCCTGACCCGACTGTGTGGTATCAGCCTGTGGATCAAACAGGTGGTCAAGGATTTTTCGCATGATGGGCGCGGCGGTAACGCCGTCGCTTCCGCCGTTTTCCAGAATCAAGGCAATAGCGACCTTAGGGTTTTTATACGGTGCAAAAGCGGTATAAAACACATGATCGCGCAGGCGAATGGGGATCATTTTCGCGTTGTAGGTCTGATTTTCTTTCAGGCTAAACACCTGCGACGTGCCGCTTTTGGCCGCAATGCCGTAGGGCGCTGTGTGAAAGAACTTATAGCCCGTTCCGTTGGGTGCATTCGCCATGCCATACATCGCCTGACGCACCAGTCCCCAGTATGGCGACGCCGGATCGGCTATCTGTGCCGGTGTTCCTGAAGGGCGATACGGAACCACCGTTTTGCCGCTCTCTTCATTGAGTAACAGGTGAGGGGCAATCACCTTACCGTTGTTGATGAGCGCCACCATCGCTTTTACCATCTGGATGGGGGTGGCAATCCAGTAACCCTGGCCGATGCCGACAGAAATGGTATCGCCCTGATACCAGGCTTTTTTATGGACCCGCTGTTTCCATGCGCGGCTGGGAAGCAGCCCGTCATATTCTTCATTAAGGTCGATGCCCGTCGGTTTGCCATAGCCGAACTGAGACAACATCGTGTCGATACGGTCAATACCCATCATATAAGCGACCTGATAGAAAAAGGTATCCGCAGATTCCTCAATCGCTTTAGTGACATCCAGCATACCGTGTCCGGTTTTTTTCCAGTCCCGGTAATGCCGCTGCGTGCCGGGAAGCGTCCAGGTTGGCGCGCCAAAGAAGGTGGTTTGCGGCGTAATAATCCCGCATAACAGCGCGGACATTGCCATATAGGGTTTAACCGTTGACGCCGGAGGATAAAGCCCTTGCGTCACGCGGTTGATCAGCGGCAGATTTTTATCGTGCAGCAGTTTGCCGTAATCCTGATAGCTAATGCCTTTTACAAAGGGGTTCGGGTCGTAGCTGGGCATAGATACCATCGCCAGCACTGAACCATCGTGCGGATCTTCAACCAGTACGGCAGCACGCTGCCCGGCCAGCAAACTTTCAATGTACTCTTGTAAATGGAGATCCAGCGTCAGGTGAATGTTCTTACCCGCGATGGGAGGAACGTCTTTCAGCAGGCGGACAATACGCCCGTGATTATCCACCTCGACCTCCTGATAACCGGTTTTACCATGAAGATCGTTTTCGTAGTAACGCTCAATCCCCTGTTTACCGATGTTATGTTCCGCCGCGTAATTCTCTGCCAGCCCTTTTTTATCCAGCGCTTTAAGGTCGTTATCGTTTATCTTTGACACGTAACCGAGAACATGCGCCAGCTCCGCGCCGTAAGGATACTGCCGATCCTGATAGCTATTGATCGTGACGCCGTTGAAATGAAACTGATTGACCGCAAAGCGTGCGATTTCAACATCCGTTAGCGCGTTTTTGAGCACCACCGGACGATAGCGGCTACTGGATTTTAGCGCACGGCGAAAGTCGGAGATATCGTCGGGGGAGAGATCAACAATAGGGGTGAGCTGTTTTAGCAGCGCATCCATATCGGCAATTTTATAGGGCGTAACCGCGATATCATACCAGGTTACGTTACGCACCAGCGGAATGCCGTTGCGATCGTAAATGATGCCGCGCGTGGGCGCGACGGGTAGCATCTTGATATCGTTCTCATTCGAACGGGTGGTGTAGTAGTGGTGCTGGCGGATTTGCAAGTTATAGAGGTTGAAGATCAGGATACCAAAGCAGACAACCACTACACCAAACGCCACAATCACACGTCTCAGGAAGAGTTTCTCTTCCGCATCAAAGTCTTTAAAAGTCATTACCTGTACCTGAACAATCCGCCGCCTAATGATACGGGGCGGTCAGCGCCAGCACAGGTAAAAGATGTTCCATCTCTCTATAGAAATGTGTCATTCCTTGTGATTTGTTACAGATATACCGCTGTGGCAATAAAAAGGCCTGAGTCCGTTATCCGGAGTCAGGCCTGATGATGTTAACGACGGCGCGTTTACATGCGTTCTACGGTTTCGATACCCAACGTATCCAGACCCAGTTTCAGCGTCTTCGCCGTCAGTTGCGCCAGTTTTAGGCGGCTATTGCGAACCGCGTCATTCTCGGCGCTGAGAATAGGGCAGTGCTCGTAGAAGCCGGAGAACAGCCCGGCGACGTCATACAGATACGCGCACATGACGTGCGGCGTACCTTCACGCGCGACCACCGTCAGGGTTTCTTCAAACTGCAGCAGACGGGCAGCGAGTTGCGCTTCGCGATCTTCGCTAATGATAACCGGCGCGCTCGCCAGCGCCTGCTCGTCGATGTCCGCTTTACGGAAAACAGACAGCACACGCGTATAGGCATACTGCATATAAGGAGCGGTATTGCCTTCGAAAGCCAACATATTATCCCAGTCGAAGATATAGTCAGTGGTGCGGTTTTTTGACAGATCGGCGTATTTCACCGCGCCAATACCGACGGCGTTAGCCAGTTTTTCCAGCTCGTCAGCCGACATATCCGGGTTCTTCTCCGCCACCAGACGACGCGCGCGCTCCAGCGCCTCATCCAGCAGGTCCGCCAGTTTCACCGTACCGCCCGCGCGAGTTTTAAACGGTTTACCGTCTTTACCCAACATCATGCCGAACATGTGGTGTTCCAGCGGAACGGAATCCGGCACATAACCGGCTTTACGCACAATGGTCCAGGCCTGCATCAGGTGCTGGTGCTGACGGGAGTCAATGTAGTAGAGCACGCGGTCGGCGTGCAGCGTTTCGTAACGGTATTTGGCGCAGGCGATATCGGTAGTGGTATACAGATAACCGCCATCTTTCTTCTGAATAATGACGCCCATCGGGTCGCCTTCCTTGTTTTTAAACTCATCAAGGAAAACCACCGTTGCGCCTTCGCTTTCAACCGCCAGGCCTTTGGCTTTCAGATCGGCGACGATGCCCGGCAGCATCGGATTATACAGACTTTCGCCCATCACATCGTCACGCGTCAAAGTGACGTTCAGGCGATCATAGGTGATCTGGTTTTGCGTCATCGTGATATCAACCAGCTTACGCCACATCTCACGGAAATAGGTATCACCGCTCTGCAATTTGACGACGTAGTTACGCGCGCGCTCGGCAAACGCTTCATCTTCGTCATAATGCTTTTTCGCATCGCGGTAGAATCCTTCGAGATCCGCCAGCGCCATGTCGCCCGCGTTTTCCTGCTGCTGTTTTTCCAGCCAGGCGATAAGCATACCGAACTGGGTACCCCAGTCGCCGACGTGGTTAGCGCGAATAACATGATGGCCCAGAAACTCCAGCGTGCGCACTGCCGCATCGCCGATAATCGTGGAGCGTAGATGACCAACGTGCATCTCTTTCGCGACGTTGGGCGCGGAGTAGTCGACGACAATCGTCTGACGAGTCGGCTGAGAAACGCCCAGACGTTCGGAGGCCAGCGCCTGTTGCACCTGTTCAGCGAGAAAAGCCGGTTCGAGGAAAATATTGATAAAGCCAGGGCCGGCGATTTCAACCTTGCTGGCGATGCCGCTGAGATCCAGATGAGTCAGCACCTGCTCTGCAAGTTGTCGGGGGGCCATACCCAGTTTTTTCGCAACTGCCATCATGCCGTTGGCCTGATAGTCGCCGAACTGAACTTTGGCTGACTGACGAACCTGGGGCTCGCAATCTGCAGGCGCGCCTGCAGCAATCATGGCCTGACTAACTTTTTCTGAGAGAAGAGCCTGAATATTCACCGGAATACCTTACGTTTATGAAGCGGGCTGTATTGCCCGCGCCAGTTTAAGAATTAGGGCGGGAGTATACTGCAAATGCCCGTTGGCGTCAGCATTGCGCGCGCGGCGCGTCGCCTGAAATATACGCAACAATAATCTGCATAAGCATTCAATAAACGCCCAATCAAATCAAAGGTTGGTTGCCGGGGCGCAACAGCGTAAATTAGCGGTTTTCACAGCAAGAAGAGCGTCCTGATATGGCGAACTGGCAACACATTGATGAACTGCATGATATTTCCGCAGATTTACCGCGATTCACTCTGGCGTTCAGAGAACTTTCCACTCGCCTTGGTCTGCAGATTAGCGCCCTTGAGGCCGATCACATTTCATTGCGCTGTCACCAGAATACGACGGCGGAGCGTTGGCGTCGCGGTTTTGAACAATGCGGCGAGCTACTGTCGGAAAATATCATCAACGGCAGGCCGATTTGTCTGTTTAAACTGCATGAACCGGTATGTGTGGAACACTGGCGGTTTTCTGTTATTGAATTACCGTGGCCGGGAGAAAAACGCTATCCACACGAAGGGTGGGAGCATATTGAAATCGTGCTGCCCGGCGAGCCGGAGACCTTGAACGTGAGGGCGCTGGCGTTGTTGTCGGATGAGGGGCTTAGTCAGCCGGGGATCGTGGTTAAAACCAGTTCGCCACAGGGCGAGCATGAACGTTTGCCAAACCCTACGCTGGCCGTGACCGATGGCCGCATCACGGTAAAATTTCATCCATGGTCGATTGAAGCGATTGTCGCCAGCGAACAGGCGGCCCATTAACCTGCCGAGCGGAGTGAATATGGCGTTACTTGAGATCTGTTGTTACAGCATGGAATGCGCGCTCACCGCGCAGCGAAACGGCGCGGATCGTATCGAACTGTGCGCCGCGCCGAAAGAAGGGGGGCTTACGCCTTCTTTCGGCGTCTTACGCAGCGTACGCGAGCATATTACGATTCCCGTACATCCGATTATTCGTCCTCGCGGCGGGGATTTTTACTACACTGACGGCGAATTTGCCGCCATGCTGGAAGATATCCGCCTCGTCAGAGAGTTGGGGTTTCCCGGGCTGGTTACTGGCGTGTTGACCGTTGATGGGGATGTCGATATGTCGCGAATGGAAAAAATAATGGCGGCGGCCGGGCCGCTGGCGGTGACATTCCACCGCGCCTTCGATATGTGCGCTAATCCCTTCAATGCGCTAAAGAATCTGGCTGACGCAGGCGTAGCAAGAGTACTGACTTCCGGACAAAAAGCCGATGCGGCGCAAGGTTTATCAATAATTATGGAACTTATTGCCCAAGGGGATGCACCAACCATTATGGCTGGTGCGGGGGTTCGTGCAAATAACCTGCAGAATTTCCTCGATGCCGGAGTACGGGAAGTACACAGTTCCGCCGGAGTCTTACTGCCTTCGCCGATGCGCTATCGCAATCAGGGGTTATCGATGTCTGCCGATATTCAGGCGGACGAGTATTCTCGCTATAGAGTAGAGGGTGCGGCGGTCGCTGAAATGAAAGGAATCATTGTTCGCCATCAGGCCAAATGATTTTTACCGTTGCATCATGTCGCCCAATATGATGCTTGCTCGTACCAGGCCCCTGCCAATTCAACAGGGGCCTTTTTTTCTCCTTCATATTTCAAGCCGCAGCAGCGTTGGCCGCCTCGCGCACCCCGGTCACGTAGCTACCTACGTTCCCGGGGATTTGCTGCGTTGCCGCCTTGCTGCAACTTGAACTATTTTGGAGAAACGGTGCTATACGTAACGATCATTCGACGATCCATCACGGTTTACGCGCAATCAGCACCGCGCGCTGCGGGGCGGGATAGCCTTCCACCGTCTTGCTGCGATCGTTCGGGTCAAGAAAGTCGGCTAGCGACTCGGTAACCATCCATTCGGTACGGCGCTGCTCTTCGGTGGTAGTGACGCAGACATCGGCGATACGCACGTCAATAAAGCCGCATTTTTCCAGCCATTTTTTTAATGCCGGCGCGGAAGGAATAAAATAGACGTTACGCATCTGCGCGTAGCGGTCACCCGGCACCAGTACGGTATTTTCGTCGCCGTCGACGACCAGCGTTTCCAGTACCAGCTCACCCTCGTTGACCAACTGATCTTTTAACTGCCACAGATGTTCCAGCGGCGAGCGACGGTGATAAAGCACCCCCATCGAGAAGACGGTATCAAATGCTTTCAGCGCCGGGAGTTGTTCAATGCCCAACGGCAGCAGATGCGCGCGCTGATCGTTACCCAACAGTTTACGCACCGCCTCAAACTGGCAGAGGAAAAGCTGTGTAGGATCGATGCCGACCGCCAGATGTGCGCCCGCGCCAATCATCCGCCACAGGTGATAGCCGCTGCCGCAGCCGACATCAAGGATCGTCCGGCCGGTTAAATCTGACAGATGCGGCAGTACGCGATCCCACTTCCAGTCTGAGCGCCATTCGGTATCAATATCTACGCCATAAAGCGAGAACGGGCCTTTACGCCACGGCATCAGATTACGCAGCAATGTATCAATACGCTTTAGCTGACCTTCGCTGAGCGGCGTTTCGCTTTCCGCCGTGACACTGTGCAGTAAATCCAGCCGCCAGGGCGTAATTTCCGGTAAAAATTCTACCGCGTTCGACCACTGTTTAAACAAGCCATGCTGCTGCTCGCGTTGCCAGGCGGCAATCTGCGCGGGCAATGTTTCCAGCCAGTGGGAGAGATGATTTTTAGCAATGAGCTGATAAAAGTTACCAAACTCGATCATGCGGCAACTCCGGCTTTTAACGCGACAAGCGACCCGAAATTAAAGCACTGGAACCACAGTTCACTGTGTTCGAAACCCGCCTGACGCAGGCGCGCTTTATGTGTTTCCACCGAGTCGGTGAGCATCACGTTTTCCAGCATACTGCGCTTCTGGCTGATCTCCAGTTCGCTGTACCCATTAGCGCGTTTAAAATCGTGGTGCATGTTGAATAACAGCTCGCCCACTTTCGCGTCTTCAAAGCTAAATTTTTCCGACAGTACCAGCGCGCCGCCGGGATTCAACCCCAGGTAAATCTTATCCAGCAATGCCTGGCGTTCGGCAGGTTCAAGGAATTGCAGGGTAAAATTCAGCACCACCATCGAGGCGTTTTCAATAGTGATATCGCGGATATCGCCTTCAACGACTTCAACCGGCGTAGGCGCTTTATACGCATCAATATGACGGCGGCAGCGTTCAATCATGGCCGGGGAGTTATCGACGGCGATAATGCGACAATGCTCATGGCGGATATTACGCCGAACAGACAGCGTCGCGGCGCCCAGCGAGCAGCCCAGATCGTAGACCTGCGTGTTCGGCTGCACAAAGCGTTCAGCTAACATGCCGATCATGGAGATGATGTTGGAGTAACCTGGTACCGAACGCTGAATCATGTCGGGGAAAACTTCGGCTACTCGTTCATCAAAAGTCCAGTCGCCGAGACGGGCGATAGGCGCAGAAAAAAGCGTGTCGCGGTGAGACATAACGTATACATCCGGGAAAAATAAAGGCGCATATTGTGCGCTAATACAGGGAGAAAACCAACTCCCAGGGCATATACCACAGGTTTGCCAGCACCATCAGCAACAATGCGCACCAGGTCGCGCTCATCCCCGCCCGCCGCCAGCGGAACAGGCGGTGGTGAAAACCGTAATAATGCATCAGCCGACCGGCGATTAAAATGATGCCGCAGATATGCACCATCCACGTTTCGGCGCCGTTCATTTCCATAAACAGCAGCAGCACCAGCGCGACAGGAATATATTCCACCGCGTTGCCATGAATACGGATGGCGCTTTGCAATTCGCTAAAACCGCCGTCGCCATAGGCGACACGGTACTGCATTCGCAAGCGAACGACATTAAAAGAGAACTTCATTAATAATAACGCACCCAAAACGGCATACAGCGCGCTTACCATACAAACTCCCTTTTAAAATGGCTGATGGCACTGTCTATGATAGGGGGCATTTTCAGAAAAGAGAAGATTGCTGTGGAATGGACGGAGCAGTGCCGATTTCCGGTAAGACGCTGCGTAAATCATGCCAAAGCGTATTCACCAGTTCCGGCGCCTGCGCGATATCCGGAGTATGTAAAAACAGAAAAGGCGTGGTGGTCTGCCGCCACTGCGGGAGTTTCTGCAACCAGGCGGCGAAAAACTCACGGTTTTGCGCCATATTGTCGCTACCGATAAAACGCACCATCGGATGGCTGGCCGTCACGACCGCATGTACCGGGACTTTGGGTTTTTTTCGCTGCGCGTCGCGGACGGCCTCGCTGTGGGGATGGGCGGCATGTACCGGACGACTATCCAGGATCACGCGGTTTACGCCGCGCGCGTGTAACCCGCGATTGAGCCGCTGTTCATCCTCACCTTTGTCAAAAAAACACGGATGACGAACTTCTACGCCATAGGTAAACGTGGCGGGGAGCGCATCAAGAAACTGCCATAAGGCGGGGAGATCGCGCGGTCCAAAGGCGGCGGGCAACTGCAGCCAGTATTGGCCAATACGCGTTTCCAGCGGCGCCAGGCGGGTAAAAAACGCCTGTACCAGATCGTCGCAATGGCGCAGCGCGGCCTGGTGAGAAATGGTCGCGGGAAATTTAAAGCAAAAACGGAAATCGTCCGTAGTTTGCGCATACCAGCGATCGACAATTTCCGCTTTCGGCAGCGCGTAAAGCGTGGTGTTGCCCTCCACGCAGTTAAAGTGGCGGGCATACTCTTCCAGACTGGTGATGCCGAGCCGCGCCCATTTCGGGTGCGACCATTGCGGCAAGCCAATGTAGATCATAAGGCGTTTAAAATATCCTCTACGCTGCGTACCCGGCCAATGCGCGGGAAAATATGCGTCATACTGCTCTGATGCTGCTCACTGCTGGCGGCGCTACAGGCATCTTCGGCAATAATAAGGTTAAATCCCAACTCCCAGGCGTTACGCGCTGTGGATTCGACGCCGATATTGGTTGAGATTCCGCACAATATGATGGTGTCGATACCCCGGCGGCGAAGTTGTAATTCCAGGTCGGTGCCGTAAAACGCGCCCCACTGGCGTTTAGTCACTTCCAGATCGCTGTCCTTTTTACCCAATGCCGTAGGCCAGGTCCACCAGTTTTCCGGCAACGCGTGCGCAGGCGTTGCGGCATCCACCGGCTGTTTTAACGCTTCGGCATAATCATCAGACCATCCAACGCGTACCATAACCACGGGCGAGCCGTTGGCACGACACTTTTCCGCCAGCCGCGCGGCGCGGGCGACCACCTCATTTGCCGTATACGGGCCGCCGGCAAACGGAAGAATTCCTTCCTGTAAATCAATAACCACCAGGGCGGTTGTGGTCGCGTTGAGTTTCAGCATGATAATCACTCTCCTAAAAATAGCGGATTTCACTACACCTTAAGCGCGATTAAAGAGGAAAGCGGCGACAAATATTGTTAATTTTTGTGAGCATACGCAATACCCGCGTGAAAAACCCGGGTACAGTCAGTATGAACCAAGTGTCGATACCGCATGAAACGGGCAAGTTATCGCTCCCATGCTGGATTGACTCTTATCGTGCGGCAGAATTTCCAGTATAATAGCCGCCTTTTTTCATCCAGTTGTGACATACAGCTAAAGCTGCGACTTCGTCGCCTGCATGGCAGGCAACAATCCGCCTGCGGCTAAGTTAAGGGATATCTCATGCGTACAGAATATTGCGGACAGCTACGTCTGTCCCACGTGGGGCAGCAGGTGACTCTGTGTGGTTGGGTCAACCGTCGTCGTGATCTTGGCAGCCTGATCTTTATCGATATGCGCGACCGCGAAGGTATTGTGCAGGTGTTCTTCGATCCGGATCGTGCGGACGCGTTAAAGCTGGCCTCTGAACTGCGTAATGAGTTCTGCATTCAGGTTACGGGCACCGTGCGTGCGCGTGACGCGAAAAACGTCAATGCGGATATGGCGACCGGCGAAATTGAAGTGCTGGCGTCCTCTCTCACTATCATCAACCGCGCAGACTCACTGCCGCTTGACGCTAACCACGTTAATACCGAAGAGGCGCGTCTCAAGTACCGCTATCTGGATTTGCGTCGTCCGGAAATGGCGCAGCGCCTGAAAACCCGCGCCAAAATTACCAGCCTGGTGCGTCGTTTTATGGACGATCACGGTTTCCTTGATATTGAAACGCCGATGCTGACCAAAGCCACGCCGGAAGGCGCGCGCGACTATCTGGTGCCTTCGCGCGTTCACAAAGGTAAATTCTACGCGCTGCCGCAGTCGCCGCAGCTGTTCAAACAGCTCCTGATGATGTCCGGTTTCGACCGTTACTATCAGATAGTCAAATGCTTCCGTGATGAAGACTTACGTGCTGACCGTCAGCCGGAGTTTACTCAGATCGACGTCGAGACCTCCTTCATGACCGCGCCACAGGTGCGCGAAGTGATGGAAGCGCTGGTGCGCCATTTGTGGCTGGAAGTGAAAGGCGTGGATCTGGGGGATTTCCCGGTCATGACGTTTGCCGAAGCGGAACGTCGCTACGGTTCCGACAAGCCAGACCTGCGTAACCCGATGGAACTGGTAGATGTCGCTGACCTGCTGAAATCGGTAGAGTTCGCGGTCTTCGCGGGCCCGGCTAACGATCCGAAAGGCCGCGTGGCAGCGCTGCGTGTGCCTGGCGGCGCACAGCTTAGCCGTAAGCAGATCGACGATTACGGTAACTTTGTTAAGATCTACGGCGCGAAAGGCCTGGCATATATCAAAGTTAACGAGCGCGCGAAAGGTCTGGACGGGATTAACAGTCCGGTGGCCAAGTTCCTGACCGCCGACATTGTCGACGCTATCCTTGAACGTACCGGCGCGCAGGACGGCGACATGATCTTCTTCGGCGCAGATAACAAAAAAGTGGTTGCCGATGCGCTGGGCGCGCTGCGTCTGAAACTGGGCAAAGACCTGAGCCTGACCGACGAAGACAAATGGGCGCCGCTGTGGGTGATTGACTTCCCGATGTTCGAAGACGACGGCGAAGGCGGTCTGACCGCGATGCACCATCCGTTCACCGCCCCGCGTGACATGACGGCGTCTGAACTGAAAACTGCGCCGGAAGAAGCCGTCGCTAACGCTTACGATATGGTGATTAACGGCTATGAAGTGGGCGGCGGTTCGGTGCGTATTCACAACGGTGAAATGCAGCAAACCGTATTTGGTATTCTCGGTATCAATGAGCAGGAGCAGCGCGAGAAGTTCGGCTTCCTGTTGGATGCGTTGAAATACGGTACGCCGCCGCACGCGGGCCTGGCGTTTGGTCTGGACCGTCTGACCATGCTGTTGACCGGCACCGACAATATTCGTGATGTTATCGCCTTCCCGAAAACGACCGCCGCCGCGTGTCTGATGACTGAAGCGCCGAGTTTCGCCAACCAGGCAGCGTTGACGGAGTTGGGGATTCAGGTTGTGAAGAAAGCCGAGAATAACTGATATGAACAATGTACACGACATCATTCGCGTGATATCGCGGCGGCCCGCAAGGGGGAGCCTCATCAATGCGCGGCGTCACCCAACAGCCAACAACGAGGTCGCGTGAAGGATAAAGTGTACAAGCGCCCCGTTTCGGTACTGGTGGTTATTTTCGCGCAGGATACGAAACGGGTGCTAATGTTGCAGCGACGCGACGACCCGGATTTTTGGCAGTCAGTGACTGGCAGCATAGAAGAAGGGGAGACCGCGTTGCAGGCCGCCGTGCGTGAAGTCAAAGAGGAGGTCACGATTGATGTTGTGGCAGAGCAACTGACCTTAATCGACTGCCAACGTACGGTGGAGTTTGAAATTTTTTCACATTTACGTCATCGCTATGCGCCGGGCGTCATGCACAATACAGAATTCTGGTTCTGCCTTGCGTTACCGCATGAGCGGCAGGTGATATTCACTGAACATCTGACGTACCAGTGGCTTGATGCGCCTGACGCGGCGGCGCTTACCAAGTCCTGGAGTAACCGGCAAGCGATTGAAGAGTTTGTCATTAACGTCGCCTGAAAAGGCGCGCTTTTTTTGAGGAAATATTTATGGCAGGTCATAGTAAATGGGCCAACACCAGACATCGTAAAGCTGCGCAGGATGCCAAGCGCGGTAAAATCTTCACTAAAATTATTCGTGAACTGGTAACGGCAGCTAAATTGGGCGGCGGCGATCCGGATGCCAACCCGCGTCTGCGCGCGGCCGTAGATAAAGCGCTGGCCAACAACATGACCCGCGACACTTTGAACCGTGCCATCGCTCGCGGTGTGGGTGGTGATGAAGACTCGAACATGGAAACCATCATCTATGAAGGTTATGGTCCTGGCGGCACGGCCATTATGATTGAGTGTCTGAGTGACAACCGTAACCGTACCGTAGCGGAAGTGCGTCATGCTTTCAGCAAGTGCGGTGGTAATCTGGGTACCGATGGCTCAGTGGCGTACCTGTTCAGTAAGAAAGGGGTCATCTCCTTTGAGAAAGGCGATGAAGACACCATCATGGAAGCTGCTCTGGAAGCTGGCGCGGAAGATGTTGTGACCTATGATGATGGCGCGATTGATGTTTACACTGCCTGGGAAGAGATGGGCAAAGTGCGTGACGCGCTGGAAGCGGCGGGTCTGAAAGCGGACAGCGCCGAAGTGTCCATGATCCCGTCAACCAAAGCGGATATGGATGCGGAAACCGCGCCGAAACTGCTACGTCTGATCGATATGCTGGAAGACTGTGACGATGTTCAGGAAGTCTACCATAACGGTGAGATCTCTGATGAGGTGGCGGCGACCCTGTAATGGTGCTGCTAAACGCCGGCGGGCAGGGGGTATAGCGTGTCGATTATTCTCGGTATTGACCCCGGCTCGCGCATTACCGGTTATGGCGTTATCCGCCAGGTAGGCAGACAACTGACCTATCTGGGCAGCGGATGTATTCGTACCAAAGTCGATGATTTGCCGTCTCGTTTGAAGCTCATATACGCAGGCGTGACGGAAATCATCACGCAGTTCCAGCCGGACTATTTTGCTATCGAACAGGTGTTTATGGCGAAAAATGCCGACTCAGCCCTCAAGCTGGGACAGGCGCGCGGCGTCGCGATTGTCGCCGCGGTCAATCAGGAACTGCCTGTGTTTGAATACGCGGCACGTCAGGTGAAGCAAACTGTCGTCGGTATTGGTAGCGCGGAAAAAAGCCAGGTACAGCATATGGTGCGCACGTTGCTGAAGCTCCCCGCTAACCCGCAGGCAGACGCCGCAGATGCGCTGGCTATCGCCATTACGCATTGCCATGTTAGCCAGAACGCGATGCAAATGAGCGAATCGCGGCTGAATTTAGCGCGTGGGAGAATGCGCTGATGTAAATGCAGGGTCAGGGAGACCCGTACTATGGCGATAATAAAGTCGATAAAATTTTGGCTGGCAGAAATCGTGCTGCTGGTCGTGGTGTTGCCGATATTAGCAATAATATTCAGTATCTTTAACATTATTTTTAATATTGCTGGCGATATCTATGGGCTTATCGCCACGCTGATGGCCACCATTCTTGTGGGTTGTGCGACTGGCGGTATTCGCGGTCGCTTTATCGATGAACGCGAGCGTTTTATTCCTGGTTTTTTACCTGCCTTATTACTGATTTTCTATTCTCTTACCGTTTGGCTGATAATGATTATCGTCGCTGACGGCGACTTCGAAAGTAGCGTGTTTTATCACGGGATACAGTGGTTCGGACTCTATTCTGCCTTGATCAAATCGGCTTTAATGACGGAATTTTATGAGATATCATCGTCAAGGGTGATCATTGCCCCAGTGATTCCATTTGTCGGCTTCCTGTCGTATACCATCATGCGTTTTATCACCGTCCGGCAGAATAATAAGTTGGAAAACGTCACCGGATGGCGAAGTATTGTTCTGCTCATTGCCGCAATGACAATTGCCATTAGCGGATTATTGGCCTGGCAAACTTATGATCGTCGCGAGCGACGAGTGGTTAACGATCCGGCTAGGGAAATAACGGAATCTTTTGAGCCTGGCACATATGACCCGTTTACCCCCGATAATAAACTGACGGCGCTGAGCGCATCACCTGGGCTATCGCTGGAAAACGACTGGCCGCGACTGAATGGCGCAACGGCAGTTTATCCGGTGTACGCCTCGGCAGCGCAGGCGCTGTATCACAATCTGGATGTAGACAGCGTGTGGAAATATGTTCGCTGCGATCGGACACCTGGTGCCTGGGAGAAGTTAATTCATGGTGAAGCGGATATCATTTTTGTCGCTGAGCCTTCCGCCGAGCAAAAAGCCAGCGCGAGGGCGCAGGGCGTTGATTTACACTTCTATCCCATTGCCCGCGAGGCTTTTGTTTTTGTCACGCATAAGGATAATCCGCTGACTCAACTGAGTGAAAAACAGATTCGCGATATCTATTCCGGGCGTGTGAACAACTGGCTGGAAGTCGGCGGCAACGATGCGCGTATTTACCCCTATCAGCGGCCAAAGGGATCGGGTAGCCAGACGATTATGCTGGCTGCGGTGATGGGCGAGGATAAACTTCGCAAGCCGCTGGAAACAGAATCCGTTCACGATATGATCGGATTGCTGCGTAATGTGGCAAATTACCAGAACAGCGCCAATGCTCTGGGGTATACCTTCCGCTATTATGCTACGCAGCTTCACCATAGCCCTGATTTGCGCTTGCTGGCGGTGAATGGCATCGAGCCAACCATCGAAAATATTCGCAATGGAAAATATCCTTACACTATTGATGTATATATGGTTTCCGCTGGAAAACCCTCGCGGCAATCGCAAAAATTTATCGATTGGTTTTTGAGCGAGCAAGGGCAAAGGTTGATTGCTGACGTTGGATACGTTCCTCTGGCGCGCTAATGCACGTTGGGAGGCGGGAGAGACAATATATCTGTCAGTCATTTGACAGGCCTCGTATCGGCCTGTCAGGATATACTCACGAGTGGAAATATCAGGGCGTTATGCCGCTTCTCCGGGAAGATGCCCCTGAGAGTGACTCTGATAGATTACATCCAGGTTGGGATGATGCCACAGGCTGGCTGGCGTCACCGTCTTACGATCCCACGGGATTGAACCTAAAAACCAGAACTTCCAGAAGGTGAGTTTTGCATCAGGATTGCTGTGAAGTAATTCTTCGAATGTCTCAATATCGCCTACCGGAATACACAATGCTTCTTTATAGATATCAAACACAAATTTCGAGCAGAACTGGCGCGATGACTCATATTTAAACCCCGTGTGATAAAACTTATTCAGCCGGGCGGGAACCTGTTCCATGATGGCGAGTTTCTGTTCGACCGTCAGGCCGCCGCACAGGCGACGAACCGCGTAACGTTGTCCGGCTGAACGTTGTATAAACAGTGACAGCGTGGTGACGGTTGAGAGGGGGACGCGACTTTCCGCCACCAGATAGTCATCACCATTATGACCAATAATAATCCCAACATGGTTGCTCCAGCACTGTGAAGCGGTGGATATCTGGCCGAAAAGCGCGGCACCTATACAGGTAAAGACGATATCCCCGGTTTCATATTGGACAGAATAATGTTTTTTCATCTCTGCATTCCATTATTTGAAATAAATTCCTTTTATTTATTCTACAGGGTAGTTAGCATTATACCAAATAAATGACAAGCCTTAGTGTCATCGAAATATGTATGGTGAATATTTCATTTATTGGAATTAATGTCGCAAATATATTTGGGGGGGATTAAGGTGGTAAATTTCTCATCATCTGATCTCTCATATTGACAGGGAGTATGACGTGGTTGATGATAAACCAATGAGAATAGGTTGGGTATTTTATTTTTCTTATATTTTTGTTGCTATTATCTTTCATCTGCTTATTAGTTTTTGTTATTGTTTGTGTATTGATATGGCAGAGGCTAATACTGTTGTTTTTTTATTAAAGCCAGGGACGATTTCATTATTATTTTTGCTTCTCCCTGCCAGGCGGTTCAGGACCAGACTGTTGGCAACATTGAGTTCAGTTTTCATTACCTTAGTATTTAACCAGTGGCATTTGGTTGCCGGGAATAAAGAACTGGTTTTGTGCCTGCAGGTAGCGTGCTTTATGGCTTTCCTAGCTATGACATCGGTAAAAAAATCCGGGTGGATGATTAGCGCATCATTATTTTTGGTTTGTGCGGCCGGAACGATTCGCCAGTGCTGGCTGGAACAGCTGTTTAACGCTGCCGATATATATATTGTTGATGATGGGTGGAGCTGTGGCGCCAGCGGCCACTGCTTCCAGTATATTGCAGCAAAAGGCCGTGGGTTAGCAGCAAAACGACAGGCACTTTTTAGTAGCGAAGAGTATGTGAATATTTATTATAGTTATTCAGAAGGGATGCCAGCCGTGAATTTCGATGGCATGAAAAATGAGTTTGTACAATATTTATTGTGTCATGGCGAATTAAAATCTGTTGCGCGCGACGATAAAACAACATGCGATTAAATTCAGCGCTAGTGGTTAATATTATTAAATCTATTCTCGGGTCTGTTTTTTTGGAGGCCCGATGTTCCGCTGTTGGCATTCGTACTGGATACATTATTAGTGTTATCAGGATACTCATTATTGAAGACTACCGAACGAGCGCCACGGCATGTTGGCAAAAAGTTGTTCGCGTAGGACGCAAAAAGTTGTCAATGAGTGTACGACTTATTTTGTACGCAGCGGGGAGCGTACCCGTCGTTAACCATCGCGGGTTGTCGGAGTAGAGAAATATCGGGATACGTGTTTTTCATCTGGATAAACATCCAGTCTTTTTTTATGATAGTGCATTATCTTTTCAGCCCTTTACGCAGGAGCGTCATGTGATAGGCAGACTCAGAGGCATTATTCTCGAAAAACAACCCCCGATCGTGCTGCTGGAGACAGGGGGAGTAGGCTATGAAGTACATATGCCTATGACCTGCTTTTACGAGCTGCCGGAGGCCGGGCAGGAGGCAATCGTCTTCACCCACTTCGTGGTGCGTGAAGATGCGCAGTTGCTGTACGGATTTAACAATAAGCAAGAGCGCACGCTATTTAAAGAGCTAATTAAAACGAATGGCGTCGGGCCTAAGCTGGCGCTGGCGATCCTCTCCGGCATGTCGGCGCAACAGTTCGTCAATGCGGTTGAGCGCGAAGAGCTTGGTGCGCTGGTGAAGCTGCCGGGTATCGGCAAGAAAACTGCCGAACGATTGATTGTTGAAATGAAAGACCGCTTTAAAGGGCTACATGGCGATCTCTTCACGCCTGCGGTCGATCTGGTATTGACATCGCCGGCCAGCCCAACCTCGGAAGATGCAGAACAAGAAGCAGTTGCTGCGCTGGTGGCGCTGGGTTATAAACCGCAAGAAGCCAGCCGGATGGTAAGCAAGATCGCCCGTCCGGACGCAAGCAGTGAAACACTGATTCGCGACGCGTTACGCGCCGCGCTATGAGGTAAAGGATGATAGAAGCAGATCGCCTGATTTCAGCAGGCGCCACGATTGCAGAAGACGTTGCCGATCGCGCCATTCGCCCCAAGTTATTGGCGGAATATGTCGGCCAACCGCAGGTGCGCTCCCAGATGGAGATCTTTATTCAGGCGGCAAAACGGCGTGGCGACGCATTAGATCACTTGCTGATTTTCGGCCCGCCAGGGTTAGGTAAAACGACTCTGGCGAATATCGTTGCCAATGAAATGGGCGTCAACCTCCGAACCACGTCCGGCCCGGTGCTGGAAAAAGCAGGCGATCTGGCGGCTATGCTCACCAATCTTGAACCGCATGATGTGCTGTTTATTGATGAGATCCACCGGCTTTCACCGGTGGTGGAAGAGGTACTCTATCCGGCGATGGAAGATTACCAGTTGGATATTATGATTGGCGAAGGGCCTGCTGCACGTTCAATTAAGATCGATCTGCCGCCGTTTACGCTCATTGGCGCGACGACGCGAGCAGGTTCGCTGACCTCGCCGCTACGTGACCGTTTTGGTATTGTGCAGCGCCTGGAGTTCTACCAGGTGCCCGATCTGCAGCACATCGTCGGGCGCAGCGCAAGGCACATGGGGCTTGAGATGAGCGATGACGGCGCGCTGGAAGTGGCGCGTCGGGCGCGCGGTACGCCGCGTATAGCCAACCGCCTGCTCAGACGTGTGCGTGATTTTGCCGAGGTGAAGCATGACGGGGCTATTTCAGCGGAAATTGCCGCGCAGGCGCTGGATATGCTGAACGTCGATGCGGAAGGATTTGACTATATGGATCGTAAGCTGCTGCTGGCGGTTATTGATAAATTCTTCGGTGGTCCGGTGGGACTGGATAACCTGGCGGCGGCGATTGGCGAAGAGCGTGAAACCATTGAGGATGTGCTGGAGCCGTATCTGATTCAGCAAGGCTTTTTGCAGCGCACGCCGCGTGGGCGTATGGCAACGGTGCGCGCCTGGAACCATTTCGGGATCACGCCGCCAGAGATGCCTTAGCGCCTGAAGTCGCTGCGCTCATCAGACCTGGGCGATTTTGTAGGCCCGGTAAGCGCAGCGCCACCGGGCAACACACGCTTAGCTTGCCTGCTTTTTCATCATACTGAAGATAAACAGCAGCGCGGCACACAGCACTACGGATGGCCCTGCCGGGGTATCATAAAAGGCTGAGAAGGTCAGTCCACCTGTAACCGCTATCATACCTACACCAACGGCGACGCCCGCCATCTGCTCCGGCGTACGGGCAAAGCGACGCGCGGTTGCGGCGGGGATAATCAGCAGCGACGTAATGATCAGCGCTCCGACAAACTTCATCGCCACGCCAATAGTTAACGCTGTTACCAGCATCAATAGCAGCTTCACGCGCTGTAACTTCACGCCATCGACAAAGGCAAGATCCGGACTGATAGTCATTGACAGCAAGTTGCGCCACTGCCAGAAGAGAATGGCCAGCACAATAACGACCCCAATAGCGATCGAGATAAGATCTTCCGGCGTGACGGCCAGCAAATCGCCAAACAGATAAGCCATTAAATCAACGCGGACGTTGGACATCAGGCTGACCACGACCAGTCCTAAAGATAAGGCGCTGTGCGCCATAATGCCCAGTAAGGTATCAATCGCGAGGTGAGGGCGTTTCTCCAGCCATACCAGACCGGCGGCCAGCAGCAGCGTAACGGCGATTACCGCATAAAAGGGATTAACGTCCAGCAACAGGCCAAACGCCACGCCCAGAAGCGACGCGTGAGCCAGCGTATCGCCAAAATAGGACATCCGACGCCAGACCACAAATGAGCCCAAAGGACCAGCGGCGCAGGCCAGCATCATCCCGGCCAGCCAGCCGGGCAGTAATAATTCAATCATGAGTGACCATTTCCCCGGCGCAGTACAATACGACCCTGTAAATCATGGCGATGATTATGATGATGGCGATAAATCCCTAATTGCTCCGCGCCTCGCGGGCCAAACATAGAGATAAATTCCGGATGCATAGACACCACTTCCGGCGCGCCGGAACAGCAAATATGATGGTTCAGGCATAACACTTCATCCGTCTTTGCCATGACCAGATGTAGGTCATGCGACACCATCAGCACGGCGCAATCGAGTTCGCGACGCAGCTGATCGATAAGGTCGTATAACGCGACCTGGCCGTTGACATCCACGCCTTGCGTCGGCTCATCAAGTACCAGCAACTGCGGCCTGTTAAGCAGAGCACGCGCCAGCAGTACGCGCTGTGTCTCACCGCCGGAGAGTTTTTGCATGGGCGCGTCAATCAAATGTCCGGCCTGAACGCGTTTAAGCGCCGGGAGAATATCCGTTTTTTGCGTGCCGGGACGTAAACGTAAAAATCGGTTTACCGTCAGCGGAAGCGTGGTATCGAGATAGAGCTTTTGCGGGACATAGCCGATACGGAGTTGCCCGTTGCGCTTGATCACCCCATCATCAGGGGCTACCAGTCCTAAAACCACGCGTACAAGCGTTGACTTCCCCGCGCCGTTAGGACCGAGAAGCGTTAAAATTTTTCCGGGGCTCAATTCAAGCGACACGTCAGAGAGGACGCGGCGTTGACCAAATGAGACCGAGACGTTTTCCAGTGAAACTAAACTTGTCATGTTAATTTTAGGCTTGCAGAAGTGATAGAATGTTATAATATCACATTTCACACATTCATTACGATGATTAGTCGCATTATGTTACAGAAAAATACGCTTCTTTTCGCAGCATTATCCGCCGCGCTTTGGGGGAGTGCAACCCAGGCTGCCGACGCCGCCGTTGTCGCTTCGCTTAAACCACTTGGGTTTATCGCTTCCGCCATTGCTGATGGCGTTACGGATACGCAAGTATTACTTCCGGATGGGGCATCCGAGCATGATTATTCATTGCGTCCATCAGACGTAAAACGCTTACAGGGCGCGGACTTAGTCGTCTGGGTTGGCCCAGAAATGGAAGCCTTTATGGAGAAGTCGGTCAGGAATATCCCTGATAATAAGCAGGTTACCATTGCGCAACTTGCCGATGTAAAACCGTTACTCATGAAGGGCGCGGATGATGATGAGGATGAACATGCGCATACGGGCGCCGATGAGGAAAAAGGTGACGTACATCACCATCACGGCGAATATAACATGCATCTTTGGCTCTCCCCAGAGATAGCGCGGGCTACAGCGGTTGCAATCCATGAAAAATTAGTGGAACTTATGCCGCAAAGTCGAGCCAAACTCGACGCCAACCTGAAGGATTTTGAGGCACAATTAGCCGCAACCGATAAACAGGTCGGTAACGAGCTCGCGCCGCTCAAGGGGAAAGGGTATTTCGTTTTTCATGACGCCTACGGTTACTACGAAAAACACTACGGACTCACCCCGCTCGGTCACTTTACCGTGAACCCTGAGATACAACCTGGCGCGCAGCGTTTACATGAAATAAGAACACAGTTGGTTGAGCAAAAAGCAACCTGCGTTTTTGCTGAGCCACAATTCAGGCCAGCGGTCGTGGAAGCCGTGGCGAGAGGGACATCCGTTCGAATGGGAACACTGGACCCCCTCGGGACGAACATTAAACTGGGTAAAACAAGCTATTCAGCGTTTTTAAGCCAATTAGCCAACCAGTATGCGAGCTGCCTGAAAGGAGATTAACGAGGAAGTGAATACGTGCAACAGATAGCCCGCTCTGTCGCCCTGGCATTTAATAATCTGCCCCGACCCCACCGCGTTATGCTGGGGTCACTTACCGTTCTGACACTGGCCGTCGCCGTATGGCGGCCCTATGTTTATCACCCAGAATCCGCACCAATCGTTAAAACTATTGAACTGGAGAAAAGCGAGATTCGTTCCCTCTTACCGGAGGCCAGCGAACCCATCGATCAGGCCGCGCAGGAAGATGAAGCTATTCCTCAGGATGAGCTGGACGATAAAACCGCAGGCGAAGTCGGCGTCCATGAATACGTCGTCTCTACAGGCGATACGTTAAGCAGTATTCTGAATCAGTACGGCATCGATATGAGCGATATTAGCCGACTTGCCGCTTCTGATAAGGAGCTGCGCAATCTGAAAATTGGCCAACAGCTTTCCTGGACACTGACTGCCGATGGCGATTTACAGCGTCTGACATGGGAAGTCTCCCGCCGTGAAACGCGTACCTACGATCGCACTGCCAACGGTTTTAAAATGAGCAGTGAAATGCAGCAGGGGGACTGGGTCAACAGTCTGCTGAAAGGCACGGTAGGGGGTAGCTTTGTCGCCAGTGCGAAAGAGGCCGGTTTAACCAGCAGCGAAATCAGCGCAGTGATAAAAGCAATGCAGTGGCAGATGGATTTTCGGAAGCTGAAAAAGGGCGATGAATTTTCGGTGCTGATGTCGCGCGAGATGCTGGATGGCAAGCGTGAACAGAGTCAGTTGTTGGGCGTGCGGATGCGTTCCGATGGTAAAGATTACTACGCCATTCGCGCCGCTGACGGTAAATTCTATGACCGTAACGGTGTTGGCCTGGCGAAAGGCTTTTTACGCTTCCCGACCGCCAAACAGTTCCGCATCTCCTCCAACTTCAATCCGCGTCGTCTGAACCCGGTTACCGGACGCGTTGCGCCGCATCGTGGCGTTGACTTTGCGATGCCGCAGGGTACGCCGGTGCTGTCGGTGGGGGATGGCGAGGTCGTGGTCGCTAAACGTAGCGGCGCTGCCGGTTACTACATTGCGATTCGTCATGGACGCACCTACACCACACGTTACATGCACTTGCGTAAGCTGCTGGTGAAACCGGGGCAAAAAGTGAAACGTGGCGATCGTATTGCGCTTTCTGGTAACACCGGGCGTTCCACAGGGCCGCATCTGCATTATGAAGTATGGATAAACCAGCAAGCCGTTAACCCTCTAACAGCAAAATTGCCGCGCACGGAAGGTCTGACGGGGTCAGATCGTCGTGAATACCTGGCACAGGTGAAAGAGGTTCTGCCACAACTGCGCTTCGATTAACAAATGCGCTGACAGAGCCGGTACGCGATGTGTGCCGGCTTTTTTGTTTTGTGTGAGACGCAGACGTCGCTACACTATTCACAATTCCTTTTCGCGTCAGCAGACCCTGGAAAAGCATGGAAACCAAAAAAAATAATAGTGAGTATATCCCTGAATTCGAAAAATCCTTTCGCTATCCGCAGTATTGGGGCGCCTGGTTGGGCGCTGCGGCAATGGCGGGGATCGCATTAACACCGGCATCATTCCGTGACCCTTTGCTGGCGACACTGGGGCGCTTTGCCGGACGGCTGGGGAAGAGTTCTCGTCGCCGGGCGCTAATTAATCTGTCTTTGTGCTTTCCGCAGCGTAGCGAAGCTGAGCGCGAAGCGATTGTCGATGAGATGTTCGCCACCGCGCCGCAGGCAATGGCGATGATGGCTGAGTTGGCGATGCGCGGTCCGAAAAAAATCCAACAGCGTGTTGACTGGGAAGGTCTGGAAATCATTGAGGAGATGCGTCGTAACGACGAAAAAGTCATTTTTCTCGTACCGCATGGCTGGGGCGTCGACATTCCGGCCATGCTGATGGCCTCTCAGGGGCAAAAAATGGCGGCGATGTTTCATAATCAGGGTAATCCGGTTTTTGACTATATCTGGAACACAGTGCGTCGGCGTTTTGGCGGACGTTTGCATGCGCGTAATGACGGGATTAAACCCTTTATTCAGTCTGTTCGTCAGGGCTACTGGGGCTACTACCTGCCGGACCAGGATCACGGCCCGGAGCATAGTGAATTCGTTGATTTCTTTGCGACATACAAAGCGACGCTGCCTGCGATTGGTCGGCTGATGAAAGTATGCCGCGCACGCGTGATACCGCTTTTCCCGGTGTATAATGGTAAAACGCATCGCCTGACTATCCAGATTCGCCCGCCAATGGACGATCTGCTCACGGCTGACGATCACACAATCGCCAGACGGATGAACGAAGAGGTCGAAATTTTTGTCGGCCCGCATCCGGAACAGTACACCTGGATCCTGAAGCTGCTCAAAACCCGCAAGCCAGGCGAGATTCAGCCGTATAAGCGTAAAGATCTTTATCCCATCAAATAAATAAAGCCTCTCGTAAGAGAGGCTTTATGCTGACAAACCCTGTACTACCTGATGAACAGGCGTGGGGGAGTTTTACTCAACGGTCAAAATACGCGTGGTATTGGTTGAACCGACGGTGCTCATGACATCGCCCTGGGTCACGATAACCAGGTCGCCGGAAACCAGATACCCTTTATCGCGCAGCAGATTAACAGCTTCATGCGCCGCGACAACGCCATCAGCCGCGCTATCAAAATGCACCGGCGTTACTCCGCGGTAGAGCGCGGTCAGGTTGAGCGTGCGTTCATGGCGCGACATGGCGAAAATCGGCAGGCCGGAGCTGATACGGGAAGTCATTAGCGCGGTACGACCGGATTCCGTCATGGTGATGATTGCGGTAACGCCTTTCAGATGGTTTGCCGCATACATCGCAGACATGGCAATAGCTTCTTCAACGTTGTCGAACTGCACGTCGAGACGGTGTTTAGACACATTGATGCTGGGGATTTTTTCTGCGCCCAAGCAGACGCGCGCCATTGCGGCAACGGTTTCAGAAGGATACTGACCGGCTGCGGTTTCGGCAGACAGCATAACCGCATCCGTGCCATCCAGGACGGCGTTCGCCACGTCCATCACTTCCGCACGGGTCGGCATCGGGTTGGTGATCATCGACTCCATCATCTGCGTTGCGGTGATGACTGCGCGGTTTAGCTGACGCGCACGGCGAATCAGCGCCTTCTGGATACCAACCAGCTCCGGATCGCCGATTTCAACGCCCAGGTCGCCACGTGCGACCATCACAACGTCAGAGGCCAGAATGATATCGTCCATGGCGTTTTGATCGCATACCGCTTCGGCGCGTTCGACCTTAGCCACAATTTTCGCGTCGCAGCCGGCGTCGCGCGCCAGGCGGCGTGCATAGTTCAGATCTTCGCCGCAGCGCGGGAAGGAGACGGCCAGATAGTCAACGCCTATCAGCGCAGCGGTTTGAATATCGGCTTTATCTTTTTCGGTCAGCGCTTCAGCAGAAAGCCCGCCGCCGAGCTTGTTAATGCCTTTATTGTTAGACAGCGGGCCGCCGACGGTGACCTCGGTAAAGACTTTCATGCCCTGGACTTCAAGCACTTTCAACTGCACTCGACCATCGTCAAGCAGCAGGATATCGCCAGGAACGACGTCTGCCGGCAACCCTTTGTAATCAATGCCGACTTTTTCTTTGTCGCCTTCGCCTTTACCCAGGTTAGCGTCTAACAGAAATTTGTCCCCGATGTTGAGGAACACTTTGCCTTCTTTAAAAGTGGAAACGCGAATTTTTGGCCCTTGCAGGTCGCCTAAAATAGCCACATGACGCCCCAGTTTGGCGGCAATCTCACGGACTTTATCAGCGCGCATTTTATGATCTTCCGGCGAGCCGTGAGAGAAGTTCATACGTACGACGTTTGCGCCCGCGGCGATAACCTTCTCAAGGTTGTTATCGCGGTCAGTTGCCGGGCCTAACGTGGTAACGATTTTGGTTCTGCGAAGCCTTCTGGACATGTAATACTCCGTTGACTAAAACAACTTGGTGTTGCGTGAACATTGATCCGGTCGTTCTGAAACCTTAACGGTATAAAATGAACGTCCCCGGATGACGAAAAGGGTAGAACATTGTTATTGCTTTTAGCGGTCATCACTCTTGATGAGTAATTCTTTATCAAAACGCGATTCCTTGAGCGCTTCCTTGACACGCTTCAAGTTATCTCTGAATTTTGCCCCGCGACGCAAAGTAAATCCCGTTGCCAGCACATCTATCACGGTCAGCTGAGCAAGTCGAGAGACCATGGGCATATAAATGTCTGTATCTTCCGGTACGTCGAGGGTAATGGCTAGCGTGGCTTCGCGCGCCAGCGGCGTTCCAGCGGAGGTCAGGGCGATCACCATCGCATCGTTTTCCCGTGCCAACTGCGCCAGTTCCACCAGGCTCTTGGTTCTGCCAGTATGCGAAATGAGCACGACGACGTCATCATCGCTACAATTCATACAACTCATCCGTTGCAGCACGATATCGTCGGAGTAAATCACCGGTACATTGAAGCGAAAAAACTTATTCATGGCGTCATGCGCGACCGCGGCGGAGGAACCAAGACCAAAAAAGGCGATTTTTTTTGCCTGGGTTAGTAAATCGACCGCGCGGTTGACGGCCGATTTATCCAGCGACTGGCGAACATGGTCGAGACTGGCCATGGCGGACTCGAAGATTTTTCCTGTATAGGCCTCGACGCTGTCATCTTCATCCACATTGCGATTAACATAGGGGGTGCCATTTGCCAGACTTTGCGCCAGATGCAGTTTAAAATCAGGAAAGCCGCGGGTATTCATGCTGCGACAGAAACGGTTCACCGTTGGCTCGCTAACGTTAGCTTCCTGGGCCAGCATGGCAATGCTTAAGTGAATCGATCTGCCTGGGGCGGCCAGAATAACATCGGCGACTTTTCGTTCAGATTTGCTTAAATGTTCCAGTTGAGACTGGACTTTTTCCAGCATATTCATGATTAGCAAGGCTCATGGGTATTAGCGATTTCAATGATGCGCGAAACCGAGCGCGTTTTGTTAGATATTACTCCTGGCGGCTGTCAAAGGGGGCAAAATGGCTAAAAAAGGTGTCGTTTTTTTTCATTACATGACCGACGTCGGATTTTAAGTTCCAGCTTGTGTGGAAAAGCGACAATTTTATTAGGCGTTTTGCCGATTATATTGCCAATCAAACGCCGGTTCACCTATGAAAAGGCGTTTACGGTTTCCGTAATCTCGTAAAAGCAGTACAGTGCTGTGTAATAAAATTACAACGATATCCTGGCTAAAGTACCAGGAGATTAACTGAGGAGAATGACATGGCGGTAACGCAAACAGCCCAGGCATGTGACCTGGTCATTTTCGGCGCGAAAGGCGACCTGGCGCGCCGGAAACTGCTGCCTTCCCTGTATCAGCTTGAGAAAGCCGGCCAGATCCATCCGGATACCCGGATCATTGGGGTGGGGCGCGCGGACTGGGATAAAGAAGCTTATACCCACGTCGTGCGTGAGGCGCTGGAAACCTTCATGAAGGAAAAAATTGATGAAGGCTTGTGGGATACGCTGAGCGGCCGTCTGGATTTTTGTAATCTTGACGTGAACGATACGCCTGCGTTTAATCGCCTGGGCGATATGCTGGATCAAAAAAACCGCACCACCATTAACTATTTTGCGATGCCGCCCAGCACCTTTGGCGCTATTTGCAAAGGGTTAGGAGAGGCTAAACTCAACGCCAAACCGGCGCGCGTCGTGATGGAAAAACCGTTGGGTACTTCGCTGGCGACCTCGCGTGAGATTAACGATCGGGTCGGCGAATACTTTGAAGAGTGCCAGGTATATCGTATCGACCACTATCTGGGCAAAGAAACGGTTCTCAACCTGCTGGCGCTGCGTTTTGCCAACTCGTTATTCGTTAATAACTGGGATAACCGCACTATCGATCACGTTGAGATTACCGTAGCGGAAGAGGTGGGGATTGAAGGGCGCTGGGGATATTTTGACCAGGCCGGTCAGATGCGCGATATGATCCAGAACCACTTGCTGCAAATTCTCTGCATGATTGCCATGTCACCGCCGTCTGACCTGAGCGCCGACAGTATTCGCGATGAAAAAGTAAAAGTGTTGAAATCGTTGCGCCGTATTGATCGCTCCAACGTGCGTGAAAAAACGGTTCGTGGTCAATACACCGCGGGCTTTGCGCAGGGTCAAAAGGTGCCGGGCTATCTGGAAGAAGAGGGCGCGAATAAAAGCAGCAACACCGAAACTTTCGTCGCGATCCGCGTCGACATCGATAACTGGCGTTGGGCGGGCGTGCCATTCTATCTGCGCACCGGCAAGCGTCTGCCAACTAAGTGCTCTGAAGTCGTGGTTTATTTCAAGACGCCTGAACTGAATCTCTTTAAAGAGTCCTGGCAAGACCTGCCGCAGAACAAATTGACGATTCGCCTGCAGCCGGATGAAGGCGTAGATATTCAGGTGCTTAACAAAGTACCGGGGCTGGATCATAAGCATAATCTGCAGATCACGAAGCTTGATCTGAGCTACTCCGAGACCTTTAATCAGACGCACCTGGCGGATGCATATGAGCGCCTGCTGCTGGAAACGATGCGTGGCATTCAGGCGCTGTTTGTCCGCCGTGACGAAGTGGAAGAAGCCTGGAAGTGGGTGGACTCCATTACCGAAGCATGGGCGATGGACAACGACGCGCCGAAGCCGTATCAGGCGGGCACCTGGGGACCGGTAGCGTCCGTGGCGATGATTACCCGTGACGGTCGTTCGTGGAATGAGTTTGAGTAAATTTGCCACTCACTCTTAGGTGGTATTTTACCGGTAACATGATCTAACACAGATTGTAGAATCATTTTTGCACTTTTAAGCCTCGTGTGGATTCACCTGCGAGGCTTTTTTTATTACACTGCCTGAAACGATTTTGCCCCATTATCACCGGACATCATGTATTTCACTGTCTTTCCACATTGATGAAACGCATGGTAAACCCGGTAGCCGGACAGATAAATTTCAGGAGCCTCTATGAATCCTAATTTGTTACGCGTAACACAGCGCATTGTCGAACGCTCGCAGCAGACCCGAAAAGCCTATCTTGCCCGCATTGAGCAGGCGAAAACCGCCACGGTCCACCGATCTCAACTGGCCTGCGGCAACCTGGCGCATGGCTTCGCCGCCTGTCAGCCAGAGGACAAAGCCTCGCTGAAAAGTATGTTGCGCAATAATATCGCCATTATTACCTCCTACAATGACATGCTCTCTGCGCATCAACCGTATGAACATTATCCGCAGATTATTCGTCAGGCCCTGCATTCCGTGAATGCGGTAGGTCAGGTCGCAGGCGGCGTACCGGCAATGTGCGATGGCGTTACACAAGGGCAGGATGGCATGGAGTTGTCATTACTCAGCCGTGAAGTGATAGCGATGTCGGCAGCAGTAGGCCTTTCTCACAATATGTTTGACGGCGCGTTATTCCTCGGCGTATGCGACAAAATCGTTCCGGGGCTGGCGATGGCCGCGCTCTCTTTTGGTCATTTACCCGCGATTTTTGTTCCGTCAGGCCCGATGGCGAGCGGCCTGCCGAATAAAGAAAAAGTCCGTATTCGTCAGCTATATGCGGAAGGAAAAGTAGACAGAATGGCGCTGCTGGAGTCAGAAGCCGCCTCTTACCATGCGCCGGGCACCTGTACATTTTACGGCACCGCCAACACCAACCAGATGGTGGTGGAGTTTATGGGAATGCAGTTGCCGGGTTCCTCGTTTGTGCATCCGGATGCGCCGCTGCGCGAGGCATTGACTGCCGCTGCCGCACGTCAGGTAACACGTCTTACCGGCAACGGCAATACGTGGATGCCGCTCGGTAAAATGATCGACGAAAAAGTTGTGGTGAACGGCATTGTCGCGCTGCTGGCTACCGGCGGCTCGACCAACCACACCATGCATCTGGTTGCAATGGCGCGCGCGGCGGGCATTCTGATCAACTGGGATGACTTCTCGGATTTGTCGGAAGTGGTTCCGTTGATGGCGCGTCTGTACCCGAACGGTCCGGCGGACATTAACCACTTCCAGGCGGCGGGCGGTGTACCGGTATTGATGCGTGAGCTGCTCAATGCCGGATTGCTGCACGAAGACGTTAATACTGTCGCAGGCTTCGGCCTGAAACGCTATACGCTGGAGCCCTGGCTCAACAACGGCGAGCTGGACTGGCGTGAAGGCGCGGAAAGGTCACTGGATAACGATGTCATTGCCTCTTTTGATAAGCCGTTCTCTCCTCACGGCGGCACTAAGGTGCTAAGCGGTAATCTGGGGCGCGCAGTAATGAAGACGTCTGCGGTACCGGTTGAAAATCAGATCATTGAAGCGCCTGCCATGGTATTTGAAAGTCAGCATGATGTGCTGCCTGCGTTTGACGCGGGTCTGCTTGATCGGGATTGTGTCGTTGTCGTGCGTCATCAGGGACCAAAAGCGAATGGAATGCCAGAATTACATAAACTCATGCCGCCACTTGGTGTATTATTGGACCGCCGTTTCAAAATCGCGTTAGTTACTGATGGACGACTTTCAGGCGCTTCGGGTAAAGTGCCTTCAGCTATCCACGTAACGCCGGAAGCCTACGATGGCGGCTTACTGGCAAAAGTGCGCGATGGCGACATCATTCGCGTGAATGGGCAGACAGGTGAGTTAACTCTGCTGGTCGACGAGGCGGAACTTGCCGCTCGTCAGCCTCATATTCCGGACCTGAGCGCGTCGCGCGTCGGAACGGGGCGTGAGTTGTTTGGCGCGCTGCGCGAAAAGCTGTCGGGTGCGGAGCAGGGCGCAACCTGTATCACTTTTTAAGATGACACACTAGTAATCAGGCGAGAGAAGAATTCCGATGAAAAACTGGAAAACAAGTGCAGAAGCAATCCTGACCACCGGCCCGGTTGTCCCGGTCATTGTAGTCAATAAACTGGAGCACGCGGTGCCGATGGCTAAAGCGCTGGTGGCCGGGGGCGTTCGCGTTCTGGAAGTGACTTTACGTACGGCCTGCGCGATGGATGCAATTCGCGCTATCGCTAAAGACGTGCCGGAAGCGATTGTCGGCGCCGGAACCGTTCTCAATCCGCAGCAGTTGGCGGAGGTGACGGAAGCGGGCGCGCAATTTGCGATTAGCCCGGGACTGACTGAGCCACTGCTGAAAGCCGCGACGGCAGGCACTATCCCATTGATTCCCGGTATTAGCACCGTTTCTGAACTGATGTTGGGCATGGACTATGGTCTGAAAGAGTTCAAATTCTTCCCGGCGGAAGCGAATGGCGGCACTAAAGCGTTGCAGGCGATTGCCGGCCCGTTCTCTCAGGTACGTTTCTGCCCAACCGGCGGCATCTCTCCGGCAAACTATCGTGACTATCTGGCGCTGAAAAGCGTGTTGTGCATCGGCGGTTCCTGGCTGGTGCCGGCCGACGCGCTGGAAGCGGGTGATTACGATCGCATCACCAAACTGGCGCGCGAAGCGGTAGAAGGCGCGAAGCAGTAAGCCGTTAAATGCCCGATGGCGCTTGCTTATCGGGCTTACGAGTGGCGATCAGGCAGGTCTGATAAAAATGCGCTAACGTCGCCATCAGGCGATGGCGCATTAGCCTTTTACCGTCACGCGGCTGGCGGCCTTTTTCGCTCTTATCACCGCTTCTTCAACGTTTTCACCTGTCGCTAACGCTACACCAAGACGACGAGTGCCGTCGATCTCAGGCTTACCAAACAGCCGTACCTGTACTCCGGCTCCTACCGCCGCGTGTACATTATCAAACGTCACATTTTGACTGGTAAGCTGCGGCAGAATCACGGCCGAGGCAGCGGGACCATACTGGCGAATAGCGCCTACGGGCATTCCCAGAAAGGCGCGCACATGCAGCGCAAACTCAGAGAGATCCTGAGAAATCAACGTGACCATTCCGGTATCGTGCGGGCGAGGGGAGACTTCGCTGAAAATGACTTCATCGCCACAGACGAAGAGTTCAACGCCGAACAGACCATGACCGCCTAACGCCAGTACCACATGACGCGCAATCTCTTGCGCCCGCTTCAGCGCCAGTTCGCTCATCTGCTGTGGCTGCCAGGATTCGCGATAGTCACCATCTTGCTGACGATGACCGACCGGCGCGCAGAAATGCACGCCATCGACGGCGCTAACGGTGAGCAGTGTAATTTCAAAATCAAATTTAACCACGCCTTCCACAATCACGCGACCCGCGCCAGCGCGTCCGCCCTGTTGAGCATACTCCCATGCCTGCGCGAGCTGTTCGGCCGAGCGGATAAAGCTCTGGCCTTTGCCGGAAGAGCTCATGACCGGTTTGACGATGCAAGGAAAACCCACTGCGGCTACCGCATCATGAAAACTGGCCTCACTGTCGGCAAAGCGATACGTCGATGTCGGCAGACCTAATTCTTCTGCGGCCAGGCGACGGATCCCTTCGCGGTTCATCGTGAGCTGCGTTGCACGGGCGCAAGGCACGACATTCAGCCCTTCGCCCTCCAGCTCGCGCAGCGTATCGGTGGCGATCGCTTCTATTTCCGGCACGATATAATGCGGTTTTTCCTCTGTAATCACATGACGTAGCGCCTCGCCGTCCAGCATATTAATGACGTGTGAACGGTGAGCCACATGCATGGCGGGCGCATCAGGATAGCGATCGACGGCGATAACCTCGATCCCCAGGCGTTGGCATTCAATCGCCACCTCTTTTCCCAATTCACCTGCCCCTAATAACATCACCCGCGTTGCTGCCGGACGCAGCGCAGTGCCTAATAGCGTCATATTTCTGTCCCCTTATTTACCTGCGCGCAGTATATACGAAAACGTTTGCGTATGTCTTTTCGAATAGATTGCTTTTCTTGCTGCCTTGCAATATACTGTATATAAACACAGGTAAATAAGGGGCTGCAAAATGGCGGTTGAAGTTAAATACGTAGTCATTCGCGAGGGTGAGGAAAAGATGTCATTTACCAGTAAAAAGGAAGCCGACGCCTGGGACAAAATGCTCGATACTGCCGATCTTCTTGATACCTGGCTTGAGCAGTCGCCAGTCGTGCTGGAAGATGGGCAGCGCGAGGCGTTGTCGCTGTGGCTGGCGGAACATAAAGAGGTATTAAGCACTATCCTCAAAACCGGTAAGTTGCCTTCTCCGCAGGCGGTTGAAAAGGACGCCGCGAGTAAAACGAAAAAGCAAGCCGCCTGAACCCACACTTGCGCTCCCGGCGTTTTGTACCATGCTTTTCCTGAATCATTGTGCTAAGGAGAAAAGTATGAATAAAAGAGGAGCGTTGTTGAGCCTGCTGTTGTTATCCGCCAGCGTATCGGCATTTGCGGCATCCACCGAGAGTAAATCGGTTAAGTTTCCGCAGTGCGAAGGGCTGGATGCCGCCGGGATTGCGGCAAGCGTGAAGCGCGACTACCAGCAAAATCGTATCGTGCGGTGGGCAGACGACCAAAAAAAGGTCGGGCAGGCTGACCCGGTCGCGTGGGTTAATGTGCAGGACGTTGTGGGTCAAAATGATAAATGGACAGTTCCGCTAACTGTTCGCGGTAAAAGCGCCGATATTCATTATCAGGTCATCGTTGATTGCAAAGCCGGCAAGGCGGAATATAAGCCCCGCTAGCAGCGTAATTTGCGCTTCTTTTGCCGGAACAGACAATTCCTGACATCCCCTCAGGTACGCTTGACCATTATTGGTCTGTATTTGAGGGGTACTATGGCTAACTGGTTGAACCAATTACAATCACTTCTTGGGCAAAAAGGCGCTTCCGCATCGCCTTCCGGTGAACAGGGGTTAAATAAACTGCTGGTTCCCGGCGCGCTGGGCGGTCTGGCTGGACTGTTGGTCGCCAATAAGTCTTCGCGCAAATTATTAACTAAATACGGTACTGGCGCTTTGCTGGTGGGCGGCGGCGCGGTGGCGGGTTCCGTATTGTGGAATAAGTACAAAGATAAAGTACGCGCCGCGCATCAGGGGGAGCCGCAATTCGGCAGCCAAAGTACGCCGCTGGATGTTCGCACTGAGCGACTGATCCTGGCGCTGGTTTTTGCTGCAAAAAGCGATGGGCATATTGATGCCAAAGAACGCGCGGCGATTGAGCACCAACTGCGAGAATCAGGTGTGGAAGAGCAAGGGCGTGTGTTTATCGAGAAAGCTATTGAGCAGCCGCTTGATCCACAACGTCTGGCACAGGGCGTTCGTAATGAAGAAGAAGCCCTGGAACTCTACTTCCTGAGCTGTGCCGCCATTGATATTGACCACTTTATGGAACGTAGCTATCTGAATGCGTTAGGAGACGCGCTAAAAATTCCTCAAGAGGTTCGGGACGGTATCGAGCAGGACTTGCAGCAGCAAAAACAAGCGCTACCAGGCTGATAACCTGCCATTAAGTAACATGTTTCGCTTGCATCATGCGTGTCTTTTGCCACCCTTATAGGATGGATAGTTTACGTCATTCATGTTGCAAGATAGCGGCGAAGCAGTGACATCTCAGGCGTTTACCGAGGTGAGCGACCGGGACTACCATGCTACGCCGCTGTGTTTGCCGCGTGATATATAACAAATATTAACGCAAAAGAAAAAACGACATGTTGCCAAAAGCCAATCGAATTCCCTATGCCATGACCGTACATGGCGATACGCGCATTGATAATTATTACTGGCTGCGAGATGACACTCGCTCGCAGCCGGAAGTCCTTGATTACCTGCATCAGGAAAATGAGTATGGCCGGAAGGTCATGACCTCTCAGCAGGCGTTACAGGACCGCATTCTAAAAGAAATTATCGATCGCATCCCGCCCAGAGAAGTTTCCGCTCCGTATGTGAAAAATGGCTATCGCTACCGTTATATCTATGAACCCGGCTGCGAATATGCCATCTATCAACGACAATCGGCGTTAAGCGAAGAGTGGGATGTGTGGGAAACCTTGCTCGATGCGAACCAGCGGGCCGCGCACAGCGAATTTTATACGCTCGGCGGACTTGCCATTACGCCGGATAATACCATCATGGCGCTGGCAGAAGATTATTTATCCCGTCGTCAGTATGGGTTGCGTTTTCGTAACCTCGAAAGCGGTAACTGGTATCCGGAACTGCTGGATAACGTTGCGCCTGAATTTGTCTGGGCCAATGATTCCCTGACCCTTTACTATGTGCGTAAGCATAAGAAGACGCTGCTGCCCTATCAGGTTTGGCGGCACACGATTGGCACTCCGTCATCGCAAGATGAACTGGTATATGAAGAGAAAGACGACACCTTTTATGTCAGCCTGCATAAAACCACTTCGCAGCATTATGTGGTAATTCATCTTGCCAGCGCCACCACTAGCGAAGTGCTATTACTTGACGCGGAACTGGCCGATGCCGAGCCGTTTTCATTCTTACCGCGCCGCAAAGACCACGAATATAGTCTCGATCACTATCAACATAAGTTTTACCTGCGCTCTAACCGGAACGGTAAAAACTTTGGGTTGTACCGTACCCGCGTGCGCAATGAAAACGCCTGGGAAGAGCTGATCCCTCCGCGCGAGCATATTATGCTGGAAGGGTTTACCCTGTTTACCGACTGGTTAGTGGTCGAAGAGCGTCAACGGGGGCTTACCAGCCTGCGGCAAATTAACCGTAAAACCCGTGAAGTGATAGGCATTGCCTTTGACGATCCGGCTTACGTGACGTGGCTTGCCTATAATCCCGAACCTGAGACCTCCCGGCTGCGTTACGGCTATTCTTCAATGACGACGCCAGATACCTTGTTTGAACTGGATATGGATACCGGAGAACGACGGGTACTTAAACAGACGGAAGTGCCTGGGTTTGATTCTGGCTGTTATCAGAGCGAACACCTGTGGATCACCGCGCGCGACGGCGTCGAAGTGCCGGTATCGCTGGTTTATCATCAGAAGTATTTTCGTAAAGGGCAAAATCCGCTTCTGGTTTACGGCTACGGATCTTACGGTTCCAGTATTGACGCCGACTTCAGCAGCAGCCGACTGAGCTTGCTGGATCGTGGCTTTGTTTACGCAATCGTACACGTTCGCGGCGGCGGTGAGCTGGGGCAGCAGTGGTATGAAGATGGCAAATTCCTCAAAAAGCGGAATACTTTTAATGACTATCTTGATGCCTGCGATGCCTTATTAAAACTGGGTTACGGTTCGCCGTCGCTGTGTTACGGGATGGGCGGGAGCGCGGGCGGAATGCTAATGGGCGTCGCTATCAACGAACGCCCCGAGCTTTTCCACGGCGTTATTGCCCAGGTACCCTTTGTTGATGTATTAACCACGATGCTGGATGAGTCGATCCCACTAACGACAGGAGAGTTTGAAGAGTGGGGGAACCCGCAGGATATTGAGTATTATGACTATATGAAAAGCTATAGTCCTTATGACAATGTCAAAGCGCAGGACTATCCGCACCTGCTGGTGACGACAGGATTGCACGATTCCCAGGTGCAATACTGGGAACCTGCGAAGTGGGTGGCAAAATTACGCGAGCTAAAAACGGACCAACGTCTGCTGCTGTTATGTACGGATATGGACTCCGGGCACGGTGGTAAGTCGGGGCGGTTTAAATCCTACGAAGGCGTCGCGCTGGAGTTCGCCTTTTTAATCGGCCTGGCGCAGGGAACCTTACATAGCGCATAGACGCGCGCGCCCGCAACGGCTTGTGAGCGTCGCGGGTTATTGTGGTGTTCCATTGCTGCGTTGCTCGCCAGCCTGAACATCTTCCAGGTAGTGTTTAAGCGTCAGGCGAAGTTCCGGGCTCATATTATCAAGGTTATTAAAAAGCCAGCGTAAATAGCCCGGATCGCGTTTTGCGACTTCAGATACCGCCTTACCGCGGTATTTACCGAACGGGAAAGTGGTTAACAGCGCAGGACGGCCCGTGATATTGACCATTTCTTCCGCGGTCCAGCCGGTGGTTCGCATAATATCAATCAGCAAGGCGGCGGTGATATAGCAATCATAAAGCGCCCGGTGATAGTGCAGCCCCGGCGGCGTTTGTACGCTTAGTTTGCGCGATTTATAGAGCGCCATATTGCTGTATTTTATTCCCGGCCACAGGCGTCGCGACAACTTCATGGTACAGATCCACTCACCCGGCAATTCAGGTAATACACGTCTGTCGAAACTGGCATTGTGAGCGACATACCACTCACTACCGTAATAAAGCGGTATGACATCTTCAATCCACGGCTTATCGGCGACCATGGCTTCGGTAATACGGTGTATCGCCATCGCCTGCGGCGTAATAGGGCGATCGGGGCGTATCAGGTGACTCATGGGATTGACAATGTTGCCATCAATGACATCTACAGAGGCTATCTCTACGATCCCGCCCTGCAGCCCGCAGGTTTCCGTGTCTATAATCCGCAACATGATTCATTCCTCACCGAAAGACCTTAGCGTAATGGAATGATATCGCCTTGCCAACCCTCCGTTGTGCGCAGGCCCGTCAGTAATAGCGAACCGCAATCGGCACGAACAATAAGTTGCCCGCTTTCATCCCACAGCGCGCTACTGCCACAGGCATTGGCCATCAGTACGGCCAGCGCATATTTATGCGAAAAACGTTGTAAGCGTGAGGTAGAAGCATGGAGTTCAGGTTCGTTAAGACATTGACTGGTTGTGAATAACGTAAATGAGGGATCTATATCACCACCTTCTGGCTGCTCATCCACCACGTTGATAGCGCTTCGCTGCCTGGCAATACAGGCGCCATGACTTTTGTGAAACATGAGCGGCGACGTTAGCCATGGGGCAAAAATAGCGATGCCTTTTACGAAGCGGCAGTTATGCTCAACAGGCATACCCACAATGATAGTCATATGATGGGTATCGGCCGCATGAGTGAGCGGCTGTAAAAGCGCCTCGTCAGGCGGGGCGGGCAACGATTTATTCCTTTCGTCGCAGCCTAATAGCGACAGCGACGGAAAGACCAGCAGTTCGCACTGTTGACGAGCCGCAAGCTCAATATATTCCAGATGATGGGCGACATGCTCCGCCGGCGAGGCGTTCAGGGGCGCATACTGCGCAGCAGCAATTTTCCAGGAGGACATAATGACTTCCTTTTCATAGTCTCTACAGCCATTCTAAAAAGCATAGGTTAAGAATCGCCTTATAATGTAGTCGTCTGCATGTAAGGAAGTGTAACGTTATATAATTTTTATTTAACTTTGGGTTCGTAAGGGAGTCGGGATAGTGATACGGAAGCCAGACGATGGGCAATCAGCCGCTCGCGAAACCAGGCGCGTAGATGCTCTGGCTGCTCACGTTCGACCGCCTCCGCGACAACTGGCATATTGTAGCGCTCTTTAAATGCCACCCCGGCTGCCGCCAGGTCCACATTGACTTTATCCATTTCCGCTTGTTCAAGCTGAGCCAGATTTGTTTTCATACGTGTCTCCTTTTTTGTTGCCGCCAGAAGGTACTAAGAGTCCGCGGTAATGGCAAGATGGAAATGATGATCCTCGACTCATTGATTGTTGAAGGTTATTCTTTGTAACGTAGGTATAACAAAAAGGAATAGTGAATATGGCTTCTTCTGCACCATCGCGATGTTTAGCTTTACTGCTGCTGACATCGACATTTGCGACGCCAGCGGCTTGGGCACATGCGCACCTGACGCATCAGTATCCAGCGGCGAATGCTGCCGTTACGGCCTCGCCACAGGCGCTGACCCTGAACTTTTCTGAAGGGATTGAGCCAGGGTTCAGCGGCGCAACCATTACTGGCCCTCAGCAAGAGCTCATCAAAACGCGCCCGGCAAAGCGAAATGAACAGGATAAAACGCAGTTGATTATCCCGCTTGAGCAGCCGTTAAAATCTGGCGCTTACACGGTAGACTGGCACGTTGTGTCGGTGGATGGACATAAAACAAAAGGGAAATACACCTTCAGCGTGAAATAAATGATGCTGACATTCGTCTGGATAACTCTCCGATTTATTCATTTTGCTAGTGTGATGCTGGTCTACGGCTGCGCGCTTTACGGTGCCTGGCTGGCACCCGCATCAATTCGTCGTTTAATGACGCGTCGATTTTTACATCTGCAACAACATGCCGCCGCCTGGAGCGTTATCAGCGCGGCTTTCATGCTGGCGGTTCAGGGCGGACTGATGGGCGGCGGCTGGCCCGATGTTTTTTCCGTCTCGGTGTGGGGCGCGGTACTGCAAACCCGCTTTGGCGCGGTCTGGATATGGCAAATTATCCTCGCGCTGGTCACGCTGGCGGTGGTAGTCATTGCGCCGGTAAAAATGCAACGACGGCTTCTTATTCTAACCGTTGCTCAGTTTATCCTGCTGGCAGGCGTTGGACATGCGACGATGCGCGACGGTGCAGCGGGAACATTACAGCAGATTAACCATGCTCTGCATTTACTCTGTGCCGCAGCCTGGTTTGGCGGGCTGTTGCCAGTGGTTTATTGTATGCGCATGGCTCAGGGACGCTGGCGTCAACATGCTATTAGCGCCATGATGCGTTTTTCTCGTTATGGTCACTTTTTTGTGGCGGGCGTATTGCTCACAGGCATTGGCAACACGCTATTTATCACGGGATTTACCGCTATCTGGCAGACCACCTATGGACAGTTGCTTTTGTTAAAATGTGCGCTGGTCGTGCTTATGGTAGCAATTGCGCTGACGAATCGGTATGTTCTCGTACCACGTATGCGACAGGAAAATCCCCGGACTGACCTATGGTTTGTCAGGATGACGCAAATTGAATGGGGAGTTGGAGGCATAGTTCTGGCGATCGTCAGCCTGTTTGCAACCCTCGAACCTTTTTGATGGACTGGCATAACGAATGAAAAAAATACTCCTTCCGGCGCTTCTGCTGGCCACTTCGGGCGTAGCGTTGGCGGCGCCGCAGGTGATTACCGTAAGTCGTTTTGAAGTAGGAAAAGACAAGTGGGCGTTTAATCGGGAAGAGGTCATGTTGACCTGTCGGCCTGGCCAGGCGCTCTATGTGATCAACCCCAGTACGCTGGTGCAGTATCCCTTGAATGCCATTGCCGAACAGCAAGTAGCGGAGGGTAAAACGCGCGCTCAGCCTATTGCCGTCATTCAAATCGATAACCCGGCGAAGCCCGGTGAGAAAATGAGTCTGGCGCCGTTTATCGAACGTGCGCAAAAGCTTTGTGATCCATCCAATAGCTGACTGATTTTTAATAAAAAACCGTAAACCTTCACGAAAAGGCTTACGGTTTTTTTATCTCTGATAACAGACAAAACGCCAGGTTTTTTCAATCACCTTCGTCGCAAACTGGAAAACCTGGCGTCGTCATCTATTCTTAAAGGGCAAGGCGATTTAGCCTGCATTAATGCCAACTTTTAGCGCACGGCTCTCTCCCAAGAGCCATTTCCCTGGACCGAATACAGGAATCGTATTCGGTCTCTTTTTATTTTTCTTATAAAACAGTCGCTTACGATCCGTTTTCCGAAATTTTCCGAAATTTTTCCGAATTTCTGTATTCCGGTCTTTTTGGTTATATCACAATCAAATTAAATTTAACATTTATTTCACAACGAAAATTGGAGTATTAGAGCATCATATAAGCTTTATCATCACGCTCATCGAGATAGAGTTTCGTGGTGTTCGCTAATGTGTGGCCCAGGAGTTTTTGGGCGAACACCTCGCCGTGCTCGTTTTTGTACAGCCGTCCGGCCAGACTTCGGATCTCGTGAAATGTCGGTGGATTATTGCTGAAGTTAACGCCGGAGGCTTTTCTTGCTTTTACAAATGTCTTTGTCAGCCCATCCGGGTGAATATTCCCGGTCGGGCTATTTTTCCTGATTCCTGCACTGATCATGATATCAGTTCTGCTTACCAGCCGGCAGCGATCGATAACCGTTCCCAGACGTAACCCTGGTGCCTCAAGGGTCAGGGATAGGGGAATGGCTATTTTCATTCCGGTTTTAATCTGAGTTACGTATAAGCGGTTGTCAACAACATCACTAAATTTCATATTTACGATATCCTCCCTACGTTGACCAGTAACGAGCGCTAAATCCATCGCGAGAGGGAACCATGCAGGCATATGCTCTGCTGCCGCTCGTGTGGCGTTATACGTTTCCAGTTGCAGGCGTTCCCTGGCCACCTTAATCTCTGGTATCCGGGTTGCTTCCACCGGGTTTTTCACAATATGCCCTTCGACAATAGCCTCTCTGAACATGTCAGATAGAACTGATCTCATTGCTCCCGCCATAGTGTTTTTTCCCTCGGTTATCCACGACTCAAGAAACTTGGCAATGTGCCTGGTTGTTACTTCTGCCAGTATTATTTCCCCCATTTTTTCGCGTACGGTCGCTAATTGATTACTGCGAATCTTGTAGGTATTAACCGACAGACTCCGGCGCTGTAATAAAACCTCATAGCGATCAATCCATGCGGACACAGTGAATGAGTCAGTTCCTTTTAGCTTTTCAATAAGCGCCACTGGTGTGTGGTTTTGCGCTATGAAGTTGTTTGCCTCTATGGCCTGTGTGATAGCGTCCCTGCGGGCGATCTGACCGAGCGGAAATTCCTTGTCAGTTAGCGGGTTACGCCAGAAAAAAGATTTACTGGCCTTACGGTAGGTGAGGTTCCTCGGAAGGTTAGCATCGTACTTTTTTCGACTCACTGATCAACTTCTCCAGCAATGCACTCGGTTTTCCGGTGCGCCCGTTTGGGTGGTGCTGTTCAAGCACAAGTCCCACTTTATTCGGCTTGATATAAAACGCGTCCGGATCAACCCGATACGTCCTGCCATGTAATAGTGGAGTCGGGTAAATATTTCCGTTTCGCGCCCATCGTCTTAGTGTTGTGAGAGGTGGTGGATCATCGGGATAATTTAATTCACCCCAGGTTTCAAGTCTCACAAAGCTCATAGTCATGTCTCTTTACTTCATGACCGCCGCCAACTATACGGTGTGGCGGTCGGTCAGGGTTGAACATCAATGATCAGGGTAAAATTTAAAGGACTGCTGACCGCCGCCCGGTAAAACTTTTACATCTCCGGCGCGCCGTCCTGTAAATCCTGCCCAATGCGCGGCGCGTATCCTGTCAGCCTGCTCTTCAGTCAGGCAGGGTTGCGGCAGGGCGGAGTTTTTCCGGTAGTCTGCAACGCGTATGAATTCGCCGGCTTCGTGTAACTTCTGGCACTGGGGGCAAAGGTCGCGTGTATCCATCATCCGGATCTTCCCATCGAAAAATATGTTGCCATGCCATGTAGCGCAGTTCCGGCACACGGGCGCATCGCAGGTGAACATGGCTCGACATTTTGTCATGTGCCCGTGTTCATCCTCATCGGCATCCCAGCCGATGATCCCGTCACAAAGCAGGGTGGCCGGGGCGCCGCAGAACATACAGACAGGCTTCTTCATGCTGCAATTACCTCCCTCATTCAGTCTGTACGAATCCCGCCGCGTGAGCGGTGTTTAAAAGCATTTTTACGGTTAATTAATTATTCAGCAGGCGATCTTTATTCCTTAATACATTTAAACTCTTCCAGCGTGACTTTCTCTTCGCGTGATTTCCCGGCTTCAGTTCTGCCGGCCAGCATTTTTTCACACTCGGCTTTATTCATTTTTTTGTCAGAAAAACGAACCCAGTTTGTCGGGGAATTACCTGGCTTTTTGACGATGGCGGTTATTCTATATTTGTACATTAATAAAGCACCTTCACTTCAGGCGGTCAGCGACCGCCAGTCTCCGTTATGCGGTCACGTTCTCTTCCACGCCAGCGCTTTCGACGACGCTGTACTCACCTGTGATGACAGATGCATCAGCCGGATCGATAGTCAGCGTTTCCTTTTCGTCCATTGATACCGCGCGCTGGATCTCAATGGATACAGGCAGGTATTTGAACAGGCGGCGTATGGCGGTTTTTTTTGCCATTTCCTCCCAGTGAGTAACCCACAGGCCGTTGTTACCGGCTTTGCTCTGTGCCCGTACCAGCTCTATCTGTTTACGGGTCATTACCTCAAACTGTGTGCCACCATCTTTAAGGCGGGCAACGGCATAGACATGAGTAACTGGTGCATCTTCGTTCTCACCCGGACGGTGTACCAGCTTTTCTTCCAGACCAAACTCGAAGCTGAAATCGTCACCTTCGCGGACGACGCGCGCGGAAAGACTTGCAATCTGTCCGGAACGGCGGGCAAGGTCGATCATTCCCCGGTATCCAATAATTAACTGAACGTTTTTTTTGCCTGACTTTTCGTTTTTGTTTCCGAACGGCAGCAGATAGGCATGACCGAGCGCGCCGCCGGGCTCCAGCCCAAGCTGGGAACACTGAACGATGGCGCTGACAAAACTCATGGTGTCACAGTCACCCAGCGCCGGAACTTTTCGGATTTCCGTTGTGGCTATCCGGATCATGCGTTCCGCTGTCATGTGGCGGGGCAGGGCCGCCGCCAGTTGTTCTTTCATGGAAGGCTGGTTGATAAAGCTGATCACATCGTTGTTATTTTTCACTGCCGTCGGGGTGCGTGCTCCCTGTGTTTTTTGCAGGTCGGCTTTTGCAATAGGTGGCTGTTTAGGCATTTGCATTCTCCTTCGCCCAGCGGGGCAGTGATAAAGTTTTAATGGCAGGCCATTCATCGTTACTAAGGCATTCGGCCAGGGTTTGCAGATTGCGACGATATTCCCGCTGACCTGCCAGTTTTGCGTCTTCACCCATCATGAAAATCTCAACCGGGTAACGCCCACATTCGGCGGTTGTACTGGCAACAAGGAAGACGAAGGTGGGTATCTCACCGAACTGCGCCCGATAACCGTCGCTGTAGAAAGCGTCCTGTACGTGGTAGCGATAATCGTAATAAGCTGTCCTGAACCGCTGGATATCAGCAGTGGTTTTCACATCCATGATCCAGTGAAATTCAGGGATGATTTTGTCCGGACGGCACCGACACAAAATTCCTGTTTCCGGATCTTCCCAGTAGACTGATGATTCAGCATATCCGGCGCTTTCAACCAGCCACTGCCCCAGCGGTAACGCCATCACACTCTGGTACATAAGTTCGATTTTCCGGCCTTCTTCTGCCGTAAGCACGGTTCTTCCTGTCCGGGCGCACTCTTCCAGAAAGGTTTTCTCTTCTTCTTTTCCTGCGCTGGTACGGCGGTTAAACTCCGGTGCGATGATGAAGCGTTTACTGAACTCCTCTGGTTCCAGTATCCGGCAGTGAAAAGCCGTTCCTGTATCGAGAGTCTTTGTTTTCTCCGTGTCCACGGGGGCATTTTTACGCCACAGATAAATTGCTGGTGTGTCTGCGATATCGTCAAGCTGTGATTTACTGACGCCGGGGCCAGCGTGATACGCCTCGTTAGGGATGTCATAGTAAATACCTGGCTGTATATCATCAGGGACAGTGAAATTTCCGTTTTCTACGGGATCTGCCGCTTCGCCAGCTTCATCACCGCCAGTACCTGATCCACCGTCCGTTGTAATTTCCTGCCCTGTATCGCCAGCCGTTTCCTGCTGGTTGCTCTCTTTCGGCGTTTCTCCATCTCTTTCTGTTCTGGCTTCCATTTTTTCGGTCTGATTTGAGGGAGCACTGAACAGCGCTGAAACGTCGAAAGTCCCGTCTGCGTTTCTGGTGACAGCCTCCGGCTCTGCTGCTGGTTGTTTTTCCTCCGGCACCACTTCTTCTTTTTCACCCTGATTTGAGGCGCTGTAATTGTTATGAACCCACTTCGGATCGTTCGGGGCGCTGATGCCTTCGACATATTCACCGCGCGCGGCTGCCAGTTGTTTACCAACATCAACCGGGTTTTTGGGTGGAATGTTTTTACGTGCTTCGTGCAGTTCTGCCCGTATTTTCTGGTAGCCTGCTTCTGTCTGGCTTACAGGTGGCTCATTCTCCAGCGGCTGCGGGTCCGGATGATGTTCAGTTGTGTCCTGTTCCACTGCTTCAGGCGTTGCTGGTTCATCTGCCAGTTCGCCTGTCGGTTGCGGTTTTTCTTCATCACACTGAAATCTCCCTGTCTCAATATCCCGCAGACATTTGCCCGCCTGACGAAGCCTTGCTGCATTTTCTTCATGGGTTGTTGGGGTGTTATCAGGCACATATTCGTACCAGTCCGGATCGCGAACACCATGAACGGCAAGAAAGCTTTCGCACCACGTCCGGCGAAGATCAGGATTACCGTTATGTACGGCCTTTGGCGCTTTGCGTACCAGGTCAATAATGGTCTGTCGGTCGTAGCCTTTGATGTCGGGAATAATGCCCACTGTCATCGACATTTGTTTCCAGTCTTCCCGGTCTTCGGCGATGATAAGTTTTGCAAAATCCATTGCAGGACGCAGGTTATTCAGATCCAGCTCCTCACAGAAACCACAGGCGAGCTCATAGTTAATCGTTCTGTGTGTCGGTTTTTCGCTACGGCGTGGACGTTCTGGCTTATTTACGTCGTCGACAATTATTTTATGTGGCCCGGTTTTTTTAACGGGTGCAGGTTTATTCTTCAGGCGTTCAGCCCATTCCTTAATCAGCAGGCCGCGGTTAATGTGTTCAGCACTGAACCATTCCTTAAAAAACTTAATAGTGGTGCATAACTCAGGCACTTTTCCATCGACAGGAAATACCTGTTTATACGCATTCACTGCTTTGTGAATATCGTGCTCGATAGCTTTTTTGAACGGCTCTACATTTTCTGCTGCGAGTATCAGGTTCTGGACAGTGGTATTCTGAGTATCCATCTCCAGACACGCGATTTCTTTTTTCTGGTCTGTATCGACGTGATAAAGATATTCTCCATCGCCAATATACTGTGCCAGAACGCGATGGCGGAACGGCAGTGTCGCAACCACGGTCAGTTGAGGGTTTGCTGGCGGGTTATGAGATTCCTGTATCCCGTTTTCTCCGGCAGGAGTGCCAGCACCGTCGGCGCGTTCTGTTTCATCTGATTTAACAGCAGAAGCTGCGCCGGGGATAAGTGTCAGGGTTTTGCCGTCTTCGCCACCGGGTTCGCGGTTTTCACAAAATTTAGTATCAAAGGCCCCCTCGGGCGGAATGTCATTTTCTACCGGAAAATGTACGCGTACAGGTCTGGCAAAATCAGCTTCATCAAATCCGGCAGCATCCATAGCCAGTTCGCCACGGGAGAGGGCGAGTGACTGCTTTTTAGCTGTATACCAGAAAAAACCGGCTTTAAAGCCGAGGCGTTTCCTGGCACTTTCATTTTTAACCTTGTAATAAAATGAATATTCTTCCTGCTTAATGCTCATTGTTTTTTAACCTCAGTTAAGATTAAAATCGTTTTGCCAGTGAAAATCCTCTCCGGGTGCTCACTGGTCATGTCTCTGGTGGTGGGTCTGGTCGCTCACCTCAGCATCCCCGGGATGTAAAGCCGGGGAAGCGCCTGCATTTAATGCAGGCTTTTTTCCTTTGAGGCCTCAGACATCGCCCGCGCAAAATCACTTGCAACAGACAAGCTCTTCAATGCACCAATAACCTCCCTGGGGACGTCTTTCACTTTGAGCAACATGGCTGCTGCGGCTATAGTGGAGTCCCATGCTCCTGTTTTTTCATCTGCATATGCAGTTATTGATTTATTTATTGAATAGCCATCTTCGTTTCTGTTTAACTCGTATGAATAGCCAATAACTACCGGCATATTGTTTTGCTCGCATATCTTAAATATACGGCTGGTGAGCTCTTTTAGTTCCTGTAATACTGCTGCATCAGGCGTTGTATTTTTCATTTTTATTTCCTTTTTCAGGTTGAGTAAATCCCTGCCATTGCTGGCATGATTTAAAAAATGGTATTGTTAAATTAATCAGTTTGTCAGTGGTTCGCCTTTACCATCAAGATAAATTTCTATAACTAAATCCCGGATGGTAATATTTTCACGAATATTTGTTAACGTCAGTTTTCCTCTGGTATTAGCCGTGGCTTTATAAATCCGGTCATTATATTTAACCATTGTTCCGGGAACCGCACATTGCCGTATGACCTCCATTGTACCGTAGTGCTGGTGTTTCATTTTTCAGTCCTCCTGTTGTAATTCACTGACCCTTATTTCAAGCCAGTCAGCCACATCGCGGTGGTCGAAGTAATCAAGAAAGCTGTCGAGTTTATTTCTGGTGGAAATCCAGCGGGCTATATTTTTTTCGCCGATGACATCAAGAAGTTCCGGGGTGTCATCAACCGATTCAACCAGTTCAGATAATGAAATACCTTCAATTTCAACACCGACACGATGAATGTTTACGGGTTTAATTGTGGCGTCGGCTCCCTCCAGATAAATACCGATAGTGCTCATGGTCATATCTCCGGTTTAAAAAGGGCGGATACCAGAAAGGAATGAACTGGTACCGCCAAAGACTACACACAGCAATGTCACGGGTTCCACTCGCAACCGGAAGCGCGCTCAACCAGGATCGGTGGATTTAACGACAACCTTAGTTAAGTAGCGAACGCGCTTTCGTGTTGTGTGCTCCGTATCGTGGAGCTGACGCCCGTCTTTATCCACATCGGGGCGGTGGTATACTGGAGTTCTCACACAACCAGTAAGGACATAAAAATGACACCCCGTCCAATTAGTGTTTTTTGGTTCAAAAATCTCGATCCGTACGAATCATGCAAAGAAATTTTGACCGATTCGTGGGTGCTACCTGACGATTATCGGGACTGGCTTATCCGCTTCAATCAGATGATTGATCGTTATGAACGCAGTGGTATCGAGGTGATCAAAGTAGAGATAGAGCCCAACGAGTTCTCCATCTGGTGCCTCGCCAACGGATGTGAGATAAGCACCAAGAGCTGCAACGACTTCGCTGTTTTCCATGGCAGTAGCAAGGCGCTCCGCGATAGAGATACTGATTGGGGATATGAGTAAACAAACTCGTCCTTCAATTCTGAATATTTCTATTTTCATGACAGTACCTCTACAAATTCTGCGAAGCTTAGCGCCCCCTTACCTTCGATAAGGCTTTGAAAGTATTCCTGGTAAGCCTTTTCCATGGGGGTATTGAAATCCATGCTGACCTCATTCCCGCTTAACGCCCGGCGGCGGAACGTTTTATCTACTGCGCTTGTTACTTAACAACAACTGCCGTCATGTTCGTATGCCTCAGGCTGGCTACTTAGCCCGACTCAGCAGCGGGATAACTCTTGGTATTGTCCGGCTGTTATCTGGTCTGGCGTTGTCTTGATATATCAAATGCTCACATATCGTGAGTAATTTGTCAATATGAATTGTGAGCATTATTTTCTTGGTGGGATATGGATAAGCAAAAAAAATCCCGCATTTGCGGGATTACTAAGAGGGGAGGTTAGCTCAAGAGGATGGAGTATCTTTTTTATGCTGTCTGCTTCTAAGGTATTGTTCTACATACTCATCAATTTCTTTTAATCTGATTTCAAACAGATCAAGCATACGTGTTTGCTCTGATGCTGGCAGTTGATTAAACAATTCGAGTAGCTTTTGTTGGTTATCACTCAGCCATGAGTTGGCATTTTCCTGCTTACCGAACATTAGTTCTGCGGGGGAAATGCCAAGCACTTGACCAAGCGTAATGGCATCCTCAGCTCCAATACTCCGCGTTCCAGCCTCGTAATTTGCAATGCGTGACGACCCCGACCAGCCACATAGCTTAGCCAGTCGTCCCATGCTTAATCCTCTGTTTTGGCGGATAGTTTTAAGACGTTCGCCAATTTGTTCTGCAATCGTTTTCATGTTTGGAATTTTATCACGCTACGTGAAACTGATGATACTCACGTATGTGTAGTTGACTATGCTCACGAATTGTGAATAATAAAATTCGGAGGTTTTAAATGAACAAAATTTCAACATACAGAAAGCAACTGGGGCTATCTCAACGGCAGCTTGCTACTCACCTGGGATGGATACAGAGCCGTCTGGCGAACTACGAAGCAAATTTTCGCACACCCGGACTGGAGGAGTGCCGAAAAATTGTTGCCACACTTAACCATCTGGGATCTCGCTGTGTTCTTGATGATGTTTTCCCGCCTCATGTGAACGATAGCAGAACCATATTAACGAAGGTGAACAACCATGATCACCCCTGAAACAGCCAGTCAGGCGTTATCGTCATGGCTGGCATATCTACAGATAACCCAGGAAACCGCCACGCAGCTGATTACCCGCGCATTCCTGGAGCAGCCGGCGCGACCGGAAATAGCGGTTCACCGTATCGAGCGTGACGACGGAACGGTGGATTACGACGCATGGCGCCGTAACCGGATAAACATTTTTCAGCGCTGGCGGAAACGGGAAACGGCGGAGCACTGCGAGAAATTCTCTGCACTGACCCCCGCTATTCTGGAGGCGATCCGCAAAAGTGCGCCGGAACTGCATAAACGAATAACGGCAGGGCAGAGCATTGAATACCTGCTTTCACAGCTTTTAAAAAAACCGCAGTGGCAAGCGCGGTACTTCTTGGCGCGCCGCTGGCGGATTTTGAGCGGGAGTGTGACGAGGCCATATATGCGTTACAGGCGTTACGTAGCGGTTATCGCCAGCAGTACCAGAGACATGACCAGTGAGTAATTTTTTATGTTTTCAGATCGCCCGGAAAAGAGCGTAGAGAGGCTTTATGGCCGCACTTCCATACATGCAGCTTTACATCGCTGATTATCTGGCGGACACCATGCACCTTTCTGCCGAGGAGCATGGAGCCTATTTGTTGTTGATGTTCAATTACTGGCAGACCGGAAGAGCTATCCCGAAAAACAGGCTGGCAAAAATTGCTCGGATTAGCAGTGAACGATGGGGGGCTGTGGAAGAGTCCCTGAGAGAATTTTTCATTGATAACGGCACTGAATGGACTCATGAGCGTATCGAAAATGATCTCGCTGCGGTCAGGGATGTTCTGGCGAAAAAGTCGGCAGCAGGGAAAGCATCTGTTCAGTCCAGAAGGAACAGGAAGAAAACGCAGGCCGCCAGTGGAAGTAACACATGTTCAACAGGTGTTGGTTCGGTGTTTAAACAGGAAGCCAACAAAAAGGGAACTAATAAAGATATAGATCTAAAAGAATTAAACCCCACACATAACGCGTGCGCGCGCGCGAGTGCTCCGGTTAGTCAGCCTGGAATTATGCAACAGCCTGTCGTGACTGAACCGGAATACCTGAACGAGCCGATCGGGAAATTCTCAATGATGGATGACTGGCATCCCTCGCTGGATTTCCGACAACGGGCCGCCCATTGGGGCGTTGCGTTACCAGAGCCGGAGTATTTACCTACGGAGCTTGTCGCGTTCAGGGATTACTGGACGTCGGAGGGAAAGGTGTTCACACAAATCCAGTGGGAACAAAAATTCGCCCGTCACGTAAACCACGTCAGGGCAAAGGCGAAACCAGCCAGCAGGGGAGAAAGCCATGCAGAAATCCAGCCAGACAGCACCGCATCGCGGGCAGTACAGCAAATCAGGGCAGCCCGCGTGCAGTGGGAACGCGAAAACGGGATCGCCAGCGACGGAGACGGCCTGGCGACTCTGGGAAGTCATGGGGGAAATTTATTCGAACCGATGGACGCAGAAGAACGGCGCGGCACCTTCGAAGCTGTGGGTGGCCCAGATTGGGGCGATGACTGAGCGCCAAATCCGGCTGATTTGTCAGCAGTGTATGGAGCGATGCCGGGCGGCTGAGACATGGCCGCCGGACCTGGCTGAGTTTATTGCGCTGGTTTCTGAAAGCGGAGCTAATGCGTTTGGTCTCACAGCCGATGCGGTGCTGGCGGAATATCGTCACTGGCGTAACGAGTCCTGGCGCTACTCCGGCAGTGATAAATATCCGTGGCCTCAGCCGGTTCTGTATCACATCTGCACCGAGATGCGCAGAACGGGCGTTGAGCACCAGATGACGGAAGGCGAACTGAAACGACTTGCAGAACGGTTACTGGCGAAGTGGACAAAACACGTCGGTAATGGTTTCAGCATACCGCCGGTACGCCGTCAACTTGCAGCGCCGCGCCATCCGGCAGGGCCAACCCCGGCACAACTGATGATGGAAGAATTCAGACGGCGTAAGGCGGCGGGAAGGCTTTAACAGGGGGGACTTATGAGCAGAAATTACACACCGGCGCAGAAAGCTGAAATACAGAAGCGCCTGACGGAACTGGTACGAACACATGGTCGGATGACGTTTGGAGAGCTGCGGAAGATAACAGGGTTAACCATTTTTACAGCCCGCCACTACCTGGAAAAGGCGGAAAGTTGTGGGGATCTGTATCAGGCCGGGAGAAGCGGTATTTTTCCTTCGGAACAGGCTTTCCTGCTTTGGAAGCAGAAACGTGAAGATGCCAGGATTACCCGCTTTCTGAAAACGCCGGAAGGTGTCGTGAGTTCCTACGACCGGACCAGAAACGTTATCTGTACGGAGTGCCGGAACAGCGTGACGATGCAAAGGGTACTGGCATTTTATCGGGGACATTACCGGGAGGTGAAATCTGCATGAAAATCGAATAATATAACTTTGCAGAGGTAGCGAATATCGTAATCACCCGTTCGGCATTTGAATTCCGTGAGCACAGTCGTGTTGTGAATGTCGCCTTGTTCACAACACCAGGAATATTCCACTGTCAACTGGTTGTCTGCGGCTGGACATAATTTTATCTGATATTCAGGCTGTACCAGCGCAAAGGTTCCGTGAGTCCGACTGTCTTTTTTGCTTCCAAATATTCAGTTTTAATTATCTGAGTATGGCAAGGTGATCATCTGTATCAAACACCGGGCAACTGGTTTTACTTTACCCAACGATTACGTCCCTGTTGTTTAGCCCGATAAAGGGCCTCGTCCGCTCTGGCAATAATGCCGGTAACAGTGTCACCGGCTGTGGAAAGGGTGATGCCCATACTGACGGTGACCGTTTCGCTAACCGCAGATGCTGCATGCGGCATTGCGGTTTCACGCAGGTTTGTCTGAATACGTTCAGCAACCAGTGCAGCTTCATTCAGCGACGACGAAGGCAGCACAACGACAAACTCCTCGCCCCCGTAACGTGCCACCAGGTCTGCCGGAGTACGAACCGACCTCTTCATTACCCCGGCCACCTTTGCCAGACAGGCATCGCCAGCCTGGTGACCATAATGGTCGTTATAGTTTTTGAAATAGTCCACATCGAGCATGATCAGTGCAAACGGCTCCGTCTGGCGGAGAGCATCCCCAAGAAAACTTTCCATTGAACGTCGATTAGCGGTCCCGGTCAGTGCATCCTGGTGAGCCATAACGTCGAGACGCGCGATAAGCATCCGGTTTTCCTGGTAACGCAACCAGGCTTCATCAAACCAGCGCTGCAGGATAAAGCGACCATAAATGAGTATGGTGGTAAGAGTAAGCCAGACTAATAAAAACCGGATATTCACATACTGGTTAAGCTGCACACTGGCCAGCAGGGCGGTCAGCCATAACGGGACGATGAAAAATAGCAACGCTGGCAGATGATAATAAAGCGCAGCCAGCGCGGTAAGCATAAGGATGACACTGAGAGGCCAGGCAAAAGGCAGTTGCCACCAGACAATAAAAAAGTAGCTACAATAGCTCCACATCAGACTGAGAATCAGCAGCATCACCAGACAAAGAGGAGTAAATCTGGCCGGAAGGCGGTAAATGAAAAGGAGTATCAGGAACGAAAAAACAATAATACTGCCCATAATATCGTCTATTAAAGGCAGTATTCCAGTCTGTGCACTGATCGACTTGTCAAAGTCACTGATGAGTATGTGGCGAAATAAAATGATAAGCGCAAAACTGATATTCACAAATGTGAACCACGGAATACTTACACGTAGCGCTTGCGTGACCATATCTTTATGATCCTGCCATATCCTTCCAGCACTGGAAGTACGGCGCCTGTCGTCCGAATCCTGCCCCATCCTTAACCGCCTCATATAATGAATAATTACTATCCAGTGTAGTGCGCAGATACCTCACAGTGAAAAATGGAAAAGCTATCAGGCCAGGCAGCATTTTTGGCTGATGAGATGATTTTTGTTCCACAGTGACGAACTTATAGTCAAAGCTTCTGTAGTAGGGGGAATAATTATAGTTGTCTCCCGGAAACGGGAAGCGAGCTTACCCCACTTACTAAAAGAGGATGGAACTGGCTGACGTAAAACACGATTTATTTGTATCCATAAATAGCGAAATGTAACGTTTTGGTTATATTTAAAAGAGAGAAAATGGTCAGCAATAACTTTAATTGTTTGAATTAACAGATAATTAATCTACCAGACTGAGTGATACAGAATATTTTTACATGAGGGGTACAAATGAGACTTAAGTTGATCGTTAAAAGTTTTGCGCTGGCGGGGCTACTCTCTTCCACTGCGCTGACACCTTTATTTGCACAGGAAGCCCCAAAAGGTGCCACTGCTTCAACCAAGCAAGCTAACGATGCGCTTTATAACCAACTTCCTTTCTCTGATAACACCGATTTCACGAATGCCCATAAAGGCTTTATCGCTGGTTTACCTGAAGAGGTGATTAAGGGAGAGCAAGGGAATGTCATCTGGAATCCACAGCAGTACGCTTTCATAAAAGAAGGGGAAAAATCTCCTGACACTGTTAACCCTAGTCTGTGGCGTCAGTCCCAGCTAATCAATATCAGTGGCTTGTTTGAAGTCACAGACGGCGTCTACCAGATTCGTAACCTTGATTTATCCAACATGACGATTATCGAAGGTAAAGAGGGGATTACGGTTGTCGATCCGCTGGTTTCTGCGGAAACAGCCAAAGCCGGTATGGATTTGTATTTCAAAAACCGTGGCAATAAGCCTGTTGTCGCCATCATTTATACTCATAGCCATGTTGACCACTATGGCGGTGTGCGTGGCGTTGTCGATGAAGCGGACGTGAAATCCGGCAAGGTGAAAGTGTATGCGCCTGCTGGCTTTATGGAGGCAGCAGTAGCCGAGAATATTATGGCCGGCAACGTGATGAGCCGCCGTGCCAGCTATATGTATGGCAACCTCCTGAAACCAGATGCCTCCGGCCAGGTTGGCGCCGGACTGGGGACGACCACCTCTGCGGGGACGGTGACACTGATTGCGCCCACTAATATCATCGATAAAGACGGCCAGAAAGAAGTGATTGATGGCCTGACTTACGACTTTATGCTGGCCCCTGGTTCGGAAGCCCCTTCGGAAATGCTGTGGTTCATCGAAGAGAAGAAACTCATCGAAGCCGCAGAGGACGTCACTCACACCCTGCATAACACTTACTCGCTACGTGGCGCAAAAATTCGTGAGCCGTTGCCGTGGTCGAAATATATCAACGAAGCTATAGTGCGTTGGGGTGACAAAGCTGAAATTATTATGGCCCAGCACCACTGGCCGACCTGGGGTAACGAGAATGTTGTTGGTCTGCTGAAAAGCCAGCGAGACCTGTATCGTTATATCAATGACCAGACTCTGCGCATGGCCAATGAAGGTCTGACTCGCGACGAAATAGCGGCCAACTTTAAACTACCGGATAGCCTGGCAAAAACCTGGGCCAACCGCGGCTATTACGGCTCCATCAGCCATGACGTAAAAGCAACGTATGTGCTGTATCTCGGTTGGTTCGATGGCAATCCGGCAACCCTTGATGAGCTGCCACCCGAAGAAGCGGCCAAGAAATTTGTTGAATACATGGGCGGTGCCGATGCGATTCTTCAGAAAGCTAAAGCAGACTTTGACCAGGGGAACTACCGTTGGGTTGCTCAGGTGGTGAGTAAGGTCGTGTTTGCCGATCCAAATAACCAGAATGCACGTAACCTTGAAGCCGATGCGCTGGAGCAATTGGGGTATCAGGCTGAATCTGGTCCATGGCGTAACTTCTACCTGACCGGTGCGCAGGAGCTGCGTAACGGTGTGGTTAAAGGTCCGACGCCAAATACAGCAAGTCCGGATACCGTTCGGGCGATGACCCCTGAAATGTTCTTCGACTTTCTGGCTGTACATATCAACGGTGAAAAAGCGGGTAATGCCCGGGCGGTATTTAATATTGACCTTGGCAGCGACGGCGGAAAGTACAAGCTTGAGCTGGAAAATGGCGTGCTGAACCACACGGCTAATGCTGAAGCGAAAGATGCTGATGCCACGATTACTCTGAACCGTGACACGCTGAATAAAATTATCCTGAAGGAAGAAACTCTGAAGCAGGCTCAAGATAAAGGAGAAGTCAACGTTACCGGTAATGCTGCGAAACTGGATGAGATGCTGGGCTATATGGACAAGTTTGAGTTCTGGTTCAATATAGTTACACCATAAATAGATTCCCTGCGGCGTCAATGCTGCAGGGAAGTTACTTCAGACAATTCTGTACGTTTTTTATACTCTATTTTCCCTTCATTCTTTATATCTTGCTTCATCTTATGTATTTGCTGCTGAAGAACATGGCCCTGATACCAGTCAGTTCTGATTCTGTTATGCACAGCCTTTTTCATCAGATGACAGTAACTGGTTGTTGCGTGATTCAATGGCCTGCGAGTCTGGCCAACATGCTTTTCGATGCCGGTTGGCCATGATGCCAGTATGGTTAACTGGCATCATGGCAGCATAATTTTGCCGGATAAGTCAACCGCAGCGATGTTAATCGTCCTGATTATCATCTGCATCACTGTCACAGTGACTGCACCAGTAACGAGGAGAGACTGCGATCGAACCGGCCAGACAGAGAGGAGGTAGTTGTCTTCATTGCTAAGTAAGAGACCTTGGGGGATGAATCTCCATCACCTGTGATGTGTCAGACAACCTCAATGTACCCGCACTTAATACCTGCGTCGGCGGTTTTTTTAATGTCCGGGAAATGAGCATGTCAAAAAATAACCAGTTATAAGATTATAAATAGAACACAGAGAAAATGTCATTGCATATGGTCAAAAAATAGACATATTTATTGATGATGATAATTAATAGTCTCCTATATATTCATGTTGAGAATGAAGATGCTTTAAAAATGCTCAAGTTCGTTATCTATGGAGACACCGTGAAAAATTTAAATAAAACATTCACTTGTAAATATGCTGTTATTCGCCGTGATGACATGACAGTAATTGCTGAAATGGATTTTTTTCCTGACTGCAACAGGTCATTGATGTATCGGGATGGCCGCTATGTCCGGTTTCTGCCGTTGTTGCAAAATGACATCATGGGGAGCGATACCCTGATTAATGAGCTGACTATCAGGGCCGGTTATCATGAATAATCATCCTTTGTTATACTCGTCTGCGGGCTGAACTCCCAATCTACTGCGCCAACGGAGAGAACGATGGCGCATTTACAACTGGTCAAGCAAACCTCATCAGGGCTTCTGCTCCCGGCGACGCCGGAGAGTGGGGGTTTCCTGCGCTCAGTAAAAATCGGTGAGTGGATACACGCCGATTTTAAACGTGTCCGCAACTACGCCTTTCATAAACGATTTTTTAAACTCCTTCAGCTTGGTTTCGACTACTGGATGCCAACGGGCGGCACGGTCACATCGCGGGAACAGAAACTTATCTCCGGGTTCGTTAATTTTCTTTGCGACTCCGCAGGCCAGGAATATACCCCGGCCCTTAACGAGGCGGCGGAACAGTACCTCCATAACGTAGCTACCCTGCGAACCGGGGACGTCGCCCTTCTTAAGTCTTTCGATGCCTTCCGGGAATGGGTAACCGTTCAGGCCGGGTTTTATACCGAGCATTTTTATCCGGATGGCAGTCGCGGGCGCCGGGCGAAATCCATAGCATTCGCCAGTATGGACGAAACCGAGTTTCAACAGGTCTATAAAGCTGTGCTGAACGTCCTGTGGAACTGGATTCTGTTTCGTAAATTTTCCTCTCTGGAAGAAGTTGAAAATGTGGCCGCGCATCTGCTGGAGTTCGCATGAAAATGACATGGTTTCAGCATCCGGTGTGTACCACCGAAGAGGCGGATGAGCTGGTGGCGGGATACCGGCGCCGTGGCGTGAAGGTTGAGCGTTACGGTGAGGCGGAGGTGCTGGAACTTGAGAGCAATAATACTCCGCAACGTTGGACGGTTGAGGAGCTGAAAGAAATCAGGATCGCTGCACTGGCGGATCTGCGTGCGCTAAAAAAGCTGGAGGCGGCATGACATTCGAATCCTACTTTGCCGATCATCTCCGTGCTCGCTGGTAGCAGTTGTGCTTATACCATTTCCGGGTTCCATCCTGATCGATTACCGGATTTTGAAAAACTACGTGAAGATAACGGGCGGTACCGTATGAATACACAATATCTGGAATATGTGCGACAGCAGCTCATCGTGGCGACTGCAGATCTGAGTGGCGCCACGAAAGGTCAGTTGCAGGCATGGCTGGAGAACGCCCAGCTCTATACGAAAAACTATCCCCGAAAAAAACAGCGTATCAGGGATGAAGTGACCGGAAAAATGATAACGCTGAATAATCCACCGATTGCTGGTAAGCAATCACTGGCGAAAGGAAGCGCAATTCCGCTTGTGCAGCCCGTAGAATACTCCACTTCCTCATGGCGCCGTGCGCTTTTGTCACTCGAAGAACATAATAAGGCCTGGCTATTGTGGAATTACAGTGAAAACACCTGCTGGGAATATCAGGTCACTGTAACTCGATGGGCTTGGGAAAAATTCAGCCAGCAGTTGGAAGGGAAGCGAGTTGCGAAGAAGACTTTAGCACGGTTGCGCCAGCTCATCTGGCTTGCTGCGCAGGATGTGAAGGCGGAACTGGCCAGACGTGAGACGTATGAGTACCAAACGTTGGCGGAACTGATGGGCGTGGCAAAATCTACCTGGACAGAGACGTACATGTCTCATTGGTTAGTAATGCGTAACAGCTTTAAACGGCTTGATAGTGATGCGCTTATCTCCGTAACACGATCGCGTTCACAACAAAAGGCGACAAATTTGGATATAAGTCTTGCAAAACCGAACTGAAATACATATATTTCATGTAAATTTGATATCATGCCTAAAATATGCAAGCCTGCTGAGGAACGGGATTTTTGTATTAATCAGCAATAGGAATTGATGATGTTTTATCGTGATTTATTTCAAGTTTTTGGTCCCGACCCGTTGTATAAGGAAGAAGAAGGAATTGCCATCCTTCGTGAGCAATATGGGATCGAAGCTCCAGAACAAATTTTTAAGCAAATTTATTGTGGGTTATCTAATAATTCTGAATTTCAAACCTTGTATGGGCATCTAAATCTTAAATCACTGAAGTGGGATTTGGTCAGATTGAAAACAGCAGAGTTTACAAAGTTTGGCAGAAATGCCACATATCCTGATTACATGCTCGAGATTTCAGAAGACTTTAATGCCTGCGGCAGCAAGTTTTGCATTGATGCCCGTGAAGAGGTTGCAAACCATTGGCTTAAATTCGGTACATGGGCTGAACCACCGATGTTTATTGAGCGTTCGCTTATTATTCCTGGAGAGAGCGGCTTACACCTTATGGAGGGTCATACAAGATTAGGTACTTTATTGGGGGCTATTAAGTACAAATTTGTGCAGTTAGCTGATACTCATGAACTTTATATAGCCTCGCAGAAATAGTTTAGAGAGGATTGCTCAACACCCTCGGTAAGAATTGCCACACATCAAACTAATGTTAGGGTATCTTCGTCCACAGAGTCGAAATGGCCTTATTTACATCTTCCTGGCTTTTCGCCGGTTTTTTTATTCAGCCCTCGGAAATCATCATCTACATGCTTCGTTGTTAAAACCCCGCCCGAGGGCCTCTCACCCTTACAAATACAGCGCCATCCAAGCTATCGGGGGCGAGGCTTATGAAAATGCACAACGATCCCCATTCAATGGACTCACAATCTATTTTTGCGCTGATTGCGAGTCTGACTTTTTTCGATTGTGAGTCGTTACAGATAGCCGCCGGGCCAGACACCACAACGGTACCAGGTGGCGTTATGTGCTAGAAACCGAAATTCTTGAACATCTCATTACTACTCATATCGTTGGCTGGCGCACGGTTCATCGACTCCATCTGCTTGATCAACCCTATGCTAGCACCAACAGGCCCCCCGACGCTGAAACCGACGCTGCTGGAGCGGGTTTTGCTGGTGCTACTGCTGTGGGTTTGACTACGGGTGTTACAGTTGCTTTGGTGTGTCCGTGTGAGACTATTTTCGCTGAGCTGGCTATCTTCACTTTGGGTGCAGTTTCCCTGTGACTGGCTGTGACTGTCTCCTGTGGTGTGGTTGCGGCTATCCGTGTGCCACTCGCTATAGCCTCCCGCTGGCGCAATGATTCCGACCGATGTACCGTGGGTGGCATAGGGAGGCATGACCATGCCACTACAGCCACCGAGCAGTAACGCGGTGCCGACGATAAAAATGAACTTACCCAGAGCGGTGTTTTTCATTAGTTCCTACCTATTTCTTCTCGTTGGTTATTTCTATGCCCTGCCTTGGCAGGGCTCGCTATTATTCATTCTTCAACTGTGAGATCAAGTTATTTTAATTAAATCGGTATTATTCTTAATTGTGTTCTTTATGAATAAATATCCTCCGGCTATGCCGGAGGATATTTATTATTTCCCCTCATAACTGAGAGGCCCCACACAACCAGAGGGGGATGAATGTCCGAATCGATTTCTGGTACTGGGTTAGCAGGTGGCATCCTGACAGGAGCCAGTGTCTATGGACTGCTGACCTGTATTAGCTCAGACCTGAACTGGTTACTGTGTTGTAGCATCGTGGGATTTTGCATTTTTTGATGAGTGTCAATTACTAAATTCGTAGGCGATTCTTGGTGGTGATGTGTGACCCATCTCTTTTAAAATGATATTGGTATACTCGACTACCGGGCCTCTTGGATTACTGTCTTCTTTGTCCTGAAGGTGAGTCAACGCGTGTACAACTTCGTGAATAAATGAGCGTGTTGTATCAAATTGTTGTGGGCCATCATTACTTTCATAGTACTCTGGTATTGAATCATCGTCTGTATCATCCAGGTTGAGGGCAATCACTTTTCTGCCTTCTGAACTCTCCAGGTCCTCATCAGTTACGGTAGTACCAAAGTTTTCTCCGGCTCCCAGCAACCAGCGTTGTTCTACATCACGCAATTCCTGATCGTAGGCATAATTCATCAGTCTGCGGAATGTCCCGCTTTGAGTGTATGCATCTTCAAGTATGCGTGATAGCACCTCACGGCATTCATCATAGGTATCATCATCAATTTCGATATCAGGATCCATTCCTCCTGGTCCAGAGATAAGGTATTCAGCAAGACACATTGGTTCCAGCCTGGCTTTATCATCGGTAGCAAGACCATCATGTTGGAGGCGTAATTGCGAAGGATTATCTTGGTGTTCTGGAAGGTCTGGAAATACCTTGCTGTCATGAGGATGGGATAATCCATATGTTGACATCATATTATTGATAAATATTGGTTTAATTCCCGTTGGCATGATGAGTTACACATCCTTTTTATTACATGGAATTAACATTCTATAAATAGCATGTTTTTGTCAAACAGAATTCACTCAGCACGCAATCAATTAAACTAAAAGCTAAATTTGCAGTATTTGTGCCTCACCTCCATTAAAATTGTACTCTGCGTGATTTTACTTTCAGATTCTGCAACCACAGGCAATCCTGTTTTACAAGATATTAAACCCTGCAACCCAACCATTTCACTCACTCTAGTTACCATCCGAAATCATCGGAGGTGAGGCTTATGAAAATGAATGACAAGACTCCTGAATTCTGGGCTGCGGTTTTGACCGGACTCAAAAATGCGTGGCCCCAGATACTTGGGGCGTTAATGGCCGGACTCATTGCCTACGGCCGACTGATATACGACGGCGCCACCCGTAAAAATAAATGGCTTGAGGGCGTCCTGTGTGGCGCTCTTTCCTTATGTGTCACCAGTGCGCTTGATGTGGTAGGCCTGCCGGTTTCCATTTCGCCTTTCGTTGGCGGAATTATTGGCTTTGTCGGTGTGGACAAGCTGCGCGAAATCGCAATTAGCGCACTCAAAAAACGTGCAGGGGTTAATGATGAGAATCAGTGAAAAAGGCATTACCCTAATCAAAGAGTTTGAAGGTTGTAGCCTGACAGCTTATCCGGACCCGGGAACGGGGGGAGATCCCTGGACGATTGGTTATGGCTGGACCCACTCTGTTGACGGTAAGCCAGTTAAGCCCGGAATGATGATTGACGAGGCTACTGCCGAGCGCTTGCTTAACACTGGTTTAGTCGGTTATGAAAATGATGTGTCCAGACTGGTTAAGGTCAAGTTGACGCAAGGCCAGTTTGATGCGCTGGTGTCGTTCGCGTACAACCTCGGCGCCCGGACATTATCCTCATCAACTCTGCTGCGGAAGCTAAACGCTGGTGATTACGCTGGCGCCGCTGATGAGTTCCTGCGCTGGAATAAGGCTGGTGGCAAAGTACTGAACGGGCTTACCCGTCGGCGTGAGGCGGAGCGTGCTCTGTTCCTGTCATGATGTTCAACTGGAAAACGATGTTTGTTGGCCTGTTGCTTGTCTCGCTAATTGTTGCCGGTCGGCTGGCAAATCACTACCGAAATAACGCCATCACCTACAAAGAGCAGCGCGATACCGTTACTCATAGGCTGACGCTGGCGAACGCGACAATTACCGACATGACTAAGCGCCAGCGTGACGTTGCCGCCCTCGATGAAAAATACACGAAGGAATTAGCCGATGCGAAAGCTGAGAATGATGCTTTGCGCGATGATGTTGCCGCTGGCCGCCGTCGCCTGTACGTCAACGCAACATGCCCCGCAGTGCCGACAGGTAAATCCACCTCCACCGCCCGCATGGATAATGCAGCCAGCCCCAGACTGGCAGACTCCGCTCAACGGGATTATTTCGCCCTCAAAGAGCGAGTGAAGACGATGCAAAAGCAACTGGAAGGGGCGCAGGCGTACATTCGCACCCAATGCCACGGTAATGCAGGAAAAACTAGTAACCAATGGTGACTGTATTAAAAAGGTACTCCCGGGCAGGGGGCGCCACGGGTGGCTTCGGGCTCGCGGGAATCGGCTGATTTTTGATTTTTTAGTCTCTGTCAGCACTGAAAAATAACCTTAAAAATCAATACATTTACTGTTTTCAGTGTCGAGGCGGTACGTTTTTTGTTCGACACTGAACGCCATTTTCACCGTATACAGGAAAAGAGCACGACTGTGGATCAGGAAATTAAAAGCCTCGAATTAAACATCACACAGCTTTCGGCCATCACTGGTGCACACCGACAGACCATCGCCAGCAGGCTGAAGGGCGTAAAAACCTCAGGTGGGAACGGTAGTAACCTGAAAATCTACCGGCTGGTGGATATTCTGACCGCCATGATGACGATGCCGGCTGTTACCGGGGAGAATGACCCCAATAAGATGAAACCCTCAGATCGACGGGCATGGTTTCAGTCGGAAATGACGCGTATTGAGCTGGAAAAGGAGATGAGAACTCTGATCCCGGCCAGCGAGGTGCTGAGCGTTTATGCTGTCATGGCAAAAACGGTCGTCAAGACACTGGAGGTACTGCCGGACTTACTGGAAAGGGATGCGGCATTGCCGCCTGATGCGCTGGAAATGACGCAAAAAATTATTGATCAACTCAGGGAAGATCTGGCCAGCATGACATACCAGGCCTGCGCGGATGCTATAAACGGAGATGATGATGACAACGGTGACGAAGGGCAAGAGGAAGAGCAGGAATAGTTTAGCCTCTGCCGTTGTTGCCGGATGTGATATCTCATCGATGTTCAGGCCGCCGCGCAGGATGAAAATATCGGATGCGGTCAGAAAATATATGCGCGTACCACGCGATGCGGGAAATTCTGTGGCATGGGAATCCACCCTGACCCCCTATGTGGTGGAAGCCATGAACTGCCTGTCATCACGCAGCTACGATGCCGTGGTATTTGTCGCCCCGGCAAGAACCGGTAAGACGCTGGGGCTGATTGACGGCTGGATTTCCTACAATATTGTCTGCGATCCGTCTGACATGCTGGTGGTTCAGATGACTCAGGACAAGGCGCAGGAGCACTCAAAGCGGCGTCTGGCAAAGATGTTTCGCCACAGTCCGGCGATAGCAAGAAGACTCAGCCCTCACCGTAACGATAATAATGTGCATGATAAAACGTTTCGTGATGGCTCGTTTCTGAAAATTGGCTGGCCATCAATCAATGTTTTTTCGTCTTCGGATTTTAAATGTGTGGCGCTGACTGACTACGATCGGTTCCCCGAAGATGTTGATGGTGAGGGGGATGCATTCTCGCTGGCGTCGAAGCGTACCACAACGTTTATGTCGCTGGGTATGACACTGGTGGAGAGCTCGCCGGGGCGGGAAATTACCGATACCAGATGGAAACCGTCATCACCGCACGAAGCACCGCCGACCACAGGAATACTTTCCCTGTACAACCGTGGCGATCGTCGTCGCTGGTACTGGCCGTGTCCGCATTGTGGCGAATATTTTCAGCCATCAATGGCGAATATGACCGGCTATCGCCATATTGCCGACCCTATGGAGGCCAGTGAAGCAGCGCGGATTCAGTGCCCACACTGCCATAAGTTGACTGAACCACAGCAGAAGCGTGAGCTGAATAATCGTGGCGTCTGGTTGCGGGAAGGTCAGCACATTGACCGCGACGGCAATATTACCGGCGAAGCCCGCCGCTCACGTATCGCCAGTTTCTGGATGGAGGGACCGGCGGCGGCTTATCAGACCTGGGCGCAACTGGTTTACAAGCTGCTGACCGCCGAAGAGGAATACGAACGAACCGGCAGCGAGGAAACCCTGAAAGCCGTCATCAATACGGACTGGGGATTACCCTATCAGTCCCGTCGCTCGCTGGAGGCACGCAGCGGTGACGCGCTGATGGCACGCGCTGAGGACGTATCAAAACGTACCGTTTCTGACGGGGTGCGTTTTATTGTGGCAACCGTTGACGTACAGGGCGGTAAAAAGCGGCGCTTTGTGGTCCAGGTAGTGGGCTATGGCGCATATGGTGAACGCTGGATCATTGACCGCTACAACATCCGTTATTCCCTGAGAGTGAATGAGGATGGCGAAAGCCAGCCTGTCAATCCGGCTGCAAGACCGGAAGACTGGGATTTGCTGAAAACGGATGTGCTGGAAAAGACGTATCCGCTGGCGGCAGATCCTGAACAGTTTATGCCGGTACTGGCAATGGCGGTGGACTCAGGTGGTGAAGACGGTGTTACCGATAATGCCTACGCGTTCTGGCGAAGGTGTAAGCGAAAAGGCGTTGCCGGGCGCGTTTATCTGTTCAAGGGAGACAGTACCCGACGCGAGAAGCTGATCACCAAAACCTATCCCGATAACACCGAACGCTCAGAACGTCGGGCAAAAGCCAGGGGGGATGTGCCGTTGTATCTGTTACAGACCAATGCCCTGAAAGACAGGGTAGCTGCCGCACTGGAGCGTGAGGAGCCGGGGGCGAATTACATTCATTTTCCTGACTGGCTGGGGCCGTGGTTCTACGAGGAACTGACCTATGAAGAGCGCAGCGCAGACGGAAAGTGGAAAAAACCGGGACGCGGTAATAACGAGGCGCTCGATCTGATGTGTTACGCCCACGCGCTGGCTATTCTCCGTGGCTATGAGCGAATCAACTGGGAAAAACCACCAGGATGGGCTCGTTTACCGGAAAAAGACGCCGCAAAAACCACGCAGCCTGTTGAGGTTCGCCAGCAGGAGCAACACGAAGGAGGAGAGAAAGCCGTGAAAGCCAGGAAGAAAAAAATTTTACCCGCCTGGGGCGGTGGTTCCGGAGGAGGGTGGTTATGACCAGGGCAGGGCTACAGGAGTTGTACAACGCCTATCTGGAGGCCGAGCTTGCTGTACTGAAAGGCAAGTCCATCATGCTTAACGGTCAGTCAATGACAATGGAAAGCCTGGAGGAAATCAGGAAGGGGCGCCGCGAGATTGAAGACAGGTTACAGCGGTTAAATAATCCGCGACGGCTTTTCACCCGGGCGAGGTTGTCATGAATTTTATCGATAAAGCTATCAGCATGATGTCGCCGGGATGGGCTGTATCAAGACTCCGATCGCGGGCAGTAATAAAAGCTTACGAGGCTGCAATACCCACCCGGACACATAAAATTAAGCGTGAAAACCGCAACGCCAATCAACTAAACCAGATTGCCGGAAAGTCCCTGCGGGAGCAGGCCCGCTGGTTCGATAACAATCACGATCTGGTGGTGGGGGCGCTCGATAAGATGGAAGAGCGCGTTATCGGGGCTAAGGGGATCATCGTTGAGCCACAACCACTGACGGTGGCCGGAACGCTGAATAACGCGCTGGCGGAACAAATCCGCGCCAGATGGGCAGAGTGGTCCGTGTCGCCGGACGTGACCGGACAATATACGCGCCCGGTACTGGAGCGCCTTTTGTTACGCACATGGTTGCGGGACGGGGAGGTGTTCTCCCAGATGGTGGCGGGAAAAATGCCGGGGCTTGAGCCGGTGGCGGGCGTACCGTTCTGGCTTGAGGCGATGGAACCGGATTATGTCTCGATGGAACAGACGGACAGTACAAATAATCTGATTCAGGGGATCTATTTTAACGACTGGCAAAGGCCAAAAAGTTACATCGTCTGTAAATCCTGGCCGGGATTTGCCACCGCTATGGTGGCCACCAAGCTTATCGATGCAGAAAATATGCTGCATCTTAAATTCACCCGTCGCCTGAATCAGGCGCGGGGCGTCACGCTGCTGGCGCCGGTTATTATCCGGCTGCTGGATCTGAAGGAGTATGAGGACAGTGAAAGGCTGGCCGCGCGTATTTCGGCGGCTTTTGCCATGTTTATCCGGCGCAGTGACGCAATGGTACAGGATGGTGACGCGCCAGATTATGCGGATAAAGACCGCGATCTGGATATTGAACCCGGCACCATTCTGAAAGACCTGTTGCCGGGAGAGGATATCGGCACCATCAAATCTGACAGGCCAAATGCCAACCTGGAGTCTTTCCGTATGGGGCAACTGCGGGCGGTTGCCGCAGGTGTACGCGGAAGTTTTTCTTCTATTGCTAGAAACTACGACGGCACCTACAGCGCCCAGCGTCAGGAGCTGGTGGAGGCTCAGGAGGGATACGCCATTCTACAGGATAATTTTATTGCTGCCGTCAGTCGCCCGGTTTACCGGCGATGGCTGGCGACGGCGATTACGGCGGGTGTGATAGATGTGCCGACGGACACGGACATGGCGACCCTGTTTAATGTCGTGTATTCCGGTCCGGTTATGCCGTGGATAGATCCGCTGAAAGAGGCGAATGCCTGGAGGATACTGATACGCGGCGGGGCGGCAACAGAGAGTGACTGGGTGCGTGCCCGTGGCGGCGCACCTGCTGAAGTGAAACGCCGCCGTAAGGCGGAAATTGACGAAAACCGTAAGCTGGGACTGGTATTTGATACTGATCCGGCACATGACCCGGGGGAACAGGATAATGCCGGAAGTGAAGACAACAGTGGCGGCGATAAAAATGCCGCCGGTGATGACAGCAGGGAACGGACGCGGGGAGGGAAGCAGTAATAGCTGGTATTCCATCAGGGCTGCAGCCAATAACACGGCGGAAGTCCGCATTTATGACGAGATTGGTGGATGGGGAATTTCGGCTCGCTGGTTTGCAGAAGAACTGGCTGCACTGGGACAGATTAACCGGATAAATCTGCATATTCATTCACCTGGCGGAGCAGTACTGGACGGAATAGCCATTTATAACCTCCTGAAAAATCATCCGGCGCAAAAAACGGTGTATATCGATGGAATGGCCTGCTCAATGGCATCCGCTATTGCGATGGTAGGTAATCCCATCATTATGCCGGAAAACGCCATGATGATGATTCATAAGCCGCGCGGAGTGGCGGGGGGTGAGGCGGAGGATATCCGGGAATATGCTGACCTGCTTGACAAGATCGAAAGCGTCATTATCCCCATCTATACCGAAAAAACTGGAAAAACGCCTGAAGATATTGCTGCCATGCTGGCAAAGGAGACCTGGATGAGCGGCGCGGAGTGCGTCAGTGAAGGGTTTGCCGACAAACTGATACAGCCTGTAAAAGCAATGGCCTGTATTCATTCAAAACGTGTTGAGGAGTTTGAGCATATGCCACAGAGCATTAAAGGTATGATTATCGCCCCGCAGGGCAATGCAGGCGCGCAACCGCAGCCACAGGCAAAAGCCCCTGAGTCACAGATTCAGTCGCAGGCTCAGTCGCTGGTGACTGTAGATGAAAATGCCATTCGCGCACGCCTGCAGGAAGAACAGCGTAACCGTATCACCGGCATTCAGAATGTGTTTTCACTTTCCGGCGATCGTTATGCCTCGCTGATGGCAAAGTGCATTGCTGATGTGGATTGCTCTCTGGAAATGGCGAAGGACAGACTGTTGGCCGAGATGGCGAAAGGTATTACGCCGACTAACCAGCTGAACGGTCCGCAGAATCGCGCAGAGTTTCATGCCGGGATGTATACCGGAAACGGTAATATTACCGGCGACGCCGTTCGCGCTGCCGTGATGGCCCGCGCAGGCTATGAAGAAGCGCAGAAGGATAACCCGTACAACTGTATGACCCTGCGTGAACTGGCGCGAATTTCGCTGGTGGCGAGGGGTACAGGCGTGTCCAGCATGAATCCCATGCAGATGATCGGCATGGCATTTACGCACAGCACCTCCGATTTCGGTAACATTCTGCTGGATGTTGCAAACAAGTCCATTCTGCAGGGCTGGCAGGAAGCGCCGGAAACCTTCGATGCCTGGACCAAAAAAGGACAGTTGTCTGATTTCAGGATTGCGCACCGTGTGGGTATGGGGGGATTCAGTTCACTGCGTCAGGTTCGTGAAGGAGCGGAATACAAATACGTCACCACAGGGGATAAACAGGCGACCATTGCGCTCGCTACCTATGGGGAGCTGTTCAGCATTACCCGCCAGGCCATCATCAATGATGATATGAATATGCTGACGGATGTCCCGATGAAGCTGGGACGTGCGGCAAAAGCCACCATTGCCGATCTGGTTTATGACGTTCTCATCAGTAACCAGAAACTGTCCAGTGATAATGTGGCGCTGTTTGACAAGACGAAACACGCAAACGTCCTTGAAAAAGCCGTTATGGATGTGGCGTCCCTGGATAAAGCGCGCCAGCTAATGCGGATGCAGAAAGAGGGCGATCGCCACCTCAATATCCGTCCGGCATTTGTACTGGTGCCGACGGCGATGGAGTCTGTTTCAAATCAGGTGATTAAATCTGTCAGTGTCAAGGGGGCGGATATTAACGCCGGGATCATTAACCCGGTGAAAGATTTCGCCACGGTGATCGCGGAGCCTCGTCTTGATGACGCCAGTCAGTCCACTTTCTATCTTACTGCAGCAAAAGGCAGCGATACCGTTGAGGTGGCTTACCTTAACGGCGTGGATGAGCCGTATATCGACCAGCAGGAAGGATTCACGGTGGATGGCGTAACCACGAAAGTTCGTATTGATGCGGGCGTTGCGCCGGTGGATTATCGCGGCATGGTGAAATGCACCGTATAACCCACTAAAAGCAGACATTAAGCGATACGGCCCTGACGGGCTTTTTTTATACCTGAAATCCGGCACGGCGTGCCGGAAAGGAGAATAACCGTGGCTAAGAATTACGTGGAAGACGGCAAAACGATTGAAATTGTGGCGACCACGTCACTAAAGAGCGGAGATCTGGTACAGGTCGGCGATATGTTCGCTGTGGCTGTTACCGATATTGCCGCCGGGAGCGCCGGAACCGGCATCGCAGAAGGGGTATTCAGCATACCAAAACTGACAACAGAGGATATTGCCGTCGGGAAAAAAGTGTATCTGAAGGATAACGTGGTTCAGACGGATGCAACCGGCAGCCTGCCATATGTCGGGGTGGTATGGGCGCCAGCGGCAAACGGTGATGAAACCGTTCCGGTAAAAATTAATGGCTGACCTTTTTGACGGGATGAAAAGGCGCATGGATGCACTTATCGCAGAACGCTTCGGCATGAAGGTCAACATCAACGGGACTGACTGCATAGTGGTGGAGTCTGATTTTCTGGCTGAACTGGGGCCTGTTGAAGGAAACGGAAAAAACGTAGTGGTGTTTTCAGGCAACGTTATCCCGCGCCGGGGAGACAGGGTGGTACTGCGGGGCAGTGAGTTTACCGTGACCCGTATCCGGCGTTTTAACGGTAAGCCACAACTGACTCTGGAGGAGAACAATGGAGGTAAAGGGGCTTAAAGAGGCCATTTCAGTACTTAAAGAAATTGATCGTGGATATGTGACCCGGGCAAAAATTCGGGCCATTAACCGGGTGGCAAAACGGGTGGTCAGCGTGTCAGTTCGCAGTGCTGCTGCTTTGGTGGTGGCCGGAGACAACCGACGGCAGGGTATTCCCGTCAGAACGGTAAGACGTCGCGCCAGAGTCAGGCTGGCCAGAGCGGACAAGCCTTTTGCCAACATTTATGTGAACTGTGATCCGCTGACTGCCATCAGGTTACTGAGTTCGCCACCATCAACCCCGATGAGGGGGAGAAAAGGTAAGCCGCTACGTATAGGAAAATACCGTTTTGACCGGGGGTTTATTGCGCAGGCTCCGAACGGATGGTGGCAGGTATTTGAGCGTTCCGGTGCCGGAAGATACCCACTTAATGTGGTGAAAATCCCGGTTGCTGATGCATTGCGCCATGCGTTCAACACGCAGGTTGTTTTACAGATGAAAACGGAGATGCCCAAAGAGCTGAAGCATGAAATCAGTTATGAACTGAGGAGATTCACTAAAAAATGACCCGACACAGTGCAGTACGGCAGGCCATTATTGCCGCATTAAAAAAGACCGATGATGGCTCCACCACGTTTTTTGACGGTCGTCCGGTCGTGGTGGAGGAGGATGAGTTACCTGCGGTGGCGGTGTACCTGAGTGATGCTCAGTATACCGGTACTGAGGTGGACGGTGATATCTGGAGCGCGGTGCTACATGTGGAAGTATTTCTGAAAGCCACTGCACCGGACAGCGCCCTGGATGAACAGATGGAGAACAGGGTGTATCCGGCACTGGGGAGCGTGGCGGGACTGGGTGACATCATCCGGACAATGTCGGCGCAGGGGTATAACTATCAGCGAGACGATGAAATGGCGATGTGGGGGTCAGCCGATCTGAGTTACGACATCACCTATTCCATGTAGAGGAAAAGAGAATGACAGACACGACAATTCCTAATCCACTTGCGCCGGTAAAAGGCGCAAATACCACATTCTGGATGTACAACAGCGAGGGTGATCCGTTCGCCAGCCCGCTAAGTGATAATAACTGGCTGAGGCTGGCAAACGTAAAAGACCTGCAGCCGGGAGAACTGACGGCAGATGCAGAAGATAATAACTATCTTGATGACGAGAACGCTGACTGGAAAAGTACCACACAGGGACAGAAGTCTGCCGGGGATACTTCTGTGACGCTGGCGTGGAAGCCAGGTGAGGACGTACAGAAAAAGCTTATTCAACTGTTCACGACCGGGCAGAAGCGCGGATTCCGGATCAAGTATCCGAACGGCACTGTTGATGTGTTCAGAGGCTGGGTGAGCTCGCTGGGGAAAACGGTGCAGAGTAAGGATGAGATCGCCCGTACAGTAAAAATTACCAGTGTGGGCCGTCCGTACATGGCTGAAGAGGATGCACCGGAAGTGGTTAGTGTTACCGGACTGACAGTGGAACCGACAAATGCCACCGTGAAGGTCGGCGCCACAACAGCGGTTACGTTCACGGTGAAACCGGATAACGTGACAGATAAATCACTGCGTATCGCAACGTCAGATCCGACTACAGCCACCGTCACGCAGGCGGAAAATATTGCCACTGTAAAAGGTGTTAAGGTAGGTACAGTGAAAATTATTGGCATGACAACAGACGGTAATTTTACCGCTATTGCGGATATTACTGTTCAGGCATAACCCACCTCTCGTCCTGTTTTGGGGCATTTTTTTCAGGAATAAATCATGTTTTTAAAGAAAGAGACGTTTACCCGGGGGGATGCGTCGGTGGCATTGTTCGAGTTATCCGGCCTGCAACGTATTGAGTACCTGGAGTTCATCCAGAAACGTACTGCGAAATATGACACGGATATGGATGGTGCGACGGAAGCGGATAAGCGCGTGGCTTATATGCAAATGGCACTGGAAATTAATGCCTGGCTGGTATCCCGCTCGCTTCTGAATGGTGATTCTTCTCAGGATGCAGACACGCTTTATCAGTCAGTACAGGCGAAGTGGTCGTATGAGGCGCTGGACGCAGGCGCAGAAAGTGTTCTGATGCTCAGCGGGCTGTCTGCGGATAAGAAAGATAACGCCAGTGATTCAGGTAATGAATCAGAGGACATGACGCCGGAAAAGTCCTGAATAATGAGCTTCATTTTGTCCGGCAACTGGCCCGGGAGTTCCGGCGGCCTGACTGGCGCCGGATGCTGGACGAAATGAGTTCAACTGAACTTAGTGAGTGGGCTGATTTCTTTCGGGAAAACAGTTTCAGTGATGCCCTGCTGGATGCGGAGTTTTCCACGCTGAAAGCGCAGGTGTTCATGCTGGTGACGGGGAAAGAAATCGATGCAGCGGACTTCAGTTTGCTGACATTACCCGGAGCGGTACAGAGCATGACGGAGCAGGATCTGCTTGAAGTGGCAGTCGGTATTCCGGGAGGAGTGAGATTTGAGCCAGAAAGTCGGTGATATCGTCATCAACATGGATGTTGATACAGCTAAAGTTGCCGCCGGTCTTCAGACTGCCAGTAACGGGCTGGGGAAGCTGGTGGACAGCAGTGATCTCGTTGAAAAACGCATCAAGCGATGTATGGAGTCCAGCGCCAGAAGTGTGGCGGCATCGGCAAAAAGTATCAGTGCCGCTATGGCGCAATCACAGGTTGCCACACGCACACAGAGTGACGCTATGGCACAACTGGCGCGTGAGGCGAACGAGGCCAGAGAAAGGGCTGTCGACCTGAATCAGAAGTTAAGGGCGGAAGCTGCGCAGGCAGCGGTGGTTGCACAGGCTCAGGATGCAGCCGCAGCGGCATTTTACCGTCAGATTGACAGTGTAAAACAGTTAAGCGGTGGTCTGCAGGAGTTACAGCGTATCCAGGCGCAGGTACGACAGGCGAAAGGACGCGGAGATATTTCACAGGGCGATTATCTGGCGCTGGTGTCTGAAGCTGCTGCAAAGACACGCGAACTTACCGATGCGGAGGCGCTGGCCACGCAGAAAAAAGCACAGTTTATACGTCGACTGAAAGAGCAGACGGCGGTACAGGGCCTCTCCCGTACTGAGTTGCTGCGGGTGAAGGCGGCTGAACTGGGGGTTAGCAGTGCCGCCGATGTCTATATCCGCAAACTGGATACCGCAACAAAATCCACTCATGCACTGGGACTGAAATCAGCAATGGCGCGCCGCGAGATAGGCGTACTGATTGGTGAACTGGCACGGGGAAATTTGGGCGCCCTTCGCGGTTCCGGTATCACGCTGGCCAACCGGGCCGGGTGGATTGAGCAACTGATGTCGCCGAAGGGCATGATGCTCGGCGGGCTGGTTGGCGGTGTGGCTGCGGCGGTTTACGGACTGGGTAAGGCGTACTATGAGGGGGCGAAAGAAAGTGAGGAGTTCAATAAACAGCTTATTCTGACCGGAAGTTACGCCGGAAAAACCACAGGCAAGCTTAATGAAATGGCGAAGTCGCTCGCCGGAAATGGCGTCACGCAGCACGACGCGGCAGGAGTACTGACCCAGGTGGTCGGTAGCGGAGCGTTTACCGGGCAGGCAGTGGCAATGGTATCCCGTACCGCGGCCAGAATGCAGGAAAACGTGGGGCAGTCAGTGGATGAAACCATCCGCCAGTTTAAACGGCTGCAGGATGATCCGGTGAACGCGGCGAAAGAACTGGACAGGGCACTGCATTTTCTGACTGCCACCCAGCTTGAACAAATCAGGGTGCTCGGTGAACAGGGAAGAACGGCTGATGCTGCGAAAATTGCCATGTCCGCGTATTCGGAAGAGATGAATAAACGGGCGGGTGACGTACATGATAATCTGGGCTGGATCGAGAAGGCATGGAATGCCGTGGGTGATGCGGCGAAGTGGGCGTGGGATCGGATGCTGGATATCGGGCGGGAAGATACGCTCGATGAAAAAATCGCGACACTGCAGGAAAAAATCGCGCGCGCCAGAAAAACGCCATGGACAGTGTCTTCCTCCCAGACTGAATATGATCAGCAGCAACTGAACGAACTTCAGGAACAGAAACGCCAGAAGGACCTGCTGGATGCGAAGGCGCAGGCAGAGCGTAATTATCAGAAGACTCAGAAGCGCCGGAACGAGCAGAACGCCGCGCTGAACCGGGATAATGAAACTGAATCCCTGCGGCATCAACGGGAGGTGGCGCGCATTACCGCCATGCAGTATGCCGATGCAGCGGTACGCAATGCCGCGCTGGAGCGTGAAAACGAACGCCATAAAAAAGCAATGGCACGGCAGAAGGAAAAGCCAAAGGCTTACCACAACGACGAGGCCGGGCGACTGCTTTTGCAGTACAGCCAGCAACAGGCGCAGACTGAAGGGCTGATTGCCGCCGCGAAGCTTTCCACGACCGAAAAAATGACGGAAGCGCATAAGCAGCTTTTGTCATTTCAGCAGCGCATCGCTGATTTGTCCGGTAAAAAACTGACGGCGGATGAACAAAGCGTACTGGCACATAAGGATGAAATAGCGCTTGCGCTACAGAAGCTGGATATCTCACAACAGGATTTGCAACACCAGAATGCCTTTAATGAACTGAAGAAAAAGACGCTCACATTAACCAGCCAGCTCGCTGACGAAGAATCCCGCGTCAGGCAGCAGCACGCACTGGCGCTGGCCACAATGGGTATGGGCGATCAGCAACGTGGCCGGTACGAAGAGCATCTGAAAATTCAACAGCACTACCAGGAACAACTGGAGCAGCTTAAGCGCGACAGCAAGGCAAAAGGGACATACGGTTCTGACGAATACCGTCAGGCGGAGCAGGAACTTCAGGCCAGTCTCGATCGCCGACTGGCTGAGTGGGCGGATTATAACGCGAAAGTGGATGCTGCGCAGGGAGACTGGACGCAGGGCGCGTCGCGGGCGCTGGATAACTTTCTGGCGCAGGGGGGCAACGTGGCAGGCATGACGGAGAACGTTTTCACAAACGCATTTAACGGCATGGCGGACAGTATCGCGAATTTTTCCGTGACCGGAAAGGGCAGTTTCCGGAGCCTGACGGTCTCCATCCTGGCTGACCTGGCAAAAATGGAGGCACGTATTGCGGCTTCTAAACTGTTGGGTTCAGTACTGGGTATGTTCGGCTTTGGCGCATCAGCAGGCGGAAGTACACCATCCGGGGCATACAGTTCAGCGGCGCTGTCGGTCATTCCAAATGCGGACGGCGGCGTGTACCGCTCAGCAGGACTCAGTCAGTACAGCGGCAGTATTGTTAACAGACCGACGTTCTTTGCATTTGCCAGAGGGGCGGCAGTAATGGGAGAGGCCGGTCCGGAGGCTATACTGCCGCTTCGTCGCGGTACTGACGGTAAGCTGGGGGTTGTGGCAGCAGGTTCCGGAGGGATGGCGATGTTTGCACCGCAGTATCATATTGCAATCAGCAACACGGGGCCGGAACTGACGCCGCAGGCGCTGAAGGCGGTTTATGATCTGGGTAAAAAGGCGGCGGCTGATTTCGTGCAGCAGCAGGGGCGTGACGGCGGCAGGCTGAGCGGGGCATATCGATGATGAAAACCTTTCACTGGAAAGTTGACCCGGACATGGGGGTGGATTCGGAACCACAGGTGTCGGTGGTGAGGTTCGGTGATGGCTACGAGCAGCGGCGTGCATCCGGGATCAATAATGACCTGAAAAAATACAGTGTGACTATCCGCGTTGACCGGGAGGATGGTCCGGCACTGGAGGGCTTTTTGTCACAGCATAACGGTGTGAAGGCGTTTTTGTGGACTCCGCCTTACGGATACCGGCAGATTAAGGTTGTCTGCCGGAAATGGAGTGTGAAAGCGGGATTGCTGAAAACAACATTCACCGCGACATTTGAGCAGGTTATTTCTTAGTATTTTTGATCGAAACGATCGATAAATATGATTGAACTTTCTAACCTGCTGCTGTTTCACTGAGCCCGCACAGTCAATAATCAAAAAAAGGAAATGTTATGAAAAAGATTGTCGTGGCGGTTTTAGTTGGTCTGGCGTTAGGTAGCATCGGCGTGGCTAACGCAGCAGGGTATAAAAATACCGTTTCAATTGGATATGCCTACACAGATTTAAGCGGCTGGCTTTCCGGTAATGCGAACGGTGCCAACATCAAATATAACTGGGAAGATCTGGACAGTGGATTCGGGGCGATGGGTTCAGTTACATACACCTCGGCTGATGTTAATAACTATGGGTATAAGGTAGGTGATGCTGATTATACCTCCCTTCTTGTTGGTCCTTCATACCGTTTTAACGACTATCTGAATGCTTACGTGATGATTGGTGCAGCAAACAGACATATTAAGGATAACTGGGGAAATTCTGACAATAAAACCGCCTTTGCTTATGGGGCAGGTATTCAGCTTAACCCGGTTGAAAATATTGCCGTTAATGCGTCTTATGAGCATACAAGTTTTTCCACTGATGCTGACAGTGACGTCAAAGCTGGAACCTAGGTGCTTGGCGTAGGTTACAGCTTCTGACCTTTAACATCGATACAGATTTAATGCCCTCCAGTGAGAGGGCTTTTTTATGGGTAAAACGAAATTATGACGATATGGCTATGTTGCTGTTATTTCTCAATGACACCACAGGCAAAACGTGCACCGCCACCACCCAGTGGAGCAGGTTTATCGGAGTAATTGTCACCGCCTTTATGGATCATCAATGAGTGACCTTTCAGTTCTGACAGTGATTTAAGGCGTGGTGCCAGTAACGGATACGTGGCTGTACCATCTGCATTGACAACCAGTCCAGGCAGATCCCCCAAATGCCCTTTGTCATTATATGGGCCAAGATGTTTCCCGGTTTTTTCGGGGTCAAGATGTCCTCCGGCCATGAGCGCCGGAACCTCTTTACCGTCTTTCATTCCCGGCATACAACTTGGGTTTGTGTGGACATGGAAGCCGTGAATTCCTGGCGTAAGACCATTTAGGTGAGGAGTGAAAAGCAGACCGTAAGGTGTCTCTGAAACTGTGATTTCACCTATGTTTTCTCCTGTTCCGCTGGACAGGGCATCGTTCATCTTTACAGTCAGGGTATTCTCTGCCATTGCTGAACAACTGATGAGCGCACCAGCTACCAGCGACAATATTGTGTATTTCATTAGTTACCTCGTTTTTTGGTTGTATCGTAAATACCATTAATAAAAGCAGGTATATTTTTGCAAGATAAATAATAAAGGATCTCTCATATATGCAGGATATACCACAGGAAACCTTGAGCGAGACCACCAAAGCGGAGCAGTCCGCGAAGGTGGATTTGTGGGAATTTGATTTAACCGCGATTGGCGGTGAGCGCTTTTTCTTCTGTAACGAACCGAACGAAAAAGGCGAGCCGTTAACCTGGCAGGGGAGGCAGTACGAACCGTACCCGATACAGGTACAGGATTTTGAGATGAACGGGAAAGGCGCATCTCCCCGCCCGAACCTCGTTGTTGCCAATCTCTTTGGTCTGGTCACGGGGATGGCGGAGGATTTGCAAAGTCTCGTCGGCGCGTCAGTGGTAAGGCATCAGGTTTACAGCAAGTTTCTTGATGCGGTGAATTTCAGTAACGGCAATCCGGGCGCTGACCCGGAGCAGGAGGCGGTAGCGCGCTATAACGTGGAGCAGTTGTCAGAACTGGATTCATCAACTGCTACCATTATTCTGGCATCACCGGCAGAAACCGACGGTTCTGTGGTGCCGGGGCGTACCATGCTGGCGGACTCCTGTCCGTGGGATTACCGGGATGAAAACTGCGGATACGACGGCCCGCCCGTGGCCGATGAGTTCGATAAGCCCACCTCAGACCCGAAAAAGGATAAATGCAGCCACTGCATGAAAGGCTGTGAAATGCGTAACAATCTGGTGAATGCCGGATTTTTCGCTTCCATCAACAAACTGTCTTAACAGGTTCCCATGATTAACGATGATATTCTGGCACATGCCCGACAGTGTGCGCCTGCGGAATCGTGCGGTTATGTGGTCAGAACAGCACAGGGAGAGCGGTATTTTCCGTGTGAAAATCTGTCTGCTGAACCCACGATGTATTTTCGTATATCCCCGGAGGATTACCTGAATGCCCGGAACCGCGGCGACATCGTGGCGCTGGTACACAGCCATCCTGACGGTAAGCCCTGTCTCAGCAGTGCGGATCGTACCCTCCAGATACAAAGCGGGCTGGACTGGTGGCTGGTCTGTGATAACAGGATACATAAATTCCGCTGCGTGCCACACCTGACCGGGCGGCAGTTTGAGCATGGCGTGACGGACTGCTACACGCTGTTTCGTGATGCCTACCATCTGGCCCGGATTGATATGCCGGATTTCGATAGGGAAGATGACTGGTGGAGTCAGGGTAAAAGCCTCTATCTGGATCACCTGGAGGCGGCGGGATTTTACCGGGTGAATCCGGAGGATGCGCAGCCCGGCGACGTGCTGATTTGCTGTTTTGGTTCACCGACGCCCAATCATGCGGCGATTTACTGCGGCAACGGTGAACTGTTGCACCATATTCCGGAGCAGTTGAGTAAACGAGAGGGGTATAACGACAAATGGCAACGACGGACACACTCAATATGGCGGCACCGGCAATGGTGCGAATCTGCCTTTACGGGGATTTACAACGATTTGGAAAGCGCATCAGCCTAAGCATAAAGACAGCGGCGGAAGGCATACATGCGCTGGCGATACAACTCCCCGGATTCCGGCAGCGAATGAATGAGGGCTGGTATCAGGTCCGGATTGCCGGGAGCGATATGGCGCCGGATACCCTTACTGCCAGACTGAACGAATCGTTACCGCCGGGGGCAGTGGTTCATATTGTACCGCGTATGGCGGGAGCGAAAAACGGTATCTGGCAGGTGGTAGCCGGGGCAGCGCTGATTGGCGCGTCATTTATTCCCGGTCTGAATGCTGTAGCGGCGGCAGTATTGTTTTCCGCAGGAACCAGTATGGCGCTGGGTGGTGTGGCGCAGATGCTGACACCTGTACCCAAAACACCGACGGTGGGTCAGACAGATAACGGGAAACAGAACACGTACTTTTCTTCCCTGGAAAATATGGTGGCCCAGGGGAACCCGGTGCCGGTGTTGTACGGTGAAATGAAAATCGGGTCACGGGTGATATCGCAGATGATGAGTACCCGGGATGAGAGCACGTCGGGAAAAGTTGTGGTGATCGGCTCCCCGTTACAGGCAAACACCACGTCGCGGCAGGACGGCGGGATTACCAGACCGTCTGTCGTCATCCGGCAGTGATAATCATGACAACATGAGCTGATACACATGACCGCCATTACGGCGGTTTTGTTATTTATGGAGCCAGGAGAATGAGCAAAGGTGGAGGGAAGGGGCATACACCACGTGAGGCGAAGGACGATCTGAAGTCCACACAACAACTGAGCGTGATTGATGCCCTCAGTGAGGGACCGATAGTCGGCCCGGTGAACGGTCTGCAGAGCGTGCTGATTAATAACACGCCGGTGGTGGACGCGGACGGTAACAGTAATATTCACGGCGTGACCGTGGTATATCAGGTGGGGGAGACACCACAGGCACCGCTGGAAGGTTTTGAGGCTTCCGGCGCGGAAACGGTGCTGGGTGTGGAAGTGAAACACGATAATCCCGTTACCCGTACTGTTGTCTCAGAGAATGTCGACCGGCTACGCTTCACCTTTGGTGTACAGATGCTGCAGGAGACCATGGACAAGGGGGACCGTAACCCGTCCTCCGTGAATCTGCTGATACAGTTTCAGCGTAGCGGGATCTGGAACACAGAATTTGATATCACTATTAACGGCAAGATCACAACACAATATCTGGCATCGGTAGTGGCTGATAATTTACCGCCGCGCCCGTTCAGTGTCCGCATGGTCAGGGTGACACCGGACAGCACCACCGACAGGCTTCAGAACAAAACGCTGTGGTCGTCGTATACGGAAATCATCGATATCCGGCAGGGTTATCCTGGCACAGCGGTTGCCGGTCTGCTGGTGGATGCGGAACAGTTCGGCAGCCAGCAGGTCACGCGTAACTACCACCTGCGCGGACGTATTTTTCAGGTCCTCTCAAACTATGACCCGGATACCCGCACATATACCGGCCTGTGGGACGGGGCGTTTAAACCGGCGTACACGAATAACCCGGCGTGGTGCACGATGGATAAACTGACCCACCCCCGTTACGGGCTGGGCAGGCGTATCGGGGGGGCGGATGTGGATAAATGGGCGCTGTACGCCATCGCGCAGTACTGCGATCAACCGGTGCCGGACGGATTTGGCGGCACGGAACCCCGCATGACGCTTAATGCGTATATTACCACCCAGCGTAAGGCGTATGACGTTCTGGCGGATTTCTGCTCGGTGATGCGTTGTATGCCGGTATGAAATGGCCGCAAAATGACCTTCATCCAGGACCGCCCCCTCCGATAAAGCATGGACCTACACCAACGGTAACGTGGTGGGCGGGCGCTTTAAATACAGCTTCAGTGCCCTGAAAGACCGCCATAACGCGATAGAAGTGAGATACACCGATCCGCTGAATGGCTGGCAAACCTCCACGGAGCTGGTGGAAGACCATGCCTCACAGGCCCGTTATGGACGCAATCTGCTGAAAATGGACGCGTTCGGCTGTACCTCACGTGGACAGGCGCACCGGACGGGGTTGTGGGTGATGATGACGGAGCTGCTGGAAACGCAGACCGTGGATTTTTCTGTCGGTGCGGAAGGTCTGCGTCATACACCGGGCGATATTATTGAGGTCTGCGACAACGATTACGCCGGGGCGTCGGTCGGTGGGCGTATCACTGACCTGGGTATTTCCACCCGCACGCTGACGCTTGACCGGGAAATAACACTACCGGAAAGCGGCGCCACCACGCTGAATATTGTCGGGCCTGACGGTAAGCCGTTCAGTACGGAGATTCAGTCGCAGCCCGCACCGGATCGGGTGGTAACGAAAGTCCTACCGGAAACCGTGCAGCCATACAGTATCTGGGGGCTGAAACTGCCCTCCCTGAAGCGCCGCCTTTTCCGTTGCGTGCGTATTAAGGAGAATGACGACGGCACATACGCCATCACTGCCTTGCAGCACGTTCCGGAAAAAGAGTCCATCGTGGACAACGGGGCGCACTTTGACCCGTTACCGGGGACCACCAACAGCATTATTCCGCCCGCTGTGCAGCATCTGACAGTCAGCACGGATAACGACAGTACCCTGTATCAGGCCAAAGCGAAGTGGGGCACGCCGCGGGTGGTAAAAGATGTGCGTTTTGTGGTGAGGCTGACCACAGGCAGTGGGAACGAGGGCGATCCGGTTCGTCTGGTGACAACGGCGACGACCAGCGAAACGGAGTACGCCTTCCACGAACTGCCACTGGGTGACTACACGCTGACAGTCAGGGCAATAAACGGTTACGGGCAGCAGGGTGAACCGGCGTCCGTGGCATTCAGTATTCAGGCACCGGAAGCGCCATCCACGATTGAGATGACGCCGGGTTATTTTCAGATAACGGTGACGCCGCACCAGACTGTCTACGATGCCAGTGTGCAGTATGAGTTCTGGTACTCCGCCACGCAACTGGCGACTGCCGCCGATATTCAGTCAAAAGCACAGTATCTGGGCGTCGGGTCATTCTGGATAAAGGATGGACTGAAACCACTGCATGATGCCTGGTTTTACGTGCGCAGTGTAAATCTGGCTGGAAAATCAGTATTTGCGGAAGCATCCGGACGTCCGGGGGATAACGCGAAAGGGTATCTGGATTTTTTTAAGGGACTGATTACGGAGACGTATCTTGGTACGGAGTTGCTGAAAAAAAATTGACCTGACGGAGGATAACGCCAGCAAACTGCAACAATTTTCGAAGGAGTGGCAGGACGCTAACGATAAATGGAGCGCCACGTGGGGCGTCAAAATAGAGCAGACCAAAGACGGCAAATATTATGTGGCCGGACTTGGACTGAGCATGGAAGACACGCCTGACGGGAAGATAAGCCAGTTCCTGGTGGCGGCGGATCGCATTGCTTATATTAACCCGGCAAACGGAAACGAGACGCCCGGATTCGTCATGCAGGGCGACCAGATAATCATGAATGAGGCGTTCCTGAAATACCTGAGCGCGCCGACCATTACCAGTGGCGGGAATCCTCCGGCATTTTCCCTGACGCCGGATGGAAAGCTGACTGCGAAAAATGCGGATATCAGCGGCCATATCAACGCTGTATCTGGCTCGTTTACGGGAGAAATCAATGCCACCTCCGGTAAGTTTTCTGGCGTGATAGAAGCAAGAGAGTTTGTCGGTGATATCTGCGGCTCAAAAGTCATGCAGGGCGTGAGCATCAGGGCGACGAACGACGAACGCAGCACCTCAACACGGTATACCGACAGCGCCACCTATCAGATAGGGAAAACCATCACGGTGATGGCTAACTGTGAGCGTAACGGTGGCACCGGTGCCATCACCGTCACGATAAATATTAACGGCCAGGTGAAAACGGCGGAGGTTATGCCGTATACCGCAGGGATTCCGGCCATGTATCAGACCGTCGTCTTTTCGGTCTACACCACTTCACCTGTCGTGGATATCAGCGTCTCTCTGAGGGTCCGTGGGCAGTACACCACGTCTGCTTCCGTCTGGCCGCTGGTGATGGTTTCCCGGTCGGGGAGCAACTTCACAAACTGACCGGATTTCCGGTCCCTTGCGTTTAATGAGGAACAAATATGACTATGTCGCGCGTAATTTCTCTGGCGGCAGGGCTTTCCCTGTCCGTTTTATTTTCCACTGCTGCCGTTGCCGATAACGGAAGAGGAAGCGGCAACAGCAATATTGAAAACCAGACCCGGATTTATACCGGCACCGACCGTGGGCAGAAACAGCACCGCGAGGCAAAGGGAAAAAAAATCACGCGGAGCGTCCAGTGTTCTCTGCCGGCATATTTACGTGACCCGGATAATCAGTGCTGAGATGTGAATGAATCTGAAGCCTGGCTGCGGGCGGGCTTTTTTATGGAGGCAATATGCCAGTACTTATTTCCGGCGTACTGAAAGATGGTACGGGAACGCCGGTACAGAACTGCACCATTCAGCTGAAGGCCTGCCGGACCAGTACGACGGTGGTCGTGAATACGGTGGCATCAGAAAATCCGGATGACGCCGGGCGCTACAGCATGGATGTGGAGCAGGGGCAGTACACTGTCACGCTCCTGGTGGACGGGTATCCCCCGTCACATGCCGGAGTTATTACGGTTTACGATGATTCAAAGCTGGGCACCCTGAATGATTTTCTGGGGGCCATGACGGAAGACGACGTCCGCCCGGAGGCGCTGCGGCGTTTTGAGGCGATGGTGGAAGAAGTTGCCCGCCAGGCATCGGAGGCATCGCGGAATGCCACCGCCGCAGGGCAGGCATCTGAACAGGCGCAGACATCAGCAGGTCAGGCATCGGAAAGCGCCACGGCAGCAGTGAATGCAGCCGGAGCGGCAGAAGCATCAGCCACACAGGCAGCCTCATCCGCAGCATCTGCGGAGAGCAGCGCAGGTACGGCGACTACAAAAGCCGGGAAGGCATCAGCCAGCGCGGCGTCGGCTGACACAGCCAGAACGGCGGCAGCCGCATCGGCAGCCGCAGCGAAAACATCTGAAGCGAATGCAGATGCCTCCCGTACTGCCGCCGGAGATTCAGCTGCTGCCGCAGCCGCCAGCGCGACGGCGGCGCAGATATCAGCAGAGCGCGCCGGAGCATCCGAAACCGCCGCGAAGACGTCAGAAACGCAGGCGGCTTCCAGTGCCGGTGATGCAGGTGCGTCAGCCACGTCGGAAAAGGCGGCAGCCGCATCGGCAGCCGCAGCGAAAACATCTGAGACAAATGCAGCAACGTCAGCAAGTACAGCAGCGGCCAGCGCAACAGCCGCCTCGTCATCAGCATCGGAGGCATCCACTCACGCCGCCGCATCTGATACCAGCGCATCACTGGCGGCGCAAAGCAGTACTGCTGCCGGAGCAGCAGCCACCAGAGCAGAAGATGCCGCAAAACGGGCAGAAGATATCGCGGACGTGATTTCCCTGGAAGATGCCAGCCTGACGAAAAAAGGTATCGTTAAGTTAAGCAGCGCCACGGACAGTGACAGCGAAGCGCTGGCAGCCACGCCAAAGGCGGTAAAAACCGTTATGGGTGAGGTGCAGGCTAAAGCCCCGCTGGACAGTCCGGCACTGACTGGTACGCCAACAGCACCAACTCCGGAAACCACAGCTGCAGGTATTGAAATTGCCACGGCAGCGTTTGTGGCTGCGAAAGTAGCACAGTTGGTTGGTTCTGCGCCGGAAACGCTGAAAGAACTGGCTGACGCGCTGGGTAACGATCCGAACTTTGCCACCACTGTACTGAATAAACTAGCGGGCAAGCAGCCGCTGGACGATACACTGACGGCGCTGTCAGGAAAAAGCGTTGACGGTCTTATCGAATACGTTGGTTTACGGGAAACCATAAATCACGCCGCCGATGCATTACTAAAATCACAGAACGGTGGCGATATTCCGGAAAAGCCGCTGTTTGTACAAAATATCGGAGCGCTCCCTGCATCAGGTACGGCTGTTGCAGCGAACAGACTGGCATCACGCGGCGCGCTTCCGGCACTGACTGGTACGACAAGAGGCAGCGATAGTGGCCTGATAATGGGCGAGGTTTACAACAATGGCTATCCGACGCAATACGGAAATATTTTACGTCTGACCGGAACCGGTGATGGGGAAATCCTCATTGTCTGGAGCGGGACAAACGGTGCGCCAGCGCCCGCATATATTCGCAGCCATCGAGATACCGCCGATGCTGAGTGGTCCGAATGGGCAATGCTTTACACCACACTAAACCCACCTCCGGATTCGCATCCAGTAGGGGCGGCGATTGCATGGCCATCTGATGCTACTCCGGCAGGTTACGCTCTGATGCAGGGGCAGTCCTTCGATAAATCTGCTTACCCGTTACTGGCTATAGCGTATCCGTCCGGCGTTATCCCTGACATGAGAGGCTGGACAATAAAGGGTAAGCCCATCAGTGGACGTGCCGTATTGTCGCAAGAAATGGACGGCAATAAATCGCACTCGCACACCGCGCGGGCGCAGGATACTGACTTAGGGACAAAATCTACCTCATCCTTTGATTACGGCACGAAATCGACCAATACCACGGGCAATCATACTCACCAGTTCGGCGGTTATATCAATTCATACTGGGGAGATTCCAATCACACCTCATTTCAGCCTGGAGGTGGTGCATGGACACAGGCCGCTGGCGACCATGCACATACAGTTTATATCGGAGGACATGAGCACACCATGTATATCGGTCCACACGGACACGTCGTTATTGTGGACGCAGACGGTAATGCGGAAACCACGGTTAAAAATATTGCATTTAACTACATAGTGAGGCTGGCATAATGACTTTTAAAATGAGCGAACAGGCGCAGACAATTAAAATTTTTAATCTTCGTTCAGATACAAACGAATTTATTGGCTCAGGTGATGCATATATCCCGCCGCACACTGGATTACCGGCAAACTGTACTGATATCGCCCCTCCTGATATTCCCTCCAGTCATATTGCTGTATTTGACGCTGAAACCCAGACATGGAGTCTGCAGGAGGATCACCGCGGCGAGACGGTTTACGACACAACAACCGGCAATCAGGTTTATATCTCCGAACTCGGCCCGTTGCCCGAAAACGTCACATCAGTTTCACCAGACGGTGAATACCAGAAATGGGATGGTAAGGCGTGGGTGAAGGATGAAGCGGCTGAAAAAGCAGCGCAGCTTCGTCAGGCGGAAGAAACCAAAAGCAGGCTCCTGCAAATGGCATCTGAAAAAATCGCGCCGCTTCAGGATGCGGTTGATCTTGGACTCGCAACAGATGATGAGAAAGCGCAGCTCGACGAATGGAAAAAATACAGGGTGCTGGTAAACCGGGTGGATACCTTAAATCCTGACTGGCCGGAGAAACCATCTTAGTTATAAAAATATAGCTATGTAGTAGAGATTGCTGCTATATGTTATATAGCAGCAATGGCTATTATTTTGATGGTTGAGTGTATAATTTTAGCACTGGTAAATGACGGTTTAGCTCCAGAGTTAGTTCCTGGGAAAAATTATGGATACTATTGGTTCATATTAATCAGGAAGAGGCTCGCATATTTTTTGGTGTTTCTGTGTTCAGGGAGTGTTTTGGATATATTTATTAGCAATGTTTTCTAGTATTTGTTGGAATTGCTGTGGAGTCGGCATAGCACACTCATTAAACAGCGGTACAACTTCTGTCATAATGATCTTCTCCGCATAGATGTTAAAGGATGCCTTCTGATGTTGACTGGTAAACATATGTGGATACTTACTGTATGCTGATGTAATCAACGGAGTTATAAAAGGATTGGCTCCTGCGCCGCTTGGCGTAAAAACGTCATTCTTGGTTGCTCCGGGCAGACCTGCATTTTGCGCAGCCTCGCCAATTTCCTTAAGAAAAGGCGCTATGTCGATTCCTTTGCTGATGAGCAAGTTACAATACTGATCTTTATACTTGCTGTAAACTGCCGATAGTATAGCTTCACGGGTCTGGCTGGCGTATGCGGGGTCTTTACTCGCGCTACCTCTAATATCTATATCATGGAGCGTTTGAAGCATAAAGTTTTTAACGACTTTATTTGTCAACACTGCCCGGCCCTCAGATGCGCTTCCTCGGTGAAAGTGTGTTGCAGAAGATTCAGTGTTCTTATGCGAAATAAAACGTTCCGATAATTTTGAATTTAATTTGATGAAGTGATTTTTTACTGCGAGAATACTTTTTGCTAAAGAATTTTTCTCGGTTGATTTTTCTTTTAGTGGTGTGGCTTCCTGTTTTTGGATTCTAAAGTTATGGGGAAATAAAGTTATTTTTGTCACGGTAATGCTCCTTTTATATGTACATAACTCATTTATATATAGATAGCAGGAATACTTTTATTTTTTATAGCAAATGCTATGTCCATCTGATTGATGAATTAGAAAAAATCGGCTGATTAGATTAATGCTCAAATAGTACTATTTTTATTTTCCAGAAACTTTCAAAAAATGTCCTTTTCGCTCAGGAGGAGCCTTGCTGTTCTGGCATTGAAATGGAGCGTGAGCTGATCGTTGAGCGTACCAGCGCCGGGCTGGCAGCGGCAAGGGAGCAGGGGCAAATTGGTGGCCGACGACCGAAACTAACAACGGAACAATGGGCGCAGCCGGGCGCCTCATTAGGGCCGGAGTACCGTGACAGCAGGTAGCGATTATTTATGATGTTGGCGTTTCGACGTTGTACAGAAAATTTCCGGCGAGTAACATGCCTTTGATGCCATTCATGGGAAAATAACACTCCTTTAATCAGCCATAAGAGTTAATTATATAAACTTAAATGGATTTGTTAATTGAATTTCATCAAGATTAACTCTATATAAAAGATTTATTGTCTTTGTTATGGCGTCTATATATTCTGCGCTATTCATTATAGCAGTGTATTTATCGTATGCTTCGAAGCAATGATTTTCATTGATATATTCACTGCTATTGTTTTTATAAATTTCATATGACTCTTCCTTTTTGAAAATGCGCGCATCCAGCCAAGGGTCAAGTATATATTCCGATATTCCTTTTGAATCAGTAAAAGTCAAAAAAACGACCACATGATTCCCTCCTGACGCGCTATTATACATAAGGGATGTGCTTATTCTGGCATCAAATACATTATTTTTCGAAAATCCTATTCCGGTTAGTCTTTGTGGTATATATTTTGCAATAATCGCACCTAAAATTAGCGACATATCAGCACAGTTCCCTGTGTTATATTTTATTGAATCAATGGAAGAATATATTAGACTCAGAGATATTGGGTTTTCTGGTCTTTCAGCCATAGCTCTGTCAAAAGAGTTTGCTTTTATAGTTTGCAGAAATTTCTTGTGATGTTCTCTTTGTAAATTAAGAGCGTCGTATTTTTCCTGCGTATCAATTTTAAGCCTGTCAATTTGCATAGCATCATAACTGTCCGATTTCTTTATTATTGTTCTGACAAAAACGGTACATTCTGAAGCAGCATTAATAATACAGGAGGATAAATCAACTGAAGTACTCTGTTGGTTGTTACAGGCACTCACTCCAGTTGTGTCGAATTTTTCTGTAGCTACATGTCCAACATTTATAATCAATTACATTTCCCTGTATTCAAAATTAAGCGATATTCTTATGTCACGACAACCTAACAGGGACTGACTACAAAGATCTTTAAAGAAACGTTCATTATTGTATCTATTGATGAACTCCCTTCAGATTTAGAGGTTGTGCCCATGGTCGAAAAGCTCCTCTACGCTCATATACTTAACTTATCGGGGACATGGTAGGTTAGGATGTGAAAACACAGGGACAGTTACTGTCACTGCGAAGGCAGCAATAAGGAGGCCTATCCTGTACGAACTGTGGAAAACTATATCTTGTTCACGATCACCTGCATCGTTGACGATGCGCGATCCTGGAGGTTTGACGACTGCCCGGTATGATCGGTGCCGCAGCCACGTCGTATGCAGGAACGGCCTGCGGCAAACTGGCGATCGTTCGATAGTGCGAATATTGAATGGTTGCCAGTCGCGGCGGATTCTACTGGTTAAGAATGGCTAATCAATGTGTTTAATCTGAAACCAGGCATCTGTTCAACTTTTCGTGATCGCTTTTGTTGGCATCACTATTAAGCCTTCGTCTACATGGGCATTTGGCATCGGGAGGCCACCAGTGGAAGAGGTCGAGTGATATATTGGGCAGTGAGTTTGATTGGTCGGGGGATTTATACGCAAAATGGTTTGAAATATGTCAGAATTAAAACGTAAAAAGTGATAACTAATTGAATCTATTAGAATCAAAAATAACGTATTCTAATCGTTAAAATCACTTAATTAATATGTAACATTGTGAATTTAAAGAGAAAGATCAATTGTTGCCGTAAACAGGAATCGTATTCGGTCTCTTTTTATTTTTCTTATAAAACAGTCGCTTACGATCCGTTTTCCGAAATTTTCCGAAATTTTTCCGAATTTCTGTATTCCGGTCTTTTTGGTTATATCACAATCAAATTAAATTTAACATTTATTTCACAACGAAAATTGGAGTATTAGAGCATCATATAAGCTTTATCATCACGCTCATCGAGATAGAGTTTCGTGGTGTTCGCTAATGTGTGGCCCAGGAGTTTTTGGGCGAACACCTCGCCGTGCTCGTTTTTGTACAGCCGTCCGGCCAGACTTCGGATCTCGTGAAATGTCGGTGGATTATTGCTGAAGTTAACGCCGGAGGCTTTTCTTGCTTTTACAAATGTCTTTGTCAGCCCATCCGGGTGAATATTCCCGGTCGGGCTATTTTTCCTGATTCCTGCACTGATCATGATATCAGTTCTGCTTACCAGCCGGCAGCGATCGATAACCGTTCCCAGACGTAACCCTGGTGCCTCAAGGGTCAGGGATAGGGGAATGGCTATTTTCATTCCGGTTTTAATCTGAGTTACGTATAAGCGGTTGTCAACAACATCACTAAATTTCATATTTACGATATCCTCCCTACGTTGACCAGTAACCAGCGCGAGATCCATCGCAAGAGGAAACCACACAGGCAGATGTTCTGCCGCCGTCCTCGTGGCGTTATATGTTTCCAGTTGCAGGCGTTCCCTGGCCACCTTAATCTCTGGTATCCGGGTTGCTTCCACCGGGTTTTTCACAATATGCCCTTCGACAATAGCCTCTCTGAACATGTCAGATAGAACTGATCTCATTGCTCCCGCCATAGTGTTTTTTCCCTCGGTTATCCACGACTCAAGAAATTTGGCAATGTGCCGGGTTGTTGCTTCTGCCAGTATTATTTCTCCCATTTTTTCGCGTACGGTCGCTAATTGATTACTGCGAATCTTGTAGGTATTAACCGACAGATTCCGGCGCTGTAATAAAACCTCATAGCGATCAATCCATGCGGACACAGTGAATGAGTCCGTTCCTTTTAGTTTTTCAATAAGCGCCACTGGCGTGTGGTTTTGCGCTATGAAGTTGTTTGCCTCTATGGCCTGTGTGATTGCGTCCCTGCGGGCGATCTGACCGAGCGGAAATTCCTTGTCAGTTACCGGGTTACGCCAGAAAAAAGATTTACTGGCCTTACGGTAGGTGAGGTACCTCGGAAGGTTAGCATCGTACTTTTTTCGACTCACTGATCAACTTCTCCAGCAATGCACTCGGTTAACGCCATCACACTCTGGTACATAAATTCGATTTTCCGGCCTTCTTCTGCCGTAAGCACGGTTATTCCTGTCCGGGCGCACTCTTCCAGAAAGGTTTTCTCTTCTTCTTTTCCTGCACTGGTACGGCGGTTAAACTCCGGTGCGATGATGAAGCGTTTACTGAATTCCTCTGGTTCCAGTACCCGGCAGTGAAAAGCCGTTCCTGTATCAAGAGACTTTGTTTTCTCCGTGTCCACGGGGGCATTTTTGCGCCAAAGATAAATTGCTGGTGTATCTACGATATCATCAAGCTGTGATTTACTGACCCCCTGGCCAGCGTGATACGCCTCGTTAGGGATGTCATAGTAAATGCCTGGCTGTATATCATCAGGGACAGTGAAATTTCCGTTTTCTACGGGATCTGCCGCTTCGCCAGCTTCATCACCGCCAGTACCTGATCCACCGTCCGTTGTAATTTCCTGTCCTGTATCGCCAGCCGTTTCCTGCTGGTTGCTCTCTTTCGGCGTTTCTCCATCTCTTTCTGTTCTGGCTTCCGTTTTTTCGGTCTGGTTTGAGGGGGGCGGGAATAGCGCTGATACATCGAAAGTCCCGTCCGCGTTTCTGGTGACAGCCTCCGGCTCTGCTGCTGGTTGTTTTTCCTCCGGCACCACTTCTTCTTTTTCACCCTGATTTGAGGCGCTGTAATTGTTATGAACCCACTTCGGATCGTTCGGGTCGCTGATGTCTTCGACATATTCACCGCGCGCGGCTGCCAGTTGTTTACCAACATCAACCGGGTTTTTGGGTGGAATGTTTTTACGTGCTTCGTGCAGTTCTGCCCGTATTTTCTGGTAGCCTGCTTCTGTCTGGCTTACAGGTGGTTCATTCTCCAGCGGCTGTGGGTCCGGATGATGTTCAGTTGTGTCCTGTTCCACTGCTTCAGGCGTTGCTGGTTCATCTGCCAGTTCGCCTGTCGGTTGCTGTTTTTCTTCATCACACTGAAATCTCCCTGCCTCAATATCCCGCAGACATTTGCCCGCCTGACTAAGCCTTGCTGCATTTTCTTAATGGGTTGTTGGGGTGTTATCAGGCACATATTCGTACCAGTCCGGATCGCGAACGCCATGAACGGCAAGAAAGCTTTCGCACCACGTTCGGCGAAGATCAGGATTACCGGGCTGGAGAATTACACCAGATGTGGCGTTGCACTGAAACTGGATCTAGTGGCGAATCCAGGACAGCTTGAGCTAGAACGTCATGCCGCCCGATCCGCAGCGTGGCTTTTTGTGACTAAAGGGTGTCTGAAATATTCCGGCGACCTGGTACGAGTTACGCAGATCATCAACGGAGGGCGGAACGGCATCGGTGATCGGCGGGAGCGCTTTGAGAAAGCAAAATCGGTGCTGGTATGAGTCTGTTATCTGCTCTTCTGAAAAGATACTGGTTGCAGCTGGTGTTTATTTTGCTGATGGCTGGTGCGTTTATCGCCGGTAATGTCTGGAGTGACAGGGGCTGGCAAAAAAAATGGGCAGATCGCGACAGCGCTGAATCCTCTCAGGAAGTCAACGCCCAGACCGCCGCCCGTATTATTGAACAGGGCCGCGTTATTGCCCGTGATGAGGCTGTGAAAGATGCACAAGCGCAAGCCGCTAAATCTGCTGCCACTGCTGCTGGCCTGTCTGCCACTGTTAGCCAGCTGCGTACCGAAGCAAAAAAACTTGCCACCCGCCTGGACGCCGCAAAGCACACCGCAAATCTTGCCGCTGCAGTCAGAAGCAAAACAACCAACGCCGACGCCAGAATGCTTGCCAACATGCTCGGAGATATTGCAGAAGAAGCTAAACATTATGCTGGAATCGCTGACGAGCGCTACCGGGCAGGAATGACGTGTGAACGAGTATATGATTCGGTGAGAGAGTCAAATAATTACAGGAGGCATTGAAACTCCCCCTGTAATATTGCTGTAAAAAAGTGACTACATATCATCAGATGGAACCAGATGAATAAGAACAGGTTTTTCACCAGATGAAACTGATAAGTACTCACTCAGTTTTGATATAGCTGAAATCTGTCTGAATAACCTGTCGGGGTGCTGGAATAACAACTTTCCGGAAATTCTTCTGCAATGGATTTTACTTTTAGTGACCATTCGCCTCCTTATCTGTAGAGGTGGGTAACGAATTTAAAAAGCATTCTGCTTACTTAGGGGGAACATCCTGATGACTGCCTGCAATATTGCAAATTCCATTTTCATTGTATGAACCACCTGAATCAAGGCACTCATCTTCCATCAGGAATTTCTGCGACCACATACCTGCATAAAAAACGATAATAATGGCTACGATAATAGTGATGATGTTTTTCATTTATGTTCTCTGTGTGTTGTTATTGAAAATGATAATCAATATCGCAAAATGAAATAAATAATCATTAAGTGGTAGTTGTTGATAATTGTTCGCATTTTAAAAAGGTACTCCCGGCGGGGCGGTCTGCCACGGGACGGCAGCGGCGCGGGATTTGGCGCATTTTTGATTTTTCATGCATCATCATCATCATGTTGTAACCCTCTGTTTTAACGTCATTTATTTTTAAAAGATGATGGTTTGTATGTTTTTTGTTCATTATATTTTGTTTTTCCGGGGGAGGGCGCGCTAAGAAACAGCCCCAGAGGTAAAAATGGATGACGAACTGAAGAACCTCAAATGCAATATCTGTCAGCTTGCCGCTATTACAGGGTTACATCGACAGACGGTTGTCAGTCGCCTCTCGGGCCGGGCGTTCCCCTGGCACTGGGAAGCAATGAAAAAAACAAGCTGTATCTCCTGACGGATGTGATCCGCGTACTGATGGAAACGCCCGTTTCCCAGGCTGCTGAACATCAGGACCCGAATAAAATGACTCCAAAAGAGCGTAAGAACTGGTTTGACTCCGAAAAGGGGCGTTAATACCACGGGCAATCATACTAACCAGTTCGGCGGTTATATCAATTCATACTGGGGAGATTCCAATCACACTTCATTTCAGCCTGGAGGTGGTGCGTGGACACAGGCCGCTGGCGACCATGCGCATACAGTTTATATCGGAGGACACGAGCACACCATGTATATCGGTCCACACGGACACGTCGTTATTGTGGACGCAGACGGTAATGCGGAAACCTTTGGTCTTATGGACGGCGGTGTGGATGCTGCTATTACGGCATATTTCGGGTCGCAATTACAGGAACGGGTACAGCAAAATATCATCCGTGAATACCTGGGGGAACAGCCCGTCGGCACCGCCTTTGTTATTGAAACGGGTAACAGTAAACATCCGTGGCTGGTTCACGCCCCGACGATGCGCGTTCCGCTGATTATTGACGGCACCGACGCGGTTTATAATGCAACACGGGCTGCGTTACTGGCAATTTTTCAGCACAATAAAAGCGCCGGAGAAGACCGGAAAATTACATCTGTTGCATTACCTGCAATGGGGGCCGGATGTGGTCAGGTCCCCCGGACAGCGTCGCCCGGCAAATTGTACTGATATAGCCCCTCCTGATATTCCCTCCAGTCATATTGCTGTTTTTGACGCTGAAACCCAAACGTGGAGTCTGCAGGAGGATCACCGCGGCGAGACGGTTTACGACACAACAACCGGCAATCAGGTTTATATCTCCGATCTTGGTCCGCTACCTGAAAACGTCACATCAGTTTCACCAGGTGGTGGATACAAAAAATGGGATAGTAAGGCTCAGGTCTGGATGAATGATGAAGCTGCGGAGGCCGCAGCCAGACTTCGTGAAGCTGAAGGAACGAAAAACAGACTCCTGCAAATAGCGTCTGAAAAAATCGCGCCGTTACAGGATGCAGTGGATCTGGACAAAGCAACCAATAAAGAAAAAGCTTCTCTTCTGGCATGGAGAAAGTACCGGGTACAGGACAGGTAAACCGTGTTGATACTTTAAAGCCTGTCTGGCCGGAGAAACCAGCCAGTAGTTTATAATTTGTCAGGAAAGCTCAGGCCTTATTTATAGCAAATATGAAGAAGGCCTGTCTGTCATAACTGATATGGTTACTGGCTAGTATATTAAATTTATACTCAATAACCTCTACACATTTTAAACCAATCTTCAGGGAAGGGTATGTCAGCAGGCCAAAGATTACACCACTTTTTAGGCATTGGCTTAATTGTTTCTTCTTTTTTATGATCTTGAGAGTCTGCCGCTATTGTAAGAGCAGGATATAGTGAAGATGGTAATATTAAAACCATTGCTAAAAATACGCTCTTAACGTGTTTCATAATATGTTACCTGTTAAATTGTGGCACACTATCCTTACGGTTACAGCATCCTTTACTATAGATATTAAACGTTATTCATTACCATCAGGTGAGTAAATAAAAACCATTTATAAAATATTTAACTTAAATAAAAATGATAAGCACTATTATATTTTATTTTCAATGTAAATTAATTCATGTGAAAGTGATTTCATGTGCTTTTCAAATCATGGCTGGCTCGCCCCCCGGAGGAACAGGCCAGTTAACATTATCAGGAGTGTTTGTTATATCAATCAACTTCACTTCATTCTTGTAAGCCAGCCACACTAACAGTTTTGATCCTGTCCGCGTATTGTGGACACAGCCTTAAGCGAGGTTCTGGTTTTCAAATTGTTCCGGACTGAGATCGCCGCAGACCCTGACGGCGCAGGCTGGACGCTATCGTTTTACATTGTACCTCAGGCCCCAGGTTCACTTCCTCAGCAAGCCGGGGCGCACCGTAGCGCTGTTTTGCCTGGCTGAAGGCCTCTCTTACGACATTGTCGCAGTCCTGCCGGAACTGCTGGTGGGTATTAACGACTGTGCGCCTTGTTTGCCAATGCTGATTCCGAACTCATTCTGACGCCGATCATCATTGCCGTGTTGCTCGCGCCTGGTTTCAGCAAAAGCATCACGCTGGCTATACTGCATTTCTTTTTCCGCAGGGAGAAGTGAGTAAATGAGTATGGAAATGGAGCTTTCCCTATAATGGCGGCTGAAGCTAATCATGTGTCATGTATTGCAAATGTCAAAGTGATAAATAAAGTTTCAACAGTCTGTGTTTTTTGTGAAAACGACTCGCTATGGTGCTAACCCTATATGAGGGACTGATTGAACATCAGATATATCCCGGCTTATTTAATACTGCTTACTATGAGGGTAATAATATGTTTTCTCTTATTAAATCACGTAAAGTTTTATTCATAACAACTCTTCTGCTGTTGTCGTCTGCTGCCCAGCCAGCGTTCGCCCTGGGGTGCATAGGGGACGGTGGTAGCACTGCAGACTGTGCAAAGGTTTGTTCCCTGGCGGCAGGTTTAGGCCCCCTTGGTTTTCTCATTTGCTTTTAATGTCTGAGAAGTGGTTATCCTGAGCCTTTCCTGTTTATGTAGTGAAGGCCCATTCAGAACATCATATTTAAACTATCGTAATGGAACAAAGAGTTACTTTAAAGAGCTCTTTGTTCCTTTAACCTTGATGAAGATGGTCAACGTCTGGTTTTACAATTCCGATACAGACAGGATAGCTGCTATGTTTGTTATCCATCTGGAAGGTTATCTGGCTGATAGCATCAAGCGCCAGTTGTGGCCATTGCTTCAGTACCCAGTGTGCCACTACAGTGCCACTACATTGGTGGCCGTAGGCCAAAACTGACGCCGGAGCAATGGGCGCAGGCAGGGTGCCTTATTAGGGCAGGAGTACCGCGACAGCAGGTAGCGATTATTTATGATGCGGGGCTGTCGACGCTGTACAGAAAATTCCCTGTGTTAGGGTAATGCAGTATTTCCACGGTGCGTGCCACCCAAATATGTGCTGTGGATGCTTTATAGGGTGTGCCATTTTTGTGTCAAACATGGTGAAGCATCATTCTATTTCTAACATCATGTGCCATTGAGTTGAGCAATGTGAATGCGGAAATGTGTATTTGAAACAGTTAGTTAAATGTGATTCTACTAATTCGTAATGCGAAGGTTGTAAGTTTGATTCCTGTTATTGCAACATTTCAATGTTACTGTAACTTCCGTGTTAGCCCATAACCATTCCAATTTCTACAAGACAGGTGCTTGCTATATATTTACCAATCAGTCATTTTAAAAGTGCGTCATAACCGGAGAACTGCCCTCGTCAGGAGGCCTGTTTTCAGAAAGGCAATATCCTGTTTCGACAGTAGCTTATATGTGACCGGGTTAGCAGCACATTCCCCTCCGCCACATTCCAGTACAGTTGAAATAAGGTTGGCAGTAATCAGTAACAGAAATACCCAACCGACAATACTGAACAGGACCGGATTAATATTCAATGAACGAAATGCAACATTCATGCTACTGATTGCCAGAACCACCGCAACAGCAATAATAATCAGAATTGACGTAATCAGAGTCCAGGTATAAAAGTGTAATCCAAAAAATGCAGAACCATATCCTGTGTCACCGGGCATGATATGCAAACATATTTGCCGGGATGCCATAACTCCGGTCAGGATACTGCCAATAATTACCATCCCGTAATGTATACCTCGTAGACCAAAGCAGAGGTTAAATAAAAAGCCAAAACCGGCGATGATGAGGCCAGCCCGCTGTAATAAGCAAATTGGACAAGGCAGCTCATGCCTGACGAGTTGATAATAAAAGGCTACAACCAGAGCAACGCATATCCCAAGGAGTCCCACCTGATTAATCAGATGAACAAGTGTTGTTGGATGATGATGCGTTTTCATACACACTCCTTAAAATGACAAAGTCAGCGAATTGGTCATATGATGAATGAATGATAAAATAGTGACGATGAGTAAAACGGCCCACAGAATGTAGCTGACTTTATCCTTTCTGTTTATGGCCCCCATTGCCACGCTCAGTGCAAGCAAGAATGGCAGAAACATGAACATAAAAAACTCCTTTATTACATTGCTTGTTAATATAATCGCTGTGTATTACCGGGTCTGTATTCCAGCTTATCCACCCCGCATTAGCCGGAGCTCAGTAAGGCATCAGGAATTATTTGCGTTACTATAAATCGATTATTTCTGTGATGAGTTATCCCGGCATCTGCTGGTTACAGGGATATTTCTGGCGACAAGAGTAAGAAATATCCCGATAACTAATGGTATAATAAGCAGCATTGAGTGTGTTGAAATAGCATATCCATAAATATAGTCTTCCAGACTTACCGCAATCAGCGGAAAGATAAGAAATACAAGCGAAGCCTGGAAGGCATTAGCCTTTTGCTGAAGCGCAAAGTAGCACAGGATACCAAAAACTCCGGCAAAAGCCCCGAGATACAGGGTAGCTAATATTGAGTGTACTGAGAAGGTTGATACTTGTGGTCTTTCAAAAAACCATCCTGTCGCAGAAAGTATCAACCCAGCTAAAAGGCACGGGAGCGCATTAAATGTGATAACAGAGACAGTACAACTTCTTTTCTTACATTGTGTATATATTATGGCATGGATTAACACAGCAGAAATAAGCGCAGTGATACCCTGCCAGTGACTCTCTGTACTTGTATTCGTTTCTTCAAGAAGTATCCCCGTCAATGCAGTGATTGCGATAGTTAAGCCCGCGATCTGCATTAGTTTCGCTTTTTCATTTAGAAACAAAACCGATGCTATCAAAACGGCCACAGGCATATTCGCAAAGATAATGGCAGCAAGCCCAGAGTTGACATAGGTTTCACCATAAATCATTAGTGAGAAAGGAATGCAAAAATAAAAGATGCATATCACAAACTGGAATAATCGTTGTCCGGGAGGAAACAACAGTGTTTTTTTTTCTTAACCATGCAATGATGATTAAAAAAGGTGCTGCAAACATAAACCTCATTCCGGTTGCAAACACTGGAGGGATAGTTTCAACGGCAATTCGCATGGCCAACCATGTAGTCCCCCAAGTCAGTGAAACTAGCATGAATAATATAGATATCGACACCTTGCGCATAAGATCCTCTCCGTAAAAAAAATTAATTTAGCTTTTTAGCTAGAAAAAAGTAGCGTTTTCTTCACTGTGTTTTTTATATGTTTAGATAAAAATTTCTCTATCAGAAGACGCAGTTATGCTGAATGAGAAAAATAATAAATGACTCAGGCTGTTACCACACGATTGTCCACTGCGCCTGTAAGACCTGGCAGCAGTTGTCGATTTAATGTCTATTCTTGCTGGAAGGCATAAAACGCCTTGAAGATGAAGAGCTCATCATTAGTCGGGTCCCTTGTTGAGCCAGGACAAGTTTAACTTATCGCTTTCAACCCTTACGATGATAAATGATCTTATCCACCCATAATGGACATACGGCTAAATGAGTAAATTCTCAAGTAAGAGGCAGGATCTGTATCAACCAGTAAGAAGCCCCAGAAACAGCACCGGCTGAATTCCGTCAGGAAGCTCTGAAACTCGCTGAATGTACGTTGCCCGCGAACGATTGTTAATCAGCACCATAGCAAGAATAATTGTTTGTTTCACAAGGAGATAGAAAAAACTATAGCTTTGCGCCGGGGCGGAGGCAGGAGGAGATAACTCGTTGTAATAGAATGTTTTTATATGGCGACCTTAAGAGAAATGCTTTCGCCTCGGTATACCACCCGCTATGAAGACCTGCTTCAGGTTAAGTGGCAGGTTTATCCCGATTTTCACATTCCTGATGTGATGGAACCGCAGCCACATCGTATGCAAGAACGGGCTGCGGCAAGCTGGCGATCGTTCGATAGTGCGAGTATTGAATGGTTGCCAGTTGCGGCGGATTTTACTTGTTCAAGATGACTAACCAATGTGTTTAATCTGAAACTAGCCACCTGTTCAACTTTTCGCGATCGCTTTTGTTGGCATCACTATTAAGCCTTCGTCTACATGGGTATTTGGCATCGGGAGTCCCCCAATGGAAGAGGGGAGTGATGTATTGGGCAGTTAATTTGTTTGGTCGGGGGATTTATACGCAAAATGGCCCGAAATATGTCCGAATTAAAACGTAAAAAGTGATAACTAATTGAATCTATTAGAATCAAAAATAACATATTCCAATCGTTAAAATCACTTAATTAATATGTAACATTATGAATTTAAAGAGAAATATCAATGGTTGCCGTAAGCGGGAATCGTATTTGGTCTCTTTTTTTCTTATAAATCAGTTGCTTATGATCAATAATCCGAAATTTCCGAAATTTTCCAGAATTTCTGTATTCCGGGCTTTTTCGTTATATCAGATCCAAATCCAGTTTAACATTTCTTTTACAGCAAAATCAGAGCATCACGTAAGCTTTATTATCGCGTTCATCGAGATAGAGTTTCGTGGTGTTCTCGGAAGTATGTCCCAGGAGTTTCTGAGCAAACCTTTCCCCGTAAGCATCTTTATACAGTCGTCCGGATAAGCTGCGGATCTCGTGAAATGTCGGTGGGTTATCACTAAATTTATTCCGGTAAATTTTCGTGCCGCAACAAATTTTTTAGTCAGGCTGTCAGGATGAATACTCCCGTTCGGGCGGTTTTTGCGTATGCCAGCGCTGATAAGGTATTCGCTACGGCTTACCAGGCGGCAACGATCAATCACCGTACTGAGGCGTAAACCCATGGAAGGAGGGGTGAGCGAAAGTGGCAGAGCGATTTTCATCTCGGTCTTGATTGGCTTAACGTACAGTCGCTCATCAATAATGTGACTGAACTGAGACTGTAATATAAAATTGTGTAATTGCCTGTGTTTGATATGTTCACTCCAGTAACGGGGACAGGCAATTATGGACGAAAAGAAACTCAAAGCCCTTGCGGTTGAACTGACTAAAGGCCTTAAAACCGAAGCCGACCTCAATCCGTTTTCCCGTATGCTGACGAAATTAACCGTCGAAACGGTGCTCAATGCGGAGCTGGCTGACCACCCCGGGTATGAGAAAAATGCGCCCAAAACAGGCTCAAACACCCGTAATGGCTACTCGTCCAAAACGGTGTTGTGCGATGACGGCGAGATAGAACTCAACACACCGCGTGAGCGTGAAAACACCTTCGAACCACAGCTGCTTAAGAAGCACCAGACGCGCATTACGCAGATGGACAGCCAAATTTTATCCCTCTACGCCAAAGGCATGACTACCCGCGAAATCGTCGCCACCTTCAAAGAGATGTACGACGCCAATGTGTCACCCTCGCTGATATCTAAAGTCACCGACGCCGTAAAAGAGCAGGTCACTGAGAGGCAAAACCGGCAACCGGATGCGCTGTACCCCATTGTTTATATGGACTGCATTGTCGTCAAAGTCCGTCAGAATGGCAGCGTAATCAACAAAGCCGTCTTCCTGGCACTGGGTATCAACACCGAAGGCCAGAAAGAGTTACTGGGTATGTGGCTGGCCGAAAATGAAGGCGAAAAGTTCTGGCTAAGCGTGCTGACGGAGCTGAAAACCCGGGGCGTTCAGGACATCCTGATTGCCTGTGTGGATGGTCTGAAGGGCTTCCCGGATGCGATAAACAGCGTCTTCCCGCAGCCCCATATCCAGCTGTACAGTATCCACATGGTGCGTAACAGCCTGAAATACGTAGCCTGGAAAGGCTACAAAGTCGCCACCAGCGGCCTCAGGCCCCGTCCGAAGAGGCGGCACTGATGGCGATGGATGCGTTCGCGAAAGCCCGGGACGATAAATATCCGCAAACCAGCAAAAGCTGGCGTGCGCACTGGGAAAACCTCAATACGCTCTTCAGTTATCCGCCGGATATCCGCAAGGCCATCTACACCACAAACGCAATCTAATCCCTGAACTGCGTGATCCGTGCCGCGATTAAGAAACGCAAGGTGTTCCCGACGGATGACTCAGTACGAAAAGTTATTTATCTGGCGATCAAGGATGCGTCAAAAAATGGAGTATGCCGATCCAGAACTGGCGGCTGGCGGTGAGCCGTTTTATTATCGAGTTCGGTGACCGCCTGAGCGATCACCTTTAATAACTGGGCAGTTACACAGAATTACTGACAGGCTCATTCTTTTGTGTTGCGCCTCTCTGTTTCTATTGTTTTAGATAGCCATGAGAGCTCCGTTGCTGAGAATTTTAGTCGTGGGGTTCTTTCTTCTGCACCGGGTGGGCGCATTTCATAACTGCAGGACCATCTGCTGAATACTGTATAGCTCTGTATATCGCATGTTGTTGAGGTCAGTGTGCAATTCCTCGGTACTGGCTTGTCCTGTATAGGGCTGGAGATTTCTGGGCAATGTCCTTTTGGACCTGAACATATGTTTTTGATTGAAAATGGCATCGTGTTTTATCCTTTACACTGTGAAATGTTGTTTTGTGCTCTTCTGTTGTGATTGGTGATGTGACGGGATCGTCCATGCCCCCTTCCTTTTATTGACGGCGTATCAGTCCATTGATGCCATGCTTGCTTAATTTGTCCAGCATCAGCAAGCCGTCGTTTTCTTTCTGCTGCAATTCAAGCAACTTAAACCGTATTTCGTTAAGTAAAGGTTTAATAACTCCGCGCTTGCGAACCACCTTTTTGATAACGTCTTTTTCGAAGTATAAACGGCAGAAATGATTTTCATAATTCGCCTATACTCTTCACCCAGCGCTGGCAAATCTTCAACGCTGAAAGGCTGGGGAGAAGGGCGTCCAGTTGCTGAACGGAGAGCGAACCATACGCCCTGATTCCACGTGTTATCAAACTTCATACCGTGGTTATCATCCAGACAAGGCGCTTGAGGTTGCTCATGTCTTTTGGGGAAAGAGGTTCGGTGGTGGGTACTGGATATCCTGGATCGGGAAGTGGGTTCCACTGGTGCCAAATACAGGGGGCTGGTAAACCGGGTGGATACCTCAAATCCTGACAGGCCAGAGCACCAGCCTGATAAAATCGTATTACTGATTTCTAACCAGTGGCACATTAATTGTACCAGCTCAGACTCCAACTGACAGTTTGCTTTAAGCGAGTAGCGGACGTGACCTGCCCCCAGGAGTAAAAACAAACTTTCTATTGATACATTTAATTAACTTATTTATAACGTTATATTCCAAATACAAACTTGTTCAATTGGGCATGTATGGACATTCAAATCACACATCAAGTTACTGAATTTGATAAAGAAGAACTATTAACCGGATTAAGAAGCTACAATGCTCAGTTCGTCGATTTTAGTAAAAATGGGCAGCTTGGGGTCTACTGCAGAAACGAAAGCGGCGAAATGGTAGGCGGATTAATTGCTGACAGAAAAGGTCCGTGGCTCTGCATCGACTATCTTTGGGTAAGTGAATCTGCAAGGAACTGCGGTCTGGGGAGCAAACTTATGGCGATGGCCGAAAAAGAAGGTTTGCGGAAAGGCTGTGTTCATGGACTTGTAGATACCTTTAGCTTCCAGGCTCTCCCTTTTTATGAAAAACAGGGTTATATACTTCAAATGTCGCTACCGGACTTTCCTAAAGTAGGTTCGCAAAGGCATTATTTAATTAAGCTCGGTTTATAGCTTTGCTGCATTTGAATACCCATAGCTTTATGAAAGCTGTAATCAGGTAGCTTTAAAATATATCGTACCGTTGGCCTGTACACACCATGATCAGCGTCCGCTTCTGGCACAGGGCGGACAGTCAGATTAGGTTTGGCTGTCAGCTCACATTTGAGCTAATACCCCCTGGCACGGCTAGAGGTACTCAGACAGCCGCTTGTAGGCGGCATGGTACGGATACAAAAACATATTGCGCTGTTATATAAACTGTAAACTGGGCTGTGCGTATAATACGAATCTTTCACTCAGAGAAACCTGCTGACAGCGTCAGTACTCCATTAATTAATTTTATACTAAATCTCTGTGGTATGGCACAGGCGTTTAGAAGACAGGTCAATTGCGATCTGCTGGCTGGGATTTCGTCGCGCCGCTCAAAAATGCACAGAGTTTTTCACCCGCCGTCAATGGCTCAATGGGCGTTTTTCCGAGGGCGGTCTCAGTCATGACGATGGCAGGACCAATAAGCATGGACCATACTTCACTCGCGTCTTGCTCAAGCGATGTGAAAGCAAGGAACAGTGTTTTATCTGAAGGAAAGCGGTGCTGAGTATTAAAAAGTTTCAGCCAGGCGCGGGACTGCCGGTCGGCCTGTGCTGATCGCGTGCCGAAGCGGAGTACTCTTTTTAGTATGGCGATACCCACAATGCCTGGCCCCAGAATAAAGGGACTCCCGACGTTTATGGTGACGCCGACCCCGAGAAAAACGAGGGCGAATGACAGCACGTTATCTACTCTTCTGGTAAGAGTACTGTATAGCTTTTCCAGAGAGTACCGGTAAAGAATTTGATAACTGATTTCATCCTTGCTCATACATCTCCAGATGTTTTTTCGATTACGCTCCGGTATGCTCCCGGAATCCTGACAGATTCTGCAATTATGCCACACTTCCTGGAGGGTATTAATTAGATAGAATATAAATAGAAGGCAAATATTTTGAGCTTTTAGTCGATATCGCTTTGAATATCATTTCTCCTGCACCAGGAGATGCTGTTGTCGAGCATCGTGTCAAACGTTGCTGCGTCGGTCGGACTGCACAGGATAACTCTCGCAGTCAGACTCTCATTATGGTCTCAAATGGATAACCCGCAGTCGTAACACGCCGAATGTCACGACTGACGCTATTATTACCCTGGCTTGTTAAAGCGGCATGACCACATTTTCTATATATAATAATTGGTTGTCTTTCGACCATTATTGTCGAGTTTTTTGGTTTAATTCAACAATCCATTTAAAAACGCCTGCCGTTGCCAGATCAGTACAGTATTTTTCATAGGAATGCTCCCCCGAAAAGTGTTTAGCTGAAGTCAATTTTATTAATTCCGTATTTGGTGTTGAATTGACTTTAATCAGCTTTCTATTGCTTTTAATAGAAATGAAGTGGCCTGCATGAGTGATAATTTTCACATTGCCGGTAGCAACAAAATAGATGTAATAAGCGATATTATTATATTCCAGATCGATTAGAAATGCGTTGAAATTTGCATCCTTTCTGACGCGCTCGAAAAAGTGGTTAAGCATAAGCTGTAATTCCATTTGTTAACCTATTGTAAGTTATAATGTTATATGTTGTGTTAGAGTATTGTTGCTTAAAAGCAGCCATACAGATATGTTACCTAAAAGCAATAATAATCACCTGGTATCATATAGTTTACGTTATGATTGGAATAGTGTTGCAATTGTTACTGATTATTTCTCGTAGCGCGTTTTTTTGACCACTAATAGATGCGTCAATCCATTTCATTTGTAGTTTTTCTGAACGTCATGAAAAGTCATAATATATAAAAATCAGTTAATTAATTGATGTTTAGATAAGGATTACAGTGACGGAGAGATTTGGCGTGGCGACTTTATAGGTTTTGAAAAAGCGGCTAACTCGCTGGCAGGATAATTGGTAGCCAGCCTGCGAATGGGGGCAAAATCGTAACAACATCAGCATAAATAATAATATTCATGAATGTTTTATGTGACGCAGTAGTTGAATTGAAGTGATGTTTTACCTGTTCAGGATTGTCCCGATAAAAATGTTCCTCGATAAAAGTCGATCACCTTGCGCCGAAAAAAAACAGGCTAAGTGACAGAAGAACAAAATCCATCAGGAAAATAAAATTTATAAATATCAATGAGTAAAAATGGTTGTGGAGAAGGTGGCTATTTTTTGAAAGCAAGAAATATAAACAAAGTGTAGCTATGCATAGTTATCTAAAAGGAGAACTACCGTGACTAACATAACACTATCCACCCAGCACTACAGAATCCATAGAAGTGACGTTGAACCAGTAAAAGAAAAAACAACGGAGAAGGACATTTTTGCAAAAAGTATTACTGCCGTTAGAAATAGCTTTATCAGCCTGTCGACGAGTCTGTCAGATCGTTTTAGCCTGCATCAACAAACAGACATACCGACTACCCATTTTCATCGTGGGAACGCTTCTGAGGGTAGGGCGGTATTAACCAGTAAAACTGTTAAAGATTTTATGCTGCAAAAGCTCAATAGTCTGGATATCAAAGGTAATGCGAGTAAAGATCCGGCCTATGCTCGTCAGACATGCGAAGCCATATTATCAGCCGTGTACAGTAATAATAAAGATCAATGTTGTAAATTACTCATCAGTAAAGGGGTCAGTATTACCCCCTTTTTGAAAGAGATAGGAGAGGCTGCGCAGAATGCGGGGCTACCTGGGGAGATAAAAAATGGCGTATTTACTCCAGGTGGGGCAGGGGCGAATCCTTTTGTCGTCCCCCTCATTGCTTCCGCGAGTATTAAATATCCGCATATGTTTATAAATCATAATCAGCAGGTATCTTTTAAAGCGTATGCTGAGAAAATCGTTATGAAAGAGGTTACGCCGCTGTTTAATAAGGGGACGATGCCAACGCCACAACAATTTCAGTTAACTATAGAAAATATTGCGAATAAGTATCTTCAGAATGCCTCCTGATGGTAGTAAATACAATACTGCTATTAACCATATGAATTAATAGCAGATTTTCTGAAACTATATATTCGTTTTTATGGCGACGCTTTTAACAAAACGTCGTCATCTTTATTTTAATATAAAAATCAAATGGATAACCTTAAAACTTAAAATAATTGTTATTACTCTAAATACCTGCACAACCAGACAGCTTTTTTTGTAACGCTGCGTGTTGTTAAGTCTATGATACCCGCGCACGGATGATGTCTCGATAAGGATTAATGGTCTGTTAACTGTCAGGAGAGGTTATGCCGCCTTTAAAAAAAATTGTGCTGCGCCTGTTTGTGGGGGCGATGGTCGCCACGGTAACGACACCTGCATTGGCGCTGGTTTGCCTTGAGGATCACTCCGCTAAAGAGTGTGCTATATCGTGTGCTGAGGCGATGTGGTTTATGTTTCCGATATGTTTTTAAGGAGGAAGAGTATTGAAGGTGAACAGGCGATAGTGAGTAGCTCGCTGCGCCAGGGGATAACCCTCCCCTGGCGCAGCCAGTTATATTTTATTGCGATGATAACAAAGCATTTACTCGCTAATGGTGAAATTCGCTATTTACAACAGCGCACGCTTACTAAGCAAAAAAATCTGCACACGCTATCTTTTTATATCTGTCCTGGATAATGAACGACAGGAAAAACATGATGCGGCCTGAAGAGATTTATCAGCGAATAGAGGCAAAGAATTGGCGGCATGTCTGGGTGGTTGGCGATATTCACGGCTGTTTTTCAATGTTAATGAAAAGGTTACGTGAGTGTCGATTTGATCCGCAACAAGACTTGTTAGTTTCTGTGGGCGATCTCATTGATAGAGGCCCGGACAGCTTGGGTTGCCTGGCTTTACTGCGTGAGTCCTGGATGATGGCGGTTCGCGGCAATCATGAACAAATGGCGCTGGATGCGCGGGCCTCATTGCAGTCGACGCTGTGGTTGATGAATGGTGGCGACTGGTTTACCCGCCTGACCGCTGAACACGCTGCGCAAGCTGAAGCGCTTTTTATCCTTTGTCAGCGGCTGCCCTGGATACTGGAAGTTCGCTGCCGCCATAGCACGCATGTGATCGCTCATGCTGATTACCCCGCGTCAACCTATCAATGGCAAAGAAAAGTCGATTTACATCAGGTTCTCTGGAGTCGCGAACGGCTCATAAATAAGCGCGGCGGGATTAGCGGAGCCGATCATTTTTGGTTTGGCCATACGCCGTTGCGCCGGCGCATGGATTTTGCCAACGTACACTATATTGATACGGGCGCGGTATTTGGCGGGCAATTGACGTTAGCGCGGATACAATAGCGGTATCAGCGCCCAGGGTTAAAAATCGCTATATTGCTGCGCAGGCCGCCAGAAGCCATCGATAAAATCCTCTACCGGAAAACAGCCGCCATGGCGAATCCGTTGATCGTCCATCGAATAAAGACATTGCTGCTCGGTATCGTAGATGTCCACGACAATATCCTCGCATCCTCCATCCAGGTAACATACAAAAAGTACCAGCGCGAACATTACATCCTCAATGTTAACTACTTTACACGATAGTGTAGGAGAGGTTAGCGCAGGGGGGAAATGAGAAAAGGAAGAATAAATAACCCGCCTGGCGACGGGTTCTTTTTGAGTCAGGCAAGACGCATGACCCAGGCATCAGATTTAGGATCGTAATGAGTACGGAACAAAACGGAATGTTCCCCGTTGAGAATGGCGGGAACGCTGGTTTCGGCATCCCAGGCGTCCAGTTGCATACATAAATCCGGATCGGATTTACAGGGGATTGTTAACGTTCGCTCCCCCGGCGATTCGCCATGTAATTCGGCATCGTCGATTTCAAAAGCGCCAATGCGCACACTGGTTTTCATCATCGTGCTCTCCGTTAATACGCTAATTGTGGTACGACCAGTTTAGCCGTCCATTTTTCAGCGTAGTCAACGTACGCAAAAGCGCCAGTCAAAAAGTGCGGTTTTTTTGTGCGCCTTTTAACTATTACCAGTAAAGAGTTTGCCATCACGTACCAGTTCACGCGGGTAACTGTTCTTTATTCTGGCGCCGATACGTTTTGCCAGACCAAGTGGCTGATGCTGGAACGTCACCAGGACATCATCAGCGGCAGGGGGTGTTTGCGGATAAATATCCCGACCGCGATACCACTCCTCCGCCTCTTGCACAGAAAGTTCGAACGCGTGAGCATGAGTCGGGCAGGCAAGGGCTATCGTCGCCTCATGTTGCCAGCGATAGCCTTTATTATGACTTTCGGCCAGCTTAATGCCGAGCCGGGAAAAACGGACTTTTCCGATCAGTGATTCAATTTCTGCCGGGAACAGCCAGACCTCTTTTTCACGCTGCCAAAGATGGAGATTTTCATCCCATAACAGTCCGACGGCGTTGGCCGCCTGGGTAACGTGTAATGCTTCGCGGCCTTTGAGGGGGGTAAAAGGAAACGCCCCCACTTTATACCCCGGCGCGGGCATGGCTGGAAGGGATGACATTTTACGCAGACGTGCGACGAAGAATCCTTCGCAGTCGTAAATTTGCGGGAAGACGTGCAGGAAGCCTTCCGGGGTGAGGGCACGGTCAGCGTCAGGAAACAGATCACCCAGCGGCAAAAATTCAACGGCGTCGGCGTAGGTCTCTTTCAGCCAGAGGCAGACCTCTTCGTTTTCCTGGCGATTTAACGTGCAGGTGGAGTAGACCAGCGTGCCGCCGGGTCGTAAAGCATGAAAAGCGCTGTTGAGCAGTTCCCGCTGTGTCGCCGCGATATCCAGATTGCTTTCTGGCGACCAGTTTTTTAGCGCATCAGGATCTTTACGTACTACGCCTTCGCCAGAGCAGGGCGCATCCAGCAGGATAGCGTCAAACATCTCCGGTAACGCAGCGCCAAATACGCGGCCATCGAAATGCGTCAGTGCGGTATTGGCGATTCCACATCGGCTGATATTAGCGTGCAGAACTTTGACGCGGCTGGCCGAAAATTCGTTGGCCAGAATGGCGCCGCGGTTCCCCATGCGGGCAGCGATCTGCGTGGTTTTGGAGCCAGGCGCCGCTGCCATATCCATGACCCGCTGCGGATGATTATCATCGGCGAACAGGGCCGCGACCGGCAGCATCGAACTGGCCTCCTGAATGTAAAACAGGCCGCTTAAATGCTCAGCGGTACTGCCAAGCGGCAATGCCTCTTCATCATCGCGCTCGATCCAGAATCCTTCATGACACCACGGAATTGGCGTGAGCGACCAGCCGTAGGGCGCGATTAGGGCAAGGAAATCAGCCACGGATATTTTAAGCGTATTGATGCGTATACTGCGGCGCAACGGGCGTTGGCAGGCCGAAATAAATTCATCAAAAGAGAGCGTGGAAGGCATTGCTTCACGCATTTGCGTCAGAAAAGCGTCAGGAAAATAGACAGCGTGTTGAGCCACAGGTGTATCGCCGGCAAAAAAACAGGCGCGCAGTGTAGCATAAAACGCTCCGGCGCGAGTACGCCGGAGCCGGGTGTTTAACGTGGCAGAGCGGTACCCCATTCACGCCACTCTTTCGGTTCGCTCTCTTGTAACAGGAAATGCTTACCGGCTTGCGCTTTTGGCGCCAGCGGCGTACCTGGTGGAGTAGCGAAGGCGATACCGCCACGGATGAACTGATTAAATGTCCCCGTTTTCACCACGCCGCCTGTCAGACCAAAGTCGAGACTATAGCCGGAGGCAAGCCAGAATACGGAGTTATTACGCACCAGATATTGGTAACGCTTACTGATGCGCAAGGTGATCATCACGCGATCGGAGAGCGACCCCAGGGACATTCCGGTGACGGTTCCCACTTCGATACCGCGAAACAGGACGGGGGTACCAATATTAAGCGAGCCTGCTTCTGGCGCCTCCACGACGATGCTTAACCCATCCAGATAGCGTGAGTCGGTAATCGTGGCTTCCTGCAGTTCAAAGTCGCGCCGTGCCGCGCCGCGTCCTGGCTCAACGTTAATATAGGGCTGGAGAATCGTATCCAGATGCTCGACGCCCGCCGCGGAAATTTGTGGCGTGATAACGGAAAAACGTGTCCCGGCGCGGGCAAATGTCTGTACATACTCCGGATAAAGTACGGCTTTTGCCTGCACTTCATTACGTGCGGTGATCAATTCCAGCGTCTGGATCTGGCCGATATCAATACCGAGGTAACGAATGGGCATCCCTTCCGCCAATTTTCCAGCGTCGAACGCGTGCAGCGTAATTTGTCCGTCTACCGCGCGGGCGGAAGTTTCTGAAGCATAAAGAATGCGTTTATCGCCTTTGCGCCGACTGGCGCTGGCGCCGCTCAGGTTATCAAAACTAATGGCCCCTTTCAGCGCGCGGGAGAGTGGCGAGGCCTGTACCGTTAGGCCGCTGCCGTTAAGTTGCACCTTCGCGCCGCCTTCCGCCCAGAACACGCTATTGCTGGTTAACAGGTGGCGATATTCCGGCTTAATATGCAGGTCGATGTCAAAGGTATTGGCGCGTGGGCGAACGGTGATGACTTCGCCTACTTCAAATTTTCGATACAGCACGACGGAACCTGCCTGGACATCCGGCAACGTTTCGGCTGTCAGCGTCAGGGTGGTAGTCGGTAAGTCACTGAGACTATTTTCCAGCGCTTTTTCCAGGTTAGCATAGAGCGGGTAGGTGGATTTCATCTTCCCGCTCGTACCGGGTAAAATACGAATTCCGCCGTCAATCCACTCGCTGGCGCTGGCGCCGAGGAACTCTACGCCGTCAAGGCCGACTTTGACATCCACCCGGCTGTTGACCACGAATTTACTGTCGCCCTGTACCAAATCCCGGTGCTGCGGTTCAATCGCGACGGTGAATGACACGCCTTTACTGGATAAGTTGCGCTCAATGACCTGGCCAATTTTTACGCCATGTAAAATTAACGGCTGGCCCGGTTCGATGCCGTAACTTTCCGGGGCCGTCAGCGTCAGGGTTAAGGCATTCGCCTCATGCAGCAGGGCCTTTTCACCCGGCACCACCACAAATTCACTGCGCGGTTCGCCGTCGCCCGGCACCAGCTCGAAGGTTTTTCCGGTTAACAACGAACTGATATTCGCGTCGCTCAGCGACAGTTTGGGATTGCGTAACTCAATACGCGTATTTTCCCGCATCAGCGGAACAACGCTGGGATCGACGGTCATCTCTCCGGTGACTTTACCGCCAGGGTTGAGCGTCAGTTTAGAAAGCTCACCCACCTCCAGTCCCTGGTACATGAGCGGCGTAGATTCCGCTTTCAGACCGTCTCCGCTGGGCAGCTCAAGTTTAACGATTACCCCTCGTTGGCTGTGGGCTAAATCTTTATATAAGCCGAACGTGTCATCCTGGGCGGCGGGTTTGGAATTGTCCGGTGAGTCAAACGCAATCGCGCCATTGACCAGGGCCGCGAGGGTCTCCAGTTTCACCTTCGCGCCGCTCAGGCTTAGATCGGCGTCAATGCCGGAGACATTCCAAAAACGGCTGCCTTTTTTCACCAGATCGGTAAACCGTCGCTCAATCAGAACGTCAATCGTCACGCCCTGTTTGTTAGGGTTAATCGAATAGTCATACACCCGTCCGACAGGGATTTTACGGAAATAGACCAGTGAACCGCTATTAAGCGAACCGAGATCCGGCGCATTGAGATGAATCATCAGATCGCCGTTGCTAAGCCGGTATTTAGGCTGTGTATCCAGGGCGACGAAATGATCTCTGGGCTTGCCTTTACCTGGCATCATACCGATGTAATTCCCGCCGACCAACGCATCCAGGCCGGAAACGCCCGCCAGCGAGGCTTTGGGCGTCACCAGCCAGAATTGCGTCTCTTCGCGCAACGCATCTTCCATATCTGATTTGATACTGACGCGAACTTCAATTTTGCGCAGATCTTTGCTCAGACTGACATCTTCCACGGTGCCGACTTCTACTCCCTGATAACGCACGGGAGTACGGCCCGGTACGATACCGTCCGCCGACATAAAATCGATAGTCACGCTATTGCCGCGATCCTGGTAGCTATCCCATACCAGCCACCCCGCGATCATTAGCGCGATAAGCGGTAGCAGCCAGAAAGGTGAAATACGGCGTTTGGTTTTAATTTGCGCTTCAGTCTTCGAAGCGGGCGTTTCCTGACTCATGTGCATCCCAAAGTAAGCGGCTATCCAGCCATTCCACTGCAAGAATAGTCAAAATTACCGCTGCGCCGAAATAAAACGCAGCCGGTCCCATAGTAAAAGCCAGAATCTGATCGCGATTAATCAGAGACATGGTTAACGAGATAACGAAAAGATCCAGCATCGACCAACGGCCTATCCATGTCACCAGACGCAGCAACAGAATTCGCGTCCGCAGTCCCTGTTGGCATTTAAAATGGATACTCAACAGTAGCGTAAACATCACGATGACTTTGGTAAACGGCACCAAAATACTGGCGATAAAAACGACGGCGGCGACGGCGATATTGCTGCTGGCAAGCGACATAATGCCCGACAGGATAGTATCTTCCTGACGCCCGCCATTAATGTAGATTACCGAGATAGGCAGCAGGTTTGCCGGCAGCAAAAAGACAATAGACGCCAGCAAGGCCGCCCAACACTTCTGTATGCTCTGTTTTCTGCGTAACCGTAGCGGAATATGACAACGCGGGCAGCGTCCTTTCGCATCCGGATAGCCGCTAAAGTGGCAGCCAAGACAGACGCGCAATCTTTCGTCCGCACGTTGAGCAGGGCGCTGCGGATAAAATCGTTCCCATAGTTGCTCCACATTCAGATGAATCATAGTCAGAATGCTAAGAACCACCAACGAGACGAACGCTAAAAGCCCGATGCCCGGCTGCAGAAAGGCATAGTCCTGCACTTTGATAGAGGCAACGCCAATACCGACCAGATAGATGTCCAGCATCACCCACTCTTTCAGTTTTTCCAGCATCAGCAGGACTGGACGCAGATTCATGCCGAGGAGGCTGCCAAACCACAGGTAAGCAATTGAAAAAACCAGAATAAGCGGCGCGCCCACCACGCAAAAGAGCACCATTGCGGCGGTTAACGGATCGCCCTGCTGCGTCATTTGCCAGATGCCGTGCATCACATTGGCATCAATGCGTACGCCCAACAGGTAGATATGGAGTAACGGTTCGCTCCAGGCAAACGGCATCAATAGCAGCATGGTTACCGCCATCGCGGTCAGCCGCGTCAGCGACCAGTCGCGCCCATCGCGAATTTTGGCCTGGCAACGAGGACAATAAGCGCTTTGATGAGCGCTCATCTCCGGCAAGCTGAACAGCATGTCGCATTCAGGGCAGCGCTGGTAGTGGCTGCGCGGCAGCGCTTCGCTAATTGACCTGATCGTTAGCTTTTTTGTTGGCGTGACGTGTGAGGTGTTCAGAGCCATGTATCGTGAATCAAAGTGTTAGAATAATGTAATCTTAACTCATGACAGGAATAATCTTGAGCAAGAACGCATTTAATGCTTATTTTAATAGCCTGTGTTTAGGAGTAAGACCACGAAGTGATTATATAATGAGCAAAACAGAACTATACGCGGCGTTAAACCGCGATTTTCAGTCGTTAATGGCAGGTGAAACCAGCTTTCTGGCCACGCTGGCGAATACCAGCGCGCTACTGTTCGAACGCCTTACCGAGGTGAACTGGGCGGGATTTTATCTCCTCGAAGGCGATACGCTGGTGTTGGGGCCGTTTCAGGGGCGAATCGCCTGTGTGCGGATTCCGGTTGGTCGCGGCGTGTGTGGCGCAGCGGTAGCGCAGAATAAGGTTCAACGTATTGATGATGTTCATGCGTTTGACGGCCATATTGCCTGTGATGCCGCCAGCAACGCCGAAATTGTGCTGCCTGTCACGGTTGGCGAACGGATTATCGGCGTGCTGGATATAGATAGCACAGCGTTTGGCCGTTTTACCGAAGAAGATGAACACGGCCTGCGTACGCTGGTCGCACAGCTTGAAACCGTGCTTGCAACGACGGATTACAAAAAATTCTTTGCGAGCGTTGCAGGATAATCAACGGATAACGTAGCAATTACTGATGGCGTCATTATAATGACGCCTGTTCATGCCTGCTGCTTGTTGGCTACGTCCGTTGTAATCAGGAAATTTCATGGAAAATCAACCTAAGTTGAATAGCAGTAAAGAAGTTATCGCGTTTCTGGCCGAGCGTTTTCCTCACTGTTTTAGTGCGGAAGGCGAAGCTCGCCCGCTGAAAATTGGTATTTTTCAGGATCTGGTAGAGCGAGTTGGGGGCGAAATGAACCTCAGCAAAACGCAACTTCGTTCCGCTTTACGTCTTTATACTTCAAGCTGGCGTTACCTGTACGGCGTTAAGCCGGGCGCAACGCGCGTCGACCTTGATGGCAATCCGTGCGGCGAGCTGGAAGAACAGCATGTCGAACATGCGCGTAAGCAGCTTGAAGAAGCCAAAGCCCGTGTTCAGGCGCAGCGCGCAGAGCAGCAAGCGAAAAAACGCGAAGCTGCCGCGGCGGCTGGCGAAAAAGAAGACGCGCCGCGACGCGAGCGTAAACCTCGCCCGGTAGCGCGTCGTAAAGAAGGCGCTGAACGTAAACCTCGCGCTGATAAACCGACGACGAAAGCGCCGCGTGCGCCTCGCGAAGAGAAGCACACGCCGGTTTCTGATATTTCAGTATTGACCGTAGGGCAGTCCCTCAAGGTGAAAGCGGGTAATAATGCGATGGATGCCACCGTATTAGAAATCACCAAAGATGGTGTCCGTGTACAGCTGAATTCGGGTATGTCTTTGATTGTACGCGCAGAACACCTGGTGTTCTGAAACGGAGGCCAGGCCTGGCATGAACACTTTTTTTAGGCTTACCGCGTTAGCTGGCCTGCTTGCATTAGCAGGCCAGTCCTTCGCCGTGGAAGATATTACGCGTGCCGATCAAATTCCCGTACTAAAGGAAGAGACGCAACATGCGACGGTGAGCGAGCGCGTAACGTCGCGTTTTACCCGCTCCCACTATCGCCAGTTCGATCTGGATGAGGCATTTTCGGCAAAGATCTTTGATCGCTATCTGAATCTTCTCGACTATAGCCACAACGTTTTGTTGGCGAGCGATGTCGAGCAGTTTGCGAAAAAGAAAACCGTGTTGGGCGATGAGCTGCGCACGGGTAAGCTGGATGTTTTTTACGATCTTTATAACCTGGCGCAAAAGCGCCGGTTTGAACGTTACCAGTACGCGCTAAAAGTGCTGGAACGGCCAATGGATTTCACCGGAAACGATACGTTTAACCTGGACCGCAGTAAAGCGCCCTGGCCGAAAGATGAGGCTGAGCTAAATGCGCTGTGGGATGGTAAAGTGAAATTCGATGAGCTCAGTCTGAAACTCACCGGCAAGAGCGACAAAGAAATTCGCGAAACGCTGACGCGTCGCTACAAATTCGCTATTCGCCGCCTGGCGCAGACCAACAGTGAAGATGTGTTCTCGCTGGCGATGACCGCTTTTGCGCGTGAAATCGACCCGCATACGAATTATCTTTCTCCCCGCAATACCGAGCAGTTTAATACCGAAATGAGCCTGTCTCTGGAAGGTATCGGCGCGGTGCTGCAAATGGATGACGATTACACTGTCATTAACTCATTGGTCGCCGGCGGCCCAGCAGCGAAGAGCAAGTCGATTAGCGTCGGCGATCGTATCGTCGGCGTAGGGCAGGCCGGAAAACCGATGGTCGACGTCATTGGCTGGCGTCTTGACGATGTGGTGGCGCTGATCAAAGGGCCAAAAGGCAGCAAGGTCCGACTGGAAATACTGCCGGCTGGTAAAGGGACGAAAACGCGTATCATCACGCTGACGCGTGAACGGATTCGTCTTGAAGATCGCGCGGTTAAAATGTCGGTGAAAACCGTCGGCAAGGAAAAAGTTGGCGTACTGGATATTCCAGGCTTCTATGTTGGCTTGACCGATGATGTCAAAGTTCAGCTTCAGAAGCTGGAAAAACAGAATGTTAACAGCATCGTTATCGATCTGCGTTCAAACGGCGGTGGGGCGCTGACGGAAGCCGTTTCGCTTTCCGGTCTGTTTATCCCTTCTGGTCCGATAGTTCAGGTGCGCGACAATAACGGCAAAGTGCGTGAGGATAGCGACACCGACGGCGTGGTCTACTACAAAGGCCCGCTGGTGGTGCTGGTCGATCGTTTCAGTGCCTCGGCATCGGAAATCTTCGCTGCCGCGATGCAGGATTATGGTCGCGCGCTGATTGTCGGTGAGCCGACCTTCGGTAAAGGGACGGTACAGCAATATCGTTCGCTAAACCGAATTTACGATCAGATGCTTCGCCCGGAATGGCCTGCGCTGGGTTCGGTGCAGTACACCATTCAGAAGTTTTACCGTGTCAACGGCGGTAGTACGCAGCGTAAAGGGGTCACGCCGGATATCATCATGCCGACTGGCAATGAAGAGACGGAAACCGGAGAAAAATTTGAAGATAACGCCTTGCCGTGGGATAGCATTGATGCGGCGAAATACGTGAAATCGGACGATTTGGCCCCGTTTGGCCCGGAATTATTGAAAGAACACAACGCGCGTATCGCCAAAGATCCTGAGTTTCAGTACATCATGAAGGATATTGCACGTTTCAATGCCATGAAGGATAAGCGCAACATCGTCTCTCTGAATTATGCGCAGCGTGAGAAAGAGAACAATGAAGAAGACGCTCTGCGTCTGGCGCGTATTAACGATCGGTTTAAACGTGAGGGTAAACCGTTGCTGAAGAAACTGGACGATCTGCCAAAGGATTACCAGGAGCCGGACCCGTACCTTGATGAAACGGTGAAGATTGCTCTGGACCTGGCGCATCTTGAAAAAGAAAAACCAGCGGAGCAGGCGGCAGCCAATAAGTAACGCTAAACAGGCACAAAAAATTGTGCCTGTTTTTTTTAACAAGCGCAGAAGTCGTCAGGATAATGCTACAAAATGTAAAGTTGTGTTTTTCTCGTGACTTACCGCCTGGTGATGCTTGAAAATAGCCATAAGACCCATACGATGTGGGTAATCGCATAGTGCGCTTTGTTAAATTGAGGTTAAAAGAAAATTATGATGCGAATCGCGCTCTTCCTGCTGACGAACCTGGCCGTGATGGTCGTTTTCGGGCTGGTTCTGAGCCTGACAGGGATACAGTCGAGCAGCGTGCAAGGCTTGCTGATCATGGCGCTGCTGTTTGGTTTTGGCGGTTCTTTTATTTCATTGCTGATGTCCAAATGGATGGCGTTAAAATCCGTAGGAGGGGAAGTTATTGAACAGCCTCGCAATGAAAGAGAACGCTGGTTGATGAACACCGTAGCAACGCAAGCGCGCCAGGCCGGTATCGCCATGCCGCAGGTTGCTATCTACCATGCGCCGGACATTAACGCGTTTGCGACGGGCGCACGCCGTGACGCCTCATTGGTCGCTGTGAGCACCGGTTTGTTGCAAAACATGAGCCCTGACGAAGCGGAAGCCGTCATTGCGCATGAAATCAGCCATATTGCCAATGGCGATATGGTGACGATGACGTTGATTCAGGGGGTGGTTAACACCTTCGTTATCTTTATTTCGCGCATTATCGCGCAAATTGCTGCTGGTTTTCTGGGCGGCAACCGCGATGAAGGCGAAGGAAGTAACGGTAATCCGCTAATCTATTTCGCCGTTGCGACGGTGCTGGAACTGGTCTTCGGTATTCTGGCGAGCATCATCACCATGTGGTTCTCCCGTTACCGTGAGTTTCATGCCGATGCGGGATCGGCGAAACTGGTTGGCCGTGAAAAAATGATTGCCGCGTTGCAGCGCCTGAAAACCAGCTACGAGCCGCAAGAAGCGACCAGCATGATGGCGTTTTGTATTAACGGTAAATCGAAATCGTTAAGCGAGCTGTTTATGACGCACCCACCGCTGGATAAACGCATTGAAGCGCTGCGTAGCGGTGAGTACCTGAAATAATAAGCCCACTGGCAAGTATGAAAAGCGCGTCGAATGACGCGCTTTTTTTACGCCTGAACGCGTGGTTGCGTAATACGTAAACCGCTCACCACCGCCGCGAGAGTCGCCAGGATCGCCGCTGCGAGCAGAGAAAGATGCGTACCGCTATCGCCAAACTGGTTCAACATCAGCGCTACCAGCGCGGCGCCAGTACTTTGGCCTAACAGTCGCGCCGTGCCCAGCATCCCGCTGGCGCCACCGCTGCGCTCACGCGGCGCGGAAGTGATAATGGTGTGATTATTCGGCGACTGGAACAGGCCAAACCCTGCGCCACAAAGGATCATCGGCCAGATAATATTCAGATCGGAGGGGGAGGCTGGCAACATGACCAGCGCAAACAACCCGGCTGCCATTATCACCATTCCCAGCGCCCCCAGCAAACCGGCATGAAGACGTTCTATCAGGTATCCCGCCAGCGGCGCCATTACCATCGTTGCCAGCGGCCAGGGCGTCAATAACAGGCCGGTTTCTACTTCGCTACGGCCCAGCACGGTTTGCAGATAAAAAGGTAGCGAGACCATGGCTAACATTTGCGCGCAGAACGAGCAAATTGACGTGCCGATCGAGAGTGAAAAAAGCGGAATGCGTAACAAGTCGATGGGTAACAAAGGGACGGGCAAAGAAAGCTGGCGGCGCACGAAGAAAAACCCGACCACGACCAGAACGAGCAGCTCTGCGCCAATCAACGTTAGCGACTGTCCCTGGGCAAATCCGCTCAATGCGGTAATCAGCAGGCCAAATGTGAGCGCATTCATTACCGCGCTCGGTAAGTCAAAGCGCGGCTTAGTGTCATGGGCGATGTTTGCTGGTAAAAAGCGTATGGCCAGAATTAACGCGATGATACCTAACGGGACATTAATCAGAAACAGCCATTTCCATGATGAGATGGACAAAATCGCTGCGGCGATCGTCGGACCCGCGGCGGAAGAGACTGCGACGATAAAAGAGTTAATTCCCATGCCTCGTCCCAGATGACGCTGGGGGTAGATAAGACGAATCAGCGCCGTGTTTACGCTCATTAGCGCCGCGCCGCCAAATCCCTGCGCGATGCGCGCCAGCGTCAGCATCTGCAGCGAGTCTGAAAGCGCGCAAAACAATGATGAAAGCAGAAATACCACTAAACCACATTTGTAGATCCGGCGATAACCAAACATGTCGCCTAAAAAAGACAGGGAAAGCAGTGAGACGACAATGGCGATTTGGTATGCATTGACAATCCAGATAGAGCTGGCAGGGGAGGCATGTAAATCAGTCGCAATGGTTGGCAGCGCGACATTAGCGATTGCGCCATCCAGAACCGCCATCGAAATACCGATAATAATCGTCAGGATAGCGCCGTATCTCTGCGGGAGGGGCAGGCCATCGGCCCGTGTTTTTTCCATAAGTATTTTGTAATAAGGGGAATTATGAGCTGAATAATAATGTTAGCATTAATACTGAGTTGTTATGTCGCAGATTTGTAACGAAGTAAGCAAAGATGGATTGCGGGCGACCTGGCGTGAAATTATAATAAAAACTCGTTCTGAATTTTATAAAACGCTCGTAATGAGGTGATAAATGGCAAACGCAGATCTGGATAAGCAGCCTGATTCTGTATCTTCTGTGCTGAAAGTTTTCGGCATTCTGCAGGCGCTGGGTGAAGAGCGTGAAATAGGGATTACCGAGCTATCGCAGCGCGTCATGATGTCGAAAAGCACCGTTTATCGCTTTTTGCAAACCATGAAAACGCTGGGCTACGTGGCTCAGGAGGGGGAGTCTGAAAAATACTCTCTGACGCTAAAGCTGTTTGAGCTGGGCGCGCGAGCTTTGCAAAATGTTGATCTCATCCGCAGTGCGGACATTCAGATGCGCGAACTGTCTCGTCTGACAAAAGAAACTATCCATCTTGGCGCGCTGGATGAAGACAGCATTGTCTATATCCATAAAATTGACTCTATGTACAATCTGCGGATGTACTCACGTATTGGGCGTCGTAATCCGCTGTACAGTACGGCCATCGGTAAAGTGCTTCTGGCCTGGCGCGACCGTGATGAGGTTAAGCAGATTCTCGACGGCGTAGAGTATAAGCAAAGCACGGGACGCACGATTACCAGCACTGAAGCGTTGCTGCCGCTGTTGGATGAAGTGCGTGCGCAAGGATACGGTGAAGATAACGAAGAACAGGAAGAAGGATTACGTTGTATCGGCGTACCGGTATTTGACCGTTTTGGCGTAGTCATCGCAGGGTTAAGCATTTCGTTCCCGACGCTGCGTTTTTCAGAAGAACGCCTACAGGAATATGTGGCTATGTTACACGCCGCCGCGCGTAAAATTTCTGAACAAATGGGTTACAACGATTATCCCTTCTAAGCAACGTTATTAGCATGACGTTAAAAAAAAGCAGCTACGAAAAATGTAGCTGCTTTTTTTATAACATCGGGTGGGATGAAATCGTAAAAGTAGATAATATCTGTCGGCTTATTTAACGGTTATTAAAATATTATTTAACAGTACTTATGAACAACAGCCAATATAGGGGAATTATTGGTGATAGTTTCACTGTGAAATTATTTATTGCCGCTTAGCCATTATCCACCACGGTGGCGATTTTTCTGAAAATGGGACAGTCGGAAAAGCCAATAATGCCGCTGTTGGTATGGAGATATTGCGCCGTGCTGGTGCCGCGTGCGGTCAGGTAATGGCACTGTAAACCCAGCCCCGCAGCGTTCACTTTACTTCCCACCAGGATGCCATAGCCGCTCATCAGCAGGCCTATCCACACCAGGGCAAACAATACAATTGCGCGAATGATCAAACGCATTACTACCTCTTTTCTTTTTTAGTTAGAATAAGAGTAGCGTGTACATTGATTGAAACAAGTGAATCATTCCTAAAAACATATAATGCCGCTACAGTTACTCCTAGTTTAAGTAACTCATGATAATTTAGCGACATAAGATGTAAGATCGGAGAGTGGAGTGAAAACATTTCGATGGGTCGTTCTCGGCATCGTGGTGGTAGTATGCCTGTTGCTGTGGGCGCAGGTGTTTAATATCATGTGCGATCAGGATGTACAATTTTTCAGCGGTATTTGCGCCATCAATAAATTTATTCCCTGGTAAACGTTTTACACCAGAGATTTCCTTCCCGTGTAGCAGTGGTAGAATGACGTCTCTACATTGAGGTGGTGAAATGAACGACGTTTTAAACTCTGGTGCGTTTTCTCTTGCATCTTTAATAGTATCAATGGTGGTTCTGGTGGTGGGGCTGGCGCTCTGGTTCTTTGTCAACCGGGCAAGTTCCCGTGCCAACGAGCAGATAGAACTGCTCGAAGCGTTGTTGGATCAACAGAAGCGGCAAAACGCGTTGTTACGCCGCCTTTGCGAAGCAAACGAACCAGAAAAAGAAGCGGAACCCGCAACAGCGGCAAGAGAACCGAAAGAGGATGAGGACATCATTCGTCTGGTTGCTGAACGATAATGCTTACCGGGGCGCAAATGGCGCCAGTGCCATACGCCCCATTTCCCCGTCGTATCTCTCCGCGTTGCCGTTTGCAACTGATACTACAGCATCAACACCTTACCTAATATATGGCTTTATATGCAACATAGTTTTATATGTATAACAAATGGACATATGGCATTTTTGTGATACCGCTCATTCTCTATTAAAAGCGAAACGTTTCTCTCTCTTTATGGATTGTCATTGTTTGTTCATTATTTTAAGGCATTCTGTAAAGACGCAGAACATCACAAAAAGCGGTGTCGAAAATCGCTTTTCTTTTCTATTATTTTGATTAAAAGGTGTTTTTTATCATTGTGACAATTTATGCATAACTCAGCATAAAAAGTGATATGAAAAATACAGCTTTTAAATGTGATTTGATGCACTGGAAGAAGCGAAGTTATTGAGCTATGGTAGAAAAATGGCTTTTCAGCAGTGACGTTGTCAGGAGTCCGTCAGCGCGTGAGGATATATCTTTCGCAATTTTGTTGCATAAACGTGCTGTCAATTTGTGAAGGTTCTCGTAATTTGTGAGACGGATCGAGACACGTTTAAAAATGGCTTGCCATAATTAACGTTGTATGTGATAACAGGCTTTGGGTTAAACGAGGTACAGTTCTGTTTATGTGTGGCATTTTCAGTAAAGAAGTCCTGAGTAAACACGTTGACGTTGAATACCGCTTCTCTGCCGAACTTTATATTAGTGCCTCAAGCAGTAATGTCTCAGTTTTATCTATGTTATGCCTACGGGCAAAGAAAACACTCTAAGGAATTTTGCAAATGGCAAAGATTAAAGGTCAAGTTAAGTGGTTCAACGAATCCAAAGGTTTTGGCTTCATTACTCCGGCTGACGGCAGCAAAGATGTGTTCGTACACTTCTCCGCTATCCAGGGCAATGGTTTCAAAACTCTGGCTGAAGGCCAGAACGTTGAGTTCGAAATTCAGGACGGCCAGAAAGGTCCGGCTGCTGTTAACGTAACAGCTATCTGATCGACACCACTGATTTGATGCGTTTGTCGCGTCAGCCTCAGATATAAAGCCTCGCTAAAAGCGGGGCTTTTTAATTCAATATCCTTCAAAATGTGTCTGGATGCGCTCTCGTTAGCGATTTGTTGCAAAGGCGCGATGTTATTAGCATTGTTTTTTCTGGTTTTTCCGGCCGTTTCCCGTTAAATCAATCACCTGAAAAATGATTCGGCTGGAGATCAGGTGAAAAAGAAAAGCGACGGCGATACCCGTAATTTTACGCCCATACGTTTTGCACTACTTTGCACTGCCATTCTGCTCAGTATGGCATTGTTGTTAGGGCGGGTGGCATGGCTGCAAATTGTTACGCCGTCGAAACTGGTGAAACAAGAAGATATGCGCTCGCTTCGTGAAGTGACCACGGCCTCTCCACGCGGCATGATCACCGACAGAGAAGGGCGGCCCTTAGCGGTGAGCGTTCCGGTTAATGCTGTCTGGGCCGATCCGAAGACTATCATAAGCAAAGGCGGCGTTGGCTACAATGAGCGCTGGCAGGCGCTGGCCAGCGCCCTGCATCTGTCGCTCAGTACGCTTGCGGAACGGGTAAACAGTAACCCGGCAGGTCGTTTTATCTACCTCGCGCGCCAGGTTTCACCCCAGCAAGCCGAATGGATAGATAAACTGAATCTACCGGGTATTAACCTGCGGGAAGAGTCGCGCCGTTTTTACCCTGCCGGACACGTAGCGGCCAATTTGATCGGCTTTACCAATATCGACGGGCAGGGAATAGAAGGTATTGAAAAGAGCTTTAACGCGCAACTGACGGGAAAACCGGGCTCCCGACTGGTGCGTAAAGATAAATTTGGTCACGTTATTGAGAACATTACGGAAGTGAATCCGGTTCCTGCTCATGAACTTCAGCTTAGCATTGATGAACGTCTGCAAACGGTTACCGAAGATGCGCTGGATAACGCCGTCATCTGGAACAAAGCGGAATCCGGCGCTGCCGTATTGATTAACATCCCAACGGGTGAAATTCTCTCGATGGCGAGCTACCCGGATTTCAACCCGAACAACCGTGAAGGCGCGCAGTTGGACGATTTTCGTAACCGCGCGATTAGCGATACTTTCGAACCCGGTTCTACTGTGAAGCCATTGGTCATTATGACTGCGTTACAGCAGGGCATCGTGCAGCCGGACAGCGTTATCGATACCCATCCTTTTACTCTCGATAGACACCGTATCCGCGACGTCGGTTACTATCCGGAACTGACATTAACCGGCATTTTGCAAAAATCCAGCGATACCGGCGTTTCTCACCTTTCTCTGGCGATGCCGGTGCAGAAATTAATGGATACTTATAAAAGCTTTGGTTTCGGCGTGCCTACCGGACTGGGTCTCACCGGAGAGAGCAGCGGGTTATTACCGAAACGCCGTTACTGGAGTGATTTAGATCGCGCTACCTTCGCTTTTGGCTATGGATTAATGGTGACGCCGCTGCAACTGGCGCATGTTTATGCCACGATTGGCAGCTTTGGTATCTACCGTCCGTTATCGATCACCAAAGTTGATCCGCCCGTGATCGGCACGCGGGTAATGCCGGAAGAACTGGTGCACGAGGTGGAACATATGATGGAGAGCGTCGCGTTGCCTGGCGGCGGCGGAACAAAAGCCGCAGTAAGAGACTACCGTATTGCGGTCAAAACCGGGACGGCGAAAAAAATTGGCGATGATGGTAAATACGTCGATAAATATGTGGCATATACCGCAGGCGTCGCGCCGGCAAGTAACCCCAGATTTGCGCTGGTGGTGGTGATTAATAATCCGCAAAACGGGGCTTATTATGGCGGCGCGGTATCTGCGCCCGTATTCAGCCAGATCATGGGCGATGTGCTGCGGCTGGAAAATGTTGAGCCAGACGGTATGCCAGCCGATTCAGATCACCTTCTGGTGATGCATGGCAGCCACGTTGCGGTTCCGGGCTCGTAAAGGATTTTCCCGGGGCGCAATTCGCGTTACACTTGCGCCCTTTAGCGCCCCAGTCCGGAGTTGTCATGTCGTTTACCTGTCCGCTTTGCCATCAGCCGCTTACGCAGATTAATAACAGCGTTATATGTCCACAGCGCCATCAGTTTGATGTGGCGAAAGAGGGCTACATCAATCTGCTGCCGGTACAGCATAAACGTTCGCGCGATCCGGGCGACAGCGCCGAAATGATGCAGGCGAGGAGAGCGTTTCTTGATGCGGGCCATTATCAGCCGCTGCGCGATGCGGTGATTAACCTGTTGCGCGAGCGGCTGGATCAGTCGGCCACGGCGATTCTGGATATCGGCTGCGGCGAGGGGTATTACACTCATGCTTTTGCCGAGGCGTTGCCGGGAGTCACCACGTTTGGACTGGACGTTGCTAAAACGGCGATCAAAGCGGCGGCGAAGCGCTATTCGCAGGTGAAGTTTTGTGTGGCGTCAAGCCATCGACTGCCCTTTGCCGATGCGTCAATGGATGCGGTGATCAGAATCTACGCCCCGTGTAAGGCGCAGGAATTGGCGCGTGTGGTGAAACCTGGTGGTTGGGTCGTTACCGCCACGCCAGGGCCGCATCATCTGATGGAACTAAAAGGGCTCATTTATGATGAGGTGCGTTTACATGCGCCGTATACCGAGCAGCTCGACGGATTCACATTGCAGCAGAGTACCCGCCTTGCTTATCACATGCAGCTCACCGCCGAAGCGGCTGTAGCACTGTTGCAAATGACGCCATTTGCCTGGCGCGCCAGGCCAGACGTGTGGGAACAACTGGCCGCCAGCGCCGGACTTAGCTGCCAGACGGATTTCAACCTTCATCTCTGGCAGCGTAACCGTTAACCGTGAAAATGCGTCCAGAGGATCTGGACGCCAATTCCTATCAGTACGACCCCGCCGAGAATTTCAGCACGCTTACCCAGCATTGGGCCGATAAAGCGACCGATCATCATTCCGAGGGTGGACATGATAAGCGTGGCGCAACCGATAGCTAATGCGGTAGCGATGATGTTTACCTGCAAAAACGCCAGACCGACGCCAACCGCCATCGCATCGAGGCTGGTCGCGATAGCCGTCGTGACTAATAGCCAAAAGCTGTGGCGGCGTAACGGTGTTTCATCTTCATCACTACCGCCGCGGATACCTTCGATGATCATGCGTCCGCCCAGAAAGATCAGCAGAACAAAGGCTATCCAGTGGTTCCATTCCAGAACGAATTTACTCGCCAATATCCCCAGCCCCCAGCCGATTAACGGGGTCAGCGTTTCAACCGCGCCAAAGATAAGGCCGGTACGCAACGCTTCTGAGAATTTGGGTTTATGTAGGGTGGCGCCTTTGCCAATTGATGCCGCGAAAGCATCCATCGACATACCGAAAGCGAGAAGAACAGTAGCAGTAAAGTGCATGACAACGTCCTGACCGGGGTATCCATTAAACACATCACTGCCCCCAGCAAACATGCATGTCGCCATTCTGTGACGAAATACACAGCAGTTGATGCGCCTATGGTCTCGCCTGACCAGCGGCGGCTGGTCCGTACGCGCCACGTTTTGCAACGAGTATGTTGACGCGTACATTTCCGGAGTCTGGAAATCGGCTACTCCCCAATTGACGGCGCAACATTAACATATTTTTAGAATATAAAACAACAGCGATAAAATATTATTTGCCTTCTAATTGAAAACGATTTTCATTTAGATTTATTCATCAATAAAACGTTAAATTAAATAACAATTGGTCAATAGAAAATATAGCCTTAGCTATATTATGATTCGAAATAAAATTCGAAAAACATAGTTGAGGCTATATCTTAAGCTATTGATTTTCAATAATAAGTTTATATATTTTTTCCAGATTGTCGATATTGCGTACACGGATAAGCAAGCGTCGTTGTTCTAATTGCATCACCAGTACGCCGTCTTCCGATAAATTCATCTCTTTAATACGGTTATATTCTATCCAGACATTGGCGAAGAAAAAGCCACGTTGTTTAAAGATGATCCGTGGTGTGCGGATCCAGAATATATAAAACCCCATTAACGCCAGCGCGCTTAATAACCATGTGGTCATCTGCGCTCCGTGGCTGGTTACGTTGTTATAAATAAGGATGGCGACCAGCCCAACGAAGATAACGCTGTCTACGCGACCGCGGCGGAGCAGGGCTATAGAAAGCAGAGTGGGGCCATTGCGACGGGGCATGATGAACTGATCGTAGAGAGCGTAAGCCAATAATGCGGCAATAAAGAGAATCAGCACCAGGTCCGTGATAGTCATTTATCCTCCAGAGAAATAAAAAAACGGGGCCGTTTGGCCCCGGTAGTGTACAACAGCCTTACTGACCCAGCAGTCCTACGGAGTAGCCGGCGATACCGATGACGAAGAAGCCCACGATAATCCACAGCGGGTTAACTTTCTTACGCAGCAGCCACATACAGGCAAAGGTCAACAGTAGCGGAACCAGACCCGGCATCAGCTGGTCGAGAATGGTTTGCACGGTGGTAACGCGTGTCTGACCATCCTGACCGGTGATGGTGGAGACCACCAGCGGGATATTCACATGCGTCCACTTGTTAACCAATGCCCCCATGACAAACAGGCCGAGGATTGACGCCCCCTCAGTCAGTTTTTGCAGGAAGCCGCCGCCCATATCTTTAACGATATCGACGCCTTTGCGGTAGCCATAAGCCACGCCATAATAACGGGTCGCCAGACGCACCAGGTTAAACAGGATGAAAAACAGCAGCGGACCAAGCAGGCTGCCGCTCATTGCAATACCTGCGCCCAGCGCCGCGAATACTGGACGGACGGTACCCCAGAAGATAGGGTCGCCGACGCCTGCCAGCGGTCCCATCAGACCGACTTTGATACCGTTGATAGCGCCATCGTCAATCTCTGCGCCATTCGCACGCTTTTCTTCCATTGCCAGCGTTACGCCCAGTACCGGCGCCGCAACGTAAGGATGGGTGTTAAAGAACTCCAGGTGACGTTTAATCGCCTGTTTACGCGCGTCATTATTCTCCGGATACAGGCGACGAATCGCTGGCACCATAGAGAAGCAGAAGCCCAGCGCTTGCATACGTTCGAAGTTCCATGACCCCTGGAACAGGTTAGAACGAAGAAATACGCCGCGAATATCGCTCGGAGTGAGTTTTTTCTCGGTGGTAGTTTTAGTCATATCAACCATTTCGCTCACCTGTTAGTCCAGTTCGTTGTCGAGATCGTTATTGCCAGCAGCCGTTGCAGGCGCGCCCGCTACACGGTTGTATTTCGGGCTCAGCTGGATGTAAAGAATAGCCATCACTGCGCCGATGACACCCAGTGCGACCAGGTTGAAGTTTGTGAAAGCCGCGGTGACGAAACCGAGGTAGAAGAACGGCATCAGGTAGCCTGCGCGCATCATGTTGATAACCATCGCATAACCAACCACGACGATCATGCCGCCGGCGATGTTCAGACCGCCCGTGACGACTTCAGGAATCGCATTCAGCATTCCCTGTACTTCGCTGGTGCCTACGGAGATGGCAACGATAACCGCCGGGATAGCGATACGCATTGCCTGCAGGAACAGAGAAGAAACGTGCAGCCAGGAGAGCGCCGTCAGGTTGCCGTTTTCAGCCGCCTTGTCCGCCGCGTGCTGGAATGCCACGGTGATGGTACGAACGATAATGGTCAGTACCTGGCCTGCCGCCGCCAGCGGAATCGCCAGCGCGATACCGGCGCCAATGCTTTGATGCCCGGCGATGACCAGAACGGTAGAGATGATGGACGCCAGTGCGGCATCAGGCGCAACGGCAGCACCGATGTTCATCCAGCCCAGAGCGATCATTTCCAGAGTACCGCCGATGATAATACCGGTTTTCATGTCCCCCAGAACGGCGCCGATTAAGGTACAGGCGATCAGCGGACGGTGGAACTGAAATTCATCAAGTACCGACTCCATACCCGCGATACATGCGACGATGAACACCAGCACAATCTGAAGAGTGGTAATCTCCATTGTACTTCTCCTATTGCTATCTTAAGTGTGAAAGCTAATTAAATGCCGGCGGTTATTTCGCCACTTTGGCAATTAAATCCATCATTTTCAGTTTCGGATCGGTGGAAACTTTACGCACCTCAAGCTCGATGCCGCGCTCGTTGAGCTTTTTAAAGGCTTCGATATCCTTTTCATCGACGGAAACGGCGTTGTTCACCTGCGTTTTACCTTGACGATAGGCCATACCGCCAATGTTCACGGAGGTGACTTTCACGCCGCCCTCAACGATGCGCTCGACGTCGGTAGGATTGGTAAACAGAAGCATCACGCGTTCGCCGGCGTATTTCGGGTTATTGTAGACGCGAATCATCTTCGCGACGTCAACCACATGCGCCGTAACGCCCGGCGGCGCAACTTGCGTCAGCAGCGTTTTACGTACGGTATCCGCCGCGACTTCATCGCTCACAACAATAATACGGCTGACATTGGTCTCTTTGGTCCAGCGGGTAGCGACCTGACCGTGAATGAGACGGTCATCAATACGGGCAAGCCCGATAACCATATAATCATTCGGGCCCATCGGTTTTGCCGGCGTGGCCGCTTTTGGCGCGGCGGCGACTGGCGCTGGCGCGGCTTTTTCTACCGGTTTCGCTTTCAGCGCTTTTACGCCTTCACGACCGGTTTCTACCGCCAGTGCGACCAGCTCGTCAAAGCTTGGATCGTCGTCACGAGCCATAAACGTTTCGACCAGCATCGGGATGTTGACGCCGGCAATAACTTCATAGCGCTCTTTATCGACGACAATGCGGCTGGCAGCATTAAACGGACTGCCTCCCCATGTATCAACGAGAAATAGCACGCCTTTACTGGTATCGAGTTTAGCCAACTGAGCGTTGTACTTTTCGATCAGCGTTTCGGCATTTTCGCCTGGAACGAAATCGATCCAGCCGACGTTTTCCTGCTCGCCTAACAGCATTTCGGCTGTTTTAAGTAACTGCTCTGCAGCCCAACCATGTGTGCCTATAACAATAGCAATGGTCACTTGCTACCTCCTTTATTATTGTCAACACATCAACTTGACAGATGTATTTTTTGAATCGCCGTCCGCAAGCGAATCGATTCAGATGAGGGTTACAACGAAAAACGCATGATTTTCGTGAATTATTTTAGATATCGAAAAAAATATTTTGTGTGATGGAGATCCGTAATTTTGTTTTCGATAATGAGAAATTTCGAAGTGTAAAATATCCCGGTTACATCTCTTTGCAAAGGAAGGTAAATCTTTGCCAAAAACCAGTTGTCTCTGTTATGTTTAGCTTCCGTTTAATTAGAATGGGGTATAGGGCAGCAGCCCGTTGTATGGATCGTCACCGACGTCATTTCACTCTTTGGCCGTTTTGCGCCTGTCAATCTGGCATATCTTGCCATAGCCTTACTTTGTTTATTGCGTTACCGCCTGCATCCTTTGAGATGTTGTGGGCGCCGTTTAGTCATTCCTTAAGCAGGAGCTTGTCATGGAATTATTAATGGATCCCTCAATTTGGGTGGGTTTACTCACGCTCGTCGTCCTGGAAATTGTTCTGGGTATCGATAACCTGGTCTTTATCGCGATCCTCGCCGATAAATTGCCGCCAAAGCAGCGTGACAAAGCGCGTCTTATCGGGCTCTCGCTGGCGCTGATTATGCGTCTGGCGCTGCTGTCCATTATTTCGTGGCTGGTGACCTTAACAAAGCCGCTCTTTACCGTCTGGGATTTTACCTTCTCCGGCCGCGATTTAATTATGCTGCTGGGCGGTATATTCCTGCTGTTTAAAGCGACCACCGAGCTGCATGAACGTCTGGAAAACCGCGAGCATGACACCGGACACGGTAAAGGCTATGCGAGCTTCTGGGTGGTAGTCACGCAGATTGTCATCCTGGATGCGGTCTTCTCGCTGGACGCCGTGATTACGGCGGTAGGTATGGTAAACCATCTGCCGGTTATGATGGCGGCGGTGGTGATTGCGATGGCGGTGATGCTACTGGCGTCAAAACCGCTGACCCGTTTTGTCAACCAGCATCCGACGGTGGTGGTGCTCTGTCTGAGTTTCCTGCTGATGATCGGCTTGAGCCTGGTGGCGGAAGGGTTCGGTTTCCATATTCCGAAAGGCTACCTGTACGCGGCAATTGGTTTCTCGATCGTTATCGAGGTGTTTAACCAGATTGCGCGCCGCAACTTTATTCGTCATCAGTCCACGTTGCCGCTGCGCGCGCGTACTGCGGACGCTATCCTGCGTCTGATGGGCGGTAAACGCCAGGCGAGTACGCAACATGAAACGGATAGCCCGGCCGCGATATCGGTGTCGGAAGGCGCCTTCGCCGAAGAAGAACGCTACATGATTAACGGCGTACTGACTCTGGCGTCGCGCTCCCTGCGCGGCATTATGACGCCGCGAGGCGAAATTAGTTGGGTGGATGCGAATCTCAGCGTAGCTGAAATCCGTCAGCAGTTACTCTCTTCTCCGCATAGCCTGTTCCCGGTATGTCGGGGCGAGCTGGATGAAATTATCGGTATCGTTCGGGCGAAAGAGTTGCTGGTGGCGCTGGAAGAGGGCGCGGACGTTGCGGCTATCGCCGCGTCTTCCCCGGCGATAGTGGTGCCGGAAACGCTTGATCCTATCAATCTGTTAGGCGTTTTGCGCCGCGCGCGCGGCAGTTTCGTTATCGTCACTAACGAGTTCGGCGTGGTGCAGGGGCTGGTTACGCCGCTGGATGTGCTGGAAGCGATTGCCGGTGAGTTCCCGGATGCCGATGAAACGCCGGAAATCGTTGCCGATGCCGAGGGCTGGATAGTGAAGGGCGGCACCGATCTCCATGCGCTACAGCAGGCGCTGGAAGTTGATCATCTGGTGAACGAAGAGGGCGATATTGCGACGGTCGCGGGGTTAGTGATCGCCGCTAATGGCCATATTCCTCGTGTAGGCGATGTCATTGATGTTCCGCCCCTGCGGATCACCATTGTCGAGGCCAACGACTATCGTGTCGATCTGGTTCGAATTGTTAAAGAACTGCCTGCCCACGACGAAGAGGAATGACGTCACACGCAGGAATCAAGTCTATAGATGCGGCATCGCGGACATAATCTGTCCGTTATGCCGGGCGGGCGGCGGCGCGCTGCCCGCCAGCCACTGTGGAAATTCGCTAATGGGCATCGGCTTCGCATAGAGATAGCCCTGTAACATTTGCACGCCATGCTGGCGCAAATGCTGTGCCTGCGTCTGGTTTTCGACCCCTTCCGCCACCAGTTCAATATTCAGTCTTTGCCCCAGAGCGATAATAATATCGGTCACCGTTGAATTGACCGCATCGGTACCGATGGCGGCGGTGAAGGATTTATCGATTTTCAAAATATCCGGCCGCAGTTTTTCCAGCCAGGAGAGCGAGCTGTTTCCTGTGCCAAAATCATCGATGGCTAACTTCACGCCTTTACGATGCAGCTCGCGCATCAGGCGGTAATCAACGTCAAGCAACGCGTCGCGTTCCGTGAGCTCCAGCACCAGTTGCTGAACAGGTTCCGCACTAAACCAGTACTGATTAAGATCCTTGAGAAGCACGCCGTGTCGGAAATGGCTTGCCGCCACATTGATGCCGATATGAAACTGATGGTTGATGGGGAAGTAGTGCCGCTGCCGAATGGTTTCCGCAATCACATAGCGGGTCAGCGGCGCTATCAGGTTATGTTCCTCGGCGATAGGAATAAAAACATCCGGTGAGATCCAGCCCTGGCGCGGGTTGTTCCAGCGTAACAGGATCTCAACGCCGGTACACTGCTGCGTGCGGGCATTAAGCAACGGCTGACAAAATAGCTCAAACTCCCGTTCGGCAAGGGCCAGATTAATTTCCCAGGAAAAGCTCATTCTGCTGGCCGTTGCCAGCCAGGCGATATAACCGATCAACAGGCTAAGCAATACGGCCAGCGGTAACTGCGTCGGGAGATGTTTGAACGCCAGTACGCCTGCCGACGGCCCGCTGACGCTGATAGTAAAAGGGAAATGTCGCGATGAAAGCTGGTAACGCTCTTCATCTTTTTTTAATTCCGGAAGAGTATCGACCACGCCCCGACCATATAACAGGTGCCGTTTGCCGACCGTCAGGCTGGCGCTGGTAATTTGCGGCTGCTGCGGCTCAAGTAGCATAGTCGTCAGCAAGTCAATATTCACAATTTCCATCACGCCATCCTGGCCATCGGCAGAGGCGGGATACCACTGAATGAGGATCGGGCTTCCCTTGAGTAACGATTGGTCTGTGGAAAGTAGCAGCAGATCGCCGACTGCGGGAAGATCGGGCTGAAGCTGGCGTATGGGAGTATTACGGGCGCCAAAAATGCTTGAGCAATAGAGAATTCCCTCTTTCACCAGCCCGATAGAACGAACGGTTTGCAGACGGGCGGCTTGCTTACGCAACGGCAGATGCGCGGTCGCGCACGGAAGCTCAAGCAAGGGGAGCAGTACGTTTCGTCCGACCTGGAGAGGATGCAAAACATTATCCAGCGCATCAACGGCATGATTCGCGAATGCAACCGTGCGATGGTGATTTAAGTTCCGCTCCGAAATAAATCGGATGCTCAGCGTAAGAATGAGCGTGACCAGTGCACAAATCGTGCAAACAATGAAACGATTACGGCGATAATGATTGATGATCCGTTGTGCTGTTTGCATGCGGGCCGCCCAATAAGCGTTGGCGACAAAAGCCAACCGCGACACAGCAAGTGTAGTGGGGAAACGTGGAGTCGACGAGGAAGAGATAAAAATTTCGCCCATCCGTAGCAGATGGGCGAAGGGAGGGGAAACGGCGTTTAATCACACTGGACTTTAATAGCCAGCCCGCCGCGCGACGTTTCGCGGTATTTTGCGTTCATGTCTTTTCCGGTCTCGTACATCGTTTCGATGACTTTATCCAACGAGACGCGCGGCGCGCTGGTTCGACGCATGGCCATACGCGCAGCGTTGATCGCTTTAACCGAAGCAATGGCGTTACGCTCGATACACGGCACCTGCACCTGACCGGCAACCGGGTCGCAGGTCAGCCCCAGGTTATGCTCCATGCCGATTTCAGCGGCAACGCAAACCTGCTCCGGGCTGGCGCCCAACAGTTCAGCAAGGCCTGCCGCCGCCATCGAACAGGCGACCCCGACTTCGCCCTGACAGCCGACTTCCGCGCCGGAAATAGACGCGTTCATCTTATACAGCGCGCCAATAGCGCCTGCCGCCAGGAAGTAGCGGGTGTAAATATCCGGGCTGACTGATTCAATAAAATGGTCGTAGTAAGCCAGTACCGCAGGAACGATACCGCACGCGCCGTTGGTTGGCGCCGTCACGACGCGGCCGCCTGCGGCGTTCTCTTCGTTCACCGCCAGAGCAAACATGTTCACCCAGTCAATGACGTTCATCGGATCGTTGGAAAGCTTATCGCTGGAAACCAGCATACGACGCAGCGCAGAGGCGCGACGCGGTACGCGCAGCGGCCCCGGCAGCACGCCTTCGGTATTCATACCACGATCAATACAGGCCTGCATGGTCTGCCAGACGTGACCGAAATACTCTTCAATCTCTTTCTTGCTATGCAGCGCCAGTTCGTTTTGCATCACCATGCCGGAGAGTGAAAGGCCGGTACTGTTGCAATACTCCAGCATTTCTTTCGCCGATTTAAACGGATAAGGTACAGTAACCTCATTCGTCGCTTCCTGGCCGAAATGCGCTTCATCAACGATAAAGCCGCCGCCGATGGAATAGTACGTCTTGCTATAAATGACCGTGTCGTCATGCCAGGCGTGGATCTGCATCCCGTTTTCATGCAGCGGCAAATTGCCGTTGTGAAAACGCATTCCGTCATCTTTCGGGAAGTCGACTTCGTGACGTCCCTGGGCCAGTAACAGACGCTCGCGCGTTTCGACGTCGCGAATAAAACCGGGGATACTATCAATATCCACGGTAGCGGGTTCATTACCCGCCAGACCCATAATAATGGCGATATCGGTATGGTGACCTTTCCCCGTCAGCGACAGCGAGCCGTAGACATCGACAGCGACGCGGGTAACGTTATCCAGTAATCCTTTTTCGACCAGGTCATCGACGAACTGTTTACCGGCCTTCATCGGGCCAACAGTGTGGGAAGAGGAGGGACCAATCCCTACCTTAAACATGTCGAATAGGCTAATCACGATAATACTCCTGACAGGGCAACCGGGGCTTCCGGTTACGATGTTATAACTGCGCATAGTGTAAGAGGGAACGCTGGCATCAGCTTAACTATTCACATGAATTAAACTAATGAATAACCGCGTTTTTACTAATATTGCGACAGTAATCTCAAGTCGTGTCTTGCGCGCGTAAAGTTAAGTATATACACGTTGCCCTTCAGGCTGCCTCTTTGGGGGAGGCGATTGTTACCACCTTGAGGCAACGTGAATGGCGTTGTGTACAGTCAGGGCTTTACGCCGATTTGCAGCGCCAGCTCACGAAGAATGTTTGCGGTCATGCCCCAGACGAAATAATGCTCATACCAGGAGAGCCATACGCGGTGCGAATTGCCGCGACGGTAAACATCAAGCGGGTGATATCGACCCAGTTGCAACGCTTGCGCCAGCGGCATTTCAAACACCGCAGACACTTCATCTTCACTGGCGCGCCAGGGGAGATTTGGCGGAATAATGCCGACCACCGGGGTGACCTGAAAACCGGTCACGCTGTCTACCGGCGGTAAAACGCCAATCACTTCCACGGCTTGCGGCGGGATGGCGACTTCCTCCTGCGCTTCGCGAAGCGCTGCGGCGATAAGCGAAGCATCGGTACTGTCCACGGCCCCGCCGGGAAAGGCGACCTGTCCGGCGTGTTTGCGCAAATGAATAGCCCGCTGGGTCAACAGCAGCCCCGGCTGGGGGCGGCGAACCACAGGGATCAGTACGGCGGCCTGACGTTGATTTAACGTTTTATGAGTCATCTGCGGGCGCAAAAGCTGAAAGCGCGATAAGAAATGATCGAGCGTCAGACGGCTGGTATCCACGTATTAGTTCTCCAGTGGGTGCAGGATACGATTAACTTTATCAAAAGTTTCCTGATATTCCGCTTCTTCCTTGCTATCGGCCACGATACCGCCGCCGGCTGAGCAATAGAGTTGGCCCTGCGTTGCCGTGACGGTGCGGATAGTAATACTGGTATCCATCTTGCCGCAGAAACTCAGATAACCGATGCTACCGCACCAGGCGTTGCGTCGCTGCGGCTCCAGTTCGTCGATAATTTCCATCGCCCGCACTTTAGGCGCGCCGGTAATGGAGCCGCCGGGGAAAGCCGCGCGCAGCAGGTCGGTAGCATGAAGCGAGTCCGGTAAACGGGCGGTAATGGTGCTAACCAGATGGTGAACGGCAGGAAATGGTTCGACGACGAACAGTTCCGGCACTTTCACCGAACCCGGCACGGCGACCCGGCCAATGTCGTTACGCATCAAATCGACGATCATCAAATTTTCAGCGCGATCTTTCATTGAGTTGGCCAGTTTCTGCGCCTGCTGACGATCCGCCTGCGGATCGTTAAGCCGTGGGAGCGTACCTTTGATCGGGCGCGTCTGAATATGACCATTCTCCAGTTGGATAAAACGCTCGGGAGAAAGGCTCAATATGGCGCCGTCATGTAAACGAAGAAAGGCGCTGAACGGGGCGCGATTGGCGCGGTTAAGGTGTTCGAAAGCCTGCCACTCATCACCCTCGTAGCTCGCCTGAAAACGCTGGGAAAGATTGACCTGATAGCAGTCCCCGCTGTGCAGCCAGGCCTGCACCTGACGAAACTTTTCGCCATACTCGCAACGCGTCATATTGGATTGCCAGGCCGAGGTAAGCCTGAAGGGCGTGCGGGTCGGCGCGTGCTGGCTGGTGAGCCAGCGATATCGGGCGTCTGCATCGTGATAGCTTATCAGCGACACCACCTGTTTTTGGTGATCGACAATCAGCGCCCAGTCGTAAAGGCCAATCGCCATATCGGGTAAAGCGATATCGCGCGCAGCAGTATCGGGCAGAATTTCGAAACGCCGCCCTAAATCATAACCAAACAGACCCAGCGCGCCGCCCTGAAAGGGTAAGTCAGGGTCAGGCTGAGGATGAAAAGGCAGCGCCTCCAGTTGAGTCTGCAAAACGTGTAACGGATCGTCGAAAGTGACGGTAGTCGTGCGCGCAGTACATACCGTGGTTTCCTGCGCGCGCGTGGTCAGTGTGGTGACAGGATCGGCGACCAGAATATCAAAACGGTTATAGGGATGAATAGCATCACCTGAATGCAGCAGCATCGCCCAGGGCAAATGATTTACGGGCGCAAAATAGTGTTCAGCGGCGTCCGGACGCCAGGGTAAGGTGATAACAGTGGGAGATAACGTCTTCATCATTCCTGACTCGTTACAACACTACTGGCTTACCGCCGGGTAGCGTGAAATAATTAGCGCTAACAATTTAGCAGGAGTTAATCATGTTTGCAGGTTTACCTTCACTCAGTCATGAACAACAGCAAAAAGCCGTAGAACGTATCCAGGAATTGATGTCGCAAGGTATGAGCAGCGGAGAAGCGATTGCCCAGGTGGCGGGCGAACTTCGCGCCAACCATACCGGCGAACGGATAGTGGCGCGTTTTGAGGATGAAGACGAATAACCGGCTTATACCGCCGCGACAATCTTAATCTCAACTTTATATTTCGGGTTCATCAACCCGGCCTGTACGGTACAGCGTACCGGCGCATGGCCTGCGACGACCCACGCATCCCACGCCTTATTCATGGCGGCAAAATCCGCTTTATCGCTCAGGAAAATAGTGGCATCCAGAATACGTGACTTACTGGAGCCCTGTTTTTCCAGCACCGCATCAATTTGCGCCAGAGTATTCGCCGTTTGCTCAAAAGCATCGGCGTCCAGGTTTTCCGGCACGCCGGTATACCACAGCGTATTATTGTAGATCACCACGTCTGACCAACGATCTTCGGCATCAATACGCACGATAGACATTACTTATTCCTCATTTGCTTTTCATTTGAATGGTTCAAGACTGCCACAATGTGGCGTCGCCGTCACCTCTGTAACTGGCGTAAGCCTTTCTACCCTGACATAATCCCTGTGCAAATTAACAGGGGGCAGTGTGACGGACGATTTTGCAGCAGATGGCCAACTGGCCAAAGCGATAACCGGCTTTAAACCGCGCGAACCACAGCGACAAATGGCGGTTGCCGTAACACAAGCGATTGAAAATGCGCAGCCTTTGGTTGTTGAAGCCGGCACCGGAACCGGGAAGACCTATGCTTACCTCGCTCCGGCGTTGCGCGCCGGGAAAAAAGTCATTATTTCGACCGGGTCGAAAGCGTTGCAGGATCAACTCTACAGCCGCGATCTGCCGACGGTAGCAAAAGCGTTGGCGTTTACCGGTAAGACGGCCCTGTTGAAAGGACGTTCAAACTACCTCTGCCTGGAGCGTCTGGAACAACAAGCGCTGGCGGGCGGCGATTTACCGGTACAAACGTTAAGCGACGTGATATTGCTGCGCTCCTGGTCAAATCAGACGCGGGATGGCGATATCAGCACCTGCGTCAGCGTGGCGGAGGATTCCCAGGCCTGGCCGCTGGTCACCAGTACCAACGACAACTGCCTTGGCAGCGATTGCCCGCTCTACAAAGAGTGCTTTGTGGTGAAAGCGCGTAAAAAGGCGATGGACGCGGATGTGGTGATTGTAAACCACCACCTTTTTCTTGCGGATATGGTGGTTAAAGAGAGCGGGTTTGGCGAACTTATCCCTCAGGCTGAAGTAATGATCTTCGATGAAGCCCACCAACTGCCTGACATCGCCAGCCAGTATTTCGGACAATCGCTCTCCAGCCGTCAGTTACTGGATTTAGCAAAAGACATCACCATCGCCTACCGGACGGAACTGAAAGACACTCAACAGTTGCAAAAATGCGCCGATCGCCTTGCCCAGAGCGCCCAGGATTTTCGTCTGCAACTGGGGGAGCCCGGCTACCGGGGAAATTTGCGTGAACTGTTAGCCGACTCGCGTATCCAACGGGCATTTTTACTGCTGGATGATACGCTGGAGCTTTGTTACGACGTGGCGAAGCTGTCGCTGGGCCGTTCGGCGCTGCTGGATGCGGCTTTTGAACGCGCCACGCTATACCGTTCACGGCTGAAACGCTTAAAAGAGATCAATCAGCCGGGATACAGCTACTGGTATGAGTGCACCTCGCGCCATTTCACCCTGGCGCTGACGCCGCTCACCGTGGCGGACAAATTCAAAGAGGTGATGGAACAGAAACCCGGTAGCTGGATTTTTACCTCAGCCACGTTATCGGTAAATGATGATCTTCACCACTTTACCGCCCGTCTGGGAATTGAACAGGCAGAATCCATGCTGCTGCCCAGCCCATTCGACTATACGCGCCAGGCGTTACTCTGCGTACCGCGTAACCTACCGCAAACCAACCAGCCCGGCGCGGCGCGACAGTTGGCGGCTATGCTCAGGCCGATTATTGAAGCCAATAACGGGCGATGTTTTATGCTGTGCACCTCACACGCCATGATGCGCGATCTGGCGGAGCAGTTTCGCGCCACCATGACGCTGCCGGTATTGTTGCAAGGGGAAACCAGTAAAGGCCAACTGTTACAGCAATTTGTTAGCGCCGGCAACGCGCTGCTCGTCGCCACCAGCAGCTTCTGGGAAGGGGTGGACGTGCGCGGCGATACGTTATCTTTGGTGATTATCGACAAATTGCCGTTTACTTCCCCGGACGACCCGTTGTTAAAAGCGCGAATGGAAGACTGTCGTTTGCGCGGTGGCGATCCGTTTGATGAGGTTCAACTGCCCGATGCGGTGATTACGCTGAAGCAGGGGGTGGGGCGGCTAATTCGCGATGCGGACGATCGCGGGGTGTTAGTGATTTGTGATAACCGGCTGGTGATGCGGCCCTATGGCGCCACGTTTCTCGCCAGCCTGCCTCCTGCGCCGCGCACGCGTGATATCGCCCGTGCCGTTCGCTTTCTTGCGATTCCATCCGCCGAGTAATTTGTTACGGAGTATGGTAAGATGCGCGCTATTTTATTGATCTAAGCACGAAACCTCATGCGAATTCTGGCTATCGATACCGCCACAGAGGCCTGTTCTGTCGCCCTGTGGAACAACGGTACTATCAATGCTCACTTTGAGCTTTGTCCACGAGAACACACTCAACGTATCCTGCCCATGGTGCAGGAGATTCTGGCCGCCAGCGGCGTCTCGCTCAATGAGATAGATGCGCTGGCGTTTGGGCGCGGTCCGGGCAGCTTTACCGGCGTGCGTATCGGCATTGGGATTGCGCAAGGGCTGGCGTTAGGGGCAAATCTGCCGATGATCGGTGTTTCGACGCTTGCCACGATGGCGCAGGGCGCGTGGCGTAAAACCGGCGCGACCCGCGTACTCGCCGCGATTGACGCGCGGATGGGCGAAGTGTACTGGGCGGAATACCAGCGTGATGCGCAGGGCGTCTGGCAGGGCGAAGAGACGGAAGCGGTGCTGAAACCGGAACGGGTCGGTGAGCGGTTGAAACAGCTTTCCGGCGAGTGGGCGACGGTAGGAACGGGTTGGTCCGCATGGCCCGATCTGGCGAAGGAGTGCGGCCTGACGCTTCATGATGGGGAGGTGTCGCTCCCGGCAGCGGAAGATATGTTGCCCATCGCCAGTCAAAAGCTGGCGGCAGGAGAGACCGTTGCCGTGGAACATGCCGAGCCGGTTTATTTGCGTAACGAAGTGGCGTGGAAGAAACTTCCCGGCAAAGAATGACTCTCACTACTATTACCCCCCATACTTTATGCTGTGGGGTGGAATAGAGGTCGAGAAAAAGGAGTCGCATCATGGCGGTTCAAAAACGGTTAATAAAAGGGGCGCTGGCGTGCGCTTTTGCGCTTATGCTGAGCGGTTGCGTGACTATCCCGGATGCCATTAAAGGTTCGAGTCCGACGCCGCAGCAGGATTTGGTGCGGGTGATGAATGCGCCGCAGCTCTATATCGGGCAAGAGGCGCGTTTTGGCGGCAAAGTTGTGGCGGTACAAAATCAGCAGGGAAAAACCCGGCTTGAAATCGCGACCGTACCGCTCGACAGCGGCGCGCGTCCTGTTCTGGGCGAAGCCTCGCGCGGCAGAATTTTTGCCGATGTGAACGGTTTTCTGGACCCGGTGGACTTCCGTGGCCAGTTAGTTACCGTTGTCGGCCCGATAACCGGCACGGTTGACGGTAAAATCGGCAATACGCCGTATAAATTTATGCTGATGCAGGCTACCGGCTATAAACGCTGGCATCTTGTTCAGCAGGTCGTCATGCCTCCACAGCCGATCGATCCGTGGTTTTACGGCGGACGCGCCTGGCCTTATGGCTATGGCGGTTGGGGATGGTATAACCCTGGACCCGCAGAGGTTCAGACGATAGTAACAGAGTAACCCTTTGTTTTATCAATAAAAGAAACAGCGGCTGGTCCGCTGTTTCTGCATTCATAGAGACATAATAAAAATAAATAGTGACGCGCTTCGCAACCTTTCAGTTGCGTAATTAATAAACTGGTACGCTGAGTTAGTATAATGTTAACGACTTGTTTATTAACTGGGGTTGTGATGACGACGAACACTCATTTTAGAGGTGATGCATTGAAGAAGGTTTGGCTTAACCGTTATCCTGCTGATGTTCCGGCGGAGATCAACCCTGACCGTTATCAATCCCTGGTTGAACTGTTTGAACATGCGGCGACGCGCTATGCCGATCAGCCTGCGTTCGTCAATATGGGGGAGGTAATGACCTTCCGTAAATTAGAAGAACGTAGTCGGGCATTTGCGGCTTATTTACAACAAGGGCTGGGACTCAAAAAAGGCGACCGTGTGGCGCTGATGATGCCAAACCTGTTGCAGTATCCTGTCGCGCTATTTGGTATTTTACGCGCTGGCATGATTGTGGTGAACGTTAACCCGCTGTACACGCCGCGCGAACTTGAGCATCAGCTTAACGATAGCGGCGCGGCGGCAATCATTATTGTTTCTAACTTTGCCCATACGCTGGAAAAAGTAGTCGAGAAAACGTCGGTACAGCACGTTATTCTGACGCGGATGGGCGACCAGCTTTCTACCGCCAAAGGTACGGTTGTTAACTTTGTCGTGAAATACATCAAGCGTCTGGTGCCAAAATACCACTTGCCAGATGCGATCTCGTTTCGCAGCGCGCTACAGCATGGCTACCGTATGCAGTATGTCAAACCCGAGGTTGTCGCTGAAGATCTGGCTTTCCTGCAATATACCGGCGGTACGACGGGCGTGGCGAAAGGCGCGATGTTGACCCACCGCAATATGCTGGCGAATCTGGAGCAGGTGAAAGCGACCTATGGGCCGCTGCTGCACCCGGGGAAAGAGCTGGTAGTGACCGCGCTGCCGCTGTATCACATTTTTGCCTTAACCATGAACTGTCTGCTTTTTATCGAGCTGGGTGGGCAAAACCTGCTGATTACCAATCCGCGTGATATCCCCGGCCTGGTCAAGGAGCTGGCGAAATATCCATTTACGGCGATGACTGGCGTTAATACGCTATTCAACGCCCTGCTCAATAATAAAGAGTTTCAACAGCTGGATTTTTCTTCGCTGCATCTGTCAGCCGGCGGCGGGATGCCGGTGCAAAACGTCGTTGCGGAACGTTGGGTAAAGCTGACCGGGCAATACCTGCTGGAAGGCTACGGGCTGACCGAGTGCGCCCCGCTGGTGAGCGTCAACCCGCATGATATTGATTATCACAGCGGCAGTATCGGCCTGCCTGTACCGTCAACAGAAGCCAAACTGGTGGATGACGATGATAACGAAGTCGCGCCGGGTGAGGCCGGAGAGCTTTGCGTGAAAGGCCCTCAGGTTATGCTGGGATACTGGCAGCGTCCTGACGCGACGGATGAAATCATTAAAGATGGTTGGCTGCATACGGGCGATATTGCGGTTATGGATGAAGATGGCTTTCTGCGGATTGTCGATCGTAAGAAAGATATGATTCTGGTTTCTGGTTTCAACGTTTATCCAAACGAAATTGAAGATGTGGTGATGCAGCATTCTGGCGTGCAGGAAGTCGCGGCGGTTGGCGTGCCTTCCGGTAGTAGCGGCGAAGCGGTGAAGCTTTTTGTGGTTAAGAAAGATCCGGCATTGACTGACGATGCGTTGATCACCTTCTGCCGTCGCCATCTGACCGGATATAAGGTGCCCAAACAGGTAGAGTTTCGCGAGGAATTACCAAAATCTAACGTTGGGAAAATTTTACGACGAGAACTGCGTGACGAAGCTCGTGGCAAAGTAGACAATAAAGCCTGAGCGTTAAGTCAGCTAACGAGAGACGCCGGTTAAGCCGGCGTTTTTTTTGGCGCGAACCAAAGAGAACACGATTTGAATTACCAAATGATTGAAACGGACGATGCGCTGGCGAGCCTGTGTGAGGCTGTCCGCGCATGTCCGGCTATTGCTTTAGATACGGAATTTGTCCGTACCCGCACCTATTACCCGCAGTTAGGATTGATCCAGTTATTTGACGGGGCAAATGTCGCCCTGATCGATCCGCTCGGCATCAGCGACTGGTCGCCGTTAAAAGCGGTGTTGCGCGATACGGGAATCACCAAATTTCTGCACGCGGGTAGCGAAGATCTGGAAGTATTTCTGAATGCGTTTGGCGAACTGCCGGAGCCCCTGATTGATACGCAAATTCTGGCGGCGTTTTGCGGGCGTCCGCTGTCGTGGGGGTTTGCGGCGATGGTAGAAGAGTATACGGGCGTGGCGCTGGATAAAAGCGAGTCTCGTACCGACTGGTTAGCCCGGCCTTTAAGCGAACGTCAGTGTGAATACGCGGCGGCGGATGTCTGGTATCTGTTACCGATCGCCAAAAAGCTGATGATTGAAACTGAAGCCGCAGGATGGCTGCCTGCCGCGCTTGATGAATGCCGATTGATGCAGCAGCGTCGTCAGGAGATTCAGGCGCCGGAAGAAGCATGGCGGGATATCACCAATGCCTGGCAACTGCGTACTCGCCAGTTAGCCTGTCTGCAACTTTTAGCTGACTGGCGGATACGTAAGGCGCGTGAGCGCGATATGGCGGTGAACTTTGTTGTGCGTGAAGAAAACCTGTGGGCGGTCGCGCGTTATATGCCGGGCAGTCTCGGTGAGCTGGATAGCCTGGGGCTTTCCGGCAGCGAGATTCGTTTTCACGGCAAGACGTTGATATCGCTGGTGGCGAAAGCACAGGCGTTACCGGAAGAGGCATTGCCGGAACCCCTGTTGAATCTGATGGACATGCCGGGCTATCGCAAAGCGTTTAAGGCCATCAAAGCGCAGGTGGCGGAGGTGAGCGCGTCGCATCACGTCAGCGGCGAGCTACTGGCATCGCGTCGGCAGATTAATCAGTTGCTTAACTGGCACTGGAAATTAAAACCGCAAAATGGGCAACCGGAATTGATTTCCGGCTGGCGCGCCGAACTGATGGCGGAGAAGTTAACTCTTCTGTTGCAGGAGTATCCGCGTTAACGGCGGTAATTGCCGGGAAAACGGCCAGTGAAATAAATGTCCGTATTCGGAATAATGTAAAAAAATAAAAAAGGCAGATTCTTCTGCCTTTTTTAATCCAGGAATTTTCCCATAAAAGAGCTTATTTTGACTCTTCGGCTTCCGGCAGCGTTACGTTAAGTTCAAGGATGGAGATATCACCATCTTTTTGCTCAAGCTGGACGGTAACCATTTCCGGATCGATTTGTACGTATTTACAAATGACCTCAAGAATATCTTTACGTAACTGCGGTAAATAATGCGGTTCGGCATCGCTACGGCGACGTTCCGCGACAATGATTTGCAACCGCTCTTTTGCAATATTAGCGGTACTCTTTTTCCGCGAGAGAAAAAAATCCAGTAATGCCATAATTTATCCTCCGAACAGGCGTTTGAGGAAACCTTTCTTCTCTTCTTCAATGAAGCGGAAAGGACGTTCTTCTCCCAACAGACGATCTACGGTATCTGCATAGGCTTTACCCGCATCCGCAGTGGCGTCAAGAATCACCGGTTCACCCTGGTTAGATGCGCGCAGTACGGATTGATCTTCCGGGATCACCCCGACGAGTTTAATACGCAGAATCTCCAGTACATCTTCCATGCTGAGCATGTCGCCTTTATTGACGCGGCCTGGATTGTAGCGCGTCAACAGGAGATGTTCTTTAATCGGTTCTTCGCCATTTTCTGCGCGACGAGATTTCGATGCCAGAATACCCAGAATACGGTCCGAGTCACGGACAGAAGAGACTTCCGGGTTAGTCGTGATGATCGCTTCATCGGCAAAATAGAGCGCCATCAGCGCCCCGGTTTCGATACCCGCCGGCGAGTCGCAAACGATGAACTCAAAGTCCATCGCTTTCAGTGAGTCCAGTACCTTAGCGACGCCTTCGCGCGTTAGCGCGTCTTTATCCCGGGTCTGCGACGCCGGAAGAATGAAGAGATTTTCAGTACGCTTATCTTTGATCAGCGCCTGATTCAGTGTCGCATCGCCCTGAATGACGTTTACAAAATCGTAAACGACACGACGTTCGCACCCCATAATCAGATCGAGGTTACGCAGTCCGATATCAAAATCAATGACGACAGTTTTCTTTCCCTTCTGGGCCAAACCTGTAGCGATGGCCGCGCTGGAGGTGGTCTTGCCAACGCCCCCTTTACCCGAAGTAACAACAATAATGCGTGCCATAAAAATTCCTTGTTAAAAAGGGATCAATTCAACGGTTGAACTGTCAAAGCGTTGTCTGCTAAACGCAGGCGCGCCGCTTTGCCATAAAATTCTGCCGGGATTTTATCACTCAGCCAGTAAACACCTGCGATAGAGACCAGTTCTGCCGTCAGATGGGTACAAAAAATTTGCGCTTCCCGATCGCCGCTCGCTCCTGCCAGCGCGCGACCTCTCATCATGCCATAGACATGGATATTGCCGTCAGCGATAAGCTCTGCGCCAGCGCTGACGTGACTTGTAACAATCAGATCACATTGTGGAGCATAAATGCGCTGACCGGAGCGAACCGGAACATCAATTAATCGCGTTTTTGTGATGGGATTGGCGTTTTGCGGCGGTTCGCTGGGCGTTGCCGGCTCAACGGGCGCAGGCCGAACTGCTTTCTCTTTACCTTCAGTCAGTAAAGGAAGACCCATCCGATCGATTTCTACTTTCAGGCTGGCGTCTTTACAGCCGCTCACGCCGATAATGCGTAAGCCGGTTGAGGTCACGATCTTATGCAGTTCCGGCCAGTTTACCGGGCTTTCAAGACCGCTAACGTTAATAACGACAGGGGCGTGTTTTAAAAACGCAGGAGCCTGCGCTATTTTGTCTTCTAACGCCTGACGAATAACCTCTGGTTCCGCTTCATGCAAATGAACCACTGATAAGGTGAAGCTACTGCCTTTAAGCTCGATTGGCGTGTTTGACATCCTGGCCTTACTCAATTTGCTATTTATCATCTCCGATACGGAGTGATATTCCGAAGTCCAGAAGGCATGTTATAGTCAGTATTATATTGAGGCAAGTCACCATCCCGTTAATTCAGAGTAAAAGTATGTTTTGTGTGATCTATAGAAGTAGCAAGCGCGATCAAACCTATTTGTATGTCGAAAAAAAAGACGATTTTTCGCGGGTGCCTGAAGCATTGATGAAAGGATTCGGTCAGCCGCAGTTAGCGATGATGCTGCCGCTTGATGGACGTAAAAAATTAGTCAATGCCGAGCTCGAAAAAGTAAAACAGGCGTTAAGCGAGCAGGGCTATTATTTACAATTGCCGCCGCCGCCGGAAGATTTGCTGAAACAACATCTTTCTTCGGTAGGACAAAATACGTCGCCCGCTGACCGTTAAACGGTATTCGGCGCCGCGCCTGAATTCCATCATGATCTTAGGGGAAAATATGTATCAACATCGTAACTGGCAAGGCGCCTTGCTTGATTACCCGGTAAGTAAAGTGGTCTGCGTGGGCAGTAATTACGCAAATCACATCAAGGAGATGGGCAGCGCGACGCCGGAAGAACCCGTGCTTTTTATCAAGCCGGAAACCGCATTGTGTGATATTCGCCAGCCGCTGGCGATTCCGGCGGATATGGGGGCTGTTCATCATGAAGTTGAGCTTGCTGTGCTGATTGGCGCAACGCTCCGCCAGGCGACCGAAGATCATGTACGTAAAGCGATAGCCGGTTATGGCGTGGCGCTTGATTTAACCCTGCGCGATATTCAAGGGAAAATGAAAAAGGCCGGACAGCCCTGGGAAAAAGCCAAAGGTTTTGATAACGCATGTCCGATTTCAGGCTTCATCCCTGTCGCGGCCTTCTGCGGCGATCCGCAAAATACGGTTATCGGACTTAACGTTAATGGCGAGGTTCGCCAGCAAGGGTCGACCGCGGATATGATTCATCCTATTGTGCCCCTTATCGCCTATATGAGCCGCTATTTTACGCTCAAAGCCGGGGACGTGGTGCTAACCGGCACGCCGGCAGGCGTGGGGCCATTATTAAGCGGCGATGAGCTGGACATTCGTTTTAATGGCGAAACGTTGTCTACCCGCGTTCTGTAAAATCTGCTTGCCGCCTTCAGCGGCGGTAAAACTTGCATCTGCAGGCCAGACTGGTTATAAGGTGCAGCTTTAGTGCAATGGCGGATACTTTAATGAGCGATACACCTTTCTGGCAACGTAAAACCCTGGATGAAATGACCGATGCCGAGTGGGAGTCGCTGTGCGATGGCTGCGGTCAATGCTGCCTGCATAAGCTGATGGATGAAGATACAGATGAAATCTACTTCACCAACGTGGCGTGCAGGCAATTAAATATCAAAACGTGCCAGTGCCGTCATTATGAGCGCCGTTTTGAATTTGAACCCGACTGTATCAAACTCACTCGCGAAAACTTGCCAGACTTTGAATGGTTGCCGATGACCTGCGCCTACCGTTTGTTGGCGGAAGGTAAGCCCTTGCCGACGTGGCATCCGCTGCTGACTGGATCGAAAGCTGCTATGCATGGCGAGCGAATTTCTGTCCGTCATATCGCGGTTAAAGAATCTGAAGTACGGGACTGGCAGGATCATATTTTAAATAAACCGTCGTGGGCAGAATAAGTCTTCGGCAAAACGGCTGATTGTTTACAATTCTTTAATTTACGCTGGGCGGCCCCTGAAGCCAGGAATTGCGTGCAAATTCCGTCACCTGGCGTTATCACTGCCTTCTCTTCTTCCCTGACGCGCCTTGTCGCTGCGCTCGCGCACGTATGGCGGCGACTCTATACTTTCAAAGCAGTATATCGCTGCCTATCCTGAGGAGTTACCCCATGAATAACCAACCGTTGCGCGTTTCAAAGGATCAGCCCAGGAAGCCTGATAAGACACCCGAAGACGAAGGAAAAAATCCAAAGAAAAACCAAAAGTAGTGCTGTAGGGTATCTTTAATAACTATGGTTCGTTGGAGGCTTTATGTCTGAACGTCCTGATTTAGTCGATCCATTACCAGAGGATGAGCCGCTTCCTGGTGAAAATATTCCGGATACACCAGAGGGAGACGATCCTCTCGACCCGGATACCAAGAATGAGGTTGAAGATCCTCGTAGATAGCGTCTTGTGCTATTAACCAACCGCCTGATGCACCGTCTGTGCCAGGCGGTTTTTTACATCTTCTAAAGCGAAACATCCTGATAATCCTCAGAAAGATAGCCTATAATTTTTTGTACGTTAAAATAGTAGCGCGTCCATGACGACACTGTCTTATTGCGCTTAGCCGTTTGCGAGTTCAAAGGAGGAAATCAATGAACAGCGAAGAGTTGACACATAAAGCAGAAGAGGAAATCGCGGCACTCATTAGCAAAAAGGTCGCCGAACTACGGAAGAAAACCGGGCAAGAGGTTTCCGAAATAGAGTTCGCGCCGCGAGAAACGATGAAAGGGCTTGAGGGATACCACGTTAAAATTAAACTACTCTAGCGTTTAATTAGCGCCATTAATCACCTGGCTACTGGGCGGGACGCCGCCCAGTGGTGACTGGTTTACCGATGTCAGGCTTTTTTCTGTTGATACATTTCCTCGCCCTGATGGTCTTCCTCTACCCAAAAATGAATGTTGAACCGCGCATCATCGCTCAGCTCTACCCGATGCCAGTATTGCGGCGGACTGGTGGCGAATTGCCCGGCATTAATCACCACTTTCACTTCGGGTTCTGTCGCGGTTTCATTCGCAAAGCCATAGTAGGTCACGGTGCCTTCCATCACGCAGAGTTGTCCGAAAACGCCTGCCGCTGTGTTGTGATGAGAGAGCAGTGCCGCCGGAACATTCTCTTTGGTGAAAAAGGGGGTAGAGCGTTTAACTTTCCAGTTTGCCGGGATGCGTAAGTGGGACATAAGACATCTCCCTGATGTGGTGATTAAAAGATGTATTTAATATACACCTTTTAATTACTGGCAAACAACGCTTCGGGCAAAAAAAACGCTCCCGAAGGAGCGTGTGTATCAACGACCGAACAGGTCGCGTTTTTTAGGCTTAAATGCCTGGGCTATGACGACGGCTATCGCCACCACAAGGTAAGCGGCAAAGATCCCCAACAGCCATTGCGGCATCTCCAGCGTTAAAAACGACCACTGGCGTTCGGCGCAATCACCGGATGCCACAAACACCTGCGGCAGCCATTTACCCAACGGCAACCAGTCTGGAAAGCGCGCCATAAAGTCACAGGTCATGAACGGCGAGGGATGCAACTGAATCATCGTATGTTCATACGCCAGTTGTAGACCCCGCCATGCGCTGTAAATCCAGATAACCATGGCCACGTATCGCAGCGGTGTTTTCGGCGCTATAGCGCCGACCAGACCCGCGCCCATCACGCCAAACAGGGCGCAACGTTCGTAAATACATAGCACGCAAGGTTTAAGTAACATGACGTGCTGGAACCACAGCGCCACCATTTCCAGCGCCAGGGCGGTAAACGCCATCAGTAACCATGCGCCCCGACCCCGTGAGCACTGGTTTAAAAATCGCAACATAATAATTTCCCTGCAACATGCGTAGAGACCGCAGTGTAAACCAATTCAATTCGTGCGCCACTAGCGGGAAATGAAATAATGTGTAATTGGATAATTATCAGGCAAAAATCGGAGCCGGGCGGTGTATTGCCCGGCCAAACGTTACGAAAGCGTTGCTAACCATCCTGCCTGAGTCATCCATTCGGTGGCCGGCGCAAGAGTGAATTCGACGCACAGTAGCCCTATCAGGGTCAGTACGATAGTGTACGGTAACGCCATCCAGACCATACGGCCATAGGAGAGACGGATTAACGGCGCCAGCGCGGAGGTCAGCAGGAATAAGAATGCCGCCTGACCATTTGGCGTCGCTACCGATGGCAGGTTAGTACCGGTATTGATGGCCACGGCTAGCAGCTCAAACTGTTTTAAGCTGATTGCGCCGTTTTCCATTGCCGCCTTCGCTTCGTTGATATAAATGGTGCCGACAAAGACGTTATCTGAGATGGAAGACAACAGGCCGTTAAAGAGATAGAACAGCGTTAGCTGCGCGTGTTCAGAGGCTTGCAAGACGAACTGAATAATCGGCGCGAAAAGATGTTGATCGATAATAACCGCCACAATGGAGAAGAAAACGGTTAACAGCGCAGTAAACGGCAGCGACTCGGTAAACGCTTTGCCGATGGCGTGTTCATCGGTTACACCCGTTAACGCGGTGGCCAGAATAATGACCGACAGACCAATCAGTCCCACCTCCGCGAGATGGAGGGCGAGGGCGGTAACCAGCCAGACGCCAATAACCGCCTGGACTATTAGTTTAATTTTATCCTGGCGGGTGCGCTTCTTACGGCTTTGATCGTCGAATTGCTGTAAAACATCGCGGACTTTTTCGGGCAACGTTTCGCCATAGCCAAACCAGCGCATTTTCTCGACCAGCATACAGGTTAACAGTCCACATACCAGTACCGGGACGGTGACAGGCGACATCCGCAAAAAGAAGTCGCCGAAATGCCAGCCAGCCGCTTTAGCGATGATCAGGTTTTGCGGCTCCCCGACCATGGTCATGACGCCGCCCAGCGCCGTCCCCACGCCTGCATGCATCATCAGACTACGCAAGAATCCGCGGAATTGCTCCAGCACCGTTTTGTAATGCGGATCGATATGGCTGTCGTCCAGCATATCGTTCTCTTCGCCGCGCGATGAGGCCACACGATGGTAAATCCCGTAAAAACCGACGGCGACGCTGATCACCACCGCAACGACGGTAAGCGCGTCAAGGAAAGCCGACAAGAACGCGGCGGCGACGCAAAAGGCCAGCGACAGAACCATCTTCGAGCGGATACTGAGTAACAGACGGGTAAAAATAAACAGCAATAACTGCTTCATAAAGTAGATGCCTGCCACCATAAACATCAGCAGCAGCAAGACTTCCAGGTTGGCGGCAACCTCTTCACGTACATGGGCGGCGCTGGTCATACCGATGATAACGGCTTCAATGGCCAGTAACCCGCCGGGCAGCAGGGGGTAACACTTTAACGCCATCGCCAGAGTGAAGATAAACTCTGCCACCAGCAGCCAACCGGCAATAAAGGGATTAGCTAAGAAAATGAATGGGTTAACAATTAAAAAGACAAGTAGTGCCAGTTTGTACCAGTCGGGCGACTGGCCTAAAAAGTTGCGCCACATGGCGCGACCCCATGAGATCTCCATGAAATTTTTCCTTACCTAGAAAAATGAAATAGCGTTTTTATGTTTAAACACAGAGAGTAGCGAGCGCGACGAATGCAAGCAAGTCCTTAACGATATTGGCAGGCGATATCAGAAATGGTGCCTTGATCCCCTTTTTCTTCATTGCGTCCGCTATCAGGTGTTACGCCCGTCTGGTATGATGAGTGCAACTATGTTTTGCTGTGTAATGGAAATCTCACTATGGTCATTAAGGCGCAGAGCCCGGCGGGTTTCGCGGAAGAGTATATTATTGAAAGTATCTGGAATAACCGCTTTCCTCCTGGCACGATCTTACCGGCAGAACGAGAACTCTCCGAACTGATCGGCGTGACGCGCACGACATTACGCGAGGTGTTACAGCGGCTGGCGCGAGATGGCTGGCTGACCATTCAGCATGGCAAACCGACAAAGGTTAATAATTTTTGGGAAACGTCAGGGCTGAATATCCTTGAAACGCTGGCCCGCCTTGATCATGAAAGCGTTCCGCAACTGATCGACAATTTGTTGTCGGTGCGTACCAATATTTCTACTATCTTTATTCGTACCGCGTTGCGTCAACACCCGGATAAGGCGCAGGAAGTGCTGGCCACTGCCCACGAAGTGGCCGACCATGCCGATGCATTCGCCGATCTGGACTATAACATCTTTCGTGGTCTGGCATTCGCCTCCGGCAATCCTATTTACGGCTTGATCCTGAACGGCATGAAAGGGTTATACACCCGCATTGGTCGCCACTATTTCGCCAATCCGGAAGCGCGCAGTCTGGCACTGGGTTTCTATCATAAATTATCGTCGTTATGCGAGCAGGGCGCGCACGACCAGGTGTATGAAACGGTGCGACGTTACGGGCATGACAGCGGCGAGATTTGGCATCGGATGCAGAAAAATCTGCCCGGCGATTTAGCGATTCAGGGACGATAATCCCGCGATGCCCGGTAGGCGCAAACACTACCGGGCAGCATCTCGATTACAGCGTGTTCATGCGCGGCGGACAACGCTCCAGCAGTTCTACGCTGCCATCCTCATTTTGTTGCTCCAGCATCACATCAAAGCCCCATAACCGATGCACATGTTTCAGCACCTCTTTGCGGCCTTTATCCAGCGGTGCGCGGTTATGCGGGATATAACGCAACGTCAGCGATCTGTCGCCGCGTAAATCCACATTCCAGACCTGAATATTCGGCTCCAGGTTGCTCAGGTTATACTGTGACGACAGTTTTGATCGAATCTCCCGATAACCTTCTTCGTTATGAATGGCGGAGATCTCCAGATAATTATGCCTGTCATCATCAAGTACCGTGAAGAAACGGAAATCACGCATCACTTTTGGCGACAGGAACTGGCTGATAAAGCTTTCATCTTTAAAATCGCGCATGGCGAAGTGCAGCGTTTCCAGCCAGTCGGAACCGGCAATATCCGGAAACCAGTATTTATCTTCATCCGTGGGCGACTGACAAATACGTTTGATATCCTGGAACATGGCAAAGCCGAGCGCATAGGGGTTAATTCCGCTATACCAGGGGCTATTATAGGGCGGCTGAAATACGACATTGGTATGGCTGTGTAAAAACTCCAGCATAAAGCGTTCCGTCACTTTGCCTTCATCATACAGATGGTTCAGGATGGTGTAGTGCCAGAAGGTCGCCCAGCCCTCGTTCATGACCTGCGTCTGTTTCTGCGGATAAAAATACTGGCTGACTTTACGCACGATGCGCAGAATTTCGCGCTGCCACGGCTCGAGCAACGGGGCGTTTTTCTCCATAAAATAGAGCAGGTTTTCCTGCGGTTCAGCGGGAAAGCGGCGTGCTTCGGCGACAGTTTTTTCTTCCTCGCGTTTTGGCAGCGTGCGCCACAGCATATTCACCTGGCTTTGTAGATACTCTTCCCGGCTTTTTTGTCGCGCTTTCTCTTCCTGCAACGAGATTTTCTGCGGGCGCTTATAGCGATCGACGCCGTAATTCATCAGCGCGTGGCAGGAGTCGAGCAGTTTTTCTACTTCATCCACTCCGTAGCGTTCTTCACAGCGGGTAATGTAATTCCGGGCGAAAATCAGGTAGTCGACGATAGAGCTGGCATCCGTCCAGCTCCGGAAGAGATAATTATTTTTAAAAAAGGAGTTGTGGCCGTAACAGGCGTGCGCCATGACCAGCGCTTGCATGGTGATGGTGTTCTCTTCCATCAGGTAGGCAATGCAGGGATTAGAGTTGATCACAATTTCATAAGCCAGTCCTTGTTGACCATGCTTATACAGACGTTCCGTCTCAATGAACTTTTTGCCAAACGACCAGTGCGGATAGTTGATCGGCATCCCGACGCTGGAGTAGGCGTCCATCATCTGTTCGGAAGTGATGACTTCAATTTGGTGCGGGTAAGTATCCAGTTGGTAGAGCTTCGCCACGCGGTCTATCTCTGCCAGATAGACATCCAGCAGATCAAATGTCCAGTCGGGTCCATCGCTCAAACGTGTGGTGTCCTTGTTCATGGAATCAATCATTGCCATTCGCGCACCCTCATTGTTGGCGACGCTCTCTGTATGGAGCGCCTCCTTTCAAGCATAGAACACCATGTTAAAAAACGACTTGATCGTGAAAACTTTTCTTTGCGATTTCCTCCACATTGAACGGCAAAAAATCGGGTATTGGCATCATTTTATGCTGTATAGCCATGCCGCGTAGCAGGAGATCCCAAACCAGTGGGATCGCTTGTCTTTAGGGTATATGTGAAGCACGTCACCATAAAAAAGTCATGTGTTGAATAATATTTTCATCTGGGTTATCAAGATGTAATCAGAAGATTGTTCTTTTACTATTAACGGAGTGGCTATGCGAGTTGTCATCCTGGGGAGTGGCGTAGTTGGCGTGACCAGCGCCTGGTACTTGAGTCAGGCGGGGCATGATGTCACCGTCATCGATCGCGAATCCGGCCCGGCGCAAGAAACCAGCGCGGCGAATGCCGGACAAATTTCACCGGGATATGCGGCGCCCTGGGCGGCCCCTGGCGTACCGCTGAAGGCGATAAAATGGATGTTCCAGCGCCATGCGCCGCTGGCGGTGCGTCTGGATGGCACCCCATTTCAACTGAAGTGGATGTGGCAAATGCTGCGTAACTGCGATACCCGGCATTATATGGAAAATAAAGGCCGCATGGTGCGCCTGGCGGAATATAGTCGCGACTGTCTGAAAACGCTACGCGCCGCGACCGGTATCGAATATGAAGGCCGCCAGGGGGGAACGCTACAACTCTTCCGCACCGCGCAACAGTATGAGAACGCCACCCGTGATATCGCCGTGCTGGAAGATGCCGGGGTGCCGTATCAGCTCCTGGAATCCAGCCGACTGGCGGAGGTTGAACCCGCTCTGGCTGAGGTTGCGCATAAATTAACCGGCGGACTGCGCTTACCGAATGATGAAACCGGGGACTGTCAGCTCTTTACCCAGCGTCTGGCGCGCATGGCGGAGCAGGCGGGCGTAACCTTTCGCTTTAATACTCCCGTGGAAAAATTACTGTACGAAAATGATCAGATTTACGGCGTGAAATGCGCCGATGAGATCATTAAAGCAGATGCGTATGTTATGGCGTTTGGATCGTATTCGACGGCGATGCTTAAAGGCATTGTTGATATCCCGGTGTATCCGCTGAAAGGCTATTCATTAACCATCCCAATCGTCGAGCCAGACGGCGCGCCGGTATCGACGATTCTTGATGAAACCTACAAAATCGCTATTACGCGTTTTGATAAGCGTATTCGCGTGGGGGGAATGGCGGAAATCGTGGGCTTTAATACCGACTTACTGCAACCGCGCCGCGAGACGCTGGAGATGGTTGTGCGCGATCTCTTTCCGCGCGGCGGTCATATTGAGCAGGCCACATTCTGGACCGGCCTGCGCCCCATGACGCCGGACGGCACGCCGGTAGTAGGACGCACCCGTTATAAAAATCTGTGGCTTAATACTGGACACGGCACCTTAGGCTGGACGATGGCCTGCGGTTCAGGCCAGTTGTTAAGCGATATCTTGTCGGGTCGCACGCCAGCGATACCCTACGACGATCTGAGCGTGGCGCGATACCGTTCCGATTTTACGCCCACCCCCCCGCAACGTTTGCATAGCGCGCATAACTGATAAAGGAAGTGAAATGACCCGCCCTATACAGGCCAGCCTTGATTTACAGGTAATGAAACAAAATTTGGCTATTGTGCGCCGGGCGGCCCCAGAGGCGCGCGTCTGGTCGGTAGTGAAAGCCAACGCCTACGGCCACGGTATTGAACGCGTCTGGAGCGCGCTGGGCGCCACAGATGGTTTCGCTATGCTCAACCTTGAAGAGGCGATTACCCTGCGTGAGCGCGGGTGGAAAGGGCCGATATTGATGCTGGAGGGGTTTTTCCATGCGCAAGACCTGGAGGCGTATGACACTTATCGGCTGACCACCTGCATCCACAGTAACTGGCAGTTGAAAGCGCTGCAAAATGCGCGGCTTAACGCGCCGCTGGATATCTATGTCAAAGTCAACAGCGGCATGAACCGACTCGGTTTTCAGCCTGAGCGGGCGCAGACCGTCTGGCAGCAATTGCGGGTAATGCGCAATGTCGGTGAAATGACCCTGATGTCACATTTTGCTCAGGCCGATCATCCGGAAGGTATCGGGGAGGCGATGAGGCGTATTGCGCTGGCGACAGAAGGCCTTCAATGTTCATACTCGTTATCAAATTCGGCAGCGACGCTGTGGCATCCCCAGGCGCATTATGACTGGGTCAGGCCGGGCATTATTTTGTACGGCGCGTCGCCGTCAGGACAGTGGCGGGATATTGCCGATACCGGACTAAAACCCGTGATGACGCTGAGTAGCGAAATTATTGGCGTGCAGACGCTGAACTCGGGTGAAAGGGTAGGCTATGGCGGAGGGTATTCTGTGACTCAGGAACAACGCATTGGCATCGTCGCGGCGGGTTATGCCGATGGCTATCCACGCCATGCGCCGACCGGGACGCCTGTGCTGGTGGACGGTATCCGTACCAGAACAGTAGGCACCGTTTCAATGGATATGCTGGCGGTGGATTTGACGCCGTGTCCGCAGGCGGGAATCGGCACGCCGGTTGAATTATGGGGCAAAGAAATTAAGGTCGATGATGTCGCCTCTGCGGCAGGCACGCTGGGCTATGAGCTACTGTGCGCCGTAGCGCCGCGCGTGCCATTTGTGACAACGTAACCTAACTCAGACTAAGGCGTCGACCGGTCCACCTGGGGGCGGGTCGACGTTGCCAGGCGACCTTATTCTGCTTCGTCTTCGGCGACGCGTACCCCAATCTTGCGTACCACGTTATCTTCTTTTTCAGCTACCGTCCAAATCATGCCGCCAAACTCCACCTGATCGCCGACGACCGGCGCAGCGCCCAGCAGCTGCTGTATGATTTCACCCAGAGTTTGTTGTTTATCCCGGTATTCCGTTCCTTCTTCCAGCCCGTAGATAAGCGCCACGTCGGCGAATTTCGCATTCGCTTCGAGGATAAAATCGCCAAAGAAACGCTGATCTAACGAAACCGGCGGCGACTGGCTAAACAATTTGCCCAGCGCTGGCAGATCGCGCTCCCGGCCAATCACGCAGAGTACGTCGCCTTCCTGCAGGCGAGTGCTACCCGTGGGGTGAAACAGTTCATTATTGCGAAATAGCGCGGCAATGCGGGTTTCGTTCGGCATATGCAGGTCGCGCAACGCCGCGCCGACGCACCATTTGTCGGCGCTCAACTGATAAATGAATTGCTCCCACGGATTATCAGGATGGATGTCAAGCCCCACGCGCGATACTGGCCAGCCAACCGGAGGCACAACCACTTTAGCTCTCTTCGCCGCCCATGACAGCGATGTTCCCTGCAGGAGCAGCGACACCAGTACCACAAAGAAAGCGACATTAAAGAACAGGCGAGCGTTTTCAAGCCCGGCCATCATCGGGAAAACGGCGAGAATAATCGGCACCGCGCCGCGCAGTCCGACCCAACTGATGAAAATGCGCTCCCGAAGATTGAAGCCGCGAAATGGCAGCAGGCCGGTAAACACCGACAGTGGGCGGGCGAAGAAAATCATCCAGATGGAGAGAATAAGCGCAGGGACGGCAATCGGCCACAGATCGGAAGGCGTCACCAACAGCCCCAGGACCAGGAACATCGCGATCTGCGCCAGCCAGGCCAGTCCGTCAAAGTTTTGCAGGATGCCGTAACGGTTGCGAATCGGGCGGTTTCCTAACAGGAATCCGCACAAATAGACCGCGAGAATGCCGCTGCCTTCAAGCGCGGTCGTCAAAGCAAAAATCAGAATACCGCCGCTGAGCGCCAGCATCGGATACAAGCCGCTGGGCAGAGAAATACGGTTGATCATCTGCTGTAGCAGGTAACCGCCGCCCAGGCCAAAAACAATACCGAGACCGAACTGTTGGATAATATGGACGGCAAACATCCAGTCCAGGCCGGTTTCATGCTTCTGGATCATCTCAATTAATGTAATGGTCAGAAAAACGGCCATCGGGTCGTTACTTCCCGATTCGATCTCCAGCGTGGAGCCTACACGTTCGTTTAGCCCTTTGCCGCCAAGCAGAGAAAAGACCGCTGCGGCGTCAGTGGAACCGACTATCGCGCCGATAAGCAGACCTTCGATAAGATCCAGATGAAACAGCCAGGCGGCCATCATACCTGTTAACCCCGACGTGATTAGTACGCCGAGCGTCGCCAGCGACAGCGCGGGGCCCAGCGCTACCCGGAAAGAGCTGGCCTGGGTGCGCATGCCGCCATCGAGTAAAATAATCGCCAGCGCCAGGTTACTGACCATATAAGCGAAAGGATAATTATCGAAAGGAATACCGCCAATGCCATCCACACCCGCTAACATCCCAATGGCGAGAAAAATGACCAGAATCGGGATACCCAGTCGCGATGAGAATGAACTTAACAGGATACTGCTGGTTACAAGGATGGAACCTAAAATAAATAGACTAATAATTGTTGCAGCATCCAACGTTTTATATCTCCTGACTCACACGACTTCGTATTATTTAACATTAACATAATAACGGCCAGGGCAGCGTTTTACTTAGCCTGTCGGGGACTTTTTTTACAATTGCAGCGTAGGATGACCAGATAAAGTGAGTTGAGTCCCCTGGCGCGTATTTTTAAGCGTCGCGTTTGCCCCGATAGGGAGCGTTACCGTACGCTGTTCATGCCCGAAGTCGAGACCGGTAATCAGCGGAACGGACAGACGGGAACGTAAAAACGCGTAGACGCTCTCCAGAGAATAGCCGGCGTCATACTCGTTGGGCGCCGCGCCGCTAAAGCTGCCGAGAACGATGGCGCTCTGGCGGTTTAAAATTCCGGCGTACTCCAGTTGCAAAAGCATACGCTCCACCCGGAAAGGATGCTCATTGACATCTTCCAGCACTAAAATTCCTTTATCGATAGTCGGCATCCAGGGCGTACCGATAAGGGAAATCAACATCGCCAGATTTCCGCCCCATAAGGTGCCCTGTACGTCGCACTGAGGGCCGTCGCCTTGCCACTCTACGGTAAATTGCGCCTTGCGTAGCGCCAGCCAGAAATGTTGCTCGGTGAACGTATTCAGCGTTTCGGCGCCAAAATTTGCCGCCAGCATAGGACCGCTAAAGGTGATGACATTGGCCTGCGCCAGGAGTCCAGCCTGAATCGCCGTAAAATCGCTATGACCGCAAATCAGTAAGGGATCGCGCTGTTGCCGGGAGGCGAGCGCCTGCCAGTCGATACGATCCAACAAGCGGCTGGCGCCATAGCCGCCGCGAACCGGCATGACGATTGTATCCGGCGACGTTAGCGAGGCCAGCGAATTAACATCGGCCAGCCGTTCCGCGTCCGTACCGGCAAAACGCTGAAAGCGGCGACGAATCACCTCGTCATTCTCCACCTGATGACCCGCGTCAGTCAGGCGCTGAACGCCGCGTAACGCGGCCTGTTGGTTAATACAGTAGCCCGACGGGGCGATTAAATGAAACAGAGACATGGTAATTCCTTGCTGACAATAGAATGCAAATGTATATCATGCCGCATATATTAGGCGATGTCCCTCGTTGTGCGACGTTTCTGGATGCGCACCAGGGAGGCAACCTAAGTGCCTGGCCGGGGCGGTATGACCTCTTCGGCAGATAAGTTACGGCTATAAGGATAGATGACGTGAAATTAAGATGGTTTGCTTTTTTGGTAGTAATACTCGCTGGCTGTAGCTCAAAACAGGATTACAGGAATCCGCCGTGGAATGCCGAAGTGCCTGTAAAGCGTGCGATGCAGTGGATGCCCATCAGTGAAAAAGCCGGGGCGGCATGGGGGGTTGATCCGCATTTAATCACCGCGATTATCGCCATTGAATCCGGCGGCAACCCTAGCGCGGTTAGTAAGTCCAATGCGATTGGCCTGATGCAGTTAAAGGCGTCGACCTCCGGGCGCGACGTTTACCGTCGTATGGGCTGGCGTGGCGAACCGACCACCAGCGAGCTGAAAAACCCTGAGCGTAACATCTCAATGGGCGCGGCGTATCTGAGCATTCTGGAAAATGGGCCGCTGGCCGGCATCAAAGATCCGCAGGTGATGCAATATGCGCTGGTCGTCTCTTATGCTAACGGCGCAGGCGCGTTATTGCGTACTTTTTCATCCGACAGGAAGAAGGCGATAGAAAAAATTAACGATCTGGATGCGGACGAGTTTTTTGAACATGTTGTTGATAATCATCCCGCGCCGCAGGCGCCGCGCTATATCTGGAAGCTTCAGCAGGCGCTGGACGCCATGTAGTTTAGCGTGAAGATTATTCTCGCACTTTATTCGCTCTTTCTCGGGCCTCGCGCTCAAGCGAAAAAATAATCCGCTGCAACTCCCGCTCTACCGCCGGGCTGACGTTAAGGAAACGAAAGCTCAGGCGGGGAGTGGTGATCGTTTCATTTTTCCCATCAATCACCTTACGCTCGCTGATGGCGATAAGCTGGGCGTCAACGTGAAAAATACCCCATGGCCCCATGTTCAGTTCAACCTGCGAAAAGCGCGCGCCTTCGATTAGTCCGTCGGGGATGGCGGATTCCAGTAGCGCGCCCATGCCGCCCAGGGAAAGATCAAACAGGCGAAAACGTAACGTACGGGTGTCCGGTAGCGTGGTGACGCCGTAATAAGGCGGATACAGCGGCGCGCCAATACGAAAATACTCCCGGCGCTGGACAAACCACAGTGACGACGGCAGGGGCGTGATAAAGGCCGGCAGCCGCTGATATTCGCCTGTAACGAGTTGCGGCAACGTGAACTCGACTTTTGCGCCCTGTGTTTCTGCGATAATGGCTACCTGCCCGGCACGTAATACGGCGCTATTTTCATATTCCTGGCTGCCGTAATCCACGATGAGTTTTTCCGGGTCTACCGCCAAAATTTTACTAATGAATTGACCATGCGCCCATGAAATACGCAGTGGAACCTGATTTTTATTTAAATCCCGTAGCACGCCTAATATCGCTAATGGATTTTTTTTCAGGAACTGCTCATTGTAACCACTCACACGAAATAACCCCTGATACGCAGACTATCGTTGGGTTATCGGCATCGGTAGAAAGAACTTAATAGCGATAAATAAATTTTTATGTCCGCGAGATAAATCAGTGTTCAGAAATGCGACGCTCGACTTTGCCTATACTTAAAACGTTTTTACTGGAAAGAGGGTTCGCAAATGGGAATTATCGCCTGGATTGTTTTTGGTTTGATTGCCGGCGTTATCGCCAAATTGCTTATGCCGGGGCGCGATGGCGGGGGATTTATCCTGACCTGTATTCTCGGTATTGTCGGGGCGGTCGTTGGCGGATGGCTGGCGACGATGTTTGGTATTGGCGGCAGTATCAGCGGCTTTAATCTGCACAGTTTCCTGGTCGCCGTGGTGGGCGCGATTATGGTGCTGGTGATTTTCCGCCTTCTGCGACGCGGCTAACCGCTGCAGAACGTGTAAGCGTTGACCCGGTCAGCGCCGGGTCAACCTACTATAAACACGCGTTACTGCGTCGCTGCAGACGGCGTTTTTGTCGGCGTTGCGCTTAACGATGCCGGACGAGTAGACGGTACGCTATCGCACGGTTTTTCCTGCGGACAAATCAGATCGAGCATTTTCAGCGTCACGCCGTTGGCCCAGCCAAAGCCGTCCTGAAGTGGATATTCGCCGCCGCCACCGCCGGTTCCGGTGCTGCTGACGTCATATTTTTCGACCAGTTTTTTCTCGCGATCGTAGGTGTGCTGCACATTGGTTAAAAAGCGCCAGGTGACTTCCATTGCCACGTCATCCTGCCCATAATTTTGCAATCCTTCGGCAGCGACCCATTGTAACGGCGCCCAGCCGTTTGGCGCATCCCATTGCTGTCCGCTTTTAACCGAGGTGGTAGCCAGCCCGCCAGGCTGTAGCAGATGCGCCTGGGCCGCCGCCGCCACTTTCGCGGCGCGATCTTTCGCGGCGGCGTTTACATAGAGCGGGAACAGCGCGGCAGCGGTGAGTTGGTCACGGATTTTATTGTTCTTCAGATCGTAGTCGGCATACCAACCCTCTTTGTTATTCCACAGATGCATTTCAATGGCTTTTTGCCGCGCGTTGGCCAGCGCGTCATAGTGCGAGGCTTTGGCCCGATCGCCCGCCGCAGCGCTGGCGCGGGCGAGGGTTTTCTCCAGCTGATACAGCAGAGCGTTAAGATCGACAGGGACAATAGTGGTGGTACGAATGGTACTGAGCTGCTGCGGATTATCCATCCAGCGGGAGCTGAAATCCCAGCCGGAGGCGGCAGCAGAACGGAGGTCCCGATAGATCTCCGTTGCCGGGCGGTTGGGGTTGCTTTTGACGGTAGCGATATCTTCAACCCAGGATTCAGGGCGGGGCGTATCCCGATCGTCCCAGTAGCGGTTGAGAACGCTACCGTCTTCCAGTTTGACGACGCGTTGGTTTTGTTGCCCTGGCTGCAATGTCTCAACGCCCTCCATCCAGTAGGCGTACTCTTTTTGCAGTTGCGGCAGGTATTCTTTCAGCGCATCGTCACCTTCATGTTGCGCCAGTAACTCAACCATAAACGCAAAGAAAGGCGGCTGCGAACGACTCAGGTAGTAGGTACGGTTGCCGTTAGGAATATGCCCCCAGGCGTCAATTTCGTAACCAAAGTTCGCTACCATATCCGCCACCTTATCCCAGTGCCCGCTTTCCGCCAGCCCCAGCATCGTAAAATAGCTGTCCCAGTAGTAAATCTCTCTGAATCGCCCACCCGGTACGACATAGGATTCAGGCAACGGCAAGAGCGAGTCCCACTTTTCGACGTTTTTAGTTGAACGGGTCAGCACCGGCCACAGGCCATCAATATGTTCACGCAATGACTGCCCGGCAGGCGGGACATATTTTTCACCCGCTTTCGGCAGGGTGAAGTTAACATCAACAAAATGACGCAAATCGAAGCCGGACTGGTTCCGCTGCATACGATAATCCGCAAGAATCATGAGCGGATCGCTATTAGGTATGGCGTCAGCAAAGGTTTTCTGATCGGGGAAGAGTTTTGCATTCTGGACATCATTAAAGAGCGGGCCAAGCAAAATATCCGGCGGCTGCGGAGTTTCAGTGTCGGAAGACGGGTCTGCGGCAGTCGCCGAAAACGATGCAAACGTCAGCAGCGTCCCTGCCAGCGCCAGTTTTATGGCTTTCTGTAGTAGAACAGAACGGCGAATCTCTGGGGGTATCATCAAGTTATCTCCTTAGCGGTGAGCCAAAGCCAACGGCATTTACCATGACAAAACCTTAGTCTACGATGACCAGATACGCGTGATTGAACCGCTATTTTGCGAACAAACAGACATTTTATTGAGACAGAATTTATCGGCGCGCGCGTGGAAAACGGGGGATACAGACAAAAAATCCACGCCGGGACGTGGATTTTAGCGCAATAACTTGTAGCCTTAACCCGGATAGATACCGCGATCTTTACGGGCCAACAGAATGCGCTCACAGGCGACAATATAGGCTGCGGTGCGCAGAGAACAGGATTTCTCAGCCGCTTTCTCCCAGACATGGACGATCGCGTCGGTCATGATTTTGTCCATGCGCGCGTTGATCTCTTCTTCGCTCCAGAAGAAGCTGGCCATATCTTGTACCCATTCGAAGTAGCTGACGGTTACGCCGCCTGCGTTACAGACCACGTCAGGCACCACAAGGATACCACGGCTGGCCAGAACATCATCAGCATCCGGATAGGTCGGGCCGTTAGCCCCTTCCAGCACCAGCTTACACGTCAGGGCTTCCGCGCGCTGACGAGTTATCTGACCTTCAAGCGCCGCCGGGATCAGAATATCCATCTCCAGACGCCAGAACGCATCGCTGGCGATAGTTTCCGCGCCCGGGAAACCGGCTATCTGTTTGTGTTCTGTCTGCCATGCCGTGAGCGCCTTCATGTCAATACCGGTGGCGTTAAACAGGGTCGCGGTATGATCCTGAATCGCCACGACACGGGCGCCAGCGCCTGCAAACAGACGCGCGGCTTCGCTGCCGACGTTACCAAAACCCTGAACCGCAACGCGAGCGCCTTCAACAGCAATATTCGCCCGACGTGCTGCTTCCAGCCCGCTGACAAAAACGCCGCGCCCCGTCGCTTTTTCACGGCCCAGCGAACCGCCAAGATGGATAGGCTTACCGGTGACGACGCCAGTGACCGTCGTGCCATGATTCATGGAATACGTATCCATCATCCAGGCCATCACTTTACCGTTGGTGCCGACATCCGGCGCAGGAATATCTTTCTGCGGCCCGATGATAATGCCGATCTCGCTGGTATAGCGGCGGGTCAAACGCTCCAGTTCACCTTCCGACAGCGAGAACGGATCGACGCGGATACCGCCTTTAGCGCCGCCGTATGGCAGGTTCAGCGCGGCACATTTGATGGTCATCCATGCTGACAGGGCCATCACTTCATTGAGATCAACGTCAGGATGGTAGCGAACACCGCCTTTACCCGGACCTCGGGAGAGGTTGTGCTGCACGCGATATCCTTCGAAATGACGAATAGTGCCATCATCCATTTGTACCGGAATATCGACGATCAGAGCGCGTTTTGGGTGGCGCAGAGTATCCACCCAGGGGGATAACTCGCCCAGATAAGGGGCCACACGCTCGATTTGTTGCAGGTAGGTATTCCAGGCAGATGTGCTGCTATCTGAAGCGTAAGATAACTTATCCATGATAAACCTTAGTGATAAAAGTAATATGTTCTTTAATTGACCGTGGTACATAGTAGATCACACCATGTAGCGATAAATTTAACACTTTTTTAAACAATTAACTCAGATCAAAAATGGCAGGCAGTTGGATTTTCGTTATGATTTTGGATGGGAAGTGGTTAACTATCCGCTATAAGAGGTGATATATTGCTAATTATGCAATTAATTGCTTAAATATGCGAAATGTGTGCAAGGTGGCTATTTGTCATAATTATGACGCACCTCTAAAAGTAAACATTATGATAACGACATGTATCAATGTTATGTCGTTCTGTCGGCGGGGAAACGTCTTCGCCAGGCGCGTATAAAGATAAAAATAACCGGAGTCAGACGGCGCTGGCCCCGGTTTACCTCTTTATTGTTGACGCGACTCAAGCCATACCAGCGCCAGTGTCGACAGTGAGCACATCAGCAGAATGCCGACAAACCACAGTAAATACCACATCGCTCCCGCTCCCTAATAAAGTTCATGATCGTTGCGGCGGAGGGTCTCCAGGTTGATACGCCCCAACATTTTGTAATAGCTCCACAGCGTATAGAGCAGTACGATTGGCAGAAAAATCAGCACAATCACCAGCATGATTTCGAGCGTCATCTGGCTGGAGGTGCTGTCCCACACCGTCAGGCTGGAGAGAGGACTAACACTCGACGGCATCACAAAAGGAAATAGCGTTATGCCGGCGGTAAAGATGACGCAGGCCTGGGTCAGGGAAGCGAACAGAAATCCACGAATAGTCTGACCGCGAAGGCAGGCATAGAAAGCCAGAATCGGCAGGATCATACCGAGCAACGGGATGATGAGCAGTAGCGGCGAGCGTATAAAGTGGTTCATCCATGCGCCAGGGAGTATCGCCACGCCTTTTAAGAGCGGATTGGAAGGGCCGTTGGCATCCTGCGTGAGCAAGACAAAGCCATCAACGCCGGCCCACAGCCAGTAACCGGCCAGCAGGAAGCAGATCACGATCAGCAGCGCGCTGTGGCGGGTGGCCGACAGAGCCCGTTGACGAATAACGCCCTCCGTTTTCAACTGTAACCAGACGCCTCCTTGCATAATCACCAACGACAGGCTCAATAATCCACACAGTAGGGCAAAGGGCGAGAGTAACTGCCAGAAGGTGCCAAAATAGTCAACATGAAGCTGCGGCGTGAAGGCAAACGGCACGCCTAAAAACAGGTTGCCGAACGCGATGCCGAATACGACTGGGGGAACCAGGCTGCCGATAACCAGACCGGTATCCCACAGCGCGCGCCAGCGGGCATTGGCGATTTTACCCCGATAATCAAAGGCCAGCGGGCGAAAGAAGAGGGCACACAGCACCAGGATCATCGCCACATAAAAACCGGAAAACGCGGCGGCATAGACCCGTGGCCAGGCGGCGAATAATGCCCCGCCCGCGAGAATCAACCATACCTGGTTTCCTTCCCAGTGGGCGCCCACGCTATTGATCAATACCCGGCGTTCGTCATCGTTGCGCGCTATCAGCGGGAGCAGGCAACCGACACCCATATCAAACCCGTCAGTTACCATAAATGCCACCAGGATGACGCCGATCAGCAGCCACCAAATGAACCGCAACGTTTCATAATCCAACATGATTGTCTCCTTTATCCCTGTTGTTGCGCTTGTTGTTGATGTTGCATGGCGCTCGGCCCAAGACGCGCGTACTTCTGCATCAGATAGACTTCCGCGATTAAAAACAGGGTGTAAAGTCCGAGGATAAGCCCCATTGAGAAGGCCAACTGGCCCGGCGTCAGCGCGGAGTGAGCGTACCAGGTCGGCAGAATGTCCTGAATCGCCCAGGGCTGACGGCCAAACTCCGTCATAAACCAACCGGCTTCAATGGCAATCCACGGTAACGGCAGGCTCCACAGCGTCATACGCAATACCCAGCGATGCTGGTCGATACGCATTCGCAGCGTCTGTATCAACGCAATCAACATCACCACTAACAGCAGCGAACCGCAGCCGACCATAATACGGAAACTCCAGAACACCGGCGCCACCTGAGGAATAGCGCCACGCTGGGCCGCACGATACTGCTCCGGCGTCACATGGTTCATATCCGGGGCATATTTCGCCAGCAGAATGCCGTACCCCAGATCGCCCTCAACGGCGTGAAACGCATTCAGTACCTGTGGCGAGCGATTGCCTTGCGCTATCTCCTGCATGAGCAGCCAGGCCTCCCGGCCACGCTTCAGGCGCGGCAGAGCGTCGTCCATCAGGTTTTTTAACCCCGGAACTGGCGTATCCAGCGAATGGGTGGCCAGAATACCCAGCAGAGCAGGGATCTTCACGGCAAATGCATTACGCTCCTGTTCCTGCTGCGGCCAGGCAATCAGATGAAACGGCGCGGGCGCGGGTTCGGTTTGCCATTCGCCTTCCATCGCCGCCAGTTTCACCGGCTGAATTTGGGCGACCTCGTAGGCCGAACTGTCGCCCAGTTGCAGGGTTCCCAGAATGGCCAGGGTGCCGAATACTGAGCCGATAGCAAACGAGCGCAAGGCCACCTCACGCTCGCGGCCACGTAGCAGATACCAGGCGCTGATAGACATAATAAACATGGCGCCGGTGACATAACCGGACATGACGGTATGGACGAATTTCACCTGGCTCACCGGGTTAAAGACCAGATCGCTGAAGCTGCTCATTTCCATCCGTAACGTATCGATGTTGAAATGAGCGCCGGTAGGATACTGCATCCAGCCATTGGCATTCAGAATCCATAATGCTGAAATATTGGAGCCGAAGGCCACCAGCCAGGTGACCAGCAGGTGTTGGTATTTATTCAGCCGCTGCCAGCCGAAAAAGAACAGGCCGACAAAAGTGGATTCGAGAAAGAAGGCCAGTAACGCTTCCATCGCCAGCGGCGCGCCGAAAATATCGCCCACATAGTTCGAATAGAGCGACCAGTTAGTCCCGAACTGAAACTCCATGGTCAGGCCGGTAGCCACACCGAGAGCAAAATTGATCCCGAAGAGCTTGCCCCAGAAACGCGTCATATCGCGGTAGACGGTTTTCCCCGTCACCACATAGATCGTCTCCATGACGGCCAGCAAAAAAATCAGCCCAAGCGTAAGAGGAACAAATAAAAAGTGATACAGCGCGGTCAGCGCAAACTGCCAGCGCGATAAGTCAATGACATCCCACATGCTAACTCCTGTAGGCAGAAAGAGAGTAAAAAGCTAATCAGTACCGGACACCGGTGACGTTCCTGTTGAGAGCGTTAGCGCGTCTCCAGCCATCGGCAGACTTCATCCAGGCGCTGGCGCGAATCGGCCAGATCTTCCGGGGCCGCCAGTACCAGCTCCGGCAAAAGACAAATCTCATAGCTATCGAGCAATGGCCCTTTAAGGGCGTCCAGACAGCGCACATGCCAGAGATGGCGCAATGCTGTGGCGTTGATTTGGCTTTCGCCATACCCGGAGATGCGAATCTGGATGTTCCCGTGTCCGCATAAACGCGCCAGAAAAAGGCGATCGGCCTCGCTGAGCGGCAGTTGGGTCAAATTGATGCTGTGAGGTTGCAACGCCGGATCGCGTACGTGCGCCAATAATTCATGGGCCAGCGGCAGTCCATTCATCAGGCCAGCGACAGGCGGAGGCAGTAGAGAGTCGTCAGGCAGCGTATCGGCGGTAGCCGCTTGCCATAATGTCAGGGGCGCGCTACCCGCTTCCAGACGATCCGTCAGCAGACGTCGGTTATGCAGATGGCGTACCCGCCACAGGCCGCAGAAGATGGTCTCCTGGATCTCGCTTTCACTCCCGTCCGGATGCTGAATGCGTACCGAGACTTCGCCTTCGCCCAATAGCGTATTGAGGAATGAGAGATCATCGGCATTCAGGGGAGATAACTCCCATCCCAGCACGTCGCCGACTTCCGGGATGCGCCGGGCAAGCTGACCTCGCAGATCGGTCAACAATGCCATCACCGCCGGGCTGTGAGCGCAGCGCTCCAGCGCCGCCATACTTGGGTCGCCATTGACCTGACAGGTGAGCGGTAAGGGATTCATCGAGAAACTAGCGTCATCAGGCTGCGTACCTGGCCCCAGCAGATGAAAAAAGGCGTTGCTCATTGTACTGTCTCCTGCGCTGCGGGAGTGTCAACCATCGAACGCATCAGCGTGAGCAGTTCAGCCCAGGGATGAATGCCGCTGAGCGCGCCGCGTAGCTCGCCGTCTGTAAAAACCAACGTCGCCGGAAACCGACGTACATTAAAGCGATCGCCGATAGCTTCGCTTTGTTCAAGGTCGGCCACCGCCACCTGCCAGTCAAACTGCGGGAACTCACGCAGGAGTTCGGCAATCATCACCGGGTTATCGCTGACTTCCGGCGTACGCCGCGGATCGCTACTTAACAGGATGACGCCATCTCCAACCCGTTTGATCCAGTCGTCTACCGTAGAAGCCTCTACCGGTTGCCATCCACGGGTTAACAGGCGTTGCCATAGCGCAGAGAACGGGGTGTCATTCGCCACTTCTTTTGCCCTCCAGACGTGTCTGATACTGACGTATGCGCACTCCCTCATAATTTTCCATCGACAGGCATTTATTGTTCAGGCAGCGTGCGACCTCGTTTGCCTGCGGTACGATCCCCCAGGCGGCCAGTTGCGCCAGGGCGGCCTGTTCCGCCGCCGGTAGCTGGCCGCGAGCTATTTCGCTCAGGCTACCGCCGTAGTCGTCCAGGTGCGCCGGTTGCAGACCGACCAGCGCAATGTGACAGGGCAGATGCCCGCGGATGTCGGCCAGCGCCAGAACTTCGGAAAAACTGTTTTGATGCAGGCTCATTTTTTTGGCGCTGAGATACGCGGGGATTTTCTCGCCGGCATAGGTTCGCAGGCTGCCCGGCGCCAGGCCGTAATCGATCGCGTCAAGGAGCAGGAGATGGCTGGCTTGCTCAACATAACCTAACAGGTTTAGCCCTTGCGTACCGCCGTCCACAATTTCTACCTCTTCAGGCCAGTGATATCGGGCATACAAACGCTCCGCGACCCGGATACCGAATCCTTCATCGGCCCACAGCAGGTTTCCTAACCCCATCACCACTACGCGTTGCGCATTCATGAGGGCTCCTTGTCGTGCGGTTTGGGGAATTTGTGGCTGCGATAGCCATTGATCATGGTGGAGATCACCGTATCGTCGGACATAATGTCTTCCCGGATAGCGAGGTAAACGTGCCCGACGATGAAGGCGGCGATCAGCCACATACCCAGTCGGTGCCAGCTGTGAATATCGATGGAGTTGCCGCCGGTCCAGTAGAAAAATTCAACCACATAGCGGAACGGCGCAAAGATGGCGTACTGGCTATGCTCGCCAAACAGAGCGAAACCGGTGAGGATCATAAATACCGACAACAGGAAATAGCCGAACATCGCGGCCTGCGCGACAGGGTTATGTCCGATGTCGCTCCCCGGTTTTTTCTCCAGAAACAGATACCAGCGGACCACGGAGAAAGCGCCTTGCCACCAACTGCGACGCCAGACCGGGACGATAAACAGCTCTCGCGAATAGCGGTTGCCGACACAGGCCCAATAAATTCGCCCCAGCAGTAACACGGTAAAGATCATCGCGGCGGCAAAGTGGATCAGCCGGATATAGCCCATGTAAAACAGATAGGTCGCCTCGCCACTCACCGACGGCAAGGGCCGGCCAATGAAGTAGCCTGTTACCATCAGTACCAACATGCAGGCCACCGTTAGCCAGTGCCACAGGCGTACCGGCGCTTCAAACACATAGTGGTTGACGGCAGTATCACGCGCCTCCCCGACGCGTGGAGATAGCTTTCCAGTCATCGTTCTTTTCCTTAACGCTTAGCGTACCTGGACGGCAATCAGTTCGCTGCCGTCGTCGCCGAGCACGTGGGTTGAACAGGCGAGGCAGGGGTCGAAGCTGTGCAGCGTCCTCAGGATTTCTAACGGTTGGTCGGGAATCGCCATTTGCGTTCCCATCAATGCCGCTTCATAGGCGCCGATCTGTTTTTTAGGATCGCGCGGGCTGGCGTTCCAGGTGGTGGGGACCACGCACTGATAGAGTTCAATCTTCTGATCGCGTATTGACGCCCAGTGTCCCAACGCTCCACGAGGCGCTTCGGTAAAACCGATGCCGCGGCAGTGCTGCGGCCAACTGGCCGGTTCCCATTTCTCGGTATTGGCGGTGGCCAGGTCGCCGTTTTTCAGGTTGGTCATAAGCCTGTCGAAAAAATACTGCAGCTTACCGACGGCCCATTGCGCTTCGTGCGCGCGGCATAAAATACGGCCAAGCGTAGACTGGATACCGGAGAGCGGCAGTTTAAGGGCAGACATCATGCGATCTACCGACTCTATGGTGGCGGCATCCCCTTTGTGGTACGCGATAAGCGTTCGGGCAAGCGGGCCGACTTCCATGGCATGACCCCGCCAGCGCGGCGCTTTAATCCAGGAGTAACGTTCCTGCTCGTTGAGCTGCTGGATATGCGTATCGCTGCCTTTGACATCACCCGGGTTGTACCAGGGATCGGTAATGCCGTCAAAAGGATGACGCCCCAGCCGATCGTCCGGATAGCGGTACCAGGCGTGATCCACAAACTCCTGTATCTGCTGCGGATCGGCCAAATCTACCGGCATGACATTTTTAAAATCGCCATTGACCACCGCGCCGCCCGGCATTAACAGGCTTTGCTGGCTGAAGTCGTTGGCAATGTCCGGAAATGCGCCGTAGCTCAGCACGCATTTATCCGACAGACCGGTGCCAATTTGACTCCATGCTTTATTGAACTGGCCGATAGCCAGCGCGTCCGGAACCATCACGTTGTTAATGAAGTCGGCGGTGCGGGTGATGATCGACTGCACCAGGTTGAGGCGCTCCATATTGATAGCCCCGACCGCGCCGCTTTGATCGAGATTGATCGCGCACGGCATTCCGCCGACGATCCAGTTAGGATGGGGGTTCTTACCGCCAAATATGGTATGGATTTTGACGATCTCGCGCTGGAAGTCGAGGGCTTCAAGATAGTGGGCAAAGCCCATCAGATTAGCCTCTGGCGACAGTTTGTACTGTGGATGTCCCCAATAGCCGTTACGGAATATCCCAAGCTGGCCGCCATCGACAAATTTCTTTAATCGATTTTGTACGTCAAAGAAGTAGCCCGGCGATGACATCGGCCAGGCGGAAAGGCTTTGCGCCAACTGCGAGGTGGCGCGCGGATCGGCTTTCAGCGCATTCAGAACATCAATCCAGTCCATACCGGCTAACTGATAAAAATGGACCAGATGATCGTGACACCACAACGTAGCCAGCATGATGTTACGTATAATATTGGCGTTATCCGGCACCTGGATACCAATCGCATCTTCGATAGCGTACACCGATGCCAGAGCATGTACCCCGGTACATACACCACAAATACGTTCAACAAACGCCCAGGCGTCACGCGGGTCACGGCCTTGCAGAATGATCTCCAGCCCGCGGAACATTGTGCCGCAGGAAACGGCATTGGTAATGACGTTTTGCTCATCAATGTTCACTTCGCAGCGCATATGCCCTTCGATGCGGGTAATCGGGTCCACGATCAGACGACGGCCGGCGTCGTTAACGATATAACCCTGGGTTTGATACTGGTTACTCATGCCTGTTTATCCTCATTGTCCGGCTGTTGTTCGGCTTGCGCTAACTGTTGTTTGTGGCGTTTACGTTGGTTGAGCGCGCTGGCGACAGCGTGACCGCCAACGCCCGCCGCGACCACGCCCAGCGCGGTCAGCCCCACCGTATCGGCGGTTGAATGGGTACCCATCTGGGGAATATCCACCACGCGGCTATAAAACGAGCCGCGATCCCAGAAACCATTTTCTGAACATCCCAGACATCCGTGACCGGACTGGATAGGAAAGGAGACGCCGTCATTCCAGCGTGTGGAGGAGCAGGCGTTATAGGTGGTTGGCCCTTTACAGCCCATCTTGTACAGACAGTATCCCTTGCGGGCGGCGTCATCATCCCAGCTCTCGACAAATTCACCGGCGTCAAAATGGGCGCGGCGGTAGCATTTATCGTGGATACGCTGACCGTAGAACATCAGTGGACGGCCCATGCGATCGAGTTCCGGCAGACGATCAAACGTCACCATATAGGTGATAATGGCGCTCATGACATCCGGGATTGGCGGACATCCAGGGACTTTCACGATCGGCTTGTCGGTGATCACTTTATCGATAGGCGTTGCCTGGGTCGGATTGGGGCGGGCGGCCTGGACGCAACCCCAGGAGGCGCAGTTTCCCCAGGCGATAATAGCGCTGGCGCCCGCGGCGGCTTTCTTCAGTTTTTCAATAAACGGGCGGCCGCCGCTGATACAGAACATTCCTTGCTCTCCTAACGGCGGATTGCCTTCCACCGCCAGAATGTATTTCCCGGCGTAGCGAGTGGTAATATCGTCAAAGACTTCTTCGGCCTGTGCGCCGGCGGCGGCCATCAGGGTGTCGTCATAATCGAGGGAAATCAGCGAGAGGATCACATCTTTGGCTAGCGGGTGCGAGGAACGGATAAAGGATTCGGTACAGCAGGTGCATTCCAGTCCATGAATCCAGACCACCGGAATCCGCGGTTTATTCTCCAGCGCCCAGGCGATCTTTGGCGTCATTCCGGCGCCCAGCCCCAGCGATGTGGCAGCAAGGCTACAGAATTTGAGAAAGCTGCGTCGGGTCACTCCCTTACGACGCATGGCTTGATACAAGGTCTCCTCGTTATTCATAACGCGTATTTTTTCTCCTTTTTGCACCACGCTCCGCCAGGGGCATAAGGCGCTTTTGCGGGTCCGTTGACGTTCCGCCAGCAAGGTAAATCATTGGGTTACGCGCGAGCGCGGAAACGAGCCCGATTCACTTTGCACCGGCGTATATCGCCAGAAATAATGTAAAAAAAGCGTATCGGATTAACGATAAGAAACAATGTGAAGTGTGTGGGTATAGCTTATAGCGGTATATTTATACCCATTATCGGTTTTTCGGCGAAAGGGCCGCGGCGGGGAAGGACGGTTGAGCTTGTTCCGGGATGAGGTTTTTAGCGAGTGACCCTGGCCTAATATCAGAGCCAGGCTTAAGAGTTTGCGGGTATGTTGCGTGATCACGATGCAGTCACGCATCCCCCGGATCTTGACGGGCGTAAAGTGAATAAACCTGGCCTGTTGTCAGTTTTACGTTCTTCGTGGTGTGCTCTGACGATAATGTAGTCCACCGACCATATAAATTCTCCTCGCTCACCGCCTGGCCCGATCTCTGACGAAAACTCTGAATCTTCGATGTTTCCAATTATGAATTTCTACACCAGTCTTTAAGCATCAATGCATTGTACCTGGTGCGCTGCTATAACTGTGTAAGAGGGATTGACGCTTAGAGCCTATCCCATTAGGGCTATTTTACTTGCCATTTTGGTCCTGGGCAGTGCTCGCCAAAACGCGTTAGCGTTTTGAACGCCGCTTGCGGCGGCCCGAAGGGCGAGCGTAGCGAGTCAAACCTCACGTACAACGTGTACGCTCCGGTTTTTGCGCGCTGTCCGTGTCCAAACAGGCTGCGCCAATAACGCCTGGTGGGATAGGCTCTTAGTGTTAATGTACACCAAAGGTCGATGTGTTTACCGCACTTGTGGCTTGGTATGCAGTATGTATAATTATTGCGTGAATGTTTTCATAAATTGATTTGTCTCTTCTTTGGCCTTTTCTATTGATTTATGTTTATATATTTTTGATTGGTATGTGTATTTTTCTAACGCAGGTAAGTACTTAGAGACGTCGTTACCTTTTTTGAAATCTATAGGCATATGAATACTCGCATATAATATATTTATCCTCTGCGATGGCGTTAGCTCAGAATAATTTATACCTTGTTCATAATAAGAAAGCATCACATCATTGCAGATCCTGTCTTTATACGACTGCCCTATGTATGCGATGATAAGTCCATATATAAGTAGCAATCCAAAAGCGACACCTGCTTTGTGGCTATGAAGAAAATTATATTGTAGCCCAACAAAAAACACTTTTCTAATTAAAACAAGAATAAATGGTAAGAAAAATAAAAAACAACCGAAGTACATAATCACTTCGCCTGAATTCTGAAACATTTTATACCTTCCTGATAAATACTGGGTTAATTATCTGGTTAATATTCGTTGTCTATTATTTCTTTTATAAAAATAGACGATTCATTGAAATTTTTTTTGAAACTGGAGTAATTGCTAAGTGTTTTCGGTATGCAAAAGATGACTCGCCCATTTTTTACTATGGCATAATATCTTGGATACATTAGTGCTTCTTCTTTTGTGTTTGGAACACCGTCATAGTCTATTTTTTCATCAATAGAGTCAAGTTGGCTAAATAAAAAGACTCTTTTCCTTAGCAAAGTATTATGAACAATAGCATTTTCATATATATCAAGTGACATTGTAAGACTCAATGCAGCAAATGAAAGTAATGCTATGATGGAAATTGTTAATATTGCTAATGACAAGCCTTCCTGGCAATATAAAACAAGAAAAAAGAGTGGGATTGCAGGGAGGTAAGTGACCAACGGGTAAAAACGATCGATTTTTAAATGTGATATGATATTCTGAGGAGATGTGACATGGTCCTGAACGCCCTTGTTAAAGATAATGCTGTAAAGCGTCAAACTATTGTCAATTTTATCTATTGCTTTAGCTTTTATCCTTTGTGTGAATATAAAAAACGTTATCAAAAAGGCAATAAATAAGAAAATGATTAAATTATAAATAAAACTATCCACGGCATCATCCTGTATATTTACCGAAATTTCTATGGTCACTATTCTACTATTATTAATGAATGTCAATCTAAAATTGATGATGGTGCGTCCAGCCGGTTGGATTTGATCTAAAATAAAACTTTCGGTATTTCTCTATAGTCACAGAGCAAACAGGGTTGATTCTTTGTTAAAAAAACATCTCAATATTTTAATATGAATTCCTTCACGCGATTCTGGAGTATTACAGTCTACGATTTTAATGATTTTTTATTCATTCATTATGCGTATTAAATTAATGGCAGTGCAATCGCAAATTATAATTAGTTTCAGAATTGCAAAATGATTATAATTTTGTAGTTCATGCCGTTGCCCTAAGAGCCCCGGTGGTGAGTGTAGGGGGGAACACCTGAACAAGATCTGAGGCTATGTACGATACTGTGATATGAGTTAACCCAAACAGGCTATACGGTATCTATACCTTTCTAAAAAGCTTTTCGCTGGTATAGAGTCAAAACCTTAGACGAAACAACATTCACACTATGGCCCTGGCAGTGCGGCATTGCGTATCGGTGAGCATAACGGGGCCTTGTTTATTTATTATACCGTTCTTGTACTTACTTAAAATGAAGATGGAAGAATGTTGTACTCATTTTTGACAGCATTGTTACGAGATGAGTTGAGACATTATGAAATGAAAAATCCACGCCATTGCGTGGATTTTATAGAGTTTTACCGCTGTCATGAGGTTCAATGAAACCTCATAAGACAACAAATGTTATTTAGACGTTGAACAGGAAGTTCATTATATCGCCATCTTTAACGATGTAATCTTTGCCTTCCGCTCGCATCTTACCGGCTTCTTTCGCGCCTTGTTCACCTTTATAGGTAATAAAGTCGTCAAAGGCGATAGTTTGGGCGCGGATAAAGCCTTTTTCGAAGTCGGTATGGATTTTACCTGCTGCCTGCGGCGCGGTTGCGCCAACCGGAATGGTCCATGCGCGAACTTCTTTCACTCCGGCGGTAAAGTAGGTCTGGAGGTTCAGCAGGCGATAACCTGCGCGAATAACGCGGTTCAGCCCCGGCTCTTCCAGACCCAGTTCAGCCATAAATTCGTCGCGCTCGTCATCATCCAGCTCAGCAATATCAGCTTCGACGGCGGCACACACCGGAACCACGACCGAACCTTCTTTCGCGGCGATTTCGCGAACCTGGTCCAGATACGGGTTATTTTCAAAACCGTCTTCATTGACGTTAGCGATATACATTGTCGGCTTCAGCGTCAGGAAGCTTAAATAACGGATAGCCGCTTTATCTTCGTCCGTCAGGTCCAGCGAACGCAGCATCCCCGCTTCGGCCAGGTGCGGCAGGCATTTTTCCAGCGCGGCCAGTTCCGCTTTGGCGTCTTTATCGCCGCCTTTGGCTTTCTTCTGTACGCGATGGATAGCGCGCTCGCAGGTATCGAGGTCAGCCAGCGCCAGTTCGGTATTGATAACATCAATATCTTCTGCCGGGTTTACTTTACCCGCCACATGGATGATATTGTCGTTCTCAAAGCAGCGAACCACGTGACCGATAGCTTCAGTTTCACGGATATTGGTCAGGAACTGGTTACCCAACCCTTCGCCTTTGGACGCGCCTTTTACCAGACCGGCGATATCCACGAACTCCATCGTGGTTGGTAGAATGCGTTGCGGTTTAACAATCTCAGCCAACTGGTCCAGACGCGGATCGGGCATCGGCACGACACCGGTATTCGGTTCGATAGTGCAGAACGGAAAGTTTGCCGCTTCAATACCGGCTTTTGTCAGCGCGTTGAACAGGGTGGATTTCCCGACGTTGGGCAGACCGACGATACCGCATTTGAATCCCATGATTTAACTCACCTTAATATCTTAATAATCAACCTGTTATAGAAAACAGATTGCAGAAATGGAAATAACTTCGCCTATTATACACGGCGTGCGGCAAAAATGCCGCACATCACTGGTTATTGCGCCTTAAAGGTATGCAAACGGCTTGTTGCTTTGGCCAGACCCTCTTTGAACCACAATTCCGTACAGCGTGCCGCTTCGTCAATGGCCTCATCAATTAATTTTTGTTCAGAAACAGGGGGTTTACCCAGCACGAAACCAACAACTTTATTTTTATCGCCTGGATGACCAATTCCAACGCGTAAGCGGTGAAAGTTGGGATTATTGCCCAGCTTGCTGATGATGTCTTTCAGACCATTGTGGCCGCCGTGGCCGCCGCCAAGTTTAAATTTCGCGACGCCCGGCGGGAGATCCAGCTCGTCGTGAGCGACCAGAATTTCGTCCGGCTGAATACGGTAAAAACTGGCCATTGTGCCAACTGCTTTACCACTGAGGTTCATGAACGTGGTGGGTACCAGCAGGCGAACATCTTCCCCTTCCAGCGTGATGCGTGAGGTATAGCCAAAGAATTTAGGCTCTTCACGCAACGGCGCGCGCAGGCGCTCCGCCAGTAAATCGACGTACCATGCGCCTGCATTGTGTCGCGTCGCGGCATATTCCGCGCCGGGATTCGCCAGACCAACAATCAATTTAATTGCCACGTTTTTTGTCCTGAGTAGATCCATAACTGGCGCGTAGTTTACTGTCTGTCTGCCCGCTTGACAAAACACAGCGGCACTCTGAAGTAAATTAAATAATTGCCAGCATTGATTATTAAAAATGTAAACTGTTCAGAGTGTTATTTGTAAAGTTTTGTTAAATGAAACTTTACATTTGTGATCGCACCCGCACTTACAAACGAAAGTGTTGTCTATACTTTACACATAAAGTTTAGGGGGATTTCCTAAAAACAACCCAAAAGTTCCGGAGGTGACATATGAAACGCAAAAACGCTTCGTTATTCGGTAACGTGCTGATGGGGTTGGGGCTGGTCGTGATGGTTGTCGGCGTGGGTTACTCTATTTTAAACCAACTGCCGCAGTTTAATTTGCCGCAATTTTTTGCGCATGGCGCAATACTGAGTATTTTTGTCGGGGCGGTTCTTTGGCTGGCAGGGGCTCGTGTAGGGGGGCATGAGCAGGTGAGCGACAAATATTGGTGGGTACGTCACTATGACAAACGTTGCCGCCGTAACGACAATCGTCGTCATAGCTAACCGGTTCAGGCCCGGTAAGCGTTATCGCCACCGGGCATTGTCCATTAACTTAGTAAATCCGCTAACGCCTCCGTCCTGTTTGGGAAGAAGGTCAGACGCCCAGGAATAGGTTTGATACCGGCACGCGCCATTGTGCGCAGCGGTTGGAACTCCAGATTACTGATACGCAATTCGCAACCCTCCGGCAGACGCTTCACAAAACGCTGAAAAGCATCAAGCCCGCCTGCATCCAGCACTGGTACTGCGTCCCATTTCAGAACGACGATACGTTTGCCCTTAATACGTGACTCAAGGTCGGTAAACAGCCCTTCCGCCGCGGCGAAAAAGAGCGGACCGATAACACGCAGCACCAGCACATCTTCAGGTACATCAACATTGACCGGCGCAAGTCGAGTCATTCGCGCAATACGGCGCATAAACAGCAGGGAAGCAAGGACAATCCCCACGCTGATGGCGATGACCATATCAAACAGAACCGTTAATGACATGCACAGCAGCATAACGATAATGTCGTCTTTCGGCGCATGGCGTAACAGATCCACCACTTTATGGGCTTCACTCATATTCCATGCCACCATCAGCAGTAGCGCCGCCATCGCGGAAAGCGGCAGCCAGGAGAGTAGCGGGGCCAAGACCAGTAGCGCCAGAATGACCAGGATAGCGTGAATTACCGCCGAGATGGGAGAGGTCGCGCCAGCGCGGACGTTGGCGGCAGAGCGGGCAATCGCGGCGGTGGCGGTGATGCCGCCAAAGAACGGCGCGACCATATTCCCCAGCCCCTGGCCGATAAGTTCGCTGTTAGCTTTATGTTTGGTGCCGGTCATGCCGTCCAGCACGACGGCGCAGAGCAATGATTCGATTGCCCCCAGCATTGCAATCGAGAAGGCCGCTGGCAGCAGCGCGCGCAGTGAATCCCAGCTTAGCGTGAAATCGGAGCTAGGAAGACTCCACGGCAGCATCAGTTGCGGCAGGAGCTGCGGGATGCCGTTGCCCTGAGTGCCGTCAGCCAGAACGTAATGGAACTGTGAGCCGATAGTCGCCACATTGCCGCCCAGCAGATTAACAATCCCCATTACGGCGCAACCGGCCAGCAGCGCGGGAAGATGTCCTGGCAGACGAATACCGAGACGCGGCCAGAAAATCAACGTTCCCAGCGTTACCACGCCAATGGCGGCATCGCCAATATTGACGGTGGGCAACGCCATAAACAGCGCGCCGACTTTCTGCAAATAGTGCTCTGGCACATGGGCCATCTGCAGACCAAGAAAATCTTTAATCTGCATGGTACCGATGGTAATACCAATCCCTGAGGTAAAACCCAACGTGACCGACACCGGGATATATTCAATCAATCGCCCCAGTCTCGCCAGGCCGAAAAGGATCAGGAAGAAGCCCGACATCAGCGTGGCGACCAGTAGGCCCGCCAGACCAAACTGTTGCGATACCGGATACAAAATCACCACAAACGCGGCGGTAGGGCCGGAAACGCTAAAGCGCGAGCCGCCGGTTAGCGCGATCACGATCCCGGCGACAGCGGAGGTATAGAGGCCATACTGCGGCGCAACGCCACTGCCAATTGCCAGCGCCATCGCCAGCGGGATAGCAATAATCCCGACGGTGATCCCGGCTATCACATCGCGGGTGAACCGGGAGGCGGTATATTTTTCTTTCCAGCAAGCATCGATGAGAGCGCGGAAAGGCATCACATGTGAGGAAAATAATTTGTTCACAATAATGTTTCATCCATGAGCGCATCATCTGTCAACTAAATGGCAGGTGAAGGAGGCATAAGTCATACAAAAGGGTGTTACAGACAAAAAAACCCGCCGCAGCGGGTTTCAGATCCGGGTTCGATCAATGCTCGAACATGGCGGAAATCGATTCTTCGTTGCTGATACGGCGAATCGCTTCGGCCAGCATACCTGACAGGGTCAAGGTACGCACGTTCGGCAGCGCTTTGATTTCGTCGGTCAGCGGAATGGTGTCGCAGACAACGACTTCATCAATGACGGAGTTGCGCAGGTTGTTTGCCGCATTGCCTGAGAAGATCGGGTGCGTCGCGTAGGCAAACACGCGTTTAGCGCCACGTTCTTTCAATGCTTCTGCTGCTTTGCACAGAGTACCGCCGGTATCGATCATATCATCAACCAGCACGCAGTCACGGCCAGCGACGTCGCCGATGATGTGCATCACCTGAGAAACGTTCGCGCGCGGACGACGTTTATCAATGATAGCCATATCGGTATCGTTCAGCAGCTTAGCGATAGCGCGGGCACGAACCACGCCGCCAATATCCGGGGAAACCACGATCGGGTTATCCAGATTCAGTTGCAGCATATCTTCGAGCAGGATTGGGCTACCGAACACGTTATCAACCGGAACGTCAAAGAAGCCCTGGATCTGTTCAGCATGCAGATCTACGGTGAGAACGCGGTCAACGCCGACGCTGGACAGGAAGTCAGCGACAACTTTTGCGGTAATCGGCACACGGGCGGAACGTACGCGACGGTCCTGACGTGCATAGCCAAAGTAGGGGATAACGGCGGTGATACGACCTGCGGAAGCACGACGCAGGGCATCAACCATAACGACCAATTCCATCAGGTTGTCGTTGGTTGGGGCACAAGTGGACTGGATGATGAAAATATCACCACCGCGTACATTTTCGTTGATTTGTACGCTGACTTCGCCGTCGCTAAAGCGACCTACGGCGGCGTCGCCGAGAGAAGTGTACAGGCGGTTGGCAATACGTTGTGCTAGTTCCGGGGTGGCGTTACCAGCAAAAAGCTTCATATCAGGCACGAGAAGAACCTCAGGCATGCGTCCATTGGTGGAAAGAATCTGCCGAAAACTGTGCGGGCCAGGCAAAATCCTATCCAGGCGGTGTATTAAAGAGCGCGATGCAACGTCTGGAACAAGGTGACGTTGTCACCGAAGCTCAGCTTGCCCGGCTTACTCGTCTTCATTCACGTTTCATGTGCGCTGGTATCAATGCCTCACACCGGTCAAATACGGCATATATGACCGGCGACTCGTCATTTCGCCATCTTCCTGAAACCCGAATGCGTTAGAGTAACTCTCGATGCAATGGGGAAAGGTTGACACCCTTCGCCACAAAAGCATTGAGCCATTCCGGGGCTTGCTCAAGCACCTGGCGAGCACAAGACTCTGTATCGAATTCAGCAAAGACACAGGCCCCTGTCCCAGTCAGGCGCGACGGCGCGTATTCTAACAGCCAGGAAAGCGCCGCATCAACCTCGCGAAAACGTTTTCTTGCGATAACCTCGCAATCATTGCTGAATTCACATTTTAGTAACGTATCTATTGACCTTTTTGGCGTATTACGCGGCAATTGAGGATCTTTAAAGATAACCGGCGTCGGAATGCTTACGCCAGGGTGCGCGACCAGATACCATTTTTCCGGCGGATTCACCGGCGTTAATATTTCGCCTACGCCTTCGGCAAACGCGGCGTGGCCACGAACAAAGACCGGGACGTCGGCGCCGAGCGTCAGGCCGAGCGTCGCCAGTTCATCAATGGAAAGCCCGCATTGCCAAAGATGATTGAGCGCCACCAGAACGGTCGCGGCGTTAGACGAGCCGCCGCCCAGACCGCCGCCCATGGGAAGGCGCTTCTCAATGCTGATATCCGCGCCGCTTCCGGCGGGCAGGCGTCCACTCTCCGAGGCGACTTTCATCAACAGCCGCGCGGCGCGGACGATCAGGTTGTCTTCATTTTCAACGCCGGTTACCGGCGTTAATAAATGGATTTCGCCATCGCGACGCGGTTCGATGTGGAGTGTGTCGCCATAATCCAGAAACTGAAACAGCGTCTGCAGCGTGTGGTAGCCGTCTGCACGCTGTCCGGTGATATATAAAAACAGATTTAATTTTGCCGGAGAAGGCCAATGGGTCATCATTTCACAATCCAGTTATCCATTTTCAGCTTAATGCGCTGACTGCCGTCGGAAAGCTCCATATTGGCAGGCATGGCAGGCTGCGTTTTGCTGTCATAGCCACCGTAAACCACTTTCCAGTTTTTACCATCCTGGCGATAGTTCACTTCGCTCAGGCGGTACTGGTCGTCCAGTTTGTAGTCAGTGGCATCGCCAGGCAGACCGAGGATCCACTGCCGCAGGCTGTTTAACGGAATCGGCATCCCGGTGAGTTTGCCGATCATCTCTTCGGCGTCATCGGCGGTATAACGCTGGCCTTTGTTATCCACCAACTGGACGTTGCCCGGCTGGGCGTTAAGCTCCAGCTCGGTGCTGCCCAGCGGGTTGGTAAGCAGCAGGCGGTAGCGATCCTGTCCGGTCTGTTGCCAGAAGAAGCGCGCATAGACTTTCTGATCATCTGAGATGTAAGCAAAGGCGCCGCGCGTCTGGTATTGATTCAGATGACGCACCTCTTGCTGATGCTGGCGCCACTGAGGGGAATCCGGGCTCTTGCCCGGGCCTTTATGCCCAGGAAGCGTACAGGCGGTGAGAACCAGGCTTGCTAACGGCAGTAGACGAATCAGGCGAAAATCGGGCAGGGTCATAGTGATGACGAATCCTTGTGATACGGTGCAATAATTGCCTGATGGCGTTACGCTTATCAGGCCTGAAAACTGAACCTGCAGGCTGTAAAAACGTTCGCGCCGCGATTCGGCAAATTTTTGCTATCGGTTACAGTTATAGCCTTTAATGCTAGCGCCGCCTGGTGACATCGTCTACTTTCAAGTTGTCTTAAATCATCAAATTAGCGAGCGCTGCCAATTACTCCAAAAGGGGGCTCTCTCTTTTATTGACCACGCGCATCCTGTATGATGCAAGCAGACTAACCATATCAACGCTGGTACTACTCCCGCAGACATGACCCTTTTAGCGCTCGGTATTAACCATAAAACGGCACCTGTATCGCTGCGAGAACGCGTAACGTTTTCGCCGGACACGCTTGATCAGGCGCTGGACAGCCTGCTTGCGCAGCCAATGGTGCAGGGCGGGGTCGTGCTGTCAACCTGTAACCGTACAGAGCTGTATCTGAGCGTGGAAGAGCAGGATAACCTGCAAGAAGCGCTGATCCGCTGGTTATGCGATTACCATAACCTGAACGAGGACGATCTGCGCAACAGTCTGTACTGGCATCAGGACAATGACGCCGTCAGCCACCTGATGCGCGTCGCCAGCGGTCTGGATTCACTGGTGCTGGGCGAACCGCAAATCCTCGGTCAGGTGAAAAAAGCGTTTGCGGATTCGCAAAAAGGCCACCTTAACGCCAGCGCGCTGGAGCGAATGTTTCAGAAGTCTTTTTCCGTCGCCAAGCGAGTGCGGACTGAAACCGATATCGGCGCCAGCGCCGTCTCCGTCGCGTTTGCCGCCTGTACGCTCGCCCGCCAAATCTTTGAATCGCTGTCGACGGTCACCGTACTGTTAGTTGGCGCGGGCGAAACCATTGAACTGGTGGCGCGTCACCTGCGCGAGCATAAAGTACAAAAGATGATTATCGCCAACCGAACCCGCGAGCGCGCGCAAGCCCTGGCGGATGAGGTAGGCGCTGAGGTTATCTCGCTCAGCGATATCGACGCCCGCTTGCAGGATGCCGATATTATCATCAGTTCGACCGCCAGCCCGCTGCCGATTATCGGTAAAGGCATGGTGGAGCGCGCATTAAAAAGCCGTCGCAACCAGCCGATGCTGCTGGTGGATATCGCCGTACCGCGCGACGTTGAGCCGGAAGTCGGCAAACTGGCGAACGCTTATCTTTATAGCGTCGATGATTTACAGAGCATCATTTCGCATAATCTGGCGCAGCGTCAGGCTGCGGCGGTGGAAGCGGAAACGATTGTTGAGCAGGAAGCCAGCGAGTTTATGGCCTGGCTACGCGCCCAAGGGGCCAGCGAGACCATTCGGGAATACCGTAGTCAGTCGGAGCAGATTCGTGACGAACTGACTACCAAAGCGCTGTCGGCCCTTCAACAGGGCGGTGATGCGCAAGCCATCTTGCAGGATCTGGCATGGAAACTGACCAACCGCCTGATTCATGCGCCAACGAAATCACTTCAACAGGCTGCCCGTGACGGGGATGACGAACGCCTGAATATTCTGCGCGACAGCCTCGGGCTGGAGTAGCAGCACACACCACACTTTTTTACAGGGTGAATTTACGCCTATGAAGCCTTCTATCGTTGCCAAACTGGAAGCCCTGCACGAACGCCATGAGGAAGTTCAGGCGTTGCTGGGCGATGCGGGAATTATTGCCGACCAGGACCGCTTTCGCGCATTGTCGCGCGAATATGCGCAATTAAGCGACGTTTCTCGCTGTTTTACGGACTGGCAACAGGTTCAGGACGATATCGAGACGGCTCAGATGATGCTCGACGATCCTGAAATGCGAGAAATGGCGCAGGAAGAACTGCGCGAAGCGAAAGAAAAAAGCGAACAACTGGAGCAACAGTTACAGGTACTGCTGCTGCCGAAAGATCCGGACGATGAACGAAACGCGTTCCTTGAGGTTCGCGCCGGTACCGGCGGCGACGAAGCCGCGCTGTTTGCCGGCGATCTGTTCCGCATGTACAGCCGTTATGCCGAAGCGCGCCGCTGGCGCGTGGAGATCATGAGCATGAGCGAAGGCGAGCATGGCGGTTATAAAGAGATCATCGCCAAAATCAGCGGCGACGGGGTGTATGGCCGACTGAAGTTTGAGTCCGGCGGACACCGCGTACAGCGTGTTCCGGCGACCGAGTCGCAGGGGCGTATCCATACCTCCGCCTGTACCGTCGCCGTGATGCCGGAGCTGCCGGAAGCCGAGCTGCCGGATATTAACCCGGCGGATCTGCGCATTGATACGTTTCGTTCTTCCGGCGCGGGCGGTCAGCACGTTAACACCACCGACTCCGCTATCCGTATTACCCACTTGCCGACCGGCATCGTGGTGGAATGCCAGGACGAGCGTTCGCAGCATAAAAACAAAGCGAAAGCGCTCTCGGTGCTCGGGGCGCGCATTCACGCCGCCGAAACGGCAAAACGCCAGCAGGCCGAGGCGTCAACGCGCCGCAACCTGCTTGGCAGCGGCGATCGCAGCGATCGTAACCGGACCTATAATTTCCCGCAGGGGCGCGTGACCGATCATCGTATTAATCTGACGTTATATCGCCTTGATGAAACGATGGAAGGTAAGCTGGATATGCTGATTGAGCCGATTGTTCAGGAACACCAGGCTGACCTGTTAGCCGCCTTATCCGAGCAGGAATAATGGATTTTCAGCACTGGCTGCATGAGGCGGTAAACCAGCTCCGGGACAGCGACAGCCCCCGGCGCGACGCCGAGATCCTGCTAGAGTACGTTACGGGCAAGGGGCGGACGTATATCATGGCCTTTGGCGAAACGCCGCTTACCGACGTCCAGCAACAACAGCTCGCGGACCTGCTGCAGCGGCGTAAACAGGGCGAACCTATTGCGTACCTGACGGGCTTACGCGAATTCTGGTCGCTGCCGCTCTTCGTTTCTCCCGCCACGCTAATCCCGCGCCCGGATACCGAATGTCTGGTTGAACAGGCGTTGGCGCGATTGCCGGTAAAAACCTGTCGTATTCTGGATTTAGGCACCGGAACCGGCGCGATTGCGCTGGCGCTGGCCTGCGAGCGACCGGATTGCGAGGTGACTGCGGTCGATCGTATGCCTGATGCGGTTGCGCTGGCGATACGCAACGCGGAACATTTGGCTATCCGGAATGTGCGTATACTGCAAAGTTGTTGGTTCAGCGCGCTATCGGGGCAGCAGTTCGACATGATTGTCAGCAATCCGCCCTACATTGACGCGCAGGACCCGCACCTTAGCGAAGGCGATGTACGCTTTGAACCGCGCTCGGCGTTGGTGGCGGACGAAAACGGTATGGCGGATCTTACGCATATTATCGATAACGCCCGCCAGATGTTAACGCCCGGCGGCTTCCTGCTGCTGGAACACGGTTGGCAGCAGGGCGAAGCGGTAAGAGCGGTTTTCAGGCGGTCTGGTTACTCGGATGTAGAAACGTGTCGTGATTATGGCGGTAATGAACGCGTGACCTGCGGACGTTTTACGCCATGACAATTGCAATGTTGCTCACGCTTCATCTTATCTGTGTTGCGCTCTCCGTCAGTTTGTTTGTCGCTCGTTACTGGTGGCGCTATTGCGGCCATGCGTTGGCCGCCGCGCGCTGGACACGAATCGTGCCTCCCGTCATAGATACCCTGTTACTGCTTAGCGGTATTGGGTTAATCGTTAAAACGCACATCCTGCCATTCACGGAGTCGGGCTCATGGCTGACTGAAAAACTGTTTGGCGTTATCATCTACATCGTTTTGGGTTTTATTGCGCTTGATTATCGTCAGGCGCGCAGCCAGCAGGCGCGTTTTATCGCTTTCCCGCTGGCGCTGGTGGTGCTGTACATCATCATTAAACTCGCCACCACAAAAATACCGTTACTGGGGTAAGTCATGAGGTCGTTAGCTGATTTCGAATTTAACAATGCGCCGCTGTGTGATGGCATGATCCTGGCATCAGAGATGATTCGCCTGGATTTTCCCACGCAGTTTGTCTACGACGAACTGGAACGTCTGGTCAGTCTGGCGCAGGAAGAAATTAGCCAGCTCCTGTCTCAGGATGAGCAACTGGAAAAATTGCTGGCACTTTTTTACGGCGAGTGGGGGTTCACGGACTCCCGCGGCGTCTACCGTCTTTCTGATGCTTTATGGCTCGATAAAGTCCTGAAAAAACGCCAGGGTAGCGCGGTATCGTTGGGCGCTATTTTATTATGGATAGCAAACCGTCTTGATTTGCCGTTGGTGCCCGTTATCTTCCCAACGCAGTTGATTTTGCGTATTGAATCGCTGGAAGGGGAAATGTGGCTGATTAACCCGTTCAACGGTGAAACGCTTGATGAACATACCCTCGAAGTCTGGTTAAAAGGCAATATTAGTCCGGTCGCCGAGTTGTTTAACGAAGATTTGGACGAGGCGGATAACGCCGAAGTGATTCGTAAGCTACTGGATACGCTGAAATCCTCGCTGATGGAGGAACGGCAAATGGAGCTGGCGCTACGCGTTAGCGAAGCATTGTTGCAATTTAACCCGGAAGATCCTTACGAAATCCGTGACCGCGGGTTGATCTACGCGCAGCTTGAGTGTGAACACGTTGCGCTGACTGATTTAAGCTACTTCGTTGAACAGTGTCCGGAAGACCCGATCAGCGAAATGATTCGTGCGCAGATCAACACCATTGCGCACAAGCAAATTGTTCTACATTAATTAACCGACATTTTACCTATAAGTGTAAGGCGATCCTATGAAACAAAAAGTGGTTAACATTGGTGACATTAAGGTGGCAAATGACCTGCCGTTTGTGCTGTTTGGCGGTATGAACGTGCTGGAGTCACGCGATCTGGCAATGCGCATTTGTGAGCACTACGTAACCGTTACCCAGAAGCTGGGTATTCCTTACGTGTTCAAGGCCTCTTTTGATAAAGCCAACCGTTCCTCTATTCACTCTTACCGTGGGCCGGGCCTGGAAGAAGGGATGAAAATCTTCCAGGAACTCAAACAGACATTTGGCGTAAAAGTGATCACTGACGTCCATGAAGCCAGCCAGGCGCAGCCTGTGGCTGATGTGGTTGACGTGATTCAGCTCCCGGCGTTTCTGGCGCGCCAGACCGACCTGGTGGAAGCGATGGCGAAAACCGGCGCTGTGATTAACGTGAAAAAGCCGCAGTTCGTAAGCCCGGGTCAGATGGGCAATATCGTGGATAAGTTCCATGAGGGCGGTAACGATAAGGTGATTCTGTGCGACCGCGGCGCGAACTTCGGTTATGACAACCTGGTGGTGGATATGCTGGGCTTTAGCGTGATGAAAAAGGTCTCCGGCAACTCGCCGGTGATTTTCGACGTTACCCATGCGCTGCAATGCCGCGACCCATTTGGCGCTGCCTCGGGCGGTCGTCGTGGTCAGGTGACCGAGCTGGCGCGCGCCGGTATGGCTGTCGGTCTGGCGGGCCTGTTCCTGGAGTCGCATCCGGACCCGGCTAACGCGAAGTGCGACGGTCCTTCCGCGCTGCCGCTGGCGAAACTGGAGCAGTTCCTGACCCAGATAAAAGCGATTGATGATTTGGTGAAAAGCTTCGACGAGCTGGATACCGAGAACTGATTGCGGTTTTTAGCTTGTGTAGGCCGGATAAGATACTATCCGGCTTTTTTATATCAGGCAAAAATCGTCATCAGATAGGCGGCAAATAAAGCCAGATGCGCCGCGCCGTTTAGCACGTTGGTGCGTCCGGTAGAGAACGAAATATGGCACAGCACTAACGAGGCCACCATCACTACCATTTCCGGCGCGCCTAAACCAAACACCAGATCATTACCTGTCGCCCAGGCGATGAGCGTGACGACCGGCACGGTTAATGAAATCGTCGCCAACACCGATCCGAAGAACAGATTCATTGCCCGCTGAACCTGATTATTCAGTACCGCCTTCAGCGCGCCCAGTCCTTCCGGCGAGAGAATTAACAGCGCGACCAGGAAACCGGTAAAGGCGACCGGGGCGTTCATGCTGGTCAGCAACGCCTCCAGCGGGCTGGCATTCATTTTGGTAACGGCAATGACCGCAATTAAATGAATGAGTAACCAGACCGTATGCCAGCCGCTACTGTGCGCGGAGGGTTTACCGTGGTGTGGATTGTCATCATCGCCTTCATCTTCATGTTCATAGATAAATAAGCTCTGGTGCGTTTTGGTTTGAATCAACAAAAATACGCCGTACATCGCGGCGGAAATTAACGCGACCAATAATGCCTGACTGGTAGAGAAATTGGCTTGCGGCAATGCCATGGGAAAAACCAGCACAATAATCGCCAGCGGAAATAGCGCAATAAGATACTGCTTAATCCCAAATAAATTCATATATTGCGTTGCGAATTTACGCCCGCCCAACAACAACGAGAAACCGACCAGTCCCCCGGTGACAATCATAATAATAGAGTAGAGCGTATCGCGCATAAGCGTTGGCGTAGCATCGCCGGTAGCCATCAGCGCGGAAATTAAACTCACCTCAAGAATAACGACGGACAAGCTTAAAATAAGCGATCCATAGGGTTCGCCGAGTCGGTGCGCTAATACATCGGCATGACGGACCACGCTAAATGCGCTGCTTAAAATACCAATAAGTGCAAGGATATTGATGCCAATAACCACTGGTAGTGACTGGCTGCTTCCCCAAAGGAACAGCACTACCAGCGCAAGAACCGGGAAAATAAGCGAAGTCTCCTTATGGCGGGTTTTCACCGCCTCACAGGCATGTGTCATGAGGGTCTCCCTTGTGCAGGTGTTAATATTTTGGAAAGAGTAAAGAAGGTAAAAATAGCAGAAATTTGTATTTTTTTAGTGGTTTTTTACGTAGTTTTACGGCGTAGACGATTTTTTTCTTTCAAGGTCAGTAAAACAACGATCTTGTTTTAACAGTGTTTAAATAACAAAAAGTTAATTTCCGTAAAAAGCAAAAATCCTCCTCGACTGGCGTAATAACGCATTGTTTACCACACTTAATGTTTTCCCTGAAGACGGAGGCGCTGATGCCGTATAAAGCCAAAAGTGATTTACCCGATAATGTGCGGAATGTTCTTCCAACCCATGCCCAGGACATTTACAAAGAAGCCTTTAATAGCGCCTGGGAGCAATATAAAGATAAAGCCGATCGTCGTGATGACGCCAGCCGCGAGGAAACCGCACACAAAGTCGCCTGGGCGGCGGTTAAAAACGATTATGAAAAAGGCGAGAATGATAAATGGCATAAGAAAAAATAAACGCGGTATTACTCACGTGTTAGCCTGATTTTCTTGCCGGAAGTCTATCCTGACGCGGGAGCTTTTCCCGCGTACAGATTCAAAATGTCAGCACTTTGTCCGCCGCCAGCGTCCATTGCGCCAGCTCGACCAGCGTTCCGATTTCCACACCGTCAATCAGCGGCAGGGGAGTGATACCACGTCCGTCCGCACAGGTTTTGCATAATTTTACCGGTACGTTTTGCGCGGTCAGAATTTCCAGCATTTGCTGAATATTGTAGCCTTCGGCTGGTTTTTGACCGCGTAACCCTGCGGTTACGGCATCTGACATCAAAAACAGGCGTAAATCGAGATGGCTTTCCTGCTCGCGCAGCGCAATGGCCAGACGCAGGCTATTAAATAATGATTCGCTGCCGTAGGCGGCGCCGTTAGCGATAATGACGATATTTTGCATGGATAACCCTTCTCCTTGAGAAATTTTGTCGGCAATGGCGTTATGTTACCTCGGGAACCGGGTACCGCCAAATGCGTGGATAAAATCCCGGGACGCTCTGCGGAAAAAATAAGGATATTCCTGGAAGCACGAGAAAAGGCTGCAAAACCTGTCCGGACACGTTATGGTTTACTCTGATGCCATTCCTCTTATCTTTTGTTGTAGAAGTTGCCGACACGTTGAGCCGTATTGTTTTTCGTTCATTCTCACTCTCGCTTCTCTTGCTGGCTGCCAGCGGTACGATCCGTGCGCAGGCGCAAGACCCTTTCACGCAAAACCGTCTGCCGGATTTAGGCATGATGCCGGAATCCCACGAAGGGGAAAAGCATTTTGCCGAGATGGCCAAAGCGTTTGGCGAAGCCAGCATGAAAAATAACGATCTGGATACTGGTGAACAGGCGCGGCAATTCGCTTTCGGACAGGTACGCGATGTGGTCAGCGAGCAGGTTAACCAGCAGCTTGAAAGCTGGCTATCAGCCTGGGGCAGCGCCAGCGTGGATATTAACGTCGATAACGAAGGTCATTTTAACGGCAGTCACGGAAGCTGGTTTATCCCTTTACAGGATAAACAGCGCTATCTGACCTGGAGCCAGCTTGGTCTTACGCAACAGACTGATGGACTGGTAAGCAACGTTGGCATAGGACAGCGCTGGGCGCAGGATGGCTGGCTTCTTGGCTATAATACCTTTTACGATAATCTGCTGGATGAAAATCTGCAGCGCGCCGGCTTTGGCGCGGAGGCGTGGGGAGAATATTTGCGTTTATCCGCCAACTATTATCAGCCTTTTGCCGACTGGCAGACGCATACGGCGACCTTAGAACAGCGAATGGCGCGCGGGTATGATATCAACGCGCAAATGCGGCTGCCGTTTTACCAGCATATCAATACCAGCGTTAGTCTGGAGCAGTACTTTGGCGATAGCGTGGATCTGTTTGACTCCGGAACGGGGTATCACAATCCTGTCGCGTTAAAACTGGGTCTCAACTATACGCCAGTACCTTTGCTTACCATGACCGCCCAGCACAAACAGGGCGAGAGCGGGGTCAGTCAAAATAACCTGGGGCTGACGCTTAACTACCGCTTCGGCGTGCCGCTCAAAAAGCAGCTTGCCGCCAGTGAAGTGGCGCAAAGCCAGTCATTACGCGGTAGCCGCTATGATACGCCGCAACGTAACTCGCTGCCGACAATGGAGTATCGGCAGCGTAAAACGTTAACGGTTTTTCTGGCGACGCCGCCCTGGGATCTTACGCCTGGTGAGACGGTTGCGTTAAAATTGCAGGTGCGCAGCGTGCACGGTATTCGTCATTTGAGCTGGCAGGGCGATACACAGGCATTAAGTTTGACGGCAGGAACGGACACCCGTAGTACCGAGGGCTGGACAATCATTATGCCGGCCTGGGATCACCGCGAAGGCGCGGCAAATCGCTGGCGTTTATCGGTGGTGGTTGAGGATGAAAAAGATCAGCGTGTCTCTTCCAATGAGATCACGCTCGCGCTGACTGAACCGTTTATCACGATGCCGGACGATAATCCGCATTGGCAACCGTTCCAGGAGCAATAATTAAAAGATGCGTTCCTGATGTACCCAGACGGCGGCCTCCACGCGCGATTTCAGCTTCATTTTCTTGAGCATATGTTTCACGTGCACTTTGACCGTACTTTCGGTGATATCCAGACGCCGGGCAATCATCTTATTCGGCAATCCCTGCGCGATGAGCTTCAGAATATCGCGCTCACGCGGGGTGAGTTGCGTTACATCGCGATCGGTGGTGGCGCGGTTGGCCCGCAGGCTGGCCGCCAGTACCGGCGTTAACGCTTCACTTAATACCATTTCGCCGGCGGCGGCCTGTTGTAACGCTTTGAGCAAGTCCTCCGGCTCCATGTCTTTCAACAGGTAACCGTCCGCGCCGCGCTTTAGCGCCGTGACGACATCTTCTTCATGGTTGGATACGCTGAAAACGACAATACGTCCTGACAGCGCTTTTTCGCGTAATTTATCCAGCGTTTCGAGGCCATTCATTCCCGGCATATTCAAATCAAGGAGGATCAGATCGGGATCGAGCGATTCCGCCAGGTCAATACCCTGCTCACCGTTGCTGGCTTCTCCGACCACGCTGATATCGGGCGCCATACTCACAAGCTGCTTTACACCCGTGCGTAGCATCGGATGGTCGTCGATTAACAGGATGGTTGCCGGTTCCTGATTATTCATGGGTATCTCCCTGGGTTTCTGTGAAGTTTGTTTCTGGAATAAAAGTAACAGTGACCTCTGTTCCGCCAGTCTCGCGTCGGCGTACCTGGCAATCGCCGCGCAAACTTTGCGCCCGATCGCGCATGATAATCATGCCGTAGTGATTACTGCGTTCGGCGTTTTCCGGGACGCCGCAGCCATTATCCTGTACTTTTAGTTTGACCTGTTTGCCACATTGCGTCACTGTCACCACCACATCGTCGGCATGAGAGTGTTTAAGGGCGTTGCTGAGGGCTTCCCTGGCAATTTGCAACAGGTGTATCGCCTGGTGTGAAGGCACCAGGCGGGGGGGAAGCTGATAATCCAGTTTTACCGTAAAGCCAAACCGGGCGCTGAACTCCTGGCAGCTTGCTTCCAGCGCCGGACGTAGCCCGGGTTCCGTCAACTGTAAGCGGAAAGTGGTTAACAGTTCGCGCAGTTGCGCCCAGGAGCAGTTCAGCTCATTGCGAATTTGGCTGAGTAACTCACGGCTGCTTTCCGGTAACACGTCGCCCTGCATTTGCAGGCAGCTCACCTGCATCTTCATACAAGAGAGCGACTGGGCAATAGAATCATGCAGTTCGCGGGCAATGGTGGCACGCTCTTCCATGACAATCAACTGCTGCTGGCGCTCCTGATGCCTGTCGAGCGCCAGAGTCGCGGTAAGCTGTTCAACCAGCGTGTCCACCAACTGTTGCTGATCGTGGCTGAGATGGCGTCCATAGGGCAGCGTCGCCAGCAAAATACCGTATTGGGTGTGAGAGTCGGTGAGCCGCCATTTTAAGGTGGTGCCGCCGTTAATCATCGGCAGGGCGCTACGTGGGCAAAGGTGGCAGCCTTTATCATCGCAACTGATGTCCGACTGACAGGTAAATTCCTGGTGATTATCTTCATCTTCCAGGTCATAGACTCGCAGCTCAATATCATGCAACTGGGTTAAATTTTGCAGGCCATTCAGTACCGGAGAAAGACGCTCACATAGCGGAGCCTGTGAATGCAGTCGGCGGTTGGCTTGCCACAAAAACGAGAGAATCTGGTTTTTATGTTCCAGACCGGCTGTTTTTTCCTGTACGCGCTGTTCCAGTACCGCATAACTTTCGGCCAGTTCTTCAGACATATTATTGAGCGCAGAACCCAACGCGGCCATCTCATTGCGTCCACTGATATTGGCACGTTGGGTAAAGTCGCGCTGACTGACGGCGCGCGCCATTGATAACAACTGTTTCCAGGGCTGCAAAAGGCGAACACGTAGCCAGATAATCGTAAATACCAGCAATAGCGCCATAAAGATCGCCATTACCCGGTGAACTAATACCACGCGTTCGATACGCAATTCAGTAGTATGGTCGAACGACGTCACCAGGCGATCCAGGCCCGCCACAAAGCGCGTGACATCTTCTGCGACCGCGTGCGCGTTTTGCGCGTGCTGTAGCCCTGGCGAGAGTTCGTTATGCCAGTAATCCTGCAACGCTTTAAGCTGCTTTTGCTGCCCGTCTCGCTCAGCGGCGCGGGTCAGTTCCGGGCTGAATGCCGTTTGCTCCATCTCATCCAGCAGCTTTTGATCTTTAGCATCCAGCGGGACAGCGGCCAGTAGTCGATAGCTTTGCATACGCAATGAGCCCGCTTTATTAATCGCATGAGCGCTACCCTGCACGCCCTGAACCAGCCAGCCGGAAACCGCCATCCCCGCCACGCCGATAGCGGTAGAGAGCATGACAATCAGCGCCAGTTGGTTAACCAGCGTAAGAGGAGAGAAGCACCGTTTAAACATGTTACCTTCTTTCTTCGGGGTAATGTCGCCGAAAAAACGTAGCAAAAAAGAGGGGCGTCAATCGGCTGTGCCGCTATTCTCAACGATACAGCGGAGTATACCCATACCTATAACGAGTTACTCCTTAATTGCCGCCGTAGAGAGGTATCTGCGACGGGAAGGAGTAGACAGACACAGCATGGTGAAAAACCACAGCTTTTTTACCAAAATAGCCTACTCATTAAGGGTAATAACGCTTTTTAGTCGCCGGTGATGACGACTTTTCCTTTGATTTATATCAACTTACCTTCGGCAGTAAACCCTAATGTGGCAGACATCAAATCAAGAATCAGAGGTGTCTATGAGTCACTCATCCGCCCCGGAAAGGGCAACTGGCGCTGTTATCACGGAATGGCGTCCGGAAGATCCGGCATTCTGGCAGCAGCACGGCCATCGTGTCGCCAGCCGTAATTTGTGGATTTCTGTCCCGTGTTTACTGCTGGCGTTTTGCGTCTGGATGCTATTCAGCGCAGTGGCGGTGAACCTGCCGAAAGTGGGATTTAATTTTACGACCGATCAGCTCTTTATGTTGACTGCGCTGCCATCTGTTTCCGGCGCGCTGCTACGGGTGCCTTACTCCTTTATGGTGCCGCTATTTGGCGGACGTCGCTGGACAGCGTTCAGTACCGGTATCCTCATCGTGCCCTGCGTATGGTTAGGCTTTGCCGTTCAGGATACCAGTACGCCATTTAGCACTTTCATTATTATTTCCTTGCTGTGTGGTTTTGCCGGCGCGAACTTTGCCTCCAGTATGGCGAACATCAGCTTTTTCTTTCCTAAACAAAAGCAGGGCGGCGCGCTGGGTCTGAACGGTGGTCTGGGCAATATGGGCGTGAGTGTGATGCAGCTGGTTGCGCCGCTGGTGGTTTCGCTCTCTATCTTTGCCGCCTTTGGCAGCCACGGTGTAGAGCAGCCGGACGGTTCTCAGCTCTATCTGGCGAACGCAGCCTGGATTTGGGTGCCTTTCCTGGCCATTTTTACGCTGGCGGCGTGGTTCGGCATGAACGAACTGGCGACGTCTAAGGCCTCGCTAAAAGAGCAACTGCCGGTGCTCAAACGTGGTCATCTGTGGATCATGAGTCTGCTGTATCTGGCGACCTTCGGATCGTTTATCGGTTTCTCCGCGGGGTTCGCTATGCTGTCTAAAACACAATTCCCGGATGTGCAGATCCTGCATTATGCGTTTTTCGGTCCGTTTATCGGCGCGCTGGCGCGTTCGGCAGGCGGCGCAATTTCTGACCGTCTGGGGGGGACTCGCGTCACGCTTATCAACTTTGTCCTGATGGCGATTTTCAGCGGTCTGCTGTTCCTGACATTACCTACTGGCGGCGTTGGAGGTAGCTTTATCGCGTTCTACGGGGTATTTCTGGCGCTATTTCTGACGGCGGGGTTGGGGAGTGGCTCTACCTTCCAGATGATCTCCGTTATCTTCCGTAAACTGACGATGGGCCGGGTTAAAGCGGAAGGCGGGTCGGACGAAAGAGCCATGCGTGAAGCGGCGACCGATACGGCGGCGGCGCTGGGCTTTATTTCCGCGATTGGCGCGATTGGCGGCTTTTTTATTCCGAAAGCGTTTGGTTCATCTTTAGCATTAACTGGTTCTCCAGTCGGCGCGATGAAAGTCTTTCTTATTTTCTATATCGCCTGCGTCGTTATTACCTGGGCGGTATATGGACGTCATTCTAAAAATAAAAAGTAATTTTTGATTATCCTTTGCGCGGCGTTAGACCGCGCTTTTTTTTACCTGTATTTAGTTACAACATACTTATAGTCAAGAAGAGAGGCGCGACAGGGCTGACCACGCACATTTTTATCGGTCATCCAGGGGGATACCCCTTAATACCCACTTGTTGAAAATTTAACATTCAATTTGTGCGTAAATTTAATTTTATGCAATTAAATCAGTAATATATATAAATAAAACTCCTCCTCCAAAAGGAGTATGCAGGAGGTTTGCGCGCCATTTGCATCCCTGTCCGCCTTGATCGTTATCAATTCTCACGCCCATTCAGCGCGTTACCTTCGCCCTTAGTTAAGCAATGTCGATTTATCAGAGAGCCGTAAGGTTCCACACAGGAGAAACCCGATGAGTAAATTCCTGGACCGGTTTCGCTACTTCAAGCAGAAGGGCGAAACCTTTGCCGATGGGCACGGCCAGCTTCTCGAAACAAACCGGGACTGGGAGGACGGATACCGCCAACGTTGGCAGCATGACAAAATTGTGCGCTCAACCCATGGGGTGAACTGCACCGGTTCTTGTAGCTGGAAAATTTATGTCAAAAATGGTCTGGTGACCTGGGAAACACAGCAAACCGATTACCCACGCACCCGTCCCGATATGCCAAACCATGAACCTCGCGGCTGCCCGCGCGGCGCAAGCTACTCCTGGTATCTCTACAGCGCTAACCGACTGAAATATCCGCTGATGCGCAAACGTCTGATGAAGATGTGGCGCGAGGCGAAAAAACTGCATCGCGATCCGGTAGAGGCATGGGCCTCCATCATTGAAGATGCCGATAAAGCCAAAAGCTTCAAACAGGCGCGTGGTCGTGGCGGCTTTGTTCGCTCCTCATGGCAGGAAGTGAACGAACTGATCGCCGCTTCCAACGTGTACACCGTGAAAACCTATGGCCCTGACCGCGTCGCGGGCTTCTCACCCATCCCGGCGATGTCGATGGTTTCCTACGCTTCCGGCGCACGTTATCTTTCACTGATTGGCGGTACCTGCCTGAGCTTCTACGACTGGTACTGCGATCTGCCGCCAGCCTCCCCGCAAACCTGGGGCGAGCAGACCGACGTGCCGGAATCCGCTGACTGGTACAACTCCAGCTATATTATCGCCTGGGGCTCTAACGTGCCGCAAACCCGTACGCCGGATGCCCACTTCTTTACCGAAGTACGTTACAAAGGCACTAAAACCGTCGCGGTGACGCCGGACTATGCTGAAATCGCCAAACTGTGCGATCTGTGGCTGGCGCCGAAGCAGGGGACCGATGCGGCGATGGCGCTGGCGATGGGCCACGTCATGCTGCGCGAGTTCCACCTCGACAACCCGCGCCAGTACTTCACCGATTATGTCCGTCGCTATACCGACATGCCAATGCTGGTGATGCTTGAAGAGCGTGATGGTTATTATGCCGCAGGTCGTATGCTGCGCGCTGCCGATCTCGTTGATTCGCTGGGGCAGGAAAATAACCCGGAATGGAAAACCGTCGCTATCAACAGCAACGGTGAAATGGTGGCGCCAAACGGTTCAATTGGTTTCCGCTGGGGCGAAAAAGGCAGATGGAACCTCGAACAGCGCGACGGGACTACCGGTGCAGAAACTGAATTGCAGCTCAGCTTGCTGGGCAGCCAGGATGAGATTGCTGACGTGGGCTTCCCGTATTTCGGCGGCGAGGGTTCAGAGTACTTTAATCATGTGGCGCTGGATAACGTCCTGCTGCATAAACTGCCGGCAAAACGTCTGCAACTGGCCGATGGTTCTTCAGCGTTAGTCACCACCGTGTATGACCTGACCATGGCGAACTATGGTCTGGAACGCGGCCTGAACGATGAAAATTGTGCCGCCAGTTATGATGATACCAAAGCGTATACGCCAGCATGGGCCGAGCAGATCACCGGCGTGCCGCGGGCGCAGATCATCCGTATCGCACGGGAGTTCGCCGATAACGCGGACAAAACGCACGGGCGTTCAATGATTATCGTTGGCGCCGGTCTGAACCACTGGTATCACCTCGATATGAACTATCGCGGGCTGATCAATATGTTGGTGTTCTGTGGTTGCGTTGGTCAGAGCGGCGGCGGTTGGGCGCACTACGTCGGCCAGGAAAAACTGCGTCCGCAGACCGGCTGGCAGCCGCTGGCGTTTGCCCTTGACTGGCAGCGTCCGGCGCGTCACATGAATAGCACCTCTTACTTCTATAACCACTCCAGCCAGTGGCGCTACGAGACGGTGACCGCCGAGGAATTACTGTCGCCGATGGCGGACAAATCCCGCTATAGCGGCCATCTGATTGACTTCAATGTGCGCGCCGAGCGTATGGGCTGGTTGCCGTCGGCACCGCAGTTAGGTACCAACCCGCTGTATATTGCGCGTGAAGCGGAAAAAGCCGGTATGACGCCGGTAGATTATACCGTCAAATCCCTGAAAGAGGGTTCGATTCGCTTTGCCGCCGAGCAGCCGGAAAACGGTAAAAACCACCCGCGTAACCTGTTCATCTGGCGTTCAAACCTGCTTGGGTCTTCCGGTAAAGGTCACGAGTATATGCTGAAATATCTGCTGGGTACTGAGCATGGTATTCAGGGGCTGGATCTGGGTAAACAGGGCGGTGTGAAGCCGGAAGAAGTGGAGTGGCGTGACAATGGCCTGGACGGCAAACTGGATCTGGTGGTGACGCTGGACTTCCGCCTGTCGAGCACCTGCCTGTACTCCGATATCGTACTGCCGACCGCCACCTGGTATGAAAAAGACGATATGAATACCTCGGATATGCATCCGTTTATTCATCCGCTGTCTGCCGCCGTAGATCCGGCCTGGGAATCGAAAAGCGACTGGGAAATCTACAAAGGCATTGCGAAGAAATTCTCCGAAGTCTGTGTAGGTCACCTGGGTAAAGAGACTGACGTCGTGACGCTGCCGATCCAGCACGATTCTGCCGCTGAACTGGCGCAGCCGCTGGACGTGAAAGACTGGAAAAAAGGCGAATGCGATCTGATTCCAGGGAAAACCGCGCCGCACATCATGACCGTTGAGCGCGATTACCCGGCGACTTACGAACGCTTTACCTCTATCGGCCCGCTGATGGAGAAAATCGGCAACGGCGGGAAAGGGATTGCCTGGAACACGCAGAGCGAAATGGACTTGCTGCGTAAGCTCAATTACACCAAAGCGGACGGTCCGGCGAAAGGCCAGCCGATGCTCAACACGGCGATTGACGCGGCAGAGATGATCCTGACGTTAGCGCCGGAAACCAACGGTCAGGTGGCGGTGAAAGCCTGGGCGGCGCTGAGCGAGTTTACCGGTCGCGACCATACGCATCTGGCAACCAATAAAGAAGAAGAGAAAATCCGCTTCCGCGATATTCAGGCCCAGCCGCGCAAAATTATCTCCAGCCCGACCTGGTCTGGTCTGGAAGATGAGCATGTTTCTTATAACGCCGGTTATACCAACGTTCACGAGCTGATCCCGTGGCGTACGCTGTCTGGTCGTCAACAGTTGTATCAGGATCACCAGTGGATGCGCGACTTCGGCGAAAGTCTGCTGGTGTATCGCCCACCGATCGACACCCGCTCGGTGAAAGCGGTGATGGGGCGTAAATCCAACGGTAATCCGGAGAAGGCGCTCAACTTCCTGACGCCGCACCAGAAATGGGGTATCCACTCGACCTACAGCGATAACCTGTTGATGCTGACCTTGTCGCGTGGCGGCCCGATTGTATGGATGAGCGAAACCGACGCCAAAGATCTGGGCATTGAAGATAACGACTGGATCGAAGTCTTCAACAGCAACGGCGCATTGACCGCACGCGCAGTGGTCAGCCAGCGTGTACCGACGGGCATGACCATGATGTACCACGCGCAGGAACGTATCGTAAACCTGCCGGGGTCGGAAATTACCCAGCAGCGCGGCGGTATTCATAACTCGGTGACGCGCATTACGCCGAAACCGACCCATATGATCGGCGGCTATGCGCAGTTAGCCTACGGCTTTAACTACTACGGTACCGTCGGCTCCAACCGCGATGAGTTTGTGGTGGTACGTAAGATGAAGAACATTAACTGGTTGGATGGCGAAGGCAATGACCAGGTACAGGAGAGCGTAAAATGAAAATTCGTTCACAAGTCGGCATGGTGCTGAATCTCGATAAGTGCATCGGCTGTCATACCTGTTCAGTCACCTGTAAAAACGTCTGGACCAGTCGCGAAGGTATGGAATACGCGTGGTTCAACAACGTAGAAAGTAAGCCTGGCGTTGGTTTTCCGAATGACTGGGAAAATCAGGAAAAATGGAAAGGCGGCTGGATCCGCAAAATCAACGGCAAACTACAGCCGCGCATGGGCAACCGGGCGCTGCTGCTGGGTAAAATCTTCGCTAACCCGCATCTGCCGGGCATCGACGACTACTACGAGCCGTTTGATTACGACTACCAGAACCTGCATACCGCGCCGGAAGGCAGCAAACATCAGCCGATCGCGCGTCCGCGCTCGCTGATTACCGGCCAGCGGATGGACAAAATTACCAGCGGGCCAAACTGGGAAGAGATTCTGGGCGGCGAGTTCGAAAAACGCGCCAAAGACCAGAACTTCGAAAACATGCAGAAGGCGATGTACGGCCAGTTCGAAAACACCTTCATGATGTACTTGCCGCGCCTGTGCGAGCACTGCCTCAATCCGGCGTGCGTGGCGACCTGCCCAAGCGGTGCCATCTACAAGCGTGAAGAAGACGGCATTGTGCTGATCGACCAGGACAAGTGCCGCGGCTGGCGGATGTGTATTACCGGCTGCCCGTACAAGAAGATCTACTTCAACTGGAAGAGCGGCAAATCTGAAAAATGCATCTTCTGCTATCCGCGTATTGAAGCGGGTCAGCCGACTGTTTGCTCGGAAACCTGCGTGGGCCGTATCCGTTATCTTGGCGTACTGCTGTATGACGCCGATGCCATTGAAAGCGCCGCCAGTACGGAAAACGAAAAAGATCTGTACCAGCGTCAACTGGACGTGTTCCTCGATCCGAACGATCCGGCTGTCATTGAGCAGGCGCTGAAGGACGGCGTGCCGCAGAGCGTGATCGATGCGGCGCAGCAATCGCCAGTATACAAAATGGCGATGGACTGGAAGCTGGCGCTGCCGCTGCATCCGGAATACCGCACGCTGCCGATGGTCTGGTACGTGCCGCCTTTGTCACCGATTCAGTCTGCCGCCGACGCGGGTGAACTGGGCAGCAACGGTATTCTGCCGGATGTAGACAGTCTGCGTATCCCGGTGCAGTACCTGGCGAATTTGTTGACCGCTGGCGACACTCAGCCGGTACTGTTGGCGCTGAAACGGATGCTGGCGATGCGTCACTACAAACGTGCGGAAACCGTAGACGGTAAAGTGGATACCCGCGCGCTGGAAGAGGTGGGTTTAAGCGAAGCCCAGGCGCAGGAAATGTATCGTTACCTGGCAATTGCTAATTATGAAGATCGCTTTGTGGTGCCGAGCAGCCATCGTGAACTGGCGCGTGACGCATTCCCGGAGAAAAGCGGTTGTGGCTTTACCTTCGGCGATGGTTGCCACGGGTCTGATACCAAATTCAATCTGTTCAACAGCCGCCGCATCGACGCTGTTGATGTGACCAGCAAAACGGAGCCGCACGCATGATTGAACTCGTCATTGTTTCGCGTCTGCTCGAGTACCCGGATGCTGCCCTGTGGCAGCATCAGCAGGAGTTGTTCGATGCGCTCGCGTCATCTGAGAACCTGGAGAAAGAGGATGCCCAGACTCTGGGCGTTTTCCTGCGCGATTTAACCGCGCAGGACCTGCTGGATGTACAGGCCGCTTATAGCGAACTGTTTGACCGTGGTCGCGCCACATCGCTGCTGCTGTTTGAACATGTACACGGGGAATCCCGCGATCGCGGTCAGGCGATGGTTGACCTGATGGCACAGTATGAGCAGCACGGTTTGCAGCTCGACAGTCGCGAACTTCCCGATCATCTGCCGCTGTATCTGGAATACCTTGCGCAATTGCCGAAAAGCGAAGCGTTAGGGGGTTTACAGGATATCGCGCCGATTCTGGCGCTGCTCAGCGCACGTTTGCAACAGCGTGACAGCCGTTATGCGGTGCTGTTCGATCTGCTGTTAAAACTGGCGAATACCGTTATCGACAGCGATAAAGTGGCTGAAAAAATTGCGAATGAAGCACGTGATGATACCCCGCAGGCGTTGGATGCGGTCTGGGAAGAAGAGCAGGTGAAATTCTTCGCCGATCAAGGGTGTGGTGAGTCGGAAATCTCCGCTCACCAGCGTCGTTTTGCCGGGGCCGTGGCACCGCAATATCTGAATATCACCACCGGAGGACAGCACTAATGCACTTCCTGAATATGTTCTTCTTTGATATCTACCCGTACATTGCCGGATCGGTATTTCTGATCGGTAGCTGGTTACGTTACGACTACGGCCAGTACACCTGGCGGGCGGCTTCCAGTCAGATGCTGGATCGCAAAGGAATGAACCTGGCGTCAAACCTGTTCCACATTGGGATTCTGGGTATTTTCGCCGGTCACTTCCTGGGCATGTTAACGCCGCACTGGATGTATGAAGCTTTTCTGCCGGTCGACGTGAAGCAGAAGATGGCGATGATTGCCGGCGGCGCCTGCGGCGTGCTGACACTGGTTGGCGGTATTTTACTGCTCAAGCGTCGTCTGTTTAGCCCACGTGTCCGCGCCACCACTACCGGCGCAGATATTTTGATTCTCTCGCTGCTGGTGATTCAGTGCGCGCTGGGCCTGCTGACCATTCCGTTTTCCGCCCAGCATATGGACGGGAGTGAAATGATGAAGCTGGTCGGGTGGGCGCAGTCAGTTGTGACCTTCCACGGTGGCGCATCCGCACATCTGGACGGTGTGGCCTTTATCTTCCGTATGCACCTGGTACTGGGGATGACGCTGTTCCTGTTATTCCCATTCTCGCGCCTGGTGCATATCTGGAGCGTGCCGGTCGAGTACCTGACCCGCAAATACCAGATTGTTCGTGCACGTCACTGATTTTCTCTCGATGCCCTAAACTCCGCTTCGGCGGAGTTTTTTTATGGCTGTTTGCCGGAGTGCGGCATAAATGCCTTATCGACCGCCGCCTTGTTTCGTTTACAGCGGATCTGCCATGTCTGGCATCTGAATCCGGACTCTTTGTTTCTGAGTTTATTCAGCATCTGTGCGAGTTTTTTGTAAGCAGAAAAAGGATGATGCAGCATATAATCACGCCATAAACGACAATAAGGATAGTTGTATGCGTTTTTCATCAATTTTCAAAATAATAATATTAAATATATTTATTTCAAAAATGGCTCACTCTGCTGTCTGCGAGGAGCGCTATCCCCCCGACTCAGAAGAATGCCAGTACGTTCAGGAATTAGAGCAAAAAGCGGAACAAGGAGATGAAAGCGCGCAGTTCGCGCTTGGAAGCTGGTATGCGGAGGGGCGATATGTTAAGCCTGATTATAAACTAGCCATAAAATGGCTGGAGAAAGCGGGTAAACAAGGTTCTGATTTTTCCTATTTCATCCTTGGCTATCATTACAACTATGGTGAAAATTTTCCACTTAGTCGACAAAAAGCGCTGGAGTGGTATCGCAAGGCGGCAGAGCTAGGGGATAGTAGTACGCAAGAAATCCTCGGTGACGCCTATATGTATGGCGATGGGTTTCCCCAAAATACCCAGCTAGCGCTGGAGTGGTATCGAAAAGCCGCCTCTCCAACCAATGATGCGGGCGTTGTCCGCGGCCAGGGTTCAGCTTCGTCAGCACAATTTAAGCTTGGAGTAATGTACGCCCACGGTCAGGGCGTCCCTCAGGATTATCAGCAAACGGCGATCTTGATGCGTAAAGCGGCGGAAAATATGTACTACCCCGCGCAACTTTATCTCGGTGTTGCCTATTTTTATGGTGAAGGCGTGCCTCAGGATTATCGTCAGGCAGTTTACTGGCTTAATGAAGGTATACCAAGCAGCTATACGCCAGGCCACATTCCGCTGAATGCGCTCTATGATAAAGCGCATCCCGCTGACCAGGTTCACTCTCAGACGTGGTATCGAAAAACAGCGCAACGCGTGATGGCAAAGGTACAGTACAATTTTGGCGTATGGTATTACAACGGTTATCACTTATTGAAAGATCACAACCTGGCGCTGGAGTGGTATCGCAGAGCCGCAGCGCAAGGATTGGCCGAGGCGCAGGATGCGATCGGCGTGATGTTTATGCAGGGTGAGGGCGTATCTCAGGACTACCAACAGGCGCTGGCGTGGTATCGCAAAGCCGCACGCCAGGGACTGCCTGCTGCGCAAACGCATCTGGGCATCATGTCTGCTTTTGGTCGCGGCGTCGCGCAAAGCGACAGACAGGCTATCGCATGGTATCGAAAAGCAGCAAAACAGGATTTTGCGAAAGCGCAATATCAGCTTGGCGTAGCATATAGCACGGGAAGAGGCGTGCCTGAAAATAGCCGGAATGCGCTGAAGTGGTACCTTAAAGCGGCAGAGCAGGGGTTTACTCCGGCACAATTAGCGCTTGGGGAAATTTATGCTCATGGGCGCCAGGGGGTGCCTAAAGATAATAAGCAGGCCTATATTTGGTATTACATGGCAAGTATATATACGGAAAAATCTAAGGATGATTGTTCAGCGCTCATTGCCGAAAGAAACCGACTCAAGGGAACGCTTACCCCAGATCAACTTAGCGAGACATATGCCGCCTTTGATCTCATCAGGCGAAAAATCAACCAGTCAAAGGAGGCGAAAAAGATTGCCAGGAAGAAGTATTGATAAGATAGCCAATAAGCTATGGCGCCATGGTGTGAAGTCTGCCTGTGGGGTAAGGATACGGGGCAGTGCTGATTGATTTGAAATTGGTGCCTTATGAAGTCATGGTGGTGGGGGAAGGATGACTCAGCGCTGCGCGTTTCGCCCTTCGGGTCGTTGCCTGCGGCAACGCTTTCTCGCTTTCGCTCGAATCGAACCTTAGTCGAAGCTTCTCATCCTTCCCGTACAGAGAGATATGAGACACTATGCTTAACGGGGATAAGATACGCGACGGGAGTGATGGTGGTGGGGGAAGGATGACTCAGCGCTGCGCGCTTCGCCCTTCGGGTCGTTGCCTGCGGCAACGCTTTCTCGCTGCGCTCGAATCGAACCTTAATCGAAGCTTCTCATCCTTCCCGTACGGAGAGATATGAGACACTGTGCTTAACGGGGATAAGATACGCGACGGAAGTGATGGTGGTGGGGGAAGGATGACTCAGCGCTGCGCGCTTCGCCCTTCGGGTCGTTGCCTGCGGCAACGCTTTCTCGCTGACGCTCGAATCGAACCTTAGTCGAAGCTTCTCATCCTTCCCGTACAGAGAGATATAAGGCACTGTGCTTAGCGGGGATAAGATACGCGACGGGAGTGATGGTGGTGGGGGAAGGATTCGAACCTTCGAAGTCGATGACGGCAGATTTACAGTCTGCTCCCTTTGGCCGCTCGGGAACCCCACCAGGGGTAATTCAAATTGTAGGTAAAGCTTGAAGATGGTGGTGGGGGAAGGATTATTCGTCGCTTCGCTCCTCACCCTACGGGCCTTTGCCGTTGGCAACGTTCTCTCGCTTTCGCTCGAGTCGAACCTTAATCGAGGGTTCTCACCCTTCCCCGACAAGTGCAGACTTCTGCATTGCTCATCGAGTTAACTACATCGCTGTAGTGAATAATGGTGGTGGGGGAAGGATTCGAACCTTCGAAGTCGATGACGGCAGATTTACAGTCTGCTCCCTTTGGCCGCTCGGGAACCCCACCACGGGATAAATTCATTATGCTGCTTGCATTCTATAGCGGGAAGGATTATTCGGAGCTAAAGCTCCTCACCCTTCGGGCCGTTGCCTGCGGCAACGTTCTCTCACTATTGCTCGAGTCGAACCTTGAAGTCGATGACGGCAGATTTGTAGTCAGCTCCCTTATGATCGCTCGGGAACCCCACCACGGGGTAATGCTTAATACTGGCCCGCTTCCTTTTGGGAAGCGGGGCGCATCATATCAAATGACACGCCGCTGTAAAGCATTCCTTTGCCTGAAATGAACTGTTTGCGTACTTTTCATCCGTAACGGATTAAAGCTAATCAATTCATATTACTGACGATTAAAGAATAATCGTCCGATTGCCGTAAACAAAGACTCGCTGTGCCAGAACCTGATACAGCGCGCGGCTTAATACGTTTTTCTCAACGTCGCGCCCGGCACGCATCATATCTTCTGCGGTGTAGGTGTGATCGACGTGAATCACGTCCTGCATAATGATTGGGCCTTCATCCAGATTATCATTCACATAGTGCGCGGTAGCGCCGATGATTTTCACGCCGCGCTCATAGGCCTGATGATAAGGACGCGCGCCGATAAACGCCGGCAGGAATGAGTGGTGGATATTGATAATTTTGTTCGGGAAGCGCGCCACAAAACCTGGCGTCAAAACACGCATATACTTGGCCAGCACTACATAGTCCGGTTGATGGGCATCAATGGCGTCCGCCATCTTCGTGTCATGCTCTTCACGCGTTAATCCCTCATGGCTGACCAGTTCGAAAGGGATCTCAAAACGTTCAACCAGCGAGCGTAACGTTTCATGGTTGCCAATGACCGCGGCGATTTCAACATCCAGCCCGCCATAGTTGGCTTTCATCAGCAGGTCGCCCAGACAATGCGCCTCTTTGGTAACCAGAATCACTACCCGACGGCGTCCGGCGGGATTGAGTTCACGAACAGAGCCTTCCGGTAAGGCGCTATCCAGATCGGCCAGGAGAGTGGAATCATTGAAGATGCCTTCCAGCTCGGTCCGCATAAAAAAGCGTCCGGTGCGATGGTCCACAAATTCATTGTTTTGCACAATATTAAGCTCGTGCTTATAGCAAATGTTGGTAATCCGCGCGATAAGGCCTTTTTGATCGGGACAAATAGTACGCAGAACTTTACGTTGTAGTGATTGCATTGCCGGAGAAATCCTGTTGAGAGTGTTTGCTGTATCGATACTGTCAGGCGTCACTGGCCGCAGCACTTTTTAAATTTTTTGCCTGAACCGCACGGGCAGGGATCATTTCGACCCAACTGCGGGCGGGTACCGTCAATATAATACCACTGACCGTTTTCTTTGATAAAACGAGAACGTTCGATAATCGCCCCGGTTTTCCCTTGTTCGGAAAAACGCGCGATAAAACTAACATACCCTGTATTTTCTGCTTCTGACCAGGTATGTTCAAAAATAGTCAGGCCGAGCCACCTGGTATTGGCAAATCCGGCGATGATATCATCACGAAACGCGGCCGCATTGCAGGTTGGATGCCAGCTCTTAATTAAGTAATCTGCGTCTTTCATCACAAAAGCGCAGTAACGAGAGCGCATGAGATGTGACGGATCGGGTGCTACTCGTTCTCCGGACACAATACGACCACAACATAGGCTATACTCGTCAGCGCTACCACAGGGACAAGGCTGAGACACAATAATCTCCCTGAATATAAAAAACGGCGTTGAACGCCAGGGTGGCATTATGTTAACTGAGCAGTGGCGATGTTGCTACGTCTTGAAGCCAGGGGAAGTCGTTAAGTACGATGAGAAAAATGAAAATAGGGCTGGCGCTGGGATCTGGCGCAGCGAGAGGATGGTCTCATATTGGGGTCATCAAAGCCCTCAAGCAAACAGGCATTGATATTGATATCGTTGCAGGATGCTCAATAGGTTCGCTGGTCGGCGCCGCGTATGCCTGTAATAAATTATCGGCGCTTGAACAGTGGGTATGTTCATTCCGCTACTGGGATGTTTTACGCCTGATGGATGTATCCTGGGGCAGAGGAGGGTTGCTTCGCGGCGAACGCGTATTTAATCACTATCGGGATATTATGCCCGTCACGGATTTTGACCACTGTTCAAGACGTTTTGGCGCGGTCGCGACGAATCTTAGCACGGGACGAGAGCTATGGTTTACTGAAGGCGATCTACACCTTGCTGTACGCGCGTCGTGCAGTATGCCAGGGCTGATGTCTCCGGTTGAGCATAACGGTTACTGGCTGGTAGATGGCGCAGTCGTTAATCCGGTACCTGTTTCGTTAACCAGGGCGCTGGGGGCTGATATCGTTATTGCGGTAGACCTGCAACATGATGCCCACCTCATGCAGCAAGATTTGCTCTCTGTAAATGTCGGGAATATCAATGAAGAGAGCGATGATGCGCTGCCCTGGCATAAGCGTTTAAAAGAACGTTTCAGTAGCCTGACTTCACGCCGTGGCGTGAGTTCGCCTGGGGCAATGGAAATCATGACAACCTCCATCCAGGTGTTGGAAAATCGTCTTAAACGTAACCGTATGGCTGGCGATCCGCCTGATATTCTCATTCAACCATTCTGTCCGCAAATCTCAACGCTGGATTTTCATCGCGCCCATGCCGCTATTGCGGCGGGTCAGTTAGCCGTAGAGAAAAAGATGGACGAACTTATACCCTTGGTGCGTACCGACGTTTAATGTACCTTTTACGATCACTTAAGCAAATTCTGACAGGCGCAAGCGGCAATACCATGCCACTATTGATTAAAGCCAGTCAGGGGAGAGAACATGACGCAGCCATTGGTCGGAAAACAGATTCTTATTGTTGAAGACGAGCCTGTATTTCGCTCGCTTCTGGATTCGTGGTTTTCCTCTTTGGGAGCGACAACGGCATTGGCAGGCGACGGGGTAGATGCCCTGGAGTTGATGGGGCGTTTTACCCCTGATCTCATGATATGTGATATCGCTATGCCGAGAATGAACGGTCTCAAACTGGTAGAAAACTTACGTAATCGCGGAGACCAGACGCCTATTCTGGTTATTTCCGCAACAGAAAATATGGCGGATATCGCCAAAGCGTTACGCCTTGGGGTTGAAGATGTCTTGCTGAAGCCGGTAAAAGATCTCAACCGCTTGCGGGAAAGCGTATTCGCTTGCTTGTACCCTAATATGTTTAACTCGCGGGTTGAAGAAGAAGAACGCCTGTTTCGTGACTGGGATGCAATGGTGAGTAATCCGACCGCCGCAGCGCAATTGTTGCAGGAATTGCAGCCCCCGGTACAGCAGGTGATTTCTCATTGCCGCATTAATTACCGGCAGCTCGTCTCCGCCGATCAGCCTGGACTGGTGCTGGATATTGCGCCGCTATCTGATAACGAACTGGCATTTTATTGCCTGGATGTCACCCGGGCGGGCGATAACGGCGTGTTAGCCGCATTGTTGCTGCGGGCGCTATTTAACGGCTTATTGCAGGATCAGCTCGGCCAACAAAAGCACCGTTTACCGGAGTTAGGCGCGCTATTAAAACAGGTAAATCATCTGCTCAGACAAGCCAATTTACCTGGGCAATTCCCGCTATTTGTCGGCTACTATCACAGTGAGCTCAAAAATTTGATTCTCGTCTCCGCCGGATTGAACGCCACCTTAAATACGGGCGCTCATCAGGTTCAAATTAGCAGCGGCGTGCCGCTAGGAACATTGGGTAACGCCTACCTTAACCAATTAAGCCAGCGTTGCGACTCGTGGCAGTGTCAAATATGGGGCGCAGGAGGGCGTCTGCGATTGATGTTGTCTGCGGAATGACCAAACGGAAGAGTGAGCGGAAATTGCTTTACCGGCCTTTCCCGACGAGTGTTACTATCTGCGGCAGATTTATAAGTATTTGTCTTAATTATACCAATATAAGTCCTTTTTGGACCTGAGGCTTGTTCTGGTACTGATATACTGGAACACGATACAGATTAATGAACACGTTCAATACATGAACAGTCCAGGAGAATTTTAAATGGCTGCCCTTAATTCGAAAGTCAAAAAAGCCGTTATCCCGGTCGCGGGATTGGGAACCAGGATGCTGCCAGCGACCAAAGCTATCCCGAAAGAGATGCTGCCGCTGGTTGATAAGCCATTAATTCAGTACGTCGTGAACGAATGTATCGCTGCTGGCATTACTGAAATCGTGCTTGTTACGCACTCGTCTAAAAACTCTATTGAAAACCACTTTGATACCAGTTTTGAGCTGGAAGCGATGCTGGAAAAACGCGTTAAGCGTCAGCTTCTGGAGGAGGTTCAGTCTATTTGCCCTCCGCATGTCACTATTATGCAGGTACGTCAAGGGCTGGCAAAAGGCCTGGGCCATGCCGTATTGTGCGCGCATCCCGTTGTCGGAAACGAACCTGTCGCTGTTATTCTGCCAGACGTTATTCTTGACGAATATGAGTCCGACCTGTCTCAGGATAACTTGGCTGAAATGATCCGCCGTTTCGATGAAACCGGCAATAGCCAGATTATGGTTGAGCCAGTAGAAGATGTGACTGCATACGGCGTGGTCGATTGTAAAGGCGTTGAGCTGGCACCGGGCGAAAGTGTGCCGATGGTTGGCGTGGTTGAAAAACCAAAAGCGGATGTCGCGCCGTCTAACCTTGCGATTGTCGGGCGTTATGTGTTGAGCGCGGATATCTGGGCGTTGCTGGCGAAAACCCCTCCGGGCGCCGGGGATGAAATTCAGTTGACCGATGCTATCGATATGCTGATCGAAAAAGAAACGGTTGAAGCCTACCACATGAAGGGTAAAAGCCATGACTGTGGTAATAAGTTAGGATATATGCAGGCATTCGTTGAATATGGCATCCGTCATAATTCGCTGGGTGCTGAATTTAAAGCCTGGCTTGAAGAAGAAATGGGTATTAAGAAGTAACGATACGTTATAAATTTTTTAACAGAAGCGCTGGTAAATCCGGCGCTTTTTTTATGCCTGGGGTCGTCAGCGGAGAACTCAGGCAAAAAAAATCCCGCCAGCGGCGGGATTTTAAGCATCCAGGAAGTAAATTATTCCTTGATCAGGAAATCTTCCAGTTGCTTACCTTGTTCTTCCATTGCTTTTTTGATTACAGCCGGTGTACGACCCTGGCCAGTCCAGGTTTTAGTTTCACCGTTTTCGTCAACATAGCTATATTTAGCCGGACGAGCTGCGCGTTTAGCTTTGGTACCGGATTTAGCGGCAGCCATGCTATTCAGCAGTTCATTCGGGTCAATGCCGTCGGCAATTAACATTTCACGATACTGTTGCAGTTTACGAGTGCGTTCTTCCACTTCAGCAGCAGCAGCGCTTTCTTCTTCACGACGCTCATTAACGACAACTTCTAATTTTTCCAGCATTTCTTCAAGCGTTTCCAGAGTACATTCTCTTGCCTGCGCACGAAGAGTACGGATGTTGTTCAGAATTTTAAGTGCTTCGCTCATTGTAGTAATCTCAAACTTATATTGGGGTGGTTTGTTGAGCTAATAATAGAGCGATAAATTCAGTTGTGCAATAGCCAGGAATGTAAGGAATTCAAAATTACGCTTTATTAAGCACACGTTTTAATTATCTCAACTTAAATTTTCCTTGAGGCGCCGCACAAAAAAGAGCTTATTGGCAGGGGGGATACTCACCGTCTGTCGCTAAAAATTTAGGAGTCAGGTCACATTTTATCATGATGAAATACGATCTCATTGCTGAGATATCAATCTCTTGTATTAGATTTCCTTACAAGAAAACCCTATTACTTTGCACCGGGTATGAGTAACGGTAACAATAAGTACAAGGTTTTCATATTGGCGGGTGATGATAAGCATTGTTGATGAATTTTAACGGCATAATTTGTGAAGGAATGTGTATATACCCTTCATACTTCAAGTTGCTTATGCGTTGGCTACGCTCGCTCACTCCAGTCACATAGTTATCTATGCTCCTAGGGACTCACTCCCTTGCCGCCTTTAAGCAACGCGAATTATTTTGGGTATAGTGAGCGATGTTTGTACAATTCTTAATACTCACCGGAGCGCGAGCCGCGCCGTCGCGTCGGTAAATTATGGTACAATCCCGCCAATCTTTATTTCACTCAGGTGAGGTCCTGCGACCAATGGCACAGCTATATTTCTACTATTCGGCAATGAATGCGGGTAAGTCGACTGCACTGCTGCAATCTTCATACAATTATCAGGAACGCGGGATGCGTACCGTCGTATATACGGCGGAAATCGACGATCGTTTCGGCGCAGGCAAAGTCAGCTCTCGTATCGGTTTGTCGTCGCCGGCAAAATTGTTTAACCAAAATACATCCTTGTTTGAAGAGATTCGTGCCGAGAGCGCGCGGCAGACAATACATTGCGTGTTAGTCGACGAAAGCCAGTTTTTGACTCGCCAGCAGGTTTATCAATTATCCGAGGTTGTCGACAAATTAGATATTCCAGTACTTTGCTATGGGCTACGAACAGACTTTCGTGGGGAGCTCTTTGTCGGCAGCCAATACTTGCTGGCATGGTCAGATAAGCTGGTGGAATTAAAAACTATCTGTTTCTGCGGTCGTAAAGCCAGTATGGTTCTGCGCCTTGATCAGGACGGCAGGCCTTATAACGAAGGCGAACAGGTGGTTATTGGCGGGAATGAACGCTACGTTTCAGTTTGCCGTAAGCATTATAAGGACGCGCTGGAGGAGGACTCACTGACGGCGATTCAGGAGCGTCATCGGCACATATGATACCTGAGGTAAAGATCGGCTTATAAAACGCCCTGTAGCGCTTTGGAGGTCATTATTCAGGCCTCCTGACGAAGGGCGTGCCGTGAGCACGTAGGCCAGATGATCAGCATAGCGCCTTCAGGCATCAGATAAACAGGTAAAACAAAAAAACGGCCTCAATTGAGGCCGTTATTGTCATGCTAAAACAGATAACGAATTAAGCGGATTTTTTCGCTTTTTTCTCTGCTTTCGGTGCGGCAACGACGTCTTTCTTCGCTGCAACTTCACCTTCGGTGAAATCACGACCGTAGTAGGTATCCAGCAGAATCTGTTTCAGTTCGGAGATCAGTGGATAACGCGGGTTAGCGCCGGTGCACTGGTCATCGAAGGCATCTTCAGACAGTTTGTCAACGTGTGCCAGGAAGTCAGCTTCCTGCACGCCTGCTTCACGGATAGACTTAGGAATACCCAGCTCAGCTTTAATGCTTTCCAGCCACGCCAGCAGTTTTTCAATCTTAGCGGCGGTACGGTCGCCCGGCGCGCTCAGGCCCAGGTGGTCAGCAATTTCAGCGTAACGACGGCGTGCCTGCGGACGATCGTACTGGCTGAAAGCGGTCTGCTTGGTCGGGTTGTCATTCGCGTTGTAGCGGATAACGTTACAAATCAGCAGGGCGTTCGCCAGACCGTGCGGAATGTGGAACTGAGAGCCCAGTTTGTGCGCCATGGAGTGACATACACCGAGGAAGGCGTTGGCAAACGCGATACCGGCGATAGTCGCTGCACTGTGAACACGTTCACGCGCAACCGGGTTTTTAGACCCTTCGTGGTAAGACGCCGGCAGGTTTTCTTTCAGCAGTTTCAGAGCCTGAAGAGCCTGACCGTCAGAGAACTCAGAAGCCAGTACGGAAACGTAAGCTTCCAGGGCGTGAGTTACCGCATCCAGACCACCGAACGCACACAGGGACTTCGGCATATCCATCACCAGGTTGGCGTCGACAATCGCCATATCCGGGGTCAGGGCGTAGTCAGCCAGCGGATATTTCTGACCGGTTGCATCGTCGGTCACAACCGCAAACGGTGTGACTTCAGAACCGGTACCGGAAGTGGTGGTGACGGCGATCATTTTCGCTTTCACGCCCATTTTCGGGAACTTGTAGATACGTTTACGGATGTCCATAAAGCGCAGCGCCAGCTCTTCGAAGTGAGTTTCCGGATGTTCGTACATGACCCACATGATTTTCGCGGCGTCCATCGGGGAACCGCCGCCCAGCGCGATGATCACGTCTGGTTTGAAGGAGTTCGCCAGCTCAGCGCCTTTGCGCACAACGCTCAGAGTCGGGTCGGCTTCAACTTCGAAGAAGACTTCGGTTTCAACGCCAGCCGCTTTCAGCACAGAGGTGATCTGGTCTGCATAGCCGTTGTTGAACAGGAAGCGGTCAGTCACGATGAGCGCACGTTTGTGGCCATCAGTAATCACTTCATCCAGCGCGATGGGCAGAGAGCCACGGCGGAAGTAGATAGATTTCGGAAGTTTGTGCCACAACATGTTTTCAGCTCGCTTAGCAACGGTTTTCTTGTTGATCAGGTGTTTCGGACCAACGTTTTCAGAGATGGAGTTACCACCCCAGGAACCACAACCCAACGTCAGGGAAGGTGCGAGTTTGAAGTTGTACAGGTCACCGATACCACCCTGAGAGGCCGGGGTGTTGATCAGGATACGCGCGGTTTTCATCATCTGACCGAAGTAAGCAACGCGTTCTGGCTGGTTATCCTGGTCAGTGTACAGGCAGGAGGTGTGACCGATACCGCCCATAGCGACCAGTTTTTCTGCTTTTTCTACCGCTTCTTCGAAATCTTTCGCACGGTACATCGCCAGAGTCGGAGACAGTTTTTCGTGTGCGAACGGTTCGCTTTCATCAACGACCGTAACTTCACCGATCAGAATCTTGGTGGTTTCTGGTACGGAGAAGCCTGCCAGTTCAGCAATTTTGTAGGCTGGCTGACCGACGATAGCGGCGTTCAGAGCGCCATTTTTCAGGATAACGTTTTGAACCGCTTTCAGCTCCTGGCCCTGCAGCATGTAGCCGCCGTGGCTGGCGAAACGTTCGCGAACGGCATCATAGACGGAATCAACAACGACAACAGACTGTTCAGAAGCACAGATTACGCCGTTATCAAAGGTTTTAGACATCAGAACAGACGCCACAGCGCGTTTGATATCCGCAGTTTCATCAATGACAACCGGAGTGTTGCCTGCGCCTACGCCGATAGCCGGTTTACCGGAGCTGTATGCAGCTTTAACCATGCCTGGACCGCCAGTGGCGAGGATCAGGTTAATATCCGGGTGGTGCATCAACGCGTTAGACAGTTCTACGGAAGGTTGATCGATCCAGCCAATCAGATCTTTCGGCGCGCCGGCAGCGATAGCCGCTTGCAGAACGATGTCTGCCGCTTTGTTGGTTGCTTCTTTAGCACGCGGATGCGGAGAAAAGATGATGGCGTTACGGGTCTTCAGGCTAATCAGCGATTTGAAGATCGCGGTAGAGGTCGGGTTAGTGGTTGGAACGATACCGCAAATAATGCCGATAGGTTCGGCAATGGTGATGGTCCCGAAGGTGTCGTCTTCAGACAGCACACCGCAGGTTTTTTCATCTTTATAAGCATTGTAAATATATTCAGAAGCGAAGTGGTTTTTAATCACTTTGTCTTCCACGATGCCCATACCGGATTCGGCGACGGCCATTTTGGCCAGCGGAATGCGGGCATCAGCGGCTGCCAGAGCGGCGGCGCGGAAGATTTTGTCGACCTGTTCTTGAGTGAAACTGGCATATTCACGCTGGGCTTTTTTTACACGCTCTACGAGTGCGTTAAGTTCAGCGACATTAGTAACAGCCATAATGCTCTCCTGATAATGTTAAACTTTTTTAGTAAATCATCTGCGCGATACGTGAGTATAGACAGATCGACGATACTTTGTATAAATGCCTGAAATTCAGGTGGTTACTTAACGTCCGTTTCGCTCTGATTTACTAAAAGAGCTTCTGCGTTAGTATCATTTAACTCTAACGCGTTACGTCCAGGTGGCGTAAGCAAGATTACTCACTTCTGAGTAGCGATTGTGTGATCTAAATCAAGATTACGCAAAGCTGACACCTTTCAGCAGGCCATTTTAGCCTTTTATGTAAATTGTTAAGAAATCGTTGTCATGAAGAGTAAGTGGATTAGCATAACGAGTACATATAAATAACAGCGATGAATGGATGAAATTAGGTGTAGATAAGAGGTGAACTATGCGAATAAAAGGCGTATCTTCTGCGCGTTTTGATCATTAACGAACATTGACTTCATCCGGCTAACGCTTCGGAGCTAACCGTGATTCAACCGCTTTTTGATTTTCCTGTTTACTTTAAGTTCTTTATCGGGCTCTTTGCGCTGGTTAACCCGGTGGGGATTATCCCCGTTTTCATCAGCATGACCAGCTACCAGACGGCCACGGCGCGTAATAAAACTAACCTCACCGCGAATCTGTCGGTTGCGATTATCTTGTGGAGTTCCTTATTCCTCGGCGATGGCATCCTGCAGCTGTTTGGTATTTCTATTGACTCGTTCAGAATTGCGGGCGGTATCCTGGTTGTCACCATTGCAATGTCGATGATCAGCGGGAAGCTGGGGGAAGATAAACAAAACAAGCAAGAAAAGTCAGAGACGGCCATACGCGAGAGCATTGGCGTTGTGCCGTTAGCGCTGCCGTTAATGGCGGGGCCAGGGGCGATCAGCTCCACTATCGTCTGGGGGACGCGTTATCACAGCATCGCGCATTTGCTTGGTTTTTCAGTTGCCATTGCGCTTTTTGCGCTTTGCTGCTGGGGCGTGTTCCGTATGGCGCCGTGGCTGGTTCGTTTGCTGGGGCAAACCGGTATCAACGTTATTACCCGAATCATGGGGTTGTTGTTAATGGCGCTCGGCATCGAATTTATTGTCACAGGAATAAAAGGCATTTTCCCCGGCTTGCTCAACTAAACTCCCACCTGCTGATTTACAGGCGGCGCCCTAAGGGGCCGCCTTGTGACATTCCCACGTAACACTTCTTACTTTGATAAGCATTCAGCGTTTAAATGATAAAAATACTAATATAATCTAACGCTATTTATTTTTATTAATCAAACTATTATCAACATTACTGAGACCGTGAGAAGCGGTAGGTCTGTTATTTTATTCACACCATACTCTGGGGCTTGATGAAGGATTATTGAAATGTTATTAGTTGTTTCAGCTCCATCGTAGATGAATGTGCTAAATAATGAGCATTTGTTAAATTTGTGTGTGTTTTCTGGCGCAGGCATAACCTACGATGCGATAGAGAGATATTTTTCTTTCAACTTATTGATTATAAAGAATAAATCAAAGATTTTTAACATTGTTTAACTATTTTTTTGGGCAGGGATTTTTCCATAAAAGAGAATTGGTTAACAAAATTGTAAAATGAATTGGCGGTTCAGAAACGCATTTGATACTTTTCGGCCAAACATTTTTGTAGAAGATTTCACATTGTTGATAACTATTTTCATTTAGATGGTTGTCAGAAATAACGTGCGACGTGGGCAGGTACGTCGTATACCGAATCGACGAAAGGCGATCGAACGAATCGTCAGAATAAATAAAGTCGGTGATAGCAAAAGCAGTGACAGACCTGGCAGTACACCACCAGTGCTGTACAGGAACCCTGACGGGATTAAACAGGCTGGTAAAAACCAGTAATTATAATGAGTGGAGTACAAACACAATGTCTAACATCACGAAAAAAAGTTTAATTGCAGTGGGAATACTCACTGCGCTCATCGCCGCCAGCGCCGCGACTGCGGCAGACGTGCCCGCCGGTGTTCAGTTAGCCGACAAGCAAACGTTGGTACGTAATAATGGATCAGAAGTGCAGTCTCTCGACCCGCATAAAATTGAAGGCGTGCCGGAATCGAACGTTAGCCGTGATCTCTTTGAAGGCTTATTAATTAGTGATGTCGAGGGGCATCCTTCACCGGGCGTCGCGGAAAAATGGGAGAATAAAGATTTTAAAGTCTGGACATTCCATCTACGTGAAAATGCGAAATGGTCAGATGGTACGCCCGTCACTGCCCATGATTTCGTTTATAGCTGGCAACGCCTGGCCGATCCTAATACGGCATCGCCGTACGCCAGCTATCTGCAATACGGTCATATCGCTAATATCGATGACATTATCGCCGGTAAAAAACCCGCCACCGATCTGGGGGTAAAAGCGCTTGATGATCACACCTTTGAAGTGACCTTAAGTGAGCCGGTGCCTTATTTCTACAAATTGTTGGTCCACCCTTCAGTGTCTCCTGTACCGAAATCAGCGGTCGAAAAATTTGGCGATAAGTGGACACAACCGGCCAATATTGTCACTAACGGCGCTTATAAGTTAAAAAACTGGGTGGTGAACGAACGTATCGTGCTGGAGCGTAACCCGCAATACTGGGATAACGACAAAACCATCATCAATCAGGTAACTTATTTGCCTATCTCTTCGGAGGTGACGGATGTCAACCGCTACCGCAGCGGCGAGATCGATATGACTTATAACAATATGCCGATCGAATTATTCCAGAAACTGAAAAAAGAGATCCCGAATGAAGTCCGCGTAGACCCTTATTTGTGTACCTATTATTACGAAATTAATAATCAAAAAGCGCCGTTTAACGATGTCCGCGTGCGTACCGCGCTGAAACTGGCGTTAGATCGCGACATTATTGTTAATAAGGTTAAAAATCAGGGCGATTTACCCGCTTATAGCTACACGCCGCCGTATACCGATGGCGCAAAACTGGTAGAGCCTGAGTGGTTCAAATGGTCCCAGCAAAAGCGTAATGAAGAAGCGAAGAAATTGTTGGCTGAAGCCGGCCTTACGGCGGATAAGCCCTTAACATTCGACCTGCTGTATAACACCTCCGATCTGCATAAAAAACTGGCCATTGCCGTGGCGTCTATCTGGAAGAAAAATCTGGGCGTCAATGTGAATCTGGAGAATCAGGAATGGAAAACCTTCCTGGATACCCGTCATCAGGGCACCTTTGATGTTGCCAGAGCCGGGTGGTGCGCAGATTATAATGAACCGACCTCATTCCTGAATACTATGTTGTCCGACAGTTCAAATAACACCGCGCATTATAATAGCCCGGCGTTTGATAAGCTGATTGCTGACACGCTGAAAGTGGCGGACGATACGCAGCGCAGCGAACTCTACGCTAAAGCGGAGCAGCAGTTAGATAAAGACTCGGCTATTGTGCCGGTGTATTACTACGTTAACGCGCGCCTGGTGAAACCTTGGGTGGGCGGGTATACCGGTAAAGACCCGCTGGATAATATTTATGTGAAAAACTTATATATTATCAAACATTAATGGCAAGACATGGGACAACTGCGGTTGTCCCATGGTGTCTTTTTTCATCGCACTATAACTTTCCCTGGCGGATCTTTTGTCACGTCCGGGAAGTAAAGGCACAGGCCAGAAGGTACGGGCAATGTTGAAATTTATTTTACGCCGCTGTCTGGAAGCGATTCCGACGCTGTTTATTCTTATTACCATCTCTTTCTTTATGATGCGCCTCGCGCCGGGTAGCCCTTTTACTGGCGAGCGCGCATTGCCGCCGGAAGTGCTGGCCAATATTGAAGCAAAATATCATCTGAACGATCCCATCATGACGCAGTACTTCAGCTACCTGAAGCAGCTGGCGCATGGCGATTTTGGACCATCGTTTAAATACAAAGATTACACGGTCAACGATCTGGTTGCCGCCAGCTTCCCCGTTTCGGCGAAACTTGGCGCTGCCGCTTTTTTGCTGGCGGTCATTATTGGTGTCAGTGCTGGCGTGATTGCCGCGCTAAAGCAAAATACGCGATGGGATTATACGGTGATGGGATTTGCCATGACCGGCGTCGTTATCCCCAGTTTTGTGGTAGCGCCGCTACTGGTGATGGTCTTTGCAATAACCTTGCAATGGCTGCCTGGCGGCGGCTGGAACGGCGGGGCGTTAAAATTTATGATCCTGCCGATGGTCGCGCTTTCACTGGCCTATATTGCCAGCATCGCTCGTATTACGCGCGGCTCAATGATTGAAGTTCTGCATTCGAACTTTATTCGTACCGCGCGGGCAAAAGGATTACCGATGCGCAGAATCATCTTCCGCCATGCGTTAAAACCTGCGCTGCTGCCGGTTTTATCCTATATGGGGCCAGCCTTTGTCGGCATTATTACCGGCTCAATGGTGATTGAAACTATTTATGGCTTACCGGGCATTGGGCAGCTTTTCGTTAATGGCGCGCTCAACCGCGATTACTCGCTGGTGTTAAGTTTGACCATTCTGGTCGGGGCGCTGACCATATTATTTAACGCCATTGTCGATGTGCTCTATGCCGTTATCGACCCGAAAATTCGCTATTGATACTGGAGCTCGCGATGATGTTAAGTAAGAAAAACAGCGAGACGCTGGAAAATTTCAGTGAAAAGCTGGAGGTGGAAGGTCGCAGCCTTTGGCAAGATGCCCGTCGGCGCTTTATGCATAACCGTGCGGCGGTGGCCAGTCTTATTGTCCTGTTTCTGATAGCCCTGTTCGTGACAGTGGCGCCTATGCTGTCGCAATTTACCTATTTCGATACCGACTGGGGCATGATGTCCAGTGCGCCGGATATGGCGTCCGGTCACTATTTCGGCACTGACTCTTCCGGGCGCGATCTGTTGGTGCGCGTTGCCATCGGCGGGCGTATCTCATTAATGGTCGGGATTGCCGCCGCGCTGGTGGCGGTCATTGTCGGAACGCTGTATGGCTCGCTGTCCGGCTATCTGGGCGGCAAAATTGATTCTGTGATGATGCGTTTGTTGGAGATCCTCAACTCGTTCCCGTTTATGTTCTTTGTGATTTTGCTGGTGACGTTTTTTGGGCAGAACATTCTGTTGATTTTCGTCGCCATCGGCATGGTCTCCTGGCTTGATATGGCGCGTATCGTGCGTGGCCAAACCCTAAGTCTTAAACGTAAAGAATTCATCGAAGCCGCGCAGGTGGGTGGTGTGTCGACTGCCAGCATTGTGATCCGCCATATTGTGCCTAACGTCCTGGGCGTAGTGGTAGTGTATGCATCGTTGCTGGTGCCCAGCATGATTCTGTTTGAGTCTTTCCTCAGTTTCCTGGGGCTTGGGACGCAGGAACCGTTAAGCAGTTGGGGAGCGTTATTGAGCGATGGCGCAAATTCAATGGAAGTCTCACCGTGGCTGCTGCTGTTTCCGGCTGGCTTTCTCGTGGTGACGTTATTCTGTTTTAACTTTATTGGCGATGGCCTGCGTGATGCCCTCGACCCGAAAGATCGTTAAGGAGTACAGCCATGAGCTTATCAGAAACCGCAACTCAGGCGCCGCAACCGGCGAATGTACTGCTGGAGGTAAACGATCTTCGTGTTACGTTCGCTACGCCTGATGGCGATGTGACGGCGGTCAACGATCTGAACTTTACGCTTCGCGCTGGAGAAACGTTAGGTATTGTTGGCGAGTCTGGATCGGGGAAATCGCAAACGGCGTTCGCATTAATGGGACTGCTGGCGACGAATGGTCGAATCGGCGGTTCTGCGACCTTCAACGGACGTGAAATTCTTAATCTACCTGAGCGCGAACTGAATACGCTGCGCGCAGAACAGATTTCGATGATTTTTCAGGACCCGATGACCTCGCTAAATCCTTATATGCGCGTTGGGGAGCAGTTAATGGAAGTCCTGATGCTGCATAAAGGGATGAGCAAAGCGGAAGCTTTTGAAGAGTCCGTCAGAATGCTGGATGCCGTAAAAATGCTGGAAGCGCGCAAACGGATGAAAATGTACCCGCACGAATTTTCCGGCGGAATGCGTCAACGTGTGATGATTGCGATGGCGCTGTTGTGCAGGCCGAAACTGCTTATTGCCGATGAGCCTACCACCGCGCTTGATGTTACCGTGCAGGCGCAGATTATGACCTTGCTTAATGAGCTAAAGCGCGAATTTAATACCGCCATTATCATGATTACCCACGATCTGGGCGTGGTCGCGGGTATTTGCGATAAGGTCCTGGTAATGTATGCCGGGCGTACCATGGAATACGGTAAGGCGCGCGATGTCTTTTATCAGCCCGTTCATCCGTATTCGATAGGCTTGCTTAATGCGGTGCCGCGTCTGGATAGCGAGGGGGCGGAAATGTTGACGATTCCGGGCAATCCTCCCAATTTATTGCGTTTGCCTAAAGGTTGTCCGTTCCAGCCGCGTTGTCCTCATGCGATGGAGATCTGCAATAATGCGCCGCCACTTGAAGCGTTTAGTCCTGGTCGCTTGCGCGCCTGTTTTAAACCGGTGGAGGAACTGCTATGAATGCTGTGATTGAACAACGTAAAGTTCTCCTCGAAATCGCCGATCTGAAAGTACATTTTGATATCAAAGAAGGGAAGCAGTGGTTCTGGCAACCGCCGAAAACTCTGAAAGCGGTGGACGGCGTTACGCTACGCCTGTATGAAGGCGAAACGCTTGGCGTGGTGGGTGAATCCGGCTGCGGCAAGTCGACGTTTGCGCGCGCCATTATTGGTCTGGTGAAGGCGACAGACGGTAAAGTCGCCTGGCTGGGAAAAGATCTGTTGGGCATGAAAGCGGATGAGTGGCGCGAAGTGCGCAGCGATATCCAGATGATTTTCCAGGACCCGCTGGCGTCACTCAACCCGCGAATGACGATTGGCGAAATTATCGCGGAACCGCTGCGCACTTATCATCCTAAACTTTCGCGCCAGGACGTGCGTGACCGCGTGAAAGCCATGATGCTGAAAGTGGGGCTGCTGCCGAATCTCATCAACCGTTATCCTCATGAATTTTCCGGGGGGCAGTGCCAGCGCATCGGTATCGCCCGGGCGTTGATCCTGGAACCTAAGCTCATTATTTGCGATGAGCCGGTGTCGGCGCTGGACGTTTCTATTCAGGCGCAGGTGGTGAATTTGCTCCAGCAGTTACAGCGAGAGATGGGGCTGTCGTTGATTTTTATTGCGCACGACCTGGCGGTCGTAAAGCACATATCCGATCGTGTCCTGGTGATGTATCTCGGTCATGCAGTAGAATTGGGCACCTATGATGAGGTGTACCATAATCCACTGCATCCTTATACCAAAGCGCTGATGTCGGCGGTACCGATTCCCGATCCCGATCTGGAGCGAAATAAGAAGATACAATTGCTGGAGGGCGAATTACCTTCGCCCATTAACCCGCCTTCCGGCTGCGTGTTCCGTACACGCTGTCCGCTAGCCGGGCCAGAATGCGCGCAAACGCGACCGGTGCTGGAAGGAAGTTTTCGCCATGCCGTTTCCTGCCTTAAAGTAGACCCGTTATAATCGCAAGGGCTGACAATTCGTCAGCCCTTCTTTTAGGTGAGGTTACCGTGTCACTTTCTTTGTCGTCGGTTCGCCGTCGTCTTTATCATAATCTGTTCGATTTGACTACGCGCTCAGGTCGCCGTTTTGAAGGGTTATGCGCGCTGTTTGCGCTGCTTAGCGTACTGGTCATTTTTGTTGAATCAGGCGTAGGAACGGAATATCACCTGACATTTGATGAATGGCATATTTTTGTCTGGCTGGAGCTCTGCGTTACCCTGATATTTACCGGTGAATACTTGCTCAGACTGTTTAGCTGGCCCGAACCGGCAAAATACGTTTTTAGTTTCTGGGGATTTATTGATCTGGTGACGATTTTGCCGCTGTACGTCATGTGGCTGTGGCCGGAAATTAGCCTGAACTATATGTTTGCCTGGCGTGCTATGCGAGCGATTCGCGTGCTGCGTATTCTTAAACTGCTACGCTTTATGCCATCCCTGCGCGTATTCTGGAGCGCCATTATTAGCGCGCGTCATCAGCTTATTCTGTTCTATTCATTTATTGCGATCGTGATGATTATTTTCGGTGCCCTGATGTATCTTATTGAAGGACCGAAATATGGCTTCACGACGCTTAATGCCTCGGTGTATTGGGCGATAGTGACAGTCACAACCGTGGGGTATGGTGATATTACGCCGCATACGCCGCTGGGACGTATTGTCGCGTCGGTGCTTATTTTGATTGGTTATTCGGTGATTGCGATTCCTACAGGACTGATTACCACGCACATGAGCAGCGCGTTTCAAAAACGTCACTGGCAGCGAAAATGTCCGCAGTGCCAGCAAAGCCAGCATGAACATAGCGCGCAATATTGTAACCGATGCGGCAGTAAGCTACCGGATTAAACAGGCTTGCCGGAGGGCGCAATCAGACGCCATCCGGCCTGAACCGCTTATTCGCGCCAGAGAATATGGCACAGCTTGTGGTCCTTTTCCCGGCACAGCAGAACGCGGGCGAAAATGTCGTTAATTTCGCCGTCTTCGGTATCCGCTAGGCCAATCACTACCTCGGCAAAAAAGTCTGGATTCAGGTCAAAATCGACGTGCTCTTGCCAGTCTTCAGCGGGATCAAACAACTCCGCGCCGCCGCGCTCCTCGAATTGCAAATTGAACAGAATGATATCAGCCGGATCAAGATTATCCGCCGCCAGCTCAAGAAAAATATCGTAAGCCTGCTCAAGCGTTTCGTCTTCAGTCAGGCGATTGTTCAGATCCATTTCCATAGTGACTACCTGTTTACTCATGTTGGTCACGTTTTACAGCAATGGACTAAAGAAGTAAAACAATCGCTCGGTAATACGCTGCCATAACGGACGTTTTACCCACAAACGCGCATCTAAGAGACGGGAGCGCGAAATATAATCGTCCTGTACCGCAGCCAGATCGGCGCCGAAACCCGTATCATCAATGACCAGCGTAATCTCGAAATTAAGCCACAGGCTACGCATGTCGAGATTCACGGTACCGACCAGGCTCAGTTCGCCATCGACCAGCACGCTTTTAGTATGCAACAGCCCGCCTTCGAACTGATAGATTTTCACGCCCGCCGCCAGTAACTCGCTGAAAAAGGCGCGACTGGCCCAGCCGACGAGCAGTGAATCATTTTTACGGGGCAGGATAATACTGACATCCACGCCGCGCTGCGCAGCGGTACAAATGGCGTGCAGCAGATCGTCGCTGGGGACGAAATATGGCGTGGTCATAATTAAATATTCGCGCGCAGCATAGGTGGCGGTTAATAGTGCCTGGTGAATGAGATCTTCCGGAAAACCAGGACCGGAAGCAATGGTATGAATGGTATGCCCGCTGGCCTGCTCAAACGGCATAATATTCACATCCGGCGGGGGAGGCAGAATGCGTTTACCCGTCTCGATTTCCCAATCGCAGGAGTAAACAATCCCCATTGCTGTCGCCACGGGGCCTTCCATCCGCGCCATCAAATCGACCCATTGTCCAACGCCGGCATCCTGTTTGAAAAAACGCGGGTCCACCATATTCATACTGCCGGTATAGGCGATGTAATTGTCAATCATCACCATTTTACGGTGCTGGCGAAGATCCATACGGCGTAAAAAGACGCGCATCAGATTCACCTTCAGCGCCTCTACGACTTCAATGCCAGCGTTACGCATCATGGCCGCCCAGGGGCTGCGGAAGAAAGCGACGCTACCCGCGGAATCCAGCATAAGCCGGCAATGGATGCCGCGGCGGGCGGCGGCCATTAGCGATTCAGCGACCTGATCCGCCATGCCGCCTGGCTGCCAGATGTAAAACACCATTTCGATATTATGCCGCGCCAGTTGGATATCGCGAATAAGCGCCTGCATGACATCATCGGAGTCGGTAAGTAATTGCAACTGGTTGCCTTTGACGCCCGCAATCCCCTGACGTCGTTCGCACAGCTTAAACAAGGACGATGCGACGCTACTGTTTTCTTGCGCGAAAATGTGTTTGCAGGCTTTGAGGTCATTCAACCATTTGGCGGTAGATGGCCACATGGCGCGGGCACGCTCGGCGCGACGTTTGCCTAAATGCAATTCGCCCACGGACAAATAGGCGATGATCCCGACCAGCGGAAGGATATAGATGATTAACAACCAGGCCATTGCGGAGGGAACTGCGCGCCGTTTCATTAGAATACGTAATGTGACGCCGGCAATGAGAACCCAGTATCCCAAAATGACCAGCCAACTCACCACGGTGTAGAAGGTTGTCATAACTTTAAAAATCCTTTAGAAAGCGTGTTGTTAAGAGTTTACGCGTCAGGATTCACATGGCAAATAAAAACACGGGAAAAGCGCTGGTCTGCATCCGGCGAGGGGGTATAATGGCGCTTCTGTTACAGTGAGAGTCGTAAACATGAAGCGTAGTAGAACGGAAGTGGGGCGCTGGCGAATGCTACGTCAGGCGAGCCGCCGTAAAGCGCGTTGGCTTGAAGGGCAATCACGCCGTAATATGCGTATCCATACTATCAGGAAATGCATCTTTAATCGTCAGCGTAATTCATTACTCTTTGCGATTCACGGTGTGTGAGCCAGAAAGGGCACCGTATGCGGTGCCCAACAGGCCATCCTTTTCAAAAGATCTTCTTATACGGTTTGACCGAAACCTGCGCATAGACGCCCGCTGCGACGTAGGGATCCGCATCAGCCCAGGATTGCGCTGCTTCTAAAGATTCAAATTCAGCAATCACCGTTGACCCGGTAAATCCGGCTACCCCAGGATCGTTACTGTCCACTGCGGGCATCGGCCCGGCAGTTAATAATCGCCCTTCATCATGCAGAAGTTGCAGGCGCGCCAGATGCGCGGGCCGTACCGAGAGGCGTTTTTCAAGCGAGTTGGCATTATCCTGAGCGTAAATAACATACAGCACGGGTAGAGCTCCTTAATCGGTAAAAGTTGCTGATTACGTTATTGGAAAGGGCATTTAACTGCAATGTAAAGATACCGACTTTGTTAAACATGCACATTTTGTGTGGTATTTTTGTGCAATATCATCTTTTAAATGCCGCTATCGGCAATGCCTTATTGAATATGATTGCTATTTGCATTTAAAATTCAGCTCTGGTTTTTCAACTGAAACGATTATGACTTCAATGACCCTTGATTTACCTCGTCGCTTTCCCTGGCCGACACTCCTTTCCGTAGGCATTCATGGTGCTGTAGTGGCAGGTTTGCTCTATACCTCGGTACATCAGGTTATTGAATTGCCTGCGCCAGCGCAGCCTATCACGGTGACAATGGTTTCACCCGCTGACCTGGAGCCGCCCCAGGCGGTTCAGCCGCCGCCGGAGCCGGTGGTTGAACCCGAACCGGAGCCAGAGCCGATCCCTGAACCGCCTAAAGAAGCGCCCGTGGTGATGGAGAAACCCAAACCTAAGCCAAAACCCAAGCCAAAACCGAAACCGGAACCGGTGAAAAAGGTTGAAGAGCAGCCGAAGCGCGAAGTCAAACCAGCCGCGCCGCGTCCTGCCTCACCGTTTGAAAATAGCGCCCCGATGCGGCCAACAAGCAGCACCGCATCGGCGACCAGCAAGCCGGCGGTGAGCGTGCCCACTGGACCTCGAGCTCTGAGCCGTAACCAGCCGCAGTATCCGGCGCGAGCACAGGCGTTACGTATTGAAGGCCGCGTAAAGGTGAAGTTTGATGTGACCTCTGCTGGGCGAGTGGAAAATGTACAGATTCTGTCCGCGCAGCCAGCCAATATGTTTGAGCGTGAAGTTAAGAATGCGATGCGCAAATGGCGCTATGAAGCAGGCAAGCCGGGTTCCGGGCTGGTGGTCAATATTATCTTCCGTCTGAACGGTACGGCGCAGATTGAGTAATCTCTGGCGCCGCCAGCCAGGAATATACCATCACCTGCTGGCGGCGTAAGCGGGAATACTTAACCCTGAACCGGGAGCGGGCGGGGTTTACCGTCTGGATCGACGGCAACATAAATAAACAGCGCCTCGGTGGCCTTGTAGCGCTGTCCAATCGGTTCTGATGCGACTTTTTTCACCCAGACTTCAATATTGATGCTAATAGACGTCGTACCGCGTTTAACGCAGCGCGCGTAGCAGCATACGACATCGCCAACCGCGACGGGGCGCAGAAATGTCATTCCTTCCACGCGTACGGTTACAACCCGACCGTGCGCGATCTCTTTGGCCAGTATCGCGCCGCCAATATCCATTTGCGACATCAGCCAGCCGCCAAAAATATCGCCGTTCGCATTGGTATCGGCAGGCATGGCCAATGTACGTAAAACCAGCTCGCCCTGAGGAGTATTATCCATTGTTGTCATTGTAAAACCGACTATCAGAAAAAATTACAGCCGCGATGCTACTATGAATTTTGTGTGGAGAATAGTGGGAATAAAGGTACTGACGGGAAAGCGCAGGGCGTAAAGGCGAAGAAAATATCGCCAGGCGTTCGCAGTCTGGCGATGATAAGTCACGGGAGGGTTATGATTTATCTTCCTGTGGCAGATGCCGGTAGATATAGACGCCGCTCAGCAGGGTAAAAATGAGCGTCAGCGCCGTGAGTCCGAAGACCTTAAAGTTGACCCAGATATTTTGCGGCAACCAGAAGGCGATATAAATGTTAGCCAGACCGCACACAATAAAAAACAGCGCCCACGCCAGGTTCAGCTTTGACCAGACCTGCTGCGGCAACGCCAGTTCTTTACCTAACATACGTTGGATTAACGGTTTTTTCATCACCCACTGGCTTATTAACAGCGCGCCGGCGAACAGCGCATAAATAACTGTCACCTTCCATTTAATAAATTCATCGTTATGGAAGAAGAGCGTCAGACCGCCGAAGACGGCAACCAGAACAAAGGTAATCAGCGCCATCTTCTCTATTTTCCGATAGCGCACCCAGCTATAAATCAGCACGATTGCCGTCGCGACAATCAGTGCGGAGGTCGCCGCATAGATGTCATAAAGTTTATAAAACGCAAAAAAGACAACCAGCGGTAAAAAATCCAGAAACTGCTTCATTCTTCGATTCCATCATCAACGAGCGTCGAATGCGCCGCGTAACGGCGCATTGCGGATTATTGGCGAATCAACATATACAGGCGGAATAAGTAGATAAGCAATACTGCGGAAATCAGATTGCTCAACGTATTCGCCAGTACAGCGCCTACATTTGGGGTCAGTACAGCGAAGCTGGGCGCGAACAGCAATAGCAATGTTTTAGCCAGTAACCAGCCTATCACCGCAGGCGCGACCAGTCTCATGTTAGCCCAGGCTAAACGCATACTGCTGCGCATTGCGGCAAACACGCCCATTTTCTCTTCAACCAACATCACTGGCGCAAGCGCCAGCACAATGGCCATAATAATCCCCGGAACGACAATCAGCATTATACCGATTTGCACTAACAGGGTAGTCAGAAAAATGAGAATAAACAGTTTAGGCAATGCAGGGGCGCTGGCGCCGATAGCGCGCAGCGCGCTAACCCGATGTCCCGCTGAAACTAACTGAATCATCAGGATGATACCGCCGGCCAGAATAGCGTTGCCGATAAGCCCGGAAAACGTCGAGGCGGCAGAGGCGCGCAACAGGATCTGCTGCTGCTCCGGCGTCATATTTTGTACCAGCTCAAACAGGCCAGCGCTGCCTGCCAGATGTTCTCCTTCACTGAGTTGCGCGATTTGCGCATCGCTGGGTGAAAAGGCATGACCTAAGACCACCGTGATAAATGCGCACAGCAACGAAACCAGCAAGATAGTAATAAATTGATTTCGGAAAAAATTTCCGGCGTCACGGTAAACGGACTTCGCCGTGATAGACATGCACTCTCCTTGAGTTTTGCAGGTGTTAATTTGCGGGCAATTGTACCCTGGATAACTCTACAGTGGCAGCATCAGCAGTTGTATGGAAAAGCATATCTTTGTAAAGCGGCGGTAATCCGTATCGCGCGCGGGCGCGATTACACGCCTCATTCACTTCGCCTCCTTCGCCCGATATCGAAAATTCGCGACAGGTTGAAGGGCGGTTTTCATAAATAGCGCAACTGACGTTTTCACCCGGCGTGCCAATTAGCGCTTTACAGTGCGGCTGTTTTTGGTTGGTACCGGCCATACAACGTAAAAAAGGGGTAACAGGCTCGGTTAATGACGCCGGAACGCGTCCGCTGGCATCGTCGCCTTCAGCCCAATAAAAGGAGACACGAAAATAGGCACAACAGGCACCGCATGTCATGCATGGGTTAAGAACGCTCATGATTCACCTGCAAAAAACTCACGTATCAATAGATTACAACGGAAATTAATCTGTCCCGCAGTGTTCGCGAATCTTACCGCCACGCGCCATTGCGGGACATTGATTACCTTAGCCAGCCTTTATCGCCAGGGCAACAGGAGCAGACAAATATTTGCATAGCGTGAATATGTCAAAATTGATCTGAACTCCTATAACCAGGATTTTCAATACAAGTTCTAAATTAATCTGGATCAATAAATGTTAAATTATAAGAACAAATGTGATCTGTGTTAGATCACTTATTACTTCATTGTGGGTATATTCATCACGCTTTTATAACCATAACGATGGAGCGGGTATGAAAAAATTTACAGTGGCGGCACTGGCGTTAACAACTCTTCTCTCAGGCAGCGCTTTCGCGCACGAAGCCGGAGAATTCTTTATGCGTGCAGGTCCGGCAACCGTCAGACCTACAGAAGGGGCGGGTGGTACGCTGGGGCATTTAAACGGGTTTGATGTGAGTAATAACACGCAACTCGGCCTGACATTCACTTACATGGCGACGGACAATATCGGGGTTGAATTGCTGGCGGCCACGCCGTTCCGCCATAAGGTGGGTACGGGCGCGACGGGAGATATCGCCACGGTTCACCTGTTACCGCCAACGTTAATGGCGCAGTGGTACTTCGGCGATTCCAGCAGCAAAGTGCGTCCTTATGTCGGCGTGGGGGTGAACTACACCACCTTCTTCGATAACGACTTTAACGATAATGGTAAAAATGCCGGGCTGTCCGATCTGAGCTTTAAGGATTCCTGGGGCGCGGCAGGGCAAGTTGGGGTAGATTACCTGATTAACCGCGACTGGTTAATTGGCGCCTCTGTCTGGTACATGGATATTGATACTACCGCCAATTATAAAATGGGCGGCGTTCAGCATCATGACAGCGTGCGTCTGGACCCATGGGTATTTATGTTCTCGGCAGGCTATCGTTTCTAATCGCGTGATGTTGTGACGAAAAAAGACCCCGCCAGGCGGGGTCAAAAAAGGACATGACACACGGATTTTACTTGTCGGAACTCACTTGTCTTCTTTCGGTTCGCCGCAGCCTAGTTCTGCGCCAGTGAGAGGATCAACGGTGGGGTCCGATTTCGTTCTTTCTGCCATCGCTTTGAGCAGCGCCATCTGCTCGCGCGGCAATTTCACTGTCGCCAGGCCATCGCCGCCATCAACAGCAGGCATCGGTTCTGCGACATAGTTGAAGTTCTCATCGCTATTCCAGCTACCTCGCGGATCGTCGCCTTGCGACATGTTGTAGTACACGTCGGTATACTGTTCTACCGGCGGTAATTTACCCGGCGGGAAGTTGTTACGAATCGAATACAGCGCCTTTTCAAAAGAGAGCTGGTGCGCGACTTCACGGGTCATTAAGAAACTGAGCGTGTCTTTTACGCCGGGATCGTCGGTCAGATTAATCAGGCGTTCATAAATGATCTTCGCTCGCGCCTCTGCCGCGATGTTTGAGCGTAGATCGGCTGTGACTTCGCCGATAGTATCAATATAAGCCGCGGTCCACGGTACGCCGCCGGAGTTCGTCAACGCCGGGCCGCCGCCATACAGCAGAGAGGTGATATGGCTGTCATTACCATTCTGCGTCAGCGAGCGATAAAGTTCCGCTTCGTTTTCGGTACCTTCCGCCAGCTCGCCTTTAGCGCCTTTATTAAGCATTCCTACCAGTGAGCCGATAATTTCCAGATGACTCAGCTCCTCGGTGGCGATGTCCATTAACATTTCTCTACGACCGGCATCATCATCGCTTAAACCTTGCGTGAAGTAGCGGCAGGCGGCCGCCAGTTCGCCCTGCGGGCCGCCAAACTGTTCCAGCAGCAGGTTCGCTAATCCAGGATTAGGTTCGCTCACTCGCACAGTATATTGAAGTTGTTTTACGTGTCGAAACATATTGCCTCCTGCTTATTATTTATTTTTTGGCTTCAACGCCATCTGCTTCAGATCGCAGTAAAAATTGTTCCGTTGTCTGCGGAATATGTTTGATCAGCCAGTCAGCCATTTGCATTTCTTCTTTCAGAATGGCTTCAATCGTCGGAATTGAGGCAGTGTCGCCAGCTTTTTTTGCCGCCGCCAGCAGGGAGGTATAACAAGCAATTTCGAACTGCTCGAAAACATAACCGCTAATTGAGCCTTTGACAATTTCATCGGAAGGGAACATGCCACCGATAGATTGCCCCATTGCTGCCATTTTACTCATGGAGTCTTTCAACACCGAACGAGAAATGCCATTACGGTCCAATACTTCTTCGAGCATGGTAATTTGATGTTTGGTTTCACTAATATGTTGTTCAATTCTGGCTTTTATATCAGGATAATTTTCAATACGGCTGGCCATAGATTCAAGCATCGATTCTGCCTGTTTTTCCATGGCATGGGCGTCACGAAGCCAGTCATGATAATGTTCAGTATAATTCATTTTACATTCCTCAATGCGTGATAATCTGCTCCGATAATAAAATCGGAATCATGCAAGCTGATAATTAAAAATATTATTTCGATTTGCGTTCAGCACTTTTATTAACATTGCTGACTGCTAAATCGGTAAGTTTTAAATCAGTTTGTTTTTCCTCGTCGAGGGTTTCTTTGAGCAGTTTTAATGCCTTGCTATAGCCGAGCTGCTCGGCCAGGGTGGCTAGCGTGCCGTAGCTGGCGATTTCGTAATGCTCGACTTTTTGCGCCGCGGCGATAAGCGCTGCATCGCGTACTTCGTTTTTCTCCGTACTTTCGATGACTTCATTGGCTTCTTCGATCAGCCCTTCCATAGCGACGCATTTCATTCTTTTCAGTTTAATGCCAGATTCAGATTCGACGATCTGATCAATACGTTCAATCTGACCCCGGGTTTCTTCAAGATGAGATTGAAAGGCCTGGCTTAATTTTTCATTGGACGTGGCTCTGGCTAGTTTAGAAAGAGCCTTGGTTAATTGTTTTTCTGCACTATAGGTATCTGAAAGTAGATGGATAAAAAGGTCTTCAACGGTTTTGATATTCATAAATCTAATTCTCCTGGGCAAAATATTGCGAGCCAGAAGACTCGCAGATTGCTTGATAAAAGCATGTGTTGTATTTACATTACAGTAAATCAGGAATTATCGGATTTACGTCCGCCGTGACTATTCTGACCACCTTTTTTACCGGCTTCAGAAGCTCGTTGCGGATCGTTTTTGAAATTCCCGCCGCTATGCTGACCGCCTTTGCGGCCCGCTTCAGATGCTTTTTCACGATTCTCGGCGAAATTTCCTGAACCACCACGATGTTCGGCCATATTATTTCTCCTGTCTCGTTGCTTGCTGAAAAAATCGGTTTTAACCGTGTCGACACCCTATTAAAATTAGTTGGTTAAACCGATTAGTCAAATTGACGGAAATAGTTGTGATTTACCGCGTAAATAACGCACAAAAAATGGTTTAGAGATAATATATTCTATATTTTCTTTTAGAATAAGCGATTTAACAGAAAATGCTTTGCATTGTTATTAATAACAAGCGTCACTATCTGCAGCCATAGAAACGTTAATGCATTGTTTGTTGACATTTCTTTACATAAAGGCGGGGGAAATTGACGTGAAAACGCTAAATTTTTCGGCGTGATTAGGAGTTTTCTTAGCAAAAATTGACTTCAGACTTTTTGAAAGCTGGACGGGGAATAACACCAAAAAGATTGATGATGTACATCTGAATCGTGATTCTGGTTCGGCGCCAGCCACTCATTAAGCCGCCAGCGTTATGCTGACGGCTTAACTCGTTATGCGCGGCTGGCGGCTTTCATGGCTGAGACAAAGGACCTGAGCTCCGCCAACATCTGTTCGGGAGACGCGAGGTTTTTCTCGATAATCTTGACAATGGCTGAGCCGGAGATAGCGCCAGCCGCCCCGGCACGCACGGCCGCAGACACCTGTTCCGGCGAGGAGATACCGAAGCCCTGTAACGCAGGCGCGGCATGGTACTCTTTAAGCTTCTCAATGAGATGATGCAACGGCAATGCGCCACGGTTTTCCGCGCCGGTGACGCCCGAACGCGAAAGCAGGTAGGTGTAACCGCGGCCGTAAGATGCGACCTGGCGCAGAAGATCGTCATCCGCATTTGGCGGGCAGATGAAGATCGGCGCGATATTATGCCGTAACGCCGCCTGGCGGAAGGGGGCCGACTCTTCAACCGGGACATCTGCGACCAGCACGGAATCTACGCCAACCTGTTCACAACGGGCATAGAACGCATCTATGCCGTTATTGAACACCAGATTCGCGTACATTAGCAGGCCAATCGGAATGGTCGGGTGTTTTTCACGAATCAGCGCCAGCATTTCAAAACACTGAGCCGGCGTGACGCCAGCGGCGAAGGCGCGTAAGTTCGCATTCTGGATGGTAGGGCCATCGGCCAGCGGATCGGAGAAGGGAACCCCCAGTTCCAGAGCGTCGGCGCCAGCGTCAATCAGTGTGTCGATAATTTTCAGTGACTGTTCAATGCCAGGGTCGCCCAGGGTCACGAAGGGGACAAAAGCGCCTTCCCGGCGATCGTTGAGCTGTGCAAATAAATTTTCGTAGCGTTCCATCAGATTTCCCCTCGCGCTTTCAGGATATCGTGTACGGTAAAGATGTCTTTATCTCCGCGGCCAGAGAGATTGACCACCAGCAGTTGCTCTTTTTCCGGCTGCTCGCGCATCATTTTCAGAGCGTGCGCCAACGCGTGGGAGGATTCCAGCGCCGGGATAATTCCCTCATGGCGGCACAACGTTTTGAAGGCTTCCAGCGCCTCATCATCGGTAATGGAGACATAATCCGCGCGTCCGATGCTGTTCAGGTACGCATGTTGCGGCCCAACGGATGGGAAATCGAGCCCGGCGGAAATGGAATAGGACTCTTCAATTTGCCCGTCCGCTGTTTGCATCATCGGCGCTTTCATCCCGAAATAGATGCCAACGCGACCATGTTTAAGCGGCGCGCCATGCTCGCCGGTTTCAATACCGTGACCGCCAGGTTCAACGCCTATTAGCCCGACGCTGGTATCATTAATAAAATCCGCAAACATCCCGATAGCGTTTGAGCCGCCGCCGACGCAAGCGATAACGGCATCTGGCAGACGGCCCTCTTTGTCGAGGATTTGCGCTTTCGTCTCTTCGCCAATCATGCGTTGGAACTCGCGAACGATGGTGGGATAGGGATGCGGTCCTGCCGCCGTGCCGAGCATATAGTGCGCGGTTTCGTAACTACCGGACCAGTCGCGCAGCGCCTCGTTACAGGCATCTTTTAGCGTAGCGGAGCCGCTATGAACCGGGATAACCTCAGCGCCCATCAGACGCATACGGAAGACGTTCGGCGACTGGCGCTCAACGTCTTTGGCACCCATATAGATACGGCATTTCAGACCCAGCAGGGCGCTGGCGAGCGCAGAGGCGACGCCGTGCTGACCGGCGCCGGTTTCAGCGATAATCTCGCTTTTACCCATCCGTTTGGCCAGCAGCGCCTGACCCAGTACCTGATTGGTTTTGTGTGCGCCGCCGTGCAGTAAATCTTCGCGCTTTAAATACAACGTGGTACGCGTACCGGCGGTAATGTTCTGGCATTTCGTCAGCGCGGTGGGGCGTCCCGCGTAGTTTTTTAGCAGATCGGCGAATTGCGCCTGAAATTCAGGATCTTTTTGCGCGCTGACGAAGGCCTCTTCAAGCTGGTTCAGCGCAGGCATCAGGATCTGCGGCACATACATGCCGCCGAATTCACCAAAGTAGGGGTTGAGAAGTGTTGTCATGTTTTTTCCTTAATATGCGCGCAGTGTCTGAAAAACCGAGGCCAGAAGACGAGCATCTTTGATGCCCGGCTGTGACTCCACACCTGAATTAAAATCGAGACCGGCACAGCCGACTTGCGCCGCCTGGACGCAGTTATCGGCCGCCAGCCCGCCCGCCAGTAACACATCATCCAGCGGTTGCCCCTGTAGCAGTGACCAGTCGAAGCGCTGCCCGCTGCCGCCTTGCCCATTGTCGAAAATGTATTTATCGACATGGTGATAATCGCGTGCGGGAAGGGCATTGCTAACGCTCAGCGCCTTCCAGATTTGCACATTGCGCGGCAACGCCTCGCGCAGCGCGTTGACATACGCCTGGTCTTCGCTGCCATGTAGCTGTACGGCAGAAAGCGACAGGACGGCGGCTTTCTGGCAAACATCGGCGATATCAGCGTTCTGGAAAACGCCGACATACTGCAATGGCGCGCCGCTTATCACTTCTCGCGCCTGCTCAACGCTCACCGCGCGTGGAGATGAGGGCACAAAAATCAACCCGCCATATATTGCGCCAGCGTCACAGGCCGCTTTAGCGTCCTGGGCGCGGGTCAGGCCGCAGACTTTATTTTCGCCAAGCAGCACGCGACGGACGGCGGCGTTAAGATCGTCATGCGCCATTAACGCCGAGCCAATTAAAAAACCGTTGGCGAAGTGGCTCAGTTCGCGTACCTGACCATAGGTGTTAATCCCGGACTCGCTGATGACAGTCACGCCGTGGCCCAGTTTTGGCGCCAGCTGGCGGGTGCGATTCAAATCAATCGACAGATCGCGCAGATCGCGATTGTTGATACCTACCACTTTTGCGCCTAACGCTATCGCGCGCTCCCGTTCTTCGTCATTACTGACTTCCGTGAGCACGCCCATTTTCAGACTGTGCGCGACGGCGGAGAGTTGGCGATACTGTTCGTCATCCAGAACCGAGAGCATCAGTAAACAGGCATCGGCCTGATAGTAACGGGCAAGGTAGATCTGATAGGGATCGATAATAAAATCCTTACACAGAATCGGCTGCGGTGCGCTTTGGCTAACGACCGGCAGAAAATCGAAGCTACCCTGAAAATATTTTTCGTCGGTGAGCACCGAGATTGCCGAGGCGTAATGTTGATAAATATTGGCAATACGCGCCGGATCGAAATCATCGCGAATCACGCCTTTTGATGGCGATGCTTTCTTACACTCCAGAATAAAGGCGGTACGCGCGCCCTGGAGCGCATCATAAAAATGGCGTGTACTTGGCTGGATCTCATTTTGAAAGCTGGCCAGCGGCTGTTGCTGTTTGCGGGCTTCTACCCAAATCGCCTTGTCTGCGACGATTTTCGCTAAAACGGTTTGCATTATTTACCCTCTTGCCGCCAGTGCGGTGACTCTGTCATATGCGGTGCCGTTGCGCAGAACATCAAGCACGGTTTGCGCGTTGGCTTTGAGATCTTCCTGACCATGCAGACGCATCAGCATCGCCACGTTGGCGGCGACGGCGGCCTCATGCGCGGCATCGCCTTTACCTTGTAATAACCGCGTCAGAATGTCACGGTTTTCTTCCGGCGTGCCGCCAGCCAACTGATCCTGATGGTAAGGCGTCAGGCCAAAATCCTCCGCCGTAAGTTGATAGCTTTTAATTTCGCCGTCATGCAGCTCCGCGACAATCGTCGGCGCATGGAGCGAAACCTCATCCATGCCGCCGCTATGTACCACCGCCGCGCGCTGATAGCCCAGTACCCGTAAGGTTTCCGCAATCGGCAGCACCAGTTCCGGGCTATAGACGCCAATCAATGCCAGCGGCGGATGCGCCGGGTTGATCAGCGGGCCGAGTACGTTGAACAGGGTTCGCGTTTTTAACTGTTGGCGAACCGGCATCGCGTGACGGAATCCGGCGTGATATTTCGGCGCGAACAGGAAACAGACGCCCAGTTCATCTAACGCCTGACGTGATTTATCGGCGTTCATATCCAGATTAATACCGAACGCCGCCAGCAGATCGGATGACCCCGATTTGCTGGACACGCTACGGTTGCCGTGTTTCGCCACTTTCAGTCCACAGGCCGCTGCGACAAAGGCGCTGGCGGTAGAGATATTGATACTGTTACTGCCATCGCCGCCGGTACCAACGATATCCGCAAACAGGTAGTCCGGGCGCGGGAACGGGGCGGCATTTTCCAGCAACGCAGTGGCGGCGCCGGCAATTTCATTGGGATGCTCGCCGCGAATTTTCATGCTCACCAGCGCGGCGGCGAGCTGTTCAGGTTTAAGTTCGCCGCGGACGACCGCCGAAAACAACTGATGGCTCTCTTGTTGCGTCAGAGTTTGCGCCTGATAGAGTTTCTCCAGAATTGGCTGTAGGGTGTTGGTCGGTTCCAGCTTTTGCTGCGCCCAGGCTAATGTTTGCTCCAGTAGACGCGCACCCTGTGTCGTCAGGATGGACTCAGGATGAAATTGAAAACCGCAAACGCGATCCGCATCATGACGTACCGCCATCACCATGCCGTTGAAATGGGCGTTAATGGTTAGCCCGGCAGGAACATTACTGCCGACCAGCGAATGATAACGCGCGACCGGTAGCGGATTCGCCAGCCCGGCGAACATCGCCTGACCGTCATGCTCAATGCTGGAGGCTTTGCCATGCAGGATTTCTCCCGCCTGACCGACATAACCGCCGTAAGCTTCGACAATCGCCTGATGCCCCAGACAAATGCCGATGATCGGTAACTTGCCGCGTAGTCGGGTCAGCAGCTCCGGCATACAGCCTGCCTCGCTGGGAACGCCCGGACCGGGGGAGAGCATTAGCACCGGATTTTTCATTGTTGCCAGGCGATCGATAAGCGTCTGCGCCGGAATATGGTTACGGTAAATCACCACGTTATGACCGTTGGTCCGTAGCTGATCTGCCAGGTTCCAGGTAAACGAGTCGATGTTATCGAGCAGCAGAATATCAGCCATCAGAAGGTCTCCTGTGCATGATGCGCGGTGGCGATAGCACGCAATACGGCGCGCGCTTTATTACGGGTTTCATCGGCTTCAGACTGCGGAACAGAGTCCAGCACGATTCCGGCGCCCGCCTGTACGGTGGCGATACCGTTCTCCACCAGCGCGGAGCGGATAACAATACAGGTGTCCAGATCGCCGTGGGCGGTGAAGTAACCGACCGCGCCGCCATAGCTGCCGCGGCGCTGTCCTTCCGCATCGGCAATCAACTGCATGGCGCGTACTTTCGGCGCGCCGCTCAGGGTGCCCATGTTCATGCAGGCGCGATAGGCGTGCAGCGCGTCGAGATCGTGACGCAGTTCGCCCACTACCCGGGAAACCAGATGCATCACGTACGAATAGCGGTCAACTTTGGTCAGATCGGCAACGTAGCGACTGCCCGGCGTACAGATGCGCGCCAGGTCATTGCGCGCCAGATCGACCAGCATCAGATGTTCGGAAAGCTCTTTATGGTCGGTACGCATGTCCAGCTCAATACGGCTGTCGAGATCTCTGTCCAGCGTACCATCGGCGCGGCGACCGCGTGGACGGGTACCCGCGATGGGGTAAATCTCAATCTGACGACTGGCGGCGTCATATTTCAGCGAGCTTTCCGGCGACGCGCCGAAAAGCGTGAAATCATTATCCTGCATAAAGAACATATACGGGCTGGGGTTGCTCTTTTTCAGCACGTAGTAGGCAGCCAACGGCGACGGGCAGGGCAGTGAAAAGCGGCGCGACGGCACCACCTGAAATATCTCCCCCGCGCGGATGGCTTTTTGCAACTGGCGTACCACCGCGCCGAACGCGTCATCGCTCTGATTGCATTCGCAGCGCATGTCCGGCACCGGCGTGACCGGCAACGGCGGCGCAGGCTGGGTTAACTGTTGGCTAAGGTAAGCCAGGCGGGCGTTCAGGCGCTGTTTTTCCCGGTCGCTTGCGGTGAACAGACTGGCCTGAATACGGGTGCTTTTTTTCTGATGATCTATGACCATCAGCGTTTCCGCTAAATAAAAGCAGTAGTCCGGGCAGTTATTGCCAGCCTCAAGGTGTGGCAGCGCTTCAAAGCCAGCGACCAGGTCGTAGGCAAACAGACCGCCGAAAAACATAGCCTCCCGCTCTTGCGTCGGTATGTTCACCACTCCCTGTAACAGACGGAACGCATCAAATACCGACAGAGAGCATAAACGGGCGTCTTCATCTAATAATGGGCTGACGGGCGGGAAGCGTAGAACGCGACCGGCAGGCAGGACTTCGTTCTCCACGCCAGCGGGCAGGGCGGTATCCAGTAGCGGCAATAACGAGGCGCCATTATCAGATAACGCCTGAATGGTGACAGTGTCACCTAAAGCGGTAATGCGCAGCGCGCTATCTACCAGCAGCAGGCTTTTTAAATCATCTTTACTGTCGATATCCGCGGATTCCAGCAGCAGCGTTGCCGGGCGATCGCCGCAGACCTGGTGAAAAAGCGCCGTTGGGTTTTCCCGATAGGCGGCATCGCAGGTCAACAGTTCGAGCGTGGGTTTTGGTGTTTGCATGGTTATTCTCATTATTTTGTTCAAAAAAAAGCCCGCTTAACAGGCGGGCCGGGTATCGTTTGGCTGATTACAGCTGTTCATACACCGCCCGCTATCAGGAAGTGCGCCACCAACCGTGTAATGCAAATGTCGCTGCCATTTTAGATACCCTCTTCATGTGAACTTTCGTACTAGTTAACTAGTTCGATGGAATAATGTCAACACCTATTTCAGTATATTTGCCGGAACCGTTATGATGTACATGACATAACTTTATCTCTATGGGAGCCGCCTTGAGCGACACGAATTACGCAGTGATTTACGATCTGCACAGTCATACCACGGCGTCCGATGGACTGTTGACGCCAGAAACATTAGTACACCGTGCGGTAGAGATGCGAGTCGGCACGCTGGCGATTACCGATCATGACACCACAGCCGCGATTCCTGCGGCAAGAGAAGAAATTTCACGTTCCGGGCTGGCCCTGAATCTTATTCCCGGCGTGGAGATTTCAACGGTCTGGGAGAATCATGAGATTCACATTGTGGGTCTGAATATTGATATTGCGCATCCGGCAATGCGCGATTTTCTGGCGCAGCAGACACAGCGGCGTCAGGCGCGTGGTCGGCTCATTGCGGAGCGTCTGGAAAAAGCCCATATTCCCGGCGCGTGGGAAGGGGCATTGAGACTGGCCAATGGCGGCGCGGTGACGCGCGGCCACTTCGCCCGCTTTCTGGTGGAGTGCGGCAAAGCCGCGACCATGGCGGATGTTTTTAAAAAATATCTCGCGCGTGGGAAAACCGGTTACGTTCCGCCGCAGTGGTGTACAATAGAACAAGCTATTGATGTCATTCATCATTCTGGCGGTAAGGCGGTGTTGGCCCACCCGGGACGCTACGACCTTAGCGCTAAGTGGCTGAAAAGATTAGTGGCGCATTTTGCCGACCATCACGGCGACGCGATGGAAGTGGCGCAGTGCCAACAATCACCCAATGAACGCACCCAACTGGCGACGCTTGCGTGTCAGCATCATTTATGGGCATCGCTTGGATCTGATTTCCATCAGCCCTGCCCGTGGATTGAGTTGGGGCGTAAACTCTGGCTGCCCGCTGGCGTTGAAGGCGTATGGCAGGCATGGGAACAGCCGCAAATATCACAGTGAGGGAAGTATGAGCCAGTTTTTTTATATCCATCCGGATAACCCACAGCAACGGCTGATTAATCAGGCCGTCGACATTGTGCGTAAAGGCGGTGTTATTGTTTATCCAACCGATTCCGGCTATGCCCTTGGTTGTAAAATTGAAGACAAAGGCGCAATGGAGCGCATTTGCCGCATCCGTCATCTGCCGGACGGCCACAACTTCACGCTGATGTGCCGCGATTTGTCCGAGTTGTCGACCTACTCCTACGTCGACAACGTGGCATTTCGTCTGATGAAAAACAATACGCCGGGTAATTACACCTTTATCCTGAAGGGGACAAAAGAGGTGCCGCGCCGTCTGTTGCAGGAAAAGCGTAAAACTATCGGCCTGCGCGTACCGTCAAACCCGATTGCGCTGGCGTTATTGGATACGCTGGGCGAACCGATGCTCTCGACGTCGTTGATGCTGCCTGGCAGCGATTTTACCGAGTCGGACCCGGAGGAGATTAAAGATCGGCTGGAGAAGCAGGTGGATCTGATCATCCACGGTGGTTACCTCGGTCAACAGCCTACCACGGTAATCGATTTGACCAATGACTCCCCGGTGGTGCTGCGCGAAGGCGTCGGCGACGTTACACCTTTCTTATAAGGGCGTAAGCCTGTATACTACGCGGCCTTAAAATGGCGCGGCAACGCGCCGTTCATTCTCCTGTTCGACGCCTGTGAAGGCGACACCTGAAGGAAGCTCTATGAGCGAAAAGTTACAAAAAGTGCTGGCGCGCGCTGGCCACGGCTCTCGCCGTGAAATCGAATCCATTATTGAAGCGGGACGTGTCAGCGTTGACGGTAAAATCGCCACGCTTGGCGATCGTGTTGAAGTCACTCCCGGTTTGAAAATCCGTATCGACGGTCACCTGATTTCGGTGAAAGAGTCGGCGGAACAAATTTGCCGCGTTCTGGCCTATTACAAACCAGAAGGTGAACTGTGTACCCGCAATGACCCTGAAGGGCGGCCAACCGTTTTTGATCGCTTACCGAAATTGCGCGGCGCGCGGTGGATTGCGGTAGGACGTCTGGATGTCAACACCTGCGGGCTATTGTTGTTTACCACCGACGGTGAACTGGCGAACCGCCTGATGCACCCTAGTCGTGAAGTTGAACGTGAATATGCCGTGCGCGTGTTCGGTCAGGTGGATGAATCGAAACTGCGTGATTTAAGCCGTGGCGTACAGTTGGAAGATGGTCCGGCGGCATTTAAGACCATTAAATTCAGCGGCGGCGAAGGCATTAACCAGTGGTACAACGTGACGCTGACGGAAGGGCGCAACCGCGAAGTTCGCCGACTGTGGGAAGCGGTAGGCGTTCAGGTCAGCCGTCTGATCCGCGTTCGTTACGGCGATATCCCGCTGCCGAAAGGCCTGCCGCGCGGCGGCTGGACTGAGCTCGACCTCGCGCAAACGAACTATCTGCGTGGTCTGGTAGAGCTCCCGCCGGAAACCTCGTCGAAGGTTGCCGTCGAAAAAGACCGCCGTCGTATGAAAGCGAACCAGATCCGTCGGGCGGTAAAACGCCACAGCCAGATCGCTGGCGGACGCCGCTCCGGTGGGCGTAATAACAACGGGTAATCTCTACCGCGGTCTATAGGCCGAGAATCATCAGACAAGAGGGTTTGTGCCGGATGGCGGCGCAAACGCCTTAATCCGGCCTACGGTTAATAATCAATTCCCATCTGGGCTTTTACGCCCGCGTCAAAAGCATGTTTAACCGGACGCAGTTCGCTGACGGTATCCGCAAGATCAAGAATATCCCGGTGACAGCCGCGACCTGTAATAATCACCGTCTGGTGACCAGGGCGCGCGTTTAGCGCGCTTATGACCTCTTCCAGCGGCAAATAGTCATACGCCACCATATAGGTCAGCTCATCCAGGACCACCATATCAAGCAGCGGATCGGCCAGCATCCGTTTCCCATGCTGCCAAACGGCCATACATGCTGCGGTGTCTGCCTCGCGATTTTGCGTCTCCCAGGTAAATCCCGTTGCCATCACCTGAAATTCGACGCCATGCGGTTCCAGCAGATTACGCTCGCCGTTGGGCCAGGTGCCTTTAATAAATTGCACCACGCCTACGTTTTTACCGTGTCCTACGGCGCGGGCGGCAGTTCCGAAAGCCGCCGTGGTTTTGCCCTTACCATTGCCAGTAAACACGATAATAATACCGCGCTCTTCCTGTGCCTGGGCGACACGGGCGTCAACCCGATCTTTTACCTTCTGCTGGCGCTGCTGATAACGTTCATCACTCATTGGGCGATTCCTGGTTTACGGCCCGGTTGGGCGTCAAAGGTCATACCGGTTTTACGGCGACTGTCGTCGCCCATAAGCCACAGGTAAAGCGGCATAATATCGGCAGGCGTTTTTAATTTCTGTGGATCTTCCGTCGGAAAGGCGCTGGCGCGCATACTGGTGCGCGTGCCGCCCGGGTTAATGCAGTTAACACGCAGAGAACGATTCTGGTATTCGTCCGCCAGCACCTGCATCATTCCTTCAGTAGCAAACTTCGAGGTGGCATAGGCGCCCCAGTTGGCGCGTCCCTGACGGCCAACGCTTGATGACGTAAAGACCAGCGAGCCGGCATCGGACTTCAGCAATAACGGTAACAGCGCCTGGGTGAGCATAAAGGTGGCGTTAACGTTTACCTGCATGACATCCTGCCAGATCTGCGGATCTTGTTCGCTCATTGGACCGATTTCCCCCAGTAACCCGGCATTGTGCAGGACGCCATCCAGGCGGGGATAGTGCGCGGCGATGCGGTCGGCCACTTGCCGGCACTCTTCAGCGGTGCAGGTCAGCAGATCGAGCGTAAACCACTGTGGTTGAACATGTTGCTCGTCAGCAATGTGCTGCGCGACCCGACGCAGTTTCTCTTCGTTGCGTCCCAGCAGAATCACCGTTGCGCCGTAACGCGCATACGTAAGCGCGGCTTCCCGCCCAATGCCATCGCTGGCGCCAGTGACCAGAATAATGCGGTTTTGCAATAGATCTTGTTTCGGTTGGTAATGCATGGCTACTCCTCAACGGTGTGGTGCACCGTCCTGCCAGGTTGTCTTATCTTCGCGTTAACTTTTCGGGTTTATGCCTGAAAGCGCCTTTTTTTTCAATCAGACAGGGGCGATAACGCCGTAAAATGAACGTCTTGTCATACTTTTTCTTCCTCAACAGGCATACGGATGAAGAGAGACTGACTTCGATGCCTGTTGTACACTGAGCGCAAGTCGCGTTATTTAATCAAGGTGGGAGTCGTGGAATTGTTGTCTGAATATGGCTTATTTTTGGCAAAAATCGTCACCGTTGTGGTGGCCATTGCCGTCATTGTGCTGCTGATCGTGAATGCTACGCAACGCAAACGTCAGCGCGGCGAGCTGCGCGTGACCAATTTGAGCGAGCAGTATCAGGAGATGAAGGATGACCTTGCTGCGGCGTTGATGGATGGCCATCAGCAAAAACTGTGGCATAAAGCGCAGAAAAAAAAGCATAAGCAGGAGGCGAAAGCCGCCAAAGCGAAAGCGAAGCTGGGGGACATTGCGACATCGGACAAACCGCGCGTATGGGTGATAGATTTCAAAGGCAGTATGGACGCTCACGAAGTTAATGCGTTACGCGAAGAGGTCACGGCGGTGCTGGCAGTGGCGAAACCCGGCGATCGGGCGGTTGTGCGTCTGGAAAGCCCCGGTGGCGTTGTGCACGGCTATGGCCTGGCGGCATCGCAATTGCAGCGCCTGCGCGATAAAAATATTCCGCTGACCGTGACGGTGGATAAAGTCGCGGCAAGCGGAGGCTACATGATGGCCTGCGTGGCGGAAAAAATTATCGCGGCGCCGTTCGCTATTGTGGGGTCAATTGGTGTTGTCGCGCAAATCCCGAACTTTAACCGCTTTCTCAAAAGTAAAGACATTGATATTGAACTGCATACCGCAGGGCAGTACAAACGTACCCTGACTTTGTTAGGCGAGAATACGGAAGAAGGGCGGCAGAAGTTTCGTGAAGATCTCAACGAAACGCACCATCTGTTCAAAGAGTTTGTGCAGCGGATGCGTCCGGCTCTGGACATTGAACAGGTCGCCACGGGCGAACACTGGTACGGTCAGCAGGCGCTGGAGAAGGGACTGGTTGATGAGATTAACACCAGCGATGAGGTTATCCTCGGCCTGATGGAAGGGCGCGAGGTGCTGAATGTGCGCTATATGCAGCGTAAAAAACTGATCGATCGTGTTACCGGCAGCGCGGCGGAAAGCGCGGATCGGCTGCTGCTGCGCTGGTGGCAGCGTGGACAAAAGCCGTTGATGTAAACCGCTATTGCCGGATGGCATTCAGCGCCATCCGGCATGGATTAATCAACCAGGTGATACTTCTCAGACAGCACATGCGCCAGGTGTTTAAACATGTTAAACACCGCGGTGCTTTTAGGGGTCGGTAACCCTTGCTCGTCTAAAAAGTAATCGCCGCTGAAAACCAGCACGCCATTTCTCTGCGTTACGCCGGTGGCGACAATACCTGCCATCGTGTCTTCATGTTCCCGAATAATTTTGTTGGCTTCAAGCAACAGTGTTTCGCGATCGATAGGTTGCGTCTCTTTATGCATTTTTTACTCCTTAAACAAGGAGATTAGTCTACGCTGAGCACTTCTGATGGGCAAATATTCTCACAGGAAATTGATGGATTTGTCATGTTGCGTTCACTGGCAAGATTTGTTTTTGCATGCTAATAAAGTTGCGTATCGAATTTTATCAGGTACAGTGTGACGCTTTCGTCAATCTGGCAACAGAATTGCTTGACATTCGACCAAAATTCCGTCGTGCTATAGCGCGTGTGTGCAAAAAAGCCTGTTAACTCAGTCACCTGAGGGTTACATTTCGTACACAAAGCCAGTACAAGGGGTTGATATCCGCAGACGCAGAGACCATATATCGTTGTCTCGTCGCCAGTGGAAGGTGAATCAACGTGCGACGCATTCCTGGAAGAATCAACTTAGGTAAAGGTGAATATGGGTAAAGCTCTTGTCATCGTTGAGTCCCCGGCAAAAGCCAAAACGATCAACAAGTATCTGGGTAATGACTACGTGGTGAAATCCAGCGTGGGTCATATCCGTGATTTGCCGACCAGTGGCTCAGCAGCTAAAAAGAGCGCCGACTCTACCTCCACCAAAACGGCTAAAAAGCCCAAAAAGGATGAACGTGGCGCTCTCGTCAACCGTATGGGGGTTGACCCGTGGCACAACTGGGATGCGCACTATGAAGTGCTGCCCGGTAAAGAGAAGGTCGTCTCTGAACTGAAACAGTTGGCGGAAAAAGCCGACCACATCTATCTCGCAACCGACCTTGACCGCGAAGGGGAAGCCATTGCATGGCACCTGCGGGAAGTGATCGGCGGCGATGACGCGCGCTACAGTCGCGTAGTCTTTAACGAAATAACCAAAAATGCCATTCGCCAGGCGTTTGAACAGCCGGGCGAGCTGAACATTAACAGGGTCAACGCCCAGCAAGCGCGCCGCTTTATGGATCGCGTGGTAGGCTATATGGTCTCGCCGCTGCTGTGGAAAAAGATCGCCCGTGGTTTGTCGGCAGGTCGCGTTCAGTCTGTCGCGGTCCGTCTGGTCGTTGAACGCGAGCGCGAGATTAAAGCGTTTGTTCCGGAAGAGTTCTGGGAAATTGACGCTAATACGACGACGCCGTCTGGCGAGGCGCTACCGCTACAGGTCACGCATCAGAACGACAAGCCATTCCGGCCGGTAAATCGCGAGCAGACGCTTGCTGCGGTGAGCCTGCTGGAAAAAGCCAGCTATAGCGTGCTGGAGCGAGAAGACAAGCCGACCAGCAGCAAGCCAGGCGCGCCGTTTATCACCTCCACGCTACAACAGGCGGCCAGCACCCGGCTGGGCTTTGGCGTGAAGAAAACCATGATGATGGCGCAGCGTCTGTATGAGGCGGGCTACATCACCTATATGCGTACAGACTCCACCAACCTGAGTCAGGATGCGGTCAACATGGTGCGCGGCTATATTGGCGATAATTTCGGCAAGAAATACCTGCCGGATAACCCGAACCAGTACGCCAGCAAAGAAAACTCTCAGGAAGCGCACGAAGCGATCCGTCCTTCCGACGTTGCGGTCATGGCGGAGTCGCTGAAAGACATGGAGGCTGACGCGCAGAAGTTGTATCAGCTAATTTGGCGTCAGTTTGTCGCCTGTCAGATGACGCCAGCACAATATGACTCCACTACGCTTACCGTTGGTGCAGGCGAGTTCCGTCTGAAAGCGCGTGGGCGTATTTTGCGCTTTGACGGCTGGACAAAAGTGATGCCGGCGCTGCGTAAAGGCGATGAAGATCGCACATTGCCTGCCGTGAATAAGGGCGATGCGCTGACGCTACTTGAATTGACGCCTGCTCAGCACTTTACTAAACCGCCAGCCCGTTTCAGCGAGGCTTCTCTGGTTAAAGAGCTTGAGAAGCGCGGTATTGGTCGTCCGTCTACCTATGCGTCGATTATCTCGACCATTCAGGATCGCGGCTATGTTCGCGTTGAAAACCGTCGCTTCTATGCGGAAAAAATGGGTGAAATCGTCACCGATCGGCTGGAAGAAAACTTCCGCGAATTGATGAACTACGATTTTACTGCGCAGATGGAAGATAGTCTGGATCAGGTTGCGAATCACCAGGCCGAGTGGAAAGCGGTACTGGATAACTTCTTCAGCGATTTTACTCAGCAGCTCGATAAAGCCGAGAAAGATCCGGAAGAAGGGGGGATGCGTCCTAACCAGATGGTGCTGACCAGCATCGACTGTCCAACCTGTGGCCGTAAAATGGGAATTCGTACTGCCAGTACGGGCGTTTTCCTTGGATGTTCAGGTTATGCGCTTTCGCCGAAAGAGCGTTGTAAAACGACCATTAACCTGGTGCCGGAAAATGAAGTTCTGAACGTGCTGGAAGGCGACGACGCCGAAACCAACGCCCTGCGCGCCAAGCGTCGCTGCCAGAAGTGCGGTACGGCGATGGACAGCTATCTGATCGATCCGAAGCGTAAATTGCATGTGTGTGGTAATAACCCGACCTGTGACGGCTACGAGATTGAAGAAGGCGAGTTCCGCATCAAAGGGTATGACGGCCCGATCGTTGAGTGTGAGAAATGTGGTTCCGAAATGCACCTTAAAATGGGGCGTTTTGGTAAGTACATGGCCTGTACTAACGACGAATGTAAAAATACCCGTAAGATCTTGCGTAACGGCGAAGTTGCGCCGCCGAAGGAAGATCCTGTTCCATTACCGGAACTGCCGTGTGAAAAATCGGACGCGTACTTTGTGCTGCGCGATGGCGCCGCAGGGATATTCCTGGCGGCCAATACGTTCCCGAAATCACGCGAAACGCGCGCGCCATTAGTCGAGGAGCTTTACCGGTTCCGCGATCGCCTGCCGGAAAAACTGCGGTATCTGGCGGATGCGCCGCAGCAGGATCCGGAAGGTAATAAAACCGTTGTTCGCTTTAGCCGCAAAACAAAACAGCAGTACGTTGCGGCGGAAAAAGACGGGAAGGCGACGGGATGGTCAGCGTTCTTCGTCGACGGCAAGTGGGTTGAAGGTAAGAAATAACCCCGGCCTGTCGCCACTGTAGTCAAGCGGGCCGCGTAAGCGGCCCTTTTTTATATCCCCTTCATACTTCAAGTGGCTTATGTGTTGGCTACGGATTACTCGGCCCATCTATGGCCTCGCCCTGACGGGCCGTCGCACGCGACGTTCAAATCTGCTCCCGGCAGATTTGTCGCTCACCCCAGTCATATAGTTATCTATGCTCCTGGGAACTCACTCCCTTGCCGCCTTTAAGCAACTCGAATTATTTTAGGTATAGCGGTCTTATTATTTTATCGCGCTGGCTATACAGTTCAGATATAAATGATATAGTGGTTATAGTTAACACCTTTTTTATTATTAAATCGTATTAGCAGCCCGATTAAGTCTGCAGATAAACGATGGCCTGATGGCGCTAATCTGGATGATGTATTATGAAATTGCAGCAGCTTCGTTACATTGTTGAAGTGGTTAATCATAACCTTAACGTCTCCTCTACCGCTGAGGGGTTGTATACTTCCCAGCCGGGGATCAGCAAGCAGGTTAGGATGCTGGAAGATGAGCTTGGCATCCAGATTTTCGCCCGCAGTGGTAAGCATCTGACTCAGGTGACGCCCGCAGGTCAGGAGATTATTCGTATTGCGCGTGAGGTGCTTTTCAAAGTCGATGCCATTAAGTCGGTCGCCGGCGAGCACACCTGGCCGGATAAAGGCTCGCTCTATATTGCCACTACCCATACTCAGGCGCGTTACGCATTGCCAGGCGTGATTAAAGGCTTCATCGAGCGTTACCCGCGCGTTTCGCTGCATATGCACCAGGGGTCGCCAACGCAGATTGCGGAAGCGGTATCGAAAGGGAACGCCGATTTCGCGATTGCCACGGAAGCGCTGCATTTATATGACGATCTGGTGATGTTGCCATGCTATCACTGGAACCGTTCGATAGTGGTGACGCCGGATCATCCATTGGCGGCAACGTCTTCCGTAACGATCGAAGCGTTGGCGCAGTATCCGCTGGTGACGTATACCTTCGGCTTTACCGGGCGTTCCGAACTGGATACCGCTTTTAATCGCGCAGGATTAACGCCGCGGATCGTCTTTACTGCAACCGATGCGGATGTGATTAAAACGTATGTCAGGTTGGGACTGGGCGTTGGCGTCATTGCCAGCATGGCGGTCGATCCGCTTGCCGATCCTGATTTAGTGCGGATTGACGCGCACGATATTTTTAGCCACAGCACCACAAAAATTGGTTTTCGCCGTAGTACTTTTTTACGCAGCTATATGTATGATTTTATCCAGCGTTTTGCGCCACATCTGACGCGTGATGTGGTGGATACGGCGGTGGCGTTGCGTTCTAATGAAGAAATTGAAGCGATGTTTCAGGATATAAAGCTGCCTGAAAAGTAATATCACCGTCGGTTTGTGTCGTAGTGGCATGGCAGACAAAGCCGCCTTTTGCAATATCCCTCGAAGTATTACGGGTAATGATCAGCAAAATAGTGTTGAATTACCCGTCCCGCCAGTTTCTTTTTCCAAATAGTTATCTTGAGTCAAAAGATTGATTTATTCACTGGCAACGATTCGTAAATTGACTGGATTTTTGACTAAAGTTTATTTAGGATTTGTCTCATCTGATGATTAATTGTACCGATTGTTTGGTGCTGAAATGATAAGTGATACCGATAGCATGAGGTTAGTAATGCCTTCTGAAAACCAGGAACCGCGCCGCGACCCTGAGCTCAAACGTAAAGCATGGCTGGCGGTTTTTGTGGGTTCTGCGTTGTTCTGGGTAGTGGTAGCGCTTGTTATCTGGCATTGGTGGGGCTAAGTGAGCATTATGTCGGAACGCGAGCGCGTGGTCGCGCCCCCGATTCAATCTGGTGACGATGATAACACCCCGGATACGACCGTTTTTCGGTCTGTTCCGCAACACTGGACGCTCACACCGCAGCAGCGGGCATTTATTGATGCTTTTGCTGACGAGGTGTCACAAAAATAATATTCGTCTTTTTATTGGCGTTACTGTTTTATTAACGCTGTCTTATTACACCGCAGCAACCGTGTGCTGAGCGCTTCTCAGTATTGATTAAACACAGTTGGTGTCGCCTATGTTAACGTCAAATATAAAGTATTGGTCATGGACTGGCGCGTTTATATTATCGCTACTGTTCTGGGCCGAGTTAATCTGGATTGCCGTCTAATCTCGTCAAAGCCCGATAATGCGTTATTTATCGGGCTTTTTCATCTTCGTTCCTCGCCTGTTAGGTTTCTCCTCTTTTAGCAATTTGGGTTGTTATCAAAACGTTACATTTTGTTTGTGTTATCTTTAATACAACCCTGTGGAGAATCAGGGTAACGCAACCCTGTCATTTAAGGAGGAGCTATGTCGTCAACCCTACGAGAAGCCAGTAAGGATACATTGCAGGCCAAAGATAAAACGTATCATTACTACAGTCTGCCGCTGGCTGCCAAATCCCTGGGCGATATCGCCCGTTTGCCCAAATCACTTAAAGTGTTACTGGAAAACCTGTTGCGCTGGCAGGACGGCGAATCTGTGACTGATGAAGATATTCAGGCGCTGGCCGGTTGGCTTAAAAATGCCCATGCCGATCGTGAAATTGCCTGGCGGCCCGCCCGTGTCCTGATGCAGGACTTTACCGGCGTGCCTGCCGTTGTCGACCTGGCGGCGATGCGTGAAGCCGTTAAACGCCTCGGCGGCGATACGTCGAAAGTGAACCCGTTATCGCCGGTTGATCTGGTTATTGACCACTCTGTGACGGTCGATCATTTTGGCGATGACGATGCGTTTGAAGAAAACGTGCGGCTGGAAATGGAACGTAACCATGAGCGTTATATGTTCCTGAAATGGGGAAAGCAGGCATTCAGCCGTTTCAGCGTGGTGCCGCCCGGCACCGGCATTTGCCATCAGGTTAACCTGGAATACCTGGGTAAAGCCGTCTGGAGCGAATTACAGGACGGGGAGTGGATTGCTTACCCGGACTCGCTGGTGGGGACTGACTCCCATACGACCATGATTAATGGTCTGGGCGTATTGGGGTGGGGCGTGGGCGGTATCGAAGCGGAAGCGGCGATGCTTGGTCAGCCCGTGTCGATGCTTATCCCGGATGTTGTCGGCTTTAAGTTAACCGGTAAGCTTCGGGAGGGGATCACCGCTACTGACCTGGTGCTAACCGTCACGCAAATGCTGCGTAAGCATGGCGTCGTGGGTAAATTTGTTGAATTTTATGGTGATGGTCTGGATTCGCTGCCGTTGGCGGATCGCGCGACCATCGCTAATATGTCGCCGGAATATGGCGCCACCTGTGGTTTCTTCCCTATTGACGCCATCACCCTGGAATATATGCGATTAAGCGGACGTAGCGACGATCTGGTCGAGCTGGTTGAAGCCTACGCGAAGGCGCAGGGAATGTGGCGTAATCCCGGAGACGAACCGGTATTTACCAGTACGCTGGAACTGGATATGGGCGATGTCGAGGCCAGCCTGGCCGGGCCGAAACGCCCGCAGGATCGCGTGGCGTTAGGCGATGTGCCGAAAGCCTTTGCCGCCAGCGCCGAGCTGGAGCTGAATACCGCGCAAAGAGATCGCCAGCCGGTTGACTATACGATGAACGGACAGCCATATCAGCTTCCGGATGGCGCTGTCGTCATTGCCGCCATCACCTCCTGCACGAATACCTCGAATCCCAGCGTGCTGATGGCGGCGGGATTACTGGCGAAAAAAGCAGTAACGCTGGGGTTGAAGCGTCAACCGTGGGTCAAGGCTTCTCTGGCGCCGGGGTCAAAAGTGGTATCTGACTATCTGGCGCAGGCCAAACTTACGCCTTATCTGGATGAGCTCGGTTTTAACCTGGTCGGTTATGGCTGTACGACCTGTATCGGGAACTCTGGTCCGTTGCCGGAGCCTATTGAGACCGCGATTAAAAAAGGCGATCTGACGGTAGGGGCCGTGCTTTCCGGTAACCGAAATTTTGAAGGGCGTATCCATCCGCTGGTGAAAACGAACTGGCTGGCGTCGCCGCCGCTGGTGGTCGCGTATGCGTTGGCCGGAAACATGAATATTAACCTCGCGACAGACCCGCTGGGGTACGATCGTAAAGGCGATCCGGTATACCTGAAGGATATCTGGCCTTCGGCGCAGGAAATTGCCCGCGCCGTTGAACTGGTATCATCAGATATGTTCCGTAAAGAGTATGCGGAAGTGTTTGAGGGCACGGAAGAATGGAAATCGATTCAGGTTGAATCGTCCGATACCTACGGCTGGCAGTCGGATTCAACCTATATTCGCCTGTCGCCTTTCTTTGATGAAATGCAGGCCCAGCCTGCGCCAGTCAAAGATATCCACGGCGCGCGTATCCTGGCGATGCTGGGGGATTCGGTAACGACCGACCATATTTCTCCGGCCGGCAGTATCAAGCCGGACAGTCCCGCCGGACGCTATCTGCAAAACCACGGCGTTGAGCGGAAGGATTTTAACTCCTATGGATCACGGCGCGGCAACCATGAAGTGATGATGCGCGGTACGTTCGCCAATATTCGTATTCGCAACGAAATGCTGCCCGGCGTCGAAGGTGGGATGACGCGGCATTTGCCGGGTACGGAAGCGATGTCGATTTATGATGCTGCGATGCTCTACCAGCAGGAAAAAACGCCGCTGGCGGTAATTGCCGGGAAAGAGTATGGGTCGGGATCGAGCCGTGACTGGGCGGCAAAAGGTCCGCGGCTGTTAGGTATCCGCGTGGTGATCGCCGAGTCGTTCGAACGTATCCACCGCTCAAACCTGATTGGGATGGGGATCCTGCCGCTGGAGTTTCCACAGGGCGTAACGCGTAAAACGCTGGGACTGACCGGGGAAGAGGTGATTGATATCGCGGATCTGCAAAACCTGCGCCCTGGCGCGACCATTCCGGTGACGTTAACGAGATCGGACGGCAGCAAAGAAACGGTGCCTTGCCGCTGTCGCATTGATACCGCCACCGAGCTGACTTACTACCAGAATGACGGCATATTGCACTATGTCATTAGAAATATGCTGAACTAAAGCCGTTTATCGGGCCTGCCGTAAACAGGCAGGCCCGCGCTTTAATACCGGTGGCTTACTTGCTTAGTAGGTGGCCCATTTTGGCCGCTTTAGTATCGAGATAATGCTCATTATTTGGATTACGACCCACAATGAGCGGAACGCGTTCGACGATATTAATTCCCGCCTCGGTCAGTATTTCGACTTTCTTCGGATTATTGGTCAGCAGGCGAACTTCATCTACGCCCAGTAATTTGAACATATCCGCGCACAGGGTGAAATCACGCTCATCGGCGGCAAAGCCGAGCTGATGATTGGCCTCCACCGTGTCATAGCCTTGATCCTGTAACGCATAAGCGCGAATTTTATTAAGCAGGCCGATATTGCGGCCTTCCTGACGGTGGTAAATCAGAATACCGCGTCCTTCTTCCGCAATATGCGTCAGCGCGGCTTCCAGTTGAAAACCACAATCACAGCGCAGACTAAAAAGCGCGTCCCCGGTAAGACATTCGGAATGAACGCGAGCCAAGACCGGCGTTTTACCTGAAATATCGCCAAAAACCAGCGCGGCATGGTCGTGTCCGGTTGCCAGTTCTTCAAATCCCACCATCAGAAAGTCACCCAATGGGGTTGGCAGTTTGGCTTCTGCCACACGTTTAAGCTGCATGTATTTCTCCAGATTATGCTGACGCCTGCGGTGTCGTCGCCTGTTGGATTGTATCCCGCTATTTTGCCATAAGGCGGCGGTCATCACCTAATCACTACCACGTAATTGCTCAGGAATGGCACAAATTTGTCAATTTTCCAGTCCGGCGAGAATTTTCAGTTATGATTGTGATACTTACTTATAAAAGGAGCATCCATGCTTTCAATTGCGAGGCGCACCGCGGCAGGCGCCGCCCTGTTGCTTATCATGCCGCTTGCCGTATGGGTATCAGGCTGGCAGTGGCAGCCAGGACATCAGGTCTGGTGGCTAAAAACGCTATTCTGGATAACGGAAACCGTGACCAAACCCTGGGGCGTTATCACGCATGTGATTCTTTGTGGATGGTTCTTATGGTGCCTGCGATTTCGCCTGCGCGCCGCCATTATGCTGTTTGCGATCCTCGGCGGGGCGATTATCGTCGGGCAGGGTGTGAAGTCATGGGTAAAGGAGCGCGTACAGGAGCCGCGGCCATTTGTGGTCTGGCTTGAAAAAACGCACCATATTCCCATCGATGAGTTCTACACTTTAAAGCGTACAGAACGCGGACATTTAGTGAAAGAGCAGTTGGCCGGGCAACAGAACATCCCCGTTTTCCTGCGTCAGCACTGGCAAAAAGAGACGGGCTTTGCGTTTCCCTCCGGACACACCATGTTTGCAGCGAGCTGGGCGCTTTTGGCCGTGGGTCTGTTATGGCCGCGCAGACGGACTTTCACCATCGCGTTTTTGTTAGTCTGGGCGACCGGCGTAATGGGCAGCCGTTTGCTTCTGGGAATGCACTGGCCGCGAGATTTAGTGGTCGCCACGCTCATCTCCTGGCTATTAGTTACCCTGGCGACCTGGCTGGCGCAGCGAATTTGCGGGCCGCTTATGCCGCCTCGCGAAGAAGCGCAAGAAATTGCTGAACGCGAGCAGGAAAGCTGACAACGGTTGATTTTCTGACTATTGCCCTTAAATCATCTGATGGTGGGCGCATTTCCATTTCGCGCGAGGCGGGAAAATGGTAATTTAGAAGGCTGGATGCGGTAAGTTGGACACGATTTATTCGCGCAAACCACATAACGGGAAGTAATGTGAAATATTTACTCATTTTCTTACTGGTATTGGCGATTTTTGTTATTTCGGTGACGCTGGGCGCGCAGAATGATCAACAGGTGACGTTTAACTACCTGCTGGCGCAAGGGGAGTATCGTATCTCCACGTTGCTTGCTGTGTTGTTCGCCGTCGGTTTTGCGATTGGCTGGCTGATTTGCGGCCTGTTCTGGCTGCGGGTCCGCGTTTCCCTTGCCCGTGCTGAACGTAAAATTAAACGACTGGAAAACAAGCTCTCGCCAGCAACCGACGTTGCGGTCCCTGCCGACTCGTCGGTTGTAAAGGAATAATCATTTATGTTGGAGTTGTTATTTCTGCTGTTGCCTGTAGCCGCTGCCTATGGGTGGTATATGGGTCGCAGAAGTGCGCAACAAACAAAACAGGATGAAGCTAACCGCCTGTCGCGCGATTATGTCGCAGGGGTTAACTTCCTGCTGAGTAACCAACAAGATAAAGCGGTGGATCTGTTCCTCGATATGCTTAAAGAGGATACGGGCACCGTTGAGGCTCATCTCACTCTCGGTAATCTGTTTCGCTCTCGCGGCGAAGTCGATCGCGCCATTCGTATTCATCAAACGCTCATGGAAAGCGCTTCATTGACCTATGAACAGCGTTTACTGGCTGTTCAGCAACTGGGGCGCGACTATATGGCCGCCGGTTTATATGACCGCGCGGAAGATATGTTTAACCAACTTACCGACGAAACGGAATTTCGCGTAGGCGCGTTACAGCAGCTCTTGCAAATCTATCAGCTAACCAGCGACTGGCAAAAGGCGATCGAAGTAGCAGAACGGCTGGTGAAGCTGGGCAAAGATAAACAACGTATCGAAATCGCCCATTTTTACTGTGAGTTAGCGTTACAGCAGATGGGCAACGACGACATGGATCGCGCGATGGCGTTGCTGAAAAAAGGTGCCGCCGCAGATAAAAATAGCGCCCGGGTGTCTATCATGATGGGGCGCGTTTATATGGCGAGAGGGGATTACGCCAAAGCGGTCGAAAGCCTGCAACGTGTGATCGTTCAGGATAAAGAGCTGGTCAGCGAAACGCTGGAGGTGCTGCAAACCTGTTATCAACAGCTCGGTAAAAATGCCGAGTGGGCGGAGTTTTTACGTCGCGCCGTTGAGGAGAATACCGGTGCTGGCGCTGAGTTAATGCTTGCCGATATTCTGGAAGCGCGTGAAGGTAGTGACGCAGCTCAAGTCTATATCACGCGTCAGCTACAGCGACATCCTACCATGCGGGTGTTCCATAAGCTGATGGATTACCATCTCAACGAGGCGGAAGAAGGGCGAGCGAAAGAAAGCCTGATGGTACTGCGTGATATGGTTGGCGAGCAGGTGCGCAGTAAACCGCGGTATCGTTGTCAGAAATGCGGTTTTACCGCCTATACCTTGTACTGGCACTGTCCGTCCTGCCGGGCATGGTCGACCATTAAACCTATTCGCGGACTTGATGGGCAGTAGTATATAAAAAAAGCTTCAATTTAGTTACAACATACTTGATGACGTAAAGCTAGAAACGACGCTGGCATCGGCGGCCAGGGCTTATCAGGTTGTCAATCGAACCTGTTAATTTCCCTGCGCCGCAGGTAGAATGCACGCCGTTTATCCAATTTGCGCCACTTCCGGTGCCCATCATCAAGAAGGTCTGGTCATGACGTTTACTGCTTCATCTTCTTCCTGCGCTATTACTGAATCGCCTGTCGTTGTGGCGTTGGATTACCATGAACGCGATAAAGCCCTGGCGTTTGTCGACAAAATCGATCCTCGCGATTGTCGCTTAAAAGTGGGCAAAGAGATGTTCACGCTGTTTGGTCCACAACTCGTTCGGGATCTCCAGCAACGTGGGTTTGATGTCTTTCTTGATCTAAAATTTCATGATATTCCCAACACCACGGCCCGGGCAGTCGCCGCAGCGGCAGACCTGGGCGTCTGGATGGTAAACGTTCACGCGTCTGGTGGGGCGAGAATGATGGCCGCAGCGCGCGACGCGCTGGCGCCATTCGGTAAAGATGCGCCGTTGCTCATTGCCGTGACCGTGTTGACCAGTATGGAAACCAGCGATCTACACGATCTGGGCGTGACGTTGTCACCGGCGGAACATGCGGAGCGGCTGGCGCGCCTGACGCAGCAATGCGGGCTGGATGGCGTGGTCTGTTCCGCTCAGGAAGCTGTCAGATTTAAACAGGCCTTTGGCGCTGCATTTAAGCTGGTGACGCCGGGCATTCGGCCCGCAGGCAGCGAGGCAGGCGACCAGCGACGCATTATGACGCCCGAACAGGCATTATCCGCTGGCGTCGACTATATGGTGATTGGCCGCCCGGTTACGCAATCGGTAGATCCGGCGCAAACGCTGAAGGATATTAACGCGTCACTGAAACGGGAGGCATAATGAGCGATTCCAATAGTCGTCTGGTTTATTCAACACAGACGGGGCGCATTGAAGAACCTAAAACGGCGCCGGTTCGTCCCAAAGGGGATGGTATCGTTCGCATTCAGCGTCAAACCAGTGGCCGTAAGGGTAAAGGCGTATGTTTGATTACCGGTATCGAGATGAATGATGCGGAATTAACCAAACTGGCGGCTGAACTGAAGAAAAAATGCGGCTGTGGCGGGGCAGTAAAAGAAGGGATTATTGAAATTCAGGGTGATAAACGCGACTTGATAAAATCATTGCTGGAAGCTAAAGGAATGAAAGTAAAATTAGCTGGCGGCTAATGAAAACGCCACGGTTGTAAATTACCGTGGCGTAAAAGTCAACTTTGTCTATTTTTGTAATCCAGACCTGAAAAGAATAAACGTATTATTTTGAGCCGTTCAATATTTAAACGTCTGGATTATTTTCCAACCTGGTGACCAATCACGCCGCCGACCGCCGCGCCGCCCAGGGTGCCTAATGTACTGCCGTCCGTTAACACTGCGCCGCCTAACGCCCCCGCACCTGCGCCAATAGCCGTGTTGCGATCGCGCTTGGACCAGTTTGAGCAGGCGCTCAGAGACATTGCTACGGTGATTGCCAGCACAGCAGCGGCCATTTTTTTGCTCGTCATAAACATAATACTCTCTCCTGAATTAACGATTCACGGAATTAAGCTCACTATAACTATAGTTAAAATAAAACCTGTTAAGAGATTTTCCGTAAAACCTGATTGCGCAGGGGTATATCACGCAGGTGATAGTCACTTCCTGTTATTTCGCTAATATTAATTTTACGACGTTACGCTCGTTACAACAGGTAAATAGTCTTAATTGGGATGTCAGAAAAGTCTTAGAGAGAGGATGATTTGCCATAGGGCAAACCATCGGGAAATATTTTAAACGGATGAGCCAATAACATTGACTAGCAGCCCCGCATGTTCTAACTGCATTTGATCGCTGGCGGAAATTTTGGAATCCGTAATGACACGATGGAAGCGAGAGAGCGGGCCCAGGGGATAGGGATGCACACAGCCAAATTTGGAGCTGTCGGTGAGGACAATCGCTTCTGAGCCTTTTTCCAGAACAGCGTTAACCACATCCGATCGCATCATGTCGCGTCCGGTAAAACCGGTATCAGCCTGCCAGCCATCAATACCGATAAATGCTTTGCTGAAATGCACTTGATGGATAAACTGTCGCGTCAACGGCCCTACCATGCTTTCACTTTTTTTCTGATAGATTCCACCGAGGAGAATGACTTCGCAAGGGGTCTCTTTGAGCAGGTGCGCGATATAACTGCTCACGGTGATGATCGTGACATCTTTTTGTTCCGCCAGCGTCCGGGCCAATAGCGCATTGCTGCTGCCATTTTCAATAAAAACGGATTCCCCTGGACTGACCAGCGAGGCGGCGAACTCCGCCAGTCGGCGTTTTAGCGTGTAGTTCGTCATCATGCGAGTCTCTACGTCATCGCTCTCAAGCGAAACGGCGAAACCGTGCGCACGGCGTAAATAGCTCTGCTTTTCCAGGGTATTCAGATCCTGACGAATCGTGACTTCAGATACGCCGGTAATTTTCGCCAGTTCAGCAACGCTCATCTGGCCTTTATCAACCACCATTTGCAAAATTGATTGTTGTCGGGAGTTCATAGTATTAATTTTATTCGTTAAGAGGAGTCAACAGACAGTCAGAGAGCCGGGAAGGGCTAACGGCCATCCCGGACAAATAATCGCTATCAGATTTCCCAGGGCGACCCGGGAGCCTGGGATGGCGAGATACCGTCTTTAACCTGATCTAACAGCTCTGCTCTCAATATTTCAAGGTTATTGATGGCCGAGTGGTAATCGCCAGCAACAAGGATATCCAGCACGGTATCAATGCGTGCGGCAATTCGTTGTGCTTCGATATCAGACATGTTTGTCATCCTTAATGTCAGAAAAGGTTTCAATTCATGATGCAGAAATTAATCTGAAAAGAGAAGGGAAAAATAGGGCTATGCCTGTCTGCACAGGCTGTTCTCCCTATTATCGCCGCCATTAACGCATTTTTTTCGTCTGATAACGTTTGTACCAGCGTTCAAAAGAAACGGCGGGCATAGGTTTGGCGAATAAAAAGCCCTGTCGTTCATTGACGCCGTTTTTTGTCAGGAAGGCATCTTCTTTAGCATTTTCTACGCCTTCGGCAATCACTTGTAAATTTAGCGCCTGAGCCACCGCGACAATCGCCCGAACCAGAGATTGCGACAGCGGTTGCTTATGGATATCTCTGACGAAAGCCTGATCCAGTTTAACGGCATCAATAGGGAACCGGGCGAGTTGAGAAAGCGAAGAATACCCGGTGCCAAAATCATCCAGATGAATCTGGGCGCCGAGCTGACTAAATTGCTGGATAACCGATAGCGCCAGCGTGTCGTTTTCGATCAGGCAGCTTTCCGTTAGCTCGACATCGATCGGGCAATACTCAAAATTCAGATCGTACAAAGCCTGTTTAAGCGCAGTAAAAAGCGTCTGGTCGGCCAGTTGTCGCGCCGAAAAGTTAACGGCTACGCGCAAGTTAATCCCCTTATCGCGCCATCTCGCAATCTGGCGAACCACATCCAGAATCACCCAGCGGCCCAGCGGGACGATGAGTCCTGACTCTTCGGCGTATGAGATGAACTCCAGCGGCGGAATTAATCCGCGTTCCGGCGATTGCCAGCGTACCAGCGCTTCCAGGCTACGTACTTCGCCGCGCCAGGTAATTTTGGGCTGATAGTGAATAAGTAACTGGTCGTTTTCCAGCGCTTTTCGCAGGTTTGTATCCAGCCAGTGATAGTCAAATACGCGCTGATTCATTTCCGGCGAAAAAACGCAGAACTGACCGCGGCCGCCTTCTTTGGCGTTATACATTGCGGTGTCGGCAGTGCGAATGAGACTGTCGCTGTCCTGTCCGTGCCGGGGGGCCAACGAAATGCCAATGGCGCATCCCGTGTAAACTTCAATGAGTCCAATACGAAACGGTTGCCGCAGACGGGTAAGGATTCGTGAGGCTACTGCTTCCAGCGCGGCCTGAGACGTATGGGCAGCGAGGACAATGAATTCATCTCCCCCCAGTCTGGCCAGCAATTGATCTTCCTCCAGACAACTCAACAGCGCCAGCGAAACGGCCTGTAAGAGCTGATCGCCAAACATATGCCCATAGGCGTCATTAATTTTCTTGAAGTTATCCAGATCGAGATAAACGATACCCACTTGCGACTCGCCAGCCGAGGCAATAGCATGATTAATAAATTCATGGATAGCATTGCGATTGGGCAGGCCGGTGACGGTGTCTGTATTCGCCAGTATGCGTAAACGCTCCTGAGCCCGCCTTTCTTCGGTGATATCCGTGCCTGCGCAGATCAGGAAAATTTCGTTTTTTCCGCTACCGTTATGGACAAATTTATTACGAAATAAGAACAGGCGTTGGCCTTTACGGGTCTTTATCCAGCGTTCGATTTCATAGGCATTGCCATTGCGAAAAAAATTCTCAATGTAGTGCCGGGAGGCAACCGCCTCCCGGCGACTCATAAATAATTTAAAGACGCTTTGACCAATTACATCTCGCTCTTTTAAGCCCGTGTACTCTTCGCATAACCGATTAAATCGACAGATTTTTCCCCGACTATCCAGTATCGCAATGACTGAGTTGGCTTCTGATACGATTTGCTCGGCAAAAGAGAGCTCCTGCGCCTGCGTTGGCGCGACGGCAGGCGTATCAGGCCAGGTTGCCAGGCTGCCAGCCCATTCACGGTTATTAATCTTACGGCCTACCAGGTGCACAGCGGTAACCTGTTTTTCTATCAACAACGTTATCAGCAGACTGGACGTAATCGCCGTTATTTCCCGGATACGCCCGGCTTGCTCCGGCGATAGCTCGACCGTTTTTTCTGTATCCGTTTCACCTGTCGGGGAGAGATACAGCACGTTGCGGTCATCAGCCAGACGCCAGTGAGAGTGAAGGGGATTTAGCGCCGTTTGTTCCTGAATCTGTTTCATCATGCGTACCATCCCATTTAAGCGCCAGGTGCCCGAAAAGAAAGGTTAGCCATGTTATACATAAGGGTAATTATGGCTGAACGTATTGTTTTATCTATGTATTCATATGTAATCCAGATTCTGGAAAAAGCATAGTCGCCAGCTAAAAATAACAAGAAATGGGGCGCTTGAATAAGATTAAACTTAGAGCATGACGGAAGGGAGAAGAAGAAAAGAAACGGCCTTTGCCTTCTCAGCAAAGGCCGTTGAGCGAGCTAAGCATGGTTACGCTGCCGGTCGGGCAATAATGCTGCGGGTTTCCATGCGAACTTCCGCAATAGTGACATCAATGACATCCGTCACTTTATAAACCGTCTCACCTTTAATCTGTACCGTACCGTTTTCCTGGCTGCATACCAGTTCATCGCGAACGGCGTGCAGGAACGGGGCAGGGATAAAGGCGATAGCGCCGTTATCGACCAGTCGCACACGCATACCACCGCGGCTGACGTCAATAATTTCTGCCGCGAAACGGGTATTTGTCCCCGCCTTATCGTTAAGGAAGCGTGCATATAACCAGTCGCCGACATCGCGCTCCGCCATGCGGTTCAGGCGACGGCGTTCCGCCATTTGCTGGGTGATATCTTCCTGCGGACGCGCAATAGCCTCCCCCTTGATGACCGCTTTCAGCAGGCGATGGTTAATCATATCGCCATACTTACGGATAGGAGAGGTCCAGGTGGCGTAAGCCTCAAGACCAAGACCGAAATGCGGCCCCGGCTCGGTGCTGATTTCCGCAAAAGACTGGAAGCGACGAATGCGGCTGTCAAGGAAACCGGAGGGCTGCGCATCCAGTTCGCGACGCAGTTTACAGAAGCCTTCCAGCGTCAGCACCTCTTCGGCATCGACATGCAGACCATGCGTTTTCAGCAGCGCGGCCAGCGCGTCGGCATTCGCGGGATCGAAGCCCGTATGTACGTTGTAAATACCGAAACCGAGCTTATCGCGCAGTACGCGCGCGGCGCAAAGGTTAGCGGCGATCATCGACTCTTCTACGATACGGTTAGCGATACGGCGCGGTTCCGCCACAATATCCAGTACTTCGCCTTTTTCGCCAAGCACAAAGCGGTAATCCGGGCGGTCTTTAAAGACTAACGCATGATGATGACGCCACTCACTGCGGCTTAGGCAAATACGGTGCAACAGACGAATCTGCTGGGCAATGCCTTCGTTATCCGGCTGCCAGGTGCCGTTATTTTCCAGCCAGTCGGAGACATTGTCGTACGCCAGCTTGGCCTTCGATTCGATGGTGGCCGCAAAAAAGGCGATATCATCGTCAATGGTGCCGTCCGCGGAGATTATCATGCGACAGGCGAGCGCCGGACGCACTTCGTTGGCGCGCAGTGAGCACAGATCGTCAGACAGCTCACGTGGCAGCATAGGAATATTGAAGCCCGGCAGGTAGTTGGTGAAGGCGCGAATTTTCGCGGCGTTATCCAGCTTACTGCCTTCGGCAATCCAGGCGGTAGGATCGGCGATAGCCACCGTAAGCTGGAGTCTGCCGTCCGCTAATTCCTCAGCATATAGCGCGTCATCCATATCTTCAGTGCTGGCGCTATCGATAGTGACGAAATTCAGCGCGGTCAGATCCTGACGCTCCAGCCCTTCGTCCAGCATCTCCGTCGCTACGCCGTTCGGCGCTTCTTTTTCCAGGTTATGGCGGGCAAGCGTAACCCACCAGGGAACAAAGTGATCGTCGGCAAAGGTGATGTACTGCGTTAAATCGGCGTAAAACGAACGGTCGCCTTTAAGCGGATGGCGGCGCATTTCGGCAACCGCCCAGTCACCTTCTTTGAACTCATGCTGAACGCCGCGCGCGGCGCGGCAGGGAATCGCGTCTTTCAGCAACGGATGATCCGGCACGATGGACAGGCGGTCATTTTTACCCTGAACTTTTCCCACAAAACGCGTCAGGAACGGTTCGATCAGTTCTTCCGGCTCGGCAGACTCACGTTCTTTTTCCGTGTGGATGACCGCGACGATACGATCGCCATGCATCACTTTTTTCATCTGCGGCGGAGGAATGAAATAGCTTTTTTGCGCGTCAACCTCAAGGAAGCCAAAGCCTTTTTCCGTGGCTTTTACGACCCCTTCAGCGCGCGGCGTCTGGGAATGCAGTTGCTGTTTAAGCTGCGCTAGCAGCGGGTTGTCCTGAAACATATTCGTCTATTTTCGTAGCCAAAAGAGCGGCTGACAGTTTTACGCGATTCTGCCTGGCGCAGCAAGCGCTCTTTCAGTAATGGATGAGTTAATAGGTTTCGCCCAACGCGATTTTTAAACGATTTAACCATCCGCACACGCCGCACCAGCCTAACATATTAATGGCCTGCTCCGATGAAACTCCCCTGGTGAGTAGCGGGAAAAAATGCGCGGCGCTAAAGCGATCGGGCGCTCTGGTGAGCCATTGTATCGCCTGTGTCAGCGCAGGCTCAAGTTCCCAACGAGCGATGTCGTCGTCTTCCTGGCGTAACGTGATGACAGCGCGACGCCACGCGCCAGGTTGGGTTGCCTGTTCGTTAAAGCAGGCGGCGCTGCCGTTGATACGTGATGTGAGGAGCGTGATAAGTGGAAGTAAAGAAGGGGGCGATGCAGTGTGTAATGTGCTGGTCAGTATGCGTTCGAGTAACGCGAATGAAGACGGATCGCGCATGAGTACCGGCGCCATCATTTGGCATTGTGAAGACGAATATTGCCGCCGAACTTTGGTATGGGCTGGAGGATATTCTACCAGACTGGCGGCGGGCCGCCATATCGTCTGGGGGTTTTGAAACCGCGCGGCCCTGGCAAAGCGCTGCATCTCCTGGCCGGGCAGTTCGCGCACGGGCAGACGGCAAAACGCCTGAAATATCGCCGCTACCCGCGCCTGAAAACCGATAAACCCAATGATCTGATTGATGAGTACGGTATCCCGGGCGGTTAATCCCACCTCTGCAAGCTGTTCGCGGGCTCGCGTATTGATAACGGAGGGGGAGCCGGCAAGCTGACGAGCGTATTGCGTAATTTGCGCCAGCCGTTGATTGCTCTCTCTTGAGGCATCAGGGCCAGGTAGCGGCGCCAGACGCGCGGCATAATAGCGGCACAAACGCTGAACCCCAAATACCTGAGCGGCGGTCAGCGCGGTGCTCATACGTTCATAGGTGCTAAACGTATGAAGCCGGTCGTTGAGAACCGTGCGGGGAAATAAGACATCCGCCAACTGGTGAGCGGGCTTTAACCATGACTCAAAAGGCGTCAACGCGGTTTCTGATACCGTTAAATCCAGTAAAAAACGATCGTTAACATACGCGGCTTCCGGCATCAGCGAAAGCGGGGGTTGTGACGACATAGTGGATTGTGTTTCATGATACCAGTGGCTTTTACCCGCTTTTCGGCATTGTTCCATAGGGTTTCCCGAGGATGAAATGGCGATCGATAATGATTCGGCGTCGGATCGTTTATGCTGGATTATCCTGGCGTATGCGGGAAAGGGATGAAAGATTGTTAGGTGATAACAAATATCAGAACGCTATATAACGAGATGAGCGGTGAGTGAGGGGAATGGGGCAGCACAGCCGTGCCGCCCGCTAATAAACTTAATGCGCTTACTTCAGTTCCAGTTCATTCATTGCCGCAATGCTGAACCCGCCGTCAACATGGACGACTTCGCCAGAAATGCCTGCCGAGAGATCGGAACACAGAAACGCCGCTGAGTTACCCACATCTTCAATGGTCACGGTGCGACGAATTGGCGTAACGGCTTCACAATGCGCCAGCATTTTACGGAAGTCTTTAATACCGGACGCCGCCAGCGTGCGGATTGGACCCGCAGAGATGGCGTTGACGCGAACGCCTTCCGGCCCCATTGCATTTGCCATATAACGCACGTTGGCTTCCAGAGAGGCTTTCGCCAGACCCATGACATTGTAGTTCGGGATGGCGCGCTCCGCTCCCAGATAAGACAAGGTCAACAGCGCAGAACCCGGATTCAGCATGGTGCGGCAGGCTTTCGCCATGGCAACAAAGCTGTAAGAGCTAATATCGTGAGCGATTTTAAAGCCTTCGCGGGTAACCGCATTAACATAATCGCCGTCCAGCTGATCGCCAGGCGCGAAACCGATCGAGTGTACAAAACCGTCAAATTTCGGCCAAACGTTACCCAGCTCCGCAAACATAGCGTCAATGCTGGCATCTTCAGCGACATCACACGGTAAAACGATGCTGGAACCCAGCTGGGCAGCAAATTCTTCTACGCGGCCTTTCAGTTTGTCGTTCTGGTAGGTGAACGCCAGTTCAGCTCCTTCGCGGTGCATCGCCTGTGCGATACCGTAGGCGATGGACAGTTTACTGGCCACGCCAGTGACCAGAATGCGCTTACCGGAAAGAAAACCCATAGCTTTAATCCTTATAGTCATTGCTTATTTTTTGCTTTTACGAACAATGGTTAACAGCAACTTTTCAACATTATTCGAAATTAGTCTGAAATTATATCCCACTCCTGGCCCCGTGTGTCACGCTATTTTTCCGCCGCTATCTCCGGCAGGTGACGTTCTAAAACCACACGGTAACGAAGCCCCTGAGGATTTTGAGCACTCCCAGGGCCAAACTGGCAAATCAAAGAGTCTAATGGGACAGGCCCTAGGGTGCAGTATACCAGCTGGTGTAAGGTTCGCCTCATCCAACCAGAGACACCGGGACGGATAGCAAGTACGATAGCGATGCGCTTTCCACCAGACAAATAAAGGTTCTGTAGGAAGCCTGAATATTCATCCAAATGGTTTACCTCACCTATTAGCGATGTTATGGACATGTAATTTTAACCAGCAAATGCTTAACAAAAATAATTTCTTTTTTAAGCGCTGAAGGTTTTCTCTATTTATTGATGCAGAGTAATACTGAATATGAAAAATTTTGGAAATCAGGTGATTACAGTAGTTACAAACCAGGTTTTTATATGTCTGCATGTGTATTATAATAAATTTTCAGAGGATGAGACATATGCCGTTTACATTTCATATCGGAAATCATAGTTGCCAGATATCAGAAAGGTATTTAAGAGATATCATCGATAATAAAAGAGAACATGTTTTTTCAACGTGTGAGAAATTTATAGATTTTTTCAGGAATATATTTACCAGGCGAAGTTTAATTTCTGATTATAGAGAAATCTATAATCTACTGTGCCAAAAAAAAGAGCATCCCGATATTAAAGGGCCTTTCTCTCCAGGACCATTTTCGAAGCGAGATGAAGACTGTACACGATGGCGCCCCCTTCTTGGATATATTAAACTTATTGATGCCTCCAGACCTGAAACAATAGATAAATACACTGTAGAGGTATTAGCACATCAAGAAAATATGTTACTACTACAGATGTTTTACGATGGAGTATTAGTGACCGAGACGGAGTGTGCTGAACGTTGCGTCGATTTTTTAAAAGAAACGATGTTTAATTATAATAACGGGGAAATTACGCTTGCCGCTTTGGGTAATGATAATCTACCGCCGAGCGAGGCAGGTAGTAATGGAATCTATGAGGCTTTTGAGCAACGTTTGATAGACTTCCTGACCACGCCCGCCACGGCGTCTGGTGATGAGAGCGGCGCTATTGATCAGACGGATGCATCACAACCAGCGGCAATAGAGGCGTTTATTAACTCGCCGGAGTTTCAGAAAAATATTCGCATGCGTGATATTGAAAAAAATAAAATAGGTAGCGGAAGTTATGGGACAGTCTATCGGTTACATGATGACTTTGTTGTTAAGATTCCAATTAATGAGCGGGGAATAAAAGTGGATGTTAACTCTCAGGAACATCGTAATTGTCATCCTGAGCGTGTCAGTAAGTATTTGAATATGGCCAATGGCGACAAGAATTTTTCTCGTTCGGCCATCATGAATATTAATGGTAAAGACGTTACGGTTTTAGTTTCAAAATATATTCAAGGTCAGGAGTTCGATGTTGAAGATGAAGATAACTATCGAATGGCGGAGGCGCTTCTTAAATCCCGGGGGGTTTATATGCATGATATAAATATCTTAGGTAATATTCTGGTTAAAGAGGGGGTTCTTTTCTTTGTGGATGGCGATCAAATCGTGTTATCACAAGAATCACGGCAACAGCGAAGCGTTTCTCTTGCAACAAGGCAACTGGAAGAGCAAATTAAGGCCCATCACATGATAAAATTAAAGCGGGCCGAGACCGAAGGAAATACTGAAGATGTTGAATATTATAAGTCACTTATTACGGATCTTGATGCGTTAATCGGAGAGGAAGAACAGACACCTGCGCCAGGAAGACGTTTTAAACTAGCCGCGCCGGAGGAAGGGACTCTTGTGGCTAAGGTATTAAAGGATGAATTAAAAAAATAGCATTTAGTTCCGTTCTTTTCTGCGAATCGCCGGGGGCACATTCGCTACAGATTTACCGATCAATTATTGAGAGTTGCTATTCGCTTAAAGGTCGTTCGGGGGATCTGGACAGCCTGTAGCGGAGATGCAACTCGCCACTAGGGTTGGCGATGCCGCGCTGCCATAGTGGGTGAAATGCCTCGCAATGGTGTAACAACATTAACTCGCCTTGATTTTTCCCCTCTGCCTGACAAGAAAAACCTGGCTTTACGGATGGTCTCATGCCGTCGTATTAGCGTTGTTCGGCGTAGTATGTAAATTTCCTTATAGCAATAGAAGAACATTCTCAAAACATAAAATTAGCAAGTTATCATGAAGTTAACATATATTGTTTTTTTCGATCATTTTTTATATATTGATCGTTTTTATTGATTGATTTGCGTTAAAAGCGCATTATCAGGGAGTTAAGATCAAGTGGAGTGGTCACATGCGCTATTTTTTTATGGCAGAGCCGATAAGGGCAATGGAGGGGGATTTACTGGGTGTCGAAATCACTACCCATTTTGCATCGTCGCCCGCTCGTCCGCTACACCCTGAGTTTGTTATCTCGTCATGGGACAATTCGCAGAAGCGCCGTTTTCTGCTTGATCTGTTGCGGACAATCGCGGCCAAACATGGCTGGTTTCTACGCCACGGCCTATTCTGTATCGTAAATATTGATCGGGGTATGGCGCAGCTTGTCCTTCAGGATAAAGATATTCGCGCATTACTACACGCCATGCTATTTGTGGAGCTGCAGGTCGCTGAACATTTTTCATGTCAAGATAACGCCTTAATCGATCCTTTAATACACGCGCTTCATAAGCAACCTAATCCATTATGGCTGGGCGACCTGGGCGTAGGGAATGCAACTGCTGCGCCATTAGTTTGCGGGTGTTTTAGCGGCGTAAAACTTGATCGCAGCTTTTTTGTCTCACAAATTGAAAAAATGACGTTTCCGCTGCTTGTCAAACATATCCGGCGTTATTGTGACAAGATCGTGGTGGGGGGCCAGGAAAACACACGCTATTTGCCGGTGTTAAAAACGGCAGGCATTTGGGCAACCCAGGGCACGTTATTTCCTTCCGTTGCGTTAGAAGAGGTTGAAACATTGCTGTTGGGCAGTCGCATGAACACCCTCAGAGAATCGAACTGAGGGTATTTGTTTCGCTTAGCGATCCTTTCGCCATGCGTCAGCGGTCAGCGCCTCGCCAAAATGGCCTGCGATTAAACGGCGGGTAAGCTCATGTAGCGGAGAGGCGAGCACATCGGCGGTGCTGCCGCGTTCAACCACTTCCCCCTGATGCATCACTAATACCTGATCGCTAATATGCTTCATCATGCCGATATGCTGCGTGACATAGATATAGGAGATGCCTTGCTTTTCCTGCAATTCAAGCATCAGATTGATGAGCTGCGAGCGCATGGACATATCAAGCGAAGCCAGCGCTTCGTCCGCGATAATGACTTTAGGGCGTAAAATCAGCGCGCGGGCCAGGCCCAGACGCTGTTTCTGCCCCGGCGCTAGCATATGCGGGTAGTAGCTCACGTGATCGGGCAATAGCCCCACCATACGCATCGTCTCGACAATCTGTTTGCGCCGCTGTTCCGGCTCCAGATCGGTATTAAGGCGCAGGGGGAAGTCAAGGATCTGCGAAATACGTTGACGTGGATTCAGTGACGTTGAGGGGTCCTGAAAAATCATTCGAATACGTTGGCTTCGAAACGAATAGTCGCCGTAATGCAGGGGATGATCGTCAATAAGAAGCTCGCCGCTGGTGGGTTCAATCATGCCGGCCAGCATCTTTGCCAGCGTGGATTTGCCGGAACCGTTTTCGCCGATAATGGCCAGGGTCTGACGCTCACGAAGCGTAAAGCTTAATGGTTTCACGGCGTCGACGGTCTGGCGGCGAAACCATCCTGTCCGGTAGCGAAAGGTTTTACTCAGGTTGCGCACTTCAAGCAGAGTTTCCACCATATCACTCTCTCTCCATATTCAGCGGAAAATGACAGGCATAGAGATGATTTTTCGCGCCGGTTAAGCGTGGCGTGATAATGCATTCTCGTTGCGCGTAAGGGCAGCGCGGCCCCAGACGACAACCTATCGGTAACTGCTCCAGTAGCGGGATCGCGCCCGGCAGCGTATTGAGACGGCTTTTATGCGGCATCGCGCTGCCAAAATCCGGAATCGCACGGATAAGCGCCTGCGTATAAGGATGATGTGGCGTCGTCACCAGATCTTTACTTGGCGCGGTTTCTACCGTCTGGCCGCAGTATAAAACGTTGATTTTGTCAGCCCACTGACTCAGCATTTGCAGGTCGTGGCTAATCAACAGAATGGTGGTATTACTGTTTTGATTCAGTCGCGTCAACAGGCGAAAAATTTGCGCCTGCGTCGTCGGTTCCATTGAGTTAGTGGGTTCATCAGCGATCAGGAGTCGCGGTTGATTCGCCAGCGCGATAGCGATCATAACTTTCTGACACTCGCCATCGGTCAGTTCATAGGGAAAACTGCGCATCGCGTCTTTATGATCTTTAATTCCCACCCGGTGCAGTAATTCAATTGCACGCCGTTTACGCCAGCCTAAACGCTGCCACCAGCGGCCTTTATAGGTCCAGGCGGGAATATTTTGCATTAACTGGCGGCCGACGCGTTCGGAAGGATCAAGGCACGACTGCGGCTCCTGGAAGATCATCGACACATTATGTCCGACCAGCTTACGCCGTTCACGTGAGGAGAGGCGCAGCAGATTGATATCATCAAAACGCATACGGTCGGCAGTGACTCGCCAGTTGTCTTTCGCGACGCCGCAAATAGCTTTAGCAATCAAGCTCTTTCCGGAACCCGATTCACCTACCAGGCCGCGAATTTCACCTTCGCTTAATGTCATACTGACGCGATCGACCGCTTTTACCCAACCTTCGCTGGTTTTAAATTCAATGGTGAGATTGCGGATATCCAGTAACGGCATTATTCCACCCCCGCAATAATCGCACGACGAATCCCATCTCCGAGCAGGTTTACCAGTAAAACACTGAGCGTTATCGCCGCGCCGGGTAGCATAACGGTCCACGGCGCGACATAGATTAGCTCCAGCGCATCCCCCAACATGGCGCCCCATTCAGGAGAGGGAAGCTGCGCGCCGAGATCTAAAAATCCCAGCGCGGCGATGTCCAGAATCGCCATCGACAGCGCCCGGGTAATTTCGGTGACCAGACCGGCGGTAATATTCGGTAAAATGGCGAACCACAGAATATTCAGCGTTGTCGCGCCATCCAGACGGGCGGCAATGACGTACTCTTTTTCCAGTTCATCATGCACCATGCTGTAGACGGAACGTACCATTCGCGGCAACAGGGCCAGCCAGACGGCAAACATCGCGTGTGACAGATGTGGGCCGGCAAATGCCACGACGATAATCGCCAGCAAGAGCGAAGGGATGGAAAGCAGCGTGTCCAGAATATGGTTCAGCATGGCAGAGCGTAAACCGTGCGTCGCGCCTGCCACTACGCCGAGGACTAATCCACATAGCGTAGCCGCCAGCGTTACGATAAACGCGCCGCCGACCGTGGGCGCCGCGCCGCTTAACAGGCGGCTCAGCACATCGCGCCCCAGATCGTCAGTCCCCAGAAAAAAGGAGACTTCGCCATAGCGTGACCAGGAGGGTGGCAGTAGCTGATAGCCCAGAAATTGCTGATCGATACCATAGGGCGCGATCCAGCCGCCAAAAATACACAGCAACGCCAGACCGGCGCATCCATACAGACCCACCATCGCAGGCGCGTCGCTATAAAATTTACGCCAGGCAGTGCGCAGGGTGCCTGGCGGGCGCTTTTCGCTGTATACGCTATCGTAAGGCATACCATTCCTTATGTTTCAGAGGGTTAGCCATAGCACCCAAAATATCGGAAATCACATTGACCACAATAACCAGCGACCCAATGACCATCACGCCAGCGGAAATAGCGGCATAGTCCTGCTGACGAATGGCGTGAATTAACCATCGTCCCAGCCCAGGCCAGCTGAAAACCATTTCGGTAATCATCGCCAGCGTTAACATGGTTGAAAACTGCAGACCAAGACGGGGAATGACCGGCGGCAGCGCATTATGCAACACGTGACGGCGTAAAATCGTAAAGCGCGATAAGCCGCGCGTGGCCGCCGCTTTAACGTAGTTCTGATCGTAGACCTCAATAGTGCTGATTCGCATCAGGCGGATCACTTCTGTGGTCGGCGCGACGGAGAGCGTGAGCACCGGTAAAACCATATGCCGTATGGCGCTCATCACCATTTCATCACGCCATGGCGAATCTGAAATCCAGGCGTCAATGATGGCGAAACCGGTAACCGGTTTAACTTCATAAAGCAGGTCAAATCGCCCGGATACCGGCAGCCACCCCAGCGTGAGCGAAAAGAACAGTGTGAGCAGAAGCGCCAGCCAGAAAACCGGAATTGAGAAACCTAATAGCGCCAGCGCGCTGATAAAACGATCCGGCCATTTGCTACGCGTCACGCCAGCCAGCATCCCGACCGGGATGCCGACCATCAGCGCAAAACCAAAGGCGAGAATGCACAGCTCCATCGTGGCGGGAAACACCTCTTTAAGCTGTTCGGAGATCAGCTGGCCGTTAATGCTGGACACGCCAAAGTCCCAGTGCAGCAGACCGTTGAACCAGAAAACCCAGGCATTCCATAATGATGCGCCTTGTAGCGGCGCGTGCGGCGTAAAATAGCTCAGGCTAAAGCCGATAAAGGTCAGGAAGAATAGCGTCACCAGCAACAGCAATAACCGACGCAGGGTGAAGATAATCATGGTTTTTTCACCTCTTCGTGTTTTTCGCGGGAGACGCCGGCAAAAGACGCATTGCCGAACGGGCTTAACACCAGCCCTTTAATATCGTAGCGGTAAGCCTGCAGGCGTAGTGATGATGCCAGCGGCAGTATCGGCAGCTCTTTCTCCAGGATATTCTGCGCTTCCTCATATGCTTCTATGCGCGAAGCCAACTGCTGCGACGACAGTGCTTTACGCAGCACGCTGTCAAATTCAGGGTTACACCAGTGGGCGAAATTGGTTTGCGAATTGATGGCCGCACAGCTTAACAGTGGTCTGAAAAAGCTATCCGGATCGTTGCTGTCCGTGGCCCAGCCGGATAAGGTCAGATCGTGATTCATATCCATCAGGCGCGCCTCCTGAAAACGACCTTCAACCGGCACAATGACCACTTTTACGCCAACCTGCGCCATATCCGCCTGAATAAGCTCCGCCGTTTTTAGCGGACTTGGGTTCCAGGCCTGAGAACTGGTCGGCACCCAGAGATGCAGCGTAAGATTCTCAATGCCCAGCGCTTTTAGCTGTTCGCGCGATTTTTCCGGATTGTACTCCGTAATTTTGGCATCGTTATCGTAAGCCCATGAGGCTCTCGGTAAAATGGAGGCTGCGGTTTCCGCCGTGCCGTAATAAATCGACTGCATCAGACGCTGGTTGTTGATCGATAAGGCCAGCGCATGGCGCACTGCGGGATTATTCAACGGCGGCTTATCGGTGTTAAAGGCCAGATAGGCGATATTCATCCCCGGGCGCAACGTCAGACGTAAACGCGGATCGTCGCGTAAAATAGTTAGCTGGCTGGCGGCGGGCCAGGCCAGAACATCGCATTCACCGGTCAGTAATTTCGATAAACGCCCGGTACCGCCGGAGCCTAAATCCACTACCACTTGCGGCATCAGCGGTTTGCCGCGCCAAAACCCATCGTGGCGCTGGAGACGAATAAACTGTCCGGCACGGTACTCCGAAAGCTGGAAAGGCCCGGTGCCGACCGGTTGGCGGTCTAGCAGTTCCTGACGATCTTTTCGGCTAAGCTGCGCGGCGTACTCAGCGGACATGACGGAAGCGTAGTGTGTAGCCAGATGCCATAAAAAGGAGGCGTCTGGCTGCGTCAGGCGAAACTCAACGGTGTTATTGTCCAGCTTACGCACGCTTTTTACATTGTCGGCGAACTGTAGGCTATCAAAGTAGGGGAAGCTACTGCCGTTGATGTTATGCCACGGATGCCGACGATCAAAAATCCGCTGAAAGGTAAAGACGACATCATCAGCATTGAGTTTTCGGGTCGGCGTAAACCAGGCGGTTTTTTGAAAGGAAACGTCGCGGCGCAGGTGAAAACGGTACGTTGCCCCGTTATCCAGCACTTCCCAGCTTTCTGCCAGCTCTGGGACTAAACGATAAGTATAGGGATCGACATCCAACAGGCGGTCATATAACTGGGCTGCCAGGGTATCGACGATGAGGCCGCTGCTCGCTTTTTGCGGATTAAAGGTGTTGACCTGCCCGCTGACACAATACACAAAGCCGCTATCGCGAATATCTGCACTCGCAGTTTGTTCGGGCGCAGCCGCAGCCGTAGCCTGACTACTCAGTAGACCCGCTATCACGATCAGAGACGATAAAACCAGGCGCATAATAGTTAAGTTTTTGAAGTTCAATTTGCAAAGTGTATCGCACTTCGGCCCGCCACGTAAAAATGTCGGTGGATAACTGGCGTAAATGTCGTCAATTAGCCGGAGAAATAGCTAAAGCTGATGCTTTTTAAGCAAGGCGCGAAACTGGTGGTAGGTGAGTGCCAGCAAATCGGCGGCTCGTTTCTGGTTAAATTTCGCCTGTTGTAAGCTACGTTGCAGCAGCGCTTTTTCCTGTTGCAGTTGAAACTCCCGCAACTTGAGCGGCAGGTCAGGCGTGGCGGATGCCGCTGGCAGGGCGGGCGTGGGCGGTTCGGCGGAATGGCGTTGAAAAGGATCGATAACAATTTCATCCAAAGGATGTTCACTGCTGCCGTGGCGATACACTGAACGTTCGACTACGTTTTTCAGCTCGCGGACATTACCCGGCCAGGCGTAATGCAACAACGTTTCTTTTGCCCGATCGGTAAAACCGGGAAATAAGGGCAGACGTAGCTCACGACACATCTGAATAGCAAAATGCTCGGCCATCAGCATAATATCGCTTTGACGTTCGCGCAGCGGCGGCAGTTGTACAACGTCAAAAGCCAGCCTGTCGAGCAGATCGGCACGAAATGTTCCTTCCTTTACCATGGCGGGTAAATCGGCATTGGTGGCGCATACTAATCGCACATTAACCTGTAACGGCTGGCTGCCGCCGACGCGCTCTAGCTCGCCATATTCAATCACCCGCAGTAGCTTTTCCTGTACCAGCATTGGCGCTGTCGCCAGTTCATCCAAAAACAGCGTGCCGCCATCGGCGCGTTCAAAGCGACCGGGATGGCGTTTTTGCGCCCCGGTAAAAGCACCCGCTTCATGACCAAACAGTTCGGAGTCCAGCAGATTTTCGTTAAGCGCTGCGCAGTTAAGCGAGATAAGCGGCCCCTGCCAGCGTGAAGAGAGATAGTGCAGGCGATTGGCGATGAGTTCTTTACCCGTACCGCGTTCGCCAATAATCAGCACTGGCTTATCCAGCGGCGCGAGCCGGGAGACTTGTTCCAGTACTTCAAGAAAACGGTTTGCCTCACCGAGCAGGTTATCTTTAAATTCAGCCATGATGAAAATCGCCACTTGTTAGTGTTTTTCACCACTTTATCCTTTTTTGCTGGCGAGGTAAAACGAAATAATTCCTTTACTATCAGTGGTATAAAAAGTTGGCACGCAAATTGTATTAACCATGTAGCAGGGCATCGCCCGTTATCAGAACATTATGTGAGGATTGAATTATGGGTATTTTTTCTCGTTTTGCCGACATCGTGAACGCCAATATCAATGCGTTGTTGGAAAAAGCGGAAGATCCGCAGAAGCTGGTGCGCCTGATGATTCAGGAGATGGAAGATACGCTGGTGGAGGTTCGCTCGAACTCCGCGCGTGCTTTAGCGGAAAAGAAACAGTTATCCCGTCGCATTGAACAGGCTACGGTTCAGCAGACCGAGTGGCAGGAAAAAGCGGAACTGGCTCTGCGCAAAGATAAAGACGATCTGGCGCGCGCCGCATTGATTGAAAAACAAAAGCTGACCGATTTAATTGCTACGCTTGAACAGGAAGTCACGCTGGTGGATGACACGCTGGCGCGCATGAAGAAAGAGATTGGCGAGCTGGAAAACAAACTCAGCGAAACACGCGCTCGCCAGCAGGCGCTGATGCTGCGTCATCAGGCGGCGAGTTCTTCCCGCGATGTCCGTCGTCAGCTTGACAGCGGCAAACTGGATGAAGCCATGGCGCGGTTTGAATCCTTTGAACGTCGTATCGATCAAATGGAAGCGGAAGCGGAAAGCCATCGTTTTGGTAAGCAGCAATCGCTGGACCAACAGTTTGCCAACCTGAAAGCCGATGATGAAATCAGCGAGCAGCTGGCGCAGTTGAAAGCCAAAATGAAGCAAGATAATCAATAATGACAATGGCGGCGCCGATACGCGCCGTCGCTCATCAGCTTTAGGTGTAAGGAGAACGCATGAGCGCGCTATTTTTGGCCATCCCGTTAACCATTTTTGTGTTGTTTGTGTTACCGATTTGGCTGTGGCTGCATTACAGCAACCGCGCCGGTCGGGGAGAACTGTCGCAAAGCGAGCAGCAACGCTTACTGCAACTCACAGACGATGCGCAACGTATGCGCGAGCGCATTCAGGCGCTGGAAGACATTCTTGATGCAGAGCATCCGAACTGGAGAGAGCGCTAATGGGTGGAATCAATCTGAATAAAAAACTATGGCGTATGCCGCAAAAGGGCATGGTGCGTGGCGTTTGCGCCGGGATCGCCGACTACCTTGATGTACCGGTAAAACTGGTGCGTATTCTGGTCGTGCTGTCGATTTTCTTTGGGCTGGCGTTTTTTACCGTAGTGGCCTATATCGTTCTGTCTTTTGTACTGGACCCTATGCCGGATAATCTGGCCGCAGGCAAACCGCAGCCGACCAGCGGCGAACTGCTGGATACCGTAGACAGAGAGCTTGCCGCAGGCGAAAAGCGTTTGCGAGAAATGGAACGCTACGTCACGTCAGATACGTTCACACTGCGTAGTCGTTTCCGTCAACTTTAAGTGTTATATCGGGAAGGTGAAGATGAATACTCGCTGGCAACGCGTCGGGCAGAAGGTGAAGCCCGGCTTCAAAATAGCAGGTAAGCTGGTTCTGTTGACCGCGTTACGCTACGGGCCTGCCGGCGTGGCGGGATGGGCGGTAAAATCCGTCGCCCGTCGTCCGCTAAAAATGTTGCTGGCGTTTGCGCTGGAGCCAGTACTTCGTAAGGCGGCGAATAAAATTTCGCAGCGTTACAAATAGCGAGTCTGGTCATAATATTTCGTTAAGCTCTGGCGTATAGTGTGTGCGAAATACATTACGTGTCAGGACGGAAGTATGTTGAAAAAAGGAATATTTGCGTTAGCGTTATTCGTAGCCATGCCGCTTTATGCCGCAGAATACTGGATAGATGTCCGCATTCCGGAACAATATCAGCGTGAGCATATTCAGGGCGCGATTAATATCCCATTGAAGGAGATTAAATCTCATATCGAAACGGTAGTTCCAGACAGGAACGATACGGTAAAGTTATATTGCAACTCCGGACGACAGTCGGGCATGGCAAAACAAATGTTGCTTGATATGGGGTATACGCACGCGATGAATATGGGCGGCATCAGTCGTCTTGATATGCCGAAAGTAAAAAAATAGATAATCTATTGCTCAATACTCATACTAACCGCGGCGCTTAATGCGCCGTTGTTGATCTCTCCGGGTAGTTGATAATAACGTTTTTGCACATATCTATAACGCAGGCTCGTTATTATTTTTTCTTCTCTTCAGGCTCAACAGGATGTCAATGAAGCGACTTAAAACTGAACTCAACGCGCTGGTCAATCGTGGGGTAGACAGGCATTTGCGTCTTGCCGTAACCGGGTTGAGCCGCAGCGGTAAAACAGCGTTTATCACGGCGATGGTTAACCAGTTGCTTAATGTCCACGCGGGCGCGCGCTTACCGTTGCTCAGCGCGGTACGCGAAGAACGCCTGCTTGGCGTAAAGCGCGTGCCTCAACGTGATTTTGGTATTCCCCGTTTTACCTACGATGAGGGGATACTTCAGCTTTATGGCAATCCTCCCGCATGGCCCACACCGACGCGCGGCGTCAGTGAGATTCGGCTGGCGTTGCGCTATCGCTCCAACGACTCGCTGCTGCGCCATTTTAAAGATACCTCGACATTGTATCTGGAGATTGTGGACTATCCAGGGGAATGGTTACTCGATCTGCCCATGCTGGCTCAGGATTATTTAAGCTGGTCCCGTCAGATGAACGGCTTGTTACAAGGACAACGCGCTGAGTGGGCCGCAAAATGGCGGCAACTTTGCGACGGGCTCGATCCGCTGGCACCCGCCGATGAAAACCGGCTGGCGGAGATTGCCGCCGCCTGGACGGATTATTTGCATCAGTGTAAATCGCAGGGATTGCATTTTATTCAACCTGGACGGTTTGTTTTGCCGGGCGATATGGCGGGTGCGCCAGCGTTGCAGTTTTTCCCGTGGCCGGATGTGGACGCCTTCGGCGAGTCAAAACTGGCGCAGGCGGATAAACAGACCAACGCTGGAATGCTGCGCGAACGCTTTAACTACTATTGCGAAAAAGTGGTCAAAGGGTTCTATAAAAATCATTTTCTACGCTTTGATCGCCAGATTGTACTGGTCGACTGTCTGCAACCGCTTAATAGCGGGCCGCAGGCGTTTAATGATATGCGTCTCGCCTTAACGCAGTTGATGCAAAGTTTTCACTATGGCCAGCGGACTCTGTTTCGCCGCTTGTTTTCGCCGGTGATTGATAAATTGCTGTTCGCCGCGACGAAAGCCGACCATGTCACCCTCGACCAACATGCCAATATGGTGGCCTTGCTCCAGCAGCTTATTCAGGATGCCTGGCAAAATGCCGCGTTTGAAGGCATTAGTATGGATTGCCTGGGGCTGGCGTCGGTACAGGCGACCACCAGCGGCGTGATTGAGGTCAACGGTGAAAAAATCCCGGCTTTACGTGGAAACCGTTTGAGTGACGGCGCGCCGTTAACCGTGTACCCCGGCGAAGTGCCTTCGCGTTTGCCGGGACAAGCGTTTTGGGATAGTCAGGGTTTTCAGTTCGAAGCCTTTCGTCCGCAGGTGATGGATGTTGATAAACCGTTACCACATATTCGTCTGGACGCTGCGCTGGAGTTTTTAATAGGAGATAAGCTGCGATGAGCGAACCGTTAAAACCGCGTATTGATTTTGCAGAACCGCTAAAGGAGGAACCTACGTCGGCCTTCAAAGCGCAGCAAACTTTTAGCGAAGCGGAGTCGCGTACATTTGCGCCTGCAGCTATCGATGAGCGCCCGGAAGACGAAGGCGTGGCAGAAGCGGCGGTCGATGCCGCGCTGCGCCCCAAACGCAGTCTGTGGCGTAAAATGGTGATGGGAGGGCTGGCGCTGTTTGGCGCGAGCGTGGTCGGGCAAGGCGTACAGTGGACAATGAATGCCTGGCAAACTCAGGACTGGGTCGCTTTAGGCGGCTGTGCCGCAGGCGCGCTGATCATTGGCGCTGGCGTGGGATCGGTGGTCACGGAGTGGCGGCGATTATGGCGCTTGCGCCAGCGGGCGCATGAGCGCGATGAGGCGCGTGAACTGTTACATAGCCATAGCGTCGGGAAAGGTCGCGCATTTTGCGAAAAACTGGCGCAGCAGGCGGGGATTGATCAATCACATCCGGCATTACAACGTTGGTATGCCGCTATTCACGAAACGCAAAACGACAGGGAAATCGTCGGTTTGTATGCGCATCTGGTACAGCCGGTACTTGACGCGCAGGCGCGACGTGAGATTAGCCGTTTCGCCGCGGAATCGACTCTGATGATCGCCGTCAGCCCGTTAGCGTTGGTGGATATGGCGTTTATTGCCTGGCGTAATTTACGCCTGATTAACCGCATCACAACGCTGTATGGCATTGAACTTGGTTATTACAGCCGCCTTCGTCTGTTCCGTCTGGTGTTGCTGAATATCGCGTTTGCGGGAGCCAGTGAGCTGGTGCGTGAAGTCGGTATGGACTGGATGTCTCAGGATCTGGCCGCACGCTTGTCCACGCGTGCGGCGCAGGGGATTGGCGCAGGTCTCCTTACCGCTCGACTGGGAATAAAAGCGATGGAGCTATGTCGACCATTGCCGTGGATCGATAACGATAAACCACGTCTCGGTGATTTTCGTCGTCAGCTTATCGGTCAGCTAAAAGAGACGCTGCAAAAGAGTAAGTCGTCGCCTGAGAAATGACCTTTCACATGGCGCTGACGGCCTGGCTTTACGCCGCAGCGCCCGTTTTTCCGCCATGCTGTCAATATTTGTTGACAGAATCCTTCCTGCCAGCCGAATAGTGGCTTATCATCTACTTAATGGTTCATTATTCAGGTGAAGGTTCCCATGCGTCTGGAAGTCTTTTGTGAAGACCGACTTGGTCTGACCCGCGAATTACTTGATTTACTGGTGTTACGTAGCATTGATTTACGCGGAATCGAGATTGATCCCATTGGGCGAATTTATCTTAATTTTGCTGAGCTGGAATTCACCGACTTTAGCAGCCTGATGGCAGAAATCCGCCGTATTTCCGGCGTAACGGATGTCCGTACCGTTCCCTGGATGCCGTCCGAACGTGAACATCTGGCCCTGAGCGCGCTGCTTGAGGCGTTGCCGGAGCCGGTGCTCTCATTGGATATGAAGAGTAAAGTGGAGATGGCGAACCCGGCGAGTTGTCAACTTTTTGCCCAGAGCCAGGAGCGAATGCGGCACCATACCGCCGCACAATTAATCAACGGCTTCAATTTTCAGCGCTGGCTGGACGGTAACCCGCAAAGCTCCCATAACGAACATGTCGTGATCAACGGGCAAAACTTCCTGATGGAGATTACGCCGGTACATTTACAAAACGAAAATGACGAATACGTGTTGACCGGGGCGGTCGTGATGTTGCGTTCCACGATTCGTATGGGGCAGCTGCTACAGAATTTGTCCACGCAGGATCTGAGCGCGTTTAGTCAGATTATTGCCGTGAGCGCAAAGATGAAGCACGTCGTTGAGCAGGCGCGCAAACTGGCGATGCTCAGCGCGCCGCTGCTGATTACCGGCGATACGGGAACCGGCAAAGATCTTTTCGCCTATGCCTGTCATCAGGCAAGCCCTCGTTCAGCGAAGCCGTATCTGGCGCTCAACTGCGCTTCAATCCCGGAAGATGCGGTAGAAAGCGAACTATTTGGCCATGCGCCGGAAGGTAAAAAAGGCTTTTTTGAACAGGCGAATGGCGGTTCGGTGCTGCTGGATGAAATTGGCGAAATGTCGCCGCGTATGCAGGCGAAGCTGCTGCGTTTTCTCAACGATGGTACGTTCCGTCGCGTCGGCGAAGATCACGAAATTCATGTTGATGTCCGCGTTATCTGCGCCACGCAGAAAAATCTGGTGGAGCTGGTGCAAAAAGGACTGTTCCGCGAAGATCTCTATTATCGACTTAACGTTCTGACGCTTAATTTGCCGCCGTTGCGCGATTGCCCGCAGGATATTATGCCGTTGGCCGAACTATTCGTGGCGCGTTTTGCCGACGAACAGGGCGTTCCGCGACCGAAACTGTCTGCCGATCTGAGTACGGTCCTCACTCGTTACGGCTGGCCGGGTAACGTTCGCCAGCTTAAAAATGCGATTTACCGGGCGCTGACGCAACTGGAAGGGTATGAGCTGCGTCCGCAGGATATCCTGCTGCCTGACTACGATGCCGCGACGGTGGCAGTCGGCGAGGATGCGATGGAAGGCTCGCTGGATGACATTACCAGTCGTTTTGAACGTTCTGTCCTGACCCAGCTTTATCGTAGCTATCCGAGTACGCGTAAACTGGCGAAACGGTTGGGGGTATCGCATACCGCGATTGCCAATAAGCTGCGTGAATATGGTCTGAGCCAGAAGAAGGGTGAAGAGTAGAAAAAAAGAAGGCCTCCGGATAGAGGCCTTCTTGTGACAAAAGAGCACCGCCTGTAGTACTGACAAACGTAGCGCCAGCCGGCGCTGGCTTATGCCTTCAGGACATTAAGCGCGGCGTCGTAATCCGGCTCGTGGGTGATTTCATCCACCAACTGGCTGAAAATAACGTTGTCGTTTTCGTCAAGCACGATGACTGCGCGCGCCGCCAAACCTTTCAGCGGGCCGTCAACGATTTCGACGCCGTAGTTTTTCAGAAACTCGTTATTACGCAGAGTGGAAAGCGTAATAACGTTGCTCAGGCCTTCCGCGCCGCAAAAACGCGACTGTGCAAAAGGCAGGTCAGCAGAAACGCACAATACGACGGTATTCTCCACTTCTGTGGCCAGTTGATTAAACTTACGAACTGATGCGGCGCATACGCCAGTATCAATGCTTGGGAAAATATTCAGCACTTTGCGTTTGCCTGCATATTGGCTGAGGGAAACGTCAGACAAATCTTTTGCGACAAGAGTAAAAGCCTGTGCTTTGCTACCAGCCTGCGGAATAACGTTGGCAACGGTGACCGGGTTACCCTGGAAATGTACAGTCTGTGACATAATTATGTTCCTATTTACTTATAGTTAACGTCGAAATCCAGTTTAAGTCATTATTCATTAACACGGCAAATACTATTTGTAGCAAGCCGCGTCCGGCGCTATCAGAGGGGAAGAGATGAGATCTGTTAAGGTATATGAGGAAACCTGGCCGTTACATACGCCTTTTGTTATTGCGCGTGGTAGCCGAAGCGAAGCGCATGTTGTCGTTGTCGAACTGGAAGAAGAGGGCGTAAAAGGCATCGGGGAATGTACGCCATATCCACGTTATGGTGAAAGTGATGCCTCGGTCATGGCGCAAATCATGAGTATTGTGCCTCAGTTGGAAAACGGGCTGACTCGCGAAGCATTGCAGAAACTGTTGCCGGCAGGCGCGGCGCGCAACGCGGTGGATAGCGCCTTATGGGATTTGCAGGCCCGCCAGCAGCAGCAAAGCCTTGCCGGGCTGCTCGGCGTGACGCTGGCCCCGGTTTTTACTACCGCGCAAACGGTAGTGATAGGCACGCCGGAACAGATGGCAGCCAGTGCGGCGGCACTATGGGAAAAAGGGGCGACGTTGCTGAAAATTAAACTCGATGCTCGTCTGATTAGCGAACGTATGGTGGCGATCCGCTCGGCGGTGCCGGAGGCGACGCTCATTGTGGACGCCAATGAATCGTGGCGTCCGGAGGGGCTGGCGGCGCGTTGCCAGTTACTGGCGGATCTGAATGTCGCGATGCTGGAGCAACCGCTGCCCGCGCAGGATGACGCCGCCCTGGAAAATTTTATTCATCCGTTGCCCATCTGTGCAGATGAGAGCTGCCATACTCGTAGTAGTCTGAAAGCCCTGACGGGGCGCTACGATATGATCAACATTAAGCTGGATAAAACCGGCGGTCTGACTGAGGCGCTGGCGCTGGCAACGGAGGCGCGGGAGCAAGGATTCGGCCTGATGCTGGGCTGTATGCTCTGTACATCAAGAGCGATTAGCGCCGCGCTGCCGCTTATGCCGCAGGTGAGCTTCGCCGATCTTGATGGCCCAACATGGCTGGCGGTTGATGTTGAGCCCGCGCTACGCTTTACGACGGGTCAACTCCATCTTTAGGATGCCAGCGGAGCAGATTCGACATAGCCAGCAAGTATTTTTCGCTGGCTTCATCGGCAGAAACAGGGGGAAACTCGGCGGTAATGCAGTGCAGGTTGAGGTCGGCGCACCAGCTGCCAAACGAACCGGGCGTTTCGTAACCTACGCTGGTTACCAGCGGCAACGCAAACGCATCGGCCAGCCACTCGCCTAGCTCGCTGCGACGTGGATCTTCAATGCAGGCTAGCGGATCGTGAAAAGAGACGACCCAGGCGGGTTGGAGTCGATGAATTAACTGGCAAAGCGCCTGGGTTTCCGGTTCTGAGCCGGGATGGTCGCCGGTTAGCAGCACGACATCACGCTCTTGCGCGCGGCTATTCCAGCGATAAACTGTCTCACCCGCTTTCCAGTTGGCGGCGGGAAAGTTACGGTTTAGATCAATGCCATTCGCATTTGCCCTTAACCCCAGTTGACAGCCATCAGGATTAACGGCAAGTACGACATGATGACGGCGAAGGGTTGGATTTAAGGTGCGTAACGCACAGGAGAGCGTCACCACGGATGAGGTTTCATCCCCGTGGGTGCCAGCCAGTATCAGGCCGCTTTCGCGATCGGCGGCAGGCGCCGGAAACCAGATTAGCGGCGCGCCAAGTAGCGAACGTCCATAATGTTCAGTGCCTGGCGGAAATGCGCCGCGCTCGGCACGGGGGCGGGTGACAGTCATACGCGTTTCCCGAAGCTGAGACCAGTAGGGTAATCATCGTAGTGTTGTGTAAAACCCGTCGATTATCAAATGGTTTCTATTTACCCTCTTGTATGGCGCGATATCAACTTTCTGGCGGAAGATAATTGCATTTCTTTCTGCTGAAACAAATAATTACGTTGTCATTTAACTCATCTTTGAGGAACTTCTATGAGGCATTCTGTTTCAGTAACCTGTTGTGCGCTGTTGGTTAGCAGCTTTTCCCTGGCATATGCTGCGGATGTTCCCGGCGGAACGGTACTGGCAGAAAAACAAGAACTGGTGCGTCATATCAAAGATGAGCCCGCTTCGTTAGATCCAGCGAAAGCCGTTGGGCTGCCTGAAATTCAGGTGATCCGCGATCTGTTTGAAGGGCTGGTTAACCAGAACGAAAAGGGTGAAATTATCCCTGGCGTCGCCAGCCAGTGGAAGAGCAATGATAATCGTATCTGGACGTTTACGTTGCGGGATAATGCGCAATGGGCCGATGGAACGCCGGTGACCGCCCAGGATTTTGTCTATAGCTGGCAACGTCTCGTTGATCCCAAAACGCTTTCCCCCTTCGCCTGGTTTGCCGCGCTGGCTGGCATCACTAATGCGCAAGCCATTATCGACGGTAAAGTCACGCCGGATCAGCTTGGCGTCAGTGCCGTGGACGCGCACACTTTGCGTGTTCAGCTTGACAAGCCGTTGCCCTGGTTTGCCAGTCTGACCGCCAGTTTTGCCTTTTATCCGGTCCAAAAAGCGAATGTCGAAAGCGGCAAAGACTGGATGAAGCCGGGAAAACTGATTGGCAATGGCGCGTATGTGCTTAAAGAGCGCGTGGTAAATGAAAAACTGGTGGTCGTGCCTAATACGCATTACTGGGATAACGCGAAAACGGTACTGCAAAAAGTAACATTTTTACCCATTAACCAAGAATCGGCTGCGACGAAACGTTACCTTGCCGGTGATATTGATATCACCGAATCTTTCCCTAAAAATATGTACCAGAAATTATTGAAGGATATTCCAGGGCAAGTTTATACGCCGCCGCAATTAGGGACTTATTATTATGCGTTTAATACGCAGAAAGGGCCGACGGCGGATTCCCGCGTTCGTCTGGCGCTAAGTATGACCATTGATCGCCGTTTGATGGCGGAAAAAGTCTTAGGTACCGGTGAAAAACCGGCCTGGCATTTTACACCGGATGTCACGGCAGGATTTAAGCCCGATCCTTCACCGTTTGAACAAATGAGCCAGGAAGAACTTAACGCCCAGGCGAAAACATTGCTGCGTGCAGCAGGCTACGGATCGCAGAAGCCGCTTAAATTAACTCTGCTTTACAATACCTCAGAAAACCATCAGAAAATCGCGATTGCGGTGGCGTCAATGTGGAAGAAAAATCTGGGGGTGGATGTGAAATTGCAAAACCAGGAGTGGAAAACGTATATCGACAGCCGGAATACAGGTAATTTTGATGTTATTCGCGCCTCCTGGGTGGGTGATTACAACGAACCGTCGACTTTCTTATCCTTATTAACGTCCACGCATACGGGGAATATTTCACGCTTTACTAATCCGACTTATGACAAAATCCTGACGCAAGCGACGATGGAAAATACCGCCGAAGCGCGTAACGCGGATTACAATGCAGCGGAGAAAATTTTAACGGAACAAGCGCCTATAGCGCCTATTTATCAGTATACCAATGGCCGGTTAATTAAACCGTGGGTAAAGGGATACCCCATTACTAACCCGGAAGATGTGGCCTATAGCCGTACAATGTATATCGTGAAGCACTGATGCGTACTGGTTTCTTGTTAACTCAAGGTAGCCAAGCCCGCCGCCTGATGCTGGCAGAAGGCATGGGGATTAAGCGAGCGCCTGATGCCGCCGTTCTCATTGCTGTGTTTTCAGCCAGGCGGCAATATCCTGTGTCGGCAGATGATGTTGTGCATTCCAGGTGTCACTCATCGGCCACCACATACCGTCACCACGCGCGAAGGCGACGCGATAGCGCAGCATTGGGTCATGCGGATGTAAACGGAGCTGCTCCTGTAAGTCAGGTAGCGTCAATACGCCTCGGGTAAAAGTTTGCTGCGTCACGCGTTCGACCGTTTCCGCCAGTTTTGCATAAGAGGTTGTTTCCCCCGCGACAAAGACGACTTCGTTAGTGATACGCGGCTGATGCAGATAAATTTCAGTGGTCAGGCGACCAATATCCGTAGGCGACGTGACGGTGACCTGCATTTCCCATCCGCCGAGGGCATTGATGGTTTTTTGGGCTAAGTTGACCACACCAAAGGCCGGTTCGAAGAGAAAAGAGGTAAATATACCGGTTGAAACAATCACCCACTCCGTGACGTTTTGCTCGCGCAAAAGCGTCCTGACGTCATACTGTTCGTCCCACACCGGCTGGCCACTACCTTTGCCGACCACATCGTAATTCACGCCAAACTGCCAGGGGAAATAGCGCTTAACGCCCGCCTCCAGTACCGCGCGGGTGATTTTTATCTGGGTACCCGCACCGGCGACAAACCCCATACAATTGATGATCGTATCAAAACCGTGGAATTGATCTTTTAACGCTGCAACCGAACTGCCTGCGATGTCGACCGGGATAAACCGCGCACCGGCATCCGCCAGTTGTTGATGAATGCTGGAACGTCGTTTGCTCTGTTTATCCCTGGATCGCCCTGACACAATAACGCAAACGGAACCATTACGCTGTGTGACCGCCGGAACCAACGACGCCAGCACTGACGCCCCCAGTTGTCCCGCGCCCAGCACCAATACTTTTTCACCCACCTGATTATTGGATTGTTTCATTTGCACCTCTCTGTGTTGATTCACCTGTAGATAGAGATTACGTCAGGGATCTGCGTTCGATAAGACGCCGAAGACGGGTTAGACTGTTCTGATAAATGGGATAATTGGCGGGGGGAAAATGGACAAGCTGGAAGCGATGCAGGTCTATGTTTGCGTAGTGGATACCCATAGTTTTATCAGAGCCGCCGAAGTGCTTGGCGTGCCGCGCTCAACGGTATCGCGAGTGGTTAAAGAACTGGAATCCTGGCTTAAGATTCAACTTTTGCAACGTACAACCCGCAAACTTAGCGTGACCGCAGAGGGGCGGCGTTACTACGAAGAGTGCAAAAGAGTGCTGGCAGATATCGCGGCCATGGAGTCGTCATTTCCCGGCCGGGCGGCACAACCCAAAGGGCGTTTTAAAGTGGGGATGCCGCAATCTCTCGCCCGGCATTGCATTATTCCTACGCTCCCGGCCTTTTTGTGCCAGTATCCGGAGCTGGAGCTGATACTTTGTTCCAGCGATAGCGTGGAGGATATTATCCTTCAAGGGTATGACTGCGTGATTCGGGCCGGCAGAATCGATGATTCCACCACGCTGGTTGCCCGTCCACTTGCCAGCTTTAACTGGGTGATAGCAGCATCGCCCACTTACATTGAGCGTTACGGTAGCCCTGAAAATTTAGATGATCTGCAAAAACACCATGCGGTCGGCTACCTGAACCACCGCACCGGGCGTACCACCGACTGGTTTTTTACGCGTGAGGGGGAGGATTACGCGATGCGGGTGCAGGAGACGCTGGTTGTCGATGATACGGACGCTTATATTCAGGCCGGAATACAGGGGCTGGGGTTAATTCGCGTCGCCAGCTATCTGGTTGCGCCGTATCTGCACAGCGGGGCGCTGGTGACCTGCATGGACAACCATTTTTATGATTTGCCGCTTGCGCTGGTCTATCCGCAAAACAGGTTTCTGCCGCCTGCGGTACGCGCTTTTTATGACTGGTGCAAAACGGCGCTGAGCCAGCCGGAGCCTCTTCGCTAAAAATATTATTCCGGATATCGCATTGCCTGTTCAGAAAACTTTTTCACAGACGGTCAAAATGACGGTACTGGTTTTTGACGCATAAGTAAAAGGCATTATCAAACAGGTGCTACACGGCGAGGATATAGCAAGCACGGAACGTTTGGATGCAATAAAAAATCTGTACAACTGTTATTAATGAACTTTTTGTATAAATATAATCGGATTTAACAATACTCATTGTACCTGTATTTTGCTCTTATCATGGCGTCTTTACGACGAAAGGGTGCTTTAGCGTGGAATATTCAATATTAAGTAACAACCTTAAAATGCCTATGGTGGGTTTTGGCGTTTTTAAGGTAACCGACAAAGAAGAATGTCAGCAGTCAGTGTTAAGCGCTATTCGCAGCGGTTATCGTCTTATCGATACCGCTGCGGTATACGGCAATGAAGATGCCGTTGGTGACGCTGTTCGTAAAGCTATCGCGACAGGTCTGTGTACCCGTGAGGAGTTATTTATTACTTCTAAACTGTGGGTGCAAGATATGGCTAACTACGATCTGGCCAAAGCAGGTATTGAAGCGTCGCTGAAAAAATCCGGGTTAGATTATTTTGATCTCTATTTATTGCATCAGGCAATGGGCGATTATTTTAGTGCGTGGCGCGCGCTGGAAGACGCTTATGAAGCCGGTAAACTAAAAGCCATTGGCGTGTCCAACTTCTATGCGCATGTGTTAGCCAACTTCTGTGAAACCGTCAGAATTACGCCAATGGTAAACCAGGTCGAATTGCATCCATACTTTGCACAACCCGCCGCGCTGGAAACCATGAAGCATTATAACGTTCAGCCTGAAGCGTGGGCGCCGTTAGGCGGCGGGAGACATAAACCGTATGAAAATGTCATGCTTCAAAGGATTGCCGATGCCCATCAAAAAACCATCGCGCAGGTTGTCCTGCGTTGGAACGTGCAGCGTGGCGTCACGGTTATTCCTAAATCCACTCGACAGGAACGCATTGAAGAGAACTTTGCCATCTGGGATTTCTCACTAACGGATAATGAAATGGCTCAAATCAACGCCCTTGATTTAGGCTACGTTGGCGAAGCGGTGAAGCATTTTAATCCTGAATTTGTTCGCGGTTGTCTTGGCGTTAAAATCTACGATTGATCCCGGCGCTTGCGGATGTTTTCTCGCATGAACAGCTTCTAACACGGTTGCCGGAGCGTAGACGGCAACCGTGTGATATTCGCCTGGCCGTCAGGCGCCGAAGGCACCATCGATGGTGTGCATCGCGCCGGTGACGAAAGAGGCTTCCGGGCCGGCAAGCCATGCCACCATTCCAGCCACTTCTTCAGGTCTTCCGTGTCGTTTGATTGCCATGAAACTGTGCATCAGCTCTTTCATGGGGCCATCTTCCGGATTGATGTCGGTATCAATGGGGCCTGGCTGCACCACATTTATCGTAATCCCGCGGGGGCCAAAATCACGGGCCAGGCCGCGCGCCAGCCCTTGCAGGGCTGATTTACTGGCGGCGTACGCGGCCATTCCCGGTACGGGCATCCGATCGCCATTCACGGAACCGATAATAATAATGCGTCCACCTTCCGGCATGTTGCGGGCTGCTTCGACTGACGCATGGTAAGGCGCATGGATATTAATACGGAACAAACGATCTATCGCATCGCTATCTTGTTCCAGCGCATCGCCGAAGAGAGCCACGCCCGCATTGACGACCAGAATATCCAGTGGTCCGTACTCACGCACGAGGCTGATGACGGCATCCCGATCGGCGCTATCCGTCTGGATGGCGGTGCTTCCGGTTTCCGCTGCCAGTTTTTCGGCGGCTTCACGCGATCCGGCGTAGCTGAAAACGACCGATGCGCCGTCAGCGCTAAAGCGTCGTACAATAGCCGCGCCGATACCACGACTTCCCCCTAAAACCAGTACAGATTTGTTGCGAAATAGCATCATCAGGATGTCCTTTATGATATTGTAGTAGCCACTACAATATGCGTAATGAAATCATGCCGTCAAGGAGTTATGTAGTAATGACTACAAAACATAGCCGAACGCCGGGTCGCCCTCGCCAGTTCGATCCGGAGCAAGCCATTGAAACCGCTCAACACTTATTTCATTCGCGCGGATACGACGCGGTGAGCGTAGCGGATCTGACAAAAGCGTTCGGGATCAATCCTCCCAGTTTCTATGCGGCGTTTGGCAGCAAGCTGGGGCTGTATACTCGCGTATTAAAGCGTTACAGGATGACCGACGCGATTCCGCTCGGGGCGCTTCTGCGTCACGATCGCCCGACCGCGAAGTGCCTTATCGATGTGCTGATGGAAGCGGCAAGACGTTACGCTGCCGATCCTGATGCCACTGGATGTCTGGTTCTGGAGGGCGCTCATTGTAACGATAAACCGGCACGAGAGGCCGCCTGCGAGTTTTACATCGCTGCTGAAAACCTGATTCGCACTTATGTCGCCATGCGGTATCCGCAAGAGGCTGACCGGACGACGGACTTTATGGGGACGCTAATGGCGGGGCTTTCCGCCAAGGCGCGAGCGGGGTATAGCCTGGAGCGTCTTCAGGAGAGCGTGCTTCTGGCTGGGGATGTGCTGGAGCGATTACTGCCGGATTAACGCAGCGCATCAAAAAACCTGAGCCAGTCAGATACGGACAAACAGGGAGCAATAGCCCTAATCATCCATCTTGCCGTTGCGGTATTCGGTAAAGTACATCAAAAATAGAGGTGTCAGGGAAACAAGAAATGCAAAAGTGTAGTCTTATTACGGTACTTAGCTTATCAGTGTTGATGCTAGCCGGATGTACAACGACCTATACCATGACGACCCGGACGGGAGAGATTATTGAAACGCAGGGTAAGCCGGAGGTTGACTCCGCAACCGGAATGACGAAATACGCTGATGTTTATGGTTATCATCGCGTTATTAAAACCAGTGAAATAGTGCAGACAACAGAAGGCGCATCGAAGCTGGACTGGTAATGCGCTAAAGCAGTTGGGAGGCCGTGTCCAGTATGGGTACCGGACGGTTTCTGGGCCTGAATTGAATAGAGCGCCTGTATAGCCGAATTCCGGGTATCGGCTTGATTTGTGTTGTCAGTTATTTGGTTGTTCCCTGTATAGTGAAGATAAACAGTACTCATGGCTAACGGTCTGTTTTGGATTGCTAACTATCCCGGATTCTGCGCGTTTTATTTAGTCACAACCGTGGTTAAGAATATTTTGGGTCAGACTTACACGCCGGGTATTAAGATAATCCGTCGCATAGAGAGCTTGATCGGCATCATTCGGTTCAAGAAGAAACGGCGTGACTTTAGGTATGAGATCAGCAAAGAGGTTATATTGATCCACAGAGGCAAAATGCTGGGTAGCGCTGGCCCAGGGCATTCGCATCAGCTCTGCGTAAGGAGGGGATAGTTGAACAGGCAAATCAAATTCTTTCAGATTAGCAAGCATCTCCTTACTCATATAAAATGTGACCCTGTTTCGCGAAAAGGTGTTAAGCACTGCCTTCAGTCGTTTAACTTTTGCTTCTTTACTCATGCTATTATCAAAAAAACGTGGTGAAAGCATAATAGCAATCGATGCATTTGATGAAATAACATTATGTAGTGGTTTCAGGGCTACAACAATCTGATCGTTTGTGAAGATACGCTGCGTACCAGAGGAGGTAGTATAGTTTCCACCCAGCCAGATCACATAATCTGTTGTTTTGAGGGGAAGCGTTTTTTCCGGTATATTACCCCTGTCAGGTGCCACTGTTTCAATTGCTAGTGAGTCTTGTCCCCAGACATTATTTACTTTAGAACTCAAAAAATTATATTCTGAAATGTTCCTTAGTTTTAGTAGAGTTATCTGTGAGCGGGTAAAAAAGAGATTGAATCTCACTTTGTTCTGCAATTGCCGAAGTAATCTGAGCGTGTTCTGATCGATCAGATGAGTGTAAAGACCAACAGTTTTTCCGGAAAGTATTGCTGAGGCATTGTTCGCAAGAAGCATCTCTTTTATAGCTCCTTGCCCAATAATCAGTACGCAACGGTATTTTTCTGGTCTGATTTTATCTATGGGGATATCGGTAAGATTGACCAGGTCAGGAGTGCCATGCCGCCAATTATCATGAATGACTGTGGCTCCGGAGGCGTCTCCTCCGGCTCCCCTGGTGATAATAAGAGGAGGGTGGGTACTGGCATGTGCGATATACGAAAAACACGCTACCATTGCTAGCGTTGTGTTTCTGATGGTTGTATACATATCGTCTGCCCTGATTTCGAAAATATGAATAATGTCTCCTCTTATAATGTACATCAAAAAGAGAGCATTTTAATTAAACGTTATCTCAACGAGATAAAAGGTTAGCACAGTAAAGTATAGAGAGAATGTAATCATACCAACATTATAGATGTGGGAGCATGAAGGCCCCGCAAGCCGCCCGGCCAGCATACTCCCATTAATAGTTAAAGTATGGACTTTGCTTTTACCGTAAACTGTAGCCAATATTACCTGATCACTACACCGTACAGTACTGTCAGAAATCTGTCCCCGGTGTCGCGTGCACGCAAGTTATTTTTTTTCAATTCTTTCAAAACATTAACTATATTAATAGTCACTTATTTTATCAGAATCAATACTGAGGGTTTTATTACCGCTCTGAAAAGAGAAGGCTTTTCAGATGAAATGCGTGGATGGTACGAAGTCATTACAGTACAGGGATGTAATAATAAAGATCGACAATGGATTCATTACTCTGTTGCTTTTGGACGGATGCCAAATGGAAGTATTCAATATCTTCTCCTTCTCTCCTGATAAGATTCAGTTTTGGCAATATACACATATATATTGTATTGGTAAATTGTTGATATTGTTCTTTATGACCAACGAAATGGAATTTTGCATATTTACCACATTTTATTACCCTCGACATGGGTATTTTGCCTCCATCGACGGAATTATGTTCCATACCAAAAAAACTGCTTACGGCGATGACCTGGTCTTTGGTATTATCCGGCTTAAAAGACGAGAGACAATACACATTTTCGCCCCACGTTCTGAGCGTCTCATGAATGATTTTCCATTTTATAGGCGACGCTTTTTTAGGAAGGTCATTTGTTGCGATCTGATGAGACGTTTGAAATCCGAAAATTTCTTTTGACGTAAGCTGACAAATTTCGAACTGATAATGCTCATCACAGTCAAGCCAGTAGGGAAGCCGTAGGTTTCTGAGATCCCAGAAATCAGCCTTGCGATAGTTATTGGGATTGACGCCAAATGTTTTTTTGAACTCTCGACTATAGGACTGCACTGAATCAAACCCCATTCTGAACGCGATATCTGTGACCGACTGAGAGGTCAGCTTTAGCAGAGTGGCGCTTCTGCTCAACTTGCGTTGTCTGATATATTTTCCGATTGAGACGCCACACTTTTCTTTAAAAAAATCCTGCAAACTCCTTCGCGAATAACCTGTTATAACAACCAGCTTTTCAATATCAATCCTCTCTTCAAGATTTTTTTCTATTTGCTCTAATACTGAGATTATTATGGCTTTTTTCATCATCATTCCTCTCTATTGAAGCCGAAAATATAAAAATTTAAGGTGTTTGACATACTGTGTTATTAAACTGGTGGGGGGTTGTTAGCTTTTCTGGCAAAACAAGAAAGATTTAAATTGCTTGACGTTTCTGAATAAACTTTACACTTGGAGATCGGCTTTTGCCAGTAAAGCTAAGTAATTGGCATGGCGAAGGGCATAATTTCACAGGCGGTTAAAATGATTGAATAACCCTGAATTTTTAGCTCGTGAGATTATAAATCTCATAATTATTTCTAATGATTTAATAAAAGGGAATTGTTTTGTACTTCAAAAGATCTTTATTAGCGTTAGCAATTTGTGCATCCGTGGTCTCAGTAGAGACGGTGGCGAATACCAGAGCCAATGATATGGCTTCTTCTGCTACACCTGCTTCTGTTGGTCACCGTCCTGTGGCAACTACTAATGCAAAAAAAATAGAAGTGTCTGGGGAACTGACGACCGGTTCAACCCTCCAGATAGCGGATGTTTTTATTAGGGATGAGGATGGGGATCCCTTATCGCTGGATAAAATGAATAATGCCGACGATATTAAATGGTATCTGGTGGATAATGAGGCCGCCGATCCTTCTGGAACCCCGGCGGCAACCGGGACGGCTTTTACCATTCCTGCTGATGCAGGCGGTAAAAAAATTAAAATCGTTTACCGGATTAAGACGGCAACGGGGACGCCGGATAGTGCATTCTTGCCTGCCACTGTCTTATTAACTTCTGCATCTTCTGGGGTGAGCGGCGACTCCGCCGCAGACGGTACAATTTCTAATAAGCTACGTTCTGTCACTATCAATGTGGTGAATGAAAGTGGTAAACCGACTGATGAACTCAACGGTACCAATGACGCCAACACTCCAGTGGTAGGCGGCACCCTTGAAGCGGTACTGGAATGTGCCGCCACAGCGGCGGCTGAGTGTGAGGTCAGTAATTATAACTTTACCTGGCAGATGGCGGATGCCGGGACACCAGATAAGTTCACCGATCTGAATAATACCAACGCTGAAAAGCATAAATATATTATTAAGGGAACTGAGCAGAATAAACTGTTCCGTGTCCACGTTACGCCTAAAACGACGAAAGCCACGCCGGAGAATAAACGCGCTATCCGTCGCTGATGGTTATCGCCAAATAAACATCTTATTTAAATACTCCCTCTGCCAGGCAGGGGGATATAGCAGGAGACAATAAAGTGGTTTTTTCTAAAAAACCCATTACTAAATATATAACCTGGGCCATTGTTACCAGTCAGATTCCACTGCCGGTCATTGCTGATAGCGATAATGAAATTCAGTCGTGGATTGCGGGGACGGCATCGTCTATTTCTCCGCATCTGCAGGAGGGGACGCTGGAGGATTATGCCAAAGGAAAAATAAAGGCGTTACCAGGGCAGGCCGCTAATCATCTGGTGAACGAGGGGATAAAGAGCGCTTTTCCGGAGATTATTTTCCGTGGTGGCGTCAATCTTGAAGATGGCGCGAAATATCGCTCATCAGAGTTCGATATGTTTATTCCCGTCCAGGAAACAACATCGTCTTTACTCTTTGGTCAGCTTGGCTTTCGCGACCACGACAACAGCAGTTTCGATGGCCGCACCTATGTTAACGTTGGTATGGGTTACCGCCAGGAGGTCAATGGATGGCTGCTCGGCGTCAATACGTTTCTGGATGCCGACATCCGTTATTCCCACTTACGTGGCGGCATTGGCGGGGAAGTTTATAAAGACAGTCTGGCCTTTTCCGGCAACTATTATTTCCCTCTCACCGGCTGGAAAACGTCAGCAGCGCATGAATTACATGATGAGCGTCCGGCATATGGCTTTGATCTGCGAACAAAAGGCACGCTTCCCGATTTTCCCTGGTTCAGTGGCGAGCTCACATATGAACAGTATTACGGGGATAAAGTTGATCTATTGGGTAACGGTACATTAAGCCGGAATCCCCGCGCCGCAGGTGCGGATCTGGTCTGGAATCCTGTCCCCTTGCTTGAGGTCAGAGCAGGATATCGGGACGCCGGTAACGGCGGCTCGCAGGCAGAGGGCGGTCTGAGAGTCAACTATTCCTTCGGTACGCCGTTACATGAACAGCTTGATTACCGCAACGTTGGTGCGCCGTCAAATACGACTAATCGGCGTGCCTTTGTCGATCGTAATTACGATATCGTCATGGCGTATCGGGAGCAGGCCAGTAAAATCCGCATTACGGCAATGCCGGTTTCAGGCCTGTCCGGGACGCTGGTGACATTAATGGCGACGGTAGATAGCCGTTACCCGATTGAGAAGGTTGAGTGGTCGGGTGATGCGGAACTTCTCGCCGGACTCCAGCTTCAGGGGAGTTTGGGCAGCGGCCTTATCCTTCCACAACTTCCGCTGACGGTGACCGACGGTCAGGAGTATAGCCTTTATTTAACGGTGACTGACAGCCGGGGTACTCGCGTGACCTCCGAGCGTATCCCGGTAAGGGTGACACAGGATGAGACCAGTTTCCGTTCATGGATAAATGTTATCAATGACGATGTTCAGGTTGAGGACGGCAACTTTGTTATCAGTACGCCGCTTCCTGCCGGCGAAGAGGGGAAGGTTATTGAGTGGCACTACGTGCGCGAGCGCTCTGAAGAGGAGTGGGCGTCGCTCAAACCACGTCATATTAAGTATCAATCAGATATGCCGGGTCTGGCATTTAAAGCGCTCGGTGGCACAGAGCGTGACGGCCATTGGGTTGAACGGGTTCTGGTGACCCATATCGGCGATGATACCCGCTCGCTCAAATTACATATTGAAGCAAGCGGACCAGACGATAAACATCCGGTGAAGGGGACCGTACTGCTGCAAGCGCAGCCAGACAGCATTGCGCAGAAGGTCACTTCTGTGGAGGTGCTTTTTACGCCGGGTACTGAAGAAGCCAACGGAAGCGTTACTGCGCCAGTCGTCGGAACAGAAATGCGAGCCAGAACGCTTTGTGTAAATAACACGGACTGTACTGATGCGTTTAATTATCAGTGGGAAATCTCGGATGAAATGAAATCCTGGCAATCCGTACCGGGGGCGACAAAGGCCACCTGGCTTATCCCTTATAGCCTTAATGGGGAATCGCTACAGAATAAATATATCCGCGTCAGAATTATTTCTGATAAAGAAAATGCCAAGAGTTCTACCGCAGCATCTGATGCGAATTAATGTTTTAAAAAGGATCAACAGTGTGTATGTCGAAACATAATCTTATTATCTATAGCCTGCTTCTGGCGGCTGCGCCGATAAGCGTCTTGGCGGATTCGTCGACAACTTCCGCGGCAACCGTCGGGATGTTTTCTCCTCCTACGGCGCCGAGCGTTGGGCACAGGCCTGGAACACCTCGCGATGGCTACGAATTGAAGTTTAATGGACTTGACTTTTCTATTGAAAAGTATACACCTTTTCCGGGAATGACTATTGAGAGGTATGCCAGAAATGTAGGCATCAGAGATCCGGATAATAACTATCAGTCTGCGGAAACTTTTACTACAGTATGTACGTATTATCAGATAAATAAAGATAACTCTCAGCATATACTTAAACGTGAAAAGCCATGTGAGCATAAATTTAATATCCAAAAGGAACATCGGGGTTCAAAGATTAAACTAGAAATTTATAATGAAACGGATATGGCTTCAGCGTCAGGGTACACGCCTGCGCCATCGGTATCTGAATTTCAGTATATTGAAACAGAAACTATATCTAATACGCCAAGTCGAGATTTAACAGTTATGAGTATAGATAAGTCTGTATTATCGCCGGGTGAAAGTGCCACCATCACAACTATTGTTAAGGATATCGACGGGAATCCTATAAATGAAGTTTACATTAATAAGTCTGTAGCGTGTGAAATTTTAGAGTGCTTATGGGATTATGGTCCTCTTAAGAAAGAAAATGCTCCAGGTAAATATACACAAGTTATAACCTATCGTGGGCATAGTAATGAGCGTATTGACATATCTTTTAAATATTCAGAGGCTTTTACGAAAACAATTTCCATCAGAGGAAGACCATAAAACTATATTAATCATTATGGGTAATGTAATTCTTTTTATCACCATCATCTTATTATGGATGTTTACCTGGTTTTTTAGCGGATTGCTAAATAATTATTATGGCTAAAAGAATACAAACGTTAAAAGGAGAGGTTTTTATGACACCAGCAACAACACAAGATTATATTTCATTGGGTCAGGAACACGCTGTCACCTTTGGCAAAACGCAACTGACCCTCAAACCCGGTATACTGGCTGAAGGCGAACCATTACCCTGCACAAAGGGGCTGGTGAGCCATAATTTATTACCGGGTTACTGTATCCCGGGGATAAAAAAGCGGATTATTGTCGTCCCGTCACTGGATACGCCGGTTTGTGAATGGCAGGTAAAAGACTATAGTAACCGCCTTAAATCAGCGGGTAGCCACTCAAACCGGGCGGTATATGTGCTGAGTATGGATACGCCATTTGCTCAGGCCCGTTTTATTCGGGAACATGATATTCATCCCGGCATAACCTTTGTTTCTGACTACGCTTGCCGCCAGTTTTTGGATAATTCCGGGCTGAAAATTAATGAGCTCAGTATTTTTGCCAGAGCGTTGATAGAGTGCGATGAAAATAATGTGGTTACGCGTGTTATTGTACCACGAGATATCACTCATCTTCCTGTTTACTAATCACTTATATCAGCACCGTCCCTGCACAGAGAACCGAATAATCGGCAATGCAGGGGCGCAGGCATCCTCCTGTAGTGCCCCCATATTTAACACATATACTATTGCATCACGCATAAGGAACTGAAAATGATGCCAGCGGATGGGGCAGGTTAACGTTATGGCACCCCTGAATTTCTGCAATAATCGTCTGGTAACCGGAAAGCCACTTATGACTTTGTGATTTGGCCTGCTGGTGCTGTAAATTATTTATCAATAGCTCCATTGATTCGCGGGTCTGCCAGTAATAATTATTAACCATTCTTCCGCTGGCGGCATCGGTATAGCTTTCCATCCCAATATAGCCATCAATAGTCTGTGTATAGCGCTCAATCCAGCCATCCAGTTGATAAAACTCTTCGTCGTACTCTTTTTTTTCGAAAATAAAACTTGTCAGAAACAGCGACATGGTATTTCTCCTGTTACGCAATATCAATCAAACACCCATCAACGTGGATTCAAAACGTAAACCTGGCATCATTTTTTCAAGGCCGTCAGTCAGCATGTTTCCTGCCGCGTACAATTCATCAACCGGCATTTCCGGCAAGCTTTCAAGGATAAACCACATCGCTTTATCTGAAGCGCTTAGTCGGGTACGCACTCCCTGACGCCAGTTCCAGCGCCGACAGGTGACGCCTCTGTCATCGCGCCAGATAACTTCGCCCGGTTCTGGCGACTCGGTGACGGGTTGTCCTTCTTTCAGGGTATCAAATGTTTCACTTCCGTCTGCGAAAACCAGCCGCGGCGATCCACAATAAGCCGCGCTATTTTCGCCGCCTACCGGTACGGCATAGCGCAGGCTCACGGCGTTATAAAGGTCAACAACCGGGTCCAGCGACGCCATTGTTCCATCCTTCAACACGCGTTTTCGTAGCGCTTCAGCCGAGCAGGGGGTGCGCTTTGGTTTTGCGCCGAATGCTTTAAACACTGCATTCCAGGCGTCTATATGCGCCTGTGCCCACGCCGATTGTCCGTTGATTACGGCCTGACAGGCCTCTTTTAACGCGATTTCTCCGACCTGCGCATCGCGAACCGGAGCGGCAATAACATTAATACTTAATGCACGAAAGCCGGGAGCGATACGGGCCAGTTCCGGGCTGATTGACGGTAACATAGAAGACATCGCATAATCCTGTAATGACTATTTTCTTCTATGATATCGACCAATGACCAAAAAAGTCAACTTATCGACCACGGCGGGCGCCGACGTCAGCACGATAAATGAAGCTGTTTCCCAACGTATCAAACAATTTCGTAGCCAAAAAAAGATGTCGCTGGATGAGCTTGCGCGGCGTTCCGGCGTCAGTAAAGGAATGCTGGTGGAAATTGAAGGCTGTAAAGCCAATCCAAGCATTGCGCTATTATGTAAGATCGCGGCGGCAATGGGAGTGTCCGTGGCGGATTTTGTCAACGTCGCCAGCGAGCCGATGGTCCATCTTATCGACCGGGATGCTATTCCGGTGTTGTGGCGCGGCGAGAAAGGCGGCAGCGCAAAACTGATGGCGGGAACCAGCGGGCCGGATATGCTGGAACTCTGGCAATGGATAATGCATCCTGGTGAACAGTTTGAATCGGCAGGGCATCCAGCAGACACCTGTGAATTACTGTTTGTTAATCAGGGAACACTGACATTAACAGTCAACGGTAGACGCTTTATTATTCGGGAGGGCTGCTCCGCTGTAGCCAGAACCGACATGCCTCATGCCTACGTTAACGACACTAATGAGGTGCTTGAATTTACCATGACGGTGAATGAAAAGAGCCGTTGATCACCGTGAGGAAGGCGCTAACAACCCGTCATCCGGACAGAGAAGCCTCGGTGCCCGATAAGCGTTATCGGGCACCGGCTATCTTTTATTTTGTCGCAGGCGCGGTCTCCGGGTCATCGATATAGAGCGTCTGGCTTGGGAAGGCGAAGTCAGCGCCGTTTTCCTGGACAATCGCAATAATTTTCAGGTAAACATCCTGCTGTACGGCAAGCCATTCCTGCCATACTGTTGTTTTGGTAAAGCAATACACCATAATATTCAGCGAAGAGTCGGCGAATTCATTAAAATAGACCAACAGCGTCTGTTTCTGATCGATATCTCTGTGCGCCTGCAACATGTTTCTGATAGCGTCAACAATGAGGCCAATTTTGTCGGCATCTTCGTAACGTAATCCAATAACCGTTTTTATTCGACGGTTGGTCATCCGTCCCGGATTCTCAACGCTAATGGATGAAAAGACGGAATTAGGCACGTACAACGGGCGGTGGTCGAATGTGTTAATTCGCGTAATTCGCCAGCCGATTTCGGCGACCGTACCTTCGATATTTCTGTCAGGAGAACGAATCCAGTCTCCGATACTGAAGGGGCGATCGAAATAGAGCATAATACCGGAGAAAAAATTGCTCAGGACATCTTTGCCCGCCATACCAACAGCGATACCGCCGATACCGCCAAAGGTCAGCAGACCGGACAGACTCATGCCAAAATGTTCGCCATACAATAAGACAATCGCGACAATAATGGTTATTTTTATGACCCGTGCCAGAATACGGGTACTGGTGACATCTCTACCTTTATTGACCTGTGCTTTTTCAAATTGGTTAATAATCAGGAAAAGTTTTATCGTCAGAATAAGCGCAATGAGCGAGGTGCAGATAAAATCAATGACCCCGGAAGAGATAAAACGCAAATTATAATCTTCAATAGCATTATTCAGGATGCTCCCGATGGTCCCAATAATAATCGCGTAAATAAAAAACTGTGCCGCATGGAACGTGAATCCTTTCTTCCACTGTACGTTACGGCTGAGCCAAAATCTCACGACCAGCAACGCCATGCCGCAACTGAAAAGTATCGCCAGATTAAATGCGTTTTTGAGAAAAAATTCAGTGAACATTATTGTTTTCCGCTCCTTCCTACGATAACAGCTCAGAATGACCTGATTAACAGGTATTTTACCCAGGATAAACGCGTAGATCATCGATAAGTAAAAAGAAGAAATAGTGCTATCAGCTTTAATCTCAGTGGTTTACTTTTTATGTAAATACAATGTCACGTTTTATAGGGCAGACATCGCGTGATTGTCATGATATTGTTGCTATCAGGTAACAAAGCCATCTGTAAAGGACAATACTATGATCATGATGAAGCTGAAATCGGCGAAGGGGAAAAAATTTCTGTTATGCCTGCTGGCAGTGTTTATCGTTGCGGCATCGGTGGTAACGCGCGCGACTATCGGCGGTGTGATTGAGCAATATCATATTCCACTGTCCGAGTGGACAAGCTCTATGTATGCCATTCAGTCGGCAATGATTTTCGTTTACAGTCTGGTGTTCACTATTCTGCTGGCGATTCCTTTGGGGATCTATTTCCTCGGCGGAGATGAGTAACAGGAATAGGGTATTGGCCGGATGGCAGTGCCATCCGGCAGGACAGAAGAGGGATTAATCGTCCTCGTCGTCCAGTTCAACCGGTGTTTGATACTCATCAGGCTTAATGACTAACAGGTCGCAGCGCAGATGGTCAATGACCTGTTCGGCCGTGTTCCCCAGAAACGCGGCTGAGAGTCCGGTACGTCCAACGGTGCCAAGCACAACGATCCCCGCCTGGAGATGTTCGGCAAGATCCGGGATAACTTCTTCCGGCAAACCTTTTTCTACATGCGTAACTTTTTCATCGATGCTGAATTTCTGGCGCAGCGCTTTCATCGCCAGTAAATGCTGGCCTCTGATGGCGTCGTTATACACGCTGGGATCAAATTCCGGCAGCTCAATGGCAATATTGATTGGCGTAACGGGGTAGGCGCCGACCAGGTGTACTTCGGTATGATTAACCTGCTCCGCCAATTGTAAGGTCTCTTTTACCAGCTTTTCGTTGAGAGCATTGTGATAGGGCTCTTCGCTTGCCAGGTTCACGGCGACCAAGGCTTTGCCGCCTTCTGGCCACGGCTGATCTTTGACCATCCACACGGGGCTTGGGCATTTACGCAGCAAATGCCAGTCGGTAGGGGTAAAAATGACCGCTTCCAGTCGATCGTGCTGATGCGCCATTTTCAACACCAGATCGTGACTGCCGGCGATAACCTCCTGGATGATGGCCTCAAAGGGACGATTGTGCCAGACCACTTTAATTTCAATGGGGACACCGGCTTCAAGATAATATTTCGCCTGCTCACGTATCCAGGCTGTGCGTTGACTTATTACGCCCTGACGCATTGCGGTGCGTTCGTCAGGAGAAAGCAGGGTGGTCATCTCATACGAGAAATCGTAAATAGGCAGGAAAGCTTTAATTTTGCCGCCAATCCGTTGATGCAAATAAACTGCTCGCCGTAATGCGGGTTGGTCGTCCTGATTGGAATCGATGACCACCAGCATATTTTGATACATAGCCATACAGGGTCTCCTTACAACTGTCATCGCAGTTTGTAACTAAAGAGTAACTCAAATATGGTGAATGAAACAGAGGAAGCGCTTCTGCCAGATCAATAAATGAGAAAAATTTAACGATATGGCAGAAGATAACATCAATGGTTTAGCTGACATTTAAGCGACGTTGCGGGTATGACCGGCGAGGGCCGCCAGCGCATCGCTGTTTTCAATAGTAATATACTTACCTTTCACCGCCAGCATACCGCTTTTCTGGAAACGCCCCAGCAGACGGCTAATGGTTTCGACCGTTAAGCCCAGATAGTTGCCGATATCGCCACGGGTCATTGTCAGGCGGAATTCACGCGGTGAGAAACCACGCTGCGCAAAGCGGCGGGACAGGTTGTAAATAAACGCGGCCAGACGTTCTTCGGCGTTTTTCTTCGACAATAACAGGATCATATCCTGATCGCCTTTAATTTCACCGCTCATCAGACGCATCATTTGCTGACGCAGGTTAGGCATTTTGCCGGACAGGTCATCCAGTGTCTCAAAGGGTATTTCACATACCATTGAGGTTTCCAGCGCCTGTGCAAAGCTCGGATGATGACCGCTGCCAATGGCGTCAAAACCCACCAGGTCGCCTGCTAAATGGAATCCAGTAATCTGCTCATCGCCTTGCTCGGTAATGGTGTAGCTCTTAATCGTTCCGGAGCGGATAGCATAGAGCGATTTCAATTCATCACCTGCTTTAAACAGAGTTTGCCCTTTCTGAATGGGCTTTTTGCGCTCGATGATATTATCAAGCTGATCAAGCTCATGCTCGTTAAGTGTGAACGGGATGCAAAGCTGGCTGATACTGCAATCCTGGCAATGGATAGCACAACCGCCAGACTGAATGCGCCGTATAATTCGCTTTTCCGGGATCATAGGTCTGCTCAAGCCGTAATTGATATTTGTCAATTTTAACATCTTTTTGGTGAGCGCGTAAGTCTGAGCTATCCCGGAGAAGGAATAATTCAAGTATAAGTTTGATGAATACTTTTATCTATTTGAAAATACGTAATTTATTTGTTGTTGCTTTACATAAAAGTGTGACCGATAAGGCACTTTTTGCCTGTATATTCATAATAAAAGATAGCCTTCATGGCGTAATAGCCACTCTTTTCGCTGCACGCCGCCTGCGTATCCGGTCAGCGTGCCGTTACGCCCGATGACGCGATGGCAGGGAACAACAATACTGATGGGGTTAGCACCATTCGCAGCACCGACTGCGCGTGCGGCGCCCGGTCGTCCCAGTTGCGCCGCCAGTTGACCATAGTGCATCACCTGCCCGCAGGGGATAGCACGCAACGCCTGCCATACTTCCCGTTGAAAAGGCGTGCCCCCCGTGGCGGTTTCCAGGGTATCAATTACGGCGAGATTGCCTGCAAAATAATCTGCAAGCTTATCGCTGAGTCCACCGGGGTTAGTCGCGGAAACGCGTTCATAGCCTTCGTGACGGTAGTGGATATTTAGCAGTTGCTCCATACGATCGCGGTACTGTTCCCACTCAATGGCCCGCAGTCGAAACTGCTCATCGCAAACTACCCATAACGGACCTAATGGCGTGGCTATCTTCTCTTCAAGTAATCTCAGCATCCGTTCTCTCACATCGTCTTAGCCTAACGTAAGAGACAAGATATCATGCCAGGAATACCCGCAACCATACTCCTTAAAAGATAGTCAGGGATAACACATTTAGCGCCAGTAATATCGTTGGCGGAGAAAAAGGGAGCAGGGTGAGGCGGTTAATTGCCTGACATTGTCGCTGTTATTGGAAATAACTGTAAACCGTTGTCGGTATAACTGGGCACGGTTATGATAACGGCAGTCGCAAAAACGCTGGAGGATGAACCATGAACCTTGACGATAAAGCGCTGTTTCTTGACGCCATGGAGGATGTCCAGCCGCTGAAACGCCATACTGATGTACACTGGCAGCCAACGCGTAATCTTAAAACGCCCCAGCGTATCGACACGCTTCAGCTTGATAATTTCCTGACGACGGGCTTTCTGGATATTCTGCCGCTGAATGAACCGCTGGAATTTCGTCGGGAAGGATTGCAGCAGGGTGTCATCGACAAGTTACGCAGTGGGAAATACCCTCAGCAGGCCAGCCTCAATTTGTTACGCCAGCCGGTCGAAACGTGCCGAAAAATGCTGTTTCGTTTTATCCTGGAGGCGCAGAAAGAGGGGTTGCGTAATGTCCTGATCATTCATGGTAAAGGGCGAGAGGCGAAGTCGCATGCCAATATCGTCCGAAGCTATGTGGCCCGTTGGTTGACAGAGTTTGAAGATGTACAGGCTTATTGTTCGGCGCTGCCGCACCATGGCGGCGGCGGGGCATGTTATGTCGCGTTACGTAAAACAGTGCAGGCTAAACAGGATAACTGGGAGCGCCATGCGAAGCGTAGTCGGTAAATCGTTGCCGCTGGCGGACAGGACCGCCAGCGCAAGCTCGCGCGAACCCGATTTTATGCCTGATATAACGCCTCATCCAAACGCTCAGGATTCTGCAAGAGAACGGGCGATAACGCTGTCCGCGGTAATAACACGGAGAAACAGTCATTCGCTTATTTAAGCGTCTATTAAAATATACTGGCTTTCGACTTAACTATTAAGCAGAAAATGGTGATAAGTACATCACTTGTCAATATGGATGGATGAATATCCTGGCATAGCGAATATAGGTGATTTTATCTGTTGCACTAAGGGAAATGGCGATGGTCTGGTATTGAATATGGAGAATGTCAAAGAAACGAATGGCAATAGGTATCTGAAATGCTATAAAAATAAAACCTGTCTCCTATCCTGGTTGTAGGCCGTCAAAAATGTTGAGAAATATCAGCGTCAGGACATGCATTATTCTATTCATGGTATGTACGTTTCTTTTGGTGGATACTTTACAAATAGCTTTTCTGCACGAGCTCCCTATTTTAATTACGTGTAATATCATTTATCTGATCTCGACATTACTGCTTTGGTGGTATATGACCTGCTATCTGGTAGTGCCAATTAATACCGTGAAGAAAAGTATTGAAGAGGTCGCAGCAGGAAACTTGTCTATTCATATCTCCGAATTTGGCAATAATTGCGCCGGGCGACTCATCCCCGGGATTAATAGTCTGTCGGATAATATTTCCGCGCTGGTACGTGAAATCAGATCCTCTTCGCAAACGGCAATGACCCTTTCCGAACAACTGGCGGCGCGCAGTATGTCGCTATCCGTAAAGACGGAACAGCAGTCGGCCTCGTTAATTCAAACTGCCGCCAGTATGGATGAAATGGCGGCGAGTACCAAAAACAATGCGGATAATACCCGAATGGCGAGCATACAGGCGGATTGTGCAACCCAATGCGCCCGTAAAGGCGGTGAATTAATGGTGCGGGTTACAGAAAATATGCGTTCTATTACCGACTGTGCCTCGCAGATGACGGAGATTATTTCATTGATTGACGGTATCGCATTCCAGACTAATATTCTGGCGCTTAACGCGGCGGTAGAGGCTGCGCGGGCGGGCGATCATGGAAAAGGTTTCTCCGTGGTGGCCGGGGAAGTGCGTAATCTGGCGCATCGTAGCGCTGAGGCGGCAAAAAATATCAAGGCGCTGATCGACGTTACGCATGACAATGTGCGGCAGGGGGCCGCCATAGTGCAGGAGGCTGAAAAAAATATGCAGGAGATTGTTGGCGGCTCCGGGCAATTAAACGTGCTGATGAGTGAAATTTCCACCACCACGCGGGAGCAGGAAAAAGGCATTAACCAGATAACCCTGGCGTTGAGCGATCTGGAAAGCGCAACCCATAGCAATGTCTTAATGGTTGAAGCGCTATCTGCTTCTTCGGATGTTTTAAAGGCGCAGGTGATCGAGTTACAGACTAAAACCGACAAATTTCGTTTAAGCCAGCCGGGTTACAGTGAACATGCGCTGTCACGCTCTCATGTATCACCTCTTTCGACCATCACCAGGCGCGGCCAGGCCTGATAATACATGTTTGGTAAGCGCCTGTTGCTAAGGCGCTTTTTTCGCACGTTCCCGTCATTCTTTTTGCGCAATGAGAAAATGAGAGATTGCTTAACCTTTCCCGAAAGCTAGACTAACGGCATGAGAGTTGTAACGTGGAGGCGCTGTGGAAGCCATTAAGGGATCGGATGTGAACGTGCCGGATGCCGTTTTCGCATGGCTACTGGATGGTCGTGGTGGAGTAAAACCGCTCGAAGATAATGATGTGATCGATAGTCAGCATCCCTGTTGGCTACATCTTAATTATACCCACCCGGACAGCGCCCGCTGGTTGGCTTCAACGCCTTTACTCCCCAATAACGTGCGTGATGCGCTGGCTGGTGAAAGCTCGCGCCCGCGCGTAAGTCGTATGGGGGAAGGGACGCTCATTACGCTGCGCTGTATTAATGGCAGTACTGACGAACGCCCGGATCAATTAGTAGCAATGCGTTTATATATGGACGAGCGATTCATTGTGTCTACCCGTCAGCGAAAGGTTCTGGCGCTGGACGATGTGGTCAGTGATTTGCAGGAGGGCACCGGGCCCGTAGATTGCGGCAGCTGGTTAGTAGATGTGTGCGATGCGTTAACCGATCACGCCAGTGAATTTATTGAAGAGCTACACGATAAAATTATCGATCTGGAAGATAATCTTCTCGACCAGCAAATCCCACCGCGCGGTTTCCTCGCATTGCTACGTAAACAGCTAATTGTTATGCGCCGCTATATGGCGCCGCAGCGCGACGTCTATGCCCGGCTTGCGAGTGAACGGCTGCCGTGGATGAGCGACGATCACCGGCGAAGAATGCAGGATATCGCCGACAGGCTGGGAAGGGGGTTGGATGAAATTGACGCTTGTATCGCGCGTACTGGCATCATGGCGGATGAAATTGCCCAGGTAATGCAGGAGTCTCTGGCGCGCAGAACTTATACCATGTCGCTTATGGCGATGGTTTTTCTGCCCAGCACCTTTTTAACAGGGTTATTTGGCGTTAACCTGGGCGGTATTCCTGGCGGCGGATGGCGGTTCGGCTTTTCTCTGTTTTGTATTCTGTTAGTTGTCCTGATCGGTGGTGTTACTTTATGGTTGCATCGCAGTAAATGGTTGTAACAAAAGCGCTTTTCAGACCATTTCGAATGAAAAAACGCCGAGAAATTTGAGCGAAGTCAATAAACCATCTACCTATTCGGGGCAATATCTCTCTCGCAGGTGAATGCAACGTCAAGCGATGGGCGTTGCGCTCCATATTGTCTTACTTCCTTTTTTGAATTACTGCATAGCACAATTGATTCGTACGACGCCGACTTAGATTAGTCGGCTTTTTTTTGCCTGTAGACTATCTGCGTCTACCCTTTAAGAGTCTGAATGACATTCTGGAGGGTAATATGAGCTGTCTTTTGACCTTATTATATCTACACTCGTCCTTGTCGGACCCGATTCCCACTGACCCTGTTCCCATTCCTGAGCCGCTTCCCCGTCCTCAGCCGATGCCCGACCCGCCGCCGGACGAAGAACCGATTAAAATGTCGCATCAAACGCCCGGATCTGCGAGGATACGCGCCTGCTGACTATGAGTCGTTACCGCGAGAGTAAATTGTGACCGCTTTTTCAACCCTGAATGTTTTGCCCGCCGCCCAGCTCAATAACCTTACTGAGCTGGGCTATCTTGAGATGACGCCTGTACAGGCCGCAGCATTACCCGTCATTCTGGCGGGAAATGATGTGCGTGTGCAGGCCAGGACCGGTAGCGGCAAAACGGCGGCGTTTGGTCTTGGGCTCTTGCATCGAATTGACGTCAGTCTGTTCCAGACACAGGCGTTAGTGCTGTGCCCGACGCGGGAGCTGGCGGATCAGGTTGCCGGAGAGTTACGTCGCCTGGCCCGTTTTCTGCCAAATACCAAAATTCTGACCTTGTGTGGCGGGCAACCCTTTGGCGCACAGCGCGACTCGCTTCAGCACGCTCCGCATATCATTGTCGCGACGCCGGGGCGCCTGCTGGATCATTTACAAAAAGAAACCGTATCGCTGGATGCGCTGCATATTCTGGTAATGGATGAAGCAGACCGAATGCTGGACATGGGATTCAGTGACGCCATTGATGAGGTGATCCGCTTTGCGCCTGCGACGCGCCAGACGTTATTGTTTTCAGCAACCTGGCCTGAGGCCATCGCGGCGATTAGCGGTCGTGTACAGCAGCAGCCAATACGTATTGAAATCGATACGGTAGATGCGCTACCGGCTATCGAACAACAGTTCTTCGAAACGTCTGCGCATGAAAAAATTTCGCTGCTACAAACGTTGCTTAGCCAGCATCAGCCAGCGTCCTGCGTGGTATTTTGCAATACCAAAAAAGATTGTCAGGCCGTTTGTGATGCGCTTAATGCGGTAGGACAAAGCGCGTTGGCGCTCCACGGCGATCTGGAACAACGCGACCGCGACCAGACGTTGGTGCGTTTTGCAAACGGTAGCGCGCGCATTCTGGTTGCCACCGACGTTGCCGCGCGAGGATTAGACATTAAATCGCTCGAACTGGTGGTTAACTATGAACTGGCCTGGGACCCGGAGGTGCATGTCCATCGTATTGGCCGTACGGCGCGCGCGGGAAGCAGCGGCCTGGCGATCAGTTTCTGCGCGCCGGAAGAGGCGCAGCGGGCGAATATTCTTTCAGAAATGCTGCAACTCAAGCTGAACTGGCTGAATGCGCCCGCCCGGCAGCCGTCACTCCCTCTGGCCGCAGAGATGGCTACCCTATGCATTGACGGCGGCAAAAAAGCGAAAATGCGTCCGGGAGATATTTTGGGCGCGCTGACCGGCGATATTGGATTAGACGGGGCGGATATTGGCAAAATTAACGTGCATCCAATGCACGTTTACGTCGCCGTACGTCAAGCAGTAGCGCAAAAAGCCTGGAAGCAGTTGCAAAACGGGAAGATCAAAGGCAAGTCATGCCGGGTACGGCTATTAAAATGATCGATAGCATGGCGTCTCAGCGGAGTGCTGAGACGCCTGCAGATTATTTCACTTCGATAACATCAAGCCGCAACGCCTCTAAGGCGGTGTCATCTTCTTCCGGCTGCCAGCCAGCGGGCTGCAAGGGAATCTCTTCACGATCGAACGCTAAATCGCCGCCGTCGACGACCTCGGAACCGTGAGTGATTCCTTTGAAATCGAACAGGTTAGTGTCACAAAGGTGAGACGGCACGACATTCTGCATGGCGCTAAACATCGTCTCGATCCGTCCAGGATAGCGCTTATCCCAGTCGCGTAGCATGTCGGCAATCACCTGGCGTTGCAGGTTTGGTTGCGAACCGCACAGATTACAAGGAATGATAGGGAAGGCTTTGGCCTCAGCAAAACGGACAATATCTTTCTCGCGGCAGTAAGCCAGCGGGCGGATCACGATATGTTTGCCGTCATCGCTCATCAGTTTCGGCGGCATCCCTTTCATTTTTCCGCCATAGAACATATTCAGAAACAGGGTTTGCAGAATATCGTCGCGATGGTGGCCCAGGGCGATTTTGGTCGCGCCCAGTTCAGTCGCCGTACGATACAGGATACCCCGACGCAAACGCGAGCACAGCGAGCAGGTGGTTTTTCCTTCCGGAATCTTTTCTTTCACAATGCCGTAGGTGTTTTCTTCGACGATTTTATATTCTACGCCCAGCTGCTCAAGGTAGGCTGGCAGGATATGTTCCGGAAAACCTGGCTGCTTTTGATCGAGGTTGACGGCGACCAGTGAAAAATTGATCGGGGCGCTTTGCTGCAAATTACGTAAAATTTCCAGCATCGTATAGCTATCTTTGCCGCCAGAAAGGCAAACCATAATGCGATCGCCTTCTTCAATCATATTAAAATCGGCAATCGCTTCGCCAACGTTACGGCGCAGGCGCTTTTGCAACTTGTTGAGGTTGTATTGCTCTTTCTTTGTATTCTTTTGAATTTCTTGCATTATTTCAGTTCTCTGGTACTAAATGGGGCAAATTGGGGGCAAACTTTGCAATTACGATAACCGCGCATTCAACATCGCTACTTGTTCGTCGTTCATGTCATCAATCCACATACCGTAAATTTCATACACCATCTGCGCAGTTTCATGCCCCATTTGGCTGGCGATAAATGCCGGGTTCGCTCCTGCCGTCAACAGCCAGCAGGCAAAAGTATGTCGCGTATGGTACGGATTACGGCGACGAATGCCAGCACGTTTTTATGGCAAGATACGCAATGGTTCAAAAGCGTCTTTATTCTGTCATCCGTATTACTTAAGATATCATCACGACCCGAAAAATATTGGAACGAAGAGATGTATGACTAAAGAAGCTGTAATCTTTCTATTTATCGCCATCGTGGTAGAAGTTATCGCCACGATCTCATTAAAATTATCAGATAGTTTTACGCGTCTGGTACCGAGCCTCGTTACTATCATCGGATATTGTATTGCGTTCTGGTGTCTTACCATCCCAATGCGAACCATCCCTGCGGGTATCATTTATGCTATTTGGTCTGGGGTAGGGATTGTTCTTATTGGATTGATAGGATGGTTATTTCTCGGCCAAAAACTGGATATGCCGGCTATTATTGGCATGTTGCTTATCATCTGCGGCGTAATCGTAATCAATCTGTTTTCAAAAAGTGTCAGTCACTAGGCGATGATGATTGATTTGAGCCCGCACTCTCTTATGCGGGCTCGGGTATTTAGCGTACCACCAGTACGGAGCATTCCGCATGACGCACAACGGCTGCGGCGTTGGAACCCAACAGATAGGTAGTAATATCCGGGCGATGCGAGGCGATAATCACCATATCGGCCGGTAATTTTTTTGCCATTTCCAGAATCTTATCTTTAGGAGAGCCTTCTGCAACGTGAGCCTGCACGCGGTCCGCAGGAAGGTTGAATTTCTTGATAATCGCTTCCAGTTGAGATTTGGCTTCGGCTTTCAAATCGTCCATTGCGGGAAGCTCTGCTGAATAAGCCAGTCCCAGTGAAGCGTAATAGGGCAAAGACGGGATTACAGTCAAAAAGTGCACTTTAGCGTCGTCAATCTTTGCTTCAGCTTCAACATGCGAAATTACGCGTTGAGTTAATTCTGAATCTGAAATATCGATGGGTACAAGAATCGTTCTGTTCATAAAACCTCCTGTTTAAGTATCCACTGAAATTCTACTCCCTAAAGGCACTTTATGTACAATGACATACGTCACATTTTAGGTGCTGCTCCACGATACTCTGCGGGGACTGCCTACAGGGGAGGGCGACGTAATATTACGCGTATTCCACGTAAATAATCAGCGAGTTGACGTTAAAACGTTATTTCTGCCTTGTCAGGAAAGACCTAAAAAGAGATGTTACCGTTTAATTCAATAATTAATGAAATAATTCGCAGTGAAATAGATATAATTTATACGAATGCTTTTGGGGGTATTATACGAAATAAAAATTATACAATATCATTCGGTTACGATATTCTACGCCTGTTATATGCCTTTATTGTCACATATTCATTTTGTCGCTGGGCCATTGCGTTAACCTTTGCTTTCCAGCGTATAAATTGACAAGCCCGAACGGATGTTCGGGCTTTTTTTGTTTCCAGGTTAATCCTTAGAATATTTTTTAATCTGCGCCGGGTTTTTCCGCTTTTCCTGCCAGCAAGGCAAGAAAGTCATAGCGTTTTTGCAAATCCAATGCGGCATCTCGCCATAATTGTTCAGCTACTTCAGGCTGTTGCGCATTCAGGCGACGGAAACGCTGTTCATTAAGCAACGTTTCCGCCAGGGCATCAGACGGTGGCCGAGAGTCCAGAGCCAGCGGCGGCTTGCCTTCATCCGCACGGCGGGGATCAAAGCGGTATAACGGCCAGAAACCGGTCGCCGTTAACTGGCGCATCTGGTCATGGCTTAGCGCCAGATCGTAACCATGTTCCTCACAGGGGCTATAGGCAATGATCAGCGACGGTCCTGGCCAGGCTTCGGCCTCCTGGATGGCTTTCACCGTCTGGTTTAACTGCGCGCCCAGCGAAATTTGCGCGACATAAACATGACCATACATCATCATGCTGACGCCAAGATCTTTACGGGCTTTACGCTTGCCATGTTCGCCAAACTTAGTGACGGCGCCAAGCGGCGTCGCCTTCGACGCCTGGCCGCCAGTATTGGAATAACACTGCGTATCCAGAACCAGAATATTGACATTCTCCGTCAGGCTTAACACATGGTCTAAACCGCCAAAGCCGATGTCGTATGCCCAACCATCGCCGCCAATCAGCCAGATTGATTTTTCTACCAGCGCATCAGCATCCTTTAACAGTTCCTCTGCGCCCGCAACCGATTTCAGATGTTGGCGTAATGCGGCGACCTGTTCACGCCGAACGTCAGGCGTTGCTTCGGCATGCAGCGCATCGTTTAATTCCGCCGGAATGCGATCGGCGAATTGCGCCAGTAAACGCATGACGCGCGCCCGGTGCTGATCCACACTCAGACGGAAACCGAGGCCAAATTCCGCGTTATCTTCAAATAGCGAATTCGCCCACGCCGGGCCGCGTCCGTTGGCATCGGTGGTATAAGGCGTAGAGGGTAAGTTACCGCCGTAAATAGAGGAACACCCCGTGGCGTTAGCGATTAACATTCTGTCGCCATATAACTGAGTCAGCAGTTTAATATACGGCGTTTCACCGCAGCCGGAACAGGCGCCGGAATATTCAAACAGCGGCGTAATAAGCTGCGATGTGCGGATATCAATTCGTTCCAGTTTGCTGCGATCGATTTCCGGTAAGTCGAGGAAAAAGTCATAATTCACTTTCTCTTCTTCCACATGCTCCAGGCGCGACATCATGTTAATAGCCTTGATCTGTGGATTTTGCCGATCTTTAGCCGGGCAGACCTCTACGCATAAATTACAGCCAGTACAGTCTTCCGGCGCGACCTGCAGCACATATTTCTGGCCGCGCATATCGCGGGACTTCACGTCCAGCGAATGCAGACTGGCTGGCGCGTTCTCCATCGCCTGCGGGGAAACGACTTTTGCACGAATCGCCGAGTGAGGGCAGGCGGCGACGCAGTGATTACATTGTGTACACAGTTCCTCTTTCCAGACAGGAATCTCTTCGGCGATATTGCGTTTTTCCCAGCGGGTGGTGCCCATTGGCCATGTTCCGTCCGGCGGCAGGGCGGAAACAGGCAGTGCGTCGCCGAGGCCCGCCAACATGGCGGCGGTAACGGTTTTCACGAAATCCGGCGCGGCGTCGGAGACGACCGGCGGGCGATGCGCGCTATGCGGATTAACCGCCTGCAACGGCACTTCCGCCAGCGATTCCTGCGCCAGAGCCAATGCCTGCCAGTTACGCTCAACCAGATCCTGTCCTTTGCTGCTATAGCTTTTGGCAATCGCGCCCTGCAGCTCAACCAGGGCGCTATCGCCCGGAAGAATATGCGTCAGGTGGAAGAAAGCCATTTGCATGACGGTATTGATGCGGGCGCCAAGTCCACATTCGCGGGCGATTTTCGCCGCGTTAACCACGTAAAAACGCGCCTTTTTCTGATTCAACACCGCCTGAACTTCTTGCGGCAGACGCGACCAGACCTCGTCGGCGCTGTACGGCGTATTAAGCAGAAAGATACCGCCGGGCTTCAGACGCTCCGCCATCTGATATTTATCGATAAACTGTAATTGATGGCAGCCGACAAAATCCGCCTGAGCAATTAAGTAAGCGGAACGAATGGGTTTTTCGCTGACGCGCAGGTGCGATACCGTGAGCCCGCCAGCTTTTTTAGAGTCATAAACGAAATAACCTTGCGCATACCACGGCGTAGAATTACCGATAATTTTAATATTATTTTTCGTGGCGGATACGCTGCCGTCGCTTCCCAGACCGTAAAATAACGCTTCAAGTTTAGCGCTGCCGGGCAGGGTATTTTCCGGTAATGGCAGCGAGAGGTTAGTAACGTCATCATAAATGCCCACCGTAAACCGTGGCTTGGGTTTCGCACGGCTGAGTTCATTAAAGACCGCCAGTACGCACGCCGGGCCGAACTCTTTGGATGATAGCCCATAACGGCCGCCAATGGTGCGCGGCAACGTTTCGCGCTCGCCATTATTAAAGGCCTCCGCCAGTGCGGTCATCACGTCCAGATAAAGCGGCTCGGCCTGGGCGCCAGGCTCTTTGGTGCGATCCAGCACGGCGATAGCGCGAACGGTTTCCGGTAATGCCTGTAACAAATGTTTGGCGGAGAAGGGGCGGAACAGACGGACTTTCAGAACGCCGACCTTTTCTCCGCGTATCAGTAGCTCGTCCACGACCTCTTCGCAGGTGCCGAGGGCGGTGCCCATCATTATGATGACGCGTTCAGCCTGGGGATGGCCATAATATTCAAATGGCTGGTACTGACGGCCCGTAGCGTCGCCAAATGCCTTCATCGCCTCTTCAACATGATCATAAACGGCGTTGTACCACGGGTTGGTCGCTTCGCGAGACTGGAAGTAGGTGTCCGGATTCGCTGAAGTTCCACGAATCACCGGATGTTCCGGATTCAGCGCGCGGGCGCGGTGAGCGTCGATCTCCGCCTGCGGCATCAGGTTCAGAATGGTTTCATTCGTTAGCGGTATAATTTTGTTGATTTCATGCGATGTACGGAAGCCATCAAAAAAATGAATAAACGGAACGCGGCTTTTCAGCGTAGCCCTGTGTGCGATCAGCGCAAAATCCTGCGCTTCCTGAACGCTGGCGGCGCATAACATCGCGCAGCCTGTCTGGCGGACCGCCATCACATCGGAATGGTCGCCAAAAATAGAAAGCGCGTGTGTGGCGACAGTGCGCGCGGCAACGTGCAGTACAAACGGCGTGAGCTGCCCCGCCAGTTTATACAGCGTTGGAATCATCAGCAGCAGCCCCTGCGATGATGTAAATGACGTAGAAAGCGAACCGGTTTGTAACGCACCGTGAACGGCGGCGATCGCGCCGCCTTCCGACTGCATCTCTACCACACGCGGCGTATCGCCCCAGACATTTTTAAGCCCATTGCCGGCCCAGGCATCCGCTTGTTCAGCCATTGTTGAACTGGGCGTAATCGGGTAAATGGCGATAACCTCGCTGGTACGGAACGCCACCGACGCTACTGCGCCATTACCGTCAATTGTTTGCATATGACACCCTTACATTGCGCAAAAAAGAGGGACACGCATAATCGTGAGCGCATCCTGTAGTTATCCTTTTATTTTAGCAAAGCCCTTCAAGCCCCATTTTCGCTTTTGTGTCCCTGGCGGGAGGAGAATGGCGATTTCTTGCCGAAAAGACGTAAAAAATTGCCAATAAATGTTAATGAAGCGCATAAATGCGCGCTTTGCCTCTCGACGCGTCAGTTTCTGCTGCCTATTATTTAGGGCGGTGTCGTTTGGATGAATAAACAGAGGGGAGAGAAATGCGCGCAGCGTTTTGGGTGGGATGTGCCGCGTTATTATTGTCGGCTTGCAGTAGCGAACCTGTTCAGCAGGCAACCGCGGCACATGTTTCGCCAGGGATGAAAGCGGCGATGTCCAGCGCCGGCGAAGCGAATTGCGCTATGATTGGCGGTTCGCTTTCAGCGGCCCGGCAGCTTGATGGTTCAGTAATTGGTATGTGCGCGCTACCCAACGGCAAACGTTGTAGCGAACAGTCGCTTGCCGCCGGAAGCTGCGGGAGTTATTAAGCGCGGCGTTTCGCCTGACGCGTATAACTTTTCACTTAATGGCTTAGTGCGCTAAATCCGCCAGTTTATACATTAGCGTTGTTTCTGCCGTCGCCAGCGTTAATTGGTTCGCGGTTAAATCGACCTGTGCGCCCTTGCTGAAGAGCTCGCTGAGGGGGCCGTCCAGCGCGTTAAGCTGTGGATCGGCGCACATCATTCGGGTCATCGCTAAATTTTTCACTTTTAATTCGCCGTCCGACAGTTTTCCTTCGCCGGTGAATTGATTGCACATTTTGCCGGATACCGTCATGTCCTCGCCAAAGCTGAGCTCCGGGCCGGTGACCGTTTTACCGTTTACGCTTTCCAGAACAAAGCGGTGGTGCTCCAGTTGCTCGCGTTTGACGGACACTTTTCCACTGCTCACACACCCTGTCATTATGATGCTCAGGGCGACCAGCGTGACGCTTTTCTTCATTGATATTCTCTGTAATCTGATAGTTAACACTGACTATAGTAATGATATGACCGGATAGATCTTCAGGGGTTATCCGAAAATGCTCCCCTGAGCGCAGGGGAGCGACAGGATTAGAACAGCGCGTTCGGGCAGGCTTCGCCCTTCTCAAGCTGGCTTAAGTTTTGTAACGTGGTTTCAGAGATGCTGATCAGCGCTTCTGCGGTCAGGAATGCCTGGTGCCCCGTAAACAGTACGTTATGGCAGGCCGACAGACGGCGGAAAACATCATCCTGGATAACATCGTTTGACTTATCTTCAAAGAACAGGTCGCGTTCGTTTTCATACACATCCATCCCCAGCGAGCCGATTTTCTGATTCTTCAGAGCTTCGATAGCCGCCTGGGAATCAATCAGCGCGCCACGACTGGTATTAATGACCATAACGCCATTTTTCATTTGGTCGAATGCCGCATGGTTCAGTAAATGGTAGTTTTCCGGCGTGAGCGGGCAGTGCAGGGAAATGACATCCGATTCGGCAAACAACGTTTGCAGATCCACATACTCGACGCCGAGATCAAGCGCGGCGGTGCTGGGATAGGGATCAAACGCCAGTAAACGCATTCCAAAGCCTTTCAGGATACGCAGCGCGGCGACGCCGATTTTACCGGTACCAATGACGCCAGCGGTTTTTCCGTGCATGGTAAAGCCGGTCAGTCCCTCAAGGGAAAAGTTAGCGTCGCGGGTGCGTTGATAAGCGCGGTGAATACGGCGGTTCAATGTCATCATCATGCCAATCGCATGTTCAGCGACGGCTTCCGGAGAATAAGCCGGTACGCGCACCACCTGCAAACCGAGCTCTTTTGCGGCATCCAGGTCGACATTATTAAATCCGGCGCAACGCAGCGCGATGTATTTCACGCCGTGTTTTTTCAGCTCTTCCAGTACCGGTCGGCTCCCGTCGTCATTCACGAAGATACAAACTGCTTCACATCCATTGGCGGTTTTCGCCGTTTTCTCGGTTAGCAGAAAATCAAAAAACTCCAGTTCAAAACCGAACGCTTCGTTCACTTGCTGTAGATATTTCTTGTCATACTGTTTGGTACTATAGACGGCGAGTTTCATATGACCTTCTCCAGTGATGTTTGAATCACACAAATATGCTTAAAATTATCTTACAAAAAATCAAAAATAATTGATAGTCATACATATAATGAATAATTTTAGGTTATCATTCTCCACAACGCCTCAAATAGCCGGAGGGCGCCCCTGCAACATGAACTATTAGGCTATGTGCGGGCAATCATGCCAAAATAAAGAGATAGCCGACTGAATTTTTCGTTAAATCAGGAAATTAATGGCCCATGAAGGGTAAATATAAAGCCGCCCTTGCGCTACTGTTACTGCTGATTCTTATCCCTCTGACGCTACTGATGACCCTCGGGCTGTGGGTTCCCACTCTGGCGGGAATTTGGCTACCCGTCGGTACCCGTATCGCTCTGGAACAAAGTCCACGCCTGACACGTCATGGGTTAGTGATTCCCGATCTTCGCTATCTGGTCAATGATTGTTCGTTAGCGCATATTACCCAGGCGGAACTGACGCATCCCAGCCGTTGGTTGCTGAATATTAAAAGCCTTAAACTGGATGCCGCATGCCTGGCGAAACTGCCCGCTACGGAAGCTTCTCCCGCCGCGCCGCGTACGCTGGCGCAGTGGCAGTCAATGCTGCCCAATACCTGGATTAACATCGATAATGTCATTCTCGCGCCCTGGCCGGAATGGCAGGGCAAGCTGGCGATCTCCATGACGCCGGTCATTCAGCAGATACGTTATCAGGGCGAAAAAGTAAAATTTCAAGGGCAGCTACGCGGTCAGGCATTGACGGTGAGCCAACTGGAGATCGCCGCGCTGGCCAACCAGCCTCCCGTTAGCCTGGCGGGGGAATTTGTGTTGCCGCTGGTACCGGATGGCCTGCCGGTCAGCGGTCATGCGGCAGCGACCTTGCGTCTGCCGCAGGAACCGTCGCTGGTGGATGCGGAACTGGAGTGGCGTGATAACGCCGGACAGCTCATCGTGATGGCGCGAGGTAATCCTGACCCGATTCTCGATCTCCCCTGGGCGGTAACGCGTCAGCGGCTTACCATCAGCGATGGCCGCTGGAACTGGCCATATCAGGGATTCCCCTTGAGCGGACGTCTGGCTTTTAATATCGATAACTGGCAAGCCGGGCCGGATAATGCGCAAGTCAGCGGACGCCTGAATATTCTGACCCAGGGCGATGCCGGTAAAGCGAACGCTGTACTGACTATCGGCCCGGGAAAACTCAGCATGGATAGCAGTGAGATGCCTCTACAGCTTACCGGCGAGGCTAAACAGAAGGATTTAATCTTTTATGCCGTATTGCCCGCTATGTTCCGCGGCAGTCTGGCCGATCCGCAGCTCACCTTTGCACCTGGCGCATTGCTACGCTCGCGCGGGCGGGTGATTGATGCGTTAGATATTGATGAAATTCGTTGGCCGCTGGCGGGCGTTAAGGTGACGCCGCGCGGCGTTGATGGCCGATTACAGGCTATTTTACGGGCGCACGAAAATGAGATGGGCGATTTCGTTCTTCATCTTGATGGCCTGGCCAATGATTTTCTCCCTGATGCTGGTCGCTGGCGGTGGCGCTATTGGGGGCAAGGAAGCTTTACGCCAATGCGCGCCCACTGGGATATTGCCGGACAGGGCGAATGGCATGATAACACCATCAGGTTGACCAGTTTGTCCACCGGTTTTGATCAGTTGCACTATGGCGCAATGACTGTCACATCGCCAAGACTGGCGCTGAATAAACCTATTGTCTGGGTTCGCGACGCCACAACGCCGTCGCTACAGGGCGCGCTGTCTCTGGTGGCGGGGAAAACCGTATTTACCAGTGGGAGCGTGCTGCCGCCTTCTACCCTTAATTTTAGCGTTGAAGGGCGAGAGCCAACCCTGTTCCAGTTTAAAGGCGACCTTCGGGCGGGGGCGATAGGGCCGGTACGGCTGAATGGGCGCTGGGATGGCGAACGCCTTCGTGGACAGGCCTGGTGGCCGAAGCAGTCGCTTATCGTTTTCCAGCCGTTGCTTCCACCGGACTGGAAAATGACGCTGCGCGAAGGCTCACTGTATGCGCAGGTGGCTTTTTCCGCCGCACAGGGGCAGGGGTTTGAAGCAGGTGGACACGGCGTGTTAAAAGGCGGCAGCGCCTGGATGCCGGATAACAAAATCAACGGCGTCGATTTCATTCTGCCATTTCGCTTCCACAACGGCGCGTGGCAATTGGGGACGCGCGGGCCCATCTCGCTGCGTATCGCCGGGATAGTTAACCAGGTCACGGCGAAAAATATCACCGCTGATTTACAGGGCGGTTATCCCTGGAGCGAGTCGAATCCATTACTGCTAAGCGATGTCAGCGTAGACGTGCTGGGCGGTCAAATCATTATGAAACAGTTGCGAATGCCGCAGCACGACCCGGCGCTTTTGCGGGTGCAAAATATTTCATCCAGCGAATTGATTAGCGCCATAAATCCAAAGCAATTCGCCATGTCTGGTCCGGTCAGCGGCGCGCTGCCGCTGTGGCTGAACAATGAAAAATGGATAATCAAAGATGGCTGGCTTACGAATCCTGGGCCAATGACGTTGCGTATCGATAAAGATACTGCGGATGCGGTGGTGAAGGATAATGTCACGGCAGGCTCGGCGATCAACTGGCTACGTTATATGGAGATTACGCATTCGTGGACGAAAATTAACGTTGATAACCTGGGCGTACTAACGATGCAGGCGGCTATTACCGGCAAAAGCCGGGTAGATGGTAAAACCGCGATCGTTAACTTGAACTATACCCATGAAGAAAATGTGTTTACGCTGTGGCGCAGTTTGCGTTTTGGCGACAATTTACAGGCATGGCTTGAACAAAATACAGCGTTGCCGCAACCTTCTTGCCGGAAAGACAAGGACTGTGAGGATAAATAATGAAAATGAGTATTGCCATGCTGTCAGCGCTTGCGTCATTTATCGTGGTGGGCTGCACGCCACGTATTGAAGTCGCCGCGCCGGAACAGCCGATTACCATCAACATGAATGTAAAGATCGAGCATGAAATACATATCAAAGTCGATAAAGATGTTGAAGAACTCCTGAAATCACGCAGCGATCTATTCTGAGGCCATAATGAAAAAGTATTTAATGCTATGGGTGCTGACGCTGAGCTTGCTCACACCTTCTGTGTGGGTCTTAACCCTGGACGAAGCGCGCACGCAGGGCCGGGTCGGGGAAACGCTGAATGGCTATCTGGTGGCCTTAAAGAATGATGCCGAAACCCAGAAACTGGTGCTTGATATTAATCATGCCCGCCGCGCCAGTTATCAGCAGTTAGCGGATAGCAATCATCTTCCCGTGGACGAGGTGGCGAAGATGGCAGGGCAAAAACTGGTTGAGCGCGCCAGGCCGGGAGAATATGTCCAGGGAATTAATGGCAAATGGATGCGTAAATAACCGCTTCCCGACAATTTTTTTACCGCAAAATGCATTTTTATATTGGTAATTTTTGAATACGGAGGTCGTATTTACATTAGGCGAACCGGAAGGCTATTTCTATACTGTCGACTGGTATCACTATTCGCGAGAGTAACCAGGTATGACGTCTGAAAAATTATCTGCTGCTTGCCATTGTGGCAGCGTCGTGTTTACCGTTCAACTTAGCGATGGCTTTCATACCGCCAGGCGCTGCAACTGTTCGTTTTGCCGGATGCGCGGAGCGGTGGCAGTGTCTGCGCCGCTATCGGGTATTAAAGTGCTAAAAGGGCAGGATAAGCTTACCGAATATCGCTTCAATACGGGCAAGGCGGTGCATTTTTTCTGTTCGGTATGCGGGATATATACTTTTCATCAGCGCCGATCCAATCCCGATCAATATGGGGTCAATGTGGCGTGCATCGAAAATGTGTCGCCTTTTGATTTCGCCTGCGTTGAAGTCAATGATGGGGTAACGCATCCCAGCGATGGCGGCAGTAGCGGCGTGGTAGGATATTTGCGCTACGAACCGGAGACGTTGCCTCCCGTCGAAACGGGAGGCAAAAATATTTAAGCGGCCACGACGCTGTCAATCGCGGCTTTTGCATCGGCCTGAGCTTTAGCCGCCACTTCCGGCCCGTAGGCGATGCCTTCGGCAAAGACAAAATTCACGTCGGTGATACCGATAAAACCAAGGAACACTTTCAGGTAAGGCGCAATCAAATCCGTCGGGGTGTCTTTATGGATACCGCCGCGGCTGGAGAGAACCACCGCGCGTTTACCGGTTACCAGACCTTCCGGGCCTTTTTCGGTATAGCGGAAAGTGATACCGGCGCGGGCAATCAGATCAAAGTAGTTTTTCAGCTGCGTCGGGATATTGAAATTGTACATCGGCGCCGCAATAACGATGACGTCGTGGGCTTTCAGTTCAGCAATGAGTTCATCAGACAGCGCCAGAGCGTCCTGCTGACGTGGCGTTAAAGGCGCATCGCCCGGACGCATCGCGCCCACCAGCTCGCCATCCAGCACCGGAACAGGGTTGGCCGCCAGATCGCGGACAGTAATTTCATCTGCGACGTGTTTTTCGCGCCATTGTTCAATAAAATAGTCAGTCAACTGACCAGACTGAGAGTACCCTGCCAGAATACTGGATTTAAGAACTAATACCTTGCTCATGGGTGTTTCCTTTTATGTGTTTGAAGGGGCGTGCCCCGTTGCTTGTTGACACTTTATTCACAAATATGTCGCAGGGATAGCGCAATATATCGAACCCTTTGTTCGAAATTATTGAACAACACAAAAAAAGCCCCAATGTGGTACTCTATACCTATCATTTAAAACGATTTTAAACAGGCAGAATGCTGCCCAAGAGCTTTATGACTGAACAATCTACGTTGACGCTTCAGGTGTTACAGCAGCGGCTGGATGCACTGATGCTGCGCGACAAACAGCGCTTTGCGCGCCGCCTGCATGGCGTAAAGAAAGTAAAAAATCCTGATGCGCAACAGGCCATTTTCCAGACGATGGCGAAAGAAATTGAACAGGCTGTGGCGCAAGTCGCCCTCCGTGAAGCGGCGCGCCCCTCAATCACTTATCCGCAAAATCTGCCTGTTAGCCAGAAGAAACAGGACATTCTGGAAGCGGTCCGCGATCATCAGGTAGTGATCGTAGCAGGGGAAACCGGTTCCGGTAAAACCACCCAGTTGCCGAAAATTTGTATGGAACTGGGACGTGGAATTAAAGGACTTATTGGTCATACTCAGCCGCGTCGCCTGGCGGCGCGCACCGTCGCTAACCGCATTGCCGAAGAGTTGCAAACGGAGCCAGGCGGCTGCATCGGCTATAAAGTTCGTTTCAGCGATCATGTCAGTAGCAACACCATGGTCAAACTGATGACGGACGGTATCCTGCTGGCGGAAATCCAGCAGGACAGACTATTGATGCAGTATGACACCATCATTATTGATGAAGCGCATGAACGCAGCCTGAATATTGACTTCTTGCTCGGCTATCTGAAAGAGCTTCTGCCGCGTCGCCCCGATCTGAAAGTGATTATTACCTCTGCGACCATCGACCCGGAACGCTTCTCGCGCCACTTTAATAACGCGCCGATTATCGAAGTCTCTGGCCGAACGTATCCCGTAGAAGTTCGTTATCGCCCCATCGTGGAAGAGGCTGACGACACTGAACGCGATCAGCTACAGGCAATTTTCGACGCTGTTGATGAACTGGGGCGTGAAAGTCCCGGCGATATCCTGATTTTTATGAGCGGAGAGCGGGAAATCCGCGATACCGCCGATGCCCTGAACAAGCTGAACTTACGGCATACCGAAGTGTTGCCGCTGTATGCACGCTTGTCGAACAGCGAACAGAACCGCGTTTTCCAGTCGCACAGCGGACGCCGTATCGTGCTGGCGACTAACGTGGCGGAAACCTCGCTGACGGTGCCGGGTATCAAGTATGTGATCGATCCTGGCACTGCGCGCATCAGCCGCTACAGCTACCGCACTAAAGTGCAGCGCCTGCCGATTGAACCGATCTCACAGGCTTCCGCCAATCAGCGTAAAGGGCGTTGCGGACGCGTATCGGAAGGGATTTGCATTCGTCTGTATTCGGAAGATGACTTTTTGTCACGTCCGGAATTTACCGACCCGGAAATTCTACGTACCAACCTGGCGTCGGTTATTTTGCAGATGACCGCACTGGGGCTGGGTGACATCGCCGCCTTCCCGTTTGTTGAAGCGCCGGATAAGCGCAATATTCAGGATGGCGTGCGTTTGTTGGAAGAGCTGGGGGCGATTACCGCCGACGAACAGCAAACGGCATATAAGCTGACGCCGCTGGGCCGACAATTATCCCAGTTGCCGGTCGACCCGCGCCTGGCGCGTATGGTTCTGGAAGCGCAAAAGCATGGCTGTGTGCGCGAAGCGATGATCATTACTTCCGCACTCTCTATTCAGGATCCGCGCGAGCGCCCAGTGGATAAGCAGCAGGCTTCCGATGAGAAACACCGGCGCTTTCATGATAAGGAATCCGATTTTCTGGCGTTTGTTAACCTGTGGAATTACCTCGGCGAGCAACAAAAGGCCCTGTCGTCGAATCAATTCCGCCGTCTGTGTCGCACCGACTATCTGAACTATTTACGCGTGCGTGAGTGGCAGGATATCTATACCCAACTGCGTCAGGTGGTAAAAGAGCTGGGGATTCCGGTAAACAGCGAACCCGCAGAGTACCGGGAAATTCACGTTGCGTTGTTAACGGGGCTGTTGTCGCATATCGGGATGAAAGATGCCGATAAACAAGAGTACACCGGAGCGCGTAACGCCCGATTCTCTATTTTCCCCGGATCCGGTTTATTCAAAAAACCGCCGAAATGGACAATGGTCGCAGAACTGGTGGAGACCAGCCGTTTGTGGGGGCGCATCGCTGCCCGCATTGAGCCAGAATGGGTGGAACCGGTAGCCCAGCACCTGATTAAACGTTCATATAGCGAACCGCACTGGGAGCGGGCGCAAGGCGCGGTGATGGCGACGGAAAAGGTTACTGTCTACGGTCTGCCGATTGTCGCCGCGCGCAAGGTGAATTACAGCCAGATTGACCCGGCGTTGTGTCGTGAGTTGTTTATCCGCCATGCGCTGGTGGAGGGGGACTGGCAAACCCGTCATGCCTTCTTCCGTGAGAATCTGAAATTGCGTGCGGAAGTCGAGGAACTTGAGCACAAATCTCGCCGCCGCGATATCCTGGTGGATGACGATACCCTGTTTGAGTTTTATGACCAGCGTATTAGCCATGACGTTATTTCCGCCCGCCACTTTGATAGTTGGTGGAAAAAAATCAGCCGCGAGACGCCGGATCTGCTCAACTTTGAAAAAAGTATGCTGATTAAAGAAGGCGCGGAAAAAATCAGCAAACTGGATTACCCGAATTTCTGGCACCAGGGCAATCTCAAGCTGCGTTTGAGCTATCAGTTTGAACCGGGCGCGGATGCTGACGGCGTGACCGTCCATATTCCGTTGCCGCTACTTAACCAGGTTGACGAGAGCGGTTTTGAATGGCAGATCCCGGGGCTGCGCCGTGAATTAGTGATTGCGCTGATTAAATCGTTGCCAAAACCGGTACGTCGCAACTTTGTTCCGGCGCCAAACTATGCTGAAGCGTTTTTGGGTCGCGTAACGCCGCTGGAGCTGCCGCTGCTGGACGCTCTGGAGCGTGAACTGCGCCGGATGACCGGCGTCACGGTCGACCGGGAAGACTGGCATTGGGATCAGGTGCCCGGGCATCTGAAAATCACGTTTCGCGTGGTGAATGACAAAAACAAGAAACTGCAGGAAGGGCGTTCGCTCGCCGAGCTTAAAAATGCGCTGAAAGGCAAAGTGCAGGAGACGCTCTCGGCGGTGGCGGATGACGGCATCGAGCAGAGCGGGCTGCATATCTGGAGTTTCGGCGAGCTGCCGGAAAGCTACGAACAGAAACGCGGTAATTATAAAGTGAAGGCGTGGCCAGCGTTAGTGGATGAGCGTGACAGCGTCGCTATCAAATTGTTTGATAATCCGCTGGAACAACAACAGGCGATGTGGTGCGGTTTACGCCGTCTGCTGTTGCTCAATATTCCTTCACCGATTAAGTATCTGCATGAGAAATTGCCGAATAAAGCCAAGCTGGGGCTGTACTTTAACCCGTACGGCAAAGTACTGGAGTTGATTGATGACTGTATCGCCTGCGGGGTAGATAAGCTGATAGATGCCAACGGCGGGCCGGTTTGGAGCGAAGCAGGTTTCACCGCGCTGCACGAAAAGGTACGCGCCGAGCTGAATGATACTGTGGTGGATATCGCGAAGCAGGTTGAGCGGATCCTGACGACCGTATTCAATATCAATAAGCGTCTGAAAGGGCGGGTGGATATGAGCATGGCGTTGGGGCTTTCCGATATCAAGGCGCAGATGAGCGGTCTGGTATACCGTGGTTTTGTGACTGGCAACGGCTTTAAACGTCTCGGCGATACGCTGCGTTATCTGCAGGCAATTGAAAAGCGGCTGGAGAAACTGGCTGTCGATCCGCACCGCGATCGGGCGCAAATGCTGAAAGTCGAAAGCGTCCAGCAGGCGTGGCAACAATGGATAAATAAATTGCCTCCAGCGCGTCGCGAAGATGATGATGTTAAAGAGATCCGTTGGATGATTGAAGAACTGCGTGTCAGTTATTTCGCCCAACAGCTCGGTACGCCTTATCCTATTTCCGATAAGCGTATTTTACAGGCCATGGATCAGATTACGGCCTAAAAAGCCAGGAGACGACGTCTTTCAAAGCGATCCGGTACAAGTTCGGAACAAAAAGGAGGAATTATGAATACAACGCCATTTCCGGCGCTCTCTGCGGAAACATTGCTGGCGGTGAATACCGTCGGACAGTGGCTGGCGCAAAATGATTTTTCCGGCGAACAACCTTATTCGTCGGATTGCGTCGTCCTGGCGGGCAATGCGGTGATCCCCACTATCGACGCGGCCTGTCGCATCGCCAAAGCGCAAGGCGTTCCTTTACTGATTAGCGGCGGTATAGGTCATTCGACGCCGTTTTTGTACGCCGTGATTGCCCGGCATCCGCGCTACCACACTATTCGCACAACCGGACGCGCTGAAGCCGCGATCCTCGCGGATATCGCGAACCAGTTCTGGCATATTCCGGCTGAGAAAATTTGGCTGGAAGATCGGTCAACTAATTGCGGCGAAAATGCCCGTTTCTCTTGCGCACTGATCCGTCAGGCGAAAGAAAACATTAACACGGCTATCGTTGTGCAAGACCCCACCATGCAGCGGCGCACTATCGCGGCATTCCGGCGCGTGACAAACGACGACACCGATGCGCCGCGCTGGCTGAGTTTTCCTGGTTTTGTTCCGGTACTGCGCCACCTTAACGGCGGTACACGTTTTGCCAACGTTGAAGAGGGCATCTGGACGGTGGAGCGTTATCTGTCTCTGATTGCCGGCGAGCTGCCACGTTTGCGTGACGATGAAACAGGGTATGGACCGCGCGGTAAAGATTTTATCATTCACGTTGATATCCCACGCGATATTGAAAACGCATGGCAGGTATTGCAGGCAGATACGACGCTGCGCAGTGCGTTAGAACAGAGAGCGTTACGCTAAAAATCGCCCGTTTGCGAGGGTGAACGGGCAAGTGCGACCACCATCTCATAAATTTGATGAATTATTTATAAAAGCTGGTTATGTTGTCGCTTTACGGTTTTCATTCAGGACGCGCTATGGGCAATAAGTATTCCGGCCTGCAAATTGGTATTCACTGGTTAGTCTTTTTTCTGGTTATTGTGGCTTACGCCGCGATGGAACTGCGCGGTTTTGCGCCGCGTAGTTATCGGCCCTGGTTTAATATGACGCATGTTTCATGTGGTATCACTATTTTGCTTTTAATGGTGGCGCGCTTGATTATTCGGCTGAAATATCCCACGCCGCCCATTGTTCCTCGTCCAAAACCGATGATGACCGGAATGGCGCATTTAGGACATCTGGTGATTTACCTGTTATTTATCGTGCTGCCTGTTATTGGTCTGGTCATGATGTATAACCGCGGCAATCCCTGGGTCGCATTTGGCATTACTATGCCGCATGCCGCCGAAGCTAACTTTGAACGCGTAGATATGCTGAAATCCTGGCACGTCACGCTGGCGAATCTGGGCTATTTTGTTATTGGACTTCATGCCATCGCTGCTTTGATGCATCACTATTTCTGGAAAGACAATACGCTGTTACGGATGATGCCGCGTAAGCGTAACTGACCGTCCTGTATGACGTTTGCTACAGGCGGGGTTAACTGCTTTAGGCAAACAAGGCATCTATCAGAGGGGATGGCGTATTCCATACAGAAAACGCCTGCGTCTAACCAGGACCCGTGACGCAGGCGAAGGAGGACGGGTCTACATCGGAAGCGGGTATTATACTTATTTGTATGACAAATAAAATAAACAATTACTATTCCGTAATCCAATGTTTAATCAACGGGTTAAACCCACATGATCGCGCTGCCGACCGCCCGGAAGTGCCTACACTTACAATGAACGTGGCATAGTGGCGGAAAATAGCGCAACGGCGCCATGTTGCTCCAAAGTCACCTTAGCGAAATGTTCGTCCAACACGCTGCGTAACGTATCGGCTGAATCATTGGTATTACTGAATATTCCTTTCTTGTTATAAACAGCCATTAATTTCTTACCAAAAGCATTGTGAGGAACCTCTTTGCCCAGAATCGTGGCGCCAAAAAGTGTGCCGCCGGGTTTAAGCGCCATACCGGCATTTTTAATTGCCTTCGCTTTTGTTGTCATCTCACCGGGTAAGCAGTGCAGAAGATAGTACATCGAAACGGAATCGAAGCGCCCGTGCCAGTCCGCCGGGAACGTGTCGAAAACATCGTGTTGTAGTGTGGCGCGGATTTTCGTATTACCCACTCGGCTGGCGGCTATTTTCAGGCTATCCGGATTTAAATCCATCAGCGAAATGGCATGAGTCGCAGGTGCATGTTTCAGGTAATAACCTGTACCTACGCCAATATCCAGGTGAGTCTCGCCCATGTGATGCAGGAAGAAAGGAAGTAGTCGCGTATCAGTAGGACACTTCCATGCATATTTGTTTGAGATATTGAGTACCCACCAGTCATATAAGCTAAGCGTGAATGGGTTATAGACTTTTGCGCCTGATTGTTGTGTATGCTTCATTGTTCTCTCACTAAATAATTTCGCGCTGGAATTAAAACAACGAAGCAATCGTTAGGCAAGCATTAATCAGGTGAGTGAGTAATTTAATGCGATGAATAAAGGAGATATTATGAATTAAGCGGCTATCTTAAAGAATATAGAGGATAATAATAGCTGATAAATGAATTGAACAGTCATATTATTATAAGCTGATAATTAATAATCGTTGATGTACGCGTATTAAGCCCTTTGATAATAACAATGCAATTAAATGCAGGAAGAACAATATTTATTCAAACACATAAAGCGATTATTGCACATTAATTGATATTTTAAATGTTACGCTGAGATAGCCATCTTTATTTAATATCACCTACCTGGAGGCGATATGATTGAGGTTTTTGAAGCGTTTGGCTGGACCTTACTTTTAGGCGGTCTGGCAGTGGCAGTACTGTTTATCACTGCACTGGATAAAAAACGGTAATCATTGCATTTGACGCGCCTGTTGAGTCGGTATTACAAATAACTGTACCTGAAATCTACCACTTCTGAAGTTTGCGATATTTTGCCATTCTGACGGCAAGGGATAATCCTGACTAAAGTTACCGCCGCTTACCAACCAGACACGATGGTAACTTTTTGAAAGCGTTGTCAGAGTATCAATATATGTCTGATCGGCTTGCGCATAAAACAGTGAACCAAAGCCATAGGCATTCGGTCTGCCTGATGTTCCATGAGCGTTAGGCGGTGTATAAAGAAACGTACGATAATCTCGCTTATTACAATACACATAACTTAAATAATCGAACATTTTACTGACTACCACGGCATCATTAGGCTGGTGACGGGTATTAATATAGTTTACCAGTGGTTTAAACTCGTCTATGTGCTCAGGGTTATTATGATATGAACCATAGCCGAATAATAAGGTGAATAAGATAAACCAGAAGCCACAAACCGCTTTTTTTGCGCGGGTAAGTAATACCGCGAGCAGGGGAGGAATGCTCAGCGATGAGAAGAAGAAATAACGATCGATAAATAACGGCATCCACCAGGAAATGATTAAGACCAGCATTACAGGGATGACCAGATTACAAAATAATATCAGCTGATATCTTTCATATTCTCCGTTGCATAAAGATATTCGCCCCACAGTACCGATAAAACCTCCCACAGCCAGCCACAGAATGAACGACGGAAAACCCTGTCCGTTGTTTCCGGTAAAAAAATGCCAATACATCGCAGGCAGGTCACGCCATGTTACGGGGGGAATCCAACCGATATTATTACCGGCTCTCAACTGCGCCAGATGAGTCAGTAAATTAAACAATACGGGCAACCAGGGGAGATAAGCGACAGCAATCGCCAGGTTAGCAAACCACCAGCCAGGAAGTTTAAGGTAGCAGGCCGTTTTATGGCTTTGGCAGGATAATATTGTTACTGCGATCCAGTGGGCAATAAGTGTAAATAGGGTGAAATAATGGGTGTAAAAGCTGAACGTCATAAGTAAAGCATACGCGATAAGATAGCGATTATGGGTGGGTGTTTTTATCCACATCATCAATGCTAACGCGGCAGCGAGCGTTAGCATTCCCATTAACGCGTACATGCGCGTTTCTTGACTGTAATGAACTGCCATCGGCATCAGGGCGGCGAACCATCCCGCCAATAAGGCTGTACGTTCATTTGCCAGCCATCGCGTAAGCGCGATAACCAGCACAACTGTCAGGATCCCAAAGAGTAGACTGAGAGAGCGTACCGCTGCAATGCTATCACCCAATAATATGATCCAGTCATGCAGTAACAGATAATAAAGCGGGGGATGCACGTCAAAAGCGGTATGGAATAGCAGATTATCTACGCTATGTCGACTAATCAGCACGCTGGACGCTTCGTCACACCAAAGGTAGCGGTCAGTTAAAAACAGCAACCGTATAAGGACGGAGAATATGACAATGAGACAAACATGATATTTATACTTTATTTTTCTTAACCCATCGCCGGGCTGCCATATTGATAGTTGTGGTAGCGCCATAATATCCTCAATGGAGTAAGACTTAGACCAGAATGGACACCTAACGCAATAATGAAGGTTAAAATCTTAACCAACACTAAATAAAAATAACTTTGATAATGTCAGTGGTGAATTAATCAGAATAGTGCAGTGCAACTCAGTAACCCTGACCGTAATGGCGAAGCAGTCTATGCTCTAAAAACCGGGTCAAACCGACGATAAAGGTAACGCCAATAAGATACACTATGGCGGCAAAAAGGTAAGCATGGAAGAATTTAAAGCTGGTTGCAGCAACCTCCTGAATTCGCGCGAAAAACTCAGTATATTGGATAAGAAAAACGATGGTGCTGTCTTTAAGGTTATTAATCACCTGATTCGTTAAGGCTGGAATGGAAGACAGCAATACCTGAGGCAGTATAATCCACAAAAAGACCTGCCGTTTGTTCAACCCCTGAACGACTGCTGCCTCCGTTTCATACTTATTCAATGCGTTATAGGCCGTTGTCATGTACGCGGCATTATATGCGCCGACATTCAAGGTAAAACCTGTAACCGCCACGGTAAAAGAGGACAGGTGAATGCCAGATTGAGGTAAACCATAATAGATAACAAATAGAATAAGAATGAGTGGCGTACCGATAAAGAAATCCATGTACAGTCGAGTTATGGCTTTTACCACGGGGCGATGGCTCAGGCTCAGAAAGAAAATAATAATTCCCCACAAAAAACCGGTGATGGAAACAATCAGCGCAAGTTTACAGGTTTCTTTAATACCGTCCACAACAAGTGGCAGTTGTTCAGTCAGGTCATTAAAGAAGAGAGACCAGCCAGCGATCATCGTTGTGCCTCGCTAAAAAAACAGTGGATATCTGGATCCGTTTCTCGTAAGGCAAGATCGGTAAAAGCGCCTTCTGCACGAATCTTGCCATGATTAAGAAACGTTACGTTATCGCTTAGTAATCTGGCGAGGCGAATATCATGAGTGACGCATAATATAGTGACGCCATTGTCGTGAAGTTGCTTGATCAACATTCCGACTTCACGAGTCATGAGCGGATCAAGCGCAGACGTCGGCTCATCAAAAATAATGAGTTCTGGGTCGGTGACCATTGTACGGGCCAGGGCGACGCGCTGTTGCTGGCCGCCCGATAATTGCGAAGGGTATTTCGCGCTATGCGAGGCCATATCAAGTTTTTGTAGCTCATGTAAGGCTTTCTCCCGGGCTAGTTGTCCCGGCATGCCAAACACTTTACATAGGGCAAGGGTAATATTATCCATGACGTTAAGATGGCGATACAAAGCGTAATTCTGGAAGACACAACCAACTTTTTTTCTGAACTCAAGAATAGTAAATTCTTTGTCGTAAATATTTTTCCCGTGAAAATAAATATTGCCATAATCAGGTTCTTCTAATCGAAGCAGACAGCGTAAAAGCGTCGTTTTTCCACAACCTGATGGCCCCATGACTACTTTCATGTCTCCCGATTGAATTTTCAGACTAACCGTATCAAGAACCTTTTTTCCTGAATATTCCTTACTTATCTCTTTTAGTTTCAGTAAAGCCATGAGTATCACCTCTATTTTTATGGTTCAACTGATGCGATATTTTTTCTCAAACACTCCGGCCAGAAGAGTAAAAACTTTATAAATAATGAAATATAATACCCCGGCAAGAGTATAGATCTGTAACCCGTTCAGCGTGATGGCTGTCAGTGACATTGCCTGCTTCGTTATTTCAGCGATACCTACAGTATAAGCAAAGGGCGTCGCTTTTAATACAGAAGAAAACTCATTGATAATACCGGGCACAGAAAATCGCAACATCTGTGGCAGTTCAATATTTATTATAACCTGTAATTGACGCATTCCTGCTACTTTCGCTACCGTAATTTCGTATGGCTCAACTAATTTAAGCGCCCCTCTGAACACCTCGGCAAGATAGCTCCCACTGATTAAGCCGACGCTGAGGTTCATGGCCACCAGAGGTGAAACATATATGCCAATCGATGGCAATCCAAAATAAACAAGAAAAACAGCAATAAGTATTGGAATTCCCCGAAGAATAAAGACCAGTACGTCGAGTATCTTCTGTAGTGGAAGGGGGGATAGTCGCCGTAATACGGCGACTGTAAGCCCGAACAAAAACGCTGAGAGAAAACAGGTAAATGTTACAAGCAGCGTATTACCAATCCCTTCCAATAGGAAATAAAAGATAGCCAGCATATTACCTGATGACATAGCTTACTATTTCATCCAGCTATCGACAATGCCAGATATTTTTTGTGGCCCTTGCTCTTTAAGCCATAAGTTGAAATCATCGCGCACGGGAGAGCCTTTCTTAAAGGCAATGCCAAGCTGATCAACATTCTTGAAAACATAACGGCTTTCTATCGGCATCTTTTTCTTATTTTTGAAGGTAAAATAAACCGGCTCTTCTATAAAAGCCAGATCAAGATTGCCATTTTTTAGATCAGCCATCGTCTCATTATAGGTTGGATACAATTTTACTTTACTTAACGAGTAGTATCCTTTGGGCTCCAGATCGTTTTTGATAAGGTCGGAGTAAGCCATTCCTCGAGGATATCCAATAGAATATTGATTTAATTCATTGAGGTTATTGAGCGTTATTTTATGATTGGCCATACTGACCAGATAAAAAGAGTTGATGTAATAAGGTTCAGAGAAATCAATAACTTTCTTACGTTTATCTGTGATTGAAATTCCCGAAAATGCTACATCTGCCTGACCACTCGCCACTGCGCCAAGCATTCCATCCTAGGCATATTCGGTGATGTTTAGCTTACAATGCCGTGACTGACAGTAAGACGAAAAAAGCTCCAGATCTATCCCCTGCAATTTGCCATCAGCACTTTTAAATAACATAGGGGGAGAGGCTGGTGATACTGCGACATTGAGTGTTCTCCCTTCAACGATGCTATCAGCAAACGCTGAAGACGACATTATTCCCAACACTATCATCGATAAGCCAAATTTTTTGGATAACATGCTATCTATTTCCTGTAGTAAGGTAATGCGTATTATAAATTAAGCATTAGGGCGTGAGCCTGACATTTGCAGGCGTAAAGTACTTAACGTTATGTATTCCATCGCTGTTAACTAATTTAATCAGGAGGTTTGACAGGAATCATCAAAGGGAATGGATTGAATATACCATGAGATATCAACTGGATATGAGTGCAGCGACACCATGAAAGGTGAAAATGTAAAGATACCATAGACATTAGTATACTGGACATAGTTTATGCTCCATTTACGCATACATATTTACATGATAAGCAGATAAATGCTTCAATGACGGTGCCTTTCATGTCTCTAATTATCATCTTACCACTCTATCCAGGGCCAATATAAAGACTTATCTTTTCTTGTCAAATACATTTTTTGAGCTAAGTTGATTTGCGTGCTATCTATATTTGCAAGCATATAAATTATTTGTCTCATGAACAAACGACAACAAATCAGGATTTCTGACGATGTTGTTATGTTTATCAAAACGTTAACTTGTTTTAATCGATGATAATCTTAATTCAGAAATATCTGAATATATACGGTTGTTGAGATAAAATTCTCAAATTAACATCGTACATCTTATGTAATAAATATAAATACGATTAATAAATCCAAAACTGAGACTGCCAACCGGATAACAAACAGCAATAAAGAGGGTTCTTCATTAAGTTATCCTGGCAACGGTTAAGGTGGTAACATTTTCGGTGGCTTTACCCATTTTAATCGTGTTCACAGCCGTTAATTACCTTATGATTACCATGGTAATTAAAAATGAATCCTTAATGACTCGTTGGCTGAGTGAAAAAAATTCTACATCACATAGGCGCATGTATCGCGTATAATGGGCTCCGATGCCCCTAATTATTGCTATGACATAATGATATGTATCTTAACCGCTTTTGTTATTTACTCCGGATCTTCGCTGCGGTCGGAAGCATTTTTACATCGCATCCCGTCGCGATGTGGTTCCTGCTCGCCAATGTGCTAACGCTGGCGATCTACGGTATAGACAAAACGGCGGCACGTAAAACCTGGCGCAGAGTGCCGGAATCCACTTTGTTGGTGTTTGGGGTTGTCGGTGGGTGGCCTGGGGCGATTGTTGGTCAACAACTCTTCCGTCATAAAACGCAAAAGCAGCCATTCAAAACATACTTTATCGTCAGTGTGATAGTGAGTATTGTAGTTACGGTGGCGATTTATCGACTCTATCCATTTTTGTCTTACTGAACATAGACTATGTATCACTTATTGACCAATCGGCAGCAAAGATAGCATCATATTTTCATGCCACCGGCACTATGATATTGAGTTGTGTTTTGCTCAAGGCGTACCGCAGCCGATGGAACTTTATTCAGTGGAATAATGATGAGCTATAAAACTTTCTAACATTATGGCAAAACAATGATGGACTTCCTGGGTTGGATGGACAAGGTCGTTGAAGACGTATTGCGGACATATATCTAGCTGAGGGTCTTTAGCCCCGGGAACATGTACATAGCCGTGGTGAGTATAAGGGTTTTCCGTATCATAACCAATATTACTGGCCGCCTCCATTATCACCTTAAATGCATCGGCAGTCTCGTAATAGCATATTTTATGCTGGGGGTATTTTTCTTTTAATTCTTCAACATTAGTTTTTAACAGGGCATTGTGAGCGATGCTTTCATCCTTAAGCTTTCTTTTTTCATCAGAATGTTTGCCATAAGGTGTTAAAGACAAATCGGGAATCCCCATGACCAGAACATTATTAACTCCACCGGAAATTATTTTTTCAATATCATCAATTTGTTGCTCAACGACCATTATTACATTATCTTTGTGTAGTGTCATATAGTCATTAGCCCCCAATAAAAATATCGCCAGGTCCTGGTGAGAAGGGGTGTAAGATGCGACTTGTCTGTCCGTATTTGATACAAAGTCACCGATGCAATTAAAGCAGGAATAGCTTGCCGATGTACTTCCCCCTTCAGCAAAATTAAGCATCTCTTTACCTAAGAAGTGTGGAGATGATAAAAACTCAGTCCAGGTAAATCCATTAGTAAACCTTCCGCCAAAGTATTGACCATAGGAGGGTAAGATATGATGTGTTTTTTCAAACATACGCCCTAAGGAGTCAGACAAGCTGTCGCCAAAAAATACCAGTCTGGTAATATCACCCAAAGAAATATTTTTGGGCTTGGGATGTGATTTATTGATTTCTTTGGCAAGACCAAAAGCTTCCGGATGACATTCAACCTCAATAGATAAAATATTGTCACCATTATCATCTTTAATAATCAACTTATCGGCGTGTTCCTGTGATTCTATAATAAACTGTTCTTTACATCCCTGAGACGCTAAGGCTCGAAGTTTGATGTAGGCTCCGCGAACCTGTACCGGTGTTAGATTCAGTTCCTGATGGTGGTAAAGATTAAAGATACATTCGAGCGCCTCTGCATGGTGGGTGGTAAAGAAATATGCTTTGATTTTCTCCCATAAACTTAATTCCGGAAGGCGTGCGCTTTCTTTTATCGCATTAAATTTTTCAGAACTGATAGATGATGTGAAATAACCCTGTCCAACACTCAATGGCATAGTGTCCTCCTTACTTTATTAAACACGCTTTAGCAAATAATTAATTAGCAAATATTAGCAAGAAAAGTAATCAGGTAAATGGTGTATATGGAATTACGCTTCTTTAACAGTTTTTCGTCGCCAATAAAATACATACAATGTTTATTGTTTTTCAACGAAGTAAATATATCATCAACAACGTGAGGTTAATACCTGGTACATATTATCTGACTGCTATCATTATTGAGTGTGCGCCTGGCTAAGGCAAAGATCTAAAAAAGAAGCCACTCCTGATTTTAGTGTGCTGGCGTGAGTATGAGCTGGCTTGATACTCAGGAAAAACAGACAAACTTATCATCCGACTATTATTGCTAAAGTGCTAGTGTTTTATGTGACATTTTGATTTCTATTTTCATATTAAATATTTCTTAAGTGAGTTAACTATAATGAATGATGATTCAATTATTAAAAACTCTTCGATGCTTTTGGCCTATTTAGGTGGTTTGGGATGGGGAAGCGCCTATTTTTATGGCTGGGGCGTCTCCGCGTACTATGGTTTCCCGTGGTGGTATGTAGGCGTCGGCCCTGACAACATTGCCCGAAGTCTATTCCATGCGATTAGCCTGATGGCTATATTCATAATAGCGTGGGGAGTGGGTATTCTATTATTTTTTCTAGTAAAGCAAAAAGCACGTATCCACGACCTTAGCTTTTTACGTCTTTTTTTGGCAGCGGTTTTGTTCTTTATTCCAATTGTTATCGAGTTTTCTCTCTTAACAGAATCGTTTTTGTGGGAGCTTTTTTTATCATTTTACTGGTGGCTTTATGCTTATCGGTGGGGATGCGTTTTTATAGTAAATTGATGCCAGTGATTTGTTTTACGCAACTCAGTTGGGTGCGAAGGCATTGTTTCACTATAGTTATGCTTGGTTTTATTATATATTTTTTTATATTTTCTTTTTTTGTTGGAATCTATAAACCACAATTAAAGAAAGAATACGAAATGATATTGTATGATGGAGGCTGGTACTACGTCCTGGCCAGATATCATGATAGTTTTATTTTGTCGAAATCCTTTACTAAAAATAACAATAGATTTATTATTTTTAGACCAGAAGATGGGCACTCTTATGAAATTACTCTGGTAAAAGTCAGGCTTTAATAAAATGCTGGTTGGCAAGAGCGTGAAATGACGGCAGAACTTCCCATAGCAACGATTGAGGAAAGAACTGAGCGCCCATATCTGTAGGCTGTGGAATAGCAATGCCGGGAAGGACATGGCATGACACTTTATCTGACATTACCATTTGAGTGACAGGTTAGCAGATGTTTCAGGCCAAACCCAAGTTGAACTGGAGCGCTCAGAAGCCGATTACCTACATAACAAATATTGGCCGCAAGCTTATGCTGTGGCCGGAATATACGACCGCTATTATCCAGACTGGCTGTTAACTTATTTATTTTCCCATAGTAACCTATAACAGGCCTCCCTGAGGCATTGGCTAGCATCTGTGCATTGGAAAAACAGGCTCCATTTGCACTATAGCAACTTATAAATTTTATTTCCTCATGAGAGTTGCTAATATGGCGGATTGATTTTGAAAGTGATGATGACTGACTTGCACCGGAACCGTACCGATTTTCATGTTGAACAACAAAAGGAGCACCATGTTTACAAATCGAAATAGGCATGGATTATTACCTGAGATTGATTTCAAATTAACAATAATGATGACGCTTTTGGGTATTAAAAATCTTTCAAATAACGCTCATTTGATTTTTTGTCCACATTGACTAAGCCTGGAAAGACACAGGGTTGAGATATTTTCGCTACCCGTCGGCGGTGTATCGCAGTTGTGATGTTACGTTCTTACAAGACTGACATCTTCATATCATAACCTTTATTCATTACCACCTGGTGAGTAAATAAAAACTATTAAGCAAATATTTACTTCTGGGTAATGGGACTGGATTTACCGGCATTACCTCTGTGCCCCAGTCGGGCAGAACATTGCAGCTTAGAAAGAAAGCTTTGGTGTTTATTGTCTGTGGCCTGAAAAAGTTCCCATGAGCTGAATATGTTGAATGTGAACTGATTCTTGATGGTCTATGCCGGAAATCTATAAGCTATTGATTTTTATATTGTGTGTAATTTTACAATTACATAAACATAAAATTCTGATAGTATACCCCCCTATAGTATATGGAGGTCGAATGCCGCATTCACCTGAAGATAAAAAACGTATCCTTACCCGTGTTCGTCGCATACGCGGGCAGGTCGAAGCGCTGGAGCGGGCGCTTGAGTCTGGCGAACCTTGTCTGGCGATTCTGCAACAGATTGCCGCCGTGCGCGGCGCGTCTAATGGCCTGATGAGTGAAATGGTTGAAATCCATCTGAAAGATGAGCTGGTCAGCGGGGAGACTACGCCAGATCAGCGCGCGGTTCGGATGGCGGAAATCGGCCATCTTCTTCGCGCTTATCTAAAATAACAATTTCCCTCACCGTAACAGGAAGAGATATATGAAATCACGTGCAGCAGTTGCTTTTGGTCCCGGTCAGCCGTTAAAAATTGTCGAGATTGACGTTGCGCCGCCGAAAAAAGGCGAAGTTCTGGTCAAAATCACTCATACCGGCGTTTGCCATACCGATGCTTTTACCCTTTCCGGCGATGATCCGGAAGGCGTATTCCCGGCAGTCCTGGGTCACGAAGGCGGCGGCGTGGTAGTCGAGGTCGGCGAGGGGGTCACCAGCCTGAAACCCGGCGATCATGTTATTCCACTGTATACGGCGGAATGCGGCGAGTGTAAGTTCTGTAAGTCCGGTAAAACTAACCTTTGTCAGGCCGTACGCGCCACTCAGGGAAAAGGGCTGATGCCGGATGGCACTACCCGCTTTTCTTATAACGGCGAACCCGTTTATCACTATATGGGAACCAGCACGTTCAGCGAATATACCGTTTGCTCGGAAATTTCTCTGGCGAAAGTGAACCCGCAGGCGCCGCTGGATAAAGTGTGTCTGTTGGGCTGCGGCGTGACGACTGGTATTGGCGCCGTCCATAACACCGCTAAAGTGAAAGCGGGCGACACCGTTGCCGTTTTTGGTTTAGGCGGTATTGGGCTGGCGGTTATTCAGGGCGCGGTTCAGGCTAAAGCCGGGCGTATTTTAGCTGTCGACACGAATCCGGAAAAATTTACGCTGGCGGGCGAAATGGGGGCCACGGACTTTATTAATCCGAATGATTACGACAAACCGATCCAGGACGTTATTGTTGAGCTTACTGATGGCGGCGTAGATTTCAGTTTTGAATGTATCGGCAACGTTAACGTGATGCGAGCAGCGCTGGAATGTTGTCATAAAGGCTGGGGCGAAAGCATTATTATTGGCGTAGCGGGGGCAGGGCAGGAAATCAAAACCCGTCCCTTCCAGCTAGTGACCGGTCGCGTCTGGCGTGGCTCCGCCTTTGGCGGCGTGAAAGGGCGCACGCAGCTGCCAGGGATGGTCGAAGATGCGATGAACGGTAAAATCCGTTTAGATCCTTTTATTACTCACCGCCTGCCGCTGGAGCAGATTAACGATGCCTTTGAACTGATGCATCAGGGTAAATCCATCCGTACTGTTATCCACTTTGGCGATAACTGATTCATCCGCCAGCGGATTTTCCGCTGGCGCTTTTCTGAATTTTCTGGAATGAATGTTGTGAAAATGTGACGAAGGCGATGCTTTTCGCGATAAGCAAACGTCACGAAGTGCCGATGACTATCTAACGGGCGTGTTTTACGCATAAAACCTACAAGAGAGTCGACGGTCATGGGCAACACATTCTCGATGCAAGCCTCGCATAAACTGGGCTTCCTGCATCATATTCGGCTGGTTCCGCTGTTTTCCTCCATTCTCGGTGGCATCCTTCTTCTTTTTGCTTTGAGCGCCGGGCTGGCAGGCTATTTTCTGTTACAGGCCGATCGCGATCAGCGTGATGTCACGGACGAGATTCAGGTACGGATGGGATTATCCAACAGCGCTAACCACTTACGTACCGCACGTATCAATATGATCCACGCTGGCGCGGCGAGCCGGATTGCTGAAATGGATGAAATGAAAGCCAATATTGCCGCTGCGGAAACGCGGATCAAGCAGTCTCAGGACGGCTTTAACGCTTATATGTCCAGAGCGGTGAAAACACCCGCAGATGACGCGTTAGATAACGAGTTAAACGCCCGCTACACCGCCTATATCAACGGCCTGCAACCGATGCTGAAATTTGCCAAAAATGGCATGTTCGAAGCGATCATTAATCATGAAAACGAGCAGGCAAAACAACTGGATGCAGCATATAACCATGTCCTGTTGAAAGCGATTGAACTGCGCACCGAGCGGGCAAGACTACTTAGCGAGCAGGCTTACCAACGTACCAGGCTCGGTATGATGTTTATGATTGGCGCATTTACGTTGGCGCTGGTATTGACGTTAATGACCTTCATGGTACTGCGTCGCACGGTGATACAACCCTTGCAGCAGTCTGCGTCACGTATCGAACGCATTGCGGCGGGCGATCTGACCATGGCTGACGAGCCCACAGGACGCAGTGAAATTGGTCGCCTGAGCCATCATCTTCAGCAGATGCAGCATGCGTTGCAACAAACGGTAGGGGCGGTGCGTCAGGGGGCGGAGGAAATTTATCGAGGCACCAGCGAAATTACCGCTGGTAATACGGATTTATCTTCTCGTACTGAACAGCAGGCTGCCGCCATTGAACAGACCGCGGCCAGTATGGAACAGTTGACGGCAACCGTTAAGCAGAATGCGGATAATGCGCATCACGCCAGCAAACTGGCGGAAGATGCTTCCGGTAAAGCCAGCCGCGGAGGCCAGATGGTTTCCGGGGTCGTACAAACGATGGGGAATATTTCCACCAGCTCGAAAAAAATCTCGGAAATTACCGCCGTCATTAACAGTATCGCTTTCCAGACCAACATTCTGGCGCTGAACGCGGCGGTCGAGGCGGCACGCGCCGGGGAACAAGGACGCGGTTTTGCGGTGGTCGCCAGTGAGGTTCGTACCCTCGCCAGTCGCAGCGCGCAGGCGGCAAAAGAGATTGAAGGCTTGATCGGCGCATCGGTCAGCCTGATTGAACAAGGATCTGAAGAGGTTATCGCTGCGGGGAGCACCATGAATGAGATTGTGGATGCCGTCAAACGCGTCACCGATATTATGCTCGACATCGCGGCAGCCTCTGATGAGCAAAGTCGCGGTATTGTTCAGGTCAGTCAGGCGATTTCTGAGATGGACAGGGTTACGCAACAAAACGCGTCGCTGGTCGAAGAGGCGTCCGCGGCGGCCGCTTCGCTTGAAGAACAGGCCGCCCGCTTGACGCAAGCCGTTGATGCGTTTCATTTACAGGATACTGGCGCGACGATGCGATCATCCTTCCTTTAATAAGCGTCGCGCCAGCGGGCTATTTTAGCCGCGGGCGCGGTTAATGTCCGACAGCCGCTATCACAGCGGCATCGATTTACGGATCGCCGCAATCAGCATTTGCGCCCCGGTTGAGAGCGGGATATCAACTCGCGTAAGAATACCTATCGGTTCGCCTGCGCTCTGGGTCGGCACGGGTAATGAGACCAGCGTCGCCTGGCGAAGATCTTCTTTAACCGCGCCAGAGGGGACGAACCAGACGTAATCGTAATCTACGGTCAGTTGTCGTGATAACGATGCGGATAGCGTTTCGATACATCCGGCAGGCATTTTACACCCCTGGCTTTGCAACAGGGCTTCCGCATTCTGGCGCGGTACCGTGCCTTTTGGCGAGACGACTACCGGCCACTCCATAACCCGACTGAGCGTGATCGTCTCCTGTAACAGGGGATGACCGGGGCGTACCACTAATTTAAGCGATTCTAAAAACAGCAGTTCGTAATTTAAACCGCCCATTAATTCCGGGTCTGACATGCGGCCAATACCCAGATCGATCTCGCCTGATTTCAGACCTGCAAGCAACATCGTATTGTTCATGGTCGCGACCTGTAACGAGGTCGATTTTTGCTGTTGATGGAACCGCCCAATAGCCGCCGGGAGTATACCCAGCGCAGCGGTGGGGAGCGCGCCAACACGCACCACATCGGCGCTGGCGTCCTCTTTGCGATTCAGCGCCTGCCCGGCGGTATTCAATGCATCTAATACTTTTACCGCATGAGTCAAAAATTGTTCGCCAGGAACCGTTAATTGCGCGCCCAGTCGCCCGCGTTCAAACAGACGGGTTCCGGTGAGTTGTTCCAGTTCGTTCAGCGTTTTAGAAAGCGCTGGCTGGCTCAGGTTAAGAGTTTCAGCCGCGCGCCCCAGAGTTCCCTGTTGCGCAACGGCTACAAATGTATGAAGGTGGCGCAACCGAATGCGCTGACTAAACAGACCATTTTTTTCCATAAGCGATGTTAAAAACAGAGCCGTGCGGGTGACAAGTAAAGTTGTTTGTTTTTGATAACCTGATAGCAAAATATTATTAACATTTTACCATTTCAAGTTACAACTGTTTTATTTTACTGATGATTCAACTGCCGTTAAGCGTGTTAAGCCGCGATCTGGTCGGGGATATGCCAGCTCATGTCAATCCGTTCTGCATAATGAATTCAGGTCGGATCACAGTTTGTAAATTCTTCTCCCCGGAATGGATGAGGTTTTCTACACTCCAGGTAACATTCACTGGAGGCATGACATTATGGCGAACACCATCACGGCAGATGAGATTCGGGAACACTTTTCGCAGGCAATGTCGGCAATGTACCAGCAGGAAGTTCCGCAGTACGGTACGTTACTGGAACTTGTGGCTGACGTGAATCTGGCGGTGCTGGAAAATAATCCCAAACTGCATGAGCAGTTGGCTAATGCCGATGAACTGGCGCGATTGAACGTGGAACGACATGGCGCCATTCGTGTTGGCACCGCAGAAGAACTTTCTACCTTGCGTCGGATATTCGCCATCATGGGGATGTACCCAGTAAGTTATTACGATCTCTCTCAGGCGGGCGTGCCTGTGCACTCCACGGCATTTCGTCCCATTGACGAGGCTTCGCTCTCGCGTAATCCCTTTCGCATGTTCACTTCGCTATTACGCCTGGAGCTCATTGAAAACGCGGCATTACGCCAGCGGGCGGCGGAAATCTTATCGCAGCGTGATATTTTTACATCGCGCTGCCGACAATTGCTGGATGAGTACGACGAGCAGGGCGGTTTTAGTGCTGCTCAGGCCGAAGAGTTCGTCCGTGAAACGCTGGAGACTTTTCGCTGGCATCGTCAGGCTACCGTTGATGAAGAAACGTACCGCAGCCTGCATCGTGAGCATCGTTTAATTGCCGACGTGGTCTGTTTTCCGGGATGCCACATTAACCATCTGACGCCGCGTACTCTGGATATCGACCGGGTACAGGCCATGATGCCGGAGTGCGGCATTACGCCTAAAATTCTTATCGAAGGTCCGCCTCGCCGCGAAGTGCCTATTCTGTTGCGGCAAACCAGTTTCAAAGCTCTGGAAGAGCAGGTGCTCTTCGTTGATGAAAAGCAGGGTACGCACACGGCGCGCTTCGGCGAAATTGAGCAACGTGGCGTCGCGCTGACGCCAAAAGGTCGTCGATTATATGACGAACTGTTGCACAAGGCGGGAACGGGTAAGGACAACTTCACGCATCAACTCCATTTGCGGGAGGTCTTTAACACCTTTCCGGATAGCGAATTTCTGCTTCGCCAGCAGGGGCTTGCTTGGTTCCGTTATCGCTTAACGCCTTCCGGCGAGGCGCATCGTCAGGCGATCCATCCTGGCGACGATCCGCAGCCGCTTATTGAGCGCGGTTGGGTGATCGCGCAGCCGATTACCTATGAAGATTTTCTTCCGGTCAGCGCAGCCGGCATTTTTCAGTCGAATTTGGGAAATGAAACGCTGGCCAGAAGCCACGGCAATGCCAGCCGCGACGCCTTTGAACAGGCGCTGGGATGTGCTGTACGGGATGAATTTTCGTTATATCAGGAAGCGGAAGAACGCAGTAAACGCCGTTGCGGTCTGCTTTAAAAGCGGTAAGCTTCACAGGCTGTGAGGATACTGTAAAAGGAAGGCGTTATGTTGAATCCCTCCATCCCGCTGGTGGCGACGCGTCACGGTAAAATCGTGGGCGTCGTACAGGAAGAAATCCATATCTGGCGCGGTATACCTTATGCCGCGCCGCCAACAGGGGAGCTACGCTGGCGTGCGCCGCAGCCTGTTACGCCCTGGCAGGATGTGCGCCAGGCGGATTGTTTCTCCTGCGCCAGTTGGCAGGATATTACCTGGTGTCGCGAACTCGGCGGCGGCGATCCGGGAAATTTTTCCGAAGACTGTCTCTACCTGAACGTCTGGGCTCCCGCCGTACGTCATGAACCGTTGCCGGTCATGGTCTGGCTACACGGCGGCGGTTACACTATTGGCGCGGGAAGTTTGCCGCCCTATGACGGTCAAGCGCTGGCGAAGCGCGGCGCGATCGTGGTGACGGTCAATTATCGGCTTGGCCATCTGGGCTTTTTCGCGCATCCGGCGCTGGAAGGCGAAGAGGCGGAGTGTATTCATAATTTCGCTTTACTCGATCAAATCGCTGCGCTGCGTTGGGTGCAGGACAATATTGCCGCATTTGGCGGCGATACGCAGAATGTGACGTTATTTGGCGAATCCGCCGGCGCCCGCAGCGTGCTGTCGTTGATGGCTTCGCCGTTGGCGAAGGGGCTTTTTCATAAAGCGATTATTCAGAGTGGTTATACGCTGCCGGATACGCCCCGCGAGGTGGCGCTAAAAAAAGGCGTTGCGCTGGCAGAACATCTTGGCTTAGCCCATGCCACTGCCGAACAGCTACGCGCTTTACCGGCAGAGACGTTTTGGCCGCTGGACGCGCCTTTTAAAATTGCGCCGACGCCGATTTCCGGCGACGTCGTGCTGCCGCATCCGATGCTGGAAACCTTCTTTGCGGCGAAACAGCATCCAATACCGGTGATGATCGGCTCGAATAGCGATGAAGCCAGCGTATTGGCAGTTTTTGGCGTCGATATTGCCGGTCAAATTCAAAAAATGCGCCGTGAGCGGCGTGTTGGCCTGGGGTTAATCCGGCTGCTTTATCCTGGAGTGAAAGGCGACGAAGCACTAGGGCGGCAGGTCTGTCGGGATATGGTATTTACCACGTTGGGTTATGTCGTCATGCAAGCGCAGCAGCGGATCGGCGAACCGTGCTGGCGTTACTGGTTTGATTATGTCGCCGAAGCGGAGCATAACACCTACGCGAATGGCGCCTGTCATGGCAATGAAATACCGTATGTATTCGATACGTTAACGCGGGCTGAGCCCACATGCCATTATGTGAATGAGAATGACCTGGCCTTTGCCTCGCAGGTGGCGGATTACTGGGTGAATTTCGCTCGTCATGCCAGCCGCACGCGCGACGTGCTGCACGGCCCGGTTCGCTGGCCCGCCAGCATTCGGGGGCGAGATCGTCTGTTGCGGATTGGGCTGAACAAACTTGCCGGTTTTAAAGTGGAAAACCGCTTTATGCGTGCGCGTCTGGCGCTGTTTAAACGAGTCATGAAACATCACGTTAGTCTGGAATAAACTTTTCATAACCTGAAGAATGCTGCGTGAGGTTTACATCCGATTAGGTCGGTTCTTATCGACATAAAATATTTACGCTTTTGCACAGTTTCCAGGCGACCAACAATTGGATTATTAATGAATTTTGTCTAGAGTGAGCGGTCAGAAACGGGCACATTCTTGCTGCTGAAAAAACCAGCGCGGGACCATTCACAAGACCAGAAGGACTCATTTTCAGGTATGAATCGTAGACGATTTATTAAAGGTTCAATGGCAATGGCCGCCGTGTGCGGTTCCAGCGGTATTGCTTCCCTCTTTTCTCAGGCGGCGTTTGCCGCGGAATCCGATATTGCGGATGGTAAAATTGTCCGTTTTGATTTTGCTGGTCTGCAATCAATGGCCCAGGCGTTAGCGAAAAAGCCCTGGGGTGGCGCGCCGGGACCCTTGCCGGATACGCTCGCCAATCTGACGCCGCAGGCCTATAACAGCATTCAGTATGACGCGGCGCATTCACTCTGGAACGGTGTTGCCAACCGGCAGCTCGATATTCAGTTTTTCCACGTAGGGATGGGCTTTCGTCGTCGCGTACGCATGTTTTCCGTTGATACGACGACGCATCTTGCTCGCGAGATTCATTTTCGCCCGGAACTGTTTAAATACAACGATGCCGGCGTCGATACGACGCAACTGGAAGGGCAGAGCGATCTCGGTTTCGCCGGTTTCCGTGTCTTTAAAGCGCCGGAACTGGCGCGGCGCGATGTCGTCTCCTTCCTGGGCGCCAGTTATTTCCGGGCGGTAGATGATACTTATCAGTATGGCCTGTCGGCTCGCGGGCTGGCGATAGATACCTATACTGACGGCCAGGAAGAGTTCCCTGACTTCACCGCATTCTGGTTTGACACCGCGAAGCCGGGCGATACTACGTTTACCGTTTACGCTCTGCTGGACAGCGCCAGCGTGACGGGCGCGTATAAATTTGTGATCCATTGCGAAAAAACGCAGGTGATCATGGATGTAGAAAACCATCTCTACGCCCGTAAAGATATAAAGCAACTTGGCATTGCGCCGATGACCAGTATGTTTAGCTGTGGGAATAATGAACGTCGGGTATGCGACACCATTCACCCGCAAATTCACGACTCCGATCGGCTGGCGATGTGGCGGGGTAACGGCGAGTGGATTTGCCGCCCGCTGAATAATCCGCAGAAATTGCAGTTCAATGCATATATGGACGATAACCCAAAAGGGTTCGGCCTGCTGCAACTCGATCGCGATTTCTCGCATTATCAGGATGTGATGGGCTGGTACAACAAACGTCCGAGCCTGTGGGTGGAGCCGCGCAGTAAGTGGGGGAAAGGCGCGGTTAGCCTGATGGAGATCCCAACCACTGGTGAAACTCTGGATAATGTGGTCTGTTTCTGGCAGCCGGAAAAAGCGATCAAAGCCGGGGATACGCTGGCGTTTAATTATCGTTTGTACTGGAGCGCGCAGCCGCCGGTACAATCTCCGCTTGCGCGGGTCATGGCGACCCGTACAGGGATGGGCGGCTTTCCCGAAGGTTGGGCGCCGGGCGAACATTACTCAGATAAATGGGCGCGCCGTTTTGCTATTGATTTTGTCGGCGGCGATCTGAAAGCGGCCGCGCCAAAAGGCATTGAGCCGGTAATTACGCTCTCCAGCGGTGAGGCGAAGCAGATTGAGATCCTCTACGTTGAGCCTTTCGACGGTTATCGTATCCAGTTTGACTGGTATCCGACCTCGGATTCTACGGCACCGGTGGATATGCGTATGTTCCTGCGCTGCCAGAGGGAGGCTATCAGCGAAACCTGGCTGTATCAGTATTTCCCGCCCGCGCCGGATAAGCGCCGTTATGTCGACGATCGTATCATGCGTTAGTCAGTTTGCCTTCTGTACCGCCACAAAGGCGGTACAGGTTCCGGAAATAGCCCTGACATAAACTCATTCGTGAGCCGCTGTTTTTGTGACATGGCCTTTCCATCGTTCTATTTTTGCAACAGTCCTTCCTGTTTATCCCTCTCGATCCTGCGGACAGGGAACATTAAGATAACTTCGCCTTATTTAAGATATAAAGTGAATATAATGAAAAAGAATTTTCTTGGTGCTGTCCTGTCTCTGGGTTTATTAAGTGCTGCTCATGCAGATGTATATAAATTTGATAATACGCATACCAATGCGGTATTTAATATCGATCATTTCCAGACCTCAACCAATCATGGCGGGTTTTATGCTATTAGCGGCGAACTGAAATATCAGCCGGAAAAGCAAGATGCAGAGATGCGCGTGACGATTCCCGTAAGCGCCTTAAATACCGGGGTGGATACGTTTGATAACCATATCCGCAGTAGCGATATTCTGGATGCGGAAAAATATCCAGAAATGGTATTTAAATCAACAAAATGGCATTTTGAAGATAATAAACCGGTTTCTATTGACGGTTTGCTAACAATGAAGGGAGTAACTAAGCCCGTTACCTTAACCACCACCAAGTTTGGCTGCTATATGAGCCCGATATTCAAGGCGCAGGTTTGCGGTGGTGATTTTGTCACGCAAATAGATCGCACCCAGTGGGGGGTAGATTATCTGGTCGATATGGGGATGACGAAAGTTGTCGATATAAAAATCCAGGCAGAAGCGGTTAAGCAATAAAGGGAATAATGATGAAAACTCATCACCTCATTCGGGTAGTGGTCTCGCTGGTAATGTTGGCAACATCAGGCCTGGCTTATGCTGAAGAGTACAAAGCCAGCACGGACGAAAAAGCAATAAAAATGACGAACGTAGCCTCTCTGGAAGCACGCGTTCAGGCCAGAATGGAGAAAGGGGCATTTGGTTATATTCGCGGTGGAGCCGAAGATGAGAATAACCTTCGCAGCAACACCGAAAGCTTTGACAAAAAATATATTATGCCGCGCGTATTACAGGGCATTGAGTTAAAAGAGATCGATTTATCAACGCAGCTACTGGGTATTCCGCTTAAAACGCCTATAATCCAGGCACCGATGGCGGCGCAGGGCCTGGCCCACGCCTCCGGAGAGTTGGCGACGGCGAAAGGCATGGCGCAGGTCGGTTCGATTTTCTCGTTGAGCACCTATGGCAACAAGACCATCGAAGAGGTGGCTAACGTTTCCGGGAAAAATCCGTTCTTCTTCCAGCTTTATATGAGCAAGAATAATCAATTTAACGAATTTATTCTTGCACAAGCGGTAAAACATGGCGCTAAAGCGATTATTCTGACCGTAGATTCGCCTGTCGGCGGTTATCGGGAAGAAGATATTAAAAATAACTTCCAGTTCCCGCTGGGTTTTGCAAACCTGGAAATGTTCGCCAGAAAAAATGACGATGGTTCAAAAACTGGCAAAGGAGCAGGGATAAGTGAAATTTACGCGCAGGCTAAACAAGCCTTTACGCCGGAGGATGCTGAAATTGCTATCCAGGCCGGGGCCGCAGGAATATGGGTTTCTAACCATGGTGGCCGTCAATTAGACAGCGGGCCGTCCTCATTCGATATGCTTCCTGCGATTGCAAAAGTCGTCAACAAGCGAGTGCCTGTTATTTTTGACAGTGGAGTACGCCGTGGTTCGCACATATTCAAAGCGTTAGCCAGCGGGGCGGATATTGTGGCGGTTGGCCGGCCTGTATTATACGGTCTTAATCTTGGCGGCGCTCAGGGTGTGGCATCAGTGATTGAACAGCTAAACAAAGAGCTGACAATTAACATGATGTTGGGTGGCGCCAGAAATATTGAACAAGTGAAAACGACACGCTTGTTAACTGAAAAAGATCTGCCCCAGTAATATAAAGGTCGGGTACTATACCCGACCTTTTCCTGTATGATTTCCCTCAACAACGCTTTCGGTAGAAAATGACGCGCTCTGTTTCCTCAAATCCTAACGCCTGGTGAACTTTCTGGGAAATTGTATTTTCCGGCGAGGTATCGGAGGCCATTTCCCGACACCCTTTATTCGTTCCCCATCGTTGCACCGCTGCAATCAATTGTTTCGCTACGCCGCGTTGACGGAATGAGGGGAGAACAAAAATACCTTCAAGGAAAGCCACGGGCGAACTGTCACAGCCATTGACATAATCGTGGCGGATTGAGGCATCCGCAAAGCCAATCGCCACCCCGTCTGCCATCGCAATAAATGATGCCAGATGATCGGTTTGCAGAATTTCTTCGCCGTCCGCCAGATGGGCGTCATCCGGGTGACCAGGCCAGAGCTGTTTTCGCAATCCGCGCCAGAGCTCCAGATGGGTTTTGTTCATTTGCCTGATGTCCATTAGCGCGCTCCTGATGAGGGGTCTGACATGATGAGACGGCATCCCGCCTGCTGATAACGTCGGGCGATAGCAGACGGGAGCGCACTGTCGCTAAGAATGGTAGTAATACAGGACAGCGTCGCCACCGCATGGGGTTCTACAGTATCAAACTTTGAGTGATCGGCCATCAATATGACCTCGCGTGAGCGCTGAATAATGCGCGTTTTGACGCCTACTTCAAACATGGTAGCGTTGGTGATGCCCGTTTCAATCGACAGCGCATCGCAGGAGATAAAGGCGCGTTCAACGGCAAAGGCGTTAATCATCTCCAGCGCCAGACTCTCGCCCACCGAAAAGTAACCGGGGCGAATCAGTCCGCCAATAATGTAGCTCTCTACGTGTGGGAAGCCACCCAGTTCGTTAGCGATTTTGATGTCATTGCAAATGACTTTTACTTTGGCGTCGACCAGACATTTTGCCAGTTCCAGACAGGTGGAGCCGGAGTCGAGAAAAAAGCAGTCTCCATCCTTGATGAACGTGCGGGCGAGGGCGGCGATTTCGCGTTTCGCCTCGCTTTGTAACGTTCGCTTAACGTCGAAAACATATTCTTTATCTTCCGTACTGTCGTCGAAGTCAATACAACCATGGCCGCGAACCATACCGGGATAACGGCTGGCAATATAGTGAAAATCCCGGCGCACGGTTGCCTCTGCATAGCCAAAAAGCTCAATAGCTTGTTGTGTTGAGAGGTGCCTGTGTTGCCAAAGGTAATGCAACATCTGTTTGATACGGTCGGGGCGCTGTTGGCTCATCAGCATATGACTCCTTTATAGCGCGGTGAATTGTGACAACGTCACATCATAGTTCGCCGTCGTGAACAACGCTCGGCCAATCACCAGATGCTGTGCGCCTGCGGCGGTAAGCAGCCGTGCGGCGCGAAGTGTAATACCGCCGTCCGCCCAGCATTCCGCAGCAGGGAAATGCTCTCTGCTCTGGCTCACTTTTTCACACATCGCGGCGATAAATTGCTGTCCGCGCCCGTCGGGTTCGCTGGTCATGATCATCAGCGCATCCAGTTGCAATGCCAGATAACGATAAGGCAATAGCGGCGTTGTCGGGTTAAGCGCCAGTCCTGCTTTCGCCCCGATAGCGCGAATATCCGCCAGAATCTCCGAGGGGTTTTGCACGCTTTCGGCATGAATGAAAATCCAGCCGGGGCGGATAGCTGCAAGCCAGGGTAACCAGCGTTGCGGCGATGAGACCATCAGGTGAAATGAGAGCGGATGGCGAGTGTATTGTGCGACTGCCTGAATGGTTTTCATACCGAAGGTAATATTGTTGATGAAACTGGTATCTTCGATATCCAGATGCAGCGAGCCGAGGGGCGCATCGTGTAAAGCGGTCAACGCCTCGGCATAGCGCAGCGGATCGGCGGAGGCCAGTGAAGGGTGCAGGATCATCGAAACCTCCATCAGCGCAATGCGGTTAATTGCGCGAAAAGCGCGGCATCATTTGGCGCATCTTGCAGCATCGCGACGCTTTCCGGCGAGTCGAGCCACTGGCTGATGCGTTGAATGGTGCGAATATGTGCTTCGGCATCCGTGGCGCTGGCGCAAAGCAACAGCCAGATGGGATCGCAATCCGCATTACCGAAAGCGACCGGCGTTGCTAACGTAGTGACGCTGATTTGATTATGGTTAGCGCCTTGCTCTGGTCTGGCATGGGGCAGCGCAATCCCCGGCGCGATAAGATAATATGGCCCCCATTTAAGGGTGTTCTCAATAATACCGTCCAGGTAGCAGGGGGCCGCCGCGCCGAACGTAATCAGCGGACGAACGGCGATATCCAGCGCGTGTCGCCAGTCGCTGGCATGGCGTTGCGCCTGAACCCACTTAACATCATTAATCATCGATCGTTGACTCCTTGCCGGTTCGGGTTACTCTGGAACCGATCCCCGGCGTGTCTTTTGGCGAAGGCGACGGAGATCGGCAGAAGAGTTATCGCTCTCTGCAGGGGATAAGCGTTTTGCTTATCCCCATTTTATTGTCGGATATGGCGTACTTTCTCCATAAACTTCGCCACGCGCGCCTGGTCGACAAAGTTGGCGAAGACGCCGTCTTTTTTAAACGTGGTTGCCGTTACGCATCCGTCGGCAATGCAGAGCTGCTCCTCGACGTTTTCCAGACACACCCCGGTATTCGCCAGCACGACCGTGTCGGGGACGGTCTCTTTTACTCGCTTCAGTATGGCGCTATCCGTGCGAGCGCCCGCCGTCAGCCCCGAGACGCACAGGGCATCGGGGTTATTGTTAAATACGGTCGATTTCGCAATTGAACAGACATCGCGGTTTCCCAGATACACCGCCGCTTCCGGAACGATGTTAAACAACGTTTTCACGTGGCCTGCGCCGATGCGATGCTGATGGCGAATGGTTTCGCCGACATTCGTATCCCAGACGCCAAAATCGCTGGCGTAAGCGCCGGTAAAAATTTCGCGAATAAATTTTGCGTCGGTCGCCATTGCCAAATCAAACGAGGCCACAGGGTCCCACAACACGTTTACCCCAAACGGTACGCGAATTTCACTCATTAACTGACCGATGATTCTTGCCATCGCGGTGGTCGTTTCCGGTCTGACTTTCGTTAAATAAGGCAGACTAAATTCGTTGGAGAACATCACCGCATCCACGCCGCCATTTTGTAGCGCCATTAAATCGTCATGGGCGCGGTCAATTACCCAGTTCATGCCTTTCCTGGTATCGAACCCGGGATCGCCCGGCAACGCCCGTAAATGGCACATGGCGATAACGGCTTTTTCCGTTCCTATTACCTCTTTTAGCCAACTCATTCTGGGTTGCTCCTTATTCCGGTAGTTCACGTTTACGTAAGACAAGTATGATGCTGGCGACAATGCCGACCACAATAACCACGCCAATCATGCCCAGCGACATCAATTCAGATATTGACCAGCCAAACATATTTCCCACCGACAGCGCGGTAATTTGCGCGTTTTCAGCGGCGAAGCTAAAGCCGCCTTTGAGCGCCATATCGGTAAAGTACGGTGCGAACTGGGTGGCGATCAGCAGAACGGTAATCATGACAATGATGCCGCTGAGCAGAGTACGAATCAGATCGCCGCGATGAATAACCGTGGCCATGCAGATAAAAAACGGCGCAACCGGTAAATCAGCCAGCGGCAGGACTTTATTGCCCGGCAGTATGCTCGCCAGAATTAACATGATGGGAATTAACAGCAGTCCAACCGCGATGGTGGTCGGGTGGCCTAACGTCACTGCGGTATCCAGACCGATAAAGACTTCGCGCCCTTTAAAGTGTTTCTGGAAGAACTTACGTGCGCCGTCGGAAATGGGCATTAATCCCTCAACGATAAGGCGAATCATGCGCGGAAACAGCACCATAATCGCCGCCACGGTAATCATTAAGGTTGCGCACCCTTTAAAGCCTTCGCCTGCGGCAAGTCCGAAGATCAGCCCGAGAACAACGCCAATGATCACCGGGTCGCCAACCATCCCATACCGTTTTTGGATCTCCTGAGCATCAATATTGCGTCCTTTCATAAACGGTATTTTTTCGTATATCGCATCCAGCAATACGAACAACGGCACGGAGCTGGAGCCATACCCTTGCGGAATAGAAATCCCTTCCAGACCCACAATGTTCTGTACCCGTTTCGCCGTCCAGTCGGCCATTTTCAACGACAAGGCGGCGTGGCAAATCGCGCCCAGTACGCCATAAATCAGACTGCCGGTCATCAACTGGACGACCGTTCCGGTAATGGCGTAGTGCCAGTAGTTATAAATATCAACGTTCATGGTTTTGGTCAGACGAGTCACCAGCATACCGACGTTGAGCAGAAAGATAACGGGAATGATCATCGCGCCGATGGCCGTCGCATAGCCGACGCCGGATGCGGGCCCGGCGCCGACGTCAAACACATGCAGCGTCAGGCCAAAACGCTCAATCATCACTTTAATCGGCGGACTGAGACTGTCGATCGCCATGACGATCACCAACCCCATGCCGACAAAACCGATGCCGACCGTCACCCCGGCTTTCACCGCCTGCAGCCAGGGAATACGAAAGATTAAGCCGATGATAATCATAATGATGGGCACAAAAACGGTGCCGCCGAGAGACAGGATGTAATCAAACATAATGCCCCCTTTATTGTGTTAACAGCGCCTTGATTTCTTGTTTTAATGCGTCGTCGTTGATGCCTGTCAGCAGGGCGGCGCCGTTGAGCGTCGGGATGCCATAGTCACTGTGCGTACGCATGGACGTTACGATGAGATCCATACCGTTACAGTTCAACGGGATCTCATTCAGACAACATTGCGCCGTGGTTGCCGCAATGCCTTGCTCCGCGAGAAAGTCCTGCAGTTTTTGTGCAATCATGGTTGATGTCGACATGCCGCTACCACATGCCACAAGGATCTTTTTCATCATGGTCGTGCCTCTTGTGTAGCGCCTGTTTCAGGCTCAATGGGAAACTGTTCTGGCGACATGTTGGCCAGCGCAGTCAGTAAACGGATACAATCAGCCAGGTCGCGCAGGCTGGCGACTTCGGCTGGCGAGTGGGTATAGCGGCAGGGAATAGAAAGACTGGCGCAGGGAATACCGTCCAGTTCAACCTGAATGTAGCCGGTTTCGGTGATGACGCCTGGCGCGACTTCTCGCTGTACGGGAATATTATTTTCGTGCGCGGTGGTCTCCAGCATCCGCAGCAAACGCGGCGGCGTAATCAGTCCCGCCAACGTACCGCGTCCGTGATAGTTCAGACAGGTGATGCCGACGCCGTGGTTGACCCGCACATCCGAGTAATCCTGCAGGTCAGGCGTGTCGCAGGATGGGGTGATATCAATACCAATCGCCAGGTCGGGGCGCACGCGTCGTAAAACGGGAACAATCCCGCGAATATTGAACTCTTCCTGTACCGACGCGACCAGGAACACCGCGATATCGAGCGGTGTGGAGGCGAGAGCCTCGGCGACGCCCAGTAGCGCCGTACACCCCAGTCTGTCATCCAGCGCCTTACTGCATACCAGGTCGTTGCCCAGACAGTGCGGCGGGTTGTAAAGGGTTACTGGCGTCCCCACCTGAATACCCATTCGTTCGGCATCCGCTTTATCTTTTGCGCCGATATCAATCCAGAGTTTATCGAGCGCGGGAGGCTGGGTGCGCTCGTCACCCTTCGCGAAGTGATATGCTTTAATACCGATACAGCCCATGATATCGCCTGAACGTCCGGCAAGCGTCACGACCGAACCGGGCATAGTAATTTGCGCCGGGCCGCCCACGCGTTCAAAACGTAAAAAGCCGGAGGGTTCGATCTTGCGTACCATAAAACCGACTTCATCCATATGCGCAAAAATCATCAGGCGAAGCGCGTCGGATTTGTCGCTGCCATAACGGGCGACGACATTGCCTAAGCGATCCCGCCAGACGTCTTTGGCCTGCTGTTCAAACGCGTGCTGCATAACGTTTGCAATACTGCTTTCATGTCCTGAAATCCCGTTTAGCCGCAGTAAAGAAAAAAGCGTTTCCTGCACAGAAAAGGTCATTGGCGTCTCCGTGGTGATAAAACAATCAGTCGTTGAGCGTTTTATAGGCGGAGAATGGTTGGATAAGTGTGAAATGTGTCACGCGGAAATACGCTAAATATGGCCAATAAAAAATAATGTGATGGCGATACAATAAAAACGCTCATATCACCTGCGGGTTATCGGTAAACCAGGCTATTTATGTGATTACGACCAACAACGAAGAAGGGCAACGCGATGGTGGAAATTATTCCTGTTAGCACGACGCTGGAACTGCGAGCGGCAGATGAAAGTCATGTTCCGGCGCTGCACCAACTGGTACTCAAAAACAAAGCGTGGCTACAACAGTCGCTCGACTGGCCGCAATATGTCACGTCGCAGGAGGAAACGCGTAAGCATGTGCAGGGTAATATACTGTTGCACCAGCGTGGTTACGCCAAAATGTACCTGATTTTCTGCCAGAATGAGATGGCGGGCGTACTCTCATTTAATGCTATCGAACCGGTAAACAAAGCCGCCTATATCGGTTACTGGCTGGATGAGTCCCTCCAGGGACAAGGGATAATGTCGCAATCATTACAGGCGCTGATGACACATTATGCCCGGCGCGGCGATATTCGGCGCTTCGTCATTAAATGCCGCGTTGATAATCAGGCCAGTAACGCAGTCGCACGGCGCAACCATTTTACGCTGGAGGGCTGTATGAAGCAGGCGGAGTATCTTAACGGCGACTATCACGACGTTAATATGTATGCCCGCATTATTGATGCGGATTAAAGGGAACCGACTAAGGGGGTACGCGTAATACGATCCTCGCCATTGATCACTTTTGGGCCGCGCAGGTGAATAGTATTGCCGTCAAAGGCTATCACCGCCGCCCGTCCGCTAATCTCGACCTGGTGCTCAATCAGAATTTCGCCCTGTATACAGGCCTGGCCTTCAATCAGCACGCGGTCGTCCAGTAAAATCGGGCCTCCGCGTACCTCAGCATGTCCGCCTACCAGCACATGATGTTTTAACACACAGTTGCCTTCGATTAACGCATGTTCCGCTACCTGCGAGCTGTAGCGAAGGGTAGGGATAGCATCTTCCTCTGTGCCGGCGATAACCCGCGCATGGTCATAGACTTTGGCGCAGTCACAGATCCAGACATTATTGTCTTTGTTGCCTTCGATGAGCGCGAAATCAAAGACCTCCGCCCGGTGCTCAATAAAAGCGTGTGTGATAGTGGCGTCGCCATAAAGCTGTACCTGATGGACAATCCGCGAATGGTTCACGGTGGCGCGATCGTAAATTTGTAAAATCTGCGCATGTTCATGCGTTAGTCCCTGAACGGCGAGAATTTCTGACTGGTTTAACACGCGGGCATCGCCATAAATCGCACACTCTCCGCGCACGGAAGAGGACTGAATGGTGACGTTGTCACTTATCCGCGCGCCATCGCTGATATCAGCGCGATCAATCCAGACGTTATCGCCTATTCGCACGTTATTGTAGAGCGTGCACGGCTGCGTGATACGCGCGTTACCCGTAATTTCCGTGCCCGCAAAGGCCATCGCGTTTTCATCATAAATCCAGCAATCCCCCTGTTGTGACAGCACATTATCGGCATCAACCCAGCCGCCGGAGGTTCCGGCTTTAACATCGTTAAAATCCGTTACGGCAATAACTTGTCGTAATAAGACGCTTTTCTTCTCACCGTCTACCTGATAAGTAAAAGCACGAGGTTCTTCACTCAGTCGATATTTGATCATAGGGAAATTCCGTGTGAACGATTAAGATAACCGTAGCAAAGGTACTGGCGAAACAACCAGAAATTCCATAAAATGCATTTCAAATATACTTTATAAATTAAACAAAATGCGTAATCACAAGCAGAGCGATCGCGTGCTCAATCTGCCTGCGGGCTATTTTGGCATCGTCCTTGGCACTATCGGTATGGGATTCGCCTGGCGTTATGCCAGTCAGATATGGGCAATAAGCCACTGGCCCGGCGACATCATGGTGATCCTGGCGATGATTATTTGGGCACTCTTGACCCTGGCGTTCCTTAGCCGTCTGGTGCGCTTTCCCCATAGCGTGATGGCTGAAGTGCGACATCCGGTAATGAGCAGTTTTGTCAGCCTGTTTCCCGCCACCACGATGCTGGTCGCGATCGGTTTCGTTCCCTGGTATCGCCCGTTGGCCGTTGCGCTATTCAGCGTGGGGGTCGTCATACAACTGGCGTATGCTGCCTGGCAGACGGCGGGACTTTGGCGCGGAGCGCATCCGGAAGAAGCGACAACCCCGGGGCTTTATCTGCCCACGGTAGCGAATAATTTTATCAGCGCTATGGCCTGTGGAGCGCTCGGTTACAATGATGCCGGACTGGTGTTTTTAGGCGCAGGCGTCTTTTCGTGGTTAAGTCTGGAGCCGGTTATTTTGCAGCGACTGCGTAGCTGCGGCGAATTACCGGCGGTGCTGCGTACGTCGCTGGGTATCCAACTGGCGCCCGCGCTGGTCGCCTGTAGCGCCTGGCTGAGCGTCAATGGCGGGGAGGGCGACACGCTGGCGAAAATGCTATTCGGCTACGGTCTGTTACAGCTTTTATTTATGCTGCGATTAATGCCCTGGTATTTATCACAACCGTTTAATGCTTCCTTCTGGAGTTTTTCGTTCGGCGTTTCCGCGCTGGCGACCACGGGGTTACATCTTGGTCACGGTAGTGAATCAGGGCTTTTCCATATTCTGGCCGTCCCGCTGTTTATTTTCACTAACGCTATTATCGCTTTATTGCTGGTTCGTACATTTCTATTGCTGGTGCAGGGGACGTTGCTTATTCGCACTGAGCGCGCTGCACTGTTGAAAACGGAGGAAAAAAATGACCGTTCGTGACGAAAATTACTTTACTGAGAAATACGGTTTAACCCGCACGCATTCGGATGTGCTGGCGGCGGCAAAGGTTGTCGCGCCAGGCCGAACGCTGGATTTGGGATGTGGCAATGGCCGTAATAGTCTGTATCTGGCCGCGAACGGTTATGACGTTACCGCGTGGGATAAAAATCCGGCCAGTATGGCTAACCTTGAGCGTATTAAAGCGGCAGAAGGGCTGGATAATCTGCAAACCGACCTTGTCGATCTGAATACATTGACCTTTGACGGCGAATACGATTTTATTCTCTCGACGGTGGTTATGATGTTTCTTGAGGCGCAAACCATTCCCGGTTTAATTGCCAATATGCAACGCTGCACAAAACCCGGCGGGTATAATTTGATTGTTGCGGCAATGGATACGCCGGACTTTCCCTGTACGGTGGGATTCCCGTTTGCTTTTAAAGAAGGCGAATTACGCCGCTATTACGAAGGATGGGACATGCTGAAATACAACGAAGATGTCGGCGAGCTTCACCGCACGGACGAAAACGGCAACCGTATCAAACTGCGCTTTGCTACGATGCTGGCGAGAAAAACGGCCTGAGCGATGCAAGTTCTGTAAGTCTCGCAGCGTTCGGCATTTTTTTGTCGGGCGCCGCGTTCAAATTGTGCTGTCGTTACCATTTTTAGTGCATCCAGAATGATTTCGTTTTGCTATTATTTCCTTTGCATCATTGCGAAGACTAAAGGGATCGTTTCATGCGTACTCATACTTTATTTAAAGTTGCAGTGCTTACTGGCTTGCTGGCGTTATCCGGCTGTGCGTCTAAAGTCACACAGCCGGATAAGTATTCTGGATTCTTAAAAAATTATTCGGACCTGCAGGAAACTACCTCCGCCACGGGAAAACCGATGTTGCGCTGGGTAGATCCACATTTCAATGACTCTAACTATGATAGTATTGTTTACAATCCGATAACATATTATCCCGTCCCCAAACCAACGACCCAGGTCGGGCAGCAAGTTCTTGATAAACTGCTGGCTTATACGAACACTAAAGTAAAATCAGCAATTGAACAGCGCAAACCGCTGGTCACGACGCCAGGGCCGCGCAGTTTGATTTTCCGCGGGGCGATTACGGGCGTGGATACCAGCAAAGAAGGGCTGCAATTCTATGAGGTGATCCCTGTAGCGCTGATTGTGGCGGGCACGCAAATGGCGACAGGCCACCGGACCATGGATACCCACCTCTATTTTGAGGGTGAGCTGATAGATGCCGCGACCAACAAGCCGGTCGTCAAGGTAGTACGTCAGGGTGAAGGTAAAGACCTGAGCAATTCCAGTACGCCAATGGCGTTTGAGACGTTGAAACAGGTCGTGGATGATATGGCGACGGATACCTCTATGTTTGACGTTAACAAAAAATAATTCTGCGGCGCCATCGCAAGATGGCGCAAACCCCGGCAGATTAGCGGCCACCATCAGCCAGACAACGATGGGCGGCGCGTTCTCGTTAATACTGCGTAGCCTATTCCGCCAGCGATCAACCCCCAGAATGCCGATCCGATGCCCATCAGCGTTAGCCCGCTGGCGGTGACGAGAAATGCGATAACTGCCGCGTCACGCTCACTTTCGTGAGTAAGCGCCTGATACAGGCTACCGCTAATCGTACTTAACAATGCCAGACCAGCCAGCATTTGCACCCAGCTAACCGGCAGGGCGACCATCAGCGCGGTTATCGAACCGCCAAACCACCCGGCAAGTAAATAAAAAACGCCTGCGGCGGCGGCCGCTAACCAGCGACGCGTTGGATCGGGGTGTGCGTCCGGGCTTTGACAAATGGCGGCTGTAATGGCGGCAATGCAGATAGAATAAACGCCAAATGGCGAAAGCAGCAGCGCCAGCAACCCGGTAAAAATCATTAACGGAGAGACAGGAAGCTGATAGCCAGACGCCTTCATTGTGGCGACGCCGGGGGCGTTTTGCGATGCCATCGTCACCAGGAAGAGCGGTACCGCGACGCTCAGGCTTTGAGCGAATGAAAAGTGGGGGGGAACGAAGGTGGGCCACACCGGCGCGAAATGAATACCGCTCATCGCCACCTTACCCTGGATGAGCGCCACCGTTATTCCCATCACCATGGCAGCAATAACGGCATAGCGGGGCGCGAATACTTTAAAGAGTAGCCACGCCAATAGCATACCGCCGCACATGACAAACTCTCCGTTGAGCGTCCCGAACGCCTGCAGGCCGAAGCGTAGCAGTATTCCCGCCAGCATTGCGGCGGCAAGAGAATGGGGGATTATCCGCATCAAACGCGCAAACAATCCCGTGACGCCGCACAGCACAATCAGGGCATTGGCGACAATGAATATGCCCACGGCGTCTGGCAACGATAATCCCTGAAGCCCTGTTACCAACAGAGCGGCGTCAGGCGTTGACCAGGCGGTTAAAACCGGCGCACGATACCACAAAGTTAACGTTAGTGTGCTTATACCCATGGCTCCAGACCAGATAATACAGTAGGTAACGGCAGTGATAACAGACGCATGATCGCCTCTTGTGCGTTATAACGGTCAGTCAATGTAGCATTGTGCGTTATAGCGTACAAGTGATACGCTATGGTCTTACAGGGGGGGAAAATGGATAACCTGACACACTATCTGGCGACCACGTTAAGAATGTTACGCCATCAGCGAGGCTGGAGTTTATCGCGTCTGGCGGAGATCTCCGGCGTCTCAAAAGCCATGTTGGGGCAGATAGAGCGTAATGAATCCAGCCCGACAGTCGCAACGCTGTGGAAAATTGCGACGGGCCTGAACGTTCCATTCTCAATGTTTATTTCGCCGCCGCAGGCCGAATTTCCGCCAACCTTCGATCCCCAGCAGCAAGCGATGGTAATCACACCGCTGTTTCCGTGGGACCCTGAACTCTGTTTTGACTATTTTTCTCTATTGCTGGCGCCTGGCACGGTCAGCGAATCAACGCCGCATAAAGCCGGCGTTATCGAACATGTGGTGGTGATTCAGGGTCGGCTGGACATGTGTACTGGTGGGGTATGGCAAACCATAGACGCCGGTAAAGGATTGCGTTTTGCCGGCGATACGGCGCATACCTATCGCAACAGCAGTGACCAGACGGTTCATTTTCACTCGCTGATCCATTACCCACGTGATTAAGCGGGAAAACTATTTCGTTAGTTTGCGCTTCTGACTACAATAGCCGCCATTTCGCTTCTATTGGATAAGAACGACTGTATGCGCCAGCAACCTCACTATCTCGAATTGTTAAGTCCGGCCCGTGACGCCGCAATTGCTCGCGAAGCGATTTTGCATGGCGCAGATGCTGTCTACATCGGCGGACCCGGTTTTGGCGCACGTCATAACGCCAGTAACAGTCTGCGCGATATCGCCGATCTGGTTCCGTTTGCTCACCGTTACGGCGCCAGGATTTTTGTCACGCTGAATACTATTCTGCATGATGATGAGCTGGAGCCCGCGCAGCGGTTAATCACCGATTTGTACAACACCGGGGTGGATGCGCTGATTGTGCAGGATATGGGCATTCTGGAACTGGATATCCCGCCGATTGAGCTTCACGCCAGTACACAGTGTGATATTCGCAGCGTGGAAAAAGCGAAGTTTCTTGCCGATGTCGGTTTTTCACAGATTGTACTGGCGCGCGAGCTTAATTTGAGTCAGATAGCGGCTATTCATCAGGCTACTGACGCCACGATTGAGTTCTTCATTCATGGCGCGCTGTGTGTCGCTTATTCTGGGCAGTGTTATATCTCTCATGCACAAACCGGGCGCAGCGCCAATCGGGGCGACTGTTCGCAAGCCTGTCGCTTACCGTATACGTTAAAAGACGATCAGGGGCGGGTGGTCTCTTACGAAAAACATTTGCTATCGATGAAAGATAACGACCAAACGGCTAACCTCGGCGCGTTGATCGATGCAGGCGTACGTTCCTTCAAGATTGAAGGGCGCTATAAAGACATGAGCTATGTCAAAAACATCACCGCGCATTATCGTCAGATGCTGGACGCGATTATCGAGCAACGTGGCGATCTGGCGCGTGCATCGGTTGGTCGGACCGAGCATTTTTTTGTTCCCTCCACGGAAAAAACCTTCCATCGCGGCAGCACCGACTATTTTGTTAACGCGCGTAAAGGTGATATTGGCGCATTTGATTCACCAAAATTTATTGGCTTGCCGGTAGGCGAAGTGCTGAATGTGGCGAAGGATTATCTCGATGTAGAAGCGACGGAGCCGTTGGCGAATGGCGATGGTCTGAACGTGTTGATTAAGCGTGAAGTGGTAGGTTTTCGCGCCAATACGGTGGAGAAAACCGGTCATAACCGCTACCGCGTTTGGCCAAATGATATGCCTGCCGACCTGCATAAAGTCCGTCCGCATCATCCGTTGAATCGTAATCTGGATCATAACTGGCAGCAAGCGCTGACAAAAACCTCCAGTGAGCGCCGTGTGGCGGTTGATATCATGCTGGGCGGCTGGCAGGAACAGCTTATTCTGACGCTGACCAGTGAAGACGGTGTCTGCATCACGCATACGCTTGACGGGGTATTTGAGGAAGCCAACAACTCTGAAAAAGCGTTGAATAACCTAAAAGCCGGACTGGCGAAGCTGGGACAGACGCCTTACTACGTGCGTGATATGCAGGTGACATTACCGGCGGCGTTGTTCGTGCCAAATAGCCTGCTCAATCAGTTCCGTCGGGAGGCGATTGATATGCTTGACGCGGCGCGGCTGGCCCATTATCAACGAGGTCGTCGGAAACCCGTGGCGCAGCCTGCGCCGGTCTACCCGCAAACGCATCTCAGCTTTCTCGCTAATGTCTACAACCACAAAGCGCGGGAATTTTATCACCGTTACGGCGTACAATTGATTGATGCGGCCTATGAGGCGCATCAGGAGAAGGGCGAGGTACCGGTCATGATCACCAAACACTGCCTGCGTTTTGCGTTCAACCTTTGTCCAAAGCAGGCGAAAGGAAATATTAAGAGCTGGAAAGCCACGCCGATGCAGTTGGTGCATGGCGATGAGGTACTGACGCTAAAATTCGACTGCCGCCCTTGCGAAATGCATGTCATTGGCAAAATTAAAAACCACATCTTAAAAATGCCCCAGCCCGGCAGCGTTGTCGCTTCAGTGAGCCCTGAAGCGCTGATGAAAACGCTGCCGAAGCGCAGGGGCGTTTAATTAACGAAAATAGCTTTCTGGTTTGCGCGATTTCTGCCAGTTGTGGTGCTCGCGCAAGCCTTCCGCGGATTCTTCCGCTGCCGCCCGTAATTCATCGCTGTCGGCTTCGTGTCTAAGCTGGTGCCCTCCCGTCGCAAACCATACGAATGCGTGGTCTTGCTGTTTCGCCAGTAACTGGCCTGAAAACAGCGCACAGGTCAGTAAAACTACTGATAACGTTTTTGTAAGCATCATGCCACCTTCCAGTTACGTCGTGAGGCTATGATGCCAATAATTTCTTTGAGTTATTATTCCACACTTCAAATTAGCGAAAACGGTTTGTCAATAAGTGCGATAAGTTGTATGAGAAAATATACTTATACTCAGTATGTCAATTATAAAAATAACGAGCCAATTCGTTCCATAGTAAATCCATTATTCCCTGGGAGTATATATTTAAAGTTATTGTATTAGAGGGTTTTGGTATTGCTAGGGGATTGTAAATCCATACTATTTATGGTGTGATCAACTCTGGTGATGAGCCTCATTTTTTGTTGTTTCAACGAGTGAAGATAAATCTTCAGAAAAAAGGCTGTTATGAACTTGTAGCGCTACATATTCAGTAAGCTCGTTTAAACATAGCAGGCCATGAGAGGAACTTTCTTCCAGCATATTCATTAGTATCTCATTCTTAAACAAACATGAATAAACAATTTGAGTAACTGAGCTTTGTGCATAATTTGGTTCAAACGCTGCATTCTTTAAGTTAGTATTCTCAATAACCTTTGCGGCTATTTTGTTTTTGATAGCGTCGTCAATAGCTGTTACACCTGCCTGGGCGATGCCCAGATTAATCCTGGAGGAGATGGCGGCTTTTCTTTCCTGTTCCTTCCAGTCACATAAATTCCCCTTTTCTGCCATGGCGATAAGCGTCTCTTCTATATTTTTTAGGTCAACGGAAAATGTTATACCGCCGGATAGCGAGAGTTGTAACCGCTCAGGGAACAAGCAACATAGCGGTTCACAAACATAAGTGCTAGCTTTTATATTAATATCAGAATATCTTTTCAGGTGGGCAGACTGAGTATCAACACAGAGCACTGTTCTATTCATTATCTCATAATAGTAGTGATCCTGACGTATCATAATGCATAACGGAATATCTTCGCCATCTTTAATACAGAGATTTGTATACTGACACTCAGCATCTTTATAGTGCTGAAAATGGAAATTTCCTCTGCATGATGGTGATGATAATTCATATAACGCGCAAAATAAATCAAATAAACGTTGCGCGTCAGGCGGAGAGGCAACATCACACAATTCCTTTATATATTGATCGGCAGTGGATCTTTGCGTGTCACAAAAAAAATCTTTAATCTTTTCCCATAGTAACGTAAAGAAGGAGCGTTGAGAGATGGCACTTTGGGAAAACATCTCACTTTTTAGAAACCCTCTCCCGAGAGTAATTGGCATAATGTAGACCACAAGTGATTATATGATACTTCATTACTGGAATAGGTGGTATTCGAAATATTATCCCATGTTGCCCATCGGTTTGCCTATCGGTGAAACACCTGATTTTTGCTTTGTCCTGAACCGTCAACATTATTGTTAAAATCGACCCGTGGCTTTAGTCAGTCCACGCCTCCTGGCCATGAAGTATGTCAGGTAAAACGAATGAAAGTAAAATGGTTTTCTTAATTCTCACATCATCATATACCATGAGTAATGTTTAATTACACGCTATATTATTTTTAGAGAAAGTAAATTGTTGCTCAACCGTGTACAAATTGTCTTATAAGAAGTTAAACTGAAAGTATTATTAGGCTAACAACAATGAGATATTTAGCGGCAGGGCAGGAGGCCTATGCTGATAGTACTTATGATATAAATGCCTTTACTCTTTAGTTTTTGTCTTAATTATATTTGTTGTAACGATTAGCTGACGGGTTTATTTCCAGTTAGGTGATAAAATTATAAAAACCTGCGAGGAGGCTCAAAATGAAGAAATCAGATGGTGAAATTCACGAAAAGACAGCATCCTGGGGCATTTTGCAGTCAGAATGGCTAAGAAAATGTGGACGGCTATTATTGCTGTTACTTTACCGTTTCGTTATCGGATGGGCTTTTTTCCAGTTACTTGCCATGATCGTGGCAGGGATATTTTTGTTAGGCGTCTTATTATTTCATCCCATAATATTTGTACAGACTATCGCAATTACTGAGAAGTTAAATCATGCTTCGCTTGATTTATGGCATATCCTTAAGTTATGCCTGTGGCATTACGGTATCATCGCAGGGTTTATTTTTATGGCGGAGTGTACGTTAAGTAAAAGTATACGGCAGGTTCAGCGCTTGTCCAAAAAATTTGGGGCACAGGATTTTTCTTCACGCCCGTGATCCGCCGCTGCAACCTGCGGTCTTACTGAATAATGGCTATGACCAGCAGACCGAATTATCTCGGTTCGAGGGGGATTCTATGTGTTTGCACAACTGCAGTGAATCGTAATTTCAGTGCATTATCGCCGACAATCGACGTGTTCCTCACTAATTGCCTTCCTGACTATATAGTGGTCTTATCTTTGGCGAAACAATGTTATTTAGTTATGGAAGGCGACAACAACTGTACTACTGATTATCAAATGACCTTTCTGGTCAGGTAGACTCGCCTTTGTGAAAACACATCGTTATCTGTGCTCCTGAGACTCGCTCCCTTGCCGCCTTTAAGCAACTCGAATTATTTTGGGTATAGAACAGGCGGCGTAATGGTCATATAAGCAAAATATAACCTCTCCGTTTGTGATAAGGCACAGATTACAGGGGGAATGATGTTTATTTTAACCATCTGTTTAAGCGGTGTCCGCTAATCTTTACCTGCTCAAATACATAATCACCCCTGTGACTCTCGCGAGGTGTAACATATGGTAAAATGCGTATCTTCTTTCCTCCTGTTCAGCCTGTTGTCCGTTCAGGCAATGTCAGCTGAAAACCATATTGATCTCCACCAGCCAAAAGACTTTGTCGATATTACTACGGTCGCCCCCGACGTACAGGTAGACATGCGATACTTCAGTTCCCATAACTTTATTGGTCGCCCCATTAAAGGCTATAACGCGCCTGTTTGCCTGTTAACACGACCAGCCGCGAACGCAGTGAAGCAGGTCGCCGATCGTTTACGCCCCTTCGGACTTACCTTAAAAATATATGATTGCTACCGTCCGCAAAGCGCAGTGAACGACTTTATCGCGTGGGCCAAAGATCCTTCTCAAAACCAAATGAAAAACGAATTTTATCCGCAGGTAGAGAAAAATCGTCTGTTTGAGGAAGGTTATGTTGCCGCCAGATCCGGCCACAGTCGGGGAAGTACGCTTGATCTAACGATTGTTCCACTTGACAGTAAAATACCAATATACGATCCCGGACGACCACTGGTGAATTGTACTGCGTCCGCGGCGCAACGCTCGCCAGATAATAGTCTGGATTTTGGTACCGGCTTTGACTGTTTTAGTCCGTTATCCCATCCCGATAATGTCATACTTACCGCTCAGCAACGCGCAAATAGGTTGTTATTACAAACATTGATGCGTGATGCGGGTTTTACGCCACTGGATACTGAATGGTGGCACTTCTCTCTTACTCATGAACCATACCCGAACACTTGGTTTGACTTTCCCGTTAAGCAGAGACCCTGAAACGGCGTTTTGTTGCGAAATCTAATCATTACGCCTGTTGGAAAGCACCATAACAGTTAGCAAATCATTGTTAATTTTAAAAACTGATATACACTGCGGTTGCCACCTGCAAGCAGCGCTCAATGAGATCGAATAATGAAAAAATATCAACGTCTGGCGGAGCAAATTAGAGAACAAATCGCCTCTGGCGTTTGGCAACCCGGCGATCGATTACCCTCGCTGAGGGAGCAGGTCGCCAGTAGCGGCATGAGTTTTATGACTGTCGGTCATGCGTACCAGTTGCTGGAAAGTCAGGGACGGATTATCGCCCGTCCGCAATCTGGTTATTATGTCGCGCCGCATCCGGTTTGTCGGTCAGTCGCGACGGCAGCGCACGTTATTCGGGATGAAGCCGTAGATATCAATACCTATATTTTTGAGATGCTGCAGGCGAGCCGTGATACCTCTGTGGTGCCCTTTGCCTCAGCGTTTCCCGATCCGCGTCTGTTTCCCTTGCCGCAATTGAACCGCTCTCTGGCGCAGGTCAGTAAAACCGCGACGGCAATGAGCGTCATCGAAAACTTGCCGCCAGGTAATGCAGAATTGCGCTATGCGATAGCACGCCGTTACGCGCAGCAGGGGATTACCGTTTCTCCTGACGAGATTGTCATTACCGCCGGCGCGCTGGAAGCGTTGAATCTTAGTTTACAGGCGGTGACGGCGCCGGGAGACTGGGTGGTGGTGGAGAACCCCTGTTTCTACGGTGCGCTACAGGCCCTGGAGCGATTGCGCCTGAAAGCGTTGTCGATACCTACCGATGTTAAAGAAGGTATCGATCTTATGGCGCTGGAACAGGCGTTACAGGAATATCCGGTGAAAGCGTGCTGGTTAATGACCAACAGCCAGAATCCGTTAGGGTTCACGCTGAGTGCTGAGAAAAAAGCGCGGCTGGTCGCGTTACTCACGCACCATAACGTGACGCTAATTGAAGACGATGTTTATAGCGAACTCTACTTTGGCCGCGAGAAACCTCTGCCTGCCAAAGCATGGGATCGCGACGATACCGTGTTGCATTGTTCATCTTTTTCCAAATGTCTGGTTCCCGGTTTTCGCATTGGCTGGGTTGCGGGAGGAAGCCATGCCAGACAAATTCAGCGTTTGCAGTTAATGAGCACATTATCCACCAGTTCCCCCATGCAATTGGCGTTAGTGGATTATCTCTCGACACGTCGATATGACGCGCATCTGCGCCGATTGCGAAGGCAGCTTGCCGAACGTAAACAGCAAGCCTGGCAAACCCTTTTGCGCCATCTCCCGGCGGAAGTAAAAATTCACCATAACGATAGCGGTTATTTTCTTTGGCTGGAGCTACCTGAGCAGCTTGATGCCGGTGAACTTAGCGCCAAAGCGCTTGAACACCTTATCAGTATCGCGCCGGGGAAAATGTTTTCAACGTCCGGCGCCTGGACGCGTTTCTTTCGTTTTAACACTGCATGGCATTGGGGAGAACGGGAAGAACAGGCTGTAAAACAGCTTGGCAGCCTGATTCGCGAGATGCTGCGCGCTAAAAGCCTTGTGTGAGGTGGAATGCGTGTCAGCTCACAACCTGACTAAATTTCCCGAGTGTGCCGGGTGAGCATCTGGCGCGCCGTCTATTTTTAGGAAAGCGGCGGCTCGTTCGCCGGAAATCGATTAATGACGATATGGGAAAATGCTATGCAATATCAATTACTGATTAATGGCGTGCTGGTGGACGGCGAGGGAGAAAGGCAGTCTGTTTATAACCCGGCGACAGGCGAGGTCATACTTGAGATTGCGGAAGCGTCGCCCGCGCAGGTTGACGCCGCAGTGCTGGCCGCCGATAGCGCGTTTGCCGAATGGGGGCAGACCACACCCAAAGCACGGGCGGAATGTCTGTTAAAACTGGCGGACAGCATCGAGCAAAACGCCCTTGAGTTCGCCCGGCTTGAATCGCAAAACTGCGGTAAGCCTTTGCACTGCGTAATTAATGATGAAATTCCGGCAATCGTGGATGTCTTTCGCTTTTTGGCCGGCGCGGCCCGTTGTTTGAGTGGGCTGGCGACGGGCGAATATCTGGAAGGACATACGTCGATGATCCGCCGGGATCCGATTGGCGTGGTTGCCTCTATCGCGCCGTGGAATTATCCGCTCATGATGGCGGCCTGGAAGCTGGCGCCAGCGCTGGCGGCAGGTAACTGCGTGGTGATTAAGCCTTCTGAAATCACGCCGCTGACGGCGCTTAAACTTGCCGCGCTGGCGAAGGATATCTTTCCGCCTGGGGTGCTCAATGTCCTGTTCGGACGAGGGCAAACTGTTGGCGATGTATTGACCGGCCATGAAAAAGTACGCATGGTCTCTTTAACCGGTTCTATCGCGACCGGGGAGCATATTCTGCGCCATACTGCGCCAGCGATAAAACGTACGCATATGGAACTCGGTGGTAAAGCCCCGGTGATTGTTTTTGATGACGCCGATCTGGATGCGGTGGCGCAGGGCGTCCGGACTTTTGGTTTCTATAATGCCGGACAGGATTGTACTGCGGCGTGTCGTATATACGCGCAGCGCGGTATCTATGATGCACTGGTCGAAAAGCTAGGGAACGCGGTGAGCAGCCTGAAAATGGGCGCGCCGGAGGATGAGTCGACAGAGCTGGGGCCGTTAAGTTCGCTGGCGCACCTGAAGCGCGTCACAGCGGCAGTAGAGGAGGCGAAGGCCCTCAGCCATATCCGAGTGATTACTGGCGGAAGTCAAACGGAAGGTAAAGGTTACTATTTCGCTCCGACGTTGCTGGCAGACGCAAAACAGGAAGATGCCATCGTGCAACGCGAGGTCTTCGGCCCGGTGGTCAGTATAACCGTCTTTGATGATGAAGATCAGGTTCTGAGGTGGGCCAACGATTCTCGCTATGGTCTGGCATCCTCCGTCTGGACTCAGGACGTTGGGCGGGCGCACCGGCTTAGCGCCAGATTGCAGTATGGCTGTACCTGGATTAATACCCATTTCATGTTGGTTAGCGAGATGCCGCATGGAGGGCAAAAACAGTCGGGATACGGCAAAGATATGTCATTGTATGGTCTGGAAGACTACACACTTGTCCGTCACATCATGGTTAAGCATTAAGGATCATTTACTGTTCAGAAAAATCATGAAAAAATAGGCGGGTGTCGGCGGAGAGGGGGACCTCCCCGCCAACATGCGCAGCAAGTACTCAAAGGTTGAACACCTCAAGCAAACCAGCCGAATCTCAACGAGATCAGACCCAAAAGTCCTGCAGCAGCAAAGACATTAATCAGCACGACGGTTTTACTGGAAACATTCATTTTCGCCACCTTTCATCATAACCCCTATGGGTATAGTACGGGTTGGCGAGATCCGCAATAATACGTAAACAGGATATTCTGTGAGCGGAGCCGTGCATTGAGAACGTTTTGCTGTTAAGGCTGATAAACCTTGATGTGTGTCAAATAAAAAGAGCATATTGCGCGCGTTTTTTCCTCTGGTTGGCGCGGATGCCTGATATGACCCTCTTTCAAAAGATATTAATTTTTTACGCCGTCATGGCGGTGATATCATCCCTGATCACCTGGTTTTTGACTCATGACAAAAAACGAATTCGTTTCCTGAGCGCTTTTTTGGTTGGCGCGACATGGCCGATAAGTTTCCCCGTCGCATTGCTGTTTTCGCTTTTCTGACCTCAAGCCCGATACAGGTTACCGGGCATGGTTTTTCCGCCAGGTCAGGCTATCAGGGCAATTAATTGCGCTCTGTCTACGTCGGTAACGTCCTGCGGATGCCGATATCCTGCGTTCTCATTGGCCAGGGTATACAGCGCAACAAGCCAGTCATAGACATAGCGGCTGGCGGCGTGAACGGGCTGTTCGTCAAGCTTTGTTAGACGCAACATTGTCGAACGCGGCGTTGCGGCGAAAATGGCTGCGCCTTTCTGAACGCGGCTGGCCGGGCGTTGGGCCTCCTCGATATTGGCGTAGCCGAGCCAGGCGATGAAGTTACCAATGATGGCATGAAGCTGCGCGCCGCTAACCTCCTCGCGCTGCATGGTTTTCTGTAACTGCTGAGGTAAACCGAGGCGATAGCTGGCGGTAATTAAAATCTCCGCCACGGCGTTGAGCATCTGCGGTTCCAGCCCCAGACGCTGCGCATTATCCCGGCAGTGGGCCCACTGGCGCAGATGGTTGATCCACATTTTATGCGCCTGGTAGCCTGTTTCATGACCTTCTGACGCTGAAGCGTGCGTTGGTTCGTCGGCAAAGAGATCGATCGCGTCATTAAATAAACCGCTGACCTGTTCTTCTCGCGACTGTCGGGTGCGCAGCAACGCTTCGAAGTTCTGTACCGGCGGTAACAGCCCGGCCAGCAGGTCGCCATGTCTGGCGGCCTGGGCCTGAAGACGCCGGATCACGGTTTCAACCGGTAGCCGCGCGTCATCAAACATCGGTAACAGATCGCGCACGCGGCCTCGTAGTTGTTCGCGTAACGCCTGTAAGCGCGCCTGTCGCTGTGGTGCCGATGTCGCCTGCGATAACCACTCCACCAAACGCTGCATACTGTGTTTATCCAGCGCCTGCAACGTTCCCCAATGCACGCCAGGTTTACCCATCAACTGCTGGACGGCCTCATCCAGATTTTGCTGGGTGGCAAAACGGGCATCCTGTGGAGTAATAGCCCAGACGACGCCGGGTAACGCTGATTCATGCTGCGGCTGCGTGGCGTTAACCCACTCCAGTAAGTGACGGGCGGCAGTGGACGTTTGCGAGCGAGATGCCAGAGCATTGCAAATCACCAGAACATCGGGCTGTACCTGTTGGCGGTAATGGGCCAGCATCCAGCCTAATTTCGCCCGCCATAACGGATGAGGATGACTATCTGGCGCGACCGGAATATCCAGTAAATCAACGTTATCCAGTACGCTGTTTTCAACGCTTAGCACCAGTTCACGGGTAAGCAGCGCCAGAGAATCAAGCGAAAGGCTGACCGCATTGAGCAGTCGGCCTTCCTTAACCGGATGCACCACCACATCGCTTTGCGTATCGCTGGCGGTTAGCGCCATTTGCGTCAGGAAGTTTTCCGCCGGTAAGCCAAAATGATCGACCAGCAGGCTGAGCGGCGCCGCCAGTTCCCCGGCATGGCCGGTTTGTTGCAACATATGCGCCAGCGCCAGCCATTGCTGGGTGATCTCCGGTTGCTCTCCCCACAGTAATGCCCAGGCGTGCGCCCGTGTCGTGAGATCCAGCGCAGGCAAGAGCGAGGCAAAGTGTTGCCATGTCGCATCATCAATATGTTGTCTGGCGGACGGAAGACAAGAGCGCCAGAAACTCGCGATGGTCGCTACCTCTTCAGCGGTAACGCCGGGGACGGGCTGCGGTTGGCGAAGCGATTGCCATTTCTCCAGGCGTGATGTGATAATGGATTTTTCGACCTGGCGACAAACGGGGGACGCGCTGGTCCAGGCAATAAAGATCTGCACCAGTTCGGCTTCACTGATCAAGCGCAGGCGCAACGGCCAGCCGCTCTCGTTTGAAAAAATGTCGCGCGTAAAGCGAATAGCCATATTCGCTGGCGCATGACCCGGATTGATGTGGCTGAAATAATCATAGTCACGGTCCGGCGTGATAATTTCCAGCTTGCCATTCTCGTTACCGCATAGCGTCGTTAACAGATGCGCTTTTGCGGATTGCGCATACCCGTACAGACCGACGCAGCCATGTGATGCGCAGGCGGCGTTGAGCGCTGACTCATCCGCTGCGGCAAGCGTAAGTTGCGCCAGCAGAGCGTCGGCTTCATCATCCAGCCGCGTTGCGTAACGGCGCGTGTTGTTAACCCACTCGATAACAGCCTGGGTGGCGTTTAACGGTTTTGTCATTTCAGGTATACACTCCCGCTATCTATCCAGTAGTGGCTGCCGCTGTGGCGACGGTCAGCCAGCGTATTCAATTTAAATGTCAGCGCATCGGCGGCGACCGGCGTCCCGTCCTGGAGCCAGGCATCACTTAATATGAACGATTCCGGGGCGCTATCTTTGCTACTGCCGCGTAATTTCAGTCGCACATTCAGTACGCCGTCGCCAGCGATGGTTTTCGCCAGTTCGGCGGAATTAATGCTCAGGCAATAGAGTGGGGTTGCCGGCCAGCGACTATTCGCCAGTTGACGAAAGCCCAACGTCACGTTGCCGCGTAGCGGAAAATGCAGGCGTGCGTCCAGCGTTGCGCCGGGTTTATCCAAATCGATCTCGTGATACCAGATGTTTTCATCGCGAAGCGTATTAACGGTATTATCCAGTACGCCGAGATAACGCACAGTCGAATACGCGCCGATATCAGCCGCTTTAAAATTGAAACGCGGCAGACGTAAGTCCAGCGCCAGGCTGCATAACATCGCGCCCACCGCGGCAGTGGATTTTGGATTGCCGATACGCCCTTGTTGACTGAAGGGATACCATTCATGTACCTGATACTTATCCATCCACACAATGCGATTAACCGGCACCGGTTGTAAGTGCCGGATGAGCGCCTGTACGCCGGGTAAACAGGTCGGTCTCCCCGTCACCAGCAAGATATCGCAGTGATAGTGGGATATCGCTTCGCAGACCGCATGAAGCGGCGTTGTCAGCGTAAACTGACCGGCCAGCAGAGCCTCCTGAAGCTGGCTAAACTGGATTTGCAACGGCACATTGAATATATCAAATGTCGGCGAACCAGACGGTAAGGCATGATCGATCGCCTGCTGGATATAGTTCATCACGTTGCTCGTTGGGCGGCGGATCAGCAGATCGCCAAATGTCGCATGTAAACCGGCAAACGGATCGTTAATGTCGCTTTGCTCCCAGGCGGAAAGTACCGCATGGCCCAGCGGCATAAATAATTGCAGCGCCGTTTGCTGGCGCAAAATGGCCTGAGTATCAATTCGTCCCGAATCGCCAAATAAGGTCGCCAGCAGGGCGGCGGCATCCGTAACGCCTGCCCGTTGCAACGCCGTTTGCAGGGAAGGGAGTACGCAGCGCTGAATGATATCCAATAGCAGATCGTCCCCGGCGACTTTAAAACCTTCGCGAAACAGGAGATGAGGCGTAATTTTTACATTGGCCCCCACGCCGTCATCTAACTGATAGTGAACGATCGCCATATCCGTCGTGCCGCCGCCGATATCAATCGATGCCACGCGCAACGCGCGCCCGGGGACGACGCCGGGTTCAGGCTGGCGATCCGGTCTGGCGAGTGCATTAAAAAAGGATTCGGTACGCCCGGCGTAATGCGAAATGGCTTCGTTATAAAGCCATACCAGTTGGCCGCAACTTGCTTCGTCCCATTCCATCTGTATTTCTGGTACCGGCACCACGCTTTTTTCACGCTGCTTAGGCGTGGTGAAATCCTCATCCTGCGGATGCCAGCCCATGGCTTTCCAGACCAGCGCCAGCGCTTCAAACATTCGCTGGCGGAAAATTTCTCGCTCCTGTTTCGGCATGGCGGAAGGCAGCGTTAAAATCAGGGTGCGTAGCTGGCGCGGCGAGGCGGGAAAGCCGAGCCGCAGCCGGGTGGCGACGCTGTTAATTTGCCCCAGCGCCTGAGCCAGAATTTCGCACAACATATGCGTCATCAAGGTGCTACGGCTGTATTGCGGCGAAAAAACCGGTAGCCTTTCTTCATGCGGCAGGCGGAATAACGGCTGTCCGTCGTCGTTCATCAGATTCATCAGCGGAAACGCGGTGGCAAGCGGTTCGCGCTGCGTTTTACCGTGGATCTGGCTAAAACGCCAGTCCTGCAAGGCGGGGGTTTCATCCCACAGGTAGCGGCGCGGGCTGGAGATGCCGCTGCTGCCTTCGGTGCCCACACGCTGCATAGCAAGGGCGCGAGCCTCGTCGCCCACACGCACAATGGAAGGCCAGACAAAGGCGTCGTCTCGTCCGCTTTCGACAGAAAAGTGTTGCTTGCCAAAGCGTGCTTCCGAGAATTCTACCCGGCTGGTAAATAAAGGATCGTTCAGATACTGCGGCTCGCTTAAAGAACGCACCTGAAGCTCTGCCGTCTGGCGTAAGCCGTCATTCGCGTCGCCATGATCCTCGATCAAGACGCCGCAGGTATGCGTATTGCCGACATCCAGAATCAGATCGACCGGGATTGCGGGCGTGCTTAACGTATGTGTCACAAACTTTACTTCCGGCACCGTAAGCTGTTCGCCTAACAGCGTCAGTAAATTCAACCAGTGCGCCTGATACTCAAAGCTACGCAGCGCTTGTTGAATGGCCTGTTCCGGACGGTTTTCTACCTGTGAGGCATACTGAAGAAACGACTCGCGCAGCCAGCCGTCAATCCATGTCTGGTCAAGAAAATCGGCAACTTCTTCATCGCGCCAGGCGAGCGCAAAACGTGTGCCATTGAGCAGATCGTTTTCGCAAGGCGCCAACGCCGCAGGCATATTTTTTGCCAGCTGACTGTCGAAGGCGAGGGTGATGCGGTGTGTGTTTCCGGCGCTATCTGGCTCGCTGAGTTTACGTACCTGAATGCGCGCCCAGTTATCCGGCCCGTCAATAAAGGTACGCGGCGGATTAAAACGCAGGAACGGCAGGGGGAGCCAGATCCCGTCGAGTACATCCAGAGAATAGTGCAGCGTCTGAGTGCTTTCCGGTTTCACGACTTCGGGTTGGCCGCCAGCACGTCCAGGCAACGTGTAGCGCCCGCTGGTCAGATCAAAATCGAGGCGCAGTAGCGGGCCGTTTGCCGTTTTGCGCACAAAACGTCCGTAGTGGGCCGACTCTTGCGGCGTTAAGCCAAAATCAAGAAACTGGACGCCACTGTTTGCAATGAGCGTGACGCTCTGTTTGTAATCACACAGATTGACCAACATAAAATCAGGCACCTATCTTTTTAAACGTCAACGGAATTGCCGCGTGGTCGCCATAACGGGCGGTACAGGTTGCGACGTCATTGACGCCTGCTTTACAGGTAATTTCCGGCATCGGATAACGTGAACCGTCGGTGCAGCGCGCATTGCCGCGACTTTTAATCATCAGCTCGCCCGTTTGATGCAGACCAGAGAAAATTTCCGCCCGACAAACCACGTTATCGCCATGTACTACGCGCGCGATACCTTTGTTATTTTGGATCTGATAACGCAGAGAGGGCGGCTTGCCGGTAATCGGATCTTTGACATCCACGCTGACCCGCCAGCTACCGTTTAAAAAGCGCGTGGTTCCAAGCTTCATCTGCGTACTGTCCATCACCAGCGCGTCTTTGGGAATAGCGGCAATGATAACAGGCGCTTCCGGCAGCGGCGCCGATTTGGGGGCGGGCGTCACCTCAGCGCGATGCAGCGGCAAATGCGCGGTGAGTTCAGGCAATGGGGTAACGTCAGTTTTCGCGGTAGCGACAGGCGCGGCGCGAACAGGAGAGGCCCCCCCGTCAACGGATGAAGATGGCCAGAAAAAAGGCGTGGCGACGGCGGCGATAACCACGGCAGCGACAGGTAAGCTCCACAGCGGTAGACGGCGAGCTCTTTTCGCCTCAGCAACCGGGATGGGTGTGGCCGGCTTCGGCTCGCTAACGATAACGGGCGGCGCAACAGGTTCCTCCGGCATTTTCGGCGGCTCAATGACAGACGTTAACAAAGGTTCATCCGCCTGACTAAATGCCGCCTCTACCAGCGGCTTTTCTTCGGGCTCCGGCTCCGGCTCGACCAGAGGGATGTCGGGGATTGCCTCGGTTACCCGCAGGCAGTCCAGCACATCATCGCGTGTATTTTCGTTGAGATTAACGAATCCCCAGAAGGTGATAACCGGTTTGCCGTTAACCAGGAAAACATGATTTTCGCTGGGAAATTGCGTCGCTTTCTCAAGTAGCGACCCAAATAGCTGGAGCGCTGTTTTACCGGATTGCAGACTTTTGCGACTGAGTGCAGCCGCGCTTTCAAAAGTGCTGGCTAAATAACGTAAAGCCCGAGAACGTGTCTCTTCGTCAGCCGCTTTCCACGCTATCGCCTGACCTTCAATCGGCGAATACCAGTCAACCCGATCGCCATTATCGTTAAGTTGCGGAATCGCCAGACAGTCAACCATCGCCTGCTGTTTACGCAGACGAAGCGTTTCGCGAATTTGCAATGCTGATTCAAATACGGCCTGACCGCCGCCGCCCACGGCCTGATAATCATCCAGATTGCCGCTGCGCAAGAGAGATTTTGCCACGTTGTTATCCCTTAGACTTCTTCACGCGTCTACTTTACGGGGTCTATACGCAAGCAAACGGCGGAAGAAAGGCAAAAAGGCGCGAATTCTCGGTCTATTAAACCCCGTGTTTTCACTTGACGTAAGTTAAATCAGGAGGGCAGCGGCGAATTACCGCATCGGGCGACAATAACGCGTATAATAGGCGAATCATGCTGTTACAGAATAAAGAGTAGGAGAGCTTATGTCGCACCTGGAGGAAGTGAGCGCCCGCGTGGATGCCGCCATCGCGGAGAGCGTAATTGCCCATATGAATGAATTGCTGATTGCCTTGAGCGATGACGCTGAATTACGTCGCGAAGATCGTTATGTGCAGCAGCAGCGTTTACGCACGGCTATCGCGCATCACGGCAGGCAATATCAAGAAGATCGGGACGCGCGCCGCGAGCAGCTCACCAAAGGCGGCACGATCCTGTAACCCATTAAAACTGGCGCTTCGCAATCAGCCATGCGCCAATGACCAGCAACAGCGCGCCAAACGCCGGCCCGACCATTGCGCGTAACGTGACGCCGTGGCTACGCGCGATATCCAGCGCCAGTCCGCCGATTAACTGGCTGGCGACCAGTACCGCGATAGTCGTCGCGGCGCCAACGTTCTGATACCCGCTAATGCTGGCAAATACAAAAAATGACCCCAGCAGACCGGGGATCAATGTCCACCAGCGAACGCTGGCGACCAGCTCGCCGAAACCCGCAGCGCCTTGCTTAAACCACAATATCGTCACAAATAAAACGATCCCTACCAGCGAGTTCAACAGCATAGCGATCAGAATCGTCGATGATGTCTGCGTAATACGCACCATAATACTGTTTTGTACCACCAGCCCGACGCCGGCGGCGATCAAAAAGATAAGCGTCAAAGACTGGTTCATCAGCAGGCGTCCGGCGCGGCGTGTTCATCAAGCTGGAGCTGCATAAACGTAAGATCTAACCAACGGCCAAATTTTACGCCGACCTGCGGCATTTGCGCGGTAACGGTAAATCCCAGCGAATGATGCAGGCGTATCGAGGCGGCATTCTGTGACTCAATACCGGCCACCATCACATGCTTGCCGCAGCGTCGGGCTTCGTCGATCAGTCTGCTGAGCAGCTTTCGCCCCAGTCCTTTCCCCTGGTGCGCCGGATGAACATAAACCGAGTGCTCGACGGTATAGCGAAAACCGTCGAAACTGCGCCAATCGCCAAATGATGCATAGCCAGTCACCACGCCATTTTCTTCGCTTACCAGCACCGGATAGCCCAGTAATTGACGGGCCTCATACCAGGCAAGGCGATTATCCGTATCGACCGTCCGATCGTTCCAGATGGCCGCAGTATGTAATACCGCATGGTTATAGATTTCGGTAATCGCGGCGCAGTCTGCTTTATCGGCAAAGCGAATCGTCATAGGGAACCCCAGGGAATGTTTACGATAGTGTTAGAAATACTATTGAAGGCGGCATAAATCAACGAATTAGCGCAAGAATTCATATTTAGCGAGAGGGGAAAGAAAGTCGTTCATAAAAGCGCACAGCCTGATATCTGAGAGTGTTTAACTCCCTCAGAAAGCTAATGTTCGACTATTATTGATGGATTATGCCAGGCATGAGGAGAATAGAATGAAGCAACAGACCAACCGAAATCGTCGTTGGGTTTTGGCCTCGCGTCCCCACGGCGCGCCGCAGATGGATAACTTCCGCCTCGAAGAAGATGACGTCGCGACGCCCGGTGAAGGGCAGGTGCTATTGCGTACCGTTTTTTTATCACTCGACCCTTATATGCGTGGCCGCATGAGCGATGAACCCTCATATGCGCCGCCTGTTGAACCTGGCTGCGTTATGGTTGGCGGTACGGTCAGTCGCGTTGTCGCGTCAAACCATCCTGATTACCGACCAGACGAATGGGTGTTGAGTTACAATGGCTGGCAGGATTATGACATTTCAGATGGCGAAGGGTTAGTAAAGCTGGGTGATAATCCGCAACATCCTTCCTGGTCATTGGGTATTTTAGGAATGCCGGGGTTTACCGCCTATATGGGGTTACTGGATATCGGCCAGCCGAAAGAGGGCGAAACGCTGGTTGTCGCCGCCGCCACCGGCCCCGTAGGCGCAACGGTTGGGCAAATTGGTAAGCTGAAGGGCTGCCGGGTCGTGGGTATTGCTGGCGGCGCGGAAAAATGCCGTCATGCGACAGACGTTTTGGGATTTGATCTGTGCCTTGATCATCACGCTGATAATTTCCCACAACAGCTTGCGCAGGCCTGCCCGCAGGGTATCGATATCTATTATGAGAATGTCGGTGGTAAAGTCTTTGACGCCGTCTTACCGCTACTGAATACGTCGGCGCGGATTCCGCTCTGCGGTCTGGTCAGCGGCTACAATGCGACAGCGTTGCCGGACGGTCCAGACAGACTGCCTCTGCTGATGGCGACATTACTTAAAAAGCGTATTCGTCTGCAAGGTTTTATCATCAACCAGGACTATGGTCACCGGATACATGAGTTTCAGCAAGAAATGGGGCGTTGGATCAAAGAAGGGAAAATACATTACCGGGAGCAGATTACTGATGGGCTGGAAAATGCGCCAGAAGCGTTTATGGGGCTGCTGGCGGGGAAGAACTTTGGCAAAGTCGTGATACGTTTAGCGGACGATGCGTAAAGAAAAAATGGCGGCATTATGTCGCCATAAAAATGTGCAAATTTTAAAATTCCGGCTTTACTTATATTCATCATTCAGATCGCGGTGGGGCAGCTTATCTCGCTCAGCGGCCTGAACCGGTCAAAAATCTCGATACATGAAGGAATGACGGAGATAAAACGGTTGCCATAAAGAAACCTGTATTGTTGTAAAAGATGAGAATATCACGCAAGTAAATTATCACTTTTATTTATTTGGCCGTTCAGGCCTGGATTATCTTTTTTACAATTAAGTTCCGAAACTTCTTCGGGACTCGATTGCGATGTTGTTCTGCCAAGAGGTGAAGGAAGGAAAATGCCGGGTACGGAAAAAACACAACATATAAGCCTGACCACACAGGTTGAAAATCGGTTAAAGCATCAATTGTCTATTGGCGCATTAAAACCAGGCGCAAGGCTTATCACTAAAAATATCGCTCAAGAGTTAGGCGTCAGTATTACGCCAGTGCGTGAGGCCCTGTTAAGGCTGGTCTCTTCCAGTGCTTTGGCGGTGGCGCCAGCACAGGCGTTTATGGTGCCGGAGATCTCGCTGGAAAGTTTGCTGGAAATTAATACGATTCGTACTGCCCTGGAGGAGATGGCGGTGGTCGCCGCTGCGGGTAAGATTACCCCGGATCGCGAGCAGACGCTGAATGCGCTATTAGATGAATTTCAACAGGCGCTGGAAAGTGGCGTTATGGAGAAAATTCTTTTGGCCAACCGCGCATTCCGCTTTGAGATCTACCACTACGCGGATATGCCAACGCTGTATGCCATGATCGAGCAATTATGGGTACGCCTGGGGCCAAGTCTGCATTTTTTATATGATAATTTTAAACTTGATGATTATCAAAACGGCGTTAATCTGTACAGAAAATTGCTTAATGCGTTAGTGACTGGTGATAAAGAAGCCAGTCGCCACTGCCTACAGAACGTTTTGCAACAAAACGTAGCGACGATTAAAAATCAGTACTTCATGTAACTTTCATGAAACTATGACTAATCAATAGCGGGGATGCCCCGCTATTGCCGGATATTTATTCAAATTGCCATGCCAGATTAATCCCCACGCCATAGTTACGCCCTGGCGCTGGCTCATAATATCGGCCATTAGATTCATTAACGATCACCGAACCGATATATTCTTTATCAAATAGATTATCTACCCGCCCAAAAATATCGACGGTAAGCTGACTGTAATTAAATTTATACCCTGTATTTAGTCCAACAACGGTATACGAAGGCGCTTTGGCGGTATTTTCATCATTGGCCATGATATCGCCCATATACCGAACGTCTGTTCCGGCGTACCACCCCTCATCCGGGATAAAACCTAATGAGGCGAATCCCATATTACGGGCGATGCCGGGCATCCGGTTTCCATCACAGTTTTGCCCCTGACAAACGTTACTGCGATAGGTCGCATCCAGCCAGGTCCATGATGCTTTCACCCGCCAGTCGCCGGCGAAGCGCTGGTCCAACGCGAGCTCTGCGCCCTGGCGGCGCGTTTTGCCCGCGTTTTTGTAGGTAGTGCGTCCTCCCATACTACTGGCGACGACAATTTCATCATCGGTATCGGTTTGAAATAACGCGGCGGTCAACAAGCCATTGCCAATCCGCGTTTTACTGCCGACTTCCACCGTATCATTGGTCGACGGTTTGAGGTCAAAGTTGAACCCGCTTTGGCCGTCAGCGCGATAAGAAAGTTCATTGATAGTGGGAGTTTCAAATCCGCGACCGGCAGCAAGATAGAGATTCCAGGCGTCAGTTAACGCATATTTTAGCGATCCGGCGGGTAGCCAGTGGTGATAGCTGGCGTCGCCGCTGTCATCGCCATTGCCGGGCGCGATATAGTGATCGTTAGAATCGAACCACACGGAACTGTAGCGCACGCCAGCATCCAGCGAGAGTTTTTGCGTAAGCTGCCACTGGGTTTGCAGATAAGGATCGACATTCCACATCAGGTTACGCTCATCCCGCCGTAAATCGCCTTTATGCCCGAACTCAGGGGTGCCGTTGTTGAGACGGAAATTATTGTAACCCTTGCGGTTTTCGCTCATGTTTTCATAGTTTAACCCGCCAGTGAAGGTGACCGGCACACCTAATTCTCCCCGGTGAGTCCAGCGGGAATCAATTCCCTGATAGTGGCGTTGCAGTGTAATTACGCCGCCAGCCTGGGCTGGTTTTAGCTGTGCCACCAGGGGAATAGACTGGTATTGCGTGGTTTCCCGCTCTCCGGCGTAGGCCATCACGCTGATATCATCCTGCGCGCTGAGCTGACGTTCATAACGCAATCCTGCCTGAGTTTGTTTGATGGTTTTACGCGTATTGTACTGTTCAGCGCGCGGCGCCTGTTGCGGATCGGCTTTCCATTCAGATTCGGTAAGTCCGCCGGGATCGTCCGCCTTAATGTCCACACTATTAAAAATCAGCGAAAGTTTACTGACATCGTCAAGGCGCACGCCCAGTTTGGCATTAGCCAGATTTTTTCGCGCGCCGCTGTGATCGCGGTAGCCGTGGGTGGTGAAACGGGTAGTTGATACCGTGTAATCCACGTCGCCAGGCTGTGTGCCGTCACCCATCGCGCCCGTGGCTTTTAGCCCATAGCGCCAGCTTCCATAACTGCCGTAGTAGCTGCTGGCCTCAAGGGTGGGCGGCTGTCTCCCGGTTTCGGTGGTGACATTTATTACGCCGCCGGAAGCATTGCCGTATAGCGCTGAGAAGGGGCCGCGTAACACTTCAACGTCTTGTATGCTGTTAATATCAATATTCGAAATCTGGCCTTGTCCATCCGGCATGGTGGCGGGAATGCCATCAACATACAGACGAATGCCGCGCACGCCAAAGGCGGAACGCGAGCCAAATCCACGGATAGAGATTTGCAGATCCTGCGCGTAGTTCTGCCGGTTCTGCACCTGCAATCCCGGGACGCTGGTTAAAGTCTCAGATAAATTAACGCGCGGCGTCGCCAGACGCATGTCTTCTCCCTCAATGACGCTAACGGCGGCAGGTGTATCCAGTTCGGATACGGTTTGCGGCGTTGCGGTGACTATCATGGTTTGTTCATTGGACGCGCTGGCGGCCTGAAGGACCGGGGAGAAGGTCAGAGGCAATAAGAGGGCGGGATAAAGTCGCTGTCTAACGGAAATAATTTTCATGAAAATGCCGGATAAATGTAAGCGTATCAACGGAAAACGTGACATTAAGGGTAGTCAATATGTAAAGTTTTGAAATTTTAATCGCACATTAAGTTAAGAAAATGTGCGGTATTTAAGAGCCATGACATTCGCAGGCGAGGAAAAGCTCCACTTTCTGATAAATAATGATTATTATTCTCAACTTATAATAAGTGCGGAACGAAGATCCCGCGCAGCGAAGTAGTGTGAAGCAGCTATACACGTTTTTATCAAAGGGAGTCGTCATGCACTTACGTCATCTTTTTTCGCCGCGCCTGCGTGGTTCTTTATTGTTAGGTTCGCTCCTCGTGGCATCCTCATTTAGCACGCTGGCGGCGGAAGACATGCTGCGTAAAGCAGTAGGCAAAGGCGCTTATGAGATGGCCTGGAGTCAGCAAGAAAACGCGCTCTGGCTGGCTACATCGCAAAGCCGTAAACTGGATAAAGGCGGCGTAGTTTATCGTCTCGACCCGGTGACGCTGGAAATCACGCAAGCGATTCATAACGATCTCAAGCCGTTCGGCGCCACCATCAATGCCGCGACCCAAACGCTGTGGTTTGGCAATACCATTAACAGCGCTGTTACCGCGATTGATGCCAAAACGGGTGATGTAAAAGGTCGTCTGGTACTTGATGCGCGCAAACGTACTGAAGAGGTTCGTCCGTTACAGCCCCGTGAGCTGGTTGCCGATGCGGCGACCAACACGATCTACATTAGCGGTGTTGGTAAAGAGAGTGCTATTTGGGTAGTGGATGGCGAAACCATCAAACTGAAAACGACGATCGAAAATACCGGCAAAATGAGTACGGGTCTGGCGCTCGACAGTAAAGCGCAACGCCTGTACACCACCAATGCGGATGGCGAATTTATCACCATCTATACCGCCAGCAATAAAATTCTCAGTCGTAAGAAGTTGCTGGATGACGGTAAAGAACACTTCTTTATTAACCTGAGTCTCGATACCGCAGGTCATCGCGCGTTTATCACCGACTCGAAGGCGACTGAGGTTCTGGTTGTCGATACCCGTAATGGCAATATTCTTGCCAAAATCGCGGCGCCTGCTTCTTTGGCCGTCCTGTTTAACCCGACACGTAACGAGGCGTATGTGACACATCGTCAGGCAGGTCAGGTCAGCGTGATCGATGCGAAGACCTATAACGTTGTTAAAACGTTCGATACGCCGACGTACCCGAATAGCCTGGCGCTATCGGCAGACGGTAAAACGCTCTACGTCAGCGTGAAGCAGAAATCGACACGTGAACAGGAAGCGACGCAGCCGGATGATGTTATTCGCATTGCTCTGTAAATAGGGTATGGAGGGGGAAACCCCTCCAGTCATCTCTTTAAACGCACCGATACGCCTCGTTACACCCCGCCGATAGCCTGATGATTCTGTGAGAATTACACTGCCTTTTTGCTGTAGTTAACTCATTATATTCACGAGGAAAATATGAAAAAGTTATTTATATGCTCAGGTTTGGGCATGATGTTTTTTATGCTTGCGGGTTGTACAACCAACTATGTGATGACGACGAAGAATGGGCAAACGATCGTAACTCAGAGTAAGCCGCAGTTAGATAAAGAGACGGGGATGACCAGTTATACCGATCAGGAAGGCAACCAGCGGGAAATTAACAGCAATGATGTGGCGCAGTTGATTAAGGCTGACTAAGCATTGGGCGCGATGCGGTGTTGGCGGCAACGCGCATTAAACCCGGCAGGCCTGGGGCTGCCGGGGAAGGGGAATGTTATGTCGCTGCTTCTTCTTTCAATACGACACTCTCTGTCGAATCCGCCGTCACTGGCGCAGTGCGATGGATCTCCGCCACGCGACGTCGCACGCCAAACCAGCCGGCGACCAGCAGAATGGCGATCAGCGGCAACGAGGCGATAGTGTAAGTTCCATTCGGGTAGTCAAACGCCATGAGTACCAGCACGCTTAGTAAAAACAGCAGCGTTAGCCAGGAGGTAAAAGGCGCGCCGGGCAGTTTAAAACTGACGTCTGCGGCTTTGCCTTCTTTTATCGCCTGGCGTAAACGCATCTGGCACACCATGATAAACGCCCACGACGCGATAATGCCGAGCGAGGCAAAATTAAGAACGATCTCAAACACGCGGGAGGGGACCAGGTAATTCAGGAATACGCCGACCACGTAAACCACCAGAGTCGCCAGTATACCCGCATAGGGCACATGCTGACGGCTCATTTTCGCCATGAATTTCGGCGCGGACCCCCCCATCGACATTGAACGTAAAATTCTCCCCGTACAGTAAAGCCCGGAGTTCAGGCTGGAAAGCGCGGCGGTTAACACCACGATATTCATAATACTGCCGATATAAGGCACGCCAAGTTTAGAAAAGAAGGTGACAAACGGACTTTGCCCCGCCTGGTAGGCGTTCCACGGCAGCAGCAAAACCAGCAATACGACCGATCCTACATAGAAAAGACCAATACGCCAGATCACGCTATTGATGGCTTTTGGCACCATCGTCTGTGGATCTTTGCACTCCCCAGCGGCGGTACCGACCAGTTCAATCGACGCAAAAGCGAACACTACGCCCTGAATCAGTACCAGCGCGGGCAACAGGCCGTGCGGGAAAAAGCCGCCATTATCTGTAATCAGGTGAAAACCGGTGGCATTACCCTCAAGCGGTTGACCGGTACCGAGAAAAATCGTGCCTACCACCAGGAAGATAACAATGGCGAGTACTTTTATCAGCGCGAACCAGAACTCCATTTCGGCAAACCATTTTACGCCGATCATGTTCATGGTACCGACAATGGTTAACGCGCCGAGCGCGAACACCCATTGCGGAACGTCGCCAAATGCGCCCCAGTAGTGCATGTATAACGCCACTGCGGTGATATCGACGATCCCGGTCATCGCCCAGTTAATAAAGTACATCCAGCCTGCGACGTAGGCCGCTTTTTCACCCAAAAATTCACGGGCGTAGGAGACGAAGCTCCCGCTGGAAGGGCGATGCAATACCAGTTCGCCCAGCGCGCGTAAAATGAAAAAAGAAAAAATGCCGCATATCAGATAGACCAGCGCCAGTGCCGGTCCGGCCATTTGCAATCGGGCGCCTGCACCTAAAAATAAACCGGTGCCAATCGCGCCGCCGATAGCAATCATCTGAACCTGACGATTCCCCATCGCTTTGTGATACCCCTCTTCATGGGCGTTCAGCCAGCGTCGTTTCGCCGCATGTTGTTCTGCGGCGTGCGTAGTCTGTGTTTTCATTACGTTACCTGTTATAGCCTGTCCTGACAGAAAAATTCCTTATGCCGCGACGGGCGCTCACCAATCGATTGCCTGCAATGGCGAATGCCGCTTTTCCCTGATTCTGTGACAGGGATAAAACCGCCGGCGGAGCATCCTACCTGCAATTGTTAAATGACGCAAAACATACGGAAAGAAGAAAATGAGGATGTCGTGTTTATTTGTGCGGTCAGATGTGGTGCGGTGTGGTCACGATTCAGCCAGATAAGCTTTCAGCACAAATCCGCAGTGATTGCGTTGCGCAATAATTAATCAGGGTTAATCCCTGCAGGGATTTATGGTCATAGATATGACCTCGAACGATAAACCACCTGACGATATTGAAGCAGCATAAGATCAGGCCGTTGCGCCTGTTATTCTCATTTCCTCCTGAAAATGTATGCCTTTGAGCAATTTTGTTGATTGACATATCGTCATAATGAGAGAGGAGTAGGACATATAAAGCTATTGAGCAAAATTTGAAGGAGCAGGATATGCCATATACATCAGTTTCTACCTATGCCAGAGCTTTATCAGGAAATAAGCTACCTCATGTTGCTGCAGGAGATTATGAAAATAAATTATCAACAAAAATCATGAAAGGCATCTTGTATGTGCTTACCGCAGGACTGGCCTACGGATTTACGCGAGTAATTGAACATTATTGCAATGTTACGCCTAAAGTTGATGAGTTCTGTGCCAATGCAGGGAATATCCATAATCACCTTGCTGATGCTGTGTGTGATGGGCTGTATACTATAGATGCCGACCTTTCTGATGGTCGGAGGTTAACATTCGAACAACTCTCGCTGATGGCTGGACGTGAGCCAATCGTCAGGATATCGGATGGCGAACATACCGTTGAGGTTAAGGGGTCCTTTGAAGAGATTTGTATGAGACTGGAAGAGGGCTTTTTTGAAGCGCCAGCGTACTATGATTATGATATTGATGAAAAATATAAAACCGTCAGAGAGCGAATGGCAGCATATAATGCCTTACCTCAGGCATTAGGCGCCATTCCGTGTTTAGAATATTATATCGCTCGGGCCAGCAACATGCAGGAGGCGAAAGCGCAATGGGCGGCCGACATAAAAGCTCGCTACCATAACTATTTGGACAATTATTAAAAAGCGTTTATGTTTAGCCAGTTTTGTTAGAAATCAGACTCGCTGAGCCGGCGTTAAAAATTTTAACACGCCGCTATTTTGGCGGCGTGTCGCAAAGAGATTCTCAGAACCCGATTTCCGTTTGTACGCCAAAATTCCACGTACCTCCGGCGCGACAGCCGGCCTGTCTTATTTTTTCAAAAGTATCCAACGCTATTCCACGGATAGGGTATCCTGTTGCGCAGCGATATCCGCCTCAGCCTGTGTGCCGAACGCAAGCATTAATGTTAATGGAAGCCTCAGATGACCTCTTTTTTACATGCTTATTTTACGCGATTACATTGTCAGCCGTTGGGGGTTCCTACGGTTGAAGCGCTCAGAACGCTTCACTTAGCGCACAACTGCGCGATTCCTTTTGAAAATCTGGATGTGCTACTGCCTCGTGAAATACAGCTCGATGAGACGGCATTAGAGGAGAAACTGCTTTATGCCCGACGCGGTGGATACTGTTTTGAACTGAATGGTCTGTTTGAACGTGCGTTACGCGACATCGGTTTTAACGTCCGAAGCTTATTGGGGCGGGTCATTCTGTCTCATCCCGCCAGTTTACCGCCGCGCACGCACCGTTTGCTGCTGGTTGATGTTGAGGATGAACAGTGGATCGCTGACGTGGGGTTTGGCGGCCAAACGCTAACCGCGCCGCTTCGTCTGCAGGCTGAAATTGCCCAGCAAACGCCGCATGGCGAATACCGCCTGATGCAGGAGGGAAGCACATGGATTTTACAATTCCGCCACCATGAGCACTGGCAGTCGATGTACTGTTTTGATCTGGGGGTGCAGCAGCAGAGCGATCATGTGATGGGCAATTTCTGGTCGGCTCACTGGCCGCAATCCCATTTTCGTCATCATTTGTTGATGTGCCGCCATTTGCCTGATGGCGGCAAGCTGACATTAACGAATTTCCACTTCACGCGTTACCACCAGGGACATGCCGTTGAACAGGTCAATGTACCGGATGTACCGTCGTTGTATCAGTTACTTCAGCAGCAGTTTGGTCTCGGCGTAAATGATGTAAAGCACGGTTTTACCGAGGCGGAGCTGGCCGCGGTAATGGCTGCATTTGATACCCATCCGGAGGCGGGAAAATAATTTTTTGCCGCGAGGATTTGCGGGCCTGACAAAGATTAAAAAGTAATGGCCCATTCGGCATGAAACAGAATGACCGCCTGGCCGGAGATGGTGACGTTTTCCGGCTGGTTATCGCGAATGGTGACGGTAACATCAACAGTACCCTCTTTGCCTAAAGCGCGCCCCTGATGGCCTTGAATCTGCAGCGTTTTACCGTCATGCGCCATCAGGCCATGATGGACGAGCCATGCCCCCATCGGGCCATTGGCGTTTCCCGTTACCGGATCTTCCACAATTCCTATCGCCGGGGAAAACATTCGCCCATCGGTTTCGTTTTTTCCCGGACGAATCTGGAAAGGAAAAAAGCCGTTACAGACAATTTGCTGGCTGATTGCCGTCAGGGCTGCCAGATTCGGAGAAAGGGCATCAATATCAACGTCTGGTTTGAGCAGGATCATCACTTTTGCATGTCCTGTTGAAGCCACCTGAATTGGCGCTCCCGGCACGATATCATCTTCAGTCAGGTTCAGTGCGGTGATAATGGCAGCCCGAATCTCTCCGACTAACGGTGGTTCAAAAGAGGGCTGACCTTGTTCCAGCGTGATGCGATAGTCGTTGTGTTCGGCATGAATTTCAACGCGATGACGGCCCGCTAACGAGGTTTGCCAGACGGTGGTGTTTCCCAACCCCAGTACCGTTGCCCGAACATAATGCGCGGCCACGGTGGCATGACCACAGATGGGGACTTCTACTGTCGGTGTAAAGTAGCGTATGCGCACATCACTCTCTTCGCTTTTTAGCAAAAAGGCGGTTTCCGAGTGACGAAGTTCACGGGCAATCAGCTGCATCTGCGCGTCGCTTAGCGTATCCGCATGTAAGACAACGCCAGCAGAGTTGCCGCGAAAGGGTTCGCTGGTGAAGGCGTCAACATGGTAAATCTGCGGTTTCATTGATGTTCTCCTTTGACTGAAGAATCATCATAGCCTGTGCGTTGCCGAATGACGACGCACAGACGTTTTTCTTTGCCCGGTAAGCGTCCCCCCGGGCAAAGAGAATTAGCGGCGGGTACGAACAATCTGGTAGCGACGGGTGAAATACTCAAACGGCGCGCTCCAGACATGAACCAGACGGGTGAACGGGAAGAGCAGGAAAATAGTCATTCCCAGCACCAGATGAACGCGGAAAACAAACGCCACACCGCTCAGCATTTCCGAAGACCCGCCGCGGAAGGTGACAATACTTTGCGCCCAGCCCACCAACTTCATCATTTCGCTGCCATCCGGATATTGCGCCGAAAACGGAATAGTGCTCAGGCCAAGCAGGCACTGAATCAGCAAAATGCTCATGATGATAATATCTGGTGTAGTGGATGTCGCCCGCACACGCTGATTGGTCAGACGACGCCACAGTAATCCCGCGCCGCCGATCAACGTTAATACGCCGCACACGCCGCCGAGGATCATCGCCATCTGCTGTTTTACCGCAATCGGCAGGAACCAGGCATACATCCAGTGTGGCGTCAGCATTCCAAACAGATGGCCAAAAAAGATCCCCAGAATGCCAATATGGAACAGATTCGACCATATCACCATCCCACGCTTATCCAGCATCTGGCTGGACGACGCGCGCCAGGTATATTGTCCGTAGTCATAGCGCAGCCAACTGCCGAGGAAGAAGACCGTGGCGCAAATATAGGGGTAGATATCGTAAAAAAAGACGTTCAGGTACTGTATCATTTCGGGCCTCCCGCGCTGACGTCGACGTACTGCGGCGCCGCGTCCTGGCTAAAGCGTCGTTGATAATGGTGTAACGGTGAACTGTCACAGGTCGTGGCGTTATCTTCGATAAACTTCACCTGTTCTTCTTCCCAGACGGCATCCAGTGCCTGACGGGTATCATCCCGCGATTCCTGAACAATCTGTTTGGTGACACTGTCACTTGTAAGCGTACTGCCCGCCAGCGTCAGCAGGGCGTCAAACAGTTGATACCACGGCGCTCCTCGCTGTTTCAGACGACCGCCCAGTAGCGCCAGAATAGGGGCAATATTCTGTAATCCCTCGCGCGCTTCCGCTTCCGGCAACACGCTTAAGTATTCCAGATAGAGCGGCAGGTGATCCGGCAGTTCGCGGCAGTTGAGCTGCAGGCCCACGGTTTCATACTGGCTTAACAAATCGACCATCGCCTGGCCGCGATCGCGGGACTCCGCATGAACATGCTCGAATAACAGCAATGAAGTGGCGCGCCCGCGGTCAAACACTTCACACCATTCTGCTTGTTTATCCAGTAACGGCGCATAAAGCAGCTCGCGAGTGAAGTCGGCCAGCATTGGCGCATCGTGTTGGATAAGGGCAAGCGCTTCATCCCGACATTCCCACAACTCGTCGTCCGGATACTCCATCAACAGGCCAATCGCTTTGAGGATTTGCATTATTCCCCCTCCGCTTTATCACGTACTTCGGTGATATTGATAGCATCAATACGGCTACTGTTGAACAGGTTGAATTTGGTATCCGACCCGTGGCAACCGTCGCCAAAAGTAAAGCCGCAGCCGTTGCGCTCCGGAAAGGCATCGCGCGCCATTTCCCGGTGGCTGGTGGGAATGACAAAACGATCTTCATAATTGGCAATCGCCAGGTAGCGATACATCTCTTCAACCTGTTGTACGCTCAGACCGACTTCGTCAATCGCGCGGGTATCCGTCACGCCTTCAACCGTCTGCGAGCGCATGTAGTGGCGCATCGCCATCATCCGCTTTAGAGCCCGAATGACCGGACCGGTATCGCCCGCGCTGAGCATATTGGCCAGGTACTGGACCGGAATACGCAGCGTCTCCACCGCCGGCAGAATATTGCCATTGTGCGGTAACCCGCCCGCGTCGGCGTATGACTGGATGGGCGACAGCGGCGGTACGTACCAGACCATCGGCAGGGTACGGTATTCCGGGTGCAGCGGAAGCGCCAGCTTCCAGTCCATCGCCATTTTGTACACCGGCGACCGTTGGGCAGCGTCGATGACGTTTTGCGGGATGCCCTGTTTAAGCGCCTCTTCGATGACCGCCGGATCGTGCGGATTGAGAAACACATCACACTGACGTTCATACAAATCCGTCTCGTGTTCGGTACTGGCCGCTTCTTCAATCCTGTCGGCGTCGTAGAGCAGAACGCCAAGATAACGGATGCGCCCGACGCAGGTTTCCGAGCAAACGGTCGGCTGGCCGGATTCAATACGCGGATAGCAAAATATGCATTTCTCAGACTTGCCGCTCTTCCAGTTAAAGTAGATTTTTTTGTACGGGCAGCCGCTGATACACAAACGCCAGCCCCGGCATTTATCCTGGTCGATTAGCACGATGCCGTCTTCTTCACGCTTATAAATAGCGCCACTTGGGCAGGTGGCGACACAACTGGGGTTGAGGCAGTGTTCGCACAGGCGCGGCAGGTACATCATGAAGGTGTTTTCGAACTGACCGTACATCTCCTTTTGTATGTTGTCGAAGTTGCGGTCGCGGGCGCGTTTTTCAAACTCGCCGCCGAGCAGCTCTTCCCAGTTTGGCCCCCAGATCACCTTGTCCATCCGTTTTCCGTCGATCAGTGAACGAGGACGGGCAGTGGGCTGATGCTTACTCTCCGGCGCATTATGTAAATGCTGATAATCGAAGGTAAAGGGTTCATAGTAATCATCGATTTGCGGAATCACCGGGTTGGCGAAAATTTTGCTAATTACCCCCATTTTGCCGCCCAGACGGGGCCTTATCTTGCCATTAACATCACGAACCCAACCGCCTTGCCACTCCTGCTGGTCTTCCCAGTTTTTGGGATAGCCGATACCCGGTTTAGTTTCGACGTTATTGAACCATGCGTATTCCATCCCTTCACGTCCGGTCCAGACGTTTTTACAGGTGACGGAGCAGGTGTGACAGCCAATACATTTATCAAGATTCAGTACCATCCCAACCTGTGAGCGTATTTTCATTTTTTCGCCTCCTGTACCTGATCCCGGCCCTCATCATCCAGCCAGTTAATGTTTTTCATCTTCCTGATCATGATGAATTCATCGCGATTCGAACCCACGGTTCCGTAATAGTTGAAGCCGTAAGCCAGTTGCGCATAGCCGCCGATCATATGCGTCGGTTTTGGACAGACCCGGGTCACGGAGTTATGGATCCCGCCGCGCATCCCGGTCACTTCCGAACCCGGAATGTTCATAATCCGCTCCTGGGCGTGGTACATCATGGTCATACCCGGCGGGACGCGCTGGCTGACCACCGCACGAGCGGTAAGGGCGCCATTAGCGTTGAAGGCTTCAATCCAGTCGTTATCTTCAATACCCAATTCACGGGCATCGGCTTCGCTGATCCAGACAATCGGCCCGCCGCGCGACAAGGTCAGCATCAGCAGGTTTTCGCTGTAGGTGGAGTGAATTCCCCATTTCTGGTGCGGCGTCAGGAAGTTAAGCGCTTTTTCCGGGAAACCGTTGGGCGGAATTTCTCGCATTTCGCTGACGCTGCGGGTATCAATCGGCGGACGATATGCCACCAGGCTTTCGCCAAAAGCGCGCATCCACGCATGATCCTGATAGAGTTGTTGACGCCCCGACAACGTGCGCCACGGGATCAGTTCATGTACGTTGGTATAGCCGGCGTTATAAGAGACATGCTCGCTTTCCAGCCCTGACCAGGTCGGGCTGGAGATAATTTTGCGCGGTTGCGCCTGGATATCACGAAAGCGAATTTTCTCATCTTCTTTATTGATGGCCAGATGGGTGTGCTCGCGCCCGGTCATCTCGCCCAACGCCTGCCAGGCTTTCACCGCCACCTGGCCGTTAGTTTCCGGCGCTAAGGCAAGAATCACTTCCGAAGCATCCAGCGCGGTGTCGATCCGCGGACGTCCTTTCGCCGGGCCATCGTGTTTGGTGTAATTGAGCTTACCGAGGAAATCGACTTCATCTTGCGTATTCCAGGCAATACCCTTACCGCCGTTGCCTAATTTATCCAGCAGGGGACCCAGCGAGGTAAAACGTTCATAGGTGGCCGGATAATCGCGTTCAACCACGACGATATTGGGGGCGGTTTTGCCCGGAATAAGTTCGCACTCGCCTTTACGCCAGTCGAGAATATCAAATGGCTGCGCCAGTTCCGCCGGGGAATCATGCTGGAGCGGGTGTAACACCACATCGGTTTCCTGTCCGAGATGTCCGACACACACTTCAGAAAAGACGCTGGCGATACCTTTGTAGATCTCCCAGTCGCTTTTGGATTCCCAGGCAGGATCGACCGCGGCGGAAAGGGGGTGGATAAACGGATGCATATCCGAGGTATTCATATCGTCTTTTTCATACCAGGTGGCGGTCGGCAAAACGATATCGGAAAACAGACAGGTACTGGACATACGGAAATCAAGCGTGACCAACAGATCGAGCTTGCCCTCAATCGCGACGGACTGCCATTCCACCTCTTCAGGCTTAATTCCTTCGCTGGAACCCAGCGCTTCGCCCTGAATACCGCTGTCGGTGCCCAGCAGATATTTGAGCATGTACTCATGACCTTTCCCGGAGGAGCCGAGCAGGTTAGAGCGCCAGACAAATAAATTTCGCGGGTGATTATGACCACTGTCAGGCTGTTCGCAGGCAAAACGGATAGCGCCTGATTTCAACGCCTGCACGGTATAATCCGCCGCAGACAGCCCGGCTTTATCGGCGCTCGCTTTCACGCTGAGCGGGTTAAGATTAAGCTGCGGCGCCGAGGGTAGCCAGCCCATACGTTCCGCGCGCACGTTGAAATCGATCAGGTGTCCGGAAAATTTAGCCGGATCGGCCAGCGGCGACAGCAACTCTTGCGCAGTCAGTTTTTCATAGCGCCACTGGCTGGCATGGTTGTAGAAAAACGAGGTACTGTTCATCTGACGTGGCGGGCGATTCCAGTCCAGCGCGAAGGCCAGCGGCAGCCAGCCGGTTTGCGGCCGCAGCTTCTCCTGGCCGACATAGTGCACCCAGCCGCCGCCGGTTTGTCCAACACAGCCGCAGAACACCAGCATGTTAATCATCCCACGGTAATTCATATCCATGTGATACCAGTGATTCACTCCCGCGCCGAGGATGATCATCGAACGACCGTGAGTTTTATGGGCGGTCTCGGCAAATTCACGTACAATAGTTTCGATATGTCGACGCGGCACGCCGGTAATCTGTTCGCCCCAGGCCGGCGTGTAGGCTTTTACGTCGTTATAATTATTGGCGCTATGGCCGTCATCCAGACCACGATCCAGCCCATAATTAGCCAGCACCAGATCGTAAACGCTGACGACCATCCGCTCGCTACCGTCCGCCAGAGCCAGGCGTTTCACCGGTAACTGACGTACCAGCACCGGTTCCTGCCGCACGCTGCGAAAATGCGGGTTTTCGTTACCGCCAAAATAGGGGAAGGCGACACCCGCCACGTCATCATGCTGACCGAGTAAAGAGAGCGACAGTTCAGTTTCGACGCCCGCCGCCACCGGTTCCAGGTTCCATTTTCCCTTTTCGCCCCAGCGAAAACCGATAGAACCATTGGGCGCGACCAGTTCGCCCGTACTGTTGAGCGCGACGGTTTTCCATTCCGGATTATTGGCTTCTCCCAGTCCATCCACCAGATCCGACGCGCGCATCATACGCCCCGGCACATAACTGCCGTCTGCGCGCTCATCCAACAGGACCAGCATTGGCATGTCGGTATAACGGCGGCAATAGTTAAGAAAATAGTCGCTGGGATTATCGAGATGAAACTCTTTTAAAATAACGTGACCCATGGCCATCGCCAGCGCGCTGTCGGTACCTTGCTTTGGCGCCAGCCACTGATCGCACAGTTTAGCGACTTCGGAATAGTCCGGGGTGATGGCGATCGTCTTGGTGCCTTTGTAGCGCACTTCGGTAAAGAAGTGGGCGTCCGGGGTACGCGTCTGCGGCACGTTAGAGCCCCAGGCAATAATGTAGGCTGAGTTATACCAGTCGGCGGACTCCGGCACGTCAGTCTGCTCGCCCCAGGTCATTGGCGACGCGGGTGGAAGATCGCAATACCAGTCATAGAAGCTCAGACAAGTACCGCCAAGCAATGACAGATAACGTGTTCCGGCGGCGTAAGAAACCATCGACATTGCCGGAATAGGTGAAAACCCCGCCACACGATCCGGACCATAGGTTTTGATTGTCCAGACGTTAGCAGCGGCAATGAGCTGATTCAGCTCTTTCCAGTTCGAACGAATAAAGCCGCCATGTCCGCGCACCTGTTTGTAACTTTGGCATTTTTGCGGGTCGTTCATTATAGATTCCCATGCCAGTACCGGATCGCTGTGCCGGGAAAGGGCCTCGCGCCACAGTTCTATCAGCCGCTTACGCACCAGAGGGTATTTCAAACGATTGGCGCTATAGAGATACCAGGAGTAGCTGGCGCCGCGCGGGCAGCCGCGCGGTTCATGGTTCGGTAAATCGGGACGTGTGCGCGGGTAGTCGGTTTGCTGGGTTTCCCACGTCACCAGACCATTTTTGACATAAATTTTCCAACTACAGGAGCCCGTGCAGTTGACGCCGTGGGTTGAGCGCACGATCTTATCAAACTGCCAGCGCTGGCGATAACTGTCTTCCCAGTCGCGGTTGGTATGCATCACCTGACCATGGCCGTCGGCAAAGGTATCGCCTTTTTGTTTAAAGTAACGAAAGCGATCCAACAGTTTACTCATGACATTTCTCCTGCTTCGATAAATTTTCCGCCATCCTGTCGATTTGGCGTTAAACCATTACCGGATGGCCGTCCTACAGGTGCGTATGTTGTTATTGTTGTTTAGGCTTACGACGCCCGTAGACCAGCCAGGTCAGCAGGACGCAAGCGATGTAAAACAGCAAAAAGATTTTCATGGCGCCCACCGGCGAGCCGGTCAAGGCCAAAGAGGTGCCAAACGCTTTTGGAATAAAGAAGCCGCCCACAGCGCCAATAGCGGAGATAAAACCGAGCGCGGCGGCGGTATCCGTCACCGCTTCGCGCTGCGCCTGCTCATCGCTCCCGCCGCGCAGTTTGACGTTGTAGAGCGTGATCTGACGGAAGATCACCGCAATCATCTGGAAGGTAGAACCGCTGCCGAGACCCGCTGTCAAAAACAGGCCCATAAAAACAAGATAGAACGCGCTAAAGCTGCCTGCGCCGGAGCCTGGCAGCGTGAGGAATAGCAAGGCGGTAAACAGCGCCATAAAGATAAAATTAATGAGCGTGACGCGAACGCCGCCGAATTTATCGGAGATCACGCCGCCTGCCGATCGCGCCAGCGCGCCGATAAAGGGGCCAAAGAACGCCAGTTGCAGAATGTTTACGTCGGGAAATTGCGTTTTGGCGAGCATGGCGAAACCTGCGGAAAAGCCGATGAATGACCCGAATGTCGCCAGGTACAACAGGCTAAGCAGCCACAGGTGCAGACGTTTTAGCACCGGCAATTGCGAGGCGACAGACGCTTTTGAACTGCCGATATCGTTCATACCAAACCAGGCGGCAAGCGTCGCGACAGCCAGTAACGGCACCCAGATCCAGGCTGCGTTAGTGAGGGCGAGCAGGGAGCCATCAGGTTGCGGCACGCCCCGGACGCCTAAAAAAGTAAATATCGGCAGAAAAATAACCAGCGGCGCAATCAACTGCATCACACTGACGCCAAGATTTCCCAGTCCGCCGTTAATACCCAACGCGCTACCTTGTCTGGCTTTTGGAAAGAAAAAACTGATGTTGCCCATACTGGACGCGAAGTTTGCCCCCGCAAAACCGCACAACAGAGCGATGAGCATAAATACCCCGAAAGGGGTAGCAGGATTTTGCACGGCGAATCCCAGCCAGGCGCAGGGAATAATCAATATTACGGTACTTAATACGGTCCATTTACGGCCACCAAACAGTGGTACCATAAAGGAGTAGGGAACGCGTAATATTGCGCCGGAAAGAGAAGGTAGTGCGGTTAATAAAAAGAGTTGGTCGGTGGTAAAATTAAATCCAATTTTATTGAGGTTGACGGCAACAGCGCTAAACAACATCCAGACGCAAAATGCAAGGAGCAAACAACTTACTGAAATCCATAAGTTTCTTCTGGCGATGCCTTTCCCTTTATTCTCCCAGAAGGCTGGATTTTCGGGTCGCCAGTCACTCAAGAGATAACGGTTATAATTCTCGTTTTGTCGTGTCATTTTACCCCTCACATGCGCATATCATTTGAAAAAAAACACATAAAAGAGACAGAGCGTCACGCGCTCTTTTGAGAACTTATTGAAGTTTTTTTAGAATATTGAGTGAAAGAATAGATAAAAAACTAGGCCAGCGCGGCGCGAAGAGGTGATATGATGTTTCTTAATTGTTACTATTTGTAAATTAAAAGTGATTTTTATTAAATTATTTGTAACTTTACGCAAAGAGTTCAAGCGTAATCATCCGATCCAGATGGTATTTAAACGCGGGATCGGCCATTTCCGGAATACCCAGCACATACATACCGTCCAGCCCGCACACCAGTGCGATAAGCCGCCAGGCGATATCCGTGGCGTTAGCAGTAAACGTAAATTCTCCTGCCTGTTTGCCCTGCTCGATAATTGTGACCGTTTCCTCATGCCACATCTGCATCGTGAGGAGATAAGCATCTCTGATGTGCGGATCCCGATCGGCCAGAATTTGCGCCTCTCGCCACAATTTTATGTAAGGCTCAAAGCCGCCGTCTTCGCTACCCAACATAGCGTGAAGCCGTGCACGCCAGGTGGCGGGCGGCGGAACTTGCCCGGCATCAAGCAGGGTGCGGATCAAATGGACAAAGGCCAGCGCTTTGAGCTCGCCCGCCGAGCTGAAGTGGTGATGCACCTGGCCGGCGGCGACATCGGCTTCTGATGAGATTCGTCGCACCGTCATGGCGGTAAACCCCTCTGCCAGCGCCACGCGCATCGCCGCTTGCAGGATCACTTCGCGGCGTTCATCCCGGTTAAGGTAACTCATATTTTCCCCACATTAGCCAATGCGCGCAGTGTAACAAAAAGCTGGACATTCGTTCAACTTACCGTAGGATCCTGAAGCTGGACAAGCGTCCAAATTTGAGTTTTTGAAGGGAGAGTTATGTTTCGTCAGTGGTTAACGTTAGTCATTATTGTGCTGGTCTATATTCCTGTCGCCATTGATGCCACGGTCTTGCATGTCGCCGCGCCGACACTGAGTATGACACTGGGGGCCAGCGGTAACGAGCTGCTGTGGATCATTGATATTTATTCTTTGGTCATGGCTGGCATGGTGTTGCCGATGGGCGCGCTTGGCGATCGTATCGGTTTTAAACGCCTGCTGATGCTGGGCGGGACGCTCTTTGGCCTGGCATCATTGGCGGCGGCGTTTTCGCATACCGCCAGTTGGCTTATCGCCACCAGGGTATTACTGGCTATTGGCGCGGCGATGATTGTACCGGCGACGCTGGCCGGGATACGCGCCACCTTTTGTGAAGAGAAGCATCGCAACATGGCGCTGGGCGTCTGGGCAGCGGTAGGTTCGGGCGGAGCGGCGTTTGGGCCGCTCATCGGCGGCATATTATTAGAGCATTTTTACTGGGGATCGGTTTTCCTGATCAACGTGCCGATTGTGCTGGTCGTCATGGGCTTAAACGCCCGCTATGTTCCTCGCCAGGCGGGCCGTCGCGATCAACCGCTCAATCTTGGCCATGCGGTGATGCTGATTATTGCCATTTTGCTGTTGGTCTATAGCGCTAAAACCGCGCTGAAAGGGCATCTGTCGCTGTGGGTCATCTCGCTTACCCTGCTTACCGGCGCGCTGCTCCTGGGACTCTTTATCCGCACACAGCTTGCGACATCGCGTCCGATGATTGATATGCGACTATTTACCCATCGCATTATCCTGAGCGGCGTCGTGATGGCGATGACCGCGATGATCACTCTGGTGGGCTTTGAGCTGCTGATGGCGCAAGAGCTACAGTTTGTTCACGGGCTATCGCCTTATGAGGCCGGGGTATTTATGCTGCCGGTGATGGTCGCCAGTGGATTCAGCGGGCCGATTGCGGGCGTGCTGGTCTCGCGTCTGGGACTACGGCTGGTCGCGACGGGCGGCATGGCGTTAAGCGCGCTGAGTTTTTATGGCCTGGCGATGACGGATTTCAGCACCCAGCAATGGCAGGCCTGGGGGCTGATGGCGCTGCTGGGATTTAGCGCCGCCAGTGCATTGCTGGCTTCCACGTCGGCAATTATGGCCGCTGCGCCGGCAGAAAAAGCGGCGGCGGCCGGCGCGATAGAAACGATGGCTTATGAACTGGGCGCGGGACTGGGCATTGCCATTTTCGGTCTGTTGTTAAGCCGTAGCTTCTCCGCGTCTATCCGTCTGCCTGCCGGGCTTGAGGCGCAAGAGATTGCCAGAGCGTCATCTTCAATGGGAGAAGCCGTGCAGTTGGCGAATAGCCTACCGCCCACGCAGGGGCAGGCAATACTGGACGCCGCCAGACATGCCTTTATCTGGTCGCATAGCGTGGCGTTAAGCAGCGCCGGGAGTATGCTTCTTTTGCTGGCGGTAGGGATGTGGTTCAGCCTGGCAAAAGCCCAACGCCGATAACATAACGCCTGGTGAGATAAGCGCTTAATGCGCTAGCTGGCAGGGGGAGTCCATTTCCTCAACCTCTTTACCGCTGAGGCGTGCGTATTGCCCCGTCAGTCGCCAGAAGGCAGGCTGGGTTTCGGTATAAATTTCCGCAGCCAGAATCAGCCGACGGCGATCAACTTCGTTCAGTTCCAGTAAGGTCCAGGGAATAAAATAGCGATCGGTATCGGTAAGCCGAAACCACAGCGGACACCCGCAGCCGGAACAGAAGTAGCGTTCGCCGCGCGAAGAGGATGAAAAGTATGGCGGTTCCGGGGAAAGGGGGGCTAGCTGTGGTTGCCCGCAGGCTTCCAGATACATGGCTATTCCACCCGACCATTTTTGACACAGCGTACAATGGCAGGCATAGACATCCAGCATTTCGACGTCAACGGTAAAATGGCTCTGTCCGCAAAGACAACGACCAGTGAACGTCTGCACGGCATACTCCTTATGACCGAGTCTACATCAAGAGAAAAAGCCAGCCCTGAAAGGACTGGCTTTGTATTCAGACTACAACAAAATTAGAACTGGTAGTTCAGACCAACAGCAACGATGTTGTCGGTAGACACTTTAGCCGCTTTGGTGAAGTCGCTGTCGTCCAGCAGGTTGATTTTGTAATCAACGAAGGTGGACATGTTTTTGTTGAAGTAGTAGGTAGCACCGACATCGATGTACTCAACCAGATCCTGGTCGCCGTAAGTACCCAGGTTTTTACCTTTGGATTTCAGGTAAGCGATGGACGGACGCAGACCGAAGTCGAACTGATACTGAGCAACTGCTTCAAAGTTCTGGGTTTTATTCGCGATAAACGCATCACCCGCTGAATCTTCACCAAAGGTGGTCATGTTCAGCGTTTCGGAGTAGGTGGTCGCCAGGTAGATGTTGTTCGCATCATATTTCAGACCAGCAGCCCAGACTTCAGCGTTTTTACCCGCAGCATTCAGGTTGCTCGCTGCTTTCACCTGGTTGTTAGTACGGTCAGACTTCGCATAGGCCGCACCTACGCCAAAACCTTCGTACTCATACGTTGCGGACAGACCGAAACCGTCGCCGTTAGACTCGTACGCGCCGTCACGGTCGTTTTTGCCCTGGTACTGCGCGGCAAAGTTCAGACCTTCAACCAGGCCAAAGAAGTCAGTGTTACGGTAGGTGGCAACACCAGTAGTACGGCCAGTCATGAAGACGTCAGTCTGAGTCCAGGTATCGCCACCGAACTTTGGCAGAACGTCGGTCCATGCGCCGATGTCGTAAGCAACGCCGTAGTTACGACCGTAGTCGAAAGAACCGTAGTCAGCGAATTTCAGACCAGCAAACGCCAGACGGGTTTTGTCTTTGTCAGCGCCCTGGCTTTCAGTACGGTTGCCTTTGAATTCATATTCCCACTGGCCAAAACCGGTTAACTGATCGTTGATCTGAGTTTCGCCTTTAAAGCCCAGACGCGCGTAAGTTTTGTCACCATCACTTCCGTTATCATCAGAGAAATAATGCTGAGCGTGAACTTTACCGTACAGATCCAGTTTATTGCCGTCTTTGTTATATACCTCGGCTGCATTTACAACGCCTGCTGCCAACAGGGAAGTCACTGCCACTGCCACTAACTTAAGTTTCATTTTAATAATCCTTATAATTTTCTTAGCGTGTTTCCTCAACCATTGTTAAACGAGGCGTTTGTCAATGGCAGACTATTTTTAAATGACGGAGTGGCATAAGTTCAATAATAAGTTTCATAAGATTACAAATTATTTTAATTTGTGTGATCGAGATCTCCTTAATACATTTGAGAGTATTAATTCAAATAGGGACTGTCTAATAAGATATATTTTCGGAGGGGACTATTGGGCTGTTTATGGTTTTATTTTTGGTAGTAACTACTGATTATTATATGCACTAATAACAGTTGCGAGCTAACGTTAATTATATATTTGTTAATATAATTATATCATTACATTAACATGTTTAACGATTTTATAAAATTCATTTTTACCAGCGCAATCCTGGTATGGCGCAGGAGGAGCACGTGAAAATGGAAAATCGTCAAATACGCACAGGCAATAGATAAAAGCGTAGTTGTGTTATGAAGAGTGTCAAGGTACAGCGGGTCGATTTAATATCAATATCGGCCCGCCCGTCGCTTAGCGCCGCCGCGTTGCCAGCCAACAAAGTAGCGAACCTACGCAAACCATGACTGCGCCTTGCCAGAAGGAGAATGACAGTGGTGAGCTGAGTAACAGCGCGGCCAGAGCAGAGGACATGACGGGGGTAAAATAAGACCCTACGGCCATGATAGTCACATTGCCATGAAGTATGCCCACATTCCATGCGGCGTAGGCAAACCCTAACGTTAATGCCGCGGTAAAAAGTTTAGCAATCACCGGTAGGCTAAATATCATGGCAGGTTGCGGCGTAAGAAAATAGTGGAACCACAGCGCCACGGCGGTGAGTAACACAAAGACTGTGATACCGTTAAAACCACGCGCATATTTATTTGTGACGGTGCAGTACGTCGTCCATATAAACGCCCCAAGAAATGCCAGTAAATAACTTAGCGGACTGGTGGCGACATTGCTGATAATTTCTCCTAGATTAAGACCATTCTCGCCCCCCAGAACCCAGCAAACGCCAGTAAGTGCAATAAGCAATCCAGGAACAATAAGCCAGTTAGTTTTTTGCCCATTAAAAAGAATGGCAAACAGAATGGTCAGGCTGGGCCATAAATAGTTAACCATGCCGACTTCGATAGCCTGATGGCGAGTGGCGGCATAACCGAGAGAAAGCGCCAGGCATATTTCATAACTGACAAACAGTACGCTGCCTGCGATGAGGTATCGCCCCGGGAAACGGCGGATATCAGGTAATCCGACGGTAAAAATCAGCAGCAGGCCGCTTAATGAATAGATCATGGCTGCGCCGCCTACCGGTCCAAGACCTTCGCTGACGCCGCGAATTAACCCAACCATCGTGCTCCACAGAACGATGGCAACAAGCCCTATTAGCGTTGCTTTTTGTGATGTCATGCTTTGTGACTGTCCTGAATACCGCGCAAAATAAACTGCCACTTATAGCACTTTTTCCGAGGGCGATGCCATGCAGTGTCATTTTTTAGTACCTCCCTGGAGTTATTGCAGTTTAAAAATAGGGCTATTTAATAGCGGAACCGTTTCAATATTGATTTGACGCAAAAAAGTTATCGATTTTGCTGTTAGTTTCCTCGCGAAGTTATACACGCATCCTGGGCTGGGGTTTTGCTGCAGTTCGAAGGAGGCGTGCATCCGTGGAAAAAAGAGGAAAGCAATGGACGTCAGCCGCAGACAATTTTTTAAAATCTGCGCGGGCGGTATGGCGGGAACAACGGTGGCCGCACTGGGTTTTACCCCTAAAATGGCCCTGGCTCAGGCGCGAAACTATAAGCTGTTGCGCGCAAAAGAGATCCGTAACTCCTGCACATACTGTTCCGTAGGTTGCGGGCTATTAATGTATAGCCTGGGAGATGGGGCAAAAAACGCGAAAGAAGCGATTTACCATATTGAAGGCGACCCGGATCATCCGGTAAGCCGTGGCGCGCTGTGCCCGAAAGGGGCCGGTTTGCTGGACTATGTTCACAGTGAAGATCGCCTACGCTATCCGGAATACCGCGCGCCGGGTTCCGACAAGTGGCAGCGCATTAGCTGGGATGACGCTTTCACTCGTATTGCTAAATTAATGAAAGCCGACCGCGACGCCAACTTTATTGAAAAGAATGAGCAGGGCGTCACGGTTAACCGCTGGCTCTCTACCGGGATGCTGTGCGCCTCGGCGGCCAGCAATGAAACGGGTATGCTGACGCAGAAGTTTGCGCGTTCTCTCGGTATGCTGGCGGTAGATAACCAGGCGCGCGTCTGACACGGACCAACGGTAGCAAGTCTTGCTCCAACATTTGGTCGCGGTGCGATGACCAACCACTGGGTGGATATTAAAAACGCCAACGTCGTGATGGTGATGGGCGGCAATGCCGCAGAAGCGCATCCGGTGGGTTTCCGCTGGGCGATGGAAGCGAAAAATAATAACGATGCGACGCTGATTGTCGTTGATCCACGCTTTACGCGTACGGCGTCGGTGGCGGATATCTATGCGCCAATACGTTCCGGTACAGACATTACCTTTCTGTCCGGCGTTTTGCTGTACCTGATCGAAAATAACAAAATCAACGCTGAATACGTTAAGCATTACACCAACGCCAGCCTGCTGGTGCGGGATGATTTTGCCTTTGATGACGGTCTTTTCAGCGGCTATGACGCCCAAAAGCGTCAGTACGATAAATCCTCCTGGAACTACCAGTTCGATGAAAACGGCTATGCCAAACGTGATGAAACGTTGACGCACCCACGCTGTGTGTGGAATCTGCTGAAGCAGCACGTTTCGCGCTACACGCCGGACGTCGTGGAAAACATCTGCGGTACGCCGAAAGCGGATTTCCTGAAGGTGTGTGAGGTGTTGGCCTCTACCAGCGCGCCGGATCGCACTACCACCTTCCTGTATGCGCTGGGCTGGACGCAACATACCGTCGGGGCGCAGAACATCCGTACTATGGCGATGATCCAGTTGCTGCTCGGCAATATGGGGATGGCTGGCGGCGGTGTGAACGCCTTGCGCGGCCACTCTAATATTCAGGGTTTAACGGATTTAGGACTGCTCTCCACCAGCCTGCCGGGTTACCTGACGCTACCGTCAGAAAAACAGGCCGATCTGCAAACTTATCTGGCAGCGAATACCCCCAAAGCGACGCTGGCCGATCAGGTCAACTACTGGGGTAATTATCCTAAGTTCTTCGTCAGCCTGATGAAATCTTTCTATGGCGATGCGGCGCAGAAAGAGAATGACTGGGGCTTTGCCTGGCTGCCTAAGTGGGATCAGTCCTATGACGTGATCAAATATTTCAACATGATGGATAGCGGGAAAGTCACCGGCTATTTCTGTCAGGGCTTTAACCCGGTGGCGTCCTTCCCGGACAAAAACAAAGTGGTGCAAAGCTTAAGCAAACTGAAGTATCTGGTCGTTATCGATCCGCTGGTGACTGAAACGTCAACGTTCTGGCAGAACCACGGCGAATCTAATGATGTCGATCCGACAACGATTCAGACCGAAGTCTTCCGTCTGCCGTCTACCTGTTTTGCGGAAGAGGATGGATCTATCGCTAACTCCGGTCGCTGGTTACAGTGGCACTGGAAAGGTCAGGACGCGCCGGGCGAAGCGCGTAACGACGGCGAGATTCTGGCCGGTATTTACCATCGTCTGCGTGAAATGTATCGCGCAGAAGGCGGTAAAGGCGCCGAACCACTATTGAAGATGAGCTGGAATTACAAGCAGCCGGATGAACCGCATTCGGAAGAAGTGGCGAAAGAGAACAACGGCTATGCGCTGGAAGATCTCTATGACGCCAACGGTACACTGCTTGCCAGGAAAGGCCAGTTGTTGAGTAGTTTTGCATTACTGCGCGATGACGGTACGACATCCTCCTCCTGCTGGATTTATACCGGTAGCTGGACGGAGCAGGGCAACCAGATGTCCAGACGTGATAACGCCGACCCGTCAGGGCTTGGCAATACACTGGGTTGGGCGTGGGCGTGGCCGCTAAACCGTCGCGTATTGTATAACCGCGCTTCGGCGGATCCGCAGGGTAAACCGTGGGATCCAAAACGGATGCTGATCCAGTGGAACGGCGCGAAGTGGACAGGGAACGATATTCCGGACTTTAACAACGCGGCGCCGGGGAGCGGGACCAATCCGTTTATCATGCAGCCGGAAGGGCTGGGACGTCTGTTTGCTATTGATAAAATGGCGGAAGGGCCGTTCCCTGAGCATTACGAGCCGATGGAAACGCCGCTGGGCACTAACCCGCTGCACCCGAATGTGGTCTCGAACCCGGCTGCGCGTCTGTATGAAGAAGATGCGCTGCGCATGGGTAAGAAGGAGCAGTTTCCGTACGTGGGCACGACTTACCGCCTCACAGAGCATTTCCATACCTGGACCAAACATGCGCTACTTAACGCTATCGCTCAGCCGGAACAGTTTGTGGAGATCAGTGAGACGCTGGCGGCAGCGAAAGGTATTGCTAACGGCGACTATGTGAAGGTGAGCAGTAAACGCGGGTTTATTCGCGCGGTCGCGGTGGTAACTCGTCGTCTTCGCACCCTGCATGTCAACGGTCAGCAGGTTGAAACGGTGGGGATCCCGATTCACTGGGGCTTTGAGGGTGTCGCGCGCAAAGGCTATATCGCCAATACTCTGACGCCAAATGTCGGTGATGCCAACTCGCAAACGCCGGAATACAAAGCGTTTTTAGTTAACATCGAGAAGGCGTAAGGGAGGCGAACATATGTCTATGGAAACGCAGGACATTATTAAACGGTCCGCAACAAACGCCATCACGCCGCCTCCGCAGGCGCGTGATTACAAAGCCGAAGTCGCGAAACTGATCGACGTCTCCTCCTGTGTCGGCTGTAAAGCCTGCCAGGTAGCCTGTTCTGAATGGAACGATATTCGCGATAACGTTGGTCATTGTGTCGGGGTGTACGATAACCCTGCCGATCTCAGCGCCAAGTCCTGGACGGTGATGCGCTTTACCGAAACCGAGCAGAACGGCAAGCTGGAGTGGCTGATTCGTAAAGATGGTTGTATGCACTGTGAAGATCCAGGCTGTCTTAAAGCCTGTCCATCTGCCGGGGCTATCATCCAGTACGCGAACGGGATTGTTGACTTTCAATCTGAACACTGTATCGGCTGTGGTTACTGTATCGCCGGGTGTCCGTTTAATATTCCGCGCCTCAACAAAGAGGACAACCGCGTTTATAAATGTACGCTCTGCGTCGATCGCGTCAGCGTGGGCCAGGAACCGGCCTGCGTCAAAACTTGTCCGACCGGGGCTATTCACTTCGGCACCAAAAAAGAGATGCTGGAACTGGGCGAGCAACGCGTGGAGAAGTTAAAAGCGCGTGGCTTTGAACATGCCGGTATCTACAACCCGCAGGGCGTCGGCGGCACGCACGTCATGTATGTGCTGCACCATGCCAATCAGCCGGAGTTGTACCACGGCTTGCCGAAAGATCCGCAGATCGATACCTCAATCAATCTGTGGAAAGGGGCGCTAAAACCGCTGGCCGCAGCGGGCTTTATCGCCACTTTCGCCGGTCTGATTTACCACTACATCGGTATTGGCCCGAATAAAGAAACGGACGACGATGAGGAGGATCATCATGAGTAAGTCGAAAATGATTGTGCGCACGAAATTTGTCGACCGCGCCTGTCACTGGACGGTGGTGATCTGCTTCTTCCTGGTAGCGCTGTCGGGAATTTCGTTTTTCTTCCCGACGCTACAATGGTTGACGCAAACTTTCGGCACGCCGCAGATGGGACGTATTTTGCACCCGTTCTTCGGTATTGCCATCTTCATCGCGCTGATGTTTATGTTCGTGCGTTTCGTCCACCACAACATCCCGGATAAAAAAGATATTCCGTGGCTGAAAAATATTGTCGAAGTATTGAAAGGCAATGAGCATAAGGTGGCGGATGTCGGCAAATACAATGCCGGACAGAAGATGATGTTCTGGTCCATTATGAGCATGATTTTTGTGCTGCTGGTGACTGGCGTGATTATCTGGCGTCCGTATTTCGCGCAGTATTTCCCCATGCAGGTGGTGCGTTATAGCCTGTTAATTCATGCGGCGGCGGGCATTATTTTAATGCACGCGATCCTCATCCATATGTATATGGCATTTTGGGTGAAAGGCTCGATTAAAGGCATGATCGAAGGGAAGGTCAGCCGTCGCTGGGCGAAGAAACATCATCCACGCTGGTATCGTGAAATCGAGAAGGCGGAAGCAAAAAAAGAGAGCGAAGAAGGTATTCAGTAATTCTTTCGCAATCTGATAAACAAGGCGCTATCCTGGTAGCGCCTTGTTTTCATCTGCTGTCTGTATACTCAGACGACCACAGCAAATCGTTTAACGACGGAAATCGATGACCATACGGCCACGAATTTGCCCTTGTTCCATCTCTTTAAAAATAACGTTGATATCTTCAAGCGGACGTAAAGCGACTTTTGGCACGACTTTTCCTTCCGCCGCGAACTGGAAGGCTTCGGTCAGATCCTGGCGTGTCCCCACCAACGAACCGACAACCTGAATGCCATCCAGCACCAGGCGAGGGATATCAAGGTTCATGGCTTCTGGCGGCAGCCCGACTGCCACCACGCGACCTCCGGCGCGAACGGCATCTACTGCGGAATTAAACGCCGCCTTAGCGACCGCGGTAACCACCGCTGCGTGCGCGCCACCGGTTTTTTCCTGCACAATTTTAGCCGCATCTTCCGTACGTGAATTAATGGTCAGATCTGCGCCCATTTCCTCGGCCAGTTTCAGTTGTCCATCATTGACATCAATGGCGATCACTTTCGCATTGAAAACGTTTTTCGCGTACTGCAAGGCCAGATTACCCAGACCGCCCAGACCGTAGATGGCAATCCACTGGCCAGGTTTAATATGAGAAATCTTCACCGCTTTATACGTGGTAACGCCCGCGCAGGTAATACTACTTGCCGCCGCAGAGTCCAGACCTTCCGGTACTTTCACCGCATAATCCGCGACGACAATACACTCTTCGGCCATGCCGCCATCTACCGTGTAACCGGCATTTTTCACGTTGCGGCATAAGGTTTCATTGCCCGTATTGCAATACTCACAGTGTCCGCATCCTTCATAAAACCACGCGACACTCGCGCGATCGCCGGGTTTCAGCGAGGTGACACCAGGACCGACTTCCGCCACGACGCCAATGCCTTCGTGTCCCAGAATGACGCCGGTTTTGTCACCGAAATCGCCGTTTTTCACGTGTAGATCGGTATGGCATACGCCGCAGCACTCCATTTTTAGCAAAGCTTCACCGTGGCGAAGGGGACGCAGCGTTTTCTCAGTAACATCAACCTGATGATCTTGTGTGACAACAGCAGCTTTCATAACCTTCTCCTTTTATTAATAGTGAACTGCATAGCAGGTAATAGCAGGTAAGGTGCTATTACCTCTTTAGGATTAATATTTCTGATGAGTTATGCAAGGCGGCAGAAATACAATGTAATAGTTTAGCCAGGATTATCCTGATAAATCCCCGTTCAATACATAAAGGTGGCTAATATTAGTAGCTTGACAAATAAGCAGGGAAAGGAATTCAGGTGTGTCGACAGACTCACTAAAACTAAAGAAGAAAATGATATCCGGCGGCATTCACCGCCGGGTACGTATTAAATGGAAGTCCGACGGTAGTCGCGGTATTCCGGTTTCCAGAAGTTATCGTCAATCGCCTGTTGCAGCGCTTCCGCAGAGGTTTTCACCGCTACGCCTTGTTGCTGCGCCATTTTACCTACGGCAAAAGCGATAGCGCGCGACACGACCTGGATGTCTTTAAGCGCTGGTAACACTAATCCTTCGCCGTTATTGACCAGCGGAGAATGTTTCGCCAGCGTCTCACTGGCTGACATCAGCATTTCATCAGTAATGCGCGATGCGCCGGAAGCGATAACCCCCAGACCGATGCCGGGGAAAATATAGGCGTTATTACATTGTGCGATCGGATAAATCTTATCTTTCCAGATGACCGGCGAGAATGGACTGCCGGTTGCCACCAGCGCGTTGCCTTCCGTCCAGGCGATAATGTCCTGTGGCGTGGCCTCCACGCGAGAGGTGGGATTAGAGAGCGGCATGACGATCGGGCGAGGGCAATGCTTATGCATCTCGCGGATGATCTCTTCAGTAAAGAGCCCGGTCTGGCCGGAAACCCCGATCAGGATATCCGGCTTCACGTTACGCACCACATCCAGCAGCGACAGCACGTCATTTTCGGTATCCCAGTGCTGGAGATTGTCGCATTTCTGCACCAGTTTTGCCTGGAACGGCAATAAATTAGGCATCCGGTCCGTCAACAGGCCGAAGCGATCGACCATAAAAACGTTCTGTCGAGCGGCATCTTCGCTTAAACCTTCACGCTGAGTCTGCGCGATGATTTGTTCAGCAATCCCACATCCGGCAGAACCCGCGCCGAGGAAAACGATTTTCTGCTCGCTAAGCTGACTGCCGGCAGCGCGGCTGGCGGCGATCAACGTACCGACGGTCACGGCTGCGGTGCCCTGAATATCATCGTTAAAGGAGCAAATCTCATCACGATAGCGCGTCAACAGCGGCATTGCGTTTTTCTGCGCGAAATCTTCAAACTGTAGCAGGATATCTGGCCAGCGCTGCTTAACGGCCTGAATAAACTCATCGACAAACGCATAATACTCATCGTCGGTAATGCGCGGATGACGCCAGCCCATGTAAAGCGGATCGTTGAGTAACTGTTGATTGTTGGTGCCGACATCCAGCACAACGGGAAGGGTATAGGCCGGACTAATGCCGCCGCAGGCGGTGTATAATGACAGCTTACCGATAGGGATCCCCATCCCGCCGATGCCCTGATCGCCAAGCCCCAGAATCCGCTCGCCATCCGTCACCACAATAACTTTAATGTTGTGGTTAGGCACATTCTGCAAAATGTCGTCCATATTGTGACGGTTCGGATAAGAGATAAATACGCCGCGCGCCCGGCGATAAATCTCAGAGAAGCGCTCACAGGCCGCGCCCACGGTCGGGGTATAGATAACCGGCATCATCTCTTCAAGATGGTTTTGCACCAGTCGATAAAAGAGCGTTTCGTTGGTATCCTGGATGTTACGCAGGTAAATATGCTTATCGATTTCTGTTTTAAACCCCTGATACTGGAGCCAGGCGCGTTCGGCCTGTTCTTCAATCGACTCGACGACCTCTGGCAGCAGCCCTGACAAATTGAAGTTGCGGCGCTCTTCTACGCTAAAAGCGCTGCCTTTGTTTAACAGGGGGAATTCCAGCAATACAGGGCCAGCGTAAGGGATATAAAGGGAACGTGCTTTCTTGGTTATAGTTTCCATGTTACTCACTCTTTTTCGAATAACTGTCCCTGGCACCGTCGTTTATCATCATATATTGCCTTCCACCAGGGAACCGACCCTGAGTATAAAGCATTGTGAGACGTTAAGGTCATTCCTATAAACAAAAACACCATTGCAGATGCAATGGTGTTTAACGTCATTTCAGGACTGTACGATTACTTTTGGCTGTCGGCGCGGCGCTTTCTGCCGGTTGGGTTATTCACCACGCTGCTGGTGTCGCCTTCAGTAACAACCTTACGCTGGTTGGAAATTCTGTAATCCAGTCCAAGTATATGACGAGCCTGACGGTTCGATTTCATGTTAACTCCTCAATCCTGTTGCTAGTTTTAAGGACAAATTCGCTTACGCGAAAGAAACGTAACCCCTAAGGTTGCCGATACAGCATAGCAGGTTTTACAGAGTCGGGTGCTGCCCGCTTACCACATAGTTGATGGTCTGCTGGTAGATGTCACTGAGGATGTCATTGTCGGAAGCCTCAACCCATTTGGTCAGCTCCATTAAAATATCATCTTCAGTGACAACGCCTAACTCCGCGCGTAATCCTTGTTCAATCGCGTTGACCAAGGCCGGTTGTGCTGCTGAGGTATTTGCTGAGTGATAAGTAAACATATAATGCCTCCGTGAACATGTATTTATTTAGTACGGCTCGCAGAAAATTAATTCGTATTCAGCATGGCAAATATTTTTGCGGCTGTGGTTAAGATTAGTCCTGGAGTTATTTTAACGCAAGGCGGAACTCTAATTGTTTACCCCTGAAGAAAATATATTACGTTTGCCAATTACATATCCTCATACAAATAGTGGTCAATTAATATACATTTAAAAGGCTACTTATTGTGATTTTTATCCTTTATTACAATGTGATAGGATAAATCTCAATATACATATAAAATATACATAATGGAATACGCCTCCAGAAGAAAAAGTAAGGACAAAAGGAGGGATATATTCTTTAAAGAAAGGGAGCCCTGTTGGTTTAATATTCATCACTGAAAAAGCATACAACTATTTTCTATATCTGAAGTGCGGGTAATCGACAACATGCTACCTCCATCGGCATGGACAACGCAGATTAGCAGCATGGTCTATACTTTATTTTTTGAGCCAACAGGAGAGCAAAAATGACAATCCATAAGAAAGGTCAGGCACACTGGGAAGGCGACATCAAACGGGGTAAAGGTACTGTATCAACAGAAAGCGGCGTGCTTAATCAACAACCGTATGGATTCAATACCCGGTTCGAAGGCGCGCAGGGAACCAACCCGGAAGAGTTAATTGGCGCCGCACATGCGGCCTGTTTCTCCATGGCGCTATCACTCATGCTGGGAGAGGCTGGATTTACGCCGACATCCATTGACACCACCGCTGACGTATCGCTTGATAAGGTGGAGGCGGGCTTCGCCATTACCAAAATTGCGCTACAAAGCAAAGTCGCGGTAGCAGATATTGATGCTTCAACTTTCGATCAAATCATCCAGAAAGCAAAAGCCGGGTGCCCGGTATCGCAGGTTCTGAATGCGGAAATCACCCTCGACTACCAGCTTAACGCCTGATAACCTCTCCAGCCCGGTAACGATGGGTTGATCGGGCTGATGAATATACTTTCAGACGGAGGGCTTGCTCCCGGTCTATCTGAGATCCTGCCGTATTTCTATCACCTCAACGCGCCGTAGACCACGTCTGCGGCTATTGTCGTGGCCTACTTTTTCGCCTTAAAATCTGCTCGCCATGTTGCTTTATTCATCAAACATCAAAATCAGTCAACGTAAATATCAATAATAGCCATATCACGGAGGGTGATCTTTATTCCTGAGAGAGGAGGGGTATTATTTTCTGTGTTCTACATTAACGGGTTAACGCGCAGATGTAGAGGTTATTTATATAATTATTGGAGCAACAACAATGAATAAATTCTCCCTTGCTACAGCAGGTATTATCGTGGCAGCGCTGGTAACCAGTGTTAGCGTGAATGCGGCAACAGATACTACTAAAACAAACGTTACGCCTAAAGGTATGAGCTGCCAGGAGTTTGTTGACCTCAATCCGCAGACGATGGCGCCAGTCGCTTTCTGGGTGCTGAATGAAGATGAAGATTTTAAAGGCGGGGACTACGTAGATTTCCAGGAAACTGAGACGACAGCAGTGCCGCTAGCCGTTGAGCTTTGTAAGAAAAACCCGCAGAGTGAATTAAGCAAAATAAAAGACGAAATCAAGAAAGAACTCTCAAAATAAGAGTAAACTGATATCAAAACCCAGCCTGTGTGTCGGGTTTTACTATTTGTGACACCGTCACAAATAACATCTTCCATTTCTTCTACCAATCACGTGGTATTGCACTATTTTCATTAGAGCCCTTTCACTATATGGAGACCTAATGAAAATTTTACCGCTGGCACTCTTTATCATTCCTTTTCTGGCCGGATGCGGCGCCAATAATACGCCGCCGCAAACGCCTATTCCCGGGGAAAAAACCTCTGCCAAATTACGTACCCTGGAAACAGGCGCGGCGGCTATTCAATCCAGACCACCTGTCGATGCCATCAGTACCTACCTTGACGGGTTCCATTTTTATAGCGGTGATAAAAACGGACAGATGGAAGCGCACCATTACGTTACCGTCCTGAACGAAGATGTCATGCAGGCGGTGATTTACGACGGCAATACGAAAAACGCGCGCCTGATGGGGGTGGAGTACATTATCAGCGAACGTTTATTTAAAACGCTTCCTCCCGAGGAGAAAAAACTGTGGCACAGCCACCAGTACGAGGTGAAATCCGGTAGCCTGGTGGCGCCTGGCTTACCGCAGGTCGCTGATAAAGCGTTGATGAGTAAGATTGTTAATACTTATGGCAAGACCTGGCACACCTGGCATACCGACCGGGATAAAACCCTGCCAATGGGTATCCCTGCGCTGATGATGGGCTTTACTGGCGACGGGCAGCTTGACCCCGCGCTGCTGGCCGATCGGGATCGCCGTCTGGGAATTGATACCCAGGCCATTAAACGCGAGCGGCAGGATCTGCCTGAACATCCCGTTGTTAAGGGGGCTAACGCCTGGGAGCAGGGGGAGGTTATCCAGCTACAGCGTGTTCAGGGCTCTGGCGAACACGGGCGAGGCGATACCGCGCACTTCGGTACATCTGAGCAATCCCGACAATAATTCCACGGTTTTACACGCAGATAGGAAAAAGAATGCCTGTTAAGTGACAGTGTCACGTAAAGATTAGCCCCATAGTCTATGCTTGTTCTTCGGATGTTGTAGAGGTTATGGGTTAAACGGAGCGACAAATGAGTTCAAAAATTTTTTGCAAAAGCTGGGGGGCTGAATATATCGCCGCTGATGTTGTCCGCTTTCGTCTTTGGGCCACCGGTCAGCAAAAGGTTATGCTCAGGCTTGCGGGTAAAGACCAGGAAATGCAGGCGAGCGGTGACGGCTGGTTTACGCTGGACGTCTCCGGGGTGACGCCAGGTACGGAGTATAACTTTGTACTCAACGATGGCATGGTGGTCCCCGATCCGGCTTCCCGCGCCCAAAAAACTGACGTCAACGGTCCGTCATATGTGGTTGATCCAGGCAGCTACACGTGGCGCAACACCGGGTGGAAAGGTAGCCGTTGGGAGCAGGCCGTGGTGTATGAGATGCATACAGGCACGTTCACTCCGGAAGGCACCTTCCGCGCCGCAATAGCGAAGCTGCCTTATCTCGCTGAACTCGGCGTTACCGTTATTGAAGTGATGCCCGTTGCGCAATTTGGCGGCGAGCGTGGCTGGGGCTATGACGGCGTACTGCTTTACGCGCCGCATTCTGCCTATGGGACGCCGGATGATTTCAAGGCGTTTATTGACGCCGCGCATGGGTATGGTCTTTCCGTCGTCCTGGATATTGTGCTGAACCATTTCGGCCCGGAGGGAAATTATTTACCGCTATTGGCGCCGGCGTTTTTCCACAAAGAGCGCATGACGCCGTGGGGAAATGGTATCGCCTATGATGTCGACGCCGTGCGGCGCTATATCATCGAGGCGCCGTTATACTGGCTGACAGAATACCATCTCGACGGCTTACGCTTTGACGCTATCGATCAGATTGAGGACAGTAGCGCCAGGCATGTGCTGGTTGAAATCGCACAACGTATTCGGGAAGACATTACCGACAGACCCATTCATCTGACTACCGAAGATAGCCGCAATATTATTTCTCTGCATCCCCGTGATCAGGATGGCAATGCGCCGCTGTTTACCGCCGAATGGAATGACGATTTTCATAATGCCGTCCACGTTTTTGCGACCGGAGAGACCCAGGCCTACTACAACGATTTTGCTGATACCCCGGAAAAACACCTCGCGAGAGCGCTGGCCGAAGGATTCGCTTATCAGGGAGAAATTTCCCCCCAAACCGGCGAACCTCGCGGCGTAAAAAGTACCGGACAACCTCCGGTCGCCTTTGTGGATTTTATTCAGAACCACGATCAGGTCGGTAACCGCGCCCAGGGCGACAGACTGATAACCCTGGCGGGCGCTGAACGAACAAAAGTATTGCTCGCCACGTTGCTGCTTTCACCGCATATTCCGCTGCTTTTTATGGGCGAAGAGTATGGCGAAAGCCGTCCTTTTCTTTTTTTTACCGATTTCCATGGGGATTTAGCCCGCGCCGTTCGTGAAGGTCGCGCAAAAGAGTTTGCCGATCATGCAGGGGAAAATGTTCCGGACCCGAATGCGCCAGAGACCTTTCAACGCTCAAAACTTAACTGGAAGCAACAGCACAGTGAAGAGGGTAAAGCGTGGCTGGCATTTACCCGCGAACTACTGCTTTTGCGCCAGAAGCATATCGTGCCGCTGTTGTCCGCTGCCCGTGAGAGCTCAGGAACGGTATTGCAAACCGCGCCCGGGTTTATTGCCGTTAGCTGGCGTTTTCCGGGAGGAACGCTGTCACTGGCGCTGAATATTAGCGCCACGACGGTATTGCTGCCCGATTTACCGGGTAAGACCCTCTTCGCCTGGCCGAATGAATCCACCGGGTCGCTTTCCCAACATTCTCTTATTGTCCGCTTAGCCCAGGGAGAGTCTGCATCATGATCCCAACTGCAACGTATCGTCTTCAGTTTCGTAATGGCATGACCTTCGATCGCGCTGCGGCGCTGGTGCCTTACCTTAAAAATCTGGGTATCAGCCATCTTTATGCCTCACCCATCTTTACCGCCACCAAAGCGTCAACGCATGGTTATGATGTCACCGATGCGAATGAGATTGAGCCTTCTATTGGCGGGCGCGAAGGATTTGAAAGACTGGTGGCCGAACTTAAAGCGCAAGGTCTGGGATTGATCATCGATATTGTGCCTAATCACATGGCCAGCTCGCTGGAAAACGCCTGGTGGCGCGACGTGCTTGAATATGGCAAGGAGAGCCGTTACGCGCGCCATTTCGATATTGACTGGTCGCGCCGACTGACGCTGCCTTTTTTAGGCGACACGTTTGACGCCGTGCTGGAAAACGGAGAAATTGCGATCAAGCCCGATCCCGCTACGGGTAAACCCGCGTTCGCCTATTATGATAACTATTATCCGCTTGCGCCGGCGACGTGGCAGGGGCGCGAGGCCGAAATACTGGCGCTTACCGATAAAGCCGCTATTGCTGATTTGCATGAGCGCCAGCCGTGGAAATTAATGTCCTGGCGCGATGCCGCTCGCTCGCTTTCATATCGGCGTTTCTTTGAGGTCACAGGGCTGGTAGGAATGCGGGTGGAAGATAAAACCGTCTTCGACGATACACATCGGCTGATTCTGGAGCTGGTCAGAACGGGGGCGGTTGACGGTTTACGTATCGATCATATCGACGGACTTGCCGATCCGAAAGCCTATCTTGCGCGTTTACGTCAGGAAGTGGGGCCGGCGTGCTATATCACCGTGGAAAAAATTCTCGCTAAAGGCGAGCAACTTCCTGATGACTGGCCGGTTTCCGGCACCACAGGCTATGAATTTATCGCCTCGCTGGCGGAGGTGCTGGTTGACGATGAGCAGATAGACAATCTGCGCCAGGCTTACGAGACCGTTAAAGGCGCGCCAGTGGATATGCGGGCGGAATTACGGGCGGCTAAATTGCTGATGGTCGATCGCAATTTCGAGGGGGAATTTACCCGGCTGCTCGCGCTTGCGCTGTCGATTGCCAGCGAGCTACAGATCGCACAGGAAGAGAGCATCGTTCGGCAGGCGTTACGCGAGTTATTAATTGCCTTTCCCGTATATCGCACTTACGGCACGGCAGAAGGGCTACCGCCGACCGATATTTGCCTGTTACACCGTATTGTGGAACGGGTAAAGACGCTTGAAAATCCTCCGCAGCCAGAAGCGCTTACATTTCTGAGCCGTCTTCTTACTGGCGATGTTCCCGCCTCCAGCCAGGAGGAGGCGACACAGTTTCGCGTTCGGTTCCAGCAACTCACCGGTCCGCTGATGGCGAAATCGGTAGAGGATACGCTTTTCTTTCGTCAAAACATGGGACTGGCGTTAAATGAAGTCGGCGCCGAGCCCGTCACGCATCACTTCTCCATCGAACGCTTTCACCATGAGATGAAAACCCGACAGGCGCGACAGCCTGATGCGTTATCCGGTACGTCGACCCACGATACCAAGCGAGGCGAGGATGCGCGAGCACGCCTGTATACGCTTACCGAAGCGCCGGAACAGTGGAGCGAATGCCTTGCCCGCTGGCGGCAGATGAACCAGACCCATGTCAAATTTTTGAATGATGGCACTGCGCCAAAATCGGCGGATACGTGGATGTTATATCAGGCGCTGACCGGCGTCTGGCCCCCGATGCTACAACCACAGGACGAAACAGGTTTAAACGCGCTGAAAATACGCTTTGAAGCCTTTGTGGAGAAAGCGCTACGCGAAGCGAAGCTACGTACCGATTGGGTGGACAGTAATGAGGCTTACGAAACGGCAATGCTTGATTACGCCCGTTATTTACTGGCGCCGGATAATCAGACATTTTTGCAGGATTTTTATCGTTCCTTGCAACCCTTCATCCGCGCAGGGCTGGTTAACAGCCTGACGCAGACCGTTATCAAGTTAACCGCGCCGGGAGTACCTGATATCTATCAGGGAAGCGAGGCGTTGAATTTTAGTCTTGTCGATCCCGACAACCGCCGCGAACCGGATTTCGCCACGCTGGCGCAGCAGTTAGACCAACTAACGCCGGGAGTTTTCTCGCGCGAAGAGAGTTGGCTGAACGGGCAGGTGAATCAGTATGTCACCGCCGCCTTACTGCGTTTGCGTCAGCAGAATCATGAGCTCTTCCGTTTTGGCGACTATATACCGCTGCGGGCTGTTGGTCAGCGTGCCGACAAGGTCATCGCTTACGCCAGAGTCAATCATGATGATGCGCTGATTGTTGTTGCGCCCCGACTGGTGTTCGCCGAATGTGACGGCTTATTGTCACAATCGCATAGCGGTTTCTGGTCAGGAACCGACATTATTATACCCGGACAGCTTAATCAGCATCGTTATCGCAATGTGCTTACCCAGGAGAGGTTAATGCCTGGTGAACGCCTGTCGTTGGCCTCACACCAGGGCGGCGTACTGGTTTTAATGAGCGACTGAGTTTATGTGTTGATGTGCCGTGACAGGACAACGTTTACCGTGGGTGGAGAAAGAGAATGACAACAAACAGGGCTTTTGAAATCAGATCAGGATACAGCCATACGCTTGGCGCAAATTATGACGGCGAAGGCGTGAATTTCGCTATTTTTTCCGCCCATGCGGAACGCGTCGAGCTTTGTCTTTACGATCCGAGCGGGGAGCATGAAATCGCTCGTCTGGAGTTACCGGAATATACCGACGAAATATGGCACGGCTATGTCCCGAAGTTGCAGCCCGGCGCGCTGTATGGGTACCGCGTTTACGGTCCTTATGACCCGGAAAATGGTCATCGTTTTAACCCCAACAAGCTGCTTATTGACCCTTATGCCCGTGAGCTGGTGGGCGATATTCAGTGGAACGATGCGCATTTCGCGTATCAATTACTTCATGACGATAAAGATTTGACCTTTGATGACCAGGATAGCGCGCCATTTACGCCTAAATGCCGGGTGATTGATCCGGCTGAGGCGAATTGGGAGGATAGACAACGGCCTTCCATACCGTGGTCGAACGCCATTATTTATGAAACGCATGTAAAAGGCTTTACCCAGCTTAATTCCGCGATCCCTGAGCCTCTACGCGGTACGTTTGAGGGCATGGGACATAAAGCCAGCGTGGATTACATTAAAAGTCTGGGTATTACCTCCGTCGAGCTTTTACCCGTTCACTGGTTCCCGGACGATCAGCATCTGCTCGATAAAGGACTGAAAAATTTCTGGGGATACAACTCGCTGGGCTTTTTTGCGCCGGCGACGCGCTACTATGGTCCAAAAGGTATTCAGGGATTCCGCGATATGGTGCGCGCTTTCCATGATGCCGGCGTCGAAGTGATACTGGACGTGGTCTATAACCATACGGCAGAAGGGAATGAGCTTGGCCCCACGCTGTCATTTAAAGGTATCGATAACTTCTCTTACTATCGCACCATGCCCGATCAGCATCGCTATTACATTAACGATACAGGGACAGGTAATACCGTCAATACCTCTCATCCACGGGTACTGCAAATGGTGATGGATTCCCTTCGCTATTGGGCGGAGTCAATGCATGTCGACGGCTTTCGTTTTGATTTGGGCACCATTCTTGGTCGTGAGCCGGAAGGCTTTGATCAGAGAGGCGGTTTTTTTGATGCGGTAACGCAAGACCCGGTGCTGGCAAAACTGAAACTGATTGGCGAACCCTGGGATATCGGACCGGGCGGCTATCAGGTTGGCGGCTTTCCACCAGGGTGGGGCGAATGGAATGATAAATACCGCGATACGGTACGCGAATATTGGAAAGGTGACAACGTCACAAATGATTTCGCCGCACGCCTGCTGGGTTCCGGCGATCTCTATGATTTGCGCGGCCGTCGCCCCTGGTCAAGCGTTAACTTTATTACTGCCCATGACGGCTTCACGCTGAACGATCTGGTGTCTTATAACGACAAACATAATGAAGCCAATGGCGAAGATAATAATGACGGGCATAATGATAACCGCTCCTGTAACTATGGCGCAGAAGGGCCAACCGACGACGAGGGCATCAATGCGATACGCGAGCGACAGAAACGTAATTTCCTGACCACCTTGCTTTTCTCGCACGGCACGCCGATGTTATTAGCGGGCGATGAGTTTGGCCGCAGTCAGATGGGCAATAATAATGGCTACTGTCAGGACAGTGAAATATCGTGGGTCCACTGGGATAATTTGCCGGAAACCGCCAATGCGCTACGGGAGTTTACCCGTCATCTGATTCAACTGCGCGCCACGCAACCGCTGCTGCGCCGGGAAAGCTGGCGTGACGGTCTGGAGATCCGCTGGTTTAACGCCGGCGGAGGGGCGCAGCAATCCGAACAATGGGATGAGGGATCGACCATAGGCGTATGCATTAGTCGTCCCGATCTTCAGCCGGAAGCGGGGATCTGGCATGACGCCTTACTGCTTTTCAATCCGTTTGAAGGCAGCGTACCGTTCCGTATTCCGATGTGGGGAGAAGGCGGCTGGGTACTTGAACTGACGACTGCCGATAACGCGCAGCAGGGAATACGGATTACCGAAGAAATGGATTTCGATCTGGCCGGGCGCAGTATCGTGTTATTCAGACGCCCCTGATAGTGAAACCGCGCTCCGGACCCAACCGGCCTTGATGGCCGGTTTTTTACTGGCGCTCAGGCGATATCATGCCGCAGAAATAACACCGGTGTCAGTTTACCGCCCGAAAAATTCATCCGCCTGTTGGTATTCCTTTGATTGTCTTCACCGATATTCGCTTCAGGCCGTCTATTGCCATTTCAAGGTAGGTACGTGGACATCCCAGATTTAAACGGATAAATCCGCTGCCCGCCGGGCCAAAGCCGCTGCCCATTGAAGGAGCAATACCCGCGACATCCGCCATTACCCATTTTAGCTGTTCGTCATCCAGTCCCAGTTTTTTACAATCCATCCATAATAAATAGGTTCCCTGCGCCGGGACAATTCTTGCCCAGGGAAGGTGCTCTGTCGCCTGTTCAACAAACCAGCGGCGGTTTTCCGCCAGGTAATCCAGTAGCGAATCCAGCCACTGTCTGCTTTCATTCCATGCGGTAGTCGCCGCCTGAACGGAGAGGGCGTTAAAGACGTCCAGCCCATGAGCGTCCAGACGAGACAGGAATCGCTGGCGAAGCGTAGGATCGGGAATGAGAAAATTAGAAATTCGCAACGACGATAAGCCAAACGTTTTGCTGGCCGCAGTGGCGGAGATGACCCGTTTATGCCAGCGCTCCCCTAAATGCAGTACCGAGGTAAAGGTTTCGCCGGGCAGCAATAGATCGGCCCATATTTCATCCGAGATGAGAGTGACATCATAAGCTTCACATAATAAAAGCAGTTGCTCCAGCTCGTTGGCCGACCAGCAACGCCCGGTTGGATTATGTGGATTACACAAAATCATCAGCGGAGGGCGCTCATGGCGAAACAGCCTTTCCAGTTGGCAAAAATCCATCTGGTAGCCGTCGTCCGGCGACTCGCTAAGGGGATTCTCCAGCAGTTTTCTACCATTAAGCGTGATTATTTTGGCGAAGGAGCCATAGTATGGTCCCTGTACCACTACGCCGTCGCCTGGATGCGTCAACATTTGCACTAAGAGCGCCAACCCTGGTACGACGCCTTCCACGCTGCATACCCATTCCTGTTTTAACGTAAGCTGGTGGCGTGACGAAAACCAGTGAAGCAGGGCGTTAAAATAGGCCTCATCACGTTCGCTATAGCCAAATACGCCGTGCTCGATTCGCTGATGCAATGCCGCCTGAACCTCAGGCGGGCAGGCAAAATCGAAATCAGAAACCCACATCGGCAGCAGTTTCCCAGCGCCGTCGCCAAAGTGACGCTCAATAAAATCCCACTTTACCGAACCATATCGCCGCTACGTTTCGCCAGCGCGATAGCGGCGGCATTCCGGCGATAATTGAGATCGCGCATGGCTTTCTCTACACGTTCGCGCGTGACGGGTTCAACCCACGCGGTCTGGTTAATGACGCGTGATACAGTCGCGGTTGATACACCGGCCATGGATGCAACATCCTTTATTGTCGCCATGTTAAGCTCATATTTGTTCGTTTAAAGGGTATCAAAGCCATTGATTATCATGTTACGTGGAAATCAGTGCAATCACTGCGGCGCAGCCTGAATTTATAAACATTTTTAAAATCATCTTAAATCCTGGTAACTGCAAATTTTAGTAGCTACCGATTTTCCAGTGTATTGTCAGTATCATAACGACCTGGGTGCCGTCGAAAAATATCGTGCTGATTATAGGAGTAAAAAACATGGCCGCGTATGACATCGAAAAGGACATCGGGCCGCGGGTTCAGATTATCCAGGAGATACACGAATTAATTCTGGCGGGTGAAATGGAAGTCGCCAAAAGGATGCTGCGCACGCTGATTAAAGTCACGTTCGCTTATCCTGCGATTTTTGACGAGGTTCGGCAGGAATGCCAAATCAACAATGCGCATGTTGTCGCCGGATGTGGATCCGGGTATCAAAGCGTTTATAGCCGTTGTCAGAGCTGCAGAACATCAGTCAGAAAAAGCAGCGGACCAGGGTAAAACCCACTGAGCCAAAAACCTGCGCGACGAACCGGTCACAGTGGCCGGTTTTTTTATGCCTGCGTGGCGTGTGCTGCGTGAAATCGTGTGCAGGATAAGCGGGTGCAAATCAACAGAATTCGCGCAGCGTCACGGCAGGGAAGGGATCAAACTTATGGGCCAGAAGTTTTTTGACATACACGAATCCAGCCGCTTTAACATGTCTTTTAAATGTTCTGGTGAATTTAACATAATATAAATTATGCGCACCATAATGGCGGAAGGCGAAAAGCAGCCCCCCAGCGTGAATCAGTCATACAACCAGCGACCAGCCCTGGCAGACGCAATGAGCATACCTATAGTGAAATCCGCCACCTGAGGAATATCGTTTTTGCGAAACGGATTAAGCAAATGCTTTAGCGGTGGTTCTGGCGGATAGTATGTTGTGATCGAGAAACTCCCTCTATCTACATTAAATGTCGTAAAAAAATCATCCATCAATGCCAGTGATACAGACTGGTCTACAGCGTCGAATTTCTCACTGCGGGTATCGCCACGACCATACCTGTGCTTGTTTTTGCTATCGTTTGTATTAGCATCGCTGATGCGCTAGCCAAACCCACTTATCTTGCCGCCTTGTCCGTCCATGTATCGCCTGCCCGACAAGGTATCGTCATCGGAACGGCGCAGGCATTAATCGCAATCGCTGATTTTATATCCCCCGTATTGGGCGGATTTGTCCTGGGTTATGCTCTGTATGGCGTCTGGATCGGTATAGCTATCTCTGTCGCCATTATTGGTCTGGTGACGGCAATGATTTACCTTTCAAAAAGTTCAGTGCTAATAGTGAAACCAGAAACAGAATAATGTGACAACGTCACAAACATTATTGTTCCCTTCTTCCCTTATTTATCAAAAGTATTGTACTTATATTGAATGTTTAAGAGGTATTTATGGAAATTATGCTGGCTGGCATTTGCCCTTGTAAAGCGCGGGGAAAGCATGAAAAAAACATATCTCGTTGTTATCGTACTGTTTTTCATTTCTACAAAAGTTTATACACTACTTCATAACAACATCTTCTTTTGTCGAAACAGCCCGGAGTGTGATTTGTCTCATGTTCTCCCCGACTACCGGGAGCAGATTTCAGGCACACCGCTAAAATATACCTTGATTAATACAGCTCCATTAGCACAGGTGGTAGTCAGACACTATGAATTATTATCGCAACACTGGTCGCCAGATGACATGGTAACCCCTGCGCAATGGCGACATAACGTTGATATTTATATCCCTGAAACGGCAAAAGAGCACCATGCTTTGGTGGTTGTAAACAACGGAATTAATTATGATAAAGGCGTACAAATCACTGGTAAACCCGGTGATTTCCCCCAGGAAACACTGGCAAGCATCTCCCGTGATACGAATACCATCGTAATATCAGTGAGTGATATACCTAACCAATATTTAACCTTTCAGGATGATAAAAAACCACTGAAAGAGGACGAGAGCGTTTCCCGAAGCTGGGCATTATTTATGGAAGCGCCGGAGAAACGTGAGTTAATGCCTTTAAATATTCCTATGGTCACTGCCCTATCGCAAGCGATGAGATTAGCAAAAAAGGAGTTAACGCAATGGAATATAAATTCCTTTATCATTACAGGTATTTCAAAGCGTGGGTGGACCACCTGGTTGTCAGCTATCGCCGATCCTGATGTTGAAGCAATTGTTCCCTTCGCCATTGATCTACTTGATATTGATGCTTCACTTGAGCATATTTATCAATCATACGGTGGAAATTGGCCCATTACATTCTACCCCTACTACCAGCAAGGCATAGATGAGAAAATAAAATCCCCCACATTTACCCAACTAAGGCAAATAATAGATCCGTTAAGATATCTCAATACTATTTATCAACCCCGACTTGCAATACCGAAATATATTATTAATGCAAGTGGCGATGATTTTTTCGTACCAGACAACACTCGCTTTTATTATAGCAAACTTCCTGGCGTAAAATCATTACGTATAGTGCCTAATATGAACCACTACTCAATTAACCAGTTCGCTGAAGAAAGCCTCGTTCCTTTTATTAATAGGTTTCAAAGTAAAAAAACATTACCACAGTTGATCGGCCTTATTCACCACCATCTTCTTACGGTCTATTTCTCAGAAGCGCCGGTAAAAGTCGTTCGCTGGACAGCTAACAATCCAAATGCGCGTGATTTTCGTTATGCCTGTGGCATCCGCTATAAGCCGCTTACAATAGATATTCCCGCCAACAATAAGATCAGTATTACGTTAAATGAACCGAAGACAGGTTGGGAAGCTACCTATATCGAAGCCACTTTTAATGATGGCTATGTCGCCACGAGTCAGGTTTATATTACGCCCGATGAAAAATACCCACAGACAGCACCACCTTCCGTTAACGCCGCATGTCAAACGTTACCGGGGCGTGGATTAGGGGAAAACGATAGCCCCGATTGAATTTTCAAGTAATTGTCTGATTTTAAATAATTTTATCCATCACGCTTGCGATGGATAAAAATCCTCTGCGATAAATTTTTGTTATATTGATCACGTTCTAACCACAAGAGAGGTGATTTGAAAATAACCTTAAAATATTGTGGTCAGGCCGCTAGACCACAATAAGAGGATTAATCATGAAAAGAAAAACAATGGGATGGCTTATCGTTTTTCTTCTATTTATAGTTTACATGCTCAACTATATGGATCGTTCAGCATTGTCGATAACTGCCCCCTTGATCGAAAAGGAGTTAGGATTTAACGCCGCGGAGATGGGGATGATCTTCAGCGCGTTTTTTATCGGATACGCCCTGTTTAATTTTATTGGTGGCTGGGCCAGCGATAAAGTTGGGCCAAAAACGGTTTTTCTCATCGCAGCGTTACTATGGTCTGTATTTTGTGGCTTAACTGGTTTGGTCACCGGATTGTGGACAATGCTTATCGTGCGCGTTCTTTTCGGTATGGCTGAAGGACCGGTCAGCGCTGCCGGAAATAAAATCATCAATAACTGGATTTCCCGAAAGGAGTCTGCCACGGCGATCGGAATTTTTAGCGCCGGTTCCCCGCTCGGCGGCGCGGTGTCCGGGCCGATAGTGGGCCTGCTGGCGTTATCCTTAGGCTGGCGCCCCGCATTTGGCATTATTTTCTTATTTGGCCTGGTCTGGGTACTACTGTGGTACTTTATCGTTAGCGATAAGCCAACAATGAGTAAACGCCTGGCGCCGGAAGAACGCATTGATTTTGAAAATCATGAGGACGTTATTTTATCTGATGATGGCCGGGCTACGCCTTCACTCGGCTATTACATGAAACAACCAATGGTATGGGCGACAACTCTGGCTTTTTTCAGCTACAACTATATTCTTTTTTTCTTCCTGACCTGGTTCCCAAGTTACCTGAACCATTCGTTACATCTCGATATTAAAGAAATTAGTATCGCCACGGTAATTCCCTGGGTCATCGGCGCCATTGGTATGGTACTCGGCGGCGTCTGTTCTGATGTAATTTATCGGATTACCGGTAATGCTCTGCTCTCACGTCGACTTATTCTGGGCGTATGTCTGGCAGGCGCGGCGGTATGTGTTGCCGTTTCCGGTACCGTTAGCACTATTGGTAGCGCAATTACGCTCATGTCAGTTTCACTCTTCCTGCTCTATTTAACAGGCCCAATTTATTGGGCGGTTATTCAGGATGTTGTTCATAAAGATAAGGTAGGGAGCGTCGGAGGAGCCATGCATGGCCTGGCTAATATATCCGGTATTATCGGTCCGCTTGTCACCGGTTTTATCGTTCAATTTAGCGGTAAATATGACTATGCGTTCTATCTGGCTGGTGCTATCGCTATCGTTTCAAGCCTGTTGGTCTTCGTGTTTGTAAAAAGTAAAGGATTCAAAGCCAATGAAAGTCAAAGCTGTGTTCATTAATAAGCCTGGTGAAGTTGAAACCCGCTGGGTGGATTATCCCCATAAGAAAGAAAATGAAGTATTAATTAAGGTTGATGCTGCAGGCATTTGCGGATCGGATATCGGGGCTTTTCGTGGAACGAACCCACTGGTTACTTACCCAAGAATTATTGGGCATGAAGTGACCGGAATTGTTCTTCAGGAAGGCGCCGGAATGCCGGACAATATTAAAGAAGGTGACCGCGTAATTGTTGACCCCTATATTTATTGTGGTCACTGCTACCCTTGCTCTGTCGGCAGAACTAATTGTTGTGAAAATTTAAACGTCATTGGCGTGCATGTCGATGGCGCAATGCAGGAGGTGGTTACTCATCCCGCACATTTAATTCATAAAATACCAGATAATGTGCCTTCTGAAATGGCGCCGCTGGCAGAACCGCTGACCATCGCTCTGCACGCGCTGCATCGGGCAAACGTTAAGGCTGGGGAATATGTTGCCATCATCGGCGCGGGGGCCATTGGTCTTATGGCGGCATTAAGCGCGCGTCATTACAAGGCAACGCCTATTCTGATCGATATTGTGGAAGAAAGGCTACGCTATGCGCAAAAGCTTGGCGTTCCTTATGTGCTGAACGCCGCTGACGATCAGGTTATCGACGCTATTAAAAATATCACCCACGGCACCATGGCGCAGGTCGTGATAGAAGCTTCCGGCGCAAATAGCGCTATTCGAAATACGCTTGATTTAGCATCGTTTGCTGGTCGTATTTCGTTTACCGGATGGCCAAAACAGGAAACGTCGCTGCCGACGAACCTGATCACCTATAAAGAACTGGATTTACGCGGTTCCCGCACCAGTGCCGGTGAATTTGATGAGGCATTACGCATGCTGTCAACGCTGGAGATTAATCCGCAAGATGTTGTCAGTAAGGTCGTCAATCTTGATGAGATCCCTGATGCAGTTAAAGAACTTGATCGCTATCCGGAGCGCTACTTAAAGATTAATGCTGTTTTCCATTGATTTACGGCGAGTTCTACCGCATGGCATATCCGCCATGCGGTGTTATTTACCGACAAACTTAGCCGCCGACAATCTTTCTCACATAGCGTAAATGTTCCAGCGATCCCTCATAAGCGCTGTCAGCATCAGACTGGCGCATTGCATCCACTATCGCTTTATGTTGTTTGTTGAGATTAAGTAAAACATTTCTGTCTCCAGACTGCTCATCAAGCCCGGCATAAGGGATATTAATCCGTTGTTCCCATAACATACGGGACATATCGAACAACACCCGGTTACGGCTAGCCTCAGAGATCGCAAGGTGAAACTCTTTATCCAGCGAGTAAAAGCCGTGGACGTTATTATCGTTAATGGCTTGATCCATACGATGATAAATCGCCTCTATTTGGTTGATGACGTCAACGTTATCGTTTTGTGCGGCTAAGCGCGCACAATGGCTATCAACCAGCTCGCGAGTAGAGAGAATTTCTTCGATGGTATAGTCGCTGGCAAGGTGTTTTTTATCTGAAACGATAACCCCATTACCGGACTGAATCACGATCCATCCGGAGATCTCCAGTACAATAAGGGCTTCTCGCAAGGAGGCGCGGCTCACGCCAAGCTGTTTTGCCAGTTCGCGTTCTGGCGGTAAAAAAGTTCCCGGGGGAAAAATATTATCATTGATCAGCTTAATGATGAGGTTGGCTATCTTCTGATAGAGCCTCTCCTGCCTGACCTCAGGTATAACCATGCGCCCTCCAATCCATATCCAGGGGATTTTGAATGGATTTAGCATACCATCCTGGCGCTGGTGATCGTGATAATTAATTACCGTGCATGATAAAGAGAAGCAACCGCCGGTAGCCTCCATTACCTTCGCCGAGACTACCGGGGAAACTAAACCGAGATGAGCTATTTATCCTTTGACGTTGATTTTCTCGAACACGGGCGCTGTCGCGTTCTTAAACTGAGAAAGAGACCAGGTTTTATAGTTGATATCATTGTAGCCGCGCACCATCATCTCACCGTGCGTTAAGTCAGACAGCGTTGTCCAGACCGTATATTCTGAGACCGGTTTGCGGGTAGCGTTGCCTTCCCCTTCACTCCCCATATAATCAACCGTAATATTTTTCGGACGATCGAAACGGCTCATAATATGTGCAAGCGTATTCATTGCGTCGTGGGCGGATGTCGCTTGCGGCGCATATGTGGTGTAATAAACGCCGCGTATAAAACGGGAAACCGACGTATCGGACGATGGCAAGTCTGCAATAGCAATCCCGCTATCAGGCTGCATCACTTTTATCCCGCCCAATGTGCCTGAAGAGCGGTCCACATTGGTTAATTGCGTATAATTATTCAGATTTGTCAGATGCCAGGGGAATGCGGGACCATTTGTCATCACGCGAGTGGGATTGTCATAGACATGGAATTTGCCATTTTCCACTTCAACGACAATGCTTCCTCCTTTCTTGTCGTAAAACGCGTAATGAAATGGCGATTTCAGATCGCCAAACCGATGCAGTTCCGGTGACCAGAATTTGCCCTCTTTTATTGCCTGTTTTACCTCGCCGACAGTAGCAAAACGGGCCAGCGCCCATTCTCCCAACGAGGTGACAGGAATTGCCTGTTTATATTCACTCGCGGGCAATGGCGGCAACTGCGCATTCATGATCATGTTTTCACTAAATGACAATCCCGCGCTATTCATGCCTTCAAGTATGTCTCTGCTATCGCCATCAGTAATGGTGGAAGTAATGGCCAGTATCGGATACTTCGCCTGATAGCTTATCCCCTGGCTGCCATCCGGCGTTTTTTTATCAAACTGTGTTCCCGCCGGGTAATACGTTAACCATGAGGGTAAATCCTGCATATATTCCAGCGTACGCCCATGAAAAATATCGCCTTGTTTATCCTGAATAGCAAGGGTTGTGCAGGCCTGTGCAGCCATGGCGTATGAAAACAGCGCCGGAGCGATAAATAAAATTGCTTTACTTTTTTTCATCATGCTCTCCTTGTTTGTAAAATGAATTGGATGAATATATTAAATTAAACCTATCAATGGTTATGCAGCACGTAATTAATTGTGATCTTATTTTACAAGCTAATAAATTTAACTGACGGGTTTAAAGGAGAGTTAAACACAGCGAACTAACATGAAACGCGTTATCCGTGTGACCATTTAAAAAAATCCCATCATGTTATAAATAAAAAACACGGTTTCTTATCAACATTAAGAGATATCTTCACAACGCTATATTTACTCCACATCACCAATAACATTAAATTAATTTATGTTTTTGAGTAATGTGAGTAGCACACATGTAATCAGTTGTTACGAATTAGAAACATAATTGCTACTAAAACACGTTGAGAAAGACAAGAAATGCAACATATGATGCCCACACTAACTATAGTGGTTTGGGATAAACGTTATGCAAACACAAGATACATTTTATCAAGTTATGCGTAGACACGGCGTGACAAGGCGTAGCTTCCTCAAGTTTTGCAGCCTTACCGCAACGTCTTTAGGCCTGAGCAGTTCGATGATTCCTCAGATAGCTTATGCCCTGGAGAATAAACCGCGTACGCCAGTGATATGGCTGCATGGTCTTGAATGTACCTGCTGTACCGAATCTTTCATTCGCTCTGCGCACCCGTTGGCAAAAGATGCCATTTTGTCGCTCATTTCCCTGGATTATGACGACACCATTATGGCCGCCGCAGGGCAACAAGCTGAGCAGGCGTTGGCGGATGTGATGCGTGAGTACAAAGGAAATTATATCGTTGCCGTGGAAGGTAACGCGCCGCTGAATGAAGATGGGATGTTTTGCATACTGGCTGGCGAGCCGTTCCTGGAGAAGTTAAAACGCGTCAGCGCGGATGCTAAAGCGATTATCGCCTGGGGGTCCTGCGCATCATGGGGCTGCGTGCAGGCAGCCCGTCCCAACCCAACTAAAGCCACGCCGGTTCACAAATTAATTACCGATAAACCCATTATTAAAGTGCCAGGCTGCCCGCCTATACCTGAAGTGATGTCCGCCGTTATCACCTATATGCTGGCATTTGATCGCATCCCTCCCCTTGATCGTCTTGGACGACCAAAAATGTTTTATGGCCAGCGAATTCATGACAAATGTTACCGACGCGCGCATTTCGATGCCGGTCAGTTTGTGGAAGCGTGGGATGACGAAGGCGCCAGAAAAGGGTATTGCCTGTACAAGATGGGCTGTAAAGGCCCGACCACCTATAACGCCTGTTCAACCGTTCGCTGGAATGATGGCGTGTCTTTTCCTATCCAGTCGGGTCATGGATGCCTCGGATGTTCGGAAGATGGATTCTGGGATTACGGTTCTTTTTACAGCCGGGCAACGGGCATTCCGCAAACCGGCATTGAAGCTACCGCCGATAAAATCGGACTGGGCGTTGCCGGCGTCGCGGGCGCTGCCGCCATCGCTCACGCCACGGTGAGCGCCATAAAACACGCCCGCAATAAAAACAACACGTCATCAGAAAACGCTCCGGAAGAGAAAAAATAATTATGGCATATCCTTATCAGACTCAGGGTTTTACGCTGGACAATAGCGGACGGCGAATTGTGGTCGATCCGGTTACTCGCATCGAAGGGCATATGCGTTGCGAAGTGAATATCGACAGTAATAATGTCATTACTAACGCCGTGTCGACCGGCACCATGTGGCGCGGCCTGGAGGTTATCCTGAAAGGTCGCGATCCGCGAGACGCCTGGGCATTTGTTGAACGCATTTGCGGCGTCTGCACCGGTACACACGCTCTGACCTCAATCCGTGCCGTAGAAAATGCGCTGGGAATCGCGATTCCGGACAACGCAAACTGTATCCGTAATATGATGCAGGCTACGCTACACGTTCACGATCACCTGGTGCATTTTTATCATCTGCACGCGCTGGACTGGGTTGATGTGGTTGCCGCCCTGAAAGCCGACCCGCATCAGACCTCCGCCATCGCGCAAAGCCTTTCCGCATGGCCGCTATCCTCGCCGGGATATTTCCGCGATTTGCAAAATCGACTGAAGCGGTTTATCGAGTCCGGTCAACTTGGCCCTTTCCGTAATGGCTACTGGGGACATCCGGCGATGAAACTTCCGCCGGAAGCCAATTTGCTGGCGGTCGCCCACTATCTTGAAGCGCTCGATTTTCAAAAAGAGATCGTAAAAATTCACACCGTTTTCGGTGGTAAAAACCCGCATCCTAACTGGCTGGTGGGCGGCGTTCCTTGCGCCATCAACCCATTATGAGCCGACAAAGCGTGATTTCCGTCATGATAAGCGGCTGGCGCTGGTTCAGGTGATAACAATGGCAGAAGTAACAATCTTAGGGCTTGGCAACCTGCTTTGGGCAGATGAAGGGTTCGGCGTCAGAGCGGCGGAAAAGCTGTTTGAACAGTATGCCGATAACGAGAAAGTTGACGTTGTTGATGGCGGTACGCAGGGGCTGGCGCTGCTGCCCTGGCTGCAACAGACCGAAAAACTGTTAATCATGGATGCTATCGATTTTGGTATGGCGCCAGGTTCGCTGGCGATGTTTCGTGATGAACAAGTTCCCGCCTATCTGACGGCGAAAAAACTCAGTTTACATCAGACCAGTTTTTCTGAAGTGCTGGCATTGCTGCAATTAACCGGCGGCCAGTTATCGGAGATTGTGCTGATTGGCGTGCAGCCGGAATGTCTGGATGACTATGGCGGGAGTCTTACGCCGCAGGTAAAGGCGCAACTGATGCCTGCGGTCTATCTCGCGCAGGAAGTGCTGGCGCAATGGGGTATCACCGCCTCTTCAGCGGCCTTGCCCACTGAAAGACTCAATCATTACAGCCTGTGTATGGAACGCTACGAAGATGAACGCCCAGATGCGCAAAGCGCTTGCCGGGTCGGCGATATTCGGGTGCTACAGAGAGAGAAATCATAATGTGTATCGGCGTTCCTGTGCAGGTTATTTCACCCGGTCAGTGGTTCGCCAAATGCCGCGACCGACACGGCGAGCTTATCGACGTTGATATTCGGCTTGTGGCTCCCCCCTTAGCAGGCGCATGGCTGCTGACATTTGGCGGCGCAGCACGACGAGAAATGGACGAAGCGGAAGCCGCTGAGGTACTGGCGGCGCTGGACTCACTGGAACAGGCCATGCTCACGCAAAGCGATCCGCTGACCGGTTTTGCCGATTTATTGTCTCGCACGCCTGAATTACCGGAGCATTTAAAAAAATGACTATCTCACCCCAAAATCCTGTTTGTCCACTGGCGGATAAAGGCTTTCTGGTTACCGATGCGCAAACGCTCCCGTCGTTGATTAATGCGCATCCGACTGTGCTGGTTTTGCTGCAAAGCGACCCCAACAAACATCCGGAAGTCGCCGACAGTTGGGTCATCATCCCGGAGATCCTCAAGCAATTTCCGGCGACGTCTTATACCGCGGCATTTGCGGATAGCGAACAGAGTGAACTGATCGCCCGGGAGTATCGCATTCTGAAATATCCGGCGCTGCTTTTCTTTCGCCAGCACCGTTTTGTCGGCAGTCTGGCGGGATTATATAGCTGGCAAGAATACTCTCAGCGGGTGGCCGCATTGCTGACCACACCGGGCTATCGTCAGGATATTCCCGTTATCACGCAATAGAATGAAAGGTAACACACGTGAATTATTCCAGAACTATTCCAGTCGTTAATATTGCCGGACCAGGCTCGCAGCCAGAAGAGGAAGACTTTAACTTTCTTCCTATCCCCGCCGGCATTAATCTCCCGCTGACGCCGGTTTTACCGGAACAGGCGCTGCCCGCTGAGCTCCGTGTTGCCAGACACATCCTGACTACGCTTATTCGCGATATGGATAACCCAGTGGCAACGCTCCCCTTTCCCCTGAGCTATAAGCTGAATGCCACTGAGCAACAGAATAGCGGTTTATTGGATCAACTGCTCGGCGAAGGTGAAATCTCCGCCCGGGTACTATTATCCGATGGAAAAGAACAGCGTATTCAGGAGACGGTTTTTACGGGCGTCTGGCGTGTGCGTGAATATAACGCTGACCAGCAACGGGTTGCCGATGAAATTATCATTGGCCCGATCCCAGAGAGCATCTGGCAGACGCATCCGCAGCCGCCGATTACGCCAGAATTGCCGCCACAACCGGCGGGATTGATGAATGGTGCCTTTATCGCGCATGAAATAGCCGAGCGCGTAAAACAGCCGGTAAAAGAGCCGCATATCATTAACTTAACGCTGTTGCCAGTAAACGATGCCGATCGCGAGTATCTGGATCATTTTTTAGGCGAAGGTTGTAGCGCTATTTTTTCACGCGGATATGGTAAATGCCGGATTGTAAGCACGCATTTTCCCGGCGTATGGCGGGTCAATTATTTCAATGATATGAACACATTACTGCAAGATATGATTGAGATAGCGGACATTCCTGATATCGCCGTTGCAGGCATCGATGATATCGAAGATGCCTACGCGGGGCTAAAAAATACGTTGGAATGGTTGAAAGAATACCCGGTTACAGAAAATGAGCCAGTGGTGCGCATGGAGTGCAAAGTATGTTGGTGGGTTTACGACCCTGCGCTGGGCGATGACGTATGGCAAATTCCACCCGGTGTGCCCTTCAGCCAGTTACCTGATTATTGGTGCTGTCCGGTTTGCGAAACCAGTAAGTCCGGGTTTATGGTGATCGATGAAGGTAATAGTTCGTGCAAAGATTGACCGTCTATTCTCACCCGCTACGGATTATCTGGCAGGAGGCGCCGATCGGTCGTTTGTTACAGGGCGCAACGCCGGTATACGCAAAAACGCTTATTTCACGTTTGTTTTCGTTGTGCGCTCAGGCGCACAGCGCGGCGGCGGCTTTACTGTTGTTTCCTGAAAAGAAGCCAGATATGCAGGCCGCACAACAAGAGCTGGCGCGAGAAACGCTCCGTCGCGCGTTGACAGACTGGCTCCCCCTGTTTAGCCACCGACAGGCAACCGCTGAAGAATGGGCGTTGTTACGTCGCGGAGAGTTATCCCCGCTGGCAAGCACAATCTTTTTTGACGATGATCCTCAGACCTGGCTTGCCGCTGGCGTAAAGGGCTGGGAAGCCTGGTTTTTGCAAGAGCGTTCTGAAACCGCCCGCTGGCTGGCGGCAGTACAGAATATCATTACACCTACACTACCGATGGCATCGTCCCCGGACCATACGTTAATAACCCATGGTCCCCTGGATGTCTCGCCTCTGGCTATCGAATATCCGCTGCTGTCAGCCTGTTGTCTTAGCGGTAAAACGACTGCGCTACGTCTGCTGGCCCGCTGCATTACGCTCGCCCGAAGTTTGAGCGCCCTTCCCACCCTGCGCTGGAATCGTTTTGATGATGGCGAATGGAAAATAGCGGTAGTGGAAACCGCGCGAGGATGGTTAGTTCATCAGGCCAGACTGACGACGTCAGGCAATATTCTTGATTACCGTATTATCTCGCCTACCACACGTCACGCCCAACCTGACGGCGTCATTGCTCGCGAACTGGCCACTATTCCACTCTCATTGTGGTCGCAACAGTTACAGGTAATTGATCCTTGTGTCGCCGTAAATATTGTTGAATGAAGGAGCTGGCCCATGCATGAATTAGCCCTGGCGCAAAATATTATCGAATTGCTGGAGGAACAGGCAGTAAATCACCAGTTCAGCAAGGTAAAGCAAGTCTGGCTGGAGATTGGCGTTATGGCCTGTGTTGAGGTGCCGGCGCTGCATTTTGGCCTGGACGTCGCCGCTCGTCATACCCTTGCTGACAATGCGCGTTTCCACATTACTATCGCACCGGCGCAAGGTTGGTGTCTGTCCTGTAATCAACCCTTCACCTCTCAAACATCCACACTCTGTTGTCCCTTTTGTCATTCAGGCAAAGTGCAGATAGATGACAGTAGCAGAATGCGCATTCGCGAGATCGAAGTCGAATAGTCAACGAATAGGCAATAAAAAAGGACGCCAGAAGCGTCCTGAAATAATAAAAGAATAAATTAACAATAATAAAGGTTAAGCAGTGACCCAGTTTTGGGAAAAGGAGGGTATCCCTAAACTGTCTTAATCAGCAAGTTTTATCAAAACTCGTAGACTAAGCCGAGCGCCACGGTGTTGTCTGTATTAGGATTCGATGGGTTGCCATCTTTTAGCAGATTGATTTTGTAGTCAACATACGCGGACATATTTTTATTGAAGTAGTAATAGGAACCCACATCAATATATTTCACAAGGTCGAACGAACCCAGTCCATCAACATCATTGGCTCTGGATTGCAGGAATGCCAGTGACGGGCGTAAGCCATTATCAAATTGATATTGCCCTACCATTTCCCAGTTATCGGTTTTATGTGCAAAGCCGCCCAATGTATCGCCCATATAGGTCATATCATAAGTACGGGTATAGTTTGCCGCCAGGTAAATATTATTGGCATCATACTTCACGCCGCCAGTCCAGGCTTCAGCGCGGTCGCCATTGTCGTATTTATCTTGCGTCATCTGATCAAGCGTGCGTTTGGAACTGGTATAGGCTGCCCCCAGGCTCACCCCCATGCCCAAATCATATGTCGCTGATGCCCCGAAACCATCGCCATTCTGGTACGCGATACTTTTTCTGGCATTATTACTTAAAGGATCGCCTTCTTTCGACAGGCCGTCATTTTTACCCTGATACTGCAACGCAATATTCAGACCATCAACCAGACCAAAGAAATCATTATTGCGATAAGTCAGAACGCCATTCGCGCGTCCGGTCATAAAATTATCGGAAGCTTCATACGAATCATTACCAAATTCAGGCAGTACGTCAGTCCATGAACCAATGTCGTATAACACGCCATAGTTACGACCATAATCAACAGACCCCATATCGGCAAATGCCAAACCAGCAAAACCGAGACGCGTCCAGCTTTGCGGGGAACCGCTGGAGTCACCATCTTCCGGACGATTGGCGTTGACCTGATACTCCCACTGTCCAAAACCGGTTAGTTGATCGGTAATTTGAGTCTCGCCTTTAATACCCATACGGATATAAGATTGATCGCCATCCGTACTATGATTACTGGAAAAATAATGCAGGCCGTCGACCTTGCCATACAAATCCAGTTTATTGCCATCCTTGTTATAGATTTCTGCTGCGTTGGCGGCTCCAGCCATCATTACGGCTGCGGCTACCGCAGATAACACCACTACTTTTTTCATTTTATATGCCTTATTTGTCTTATTTTTGGACTTTCCGCAAAACCTGCTCGCGGAACTGTCCAGGACAATATCACTAACAATTACCGTGCGTTAAGTTTCAAAGTGTAATATTAGCTTGCTATGTATTAGTGATGTTAAAATGCAAGTTAAGCATGACTACATCAATGATATGCCCTGTTTTCTGCTGTAATAACAAGGGGGTTACCAGTAGAGAACTGGCTTACGGTCGGGGATGCCAGGGCGAGAATGGCACTGAATACTCGGCTGACATTCGTTAAGACGGAATCATAATCAAGTCAGTTGAGGCCACAGTCCTTCTTATTTTTGTGTATAATTTGTTACGTTTACATTTATTTCTAAATTAGCGTTATGAAAATATCAGTACTACTGAAATAGCACTTCTTCGCTTCGTGTATTTTTACTATGGTTAATTATCACATAGCGCAAACGGTCATTTGCATATCACTATTCATAAGATTAACTATTTACCAGCGGTAATAAACATAAAAGTAAGTCAATGGACAACAACAATACTGAAACTCTAAATGTTGATATTTTGAGTCATGTCGTTACAAACAAATACGATATTCTTAATTGCACTACTCCCTTTTCGGGGTAGTTTTATAGAAGGATGTTTTTTATTGTTCGTGAGCCATGCTCCTTTAGTATAAAAGTGAACGTAACAGGAAAGATAAAGCGTCTCAAAAACAGACCATATGGGTATAACTATTATGCAAAAAACGTCACTATTGTTTTCGGCCGCCGCGATAACGTTAACTCTGATGGTGTCATCGGCATCAGCGGCAACGCCAACCGCCGCACAAAATGAAGCTACGTCGACCGTTAAACAAGAAATTACAGAAGGCATTAACCGTTACCTTTATTCAATAGATAAGGCAGACCCAACGTTAGGCAAGCAGCTCTTTTATGTTTCACCGGAAACCAGTTTTATTCATCCACGCGGTCACGAACGCGGATGGTCGCAGATCGCTGAAAATTTTTATGGCACCACTATGGGTAAAACTTTCAGTAAACGCACATTAAAACTGGACGCTCCCCCTGCTATTCATGTGTATGGCAATGCCGCCGTTGCAGAGTTCGACTGGCATTTTACCGCGGTACGCCGTGATAATGGGCAGACTCAACACACGACAGGCCGCGAAAGCCAGGTGTGGGCGAAGATACCAAACACAGGATGGCGAATCGTTCATGTCCACTACTCCGGTCCAGCCAAAACCGGCGTTGGAGAAGGCTATTAAGCTTTGCTCTTCAGGTTATGGCGCAGATGAACATTCTGCGCCTGTTAAGACAAACTCAGGTCAGTTGATAGCGCTTATCCGGTATCCGTTTTTCCGGAATATCCCTTTCATCATTCATTTGCAGTAAATCGATTTCTATCGCATTGCATATCGCATCCAGCGGTAAATCATTATTTTCAGTACCGAACGGATCTTCCAACTCTTCCGCTAACGCATCCAACGCGATAAACGTATAAGAAATAAGCACCGAAATAAACGGCGTCATATAGTGCAGATCAACCACCAGTGCAAATGGCAACATAATGCAGAAAAGATAAACCGTACGATGCAAAATTAACGTATAGGCAAAAGGCACCGGCGTGTTGGCGATGCGTTCACAGCCGGCCAACACTGACGACATATCATTTAAACGGTTGTTGAGGCTATGAAATAAAATATCGGAAAGCTTTCCGCTGCGGCGGCGAATCGCCAGCCACTCTCCCATCAGCAATAAGATACGGTTAGCAGGGGAATGGGAAGCGACAACTTTCTGTAACGCCTCCTGGTCAAGATAGTTGCCCAGAACTTGCGTTTGAGGCTGTCGACGCAATGTCATACGCAAACAGTGGGCAAAAGCGATTTGTAACCGAACAAAATCCTCGATACCGCGTTCATCAGGCAAGGTTGTTTTCACCTCACGCAGTATTGAGCGTGAAGCGATCATCAACTGCCCCCACAAATGTCGCGCTTCGACGTAACGCGCATAACAGGCATTATTGCGAAACCCCAGAAAAATGGCGATAGCGACGCCCAGTATGCTAAACGGCGCAAGGGTAAACTTAATACCCAGCATTGTGTACCAGGGCAGCATGATAATAACGGCGATAGAAAGAAGAAAGTTAAGGAGCAGTCGTGAAAAGATTTTAGATAACACGGAACCATGCCAGACAAATATCAGGCGAATCCAGTGCTGTTGTGGTCTAACGATCATGATTATCTTCAGCAGGTAAAAAAGCACTGTCATTAAACGTGATCCAGATCAAGGTTGCAAGCTTCTGGTGATACACGGATCCCCTGCCCTGTAGAACATTTTTTGCACAGTTCTGACAGGCATTGAAAAAAACAACCAAACGTATGTTGTAACTAAAAAGACACTTCAGCACATGAGATATATAACGGTCAACGGCTGCTATCAGTGGTATAGGGTGATTTATCGGGGAAAGCGTCAGCAACGACGCGCTGCTCTACCGCTGATTCATTTGTATGACCAGCCAGTAATGGATAACGCTGACAATATACTGTTGCTGCGCTTCGCTCAGCGGTTCTCCCTGAGGAATCTGGTGCCACTTCGCCAGGCACCCGCGACAGCAGGTTGCCGTCGCATGTTGCGCGATAAATACCGGATGGCCCCGCATCGGCGTTTGCTTACCATCATTCGCCGGGTGAGCTGGCGCCAGTCGCTGGGCGATAAAATCGGCGGCGTGTTTATCAATCACCTCCGCGCCTTTATCCCAGCAATATTGTCTTTCTTTTATCCCGAGACGAAAACGCGAACGAAATGTCGATCGCGCCAGGCGGGCAAAGAGCGGTTCAAGCGCATTCATCAGTATACCGAACGTCCTAACGTTTGTGTTAATTGTTCAAGCGCGGCGATACCTGCCAGAGAGTTTCCCGCAGGATCCAGCTCCGGACTCCAGACGGCAATCGCCATTTCATGCGGCACAATGGCGACAATACCACCGCCCACGCCGGATTTAGCGGGCAATCCTACCCGCCAGGCAAACTCTCCGGCATTCTGATACATCCCGCTGGTCGCCATTAGCGCATTAATTTGCCGGGCCTGCATGGGGGTCACTACCGGCTCGTCGAGATGAAACGCCTCGCCCTGATTCGCCAGAAAGACAAACGTCCTCGCCAGTTCCATGCAGCTCATTTTCAACGCACAGTAGTGGAAGTAATTTTGCAACACGGTAGGCACATCATGATGAAAATTACCGAATGATTTCATCAGCCAGGCAATAGCGGCGTTACGGGCGGAATGCTCAAATTCAGAGCGCGCGACCGTAGCGTCATACGTAATATCCGATACGCCGCAAAGCGCGCGCACAACTTCCAGCATCCGCTGACGCGGCGCGCTAAGCCGGCCTTGCAACATGTCGCATACCACCAGCGCGCCCGCATTAATAAATGGATTACGCGGGATGCCTTGTTCCATCTCTAACTGAACCAACGAATTGAACGGCGAGCCGGAAGGATCTTTTCCGACGCGCTGCCAGATCTCCTCTTCCGGATAATGACGCATCGTCACCACCAGACTGAGCACTTTCGAAATAGACTGAATAGAGAAGCGTTCGTGCGCATCGCCCGCCTGATAATGCTGCCCGTCCACGGTACAAATCGCTATCCCCAGCTTTGAACCCTCGACGGACGCTAATGCCGGAATATAGGCAGCGACTTTGCCCTGGCCAATGAGGGGGCGAACGCGCTGTAAAATCGTCTCTAAAATTGCATTATCCATGGCCCAGGCCACAACATGCTCCTTGCTCGCAGGTCTGAAAAGGCCTGCGAGTATAGCAGAGGGCGCCACGCGACGTCAGGGCAATTAGACGCGGTTCTTCCAGACGGTCTGCACATTACAAAATTCGTGTAAACCAAAGTGCGAAAGCTCGCGACCGAAGCCACTTTTCTTCACCCCGCCGAATGCCACACGCGCATCGCTGGCGCTGTACCCATTAATGAATACCCCGCCGCACTCAAGACGCGCCGCCATCTCCGCGGCCAGCGTATCGTCGGCGGTAAAGATCGTCGCCGACAGGCCAAACTCACTGTCATTCGCCAGCGCGAGGGCGTGCGCCGCATCTTTTGCGACGGTAATGGCGGCAACAGGCCCAAAAAGTTCCTGACGAAATGCAGTCATGTCAGGTGTAACATCCGCCAGAACGGTCGCGGCATAATAGTTGCCCTCCCCGGCGATTTTCTCCCCGCCCAACAGTAGCCGTGCGCCTTCGGCGACGGAAGCCTGCACCTGTTGATGGAGTTCATCACGCAAATCAAAGCGCGCCATCGGCCCCAGGTCATTCTCTTCAACCAGAGGATCACCTATCTTTAATGCTGCGGCAGCCGCCACAAAACGATCGGTAAACGCCTGCGCAATGCCCTCTTCGACAATAAAACGTTTGGCGGCGGCGCAGACTTGTCCGGTGTTTTGATAGCGTCCTGCAACCGCAGCTTTTACCGCCAGCTCGAGATCGGCATCATTGAGTACAATAAACGGATCCGAGCCCCCCAGTTCCAGTACGCACTTTTTCAGCGCCGCCCCAGCCTGAGCGCCAATCGCCGCGCCGGCGCGCACGCTACCGGTCACCGTCACCGCCGCGATTCGCGGATCGTTAATCATCTGACTCACGCCCTCATTATTGGCGTTCACCCATCCATAGACGCCAGCGGGAGTACCGGCTTCCGTCAAGATTCGGGCTATCATCTGCGCGCAACCCGTGACATTGGGCGCATGTTTTAACAAGTAGCTATTCCCCGCCAACAGTATCGGCACTGCCCCGCGTAACACCTGCCATAAAGGAAAATTCCACGGCATTATCGCCAGAATGACGCCCAGCGGACGGTATTCAATCACCGCCTGCTGATTTTCTACCAGCGTAGGCTCAGGATTCAGCATTGCCGGGCCATGTTCCGCATACCAGTCGCATAACGCGGCGGATTTCGTCACTTCCGCACGCGCCTGCTTTATGGGTTTACCCATTTCACGCGTAATACATTGCGCCATCTCTTCTGCATGAGCGCGAAGCGCCTGACCAATATCGCGTAATGTTTGCGCCCGTTGCGCTACTGATGTCATTTTCCACTTTTTGAAACCGCTCGCCGCCAGACTCAGCGCATGTTCAATCTCTTGCGCGTTAGCCCAGGGCATTGCCGCCAGCGTCTGGCCGGTCGCAGGATTAACGGATAACGCCTGTGTTGCAGTCATCATGGTCATGTTCTTTCTCTCGTTATCAGGGGAGTTGTACCATCATGACGCCCTTTACCATTTCTGAAAAATGAATAATATTAACCAGACTATTCACGAATTAAGAAAACCATGGACCTGACGCAACTGGAAATGTTTAACGCTGTCGCTCTGACGGGCAGCATTACGCAGGCGGCGGCAAAAGTACACCGCGTTCCGTCCAACCTGACCACGCGTATCCGCCAGCTTGAAGCCGACCTGGGCGTCTCTCTGTTTATTCGCGAAAACCAGCGACTCAGGCTGTCACCAGCCGGGCATAACTTTTTACGTTACAGCCAGCAGATCCTGGCGCTGGTCGATGAAGCCCGCATGGTGGTTGCCGGAGAGGAACCGCAAGGACTGTTTTCACTCGGCGCGTTAGAAAGTACTGCCGCCGTACGTATCCCCGCGCTGCTGGCGGGTTATAACCAGCGTTACCCTAAAATTCAGTTCGCGTTAACGACCGGTCCTTCCGGCGCCATGCTGGATGGCGTGCTCGAGGGAAAGCTGAACGCCGCCTTTATTGATGGCCCGCTAATGCATCCGGGGCTGGAAGGTATACCGGCTTACCAGGAAGAGATGATGATCGTCGCGCCACACGGCCATTCCGTCGTTTCGCGGGCCAGCGAGGTGAATGGTTATAACATCTATGCTTTTCGCGCCAACTGTTCTTACCGACGGCATTTCGAAAGCTGGTTTCATGCCGATGGCGCGACCCCCGGTACGATTCACGAAATGGAGTCATATCATGGAATGTTGGCGTGCGTAATTGCCGGCGCAGGTATTGCGCTGATGCCAGCAAGTATGCTCAACAGTATGCCAGGACATCATCAGGTGGAAGCCTGGCCGCTGGCGGAGAAGTGGCGCTGGCTTAACACATGGCTAATGTGGCGGCGCGGGGCGATGACGCGTCAGCTTGAGGCCTTTATCGAGTTACTTAACGCCCAACTGGCGAGCGTCGACTGAAGACGAAACGTCCTGCGAAGTAAATGAGAAGCAGGTCACAAAATGATTGTCTTTTCGCCAGTAAACGTTTTAAGATCGCGGCCTCACCTTCTCGCAACTAACCCGAAATATTTTTATGACAATCAATCCAGTTTCCCGCAAGGTCGCGTGGCTACGGGTAGTTACGCTTGCTATTGCCGCTTTTATTTTCAATACCACAGAATTTGTGCCGGTTGGTTTGCTATCAGACATTGCTGAAAGCTTTCATATGCAAACCGCGCAGGTCGGCATCATGCTAACCATTTACGCCTGGGTAGTTGCCGTCATGTCGCTGCCTTTTATGCTTCTTACCAGTCAAATGGAGCGCCGTAAGCTACTAATTTGTCTGTTTGTTTTGTTTATTGCCAGCCATGTGCTCTCCTTTCTGGCATGGAACTTTACCGTGCTGGTCATTAGCCGTATTGGTATCGCTTTCGCCCACGCTATTTTCTGGTCGATAACCGCCTCGCTGGCGATCCGCCTGGCCCCTGCCGGGAAACGCGCGCAGGCATTAAGTCTGATAGCGACCGGCACCGCGTTGGCCATGGTGCTTGGGCTGCCGATAGGTCGCGTTGTTGGTCAGTATTTTGGCTGGCGCACCACCTTTTTTGCCATCGGCATGGGCGCATTAATTACGCTGCTATGTCTGATTAAGCTTCTACCGAAATTGCCGAGCGAGCATTCCGGCTCACTAAAAAGTTTACCTTTGCTATTCCGGCGCCCGGCGCTGATGAGCCTCTATGTGCTGACCGTCGTTGTGGTGACTGCGCATTACACAGCTTATAGCTATATTGAACCGTTCGTTCAGAATGTCGCCGGGCTCAGTGCGAATTTTGCTACCGTCCTGTTACTGATCCTCGGCGGCGCCGGGATCATCGGCAGCCTCGTGTTTGGTAAACTGGGTAATCGCCATGCCTCGTCGCTCGTCAGTATCGCTATTGCCCTGCTGGTTGTCTGTCTGCTTCTGCTGCTGCCTGCGGCGGATAGCGAAGCGCATCTGGCCATACTGAGCATTTTCTGGGGCATCGCGATTATGGTGATAGGGCTCGGTATGCAGGTGAAAGTACTGGCGCTGGCCCCGGACGCGACCGATGTCGCAATGGCGCTATTTTCAGGCATCTTTAATATTGGTATTGGCGCTGGCGCGCTGGTAGGCAATCAGGTGAGTTTGCACTGGTCAATGTCGGCCATCGGCTATATTGGCGCCATACCCGCCTGTGCCGCGCTGGTATGGGCTGTGCTCATATTCCGCAAATGGCCAGTGACGCTGGAAGAACAACCGCATTAAGACATTCGTCTGCCGGGAACAGGTTTCCGGCAGACGAAAATGCGCCTTAGTGGTACGTTTTAATAATTTCCAACACGCCGTTGATAATAAATTGCACGCCCATACACACCAGCAGGAATCCCATTAAGCGGGAGATCGCTTCAATCCCCCCTTTACCCACCAGCCGCATAATAGCGCCAGAACTGCGTAAGCATCCCCACAGGATCACCGCCACGGCAAAAAAAATAATCGGCGGCGCGACCATAATGACCCAGTCGGGAAACTCGCCGCCATGACGCACCGTGGAAGCGGAACTGATGATCATTGCGATGGTCCCCGGTCCTGCGGTGCTTGGCATAGCCAGTGGAACAAATGCAATATTAGCCGTCGGTTCGTCTGCCAGCTCCTCCGATTTGCTTTTCGCTTCCGGCGACTCATGCGCCTTCTGCTGCGGGAAAAGCATTCTGAAGCCGATAAACGCCACGATTAACCCCCCGGCGATCCGTAGCCCTGGAATCGAAATACCGAAGGTGTTCATAACTAACTGCCCGGCGTAGTACGCCACCATCATAATAGCGAAGACATAAACCGAAGCCATATAGGACTGCCGGTTGCGTTCCGCACTATTCATATTGCCCGCAAGGCCAAGAAACAGCGCCACGGTGGTTAGCGGATTGGCTAACGGGAGCAGTACGACCAGCCCCAATCCAATCGCTTTAAACAAATCCATCATAATACTATCTCTTACCCATCAGCGTTTCATGAACCGGAAGTATAAAGTGATATTGCCCAGGCGCGCCATTTCGCCAGTGTGCAAGTCAATATTCTTTACAACCTATAACCTGTAATTATCAATTAGTTACAAGTTATCACAGCACAATACCCCGGACGCCTTTTAGCAAATCGTGGCATTGGCCAATTCATTTAGTTGACTTATACTTGCCTGGGAAATAGTATCTGACGAAATTAATTACTTGCCGGGGCAACCATTTTGAAAAGCACCAGTGATCTGTTCAATGAAATCATTCCGCTGGGTCGCTTGATCTACATGGTAAATCAAAAAAAAGATCGCCTGTTAAATAACTATTTATCCCCGCTGGATATCACCGCAACACAGTTTAAAGTGCTTTGCTCGATACGTTGCGCGGGATGTATTACCCCGGTTGAACTTAAAAAAGTGCTGTCTGTCGATCTCGGCGCATTGACGCGAATGCTCGACCGCCTGCTGTGCAAAGGCTGGATCGAAAGACTGCCGAATCCTAATGACAAACGCGGCGTACTGGTGAAGCTAACGCCGGACGGCGCGGCAATTTGTGAGCAATGTCATCAACGACCAGGGCAAGACCTGCATCAGGAATTAACAAAAAACTTAACGGCGGACGAAGTGGCAACGCTTGAGTATTTGCTCAAGAAAATTCTGCCGTAGACAAAAAAGAGGTATGACGATGTCCAGACGCAACACTGACGCTATTACTATTCATAGCATTTTGGACTGGATCGAGGATAACCTGGAGTCGCCGCTCTCACTGGAAAAAGTGTCTGAGCGTTCAGGATATTCCAAATGGCACCTGCAACGGATGTTTAAAAAAGAGACCGGTCATTCATTAGGCCAATACATCCGCAGCCGTAAAATGACGGAAATCGCGCAAAAATTAAAAGAGAGCAACGAGCCCATTCTCTATCTGGCGGAACGCTATGGCTTTGAGTCACAGCAAACATTGACCCGGACGTTCAAAAACTACTTTGATGTGCCGCCACACAAATACCGGATCACCAATATGCATGGCGAATCACGGTATATGCTGCCGCTGAACCATGGCAACTACTAGTTTGTTTATGCGCCACGCGAAGAGCACTATGAAAATGCTGTTTCCCGCCCTGCCGGGTCTGTTACTTATCGCCTCCGGATATGGCATTGCAGAACAAACTTTGTTACCTGTGGCGCAAAATAGCCGCGATGTGATGCTGCTGCCCTGTGTAGGCGATCCGCCAAATGACCTTCACCCCGTGAGCGTGAACAGCGATAAGTCAGATGAATTAGGCGTGCCCTATTATAACGACCAACACCTTTAACCTCTTTGCCCCGTTTTGCGGGGCATTTTTTTAGTACCGTCTGGCGATGACAAGTCCGCCGCTATTACCTCGCGGCATGGTCTGAAATTAGCGTTTGTCTTCTTAGTAACATAATGCCTCATCCCCTGACGCGGGCAGTACGGCGCACACGAAATCCAAACACATTGATATAGAGTCCAGCCATAATCAGTACTGCGCCCGCAAGCTGCATCCCGGTCAACGTTTCCCCGAGTAACACCGCGGCGCTCGCCAGCCCGACTACCGGCACCAGCAATGATAACGGCGCCACGCGCCAGGTCTCATAGCGCCCCAGTAACGCGCCCCAGATGCCGTAGCCAAGTATAGTGGCGACAAAAGCCAGATAAAGCAGCGACAATATCGTCGTCATATCGATGGTAATAAGGCTTTGCGTAATGTGATCCGCCCCCTCCAGTAGCAGCGATGACAGCAGGAACGGCAGGATCGGGATCAGCGCGCTCCAGACCACCAGCGACATCACCGCCGGGCGCGGACTATGCTGCATAATTTTTTTATTAAAGATATTGCCGCAGGCCCAGCTAAATGCCGCCGCCAGAGTCAGCATAAATCCCGACATCGCTATATGCTGTCCGTTGAGACTGGCTTCAATCAATACCAGTACACCTATAATCGCCAGGGCGATCCCCGCTAACTGCTTACGTTGTAACCGCTCACTAAAAACAAACGCCCCCAAAGCCATGGTAAAAAAGGCCTGCGCCTGTAATACCAACGACGCCAGTCCTGCGGGCATACCAAACTTTATCGCGCAAAAGAGAAAGGCGAACTGCCCAAAGCTTATCGTCAGCCCATAGCCCAGCAACAGCGTAAGCGGGACTTTAGGCCGGGCGACAAAGAAAATTGCCGGAAACGCCACCAGTAAAAATCGTAATCCTGCCAGCAATAATGGCGGCATATGGTGCAGGCCTACTTTGATGACAACAAAATTGAGCCCCCATACGACAACCACCAGTAACGCCAAAAAACCGTCTTTACGCGACATCATCGGCCCCTGTCATTATTAAAATTTTGTAAAAAGGTAAGTTATCGGAAATCAGTGCGCCATAACAGGACTTTTCTTTTTACCGTGAGCATGGCATTGAACAACACACGATGGGCAAAATCCTGCGTTATGGTATGTTAAGACTACGCTATAGCGTATAGACATCATGCTTTTGCGGGCACGGTAGATTAAAACGTCCCGATACGTAACCTCCATTTCAGGCAGGAAAAATGAATCCAGGATTGAGACGTTCGACGTTGGCTCTACTCGCCTCATCGCTGTTATTGACAATTGGACGCGGTGCCACGCTCCCCTTTATGACCATCTATCTTAACCGTCAGTACGGTTTAGGCGTGGATCTGATTGGCTACGCGCTGACCAGCGCGTTAACGATCGGCGTCATCTTTAGTCTTGGCTTTGGGATTCTGGCGGACAAGTTTGATAAAAAGCGCTACATGTTACTCGCGATTATCGCCTTCGCCTGCGGATTTATCGCCATCCCAATGGTGCATAATGTCGTACTGGTTGTCCTGCTTTTTGCGCTTATTAACTGCGCCTATTCGGTTTTTTCTACCGTCCTGAAGGCCTGGTTCGCCGATAACCTCACCGCGACAACAAAAACACGGATTTTTTCGCTCAATTATACCGTACTCAATATCGGCTGGACGGTTGGCCCGCCGCTCGGCACGCTGCTGGTGATGCAAAGCATCAATTTACCCTTCTGGCTTGCCGCCATCTGTTCCGCATTCCCGCTGGTCTTTATTCAGGTATGGGTGACACGATCGGTTGCCGCCAGCGAGGGGAAAAATGCCGCTATCTGGTCTCCCTCCGTTCTGCTGCGCGACAAAGCATTATTGTGGTTTACGCTTTCGGCATTTCTGGCCTCCTTTGTGGGGGGGCCTTTGCGTCCTGTATTTCACAGTACGTTATGGTCGTTGCCGATAGCGGCTTCGCGGAAAAAGTGGTAGCCGTCGTCCTGCCGGTTAATGCGGTTATTGTGGTCAGTTTGCAATACGCCGTGGGCCGTCGACTTACCGCCGTCAATATTCGACCAATGATGACGACCGGCACCGTCTTTTTTATCGCCGGGCTCATCGGATTTATTTTTTCAGGCGACAATCTGTTTTTTTGGGGGCTTTCAGCGGCAGTATTCACGATTGGCGAAATTATTTATGCCCCCGGCGAATATATGTTAATTGACAACATTGCGCCTGCCGGGATGAAAGCCAGCTATTTTTCAGCGCAATCGCTGGGCTGGCTGGGTGCGGCGGTAAACCCGCTGGTCAGCGGCGTCATCCTGACGACGCTTCCCGCCTGGTCGCTTTTCGTTGTCCTGATAATCGCCATTGTGTTCGCATGGGCACTGATGTTAAAAGGAATGCGGATTACCCCTACGCAACAGGCTATCACCTGTTAATTATCTGCAGCCAGTCATGTGCGCCGTTTCTGGCGCACCGGGTTAACCCTATATATTGCAGGCTAATTATCTGCTGTCACTGCGGTAATTCAGGAATATTCCTGGGCGCTGACGAAAATATTCTAATGCTTTACCCTTCCAGTAAAATAAATACGCAATTCAGACTTTGCTTAAGTATAAATTAGTACTATAGTCTGTACGAGGTTTTTTAAAAAAGAGGATGCACGCTAAAATAAGGAGAAACGAGATGTTAGGCAGTATTAACCTTTTTATCGTTGTATTAGGAATTATTTTATTTTCCGGATTTCTGGCCGCCTGGTTCAGTCATAAATGGGATGATTAATGAACGGAGATAATCCCTCGCAGAGCCGGCCCCTTGCTGCATCGTTGCGCAAGGGGCCGCTTTTGTCTGGATGGCAGGCAAAAAAAAACCGCCGGTTCACCAGCGGTAAATGCTTGCATGGATAGATTTGTGTTTTGCTTATACGCTACCGGGCAAATTCTTGCGAGGATAACGGATCGCTAACGACTGTAGCACCGTCAATATCAATGAAGCTTAAACGATACGCAACCAGACCTGAATAAGACATTATGGGACCTTTTGTCCCCCAGGCGCTTTTACAAGACCCATGGTATCAGGCCAGCCGCGTGCCCCGTATGGCTGACCTGGAGATTGCCGGTTAGCGCGCGTTATTTTTGCAGTCGGTTCACGCGGACAAGCGGTTCCTTCGCTTTCTTGTCCAGACTACCGTTAATGTTGATCATTTGATCCGGCTGAACTTCCCGCCCATCAAATACGGCGGAAGGAATTATCACGTTAATCTCGCCGGATTTATCACGAAATACATAGCGATCGTCACCTTTATGATCAATAAGGTTGCCGCGCAGCGAAACGGTCGCGCCATCATGCAGGGTTTTTGCCTGTTCGATGGTCATTTTTTCTGCATCATCCGTACCGCGATAACCATCCTCAATAGCATGAGGCGGCGGCGGTGCCACGTCTTTTTTTAATCCCCCCTGATCTTCCGCTAGCGCGTAAGGCATTATCAGAAAACTTAAAAATGCAGCCACCTGTAGTTTCATGCTCTCTCCTTAATAACGTCTATTTGACGTATTAAGTCTGGCCGCTATTTTTAGTTTTTACAAACATGAATTTACCCGCAGAATATTAAGCAATAAAATCAACCCATCCGGATTAATATGCAACCGACATCAGCGCCGGTGAGCGCGAAAGCGTAACGGCGTAATAGAGAACTTGCCACATAGCTGAAGTCATATGCATCAACGTTTTGATAGCAATTCAGATTAATCGGCTTTATTTTTTGAGGATAATGGCCTTACGCATAATCAATGACAGTCATCGCCGTAAGAAAGTAAGCAAGTTATGCAACAGCGGGTTTGTTGGTAACTGGATAAAATAATCATTCACTGACAATGTCATAAAATAAATATGCCATACTTGAGAAGAACGAACAGATTTCTTTTGTCTCTGGTAACGGAAAAATAAACGATGAGATTAGAACAGCACGATATTGTCACCCTTGATGAAGCCGAATCCGTCGATAGCCTGACAAAAAAACTTGGTGATTTACTGGTTAACCAGAAACTCCGTCTGACCACTGCAGAATCCTGCACTGGCGGGAAACTGGCTTCAGCATTGTGCGCAGCAGAAGATACGCCCTCATTTTACGGTGTGGGGTATGTCACCTTTACTGATGAAGCCAAAGCAAAAATCTTACGCGTACAACGCCACAGCCTTGCCGAACATACCGCCGTCAGCGAAGCGGTCGTTACTGAAATGGCACAGGGCGCTAAGGATCAGGCTGAGGTCAATATCAGCATAGCGATCAGCGGCTATGGCGGTCCGGAAGGCGGCGAAGATGGCACGCCGGCGGGCACCGTTTGGTTTGCCTGGAATATTAACAATACAACTTTTACAAGCCGACAACATTTCAACGGAGATTGTCAGGAAGTATTAGAAAAATGCGTACACTTCGCCCTCGCTGAATTGCTTTTTCTGTTAACGAAGAAAGCATAAACAATAATTTCATCTGACCGGTCAGAACAACTCCCGGTCAGAATAAAAAAATGCGAGCCTATGGCCCGCATCGTATATGCAATATTTCAGAATATATTTACGAAATATCAGGAGTAAAATTAATTGCCGGATTTCCGTCCGCCACTGTGGCTATTCTGGCCACCTTTTTTACCCGCTTCAGATGCACGTTGTGGGTCGTTTTTAAAGTTCCCACCGCTATGCTGGCCGCCTTTACGACCTGCTTCTGAGGCTTTCTCTTTATCTTCTGCAAAATTACCGGAACCGCCGCGATGTTCTGCCATAATATAATCCTCATGATGATGTTGCGTTTTAAATATGATATGTCTTCTCATATCATGTGATACAGTTCTAAATCTAGTCGCCCTGTGCGCAGTGTCAAATTCATTTCTGCATTATTTACATAATACCATCACATGGCGGAAAATATATTTTTTAAAACATCAGCAGCGAAGCGGTAATAAATCTTTGGCAATCAAGCCACCACGGGAAAATAAGTAGAAAAATCCGAATGCACGCCCTCTTTATATTCAGACAATTTAACCCCATAAATATGACGTTCTGAATTTCCGCCTGTTCATTGAGTACACGCTGACGCGCTGGCGGCACAATGCCACGCATAAAGCTCAGTGCGGCTTGCGGCGTTTTCGCCATCTGATCGGCCATTTTCCATGCGGCATAATTGGGGAAACCCAGCAGTTTTGCCTGACAGCGACGAATCTCTACCAGACGCTGAACGATAGCGCGGGTATCGTGGGCATCTCCTTTTTCCGCCCGAGTCCATGACGCTGCGAATAAATTTTCGCGAGTCTGGCGATCGCGCAGCGTAGCAAGCGCAGGCTGTTGCGTCGTATTAAGGAGCGGAATGAACCAGCGCTCCTCCAGGCCTTTTTCACGCGCCGCTTCAGCAGCGACGGTCATTTCTTCCGGGCTTAATCCTGCCAGGCAATGCGCGTCATCGACCGCCAGCCCGCCCGCTTTACTTGCCGCCAGCAGACGCTGATTAAACTGACTCATTAAGGTCGCGGATTCAGTATTCAATACCTTCAGTTGCGCTTTATCCTCTTCGGCAAGCTGCGCGCCTGCCAACACAAAACGCTGATGGATCACATCGACCAACCGTAGCGACTCATCATCCAGCCCCAGTGAGTGACGCTGTTGCCAGACGGCATCCACGCGAGCGAATAACGCGCTATTCAGATAAATATCGTTGGAGAGCGCCGCCAGCTCGGCAGAAAAGGCCTCATCCAACCGCTGGAGTTCATCGTTAGTGTGCGCGGCCGTCATCGCGAAAAAAATGCTGGTGACGCGTGACAGAAGCGCCCCGCTTTGCTCCAGCGCCAGAAGCGTATTCGTAAAGTCAGGGGCCGCCGGATGATTGACGATGGCCTCGATTTCCACGCGTTTTTGCCGAACGCCCTCATCAAAAGCAGGACGATAATGGCAATCTTTGATCCGATCAAAACGCGGTGCCTGATAGGGCAACATACTCTGGTCTAACAAAGGATTCGTCGACATTTTTCACTCCTGAAAATAGGTTGATCATAAGAGTAAGCTTCCCCCTATGCTGACCGCAACCGTGTTAACCAGGATTACCCTTTCATAAACGCCGCGTGCTATGGTAATACAACACAAAAAGCGTTGAGGAACTGTGTGATGATCGTTTTAGTAACTGGAGCAACCGCAGGGTTTGGCGAGTGCATTGCACGCCGTTTTGTTGAGAATGGACATAAAGTCATTGCCACGGGACGTCGTCATGAACGCCTGCAAGCGTTAAAAGATGAGCTTGGCGAGAACGTATTGACCGCCCAACTGGACGTGCGCAACCGCGCGGCCATCGAAGAGATGATGGCCTCTCTGCCTGCGCAGTGGCGCGATATTGATGTGCTGGTCAATAACGCCGGTCTGGCGCTGGGTCTTGAACCGGCGCATAAAGCCAGCGTAGAAGACTGGGAAACTATGATCGATACTAATAATAAAGGCTTAATTTATATGACCCGCGCCGTGCTGCCAGGAATGGTCGAACGTAATCGCGGTCATATCATTAACATCGGTTCAACCGCCGGCAGTTGGCCTTATGCTGGTGGCAACGTCTATGGCGCGACGAAAGCCTTTGTGCGCCAGTTTAGCCTGAATTTGCGCACGGATTTACACGGCACGGCGGTTCGCGTGACCGACATTGAACCGGGCCTGGTTGGCGGTACCGAGTTTTCCAGCGTCCGTTTCAAAGGCGACGATGAGAAAGCGGGTAAAACCTACGAAAATACCACCGCGCTCACGCCAGAAGACATTACCGAAGCGGTATGGTGGGTGGCCACACTCCCCGCGCATGTGAATATTAATACCGTTGAAATGATGCCTGTTACCCAATCTTTCGCAGGGCTCAGCGTCCACCGTAGCTAAGAGGTTATACCCGGTCTGCGGGCCGGGTAATCCCTGGCAAACGTATCTGCAACCAAGAACATGATCGGTATAGACCGCCACGGAAAAGTGGTAGAGTATCCGGGTCAACCGCCTAAAAAGTAAGAATGAATGACCGTCGAAACGCAGCTTAACCCTACACAGCCTGTCAACCAGCAAATTTACCGTATTCTTCGGCGTGATATCGTGCATTGTCTGATCCCGCCTGGCACGCCGCTATCAGAAAAAGAGGTCTCAACCCGTTTTAACGTTTCGCGTCAACCGGTGCGCGAGGCTTTTATAAAGCTGGCGGAAAATGGGTTGATTCAGATCCGCCCTCAGCGCGGTAGTTATGTGAATAAGATTTCGCTTTCTCAGGTACAGAATGGCTGCTTTGTTCGGCAGGCGATCGAATGCGCGGTGGTCCGCCGTGCGGCGGCGATGATCACCGACAACCAGTGCTATCAACTGGCGCAAAACCTGCACCTGCAACATATTGCCATCGAGCGCAAACAGATTGATGATTTTTTCCAGCTTGATGACGATTTCCACCAAAAGCTGGCGCAGATCGCCGATTGCCAGTTAGCGTGGAATACCATTGAAAATATCAAAGCGACAATCGACCGGGTTCGCTATATGAGTCTGGATCATGTTTCTCCGCCGGAGATGTTGTTGCGCCAGCACCATGATATTTTCTCCGCGCTGGAAAATCGTGACGGCAATGCGGTTGAGAGCGCAATGACCCAGCATTTGCAGGAAATTAGCGAATCCGTTCAGCTTATCCGTCAGGAAAACAGCGGCTGGTTTAGCGAAGAGTAACCCCCTTTAACGTCGGGGTGAGACGCCTTCTCCGCTTTCTCACCCTGCACATTCCCGCCTAAAAAGCCGTGAGCTTGATCAAAAACAAAAAAAATCCGCAACGATAAGCGTATTTATATGTCGCCCGTCATGCGGGGAAACCTGCGGGCTTTGGCAGTAAGTTTGAAAGGAGAAAACACCATGATGACATACGATCGTAACCGTAACGCAATCACTACCGGTAGCCGGGTCATGATAAGCGGCACGGGCCATACCGGGATTATCAAAGCCATTGAGAGCGAAGGTCTGGATGCAGGTCAAATTCGCCGCGGCAAAACGGTGATTGTCGAAGGTTGTGAAGGTAAATTCGCGCCGGTCGAATTGATTCGTCTTGGCATGAACTGATACCACAGGCCGCCAGGAACCGTTCCGGCCTTCCCGGTAGCATAATGCTACCGGGTCTCTGTTACGCTATTTCAAGCGCTCGGCATATTTCGCCATGCTCGCTTTCGCGCCATATGTCAGTAAACTGTCATAGGCTTCTTGCACTTTTTGCGTAAACCGCGCCGCCTGCGGCAAATCGTTGCCGAAAATTTCAGCCATTCCCGGCAGCGCCTTAACACGACTGGCGCCTTCTTCACTGTTTGCCACGGCGCGCTGAATAACCGGCAATAGCGGATCGCTGACGTCGATCGCCTTACCCTGCTCATCCACGCCGCCAACGTAACGCATCCACCCCGCCACGCCCAGCGCCAGCAAATCAAAATCGCTATGATTAGCAAGATGCCAGCGAACGGAGTCCAGCATACGCTGCGGAAGTTTCTGGCTGCCATCCATCGCAATCTGCCAAGTACGATGACGCAGCGCCGGATTACGGTAACGCGCAATCAACTGATCGGCATAACGCTGTAAATCTACCCCCTGGACTTTCAGCGTTGGCGCCTGCTCGCGTAACATTAACGCCTGCGCGGTCAGACGATAGTTGTCGTCAGCCATGCAGTCATTAATATGCTGATAGCCGGCAAGATACCCCAGATAAGCCAGGAATGAATGACTGCCGTTAAGCATTCGCAGTTTCATCTCTTCAAACGGAACCACGTCGGCGACCAACGTCGCGCCCGCGTTTTCCCACAGCGGACGCCCCGCCACAAACGTATCTTCTATCACCCACTGGCGAAACGGTTCACAGGCAACGCCCGCCGGATCGCGCACGCCGGTCAGTTGTTCGATTTTATCCAGCGTCTCCGGCGTGACCGCAGGGACAATCCGATCAACCATGGTTGACGGAAATGTCACGTTTTGCTCGATCCATATCGCCAGTTCCGCATCCACCTCCCGGGCGTAAGCCGTCACAACCTGACGCGTCACATGCCCATTTTCCGGCATGTTGTCGCAGGACATCACGGTAAATGCCGGTAAGCCTGCGGCTTTACGACGCGCTAACGCTTCAACAATAATACCCGGTGCCGTTAGCGGTTGATGCGGATTTTGCAGGTCGGCGGCAATCATGGGATGTTCCAGCAGAAGTTGGCCCGTAGCTGGCGAATGACAATACCCTTTCTCGGTAATGGTCAGAGACACAATCGCTATTTGCGGTTCGCACATCGCCGCCAGCACACGTTCCAGACCATCAACCTGGACATGCAACGCCGCTTTGACGACGCCCACCACACGCGCCGTCCAGGCTTCCGCCGACATCTCCGCCACGGTATAGAGGTTATCCTGCTGCTTTAGATCGGCAATCTGTTGTTCGCCGCCAATAAGATTAACCTCATAATAGCCCCAGTCGCTATGCTGCTCCGCAGCCAGAATATCTGTATAAACCCCCTGATGCGCGCGATGAAACGCGCCAAAACCGAGATGGACCATCCGCGCCGCCAGCGCCGCACGATCGTAATCAGGAAGCGTCGCCTTTGCCGATAAAAGCCTGTTTTGCATTTTATAACCTCTATATTCTGAAAGCGGAACAATCGCAGAGTAACGCCTGCCCTGGTGCATTTGGATTTACGCTAATTAAACAAAAGTGACCGGGCAGCATGGCCGAAACCGCATTAGCGTTCCGGCCATACCGCCAACACGATTTAACTCGTCTGAGTTGCGGAGTGGCGTAACTTCTCTGCCGCTGTCGCTTCCGCCGCATCCTCAGGCAAGCTCAGATCGCGATCTCTGACCTCCGGCATCAACAGCGCAGAAATCAGACCAATACACGAGTAGAGCACCAGCATAATTAAGATGGGCAGCCAGGAATCGGTCATGTTACAAAAGATCCCTGCGAGGACGGGGCCAAAACCGACCGCCACCAGCCCCCCTGCCTCTTTTGAAATCGCCATCCGGGTGAAGCGATTACGCGATCCGAAAATTTCCGCCATGGTGATGTTTTCCAGCGCAAATAATTCCAGCACGGCAAAGTTATGAATAACAATGAGCGCCGCCATAATTACGCCAGGGCTATACGTTTTATCTACCACAATAGACAGCATCGGCCAGGCGAGGATAATCGCGGAGATATTCAATATTATATACGGCAGCCGACGACCGTATTTATCGGACAACCACCCCAAGAGTGGGATAGTGATAAAACCAATTACGGAACTTATCATTAACGCATCGGTTGGGATAGATTTGTTAAATAATAACGTCTGAACTAAATATCCGGCAAGGAAGGTTTGAATAAGCCCGGAATTGCCCGCCTGCCCAAAACGTAAACCGGTGGCCAGCCAGAAAGATTTGCTGGTAAACATCGCGCCCAATGTATTTTCTGACGCAGGCGTTAACGCTGGCGATTTTTCGCCTTCGCTTACTTTTTCGAATACCGGGCTTTCTTTCAGATTCATTCGCAGCCAGATCGCGAATATCATGACAACGACGCTCGCCAGGAAAGGAATACGCCATCCCCAGGCGATCAGTTGTTCGCGTTCAAGCGCAAAGAACATCACCGCCCAGATCGCCGTCGCGCTCAACGTACCGCAATTGGTGCCCATCGCGACCAGCGAGGAAATGATGCCACGCTTTCCTTTCGGCGCATACTCGGCCAGCATGGTACCCGCGCCGGAAATTTCCGCCCCGGCGCCCAGCCCCTGTATAATTCGCAATGTCACCAGTAATACTGGCGCAAAAATGCCGATTTGCGCATACGTCGGCAGTACGCCAATCAGCGTGGTGCAGATCCCCATCATGGTGATGGTAATAAACAATACTTTTTTCGTCCGATTCGGTCGCCCATTTTACCAAAAACAAAGGCGCCGATAATTCTGGCTATATAACCTGCACCATAGGTGCCCATTGCCAGAATAAGCGCCATCGCGGCAGACTGTTCCGGAAAAAATATCTCATGGAAGACCAGAGCCGCGCCTAGTGAATATAACTGAAAATCCATAAATTCAAGCGCGGTGCCTAACCAGCCAGATACGGCAGCGCGCACTAAATCCTGAGTCGATCGTTCATGCTTTATTTGTGTCATATAGGCAATCTCTAAGAGGTAAGATGCGTACCACTTACTCGCAATTATTTATATTATTTCGCAAACGTGAGTAAGACTTTGCAGCATTGACGCTGGTCTTTCTCGAAAAGCTCAATCGCGTCGGTGACATGTTGATAATCAAATGTATGCGTTATCAGCTTATCCGGATCAATAAGCCCTTTATTCAGCCAGTCAATCACGACCGGGAATTTATTGGCATTAAGACGCGATGAATAAATAGCCAGCTCTTTTCCGGTAATACCCTGCTGTACAATCTCACACGGGTCGCTGGAAAATCCCATCAGGACAATGCGTGCCGCAGGCGATGCAAGGGTAATCGCCTCTTGCAGGATAGCGGGATGACAGGCGGCATCGACAATCAAGGTCGGTTTTAGCGCCTTCTGCTGTAGAAATTCCGCCAGTGAATGTTGACCATTATTGAGGGTCCAGTCAGCGCCGCTCTGCTTCGCCATCGCTAAACGCTCTTCAATGCGATCAACGACTATGACCGTTTTAACCTGATAAACCCCCTTCAGCGCCTGTACGGTCGTCAGTCCCATCGGGCCTGCGCCATAGATAAGCGCCACGTCCTGCTCGGTCGGATTCACCTACCCCGTCACATTTGCCGCAATGGTAAACGGCTCAACCATGACGGCATGATGATCTGCGATGCTGTCCGGTATGCGATGAGCATTACGGGCCGGCGCCACCGCATACTCGCTGAAACCGCCGTCACGATGCACGCCCAGCACCACCAGCGAGGTACACACATTGGGTTTACCGACTGAACAAGGGTAACAATGCCCGCAACTGATCACCGGATCGACGGATACCCGTTCTCCTATCCGGTCGCGATTGACGTTGTCGCCTACCGCGTCGATGACACCGAAAAATTCATGGCCTATGACACGGGGATATTTTGCAAAGGGATTATGTCCCCGATAAATATGGCTATCGGAACCGCAGATACCCGCCAGTTTCACTTTAATGCGAACTTCGCCCGGCGCAGGCTGCGGAAGCGCGCGCGTTTCGATAGTTAATGTATTCGGTTTTTCGATTACGATGCTTTTCATTTTTCGCTCCTTACCAGTTCCACAGTGTGCCGTCTTCCAGGCGGGCCACCGGCAAATAGGCTGGATCGTACGGATATTTCGCCGCCAGTTTTTCATCGAACTCAATGCCCAGTCCTGGCTTGTCGCCCGGATGCATATAGCCGCCCTCGAACGTCCAGTTATGCGGGAAAACCTCCAGCATCTGTTCGGAGTAGCCCATAAACTCCTGCACGCCAAAGTTAGGCACCCACAGGTCGAAATGTAATGCAGCGGCCATACAAACCGGCGACAGATCGGACGGCCCATGCGAACCGGTACGCACCTGGTAGAGCGAGGCAAAATCGGCAATGCGGCGCATCCCGGTAATACCACCGGCATGGGTAAGCGTGGTGCGGATATAGTCAATCAATTGCTCTTCAATGAGCTGTTTGCAATCCCAGATACTGTTAAAGACTTCGCCTACGGCAATCGGCGTGACCGTATGCTGGCGGATGAGGCGGAAGCACGCCTGATTTTCAGCCGGCGTCGGGTCTTCCATCCAGAACAAACGATAGTCTTCAATACTTTTGCCAAAGCGGGCAGCCTCAATAGGCGTCAGTCGGTGATGCATATCGTGCAGAAGATGTTCATTAAAACCGAACGTATTACGCACGGCGTCAAACAGCTTTGGCGTAAAATCGAGATACTTTTCTGTTGACCACAATTGTTCTTCCGGCCACTGGCCTTTTGTCGCGGGCTCATAGGCCAGCCCCTTGCCTTTCGCCATGCCGTAGGTGGTTTTCATCCCCGGAACGCCGCACTGCACGCGGATTGCTTTGAACCCTTGCTCTTTATGACGCGCGTAGTCTTCCAGCACATCGTCGATGGTGTGGCCTGTGGTATGGCAATACACCATGACGCCTTCACGCGAAGCGCCGCCGAGTAACTGATACAACGGCATATTGGCGGCTTTGGCTTTAATATCCCATAGCGCCATATCAACCGCGGAAATGGCGGACATGGTGACAGGGCCACGGCGCCAGTACGCGCCTTTGTAGAAGAACTGCCAAATATCTTCGATGCGGCGAGCATCCCGCCTGATGAGCTGTGGGCACAGGTGATCGGTAAGGTACGAGGCCACCGGGAGCTCGCGTCCGTTCAGGGTGGCATCCCCCAGACCGGTGATCCCGTCTTCCGTGGTTATCTTTAAGGTGACGAAGTTACGCCCTGGACACGTAACAAAAACTTCAGCCCCTACAATCTTCATTTTTATTCCTTACATCGCATTATGGGATGCAGGAAATTTACCCAACCGAGCTACTACCATACAAGTATATTGATGCAAAAAGCGCTGCCAGATCACAAAATGTTCTGGTCGCGCGGCAATGTTACGTACGTCCCCATCCGACGACGATAATCAGCATTCCACACAGCGCGATCGGCGCGCCGCACCAGTCATAAACCGTGAGCCGGACGCCATCGACAACACGTAACCACAGGAGCGCAGTACAGACATATACCCCACCGTAAGCCGCATAAACCCGCCCACTCGCCGCCGGATGCAAGGTCAAAAGCCAGACGAATAACGCAAGTGACGCAGCGGCGGGCAGAAGCCACCACACGCTGGCGCCGCGCTTAATCCATAGCCAGGTAAGAAAACATCCAATGATTTCACAGAGGGCGGTGACAAAGAAAAGCAGAGTCGTCTTTAGCATGAGATTCATTTGGTTACGAAATGATAAGTGATAATACAACAGAATATCGTTACGGTTATCCGGCCATTCTTGTGTATATGCCAGGCATAAGGATTGGTGTAGAATTTACAGGTGGTTTACCGCTTTTTCCCCTCTAATGAAAGGATGTTGTGATGAACAATACGCTGAGCAAACGCCTGTGCCTGACGGCAATGCTTACGTTGGCGGCCGTTGTATATACTACTTCCGCATTCGCTGAAACCAGTAAACTGGTGATTGAATCGGGAGATAGCGCACAAAGTCGTCAGGAAGCGGCGATGGAAAAGGAACAATGGAACGACACTCGCAGTCTGCGCCAGAAAGTGAATACCCGCGCAGAAAAAGAGTGGGACAAAGCCGATGCCGCCTTTGATAACCGCGATAAATGCGAGCAAAGCGCCAACATCAACGCCTATTGGGAACCCAATACGCTGCGGTGTCTGGATCGTCGTACAGGTCGCGTTATTACGCCCTGATGCAGGATAACTAAAAGGAAGTGTAAGGATACAGTATGACAAGTGACTACAAGGTCAGACTGCGCCCGCTTGAGCGTGAAGATTTACGATTTGTCCACCAGCTTGATAATAATGCCAGCGTTATGCGTTACTGGTTTGAAGAGCCGTATGAGGCTTTTGTCGAACTGTCGGATCTCTACGACAAACACATCCACGACCAAAGCGAACGGCGCTTTGTCGTCGAATGCGATGGTGAAAACGCCGGGCTGGTAGAACTGGTGGAAATTAACCATGTGCATCGGCGGGCGGAATTTCAGATTATTATCTCGCCGGAGTACCAGGGAAAAGGCCTGGCGTCACGCGCGGCCAAACTGGCGATGGATTACGGATTTACCGTACTCAACCTCTATAAATTGTATTTGATCGTCGATAAAGAGAATGAAAAAGCGATTCACATCTACCGTAAACTCGGGTTTAGAGTAGAAGGCGAGCTGATTCATGAGTTCTTCATTAACGGCGAATACCGTAACACCATCCGCATGTGTATCTTCCAGCAGCAGTATCTGGATGAACATAAAACGTCCGGTTCTACGCTCCTGAAACCCACCGCGCAGTAAACGCGGCGCGGTAGTCACGGAGAGTCGCACCGCGCCCGGTTTAGTAGTAATCGATACGATTTTTAATGGTGTAATGGTGGGACACTGCCGGCTTAACGCTCTCATCGACGATAACAAGCCGGCAGTCAACAGGGTTCGCGTACGCATCATATTCGCAGCTCTGTGTGACGTTGCCGACCTGTCGATCATTCACCCGGCTGACTGCCGTATAATCCAGCTTTTTACGCGGGTCCGCGGAGGGTTTTGCCGTCACAGAGAGCGTATTCTGCGAGTTTATGGTTGTCTTACCTAACGGATAGCCTTCGCTATCATAGCGGTACTCGACCTTCATCTCTTTGCCCGTCGCCGATACCACAAAACCGTTGTCGTCCGTTTCCCAGGTCACGCCCGCCGAAGGCAACGCCGCCAGCTGACACTTCCCCTGTAACTGCACTTTTTTTTCCAGCGTCTGAGCATCCCGGTAATAATTGGCATCCAGCACGAGCGCCAGCCCCGTATTATTCTCCAGATCGTGTAACTCAAGCGTATCAAAACAGCCTTCCTGTGAAAGCGTACCGGTGACCTGCTTCGCCACTTCGCCATTCTCACTCATCAATGTCTGGCTGAAATCCTTTACCGGACCACGTAATGGATCAAAATCAAATTCGTTCGAAAAACTGGCCATTTCCGGCGTAAAAGACTCAAGGGATTTCGGGTTATCACAACCTGCCAGTATCATGCACAATAACGTCAGTAAAAGGGGTTTCTTCACACGTATCACCAGGATGAAAAGATATTTATCATCATATTAGCAAATACAGTTATTTACACGAAAAATGCTAAGCTTAGAACATCGTCATTAATCACAGGAGTTCATGATGAAAATCGCAACTGCAATAGCCGCTCTGGCGTTAGTCAGCGCCCCCTCGCTAGTAATGGCGGCACCGGGATCGTGCGAGAGAGTAAAAAGCGATATTGAACAACGTATCATCAATAACGGCGTGCCGGCGGATAATTTTACGCTCACTATCGTTCCTAACGACCAGGCCGATCAGCCGGACTCACAGGTGGTGGGCCATTGCGCGAACGACACGCATAAAATTCTTTATACCCGCACCAACAGCGGCAATGCGCCAGCCAATACCTCTCCCGCTCAGGACGGTTCATCCGCCGAACCGCAATAACCTCCTCCTGCCCTCCGGGTCCGGAGGGTAACGCTCTTTGACATGGATTAATAATCCTTACTCCCAAAGGGGTAAACTCATTACATCATTAGCATGTTAATAATTTCGTTATAGTTATCAATATATAGCGAAATAATAACGACAATGGAGTGAGTGATGCCCGGAGAAAAGCAACAAACAGGCGTTAGCCGCAGGACGTTAGTGAAATCAGCGGCGCTTGGCTCACTGGCGCTGGCTGCCGGAGGCGTATCTTTACCGTTTGGGATGCGTACCGCGGCCGCGGCGGTGCAGCAGGCTATGCGCAACGAAGAAGATAAAATCGTCTGGGGCGCCTGTTCGGTCAACTGCGGCAGTCGCTGCGCCCTGCGTCTGCATGTAAAAGATAATGAAGTCTGGTGGGTTGAAACTGATAACACTGGCGACGATGTCTACGGCAATCATCAGGTTCGCGCCTGCCTGCGGGGCCGTTCAATCCGTCGGCGTATTAACCATCCGGATCGCCTTAACTATCCCATGAAACGCGTTGGCCGCCGCGGCGAAGGCAAATTTGAACGCATTAGCTGGCAGGAAGCACTGGACACCATTAGCGCCAGCCTGAAAAAGACCGTAGAGACCTACGGCAATGAAGCCGTTTATATCCACTATTCATCCGGCATCGTAGGCGGCAACATAACCCGCTCGTCGCCTGCCGCCTCGCCGGTGAAGCGTTTGATGAACTGCTACGGCGGTTCGTTGAATCAATACGGCTCATACAGTACCGCGCAAATTTCTTGCGCCATGCCCTACACCTATGGTTCCAACGACGGCAACAGCACATCTGATATCGAAAACAGTAAACTGGTGGTCATGTTCGGCAATAATCCGGCTGAAACACGCATGAGCGGCGGCGGCATTACCTGGTTTCTGGAGCAAGCGCGTGAACGCTCAAATGCGCGCATGATCGTAATAGATCCGCGCTATACCGATACCGCTGCCGGACGTGAAGACGAGTGGATACCGATTCGCCCCGGCACCGATGCCGCGCTGGTGGCGGGAATTGCCTGGGTATTGATTAACGAAAATCTCGTTGACCAGCCTTTTCTCGATAACTATTGTATCGGCTACGATGAAAAGACCCTTCCGGCTGACGCGCCCCCCAATGGCCATTATAAGGCTTATATTTTGGGCCAGGGCGAGGACGGTATCGCCAAAACGCCGCAGTGGGCATCGCATATTACCGGCATCCCCGCCGATCGGATTATCAAACTGGCGCGCGAGATAGGCAGCGTCAAGCCGGCCTACATCTGTCAGGGTTGGGGCCCGCAGCGTCAGGCGAACGGCGAACAAACCGCTCGCGCCATCGCCATGTTACCGATTCTGACCGGCAACGTCGGCATTCATGGCGGTAATAGCGGCGCACGCGAATCCACTTACACCATTACCATTGAACGTCTGCCGGTCCTGGAGAATCCCGTTAAAACCACCATCTCCTGCTTTAGCTGGACGGACGCCATTGCGCGCGGCCCGGAAATGACCGCCCTGCGCGACGGCGTACGCGGCAAAGATAAGCTGGATGTCCCGATCAAATTTCTATGGAACTACGCTGGCAACACCCTGATTAATCAGCATTCGGATATTAATAAAACCCATGAAATTCTTCAGGATGAAACGAAATGCGAAATGATTGTGGTCATCGACAATTTTATGACCTCTTCCGCGAAGTACGCCGATATTTTACTGCCGGATCTCATGACCGTCGAACAGGAAGATATCATCCCCAATGATTACGCCGGCAATATGGGATATCTGATTTTTATCCAACCGGCGACGACGCCTAAGTTTGAACGCAAGCCCATCTACTGGGTACTCAGCGAAATCGCCAGACGCCTCGGCGACGATGTGTATCAGCGGTTTACCGAAGGCCGTACACAGGCGCAATGGCTGCAATATCTGTACGCCAAAATGCAGGCAAGAGATCCGGCATTGCCCGCGTATGACGATCTGAAAAAAATGGGCATCTATAAACGCAAAGATCCCAACGGCCACTTTGTCGCCTATAAAAAATTTCGTGAAGATCCGCAGGCCAATCCGTTAAAAACGCCGTCCGGTAAAATCGAAATCTACTCAAGCAAACTCGCTCACATCGCCAGTACCTGGGAGCTGGCGGAAGGCGACGTGATAAGCCCACTGCCGATTTATACCCCTACTTTTGAAGGATGGGACGATCCGAAGCGGAGCACCTTCCCGCTACAGCTGTTTGGCTTTCACTATAAATCCCGTACCCATTCAAGCTACGGCAATATTGATGTTCTGCAGGCCGCCTGTCGCCAGGAGGTGTGGATAAATCCGCTCGATGCGCAAAAACGTGGTATCGCGAATGGCGATAAGGTTCGCGTCTTTAACGATCGTGGAGAGGTGCGTCTACCCGCCAAAGTCACGCCGCGTATTCTGCCGGGCGTCAGCGCGATGGGTCAGGGCGCATGGCATAATGCGGATATGGCTGGCGATAAAATTGACCACGGCGCCTGCATCAATACGCTCACGACGCTGCGTCCTTCCCCCCTGGCAAAAGGGAATCCTCAACATACAAATCTGGTGGAAATCGAAAAAATCTAAGCCGCCTGCTCCGGGACGTTTTTACGCGCCCGGAGCTCCCCGTTTTGCGAACACAACGACATTTAAAACTCTTTTTTGGATGAGCATAGTGAGCTGTTATGAAAATCACCAACCCTGAGGCATTAATGGCGGCCAGTATCAGCCGACGAAGCCTGGTGAAAACCTCCGCTATCGGTAGCCTTGCGCTTGCCAGTAGCGCTTTCACCCTTCCGTTCTCCCGCATCGCACACGCCGCAGCAGACCTCGCATCCGGCAATGTGGCAGAAAAAGCGGTCTGGAGTTCATGTACCGTTAACTGCGGCAGCCGCTGCCTGCTGCGCCTACACGTAAAAGATGACACCGTATATTGGGTTGAATCAGATACCACGGGCAACGATGAATATGGCAACCATCAGGTACGCGCCTGCCTGCGCGGCCGTTCTATTCGTCGCCGGATGAATCATCCCGATCGCCTGAAATATCCGATGAAACGCGTTGGTAAACGAGGAGAAGGCAAATTCGAACGTATCAGTTGGGATGAAGCGTTGGATACCATCGGCGATAACCTGAAACGTATCCTCAAGGACTACGGCAACGAAGCGGTACATGTCCTTTACGGTACCGGCGTGGACGGCGGCAATATTACCAATTCTAACGTACCGTATCGCCTGATGAACGCCTGCGGCGGCTATCTCAGCCGTTACGGTAGCTACAGCACCGCCCAAATCAGCGCGGCCATGAGCTATATGTTCGGCGGCAACGACGGCAACAGTCCGGATGATATCGCCAATACAAAACTGGTGGTGATGTTTGGCAATAACCCCGCGGAAACACGTATGAGCGGCGGCGGCGTGACATACTATGTCGAACAAGCGCGCGAGCGCTCCAACGCCCGGATGATCGTGATTGACCCGCGTTATAACGACACTGCCGCCGGCCGCGAAGACGAGTGGCTGCCGATTCGCCCTAGTACCGATGGCGCGCTGGCGGCGGCAATCGCCTGGGTGCTGATTACCGAAGATCTTATTGATAAACCGTTTCTGGATAAATACTGCATCGGCTACGACGAAACCACTCTGCCCACCTCGGCCCCGCGTAACGCGCACTATAAAGCCTATATTTTGGGTCAGGGCGACGACGGTATTGCTAAAACGCCGCAATGGGCCGCGCAGATTACCAGTATTCCGGCGGAAAAAATCATTCAACTGGCGCGGGAAATCGGCTCGGCGAAACCGGCTTACATTTGCCAGGGCTGGGGACCGCAACGCCACTCTAACGGGGAGCAGACCGCACGCGCAATCGCCATGCTGTCTGTACTCACCGGTAACGTCGGCATAAATGGCGGTAATTCCGGCGTGCGCGAAGGCACCTGGGATCTGGGCGTCGAATGGTTTTCTATGCTGGAGAACCCGGTAAAAACCCAGATTTCGGTCTTTACCTGGACCGACGCTATCGATCATGGCGCGGAAATGACCGCCACACGCGACGGCGTGCGGGGAAAAGACAAGCTCGACGTGCCGATCAAATTTTTGTGGTGCTACGCCAGTAATACGCTGATCAATCAGCATGGCGACATCGCCCACACCCACGAGGTGCTTCAGGACGACAGTAAATGTGAAATGATCGTCGGCATCGAGCACTTTATGACCGCGTCGGCAAAATATTGCGACATTCTGCTGCCTGATTTAATGCCGACCGAGCAGGAAGATCTGATTTCCCACGAATCCGCAGGCAATATGGGCTATGTCATTCTTGGTCAGCCCGCCACCTCGCCGAAATTTGAAAGAAAGCCCATTTACTGGACGCTCAGTGAAGTGGCTAAACGGCTTGGTCCGGACGTATACCAGACCTTCACAGAAGGCCGCACGCAGCATGAGTGGGTCAAATACCTGCACGCAAAAACCAAAGCGCGTAACCCGGAAATGCCGGATTACGAAGAGATGAAACAGACAGGGATTTTCAAGAAAAAATGCCCGGAGGAGCACTACGTCGCTTTCCGCTCATTCCGCGAAGACCCTGCCGCCAACCCACTGAAAACGCCGTCCGGTAAAATCGAAATCTATTCCGAGCGTCTGGCAACCCTCGCCAACACGTGGGAGCTGAAGAAAGATGAGATTATCCATCCTTTACCCGCCTATACGCCAGGCTTTGACGGTTGGGACGATCCGCTTCGTCAGCGCTACCCGCTACAGCTAACCGGCTTCCACTATAAAGCGCGTACCCACTCCAGCTACGGCAATATCGACATCCTGCAACAGGCGTGTCCGCAGGAGATCTGGATCAACCCGATTGATGCGCAAGCGCGCGGCATTCAGCATGGCGACACCGTGCGGGTCTTTAACCAGAATGGAGAGATGCTCATTCTGGCAAAAGTCACGCCGCGCATATTGCCTGGCGTCACCGCTATCGGCCAGGGCGCCTGGTTAAATGCCGACATGTTTGGCGACAAAGTCGATCGCGGCGGCTCCATTAACATTCTGACGTCGCACCGGCCTTCCCCACTGGCGAAAGGTAATCCGTCACACAGTAATCTTGTTCAGGTTGAAAAGGCGTAAGGAGTAACCGATGACAACCCAGTATGGATTTTTTATTGATTCCAGTCGTTGCACCGGTTGCAAAACCTGCGAACTGGCCTGCAAGGACTACAAAGATCTCACTCCCGACGTCAGTTTCCGGCGGATATATGAATACGCAGGTGGCGACTGGCAGGAAGATAACGGCGTCTGGCACCAGAACGTCTTTGCCTATTATCTCTCCATTTCATGCAACCACTGCGAAGACCCGGCCTGTACCAAAGTCTGCCCGAGCGGCGCGATGCACAAGCGCGATGACGGTTTTGTGGTGGTGAACGAAGAGGTCTGTATCGGCTGCCGCTACTGCCACATGGCCTGCCCGTACGGCGCGCCGCAGTACAACGCCGCCAAAGGTCATATGACTAAGTGCGACGGCTGTCATGATCGCGTCGCCGACGGCAAAAAGCCGATTTGCGTGGAGTCCTGCCCGCTGCGGGCGCTGGACTTTGGCCCGATAGACGAACTGCGTAAAAAACACGGAGAGCTGGCTGCCGTCGCGCCGTTGCCGCGCGCGCATTTCACGAAGCCGAATATTGTGATTAAACCGAACGCCAACAGCCGCCCGACCGGGGACACTACCGGTTATCTGGCCAATCCGAAGGAGGTATAAGATGGGAAGTGGATGGCATGAATGGCCGTTGATGATCTTCACGGTCTTTGGTCAGTGCGTGGTCGGCGCGTTAATCGTTAGCGGACTGGGCTGGCTGACGGCAAAAGACGATACCATCGCCCGTCAGCGCATCGTGCGTAGCATGTTTTTTCTGTGGCTGGTGATGGGACTAGGATTCCTCGCGTCGATTATGCATCTCGGCTCGCCGATGCGCGCGTTTAACTCGCTTAACCGCGTAGGCGCTTCCGCACTGAGTAATGAAATCGCCGCAGGATCGGTGTTCTTTGCCGTAGGCGGCATCTGGTGGCTGGTGGCGGTACTCGGTAAAATGCCCCCGGCGCTGGGTAAAGTGTGGCTGCTGGTCAGTATGGCGCTCGGCGTTGCATTCATCTGGGCAATGACGCTCGTTTATCAGATAGATACCGTGCCAACCTGGTATAATGGCTACACCACGCTGGCCTTTTTCCTCACGGCATTCCTGTGCGGCCCGGTGTTTGCGGCGCTACTGCTACGCATCGCGCGCGTCCCATTTTGCAGCGTGACGTTTGCCAGTATTAGCGGCCTAGCATTGGTGGTGTGCGTGGCGGTCATCGTACTACAAGGACTGTCTCTCTCAACCATTCACAGTTCCGTGCAACAGGCCAGCCATCTCGCGCCGGATTACGGTATGCTACAGGTCTGGCGCATTGTCTTGCTTGCCGCCGGATTAGGCTGCTGGCTATGTCCGCTAATCCGTCGCCGCGAACCGCATACCGTTGGTTTGCTGCTCGGTGTCGTGCTGGTGCTGGCGGGCGAAATTATTGGCCGCGGACTTTTTTATGGCCTGCATATGACCGTAGGTATGGCCATCGCAGGTTAATTTATGCGTGCGGGGCGACCCGCACCTTTCGGGATTGTTTGAATGACCACTTTTTTACAACGTGATGATTTTTCAGTAACGGCGCGTGTTCTTGGCGCGTTGTTTTATTATTCGCCGGAAAGCCACGAAACCGCTCCTCTGGTTCAGGCGCTATTAACCGACGACTGGCAGGCGCAGTGGCCGCTTGATGCCGAGGCGCTTGCGCCTGTGGCGGCTATGTTTAAGACCCACAGCGAAGAGTCGTTGCCACAGGCCTGGCAGCGTCTGTTTATCGGCCCTTACGCTCTGCCGTCTCCGCCGTGGGGTTCCGTCTGGCTGGATCGTGAGAGCGTATTATTTGGCGATTCTACGCTGGCGCTACGTCAGTGGATGCGCGAAAACGGAATTCAGTTTGAAATGCAACAAAACGAGCCAGAAGATCATTTTGGGTCGCTGTTGCTGCTGGCGGCCTGGCTTGCCGAGAATGATCGTCATCATGAATGCGAACAACTCCTGGCCTGGCATCTGTTTCCGTGGTCGTCCCGCTTTCTGGACGTATTTATCGATCATGCCGGGCATCCGTTTTATCAGGCGTTGGGGCAACTGGCGCGTCTGACTCTGGCGCAATGGCAAGCTCAACTTATTATTCCCGTCGCTGTAAAACCGTTATTCCGTTAATCCCCACAAAAGGCAGGATTTTACCTGCCTTTTCTCCCATTGCGGCCTATTTTTATCTACAAAAAGTGACAACGTCACACTACATTTCTGTTTTTAAGATAATTCTTTATCGTGAATGTTTACGCTAAGCCGCATAAGGGCAAAGCATAATTGTTAATAGATGTTTAATAGTGTTAAACATCACGCTTCGCTGGAATCCTTCCCAACCTGTTGCTATAGCTCAAAGTACCCTGCCGGAACATGGCATAACAACACGCGACTCTTAACGTCGCCATAACACATGCAAACAGGGAGACACACCGCAATGCACACCCTCACCCTAAAACGTGTACTTGGGTTCACTATCGTCATTTTGCTGTTACTGGCGCTGTTTATCTGGGGAATCGGTCTGGAGACGCTGAAAGCGCGTCAGGTCGATCTGCTGTATCTCGGGCAACGGCATTTGATGCTGGTCTTTACGTCCATGTTTTTTGCTTTACTGGTCGGTATCCCGAGCGGGATTTTACTCAGCCGACCTGCGGCAAAAGGATTTGCTGAATATGTCATGCAAATCTTTAATGTTGGTAATACCTTGCCGCCGCTGGCCGTTCTGGCCTTAGCGATGGTGATTATCGGGATCGGCGATACGCCCGCCATTGTCGCGCTATTTCTGGCCTCCCTTCTGCCTATCGTCCGCAATACCTATGCGGGCCTCTGTTCCGTTCCCGCCTCACTGATTGAAGCGGCGAACGGGATTGGGATGACAAAATGGCAGCGGCTTCGTCAGGTAGAGCTACCTAATGCGTGGCCAGTGATGCTGTCCGGTATTCGCATCGCGACCGCCATCAATGTCGGCACCGCGCCGCTGGCCTTTCTGATCGGCGCCAGCAGCTACGGCGAGCTGATTTTCCCGGGAATTTATCTCAACGATTTTCCGACGTTGATCCTCGGCGCAACGGCCACGGCGTTATTCGCGCTGATTCTTGACACTCTGCTTGCCTGGTTTGGGCGACGCCTTAGCCCTCATACCGTCTGAACGCATAAATAACAATAAGGAGCGTTAAATGAGATTCAAAAAACACCTGTTGGGATGGCTTGCCGCAACGCTGTTGTTCAGTAGCCAGACGCAGGCCGCGCCGCTGGTTCTCGCCACCAAAAGCTTTACCGAGCAGCATATTCTTTCCGCTATGACCGTTCAGTATTTGCAGAAGAAAGGCTTTCAGGTTCAGCCGCAAACCAATATCGCCGCGGTGATTTCACGTAATGCGATGGTGAATAAACAAATTGATATTACCTGGGAATACACCGGTACATCGCTGATTATTTTCAACCGTATCGATAAGCGCATGAGTCCACAGGAAACCTACGACACGGTAAAACGCCTGGATGCGAAGCTGGGCCTGGTATGGCTCAAACCGGCTGACATGAACAATACTTACGCGTTCGCGATGCAGCGCAAACGCGCCGAGTCGGAAAATATCACCACCATCTCGCAAATGGTGGCAAAAATCGAACAGGTCCGGCAGAACGATCCTGACCACAACTGGATGCTCGGTCTCGATCTGGAATTTGCCGGGCGCAGCGATGGGATGAAGCCCCTTCAGCAAGCCTACCAAATGCAGCTTGATCGCCCGCAAATACGACAGATGGACCCAGGGCTGGTCTATAACGCCGTTCGGGATGGGCTGGTTGACGCCGGGCTGGTCTATACCACCGACGGACGGGTGAAAGGGTTTGATCTGAAAGTGCTGGAAGATGATAAAGGCTTCTTTCCAAGTTACGCTGTCACGCCCGTGGTGCGTAAAGAGGTGCTGGAAGCCAATCCTGGCCTTGATGACGCCTTAAACACCCTTTCCGGCCTGCTCAATAACGATGTGATATCGACCCTAAACGCCCAGGTCGATATCGAGCATCGCACGCCGCAACAGGTAGCCCATCAATTTTTGCAGGACAAAGGTCTGCTGTAAGGAGCGCCTATGGATACGATACATTATATGCTGGATAATGCAGGCTATCTCGCCAGCCTTACCTTTCAGCATCTCTGGCTGGTCGCGCTGGCCGTCGGTCTGGCGATTATCATCGGCGTACCGTTAGGCGTTTTGATTGTACGCCACAAATGGCTGGCAATGCCGGTATTGGGCGCCGCCACGCTACTTCTTACCATTCCGTCTATCGCGCTGTTTGGATTAATGATCCCGCTCTTTTCGCTGATCGGGCATGGTATTGGCGTTCTGCCCGCTGTGACGGCCGTTTTTCTCTACTCTTTACTGCCGATTGTCCGTAATACCCATACTGCGCTTGATAGTTTGCCGCCCGGTCTGCGTGAAGCGGGACGCGGCATCGGTATGACTTTCTGGCAACGGCTGCGCTGGGTCGAAATCCCAATGGCCCTACCGGTTATTTTCGGGGGTATCCGCACCGCGGTAGTGATGAATATCGGCGTGATGGCGATTGCCGCGGTGATCGGCGCTGGTGGTCTGGGGCTGCTACTGTTAAACGGCATTAGCGGCAGCGATATTCGCATGTTAATTGCCGGCGCGCTAATGATCTGTCTACTGGCAATTGTACTTGACTGGCTGTTGCATCGTCTGCAAGTCGTACTGACACCTAAGGGGATACGATAATGATAAAACTGGAAAATCTCACCAAACAATTTGTACAGAAAAAGGGTCAGCCGCTAAAAGCCGTCGACAACGTCAACCTGAACGTGCCGGAAGGCGAAATGTGCGTCTTACTCGGTCCCTCCGGCTGCGGCAAAACCACCACGTTAAAGATGATCAACCGGCTGATCGCGCCCAGCAGCGGTAATATTCTTATCAACGGCGAGAATACCAACGATATGGATACGGTAACGCTACGCCGCAATATTGGGTATGTTATCCAGCAGATCGGCCTGTTTCCTAATATGACGATTGAAGAAAATATTACCGTTGTGCCGCGCATGTTGGGTTGGGACAAAGCGCGCTGCAAGCAACGCGCCGAAGAGTTGATGGACATGGTGGCGCTGGATGCCAGAAAATTTCTGCATCGCTATCCAAAGGAGATGTCCGGGGGACAGCAACAGCGTATTGGCGTGATCCGCGCTCTGGCCGCCGATCCGCCGGTACTGCTGATGGATGAGCCCTTCGGCGCGGTGGACCCCATTAACCGCGAAGTGATCCAGAACCAGTTTCTGGATATGCAGCGTAAGCTAAAAAAGACCGTGATGCTGGTCAGCCATGATATCGACGAAGCGCTAAAGCTCGGCGACCGTATCGCCGTGTTCCGTCAGGGGCGAATTGTACAGTGCGCCAGTCCTGATGAACTGCTGGCCAAACCGGCTAACGAGTTTGTCGGGTCGTTTGTCGGTCAGGACAGAACGTTAAAGCGTTTGCTACTGGTCTCCGCGGGCGATGTTACCGACCAACAGCCAACCATTACCGCGCGGCCTTCCATGCCGTTAAGCGAGGCATTCGGCATTATGGATGATCACGATATTCGCGCCATTACCGTCATTGACAACGACGGTAAGCCACTGGGATTTGTGAAGCGCCGGGAAGCGCGGAACGCCAGCGGAATCTGCGCCGATATCACCCATCCTTTCCGTATTACGGGCAAAGCGGAAGATAATCTGCGTATTGTGCTGTCCAGATTGTACGAAAGTAATACTAGCTGGATGCCGATCGTTGATGAAGACGGACGCTATAACGGTGAAATCTCTCAGGATTACATCGCCGATTATCTCAGCTCAGGCCGCACGCGTCGGGCGCTAAATATTCACGAAAGCAGCTAACGTTGCCGCCGGATGGCCTCTCGCTATCCGGCAGTATCATTATTGTACGCAATATTATATCGCACATAGTGCTTTTGCGTCTGACGCCATTTCCCCGCAGAATAGGCTATCCTGAAACTCCCTATTTACCCGCTCATGCATCGTTTACACGCTTACCCGGATCTGCGAGCGATGTTTCGTCGCCTGCTGATCGCTACGCTCATCGGTATTCTCGCGGCGCTGGCTGTCGCCGCCTTCCGTCATGCGATGCAATTGCTGGAGTGGATTTTCCTGAGTAATGACACCGGCAGTCTGGTGAATGCGGCTGAGGGGCTTTCGCCCTGGCGACGGCTGATTACGCCAGCGCTTGGCGGCCTGGCCGCTGGTCTGTTGCTGTGGGGGTGGCAAAAAATGAACCAACAGCGCCCCCATGCGCCCACTGACTATATGGAAGCATTGCAAACCGACGGGCAATTTGACGTTGGCGCCAGTCTGGTGAAATCGCTGGCCTCGCTGCTGGTCGTGGTCAGCGGCAGCGCAATTGGTCGCGAAGGCGCAATGATCCTCCTCGCCGCGCTGGCGGCATCCAGCTTTGCCCGACGCTTCACGCCGCGTGAGGAATGGAAATTATGGATCGCCAGCGGCGCCGCTGCGGGCATGGCGGGCGCTTACCATGCGCCGCTGGCGGGCAGCCTGTTTATCGCGGAAATCCTGTTCGGTACCTTAATGCTGGCTTCCCTCGGCCCGGTTGTCGTTTCCGCCGTCGTCGCCCTGCTAACCACCCATCTATTAAACGGTAGCGATTCACTACTCTATACCGTACATCTGACCGTTGATCTCCACGCGCGGGAGTACGTCATGATAGTCAGTACCGGCCTGGTCGCCGGTCTGTGCGGTCCATTACTGATGTGGCTGATGACGGCCAGCCATAATAGTTTCTTACGCTTAAAACTGTCCCCGCCCTGGCAACTGGCGTTGGGCGGGCTTATTGTCGGATTACTGTCGTTACTCACGCCCACGGTATGGGGAAACGGCTATAGCGTCGTACAATCATTTTTGCTCTCTCCGCCGCTATTCTCGCTGATTGGCGGAATTTTTGCGTGCAAAATCCTGGCGGTGCTCGCCAGCAGCGGGTCTGGCGCGCCGGGCGGCGTCTTTACGCCAACATTATTTGTCGGATTATCAATTGGAATGTTTCTGGGTCGGATATGGGGATTCTGGCTGCCAGGCTCGGATGAAATAGCGATTTTATTGGGGCTGGCGGGTATGGCGACGCTACTGGCGGCGACAACCCATGCGCCGATAATGTCCACCCTGATGATTTGTGAAATGACCGGCGAGTATCAGTTACTCCCCGGTCTGCTGATTGCCTGTGTAGTCGCGTCAGTGCTCTCGCGAACGTTACGCCATGATTCTATCTACCGCCAGCACGCTGCCGAGCATTGACAAACGAATATACTGCCCCAGCTCACGCTGCTCGGCGCGCGGCAGGTACGGTAGCTCGCCAATCAGCGGCGCTGGCAGTTTTTTCCCAAGCACATCAATAATTTCAGCATAATGCGCCAGGCCAGGATTGATACGATTCGCCACCCAGCCAATTAAGGGCAGTCCATCATTAGCGACAGCTTGCGCAGTCAGTAGCGCATGATTAATGCACCCCTCCTGAATCCCTACCACCATCAATACCGGTAACTGTTCCTGTACCACCCATTCAGACAATGGACGTAAATCATTCATCAAACTACGCCAGCCACCAGTGCCCTCCACAACAACGTGGTCCACTTTATCGCTCAGGCTCGCCAGACCGTTGGACAGCAAGGTGTAATTTATAGGACAGCTATGCGCGACGCTGCTTTCTTCTTCGCTTAACGCGATCGGATTAATCGCCTCATACGGCAACTCCAGCGAAGAGACGCTTTGCAATACCAGCGCATCTTTGTTGCGCATCCCTTCTGCAGTCTCTTTGCTCCCTTTAGCGACAGGTTTATACCCTGCAACGCTCTTACCACTCGACGCTAACGCTTGTAGTAATGCGCGGGAAACCACCGTCTTCCCAACAGAAGTGTCTGTACCTGTAATAAAGAAACGCTTCAGCATCACTAACTCCACCGTTATGCTTCGAAAATATAAGCCAGGAAAATAATACAGTGGAGAAAGTCTAAGATATGGCAAGGGCAATCAGCTTGAGTTAGCGCAAATTTTTGTACAACAGTTAAAAAATGTTAACCCTGTAATAGACGAATCAACAAAGAGCCGTTATACATCGCGTCTTTTACCAACGCCGCCCCGGCCATCGTACCCTGGTTGGTAAACTGCGTGCTTTCCACAACCGTATTCCTGCTGTAGGCGGGCAGCGCCTGTTGACGGATACTGTCAGCAATGGCTGGAAAAAGGATATCAGCCGCTTTACTTAGCGGCGAACCAATAAGAATTTTTTGCGGATTAAATAAATTCACCATGATAGCCAGAATGCGTCCGACATGCGCGCCAACGCCGCTAATAATATCTTTTGCTAATAGATCTCCCTGCATCGCCGCCTGACACAGTGAATCTACCGTTAACGGCTGGCCGTGCAACATTGAACTCATCGACTGATTAAGCCGAAGCTGCGTAAGTTCCAGCACGCTATCGACGCTGGCGATGGTCTCCAGACAGCCATGATTACCGCAATAACAGCGCTTACCATAAGGATCGACCTGGGTATGCCCAATCTCTACCAGACTGCTACTACCCGCATGAAGCAAATGACCGTCGGTGATAACGCCCGCCCCCACATTATGATCAATCACCACCTGGATAACGTCGCGCGCGCCGCGTGAGGCGCCAAAAAGCGCCTCTGCCATCGTCCAGGCGCTAATATCATGCTGAATGTAAACCGGTACGCCGGTGTGCCGCTCCAGCGCATCTCCCAAAGGCATCTCTTTGACATCTTCGTAATACGGCATCCGGTGCACAACGCCGTTTTCGGTATCGATAATGCCCGGTAACGTAATGGCAATGGAGGTCAGACGCTCCAGTTTCTGCTGATGGCGGGTAAAAAACCGATCAACGTGCGTAATAATTCGCTCAAGCAACGGCGTAGCTTCGTTTAACGGCAGCGCCAGACACTCTTCTACCACCAGTTTGCTGCTAAGATCGCGCAGTGCAAGGAAAATTTCACCACGGCTAATACGAATAGATAAATAGTGCCAGGCTTCCGTTTCCACCATCAGCCCGACGGCGGGACGTCCGCGACTGCCCGCCTCTTTAATTTCAAGTTCCTGAACCAAATGCGCTTCCAGCATTTCGCGAACAATTTTCGTAATACTGGCAGGCGCCAACTGCGCCAGACGAGACAGGTCAATTCGCGATACCGGTCCGAGCTGATCAATCAGGCGATACACTGCGCCAGCATTGGTCTGCTTAATTTGATCGATATGCCCAGGCTGACTATCAGCAACCACCGCTCACTCCCTTTATTTTCGCGCTCCGAAATAATCTGTGTGCTATGGTGAAACACTTCAATACTCGCCGTCAACTTTTTGCTTAGCCGTGTGATTAACTGCACATTTTCACCCTTTTTAAGCGTAATTAATCCCGTCGGGCAGCCAGTAATAGCAGTTGGCAAAACCGCTGTACGGCATGACTCTGTTCATGATGCTTTGGCCATACCAGCCACATTTCAGATACGGCGTCCTCTTCCGCCAGGGGAACCCAGCGCATCTCGCTCATCTGTACACGCTTAAAGGATGCCGGCAGAATCGAGACACCCAGTCCCGCCGCTACCAGACCGATAATGGTCATTGCCTCGCCAACCTCCTGGGTGATGGTCGGCGACAGGTTATAGCGCCGCATCAGGCCGAGGATATCGTCGTAGAGGCCCGTCCCGACATGCGGATCGAAAAAGACGAAAGGTTCTTCCGCCAGTTCTGTCAGACTGACGACCGGCTTTTGCGCCAGCCGATGTTCGCGCGGGATCATGGCCATAAGCGGCTCATGCAAAATCACCTCGCGATTAAGTGTGTCGGGCAACGGCGTATTCCGCAGTAAGCCAATATCCAGTACGCCTTCGTTGAGCGGCGCGATTTGCTCACGCGTATTCATTTCACGCGTTTGCATATGCACCCCCGGATAGGACTGGCGGAACAGCGAAAAGGTATGCGATACCGCCCGAATAAAAGGCGCTGAAGACGTAAAGCCAATACGGATTTCACCCGCTTCGCCCTGATGCAACCGCTCGGCGCGAGCGGCGGCGTCGTTTACCAGACTCAGGATGTGTCGGCTATCCACCAGAAACTGTCGCCCGGCGGCGGTTAACGCTACGCTGCGGTTAGTCCGCGCCAGTAATCGCGCGCCGACCTGCTGCTCCAGAATTTGTATCTGCTGACTCAGCGGCGGCTGCGAGATATTGAGGCGCGCGGCGGCGCGACCAAAATGCAGCTCTTCTGCTACCGCCACAAAGTAACGTAAATGACGTAATTCGATATTCATATTTTTAACGTCTTATTTGAGACAATTAATATATTAGACAGAATATTTTGCTTTTTCTATGCTTTACATGTCGGTTATACCCGTCTCCTGTTGACGGAGATGTAAAGCAAGGATTTAACGTGAGTCGTACAACTATTCTCGATGACGCCACGGCGAGCGATATCGATGAACAACGCCATTCTCAGCCGGTTCAATTTATTAAACGCGGTACAGCGCCTTTCATGCGCGTCACGCTGGCCCTTTTTTCCGCGGGCCTGGCGACTTTCGCGCTCCTTTATTGCGTTCAGCCTATACTACCGGTACTTTCCCAGGAGTTTGGCGTCTCCCCCGCCAGCAGCAGCGTTTCACTTTCTATTTCTACCGCCATGCTGGCTATCGGCTTACTTTTTACCGGCCCGCTTTCTGATGCGATAGGCCGTAAACCGGTGATGGTCACCGCCTTGTTATTAGCCTCCTGCTGCACATTGTTATCAACCATGATGACCAGCTGGCATGGTATTCTGATTATGCGCGCGCTGATCGGTCTGTCGTTAAGCGGCGTCGCCGCGGTGGGAATGACCTACCTGAGCGAAGAAATCCATCCCAGCTTTGTCGCTTTCTCTATGGGGCTTTATATTAGCGGTAATTCCATCGGCGGGATGAGCGGGCGTTTATTAAGCGGCGTCATGACCGACTTTTTTAACTGGCGCATCGCGCTGGCGGCCATCGGATGCTTTGCGCTGGCGTCCGCGCTGATGTTCTGGAAGATTTTACCCGCCTCGCAACATTTCCGTCCCACGTCGCTACGGCCTAAAACGCTATTTATTAATTTCCGTCTCCACTGGCGCGATCGGGGGTTACCTCTACTGTTTGCAGAAGGTTTTTTACTGATGGGCGCGTTCGTCACCCTGTTTAACTACATTGGTTATCGCCTGATGCTCTCCCCCTGGGAATTAAGCCAGGCCGTGGTCGGACTGTTATCCGTAGCCTATCTCACCGGCACATGGAGCTCGCCGAAAGCTGGCGCCATGACCTCACGCTATGGCCGGGGGCCGGTGATGCTGTTCTCTACCGCAGTAATGCTGGGTGGGCTTTTACTGACGCTTTTTACCTCGCTTTGGCTGATTTTTGCTGGGATGCTGCTTTTTTCCGCCGGCTTTTTCGCCGCGCACTCCGTGGCCAATAGCTGGATTGGCCCGCGTGCGCGTCGGGCGAAGGGACAGGCCTCGTCACTTTATCTTTTCAGCTATTATCTGGGGTCCAGTATTGCCGGGACGCTAGGCGGTGTATTCTGGCATAGTTACGGCTGGAACGGCGTAGGTGGTTTTATCGCGCTAATGCTGGTGCTGGCCATCCTGGTCGGGACGCGGTTACATCACCGTCTTCATGCCTGAAAAGAAATATTCCGGCGATAGCAACGTGCGCTATCGCCGGGCTGGTTTCACGCCACGACTCACTGTTCACCATAGACCTGTCAGGCTTGATACGCCCATAACTTCTCTGATTGCATCCAGCGCCAGAAGCGTAAATACCACCCAGATTATCGGATTCATATACGGTGTGCCTGTTATTCTGGAGGGCGGATATTACCGACTCTGCGGCCAAAAATAACGGCCGGTAACGTAAAGCTACCTATTATGGTGGGGGCTGACATCGCGTTACCGGGGGATTGTACATAGCGTTACATGCCGAAACCAATCACTCACGGAAGCCTTTTGATAACAGCGATATAGTCATTTCACCGGCCCCGCAGTGGGGTTGAATGAAAACCAAATCGAGGGTATCAAAATGAAAAAAGTATTAGCTCTGGTTGTTGCCGCTGCAATGGGTCTCTCTTCCGCAGCATTCGCGGCTGAGACTGCAACGCCTGCGAAAACCGCAGCGCCTGCCAAAACAACCCAGAACACCCAGCACCACAAAAAACAGCATAAAAAAACCGTTGAGCAAAAAGCGCAGGCGGCTAAAAAGCACCAGAAAAAAGGTGGTAAAGCGCCAGCCAAAACCCCGTCAAAACCAACTACTCAACCGGCTGCGTAAGTCGTAACATGCTGCGGCGCGCCCCCGCGCCCGTTTTTACGGCGCTAAATTGTTCTGGTTTAGCGCCGCCTTCCGGGAGGGCAAAAAAGTGTCTCGCTACCGCTTTGAGCTCATTCTTATCGTGCTTATTTTATGCGCCGCTATTGCCACGCATTTCTATCTTTCCTGAGTGTAGTTATCTGATTTTACTCCCACTTTCTTACCGTCACGTCTATAGTAGTACTGAGGGTTTGTTGTTAATAATCATAATTACCCACCAGAGTGTGATATGCATAAAACCATTGCTGTATTACTGGGCATAGTGTGTTTTTTACCGGTTATGGCGAAAGCCAGGGGGGCTGAAACAGACGCCACGGATGCCAGCGACGTCAAAACGCTTTTTTTTAACCATGATGATCGGGTGCCCGTCGCCGATCCTACCCAATCGCCGTGGGATGCCATCGGGCAACTAGAGACCGCCAGCGGTAATTTGTGTACGGCAACGCTTATCTCCCCGCATATCGCCCTGACAGCAGGTCACTGCCTGCTAACGCCACCGAAAGGAAAACCAGACAAGGCGGTTGCGCTGCGTTTTGTGGCGCGAAAAGGAGTATGGCGCTATGAAATCCACGGCATTGAAGGCCGCGTTGAACCGTCGCTGGGCCGACGCCTGAAAGCGGATGGCGATGGCTGGATTGTGCCGCCTGCCGCGGCAAGCTGGGATTTTGGTCTGGTAATATTGCGCTACCCACCTTCCGGTATCACGCCAGTGCCTTTATTTACCGGCGATAAAGCGGCGCTCACTGCGGCGTTGAAAGCCGCAGACCGAAAAGTCACGCAGTCCGGTTATCCGGAAGATCATCTGAATGCGCTCTATTCCCATCAGGATTGCGTCGTGACCGGCTGGGCGCAGAATGCCGTACTCTCACACCAGTGCGACACGTTACCTGGCGACAGCGGCTCGCCGCTCTTATTGCACACGGATAGCGGATGGCAGCTCATTGGCGTACAAAGCTCCGCCCCTGCGGCTAAAGATCGCTGGCGCGCCGATAACCGCGCTATATCCGTCACCGGCTTTCGCGATAAGCTGAAAGCTCTGGCGCAGGATTAATGCGGGAATCGCTGCCTGAACCGACAGGCAGCGATCGTCTCAGGCAAATTTGATCATGACCATTCCGGCGAGCAGCAATATCACGCCAACCCAGCCTTTGGGGTTTAAGCGCTGGCCGAAGAGCACCCAGCCCGCCGCCAGCGTGGCGGCAATACCAAAACCGCCCCATAACGCATACGCCACCGACAGGTCTATCCCTTTTACCGCCTGGGAAAGCGCGCTGAAGGCGGCCAGAACAGCGGCAAGCGATAAGATGCCATAGCATTTACGGCGAAAGCCGTCCGAAAATTTCAACAGTACGTTAGCCGCGATTTCCAGCATTATTGCCAGCCCAAGCCAGGCGCCGTGTATCCATTCAAATTGTTGCACGAGTCGCCTCCTTCACCGGTTTGCCGGGTTTACGCGTCCCTGATTTGATCAATACTATGCCGGCGACCAGCGTCAGCAAGCCGGCAATCTTCATGGTTGATAATGCTTCATCAAATAGCAGCACGCTAAAAATGGTAATAAATAAAATGCCGATCCCTTCCCATAAGGCATACGCTACACCCAGGGCAATCTTTTTTACCGCAAAAGAAAGAAATATATATGACAGCGTGATCATCACCAGCATTAAAATAAACCCCGCATTGCCATTACCCACGCTAGCCCATTTCATTGAGAGCGTGCCGGTAATTTCAGTCGCGATAGCCAGAGCTAATAAAATCCAGTAAAACATGACACTTCTCCTGCATGAGAATATACTCTTTCGAGTCTGCTGCACGCAGCAAACTAAAAAATAAAATCAGTTAGCACAGCGCATTGCGCCAGCTCAGGCAGAAGTGAGAGACTAAAGTGCGTTACGCCAGTGCTGCTCGCCGATAAGCAGGAAAAAGGAGGTAGAGTGAAGATGCGTTTGCGTGGAGAAAAAAGCGCTGAACATATTGTCCATAATATTACAATTATCCGCAGTGTTGCTTCTCGTCATCGCGGATGATAATTGTCCTCGGTAGTTGAACACGCCTGATTTGTATCATAAGCCAGGAATTAACTCAAAATATTTTCACTTCTTTACCTGAAGTATTTGATTTTAACCAGAACAGGTCGACCGACATCACATTATTATTCGTGTCGGCATCAGAAAACAGGGACTGATATGGCAAAACCGATCATCACGCTCAATGGTCTAAAAATCGTCATTATGCTGGGAATGCTGGTGGTTATTCTGAGCGGTATCCGCTTCGCCGCAGATATCATTGTTCCCTTTATTTTGGCGTTATTTATTGCGGTCGTTCTCAATCCCGTTGTGCAACGGATGACCCGATGTCGAATTCCGCGCGTTATCGCCGTGTCATTGCTCATTGTGATTATTGTCATGCTAATGGTACTGCTACTGGCCTATTTGGGGACATCATTAAATGAACTGGCCCGTACCCTACCGCAGTATCGCTCCTCATTGGTGATACCGTTGCAACGTATCGAACCGTGGTTGCAGCGAGCAGGCATTGGCGTGTCGGTTGATGAGCTGGCGAAATATATCGATCCAAACGCCGCAATGACTCTGGTAACGAACCTGCTCACCCAGCTGTCCAATGCCATGTCGTCCATCTTTTTATTGTTATTGACCGTGGTATTTATGCTGCTGGAGGTTCCACAATTGCCTGAAAAACTGCAGCAGATGATGAGCCGTCCGGTGGAGGGCATGGCGGCAATTCAACGCGCGCTTGATAGCGTTTCCCATTATCTGGTGCTAAAAACAGCGATCAGTATCGTGACGGGACTGGTCGCATGGGGAATGCTGGCCGCGCTGGATGTCCGCTTCGCCTTTGTCTGGGGACTACTGGCCTTCGCGCTGAACTATATTCCTAATATTGGATCGGTGCTCGCTGCCCTGCCGCCCATTATTCAGGTGCTGGTATTTAACGGGTTTTATGATGCGCTGCTGGTGCTGGCAGGCTATCTGCTGATTAATCTGGTCTTCGGCAATATCCTTGAGCCACGAATCATGGGACGTGGTTTAGGCCTTTCAACCTTAGTGGTATTTTTGTCGTTAATTTTCTGGGGCTGGCTACTAGGTCCGGTGGGCATGCTGCTCTCCGTTCCGTTAACCATCATTGTCAAAATCGCCCTCGAACAGACCACCGGCGGACAGAGTATCGCCGTTCTGCTTAGCGATTTAAACAAAAGATAAAATGCAATACATACACAAAATCATTCAAGATGCCTCGCGGCGGCAAGGGAAGAAATCCCCGGGAGCATAGATAACGATGTGACCGGGGTTTCTGAGCGCAGCCAACAAAGAGGCAGCGTAAAGGATGAAGTGTATAAAAACGGCCTCCGAAGAGGCCGCCGCACGTTTAAAAGATTAAAGCGCTTTCAGAATTGCATCCACGCTGGCTTTGGCATCGCCAAACAGCATTTGCGTATTCTCTTTAAAGAACAGCGGGTTCTGCACACCAGCATAACCAGTATTCATTGAACGCTTAAAGACCACGACATTCTGTGCTTTCCACACTTCGAGAACCGGCATACCGGCGATCGGGCTGCGGGGATCGTCTTGCGCCGCCGGGTTCACCGTATCGTTCGCGCCAATCACCAGCACGGTATCGGTATCGGCGAAATCATCATTGATTTCATCCATTTCCAGCACGATGTCATAAGGCACTTTCGCCTCTGCCAACAGCACGTTCATATGCCCCGGCAGGCGACCCGCCACCGGATGAATGCCGAAACGCACGTTGATACCGCGCGCACGCAGTTTTTCGGTGATTTCCGCCACCGGATACTGCGCCTGCGCCACCGCCATCCCGTACCCCGGCGTAATAATGACGGAGTGGGAGTTTTTCAGCATCTCAGCGGTCTCTTCCGCCGTGATTTCGCGATGTTCGCCAGCTTCCTGATCGTCGCCCGTTGAGGAGCCGTCAGTACCGAACCCACCAGCAATAACGCTGATGAAAGAGCGGTTCATCGCTTTACACATAATGTAAGACAGGATCGCGCCTGACGAACCGACCAGCGAGCCGGTCACAATCAGCAAATCGTTGCTCAACATGAAGCCAGCCGCCGCGGCAGCCCAACCGGAATAGGAGTTCAGCATTGAAACAACCACCGGCATGTCCGCCCCGCCGATAGAGGCGACCAGATGCCAACCAAACGCCAGCGCGATAATGGTCATCAGCAGCAGCGCCAGAACCTGTAGACCCACGCTTTCGGTGCGGACAAAAACCAGCAGCAACAGGAAAGAAACAACCAGCGCCGCCAGGTTCATTTTGTGACGGTTAGGCAACATCAACGGCTTAGAAGAGATTTTGCCGCGCAGTTTACCAAACGCTACGATCGATCCAGTGAAAGTGACTGCGCCAATAAAGATACCGAGGAAGACTTCGGTCAGATGAATATTCACCAGCACCGGCGCCAGACTGGCGTCATGGTACAGATAGCTGTTAAAGCCAACCAGTACCGCCGCCAGGCCCACGAAACTGTGCAGAATCGCGACCAGCTCCGGCATCTCGGTCATCTCAACTTTTTTCGCCATGCGGATGCCAATCGCGCCGCCAATAATCATGGCGACCAGAATCCATGCCACGTTGCCGGTATCCGGCCCGAAAATGGTCGCCAGCAACGCGATCGCCATCCCGGCAATACCGAAGTTATTCCCCTGGCGGGACGTTTCATGCTTTGAAAGCCCGGCAAGACTGAAAATAAACAGGATCGCGGCAACAATGTATGCAGCTGTAACTAATCCTCCAGACATGTGTTACCCCTTAGTTTTTCCGGAACATTTTCAGCATACGCTGAGTCACGGTGAAGCCACCGAAAATATTAATGCTGGCGATAAGCACCGCGATAAAGCTCAGGAAGCTGACCCAGCCGCCCTGACCAATTTGCAATAATGCCCCGACAACAATAATCCCTGAAATTGCGTTGGTCACCGACATTAATGGCGTATGAAGCGCATGAGACACGTTCCACACCACGTAATAACCAACCACGCAGGCGAGCGCAAACACGGTAAAATGGCCGAGGAACTCTTTTGGCGCGACATCGGCCAGCCAGCCAAAAAGAATGATCGCCAGCGCCATTAACGCATACTTCCGCCAGGGTGAAGCGGGCTTTTCCGGCTCTTTTGGCGCAGGTGCTGCTTTAGGCGCGGCCTGTGGCTGCGCGGAAACCTGGATTGGCGGCGCAGGCCAGGTAATGTCGCCGTCACGAATCACCGTCACGCCACGGATCACGACATCGTCAAAATCCACGTCAATATTGCCGTCTTTCTCTTTGCACAGCAGCTTCAGCAGGTTAACCAGGTTGGTGCCATAAAGTTGGGATGACTGCGTCGGCAAACGCCCCGGTAGATCGGTGTAGCCAATCACTTTCACGCCATTGTCCGTCGTCACAACCTGATTAGCGACGGTATATTCGCAGTTACCGCCGTTCTGCGCGGCCAGGTCGACAATCACGCTGCCGGCCTTCATAGAATCGACCATATCGCGGGTAATCAGCTTCGGCGCAGGTTTGCCCGGAATCAACGCGGTGGTAACAATGATATCGACCTCTTTGGCCTGGGCGGCAAAGAGCGCCATTTCCGCTTTGATAAACGCCTCGGACATCACTTTGGCGTAACCATCGCCGCTACCGGCTTCCTCTTTAAAATCCAGTTCGAGGAACTCAGCCCCCATACTCTGGACCTGCTCTTTGACTTCAGGACGAGTGTCAAACGCGCGGACAATCGCCCCCAGGCTGTTTGCCGCGCCGATAGCCGCAAGACCGGCAACGCCCGCGCCAATCACCATCACCTTCGCCGGCGGCACTTTCCCGGCGGCAGTGATTTGGCCGGTAAAGAAGCGCCCAAATTCATGCGCGGCCTCTACAATGGCGCGATAACCCGCGATATTCGCCATTGAGCTTAACGCGTCGAGCGATTGCGCGCGGGAAATACGCGGCACGGAGTCCATCGCCATCACCGTAACCTTACGTTCGGCAAGTTTCTCCATTAACCCAGGATTTTGCGCAGGCCAGATAAAACTGACCAGCGTAGTCCCGGGGTTCAGTAAAGCGATTTCCTCTTCTTCAGGCGCATTAACCTTGAGAATAATTTCCGACTGCCAGATAGCATTGCCGTCTACAATATCCGCGCCAGCCTGCGCAAACGCTTTGTCGTCAAAACTTGCCAGTTGACCCGCCCCGCTTTCGATAGCGACGCTAAACCCCAGCTTCAGTAGCTGCTCTACCGTTTTCGGCGTCGCAGCGACACGGGTTTCATTGGGTAACCGCTCTTTTGGTATGCCAATTCGCATAAATGTTCCCTTCCATCGATATTTTTGATGATGGTTTGTCAGTAAGCGCGAGAAGCGTACGCCTGCCCGCGTTTGAGGTAAATGTTACCCCAGCAGAATAAAACCGTTACAAACTCTCTATAACCTACTGAAAATAACGCCTGTGATCTAGCGCCAAAAAACAGAATTTTTTATCAAATTTGCAAAACATGAACGATTCAGCCGCTAAGCAGCCATAATGCCTTGAAAATGGCCTGCGAGGGCTGATAATTCGCTCAAATTTGACAGCAAAACATCATTAAACCCCTGGCGCGATCAAGAAATTAACATTAAATTAACTTATTAAATTTATGCGCTTCATTAGCTTAGCCGCCCGGACGCCGTTTTTTTCGACATATCGGCAAATGTTATCATCAAAGATAGGATACATGACACGATGCGTGAAAAATCCCGCAGACATCCATATGGTTTAAATGCAATAATCAGCCACGTTTCTAGTCAATAACAATACCAGTACCTGGTTTGCGCAAGGCGAAGGATTATTTTTATGAAGCTTAAGAACACTCTCCTGGCGTCGGCTCTGCTTTCTGCGGCTGCTTTTTCTGTCCATGCAGCAACAGAACTGACGCCGGAGCAAGCGGCTGCACTAAAACCTTATGACCGCATCGTTATTACCGGTCGTTTTAATGCTATTGGCGATGCGGTCTCCGCCGTGTCCCGCCGCGCAGATAAAGAAGGCGCAGCCTCCTTCTATGTTGTCGACACCTCGGAGTTCGGCAACAGTGGTAACTGGCGTGTTGTGGCGGACGTGTATAAAGCCGACGCGCCGAAAGCCGACGCGCCCAAAAATCGTGTCATTAATGGCATCGTGGAATTACCGAAAGACCAGGCCGTACAATTAGAACCGTATGATACCGTCACCGTTCAGGGCTTCTACCGTAGCCAGCCGGAAGTTAACGATGCCATTACGAAAGCGGCGAAACAAAAAGGCGCATACGCTTTCTATATTGTTCGTCAGATAGATGCGAATCAGGGCGGAAACCAGCGCATCACTGCATTTATCTATAAACAAGATGCGAAAAAACGCATCGTCCAGAGCCCGGACGCTATTCCGGCAGACTCTGAAGCTGGCCGCGCCGCGCTGGCTCAGGGCGGCGAAGCTGCGAAGAAAGTCGAAATTCCAGGCGTCGCCACGTCAGCCTCGCCGAGCGCCGAAGTAGGCCGTTTCTTCGAAACGCAATCCTCCAAAGGCGGACGTTACACTGTCACACTTCCGGATGGCACAAAAGTTGAGGAGCTGAATAAAGCGACGGCTGCGATGATGGTGCCTTTCGACAGCGTTAAGTTCACCGGCAACTACGGCAATATGACAGAAATCTCCTATCAGGTCGCCAAACGCGCGGCGAAGAAAGGCGCTAAGTATTATCATATTACGCGTCAGTGGCAGGAGCGCGGCAATAACATCACCATCAGCGCCGACCTCTATAAATAAGGCGCGCGTCGCCATCAGGCTTTCTCGCCGGATGGCGGCATACCTGCCTTATCAGGCCTACACGATCGTTCAACGGCAGGCCTGATAAGCCACCATCCGGCACTTTCTCGCGGGATGCCAGTTCCGTCAAATATCGCGATGAATCTCACTTTTCGCTTTTTTGGCGATAAATCTTATCCAGGCCGTTGCATGCGGTCCCTTCTCTCCGTAAAATCCCGCGCCTTAGTGGCTTTCACCATTTTTATGCGTTTTGCCATAATAATTATTCTTCCAATTTCATTTTTATAGCTGGATACCAATGGAAAAAAAACTGGGACTGAGCGCGCTGACCGCGCTGGTTTTAAGCTCAATGCTTGGCGCAGGTGTTTTCAGTCTGCCCCAGAATATGGCCGCCGTTGCCAGTCCGGCTGCGTTGTTAATTGGCTGGGGCCATTACCGGCGTGGGGATACTCTTACTGGCATTCGCCATGTTAATCCTTACGCGCATTCGCTCCGAGCTTGACGGCGGCATCTTTACTTACGCCCGCGAAGGCTTCGGCGAACTGATTGGCTTTTGTTCTGCCTGGGGCTATTGGCTGTGCGCGGTCATCGCCAACGTATCCTATTTGGTTATCGTTTTTTCAGCGCTGAGTTTCTTTACCGATACGCCTGCGCTGCGTCTGTTTGGCGACGGTAATACCTGGCAGGCTATTGTCGGCGCTTCAGTCCTGCTCTGGATTGTCCATTTCCTCATCCTGCGCGGCGTACAAACGGCAGCCAGCATCAATCTGGTCGCGACTCTGGCGAAACTGTTGCCGCTCGGCGCGTTTATTGTGCTGGCTATCATGATGTTCAAACTGGATACCTTCACACTGGACTTCACCGGTGTTGAACTCGGTATTCCCGTATGGGAACAGGTCAAGAACACCATGCTTATTACGCTGTGGGTATTTATTGGCGTTGAAGGCGCCGTCGTCGTCTCGGCCCGAGCGAAAAATAAACGCGATGTAGGCCGCGCCACGCTACTGGCGGTTCTCGCGGCGCTGGGAATATATCTCCTGGTCACGCTGCTTTCTCTTGGCGTTCTTGCGCGTCCGGAACTGGCGGAGATGCGTAACCCGTCGATGGCCGGACTGATGGTAAAAATGATGGGGCCGTGGGGAGAAATTATTATTGCAGCGGGACTGATTGTGTCTGTCTGCGGGGCTTATCTAAGCTGGACTATCATGGCGGCAGAGGTGCCGTTTCTGGCGGCAGCCTATAAATCCTTCCCGGGCATCTTCGCGCGACAAAATGCGCAAGGCGCGCCTTCTGCATCGTTATGGCTCACCAATATCTGTGTGCAAATCTGTCTGGTGCTGATCTGGCTGACCGGTTCGGACTACAACACGCTATTGACGATTGCGTCAGAAATGATTCTGGTGCCCTACTTTCTGGTCGGCGCATTTCTGCTGAAGATTGCAACACGTCCCCTCCATCGGGCGGTCGGTATCGGAGCCTGTATTTATGGCTTATGGTTGTTATACGCGTCGGGTCCCATGCACCTGCTGCTGTCCGTCGTACTGTACGCGCCTGGATTACTGGTTTTCCTGTATGCGCGTCGGACGCACAAGCATGACAACGTGTTAAATCGTCAGGAAGTCGTGCTGATTGGTTTATTGCTGGTCGCGGCGGTTCCGGCTACGTGGATGCTGGTGGGTTGACAACCTCCCCATCGTAATATCCGTCTGTATTACGATGGGGAAACCACGGTCTTTGCCAATATTAATGCCATTTAATCCAGCAAAAAATCAGCAGCCACGCGCTTAGCCCCCCAGCAGACCACCGCACCGCCAAGCGCGACGGGCAGGCGCATCACGCCGCTGAAATACCATAGCGTTGCAAGATAAATGAAATAAGGAATGATCGACCACATGCTAAAGACGATGGTGGTACGCATCGCGTCGATGCCCCGCTCGCTGGCCACGATATAGTGCGCGATAAGCGCAAACGTTGGAAACAGAGGAATTAATCCGGCGATATAATAATTTTTCGTTTTTGACAGCAGACCAATCAATACGACGACCAGCGCCCCCAGGGCAGCTTTAATCACGAGTCCCATTACCTTGCCTTAACACGCTAATAACAACAGCGTGTAGCATAACGGAACCGCTCTCGTTTAGAAAAGATTTATGGAAGGGAAAACAGAGGCGGTGTATGTTGGCGTTTTCTATTCTCCATTTATAATATGAACCGCATTGTATTTGTTGAAGACGACGCTGAAGTGGGTTCTCTCATTGCCGCTTATCTGGCGAAACATGATATTGATGTCATTGTTGAGCCGCGTGGTGACCGGGCGGAGGATCTTATCCTCACCACTCAGCCCGATCTGGTTTTACTGGATATTATGCTTCCAGGTAAAGATGGCATGACGATATGTCGCGATTTACGCCACCGCTGGCAAGGCCCGATTGTCCTGCTCACCTCGCTGGACAGTGATATGAATCATATTCTGGCGCTGGAGATGGGCGCCTGCGACTACATCCTCAAAACCACGCCTCCGGCCGTTTTGCTGGCGCGTCTGCGCTTACACCTGCGGCAAAGCGAACAAACGCAACAGGCAAAAAGTCTTCAGGAGAGCGCGCTTACGCCGCATAAAGCGCTGCGTTTTGGCGCGTTAACCATCGATCCCCTTAACCGGGCGGTCCAGCTCAATGGCGATTTCATATCGCTCTCCACCGCCGATTTTGAATTGCTCTGGGAACTGGCGACACACGCCGGACAAATTATGGATCGCGACGCGTTGCTAAAAACGCTGCGCGGCGTCAATTATGATGGTCTGGATCGCAGCGTGGATGTGGCGATTTCCCGCCTGCGTAAGAAACTGCTGGATAGCGCTGCTGAGCCCTATCGTATAAAGACCATTCGCAATAAAGGCTATCTTTTTGCCCCTCATGCCTGGGACGAAACGACGGGATAAGTTAGCCGACAAATTTTACCTGCCTTTATCAAGTCATAGTGGCGATGCTCATCACCGCCACTGTTCAAAAAACAGACATTGTATACATGAATGCTATTTTTATTAGTCGAAACGGCCCCTTTATTACCGTTTTCTCTGCGTTGTGGTTCATGATTACGTCTTTTTCGCTCAAGAAAGTTAAATTAAAAAAACTCGAAGCCAGTTCACAAAATTGATAACAGAATGTCTGCCCGCCGCTATATTGCCATCTTTTTTCGCAAATTGTGAAATAAAACAAATCACATACATGAATACATAATAACAAATATATTCACCATAAATATATGCGTTTCCGATAGTAACTTTTGTATTAATTAATAACATATAAGAAAAGTTAGCATTTGCTGAAATAATATTATTCAGATTAGGATGCCTTTGATTCAACGAATCTGTAGAAGTTCAATCTTTTGCAAATAAGTTAAGTTTTTAAGGATAAAAAAATGAAAAGAAAAGTATTGGCACTTGTCATCCCGGCTCTGCTGGCTGCTGGCGCAGCACACGCCGCTGAAATTTATAACAAAGACGGCAACAAACTGGACCTTTACGGGAAAGTAGACGGCCTGCACTATTTCTCTGATGACTCTTCTAAAGATGGCGATCAGACCTATATGCGTGTCGGCTTTAAAGGCGAAACGCAGATTAACGACCAACTGACCGGTTACGGCCAGTGGGAATATAACGTTCAGGCTAACACTACCGAAGGCGAAGGCGCTAATTCCTGGACTCGTCTGGCATTCGCCGGCCTGAAATTCGGCGACTACGGCTCATTCGACTATGGTCGTAACTACGGCGTCCTGTACGACGTAGAAGGCTGGACCGATATGCTGCCTGAGTTCGGCGGCGACTCCTATACTTACGCTGACAACTACATGACCGGTCGTGCTAACGGCGTGGCCACCTACCGTAACACTGATTTCTTCGGTCTGGTAGACGGTCTGAACTTCGCGTTGCAATATCAGGGTAAAAATGAAAGCCAAAGCGCTGACGATGTAAATATCGGTACCAATAACCGTAATAATGGCGACGATATTCGTTACGATAACGGTGATGGCTTCGGTATTTCTACTACCTATGATATTGGCATGGGCTTCAGCGCAGGCGCTGCGTATACCACTTCCGATCGTACTAATGAGCAAGTCAATGCTGGCGGCACGATTGCTGGCGGCGACAAAGCGGATGCATGGACAGCTGGCTTGAAATATGATGCCAACAACATCTATTTAGCGACTATGTATTCTGAAACCCGTAATATGACGCCTTATGGTAAAACGGATGCGGGTTATGCTGGCGGCGTAGCAAACAAAACGCAAAACTTCGAAGTTACAGCCCAATATCAATTTGATTTCGGTCTGCGCCCGGCGGTTTCTTTCCTGATGTCTAAAGGTAAAGATCTGACCTATAACAACGTTAATGGCGATGATAAAGACCTGGTTAAATATGCTGATGTAGGTGCTACCTACTATTTCAACAAAAACTTCTCCACCTATGTTGATTATAAAATCAACCTGCTGGATGATGACGACCAGTTCTATAAAGATGCCGGTATCAGCACTGATGATATCGTCGCGCTGGGTATGGTTTACCAGTTCTAATTATTCATTAATTCTTCTCAAGCCCGCCGTTTCGGCGGGCTTTTCTTTTTTTATCACCACCGTTCTAAAAACAGAACGCACTGTTCCCTGGGCACAGATTGAACAATTCTTGTTCGCTCTCTATGGTTTGCTTATCGCCCGACAAAAGGAACATGCTAATGATCAGTCTCGTCCCGCCTCTGCTTTCCAGAACCGCGCTTCTCTTTCTGCTCACGGCCACAGGCGCAGCCACCGCCGCCCGCCCGGCAGCGGATATTATTTTGCATAACGGTAATATCATCACTCTGAATGATGCCCAGCCGCAGGCCAGCGCGCTGGTGATTTCCGGCTCGCGGATTGTGGCGATTGGCGATGATACGGCGACAGATGAATGGCGCGGCGACCATACCCGTACCATCGATTTACAGGGTAAAACCGTGATACCCGGCCTGACCGATACCCACATCCACGCCATTCGCGGCGGACAAACCTGGACATTCGAAACCTACTGGTACGACAGCCCTTCGCTTAAAGACGCGCTGGATAAATTACGCGCCGACGCTAACCGTCGTCCCCACGATCAATGGGTAGCCGTAGTGGGATCGTGGATACCGGCGCAATTTGCAGAAAACCGGGCGCCGACGGTAGCCGAATTGAGCCACGCCCTTCCCGATCATCCGGCTTATATTCAGTATCTTTACGACTATGCTTTAGTGAATCAGCGCGGTATAGACGTACTTGGCCTTAACGACACCCCTCCTCCTGATTTAGCGGGAATCCGCGTAGAGCGCGACGCAAAAGGTAGCGCCACGGGGAAATTATTTGGTGACATCGCCGCGTTTAACCAGCTTTTTGCCAGCATAAGTAGTAACGCCGATCGCGAGGGCGGTCTGCGACAATTTTTCGCTGATATGAACGCTCGCGGCGTGACCGGCATCATTGACCCCTCTGCCGGGCCTGCCGCCGCTTATGAGCCTTTATTTGCAATGCGAAACCAGGGGGATTTACCGCTGCGCGTGGGGTATCGCATTCCGGTACAGCCAGAAGCGAAAGGTCATGAAGCGCAGTGGTTCAGCAACCTGATGGCCTTTCGCCCGGCGCGTGCCGATGACGGGCAACTGGCTTTTCTTGGCCTGGGGGAAAGCCTGGTGGCCGGAATGAATGACGGCGTGCGGATGGCCCCAGGGTTTTCTTCCTCAGAGCAGGACAAAACCGCGCTTCGCCAGGTCGCGACATTTGCGGCAAAACGGGGAATACCGCTTGAGATCCACGCCTATACCGATGACAGCGCCGACGCGATATTGACGATTTTTGAGCAGGTAGCGCAGCAGTACGATCTGCGCCCTCTCCGCTGGTCTATTGCGCATCTGAATACCGGTTCGCCACAGACGCTTGAGCGAATGCGTAAGCTGGGTCTGGCATACACTGTGCAAATGGGGCCTTACTTTGAGGGGCTTGCCATCCGTGACGCCAATCCACCCGGCGCGACGGACAATTCGCCGCCGGTTCGACTGGCGCTGGATAAAGGGCTTGTCGTAGCTGGCGGTACCGATTCGACGCGTATTGGCATTGCCGGTGTCTGGCACGCTATCGAATATCATATCATCGGTATAGCGTCAGGCGGTTCCGTGCGTAAACCCGCCAGCGAGCGGCTCACGCGTCTGGAAGCGCTAGCGTTATATACACGTCATGCCGCCTGGCTCGCCTTTGCCGAACAACACCGGGGCCAGCTTCGCGTCGGAAAACAGGCCGATCTGGCGGTACTCAATCAGCCATTTATGACGATGCCGGAAGACAGAATTGATACCATTCGCGCTGTTTTGACGCTTGTCGATGGACGCATTGTTCACGAAAGTCCGGACCTTAACGCCGGACAATGAGGTTGTCAGTTGACGCAAAGCCTGCTTTTATAACCCACCAGCGGCGCTGACGGGAAATCTTTTTCGTCAGCGCGCGATAGAGCTAATGTATTGAGATCCGGTGGGCGTTGATGAAAAAGCTGTTTGTGCAGTTTTACCTTTTGCTGTTCGTCTGTTTTCTGGTCATGACCTTATTGGTCGGACTGGTGTACAAATTCACCGCCGAACGCGCGGGCAGGCAATCGCTCGACGATCTGATGAAAAGTTCGCTCTATCTGATGCGCAGCGAACTGCGGGAAATTCCGCCGCGTGAATGGGGGAAAACGTTAAAAGAGATGGACCTGAACCTCTCTTTCGATTTACGCGTTGAACCGTTAAATCACTATAAGCTTGATGCCGCCACCACGCAGCGACTGCGTGAAGGCGATATTGTCGCGCTTGACGATCAATACACCTTTATTCAGCGTATCCCGCGCAGCCATTACGTCCTGGCGGTTGGCCCGGTTCCCTATCTCTATTTCCTGCATCAAATGCGACTGCTGGATATCGCCTTAATGGCGCTCATTGCCTTTTCTCTCGCCTTTCCTGTGTTTATCTGGATGCGCCCGCACTGGCAAGAAATGCTCAGGCTCGAATCCGCCGCGCAGCGCTTTGGCGAGGGTCATTTGACTGAACGCCTGCACTTCGATAATGGCTCCAGTTTCGAACGTCTGGGCGTCGCGTTCAACCAGATGGCGGATAACATTAATGCCCTGATCGCCAGTAAAAAACAGCTGATTGACGGTATCGCCCATGAGCTTCGCACGCCGCTGGTACGTTTACGCTATCGGCTTGAAATGAGTGAAAATCTGACACCGCCGGAATCACAGGCGCTCAATCGCGATATTGGTCAACTGGAAGCGCTGATTGAAGAACTGCTCACCTATGCGCGCCTTGACCGACCACAAAATGAACTGATGTTGACCGAACCCGACCTCCCCGCATGGTTGCTCGCGCATTTGCAGGATGTGCAGAGCGTGACCCCGGAACGTGCCGTAAACCTTCTCACATGTGTAATCGGCGATTATGGCGCGCTTGATATGCGGTTAATGTCGCGAGTGCTGGATAACCTGCTGAATAATGCGTTGCGCTACAGTCGTACCACCGTTCAGGTCAGCCTGTTACTCGACGGCAGTCAGGCAACGTTGATAGTCGAAGATGATGGCCCCGGCATTGAAGCGGATGCGCGTGAGCGCATATTTGAACCTTTTGTCAGACTCGACCCCAGTAGAGACCGGGCGACAGGCGGCTGCGGGCTTGGACTCGCCATCGTACACTCTATCGCCCTGGCGATGGGCGGTAGCGTCGTCTGTGACGAGAGCGAACTGGGCGGCGCAAAATTTAGTTTTCGCTGGCCGGTCTGGCACGCGATGCCCGACATGACCGCTGCCTGACGCATTTTGCACGCTGGTTGAGCGGCGGGAACTGTGCTATATAGATAGTATGTTGTAACTAAAGTGAGTGATACCATGTCCCGCTACGATCTCGTTGAACGCCTGAATGGCACTTTTCGCCAGATAGAACAACACCTGGCGGCGCTGACGGATAATCTACAGCAGCATTCGCTACTTATCGCCCGTGTCTTTTCACTGCCGCAGGTGACCAAAGAGGCGGAACATGCGCCGCTGGATACTATCGAGGTAACGCAACATCTGGGGAAAGAGGCCGAAACGCTGGCGCTACGTCACTATCGCCATTTGTTTATTCAACAGCAGTCCGAAAACCGCAGCAGTAAAGCCGCCGTCCGCCTGCCTGGCGTTTTATGCTATCAAGTGGATAATGCGACACAGCTAGATCTGGAAAATCAGGTACAGCGCATTAACCAGTTGAAAACCACCTTCGAGCAGATGGTTACGGTAGAGTCCGGTCTTCCCTCAGCGGCACGTTTTGAGTGGGTGCATCGGCATCTACCCGGCTTAATTACGCTGAACGCTTACCGCACGCTGACGCTTATCAATAACCCCGCCACCATACGTTTCGGTTGGGCAAATAAACATATTATTAAAAATTTAAGCCGGGATGAGGTTCTGAGCCAGTTGAAAAAAAGCCTCGCGTCGCCGCGCAGCGTCCCGCCGTGGACGCGCGAACAATGGCAATTCAAGCTGGAACGGGAATATCAGGATATCGCTGCCTTACCGCAGCAGGCCCGACTCAAGATTAAGCGTCCGGTTAAAGTACAGCCGATCGCCCGCATCTGGTATAAAGGCCAGCAAAAACAGGTGCAACACGCCTGCCCCACGCCGATTATCGCATTAATCAACACGGACAACGGCGCTGGCGTGCCGGATATTGGCGGGCTGGAAAACTATGACGCCGACAATATTCAGCACCGTTTTAAACCACAGGCGCAGCCGCTGCGACTGATTATTCCGCGACTGCACCTGTATGTGGCGGATTAACGTCCCGGCGTCATACTGCCAACCATCAACTCCGGACGTACCCAGGCGTCGAACTCCTCGTCGCTAAGGTATCCTAATGCCACGGCTGAGGCTTTGAGCGTCAGCCCTTCTTTATGCGCCTTCTTCGCAATCTCCGCCGCTTTATCGTAACCGATGTGCGTATTGAGCGCAGTGACCAGCATCAGCGACTCATTCAGCAACTGCGTAATACGCTCGCGGTTTGGCTCGATTCCTGACGCACAGTGTTGATTGAAACTCGCCATGCCATCGGCCAGCAGGCGCACCGTTTGCAGAAAATTATGAATAACCATCGGACGATAGACGTTGAGCTCAAAGTTGCCCGATGCGCCCCCCATATTGATGGCCACATCGTTACCCATCACCTGGCAACATAGCATCGTTACCGCTTCACACTGGGTCGGATTCACTTTACCAGGCATAATGGAACTGCCTGGCTCATTCTCCGGGATAGCAATCTCGCCAATGCCGCAGCGCGGGCCGGACGCCAGCCAGCGAACATCGTTGGCGATTTTCATCAGCGAGGCCGCCAGTCCTTTTAATGCGCCATGCGCCTGTACCAACGCGTCACAGGTCGCCAGCGCTTCGAATTTATTCGGGGCGGTAACAAACGGCGCCGCGGTAATCGTCGCCAGTTCCTCGGCCACGCGCCGGGCATATTCCGGGTGGGTATTAAGCCCTGTCCCTACTGCGGTTCCGCCGAGCGCCAGTTCCGCGACGTGCGGTAAACTGTGCTCAATATGCCTGAGGTTATGTTCCAGCATGGCTACCCAACCGGAAATCTCCTGGCCTAAGGTGAGCGGCGTCGCGTCCTGCAGGTGAGTACGGCCAATTTTGACAATATCGGCGAAAGCGTGGGATTTATCGCGAAGCGTATCCGTTAATGCGGATAATTGCGGGATAAGGTGTTCGCGTAACGCCAGTAACGCCGCCACGTGCATGGCGGTTGGGAACACATCGTTTGAGCTTTGACTCTTATTGACGTCATCATTGGGATGCACCTTGCGTTCCATACCGCGAACGCCGCCCAAAATTTCACTGGCGCGGTTCGCTAACACCTCATTCATATTCATGTTGCTTTGCGTACCGGACCCGGTCTGCCAAATCGCCAGCGGAAACTCATCAGCATGTTTTCCCGCCAGCACTTCATCAGCCGCCTGGATAATCGCGCTGGCTTTTTCCGCCGCCAACAACCCTAAGTCCTGGTTGACCTTCGCAGCGGCGCGCTTGGTCAACGCCAGAGCGTGAATGAGCGAGACGGGCATTTTCTCCGTGGAAATCCGAAAATGCTCCAGCGAACGTTGAGTCTGCGCCCCCCACAGTTTATCTGCCGGGACTTCAATCGCGCCCATTGAATCTTTCTCGCGGCGTACCGTTACCATTACCTGCTCCTTACTCAAGTTGATGAGATCATGTGTCGACATTGCTCACATGTTTGCGGTCTTATGAGTATTAACGATAACAACACAACGGTGTAGACCGGATAAGGCGCTTGCGCCGTTCTCCGGCAAAATAGCGAATCATGTTACCGCCCCGCAGGGCGGCGACATTACTTAACGCAGCGTGCGCACTGCGATGACTGAATCTGCTGGAAGAAATCGTTGCCTTTATCATCCACCAGAATAAAGGCCGGAAAATCCTCCACTTCAATTTTCCAGATAGCCTCCATACCCAGTTCAGGATATTCCACGCACTCCAGGCGCTTGATACTGCCCTGCGCCAGAACGGCTGCCGGGCCGCCGATACTGCCCAGGTAGAAGCCGCCATGTTTCTTACAGGCATCGGTCACCTGCTGGCTGCGGTTGCCTTTCGCCAACATGATCATACTGCCGCCCTGCGACTGGAGCTGATCAACATAAGAGTCCATCCGTCCTGCGGTAGTCGGCCCAAGCGACCCGGAGGCGTACCCTTCCGGCGTTTTTGCCGGCCCCGCATAATAGATAGGATGATCTTTGATGTACTGCGGCAAACCTTCGCCGCTGTCCATCCGTTCTTTCAGTTTAGCGTGCGCGATGTCGCGGCCCACAATAATTGTGCCGTTCAGCGACAGGCGCGTTGATACCGGATACTGCGACAATTGTTGCAGTATCTCGCTCATGGGACGGTTAAGATCAACGCGCACCGCCTCGCCCTCTCCCGCCTGGCGCAGCGCCTCAGGAATATATTTACCGGGATTGCGCTCCAGCTTCTCGATCCAGATCCCTTCCCGGTTGATCTTCGCTTTAATGTTTCGATCCGCGGAGCAGGACACGCCCATACCTACCGGACACGATGCCCCGTGACGCGGCAATCGGATGACACGAATATCGTGAGCGAAATATTTGCCGCCGAACTGCGCGCCTAAGCCAAGATTTTGCGCCTCAAGCAACAATTCTTTTTCCAGCTCAATATCGCGGAAGGCCTGCCCGTGTTCATTGCCTTCGGTTGGTAGCGCATCATAGTATTTTGCCGAGGCCAGCTTAACGGTCTTCAGGTTCGCTTCCGCCGAGGTGCCGCCAATGACAAACGCAATGTGATACGGCGGACAGGCGGCGGTGCCCAGCGTACGCATCTTATCGACGAGATAATTTTTGAGCTTACCCGGCGTCAGAAGCGCTTTTGTCTCCTGATAGAGGTAGGTTTTATTCGCCGAACCGCCGCCTTTAGCAATACAAAGGAATTTATATTCATCGCCATCGACGCTGTAGAGATCGATCTGCGCCGGCAGGTTAGTACCGGTATTGACCTCTTTGTACATATCCAGCGCCGCGTTCTGCGAATAGCGCAGGTTATCTTCGATATAGGTGTTATATACGCCGCGAGCCAGCGCCGCTTCATCACCTCCACCAGTCCAGACGCGTTGGCCTTTTTTGCCGACAATAATGGCCGTACCGGTATCCTGGCAGGTGGGCAACACGCCCTTGGCCGCGATATCGGAGTTTCGCAGGAATTGCAGCGCGACATATTTGTCGTTTTCACTGGCCTGCGGATCGCGCAGAATATCCGCCACCTGCTGCTGATGCGCGGGACGTAGCATAAAAGACGCATCGTGGAAGGCCTGACGCGCCAACAGCGTTAGCGCTTCCGGCGCGACTTTCAGGATCTCTTGTCCTTCGAATTCGGCGACGGAAACATGTTCGCTGGTCAACAAGTAGTACTCGGTATCGTCCTTTTTGAGGGGAAAAGGGTCTTGATAAAAGAAGGGTTTGTTTGACATTGTGCTCTCACTTACCGCTCGGTATGGTTATTCTCTGGGCAGGTGTTCCATTGCCCGACTCAAAGCGAGTAACACTATCCTACACAATTTTTTAACAAAAACTGAGACAAGTACGACTTTTTACGCCCGGAGGTTACTTCATGCGGGTTTCTTGGTTTAATACCTCCCATTGATCTCCACATTGAAACAGGGCTTGATAATGCAAAAACTCATTAACTCAGTGCAAAACTATGCCTGGGGAAGTAAAACTGCGTTAACGGAACTTTATGGCATCGCCAATCCGCAGCAGCAGCCAATGGCTGAACTCTGGATGGGCGCGCATCCCAAAAGCAGCTCGCGAATCACCACCGCCAACGGCGAAACCGTCTCCCTGCGTGACACCATCGAAAAGAATAAAACCGCCATGCTGGGCGAAGCGGTAGCCAACCGTTTCGGCGAACTGCCGTTTCTGTTTAAAGTACTGTGCGCCGCGCAGCCGCTCTCTATTCAAGTGCACCCGAATAAGCGCAATTCCGAAATCGGTTTCGCGAAAGAAAATGCGGCGGGTATCCCCATGGATGCCGCAGAGCGGAACTATAAAGATCCTAACCATAAACCAGAGCTGGTTTTTGCCCTGACGCCTTTCCTGGCGATGAACGCGTTCCGCGAATTTTCTGACATTGTCTCTTTACTGCAACCTGTCGCCGGCGCGCATTCCGCTATCGCCCACTTTTTGCAGGCGCCGAATGCTGAACGTCTGAGCCAGCTTTTCGCCAGCCTGTTGAATATGCAAGGCGAAGAAAAATCCCGCGCGTTAGCCGTACTCAAAGCGGCGCTTAACAGCCAGCAAGGCGAACCGTGGCAAACGATCCGCGTGATTTCAGAGTATTATCCTGACGACAGCGGGCTTTTCTCTCCTTTGTTGCTGAATGTGGTCAAACTGAATCCCGGCGAGGCGATGTTCCTGTTTGCCGAAACGCCTCATGCTTATCTGCAGGGCGTTGCGCTGGAAGTCATGGCGAACTCCGATAACGTTCTGCGCGCTGGCCTTACGCCAAAATATATCGACATCCCTGAGCTGGTCGCGAACGTGAAGTTCGAACCTAAACCTGCCGGCGAGTTGCTGACTGCCCCGGTGAAAAGCGGCGCGGAGCTGGACTTCCCAATTCCGGTTGACGATTTTGCTTTTTCACTGCACGACCTGGCGCTTCAGGAGACGAGCATCGGCCAACACAGCGCCGCGATTCTGTTCTGCGTTGAGGGTGAGGCGGTGTTACGTAAAGATGAACAGCGTCTGGTACTGAAGCCGGGTGAATCGGCCTTTATCGGCGCGGATGAGTCTCCGGTTAACGCCAGCGGCACAGGCCGTTTAGCGCGTGTTTATAACAAGCTGTAGCAACGTACTGAATTTTTTAACAACTCTTGCTAAGCTTATAACAGACGTAAAACTCCTCCAGGCGGTTTAATCCGCCTGGTTTCATTTTTATGGACAATTGATATGAAAAAAACACTGGTAGCTGCAGGTGTAGTTATTGCACTTGGCATCGTCTGGACAGGCGGCGCCTGGTATACGGGGAAAAAGCTGGAGAACCATCTTTCAGAAATGGTGACTCAGGCCAATGAACAGCTCAAGCGTACTGCGCCGGAGGCCGGTGTCGAATTAAGTTATCAAAACTACCAGCGTGGCGTGTTCAGTAGCCATCTGCAACTGGTTGTCAAACCGGTTGCCGGCGCAGACACTACCTGGTTGAAGCCCGGGCAAAGCATTGTGCTGGACGAGTCCGTTTCACATGGCCCCTTCCCGCTCGCCCAGCTCAAAACGCTCAATCTGATCCCTTCTATGGCGTCGGTAAAAACCACGCTGGTGAATAACGATGCGGCAAAACCCCTCTTTGATATCGCGAAAGGCGACACGCCCTTTGTTATCAATACCCGCATTGGTTATGGCGGCGATACCCGCTCCGATATCTCTCTCAAGCCGTTAAACTACGAGAATGCCGGTGAAAAGGTCGCCTTTAGCGGCGGCGAGTTCCAGCTTAACGCCGATAAAGACGGTAATGTGGTTTCGCTGTCGGGCGAAGCGCAGAGCGGCCTGGTCGATGCCGTTAACGAATATAACCAGAAGGTCCAACTCACCCTTAATAATTTGAAAACCGACGGTACCAGTAAACTGGCAAGCTTTGGCGAACGTGTGGGCGACCAAAAGTTAACGCTGGATAAACTGTCCATCGCCATTGAGGGTAAAGAGATGGCGGTGCTGGAAGGGATGGAAATTGCCGGCAAGTCCGATCTCGTCAACGACGGAAAAACCATTAACAGCCAGTTGGATTACTCGCTTAACAGCCTGAAAGTGCAGAATCAGGATTTGGGCAGCGGTAAATTAACGCTGAAAGTCGGTCAAATCGACGGCGAAGCCTGGCACCAGTTTAGTCAGCAATATCATGCACAAACGCAGGCGCTGCTGAATCAGCCGGACGTGGCGCAGAATCCTGAGCTTTATCAGCAAAAAGTCACTGAAGCGTTCTTTAGCGCTCTCCCCGTGCTGTTAAAAGGCGATCCGGTACTGACCCTGGCGCCGCTTAGCTGGAAAAACGCCAAAGGGGAAACCACGCTGAATCTGTCGCTGTTCCTCAAAGATCCGGCAACCACAACGGCACAACCGCAAACGCTGGCGCAGGAAGTCGACCGCTCCGTGAAATCGCTGGATGCGAAACTGGCAATTCCGATGGACATGGCGGTCGAGTTTATGACGCAGATAGCAAAGCTGGAAGGCTATCAGCAGGATGATGCGGAAAAACTGGCAAAACAGCAGGTGCAGGGGCTGTCCGCAATGGGTCAGATGTTCCGACTGACAACGCTGAAGGATAATACTATCGCCTCCAGTTTGCAGTACGCCAATGGCCAGATCACGCTCAACGGACAAAAAATGCCGTTGGAAGACTTTGTCGGCCTGTTTGGGATGCCGGCGCTTTCCGTACCGGACGTTCCGGCGCTGCCTCAACAATAATCGCCTTGCCGGGTGTCGCGACGCTGCACCCGGTCTGCGCCGAACGACGCGCAGCCTCTACTTTTGCGTTACCAGGCGAGCGGCTATCGTTTGACTCCGCACATGGTGCTCGTCGTGAGCATTAGGCGGCACGGAAAACATCGTGAGTCTGGACAACTGCATCCCCCCCTACGCCTGTCAGTGAAAGATATGTCGTTTGTCGATGTCCAGGCATTGAAGGACAATCACGCGACAGGCATCGTACAGCTCAATCAGCATAATTTGCAGGTAATTATCGGCCCGCAGGTTCAGTCGGTAAAAGATGAAATGGTTGGCCTGATGAATACCGTTCAGGCATAAAGAAGGGATATGTTCGATTTTTCACAGGAAGTTGACCGACGCGGGACATGGTGTACGTAGTGGGATTATGTCGCCGATCGTTTTGGCGAAGCCGATCTGCTCCCCTTTACGATCTCGGATATGGATTTTGCCACCGCACCGTTCGCTGATACTGTCTACAAGCGGGGGGTTGACCCTTTATCCTGAGAGGCGATAACAGAGACGGCCCCCGTGAGCTGACTGGGGGCGCGTTAAAGAGAATGATACAAAATTTCTCCCGCGCTCTCGCGAAGTTGCAACGTAATGACTCCGTTTTTGCAAAATTTCCAGAGCATTATCAATCTGTAGTATAATGGTGCGCACTTTTATTAAAAATTGAGTGCGCCCATGATTGATATTACGCTTCCTTTGACTGACATCCACCGCCACCTTGATGGCAACATTCGCGCCCAAACAATTCTGGATCTTGGTCGGCAGTTCAACATCGCCCTTCCCGCCCAAACGCTGGAAACGCTGATTCCGCATGTCCAGGTCACCTCAACCGAACCCGATTTAGTGAGCTTTCTCACGAAGCTCGATTGGGGGGTAAAAGTCCTGGCATCGCTTGACGCCTGCCGCCGTGTGGCCTTTGAAAATATTGAAGATGCCGCACGTAACGGCCTGCATTACGTCGAGCTTCGCTTTTCGCCCGGCTATATGGCGATGGCGCATCAGTTACCGATAGCAGGCGTGGTTGAAGCCGTTATCGACGGCGTACGCGACGGCTGTAACACGTTTGGCGTCGAGGCGCGACTCATTGGCATTATGAGCCGTACCTTCGGCGAGGCGGCATGTTTACAGGAGCTTGATGCGCTGCTGGCGCACAGAGAGAACATCACCGCGCTGGATTTAGCCGGTGATGAGCTGGGCTTTCCCGGCAGTCTGTTTTTGTCGCACTTTAATCGGGCGCGCGATGCGGGCTGGCATATTACCGTTCACGCTGGCGAAGCCGCAGGGCCGGAAAGTATCTGGCAGGCGATTCGCGAACTGGGGGCCGAACGTATCGGACATGGCGTAAAAGCTGTCGAAGATCGCACGTTAATGGATTTTCTTGCACAGCAGCGTATCGGTATTGAATCCTGTCTGACCTCGAATATTCAAACCAGTACCGTCGCATCGCTGGCAGATCATCCGCTCAAAACCTTCCTTGAGCATGGCGTTCTCGCCAGTCTTAATACGGACGATCCGGCTGTTCAGGGCGTAGATATTATCCATGAATATCACGTTGCCGCGCCAGCGGCAGGATTGAGCCGCGAACAGATTCGCCAGGCCCAGATTAACGGTCTGGAAATCGCCTTTTTGAGCGATGGCGAAAAACGTGCGCTGCGCGAAAAAGTGGCCGCGGCGTAAGATTGCTTTATTGATGCTAACGCCCTCTCTCCGCCTGCGATTTAATGCTATCCCAGGCGGAGAAATGCGACATCTCAGGCAAGACACAGCGTCGCGCGATGTTTTGCCGATTCCATGCCCAGTTCAATCAACTCCATAATTTGAATCGCCTGGCTTGCCGGCACGGGATTTTCACCGTTACCGTTTAACGCATCGCGGATGACGGCATAATATGCCGGATAGTTACCCGGCAACGTAAGCCAGTTCTCTTCTTTGCGCGTCTCTCCCTCAACCAGGGTCAATACGCCGTCACGCATGTCATATCCCCAGTCTTCCTGCGGTAAACGCTCGCCGTTTTTTAACCGTTCTTCCCGGGGATCGAGGCCATATTTTACATAGCTACCGCGCGAACCATGAACGATGTATCGCGCGGATTCCGCCGCGGCCAGCATCGTACCGTGCAAAATCACGCGGCGCTGGGGGTAGGATAAAATCGCGTGGAAATAATCTGTAGATTGCGCGCCCGGACGCAGTTGCGCTAAATCCACCGTCATGCTGACCGGCAGGCCAAAAAGTTGAATGGCCTGATCCAACAAGTGCGGCGCCAGATCGTACCAGATACCACTTCCCGGCCCGCCTTGCTCGCGCCAGCGGTCGCGCACCTGGGGACGGAAGCGATCAAAGTGGGATTCAAACAAGGACACCTCGCCGAGCACGCCATCCGCCAGCAAGGCCTTCAGCGTCAAAAAATCGCTGTCCCAGCGTCGGTTGTGGAAGACGGAAAGTACCCGGCCAGTGCTCCGCGCAAGCGCATCCAATTCTCGCGCCTGTGACAGTGTCACGGTAAAGGGTTTATCAACCACCACATGCTTACCGGCTTCCAGCGCAGCTTTCGCCAGCGGGAAATGGGTATCGTTGGGCGTCGGGATCACGATAAGGTCGATATGCGGATCGTTAAATAAATGTCGGGGCTCAGAGACCACGGAAACCGCCGGCCAATCTGCTTTCACTTTTGTTTCATCGCTGCTGGATACCGCCGCAAGCTCTAGCCCTGGCGTTCCCATAATTAAGGGCGCATGAAAGGTTTTACTGGCGTAGCCATAACCGATTAACCCAACGCGGATTTTGTCATTCATCTCACTGCCTCCGGTTTTAGATATCGCTATTCCACACCATCGTGCGATTAGCCGCAATAGCGTCCTGACCATCAACGTAGCATCAAATGATTAACTTGTTACAGAACAGAGGCTGAAAACGTTTCCCTCCCTCTTGCCGACCGTTCGCCAGGAAAGTAACATTTACCCCCTGTGTTTATGGATAAATCAAAGCAAATGTCGTCAATAATGAATCGTCTTATTGAATTAACTGGGTGGATAGTTCTCGTTATCTCAGTCATTCTTTTAGGTATTGCCAACCATATTGACAATTACCAACCACCAGAGCCCACGGCTTCCGTTCAGAAGAAGTAAGCGTCAGATAATGTAAAGGCATTTTCGCGTGGCACGGTAAGCGGCGCCCCGGGGGGGGGGGCAAAGAAAAGTCAAAAACCGGCAAAAAAAACGAAAGTATGTCCTATCTGGTCTGACGTTTATTGCCTGTTGTAGGAAAGCGCGTTAACCTTTCGCCCCAGGCGCCATGTGGCGCCTGACTCTTTACCGGTAAGAATATTCCCTTTTTACCTGCACCCCTGCACCCCTGACCTCTCACTGGTGCGGTTTTGTTTATTTTTTATCAGTGACTACTCCGTTGGCATTATATTTAATATGGATCAACTTTATATGACTGTTCAGGATTATCTATTAAAATTCCGCAAAATTAGTTCGCTCGAAAGTCTGGAAAAACTGTTCGACCACCTTAACTATACCCTTACTGATGACATGGACATTGTTAATATGTATCGCGCTGCAGATCACCGCCGTGCCGAACTGGTTTCCGGAGGACGCCTGTTTGATGTAGGTCAGGTTCCGCAATCCGTCTGGCGCTATGTGCAATAAAGAAAGTAGCGTTTAACATCAAAAACCTTATAATATTTGCCCCAAAATGAGCGGCATGACCGTTAATGCGCGTAACCCCGGAGAAGATATGACTACAACACCGCCACAACGAATTGGAGGCTGGCTTCTTGGCCCGTTAGCCTGGCTGTTAGTCGCGTTGTTGAGCGCCTCGCTGGCGTTATTACTCTACGTTATGGCGCTTGCCACACCGCAAACGTTCAAGACGCTTAGCGGACAGGAAACCGGTAATTTACTGCTATGGGGCATTTCATTTATTACCGCTATCGCCATGTGGTACTATACCCTGTGGTTGACGATCGCATTCTTCAAGCGCAGACGCTGCGTGCCGAAGCATTACATTATCTGGCTGCTGGTGTCGGTGTTACTGGCGGTTAAAGCATTTGCCTTTTCGCCCGTCTCAGATGCCTTTGCCGTGCGTCAGTTACTCTTCCCACTGTTGGCGACGGCGCTCATTGTGCCTTATCTCAAACGTTCAGCGCGCGTTAAAACAACGTTTGTTAATCCGTAATAACCCTACAGTTAACCTGTTGTCGCCTGTGGTAGTTTGACAGATAATAGGCGGCTTTTTTATTTCAGGCCGAAACATGACTGATTACCTGCTGCTCTTTGTCGGAACTGTACTGGTCAATAACTTTGTACTGGTCAAATTCCTGGGCCTTTGTCCCTTTATGGGCGTATCCAAAAAACTGGAAACCGCCATGGGGATGGGCCTCGCGACGACCTTTGTCATGACGCTGGCGTCGATATGCGCCTGGCTTATCGACACCTGGATACTTATTCCGCTGGATCTGATTTATCTGCGGACGCTAGCCTTTATCCTCGTCATTGCTGTGGTCGTGCAATTTACCGAAATGGTTGTGCGGAAAACCAGCCCGGCGTTATACCGCTTGTTAGGCATCTTCTTACCACTGATTACCACTAACTGTGCGGTTCTGGGCGTAGCGTTACTGAATATTAATCTCGGTCATCACTTTCTTCAGTCGGCGCTGTACGGATTTTCCGCCGCCGTCGGTTTTTCATTAGTGATGGTTCTGTTCGCCGCCATCCGCGAACGCCTTGCCGTGGCGGATGTGCCCGCCCCTTTTCGTGGTAACGCGATAGCATTGATTACCGCAGGATTAATGTCTTTGGCCTTTATGGGCTTTAGTGGTTTGGTGAAGTTGTAATGAATACTATCTGGATTGCCGTTGGCGCCCTGACCCTTCTGGGCCTGGTGTTCGGCGCCATTCTGGGTTATGCCTCCCGCCGATTCGCGGTTGAAGATGATCCGGTTGTTGAAAAAATCGATGCGATTTTGCCGCAGAGCCAGTGTGGTCAGTGCGGCTATCCCGGCTGCCGCCCCTACGCCGAAGCCGTGGGTCTCCAGGGCGAGAAAATCAATCGTTGCGCGCCCGGCGGCGAAGCCGTCATGCTGAAAATTGCAGAGTTGCTAAACGTAGAGCCGCAGCCATGCGATGGTGAAGAACAGCAGGCCGCGCCAGTACGTATGCTGGCAGTTATTGATGAAAATAACTGCATTGGCTGCACAAAATGCATTCAGGCCTGCCCGGTTGACGCCATCGTTGGCGCAACGCGCGCCATGCACACGGTCATGAGCGATCTCTGTACTGGCTGTAATCTGTGCGTCGATCCGTGTCCGACGCACTGCATCGAATTACGTCCGGTGAATGAGACGCCCGACAGTTGGAAATGGGATTTGAACACCATTCCCGTTCGCATCATTCCCGTGGAACAACATGCTTAAACTATTTTCCGCTTTCAGAAAAGATAAAATCTGGGATTTCGACGGTGGTATTCATCCGCCCGAAATGAAGACCCAGTCAAACGGCACGCCGCTGCGCCAGGTGCCTTTAGCGCCGCGCTTCGTTATCCCCTTAAAACAGCACATTGGCGCTGAGGGCGAGCTGTGCGTTAGCGTCGGCGATCGCGTGCTACGCGGCCAGGCGCTTACCCGTGGACGTGGGAGAATGCTGCCGGTACACGCGCCCACCTCCGGGACAGTTATCGCTATTGCGCCCCACTCGACGGCGCATCCTTCGGCGCTGGCGGAGTTAAGCGTCATCATTGATGCCGACGGCGAGGACCGCTGGATTGAACGCGAGGGCTGGTCTGATTACCGCGCCCACAGCCGTGAGGCGCTCATTGAGCGCATTCATCAGTATGGCGTTGCCGGGCTTGGCGGCGCGGGGTTTCCCACCGGCGTTAAATTGCAGGGCGGCGGCGATAAAATCACCACGCTTATTATCAATGCCGCAGAGTGCGAACCTTACATTACGGCGGACGATCGTTTGATGCAGGACTGCGCCGCGCAGATTGTGGAAGGTATTCGCATCCTGGCGCATATTCTGCAACCGCGTGAGGTATTAATCGGCATTGAAGATAACAAACCGCAGGCTATTTCCATGCTGCGCGCCGTACTGGCTGACGCTCACGACATTTCGTTACGTGTTATCCCAACCAAATACCCTTCCGGCGGCGCAAAACAGCTTACCCAAATATTGACGGGAAAACAGGTTCCCCACGGCGGGCGCTCCTCTGATATTGGCGTGCTGATGCAAAACGTCGGTACGGCTTATGCCGTGAAACGCGCCGTGGTTGACGGCGAACCGATCACAGAACGCGTTGTCACCTTAACGGGTGAAGCGGTAAGCCGACCGGGTAACGTCTGGGCACGGCTCGGCACTCCCGTTCGTCATTTGCTTAACGATGCCGGGTTCTGCCCTTCTGCTGACCAGATGGTCATCATGGGCGGCCCGTTGATGGGATTCACCCTTCCCTGGCTTGACGTACCGGTCGTAAAAATCACCAACTGCCTGCTGGCGCCATCCGTGGCTGAAATGGGGGCGCCTCAGGAAGAGAAAAGCTGTATTCGTTGCAGCGCTTGCGCTGACGCCTGCCCTGCCGACCTTTTACCGCAGCAGCTTTATTGGTTCAGCAAAGGGCAGCAGCATGACAAGGCTACCGCTCACCATATTGCTGATTGTATAGAATGCGGCGCCTGCGCCTGGGTCTGCCCGAGTAATATTCCGCTCGTCCAATATTTCCGTCAGGAAAAAGCGGAGATTAATGCGATCAGGCTTGAAGAAAAACGCGCCGCCGAAGCCAAAGCGCGTTTTGAGGCTCGTCAGGCAAGACTGGAGCGCGAAAAAGCCGCCCGCCTTGCACGTCATAAGAGCGCAGCGGTACAACCAGCGGCAAAAGATCAGGATGCCATTGCCGCTGCGCTGGCGCGGGTAAAAGAGAAACAGGCGCAGGCCACGCAACCGGTGGTTATTCAGGCGGGTAGTCAGCCAGACAATAGCGCCGTCATCGCGGCCCGTGAAGCGCGTAAAGCGCAAGCGCGCGCTAAACAAGCCGCTCATCCGATGGCTGACAGCGCGATACCCGGCAACGACCCGAGTAAAGCTGCAGTGGAGGCAGCCATCGCCCGCGCCAAAGCCCGTAAGCAGGAGCAGCAGGCCGGAAGCGAACCTGCCGAACCGGTCGATCCGCGTAAAGCCGCGGTGGAGGCAGCCATCGCCCGCGCCAAAGCCCGTAAGCAGGAGCAGCAGGCCGGAAGCGAACCGGTCGAAGCGGTCGATCCGCGTAAAGCCGCGGTGGAAGCGGCTATCGCCCGCGCCAAAGCCCGTAAGCAGGAGCAGCAGACCGGAAGCGAACCTGCCGAACCGATCGATCCGCGCAAAGCCGCGGTGGAAGCGGCTATCGCCCGCGCCAAAGCCCGCAAGCAGGAGCAGCAGACCGGAAGCGAACCTGCCGAACCGATCGACCCGCGCAAAGCCGCGGTGGAAGCGGCGATCGCCCGCGCCAAAGCCCGTAAGCAGGAGCAGCAGACCGGAAGCGAACCTGCCGAACCGGCCGACCCGCGTAAAGCCGCGGTTGCTGCGGCTATCGCCCGCGTTCAGGCAAAAAAAGCAGCACAGCAGCAGGTTGTTAACGAGGACTAAATGGTATTCAGAATCGCAAGCTCGCCTTATACCCATAACCAGCGCCAGACATCGCGAATCATGTTACTGGTAGTAATCGCCGCTCTGCCGGGGATTGCCGCGCAGACGTGGTTTTTTGGTTGGGGAACGCTTTTCCAGATCGTTCTGGCAGCCATCACAGCGCTCGTCGCGGAAGCCATTGTCCTCAGGCTGCGCAAACAATCGGTCGCCAGTCACCTGCAGGATTATTCCGCGTTATTGACGGGGCTTTTGCTGGCGGTCAGCATCCCTCCGCTTGCGCCATGGTGGATGGTCGTGCTGGGAACCGGATTCGCCATTATTATCGCTAAACAGTTATATGGCGGGCTGGGACAAACCCCCTTTAATCCGGCCATGATCGGTTACGTGGTGCTATTAATTTCCTTTCCGGTGCAAATGACAAGCTGGTTGCCGCCTTATGAAATAGCCGCAACAACGCCCGATATGCTGGACACGTTGCGGATGATTTTTACCGGGCATACCGCCAGCGGCGGCGATATGACGCTGCTACGTATCGGTATTGACGGTATCAGCCAGGCGACGCCGCTGGATACGTTTAAAACGTCCTTGCGCGCCGGGCACTCCGTTGAGCAAATCATGCAGTACCCGATATACAGCGGCGCGCTGGCTGGCGTGGGCTGGCAGTGGGTTAACCTCGCCTGGCTTGTCGGCGGCGTATTCCTGCTGTGGCAAAAAGCTATCCGCTGGCATATCCCGGTCAGTTTTCTGCTCACGCTGGCGCTATGCGCCGCGTTAGGTTGGCTTTTCTCGCCCGCTACGCTGGCCTCGCCGCAGCTTCATCTGCTGTCAGGCGCCACCATGCTGGGCGCATTTTTTATCTTAACGGATCCGGTTACCGCCTCCACGACCAACCGTGGACGTTTAATTTTCGGCGCGCTGGCTGGGGTATTAGTGTGGCTGATTCGTAGCTTCGGCGGCTATCCGGACGGCGTTGCTTTTGCTGTCCTGTTGGCGAATATCACGGTTCCTCTGATCGACTACTACACGCGCCCCCGCGTCTATGGACATCGCAAAGGATAAACCATGCTGAAAACGATTCGTAAACACGGTATTACGCTGGCGCTTTTTGCCGCAGGCTCTACGGGATTGACCGCGGTGATTAATCAGATGACAAAATCAACCATCCACGAACAAGCGCTGCAACAACAACATGCCTTGTTCGATCAGGTATTGCCGCCAGATCGTTACAATAATAATCTGCAAGAGAGCTGTTATCTGGTCGATGCGCCCGCCCTCGGCAAAGGCACACACCGTGTTTTTATCGCTCGCAAGGATGATAAACCCGTAGCGGCCATCATTGAGGCCACCGCGCCAGATGGCTATTCCGGCGCTATCCAGCTTATTGTTGGCGCAGATTTCAACGGTACCGTCCTGGGGACGCGCGTGACGGAACATCATGAGACGCCAGGGTTAGGTGATAAAATTGAGCGCCGTTTGTCTGACTGGATTACCCACTTTAGCGGTAAAACCATCAGCGGTGAAAATGATACGCACTGGGCGGTGAAAAAAGATGGCGGTGATTTTGATCAATTTACCGGGGCGACAATAACGCCGCGTGCCGTAGTGAATGCGGTTAAACGCGCCGGGCTGTACGCCGAATCACTGCCCGCTCAGCTCCCCCATTTAACCGCCTGTGGAGAATAGCCATGAGCGAAATAAAAGACATTGTTGTTCAGGGGTTATGGAAAAATAACTCTGCTCTGGTGCAGCTACTTGGCCTGTGCCCTTTACTGGCAGTGACGTCTACGGCAACCAACGCTCTGGGGCTGGGTCTGGCCACAACGCTGGTATTAACGCTGACCAACCTTACGGTGTCCGCACTACGTCGCTGGACGCCGGCAGAAATCCGTATCCCGATTTACGTTATGATCATTGCCTCGGTGGTAAGCGCAGTACAGATGCTGATCAATGCGTATGCGTTCGGTTTGTATCAGTCTTTAGGGATTTTTATTCCGCTGATTGTAACGAACTGCATTGTTGTTGGTCGCGCCGAAGCGTTTGCCGCGAAAAAAGGACCGTGGCTTTCCGCGTTGGACGGTTTTTCTATCGGCATGGGCGCGACAGGCGCGATGTCCGTGCTGGGCTCACTGCGCGAGATCCTCGGGAATGGTACGCTTTTCGATGGCGCGGATAGCCTGCTGGGAGGCTGGGCAAAAGTATTACGGGTCGAGATATTTCACACCGACTCGCCTTTCCTGCTGGCGATGCTGCCGCCAGGCGCGTTTATCGGTCTGGGACTCATGCTGGCGGTAAAATATCTTATTGATGAAAAAATGAAGAAACGCCGCGCCGAAACCGCGCCTTCCGCAGTTCCGGCAGGTGAAACAGGGAAAGTCTGATGAACAAAGCAAAAAGGCTGGAAATTCTGACGCGCCTGCGCGACAGCAACCCGCACCCCACAACGGAACTCAATTTCACGTCGCCATTTGAGTTGCTGATTGCCGTGTTGCTTTCCGCGCAGGCAACCGACGTCAGCGTGAACAAGGCTACCGCCAAACTTTACCCGGTCGCCAATACGCCAGCCGCGATGCTGGAGCTGGGCGTAGAGGGCGTGAAATCCTATATCAAAACTATCGGCTTATTTAACAGTAAAGCGGAAAACGTGGTTAAGACCTGCCGTATTTTACTGGACAAGCATAATGGCGAAGTGCCGGAGGATCGGGCGGCGCTGGAAGCGCTTCCCGGCGTGGGGCGTAAAACCGCTAACGTGGTGCTAAATACCGCCTTCGGCTGGCCGACCATCGCCGTTGATACGCATATATTTCGTGTATGCAACCGAACGCAGTTCGCGCCGGGTAAAAATGTCGAGCAGGTAGAAGAGAAGTTGCTGAAAGTGGTGCCGAATGAGTTCAAAGTGGACTGCCATCACTGGTTAATTTTGCATGGTCGCTATACCTGTATCGCCCGAAAACCCCGCTGCGGCTCCTGCCTCATTGAAGACCTTTGCGAATACAAAGAAAAAGTCGATATTTGATATGGTCGGAGTGCGTCCGTCACGCCAGCGCGCTCCCACCTTCGGCCTGGATCTATTTTAGCCATCAATCATTCCAGTCTCTGTCCTTTTTCTGATGTAATGTGCTTTCGTTTTCCCTCCACGTCAGGTTAATCATTTTTTTAATCGCAAAAATTTCTATCTATCCGTGATCAGGATCACTTTGATAACTTCATGTGAAATTTAATGACATCTAAGGTTACATTTACAACCGGATAGACTGACGCCCCGTTTTCACTACAAAACATTACTCTGCCATTTTTTCAGATAATGGCCTATATCACTGCTTTTTACCTTAAATAGCAGAAGATATCGCCTTTCACCCAAACTAATGGCCTTTTTGCAGTGTAAAAATCTGCCATTCTTCAAATGAAGAAATTTAACGCTGGATAACATTTCTGACATCGGACGATTCAACCAGAAGAGTTATATGTAACAGATTATTACAAAGCTCTTGTCTGGAGAGGAAAGATAGTGAACATTACCTGCCGTTTCCCCTCCAATATAACAATCGGACGGATGAGTCTGACTCATCACGCGCCAGACAATCCCTGTTAATACGGGGCGTAAAAAAGAGGTAAAAGTGTCTACTGCAAACAAAAAACCAACTGAAAGCGTCAGTTTGAACGCTTTCAAACAACCGAAGGCGTTCTATCTCATCTTCTCGATAGAGTTATGGGAGCGTTTTGGTTATTACGGCCTGCAAGGCATTATGGCCGTCTACCTGGTAAAACAACTGGGTATGTCAGAAGCGGATTCCATCACCCTTTTCTCTTCCTTCAGTGCGCTGGTGTACGGCCTGGTCGCCATTGGCGGTTGGTTAGGTGATAAAATTCTGGGCACCAAACGCGTTATTATGCTGGGTGCCGTGGTGCTGGCTATCGGTTATGCGCTGGTCGCATGGTCTGGTCATGACGCTGGCATCGTCTATATGGGCATGGCGGCTATCGCTGTGGGTAACGGTCTGTTTAAAGCTAACCCGTCTTCCCTGCTGTCTACCTGTTACGCGAAGGACGATCCGCGTCTCGACGGCGCATTTACGATGTATTATATGTCCGTCAACATCGGCTCCTTCTTCTCTATGCTGGCGACGCCGTGGCTGGCGGCGCGTTATGGCTGGAGCACCGCGTTTGCGCTTAGCGTCGTCGGTATGCTGATAACCGTCGTTAACTTTGCTTTCTGCCAGCGCTGGGTGAAAAGCTACGGTTCCAAACCCGACTTTGAACCGATCAACTTCCGTAATCTGCTGCTGACAATCGTGGGTATTGTCATTCTGATTGCGGTCGCCACCTGGCTGCTGCACAACCAGGATATCGCGCGTATGGTGCTGGGCGTAATCGCTCTTGGCATCGTCATTATCTTCGGTAAAGAAGCGTTTTCCATGCACGGCGCGGCTCGCCGTAAAATGATCGTCGCCTTTATTTTGATGCTGCAGGCGATTATCTTCTTCGTACTGTACAGCCAGATGCCGACGTCGCTGAACTTCTTTGCCATTCGTAACGTCGAGCACTCTATTCTCGGTATCGCGTTCGAACCGGAACAGTATCAGGCGCTGAACCCATTCTGGATCATTATCGGCAGCCCGATTCTGGCCGCTATCTATAACAGGATGGGCGATACGCTGCCGATGCCGATGAAATTCGCCATTGGTATGGTGCTGTGTTCCGGCGCGTTCCTGATTCTGCCGCTGGGCGCCAAATTTGCGAACGATGCCGGCATCGTATCCGTAAACTGGCTGATCGCAAGCTACGGCCTGCAAAGTATCGGTGAGCTGATGATCTCCGGTCTGGGCCTGGCAATGGTCGCACAGTTGGTTCCGCAGCGTCTGATGGGCTTCATCATGGGTAGCTGGTTCCTGACAACGGCAGGCGCTAACATCATCGGCGGTTATGTCGCCAACCTGATGGCTGTGCCGAGCGACGTGACTGACCCACTGATGTCCCTGGAAGTCTATGGTCGCGTGTTTATGCAGATTGGCATAGCAACCGCCGTTATCGCCATCCTGATGCTGCTGACAGCGCCTAAGCTGAACCGTATGACCCAGGACGATGATACCGCTGAAAAAGGCTCTAAAGCCGCTACAGTTTAATTTTCCGGGAAACAACATTCAGGCCGCTAACTGTGCGTTAGCGGCTTTTTTTTGCTCGTCCCCGCACTACCATACTTTAAACCTCAGCAAAAAGGAGTTACCGATGAAACTGTTCTACAAACCGGGTGCCTGCTCTCTTGCCTCCCATATTACCCTGCGCGAAATTGGCAAAGACTTTACGCTTGATGGCGTCGATCTCGCAAAAAAACGCCTGGAAAATGGTGATGATTACCTGGCAGTCAACCCTAAAGGACAGGTTCCGGCTCTGCTGCTGGATGACGGCACACTGTTGACTGAAGGCGTCGCCATTATGCAGTACCTCGCCGACAGCGTTCCCGACCGCCAGCTTCTGGCGCCGGTAAGTAGCCTTGCTCGCTATCATACGCTGGAATGGCTCAACTATATTGCAACGGAACTGCATAAAGGCTTTACCCCGCTGTTCCGCCCTGACACGCCGGAAACACTCAAACCCGCCGTTCGCGCCGGTCTGGAAAAGAAATTGCAGTATGTGGATGAGTCGCTTTCAGACGACCAGTGGATTTGCGGCCAGCGTTTTACCATTGCAGACGCTTATCTGTTTACCGTATTGCGTTGGGCCTATGGCGTAAAACTGAATATGGACGGGTTAACGCATATTGAAAGTTATATGCAGCGTGTCGCAAAAAGACCGACCGTTGCGGCAGCGCTTAAAGCGGAAGGACTGAATTAATGTCATGTTGCCGGATAGCTCGCTGTACCGCCATCCGGCCTCTTTTTAGCAGCAATAATTACAGCCGCGTTGCGCTGAAGTAATGTTCAGGGTTAGCGATCCTGTCCTGGGCCGCCACGACCTGCAGTTCGTACTCCTGCATCGTTTTGGTGGCGATCATAATCTCATAGACTGCCGCCGTAACGTGCTCCAGCGCCTGCTGCAACGTCGCGCCCTGCAAAAGTTTGACCAGCAATAAACCACTGGTGACATCGCCAACGCCAACCGGCTGACGTGAGCCGAAATCCACCAGCGGACGGCTAATATGCCAGGCTTCCTGCGCTGTCACCAGCAGCATTTCAAAGCGTTCTGAACTGTAACCGGCGCGGGCGAGATGTTTTACCAGTACAATTTCTGGCCCCTGAGCAATCAGTTCACGCGCCGCCTGCACGGCGTCATCCACATTATTCACGCTATGTTTGCTGAGAATTTCCAGTTCAATCAGGTTAGGCGCGATAATATCGCTGGCGGGTAGCGCATAACGCACATGGAACTCTGCGACGCCAGGCGCCACGATACAGCCCTTTTCCGGATGCCCCATCACGGGATCGCAGAAATATTTTGCCTGCGGATTTGCCGCTTTAACCTAGCGCACAATACCGAGAATGTGTTCTCCCTGCTCGGCAGATCCCAGGTAACCGCTAAGTACGGCGTCGCAGTGCGCTAACTGGCCAATGTCCGCAATCCCCTGGACAATCTCAGTCAGATGGCTGGGCGGCATGACACAGCCGGTCCATTTACCATATTGCGTGTGGTTAGAAAACTGAACGGTATTCAGCGGCCAAACATTCGCGCCAAGACGGCGCATGGGAAATTCGGCGGCGCTGTTGCCCGCATGTCCGAAAACAACATGGGACTGGATAGCGAGGATATTCTTCATTTTTTTACCTGAACATCAAAAATAAGGGAGTGATTTCTCACTCCCTGTTACTTAATGCCTTATTTCCAGCAAATCAGACAATAGTTCTTTTTGCCGCGACGTAATAAGGTATAGCGGCCAAACAGACGGTCCTCATCGTTAAAGATGTATTCAGGATCGGATTGTTTTTCACCATTGATAGTGACAGCGTTGGAGGCGATAGTCTTACGCGCCTGACCACGCGACGGCTGGAGTTCGGCATCTACCAGCGCCTGCATCAGGTCGGCGCCTTTTTCCATTTCAACCATCGGTACGCCGTCCTGCGCCAACTGCTCAAAGTCAGCTTCGCTCAGCGCGCTCAGTGAACCGCTGAACAGGCATTCAGTGATCCGTTTCGCCGCGACCAGCCCCTCTTCACCATGAACCAGGCGCGTCACTTGCTCGGCCAGTACATACTGCGCGCGCGGCGCTTTACCGCTGTTTTTATCTTCTTCTTCCAGGGCATTGATCTCTTCAATGTCCATAAAAGTGAAGAATTTCAGGAAGCGATAAACATCGGCATCTGCGGTGTTAATCCAGAACTGGTAGAATTTGTACGGACTGGTTTTCTTCGGATCCAGCCAGACAGCGCCGCCTTCGGTTTTACCGAATTTCGTGCCGTCAGCTTTGGTGATCAGCGGAACGGTCAAACCAAATACCTGATTCTGGTGCAGGCGACGGGTCAGGTCGATACCGGAAGTGATGTTCCCCCACTGGTCAGAACCGCCAATCTGTAAGGCAACGCCGTGCAGTTTATTCAGACAAGCGAAGTCGTACCCCTGTAGCAGGTTATAAGAGAACTCCGTGAAAGAGATACCCTGATCGTCACGGTTCAGACGCTGCTTCACCGCTTCTTTGTTGATCATCTGATTAACGGAAAAATGTTTACCGATATCGCGCAGGAAAGTCAGCACATTCATGCTGCCGAACCAGTCATAGTTATTGGCCGCGATGGCGGAGTTTTCGCCGCAATCAAAGTCCAGGAATGGGGCAACCTGTTTACGAATTTTCGCCACCCACTCCTGAACGGTCTCTTCAGTGTTCAGTTTACGCTCGGCAGCTTTAAAGCTCGGGTCGCCAATCAGACCGGTCGCGCCGCCTACCAGCGCAACAGGTTTGTGCCCTGCCTGCTGGAAGCGTTTCAGGCATAACAATGGAACCAGATGCCCCAAATGCAAGCTGTCAGCGGTAGGATCGAAGCCGCAATAGAGCGCGATCGGGCCTTGCGCCAGTCGCTCTGCCAACGCGTCTTCGTCCGTCACCTGGGCTACCAGCCCCCGCTCTTGCAATTGTTTAATCAAGTTACTGCTTGCCATCAAAATCTCCATGTATAAAACGACTGCACCTTTGCCGGTACACGACTTTTCGCCAGACGCGAAAGAGACATAGCATAAAACGGCGGATTCATCCGCACCAGTGCTTAAAACAAGATTTTTGCATCTTTAGGGCGCAAGACGGTCGATTTTCCATGCGCCGTCGTCGCGTTGGTATAAAAAGCGATCGTGCAGACGATGTTCGCCGCCCTGCCAGAACTCCATCTGTTCAATACTCACGCGAAAACCGCCCCAGAAGCTGGGTAGCGGCACTTCGCCCTGTTGAAACTTCTGCTTGAGCTCCAGGAATTTGCTTTCGAGGATACCGCGCGCGGAAATCCGGCTGGATTGTTTAGAGACCCATGCGCCGATCTGGCTGTCGCGCGGACGGCTGTGGAAATACCTCACCACCTCAAGAGTGGAGAGACGCTCGGCTTTGCCTGTCACCATCACCTGGCGTTCAAGCATATGCCAGGGAAATAACAGGCTGATACGCGGATTGTGCTCAATTTGATGCGCCTTGCGGCTTCCCAGGTTGGTATAAAAGACCAGGCCTTTTTCATCATAATGCTTGAGCAATACAATACGCTGGTACGGTTGCCCCTTGTCATCTACGGTCGCCACGACCATTGCCGTCGGATCGGCCAGTCGCGCGTCGCACGCTTGCCCAAGCCAGCGCTCAAATAAGGTTAACGGTTCAGCGGGTAAATCGCGGCGACGCAAGCCGCCTTTCGTGTATTCACGGCGCAGATGCGCGATCTGCTGCAATTGGTCGTTATCAGACATGGCGTTGATCAGAAATAATCAGTGGGTGGCGCTATTGTGCGCCCCCATACTGAAAATCTCAACGCTTCGGATTTTGTAACTGACAGTTATTAAGCACAATTCTGTCTCGTTTATAGACCGTGGCGCTCTCGCCTTGCGACCAGAAAACATAAATCCCGTCGGTATAACGCGCGCCCGAGGCCGAGATTCCTTGCTTCAGGGTCAGCAGCTTATTGTCATAAACAAAACTGACCTCTTCACGCGGGTTATTGACTTTAACGGTAAGCGGCTTCTCATCACACTGGTATTCCAGCGTATCCGTTTGCATACGTTCAACAAATTGTTGATAAACGCTACAGCCGGTCAGCAGCACAGGTAAACACATTATTGCGATCTTTTTCATAGGCATATCCCGAAAGCTCTCCTGCTTCTGGAAGGGCAAACGCCCCTTCCTGACCTTGCCAGTTTACCGATATAGGGTCAGGGAAAAATTCAGTTAACTCTGAGTTATTGGGTTAGCCGGGTAAATAGCGCCTAAAACACTGGCTTCTGTAGCCCCCGTCACGGAAGGCAAATTTCCCGGCAGGCCCGCGAGCGTTCGCCAGGCAAGCCAGGCAAAGGCCAGCGCTTCCATATCATCGCCGCTGATCCCCGCCTTATCGGTGGTCGAAACCTCGATACCTGGCAACAGCGCCGCCAGACGGGCCATCACTAACGGATTCCGGCCACCGCCGCCACAGACCATCAGCCGCTCGCAGCCGCCGTTGAGCAGCACCTGTTGGGCGATGGAGACCGCCGTCAGCTCCGCCAGCGTGGCCTGTACATCGCGCGCGTCTGCGCCAGGGAAAGCCGCAAGATGGCGCTCTAACCAGCCATAGTTGAAATATTCGCGTCCTGTACTTTTGGGCGCCGACGCAGCAAAGTACGGATCGCGCAACATCTTTTGCAGCAATGGAAGAATAACCTGACCTTCTTTCGCCCATGCCGCGTCTTTGTCGTAGGGCTGCGCGCATTGTCGCCAAATCCACGCATCCATCAACATATTACCCGGCCCCGTGTCGTACCCGCGCACCGCCTGTCCGGGGAAAAGCAGAGATAAATTGGCGATGCCGCCGATATTCAGGACCATACGTTTTTCCGTCGGATGTCCCAACAGCGCGTGATGGAAAGCAGGCACCAACGGCGCGCCTTGTCCGCCCAGCGCAATATCCCGCCGCCGAAAATCGCCGACCACTGTAATCCCCGTATGGGCGACGATGTGATTATTATCGCCAATTTGCAGCGTATGCGGGGCCTCGCCGGTCGGTTCATGCCAGACCGTTTGCCCATGACAACCAATGGCGACGATATCCCGCGGCTGCAAACGTTGTTGCGCTAACAGCGCATTAACCGCCTGTGCAAAAAGCCGGCCTAACTGGGTATCAAGCTGGCCGAGTTGCGAGAGCGTAAGCGGCTGTCCCTGGCAAATATCGAGAATGCCTTTTTTCAGATGAACGGGAATGGGCCAGGTGAGACTTGCCTGTTGCGCAACCATGGTTTCATCAATTGCCGCCAGTACAACATCCACACCATCAAGGCTGGTCCCGGACATAACGCCAATAAAACGGCCCGATTTCATACCTCTTCCTTATTAAGCTGGGTTAAGCCTTAACACTCGGCATAACGTATTTTGCAATGCGATGCCCGCGTCACGTTTTTTGCCGTGCCGTCCACGGATATCAATAACCTATCTTTTCTTGCTTCCCACTTCGTTTAAGATTAGTTAATTAACTTCTGATTATGATTTTTACATTCTTTCGGCAGAAGATATGACCTTAACTGCATAAATGCCATATAATTTAGCTATAGGGATGCTGAAATAGCGTTTCGTGAAGAACAGGAGATGGGTAAATGATTAAACGTGTACTGGCCGTTTCACTGATGGGGTTATCCCTAGCGGGGTGTGTTAACAATGATAGCCTTTCGGGTGATGTTTATACCGCATCCGAGGCTAAACAAGTTCAGAATGTAACGTACGGTACTATCGTTAACGTTCGTCCGGTTCAAATTCAGGGCGGTGATGATTCTAACGTGATTGGCGCTATCGGCGGCGCGGTGTTGGGCGGATTCCTCGGCAACACTATCGGCGGCGGTACGGGTCGTTCACTGGCGACCGCGGCAGGCGCGGTGGCTGGCGGCGTAGCGGGCCAGGGCGTCCAGAGCGCAATGAATAAAACCCAGGGTGTGGAACTGGAAATTCGTAAAGACGATGGCAACACCATTATGGTTGTGCAGAAACAAGGAAATACGCGTTTCTCGGCAGGTCAGCGTGTCGTGCTGGCCAGCAACGGCAGCCAGGTTACCGTCTCTCCACGCTAAACCAGGCTTTACGTGTGGTCACATGGCCACACGTATGCCCCTGCACCTCAATCGTGAGAGTGCAATTCCATAATATTGTGTTCAAGTTTGGCGATAAGTTTAATCAGAAGCTCAATCTCCTCTGAAGAAATCCCAGCCAAAATTTCACCGCGCGTTTTATGAATGACCTCTTCCATCTCAGCGATCAGCGGCTCCGCTTTTTCGGTCAGTTTAATCCGCTTAGCGCGACGATCGCTGGCGCAGGTTTGCCGCGAAATTAGCCCCTTATCTTCAAGTTGATCCAACGTGCGTACCAGCGATGGCTGCTCAATGCCTATCGCTTTAGCCAATTGAATCTGCGACTGGTCAGGCGGCAATTGATGAATATTGTGCAACGTGACCCAATGTGTCTGCGTCAATTCCAGAGGCTTGAGGCGATGGTCAATCAGAGCACGCCAAATGCGCACCAACCGTGCCAGATCAGAACCTAGTGGCGATTCCAATTTCATCTCCTTATAATTAGCTTGCTAAGTTATTATACTGATTTTAGAATAGTGTGCAGTATTTGTATTCTCAAAACAAATGTATTGCTAAATTTGCTTACCAATAGACATTTTTTCAGACATAGTGCATAGTGCGCACCTGGCACCTGTAGCCTCAGTTTTGGCTAAAACTAAAGCATCGATGTCTGACGCAAAGGAACATTGCTTGTGAAGTGTATACTCAACGCCACAGGATTGCCCTTACAAGATCTCATGTTGGGAGCATCTGTTTACTTTCCGCCATTCTTTAAAGCCTTTGCGCTTGGGTTCGTTATCTGGTTGTTTATTCACCGACTCCTGCGTGACCGGATATACTCTGATGAAATCTGGCATCCCCTGTTAATGGATCTCTCCCTCTTTACGCTTTGCGTATGTCTGGGCCTCGTTTTACTGATCGCGTGGTAAATATGTCGTTAAAAACAATAAAATATTTTTCTACTCTCATTGTCGCCGTCGTCGCCGTTCTGGCCGCATGGTGGTTATGGAATTACTATATGCAATCGCCATGGACGCGCGATGGTAAAATCCGCGCGGAACAGGTCAGCGTAACGCCGCAGGTTTCTGGCAGCATTACCCAACTCAATATCAAAGATAATCAGTTCGTCAACGCCGGGGACGTTCTCTTTGTCATTGATAAAACGCCCTTCCATATTGCAGAACTTAACGCACAGGCGCAGTTGGCCAAAGCGCAGTCCGATCTGGCAAAAGCGAATAATGAAGCCGATCGACGTCGACATTTATCGCGTAACTACATCTCTGCTGAAGATCTGGATAGCGCCAATCTGAATGTTAAAGCGATGCAGGCCAGCGTAGATGTCGCACTGGCGACGTTAAAACAGGCGCAGTGGCAGCTTAGCCAGACGGAAGTAAAAGCGCCGGTATCCGGCTGGGTGACCAACCTTTCCACGCGTACCGGTGATTATGCCAGTACTGGTAAGCCACTTTTCGCCCTGGTAGATAGCCATTCATTTTATGTAATGGGATATTTCGAAGAAACCAAACTACGCCACATCCGCGAAGGTGAGCCTGCATTAATAACACTGTATAGTGGCAATGTTAAGTTACAGGGTCACGTTGGCAGTATCGGGCGCGCTATTTACGATCAAAGCGTGGAAAGTGACTCCGGTTTAGTGCCCGATATCAAACCCAACGTACCGTGGGTACGTCTGGCGCAACGCGTACCGGTACGTATCGAATTTGACGCTTTGCCGCAGGATATCACGCTCGTCTCCGGCACTACCTGCAGCGTAGCCATTGGACAGCAGTAATGAAACTCTCCCTGCCGGCCCTGCGAAATACGCCCTGGTTTAAAGCGACCTCCGGCCAATGGCGTTACGCGTTGCGCAATACCATTGCCATGTGTCTCGCGCTGACATTCGCTTATTATCTCAATCTGGATGAGCCCTACTGGGCGATGACTTCGGCCGCAGTGGTGAGCTTTCCGACCGTAGGCGGCGTAATCAGTAAAAGTCTGGGGCGTATTGCCGGGAGTTTACTCGGCGCGACCGCCGCGTTAATTATTGCCGGCCATACGCTGAATGAACCCTGGTTGTTCTTATTTAGCATGGCCGCCTGGATCGGTTTTTGTACCTGGGCCTGCGCGCATTTTACCAATAATGCCGCTTATGCTTTCCAGTTGTCCGGCTACACGGCGGCGATCATCGCGTTCCCGATGGTTAATATTGTAGAAATCACGCAGTTGTGGGATATCGCCCAGGCACGTGTATGTGAAGTTATCGTCGGCATCCTCTGTGGCGGCATGATGATGATGATCCTACCCAGCACATCGGATGGTACCGCCCTGCTCACCGCGTTGAAAAACATGCATGCGCGCTTGCTGGAACATGCCAGTCTACTGTGGCAGCCGGAGACTACCGACGCTATCCGCTCCGCGCATGAGGGGGTCATTGGGCAAATCCTGACCATGAACCTGCTGCGTATTCAGGCCTTCTGGAGTCACTACCGTTTTCGCCGCCAGAATGCATTGCTAAATGCATTGTTACACCAGCAATTACGGCTAACCAGCGTGATCTCCAGTCTGCGTAGAGTGCTTTTAAACTGGCCGACGCCGCCGGAAAACAGCCGCGAAGTCATTGAACAACTCTTAGCTGAGTTGGCAAAACCGCGCGCGGACAGCTACACCGTGGCGCGGATTATTGCGCCGCTACGCCCGCAGGATGAACAGGATTATCGTCACCTCGCGTTCTGGCAGCGATTACGCTATTTTTGCCAGCTATATCTGCGCAGCAGCCGTCAGTTATATCTGATCGAAAGCGGCGCGCCGGTAGATCAAATCCATATCCGCCGCACTCCCGGCCTTGCGCGGCATACGGATAACGCAGAGGCCATCTGGAGCGGCGTGCGTACCTTTTGCACGCTCACGGTAATTGGCGCCTGGAGTATTGGCGCGCAATGGGAATCCGGGCCCGGCGCATTAACCCTGGCGGCGATCAGTTGCGTCCTCTACTCCATCGTCGCCACGCCGTTTAAGTCGCTTTCCTTATTGATGCGTACTTTAGTGCTGCTGTCCTTATTCAGCTTCGTGGTGAAATTTGGCCTGATGGTGCAAATCACCGATCTGTGGCAATTCTTGCTTTTCCTTTTTCCGCTGTTCGTCACGATGCAACTGCTTAAACTGCAGATGCCTAAGCTGGCGGGACTGTGGGGGCAGCTTATCGTTTTTATGGGCTCATTCATCGCCGTGACCAATCCACCGGTGTACGACTTCGCCGACTTCCTTAACGATAATACCGCCAAGATCGTCGGCGTCGCGATTTCCTGGCTGGCGTTTGCGATTTTGCGCCCCGGTTCCGATGCCGTAAAAAGCCGCCGCCATATCCGCGCGCTACGCCGGGATTTCGTCGATCAGCTTAGCCGTCACCCTTCCCATAACGAAAGCGAGTTTGAATCGCTGACCTATCATCACGTCAGTCAGCTCAGCAATAGTCAGGATGCGCTGGCGCGCCGGTGGTTATTACGTTGGGGAGTGGTGCTGCTGAACTGCTCGCATGTGGTGTGGCAGCTGCGCGCCTGGGAGTCGCGTTCCGATCCGCTTTCCCGGGTGCGGGATATTTGTATATCCCTGCTGCGCGATGTGATGAGCGAGCGCGGCGTACAGCAACGCCCGCTTGCCGTCACGCTACAGGAACTACAGCGTATCTGCGACACGCTCGCACATCATCATCAACCCGCCGCGCATGAACTGGCGGCGATTATCTGGCGTTTACACTGTTCGCTGTCGCAGCTGGAACAGGCTCCAGCGCAGGGAACACTGTCTCCGGGTTATTTAATGACGCCGCAGGCGTAACGCGTTCCGCCGCCGCCGAGCGGTTTCGGCTGATCGGACATGTTATCGCCGCCCACATGGATCATGAGCGCTTTATCTTTCACTTCATCAAGAGACTTCAGACGCGGCGCAGTAACCGGTTCGGTGGCGATACCATCATTATTAACGACTAACACCGGGAGGTCGCCCAGATGCCCCTGACCTTCCGGTCCTTCATGCTTACCGGTATTTTGTGGGTCCAGATGACCACCAGCGGCTTCTGCGGCAACCGCTTTGCCGTCTTTAATCGCGGGCTGGCAGCTACCGTTGGCATGAATGTGAAAACCATGCTCGCCCGGCGGCAACGCTTTAAGGTGTGGGGTAAATTTTAAGCCGCCTTCGGTTTCATCGATGACGACGGTGCCGATAGACTGTCCTACGCCTTGCGCCGTCACCAGATTCATCTCTACTTTCTCGCTGGCAGCCTGCGCACCCGCACAGGCCAGCAGCGTCACCATCGCTAAACTTAATCGCTTCATAAAACCTCCGTTACATGTGGTCGCCTGTTAAGTGTAAACCACTGGCGAAAACATGTACGGAAAGTCAACGAGTTGGCGATTACGGCACGTCATAACCCAGTGCCGCCTTGCGGATTCGGAACCACTGTTGACGCGACAATGACAGCGTTTCCGCTTCTAGTGCGGCGCGTACGCGTTCGATTTTACCCGAGCCAATAATCGGCAGCGGCTGCGACGGCAAACGTAAAATCCAGGCATAGACCACCTGTTCAATAGAACTGGCGTTGAGTTCTTGCGCGATAACGGAAAGTTCCTGGCGCAACGGCTGATAAGCCTCATCATTAAACAGCCGACCGCCGCCAAGACATGACCAGGCCATCGGACGAATACGCAGTTGCTGTAATTGATCTAATGTGCCGTCCAGCAACAAAGGCTGGTGAACCGGCGAGATCTCCACCTGGTTGGTCGCCAGGGTGAAAGGCAGGCGCGATTGCAGCAACGTAAATTGCGCTGGCGTAAAATTAGAAACGCCAAAATGGCGCACTTTGCCGCTTTGGTGCAGATGTTGAAACGCCTCGGCGACGTCATCCGCATCCATTAACGGATCGGGACGGTGAATTAACAACATATCCAGATAATCTGTCGCCAGATTTTTTAATGACTGTTCGGCGCTCAGAATAATATGGCGGCGATCGGTAATATAATGACCGAGTCTATTTTCCGCTCTGGCGGTGGTCGCAATACCGCATTTGGTGACGATTTGCAGTCTTTCCCGCAAATGCGGTGCCAGCGTTAGCGCCTCGCCAAACGCCGCTTCGCACTGATAACCGCCATAAATGTCCGCATGGTCAACGGTAGTGACGCCCAAATCCAGATGTTCTTCGATAAAACTCACTAACTGACGCGCGGACATATTCCAGTCCATCAAACGCCAGTAACCCATGACAAAACGCGAAAACTCCGGGCCTTGTGGAGCGATGGTGACACGCTGAACCATAACAGATTCCTCATAGAGAATAATGAGGTTGAGTATACGCAATTCCGCGTTTAAAAGAGTGAAGGTTGTTGAGGATCTTCCGATGGGAGAGGCTTATTTGCGCGTATTTTACGCAAGAAACGCTGGCGACAAAGCCGCAGTACATTTTGTTTCTCGGCATCGCTCATTTTTTGCCAGTTAAAGCGTTCGTCGCGGCTGCGCATACATCCCCGACAAAAGCCACGCTCATCAGACTGGCAGATACCGCGACATGGGCTTGCTACAGGAAAAAACTCCAACTGCTCGGCCACATCCCCTCCTCAACGTTTGGCGCTTATGACTATTGAAGACGCTAACTGACATTATGGCAACTCTGCTTGCAGTAGACCGACTGGTCTACTATACTGCCTGCTATGAATAAGCAAACCGAACACGATACCCGCGAACATCTGCTGGCCACCGGCGAGCAGCTTTGTATGCAACGGGGTTTTACCGGCATGGGGCTTAGCGAGTTGCTCAAAACCGCCCAGGTGCCTAAAGGGTCGTTTTATCACTACTTTCGCTCGAAAGAAGCCTTCGGCGTCGCCATGCTTGAGCGACATTACGCCTGCTATCATCAGCGTCTTACGGCGCACTTCACCTCCGGTCCCGGTAATCATCGCGATCGTCTTCTCGCCTGGTATCAGGAAACGTTAAAGCAGTTTTGCCAGCAAGGCGCCATCAGCGGTTGCCTGACGGTGAAACTGTCAGCGGAGGTCTGCGATCTGTCGGAGGATATGCGCTCTACGATGGATAAAGGGGCGCAGGAGATCATGGCACTGCTTGCACGCGCGCTGGAAGATGGCCGTAATAGCCACTGTTTACATTTCACCGGCCAGCCGTTGCCACAGGCGCAGGTACTTTATGCTCTGTGGCTGGGCGCCAATTTGCAGGCCAAAATATCCCGTAGCGCCGCGCCGCTGGAAAATGCGTTGGCGCATGTTAAGACCATCATTGCAACGCCTGAGCAGTAACAGGCGTTTTTATTTCCTTTATTACAAGACGACCGGTCTACTTATATCAGGAGCCACTATGTCATCAGCAAAACTGTTTACCCCCCTCAAGGTGGGTGCCATCACGGCGACAAATCGCGTATTTATGGCGCCTTTGACGCGTTTGCGGAGTATTGAACCGGGCGACATTCCTACGCCGTTAATGGCGGAATATTACCGTCAACGCGCCAGCGCTGGATTGATCATCAGCGAAGCCACACAAATCTCCGCACAGGCGAAAGGCTATGCCGGCGCACCGGGATTACACAGCGATGAGCAGATCGCCGCCTGGAAAAAAATCACTCAGGGAGTCCATGCCCAGGGCGGCCATATGGCGGTGCAACTGTGGCATACGGGCCGTATTTCACACGCCAGCCTGCAACCAGGCGGACAAGCGCCCGTCGCGCCATCCGCTATCAATGCGGGAACCCGCACCTCTTTGCGTGACGAAAACGGTCAGGCCATCCGCGTAGAAACTTCCACGCCGCGCGCGCTGGAGACTCATGAGATCCCCGGGATCGTCAACGATTTCCGCCAGGCTATCGCCAATGCCCGAGAGGCAGGCTTCGACCTGGTGGAGCTGCATTCCGCGCACGGTTATCTGCTGCACCAGTTCCTCTCACCGTCTTCTAATCACCGTACCGATCGGTACGGCGGCAGCGTAGAGAATCGCGCCCGTCTGGTGCTGGAAGTGGTTGATGCCGGCATTAAGGAATGGGGCGCGGACCGTATCGGCATCCGCCTTTCTCCTGTCGGCACTTTCCAGAATGTCGATAACGGCCCGAATGAAGAAGCTGACGCCCTTTATCTGATTGAAGCGTTAGGCAAACGCGGCATTGCTTATCTGCATATGTCTGAACCAGACTGGGCGGGCGGCGAACCGTACAGCGACGCGTTCCGTGAAAAAGTGCGCGCGTGTTTCCACGGCCCCATCATCGGCGCTGGCGCCTATACGCCAGAAAAAGCGGAAGATCTGATCGAAAAAGGGCTGATTAACGCCGTGGCGTTTGGTCGCGATTACATCGCTAACCCGGATCTGGTGGCGCGTCTGCAACGTAAAGCGGAACTTAATCCACAGCGTCCCGAAAGTTTTTATGGCGGCGGCGCGGAAGGCTACACTGACTACCCTACTCTGTAATTTCATTGATAGCGGCCGCACATCGCCGCTATACTTTGAATATCTTGACTATTTTAAGGACAACGAAAATGCGTTTATTGCATACTATGCTGCGCGTCGGCGATTTGCAGCGTTCCATCGCTTTTTACACCAACGTTCTGGGCATGAAATTGCTGCGTACCAGTGAGAATCCGGAATACAAATACTCGCTGGCCTTTGTGGGATATGGTCCGGAAACGGAAGAAGCGGTCATCGAACTAACCTATAACTGGGGCGTTGAGAGCTACGACATGGGCAATGCGTATGGGCATATCGCGCTGAGCGTTGACAATGCCGCTGAAGCCTGTGAACGCATTCGTCAGAACGGCGGCAACGTGACCCGTGAAGCGGGGCCGGTAAAAGGCGGTTCGACCATCATCGCCTTCGTTGAAGATCCGGATGGCTATAAAATCGAATTGATTGAAGCTAAAGACGCAGGCCGCGGTCTGGGTAACTGATCCCCCGCCGGGCGCAGGTCACTGCGCCCGTTGTTTTACTGCATCCCGGCGTAAAATTTGCCATAATACGCGCTGCATTTTTTCGTATTAAGAGACTCAGATGTCCGATAACGCTCAACTTTCCGGTCTGTGCGACCGTTTTCGTGGTTTTTATCCTGTCGTCATCGATGTTGAAACTGCAGGATTTAACGCTAAAACCGATGCGCTGCTCGAAATCGCCGCCATCACGCTGAAAATGGATGAACAAGGCTGGCTGATGCCGGACACGACGCTGCATTTCCATGTGGAGCCGTTCGCTGGAGCCAACTTACAGCCGGAAGCGCTTGCGTTTAACGGTATCGATCCCTCTAACCCGCTACGCGGCGCGGTGAGTGAATATGAGGCGCTACACGCTATTTTCAAAATGGTGCGTAAAGGTATCAAAGACAGCGGTTGTAGCCGCGCCATTATGGTCGCGCATAACGCCACTTTTGATCACAGTTTTATGATGGCCGCCGCAGAGCGCGCCTCGCTGAAACGTAACCCGTTTCATCCGTTCGTCACCTTTGATACCGCGGCATTGAGCGGACTGGCGCTGGGGCAAACGGTGTTATCAAAAGCGTGCCTGGCGGCAGGTATGGAGTTTGATGGTGAAAAGGCCCATTCCGCTTTGTATGATACCGAGCGGACAGCGGTGCTGTTTTGTGAAATTGTCAATCGCTGGAAGCGCCTGGGCGGCTGGCCGTTACCTTTGCCGACGGACAAATAACGAGGCTAACAACGCCGCTCTTGTTCACGATGGCGGTAAAAAAGCGACCTTTACAGGTCGCTTTCTCCTTGCACAGATTACTCTGCGTCCGGCTCCTGAGTTTTATATTTTGCCGCAGTTTCTTTAATAAGCTGCTGCAACTCACCACGCTGATACATTTCAATCACAATATCACACCCGCCGACCAGCTCGCCGTCCACCCACAGTTGTGGGAATGTCGGCCAGTTGGCGTATTTCGGTAATTCAGCGCGAATATCCGGGTTTTGCAGGATATCAACATAGGCAAAACGTTCCCCGCAGGCTGAAAGCGCCTGAACGGCCTGCGCAGAGAAACCACAGCTTGGCAGTTTCGGTGAACCTTTCATATACAGGAGAATCGGGTTTTCAGCGATCTGGCGCTGAATTTTTTCGATAGTGGTGCTCATTGTCTCGCTTCCTTAAACTACTTTTACGACTGAAGCCTGTCATTGTAACGGGTCAGGCTGGCAACGGAAAATAACATTTTCATCATGCCTTATTATTTTACCGTCTGCGGGAATAAGTTGTATACAAAATATCTTTTAAGCGGGTTGCCGCGCAGTGATTTGTAGATAACGCGTTCGTGTTTAGCATTAATTGCTATTTTTTTTACATCTGTTAACGAAACACAGCTTCAGAAACCAAAAGCAATTACCAATCTGTGCTTTTGTAGATTAGAATTATCAGGTTTTGTAAATCATACGCAGGCATGAATCGCCTGCCTTTAACAGAGGATTGCTCAGTGGCGCGGATAAACAAAATCTCGATCACGCTCTGTGCTTTACTTTTTACTACTCTCCCCTTTACGCCAATGGCCCATGCTTCCAGGCAAGCCAAAGCGACGCCTGCTGTTTCTCATGTCACGAAAACGGCAGATAAAAAGAAAAGCACAACGAAAAAGATCAGTAAAACCAGCAAAAAAAACGTAAAAAAAACCTCAAAAACCAGCCGTTCTTCTTCCGCTTCTACGCCAAAACGTACCACCGCCTCCACGAAATCTCGTCATACGACGCATCGTCGTAACAGAACCGCGCCCACGTCAATCGCCGCCCTTGACGTAACGGAAAAATGCACGACGCGTAAAGGCCGTAAGCCGCACTGCGTGAAGGGGAAAGGAACATTGCCGGTCTCTATTGCCGATGCGCATCGTGCAAAAGTACAAAAAGCGACGAAAACCGCGATGTCCAAACTCATGAATCAGATTGGTAAACCGTATCACTGGGGAGGCGCGTCGCCGCGCACCGGTTTTGATTGCAGCGGTCTGGTTTATTATGCCTATAAAGATTTAGTGAAGATCCGTATCCCCCGAACGGCGAATGAGATGTATCACCTGCGTGACGCGGCGCCCATTGAGCGTAGCGAGTTGAAAAACGGCGATCTGGTGTTCTTCCGTACGCAAGGGCGCGGCACCGCCGATCACGTTGGCGTCTATGTCGGCAACGGTAAGTTTATCCAGTCTCCGCGCAGCGGTCAGGAAATTAAGATCACTTCACTGAACGAAGAATACTGGCAACGTCATTATGTCGGCGCCCGCCGGGTGATGACGCCTAAAACAATTCGCTAATATTTTATCCTGTCGTTTAACGACAGGATAACTTCTTCTTTTGCGCCACCGCTCAATTTGCTACCCTATCCTTACGCGCACCAGGGGTATTGTGCGTGCGCAATATTAATAATAAGGAGAGAAGCAATGTCGTTCGAATTACCTGCATTACCGTATGCCAAAGATGCTCTGGCACCGCATATTTCTGCTGAGACGCTGGAATATCACTATGGCAAACATCATCAGACTTACGTGACCAATCTTAACAATTTGATCAAAGGCACGGCGTTTGAAGGCAAATCGCTGGAAGAGATCGTGCGCACTTCCGAAGGCGGCATCTTTAATAACGCCGCTCAGGTATGGAACCACACCTTCTACTGGAACTGCCTGGCGCCAAACGCTGGCGGCGAACCGACCGGGAAACTGGCTGAAGCTATCGCGGCATCTTTTGGCAGCTTCGCGGAATTTAAAGCGCAGTTCACCGATGCCGCTATCAAAAACTTTGGTTCCGGATGGACATGGCTGGTAAAAAGCGCTGATGGCAAACTGGCTATCGTTTCTACCTCAAATGCCGGTACGCCGCTGACTACGGATGCAACGCCGTTGCTGACGGTTGATGTGTGGGAACACGCGTATTACATCGACTACCGCAACGCCCGTCCAAACTATCTGGAGCATTTCTGGGCGCTGGTTAACTGGGAATTTGTTGCGAAAAATCTCGCCGCATAAGTCTGAGTACGCAGAAGGTACGCCTTCTGCGTTTTAGAGAGGGATAGAATAGAGGAGACGCCCACCCTCAGAAGAGAGGAAATCAGTGCAGAGCGGCCGTTAATCCACCTGCGACAATCACGCCCAGAACAATCAGCGTAGTAATCAACGAAAATTTCAGGTCGGTACTCATCAAGTTTTCTCCTTTTTATTCCCACACAAAAAGTGATATAGCGCATTTTTGCACATTCCCGCACAAAAATCTCTCATGTTTTATATTGATAACTGTTTTTAACGCTTCCCCTTTTCCTCAAGATCAGACAAAATTCCAGGCTTACTGAATTAGCGTAACGGCCATTGACCCCTTCCTGACGTTCCGTGTCGTTTTTCCGGCGTGCCGCAACCCTGATGTTGCGATTAGGGTGTGTGTAGGCAAACGTTTACCTGGCGTTTCTCAGGAGCTTAGCGAGGGTCTGGAGTGAAATGTAATGGCAACAATTAAAGATGTAGCGAAACGAGCAAACGTTTCCACTACAACTGTATCACACGTAATCAACAAAACGCGTTTTGTCGCTGAAGAAACGCGTAACGCGGTCTGGGCGGCAATTAAAGAGCTGCACTACTCTCCCAGCGCCGTCGCGCGTAGCCTGAAGGTTAACCATACCAAGTCGATAGGCTTACTGGCGACCAGCAGCGAAGCGGCCTATTTTGCCGAAATTATCGAGGCGGTTGAAAAAAACTGTTTCCAGAAAGGCTATACGCTGATTTTAGGCAACGCCTGGAATAACCTGGAAAAACAGCGCGCCTACCTGTCCATGATGGCGCAAAAGCGCGTGGATGGCCTGCTGGTGATGTGTTCTGAGTATCCAGAACCTCTGCTTTCCATGCTGGAAGAGTATCGCCATATTCCGATGGTGGTGATGGACTGGGGCGAGGCGAAGGCCGATTTTACCGACACGGTGATTGATAACGCCTTTGCAGGCGGCTATATGGCGGGTCGTTATCTGGTTGAGCGCGGCCACCGGGATATCGGCGTTATTCCCGGCCCGCTGGAGCGCAACACCGGCGCGGGCCGGCTGGCAGGCTTTATGAAAGCCATGGAGGAGGCGCTGATCAACGTGCCGGACAACTGGATTGTTCAGGGCGACTTCGAGCCGGAATCCGGTTACCACGCGATGCAGCAAATTTTATCGCAGTCACATCGCCCTACCGCCGTTTTCTGCGGCGGCGATATTATGGCGATGGGCGCGCTTTGCGCGGCTGACGAAATGGGGCTTCGCGTACCGCAGGACGTTTCGGTGATCGGTTATGACAATGTGCGTAACGCCCGTTACTTTACCCCGGCGCTGACGACGATTCACCAGCCCAAAGACTCTTTAGGCGAAACCGCATTTAATATGCTATTGGATCGCATCGTCAATAAGCGTGAAGAGTCACAGTCTATTGAAGTTCATCCACGCCTAGTTGAGCGTCGCTCGGTCGCTGACGGCCCGTTCCGCGACTATCGGCGTTAATCCCCGCTGTCGGGAGCCTCTTCTGGCTCCCGCAGCCACTCCCGATTCAACGTTTCGCTATCGCCCAAATAGTCCAGCAGCCATGCCAGCGCGGGCGAGGCCTCGTTTTGCTGCCACGTCACGCAACAGGCCGCATCGGGAAACGGATTCTCTAACGTCAGCGCCACCCATTTTCCGCTGTCTATCCACTGTCGGGCAAAATGCGTCGGCACCATTCCCACGCATAATCCTGCCGACAGGCAGGTTGCCGATGACTCCCAGTCCGGTACGACGACCCTTTTTTGGTTATCCAGCAGCCAGGTAATCCGTTTCGGTAAGGTTCGCGAAGTGTCTTCCCTGACCAGCGACGGCCAGTTGCGCAGGGTATCATCGCTTAACGGCCCAGGCATTGACGCCAGCGGATGATCGCTTGCCACTACACAGCTCCAGCTCAGGGTCCCCATATCCCGAAAAGCGTAACGCCCCCCTACCGGAATCGCCTGCGTCGCCCCAATCGCCAGTTCGACACGCCCGTCGGAGAGCGCGTCCCAGACGCCGTTAAACACCTCCTGAAAAACCAGCAGTTCCACATCGTCAAAATGGCGATAGAAATCGACGATCATCTGCCGGGTACGTTCTGGTCTGACGATATTGTCCACCGCAATAGCTAACTGCCCGCGCCAGCCATTAGCAATTTGCTGACACTGTTGGCGAGTGATCTGCATTTTTTTGATAACAGAACGCCCTTCTTTTAAAAACCAGACGCCAGCAGGCGTCAGTTCAACATCACGGTGACGTCGTACAAAAAGCGGTACGGCCAGCCACTCCTCTAACTGACGAACGGTGTAACTGACTGCTGAAGGCACACGGTGCAGTTCCTGCGCCGCCGCGCTAAAACTGCCATTGCGCGCTACGGCGTCAACCACTTCAAGCGAGTATTCCGACCACATAATTTGCCTACAAAAATTTTGAATTCACTGGACAAATATTAACGTTTCACAACCGTAATTTCACTCCCTACACTCTGCGACAATGTCTGTCTGATAAGAAAGAGAAACAAATATGCAACCTGGAAAAGGTTTTTTAGTCTGGTTAGCCGGTCTTAGCGTGCTGGGATTTCTGGCTACGGACATGTACCTGCCCGCGTTTGCCGCCATACAGGCGGATTTACAAACGCCTGCCGCCGCGGTCAGCGCCAGCCTCAGCCTGTTTTTAGCTGGCTTTGCCGTCGCGCAACTCCTCTGGGGACCGCTATCGGATCGTTATGGCCGTAAACCGATTTTACTGCTGGGGTTATCTATCTTTGCACTCGGAAGTCTGGGGATGCTGTGGGTAGAAAGCGCGGCAGCACTGCTGACGCTGCGCTTTGTGCAGGCCGTCGGCGTTTGTGCGGCAACGGTAATCTGGCAAGCGCTGGTGACCGATTATTATCCTTCGCAAAAAATTAATCGTATCTTCGCCACTATCATGCCACTGGTGGGATTATCCCCGGCACTTGCGCCCTTACTGGGAAGCTGGATACTGACGCATTTCTCATGGCAGGCGATTTTCGCCACTCTGTTCGTGATTACGTTGTTGCTGATGTTGCCGGCGCTGCGTTTAAAACCATCGGTAAAAGCGCGTACCGAAGGACAGGATAAACTCACTTTCGCGACGTTGTTACGCTCTAAAACCTATCGCGGTAATGTGCTGATTTATGCCGCCTGTTCCGCCAGCTTTTTTGCGTGGCTAACAGGGTCCCCGTTTATTCTCAGCGCGATGGGTTACAGCCCGGCAGTGATTGGCCTGAGCTATGTTCCGCAAACCATCGCTTTTCTGATTGGCGGATATGGTTGCCGCGCGGCGCTACAAAAATGGCAGGGCTACCAATTGCTTCCGTGGCTGTTAGGGCTGTACGCGCTGAGCGTTATCGCCACCTGGGGAGCGGGCCTTCTGAATAATGCCTCACTGGTGGAGATCCTGATTCCTTTCTGCGTAATGGCGATTGCTAATGGCGCCATCTACCCTATCGTCGTCGCGCAAGCGTTACGCCCTTTCCCTCAAGCCACGGGGCGCGCTGCGGCGCTACAAAATACGCTGCAACTGGGGTTATGTTTCCTGGCAAGCCTGGTGGTTTCATGGCTCATCAGCACGCCGCTGCTGACCACCACCAGCGTAATGCTCTCTACCGTTGTTCTGGCGGCGTTAGGTTACAAAATGCAGTCTCATGCAGATTGCGCTGAGACCGGATTTCCCCATGCCAATGTCGCCCACGACAAGTCTCACTAAACACTTGTTAACCGCTGGTAATTAGCACGCTAACAATTTTCGGTTGAATCATCAAAAATTGCGGCCTATACTGATTCCCGGTTGTTTATATTACGATAATTATTAGGCATTAACGGGAACCGGAGCGTTCCCGATTCACCATGGATGGCCTTTTCGGCAAGGGCTCCTCCCTTCCTCTGTTCTACGTCGGATAACTGGCTCACGGAATTGTCCGTGGGATTTCTCACAAAGCCAAAAAAGCGTCTACGCTGTTTTAAGGTTCTGATCACCGTCCAGTGATGGAGAAACTATGAGTTCATCGTGTATAGAAGAAGTCAGCGTACCGGATGATAACTGGTACCGAATCGCCAACGAATTGTTAAGTCGCGCGGATATTACAATTAATGGTTCCGCCCCGTCTGACATTCGTGTTAAGAATCCCGATTTTTTTAAACGCGTCCTTCAGGAAGGATCGTTGGGGTTAGGTGAGAGTTACATGGATGGCTGGTGGGAATGCGAGCGTCTGGATATTTTCTTCAGCAAAGTCTTACGTGCCGGTCTTGAAAATCAACTCCCCCACCATGTTAAAGATACGCTCCGTATCCTCGGCGCGCGTCTGATTAATCTACAAAGTAAAAAACGCGCCTGGATTGTCGGCAAGGAACATTACGATCTTGGTAATGACCTTTTTTCCCGTATGCTCGATCCCTATATGCAATATTCTTGCGCCTACTGGAAAGATGCCGATACGCTGGAAGCGGCACAGCAAGCCAAGCTGAAATTAATTTGCGAAAAGCTACAGCTACAACCGGGGATGCGTGTGCTGGATATCGGCTGCGGCTGGGGCGGTCTGTCGCAATATATGGCGACCCATTATGGCGTTAGCGTGGTGGGCGTAACGATCTCCGCTGAACAACAAAAAATGGCGCAGACGCGTTGCGAAGGTCTGGATGTCTCCATTCTCCTGGAAGATTATCGCGACCTTAACGATCAGTTTGACCGAATCGTCTCCGTCGGCATGTTCGAACATGTCGGGCCAAAAAACTACAACACCTATTTTGAGGTCGTTGACAGGAATTTAAAACCGGATGGTCTTTTCCTGCTCCATACTATTGGTTCTAAAAAAACCGATCATAATGTCGATCCGTGGATCAATAAGTATATTTTCCCCAACGGTTGTTTGCCGTCTGTTCGTCAAATCGCCGAGGCCAGCGAATCACACTTTGTAATGGAAGACTGGCATAACTTTGGCGCCGACTATGACACGACTCTGATGGCGTGGCATGAGCGCTTTATCAATGCCTGGCCAGAGATTGCGGGCAATTATAACGAGCGCTTTAAACGTATGTTCAGCTATTATCTCAACGCCTGCGCGGGTGCGTTTCGCGCGCGTGATATCCAGCTTTGGCAGGTGGTATTTACGCGCGGCGTTGAAAACGGACTGCGCGTTCCTCGCTAATCATCTCCCCCGCATTTCATGCGGGGGAATCTTATTTTCCGTTAGCCAATGTCGGCCTGATTTCTGACCGCATTTTCTCGCGCAGCCAGTACGCGTTCTACGGTATCGACAACCGCCTGCGTTTGCGGATCGATCTCGATATTCACACGCTCACCCAGTTTTTTTCTGCCAAGCGTAGTACGTTCCAACGTTTCCGGAATGAGATGCACGCAGAAGCGCGTTGGCGTTACCTCGCCGACGGTCAAACTGATGCCGTCGACGCCGATAAAGCCTTTGTACAGGATATACTTCATCAGGGACGCATCCTGCACTTTAAACCACACCTGATGGTTATTTTCGGAGGTCAGGATTTTCGCGATCTCCGCCGTCGTAATAATATGCCCCGACATCAGATGACCACCGATTTCATCGCTGAATTTGGCGGCGCGCTCTACGTTGACCTCATCACCTACCCTCAACGCGCCCAGATTGGTGATGCGCAACGTTTCTTTCATCAGATCAAAACTTATCTGGTTACCGTTTATTTCAGTCACCGTCAAACAGCATCCGTTATGCGCTACCGACGCCCCCGTCTCCAGCCCCTCCAGCATGTAGTCCGGTAACGTCACCACATGGGTGCGAAAGTTGGGTTTTTCATCAATCGATACCAGTTTCGCGGTACCCTGCACGATCCCCGTAAACATATCTTCAACTCCTGAAATAAATAAAAGCAGAACTGTTCAGCACAATAGCAGGTGGAAAAACAGCTTGCCAGCAATGCGCCGTTAACAACTGTTTTTTCACTGGAGAAATAGTAATACCCCGCTACAATAGACTGAAATTTCCCCTGCTATTTCTTTTGGCTGCCACTACGGCGGCTTTTTAGTCTTTCATATAACAACAAAATAAAAGGTGAATACGTGCAGAAGTATACCAGTGAAGCGCGTCAGTTATTAGCGTTAGCGATACCGGTGATCCTTGCGCAAGTGGCACAGACCGCAATGGGATTCGTCGATACCGTCATGGCGGGAGGCTATAGCGCTACGGACATGGCTGCCGTCGCTATCGGCACCTCTATCTGGCTTCCCGCCATTTTGTTTGGTCACGGCTTACTGCTGGCCTTGACGCCTGTGATTGCGCAACTCAATGGCTCCGGCCGTCGTGAGCGTATCGCGCATCAGGTTCGACAAGGGTTCTGGCTGGCGGGCTTTGTCTCCGTGCTGGTGATGATCGTCCTGTGGAATGCCGGATACATTATCCGCTCTATGCATAATATTGATCCGGCGCTGGCCGATAAAGCCGTGGGTTATCTTCGCGCGCTGCTGTGGGGCGCGCCAGGATACCTTTTCTTTCAGGTAGCGCGAAACCAGTGCGAAGGTCTGGCCAAAACCAAACCGGGTATGGTGATGGGATTTTTGGGCCTGCTGGTGAATATTCCGGTGAACTATATTTTTATCTATGGCCATTTTGGTATGCCGGAACTCGGCGGTATCGGCTGCGGCGTTGCGACTGCGGCGGTCTATTGGGTGATGTTTATCGCCATGCTTTCTTACATTAAACACGCGCGTTCAATGCGTGATATTCGTAATGAAAAAGGCTTTGGCAAACCTGATAGCGTCGTCATGAAGCGCCTGATTCAACTGGGGTTGCCGATTGCGCTGGCGCTGTTCTTTGAAGTGACGTTATTTGCGGTCGTTGCGCTGCTGGTTTCGCCATTAGGTATTGTGGATGTCGCCGGTCATCAGATTGCGCTTAACTTTAGCTCGCTGATGTTCGTACTGCCGATGTCGCTGGCTGCGGCGGTAACGATTCGAGTGGGTTATCGTCTGGGCCAGGGCTCAACGCTGGATGCGCAAACCGCAGCGCGTACCGGTTTAGGCGTCGGCATTTGTATGGCTGTGGTTACCGCTATTTTTACCGTTACTCTGCGTAAGCATATTGCTTTGCTCTACAATGACAACCCTGAGGTCGTGGCGCTTGCCGCGCAATTAATGCTGCTCGCTGCGGTTTACCAGATTTCCGACTCTATACAGGTTATCGGCAGCGGTATTCTGCGCGGTTATAAAGATACGCGTTCCATCTTTTTTATCACCTTTACCGCCTACTGGGTGTTAGGTTTACCCAGCGGTTATATCCTGGCGTTAACGGATTTGGTGGTGGATCGTATGGGACCGGCAGGCTTCTGGATGGGGTTCATCATCGGCCTGACCTCGGCGGCGGTGTTAATGATGCTACGGATGCGCTATCTACAACGTCAGCCGTCCGCCATCATTTTGCAGCGCGCTGCGCGATAATACGACGATAGCCGTCGCATGGCGGCTATTTTCTCGACATGTTGCATATTTCCACCGCAATCAGGTGATTTCAGGAAGAAAATTGCGATTTCCCTCTTGCCTCATTGCGGTTGTGACGCTAATATTCGTCCCCGTTGTCACCTACAACGTTGCGTTCATAGCTCAGTTGGTTAGAGCACCACCTTGACATGGTGGGGGTCGTTGGTTCGAGTCCAATTGAACGCACCATCATTTTAATGCGTCTGTAGCTCAGTTGGTTAGAGCACCACCTTGACATGGTGGGGGTCGATGGTTCGAGTCCATTCAGACGCACCAATCCATTATCTTGTTTAATTTTATAATACGCTATCTGGTGCTTGTGCCAGGCTAAAAGCGATTATTTTCAGTCTCTCACCTTTATCGTCAAGCACTGCTCTATACGCTATTACCCTCTTAACCTTCGCAGTGGCCTGAAGAAGCATACCAAAAGCATTTATGGTGTTTCGGTAGAATGCGCATAATCTATCTTCATCACCATACGTAACAAGGCTGCAACGGGTTCAAATAACGTTTCAGGAATTTTATCTCCGCGTTCCACTTCAAAAAATAATGAGCGGGCCAGCTCAACATTTTCAACAACGGGGATGCAGTTGCGTTCAGCGATGTTAACAATATAGTTAGCTTGAGCATCACTGCCTTTTTCCAGGACACGTGGTATTGGCATATCGGTGGGATGATAGCCAAGACAAACCGCAATATGCGTTGGATTACGCACTACCGCAACAGATTGTTTAACAGATTGAGCTAAACTCCCACTTTGTATTTCACTCTGCATTTCCCGACGCCGTGTCTTCATTTGAGGGTCGCCCTCCAGATCTTTATGCTCTTGTTTTACGTCATCTTTACTCATTTTTAGATCTTTTCTAATCTTATAATATTGAAAAGAATAGTCCAGTATGCCAACGACGATATAAAAAGCCATCACCCCTACCCATAACCATTTTATTAAAGAAGAAACCACAAGCACGCCACAGGCTAACCCACAGTACGGTAACGCCCGAAAAGTACTGGCATAATAATAAAAGAAAAAGGCAAAGATAAGAGATAACATGATAACTTTTAGGCTGGATTTACATAATTCTACTACGCTATGTAAAGAGAATATCTGCTTAAAATTACTTACCGGATTTATATGCTCGCTTTTAAAACCAATGGCCTTGCTGGCAATAACCACCCCCACCTGAAGAAACACGCTACCCACAGTAGCAACTATTACCCCAGCGCCCAGAAACAGCAGTACAGAAGCCAATGACTCTATTAAAATATGACTCAATTGCGTTAATGCATAAGAAAATGGTTTATTTACTAATTGTAATGTGAAAGTTATTGACTCAATCAGTATCAAAATCATCTTTTCAGTAAAGAAATGAAAATACAAATAAAGCGCAATCAGCTGAAATAATGATGTTATTTCAATACTTTTGACAACCTGCCCTTCCTTACGGCCATCACGTAATTTCTTTTCTGTAGGCTGTTCTGTTTTCTCGCTCATACAGATGGAAACCAGTCTTTTAGATAAATATAAAATTTATCGCTTTCAACCAAATAGTGATGAAGAGCATAAGGGAATGAGATCAGGAGCGTCAGTAGAACCAATATACTTTTGAGCGGCATTGAGAAGAAAAACACATTCAATTGTTGTGCCGACCGATTTAAAAGACCTAAAGCCAGATCGGCTAATACCATACATATTATGGCAGGAAGAGAGAAACTGACACATAATTGATAAAGCGTTCTCCACTCTGCCTGGATATATTTTAAAAATTGCCGGTCAAATAATAAAGTACGCCCTGGTGGTAAATATTGATATGACTCATACAGAATGTTTAATATAAACTCCATGCCGCCGCTTATAAAGAAAATAACACACAAAAACTGGCTGAAAAGCAAGCCAAAAAGTGAGGTTTCAGCTTCTATTGTAGAATTGAATATCGTACCCATTGTCGCGCCACGTAAAGTATCAAGCAGAAACCCCGCCATATCAACGGCCCAAAAGGGAACCGCCGCACAAAACCCAATTAAAAAACCAATAATCACCTCTCCGGTGACTAACCCTAACCAACTGTAATCTTTACCAATATGCATCATAATCTTCTGCTGGTAAATGATTGGTAATATGGGAAAGGTAAGTGACATAAGCACGCCATTACGTAAAAGAGCGGCCCCTAAACTGCCACTTTTTAATAGGGGAAGTAATAAAGAAAGGCTTAATGGTCGAATAAAAGCCACAGCCAATGCAATAAGCCACTCATTTACCTGTTGTGCCATTCAACCATGCTCTCCAATTCGTAACATTATCTGCCGGGTATAATTCAACAGGATACCGCTAAGCCATGGGTAGCTGACCATTAAGGTTATTGCAATTGCCAATAATTTAATCATGAACTGTAGCGTTTGGTCCTGTATTTGAGTCAAGGCCTGAACAAGGCTTACGATGACACCAACTACCGATGCCACCAACGCCACCGGCATAGACGTAAAAAGGACGATCCATAAAAGTTGCGTTACAAATTGCGTCAATTCAGAATCATTCATGAAAAGCTCTGTACCAATTGCGCCAGTGTCAGATCCCAACCGCCTGCCAGTAAAAATATTAGCAGCTTAAACGGTAATGAAATGGTCATCGGCGACACCATCATCATCCCCATAGCCAGCAGTATATTTGAAATAAGCAGGTCAATAGCCAGAAAGGGAAGATAAATAAGTAATCCAATCCGAAATGCCTGCGTTAACTGACTCACCGTAAATGCCGGAATTAATATGAGCAAAGAATCAGGTTTTATCTTTCTTTTTATGTCTTCAGGCCAAGTTCGTTTTATCAAATTCCGAAAATAATTGGCTTCCTTCTCTTCAGAGTTTTTTTGCAAAAACTGTCGATAAGGCGCTAATGCTTTACTGTCCCACTCAGACGTCCAGAAAGGAGCGCCAGCGACCTGAACCGGATGCCAGCGCTCTTTTACCGCTAATAGCGTCGGCCCCATAATGAATAAGGAAAGTACAAGTGCGAGGCCATACAGTGCGATATTTGGGGGAACTTGTTGAATACCCAGAGCATTTCGTAAAATCGAAAATACCACCGCCAGTTTAAGGAAAGAGGTTCCCATGACGATAATGAGAGGCAGTATTGAAAGCAGAAACAATATACCAATCAGTTGCAAAGGCGAATCGGGTAAAGACATACTGTATCTCTCATGACACGACCTGGAACGCTATTATATTGTTCGCATATTATTTTTCTTATCAGGTTTACGCTGTATTTTTGCAAAGATACCAACGTGTAATACGCACCATAAATTCATTGCCACAGGCAATCAACTCACCTTGCCCAATAATACGGTCATTTACTCTTATCGTCACCTCTGGCGCAAAACATCCACCTACAGGCAAAACGTCCCCCGTTTTAAGTTGTCGTAATTGTCCAATTTCCAGACTCGCACGTCCGATCTCAAAGAGCACCTGTTGTGGTATCTGCTCAAGTTCTACTGAAGATGTTCCGTCACTCTTTGACATTGGACTCCCTGACGCAAGTAGCGTTTCGATATCCTGGACTAATTCATCAAATTTCATCGTGTTATCCTCTGTCAGCAACACCCTCGCGTAGATCCCCCCAGGTAGTTGAATAGCAAAAAAACCGAGTCTGATGTCGCCAAAGCAATGAATCCGAACGCCCATGCCGATTTCGATAGACTCAAGTTCAATTAACGTAAGCTGGCACCAGCCTAAATATACAGGGACTACTACAGGAGGGGCAGGATAAATCTGTTGTCGCTCAGCAGAAAGCTCTCCGACTATATTGCGCAAAAAACCCGTTGGCCATGTAAAAATAATGCTATGGAACTCATGTTCTTCAACTGTCCATTTAATATGCAACGCTAGCTGATGTGGTAGATTACTGCAGGATGTTGGCGGCTCGTTCTGACAGAGGGTTGCATCACTGGCTTGCAATAACGGCGCCAGCCCCCATTCAGCTATTCCATATAGCAATTCAGGATCGATAACCGATCGATTAGCGGTGCCAATTAGCCCTTCACACCAGCGCTGCCAGCATTGTTCTGCAATCCACACCCTACCCAGCTCATTATGATAATTTATGGTAAATAATGTCCCTTGCTGTACTGGATATTGTTGCATACTCAATGTCAGCTCACCAATGGTAGCGCCTTGCGTTGGAAGTATCTCCACCCACGGACGCTCTTCATTCGCTATTCTTAACATAGAATATCTCCAGGGAAATTATATACCCCATATGCAGCAACTGAGACTCCAGCCACTGCTTTAGCGCTTTCATCGAACGGTAAATTTCATGATGAGGGACATTGATTCTTAACTGGATTAGCCCCCCTGATTCACAGACTTCACACTCTACACCGTCAAGATAACCGCCACTAACACGATAACGTTGCGTGAAAACCACGTTCTTATTCAATGCTGCAGGAGGATTATTCTCACCAATGGGTAATGCCTGGTGCATGAGTTGTTCAAAGTCCATACGTTCCGCCTCCGCCTCGTTATCATCCTGATAAGACTGGCATGGCAACCCAAGACTTCCCTCAACTTTGGTAATACGCATCGCTTAATACCATAGTAATTTTTTCTTTCTTTTTCATAAGCGCATTAAAATTCTTCTGTAATTCGCTTCGCCGGGAGACAAGCTGCTGATACTGATTCTCTAACTGCTGCCGTTGCGTCAAAAAGCTCTGCGCCTGAGTGAATAACCCGGCCATTTGTTGTTTCTTATCCCACAATAAATGACAAGATAACGTACCTTGCCAGCCCATTAATTCTTTCAGTCTGGTAGACACTGCTAAAGCGCGCGTCTGGCAAATCTGCTGTTCCGTAATAATCGCCTGTTGCTGCTGATCAAGTACGGTAAGCTTGCCGCGTAATTGCTTTTCACGCCGCGCGATTATCTCCAGCAAAGTTTCCATGATCACTCGGTGAGTATTTGGTGTAATTTTTCTATAAGTAGCTCGGGTCCGCATACTTCATCCTTACTTTGTCGCAAAAATGTGCAAATATCCGGATAGGTATCAATGGCTTTGTCAGTATCAGTATCAACTCCTCGCTGGTATTCCCCAATGCGTATTAACAGTTCAACCTCCAGGTAAAGCGCCAGGCGCCGCCGCAATATCGCCGCCAGTTGACGATGCTCATGGCTGGTAACGACTGGAAAAACGCGGCTGAGCGTTGCCAGCACGTCAATGGCAGGATAATGCCCCCTCTCTGCAAGCCGCCGGGATAGCACAATATGTCCATCAAGTAGTGAACGGACTTCATCCGCCAACGGCTCATTCATATCATCGCCTTCCACCAGTACCGTATAAAATGCGGTAATACTGCCTTTTTCCCCCATTCCTGTACGTTCTAAAAGTCGTGGCAATGCACTAAATACGCCTGGCGGATATTCTCCAGAAACCGCGGTCTCTCCGGCGGCCAGAGCGATTTCCCGTGCGGCCCTGGCATAACGCGTCAGTGAGTCGGCAAGCAAGACGACTCGCTTTCCATTATCGCGAAAAAATTCTGCTATCGTGGTGGCCACAAACAGCGCCCTCACGCGCTCTAAGGCGGGTCTGTCAGAGGTTGCGACAACAATGACACAACGTTTTCGGGTCTCTTCAGACAGTGTAAAATCGATGAACTCGCGGACTTCTCGTCCACGTTCACCAATTAACACCAGAACATTGCTGTCTGCGTCTGGCGCATTACACAGCATCGCCAGAAGCGTGCTTTTCCCCACGCCAGGAGCAGAAAAAATACCCACTCGTTGCCCTTCGCCACAGGTCGCAACGCTATCAATAGCGCGAATCCCCGTCATTAATGGTTGAGTGATAGGCTGTCGAACCATTGCGGGAGGAGGCATTGCATCATAGTCTTTCCAGCAGACGTCGGGCAGTTCGCGGCCATCAAGGGGACGACCAAAGCCATCAATAACTCGCCCTAATAACGCTTCGCCCACGGGAACCTGATGGCGTCGCCTTAAGGCCATCACTTGCTGCCCGCAGTGAAGCCCGATTGTACTCGTAAAAGGAGATAGCAAAGCTTTGCTGCCATTAATCCCCACGACTTCAGCAAGTTCTTCTCCAGGCTTTATACAGCACAACTCGCCCATAAATACCCCAGGCAACCACGCATTTAACAACGTTGCGCTGACATCCTGAATTCGGCCCCATCGACAATAACCATCGGGGGGCGGATATTTCAGCCTCAGACGTTGCATCAATTCATTCTTCATTGTCCGCCAACTCCTCTTCGCTAAGGTCAATACTTTCTACCACTTGTATAAGGCTCTCCTCTCCTAATTCCTGCCATGACAAAATCGGTACGTCGAACAAGGTGGCTTCTGTAATTTTTCGCAAGAAACGTCGGGTGTCGACAGAAGTGACAATGAATAATTTGGCTGACTGCTTCAGCGCCTGCTCGATAAGTTGCAGGATCTGCGTCTTATGACGAGACGACAGCGCAGTATAGGTCCCCATTGCCGTCTGGCGAATGGATTCACGCACGAGGTTTTCAATACCTTCGCCGATCCGCAAAATCGGCAGCGGTTTTCCTTCCGGATTAAGACGACGCAGAATATGACGACGAAGCGCGATACGGACATATTCTGTCAACATCAGGACATCTTTTTCACGTGGCGCCCAGTCAATTAAGGTGCCGAAAATAAGACGTAAATCTCTAATAGAAACCCGCTCTGATACAAGCCGTTGCAAAGTTTCAGCGATTTTATTAATGGGTAACTGGCGCTGAAGCTCTTTCACCAGCTCAGAGTAGTTTTTTTCCATCGCATTCATTAGATAACGCGTTTCCTGAACACCAATAAACTCTCCCATATGCCGAAGCAGGACACATTTTAATAAGGCAGAGATACGTTGGCTGCCCGCGAAAACGTCCAGTCCAAAACCTTGCGCCTTATGGGCCATGTCTTTTGTAAGCCAACAGATCTGCCCCATCCCGTTCGGTAACGTCTGGCTGTCACCCACCACACTAGCGTCCGCGCCTATCAATAAATAATCCGCCTGAGCGGGAATAGATAAACTAAATACGGGTTCCTGATATAGCAGTACCGTCAATTTTTCGGTGGGTTCAGGCAAAACCTCAATATTCACCTCAGGGAGAGGGACGCCGGTATCCTCAAATAAAAACCATCTCATGGCGTCAATATCACGAATCAGGTCGGCAGAATGTAACGTCGGGCTAAGACGTAAGATTAGAGGACATGCGCCGGGAACCATACTATCTTTTTCCGGTGCTTCGACGCCATTTGCGGAAACCACAGACTTTTTGCGGCGAATGAGGATAATTGGCAATGCTAACAACGCTGAAAAGAAAGCGAGAGTGATAAAAGGAAAGCCAGGAATTAAAGCGAGGAGCATTAAAACCACAGCGGTTAATATGAGCGACTGAGGTTGTCTGGCAATTTGAGAACTCAACTCTGTCGCCAGGTTCTGGCGTTTCTCACCCGGGACACGGGTGACAATAATTCCCGCGCTAAGGGAAATCAGCAGCGATGGAATTTGCCCACATAAACCATCTCCGATTGACAGTACGCTATAAGTGTGAACAGCCTCACTCATCGACATATCATATTGTACGATAGCGATAATGATACCGCCGATAATGTTCACCAGAACAACAATAATACCGGCAATCGTATCGCCTTTAACAAATTTCATCGCACCGTCCATCGCACCGAGAAAGCGGCTTTCCTGCTGGACATGCTGTCTTAATGTACGGGCATGGTCTGCATCGATAACTCCGGCACGCAAATCGCCATCGATACTCATTTGTTTGCCTGGCATCCCATCAAGCGAGAAACGTGCGCTAACTTCCGCCACCCTCTCGATACCTTTTGTAATGACAATAAATTGCACGATAGTAATGATGGTAAATACGACCAACCCAACGGTGAGATTTCCTCCTACGACAAACTTACCGAAAGCATCCACAATATTACCGGCATTATGTTGTAACAGTACCAGCCGTGATGTGCTGATTGTGAGTGACAAACGATATAATGTAGTAATAAGTAATAAAGACGGAAATACCGATAAATCGAGAGGGTCACTAAGATAAATAGCAATTAAGAGCAGGATCACTGAAAACATAAGGTTGATAGTAATCAGGATATCAACCATCCAGGTCGGCAAAGGTAACAGCATCATCACAATAGCGATTAATAACACCGTCGCCAGAACCATATCCTGCCGACCCGCGCATACACTGAGCCACTGTTGCGCCCTGACTCCCTCACCTAACCATGAACGCATTGCGACTCCAGAAATTTTATTTGTCGATGATGTAATCGTAACCAGAGCTCGGCGGAGCTGGAAAGAGGTGGAGAAAAACTCATTGCAAGCCCATCGCGCAACAAAAATAATCGTTGAGGAATACCCTGGAACGCTGCGGGTTTCCAGTTAGCCAACGCTTTAAAAAGCAGTTCTTCGTCTAAGAAGGTTTGCTTGAGTATCTGACATAAGTGAATACGACCGTTATGATAGTTTAGATAGGTTTCATATTGTCCTTGCCGCCAGAACATATTGGTCGCTAAAGGCCGTTCAGCTAATCCTGCTAATTGAATAAAAAGCTGAATATTACGTTCAGTAATGAGATCCCAATCCATCCTGACGCCTCATGATGAGCCAGAAAGCCAATTTACCTAAATATTGAAAGCCAGGTATCAGAATAAAACCTGATTTATCTTTACTTCACGAAGCGTTTCGAGAATTTGTTCACGTTGATCTTCGTCGTTAAAACAGTTATCGGGTATCAGCATAAACTGCGCATCAAGTTGTTGGAGTAACCGATTGAACATCTTCGATGAAGAAACTATAGCGGTAAGTCTATCAAGCAACCAATCACTGAAAAGCCAGCGCTCACAAATAATATCGAGTAGTAGCGGCAGTAATGTATTAGGCGGCAACTGGCAAATCCACTCCTCACGCTGGCACTCTTTTTCAAGGCCAAGGAATAACAGCAAACGACGCAAACGTACTAATGCTGCGGCCAAACGACTTTGCTCCGAGGGTTCGATGCATATGCTAAGCTCAAAGGCTATTGCTCTTAGCAAAATACGGACCCGTTCACAGCGATCCGGCCAGTCTGCCACGCGTCTGAACCACTGCGATAAGGGCATTTCATCGTTGTCTATCGCCTGTTGCATAAAACGCTTCAGCGAGGACAGCGTAGCGGTATCCACTTCGCCAAGTTCCAGTAAACTAAAAACGGCAAGTTCCCATCCCTCCTCCGCTGTAAGCGTATCCAGTTGCGATTGCAAATCGCGTTTTTTCTTTTTTGACAACCCGCCGGCAGTAAGCGCCATTGCAAGAGCGATAATTTGATACGCATTCTGTAAATCAGGATCACTATTCTCTTCGGTAAGCGGACGCAACGCTGCCCCATTATCCTCCTGTATTTGTTTTATCAAACGCAGCAAAGCCTGCTGCCTGCGCTCCAGTTTCTCAGCATCAGTGAATTTATTACTTTCGCGCAGTTTACCACTCAGCGCCATTCCTATTTCTTCCATCGTCTCATAGAGCGCTGCCCCCGTCGTTTCCTGTAACTCCTGGAGAGCTAACATTGAAGGCGAAATAACCTCTTGTTCCTCTATAACCTGGCCAGGGGTAAATGCTGTAGGGGGCGTCATTTTTATCTCATTAATTTTAATATTCATCGCTACCTCTTTTATCTTCACCATTACGTAACCATTTCAGTAACGCGTTGAAATGACGAGAAAGTGAAAACTCAACGGCATATCGTGTTGAGGAAAGTTCAGCCTGATCGGGAGAGAAACCAGGCTCGATAATCAACGTAAACCGCTTGCCAAAAGTTTCACGCATCAATGCCTCTTTTTCAGGATGAATACGCAAATAAAGCGCTCCCTCTTCCGCCATAGCCGTGGCCTGGCGTGCCAGACGATGGCACATAACACTGTCTACCGACTGTTGGTCGAACCAGGCCAACAGAACCTGTTCTATACTATTTTTAATATGATGCGCTGCGTGATCGACCAATGAACGAAATTGATTTTCATCTTCTTGTAAATGTTTTACATGCTGTTCCAACCATTCCACTTCCATTTTTTCCAGCGTATTTTTACGCAAGCACGCTAGTTCTTGTTGCTGCTCAACTTTCTGTTCACGCTGATAACGATAGGCGTCTCGGATGATTTTTTCAGCCTTACGGTAAGCGGAGCTCACAATAGCATGTGAAACTCTCTTAGCTTGTTGCTCTTGCGCAAATAAAGTTAATTGTAATGTTATCCACTGTGACTCAATAATATTTCGAGCGGGTAGCTTATGGTTAATTTCCGTCAGAGGAAGTGAAGTAAAACTCATAGCAAATGCTCCATGAAGATAATCTCGGTAAGAGAAGTCTTCGGCCAAAGTATACGCTGCGGAGGGGGTAATAATACTAATAGCGCATGTAAAACCGCATCGTCATGCGCTTCCCGATTAAGAATGGCGGTACCGATCTGCAATGCAGTTTGTTGCATCACTTGCGGAGGAAGTAATTTGCCATCTCTTTGCCCCAACCAACCATATAGCTGCCAGATCTCATCCTCGCTAAACCACTGTAGAAGCAATTGCCGATACTCTGGTAGCATAAAATAGTCACTACACCTGAGTTTGAATAATCCCAGCCCAAAGGCAAATGCCGATATACGCGGCGCAAGACGAACCTGCCGTTTTTGCCTGTCATTTAAACAGGCTGGAATAACAGAGCTTCCTCTTAGTCTATTTAACGCTCTGTCAAGAAGACGATCCAACTCGGGCCGATCGCCATAACGCCAGCAGTTTGAAAGATGAAAGCCCAGCTTATCCAGCCATTCCGGTACAGCGTAACGAGCAGGTTGCCAGAAATAACGATAAAGTTGCAACACCTCGGGATCAGGTCGGCTCAAAAACGGCGTCTCAGGCAAAAATAGCCGATCAGGATGCCCACTCCTAATAACAGTCCTGTCAACAATAACATCAACTGATAAGGGTATTTCATCAACCACTTCACCACCTTCCCTTTATTGGCGTTGATAACGTCCATAATCCAGAATGTTTGTCTCGCGGGTACGTCAGCTACCATTCTGAATTCAGCAGGCTGCATCAAGATACTAATCTTACTGTATTGCAACCCAGGGATTGACATCTCTATTAAATCCTTAATTTTTACCCGAAAGGCCTCCATATTGACCTGTGGTGAATATTTTATAAATACGGCAACTGAGCTCGGAGAAGCGTTACTTCCCTCATCATAAGTCGGTAGCGCAATGGTCACTTTTGCATTAATCACGCCCTCCATCTGACTCAGCATTCCTTCAATTCTTTGTTCTTTTAAAAAATTAATCTTCTGCTGTTCTTCCTGGGGTGATACCACTAACTGATTAGCCGGAAACATCTTATCCGCCGTTGTAAACTGACGATGCGGATAACCGTTAAGTCTAAGTAGCTCAACCGCATTAATAAACTGCGACTGCTCGACACGTAAGGTAACACCGTCCTCTTCCTGTTTTTTTTCCGCATCAATATGATGCTGCATAAGTAATGCCAGCATTTGATTCGCCTCATCCTCTGGCAATGAGCGATAAAGATCCACATCACATGCCGTAAGAAAGAACGTAAGGACAGTAAGAAATACTATACGATGAACCTTCATGCCATGTTATCCAGCTTATTAAGCGCTTGCGATGCTGCGCCTGATATTCTGGCAAGATAATCGACGCCTACCGTTAACTGCATATAATCCATTTGTCTGGTCAACATAACCTGCGGTAATAAAGCACTGGCGTTACTGGTGGATGCTTCATCTTTCAGCAATTGTTCAAAAAAATTAATTTGCTCCTGGCTCGGTTCTGCAGAGGACTTTACATAAGATTGAGTGCTTACAGGCACTACGCTCATATCAGAAATATTCAATTTTCAAACCCCTCATTTGGTGCAGGAAATAACAGACGCAGCGCCATAGCCTCTGGCAAATCTATATCCGATAAAATTTTCGCGGCTTTTAGCGGCTCATTTAAACCCGCCAACAATAATGCCAGACATACCAACTGTAATTTTTTATCCGGAACAATAACCGTTAGCGCTGGTAACATCGCATGTACCTGGGAAATCAGGCTATGGTTAACGCCCGCAAACATGATTTCCAGCAGCAACCGTCGAACATCGTCGCTAATAACTTCAGATTTTAGCAATGATTCCACTAAGCATATCCTTGATCATTTTGATCAGTGAACTTTCGTAATTAATAAATGTAGAATACTGCTGTAAGGCAAATTGCGCTTTAATCATCGATTCTGGGTTGAGCAAATCATTACCATTCATTTTGTCATTAATGGCCTGGCCTGCCTGGTGCGCCATGTGGGAGAGCATATCCACTAATTGTGCAATATCCATAATGCTTTTCCTTAAAATAAATACATCGTAAGGATACTGGCAACATAGCAAAATTTAGAAAGCAATGAACATCCGGTATATACCTGAAAACGATTACTCCGGCGCACGTTGTTCTGGCGTTACCTGAGCCAGCAAACGATATAATGGGCTGCTGACCTGCATACCGGTCATTGCCATCCCATCCATACCGAAGCGAGTAAAACTCATTAGTCCATAGGTAATATCATTAAGACGCTCTAATAAATGAGGCTGTAGTCCCAAACTACCACTCCAGTATGAATGCGTCATTACCGTCGCGGTTAAGGCTAATCTACCGCCCAGGGAGACGGCTTTAGCAATCGCCATACTTTTGCGTTGATTGGCGAAACAATTAGCAATATAAAAAACGGCATTGCCTATACTGTCGTGAGCCATAGGCAAATGATGTTTATGATGGTAGATAAGACAGGCGACATCCGCGATGGCAATAGCAAGGCCAATCCCTGCCAGGGCTACGAGCGGCGCGCCTCCACCACTTAGCACTGTTAATGCTATTCCAGCGGAACAGCATAAAATCTGTCCGCCCAAAATAACCGTTTGCCAACTAAAAATTTCTTTTGGAAAACACTCTATCACTCGTTTCGCAAGTCCGGCCAATAACCGCTCTTTTCCTTGTTGAGGACCTATTCTACCACTCTCCATATTGGTTTCCGGATGTGGCAATGAGGGACATGGAGGTGATTCCTCAGGCGCGTTAACAGGACGTTGCCCTCCTACCTGAGCATTTGGGCTAACAGGTTTCATGGTTCTCCCCGAGATGTATGACCAGAACTGTCCATTAATGCAGGTGCAGTAGCAGATTGACAGAGCGCTGCCATTTGTTCCGCCAATAACGCACTGGGATCGGCATAAAGTTCATCAACAGAATTTTCCTGATCGTCGCCAGAGATGCGGGCAAGGCAATAATCCAGTACCGCACCTATCGCCGTCAGGCTAACGGAGGTAATTACACTCCCCATGTCCAAAGAGGCCGCAATATTTTCAGCCGCGGGCAGTGGAAACTGTAGGGGTAAAACCAACATAGAAATAGCGATTCCTGAACGTATTAATAAAGAAAGACAATTAGCAAGGGTGTTAGCGCAGTTAAGACTTGCCCCACATTTTAAGGCCAGCGCACTGACCACAAGAGCAACGCTATCACTGGCGGTTTGTAATGGCTCCTTTTGCTGACATATCGATTGATAATTATGATACGCACAGCAAGCATCCCCAATAGCAATCACGAGCGCCGCCCCCGCAAGAATAGCAATGGGTAATCCTGCCCCGCCAGAAATTACCGCTGCAGCAACCGATAACCCAAACACGACTGTCGCACCCAGCGCACGAATAGTGTATTGCATAAAATGTATAGCATAATCCCTCTGCTGCCTTATTTGTTCAGGCGTAAGCAGCACAGGGGCTGCGGGGGTACCAGGCGCTGGAATTTCAGGGGGAGGAAACGATACCTCCTTCGCTTGTATATCGGAAGGAGGACTATTACCATCGACTATATTACTTGCCGCTGACGGAATATGAATTTTCATATTTCGTTCTGTTATTTAAGCAATAAGAGTATCAACCATTATTTGCGCATTCTGGCGAATCTCACTCCATGAGGCATCCGCATAACTCATCTTGATTGCGGTTTGAAAAGCCTCTCTCGCCAACCCGGGTTCCCCCATCATTTTGAGACAGACGCCCGTTTGGTAAACCGGTTCTGGATGGCTGGCATCCAGCATCAAGGCATGTCCATAGAAATTAATGGCCGTCGTGTATTCTTTAAGCATCATCCAGGTGCCAGCCAATGCAATATGGGCACGCCAACTCCATGGCTGGGCCATCACCAGCCAACTAAAATCGATTACGGCGCGCGAATAATCCCCCTCCTGCCATGAGGCGTAACCACTGGCATAAACGGTTTCCGGATCAACGGATAATAGCTGTTTCAGAATGTCTTCGGGTATTTTATTTTTCTGATCTTCTTTCATCATCATACCTATTGATTGTTATTTTCACGTGATAATGATTTACGTCAGGAAGGTCATTTAAAAACGTCGCTGGATAAGATGCTCGGCGGATAAAACTGTCCAGTTATCGCCATCAAGCTGTGTAAAGGTCGCTCCCATTACTGTCAGGATGCGCAATAATTTCCTGCGTAGCATGGCTTTTTTTTCATCCAGAACGTCGGTGATTATCAACATCTTTAAACATGTTAACTGCGGGTGATGCACAAATATCCCGCGTAAAAGTCCCAGTAAGTGAAACAATTGCTGTGGTCGAGGTTGCCCGGGCGTCAGGCGCCTGAACTCACAAATAATCATTTCTTTTGCCTCAATACGATAGATCACCAGGTAAGGCGATAATATAAACTGCTGCCCAAGTAATATGGCGGTCTCCCCTAAATATGCAGGCTCAGTAAACACCTGATGCCGACGCAACCATTGCTCTATTTCTTGCACCATATTTACCTCGTTAATGCCCGGAGTATTTCAGCAAGAACCGTGACCAGTGACGACCCCACGCCGATGATTTGCTGCATAATTTCAGTTGCTTTCTCCATAATGTCCGTCAGGGATTTATTATAAGATTGGGCCCCATTTTGTTGCAGGTCGGCAATCGCTTTATCTTGATCACTTTGACGTTGCGCTACACCGGCCCCCAGGCCCATGACTCCCCCAGCGGTGTGTCCTACGGCTTGACCCGCTATAAGACCGGTTTCCCCGCCTACAGCCCCTAATCCTATCGTCAGCACTCCCGACAACATGGCGCCACCCGCAGTAATCATTGATGCTTTAAACGCTTGATCAATTGTTTTCATTTGCGTCTGCAAAACATTGACTTGCAGTTCCCAGGACAGTCGTTGTTTTTCTACGTTATAGCTGCGCATGATATCGCGCAGCTTTTTGGCAAGCTCCATTAGCTTCATCCAGATATCATCAAATAACAGAAGCATTGATTCAGTACCCATTCCCTCCCCGGAGGGAGATGGAGTGGAAGAAGGCGTTAACAAGGAAGGCGCTGGTAATACCAGTGCTACGTTACTCGCTTCCATATTTTTATCCTCAGATTAAGCGCGCCAGCCAGCTATTCTCGCCTGAACGCTACTATAGTGATCAATGGTATCTAATACATCTCTAAGCGCGGCACCGCTACCCTTATAAAGCTCCTCTAAGCGTTTTTGTTCTATCTTTTTTTGGTCATCCGTTTGTTGCATTATGAAATCCAGAAACCGTTGCTGAGTTATTAATTGCTCTATTTTCTTTTCAAGCTTCGCTTTTTCTGTGTTAACCATGCCAGTATTCATCTGATTGGCACCCTCGGTTGCACATCTGATAGCCTGTAAGCCTTTAAATGAACAATCCCTCAGTAAGGCATACAGGATTTTTTTGAACATATTGAAGAGAACTTTATTACGAAAATTTTTTAACAGAAACTTTTCCCCTTCTTGCACACATTTTTCCAGGGCTTCTTTTGCCGCTTCTTTTGCCATGGCTTTCACCCCCTCTTTCGTAAAGCTTTTTCCCGCGCTTCGCGTCATATTATTTTCTACGTTACGAGAAAACTCGGCAGCCTCCTCTGCCATCTCATTCGCCATAGCCATTTCACGTTCAAGCGGCTCAAATTGTTTGGAAAAACTTTCGCTCACTTCTTCGCCAAACTTTTCAGCCAACGCCTCTATTTCTGCTTCCCCTGCACCTACCATACGCTCAACCATTTCCTCGCCAAAACCGGAGTCAAGCACTTTTGCAGCTGCGCCAGATAAACCTCTCGTCGCCATAAAAGCACGGCCAATCTGGAAAACATCCAGTGCCAGCGCGACGGCTTCACAACCAAATTGAATCTTACTTGTCACGTCAATAATCGCCTGACAGGTATCGTGGTCAGCACCGCACATCATTGCCGTTTCGGCTCCGGCTTTAACCATTCCTGCACAACCTGCGGCCATATAAGCTACGCCGCTAGCCATTTCTGCGGGATTACCGGACAGAAAACCTTCCACAACTTTTAAGGCGCCAATCACGGTTTCAAATATGCCGGTAATCCAGTCAAAAATAGCGCCAAAAATGCCCGCTTTACGCGCTTTATCCTCCTGCTCTATCGCTTTCTGGATCTGCTCCTGATACTCCTTTACCTGCTTATCACGTAATGCATTTTGCACCTCAGTTGCCCGCTCAAGCTGTTGGCATAACGATTGAGCGTTATTACCAAAAACGCTGAGTATTAATGTCGTCATCAACATTGATAAAACCGCGGGATTGGTCTGCAAAAAGTCAGGCAATGATGGACGCTTATGATTTCCGGGTACGGCATCAAGCAGTTGCTTCAACGCATTGCTTGCCTCCTGAAGACTAATTTTCCCGGATAGCAGACACGCGGCGTTGCCATCGCCAAAAGTAGAATTCACACGATGCTGGCGCTTTCCCAGCGAACCCGAGGAAACGCAACTGACATTGCTTAAGTGATGATGTGTTAAGGCGGTTACTCCTGCGGCGCTATCGCTATTACTGTGAATTCGATTCATTTTTAGCTCCTGTCAGAAAGTTGCTGTAACATCTTTTCTGCACGCTGTCGGAGAATTTGATGTTCACTGACCTCGCCGCAAATACGCACCACGGCCTTTAACGCTTTGATTGCATAATAGACGTTATCACACGCGAGATAGCATTCCGCTGCGGCCCATGGCGCCTGCGGCGCATCAATCTTAATTTGTGCCGCGCGTCCATAAGCGTATATCGCTTCCCCCCAATGTTTTTGAGCCTGGCAGCATTCCCCTAACCTAAACCAGTAGTCAAATGACCAGGCATCATATATCGTCAACAATTGAAAAAGTCGCGCTGCGCCGGCGAACTCTTTTACCTCCATAAGCTGCATGGCATAGCGATACAGAGTATTAAGCGGCTGTGTAACATCGTCATCCAACAACATACGCAGCGAGCCGCCACGCCGGAAAAACCGCATCGTGTCATGTGCCTGTTGTAGGGTCGGGTCTTTTTTCATGAGTACGTTTTCTGCGCTATCATACTGGAAATTTCCCCCCACTTACTGATAAGCCCTGTCAGTTGGGTAAGGACAGCGTTAAGCTCCTGAGACATTTTTTGAATTGTTATCTGCCCCTGACTCATAAGATCGGTATTCCGGTTGGCGTCATTATCCAAAGCCGCTTTGATCGCCTGTAGGCCACCTTTATCCAGCTTCCCATGATCGCCATATTTAGCCATATAATCATCAATGGTCATACCATCGATGAGAATACCATTATCACGCATGTATTTAATTACATCCTCAGGCACCTCCTCTTTGGTTTTAGCATCCCCTTTGGCTGCTTTAGCAATCACCTCATCCATCTCATTTGACTTTTCCTGGGTATTTCTGGCACGTTCAGCGTTCTTCTGGACTTCAATAAATTTATTATTTGCGATAGCCTGAATAACCATAAGGAGAATAAGCAAAACACCATACCCTTCGGCAAACGGATTTTGCTGGGATAAGTCATCCTGGCTCCCGGTATCAGCGTTGCTGACGCCGAAGCTATTTTTAAACACAATAGGGTTTTGACTTCCCCATAAGATGTTTCCTGAAGACATTATGCTTTACCTTTTTGTTTTTCCTGACGGTATCTCCACCGGGGCTTGAGCATTAAGTTGTTTCAGTCGTACTTCAAGTTGTTTAAACAAACTTACTATTTTCTTTAAATCCTTCTCGGCCTCCTGGTTAACCCCGGCAACGCCTTGTGGAAATAGGTTATGAAGAATACTCTCTGTCTCTCTGCTCTTTTTGGGGCTCTCTGCCCTTTCAGCAAGCTGTTGACTCACCTTAGCCCGGATTTGGTGAAATTTTTTAAGACAGTGATTTAGCTGCATGTAACTTTGCTCTAAATCACGATATTCACTAAACGCAGCCTTTTTCTTTATCATCATTCCCCTCCATATACACGATAGATAATTAACGTGCTAACTAAGAGTCTATCCCATTAGGGCTATTTTACTTGCCATTTTGAACCTGGGCAGTGCTCAAAATCCTCACGTACTACGTGTACGCTCCGGTTTTTGCGCGCTATCCGTGTCCAAACTGGCTGCGCCAATTAACGCCTGGTGGGATAGGCTCTAAGATATTTTTACTTTACTCTTGCTCACTCACTACAAGTGCGCTGTTATGGTAACGATAATAAATAATGTTGATGATATTTTCGGCCTGCTCGATCGCTTCAAGCAATAAGGTGTTTTGCTGATATTGCTGCGGATCCTGTAACTTGCCGTTGTTCTCTTCTAACTGTTTCCGGGCAGCCCTTAATTGTAAAATTATGCCTTTGGCCTCTTCACGCGAATGAAGCAGCAAATCTTCTAACCGGGTCAAAGTTGTCATTTTCCACTCACTTAAAATCTAATGGATAGTTAATCAAAGTATCATAATGTTTAATCGTTACCACATCGGCACTCAGATGGACAATTTCTCCCCCATTGGGTAACAATGCCCCTACACGTAAACGCTCTTTATTCGTCAGTAATAAGTAATTACCATGGCGACTCTGTACAAAGCCAGCCACTGGCGCAGGCAGATACTTGCTTTCATCATGGGAAGGCGCAATATCCTGATAAATTAAAGAAAGAGCGGGATCCTTTTTCTTTAATGCTGCTAACGTTTCTTGCAAAATGCGTTGATGAGATTCATCCAGTACACCACTGATAACAAAAGAGCGCCGCATTGGCGTAACATTGACAAGCCCCACTAAACCGTTCTCTATTATCGCAGAAATAATATCATCTCCCTGAGACTGATGAGAGTGACTAATCTGCCAGTGCAATAACCCGGGAATATCTGCAAGTAATGGTTGAACCTTACGCCATTGCTGATCCATTTGTATATCATCATGAATTAACACGCTCCCCGGCCCTTCGCTGGATACTTCAGCATGCGGGTAACCCATTTTTATCAAAACATCCTGCACTTCTCGTACCAATAAGTCATCACAGATTACACCATCCCGATACATGACCCCCCATGATTCGAGAGTCGCTCTCACCTTTTGCATCTGTTCGCTTGACGAGCAATAACCGGACAGCTGCAGGCTGCCATCTTCTTTCCATTGCGCCCGCACATAATGAATATTGCTTTTGTCTAATAAAAACTTAACCCGCAAAGGTAAGTCATTTACCGTTTCAGGCTGACCACTAATACTTAACAGGACACCCATTCCACCGATGAAAATCAAGAATACGCCAGCCAACCACCAGTACCCTGATCTGGAAACGGGTATTTGATAATCAGCAAGTTCACAATCCTGTTTACCAAACGCGATAGCCACTCCCGCAACCTGCAAAACCCCACTGGATGGTAGCGGCTTATTTGGATTAAATCTGCGGCCATTAACTCTAACTCTGGCTTTCCCGGCATCAACAAATAAATTATCTGCCTGTTCTCTCAGAATAATTTTTTCATTTATAGTAAGCGGAATACAAATATCGCATCCTTTCTCCCCCAGTGACAGGTTACCTTCATTCAGCCATACTTCCCGGCCTTGTAAAACGTGACCTAAAAAACGTATTTTCCAGGAACTCTTTGGATTAACCATGAGATATGCCATTATTTACTACTGAGGCTTTAATCAAAAAAAGCCTGATTACACTATGTACTTGAGTCGTATCATTGCGAAACAAATGGCCTACGACAGGAATATCGCCCAATAAAGGAATTTTATTTTGCGAGTGGATTTGTTTACCTTGTTTAAATCCTCCCAGCAATAGACTTTGCCCGGCCAATAATGTGGCCTGCGAAGCAATTTCAGAATTTTGCACTTCGGGCAGCGGGTCTGTTTCGCTTTGCGTATCACTTTGTTGTCCATCCTGAATATTAAGATTAAGCATTATTTTTTGCGTGCCATTATCATTTAACAAGCGAGGTGTAACGCGCAACAAAGAACCCGTAGTGATGGATTCAAGTTTAGCCACTTTTTCTCCCTGCAGTTTGGTATAGAAAGTAATATTTTTATCCAGCACAGCCTGGATATTATTTAAAGTCACCACAGATGGCTGGGAAAGTACATAAGCCTGAGAGCTTTTTTCCAGGGCATTCAAACGCACCATAAAGTTTGAGGTATCGCTGATTACCGTTGAAAAACCGCTAGCACCACCGTCATTCAAACCTGTATTGAACGCAATTTTCTTGCCACCCAGCGACACTGCCGTTCCCCAGTCGATGCCTAACTGGTTAATATCTCCAGCATTAACATCGATAATTTTCACCGAAATCTCTATCATCTGCTGGCGTTGATCTAATTCTGTGATAAGTTTCCGATACCCGGCCATATTGGCCGCATAATCACGAACGATCACTGCATTCTGGCGTGGGTCGGCAGCAAACATGGGCAATGCCTGTGTAGCGGGTGAACCATTGTTCGTCGATGACGCCGGTACGCTGGTTTTACTCATCTCACGCAATACACTCACGACCCCTGGAACCACGACGGACTGATCGCGATATTGGTATTGGGTATCCATCGCAGTGGCATACTTAAGCGTGTATATACTTACACTCACCGCACTGTCTTTTCGTTTGATTAACGCATTATCCAGCACTGAAGCTAATTGACTAATACGAGTCAGGCAGCTGGGAACACCGCTCACCTCCACAGCTTTGGTACCGGTAATTTCTTTAACCTCGCATCCCGGTGATGAAAGGATATTCTGGCTGCGTAAGTAATGAATGAACCGTCCAGTAGATAAAATATTGAAAGTGATAACCTGATGTTTTAATAACGATGCAGGATATACATATAACATGCTGCCATCAAACCAGGTAAGCAAATCATATTGTGCTGCCAGGTTATTCAAAATATCGACCGGTGGTCCAGGCGGAATTTTTCCACTAAATGTAGCTGTTATCAATGGGCTAATAGTAATAGCCGTATCATAGTTCTCTGAGAGCAGATGTAAAACCTCTGCTAATGGCATTTGTCTGGCATAAAGGGTGAAGTCATTACCTTTCCATGATAACTCATCACTCTTTGCTGTATTGAGTATAAATAGTAAAATTAAGATTAAACGTTTATTTACTACCATTTTATACCCCACCCGAATAAAGTTTATGGTGATTGCGTATTACATTTTTTAAAATGCAAGTTAAAGCCAGGTGTTTTTCTATCTCAATAGCAATAAGCTCAGAGCTACTACTTGTGGTATAATAACCGTTTAACCATCCCCCATCCGCTGTGAGCTGTATAGCATAATCATGGACGTCCGGGTGTGCTGCAAGCAGTAGTGTCACATAGGCAAGACAAGGCTTAGGTAAGCTTTCCAGGTCATTTAAGAACAAAGAAATAGAAAATGCTTCTGAGAAAATTTCTCCTCTGGCAGGATGCCCATCAATAGTCATTATCCAGGATCGGCTATTACCTTCGGCCTTGATATCCTGAATTAATGGAATGCCTTTTAAAACTGCCAGCATGAATCCCTCCTCAGACATAAATGGGAGTTTCTATCAAATTCGCTCACAACCACATCCGTAAAAAGCCTGATTCACATTTATTTCGACTATACTTTTCTTGTACAATATCAGGATGCTGTCTACATATACCTTGTCACAGGCGATTCTATCATTCGGATTTTCCGATAAATTCACAATTACATTTTCAGCACTGACATAAAAACTTACAATTTGAAAAATTATTTATTAAATAAACTGTTACGATGTTTTTACATCGCCATCTTATTAAAAAGTAATTGTAGTCATCGACTGGGTTATATATGAAGAAATTTATCTTCCTAATGATAACACCATCGATTAATCTTCTGATGAAACTATATGTACTGCGATAGTGATCAAGTGCCAAAGATTTTGCAACAGGCAACTGGAGGGAAGCATTATGAATTTGCTCAATCTCAAGAATACGCTGCAAACATCTTTAGTAATCAGGCTAACTTTTTTATTTTTATTAACAACAATAATTATTTGGCTGCTATCTGTGCTTACCGCAGCTTATATATCAATGGTTCAGAAACGGCAGCATATAATAGAGGATTTATCCGTTCTATCCGAGATGAATATTGTACTAAGCAATCAACGGTTTGAAGAAGCTGAACGTGACGCTAAAAATTTAATGTATCAATGCTCATTAGCGACTGAGATTCATCATAACGATATTTTCCCTGAGGTGAGCCGGCATCTATCTGTCGGTCCTTCAAATTGCACGCCGACGCTAAACGGAGAGAAGCACCGTCTCTTTCTGCAGTCCTCTGATATCGATGAAAATAGCTTTCGTCGCGATAGTTTTATTCTTAATCATAAAAATGAGATTTCGTTATTATCTACTGATAACCCTTCAGATTATTCAACTCTACAGCCTTTAACGCGAAAAAGCTTTCCTTTATACCCAACCCATGCCGGGTTTTACTGGAGTGAACCAGAATACATAAACGGCAAAGGATGGCACGCTTCCGTTGCGGTTGCCGATCAGCAAGGCGTATTTTTTGGGGTGACGGTTAAACTTCCCGATCTCATTACTAAGAGCCACCTGCCATTAGATGATAGTATTCGAGTATGGCTGGATCAAAACAACCACTTATTGCCGTTTTCATACATCCCGCAAAAAATACGTACACAGTTAGAAAATGTAACGCTGCATGATGGATGGCAGCAAATTCCCGGATTTCTGATATTACGCACAACCTTGCATGGCCCCGGATGGAGTCTGGTTACGCTGTACCCATACGGTAATCTACATAATCGCATCTTAAAAATTATCCTTCAACAAATCCCCTTTACATTAACAGCATTGGTGTTGATGACGTCGGCTTTTTGCTGGTTACTACATCGCTCACTGGCCAAACCGTTATGGCGTTTTGTCGATGTCATTAATAAAACCGCAACTGCACCGCTGAGCACACGTTTACCAGCACAACGACTGGATGAATTAGATAGTATTGCCGGTGCTTTTAACCAACTGCTTGATACTCTACAAGTCCAATACGACAATCTGGAAAACAAAGTCGCAGAGCGCACCCAGGCGCTAAATGAAGCAAAAAAACGCGCTGAGCGAGCTAACAAACGTAAAAGCATTCATCTTACGGTAATAAGTCATGAGTTACGTACTCCGATGAATGGCGTACTCGGTGCGATTGAATTATTACAAACCACCCCTTTAAACATAGAGCAGCAAGGATTAGCTGATACCGCCAGAAATTGTACACTGTCTTTGTTAGCTATTATTAATAATCTGCTGGATTTTTCACGCATCGAGTCTGGTCATTTCACATTACATATGGAAGAAACAGCGTTACTGCCGTTACTGGACCAGGCAATGCAAACCATCCAGGGGCCAGCGCAAAGCAAAAAACTGTCATTACGTACTTTTGTCGGTCAACATGTCCCTCTCTATTTTCATACCGACAGTATCCGTTTACGGCAAATTTTGGTTAATTTACTCGGGAATGCGGTAAAATTTACCGAAACCGGAGGGATACGTCTGACGGTCAAGCGTCATGAGGAACAATTAATATTTCTGGTTAGCGATAGCGGTAAAGGGATTGAAATACAGCAGCAGTCTCAAATCTTTACTGCTTTTTATCAAGCAGACACAAATTCGCAAGGTACAGGAATTGGACTGACTATTGCGTCAAGCCTGGCTAAAATGATGGGCGGTAATCTGACACTAAAAAGTGTCCCCGGGGTTGGAACCTGTGTCTCGCTAGTATTACCCTTACAAGAATACCAGCCGCCTCAACCAATTAAAGGGACACTATCAGCGCCGTTCTGCCTGCATCGCCAACTGGCTTGCTGGGGAATACGCGGCGAACCACCCCACCAGCAAAATGCGCTTCTCAACGCAGAGCTTTTGTATTTCCCCGGAAAACTCTACGACCTGGCGCAACAGTTAATATTGTGTACACCAAATATACCAGTAATAAATAATTTGTTACCCCCCTGGCAGTTGCAGATTCTTTTGGTTGATGATGCCGATATTAATCGGGATATCATCGGCAAAATGCTTGTCAGCCTGGGACAACACGTCACTGTTGCCGCCAGTAGTAACGAGGCTCTGACTTTATCACAACAGCAGCGATTCGATTTAGTACTGATTGACATTAGAATGCCAGAAATAGATGGTATTGAATGTGTACAATTATGGCACGATGAGCCGAATAATTTAGATCCTGACTGCATGTTTGTGGCGCTATCCGCTAGCGTAGCGACAGAAGATATTCATCGTTGTAAAAAAAATGGGATTCATCATTACATTACCAAACCAGTGACATTGGCTACCTTAGCTCGCTATATCAGTATTGCCGCAGAATATCAACTTTTGCGAAATATAGAGCTACAGGAGCAGGATCCGAGTCGCTGCTCAGCGTTACTGGCGACAGATGATATGGTCATTAATAGCAAGATTTTCCAATCACTGGACCTCTTGCTGGCTGATATTGAAAATGCTGTATCGGCTGGACAAAAAATCGATCAGTTAATTCACACATTAAAAGGCTGTTTAGGTCAAATAGGGCAGACTGAATTGGTATGCTATGTCATAGACATTGAGAATCGCGTAAAAATGGGGAAAATCATCGCGCTGGAGGAACTAACCGACTTACGCCAGAAAATACGTATGATCTTCAAAAACTACACCACTACTTAATATTATCTTAATTTTCGCGAGGGCAGCAAAATGAAAGAATATAAGATCTTATTAGTAGACGATCATGAAATCATCATTAACGGCATTATGAATGCCTTATTACCCTGGCCTCATTTTAAAATTGTAGAGCATGTTAAAAATGGTCTTGAGGTTTATAATGCCTGTTGCGCATACGAGCCTGACATACTTATCCTTGATCTTAGCTTACCTGGCATCAATGGCCTGGATATCATTCCTCAATTACATCAGCGTTGGCCAGCAATGAATATTCTGGTTTACACAGCATACCAACAAGAGTATATGACCATTAAAACTTTAGCCGCAGGTGCTAATGGCTATGTTTTAAAAAGCAGTAGTCAGCAAGTTCTGTTAGCGGCATTGCAAACAGTAGCAGTAAACAAGCGTTACATTGACCCAACGTTGAATCGGGAAGCTATCCTGGCTGAATTAAACGCTGACACGACCAATCATCAACTGCTTACTTTGCGCGAGCGTCAGGTTCTTAAACTTATTGACGAGGGGTATACCAATCATGGGATCAGCGAAAAGCTACATATCAGTATAAAAACCGTCGAAACACACCGGATGAATATGATGAGAAAGCTACAGGTTCATAAAGTGACAGAGTTACTTAACTGTGCCCGAAGAATGAGGTTAATAGAGTATTAACCAGGGGCGTCCGATGGTATTAAGCATTGGTCATATTTTGATGAGCCTTACGCCACGCAGTATTGCTCATCATCGACAAAATCCATACGGATGCCCTGGTATGCCGCACCATTTATCACTACCTTAGTCTTCATTTGATCATGATATAGTAGAATCCCCTTATTTAACGAGCTTTACCATGTCGTATTCTATAGGCGAATTTGCCAGACTATGCGGTATCAATGCCGCCACGCTAAGGGCATGGCAGCGACGCTATGGTTTATTGAAACCGCAGCGTACTGATGGCGGGCATCGCTTATACAGCGATGACGATATTCGACAAGCGCTTAGCATCCTCGACTGGGTGAGAAAAGGCGTACCGATAAGCCAGGTCAAACCCTTACTGTCGCGTCCGGTCATTCGCCTGGCGATAACTGGATAACGATCCAGGAGACGATGCTCCAACATCTCCACGAAGGGCGAATTGACGCGCTGCGGCAGTTGATTTATGACTGTGGCCGGGAATATCCTCGCGCAGAACTGGTGACCCATTTATTGCGTCCGTTGCGCAGCAAAGTGTCCGCGCACCTTCCCGCCGTGATGACGCTGCGCGAAATACTGGATGGCATCATTATTGCTTACACCTCTTTTTGCCTTGAAGGCGACAGAAAAGCGCCTGGCAACAATGCCTTTATTAGCGGATGGCATCTCTCGGATCACTGTGAAATCTGGCTGGAAGCGTTGACTCGTACCGGACAAGAGCTGCGGCTCAATGTGCTTCCCTCTCCACCAGCCGCGCTGGCGCCCGAGCTGTTCGCCCAGAGAAAATGGTTCCTGGTGACCACCGGAAAGCTCACTGCCGGGCAGAAAAAACAGCTTGCCCAGTGGCGCAACGTGGTCGCTTCGCTGGAGGTTATCACGCTATAAGCGCTGAAATAGATTTCTTCCCTTCATTCTATCTTATTGATATTTAACTACGCAAAAAAAATCTCCGCGAAAACTTAGACAAAAAAACAAAGTTGTGTAAGTTTTAAATAAGCGTGAGATAACATTTTGCGCCATTGGCGTCAGTCGTCGTACTTTCAATAAGGGGGAATCATGAATAACAAACCCGTAGTCGGCATTAGCGGATGTCTGACTGGCGCCACGGTACGCTTTGATGGCGGACATAAGCGTATGGATTTTGTCATGAACTCTCTGGCGCCGTGGGTGGACTACAAACCGATCTGCCCGGAGGTGGCGATCGGCCTGCCCGTGCCTCGCCCTGCGCTGCGTCTTATCCAGACGACCTGTGGCGACATTCGGATGCGCTATAGCCATGCCCCGCACGATGACGTCACCGAGCGAATGAATGCCTTTGCCGATCGGTTTCTGCCAACAATAGGCGAACTGGCGGGGTTTATTGTGTGTGCAAAATCGCCCAGTTGCGGAATGGAGCGCGTTCGCCTGTATGATGAAAAGGGTAACAGGGGCCGCAAAGCTGGCACGGGGCTGTTTACCGCCGCGATGATGGACAAATATCCCTGGCTGCCGATAGAGGAAGATGGTCGCCTGCACGATCCGGTACTACGCGAGAATTTCATCGCACGTATCTTCGCGCTACATGAATTAAATGCGCTACGCGCGCAGGGCTTGAGTCGTCACAGTTTGCTCGCGTTTCATAGCCGATACAAACTTCAGCTTCTCGCCCACCACCAGGCCGGCTACCGCGAAATTGGCCCTTTCGTCGCGCGTCTGCATGAGTGGGGCGATCTGGATGCCTTCTTTGTCCGATACAGAGAAAAACTGATGGCTATCCTGCGCCACCCCGCTTCACGTAAAAATCACACCAATGTGCTGATGCATATCCAGGGCTATTTTCACCGCGCGTTGAACAGCAGGCAACGCGCGGAATTACGCGAGGTGATTCTCGGCTACCGGGCGGGCCAACTACCTATCCTGGCACCGTTAACGCTGCTGAAGCACTATCTGGCGGAACATCCAGATGACTATCTACGCAGCCAGAATTATTTTGAGCCGTACCCTGATACGTTAGGGCTGCGCTTAGCCATCACCTGATAACCCTGCGCATCGCTAACGGCGGGCAACCAGCCCGCCATGGTGACAATCGCGACGATTCAAAGGCGATGCCCACTAGCATTTCGTCATTGCCAACAGGCCGTTCCCACCATGATACCGGCTATGACCGCGCCAGAGCGTTAATCACGGTTTCCATAGCCTGTTTTTCTAACGCGCTACGTTGGATGCGTTGATTCGCCAGCGCGGTTCTTAACACGCCCGCAATAACAATATATTTAGGCTCCTGCCCCAGATCGCGCATTTCCAGCACGACCTTGCCCACCACCCGGCACATCTCGCGGTACAGTTCGTCATCTTTTGTCGGTTTTGTCATACGCTTTACTCGTCGCCAGCTCAAACCAACAGAATATAACAGTCTTCTCAATTAAACAAAATTTGATAAAAATCAAAGAAATAACGCGGTTTATTATTCATGGCTCATACGTTGTTCGTATTCTGGTCTCTGGCGAGGCCATTTTTTCGAAACGCCTAATCAGTTCCGCCAGGCTACCGGCCTGCATTTTTTCCATGACTCTGGCGCGGTGCACCTCTACGGTACGCACCGCGATATTCATCGCTTCCGCAATTTCACGGTTCATAAATCCTTTTGCCACCAGGCTGGCCAGCTCACGCTCTTTCGGCGTCAACTGCTGGTAACACAGTATAATCTCACGACGCGCCACCGCTGCCGATGAAACCGTCAGCGCACGCTCCAGCGCCGCCTGTAGCGGTTTTACCGATACCGGTTTTTGCAGAAAATCGACGGCGCCGCGTTTCATCTGCTCCACGGCCATCGGTACATCGCCATGCCCGGTAAGAAAAACAACCGCCAGGGTACTTCCGCACTGGCGCAACGCATCATGAACGCCCTGCCCATCCAGTACCGGCATTCGCATATCCAGTAATACGACCCCGGCCTGATACAGACTGGCCTGCGCCAAAAAATCCGCCCCCTGCGTCCAGCATTTTACGTCATATCCCAGACTTTCCAGTAAAAACGCGCACGCGTTAGTGACCGCCGTATCATCATCCAGTAGATGAATTGTCGCCATCCCTGCCCCCATTTTCATGTAAGAAATGTATCGTGACCACCGTTCCCGACAGACCGTCCGGCGCGGTCTGGTTCCTGATACTGATATCGCCCCGCCCATACCGCACCAGCCGCTGGCAAATCGCCAGCCCTAAGCCCATCCCCTCTTTGCGGGTGGTCATAAACGGCTGAAACGCCTGACGTAATAGCGCCTCATCGATTCCCCCGGCGTTATCCTGTAAAGCGATACTGATGCCGTGTTCAGTGCGTTCAGCAACGACCCATAAATGGGTGGCGCCCGCCTGAGCCGCATTAAGAATGATATTCGCCAGCACCTGTTCCAGCAGCACTGACGGCAGCGTTACGCGCAGCGCAGCGCTAACCTCGGTATGCAGAGTCACTGTCGGAAACTGTTGCGCCATACGCAACAATTGCCAGACATGATCAATCGCCTCGCGAATGGCTATGGCCTTCCACGCTTCGGTTAGCACCGGGTTGCCCTGCGCCTGGCTGACCCAGTGACGCAGGTTACGCAGAGTATCCGCACCGCGTTGCGCCTGCTGGTCAATCTGCTCCAGCGCCGGCAGCAAGGGATGCTGTTCATCTGCAGCGCGCAGTCGAATCAGGCACCCCTGGGCATAATGTCGAATCGCGGAAAGCGGCTGATTAAGCTCATGGGCAAACCCGGAGGTCATTTCACCCAACACGCTCATTTGCCGGGCGGTTTCCAGCGCCCGCTCATGCTGATGAAGGACTACATTATTACGTTCCAGTTGTTTTCCGCGTCGACGCACCAGCAGCATGACCCAAATATAATTGAGCGTGAGCAACAGGAACGCCAGAATCACGCCACCGACCATTAGCTGGTGCTGGATTAACCAACTTTTGACATCCAGCCACAGTCGGCGCTGCTGAGGGTGCTGACGAACATCACGCAGCAAAGCTTCCACCTGACTGGTCGACGCTGGCGCGCCCCAGTGAAATGACGCGGCGGCGGGCGCGTTGAATAGCGCTCGCGTTACGCGATCCGCCAGCGCATCGCTTACCGCAGGTAGCGCCGCGAACGACCAGTCAGGATATAACGGCGTACTGGTTAAGCAAGGCAGTGGCGTCGGTCGGGAAAGCAGCGCGATAAAGTCCTTTTTATTAATCAATCCTTCCTGATCCATATTTTCTAACAGGCACACTGGCACAATTGCCGCCTGCACCGCTTTTTCGCGCAGCATATAGACTAAGGCATCGCCAGGAAATCCGGTAAAACGAAGATGAAAATCGCGCTCCGGGCGTAAGCCCGCGTCGCTGAGCGCTTTATAGCCTAATAAATAGCCGCCAAACGCCTGAGCATCAATCGCGCCGACTGTCTTACCGATGAGATCATGCGCCGTGGTGATGCCGCTATCGCGCCGGGTCAAAATCACGCTGCCAATAACATTACTCACCGCTTTCCCATCGCGCGTGGAACGCAGGGAAGCTAACCAGCGCAGCGGCGCATGGCTGTTCAGTTGGACAAATTGCGCCGGGTTGGTTATCACAAACTGCACGGTTCCCTGGTTAACGGCTTCCTGCATTTGATGCAGATCCAGCGGCTGGATATGAAAGGTTTCGCCTGGAAACTGTTGGCTTAATGTCTTTGCCAACGGTTGCCAGTGGCTACGCGTAGACGCCTCGCCGCGCATGGCCAAAATACCGATATTCCACGTCCCTGCCCACGCGCCATGACAAAGTAGCCCTACTGCCGCCAACACCGCCAGGCGCCTTACGGTTTTACCTCTCACCCCAATATCCCTGTCAATTATGTTGTTTTAGATCAACAACAAGCCGGGTATGTGGTTAACCACAATAGAGCACACCCCGTCTCGATTTTTACACTGTAAATCATCAACATTTTTTATTCATTACACATGAACCAACATCGTGACAAATGTTTCATTGTTGGCAATGTGGACGGGAGTCAATATGGACAGCAGTAAACGGCAATTTCTCCAGCAGCTCGGCGTCCTGACCGCTGGCGCCTCGCTGGTTCCGCTGGCTGAAGCGAAATTTCCTTTTTCGCCGGAGCGGCATGAAGGCTCTCCCCGACACCGTTACGCCATGCTTATCGACCTGCGGCGTTGTATCGGCTGTCAGTCCTGTACCGTAAGTTGCACTATTGAAAACCAAACGCCGCAGGGCGCGTTTCGTACGACGGTGAACCAATACCAGGTCCAGCGTGAAGGTAGTCAGGAAGTCACGAATGTGCTATTGCCGCGTCTGTGCAACCATTGCGATAACCCCCCCTGTGTGCCGGTCTGCCCGGTACAAGCCACCTTTCAGCGGGAAGATGGCATTGTGGTGGTGGATAACAAACGCTGCGTCGGCTGCGCCTATTGTGTCCAGGCGTGTCCTTACGACGCCCGATTTATCAATCATGAAACGCAAACTGCCGATAAATGCACGTTTTGCGTCCATCGTCTGGAAGCCGGGCTGTTACCCGCTTGCGTAGAGTCCTGCGTCGGCGGCGCGCGTATTATTGGCGATATCAAAGATCCCCATAGCCGCATCGCCACCATGCTTCATCAGCATCGCGACGCTATCAAGGTATTAAAGCCGGAAAACGGCACGTCGCCCCATGTTTTCTACCTGGGTCTGGACGACGCCTTTGTCACCCCATTAATGGGCCGTGCGCAGCCCGCGCTTTGGCAGGAGGTCTGAATGACGCATTCACTCATCATTGAAGAAGTGCTGGCTCACCCGCAGGACATTAGTTGGCTGCCGTGGGCGGTACAATATTTCTTTTTTATTGGCATTGCCGCCTGCGCCGCACTGTTTGCCTGTTATCTTCACTGGCGGAAAAAAGACGCCGCAACAGAAGAAAATCGGGCATTACTGATTGCCATTACCTGTGCGATTACCGCACCGCTGGCGCTGACGGCGGATCTGCACCAGACTGCCCGCGTCTGGCATTTCTATGCCTGGCCGACGCCCTGGTCGTGGATGCCCTGGGGAGCGTTGTTCCTGCCGCTGTTTACCGGATTTCTCGCTCTGTGGTTCCTGGCGCAGCAGATTAAACGATTATTCAATAAAAGTTACAACGTCACTAAATGGTTGGCGTTAGCCAGCGCGCTTTGCGCGGTGGGCCTGTTGATTTATACCGGCCGCGAAGTCTCCGTTGTGCTGGCGCGCCCAATCTGGTTTAGCTACGCCTTCCCCGTGGCGATGTTCCTTAGCGCCTTACAGGCGTTCTTCGCGCTGATGATTGTCGCCGCCCGACGCGACTCGGTAAGGCTGCCAAAAATATTGTGGGGACAAATCTGGACGCTGGCGGCGCTGGGGCTGGTTGTGGCCATGTGGGTTAGCGGCGATACGCTTTCCGGCACGGCAATCCGTCAGTGGATTACCGTCGCCCTGTCAGCCAAATATTACGCTGTCGGCTGGCTAGCGCTGTGGGTATTCACGCTGCTGTTCTGTAGCCTGACGCTACGTCATCCGTTATCGCAGCTAAGACGCGTCCTGCTGGTTCTCAGCGCGCTGGCGCTATGTTGGCTGATGCGCTGGACATTGTTGATTCAGGTACAAACCGTCCCCAAGTTCAACGCGCAATTTAACCCTTACTCGTTACCAGGCGGAACGGATGGCTGGCTGGCTATTCTCGGCACCTTCGGCCTGTGGATAGCGCTACTGATTATTATTCGTGAAACGCTGAACGGACTCACCAGGAGATTACAACATGGCTAATTTAACCCGTCGTCAGTGGCTAAAAGTCGGTCTCGCCGTCGGTGGGATGGTCACTTTTGGTCTGAGCTACCGTGATGTGGCGAAACGCGCAATTGATGGCCTGTTAAACGGGACATCCGGCAAGGTAACGCGCGACCGCATCTTTGGCAATGCGTTAATTCCGGAGGCGCAGGCGCAAACGCACTGGCAGCAAAATCCACAACAAACCATCGCCATGACGCAATGCTTCGGCTGTTGGACACAGTGCGGTATCCGCGCCCGGGTTAATGCCGATGGCAAAGTGATACGCATCGCCGGCAATCCCTATCACCCCTTGTCGCAGGAACACCCGATTGACTCGTCCGTCCCTTTTAGCGAAGCCATGGAGCAACTGGCGGGAGAAAGCGGTCTTGACGCCCGCTCAACCGCCTGCGCGCGCGGCGCCACGCTGCTGGAAAGCCTGTACAGTCCGCTACGACTGCTTGAACCGATGAAACGCGTGGGTAAACGCGGCGAAGGGAAATGGCAGCGCATCAGCTTTGAGCAACTTATTGAAGAAGTCGTGGAAGGCGGCGATCTGTTTGGCGAAGGTCATGTGGACGGACTGCGCGCTATTCATGCGCCGGATACGCCAATTGACGCAAAGCACCCCAGTTTCGGGCCCAAAACCAATCAGTTACTGGTCACGAATACCAGCGACGAAGGCCGCGATGCGTTTCTGCGTCGTTTTGCGCTAAATAGCTTCGGCAGCAAGAATTTCGGCGCGCATGGCGCCTACTGTGGACTGGCTTACCGGGCCGGCTCCGGGGCATTGATGGGCGATCTGGATAAAAACCCGCATGTCAAACCCGACTGGGAAAACGTGGAGTTTGCGCTCTTTATGGGCACCTCCCCGGCACAGTCCAGCAATCCGTTTAAACGCCAGGCACGTCAGTTGGCGAGCGCCCGACTGCGTGAGAATTTTCAATACGTCGTGGTTGCCCCCGCCCTCCCCTTATCAACGGTGCTCGCCGATCCTCGCGGTCGCTGGCAACCGGTCATGCCCGGCAGCGATTCGGCGCTGGCAATGGGGATGATCCGCTGGATCATGGATAATGAACGTTATAATGCTGATTATCTGGCGATTCCCGGCGTACAGGCTATGCAGCAGGCCGGCGAGCAAAGTTGGACCAACGCCACGCACCTGGTCATTGCGGATGAACTGCCGACGCTTGCCGGACAACACCTGACGCTGCGCCATCTTACGCCCGATGGCGAAGAGACCCCTGTCGTGCTGAATACCGACGGCGAGTTGGTCGATGCGTCCACTTGCCGACAGGCACGGCTTTTCGTGACGCAGTACGTTACGCTCGCCGACGGCCAACGGGTCACGGTGAAGAGCGGGTTGCAACGCCTGAAAGAGGCGGCAGAAAAGCTCTCGTTGGCGCAATACAGCGAACAGTGCGGCGTACCGGAAGCGCAAATTATCGCGCTGGCGGAAACCTTTGCCAGTCACGGACGTAAAGCCGCGGTCATCAGTCACGGCGGCATGATGGCCGGCAATGGGTTTTATAACGCCTGGTCGGTCATGATGCTTAACGCGCTGATCGGCAACCTCAGCTTGTCCGGCGGCGTCTTTGTCGGCGGCGGCAAATTCAACGGCGTTAGCGACGGCCCCCGCTACAACATGAACAGTTTTGCCGGAAAAGTGAAACCGTCCGGGTTAAGTATTGCCCGTAGCAAAACCGCTTATGAAGCATCGGAAGAATACCGCGACAAAATTGCCGGCGGGCAATCCCCTTATCCAGCCAAAGCGCCGTGGTATCCCTTTGTGGCAGGCCAGCTTACCGAACTGTTGACCTCCGCGCTCGAAGGCTATCCTTATCCGCTTAAAGCCTGGATTTCCAATATGAGCAACCCGTTTTACGGTGTTCCCGGTCTACGCGCCGTGGCGGAAGAAAAGCTAAAAGACCCTCGCCGACTGCCGCTCTTTATCGCGATTGACGCCTTTATGAATGAAACGACGGCGCTGGCGGATTACATTGTGCCGGATACGCACAATTTTGAGAGCTGGGGCTTTACGGCGCCCTGGGGCGGCGTAGCCAGTAAAGCCACTACCGCCCGCTGGCCGGTTGTCGCCCCCGCCACTCGCCGAACGGTGGACGGGCAACCTGTCTCAATGGAAGCATTTTGTATTGCGGTAGCAAAACGGCTCCATCTGCCCGGCTTCGGCGACCGGGCGATAACCGATCCGCAGGGCAATACTTTTCCACTGAACCGGGCGGAAGACTTCTATCTGCGCGTAGCCGCTAATATCGCCTTTATGGGCAAGACGCCGGTCGCGCTGGCAAATCAGGAAGATATTTCGCTTACCGGCGTCAGCCGCATTCTGCCAGCAATTCAGCACACGCTTAAAGCTGATGAGGTCGGTCGCGTGGCGTTTATCTACTCGCGTGGCGGCCGGTTTGCGCCCGAGGATAGCGGCTATACGGAGCAACGGTTAGGTAACGCGTGGAAAAAACCCTTACAGATCTGGAATGCAGATGTCGCCGCCCACCGTCACGCCATCACCGGGGAGCGCTTCAGCGGTTGCCCGGTCTGGTATCCGGCGCGTTTGTCAGATGGTCGTGCGATTGACGACCAGTTTCCCATTGGGCAATGGCCGCTGAAACTGATTTCATTTAAATCAAATACCATGTCCAGCTCAACAGCCGTCATCCCGCGCTTACACCATGTGAAGCCAGCAAACCTGGTGGCGCTGAATCCGCAAGACGGCGAGCGTTATGGACTGCAACATGGCGATCGGGTACGGATCATTACGCCGGGCGGTCAGGTCGTGGCGCAAATCAGTTTGTTAAATGGCGTGATGCCAGGCGTCATCGCCATCGAACACGGATATGGCCACCGCGAGATGGGCGCAACGCAGCACTCTCTGGATGGCGTGCCTATGCCGTATGATCCACAAATCAGGGCAGGCATAAATCTTAACGATCTGGGCTTTGCCGATCCGACAAGAACCATTACCAACACCTGGCTCGACTGGGTTTCTGGCGCGGCAGTACGTCAGGGGCTGCCGGCAAAAATCGAGCGTATATAACCCCCGGGCCGGAGAGCGATATCGTCTTATTTCGTCGAGGGTAGCGACTGATAAGCGAACGCTGTCCGGCTGCATATACTCACTGAATCGTGCAAGCCCAACTATTTTACGTTCACCCCGTCATATTACATAGAAAATATATGACAACACTCACAAAACTATTTTCCCCTTCTGTAAGCAATTAATATTTAACACATTGGCTGCGCTTCTGATTATTGACATTCATTTGGGGTTACTTCCGGTTGACCGCATAATCTGTGATTGAATTCACCGCATGACAACATTGCCATAAATACAATTCAACTCACTACCCGGAGGCAATATGTTTAAAGAAGAAAGACGTCATGCCATCATTAATTTACTGATAAAGGATAATAGTGTTAGCGTCAGTAAACTTTCAGACCTTTATAAGGTTAGCCAGGAGACTATTCGTTCCGATCTACGCTATTTCCAGAAATCAGGTATGCTTCAGCGTTGCTATGGCGGAGGGATTTTAAACCGTGACGCGCTGAGTAAGCTTATCACTGAAAATAAGATTGATATCTCCAGCACTATCGCCACGCCAATCCATCAGGATGCAAAACTGCGCCGGGAAAACCCAAAAAAAGCAGGCAAGGTGTGTGTTTTAGGCTCATTCAATATTGATGTTTCAGCAACCGTGCCGTGGTTTCCACAAAGCGGAGAATCCATTCTGGCCAGTCAATTTGGATTCTATCCTGGCGGTAAAGGAGCCAACCAGGCTTTAGCGGCGAACAATGCCGGCGCTGCGGCACATTTTATTTTTAAAGTGGGCAAAGATCAGTTCAGCGCATTTGCTATGAATCATATTATTCAATCAGGTATCGCCTCATACAGCGCGTATCAAACAGATAAAGCGCCCACCGGTAGCGCATTGATCTATGTCTCCGCCGTGGATGGCGATAATATTATCGCCATCTACCCTGGCGCCAATATGATGCTCACCACGCAAGAGATTAACGAGCAACACCGTTATATCGCCGAGTCTGACGTTATGTTAATGCAGCTCGAAACGAACATTGAAGCGTTGACTGAATTTATTCGTCTGGGCAAACAAGAAAATAAAATGATCATGCTGAATCCTGCCCCCTATACGAAACAGGTGACGCATTTATTATCTGATATTGACATCATCACGCCGAATGAAACTGAAGCCTCTTTTTTATCCGGCGTAACCATTACTGATATTAATGATGCGAAAAAAGCCGGAAATATTATTCTGCAATCCGGGGTGAAAAAAGTCATCATTACCCTTGGCGCCCGTGGATCTCTGCTCTGTGAGCACGCCCGCACGTTGTATATTCCTGCGTGGAGCGCCGTGGTAAAAGATGCCGCCGGGGCCGGTGACGCTTTTAATGGCGCCTTAGCCGCCGCGCTGGCGCGACAAGCAGACATGGTCGCAGCCATTCAATATGCCTCCGCTTTCGCTTCTCTGGCGGTGGAACAAGTCGGTGCGTCGAGTATGCCTCAGCACTTGCAGGTTTTACATCGAATGCGTACCCAATCTAATAAAGTCATTCACATTAATTAACAGGTGACATAATGAAAATTTTATTTATTGGCGAATCCTGGCACATTCATATGATTCACTCTAAAGGTTTTGATAGCTTTACATCGAGCAAATATGAAGAAGGCGCAGACTATTTATTATCCTGCTTACGCCAGGGTAATATCGATGTGGACTACATGCCTGCCCATATTGTGCAAACTCGTTTTCCACATACCGCCGAAGCATTAGCCTGCTATGATGCGATCGTCATCAGTGATATCGGTAGCAATACGTTCCTGCTACAAAACAGAACGTTTTATAATATGGACATTATTCCTGATGCATTACAACTTATCGCCGATTATGTTGCTGAGGGCGGCGGTCTGTTGATGATCGGCGGGTATTTATCCTTTACGGGAATAGAAGCAAAAGCCAATTATAAAAATACGGTTCTGGCGGAGGTATTGCCGGTTGATATGCTGGATGTAGATGACCGCGTAGAACTACCGCAAGGATGTAAAGCAGTAAATACTGCGGTAGAGCATGTTATTACCCAGCCATTTAGCGAATGGCCGCCGCTGTTGGGCTATAACAAGCTTATCGCCAAAGAAAATAGTCAAGTCCTTGCTGAAATTAATGGCGATCCACTGTTAGTTATGGGTACTTACCATAAAGGGAAAGTATGTTGCTTTGCCAGTGATTGTTCGCCGCACTGGGGAAGCCCGCAGTTTCTGCAATGGGAACATTACGCCACCTTCTGGTGTAATGTTTTACACACAATAAAAAAATAATATTACCCAGGCGAATATAAATTTCGCCTGCCCTGCCACACACTGAGTCATTAAGAATATGAATGATACTTATCTCTATGGCGAAATGTTTTCTGAAAACATATTGACAAGCTATCGGATTTATGGAGACAGAAAATCATTACTCACGCCGCTCATTATCCTTCATGGCGGCCCTTCTGGCGGCTTTGATTATTTATTAAATTATCGCCGTCTGGCTGATGACGGGCGCATGGTAATATTTTACGATCAATATGGCTGCGGTCGTTCAACGCATTTTCCTCATGCTGACGCGTCTTTCTGGACTATTGCGCGTTATCTCAGTCAATTAACCCAATTAATTCATCACCTGGGTATTGGACACGGGTATTCGATACTGGGACATTCCTGGGGCGGAATGCTTGCCGCAGAGCACGCCTGCTTACAGCCTGCCGGGCTTCGCGGGACGATACTGGCCAGTTCGCCGGCCAGTATCGCCCTGTGGCAACAGGAAGCCATACGGCTCTTTAACGCTCTGACGCCAATGTCCGATGACGATATCAAAAACGTCATTATGCCCGCCGTCATTTATCAAAACCCACCGGAACAGCTGGTCGCTTATTATGCCAGACACGTTTATACCCTCGCGGAAGAAGCCGTTCATGTTCAGCGCTCTAATGCGCAGTTCGCCGCCGACCCTACGGGTTATCACATTTTATGGGGAACCAATGAACTGGCGGCAAATGGCAAACTTGCCGACTGGGATATTACGCCCCATTTGTGCCAGATACGCTGTCCTGTTCTGGTACTGCGCGGCGAAAACGATCAGGCAACCGAGCGCGTCGTCTCTCCGCTTCTCTCTCACATTTCAGACTGCCGCGCGGTCACTATTCCTGGCAGCAGCCATAACCCGCATGAAGAAAATATCGCGCCCTGCCTCGCAGCGGTAAGCGCGTTTTTACGCGATCTGGCATAAAAAGCCATTAAGGTATTTATCATGAAAAAAGTCAAAAAATTGTCTCTTACCGATTTAGTGCTTTATGCTCTGGTGTTTATGGTGCCTATCGCGCCAGTCTCTCTTTATGGCGTCGTTTATAATCTTTCGCACGGTATGGTTGCGCTGGTTTATATTATTGGCGCTATCGCGATGTTTTTTACCGCGTACAGCTACTCTACCTTATCGCAGCATATCTCCTCGTCGGGTTCGGCCTATGCGTATGCTGGCGTATGCATTAATCCCGCCGTAGGGTTTCTGACCGGATGGATATTACTGCTGGATTATCTTTTGTTCCCTACGCTCGTGGCAGTGCTGGGCGGCGTCGCGGTCCACGCTATTTTACCGCAAATCCCGGTCTGGGTCTGGCCGTTGATTTATGTGGCTATCGGCACCGGAGTCAACTATCTCGGGATACAGCAAACGGCGAAATTCGATAAGTTACTGGTCTTTATTCAACTCGGTATTCTGGCGATTTTCGTGCTACTCATTGTCCGTCTGATGCTGCTGGACAGTAGTCAGATAACGCTTTCCTTCCGGCCTTTTTTCGATTCACAGTGGTTCACCCCAGGGCTCATCGCGACGGCGATTTCGGTGGCTGCGCTGAACTTTCTCGGCTTTGACGCTATCAGTACATTAAGTGAAGAAAGCGAAGGCGGGGGACGCGCCGTCAGTAAAGCAACGCTGTTGGCGTTAGTTTTGGCGACGGTACTGTTTATTATCGTTGTGGCGTTTGCGGCGTTCGCCACCGGTAATGTCGACCGCTTCGCGGAAGGCAATGCGACGAATGAAGCATTTTTCACCATTGCCGGCAACGTTGGCGGTATCTGGCTCAAAGTGGCATTTTCCATCATTGTGGCGTTTGTGTGCGCCGTCGGCAACATTATTACCGCGCAAACGGCGGTGTCCAGAGTGCTATTTTCAATGGGGCGCGACCGAATGTTGCCCGCCTTCCTCGCTCACGTCCATACCACGCGTAAAACGCCGGATTATGCCATTCTGTTTACCGGCGGCGTCACCCTGCTGCTCAGCTACCTGTTTTCCGGCAAGATTGAGTCTATCTCCACGCTGGTGAACTTTGGCGCGCTTTTCGCTTTTTTTGTCGTGAGCCTGTGTGTGTTTATCCTGTTCAATTTCCGGATGAAAGCCCAGCGGCGCATTTTCGCCCATGTCATTTCGCCGATCATGGGGATGATCGTCATCGGCTACGTCTGTTTAAACATGAACATTCACGCTCTGATACTCGGAATTAGCTGGGCGGCGATCGGGATAGCGATTCTGTGCTATCGAAAAGCACATAACCAAAACATCGCCATCGACCTGGAAGGCAAAAAGTTGCTCGATTGACATTATGCGCAACAACACCCACTGTTGCGCAACGCCGCCCCTGTTCGGGCGGCGTTATCGCCAGCGACATCGTAAACAGCGTAATAACAAACCGTTGTGGATCTGCACAGATGTCTTTTGAAACAGGGTTTTCATTTTCCTTTTTTGTAAATTTCAGCGTATAATGCGCGCCAATTGTCTCTTGAATGGTTTCAGCGCATTGGACTGTAAAACTCAACGACTAAAATTATCCCCTTCCCGTTGGGCTGAAACGCGAGCACACATTCCTCTGCACGCTCTTTCGATGTCACCTATCCTTAGAGCGAGGCATCATCACTTTAGCAACACAGGCTTAGCTTCCGGGCCGTGCGCGCCCGAAGCCAGATTTCCATATCCTCCTCAACTTAAAGACTAAGACTGTCATGAAAAAGACGAAAATTGTTTGTACTATCGGTCCGAAAACCGAATCCGAAGAGATGTTAAGCAAAATGCTGGACGCGGGCATGAACGTGATGCGCCTGAACTTCTCTCATGGCGATTATGCAGAACACGGTCAGCGTATCCAGAACTTGCGCAACGTGATGAGCAAAACCGGGAAAAAAGCCGCTATTCTGCTTGATACTAAAGGACCAGAAATCCGCACCATTAAACTGGAAGGCGGTAACGACGTTTCGCTGAAAGCGGGTCAAACCTTCACTTTTACCACCGACAAATCCGTGGTCGGTAATAATGAAATCGTTGCCGTCACCTATGAAGGCTTCACCAGCGACCTGAGCGTTGGCAACACCGTCCTGGTTGACGATGGTCTGATCGGTATGGAAGTGACCGCCATCGAAGGCAATAAAGTCATTTGTAAGGTGCTGAACAACGGCGATCTGGGCGAGAACAAAGGCGTTAACCTGCCGGGCGTTTCTATTGCTCTGCCAGCGCTGGCTGAAAAAGACAAACAGGACCTGATCTTCGGTTGCGAACAGGGCGTTGACTTTGTTGCTGCGTCCTTTATCCGTAAACGTTCTGACGTTGTCGAAATTCGCGAGCATCTGAAAGCCCACGGCGGCGAAAACATCCAGATTATCTCTAAGATCGAAAACCAGGAAGGCCTGAACAACTTCGATGAAATTCTCGAAGCTTCCGACGGCATCATGGTTGCGCGTGGTGACCTGGGCGTAGAAATCCCGGTTGAAGAAGTGATTTTTGCGCAGAAAATGATGATCGAAAAATGTATCCGCGCACGTAAAGTCGTGATCACCGCGACTCAGATGCTGGATTCTATGATCAAAAACCCGCGTCCGACCCGCGCAGAAGCAGGCGACGTAGCGAACGCCATCCTCGACGGTACGGATGCGGTTATGCTGTCCGGCGAATCCGCCAAAGGGAAATACCCGCTGGAAGCCGTTTCTATCATGGCGACCATCTGCGAACGTACCGACCGCGTCATGAACAGCCGTCTGGACTACAACAACGACAGCCGTAAACTGCGCATTACGGAAGCAGTATGCCGCGGCGCGGTAGAAACCGCCGAAAAACTGGAAGCGCCGCTGATCGTGGTAGCGACCCAGGGCGGTAAATCCGCTCGCGCCGTGCGCAAATACTTCCCGGACGCCACCATCCTGGCATTGACCACCAATGAAGTGACCGCCCGTCAGTTAGTACTGAGCAAAGGCGTGGTATCGCAGCTGGTGAAAGAAATCAATTCTACTGATGATTTCTACCGTCTGGGCAAAGATGTCGCCCTGCAAAGCGGCCTCGCCCAGAAAGGCGACGTCGTAGTGATGGTCTCCGGCGCGCTGGTTCCAAGCGGCACCACTAACACCGCCTCTGTTCACGTACTGTAATAATTGTTGTGTGAATTAATTTGTTTAAAAAAGCGCCCTTCCGGCGCTTTTTTTATTTAATCGATAGCCACTATTAATAAAAAAATCAAATCGGATTTTACTATCTAATTGCGGATTATCTAAGAAGAATCCGATGAAAGCCCCCTGTTTTCTTTCGGTTTTTTAGGGACTTTCATGCATTTCGATGCTTCTTTGAGCGAACGATCAAAAATAAGTGCATTCCCATCAAAAAAATATTCTCAACATAAAAAAGTTTGTGTAATACTTGTAACGCTACATGGAGATTAACTCAATCTAGAGGGTATTAATAATGAATCGTACTAAACTGGTACTGGGCGCGGTAATCCTGGGTTCTACTCTGCTGGCTGGTTGCTCCAGCAACGCTAAAATCGATCAGCTGTCTTCTGACGTTCAGACTCTGAACGCTAAAGTTGACCAGCTGAGCAACGACGTGAACGCAATGCGTTCCGACGTTCAGGCTGCTAAAGACGACGCAGCTCGCGCTAACCAGCGTCTGGACAACCAGGCTACTAAATACCGTAAGTAATAGTACCTGCGTAATAAAAATGGCGCACATCGTGCGCCATTTTTTTTACCCATATAACCACACAAAGTATAATGTTATTGTTATGAACCGTACTAACCAGCTGATCTTAGGTGCAGTAGTTCTGGGTTCCACGTTACTGGCAGGTTGTTCAAGCAACGCTAAAATCGATCAGTTGTCTTCCGATGTACAGACGCTGAGCGCTAAAGTTGAGCAACTGAGTAATGACGTAAATGCAATGCGTTCCGACGTTCAGGCTGCTAAAGACGACGCAGCTCGCGAGAACCAGCGTCTGGACAACAAAGTAGTATCCCACGTCCGTAAGTAATTTGACGCACGATATAAAATGGCGCACATCGTGCGCCATTTTTTTGTCCGTCGTTTGCGCGAAGGCTACTGCGTCGCGCGCGTTTGCCCCTCTTCCCCGACAAAACCGTTCTGAGCGGATTCGACTGCGGTCGTATTTACCGCTGGCGTCTGCCCGGCGCTCACGCTGACTGGATACCCGGCTCGCCGGTATAGCGCCTTATCGACCAGGCGACTATCCACCCCTTGCGCGTTTCTGAACGCGGTAAATTCCGCAGGCAACACGTAGGGCATCGTCTGCACGTTTTGCTCTTCTTCCGGCGATAGCGGCCTGTGCACCTCTACATAACGAATGCCATTCGGCTCGACAGAGAATTTCACCGGCTGGTTAATCACTTTTACCGGCGTCCCCGTTCTGACCTGCGCAAATAACGCTTTGATGTCCGGCGCGTTCATGCGAATGCAACCGGAACTCACGCGCAGACCTACGCTATCCGGCGCGCTGGTGCCATGAATGAGATATTCCCCATTACCGTGCGCCAGACGCAGCGCATAGCGTCCCAGCGGGTTATTTGGCCCGGCAGGGATCACCGGCGGCAGCGTGATCCCCCGCTCAAGCGAACGTTGGCGTATGCCCGCCGTCGGCGTCCACGTCGGGTTGGGGATCTTTTGCCCTATCCGGGTGTCCATGACGGGAGTTTCCAGTCCCTGCAAACCGATGCCGATGGGATACACCTGAACGCGGTTTTCTCCCGGCGGGTAATAATACAGCCGTAGCTCCGCGAGGTTGACGATAACGCCTTCCCTGGGCGCATCCGGCAATAGCATCTGCGAGGGAATGGTAATTAGCGTACCGGGCTTAGGCACCGGCGCAATCGTATTGTTCGCTTCAAGAATGAGCATCGCCGCCGTATCAAAACGCCGGGCGATAGCCTGCAGGTTTTTATCACCTTCCTGTACGGTATAGGTTTGATTCTGACCAATAAGACGGCTGCCTTCGGGCGGTAATGGATAATCAACCGCCCAGGCTGCCTGTAACGCGCTATACGCGCCGATAATAGTTAGCGTAATGAAAGACGCACGTTTCATACCAAACCTCCTGTATTCCTGGTGATGCCCTCTGCGACGACTGGTAGCGCTTCGCTTATCAGAACAACAAAATATACGCTCTGTCCACTCTGGATAAAGCGACGTCGCCGTCCGACAAAGGATTTGACATCAGGTAGAACGCTGTCTGTACAGTTTAGCTAAGAGTGGCGGCCTTAGCGCGAATTGCACGAATCATTGCTTCCAGCCCCTGAGAACGAGAAGGTGTGAGGTGCTGCGCAAGCGCCATTTTTTCGAACCATGGCCGGACATCAAAATGCACAATATCCTGCGCCGTCATTTGGTGGTACAAAATAAATACCACCGCCATAAGGCCCTTAACGATCGCCGCGTCGCTGTCGCCCTGCAATTCGATAATGCCGTTGGCGTTTCGCCGCATCACGATCCACACCTGGCTCTGACAGCCATGAATCGTATTTTGCGGATTACGATCCTGCGGATTTAACTCCGCCAGGCGCTGCCCCAACTCAATAATATATAAATATTTCTCTTCCCAATTAGCGCAACGCGTAAAGTTACGCAGCAGTTTTTCTTTATCCGGTAGCGCAGCCATAAAACCTCACTGTTATCCCAATAAGCGGTGGATACGCGTTAATCCTGCCACCAGTCGGTCCACTTCTTCATGGGTGTTATACATCGCCAGCGAAGCCCGGCACATTGCCGGCACGCCATACCAGGCCATGAGCGGCATTGCGCAGTGATGTCCCGTTCGTACCGCGATACCGTAATTATCAAGAAAGCTGCCGACGTCGTAAGCATGGTGTTTACCCAGATTAAACGCGATGACGCCCAATCGCTGCGCCGGACCATACAGCGTGATATCAGGCACCTGCGCCAGTTGCTCCAGCGCATAGCGCATCAGCATCTGCTCATAATCGCCAATCTTATCCAGTCCCAGCGACGTCACATAGTCAATCGCCGCGCCGAGACCGATGATGCCGCCAGTATTCGGCGTTCCCGCCTCAAAACGCCAGGGCGCTTTCGCCCATGTCGTTCCCTGCGTCAGGCTGACGGTCGAGATCATCGACCCGCCCCCTTCCCACGGCGGCATTTCTTGCAGCAACGCCTCTTTAACATACAGAATGCCGATGCCGGTCGGCCCGTAAAGTTTATGGCCGGAGAAAACGTAAAAATCGCAGTCCAGCGCCTGGACGTCAACAGCATGGTGCATCACGGCCTGGGCGCCATCCACCAGCACTTTCGCCCCATGCTGGCGCGCCAACGCAATCATGTCCGGCAGTGGGTTTTCCGTCCCCAGCACATTGGAAACATGGGTAATGGCCAGCAGCCGGGTCCGGTCATCGAACAGCGCAGCTAAGGTCTCCAGCCGCAGCGTACCGTCAGGATGCAACGGGATCACGCGCAGTTCAGCGCCTTTGCGCTCGCACAGTATCTGCCAGGGAACGATGTTGGCGTGATGCTCCATCTCGCTGATGATAATGTTATCCCCGGCGCGAATATTTTCCGTTCCCCAACTGTTGGCGACAAGGTTAATGCCCTCCGTCGTACCGCGCACGAACACCAGTTCTTCTGCGGAGCGGGCGTTAATAAACCGCGACGCCTGCTTACGCACATTCTCCATGCTTTCGGTCGCCTGCACGCTTAACGTATGGATACCTCGATGTACCGCAGCATAGCCGTGACGGTAGAAGGCAGATTCAGCATCAATCACCTGATTAGGTTTTTGAGCGCTGGCTGCGCTGTCCAGGTAAGCCAGCGGCAGGCCGTTAACTTCACGCTGCAGTATGGGAAAATCCGCCCGTACTTTTTCTACAGGAAATGTCATACCAGGCCTCCGGGCAGTCGCTGGCCGATTCGCGCCAGCACCTGCTGTTTAAGGGCGCTATCATGGATAGCTTCCGTTAACTCTGCGGCAAACGCGTAAAGAATCATGTGCCGCGCCTCCTGCTGTCTGATGCCGCGTGATTGCAGATAAAACATCTGCTCATCGTCAATACGCCCGATCGTCGCGCCGTGGCTGCACTTCACGTCATCGGCATAGATCTCTAATTGCGGTTTGGTATCGACTTCAGCCAGTTTCCCCAACAACAGGTTATTATTGGTCATCTGGCCGTCGGTTTTAATGGCGTGTTGCGCCACGTTAATCAGGCCATTAAAGACCGCGCGTCCTTTGTCGCTGACGATGGTCTTGTGCGACTGGCGGCTGTTACAGTAGCCTTTGTTATGTTCCAGCCATGTCCGCGTATCGCAAACTTCATTTTTCACCGGCATCGCCAGACTATTCAGTCGAAGCGTCGCGTTTTCACCATTCAGTTGTGAGCTGCTGTGGTGACGTAGCACTGCGGCGCCCAGCAGAAAACTGTGGCTAAACGCCGAGGCGTCTGTCGCCAGCAGAAGATCGTTATGCGCAAAGTGATAGCTGGACGCATTTTCAAACGCCAGTTTGATATGATGCAGTTGCGCATTGTCTGCAACGTTCATCGTCAGACGCGCGCCGGTAAAATGTTTTGCCGCTGTAAGGCTGACATAATGCTCAATAACCGTCGCTTCCGCGCCTTCCGCCAGCGCCAGATGGTGGCGATAATGCGCGGTGTTCAGCTCGTCGCCATCCACGCCCTGCGTGATATGCATTAACAGTAGCGGCCTGGTCGGACGCTGATTTCGCCGTACCTGTATATACGTGACACATTGCGCCAGGCTTTCCGTCAGATGCAGAAAAACCTCAGGCTGTACCGGCGCGGCAAGCGTCTGGCGCTCATCCCTGACGCTAACGTCAAATCCACTGTTTTGCGTGCTATCACTGAGCTCTGGCATAAACCGACCATCGACAAACAACAGCCGCACGGCATCGATTTGCAGCGCCAACGCATCACGCTGTGCGGAGCTGATAGTCGCACACTGCTGGATAAACTGGCTATGGGTTAAGCCCTCCAGCGGCGTGTATTTCCAGTCTTCATGTTTACGCGTCGGCAATCCCAGACGTAACATCTGTTGTAAATGTTGTCTTGCCTGCTCAGTTCGACTTTCTCTTTTTTCCTCAAAGAGATGCTGCCATTGCTGTAGCGCTTTACTGCTGTTCGGTAAGCCAGCCATAACCCTGCTCCTCCAGTTGTTTGACCAGAGTAAAATCGCCGGATCGGACAATTCGCCCCTGATAGAGGACATGGACGTAATCGGGTTTGATATAGTCCAGTATGCGCTGATAGTGGGTCACGATAATAAAAGCGCGTTTATCGTCGCGTAACGCGTTGACGCCTTCCGCCACAATTTTCAACGCATCGATATCCAGTCCGGAGTCCGACTCATCAAGGATGCACAGTTCCGGCTCCAGCACCGCCATTTGCAAAATATCATTGCGCTTTTTCTCCCCGCCGGAAAAACCGACGTTTACCGAACGGGTCAGTAAATCTTCCGGCATTTTCAGCAATGCGATCTTTTCTTCCATCAGATCCTGAAAATCAAAGCGATCCAACGACGTCTGCCCGCGGTAGGCGCGCACGGCATTCAGCGCGGTTTGCAGGAAAAACTGGTTACTGACGCCGGGGATTTCTACCGGGTACTGGAAGGCCATAAAAATCCCTTCGCCCGCCCGTTCCTCCGGCGACAGTTCAAGCAGATCTTTACCCTTGAACGTAACCGAGCCGCCGGTGACCTCATAATCTTCACGTCCCGCCAGGGTGGCGGAGAGCGTGCTTTTCCCGGAACCGTTCGGCCCCATAATGGCGTGAACTTCGCCGGGGCGAATCTCCAGATTCAGGCCACGCAAAATCGCTTTTTCTTCCACACTGACCTGTAAATCTTTAATGCTTAACATGGGTTTTCCTTCATCATTAACCGACGCTGTGCTCAAGGCTAATCGTCAGCAGTTTTTGCGCTTCAACGGCGAACTCCAGCGGTAGTTCCGAGAAAACGTCTTTGCAGAAACCGTTGACGATCATCGAAATAGCGTCTTCTTCGCTGATGCCGCGTTGCAGACAATAGAAAAGCTGATCTTCACCGATGCGTGATGTTGTCGCCTCGTGCTCCAGCTGCGCGCTGTTATTGCGGCATTCAACATACGGGAACGTATGCGCGCCGCAGTCCGCTCCAATCAACATGGAGTCGCATTGGGTGAAATTTCGGGCGTTGGTTGCCGTCGGCATAATTTTTACCAGCCCACGGTAGCTGTTCTGGCTGTGGCCGGCAGAAATGCCTTTTGAGATAATGGTTGAGCGCGTGTTTTTACCGATATGGATCATTTTGGTGCCGGTGTCAGCCTGCTGATGTCCACTGGTCAGCGCAACGGAATAGAACTCGCCGATAGAATTATCACCGCGCAGGATACAGCTCGGGTATTTCCAGGTAATCGCCGAACCGGTTTCCGACTGGGTCCACGACATCTTGCTGTTTTCCCCTTCGCACAACGCCCGCTTGGTCACAAAGTTCAGAATGCCGCCCGTGTTGTTGTCGCCCGGGAACCAGTTTTGTACGGTGGAATATTTTACTTCAGCATCTTTATGGATGATGACTTCCACTACCGCGGCGTGGAGCTGATAACTGTCGCGTACGGGCGCGGAGCAGCCTTCGATATAACTCACATAGCTGCCTTCATCCGCCACCAGAATCGTGCGCTCAAACTGACCGGTTTTCTCGGCGTTAATGCGAAAATAGGTGGATAACTCCATTGGGCAACGCACGCCTTTGGGAACATAGATAAATGTCCCATCGGAAGCGACTGCCGCATTCAGCGCGGCAAAAAAGTTATCGTTCCCCGGCACGACGGTGCCAAGATATTTCCTGACCAGGTCAGGGTGATCGTGTATCGCTTCGCCAAAAGAACAGAAAATAATGCCCTGTTCCGCCAGTTTTTCACGGTATGTGGTCGCTACGGAGACCGAATCAAAAATCGCATCGACGGCGACCTCTTTCCCTTCGCGAACCGGAACGCCAAGTTGCTCGAAGGCGTCTTCAACCTCTTTACTCAAAAAGGTATTCGCGCCCGTTTGCTGTACGGCTCCCGGCTGGGAAACGCAGCTATCGTCGCAGTTTCCGCATGATGGCGCAGAGTAATAGCTGTAGTCCTGATAGTTCAGTTTATCGTAGTGCGCCTTCAGCCAGTGCGGTTCATCCATGTCCAGCCAGGCTCTATAGGCATTGAGACGAAATTCCAGCATCCACTCAGGTTCGTTACGCTTTGCGGAAATCGCGCGCACCACCTCTTCGCTGATGCCTTTTGCCAGTTCATCAGTGGGTAGTTGCGTGAAAAATCCTTCTTTGTAATTAAGGCGTCCGCCTGTCCAGATGCCGACCTCTTCCGTTGCTTCAGTGTTACGAGACATAGTACCGCCTATACCCCAAAACTTTCGCCGCAGCCGCATTCATTCTGGGCTTTGGGGTTATGAAATTTAAATAACTGGTTCAGCCCTTCCTGTACGTAATCCACTTCTGTTCCGTCAATAAAAGGCATCGCCTGTAACGGTGCGAAAAGCTTTGCGCCTTCGGCTTCAAAAACCAGATCGTCTTTATCCGGCTCCCGAACGGTATCCAGAACATAGCCAAATCCGGCACATCCCGTCTGTTTTACGCTTAACCGCACGCCCAACATGCCCGGCTGCTTTTCTGCCAGTTCACGTATGTGCGCTGCCGCCGCTGGCGTTAGCGTCAGCCCTTGCCAGGGGAAGTCCTCCGGGTTAAACGTGTCTGAATGCAATTCCATAGAGTTACCTCGCGTTCTAAATCACCAGGATATAACAGCATGTTAGTGATAATGATTATCACTTCAACCCCTTAACCGCAGGGGCTTTCCAACAAATGGTCATATTGAGCGCCTTTTATTAAGCATAGACCCTGTCCGCCAGGTCATACGACAGACAAAAAACAACTTAACTTTTTGATAAGTAATGATTTATAAGATATTAACCGTTCTGGCAGGTCAAAAACGAAAAGATGTATAGAAAATGACTATTTAATTAATAGGCTGTCGACATTGCCGGGCGGCGAGGTCAGAACCCCATTTTTTGTATGGATACCTGGCGTTGCGCTCTTTATAATCCGCTGCGGTTCTATAACTCAGTTTGAGCTATAGGTTTATGTAAACTCTTTCCGGCATTTCAGGTGCTGAATGAGGCAAGAGGCTTAAAATATGGTTGTTACGCTCGCGTATATCGCACTTTTTTTGGTTTTCTCGTGGGTCATCTTGAGAATTAATCAAAAAAGCGATTCCCTGTCGAAAAGCGTTTTTATCGCTATCTTTTTAGGGGCTGTTATTGGTTTATCCCTGCATTTTATTTCAGCAAATCACACTAAAACTATTATCGAATGGTACAGCATCGTCGGCAATGGTTACGTCCACCTGTTAAAACTGGTCGCTATACCGCTAATTTTTATTTCTATTCTTTCCGCCATCAATAAACTGGAAAATAGCGCCGGCATCGGAAAAATGTCGCTGACGATCGTCGGATGCATGTTATGCCTGGTGATGGTTGCCGGTTTTATCGGATTACTGACCGCTCATGTGCTGGGGCTTGACGCCAGCGCTTTTGTGCACATGCCGTCAATGTTAACTACAGAAGAAGTCAATAAGACTGCCGCGGTGTCGATTCCCCAGTTAGTGACATCGCTGATCCCGACTAATATTTTTCTTGATCTTACGGGAGCCAGAAGTGTTTCCGTTATCGGCATCGTTATCTTCACGCTAATAGCGGGGATCGCTCTGTTAAAGGTCAAAAAAGAGGCGCCGGAAGAAGGTCAGAAATTAAGCGCAGGCATTAACGCTATCCAGATCTGGGTCATGAAGATGGTACGTATCGTTATTGCATTAACGCCCTATGGCGTCATGGCATTAATGACTACCGTATTTTCATCATACCACTTTGAACAATTCGCCAGCTTACTTGGTTTTATCGGCGCCTGTTATATCGCGATTTTCATGATGTTTATCGTGCATGCCATCTTGCTGATCCTCAGCGGTAATAATCCAGCGCGTTATTTCAGTATGGTCTGGCCCGTCTTAACCTTTGCGTTTGTTTCCCGCAGCAGCGCAGCCTCTATCCCGCTGGCCATTTCCGCCCAGGAAAAATTTGGCGTACAAAGCACTATTGCCAATATTTCCGCCTCGTTTGGCTCCAGTATGGGGCAAAATGGCTGCGCCGGGATTTATCCGGCTATTATGGTAGCGATGATTGCGCCCACCATCGGCATTGATCCGCTCTCGCTGCATTTTCTGGCCGCGATGTTGCCTGCCATTGCGCTAGGGTCTATTGGCGTAGCCGGCGTCGGCGGCGGCGGTACGTTCGCGGCGCTGATTGTCCTGTCGACGTTGAATTTTCCCGTTGCGCTGGTCGGTATTTTTATTGCCATCGAACCTATCGTTGATATGGCCCGCACGGCTCTGAACGTTAACGGATCGATGATGTCAGGTGTGCTGGCTAACCGTATTTTGAATAATCATACGGCTGACGACATGCCAGCGGTTATTGACAGACCTTAGTTTTTTACGCGCCCGGAAAAGAAAAACCCTTAAGTCTGTTCAATACAGGCTTAAGGGTTCCGGCCCCATCCGGCGCTTATCTCCGGCACTCTTAATGGCTTAGCTCTTGAAGGGGCATAAGAATAATCTCATAAAGAACGCGCGCCTTTTTAGCACAAATGGCGATCTGTATTTTTTTTAAACAAAATCAAGGGGGTTATCTATTACCTGGGGACAGTGTCTGGTGAGATTGCCTGGTAACATAGCCGGATGGCGGCTAACGCCTTATCCGGCCTACACAGACTTTATTAATGCACGCCCAACCGCCAGGCGAAATAGATCTCTTCTTTCAGTTCGGTTGCAGAGAGGGTGAGGAGATCGGCAAACTCTAACTCCAGCTGTTTTAAACGCTTCAAATACTGCGCGGGAGAAAGTTCGGTTTTATCACGGCGTAAAAATTCAATCGCCAGTTGGGTCGGGTCTAAATCAGTAGACATATCATCCTCGCTTATGTGTAAACGTGCACAGTATATCACCTTTTTCTGCGCACATTTTGACCAAAAGCAATATGCATCACACTTTTATGGTGACAACGTCACACAATCGCCGTAGTAAGACGCGAAGAACAGCACAGACGTCCCTGTTCATCAAAGATCTCTATCTGCCAGACCTGATGGCGAGCCCCGGTATGCAACGCTTTACAGACGCCTCGTACGCGCCCCTGACGCGCCGACCGTACATGGTTGGCATTCACCTCCAGCCCCACCACCTTTTGCTCCCCCTGCGTACACAGATAACCTGCGACCGAGCCGATACTTTCCGCCAGCACCACAGACGCTCCGCCATGCAGCAAGCCGAACGGCTGTTTGGTGCGATGATCGACGGGCATTGTCGCTTCCAGCGTATCGTCCCCAATACGCTCAAAGCGGATATCAAGCAGGCCAACCATATTTCCTTCCCCCATCGCATTAAGCGCATCGAGGGTCACTTCACGTTTCCAGATCAACCTATAATCTCCAGTAATGCCTGCAACGGGTGACGCACGCCCGTACCTTCAATGCGTTTAACCTGGCTTCGGCAGGAATAGCCGGTTGCCAGGCAGCGGTTTCGCGGTAGACGTTGCATCGCCTGATGCCAGGATAGCTCATAAATTCCCAGCGAATTTTTATGATTGGTGAGTTCATGTCCATAAGTGCCCGCCATACCGCAGCAGCCTACGCTGACATTTTCCAGCTTCGCGCCAAAATGGGCAAAGATGGCGGCCCACTGCGCAGGCGCGCCGGGTAAAGCCGTGACTTCCGTACAATGACCAAAAAAGTACCACGGTTCGCCGCTCACCTCGACGGACAGTCTTGCATTTATTTCCTGCGCCAGCCATTCATTCACCAGCAACACATGAAAATCGCCGCGCTGTTCACCCAGCGCCAGTTTGTATTCGTCGCGATAACACAGAACCAGCGCCGGATCGACGCCCACCATCGGCATCCCCAACGCGGCGATCCGATTAAGGAACTCAGAGGTTTTTTTCGCCGTTTTCGCAAAGCGATTAAGAAAACCTTTAATATGCTGCGCCTTACCATTCGGCGAGAACGGTAACAATACCGGCCTCCTGCCCAGTTTTTCCGCCAGGCGGATAAAGTCCGCCACGACCCGGGCGTCGTAGTAGCTGGTAAACGGATCCTGAACCACCAGTACCGTTTTCGCTTTTTGCTCGGCGCTCATGCGTTCCAGTTGCTCAAGCGTCATATTGGCAGACGGATGGCCCACCAGTTGCTGTTGCAATGAAGGGGCAGAAAGCAGAGGTAAATCCACCATACCGATATGTTTTTTCGCCAGATTACGAACCACCGGTTGGTTAATAAAAAAGTTAAAGGTCTTTGGCGCACGCGCCATCAGCGGCGCGTAGGTCTCGACCGTCGCCACCAGATGATCGCGTACCGGGCGCAGATAACGCGTATGGTAAAGCTGTAAGAAACGTGAACGAAACTCCGGAACATCGATTTTAATCGGACACTGGGTCGTACAGGCTTTACACGCCAGACAGCCGGACATGGCCTCTTTAACTTCATGGGAAAAGTCATACTCGCCTTTGCGTTTGTGCCAACTATTCCGGGTGCGGGCAATCAGCGTGCGTAAGCTGGCGCGTTTTTCTGGCAACTCCTTTTCCAGCTTCAACGGATCGACGCCGCGATCGGCCAATAGACGGAGCCATTCCCGCACCAGCGTCGCCCGCCCTTTCGGCGAGTGGATCCGGTTAAGGCTAATTTTCATCGACGGGCACATTGGGCTTTTCGCATCGAAATTAAAGCACAGGCCGTTACCATTACACTCCATAGCGCCGCGCCAGGTCTGCCGCACTGCCAGCGGGATTTGCCGATCCCAGGTGCCGCGTTTTACCGCATCCACCTTCATCATCGGCGCCTCTATCCCTTGCGGCGGACAGATTTTACCCGGGTTAAGTCGATTATGCGGATCAAAAGCCGCTTTTATTTTGCGCAGCTCGCCATACAGAACTTCGCCGAAAAAGGCCGGGCTGTATTCCGCACGAAAACCTTTTCCATGCTCGCCCCACAACAGCCCACCGTATCTGGCGGTCAGCGCGACGACCTCATCGGAGATCTGTTTCATCAACAGTTCCTGCTGCGGATCGCACATATCCAGCGCCGGACGCACATGCAGCACCCCGGCATCCACGTGGCCGAACATGCCGTAACTTAAGCCATGACCATCCAGCAGGGCGCGAAATTCGGCGATGTAATCGGCCAGATGTTCAGGCGGCACGCAGGTATCTTCCGCAAAAGGAATCGGTTTGGCAGCGCCTTTCGCATTACCCAGCAGCCCTACCGCTTTTTTACGCATCGCGTAAATACGCTCAATACCCGTCAAATCGGTACAAAGTTGCCAGCCGATCACGCCCGCTTCCGCTCGCGCCATCAGGCCATCCAGCCGGTGGCACAGCGCCTCGACCTGTCCGTCAATAAGCGCTTCATCATCACCCGCGAATTCCACGATATTCAGGCCAAGCATCTCTTTATCCGGCACATCGGTAATCAATTCGCTAACGGAGTGCCAGACAATATCTTCCCGCGCAAGGTTAAGGACTTTGGAATCGACCGTCTCGACGGATAAGGCGCGCGCGTCAACCATAAAAGGGGCGTTACGCAGCGCGGAATCAAAGGAGTCGTATTTTACATTCACCAGACGGCGGACTTTGGGTATCGGGGTAATATCCAGCCGGGCTTCAGTAATAAACGCCAGCGTCCCTTCCGACCCCGTTAAGATGCGGGTGAGATCGAAGCGGGTCATGTCATCGTTAAAGACGTGGCGTAAATCGTAGCCTGTCAGGAAGCGATTGAGCTTTGGAAAGCTATCGAGGATAAGTTGGCGGTTTTCCAGGCAGGACTGATAGACGGTCTGATAGATGCGGCCTGGCGTCGTCGTGTTTTCACCCAGCGTCCGGGCAAGCTCTACGGGCATCGATTGCGTGTCAAGGATATCGCCCCCCAACAATACGGCCCGTATGCCTAAGACGTGATCTGACGTTTTTCCATAGACCAGCGAACCCTGACCGGAGGCATCGGTATTAATCATACCGCCAAGCGTGGCGCGATTACTGGTGGAAAGTTCCGGCGCAAAAAAATAGCCATACGGCTTTAACGCTTGATTAAGCTGATCTTTTATCACTCCCGCCTCTACCCGCACCCATCCCTCTTCAGGATTAATTTCAATAATGCGGTTCATATAGCGGGACATATCAACAATAATGCCCTGGTTTAGCGCCTGGCCATTCGTGCCAGTACCGCCGCCTCGAGGGGTAAATATCAGCGACGTAAAGCGCGGCTCCGCCGCCAGACGGGCAAGAAGCGCGACATCCGCCGTAGAACGGGGAAACACAACAGCATCGGGAAGAAGCTGGTAGATACTGTTATCGGTCGACATTGTCAGACGGTCGGCATAGCTGGTTGCCGTATCGCCCGTAAACCCTTGCTGCTCCAGCGCCTGCAAAAAATTGAGCACCAGCTGAACGACGCCGGGTGCCTGAGAAATTTGTGGAATCATTATATTGACCTTTTCCTGCGGTCTATGTTGTGAACGGTGGCGCCCAACCCGGCGAGCGCGAGCGGTCTACGCACAGGAAGGGATGCTTAATCGTTTGCGTGTTGCGTTATTTGTTGTATCACATTTTTTTCCTGTGCGCCCAACAGAATTACATGCAGAATCGGCCTGTTAAAAACCGCTGAAATTGCTCATCATTATAGGGTGTGGTTTGCATGTTCACGTCGCGCCAACGTTCTGGCGCAAAGACAAAGGTGAAAAGTATTTATGGTAAATGTTCATCAGCCCAGGGATATTGCGCAAGTGCTGCTATCGGTGCTGTTTTTAGCCATCATGATTGTGGCCTGTTTGTGGATAGTACAGCCTTTTATTTTGGGGTTTGCATGGGCAGGTACGATTGTTATCGCGACCTGGCCCGTTTTGCTGAAATTACAAAAAATATTGTGGGGCCGCCGCTCGCTTGCCGTATTGGTCATGACGCTGCTGTTAGTGCTGCTCTTCGTTATTCCCGTCGCCTTGCTGGTGAACAGCATTGTCGATGGTAGCGGCCCGCTCATCCATGCAGTGACTGGCGGCGATATGACGCTACCCGATCTGGCATGGTTAAATAATATTCCGTTGGTTGGCGCCAAACTGTATGCCGGATGGCATAGCCTGCTGGATATGGGCGGTAGCGCTATTATGGCGAAAGTGCGGCCTTATATCGGCACAACCACGACCTGGTTTGTCGGTCAGGCGGCGCATATCGGACGCTTTATGATGCACTGCGCCCTGATGCTGTTGTTTAGCGCCCTGCTTTACTGGCGCGGCGAACAAGTGGCGATGGGTATACGCCATTTTGCCTGTCGTCTCGCGGCTAAACGCGGCGATGCGGCGGTTCTGCTGGCTGCCCAGGCGATCCGCGCCGTGGCGCTTGGCGTGGTGGTCACCGCGCTGGTACAGGCGGTACTTGGCGGCGTCGGGCTGGCGATTTCCGGCGTGCCTTACGCTACTCTGTTGACGGTAGTGATGATCCTTTCGTGTCTGGTTCAGTTGGGGCCGTTGCCGGTATTGATTCCAGCCATTATCTGGCTTTACTGGACAGGCGACACCACCTGGGGCACCGTGCTGCTGGTTTGGAGCGCCGTCGTCGGCACTCTGGATAACGTGATTCGCCCGGTACTCATCCGCATGGGCGCCGATTTACCGCTGCTTCTGATCCTTTCCGGGGTAATCGGCGGCCTGATTGCATTCGGTATGATTGGTCTGTTTATTGGACCGGTGCTTCTGGCCGTGACCTGGCGTTTGTTCTCCGCATGGGTACATGAAGTTCCGGCGCCGACGAATGAACCAGAGGAGATCCTTGAAGAGCTGGATGACATCGAGGAAGCCAACAAGCAGTCATAATCCCGTCGGGCGGCATTGCCGCCCGATGCTTTAGCGACGTTTATCAATTCAACGCACACTCCATTTTGATTCGCCCGTCTGTTCCCCGCCGCATCTCATTTCTGTCGCAAATCCGTTACAGTTTTTAAACTATTGAGACGAATCTGATCGACGCAAAAAGTGCTCATGCCTACTATTAGTACACGGTTATAAATCAACACATTGATTTATAAGCATGGAAATCCCCTGAGTGAAACAACGAATTGCTGTGTGTAGTCTTTGCCCGTCTCCTACGATGGGCTTTTTTTTTAACTTTTTTCGCCGCATTGTTACATAAGCCAGCTCCCGTTTTCCTTCAACACCGCGATATCTGCAACGAACAAATAATATTGCACAAAATAGTGTGATTCTGTTCAAGTCGAAACGGTGTCGGTGGTGCTATTTATAGCATCACTTTTTTCATATAAAAGCCTAAAAAATGATGAACGCGTTAGAACTACAAGCACTACGGCGTATTTTTGATATGACGATTGAAGAATGCACAATCTATATCACCCAGGATAATAATTCGGCAACCTGGCAACGATGGGAAGCTGGCGACATACCCATCTCTCCAGAAATCATTGCCAGGCTAAAGGAAATGAAAGCCAGGAGACAGCGACGAATTAACGCCATTGTTGACAAAATAAATAACCGCATCGGCAATAATACAATGCGTTACTTCCCTGATTTATCTTCTTTTCAGTCCATTTATACAGAGGGGGATTTTATCGAGTGGAAAATTTATCAATCTGTTGCTGCCGAACTTTTCGCACATGATCTGGAGCGGCTGTGTTAGACGTAAACTTTATCGCCGCATCGTATTGATACCGGATAGAAAACCACACAATCACGACATTGACTTGTCACCCTATCCAATATGCTTCCTGCCTGTGTATACCACTGTAACGTTCAGGCGGCATCTCTGAGTCAGATAATATGAAAAATCGTTATTTCCCTACCGCTGTAGGGTTGTATTTTAATTACTTTGTACATGGCATGGGGGTTATCCTGATGAGCCTGAACATGTCATCGCTTGAACAGCAATGGCATACCAGTGCCGCAGGCGTATCTATTGTGATCTCTTCGCTTGGTATTGGCCGGCTAAGCGTTTTGTTAATCGCCGGTATGCTTTCCGATCGCTTTGGTCGCCGTCCTTTTATCATTCTGGGGACCGCCTGTTACCTGATTTTTTTCATTGGCATTCTTTATGCTCAGACGATTTTTGTCGCTTATGCCTGTGGTTTTTTAGCGGGTATGGCCAACAGTTTTTTAGATGCAGGTACCTATCCCAGTTTGATGGAAGCCTTCCCTCGCTCCCCCAGTACGGCAAATATTCTGATTAAAGCATTTGTCTCTGGCGGGCAATTCTTGTTGCCCATTATTATCAGTTTATTAGTCTGGGCTAATATGTGGTTTGGCTGGTCCTTCCTGCTTGCCGGGGCGATCATGCTTATTAATGCTCTGTTTTTATTACGCTGTCCTTTTCCACCCTATCCTGGTCGGATATTGAAGCCCAAAATCTCGCAAGCGCCAGTCACAGGCGTACATCATTGCTCCCTCATCGATCTTATCAGCTACACCCTTTATGGCTATATCTCGATGGCAACCTTTTATCTTTTAAGTATTTATACCTGCGGATCGCTACTCTGCGTTTTTATTACCGCCCCGCTGGTCAGAAAAACAATTCGCTCTACCACATTATTGATGTTTTATACCTTTATCTCTTTTATTGCGCTTCTGACGGTCTGCCTGCATCCTCAGACCTATATTGTTATGATCTTCGCATTCGTCATTGGATTCTCTTCCGCCGGTGGCGTAGTACAAATCGGCCTGACGCTGATGGCGTCCCGTTTTCCACAGGAGAAAGGTAAAGCGACCGGTATTTATTACAGCGCCGGCAGTATCGCGACGTTCACTATTCCGTTGATCACAGCGCGGATTTCAGAAATGAGCATTGCACATATTATGTGGTTTGATACCGGTATCGCCGCAGCGGGATTTCTCCTCGCGCTGTTCATCGGTTACCGAAGTCGGGCTGAATCACAACATCACGCTGAAGCAGCGTCAACTGCGCAATAAATGTTAGCGTGCCAGTTGCAATATTATTGCCTTGCTATGCAAAATAAAACGTTAGCCATTATCACCGGGAAACAAAAAATGTAATTTTCGTGTTAATTATTATTCATTATCTTCACACTTATCAGAAAAATTGCGATGAGCATCACGAGTTATATGTATTAAACAACAAATTCGCAGCAATTTTTATATTTCCTGGCTAACAAATGAAATGCTATCAATGCAATAAACCTGGCATTTTAAACGCCATGTTATGTACATATAACGACAGTACCGAATTATAGTGTTACTGAACAATCGCTGCATGTAGTAAAGCAGTAATAAGCAGGACATTGAATCAAACCATCAGCAAGGAGCTGTGAACAAATGTCTCAGAACAAGGCTCGCAACATGCCATATTTGCTGGCTGTTATCTGCATTTATTTTAGTTACTTTCTCCACGGCATGAGTGTTATTACACTAGCCCAGAACATGACCTCCCTTGCACAGAAATTCTCCACGGATAGTGCCGGTATCGCCTATTTAATCTCTGGCATTGGTCTTGGCCGTCTGGTCAGTATTTTATTCTTTGGCGTACTGTCCGATAAATTTGGCCGTCGGGCAATAATACTGCTTGGCGCCGTACTATATATGCTATTTTTCTTCGGTATTCCCGCCAGTCCTAACCTGATGATCGCTTTCATATTAGCGGTGTGTGTCGGCGTGGCGAACTCCGCGCTGGATACCGGCGGATACCCTGCATTAATGGAGTGTTTTCCCAAAGCATCGGGCTCGGCAGTTATTCTGGTTAAAGCGATGGTCTCTTTTGGGCAAATGATTTATCCCCTTATTGTCAGCGCCTTGTTAGTCAACCATATCTGGTACGGCTACGCGGTGGTAATCCCTGGTATCCTTTTCGTCCTCATCACGTTGATGCTGTTGAAAAGCCGTTTTCCCAGCCAACTTGTCGATGCCAGTATTGCGAAAGAATTACCCCAGATGAACAGTACTCCCCTCGTCTGGCTGGAAGGCGTAGCTTCCGTTTTATTTGGCGTCGCCGCGTTCTCAACCTTCTATGTGATTGTGGTCTGGATGCCTAAATATGCGATGGCCTTCGCCGGAATGGCGGAATCCGACGCGCTGAAAACCATCTCTTATTACAGTATGGGATCGTTGGTTTGCGTGTTTATTTTTGCCGCATTGCTGAAAAAAATGGTTCGCCCCATCTGGGCCAATGTTTTCAATGCCGGGCTGGCGACACTCACCGCTGCGGCAATTTACCTGTATCCCTCTCCACTGATCTGTAATGCTGGCGCCTTCGTGATTGGTTTTTCCGCTGCTGGAGGTATTTTACAATTAGGCGTATCGGTAATGTCGGAATTTTTCCCTAAGAGTAAAGCTAAAGTCACCAGTATATATATGATGATGGGGGGCGTAGCTAACTTTCTTATCCCACTGATTACCGGTTATCCCTCTACTATTGGCCTGCAATATATCATTTTGTTAGATTTTGCCTTTGCACTACTGACATTTATCACCGCCATTATTGTATTTATTCGCTATTATCGCGTATTTAAGATCCCGCAAAACGATGTCCGATTTGGCGAGCGTTATTTCCAGTAAAAATGTTAACTATGCGCAACAGGCATGCGCCCTGCTCTGCACTGTCCACTTATTAAGGAGTATAAAATGGATGTTACCGCAAAATATGAATTAATTGGTCTTATGGCGTATCCTATCCGTCATAGCTTATCGCCCGAAATGCAAAACAAAGCGTTAGAAAAAGCGGGGCTACCGTATACCTATATGGCTTTCGAAGTGGATAACACGACGTTTGCCAGCGCCATTGAAGGACTGAAAGCATTAAAAATGCGCGGTACGGGCGTCTCCATGCCAAACAAACAGCTCGCGTGTGAGTATGTCGATGAATTAACGCCAGCAGCAAAACTGGTTGGCGCTATCAACACCATTGTTAACGATGACGGCTATCTACGCGGCTACAACACGGATGGTACGGGCCATATTCGGGCAATTAAAGAAAGCGGTTTCGATATTCGGGGAAAAACCATGGTGCTGCTCGGCGCGGGAGGCGCGGCTACCGCCATTGGCGCCCAGGCAGCCATTGAAGGCATTAAGGAAATTAAACTGTTTAACCGTAAAGATGACTTTTTCGAAAAAGCGGTTGCCTTTGCGAAGCGGGTGAATGAAAACACCGATTGCGTCGTTACCGTCACCGATCTTGCCGATCAGCACGCTTTTACTGAAGCGCTTGCCAGCGCAGATATTCTGACGAACGGTACCAAAGTTGGCATGAAACCATTGGAGAACGAATCCCTGATCGGCGATGTTTCCCTGCTCCGGCCTGAATTGCTGGTCACCGAATGTGTTTATAATCCGCATATGACAAAGTTATTGCAGCAGGCGCAACAAGCTGGTTGCAAAACAATTGATGGTTACGGCATGTTGTTATGGCAAGGAGCCGAACAGTTTGAACTGTGGACAGGAAAAGCATTTCCATTGGACTATGTGAAGCAGGTGATGGGATTCACAGCCTGACCGGTAAAATTATAATTGCGACGAATGACAATGAAGGGTACCAAATGAAAACCGTAACTGTAAGAGATCTCGTGGTTGGCGAAGGCGCGCCAAAGATCATTGTGTCGCTAATGGGAAAAACCATTACCGATGTGAAATCGGAAGCACTCGCCTACCGTGAAGCGGATTTCGATATTCTGGAGTGGCGCGTTGACCATTTTGCCAACGTGACAACGGCGGAAAGCGTACTTGAGGCCGCCGGCGCCATCCGGGAGATTATCACCGATAAACCCTTGCTATTTACCTTCCGCAGCGCGAAAGAAGGCGGCGAACAGGCGCTAACCACCGGACAGTATATCGCTCTGAATCGTGCAGCGGTTGACAGCGGTCTGGTCGATATGATCGATCTTGAGCTTTTTACCGGCGACGATGAGGTGAAAGCCACCGTCGGCTATGCTCATCAACACAATGTTGCGGTGATCATGTCTAACCATGATTTTCATAAAACGCCCGCAGCGGAAGAGATTGTTCAGCGTCTGCGTAAAATGCAGGAACTGGGCGCCGATATTCCGAAGATCGCCGTCATGCCGCAGACTAAAGCCGATGTCCTGACCTTACTTACCGCCACTGTAGAAATGCAGGAGCGCTATGCGGATCGTCCGATTATTACCATGTCGATGTCGAAAACCGGGGTAATATCTCGTCTTGCCGGCGAAGTGTTCGGTTCTGCAGCAACGTTTGGCGCGGTGAAAAAAGCATCTGCGCCGGGACAAATATCAGTAGCCGATCTGCGTACCGTATTAACTATATTGCACCAGGCGTAATACTTTATCGTGTGGCGGAATATTCTCTTTCTGCCACAATAAAATAAATAGTTATCTGACATGAATATGTTCCATATTCATTGAAAGCCGCTGTCTTTATTACCTTAACACGGTTATATCGATATTGCTTTCAGGGATAATAGTGGAGTAAATATGAAAATCAATAAGCCATCACGCATTAATGGCCGCGTTCCCGTGCTCTCTGCACAAGAAGCAGTAAATTATATTCCAGATGAGGCCACTTTATGTATTCTGGGCGCAGGCGGCGGTATTCTCGAAGCGACAACATTAATTACCGCACTGGCAGATAAATATCAAACAACCCAGTCACCACGAGATTTATCTATTATTAGCCCTACCGGATTAGGTGACCGCGCCGATCGCGGCATCAGCCCGCTGGCGCAGGAGGGACTGGTAAAATGGGCGCTATGCGGACATTGGGGGCAATCTCCCCGTATTTCTGAACTGGCTGAACAAAATAAAATCGCCGCCTATAACTACCCACAAGGCGTATTAACCCAGACGCTGCGCGCCAGCGCCGCACACCAGCCGGGTATTCTGAGCGATATCGGTATTGGTACCTTTGTCGACCCTCGCCAACAGGGCGGAAAATTAAACGACGTGACTAAAGAAGATCTCATTAAGCTGGTAGAGATCGATAATAAAGAATATCTCTATTATAAAGCGATAGCGCCTAATGTGGCTTTTATCCGCGCCACCACCTGCGACAGCGAAGGCTATGCATCATTTGAAGATGAGGTGATGTATCTTGATGCGCTGGTGATCGCCCAGGCCGTTCACAATAATGGCGGTATTGTAATGATGCAGGTGCAGAAAATGGTAAAAAAAGCCACGCTGCATCCAAAATCCGTGCGTATTCCCGGCTATCTGGTGGATATTGTGGTTGTCGACGCCGACCAGACGCAACTCTATGGCGGCGCGCCGGTGAACCGATTTATCTCCGGGGATTTCACTCTTGATGATAGTACGCAGCTTACCCTACCCCTTAATCAGCGCAAGCTGGTAGCCCGACGCGCGCTGTTTGAAATGCGTAAAGGCGCGGTAGGCAATGTGGGCGTAGGCATTGCCGACGGTATTGGTCTGGTCGCTCGCGAGGAAGGCTGCGCCGATGACTTCGTGCTGACCGTAGAAACCGGCCCGGTGGGCGGTATTACCTCTCAGGGCGTGGCCTTCGGCGCCAATGTCAATACCCGCGCAATCCTTGATATGACCTCACAATTTGATTTTTATCACGGCGGTGGGCTCGATGTCTGCTATTTAAGTTTTGCCGAAGTGGATCAACACGGTAATGTCGGTGTACATAAATTCAACGGCAAAATTATGGGCACCGGCGGGTTTATCGATATTAGCGCAACGTCGCAAAAAATTATTTTCTGCGGAACTCTGACGGCCGGAAGTTTAAAAACTGAAATTACCGATGGCAAATTAAATATTCTGCAGGAAGGTCGCGTGAAAAAATTCGTCAGCGAACTGCCGGAAATTACGTTCAGTGGAAAAATTGCGCTTGAGCGCGGGTTAGACGTGCGTTACATCACTGAACGTGCGGTTTTCACTCTCAAACAAGATGGCCTGCATTTAATTGAAATTGCGCCTGGCGTCGATCTGCAACGGGATATTCTTGACAAGATGGATTTTTCACCGGTTATCTCACCAGATTTAAAACTGATGGACACAAGATTATTTACCGATAGCACTATGGGATTCACGCTTCCTGACGCAACACATTAAAAGGAGTACAAATATGGATTTTTCATTAACTGAAGAACAAGAACTATTACTGGCCAGTATTCGCGAGTTAATCACCAGCAATTTTCCGGAAGAGTATTTCCGTACCTGCGATCAAACGGGCACCTATCCCAAAGAATTTATGCAGGCGCTGGCGGAAAACGGTATTTCGATGCTGGGCGTCCCGGAAGAATTCGGCGGCATTCCGGCTGACTATGTAACGCAAATGCTGGCGCTGATGGAAATCTCAAAATGCGGCGCTCCGGCCTTTTTGATTACCAACGGCCAATGCATTCACAGTATGCGCCGTTTTGGTTCCGCAGAACAACTGCGTAAAACAGCAGAAAGTACTCTGGCCACCGGCGATCCAGCATATGCGCTAGCCTTAACAGAACCTAGCGCGGGCTCTGATAATAATAGCGCCACAACAACCTGGACGCGTAAAAACGGCAAGGTTTATCTTAACGGCCAAAAAACATTTATCACCGGTGCAAAAGAATATCCTTACATGCTGGTTCTGGCGCGCGATACGGAGCCAAAAGATCCTAAAAAAGCGTTCACGCTTTGGTGGGTGGACTCAAATAAACCGGGCATAAAGATTAATCCGCTGCACAAAATTGGCTGGCACATGTTGAGTACATGCGAAGTTTATCTCGATAATGTCGAGGTGGACGAAAGCGACCGGGTCGGTGAAGAAGGCATGGGTTTCCTCAATGTCATGTACAATTTTGAGATGGAGCGTTTGATTAATGCGGCGCGCAGTACAGGTTTCGCCGAATGCGCGTTTGAAGATGCCGCCCGTTACGCCAACCAGCGTATCGCCTTTGGTAAACCCATCGGCCATAACCAGATGATCCAGGAAAAGCTGGCGTTAATGGCCATCAAAATCGAAAACATGCGCAATATGGTGTTGAAAATCGCCTGGCAGGCCGATCGGGAAGAGTCACTGCGTACCAGCGCCGCGCTGGCTAAGCTGTACTGCGCACGCACAGCGATGGAAGTGATTGACGATGCGATTCAGATTATGGGTGGGCTTGGTTATACTGACGAAGCCCGTGTCTCCCGCTTCTGGCGCGATGTTCGCTGCGAACGTATCGGTGGCGGCACGGATGAAATTATGATCTATGTGGCAGGACGCCAGATTCTGAAAGACTATCAGAACAAGTAAAGATCGTACCGGAACGTCTTATTCGGCCTGACTGCTTTACGGCATCAGGCCGAATAAATCAGATATATTTCGCCGTCAGGTATTTGGCAGCAAATACGCCTGCTCAACCAGACTATTTTTAAATTGCTTACGATAATCGTTGGGAGAACATCCTACATGCCGCATAAACAATTTGGCAAAATGGTCCACATTTTCATATCCTACCCGCCATGAAATTTCTGCCAGTGGCGACTCAGTGTTTGTCAGCGCAAACTTGGCCTCGGTCATACGTCGTTGAATAACATAGTTGATAGGGGATATATGATATTCTTTGGCAAATTCATGGCATATATAACTGACGCTGGCGCGAAATTTTTTCGATAGCTGGTCAAGCGTGATTTTTTCACGATAATTATTATTGAGATAAACAAGCACATCCTTAATTAATACATCTTTTTTAATGTAGCCTTGTTCAGAACGATAGGCATTTTTAAAATTTTCATAATAAAGCGCGGTCAGAGTGTAAGCAAATGCATCGTATACAGAGGAAGCCAATACGTTTTTCCCCTGCGGAAGTAACACGCTTAATTCATTAAAGATACTTTTAATGACCTCTTTCCCCTGAACCACGGAAACCACCGGACAGGAATGACTCGCGGAGTCAAAACAGCGCTGATACATAATAACCTCTGTCAGGTTTAAAAAGATAACCAGGATAAAATAAAGCGAGCGTCAGTGTTGTACAACCGTGGAGATTACCAGCAAAACAAGATTATTCGTTCCGAATGCAAGATATTATGTTCTTTTGCAGACAGCTCAGATTACCTGTCGATAGCGTATTATCAGACAAAAATACATAGCCGACATATCTTTGATGTTTTCTTTTAACCTCACAGAAACAACATCGCACGTTTCATGTTAAAAAATGATGATATGCTTCGCACTTATTATTCTCACTACCGTATTTATATTTTTATGACACCCTTTTCAGATGGTTGCTAACGATTCTCTGTTCGCAGATTTTTCGTGCAAGATTGTTGGCAAGGAAAACAGATTGACCCATCGAAAACCTCTTCAGACTGCCGCAGACTATTTTCAGTCAGATTTACGTTACTTATCCGCACGCGACTCACTGGAGATGCAATGAAAATAATAACCTGCTTTAAGTTGGTGCCTGAAGAACAGGACATTACCGTGACCCCGGAGCATTCGCTCAATTTTGATCGTGCCGAGGCCAAAATCAGCCAGTTTGATTTAAATGCAATTGAGGCCGCCGCGCAGTTAGCTGGCGGTGGCGACGAGATCGCCGCGCTCACCGTCGGCGGCTCTCTGTTACAAAATTCAAAAGTCCGCAAAGATGTGTTATCCCGCGGGCCAGATGCGCTTTTCATGGTTCAGGATGCGCAACTGGAGCACGCCCTGCCCAAAGAAACCGCGCTGGCGCTAGCATCCGCGGCGGAGAAAATCGGCTTTGACCTGTTGCTCTTTGGAGAGGGCTCCGGCGATATTTATGCCCAACAGGTGGGCCTGCTGACTGGCGAACTCCTGAAACTCCCCGTCATCAACGCAGTAAGCCATATTCAACGCGACGGCGACAAAATCATCGTTGAACGCACACTGGAAGAAGACGTTGAAATTATCGAGCTCACGCTGCCCGCGGTGCTTTGCGTGACCTCAGATATTAACGTTCCACGCATCCCGTCAATGGAAGCCATTCTCGGCGCCGGGAAAAAAGCCGTTACGTCGTGGCTGGCGAGCGATATCCACTGGACCCCAACCACGCCACTGGCGGAACTGGTCGCCATCTCGGTACCGCCGCAGACAGAACGCAAGCATATCATTCTCGATAACGATTCGCCGGAAGCCATTACCGCACTGGCCGACCATTTGAAAAAATCCCTGAACTAAACCCAACGGAGAAAAATTATCATGAATCATTTAGCTAACGTATGGGTATTTAGCGATAACGTAGAGCGTTATGCCGAATTAATGACCGGCGCGCGGCAGTGGGGAGAAAAAGTTTACGCCATCGTGCAAGGAAACACGGAGATCGACTACGTGAAAGCGCTTGGCGCTGATGAGATAGTCGTTCTTGAATCGCATACGGATTTGCAGCGCGTGGAAAACTATGCCGAAACGCTGGCCTCATTATTAGGCGACCAAAATGGGCTGCTGCTCATGGCGGCGACCAAGCGCTGTAAAGCGCTTGGCGCCCGGCTGAGCATCCAGCTTGACGCCATGATGGTGAACGACGCGACGTCTATTGACCTCCTCGACGGGACGCTACACGCAGAGCATCGCATGTACGGCGGACTTGCTTTCGGCAAAGAGAAATTAAACAGTCCGCAGGCGATTATTACGCTGGCACCCGGCGTGCTGGAACCCGCCGCCCCTCTCCCCGGTCATACTTGCCCGCAGACCACGCTGGCATATATTGCCCCACGCCACGAGGTATTGTGCCAGCAGCGGCGCGCGAAATCGCTAAGCAGCGTCGATTTGAGCAAAGCCAAACGGGTCATCGGCGTAGGACGAGGCCTGGCGGCGCAAAGCGATCTGGATATGGTGCATAAACTGGCGACCGTCCTCGGCGCAGAAGTGGGCTGTTCCCGCCCCATTGCGGAAGGTGAAAACTGGATGGAACGCGAGCGTTATATTGGCGTATCCGGCGTTCTGTTGAAATCCGATCTCTATCTGACGCTGGGCATTTCCGGCCAAATTCAACATATGGTGGGTGGAAACGGCGCAAAAATTATTGTCGCAATTAACAAAGATAAAAACGCGCCCATTTTCAATTATGCCGATTATGGTCTGGTGGGCGATATCTATAAGGTTGTTCCTGCCCTCATCGACCAGTTAAGCCGCTAATTCCTTTTTCAACGCACATCTCCCGTCGTCGATACGGCGGGAAAGGAGCATAAAGCATGTCGGATGATAAATTTGACGCTATTGTGGTGGGCGCAGGCGTAGCAGGAACGGTCGCCGCGTATGTGATGGCAAAAGCGGGACTGGATGTACTGGTTATTGAACGCGGAAACAGCGCGGGCAGCAAAAATATGACCGGTGGCCGGCTCTACGCTCACAGTATCGAAAGTATTATGCCGGGATTCGCAACGTCCGCCCCCATCGAACGCGTCGTTACCCGTGAAAAAATCTCCTTTTTAACCGAAGAAAGCGCCGTCACACTTGATTTTCACCGCGCGCCCCCTACTCCGCCCCTTACGTCATATACCGTACTGCGCAACAAACTGGACCCGTGGTTAATGGCGCAGGCGGAGCAGGCTGGCGCGCAGTTTATCCCAGGTGTACGGGTCGACGCTCTGGTACGTGAAGGCAATCGCGTCACTGGCGTTCAGGCCGGGGATGATATTCTTGATGCGAATATTGTGATTCTCGCGGACGGCGTGAATTCCATGCTGGGCCGTTCACTGGACATGGTGCCTGCCTCGTCTGCGCATCACTATGCCGTCGGCGTAAAAGAGTTGATTGGGCTCTCTCCGGCACTTATTGAAGAGCGCTTTAATCTGGCGTCCCATGAAGGCGCCGCCTGGTTATTCGCTGGCGCGCCCTCCAACGGGCTCATGGGCGGCGGGTTTCTTTATACCAACCGCGATTCGGTTTCTCTGGGGCTGGTATGTGGCCTGGGCGACATTGCTCACGCGACCAAAAGCGTACCGCAAATGCTGGAAGATTTTAAACAGCATCCGGCGATACGCCCTTTGATTCAGGGGGGAACGCTGCTTGAATACTCCGCTCATATGGTGCCCGAAGGCGGCATAGCAATGATGCCGGAGCTGGCAAATGACGGTGTGATGATTGTCGGCGACGCCGCCGGTCTTTGTCTGAATCTCGGCTATACCGTCCGCGGCATGGATTTAGCCATCGCGTCCGCGCAAGCGGCCGCTCAAACCGCCATTGACGCTAAAGCGCGGCAAGATTTTTCCGCCGCGAGTCTTGCCGGTTACAAACGCGCGCTGGAGAAAAACGGCGTGTTACGCGATATGCGGCATTTCCGCAAACTCCCCGGATTAATGGAAAACCCACGGCTTTTTACCGAGTACCCGCGTATGGCGGCAAACATTGTGGGCGATCTGTTCACCGTTGATGGCGGTCCAGTCCCACCGTTGCGTAAAACTATCCTGTCACATGCGAAAAAAATTGGACTGGTGAATCTATTAAAAGACGGCATAAAAGGGGCTACGGCATTATGAGTTCGGACAATAAGGTGAATGTTGACGTCAAATTGGGCGTAAATAAATTTTACGTAGATGAAGGACACCCACATATCATTTTGCGCTCCTCGCCTGACATGCAGGAGTTTAATAAATTAATAAAAGCCTGCCCTGCCGGACTCTATAAGCTGGACGATGCGGGAAATATTCATTTTGACTCCGCGGGCTGCCTGGAATGCGGGACCTGCAGGGTTCTCTGCGGCAATACTCTTCTCGAAAAATGGGAATACCCGGCGGGAGCGTTCGGCGTTGAGTTTCGCTACGGCTGACGCTCTGAAACACCGGATAACGACGCTACGGCGTCTTATTCGGCTTGCCCCCGGAGATTACGTCATTTGTATTAATAGAGAACAAGTCAATGAGTGTTACATTAACGTTTGACGCCGCGCGGCGGAAAACCTATCGCGAGTCCGGCTACTGGGGCGATGCTTCACTGGGCGACTACTGGCGGCAAACCGCACGCGCCGTACCCGATAAAATCGCCGTGGTCGATAATCATGGCGCGTCCTGGACCTACGCTGCGCTCGACTGCGCGGCAAGCCGCCTGGCAAACTGGTTACTGTCTCAGGGGATTCAACCGGGCGATCGCGTGGCCTTTCAGCTTCCGGGCTGGTGTGAGTTTACCCTCATTTATCTGGCCTGCCTGAAAACAGGCGCGGTATCTGTCCCGCTACTTCCCGCCTGGCGAGAAGCAGAGCTGGTTTGGGTGCTGAACAAATGTCAGGCTAAAATATTCTTCGCCCCCACCGTATTCAAACAGAATCGTCCGGTCGATCTTATCCTTCCTCTACAAAATCAACTGCGCCATCTGACGCATATTGTCGGCGTGGATAAACTGGCGCCTGCCACCACAGCGCTTGCGCTTAGTCAAATCATCGACCGCAGCGAACCGTTGCAGTCAGACATTAACATTCACGGTGATGAGCTGGCGGCAGTGCTGTTTACCTCCGGCACAGAAGGAATGCCGAAAGGGGTGATGTTGACCCACAATAATATTCTTGCCAGCGAACGGGCGTATTGCGCGCGGTTGAATTTAACCTGGCAAGATGTGTTCCTGATGCCTGCGCCACTGGGCCACGCCACCGGATTTTTACACGGCGTCACCGCGCCCTTTTTAATCGGGGCGCGTAGCGTATTGCTGGACATCTTTACCCCAGAAGCCTGCCTTACCTTATTAGCGCAGCAACGCTGTACCTGTATGTCAGGCGCGACGCCGTTTATTTACGATCTGCTTTGTGCCGTTGAGCAACAGCCTGCCGACCTCTCCTCACTGCGATTCTTCTTATGCGGCGGCACGACTATTCCCAAAAAGGTTGCCCGCGACTGCCAGCAGCGCGGTATCAAATTATTGAGTATTTACGGTTCTACAGAAAGTTCTCCACACTCGATGGTTAATCTGGGTGATTCGACTTCACGCATGATGAACACCGATGGTTATGCCGCCACCGGTGTAGAAATTAAAATCGTGGATGAAGATCGCAATACGCTTCCAGCAGGCCACGAAGGCGAAGAAGCCTCGCGCGGGCCGAACGTTTTTATGGGATACCTGGACGAGCCGGAACTTACCGCCCGCGCACTGGATAATGAGGGCTGGTATTACAGCGGCGACCTCTGCCGCATGGATGAAGACGGTTATATCAAAATTACCGGGCGCAAAAAGGATATTATTATACGTGGAGGTGAAAATATCAGCAGTCGCGAGGTGGAGGATATTTTATTGCAACACCCCCGCATACACGATGCTTGCGTCGTTGCTATGCCTGATGAACGCTTAGGCGAACGTTCATGCGCGTATGTAGTCTTAAAACCACCGCACCTTTCGCTGACGCTGGAAGAGGTGATCGCTTTTTTCAGTCGAAAACGGGTAGCGAAGTATAAATATCCGGAACGGATCGTCATCGTAGAAAAACTGCCCAGAACCGCCTCTGGCAAAGTGCAGAAGTTTCTGTTGCGGCAGGATATTATTGAGCGGCTGCGCCAGGAGCACACTGCGGTATAAATTGCCGGATGGCGACGTTAACGCCGCCATCCGGTATTACACTACTTCTTCAGTTCCGCCAGACTCAGCCAGGTCTGAACCACGGTGTCCGGGTTCAGCGACAGGCTGTCGATCCCCTCTTCCATCAGCCAGGCGGCAAAGTCTTCATGGTCGGACGGACCCTGACCACAAATTCCAACATATTTGCCCTGTTTTTTCGCCGCGCGGATCGCCATCGACAGCAGCGCTTTCACCGCGTCGTTACGCTCGTCAAACAGTTCAGACACCACGCCGGAATCGCGATCCAGCCCCAGCGCCAGCTGCGTCATGTCGTTAGAACCAATCGAGAAGCCATCAAAATACTCGAGGAACTGTTCAGCCAGCAAGGCATTGGACGGGATCTCGCACATCATGATGATCTTCAGCCCGTTCTCGCCGCGTTTAAGCCCCTGGCGCGCCAGCTCTTCGATGACCGCTTTCGCCTGGTCGACCGTCCGCACGAACGGGATCATGATTTCGACGTTGGTAAGGCCCATATCGTTGCGCACGCGTTTCACCGCTTCGCATTCCAGCGCAAAACAATCGCGGAAACTTTCTGCGACGTAACGACCCGCGCCGCGGAAGCCCAGCATCGGGTTTTCTTCATGCGGCTCATAACGTTCGCCGCCGACCAGGTTGGCGTATTCGTTGGACTTAAAGTCAGACAGGCGAACGATGACGCGTTTCGGGTAGAAGGCGGCGCCTAACGTCGCGATCCCTTCCGTCAGTCGACCAACGTAAAATTCACGCGGCGAGTCAAACCCTTTCATCATCTCACGAATGTCGTTTTGCAGCGCGGCATCCTGGTCGTCAAACTCCAGCAGCGCGCGCGGGTGAACGCCAATCATACGGTTAATGATGAATTCCAGTCGCGCCAGACCTACGCCTTCATTCGGCAGGCAGGCAAAGTCAAATGCCCTGTCCGGGTTGCCGACGTTCATCATGACCTTCAGCGGTAGCTCTGGCATGGTATCTACGCTGGAGCTTTTTACGCTGAAATCCAGCATGTCGGCATACACATAACCGGTATCACCTTCCGCACAGGAGACGGTTACTTTTTCGCCATCTTTCATGCGTTCGGTGGCGTCGCCGCAGCCGACTACCGCCGGAATGCCCAATTCGCGGGCGATAATCGCCGCGTGACAGGTGCGCCCGCCACGGTTAGTGACAATCGCCGCCGCTTTTTTCATGATCGGTTCCCAGTCCGGGTCGGTCATATCGGTGACAAGCACATCGCCAGGCTCAATACGGTTCATTTCGCCGATATCGTGAATAACTTTTACCGTACCTGCGCCGATACGATGACCAATGGCGCGACCTTCGGCAATGATTTTCCCCTGCGCATGTAGCGTATAACGCTCCATCACCTGGCCACGAGAGCGCACGGTTTCCGGACGTGCCTGCACAATAAAGAGCTTACCGGTATGACCGTCTTTCGCCCATTCGATATCCATCGGACGACCATAGTGCTGCTCAATCTGCACCGCTTGTTTCGCCAGTTCCTGCACTTCTTCGTTGGTGAGCGAGAAAATGTCGCGCTGTTCCTGCGGCACATCTTCAATCTTCACTTGCTTGCCGTGCTCCTGGGTGGCGGCGTAAACCATGCGGATTTTTTTCGACCCCATGGTGCGGCGTACGATGGCCGGACGGCCTGCCGCCAGGGTTGGCTTATGGACATAAAATTCATCCGGGTTAACCGCGCCCTGCACCACCATTTCACCCAGTCCCCATGCCGAGGTGATAAAGACCACCTGGTCAAAGCCGGATTCGGTATCGATAGAGAACATCACCCCTGACGAGGCGAGATCGGAGCGAACCATCCGCTGCACGCCAGCGGAAAGCGCTACGCCGCGATGATCATATCCCTGGTGAACGCGATAAGAGATGGCGCGATCGTTAAACAGAGAAGCAAATACGTGTTTCACTGCCACCAGCACCGCGTCGAAGCCCTGAACGTTAAGAAACGTTTCCTGTTGGCCCGCAAACGAAGCATCTGGCATATCTTCCGCCGTGGCGGAGGAACGCACGGCAAAAGAGGCATTTTCATCATCCGACGAAAGCTGCGCATAGGCATCGCGGATGGCGTTTCCCAGCTCCGGCTGGAAAGGAGTGTCGATAATCCACTGGCGGATCTGCGCGCCCGCTTTCGCCAGCTGGGAGACATCATCAATATCTGTCTTATCCAGCAGCTCATAAATGCGCTGGTTTACGCCGCTTTGATCCAAAAACTGGTTAAACGCATCGGCAGTGGTTGCAAAACCATTCGGAACGGATACGCCCATGCCGGAAAGGTTAGTAATCATTTCACCCAGGGAGGCATTTTTGCCCCCAACTCTGTCTACATCATTCATGCCGAGTTGGTTATACCAAAGCACCAGCGGTGACGAGCCATTGTTGGACATCGAACAATCCTTTTGTGATAAATGAACGAGTTTAAGAAACACATAGTTGCGTATTTATCCTGGCATACTTAAACCCGCGAAAAAAACGGTGAATCGTTCAAGCAAATTTATTTTTTCATTTTTTCAGATTGTTTACGCAGTTGCGCAAACCCGCGCATATCACGGCATTCCCTGAATAACCCCCGGTATAAACTGCGTTTCCAGGAAATGAAACACACTTTTCATTAATTATAAAAAGCGCCTGTCATTTTATAAAATAAGCGACAAGTTATACGTTTCCCGTTACTTTTAATTTATGCTTTCAGATAATTATGTTTACTCTTCAGGATGAACAGAATGGATAATGTTGTTGATCGCCATGTTTTCTATATTTCTGATGGTACCGCCATCACCGCCGAGGTCCTGGGTCACGCAGTTATGTCGCAGTTTCCGGTGACGATCAGCAGCATCACGCTGCCATTCGTGGAAAACGAAAGTCGCGCCCGCGCCGTCAAAGACCAAATTGACGCCATTTATCAGCAAACCGGCGTTCGCCCGCTGGTGTTTTACTCGATTGTTTTACCTGAAATTCGCGCCATCATCTTACAGAGCGAAGGTTTCTGCCAGGATATCGTCCAGGCGCTGGTGGCGCCGCTTCAGCAGGAGATGAAACTGGATCCGACGCCGATCGCTCATCGTACTCATGGGCTTAATCCGGGTAACCTGAACAAGTATGACGCGCGTATTGCCGCTATCGATTATACCCTGGCGCATGATGATGGCATTTCATTGCGCAACCTCGATCAGGCCCAGGTCATTTTACTTGGCGTTTCGCGCTGTGGAAAAACGCCCACCAGCCTCTATCTGGCAATGCAATTCGGTATTCGTGCGGCTAACTACCCTTTCATCGCCGATGATATGGATAATTTGACGCTGCCCACATCGTTAAAACCGCTACAACATAAACTGTTCGGCCTGACAATTGACCCTGAACGCTTGGCGGCTATTCGCGAAGAACGCCGTGAAAACAGTCGCTATGCCTCGTTGCGTCAGTGCCGCATGGAAGTGGCAGAGGTCGAAGCGCTGTATCGTAAAAATCAGATCCCCTGCCTGAACAGCACCAATTATTCCGTTGAAGAGATAGCCACCAAGATTCTCGATATTATGGGGCTTAACCGCAGGATGTACTAGCAAACTAGTTTAATGGGTTGGTTTTTGTTATCATGCCGTTCTGCCTGCGAGGTGTGACACGCCTCGCACTTGAAATCAGCAGGGATTGGTTTATCGTGATGCCCATCACTTCCCGATAGTCCTGCCGTTGAAGCAACAAATTTCTGAGACTTGTAATGAACAGAACCGACGAACTCCGTACTGCGCGTATCGACAGCCTGGTAACACCGACCGAACTCGCGCAGCGGTATCCTGTATCGTCCTCCGTCGCCAGTCACGTTACCGACTCCCGACGCCGGATAGAAAAGATTTTAAATGGTGAAGATCCACGGCTACTGGTCGTCATTGGCCCCTGTTCGATTCACGATCTGAATGCTGCCATGGAATACGCGACGCAGCTCCAGGCACAACGCCAAAAGCATCAGGCGCGTCTGGAAATCGTCATGCGCACCTATTTTGAAAAACCGCGCACCGTCGTGGGATGGAAAGGCCTGATTTCCGATCCCGACTTGAATGGCAGTTACCGCGTCAATTATGGGCTTGAACTGGCGCGTCGCTTGCTATTGCAGGTGAACGAACTGGGAGTACCGACCGCCACAGAATTTCTTGATATGGTCACCGGCCAGTTTATTGCCGATCTGATCAGTTGGGGAGCGATTGGCGCGCGTACCACCGAAAGCCAAATCCATCGGGAAATGGCTTCCGCACTCTCTTGTCCGGTCGGCTTTAAAAATGGTACGGATGGCAATACTCGCATTGCCGTTGACGCTATTCGCGCCTCCCGCGCCAGCCATATGTTTCTCTCGCCGGATAAAGACGGACAGATGACCATCTACCAGACGAGTGGCAACCCGTATGGGCACATCATCATGCGCGGCGGTAAAAAACCGAACTACCACGCTGAAGATATTGCCGCCGCCTGCGACACGTTGCATGAATTTGATCTGCCGGAGCATCTGGTCGTCGACTTCAGCCACGGCAACTGTCAAAAACAGCATCGCCGCCAGTTGGACGTATGTGATGATATTTGCCAGCAGATTCGTAATGGCTCCACGGCAATTGCCGGGATTATGGCAGAGAGTTTTTTACGGGAAGGCACGCAAAAAATTATCAGCGGTCAACCGTTAATCTATGGTCAATCCATTACCGATCCCTGCCTGAACTGGGAAGATACGGAAGTTCTGTTGGAAAAACTTGCCGCGGCGGTAGACAGCCGCTTTTAATAGCTCGCCCATCCTGCCGGGATGGGCGTTTCTTCGATGCGTTACCCACCCTTTTCTCTACGCGCGCGTATATCACTCCACAGAATTAGCACTTGCTGTTATCGCATTAATTATTGATAATAATAATCATTGTGAGTTTGATTATTAATAAATAACATGTCGCGTATGGATAACACCGAGCTGCCTCACCCTAAGGAAATAGACAATGAAACGCTTCTCCCTGCCGCTGAACGGCGCGTCAACAGTCAGGCGCTATTAGGTCCGGACGGCAAAGTCATTATCGATCACAACGGTCAGGAGTATCTGTTGCGTAAAACTCAGGCTGGTAAGCTACTGTTAACCAAATAACGCTCCGCCAGCAGACGATGCTGCTGGCATCAGGCTAACTTGAACAACTGACCTCCAGCCGCTTTCCCCACTCCGGCGGTCGGCTGGCATAGTCATCATCTCGATCGGTAAAAGGTTGACGTAAAACTTCATGCAACCGATGCAGTTCCGCCATGTCTCCTTGTTCAGCCGCATCTATCGCGCGTTGCGCCAGCCAGTTGCGCAACACAATCGCAGGATTCACGCGTTGCATCTGCTGTTGGCGCAGCGCGTCATCCACCGCCTCTGTGCGCAATCGCGCCCGGTAGTGGTCGAACCAGGCATCGAACGCCGCGCGATCGATAAACGTATCCCGCAACGGCGAGGAAGCGCTCTGTTGCTCCGTATGGCTTAACATCCGAAATGTACGGGTATAATCACTCCCTTCGCGCGCCATCAGACTAAACAATTCATTCAGTAAAGCGTTATCGTCTTTTTGCTCGGTAAAGAAACCCAGCTTCTGGCGCATTCGCTGCCCATAGTGCGTTAACAACGCGTCCTGGTAACGATCCAGCGCTCTGTTTAACGCGTCGATCTCAATAAAAGGGGTTAACGTCTGCGCCAGACGTTGTAAATTCCACAGCGCCACCGACGGTTGATTATCGAAGCGGTAACGTCCCTGATGATCGGAATGGTTACCAATGAAGCCGGGATCGTAGTCGTCGAGAAAACCAAAGGGGCCATAGTCGATGGTCAGCCCCAGAATCGACATGTTATCCGTATTCATAACGCCGTGCGCAAAACCGACAGTTTGCCACTCGGCGATGAGTCTTCCGGTACGCGCCGCCACCTCTTCAAACCACAAAGCATATTTTTCCGCTACATCCTGCCATTGCGGCCAGTAATGACGAATAGCGAAATCAGCCAGTTGCTGAACTTTTTCCGGCTCACGGCGGTAGTAGAAATGTTCGAAATGACCAAAACGCATATGACTTTGCGCCAGACGCATTAACATCGCGCCCGTTTCCTGCGTCTCTCGCTGAACCGGCGTATCGCTGGCTACGATAGATAACGCGCGCGTAGTGGGAATACCCAGATAATGCATGGCTTCGCTGGCAAGGCTTTCTCGTATGGTTGAACGCAGGACGGCGCGTCCATCCCCCATTCGCGAATAGGGTGTTAATCCGGCGCCTTTCAGATGCCAGTCGAGGGTCGAGCCATCCGCCAGGAGCTGTTCGCCCAGCAAAATACCGCGTCCGTCGCCGAGTTGTCCCGCCCAGACGCCGAACTGATGCCCGCTATATACCTGCGCGACAGGCGACATACCGGGTAATAAGGTTTCGCCGCCCCAAACGCCAGCGCCATTGGTAGCGTCAAATAACGACGCGGGAATGGCTAACTGCTGCGCCAGTTTGTCGTTATACCAAATCAGTCGCGCATTTTTTAACGGTGTGGGTAAAAGCGCGGTATACGTTGCTGGCAGTTCATCGCGCCAACGGGCAGTAAAAGACAGGGTCATAGGGCCTCCTGTCTTCAGTGTAGACGGTTAATCACCGGTTAAACACCGGCAAACAGAAAGGTTATCGCTGAACGAGTTTAATGAGCTGGCTTACCGGCACCGGAGGCCATAGTCCGCCCTGGAATGCGCTAAATCCCAATGGCGCTGCGCGCGAAAACATCGCCTCATTATCAATACCGGCAATCATCAGCGACTCGCAGCTGGAGGAGATCTGGGCAACAATAGCGTGCATGAATGGTTCGAATGAGATCATTTCAGCTCGCTGCTGAATAAAATTTTTATCCAACATGACTCGTTTGAAAAGCCCATCGAAAATAGCTTTAGTCGACGCCTCGCCTGCCCCAAAATTTGCCAGCATTAATGGGAAATGCATTGCCAGATTAGCTAACGTTTCATTGTTTTTGCCCTGGTTTAACCCAGGATAGTTCTCATTTATAGCTAATTCAAGAAACGGAAAGCGCGCTGCCCGGGAAAAAAGTTCGCTATCTAATAATAATAAGTCACTAATTGCGGGCGGTAAATTAAGCCATGCAATAAGTTTATGCTGAATAAAAAAGTGCTGACAGGTTTCTAACAACGCCAGTTTTTCAACAAACAGACAGTATTGTTCCTCCACCGAAAGGCGAGGCGCTACCAACTCAGTCGGCATCCGCACGGCGCCGTCTTCAGCGGCAAATGTTGCAATAATCTCCAAACCAACAAGCCGAGCGTTTTCATCCATGACGGGAAGGAAAAAGAGTTCGGAATGGTAAAGCTCATCAAGTGAAGCAATCATTACGCCAGTCCCATGGTTAGGGCGCTATTCGCCATCCAGTCACTACGGACGGAAACAGACGTAACTTCAGATACTAATTGAAGCGTCATCATTTTTCTTGTTTACCGGTAAACCGGTTCCTTTTTTTAACTTACTCTGATTATAAACCAATATCCAATGTTGTACTTTTCACAGGGCGTGAACACGCCCGTTTTTAATAAAAGTACGTTTGTAAATGCTACGGTTATATCATTATATATGATGACAACAGATGTCATAAGTTCAACCGGCGATATGTTAAAAATAGACTATAAAATTTATATCGTCTGCGAGGTTAAATTCGCCGTGCCTGCCAGAAGTTTTTTCGCCAGTACACATTATCCAGCGATGAACGCATCACGCCACGACTGGTAGAGGCATGAATAAACTCATTATTTGTATCGTAAATACCAACATGTAAACCACTTTCGCCCGAACCGGTTTTAAAGAAAACCAAATCCCCGGGCAGCAATTCATCTTTATCGATTCTGGTGCCGATTTTTGATTGTTCACGCGTATCACGAGGCAACTGCAAATCAAACTTGTCGCGCATAGTGACCACCACAAAGCCGGAACAGTCCACGCCTCTGCGACTCATGCCGCCGTAACGGTATGGCGTACCGCGCCAGGACTGCAACTGATCGTTCAGACCCGCAATGACGGTAATGGAGTCTGATAATCTGGCATTTGGCGCCGGTGCCCGATGAGTACTGCATCCTGCCAGGAACAATGCTGTGATAACAAGAAGCCAAAAACGCATGCCGCAACAATCCTCTGTTTTTATTTTGGTATTAATTTAGCGTCGAAATTACCTGCTTTTCAAGAAACGATTTTACTTAAGTGGCCGAAATGAGCATTGGATGCCCCTCGACGTCGAGTCGTCGAAAGCGCAGACCGTAGGCTTGCGCCAGATAAGAGGGGGTGAGCACCTCTTCCCGGCGGCCGCAAGCAATGAGTTTACCGCGCTTTAATAACCACGCTTTATGCGCATGGCGCAGCGTGTGGTTCAGATCGTGGCTACTCATCACAATCGCAATTCCTGCCTGACACAAATGATGTAATACCCGATCCAGAGCGTTTTGTTGCGCAACATCGAGACTGTTCATCGGCTCATCAAGCAGCAATAATTGACCGACCGGATTAGCGTCGGGATGAATTTGTAGTACAACGGCAGCAAGGCGAACACGCTGCCACTCGCCACCGGAAAGCTGATTCACGCTTCGCCCCAGTTTGTCGCCCAATCCAAGCATATCGGCCACCTCGTTAAGCTGCCCGGTTCGCGTTTTATCAGGTTGATGCAATGTCAGGTAATGCCAGACCGGCATGGCGAACGGCGGATTTTGCTGTTGCGCAAGATAAGCGCGGTGTTGGGCAAGCGTTGCCGTCGCCCATGCCTCCAGCGGCGCTCCGCCAAACCTGATGCTCCCCTCGCCGGAGGTTAACCCCGCCATACGCGCCAGTAGCGTGCTTTTCCCGGCACCGTTCGGCCCGACAAGATGAAGGATCTCTCCTGCGCTTACTTCGCCGGAAAGCGGCCCCAGGCGGGTGCTCTCGGCGACATCCTTTAATTGCATCAATTGAGACATTATTTTGCCAACGCGATTTTTATGCTTTCCATCACAATAGGATCTTCAGGCGTCATATCCGGCGAAAAACGCTGTACCACCTGACCATCCCGGCCTACCAAAAATTTTTCAAAATTCCACAGAATATCATCCGGATAGAGTGGCGTACGCCCTTTGCTTACCATCCGTTCGTAAAAGCCGCTCTTCTCCGGCGCGACTGCCGTTGGCGCAGCGGCTATCAGTTTTTGATACAGCGGATGGCGCGCGTCGCCATTCACATCAATTTTACTGAACATCGGGAACGTGACGCCCCAGGTGCTGGCACAATAGGTTTTAATCTCCTCTTCGCTGCCTGGCTCCTGCCCCATAAACTGGTTGCAGGGAAAACCCAACACGACAAACCCCTGATCTGCCCACGCCTTCTGGATATTTTCCAACTGTTCATATTGCGGCGTCAGGCCACATCTGGAGGCGACGTTTACAATGAGCAGCACTTTTCCGGCGTATTTTTCAAGTGTAGTGACCTCTCCATCAATCGTCGTAACGTGAGTATTAAGAAGCGAGTTTTGCATGGTGTCTCCCTGATGTCGGTAGAATAGCGGGTTTCATCGTTAGCCTTTAATCATAGACTGCGAATGATGAAAGCAGTTGTTTACCGATGCGCTAACGCGCGGATTTGAGCAGCAGCCAGATAAACACTGGCGCCCCCAATGTGGCGGTGACCACCCCGATAGGCAGTTCAGCCGACGCCAGCGCCAGCCGGGCGACCACATCAGCCAATAGCAGGGCGATAGCCCCGGCCAGCGCGCAGCCGGGAAGTAAAACCCGGTGATCGGTTAAACCACATAAGCGCAGGATGTGCGGAATAACCAGACCGATAAAACCAATCGCCCCCGCCATCGCCACGCTGACGCCCACCATCCAGCCAGTGGCGACGACCAACAAATTGCGCCAGAACCACAGCGGCAGGCCAAGCTGCCGCGCCGAGGTTTCCCCTAGCGCCAGCATATTCAGCGGTTGCGACTGGCAACATATCCAGATCAGTACCGGGATGAGCGCAATCATTAGCCAGCTCTGCTGCCAGTCAACGCCGCCAAATCCTCCCATCATCCAGTACATTAATTGCCGCAGATCGAAAGAGGTGGAAAAATAGATAGCCCACGTCATCAGCGCGCTACAGATAATGCCCAGCGCGACGCCCGCCAACAACAAGCGGCTGGTAGAAAGATGGCGACGCGCAAAACGCAGCAGGATTAACGTAATAATGAGCGCGCCGGCTATAGCGCACAGTCCCAGCGCCCATCCTGGCAGTTGCCCCTGCCCCAGTAAGACGGCGGCAATAAGCCCAACACCGGCCCCATTCGAAACGCCGAGCAGACCCGGTTCAGCAAGTGGGTTTTCAAACAGCGCCTGCATCACGGCGCCAGATAGCGCCAGCGCAGCGCCAACCAGCAATACCGCAAGCGTGCGGGGAAGGCGAATTTGCCAGACAAACAGTTCCCCCCGGGCGCTTAACCAGTCACCGGGGGCAATCCACTGTTCGCCTGCGCATAAGCTCAGAAGTGTAGCCAGTAGCACCAGCAGTGACAGGCTCAGAAGCCAGCGAACGTTTCGTCGCTGTTGTTGGCGGGCAAAAGTCAGCATGTTATCCATTCAGCTGAAAAGAGGTAGCGTGATTTTACGGTGGGTATCCTTTACTTGAAAGAAAAAAGGCCGCAATGCGGCCTTTTTAGTTATACGGGTCATCTTTCAGGCTGACAAATACGCTGTCATCCCGCTGATCTACTTTCGGGATGGCAGCGTATCTGCCGCAATACACCCTGATGGATGTTATGCCTGGATCTGATTACTCTTCTTTGGGCGAAGCGTTTTCGACCCGGCTCTTTAACTTCTGCCCGGGTCTGAAGGTCACCACGCGCCGTGCTGTAATAGGAATATCTTCACCCGTTTTCGGGTTACGCCCCGGACGTTGATTTTTATCACGCAGATCGAAGTTACCAAAACCAGAGAGTTTCACCTGCTCACCGTTTTCCAGAGCACGACGGATCTCTTCGAAAAACAGTTCAACCAGTTCTTTGGCATCCCGCTTGCTAAGCCCAAGCTTATCAAACAGATATTCTGACATTTCAGCTTTTGTAAGCGCCATAGGTTCAATCCCTCAATGATGCCTGGAATCGCTCTTTTAATGCCTCTACACATTTGGCGACGGTAGCGGCAATCTCCTCTTCTTCGAGTGTACGGTTGGTATCCTGAAGGATCAGGCTGATAGCGAGGCTCTTATAACCCTCCGCAACACCCTTACCGCGGTACACGTCAAATAAGTTTACGCCAACTACCTGATTTACGCCAACTTTCTTACATTCGGATAAAATATCCGCTGCGGGAACGTTTTCTGCAACAACAACCGCAATATCGCGACGGTTGGCCGGGAAGCGTGAAATCTCCCGCGCCTGCGGCACGATACGGTCTGCGAGCTTATTCCATTCCAGTTCAAACACCAGCGTACGACCATTCAGATCCAGTTTACGTTCCAGTTCAGGGTGAACAACCCCAATAAAACCAATACGTTCATCTTTCAGATAAATCGCCGCAGACTGTCCCGGATGCAGAGCCGGATTCATCTCCGCCTTAAACTGGATATCACCCAGTTTGCCGGTTAAATCCAATACTGCTTCCAGATCGCCTTTCAAATCATAGAAATCAACGGTCTCTTTTGCCAGGTTCCAGTGCTCATCATAGCGGTTGCCGCAAATCACGCCAGCCAGCATCAGATCCTGTCGAATACCCAGATTGGCTTGTGTATCCGGAACGAAACGTAAACCGGTTTCAAAAATACGCACGCGATTCTGCTGACGGTTTTGGTTATAGACCACCGTCGCCAACAATCCGCTCCACAGCGACAGACGCATCGCCGACATCTCAACGGAGATAGGGTTTGGCAGCAGCAGCGCTTCTGCGCCTGGATGGATGAGCTGTTGTACTTTAGGATCGACAAAGCTATAGGTAATCACTTCCTGATAGCCTTTGTCGTTCAGCATGGTTTTAACCCGCTTCAACGACAGATCGGCTTCACGGTGCGTCCCCATGATTAAACCGGCCTGAATTGGCTCGTCCGGAATATTGTTATAGCCGTAAACGCGGGCCACCTCTTCCACCAGATCTTCTTCAATCTCCATATCGAAACGCCAGGTCGGCGCTACGGCTTTCCACTCGTCCTGCCCTTCGGTCACTTCACAGCCCAGACGACGCAGAATATCACTGACCTGCTCATCCGCAATATGATGCCCGATCAGGCGATCCAGTTTACTGCGACGCAGCGTAATGGTGGCGCGTTTCGGCAACGTTGCTTCGTTGCTCACATCAATTATCGGACCCGCATCACCGCCACAGATATCAAGAAGCAGACGAGTAGCGCGCTCTATCGCTTTATATTGCAGCGCTGGGTCCACCCCGCGCTCGTAGCGGTGAGACGCATCGGTATGCAGACCGTGGCGGCGAGCGCGACCGGTGATAGACAGCGGATTAAAGTACGCACACTCCAGCAGCACATTTTGCGTTTCGCCGTTCACGCCGGAATGTTCGCCGCCAAAAATACCGGCTATCCCCATCGCCTTATGGTGATCGGCGATCACCAGCGTGTCCGCATTTAACGTCGCTTCGCTACCGTCCAGCAGGACGACGGTTTCACCCTCTTTTGCCATCCGCACGACAATACCGCCATCAATGCGATCTTTATCGAAAGCATGCATTGGCTGACCCAGTTCGAGCAGCACATAGTTCGTGACGTCAACCACCGCATCGATGGAGCGAATACCGCAGCGACGCAGTTTCTCTTTCATCCACAGCGGCGTCGGCGCGTTAACATTGATGCCTTTTACCACCCGGCCAAGATAGCGAGGACACGCATCAGCGGCCTCTACCGTAATCGGCAGCGTATCGCTGATGGTTGCCGTAACCGGCACCATTTCAGGCTCCTGGAGCGGCGCTTTGTTCAGTACCGCCACATCACGCGCAACGCCGATGATACCTAAGCAATCCGCACGGTTTGGCGTGACGCTAATTTCGATGGTATTGTCGTCAAGCTTCAGGTATTCACGGATATCGGTACCCAGCGGCGCATCCGCCGGCAGTTCGATAATGCCGCTGTGATCGTCGGAAATCCCCAGTTCGGAGAAGGAGCACAGCATCCCTTCAGACGGTTCGCCGCGCAGTTTTGCCGCTTTAATTTTGAAATCGCCCGGCAGAATAGCGCCAATGGTGGCCACCGCTACTTTCAACCCCTGACGACAGTTTGGCGCGCCGCAGACGATATCCAACAGGCGTTCTCCGCCGACGTTGACTTTCGTTACACGCAATTTGTCAGCGTTCGGATGCTGGGCGCACTCAACCACTTCCCCAACCACAACGCCATTGAAGCTTCCCGCGACCGGCTCAACGCCGTCTACTTCCAGGCCAGCCATCGTAATCTGGTTAGCCAACGCATCGCTATCAATTGCCGGGTTAACCCACTCGCGTAACCACAGTTCGCTGAATTTCATTGTTTTATCCTGCCTTTATTTAAACTGTTTGAGGAAACGCAGATCGTTTTCGAAGAATGAACGCAGGTCGGTGACGCCATAACGCAACATGGTCAGACGTTCCATCCCCATACCAAAAGCGAAGCCAGAATAGATTTCCGGATCGATACCGACATTGCGCAGCACATTCGGATGCACCATCCCGCAGCCCAGCACTTCCAGCCATTTGCCGTTTTTCCCCATCACATCCACTTCTGCAGAAGGTTCGGTAAACGGAAAATAAGAAGGACGGAAGCGAATCTGCAGATCCTCCTCAAAGAAATTACGCAGGAAGTCGTGCAGCGTACCTTTGAGGTTGGTGAAGCTGATGTTGGTATCAACAATCAGACCTTCCATCTGATGGAACATCGGAGTATGCGTCTGGTCGTAGTCATTACGGTATACACGGCCCGGCGCAATAATACGGATCGGCGGTTGCTGCGCTTTCATCGTCCGGATCTGGACGCCAGACGTCTGGGTCCGCAGCAGACGGGTCGCGTCAAACCAGAAGGTATCATGATCGGCGCGGGCCGGATGATGACCCGGAATGTTTAACGCATCGAAGTTATGGTAGTCATCTTCGATTTCCGGGCCAGTCGCCACGGTAAAACCAAGCTCACCGAAGAAACTTTCAATACGGTCAATGGTACGCGTGACCGGATGCAGACCGCCGTTCTCAATACGGCGCCCCGGCAGGGAGATATCGATGGTTTCAGCGGCCAGACGGGCGTTAAGCGCTGCGCTTTCCAGCTCGGCTTTACGCGCGTTAAGCGCCTGTTGTACCTGCTCTTTCGCGGCGTTAATGACTGCCCCGGCTGCCGGACGCTCTTCCGGCGGCAGATCGCGTAGGGTCGTCATCTGAAGGGTTAAATGCCCTTTCTTGCCCAAATATTCGACGCGTACATTGTCTAACGCGGCAACATCTGACGCCTGGTTAATGGCGGCCGCTGCATTGGCAACCAGCTCTGCGAGATGTGACATGGTTTTCCTCATTGTGTCGGTGAAGACACCGGTTCATTGGACGTAATCTCTCGATTTCAGATACAAAAAAAGCCTCCATCAGGAGGCTTTTTTGCGCTGTTTTTCGTTTCGTTTTTCACGCGCTAGCCTCCTGGGATCAGGTGCTAAAGTAAAAAAAGAAACGGAAAATAGCAGCGTTCATGCTTGCGTTACCTTATGTGGTAAAACCGAATATCCTTTATTGAAAAGGGTTACAGGTCAATTGTCAACTCACTGAACAGTAAATAAAAGAGAGGGAGCCAGGCTCCCTCTTTTCACTGGCTTATGCCAGAGCTGCTTTCGCTTTTTCAACCAGCGCGGTGAACGCGACTTTGTCGAATACGGCGATATCAGCCAGGATCTTACGGTCGATTTCAACAGAGGCTTTTTTCAGGCCGTTGATGAATTTGCTGTAAGAAATACCGTTCTGACGTGCTGCTGCGTTGATACGCGCAATCCACAGTTGACGGAACTGACGCTTACGTTGACGACGGTCACGGTAAGCATACTGACCAGCTTTGATAACTGCCTGGAAGGCAACGCGGTATACGCGAGAACGCGCACCGTAGTAGCCTTTGGCTTGTTTCAAAATTTTCTTGTGACGTGCGCGTGCAATTACACCACGTTTTACGCGAGCCATATGTGCTCTCCTGTATCTATTCTAATTAAAAAGTTAAAAACGTTAACGGCTTATGCGTACGGCAGGCACGCGATAACCAGGCCCAGATCGCCTTTAGAAACCATGGCTTTCGGACGCAGGTGACGTTTACGTTTAGTCGCTTTTTTGGTCAGAATGTGACGCAGGTTAGCGTGCTTGTGCTTAAAACCACCTTTACCGGTTTTTTTGAAGCGCTTAGCAGCACCGCGTACGGTCTTAATTTTTGGCATTTTAATAACTTCCACTTCGCATTGTTAATAAACGAAACATAGGCGAACAAAACCTGTGAAGCCCGAAGGCTTCACAGAATTGTTACTTGAAGGCCTTACTGTTTCTTCTTAGGAGCAAGCACCATGATCATCTGACGGCCTTCGATCTTCGTTGGGAAGGATTCGACCACTGCCAGTTCTTGCAAATCGTCTTTCACGCGATTAAGCACTTCCATACCGATTTGCTGGTGGGCCATTTCACGACCGCGGAAACGCAGCGTGATTTTGGCCTTATCGCCCTCTTCGAGAAAGCGAATCAGGCTGCGGAGTTTTACCTGATAGTCGCCTTCATCTGTCCCAGGACGGAATTTAATTTCCTTCACCTGGATAACTTTTTGCTTTTTCTTCTGTTCCTTAGAAGACTTACTCTTTTCATAGAGGAATTTGCCGTAATCCATTATACGACAAACCGGCGGCTCGGCGTTAGGGCTGATTTCGACTAAGTCTACTCCGGCTTCTTCAGCTTTTTCCAGAGCTTCTCTCAGACTCACAATACCAAGCTGCTCGCCTTCCAGACCTGTTAAGCGAACTTCTTGCGCGCGAATTTCGCTATTAATACGATTCGGACGCGCCGTTTGAACTCGTTTTCCGCCTTTAATACTTTATTCCTCCAGTTGTTGAAGACTGCGGCTGCGAATCTCTTGTTGCAGCTTCTCAATCACGTCATTTACGTCCAGACTGCCCAGGTCTTTACCGCGGCGGGTGCGAACGGCAACTTTGCCTGCTTCCACCTCTTTATCACCACAGACCAACATATAAGGGACACGACGTAAAGTGTGCTCGCGGATTTTAAAGCCAATCTTCTCATTTCTCAAGTCTGCTTTTACACGAATGCCCGCATTTTGTAGTTTCTGCGTCAATTCGTTAACGTATTCAGACTGCGAATCGGTAATATTCATCACGACTACCTGAACAGGCGCGAGCCATGTCGGGAAGAAACCAGCGAACTCTTCGGTCAGGATACCGATGAAGCGTTCCATCGACCCAAGAATCGCACGGTGAATCATTACCGGCACCTTGCGCTCGTTGTCTTCGCCTACATAGGAGGCGCTCAGACGAGACGGTAAGGAGAAGTCCAGCTGTACTGTACCGCACTGCCATGCACGATCGAGGCAGTCATATAAGGTAAATTCAATTTTCGGACCGTAGAATGCGCCTTCACCCAGTTGATACTCAAACGGGATATTATTTTCTTCCAGCGCAACCGCCAGATCCGCCTCAGCACGATCCCACATCTCATCGCTGCCGATACGCTTGTCAGGACGAGTGGAAAGCTTGACGACGATCTTCTCGAAGCCAAAGGTGCTGTACATATCGTAGACCATACGAATACAAGCGTTAACTTCATCGCGAATCTGCTCTTCGGTGCAGAAGATATGCGCATCATCCTGCGTAAAGCCGCGTACGCGCATCAGACCATGCAGCGCGCCTGATGGCTCGTTACGGTGGCAGCTACCGAATTCCGCCATACGCAGCGGCAAATCACGATAGGATTTCAGACCCTGGTTAAAGATCTGAACGTGGCCCGGGCAGTTCATCGGCTTGATGCAATATTCGCGGTTTTCTGAGGATGTGGTGAACATCGCATCTTTATAGTTGTCCCAGTGCCCGGTTTTTTCCCACAGCACACGGTCCATCATGAACGGGCCTTTAACTTCTTGATACTGGTACTCTTTGAGTTTAGAACGAACAAAGACTTCCAGCTCGCGGAAGATAGTCCAGCCGTCGTTATGCCAGAACACCATGCCCGGCGCTTCTTCCTGCATATGATACAGGTCGAGCTGCTTACCAATTTTACGGTGGTCGCGTTTTGCGGCCTCTTCCAGGCGCTGCAGATAAGCGTTCAGGGCTTTTTTATCTGCCCATGCCGTACCGTAAATACGCTGCAGCATCTTATTATTGCTGTCACCGCGCCAGTATGCGCCAGCAGTTTTCATCAGTTTAAAGTGATGGCAGAAACGCATATTCGGCACGTGCGGACCACGACACATGTCGACATATTCTTCATGATGGTACAAGCCTGGCTTATCATCATGGGCGATATTTTCATCAAGAATAGCGACTTTGTAAGTCTCGCCGCGCTTCACGAAGGTTTCGCGCGCGTCATGCCAGCTCACCTTTTTCTTGATAACGTCGTAATTTTTCTCGGCGAGCTCATGCATCCGCTTTTCGAGCGCTTCGACATCTTCCTGAGTTAGCGTGCGGTCAAGATCAACGTCATAGTAAAAACCGTTGTCGACAACCGGGCCGATCGCCATTTTCGTGTGCGGCCAAAGTTGCTTGATTGCGTGACCTAACAGATGCGCGCAAGAGTGACGAATGATCTCCAGACCCTCTTCATCTTTTGCGGTGATGATGGCAAGCGTCGCATCATTTTCAATCAGATCGGAAGCATCAACCAGCTCGCCATTCACACGGCCCGCAATGGTGGCTTTCGCCAGGCCAGGACCAATGTCCAGAGCAACATCCATCGGGCTTACAGGGTGGTCATAATGGCGTTGGCTGCCATCAGGAAGAGTAATAACAGGCATGTAATATCCTTATTTGCAGTGGTGACCCATACGCAAGATCACATACAAAGAGAAAATGAATTTATTGACAGTGAGTTGTGTATCCATCTAGCCAACCATTGCTAAATTGGCGCACAACCTTCGACACAGACGAAAATCGCTATTTTCGTCCGGCATGACGATGGTAACACTAAAAAAAGGGAGATTGCATCTTTCTGTTCTACAGAACCTGAATCCCAACACACTACCCAGCACGCGTATCGTTAATGATGTACATGGTCACTCTGAGTCTCGACTTACTGCCACCGTATGAGTCATTCACATCAGATAGCTTTCGACGACCGCTATCTATATTCTCCAGATGGGGACCTGGCAGCATGCGATAACGCACAATACGAAACCCACTTTCCAAAGCACATACCAGCAAAGAGCCATTACATGCTGCTATGAAGCTTCTATAACTAGCAACGTCTCCCTTATGATGCCGTACTTGTAATTCGTCTGTGTTGCTTGAAGTATGTCGCGGCACGATGTGAGATGAGTTACTCGTCGAGTGATAGCCCTTTCTCTGTATAGTCTTTTACAGGGCTCGGGAACCTCATGATGAACCTTCGAATACCACTGTATATAAACGCAGTAACAATCATGCGTAATTATCAAAAGCATTTACATTGCTTGATGTTTGTGCCGCAAACGCTTGATAGCTTCATGCTATCGGAGGCGCAGTAGATAGGAGTGTTAATGAGTGTTAATATGTCAATAACACGGTTTTGATATCGGGAAGATAGTGATGAGTAATGATTATAGACTACCAGATTCAGAATATCTTGCCAGAAGATTTTCCGTACCACACCTTGTTTGCCTGATGGCAATATTATTAATATTTTTAATACTAAGCATTTTTTCTAAAGGCTCTATATGCTTATAATTTCATACATTGTATTATGCTTATTATTTATAGTTTATCTCTATACTCTTTCCGTAAGAATTGAGGGAAAAATAATAAATGTAATGGTCCCATACCTGATAATAACAGTGCCTACACTGTACGTGTTTGAAGGTATATTTGTATACCTCTCAGAGGTGCGGAAGTATACAGTGGAATATTTGTTTTTCTATACTTGCTATATAACATACATAGCATCATTTGTTATTTCTTATCTTTACACACAAAGAAAACCCATATACAACAAATCAAACACAAAAAATAAACCAAGGTATGTGTTTACTTCATTGTTATTCACCTTCCTTGCTTTTATCATTTACCTTCCAGTGTTGATGGAGTTCAGAGAGTACATACTTAGCCCAAGAAGAATATACGAATTAACCAGAACAGGGTATGGTATATACTTCTATCCTTCATTAATGTTTTCTCTTGTCGCTTCTATTTGCGCGTTCTTTACATACAAAAAATCAAAGTTATTTTGTATTTCCATAGTTTTATTTAACTGTATACTTATTTTCTTGCATGGTAACAAAGGACCAATATTTAGTATATTTATAGCATTCATCCTTTATCTTTCATATATTGAAAATAAAAAAATTAAATTTATGTTCCTGGTGAAATCGTTTGCTGTTATAGCAGTCATTGTAACGGCATTCTTTGCATATACGTTTACTGATGGGAATCCGATAGAAAATATGGCGAATTACTCGGATTATACCCGTAATGCTGTTCTTGTTGCTTCCTCAAACTTTGACTTTATGTACGGAAAATTACTAATGGAGAGCGAGGTTTACTCGAGAATTCCGAGGGCTATTTGGCCTGATAAGCCTGAAGATTTTGGCGCATTGTATCTGGCAAAAGTATTTTTCCCTGATGCATTCTACAGGAATCAGGGCGCTCCTGCTTTCGGGTATGGTGAACTATACGCAGATTTCGGGCTTTTTACACCAGTTTGGTTAGTTATATCTGGAGTATTTAAAGGCGTCCTGGCTAAGTATTTCTCCAATAAAACTCAGGAAACAAAGTCAGCGCATTATTTCATAATGTTCCTATTTTGCATTGGAATAAGTGTGATTCCTGTTAGCATGGGATGGTTGTTCCCTGAGCATTTGATGATTGCCTTTATAGTATACATTGCATCTTCCTTTGTTTTTTCAGCGCATATAAGATTCGTTTTACTAAGAAGCGATAAATAATTTATACGGCGGCAATGCCGCCGTTTTATTTAGTTTTGGAGCGTAAATCTTGTTGGGTTTGCTGAACAGCATTACCAACGTAAATTACTTTTGATGCATTCATGATAGTGCTTGAGTTTCCTAATAATGATTTATGAATAGCCCCTCAATTATATATTTCTCGCCGCCGGTTATTATTAGTCCTGCCGCTACTCTGCCCTAATCCACATCTACTCATATGCGGATCATCCCGAGATTATCACCGTAATATAATCTACCATTGATATCAATAAACGCTGTGTTATGAATGACAGTTCCCTGCTTAAGTTAGATTAGGTACACACATCTTACGGCACGAAAGGGATCAATGTGAAACGGTATGAAACATATATATGCGTTATTACTAGTAATAACGCGGAACTGGTGAAACAGGTTTAAACGAACGTGAATGGATGTGAATGAAGGATAGTACTTATACGCAAGATCACATACAAAGAGAAAATGAATTTATTGACAGTGAGTTGTGTATCCATCTAGCCAACCATTGCTAAATTGGCGCACAACCTTCGACACAGACGAAAATCGCTATTTTCGTCCGGCATGACGATGGTAACACTAAAAAAAGGGAGATTGCATCACTCTGTAGCAAATCAAGACCCTTGACAGGGTTTCTCCATTATCTTTCTACGCGCCGTATAGCGCTTCTCATCGACAACCTAACTTCTGCGCCAGACTCCCCTTTGTCGTTTTCACCTCGCTGGCTACCGCTTCAGGCAAGGCAGACCACAGCGTCAGCACTGGCTTCGTTTTATGTTCGATAGCCTCCACGGTAACCTGATAGTCGCAAAAATTCGCCGAACGGGGCGTATTCTGATCCATAATAAACGCAGCGTAATTTCCTTCACTTTTTGACGGCGCCGTTCCGGTGAATAAAACCTTCCAGTACCCGCTGGGAATTTCTACCGTCGCATCTTCTGGCAATGTGGCGATATGCCGCTCAAAAAGGGGGCCGGTCACTACGTGCACTACAGATACATCAGCCTGTTTGGCAAGTTCGCGCACCCGGTTTTCCAGTGCAGCCCATGCTCCCTGGTTCAGGGCGGATTTCTGCGGCGTAATATTCGATAAATAATTTAACGACGGCCAGTCCGAAACGCCGCCCAATCCTGCCAACGGCGCCTGGTGTCCCCTGTCGACTTTTAATAGCGTATGGGCATTTTTATAGGCCGAAGGGGCCAACGTATCCGAGGGCGGTAAATCGGGGTCCTGCGCCCAGTTCCGCGGGCGACCGCTTGCCTGGCTGGTCTTTGTCACGCTATAGGCAACCCAGTTGGCAAATTTCGTGGCGCTATTATTATTGAGCGTATAGACATGGCGATAGATTGTTTGTTGACTTCCTCCTTGAGGACAGCCAACGCTACAGTTATCAGGTTGCTGAACGAGTACGTTACGATGGGGTAACTCGGGTGCCGATATTATATCCTGGGGAGGATACGATGTAGTACATGCGCTTAATAATACTACGGGCAGTAATTTTAGCAGATTAATGGTTTTATTCACTTTTTCTTCCTTAATAATAACTACCCTAATAATTCAGATGGCAATAATTTGTTATATTACCCTACCAGCCGTTAGATGCGCTCATCATTAAAGACAACACTATCACGGTAAAAATTAATAACAGATAAACATCGAAGACATCATAGAAAATGAGCTCAAAAGAATACAACGTGATATTCATATTGATACCAAAAAACATCGTATTATATGCATAATCGTGAAGCCAATAATTTCTCGCACTCAGATAGCGAATGAAAAATGGATATTCAATAATATCTGGCGCGTGTTTTTTAACACCATTTTTCAACATTAAGGCAACGTATCCTCTCAATGACTCGCTGCTGGCAGGAGTTTAGTTATATTTAAAGATTCAATAAGCACTGCGCATCATGCGGCTGTGCTTATTACTTTGTAAAAATAAGAGTATTCACTTTCATATTCAGGGGTAAAAAGTGAACAAATACAGCTATTGCGCAACGATGATTGCCGCCATACTCAGTACGACCACAATGGCCAATGCCAGTAGCCTTGCTATTTCAGTGGCGAATGATGATGCAGGTATATTTCAACCATCCTTAAATGCCCTTTATGGGCACCCGGCTGCAGACCGGGGTGATTATACTGCCGGGCTCTTTTTAGGCTACAGCCACGATCTCACTGACGCCAGTCAACTCTCTTTTCATATCGCGCAAGATATTTATTCTCCATCAGGCGCCAATAAGAGAAAGCCTGAAGCCGTCAAAGGCGACCGCGCGTTCAGCGCCTTTCTTCATACCGGACTGGAGTGGAATTCATTAGCCACCAATTGGTTACGTTATCGTTTAGGTACCGATATCGGCGTTATTGGTCCTGACGCAGGCGGTCAGGAGGTTCAGAATCGGGCGCATCGAATAATAGGCGCAGAAAAATACCCTGCCTGGCAGGATCAAATTGAAAACCGTTATGGTTACACGGCAAAAGGAATGGTCTCCCTTACGCCAGCTATTGATATTCTGGGTGTCAATGTGGGCTTCTATCCAGAAGTCTCTGCTGTCGGCGGCAATCTCTTCCAGTATTTGGGGTACGGCGCAACCGTTGCGCTGGGAAATGATAAGACCTTCAACTCTGATAATGGGTTTGGGTTATTGTCCCGCCGAGGGTTAATACACACTCAAAAAGAGGGATTGATCTATAAAGTATTTGCTGGCGTTGAGCGCAGGGAAGTTGATAAAAACTACACGTTACAGGGGAAAACGCTGCAAACAAAAATGGAAACGGTGGATATTAATAAAACCGTGGATGAATATCGCGTCGGTGCCACCATCGGCTATTCTCCCGTCGCATTTTCTCTTTCTTTAAACAAAGTCACGTCGGAATTTCGCACCGGAGACGACGATTCTTATATCAACGGAGACATCACCTTCTTCTTCTGAGGCGTCACCACGGAATAACCGGGTTACGTAACGTAACCCGGTACAATATTACATCTTATAGCCCAGCGTTACCGTAGTGCGACGATCGGTATGTTCAGGCGCTGATTCAGGCGGCTGCGAGTTCCACGTTAAATTATACCCCACCTTTAGACCAAAATGTTCGTTAATGGCGACATTGAGGGCTGTTTCCGAATTTAGTGTGGTGTCTTCTGCGCCAAATACTGACACCCCCTGTGTAAACTTAGCATTGTCAGTTAACTGCCAGGCATAGCTGCCGGAAGCATAACCCAACGGCTGCGTTTCAGTGGTATCGTCCGTATGTTCGTCATAGCGAACCCCTGGACCAAATTCAAAACGGAAGCTGTGCACTGGACCATTAAGGAACTGCCGCCCGTAACCGGCGGTCAGTACGTCGCGCTGACGATAACCGTTGAAACGGTCTGTCAGCCAACTGGCCTGGTCAAAGGTATAATCATAATCCGTCATATTAAAACGGTTACGCGCGCCTACCGCATATTTTTCTGAAGAGCGTTCATCATTAGAGGAGGTATTGCTGGCATTGCCCCATAATGACCAGGCGGTACGTTGTCCATACCAGGTCATCGCCGTGTCAGCCGTTAAGGAAGAACTTTTAGTATTGCCTGACTGAGCAAGGTAGCCCGCATTCAGATTACCTTCAAAAGGTTTTTTCGCGGTGGAGGGATCATCCATGACAGTAAAAACGGAATCATCGGCGGCGGCATACAGAGACGCGAACACGCCACCCGCCAGCATAACTACAGCGGGTACTGCCTTCAAAAGCTTCATTTATATAGAGTCCGTACAACTAAAAAAGAGACCACGACGGTCCCGGAAACTTTCATAGGGATCAATGACAAACGCCCCTGGAAAGGTAGCGAATTATAAGAAGCCCCGAATAACATAGCAATCAATTACTATTTCATTTTTTGAATAAGAACCCTCCCGAAGCATTCATTTATTTATATAACTTTACATCGTACTTCTTTAAATAAAGATCCGGAAAATCATATTGTTAATTCCTTCACTTTCCGGGGATTAAGTGCCAGACTGAAATCAGCCTAACAGGAGGTAACGATGGTACGTATCTATACGTTGACGCTTGCGCCCTCTCTCGATAGCGCAACAATCACGCCGCAAATTTATCCCGAAGGTAAACTGCGGTGCTCCGCGCCGGTATTCGAACCCGGCGGCGGGGGTATTAATGTCGCTCGCGCCATTGCGCATCTTGGCGGCACCGCGACCGCAATTTTCCCGGCTGGCGGCGCTACCGGCGAACATCTGGTCGCACTACTGGCTGACGAAAATGTCCCCGTGTCTACCGTCGATGCGAAAGACTGGACGCGTCAGAACCTGCACGTCCACGTCGAGTCCAGCGGCGAACAGTATCGTTTTGTTATGCCCGGCGCCACGCTGGACGATGACGAATTTCGCCAGCTTGAAGAACAGGTACTGGAAATTGAATCCGGGGCAATTCTGGTTATCAGCGGCAGCCTTCCGCCCGGCGTTAAGGTCGAGAAACTCACGCAACTGATTTCCGCCGCACAGAAGCAAGGCATTCGCTGCATTATTGATAGCTCTGGCGACGCGCTCACCGCCGCGCTGGCGCTTGGCGATATCGAACTGGTGAAACCTAACCTGAAAGAATTGAGCGCGTTGGTTAATCGCGATCTGACGCAGCCTGATGATGTGCGTAAAGCGGCCCAGGAATTAGTGCAAAGCGGCAAGGCTCGCCGGGTAGTGGTCTCTCTGGGGCCGCAAGGGGCGCTGGGCATAGACAGTGAGAATTGCATCCAGGTTGTTCCTCCCCCGGTGAAAAGTCAAAGTACTGTCGGCGCAGGCGACAGTATGGTGGGCGCGATGACGTTAAAACTGGCGCAAGACGCGTCGCTGGAAGAGATGGTGCGCTTTGGTGTGGCGGCAGGCAGCGCCGCTACGCTCAATCAAGGTACGCGTCTGTGTTCCCGTGACGATACCCAAAAAATATACGCCTATCTTTCCGCGCAATAATCGTATCCCCCTCGGCGAGGGGGATACCGGAAAATCGGTAACGGGCGGCGCATCCGCCGCTGTTAAAAACACAATTGCTCCCAACGAGGTGAACGATGGCCAGTGGCGATATTACCCGTTATGTTATTACCGTAACCTTCCATGAAGATTCCCTGACCGAGATTAACGAACTCAATAATCATCTGACGCGCAGCGGTTTTTTGCTGACATTAACGGACGATGAAGGGAATGTGCATGAGCTCGGCACCAATACGTTTGGCTTTGTTAGCGCTCAGAGCGCTGATGAAATCAAAGCGCTTGTCGCCGGACTTGCGAAAAGCGCATTAGATAAGGATGTCGACATTACCGTGGCGACCTGGAAGGCGTGGAGTAAAAACGCACAATAAGTGCCATTCCCGCCGCGGCGCGTCCGCGATGTGCGTTAGTTCGTATTTTTTAACCGCATTTTTGCGCTAACCTTATGATCTGGCAGACAACGTGGGGAGAGACATTATGTGGCAAGCTATCAGTCGTCTTTTAAGCGAGCAAGTCGGTGAAGGCGAAATCGAACTGCGTAATGAACTGCCTGGCGGAGAAGTTCATGCCGCATGGCATTTACGTTATTCAGGCCATGATTTTTTCGTAAAGTGCGATGAACGAGAAATGCTTCGCGGTTTTACCGCTGAAGCCGATCAGCTGGAGCTGCTCTCCCGCAGTAAAACCGTTGTTGTGCCTAAGGTATGGGCGGTAGGTTCGGATCGGGATTACAGCTTTTTAGTCATGGACTACCTCTCGCCCCGCCCGCTGGATGCCCATAATGCGTTTATTCTTGGGCAACAGCTGGCGCGCCTGCACCAATGGAGCGACCAACCTCAATTCGGCCTCGATTTTGACAACGCGCTCTCTACCACGCCGCAGCCGAATACTTGGCAACGCCGTTGGTCGACTTTTTTCGCCGAACAGCGCATTGGCTGGCAACTTGAACTCGCCGCGGAAAAAGGCATTACTTTTGGTAATATTGACGCCATTGTTGAACATGTTCAGCAACGTCTGGCGTCGCATCAACCGCAGCCTTCTCTTTTGCATGGCGATCTATGGTCGGCGAACTGCGCGCTTGGCCCTGACGGCCCCTATATCTTCGATCCAGCCTGCTATTGGGGCGACAGAGAATGCGATCTGGCGATGCTGCCGCTGCATACCGATCAGCCACCGCAGATTTATGACGGCTATCAGTCCGTTTCGCCGCTACCGCTGGATTTTCTCGACAGGCAGCCGATTTACCAGCTCTACACCCTGCTTAATCGGGCAAGGCTGTTTGGCGGTCAGCACCTGGCCACTGCGCAAAAAGCGATGGATCGGCTGCTTGCGGTATAGGTACAGCCCATGCCGGATACGGGCTATCCGGCATTTTTCAGTTTACATGAAGCCTAACAAGGAAAAGAAAAAGTAGCCGAGCACGATAATAATGACCGGCAAAATATAGAGCGGGAAAAACTGTAAAAAGATGGTATGGTGCGGCACCACGATACGTGACTCTATCTGCTCACGCGTTAGCCCTTCCGCGCCTTTTGCTTTTTCCAGGATCAACTGATCTTCCACGCCTTCACGCAAAAAACGTGACTGGCGGCTCATTCTGGCGCCGGAATCCTGCATCGCCAGCCCGACAAAAATCAGAATAAAAATGAGCCAGAAACCGATATTCAGGCTTCCCTGAAAATTTGGCGTCGGCGAGTTGTACCAAAAAACATTCAGAAACGGCGTATTCACGCGCATCATGTCTATCATTACGTGGGTAAAATCCAGCATTACCGCATTTATCCCCTCCTGCTTTTCACTGTGCGCATACATAAATTTAAGGACTGAGATGAGCGTGGAAAGCAGTGCCGGAATAAAAATAACCCACCCTACAACTCTTTTTAGGATTGCAATGCGTCCAGCTTGTTGATACGTCATGAGTTCCCCTTGATAAAGACGCGTCGTTTTGGCCTAAGTCTACCTGTTGATTCCCGTTTTCGCCTGATCTTTAAGGGCGATATACTAAGAACATGGTCATAATGAACGCTTAATTCGTTATTTTTTAATCTCAACAGGAGAGGTTGTGATGTCAACCCCACGTCAAATTCTTGCTGCAATTTTCGATATGGATGGACTACTGATCGATTCCGAACCGCTCTGGGATCGCGCTGAACTGGACGTGATGGCAAGTTTAGGCGTAGATATTACTCGGCGCCATGAGTTACCAGACACGCTTGGGCTACGCATTGATATGGTTGTCGATCTCTGGTTTGCGCAGCAACCGTGGAGCGGCCCCGATCGCCAGGAAGTGACAAACCGTGTTATTGCCCGCGCGATTACGCTTATCGAAGAGACGCGCCCTCTTTTACCGGGTGTGCGCGAGGCCGTGGCGCTGTGTAAAGCGCAGGGGCTATTAGTGGGGCTTGCCTCGGCATCGCCGCTACATATGCTGGAAAAAGTGCTCACCATGTTCGAACTGCGCGACAGTTTTGACGCGCTGGCTTCTGCAGAAAAATTGCCCTACAGCAAACCGCACCCGCAGGTCTATCTGGATTGTGCGGCCAAACTAGGCGTTGATCCATTAACCTGCGTGGCGCTGGAGGATTCGGTGAATGGTTTAATCGCGGCAAAGGCGGCGCGAATGCGCGCCATTGTGGTGCCAGCAGAAGAAAACCAGCATGATCCGCGCTTTGCGCTGGCGAATGTCAAACTTAACTCACTGACAGAGCTGACGGCGGCGCATCTACTCGGTTAAGATGTTTCCGAAACAAAGTCAACGGGCAATTAGCCGCTGAGCCAGATGGCAAGCGGCTTTGACAGAGACAAAGAGTTACAACGTCACCACTTCCGCCTACTGTATAAAAACCCTATACTGTATGAATTGACAGTTTAATGGGTTTTATCATGACGGCGGAAGGACATCTTCTTTTTTCTATAGCCAGCGCGGTTTTCGCCAAGAATGCCGAGTTAACGCCCGTCCTTGCGCACGGCGACTGGTGGCATATTATTCCTTCGGCTATTTTGACCTGTCTGCTGCCGGATATCGACCACCCCAAATCTTTTCTTGGTCAGCGCCTGAAATGGGTATCGAAACCGATCGCCCGCGCGTTTGGTCACCGGGGGTTTACCCATAGTCTGCTGGCGGTCTTTGCCCTACTGGCGACCTTTTATCTCAAGGTTCCGGATACGTGGATCATCCCGGCGGATGCGCTGCAAGGCATGGTACTCGGCTATTTAAGCCATATCGTCGCGGATATGCTCACCCCCGCAGGCGTTCCCTTACTGTGGCCGTGCCGCTGGCGTTTCCGCCTGCCTATTCTGGCGCCGCGCAAAGGCAATCAACTGGAGCGATTTTTATGCATGGCGTTGTTTGCCTGGGCGGTGTGGATGCCACAGTCCATGCCGGAAAACAACGTCATACGCTGGTCTTCGCAGATGATTACTATCCTGCAAATGCAGTTCAATCGTTTTATAAATCACCAGATTGATTAGTAAATCAACGCCAAAATCATTTTTGGTATAAACCATTCCATTTGAATATAAGAGCCAGCTCACAGTTCTGCTAATCTTGCGCGAACAGAATCGCTAAAACACAGCGCTTCATAATAAAAAAATCAGGAGAACGGGGATGAATTTTCCATTAATTGCGAACATTGCGGTGTTCGTCATTCTGCTGTTTGTAGTGGCGCAGGCCCGTCATAAACAGTGGAGTCTGGCTAAAAAAGTGCTTGTCGGCCTTGTGATGGGCGTGGTCTTTGGTCTGGCCCTGCACACCATTTATGGCGCTGACAGTCAGGTGTTAAAAGACTCCATTCAGTGGTTCAATATTGTCGGCAACGGCTATGTGCAATTGCTACAAATGATTGTGATGCCGCTGGTATTCGCCTCTATTTTAAGCGCCGTGGCACGACTGCATAACGCCTCTCAATTGGGGAAAATCAGTTTTCTGACTATCGGCACGCTGCTGTTTACTACCCTTATCGCAGCGCTGGTGGGCGTGCTGGTCACCAATCTGTTCGGACTGACGGCGGAAGGTCTGGTTCAGGGCGGCGCGGAAACCGCGCGTCTGAATGCCATTGAGACGAGCTATGTCGGCAAAGTGGCCGATCTCAGCGTGCCGCAACTGGTGCTGTCTTTTGTACCGAAAAATCCGTTTGCGGATCTGACTGGCGCAAATCCTACGTCTATTATCAGCGTGGTGATTTTCGCCGCACTCCTGGGCGTGGCCGCGCTTAAACTGCTGAAAGATGATGCGCCAAAAGGCGAGCGTGTGCTTGTTGCTATCGATACCCTGCAAAGCTGGGTGATGAAGCTGGTGCGTCTGGTGATGCAACTTACGCCTTACGGTGTACTGGCGCTGATGACGAAAGTGGTTGCCGGCTCCAATCTGCAGGACATTATTAAGCTTGGAAGCTTCGTGGTAGCGTCATATCTTGGTCTGGCGATAATGTTTGTGGTTCACGGCATACTATTGGGCGTGAACGGGATTAGCCCGCTGAAATATTTCCGCAAGGTGTGGCCGGTGTTGACATTTGCCTTTACCAGCCGCTCCAGCGCCGCCTCCATTCCACTCAATGTCGAAGCGCAAACCCGCCGCCTGGGCGTGCCGGAGTCCATCGCCAGCTTTGCTGCCTCTTTTGGCGCGACCATCGGCCAAAACGGTTGTGCCGGTCTTTATCCTGCGATGTTGGCGGTAATGGTTGCGCCGACAGTCGGCATCAACCCCTTAGACCCCGTATGGATAGCCACGCTGGTGGGTATCGTTACCGTAAGTTCGGCGGGTGTTGCCGGCGTTGGCGGCGGCGCGACCTTCGCCGCGCTGATTGTGCTGCCTGCCATGGGCTTACCGGTCACGCTGGTCGCGCTGTTAATCTCCGTCGAACCGTTGATTGATATGGGCCGTACCGCGCTGAACGTGAGTGGCTCAATGACCGCGGGTACGCTGACCAGCCAGTGGCTGAAGCAGACCGATAAAACCATTCTCGATAGCGAAGAAGACGCTGAACTGGCGCATCGATAATACATTATCGGGCGTTCACATCGTCTGAGACATGACGATCAGCAACTCAAAATGTCTGTCACTAAAAACGCCGGTCTCCAGTACCGGCGTTTTGTTTTTTCTTAGTCAGCGATTTCGTTTTCCTGGCGAACCTGATTCGCCCAACGTTGCGCCGATTCTGGCACGCTAAAGGCGGGCGACCGTTGAAATGACTCCCCCGTCAGAACAAAGGCAACATATTTACCGCGCAGTATCCAGACGTCGCGAAACGTATCCATTTTTATCGCATGTTCCGGCGGCGCGGGTTCAACACGCGGAATATAGCTAATAATCTGGCGATTTTGCTGGCGAAGAGGTTTCATCATTAATGCTTCACTAAAAGAGGCTAAGAGCCTATCCCATTAGGGCTATTTTACTTGCCATTTTGGTCCTGGGCAGTGCTCAAAATCCTCACGTACTACGTGTACGCTCCGGTTTTTGCGCGCTGTCCGTGTCCAAACTGGCTCTGCGCCAATAACGCCTACTGGGATAGGCTCTAAGGCTAAAAATCAGAAAAACACTATTTTAGCCGATCTTCGCCCCCGACGTCCTGTTCCGCGCGTGCGATTTCCCTGTTATACCCTGTCTGCCGTTCCGCTCTCCCCCAGCATAATTGCTGAAATGTTCTATAGTTAGAGTGATTTTGACTACTACCACGCCCATTTCAGTGATGAAAGCAGGAGACGAGTTCAATGTCGCATAATGAGAAATCCCCCCATCAGTCCCCCGTGCATGATACCCGTGAATCACAGCCCGGCCTGGACTCCCTGGCGCCGTCAGACGGTTCACATCGCCCCACGCCAGAACCGACGCCGCCGGGCGCGCAACCAACGGCCCCCGGCAGCTTAAAAGCGCCCGAGACCGCGAATGATAAGCTCACTGCCCTCGACGCCTTTCGTAAAGGCAGCGAAAATTATGCGCTGACCACCAATCAGGGCGTGCGCATCGCCGACGATCAAAATTCTCTTCGCGCCGGCAGTCGCGGCCCTACGCTGTTGGAAGATTTTATTCTGCGCGAAAAAATTACCCACTTTGACCATGAGCGTATCCCGGAGAGGATCGTTCACGCCCGCGGATCAGCAGCGCACGGCTATTTTCAGCCATATAAAGACCTGAGCGACATCACGAAAGCCGCGTTTCTGTGCGATCCACAGAAAATTACCCCGGTCTTTGTTCGCTTTTCGACAGTACAGGGCGGCGCGGGGTCTGCTGATACCGTACGTGATATCCGCGGTTTTGCGACCAAATTTTATACCGAAGAGGGAATTTTCGATCTCGTCGGTAATAACACGCCGATCTTTTTTATCCAGGATGCGCATAAGTTTCCGGATTTTGTGCACGCCGTTAAGCCCGAACCACATTGGGCCATTCCGCAAGGACAGAGCGCGCACGACACCTTCTGGGACTATGTTTCCTTACAGCCTGAGACGCTGCACAACGTCATGTGGGCAATGTCGGATCGCGGTATTCCACGGAGTTATCGGACGATGGAAGGGTTCGGCATTCACACCTTCCGTCTGATCAATGCACAAGGGAAAGCGACCTTTGTCCGTTTCCACTGGAAACCGTTGGCGGGTAAAGCCTCGCTGGTGTGGGATGAGTCACAAAAACTGACCGGTCGCGATCCGGATTTTCACCGCCGGGATCTGTGGGAGGCCATCGAAGCGGGCGATTTCCCGGAATACGAGCTGGGCCTACAACTCATTGCCGAAGAGGATGAATTTAAATTCGATTTTGATCTGCTCGATCCGACCAAACTGATTCCGGAAGAGTTGGTGCCAGTACAACGCGTCGGCAAAATGGTGTTAAACCGTAATCCGGATAACTTTTTCGCTGAAAACGAACAGGCGGCATTTCATCCAGGACATATTGTTCCCGGCATTGATTTTACCAACGATCCGCTGTTACAGGGGCGTCTGTTCTCTTATACCGACACGCAAATCAGTCGTCTGGGCGGGCCAAACTTCCACGAAATTCCGATTAACCGCCCTACCTGCCCCTACCATAACTTCCAGCGTGACGGTATGCACCGGATGGATATCGACACCAATCCGGCGAACTATGAACCGAACTCCATTAATGACAACTGGCCGCGCGAAACGCCGCCAGCGCCAAAACGCGGCGGCTTCGAATCATACCAGGAACGCGTGGATGGCAATAAAATCCGCGAACGCAGCCCCTCTTTCGGTGAATATTACGCGCATCCTCGCCTGTTCTGGCTCAGTCAGACGCCGATAGAGCAGCAGCATATTATTGACGCGTTCAGCTTTGAGCTGGGTAAAGTCGCCCGCGCGTATATTCGGGAGCGGGTGGTCGATCAGTTAGCGCATATTGATGTCACGCTGGCTCAGGGCGTCGCGCATAATCTCGGTTTTGCACTCACCCATGAGCAAACGCAAATTGCCCCGCCTCCTGATGTCAACGGTCTGAAAAAAGATCCGGCGCTCAGCCTGTATGCGGTGCCGGACGGCGATGTTAAAGGCCGAGTGGTCGCTATTCTGCTGAACGACAAGGTTAACGCCGCCGATCTGTTGACCATTTTGCAGGCTTTAAAAGCCAAAGGCGTCCACGCAAAACTGCTCTATTCACGGATGGGTGAAGTAACGGCTGATGACGGTTCAACATTAACTATTGCGGCAACCTTTGCCGGCGCGCCGTCGCTAACGGTCGATGCGGTAATAGTACCGTGCGGCAATATTGCCGATATCGAAAGTTACGGCGATGCCCGTTACTACCTTCTGGAAGCCTACAAACATCTGAAGCCCATCGCACTGGCAGGCGACGCCCGACGGTTTAAGGCGCTTTTAAACATTGATAGCCAGGGGGAAGAAGGACTTGTTGAGGCAGATAACGTTGACCACCACTTTATGGACACTCTGCTGACGCTGATGGCGGCACACCGTGTCTGGTCGCGTGCGGGGAAAATTAACGCGATTCCTGCATAAACGGCAAAAAATGCGGCGCATTCTTGCGCCGCAAACTCAGGAGCTAAATATCAAGAAAACTGCCAGGACGATATCCACGTTCCGCAATCGCTGCCTTGAGTGACGCAGACGTCAACACCTCCAGTTCAGTTAAGCGGGGGTAGCAATAGGCGCTCTGGCGAATAATGTTATCCACAAACGCCGGATGACACATCACCTCCAGAGAGGCTTCTCCTCGATGCGCCGAGGCATCCAGAATGCGTAAAAAGCACGCTTCGGTGATCTCCTCGCCGTAAAATTCACTACTAAATCCTTGAGTGCTGCGCAAATCCGACGGCAGATCGTCGGCGTTCAACACCGTCTGGCGGTCAATACGTAACGCAATCCCGCGCTGCGCCGCAAAGTGGGCGACGATGGGGAAAATTTGCGGGAACATATGCACATGATGGTGACTGTCGAGATGCGTTGGCTCGCGGCCAAATACGTCGATGAAACGCTGATACTGACACGCCAGTTCATGCGCAATTTCATCCAGCGGAAGCGTATCCTCCTCCGCCATTTGCCAGATCCATTTCCCCAACAGGCCGTCTCGCGTCAGGCCCGGCATCTCTGACACCGGTTTGCCTAACGTCAAAACAAAATGCATTCCCACCCCAAGCGCAGGCAGCTCGCGGCTAAGCTGCGCCGCATGGTCAATAGCCTCGCCATTGACCAGCGCCGTCGTGGAGGTCACAACGCCGTTGCGATATGCTTCAACAATGCCGTAATTTTGCCCTTTACTCAGGCCAAAATCATCGGCATTCACAATCAACACGCGTTCCATAGCCTACCTCTGTCAGTGGTGCTTACCTTTAAGCGCTTCGATGCAAGCGGCAAAATTAGGCAGCCATTTTTCATGCGCCAGAATGAGCTCACGCGCCAGGACTTCTGCGTCGCGGTCGGAATGCACCAGCGGACTCAGGTTAAGCGCCAGCAGCACATCATTAAAGTTTCCGCTCAGCGCCGCATTGCTGGCCGCGACCTCAAATCCTTTAATAGTGTGGATAAGCCCCAGCACTTTTTCGTCAAAACGGGTGATACGCGGGTGCGGCGTCGCGCCATTGCGTCCCAGAATGCAGGTCATTTCCACCGCCCAGTCCGCCGGGATATTCTCGACATGCCCATGATGTGGAATATTAACGTAATGCTCAGTCTGCTTGTCATTATAAATAGCGTTAATGACTTCACAAGCGGCATCGGAATAATAAGCGCCGCCGCGTTGCTCAAGCTCTTTCGGCTTCACGTTTAGCTCAGGATTTTTGTACAAGTCGAAGAGTTGTTTCTCCACTTTTTGTACGACCTGAGCGCGCGCGCCGCCTTTGTAATATTCGCCCATTTCAATCGCCAACATCTCTTTTTGCTTGAAGTAATACAACAAATAAGAGCACGGCAGCATGTTCAGCGAGCGAATCAATCCTTCACTAAACGGCAGATCAAAGATATTTTTTACGGTTGACGCTTTCAACTGACCGGGCGCCACGCCATCCAGTAATTCTGCGAACCGTGAGGTGCCATTCACCAGCACATCTTTAATAAAGACCATATGGTTTAGACCAAACAGGTCAATGGAAAGATCGTCAGTCTCATTCAGCGCCAGCACGTCATGAATAAACATTTTCATGCCGACAGGAATATTACATACGCCAATGAACTTTTTAAAGTTGGTATGACGATAAACCGCTTCCGTCACCATCCCTGCCGGATTAGTAAAGTTAATGACCCACGCATTCGGACATAATTCTTCAACATCCTTAATGATGTCAAAAATAACCGGAATGGTACGCAACCCTTTAAATAAACCGCCAGCGCCGTTGGTTTCTTGCCCCAGATAGCCGTGACTAAGCGGGATACGCTCGTCCAGTTCACGGGCTTTGAGTTGACCAACGCGTAGCTGGGTAGTAACAAAATTAGCGTCTTTCAGCGCTTCCCGGCGATCCAGCGTTTTATACAATTTTAGCGGAACGCCTGCTTTATCAATCATTCGCTGGCAGAGATCATAAATAATGCCCAGCTTCTCTTTCCCGTCTTCAACGTCAACCAGCCATAATTCAGTGACAGGTAATTCATGGTAGCGTTTAATAAAGCCTTCAAGTAATTCAGGGGTGTAGCTGCTCCCGCCACCAATAGTGACGACTTTTAATTTCTGGCTCATAATATCTCCCTTCAGTGTATGGCACTGATATGTATTACGCTATGCCCGCTCGTAAGAAATAGCGTGACGTTCCCCGCGCTATTGGGGCAAGCGTAAAATGTAATTAATCGAGCAATGCAAACCGTTACTCATTAATTTCCGTCAATCGCTTCCGATAACTATTCGGCGTAAATGAGGTCATCTTCTTAAACGTTTTAATAAACAGACTTGGACTGCTATACCCGGCTTCATAAGCAATATCCGTAACCGAATAGTTGGTCATTTCCAACTGTTTCTTGGCAAAATTAATGCGAATCTCATTAATGATTTGCATCGGCGTTTTGCTGTAATAACGTCGGGTGGCGCGCGTCAGATACTCCTGGGATTTTGCCGACAGGCGCACCATATTTTCCAGCGCATGTTCGCCAAACTGCGTTTTATCATGCATTATCTCCACGGTTGCTTTCAGCCATTGTGGAATATCATCATAAACCTGCTCTTCGCGGTAATGACGTAAGCGGTTTATAATATAAAATGTCACCACTTCGATAAATTCGTCGAGCCCATTGCCGCGAAAATTCAACGACGCAATCACCGTTTCAATATAGGTAAGGAAGGTGCTATTCGCCCTGTATACCTGCGATGCCACAAAACAAAACGGCAGTAACGGAAGATAATGCTGTTCAAAAAAACGTTTACTAATTCCTACGTTCAGAATACGCGTTGCGCCAAACTCATAGAAACTTTGGTGATTCGACCCCACCGGGATAAAAACAAAATCTCCACGTTCCAGCAGCACACGCTTCCCGTTGATCTCCTGGTAATAACGTCCGGTTAATACCAGGGTAAATTCATAGTAGTCGTGCTGATGCAGCCCGGTGACGCTTTCCGTCTTGTTATAGATAAACACATGGAAATTTTTGCCATTGAAGAGCTGCTGCTCATAAACCGTTTTGATTTCCGTTGCGTTAACCTGTAGCTGCATCATCCGCCCCCTGTTATTTCAGTTTTTCATGGAGCTCAATCAACTCAGCGATCAGTTCACGAGCCAGCATTGATGTCATCAAATGATCCTGAGCGTGAACCAGGACCAGACTGACTTTCATTTTGCCTTCGCCCTGATCGCCTTCGATGAGTTTTGTCTGCACAAGATGCGCTTCATTGAGCGCTATGCGCGACTGGTCCATCATCGCTTTCGCCGCCTCAAAATCGCCTTCTTTCGCTTTTCTGAGCGCGCCATATGCCAGGCTGCGCGCCTGACCAGAATTGATGATAAGCCCCATAACGACTTCTTCGAGTTCCTCAGCCGCTGTCTGGTTATCTACAACATTTTCAAGATCAAACATAGTCTTTCCTCTGATTCAGCCCGGCATGGCATCCCATGCCGGCGCGGAGTTTAGAATTTCAGTGCGTTAGCGATATCTTCTTCGCTTTCTTCCTGCTCGATGGCGTTCTGCGCTTTGTTAGCCACCACCACGAAGGGGAGATAAATCAGGGTAGCGACTGCCAGGTTAAATAGCGCAACCAGCAACGCGGCGACACTGCCGTTGGTGTTAAAGAACGCCCCCAGCCCGGTTGGCATGGTCCACGGCGCAATATTGGTAATCGGCGGAATAATACCCAAATAGTAAGCCACCAGCGTAATCGCCGCCAGAATCGGCTGTACCAGAATGAAGGGGATAAACATCACCGGGTTCATAATAATCGGCAGGCCAAACAGGATGGGGTCGTTAATCTGGAAGATACCTGACGGCAGCGCCAGTTTTGCCACCTGGCGATAGTCCGCGCGACGGGATGCCAGGAAGATAGCGATGATCAGACCCAGCGTTGCGCCGCTGCCACCGAGGAAGATATAAGAATCCAGCATCGGTTTCGCCCAGATATGGAACGTTTTACCAGCTTCCAGCGCCGCATCGACGGAGCCATACTGCTGGTAAATAGAGATGTTTTCCAGCGCCCAGGGCGTCATGATGCCGCTGTCCAGCGCGGTCAGCGCCAGCGAACCATGAATACCAAAGAACCACAGCAGCGGTACAAAAATGACATATGCCCACCCTACCACGCTACCCAGCGATGCCAGCGGCGTAGAGATAGTGTCCATAATAATCTGATGGAAGTTAGAACCGTAATTAGACAGCGCCCAGGCAATAATCCCCATAATAGAGAGAATAATAAAGCCGGGAATTAATGCTGAGAATGAACGAGACACCGAAGCCGGTACGCTGTCCGGTAGTTTAATCACCCAGTTGCGCCGGACAATAAATGTAAACATCTCCGCGACCACCAGGCCAATAATAATACCGGAGATAATATTCGCGCCGCCCAGCCAGTTAGCGCCTACGGCATAGGCCTCGCCGACACTATACGGCGTTACGGTCATAAATGCCGCCACGGAAAGCAATCCGGCGGCCAGCGCATCAACCTTGCGCTCTTCCGCCAGCGCCATGCCGATAAAAAATGGCGCCATGAGCGACATAATGCCCAATGTGCCGTTATAGACGTTCCCGCCGATGCCTTTCAATCCATTAAGTGTTTCAATGGTTGAGGCATCAAGCCGAATGCCCATGGAATAAAAAAACGACCCCTCCCCAAAGCTCAGGAAAACGTTATTAATTAATACAAACATCGCCCCCGCAAGGGTTAATGGCATTAAACGAATAAAGCCGTTCTTGATTGCATTAACGTGTGGCTGCTTTCCTATTTTTACAGCAAAAGGAAGGAGTACCTTTTCAAGTGAAGCAATAACGTTACTCATAGAAAAATACTCTTAAATACCGCAATAAAATATTGCGGTTAGTGTATGAAATAACTCTTTGACGGGAAAAATTAAAAAATAATTAATTCGCGGCGGCTTTTTTAATTGCCGCTACCGCAGCTTTAAGCACGCCTAAGCCATCTACCTTGCCGTACAACATTGAATCAATGACTTCTACCGGTTTACCGGGTAATAAACGCTGAATTTCGGGGAGCATATAAGCAATTTGCGGGCCTAATAACACGACGTCCGCTGCCGGGCCTTTTTCACCGGCCAGGGTTTCAGGGAATGCTTCAATAATCACCGGCACTTCATATTTTTCAGCCTGAGCGCGCATTTTTGATACCAGTAACGATGTTGACATGCCCGCAGAACAAAACAGATAAATGTGTTTCTTTTCCATAAAAACCTTCCTCATGTGCGATTATCTGTCAACCAGATACGCCGCAAGCCTCAACCTGCATCCATACTCTGGGCGACTTGCGTAACCGGATTTACTTTTTTAGGTGGCTGAAATGAGTATACGGGATCGGACCGCCGGATGGTATTTCCTTGACCCACTAAATTGTCTCTCATTGACCTGGCGTTATGACCCCCCTCACATTTCGGGCAAATAATTCGCGATAATAAATAAGGTTATGGCAGGCACAAAAAAACCGGCTCGCAGGCCGGTTTCCTTGAATGTTCAGGCAATGTACAGTTGTTACTGCTTCGGTGCCTGTGGGTCAGTGTCGTACTCCGCACAGGTCTGGTAGCCGGAGTTAATCACGTGCCCGGTATCATCCAGCGCAACAAAGTAGGTTTCCGCTTTACCATCACGTTGACCCAGGATGTAGGTCTGACAGGTACCGCGCGCATGAATCATACTCACTTCAGATGACGGTTTGCCCGCAATCTGCGCAACTTGCGCCCTGCTCATTCCTTTTTTAACATCTTTAACGACAGGCTCAACAAATTGGTCTTTTGTACGATCATACGCCGTACAGCCTGCCAGCATAGTCATTACCGCCGCTGCGCTTAAAATTCCTGCTACGTTCTTGTTCATTTTCCGTCCTCTTGTTTATCAGCGTGTTATGTAAGCCTGGAATACATCAGAATATTTTTCAAGCCGCGACCCGCCACAAAAAGTCTTTCGGAAAATTCTCTAACGCAGCGACATGTTGTTTTAAACACCGCTTAGCCCGCCAAACCTTGTTGTTTCAGCGGCGAAGGGTTAGCTTTAACAGGGTAAAGATTCATTTTTTTAATGTCGAAGGGGGTTAAATGACTCTGCAGCAAGAGATAATCCAGGCGCTTGGCGCGAAACCGCATATCAACCCTGAAGAAGAAATTCGCCGCAGCGTGGATTTTCTTAAAGCGTACCTGAAAACCTATCCCTTTTTGAAATCGCTGGTGTTAGGCATCAGCGGCGGGCAGGATTCGACGCTGGCCGGGAAACTCAGCCAGATGGCTATCGCCGAATTGCGAGAAGAGACCGGTGATAATGCGCTGCAGTTTATCGCCGTTCGTCTGCCTTATGGCGTACAGGCCGATGAACAGGATTGCCAGGACGCCATTGCTTTTATTCAGCCGGACAGAGTACTCACCGTCAATATTAAAGGCGCCGTCCTCGCCAGCGAACAGGCGCTGCGCGAAGCGGGAATTGAGCTGAGCGATTTTGTTCGCGGCAATGAAAAAGCGCGTGAGCGAATGAAAGCGCAATATAGCATCGCCGGTATGACTCACGGCGTCGTGGTGGGCACCGACCATGCGGCGGAAGCGATAACCGGGTTCTTCACCAAATATGGCGACGGCGGTACCGATATTAACCCGCTTCATCGCCTTAACAAACGCCAGGGCAAACAGCTTCTCGCAGCGCTGGGCTGTCCTGAGCATCTGTATAAAAAAGTCCCCACCGCCGATTTGGAAGACGACCGCCCTTCACTGCCTGATGAAGCCGCGCTGGGCGTAACGTATGACAATATTGACGATTACCTGGAAGGCAAAACGCTGGACCCCGCCATCGCTAAAACTATCGAAGGCTGGTATGTAAAAACTGAACATAAGCGCCGTTTACCGATTACGGTATTCGACGACTTTTGGAAAAAGTAAGCGTACTTCTACTGTTGTGCCGGATATCGCTCGTCTATCCGGCCTCCTCTCTTCCCAGCCTCTTTTTTAATCACCCATCCGCTGTTATACTGGATGAATAACCAGTTAACGGAGATCACTGTGGTACGGCGTCAATCAGCCCCCCGCCTTGAGTTTGAAGCGGCGGCCATTTACGAATATCCAGAACATTTACGTCCTTTCCTCAGCGAATTGCCAGCCTTACCGGGCGTCTATGTATTTCATAGCGAAAGCGATACGCTGCCGCTTTATATCGGTAAAAGCGTGAATATTCGCAGCCGGGTGCTTTCACATCTGCGAACGCCTGACGAGGCCACTATGCTGCGACAGGCGCGGCGGATAAGCTGGATCTGCACCGCTGGGGAAATGGGCGCGTTGCTGCTGGAGGCACGGCTGATCAAAGAACAACAGCCGCTGTTTAACAAGCGGTTACGTCGTAATCGCCAGCTTTGCTCGCTACAGTTGAGCGAACAAAAGATTGAGGTCGTTTCCGCCCGCAGCGTCGATTTTTCCCATGAGCCAAACCTGTTTGGCCTCTTCGCCAACCGTCGGGCGGCGCTGCAAAGCTTACAGAACCTCGCCGATGAACAAAAATTGTGTTATGGCCTGCTGGGGCTTGAACCGGTAAGCCGTGGGCGCTCCTGTTTTCGTTTCGCTCTGAAGCGCTGCGCTGGCGCGTGCTGTGGGCAAGAAACCCCGCAGGCGCATTTTCTTCGTCTGCAGGCCTCGCTGGAACGGTTACGTGTGGTTTGCTGGCCCTGGAAAGGCGCTATCGCGTTAAAAGAAAGCCGCCCACAAATGACCCAGTTCCACATTATCAACAACTGGTTATGGCTGGGGGCGGTCCCCTCGCTGGATGAGGCCGCCACGCTGGTGCGCACCCCTGCGGGCTTTGATCAGGATGGCTATAAAATTCTCTGTAAGCCACTAATGTCAGGTCAATATGAGATCATTGAACTGCACACCGACTGTCGCCAGTCATAAAGAAAACCGCCGATCCTGTCCACCTCAACGATTGTGTTATCGACAAGACCGGCGGTCTTAAATTATGCGGAAAGTTATTCTGCCGCAGCAGGCATTTTACCTTCTTGCGCCGGGCGTTCTGTCAGACGCTTCTCAAAATTAGCGTTATATTGCTTTTTCTGCTCCGGCGTCAGAACGTTATAAATTTTATTCTGGGTTTCCATATGCGCCAGCATATTGGCCTTGCGCTGCGCTTCCATTTTCGTAATTTGCGCTTCGGCTTTGGCTTTATCGAAGGTATCGCTGGCGATAATATCATGCATGGCGCGACGCTCTTCCAGCGGCGGACGTTTCATTTGCTCGCGCTGCGCTTTCATAATGTCGCGAATTTGTTGCTTCTGTGCGTCCGTCAGGTTCAGGTTTTTAAACATCATATCGTGATGTGGGCCAAATTTACCTTTATGCTGCATCATTGGCTTCGCATCCGCTGGCGCGGCGGTGGTAGTCTCAGCGGCATGAGCGAGATTCGCAGCACCCATCGCCAGGGTAGAGGCAACAAATAGAGCAGTCAGTTTACGCATATTTCCATCCTTCCTTTCAGTTATTTTTACGGCATATTTAAAACAGCGCCGTGTTGTCGTGATTAACTTTAACCGTCTTAGCGTCAATTAGTCATAACAACGGTAAAACAATGAAAGTATAAAAAACACTTTTTCGCCAATTGTGAAGAAAAAAAGAATAAATTGCGCAGAGTTGAAAGAGAAATATACAACAGCATGATATAGCATAAATTATGCAGAACTATAACGCAGCAACGCTTATTAATAAAGCAATTCTCCAGGAATAATCCGTAATAGCATGAAAATGTGTCCCAAATCATCCCTGTAATCCTAACGTGAGCTTACAGGGACGTTTATCAGGGCAGTCTTTCCAGCATTAATCCAGCCCGCAATCCGCAGGCGACAGAGGGATTAGGAAAGAGAACATATTCAACGTCATGCGTCACCGTCACGCGCTTATCCCCCTCCTCGGCCAGCAACGTTCCCTTCGCAAAGGCAGTAAAATTCAGCGTTTGCGCATCCATATAAAGCGCGAACTTGTCGCTGTGACGCGTGATTTGCGACACCACCCGATAGCGTAGCGGCGGCGAAAACGAGGTTGACGTTTCGACACCGCTCAGCAACGCCGACAACGCCTGCGAGGTTACGTTGAACTGCGTCAGATCGTTTTGCCTAAACGGCAACGCCTTTCCCAACTCCAGCGCACAGGAAAGCGCGCCGAAATGTTCAGAGCTAAAGTGCGTAAACGTACCGCCGGGCGCCTGATGAAATACCAACGCCTCTAGTCCTGCCGCGCCCAGCCACGCCAGAAAATCTGTCTCCCACGGGCGGTCGCGCTGCGGCAATACGCCAAAACGCAAATGATGCGAGCCACGAATGGCGGTATGCAGATCCAGATGCCAGCGTACCCGCGCATGGCCAGATGAAAAGAAGGTCTCCAGACTGAGCTCCAGCTCACGCGCCCGCCGCGTTTCATCGCTTTCGGCAAAGGACTGCCAACGCCCGCCAAACATACGGTTCATATCGCTGTGACAATAGCGTATTCCCGCCGCCAGCGCCTGCGGATTGCCGAGTACCACCAGCACTCGCCACGTTAACGTCAAGCTGCCTGAAAACAGCGCCGACAGCAGCTTATCCAGCATCTCTACCGGCGCGGTTTCATTGCCGTGTATCCCCGCAGAAAGAATTAACGCGCGGTCGACCGGCGCATCGGGCGTGAGTTCAAGCAGACCATGACCTAACCAGCGCCAGCGAAAACCCGCGCTCTTCCCCTGCGTCACCCGTGGTGTCGTGCCACTTAGCGTCAACGCCAGAAAGTTATCCATCAGCCGCCCCCGTTTGCTGGAAAGGATAAACCGACCCCAAATCCAGCAGACGCGTTAACACATCCAGCGCCTCCCGGCCTTCTCGCAATAATAACGGATCGGCCAGATCGGCAGCGGTCAGGCGATCGCGATAATAACGATCCGCCCACGCGTTAAGGGCCGTAAACAGAGCGTCATTCATCATTACCGCTGGATTCACCGCCCGTCGTTCTTCTTCTGTTAACACCACGCGTAATCGCAGACAGGCCGGCCCGCCACCGTTAGCCATACTTTCTCGCAAATCAAACACCTGCATCGCGCTGATGGGGTTATCCTCCGCCACCAGCTTATTCAGATAGCGCCAGACGCCGACATGATCCTGACATTCCCGCGGCAACACTAGCAGCATTGAGCCGTCGTCACGGCTTAACAACTGACTATTAAACAGGTAGGTCGCCACAGCATCTGATACAGAAACCTCTCCGGCGGGCACCTCTATCGCCATAAAACCGTCAACGCGCGTACGCAACTGATTAATGAGCACTTTCTGCCGGGCAAACGCCGCTTCGTGACAAAACAATACCTGTCGATTCGAAACGGCGATGACATCATTATGGAATACGCCTTGATCGATGACCTCCGGGTTCTGCTGAGCGAAGATAACCTGTTGCGGATTCACCTGATTAAGACGCGCCACGGCCTCGCTGGCTTCGCGGCTCTGGCGCGCCGGATAACGAGCGGGTCGTATTTCATTCTCCTCTTCGCGCCCATAGACAAAAAGCTGCACGCCTGCCGAACCATACTCGCCGCCCAGACGGTTATGATTCGCCGCGCCTTCATCTCCCAATAATGCGACCTGCGGTAACGCGCTATGCACTGAAAACTGACTTTCATCGCGAAATATGGCGCGTAGCAGCGCTTCGGTAACAGGCGCCTCAAGAGCGCGATGAAATTTATTGTTTAAATTCGCCACCGTCAGGTGAACTTTCCCGTCCAGCGCGTCTGCCGATGGGCAAACCGTCGCCGCATTCGCAACCCACATTGGCGACGCGGAACTCACGCTAGAAAGCCAGCGTGGCGCCTGACGCGCAACCTTATCCAGAATCTGCTCATCGCTACCCGTGAAGCCGAGCTGACGCAACGCCGGAATAAAAGGCCGCTCATGCGGCGGGATCACCGCCTGGGGAAAGCCGGCATCCGCCAAAGCCTTCATCTTTAGCAGCCCCTGCTTTACCGCCAGACGAGGATTCGACATCTGAAAACGGTGGCGGGTCGATGCCTCATTGCCGAAGGATAGCCCGGCATAATGGTGCGTAAGCCCCACCAGCCCATCAAAATTAACTTCATGCGCCGTCATACCGCCTCCCTGCGAGAAAAGTCGAGGCCGGGGCTTAATGTCGCAGGCAACGTCAGTTCGGGAGATTCCAGACTGACCATCGGCCAGGCGCAATAATCGGCGGCATACCAGGCGCTGGGTCGATGGTTGCCAGACGCGCCGACACCACCAAACGGCGCAGTACTCGCTGCCCCGGTGAGCGGTTTATTCCAGTTAACGATCCCTGCCCGCGCCTCCAGCAAGAGCTGTTCGAACTGCGCGCGATCCGTCGACACCAGCCCACACGACAGACCAAAACGGGTATTATTCGCCAGACGAATCGCCTCATCGAAATGCGCATAACGCCAGACGTTCAGCAGCGGACCAAACACCTCTTCATCCGGCACATCCGCGACGCCCGTCAGCTCAATGATGCCAGGCGTCAGCAGAGAGGTTCCCTCTTTGACCTTCCGCGGCGCCAGTAGCGTGCGACCGCCTAATGCCTCTCGTTGACGCCAGGCCTCCATCACATGCTGTGCCGCCTGCGCTGAAATCAGTCCGCCGATAAACGGCTGCGGATCGTCGTCCCATCTGCCGGGCTGCAGACGTCCGGCGACGTCAACCAGCCGCGCCAGAAATGCATCTCCCTGCGCACCCTGTTTTACCAGAAGGCGTCGCGCGCAGGTACAGCGCTGTCCGGCGGTAATAAACGCCGATTGCAGCGTCAGATGTACCGCCGCATCTATATTTGCCACATCCTCAATAATGAGCGGATTGTTTCCGCCCATTTCAAGGGCCAGTATTTTTTCCGGCTGGCCGGATAGCTGGCGATGAAGCTGATATCCGGTACTGGCGCTGCCGGTAAACAGCAGTCCGTCGAGATCGTCGAGCGAACTCAGCGCTTGTCCGGTCTCCCGGCCGCCCTGCACCAGATTAAGAACGCCTGCCGGTAGCCCCGCCCGTTCCCAGAGTTTTATTACCGTTTCCCCGGTCCATGGCGTTAGCTCGCTAGGTTTGAAAATCAGCGTATTGCCTGCCAGCAACGCGGGCACAATATGGCCATTCGGTAAATGGCCGGGAAAGTTATAAGGGCCGAATACCGCCAGCACACCGTGAGGACGATGGCGCAACGTCGCGGCGCCATCGACAAGTTCGCTTTTTTGTTCGCCGGTTCTGGCGTGGTAAGCCTTAATCGAGATGGCAATCTTATTGATCATCGCCGTCACTTCCGTTGCCGCCTCCCAGCGCGGTTTACCGGTTTCACGCGCGATGACCTCCGTGAGCTCGGCTTTATGCGCCTCCAGCAGGGCGGCAAATTTCTCTACGATAGCCTGTCGTGCGGCAAAAGGCTGTCTGGCCCAACGAGGAAACGCCGCGCGCGCCGCCTGACAGGCCTCGGCGACCTGTGCCGCATTAGCGTCATTCCCCTGCCAAATTATCTCCGCGCTCACCGGGTTCGTTTTGCGGCGGCGTTCGCCCTGACCGGTTATCCAGTCGCCGTTTATCCATAGCGTCATACGGTTTTCTCCTCAGCGCAAAGGCGTACCAGCCGAACGTGGTCGCCCGCGCGACATTTCAGCGCATCCAACTGCGCGGCGGTAAGTACAAGTCGTGAAGTCTGCGGATCGGCACGCACCAGCGCGGCCCGAAAGTGGTGATAGTTTTCATTGGCGACCAGACATGCCGGATAGTCGCCAGGCGCGGGTTGCCCTTCCGCGACTTCCACCAGTCGGCTTTTACGAATGGCCCGCACGCGGTCAATATCACACTCCAGCGTCGGCCCGCCGTCGAAGATGTCGATATAGTGGCGATAGCGAAAGCCTTCCTTTTCCAGCACCGCGCGGGCTGGCGCCGTTTGCGGGTGGACTTCGCCAATCACGGCCTGTGCCTCTTCAGATAAGAAGTGGGTATAAATAGGATGTTTGGGCATCAGCTCGGCGATAAACGCTTTTTGCCCGGTACCGCATAAAAAATCCGCCCGGCTGAAATCCATAGAAAAAAAGCGTTTGCCGAGACTTTGCCAGAAGGGAGAATAACCGTGCTCGTCAATGACGCCACGCATTTCCGCCACCACTTTCTCATTGAATTTATCGCGAAACGCGGCCATAAACATAAAGCGCGATTTTGACAACAAGTAGCCGTTACCCTCTTTACGCCATTCGGGATCGAGAAACAGCGTGCAAAGCTCACTGCTGCCAGTGTGATCATTACTCAGGAATAATGTTGGCAACGCGTTATATACATTCAGCTCTTTGGAAGCATGAACCAGCGTACCGACACGATAGTTATACCAGGGGTCGTTAAGGCCGACCGCGACCTCAATGGCGCAGATCCCGCCGACCTCACCCGTTTCACTGTCCTCAAGAACAAATACATACCCTTGTTCGCCTTTTGGCAGCTCGCCGGACCAGGTTTTTAGCGCGCGTTCAATGCGGGCCGCCAGCGTCGCTTCATTTGCCGGTAGCGAGGTTAAGCCGCCGCCCGTTTTGCCTGCAAGCTGCATCAGCGCGGCGATATCCGCATGTTCGACAGGACGAATCACCCGCATGATGCGCCTCCCGCCTGAAGGCGTTCGCACGCCAGGGCAAAACGATCAAGCCCGGTAGCTATCTCCTCGTCGCTCACATTTAACGCTGGCGCAAAACGCACCACGTCGCCACCGGCGATGAGCACCATCACGCCTGCTTTTGCCGCTTCCTGGGCGATGAGTTTGGCTTTTCCGGCAAACTCCGTCTGTAGCACACAGCCAAGCAGTAGTCCCAGCCCGCGAATTTCACTGAACATGCCAAAACGTACATTAATGGTATTTAGACGTTCAATAAACGCATCGTGGCGCTGTCTGACGCCGTTTTGCATCTCCGGCGTATTGATGATATCCAGTACTTTTCCGGCAACTGCCGTCGCCAGCGGATTACCGCCGTAGGTGGTGCCATGCGTGCCTGGCGTCATGACGCTGGCATAGTCTTGCGTAGTCAGCATCGCGCCGATCGGGAAGCCGCCGCCCAACGCTTTAGCGGTCGTCAGGATATCGGGCGTAACGCCATAATGCATATATGCATACAGTTCGCCGGTACGTCCGACGCCCGTCTGCACCTCATCAAAAATCAGTAACGCCTGATGCCGGTCGCACAATTCACGCAGCCCCTGCAAAAAAGCTTTCGTGGCGGGGATCACGCCGCCCTCGCCCTGCACAGGCTCTACGATCACGGCGCAGGTATTGTCATCAATGAGCGCGCTGGCGGAGTTCAGATCGTTATAGGCTGCATGACGAATATCCGGCGGCAGCGGCGCAAAGTCCTGTGAATAGGTGGGTTGACCGCCAGCGCTGACGGTAAAGAGCGTGCGACCATGGAACGCGTTTTTAAAGGCCACAATGCCGCTTTTATGATTGCCGACACGATCGTGGGCATATTTGCGCGCCAGTTTTAATGCTGCTTCATTTGCTTCAGCGCCTGAATTACAAAAGAAAACGCGTTCGGCGAAGGTAGCGTCGATCAGTTTTTTCGCCAGTCGCAGCGCCGGTTCATTGGTGTAACCGTTTCCGGTATGCCAGAAGCGATTCGCCTGTTCATTTAACGCCTCGCGCAGCGCCGGATGCGCATGTCCCAATGCGTTGACCGCGATCCCGCCAGCAAAATCAATGTACTCCTTCCCCTGCTGATCCCACAGGCGTGAGCCTTCTCCGCGTACAGGAATAAAAGGCGCGGGAACATACACCGGCACCATCCATTCATCAAAGTTTTCGCGCGTAACTGACAGAGACATAGCGCCCCCTTTTGGTAAAAATAAAGTTATTTATATGTTAATTAATATGAGTGTTTGCGCTGTAAATGTAGATTGCAGCATTCGCGCCAGCCAGCGTTAACATTGCATAAACAGAAGTGATAAACGGTAAATCAATGGGTTATAGCGTAGCGATATTCACTTTTACTGCATGAAAAGTGAATATTCCCGCATAATCGGTGGCTAAAAAGAGGAAAAAGCGAAATATTATTCAGTTGCCAAATATAATTCTGGAATTGTGATCTTATACGAAATTTACTGGAAATTACCGCCCCGTTCTGGCGCATCTGCACGCAAACTGTGCCATTTGCGCGCTATAGAAAACACCATACGCTTCTATTGGCCGAATCTGACGATGAGTGGCAGTCACTCGGTAAAATTTCTGTTACCATCCCAACACGATTCACCTTGCAAAGTGGCAGTGACTATGAAATTTGTCTCTTTTAATATCAACGGCCTGCGCGCCCGTCCCCATCAGCTTGAAGCGATTGTCGAAAAACACCAGCCCGATGTGATCGGCCTACAGGAGACAAAAGTCCACGACGAAATGTTCCCGCTCGAAGAGGTCGCGAAGCTGGGCTATAACGTTTTCTATCATGGACAAAAAGGCCATTACGGCGTCGCGCTGCTAACAAAAGCCACGCCCATTTCCGTCAGACGCGGTTTCCCGGATGATGGCGAAGAGGCGCAACGCCGCATTATCATGGCGGAAATCCCCTCGCCGCTGGGTAATATTACCGTCATTAACGGCTATTTCCCGCAGGGGGAAAGCCGGGATCATCCGTTGAAGTTCCCCGCGAAAGCGCAGTTCTATCAGAACTTGCAAAACTATCTTGAAACGGAACTCAAGTGCGATAATCCGGTATTAATTATGGGCGACATGAATATCAGCCCGACCGATCTGGATATTGGCATCGGCGAAGAGAACCGCAAACGCTGGCTGCGTACCGGTAAATGCTCCTTCCTGCCGGAGGAGCGTGAATGGATGTCGCGGTTACTGAAGTGGGGATTAGTGGACACGTTCCGTCAGGCGAATCCGCAAACGATGGATAAATTTTCGTGGTTTGATTACCGCTCGAAAGGTTTCGTGGATAATCGCGGGCTGCGTATCGACCTCTTGCTGGCAAGCGCTCCGCTGGCGGAACGTTGCGCAGAAACCGGTATAGACTACGACATTCGCAGTATGGAAAAACCCTCCGACCATGCGCCGGTCTGGGCGACGTTTCGTGTTTGATTCCGCTTTCTGATTAACCGTAAGGCCGGGATAGCGCGACGCTTCCCGGCAGGAATAACGACCTTAACGACAATGATAAAAAAACTCGATGTTGTTGCCGCCATCATTGAATGCGACGGCAAAATTCTGCTGGCCCAGCGCCCAGCTCATGCGGATCAAGCCGGTTTATGGGAGTTTGCCGGCGGTAAAGTCGAACCCGGCGAAACCCAGCCGCAGGCGCTTATCCGCGAGCTACGCGAAGAGTTAGGGATTGACGCCACGCCCGGCGTCTATATCGCCAGCCATCAACGCGACGTGTCTGGCCGACGAATTCATTTGCACGCCTGGCATGTGCCTGCGTTTAACGGTCTGATACGTGCGCTGGAACATCAGGCATTAGCCTGGTGTACGCCGGAAGAGGCGCTGGAGTACCCCCTCGCCCCGGCGGATATTCCGCTATTGCAGGCGTTTATGGCTTTACGCGACGCCAGACTAACGGATTCGTGCTGATGGTTTTTTCGTCACGCTGGCACTGGAGCAAGACGCCTTCCACTTTTATTACCGCGCCTTCGGAGTAATTCTGATCCTGGTAAACGCAGCACTGAATGCAGGGCTGGGACGACTGACCGCGCGTGCTGAAAACTTCCGGCGGGACATTCACCTGAATATCAGGACGACTGTTCTGGTTTGCCAGCCCGACCATTGGCATTATCGCCATCACGGCGACCACGAGGCTTCGGCGCATAGGATTTCCTTATTTTTCTAAGTATATTCTCAGTATAACGGTAAGCCGCCGTGAAAACTTTAATCCTCTTTTGTCATCGCTTTTAGTTATGACCCTCGCCCCGTTATGAATTTACTTAGCAGCGTCATTTTTTTCTTGCTTACCGTCACATTGCTGATGGTATAGTCGAAAACTGCAAATACATATTCTGATAAAACGCAAATACAACCACATTAATATATAAGAGGTTTTTATATCTATGGATCAGACATGTTCTCTGGAATCGTTCCTCAACCATGTACAAAAGCGCGACCCGCATCAAACCGAGTTCGCGCAAGCCGTCCGTGAAGTCATGACCACCCTGTGGCCGTTTCTTGAACAAAACCCCCGTTACCGCCACATGTCTTTACTGGAACGTTTGGTTGAACCAGAGCGCGTAATCCAGTTTCGCGTAGTGTGGCTGGACGACAAAAACCAGGTGCAGGTAAATCGCGCCTGGCGCGTGCAGTTCAACTCTGCTATCGGCCCCTATAAAGGCGGTATGCGCTTCCATCCTTCGGTAAACCTTTCCATCCTTAAGTTCCTCGGCTTTGAGCAAACCTTTAAAAATGCCCTCACCACGTTGCCGATGGGCGGCGGTAAAGGCGGCAGCGATTTCGATCCGAAAGGGAAAAGCGAAGGCGAAGTGATGCGTTTCTGCCAGGCGCTGATGACTGAACTGTATCGCCATTTAGGGCCGGATACCGACGTGCCTGCCGGGGATATCGGCGTGGGCGGACGCGAAGTGGGCTTTATGGCGGGAATGATGCGCAAGCTTTCCAATAACAGCGCCTGCGTCTTCACCGGCAAAGGGCTTTCCTTCGGCGGCAGCCTGATTCGTCCGGAGGCGACGGGCTATGGCCTGGTCTACTTCACCGAAGCGATGCTTAAACGTCATGGTCTCGGTTTTGAAGGGATGCGCGTCGCCGTGTCCGGCTCCGGCAACGTAGCGCAATACGCCATTGAGAAAGCGATGGCCTTTGGCGCGCGCGTGGTTACCGCGTCGGATTCGAGCGGGACGGTGGTCGATGAAAGTGGCTTCACGCCAGAGAAGCTGGCGCGTCTGTGTGAAATTAAAGCCAGCCGTGACGGTCGCGTCGCTGACTACGCCCGTGAGTTTGGCTTAACCTATCTGGAAGGCCAGCAGCCCTGGAGCGTACCGGTGGATATCGCCCTGCCATGCGCGACGCAGAACGAACTGGACGTTGACGCCGCGCGCGTACTGATTGCCAATGGCGTAAAAGCCGTGGCGGAAGGGGCAAATATGCCAACCACGATTGAAGCGACCGATCTCTTCCTTGAAGCGGGCGTACTGTTTGCGCCGGGTAAAGCCGCCAACGCGGGCGGCGTGGCGACATCGGGGCTGGAAATGGCGCAGAACGCCGCGCGGTTGAGCTGGAAAGCCGAGAAAGTGGACGCCCGTCTGCATCACATTATGCTGGATATCCACCACGCCTGTGTCGAGTACGGCGGCGACAATAAGCATACCAACTACGTTCAGGGCGCCAACATCGCCGGTTTCGTGAAAGTCGCCGACGCCATGCTGGCGCAGGGCGTCATTTAATCCCGTCGTCAGGCCAGATAGCTTTACGCTTATTCGGTCTGACGGCCTGTCTCCTCAGCAGGCGGGCTTTTTTTGCCCGCTCGCTTACGCGGCGCGCTCTTTTTCTTGTCTCCACCGCCTGGCGCGACTATCCCTCTGAAGCGCTTCACCGGCGTGCGCTTAGCCTGCTCGATCAGCTGATATAACGTGCCGACCAGCGGTTGCATGAAATCCTGGTAACGGCACTGCTTTTCGCTGATTTGCGTCAAAACAGATTCCCAGTGCGCGGTCATATCTGGACGGGCCGCCATTTCCGGCAGCGAATGTATTAACGCTTTGCCAGCATCGGTAGAATGAATGTAGCGCCCTTTTTTGGTCAGAAAGCTACGTTTGAACAGCAGCTCGATAATCCCGGCGCGCGTGGCTTCCGTCCCCAGCCCATCGGTCGCGCGCAGGATCTTTTTCAGATCTTTATCCTGCACGAAGCGGGCAATTCCGGTCATCGCGGAAAGCAATGTCGCATCAGTGAAATGACGCGGCGGCTGGGTTTGGCGCTCGACCACTTCCCCCTTTTCACACAGCAACTCATCACCTTTGGCGACAACCGGCAGCGGCGTACCGTCGTTTTCCTCGTCGCGCTCTTTACTGCCCAGTAACGTCCGCCAACCGGCCTCCGCCAGAAAACGCGCTTTGGCGACAAATTTCCCTTTGGCGATTTCCAGTTCAATAACGCATTTACGAAACACCGCGTCCGGGCAGAACTGCATCAGATACTGACGCGCAATCAGGGTGTACACTTTCGCTTCGTTTTCCGTCAGATGGACAGAAGAACTGCGCGCCGTCGGGATAATCGCGTGGTGCGCATCCACTTTTTTGTCATCCCAGCAGCGATTGCGCGTATCAGGATTAACCACAGGCTGCGGCAGTAAATCCGGGGCGTGGACGCTAATCGCGTTCATGACCGCCTGCCGTCCGGCAAAGTGTTCTTCCGGCAGATAACGGCAGTCGGAACGCGGATAGGTAATCAGTTTGTGGGTTTCATATAGCTTCTGACAAATATCAAGCACGTTTTGCGCGCTCAGGCCAAAGCGTTTGGCGGCTTCAATCTGTAGCGTCGAGAGCGAAAACGGCAGCGGCGCGGATTCTGATTCCCGTTTATCATTATAACTGGTTACCAGCGCGGGCTGACCGTTGATTCGGTTCACCACATGCTCCGCCAGCGGACGATGAAGCAAGCGCCCCTCTTCATCCTGATAAGGTTCGCACGCCTCGCTCGGCTGCCAGATAGCGGTAAAACGCTCGTCGGCAGGCGTAACGATGTGCGCCTTTACTTCAAAGAAGTCTTTGGCGACGAAGTTCTCAATCTCTTCGTCTCTCCGCACCACCAGCCCCAGTACCGGCGTCTGTACGCGTCCCACGGATAACACGCCCTGATAGCCGGCATTACGGCCCAGGATCGTGTAAGCGCGGGTCATATTAATGCCATACAGCCAGTCCGCTCGCGCTCGCGCCAGCGCGGAGACGCACAGCGGCACGAAGTCGCTGTTCGCCCGCAGCCTGTCAATAGCACGCTCGACCGCCTGCGGGTTAAGGTCGTTTATCAGACAACGCCGCACCTGCTGGCGCTTTTCGGCAGGAAGCTGGAGATAATCCAGCACTTCATCAACCAGAAGCTGCCCTTCGCGATCCGGGTCGCCGGCGTGAATAATTTCACCGGCTTGATGCAAAAAGCGCTTAATCACATTGAGCTGTTTGGTGACGGAAGGACGAGGCTGAAGCTGCCATTTTTCCGGCACAATAGGCAGGTCAGCCAGATTCCAGCGCGCATAACGGCTGTCATACGCATCCGGCTGCGCCTGTTCCAGCAAATGACCAATACACCAGGTGACGACCTGCCCGTTTCCGCACTCAATAAAACCATCGCCTTTACGGTGCGGTTTTGGCAGCACATCCGCAATGGCGCGCCCCAGACTCGGTTTTTCGGCAATAAACAACCGCATCAGGTTAACGAATCTCAACCATAGCGCGACCGCCGCGGGCCTCGACCAGTTCGCCAATCGCGGTCAGATCGATACCAAATTCCGCCGCGGTGGCTTTAACATCGTCTTCGGCGTCCGGCGTTACCGCCAACAACAGACCGCCTGACGTTTGCGGATCGCACAGCAGGCTACGAACTTCACGCGACATGTCGCCCATCAGATGACCATAGCTGGCGAAGTTGCGCTCTGTGCCGCCCGGTACGGCGCCCAGAGCAATATACTCTTCCACGCCCGGCAGTTTAGGGATGTCCTGATAGCAAAGCAGCGCCTGCACGCCTGCGCCCTGGCACATCTCGCTCAGGTGCCCCAGCAGGCCAAAACCGGTAACGTCAGTCATAGCTTTTACGCCGTCGATATTGGCAAACGCCGCGCCAGCAACGTTCATCCGACACATGACTTCCGTCGCCAGCCCCTGATGTTCAGGTTTAAGCAGCGATTTTTTCTCGGCGGTGGTCAACACGCCAATCCCCAACGGTTTGGTCAGAAAGAGTTTGCATCCCGCCTGCGCGGTACTGTTTTTCTTCACCCGTTCGGTCGGCACTACGCCTGTGACCGCGAGACCAAAGATCGGCTCCGGGGCGTCAATAGAGTGTCCGCCCGCCAGCGCGATACCGGCCTGACGGCAGGCAAAGCGCCCCCCCTCGGTCACTTCACGCGCAATATCGGGCGACAGGGTGTTAATCGGCCAGCCAAGGATCGCGATCGCCATAATCGGTTTGCCGCCCATCGCAAAAATATCGCTGATGGCGTTTGTTGCCGCAATGCGGCCAAAATCAAACGGGTTGTCGACTATCGGCATAAAGAAGTCGGTGGTGCTGATGATACTGGTGCCATTACCCAGATCGTAAACCGCCGCATCATCGCGGGTTTCATTACCCACCAGCAGGTTCGGGTCGACGAACTTCGCCTGCTCGCTATGCAGGATAGTCTCCAGCACTTTAGGGGAAATTTTACAACCGCAACCAGCGCCGTGGCTGTATTGCGTTAAACGAATGGCTTGCTCGCTCATGGACATCTCCTGTCATTGCATTCGCGCTATGGTAGCGCTCATTCCCTGATGTGGTAAGTATCACTGTCTGAATTACCGCGCCTTTGCTCAGAATCCAGACAGTTTTATCCCTCAGCGTCAGAAATAACGCACAAACGGCGTGGGGTCGGGGGTACTGATCGTCGTTGACGCTTTGAGCTGCGGCGTGCCGAGATAGAGAAAACCAACAATTTTATCCTGCGGGCGGCACTCAAAGGCTTCCCGCACGATAGCGCTCTCCGTTAATGCGCCGCTACGCCAGATACCATTAAACCCTTGCGCAATCGCCGCCATTTGCATCGCCATCACCGCGCATCCGGCAGACATCTCCTGTTCCCACACCGGAACCTTATGGTTTTCTTCGCATTTCGCCACCACGGTAATGATCAGCGGCGCGCGAAACGGCGCATTACGCGCTTTTTCGATCGCTTTCTCATCGCCCCCGGCAGCGACAGCGCCTTGTTCAAGCACGGCGCTGAAGCGGTCGCGCCCCTCTCCTTCAATCACAAAAAAACGCCACGGCTGTAGAGATTTATGATCGGGAACACGCATTCCCGCCCGCAGAATGTTCTGTAATTGCTCTCCGACAGGCGCCGGTTCTGCGAGACGAGAGGCGCTACGACGGTTGACCAGCAGTTCTAGTGCATCCATTTGATTAACTCCAGCAATGATATTTATTCACAAAATTAACACGGGAGCGGATTTTGTTACAGCGCAGGCAGTGATTCCTGCTGACAACTGCCTGATGGGTCATTACGATAGCCACATCTTAATGCTTTATCCTCACCAAGGTATAAGCGTTGTTACTCAGATAGGGAGAATACATGCGAACCCTGTGGCGATTTATTGCCGGATTTTTTAAATGGACGTGGCGAGTGTTGAACTTCGTCCGTGAAATGGTACTCAACCTGTTCTTTATTTTTCTGGTCCTGGTGGGCGTTGGGATCTGGATGCAGATCGGTAACGGCAACAACAGTGAGCAAACGGCGCGCGGCGCTCTGCTGCTGGATATTTCCGGCGTCATTGTGGATAAACCCTCCACCAATCACCGTCTGGGCGCGCTGGGTCGCCAGTTATTTGGCGCCAGCTCCGACCGTCTGCAGGAAAACTCCCTGTTTGACATCGTCAACGCTATTCGTCAGGCGAAAGATGACCGTAACATCACGGGTATCGTTCTGGATCTGAAAAACTTCACCGGCGCCGATCAGCCGTCAATGCGCTATATCGGTAAAGCGCTGCGCGAATTCCGCGACAGCGGCAAACCGGTTTTCGCCGTGGGTGAAAACTACAGCCAGGGTCAGTATTACCTCGCCAGTTTCGCCAATAAAATTTGGCTTTCCCCACAGGGTCAGGTAGATCTTCACGGCTTCGCTACGAATGGCCTGTACTACAAAACGCTGCTGGATAAGCTGAAAGTCTCTACCCACGTTTTCCGGGTCGGCACCTATAAATCCGCCGTCGAGCCGTTTATCCGCGACGATATGTCGCCCGCCGCCCGCGAGGCCGACAGCCGCTGGATAGGCGAACTGTGGCAGAACTACCTGCATACCGTTTCCGCCAATCGCCAGATTTCGCCGCAACAACTCTTCCCCGGCGCGCAGGCTATTATCGACGGGTTAACTAGCGTGGGCGGCGACACCGCCAAATATGCGCTCGACCATAAACTGGTGGACGCCCTCGCCTCCAGCGCAGATGTTGAAAAAGCGCTGACGAAGCAGTTTGGCTGGAGCAAAACCGAAAATAACTATCGCGCGATCAGTTATTACGATTATTCGCTGAAAACGCCTGCGGATACCGGCGGTACTATTGCGGTTATTTTCGCCAATGGCGCGATTATGGATGGCGAAGAAACACCAGGGAATGTCGGCGGCGACACTACGGCATCGCAGATCCGCGACGCACGCCTTGATCCTAAAGTGAAAGCGATTGTGCTGCGCATCAATAGCCCAGGCGGTAGCGTCAACGCCTCCGAAGTTATCCGCGCCGAACTGGCGGCGGCAAGAGCGGCTGGCAAACCGGTGGTGGTCTCAATGGGCGGTATGGCGGCCTCCGGCGGTTACTGGATCTCTACGCCGGCAAACTATATCGTGGCCAGCCCCAGCACGCTGACGGGTTCAATTGGCATCTTCGGCGTCATCAATACGGTAGAAAACAGCCTGTCGTCGATTGGCGTACACAGCGACGGCGTTTCCACCTCGCCGCTGGCGGATATTTCGATGACCAAAGCGCTGTCACCGGAAGTGCAGCAGATGATGCAACTCAGTATTGAGTACGGCTACAAACGCTTTATCACGCTGGTGGCAGACGCGCGTAAGCGTACGCCGGAGCAGATTGATAAAATCGCGCAAGGCCATGTCTGGACCGGAGAAGACGCGAAAGCCAATGGTCTGGTGGACAGTCTCGGCGACTTTGACGACGCCGTCGCCAAAGCGGCGGAGCTGGCGAAACTGAAACAGTGGCATCTTGATTACTATCAGGACGAACCGACGGTCCTTGATATGGTCATGGACAGTATGACCGGATCAGTACGCGCCATGCTGCCGGAGGCCATTCAGGCGATGCTCCCGGCGCCGCTCGTTTCCGCCGCCAATACGGTGAAGGCCGAGGGGGATAAACTGGCGGCATTTAACGATCCGCAAAACCGTTATGCGTTCTGTTTGACTTGCGCGAACGTTCGCTAATGCTTCATCAATAGCCATACCGGATGGCGGCGTCTGCTCATAGCCGCCATCCGATAATCATTAATACGTCCTTCGCGACACGACTGAACATTATCATGCAAAAGAAATCAATTTACGTTGCCTATACCGGCGGTACTATCGGTATGCAGCGCTCAGATAAAGGGTATATCCCGGTGTCCGGGCACCTTCAGCGCCAGCTGGCGCTGATGCCGGAATTCCACCGCCCGGAGATGCCGGATTTTACCATCCATGAATATGCCCCGCTGATGGATTCATCAGATATGACGCCGGAAGACTGGCAGCATATCGCTGAAGATATCAAAGCGCACTACGATGAGTATGACGGTTTTGTTATTCTGCACGGCACCGACACGATGGCGTATACCGCATCGGCGCTCTCTTTCATGCTGGAAAATCTGGGTAAACCGGTTATTGTGACAGGGTCACAAATTCCGCTGGCTGAGCTGCGCTCCGACGGGCAAATTAATTTGCTGAATGCGCTTTATGTCGCCGCCAACTATCCTGTTAATGAAGTAACGCTGTTTTTTAATAATCGTCTGTTCCGCGGCAATCGCACGACCAAAGCCCATGCGGATGGTTTTGACGCTTTTGCCTCTCCTAATCTGCCGCCCTTGCTGGAAGCAGGAATTCACATTCGCCGTTTAAATACGCCTCCCGCGCCCTACGGTTCTGGTGAATTAATCGTTCACCCTATTACGCCGCAGCCGATAGGCGTAGTGACGATTTATCCGGGGATTTCCGCCGAGGTAGTACGTAACTTTCTGCGTCAGCCGGTAAAAGCGCTGATTCTGCGCTCTTATGGCGTAGGCAACGCGCCGCAAAATAAAGCGTTTTTACAGGAGCTGAAAGAGGCCAGTTCGCGCGGCATCGTGGTGGTTAACCTGACGCAATGCATGTCAGGGCGAGTCAATATGGGCGGGTACGCTACCGGTAATGCGCTGGCGCACGCTGGCGTGATTGGCGGTGCCGATATGACCGTCGAAGCCACCTTAACCAAACTGCATTATTTGTTAAGCCAGGGTCTGGACACTCAGGCGATTCGTAGCGCGATGGCGCAAAACTTGCGTGGTGAATTGACGCCGGATGATTAAAAAATCCCGACGACAAGGAGAAGATAATGACAAACCGGGCCTTATTACTGGTCGACTTGCAAAATGACTTTTGCGCCGGCGGCGCGCTGGCTGTAGCGGAAGGCGACAGCACCATCGACATCGCCAACGCTCTTATTGACTGGTGCCAGCCCCGGCAGATTCCGGTGCTGGCCAGCCAGGACTGGCATCCCGCGCAGCATGGCAGCTTCGCCAGCCAGCATCAGGCGGAACCCTATAGTCAGGGAAAGCTGGACGGGCTGCCGCAAACGCTCTGGCCGGATCACTGCGTTCAACATACCGACGGCGCGGCGTTACATCCCCTGCTTAACCAACATGCGATTGACGCCTGTATCTATAAGGGTGAAAACCCGCTGATTGATAGCTACAGCGCGTTTTTTGACAACGAACATCGGCAGAAAACTACCCTTGATACCTGGCTTCGCGAGCATGACGTTACCGAGCTTATCGTGATGGGGTTGGCGACCGATTACTGCGTAAAATTTACGGTGCTGGATGCGCTAGAGTTGGGCTATGCCGTTAACGTTATCACCGATGGCTGTCGCGGCGTGAATATTCACCCGCAGGATAGCGCACACGCGTTTATGGAGATGGCGTCGGCAGGCGCGACGCTGTATACGCTGGCAGACTGGGAAGAGACGCAGGGCCAGGCTGTCGCCAGGTAGCGGAGCAGGTATCGTATCCGGTCAATACATCACGCAACGGTGAGACCATTGCATAGATCTTTGGGCCGGATACGTCACGTCAGCGCCGCTACCAGGCAAAGCTCAACGCAGGCTGGAGAGCGCTTCTAACGAAACTCTTCTCGTTTCAATGCCAAAACAAAATAATATCAGCGCGCACGCCGCCAGCAGCATACCCAGCACAACAAAAACGGTGACAGATCCATACCGGGTCAGTAAAACCGCCACGCCGTAGGGGGTAAAGACAGCGACGATCCGCCCTACCGCATTCACAAAACCCGATCCACGTAGTCTAAGGTGCGTAGGCCATAATTCGGGAACGTAAACCGCCGAGGCGAAGCAGACGTACATATACAGAAAGGAAATCATGACTAGTCCATAAACTAGAATGGCCCATTCCTCAGTCTGTATTGAGTAAAAATATCCTACTACCGCAATAACGATAAGCAACAGCGAACCAAATAACCGTCTGGGGAAATGATCAATAATGAGCGCGGCGATAAATATGCCCACCGGCGCGCCAATCATAATGATGGCGGTCATGAAAATGGATTTTGTAACATCAATTCCTGAATTAACAAAAATTGTCGGGATCCATACCGTAATGGTATAAAGCGAAATGTTCATCGCAATCAATACAGTGATCGCCACTAACGTGCGCCGCAACATTTGTCCTTTGAATAAGAGCCAGAATGTACCGTTTTCAAAGCGCGATTCCGTGGATTTATTGCTTTCCTGATGCGGCGGCAAAACAATACTTTTTTCTTTTTCTATTTGCGATTCAATCATGAGAAGCTGCTGTTCAGCCTCGCGTTGCCGCCCTTTACCTGCTAACCACCTGGGCGATTCGATAAAGTACTTCCCCGAAAGAGACCACGCCAGCAGCATCCCTATCCCACCAAGAAGAAACATCATCCGCCAGCTTAAAAACGCAATGACCACTACGCCAATTCCCGCAGACAGCATCGGTGACCAGTTCCCTACAAAAGAGAGACGCGCGGACCATTTTCCTCGTACAATGGGAGGGATAAACTCGGTAAAAGAAGCATATCCAACCATAATCAATGCCCCCATGCCTGTCCCCATCAGACAACGAAAGAAAATCAGCCAGTACATATTGGGAACAAATGCGGCAGCCGTTGCGGAGATGCCCACAAGCAACAAATTAATGCGAAACGCTTTTCGACGCCCCAGGTAATCCCCAATAAAACCGCCGGTAAGCGAACCAATAAAATAGCCAAGCATCAGTGCCGATGTGAACGCGGCATTAAGATAATTATTCGACCAGCCATTGTTTATCAATTTGGCCAGAACCACATTTCCTGAATAACTCAAAAACCCCGTTAATAGCAGGCCAAAACTAATTATTCCAAAAATACGAAAATGAAACCGGGATAACGGTAAGCGGTCTAGTCTGGCGCCGATATGATCATTGTCTTCCATCTGGATGGCCTCTAACGCAGCAAAATAATAAATTATTGTCTCGCGGCAAAGGGGTATTTGCCGCACTTGCTATCATCTGCCGTTTTTTTTGGCATAATCCAGGCGAAAACAATCCAGGCAAGGATAATCTATCGATTAATAGACAAGCTGGATATTATTTTTATCGCAAAATGCGATCCATTCATCACCTGGCGTTTTATTCGTTATCAGGTAATGGATATGACTAAAATCGACCAACCGCACGAACGCTTTACGATCAAATTTTGAGTGGTCCACCAATAACGCCACCTCTGTGGCCTGGCGAATCATCGTTTTTTTGATTTCAGCTTCCGCCTCGTTAGAATCAAGCGCCCCGCTCGCCATATCCAGCCCTTTACAACTCATTACCATAATATCAACATGATAACGGCTGATTATTTCTTTAGTGATACGCCCCTGCAGCGATAGCGTATTTTTATTTAACTCACCGCCCGTAGAAACAAGATTAATGTCCGATTGCGCCAGTTCATGGAAAGCTTCCGCTGAGTTAGTTAACAAAGTAAGATCGTTTCGGTCTTTCAGGAGTTTTAGCAATTCCATTACCGTACTGCTGGAGTCGGCGGCCATCGTTGTTTTGTTTTTAATAAACGGAAGCGTATTACGGGCTATAATTTGCTTCTCTTCATAGAACGATTTTGCACGCTTATAAAAATGGATATTGTCAGCCAGCACCGCCGAATTTAATACCGCACCGCCATAAGTTCGAGTCAAAAAGCCTTCATCTTCGAGTTTTTCCAGATCGCGTCGAATTGTCTCTTCGGTTACCTGAAAAATTGAACTCAAGTTAGAGACTGTTACTTTTTTATCATTAGCGACCATTTGTTTGATCGCCTGAATCCTGTCTTTCGCCGCCACGATTACACCTCTGTTTTCGACGTCATGATAAACGTTGAGTATCTCACAGACTATGTTTACTTTCAAAATAAGCCGTTCGAATAACAGATTTTATCTGCATTTCGCCAAAAAAGAGGTGTAATGTATTGCTTATGGATTGTCCAGCGCTTCCGCCATTTGTCTCATCAATAACGCATCGTCATCCGTTAAGGTGATGGACAGCGCAGCGATATTCTCTCGTACCTGCTCCGGCGACGTGGCGCCGCTCAGTATCGAAATCAGCTCGCTTTGTCGCAATATCCACGCCAGCGCCAGCGTCGGGACGGCGCAATGGTATTTGTCGCACAATGGCTGCCACTGCTCCAGCATATCAATAACCCGCAACATATTCTCACGCTGGAACCAGAGTTTATTCGCGCGCGCCCCGCCGGGAACATAGTCACGGGTAATGGTGCCGGTTAACAATCCCTGCTCCAGTGGCGAATAAACCTGTACCACGATGCCGTGCTCGCGGCATAGCGGCAGCAGCTCCGTTTCCAGCGCCCGGTCAAGAATGCTGTATTTCGCCTGTATGATGTCCAGCTCGCCATGTTTAAGGTATTCGCGGATATGGCTGACATCTACATTCGCCGCCCCGATAGAACGGATTTTCCCCTCTGCTTTCAGAGCATTGAGCACGCCAACGGTTTCCGCAATCGGCGTAAAAAACGGCGGTACCGACTGCCAGTGGGTCATATAGATATCGATATAATCAATCCCTAGTCGCTGGAGACTGGCATCGACTTCTTTACGAATAGAGTCCGGAGAAAGATTTTTATAGAGCTGGCGATCGCCGACTTTATTGAACAGACTCCCTTCCCGCTCCCAGACGATCCCGCATTTGGTCTCCACCACCATCTCGTTACGCGGTAATTTTTTCAGCGCCTGGCCGACAATCACTTCGCTATTGCCAAAGTTATAGCCCGGCGCCGTATCAATCAGGTTAATACCACAACGGTGCGCCTCAACGATAGTATCGATGCAGACCTGCATATCGAGGTTGCCATTCCATGCCGGACCGCCGCCGATAGCCCAGGTGCCGAGTCCCATACGGGAAAGCGCTATATCTGTATTACCTAAAGGTATCATTTTCATCTGCCGCTATTACCCTTCGTATTCATTCAGGAGTTGTTCCACTAGCATTCTGTTTTTCACGCCCGTTGTGGCGCCCACGCTGAGTACCGATATCGCGGCCGTCGCATTGGCGAACCGTGCGCATTCACGCAGCGTTTTTCCCTCCAGTAGCGCGGCGATAAATCCCGATGCAAAATTATCACCAGCGCCAATAGTGTCGATGGCGGTAATGCCTGACACCGCAGGCACCTCCATTTTTATATCGGCGCTTTTGATAAAGCAGCCTTTCTTGCCAGTTTTAATCACCACTGTTTTTACGCCACATTGCAAAAAACAATCGGCAATATCATCCAGCGTCTCTTTCCCGGTCAGCTTTTTGGCTTCATCAATATTAGGAAACAGATAATCGACAAAACTTAGCGCTTCGCGAATATCGTCCAGAGTTTCATTCAGCCGCGGTTTGATCATGTCAGCGCAGATAACCAGTTGATGCGCTTTCGCCTGCGTAAAAATAGCCGTTAATGCTTTGCCATCCAGCAGCGGGCTGTTAAAGATACTTGCCAGTGATAACAGCCTGACCTGAGAAAAACGGTCAAAATCGACATCGTTAATATTTAGCTTCCACAGGCTGCCGTTACGGTTAGTGACAAAGGTGCGCTCACCATCATCAGTCACCAGCCCAACATTAATTGAGGTATCAATATCCGCATCCTGCTTCAGGCTCTGAATATCGATATTCTCCTTCCGACAGTGGTCGAGAATAAAATATCCTGCCGCATCGTCGCCAACGCGACTCATTAGCGCAGTGCGATGCCCGAGACGCGAAATAATCGTGGCTTCATTAATCGCATCTCCCCCTGTGGTCATGGCAATTCGTTCTAATGGATACGAATCGACATCAAAGATATTTTTACTAACCGGTTGCAAAGGAATGTCGACAATGGCCGCCCCTATGCAAAGAACTTCGATTTCGTCCATATCATCATTCCGCTTTACCATCTGAACCAAACAGTTTGATTTTTTCCAGCGCACGGGCTTTTACCGCTTTGCGTACTTCGCGTTCCAGATGCAGGAACGGCTGATCCTGATTCTCTTTTACCGCTACCATCGCGGCCTGACACAGTTCGGTGTGGATATTGATTTTCGAGATGCCCAGCGAAATGGCTTTTTTGATATCCGCGTCGCTAATACCGGAAGCGCCGTGTAACACTAGCGGTACGGAAACTGCCTGGCGCACGCGCTCCACGACCTCAAAATTCAGTTTTGGTTTAGAGGTATACACGCCATGCTGGTTGCCGATGGCGACCGCCAGCGAGTCACAACCGGTGCGCGCTACAAATTCCGCCGCCTGATCCGGGTCGGTATAGTGATACCCCGCCAACGCCTCTTCATACACCGTTTCGTTCCCTACGTGTCCTAACTCCGCCTCTACCGGAATACCCAGCGGATGGAAGAAATCCACGGCTTCTTTGGTCAGGCGAATATTTTCTTCAAAATCAAAGGAAGAAGCGTCACGCATCAGCGAGTTCATGCCGTGCGTCCAGGCATTATGGATAATGTCCATGCTACGTCCATGATCCCAGTGGGTAATTACCGGCACAGTGGCTTTTTTAGCCATGGAAACCATCATATGAGAGAAGTCTTCAAATGAAGTATTGCCCACAAATCCGGTACCAAAGGAGATAATAACCGGCGAATTTGCCTCTTCCGCCGCATCAATCACTCCCATCAACATTTCCGCATTCCACACATTAAAGTGCGCAATCGCGTAATGTTTATTTTGTGCATCATTTTCCCAATATTTTATATCTGCCAACATCGCTGTTTCTCCCGTTTTTCATTAATCGCAAACTTTAATAACGCCTTTAATAATGTCGCGTTTGTTATTCACCGACTCTTCAAATGCACGTTGTACGTCTTTGTAATCGTAAATATGCGTCACCATTGATTTCACATCGAAACGCCCGGAGGAGATGGCATCAATAGTCACCGGATAGCGGTTGGCATAGCGGAATACCGTCTGGATGGAGACTTCACGGTTAATTTTGAGGAAATTAATCGCTGAATCTCCTGCGACAGTGCCAACAATCATGATCTTCCCGCCGCGCATGACCAGATACGGCGCTTGCTGAGTTGTGACGGCGGAACCGGCGGTTTCAAACACAATATCGGCGCCCATATCGTCGGTGAACTGCTGGCAGAGCGCGACAGTATCTTCTTTCGCCCCATTGATAACGGTTGTCGCGCCCAGTCGTTCAGCCATTGCCAGCCGTTTTTCCAGCACATCCACTACCGCGATATTGGTCGCCCCCAGACACTTACACGCTTGCAGGGTCATTAAACCAATGCAGCCCGCGCCGAGAATGACGATTTTCTTACCCGGTTTAACATCCGCCAGCATTGCCGCGTGCATTCCAACAGCAGCAGGTTCCACCAGCGCACCTTCCATAGTGTCCATATTGTCCGGAAGCTTGTACGTAAAACTTTCCGGATGGCACAGATAGTGCGTTAAGGCCCCGCGATAATTCGGCTGCGTCGCCATAAAATCAACATCCGGACAAATATTGTATTTTCCTTCCAGACAATAGCGGCAGTGGCCGCACGGCACGCCCGGCTCGATATTAACCCGATCGCCTGGCTTAAATTTGCTTACCCGATTGCCGACCGCAACGACCGTACCAGCACACTCATGACCGAGACCAATTTCCTGATTTGGATCCTTCGGCGGAATGAATGGCCCGGATTCAAAACCGTGAACATCTGAACCGCAAATACCGACATATTCCACTTTGATCAATACTTCGTTTTCTTTTGGTACTGGAATATCAGCCGCTATAATTGTCATGGTGCCCGGCGTTTTTAGTATCGCTTTTGAATTTTTCATTTTTATTCCTTTATTTACTCGTGACCTTATCAATGCTCAGACTTTCAACCGAAACACCCTTGGTCTCGATTCCGATAGTCGCTATTGCGACGGCGACGATAATCGAGACAGCGCCCAGCAGGACGAAAACGCCCGTCACGCCATAACCGTTGAGTAATACCGCCACCGCATAGGGGGCAGCGATACCGCTGATTCTGCCGACAGCGTTCGCCAGGCCGGAACCGCGAAGTTTCGCTTCTGTTGGCCAGATCTCCGGCACATAGACCGCCGAGGCATAACAGACATACATATAGACAAAGGTAATCAGGAAAAAGCCAATTAAGGTGATAAGCAACATGCTGGTTTGCAGCGAATAAATATATCCCAGCACGGCAATCAGAATTAATAAACCGACACCCATGGTTTTGCGCGGAATTTTATCCATTACCAGCATAGCGATAAATATGCCAAACGGTGCGCCGAACATACTCATGGTATTTAAAACGATCGAATCTTTGAGGTTGATGCCCTGTGTCATAAAGATGGTGGGCAGCCAGTTAATTAACGTGTATTGCACAACGTTCATGGCAATCAGCACGCAGGAACCCAAAATAACGCGTTTCAGTAATACGCCAGTGAGCAACGCTGAATACGGTACGGAACGCGGCGGCTTGCCGCTGTTTTCAATAACAACCGGCGGCAGCGGTTTTCCTGTCTGACGTTCGATGCCTGCTTCAATGGCCTGCATAACCTTTTCGGCTTCCTGATAACGCCCGCGCGATTCCAGCCAGCGGGGAGATTCAGGGAAGTATCGCCAGGCAAGCGCGGTAGCAATCAGCGACAGCACAGCCGGGATCAGTAACTGCACGCGCCAGTTCCATTCCGCGCTAATTAGCGGCGTCAGCCCCATTGCAATCAGGGAACACAATGGATATGACCAGTTGCCAATAAACGAAACGCGACTCGACCAGGTTCCCCGGTTTCTGCCGGGCATGTACTCGGTAAATCCGGCGAACAGCGTGACCAGTAGTGCCCCTAATCCCACGCCCATCACAAAACGACAGGCAATCAGGAACATCATATTCGGTGAAAATGCGCCCACGACCATCGAGGCAATGTGAATCGCTTCATAAAGAATAAAGGCGTTCCTGCGTCCGGTTTTATCGCCGATAATGCCGCCCACCAGCGCGCCGAGAAACATCCCCGCCGTGGTAATGGCGGAGAAGGTGGCTGTCGTGGAATTATCGGTCCAGCCTAACTCCTTGAGCTGGGCAAGAATTAATCCGCCGACGGCATTACTCCAGCAAACAAGCAGACCAAAGGCGACGACGGCAAACATTGATGAATGCCAGCGGCAATCCGGCAGGCGATCCAGCCGGGCGCCGCAGTGCGGTTTTGTTATCTGTTCCATGCGATAACGTTCCTTTAGCAGAAGGGTTATTCATCAAAGTCGTAGGTCATGATCACTTTAATGGCTGTTTTATCGACCATTGCGTCAAACCCTTCGCGCCACTGAGAAAGACCGATACGATGGGTGATCATCGGTTTTACTTTGATAGCGCCGCTGGCAAGCAGGCGAATCGCATTGCGCCAGGATGTGGAGTCATAGGCCATATGCCCAATGATGCTTTTGTTCCAGGAAGTAATGTCGTTAATGGAGAAATCGAGCGGCTTAAACCCCATACCGACGCGAACCACTTCACCATTTGGCCGCAGCATGTCGATGGCCTGTTTAAGCGCAATGTTGGCACCGGAGCATTCGATCACCAGACCGAGGTTGTCTTTGCCGCAAATCTCCCGGCAGCGTGCGACGACATCTTCCGTGGAGCCGTTAACAAACGCCGTCGCGCCGAGTTCTTTGGCCACAGGGAAACGGACAGGAACATCCTCATCCAGGCCAACCACCACGATATTTACCGCCCCCATAATGCGGGCCATTTGGACCGAAAACAGACCTAACGGACCGGTGCCGATGACTACCACGTCCTGGCCGGGTAAAAATTTGGATTGCTGGGCGATAGATTTATAGGCGTTGCAGATAGGGTCCAGTACTGCGGCTTCCTCGTAATCCACGCCTTCCGGGATCTCCCACAGGGCATGGCGATGGATTTTCAGGATTTCTCCCGGAACCAGGCAGTATTTGGAAAATCCACCGCCCCAGGTGTTGTTATCCAGACCCAGATTCACTTTTTCTGTACAACACAGAAAATCGCCTTGTTCACAGGCAGGGCAAACGCCGCAAACGTGTCCGCTGTTGTCAGAAACCACGCGCTGGCCGACTTTCCAGTCTTTCACTTTTTCGCCCACCCGCGCGATACGTCCGGCGAATTCATGACCGCGAACGGAGTTAAATTCGTCGGACCCGCTGTCAACGTTATAGTGCTTCATATCCGCGCCGCAGATCGCCGCCGCTTTGATTTCGATAATCACGTCTTCCGGACCGCATACCGGCTCCGGGACATCAATCATTTTGTAGCCGCCAAAGGCCTTGCCAAATCTCGCCAGTGCTTTCATTGCATCTTCCTTTGTGTTTGGTGTGCATCAATGCTCATCATACTTAACCATAAAATCTTTAAGGTCAACGATAAATCTTTAAAACACAGATAATGATCTGTATTTACCAACCAAGATCACAAACTCAACGAAACAAACGGCGATAAAACCAAAAAGATGGAAGCCGTATCGCGAAAGACGGCGTGAACGCCTGCGCAGGTTTCCATGGATGAAGATGCTAATCTGCTGCGGTTATTTTTTCGCCACTCCATTCTGTGGCGTGTTTCTGTTTTAGATGTCGAAGAGGATCGTTAAAGAAGCCTGTGCGGTGTTTATTCAACCGGCGCAGAAGATTGTCGACAAATATGGTCTCGATGGGATCGATCTTGACTGGGAATATTCGTTTAACGTCGCATTTAAAAGCGCTTCGTCAGCTAATGGGCCAATGGGTCACCCTCGTCGTCGGCGCGAATGCGGAAAGTCCGAAAAGCTGGCTGGACGTGAAAGCTATAGCCCCGTAGCTCGATTTTATCAATCTGATGACTTACGACATGGCCCTATGGCACACAGTATTTCAACGCCAATACGTATGACTCAAACGCCTGACCTGCTGCTGTCAGTGAAGTCTGCCGGAGGAAGGCACTGCTTGCCCTCTCTTATGAAAATCCGCGCTCGGTGGCGATCGATCAACGCGGACCAGATTAAAAAGCGCGGACTGGCCGGCGCAATGTTCTGGGAATAGGCCGCCGATGACAATAATCAGTTAGCGAAACAGTTGGCGGACTCGCTGGACATTAAGCGTTAATGGGTAAAAATATGGCGGGCCTGTGCCTGACAGCAATGAGCAGGCCCGGTAAGCACAACGCATTGGCAATGAAACCGCCGGATGGCGGCTACCTCTTATCCGGCTGCCGTTACTGCATTTTCAATGTCGCAATCGGCTTTGACGTAATACCGAAATCCGCTTTGAGCTGCTGCTTGCTTTTCATCACCATCTGACCGTGAGTATCGATCGTCATATGTTGCGCTTCGGTATTGTGCCGCGCCTGCCATAGCATCACCAGTTGCAGGCTGTTTTCTTTCTGTTCCGGCGTCAACGCCACGCCATCCGGCCATTTACCCAGCTCAACGGCGGTGGATAAACGTTGATACACTTCCGGCGTCATGCTGTTAATGATCTCATCAAGATTCATGATGTGTCCGCTCCTGTGGAATAATTTGCTGAATCGTTTTTTCAGCCTTTCAGTTGATCGCCGTTTTTCTCGTCAGAAAAGGCCAGCGAGGCCGAGTTAACGCAATAGCGCTCACCGGTTGGCTGCGGCCCGTCCGGGAAAACGTGTCCGAGATGCGCATCGCAGTTACCGCAACGAATTTCGACACGCTGCATGCCATGAGAAAAATCGTCTATGTAACGAATCGCCTCTTCGCTGACAGGCTGGTAAAAGCTAGGCCAGCCGCAGCCTGAATCGTATTTGGTGTGGGAGTGAAAAAGCGGCGTATCACAGACCAGGCAGTGATAAACCCCATCGCGTTTATTATGTAGCAGGCGTCCGGTAAATGGCGGTTCTGTGCCACGATCCTGCGTCACGTAGAATTGCATTTCGGACAATTTTTTCTTGAGTTCTTCTGCTGAAGGTTGGTTAGCCATTTGCTCACATCTCACTTTAAACGTGCTCACATTGCCTGACCGATTCTAACAAAACATTAACACCTCAGTACCAACTTTTGTTCTAAACTTGATCATTGCGAAATGGCGGCTCACGAATCGTGACTGATATCACATTATTATCTCGGTTGCCCTTTAAAATTCGGGGCGGCGCCCCCATGTGGTTTCAAGCCGAAAGGAAGAGTGAGGCGAATCAGCCGCGCAAAGGTTGTGCAGAGGATTGATTTGTCGCAATGATTGACACGATTCCGCTTGACGCTGCGTAAGGTTTTTGTAATTTTACAGGCAACCTTTTATTCACTAACAAATAGCTGGTGGAATATATGACTATCAAAGTAGGTATCAACGGTTTTGGCCGTATCGGTCGCATTGTTTTCCGTGCTGCTCAGAAACGTTCTGACATCGAGATCGTTGCAATCAACGACCTGTTAGACGCAGAGTACATGGCATACATGCTGAAATATGACTCCACTCACGGCCGTTTCGACGGTACTGTTGAAGTGAAAGACGGTCATCTGATCGTTAACGGTAAAAAAATCCGTGTTACCGCTGAACGCGATCCGGCTAACCTGAAATGGGACGAAGTTGGTGTTGACGTAGTGGCTGAAGCTACCGGTATCTTCCTGACTGACGAAACCGCGCGTAAACACATCACCGCTGGCGCGAAAAAAGTGGTTCTGACGGGTCCATCTAAAGACAACACCCCAATGTTTGTTAAAGGCGCTAACTTTGACAAATACGAAGGCCAGGACATCGTTTCCAACGCTTCCTGCACCACCAACTGCCTGGCGCCGCTGGCTAAAGTTATCAACGACAACTTCGGCATCATCGAAGGTCTGATGACTACTGTTCACGCGACTACCGCAACCCAGAAAACCGTTGACGGCCCGTCTCACAAAGACTGGCGCGGCGGCCGCGGCGCATCTCAGAACATCATCCCGTCCTCTACTGGCGCTGCTAAAGCGGTAGGTAAAGTACTGCCAGAACTGAATGGCAAACTGACTGGTATGGCGTTCCGCGTTCCGACTCCGAACGTATCCGTTGTTGACCTGACCGTTCGTCTGGAAAAAGCGGCTACCTACGAGCAGATCAAAGCTGCTGTTAAAGCTGCTGCCGAAGGCGAAATGAAAGGCGTTCTGGGTTACACCGAAGACGACGTTGTATCTACCGATTTCAACGGCGAAGTATGCACCTCCGTGTTCGATGCTAAAGCAGGCATCGCGCTGAACGACAACTTCGTGAAACTGGTCTCCTGGTACGATAACGAAACCGGTTACTCCAACAAAGTACTGGACCTGATTGCTCACATCTCCAAATAAGTTGAGATGACACAGTCATTGGTAAGAGCGACTCAGGTCGCTCTTTTTTTTGCTTAAAGATATACCCGTCATACTTCAAGTTGCAGGTGTGTTGGCTATGCTTTCTCACCCGAATCACTGACGGAAGTCGAACTTATCGGGATGAATCAGGGATGTCCCTGGCCGGAGGTTACCTACGGTTGTTCAAATTCGTTCCCGATGAATTTGTCGTTCACTTGCCGCGTTACTCGGCCTGCGGCCTCGCCTCTACGGGCCAGCGCAAGCACTGGTCAAGGCACAAGCGCCTTGTCATGCAACTCGAATTATTTAGGGTTAAGAGGATTGCGTAATGATTAATAAAATTTTTGCCCTCCCGGTTATCGAACAGCTTACCCCTGTCCTTTCCCGTCGTCAGCTTGATGACCTGGATCTGATCGTCGTTGACCATCCGCAGGTTAAAGCCTCTTTTGCATTACAGGGCGCGCACCTTCTCTCCTGGAAACCCGTTGGCGAGGAAGAGGTATTGTGGCTCAGTAATAATACGCCTTTCAAAACCGGCGTGGCGCTACGCGGCGGTGTACCGATCTGCTGGCCCTGGTTTGGACCTGCGGCTCAACAGGGTCTACCGTCACACGGCTTTGCGCGTAATCTACCGTGGGCGCTAAAAGCGCATAATGAAGATGATAATGGCGTAATGCTGACATTTGAGCTGCAAAGCAGTGAGGCCACCCGGAAATACTGGCCGCACGATTTCACGCTGCTGGCACGTTTTAAAGTGGGCAAAACCTGTGAAATTGAACTGGAAGCGCATGGCGAGTTTGCAACCACATCCGCGCTCCACAGCTATTTTAACGTTGGCGACATCGCCAACGTTAAGGTCAGCGGACTCGGCGATCGGTTTATTGATAAAGTTAACGACGCTAAAGAAGGTGTCCTGGCCGGCGGTATACAAACCTTTCCGGACCGTACCGATCGCGTTTACCTCAATCCTGAAGCATGTAGCGTGATCCACGATGCGACATTAAACCGCACGATTGATGTAGTTCACCACCATCACCTTAACGTCGTAGGCTGGAACCCTGGCCCGGCGTTGTCCGTCAGCATGGGCGACATGCCGGATGACGGCTATAAAACGTTTGTCTGCGTTGAAACGGTTTACGCTACTGCGCCGCAACAAGCCACAGAAGAAAAACCCTCTCGTCTGGCGCAGACTATCTGCGTCGCTAAACGCTAAAAGTGAATGGATAACGGCGTTGCTATAGGATCTGAAAGGCGTCAGCCGCCATCAGGCATGACCTGCCGGATGGCGGCGCTTACACATTTTATCCGGCGTCACACCATATCCAACGCGGTTTTCCCTTTTGGCGCAGGCCAGGCGTTGTCCAGTAAGGCAAGTTCGTTTGCTGACAAGGCGATCTCAAGCGCCGCCGCATTTTGCTTCACGTGTTCTGTACTTCCGGCTTTCGGGATCGCCATCACGCCCGGATGCGCAATCACCCACGTCAGTAAGATTTGCGCCGCCGTTGCGTTATGCGCTTGCGCAATTTCATTCACCACCGGATGATTCAGTAAACCGCTACGTAACCGGCCAGCCTGCGCCAGCGGGCTATAGGCCATCACTGGCATTCGCTGTTGTTGACACCACGGCAATAAATCATACTCAATACCGCGTGACGCCAGATGATAGAGCACCTGATTTGTCGCGCATTGCTGTCCCCCAGGGATGCGCCACAGCGCCTGCATATCGTCATAATCAAGATTAGAGACTCCCCAACGGCGAATTTTCCCCTGCGCGATTAGCCGCTCCATACCTTCAACGGTCTCTTCGAATGAAAAGCTTCCGGCCCAGTGCAATAGATAGAGATCGAGATAATCTGTTTTCAGACGACGCAGGCTTTCCTCACAGGCGGCAACTATCTTCTGGCCGCCAGCGTTCCACGGGTACACTTTTGACACCAGAAATGCCTCATCGCGTCGCCCTGCCAGCGCCTCGCCCACGACCTTTTCCGCCCCGCCGTCGGCATACATTTCCGCCGTATCAATAAGGCGTAACCCCAAATCCAGCCCCGCGCGCAGCGCCGAAACCTCGCGCTGACGTTGATCCGCGCGCTCGCCCATATACCATGTTCCCTGTCCGATGGCAGGAAGCGTCACCTGCCCGCAAAACGTTACGTTTTTCACTGATTTTATTTCCTTTTCAAGGTCACTCGACGGTAAAACAATACAGGACTCTTAGACCCTACGGTAATGTCCGGCATCATACCGCGCAAGGGGGCGATTTTCTTGTCACTGACGAACGTCATCCGCAATCATGTCGACGATGCGGGTAATATGCGCGGCGGGTCGCTGATTTAGTAATAATTGACGCATCACATTCATATAGGGCGTCACATGTTGAAAGAACTCCAGATATCCTTTACAGAGATAATTTTGCCGTTCGCCGCCGTCCATACAAATTCGATGTTTCGGACAACCGCCGTGACAGGCAAAGCGCCACGTACAGTTCTGGCAGCGTGAGGAAAGGTTTGCTTTAGCCGCGCCAAACTGCTGCTGAAAAGGAGAGGCCGCCATTTCTTCTAAAGAGTGTTGCTGCAGATTGCCCAGTTTATAGGCGGGAAAAACAAAATGGTCACAGCTAAACACGTCGCCATTCTGCTCCACCAGCAAACTTTGCCCGCAGGTCGACTGCATCGTACAAAGCGTGGCGGGCTCCCCCATCCAGACGCCAAGTAAGTTATCAAAAAGCTGTACGAATATGCGTCCGACATCGTGACGTATCCATTGATCAAAAACATCGCACATAAAGGCGCCCCACCCTTCAGGCGTGACGGAAAAGGGCATCAGCGAAGGCGAATCCTCATTGTCAGATAACGTCAAAGAACGCTGCGCTTTTTGCGCGAGCGGCTCAACAATGGGAATAAATTGCAGGTGTTTACTTTCCAGTTCCTGCGTCAAAAAATGATAAATAGCGTTGCCATGACGGCATGACGCATCATTCACGACAGTGAGCGTGTTGAACTCGACATCATTTGCCTGCAGAAGGCGGATAGCATTAACGACTCGGGAAAAAGACGCCCGCCCTGACGGCGTTTTCCGGTAATTATCATGAACGACTTGCGGCCCATCAATCGATATACCAATCAGGAACTGGTGCTGCGCAAAGAAAGCCGCCCACTCTTCATTGATTAATACGCCATTGGTTTGCAGACTGTTGTAGATAGTTTTGCCGTTGGCATAGCGTTGCTGCAAGCGCACCACTTTTTGGTAAAAAGAAAGACCGCATAGCGTCGGCTCTCCCCCCTGCCAGCAAAACGAGACCTCTGAGGATGGCGTATCATCAATTACCCGGCGGATATACGTCTCCAGCACATCGTCAGACATGACGCGCTGCCCCCGGGGTTTATCAAGATAGAAACAGTACTTGCAGGATAAGTTACACAGACTGCCGCTGGGCTTGGCTACGGTATTGAATACTATGCTCATTCGTCTTACTCACTGTGAAGAATGGGTATAGCATAAGCGGGACGTGACAGGGCGATATCAGCCAGCATTGCAACAATTATTACGCTAACTGTTAGCGCAGTTGTAATCACCTGGATTTTTCATATAAAAGGCTAGTTTTTTAAATTGATGTAACAAAGTATAAATCACGTAAGGCTGTACCATACCCGGTCAACAGCGCATTTATGCAAGCCGCCATGTTCGCGTTTCAGTTAGCACAAAGCCTGCATAACGCAGGCTTTGTCATGGTTTTTCCGGCAAATTCAATCAATCAGAATCTATAGGTCACGCCAGTAGAAAGGATACCGGTCCAGGATTTATCCACCATCGGGCTGTCGGTAATTTCATCCGACAGGCGGGTGTAGCGCGCAGTACCATATACGCTCCAGTTACCGGCGAAATTATAGTTAGCGCTAAGTTCAAGATACGGGTTCCAGCTATCGTTCGGGTTATAGCCGCGCAGGCCGCTACGCGAAGATTCTTTACGTGATACGCCGTAATAGTAATCGTTCTGGTTCTCGCTATTCCATTCAACCCCGATACCTGGCGTTAAGGTCAGCCCGCCATTGGTATACCGATACAGCCAGGCCAGATCCCAGACAATACCGTTACTGTTATCCAACGTATCCCCTGCCAGTGAGGTACGCAGGAATCCATACTGGGTGTGATGCGCGTAAGAAACGCCCGCCATCATAGTACTTTTACGCCTGTCCAGACGACGCAACTGATGGTCATCGCTGTCGCCCGGTTTGAAGTACATCGGGGACCAGTATGCCATGATTGACAACTTATCGGCATTGTCATTCCACAAGTAATACCCGCCGCCCAGACCACGGAACCAGAAGTTTTCGCTTTCATAAGCGATGACCGGTATCGGATAAACATCGCTATCGTAATCTTTATAAGGGTGTTCAACCACACCAACGCCTGCGCCCAACGTCAGGTTGCTTTCAGCGTGCGCGACGCTGGCGGATGTTGCAATAAACACGCCAAGAGCCAGAAGTTTAAGTTTGGTCACAATCCATAATTCCTTATTCAAATGTTCTGCGGCAAAAGTGTAACCGCCAATACCTGTAAGCCCAACTATTTTACACAATGTAACCGTTTAATATCACCATCACCGATTATTTTCAGATGATCGGCTGATGATCGTTATGTGACCGGGAACGCTTTTTCTGATATCCACCAGCCTTTTCTACCTGATGAGTTATTGATATGTCATCGAAATCCACTGACGCGTACAGGCAAGTTTTGCAAATGCCATCTACGCTTAATGTTAAGAAGGTGTATCACCGGACACGTTGATCTTCTGACCAATAAAATGGCATGAGAGTTGCTTTTTTTTCCTTAGCAGAGACGGCGTTCAGTCTACCTCTTCCGGGAGCCTCTACTATTCATATGAACGGCTCTTAACATGTGCGAAAAAACGAAAGGATGGCATATCATGAATATATTCGATCACTATCGCCAGCGTTACGAAGCTGCCAAGGACGAAGAGTTCACACTGCAGGATTTTCTTACCATTTGTCGGCAAGATCGCAGTGCTTATGCCAACGCGGCAGAGCGGCTATTAATGGCTATCGGCGAGCCTAATATGGTCGACACTGCCCAGGAACCCCGACTTTCCCGACTCTTCTCCAACCGGGTTATTGCTCGCTATCCTGCGTTTGAAGAGTTTTACGGCATGGAAGACGCGATTGAACAGATTGTCTCTTATCTGAAACATGCGGCGCAAGGGCTGGAAGAGAAGAAGCAAATTCTCTATTTGCTGGGACCTGTGGGGGGTGGCAAATCATCGCTCGCTGAACGGCTGAAATCGCTAATGCAGCGCGTGCCAATTTATGTTTTAAGCGCCAACGGCGAGCGTAGTCCGGTCAACGATCATCCGTTATGCCTGTTTAATCCGCAGGAAGACGCGCAGATTCTGGAAAAAGAGTACGGTATTCCGCGCCGCTATCTCGGTACGATTATGTCCCCGTGGGCGGCCAAACGCCTGCATGAGTTTGGCGGCGATATTACTAAATTCCGCGTGGTGAAAGTCTGGCCCTCCATTCTGGAGCAGATTGCCATCGCCAAAACGGAACCCGGCGATGAAAACAACCAGGATATTTCGGCGCTGGTCGGCAAGGTGGATATTCGTAAACTCGAACATCACGCCCAGAACGATCCGGATGCGTATGGTTACTCTGGCGCGCTGTGCCGCGCTAACCAGGGGATCATGGAGTTCGTCGAGATGTTTAAAGCGCCTATTAAGGTGCTGCACCCCTTGCTGACCGCAACTCAGGAAGGTAACTACAATGGTACGGAAGGTATTTCCGCCCTGCCCTTTAATGGCATCATACTTGCCCACTCAAACGAATCTGAATGGGTGACTTTCCGTAACAATAAAAATAACGAAGCGTTCCTCGACCGTGTCTATATCGTGAAGGTGCCTTATTGCCTGCGAATCTCCGAAGAGATCAAAATCTACGAGAAACTGCTTAATCATAGCGAGCTGGCTCATGCGCCCTGCGCGCCGGGCACGTTGGAAACGCTTTCGCGCTTCTCGATTCTTTCCCGCCTGAAAGAGCCGGAAAATTCCAGTATTTACTCGAAAATGCGCGTTTATGACGGTGAAAGCCTGAAAGATACCGACCCTAAAGCTAAATCGTACCAGGAGTATCGCGACTATGCGGGCGTGGACGAAGGGATGAACGGTCTCTCCACCCGATTCGCCTTTAAGATCCTCTCCCGCGTATTCAACTTCGACCATGCGGAAGTGGCGGCAAACCCGGTACATCTGTTCTACGTTCTGGAACAACAAATCGAGCGTGAACAGTTCCCGCAGGAGCAAGCTGAGCGTTATCTGGAGTTCCTGAAAGGCTACCTGATCCCGAAATACGCCGAATTTATCGGCAAGGAGATCCAGACGGCCTATCTCGAATCTTATTCTGAGTACGGGCAGAACATTTTTGATCGTTACGTGACTTATGCGGATTTCTGGATTCAGGATCAGGAGTATCGCGACCCGGATACCGGTCAACTGTTCGATCGCGAGTCGCTGAACGCCGAACTGGAAAAAATTGAAAAACCAGCGGGTATCAGTAACCCGAAAGATTTCCGTAATGAGATAGTAAACTTTGTCCTGCGCGCCAGAGCCAACAATAGCGGCCGTAATCCAAACTGGACCAGTTACGAGAAGCTGCGCACGGTGATTGAGAAAAAAATGTTCTCTAATACTGAAGAGCTGTTGCCGGTCATTTCTTTTAACGCCAAAACGTCGACTGACGAGCAGAAAAAGCATGACGACTTTGTCGATCGGATGATGGAGAAAGGATATACCCGTAAGCAGGTTCGTTTGCTGTGCGAGTGGTACCTGCGCGTGCGTAAATCGTCGTGATGTTAATGCCCGGTGGCGCTTGCGCTTACCGGGCCTACAAAGTAATGTTCTGTAGACTGGCTAAGCATTAGCGCTATCCGGCACTGACAGAACAGGCGCTCAGTTGGCAGTACGGGGGGCATATGACCTGGTTCATAGACCGACGTCTTAACGGCAAAAATAAAAGCACGGTGAATCGCCAGCGCTTTTTGCGCCGTTATAAAGCACAAATTAAGCAGTCAATTTCCGAAGCGATTAATAAACGCTCTGTGACCGATGTCGACAGCGGAGAGTCCGTCTCTATTCCAACCGATGATATTAGCGAACCGATGTTTCATCAGGGGCGCGGCGGTCTGCGCCATCGCGTCCATCCGGGTAACGATCACTTTATCCAGAATGATCGCATTGAGCGTCCGCAAGGCGGTGGCGGCGGCGGTTCCGGCAGCGGTCAAGGTCAGGCCAGCCAGGACGGCGAAGGCCAGGATGAGTTTGTTTTTCAGATTTCAAAAGATGAATATCTGGATCTGCTCTTTGAAGATTTAGCGCTGCCTAATCTGAAGAAAAACCAGCATCGCCAGCTTAACGAGTATAAAACTCACCGCGCCGGTTTCACCTCAAACGGCGTACCGGCCAATATCAGCGTGGTACGTTCGCTACAAAACTCTCTGGCGCGCCGTACAGCAATGACGGCAGGAAAACGCCGCGAACTGCACGCGCTGGAAACGGAACTGGAGACCATCAGCCATAGCGAACCAGCGCAACTGCTTGAAGAGGAGCGGTTACGTCGGGAAATTGCCGAACTACGGGCTAAAATCGAGCGAGTGCCGTTTATCGACACCTTTGATTTACGCTATAAAAATTATGAAAAACGGCCTGAGCCCTCCAGCCAGGCGGTGATGTTCTGTCTGATGGACGTCTCGGGTTCGATGGACCAGGCAACCAAAGATATGGCCAAGCGTTTTTACATTCTGCTCTATCTGTTTTTGAGCCGAACATATAAGAACGTAGAAGTGGTTTATATCCGCCACCATACCCAGGCGAAGGAAGTGGACGAACATGAGTTCTTTTATTCGCAAGAGACCGGGGGGACGATTGTCTCCAGCGCGCTTAAACTCATGGATGAAGTGGTTAAAGAGCGCTACGACCCGGGGCAGTGGAACATCTATGCGGCGCAAGCGTCAGACGGTGATAACTGGGCCGACGATTCACCGCTGTGTCATGAGATTCTGGCGAAAAAGCTGCTGCCGGTAGTGCGCTATTACAGCTATATCGAGATTACCCGCCGCGCCCACCAGACCTTATGGCGCGAGTATGAACATCTGCAGGCGACGTTCGATAACTTCGCCATGCAGCATATTCGCGATCAGGAGGATATTTATCCGGTATTCCGCGAATTGTTTCAGAAACAGAGCGCCAATCAAAGCGTATAAATAAATCCGCCCGTTCATATGTCGGGCGGATTTTAATAAACCTGGTGTTCGGTTTTTATGACTGAAGCAATTACCCGCGAATAGTCTGAATGAAGGTATTCCGGCATATCGGGTAATTTAACCCATTAATAGAATTCCATCATGTTAATAACACCAAGGCCAAGACCAAGGCCCCAAATGTCCTGGTTGCCCCACTCCAGGAGGAACAATGTGACAGGCAGGGACTTTATCAAAAACATGATCCAAAACATGTGAAAAAGGATCATCCGCCATCGCCGACGACGTAAAACCTGCTGCCAGTAATGCAAAAAATAAAATCACAGCCATCTCTTTAAATCGTTTCATAGAGCCTCAGAACGGAAGTAAATTATTATTCTTACCACTTCACACTCTTTTCATCATCATAATAAAGGTTATTTTCTTTTTGTCACAAATAGATCAGTATTGTTGGTTAAAAATTTAGTTTTTATCACAATAGTCACACATGAAAATATAAACACAGCGTATTAATTGGTTTATTAAATCGAGAATGATTTTTATTTCATAACATCAACACGTTTTATTTTTAAACAGTCTATTAGAGGAATTCTCATCGCTATGGTAAACTAACGCATCCGACTTTCAGGGCTGTAGTTCATCATGAATTTGCATCATAAAGCGCTCAGGCACTTTATCTCGGCAAGCGTCATCGTTTTGACATCGTCCTTCCTGATTTACGAACTTATTGCCAGCGACAGGGCAATGAATGCCTATATGCGTTATATCATGGAGAGAGCCGATTCGTCGTTTTTGTACGATAAGTACCAGAATCAGAGCATCGCCGCACATTTGATGCGAACTTTTGAAGCGCCGGGAGACCCCGTCACTGCAGAAAAACGCCGCGCGTTTTGCGACGCCTTTGAGGCTATTAACGGTACGCACGGCGTCAACCTGACCCGGCATAATTATCCGGGGCTACATGGCACCCTGCAAACCGCCGCTACACAGTGTACCGATAATCTTGATGACGCCCTTTTACTGCCTGCATTTGATCAGGCGGTAAGCATCAACCGTTCGCAGGACGGCCACAGTCACGGGCTGGGCACACTGGAGCTTAAATTCCGTTATTACGTTGATTTAAATAAACATTATGTCTATTTCTATGATTTAATCAACTCACGGCGCTTCGCCATGCATCGTTGGACTTTTTTACAAAAAGGCACAATGGGTATTAACAGAAAAGATATAGATAAACTTTTTACCGGCCGTACGGTTATTTCAAGTATTTACATGGATGATATTACCCAGGAAAACGTCATGAGCTTTTTAACGCCAGTCTATCTGGCGGGAACGTTAAAAGGTATCGTGATGGTGGATGTTAACCAGGATAATTTAAAAAATATTTTTTATACCCAGGACCGTCCGCTGGTTTGGCGTTATCTTAACGTAACACTAAAGGACATGGACTCCGGAAAAGAAATTATTATTAATCAAAGCAAAAATAATCTGTTTCAATATGTGAATTATAGCCATGATATCCCGGGTGGACTGCGCGTTTCGTTGTCCCTTGATTTAACCTATTTCCTTGTCTCGTCCTGGAAAGCGCTGGCCTTTTACTTACTGGCAACGGCGCTCCTGCTTAATATGGTACGGATGCACTTTCGGCTTTATCGCAACGTCACACGCGAAAATATTAGCGATGCCATGACCGGGCTTTACAACCGTAAAATATTAACACCGGAGCTGGAACAGCGACTGCAACGCCTGGTCAATGCCGGGACGCCGGTGACATTTGTCGCTATTGATTGCGACAGGTTAAAACTGATCAACGATACCCAGGGGCACCAGGAAGGCGACCGAATTATAACCCTGTTGGCGAAAGCGATTAAAACATCGATTCGTAAAAGCGATTATGCCATTCGCCTCGGCGGCGATGAGTTCTGTATTATTCTTGTTGATTATGCGGCGGATTTGGCTATCCATCTGCCGGAGCGTATTATTCGTAACCTGCAAATTATCGCACCGGATAAGACAGTCCATTTTTCCGCCGGGATTTATAATATGCAGCCCAATGATACGATTAATGATGCCTACCAGGCTTCCGATGCGCAGCTCTATCTGAACAAACAGCAAAAACAACATCGTTCATCATAGTGCTTCGCAGTAAATGTTCATATTGCACCAGGAGTAAGAAATGGCCGAAATGACTGAAGTCGCGAAGGGTGTCGCTACACACCAACGTTTAGTGGCTTTATTAACCCAGGAGAACGCGCGCTATCGTGTGGTGAGCCATGAAGCGGTAGGAAAATGCGAAGCGGTATCTGAAATACGCGGTACTGCGCTGGGCCAGGGCGCAAAAGCGCTGGTCTGTAAAGTCAAAGGCAACGGCGTCAACCAGCACGTTCTTGCTATTCTGGCGGCCGATCAGCAAGCCGACCTCTCTCAGCTTGCTTCACATCTGGGCGGCTTACGCGCTTCCCTTGCCAGCCCGGCGGAAGTCGATATGCTGACCGGCTGCGTTTTTGGCGCGATCCCGCCTTTCAGTTTTCACCCCAATCTGAAACTGGTCGCCGATCCGCTCCTGTTTGAGCGTTTCGATGAAATTGCCTTTAATGCCGGCCTGCTGGAAAAATCAGTCATTATGAATACACAGGACTATCTGCGCATCGCCCAACCAGAACTGGCAGTCTTCCGCCGCTTTCAGTCATCGTCAACGGCTTAGTCCCCTTCCCCTTCAAGGATCAATACAGACACAACGATAATGATAAAAATGGCGAAAAACGACGCCGTAATCATCAGCGCTTCAAGAAGCGGTGGATCGTACATAATTGTATCCTCAGGAAGACAACAATGACGGTTCACCGGTTAGCAATACGCGTCGTTGATGACAATTTAATGATAACGCCGTTTTTCACGTAGAAATTGTCTTTCAGGCAGTTGCCTGAAATCCGCATCAATCGTTAAAAAGGCCTGTGCGCTTTGCCGTTTGGGCGTAAAGTAGTCAGGCTTACTTTTTGGCAAGGAAACCATAATGTTTGATGTCACTCTGCTGATCCTGCTCGGACTGGCAGCTCTGGGATTTATCAGCCACAACACCACTGTCGCCGTTTCAATTCTGGTGCTGATTATTGTCCGCGTAACCCCGTTGAATACCTTTTTTCCCTGGATTGAAAAACAGGGACTCACCGTCGGGATTATCATTCTGACCATCGGCGTAATGGCTCCCATCGCCAGCGGAACCCTACCGCCCTCCACATTGATCCACTCTTTTGTGAACTGGAAATCGCTGGTCGCGATTGCCGTCGGCGTTTTCGTCTCCTGGCTGGGCGGTCGCGGCATTACGCTGATGGGAAACCAACCGCAGCTCGTCGCCGGGCTGCTGGTCGGTACGGTACTTGGCGTCGCGCTGTTTCGCGGCGTGCCGGTCGGCCCACTGATTGCGGCGGGGTTGGTCTCTTTAATTGTGGGGAAACAGTAACTCGCCCGTCAGATACTGGCCTGGCGTCTGCCCCAGGCCTTTTTTAAACATGGTAATGAATGCCGTGGTGGAATCATAACCCAGCATTTGCGCCGTCTGCTGTACATTACGTCCCGCGATCAGCGCTTGTAGCGCCAGAATTAATTGCAACTGATGACGCCAGCGACGAAAGCTTAGCCCCGTCTCTTTGACGACCAACCGGGCAAGGTTACGCTCGCTCATCGCGAATACGCTGGCCCACTGCCCTAACGTATTCCATCGCGCGGGCTCCTGCGCCATTGTCTCAACCATTTGGCGAATTTTCGGATGCCCCGATACCGGTAATTGCAATTGTCCCTGCGGCTGCTGCGGCAGTTCATCAAACAACACCTGAATAAGGCGCTGCGTTGGCATTTGCGCTCTTTCGGGATCGGCTCTGCGCGCCAGCGACAAAATCAACTCCCGGCATAACGGCGAAATTTTCAGCGTGCAGCAACGCTCCGGCATGACGACCGCTGCAGGTTCAATAAATAAAAAGCACAGCTCCGCCCCTGCGGTCACATGGTTACTGTGCGGCAGCGAGCCGGGGAGCCAGACGGCATACTGGGGCGGAACCATCCACATCGCATTTTCCACCTCACAGGTGATCGCGCCGTGCAGAGCGAGGATCAACTGTCCCTTGCGATGCTGATGGCGAGGGCTAAACAGTTCATCATCCCTGGCGCGAATACAAAAGGCCACAGCGGCATCGTGGTGAAGGTCGGGATCGTAACCGTCCAGTCTCAGGCCAATCATTATATTGTCCGATTTTAGCGATAAATTGTCATTTTAGCTTGATTCATCCAAACAGTAAAAACTGTTAAGGTATCGCCTCGCCTGACGAGATGAGAAAACGATGACGACAGCCCTTTCACCACGCGGCAAACAGGGCGCTTTACTGATTGCCGGTATTTTGATGATAGCCACTACGCTGCGCGTAACATTTACCGGCGCTGCGCCGTTGCTGGAGACAATCCGTTCGGATTACGGTCTTTCCACCGCCCAGACGGGCCTGCTAACAACCTTGCCGCTTCTGGCGTTTGCGCTGGTTTCGCCGCTGGCGGCCGGTATTGCCCGCCGGTTTGGGATGGAACGCAGTCTGTTTGCCGCAATGCTGCTGATTTGCGCGGGTATTGCCCTCCGCTCCCTGCCCTCCGCTGCATTGTTGTTTGCCGGAACTGCCATTATTGGGTGCGGGATAGCGCTGGGTAATGTGCTGCTACCAGGATTGATTAAGCGCGATTTTTCACAACATGTCGCCAGGCTGACGGGCGCGTATTCATTGACGATGGGCGCCGCCGCCGCGTTGGGGTCTGCGCTAGTGGTTCCGCTGGCGTTGCACGGTTTTGGCTGGCGCGGCGCGCTGTTAATGCTGATGCTGTTTCCGCTGTTGGCGTTTCTTATCTGGTTGCCGCAGTGGCGCACTACCCGCTCAGCTAACCTGAGTAGCTCCCGGGCATTACATGAACGCGGTATCTGGCGTTCGCCTTTAGCCTGGCAAGTTACGTTGTTTTTGGGACTTAACTCACTGATTTATTATGTAATTATCGGCTGGTTACCAACAATACTCATCAGCCACGGTTACAGCGAAGCACAGGCAGGATCGCTACATGGCCTGCTGCAACTGGCGACCGCGGCGCCTGGGTTAGCCATTCCGCTTATTTTGCCTCGCTTTAACGATCAACGCTGGATTGCCGCGCTGGTCTCACTCTTGTGCGCAGTGGGCGCGGCGGGGCTTTGGTTTGTGCCGGGCCAGGCGATCATCTGGACGCTACTGTTCGGCTTCGGTACAGGCGCGACGATGATCCTCGGCCTGACGTTTATCGGCCTGCGCGCCAGTTCGGCGCATCAGGCGGCGGCGCTTTCCGGCATGGCGCAGTCGGTCGGGTATTTACTGGCGGCATGTGGGCCGCCCGTCATGGGAAAACTTCATGATGCCAGCGGTAGCTGGTATCTGCCGCTATCGGGCGTAACGGTTCTGGCTATCATCATGGCGATTTTAGGCCTCTACGCCGGACGCGATCGAGAGATAGCGTCATAAATAAACCTGATACCCACTTGAATGCCTGATGACGCTTCGTTTATCAGGCCTGATCCATTAAAATCATTACCGCTATCCGACAAAAGTACCGTAAGCGACACCATCACAGGAGGGAAAAATGCGAATCCAGTGTAAGCGCGTCTATTTCCCGGCGGAAAAAGACGATGGTTATCGGGTATTGGTTGACAGGCTATGGCCACGCGGCATTAAAAAATCGGCGCTGGTCTATGATGAATGGAATAAGGCCATTACGCCCTCCACCGAATTGCGCAAAGCCTTTCATAGCGAACTGATTGATTTTAACCACTTCGCGCAGCAATACCGGGCAGAACTTGCGCAACAGCATCACGAAGGCAAACGGCTGGCGGATATTGCCCGACACCAGCCGCTAACGTTGCTATACGCCGCTAAAGATACTCGCCAGAACCATGCCATTGTGCTGGCAGAGTGGCTACGAGAGCTGTGATTGTCGTGCCGCCGCCTGGCCTGGTTGTCTGTCCGGGGACAACGGCATCAAATGTTCTGCTCGCACCCAGGCAAAACCGTGCTGACCATCGGCGGAGGCTACGTCGCCCGTAACCAGCCACAGCGCCCGAGGCGCTTCTTTCGGCAGTAAGGTGACGTGTCCATTTACCGGATTAATGAATTCATCTCCGGGTTGGCACAGGCAAAATAGCTCAACCGATTTACCAATATTCCGCCGTCCGGCGGGTGTCTTAGCGCCAATAACTATTGCCAACGCGCCCGGCTTTAACTGAAACATATTTTCTTGCGCCGCATGAAACTCATTATCAGATTGTTCTTAATCATATCCCGTCGGACCGCAGGTTGTCACTTTTTCGTATCAGGGTGCTCTCTGCGCCATAATGCCCACTCATCAATGATTTCGCCATTGGGCAATTTGCAATCGGAACGCACGCCTTGTGGGGTCTGCACCGGCATCAGCGTACCGCCCTGTTGCTCACAGTAGACGGCTGCCGGATTAGGCATCCCAATGCGCGGCGGCCGGGGGGCGTTGGGTTGCGACGATGAACAAGCGCTCAGCAGCAATACGCCTGGCAACGCAATCCACGTAAATTTCATAACGACTCCTTAAAGCGATATTTTGTCCAGGATAACCTGGCGGGTACGCTATTTCCATACTTTCTGTCAGCGCTTTAGTGGGTGTTTATCCCGGGTTAAGTCAGTAATAGCCACGCCCTGTCACAAAGCAACCGACCTTTTGTCGCTGAGAAAACCCTGCTATTCTGGCGCCCCCTGAACAGTGAAGGTAATAGCATGAGAGTGGGTATCCTCTTCCCTGTCGTCATTTTCATTACGGCAATATTATTTTTGGCATGGTTTTTTATTGGCGGTTACGCCGCGCCGGGAGCATAACCATGAGGAAAACAACGATGGTGTTGATGGGCATCGCGCTAATTGCGGCGGCGGGTACCGAACTGGGCTGGTGGTAAATTCATTTTGAATAATAAAGGCTACCTGTCGTAGCCTTTATTATCTCTGAAAGTTCTGCGTTTAGCTTTTGATTTTTCTGTAGATTAACAGCACTACAATCGCACCGATCACCGCGACTGCAAAGCTGCCGAAGTTGAAACCATCCACTTTGCCAAAGCCAAAGAACGTACTGATCCATCCTCCGACTACCGCACCAACGATCCCCAGAATGATCGTCATAAAGAATCCGCCGCCATCTTTACCTGGCATGATCCACTTAGCCAAAATACCCGCAATAAGTCCAAAAATAATCCATGAAAGAATGCCCATTTTTTCCTCACTTATGTCTTAACGTTAGCGGTTTATTTGCCGTTAAAAAGAATAGCACATCGTCAGGAAAGTGAAGTTTGTGATATCCATCACCTTTTAGCGTCGTGGATAAAAGCGCATAAATATCAGGGTTGCAATCATTAATGATAACGATTATCTTTATCAACACCGAGTAGTTGAGTTTATAACCCACCTGTTCGGTACGACATTGCTCACATTGCTTCCAGTATTATTTGCCCGCCTCACCGAGTGCGGGCTTTTTTTGCTAACCGCTATCTATCCCATGTCGAATTCATGGTCTTTTTCAGCCGCGCTATTTTGCGTGATACGGGGTCATCTCCAGCGCCGTACATTCATCCTGCTTGTCCTGCTGCATAAACACCACGGTCACCATAAACAAACCGATCATAAATGGCACTTCATAAAGCTCTTCAATCAAATCTGTGTAACGAGCGTTATGCAGGAATATCAGCGACAACCACCGATGATGCTCGACAGTGTCGGAAATCAGATATGAACATGCCGTCACGGTAAACAGCCACAATGGCAGAGGAGCGTCCCGTAGGCGACGAACAATCTCCTTACGGAGCCCGGCAGAAAACAGGACTGGCAAGACTAACGCAGCAATTAATAGCACTGAAATCGTTCTGAACAGCATACGCGGCTCGTCAGGGATATAGTCACGCCCCCAACTGGTGCTTCTACCCAATAGCACCACCCACCAGACAACAGCCCATAGCCAAAACTGCTTTGCCCCTTCGGGACGGGAAAGTGGCCGTATATACCAGGCGGTAAATAGCGCCCCAAACAGTAACCATAACGCTTGTCCGTTTTCAATCCATCGGACCACCACGCCGTTAAGCAAAGGCAATTGCCAGTCCGCCGTAAACGGGATGACCACAGCGGCAAGCGCAAGAGTAAGTGCTGACGAAGTTAATCGGGTATCGAGTTTCATGATTATAAGACTCTTCTGGTTTTTAATACCCAATCATAAGTTTTATGAATACGCTCTCATTAGCAAACAATGCGATATTCTTAATGTTTTCTTAATGTTTCTTTTCAACCCATGTCTGATGTAAATAAACAGCGCTTTTCAATACGCAAAAACCGCATCACGCTGGCGACGCGCGATGCGGCTTCTGATTTAAAAAATCACTTTATATCAAATAGATACTACAAGATCCTTACCAACCGCAAACGTCGTGTTCGTTTTCGGTATCGTAGGAACGCACGGTATTGACCAAATCCTTCACAACTTCTGCTGCAACTTCAGGTACCAGCAACGTCATCGGTGCTTCCGTTTCATAGTCCACAGAGACGCCGTTGCTATTATTCGTGACCGTGACGGTATAAGTGGCCTTTCCCATTATTATTCTCTCCCGGCATGAATGACTTTTCGTGAGGTCGCCCCTTCCATCAGTACTTCCGGCGCGACAAAAAAGTCGATGTTAAAATAGGTATCATCCGTCATGACCTCAATATTGTGCCACTTTTCCGGAGGAAACACGCCAAACTCGCCGGCATTGATCACCATGATCTCTTCCGGCTCAGAGCAATGTTCATCAGCGTATCCGAGATATTTGACCGCCCCCTGCATCACCGAGAGACGAGGATAAACGCCGGGTCGCGTTCCCTTATCAAGGTGGCGTTCGAAAATTCCGGCTGGCGCCGTCTCTTTGTTCCAGAAGGGCGTGGAACGTGTATGGATATGATTTTGTGGAATTTGCCGCATTTGCTTCCCTCTTCCCGCAGGTTACTCAGCGATAATCTCATCGCTGTCGTAAAAAGGTTACGCTCCAAAAACAGCATTTTAAATACCATTTATTGGTTACTATTTTGCTGTTTTCCACGCAATAACACCGAAAGGAGAGCAATGACCCGCCGTTGACGACGGGTCCGGGAGGGTTAAGACTGGAGCGTTGCCAGGCGGGCGGCAAACCCGACGAAAAGAAGGCCAATCAAAGAATTGCCCACTTTTGCCAGTTTCTTTTTGGTACCAATATAGTGGGTTACAAAAGCGCCAGAAAGAATTAAAAAGCTCAGATAGCAAAAACTGACAATTTCAAGGGTGGTGGCCAAAATAAAAAATGACACGCCAGTATGCGGCGCAGTAACATCAATAAATTGCACAAAAAAGGAAACATAAAAAAGTATGGCTTTAGGATTCGTCAGGCTAAGAATTAAAGCACGCTTAAAAATAGCGCCAAAAGGAACTACCGTTTCCGTCGCCGCACGCCCTTTTGAGGTCAGAGTGGCGTAAAGGATTTTTGCGCCAAGGTAGAGCAGATAAAACGCGCCGAGATAGCGAACAATGTTAAACAGAACCGGCGTTGTTTTGATCAGCGTCGCCACGCCCGCATACGCCAGAAACATTAATATCGCATCGCCGATAAACACGCCGCATGCGGCAAGATATCCTCCTTTAACCCCGCGTCCCACGCTATTTTTAAGCACAAAAAGCGTATTCGGCCCCGGTACCAGAACGATAAAAATCGCCCCGACCAGGTACGTCCAATAATTCAGAACACCATACTCCGCGAACACATTAACCTCTTCCTGAAAACATTTACGCTTAGCTGCGAAACAGTATGCTAACGAATGCACCGGAAGATGGGAAGCGAAACCACGTCTCTCCAGCCGCTATTCCGCCACGCTTATATCCAAATCACCTAAAAGCGTTCTTTTATCGCTACCTCCGCAGGCAATCACCAGGTATTGGCCCACCTCTCCTCATGTGGAGTTAACGCGCGCGTCGCACCAAAGATAAGGCTGCCAACACATTACTGATATCGCTCTCATTCAGATTCGGCGCATTAAACTGCGCTCTCAGCCACACCATATCGTCGTGGCTGAAAGCGCCGACCATCAAGCGCTGGCTGATAATGATCAACATTTGATTATCAAGTTGTCGAATACGTTGCCGGGTGACCGACAAGGTTTGTATCGGAAAGGAGGGTTCTGAGCCGGTTCGCCACTGCGCTAAATAGCGGTACTGTATCGCTTTACTGGCATCCATTAGCGAACGAATAAAAGGGGTTATCGAATGCGGGTCCAGACCGTTATTTTTCGCTTCTTCTTCAGCCTCGGCAAAAACATTTTGTTCACGTGTGAAATCCTCTATCGGCAGATGGTGCTTCATTTTATAAGCAGCCACATCTTTCATTAATAACATGCGTTCATTGAGCGCGGTTAAGAGCGCGCCAAGCGATACCGACGTTACCGAATCGGCAAAAGTGGTGCTGCACATCAATAAAGAACAAAGAAAAATGGCGATATGACGAATCATTAATCAACCTCCTTTTACGGAGGCTTGACAGTAATTTACCTTTATTAAGATAACATTAAGTAATTATTACAGATGGGTATTAATGCTTATTCGTTTAAACTGGAGTGATAGAAAGAACAGGCCGTTGATTCTGCGGAATCTTCACCTTCATTTAAAGTGTATAAAATATACAACAAATCACACAAATGTGATGCATATCACGTTTTTATGATTTTTTATTACAGTTTTATGATATAGGTCTAACTTTAATAGGTCACTAATTTCTCTCCCCCGCTCAGGGAGATCGGCTTCAATTTACATCGAATATGGTGAAATATGACTACCATTACACTAGTCAACGAACAAAATAGTACTGGCAATCCTTTTTCTGCACATATGTTATGTGAACAGCGAGCTATTCAGGAAATTACTTACGAACTATTGCAATCGCAGCAGCATGTCTCAAATAAGGATATCATCGCCAAACTTATTGAAAAACTGGAAACAGAAAAAGACGTAGTGCAGCTTGATATTTACCGTAATGCCTTAGAAGCCGTTTTGTTTCAGACACCTGACGACATCTAATATATACCCAAAATAATTCGAGTTGCTTAAAGGCGGCAAGGGAGTGAGTCCCCAGGAGCATAGATAACTATGTGACTGGGGTGAACGACAAATCTGCCGGGAGCAGATTTGAACGTCGCTTGCGACGGCCCGTCAGGGCGAGGCCTATGGATGGGCCGAGTAATCCGTAGCCAACACATAAGCAACTTGAAGTATGAAGGGTATAAACAAGGGAGGGGTTACTCCTCCCCTGTTCGTTAATAATGCAGATGCCTCAACGTGCGGTGCCTGATTTTTCGTAGCCGTTTGCATGGATTTGCGGTGCAACATGCTGCATGCTTTCGGGCATCTCATGCTGCCGGTATACGGCTGGCAGTAATGTTAAGCCTGAGCCATTTTTCACATGAAGACTAAATTTACCCGACTCTTTTAAAGCCTGAATAAGATTTTCCTGCGCGGGAGTTAATGTCTCATCATGCCACAGAACAATATGCTCGAAAGACGTTGATAAAAGATCGGGCATCGGCGCCTGCCAGGGGATGACTTCAACTCGCATACCTTCACTACAATATTTAATCGTTTCCAGCCATAGCTCAATGGGGTCGTTCAGCGAAAACGCAGCAATAAGCATTGTGCCTGCTGGCGCCTTTCGTACGCTACTTAGCTGGAACGTGGCGTATTCAATAATCGCAGTATCCAGTAATGCCTTTTCAAATCGGCGTGCATCATCATCGCCTGCGGACAACCACAGCCGTAAAGGACGCAGTATTGACTCAATTACGATACACGGCGGAATTTCCCGACCATAACGCCAGAGTAATTTTCGCAATTTGGCGGGTTCGAATTTTCTACACTGCGCTAAAATCTCTTCCTGGTAGAATAACCATCCCGAGCGGCAATGCGTTTCTTCACCATAGAGGGCAGGTTTAATCTCTTTTAATGAGAAGCCTTTACTTAACGCGTCGATAATATGCTGTATTCTGATAGCATCTTCTATGCAATAAAAACGATTGCCAGCTTCATCTTTGATAGGTTGGAGCAGGCCATAGCGTTCCCAGGACCTGATATTTGCTGTTGTGACACCACACTGCGCCGCCATTGCGCTAATACTAAAAGTAGCCATGCCTGTCTGGCCTCATGATGATGTAAGAAAGCATAGTGAACCTAAACGCCATCAGAAGCAAATTATTATTAAGCAATGACCTTACTATTTACACGGGGAATTACATTATCAACATTATTTATTGTAAGCCAGTGCGTAAAGGCTTTAGAAACGGACAGTATTTGATAGTCCAGAACTGTTCTACAACCTAATTTAGTCAGAACATGGTAGCGTACTGAGTAAATAGTTTTTAAATGTACATTCAGCTCACAGCTTATTTGTCGGATATCCATTCCTTTAACAAGCATCGCCAAAGCATTTCTTTCATTCGCCGTTAATCTGACTTTCTCTGACCTGGGAAAAAATTGACCAGCAGCGGCCAAAATTAGTAATTCGCGCCACTCAGCAATAGAGGCATCGACCTTTATTCGATATATAGCATGATGTTCATCAATAAAGTTATATTCATTATGGGTAACAATTCCAATGAGTACCGCTTTAAATGTGGAAGTAATATACTGCTGTACGGTGTAGTAATCGTCGATATCAAAAATAATATAATTTACGTTGCCAGCTATTATTGCGACGTCCTTAAATAAGGACTCCAGACCATAATTAAGAAACAGGTTTTCGCTCAATAGTCTTGTATCTGTCTTTAAAACAGATGATGCGGAACCAGTCATATCCACCTCAACAAAACGAGAGCCATGTGGGAATATCCATTCGATGGCCCGCATAAGATCATCTGCTTACTTCAGCGATGAGAACCTATTAAGTAGTAGTTGAGGAACGCCGTTTGCGCAACCTGACAGACGTCCTGGGGCATCTTATGTGAACTGCGTGGGGATGTGCGCTTTGGCAAAATCCACAAAGCGTACGACCGCAGGCAGCAAAATATGCCAGTCCTGTTGCTCCAGACCTAAATATTCACGCTGCGCCGCACGCAACGTGGCAGCATAATCTTCTGGCAACTGAGGTAACAGCCAGTCAGCCGCCGCATCCTTAGAGGTAAATCTCCCGGTAGAAAGGGTATACCAGATACGCGCCAGGGTTAAAACGATATGATACTCATCTCCCTGCACATCTGCCGTGGATTGCCAAAGGTCGAGGGGATAACGCAAGGCCTTCAGCAACTGCGCCGCAGGGGCTGGCGTGAACAGCCGTTCCGCGCGTTCTCCCTTTAGCGGTATACTGGTTTCCAGAATTTGGGTTATCAGTAACACAATGTCCCAGTCCTGCTGCGCTGGTTCATAAATCCCCTGACAAATGTCCTCTCTTAGCCACTCGCCAAATTGCATTTCCCGGGCAGGTGGAAAACACCAGGGAACCAGCTGCGAATAAAGCACGACAGTGACCTCCAGAGCGCGTTTTTCTGCCGACGCCCCCGGCGGCGATGAAAGCGCCAGCAATTCCTGCATCAGCGTTGCGCGTTGGGCCTCCGTCAGCGGCTGGCATATTGTCACCAGTAGATCAATGTCGCTGTTTGGCTTCAGACCGCCCGCGACAGCGGAACCATATAAATGAATAGCACGCAACGTATCGCCTGTGACACGAGTAATCAGGCGACACGCCGCTTCCGTTTGGCATTGAATCGAGGGCGGTATGGACAGCGTCATCGTTGCTCCGGGGGCGCAGGTATTTTTTATATTGATTGCCAGAAATATGGCATAACGGCAGAAAAAAAGCCCGCTATTCATAGCGAGCTTTTAACATTGCAATCAGACTTAATGATGTAGCATTTCGTCAACGACCTCATTCGCCTTTAACTGATAAGGATAATAGGTAGGCCAGTTTTCCATCTCTTGCAACAATGCCTGCTGCGAGGTATTTCCCATAAAGATATGGAAGTGCGCCGATTTGCGCGGGGCAATGATATGATCGCTAAACTGAACATATTTAGGCGCTTTGCTATTCGCATCTTTACATTCGAACAGGTAGCGCACCCCTTTTTTACCCGATGCGTAAGTCAGAATTTTATAGCCGGCATAATTGTATTTACAGGATGCAACGTTATTGTCGCGATGGAATTCTATAACGCCATTTTCAATGCCGATCGTCTCAACATTCGTCACGTATCCTTTGCGATAATACGCTTTAATATCCTCAAACGTTTTCTCCGGGTCTTTCTTCGCCTTTTGTCTGAAGACAGGGTCCAGCTCGCCGCTGACCAGATAAGGATAGACGGATTGCCACATACCATCCCAGTCGGTGAGCGCGCGATCGCGTACATTCGCGTCATCAAACACGCCCGCTGCCGCTTTTTGCTCAACCTCCGTCATCGGCGCGCCATGAGCATGATGACCATGCGCGAAGGCAGGACTATTGACCAACAGCATTCCCAGAAGCATTGTCAGTTTTTTTAAATGAATCACCAAAACGTTACCCTCATCTTTCTTAGAAAGATGATTGTTATATTATAACATTGCACTTATTTCAACAGAAACTCAGCGGCCACCGCGCAGGTGGCCTTTTTTGATATCAACTGGTCCGCCATCGAGGAATTGAACCCCGAACCTTAGAGGTAGAAGCTCTATGCTCTATCCGGTTGAGCTAATGGCGGAAGAAAAATTACGCGGCCATTTTAAGGCAGGCGTCTGCGCATTGGCTGCATGCCCGCGCGCAATTCTGGCAATGGTCGTGATCGTGCCTTGCACACTCTTCGGCGCAGGCTTTGCAGATATCCGCGCACAGGCGGCATAATTTTTGTGAGTACTCGCTTTCCAATGCCATAAATTGCGCCGCCAGGCGACAAATGGCCGCACATTGCATATCTAACTGGATGCAGTGCTTCATCATTTCGACGTTATCTTCACGCAGACAAGAAGAGGCGCAGATATCACACGCCGCCGCGCATTCATAACACTGCTCAATACACTCACGATGTTCTTGTTGCATAAATGACTCCTTATTTTATTAAGAGGAGTAGATAAGTCTGCACAGAAACGCCGGGATAGCCAAACGGCTACCCCTCTTTTTCATACTTTTTGAACAAAAGTGCTGAATAAAACAGCAATAGTAAAGCCGGAAATCGGCCTCCGTGATGTGACGTCTATACTGTAATGTTCATCTGCTTTTCATCGGAGGTAAAATGGAGTATTTAGCACGACTAAATATCGTTGCGATGCTGATGTCAACGACGTTCTGGATCAATCTGGCGGTCGTTTTTTTCGTCACCCTCATTACTTACTGGCTCATCAACTGGCTACTTAATGTGGTCTATAAAGCGCTACAACGCCCGGATAAAAAGAATGATGCTCATGGGCGGCTGCGGCCTATTGTTTTCGAGATGCTGAAAAAGACCAGTAAGATGCTAATCTTTTTTGCCGCATTTCTCTTTAGCCTGCGCTTTGTCGCCCTGCCCGACCGGTTATTCTCTACCCTCTCTCACGCCTGGTTTTTAGTGGTTGCGATTCAAATGGCGATTTGGCTTGATCAGGGCGTACAGTCATGGATGCGTCATTTACTGTATGCCCCAGGCTCCAATAAAAACCCGGTGACGTTAGTCATTCTTGGTATGATTTTGCGCGTGCTCGTCTGGTCTATGATGTTGCTCTCCATCCTGGCGAACGTCGGCGTGGATATTACCGCACTGGTAGCCAGCCTCGGCGTGGGCGGTATTGCTATTGCCCTGGCGGTACAAACCGTTCTGAGCGATGTCTTCGCTTCGCTGTCGATTGGTTTCGATAAGCCCTTCGAGATCGGCGATTTCGTCGTCTTTAATGATGTAGCCGGTACGATTGAACATATCGGTTTGAAAACCACTCGCATCCGTAGCCTCAGCGGCGAACAGATCGTTTGTGCGAACGCGCAGTTGTTGCAGCAAACCATACACAACTATAAGCGGATGCAAACGCGTCGTATCGTGTTTACTTTTGGCGTCGCCACTGCGACACCGCCGGAAAAGTTACGCCTCATCGGCGATATGGTGAAAAAGATTATTACCGATGTCGGCGAAACACAATTCGACCGCGCCCATCTACTGGCCTTTGGTCAGGATCGGCTGACCTATGAGGTGGTGCATATCGTCAATACCGCGGATTACAATAAATACATGGATATTCAGCAAGAGATAAATATCCGTATTATTGAAAAACTCATTGAGAATGATATCGAACTGGCGCTGCCTGGTCTGGTTGTCAGAGCCCCTGTACAGGTTGAAGAGACCAGGGACTACAGTAATACCGCTGATGCAAAAAACGCAGATAAACGCGTCATGCAGTAAAATCTCTGCCGACAATACCGGGAACCCATGGGTTCCCGGTGCGTTAACGGCGACACGGCAATGCGGAGAAACGACTTGCGGCTATTCCACCTGTAAATGGCGGGTACAGACTTGATCAAGTAGCGCAGACTGATGACTAATCACCAACATCCCTAATGAACGGCTGCGGCACACCTCAAGCACGTATACCCATATCGCTTTTTGAATAGACGGATCGAGTTGCGCCGTCATTTCGTCGGCAATCAGAAAACGCGTTCGTGGGTCAAGCGCGCGCAGTATCGCAATACGCGCCAACTCCCCGCCTGAGAGCTGCATTGGCCGACGCGTCAGCCACTCGGGCTGCACATGCAAACGCCTCATCGTTTCCGGGTCAGGCTGCCAGGCATCACGTACAGCGTCTCCGGCGCTTCGCCAGGGATTAAACGTCAGTTCAGGATGCTGGGGGACAAGCTGTACCGGACAATACTGATGCAGGGGTAACGGGCTGCCGTCCAGCAGAACGTCGCCCGCCGTCGGCTTTTGCCATCCGGCCAGGACGCGCCCCAACGTTGTTTTCCCCGTTCCGCTTGGCGCATGAATTCCTACCCGTTCACCGGCAGAAATCGTAAACGTCAGGTTCTGCCATAAGACTTTCCCGCCCTGACGAATAACGAGGTCGCGGCAGCTCAGCATTCTATTCCCTCTCCGGTCGGCATAAATAACGGGTTTAGTTCAGGCAATGCTTGCCATTGCCGTTTTAACGGCTCACTCATCTCTTCCGGCTGTAACTGCTCGCAGCGGATATTGTCCGTGATATAACCCTGATGCAGCGCCACAATGCGATCGGCATACCGCGCCGCCAGCAGCAGGTCATGAGTCACCCACAGCACGCCGCATCCCCGCTCGCAGAGACCTCGCAAGTGCTCAAGCAACTGGTTTGCCAGTGCGGTATCAAGCCAGGCGGTGATCTCATCCGCGAGGATATAACGAGCCTGGCTGAGCGAGGCGTGGCACGCCAGAATTCGTTTAGCCATCCCGCCAGAGAGCTGGCGGGGAAAGCGTTCCAGGACTGTCGGTTCAAGATCGCTTTGCTGTAATAGCTGTACCATCTGCGTCTCATCCCAGGCGCGTCCGGTCAGATGACATGCTCTGTTCAAATGTTTTCTGATATTCAGCATGGGATTAAGCGCCTGTACCCCCTGCGGCACGTAGCTAAACGTATTGCCCCTAAGCTGCCTGATGGTATGTCTGTCCAGCCGGTTGCCATCAAGCGTAATCTCCCCCCGAAAGCGTAAGTTTTCCGGCAGCAGATCGAGCAGGCATTGCAGCAGCAGACTTTTTCCCTCCCCGCTGCCGCCAACCAATGCCACCATTTCGCCGGGTGCGATATCAAAAGAGACATTCTGTAATAACGGCGACCAGCGTCTCGTGCCATACCAGCGATAACGCGCGCTTTCCAGCGTAACCTGTTGTAAACTTAGCATACGTCACTCCTTAGCCACAGCCGCTGAATGGCGCGCGCAAACTGATCGAAGAGCATCACCAGCGTGAATAACATTAGGCCGGGAAACAGCACCAGCCACCAGTTACCATGGCTAATAAACCGTAACGCATCCGCCAGCAACAGCCCCAGCGAAGGCTCATGCGGCGCCAGCCCAAACCCCAGAAAACTTAATGCCGCGCTGTGCAATACCGCATGAGGAAACATCAATAACGTTCCCGTCAACCATTGCGGCAATAGCGCCGGAAAATAGTGATATCGCCAGCAATAAAGGTGTCCATGCCCCAGACGATAGGTCAATGTCAGGTAGTCACTCTGCGCTACCCGCTCCGCGTCGGCGCGCAGAATCAGCGCCAGACGGGGCCAGTGCGTTAACGCCACGGCCGCAATGACGCCGCTTTTACCGCCGCCGAGCGTAAAACAGATAAGGATCAGCAAAAGTAAATGCGGCATGGCGAGCATAGCATCGGTTATCAACCGCATCAGGAGGTCCAGCCGGGGATGAATGCGCACCACTGCCGCCATCACTAGCGCGATAACGCCGCTGCACAGCGCGGCGCCAACGCCAATTTGTAAACTGGTGAAGGCCCCCTGAAAGCAACGAAGCCATACATCGCGCCCCAGATTATCGGTGCCAAACCAGTGCTGGATATCAGGCGACAGATGCCGGGCAAGCAGATTAACCTCTGGCGGCTGGCTCAACGTGGCATAACCGTATCCGGCAATAAACAGCAGACAGGTAACGGAGAGGATCAGACGAAACAACGTCGGGGCAGGATTATAGAGCATCGGGACGCTCCAGCGATCGATTAAGCACCACCACAAGCCAGGCTGAAATCGTATTTCCGGCAAACACTAATAGTGTACAGAATAAAACGATCCCCATGAGTAGCGGGACATCGCCACGCAGGCCGGCATCGATAGTGGCCTGTCCCAGCCCCGGATACGCAAAGACTTTTTCTGCCAGTAACGCTCCCCCCATCAGTTCGCCCAGAGAAGCAAACTGTAAACAGAGTGCTGGGGTAATCGCATGACGTAACACCTGGTGACGTAACAGCGACCATCCTTTATCCCCCTGAGCGCGCGCAAAACGAATAAATTCGCTCTTCATTACGCTGGCTATTTTTTCTCGCGTATGCAGCGCAATTTGCCCCATGCCCAATAGACTTAACGCACATACCGGCAACACAAGATGGCGTAAACGTTCCGATAAAAGAGCTGTTCCTGCATTATTTCCGGGGTCCCAGGCGCAACAAACAGGTAATACCGGCCAGCGGACGGCAAATAGCGCCAGCAACAGCATTGCTATCCAGAAAGTGGGCAACGATGACAATAAGTAGCTGATACGGCAAATCATCTTATCCGGCCAACGGTGGAGAAAACGTCCGGCCAGAAAACCCAATGTCACGCCCAGCACACCAGACAATAGCCAGGCGCCCGCCAGCAGCGCGAATGACGTCGCAAAACGTTCCCGGATCACGCTGGCGACAGGCATGTTGAACAGCATGGAATACCCCATGTCACCCTGGAGCAGACGCCAAAACCAGTGACCGAAACGCTCCCACAGCGGCTGGTCGAGCCCCCAGCGCGCCGCAATCCGCGCATATTGTTCTGGCGGAACATGGAGCAGATCGTTGCCAATATAAGCACGGATAGGATCAACGGGCGAAAAGCTAAGCAAAATGAAGGTGCCGGCAGCCACCAGCACCAACAGAATAATCAGCCGCAAAAAATGACTGAAGAACAATTTCATCACCGACAGGTCCAGGTCCAGTCATCAAGATTGTTTAACACCGACCAGCTACCGTGGATTTCTGGCGCGCCTTTTCCCAGATCAATACAGGGGTTGGCCAGATAGGTATGCTGAATATTAAGCAGCCATGCCCATGCCGCATCGCCCTGGACGCCCGCGCCCTGCTTCCCATCCCACTCAACCTGCTGCCAGAAAGGAATCGCCTTTTGCCAGTCAGGCGCATCTATAGCCTGTTTCAGATGTGCTTCTACCGCAGGGTTGCTGTAATAGCCCGGGTTATAATATTCCACACCAGCGGCTTTCCCACTGTAGTGATGGAAGAGTTCCATCGGGTCCAGACTTCCCCAGCCAAACAGCGTAGGGTTAGCGTGCATATGGCGCTCTACAGTTTCCCAGCTTCCCGATTGCAACGAGACGACAATGCCTAAAGGCTGCAACATGGCGCGCACCGCCTCGGCCAGATCCCGTCGGGTGCTGTCGCCACTGGCATACCATAAGGTCAGACGCGCTTCTTTACCCGCTTTTTCACGCACGCCCGCACGGTTTATCTTCCAGCCAGCCTCTTCCAGGATGGCGCGCGCTTTTGCAATATCGCCATCGCTGAATATCACTGAAGGATTTTGCCACGGCAATCCCTGCACCGCGCTATAGGCGGGTATCGCATGGCCTTCCATCACCTGTTCCGCCAGTTGCTTACGATTAATGGCATAGTTAATTGCGCGTCTGATAGCGACATCAGCGGTCACATCGTTGCCGACAGGATAACCGTTAGCATCCTTTTTACCGGCAGGCACCATCGGGAAGACAATGCCCCGGTTTTCAACGCTATCGCGTACCCAGAGTTTAAGATTATCCTGCTGCGGGGCCACCGCCATAGAAGGGGCAATGCGCACCAGTCCCAACTGTCCGCTGCGCGCGGCGGCATAAGCATTATCTTCATCCAGAAAGACAAAAACCAGCCGGTTAAAGTCATTCTTTTTACCCGCATACCAGGGATTAGCTTCAACGATCAGTTGCTGACCCGGCTGAAAGCTGACCAGTCGGTACGGACCGGCGCCTATCGGTTCGCGGGCGAACGTTTTTTCATCATAACGGCTGGCCGGAACAATCCCTAACGACCCGAGTACATTCACAAAGGTGCTCTGCGGATGGCTCAGCGTCATCTCAATTCGGCGTGCGTCCAGCGCTCGCGCATGGCTAAAATTGCCCATGTCAATTTTACCGCCGCTCTTCGCCGCTTTATTGTATGTAAAAACGACATCTTCGGCAGTTAATGGCGAGCCATCGGAGAATTTCAGCCCGGGCTTTAAGGTTAGCGTCCAGATTTTACCGACGGGGCTGGTATCCACTTTTTCCGTCAGTAAATTACCCCAACTCATGTCGGCGTTTTGCTTAAGCAACGGCGCATGAAGCAATAAGTAGCTGCCGTGGCTCCAGCCCAGCATAGGATCAAAGCCTTCCGTTGGCTCAGGGCCAATGGCCAGCTTCAGGGTACGACCGTCTGCCGTGTCCGACGCGGCGAAAAGCGACGAAGTGAATACCAGAGTCAGCGCGCACGTCACGAGCGCCAGTTTGCCTTTAATCATCAATTTGTCCCAGATTATGCGTTGTTTTTGTTTCTCCCGGCGCAGCATAAACGTCGGGAGACCTCCTGAGGACGGCATTATGGCGAGCATTTGTAATGAAAAAATTGACGCAGAACAGAAAGTATGACGATCTTTTAAAAACATCATACGCACAAACGTCGGGAGCGCCAACGTGAGCTAAAGGCCGCTTTTGACGGGGATAAAACGCAAGGGAAATGACGCCAGGAATACCGGGTTAATTAACGCCATCTTATTCTCTTATTTCCTTTCTATTCTGTATTGCGTCTTCCCACCCGACGCTGTTCATTTTCTCAACATTATTAGTCAGTACTGAAACGTAAGAAGGTATCGTAATTAGCGCCTCCTGGCTTTAAACCTAAACCAATATTAAACGAACCGGGCGTTAATGAAACTTACCAGCAGAACGCCAGTCATATGGCAACCCGATGAAATGACATGCTATGGAGTCCAACCGAAAAATGTTAACGCCGCCAGGGCTCGTGATGATTTTTTTAGCCGTACTGTTCTCATTGCTGACAGGATGCACAAGTTATAAAAACACGGCATGGGGAATATATCCGGCTTCAACGGATATTTGTCCGTCAGGTACGACATCAACAGGAGGGTGCAAAGAGTAATATCGCATATTTAATATACACCACTTTTTTAATGACTGTCCGGACATTTTCGGACGGTAAGTTTTCTATTAATTTATAATGGACTAATCCCATGACAAATAAAAAACACATTTTTTCAATTATCTTTATTGGTTCTCTTTTAACGGGGTGTGCTACAGGACCATCACCGACAGGGATTGGCTTATATACGGATGTTAAAGGGCCAATTACTGCCACGAGTCTCCCGGCAACCAAAACCGGTAAAGCGTGTGCGCAAACGGTATTGGGTATTGTAAATACCGGCGACGCATCTATTGATTCAGCGAAAAAAGCGGGCGATATTTCTTTAGTGTCGAGTGTTGATTATGAAACTACAGGTTCATATCCGTTTTATGGTAAAACCTGTGTTGTCGTAAGAGGACAATAACAACAGTAAGCCGGCGATGCCGCCGGCTTTTTATCCCATTTTACGTGCCGCTATCTCTGTCTGTTCCTTGCGACTCAGCCCCCGCTTTAAGGTTCTGTTAAGATTTTACGCATACTCTACAAGCAGTTGTTAATAAAGGATAATAATAATGGCACATTTCTCAAGACTGCAAATAACGCTTCACTGGTTAACACTGCTCCTGACAGGCATCGCATATGCTGCTATTGAGTTACGGGGGTGGGCGCCAAAAGGCTCCAGCGTTTACCTGTTTATGAAAGACACGCACTATGATATGGGCGTTCTGGTCTGGGCGCTGATGTTTTTACGGTTATATCTTAAACACAAATACCCGGATCCGGTCATTACGCCTCCCCCTCCTCACTGGCAGCACGTAGCCGCTAAATTAATGCATATCGCGCTTTATCTCACTTTTCTCGCCTTACCGCTGCTGGGCGTCGCGATGATGGCATCAGGCGGGAAAAGCTGGAGCTTTTTTGGTTTTACTGTACCGGTATTTTTGACGCCAGATAGCGCCCTAAAATCGGATATAAAGCGTATTCATGAAATGCTGGCCAATATCGGCTATTTCCTGATTGCCATGCATGCAGCAGCGGCGTTGTTTCACCATTACATACAAAAAGATGATACATTTTCAAGGATGTTACCCGGTAAATCATGACTATTTCGGCCATCCCGGCGTGAGAGAGCACGCCGGGCAAGGCATTATTATTCCAGCGCTATCGGTTTCGACTGATAGCGCCTTACACCGTTTGTAATCGACAATATACGATATTTTTCCGGTTCCACGTGTAGGTGATATGTACGACGCCGCCCTCGCTAATAATAGCGGGATAAGAATACTCACAGTGGTCACTTTCCAGGTCCAGTAGCGGTAGCCATGATTCGCCATTATCTTGGGAAGCAATCAGTGAAAGCGGATAGCGCTTTCCCCAGTTGCCGTTGACCAGATTTAACGCAAGAATCAGCGTACCGTCCTGCATACTAACCAGATCGATACCACTATTATTATTCGGTAAAGATGTCGCGCGGGCAACAGACCAGGTAGCGCCATAGTCGATTGAATCACTGCGAAAAATTGCCCCGCGTGTGCTTCGTAACAACATATGGATATGCCCCGGAGAAGACTCCCACAGCGTAGGCTGAATAACGCCATCCCAGCGCAGGAGGTTTTCCAGACAACATTCCCACAACATCCCCTTTTTTACACCATCCCACAACGCTACGTTTGTCCCGGAAATAGCGTTATCAGGCTCCAGCGGAACAAAAGAGATATTCCAGTGTTTTCCTTCGTCAGAGGATCGATCCACAAATGCCCTCCACCGTTCAGGACTTTCAATCGACCCTGGCGCAATCCAGGCGCCATTTGATGCCAGCAGGAGTTTATTTTTTACGGGACCGCGCGGCAAAATATCATCGTTAACCAACGGAGCTGGCGTACTCCAGGTAAATCCTCGATCGCTGGAGGTGATAAACCAGGTTTTCCACACGTGTACGTCGCTGCCTACTTTATAAAATAACCACAATTTAATCCGACGGGTAAAATAACACCGGATTCCAGTGCGCTTCCCCCTCGCGTGCCGCCACTCGCTGCGGTGTTGTCCAGATATTATGTTCATAGCGAGATAGCCAGATGGCTGTATCTTCGCTTCCTTCGCGCAACCCCGCGAACCATGCGGCCACGAGCGTACCGCACGGTAAGCGAACAAGCGTAGAGGCATGGCACTGGAAGGACTCGGTTCCGCTTTCCGGTAAAATGACCTGCCGATTGACGAGCACTAATTTCATACCTGCCTCTATTAAATAAGGTAAAAAGCATCAGCTTTTTTACGTATGAAAGTAGTGTTAGCAGAAATAGCATCAACGCGGTGAAAACGATCAACCGCTATACGAATTTATATTCAGGTATCGCGCCCATAACAGGCAGAATGTCGAGAGTGGACAAAAATTGGACTGACCTCGCGGATAATTCCAACTTACCACCGTCCAATGGCGACGAGGTCAGTGGCACGGGATAATATAGAGGTCAGGGCTATAATATTTAGCGATCTGTGCCTACAAGCATGACGGGATACTTTTCGCTACAGGCAATGAAGGCCCGTCTAAACGGGCCTTCATTAACGCGATTATGATTTGTGTTCAATCGCCTTTGGTTTGCTTTCTATGGCAATTTTTTTCGGTTTCTCGCTTTCAGGGATCTCCTGGTAAATCTCGACCAACAAGAGGCCCTGTTCCAGTTTCGCATTATTCACCTTAGCATGTTCAGGCAAAGAAAAACTCAACTGGAAATCCGCCTTACGAATACCACGATAAATCCAGTGCGTCTGATCCTCTACCGTCTCTTCAGTGTGTTTACCCGTAATATTCAGGTTGCCGCCAACCGTTTCAATTTCAAGCTCTTCCTCTTTCCAGCCAGGAACGCTCACGGTAAGCAGATAGTTATTCGCATCGCGCTTTTGCAGATCGTAAGCTGGCGTCGCAGTGACTGGCGTATCTCCTGTTAATTGACTGAAAAGTCTATCAATACGGTTGAAACGGTCAGAGAAAAGAGAATCAGCGAACACGGGAAGTGCTGACAAGGTTCTGAGTGCCATCATTAACCTCCTGAATCACTATTCAAAAGTTCAACATCAAGGCAAGCATTGCTTGTCCACTGACTACATAGGGACGGGAAAAACATTTTCAAGTCTATAAAAGCCTTTTTTTAGTCACGAATTTAAGTGGTTAACGAAAAATCTCATCCCGTTCATTGCCATTTCCTCTGTCCCTTCATCTTTACAATTTTTCTCCACCAGTACAATTGATAATGATTATCAATTGCATTAATGTATACAGGTTGGTTATGGCAGTGACCAACGCCCTTCTCCATTATCAAACCCAGCGCCGCCTTCGGGCGGCCTTTTGGGAGGAAATATGGTCGCCAAAAATAAAATTCACGGTCGTCGTATTCGTCAGTCTCTGCAACAGTTACATCATCGTTGTCTTTTTCAGCAACTGGCGGTAAGCCCACCAGGAGCAAAATATGTTTCAGTCACCGCTGAAACAAAAAACTGGCTTATTCATCTTGTGACTTCAGAGGGCCGTTAGCACGCGGTAGTGACTGTCCATGTTGTCGCTAAAATTTTAATGAAATGACATTTATACACCTACAATTTGCGCCCGGCGGCTCCGGGCGCCATACCTAAAGATATGACACCCGTTGCCAACTCACAGGAATTTTAGCTATCGTCTCCGACGTAGAAAAATTCTATATCTTTATTAAACCATTTATCAATGTTGTGCCACATCAGACAACCGGTCAGAAAACTTGCGATCAATATCCCTCCTATAAGCCACTTTTTCACATATACTCCTGAATAACCCCTGTTGATGCCATTATCTGATCGATAATAAAAAGACCATCATTTGAAGAAATAGTTTCACTGACAGATACCGTATGAAACGAGACAGTGAACAGTACCGTTTTCTTCGGTTTTTATGCCATAGTATTGAGCAGTGGTGACAATCATTTTCTATCGCACCATAATGATTTGCAGCCTATAGTTTATGATTTTAAGATTTGTCTACTCATCACATATGTCAGTGATGGATAAATTATAATACGCTTTTCTGGCGCACTTTTCGTCAGTAAACAGGAATACTACAGCATTCATCGTATTGATGCCGCTTTATCTCCCGTTCTTCAGGGAATTAACGACAATTTTATGCACAAAGGATACTAATGATGAAACGTAAATTGATCCCATTTACCCTCTTTCTCGCTGCGCTTAGCGCCAGTACCACCTCTATAGCAGCTTCGCAGGAGATTTCTAAATCTATATACACCTGTAATGATAACCAGGTTATGGAGGTGATTTACGTCAACACCGAGGCTGGAAACGCCTATGCGATTATCAGTCAGGTAAACGAGATGATCCCGATGCGGTTAATGAAAATGGCCTCCGGAGCAAATTACGAAGCCATAGACAAAAATTATACTTATAAACTTTATACCAAAGGCAAAACGGCTGAACTGGTGGAAGGTGATGATAAACCTGTTCTCAGTAACTGTTCCTTAGCTAACTAACCTTAAGAAATGCCTGAAGACTCATCAGGCATTTCCACTTCAACCTTCCTGTAACGTAACGTTAAAGAATATGTGAATCACTACCGTAGTATAATGGCTAATTAGTAACCACTTTTAAGCATGGTTAATCCTATTTTTAAAGAAAAGTTCGAACTGTCTGAATTGTCGTTGTTGAGCGTTTAAATGTTTTGCTTTATTAAGTGACCCAGGTAGAATTCGCAGCGGCTGGTAACCATTCATATTCGCACTATTGAACGATCACCAGCCAACCGCGCCAGGGTCTTGCATACGCTCTGGCGCGGTTAAATCCCCAGGCCATAAACGAAATCACTGGTTTCTGCTATTGATCATATCTTTCAAGTTAACCTGCATTATGCTTGCCCACCTGATGTAAAAAGACACCGCTCTGAACCATAGGGTGTGAATTTCATTTTATAAAAAATTGCGGTGCCGGGTGCCTCCCGGTGAACCATACCACAGTCAATATGGTTCGCGAGGAACATTAACTATTTGACTGGACGCCCCGCCGCAAAGGGGGATTCACCGCATAAGAAAAATCTACAACTCACAAGTAATAAAAGACAATAACATTTTTGTGCATTTTTTATAAATGACTATCTTGTCACGTAATAAATGAAATTATTCTGTAACAGGATTGCAAGACAATACTTATTCAAAACTGAAGTGGTCAGTGGGAGTCGAACCCACATCATCAGCCTGACACTGAGGTAATAACATTATACGATAACCACATTGGACCGCCACCGAGGCCTCGAACCTCGCACCATCAACTTAGGAGGTTGATGCTCTATCCAGCTGAGCTAGTGGCGGCTGGGGACTTCTGCCAGGCGCAAAAAAGGCGCTCTCCTGGATAAAATACATACCTTGCTACTTTTCAGTAGTCGTTCAACGGCAGGTACAATATGCGAAGGCGGTCACAAAATCTTGATGACATTGTGATTAATTCCAGGAAAATTTTTCAGAGTGAATCTTGTGAGATCAGGCGTTATTTACACCAGATTTTCCTTCCTGCTTATCACCTACCTGAGCAACCTTGATTGCTTACCACAACCCCTTATCTGTGCTTATGCTGGTGAGATGTTATGTACAGCGTCACTATGACGAAGAGAGAAAAGACAGGCAGGTACGTGTTACTGGTAAAGAAGCCCTGTTTTGTGACTGGCGGTGCGGAAGGCGAACCTTCCGCATAGCTTATGCTTTTCAGAAACGGTATCCAACCCCGACGTTGAAGCCGTTTATTTTTGTAGAGGAGATGTTGCTTCCTTCATACCCAACATCGACGACGATATTCTCCAGCGGATTCATCTGTACACCCGCGCCCCAGGCAAATCCCGTTTTCCTTGAGGAAATTTTGTTAGAAAAAGAATCGCCATCCTGAGTGGAATGTTCTTTAAATGTCGCCTTTACCGTGCCGACACCCGCCAGCGCGTATAACGAAAAATTGTCAGACAATCGATAGGCTGGCCCAACCATTAAAGAACCGTACTTCACCTCAAACTTGTCATGGTAATGAATACCTTCAGGCTCAACAGACCCGGAAGCCTGTCTGTCTCCATATAAGTAACTTAGCGAGGAAATAAAACTTACCGGAGAGTCATCCTCATAACGGTATTTCACATTTACCCCTCGGATATTTTTGAAATCCTGAACTTTACTTTGTGCATACCCCACGGAAAAGGCGTTAGTATCGGCCTGTGCAACATTTACAACCAAAACGCTTGTAGTAATAAATAAAGTGGATAAAATAATATTTTTCATAACAACTCCTTAATACTACTTATTATTTACGGTGTGTTTAAACACCTGCAGTACCGATCCGGCATTCAGTTATCGCCACTATGCCGAATCGACAAAACCACGAATAATTCACCGCTATCGCTCCTGATGTGTTTACTTCCTGAAAGATATTTTTACTACCGAAGCACTCTATCGCTCATTTAGGTAACCGGTTCTACAATGTCATCTAACTTTTATAGATTTGAATGCTAATTTTTCTCACGCATATATATTTAACAGAAACCATAAAGTGTTTAGCCACTATAGAACAACAAACCCACCATGCAACATTTTGATATTTAAAGAGAAAATCTCACAACCACATTAAGAAACCTGACACCGATCGGCTAAAAACATGTCATTAAGCAAACTCGCCATATAACCAGAACATATCGCATTGTGCTTCACAGTCCTCACGTGACGCTCCAGCCGCAATACGGTTATATGCCATCGCAGGCGCTGTAATTATATTCACGATGATGCTTAGCACGCTTTATTCCCGCTCCGATTTAATCTTTTAATATATCTATCAGTTACAACATTTCTTGTTATATTATAAGAATAGAATCAACACCACAATTCCAACATAAATATCACCTGTGTTTAGAGAGAATTTACATTCCAAAAAAATAATAACTAACGCAAATATTGAACACGCGATAAAAAAGTCTATTTCGCTATAAAACCCATTATTATTAAGAGTGGTTAACTCTTCGTTGAATAAAAAATGTCAATGACGTTCCATAATTCAGGAGATGAACTTCACAAGTCATTATATATAACAGGAGGTGCTATGAAACATCATGCTTTTATGCTTTGGTCATTACTTATTTTTTCATTCCATGTTTTGGCCAGTTCAGGCCATTGTTCTGGTTTACAACAGGCATCATGGGATATTTTTATCTACGATTTTGGTAGTAAAACCCCGCAACCACCTACAAATACTGATAAAAAGCAAGCCAGGCAGATTAGTTCACCGTCCTGCCCGACGACAAAACCCATGATGTCCGCACCAGTCAATGACGCCAGGAAAGGGAATACTTTCTCCAGAACATAATGTTATTTATCTACAATGGTGCCGAACGACTACTTTTAGCCATCCGGAAATCTTGATTGCCATCAAATATAGCTGGCATTATTTTTCCTGACGTGTATAGTGCGCCTCGTTATCCCCATTAAGGAATTTGTTTGTCTCGTAAAATGACAGGAATTGTCAAAACCTTTGATTGTAAGAGCGGTAAAGGTCTCATCACCCCCTCCGATGGACGCAAAGATGTTCAGGTCCACATTTCAGCATGTCGCCAACACGAAACAGAAGCGCTTATCCCCGGTATACGCGTTGAGTTTTGTCGTATTAATGGCCTCCGCGGACCTACCGCCGCCAACGTTTATCTTTCATAATTCGTCACCCGGCATTTTTTCAGAAAAATTTAGCGAGTACGTCTACCTCCGCAGCCTGCTATGAGGCTTTGCCTGAAAGGCTGCAGAATGTTTTCAGTGGCGAAAATCTAAAAGATTTATTTTGCTAATGACTCCTGTGACCTCTTTTATCATATATCGGGTGCCCCCCCTTCTCACTTTGTTTAACGTGAAGAAATGTACAGCCGTTTTTCACTGTGATAGCATCTAATATTGCAAAAGTATTTAACGCTATATACCCATCGTCACAGGAGTGGCTGGCTGCGCGCATTTAACCGAAGTATTTATGTGATTCTATCGGAATTATCTCTATTGCCGCTCAATGCTACGTCATATTCAGTGGGTATAAATCGCCAATATAGTTGTAACGCTATTTATTTTTAGGGTAATAATTGAATGACTTTGCTTTCAGGAAAAACCACACTGGTTCTCTGCCTCTCCTCTATTTTATGTGGATGTACGACGAACGGCTTACCCACACCTTATAGTATTAATTTGTCGTTCCCGGTCATTACACAAAACCAGATTAATTCCGGTGGTTATTACATAAATGACGCGGAACAAATTCGGACAACTGATGGTCTGTGCCTTGATACAGGCCCAGATCAACAGAATCGTTTGACGCTGCGGGAGTGTAAGCATGTGCAATCTCAGCTTTTCTCATTTCACCGAGACAGAATCACGCAGGGTGAGAAATGTCTGGATGCCGCAGGACAAGGTACAAAAGAAGGCACACCAATCATTCTTTATTCATGCACGGGTAATGATAACCAGCGCTGGCTCACTGATGATAACAAAATTAAGGGGAAACAGAGCCGAAAATGCCTGGGCACAAATAGCATTATTGTCAGAAAAGGCGACCCTGTTGTGTTGGCCGATTGCGATTTTAGTCGCGCCCTGGAATTTACCATCAGGTAGCAGGACACCGCTGTGAAGAGAGTGCCGCTAACCTCTTGACACGACAACAGGTTAGCGACCTTTACTTCCACGTGCGATCAATTTACTTTACGTCCGCAACGTCAGGATGACAAAACGGCGGCTAAACCTTGACACCAGTTATATACCCAGCTTAAATACTGGTCATCCAACCAGTAAAAAGGAAATGGCGATGTTCGTCGAACTCGTTTATGACAAGCGAAATGTTGAAGGTTTGCCAGGCGCACGCGAAATCATCCTCAATGAACTCACAAAACGCGTACATCAACTTTTTCCCGATGCGCAAGTGAAAGTTAAGCCAATGCAGGCGAACGCATTAAACAGTGACTGTACAAAAACCGAGAAAGAACGGCTGCACCGTATGCTGGAAGAGATGTTTGAAGAGGCTGATATGTGGCTGGTCGCCGAATAACGTCCCCTCCTGCGAAAGCGACATGTCCGATCGAAAACAGCGCCCTGAGGCGCTGTCTGTGACGATATAACGCAAACGCTACCACTCAGAACATGTTGTTGTTGATACCTCAGACCGGTATGTGGAACCGACATTCATCGCTTCACTGGCCTGTCGGTATGAGTAGCCCTTATCAACAATCAGCTGTGCGCATTCCAGCCTGAAATCTGAAAGTACGTTTGGTTTTGTTGTTTATTAAGAGCCTATCCCATTAGACTCTTTTATTCGCCAAACTGGCTTTAACGATTACGCCTACTGGGATAGGTTCTAAACTTATCATCAATACGTAAAATACCTATTTACGAACAAAAAGTAACAGGTAAAAATCCGAAATAAAACCAGCATAACTAAAACTTACTGCAGATATGCACACGCATTATTACTATGTTTCCAGGATAGTCTCGACCAGTCAAGACTATCTATTTTATATAAAAAAGGGAAATACTTCACATGAATAAAATACATGTTACATATAAAAATCTCTTACTTCCGATTACCTTCATTGCAGCAACTCTAATTAGCGCCTGTGATAACGATAAAGATGCCATGGCGGAAGCTGAAAAAAATCAAGAGAAATACATGCAAAAAATCCAGCAAAAAGAGCACCAGCAATCAATGTTCTTTTACGACAAAGCCGAAATGCAAAAAGCTATTGCCAATATCAACGCAAAAGGTGGAGCCAATCTTGCGATTATTGAAGTCCGTTTCTTCAAGGGCGGGTATTCATTCATTCGACAAAGCGTTAACCCCCCTGCTAAAGTAGAGATGTTTAAATTTAACAACGGCTACTGGGGGGGACCTTCGCCTGTCAACTTAACCATCTTTGGCACTATAACAGAGGAGCAAAAACAAGAAGCACTAAAAGAGGCTTTATTCAAATTCGACTCGATCAATTTCAGCATTATACCAGAGCGTATTCAGGAAACAATTAAACGCGCTAACGCCAGTGGCATCATTTCCGTTACGGAAGATAGCGATATCGTTGTACGAGCAGAGATAGCTCATAATGGCGAATTCGTCTATGACATTACCATCACTGCTAAAAATACAGCACGTGCGGTAATGACCTTAAATAAGGATGGTTCTATTGCCGGATATGAGGTCAAAGAACCTTTCGACCCAAAAAAATAAGCCGAAAAAGCACAGCAACTTGTTGAACAATCGAGAAAAGACATTGAAAGTCAGCGTAAAAAAGCAGCTGAAAAGATGAACGAAATACAGCAGACATTTAAAAAATAGCAGGCGATACAAACATTGATAAAAATTATAGCGCGAAAGAGCGCGTGCCAGGTACTAAGGCACTGCTTGAAGACAGCGAATCGCTATTTCATTCTCTGACACTGTAATTTTTCGTACTCAAGATGTTTATTTATTGAGTCTTTTGTGGATAACCAGGTGAAGTTATGTGACGCTAGGAATCTATTCCAGCGGGCGTACTTGTTGGAGCCAGTGTGAAGCCGGGCAGCGCGCAGAAACCGGAGCGTATACGTTGTACGTGAGAATTTCGAGCACTGCCCGACCTAAAAATGATGAATAAAATAGATATTTTAAAGAGGTAATATGAAGAATTTTTTCAAAATAATTACTGATTTCATCGCGGATATTTCCCTTGATCTATTTGCTATATTTTTATGCATGTTATTCGTATACAAAACAGGACCATCAATTGGTGTGATATCATTTTTTATTGCATTAATTATTTATATCATTCTTCATTTTGTTTTTTACTCATTTCGTGAAAAAATCATAAAAAAAATATTCAAATAAGTATTTAAAATTATTGTTTTGAGGTACAAATTCAGCGCAATAAAACAGAGCAACTAAAAAAAAATTAGGCGTAGCGAAGTGGAAAAGGACTGTCATGTACTGGACCGTGAGCTGGTCGGGAGAGCAATGTACGGGAAAGATCGAAATACTGTCATTGATATGAGCAGGAATATCGATAGCCAGTAAATCACTCCTGTGGTAATACAGGCCACTTGATGACTGTGAAGGTCGCTTCATCTGAAGCGCCGGTGAAGTCCAGCGATTTAAGTGAAAAGTAGCCAGCAGGCGCTTCTACTGGTCCATATTCCTCTATTTTGCTAGGCCATACTGGAGCGCCACCCAGGTATCTGCCAGATTGATCCTAAGCTAATAAATATAAAAATATAGCAGCTACTGCCTACCTCAAGAAGTATGCGCTCATGATCATTTAATGCTCTTTTAAAGAGCCTGATAATAAGCTTGTCAATATAATATTATGCAGTCTCTATTAAGCACCAGGTTTATTTGTTTTGCATAATCATATAGTTGACTTTCCGAGTAAGAGTTTTCTTGCAAAGACAAATAAACGTGTTTTATATCTCTGAATAAACATACATCACCATGAATATGAGCTTCTATATAATTCCCTTCATAGCCTTTACCATAATTAGAATGAGCTAAAAATTTTTCGCCCTTAGCCATTTTAACCAAACTCTTAAAGCAATTATAACCAAAAAAATCATTTTGACAGGATGCAATCAGGTTCTCCATATGCCAAAATGTTGATAGTTTACTCGTATCCAGACCAAATCTGTGGCCGTAGATATCAAAAGGTGATAATGTACAATTTGTTTTTACATTATCATTTAATTCAAAAAATGATTTCCCATAGGCGCTGGCACCTCCATTTTCACCGTTCAGAAAGTCCAGTGCAGCATAAATTGGTCTGCTTGTAGGGCTAAAAGTTCTACTGTTGGGAGTATATGCTACGGAAAAACCGCCTGTCTGACCATATGGGGCATAAGGTGAATCTGCAAGCCTCTCCAGTTCAAATGCTTTAGTTTCAACTGAATCACGTCCGACATTATAAGCAGGTAAATCTCCTGGTCTGCAACCTAATGCATAAGAGTTCAGATATTCTTTATTTTTTAAGAGAGAGACAAAGTCAATTTTTGCCGCATTAAAATTTATTGTCAGCCGGGCATTTTGTAAAATATCCACCATCTTATTTAGCAAGAGAGTGCAATCTATTTCGGTACCACACTCACGGCTTATCCGCCTGAGCGCTTTTTCTCTTATTATGTCAGCGTCTCGCTGACACCTGGAATGAATATGCGCAAGTACTTGTTTTCCAAAAAGGCGACCATACACCTTTTTACGCTCTTCATTGCTGAGACCGCAAAACACTTCGTCAAAAGAAAGCCTGTACGCTGCGCTCACAGAACCTCTCACCGTTCTGCTTTCTGGAAATGGCGGAACATCTTCAACAACATTTCTAACTTGCTGAATGTCTGAAGACAGTGGAGTACGTCCGGCATTTTTTTCCTTATCTGTTTCCAGATATTCCGGAACCTTTATACTTCCACTATGGCAGATAGGTTTGAGCATATGTCTCCTGAATTTTTATGACTAATATAGCATTCACTTTCGCTGACGTATTCTTTATCAGGCTGATATTTCAACACTTCTTAGCAGCCTTGTAGAAAAGCAAATAAAGCATGCTAATAATTTTATAAAATACTTAACCTACCCACTATTGTAGTCAATAAACCATCACTTTTTATTAAAAAATTATCCTGATAATAACAATAAATCTGGTAAGGCACTTTCAAAAAATAGCCAAATCACACATTATTAAGAAAACCACTACAATCAAAATCGGTAACTATCAGCTTTCAGGGGGGTCTCAGGTTATCATGACGATCGGGGTAAAGGATGAACTACTATTGCGGTCTGAATTGAGGGAGTTTTGATAAATTTTTTTGATAAAGTTTTGATAACCGTTCGAATACTAATAATAAAAACGGGGACGTTAAGTCCCCGTTTTAGTTTTTAACAATTATCGTTATTACATATTTGCGATAATCGCGTCACCAAACTCACTACATTTCAGCAGCTTAGCGCCTTCCATCAGGCGTTCAAAGTCATAGGTCACGGTCTTCGCGGCAATCGCGCCTTCCATACCTTTAACAATCAGGTCTGCGGCTTCGAACCACTGCATGTGGCGCAGCATCATCTCCGCAGACAGAATAATGGAGCCTGGGTTGACTTTATCCTGGCCCGCATATTTCGGCGCAGTCCCGTGAGTCGCTTCAAACAACGCGCATTCGTCGCCGATATTCGCACCCGGTGCAATACCGATACCGCCAACCTGAGCCGCCAGGGCATCGGAAATATAGTCACCGTTCAGGTTCATACAGGCGATAACGTCGTATTCCGCCGGACGCAACAGGATTTGTTGCAGGAACGCATCGGCGATAACGTCTTTAACCACGATCTCTTTACCCGTGTTCGGGTTCTTAATTTTCAGCCACGGACCGCCGTCAATAAGCTCACCGCCGAACTCGTCGCGCGCCAACTGGTAGCCCCAGTCTTTAAACGCGCCTTCGGTGAACTTCATGATATTGCCTTTATGTACCAGCGTGACGGAATCGCGATCGTTGGTAATAGCGTATTCAATCGCCGCGCGAACCAGACGTTTAGTGCCTTCTTCAGAACACGGTTTGATACCGATACCGCAGTGCTCCGGGAAGCGAATTTTCTTCACGCCCATCTCTTCGCGCAGGAACTTGATCACTTTCTCAGCGTCTGCAGAGTCAGCTTTCCATTCAATTCCGGCGTAGATGTCTTCAGAGTTTTCACGGAAGATGACCATATCGGTCAGCTCCGGATGTTTCACCGGACTTGGCGTGCCCTGATAGTAACGAACGGGACGCAGACAAACGTACAGGTCAAGCTCCTGACGCAGGGCAACGTTCAGAGAGCGGATACCGCCGCCAACCGGCGTGGTCAATGGACCTTTAATCGCTACGCGGTAGTCACGAATTAAATCAAGGGTTTCAGCGGGAAGCCAGACATCCTGGCCGTAAACCTGTGTGGATTTTTCTCCGGTGTAAATTTCCATCCAGGAAATTTTACGCTCGCCTTTATAGGCTTTCTCGACGGCGGCATCGACTACTTTAAGCATGGCTGGAGTGACATCAACACCGATACCATCGCCTTCAATAAACGGGATAATCGGATTCTCAGGAACGTTGAGTTTGCCGTTTTGCAGGGTGATCTTCTTACCTTCCACCGGAACAACTACTTTGCTTTCCATTCACCTCTCCTTCGAGCGCTTCTGGTTTGCTCGTCTGTCATCGCGCTGCATGTGCAATGGCGTCCTGCTGCACGACTGCGTTAGAGCAATTTTTTGTTAATGTTTTGTAATGAGCATGTCAATACTACCCTATTGTTTGCCGCCATGAAAGACACTCATTATTGCGCTATAATGCGGCAATTAATAAGTTCTGAAAACACCATGCAAAAAACTTCTTTTAGAAATCACTACGTTAAGCGATTCAGCTCACGACAAGCATCTAAATCACGGAAAGAAAACCAGCCAAAACGCGTGGTTTTGTTCAATAAACCTTACGATGTGTTGCCGCAGTTCACGGATGAAGCAGGTCGCCGCACGTTAAAAGATTTTATTCCTGTGCAAGGCGTTTATGCCGCAGGCCGCCTGGACCGCGACAGCGAAGGGCTTTTGGTGCTGACTAATGACGGCGCGCTGCAGGCGCGCCTCACGCAACCGGGCAAACGCACCGGCAAGATTTACTATGTTCAGGTAGAAGGCATCCCGGATAATGCAGCGCTGCAGGCGCTTCGTACTGGCGTCACGCTCAACGATGGCCCTACCCTGCCCGCCGGTATTGAGATTGTCGCGGAGCCTGACTGGCTGTGGCCGCGCACCCCGCCGATTCGCGAACGGAAGAATATTCCCACCAGTTGGCTAAAAGTCACCTTATATGAAGGCCGCAACCGCCAGGTAAGACGCATGACAGCGCATGTCGGTCATCCCACTCTACGATTAATTCGTTACAGCATGGGCGACTACACGCTCAACGGCCTCGATAATGGACAGTGGTGCGAGATCGCACAGGAGAAAGACAGATGAAACGGCTTCTCATTGCTTTTGCTTTATTAACACCGTTATCCGTTAATGCGGCCAGCTTCGACTGCCAGAAAGCGCAGGCTGCGGATGAAAAGGCTATCTGCGCGCACCTGACGCTGAATGATAAAGACGTGGAAATGCACACCAAATATCAGTTTCTAAAAGGGTTGTTCGCGATGGGCAGTCGCGGCGCGCTGCAGGACGCCCAGCAGAGCTGGCTTAAACAGCGTCAGCAGTGCAAGGCCGATGTCACCTGCCTGACAAAAGCTTATAACGAGCGTCTGAAACAGCTTGACGCGATCTATGACCACATTGATAAACCGCTTTAATAAGGATGCCTATGTTCAAGCCGCACGTGACCGTTGCCTGCATCGTACATGCCGAAGATAAATTTCTGGTGGTGGAAGAGACCATCAACGGTAAATCGTTATGGAATCAACCTGCCGGACACCTGGAGGCAGATGAAACGCTGGCGCAGGCCGCCGCGCGAGAACTGTGGGAAGAGACTGGCATCACGGCACAACCACAGTATTTTATCCGTATGCATCAGTGGATTGCGCCGGATAAAACCCCGTTCCTGCGCTTTTTATTCGCTATCAAGCTTGATCATATTTGCGCGACCACCCCCCATGACAATGACATCGATTGCTGCCATTGGGTGAGCGCCGACGAGATTCTGAACGCGCCTAATTTACGTTCTCCGCTGGTGGCTGAAAGCATTCGCAGTTATCAAACGGGACAACGTTACCCCTTATCTATAGTGGGCGAATTTAACTGGCCGTTTACAGAGGGTGTCAAGTAAAGGGCTGCGTGGTAGAATACGCCGCCTTGAAGTTCAATGTCGCGAGTATTCCAATGTCAGAAAGCCCAAAAAAAGTGATCGTCGGCATGTCCGGCGGTGTCGACTCCTCCGTTTCCGCCTGGCTGTTGCAACAACAGGGTTATCAGGTAGAAGGCCTGTTCATGAAGAACTGGGAAGAGGACGATGGTGAGGAATACTGTACCGCAGCAGCCGATCTGGCTGACGCGCAGGCCGTGTGCGACAAGCTTGGCATTGAACTGCATACCGTTAATTTTGCCGCAGAATATTGGGATAACGTCTTTGAACTGTTCCTTGAAGAGTACAAAGCAGGCCGTACGCCGAACCCGGATATTCTGTGCAATAAAGAGATCAAATTTAAAGCCTTCCTTGAATTTGCCGCAGAAGATTTAGGCGCCGACTATATCGCCACCGGTCACTACGTTCGCCGCGCGGATGTAAACGGCAAAAGCCGGTTGTTGCGCGGGCTCGACGGCAACAAAGATCAGAGCTACTTCCTCTATACGCTTGGCCATGAGCAGATTGCGCAAAGTCTGTTCCCGGTTGGCGAGCTGGAAAAACCGCAGGTGCGTAAAATCGCCGAAGATCTGGGGCTGGTAACCGCCAAGAAAAAAGATTCTACCGGTATCTGCTTTATCGGCGAGCGCAAATTCCGCGACTTTTTAGGGCGCTATCTGCCTGCGCAGCCGGGGAAAATCATTACCGTTGACGGCGATGAAATCGGCGAGCATCAGGGTCTGATGTATCATACGCTCGGTCAGCGTAAAGGGCTGGGAATCGGCGGCACCAAAGACGGTAGCGAAGACCCCTGGTATGTGGTGGATAAAGACGTTGAAAACAATGTGTTAATTGTCGCCCAGGGGCATGAGCACCCACGTCTGATGTCGGTAGGCCTCATCGCCCAGCAGCTACATTGGGTCGATCGCGAACCGTTCACCGGCACCCTGCGCTGTACGGTAAAAACCCGCTACCGCCAGACCGATATTCCGTGCACGATTAACGCGCTGGATGACGATCGTATCGAGGTCATTTTTGACGAGCCGGTTGCCGCCGTTACGCCGGGCCAGTCCGCTGTCTTTTACAGCGGCGAAGTCTGCCTGGGCGGCGGCATTATCGAGCAGCGACTGCCGCTGACGGTCTGATTATTCAATACACAACACCATTCAAGTCGCCTCAAAGCGGCTTAAAAGATGAAGTGTATTTTATTTGATACAAGGAAGCAGTGATTGTGGCAAAGAATTATTATGACATCACCCTCGCGCTGTCTGGCATTTGCCAGTCGGCACGCCTGGTGCAACAACTGGCGCACCAGGGGCACTGTGATGCCGACGCGTTGCACGTTTCACTCAACAGTGTCATTGATATGAATCCCAATTCTACTCTGGGCGTGTTCGGCGGCAGCGAAGCTAACCTGCGTCTTGGTCTGGAAACACTGCTCGGCGTGCTGAATGCCAGCAGCCGACAAGGACTTAACGCCGAACTGACGCGTTATACGCTTAGCCTGATGGTGCTGGAGCGCAAGCTGTCATCCGCCAAAGGCGCGTTGAATACGTTAGGCGATCGCATTAACGGCCTGCAGCGCCAGCTTGACCATTTTGATTTACAGTCAGACACGTTAATGAGCGCCATGGCGGGCATCTACGTGGATGTGATTAGCCCATTGGGCCCGCGCATTCAGGTGACGGGCTCCCCGGCCGTTCTGCAAAGTCCGCAGGTGCAGGCCAAAGTCCGCGCCTCGCTACTGGCAGGCATCCGTGCAGCCGTGCTCTGGCATCAGGTAGGCGGTGGTCGCCTACAGCTTATGTTTTCTCGTCATCGCCTGACGACTCAGGCAAAACAAATTCTTGCTCATTTAACCCCGGAGTTATGATCTATGGAATTATCCTCACTGACCGCCGTTTCCCCTGTCGATGGACGCTACGGCGATAAAGTCAGCGCGCTGCGCGGAATTTTTAGCGAATACGGTTTGCTGAAATTTCGTGTACAAGTCGAAGTACGTTGGCTGCAGAAATTAGCCGCGCACGCAGCGATCAAGGAAGTTCCTGCTTTTGCTGCCGACGCAAACGGTTACCTGGATACGCTTGTTGCAAACTTCAATGAAGAAGATGCCGCGCGCATTAAAACCATTGAGCGCACCACGAATCACGATGTGAAAGCGGTTGAGTATTTTCTGAAAGAAAAAGTCGCCGCGATCCCGGCGCTACATGACGTTTCCGAATTTATCCACTTTGCCTGCACTTCTGAGGACATTAACAACCTGTCGCACGCGTTAATGCTCAAAACCGCGCGCGATGAAGTGATCCTGCCTTACTGGCGTCAGGTGATTAACGCGGTTAAAGATCTCGCCACGCAGTATCGCGACATTCCTCTGCTCTCCCGCACCCACGGCCAGCCGGCAACGCCTTCCACTCTGGGTAAAGAGATGGCGAACGTGGCGTATCGGATGGAGCGTCAGTTCCGCCAGCTCAACCAGGTGGAGATCCTCGGTAAAATTAACGGCGCCGTAGGCAACTATAACGCGCATATCGCCGCCTATCCGGAAGTTGACTGGCATCAGTTCAGCGAAGAGTTCGTCACCTCGCTGGGCATCCAGTGGAATCCTTACACCACCCAGATTGAACCGCATGATTATATTGCGGAACTGTTTGACTGTATCGCGCGCTTTAACACCATCCTGATCGATTTCGATCGCGATGTCTGGGGCTATATTGCGTTGAACCATTTCAAACAGAAAACCATCGCCGGGGAGATCGGTTCTTCTACCATGCCGCATAAAGTTAACCCCATTGACTTTGAAAACTCAGAAGGCAACCTCGGTCTGTCTAACGCAGTGTTGCACCATCTGGCAAACAAACTGCCGGTTTCCCGCTGGCAGCGCGATCTGACCGACTCAACCGTCCTGCGTAACCTGGGTGTCGGCATCGGCTATGCGCTTATCGCTTATCAGTCCACCCTGAAGGGCGTCAGCAAGCTGGAAGTAAACCGCGATCATCTGCTTGACGAACTGGATCACAACTGGGAAGTATTAGCCGAACCGATCCAGACCGTCATGCGCCGCTATGGTATTGAAAAACCATATGAAAAACTGAAAGAGTTGACCCGTGGCAAGCGTGTTGATGCCGAAGGAATGAAACAGTTTATTGATAGTCTGGCCCTGCCGGAAGCAGAAAAAACGCGCCTTAAAGCCATGACGCCGGCAAATTATATCGGTCGCGCTGTGACTCTGGTCGACGAACTTAAATAATGCCTGCCTCACCCTCTTTTCTTCAGAAAGAGGGTGACTATTTGTCTGGTTTATTAACTGTTTATCCCCAAAGCACCATAATCAACGCTAGACTGTTCTTATTGTTAACACAAGGGAGAAGAGATGATGCGCGTACTGGTTGTAGAGGATAATGCATTATTACGCCACCACCTGAAGGTTCAGCTCCAGGATTCAGGTCACCAGGTCGATGCCGCAGAAGATGCCAGGGAAGCTGATTACTACCTTAATGAACACCTTCCGGATATCGCTATTGTCGATTTAGGTCTGCCGGATGAAGACGGCCTTTCCTTAATACGCCGCTGGCGCAGCAGTGATGTTTCACTGCCGGTTCTGGTGTTAACCGCGCGCGAAGGCTGGCAGGATAAAGTCGAGGTTCTCAGCTCCGGGGCCGATGACTACGTGACGAAGCCATTCCACATCGAAGAGGTAATGGCGCGTATGCAGGCGTTAATGCGCCGTAATAGCGGTCTGGCCTCCCAAGTGATCAACATCCCGCCGTTCCAGGTGGATCTCTCACGCCGGGAATTATCCGTCAATGAAGAGGTCATCAAACTCACGGCGTTCGAATACACCATTATGGAAACGCTTATCCGTAACAACGGTAAAGTGGTCAGCAAGGATTCGCTGATGCTTCAACTGTATCCGGATGCGGAACTGCGGGAAAGTCATACCATTGATGTTCTCATGGGGCGTCTGCGGAAAAAAATACAGGCCCAGTATCCGCACGATGTCATTACCACCGTACGCGGACAAGGATATCTTTTTGAATTGCGCTAATGAATAAATTTGCTCGCCATTTTCTGCCGCTGTCGCTGCGGGTTCGTTTTTTGCTGGCGACAGCCGGCGTCGTGCTGGTGCTTTCTCTGGCATATGGCATAGTGGCGCTGGTCGGCTATAGCGTAAGTTTTGATAAAACCACCTTTCGTTTGCTGCGCGGCGAAAGCAACCTGTTTTATACCCTCGCCAAATGGGAAAATAATAAAATCAGCGTTGAGCTGCCTGAAAATCTGGACATGCAAAGCCCGACCATGACGCTGATTTACGATGAAACGGGCAAATTATTATGGACGCAGCGCAATATCCCCTGGCTGATTAAAAGCATTCAACCGGAATGGTTAAAAACGAACGGCTTCCATGAAATTGAAACCAACGTAGACGCCACCAGCACGCTGTTGAGCGAGGACCATTCCGCGCAGGAAAAACTCAAAGAAGTACGTGAAGATGACGATGATGCGGAGATGACCCACTCGGTAGCGGTAAATATTTATCCTGCCACGGCGCGGATGCCGCAGTTAACCATCGTGGTGGTCGATACTATTCCGATAGAACTAAAACGCTCCTATATGGTGTGGAGCTGGTTCGTATACGTGCTGGCCGCCAATTTACTGTTAGTCATTCCTTTACTGTGGATCGCCGCCTGGTGGAGCTTACGCCCTATCGAGGCGCTGGCGCGGGAAGTCCGCGAGCTTGAAGATCATCACCGCGAAATGCTCAATCCGGAGACGACGCGTGAGCTGACCAGCCTTGTGCGCAACCTTAATCAACTGCTCAAAAGCGAGCGTGAACGTTATAACAAATACCGCACGACCCTGACCGACCTGACGCACAGTTTAAAAACGCCGCTTGCGGTTTTGCAGAGTACGTTACGCTCTTTACGCAACGAAAAGATGAGCGTCAGCAAAGCTGAACCGGTGATGCTGGAACAGATCAGCCGGATTTCCCAGCAGATCGGCTATTATCTGCATCGCGCCAGTATGCGCGGTAGCGGCGTATTGTTAAGCCGCGAACTGCATCCCGTCGCGCCGTTGTTAGATAACCTGATTTCTGCGCTAAATAAAGTTTATCAGCGTAAAGGGGTGAATATCAGTATGGATATTTCACCAGAGATCAGTTTTGTCGGCGAGCAAAACGACTTTGTCGAAGTAATGGGCAACGTACTGGACAACGCTTGTAAATATTGCCTGGAGTTTGTCGAGATTTCGGCTCGCCAGACCGACGATCATTTGCATATTTTCGTCGAAGATGATGGCCCAGGCATTCCCCACAGTAAACGATCCCTGGTGTTTGATCGCGGTCAGCGCGCCGATACCCTACGACCAGGACAAGGCGTGGGGCTGGCTGTCGCGCGCGAGATTACGGAACAATACGCCGGGCAGATCATTGCCAGCGACAGTCTGCTCGGCGGTGCCCGTATGGAGGTCGTTTTTGGCCGACAGCACCCCACACAGAAAGAGGAATAAACATTTCTGTGCGTTCTTCCACGCATCTCGTTAAGCATCCGTTATAATCGGTGTCAGATACCAGCCTGCGGATACTTAACATGGAATACCAATTAACTCTTAACTGGCCCGACTTTCTTGAACACCACTGGCAAAAACGCCCGGTGGTCTTAAAACGTGGGTTTAGCAACTTTATCGATCCGCTCTCGCCGGATGAGCTGGCGGGGCTGGCGATGGAAAGCGAAATCGACAGCCGACTCGTTAGCCATCAGGATGGCAAATGGCAGGTCAGCCATGGCCCTTTCGAAAGCTACGATCATCTGGGTGAGAGCAACTGGTCGCTGCTGGTACAGGCGGTAAACCACTGGCACGAACCCACCGCCGCGCTGATGCGCCCGTTCCGCGCTCTGCCGGACTGGCGTATCGACGATCTGATGATCTCCTTTTCCGTTCCCGGCGGCGGCGTTGGCCCGCATCTGGATCAGTATGATGTGTTTATTATTCAGGGAACCGGTCGCCGTCGCTGGCGCGTGGGCGAAAAGCTGCAAATGCGTCAGCACTGCCCGCATCCCGACCTGTTACAAGTCGATCCGTTCGAGGCCATTATTGATGAAGAGCTGGAGCCGGGCGACATTCTGTATATTCCGCCAGGATTCCCGCATGAAGGCTATGCGCTGGAAAACGCCATGAACTATTCGGTCGGTTTTCGCGCGCCCAATAGCCGTGAGCTGATCAGCGGTTTTGCCGATTACGTCCTGCAACGGGAGTTGGGCAATACATACTACAGCGATCCGGATATGCCGTCCCGCAAGCATCCGGCGGATATCCTGCCGCAGGAGATGGATAAACTGCGTAATATGATGCTCGATTTGATCAATCAACCCGCGCATTTCCAACAGTGGCTTGGCGAGTTTCTCTCTCAGTCACGCCACGAACTGGATATTGCGCCGCCGGAGCCGCCGTATCAGCCTGATGAAATTTACGATGCCTTAAAGCAAGGCGAGGTATTAGTACGTCTCGGCGGGCTTCGCGTATTGCGTATCGGCGATGAGGTCTATGCGAATGGCGAAAAAATAGACTCTCCGCATCGCCCCGCTCTGGAGGCGCTCGCCAGTCATATTGCACTGACCGCTGAAAACTTCGGCGATGCGCTGGAAGACCCGTCCTTCCTCGCGATGCTGGCGGCGCTGGTGAATAGCGGGTACTGGTTCTTCGAAGGATAAGAACATCGCAATGCCCGGCGACCGCCGGGCTGACGCAAACTATCCACAACGATCGCCGCCAGGTTTGGCGAAATCGTTATATTGCGGATCGCCCGGATAAATCGAGTGGGCCATTCGATGGCGAAATGACATTTGCCGATAGCGCCGCGCCAGTACGTTATCGCCAAGACCTTCGGCAATATTAGCCAGTTGCTGTAATCGTTCATACTGCATCTTTGCTGGATAAGCTACGGCATCAAGCGTAAAGGCGCGTTCCGCAAAGTCTTTTGCTTGTTCAAGCTGTTGATTATTCTGATAAAGCAGCGAAATACCATACAACACCATTGATACGTCAGACTGCCGACGTTTATATTCTTCCAGCAATGGGAGATAGGGGGAGGTACTGTCCAGGTCGATGTTTTCGGGCAAATAAAAGCGTAATCGTGATATTACCGTCGCCATTGGCGTTAAACGGCTCTGGTAATACGCGATAAGTTTAAGGTAGAGATCTTTCGCTTCCTTATAATGATGGCCCTGTGCATAAAAGCCAGCAAGATTATTGCTGTCAACCGTCATTTCGCCGAATTCGGCGCCATAAAGCGTTTGCTTAATTTTTAGCGCCTGACTTAGCGCATTAATCGCCTCGCTAATATGTCCTGCATTATAAGCAATATCCGCTTTCTGCTGCAAAAAAGAGGCGACGCGCTCACGATTATCCCAGGTTTTATCCCGTAAAATAACGTTCAGCCACTGCCGCTCCGTTGCGTCTATCTTCGCCAAATAATAGGCTTTACGCGCACTATCACATTCGACATCCCGCTCTTCCAGCGCATCAGAATAAGCGTCGCGCATCCTGTTTAAGGTATAAACCAATGCCTCCGTCGATGCCTTTTTGTCTTTAAGACGCCACGTTAATGCCTGCTCTTGCCAGGCTATCCGCTGACGGTAATCAACCTTGATCTCGTATCGCCACTGCTCTGTCGGTGAATACTCTATATGGCGATCGTCACCGTAAACATAAAAGGCCGCCAGGTGTTCAAACATATCGGCCCGATCACCCGGATAAGTACCCGCCGGAAATGTTTTCATGATTGCCCGCGCTCGCAGCAGCATTTGCGGCGTTAACTCCGGTTTACCCAGCCATTGATAAATATCGCTTTGTAATAGCAGGCTACGAACAAGCTGTATTGAGCGTTTGCCATATTGCTGCGAGGCCAGCCTCACCGCATCATCAATAAACGTCATGCAGGTTTCATCGCCGGTCATAAAACATGCTGCAGATTGTTGCTGGCGCTGGGACCAGGAAGGCGTATATTCGGCGCTCCAGGCAGAAAAATTGATGGCGGAAAATATCCCGCCATAAATAATAAAACGCTTCACCACAATGCGTAACATTCGCTACTGGCCGCGCTTCGCCGTCAGCTCCGCGATACGTACAATCACCTGTACCGCTTTTTCCATCCCCTCCAGCGTCACAAACTCATGTTTACCATGATAGTTATATCCGCCGGTAAAGAGATTAGGACACGGCAGGCCCATAAACGACAGTTGCGCCCCGTCTGTACCGCCGCGAATTGGTTTCATCTCCGGCGTAATATGACAGTCACGCATGGCCTGCTGGGCGATATCGAGAATATGCGGATGCTCAACCACTTTTTCGCGCATATTGTAATAACTGTCTTCAATCACCAGTTCGATATAGCAGTCCGGATGCAGCCCCTTACCGACTTTTTTGGCAATCTCCATCATTTTGCGTTTACGCGCTTCAAACTGCTTACGGTCGAAATCGCGAATGATGTAGTGCATTTCGGCCCGGTCAACGGTGCCTTTCATGCTGGCCAGATGATAAAACCCTTCGTAACCTTCAGTGGTTTCAGGCGCTTCATCCGCCGGCACTTCCGCGTGAATCCTCGCCGCCAACGACAGCGCATTGACCATCACACCTTTCGCCGTACCAGGATGCACGTTATTGCCGACGATTTTGATATTCACCGAGGCGGCATTGAAGTTTTCAAACTCCAGTTCGCCCACGCCGCCGCCGTCGACCGTATAGGCCCACTGCGCGCCAAATTCCTCAACATCGAAGTGCTTCGCGCCTTTCCCTACCTCTTCGTCAGGCGTAAACGCCACTTTAATGTCGCCGTGGGGAATAGGATTACCTTTCAGCACCGCCAGCGCGGTCATGATCTCCGCAACACCGGCTTTATCGTCCGCGCCCAGCAATGTCTTACCATCGGTAGTAACCAGCGTCTGTCCCAGTAATTGATGCAGTACCGGGAACATCACGGGTGACAACACCTCATCGCCAATCCCTAATGCTATATCGCCGCCGCGATAATTCTCGACAATCTGCGGGTTAACGTTTTTACCGCTGAAATCCGGAGAGGTATCCACATGGGAGATAAAACCAATGGCGGGAATATCCCCCTCAACATTGGCCGGGAGCGTCGCCATCAACGTCCCTTTTTCACTTAATGTAATGTTAACCAGCCCCATCTCTTCGAGCTGCTGTTTGAGCAAACGTAGTAACTTCCACTGCCCCTCAGTGCTGGGAACCTGCCGAACACCCGACTTTGATTGGGTATCCAGCGATACGTAGTGTAAAAAACGCTCAAGTAGTTTATCCATGCAGTCACCCTCACTTTTCGTGACAACATTATTAATAAGCAAGAAAAGACAAATATTGCGTCAGGTCACTTTTATCCCTGCAAACAAGAATATTTCACTTTGACACGCTTTCTGACTATAAAGCTAAGTCAGTAATTCGCAACAAGGATTGGCGATCACAGTGGTTTGCCGTAGAATGACCGCCCTCATTAAGAGTGATTAAGGTGGTTAACCACAAACCCCGCAGCGGTCAGCCATCCGTTGCGTTTACATGGGACAGAGTAAGAAATTGAATAATCAACCGCGTTCGCTTTCACCGCTGGTGCTTTTGTCGGGAATTAGCAAAAGTTTCGATGGCAAAGAGGTCATTTCACAGCTGGATTTGACCATTAACAATGGCGAATTCCTCACGCTGCTTGGCCCTTCCGGCTGCGGTAAAACAACCGTTCTTCGCCTGATTGCCGGCCTGGAAACCGTTGATGCCGGGCATATCATGTTGGATAACCAGGATATCACCCACGTTCCCGCCGAAAATCGTTATGTAAATACCGTATTTCAAAGCTACGCTTTATTTCCGCATATGACGGTGTTTGAAAATGTCGCATTTGGCTTACGAATGCAAAAAACGCCAGCCGCCGAGATAGCGCCTCGCGTGACCGATGCGCTGCGTATGGTGCAGCTTGAAGAGTTTGCACAACGTAAACCGCACCAGCTTTCCGGCGGACAGCAGCAGCGTGTGGCTATCGCTCGCGCGGTGGTGAATAAACCTCGCCTGTTATTACTGGATGAATCGCTTTCCGCGCTGGACTATAAATTGCGCAAACAAATGCAGAACGAGCTTAAAGCATTACAGCGTAAACTCGGTATCACGTTTGTTTTTGTCACTCACGATCAGGAAGAAGCGCTCACCATGTCCGATCGTATCGTGGTAATGCGTAATGGCGTGATTGAGCAAGACGGCACGCCGCGTGAAATCTATGAAGAGCCAAAAAACCTGTTTGTCGCCGGTTTTATCGGCGAAATTAACCGCTTTGACGCAACCGTCATTGAACGGCTTGATGAACAGCGCGTCCGCGCCAGCGTAGAAGGTCGGGAGTGCAATATATACGTCAATTTCGCTGTCGAACCAGGCCAAAAACTGAACGTCCTGCTGCGACCGGAAGATCTACGCGTCGAAGAGATCAACAATGATAACCACATCGAAGGGCTTATCGGCTACGTGCGCGAGCGCAATTACAAAGGTATGACGCTGGAGTCGGTGGTTGAACTGGAAAATGGCAAAATGGTGATGGTCAGCGAATTCTTCAACGAAGACGATCCTGACTTCGACCATTCACTTGACCAAAAAATGGCCATTAGTTGGGTAGAAAGCTGGGAGGTCGTACTGGCTGATGAAGAACACAAGTAAATTCCAGAATGTAGTGATTGTCACTATCGTCGGTTGGCTTGTGTTATTTGTTTTTCTGCCCAACCTGATGATCATTGGCACCAGCTTTCTGACCCGTGACGACGCCAGTTTCGTCAAGATGGTCTTTACGCTGGATAACTACGCGCGCCTGCTCGATCCGCTCTATTTTGAAGTGCTCCTGCACTCTCTGAATATGGCGCTGATCGCCACCCTCTCCTGCCTGGTGCTGGGCTATCCTTTTGCCTGGTTTCTGGCGAAGTTACCGGAAAAGATACGTCCGTTATTGCTGTTTTTGCTGATTGTTCCTTTCTGGACCAACTCACTGATCCGCATCTATGGGCTGAAAATATTCCTGAGCACTAAAGGTTATCTCAATGAATTCCTGCTGTGGCTGGGCGTGATTGATACACCGATTCGCATCATGTTCACCCCGAGCGCCGTTATTATCGGCCTGGTTTACATTTTGCTGCCATTTATGGTCATGCCGCTCTACTCCAGCATTGAGAAGCTCGACAAACCACTACTGGAGGCCGCACGCGATCTCGGCGCCAGTAAAATGCAAACGTTCATCCGCATCATTATTCCATTAACCATGCCGGGCATTGTCGCCGGTTGCCTGCTCGTGATGCTACCGGCAATGGGCCTGTTCTACGTCTCCGATTTAATGGGTGGCGCGAAAAACCTGCTGATTGGTAACGTCATTAAGGTACAGTTCCTGAATATTCGCGATTGGCCGTTTGGCGCGGCTACCAGCATTACGCTGACCATTGTGATGGGGCTCATGCTGTTGATTTACTGGCGGGCTTCCCGCTTATTGAATAAGAAGGTGAGTGATATAAGCGATTAATTGCGCAACGCTAACAAATCCACACGCATCCAGGCATGAAGTTTATTCAAGGGTAAACTTCATGCCTTCGGCATAAAAAACGCATGAAAGAAGTTGCCGCCAGTATTGCAAATCTACAACATCATCCGCGGTAGTCCTTCTTTTATTTTTACCTGTAGCGACGCTATCACAGACAGTAATGCGTTTATACGCGAAGCTCTCAGGTTTTATACTGATTGCCAGTCTCTTTTAAAAATTATATTACATCCGATGCGCCCGCAGTTGAGATAAAAAGGGTCGATTTAATCAATTATGTAGTCATTTTTACTCCAGTATAAGTGAGATTAATATGCCGATTACTATAGGGAATGGTTTTTTAAAAAGTGAAATCCTTACCAACTCCCCAAGGAATACGAAAGAAGCATGGTGGAAAGTTTTATGGGAAAAAATTAAAGACTTCTTTTTTTCTACTGGCAAAGCAAAAGCGGACCGTTGTCTACATGAGATGTTGTTTGCCGAACGCGCCCCCACACGAGAGCGGCTTACAGAGATTTTTTTTGAGTTGAAAGAGTTAGCCTGCGCATCGCAAAGAGATAGATTTCAGGTTCATAATCCTCATGAAAATGATGCCACCATTATTCTTCGCATCATGGATCAAAACGAAGAGAACGAATTGTTACGTATCACTCAAAATACCGATACCTTTAGCTGTGAAGTCATGGGGAATCTTTATTTTTTAATGAAAGATCGCCCGGATATTTTAAAATCGCATCCACAAATGACGGCCATGATTAAGAGAAGATATAGCGAAATCGTAGACTACCCCCTCCCTTCGACATTATGTCTCAATCCTGCTGGCGCGCCGATATTATCGGTTCCATTAGACAACATAGAGGGGTATTTATATACTGAATTGAGAAAAGGACATTTAGATGGGTGGAAAGCGCAAGAAAAGGCAACCTACCTGGCAGCGAAAATTCAGTCCGGGATTGAAAAGACAACGCGCATTTTACACCATGCGAATATATCCGAAAGTACTCAGCAAAACGCATTTTTAGAAACAATGGCGATGTGTGGATTAAAACAGCTTGAAATACCACCACCGCATACCCACATACCTATTGAAAAAATGGTAAAAGAGGTTTTACTGGCGGATAAGACGTTTCAGGCGTTCCTCGTAACGGATCCCAGCACCAGCCAAAGTATGTTAGCTGAGATAGTCGAAACCATCTCTGATCAGGTTTTTCACGCCATTTTTAGAATAGACCCCCAGGCTATACAAAAAATGGCGGAAGAACAGTTAACCACGCTACACGTTCGCTCAGAACAACAAAGCGGCTGTTTATGTTGTTTTTTATAAAATCAGACGACGCTTTCTCAGACGTCACGTTCAGGGTTTACTCACGTACTTCCTGTTTGCCTACAGAGTAACCTCTTGCCAGGCGCAATAATGCCGCATATGACCGGATCGGATGAGAATAGTCATTTAAATGGCCTTTTTTTCCCGCTCGTCTGGCAATTTGTTGTAAAATTCGCGGCTTCAAGCGGCAGCTTGCTTCTTCCTGGCTGCTGATAACCGCGAGACGTTTTGGAGAGATTTTGGAGAAGAGAAAAAATTGATCATTTTCAATACTCTAAAAGCACCCCATCCTCTGAATAAGAAGGTGGAACTTGAATGATCGGTCGGCTGCTCCGTGGCGGTTTCATGACTGCCATCTATGCGTATCTGTATATTCCCATCATTATTCTGATCGTGAACTCCTTCAACAGTTCGCGGTTCGGCATTAACTGGCAGGGCTTTACCACTAAATGGTACGATCTACTGGTCAATAACGACAGTCTGTTGCAGGCCGCTCAACATTCACTGACGATGGCGATTTTCTCAGCGACCTTCGCCACGTTGATTGGCTCGTTAACCGCGGTGGCGCTTTATCGCTACCGCTTTCGCGGGAAACCATTCGTCAGCGGGATGCTGTTTGTAGTAATGATGTCGCCGGATATCGTGATGGCGATCTCCCTGCTGGTGCTGTTTATGTTACTCGGCATTCAACTGGGCTTTTGGTCGTTGCTGTTCTCACACATCACCTTTAGCCTGCCGTTTGTGGTCGTCACGGTCTATTCGCGCCTGAAAGGCTTTGATGTCAGAATGCTGGAAGCCGCAAAAGACCTGGGGGCCAGTGAGGTAACGATTTTACGCAAAATCATTCTGCCGCTGGCGATGCCGGCGGTGGCGGCGGGCTGGTTGCTGAGCTTTACGTTGTCGATGGACGATGTAGTGGTCTCGTCGTTTGTCACCGGGCCGGGCTATGAAATTTTACCCTTAAAGATTTATTCCATGGTAAAAGTCGGCGTTTCACCAGAAGTGAACGCGCTGGCGACCGTTTTATTGGTGCTGTCTCTGGTAATGGTCATTGCCAGCCAGCTTATTGCTCGTGATAAAACCAAGGGCCGATAAGGCCCGTAATTCAGGGGACGTTAAATGAAAAAATGGTCACGCCACCTGCTCGCGGCGGGCGCCCTGGCGCTGGGTATGAGTGCCGCTCATGCCTCCGACAACGACACGCTCTATTTCTATAACTGGACTGAGTATGTACCGCCGGGCCTGCTGGAACAGTTCACTAAAGAGACAGGCATTAAGGTGATTTATTCGACCTACGAGTCGAACGAAACCATGTATGCCAAACTCAAAACCTATAAAGATGGCGCGTATGACCTGGTTGTTCCTTCTACATACTATGTCGACAAAATGCGCAAAGAAGGCATGATCCAGAAGATCGATAAGTCGAAATTAACCAATTTCCACAACCTCGATCCGGAAATGCTCAACAAACCGTTTGACCCCAACAACGATTATTCTGTTCCGTATATCTGGGGCGCAACGGCGATTGGCGTGAACAGCGATGCTATCGATCCAAAAACCATTACCAGCTGGGCTGACTTGTGGAAACCGGAATATAAAAACAGCCTGCTTTTAACCGACGATGCGCGAGAAGTCTTCCAGATGGCGCTGCGCAAGCTAGGTTATTCCGGTAACACTACCGATCCGAAAGAGATCGAAGCGGCATATGAAGAGTTGAAAAAACTGATGCCGAACGTAGCGGCCTTCAACTCCGATAATCCGGCGAATCCGTATATGGAAGGGGAAGTCAATCTGGGGATGGTGTGGAACGGTTCGGCCTTCGTTGCTCGTCAGGCTGGCACGCCGCTGGAGGTCGTCTGGCCGAAAGAAGGCGGTATTTTCTGGATGGATAGCCTAGCTATTCCGGCAAACGCGAAAAATAAAGAGGGCGCGCTGAAGCTAATCAACTTCCTGCTGCGTCCTGACGTCGCGAAAGAGGTGGCAGAAACCATCGGCTACCCTACCCCCAACCTGGCGGCGCGTAAGCTGTTAAGCCCGGAGGTCGCCAATGATAAGTCGCTCTATCCGGATGCGCAAACCATCAGCAAAGGCGAGTGGCAAAACGATGTCGGCGACGCCAGCGCCATTTATGAAGAGTATTATCAGAAGCTAAAAGCAGGACGCTAATTCAGCCAAAGCGCCTGTCGGGCCTACAGATGAACGTAACGTGAAATGTAGGCCGGATAAGGCGTTACCGGGCAAACAGCACTACAGCCCTTTCAGGAATTTATCAACAAATTCCGGCACAACCTGGCTTGCCGGGCCGTAGTGCTTCTCTTCAAACTCGCTGCCGACCTGGCTTGGCTCAAGATTCAGTTCCACCGTATGTGCGCCGTGCAGTTTTGCTTCATGCACAAAACCCGCAGCCGGATAGACATGACCGGATGTGCCAATGGCGATAAAAATATCCGCCATCGACAGCGCCATATAAATTTCATCCATGCCAAGCGGCATCTCGCCAAACCACACCACGTGCGGACGTAGCGGCGCCGGGAACTGGCAGCAGTGACATTTATCTTCCGGCATCACATCGCCGTTCCATTCCAGAATCTGGCCGCTTTGCGAACAGCGCACCTTCAACAGCTCGCCATGCATATGAATGATGTTGCGATTGCCCGCGCGTTCATGCAAATTGTCGATGTTTTGCGTCACCAGCAAAAAGCGATCGCCAAGCGCTTCTTCAAGCTTCGCTAACGCCAGATGCGCCGCATTGGGTTGTATTTCCGGCTGTTGAAGCTGCTGACGGCGGGCATTATAAAATGTCTGCACCAGCCCCGGATTACGGGCGAATCCTTCCGGCGTTGCCACGTCTTCAACCCGATGCTCTTCCCAAAGGCCATCCGCCGCGCGAAACGTACGAATACCAGACTCTGCAGAAATTCCTGCACCTGTAAGGACTAATACTCTTGGGTTTTCCATCATTTCCGGCACCACTCTGTCTCTGAAAAAGATCCGCTGGCGCAGACGTTCACGCAACAGACGTTTATTTTTACGAAAGCGGCTTAATCGATGAAACCGACGCGACTGCATAACAACCTCTTTTTTTGATTAGTCGGTAAGATGTAAAAAAGCAGCACCGCGCCTCCCACCTGCATCCCCATGCCGCGCACGCTCAATGCGCGGCGCGCGGGCAACAGGGAGGAGATGGCGCGGCAGTCTTTCCGCCAGTTGCGTTGTTATTGCCGTAAAGTTCGATAGTCCGCCGCCGATCACCAATAAATCGGGATCGACAATCGTCAGTATATTCCCCAGACAAACCGCCAGTAAATCCAGATAGCGCTCAACATGCGCGTGCGCCTGCTCATCGCCCTGCTCCCACAACGCGATAATCTCCGGCGCCTGCAGCGATTGATGATAATAATGCTGATATAGCCACGCAAACCCGCGCCCGGACAGATAATTCTCAATGCAGCCCATCTGGCCGCATCCACAACGGCGGAGAGGAAAATCAAACCCCATCAACGTTAGCGCGTCAACCGGCAAACGCATATGACCAAACTCGCCGGTGATATAGCTCTGACCAGTAATCGGCTTCCCGTTTAGCACCAGGCCGCCGCCGACGCCGGTGCCGAGGATAAGCCCCATAACCAAAGGATATTGCGTGAATTCATCATCCCAGGCTTCGGACAAGGCAAAACAGTTAGCGTCATTGTCCAGACGCACATCGCGATCCAGTCGGGCGCTGAGATCGGCGCGCAACGGCTTACCGCTGGCTGCCGGGACATTCGCGGCGTACAGCGTGCCGTCTTCGGTTTCCGGCATACCGGGTATGCCAATCCCTACCGACCCTTTTACGCCAAATCGCTGGTCGGCTTCCTCGACCAGTTCGCATACGGCGTCTAAAAAGGCGCTATAGCTGGTATGGGGCGTGGGAACCCGTTTTTCCCACTGCAGCCGCCGCGTTGAGTCAAATACGCCTAACGCAATCTTTGTTCCGCCAATGTCAAACCCGTAATACATCACCGCTCCTTGTTTTTATATTCCGCGATTACTGCCCGCTCAATACTCGCGCAGGGTCAATGTTGCTCGCCCGCCGCGCCGGATACCAGCTCGCCAGTAAGCTTAACAACAACGCCGTGACCAGTACGTAAACAACGTCCAGCCAATGTAATTCGGATGGCAGGAAGTCGATAAAATAGATATCGCCGGACAAAAACTGATGCCCGATCTCCTTTTCAATCCCATTAATAATGGCGGTAAGCTGAAGCGAAACGACAACGCCGATCGCCACGCCAATCAAGCTGCCCAGCAAGCCCGCCAGTAGCCCGTACCAGACGAAAATGGCACGAATCAAACCATCTTTCGCCCCCAGCGTTCTTAATACCGCAATGTCGCCGCTTTTGTCTTTTACCGCCATCACTAAGGTGGAAACGATATTAAAACAGGCCACGCCGATCACCAGAATCATCGCCAGATACATAATGGCGCGAATCATCTGGATATCGCGATACATATAGCCGTAGGTGCCGATCCAGCTCTTAATGTAGACATAGCTGTTAGTCACCTCACCCGCGTCACGCACCAGTTTGTTCGCATTAAACACGTCATGGACTTTAAGCGCGATACCGGAAACGCTGGACCCCATATCCAGATACTGCTGCGCATCCTCAAGCGGGATCATGGCGAAGCTGTGATCGAGCTGGCCGCTCAGTTGCAGAATCCCAATGACATGCAAACGCACGCGTTTGGGCTGGAGCAGCTTATGGTCGGCATTCGCATTGGGGATCATGATGGACACCCAGTCGCCCTGTTTCACGTTCAGCGCATCGGCGACGCCTTTACCGATAATGATCTGCTGCTCGCCCGCTTTGAAATGATCCCAGGCGTGATTTTGCACAAATGACGGTAACGCGCTAAGCTGCTGCTCTTGCTTAGGGTCGACGCCTTTAACCTGAATGGCGCGCAAATTCGCTCCGCTCTCTACCAGGCCGGTAAAATTGATATACGGCGCGGCGGCGGCAATGCCCGGTACCTTCTGCACTTTTGCCAGCGCTTCACGCCAGTTGGTCCACGGCTGATTGACCGCTTCAATCTCCCCGTGCGGAACCACCGCCAGAATACGGTTATTCAACTCGCGTTCGAAACCGTTCATCGCGCTTAAACCGACAATCAATACCGCCACGCCCAGCGCGATACCGATGGTAGAAATGACGGAAATGAGCGAAACCATACCGCCGCGCCGCCGTCCACGGCTAAAACGCAAGCCAATTAACAATGATAAAGGCGACGCCATTACTCAGCCCCCATCAGGCTCAGTTCCGCCGTCAGGCGGCCATCGCGCATCTCAAGCTGGCGGCTCATACGTTTCGCCAGTTGCAAATCGTGAGTCACCACCAGAAACGCGGTTCCCTGCAGACGATTTAACTCGCCCAGAAGCTCAAAAATACTGTCGGCATTACGCGCATCCAGATTACCGGTCGGCTCATCCGCCAGTACCAGACGCGGGTTATTCACCAACGCGCGCGCTATCGCGACACGCTGGCGCTCACCGCCGGAAAGTTCCGAAGGTCGATGGGTTGCGCGATGCTCCAGCCCTACAGCATGCAGCATTTCTCGCGCCCGAGCGTCAATCTCCGCCGGTTTCTTTTTGCCAATCAATAATGGCATCGCCACGTTTTCCAGCGCCGTAAAATCCGGCAGGAGATGATGAAACTGATAGATAAACCCCAGTTTCTGGTTACGTAATTCCGCTTTTGCCGCAGAAGAGAGTTTGCTCATCGGCTGGCCGCTAAAAATCACATCGCCGGAGGTGGGCGTATCCAGCCCGCCTAACAGATGCAGCAACGTACTTTTACCCGAACCGGAACTGCCGACGATCGCCATCATTTCGCCTTCGCCGATACTGAAGCTGACATCGTGCAACACGTCGGTTTGTACGGTGCCTTCCTGATAGCGTTTGCACAGGTTGTCGCATTGCAACAGGATCTTATTCATAACGTAAAGCCTCAGCGGGTTGAGTGGCGGCAGCGCGCCAGGAAGGATAAAGCGTAGAAAGCAGCGCGATGGCCATTGCCACCAGAGCGATAACGATCACCTGTAACGGCTCTATCGCCACGGGCAACGCAGCGCCATCCAGAAACGCGCCGATGATCGGCATCAGGTTATTCAGTTGGCTGGCAAGCAATGCGCCCAGCGCGGCGCCCAACAGCGCGCCGATAATCCCGGCGCTGGCGCCCTGCACCATAAAGACCATCATAATTTGTCGCGGCGTCAGCCCTTGAGTTTGTAAAATCGCCACTTCGCCCTGCTTCTCCATGACCATCAGGCCCAACGAAGTAATAATGTTAAAAGCCGCGACTGCCACGATGAGACTCAGCAACAATCCCATCATGTTCTTTTCCATGCGCACAGCCTGGAACAACTCGCCTTTGCGTTCGCGCCAGTCCTGCCACTTCGTGCCTTGCGGCAGCGTCTGTTGACTGAGGGTATCGACTTGCAGCGGTTCATCCAGCCACAGACGCCAGCCGGTAATATTGCCTGCCGGATAGCGCATTAAACGCGACGCGTCCTGAATATTGACCAGCATTTCATAGCCATCGACCTCGCTATTGGCGGCAAATGTGCCAATCACCGTAAACAGACGCTGGCTGGGCAGGCGTCCCATTGGCGTAAACTGGCTGGCAGATGGCACCATTAGCCGAATCTGATCGCCACGGTTGACCCCTAACTGTCCGGCGAGCTGCTCGCCGAGGATGACATTATACTTACCCGGCTGTAATTCGCTTTGCTTCACATTGACCAGATACGGCGTTAACGGATCTTTTTGCGCCGGATCGATACCCAACATCACGCCAACCGCAACGCTACGCGCGCTTTGCAGTACGACATCGCCCGTCGTCAGCGGCGCAATACGGTTAACGCCTTGCAGATTCACCGCTTTTTCCGGCATCTGACTCGGGTTAAGAGAACCATGTTCAGCAGAGAGGATGGCCTGAGGCATCAAACCAAGAATGTTATTTTGCAGTTCGCGCTCAAAACCGTTCATCACCGACAATACCGTGACCAGCGCCATCACCCCAAGGGTAATGCCGATAGTGGAAAGCCAGGAAACGAAGCGACCGAAGCGATCTGCTGCACGCCCGCGCATGTAACGCAGGCCGATGAATAGAGCGACAGGTTGATACATGTAATCCGTCTGGTTGCTGTTAGCAAAGTCCCGAGTATATAAGCGAAAGCGGAATGCGTAAATGTCTGAACCGTAAGAGTTCGTCAGCGTTATTCTGAAAAAGGCCGACAAATCAAGTCACTTACATGTTCATACTTTACCTGTTCGGCGCGTTATCCGGCGGATTCAATTTGCTAATAAACAACGATCGCGGATAATAAAGAACATTGCTTATCAGTCATATGCCCCTGAATACCTGAGTCCTTCATGCTGTCCCGGCGCGCAGCCAACCATGAAGCAGCCTGAAGGGTGACGCGTAGAGTGCGGCGTAAAACAAAAAGAGATACTGACAACCGTTATGCCTGAAAAACAACGTTACACGCTGCCGACAAAAGCGGGCGATCAGCGCCAGTTGGGCGAACTTACCGGTGCCGCCTGCGCTACGCTGGTGGCGGAGATAGCCGAACGCCATGCCGGTCCGGTGGTACTCATAGCGCCTGACATGCAAAATGCTCTGCGATTGCATGATGAAATCCGCCAGTTTACCGATCAGATGGTGATGAACCTGGCGGACTGGGAAACGCTACCGTATGACAGCTTCTCCCCGCATCAGGAAATTATCTCTTCGCGCCTGTCCACGCTCTACCAGTTGCCGTCGATGCAGCGCGGCGTCTTGATTGTACCGGTAAACACCCTGATGCAGCGCGTTTGTCCGCATAGCTATCTGCATGGTCATGCGCTGGTGATGAAAAAAGGCCAGCGGCTGTCCCGCGACGCTCTGCGCGCGCAGCTTGACAGCGCCGGTTATCGGCATGTCGATCAGGTGATGGAGCATGGCGAATACGCGACGCGCGGCGCGCTGTTGGATCTCTTTCCGATGGGCAGCGAACAGCCTTATCGCCTCGACTTTTTTGATGATGAAATCGACAGCCTGCGTCTGTTTGACGCGGATACCCAGCGTACGCTGGAGGAGGTCGAGGCCATCAATTTGTTGCCCGCGAACGAATTTCCTACCGACAAAGCCGCTATTGAGCTTTTCCGTAGCCAGTGGCGCGATACCTTTGAGGTAAAACGCGACGCCGAACACATCTATCAGCAGGTCAGCAAAGGCACCTTGCCCGCCGGGATCGAATACTGGCAGCCGCTCTTTTTCAGCGAACCGTTACCGCCATTATTTAGCTATTTCCCCGCCAATACTCTGGTGGTGAATACTGGCTCGCTGGAAACCAGCGCCGAACGCTTTCAGGCCGATACGCTGGCGCGTTTTGAAAATCGCGGCGTCGATCCTATGCGCCCGCTTTTGCCGCCGGAAGCCCTCTGGCTACGGGTAGATGAGCTCTTTTCCGAGCTTAAACGCTGGCCTCGCCTCCAGCTTAAAACCGACCATCTGCCGGAAAAAGCCGCCAATACCAATCTTGGTTTCCAGAAATTACCGGATTTGGCTATCCAGGCACAGCAGAAAGCGCCGCTGGACGCGCTGCGTAAGTTCCTCGAATCTTTCAGCGGCCCGGTGATTTTTTCTGTGGAAAGCGAAGGACGCCGCGAAGCGCTGGGAGAGCTCCTGGCTCGCATAAAAATCGCGCCGAAGCGGATATTACGCCAGGACGAGGCGCAGGATGCGGGACGCTATCTGATGATTGGCGCCGCAGAACATGGCTTTATCGACACCCAACGCAATCTGGCGCTGATTTGTGAAAGCGATCTTTTGGGTGAGCGGGTGGCGCGTCGCCGCCTGGATTCCCGCCGCACGATCAACCCGGATACGTTGATTCGTAACCTGGCGGAGCTCCACGTCGGTCAACCGGTAGTGCATCTGGAGCACGGCGTCGGACGCTATGCCGGCATGACCACTCTGGAGGCTGGCGGCATCAAGGGTGAGTATCTGATGCTCACCTACGCCAATGACGCCAAACTGTATGTGCCGGTCTCCTCATTGCATCTGATTAGCCGCTATGCCGGCGGCGCGGAAGAAAGTGCGCCGCTGCATAAACTGGGCGGCGACGCCTGGTCGCGCGCCCGGCAGAAAGCGGCGGAAAAAGTGCGCGATGTCGCAGCGGAACTGTTGGATATTTATGCGCAACGGGCGGCAAAAGAGGGGTTTGCCTTTAAGCATGATCGTGAGCAGTATCAGTTATTCTGCGACAGCTTCCCGTTTGAAACGACGCCCGATCAGGCACAGGCGATTAACGCCGTATTGAGCGATATGTGCCAACCGCTGGCGATGGACAGGCTGGTGTGCGGCGACGTCGGCTTCGGCAAAACCGAAGTGGCGATGCGCGCCGCGTTCCTGGCAGTGGAAAACCATAAACAAGTAGCGGTACTGGTGCCAACCACGCTGCTGGCGCAGCAACACTATGATAACTTCCGCGACCGTTTCGCCAACTGGCCGGTACGCATTGAGATGCTGTCCCGCTTTCGCAGCGCCAAAGAGCAGACACAAATCCTGGCGGAAGCCGCCGAGGGTAAGATCGATATTCTGATCGGTACGCATAAACTGCTACAAAGCGATGTGAAGCTGCGCGACCTGGGCCTGCTGATTGTCGATGAAGAGCACCGTTTCGGCGTGCGCCACAAAGAGCGAATTAAGGCGATGCGCGCCGATGTCGATATTCTGACGCTCACGGCGACGCCGATCCCGCGGACGCTGAATATGGCGATGAGCGGTATGCGCGATCTCTCCATTATCGCCACTCCCCCTGCCCGTCGTCTGGCGGTAAAAACCTTTGTTCGCGAGTATGATAGCCTGGTAGTAAGGGAAGCGATTCTGCGTGAAATCCTGCGCGGCGGTCAGGTTTACTATTTGTACAATGACGTCGAAAATATTCAGAAAGCCGCAGAGCGGCTGGCGGAACTGGTACCGGAAGCGCGAATCGCTATAGGCCACGGGCAGATGCGTGAACGTGAGCTGGAACGGGTCATGAACGATTTCCACCATCAACGTTTTAACGTGCTGGTGTGTACTACCATTATCGAAACGGGGATCGACATTCCCACCGCTAACACGATCATCATTGAACGCGCGGATCATTTCGGCCTCGCGCAGTTGCACCAGCTGCGTGGCCGCGTTGGGCGCTCGCACCACCAGGCCTACGCCTGGCTGTTGACGCCACATCCTAAGGCCATGACCACCGATGCGCAAAAACGGCTGGAGGCGATTGCGTCGCTGGAGGATTTAGGCGCCGGGTTTGCGCTGGCGACCCACGACCTGGAGATCCGCGGCGCGGGCGAACTGCTTGGCGAAGAGCAAAGCGGCTCAATGGAAACCATTGGCTTCTCACTCTACATGGAACTGCTGGAAAACGCCGTCGATGCGCTGAAAGCAGGCCGCGAACCCTCGCTGGAAGATCTCACCAGTCAGCAAACGGAAGTCGAGCTGCGAATGCCGTCGTTGCTGCCAGATGATTTTATTCCGGATGTTAATACCCGGCTGTCATTCTATAAACGCATTGCCAGCGCGAAGAACGAAAACGAGCTGGAGGAGATCAAAGTGGAATTGATCGACCGCTTCGGCCTGCTGCCCGATCCGGCGCGTAATCTGCTGGATATCGCCCGCCTGCGCCAACAGGCGCAAAAGCTCGGCATCCGAAAACTGGAGGGTAACGAGAAAGGCGGAACGATTGAGTTCGCCGAGAAAAACCACGTTGACCCCGCCTGGCTTATCGGGTTGCTGCAAAAACAGCCGCAGCATTTCCGTCTGGATGGCCCGACGCGCCTCAAGTTTATTCAGGATTTAAGCGAACGTAAAACGCGTATAGACTGGGTACGCCAGTTTATGCAGCAACTGGAAGAAAACGCTATTGCATAAGCGTCAGGCCGGGCGTCATTACTCTGCGTCCGGCCTAATCTTTACAGATTCTTTGCACTTCCCTGCAGTTCCAGACACAGCCAACCGCCATAATTCTTATTTCCTCTTTTATAAAAATAACCACATAATAATCATGGGTTTATTATAATGTTCAACAATACGCGACTCTCTCGCTGGTGGGCGTTGTTTGCGCTTACCGCGACCATCATGCTTGCCCTTCCCGCGCAGGCGAATACGTGGCCTCTTCCGCCCCCCGGCAGTCGACTGGTGGGAGAAAATAAATTCCATGTCGTTGAAGACGACGGCGGCTCGCTGGAGGCGATCGCCAAAAAATATAACGTGGGCTTTTTAGCCCTGTTACAGGCCAACCCCGGCATTGATCCTTACGTGCCACGCGCAGGCAGCGTGCTGACGATTCCGCTGCAAACGCTGCTACCGGACGCGCCACGTGAAGGGATTGTCATTAACCTCGCGGAATTACGGCTTTACTATTATCAACCGGGGAAAAATACGGTCACGGTCTACCCTATCGGGATTGGCCAACTGGGCGGCGATACCCTGACGCCAACGATGGTGACGACCATTTCGGATAAACGCGCCAATCCAACCTGGACGCCGACCGCCAATATTCGCGCACGTTATAAAGCGCAAGGCATCGATCTCCCCGCCGTGGTGCCTGCCGGTCCCGATAACCCAATGGGGCATCACGCGATTCGTTTAGCGGCCTACGGCGGCGTCTATCTGTTACATGGCACGAATGCCGATTTTGGCATTGGTATGCGCGTCAGTTCCGGCTGTATCCGTCTGCGCGACGGTGATATAGAGACATTGTTCCGTCAGGTCACGCCGGGAACCAAAGTGAATATTATCAATACGCCGATTAAAGCCTCGGTGGAGCCAGGCGGCGTGCGACTGGTGGAAGTTCATCAGCCGCTGTCTAAAAATATAGGCGACGATCCGCAGGTGCTGCCGATTGTGCTGAATGGCCCGATGCAGGCCTTTAAGGACGCGCCGCAGACCGATGCTGCGGTGATGGAACATGTTATGGAAGTGCGTTCCGGAATGCCGGTGGATGTAACCCGTCAAGCAGAGGCGAAACCGCAGTCGCTGTAAGCGTGAATAGCTGACCGACAAAAAAGCCTCGCGATGCATCGCGAGGCTTTCTTTTTTTATTGTGGCAATCGCAGCGGCATTAATGAGGGTTAATGCTTACTTATAGATTACCGCCGTACCGTGAAGGGTATTCGGGCCGGTAACAGAGGTAATACGGAAAGACTTCGCCCCCATCTCCTGCGCTTTTTGCGCCAGCTGATCTTCCAGCGAGCCCAGATTCGTGCCGCCATTCGCGGAAATGGTACCGAACTTCTGTTGACCTTCTGGCGTTGCCTGAACTTCAACGGCGGCGAAGCTGGCGAATGAGAGCGAACTCAGTACGGCAGCAGCGATGAGGTTTTTTACGTTTTTCATAGTGATGACCTTTAGCAGATGAATGGGTGTCGTAAGCATTAACTTAACGATCGATAAATTAATCATAGATGTGATCTACATCACACGTCAACTTCTTTTTATAATGATCGTTATATAATTTATAAAGATGTTATTTTTCATGTGAATAGAATTGATTTATTTTTCTAATGAATACTCTGGAGCCAGAAGTGGTTTGTTTTTATAATAGAGAAACCGCTCTTTAAACAGGTACAACGGCATCATGACAACGGATACCACGAGTTGCGCGAAGAAAAGCCGTGGCCGACCAAAAGTGTTCGACAGGGAAGCCGCGCTTGATAAGGCCATGACTCTCTTCTGGCAGCACGGCTATGAAGCAACTTCGCTTTCCGATCTCGTAGAGGCTACCGGGGCGAAAGCGCCTACTCTCTATGCGGAATTCACTAATAAAGAAGGATTATTTCGCGCTGTCCTGGATCGCTACATCACTCGCTTTGCCTCAAAGCACGAAGCCCAGCTCTTTTGTGAAGAGAAAAGCGTGGAATCGGCACTGGAAGATTACTTCACAGAAATTGCCGCCTGCTTTACCAGTACAGACACGCCGGCTGGCTGCTTTATGATTAATACGTCCGCCACCCTCGCCGCCTCCTCGCGCGATATCGCCCGCACGGTAAAATCACGCCACGCCATGCAGGAACAGACGCTCATCCAGTTTCTGCGCCAACGTCAGGAGCGCGGTGAAATTCCGGCGCACTGTAACCCGCAGGCGCTCGCGGAATATATAAACTGTATTTTACAGGGAATGTCGATCAGCGCCCGTGAAGGAGCCACCTTCGAACAACTGATGCAAATTACGCGTACGACTCTGCGCATCTGGCCTGAACTACTTAAGTCCTGAACGACGCGGCTTCGGATAAAAAAAGCCCCTCAGCCTGAGCGAATGAGGGGCTAACTTGCAGAGTACAGCTTTTTTATGCTTTGTTATTCAGAACCAGTTGGCCATTGCCGTCGAGGGGAATTTGCGTTCCGGGGTCTTTATCCATGCGGATTTTGCCCTGCTGATCGCCAATTTTGTAGGTCACGTCGTAGCCAAGCATCTTTTCAGATTTGTCATACACCGTCTTACAGCGTTGCTGCGTGGTAGTGTAAGTATCACTTTCCTGCATTGACCCCTGGATTTGATTGCCAGCATAACCGCCGCCCAGCGCCCCGACGACCGTCGCCACATCTTTACCACGACCGCCGCCAAATTGATGTCCAATCACGCCGCCTGCTACTGCGCCAAGCACCGAGCCGGCAATACGGTTTTCGTCCTGAACCGGTCTGCGATGCGTGACCGTGACATTACGGCACTCCTGACGCGGCGTTTTTACCGTCTCTTTAATCGGTTTAGCCGATATCACCTGCGCATATTGCGGACTACGATCAAATACGTTGAGACTGGCCACTGCCGCCACACCCAGCGCAGCCGCTACGCCAATCCCTATACCCGCCAACATTGATTTATTCACGGGAGCTCCTCCTTCGTTGCTATTGGTAACAATTTTGCAACCAGTATGCGAACAAAGCCAATCGGAATGAGGATGAAAAATGCGGGATGAGGCGGTAAAGCTGAAGGATTCGGACAACTCCGAAGCAAGAGATGGAGAAGCGCTCACCGGCGCGAGCAGCCGGTGAGGCGCAGAGAAATTAATGCAGTTTCAGACGCGGACGAATGACGCGGTTAATACTGCCCACCAGCATCATCAGGCCGGTTTTAAAGTATCCATGCAGCGCTATCTGGTGCATACGGTATAGCGAGATATACACGAAGCGGGCGATACGTCCTTCAATCATCATTGAACCGCGGGTCAGGTTCCCCATCAGACTACCCACGGTAGAGAAGTTGGACAGAGAGACCAGCGATCCATGATCTTTATACTGGTAAGCTTTCAGCGGTTTGCCATTCATCTGCGCCAGAATGTTATTCATCGCGCAGGTAGCCATCTGATGCGCCGCCTGAGCGCGAGGCGGCACAAAACCTCCCTCCGGACGTGCGCAGGAAGCGCAGTCGCCAATCGCATAAATATCAGGATCGCGCGTGGTTTGCAGCGTCGGTTCCACCACCAGTTGGTTAATGCGGTTCGTTTCCAGACCACCAATCTCTTTCATAAAATCTGGCGCTTTGATACCCGCCGCCCACACCATCAGATCGGCCTGAATATATTCACCTTCTTTCGTATGCAGACCGCCTTCGTCGGCGCTGGTGACCATAGTTTGCGTCAGCACGCGAACGCCCAGTTTGGTCAGTTCATTATGCGCGGCGCTGGAGATACGCGGCGGCAACGCAGGCAGAATACGCTCGCCAGCCTCAACCAACGTCACGTTCAGCGCGTCGTTGGTCAGCCCCTTATAACCATAGCTATGCAGCTGTTTTACCGCATTATGCAGTTCAGCCGACAGCTCAACCCCCGTCGCACCGCCGCCAACGATGGCGATATTGACCTTACCGTTCGCGCCCAGATTAGCCGAATACTTGAGGAACAGGTTCAGCATCTCCTGGTGAAAACGGCGCGCCTGATGCGGGTTATCGAGGAAGATACAGTGCTCTTTCACGCCCGGCGTGTTGAAATCATTAGAGGTGCTGCCCAGCGCCATCACCAGCGTGTCATACGCGATTTTGCGCTCCGGCACCAGCAGTTCGCCCTTTTCATCACGCAACTCGGCAATGGTGATGGTCTTCGCTTCGCGATCGATATCCATCACCGACCCCAGCTGGAACTGGAAACCATGATTACGCGCATGAGCCAGATAGCTCAGCGCATCCACGCCTTCGTCCAGAGAGCCAGTCGCCACTTCGTGCAGCAATGGTTTCCACAGATGGCTGTGATTTCTGTCTACCAGCGTGATTTTCGCTTTTTTCTTGCGCCCCAGTTTATGGCCTAACTGCGTCGCCATTTCCAGCCCGCCAGCGCCGCCGCCGACAATCACGATCTTTTTTAATGGTGTAGTCAACGTGCCCCCCTTAAATTTATTAACCAATTGTTAATTAAAAGTTATTAGTATAGCCTTTAATTAACAACAAGTTACGTTAATGAGAATAAGCTTCTGATATGAGAATAGCATGAACGGTGCATTGGTCATACCAAAATTGATGTGCATCAAGTTTTCATGCTGAAAAGATAGACAGTTTGCGAGAATTGAGCATAAAAAAACCAGCCGCAAGGCTGGTTATCCGGTCACTGATAACGCCATATTGCCGGATGGCGTTATCCCAGCGTTTTAAACGCTTTGATACGTTGCAAATGCGGCGAAATATTTTTGAATTTGTGAGTCTGTTCCTCATCCCACACAATTTCATAATACGGGTGAAGCGCTTGCGCTGAGCGTTGGCTGTCCAGCGCTTCGTCATGACGCGAGAGGATCACCAGACAACGATCGCGATTTTTTTCGCGAAAGTTGGTCACGCACTTTGTAGCGATGTCCGCATATTCTTCCGGGCGATCGATTTTCCCCTCCATGTTTTCATAGGGGAACAGGTTCGGGTTAAAAACCACCTGACGGATATCGCACAAAAAGCCAATCCGCTCCGCCCAGTAACCGCCCAGCCCCACGCCACAGATTAAAGGGCGCTCGTCCACATTCAACTGCAACATTTTGTCCACTTCTTTCAGCAGATGCTGCATATCGTGCTTAGGATGCCGCGTACTGTAGCTTACCAGCCGAACATCCGGGTCGATAAACTGTAATTGCAACACTTTTTCATGGTTGCCCGGACTATTTGAATCAAAACCGTGTAAATAAATAATCATCTGGCACCCTCACGAAAACTCGAGTTAATGACCTGCTTTTTCTTCCTGCCAGCGTTCATGTAACTGGTTGAGCTGGGCGCTGGCTGTTTTCCAGCGTGCTGAGTCCATGAGCTCCCGGCGTGAAAATGAACCTTTATGATACAAACGTGTAACACGTTCTGCTTTGATCGGCGACAGATTATCCAGCACGCTGACTGCGCCTTTACGATTATTGCAGACCAGAATCATATCGCAACCCGCATCCAGCGACGCCTGAGCGCGCTCAGCATAGCTGCCCATAATCGCCGCGCCCTCCATCGACAGATCGTCGGAGAAAATGACGCCATCAAAGCCTAACTCCTGACGCAGCACCGTTTTCAGCCAGTACGGCGAACCGCTTGCCGGACGCGGATCGATAGCGCGGTAGATCACGTGCGCAGGCATAATCGCATCCAGTTTATTCTCGCTAATCAGCGTGCGGAACACCGACATATCTTTGCCACGGATGTCCGTTTCAGGACGTGGATCGCACGGCGTCTCTTTGTGGGAGTCCGCCGTGACCGCGCCGTGGCCGGGGAAATGCTTACCGGTCGTTTTCATCCCGGCGTCATGCATACCGTCAATAAAGCGTGTTGCCATTGCCAACGCTTTTGCGGGATCGGCATGATAAGAACGCTCGCCAATTGCCGCGCTGATATGCCCGACGTCCAGCACTGGCGCAAAACTGATATCAATATCCATCGCGATCATTTCGCTGGCCATCAGCCACCCAGCCTCCTGCGCCAGTCGCCCCCCCTCTTCCAGCCCATGCAGCGCAAAAAAAGATTGCGCCGCGGGCAGGCGGGTAAACCCTTCACGGAAACGCTGTACGCGCCCGCCTTCCTGATCGACGGCCACCACCAGATGGTTACGCGATGCCGCCCGAATCTGGCGCACTAATTCGCGCAGCTGTTCCGGGTCATGGTAATTACGCGTGAACAGAATAAGCCCGCCAACCAGCGGATGCGCCAGTATCTCGCGCTCCTCCGCATCCAGCTCACATCCTTCGACATTCAACATTACTGGGCCCACACTGCTCTCCTTATCCTTTCATACGTAGCTGGCGCCAGGTTTCATCGGCCAGCCTGATAAATTGTTGCTCGCCGGTTTGTCGCCAGCGGTATTCGAACCACCCTGCTTTTAGCATAATGACCCAGGGGTGCCATAATCGTATCTGTCGCCATAGCTGCCGGGCGTCGATTCGCGCGCGCGCTGCATACGCGTCTGCCAGTTGTCGGTGCTGGCGTTCATCCTCAACCCATACTGCCGCCAGCTCCAACGCAATATCGCCGTCGCCGGCATACTCCCAGTCAATCAGTCTCAACCCGGCGGACGTTAATACTATATTGTCGCCATGGACATCCATATGCAAAGGCGCGAGCCGCAGCGGGCGAGGTTCACCGTTTTTTTGCAACTGTTTGAGCCGCCGCAACCAAAACGGCGTACGCCTCGCCGGATCGCAACACGACCAGTACTGCGCCAATAGTGGCGATAGCGCGATACGCCAGCCAAAACGCGGCTGTTGATGCAAATGATACAGTAAGGCCGCCAGTTCGTCGGCATCTGGCAGAGCGGAATTTACCACACCATGCAGATATTCTACCGCCATCCAGCCCGGCGTATAAAAAAGCGCTCGCGGCGCAAGACTGGCCGGCAATTGGGATAAGGCGCGGTAATGACGTAAAAAATGGGCTGGTGGAGCGTCGGGGTCGTGATGACGGCGCAGCACGATACGGTGAGTATCGTGGGCAATAATACAGCTCCCGCCGCTTAGCCCCTGCGATGCGGCGACGGCGGGACGATACTGGGGAAAATAGCGCGACAGGATCTCGTCGCGCGTTAAGGGATTATTGTTGTTGGACCGCACCTTTACCTGACCAGATTATCTCGCCCGTTTGCACCAGCATTAACTGCATCTGTAATGCAGGCGCGTTAACGTTACCGGATGCGCTGGAGTAAAGTACATATTGCGCCCCGACATTGCGCGCAATGCCAATAGCTTTACTGCGCGTTCCCAGACTATCCTGCGGAGACAACCCTAACTGCTGTTTTGCCATCGAGAGTTGCTGTACGGAGACCAGCGTAAATTTACCGTTGTTCGCCAGCGCATTACGTAACGTTTCCGTTGCCTCGTTCGCATTTAACGACCCATTCGTCCGGTTATTCACGCTGTCGACAAGCAATACGCTTCCGGCCGTCACGCCATCAGCCTGCAACATTTTGCTGACCAGCGGTTGCATCGCGCCGTTCCAGTCATAGTGGCGCACCTTAGGCGCTGGCTGGCCCGTTTGATCTTCATGTTCGATCGGCCCCGGTTGCTGTGGAATGGTTGGCACAGACGGCACAACAGGAGGTTGCGGTGGCTGCGCGGGTTGTTCTGGCGCTGGTTTTACCTCTTCAACTGGCGCAGGTTGACGTTGCGCCATACACCCGGAGAGAAATATCGCCAGCGCAGCAATGGCGGCGTAGCGATGCATTTTTGTCATCAAAATTCACTCCTCACAAATAAAGATAAAGCCTGACCTTATGCGCCCCCAGATAATTGGCGCTGCCAAATAGCGTTACCGACGAACGCGCGGGTATGGTTACGCTACGCGGCGCCTCCAGCGGATGCATCTCCAGCCCCCGCGCGTCATACCAGTAAAACCGATAATGAACGGTTATGGGCTCTTGCCTTTCGTTATAGACGCGGGAAGAGGCTGATGGCTGGATATCAGACGCCGTCAGTTCAGGCGGCTCTGCGGTGACGCCCGCCGCCAGAACCGTGGACTCCATCACCAGCGACTGCGCGTCGCTTACCGGAATTTCAGGGTGTGACCGGCAGCCGGTAAGCAGCAGCAAGCCCAGAGAAACCGCGATGCATCCTTTGATCATACTTACAAGCCTTTATGCGCCAGCATCGGGCCTAGCGGGCGGCCGCCCAGTAGGTGCATATGGATATGATAAACCTCCTGGCCCCCATGACGGTTGGTATTCATGATTAAACGATACCCATCTTCGGCAATGCCTTCCTGTTCGGCGATTTTCGCCGCCACGGTGATCATCCGACCTAACGCCTGTTCATGTTCCGCCGTCACGTCATTGACGGTTGGGATCAGGATATTGGGAATAATCAAGATATGCGTCGGCGCCTGCGGTGAAATATCACGAAAGGCGGTGACCAGCTCATCCTGATAAACGATATCCGAAGGGATTTCACGACGAATAATTTTGCTGAATATAGTTTCTTCTGCCACGACGTTTTCCTTTTTCATAATAGCCCTTGCAGCGCACATGCTACGCCGAGCCATACTGCGAGTATAGAGTATGAGCGAGTTACCGACGCTCTTTCAACTTTAACCCACGATTTATTAAGCGAAAAATGACTACATGCTGGACTTACCGCCATATCCCCCTGCCATGACGCCTTTGTACGCTTAAAAAATATTTCTAGTTTCCCTGTTTATACCGTTTTACACATTTAATACAAATGCGTATATTTCTCATTTGCATTTTTATGCGCATTAACTAGCAAAGAATGAAAAGGTTCAACGTCATACGTCCTGAACTTACCCCAATAACAAGCAAGGATTTTCAGATGTCTTTCATTCAATACCGCCGGGACAAACACCTTCCGTCCACCGCCGCACCGTCGCTGTTAGCTATGGGTATGGCGATGGCATTTATGCCTGCCGCCTTCGCGGCTGAGGATACCGTTATTGTCGAAGGCGCGACGACCGCTGACGCCGTAAACCGTGAAGAACAGGATTACAGCGTGAAAACGACCGCAGCGGGCACCAAAATGCCGATGACTCAGCGCGATATCCCGCAGTCGGTCAGTATTGTCAGCCAACAGCGTATGGAAGACCAGCAGTTGCAAACCCTGGGCGAGGTGATGACCAATACGCTGGGGATCAGCGGAAGCCAGGCTGACTCCGATCGCATCAGCTATTACTCGCGCGGGTTTGAAATTGACAACTATATGGTTGACGGTATTCCAACGTATTTTGAGTCCCGCTGGAATCTGGGCGATGCGCTAACGGATACCGCGCTGTATGAGCGCGTGGAGGTGGTTCGCGGCGCGAATGGGCTGATGACCGGGACCGGTAATCCTTCGGCCTCAATTAATATGATCCGTAAACACGCCACCAGTCGGGAGTTCAAAGGTAACGTTTCCACAGAATACGGTAGCTGGAATAAGCAGCGTTACGTCATGGATCTGCAAAGTCCGCTCACCGCGGACGGCAATGTCCGTGGGCGCATCGTGGCGGGTTATCAGAATAATGATTCCTGGCTGGACCGCTATAACAGTGAGAAAGCGTTCTTTTCCGGAATTGTCGATGCCGATCTGGGTACAACCACCAACCTTTCAGCCGGTTATGAATATCAAAAAATTGATGTCAACAGCCCAACCTGGGGCGGTCTGCCGCGCTGGAACACCGATGGCAGCAAAAATAGCTATGACCGCGCGCGTAGTACCGCCCCGGACTGGGCTTATAACAACAAAGAGATAAATAAATTCTTCGTCACGCTTAAACAGCGTTTTGCCGAAAGCTGGCAGGCGACCCTGAATGCGACCCATACTGAGGTCAAATTCGACAGTAAAATGATGTATATCGATGCGTTAGTCGATAAAGAGACAGGTACGCTGGTGAGTCCTTATGGCGCAAGCTACCCCGTGGTCGGCGGTACGGGCTGGAACAGCGGCAAGCGCAAAGTAGATGCCATAGATCTCTTTGCCGATGGCGCTTATGAGCTGTTTGGCCGTCAGCACAATATGATGTTTGGCGGCAGTTATAGTAAACAGAATAACCGCTATTTTAGCGCCTGGGCGAACGTCTTTCCGGACGACATTGGCAACTTCAGCGCCTTTAACGGTAATTTCCCCCAAACCCACTGGGCGCCACAAAATCTGGCGCAGGACGATACCACGCATATGAAATCGCTGTATGCCGCTACGCGCATTTCGCTGGCCGACCCGCTGCATCTGATTCTCGGCGCTCGTTATACCAACTGGCGTGCTGATACACTGACCTACAGCATGGAGAAAAACCATACCACGCCGTATGCCGGGCTGATTTATGATATCAACGACAACTGGTCCGCTTATGCCAGTTATACCTCTATCTTTCAGCCGCAGAATAAACGCGACAAAGCGGGTCAATATCTGGCTCCGATTACCGGTAATAACTATGAAGCGGGTCTGAAGTCCGACTGGATGAACAGTCGCCTCACCACCACGTTGTCCGTATTCCGCATTGAGCAGAATAACGTCGCTCAGGCAACCACTATTCCCATCCCTGGCAGTAATGGGGAGTTTGCCTGGAAGTCTACTGACGGAACGGTGAGCAAAGGCGTCGAATTTGAAGTGAACGGCGCAATTACCGATAACTGGCAGATGACTTTCGGGGCTACCCGGTATGTTGCCGAGGACAATGAAGGTAACGCCGTGAACCCTAATCTTCCGCGCACCAGCGTGAAGTTATTCACCCGCTATCGTCTGCCGGCGATACCGGAGCTGACGGTCGGCGGCGGCGTGAACTGGCAGAATCGGGTTTACAAAGATACCACGACGCCGTACGGCACTTTCCGCGCCGAACAGGGCAGCTATGCGCTGGTCGATCTGTTTACCCGCTATCAGGTGACGAAAAATTTCTCCGTACAGGGAAACATCAACAACCTGTTTGATAAAACCTACGACACCAATATTGATGGTTCCATTGTTTACGGCGCACCGCGTAACGTCAGCCTCACCGCCAATTATCAGTTCTGACAGACTGTCGGAGAGCGGCATGTAAAGCGCCATTAAAAAAGGCAGCCGAATGGCTGCCTTAATTCTCCCCAACATCATTACTGCTTAGCTGTTACGGATGTACTCATCCATTTCCGTTTTCAGGTTATCGGATTTCGTACCGAAAATAGCCTGAACGCCGGAACCCGCGACGACAACGCCTGCCGCGCCCAGTTTCTTCAGGCCAGCCTGATCCACTTTCGCTACATCGGCTACGCTCACGCGCAGACGCGTGATACAGGCATCCAGGTTAGTGATGTTCTCTTTACCGCCAAACGCCGCAACCAAAGCCGGCGCCATTTCGCTGGTCGCCCCCGCTTTTGCGTCATCAGTAGTGTCTTCACGACCCGGCGTTTTCAGATCCAGCGCTTTGATCAGCACGCGGAACACGGTGTAGTACACAATCGCATAACCGGCGCCAACAATCGGGAACAGCCACAATTTGCTGCTGTTACCGGACAGCACGATAAAGTCGATCAGACCGTGGGAGAACGACGTACCGTCACGCATCCCCAGCAGGATACAGATCGGGAATGCCAGACCTGCCAGAATCGCGTGAATGATGTACAGGATCGGCGCCACGAACATGAAGGAGAACTCGATAGGCTCGGTAATACCCGTCAAAAACGAGGTCAGCGCGGCGGAAATCATGATACCGCCCACTTTTGCGCGGTTTTCCGGTTTAGCAGAGTGCCAGATAGCAATGGCTGCAGCCGGCAGACCGTACATTTTGAACAGGAAGCCGCCAGACAACATACCCGCCGTCGGGTCGCCCGCCATATAGCGCGGAATGTCGCCGTGGAATACCTGACCCGCTGCGTTGGTGTATTCGCCGATCTGCATCTGGAAAGGAACGTTCCAGATATGATGCAGACCAAACGGCACCAGGCAACGCTCGATAAAACCGTAAATACCAAACGCGACAACCGGATTCTGATAAGCCGCCCACTGCGAGAACGCCTGGATAGCCGTACCGATTGGCGGCCATACGAAAGACAGCACCACACCGGTAAAAATAGCGGCCAGACCCGAAATGATCGGCACGAAGCGTTTGCCCGCAAAGAAGCCCAGATACTCAGGCAGTTTGATGCGGTAGAAGCGGTTAAACATATACGCTGCGATCGCACCGGAGATAATCCCCCCGAGAACACCCGTATCAGCAAGGTGTTTAGCGGCGATCTCTTCAGCAGGTAAATGCAGAACCAGCGGCGCAACCACAGCCATGGTTTTCACCATGATGCCATACGCTACTACCGCCGCCAGAGCCGAAACGCCGTCGTTGTTGGTGAAGCCCAACGCCACGCCGATAGCGAAAATCAGCGGCATATTGGCAAAAACAGATCCGCCCGCTTCTGCCATAACGTGCGATACAACGGCTGGCAGCCAGCTGAAGTTAGCGGAACCGACACCCAGCAGGATACCTGCGATAGGGAGTACGGATACCGGCAGCATCAGCGATTTACCGACCTTTTGCAGGTTAGCAAATGCATTCTTAAACATAATTGAGAGTGCTCCTGAGTATTTGTGCTTTTCTACGTTCTCACGCATTGGCGAGGGGGGAGAACCCCGCCGTGGACAGGACATCTAAGTGCCCTTTTATTTATTACACAGAGTAAAATAAATACGTCTGATTTTGTTTGACGGCTATCACGTTTCAGCGCCAGATAGCCTAAAAAGTATCACATTCTGCCAAAATGAGTTTCCGAATGTTTCCATAAGCTCGCTCACCGCCCCTTTTGTGGCGGTGAACTTTACGCGCTTTGCTTATTAATTACGAGCTTTAAAAAAACTCGTTTAACGGATTGATGACAGGCGAGACGCGTCAATATGGAACAGGCGAGCAAAGTTATCGGTGGTGATCTGCGCCAGTTCTTCAACGGCAACCCCTTTCAATACCGCCATATATTCTGCGACGTCGCGTACCATCGCAGGCTGGTTCTCTTTACCGCGATGCGGCACCGGCGCCAGATAAGGAGAATCGGTCTCGACTAACAACCGATCCAGCGGCACATAGCGCGCCGCATCACGCAACTGTTCAGCGTTACGGAACGTTACGATGCCGGAAAAAGAGATATAAAACCCCAGATCCAGCAATTTGCCGGCCGTTTCTCTGTCTTCTGTAAAACAGTGTAGTACGCCGCCGCAATCCGTCACTTTTTCTTCGCGCAGGATAGCCAGCGTATCGGCACGCGCGTCGCGAGTATGGACAATCACCGGTTTATGCAATTCGCGGCCAATCTGAATATGATGAATAAAAGACGCCTGCTGGCGGATTTTGGTCTCAGGCGTGTAAAAGTAATCAAGCCCGGTCTCGCCCATCGCCACCACATCGTCTTCTGCAGCAAGGAGGCGCAGTTCTTCTACGTCATATGCTTCATCCTGATTTAACGGATGCACGCCGCAGGAAAAGACCACATTATCGCGCTTGCCCACCAGCTTGCGCATATGGCGATACCCCGGCAGCGTCGTCGCCACCGCTAAACAGAACTTCACATCGCGCGCGGCGGCTTTCGCCAGCACATCGTCCACGTCCTTATGCAAAGATTGATAATCCAGACCATCAAGATGGCAGTGTGAGTCGACTAAAAACATAATGTCTCTCTCAAAGATGAGGAACAGGCAACAAGGTGCCTGGTTGCAGGTAATGCTCGATGCGGAGAATGAGATCGGTTAATACCAGTTCGCGGTTTAATCCGGTCACATGAAGTAATTGATCACGACAATGGCAAACATCGTTCAGGATTGCCTGAATACGCGCCGGGGATAGCGGCCCCGCCAGCGCGGCAACAACCGCGTCCGCATCAACGTTTGTCAGGTACGACGCGCCGTGCTGACGTTTCAGCGCGTCTACCAGCAGCGTCGCCAGCCAGTGCAGGCGCGCCGGGGCTTGCTCATGATTGAGCGCCGTTAATAACGCATACCAGTCGCCCGTATGCAAACTGTCCATTAACGCCTGACACAGCGCCTCACGCTGCGCCCAGCGTTCAGACTGCAACAGCGCCAGCGCGGCGCCGGGCGACCCCGCATTCAGACGTAGCGCCGTGAGCAATGCTTCTTGTGACGCCGTCACTTCTCGCGATAGCCATGACATCGCATACGATTCGGACGGCGGCGCCAGATGATGCAGCCGACAGCGGCTACGTAATGTCGCCAACAGACGAGCAGGCTCCGGGCTGGCAAGGAAAAACCAGGTTTGCTCCGGCGGCTCTTCCAGCGTTTTGAGCAACGCATTGGCGGCGGCGTCGGTTAATAGCGCCGCATCCGCAATCCACACCACCTTCGCACCGCCCAGACGGGAGTGCTCGTACAATTTCTCGCTTACCTCGCGTACCGCATCTACGCCGAGGCTGCTTTTGCCTTTATCCGGCGTCAGCGTGTAATAGTCCGGATGCGTGCCAGCCTGCATAAGCTGACAGCCACGGCAATGCCCACAGCTTTTGTGGCCCTCAGGCTGCTGGCATAACAGATAACGGCTCAGCGCATAGCACAGCGCCTCGTCGCCCATGCCAGGTAAGGCCTGAATCAGTAGCGCATGGTGCCCACGTCCCGCCTGGTAACTTTCTACCAGTTTTTCATAGGCGGGCCGTAACCATGGATACCATTTCATGCCGCTTGCTCCTGCACCCACTTCGTCACCGTGGCGCGAATGTCGCGCATGACGGCATCCAGCGGCTGGGTCGCGTCAATGGTGCGGATACGCGAGTCTTGCGCCGCCAGTTCCAGATAGCGCGCGCGAGTCCGGTTAAAGAAATCAAAAGATTCCTGCTCAATGCGATCCAAATCGCCGCGCGCTCTGGCGCGTTTTAGCCCGACTTCCGGCGTGACATCCAGATACAGCGTCAGGTCAGGGCGAAAATCGCCCAGCACGGCATCGCGTAGTGTCGCCAGCATGGTTTGATCAATGCCGCGCCCTCCCCCCTGATACGCCTGGGTCGAGAGGTCGTGGCGATCGCCGATCACCCATACGCCTTGCGCCAGCGCGGGTTTGATTACCGTTTCGACGAGCTGTACGCGAGCGGCATAAAACATCAGCACTTCCGCTTTATCGGTAATCACTTCGTCGCCTACCGATCGAATATCCAGCACCAGACTTCTTAGTTTTTCGGCAAGCTGCGTACCGCCCGGCTCACGGGTAAAAATCATATTACGAATACCCAGTTGCTCAAGGGTCTCCACCACCACGTCGCGCGCAGTGGTTTTTCCGGCGCCTTCCAGGCCCTCGATGACGATATAATTACTGCCCATTTTTTTCCTTAAGCACTTTCAGGTACTCCTGCACTGACCGATTATGGCTGGCAAGATTGGTGTTAAATGTGTGACCGCCTTTACCGTCGGCCACAAAATAGAGATACGGCGTTTTCGCCGGATGCGCCGCCGCCTGCAATGACGCTTCGCTGGGCGATGCAATCGGTCCTGGCGGCAGCCCGGTTATGGTATACGTGTTATAAGCCGTCGGCTTTTCCAGATCCGCACGCGACAAGTTACCATTATAACTCGTCCCCATTCCGTAAATCACGGTGGGATCGGTCTGAAGGCGCATACCGATTCTCAGGCGATTAATAAAGACTGAGGCCACCTGATCGCGTTCGCTGGCGACAGCCGTTTCTTTTTCAATAATCGAGGCCATTGTCACCAGTTGGTTCTGATCTTTATAAGGCAGCCCCTCGGCCCGGCCTTTCCAGACAGTATCGACAGCTTTCACCATCTTTTGGTGCGCTCGCTTGAGAATAGCGACATCGCTGGTGTTGGCGGTATACATCCAGGTATCGGGCCAGAACCACCCTTCTACCCATTCCGGATGCGCAAGCTTTAATGCCTGAGCGACAGTGGCGTAGTCATCATCCGGCAATGTATGGCGAATATACGGCGCCTCTCGTAGCTGTTTCAGGTAATCGCTAAGGCGCATCCCTTCCACAAACCGCAACGGGAATTGCGCTTCTTTGCCGCTCTCCAGCAACTCAAGCATCTCCCGTACGGTCATCCCCGGCGTAAAACGGTAAGTTCCTGCTTTAAAGTGCGATAACTCAGGCTCCACGCGCAGCAGCCACTGAAATACCCGGGGGCGATTAATGATTTTTTCATCATAAAGCTGGTCGCCAAGCGCCAGCCGCCCCGTTCCCGCCTTGAGCGTAAAGATAGTCTCGTTTTTAATAAGTAACGTGCTGTTCGCCAGATGGCGAACTTTCCACATCCCCACGCCCGCGGCAATACCCAGCACAACCAACAGCAGAAGGAAAACGCCTGACAATTTTTTCATAACTAATTCGGATGCTCACAAAATGGGGCTAAAAATTGAAACAGTGTTCGCGAAGAATACGACGTCCCGTGATAGGCGCGTATGGGAATAATCGGCATTAGCGCGTTGCAAATGATAATCTCATCCGCCTGCCTGACTGCCTCCTCTCTCGCCTGTACTTCAAGAACCTGGAAAGGAGATTGCGCCAGTTGGCGTAAACAAAATTGTCGCATAATGCCGTTCACCCCGGCCTGATCCAGACGCGGCGTAAAAACAATGTCGCCTGTACGCCAGAACAAATTAGCCGCACAGCATTCCGTAACCCATCCCTCGCTGTCAAGAACCAGCGCCTCATCGGCGTCCGTCTGCTCAAGATGAGAGCGAATCAACACCTGTTCGAGGCGGTTCAGATGTTTTAATCCGGCAAGATAAGGATTGCGCCCAAGCGGTATGGGACTAAGGGTAAGAGTGATGCCTTGCTTACGCCACTGAGAATAATAAGCGGGATAAGCAGAAACGGAGAGGATTCGGGTAGCTGCCTGACAATTCATGGCGCTGTATCCCCGGCCACCGCTACCACGGCTAATGATCACTTTCAACACGCCTGAATCATGCCCTGTGGCCAACATTGTCATCTCTTGCCGAAGGGTCGCCCAATGGCTAAAAGCGATCCGTAATTTTTCACAGGCAACCTGCAAGCGCTGAAGATGCGCTTCCAGATGGCAAATGTTGCCATCAACAATACGTGCGGTCGTAAAACTGCCATCGCCGAACTGCGTCGCCCGGTCGCTTACAGCAAGTTGATCCTGCGCATGGCCATTAATTAAAAACATAGTGGCTCCTTATCCGTCGCCTGCTAGTGTGGCAGGATGAATAACGCAGAACAAGAGGTGATATGCCTGATAAAAAAGGCCCGACAAGCGGACCTTTTTATTAATGTCTGTCTCTGGCTTAACTTAGATCTTTTTAAAAATCAAGGAACCGTTAGTTCCGCCAAAGCCAAAGGAGTTACACAGAGCGTACTCCAGATCGCTGACCTGGCGCGCTTCATGCGGCACGAAGTCCAGATCGCAACCTTCATCCGGGTTATCCAGATTAATGGTTGGCGGAATGGCCTGATCGCGTAACGCCAGAATAGAGAAAATAGACTCTACTGCGCCTGCGGCGCCCAACAGATGGCCGGTCATCGATTTGGTCGAGCTCACCATCACTCGGCTTGCGGCATCGCCAAAGACTGACTTAACCGCCTGCGTCTCAGCTTTGTCGCCGGCAGGCGTCGACGTGCCGTGCGCGTTGACGTAGCCAATCTGAGCAGGCTCAATCGCGGCATCACGCAACGCGTTAACCATCGCCAGCGCAGCGCCTGCGCCATTTTCCGGCGGCGACGTCATATGGTAAGCATCGCTGCTCATACCAAAGCCGACGATTTCAGCATAGATTTTCGCACCACGCGCTTTCGCATGTTCGTACTCTTCAAGCACCAACATACCGGCACCGTCGCCCAGTACAAAACCATCGCGTTCTTTATCCCACGGACGGCTCGCCGCCTGTGGGTTATCGTTGCGGGTCGACAGCGCGCGCGCTGCGCCAAAACCGCCTACACCCAGCGGCGTACTGGCTTTTTCTGCGCCACCTGCCACCATCGCGTCCGCATCGCCATAGGCGATGATACGCGCGGCATGGCCGATGTTATGCACGCCTGAAGTACAGGCAGTCGCAATAGAGATGCTTGGCCCACGCAGGCCATACATGATAGTCAGATGGCCTGCTACCATGTTAACAATCGTCGACGGGACAAAGAACGGGCTAATCTTACGCGGTCCGCCTTTTACCAGCGAACTGTGGTTTTCTTCGATCAGACCGAGACCACCGATACCGGAGCCGATAGCGGCGCCAATACGGCTTGCGTTCTCTTCCGTCACTTCAAGGCCAGAATCCTGCATGGCCTGTACGCCAGCGACAATTCCATATTGAATGAAGGCATCCATCTTGCGCTGTTCTTTGCGCGAGATAATGTCATCACAGTTAAAATCCTTTACTAAGCCAGCAAATTTCGTTGCATAGGCGCTAGTATCGAAATGGTCGATCAGGCTGATGCCACTCTGACCGGCAAGGAGAGCTTTCCAGGTAGACTCTACGGTATTGCCGACAGGAGACAACATGCCCAGTCCGGTCACAACTACACGACGCTTAGACACGGTTGTCCTCCAGGGAGGGAAAATGATTCTAGTGGGACAAAAAGATAAAACTCAGGCGGTCGAACGACCGCCTGGAGATGTTCACTTACGCCTGGTGGCCGTTGATGTAATCAATGGCAGCCTGAACGGTGGTGATTTTCTCAGCTTCTTCGTCCGGAATCTCAGTATCAAACTCTTCTTCCAGAGCCATTACCAGCTCAACGGTGTCAAGAGAATCTGCGCCCAGGTCTTCAACGAAAGAAGCATTGTTGGTTACTTCTTCCTGCTTAACGCCCAGCTGTTCGCCGATAATTTTCTTAACGCGTTCTTCGATAGTGCTCATACTCTTAAATTTCCTATCAAAACTCGCTTTCGCGATGGTTTTCGTAGTGTATAAAATGTTGAAAAATTTGCAACTAAATCCCGGCAGGTCTTACCACGATTTTACGTTATTTTGCGGCCTTTCGCCCTAATAACGCAAATATTTTTCAATCGTGATTAAACCATGTACATTCCGCCGTTGACGTGCAGAGTCTCACCAGTGATGTAACTCGCTTCGTCAGAGGCTAAAAATGCAACCGCACTGGCGATTTCCTGAGCGCCGCCGAGGCGACCCGCAGGCACCTGCGCCAGGATACCCGCACGCTGATCGTCAGACAGCGCACGCGTCATGTCCGTTTCAATAAAACCCGGAGCCACAACATTGACAGTAATACCACGGGACGCAACTTCACGCGCCAGTGATTTACTGAAACCGATCAGGCCCGCTTTCGCCGCAGCGTAGTTTGCCTGACCTGCATTTCCCATGGTACCAACCACAGAACCAATAGTGATAATGCGACCACAACGCTTTTTCATCATAGCGCGCATTACCGCTTTTGACAGGCGGAAAACGGATGATAAATTGGTTTCGATAATATCGTTCCACTCATCATCTTTCATTCGCATCAACAGATTATCACGAGTGATACCGGCATTATTAACCAGGATATCCACTTCACCAAATTCTGCGCGAATATTTTCCAGAACAGATTCAATAGATGCAGGATCGGTCACATTCAGCATCAAACCTTTCCCGTTAGCACCTAAATAGTCGCTAATGTTCTTCGCACCATTTTCACTGGTCGCAGTCCCGATAACTTTCGCGCCGCGGGCAACGAGAGTCTCTGCAATTGCGCGGCCTATGCCACGGCTTGCACCAGTCACCAGCGCAATCTTTCCTTCAAAGCTCATGGTTTTCCTCTTTTATTGCGTAAGTGCCGCAGACAGCGCCGCCGGCTCGTTCAGCGCCGACGCTGTCAGGGTGTCGACAATACGTTTCGTCAGACCAGTGAGGACTTTACCTGGACCCACTTCATAAAGATGTTCAACGCCCTGCGCCGCGATAAATTCCACGCTCTTCGTCCACTGTACCGGATTGTACAACTGGCGAACCAGCGCATCGCGGATAGCGGCGGCATCGGTTTCACATTTCACGTCAACGTTGTTTACTACCGGCACCGTTGGCACGTTAAAGGTAATTTTGGCTAATTCAACCGCCAGCTTATCTGCCGCTGGTTTCATCAGCGCGCAGTGCGACGGTACGCTCACCGGCAGCGGCAGCGCGCGTTTCGCGCCAGCGGCTTTACAGGCTGCGCCTGCGCGTTCTACCGCCTCTTTATGCCCGGCGATAACCACCTGTCCCGGCGAGTTAAAGTTAACCGGTGAAACAACCTGCCCTTCGGCAGATTCTTCACAGGCTTTAGCAATAGAGGCATCATCCAGCCCTATGATCGCAGACATGCCGCCAGTACCTTCCGGAACCGCTTCCTGCATGAATTTACCGCGCATTTCCACCAGACGAACGGCATCAGCAAAGTTGATGACGCCAGCGCAAACCAGCGCGGAATATTCGCCCAGGCTGTGACCTGCCATTAACGCAGGCATTTTACCGCCCTGCTGCTGCCAAACGCGCCAAAGCGCGACGGAAGCGGTTAATAGCGCCGGCTGCGTCTGCCAGGTTTTATTCAGTTCTTCCGCTGGACCTTGCTGGGTGAGCGCCCACAGATCATATCCCAGAGCCGCAGAAGCTTCAGCAAACGTTTCTTCTACGATAGGGTAATTTGCCGCCATCTCGGCCAACATCCCAACGCTCTGAGAACCCTGACCGGGGAACACAAATGCAAATTGCGTCATGTTTAAATCCTTATACTAGAAACGAATCAGCGCGGAGCCCCAGGTGAATCCACCCCCGAAGGCTTCAAGCAATACCAGCTGACCGGCTTTAATTCGCCCGTCACGCACGGCTTCATCCAGCGCGCACGGCACAGAAGCCGCGGAGGTATTGCCGTGCCTGTCCAGCGTGACGACGACATTGTCCATCGACATGCCGAGTTTTTTCGCTGTCGCGCTAATGATACGCAGGTTAGCCTGATGCGGCACCAGCCAATCGAGTTCTGAGCGATCCAAGTTATTAGCCGCCAGCGTCTCATCGACAATATGCGCCAGTTCAGTGACCGCCACTTTAAAGACTTCATTGCCCGCCATCGTCAGGTAAATCGGGTTATCCGGATTTACGCGATCGGCATTCGGCAGGGTCAGTAATTCACCGTAACGGCCATCGGCATGAAGATGAGTGGAGATAATACCCGGTTCTTCAGAAGCGCTCAGTACGGCCGCGCCTGCGCCATCGCCGAAAATAATGATCGTACCGCGATCGCCAGGATCGCAAGTGCGGGCTAATACATCGGAACCGACCACCAGCGCATGTTTAACCGCGCCGGATTTAACGTACTGGTCGGCGATGCTTAACGCGTAGGTGAAACCTGCGCACGCTGCCGCGACATCAAACGCCGGGCAACCTTTAATACCGAGCATACTTTGAATCTGACATGCCGCGCTTGGAAATGCATGCGTTGCTGATGTGGTAGCCACCACAATCAAGCCAATTTGGTCTTTATCGATCCCCGCCATCTCAATCGCGCGATTCGCAGCGGTAAAGCCCATCGTCGCGACAGTTTCATTAGGCGCGGCGATATGGCGTTCACGAATACCTGTACGAGTGACAATCCACTCGTCAGAGGTCTCAACCATTTTTTCCAGATCGGCGTTAGTCCGCACTTGTTCGGGCAGATAGCTGCCAGTACCAATAATCTTCGTATACATGTACGCTCAGTCACTTTTCGGTTATATACCGTTACCTGTAAACGTCTGGCACGCTGGCGGCGCCGGGGAGACAGCGATATTATCTGTGCGCCCGCAGGTTTACGCCTTTGCCATCGTCCAGCGGTTCAAATCCGGCTGGGTATACAGATTCCAGGCGAGCGGCAATTCGCTGAGGAACTTGTCGCTGCACCGCCTGCACTGCCTGTTCAATCGCGACTGCAAATGCTCGCTGATTGGCCGCACCATGACTTTTTATCACCGTGCCGCGCAATCCTAACAGACAGGCGCCATTATACTGGTCGGGGTTGAGGTGACTGAATCGCCTCGTCAGGCTTTTTTGTAACCAACGTTTTAATAACAGCAGCCACCACGACCGTTTTTTCCCCTCGCCCTGTGATTTCAGCAGTGAAAGGAACATTCTGACAACCCCCTCCATCGTTTTAAGTGTGACATTGCCTGTAAAGCCGTCACACACCAGTACATCGGTTTTTCCCGTCAGTAACTCATTCGCCTCAAGGTAGCCGATGTAATTGATGGTTGGGACTGTTTTTAACATTAAAGAGGCTTCGCGAATACTGTCGAGGCCTTTGGTTTCTTCTTCCCCGATATTGAGTAGCGCCACGCGGGGATTTTTGATCCCGACGACCTCTTCCGCCAAAACGGCGCCCATCACGGCAAACTGCACCAGCATGGTACTGTCACAGTCGACGTTGGCCCCCAAATCAAGCACTACCGTTTTGCCCTTTTGCTGGTGCGGTAATACCGTCACCAACGCCGGACGCTCAATCCCCTCAAGAGGCTTGAGCAATAATTTCGCCAGCCCCATCAGCGCCCCGGTATTACCGGCGCTAACGCAAGCTTCGGCTCGGCCTTCTTTCACAAGCTCCAGGGCCACACGCATGGATGTCCCGCGACTGGCGCGGATCGCCTGCGAAGGCCGGGCATCACTGGCAATAACTGACTGTGCAGGGATAATCTGCAGACGCGAACGTTGTTCAAAGTCAGCTTTGGCAAGTAATGGCGTGATAATATCGGGATTCCCGACTAAAAGAAGAGTGAGCTGCGAATTAGCGTTCAGTGCCTGCAATGCTGCAGGCACCGTCACGGAAGGACCAAAATCGCCCCCCATGACATCTAACGCCAGGGTTAGACGTGTCAAGGTATCGTCGCTGCCTGGTTCGGTGTTCTCCGCTTACGCGGAGAAATCCTCACTAAGCTTTATCACGCTTGTACTCTTCGGCTTTTACACCACAGGCACGCCTGTGATGCAAAAGGCATCGAGTATCGCGCGATTACTTAGCGATGACCTTACGGCCGCGGTAGTAACCGTCGGCAGTGATGTGGTGACGCAGGTGTTTTTCACCAGAAGTTTTGTCTACAGACAGGCTGGTGACTGCGGTCAGAGCGTCATGGGAACGACGCATGCCACGTTTGGAACGGGTTGGTTTATTCTGTTGTACGGCCATGGACCTTACTCCTCAATTACGGTTTATCCCTGCGTCCGCGGGGAAGACCTATTACTTACGCTTTAAGCTGGCTAATACGGCAAATGGGTTTGGCTTTTGCGCTTCATCAGGCAGTTCGCCAAAGACCATGTCCGCCTCGGACACTTCACAGTGTTCAGAATCATGCACCGGAACTACCGGCAAGGCGAGGATGATTTCATCTTCAACCGTCGCCAGCAGATCGATTTCGCCGAATTCGTTTACCTCAATCGGCTCATACGCTTCCGGCAGTGCTTCAGCCTGCTCGTCGGAACGGACAGGGCTAAAACAATACGTTGTGTGAACCTGATGGGTAAACGGTTTCCCGCAACGCTGGCATTCGAGCGACACCGTAACGACCGCATCGCCGGTTAAAACGGCGAGACGCTGGTTATCGATAGCGAACGACATGGAGCATTCCACATCACTGTCCACACTGACTACAGATTCGGCAACGCGCTCAACCTGATCGGGGGTATAGATACCCTGGTAATCAAGGCGTTTTTGAGCGGTACGAACCGGATCAAGAGTCAGGGGTAATTTTACCTTTTGCATAGGGCGCGCATATTAACTTCGTAACGTCATATAGTCAAAGAAAAAGGCAGCCTGCGGTTGCCTTTTGCCAATAATTCGCACACATTGCGGGTTACAGACTTATTTTCGCTCAAGACGAGTCAGTATGACAGGCTTGAAGACCGAAGAGCATAGTTTAAGATGGCTCTCATCATTACGCTATATCTGAGGGAAAAAATATGCCCCGTCTCATCCTTGCGTCTACCTCTCCCTGGCGTCGCGCGCTGCTGGAAAAGCTGACGATTCCTTTCGAATGCGCCACGCCGGATGTTGATGAAACCCCCATGCCGGGCGAAGCGCCGCGTCAGTTGGTGCTGCGGCTGGCGCAGGCGAAGGCGCAATCGCTCGCCGCGCGTTTCCCGAATCATTTGATTATTGGCTCCGACCAAATTTGTGTTCTGGACGGCGAAATCACCGGCAAACCGCTGACGGAAGAAAAAGCGCGTCAGCAATTAGCCAAAGCCAGCGGAAATATTGTGACGTTTTATACCGGACTGGCACTGTATAACTCCGCCTCCGGGCACTTACACACCGAAGTGGAGCCTTTTGACGTTCATTTTCGCCATTTAAGCGAAGCGGAAATAGACGACTATGTCCGTAAAGAGCATCCGCTGCACTGCGCGGGAAGTTTTAAAAGCGAAGGTTTAGGCATTGCATTATTTGAGCGCCTGGAGGGCCGCGATCCGAACACGCTGATCGGCTTGCCGCTTATTGCTCTGTGCCAGATGCTGCGACGGGAAGGCTTCAACCCGCTACTGCAGTAAACGGATATTCTGTAGGCTTTTCAAATACCGCTAAAAGCCGTTTCTGCACGTGTTGGTAGTTATCTCCCGTTTATTGGGGAGCAGTTTCGACCGCTTCCAGTTCTAACCAACTGGAAAGCGCTTGTTGTGAACAATTTAGCGCCTGCCGATCTTCACTCTCTTCGTGCGGGCCCGTTTCCTGGTCAATCCATTCACCGACCAGAAAAAAAGCATTGGTATTACGAACCGATGTACGGTGCGTTTTATCCCATAGGGTATCAACAGCGGTGTACGTGCGCGTTAATGAATTCCCCATCTCAGTTCAGTTTTGTAAAAACACATGTTCTCAATACTCGCCTGACGCGCTCTACGGCGTCAAAAGCGGCTTACAAACTTATTCTCGCGAGCAACTCTCAGGACGTTTACTGTCCTGAAACCTTCCCTTTGCGACTCGTTAAATTCCATCTCGCGATGAGTTTACGCCCCCCTAACATTGCTTCACCTCACGACACATTCCTTTAATTAACGCCGCCAGCATCCGCCGCATCTTGTTGACTATTTATAAATTCAACCATCTGCTGAGTAAGATGGTTTATATCATTCTGCGTAATGAAAAAATTAAATTGTTGATCCTGAAAGTGTTCTTTTGCTGCCAGGTCGACAAAAACCGCTTTTCCATCCGTTTCAAAGCGGACTTTATTTCCCTGTTTTTGCAGAAACTCGCCCATTGCGACCAGCTGGTCGAGCCGCTTTCCGCGCAGAAAATAATAGCGAGTCATCGTCTCATCCAGCGGTGTTACGGTTTTATTCCACGCAGCGTCAAAGACAGGCTTCACATCAGAGGGGAGCTTTAAAGCAGAATATTTTTTCTGTTTTCACTACTCACATTTTTCAACCGAAGGATAAATCGATTGTTTACGTCACGAGCCACACGTAGCTCGTTCAGGAAAACCAGATTATCACGCTCAGACTGAATAACACCGGTGATCTTATCCTCCTAGCCGGTCTCATACACCACAGCAAAGATTTGCCCGTAGGCAGCTAATAGTACATCGTAGTCATCGGCGTAATGACCAAAAGCCTGACGTTGGGCTGGCGTCAACTCACAGACGCCCACCACGGGAGACGTAATGATTTGCGTATTCAAATACTCAACGAAAGCCCGTCGTGAACTATCGCCCTTCCCTTCGCAACCGGTCAGCATCGCGATCACGAGCGGCACGATAACGTATTTTCCCCAACGCTGAGTAAATGAGCGCATCCAGCTAGTATTGGCCATCTGTTCGTCCTTAAACACGCCGAAATCCGGATCGCAAGAATAAACAGTACACAACGGTAAAAATGCGTCGGATACAGCAAAACAAAAATATTATGAGAAAAGTGAGATTCGGGCAGATAACCTGCCCGAGAGAGGAACTATTTTGCGTTACGCAGCACCTGCAGACAGCGCTTCAGGGCGTTATCCATCGGCGCTTCAATGCGCATGACTTCGCCCGTTCCCGGATGCGTGAACTTCAGCGCCGCGGCGTGTAGAAAGAGACGTTTAAGACCGGTTCCCGCTTCGGTAAGCTGTTGATCAAACTCACGGTCGCCGTAGCGATCGTCGAACGCAATAGGGTGACCGGCATATTGGGTATGTACGCGAATCTGATGCGTACGGCCCGTTACCGGGCTACAGCGCACCAGCGTGGCGAAGGCATAGCGCTCTTCCACCTTGAAGCGCGTTTCTGACGGTTTGCCTTCCTGGCTCACGCGAACAATACGTTCGCCGCTTTGCAGAATGTTCTTTAATAATGGCGCCTGTACGGTTTTAACGTGCGATTGCCACTGGCCGCGCACCAGCGCCAGATAATCTTTCTGCATTCCCTTTTCGCGCAGTTGCTCATGCAGCGAACGCAGCGCGGAGCGTTTTTTCGCCACCAACAGCACGCCGGAGGTATCGCGGTCAAGACGATGCACCAGTTCCAGGAATCGCGCTTCCGGACGCAACGCCCGCAGCCCTTCGATGACGCCAAAACTTAACCCGCTCCCGCCGTGTACGGCGGTGCCGGAAGGCTTATTCAGCACCAGAATATGGTCGTCTTCATACAAAATGACGTCCGCCAACGCCGCCACTTTTTGCAAATGCGGCGACACGGCCTCTTCTTCGCGTTCAGCAACGCGAACCGGCGGAATGCGGACTTCATCGCCCGCTTCCAGTTTGTATTCCGGTTTAATGCGTTTTTTGTTCACCCGCACCTCGCCTTTACGCAAGATGCGATAAATCATACTTTTTGGTACCCCTTTCAGTTGGGTGCGCAAAAAGTTATCAATGCGTTGCCCCGCTTCGTCAGCGGCGATAGCAACAATTTTTACGGATGGCGTTTCTGTTTTCATGGGGGGCGATTCTAAATAGCCTGTGAGATTCGCGCCACACATTTTTCTATGCTTATAGAGACGTCTACGCCAGTGGATGAACATTTTTCACTGCGGTTTTGCTGGTTATTAAAGCGATTGGCTCGCGCTGGTGAAAAAACTGTGAGTAAGCGGGTGATAAATGGTAAAAGTCATCTTGCTATAACAAGGTTAGCAGTGGAATAATGATGCGGTTTCCGCACCGAAACTTGTTAAAACAAAAAGTTTAGCGGAATAACCCATTTTGTCTGACCGATCATCAACGCAGCAATGGCGTAAGACGTATTGATTTTTCAGACAGTTAGCGGGCTGCGGGTTGCAGTCCTTACCGGTAGATAGGATCTTCTCTGGAGAGTAATGCCCAGGCTGCTTCCCTGATAATTGCGCTGTGTTTCCGTATGAAATACAGGCAACCGACACTCTGCGCCTCTTTGAGCTGACGATAACCGTGAGGTTGGCGACGCGAAATAGTCACGAGGCCATCGGTTCATGCCCGGTAAGGCGTCACCATGCCCGCAGCTTAGTCGTCAACGTAAGAATAATGAGTAAGTTACGATGAAAAGAATGTTAATCAACGCGACTCAGCAGGAAGAGTTGCGCGTCGCCCTTGTAGATGGGCAGCGTCTGTACGATCTGGATATAGAAAGCCCCGGACACGAGCAGAAAAAAGCGAACATCTATAAAGGCAAAATTACCCGTATTGAACCGAGCCTGGAAGCGGCTTTTGTTGATTACGGCGCAGAACGCCACGGTTTCCTCCCGTTAAAAGAAATTGCCCGCGAATATTTCCCCGCTAACTACAGCGCTCATGGTCGCCCGAACATTAAAGACGTGTTACGCGAAGGCCAGGAAGTCATTGTTCAAATCGATAAAGAAGAGCGCGGCAACAAAGGCGCGGCGTTAACCACCTTTATCAGTCTGGCGGGCAGCTACCTGGTACTGATGCCGAATAACCCGCGCGCGGGTGGTATTTCCCGTCGCATTGAAGGCGACGATCGTACCGAGTTAAAAGAAGCGTTGGCCAGCCTGGAACTTCCTGAAGGGATGGGGCTTATCGTACGTACCGCGGGCGTGGGTAAATCCGCCGAAGCGTTGCAGTGGGATTTAAGCTTCCGCCTGAAACACTGGGAGGCCATTCAGAAAGCCGCTGAAAGCCGTCCCGCGCCGTTCCTGATCCATCAGGAAAGCAACGTCATCGTACGCGCGTTTCGCGACTATCTGCGTCAGGATATCGGTGAAATCCTGATCGACAATCCAAAAGTGATGGAAATGGCGCGTCAGCATATCGCCGCGTTGGGCCGCCCGGATTTTAGCAGCAAAATTAAGCTGTACACCGGTGAAATCCCGTTGTTCAGCCATTACCAGATCGAATCGCAGATCGAGTCAGCGTTCCAGCGTGAAGTGCGCCTGCCCTCCGGCGGCTCCATCGTCATTGACAGTACCGAAGCGTTAACCGCCATCGATATCAACTCCGCCCGCGCGACTCGCGGCGGCGATATCGAAGAAACGGCGTTTAATACCAACCTGGAAGCGGCCGATGAGATTGCCCGCCAGTTGCGTCTGCGCGACCTGGGCGGCCTGATCGTTATCGACTTTATCGATATGACGCCGGTACGTCACCAGCGCGCGGTAGAAAACCGTCTGCGTGAAGCGGTGCGTCAGGACCGGGCGCGTATTCAGATTAGCCATATTTCCCGCTTCGGCCTGCTCGAAATGTCGCGTCAGCGCCTGAGCCCGTCGCTGGGCGAATCCAGCCATCACGTGTGTCCGCGCTGTAGCGGTACCGGCACCGTGCGCGATAACGAATCTCTGTCGCTGTCCATTCTGCGCCTGATTGAAGAAGAAGCGCTGAAAGAGAATACGCAGGAAGTCCATGCCATTGTTCCGGTGCCGATCGCCTCTTATCTGCTTAACGAAAAACGGACGGCAGTTAACGCTATTGAGACGCGTCAGGATGGCGTCCGCTGTGTCATCGTCCCGAACGATCAGATGGAAACGCCGCACTATTCCGTGCTGCGCGTACGCAAAGGGGAAGAAACGCCGACCCTGAGCTACATGCTGCCGAAGCTGCACGAAGAAGCGATGGCGCTGCCTTCTGAAGAAGAGTACGCCGAGCGTAAACGCCCGGAACAGCCTGCGCTGGCGACATTCGCTATGCCAGATGTGCCTCCGGCGCCGACGCCTGTCGAACCGGCGGTTAGCGTCGCCACGGCGAAAAAGGATAATGTTGCCGCCGCGCAGCCTGCCCAGCCGGGTCTGTTTAGCCGCTTCCTTAACGCGCTGAAACAACTGTTCAGCGGTGAAGAAACGAAAGCCGTCGAAACAGCCGCGCCGAAAGCGGAAGAAAAAGCGGAGCGTCAGCAGGATCGTCGCAAGCCACGGCAGAACAACCGTCGCGATCGTAACGAACGCCGCGACACCCGTGATAACCGTGCCGGACGTGACGGCGGCGAGAGCCGCGACGATAATCGTCGTAACCGTCGCCAGACGCAGCAGCAAAATGCGGAAGCGCGCGATACCCGCCAGCAGGAAACGGCGGAAAAAGTGAAAACCGGCGATGAACAGCAACAGACGCCGCGTCGCGAACGCAGCCGCCGCCGCAATGATGACAAGCGCCAGGCGCAGCAGGAAGTAAAAGCGCTTAACCGCGAAGAACAGCCTGTCCAGGAGACCGAGCAGGAAGAACGCGTTCAGCAGGTTCAGCCGCGCCGCAAGCAGCGTCAGCTTAATCAGAAAGTCCGCTTTACCAACAGCGCAGTGGTTGAAACGGTTGACACGCCGGTCGTCGTCGACGAACCACGCCCGTTTGAAAACGTTGAACAGCCCGTTCCAGCGCCGCGTACCGAGCTGGCGAAAGTTGATTTACCTGTCGTCGCCGATATCGCGCCGGAGCAGGATGATAGCGTAGAACCTCGCGATAATACCGGTATGCCGCGTCGCTCCCGCCGTTCTCCGCGCCACCTGCGCGTAAGCGGTCAGCGTCGCCGTCGCTATCGTGACGAGCGCTACCCGACACAATCGCCGATGCCGTTAACCGTCGCCTGCGCGTCGCCGGAAATGGCGTCCGGTAAAGTCTGGATCCGCTACCCGATTGTCCGTCCTCAGGAAACGCAGGTTGTTGAAGAGCAGCGTGAAGCAGATCTGGCGCTGCCACAATCGGTTGTCGCTGAACAGCAGGTTATCGCTGCGACCGTAGTGCTCGAACCACAAGCGTCGGTACAGGCAGTAGAAAACGTTGCCGTTGAGCCGCAGACCGTCGCCGAACCACAGACGTCGGAAGTCGTCGAGGTCGAGACAACGCATCCGGAAGTCATTGCCGCGCCAGTTGATGAACAGCCGCAACTGATTGCCGAAAGCGATACGCCGGAAGCGCAAGAGGTTATTGCTGACGCCGAACCGGTAGCAGAAACCGCCGACGCGTCCATTACGGTGGCTGAAAACGTGGCTGATGTTGTCGTTGTCGAGCCAGAAGAAGAGACAAAAGCGGAAGCGGCTGTTGTGGAGCACACGGCAGAAGAAACCGTTATCGCACCGGCCCAGGTGGTGGAAAAGCCGCAGGACGTTGTCTGCGTTGACGACGATCATAATCACGCCAGCGCGCCGATGACGCGTGCGCCAGCGCCGGAATATGTGCCGGAAACCCCGCACCATAGCGACTGGCAGCGCCCTTCCTTCCACTTTGAAGGTAAAGGCGCAGCAGGCGGACACAGCGCCACACGTCACGCCAGCGCCCCGGCGACACGCCCACAGCCGGTAGAATGATGTAAATGCTGATACAAAGCCGACCGCCAGGTCGGCTTTTTTATGCCCCTTACAGGGCGATGCCTCACCCCATGGCGTCTTTTAGTCACTCCAGGCGTTTATGAGATCGGGCGGGATAATACGTACGGATGGCGTCGCTACGGGCGCGACAATATGACCACTAACTCAATGACGACTAAAAAAATGCCCGCGCCGGGGTGGATGGCGCGGGCAGACAAAACATATCCAGTTTCGTGATATGTTTCAAAAAGAGGCGTTACCGGTTCAACTGGAAAAGCGACATTCCCTGCATGTCGGTAAACGTTTTATAGGACGCCTGTAATGCCGCCTGTTGCATGACGTAGGAGGAAATGACCGAGTTCCAGTCCACATCTACCAGGTTGCTCATCTGCAACTTCTGTCCCAGCGCACGGTCGCTTCCCAGTGAATCCAGCGTACTGAGTTCGCTCAGTTGCGTTCCCAGTTCCGCACGAACGGTCAGGACGTTATTAAGCGAATTTTTTAAGCCGCGATTGGTTTTATCAATGGCGGCAGCGGCTTTTTCTTTTTCCACGTCATTGCCTTCCACCGGGGTCTTGAGCGCGGCAATTGCCGTATCGAGCATGACAAACAGATTCTTTTCGGAGTCCGAGCCATCCGGTTCCGGCACCGCATTGCTGGTGATGCTATTAAAAATTTGCGCTCCCGTATGGCCAATTACCATCGTGCGTGCGGAATCCACCTGCTGGGTAACACTTTTCTCGCCGCCATGATAACCACCTGTCGCCTGGTCGAATGGCGCCGCTTCCGTTTTATACCCGGCAAAGATATAGCGACCATTGCCGTCAGTGCTGTTTGCCAGGTTCATCAGCTGATCGCGGATCCCCTGTAAATCCGTCGCCAGCGACGCGCGGTCATCGTCGCTTAACGTGCCGTTTCCGGCATAGACGATTTTTTCCTGCGCGGTTTGAATCGCCGTCGTCACCTGACTGAGTACGCTTTCTTCCAGCGACACTTTTTGGGTGGCAAACGTACGCGCCAGGGCGTACTGGCTATTCTGCGCCTGCGCCTGAGAGAGTACTACCGCCTGCGACGCGGCGATCGGATCGTCAGATGGGTTGGTAACGCGCTTACCGGTAGACATCTGCTCGCCCAGCTTCATCCATTCGGCCTGAGAATTAGTGATGCCGCTCATATTTTGTTCGTACATCATCTGGGTACTGATACGCATGTCATCCTTCTCCTTTAGCGAATATTCAATAACGCATCAAACAGCGCATTCGCGGTCTGCAATACTTGCGCATTCGCCAGATAATACTGCTGATAACGCTGCAAATTGCCGTACTCTTCGTCGAGGTTAACGCCGGAAACCGACTGTTGCTGTTTATAAAGCTGTTTAACCACATTCGCCTGCGTGGTGCTGCTGGTTTTCAGCGTTGACGTTTTGTTACCCACATCGCTGACCAACGTGGCGTAAGCATCGTTAAAAGTTTTGTTGCCGCCCACTACATTGCTGTTTTGTAAGTCCAGCAATGCCTGACCATTGCGGTTATCGCTGTCGCCGGTATCCACGTCAGGATCGAGTTTTGACTCAGACGCCATCGCAATCTCGGCTTCATTCGTCACTTTAACGTTCATGTCGACGATAGCATTGCTGACCGGCTTGAGAAGAAAACTGTCGTTTTTCTGTGCGCCGGTCCCTACCGTCACTTTCAGACCGTCAATCTCCAGTTTTCCGTCAGCATCTTTTGTCGCCGTGAAGGTGGTGTTATCCGCAGTGCGAGTAACCTGCCAGTCTGTACCGTCAAAAACAATCTTATAATCCGTCGCCTGAACCTTCGTGCTGTCGACCACCTTAGCGGTTAGCGATACCGTTTTATCGGCATTATTACTGTTGCTATATACCACCGGCGAGCCAATGCTAAAGAAGTCTTTCCCTTTATTGCCGTCGGCGTCATAACCTTTGGTATGCTGCGCGTTAAACGCATCGGCAAACGCCAACGCCAACTGGCCCAGCGTATTACGAGTCTGATCCAGATCCTGAGAACGGAACGTCAGTAGCCCGCCGAGCGAACCGGTGTTCAGCAACTTTTCCGGAATTTCGATGTTACCGGCGGCCTCATCGACATAAGCGACAGTCGTTCGCGTCGGGTCGGCGCTGGAGGGAACCGCCGCCAACTGACGCGCCGTCGACCCCTGCACCAGCGTATAGCCATTGGCCATCGTCAGGTTATAGGTGCCGCCGTCCTGTACACTCACCTCGACGCCAACGATCTTGTTAAGCTCGCTGACCAACTGATCACGCTGATCGAGCAGGTCGTTCGGCGATGCGCCCGCGCCTACGCCCGTCATACGGGAGATTTGATCGTTCAGGTTAGCTATCTGCTTCGCGTAATTGTTGATTTGCGCCACGCTGGAGCCAATCGCGATATTGACCTGTTTATCCTGATCGCGCAGATACTGATCGGTGGTTTTGAACTGGTTTACCAGCCCTTCCGCTTTACCAATCAGCGCCTGACGCGCCGCAGGATCTTCCGCGTTACTGACTAACGTTTGCAGGCTGGTAAAAAAACTCTGCAGCGAGCCAGACAGTGAGCTGGATTTATCGGCCAGCAGGTTGTCGATTTTCGACATTTGTTCATAGCGCGTGGTTAAGCCGCTGCTCTGGTTTTGCGCGCCGCGTAGCTGATTAGTGATAAACGCATCATATTCGCGCTGTACGCCTGAAACGTAAACGCCATTACCTATCCAGCCGCCAGCCCCTAACGTACTGTTTGCCTGCGCCAGAATAGTTGTCTGCCGGGTATAACCCGCAACGTTATAATTGTTGATGTTATTACTGACCGTATTTAACGCGGCCTGCGCGGCGTTAAGTCCGCTCATGGCGTGATTAATCAAGCTGGACATGATGGTTCCTTTTAATCCTTCAATACTCGTTGTTATCGGCAGCGACTACGAGGACTTGAGCAATTTAAAAGAGATTGTCGAGATTCGCGCTGTAGGTTTTGCTGACCTTTTCACTCATCGCTTTCAACTGCTGAATCATGCTGGTCAATTTACGAGCGTAATTCGGGTCAGTGGCGTATCCGGCGTTTTGCAGAGCCACTGCGCCCTGCTCTGCCGTGGCGGCAGTGGTCACGGCAGCGTAGCGTGGGTTACGCGTTAACAGCGCGACATAATCCGATAACGCCTCCAGATACGAGCTATAGACGCGGAATTTCGCTTTCACTTTTTTCGCTTCGCCATTTTCGTATTCAGTGGTGGTGATTTCCGTCACCGGCCCTTTCCAACTGGCGGTCGCTTTCACGCCAAATACGTTATAGCTGGGTTCGCCATTCTCCCGCAGGATTTGCCGCTGCCCCCAGCCGGACTCCAGCGCCGCCTGCGCCAGAATCAGATGATGCGGCACCCCGCTTTGTTCGCTGGCCAGCCTCGCCGGGAGCGAAAGCCGGGCCAGAAAGTCTTTACTGTCGCCGGAGAGCGGCGCATCGCTGCTGTCCGGCGTTTTCGGTATGGCTTTGCGCACCAGTTGGGTCAGCGCCTGATTTTGATAGCTGTTTACCGTCTCCAGGGAGAATTTAAGCGGTACTTGCGGCGCATCATCTGCAGGCATCGTCTGCCCGCCCGTCATCTGTTTAACCATCATATCCGCCAGCCCCAATCCCTTACCGGCGGTCATCTGCTGGGCGATCTGCTGGTCATACATGCTGGTATACAGACGCGTCTGATCGCTGCTGAATAAACCATCTTTGGGTAAAGCCTCGCGCATACTTTTCAGCATCATCTGCACAAACATCCCTTCCACCTGACGGGCCACAGGACGGATATTCGCCGCCGGGTCCTGGCCCGCTTTCGCTTTCAGTTCGTTCAGAGATTGCGCATCCCAGGCCGCGCTGGCCAGCAATTTACCGTCTCCGATCATCAGATGATTTCCAGTTTGGCGCGTAGACAGCCCGCGCTCTGCATGGACTGCAAAATCGACATCAGGTCCATCGGCGTCGCGCCAAGCGCATTCAGCGCACGCACTACGCTGTTCAGATTGGCGCTGGAACGCACGCTCTGTAGCGATCCGCCGCTCTGACGCAAATCTATTTGAGTCTGTGGCGTCACCACGGTCTGCCCGCCGCCAAATGGCGTATTCGGCTGGTTGACGTTGAGCTGGCGATTGACTGTCACTGACAAATTGCCCTGCGCCACAGCGCAGCTATCCAGCGTGACTTCCCGATTCATGACCACCGAACCGGTACGCGAGTTGATCACGACTTTTGCATCCTGCGGCGTCACGTTGACTTCCATATTTTGAATGTCCGCCAGAAAACGCACCTGCGAGCTGTTGCCGCTGGGCACGCGCACCTGTACCGTTCGCGCATCAAGCGCAGTGGCGCTGCCGTAACCGCGGGCGCGGTTAATGGCGTCGGTAATTTGCTGCGCCATCGTAAAATCTTCGTCGTTCAATTGCAGATTAATGGTGTTGCCAGCGCCGAACTGAGTCGGCAACTCGCGTTCGATAATCGCGCCGTTAGTGATGCGCCCGCCATTAAGCTGGTTAACCTGCACGCTACTGCCGCCTGCGGAAGCGCCCGCGCCGCCGACCAGAATATTGCCCTGCGCCAGAGCATACACCTGGCTGTCCACCCCTTTTAACGGCGTCATTAATAACGTCCCGCCACGCAGACTTTTAGCGTTCCCCATTGAGGAAACGACGACATCGATCGTTTGTCCCTGTCGCGCAAAAGGCGGATACGACGCCGTCACCATCACCGCCGCCACGTTTTTCAACTGCATGTTGGTGCCGGTGGGGACCGTAATCCCCAGTTGTGACAGCATGTTATTCAGCGTCTGGGTGGTAAATGGCGTCTGGGTCGTCTGGTCGCCCGTACCGTCCAGCCCGACCACCAGCCCGTAGCCGATCAGCGAGTTTTCCCGTACTCCCTGGACACTGGTCAGATCCCGGATACGCTCGGCGTGCGCCAGAGTGGCAACCAGTGCCAGAACGATTCCTGCAAGAGCTTTAAACACATACACCTCGCTTACATCGGCGACAAATTAAGGAAGAAACGTTGCAGCCAGCCCATATTTTGCGCTTCGTTAATATAGCCGTTCCCGACATATTCAATCCGCGCATCCGCCACCTGTGTCGAGGGAACGGAGTTGCTGCCGCTGATGGTGCGTGGATTTACCACGCCGGAGAAGCGGATGAATTCCGTTCCCTGATTAATCGCGATCTGTTTTTCCCCCACGACGTGTAAATTGCCATTGGCCAGAACCTGATCGACGGTCACGGTCAGCGTGCCGCTAAAGGTATTGCTGGCATTCGCGCCGCCTTTACCATTAAAAGAGTTGCCGCCGGAGGCCTCCATATCCGCGCGGGAATTACCGAATAATCCCTGCAGATAACGCGGTACCGTATCAAAACCAAAGCTGGTTTTGCCGTCGCGGCTGGCATTTGCCGACGAGCTTTTACTGGCGCTGACGTTTTCCTGTAACACAATCGTGAGCGTATCGCCGATATTACGCGGTCGACGATCTTCAAAAAGCGGCTGATAGCCATAATTAATCGGCTGCGCAGACTGAAATATGGAGCCATTCGCCACCGGTACCGGGCCAGGTATCGGCTGCGCCGTGGTCGCCCCCTGCACGAGCGGTTTAGCGGGTATCCAGGCGCATCCTGTCAGCGTCGCGACCATCAGGGCCATAACTGGGTAAGCGTGAAGCGCGTATTTTTGCATTACCTTCATCTTCAAAATCAGGGAGCCGGTGGCGTATCCCCCACCGGCGGCCCCTTAGAGTTGCGTCAGTTTCTGCAGCATCTGATCGGTCGTCGATACTGCTTTACTGTTAATTTCATAGGCGCGTTGAACCTGAATCATGTTCACCAGCTCTTCCGCCACGTTAACGTTCGACGTTTCGACATACCCTTGATACAACAACCCCGCGCCGTTGAGCCCCGGCGTGCTTTCGTTCGGCGCGCCGGACGATTGCGTTTCGATATAGAGGTTCTCGCCGATGCTTTCCAGCCCGGTGTCGTTCATAAAGGTGGTCAGGTTAAGCTGCCCGACCTGAACCGGCGCGGCCTGCCCCTGCTGGGTCACGCTGACCACGCCGTCGCGGCCAATCGTGATGCTTAACGCGTTGGCCGGAATGGTGATTGCCGGCTGCACCTGAAAACCGCCCGCCGTCACCAGTTGACCATTCTGATCCACCTGGAAAGAGCCGTCGCGGGTATAGGCAGACGTACCGTCCGGCAGCATGACCTGGAAAAAGCCCTGTCCTTTAATCGCCACATCTTTACTGTTGTTGGTCTGCGACAGGTTCCCCTGACTGTGCAGGCGCTCCGTGGCGACCGGACGCACGCCGGTACCGATTTGCAGCCCGGAAGGCAGCGTCGTCTGCCCGGACGACTGCGCGCCCGGCTGGCGGATGGTCTGATACAACAGATCTTCAAATACCGCGCGCTGACGCTTAAAACCATTGGTGCTGACGTTTGCCAGGTTATTGGCAATCACATCCATATTGGTTTGCTGCGCGTCCAGACCGGTTTTGGCGATCCATAATGAACTGATCATAAAATGTCCTGTATTAACTCATCGACAGCAGTTGGTTAGCTCGCCCTTCGTTCTCATCTACGCTGGTGATAACCTTCATCTGCATTTCAAAACGACGTGCGTTGGCGATCATGTCGGTCATCGCTTCAACCGGCTTGACGTTACTGCCCTCCAGCACGCCCGACATAATGCGAATTGACGGGTCGGCGGCCAGTACCGCCCCGCGTTCAGCCTGTGCCTCGGCGGTAAGGCGGAATAAACCGTCATCGCTCCGCTGCACTTCATTGCCTTCCGCTTTGACCAGCTTCAGTCGCCCAACGGGCGCCACCGTGTTTGGCGGGTCGCCGGGATTGAGCGCGGAGATCGTGCCGTCTGCCGCAATGGTGATTTCCGACCCTTCAGGAACGGTAATCGGGCCGCCTTCGCCGATAACCGGATGTCCCTGAATGGTTAACTGCCCGGTCGGACCCACCTGGATATTCCCGTTACGGGTATATCCTTCAGCGCCATCCGCCGCTTGCACTACCAGCCAGCCGTCCTGCTGTAACGCGACATCCAGCGGGCGGGAAGTGTAGTCCAACTGACCCGGGGTCATATCCGCCCCGGGCGTCGACGCCGTAACCAGCGTGCGCGTTGCTAAAGAGAGGCCATCAACGGGCACCGCGCGTAGCGCGTTAAGCTGCGCGCGAAAGCCCGGCGTTGAGGCATTAGCCAGGTTGCTGGCCGTTACCGCCTGCTGGTTAAGCGTCTGGCTGGCCGCCCCCATGGCGGTATAAATTGCGTGATCCATTAAGCTATCCCGTCAGGCGCTTAGCGCAGGTTAACCAGCGTATTGAGGATCTGGTCCTGGGTTTTGATGGTCTGCGCATTCGACTGGTAGTTACGCTGCGCGACGATCATATTCACCAGCTCTTTACTCAAATCCACGTTAGAGGCTTCCAGCGCGCCGTTCGTCAGCTTACCGAAGTTGCCGGAACCGGCAGTCCCCAGCAGCGCAACCCCGGAAGCCTGCGTCGCCGCCCAGACGTTATCGCCCTGGGATGCCAGACCTTCGTTGTTGGCGAAGTTAGCCAGCACAATCTGCCCCAGCACCTGCTCCTGCTCGTTGGAGTAGTTGCCAACTACGGTGCCGTCGTTGTTAATCTGGTAGCTCACCAGGTCGCCCGGCTTATAGCCGTTTTGATTGGTGGCGACGATGTTGTTAGCCCCGGTGTTCTGCTGCATGGAGTTAAGGAAGCTGAGGGAGAAGGTGGCCGCTGTCGCGCCATTAATCGTACCGGTGGTGATGTTCACCGTACCGCCAGACTCCAGAATCCCGTTTTCATTGAATTTCAGCGTAGTGGACGCCGTTGTTGGCGCAGTGGCTGCAGGATCGCTGCTGTCATGGGTGTACACAGCCCATTCATTATCTTTGGTTTTCACAAAATAGACGTTCATGTCATGGGCATTACCCTGGCTGTCATAAACGGTGACGGTGCCTTTTTTGTTATACGAATCCGCATCACTCACGCTAAAGGGCGTTTTAGACGGTACAGGGTCCGTTGAGTTCAGGTTGATCTGCATTGACGCGGTGGTGGTCGATTTCGCCGCCATCAGCGTGTTCGGAATGGTGATCGGCGCAGGATTCACCCCCTGCTGAATGGTCGGCGGCGTACCGGTGGCCGGATAGCCGGTCAACTGCATCCCCTGCATATTGACCAGGTTACGGTTCTCGTCCAGTTTGAACTGGCCGTTGCGGCTATAGAACACGGAACCGTTGCTGTCTACCAGGCGGAAAAAACCGTTCTGGCTAATCGCGACATCCAGCCCGCGCCCGGTGTTCGTTGTCGTACCGTCGGTAAAATCCTGGGTAATCCCCGCCACTTTTACGCCCAGCCCCACTTTGGAACCGGCGAACATATCGGCAAATGATGCCGTACCGGACTTAAAGCCATAGGTGGCGGAGTTGGCGATGTTATTACCGATAACATCAAGGTTGGTGGCCGCAGCGTTCAGGCCGCTAACCGCTTGAGAAAAAGACATGACTGACTCCTGATAAGTGCAAGGGCTTAGATTATTTGCCGAACTTCGTCGAGTGTGGTGGTGCCGTAGGTACCCAGATCCAACAGGTTGCCGTTACTGCCCTTCGTCACGCCCTGTACCAGAGCGAATTGCAGCGGCTGCGCCACCAGTTGCGTTCCGCCATTGCTGGCGGTAATCGCAATGTTGTAAGAACCATTCGGTACCGTTGTTCCGTCCGTTTGCTTACCATCCCAGGTAAAGGTGTGTACCCCGGCTCGCAACTCACCGATCTCCAGCGTCCGTACCACCCGGCCATCTTTATCGGTAATGGTTGCCGTCACTTTGTCCGCAGGCTGTTGCAATTCCACGCCAAACGGCGTCGTGGACGTCACGGCCCCTTCTTCCGCGCCTTTACCCGCCAGAATTGTGGTGCCAGGCACCATAACGCCATGTCCAATCAGCGTGGTCGCCTGTAGGGACTGACTATTATCGATTTGCCCGGAAATAGCCCCCAGCGTCGTATTCAGTTTTTCAATGCCGCTCACGGTACTGATTTGCGCCAACTGTGTCGTTAACTCATTATTTTGTAATGGGTTAGTCGGGTCCTGGTTCTTCAATTGCGCGACCAGTAAGGTCAGGAAACTGCTTTGCAGATCGGCAGCGTTGCTTCCGGTCATCGACCCGCTGCCGGTCGTCGTTTTGACGCCCGTGTTGGTCGGGTCATTCATATTTACGGCAATAGACATACGCGCCTCCTTTACTGGCCTAATGTCAGCGTTTTAAGCATCATGCTTTTTACGGTATTCAGGACTTCGATATTTGCCTGATAGCTGCGCGAGGCTGACATCGTGTTGACCATTTCGCCGACCACATCGACGTTGGGCATTTTGACGTAACCATTAGCGTCCGCCAGCGGATTGCCTGGCTCATAAACCAGCTTTTCCGGTGCCTGACTTTCAATCACGCTGGCGACCTTTACCCCGCCAGTGGCTTGACCCGGCGCGGCGTCCACCTGAAAAACCACCTGTTTGGCGCGATAAGGCTGTCCGTCCGGGCCGGTGACGCTATCCGCATTCGCCAGGTTACTGGCCGCAACGTTCAACCGCTTGGACTGCGCGGCAAGCGCCGATCCGGCAATATCAAAAATGTTTAACAGCGCCACGAATTAGTTTCCTCCCTGTAGCACATTCATCATGCCTTTGAGTTGGCTACCCAGAACGGTAAGCCCCATCTGATATTTGAGACTGTTATCCGCAAACTGCGTACGTTCCCTGTCCATATCTACGGTGTTACCATCCAAAGAAGGCTGATCGGGTACGCGGTAAAGCAGATCCACTGCGGGAGAAGAGACCGCCTGGGCGGGAATATGGTGAGAGGAAGTCAACGTTAACGCGACGCCGCCGGTTTCTTCCCGTCCACGCACCATCACCTTTTTTAACTCACTGGCAAAATCAATATCGCGCGCCTGATACCCCGGCGTATCGGCATTGGCGATATTCGCCGCTAATATTTCCTGACGTTGCGCGCGCAGATTAAGCGCTTCCTGCTGAAATCGTAAGGCGGCATCGAGCCTGTCGAGCATATCTCCTCCGCAAATGGCAAAATTCAGCCGACAGCTTAAATGCCTTCACGCGCGCGTTATCGCCGGAATAAACGCAAAATGCGTCGCTATTTATTGCGTTGATGCCTGCTTCACACGGGTAGAATCCTGTCATGACATCAACCAGGGGGAAGTACCATGCAAACGTTAAAACGAGGATTCGCCGTGGCGGCTTTGCTGTTCAGCCCCCTGACAATGGCGCAGGACATCAACGCCCAGCTGACCACGTGGTTTTCCCAGCGTCTGGCTGGCTTCAGCGACGAGGTGGTTGTCACGCTCCGTTCATCGCCCAATCTGCTACCGAGCTGCGAACAGCCAGCCTTCAGCATGACGGGCAGCGCGAAGCTGTGGGGCAACGTCAATGTGGTGGCGCGCTGCGCCAATGAAAAACGTTATTTACAGGTGAATGTGCAAGCGACCGGCAATTATGTCGCCGTTGCCGCGCCCGTCGCGCGCGGCGGAAAATTGACGCCGGCCAACGTCACGCTAAAACGTGGCAGGCTGGATCAGTTACCGCCGCGGACGGTACTGGATATCCGTCAGATTCAGGATGCCGTCAGTTTGCGCGATCTCGCACCCGGGCAGCCGGTACAGCTTACGATGATACGTCAGGCCTGGCGCGTCAAAGCGGGGCAACGAGTACAGGTCATCGCCAATGGCGAGGGGTTCAGCGTCAATGCGGAAGGTCAGGCGATGAATAATGCCGCCGTCGCGCAAAATGCGCGCGTGCGCATGACATCGGGTCAAATCGTGAGTGGAACCGTCGATTCTGATGGGAATATTCTTATTAACCTATAATTGTGTAAAGATTTTGTCGCGGCTGCCGATGAGATATTCAACCATGATGGTAGCTGGCCGCTACAACGTAACCCTCGATGAGGATAAATAAATGAGCATTGACCGTACCTCACCTTTGAAACCCGTTAGCACTGTCCAGACGCGCGAAACCAGCGACACGCCGGTACAAAAAACGCGTCAGGAAAAAACGTCCGCCGCGACGAGCGCCAGCGTAACGTTAAGCGACGCGCAAGCGAAGCTCATGCAGCCAGGCGTCAGCGACATTAATATGGAACGCGTCGAAGCATTAAAAACGGCTATCCGTAACGGTGAGTTAAAAATGGATACGGGAAAAATAGCAGACTCGCTCATTCGCGAGGCGCAGAGCTACTTACAGAGTAAATAAGCGTATGACTCGTTTGTCAGAAATACTTGACCAGATGACCACCGTCCTGAATGACCTGAAGACGGTGATGGACGCCGAGCAACAACAGCTTTCCGTAGGCCAGATTAACGGCAGCCAGCTACAGCGTATTACAGAAGAAAAAAGCTCGTTGCTGGCGACGCTGGATTATCTGGAACAACAGCGCCGTCTGGAGCAGAACGCGCAGCGTAGCGCAAACGATGACATTGCAGAGCGCTGGCAGGCGATTACCGAAAAAACGCAGCATCTTCGCGACCTCAACCAGCACAACGGCTGGCTGCTGGAAGGGCAAATCGAGCGTAATCAACAGGCGCTGGAGGTGCTGAAACCTCACCAGGAGCCGACCTTGTACGGGGCTGACGGTCAGACTTCCGTCTCTCACCGCGGCGGTAAAAAAATTTCTATCTAATCATTGCCGGATGGCGACGTTGCGCCTTTCCGGCCTGAATGCCTTGTAGGCCTGATAGCACAGCGCTATCAGGCACTGAATTTACGCCGTCCGGCGAACAAACTCTTTCACTTTAAAGCCCAGCACGGCAAGCGCGGCGAAATAGGCCGCAATACCCGCGATCACTACCGCCATCAAACGTAGCAAACGCCATAACATCGACCCTTGCGACCACTCCGGCATAATATGCAACACGCCGAACAATACGGCGGCCATCACCAGTACGGAAATGATCAGACGCATCAGGAACCACATCCAACCCGGTTGTGGCGTAAAGATATTCTGTTTGCGCAGTTGCCAGTACAGCAGCGACGCATTGAGACATGCCGCCAGACCAATAGAGAGCGACAGCCCGGCGTGTTTCAGCGGTCCAATAAACGCCAGGTTCATTAACTGAGTCATGATTAACGTCACTATGGCGATTTTCACCGGCGTTTTAATATCCTGGCGAGAATAGAAGCCCGGGGCCAACACTTTTACGACGATCAAGCCAATCAGCCCCACCGAATAGGCGATTAACGCCCGCTGCGTCATCGCCGCATCAAAGGCGGTGAATTTACCGTACTGAAACAGCGAGACCGTCAGCGGCTTCGCCAGAATGCCTAACGCTACCGCGCTCGGCAACGCCAGTAAAAAGCACAAACGCAGCCCCCAGTCCATCAGGCGGCAGTACTCATCATGATTGCCGCTGGCAAAGCTTTTCGACAATGACGGCAACAGGATGGTCCCCAACGCCACGCCCAGCACGCCGGACGGGAACTCCATCAACCGATCGGCATAGTACATCCATGAGACCGAGCCGGAGGCCAGAAACGAGGCAAAAATGGTATTGATGATAAGGGAGATCTGACTGACGGATACGCCCAAAATCGCCGGCCCCATCTGTTTGACCACCCGCATCGCCCCGGTGTCGCGAAAGTTAATGCGCGGCAGCACCAGCATACCGATCTTTTTCAAATACGGAAGTTGATACACCAGTTGCAGCACGCCGCCGACGGTGACTGCCCAGGCTAACGCCAGCACCGGCGGATTAAAGTATGGCGCGGCGAATAATGCAAAACCGATCATGCTGATATTAAGAAATGTCGGCGCAAAAGCGGGAATAGAGAAGCGATTCCAGGTGTTGAGAATGGCGCCAACCAGTGAAGCCAGCGAGATCAGCAGAATATAGGGAAACGTAATCCGCAGCAGTTGCGTCGTCAGCGCGAATTTATCCGCAGTATCGGCAAAACCCGGCGCGGTTACCATAATCACCCACGGGGCGGCCAGCATACCGGCCACTGTCACGACGGCCAATGCCAGCGTCAACAGGCCGGAAACGTAAGCGACAAAGATCCGCGTCGCTTCTTCACCCTGCTTGCTCTTATATTCCGCCAGGATAGGCACAAAGGCCTGAGAAAAAGCGCCTTCGGCAAAGATCCGGCGTAGTAGATTGGGGAGTTTAAACGCCACAAAAAAGGCGTCGGTCGCCATCCCTGCGCCAAAAATTCTGGCGACAATCGCATCACGGGCAAAGCCCAACACGCGTGAAAACATAGTCATCGAGCTGACGGCAGCCAGCGATTTCAATAAATTCATTTCTTTTGTATTCCAGACCCTGGCGTAAAACTCCTGCATGGCTGATCCATCGACCGGATAACGCAACTTCTGCCGTATCCGGCTGTATCACCGCGCCTGACGGCGACGTTAAAACGTCTTATCAGGCCTTACAGACTCCCCACGGTTTGCCATTATTCACTGTGAAAAGAGGTATTGTGTAGAGTGGGCATATATACCCGCCATACTTCGAGCTGCATGTGCGTTAGCTTTTCTGCAACTCGAATTATTGAGGGTATAGTACCTGGATTACGATGAATTACTACCGCCAGATGTTACAGAGGGTTATTCGCTGATGGCGTCCCGCCACAGCGCCTCCACGACGCGCTGGGCCAAAATCGCCTGCTCCCCCGCCGTTTCCGGAACCGTCTGATTTTGTACGCAGTCAATGAAATGCCGCGCGCATCCGACAAAACCACGCTGTTCAAGCGTCGTTTGCCAACTAGGAATGGGTTTGATGAGAATACCCTGCCCGCGCTCTTCGCGCCATTCACGCATATCCGTCACGTCATATAGCCCGCCGTCGGTGACGGCCTGGACCGATTCACGCTGACTTCCGGCGCGCCGGTGCATACTGGTGGTAATTTGTAGTTTGTCGGCGGAAAAATGATGTTCCGCATAGCACATTTCGCCGGACTCGCTGGTGAGCAACGTGCCGCTGGCAAGGCGCGCCTCGCCGCCCGCCAGCCACAGAGCGGTATCCACGACATGCAGATAGTCATCGAGCAAAGTAAAACGTAAGTCGTGCGGCCCGACGCTATCGGTACGATGTTTATCCATACGTAGTGACGCCGCAGTGCCGAGGCGCGTCTTCAGTTCGCGGTACAGCGGCGCGAAACGGCGATTAAAGCCAACCATCAGCGTCAATTTTTTTTGCGCCGCCAGCGCCACCAGCCGTTCGGCATCACGTAGATTTTCCGCCAGCGGTTTATCCACGCAAACATGGACGCCGGCATTGAGAAGTTCGCTGACCACGGCATAATGGCTTGCGGTACTGGAGTGGACGAAGACCGCATCGCAGCCGGACGCTAAATTCGCCAGCGAATCCACATACGGTATGCGCCAGCTTTCGCAGATACGTAAGGCTTTATCCCGCGAAGGAGACCAGGCGCCCTGTAACGTCCATCCGGCGGTGTTGGTTAATACCGGCAGCCAGGCCTTCTGCGCAATACCGCCTAATCCGACAATGCCAATCCGTAATGTTCTCACATTACTCTCCCAGGTGAGCTAACAAAGAATCCAGCCGCTGCTTTAACTCCGCCACTTCGCTTTCCAGCGCTTCGACGCGCGACTGAAGATCGCCCGACGCACTTTCCGGCGCAGACGTCTGGAGAGACAGTTCATCGACGTCGCCGCAAAAAAGGTGCATATAACGGCTTTCGCGCTTACCCGGTTCACGCGCCAGACGGACGACATACGGGCCGTCCTCACGACTGGCAAGCCGTTCCAGCGTGGATTCAACTTCCGCCATATCGCTGAATTCATGCATCCGCGACGCCCGGCTACGCAACTCGCCGGGCGTTTGCGCGCCGCGCAGCAGCAGCGTAGTGACAAGCGCCACTTCCGCCGCGCTAAGTTTCAGATCGCCAAATTCGGAATTACAGAAGCGCTGTTCATATTTGGTGACGCGATTGCCAAACCCGCTGACCGTACGCAAAAAGTGGCGTTTCACCAGGTTATCGAGCTGTTCTTGTACCTCTTGTTCCGTCAGGTTCATCACCGGTTCACGGTTGGTTTTCTGATTACAGGCTGTCACCACGCCGTTGACGGAAAGCGGATACTGTTCCGGCGTTGTCACCTGCTTTTCCAGCAGACAGCCAATCACTCGCGCTTCAGTGGCGGTTAATTCATATTTCATCGTTTTCTCCCTTTGCCTCTCATTCCGTAAGCCGCTCAACGCCCCGGCGTCCATAACGGCGTGGTTAACGCCGTCAGGACATGGTCGCGCCATTGTCCATCAATCAACAGGTAATCTTTCGCATAGCCTTCTTTTTCAAAGCCAAGCCGCGCCAGCAACGCGCCGCTACGTTTGTTGTGCGGCATATAGTTCGCCATGATACGGTGGATATGCTGAGTGCGCTGCATATAGCGAATCGCAGCGGTTAAGGCTTCAAACATCAGCCCTTGCCCCTGCCACTTCTGCGCAATGGAATAGCCCAGATAACAGGCATGAAAAGAACCGCGCACCACATTGGAAAAATTCGCCACGCCGATAATTTCTTTTTCTTCCGGATCAAGTAGCGCGAAATAGAAGGCGGAGCCCTGTTTGTGAAATTCACCGATCATTCCCAGACGCGCCTGCCATCCTGAAGGATAACAATGACTTTCATCACGGACCGGTTCCCAGGGTTTTAAAAAATGACGATTTTCCGCGTAATAATCGGCCAGACGCCAGGCATCACGCTCATGCACTAAACGTACCACCAGACGATCGGTGGTTAAGCGCACTTTTGGCACGTTACTACGATAGCCAAACATTCTATACCTACTCCTTCCTGTAACGTCTTCAGCACGCCAGTAACATTACTATACCTGCGCAACCAGGCTCTGTGAAAAGCGCAAATCGTCATTTTTTGAATTGCTGCCACATTTTGATGAAAACTCTCGATTAAAAAGGACTTTTGATAAAAAAATATTGTCCCGCTAACGGTAGGAAAAAACGAAACGCCGCCGCAGAATAGAAGACGCTCATCTTTTATTTCCCGGGAGGGGAAATGTCGCGCGTCTCGCAGGCGAGGAACCTGGGTAAATATTTTCTTCTCATCGATAACATGTTAGTGGTGCTGGGTTTTTTCGTCGTCTTCCCGCTCATCTCTATTCGCTTTGTCGATCAAATGGGGTGGGCTGCCGTAATGGTAGGGATCGCGCTCGGCCTGCGCCAGTTTATTCAACAAGGTCTGGGCATTTTTGGCGGCGCCATCGCCGATCGCTTTGGCGCGAAACCGATGATTGTCACCGGTATGCTGATGCGCGCCGCCGGCTTTGCCACCATGGGTATCGCGCATGAGCCCTGGCTCTTGTGGTTTTCCTGCTTTCTTTCCGGTCTCGGCGGTACGCTTTTTGACCCGCCGCGTTCAGCGCTGGTGGTCAAATTAATTCGTCCGGAGCAACGGGGCCGCTTCTTCTCTCTGTTGATGATGCAGGACAGCGCGGGCGCGGTGATTGGCGCGCTGCTGGGAAGCTGGTTGCTACAATACGATTTTCGCCTGGTCTGCGCGACAGGCGCTATTTTGTTCATATTATGCGCCCTTTTCAACGCATGGCTGCTTCCGGCCTGGAAGCTATCAACGGTCAGAACGCCGGTGCGTGAAGGAATGCGCCGCGTCATGAGCGATAAAAGGTTTGTCACCTACGTGCTGACGCTGGCGGGCTACTATATGCTGGCGGTACAGGTCATGTTAATGCTGCCGATTATGGTAAACGATATCGCCGGTTCGCCTGCTGCCGTGAAATGGATGTACGCTATTGAGGCGTGTCTCTCGCTGACGTTGCTCTACCCGATTGCCCGCTGGAGCGAAAAGCGTTTTCGGCTGGAGCATCGGCTGATGGCCGGTTTGCTCGTCATGTCGCTGAGCATGCTCCCCATCGGGATGGTGGGCAATTTACAGCAGCTTTTTACGCTTATTTGCGCTTTCTACATCGGCTCGGTTATCGCCGAACCGGCGCGCGAAACGCTCAGCGCGTCGCTCGCAGACGCGAGGGCGCGGGGAAGCTATATGGGCTTTAGCCGTCTGGGATTAGCCATTGGCGGCGCGATTGGTTATATCGGCGGCGGCTGGTTGTTTGATATGGGGAAAGCGCTTGCGCAGCCTGAACTACCGTGGATGATGCTCGGTATTATCGGCTTTATCACCTTTTTGGCTTTAGGCTGGCAATTTAGTCATAAACGCACGCCGCGCCGGATGCTGGAACCCGGCGCCTGATTTGATACCTGTCGCTATCTCCTCCATACTGGTCAGATACCGACAGTCAAATGGAGGAGAAACGTGAAGCTTTATATTTACGATCATTGCCCTTTCTGCGTTAAAGCCCGCATGATTTTCGGCCTGAAGAACATCCCCGTTGAACTTAACGTGTTACAAAATGACGACGAGGCGACGCCCACCCGGATGATTGGTCAAAAGATGGTGCCCATCCTGCAAAAAGATGATAGTCGCTACCTTCCTGAAAGTATGGATATTGTACATTATGTCGACAACCTCGACGGCAAACCGCTGTTAACCGGGAAACGCAATCCAGCCATTGAAGAGTGGTTGCGCAAAGTTAACGGTTACGTTAATCAGCTACTGCTGCCGCGATTTGCAAAATCCGCTTTCGATGAATTTTCTACCCCTGCGGCGCGTCAGTATTTTATCCGCAAAAAAGAAGCCTCATCTGGCAGTTTTGACAACCATCTTGCGCACTCTGCAGGACTGATTAAAAAGATCGGCGATGATTTACGTTTGCTGGATAAACTCATCGTACAGCCTAACGCCGTTAACGGCGAATTATCGGAAGATGATATTCATCTGTTTCCGCTTCTGCGTAATCTGACGCTGGTCGCCGGTATCCACTGGCCGACAAAAGTCGCGGACTATCGCGATAATATGGCGAAGCAGACGCAAATTAATTTACTCTCCTCAATGGCTATCTAACTCCCGCCAGGCGGCAACCCTTTCTTGCCGCCTTTTTCAGCTTTTTCTAGTGGCACCATGTCCGCTGGCGCGACATGCTGCTTTGTGTCAAGATTAGGGCACAGGCAACATGCTAAGGAACGCCATGAAAAAGTTTTTTTTTGCCGCTGCGCTGGTAGTTAGCGGCCTGTTAGTGGGTTGTAATCAACTTACGCAATACACCATTAGCGAACAAGAAATCAATCAAGCGCTTGAAAAACGGAATAATTTCTCAAAAGATATTGGTCTGCCCGGCATTGCCGACGCGCATATCGTATTGACTAACCTTGTCAGCCAGATTGGTCGGGAAGAACCTAATAAAGTCACCCTTACTGGCGATGCCAGGCTGGATATGAATTCCCTGTTTGGCAGTCAAAAAGCGACGATGAAACTCAAGCTAAAAGCCCTGCCGGTCTTTGATAAAGAAAAAGGCGCCATCTATCTTCAGGAGATGGAAGTAGTGGACGCCACCGTGACGCCGGAGAAAATGCAATCGGTGCTACAAACGCTCCTGCCTTATTTAAATCAGTCTTTACGTAGCTACTTTAACCAGCGGCCCGCTTACGTGTTGCGTGAGGACAGCAGTAAAGGCGAAGCGTTAGCAAAGAAACTCGCGAAAGGCATTGAAGTTAAACCTGGTGAAATCGTTATTCCTTTCACCAATTGATTTCGGAGGGCGCGCTCGCGCCCTTTTTTTTACGTGCAAACGAAAACGTTTCCGCTTATCCTTTGTTTCCGGCAAAAAGACTATTCCTCAGCCGGAGCTTATTAATGACTGCACCATCCCAGGTTTTAAAGATCCGCCGCCCGGACGACTGGCACGTTCACCTTCGCGATGGCGACATGTTAAAAACGGTCGTACCCTATACCAGCGAAATTTATGGTCGCGCTATCGTGATGCCGAACCTGGCGTCCCCCATCACGACCGTTGATGCAGCGATCGCCTACCGCCAGCGTATTCTCGATGCGGTGCCCGCCGGGCATGATTTCACGCCGTTAATGACCTGCTATTTAACGGATTCGCTCGATGCCGATGAACTGGAGCGTGGTTTCCATGAAGGCGTATTTACTGCGGCTAAGCTTTACCCGGCCAATGCCACCACTAACTCCAGTCATGGCGTAACGTCAGTCGACGCTATCATGCCGGTACTGGAGCGGATGGAAAAACTCGGAATGCCATTGCTGGTCCACGGTGAGGTGACCCATGCGGAGGTTGATATCTTCGATCGCGAAGCGCGTTTTATCGACACCGTAATGGAACCGCTACGCCAGCGTCTGACCGCGCTTAAAGTGGTCTTTGAGCACATCACGACCAAAGATGCCGCGCAGTATGTACGTGACGGCAACGACTACCTGGCGGCTACCATTACGCCTCAACATTTAATGTTTAACCGTAATGATATGCTGGTCGGCGGCATTCGTCCTCACCTGTACTGTCTGCCGATTCTGAAACGCAATATTCACCAGCAGGCGTTACGCGAACTGGTTGCCAGTGGTTTTACGCGCGCCTTCCTGGGGACGGATTCAGCGCCGCATTCACGTCATCGTAAAGAGACTAGTTGCGGCTGCGCCGGTTGTTTCAACGCTCCCTCCGCCCTTGGCAGTTATGCCGCCGTGTTTGAGGAAATGAACGCGCTGGCGCACTTTGAAGCGTTCTGTTCACTGAATGGCCCGCAATTCTATGGCCTGCCGGTGAATGCGGGGTGGGTGGAACTGGTTCGCGATGAACAACAGGTACCGGAAAATATCGCGCTGGCTGATGATTCGCTGGTGCCTTTTTTAGCGGGTGAAACAGTACGCTGGTCAGTAAAAAAATAAAAAATGCGCTTACCTGTTGCTATATATTAGATTTAACTGTATATATATCCAGTATATTCAACAGGGGGCCATTATGCGTATTGAAGTCACTATAGCCAAAACGTCACCTCTGCCTGCCGGTGCGATTGATGCGCTGGCGGGCGAACTCTCCCGTCGTATTAGCCATCATTTTCCTGAGAACTTGGGTAACGTCACCGTGCGTTACGCTACCGCCAACAACTTGTCCGTCATTGGCGCATCAAAAGAGGACAAAGAACGCATTAGCGAGATTCTCCAGGAGACCTGGGAGAGCGCTGATGACTGGTTCATCAATGAATAAAAAATGATATGCAGTGATGTATGTTTGCCGGGTCGCCCCGGCTTTTTTATTTGCGCAACTGATGAATATTTCGCCTGACCGTCAAAATAATTGCACAACATCCTAAAAAAATATGAATGAACTGCCGCTTTATTGTTCATATAATTCTTAAAAAGAGAAATTTATCCTCCGGTCTCTTTAAAAACGCAGTGAATAGCCTTATTAATTGGTATACTGAAGTTGCTTCAGAAGAAAAACACGCATTGAACCTCGAGAACCGTTGTCTTATAACACGTACCAGGGGGGCATGATGGAAAAGAATAATGAAGTCATTCAGACCCATCCGCTTGTAGGATGGGACATCAGCACCGTCGATAGCTATGATGCGCTGATGCTGCGTTTGCACTACCAGACCCCAAATCGTCCGGAACCGGAAGGGACTGAAGTTGGTCAAACGCTCTGGTTAACGACAGATGTAGCCAGGCAATTTATTTCAATATTAGAAGCCGGCATCGCCAAAATAGAATCAGGTGATTACCAGGAAAACGAGTATCGTCGCCATTAGCGTGACGCGCTCCCCCTCTCTCAGGCACCGTAAGGTGCCTCACTTATTTCTGGCTTGTATATCTCAGCGCAGTTATTTACCCTGAAATCATCGCGATAGCAGAGAGAAGCTGATGAAATACGACCTTATTATTATCGGCAGCGGTTCGGTTGGCGCCGCCGCTGGTTATTACGCCACCCGCGCCGGGCTAAAGGTCCTGATGACCGATGCGCATATGCCGCCTCATCAACAGGGCAGCCACCACGGCGATACCCGTCTTATCCGCCATGCTTATGGTGAAGGCGAAAAATATGTCCCGCTGATGCTTCGCGCCCAGACGCTTTGGGATGAACTCTCCACACACAATGAAGAGCCTATTTTTGTCCGCTCCGGCGTCGTCAACCTCGGCCCGGCCGATTCCGCTTTCTTAGCCAACGTCGCACGAAGCGCGCAACAGTGGCAATTGAACGTCGAGCGCCTGGACGCGACGGCCCTCATGACGCGCTGGCCGGAAATTCGCGTGCCCGATAATTATATCGGGCTGTTTGAAGCTGACTCCGGTTTTCTGCGCAGCGAATTAGCCATTACCACATGGCTTCGTCTGGCCCGAGAGGCTGGCTGCGCACAGCTATTCAACAGCCAGGTAAGCCATATTCATCATGATGATAACGGTGTGACGATAGAGACGAGTGAAGGCAGCTACCACGCCAGCAAGGCGCTAATTAGCGCGGGCACCTGGGTCAAAGCGCTGGTACCGGAGCTGCCCGTTCAGCCCGTACGTAAAGTTTTTGCCTGGTTTAAGGCGGATGGACGTTACAGCACTAAAAACCGCTTTCCGGCCTTTACCGGCGAAATGCCCAACGGCGATCAATATTACGGCTTCCCGGCGGAGAACGACGAGTTAAAAATCGGCAAACACAATGGCGGACAGCTAATACAGGCTCCGGAAGAGCGCAAGCCCTTTGCCGCCGTTGCCAGCGATGGCGCGGAAGCATTTCCTTTCCTGCGTAACGTACTGCCGGGTATCGGCGGTTGTTTACATGGGGCGGCATGTACCTATGATAATTCGCCGGACGAGAATTTTATTATCGATACGCTGCCTGGCCATGAGAACACGCTTGTCATCACTGGACTCAGCGGACATGGTTTTAAATTCGCCCCGGTGTTAGGAGAAATCGCTGCGGATTTTGCGTTGGGAAAAACATCCTCCTTTGATCTGACGCCGTTCCGGCTTTCCCGTTTTAGCCAATAATTTGTCGGCCCCGTAAAGGGGCTGTTTATTAAGGTAACCTATGCGCCGTCTCTTTCATTTTCTGATGAATAATATTCGCGAACATTTCATGCTTTACGTTATTCTTTGGTCACTGCTAGCGGTGATGGATATTGTTTATCTCCTTTTCTTCTGATTGCTTTTCATTGACGCTAACTGACACTTCCTGAAAATTCCTCACTTTTTATTTCATAACGTTGAAGCACGACAATAATGCCAGTTCCTGCCGTTGCGCGGTTACAGGAGTGAAATATCTCGAAACTTCTGAAGCTGAACCGCAAACAACATCAAAATTATTGAAATAAAAATAAATATCATTCAAATTCTTATTTATAAGTTGCATTCGGCGCTTTTCCACGCCATTTTCATTCTCTCGTGAAATATTCATTGGTGTGTTTATGCAATTTAAAAATACTCCACAGCGTTATGGCGTGGTTTCCGCCGCGCTCCACTGGCTGACCGCCCTGGTGGTCTATGGCATGTTTGCGTTGGGTTTATGGATGGTCACGCTCAGTTATTACGACGGCTGGTATCACCAGGCACCGGAAATACATAAAAGTATTGGCATATTACTGATGATGGCGCTGATCGTGCGTATTATCTGGCGGCTTTATTCTCCGCCTCCCGTTGCGTTGACCAGCTATTCCCGCTTAACGCGCGCTGGCGCCGCCGCAGGTCATCTCCTCCTGTATCTCCTGCTCTTTGCGATAATCATTAGCGGCTACCTGATTTCCACCGCCGACGGTAAACCGATTAGCGTCTTTGGCTGGTTTGAGATTCCGGCCACGCTTACGGACGCGGGCGCGCAGGCTGACATCGCCGGAACGCTGCATCTGTGGTTTGCCTGGTCGCTGGTCATTATCTCGCTCTCGCATGGGGTTATGGCGCTAAAACACCATTTCATCGATAAAGACGACACACTGAAACGTATGACAGGAATGTCGTCATCTGACTATGGAGCTCAAAAATGAAAAAAAACCTGCTGGGATTCACCCTCGCATCCTTGTTATTCACGACCGGTTCCGCCGTGGCGGCGGAGTATAAAATTGATAAAGAAGGCCAACATGCGTTCGTCAATTTCCGCATTCAGCATCTAGGCTACAGCTGGCTATACGGCACCTTTAAAGATTTCGACGGCACGTTCACTTTTGACGAAAAAAATCCGTCGGCAGACAAAGTGAACGTGACCATTAACACCAATAGCGTCGACACTAACCATGCCGAACGTGACAAACACCTGCGTAGCGCGGAGTTTCTTAATGTTGCGAAATTCCCGCAGGCAACCTTCACCTCTACCAGCGTGAAAAAAGAGGGCGATGAACTGGATATTACCGGCAATCTGACGCTCAATGGCGTGACTAAACCGGTGACGCTGGAAGCGAAGCTGATGGGCCAGGGCGATGATCCGTGGGGCGGTAAGCGCGCGGGCTTTGAGGCCGAAGGAAAAATTAAGCTGAAGGATTTCAATATAACTACCGATCTCGGCCCGGCCTCACAAGAGGTTGAGCTTATCATCTCAGTAGAAGGCGTTCAGCAGAAGTAACGCCTGGCGAAATGCCGGATAGCGGCCTTTACGCTGCTATCCGGCAAAATATTACTCAGCCGGATCGGGAATGCTCAGTTTGCTATTAAGCCGACCACGCGATTTATTAAAAATTTTATTGCCGTTCTCGCGACCCGCGCGACGTCGGCGCTGTTCTTCCTCCGGCAAGGCCAACTCTTCACAGCATTGTTCACTACAGCAGCCGTTAAATTTACTGGCGCACTGCGGACACTGGATAAACAGCAGATGGCAACCGTCATTTTTGCAGTTGGTATGGCTATCGCAGGGCGCGCCGCACTGATGGCAATGCGCGATAACCTCATCCGAGATTCGTTCGCCCATTCGCTCATCAAATACAAAGTTTTTGCCGATAAAGCGAACGGGAAGCCCCTGCTCGCGCGCGCGACGGGCGTACTCAATGATGCCACCCTCAATATGCCAGACTTTATTGAAACCGTTGTGTTTCATCCAGGCGCTGGCTTTCTCACAACGAATACCGCCGGTACAGTACATCACTATCTTTTTATCTGCATGTTCCCGCAGCATTTCAACCGCTTTTGGCAACTGTTCACGAAACGTATCCGCCGGGATTTCCAGAGCATTTTCGAAATGGCCGACTTCATACTCATAGTGGTTGCGCATATCAATAAAGACCGCATCAGGATCGTCCAGCATCGCATTCACATCTGCCGCCTTCAGATAATCGCCGACATTACTGGCGTCAAAAGTCGGATCGTCAATTCCGTCAGCGACGATACGGTCGCGAACTTTCATACGCAGCACCCAAAATGACTTTCCGTCATCCTCCAGCGCGATATTTAAACGCAGCCCGTCCAGCGCGGGGTCGAACGTATAAAGCTGTTGACGAAAGGTCTCGACCTTGCTTTGCGGCACGCTGATTTGCGCATTGATGCCTTCATGCGCCAGGTAAACACGACCAAAAACGTCCAACGCCGTAAACACCTGATACAACGCGTCCCGCGTCTGCTGCGGCGAGGCGATAGTGAAATATTTATAAAAAGAAATTGTCGTACGCGGCTCGCTTTCCGCCAGCATTTTGGCTTTCAGCTCGTCATTAGAGATGCGGTTGTGTAACACTGGCATGGTGTACGTATCCTGCAATCAGCAAAAAATAAAGTGGGCAGGCATGATAAGGCAAGTCTCGCCAATTTACATCCACACATTTTGAGCTACATTTCCTGCTTTACACTAAATAATTAACAACAATTGCCGATTTAATCGCCACTCTCCTGCTACATATTTTTGCTCAACGCAAAAAGATGCGAGAATACGGGGAATTGTTCGTTGAAAGACAGGATAGAAATGACGAAGTTGCCTAAATTCTCCGTGGCCTTACTGCACCCGCGCTATTGGTTAACCTGGTTGGGTATAGGCGCGCTTTGGTTGGTCGTGCAACTCCCCTACCCGGTCATCTATAAATTGGGTTGCGCATTGGGCCACCTGGCGCGACGCGTAATGAAACGCCGCGCAAAAATCGCCTATCGCAACCTTGAATTATGCTTTCCGGAAATGACCGCGCAGGAACGCCACACTATGGTGGTCAAAAACTTTGAATCCGTCGGTATGGGCGTGATGGAAACCGGCATGGCCTGGTTCTGGCCCGATCGGCGAGTGAACCGCTGGATGGAAGCGAGCGGTCTGGAGCATATCCGTGAAGTTAAGGCGCAGGGGCTGGGGTTCATTCTGGTAGGAATACATTTTCTTACCCTTGAGTTTGGCGCCCGCATGTTTGGTATGCATAACCCGGGGATCGGAGTTTATCGCCCGAATGATAATCCGTTGCTCGACTGGTTACAGACCTGGGGACGCTTACGCTCCAATAAATCGATGTTGGATCGCAAAGATCTGAAAGGCATGGTTAAGGCATTGAAAAGCGGCGAATTGATCTGGTATGCGCCGGATCACGATTACGGCCCGCGCGCCAGCGTCTTTGTACCGTTATTCGCCGTCGACCAGGCCGCTACGACCTCCGGTACCTGGATGCTCGCGCGCATGTCTAAAGCCTGTATTATCCCCTTCGTGCCTCGCCGTAAACCCGATGGGAAAGGCTACGAACTGATCATTCTTCCTGCGGAATATTCGCCTCCGCTGGAGAGCGCAGAAGCGACTGCCGCATGGATGAATAAGATTGTTGAGCAGTGCATTATGATGGCGCCAGAGCAGTATATGTGGCTGCATCGCCGCTTTAAAACTCGCCCTGAAGGCGTACCGTCGCGCTATTGACAGGATTGCAGCCGTCAGGCTGCAATTTTTCCCCTCTTTTAGCTTTAAAAGCTCCCCACATTGCGAGGCTGGTAAGGTCGGCGCATAATTATAATTAGTACGCTCATAATTAAATTGATGATAGCGCAAACCGCGCATCATACTGTGGAACGCTATGTCACCCTCTGATGTCCCCATAAACTGGAAACGCAATCTAACCGTTACCTGGCTGGGCTGTTTTTTAACCGGCGCAGCATTCAGTCTGGTCATGCCTTTTCTCCCTCTCTACGTTGAGCAACTCGGCGTAACAGGCCATAGCGCGCTCAACATGTGGTCCGGGCTGGTCTTTAGTATTACGTTCCTCTTTTCAGCTATCGCTTCCCCTTTTTGGGGCGGTCTGGCGGATCGTAAAGGGCGTAAGATCATGCTGTTGCGTTCCGCTCTCGGCATGGCCATTGTGATGCTGTTAATGGGCATGGCGCAAAATATCTGGCAATTTCTGATCCTCCGCGCGTTATTAGGCCTGCTGGGCGGATTTATTCCCAACGCCAATGCGCTCATCGCCACTCAGGTGCCGCGCCACAAAAGCGGCTGGGCGTTAGGGACGCTCTCTACTGGCGGCGTCAGCGGCGCTCTGCTTGGCCCACTTGCGGGCGGTCTGCTCGCCGACCATTACGGCCTTCGTCCGGTCTTTTTTATTACCGCCAGCGTTTTGTTTATCTGTTTTCTGCTCACCTTCTTTTTCATTCACGAGAATTTCCTGCCGGTGAGCAAAAAAGAGATGCTTCACGTTCGGGAAGTGGTCGCCTCGTTAAAAAATCCCCGCCTGGTGTTAAGCCTGTTTGTCACCACGCTGATTATTCAGGTGGCGACGGGGTCTATTGCGCCCATCCTGACGCTCTATGTGCGCGAACTCGCGGGAGATGTCAGTAATATTGCGTTCATTAGCGGGATGATAGCGTCCGTTCCCGGCGTGGCGGCATTACTTAGCGCCCCCCGGCTCGGCAAGCTTGGCGACAGAATTGGCCCGGAAAAGATCCTTATCGTCGCGCTGATTATTTCCGTACTGCTGCTGATTCCAATGTCTTTTGTGCAAACGCCGTGGCAGCTCGCGCTATTGCGGTTTCTGCTTGGCGCGGCGGATGGCGCGCTGCTGCCAGCCGTTCAAACTCTGCTGGTTTACAACTCTACCAACCAGATAGCCGGGCGCATATTCAGTTACAACCAATCTTTCCGCGATATCGGCAACGTCACCGGCCCTCTCATGGGTGCCGCAATTTCCGCGAGCTATGGCTTCCGCGCCGTATTCTGCGTCACGGCAGGCGTGGTGTTGTTCAATGCTATCTATTCATGGAACAGCTTACGACGGCGCAGACTGGCAATAGAATAATTTTTGCGCTTTCATACTTGCAATATTACAGAATCAGCTATTCTTTCCCTAAATACCTCATCAAATCAAAGGGAGACACTGATGACCATGTATGCCACGCTGGAAGAAGCTATCGATGCAGCCCGGGAAGAATTTCTGGCTGACCATCCAGGCCTCGAACAAGATGAAGCGAATGTGCAGCAGTTCAACGTTCAGAAATATGTACTGCAGGATGGGGACATCATGTGGCAGGTCGAATTTTTCGCCGATGAAGGTGAAGATGGCGAATGTCTGCCGATGCTGAGTGGTGAAGCCGCGCAGAGCGTGTTTGACGGCGATTATGATGAGATAGAGATCCGCCAGGAATGGCAGGAAGAGAATACTTTGCATGAATGGGATGAAGGGGAATTCCAGCTTGAACCCCCGCTTGATACCGAGGAAGGCCGTACTGCGGCAGACGAATGGGATGAGCGTTAATTACTCATAAGGCCCGTGGTGAATATCGAGCGGCAGTAGCAGTGTATCGAAGATCAGTGAGAAGGGCAGATCGAGGATAGTGATATAGCGCCATGCGGAATCACGCATATCCCACTGCACGCCAGGGTAATACTGGTTGCCGTGTCCTTGTCCGGGGATCGTTCTGCTGATAATACTGCCGCAGCCGCTCAGGGTAATCACCATTATGCTCACCGCGAATATACGCACCTGATACCTCATTTCACTATAAAAATACCGGCATCACGCCGGTATTTTTCACCTCACTCCAGACCTGAAGACCTTATCTCGCTGACGATGTTCGTCCCTGCAACGCCTGCGGATTCAGGACGAGAGACTGATAATGGTTTACCCAGGAAGAGTATCTCTCTGGCGCATTCCAGACCCGATAGTGTAAACGCGCCATTGTCACCGGATCGCTGAGCAAAACCAGACGCCGATCGCGGTTCAGTTTCTCCGGCGTTTCGTTTAGCGCCTGCTCCACATGACGATCGCGGGCTATTTCCAGCACCTTACTGGCGCGGTGACGCGCAGTGGCCATCGCGGTCGCCAGCGCATTAAGCGACGGGTTAAATACCGCATGCATAAAGCCATCGTCCAGAATACGGCGGCGATTCATCTCCAGATATTTATCGGTATCGACCAACACCTGAGGCGGCGAATACTCTTCCGGGATCAGGAACAGCTTCCAGCGTTTGGTGCGTAATCCTACCGTTGAACGACTGGAGATCACCGAAACAAATGGCGACAGAATCAGCGAAAAGACAATCGGCGCCAGCCAGAACAGAAAGCGTAAATCCAGCCACGCCATACCCACCGCCCAGACCAGCCCCAGCAGCAGTTGAGAGCCGTGACGCATAAAGGCTTCTCCCCACGGCGTAGAATCATCGTCGCGTTGCGGTGAGTTCCAGACCACTTCCCAGCCGAGGAACGCGCTGACCACAAACACGGTATGAAACAGCATACGCACCGGCGCCAGCAACACGGAGAACAGCACTTCCAGCAACAGCGACAACGTAACGCGCCAGAAACCGCCATACTCTTTGGTGCCTTTACACCAGATCAGCATAATACTGAGCAGCTTCGGCAGGAACAGCAGCACCATCGTTGATGCAAACAGCGCGATTGCCAGTTCCGGACGCCACTGCGGCCAGACCGGAAAAAGCTGGCGCGGCTGAAGGAAATATTGCGGCTCTGTTAACGCATGAACGACCTGCAGCGCGGTAGAAAGCGCGAGGAACATAAACCATAACGGCGCGGACAGATATGACATTACCCCCGTCAGGAACACGGCGCGATGCACCGGGTGCATTCCTTTCACCAGGAACAGACGAAAGTTCATCAGGTTGCCGTGACACCAGCGGCGGTCGCGTTTAAGCTCATCCAGCAGGTTTGGCGGCAGCTCTTCATAGGAGCCGGGGAGATCGTAGGCAATCCAGACGCCCCACCCTGCCCGACGCATTAGCGCCGCCTCCACAAAGTCGTGGGAAAGAATCGATCCGGCGAACGAACCTTCTCCCGGCAGCGGCGCCAGAGCGCAGTGCTCGATAAACGGCTTCACGCGGATAATGGCATTGTGCCCCCAGTAGTGCGACTCCCCCAACTGCCAGAAGTGCAGCCCGGCGGTAAACAGCGGCCCATAGACGCGGGTCGCGAACTGTTGGCAGCGGGCATACAGAGTATCCATCCCCGACGCTTTCGGCGAAGACTGGATAATCCCGGCGTTTGGATTCGCTTCCATCAGGCGCACCAAGCCGCTCAGACACTCGCCGCTCATCACTGAGTCCGCGTCCAGCACCACCATATAGCTGTACTGATTGCCCCAGCGGCGGCAAAAATCGTCAATATTGCCGCTTTTGCGTTTCATACGGCGGCGGCGGCGACGGTAAAAAATTTGGCCTTCGCCCTGCACTTCCGCGATAAGCTCCATCCACGCCTTTTGCTCCGCCACGCAGATATCCGGGTTATAACTGTCGCTAAGGATATAGACGTCGAAATGCGCGGCGTTGCCTGTGGCTTTAACGGACTCCCAGGTCGCGCGCAGACCGGCGAAAACGCGACTAACGTCTTCATTACAGATAGGCATGATCAGCGCCGTCCGGTGTTCCGGATTGAGGGGCTCATCGCCAACCGTAGACGCGGAGATGCTGTACTTATCGCGCCCGATAAGCAGTTGCAGGAAGCCCATCAGCGCCGTCCAGAATCCGGCTGACACCCAGCAGAACAGCACGGCAAACAGAATCAGGATACCGGTTTGCAGCATGTAGGGCAGGAGCTGCATAAAAGAGACCCAAATATCCTGCCCCACCATATCCATAGGATTGATGAGCGCCCATCCCTGATAAGGCAGAATGGTCTTCATATACCAGGTCGCGACGACGGTTTGCGCCAGAGTCAAAATTAACAAAATATAGCGGCGTATAGTGCCGACGGTACGCCATTTTTGCTCGCTCGCCTGCTCTTCTTTTGTCAGACGAGAAACATAGCGCGGCGTTACATCCCGCCCACGCAGACGATCCCAGAAACGGCCAACCGGGTTGGTTCGCCAGGGATCGGGAAACATCGAAGAGCGCGTCGCTTTTGGCATAGCCTGCAACTGATCGCGCCCTTCATCATCTTTAATTAACTGCCCCTTCGCCAATGAATCCGGCCAGGCGTGTTCAAGGCGGGCTTTTACGGAACCCTGCGGTGAATCGTCTTCTCGCGAGTAAGTCCGATGCTCGGCATCCAGCGCCTGATGCACGGCGCGGATGTCAGTTTTCGGCAATGCCGCTTTCTCACGTTCAGAAAGCAGCAGTGCGTCAATATACTCAGTTGTTTTATTCATTGGCAGGTAACTGGTAGCTCCAGGTTTCACTTAGCGTCTGATCGGCATTCACCAATGCGGCACGCATTTCCGTGGTTTTCTTCGCGTCTTTGACTTTCACGCGCAGCATTAAACGCCAGCCTTTAGTGACTGGGTTATAGCGTACATTACTGTCAACGATTTCACCGTTATCGCCAATGCTGGTTTGCGCAGCGACAGGCGTATCCGGCGGCAGTTTTTTCATGTCGGCGCCAACGAAATCCACCACAAAGGCAATAGTGCCGTCGGGCTGGCGAATCAGATTCGACTGTTTAACGTCGCCCGTTGAGCGGCGTGTTTGCAGCACCCAGGCATTATCCGGCGCATGAAGTTTATCTTCATCGCGGCTGAAGGTCAGAGTGTACTTGAAGTTCATCTCTTTACCCGGTTCCGGCAGTTGATCCGGAGTCCAGTAAGCGACGATGTTATCGTTGGTTTCATCATTGGTCGGAATTTCAACCAGTTCAACCTTACCTTTGCCCCAGTCGCCTTTCGGGGTAATCCAGGCGCTTGGACGCAGGTCGTAGCGATCGTCTAAATCTTCAAAGCGCGAGAACTCGCGACCACGCTGCAACAGGCCGAATCCCTGAGGGTTTTCCATTGCATAGCTGCTCACAGCGAGGTGTTTTGGATTGTTCAGCGGACGCCAAATCCACTCGCCATTACCCGCATGAATGGATAAGCCGTTCGAGTCATGCAGTTCCGGACGATAGTTGGTCGTCGGCGACGGCTGGTTTGGCCCAAACAGGAACATACTGGTTAATGGCGCAACGCCCAGCTTGCCCACTTTATCGCGCAGATAGACTTTTGACTGCACGTCCACCACGGTATCGCGGCCAGGAATGATCACAAAACGGTAAGCGCCGGTCGCGCGCGGAGAATCCAGTAATGCATAGACGGTCAAACGATTATCGGTGGGTTTTGGACGCTCAATCCAGAACTCGCGAAAGCGGGGAAACTCTTCACCAGATGGTAAGGCGGTATCAATCGCCAGGCCGCGCGCAGATAAGCCATATACCTGGCCTGCGCCGATAACGCGGAAATAGCTGGCGCCAAGCATACTGACGATTTCGTCGTTCTTATCTTTACTGTTGATGGGGTACAGAACTTTGAACCCGGCGAAGCCTAAATCTTTTACCGTGTCTTTATCGTGCTGAACATTGCCAAAATTGAAGTAATCCGGGCTGTATTTGATTCTTTTGACCGTCGTCGCCGTCACTTCGTTAATCTTGACCGGCGTATCGAAGTACATCCCCTGATGGTAAAATTCGAGCTTAAAAGGGGTCTTTAAGTTGTTCCAGTAGGCTTTATCGCTGTTAAACTGGATCTGCTGATAATCCGCATATTTCATGTCGCGGAAAACGGAGGGCAAGTTGCTTTTAGGCGCCTCATAGCCTTTCCCGGCTAAAGATTGAGCTTGTTTTGCCACGTCATCAATACTGAACGCCCAGCTCGATGATGCGTAGAGCGTTAACATAATAGCTGCGCCCAACCAACGCATTTTCATCATTTGTCGTTTATGTTTCATAATAAGTAAGCACTTCCCCCTTTGTGTGCTTATATCGATCCGATCCATTTTAATGGATAATCAGGCATTACGACAACTGAATCCAGGCTTTGTTCAGCGCGCTGGCTCATGGATTAAGCACCTCCCGCGCCTGTTTTCACTTTGCGTGCTTATCCTGGAGACAGGTTGTCGGAGTTGGTGTAGGGTTGCTACCGAATGTAACTATAATTCGCCTTATGGATAAGGTGAAAAATCTGAGAATACGTGACCTTATATGAGCTCTGTACCCGCGCCGCGTGAATATTTTCTTGACTCTATCCGCGCATGGCTGATGTTGTTAGGGATTCCCTTTCATATCTCGTTGATCTATTCCACTCACAGTTGGCATGTCAATAGCGCCACGCCATCGTGGTGGCTAACTCTGTTTAACGATTTTATCCACGCTTTTCGTATGCAGGTGTTTTTTGTTATTTCTGGTTATTTTTCGTACATGTTGTTTTTACGTTATCCGTTAAAACGCTGGTGGAAAGTACGGGTAGAACGTGTGGGTATTCCCATGCTTACCGCAATCCCTTTGCTTACCTTGCCGCAATTTATCCTGTTGCAATATGTCAAAGAGAAAACAGAGAACTGGCCTACACTCTCTGCCTATGAAAAATATAATACGTTAGCGTGGGAACTCATTTCACATCTGTGGTTTTTACTGGTGCTGGTGATATTAACCACCGTCAGCATCGGGATTTTTACCTGGTTCCAAAAAAGGCAGGAAACAAGCAAGCCTCGTCCCGCCGCTATTTCACTGGTCAGGCTTTCGCTTATTTTTTTCCTGCTGGGGATGGCTTACGCCGCTATCAGGCGCATTATTTTCATCGTATATCCAGCAATCCTCAGTGACGGCATGTTCAATTTTATTGTGATGCAAACGCTATTTTATGTGCCGTTTTTTATTCTCGGTGCGTTGGCCTTCATTCACCCCGATCTGAAAGCGCGCTTCACCACGCCCTCACGCGGATGCACTTTAGGCGCTGCCGTTGCTTTTATCGCGTATCTGCTGAATCAACGTTATGGGAGCGGCGACGCCTGGATGTACGAAACCGAATCCGTGATTACGATGGTAATGGGGCTGTGGATGGTGAACGTGGTATTCTCACTGGGGCATCGCTTGTTAAACTTCCAGTCCGCGCGTGTCACCTATTTCGTGAATGCTTCGCTGTTTATCTATCTGGTGCATCATCCCTTAACGCTTTTCTTTGGCGCGTATATTACGCCGCATATCTCCTCCAACCTGATCGGGTTCTTGTGTGGGCTGATATTTGTCATGGGTATTGCGTTAATTCTGTATGAAATTCATTTACGCATCCCGCTCCTGAAATTTCTCTTTTCAGGTAAACCGCCGGTAAAACAAGAAAGCCGCGCCGCGATCGGGTAGTTTTCCGCGCGCGGGTTCACAGCAACCATTCCACAGGTAAAATTGCCGCCAACCGTACCAGAACTCGCTGCCAGAAACGCGTAGCGGGTTCTTTCTTTAACACCTTTTCCTCTTCTTGCTGACGATCGATCCAGTTAATTCGTCCCCAGCGATCCAGCCGCAGTTGCCAGGCCGCATCGCGTTGGCTCTGCGTAAAACGCTTATGAATAAGCGTCGCCAGCGTTTCACTTTCAATGACAAAGCCCATTTCGGTATTTAAAAGCGTTGAACGGGGATCAAAATTAAGCGACCCGATAAACACCTTACTACCATCAATACTGAACGTTTTAGCATGTAAGCTGGAACCTGAGTTCCCGGTGAGTCCGCGATCATGTACGGCGGTTTCATGTTCGCGGGTCGGTTTCAGTTCGTAGAGCTCCACGCCATAGCGCAGTAATTTCTTGCGCCAGCGCGCGTACCCTGCGTGAACGACCGCCACATCGTTGGCCGCCAGAGAGTTAGTTAAGATGGCGATCTTCACGCCTTTCCTGACCAGATTAAGCAACTGCGCCACGCCTGCGCGCGTAGGGACAAAGTAAGCGGAAATAATGTCGATACGCTCCGTCGGCGACCCCATCACGTCAAATAATCGCTGCGGAAGAAGCGAATGGCGCTGCGCCTTCCCCTCGCCTTTAGAAGGGTCATCGCTAAGCAAGCGTGTTTTTGCCCAAATCAGCGGCAACGTTCCGCGATCGAGATCCGCCATAAACTGGCTGGTTTCCAGCTTATGCAGATAACGGCGGGTGATCTCATCGTTATACCAGGATTCGGGAAGTTCGATACGCTGCGTCAATTCCTGCTCAGAAAGGGATAATACTTGCTGCAATGTCGACACTGAACTACAGCGCCAGTAACGTTCAAAATCATTGGCGACATCATTGACCACCGGGCCAATGGCCATCACGTCCAGATCGGAAAATAGCGGCTCCTCGCCAGCGCCGAAATAGGCATCGCCGATGTTGCGCCCACCGACCAGCGTCACTACGCCGTCGGCAGTGTAACTTTTATTGTGCATCCGCCGATTCAGCCGCGCAAAATCCGTCAAATATCCCAGCGCGCGTAGCGTACGAAAAGAGAAAGGATTAAACAGACGAACTTCGATATTAGGATGGCTATCCAGCAAGCGCAACGTATCATCCAGACCAGGCGTATTGTTATCATCCAGCAGCAGACGAACATGAACGCCGCGCTTCGCCGCCGACAGCAGTACCGAAAAGAGCAGTCGCCCGGACATATCGTCTTCCCAAATATAATACTGCACATCCAGCGTCCGCGCCGCCATTTCGGTCAGGCGGTAGCGGGCGGCAAAAGCGTCCAGACTGTTATCCAGCGCGAGAATGCCGCACTCTCCGGGATGGCGCGCGCATAGCGGTTCAACGGCACGCTCCAGGCGTGTTTTATCAGGCAGGGTCGTCGCCTTGCTGAGTAAGTAATCTTGCGTAAAGCCGGGCAGTTTCTTCATCATAACAGACAAAGTATACCTGTTCAGGCAGAGCGTAACGGGTAATAAAATCTGAAACCGTCCTGACGGCGACTTCAGCGGCCTGGGCGCGTGGATAGCCATAAACGCCGGTACTGATTGCCGGAAAAGCGATGGAACGAAAGTGATTCGCCTCGGCAAGCAGCAAACAATTCCGGTATGCCTCTTCGAGTAGCTCAGCTTCCTGGTGTTCGCCGCCTCGCCAGACGGGCCCCACTGTGTGAATAACCGCCTTTGCCGAAAGCTTGCCAGCAGGCGTGATAACCGCATGTCCCGTCTGACATTCGCCCTGTTGCTGACGGATGAGTTTACAGGCGTCCAGCAATGCCGGCCCCGCCGCGCGATGAATCGCGCCGTCTACGCCACCGCCGCCCATTAATGATGCGTTAGCGGCATTCACAATCGCATCGACGCTAAGTTGAGTGATATCACCCTGTATGACCTGAAGACGTGATGTCATAACCCCCCCTTTTGTCTCACCTTATCTGCAAAGTGTACAGCAGGGCTTTCAACAGAGTCGCTCTTTTTATATCTATGACACCGCCGTTAACGGTACTCAATATTCATCACCGCCAGGCTTTTTTGCGCATCGAGATAATGCAGCCTCACCGTCGCAATGGACTGAATATCCTGCGGTAATCCAGATGCCTGCCGAAGGTCAATCCGGTGCATTTGCTTTTTACCTTCGCGCAGGCAGGTTAAATCAATATTTTCGGCATGAGTAGAAATATCGCACAGTGGCTCAACAATCGCGCCGCGAAAATGGATAACGCCGCCCTGTACCGTTTGTTGCCCTACCGCAGAATGGATAAAAAAAGCGCAGATACACAGGCCTATGCCAGGGATATTTTTCTTGATTACGGACATGTTAACTCCTCAATGATCAGTCATCCTCGAGGGTTCGGCGTTACCTTATAGCGACATGCCGAGACGATGAGACGCTTTTATCGCCTCTTTATACCCAGGTCAGCCAATCCATTTCCGCCACCATCAAAAACTACTGTGCAGAAGGCGGCCATTGTTGTGATAAATGCAGTGATTGTCCGTCCGAAACAGTAACAATAATTTTAACCGAGTCCTCTGAAGATATATTTACACTAAGACGAGACAACTCAATCGGTTGATTAGCAGGTAAAGATAGCGTTTGTTTTTGCTGTGTATGGCTTTGTCCCCCGACGCCGTCGCGCACAGAGAGAATTTGCACCTGACAGACGCAGGGTTCGTTTAATGTGACCTGAGGGATCACCGTGTAAATATCGCCTTGCTGAGTCGTGGTAAACGTAATCTGATTTGAAAGTGCGGCAAGGAGCAATAAAGTATGCATAATTTCCTCCCGAAAAAAAACAGGGCTTATGCCCTGTTTTTTTATTAGCGCAGACGCTAAATTAATACTGGTTAGCCGTGGCGTTGTTGCCAAAACCAACCTGACGCACCATTACGCTGGAATCAGATGCGGTCTGATTAACCAGCGCGGCGTTATTACCGCCGTATTGGCCGACAGTAATATCGGAGTTTTTAGCGTTCCACTGGTCGATGGTGGCATTATTTCTGAAACCATTCTGAGTCAGTTCAATAGTACTATTATCCGCACCCTGGCCTACATCGGCGCCGTTACCATAACCGCTCTGGGTAATGGTCGTTTCAGATTTACGGGCATCGCTTTGCAGAGCAAGCGCAGCGTTAGCGGAACCGTACTGATAAATGCTCAACGTTGAGTCCGGGCCGGAACTATTGCCGCCGCCGTTATGATTACCGCCGCCGCCCCATTGTGGAACGACGCCAGCCAGAGCACTGCCAGAAACTACGATTGCTGCGAATGCTGCCACTTTTAAAAGTTTCATGGTAAAACCCCCATCGGATTGATTTAAAAGTCGTAACGGTATTAGCGTTGGGTGACGCGAATAGCCATATGCGACTGTTTCTGCACTACAACTGCTGTTTTCTGCGTACCGTACTGGGTAATATTGGCCTTATTTCCAGAACCTTTCTGGATAATAGCCGCACTATTACCGTAAGCGCTTTGCGATATACTGGCATCGTTGGCATTGCCCGTTTGCTCAATATACGCAAAGTTATAATTCCCTGCCTGGTCGACTTTCGCCCGATTATTTCCTCCTTCTTGTGAAATAACGGACAATAGTTTTGATCCTTCCTGGCGTACTCTGGCACTATTATCCGTGCCGACTTGACCAATAATGGCCGCCTGATTAAATGAAGACTTGCTTAATTCATTTACCGCAAAATTATATTCTGAACGAGCCAGATCATAATTTGTCGCGGTTGCAATCCCAGGCGCACCCAGTATTGTCAACATCATAAATAACAATTTGTTTTTCATGCTGTCACCCTGGACCTGGTCGTACATAGCGAAAATTATCTATTACCTTGTTAGCGACATGCGTTTTTTGCTAACGCGTCGTTACGATGAAGAGTATGTCCGTGGAAAAATTTTTAATAACTCACCCACGCGTGGTATTTTGTTATTTAAGCTCATACCAAAGTGCTAATAAAACGATAGCCATGTGATTTTTTATAATTGATTTTTGGCCATAGAAGATAGTGTATCGCGAACCCAAAAAATGAAGTGTTGGTGTGTGTTATGCCGCCATGGGGATGTTCTTATGCTTCCTATGGGGGGCAATACGCACAAGACGTGACACACTTCGTTTTTTTTGTCTTTGTGCTGTCCAGGTTAATGCCTCGTCTCAAATTTTAAGAAAAAATAAAATCAAAACATGACACACAATAATTAAAATGATTAAAAATCAATGAATTATTATAATTTGTATGATTTTTTAAATCTATGCAATAACAGCGAAATGTACAACTTTACTATCAAATCTAAACTTCAAAAAAACCCAAAAACAACATTTTAATATATATTTTTACATCTTGTTACAAGTTTAACACTTGCTTTAAGATTTGTAATGGCTAGATTGAAAACAGTTAAAAGTATTTTCGTAAATATTTTTCTCTTTCTGGATAATGGGCTATTTCAACCCACAGCAGTGCAACATCTGTCAGTACTTCTGGTGCCTTTATTTTATGGGGGCAGCTGTCAGATGTGCGATTAAAAAAAGTGGAGTTTCATCATGTTTAATGAAGTCCATAGTAGTCATGGTCACACACTATTGTTGATCACAAAGCCATCTCTGCAAGCTACGGCATTATTGCAACATTTAAAGCAATCGCTGGCCATAACCGGAAAACTGCATAATATTCAACGTTCTCTGGAAGATATCTCAGCCGGTTGCATTGTTTTAATGGATATGATGGAAGCGGATAAGAAGCTTATCCACTATTGGCAGGATAATTTAAGCCGCAAAAACAATAATATAAAAACATTATTGTTAAATACCCCTGACGATTATCCCTACCGTGAAATTGAAAACTGGCCTCATATTAACGGCGTGTTTTACGCCACTGAAGACCAGGAACACGTGGTCAGCGGATTACAGGGTATTCTGCGTGGCGAATGCTATTTTTCACAAAAATTAGCCAGTTACCTGATTACGCACTCAGGAAATTACCGCTACAACAGCACCGAGTCCGCATTACTCACTCATCGCGAAAAAGAGATCCTCAATAAGTTACGTATTGGTGCCTCTAATAATGAAATCGCGAGGTCGCTATTTATCAGCGAGAATACGGTTAAGACACATCTTTATAATCTTTTCAAAAAGATAGCTGTCAAAAATCGCACCCAGGCAGTTTCATGGGCAAACGATAATCTCAGGCGGTAAGGCCATGAAACGCTATCTGACCTGGATTGTAGCAGCAGAGTTACTGTTCGCTACCGGAAACCTGCATGCCAATGAAGTTGAAGTCGAGGTTCCCGGATTGTTAACCGACCATACCGTCTCTTCGATAGGACATGAATTCTATCGTGCATTCAGCGACAAATGGGAAAGCGAATACACCGGCAATCTGACCATTAATGGAAGACCCAGTGCGCGTTGGGGAAACTGGATCACCATAACGGTAAATCAGGACGTTATTTTCCAGACCTTTTTATTTCCAATGAAAAGAGACTTCGAGAAAACCGTCGTCTTCGCATTAGCGCAAACAGAGGAAGCATTAAATCGCCGACAAATAGATCAAACGCTATTAAGTACGAGTGATTTAGCGCGTGATGAATTCTAAAACATGATTTTTATCCGGAGGCTGTCATGCGTGTTAAACATGCAGTAGTGCTGCTCATGCTTTTTTCGCCATTAACCTGGGCTGGAAATATGACGTTCCAGTTCCGTAATCCTAACTTTGGTGGAAACCCCAATAACGGTTCCTTTTTATTGAATAGCGCCCAGGCGCAAAATTCATATAAAGACCCCGCTTATGATAACGATTTTGGTATCGAAACCCCCTCAGCGTTGGATAACTTTACGCAGGCTATTCAATCGCAAATTCTGGGCGGCTTGTTGACCAATATTAATACCGGGAAACCAGGACGTATGGTGACCAACGATTTTATTATCGATATCGCTAATCGCGACGGACAGCTCCAGCTCAACGTCACGGACAGAAAAACGGGAAGAACCTCGACCATCGAAGTGTCAGGTTTACAAACTCAGTCAACCGATTTTTAAGCTACAGTCACTAAAGGATATAAATCATGCCGCGCTTACTTATTTTGGTTGCCGTTTTATTGTTGAGCGGATGCTTAACTGCCCCGCCGAAACAAGCTGCGAAACCGACATTAATGCCCCGCGCACAAAGTTACAAAGATTTGACGCACTTACCTGCTCCCACCGGTAAGATCTTTGTTTCGGTATATAACATTCAGGATGAAACGGGCCAATTTAAACCTTACCCGGCAAGTAACTTTTCTACGGCTGTGCCGCAGAGCGCCACCGCTATGTTGGTCACTGCGCTGAAAGATTCGCGCTGGTTTATCCCGCTGGAACGACAAGGCTTACAGAATCTTTTGAATGAACGGAAAATTATTCGCGCAGCCCAGGAAAACGGCACCGTGGCGATGAATAACCGTATCCCGCTTCAGTCGCTGACGGCGGCAAATATTATGGTGGAAGGTTCTATTATTGGTTATGAAAGTAACGTCAAATCCGGCGGGGTCGGCGCAAGATATTTCGGTATTGGCGCCGATACGCAGTATCAGCTGGATCAGATTGCTGTCAACCTGCGCGTGGTTAACGTCAGTACAGGCGAGATCCTTTCTTCGGTGAACACCAGTAAAACAATCCTTTCCTATGAAGTACAGGCAGGCGTGTTCCGTTTTATTGATTACCAGCGCTTACTGGAAGGCGAAATCGGCTATACCTCGAACGAACCGGTGATGCTGTGTCTGATGTCAGCCATTGAAACCGGCGTTATCTTCCTCATTAATGATGGTATCGATCGCGGACTGTGGGATTTGCAGAATAAAGCGGACAGGCAAAATGATATTCTGGTGAAATACCGTGAGCTGTCAGTACCGCCAGAATCCTGATGAATACGACAAAGCGTGGGGAAGAACCCCACGCTTTTTTATTTTGTGACCGCCGTATTCGCTGAATGTTGCTCGCGGCGTGATGCCAGCCATAGCCCACTATTTTTCATGGCATAGCCAAAGATTAGCCCCAGCGCCAGCGACGGTAATACCAACCGCCAGTCACCCTGCCCTGCAAATGTCGCGCAGGCGCCGATAAATGTTCCCGGAACAAAAGAAAGCAATAGCTGCTTTGCCTGGATACACATCAGGAATGCCACGATCCCCGTCAACACGTAACTGACAATTTCCAGATGCGGCGCCAACGCGCTACCGTGAATAATGACCAGCGCCCACACCATACCGCTTAACAGCGTACAGACGGAAATTAACAATCCCTTAAAGCCGCCCTGCGGACAGGCGAAATAAGCCGTACAACCTAAAAAACCGGCCCAGCTTAGTAACCCCAGGGAGACGGCCACCCATCCCCATATTCCAGAAAGGATGCCCGTCGTGATAGCAATAGAAAGAAGTATGTTCATGGCGCGCATCATAACAGAAAAGCGGCGCATTAATGAGATCACGCACACATTTTATGCAATGATGTAAAACCAGTTGCAGTTAAGGGTGATTTACATCACATTATTCTTCATCTTCTTCCTGAAGTTCATCCCACATGGCCCCTATCGCATCACGCGTTAGCGGCGCCAGAGTGCGCCAGAATGGCGTAACGGCATGGGCTTCAACTTTACCGAGGAAGGTATTGCACCAGGGAAGCAGATAATCGGCAAATAAGGTTTCCAGCGCTTCACTTTCATCTTCGGCAGACTGATCTTCCAGCCAGGAGGCCGCGAGCAATAAAGTGCCAATGTGATCGGCAGGCGTATCGGCCAGCGGCATCCCTCGCGACGTTAAAAAAGCGCGCACCTCAGACTCTTCCGCGCCTTCGACCCACGCACTGCGGTATGGCGCTACCGCGCACTCTTCCCCAACAAATAACGCATTGTAATCAGTGGAAATCTGCGTGATATCGCAGCTTTTCTGTAAACGCGCCAGCATGTCATCCTGCTCCAGCGGCCAGTTTGCCGCCAGTTTACCTTCACGGATTAACGTAAACAGCGGAACCAGTAAAGGATCTTGCGGTTGGCGGTAAAACAACGATCCCAGCACACGGCACAGGATTGAAAACTCATTCATTGATATCTTCCCGTAAATAACGATTAAAGTTCGGCAAATTCCGGTACAGGCGCCATACCGCGTGATTCGAGAAAGGCCAGTAAGCGCTGCGGAGAGACGTTCAGGATTCGATCTTCCGGAAAATTCACCGCATCCAGAATTTTCCGGCATTCGGTGAAATCGCCAAGCGTAAAGGCCGTATGGGAATCAGAGCCTAACGCTACCCAGCCTCCCGCATCGCGTACGGCGGCAGCGACCGCGCGGCAATTATCTTCGCTTCCTTTACGCGAATGCAGAAAAGAAGAGTTGTTGATTTCCAGCGCTACATGGTGTTTCGCCGCCGCCTGCGCGATGGCTTTAACCTCCACTGGATACTTTGGATTTCCGGGGTGACTAATTATATGCACCTTGCCGCTGGCGATGGTCGCGATCATCGCCTGGGTATTGGTTTCTTTATCATGTGGCGCAAAAACGGGCTCATGGAAGCCTGCGATAATCAGATCCAGCGAGTCGAACATCTTTCCGGAACAATCAATTTCACCGTTAATGTTCTTGATATTCGCCTCAATGCCACGCAGTATCCCCACGCCGTCAACCAGACGCGGCCAGATGCGCATGTTAATAAAATGCCAGTGATGCGGCGCATCTTCCATGTCCGGACCATGATCGGTAATCGCAAAAAGTTTAATGCCTTTGCGTTTGGCTTCCGCGATATAATCGCTCAGAGTACTGTAGGCATGAGTGCTGGCGACGGTATGCATATGCAGGTCAACGGGATACATTGCTCTCTCCTGTAGTCATTTCCGACAAGGATAGCAGGTATCGCCAGCGTTTTTTAGCGAAACCCGGCCCGCGCCGGGTTGATGTCAATATCCTCTCGCCCGATCCACCTGCCCCGTCACCGGCTCTCCCTTCTCCAGCTGGGTAATGGTGCGGCTAATATAATCGATGGCTTCCGCTGGACGGGTGACTGCCGCAATGTGCGGCGTCATGGCGACTCGCGGATGGCGCCATAATGGACTTTCCTGCGGTAACGGTTCCTGGCTAAAGACATCCAACATCGCGCCTTTTAGCTTACCGCTATCAAGCGCAGCCAGCAGATCCGCCTCCTGAACATGCACGCCGCGCGCGAGATTCAACACGTAAGCGCCATCCGGCAATTGATCCAACAATTCGCTATTAATAATTCCTACCGTTTGGGCCGTATTCGGCAGCAGATTAATCAGCACCCGCGTCTGGTTCAGGAAAGCGTGCAGCTCTTCACGCCCAACATAACTTTCCACGCCAGGCCAGGATTTGCGGCTACGACTCCAGCAACGTAACGGGAACCCCCACGCCTGTAGACTTTCTGCCACTTTTGCGCCCAGTACCCCTGCGCCCATGATACCGACGCTAAACTCTTCGCGGGTATATTCCGGCAACGGTTTCCATAGCGCCTGATTTTTCAGCGCCTGATAATCATCGAAACGACGGAACCAGTGTAATACCTGACTTACGGCATATTCCTGCATTTGCAGGCCCATTCCGGTATCTTCCAGACGGAATAGAGGAATGGAGGCGTCCAGCATTTCCGGATGCGCATTTAATTTACTCAGAATTGCATCCCCCCCCGCGCCCAGCGCAAAGACGGCTTTTAAGCGTCTTCCGGCCAGCATTTCAACCGGGGGCTGCCATACAAGCGCATAGTCTGCGGGGTTGTTATCACCGACCTTCCATTCACGAACGCGCGCATGTGGGAGAGCCTTCTCCAGCGCATTTACCCACCAGGCGGCGTTAAATGTCGGGTGATAAAAAATTATCTCCATGTTATCTCCTGAGCAGTATTGTGCGGAATGTGATTGCGCCTGTTATCAGCGTTTTCAACGGGATGTGCAGCATAGCAAATTTCCCGGCGCGGGCAAAAAAAGCAGTTTTCGCTTATTAAAACCACAGATTGGTGGAAGTTTGTATAAACGCGCTTTTTTTTAAAAAAGTTGATTGACGTAGAAAAGATATTTCCCTACATTAGCGCCCGTTCCAGTAATGCTGGAGCGACAATTTGGTGAGGTGTCCGAGTGGCTGAAGGAGCACGCCTGGAAAGTGTGTATACGGCAACGTATCGGGGGTTCGAATCCCCCCCTCACCGCCATATCTAAGTTGAGAGCCTGTACAGAAGTACGGGCTTTTTGCTTATATGTATCCCCCAAACCAAGGGGGGATGAGAACCACCGACCGGGGTTCGACAACTGGCGCAGCCAGTTGGACAGACGACGAGCTTGCGAGGAGACTGCCCGAAGGGCGAGCGCAGCGAGTCAATCCCCCCCTCACAGCCATATTTAAGTTGAGAGCCTGTACAGAAGTACGGGCTTTTTGCTTATTATGTATCCCCCAAACCAAGGGGGGATGAGAACCACCGACCGGGGTTCGACACAAAAACGCCGGGAGCATTTTTGAACAGAGCTTGCTCTGGCCCCGAAGGGGCGAGGCCCAGGGATGGGCTGAGTAGCGTCGCAGCCAGTTGGACAGACGACGAGCTTGCGAGGAGACTGCCCGAAGGGCGAGCGCAGCGAGTCAATCCCCCCTCACCGCCATATTTGATACAAAATCAATCGATTACAACGTAATATTGGTTTTGTCCTGCATAAAATACTGCATAAAGAAGCTCGTGTAAACGGACTTTTTTTGCATCTTAACCTCTTGTTTTTACTGTGATTTTCCTGATGAAAGGTTTATTTTTGGACCTTTGGCTGCTATGGGAAAGTTGCTGTAGATTGTGAAAAAACAGCCCCATTCCCCTACCTGAAACGCTTTAGAAAAGTTTGCATAAGTATCTCTCGGTAGTAAAAAGCACCGAGTTCCTCTGCCTGATGCTGCTGTTGCTTTATTAGAAGGCTTACCGCGTTTGAAAGATAACAATCAAGTATCCCCTGCCCCTCGCGCTTGACCTTCCCCCTGTAAACAGTATCAGTCTAAACTGAAGTTTCCGGTCTTTCTTCCATCTCACAGAGAGGCGCATTGCCATGAAAAAGACCCGTTATACCGAAGAACAGATTGCATTTGCCCTGAAACAGGCTGAAACCGGCACCCGCGTCGGGGAAGTCTGCAGAAAGATGGGAATTTCTGAGGCCACATTTTACATCTATGGACTACCTCCGTTTTGCAAGTACTGAATCTGGTTTTGGCTTGTTGCTTACATCTATCCGGCATCAGGAAAATCTGTGCCCAAATGGGTAGCCTCAACAACTGGACGGCCTCTGAGGCCAGTATAAAAATCAGGTTCCGATTGTGCAGGTGCAACCTGTCATCATTTCTCAGTACGCTGCAACTTTTGCTGGCAAGGGATTAATTACACACTACCTGATACCCGGTATCATTTCTCAGCATCGACCAGATTATTCTCGCGTTTTTGTTAGCGACCGCCACGGTCGTTTTATTAAATCCGCGCCGTTCCTTTAACTGGTTAACCCACTGATTCATATGACCATCATTGTTATTCGTGGCAACCCTGACGACAGCGCGGGCACCATGAATAAAAAGTGTCCGCAGATGCTTGTCGCCTTTTTTCGTCATATTCATCAGCACCTGCCTGTCGCCACTCGAATGCTGGCGTGGAACCAGACCCAGCCATGCAGCAAAGTGGCGACCATTCTTAAATTCAGTTCCTTTGCCAATAGCAGCAACAACGGCCGTGGCCGTTTTAGGACCAATGCCTTTAACTTTGGCGATACGCGGACAGGCTTCTGATTGCCTGAATACTGTTTCAATTTCCTTATCAAAAAAATGGATCCGACGCCCGAGATCGTTAAAGAGATCATAGAGTTCGGCAATTGTTCTGCGCATACGGGAACTTAGACCGTTTTCTGCATCTTCAAGGATAAGAGGAATAGCACGTCGAGCTCTGGAGACAGCACTGCCAATGGGGATCCCCCGGTCAAGTAACAGCCCCCTTATTTGACAGACTGTAGCAGTGCGGTGATTGACAATACGCTGCCTTGCCCGGTGTAAAGCCTGGATATCCTGCTGTTCGGGGCTTTTTGGCGGCACGAACTGCATTGTCGGTTGCATCAGAGCCACTGCGATGGCCTGTGCATCATTACCATCATTTTTTTGCCCGCGGACAAAGGGTCTTACATACTGAGGACTGATGACCTTTACTTTGTGCCCCAGTTTCTCAAGCTCACGCTGCCAGTAAAATGCCCCGGTGGACGCTTCGATCCCAATCAGACATGCAGGAATATTTGCCAGCGTCTGGAGCAATTCTTTTCGGCCAGTGCGTTTCGTATAAACCGGTTTGCCGGCCTGGTTTAACCCGCAGAGCTGAAAAACATTTTTAGCCAGATCAATACCCAGAAATACGATATTCATGGTGATTCTCCTGGTGAGCACATTTCGTACAGTTAACCGCAGCGGGAGGAAGTAGTCCATCCCATTAACTGGAAGAAAAAATTTGCCGGGCCGGGCGTGACGGAACTGCGGCGTCTGCGGCAACTGGAGGATGAGAATCAGCGGCTGAAGAAGCTGGTGGCTGACCTGAGTCTGGACAAGGAGATGCTGCAGGAGGTACTGAACTGACCAGAACACCATGATAAACACTGACAACAAATTAAAAGCGTAGTATTTTTGATTTGCGGCAACAAAATTAATAAGAGTCATGGTAGCTAAAAAAACTCTTTTTCTTTTCCTGTACAAATAAGATAAAAATCGCTTCATCCACCACCGCAAGAATATGTATATTATCTGTTATTACTATTTCGATAACACAATATCAAATTAAATATATCTCTATTACCTATCCATTAGTGTAATTTTCTTAAACTGAAAATTTATCATTTACAGCCCAAACTCTTACGCATTTTTTCTTTTAATGGCTCGGCTACTTCTGGACGTAATTTTGAGTATAAATTTTGTAGATTTTCACAGCCAGCAGGTTGGCCTGATGATAAAGGCTCTATTTTTGTCAGGATATTCCACAAAATATAAATTGCAAATGCGATTAGCATTATACTTAAAAAACAAATACGGATACCCCGAGCATTAAACAACGCTGGGACATTTGATGCTTCTTGTTTAACGGATGGCACATAATTTACGACTGGAGCAGTAACCTCAGGAATAACAAGTTGTTTTCCATACGGAACGAAGTATTCAGAAATATGCTCTGGGCTATAATGCTGTTCAACACGTTTCCACTCATCTGACGGAATGAGTAAGAACGATAATGTATCACTAAAAGTGCTGTTCTGATATACCCGCAAACTATATCCACTATTAGCCAATATATGCTCAATGCGCACCAGTTCTGTATCAAAACCATCACTTCCCATTGGGTAGTGATGAAACACATACTGCGTATCAACCAAATTTATCGTTGCTGTTTCAATCTCACTGTCATAATCGAATTTGACCGTGACAGGCTTCCCTCCCTGATTATCTGAAAGTGCCTCAAGCAGGCTAAAAGTCCCCTCTTTCCAGTCAATATTAATTCCGTAGATACTCATAAACAGCGCCTGGTAGTCCTCTAATGCAGACTCAGACAGACACGGTTCTTTATGTTTCTCCAAAAAAAACTTACGCCTTAAAGAGGCTTGTTCATCATCATTGGCAGCAAAAAAATCAGAAAACTCATCCTGTTCTGGTAATTGCATCGTGGTTCCATCCAATATTTTATTAATCAAAAATCGATCCCAGCAGCTAATTTTCCCTGCTGTCTATGATAGAATAGAATATGTGATCTCAAAGCGTCAAGATGACAAGACCAAACGAGCACGCATCCATTCAATAAATGAATAAACCCTGTTAATACAAATAGTTTCAAAAATGATTTATCTGGACAACTGAAATTATCTTTATACTGATAGCAGTACAGCCATTTCTGTAAGTTTAAATGACAGATAAAAACACGGACAAATCGTTTTACGTTATTTCCAATATTTTCAATGTCTGCCCTCTGTTTTTTTACGTAATCCCTATGTTGTCGCGACGGGAACAATAATAGCGAATTCGCGTATGACGTTTTAGGGGCATTCATAAAAGAGTTTTTTGAAAACATGAAGGGAGATGAACGGAAAAAGGTTCGTTAAGGCTGGATGCGATCACGTTCGCTTACGGCGAACGTAACCCTTTTTACCTGGCTGCATTTTTCTTCTTCTTTTCGTCCTCAACATGCTTATCAACAGGTGAGTCTTTTAAGCGATTGTTTTGCATGATGTCATCTTCAAGCGATTTTAGATAGCTTGCATCAGTCAGCAAGGCTATTGCCAGCGTTTTCGCATAAAATTGCGCGTGGCTTCGTGTCGTAGGATTTACCGCGTAGGTTCTGGCAAGCTCATGTCCAGGGGAGGCGGTATCACCACTGAAAAAGATTTCGCCTCTTTTCCACCATCCTCCAGCAATCCATTTCCTTTAAGATACCCTCACAGGATCCGTGTGAAGCAACGGCAGTTAAACTGTTTTGTCACCAGAGATGTGAGATGGGCGTTGCAAAAGAGTGTGAGCTTGTGAGCTAAAGAAGATAAAAGTGGATGCCCGACGCGCAGCAAAATGGTAAAAAACAGCATCAGTAGTAAGAAAAATCGAGCGAGTGAAAGAAATTTTAATGCAGGGATTTATGTATGACGAAATCAAAAACGCTTTGTCAGTGATTGATTTTGTTGAATGATTGGCGGAGAGAGGGGGATTTGAACCCCCGGTAGAGTTGCCCCTACTCCGGTTTTCGAGACCGTCCCAATATTCTTATTTAACATTAACTTATCTAATAACATGAGAAAAAAGTAGCATTTTTGTACGCAGTATTTTCAGAAAGTTAGCCTACTTATCAAAATCATTTTCTCACCATGATAGACTATTTTTTAAACAAAACCATCTCCTTTATTGACTTCCCACAACAACATGCGCCATAACATCTTCGTGGCATCTGGTGGTTTCCGTCCTTAATCAGTTATGGGATTCCTACAGGTTCACCGGATGCCACAACCTTCCCTCATGCTTCTAGTTAGCGCGGTAATCCCGTTTTTTAACTCCCTTCCGGTTAGCCGATAACAGAATCCAGTACAGCCCGTGTATCGACAGCCCCACATCATAAATAATCGCTACCTGCTGTCGCGGTATTCCTGCCCCAATCAGACGCCCGGCCTGCGCCCATTGCTCAGGTGATAACTTTGGTCTTCGCCCGCCAATCTCCCCTGTCCCCCTGCAATACAATAAAAACATATCGTATAAGAAGTATAAAATACTTATTCAAAAATGTAATTTTAAGCCCCCCCTAACCAAGTAAAAACTATCGTTTCAGATAGCTATGGCACGAAAATACGGTAGCAAATCTTCATACAAAAATCTTCCAATTTATTAAACTAAGGTTAAAACCCGATATCTTATCAATCTCAAATCATGGTATGTTATATTAATAGCGTAAGGGTTGAAAAATGTTTTCTCGAGTCAGAGGTTTTCTTTCATGCCAGAACTATTCTCATACTGCAACTCCAGCTATTACTCTGCCTTCATCAGGTAGTGCAAACTTTGCCGGAGTTGAATATCCTTTATTGCCATTAGATCAGCACACCCCCCTACTTTTTCAATGGTTTGAACGAAACCCAAGCAGGTTTGGGGAAAACCAGATCCCAATTATTAATACTCAACAAAACCCCTATCTCAATAATATTATCAACGCCGCTATAATAGAAAAAGAGAGAACTATCGGGGTTTTAGTTGATGGGAATTTTAGTGCTGGACAAAAGAAAGCATTAGCAAAGCTGGAAAAACAATATGAAAATATAAAGGTTATCTATAATTCCGACCTGGATTATAGCATGTATGACAAGAAACTATCAGATATTTATTTAGAAAACATCGCTAAAATTGAAGCTCAACCAGCAAATGTCAGAGATGAATATCTGCTTGGTGAGATAAAAAAGAGTTTAAATGAAGTTTTAAAGAACAATCCAGAGGAGTCCCTTGTTTCGTCCCATGATAAACGCTTGGGACATGTACGGTTTGATTTTTACAGAAATCTTTTTTTATTAAAAGGAAGTAATGCTTTTCTGGAGGCGGGCAAACATGGCTGCCATCACCTGCAACCTGGAGGTGGCTGCATATATCTTGATGCTGATATGTTACTTACAGGTAAACTCGGCACTTTGTATTTACCTGATGGTATTGCTGTTCATGTAAGTCGTAAAGGTAATAGCATGAGTCTTGAAAATGGGATTATCGCCGTTAACCGCAGCGAGCATCCGGCATTGAAAAAAGGACTTGAAATTATGCACAGTAAACCTTATGGCGATCCATACATTGATGGTGTCTGCGGTGGGCTAAGGCATTATTTTAATTGTTCTATACGGCACAATTATGAAGAGTTTTGTAATTTTATAGAATTTAAGCATGAACATATTTTTATGGATACCAGCAGTTTGACTATCAGCTCCTGGAGATAATTATTTGCAAACGTATGATATAAACGCGAGCAATGTTTCGGCAAAGCTAAACGTAAAGACCATACTGACGATTTCGATCGATATCGTGGATGTGACGCGCGTACCTCCATTAAATTGGATGACCTGCGTGCCGTGGTGAAAATCACTCATCCGGTTAACTCCGTGGTTAAGGGGTGAGTATATTTTCAGGTCAGTACACAAGAGGGGGCTATTTGTACCGGCTGTCAGGTTGATGGCACAACGACAGGAAAAAGAAAAGGCGGGTAATAAACCCGCCTGAATATTTAGCGTGGTATATCCGGCCAGTCAGGCGCAGATGTATCCACCCTGTTTACCATTACGCTATAAAGTTCCCATGCTTCCAGCCGTTTAATCTCTTCATCTGTGGCAATTTTTAGTTTTACTGCCCGTGCCAGTGGTGCGATGGCTGATTCAGCCTCAGCAAGGCGGCGAACTTTTTCAGCCTCCGCCTTTTTACGCAGCTCTTCCGGAGAATAACCCCGTTGAACGACTTTACCGTCCTGATATAACCACGTACCATCACCACGGCAATCATCAGGGCAGTCAGCAGCGTCTATTTCCGCAACAGACATATTAACCGGCCACAACATTGATACAGAATATGTGTTTCCTCGTTGCGGGACTGGCTTATTAACAACACCCCAGATAACCCCCTCATGGTCGTACATTATTTTTGCAGTATCATCAGAAAATAATGACTGACACTCATACCAGTCCTGTCCATCGTCCGACTCCAGAAAATATGCACCTATATTTATTTCAGCCTGAGTTTTATCCCTGTTTACGGGCGCGTCAATAAGTCTGAAATTTTTGATATTCTGATATTTTTTCATTATACCGTTCCCCCTTGTACGGTATACCACTGACTCCCGACTCGTTTTTGCAAAGGCGCATAATTAATACCATCAATATTTTCGCCCTGATAATCTTTCCAGACGGAGGTAACTACATATCCGGGAGTGTTAGGCCAGGAACCTGCATTGTTCCAGGTAGTCACTGATGTGCCAGCCCCTAACTGAACATCTAAGACGAGATTATTATTAATCCAGGTACTTAACCAGCCATTTCCCCATAGCGAACCAAAGATGTCGCCGTTATTCTGATAGATAGCCCCGCCTGCACGAAGCGTGTTAGCGGTGATATCTCCATTGACCGTAAAGACAATCGAACCGTCAGGATTTCGCTGGCTGTACAGATGCCATCCCTGATCGTCGTCCAGTTCAATAACTGTTGGCCTGTTTGCGTCGCCCCATAAATTAAACGTGGCTGTCATTGTCGAATTATTATTGCTCGTCAGTGACAGTTTTTTTGCGTTGCCTGCGCGTACGGCACCATTAGTGAGAACATCTACTGACATGTGCAGCCCGGAATTGTCGATATAACCAACCAGAGCATTATTGGCATAAATCCCCAGAACGCCGTCACTGTGCCACTTAAACCCTGTATCGTTATCTCCGAATACAATCGAATTACCACCCAGCGCATTATCAGTACCAATGCCTAACGGACCGTTTAGCCTCCCTCCATTAACTGACAGTGCCTCAACGTCACCGGCTGTGGGTTTCATCAGACTATTAAACAGTGTATATGTCTGACCGCTGGTTGAGTTTCCCGGCTGAACTGATGAATATTCAGGCGTACTGTGCAGCGTGACATTTGCATTACCGGTGTAATCATATTGCGCAATTAACCAGTACGCATACTGGCCGATATTAATATAAATATCGTAGGTGTCGCCTGATGTATTAACCCATGCGACCTCGTTAGCAGCAGAAGGTGAACGCCTCCATAATGTGGCGGTTATTCCAACAGGTGAACCATTACCGGCACGCAATACCAGTTCGCTGATTGCCGCCTGTTCAGGTGAACCAGCGTTAAACCCCGCCCCACCGTACAGTTTAATCACCGCAGTTGATGTAGCCTGCGGCATTACAACCGTGGCGATTTTGAACCAGCCTGATTCGCCAAGTGTAATGGTGGTTGACGTTACCGCACCGATGGTTCTCGCAAATTGTTTTTTGTCAGGAATATCGCCGCCGTTCTGCGATTTTTGCAGGGCCCCTGCAGCGAGATTTATCGTTTCTCCTAAACCGACGTTCTGGAGAAACAGCGGCTTATTCGGGATGTCCGCGCCATTCTGATTTTTTTCAAGACGGGTTTTAACCTGTTCATCGATCAGCCTGCCAATGGCGGCGTGAAGCTGCGTATGTTCGCCTTTACTGAGTGGTATGCCGGCGGCTTCAATAACAGTACAGACCTCTTCCTGGACTGCATCCCACATATCACTGTTGAGATCCGTTGCGCGGCGGCCCGTGGCGGGATCACCATTCGTAAATCCGTTTTTTCCCTGACCAAATTTATCTTTTTGCGCGGTGGGCGTATCAATTCTGTGCATTCTCTTTTCCTTCCGGATAAGCAAAAACAACAACCGTATGTGACGGACAAAGCTTATCAATCACACATTCAGCAACAGTATCGCCCCACGTTCTGATCGCAGAGTCGCAGGTGCTTGTACAGGTCTGCCAGCTGATGTTCGCATCAGCCGGAATATTCACACGCCAGTAGTAACGCCAGAATTCCCCCCATTCAGGATCGGGTGTGCTGTCGAGATTCTGAAACTGCTCAATGGTGGCAGCGGTATACCCCAACGCATCAAGCTGTTCCCGATAAAACCTCTCGTTTATACCGCCAGCAACATTTGCCTTTGCATCCAGCCGTTGCTGGCGCTGCTGTAATGTCTGAACGCCTTCCGGTGCACAGGAATCAGGCAGGCCATACAGCTGTTCATAACGGTCTATCAGTTCTGTGGTTCTGGCCGGATCAATTTCAGCCATCAGTTCATCCGCTCTCTGATGTACCCGGTTCAGCGACGGCGCCAGCCCTTCAATCAGTGGGTTTTCTCCGTCCCAGGCAGGCCCTTCCGGCAGAAGGTGATAAAGTAACTGCGTATATTCGTCCTGTAATGCCATAGTTATCCGTTCTCCCCGGTATAGGTGGCCCAGGTTATATTCCCCAGGACAGGAAGTTCAGTTTTTCCCAGCACCACATCTGCCGCCGGCACACGCAGCTGATGTGCCACTTCCCCGGTCGCCAGACTTATCGCCTCGCTGATTCGCGAAACATAAATTTTTCCGGACGGCGCGCCATCACGCAGCATCAGCGCATTTAGCTCCGCAATAATGGCAGTACGAATTTCCGGGGTATCTTTGGCCAGTGCGACTGTTACCGGAATGCTTTTTTCAGTGGCAGCGAAAACAAAGAGTCCGCCGCCAGCAACAGGTGCCAGCGGCAAAATATGGTCACGTACAGCCTTAACGAGATCGTCGCCAGGAGCCGGATTCACCGGGTTACTGGTAGCCACCATCACACCAACGGTGCCGGTCCCCTTATAATGGCGGAATGTCCACGCACGGGTTATTCCCGCGATTTCCTTTGCCCAGATGACGTAATCAGGATCAGCGCCCCCCTGTGGTATCCAGTAATAGCGTTCCATGACGCGCGCGCGCCACGTTTCAGGCTCCTCTGTATCAGCCCCCCCGGTCAGAGTGTCAGCGTAACCTGTAGAAGGAATACCAGTAATCGGCGTGCCAAGGCGTAACGCCGTACCATCGTCAGTATTACCGGCAGTTCCCGCCACATCAGCAATAACCGGCACACGTAACAGGCCGCCGGAAGCTTTCACCGTCTGCAGGGTCGTGAATGTAACCTGATCATCCCGCTGAATCTGTGTACCCGCGGGGATCTCCGGCGTTCCGGCAATACCATCCCAGCGTGCAAATCCCTTCGCAGATACGGCATTTTTCCTGGGACAACGCTTAATCCTCGCGTGACGGTAAAGCCAGTCCTCATCACACATATCAGGCAGCATATTCCGGGCCAGATAATCGATATAACCATACAGCGTATGTACGGCAGCAGCCTGTACCCGGCTGTAAACCTCGGCATCCATGCGACGTAACACAACATCCTGCTGAAAACGGGTCAGTAAATCGCTGCGAATGGTAGCAATCAACTGAGGAAGTTCAGGACGTGCAAATTGACTGTCAGCCATTAAGTTTGCTCCATATATCATCGAATGTAATATTGTGAATTACCCCGTCCCGCTGATATATCGTCACGCCAGCTGCCAGGGTATCTGTTCCTGTGCGTTCAGATGTCACATCAATACGTGCCGCCACGCCATCGTCTGTCATCCACGCCAGCGCCTGCTGCATGTATTCGCGGGCATCCTGCGGCGTTTTATTGGTGAGTTTGCGGCGTTTCAGCAGGTAGAGGCGGGAACCGATGCGGTCATTCTGAACAGCAGGCCAGGTGTCCCCCCACCAGCCGTATGGCTGTGGGGTCCTGTCATCCCGCTCCGCCCGGCGCCAGGTAAAAAGAGAAATCACCACTGCCCGCGTCAGAAAGTCGAGCGAAGCCGTGGCATCCTTACGGATTCCATTAACATAAAGGATCATGGTGTCAGCTCATGGGTTGGCCAGGCTTATCGGTTATACCGCCGCCATCGCCATTTTCTTTATGGGTATGACCGTTATAGGTCGTGCGCATTTCAGCCATCGTTTTTCCACTGCTGTCACAGTTGTCCCTGATATCGCCAGTGGATTCGATCGGCATTTCAAAACGTGCTTTAGTGGCATTCGTGAAAATAACTGGCTTTCCGCCGCCATTTACCACTATTCCGGCTCGGGTTAATGTGACCGACTGCCCCTGATCGTCATATAGCGCGACTTCCCCGCGCGCCAGCCCTTTCAGTCTGAAGCGGCGGTCAGCCACAACCACAGCCACTCCGTGCGAACGGTCACCGCCGGGAAACAATACCACCGCTTCTGCGCCATTCTGTGCTGCAGAGGTGAAACCGTAAGGTTCAAGATGCTCCACATTCTCTTTTTTTTCACCGGCAATAAGTTTCAGTCCGGCAGTCTGGCATTTTCTGACGGTATCAATCGCGGTAATGACTGCGCGCGTTATCATGTTCTGAAGAGGATGGTTAGCCATCAGAAATCTGCCTCCTCACTGACTTTTTTCTTCGCTTTCGGCCTGAATGGTTCAGGAAGATAGGCATCCGCAGGCCCACCCGGATTTCGGTCAGGGTGCCGTTATTGTCCTGGCTGTACGTCACTTCGGCGATCACCAGCGTTTCATTGTCAAAACCGTTCAGCGGGTCATACACCACCACGGCCTGATTCGGTTTCCACAATTCGCCATTCCCCTGTCTCCATCCCTGTACGGTATAGGTGGTTTCCAGCGTTTTCGCCGCACGCTGACGGGCTTCAAATTCACAGCGTGATTTGCAGCTGTCAGTTGTGGCAGTTCCTGACTGCTGAATGGTGTGGGGACGATACCGCGTGACGCCTGCATCACCAGTACTCTGCCGGATAGCAGCAATGGTTGCCTCGCCGAAATCGTCATCCGTACCAGGACGCTGCCCCGTAACCAGATAACTGGAGAAACGCTCACGAACACTACGCTCGGTATCACAGGAAAGAATATTTTCGCCAAGTACCAGTGCCGTGGCTGCTTTCATACTGCCCGGCCTGCCGAGAACCAGCCGTCCCCGTTCGTCGTCATATGCCAGCGCCTGAGCCTGTCCAAGCAGCCTGTTCAGACAGTCCACAACCGTTTCACCATGTTCCGGCTGAGCCTCAATAACGGCGGCTGCCGGCGCGCCTGCATCAACAACGTCCACACCGAATGGCCGGGCAAGTGCGCTGGCGATCAGGAATAAATTTTCCCCGTTATGCTGTGCAGGCGACGCAGAACAGTCGATAAGATCTGCCGTTTTGCTGCGCCCGACAATGCCCGTCATAATGGTCTGCGCATCATAACGTAGCGGTAACGCCTCAACCCAGCCGGTAATAACTAAATCATCGCCAATGAGTACCTCAACAGAGTCACCATTTTTTACTGGCGGTACGTCTTCTCCACCAGGCCACTGCCGGGTGATCGAGACATTAAAGTCCCGGGCAATACGGTCAATGCCCGCACTTATCCGTACTGACGTCCATCCTCCCCAGTCACGCCCGTTGACGCGTAAAAAAACCGTATTATTCATCGTACCGGAACCCTCAGCGGCTCAACCGGGATAAATCCTGGATGGGGAACGGGATTACGAGTGAGGATGTCAGATTCCCGCCCGGCGTCGTCATACCAGGCTGCAGCCAGTACCAGTGCAGGCAGAACATCATCAGGCGTTCGCAATGCAGTACGTTCAACCTGTGCCAGTCGTGCAGAAATATCGCGATTGAGATCCGTCCGCATAACGGAAATTTGCTGGAAAAGCACATCATCCCGGATACGCAACTGCTCCTGGTCAATCGCAGCATTGAGCGCGGTCCGGATAGCTTTCAGATCCTCATAATTCGGTGGAGAGCTGCCATTACTGACTGTCTGTACACCATCCAGCGCCGGGTGCATGACAGTGATAATGTCTGAGTCACGGCCTGTTCCTGCAGGCTGATTTACGCCCCGGACACCAGGTACATCACGCGGCTGCTTCAGTGTTGTCACGGCGTGGACGGCTGTGCTGATGGCTGTTGTCCTGATGGCGGCTGCGATCATATTGCGTTGCATTTTCTGTTTCGCAGCAGATCCGGAGTCAGTGGGCCAGGTGCCTCGAGGGGAAAGACCGGGATCAAGCGTGATACCTGACATCGTTTTTATCATCGTGACCAGATCCGATGTACTGCCCCTGAGCCTGTCACCTGAGCGCCAGGCTTTTTGCAGTGCGTTAACGAAATCACTTGCGGCGCCCGGTGGCATCAGAATGACAGACAAATCCCCCTGTAACAGCCGCATTGCGGCAGACACGCCGGAGTCAACCATCCTGAAAGCATCGGCAACATCGCCCAGCATGGAGGCTGCATCGGCAATGACATCGTTCTGGATAAAATCAGAAATACCTGACAACGAGAATGTGGAAAACATACTGTCAATCGCATCGTCGAAAAGCCCGCCTGACGTTTCCAGGCGCTTCGCCGTTGCCATTCCTGCCACCGGAAAAGAAAGTTCCCCACTTTCCACAAACTGAAAGGAGACACGACACATGCGCCCTTCTGTACTGCTGTGAGTGATCCTGACCTGTCCGTCAATGCTGCCCTGCATTTCGCCATACTGCGGATGGACCAGCGTACCAGGGCCTGCGGTTTCAATGGCACCAATAAGACGATCCCGCCTGTCTGCGTAATCATCACCGACAAGATAAGCATTTATCGTCAGGCGGCGCGTGGCGCGACCTAAATCCTCCGTCCAGGGCTTATCCCTGTTCGGATATTCATGTACCTGTACGCGGCGTCCAAAGGTGCTTTCATCATCTTCAACGGAGAAAGGCACTCCACGAAATGATGCATCACGCAGGCGCCCGCGCCAGCCAGTTGAGGAGAAAAAAGCCATATTTACCCCATAAGAAAACCTGCCGGAGCAGGTTTATCGTGATGTACGAAAGGGTGAGTAACCCACATCATGGCTGATGTTCATCAATTGATTACCGGATTTCGGTATATCAGTCACACGCATACCTTGTGGTGCATTCTCAAATGTCACTTTGAGTTCGCTGCGCTGCGTTGATGGCGGGACAGCTCGCTCGAGTACGCCAGAACGCCGGGTCAGTGGCACATAAGGTTGATAACGCCCCTGCGGAATCGGGGTGTCCATACCAAGAAGCTCTTTGAGTCTGGGAATAAAACCGTTATACCCGCGTTCACGCTCCTTCGTTTGCAGCTTCTGTACAGCGAATGCGCCAGCATCCATACCCGCATCCTTTGCCCCCTGCTCCAGATCCTTAAGCTCTTTAAAGAGTGACACCGCCACGCCAATTGTCAGCGTCATGGCCCCCATCCGGCCAATTTTACCCAGCAGACCGGAAAGCCGTCCGGCCAGCAGGACGGACTGCTGCAGGGCACCAATGGTCCTGACGGTAAAAGAACCAGCCATAACCAGACCAACCCCTTCAATCACCGTCTCCCATCCGCCCATCTCCTGCGCAACGTTATCGACCTCCTGCCATACCGCCTTAATCACCGGAGCAACATCGTCCCAGTTCTCAATGATCAGCATAGCGCCGGCCACCAGCGCCGCAATGGCGACTTTCGCCGGAGAGAGATTAATGACACTGTTCAGGATTTTGACAGCCCGGGACAGGCTGCCAATGGATACGCCAACAGCCAGCAGCGCCGCGCCGAACTTCGCCGCAGACTGAACCAGTTCAGGATTCGCGCGAACGAATGTCCGGAGCTGCTCCAGGTAAGGCATGACCGCTTCTGCAGCTTCGTTAATGGCGGGCAGGAAGGTATCGCCCAGCGTTACCGAAATCGCATTGACGCTGTTTTTCAGCAGAACCAGCTGGTTTTCTGTTGTGGCCGCGCGGGATGCGTATTCCTTCTGCATCGAGCCGCCATATTCCTGGGCATCAGCCACACGATCAAAATTGGTGCGTAACAAATCCAGGTTGGTCAGCAGCGGGGCAATCGCGCTAAGTGACTCCTTGCCAAACAGCGCATTCATGACGGCGGCCTGTTTAGCTTTTGGCACTTTCGCGAGCGAGTCCAGCACCTTCAGCATGGCCCCGCGCGAATCCTTTTGCATATCCTCAGCGAGTTTCCGGGGATTCAGCTTCAGGAAAGCCATAGCCTGTTTCTGGGCTTTGGTTGCCGAATTACCTGCGGTTAACGACAGCATGAAGTTTTTGATGCCGGTGGAGGCTATCTCCGATTCAACCCCCATCCCGGCAATGGTGGCGCCCATCGCGGCAATTTCGCCGGATGCCACTCCGGCAACACCGCCAAGCGGACCAATCCGCGTCACGATATCAGAAATTTTCTTCGCATTTGCCGGGCCGGTATTCCCCAGATAGTTGATTTTATCGGCCAGGACAACCACGTCTTCCTGCGTCAGTCTGAACGCTGTCCGCCACTGCGCCATCATCTGACCGGACTCTTCGGCAGTGGTATCAAACGCCACACCCATTTTCACTGCGTCGTTCGCAAACTGCATCAAATCGCCGCGGGCAATGCCTGCCTGCCCGCCCGCCGCCACGATCTCTGCAATTCCCTCCGCCGCCATCGGTAACTGTGTGGACAGCGTCAGGATATCGTCACTCATCTGCGCGAATGCTTTTTTATCATCCAGGCCGTCAACCACCTTCCGGATGTCAGCCATTTTTGACTCAAAGCCGATCGCAGCATTCACGGGCAGCGCCAGCGCCCCAAGAACAGCGGTCCCGGCAGCAGCAGCACCGATCGCCAGCCCGGCCATTTCTTTCTGAAATCCCTTCAGTTCCCGCTGCATCCCTTTCAGCGGACCCGATAACTGGTCAACGGCAGTGATAATGGCCTTTAACTGGAAACTGTCAGCCATGCTTCATTTCCTCATTGATACGGACAGCCTCCAACTCCAGCTCCAGAAAATCGGATATCGCCGCCCGCCGGAGCTCCAGGGGGTTTATTCGCCAGAAGTATGCGGTGTTGTAGACCCGCTTTCTGAGTCCTCCTCCGTCTCCGACCGGGTAAAAAAATTGAGGATCAACATACAGGCTTTGAAAATATCCAGTTTTGCCAGTTGCGCTGCCGAGGAGCGTGGAATACCTGCCAGCACAGGGATATATTTCAGCGCAACCGAACTGTCCAGCCGGACGCCGCCGTCACCGGAAACGGTGAACGGAAAACCAATGGCTTCGATTTCATCGTAGGACGGTTCGCGCAGCTCCAGCACATGAAGCTTTTCGTTATGCGCCATAATCGGCTTTTTGAGCACAAGTTCTTTTATCACTGGTAAAATCCCTCCTCACCGTGGAACTCAAGATCCACGGTGCCCTCTTCCGGGTTATGGTTGGCTTCGCCGTGCAGCCAGGCGTTTGAGAGAACATACACCTGACCATTTGCCAGCTCTGATGTGATGGTCATAACATCAGAAGACGTAATTTTATCGACCGGGAAGTTTTTCGGCACTTTGGCGGTCACCTTCGTATACGGTGCCCGGCTGGTTTCCTTGTAGTCAACGGAACCATCCAGGCCAATCACGTCGTCACGAACTTTGGTGTTCATGGGGACTTCAATCCCTCCGGTTACCGACAGTTGCTGTCCATCGATTTTGAAATACGTTGTTCCCGCAATTTTTCCCATTATGCAGCCTCCTCGCTGTACTGCAGACGGAACTGGTTAAGCACTGCAAACACACGTAACTGATTGACATAATCAGGCGGAAACAGCACATCCAGGCGGTTCGAATCGTTCGCGTTACGCTCCACTATCAGATGTTGCTGGAACAGATCGAAGTTTTCCACGATGCCTTCCCGCTCCATCTGGCGATATGTTGATCCCAGCTCACCACGGATAACGGCAGGCGTGACAATGGCCTGACCAGACCCGAAACGCGTACCATCATTAGCAAGTTTATGGCGCCCGTATTTACTGGTAATAACAGATTTCAGACGGCGCAACACATAAGCACTGGTATGCAGCGTCTCGCTGTCAAGGTAGCTGTTATCCGCCACACCATACGCATTTTTCCTGTACGTCGTGATATCCCGCTGAATACGCAGCACGCCGCTTTCCACATACGCCGTTGCCACACCGTGGGAAAGTAACGTCTGCTGTTCAGTCGTCGTGAAACGTTTGCCTTTCGGTGCCGGCAGCATGTCCACCAGTTCCCCGGTCTGGGTCGGGCGCGCCGGATCGTTACGGATAAAAACCGCAGCACGGGCAGTACGGCTTGCAGCCAGTTCATCAGCAGGCGTCTGGGTGTCTTTCTCATAGCCCGCCAGGGTGATGTGCTGCAGGTTAAACTGGTCACCCGCGGCCACAAGCTCCGACAGAGTCCCCGTCTTCGCCGTATAAACGTGACCATACAACTGCCGGACATAACTCCAGCGACCGCTGGAATCATTCATTTCAGTTGCCATCGTGTTCACCGATGCCGTGTCGTTAAACGGAAGGCCGATATAATCGAACGGCTCATCTCCCATCGCTGCCACCGCGTCGTTAAGAGCTGGCGCACCAGCCCCCTTCACGCCGCTGGCAACCGTAATATTCACACCCGCCGGTAACACCTCCCCACCGCCAAAGCCGTAATAATTGAGAGTGACCGGAATTTCATTTCCATATAACCCCTTGTGGCGCGCAGTCAGTGTCACCACCCCCGCTTCTGATGTTGCCGTAAAGGGAAGATCAGGGTTTGCATTGACCGCATCCTTAATGCTCACAGCCACCGCCGCAGCGTCATCACCGCTGGTCACGGGAGCCTGAACGCGGGTTCGGCCGGTATAGACATTCACCGTTCCGGTTTCCGTCGCTTCGCCAGTTACCGTCAAAGCGACGGTTGCTGCCGCGCCTGTGGATTCAGGTACGGCAATGACATACAGTTCGCCAAATGGATCGGTCTTACGGTACGCCCCGACCATACGGGCCAGCTGGCTTCCGGCACCGCAAATCTGACGGGCATAATCAACCGATGACACCAGAACAAGACTGTTGACGGCAATTGACGCATCATTGCTGGCGTGACCAATCAGCAGTGATGCCCCGCTGTCCCGGGCGGTATTTGCCGCCGAGTTATCCATCTCGGCATAAAACAGCGGAACCCGTGTATCTGACGGGATGGAATTAAAACTAATCGCCATTTGTTTTCACCTTTTTATTCGTGCGCCGGACATCACCAGCGGCCTCGCGGCGCAGCCAGTAGTTATTCTCATCAACATTTCGACCTCCTTCAGGTAAAAGGTCGCCACGGGCCGGATCGGGAACCGATCGCCCTTTTGCGGGTTTCACAAACATGGTTTATTCCTGAAATGTAATTTCGGTGTGGTGCTCGATGTCGCCATCTGGCCCGGTACCGGGTTCGATAAAATCAACATCAATACTGAGCGTTTTAAGATCGGGCAGGCCGTCCAGATCATCCTGCTGGCGGGTGTCTGTTTCGGTAATTTCATACTTCACCGTGAAGTCGAACTGGTAATACAGTTCGTGGCGGTTCAGATCGAGAAGCATCCCACCCGCATACTGAATTTCATGCGCCTGCGAATCTGGCTCCCACCCCAGCAGCGCCTTCCAGATTTCCTGCCTGACGTCGTGAACTGCGTCGTAAGAAGCCCACTGCCCTTTTTCATCCCGTTCGTTGCTGAGTACCACGATGACGGAAAAACCCTCCGTCAAATCCTGCCAGTAGTCGGTCTGCGATTTCTGCTCACCCGTGACGTCTTCGGCTGGCACAACATACGCGGCTGGTAGTCTGAGCTTTCCGGCCTCCGGTATCGCTTTAAACTGCGCTGCGCCACCCACACGGTTTTCAAACCGAGGGCAACGGCTGCGAAGTGCCGCAATAATCGGGGTTAATTTCATTTTTTCTTCCTTCGCTGAGGACGGAGTGATTTTCGCAATTCGCGGGAGAGCACATAACGTGTCCAGCTGCGGCGTTTATCCAGAACCTCAGTCATGTAGTTGTTACGTGGTTCCACACGCCAGCCGCTGCCGCCTGATGCGCCGCGATGATGGCCTTTCTTACGTTTCGCCCCACGGCGAACACCGTAGAACAGAAAGGCGGGGTAAAAGGCACCGTTGATATGCCGGTTGCCCTCGCCGTTTTTCTGGTTAGGCGCGATCTTCACCATGAGCCCCGGACGTTTTTTTGACGCACGGGGTACGTAGTAGCCGATAGAACGCGCCAGCTGGCCGGTGCGGTACGAGGGGTTTTCGCCTGGCTTCGAGCGGCCACGTTTCATGACCAGTCGCCGCGCATCACGCATGTGCACCTGACCAATTTTGACGAACGCCCGTCGCATTCTCGCCCGGTTAAACACCAGTTCTTCCGGCTGTACGAAATCAACGTGTAAATATGCTTTCTGCGGCATAGTCACTCCCGTTATCGGTACCCAGCGCTTCGCACTCGATCAACAGAAAGCGGCGTTTACTGTTCAGATCACGGACCCGTTTAACCCGATAAGAAATATCGTCGTGGAGCACTTCATGATCGGCGGTGATACCGCGGCGAAAACGGATGGTGAAATAGTGCGTCACCCTGTTTTCTATCTGCACAGACCCCTGATAAGCTGCCGCACCGGGTTGCGCTTTTTTGGCCCACGTCCGGATCTGCTCCGGGTACGTCGGCGTTACGCCAAAGTCATCAGCCGGAACATCGACACGCCGCCGGATAACAATGCGCTGGTCAAGTTCGCCCGGGTCGGGCAAAAGGTATGTGGCGCTGGTCTGCGCCTGACGAATTTTCATTGTGGAAAGTACCTGTATGGACCGACAAGCCAGCCAAAGCTCTGTGGCATGTCGAGTTTTTCCACTTCCGTGACGGAAGATCGGTTTTCGTAGAAATGACTGATAAGCATCAACATCCCCAGACGGATATCATCCTGCAGGAGCAGTCCGTCAGGATCGCTGTCCGGAATGGTTTCATCCGGCGCATAGAGCTTCCGGTTCAGATACGTCTCCGTCCGCTTTTGTACCGCTCTGGCCAGCAGTTGCAGGTAACGCTCATCGGCTTCAAAATCCTCATCCAGCCGGAGTTGAGCTTTAATTTCTTCCACGCTCAGAAGCATACTCAGCCCTCTTGACTGGTCGTGGATTTTTTCTCTTTCACCGCTTTATTGCTTTTTGCACTGGTTTCGCACTCTGCTAACCCGGTCTGAAGCGCAATCTCCTGCACCCGGGCCGGGAGTATCCTGTCGTCGTGTTCACCGGCACGAATGATTTCAACACGCAGACCGTCTGGCGACCATTTGAGATCTTGTTTCAGGATCATGATTCCCTCACCTGTCAGAACAGGGGCGCCGTTCAGCGCCCCACCAGTGATTACGCCGCAGCGATTTTCAGCAGCTTGATAGCCTGTGAATCGACCAGCATACCCCCGGTGCGCTTGGTGGTATAAAAACCGACAAACGGTTTGTTGGTGTACGGGTCGCGCAGGATGCGGGTGCCGATACGGTCAACGATGGTGTAACCCCGTTTGAAGTTACCAAACGCAATGGCTTTCGCATCGGCGGCGATATCCGGCATCTGTTCGTTTTCAGCGATACCGTAACCCGCCAGTGAGGATGGCTGTCCCAGTTCCAGCCCCGGACGCCACAGATAGTTACCCTCGGTATCTTTCAGCAGACGGATGGCAAACAGGCTGTTGTTGTTCATCATGAACTTCGCGCCGGTACGATGCGCCTTACGCAGCGTGTAAATCAGCTTAATGATGGCATCAGCGGTCACCGCGGTCGCTTCACCGGATACGATGTGCTGAAGTTTACCGAACGCACGAGCCTTATCGGACTCTTCGGTGGATTCATAGGCCAGGAACCCTTTCGGCTTCTTGGTGCCGTCACCAGTGGTAAAGGCAATTTCCTCCTGTTCGGCAAATTCGGTCGCCAGTTCACTGTTGATCCAGGCTTCCACGTTGAAGAAGGCATCATCCAGCATTTTCTGGGTGGCCTGCGGGTTGCCGTAGATTTCCCCCATGAAAGGCTCAATCAGTCCCAGCCTGGAAGTAGCGGTCTGGGAACGCGTGTCAGTTTCGCCGACCCATCCGGAAGCCGTACCACCCAGATTCACCAGTTTTTTATAGTCGGAACCGCCCACGGTGATCACCGTGGCCTCCTGGCGCATCACCACCTCATCTTTCAGCAGGCTGAGAATGCTGCGATCCAGCTCTTCCGGCACGGCATAACCACCATCTTCATCAGTGCCCACCTGCAACGCCTTACGCTCCAGATCGCGCAGACCGTCTTCGCGGCCTTTACGCAGAAAGCCGACGAAAGCGTCTTTATGTTCTGCAGCCACCTTGTTTTGCGCTCCACGTGCCGGACGTTTCAGCTCAAGCAGCTCTTTTTCAAGGTCGCTTTTGAGATTTTCCAGCTCGCTGAGTTTCCCGTTCAGGGTTTCCACCTGCCCGGCAAGCTTGCCCTTTTCCTGCTCAATCGCCTCAACGCGCTTGTCGTTCTTTGCTTTGAAGTCGTCAAACTTCTGTTGCAGTTCCTGCGCGACCTGTTCCACATCTTTAATATCAACCGCCATCGTATTTCTCCTGATTAGAAGTTCAGATTTTTCAGTACATTCAGTGCAGAGCCCACATCCTCAGCGTCGCGCAGGGACAGTGCGCCATAGCCCCCGGCCATGAATGCTTTGGCCTGGGTACGGGAGAGTCCGACATCACGCAGGACTCTTTCGATTTTTTTCTGTTCGGGGATTTCCCCGCGGGCCAGCGCGTTCTTGACGTCGCTGATCCGTGCCTCATCGTTTGACGGGAACGTCACCAGACTGACTTCCCAGAGGTCGATTTCTTTCAGCAGAAAGGCTTCTTTGCTCCGGTCGTATTCCTAGTCTTTCAGTACGTACCCAATAGAAAGGCCGGTTAACGAACCGGCCTTCATGTGTGCATGTGCACGTTTTGCCAGGGGATCATCATCAATGAGCAATCGCCCCTTAACGTAAAGCCCGACATCGTCTTCCTTCATTTCGGTGTAAACACCGATGGGCTCATCCATGCGGTGCTGCCAGAGCAGCGCAGGTAACGCTTTTCTGTCACTCCACTCCCGCAGGGAAGCAGCAAATGCCCCGGACATCACCACATCATCGTGGCTGTCCTTTACACCAAAGACGGAGCCATACCCTTCAAACTCACCGGAGTCACTTACAGATTTAAGACTCAGCGGTACATCAAGACGTTGTTTCGTCTGCATTGGCGTTATCCTTCTGCTTACCGGCTTTACTGCCATCGGAGGGTTTCGTGGTCATGTTCATCGGTGTGAGATAGACATCACCACCGGGACGCGGATTCATATCTTCCAGGTCGCGGCAGTCATTGGGAGAGTAAATCCCCCAGTTGATCCCGGTGGCATAGGCTTCAAAACGGGACTTCATATCCCCACGCAGTAACGCCCCCGCGTTAAATTTGGCGTAAAAAACGCCCTGCTTACTTTTTCGTACCAGTCCGGTGTTGATCCGCTGTTCGATGCGGGTCAGATACGGCACCAGTGAATAGTTGATAAATCCCAGCCCCAGCTCTTCAATATTGTTGAAGGTGGCGCGATCGGTGTTCTGCACCATGTGCAATGGCACCCGGAACAGACGACAGATTTCTTCAAGCTGAAACTTGCGGGTTTCCAGGAACTGGCTGTCCTCGGCGTTCAGCGCCATCGACTTCCAGTCCAGCCCCATCTCAAGGATCATCGGGCGGTGAGCATTACCAAGCCCGGTGTGACGCTCCTCAAAATCTTTCTTCAGGCGCTCATAAGCCTGATCCGACAGCGTCTGCTCTGTACGCAACACACCCGACGTCACCGCGCCATTGCTGAACAGTCTGGACCCGTGCTCTTCGGTCGCTGCCGCCAGCGATATTGCCTCGCGGGCATAGGCGATGGGATTCAGCCCCACCAGTCCGTCCAGCGTCAGCGTGCGCACATGCCAGATATCCTCCTGGCTCAGTACATCCGTGGAGCCATCCGGGAATGTGACCTGATAGACCGGCTCCCAGCTACTGTTAAGCTTCGGCACCACGCAACCGGGATCGACGGGCAGCAGTTCAGCCACTTCGCCAAATGCTTTCACTTTGTAGGCATAAAAGTTGCCCCGCAGGCACAGACAGGTGACCACCAGCTCCCAGAACTCCTGCGGCGTCATATAGCTATTGGGATGCGTGGAGATCAGCTTATGCAGACGTTCGCCAGTGGCTCTCTGTTTCAGGCTGCCGTTCAGGTGATACAGGTTGCAGGGCAACATCCCGACCGACTCTGCCAGCACTCTGACGCAGGAAAAAACCGCCGTCAGTCGCATGGCCCGCTGACTGCTGATCTGCTTTCCGGTATAGGTGTCGTATGACAGCCCGATAGCATCCGCCAGCTCTGCTGGCGTGGTCACCGGCGCGTCACTTTTTCGTTGAAATAATCCCGAAAAGAACACTATTTACCTCCGCCGACAGACTGCTGTGTACGGTCGAGATATCGCGCCACCAGCCACGACCAGAACATGCACAGCGCCCCGGCAACAACAAAACCCGCCGGGGGATAAATCAGCCAGGCACCATACGCCAGCAAAAGCGCACCCAGCACGCCCACCAGAGGCGCGAGAATCAGCATGATCATAATTACCTCAGTTAAAGCGAGCGGATCCCGTAGGACTCAATGTGGTCAGACAGCGTGTCTTCTTTCTCGTACAGCATGGCTCTGCCAACCGCCATAATCAGTGCAACTGCACCATCGATTTTATTTTCCGCCTGCTCCTTAATAGGCTTCACCACGTCATCGTTACCCGGAATGGTTTTGCCGACCACGTTGCCGATACACCAGGTCATGATGGGATTGCCGTCATGATGAAAGCGACCCGATTCAATCGCCGCTTCCAGTTCTTTCATCGGATCGGACATGTTGGTGTAATTCTGGATGATAGTGACGGGATTCAGGTTTTCATCAGCTAGATCATGTGAAAGCCCGGTGGCACCAAATGGATCAATGGGGGATTCGCTGACCGGGTTCAGTTTGTTCGCAGCTTTGGCCTCTTCAAGGATGTAGCGGTAATCCACCTCCGCACCATCAGTTACTGTCAAAAAGCCCATTTCAACCCATTTCTGAAAACGTTCCGCAGTACGGCGATCCTCATTTTTCTCAACACTGTAGACCGTGTCATACGGCACCCAGAAACGTGGCGCCACGCTGTAAAAATGCGTTTTCCCGTCTATTTCACGGGTAAATAACCTCGCCATGCTGTTCATGTCCAGCTTACGAGCCAGATCGAACGCCAGTACGCAGGGTTGACCCTCAAACAGTTCCAGCGTCAGCGTCTTATCCTCACAGTTTTGCCAGGAAACCAGATTAAAGAATGCTGTGCGGGCGGCAACCCATACATTGAGATGCTTCGTTTTGAACACACCCGCATGGCGGGCATTGTTAATAGCACGCTGTTGCTGACTGAGAAGGAAGTCACGGTATACTGACACCCCAATGTTCGGGTTTGCTTTCTCCAGCACTTTTGGATCTGTCCAGTCATCCCCTTCATCAACCGTGTAAATCACGCCAAAAAGTTCGTTGTTCGGCACCGATCCGTTCAGCATCTCAATCACTTCGCGTCGCTTGTCGTAACACGGCCCCTCGATGTTGTAGCCCGCCGTGGTTATTGCCCACATCAGCGGCTGTCGGCGCGCGCCCATACCTGTAAGCATTGTTGTGTAGAGCGCATCCGTAGGGTGTTCGTGGTATTCGTCAACTATTGCGCAGTGCGGTGATGCCCCGTCCCCGGGGTTGCCGATCAACGGCTCGAAGCGGGCACCATCCTCCGGACGGTTCAGGTTTGAGGCATTCACCTCTATACCGAATGCCTCCACCAGTAGTGGTGTGCGCTTACACATCAGACGCGCGGGACGAAATACCTCCCACGCCTGTTTTTCAGTCGTGGCGCCGGAGTATACTTCCGCACCGAATTCGTTATCACAGGTGAAACAGTAGAGAGCTACACCAGCTGAAATAGCCGATTTCCCGTTCTTACGTGGTATCTCTGTGTAGACCTCACGAAAACGACGAAGCTTTGTTCCCTTCTGTACCCAGCCAAAGGCACAGCACACGATGAAAAGTTGCCACGGTTCCAGGGTAATCGGCATACGTTTGAACGCCCATTCACCTTTTGTATGTGGAAGTAACTGAATAAACTTTGCAGCTTTCTCAGCCATGTCTTTATCAAAGCGGTACCGAAACCTTTTACTCTTCTCCGCCGCCATATCATCAATGTGACGCTGGCAGGCCTGAATGACATACTGACATGCCGTGATTTTTCCCCGCACAACGTTGCGGGCATACTGATTAGCGGCGTTAACGTTGGGATATGATTTCCGGCTCATGAGTTGATCATCTTCAGGAATGGGTTAGATGTTTTCTTCTGTCCGGCCAGACCAATAAGGCGCTGTCGACTACTGGGGTCAAGGCCCAGCATAGAACCAGTAGAACTCATCTCCGATTCCTGTTCTTTCTTGGCAGTAAGTTCAGGGTTCTTTATTTTCCCCCCCATAGCGCCAGTTATGGTGTTACCTTCTTTTGCGATATTTTTTACTGCTCTCCGCCAGAACTCGTAGGCGACACACCAGCGCTCCAGTACAGCCAAATCCGTAACACACAGCAGTCCCTGACCACACAATTCTTTGGTGGTCAGTTCCCACATAACTGATGCCAGAGGCATATCTTCTTCGTTAAACCAGTCCGGAGGAGAAACCCCATTTATTGGTGTGAATACTGGTTCTTCTTTATTCAGGGCTCGCTTTCCGGGGTTCCCGGCCAGCTCCTTGCGCGCCGTAGGCTTGGGGCGACGCCCGGAACGCCCCGCCGTTCCAGCCATATGCGGCACTCCTGGTTAAATTTCATTTTTCGCGGGTATAAAAATTCGAGGGGGCGGGCAGTCCGGAAGACGTCAGGTCACAGGGATTTGACCCGCCCCTCCCTCACAGACAGTTGAGAATTATTATCACTTTAACCGTTCACGGGCCGTCTTCGCCTTATGGCAGGGCCAGCACAGACTCTGCAGATTACTGTCGGCATCAGTGCCGCCATGCGCTTTAGGGATGATGTGGTCAACGGTTTTCGCCTCACGCACCACACCGGCACGCAGGCACAACTGGCACAGGCCTTTGTCACGCTTCAGCACACGCGCGCGGATAACGTCCCACTTCGAACCATAACCGCGCTGGTATCGGGACTGGCCTGGCTTGTATTGCTTCCAGCCTTCGCTTTTGTGGCTTTCGCAATAGCCTGACGGGTCAGTCGTGGTATGGCGGCAGCCGCGAACGCGACAGGCTTTTGGGGTTCGTGGAGGCATCTATTATCCCTGTAGTTTTCGTTAAATATCTAACCATAACTGCAATCAGAAACCGCTTTAACACGGTTTGTTAAATAGACTTTTCAATCCAATGAATAAACGGCAAGTAAATACCAATCGTTCATTTTCATTTGAATACAAACTGTTCTGAAAGAATATTATGACAAATATATTTCGCCTGAATACTATTATCTCTCATTCTAATATATTCTTTGTGGGCAACAGATAAAGAACGACAACCGCTGTTTACACGTGGGTATTTTTCCAACATATGTTCGCATATCAAAAAAGCATTATTAACAGCATTTAATTTATGATTTAACTCTCGTAGCTCGGCCCTTTTTTCAATACGAACATTACGACTAAGAGATAAAGGTAGTTGTGATAATGCATTTGAATAATCAGCCACTGCCATTTTCAGAGCCATTTTGGCCTTCAGAGCCTCCTGTCGCCGCCAAACATTCATTGCCCAAAAACCTAATGTAACAGTTACAATTGAACCTAAAGCCGATACAGCTGACCACACAGTTCCCCAAGGCCAGTTAAGTAATGTATGCCACATAATAACCTCCACTGAATGAAAAGGTTAGTTTATCGTAAGTGAACATCACTGGCACTATCTAAAGATTAGCTGCTCTACTAGTTGTACTCTCGATAATCTACACAAAATGATACGTAATAAACCTGTTCATGACTAGCTCTACTAGACACATGTTTAATCATCGACAAACGATTTGTATAAACTTCCACTTTCATATTGGTCCAAAAGGTTGGCCTAATAGTTAATCACGATGCATATTTTATGTAAGCTGCTACATTACGCTATAAAAACGCTAGCATCTGAACTTAAACCCATAGGTTTTATAAAATTACCATAATACACAGCTTTATTATGAGCATTCGCAACGATAATGAAAAATATAACTCGAGCTATTTGTCTTTCGAATGCAAAATAGCGCGCCGTGATTCAATATTTCTGATTCCAGTTTTATCAAAATTACATTGTCCCAAGGCTGACAATAGAGCAACATTCAACTCCAGACTGGTACCATACGTCAGCGGATTGGGTATAAACGGTACTGGAGTATCAGAAGTCAGGCTGGCTGGCAGCGGTGCCACCGGATCGCTCACGTAAACCGTCCGCGTACTTCCGCAACCGGTCAGCAGCGGCAGCAGGCACAGGACGTGAAGCACAATCATCATCCGCAACAGCCACTTTGATATCTTCCTGGGTTCTCTGTGACTCCAGTGCGATCTGCTGTTTTGCATGCTGGTTAGCCTCTATAACTGTATTGATGATTTGCAGTGATTGCAGAACGTTACGGGTAATGGCAGTTGCTGATTCAGCATTTCGTACAGCCTCATCAGCACGCTCCTTTTCGTGCTGATATTTGCTGTAGTAATGCCCGGTAGACCAGATGAAGGAACCAATGACGGTAACAAAGAAGGCAACAATAACCAGCTTATATCTCAGCTTCATTTACTTCCCCACCAGCCTCTTTAAATCGGGCAATCAGGTCGCCGATTTTATGTTCATACTGACCGTAACCTGCACCAGGTAACGACGCCCAGATATTGCTGCAACGGTCGATTGCCTGACGAATATTGCCGCAGTCAATCATCGGTAAAGCGCCACGCTCTTTAATCTGCTGCAGAGCTACAGCGTCCTGGCTTTCTGGAGAAAAATCTTTCAGGCCAAGCTGTTTACGGTAAGCATCCCACCAGCGTGAAAGAAGCTGGTAACGTCCGGCGGCTGTTGATTTGAGTTTGGGCTTTAGCGTGACAAGTTTGCGAGGGTGATCGGAGTAATCAGTGAACAGTTCGCCACCAACAATAACATCATAACCGTGGTTACGTGTCGGTTGTCGCCCGTTATCCGTTCCTTCTGACCATGCCACCATATCAAGGAAAGCTTTACGCTGGGAATTTAGTGCCTGCATAAATTACTCCTTCGAGCTACCAAATTTGTTACCGATTACTCGCATTGCAGCCCCACGAATAGCATCGACCCCGATCAGCCCAACGCCGCCACCAATGGCAACAGAAAGAGATTTAGGCCATCCGACATACTCAAGAGCGGATGCAAAAGTCAGAGTCAGAGTCAGAGTCAGAGCGCCACAGAGCAAAATCTCGAGCGTTTTTCGCTTCCAGCCACCACCACCGCCAAAATAGGCAATGCGCAAGCCAGCCATAACGATCGACATAATTACTGCGCCCAGCGGTGTGTCTCCACGCCACCAGCTCTGTAACAATTCAAGTAAGTCAGACCAGGAATGAGGATCGTTATGCATTTTCATAATTCCCACCTCCGGTTATCGGAAGTGCAACGAGTGAAGGGGAAGAAGCTGGTTATAGCGCTGAGTCGCAAAAGATGCGTAGTGCACAAAAAAGGCCGCCCACAGGCAGCCTCTTTTTATAATTCATTGAGTTAACAACATTTAAATGCTGGTGGTATAAAAGGTTTTTCACCAGAACGGCAAGCCGGACACCATGACTGAACGATATGTCTGCCGTCTCCCATATCCCTATAACCAAAGTCTATTGTTTTATAAAAAACGTGCACTCCGGCATCAGCAGAACATTTTGGGCAAGATTTATATTCAACGCCATCTTGTTCAACTTCTCGTGAATGACTTAATGACTGCTCACAAACAGAACAACGCTCCACCATATATGCTCTCCTGTTTTTGATAGAGATTTATGGGTAGCAATTCCATTCAAAAGAAACATTGAAGGGTGTCACTTTTTCAAAATGAGCGTAGCTGGCTGCCAGTTTTTTGTACAACACACTTTAAGGAAGGAGAGCCTTAAAAACACAATTGACATCAATAAAAAACCGCTCGGTGGCGGGTTCTTGAAGATTATCAACGGTAGACACACAAAGCCCATCGTTAGGGGAATCCTAACCATATTTTTTGAAAAGTGCAAGTATCATGTCGCCATCTTCGGCGAAAATCATTTATCTCGTGACTTTTCTTAATTGCGCCTCAGCATATGCTTCTTCCTGCCAGCACTTTGTCACCAGTTTATCAATGACATCTGCATATCCTTTGTACCACTGATAATCAGTCAGGTCTGGTACCAGCTTCTGGACATGATGCCGCGCCAGTGTGGTTGGTAAACGGCTAAACCGGTTTCCATTGCAACGCCCACAAATCTTATAAACAGGCGCGCCATGAAGCCGAGTTCTTTTTTCATCCAAGACAATACCTTTACCCTTACACCCTCTGCACACCGTGCTGACTTCTCCCTTACCATGACAATGCTGACATAGTTCCTTCTCCCACTCCTCTTTGATGACGGGTTCACCATTTCTGGAGTGTTTCACCACTTCACGTAATACATGATGAAATCCCGTACCAGCACAATGCTCACAGCGAGCCTTGCTTGCAGCAGATCTGGAATAATCAGCAAATGCAAAATTCACGAGGTAAGGAACAATCTGTAACCCAGTTTCTTCACTCAACTTATTCAGTGTCGGGTTATCCAGTGCCACCGCGTAATGAATCAGCCCTTCAATCGCGAAGTCAGGATTCTGAATACCAACTTTTGCCAGGAATAAGGCAAAACCCAGTGGTGCTTTCGACTGCACCATCCCCTGCGCCGCCATTACATCCGTAATCGTCAAAGATTCGGAGGCTGTCGCCGGAGCGTCATCGCTCAATTTTGGAGATTTTGGTGAGTAATATTTTGGTAAGGCTTCAAGGTTCATGCGTGTTCTCCATTTACGCCAGCACGCCAATTGCCAGCGCGCGATCGATAAAACGAAATATCAACTCCAGTTGAGAGCCGTATTTCTCTTCGAATGCCACGGTGTCCGCATGTAATTCATTGTGATGCGTTCTGCACAACGGCAGCACAAAGAGGTCATGCGCCTTTGTTCCCATCCCTACCTGACCGTAGCCTATCAGGTGGTGCGGATCATCCGCCTGCTTCCCGCAGCAGGCGCACGGCTGGGATTTAACCCAGCGGGTATATCTCTCATTGACCCATCGACGGCGTTTCGGACGTAACATGAAGCTTTCCGGCGATTCCGGATCAACCCTGAGCGCCAGTACCTTTTTCGCCTTATCCTGTACAATGCTGGTGGCCAGCACCGAGGGAACAATTTCACTTTCACGGGTAGCTGACTGGACAATTGCCTTCGGCATCCTTAATGCTTTTCTCGCAGCGCTCTCCGGTAAGACTTCTGCCAGGTCATTGCGTACCATCCACCAGCACAGTTCCGGGAGAGTAACTGCGTGCATATCGTCAAAACCCAGATCACGACAAACAACCGATAAAACCCATTTTGTCGTGTTCTCCACAGCTATTGATTTCAGCCGTTCCGTAAACTGTTCGCGCAGCAGGTTATCGCAGTGCCAGCACAGTCGAATTGCCCCCGGGGCGTGGCGCATGGTTGTCATCTGTTCGCTGTGCCAGTCTGAATGCGGCCACTGACAGCCATTCCCCCGGAGTAGCCAGCTTTCCAGACTAGCCAGACCACCAGCACGATAGATAACCGACTCATTACGGAACACATCACGAACAGCAGGATCATCCGCCAGCGGCTGTGATACCGCCGGGACCGCGCCGCAGGCGAAAGATGAATATTGCTCCGGCTCTGGTTCAAGCAGAACACGCCCCTGCATAAACAGGGGCATCAGTTCCGATCCCGGCCTGAACAATACAACGCCCATACGAGGAGCAATTTCAGGGGTCAGTAACGCTCTCACGATCACCTCAATGAACGGTATCGAGCAGCTTCAGCAGCTCAGGAAATTTGGACTCGAAGAAATGCGGCTGCGTCTCGCGAGGGTTTGCCGGGCTGGTGATGTTTTTGCCAAACATGCAGCCTTTCGCCGTCAGCGACCAGAATTTTTTAATGCCGTTAATCGCGGAGCGACTGTAACGCTCACGATGTTCAACAACACCCAGCTTTGCTAACTGCTGATACGCCTGATTAGCCGTCATCCGGATACCATGCTGTTTTAACAGCGCGCTCAGTGCCAGCGTCGGGCGGCTTGAACCATCCAGCGCGCCAGCCGGAGCATCAATGGCATATTGTGGCGCCAGGTTAGGTAGTCCCACTGCCTCCTGGAGTTTCTGGCACGCGCCCAGTACCGATGAATTGGACAGGTTTAACTCTTTACGCATAAAACCCAGCAAAATCACCCCCGCCTGCATCTTATCGGCAGCCATACCAGAAGATGTTTGTGGCGCACTGGTAATCCGATCGAACGTGCGGATCACCTTGAGATGGAAAGACGGACTGATCCACATTGCATAAGCAAATACCAGTTCTTTGCATACGTATGTACCTTGTTCAGCACCACCGCGAACAGTATTTACTGGAGCGATACCCAAATTTTGGGTATCTCTACCGCCCTGAAAAAAGCTAACTGATTGATTTTGTTTCGAGGATGGAATTCCGCCCTCGGTGAAAAGTTGCTCAATCAGTTCACGGGTTTGCTTATTATCAAGCCAGTACTTCGGACGGTATTTCTGCTCTCCACCCGCAGCCCGGTGCAAATCGTTAAGACAATAGCGCCCATGAACGTCGCGGCGAACTTCGATACCATCAATGACCATTAAATTATTCATGCTTCTTTCTCCATTTTCAGGCGGCTGCACCCGCCCCTGTTTCAAATTTCGTGATCGTGATTTCTACCTTCCCCTTCGGGAAAACTGGTCCCCACTCCACCAGCATTCTCTTTACCTGGCTGTCGTCCTCCCAGACTCCTGCGTGAGTCAGTGCGTCGAACAGCGCTTTGTTGTAGTTGTCCAGATCTCTGATCCGCTTGTCTGGCGGATACAGGATAATTTCTACCGCTGCCGGGGCTGTTGAAGGTTTTGGCAGACGGCGTAACTGCTCAATCACTGCCGCGCACGCCTCGCTCTGATACTTCCGGCCGCTGGCGCTGACCATGTGACGACCTTTAAGCGGTCCCTTATTCGGAGCCCGCCAGTAGGTGTTAACGCTGGGTGGAAATGGCAATGTCAGTTTCATGCCGCCCCCTACAGAATCGCCACGAGATCTTTCGCTGTCTCGCGGGTACTGCCCTTACTCGATATTGAGCGGCGGGCGCTGATATAGCGGATTTCGAAGCCGTGCTGTGAGTACAGGTCGATAACGCGCGGCGCGGTGGAATTGCCGATCACAACCCTGGCGCCGCGCTGATGAGCGGTAACGCAACATTCCGCCAGCGCGATATGATCATCCCAGGTAAATCCACCAGCGGCGTAATGAGTAAAACCAGCCGTGCCGGGCATCGGTTCGTAGGGTGGATCGCAGTACACAACATCACCCTCCCCCGCCAGCGCCAGCGTCCGGCGAAATCCCGCCGCCATGAATACGCAGTTGTGCGCCATTCTGGTAAATGCCCTGATTTCTTCTTCCGGGAAATAAGGCGACGGGTATTTGCCCCAACCGACGTTGAACTGGTTGTTGCGGTTGTACCGGATCAGGCCATTGAAGCAGTGACGGTTAAGGAAAAGGAAAGCGGCGGCGCGTTCCGGTCCGTCCATCACCTGAGCATTGAACTCTTCCCGTAGCGCCATATAGCTTTCGGCGTCATTGAGGCGGTCAAACATTACCCTGGCGTGCCTTATCACCGTATCCGGTACAACAGCCAACATCTGGTACAGGTTGATAAGGTCGGTATTCACATCGGCCAGCAGGAAGCAGGCATGTTTGTCTGAGTTGAGAAACACCGAGCCACCACCGACAAACGGTTCAATCAGGCGCATCCCTGCCGGAATGATCTGGTACAGATCGGGTAACATGGAGTATTTACCGCCAGCCCATTTCAGGAACGGGCGGCGCCAGGAGCGCGAAGCGGATTCATCAACAGATATCGTTACATCACTGCTTTCAATACAAACGGATTCACTGGTCATTCCACATTCCCCACAAATCGCCCTGCCAGATAAACCTGCTCTACGGGTCTGATTCTCTTTTTGATGCGGTTCAGACACTTCTGACGGCGGCGTAAAAATTCCTCGCGTTCGTAGATAAACTGGCTTTCGCTAAATGCCTCCAGCCACACTATCGATGCACGATTAAATAACCCTCTGGATTCCAGTTCTTCAGCGCGGCTTACCAGCTTTGCAATCACCATCGGATCACCCGAACCTGTATGACCTGACCTTTTCTGTCGTAACGTCAAAATCACTGCCTCGTCTTTACCCGCGTAATAGCGAAATACATCTCCATCCATGCGGCGGTTAACACGCTTACACCGATACAACTTGCTCGCTGAACGCTGCACATCAAAGCGTGCGTATTCAGGAAAAGCATCGGCAATCTCATTTGATGTCAGCCCCGGATTAAGCTCGATAAACGCCTGCACTTTTGCTAACAGACTCATCCTCTGAATCCCTCCGGAATCGTTGTATCAACCGGACCAAAAGCCATCACATCGCGCTTCTTCGCACCCCAGTCAGCGCGTTTAGGCCGTCCCTTCTGATCCCAGCGGGTAGCGCTTTGCAGATAGCTCTCGAATTTCTTCGGACCGAACAGCGTTTCCGGGCGCATGTACTGGTACTGCTCGTCGTTCTCGTGCCAGTGCTCATGCTTCAGGTCGATAACCAGTTGCAGATCAGCAACGCTGTACCCCTCACGCAGTCGGGCACGGATGTTTTCCAGGGAGGTTTTTGACTTCTGATACCGGGAGCCACTTACCTGGTTCAGGTGGGTTAAAACCTCAATCGCCTGATCGGTGAGCGTCACTTCGGGGTCGGGTTGCTCAGCAACCGGACAAAAAGGGGTTTTACTCTCCTGTGTAATCTCCTGAGTAGTCTCTGTGTAATCTCCTGTAGGAAAGATTGTGGGATCGCCACATGCTTGTTCGTTGGGTTGCCCCGTACTTGTTTGCGGTGTTTCCACATTCTTGTTTGCGGCATTACCGCAATCTGGTTTGCGGGGTTGCACCAATCCAGATTGCGGGGTTTCCACATTCTGGAAGTCCCGCAATCTGGTTTTCTCCTGAGCGCCCTTTTTCACTAGCTTCGCCGTTTCCAGCAACAGCGCTTCAAGCCGTTCGGTGTTGATGCGGTAGTGCATGGTGGCAGGTACACCGCGACGGGCTTCTTCCAGTACACCAAGTGCTACCAGACGTTTACGTGCTGTTTCCTGTTCGTCGCGGGTTAGCGCCGTTTCACTGGCAATATCAGCCTGTGTTTTGTACATCCAGCCGCCATCCATCCGGTTATGCCAGTAAACAAGCTGGGACAGGAATACTGCCGCAACCGGGCCAGCTTTTACCTTCCCGGCTTTCAGTTTTGCAAAAGCAGGGTTGTAGGCGATGGGGCGATCGAGTAATTGAATAAGGGAACTCATGCAGCACCTCCGAGATGCTTCATGTTTTTGCCGGAACGAAAGGCAATAAGCGGCATGTTGACGCGGTAATTACGCCCAAGAGGCTCACAGACAACCTTCTGACATTCGCGATCGACCAGGCTAATACGCAGAACGTACCCTTCTGGTGTGCTGTACCACTGTCCTGGACGAGGGCAATGAAAACGTTGGCTGGTGAACCGTTTAAAAATATTCCGGATCATTTGCGCCCCCTTACCTCTGAACGGTTCAGTGTCATATTGATAAGGCTCGCAAGCGCCGCAGCGTCATTGATGCGGTCGTACAGGCTTACGGCCAGCGGAGATTCCACTTTTTCCAGCATGGGATAAAGCTGCTGTAACCAGACCTGATGAATGGATGAAATGTAGGAATAGAGAACGCTGGCATTATGTGCTGCATCGCTCAGCACCGACGGCTTTGAAAGCTGTTTCTCCATCTGGTTAAAGGCATTGATGTATGCCTCTTTGAATTGGGCGGCGCGTTTGCCCGTAAAGCCCATAGCAAGGAAAGCAAAGCCGTCGCGGGTTATTTGATAGCAAGGTAGTTTGCGGCCTGATGCGTCGATGTACTCACTGAGCTGAAAATTCAGCTCAGTAAATTCGGCAGAGCATTCAAGAGACGCAATTTTTTGAATGACATTTTTGTGTTGTTTGCCGAAATAACTAGCAACAGCCAGAGAAGAAGTAACAACTTTGCCTGCAATAATGCAAAGTTCAGGTTGTACTAAGGCAGGGATCGTAGCCATGATGGCAGCCTCCGTATGCAATGGATAACTTCCACCACCGGAAACGCCAATTTCGCTGGTGGTGAACTGAGCAGGGTTGGCGTAACCGGCGCATACGGAAACCGGCGCACCTTTCGGTGCCCCCACCCAGCCCACCATAATTTGGGTATAGCTGAGCTGTAGCAACAAAAAAGACGCTAACGCGCCCATTGTCGCCGTATGCAATTCCAGGACGCCAATCCCGGCACCCGCTTTATGAGGTGCCTGAACAGTGTAACGTCCCGGAATTGCAGAATCAATGTGTTCCTGGCGCTTCACACTCAACAAAATCACGCCTGAATTTCCACAAAGGGCTAAAACACTCATGCGGGTAGCCCTTGCGCAGATAGATAACGCGCTCAGTTTCTGGTTCCCAGCGAATAACATGGACATAAAGTCCCCTTCCATCCCGAAACCAGCGGTTAAGTTCCTGCACGATTCATCCCCCACGGCCAGGCTGTGTTCCCTGTGGTTACGCACGACCAGGCTATTTGGTAATCTGCATTCATGACGCAACGGCCGGTACTCATACATCCCCGGTTGTTGCGACAAACGGTTATTTACCGTTAAACTATTCATGCGTTGGTTTTCTCCATAAAATTTGACGCCACGGCGCCCGGAGCTGCACACTCGCGGGCGTCACCCTTTTCTGGCGCGCAAAAAACTCTGTATACCAGTGTCGAATGCTGTTGCAGCTTTGCGATCGCCTGATACAACTCCTCATCAATCACGGCTTTTTCATGTGGCTCAATAACGCCATCTTCGATAGCTACCCTGATTTGCTGGGAATAACTGGTGATCTGCTCAATCGCTTCCAGCAGGCGCTGATTAATATCTGCGTTATCCACTTCTTCCATATCTGCCAGCGGAACAAAAACGCCACCTGATGCCCTGGCTACTGAATGTGCCAGGTGACAGGTTCCTCCGGCACGTTGCAGTACCAGCGCCCACCCAATCGGGAAGATCTGATCACCACCAGTACGCAGGCGGTTAAACAGAGCATCTTTGGTGACATCCAGCCATTCCGCAGCTTCTTCATAACCGCCATGCAGACTGGAAATCGTCTTTTTAATCGCAGCCACCAACCAGCGGGGCTGCTTTTCAACTTTCCATTCAGGTTCATGTCCCACGGATCTACTCCTTCTGCTGTGGTGGCGGTCAAATCGCCGAATCACTAAGCTGATATCTGTTTGGATACAAAATTTGCATCTCGCTAATTTCTCCGGCGTAAAATTGAGCCAGGCGCTCAGCAAGCTCTGTTGAAGGAGCCTGCTCGCATCTTTCAACCCGGCTTAATGTTGCAGGATCAACCTGAACCCCTTTAGCGACGTGCTGTAACGTATAACCATGCGATTTCCGCAATTTTCTCAATGGTGATTGCATAAAACCTCCTTCTTTTGCGCATGTCGCATGTTATTTCATACAGCAAACTTGCGCAAGTTGATTTGCACAATGCGCAAAAAATTAATGTAATGAACGCATGAATATAGGAAACCGTGTCAGACAACTTCGCCGCGCGAAGAACATGAAAATTGCTGAGCTAGCAGAAGCCATCGGCGTGGATGCCGCAAACATCTCTCGTCTGGAGACTGGCAAGCAAAAGCAATTTACCGAACAAACACTTTCTAGGCTGGCTGACTGCTTAGGTGTTGATATAGCAGAACTCTTTACCTCAGACTCAAAAGGTAATACTGTATGTAAACACAGTGATATGAGGAAGGATTCAGCTAACGTGAAGGATTTGTTCCGTATCGAGATACTGGATGTCAGTGCAAGCGCCGGTAATGGACTCATTCAGGGCGGTGATGTTATCGATGTAATCCATGCTATCGAATATAACAAGGACAAAGCACTAGCTATGTTCGGCGGGCGTCCTGCCGCTGAGCTTAAAGTGATTAACGTGCGCGGTGACAGCATGGCGCCAACAATTGAACCGGGAGATCTTATTTTTGTCGATATAAGCATCAACCAGTTCGATGGTGATGGCATCTATGTCTTTGGCTTTGATGATAAAATATACGTAAAAAGGCTGCAGATGATCCCCGATAAATTACTGGTGATATCTGATAACACTAACTACAGGGAATGGAGTATTACCAAAGACAACGAGTGCAGGTTCGGTGTTTTTGGCAAGGTTCTGATAAGCCAGACGCAGTCACTCAAACGACACAATTAATAGAAAGCGTCGACAAGGCCACCATTATGGTGGCTTTTTTTTAACTCAAAATTGCACATATCGCAATTTTATACTTGCGCAATGTGCAATTTAAATGTAATTTGCATTCATAGAGCAGCGAACAGGCAGGACGCCCACGAAGTAGCCGCCGGTGGCATACGAATGACCGGATGATTCGCAATGATGCATTACACAGGAGTTCAGATGAATAACTACTACACATGCTCCTTCTGCGGGGTCAGTGAGCTGGATGCAAAAAAGCTCATCGCTAAAGGAAGTAAGGACGAGCCAGCTATCTGTTCCGAGTGCGTTGTTTCATGCGTAAACATTCTTATCAACTACGCAGCCGTGATAAAGCCAGTAAAAATGAACGTCACGAAGGGGGAATGATGCTGGTTAATGCAAAGAAAAGCGCCATCACCCATCGGCGCTTTAAGGGAAATGAAGTAGTTCAGGTGTTCCTTATTAGTGCTTGCCTTCTTGTGGGCTGTGAACGTCGGAATTTCGCAAATCCTGAATATGCCTTTGCAAGTCTGAAGCCAGGCACTCATGTTAAAGCAGGTGTATGAAATGAAAGTCCAGATTTTAAACAATAGTGGTGAAGTCGTTTGGTCATACGACATAGCCGCTCCTGTAGATCAGAGCGGCGATAGCTGGACCAATGGGAAACATCAGATTATGGCTGGAGTTGTGTTCTCTTTACGCCGTGCTTTGGAACAGGCTGAAGTATTTCCATCAGACCCTGAATGGAAATGGCCTTTTTCTATTTGTCCAAATTCGGAGAGCACATTTCAGAAAATTGGTCAGAAAGTCGCACTCGAAGAGCATCAGCCAACTGTTTCCTGATTTTTTCAGGTAACTCGTCGGCATCGCAGAAACAACAACGCTCGATCATGTTGAAAGCCGATTCGTAGAACTGTTTCTGCTGAGTGTCGCTGAGACAGGAAAAGAGCGACGTTACGATGATTTTATTAATTGCATTATCAAGTTCTTTTTCATCAAAAGTCATTTGATTTTCCTTTTATGTATATGGGCTTAAAAGGATACCACCGAGCCTGATGTGGTGAAAAGACAGGCACACAACGATGAGGGCATTGACGAGCAAGGCATAAGTGCTGGTTCGATTCCAGACAGTCCTGTTTAGTCAGGAGGGTTGGGCAGAGAAAAGGTCCGTTCAATTCGGACACCGGCAGTGCTCTCTTCGTTGTGGTAATCCGCGAAATGGCGCGGCGGTAAGTATGGCGGGTTTTTCTCCATTTGTACCCAGTAGGACACCGGGTTGTCAGGTTGACCATGCGCCTGAGTGACAGCCCCACCACAACGTTATTGCTGTGTGAAGTCTTGTCGGCGTCCGGCTCTTCCAACAACAGGAGGAAGGCGACAGTGTTCTGCCGTGACGCCGACCTTTTTACACAACAGAAAAGAGCATCTCCGCGCGACGGGCTCATTACCCAATCCACCCGGAAAGCTGTTACAGCAGGTGCTCTTTTCTGTTTTGTGGAGAAACCAACTGGCGGTGGCAACCGCCATCTTGAGGGGTTAACGATGAATGATGACCGCATGACCGTAGTGCCCGACTTTCTGGGCGAACTGGATGCCGGCGTGTTCATGAACAAAATCGCGGCAGCGCTGAATACTGTCGGATTAGGCGTTCTGAATAACGGCAATAAAGGCAAGGTAGTCCTCACCTTTGATTTTGAGCGCATGGGAAATTCAGTCGAAGAGAAGCGCGTCAAAATTAAACACAAGCTGCAGTACAGCACTCCGACGCCGCGCGGTAAAGCGTCAGAAGAGGACACAACAGAAACCCCAATGTGGGTTAACAAGGGCGGAAAGCTCACCATACTGCAGGAAGATCAGGGTCAACTGTTCAGTATTAAAGGCACTACTGACGGAAAGCTTAAAGCGGCTCAGTGAACCGCAGCTAACCAATTCACTGCCACCACTTCGATCATTAGTTAATAAGGAATTTTTATGTCTCAGTTAGACAGCGGCACTTTTCAGCAGGTAAAAGACCTGGTTCTTTCTGGCTATCACCTGAACGATATTCAGGGGCTGGCTTGCCCGACAGCATTATTGCCTGCCGGGACAGGTGTTGAAAGCCTCGAACGCTTTGCTCTGGAGCGTTTCCGCTTCCGCGGCGCCATGACTACCACCAGCATTGAAGACTTTGTCCGTTATTCAAAGGGCTATGCCAGTGCAACCGAAAAAGCACGCTGCTTTATTGATGCTGACCATATGACAGCTCGCTCAGTTTTCAATATTGGTACGCTGGATAATCCCGGTCATGCAGACAACGTTGCTTCTATCACGCTGAAACAGACAGCACCATTCCGCGCCCTGCTCCAGATCAACGGGGAACGCCTGAAACAAAAACAGATCGCCGAATGGATTGAAGACTGGAGCGATTATCTCCTGGCGTTCGATGCTGACGGTAACACAATGCAGATTTCACAGGCTGCCCAGGCTGTTCGCCGCATTACGATCCAACAGGCAACCCAGCAGGATCATGACGATGGCGATTTCAGCGGTAAGAAATCCCTTATGCAAAGCATTGAGGCCAGCAGCAAAGACGTTATGCCGGTGGCTTTTGAGTTCAAATGTGTTCCATATGAGGGTCTCGGTGAACGTGCGTTCAGCCTCCGCAACAGCCTGCTGACCGGTGATGAACCTCGCTTTGTTCTGCGTATCGTACAACTGGAAGCGCAGGAAGAAGCGATCGCCAATGAATTCCGCGACCTGCTGATCAGCAAATTCGACGGTGAATCAGTAGAAACGTTCATCGGTAACTTTAAAGCGTAATTGCTCTGCATTAAATCCCCGGCGCCGCGGGGATTTATTGAAGCGTAATTCTGTTAATTATCGCCACTCGGCGAGGGATTCGCACAACCAAAATTCACGCGGTGCAGAGCGAAATAAATTATAAGGAGAACCAACGATGAGTTTTATTCAAACACTTTCAGGTAAACAATTTGATTATCTCAGCGCAACTATTGACGACATTGATATTGAAGATATCGCCGTGGCGCTTTCCAATATTTGCCGCTTCTCCGGACATCTCCCTGAATTTTATAGCGTGGCGCAGCATTCCGTACTGTGCAGCCAGCTTGTATCACCGGAGTTTGCCTTTGAAGCCCTGATGCACGACGCAGCCGAAGCGTATTGCCAGGATATCCCTGCCCCATTAAAAGCGTTACTGCCTGATTATCGCGAGATTGAAAAACGTACCGATCAACTGATCCGCTTTAAGTTTGGCTTGCCACTGGAAGAAGCCAGCGTAGTGAAGTATGCAGATCTTACCATGCTGGCAACTGAACGCCGCGATCTGGATATTGATGACAGTATTCCCTGGGTAATACTGGAAGGTATCCCCCCGACAGATTTATTCGAAATCTACCCCCTTCGCCCCGGTCAGGCTTTCGGCCTGTTTATGGCCCGCTTTAATGAACTGATGGAGCTACGGCAATGTGCTGCATGAAAGATAAAGAGTCTGTAGTGAAGGCAATCAGATCAAGACGTTTGTGGGAGCGCGTTGAAGGCGGTGCAGCATGAACATCGACAAACAGGCGCTGCGTGAAGTGGCAACAGTAGCCACTCAGGGTGGATGGTACATTGATTACGATTTTGATGTATGCCACGAAAGCGGCGCGTTTCTAGCGGAGACGCACGGCGATAATCTGGCGCAAAACGCAAAATTCATCGCCGCCGCCAACCCCGCCACCATACTGGCGCTGCTGGATGAGCTGAAAGCTGAAACAAGATATCGCGAAGGTGCTTTTATCGCCTGTAATCGTTGGCACGATAAATTCAGAGAGGCAGATGACAAACTGGAAGCCGCAGAACGCCGTATAGCCGAAACAGATCAGCGCAACACTGAACTGACAGCGAGGATTGAGCCAATGGACCGCCGCATAGCAGAACTCGAACACAGCGAGACGCAGCTTATCAATGAGCGTGATAGTGCTGAATCTGCACTGGCCGATATGTACCAGGCCGCAACAGGAGAGCGTCCAGAATGGAGCAATATGTTTGGTTTCGCTGACGCCGTTGATGTGGTGGAAGAACGACTGGCGACGCTGGAGGCCAACCAAAGCCAAACCACGCCAACGGGAATTCAGCTCATCACAGAAGCCATAGGTGCGCACGGCTATATCGTTGGCTGCCTGTTGCAAGGTCGCCCTGATTTGGCGCTGGAAGAATCGAGAAAGTGGGTATCCGCTTTCGGTCAGGCGGCGGAAATAGTTAGTGCACAAGACGCCGATGACATCAAGGTTAAGGGGGAGTGATGTCACAGCAAACAATTTTGGACGTGTGTTGCGGCTCCCGTATGTTCTGGTTCAACAAACTCGATACCCGCGCAGTGTTCGCAGATATTCGGGCAGAAGAGCACACATTGTGTGACGGTCGCCGTCTGGTTATCAGTCCTGACCTCATTGCTGATTTTCGTGCGCTACCGTTCGCTGATGCCTCGTTTCCGGTCGTGGTGTTTGATCCGCCTCACCTGGAACGTATCGGCCAAACGGCCTGGATGGGCAAGAAGTACGGGAGACTCAACAAAAAAACATGGCGTTCTGACCTCCGTGCCGGGTTCAAAGAGGCGTTTCGGGTACTGCGGCCACACGGCGTACTCATATTTAAATGGAACGAAACGCAAATCCCTGTGAGCCAGATTCTGGCGCTGACGGACGCAAAACCAATTATTGGCCAGCGAACCGGGAAGAACGACAAAACCCACTGGATTATTTTTGTGAAGGGCTAACCCATGACCACTATCACCAATAACGAACTAACAGACGACGTTTTGGAATATGTCCTGGCGGTTGTTGAGGATCGCTACGAGAACCGAAAATCTAATGCAGGAGAAGACGACAGGATTATTTTGGCCCTGCGCGAACTACAGAAACGCCGCAAGGCTTCCAAAGAGCCTGTGCGATACCTGAATAAATTTTCCGGTGTGTGCGTGACGTTAGAGCAACAGCCAAACGCTTCTGATGATGTTGCCGTGTATATGCCGTTATATGCTGCCCCGCCAGTGCCGGTACAGGTAGATATTGAAATACTGGCGTCTGCGCTCAAGAACGCTCCGTTAGCACCGTCGGATAATCAGGGCAGACCGAGAGCGCCTGTGGTGCCGCCCGCCATTGATCCAGATTACAAGGTCATTAAAAGTATTCTGCCCACGACCAATCCTGATGAATATGCGTGCTGCATTGCTGATGACATGTGGAACGCCTGTCGTGCTGCCATACTTCAGGGTGGCCAACCTGTAAGTAATCGTGATGAGTTGAGCTCCCCAGTAATTCCGGATGGCTATGCGCTGGTGCCGATCGTTCCAACCGAGGACATGGTGATTAACGGCTTCGAGTCTGAGCCAGATCCACATTTCAGCGACGAAAAAGTGTGGGCGGAATACGAAGCGTTAAGCGGGTGTCGACGGGCTGCACGACGGGCTGAGTTGTGCTGGGCGGCGATGATTAAAGCAGCACCAAAACCGGAGATAAATAACGAATGAACAACTTAATGGTCGACCTTGAGACTATGGGCAAAAAGCCTAACGCGCCGATCGTATCAATTGGGGGAGTATTCTTCGATCCTAAAAAAGGAGATCTGGGGCCGGAGTTCCATAAGACGATTAACCTTGAAAGCGCAATGGAACAGGGTGCCGTTCCTGATGGCGATACCATTCTGTGGTGGCTGAGGCAAAGTCCGGAGGCACGAGCGGCTATTTGCGCTGATGCAGCATCTGTCACGACCGCGCTTATTGAGTTCAATGACTTTATTACCTGTCACGCCGACGATTTGAAATACCTGAAGGTATGGGGTAACGGTGCCAATTTCGATAACGTTATCCTGCGTGGCGCTTTCGAACGTTCCAGCCTCCCCTGCCTGTGGAATTACTGGAACGATCACGACGTCCGCACGATGGTTACTTTGGGTCGCGCTGTCGGCTTCGATCCCAAACGTGACATGCCGTTCGAAGGCGATATGCACAACGCGCTGGCTGATGCCAGGCATCAGGCGAAATACGTTTCAGCTATCTGGCAGAAACTGCTCCCGCCCACCAGCAACAATATCTGATTTAAACCGGGTGCAGCCGGTTAGATGGAGAAGCAACTCATGAGCGATCGCTTCCTGACTGAGGAGGAACTGGAAGATGCTACAGGAGCAAGCCAGAAGCCACTCCAGAAAGAAGTATTAACGCTGAACGGTATTTATTTTATAGAACGCCGGGACGGTTCAATCAGAACAACCTGGTATCATATAAATCACCCAGTTTCGCGCCTTCTTCCACCAGCAGGGTATCAGCCTGTACCAGGCATGAATTTTGACGCTATAGAGAGTTAACATGGGTCGCAAACGTGCGCCCGGTAATGAGTGGATGCCAAAGGGTGTATTCTTTCGCCCTTCTGGTTACTACTGGAAACCGGGAGGATCAACAGAAAATATAGCTCCAGCTGATGCAACTAAAGCTGAGGTCTGGGTGGCTTACGAAAAAAAAGTTGAGGGTAGAAAAAACAGAATTACATTCACACAATTATGGCGAAAATTTCTTGCCAGTGCCGATTATGCTGATCTGGCCCCAAGAACGCAGAAAGATTATCTGGCACATGAGAAATATATACTTGCCGTATTTGGTGATGCCGAAGCTAAAGCAATAAAGCCAGAACATATCCGGCGTTATATGGATGCCCGTGGGCAAAAAAGCCGTGTCCAGGCGAATCATGAACACAGCTCTATGTCGCGCGTATTTCGTTGGAGTTATCAACGTGGTTATGTTCCTGGTAATCCTTGCGTTGGTGTGGATAAGTTTCCTAAGCCTCAACGCGATCGATATATTACCGATGAAGAGTACAGAGCGATATATAATAACGCAACGCCAGCCGTCAGGGCTGCAATGGAAATAGCTTATTTATGTGCTGCCAGAGTTTCTGATGTATTGAAAATGAACTGGAATCAAATACTGGAGAAAGGAATTTTTATTCAGCAAGGAAAAACCGGAGTTAAACAAATTAAATCCTGGACAGATCGCTTACGTGATGCCGTTGAAATATGTCGTGAATGGGGAGAGGAAGGCCCTGTTATCAGGACTATGTATGGCGAGCGTTATTCTTATAAAGGATTTAACGAGGCGTGGAGAAAGGCGCGAAAGGCTGCGGGGGATGATCTGGGACGTCCTCTTGACTGCACTTTCCACGATCTAAAGGCAAAGGGGATTTCAGACTATGAGGGAACGGCGAAAGACAAGCAGAAGTACAGTGGCCACAAAACCGAATCCCAGGTTCTGGTTTACGATCGCAAGGTGAAAATGAGCCCAACCCTGGACAGGAAGCGTTGAGCTTTTCGATGTGCGCCAGTTAAAATTCTGGCGTTTTTTTCTCACCGAATTTTCTCATTTTTTCTCAACGTGATTTTCATCACTATAAGAAAATCACGTAAGTGCTTGAATAGTGGCGGAGAGAGAGGGATTCGAACCCTCGGCGGAGTTACCCCCGCAACGGTTTTCGAGACCGGTCCGTTCAGCCGCTCCGGCATCTCTCCGTATATTGCAATGATGCCAGGTAATTTGGCATTTTAACAGACCCTATTCGGGTAATTTTGTTCAAGTGACGAGTTTACGAGCAAAACGATGATTAAGTGGCCCTGGAAAGCACAAGAAATAACCCAGAACGAAGACTGGCCGTGGGATGATGCGCTGGCTATACCTCTTCTGGTAAACCTCACCGCGCAAGAACAGGCTCGGCTTATTGCGCTAGCCGAACGTTTTTTGCAGCAGAAAAGACTGGTAGCGCTACAGGGATTTGAGCTCGACTCGTTAAAAAGTGCACGTATTGCGTTAATTTTTTGCTTACCGATCCTGGAGCTCGGTATTGAGTGGCTTGATGGTTTTCATGAAGTGCTCATTTATCCCGCGCCCTTTGTGGTAGATGATGAATGGGAAGATGACATAGGTCTGGTGCATAGCCAGCGTGTCGTACAGTCGGGGCAAAGCTGGCAACAAGGGCCCATCATTCTGAACTGGCTGGATATCCAGGACTCGTTCGATGCTTCGGGTTTCAACCTCATTATTCATGAAGTCGCGCACAAACTGGATATGCGTAATGGCGATCGCGCCAGCGGCATCCCTTTCATCCCGTTACGCGATGTGGCTGGCTGGGAACACGATCTCCACGCGGCAATGAATAATATTCAGGATGAAATCGATCTTGTTGGCGAAAGCGCTGCCAGTATAGATGCCTATGCCGCCACCGACCCTGCAGAATGTTTTGCCGTGTTGTCAGAGTATTTTTTCAGCGCGCCAGAACTGTTTGCTCCACGTTTCCCGGCACTATGGCAGCGTTTTTGCCAGTTCTATCGCCAGGATCCTTCTCAGCGCTTACGGGTAAGCGCTGCCGAAGGCGACTACGGCGAGGAATCCGAACATTAATTCCTCACTTTGTGGGTTAATTAACCAATTGAATTGGCGCGTTAATTTTACTGTTGACACGTTATAGCCGGCCCAGTATTATGCGCCTCGTTGAAACAATTCCTCTGTAGTTCAGTCGGTAGAACGGCGGACTGTTAATCCGTATGTCACTGGTTCGAGTCCAGTCAGAGGAGCCAAATTTAGGGAAGCAGACGTTCAGTGACGTCTGCTTTCTGCATTTATATCAACTGGTTATGCCCTTCTTCAGGTTCACCCTCGTTCACTAAAAACCACTCGAAGCCATACCCTTTTGCTGGTAAAAATGCTGGTAAAGCTGGTTCGATTTGTGTTTTACCAGCACGCGGAGGGAACCGTCATGTCACTTACTGATACCAAAGTAAAAAATACCAGACCATCGGAAAAGGCCGTCAAGCTCACTGACGGGTTTGGCCTCTATCTGCTGGTGCATCCTAACGGTTCAAAATACTGGCAGTTAGGCTATCGCTTTGATGGCAAACAGAAGGTGTTTTCCATTGGGGTTTACCCTGCGGTTTCACTTGCCGATGCCAGACAACGCCGGGACGAGGCCAAAAGGCTGCTGGCTCAGGGGATTGACCCGAACGCTAAAAAACAGGCTGATGAAAAAGTCCTTCAGGAGAAGCGGGATAAAACCCGCTCGTTCCGTGTCGTCGCCAAAAGCTGGTTTGCCACCAAAACAAAATGGTCAGAAGATTACGCCGATACTGTCTGGAAGCGCCTTGAAACCTATGTCTTCCCGGATATAGGCGACAGAAACGTTTCAGAACTGGATACGGGTGATCTGCTTGTCCCGGTCAAAAAAGCGGAAACACTCGGCTACCTTGAAATTGCCATGCGGATTAAGCAATACATCACCGCGATCCTACGTCATGCCGTCCAGCAAAAGCTTATGCGTCATAATCCGGCCTATGATATGGAAGGCGCTGTCCAGAAACCAGAGACGGAACACCGCCCTGCACTGGAGCTGGAAGAGATCCCGCTACTGCTTGAACGTATTGATGCCTACAAAGGTCGTGGACTGACTACGCTAGCGATTAAACTCAATCTGCTGATCTTCATTCGTTCCAGCGAACTTCGTTTCGCCCGGTGGTCGGAAATCGACTTCAAAAGTAAGTTATGGGTGATCCCCGAACAGCGGGAAGCGATTGAAAACGTCAAGCACTCGACTCGTGGGGCTAAAATGAAACGTCAGCACTTCGTTCCCCTTTGCAGGCAGGCTCTCAAGATACTGAAAGAGATCCGCCAGCTTACCTATGAAGAAGGTAACGAAGCAGAATTAATTTTCACTGGCTGTTATGATTCATTCAAACCCATGAGTGAAAACACTATTAACAAGGCGCTACGTAAGATGGGCTATGACACCACACAGGACATCTGCGGTCATGGTTTCCGCACACTGGCGTGTAGTGCCTTAATTGAGTCTGGTCTATGGTCAGAAGATGCTGTAGAGCTTCAAATGAGCCATAAGGAAAGTAACAGCGTTCGCGCAGCCTATCCCCATAAGGCCAAGCATCTTGACCAACGCCGCCTGATGCTCCAGTGGTGGGCTGATTTTCTTGATGAGAATCGGTATGAGATGGTCAGGCCGTTTGAGTTTGCTCAGAAACAATAATCACCTTCCTACAAGCAAACAATCGCATTAAATCAAAAAATACAGGGAGGTTTTACTCTCCCTGTTACTTATCACTTACGCCCTTTGTTTGATTGTGCCAATACCGAAGCAGCAAGCTGCTTCGTTAATTCGCTAGAGCGTGGGTTATCAAGGGCCGATGATGCCTTATGTTCCATTTTGCCACTGGTCTGGTTTGACGTCCCACGTTGAGAAAGCGCGGAACCCGCAAGGCTTTTCTGGATGGCTGAGGCATTAGGATCAGTCAGCGTTTTTGCAGCAGTAGAAGCCACATTTTCAGAAGTCTGTTTTACATTTTTACTCATTAAACGCATCCCCAAAAGTCATGAACATCACTTATGTAGTGTCTTCATCAAAAAAATCACTATATGCAGTTATAACCATATTCTTTATAAGCTTTAATTCCACTAAAGACAACATCATTGCTGTATAAAATCACAGTATACGTGTAGTTAATTGATTTTATTTATAAAAATATTTTGTCTAACAGGAACAAGATACGCTAAAAGCTCATTGTCATCCTGAAATTGTTGCCTTCTGAAAATCAGTGGGGAGGCCGTGCTCATAATACGCGAGGAATATCATTGAACATGCGTTAGCTCACCAGTTAGAAGATAAGGCCAAAGCAGAGTATCAACATGGGACGCTATGGGCTAAGCATGTGGCATTGATGGATGATTGGACGGGGTATCGCACAAGTGGTATCCAATCTGTTTATCAATACAGTATTATATATTTACAACATGATTATCATGCTTAGGTAATTATTTTAAATAACGTGTCTTAATCGGCATTTATTGCATTATAGTCGTTATTTTCCAGTTCATCCATTGAAAATGTTTTTCTTTCGGAGTCTCGGAGACGTTTTAAACTATTTTCAAGAACACCGACTTTTTCTAGATATTTCTCTATGTCTTTAAATTTTGATTCCTTTATTATCTCATATATAGGGGATAATATCATGTTTTTCCTTACAACATCATCTTCTTTCATAGACCGATTATAAGCATTATTTACTCTCAATACAGTTTCCCTAAGATCATCTACAAAAATGAATATATTATTGAGATCATCATCTAATTTTTTTCGCTCTTCTAATAGTTCATTATTTCGCGCTTCTTGGTTTTTGACAATTATATCAAGCCGTTCAAGTTTTTCTTTTAACTCGCTCGTATTGTATTGAGATTCAGATTTTATTCTTTCAAGTTCTGCTTTATGTTTTGCTTCACCTTCAATCATATCTATTTCATGTTGACGTTCAATCACTCTAATAGAGTTCATACTTTTTACCCTACGAGAGTCCCTTTTGGAGGAAAGAGTACAGATAATATCTGTCCGACTTAAGATGGAAAAATTCTATCGCTCTTGATAAAAAAGGCATTATTATGGTTATGATTATACCGTAAACAATAGGTTGCCAAAAGTTAATGCCCTGCATTTGAACTATCGACGTCCTATACTCAATGTTCCCTTTTCCAAACATAATAAATAATATCTTATCCCAATTATCAATACAGAAGGCTGAAATAACATATACATATAATGGTGTCGTGAAACGCTCGATCAAGGAACTTTTTATGTTATTGAAAAATGATTCCTCTGATGTTTTCTCATTGCTCATATCAATCTTCTTATAGAAAAATTAGTTTAAAAAGGGACGAACGAAATACTCGTCAACTCTAAATTTATTATCTGTGAATGTATGAATGGCATCAATACCTTCATGACATTTCCCTATTAATTCTCTAAGTATATTTTGCCTTTCAGTTTCTGTGCTTTGACTTACTTCATCCACTACATTAATCAATGGAAAACTTAATTTATTCCTATAGATATTTTTAATTATTTCAAAAGACTCTGTAAAATCATCTCTGATCTTCCATCTATGGCGTTCAATAATATTGGAACTGATAGTTACAATTTCAATTTGTGTATTAGACAGTCTATTGGTAATTTTCTCCAACCGAGTTTCCAATATATCATTTGGAATTCTATTAGATGTCATTGATAACAAAACGATAACCAATTTATGCAAATCAATTCTATATTGAGGATACAGTTCAAATATCAATTTTTTTGCATCATTATATGCTTCCTCATCATTTTTACTTTTGAAATAGCTCTTAGCCTTAAAAGCGCCATAAATCGCAGAACCGGCGATCATCACATTAGATATAGTATTAATCCAATCTGTAGTATTACTCATTTCCCACCATATCGTATACATAAAACAATAATCGATTATACACATTTCTATACCTAATAATAAATATCAAATGACATTCATTTTAATGATATTAATGCAAATTTCATAATGAAGGGGAATGTATCCATTAAGAATATTGGAGCAAAAATGACCAACTAAACGCGTAAATTTATTGTCCACGCGCCAAGCAACAGTGGTCATTCCGGGCACGCCAAAAGACTAAGCACCTTTACCAGCGGAGCTAAATACTTCAATGATGGAGATCATGTTCAGGTGTTGAAGTATAGAGTTAGAACGGCCTGATAAGAAAGTCCTCTTTTATCGATATATTATTAGGTAAAATCAATCGCCTACAAGTACATAGATAGTGTAGTATACACCATATGTAAATATCTCAGGGAGTTAATCTGATGTCTATAAGCACCACAATGTCAAATATCAACAGAATACAAAAAGACATTGCTAGTCTACAAAAACAACTTTCTGATGAGCAGCGTAAAGAGGCCCAACTTTCAGGAAAAATCAATCAAATAAAGCGTAGCGTCACTAAGTCAACGTCTTTAAGCACATTGAATTCCAAAATGTCAGAGATCTCTCGTCATAAAAATGATATTTCAAGATGTAACTCTAAAAAAGCAGATATTAATAAAAAAATAACAGCAAAAACTGGAGACTTACACCGTTATCAATTACAACTCATTAAAGAGCAAGAGAATGACCAGAAAAAAAGAATTGCTGCACAGAAGAAACTTGAAAAAGAACAATTAGATTACCAGAAGAAAATCACACGAGAATTGAAATCGCAGAAAAGGGCAATATCTCCAAGCCATAAATTCAATCGTCCAGTCATCAACAAATCTGATGAGACAGAAGATATTACAGAGAGTTATGATGTTTTTATCTCTCATGCAACAGAAGATAAAGATAGTTTTGTCCGTCCCCTTGCTGAGTTGTTAAGAGCAAAAGGGATAAATGTATGGTATGACGAATTCTCTTTAGGCTGGGGTAAAAGTCTACGTAAGACAATCGATTATGGATTAGCAAATTCTCGGTTTGGAGTTGTTGTTTTATCTAAATCCTTTATCAAAAAGGACTGGACAGAGTATGAATTAAATGGTTTGACTGCTAGAGAGATGAGCGGTGAAAACCAAGTAATACTGCCTATCTGGCACGAAGTATCTAAATCTGATATTTTAAAATTCAGCCCTACACTAGTAGATAAAATGGCATTAAATACATCGATAAATACCATTGATGAAATTGCTGAACAGCTTGAATCATTATTGAAATGAAATAAATATTTAAGCGAAAGGGAACTCTCCATTGGAGAGAATACATATCACTTGGGAAAACTGAATCAACTCATTGAGCTGTAAACTACTCCCTATATATTAGACAATCAGATATATTATAAAAGTGAATATCTTTAAAAGACACTTATTAAATAATATGTTATTTATTAAAAGTTAAATTTTATTATAATGTTTAAACACAAACATTAATTCCTCAACAGTTAACATTATTGGCATGCATATAATCTTCTGTAATTACTATAAAAGTGATCATTCTTTCCACCACCACAACGTTGATCATCATATTGAGCAATTAACGTTCCTGATAAATAGCTGTATTTTGAGCTATATGCCGATCCCGGACAAGAACATCCCCTTGTATCGCTGTTTGGTATTACACACTTATAGCCCGATACTTGGTCTGTGATCGTGATATAAATACCTTTTAATCTATCACCACTTACTGTTTGCCACTTACCACTGACGCAGGATAAAACCTTACCCATACTGTCTCGGCCCACCAGACCATTAGGCGTACATTTCGCATTTAAAGTCGCCTGATCATTAAAATAGTCATTGTGCCTGAACGATATAATTCATGGCAACATTCTTAGGTCTTGTTTCATTACCTGCCCGAACGACTCTCGAAGCATCAAACGTATATTTCCTTACTTCATTGCTTTTATGACCTTCATCACCTTCACCTAACGCACCACTATCCGCGAAAGCGCCACTCACATATTTACCGATGTTTCCACTCTGTGATACATCAGCCGCCATATGACCTGTAATATTTTGAATCTGATCATCCTGATAAGAATTAATAACTCTTCCTGAGTCAAGTCCTCTTCCCGAATCCAGCCCTCGAATAAATACTCCTCTTAAATCAGGAAGTCTTCCTCTTGGATAGGCTTTTGCTAACTGAGGATATAGGGCAGTATTAAAAGATTGTCCCCTGCATATTAACCAACCTACAGGCGCTGTATTTGAAGGCCAAGGAACAGGTGAACCAACTGGCAGGTTACTGACAACAGACCATTTTCCATTAACGCAGGATAATATATTTCCCATGTTGTCTTTAGATATCAGGCCTATACTTGGACATGTCCCACCAGTTGTATTCGTCGATGTAGGTTGTAGAGTATGTCCCTGAATATTTCCAGATGCTGCAATACTACCAGTGCTTCCTGTCCCCGGAGTAATAGCAAAATCACCTTGGTTGGTTTGTTTCCCAAAAACCTGAAGCCTTGTTTCAGTACTGGTACCACCATTTCGCCAGATGGTTAGCGGCTTAACAGTATCTAATCTGAACTCATAATCGTTAGCATCTCCACCACCAATACTGAAACTATCACCACCACCGTTATGACCATTAAATTGTCCACCGGATGTGATACTTTTACCTGTATCTAATGTTCCACTAATCGTTCCATTACCAATCGTAGACAGTCCTCCACTAATTTTCAGCGTAGTGAGATCTGTTCGATTGCTTGCCATATGAATAGATAAGGTCTTATCCTTAGACATGGTTATTTCATAGTCGTTATTAACAGCATCGCCGCCAAAATGTATGGCATCACCATAACCATTATGCGCTATTATTTCTTGTGCTGCGATTATTTTCCCTGCGGAAGAAACATCCCCACCAAAGATCCCCGTTCCCGATGCGGTAATGTTCTTGGCATTATTAATATCGTTAGTGCCCATATTGAGATTTCCAGTCATAGGCAATGTTCCATCGCGACGCAAGTAAACAGAATACATAGAACTATCATAGCCCACACGGTAAACCAGTAATCCTGCTTTATTAATTGCCGGGTAATCAGTAGACTTTTCTGTCCACACTCCATTATATCCTGATGCCTGAGCAGGCGATTTCGTCATACCGCTATCAATACCTGCTGATTGCATCGATTTTCCTAACAGGTCGTATCGCGTTTTTCCACCTTCGACCCAAGGTATCGTCGTAGCAATCAAACCATTGATAACATAGTTTGGTGATACGCCTGATCGTTTTAACAGGATTTTATAAGAAGACTTTTGGGCATTAACTCCCGCATATGTAGAGGGCAAGAGACTTTCATTCACCAGCGTCTGGTAAGTGATTTCACAGCCATTAGCCGTACAGGTTCTTGGTCCCGGATCGCTACTTTGACTGCGTGAAGATGACAGTGTGGAAAGCTTATTATAGCGAATGCTAATATAACGGTTAACTGCTTCGCCAACCTGTTTCATTTGAAAGCCTACCGCCTGTGCCATTACTGCTTCCTGTTCTTTCCTCATGTCCTGAAACTTCATAAAACCAATAAGAGAACCTATACCTAAAACGATGGTGATCTCTAATAGAGTAAATCCTCTTTTCTTTATCATAATTATATCTCCCATCTGAAAATATGATCCAAAAAGGGGCATAAAGTGCCCCTTTAATTAAATAGACGTGAATACTAATGTATTACTTGTAGCGTTATTACATGCTGCGGCGGTAGCTGCTACATCAAGGGTACCATCTGCAGCTTTTACTACTTTAGAACCCACTTTAGCAGTGTAAAAATTGCCTGCCGCCGCTGTGGTTATTTTCACACATTCTGCTGCTGGCACGTTGTCATATGTGATAGTGAAAGAAGAACCTGCCGCAGATGACGGACCTGTAGCTGCCGCAGCCAGCGTCACGTTCCCTTTGAATGCGTTAATTGGTTTAGCTGCATTGCCTGTTCCACTTAACATATTATCAGGGAAGAATTTTGCCTGAACAGCTACGGTATTCGTTAGCCCAGTAAAGCTGGATGCTGATGTATAGAGTGCTTTGACACCTGCCTGTATGGTGGCAATATTATTACTTTCCGCTTGCGCTCTTTGTGAAGCCTGAACCTTGGGATACACAATAAAAGCCGCTACTACTAATGCGGCAATAATCCCCAGAACAAGTAATAATTCGAGTAATGAGAAACCTTTTTTGCTTTTTCTTTTACTATTTAATAAAACCATTATTATCTCCTTTATTTATTTTAATGATATCTCCTGTTATAACGCTTCTCTCATTTCTGGCAATAGATGGCGTAAGATATATTTAACTCTATCTGATAGACGGATGAATTGAAAAAGGCAAAGATCGCTCTTTGCCTTTTGGGAGATTTAAATACAACATTTATTATCACAGCGTTTGTCATTATCACCTTCCCATGAGATATATAATCATATCCGATGAAAAAGTAATAATGACGTTTACTACATAAAGATAAAAATTAACAGATTACTGGTCGAACAGAACGCATGATTGATTGAAAAGGAAAAAATATGTATTAATAAAGTATTATCCTGCGCTCTGTTCTTTTATATAGATAACAGATATTAATTAGATATCAACCCCTGTCATGAAATTTATTTAATATTTTTTATTTTTGTCTGCCATCCATTTGAGCAAGAAACCATCTCCCTGCTTTTATATATTTGACTCTTTCAATATCATTCAACTCAGATGCTGAAAGTAAAATCCCCATAACAAGTTCCTTATCCACCTGTTCGATACCACAATTCATAGCCTTGGCTACTTCTGCCCCAAGAATAATCTTAAGCCTTGTTTCAACTTTCTTTTGTTCTGATTTCTCCATTGACTTTAAACGGTTAAGTTCAAGTTGAGCAAATGCCACCTTTTGTTTTAATGTTTTTTCTGTTCTTGATCTTTTAGTTTCATTATCCATGATTATTACCTCTTATTGTTTATACGTATTTAATTATCACAAAGGTAAATAACGTCAAATTTACACCGTTTTGTCAGAAGGAATAGTTCTGGAGCATCCATAAATAAAATAGTGCAATACATGCGATAGTAATCACTAACACAAAACATCTGGCACTCTCCGCGTTACTTATTTTTGTACTTTTGTTATTTTATTTTCACCTATCAGCTTTAAACTCTATTTTTCAACCTCAACCTGTGAATTGTGCAACACATAACACTCTCCGTTTTATTAGCTTTTTTCTTCAATTTTAGCTATCCCGCCTTTCGGCGGGAACAATTAATACTTCTTTTGCCATTACGGGCCTTTTCTTTATTTTTTCCCTTCGGACGTGAAACCTACACCTTTAATCCAGTTCGTGTCGTTTAATTTAACGCATCATTTTACAACTATCAGTATATTTCGTATTAATTAACTAAGGGGGAGTTTTTACATTGGCTTATTTTTTAAAGACAATGCCCACCTATACACTGCTACGCAGTGTGTGGGGTCTACCGACGGTTGCCTGCCGCAGGCTAAAAGCAAAACCAACGTCAACCCCGAAGTTTTTCTTACGTAAAACTAACGGCAGCATTTATATTTGAGGTTAATTTATTAATGGCGATTTTTCATCTGGATTTTAAAATTGTGAAACGAAGCGAAGGCATGACTTCCGTTGCGAAGGCTGCCTACCATACCCGTACACGTATTACAGATGATCGCATCGGTGAAACATACGATTTCAGCCACAGAACAGATCTACATGGTCATATTATATTGGCACCTGTTTCCGCACCTGCTCATATTGTTGAAAGCTCCTCAGCATTGTGGAATGAAGTTGAAAGAGTGGAACGCCAGAACAACGGACAAACAGCGCGTTATTTTGATGTCGCTATCCCCGTAGAACTCAGCAATGATGACAAGAAAAAATTAGTTGCCGAATACTGCCAGAAAAACTTTGTCGATAAGGGGATGATTGCTGATATCGCATTTCATGATCTGGACAGTAAAAACCCACATGCTCACGTCATGTTAACCCTGAAAACCATTGGTCCAGAAGGCTTCGGCAAAAAAGACAGAAGCTGGAATGATAAGAAGATGGTTGTTCAGTGGCGTGAGTCGTGGGCCACGATGTCAAACAGCTACCTTGAGACCGCAGGCCGTGAAGAACGTATCGATCACCGTTCTCTCAGAACTCAATGTGCTGATGCCCTTGCCCAAGCAGAAGAAGCATTCAGCGCTGAAGAAAAAGCCTTCTGGCTTGCCAAAGCAACCGAAACAAACCGTCCAGCAATGCAACGAGTTCATCGTGCCAAGTGGAATAACACCGAGTCACAGGAACAGCGAGCTACAGAACAAGCTTTACGTGATCAGCAAATAGAGGAAGCGAAGAAGGTCTACAACACATTCAGTGAGCTACCACTGGAGATCGTGGTTGATGTCAGAAGCTTTACGATTACACATCTTGCTGAACCCGAAGAAATCGTTATCCCTGACTTCCCGGCTACAACTAAACAGCAACCTGTTATGACGACACACGCCACAAGCAGAAGACCAGCAACAAAATCTTACCGTAATCCCAATAAGGTCAGTAAAGTAAATGTATCAGGGAAGAAATCTCCCGTTCTGATTGTTCCTGAACCAACTGCATCCACTAAATTGAAAACCCCATCTATTCAAAACACCAGAGCGAAGAACCGCGCTCCGATGAGGAGTAGGAAACAGACCAAGCCCCGCCAGAATGGTTTGTTTAAACGTTTCACGCTACTGATAGTAGGATATATAAGAGAGAAATTTATATGGGCCAGAAGGAAACCCGATACCACTGATGCTGACCATGATAAGCGTATCGCAGAGAACTATGTCTATGATGAAGTGCTGGGTATCAATGTTCCACGCTCGGAGTTTGAAAAACGCGCTAAATTTAACAATGACCAGACATCACCAGAAGCAAGCATCTATGGCAATGAATCAGACCATGACAAAACCGTTCGTTTTCCAAGTCGTCCGAAAGATGTACAAACAGAGATTGATAAATACATAGATCTCATACCATCAAGCCCCTCAGAGTATTCAGGAAAGTCCCATGTTTCAAAGTTGAGACCACTGGCATATCGTAATAATAATTATAATGAATAGCAAAATAGAAAATACATTTTTATTTAAGCTCCATAACTGGCCTTTGATTTCAATATTTTTATGCTGTGTTCAAAACCATTATACTGCAAAAAGTTAACAATATCGCTTTCTTTAAATTTATTGTTTGGACCTAATATCAATTCTGAAACGGCATCTTTTGGGAAACCTAATTCGTAATATGATATAATTTGATTATTGGATATTCTATATTTCAGATCTTTAATTGATGATGATTCTGGGTATTCATATCTTCCTGTATCAAGAGTTTGATAAACTAATCGTACTTCTTTTTCCTCCTTAAATGCTGGGTTTTTAGTCGTGGTATTTAAGTGAATAATATTGGAAATTAATTCAAGGATGCATTTGTCGTAGCGGTTAAATTTTGATGTCGATATAATTTCATTCATATAGTATTTTTTTATGAATGAATATCTTGATAATATCCTTTCAGCTAAGCATTCAATTACGTTAATATCCATATAAGATATATCGCTAAGAGTTAGTCGGTGTTTAGGATCAAGGTTATTACCTATAATCCCATCATAGACATCGAGCTTTTCTCTGTCGAATCCGATGGATACACCAAAGCCATCTTTTGCATACGCACGCCATTGACTTAAAATATCCCCAGATTTAGATAGACAACAAGCAAATGGTGTTCCAATAGATATATTGTCATCCAAATGTGCTATAAACTGGTCAACGCAGTTAGCATCTAAGTTTTTATATAAATATTTTTTAAGTGTAGAGTAAAACCACTTTTTCTCCATGTAATCGTTCATATGATCCATAGAGCTTAGCCATAATCGCTGATTCTGAATAATACTGAAGAAAGATTCAGGGCTGCAATAATGATAGATTGTATTCATCTTATTCAAAGTCCTTTTATAAGAGACAATTTCTAAAATCATCATACCACACAATTTCATTACCAGCACATCTGTTTCTAATATCAGGGAGCAATTTGTCAGGTAAGATGCGAACCTGATTTATTAAGGTCTCAGCTCAAGGTCGATTAAGGGCACTCTATCCAATCCTCTTATATAGATATAAACCATACTCCTATAAATCAAGAATATGGTTTTTGTTTTATGCTTAATTACATTCTTCGCCTAAACACTACATTATCAGCAAAAATAACTTTGCCAGCAACAAACCCTACGATAGCAATTATCGGAAGGCTGATAGTAGCTCCTGCCATACCGATCAACGTCGATAAACCAAAAGTCAACAACAAAACAACAGCAGCATACCAGCCGGGATAAGTGCCACATAACACAGTCGCTAAGCAACCTGTGCAAACGTGAACCCCACGCTGGCTCTCTTTGAAACAGAACGGGCATTTGATGGTATTGTTTTCCATATTGGTTTCCTTAATTGGCTTTCCAGCCATTGCTGGTCTTAAAGAGATTCATTGCACCATCAGCAGGTTTATTCATTCCTTTAACACTGGCGAATGCCTTTTTGTCAATCCAGTTCGGAACGTCAACCAGCTTCCACGTATAAGACACACGAACTACTTTCTGATTACCGTTTCCCGGCTCAGTCCATTCCTTAATCTCGTCAACAGCACGACGACCAACACAGGCACCGTCTGTTGTGCTCCAGACTTTGGCTTTTTTGCCTTCCTCTGTTATCCCTAATACGTTCGAGTCATAGCCCTGTTCAAAAACCATCAGGCCCTGCTCAATAAAACCGTCGAGGATCACTGAATTCGTCCCTGTGCCAGTCGAATCAAGCCGTGGCTTGGCAAGACGGATCGGGAAGCTGGTGTTATTGTTATCCAGCGAGAAGCAGTATTTGTCCTGCCCAATCTTGGCATTGATCGCTTTCTCAAACTCACCTTTCTCACCACATCCCGCCAGCGCCAGAGCCGCGCCAGCAACGAGTAAAATCTTCTTCATCTGCTTATCCATCCTGATAATCAAAATTGCGTATATTTTTTGACCTAATCCGGTCAGGGCTAGAGTTGTTGCGGGATCCGGCTGATATCACATGGCAAAACCACCGCTTAACCAATTGATAGGATTCAATTCTTTTAGCGTCTCGTCATATCGTTTAAAACGATCAAAAACAATCTTATGATAGTTTTTAACTATCATAAATAGATATTCGATCGATAATAACAATTAATAACCGATCGATATCACACTTTCAATCGTTATAATCTATCAATAACTAATTATCGATCTTTTATATCGATCATAATTTCAAGTTCTGATAGCCTTGCAACGCCGAGACCGACGCCATGAGTTTGGTGCTGTAGGACGTATAAAACGAAGCAAAGCTCTGTGAGCGGGTTCAGTCTCTTTAACTCATTTACATGGAGGAAGTAAGAGTGGAAGCAACAGGTATCGTATTTTTAGTGGTGCTCTTCGTCATTATCATGACCGCAGCAGATATACAGAAGAAAAAGCACTACAACAGCTTTACGGAAGTTCTGGACGGCGACATTCTTTCGTATGAATGCCAGCAGACAGGTATTGTTATTGATACTCAAAAACATACTGTCCGTATTTTCAATAAAGATAAAGACAGCACATATACTTTTGATGAAATCCGGGAAATAAATTATACGCTTTCAGAGGGTGGTAAGTTTTACGGCAATGGAACATTACGAGGTATGAATAATGCGGCTATTGCTAACTGGAGAGAACAACTTTCAGCTAATAAACGGTCTGGTCTAAATATTTTAACCGATGATATTAAAAATCCCATGTGGAAAGTTAATGTTCCCCTGAAAAATAAAAGCACCTCAAATCACGAACTTTGCGAGCGGTGGATGCTGGTATTTAAAAAGTATGTTTTCTAACCTGTTACCTTTCATCTATTTATAGAACAAAAATGAAAAAATTATTATTTGCTATTTTTATCATACTTCCGCTTGGTGGCTGTACCGTTCATGGTAATAAATCTCTAACTGATGAAAATCATCAGACGGTTAAATTAAAAATCGTCAAGGGTAAAACTACCCAACGAGAAATTCTTGCTGCCTTTGGAGAACCTCAGACACGCGCTACGAATGATGGACAGGAGATGTGGAACTACTCAAGTATGACGGGAGAAAGCCAATTATCTAACTACATACCCGGCCTTGCTCTATTGACCAATAGCAGCACGGCACACATTAAATCACTGGATATCTGGTTTAAAGGTGATGTTGTGGAACGTTATAATTTTAGTCAGACAGCCAGTAAAGTTACACGAGGTATGATTGATTAGTGGTTTCATTTTATTTTTATGAAAACTAACTTCATGAGTAAGATCATTTCCCAAGGAAGTGATCTTACTCTATATGATTAGATTATATTCTTTCTAACACTCAATACTTTTTCAACATAATCAGTTTCGAATTTACTAACAGATGCAGTCCCATAAAAGAATTCATTATTATAAACCATTCGATGCTTAGCTACAGCATCAAGAATAAACCTAAAACTAAATTGCCTCTCGATATCCATCATCCCACTATAAAACATATCAAGTGAAGGCATCCAATCGTATAGGTAACGACATTCATCAAGCACCAACATATCCATATACATATTGGTGTCTTTTGCTTTGTATTTCCATCTCAGTGTTTTTTCCATATTTACATGATAAGGTACGGATAACTGTCTGAATAAAACCTCTTTAATTTGATGAAACAAAAAAAGATCACAAAATGGATAAACTTTTTGATACCAATTTATTTTATTGAGATTTCGCAGAGAATCACTATAGAAATTATTCTCTGTACGCCCTTCATTTAATAGAAAGTGCATATTAGAAATGTTTTTTATTAAATCATGAGCATTACCATTAGCACTCATTTGCGATAAAAAAGACTGAGCATAATCGTTAAAATCATCATCGCAATAAATATCTTGATAGTAATTCTTATCTTTATTATTGTATTTTTTATCTATTGATGCAATTGTCCAAAGGATTGGAAATAGCCCTGAATCAACTATAATATCCCCACCATTCCCATTACTATCAAAATGAAATAAATCATTTGCGCTTTTAGTTAGATCGTTGTAATTAGAAATTTTAAACATATTTTTATATAAAGAATGCGATGAGGTGAAATTATCATATGGAGAGATCACCGAAATCAGATCAACTAATAATCTCGTTATATACTGCCCATAGAAATCTTCAATTTCACATTCAACTTTTTTATGCCACTCATCAAGGCTATAACCTTCAGAAATTGCACCATCAGTACAGTTCCATTCAGGATTATTACTCTCCAGTGTTGATTTTGGATAGAGATAACTCGCAACTAAATTTACGATATTTTTATGTTCATTCGCGTTTTGTTCTTTTGACAGTAGACTTACATTTGTTATCATAACACCAAGAGGTGAAAGCGCATGATATTTTAATATTGATGTTATTGCCTTTAATGTTTTCTGACCAGCTTTCTTACTCGGCAATGGCCCACAGAAATCAAGATATATAAGATCAAATTTCTGCGGTGACACCTCAAAAAAATCCCCAACATTAGCTTTAATTAATTTTATAAACGGAAATTTTGAAGAAAGTGCTGAAATTACAGCCTCATTATATATTTTAGCATCACTTTCAAATGCCCAAATATTTTCTGGCAAAAGCCCCATATCAGTCATTTCAGTTAAATCATTTTCAGGGTTAGGCCCAGATAAATATGCGACTTTAATACTACGTGCAGTCCTATCCTGAATCACTGAATCATAGAATTCCTCCCACCGAATTATTGTTTCCTCCGATAACTCATCAACAATAAACGCACGTGGATCACTCTCGTCTTTCCTATAAAACGCTTTAACTTTTCGAATATAGTCTTTAGGAGCTAAAGTCGAGTCTTTTCTACACAAAGTAAGCGCCTCAATCGCAGCTTTTAAAACACTTTTACGAGCTATATTTTTATTTTCTTCTTTATACATTATTAAATTCCACTCTATGATTTAGCATTCACATTTTAGTAAAAATATCAACTAAGGTATAATCTGAATAGACTCAGACATTTTAATGTTGCCAATGCGTATGGGCAGCCCACCTTCTTGCTGGCATAACTTCTTAATGGATTGCCACTCCGCTTTTTCAGACTCCATGTGAGCAGCGAGCGAATCAAATGCACCTTCGGCTACAACGATGGTAGGTTCTTCATCTGTTTCATTGCCAGTCGACTCCGCATTTGGATTTTCAGCGCGTTCTTCTTCCAGTTCAGCCAGACTCGCTTTCAGCTCATCAAGACTGCTGGCGGCGTCTTTTGGTGCATAGAAGAACAGCCCGCTAATGAAGATGGCTTCCATAACCTCACTGAAAGAAAACGAGGTATCGCCATAAATGAAGCAACTGTGCTTCGAACTCTTCACACCCGATATGTTTTTCTTCAACAAACCGTCTTTCGGTGAAGTCATCAATGTCTGTTTGCTATAGAGGATTACAGGCAGATTCTTTATCTCGTGAACATCACCACTGATGCTCCATCGTTCTTTATCACCTTTAATGAAGCCAGAAGCCTCACAGCCACTTTCAATCTCAAATTCATCTGTCAGAACGCGTTCCCGGTTTAAATAGTCAGAAAAATCCTCTCCATCCTGCATCTCCTGACGTTTATAAGCGCGGTAAACCATGCTACGGCGATCAATCCCAATCCATTCAATATCCCATGTCGTTGGCCCGGACGGTTTTCTTACCTCATCTATATAAGCACCAACATCTCTGTCCAGATAAGCCGCTAACAAAGCCTTCCACGGTTCTATTGCCAGAAAGATACTTGCCAGCGTTGTTCCTTCTTCAATCAGAACGGTATGGTGGAAGAAACGGAGAAGAAAGAACGGATCGGTATCGGCTATGACGTTCTGGATGGATAGCAATGGAACGGCAGCGGTTTCATCGTAATCGGACTGAAACCGTAGTATTGAATCGGAACAAAAAATTAACTGACCTTCCATCGCTCATCCTCCTCCTGTAGTTATCAGATTAAATATTTTACCAGATCATAGGTTGTTATAGCATTTTACTTTTTGCTGCTTCATATTCATTAATATGGTCCTTAAAAGTGCTTATCGCTTTTGGCAATGACCTGTTAAGTAAACCATTAACTTCCTGTGATGCTTTTCCGTTTCTGATTACCACGATATATCCAAGAGTTAGATCTTGTCTTATCATTGGATTTAATGGTTCTATGCCTATGCTAATCCCCGTGTTTTTATATTTAGCAACCGGATACCCAACTGAACTGTGGATAACAATATTGCCGCTATCTGCAAGCCTTGATAATATTCTGTCGCTGTATATTGTTTTTCTTAAATCCTCTAAAACAGGGATATAGTGTCTACCCATGTTTCCTGTTAAAGTTGTAGGTATATAGATCTTTGTTTTTATTTTCCGCATGACATTTTTCCTGTTATTGTTTTTATTTAATACCATGCAACCAGTCGTAATATCAAAAATATTTATGATATTTTGATAAATATTTTATAACATCTGTGATTTTATAGTTTCTTCACTCATCTGTGTGAGTTCTGAAACCAAGCGAATATAAATATTTTTCAACCTGTCTTTATCACAACGACTTACAGAATCTGATAAAAGATAATGACTATAATTATTGACACAAATGTTGTTGCCGTTTTCAAGGGTTAATTTCAATCCGTGTTCTGTATCTTCTACTTTGCTTACAATACAGATCATAAATGGTGTTTTGTCATGTGGATGGAAGAGTGTGATCATTTTGATATTGTTCATTGTATTTTCCTTTTATTATTTTATTACTGTTTAATACTCTATCGTAAGCGTAAAAATCAAATATATTTTTATTTAATTTATGATTTTACTACTGATTATTAAACTTCTTTTTGAAAAGATCTTTATCTCTGTGCTTACGCACGGCTACGCCCTAAAACTGACATTTTGTATTTTACTACTATGAAGTAATAAGCGAATGTATTCGATCATAGTCAGTTCTATTTTCCTTTTAAATTTTAATTCGGATCCTATGTTTAAACATAGCATTCCCCCTCTGACATATAGCATTTGCTCTTAAATGTATAGGAAAACTATATCTTTAGTAGCAGCACTTCGTGATTGTTGCCAACAATCACTTTGCTGGACAGGGCTTGCCCCTGTTAAAGATGTTTTTTCAATTAATAATTTTTTCCATATAAAATTAGTGCCTGTAATCAGTTATAAGAGCTTTAAGTGTGAAGATGGTTATATGTGTTATATTTCTGTTCCCAAGGTCTTACCAAGCTTCCTGTGCGGTTTATTAACAGTTTATAGAACACTCTTACTTATGCTTATTGATATTTATTTTTACCTGATACATTCAATTATTATTTTTTGAAAATACATCCATTGTGCTGGCGCACGGCTACGCCCCTGATACTGGTATAAAACTATTTTTCTTGTTCACTTATAAGTTATTAATATTTTATCAATGGAAAATAAAGCGATCAGTATAAAGATCATTCCCTCCACCGAGTTAGAACTCAGATCTTATGCTTGAATATACCATCTTCCCTCTGACATATAGCATTTGCTCTTAAACACATAGGAAAACTATATCCTTGGTAGCAGCACTTCGTGATTGTTGGCAACAATCACTTTGCTGGACAGGGCTTGCCCCTGTTAATGATGGATTTATCCAAAAAAAGATCGCGGCGTAGACGCTAATAAAACAAAAGAAATCTTAATTAAGCTCTCACAATAAAAGCAGCGGTTCGTGATTGTTCGAAACAATCACTTCGCTGATAGCAGTTATTAAGGAATACAATACCCTCTGTAAAACCACTAAAACATAACGCAAAAGTAAAACTGGACTCTCTTAACTTCTTACTAATTATTTAATTATAAGCATAGTCCCGGACCAGTAAAATCGCGGCTTCACAACTTTTTTCCTATGTTCGAACATAGCAAACTCCTATGTTCAAACATAGATCCGTCCTATGTTCGAACATAGCAAGATCTATGTTCGAACATAGTTTTTTTAACATATAACATTGTCATAAAAATATACTTTCTATTTTATTTATAGTTCTACTATTGACTTTCACTTTTTTGCATAGTATTAAAACAGATATAACAAAAATAATAAGAGGGAATAATATGAATACACCAGATGCTGATCTATTACACTTATTTGAATCATTAACTACCGAGCAAAAGATTGATATCGCAAGACGCTTACTACAAAACAAAGAAATAAAATCAACAACAGTTATTTCTTCTGAGGAAGATAAAGCTATTTCGTTTTCACAACCTTATGTATTTGCTTTTACTTCCAACTTTCGTGTTTTCTCTGATCTTGATATATCCAAGAATGAATTCCGTGTATTAACCTATATCTTGGAGTATATGGAGTTTGGAAATCTGATCAATCTTTCACAATCATCGCTGTGCAAAGCATTGAATATCGCTTCCGGTAATATGTCTAACATTTTTAAAAAACTCAGACAGAAAGGAATACTCGTCGAGCATCATGGTCATCTCTATATCAACTCTAACATTTTCGCTAAAGGAATGAGTCATCAACTGGATCAGAAACGTAAAGAACAGTTGAGCAACGCTCGCAATCTTTGCGCAGAAATAGAACAGTATCCAGAAAGTTATTCAGCTATGTCAAAAAGTGAAAGAAGAACCCTATTCTTAGAAACTGAAACAAAAGAAATCTATACTGACGCATTTGTTTTCAGTAAGAAGAAAAAGAATAACGCTGTTCCTAATCCCAATAACAGCATACATGTTGATAAACCACGAAAAGTATATAAAAGAACAAAGGAAAATGAGGAAGCAAGAAGAAACGCTGTTGACGCAGACTCTCATATGCAGAAAGTATCCTGATAAAATAACAACAACAACAAGGAAATAACAATGAAAAAACTACCCGGTTCTCTTAAGATTAAGCTCCACGAAAAACTATCCAAGAGTGATATACTAAATATATTAGCTGAGCAGATGACCATGCTTGAGGAAACATTTGGCATTCAGGAGTTTAAGATTTTCTCTTATCTTGAATGCTATATTGGAGATAAGAAAAAAGCATTATATTACAGAAGTCGCAACAGTGCCGTAGCCACATTCAAATTAAAGGGTCTTGAATCCCCTGTGAACACGGCTAAACTCATATCAAAAGAAAACGGACAACGTATTGTTTCCTTTGATAAAGATCTGGATATAAACAGAATATCTGCTACAGTCCGAAACATACAAAACAATAATCCTTATCGTGGGTGGTCTGAAGGTATCAGTGTTGTTCCTGCCTCAATCATTAGTAAAATAATTGAAGTGGATATAATACGCGCGCAGGAAGAACAAGGCAGACTTTACCGTATTGAAGAACAGCGCAAGAAAGAAGAACAAATACGCAAAGCTAAAGAAAGAGAGGAGTATGAACGACCTTTAAAGGCTTTTATTTCTTCAAAAATAAAAGAAAGTGATTTATCTGAGAAGGATTTCAAAAAGCAGGTTTGTTCAAGCTGCGACTATCTGAAAGATCGCTCCACAAAATCAAGATATTTTACTGAACGACCAGACCTGTTAGACAAATATCATAATGAAAGATTAATTCGTTTCTCGATAAAAGGCACTGATGGGAAAGTAGGAAAAATAGAAATTTATACAGATACAGGCGAGCTTATTTTTGAACGGTATAAAACCAAGTAATGTTTTTATGCCTATGCCAATTTGACACCTGAACCATATCTCGTAATATAAATATATCCACTATTTTATTTCCGAGGTATTGTTTATGAGAAAAGTAAAAACAGACAACAGTGATTTAATCGAATACGTAAATACAGTCAAAGAACTAAAAAATCATATTTCGATAGATGAATACAGGAATGAATATCGTAGGCTACGCTCTGATGACATTCCATTGGTTAAGTCTCAAAAATTTAAGTCTGCACATACTGAGCTTCGCAGACTTGAAAAGAAGAGAGAATCTCTTATTGAATACTTTATTGACGAGTTAAATCCTATTAGCAGTTCAAAAGCTAACACATCAGCGAGATCAACTGGTAATCTCGATTTATTTAACGAACGCGTGTTATACCGTAAAGCACTTTCAGAAAAAAGCGATGAAGAAATAATTGCCTTAGTCATAAAACAGCGTACAGAAGCCGCTGTTGAGTTCAAGCGTTCCATAGAACAAAGCCTGAATCAACTCTCTCACATCTCGTCAGAGTTCGACCCATCAAGCCAGAAGCGCAGGAAAATGTCTCTTTAAAGAAATGCCCTATGTTATCCGTGTTAAATAGGATGTTTTAAGATTGCTTAATCAATAATATTTACTATATTATTTACTGGTTGGTATTTTTTGACTGTTCAACAGCATTATATACATTAACCTTATTAATCACCTATTTTAAAACACCGGACAACATACTATGAGTGAAGCTCTCAAGGCACTGAACAATATTCGTACACTTCGCGCACATGCTCGTGAAACAGATCTGGCAACTCTGGAAGAGATGCTGGAAAAACTCTCCGCTGTCGTTGAAGATCGTCGTGAGGAAGAAAGTGCCGTCCGTAAGGAACAAGAAGAACGTCAGGCTAAGCTGGAAGCTTTCCGTCAGAAACTGTTAGAAGATGGTATTGACCCGGCAGAACTCCTTGCTGCTGTTGGCTCATCCCAACCTAAAACCAAATCGACCCGCGCTCCACGCCCTGCCAAATACAAATATACAGATGAAAACGGCAACGAGCAGACTTGGACAGGTCAGGGTCGCACTCCTAAAGCGATCGCTGCTGCTATCGAAGCAGGTAAAAAACTGGAAGACTTCGCACTCTGATCACAATAAAACCGTCAATCTAATTTGGCGGTTTTACTTTCGTTCGCTGTAAGCTCTACGTAATCAAAACGTTGATTACGGCGGCCGATTTACTGAAAAGTGGTGTATTGCCATTTTATTAGTCTCAGGACACTGCCAGTACTGAAGATAGAGACTGCCAAAGGAAGAGAAGGCTCTCTTGGATTATTACAAACAGATCTTGATGAATTGCTGGTTAACTATAATAATGAATAAATTCATCAGGGGAAAATGGGCTGTGGCCGGACACCAATGAAAATATTACCTGATGGAAAACGCATTCGGGCTAAAAAGAATTTAAGCTAAATAGAATCTGACAGATATCTGTATAAATAACTGATAACTGTCAGATCTGATTTGAGCCAATGCGAATTATCTAATCTATGAATAAATAAATTCATTTCCGTTTCAATTCAGTGGGAAGAAATTTATCAATTTCCTCATCAGAGAAAGTCATATCCTCAAGTTCCTTCAGTGCCTTTTGAGCCATTGAATATGCCTTGTAATTCGTGGATGGTGCTCCGATATAAATTGCAGAAAGTTCAATCATCAAGGCGTCTCTTTCTTTAAGAATTTCCTCGATACTTTTAGTTTACATTTTCAAGTCTGTGAGAAGAGATAAATATCTTTCCCTGATTAACCACATATCCCCAGCAGCTTGTCTGTGTTTTTGAGCTATAGAGCCTAAATCATAATCCTTTAAATATGAGTTTAAAAATAGGAGGATAGCGGAAAGTACTGACCCAATTATAGCACCTGTTTTAGCATCTCCCACCACTGTAGTTATAAAACTACCGGTAGTTATTGCTAAAAGAACTAACTGTAAATTTTTCATGCAGCCTAGTTTTTTTTGAAGGATATCTGCACATTTCTCGTGAGTTTTATGTGTGTAAACGACCCTTCCATAGCATTCTCTTAATTGCCCTTCTAATATATTATTATCCATCCGACTCACCATTATCATATGTTAGGTTAATGTTAGTTTAACACTAACCTAACATAAAGTGGGACTAATTATGTATAGGTACGTCGATTCTATCTCTTGCTACAACTTGATTACCATAAATAACATAACATTCAACAAAATGAGGTCCTGAGAAATCTGCGGTCTCGAAACGCTCAGAACCGCCTTCATCGTCTAAAATTTCACCTCTAACATTTCCTCGGCGCTCAGCTTCATCACCTACATTTTTTATTTTCCATTTAATCTTATATGGGTGAGATATATTATTTATCTCATCAACATAGAATCTTAACTTGCGATTCGTGCTAATATCATGCCCTTCGCCAAGAAGATTTGAAAGAAGAGCTTCCAGTAAATTATTCTTTCTAATCTCACATTCTATCGAAACATGACCATATAAATTCATCTCATATTGATCTTCAATAAACTGTTCAGATACATTGACATTACTGAGTGCTTTTGTCGTATAATTTGGAAAAGGCCTGCCAAAAACTTTTTTCCAAGCTAAGTTTCTTGAGTTTTCACTTGTAGCAGATAAAGCTTCTTCACAATATTCTTTTGTTAATTTTGCTACTTTATTAAATGATTTTTTTACGCTCACTTTTGAGCGACTACCGGGAGCATAATAAAATACTCGGTCACCTTCATTCTCTAAGAAAGTGAAAAAATCAAGCGAAAGTTGATCATAACTTTTGAAACTCTTATCATCATATTCAGTTAGATTAGAGAAAAAATTATAACACAGTGTATCAATTAAGAATCCACTTATCTCAACTTCATGACGAGCTTTCCATGCTCGAATCATTTTAGATAGACGTCTCAGATGTCCCTTCCTATCATCATTCAGTGCCCTAAAAGACGACATTTCGGCCCTAGGGTTACATACCTTCCACGATCCACCATCATGTGTATCCGGGTATGTAAAAGTGCCATCTTCATTACTGAATACAGGAACTACCTCAACCTCTTGATTCTTAAATTTAACAACAACAACTTGCCCATCACCGCGAATATCTGTATTTTTGAAAGTTTTCTTGATTTCTGTTTTCACAACCTGTAATAAATACGATTGTCGATCTCGGAATCTTGGCCATGCAGTTGCAGGTAGAAAGTAAAGCATATCAAGATCAGAGATCCCTCGAATCCCTGTGAAGCGCCCATAGGAACCAACCTGTAGTGAATTGGCTGTCTTAGAATCTAAGTTATAAAAGTATTGGTTCAAAGCCTTAGTTATACGACCATACCTTTTACTAATCTGGCCTGCATTATCTATTTTTATATTGTCGAGGAGTGTCTTAAAGTCAGTTGCGGTGCTCATGTAATTTCCTTGTTAAGGTCATCAATTACATATGCTTCCATAAAAGAGATTATCAATGTGTAATACGCTAATTTTCTATTAAAAAATGATCTCAATCAAATTTATAGTTATAAATAGAGTGCCCTGACCAGTTGTCAGACATTAGTCCAACCTTCGAACAGCAGCAAAACAAGTCTCGCCGCAGAACAGCACCTTAATTGTCCGGTTATCAGCCCCATGAAGGGGCCGGTATACGTCAGAACACATCAACATATTGACTCTGCCAGAACGGTGTAGTGCATTTTGGCTAATGCCTGCTTAACCCCTTTAAAATCCACCTCTGACAGTTTTTCAGCAGCGTTTTTTTTCCATGCTTTTTTCAGAAGATGCTTCTCAGCATTCCTCATTGCCAGATCGATTAGCCTACAGACAAACTCATGATCCATTACATGCGTCATAATCATATTACTGGTTGTTTTATCCTTTGAGTTAAAAAGCTCCGCATAGATATGCAAGGACACAACATAAAAGATTTCAGTAGTTTTATTTTTAAATGTATTCATTGGCTTTTCCTTTTGGTTAATATTAAAAATGAAATGCTGTAGTATTAGCGGTATACACACTTATAGATAATCCAAAGCTGACGAAGATGTTGCTTTACCTTACAGTGACTTACTTCTCCATAAATCCGATTCCTTTTGCCTTCTTCGGTGTCATCATAAAAATAATATCTCGTTTTTTTAATGATACTTTCCATAATGTCATTCATATTGTATTTATTGTTGAGAAAATAATAAAAATCATCTGGTGCATTCCTCCGCAATCCGTCCATATAGTTCCTGAAATAACATTCGGCTTGTTCAATAAACTGTTTTGTTGTAATAAGTTCTATCTTCATGTTTTTCTCCATTATTGTTTAGGGTAATAAGATGCCCTGTACGAACAGATATCTGTTCGACACGAGATCCTATTTCTGTTTTTATGCTGCGTTCTGGCGTGAGTTTCGAATAGTCGCTTCAATCCATTCATCAATCTCACTTTCAATGAATGCCACTGCTCTTATCCCTGTTTTCACCTGAGATGGAAAACGCCCGGCCTTAATCAGTTCGTAAATCCACGTTTTACCAAATCCGGTGCGTTTTATTACTTCTGGCAAACGGATAAACGTTGTCTTTGCTTTTATTTCTCTTTTAACCATATTTATCTCCTGTGTTATTCGATGGAGATAATTGTATGGAGATCGCTTGTAAAAAACTAGGTTGGTTCACCAGTCCTGAACCGGAGGGATGTTCAGGACCAGTGAGTTTAGGGGATGTTTATATAATATGAATACAGGGGAAGTTCAGGGTTAGTGGATGTCCCTTGTTTTCTTTTTTGTTTCTGGTTTGTCATTCATTGCGATGACATCAAGAATAGGTGAGTTTTTCACCAGATTGTTTTTTATGAAAAAATCACTCAGTGACTTGAAATAATTGTCATTGTTTAAAAAACCGTGGGCAAGCGGATAATCAGTGTCTTTGATTTGCTCGCTACCTCTGGCATAACGCATATCAGGGTGCAGGATACCAGCCAATACAGGGTATTTGATTTTCTGATTGTTGAGCTGTTCCCAAGCTATGAGGTCCATCAGAGGGATAATCTTGTAATCGAGTATCTTCTGGAATGTTTTATGACCAAAACGAAAATCTTTTTCCGGTGGTTTAGGCACTTTCAGGTGCTTCTGCCATTGATTGATAAGCACTTTCAGGTGTTCAGCCAGATCGTCGCTACTGGCTTCTTCCAAATCAATTTCAATCAGCATCTTGTTAGCAGGGTTCAGCCCTCCCTGTTTCAGGTATTCAGATATGTAATCCGAACTCACTGAAACATTTTCTTCTGGAGGTGTATTCTCCAGTCGATACATTGCCCGTCCATAGTTAAACAGTGAATCCCTTGTCATTGGCCTGACGGCATAGCTATGAGCCAGCATGTGGCTATCAGAGATCCATTTATCCTCCAGCAAGACCCTGCCAGAGTGGATCATCGCATCATGGTGAATAACGGCATTACGATGCTTATCATCCAGTGTTTCCCATTGTTGTCTGGCTTTGTAGGCAAACATGCGCCTTTCCAGTTCCGCATAAATTTGTTCCAGAGTGAGGTTTTTCAGCGCATCATAGCGGCTAACATCAAACCATTTGCTTAATGCTTCCACTATCTCCGCGACAGGCAATCTTTTTGTCATTCTTTTCCCTAAAAATGTTGATGTTCATTACATTGACGTTAACGCATCCAGCAGCATAGAGAAAGGGAATAAAGATGGCTGGCTATCTCAGCATTGGTCATAACGTATTCTTCTGCCCTTACTTATCTTTCCGGGAGGAAACATATCGGGCAATAGCGGTAATCTGTTGAATAAACGAGATAAAATTTATAGCAGCACAGGAAGATCGTTCAGTAAGGTTCAGTGAAGTGTATTGTCATAACTAATTGATAGTAATTGACTTTATGGTAATACAGCATTAAAAATGCTGGTAAATATGATGGTAAAAACAGACGCCATTTTTTGAAAGCCACTAACAGCAGGAGCTACAGATGAAGTTCGAGTCCAGTCAGAGGAGCCAGATTTTAGTTTCGGGACATCCTGGCGAGTCCGGAGACGTTTAAAAAACAAGAAATTATCTTTACCCGGTTGATCTGATAAGGTTTGCCGGGTTTTTTGACATCCATAGTTTTTGGGGCTTAATCGGGGCCTCACGGTTCGTTGAGTAAATAGAGCCCCCTCCTATGGCATTAACCGATACCGCTGGCGGCACGCAGACCGATCCGGGTACAGGAAAACCGTCAGAAAATCCACCCGCCGATCCACCGTCAGATGGTCCCGCTTCTGAAAAACCACACGACCCACCCGCCGATCCCAATAAGCCCACTCCACCGAAAGAAGAAACGCCGCCCGGCGCGCCGGAGAAATACGCGTTCACCGCCCCTGAAGGTCAGGAACTCGATACCAGCGCGCTGGCGCAGTTCGAACCAGTGGCGCGTGAACTGAACCTGACGCAGGAGCAGGCGCAGAAGCTGGTGGACGTCTATCCGAAAGTGCTGGCGGGAGTGCAACAACAGCAAGCGGAGTCATGGCAGAAGCAAACAGAAGACTGGGCTGCGGCAGTTAAAGCCGATAAAGACATTGGCGGTGACAAGCTGGCGTCTAATCTTGGCGCAGCTCAGCGGGCTATCGACACGTTCGGTACCAAAGAACTGAAAGAGTATCTCGATGGTACCTGCGCCAGATCTCTGGTCAATGCTGCACCGTGACGGAAGCGATTCCACCCGGCACCTGTTACCACATCAGCGCCTTTTACTTTACGGGCTGCGGCCTGCAAAGACGTCCGGCTTTGCTGCCGCGTGACCGTCAATCTGCGCCAGAATCCGCGATCTTTCGCGCCCGGCACTCAACCGGTGCGTCACTTTCGTCGCGCAAAGCGACAAAGTGACGCACAACCACTACACCGCGCCATGCCCCTGTTTTCGGGGTTCCGGCGTTCATTCCCGAATCTGACACGCCTTTTTGGGGCCGCTGTCAGCAAGAAAGAAGAGAAAAAGATCGATACCGAGGGGGGGGCTAATGCCCCGGAGAATTTCTGCTCACGCAGGCAGCCTGTACCGCGTACAGTCTGAAACTCCCTATACCTCAACAAACTGCCACTCCGGCGTAAAGGTATCGTTCTGGCGCAGCCAAAGAGCATACGCCGGAGACTGTTTGTGTTCTCAAAATCATAGGAGAAGTGTATGGGCAAGTTAGGTGGTGAAATGAAGGCACTGGCAAAGCACTGTGGCGGTAGCCATAAAACGGTGAACGATTGCATTCATATCGTGCAGCGTTTCGATCATCACTTACGGGCTTTGAACGTCCATATCCAGCGGGTTGCGCAGATTAAGGTGCGCCACATTGAAAGCTATATTCGAAAGGTTGGCGCAGGGGATCGGCAAACGCACGCTGCAAAATGAAATGGCCTCGCTGCGCGCTGTTCTGCAACAGGCCGGGCGTAAACAGGTGGCAGAGCATGAGTGGCTGACTAATAAATCGCTGGGTCTGGCTGGTGCATCGCGCAGCGGGACGCGACAGGCGATCACGCCGGAACATTATCATCATGTGCTGGAGACGGCCCGCATGAAAGATCCGGGACTGGCGGCGGCGCTGGAACTGGCGAGGCTGATGGGCTTACGTTCACAGGAAGCGGTGCAGAGTGTGCAATGGATCTGGGGCATGGGGACGGGCGTGGGCGGTATGTGGCGCAGGTGTATGGGCAAATTTGACAGCTGGCTAAGAGCGAGCAGCGGATGGAGCAGGTTACCACCGTTCACAGTTAGTGAAAGACTGGGCGGAGGTGGTAAATATCAGGCTGCATTACCTTCCCCCTTACAGTCCAAACCTGAATCCGATAGAACGAATGTGGAAATTAATGAACGAACATGCCCGGAATAATCGCTACTTCAGCAGTACGCGAGAGTTCAGGGACGCAATATCTGTCTTTTTTAACCAGAGGCTGCCGGATATAGCGGACTCACTGACATCCCGAATTAAAGATCACTTTCAGGTGCTCACTCCCGCATCTTGAGGTTTATTGGGTATATAATCGTTAATAATCATCAGCGCGTTATTATCAAATTAAAAACAACGCGCTCGTAATACTTAAATTATTCTTACTGGTAACTGAAGAAAACTCTCTCCTGCCAGAATATGCTCCTCGCATCCTTTACATTAACTCTTTGTTTCTATAGCATGAAATAAGTTTCAGGGAGTTATTATTCATACAAGGAGAACATCTTGAAGAAAATATTCATAACAATTATAGTTTCATTATATTGCGCGAATATATGTGCAAAACAATCCCCCAGTACAGAATCCAAACCCGTTAATTTCATCGCCCAAATTGAAAATATCGATTTTAATAAAACCGCCATTAGCAGTGACCTGAAACTTTTACTCGCCGACCGTTATTATTTTAAAGATAAAACACCCTGTAATACTAATACCCTTTCTGCGCGCGCAGAATCAATGGGACTGACGACAGAAGAATATATTAATAAAATACGCAGTTTAAGACCGGCTATTCTCGATGACCGTTATTTTTACCTGACGGTCGATCAGTGCGATGCTGGCGGCACGCCCATGCTGACTGGAATCGAGCTATGTACCGAAGCGCTGTGCGGTGCCGAATACATGAAAAGATCGTCTGACTTGTGGCTGGATGATGAACTGCAACCGACGGTTAAACGTCAGGCAACAACAGTAGTCCATATGCCCCTCCCCTATGACAAAGAGAAAAAATTATGGAAAGTCACCGGCTGGTATCTGGAATCCTCAGAAGAAACAGGGGAGGTGATGCAGAGTAAACAGATAGCCTTTGAAGGCTATACCAACGAAGAAAACTTCGCTAACCGACAACGTGTTTCTGTATTTAAATCTTTCTATGAAAGCGGCAATCTCAAAAATATTTATCATTATAATGCGCAAAATAAGCGTGACGGAAAAGCTGAAACTTACTTTGATGAAAAAGACAAAATAGCGGAAACGCTGACGTTTAAAGATGGTCAACCCGAAGGGGAATACATCGTATACCATGAAAACGGAGCCGTTGAAAGTAAACGTTACTTTGCCCAAGGTAAAATTAAAGATGGCGAATGCCCACATTTTTATGATAACGGCGTTTTAAAACAAAAACACAGCTATTTAAATCAGAAACTGGAAGGCCCGGCATTTGAATATTTCCCTGATGGGAAAATAAAGGGGAAATATTCATACAGAAAAGGCACCATTGTCGGCACCAGTACGGAATATTATTCTACCGGTAAAATTCGTGGTGTTTACCACAGAAATAACCAAGGTGAAAACGACGGAACGTTCGAACAATACAGTGAAGAGGGCAAACTCCTTTCTAAAGCGACTTATAAAAATGGCAAACAGCTTTCTGCTCAGAGCTGGTATGGAAATGGGCATCCCAAAGAAGAATCCTCTTTTGATAGTGAAGGCCGTAAACATGGTGCGGTCAAAGAATGGTTCAGCAACGGAAAGCCTGCCTCATCCAAAATGTATAAACATGATGTGTTAGACGGGGATTCCGAAAAGTGGTACGAAAATGGTCACCGCGAATCAGTCTATCCCTATAAAAACGGTATGCTAAATGGGGATGCTAAGCACTGGAATGAACAGGGCAAACTCACCTATACCACCGAATATAAAGACGATAAAAAGCAGGGAGCCGATCGCCGCTGGAGCGAGCGTACCGGTAAACTTGTTGAAGAGGTTATGTTTGCTAATGATGAAAGAAACGGCCTGAAAAGAGAGTTTAACGATCGTACGGGTAAGGTCTTAAGTGCGCTGCCCTATGTCGATGGCGACAAGGAAGGTACAGAAGAAGCCTATGATGAAGACGGCATAAAATACATCCGTTGTTACCACAACGATGAAGAGCTTTCAGAGCTATATGCGCCGACTGACGTCACCAATAAGGCAAAGCAGGGTGATAGCACTGCGCAATATCATTTAGGTAAGTATGAGTTTGAATGCACAAACTACGATGCGGCGATGAAATGGTTAACTCAGTCCGCAGAGCAAAATCATCCCGGCGCGCTTCTCTTTTTGGCCTATGCGTACAACGACGGTGATGGCGTAACGCAAGACAGCAAAAAATATCTCTCCTATTTATTCAAAGCGGCAGAGCTTGGCGAAAGTGATGCGCAGTTAGAAGTGGGATATTTAAATCTTATCGGCGAAGGAATGCCGAAAAACCTGCCGGAAGCCTATAAGTGGATTAAAAAATCCGCTGACCAGGGAAATGCTCAGGCGCACTATAACCTTGGACTCATGTACAGGAATGGTGATGGCGTTGAGAAAGACCTCAACAAAGCCAAACTTCATCTTACAGCGGCGGTAAAAGGCGGCGTCAAACCTGCACTGGCAGCCTTAAAGGAATTAACGCCTCAAACTAAGTAAATATGACTTTGCTGTAAAGAGGCTATTCAAACGGAACTGAAAGGATACACGTTGCTATGAAATTTAAATTCGCCACATTACTCACAGCCGCCACGGTTTTTTACTCTTATCAGAGCGTTGCACAAAGTCAGCAATCGCCTGATGTCTGGTCAGTTGTCGAACAGAAACTGCAAAATGCCGTCCCTTTAAATGAAAACACCACTTTTAAATCGCAGGCAGCCTGGTTTGAATTACACAGGGAACTGTTTATGTACGGCCCGATGAGCCGTGCGGATGCATTACTGAAAAAGCTGGACACACAATCGAATGATGCGAAGTTTTCGCTAAACCATGAGGCCTCGTGGATCGCTGAAAATAATAGCCCGGATGCCGCGATGGTTTTCCTGTCCAAAATTGGTCTCGATAAACCGTCGAGCATTACCGCCTACGAGAGCTACGTTGATGGCTGGGTTAATCGCAAACAGCCTGAAAAAGCCTTAGCCCTTCTTAGCAAAAATGCCGACGCGAGGAATTTTTATTTAGCCACGGTTTTAAAATCCTGGCACTCAGATCCTGATAAAACCGCCGCTATTTATAATGAAAATTACGCTGATAAAATTGTTGTTCCTTATACTCAGCTAAAAATGCTGCTTATTATTGCGAAGCAGTACCATGCCAAGGGCGACACCGCAAAGGCGTTGGTTTACGCTGATAGCGCGCTGAAAATGTTTGATACGGCTATTGCTCAACAACCGAGTGCTGAAGCCTACCGTTATCAGGAGTATCTCGACCTGATGGAGATCTATTACGCCACGGGTAATAAAGAGAAGGCGATGGCGTTGTCTGCGAGATTGCGCAAAGCAACCGGCAATAAAGGAAGCTATTTCCAGTATTCATTACCGGGATTGCTCTCTTTTTATAAGAAAAACGAGCTGACACAGAATTATCAGGAGACGCTTTCAACCTATGTGACGCAGGTCGATAAAATATTCAATTTTGCCCCTTCGCCGCGCATTGAAATGGAGCTGATTGATTTATTAAGCAAGCTTGATGATGTTGCGCTGATGAATAAGCGTATCGATTTGCTGATGAGCGCGCCGGAATATACCTGCTACGACGACAGGTATTGCTACGAGTACAAAATCAAAGCGCTGAAGAATCTCTTTCAGCATAAGCAGAATGCTGTGGCGGAAAAGCATATCGCAACCCTCTCCGCCGAGGCGCAAACCCTGACGTTCGCCGAATGGGAAGATGCAACAAATGAAATAGGTGAAGTACTCAAAGAAATTGGCCATCCTGAGGCAGCGCAAAAATTAGCCGTCAGCGCCGAGGCGATTTACCTCAGCCAAGCAAAAGCCTGGCCTGATGAAGATATGTCGCGTTCCTTTCAAAGACTTGCAGAGCTTTACGGCTATGGCAACGACACGGTGAATGCCAAACGGGTGTTACACCAGCACGTTCCCTCTCTCGAAGAGGAGGCGATGATCGACCACTACATGAATGCAAAACAGTGGAGTCAGGCAAGGGAATTGATGATTAACGCAGATAGGGTCGATAATAAAAACCTGATGCTGTTACGCCAGATTTGTTCTGAAAACACGCCCGAGTGTCAGGAACATATTACCTTTACGCTGAAAAAATTAACCACGCAGGCGTCGATTACCCGCCAGGACGACACCGGTAATCAGCAGCTTTATCAGATTGGGAATATTTTTCACAGATTGGGTAACATACCGGGAGCGGAACAGCAGGCGCTGATTCAGGCGTTGTATAACAAGGCCGCAGAGCCTAAAAAAGCCACGCCTTAATCGATTTACCCGCCCGGCCACCTTTCTCACATGCGGGAAGGCGGCGGGCGGGAAAAATCAATCGCGGAAGTTTTTGAACTGGAACGGCTGGCCCAGATTGCCGCCGCGCATCAGCACCATCGCTGCCTGCAGATCGTCGCGGGATTTACCGGTCACACGCACTAACGTAAATTCGAATCCAAACCCACAGAGATTACCGCAAGATATTAATGTTGACCCAACACCGCCTGCCGGAAGACCCGCGCTGGAACGCCCTGCACGAGGAGTTCAGCTTTGACGACGACGACAACCTGCTGGGCATGAACATGCCGCCCGAAGGTGGCGAGCATCAGGCGAAAGTCAAAGGCGACCGCCTGCTGCTACAGGGCAGACCACCACTATGAGTACGACGAGTTCGGCAATCCCATCGCTGACCGCTGGGGCAAGGCGCAGTGCCGGGAGCACCGATTTGAATGGAACGGCGAGCACCGGCTGGTGCGCTTTACCGACGTGCGCCACTATGATGATGAAGGCTTTCCGCGCCACTCGTGGCGCTATGAGTTCGATAATGGCGTGACCACCCTATATCCCTGTCCGACGCGAAAATCCTCAGTATCAAGCCTTCTGATAACCCCTTTAAGCTGATCGATTCTCACGGTCGGTATCTGCTTGTTAATCCGGGCTTGTGGGTCAGGCGCTCAAGGAGCGTGAAGTGTGGCGCAATGTTTTCGCCTTCCGGCGCGTTTCCTGGCATAGACGCGGTTATCGGCGACAGGTATCCGGCGATGGTGATGAAGCTCGCGGCACAATAAGGCCTTAGCGGGATGCAGAATCGCCTCCCGCTAAGGCTTCATTCAGCCGCTTTCCATATCACATAAATACGCCTCTTCCACTCCTGTCCAGCAGCAGGCGACAGCTCATTTCGTTAGCGAAACGGTGGCTCATTAAACGTGCGTAATTTACGTGAGTGCAAACGATCACCTTCTGCGCGTAGTAAATCAATAGCACGAATACCAATTTGCAAATGTTCTGAAATAGCCCCCTCATAAAACCGGTTTGCCTGCCCGGGCAGTTTAATTTCACCGTGTAAAGGTTTGTCAGAAACACAAAGCAGCGTGCCGTAAGGCACGCGGAAGCGATAGCCCTGGGCTGCAATCGTCGCGCTCTCCATATCAATCGCGACCGCGCGGCTAAGGTTGAATCGCAGCGCCGATGCGGAATAACGAAGCTCCCAGTTACGATCATCCGTGGTGACGACCGTTCCCGTGCGCAGTCGCTGTTTCACCTCTTCACCGGGCATTCCGCTAACCGCTTTGGCAGCGTCGTACAGCGCACGCTGTACTTCCGCAATGCTTGGAATAGGAATATCAGGCGGCAGAACGGCATCCAGCACATGATCATCGCGTAAGTAGGCATGGGCCAGCACATAATCACCAATCGCCTGACTTTCTCGTAACCCTCCACAGTGCCCAATCATAAGCCAGACGTCAGGCCGCAACACGGCCAAATGGTCGCAAATCGTTTTAGCATTTGAAGGGCCGACACCGATATTTACCAGCGTAATCCCCTGCCCATCTGCCGTTACCAGGTGCCAGGCGGGCATCTGATGCTTCTTCCAGGCCAGATCGGAAATAGCCTCTTCCGGCGCTTCCGTTTCTGCCGTGATCCAAATTCCGCCGGCACAGGAAAGCGCGATATAGGGACTGTCAGGATCAAGAATTTGGCTGCATCCCCAGCGCACAAACTCATCGACATAGCGGGTGTAGTTGGTAAACAAAACGAAGGGCTGAAAATGTTCAACCGGCGTACCGGTATAGTGCCGTAACCGGGCCAACGAGAAGTCAACACGACGCGCGTCGAAGTGCGATAGCGGATAGAATTCGCCGGGGTGGAACAGACCGTCTGCCGTCTCATCGCCAATCTGCGCCAGTTCTGTGGTAGGAAAATGGCGCGTTAGCCCGGCGCTCATAGAACGATCCAGCGTCAGAGCCGAGCCATCGATCACATAAGGATACGGGATCTCATGGTGCGAGGCCTCTACCGCAATATGCGCGCCATAATCATGGTAAACGAGGTTAAGCTGTTCCAGAAGATAAGCGCGAAATAGCGCAGGCCGCGTAACGGTAGTGGTATAACAGCCGGGATGAGTAAAGCGTCCAAAAGCGCGTGTTTTAGGCGGGTTCGGTGTCGCGCCATCCCAGCTTACAGACAGCGAAGGATAAACAAACAGTCCGTTAAGCCTGGCGTGGGGATCGGGCAGCGTACCGTTATCAACATAGTCAGCGATGGCTTCACGGAGCGCGTTAACCGACTGCTCGTATAGCTCCTCCAGGCGATCCAGCGCCTGCTCGGGCGTTAGGTTTGTGCCTTTATTTTCCATATTATTCTCCTTAGCGTTCACAGGTGAGGCACGTCATTCGATAGTATGACAGCAAAGGAGGAAACTAAAGGGGTTAGCGTAGGGGTGGCGACAGTAAACATGAACCCTTTAAAAAGAAAAGAGAACTATCTTAGCGCCACCATCATCGCTCAAAAAGAAGGGTACTGGTATAGCCATTTGTTAAGTTCATTACAATTAGTCATATAACCATTTCCCGGCTTTTGCTGACTCGATCAGCATGCTGATAGTGAAATCTGGGACGGGTACAGGTTCCGTTTTCTTGAACGGATGCCATGAAAAAGGGTGATTAGGAAAATAGGTTTCTATTCTGAAGTTACCTCGCTCGACATTGAGTTTCTCGAAGAATTTATTCATGAGATCTTCGGCTTCAAGTTCATCAATGCTCAGATCAGTATCAAGGTCAATCTCTGGTGTTAATTCCACTTGCTTAATGTTGAACAGATATGTGCCAGCATAAGGCCGTACAAGCTCGTAAACTTGCTGTTCAATATTGTCTACCATAACTTATCATTGCCCCGAGCAATGGTATTGTAGTCGCGTATAGTGCGATATGTTATTTGTGACACATCTGCGGCAAGGATAATTTCCCCGATCAAAGGAATGAAACGTCCAACAAACGGCGCAATGTTACGAACCATAACACGTCTGGCTGTCCACGGGGTGTAACCGCCTAACCATGTCGGAAGGGATATTCCAAAGGGAAATTTTGACTTTTTAAACACTGCACGTGCAGTCCTGGACGCGTATGATGTGCCTTTAGTCGCTCCAGCGGGTTTCGCCCTTGTCCAAAGATTATTACGACCTGATGCCAAAGCAACAACAGCCCCGAAATCTGCAACACCAATCCCAAACTGGCTTGCGGTATTCTCACAGAAAATCATAACAGAAGTTCGGCAGCAGTCAGATTGGATTTTCCTGCATAGAAGTATGTTCCATTTAGTTCTTCTACTGTATCCATTAGAAACTCTATAGTTACTATTTTGGTTTACTTATTGTACATCCTTGTTTCGAATGAAAGAAATCAATCTTTTGGGAAAGAACGGATCAAGATCACGGGAAATATCTGAAATCAGATGAAAGAGACAGTCGCGATTCCCACCAGGGGCATCACCTGGCAAGCTTGTGTGATCGCTCCGTTTGAACCGAACACATCTATATGTCAGCATACTGATACGGGTTTGATCTTGCGGATAGCGGTATCGGTTAATGCCATAGGTGGGGGCTCCATTTTCTCAGCGAACCGCGAGGCCCCGATTAAGCCCCTAAAAACTATGGATGTCAAAAAACCCGGTAAACCTTCTCAGGTCAACCGGGTAAAGATAATTTATTGTTTTTTAAACGTCTCCGGACTCACCAGGATGTCCCGAAACTAAAATCTGGCTCCTCTGACTGGACTCGAACCAGTGACATACGGATTAACAGTCCGCCGTTCTACCGACTGAACTACAGAGGAATCGTGTGAACGGGGCGAATATTAACGAGGTGCCCCTGGCTTGTCAAAGCCTGTTTTCACAAAAAAAGTTCGTTTGCTGCTTTATTCCACACTTCGGTTAAAATTCACCGTTTCCTGATGATTTTCACAGCAAAAAGCGCTTACTCCCTCTTTACGCGCGGGTATCTCCACAGCCAGCGCCCGCTTACCAGACGCCAGTAAAACAGCGCGCCGCGCACGGCCCAGTCAAGAAACATCCCCAGCCAAACCCCTACAACCCCCATACCCAGCACAATACCAAGCGTATACCCTGCCACAACGCGACAGCCCCACATCCCCAGCATCGATACCCACATCGCAAATCGCACATCGCGCGCGCCTTTAAAACCCGACGGCAACACCCACGCGGCCGCCCAAATTGGCATAAAGACAGCATTAAGCCAGAGCAGAACTTTCACTACCTCTTTTACGTCCTGCTCCTGGGTATAAAATGAGGCAAACAGACCCGCGAACGGCGCTGTCCCCCAGGCGATTGCCGTAAGTACGATAGTCGACATCCAGAATACATGGCGCAATTGACGCTCTGCCTGACCAATTTGTCCGGTACCAAGACGCTTACCGGTGATAATAGTCGACGCCGAACCAAGGGCGTTACCCGGCAGGTTGATAAGCGCCGCCACGGAAAAGGCAATAAAGTTACCCGCAATAACGTTAGTGCCCATTCCGGCGACAAACATTTGCGTCAGTAGCTTGCCACCGTTGAACAGCACTGATTCAATGCTCGCCGGAATACCGATACCCATCACTTCCCAGATAATGCCGAAATTCAGCGGCTTCAGATAGCTTTTCAGCGGAATGCGCAGCGCCGGATTAAAACCAATCATCAGCACCCAAATAATCGCTACTGCGCCGATGTAGCGCGAAATGGTTAATCCCAGCCCCGCGCCGGCAAAACCCAGCCCTTGCCAGGAGAAAGCCCCGTAAATCAGGATGCTGCTGATGATAATATTGAGAATGTTCATCCCGCCGTTAATCATCAACGGGATTTTCGTATTCCCTGCCCCACGCAGCGCGCCGCTACCGATTAGCGCAATTGCCGCAGCCGGATAACTCAGCACTGTCAGTTCAAGGTACGTTAACGCCAGCCCCTTTACTTCTGACGTCGCCTCGCCTGCGACAATATTAATAATTTCACTGCCGAAATAATGAATGACCACTGCCAGCACAACGGCAAATAGCGTCATAATCACCAGCGACTGGCGCGCCGCCGCCCTTGCCCGTCGCCTGTCGCGCTTGCCCAGGCTAAAGGCAACCACCACCGTAGTACCAAGATCGATAGCCGCAAAAAAAGCCATAATTACCATATTAAAACTGTCGGCAAGCCCCACGCCCGCCATTGCTTCCTTGCCCAGCCAACTGACGAGAAAAGTACTGAGCACGCCCATTAGCAAAACACAGGTATTTTCCAGAAAAATAGGGATAGCAAGTGGGGTGATTTCACGCCAGAACAACACTTTGTAGCTCTTGCGTTTGGCATACCAGGGCGTACGGACGACAGCCTGGCGTAAGGCAGTGGAGACGTTCAAAATGGACCTTAAAGAAGAGAGTTGAAACCACATTTCAATAATGAGCGAGAAATCGTAAGGCTGCAAAGCTTTTTGCAGAAAAAATGTCTGCAAATGCAACAAAGTGATGAGATAACCCGCAATCGAATCTGTAAGAGGTTAAATGGGGTTTGACAAAAATTTTTCCGCCGCTAATATACGACCCCACACGATTCCTCTGTAGTTCAGTCGGTAGAACGGCGGACTGTTAATCCGTATGTCACTGGTTCGAGTCCAGTCAGAGGAGCCAGATTTTAGTTTCGGGACATCCTGGTGAGTCCGGAGACGTTTAAAAAACAAGAACTTATCTTTACCCGGTTGACCTGATAAGGTTTGCCGGGTTTTTTGACGCCCATAGTTTTTGGGGACTTAATCGGAGGGCTAGCGGTTCGTTGAGAAAATGAAGCCCCTGCCATGACACTCACTACTAATACAGATACTCCAGCCCATGAAAACCAGCAATGCGACAGGATATTTAAAGGCCAGGCCTGCCCGCGCTAATGTTGACCGGCATTCCGGAACGGCGCTCCAGCACCTCATTAACCCGCGAAGTATCAACGTCATCCCCTTTGATAAACGTGCGCAGCACTGGCGTAACGGGCAATGGAACTTTTTTGTCTGACTCAAATTCAGCACGGTTGCGAGAAAGCGGTTCGTGTACCTCCAGCCAACGACTGCCATCCGGCTCTACCGAAAATTTAACGGGCCTGTCGATAATCTGAACGCGGGTTCCTACAGGAACATGGTCGAATAAATATTTAATATCGTCATTGCGTAAACGGATACAGCCCTGACTGACGCGAAGGCCAATGCCAAAGTTAGCGTTAGTGCCATGGATGGCATATAACCTGCCGATATATATTGCGTATAGCCCCATAGGGTTATCCGGCCCCGCAGGCACCATCGCGGGCAGCGTTTTTCCCTCTTTAGCATATTCCCGACGCGTATTAGCCGTTGGCACCCAAACCGGGCCATCTTGTTTGCGTTCAACCGCAGTTACCCAGTTGCGCGGCGTTTCACGGCCAGCCTGACCAATACCAATAGGTAGCACCTCAACCGTATTCGTGCCTGCGGGATAATAATAAAGGCGCATCTCGGCGACGTTTACCACAATACCTTCACGAACGGTGTCAGGCAGAATCAACTGCTGCGGCACCACCAGTGTGGAACCAGACTGAGGTAAAAACACATCCACGCCGGGATTCGCTTCAAGCATATTACTCAGCCCCTGACCGTAGCGGGCGGCAAATGACTCTAAGGGCTGAGTATTGTTCTGCGGTACGGCGATTGTGACAGGCTGTCCTACCAGACGACTGCCTTCGGGCGGCAACGGATAGCTTATAGCCAGCGAGAAATGGCTTACCAACAAGACGAAAAACGGAAAAAAAGGTGTGATACGACGCATTATATCCCTTCCTTTGTCGCGGCAGGTGTGCGTTAAGTATAGCTTTTTTCTCACATGGCTGGTGTTGTGCGCCCGGGTTATGTTGCGTTTGCGTTCCCCTCCGGCAGGACAATATTACTGGCCGCCAACTCCCCCATGTTGTGGAACATGGCGCACGCGGCTTCCACGATCGGCATCGCCAGCGCCGCGCCGCTTCCTTCACCTAACCGCATCGCCATATGCAAATAGGGTTCCATAGACAAATGCGCGAGCGCGATGCGGGCGCCCTTTTCCGCCGAAAAGTGCGACGGGATCAGATAAGGTCTCACCGCAGGCGCAATCTGACAGGCCGCCAGCGCTGCCGAGTAGGAAAGAAAGCCATCCAGCAATACGGGTAAGCCACACCTTGCCGCGCCAAGCATCACGCCGGTCATCCCGACCAGATCAAAACCACCCACCTTCGACAACACATCAATGCCGTCGCGCGGATTGGGCTGATTAATCGCAATCGCCCGCCGCACGACGTCCACTTTATTATCGATGCGGGAAGGCGGAAGATTCGCGCCAATCCCCACCACCTCTTTTGCATCACTTCCTGTAAAAACGCTGACCATCGCGGCGGCTGGCGTAGTGTTCGCCATTCCCAGCTCCCCTACGCCAAATAAGGTCACGCCGCGTTGCGCCAGGTCGCAGGTGTAGCGGGAAACCTCCAGCAAAAGCGCCTCAGCCTGCAAGCGACTCATCGCCGGGCCAACGGCAATATTTCCGCAGCCGCGCGCGACGCGCATATTAACTACGCCAGGAATAGGTTCGGCATCAATACCGACATCAATGACATGCACCTTCGCACCGGCCTGAGCGGCAAGCACGCATACGCCGGTTGTTCCCCGCGTCATATTCGCCGCCTGAATCGCCGTCACGATTTTGGGCGAAACCGCTACGCCTTCATCCCAGACGCCATGGTCGGCGCACATCACCAGCACCGCCTTTTCACCTACCTGCGGCGTACCGTTAAGACCCGGCATACCCGCGAGCTGAACGGCTAAGGTTTCCAGTCTGCCCAGGCTGCCCGGCGGTTTGAGCAGGCCGTCAATATGTTGCTGCGCACGCGCCATCGCCTCGGCGTCCGGCGCAGGAATGTCACGGAGTAAAGCGTGTAGTGTCTGCATAAGATGTCTCGTCCGTAATAATCGGCTCATAACAGAGCCAGCAGAAAGATCAATTCACCAAGTTCGATCGCCGCGCCCAGCGTATCGCCGGTTTGACCGCCAAGCGTACGTTTAAGCAACTGGCCAAGGATGAAAATCGCCGCGCATGTGACCACCATTGCGGCCAACCCTTGCATACCAGGCAGTAATACCGTGGCGACGATTACCGCCAATCCCAGAGTAATGCAGGTTTGCCGTCCGCTGACTTTACCGATAAATACATTGCCAAGCCCCTCTTCACGGGCGTAGCGATGACGGTACATCAATAAAACGGCGCTGCCGCGTCCGGCCGCACAGGCCGCCGCCAACGCCGCCAACATTGGCGTTCCACGTAACGCCAGTTCGCTGACCACCAGAATTTTTGCCAGTAGCACAAAAATAAGCGCCAGCCCGCCATGGGTTCCCAGACGACTATCACGCATAATCTCCAGCATTCGCTCACGGCGGCGCGCGGAAAAAATACCATCGCAGGTATCGGCCAACCCATCCAGGTGAAAACCACCGGTCAGCAACGCCAGCGCCAGAATACAGAACAACGCCGCTAGCGGAATACCGCACCAGGGTTGCAGGAGGATGAAAATCAGGCCGCTTACCCCTCCCAGAATCAACCCGATAAAGGGAAACATCACGATCCCACGCGAATACTGCTCGAAATCCAGTCCCTGCGACCAGCGTGACGGCACGGGCAAGCGGCTAATAAAAGCGAGCATGGCCCAAAACAGCTTACTCATTTAATTTTGACTCCAATACCTGAGACCACCAGCCAGACCTCATCCGCCGCTGCCGACAGTCGTTGGTTGACCCGACCGGCAATATCACGAAAATGGCGCGCCAGACGGTTTTCCGGGACGATCCCCATTCCCACCTCATTTGTCACCAGTACCACTTTCGCCGAGCAGCGCTGGCAGGCTGCAATTAAAATCTGAATTTCATCGTCAATGGCGCGCTCCATCGCCGCGTAATCCCACTGTTCGGGATCGTTTTCGCCTCCCAGCGCAAACAGCAGATTCGTCACCATGGTGGTAATACATTCCAGCAAAATCGCGTCGTCAGGGGCAAGATCCGCGGTAATCAACGTATCAAGATGCCGCCAGCATTCTGCGGTCCGCCAGTGTGCCGGCCTGCCATCTTTATGATGCTGAATTCTCGCCGCCATCTCGTCATCAAGAATCTGCGAGGTGGCGATATACAGTACCTGCGGCGCATCGCCAATTAAGGCTTCAGCATGACGGCTTTTACCACTACGCGCCCCGCCCGTCACCAGAATCATCATACCGGCTCCTGATGCTGTTGCATGATGGTATAAATTTTATCAATATCAATATGTTGCCGCATCGCTTCCGCCAGCAGATCAAATTGCCGCGCTTTATGCTCCGCATAACAAAAAGTCGTTTCCCACGGCGCAAGCCCTTTTCGTGCCCGTAACCCATTGACCACCGCACGGGTAAACGCATCGCTGTCAAACAGGCCGTGAAGGTAAGTGCCAAACGCCAGTCCGTCGGCGGTGACCGCGCCATCCGCCACAGAGCATCCATTTTTCTGTAACGTCATGGCCGTACAGCATCCTTCCTGCAGCACCGTTTCCCCCATGTGGATTTCATAACCGCGTACCGGTAGCCCCGCCGCGGCAGCCAGCCAGCTGGGCAGCTCGCCTGACATTGTCGCGTTAACCTGCGTCGTGATTTTATCCTGTGCAAAGCGAGTGATCGTATTAAGCAGCCCCAGGCCCGGCTGCGTACCCAGCCCCGACTCCACCTCATCCACAATAGTGTCGCCCAGCATCTGGTAGCCACCGCAAATTCCCATCACCGGCACGCCCTGCCGATGTGTCTGCAATAGCGCATCCGCCATCCCGCTTTCGCGCAGCCAGGCGAGGTCGCTCAGCGTATTCTTACTGCCCGGCAGGATCACCAGATCAGCGTCAGTCAACGCTTCCGGGCGGCGAATATAGCGTATGCGCACATCCGGCTGCGCCGCCAGAGCGTTAAAATCCGTAAAGTTAGAAATATGTGGCAGTTGCACAATGGCAATAGTGATATCACGGGGGGCGTTACCGCGATATTTATCGTTTTGCAGCGCGACGCCATCTTCATCTTCCAGATCCACATCCAGCCACGGCATCACTCCCAGGACCGGGACGCCGGTAAGCGATTCGATTTGTTCGATACCGGAATAGAGTAGCGCCACGTCGCCGCGGAATTTGTTGATAATGACGCCCTTTACTCTGTCACGCTCCTGTTTATGCAGCAGCGCCAGCGTGCCATAAATAGCGGCGAATACGCCGCCTCGGTCGATATCCGCCACCAGAATAACCGGACACTGGGCCATTTCCGCCATTCCCATATTGACGATATCGCGATCGCGCAGATTGATTTCCGCCGGGCTTCCGGCGCCTTCCAGCACAATAACGTCATATTCCTGCGCCAGGCTGTTATAGACCGCAAGGATTTGCTCACGCAAACGCGGTTTATAGTCATGGTAACTCACCGCATCCATATTGGTCGCCACTTTCCCCATCAGCACGACCTGCGCCTGGCGATCGCTGGTCGGTTTGAGCAGCACCGGGTTCATACGCACATCTGGCGTGATCCCCGCGGCTTCCGCCTGAAAAATCTGCGCCCGCCCCATCTCTTTACCATCCGACGTAATACCAGAATTAAGCGCCATATTTTGCGATTTAAACGGCGCGGTACGCAGACCATCCTGATAAAAAATGCGGCATAAACCCGCCGCCAGCACACTTTTGCCGACGTCGGATGCCGTCCCCTGCAACATAACTGCCTGCGTCATGACGCCTCCCTGAATGCGCACTTTTGCATTCGATGAAAAAACTCCGTTTCTGTTTTACACAGCGGCAGTCCCAGTTGAGTATGAAGTTTGACCAGCCAGGGCTGGGTTAGCCCCGCTTGTTCCATCGCTTCCGTACACGCGAAAACCTCGCCAGGCGCGCCATGCGTCAGGATCTGGCCCTGGCGTAACACGTATACGGCATCGCTAATTTCATAAATAAGATCGATATCATGGCTGGAGATAATGACATGATTGCCCTGCGCCACAATCCGCCTGATGATAGCAAGCATCTGAGTGCGCCCTGCGGGATCGAGACCAGCAGTGGGTTCATCCAGCAATAGATAGCGCGCCTGTAGCACCAGCGCTCCGGCGATAGCCACACGTTTTTTTTGCCCATGACTCAAACACTGAATGGGCTGATGGCGAAAATGTTGGGCGTCAACCAGCGTTAGCGCCTCGTCGACGCGGCGCGTGATTTCCGCCTCCGGCACCCCCAAATTACGTAAACTAAACGCAATGTCGCTATCGATATCAGTATAAAAAATCTGCTGTTCAGGGTCCTGAAAAACCGTCGCAACTTGCTGGCGCAGCGCCAGTAGTCCGCGCTTGCTGTAATCCAGCGGTTTTCCCTGCCACAACACGGCCCCTTTTTGCGGACGCAACAGGCCGCTCAGGTTCATAAAAAGCGTAGACTTCCCACAGCCGTTCGCGCCCACCAAACCGGTAACAGGCGAGAGCGAAAAATCCAGATTTAACCCTTTAAGTACCGGCTCATCCTGATATCGGAACCACAGGTCTGAAGTGGCAAGCATAATAGTCCTTACAGGTGAAAATCACCCTGATACAGTTTGATATCCAGCGTGGTAGTCATTTGCTGATAACGCATTAACACCCGCGTAAACAGGAGTCCAGTCAGCATTGCCAGAGATCGATAGCCGTTCGGCAGGCTGCAATAACCAAAACGCAGCGTTTGCGAGCGACGAATTGCCGCCGCCTCATCCAGAAGAATAAAGAGAAAGCGCCACGTTAACAGGATTTGCTCGGTAAGCAGGCGTGGAATATGCGCGCGCTTAAGCAAGCTAATTAACTGCGGAAACGGTAGGTTCATCACCAGCCACAACGTCGCGGACAGCGCCGTCAGGCTACGCCAGAACGTTTCATTCGCCGTAACCACGCCCGCACGGGTAATCCCGATCCAGTACGGCCCAACAGATATGCCAGCCAGCAGCATTTGCGGCTCGCGGCTGATGCTGAAGATAATCGTTATCACGCCGACCAACAAAAATCCAAAAGGTATCGCCATCCATCGACACCAGCGCCAGAGGGATATGCGCAATAGCCAACAGCTCAATCCGGCAATGATCAGCAGCTCAATGCCCTGCCCTACAGGCGGCAGAACAAACGCCAGTATTATCATCGCCAGCCACAGCAAAAACTTGCGCTGCGGCGCAACGTGTGCCCAGCGGCTTTGATAGCTGAGTCGATCAAGCCCGGTCATCACGGCGTTGTTTACCTTTGCAATACCCCAGGATATAAAAAATCACCGCCGCGCCAAGAGAGCCCTGAAGGGTAAACAGCAGGCTTTCAATTTCACCGCTGGCAGGTTCATATAACGGCTGAAACCAGGGTTTATACTGCGGCGCAATAGCCTGAATCTGGCTTTCCGCTTCGCCGTCTGAACCGCCATATTCACCGCCATGGTTAATAAAAAACGGCAGAATCACCAACGCCACCACCATCGCTAACAACATCAACGTTTTTTTCATTTTAATGTCCTTGTACGGTAATCACTTGCCGTTTGGTTAACTGGTCATAAATCATGACGGTTAATAAACCTTCAGCAATAGCGACAGGAATCTGTGTGAGGCAGAAAATCCCCATAAACTTCACAACAGACCCTGTCGCTCCGGCATGGGGATCTGGAAACGCAACGCCAAGCTGGACTGAAGTCACAAAATAGGTCGCCAAATCCGCCAGCATCGCGCACAGAAAAACGGCGACATCGCGGCGCAGTCCGGCACGGCAGGCCATTTTCCACACCAGATAACCGACAACCGGGCCAATCACCGCCATCGACATTCCATTTGCGCCAAGCGTCGTCAGGCCGCCATGCGCCAGCAATAGCGCCTGAAACAACAGCACAACCGCGCCGAGAATCGCCACCACCCCAGGCCCGAACAAGATAACCGCCAGACCAACGCCGGTCGGATGTGAACAACTCCCCGTTACCGACGGAATTTTGAGCGCGGACAGGACAAAAATAAACGCGCCGCACAGCGCCAGCAGTACCTTCTGATGATTATCCTCCTGCACAATACGCCGTAAGCGTACCAGCCCATACCACAAGCAGGGTAAAAACAGTAACCACCAGGCCAGCGCCCACACTGGCGGTAAAAAGCCCTCCATGATATGCATCGCAAACGCCTGTTGCGGGACAACCATCAGCAATAGCGCTGCAGCCAGTCCACTGAAAGACAACTGTCTAAGCTGCTGTTCAAGTTTCATTCTGCATACTCCCACTGTTTATTGACCAGAATGGTCGAAAAATAGGGCAACGCTCGATCATCGTTGACCTCGTGGAGGTGGCGCCAGCACTGCTCGCCGAGCAGCGTGGCCTCGGACATCATTAAGGCGCATTCCAGCAGGCCAGCCTGCGCCAGCAACGCTTTAATACGGGCGAATCGGCCATACACTTTCATCAACACCAGGCTATCATGCTGTTGTAGCGCCTGGGCTATTTCCGCCTCCGGCGCGGTACAAGAAATAACCGCCAGCGATTGCCGTTCTATGGCGAGCGGCATTTTCGCGCGGGCGGCTATCGCGGCGAAGGACGTGACGCCGGGGACAATCTCCAGCCACTCCGGGCAGCCGATTCTCTGGAGTAAAAAAATCCAGGTACTGAATAGCATCGCATCGCCCAGGGTAATAAAACCGACCTGTTTACCCGCTTCCACCTCTGTGGTAAGCGCGGCGGCAACCTCGTTCCAGACCGCTTCTTTCTCGGCGCCGTCAGCGCTCATAGGGAAATGGCAACAACGTACTTCCGTCTGCTCGCCGAGATAGTCGCGCACAATCGACAGCGCCAGGCTATCGCCCCCCTTACGACCGGCGGGCGCATACAGAATGTCCAGCGAGCCAAGAATCCGCGCTGCGCGGACGGTTATCAGGTCGGGCGCGCCTGGCCCGGTACTTAATGCGTATAATTTACCGTTCATGCCGCCTCCTCTACCGTCATGTTCAGCGCCTGGCGCAAATGCGCGACAAACATCGCCCGGATAGCCGGGTTTTCTCCCAGCCCGCTCAGCCACGGCGTCGCCGGAATGCCCGCCGCGTTAAAGCGCATTTTCCATGAGTCGCCGTCGTCTGAAGCCATATCATTAATGGCGTGATCGCCCGCCACCAGCATTAATGGCATCAAATGTACGCCGGTGACGCCTTCGTCACGCAGGCTGTCGATCAGGATGTCGACCTCCGGGTAGCTTTCTACGGCGCCGACGCGCGCCGGAAAGCGCTGCGCGGTCATCATATGATCGAGACAGGCATAAGCTGCGAATGCGTGATGGCTGGCGCCGTGGCCCATAAAAACGACTTTCTCCGTTTGTCTGAGCGATGGCATCTGTTGTCGCAACGCCTGCATTAGCTGCACATAATCGTTATGGCTGCTCAGCAACGGCACGCCCAGCGTCAGGCGAGTGAATAACGGACGCAAGAGTTGTACTTCACGGCCAATTTTTTCATATTCGTCGCCGTTAATAATGTGCAACGACTGAATCGCCACGTCCTGATATCCCTGTGCGGCAAGCTTTTGCAAAGCCTGTAATGGCGTATCGATGTCGATACCGTCACGCTGGCGAAGCTTGCGAATGATCATTCCGGAAGTGAAGGCGCGAAACAGGTCGCGATCGGGACAAGACGCCGCCAGATCACGTTCGCACGCCACAATGTTTTTTTCACAGGTGTCGTGATAGCTGGTGCCAAAACTGACCACCAGAAGCGCTTTTTCATTTTTACTCCTTAGCTGCGGCCAGCCAGCGCGATAAACGCTGCGCAAAGGCGGCCTGGCTTTCCAGTAACTCATCACCCGTCACAAGCGGCGTCGGGCGCGCAATAACGATGCAGGGAATGCCCGCATCCAGACAGGGCTGAACTTTTTCCTGATATCCCCCCTCCGCGCCGGATGCTTTGGTAATGACTACGTCGGCCCGGCACTGGTGGTAAAACGCGGCGTTAAAATCAGCGCTGAACGGCCCACACAGTGCGAAAATTTCTCCAACGCCGAACCCCAGTTCGCTGCAGCGTTGAATCACCTCCGCCACGGGCAGTACGCGCGCCAGCAACGTTTTTTCCGCCAGCCCGGCACGCCAGACGGCCAGATCTTTACTGCCGGTCGTCAGTAACACGCGCGGACCAAAACGCCTCGCTATCTCGCAGGCATCGGCAATACTGCGCTCCGTATAGAGAAGCGGATGCGTCAGATTGCTAAGCTGCTCCGGACGCTGATAACGACTTAACAACACGCCCGCCGTTTCACAGGCGCGAAGGAGGTTATGGCTGACCATTTCTGCATAAGGATGCGATGCATCTATTACCCAGCGAGTACGGTTTTCTTTTAGCCAGGCGACCATCTGCCCGTACTCCAGACGACCACAGCGCACCTGTCCTTTAATGTCGCCAGCCAGCGCTTTTCCGGCTGGCGTCGCCACGGATAAGGTGTACGCGACGTTCGCCGCATCCAGTTGTCGGCATAACGCGCGCGCATCGCTGGTGCCGCCCACCACCAGCACCTCCCCCTCATTCACAACGTGTAACCTCGCGGCGTTATCATCAGCCCATCCTGAACATAGGTCGTTTTATTACCAACGATGACCAGACTGGTCATATCTACCGGTTCAAAATCCATATCGCCGAGCGTAGTCAGCCATTTTTCCTCTTTCTTACGTCCGGCGGATTTCACCACGCCAACCGGCGTTTGCGCGCTTTTACTGGCGGCAAGCAGGTCAAACGCGCGCGCCAGATGCCCTTCGCGCCCGCGGCTGCGCGGGTTGTAAAAACAGATAACAAAGTCTGCCTCTCCGGCGGCAACAATACGTTTTTCAATAACCGGCCACGGGGTCAGCAGGTCGCTGAGGCTGATATGACAGAAGTCATGCATCAACGGCGCGCCCAGTAAAGAGGCGGCGGCGATGCTGGCGGTCATGCCAGGAATGAGCCGCACCTCGACGTCCAGTTTTTGCTTGCCGACCAGTTCCAGCACCAGACCCGCCATGCCGTAAATTCCCGCATCCCCGCTGCTGATGAGCGCTACGTTATGCCCAGCCTGCGCCAGTTCAATAGCCGCCTGGCAGCGTTCAATTTCCTTACACATGCCGGTCTTGATCACCTGCTTATCGCCGGTGAATGCTTTAACCAGATGGGTATAGGTTTTGTAGCCCACGACGATTTCCGCCGCCTGTAACGCCTCAATCGCTTCCATGGTCATCATTGACTGTGAGCCAGGGCCAATTCCGATTACGCTTAACATCAGTGTGAAATTCCCAAAGTAATAGTGACGCCCTGTTCTCGCAGGGTCTCGCCTAACAATTGTCCCTGGCTTAATAACCACGCTGCCGGGCCGGATACGCTGCCAACGCCCACCGTTTTTCTGACGAAGCCAGAACCGGGAAAATGGTGTTCGAATTCACGCAACGCTTCGGCGGTAAAGGTTTTAAAAGGCACGCGGCAGCAGGAGGCGAGCTGAATAAGCCCCGGCTCCCCTTTTTTGAGCGTGACGCTGCCAATCGCTTTTAACGCCAGCGGATCGAGTTTCTGCGCTTCAAGCTGACGCGCCAGTAATGTCGCTAACAGGGGAAATGGCGTATCGCGGCGACAGCCAATTCCCGCCACCACACGCTGGGGCACCAGTTTCCAGTGCAGTACGGGAAGCTCAGGGAGGTCATTACGCAAAGAGACGCAGATAAGCGCATCCAGCTCAGGCAACCGCTGCAAATCATCAACAGGGATAAAACCGCGAATATCGCACTGGCCGATCTCTTCCGTTAGTTCGGCATCCCACCATAACCCCACACGTTGATGACTGACCAACATCTGGTTAACGGTTTTTACCGCCGTGCGAAGATCGGACATGCGGGCGTTAAGCTGGAAAGCTAAGGTGTCCAACGCGGACATCTCATTGACATCCGTTGCCGTGGTAATCACCGGATCGGCGCCTAACATTCCTGCCAGGTAGCGCGTCAAGGCATTGGCCCCGCCCGCATGACCGGAAAGCAGGCTAATGACATGCTGACCTCGTTCATCAATGACGACCACCGCCGGATCGCTGAACTTGTCGTTCACTAACGGCGCCAGGACACGAACGGCAATGCCGGTCGCGCCGATAAAAATAAGCGCGGTATAAGTGGTAAAAGCCTGCCGGGCGGTATTAGCGAATCCGCCATCGAAGGGAATAAATCCCTCTTCCCGCAGTTTTTCACTGGTAAAGCAGGTTAACGGCAGCATCGCGGAGAGTCTCTTTGCCAGCGCCACGCCGCCGGGCGTCAGGCAAAACAACGCAATGGATTCAGGCTTTACGGTATTCATGGCTAAAGTCCGCTGCATAAAGTCTTGAGTAGTGATACTCCTTACCCAGAAAATTCCCGACCAGAATCAGCGCCGTCTTACGGATGCCAGCATCACGTACTTTGTCGCTAATATCCGCTAACGTGCCGCGAACGGTCTGGCTTTCCGGCCAGGTAGCCTTATAGATGACCGCGACAGGCGTAGCTGCCGGATAACCGCCGGCAATGAGACGTTCCGCCACTCGGTGAATACGCTGAACGGAGAGATAAATCGCCATCGACGTCTGGTGACTGGCGAACGCCTCCAGTTGCTCGCGCGCCGGTACTGGCGTACGCCCTTCCAGACGGGTAATAATGAGACTCTGCGATACCTCCGGTACGGTATATTCCACACCCAGCTCCACCGCAGCGCCGAGAAACGCGCTGACGCCAGGCACTACCTGCCAGTCGATACCACGGCGGGTTAACTCTTCGCCTTGCTCACGTACGGAGCCGTACAGCGAGACATCGCCCGCTTGCAAACGCACCACCGTTTTTCCCGCTTTCACGCCCGCCGCCATCAGCTCGATAATCTGCTCAAGATGCAGTTCGGCGCTGTCGTAGCGTTCTGCCTGCGCGGGGCAGTAATCCAGCAATTCGGTATTGATCAGCGAACCGGCATAGATAACTACCTGCGCCTGTTGCAGCAGGCGGTAGCCTTTAAGCGTGATCAGCTCGCGATCGCCCGGCCCGGCGCCGACGAACCATACACAGCGTGGATCAAATGTCTCTGACATGGTTTTCTTCCTTCTGACAGGCGATAACAAAAACAGGATTGTTCGGTTTGAAATAGTGCCCCGCCCCCAGCGGCGTTAACGATGAAAGCTGAAGCTGTACACAGTCCATTCGACATGCGCCGATGTGCGCAAGATGCGCCAGCGCGCTATGAAGGTTTTCCTGCAAGATAAAGGTCATCACCAGACGGCCACCGGGATGCAGATGGCCCATCGCCCAGTCAATCAGCGCCGTCAGATGTCCGCCGCTGCCGCCCATAAACACCGCATCGGCTTTCCCGGTTATGGTCATTGGCGCTTCGCCGGGGAGAATATCGATATTGCCGCAGGCAAAGCGCTGACGATTCTCATCAAGCAGCCGTAGCGCGGCAGGATTACGCTCGATAGCCGTCACCTGCAACGAAGGAAATTGCAGCGCCGCTTCAATTGAGACGCTTCCCGTTCCCGCCCCGACGTCAATCAGGTGACTGGCGCGGTGGAGCTCAAGTTTCGACAGCGCCAGCGCCCGTACCGCCTCTTTGGTCATTGGCACGTTCTCGCCGCGCAGAAAAAGCTCATCTTTCATCCAGGATCACCACTGTATTCATTTCATAGTCGGCGTTGACCGCACTGACGGGTAGCCAGTGGATCCGCTCATTTTCCATCGCCAGATTTTCACCAATCACCATTAAGCGATGCCCTTTGCCCCGCGCGACCAGTTCCCGCGCGATTTCTCGCGGCCCGCAGCGGGCATCCGTGACCATCGCCACTTTGCGATGGCTCGCCAACTGATCGAAGCTGACGCAACGACCGTGGCTACTGGTCAACCACATGTCATTCATATCAATTCCAGCCTGCGCGCACAGATACTGTACGGCGCTGATGCCAGGGATAATGCGAACCTGTTCGATACCAAAATGCGCCACCAGGCGTGTACCGATGCCATAAAACAGCGGATCGCCGGAGGCCAGCACCACGATCCCTTTATCCCAGCGGGCGGCAATCCAGGACAACAACGCGCCAATATCCGCGCCCAGCGTAAATCGTTCGCCGCCAAACGCCGGAAACTGCGCCAAATGCCGTTTACCGCCTGCCAGCGCATCGGCGTGGTCTATCGCTTCCAGCGCCGCAGGGGTCATCAAATGCCGTCCGGCGGGCCCCATTCCCACGACCGTTAGCATTGTAGCTCCTTAGCAATCTCGTCGACGGGACGATTACTGCCGAGAATATGGTTATCAAAAGAAAACAGGATGGCGTCGCAGACAGGCGGCGTTTTGGTAAAACGCAGCATCTGCATGACTCGCAAACAAATACGCCTGGCAAGATGGTTATAGATATGCCCGAAGCCATATGCTTCAATGTGCTCCATTGCCGCTTCAGTGGTATCGCAATCGCCGACCAGGGTGAGTAACTCCAGCGGCGCGCCCAGTAAAGCTAAATGCGCGACCAGCGTTTCCATGCGCGCATCGGCAATATGGCTATGGGTATGAAAGATCCCGGCGGCGATTTTGATCAGTTTTCCAGGATGCCCCACCAGCACTATCTGGCAAAATCCCAGCCGTACCGCCTCTTCAATCATGTAGCCGACAAAATTGCTCATGGTGACGACTGCCTGTGTGTCGACGCCCATTTGTTCGCGAACAAACCGTTCGCCGTGGTTGCCCGGCACGAGTATCACCCGCGTTAATCCTGACGCCCGTTTGATCTCCAGTTCCAGCGATAGTGAGCGTTTCCAGCTTTCTTCCGACATCGGCGTCACAATGCCGGTAGTGCCAATAATGGAAATGCCGCCAAGGATGCCAAGCCGCGAGTTATACGTTTTTTGCGCCCGCACTTCGCCTTCCGGGGCAAAAATCTCCACATCGGCCCCACGCGCCGGGCCTATCGCTTCGCGCACCGCTGACTCAATGGTATGGCGCGGCGTACGATTGATGGCGGCGCTCCCGAGCGGCAGTCCAATCCCTTTACGCGTTACCGTACCAATACCTTCGCCGCCAGTGAGCGTAATCTCACCGCTGTCGTTGAGCGTAACGCGGGCAAAAATCAGCATTCCGTGCGTGGCATCCACGTCATCGCCGCCATCTTTACGAATTGCGGCTATCGCCTGCTGGCCTTCAATGTGCGGCGACTCCACGTTCAGGCATAGCGTGACGCCCGACGGCGTGACGATGGAGACCTGATGAATCAGATGTTGACGTAATACCATCAGCGCGGCGACTTTTGCCGCCGCCGTCGCGCAGGAACCGGTGGTATATCCTTTACGTAACGCTTTACCGTGGTGCCAGACCGGCGCGTCAAAAGAAAGCTCGCTCATCAGGCCTCCCGGAGATGATAGAGCAGCGCATTGACGATAGCGGCAGCCACGTTACTGCCGCCTTTACGCCCTAACGCGGCAACCGCGGGGAAATGGCTATGGGTGAGTGCCTCTTTGGACTCCGCCGCGCCGACAAAGCCTACCGGTACGCCCACCACGCCGCTCACCGTCACGTTATGTTCAAGCAAACGGAACAGGGCCGTCGGCGCATTACCGAAAACAAAGAGCTTGTTTTTCTCCTCCTCGGCGATAGCGATATCGACGGCGGCCATTGAACGGGTAATCCCCTGCGTTTGTGCGGCGCGCACCACGCGCGGATCGCTGATATAACAGCGACACTCGCCGCCAAACGTCGCCAGTAATCTTTTATTAATGCCGGACAGCGCCATCGTGGTATCGGTATAAATAATGCACGGATGGCGTAACGCATCACAAAGCTGCTCCAGCGCATCGGCAGAGAACCACAAAATGTCCAGCCAGTCGAAATCGGCGGTGGTATGAATAACCCGCTTGATAATGGCCTCATGGAGCGGACTGGCGAAACGGTAATCAGGACGCGTTTCGCGAATAATGTCGCTAATAATGGTGAAACTGTTGGCCTCAATGGTTTGGGGCTGCTGGATATAATGCATACTGTCGTCCTCAGGCCACGCCAGATAACCCGCACCGCGCCGCAATAAACAGCGCCAGCGCCAGGGTTGAAGCGACCCACATCAATCGAATCGTTCGGGAAATATCGTCTACGGAAATATCGCGCTGCGCGTCGCCGATCCAGGGCTTGTCCACACGCTCGCCAAAGTAGTTATTTGGGCCGCCGAGCTGGATACCTAAGGCGCCGGCCACACACGCTTCCGACCAGGCGCAATTTGGGCTACTGTGGTTATAACGGTCACGCCAGCCAATACGCAGCGCCCGCCAACCACTCAGGCGACACAGTCCTGCCGCAATGCCCAGCAACAGCCAGCTCAGTCGGGCGGGAAGATAGTTCGCTACGTCGTCCATACGGGCGCTGACCATACCAATCGCCCGGTATTTTTCATGTTTGTAGCCCACCATTGAATCCAGGGTATTGACGGCTTTGTAGGCCATCGCCAGCGGCGCGCCGCCGAGAAAGAGGAAAAAGAGCGGCGCGATAATGCCGTCAACGGTGTTTTCTGCAACCGTTTCCACCACAGCGCGATTGATCTGCGCTGGCTGAAGTTGCGACGTATCGCGCCCGACGATCCAGGAGAGTTTTATTCGGCTTTCCGCAAGGTCGTTCTCCCGCAACGGTCGTTCAACCTCCTGTGCGGCGCGGGCCAGAGAGCGTCCGGCCAGCGTGGTAAAGATCATCCAGACTTCGACGCTCCAGCCAAACCAGGGGTGAATCCGCTGCGCCAGCGCCAGTACGCCCCATGCCACGCCCCAGGTCGCCCCGACAACCACAACCCACATTACGCCGCCGCCAATCCGCAGCGCTTTATCGCCGGGACAATAGCGACGCACAATACGCTGCACAAACGTGATTAAACGGCCTATCCAGCGTACCGGATGGGGCCAGTGTTGAGGGTCGCCGATGATAAAATCCAGCACCCAGGCGATACACCAGGCAAGGATCGTCATAATACGCGCCTCGCCGCCGCCAGCCAGTGCTGCAACATTTCCAGACGCTGGGCGAAATGGACGTGCAGATAGCTGGCAAACGTGTTGCCTGTCTGCCAGCCGCCAGCCCATTCCTGTAACACGCGGCCATCGCGAACCTTACGACAGGCCATAACGGCGGGTGTTTCGGGGATAAAATCTGAGTAGTGAAATTCATGGCCGCGCACTATCTCGCCAGGCACCGCCAATAGCGTTGGCTGCATAGCCTGCGCCTCACAATAACCAAAGCGGGTAAGTCGCTTACCCATTTTGCTGTGACCGGGGATAATATTCGCCATCTGATGAATTTCCCCACCGCTATCCTCCAGAGTGCTCCCCAGATACATCAGACCGCCACACTCCGCGTAAATCGCCACGCCGCGCTGATGCGCCGCCCGCAAATGTTTTAACATCGCCGTATTTGCCGCCAGATCCGCGGCGTATAATTCAGGATATCCACCGCCCAGCCAGATCATCTGACAATCAGGCAATGCGCGGTCATGCAGTGGGCTAAAACGCACAATGTTAACGCCGGCACGCTCCAGAAAATCGATGTTATCGGGATAATAAAAGTTAAAGGCCTCATCATCCGCCAGAGCAAGCGTCAGCCCTGCCCCCGCTGTGTTATCGGGGCGCTCAGGCCACATTCCCGTCGGAAGCGCTGATAACACGCTCAGCGAGAGTAGCGCATCCACATCCACTGTTTGTTCCAGCGAGGCGGCAAAATCATGCCATGATTGCTGATTGACGAGGGATTCTCTGGCGGTAATCAACCCCAGGTGGCGTTCAGGTAATGCGACGCCGTCGCAAGGAGGGACATACCCCAGTACCGGCAGTGAGCAATAATGTTCAATGGCATTTTTGAGGAGCTGATAGTGGGCGTCGCTAGTGACGCGATTCACAATCACGCCCGCGAGGTTGAGGGTCAGGTCGAAGTGCTGAAATCCCATAACGGTAGCCGCAAGCGACGTTGAAACAGCCTTGCCGTCCACCAGTAGGATGACCGGGCAACCAAGCTGTTTGGCCATCGCGGCTGTGCTGCAGTAATTGGGGTCGACGCCATAGCCGTCATACAGCCCCATGACGCCTTCAATGACAGCGATATCCGCCTGCCGCATTTGTTCGCAAAATAAGGCGTTGAGAACAGGAGGAGGAAGAATGAAACTGTCAAGATTACGGGACGCCACGCCACAGATAGCGGTATGCCAGCCGGTATCAAGGTAATCTGGCCCAACTTTAAACGGCTGTACGCGCAGCGCGCGTTTTTGCAGCAGCCTCAACAAACCAAGCGTCACCGTGGTTTTGCCGCAACCGCTTCCTGTGCCTGCAAGAATAAATGCGTGATGCCTTGCCGCCATTACCCTGATCCTGTTCAGGGTGGTAGGGGTATACAGGTACGCGCATGTTCAGTCTTTCGACTGTACGCGTCTTCGCAACCCACTTCCCACCGAAGTTGTTGGTTATCACCGACAGGCAGGTCTTCTGGCTTAGCGTCCTCCTCGCCCGTCCTTCCCAATCTTGCGATCAGTGGTCTTTACGGGGTCGTCAGCATCACAGCAGCGGGGGCTGCGGGGGATTTTCACCCCCTTCCCTACCACAAATGTGGCAAACCTGTTGGTTTACGTTATGGCTGTACGGCACACCCATAACGACAATTAATAATGTGCTACGTTTTACATTTCTGTGAGCAATAGCCTGAGCGGTTGCTCGTCTGACGTTAATCTACTCATCCTTACCGGTATATTGACGATAAAACGTATCGACAAAGCGTAATAAAACTTATCTTTCCTGACACTGTACTTCATCACAAAAATAAAAACTGGTGCAGTTTATGCCCTAAATTTTATTATTTTGTTGCGCTATGACAATTTATTGTTACACCAGATAAATTTTCTTTCTGAAATGATTAAGATACAAAAGACTATCAAAAATCGGCAATAGCAAAATATTGCTATTCATAACGATGGAGGATGAGAATTCTCATTTATCTGCTGGCGATAAGCCTGCGGCGTAACCTGATAGGTCTGGCGGAAGACTTTGCAAAAATAGCTGGTTTGCGAAAAGCCTAAATTACGCGCAATACTGGCAATACTCCAGTCACTATGGCAAAGCAATTCTCTGGCGCTAACCATTCTCTGGCGGTTTACCCACGCATTAAATCCGATTCCCTGATATTTCTTGAATAGCTTACTGAAGTAATAGGGGCTGAGATAGACATGTGAGGCGACATCCTCAAGACGAAGATCGTCGGACAAATGCGCATCAATATAGCGAAGCGCTTTTTTCATTTTACTGTCATGCGGAGTGGGACCACGAGTGGTTTTATTTGCCTCCGATTGCTGCGGATTGTCTTTGATAACCACGAAATTGAGCTGTTTTTTCAGGCAATTCTCAACAATCAGTTTAAGAAGATCGGCGGAAGCGATAACGCGTGAATAGTCCATCTCTGGCACATTCCGAAATTCATTCAAGAGCTCAGGGTCAGCCTGCCAGCGATCGTCAACATTAAGAATGTTTACCAGCTCCACGTCATTACTTAAACGAACCTGCCCGCATAAAACAAAGCCAACTAAATGCCCTGCGATTACCAGCGGAATAGAAAAATCCGTTAGACCGGCATGACAACGATAAATACAGGGTTGATCGGACTTCGATGCCTCCAGTCCCCCGCAGCGATCGCTCATACGACAACGTGTACTATGCTGGGGATGCTGCCGCATCAACTGACAAAACGGCGTGAAATTGAATAGCTCAGATATTTCATCACCATGAATATTGACAACCACAACCGCCAGACCGGTGGCTTGTGCAAAATCCTGTGCGATTTTATTAATGAGTTCTGAGTTCAGAGCGCTCGCAGAAATCATGATAAAACCCCTCAGTTAATTTATTGTTATAAACAAAACACATTATTTACATTCACTTTTTATTAGCATTATCCTGGCCCTGATAAAAAGTACAATGACAATATCAAAAGTCTCCCATTGCTGGGAGACGTTTTGATCAGTTCGTGAAAGCAGATCACGAAATTATCTCACCTGTTTTTACGATACATCATTGCTGTGAATCTGGTTCGCATTTCCTTACAGTTCACAGCGGTTACAAGGTAAATTCTTACCAATAAAATAGCGATATATGGCTGCTCCGGCACAGGCGCCGATAACAGGCGCGACAATCGGCACGATAAAATAAGGGATCTCTCGCCCACCGCTCATCGCCATGTTCCCCCACCCCGCTAACCATGTGAACAGTTTGGGACCGAAATCACGCGCCGGGTTCATTGCAAAACCGGTAAGGGGTCCAGTAGACGCGCCGATAACGGCAACCAATATCCCAATAAGCAAAGGCGCAAGCGGCCCTTTAGGAATGCCATTGCCATCATCCGTCAATGCCATGATCATGCCCATCAGAATCGACGTAATGACCACTTCCACCAACGCAGCCTGCCATACATTTAGCGCTGCGGCCGGATAGGTACTGAAAATGCTGGCTAATTGCAAACTTTCGACGCTACCGCGCACCATATGATGCGCAGTCTCAAATTCAGTAAAAAGGCTACTATAAAGCACATACGCCAGCAGAGCGCCGCCAAAAGCGCCGGCAAACTGGGCAATAATATAAGGCAATACTTTCTGTTTGGGAAAGCAGGCAAACAGCCACAGCGCAATCGTCACCGCAGGGTTAAGATGTCCGCCGGAGATTCCGGCAGTAAGGTAAACGGCCAGTGAAATTCCAAGCCCCCAAATAATGCAAATCTCCCATAATCCGAGGCTGGCGCCTGCGACTTTGAGCGCGCTCAAACAACCGATACCAAAAAACAAAAAGAGTCCGGTGCCTAAAAATTCCGCACCACATTGCGCCTTTAGAGAATCATTCATGTGACACCTTCTGAGCAAAGTTCGTGTCCTGGCCAGCGCAAGTTTCGGCTGGCGGTAGAGTACAGCTAACCTCACTATAAAAAGTGCCGCCTGTAAATTGTTGGCAACCTGCGGGCCTGCCTTCCGGAAAAATCGTGTTGCGATAGCAAAATTTTGCTTTTCCGATATTTTTATCAGCCCATCACACGGGAAATTTGAGCTATAAAATACGCCTGTTGAAATAATAAAATATTGCACAAGCCAACTTATCAATTTCGAATAAACATCACATTTTGCGTCTTTCGCCATATCAAATAAAAATACTCTCGTCACTAACAAAAATGTAAAAATGAAATAATAAAAACAAAATAATCATATAGACAATAATAAATTAAATATTGATTATCAATGAGTTATAAAAATAAAAGGCAATTTAGTCATATTGCTTTCTCATTATTTTCTGATGCTCAACAGCAAGTCAGCCATTCTTTTTCCTCGCATCTTCTTATAGTCCCAACTATCGGAACACTCCATGCGAGGTCTTTATGCAACAAGAAGCACCAGGAATGGTAGAAACCAAAGGCTTAACCGCAGCCATAGAGGCCGCTGATGCAATGGTTAAGTCAGCCAATGTGATGTTAGTGGGCTATGAAAAGATTGGCTCCGGGCTGGTAACCGTCATCGTGCGCGGCGATGTTGGCGCGGTCAAAGCGGCCACCGATGCAGGTGCCGCAGCCGCACGCAACGTGGGTGAAGTGAAAGCCGTACACGTCATCCCACGCCCTCACACCGATGTAGAAAAAATCTTACCGAAGGGAATTAGCCAATGAGCAGCAATGAGCTGGTGGAACAGATCATGGCGCAGGTGATTGCCCGTGTGGCAACGCCGGAACAACAGGCCATCCCTGGTCAACCCCAACCTATACGAGAGACGGCTATGGCAGAAAAAAGCTGCAGTTTAACGGAATTTGTCGGGACCGCCATTGGCGATACCCTGGGCCTGGTTATCGCCAACGTCGATACCGCCCTGCTGGACGCGATGAAGCTTGAGAAGCGCTATCGTTCCATCGGTATTCTCGGCGCCCGAACCGGCGCAGGCCCGCACATTATGGCGGCGGACGAAGCGGTGAAAGCCACCAACACCGAAGTGGTCAGCATTGAGCTGCCGCGCGATACCAAAGGCGGAGCGGGCCACGGTTCGCTGATTATTTTAGGCGGTAACGATGTATCCGACGTCAAGCGCGGTATCGAAGTCGCGCTGAAAGAGCTGGACCGCACCTTCGGTGATGTTTACGGCAACGAAGCCGGACATATCGAGCTGCAGTACACCGCTCGCGCCAGCTATGCGCTGGAAAAAGCGTTCGGCGCGCCGATTGGCCGCGCCTGCGGCATTATCGTCGGCGCTCCGGCTTCCGTCGGCGTACTGATGGCCGATACCGCGCTGAAGTCAGCCAACGTTGAAGTCGTGGCGTACAGCTCTCCGGCGCACGGCACCAGCTTTAGTAACGAAGCTATTCTGGTGATTTCCGGCGACTCCGGCGCGGTCCGTCAGGCGGTGACCTCCGCCCGCGAAATCGGCAAAACCGTCCTTGCGACCCTCGGTTCTGAACCGAAAAACGATCGCCCGTCCTACATCTGATACCCACGAGGCTGATTCATGAGATCGAAAAGATTTGAAGCACTGGCGAAACGCCCTGTGAATCAGGACGGCTTTGTTAAGGAGTGGATCGAAGAAGGCTTTATCGCGATGGAAAGCCCGAACGACCCAAAACCGTCGATAAAAATCGTTAACGGCGCGGTAACCGAGCTGGACGGAAAACCGGTTAGCGAATTCGACCTGATCGACCACTTTATCGCCCGCTACGGCATCAACCTGAACCGCGCCGAAGAAGTGATGGCGATGGATTCGGTCAAGCTGGCTAACATGCTGTGCGATCCGAACGTCAAGCGCAGCGAAATCGTTCCGCTAACCACCGCGATGACCCCAGCGAAAATTGTCGAAGTGGTTTCGCATATGAACGTGGTTGAGATGATGATGGCGATGCAGAAAATGCGCGCCCGCCGTACTCCATCTCAACAGGCGCACGTCACCAACGTTAAAGACAACCCGGTGCAAATTGCCGCCGATGCCGCCGAAGGCGCATGGCGCGGGTTTGACGAACAAGAGACGACGGTTGCGGTAGCGCGCTATGCGCCGTTCAACGCCATCGCGCTGCTGGTTGGTTCTCAGGTAGGTCGTCCGGGGGTACTGACTCAATGCTCGCTGGAAGAAGCCACCGAGCTGAAGCTCGGCATGCTGGGCCACACCTGCTACGCCGAAACCATCTCCGTTTACGGCACCGAGCCGGTCTTCACCGACGGTGACGATACCCCATGGTCGAAGGGCTTCTTAGCCTCTTCCTACGCCTCTCGCGGCCTGAAAATGCGCTTCACCTCCGGCTCCGGCTCCGAAGTGCAGATGGGCTACGCCGAAGGCAAATCCATGCTGTATCTGGAAGCGCGCTGCATCTATATCACCAAAGCCGCGGGCGTTCAGGGGCTGCAAAACGGCTCCGTAAGCTGCATCGGCGTACCGTCTGCCGTGCCGTCAGGCATTCGTGCCGTGCTGGCGGAAAACCTGATCTGCTCTTCGCTGGATCTGGAATGCGCCTCCAGTAACGACCAGACCTTCACCCACTCCGATATGCGTCGTACCGCGCGCCTGCTGATGCAGTTCCTGCCGGGTACCGACTTTATCTCCTCTGGTTATTCCGCGGTGCCGAACTACGACAACATGTTCGCCGGTTCCAACGAAGATGCGGAAGACTTTGACGACTACAACGTTATCCAGCGTGACCTGAAAGTGGACGGCGGTCTGCGCCCGGTTCGCGAAGAGGACGTTATCGCCATCCGTAACAAAGCCGCCCGCGCGCTGCAGGCCGTGTTTGCCGGAATGGGACTGCCGCCGATTACCGATGAAGAAGTTGAAGCTGCGACCTATGCCCACGGTTCGAAAGATATGCCGGAGCGTAACATCGTCGAAGACATCAAGTTCGCCCAAGAAATCATCAATAAAAACCGCAACGGTCTGGAAGTCGTTAAAGCGCTGGCGCAGGGCGGGTTTACCGACGTGGCCCAGGACATGCTCAACATCCAGAAAGCCAAGCTAACCGGCGACTATTTGCACACCTCCGCCATTATCGTCGGCGACGGACAAGTGCTCTCTGCGGTTAATGACGTCAATGACTATGCCGGTCCGGCAACAGGTTATCGCCTGCAGGGAGAACGCTGGGAAGAGATTAAAAACATCCCTGGCGCTCTTGATCCCAACGAGATTGATTAAGGGGTGAGAAATGGAAATTAATGAAAAATTGCTGCGCCAGATAATTGAAGACGTGCTTCGCGATATGAAGGGCAGCGATAAACCCGTCTCGTTTAATGCGCCTGCGGTATCCACAGCACCACAGACCGCTGCGCCTGCGGGCGACGGCTTTCTGACCGAAGTGGGCGAAGCGCGCCAGGGCACTCAGCAGGACGAAGTCATTATCGCCGTCGGCCCGGCATTTGGCCTGGCGCAAACCGTCAATATCGTCGGCTTACCGCATAAGAGCATTTTGCGCGAAGTCATTGCCGGTATTGAAGAAGAAGGTATCAGGGCGCGCGTGATTCGCTGCTTTAAATCTTCCGACGTGGCGTTCGTCGCCGTGGAAGGTAACCGCCTGAGCGGCTCCGGCATCTCCATCGGCATCCAGTCGAAAGGCACTACGGTTATCCACCAGCAGGGGCTACCGCCGCTCTCCAACCTGGAGCTGTTCCCACAGGCGCCGCTGCTGACGCTGGAAACCTACCGTCAGATTGGTAAAAACGCCGCCCGTTATGCGAAACGCGAATCACCACAGCCGGTCCCTACGCTCAATGACCAGATGGCACGCCCGAAGTACCAGGCAAAGTCGGCCATTTTGCACATTAAAGAGACCAAGTACGTCGTGACGGGCAAAAACCCGCAGGAACTGCGCGTGGCGCTTTGATAAAGGATAACTCCATGAATACCGACGCAATTGAATCGATGGTTCGGGACGTATTGAGCCGCATGAACAGCCTGCAGGGCGATGCGCCAGCAGCGGCTCCTGCGGCAGGCGGCACGTCCCGCAGCGCAAAGGTCAGCGACTACCCGCTGGCGAACAAACACCCGGAATGGGTGAAAACCGCCACCAATAAAACGCTGGACGACTTTACGCTGGAAAACGTGCTGAGCAATAAAGTCACCGCTCAGGATATGCGCATTACCCCGGAAACCCTGCGCTTACAGGCGTCTATCGCCAAAGATGCGGGCCGCGACCGGCTGGCGATGAACTTCGAACGCGCCGCCGAACTGACCGCGGTACCGGACGATCGCATTCTTGAAATCTACAACGCCCTTCGTCCGTATCGTTCAACGAAAGAAGAGCTGCTCGCTATCGCCGACGATCTCGAAAACCGTTATCAGGCAAAGATTTGCGCAGCTTTCGTTCGTGAAGCGGCAGGGCTGTACGTTGAGCGTAAAAAACTCAAAGGCGACGATTAAGGATTTCGTATGCGATATATAGCTGGCATTGACATCGGTAACTCATCAACGGAAGTCGCACTGGCGCGGCAAGATGAGACTGGCGCACTGACGATTACGCACAGCGCGCTGGCGGAAACCACCGGGATCAAAGGCACGTTGCGTAACGTGTTCGGCATTCAGGAAGCGCTCGCCCTCGTCGCAAAGCGCGCGGGGATCAATGTCAGCGATATTTCGCTCATCCGCATTAACGAAGCCACGCCGGTGATTGGCGATGTGGCGATGGAAACCATTACCGAAACCATCATCACCGAATCGACAATGATCGGCCATAACCCAAAAACGCCGGGCGGAGCAGGCCTTGGTGTGGGTATCACGATTAGGCCGGAGGAGCTGTTAACCCGCCCTGCGGACTCGTCCTATATTCTGGTGGTATCGTCAGCATTCGATTTTGCCGACATCGCCAATGTTATCAACGCCTCAATGCGCGCCGGATACCAGATTACCGGCGTCATTTTGCAGCGCGACGATGGCGTGCTGGTCAGCAACCGGCTGGAAAAATCGCTGCCGATCGTTGACGAAGTGCTCTACATCGACCGCATTCCGCTGGGGATGCTGGCGGCGATTGAAGTCGCCGTGCCGGGGAAGGTTATCGAGACCCTCTCCAACCCTTACGGCATCGCCACCGTATTCAACCTCAACGCCGATGAGACGAAAAACATCGTCCCGATGGCGCGCGCGCTGATTGGCAACCGTTCCGCCGTGGTGGTTAAAACGCCATCCGGCGACGTCAAAGCGCGCGCAATACCCGCCGGTAACCTGGAGCTGCAGGCTCAGGGTCGTACCGTGCGCGTGGATGTTGCCGCCGGTGCCGAAGCTATCATGAAAGCGGTGGACGGCTGCGGCAAGCTCGACAACGTCACCGGCGAGGCCGGGACCAATATCGGCGGCATGCTGGAGCACGTACGCCAGACCATGGCCGAGCTAACCAATAAGCCCAGCAGCGAGATTTTCATTCAGGATCTTCTGGCCGTTGACACCTCGGTTCCGGTGAGCGTCACCGGCGGTCTGGCCGGGGAGTTCTCACTGGAGCAGGCCGTCGGCATCGCCTCGATGGTGAAATCAGACCGTCTGCAGATGGCGATGATTGCCCGTGAAATTGAGCAGAAGCTTAATATCGACGTGCAGATCGGCGGCGCTGAGGCTGAAGCCGCCATTCTGGGCGCGCTGACCACGCCGGGTACCACCCGACCGCTGGCGATCCTTGACCTCGGCGCGGGCTCCACCGATGCCTCCATCATCAACCCTAAAGGCGAAATCATCGCCACTCACCTCGCCGGTGCAGGCGACATGGTGACGATGATTATTGCCCGCGAGCTGGGGCTGGAAGACCGCTATCTGGCGGAAGAGATCAAAAAATACCCGCTGGCGAAGGTCGAAAGCCTGTTCCACTTACGCCACGAGGACGGCAGCGTCCAGTTCTTCCCGACGCCGCTGCCTCCCGCCGTGTTCGCCCGCGTCTGCGTGGTGAAACCGGACGAACTGGTGCCGCTTCCCGGCGACTTAGCGCTGGAAAAAGTGCGCGCCATTCGCCGCAGCGCTAAAGAACGCGTCTTTGTCACCAACGCCCTGCGCGCGCTGCGCCAGGTCAGTCCAACCGGCAACATTCGCGATATTCCGTTCATGGTGCTGGTCGGCGGCTCGTCGCTGGATTTCGAAGTTCCGCAGCTGGTCACCGATGCGCTGGCGCACTACCGCCTGGTCGCCGGGCGAGGAAATATTCGCGGCAGCGAAGGCCCAAGAAACGCGGTGGCCACCGGCCTGATTCTCTCCTGGCACAAGGAGTTTGCACATGGACAGTAATCACAGCGCCCCGGCCATCGTCATTACCGTTATCAACGACTGCGCCAGCCTCTGGCACGAAGTGCTGCTGGGTATCGAAGAGGAAGGCATCCCTTTCCTGCTTCAGCATCACCCGGCTGGAGATGTCGTTGACAGCGCCTGGCAGGCGGCGCGCAGCTCGCCGCTGCTGGTCGGCATTGCCTGCGATCGACATACGCTGGTCGTACATTACAAGAATTTACCCGTATCGGCGCCGCTTTTTACGCTGATGCATCATCAGGACAGTCAGGCCCAACGCAACACCGGTAATAACGCGGCACGGCTGGTCAAAGGGATCCCCTTTCGGGATCTCCATGCTTAATCACAGGAGAACGGCAGTATGAATAACGCACTGGGACTGGTTGAAACAAAAGGGCTGGTCGGCGCCATTGAAGCCGCCGATGCAATGGTTAAATCCGCCAACGTACAGCTGGTGGGCTACGAAAAAATTGGTTCTGGCCTGGTTACCGTCATGGTTCGCGGCGATGTCGGCGCGGTTAAAGCAGCCGTAGATGCCGGCAGCGCGGCGGCAAGCGTCGTGGGTGAAGTGAAATCCTGCCACGTTATCCCGCGTCCGCACAGTGATGTTGAGGCCATTTTACCGAAATCAGCCTAATCGATGGCGAATAAGGAGCACCGCGTGAAGCAATCACTGGGATTACTTGAAGTTTGTGGTCTGGCACTGGCTATCAGCTGCGCCGATATCATGGCGAAATCCGCTTCTATCACGCTGCTCGCCCTCGAAAAGACCAATGGTTCAGGCTGGATGGTGATTAAAATTACCGGTGATGTGGCCTCCGTGCAGGCGGCCATCACCACCGGTGCGCAATTTGCCGAACAGCGGAATGGTCTGGTGGCCCACAAGGTTATCGCCAGGCCCGGAGAAGGGATCCTGCTCGCAGAGACACCCTCCCCCTCCGTCATTGAACCTGAGCCTGAAGCGTCAGAGATAGCTGATGTCGTTTCTGAAGCGCCAGCCGAAGAGGCCCCGCAGGAATCAGAACTGGTCAGCTGCAATCTGTGTCTGGATCCAAAATGTCCGCGCCAGAAGGGCGAACCTCGTACGCTTTGCATTCATTCCGGCAAGCGAGGTGAAGCGTAATGGATAAAGAGCTTTTGCAATCAACGGTCCGTAAAGTTCTCGACGAGATGCGCCAGCGGCCTATTCCGCTGGGCGTCTCAAACCGTCATATCCACCTGTCCGCGCAGGATTATGAGCGGCTGTTTCCCGGCCATCCCATCAGCGAAAAAAAAGCGCTACTGCAGCCGGGACAATATGCTGCGGAGCAAACCGTCACCCTGGTAGGGCCGAAAGGACAGCTCAACAATGTGCGCCTGCTCGGCCCGCTGCGCTCGGTAAGCCAGGTGGAAATTTCGCGTACCGATGCGAGAACGCTGGGGATTGCCGCGCCGCTGAGAATGTCCGGCAACCTGAAGGGCACACCTGGCATCCGCCTGGTCAGCCCCTTTGGCGAACTGGAGCTACCTTCCGGGGTTATCGTCGCGCAGCGGCATATTCATATGTCGCCGCTTGATGCGCTGATCCTGAAGGTCTCCCACAGCGATAGGGTTTCGGTAGCGATTGAAGGCGACGAGCGCGGGCTGATTTTCAACAATGTGGCGATTCGCGTTTCACCGGACATGCGCCTCGAAATGCACATTGATACCGATGAAGCCAACGCCGCTGGTGCCGATAACCCGCAGGCCTTTGCCCGGCTGGTAGGCCCGCGATGAACGGCGAAACTCTGCAGCGCATTGTCGAGGAGATTGTCTCCCGACTGCAGCGCCGTGCCCAGAGCACGGTGACGCTGAGCGTTGCGCAGCTTCGCGATGCCGACTGCCCAGCGCTGTTCTGTCAGCACGCGTCGCTGCGCATCCTGCTCGTCGACCTGCCGCTGCTGGGTCAGCTTGCGGATGCAGAAACCGACGATACCGCCGCCCGGAAAATTCACGACGCGCTGGCGTTTGGCATCCGCGTACAGCTCAGCCTGCACAGCCAGCTGCTGCCGGTTATCCCGGTAAAAAAACTGGCTCGTCTGCCGGTGGTATTCACCGATGAGCGCGGACTGCCGCTGGTTCTGCATGCGGGTTCGGTGCTGAGCTATCGCGATGTCGCGCTGCTAAACCGGGGGCGTCTGGTTATCCACCGCAAATGCATCGTGACCGCCCTGGCGCGCGAAGCAGCTAATGCGCGGAATATTCAATTAATTAAGCAGGAGTAAATCATGCATCTGGCACGAGTCACGGGCGCGGTTGTCTCCACGCAAAAATCACCTTCTTTGATTGGGAAAAAGCTGCTGCTGGTGCGTCGGGTCAGCGCCGATGGCGAACTCCCCGCCTCGCCCACCTCCGGCGATGAAGTGGCCGTGGACTCCGTCGGCGCTGGCGTCGGCGAACTGGTTTTGCTCAGCGGCGGCTCCAGCGCCAGGCACGTTTTTTCCGGGCCAAATGAGGCCATCGACCTCGCCGTTGTCGGCATTGTAGATACGCTTTCGCGTTAAGGGGCGGTTATGGCGATTTATACCCGAACAGGTGACGCTGGCACCACATCACTGTTTACCGGCCAGCGGGTGAGCAAAACCCACCCGCGGGTTGAAGCCTACGGCACGCTGGATGAGCTGAACGCCGCGCTGAGCCTGTGCGCCTGCGCCGCTGCGGATGAAAATCACCGCACCTTACTCGAGGCCATCCAGCAGCAACTTTTTTGGTTTAGCGCAGAGCTGGCCAGCGACAGCGAGCAGCCGTCGCCCAAACAGCGCTACATCAGCAGCGAAGAGATTTCGGCTCTGGAAGCCGCTATCGATCGGGCAATGGCCCGCGTCGAACCGCTGCACAGCTTTATTTTACCCGGACGCTGCGAAGCCGCGAGCCGCTTACATTTTGCCCGCACGCTGGCGCGCCGCGCCGAACGCCGTCTGGTTGAACTGGCAACTGAAGTCAACGTACGCCAGGTGCTGATGCGCTACATCAACCGCTTATCGGACTGCCTGTACGCCCTGGCCCGCGCGGAAGATAGCGATGCGCACCAGGCCAACATCATCCGTGAAGTTAGCAAGCGCTATCTGGCTGCCAGCCAGCCGACCCGCAGCAAGGAGACAACGCCCGTGGCCCTCTCATTCCACGATCTGCACCAGCTCACCCGCGCCGCCGTTGAACGCGCGCAGCAACTGCAGGTTCCGGTAGTCGTCAGCATCGTTGACGCGCACGGCACGGAAACTGTGACCTGGCGGATGCCGGACGCCCTGCTGGTCAGCAGCGAACTGGCGCCGAAAAAGGCCTGGACCGCAGTGGCAATGAAAACGGCGACCCATGAGCTGAGCGATGTTGTTCAGCCAGGCGCGGCGCTTTATGGCCTGGAAAGTCATTTACAGGGAAAAGTGGTCACCTTTGGCGGCGGTTACGCCCTGTGGCGCGACGGCATATTAATTGGGGGTCTTGGCATCAGCGGCGGCAGCGTTGAGCAGGACATGGACATAGCACAGACAGCCATCGCGGCTATTAACGTGGGAACTCATCAATGAATACTTCTGAACTCGAAACCCTGATTCGCACCATTCTTAGCGAGCAATTAACCACGCCGGCGCAAACGCCGGCCCAGCCTCAGGGCAAAGGGATTTTCCAGTCCGTGAGCGAGGCCATCGACGCCGCGCACCAGGCGTTCTTACGTTATCAGCAGTGCCCGCTAAAAACCCGCAGCGCCATTATCAGCGCGATGCGTCAGGAGCTGACGCCGCTACTGGCAACCCTGGCGGAAGAGAGCGCCAATGAAACGGGGATGGGCAACAAAGAAGATAAATTCCTCAAGAACAAGGCTGCGCTGGACAACACGCCGGGCGTAGAAGATCTCACCACCACCGCGCTGACCGGTGACGGCGGCATGGTGCTGTTTGAATACTCACCGTTTGGCGTCATCGGTTCGGTCGCCCCAAGCACCAACCCGACGGAAACCATCATCAATAACAGCATCAGCATGTTGGCGGCGGGCAACAGCGTCTACTTTAGCCCGCATCCGGGGGCGAAAAAGGTCTCTCTGAAGCTCATCAGCCTGATTGAAGAGATTGCCTTCCGCTGCTGCGGCATCCGCAATCTGGTGGTGACTGTAGCTGAACCCACCTTCGAAGCGACCCAGCAGATGATGGCCCACCCGCGAATCGCAGTACTGGCCATTACCGGCGGCCCGGGCATTGTGGCAATGGGCATGAAGAGCGGTAAGAAGGTGATTGGCGCTGGCGCGGGTAACCCGCCCTGCATCGTTGATGAAACGGCGGACCTGGTGAAAGCGGCGGAAGATATCATCAACGGCGCGTCATTCGATTACAACCTGCCCTGCATTGCCGAGAAGAGCCTGATCGTAGTGGAGAGTGTCGCCGAACGTCTGGTGCAGCAAATGCAAACCTTCGGCGCGCTGCTGTTAAGCCCTGCCGATACCGACAAACTCCGCGCCGTCTGCCTGCCTGAAGGCCAGGCGAATAAAAAACTGGTCGGCAAGAGCCCATCGGCCATGCTGGAAGCCGCCGGGATCGCTGTCCCTGCAAAAGCGCCGCGTCTGCTGATTGCGCTGGTTAACGCTGACGATCCGTGGGTCACCAGCGAACAGTTGATGCCGATGCTGCCAGTGGTAAAAGTCAGCGATTTCGATAGCGCGCTGGCGCTGGCCCTGAAGGTTGAAGAGGGGCTGCATCATACCGCCATTATGCACTCGCAGAACGTGTCACGCCTGAACCTCGCGGCCCGCACGCTGCAAACCTCGATATTCGTCAAAAACGGCCCCTCTTATGCCGGGATCGGCGTCGGCGGCGAAGGCTTTACCACCTTCACTATCGCCACACCAACCGGTGAAGGGACCACGTCAGCGCGTACTTTTGCCCGTTCCCGGCGCTGCGTACTGACCAACGGCTTTTCTATTCGCTAACCGAGGTCGCGATGAATACCTTCTCACTACAAACGCGGTTGTACAGCGGTCAGGGCAGCCTGGCGGTGCTCAAGCGCTTTACCAATAAGCACATCTGGATAATCTGCGATGGCTTTCTGGCTCGCTCGCCGCTGCTGGATACCCTGCGTAACGCGCTGCCCGCAGATAACCGCATCAGCGTCTTTAGCGAGATAACGCCGGACCCCACCATCCACACAGTGGTTCAGGGCATTGCGCAAATGCAGGCTCTGCAACCGCAGGTGGTGATCGGTTTTGGCGGCGGCTCGGCAATGGACGCGGCGAAAGCGATTGTCTGGTTTAGCCAGCAAAGCGGCATCAATATCGAAACCTGCGTGGCGATCCCGACCACCAGCGGCACCGGTTCGGAAGTCACCAGCGCCTGCGTAATTAGCGACCCGGATAAAGGCATTAAGTATCCGCTGTTCAACAATGCGCTGTATCCGGATATGGCGATCCTTGACCCGGAGCTGGTGGTCAGCGTTCCGCCGCAGATTACCGCCAACACCGGTATGGACGTGCTGACCCACGCCCTGGAGGCCTGGGTGTCACCGCACGCCAGCGACTTTACCGACGCGCTGGCGGAAAAAGCCGCCAAACTGGTGCTCCAGTATCTGCCCACGGCGGTGGAAAAAGGCGACTGCGTGGCGACGCGCGGGAAAATGCACAATGCCTCAACGCTCGCCGGGATGGCCTTCAGCCAGGCGGGGCTGGGGCTTAACCACGCGATAGCCCACCAGCTCGGCGGACAGTTCCATCTGCCGCACGGGCTGGCCAATGCGCTGCTGCTCACGACGGTGATCCGCTTTAACGCGGGTGACCCGCGCGCCGCCAAACGCTACGCGCGGCTGGCCAAAGCCTGCGGTTTTTGCCCGGCAGAAGCCAATGACGTTGCGGCGATCAATGCGCTGATTCAGCAAATCGAACTGCTTAAGCAACGCTGTGCCCTTCCCTCACTGGCCGTTGCGCTTAAAGAAGGAAGATCCGACTTTTCCGCACGTATTCCGGCGATGGTGCAGGCCGCGCTGGCGGATATCACGCTGCGCACCAACCCGCGCCCGGCCAGCGCCGAGGAAATTCGCGAGCTGCTGGAGGAACTGCTATGAGCGCCGCCATCAATAGCGTTGAAATGTCCCATAGCGCCGATGAAATTCGCGAGCGCGTCCGCGCAGCGGGCGTTGTCGGCGCGGGCGGCGCAGGTTTTCCCGCTCACGTCAAACTACAGGCGCAGGTAGAGATTTTTCTGGTGAACGCCGCCGAATGTGAACCGATGCTCAAAGTTGACCAGCAACTGATGTGGCAGCAGGCCGCGCGTCTTGTTCGCGGCGTGCAGTACGCGATGACGGCAACCGGCGCGCGCGAAGGGGTGATAGCCCTGAAAGAAAAATACCGCCGGGCCATCGACGCCCTCACTCCACTGCTGCCAGACGGTATCCGCCTGCATATCCTGCCGGATGTATATCCCGCGGGCGATGAGGTGCTGACTATCTGGATGGCAACCGGTCGTCGGGTCGCCCCGGCTGCGCTGCCTGCCAGCGTCGGCGTGGTCGTCAATAACGTGCAAACGGTACTCAATATTGCCCGGGCGGTCGAGCAGCAGTTTCCGGTCACTCGTCGCACGTTGACCGTGAACGGCGCGGTCGTCAGACCGTTGACCGTTACCGTTCCTGTCGGCATGTCACTGCATGAAGTGCTGGCGCTGGCGGGCGGCGCAACGGTCGACGACCCTGGTTTTATTAACGGCGGCCCGATGATGGGTGGCCTGATTACCTCTCTTGATAACCCGGTGACGAAAACTACCGGCGGCCTGCTGGTGCTCCCAAAAAGCCATCCGCTTATCCAGCGGAGAATGCAGGACGAGCGCACGGTGCTTTCCGTCGCGCGCACAGTCTGCGAACAGTGCCGACTGTGTACCGATCTCTGCCCGCGACACCTGATCGGCCACGAACTCTCTCCGCACTTGCTGGTGCGGGCGGTGAACTTTCACCAGGCTGCCACGCCACAGCTGCTGCTGAGCGCCCTTACCTGCTCGGAATGCAACGTTTGCGAAAGCGTGGCCTGTCCGGTGGGGATCTCGCCGATGCGCATCAACCGCATGTTAAAACGCGAGCTGCGGGCGCAAAACCAGCGCTACAAAGGGCCGCTGAATCCGTCCGACGAAATGGCGAAATATCGCCTGGTGCCGGTGAAGCGGCTGATCGCCAAACTGGGACTAAGCCCCTGGTACCAGGAAGCGCCGCTGGTTGAAGACGAACCGGCTGTAGGAACAGTGACTTTGCAACTGCGCCAGCATATTGGTGCCAGCGCGGTAGCGAACGTTGCGGTGGGAGAACGCGTGACGCGCGGGCAATGCGTTGCTGATGTCCCGCCTGGCGCGCTCGGCGCACCCATTCACGCCAGCATCGACGGCGTTGTATCGGCCATCAGCGAACAGGCCATCACGGTTGTAAGAGGTTAACCATGTCTCAGGCTATAGGAATTTTAGAACTCACCAGCATCGCCAAAGGGATGGAACTCGGCGATGCGATGCTGAAAAGCGCCAACGTTAATCTGCTGGTCAGCAAGACCATCTGCCCGGGGAAGTTTTTACTGATGCTTGGCGGCGATATTGGCGCTGTCCAGCAGGCTATTGAAACCGGTACGTCGCAGGCCGGCGAGATGCTCGTCGACAGCCTGGTGCTGGCCAATATTCATCCCAGCGTACTTCCGGCCATCAGCGGCCTGAACAGCGTCGATAAGCGCCAGGCGGTAGGTATCGTCGAAACCTGGAGCGTAGCGGCCTGCATTAGCGCCGCAGACCGGGCGGTAAAAGGCTCAAACGTCACCCTGGTGCGGGTGCATATGGCCTTCGGCATCGGCGGTAAATGCTACATGGTGGTGGCGGGCGACGTTTCTGACGTCAATAACGCCGTGACGGTTGCCAGCGAAAGCGCGGGCGAGAAAGGGTTGCTGGTTTACCGCTCGGTGATCCCGCGCCCGCATGAAGCCATGTGGCGACAGATGGTGGAGGGATAATGGAAAGACAACCGACAACGGATCGCATGATTCAGGAATACGTTCCTGGAAAACAGGTCACCCTCGCGCACCTGATTGCTAATCCGGGAAAAGATTTATTTAAGAAGCTGGGCCTGCAGGATGCGGTGTCCGCCATTGGCATCCTTACCATTACGCCCAGCGAGGCGTCGATTATCGCCTGCGATATCGCCACTAAATCCGGCGCGGTGGAAATTGGTTTTCTCGATCGCTTTACCGGTGCCGTGGTGCTGACCGGCGACGTTTCCGCCGTCGAGTATGCCCTCAAGCAGGTAACGCGCACGCTGGGCGAAATGATGCAGTTCACCACCTGTTCGATCACCCGGACGTAACGTCATGAAGCGTTTGATGTTTATCGGCCCCAGCCAGTGCGGAAAAACCTCGCTGACCCAAAGCCTGCGCGGCGAAGCGCTCCATTATAAGAAAACCCAGGCCATTGAATGGTCGCCGATGGCCATCGACACGCCGGGCGAATACCTGGAGAACCGCTGCCTGTACAGCGCCCTGCTAACCAGCGCCTGCGAGGCCGACGTCATCGCCCTGGTGCTGAATGCCGACGCCCAGTGGTCGCCCTTTTCTCCGGGTTTTACCGCCCCGATGAACCGCCCGACGATTGGCCTGGTCACCAAGGCCGATCTCGCCGAGCCGCAGCGTATTTCGCTGGTTGCGGAGTGGCTTACGCAGGCTGGCGCACAGCAGATTTTTATTACCAGCGCGCTGAATAACTCGGGTCTCGACGCCGTGCTGGATTTTCTGAATTCGAAGGAACCTTTATGTCTTACAAAATAATGGCCATTAACGCCGGCAGCTCATCGTTAAAATTCCAGCTGCTGGAGATGCCGCAGGGCGACATGCTCTGTCAGGGGCTGATTGAACGTATCGGTATGGCGGATGCGCAGGTGACAATTAAGACGCACAGCCAAAAATGGCAGGAAACCGTCCCCGTTGCCGATCATCGCGATGCGGTAACGCTGCTTCTGGAAAAGCTGCTGGGTTATCAAATCATTAACAGTCTGCGGGACATTGACGGGGTGGGCCATCGTGTGGCGCACGGCGGTGAGTTTTTTAAAGACTCGACGCTGGTCACGGATGAAACGTTAGCGCAAATCGAACGTCTTGCTGAACTGGCCCCGCTTCACAACCCGGTAAACGCGTTGGGTATTCACGTTTTTCGTCAACTGTTGCCTGATGCCCCTTCCGTAGCCGTGTTTGATACGGCATTTCACCAGACGCTGGATGAACCCGCCTATATTTACCCGCTTCCCTGGCATTATTACGCGGAACTGGGGATTCGCCGTTATGGCTTTCATGGCACCAGCCATAAGTATGTCAGCGGCGTTCTGGCGGAAAAACTGGGTGTACCACTCAGCGCATTACGGGTGATTTGTTGTCATCTTGGAAACGGTAGCAGCATCTGCGCCATCAAGAACGGGCGTTCGGTCAATACGTCGATGGGCTTTACGCCGCAGTCAGGCGTGATGATGGGCACCCGTAGCGGAGATATTGATCCCTCTATTCTGCCGTGGATAGCCCAGCGCGAAAGCAAAACGCCGCAACAGTTGAATCAGTTATTAAATAATGAGTCAGGCTTGCTGGGCGTTTCTGGCGTGTCGTCTGATTACCGCGATGTCGAACAGGCAGCCAATACCGGTAACCGGCAGGCTAAACTCGCTCTCACTCTGTTTGCCGAACGCATTCGCGCCACCATTGGCAGCTATATTATGCAAATGGGAGGACTGGATGCGCTGGTATTCACTGGGGGCATTGGCGAGAACTCAGCGCGCACCAGATCGGCGGTGTGCCATAATTTGCAATTTTTGGGCTTAGCCGTTGATGAAGAGAAAAATCAGCGTAATGCGACATTTATCCAGACGGAGAACGCCCTGGTGAAAGTCGCCGTCATCAACACCAACGAAGAGTTAATGATCGCACAAGACGTTATGCGCATTGCGCTACCGGCCACGGAAGGGCTTTGTGTACCAGCCTGAGAGGGTTATACGACGCATTGCGGCAAGTCATGGTAATAACGCTTTTACCATGACACTATGCGCGCACACTATTCGTACCTGAAAGGTGATAACGTGGCTGTTGCGCAATGCCCCGCCTCATGCGGGGAACTTATCCAGGGATGGATTCTGGGCAGTGAGAAACTGGTCTCCTGCCCCGTTGACTGGTACAGCACCGTAGCAGTCACGGCTGCGCCGCCGTTGGTAAACGAGCGTCCATTGTCGCGGGCGATGGTGGAGCGCGTTCTGGCGCACTGGCAGTATCCTGCGCACTGGAGTAACGAGATTCGCGTCGATGTGCGTTCGTCAATTCCCGTTGCCAAAGGCATGGCCAGCAGCACCGCAGATATCGCCGCTACGGCGGTGGCAACGGCGCATCATCTTGGCCATTCGCTGGATGAAACCACCCTTGCACAGCTTTGCGTCTCAATCGAACCCACTGATAGCACCGTTTTTCATCAGTTAACGCTGTTTGATCATAATAATGCGGCCACGCAAATCGCCTGCGAGCCACCGCCGCCAATCGATTTGCTGGTACTGGAAAGCCCGGTCACACTGCGCACGCAAGATTACCACCGTCTCCCTCGCCAGCAGAAATTAATAGCAAGTTCACCAACCTTGCAGCAGGCCTGGAATCTGGTGCAGGAAGCCTGTATAACGCAAAATCCGCTCCGACTGGGTGAGGCGGCTACGCTTAGCGCTATCGCCAGCCAGACGCTGTTACCTAAGCCAGGATTTACCGCCCTGCTGTCGCTGGTCGAAGAGTGTGATTTATACGGATTGAACGTGGCACATAGCGGTAGCGTGGTGGGTCTGATGCTGGACCGGAAACGTCATGACATTGCGCGCCTGAAAGGTAAGCTGGCAGAGAAAAAACTTACCCGACACTGGCCAAAACAACATTTACTCAAGATGGTCACAGGCGGGGTCAAACTGCAGTGAGAGCCTGATATACGCTCCCACTGCCGTAGCGCATTATTCGGCTTTTACATCGGCGTGTTTCATTTCGCCCATCGCTTTCAGCTTTTTGGAAATGTCGCGACGCTCTTTGGAGATTTCGGCATTTTTAATGATGTAGTCATCAACGCGATCTTCATAGTCGCTTTTCATACTGGCGATGATACCCTGAATCGCCTCAACGCTCATACCTGGCTTGATGTAGTCGCTCAGGTTGTCCAGCAGCAGCACACGCTTCTGGTTGTCACGGATCTTCTTCTCAATGTCCTGAATTTCACGCTGCAGTTTATTTTTACGACGGAACAGACGAACAAACTCCAGCACGTCCTGGAAAGAAGGCTTGGTTGTTTCCATTTTTACACCCCTGATAATGTGAGATTCGGATTCGTTAAGCAACTGCTAGTGGATAAACATTACGTTTATCCCCGTCATACTTCAAGCCGCCAGAGGAAACACCGTTACGTCGCCGTCTGGGGAAACCTGAAGGTTCGGGGATAAAATCGTTGCCAGTAGCACTCATTTTATCCTTATATTAGTATCATACTCTTAATCTTTGCTGAATCGAAGCAGCAACAAATTCATTCGCCCCATCTGCTTTTTATTTGCGCAAAGCCCGGCAGATCAAATGTGAAAGCAGTTCCAACTGTCGGGCCGTTTCCATACTTAGCCAAACATAGCCGTGGATGGGGGTTTCAGCCACCGCGTCGCCCTGCTGCTCGTTCATTAGCTGCCGCAACTCGGCAGCAATATCATTCAGTTTACCGGTGTTTGCCAGTACCGGTTGCGGGTTGCCTTCAAACAACGCGTGGGCGATCGTTAGCAAGGTTTGCTGCGTCATCTGCTGGGTTTCACGCAATGTGTGCGCGTTAAGCATCACAAAATGGCTGGCGCGCGTCGCCCAGTGGGCATTGATTTGTAATTCAAGCATACAAACCAGATTGCGGTTGATAGTCTGAATGGCCTCGAAAATAGATTTTTGTATCCGGGTTTCTTTACTGGCTGGCGTTATCAGCCCGCGCATTTTGACGACATCGTTCAGCAACCGTTGCAAATGTTTATCCAACCGGGGGCGCTCCAGCAAATTCGGCGACAGCGCTGCCTGATACACCCGATTATACGCCGTGACGCAATGCGCCAGTTGGATGCGCCAGTGCAAAAAGGCGCGCTGTGGCCAGATGCCGGTAAACAACATCGCCAGTAGCGACCCCAAAATCACATCCCCGCCACGCCATAATGCCGTATCCATATCACCAGCGGGAGCACCGACAACAACGGCAAGCGTTATGCCTATCAGTAGCGCCTGATACGGTTTTTTCCCTAAGGCCAGCCAGCCGCACAAAAACATCGCTATCGCACACCACACCAGCATCAGCGGTAAGGAAAAGAGCTCCAGGCGTAACGCCACCAGCCCTAACGCCGCGCCCAGGATCGTACCGCCTATGCGCTCAAAAGCACGAGGCACTACATTTCCCCAGAATGCGATGGGCCCCATAATCACCACTAACGTGATGAGCGGCCATGTGCCCTCGGGAATAGAAAACAGACGAACCAGCAGAAAGGTAAGAATGAACGCCAGGGCGATACGTATGCCATGCACGATGCGATAATGACGGTACAACCGTATTTCAAAAGGGCTTAATGACTTATCGGCACGCACGCTTGCGCTCCTTACGGGAATGGCAAAAAATGCATTGTACCTGCTTTATAGCAAAAATAGCGCACTGGCGGACGGAACACATTATCCGTCCGCTCTTTTCAGCCAGGAAACCAGTCGATCACTTCCGCTGTACCGGAATATACATTTCAATATCCCAGTATCCATCTTCCATGCCGTTATTCAGATAGGTTTCAAAACAGGGCGCAGAGGCTATCTGATAAGCGCTATCCTGCTCGAGGACATCAAAAAACCGTTCCCACGGCTTCGCAAAGTCACGGTCTTCCACTCGCGCGACAGCAGTGGCATATTCGCCGCCTTCAATGGCGGTCACGATTACGCCTTCGCTATTGTCCGGCAGGATGAAATTCTCTGCCACGGACACCACGGTATCGCAGCGGAGTTTTTCTGCAGGTACGACATCTGGATTGTCGTAATAGACGGCAATCCATTCAACTGGCACGATCCGCTGTCGATCCACCCACGTCATCAGTTGTTCAAAACCCTGCTTCACGGTGTGTTCCCATGGACCGACCATGTGGAAACCGGCTATCTTGCGTTTTTGTTCCTGCCTGATTTCGTAATCCATGCTGCCTCCGTCACTTTACTATACTGTATGAATGTACAGTATAATTACAGCCTTTTACGGTCACAAGGACAGCGTGATCATTTTGTGAGCAACCTCGCAATCCCGCCCTTTTGGCACCTCAGATGACGGTGAACGGTGTGTGACAACGGCTTACGCTTTATGCTGAAAATAGTCGCTCAGACGAGAGAACATACCGCCTTTACCCACCGATTCCAGAGTGACCAGCGGCCACTGAGCGATCAGTTTATCCCGATCGTAGAGCTCTATTTCACCTACCCGTTGATGAGCGGCGATTGGCGCCTCCAGCTCTTTTCTATCCAGCACATATTTTGCTTTGATATGCGGAATTTCCGCTTTAGGCAGCGCCATCCAGAAATCCTGTTCCGTACCCAGCGCAATCTTTTCTTTGTCTCCATACCAGATTCGCTCGCTGCCCACTTTTTTACTGCTGTGCAAAATCTGCACCGTCGCAAAGTTTTGCTGGCCCCACTGCAACAGTTTTCGCGCCTGTTCCTCACGACCTTTCGAACTTTTTGCTCCCATCACGACGGCGATAAGTCGGCGCTGCCCGTCCACCGCCGATGCGATAAGATTAAATCCCGCCCCCGATGTGTGTCCGGTTTTAAGCCCATCGATATGCATGGTCTTATCCCATAACAAGCCGTTGCGGTTCTGCTGCGTGATGCCGTTCCAGGTCAGGCTTTTCTCGCTGTACATGTGATAAAATTCAGGTTCGCCGTGAATAATCGCCCGGGAGAGTACGGCCAGATCATACGCGGAGCTATGTTGTCCCGGCGCATCCAGACCGTGGACGGTTTCAAAATGGGTATCCTGTAAATTGAGTTTTTTCACATAGCTGTTCATCATCGCCACAAACTGCGGCTGCCCGCCCGCGATATAATCCGCCAGCGCCACACAGGCATCGTTACCGGAATCCACAATTAAGCCACGGCTTAAATCGCGTACCGACACGCGATCCCCTTCTTTTAAAAACATCAACGAGGAGCCGACAAACACCGGATTATCCTTCGCCCAGGCGTCGCGCCCAACGGTGACGATATCGTCAGGGCTGATACGATGACTATCGATGGCGCGATCGACGACGTAGCCCGTCATTAGCTTGGTAAGGCTGGCGGGATTACGTTGCTGGTGTTCATTACCGGCGGTAAGAACCTGCCCCGTAGTGTAATCCATCAACACCCAGGCGCCTGCATCAATGGCTGGCGGTTGGGGAGCAAAACTTACGGCATCGGCCGCAAGCGCAGGAGAAAGGTGCATCGCGAATAAAGAAGCGGCAATAAACAAACGGCGTTTCAACAGCATGTCCTCAGGATGGTCTCTATTTGCCGTTCTTTTTACGGAAGTTCAGTTAAACAAACATGGATAAATTGCAAGAAAATGTGACACAAGGCACATTTTCTTGCTGACATTATTTTATGGATACGCTCAGACGGCGGACTTATCCCCGCGCGGCGCGGTACGATGACGATGATAGCCGTCAACCATGCTACGGAAAATTTGTCCCGGCGTGTCGCCAAGAGTACACAGATAGAGATGCGCGCAAATAAACAGTAAGCCGATGATAGCAAGCGCCATATGCAGCACCAGCATCACAGGGCCCAGACCCGCAACCTGCGGATAGAGACACAGCAAACCGGTGATGATTAACAGCGGTACCAGCGCGTACATAATCGCCAGATATGCCAGTTGTTGCAGTGGATTGAACTTATTCTGCTCTGTTGCCGCGAACGGATGCGCTTCCCCTTTCATAATGCCAAAAAGGTAAAAACGCGTCTGGCGTATGCAACGCGTTACCAGTCCGGAAAAATTTACCCGATAGTGACGCCCGTTACCTGTGGTGAGGTTGATCAGCACAAACCCGCCCCAGAAAGCCAGTAAGGCAAAACCACACCAGGTATGCACTTGTACCATTAGCGCTACAGGGCCGAGAGAAAAATGACCAAATAAACCGCTTAACAGTAATAAAACAAACAGTAACGCATTTCCCCAATGCCAACGGCGAATCGCCAGCGAGTAGAGATAGTCACGATGCTCTTCGCCGCCCGCCGTTTTTGGCGCCAGCATCCGGCGCAATAACGCATGGATAACCAGCCCAACAAGCATGAGCAGCACCACGACGCCTGCATAAATTAACCACAGCGGCCAATAATCTGGCGCATAGTGTAGTTCCGCTCCCCAGATAGTATTCATGCTTTACCCTCCTGATGGACTTCTTTACGACGGTACAGACTGACCGCGCCGCTACGCGCCTCCTGCTGGCGATAGACCTCTTTCTGACCGACCCAGCGCTGGATCTCGCTCTCATCCAGTCTGCCGAATTTCAGCGCGTCCGTTGGGCAAACGGATACGCACGCCGGAGACTGGCCAGCCGCCAACCGCGTGTCGGCGCAGAAGTTACACTTGTCGGCGACACCGGTTTGCGGATTCAAATAGCGCACATGGAAAGGACACGCGGCAACACAATAATCGCAGCCAATACAGCGCGATTTATCCACCTGCACGATCCCGTTTTCATCACGATATGACGCTCCGGTAGGACAAACGCTGACACATGGCGCATTTTCACAGTGCTGACAGGAGACGCGGACAAATTGAAAATGGGTTAGTGCGTTGGATGCCTGTTCAGGGGCGCGAATTTGTACCTGTACGCGGCTAAATCCCTCCGGTACGTCATTAAGCACTTTGCAGGCAACGGTACACGCCTGGCAGCCGATACAACGTTTTTCATCATGCAGCATGACGTACTGATTCGTAAAATGATTCATGGTTCCCTCCTCCCTCATGCCCGGCTCAGCGTCACGCCTGCGGTATGCACTACCGTACCGGATACCGGACTCGTCACGTGCGGCAGTAAATTTCCGCAGTGGATACCGTGTGTCGTCGCCGCCGTTTTGGCCCCAGCTTTAGCGCCAAATCCCATATAGACAAAAAGCGTGTCCGGGCGGATACCGGGCGTCACCAGCGCCTTACCTTTCTCTTTACCCGTGGCATTTTCCAGCCAGATCTCATCGCCGGTCTTAATGCCTTTTTCTTGCGCCGTTTGCGGATGAACCCAGACCGCGTTATCCCACATTAGCTCGCTGAGTAAAGGTACATACTGCGTCGCGCCATTGGTATGCACGGCCACCTTGCCCTGAATGAAGTAAAGCTCATTCTCTTTTTTCAGCGCAAAGTCACGAACGCGCGGAACGCCGTAGCCAGGGAGCAATTCCTCCAGGGTTGCGGAATAAAGTTCGATTTTGCCGGAGGGCGATTTGAAGCGAAGCTGTTCGCCATAGGTGTTGTCACTGTCCGTCGCGATAGCGCCGGGGTAACGCGCCGTAAACTGACGAACGGATTCTGGTTCGCGTAATAGCAGCGGAACGCCCCATTCGAGATACCCTTTCTGTCGCAGTTCCTTCGCTAAGGCATGGTCGCCGTTCAACTGATAGAGTTGGCGCGTCTGCATATCCTGCCACGGATAGTACTGCCCTAATCCCAACTGCTCGCCAAGTTCTTTCCAGATTTGCCAACTCGGACGCGCCTCGCCAATCGGCTCTACGACCTGTTGGCGCAGAGCGTAAGCCGGGTGCAGTCCCGACATATCGGATACCTCTTCGTCCCGTTCGAGATAGGTGCATTCCGGCAGCAGATAGTCGGCATATGCCGCGCTCTCGCTCAAATAGACATCGCAGCTGACCACCAGATCCAGTTGCTCAACGGTTTTTACCAGGTCCGAACGACAGGTGACGGTCTGGAAAGGATTATGCCGCGACATAATCCACGCCTTTATCGGGTAAGGCTTCTGGGTTAACGCCGAGTCAATAATGCTTTGCACCACGCCGCCGCCAGCGGCGATATATTTAAACTGCGGTGCGACCAAATCGATGCGTTGCGCCGTCGGTTTCGGCATATTTTTAATGTTGAGTTTCGCCAGCGTTGGCGCGACCTTTTCTCCGGCCAGTTTATTGTAAACAGACGCGTTTTTTTTCTGATATAGCCCGCCTTCGCGCTCAATATTACCGAGCAGCACATTAAGCGTAAAAATCATACGCCGCATATCGATCTCTTCCTGCGAGAACGTCGCGCGATGACCAGGACTGACAATAGCGTGAGGCGCGCAGGCAGCCAGTTCGCGTGTCACCCGGACAATAACGTCGGCTGGGACATCGGCCTGCGCGGCGGCCCATTCCGGCGTCGTCTCTTTTACCGCCTGTGCTAACTGTTCAAATCCGCTGGTATAACGCTCAACAAAAGACGCATCGTAGAGCTGTTCATCAATCATGACGTGGCACATCGCCAGCAGAACCGCTAAATCCCCCCCGGGACGAATAGCGTGCCACTCATCCGCCTTGCTGGAAAATATCGACAAACGCGGATCGAAGCTCACCATTTTGGCCCCCTTCTCTTGCGCGGTCATTAACTCATGGGTATCGGCAACTTCAATCCCTTCATACAAATTGTGGCCAAACGAAACCAGATAGCGCGTGTTAGCGATATCCATCGCCAGATCGCCGCCCATCATCACTTTTGCCGCAATGGCTTTCCCGGCAGGGCATGTTGAGGCGTGAGTAAAGGTATTAGGCGAACCAAAGGCCGTAGCCAGATGGAAAAGATGGCTGGAGAGCGAGCCCGATTTGGAAGAGAAAGCCACGCTCTCGGGGCCATGCTGCGCTTTGATGGCATTCATTTTCGCCGCGATTTCCTGGTAAGCCTGTTGCCAGCTAATCACCTGCCATTCACCGTCGCCGCGTGGCCCGGTGCGTTTCATAGGTTTTACAATCCGTTGCGGGTCATTGACCAGGCTGACGCCGCTCCCGCCCCTGGCGCATATGCGCGTCCCCTGCTGCGGCGCAGAAGGATTGCCCTGGATAAAAACGGTCTTGTTATTGACTACCTGCGCCTGAATAGGGCAACGAAAGGAACACATTTCGCACAAACTTGGCGTTAGCGTGGTTTTACCGTTAATGCCGGCAATCGGGTTGCGCGCCAGCGCCCCGGGCGGAAAAGCGCCCAGCGCGCAGGCAGAGCAGCCTATGCCTACCCCCTGCAAAAAAGAACGACGACTAATGCTCATATAACCTCCTGTTATTAGATATAGCTGAAGATTATATTTAATTTGTATTATGAAATGTCGGCTTCAATCACAATTTGAAATAGTTGTTAAAATGAGCATGCCAACACGATAAAACCTTTTATTTTATAAATATTTTACATTTTCTGAACACGCACATGGACTGTCATCGAATAATCAGCAGAATTACCAAACAACCCACTGTTAATTATAAAAATGATACAATTCCAATAACACGTAATAATATTTAAAAGAAAACGATTATTTCCTGAAAAGCGATTTCACGCGCTTTACGCAGTTCTTTCTCATACGCGCCGGAACGTCCGCCGACGATATCCCGAATGCCGGTGAAAAACGCTGGTTGAGCATCGAAGCGGGTTTACTTTTGCGTGCACACGGGCTTCGTTACCCGACCCGCTCCCTTATGCCTTGATTTTTCCGCAGATACGTCAGCGTCCCACAATACGGTGACATGATGACAGGATGGACACTTTCTGAAAGAAACCTGCCAGATAACATGGTGAATTGTGATCTCCATCGCCATACCGACATATGAAGCTTACTTTTAAGGCGTTAAAAATCCAGACCGTTTTTTCATAATGATGTTGATAAGGAATTCTAATGAAGATATCATCAGGCGCAATTAATTTTTCTACTATTCCTAACCAGGTTAAAAAATTAATTACCTCTATTCGTGAACATACGAAAAACGGGCTCGCCTCAAAAATAACCAGTGTTAAAAACACGCATACATCTTTAAATGAAAAATTTAAAACAGGAAAGGACTCACCGATTGAGTTCGCGTTACCACAAAAAATAAAAGACTTCTTTCAGCCGAAAGATAAAAACACCTTAAACAAAACATTGATTACTGTTAAAAATATTAAAGATACAAATAATGCAGGCAAGAAAAATATTTCAGCAGAAGATGTCTCAAAAATGAATGCAGCATTCATGCGTAAGCATATTGCAAATCAAACATGTGATTATAATTACAGAATGACAGGTGCGGCCCCGCTCCCCGGTGGAGTCTCTGTATCAGCCAATAACAGGCCCACGGTTTCTGAAGGTAGAACACCACCAGTATCCCCCTCCCTCTCACTTCAGGCTACGTCTTCCCCGTCATCACCTGCCGACTGGGCTAAGAAACTCACAGATGCAGTTTTACGACAGAAAGCCGGAGAAACCCTTACGGCCGCAGATCGCGATTTTTCAAACGCAGATTTCCGTAATATTACATTCAGCAAAATATTGCCCCCCAGCTTCATGGAGCGAGACGGCGATATTATTAAGGGGTTCAACTTTTCAAATTCAAAATTTACTTATTCTGATATATCTCATTTACATTTTGACGAATGCCGATTCACTTATTCGACACTGAGTGATGTAGTCTGCAGTAATACGAAATTTAGTAATTCAGACATGAATGAAGTGGTTTTACAGTATTCAATTACTACACAACAACAGCCCTCTTTTATTGATACAACATTAAAAAATACGCTTATACGTCACAAAGCCAACCTCTCTGGCGTTATTTTAAATGAACCGGATAATTCATCACCTCCGTCAGTGTCAGGGGGCGGAAATTTTATTCGTCTAGGTGATATCTGGCTGCAAATGCCACTCCTTTGGACTGAGAACGCTGTGGATGGATTTTTAAATCATGAGCACAATAATGGTAAAAGTATTCTGATGACCATTGACAGCCTGCCCGATAAATACAGTCAGGAAAAAGTCCAGGCAATGGAAGACCTGGTTAAGTCATTGCGGGGTGGCCGCTTAACAGAGGCATGTATCCGGCCAGTTGAAAGTTCGCTGGTAAGCGTACTGGCCCACCCTCCCTATACGCAAAGTGCGCTTATCCGCGAGTGGCTCGGGCCTGTTCAGGAACGTTTTTTTGCCCACCAGTGCCAGACCTATAATGACGTTCCCCTGCCGACTCCTGACACATATTATCAGCAGCGCATACTGCCAGTGTTGCTGGATTCGTTTGACAGGAACAGCGCCGCCATGACCACTCACAGCGGACTCTTTAATCAGGTGATTTTACACTGTATGACAGGCGTGGACTGCACTGATGGCACCCGCCAGAAAGCTGCAGCGCTTTATGAACAGTATCTTGCTCACCCGGCGGTGTCTCCCCACATCCATAATGGGCTCTTCGGCAATTATGACGGCAGCTCGGACTGGACAACCCGCGCTGCAGATAATTTCCTGCTGCTTTCCTCCCAAGATTCAGACACGGCGATGATGCTCTCCACTGACACGCTGTTAACAATGCTAAACCCTACTCCTGACACTGCATGGGACAACTTTTACCTGCTGCGAGCCGGAGAGAACGTTTCCACCGCGCAAATCTCTCCGGTAGAGTTATTCCGTCATGACTTTCCGGTGTTTCTCGCCGCATTTAATCAGCAGGCCACGCAGCGACGCTTTGGGGAGCTGATTGATATCATCCTCAGCACTGAAGAGCACGGGGAGCTGAACCAGCAGTTTATTGCCGCCACGAACCAGAAACATTCCACCGTGAAGTTGATTGATGATGCCTCAGTGTCGCGTCTGGCCACCATTTTTGCCCCCTTGCTTCCTGAAGGCAAACTCAGCCCGGCACACTACCAGCACATCCTCAGTGCTTATCACCTGACGGACGCCACCCCACAGAAGCAGGCGGAAACCCTGTTCTGTCTCAGTACCGCATTCGCACGCTATTCCTCCAGCGCCATTTTCGGCACTGAGCATGACTCTCCGCCCGCCCTGAGAGGCTATGCGGAGGCGCTGATGCAGAAAGCCTGGGAGCTGTCTCCGGCGATATTCCCGTCCAGCGAACAGTTTACCGACTGGTCCGACCGTTTTCACGGCCTCCATGGCGCCTTTACCTGTACCAGCGTTGTGGCGGATAGTATGCAACGTCATGCCAGAAAATATTTCCCGAGTGTTCTGTCATCCATCCTGCCACTGTCCTGGGCGTAGTCCAGCCTCAACCCGCATGGAGTTAAGGGACACAGCGTTGTGTCCCTCTGTAAATAGACCCGTTTTAGTCCATGCATTTTTTGAGATCCCGGCCAGATTGACCCTGGCCTAAATTCCATACAGTACTAAATCAGAATCAGTAATTTCAGATGGGCCGGAATATGGTTTACCATAGAGGGAGCGTAGCTTAGTGTCGCTGATGATCATTTTAGTATTTTGTACTCAATGATTTTAATGTTTATGTACTCACCATCGCATGTACGAACATTAGCAACAATATCAATTGGTGTACAAATACAATCAATCAACGACAAAATAAAAGAATAAAATATTTCATATACAGATAACATCAGGCGTGTACATCAAGTGACAGTTAAAAACGACAGCATACAGAGCACATTCCTCTTCCACGATTACGAAACCTTCGGTACGCATCCGGCCCTCGACAGACCTGCGCAATTCGCCGCGCTCCGTACGGATAACGACTTCAACGTTATTGGCGAGCCGGAGGTGTTTTATTGCAAACCCGCCGATGATTATCTACCGCAGCCCGGCGCGGTGCTGATTACCGGCATCACGCCGCAGGAAGCGCGTGAGAAAGGAGAAAACGAAGCCGCTTTCGCCAGACGCATTCATGCGCTGTTTACCGTTCCTAAAACCTGCGTTGTGGGCTACAACAATGTGCGCTTTGATGATGAAGTCACGCGCAATATTTTTTATCGCAACTTTTACGATCCCTATGCCTGGAGCTGGCAGCATGATAATTCACGTTGGGATCTATTGGATGTCATGCGCGCCTGTTATGCGCTGCGCCCGGAGGGAATTAACTGGCCGGAAAACGACGACGGCCTGCCCAGCTTTCGTCTGGAACATTTAACCCAGGCGAACGGGATCGAACACAGCAACGCGCATGATGCGATGGCGGATGTCTACGCCACTATTGCGATGGCGCAACTGGTGAAAACACGCCAGCCGCGACTGTTTGATTATCTTTATAGCCACCGCAGTAAACATAAACTGGCGGCGCTGATTGACGTTCCGCAGATGAAGCCGCTGGTGCATGTCTCCGGCATGTTTGGCGCGTGGCGCGGTAATACAAGCTGGGTCGCGCCGCTGGCGTGGCATCCTGAAAACCGTAACGCGGTGATCATGGTCGATTTAGCAGGCGATATTTCTCCTCTTCTTGAGCTGGACAGCGACACCCTTCGCGAGCGGCTTTATACGGCCAAAGCCGATCTTGGCGATCACGTCGCAGTGCCGGTAAAGCTGGTGCATATCAATAAATGTCCGGTACTGGCGCAGGCGAATACCTTGCGCCCGGAGGATGCCGACCGGCTGGGAATTAACCGCCAGCACTGCCTGGATAACCTGAAAGTGTTGCGTGAAAACCCGCAGGTCCGCGACAAAGTGGTGGCGATTTTTGCCGAAGCCGAACCTTTTGCCGCCTCGGATAACGTTGATGCCCAGCTCTATGATGGTTTTTTCAGCGATGCCGATCGCGCAGCCATGAAAATCGTACTCGAAACCGAGCCGCGTAACCTGCCCGCGCTGGATATTACCTTTGTCGATAAGCGCATTGAGAAGCTGCTGTTTAATTACCGCGCACGCAATTTTCCCGGTACGCTGGATGACGCAGAGCAGCAGCGCTGGCTAGAGCATCGCCGTCAGGTGCTGACGCCGGAGTTTTTACAACAATATGCCAATGAATTGCAGATGCTTTCTCAGCAGTATGCGGAAGATAAAACGAAGCTGGGGTTGCTGAAATCACTGTGGCAGTACGCAACTGAGATTGTGTAATTGACCAATGCCTGACGAGCATTGTTAATCCAGATCGGATAAAGAGTGACGCCGCCATCCGGTAAACATGCTGGATGACAAACAAAAAACCGGAGGCACTGCCTCCGGTTTTACTATTGCCGATAATACGCGCGATTACGCGACGTCTTCGTACTGTGGAACCGGGTTGCGGAAGCTTTTAGTTACGCACGCCAGATAAATCAGCCCGATACCCGCCCAGATCAGGCCCAGTACCATTGAGCTCTCTTCCAGGTTAACCCACAACGCACCAACCGTGAGCGCGCCGCACATGGGCAGGAACAGATACTGGAAGTGATCTTTCAACGTTTTATTACGCTTCTCACGGATCCAGAACTGCGAAATCACCGACAGGTTAACAAAGGTAAACGCGACCAGCGCACCAAAGTTAATCAGCGCCGTCGCCATCACCAGGTCAAAATTAATCGCTAGCAGCGCGATCGCCCCGACCAGGATGATGTTCATCGCTGGCGTACGCCATTTCGGATGAACGTAACCGAAGAAGCTTTTCGGGAATACGCCGTCGCGCCCCATTACGTACATCAGGCGCGCTACGCCTGCATGCGCCGCCATACCGGAAGCCAGTACGGTGATAGTAGAGAAGATCAGCGCGCCCACCTGGAAGGTTTTACCCGCCACGTACAGCATGATTTCCGGCTGAGACGCATCCGGATCTTTAAAGCGAGAGATATCCGGGAAGTACAATTGCAGGAAATAGGTTGCAAAGATGAAGATCAGGCCGCCAATCAGCGCGGTCAGAAAAATCGCACGCGGGATCACGCGCTCAGCATCTTTGGTCTCTTCCGACAGGTTACTGATGCCGTCAAAGCCGGTAAAGGAGAAGCACAGGATCGTCGCTCCCGTAATCATCGGGATAACGTGCGCATCGCCGGACCAGAACGGACGGGTGCTCGCCAGCGTACCGGCGCCTTCGCCTTCAAATACGCCATAAACCACCATGCCCAGAATGACCGCAATCAGCACCACCTGTAGCACTACAATCACGGTGTTGAAGTTAGCGACCGATTTGAGGCTGCGCAGGTTAAAGGCCGTCATAAAGGCCACCAGCGCCACGACAAACACCCATGACGGAATGGAGGGCACCAGCGCTTCAAAATAAATTTTCGCCAACAGAATGTTGATCATCGGCGCGAACAGGTAATCGAGCAGAGAAGACCAACCCACCATAAAGCCAACGGTCGGGCTGATGGATTTCTGGGCATAGGTGTACGCCGAACCCGCGGAAGGATAGCGACGCACCAGTTTCCCGTAGCTCAACGCCGTAAACAGAATCGCGATTAACGCGAATGCATACGCCGTCGGTACGTGACCGTCAGTGAGGCCTGAAACGATACCAAATGTATCGAACAGCGTCATCGGCTGCATATAGGCAAGACCCATCATTACAACCGGAACTAACGTAAGCGTTTTACGTAATTCCACGCGAGAGGTGTTTGGAGTAACGTTATGCGACATGGTCATTCTCCTTTACGGCGAATGCCGTCGCGTAAGCAAAAAATTGCCCCATTTTCTGGATTCCTCAGCGACAACAACTGTCGATTTTTAAGTAAGTATCTATCCGGTACGAAGCCCGGCCTCTTGGTATTGAATGATGTGTTTGAAGCAAAAAAATAACCGACGCGTATTAAAACGTCGGTTAGTGTCATTTTTTGCAAGCGGCGTATTCTGCCCTAAATTGAAGTGAAATGACAAGAGAATGCGAGCGCGTTCAAAAAATTATTTTTCATAAGCGATTGATTTTTAAACCGGCGATTTTGCATACACCCCAGCAATAGCATTATTTGCTAAAATTTCATCCCGCCACCAGCCGCTGGCCAGCCCGGCGGTCTGTTCATTCCAGCCAACCCACACCGGTTCATAGACGATTTGCGCCACAACTTTCTTCTCTATAAGCGCGCCGCTTTCCAAAAATCGCTGCGCCAGATAACGCGGTAAATAGCCGCATCCCAGGCCGCTAATTTGCAGCTCCAGCTTGGTTTTAAAATCAAACACGGTAATCGCTTCCTGAGCGTCGAGCAGTTCAGACCCTATTGATCGCGAGGAATGGACGCTATCGCCAACCACAATCGCGCGAAAACGTTTGATCGTCTGGCGGCTAAGCGGTTCCTCTTCATGAACCAGCGGATGATGCGGAGCGACAGCAAACACCAGTTCAAGATCGCCCAGTCTTGCAAAGCCAAAGCCGGTGTCAGGCGGCGGCGCGCGCATGGCGCCAACAATAATATCCGCCCTTCCCTGCGTCAGCGTCTCCCATGAACCGCCGAGAACGCCATTGACAAATTTAAGGCGCGTCACGCTGTGGCGTTGATAAAAAGCGTCGATAAGCGGGGCCAGAAGAGAAAAGGGAAAGGTATCATCCACACCGATGACCAGTTCGTTCTCCCAGCCTTCATGCAGTTTAATCGCCTGCTTTTCCAGCTCGCGAACGGTGTGCAGCACTTCACGGCCTTTTTCCAGTAGCATCTTACCGGTTCGCGTAAATCGCGCGCGATGCCCGCTACGGTCGAGCAGTTGGATATTAAGATCGTTTTCCAGCTTATGAACGGTATAACTGAGGGCGGACGGCGTTTTAAATAATTTTGCCGACGCCGCCGCGAAGCTGCCTTCTTTTTCTAACGCATCAAGAATAATCAGAACGTCCAGCAGTGGTTTCATACTCGTCCCCTTGCGCTATATGGCGACCACCTGCTGGACAGCGACTCACTCCATCGGCATCACCAGCGGATCGGGATATTGATATTCAAATCCCAGCTCATTACAAATCCGGCTACCGTCGATAATCTTCCCTTTGCCGTTGTCCGGTGCGTCACGAAAATGCGGCGGCGCCATTCCCAGCAAGCGCGTCATTTGCGGATAAAACACGTTGCGGGCTGGATGCGCCGGCGCACATATATTATAGATGTGCCCCCCTTTTGGCGCCTGTAGCAAAAGGGTAATTGCGCCAACCACGTCTTCAAGATGCACCAGATTGACCCCGTGTTGACCATCCGGCGCGGTTTTTCCGGCAAAGAAACGACCGGGATGGCGTCCAGGCCCGACCAACCCCGCCAGCCGCAGAATATCCACTGACGTGCCCGGCAGATTATGCAGCCAATCTTCCAGTTCCTTCAGGGTACGCCCGCTGGCCGTGACCGGATTACGCGGCGTATTCTCTTTCACCACGCCTTGCGCATCGCCGTAAACAGACGTCGAACTGGTAAAAATAATACGCGGGATACGATAAGCCAGCGCGCTGTCGACCAGCTCCTGCATCGCCTGCAGATAAAAATCCTCTCCCGGACCGCTACGGCGCGCGGGCAGTGTTATCACCAGCGCATCGACATCCAACAGAGCGTCAAGATCGTCCGCCTCACAGACCAGCTCCGGCTCCAGACGCAGCGGATAGCTTTCAATTCCACTCATACGGGCCGCTTCCACCCCGTCAAGGGTGGTTTTGCTGCCGGTAACCTGCCAGCCTCTCGCTGCCAGCGACATTGCCAGCGGCATGCCTAACCAACCTAAACCGACAATTGCGACCTTTTTCATCCATTTTCTCCTGACTTTAACGCCTTATACATAAGGCTACGCCAGCCCGCCGTGACTGACAATTCATACTATAAATGCGAAATGAAAAAAGCGCTTGCTTTAAGGCGTAAAAGTGGTTTAGGTTAAAAGGTATCAAATGAATAAGCATTCATCGGAATTTTTATGACACGCGTTCAATTTAAACACCACCATCATCACCATCATCCTGACTAGTCTTTCAGGCGATGTGTGCTGGAAGACATTCAGATCTTCCAGTGGTGCATGAACGCATGAGAAAGCCCCCGGAAGATCATCTTCCGGGGGCTTTTTTTTGGCGCGCGATACAGACCGGTTCAGACAGGATAAAGAGGAACGCAGAATGTTAGACAACACCCGCTTACGCATAGCTATTCAGAAATCAGGCCGTTTAAGCGATGATTCACGAGAATTGCTGGCCCGCTGCGGCATAAAAATTAATTTACACACTCAGCGCCTGATTGCGATGGCGGAAAACATGCCGATTGATATCCTGCGCGTGCGTGATGATGACATTCCGGGTCTGGTGATGGATGGCGTGGTCGATCTCGGCATTATCGGCGAAAACGTGCTGGAAGAAGAGCTACTCAACCGCCGCGCGCAGGGCGAAGATCCACGCTATTTAACCCTGCGCCGTCTTGACTTCGGCGGCTGCCGTTTATCACTGGCAACGCCGGTTGACGAAGCCTGGGACGGCCCGGCGGCGCTGGACGGTAAACGTATCGCTACCTCTTATCCGCACCTCCTCAAACGCTACCTCGACCAGAAAGGCGTCTCTTTTAAATCGTGTCTGTTAAATGGTTCTGTCGAAGTCGCGCCGCGCGCGGGGCTGGCCGACGCTATCTGCGATTTGGTCTCTACCGGCGCGACGCTTGAAGCTAACGGCCTGCGTGAAGTCGAAGTTATCTACCGCTCTAAAGCCTGTCTGATTCAGCGCGACGGTGAGATGGCACAGAGCAAGCAGCAGCTGATCGATAAATTGCTGACCCGTATTCAGGGCGTGATTCAGGCGCGCGAATCGAAATACATCATGATGCACGCGCCAAGTGAACGCCTGGAAGAGGTTATCGCCCTGCTGCCAGGCGCCGAAAGGCCGACAATTCTGCCGCTGGCAGGCGAGCAACAGCGCGTGGCGATGCACATGGTCAGCAGCGAAACGTTGTTCTGGGAAACCATGGAGAAACTGAAAGCGCTTGGCGCCAGCTCGATTCTGGTACTGCCGATCGAGAAGATGATGGAGTGATCTGACGCCTGATGGCGCTGCGCTTATCAGGCCTACGTAATGCGTTGATATTTTGGGTTCTGTAGGCCGGATAAGGCGGAACCCTGTGATGGAGTAAAGACCATGAGCTTCAATACCCTGATTGACTGGAACAGCTGTAGCCCTGAACAGCAGCGTGCGCTGCTGACGCGTCCGGCGATTTCCGCCTCTGACAGTATTACCCGGACGGTCAGCGATATTCTGGATAATGTAAAAACACGCGGTGACGATGCCCTGCGTGAATACAGCGCTAAATTTGATAAAACAGAAGTGACAGCGCTACGCGTCACCCCTGAAGAGATCGCCGCCGCCGGCGCGCGTCTGAGCGACGAATTAAAACAGGCGATGGCCGCTGCCGTCAAAAATATTGAAACGTTCCATTCCGCGCAGACGCTACCGCCTGTAGATGTGGAAACCCAGCCAGGCGTACGTTGTCAGCAGGTTACGCGTCCCGTCTCGTCTGTCGGTCTGTATATTCCCGGCGGCTCGGCTCCGCTCTTCTCAACGGTGCTGATGCTGGCGACGCCGGCGCGCATTGCGGGATGCCAGAAGGTGGTTCTGTGCTCGCCGCCGCCCATCGCTGATGAAATCCTCTATGCGGCGCAACTGTGTGGCGTGCAGGAAATCTTTAACGTCGGCGGCGCGCAGGCGATTGCCGCTCTGGCCTTCGGCAGCGAGTCCGTACCGAAAGTGGATAAAATTTTTGGCCCCGGCAACGCCTTTGTAACCGAAGCCAAGCGTCAGGTCAGCCAGCGTCTCGACGGCGCGGCTATCGATATGCCAGCCGGGCCGTCTGAAGTACTGGTGATCGCAGACAGCGGCGCAACACCGGATTTCGTCGCTTCTGACCTGCTCTCCCAGGCTGAGCACGGCCCGGATTCCCAGATGATCCTGCTGACGCCTGATGCTGACATTGCCCGCAAGGTGGCGGAGGCGGTAGAACGTCAACTGGCGGAACTGCCGCGCGCGGACACCGCCCGGCAGGCCCTGAGCGCCAGTCGTCTGATTGTGACCAAAGATTTAGCGCAGTGCGTCGCCATCTCTAATCAGTATGGGCCGGAACACTTAATCATCCAGACGCGCAATGCGCGCGATTTGGTGGATGCGATTACCAGCGCAGGCTCGGTATTTCTCGGCGACTGGTCGCCGGAATCCGCCGGTGATTACGCTTCCGGAACCAACCATGTCTTACCGACCTATGGCTATACTGCTACCTGTTCCAGCCTTGGGTTAGCGGATTTCCAGAAACGGATGACCGTTCAGGAACTGTCGAAAGCGGGCTTTTCCGCTCTGGCATCAACCATTGAAACATTGGCGGCGGCAGAACGTCTGACCGCCCATAAAAATGCCGTGACCCTGCGCGTAAACGCCCTCAAGGAGCAAGCATGAGCACTGAAAACACTCTCAGCGTCGCTGACTTAGCCCGTGAAAATGTCCGCAACCTGGTACCGTATCAGTCCGCCCGCCGTCTGGGCGGTAACGGCGATGTCTGGCTGAACGCGAATGAATTCCCGACAGCGGTGGAGTTTCAGCTCACCCAACAAACGCTTAACCGCTACCCGGAATGCCAGCCAAAGGCCGTGATTGAAAACTACGCGCAATATGCTGGCGTAAAGCCGGAGCAGGTGCTGGTCAGCCGCGGCGCGGATGAAGGGATCGAACTGGTGATCCGCGCCTTCTGCGAACCGGGGAAAGACGCCATTCTCTACTGTCCGCCCACTTATGGTATGTACAGCGTCAGCGCCGAAACCCTTGGCGTAGAGCGCCGGACGGTTCCCGCGCTTGAAAACTGGCAGCTGGATCTACAGGGGATTTCCGACAACCTTGACGGCACAAAAGTGGTGTTCGTTTGTAGCCCCAATAATCCTACCGGACAACTTATCAACCCGCAGGATCTGCGCACGCTGCTGGAGTTGACACGCGGTAAAGCGATAGTCGTCGCCGACGAAGCTTATATTGAGTTTTGCCCGCAGGCCACGCTGACAGGCTGGCTGGTTGAATATCCTCATCTGGTTATCCTGCGCACATTGTCGAAAGCTTTTGCGCTGGCGGGTCTGCGCTGCGGCTTTACACTGGCTAATGAAGAGGTGATCAACCTGCTGTTAAAAGTGATCGCCCCTTATCCGCTTTCTACGCCAGTGGCGGATATCGCCGCCCAGGCGCTGAGCCCGCAGGGAATAAACGCAATGCGCGATCGCGTGGCGCAGACAGTGCAGGAACGTCAGTATCTGGTGAATGCCCTGCAACAGACCGCCTGCGTAGAACACGTCTTTGACTCTGAAACCAACTATATTCTGGCGCGGTTTACCGCCTCCAGCAGCGTGTTTAAATCCTTATGGGATCAGGGCATTATCTTACGCGATCAGAATAAACAACCTTCTTTAAGCGGCTGCCTGCGGATTACGGTCGGCACCCGCCAGGAAAACCAGCGCGTCATTGACGCCTTACGTGCGGAGCCAGTATGAGTCAGAAGTATCTTTTCATCGACCGGGACGGAACCTTAATTTCCGAACCGCCGAGCGATTTTCAGGTAGACCGCTTTGATAAACTGGCCTTTGAGCCAGAGGTGATTCCCGTATTGCTGAAGCTGCAAAAAGCCGGTTTTAAGCTGGTGATGATCACTAACCAGGATGGACTTGGCACGCAAAGCTTCCCGCAGGCGGACTTCGACGGACCGCACAACCTGATGATGCAGATTTTCACCTCTCAGGGCGTATGCTTTGATGAGGTGCTGATCTGCCCTCACCTGCCCGCAGACGATTGCGACTGCCGCAAGCCCAAAGTGAAGCTGGTGGAGCGTTATCTTGCGGAACAAGCGATGGATAGCGCTAACAGCTATGTGATTGGCGATCGTGCGACCGATATCCAGCTCGCTGATAATATGGGCATTACTGGTTTACGCTATCACCGTGAAACGCTGAACTGGACGATGATTGGCGAACAGCTAACGAAACGCGATCGCTATGCGCATGTGGTCCGCAACACCAAAGAGACACAGATTGATGTCAGCGTCTGGCTGGATCGCGAAGGCAACAGCAAGATTAATACCGGCGTCGGCTTCTTTGACCATATGCTCGATCAAATCGCCACCCACGGCGGCTTTCGCATGGAGATTACCGTTAAGGGTGATCTCTATATCGACGATCACCACACGGTAGAAGATACCGGACTGGCGCTCGGTGAGGCATTAAAACTGGCACTTGGCGACAAACGCGGTATCTGTCGTTTTGGCTTTGTACTGCCGATGGATGAATGTCTGGCGCGCTGCGCGCTGGATATTTCCGGTCGTCCGCATCTGGAATATAAAGCTGAATTTACCTACCAACGTGTGGGCGATTTGAGCACAGAGATGATTGAACACTTTTTCCGCTCACTCTCTTACACGATGGGCGTCACTCTGCATCTCAAGACTAAAGGTAAAAACGATCACCACCGTGTCGAAAGTTTGTTTAAAGCCTTTGGTCGGACGCTACGCCAGGCTATTCGCGTGGAGGGCGATACATTACCGTCCTCGAAAGGAGTGCTGTGATGAACGTCGTCATCCTTGACACCGGCTGCGCCAATTTAAGCTCGGTAAAATCCGCCGTGGCGCGCCACGGTTACACCCCGGTGGTCAGCCGCGAAGCGGAAATCGTATTACGCGCTGACAAACTCTTTCTGCCCGGCGTCGGCACGGCGCAGGCCGCTATGGATCAACTGCGCGAACGTGAACTGATCGACTTAATTAAAGCGTGTACTCAGCCGGTACTGGGTATCTGCTTAGGGATGCAACTGCTGGGTCGTCGCAGCGAAGAGACGCGCGGCGTGGATCTGCTGAACATTATCGAACAAGACGTGCCGAAAATGACCGACTTTGGTCTGCCGCTGCCGCACATGGGCTGGAATCGCGTGTATCCGCAGGCGGGCAACCGGCTGTTTCAGGGCATTGAAGATGGCGCCTATTTTTACTTTGTTCACAGCTACGCGATGCCGGTCAACCCGTGGACTATCGCCCAGTGCAATTACGGCGAGCCGTTTACCGCGGCGGTACAGAAAGATAATTTCTTCGGCGTACAGTTCCATCCGGAACGTTCGGGCGCGGCGGGCGCACAGTTGCTGAAAAACTTCCTGGAGATGTAATGATTATTCCGGCATTAGATTTAATTGACGGCACCGTGGTGCGTCTCCACCAGGGCGACTACGCCCGGCAGCGGGATTACGGTAACGATCCCCTGCCCCGTTTGCAGGATTACGCCGCCCAGGGCGCCGGGGTGCTGCATCTGGTAGATCTGACCGGCGCTAAAGATCCGGCTAAGCGACAGATACCGCTGATTAAAACCCTGGTCGCGGGCGTGAACGTGCCTGTTCAGGTCGGCGGCGGCGTGCGTACCGAAGAAGACGTTGCGGCATTACTGAAAGCTGGCGTTGCCCGTGTGGTCATCGGTTCAACGGCGGTGAAATCCCCTGACGTGGTGAAAGGCTGGTTTGAACGTTTTGGCGCGCAGGCGCTGGTACTGGCGCTGGACGTTCGCATAGACGAACACGGCAACAAGCAGGTGGCGGTTAGCGGCTGGCAGGAAAATTCCGGCGTCTCGCTGGAACAACTGGTGGAGACCTATCTCCCCGTCGGCCTGAAACATGTACTGTGTACCGATATTTCTCGCGACGGCACGCTGGCGGGCTCTAACGTTTCGCTGTACGAAGAGGTATGCGCCAGATATCCGCAGATCGCCTTTCAATCCTCCGGCGGTATTGGCGATATCGATGATATTGCCGCCCTGCGCGGCACCGGCGTGCGCGGCGTGATTGTCGGACGCGCTCTGTTAGAAGGGAAATTTACCGTTAAGGAGGCCATCCAATGCTGGCAAAACGTATAATTCCGTGTCTGGATGTTCGTGATGGTCAGGTGGTGAAAGGCGTACAGTTTCGCAACCATGAGATCATTGGCGATATCGTTCCGCTGGCCAAACGCTATGCCGACGAAGGCGCGGACGAACTGGTGTTCTATGACATTACCGCCTCCAGCGATGGTCGCGTAGTCGATAAAAGCTGGGTGGCGCGCGTTGCCGAGGTGATCGACATTCCGTTTTGTGTAGCGGGCGGTATCCGGTCAATTGACGACGCCGCCAAAATTCTTTCTTTCGGGGCGGATAAGATCTCTATCAACTCCCCGGCGCTGGCTGACCCAACGCTGATTACCCGTCTGGCTGACCGTTTTGGCGTACAGTGCATTGTCGTCGGGATTGATACCTGGTTTGACGACGCCACGGGGAAATATCATGTTAACCAGTATACCGGCGATGAAAACCATACCCGCGTGACGCAGTGGGAGACGCTGGACTGGGTGCAAGAGGTACAACAGCGCGGCGCGGGGGAAATCGTCCTGAATATGATGAACCAGGACGGCGTGCGTAACGGTTACGATCTGACGCAGTTGAAAAAAGTCCGTGACGTTTGCCGCGTGCCGCTGATCGCCTCCGGCGGCGCGGGCACGATGGAACACTTTCTTGAGGCATTCCGTGATGCCGATGTCGACGGCGCGCTTGCCGCCTCCGTTTTTCACAAGCAAATCATCAATATTGGCGAATTAAAAGCGTACCTGGCAGGCCAGGGCGTGGAGATCAGGATATGTTAACAGAGCAACAACGCCGCGAGCTGGACTGGGAAAAAACCGATGGCCTGATGCCAGCCATCGTGCAACATGCGGTATCCGGCGAAGTATTGATGCTGGGCTATATGAACCCACAAGCGCTGGACAAAACCATTGAATCCGGCCATGTCACGTTCTTCTCACGCACGAAACAGCGTTTATGGACCAAAGGCGAAACCTCAGGCCATGTGCTGAATGTCGTCAGCATTGCGCCAGATTGCGACAACGATACACTGCTGGTGCTGGCAAACCCTGTCGGGCCGACCTGCCACAAAGGTACCAGCAGCTGCTTTGGCGACGCCAGCCATCAGTGGTTATTCCTGTATCAACTGGAGCAGCTACTGGCAGAGCGCAAAACCGCCGATCCGACCAGCTCTTACACGGCGAAACTGTACGCCAGCGGTACCAAACGTATTGCGCAAAAAGTTGGCGAAGAAGGTGTGGAAACCGCGCTGGCGGCCACCGTCAATGATCGTTTTGAATTAACCAATGAAGCGTCTGATTTGATGTACCACCTGCTGGTGCTGTTGCAGGATCAGGATCTCAACCTCACCACCGTGATCGACAATCTTCGTAAGCGTCATCAATAAGCGTAAAAAAACCGGGCAATGCCCGGTTTTTTAATGAGAAATTTTACCTGTCGTAGCCGACCACCATCCGGCAAAGAAGCTTACAAGGCTTTTGGCTTATAGCTACGTAGCGCATTGCGTCCCAGCACAATCCCGGCACCGATCATCCCACCCAGCAATACAGCCAGCACGAGGGTAATGGCTGTTTTCGGGCTATCGCGACGGACCGGCAGCGTCGGCTTCATCACATAACGATAGACGTGCACCGTATCGGCAGTCACTTTCAGATTTTTAATGTCCAGCAGTGTCTGCTTCGTCTGGTAATAGGCCGGAGAAAAGACCAGTGGACGCGTCGCTTCGTTCTGTATCATCGATTTTAGCGCATCGCTCCCCAACAGGAACATCGTGTCCTGGGTAACATCCTGGGTTTGCTGAATCTGCGGCTGCGTGATTTTGGCCTCATCCGCATAGCGCAACGCTTCTTCGATTTGCTTAATACGCAGATCTTTTTGCTCCTGCGCCACAACTTCCTGCGTCTCAAGGGACTCCTGCAACGTTTTGGTTTGCAGCGTGATGTTATCTTTCAGGTCAACTTCCAGTTCCTTAGCGACCTCTTCATCCACCTGTTGGATATATTCCGCCAGCCGACGCTGCGCCCCTTCAGCGGTAGTACTCACATAAGAAACCGAGAGTGGCAGCGCCTGCCCTTTTACCGACTGTTCAATGGTAAGCTTTTCCCGCTCTTTCTGATTATCCAGCACTTCCGATAATGCGGAAAACGCAGAGCTAAAGCGGCTTATAAAATTCGCCTGCACTTCAGAGATTTTGGGGGCATTCCCACCATACAAGACGTTGAGCGCGTTGGTATAGGTGGCAACCTGCGCGGCATCAGGTTGGGTAATAATCGCCGTGGATGTCCATTTTTCTTTGGCTATCATCAGGTAGCCTACAGCCAGCAAAATGGCGATAATAACGGCTACAATAATGGTCATCTTCCCACGCCATAACTGTAGCAATAACTCAATCAAATCAATCTGTTCCGGATCGTTCCCACGCCCGGAAGACGTATTACTATCCACTGTCATAGATACCCTAACTAAAAAAAGGATGAAGCTGGAGACAGTGTAGCCATAAAGCAAATATATGCCATAGGATTAATGATAAAAATCAGACATTATTTCCATTTGGTCAATAAATCATCGGGACTCATCAGCCCCGATTGCCTTATTAATCACTACCGAAAAGATCGCGGGTATACACTTTTTCAGCGACATCCAAAAGCTCTGCCGCCATCCTGTTGGAAATAATGACATCCGCCTGCTGTTTAAAGCAGTGCAAATCACGTTCAAGACGTGAGTTAAAGAAAGTATCTTCTTCCATTACCGGCTCATAGATGATGACCTCTACGCCTTTCGCTTTAATGCGCTTCATAATCCCCTGAATCGATGAGGCGCGGAAGTTATCGGAGCCACTCTTCATAATCAGGCGATAAATGCCCACCACTTTAGGCTTTCTGGCGAGGATAGCGTCGGCAATAAAATCTTTACGCGTACGGTTTGCTTCAACGATAGCGGAGATAATATTATTAGGCACCGACTGATAATTGGCCAGCAACTGTTTGGTATCTTTTGGCAAACAATATCCGCCATAACCAAAAGAGGGATTATTATAATGATTGCCAATACGCGGGTCGAGGCACACCCCTTCAATAATTTGTCGGGTATTTAATCCTAACGTTTCAGCATAGCTGTCTAATTCATTAAAATAAGCGACTCGCATAGCGAGATAAGTATTGGCGAAAAGTTTAATAGCTTCCGCCTCAGTGGAGTCCGTAAACAGCGTTGGAATCTCCTGTTTAATAGCGCCTTCCTGGAGTAATGCGGCAAATTCTCTGGCGCGCTCAGACTGTTCCCCAATCACGATACGGGAGGGATAAAGGTTATCGTAAAGGGCTTTACCTTCACGTAAAAACTCCGGAGAGAAAATGATATTTTCTGTCGCAAACTTCTGACGCATTGCCGCCGTGAAGCCAACCGGCACCGTAGACTTAATAATCATCACGGCTGCGGGGTTGATGCTGATCACATCCTGAATGACCGATTCCACACTGGACGTATTAAAATAGTTGGTTTTGGGATCGTAATCCGTAGGCGTAGCAATGATGACGTAATCTGCATTCTGGTACGCATCAAACTTATCCAGCGTTGCCCTGAATCTGATGTTATCTTCCTTTAAAAATTGCTGAATTTCTTTATCAACAATCGGAGATATCCGATCATTTAACAGTTCAACACGGGAAGGAACAATGTCTAACGCCACCACATCATGATGTTGTGCAATAAGCAAACCATTAGACAAGCCAACATAACCCGTCCCGGATATCGTGATTTTCATTATTCGCTCTCAGAATTAACTTAATTATGAATCATGATGTATTTCGCATCCTGATAAGATATTAAAGTTTTAACGCCTGAGTATATAAAGTGCAACGCAGACGAAAACAATTCAGATTATCTTCATTACGATAAACACAGATTATTAAGTTAATATTAAGCAAAAGCAATAAATCAATAAGAATAGAGATAAAAAAAAAGCCCGGTATTAAACCGGGCTTAAACATTTTTGCAGAAATTATTCCAACCATTCGGTATGGAAAATGCCTTCTTTATCAGTACGTTTATAGGTGTGCGCACCAAAGTAGTCACGCTGCGCCTGAATTAAGTTAGCTGGCAGTACTGCGGCGCGATAGCTGTCATAGTAGGCCACTGCCGCAGAGAATGTCGGCACCGGAATGCCGTTCTGCACCGCGTAAGCCACGACATCACGCAGCGCCTGCTGGTACTCATCAGCAATTTTCTTGAAGTAAGGCGCTAACAGCAAGTTAGCGATACCGGCGTTTTCTGCGTAAGCATCAGTGATCTTCTGCAGAAACTGAGCGCGAATGATACAGCCCGCACGGAAAATCTTAGCAATCTCGCCGTAGTTGAGATCCCAGTGATATTCATCAGACGCGGCGCGTAGCTGCGAGAAGCCCTGCGCATAGGAGACGATCTTGCCAAGATACAGCGCGCGACGCACTTTCTCGATAAATTCAGCTTTGTCGCCTGCCGGCTGCGCTTTCGGCCCGGAGAGCACTTTAGATGCGGCAACACGTTGCGCTTTCAACGAAGAGATGTAACGCGCAAAGACGGATTCGGTAATCAGCGACAGCGGTTCACCCAGATCCAGCGCGCTCTGGCTGGTCCATTTACCGGTCCCTTTGTTGGCGGCTTCATCAAGAATGACATCCACCAGGTAGTTTCCGTCTTCATCTTTTTTAGTGAAGATGTCTTTAGTGATGTCGATCAGATAGCTGCTCAGCTCGCCGTTATTCCACTCAGTAAAAGTGTTCGCCAACTCTTCATTGCTGAGATTCAGGCCGCCTTTCAGCAGGGAGTAAGCTTCAGCGATAAGCTGCATATCGCCATATTCAATACCATTGTGGACCATCTTGACGTAGTGACCAGCACCATCGGCGCCGATATAGGTCACGCACGGTTCGCCATCTTCCGCCACAGCAGCAATCTTCGTCAGGATCGGCGCCACCAGTTCATAGGCATCTTTCTGACCGCCAGGCATGATAGATGGCCCTTTCAGCGCGCCCTCTTCACCACCGGAAACACCGGTACCGATAAAGTTAAAACCTTCCGCAGACAGCTCGCGATTGCGACGGATTGTGTCCTGGAAGAAGGTGTTACCGCCATCAATAATGATATCGCCTTTTTCCAGATACGGTTTCAGCGAATCGATAGCTGCATCAGTACCTGCACCCGCTTTCACCATTAACAGGATACGACGAGGCGTTTCGAGGGATTCAACAAACTCTTTCACCGTGTAATAAGGCACCAGCTTTTTGCCGGGATTCTCGGCAATCACTTCTTCGGTCTTTTCACGGGAGCGGTTGAAAACGGAGACGGTATAACCACGGCTTTCGATGTTGAGCGCGAGGTTGCGCCCCATCACTGCCATACCGACGACGCCGATCTGTTGCTTGGACATTACATACTCCTGTCAGGTGTGGAAACCCTGCCACAAACGGTCATGGCAGGTTAAAGGTGAATAGTATGTTAACTCAAAGGTATGATATTAAGGTAGCGATTGATGCGTTCAGATTTTACGCAGGCTATTTTATACAATTATTATTCAGTACTTCTCGGTAAGCTTAATACGCACCATCTCGCCGCAAAACAACTTTCGCTGTTTTAAACAGAATGGCAATATCATTCCAAAGCGTCCAGTTTTTAACATACCAGGAATCAAAATAAACACGAGTGTCATAATCAACATCATTACGCCCACTCACTTGCCATAGACCTGTCATGCCCGGCTTTGCCATCAAATAATAATCAACATCATCACAATAACGCTCCAGTTCATCCGAAACGATAGGTCGTGGTCCAACCAGGCTCATATCACCTTTTAGTACATTAAAAAGTTGTGGCAACTCATCAAGGCTAGTTTTACGTATAAATCGACCTACAGCTGTGATTCGAGGATCATTTTTCAGTTTAAAATCTTTCTCCCATTCAGCCCTGGCAATAGGATCGTTAGCCAAAAGTTCTTTTAGTACCTCTTGAGAATTCATAACCATAGAACGAAATTTGTAGCATGGAAAAAGTTTTCCATGCCGACCTACTCGCTGGTGACCATAAATAGCCGGACCACCATCTCGAGTAACTTTATACCACAGATAAATCATAAGTGGTGATGCAATTATAAGAATCATTATTGAACAAACAATATCAAATGTCCGTTTGAGAAAACGGGACGACCTTTTAGCCAAGTTATTTTGTATCCTTAATAACATAACTTCATGGCTAAAGATAAAAGACATATCAGTATTATATAATGGCAATCCTCTAAACGAGGGGACTACAGTAACAGAACGACAATGATGTTTTGAAAGTTCACGTAGCCAAAAATGTGTTTTCTCCAACTCGGTGTATTCATAAGCAAGGATATAATGGACATCACCTGTACGATTTAAATCCCAAATAATCTCAGTATCCTTTATCACCGGCAACATATTTATTTCAGCATCTGACGCATCCGTATCAAAAAAAGCGATAACATCAAACCCCATCATCTCCTCACTTTGCAGCGCAGAATATGCACCACGAGCATTCGATCCGCTCCCCAGGATGATAGTTTTTTTCTTCCAGATACCTAGCTTGTTCAATAAATGCTTTGTAAGTGCGCGAAAAAAAGGCACCAGGATTAGAGCAAAAGTCCAACAAAACACCCAGACATAGCGTGAAAATTGCCATTTTGTAAACGCTATCAGAGCCAAATCAAATATAGCAAAAATAACGATCGTACGAAAAATTTCTTTTAACTCATACCAAAATGGCTTGCGGTATGTATAATGTCGCAAACGAATCCAAAACCAACCGACACATACTACTGACAAAATAAAATGCGTAATAACTCTTGTATCTAATTGGTCTTGAGGAATAAATCGCTGTACTTGATCAAAAATAAAATAGACACATCCTAATGAAAACCATAAGGCTAAATTAAAAAAAATCAAATCCGATATAGCCAAAAAAATTTTACATAGCTGTGGATTATACTTATTATCAATATTATCCATTTAATCCTCACCCTCTGACCGTGCATAATGTAAATAAAATAGGCATATTAAGTAAATAACATTCAATTTTTTACAGCAAGCATCGTTTTTTAATATTAGCAAGCGTTGTATTTACAAGATCCTGAGCCCTATTTAATAAATTAGCTTCTGCATAGCAGCGTAACTCAGGTGCATTACCAGAAGCGCGCAAATGCACAATACATCCATCACGTAAAGTAATTCGCATACCATCTGTCATATCTGTAGAAATTGCACCTTCATTCTCCAAACCAATATAGCTTAAGAGGTTGCTCAGATTTTCTCTGCCCATACTAATTAAGGATTGACTTTTATCAGTTGTAATCCCCTGTAATCTGTCAGAATGGGTGTAACGAGTTGGGAGTTCATTGACTAAAGCGCTAATGCTGGTATTCCTACTTTTGTAAAGCAGCATTATTGCTGGTAATACAGCATCACGAGTTGGTAAGGCATGAAGATTCTGCTCGTTAATACAGATGTCGCTTCCTAATAAAAAACCGCCATTGGCTTCAAAACCGACAATACGACTATAACTCCGCGATAATTCATTAAAAGCTTCGATAACATAAGGCGAGCCAATTTTTGTAAGCTTAACATGTTTAAAAAAGCGGCCAGAAGAAATTATGCTGTTACAACTAACAGGAATAGCGACGGCTTCTGCATCCAATGCAAGTGAACATAATAGACCTAGTATATCGCCTCTTAGCCACTCACCGGCCTCATCAGCAATAAGAGGGCGATCACCATCCCCATCTGTCGAGAATATGGCATCTAAATCGAACTCTTTAGCCCATGAGCGAGCTTTTTCCCGATCCTCTTTGCTTACAGCCTCTGTATCTATAGGTACAAAATTATCGCTTCTACCCAAGCTAACGACTTCAGCCCCCAATGCAATAAATAAAGGCTTATAAAGATCACGCCCAGCGCTTGAATGTTCGTAAATACCAATACGCTTATTTTTCAGGAATGGAGTAGAAAATAAAGATGTATAACGAGATATATAATTAACAGCAGCCATTTCTGAAACTATGAGTTCTTTAAGCTCTAAATGGCTGCACGTATCTTCAACACTAAGGATCGCAGCCTCATCATGTTTCGTGATTTCACCATCAGGACGATAAAACTTGAGGCCGTTCCGCTCGAATGGAATATGACTTCCCGTAACCATTATCGCAGGCATATTGTCAGACATAGACTGAAAGGCCAAAGCTGGGGTTGGTACCACTCCATAAAAAATACAGTTAACGTCTTTATCCGCCAATGCAGCAGCACACGCCTGAGCCATCCCATAACTACTTGGACGATTATCTATTGCCAATGCTACGGTATCAAAGGAAAAATGTTCCTGCATAACGGCAACAAATGAAACCGTAAAAGCAGCACATACCTGAGGTGTAAAATCTTTTACAAGACCGCGAGCCCCACTCGTTCCAAACACAATACCTGATGAATAAATAACATCACGGCTATTATTAACTACGTTCATTAGTCCACTCCTTCGAAAATCCAGAACGTTGTTCTAAACGAATAATATCATCCTCACCAAGATAGGTACCTGATTGAATCTCAATTAACTTCAGGGGGGTCATTCCAGGATTTTCCAGCGCGTGAATAGTATTCGGAGGAATAAATGTTGATTCATTTTCAGAAACCATATAAATCTGCTCTCCCTTTGTAACACGAGCAGTCCCGGATAATACTATCCAATGCTCAGCCCGGTGGTGATGCATCTGCGCCACAAATTTCTCACCCGGCTTAACAGTGATACATCGAACGAGGTAATTTTTGCCGCTATCAATCACATTATATTTTCCCCAGGGGCGGAAAACTTCTTGATGTTGTTTATATTCGTTCCTATCATTCCGTTTTAAATAATCGACAATTTTTTTAACATCTTGTACTGTATCTTTATTAGCCACCAGTAAAGCGTCTGTTGTTTGAACAATGACAAGATTGCTTACACCAATCGCACTTATAAACATATCTTCGGAATAAATGTAATTATCATTACAAGCATGTGCGAAGATATCTCCTTTTAAAACATTTCTCTGATGATCTTTATTCGATATATCCCAAAGTGAGGACCAGGAACCCACATCCGACCAGCCAGCGCTCATTGGTATCACCACCGCATGCTGTGTGTGCTCCATAACTGCATAATCGATAGAATCACTCGGGCATGACATAAACTCTTCTTTATCAATACGAATAAAATCAAGATCGGGATTTATATGTCCTACCGCCTTTTCACAAGCTTTATAAATTTCAGGTGATAAATACTTTAATTCGTTTAAATAAGAGCTTGCACGAAATAAAAACATACCGCTATTCCAGTAATATTTCCCTGATTTGAAATAGTCACCGGCGGTATCGATATCCGGTTTCTCCACAAATTCAGCCACTGCATAAGCGTCATTTCCTATCAACTCACCACGACGAATATATCCATAACCCGTTTCAGCATGCGTTGGAACAATACCAAAAGTTACAAGCTTACCATTTGCAGCGTATTCTTCAGCATGTCTGACAGCTTTCGTAAAAGCTATTTCATCCTGAATCACATGATCTGCAGCAAGAACCAACAAAAGAGGATCAGCATTATCAGCATTCTGGAGCGCACAAAACGCGGCAAGAGCGATCGCTGGTGCAGTATTACGGCCTACCGGTTCGAGAATAATATTATTTGCTAACTTGTCAATTTCACGGAGTTGTTCAGCGACTAAGAAACGGTGTCTGTCATTGCAAATGACAACGGGTTCTTCTGTAGAAAGTGAAGCTAATCGCTTTATAGTATTTTGCAGCATTGATAGTTTACCTTCAACGCTTAGAAACTGCTTCGGATGATATTCGCGTGAAAGCGGCCATAAACGGCTACCTGTGCCGCCAGCCATAATTACGGGAAGAAAAGACATTTATTTTATCTCTTTTGACGAAGAATATTGGATATTATTCCAATAACTCTTGTACATGCTAAAATAGCGACATGTAGACAACGGTAAAGATTGCCAATGCTTGCCTAATTTGTAACCCAAGAATTTAGCAAAGGTTGTTAATAAAGCTCTTGGAATCCAGAACGGTGCATTTTTAAGCAGGAATTGAATCTCTGATTTTACGAAGCGGAAACCCTCACCACCGGCTCCGCCAAAGTCACGCTGAATCCACGGAGAACAAGCATGAAATACACCAGTATCAAAATATCGTTGAAACTCTTCTCGCGGGGTATAATTATGGGAGTGTCTTACCACCGCTTCAGCGCAGTAGGCGACCTTATAACCCGCCTGAATCATCTTAGCCGCCATAAACATATCCTCGGCAAGAATTGTATGTTCAGGAAACCCACTTAACTCTTCAAAAACGGAACGGCGATAGGCAGCAAAAGAATTGGACATAAATACAGTTTTAATACCCAATTTTTCTATATCTGCCTTACTTTTAACAATAGATTTTGAACTATAATTAAAATTTCTGGCATGCACTGCAAGGGGATTAGCATCTTTATGAGGAAGTTGTCTACCACAAACCGCTGCTATCAATGGATCTGAAAAATAATAAACCAAATTTTTAATTGCATCCGAATCCGCGAGAATTGCATCTTGCGTTAGAAAAATTATAACATCAGCGTCCAGAGTTTTTGCAACTGCTAAATTTCTGGTTCCTCCATGATTAAAATCTTTAGAGTCAATATTAAATATTGATATATTTTTCAGGTCTGAGGCTAACGGAACCGTTTCATCTTTAGAACCTGAGTCTATAACAATCAATTTATCCGGATATATAGTTTGCTGCTTAATCGCATCCAGAACATTAGGCCAAAGCGACCCTGCATTATATGTGGGAATAATTAATGTTATTTTCATTTATTTTGATTCCGCCAACCAATTGCCAACCATCTGCTTCATATTATCAAAGTCATACCGTGCGACATAGTTGTTAAATCGGGAAATTGCATCAGGCAACTGCTCTATATTTTTAATTGCACTCTGCCAGCTTTTTTCATCATCCGGATTCACATATAATGCACCATTGGTTAACACTTCATGAAATACTGGTATATCGGACACTATAACTGGAGTATTTGATGCCATCGCTTCAATAGGAGGTATACCAAAACCCTCATCAATAGATGGATAAACAAGCGCGTAGGCTTTAGAATATAAAATCTTTAATTCATTAAATGAGACTTCATGTAAAAAAGTCACTTTATCTTTTAGTTCCAGATCAACGACCATTTGTTGGAGAGACATTGCATAGTCAGTACGACCACATACAATAATTAAATTATAAGAGTCAGACCAAACTTTTTTATTTTTTATGAATGAATGAATATTTTTATGTGGCCAACTTGCACCAACAGCTAAAAAGTAATTCTCTTTTTCTTTTTTTTGTATAAAATCAGATTTATTAACACTATTATAAATTACTGATATTTTCTCACTATCTACATTATAAGTTTTAGCAATGCTATCTTTAACGGTATAAGATACCGTTAAAACATGCTTACATCGCTTAACGGACATTTTTAATAAAAAGCGAAAATACACTTTCTGAATAAAACTATCTGGATAATAAAAAGGTCTTATATCATGTACGGTTATCGTTTGGTTTCTCAGTAAGGGGATAGTGTGATGTGTAGTACACACCAATTTTTTATTACCAAACTTAATTAAAACCCTCAGCGCAAGCCAGTAACTATATACATACCATACTAATGGTCTAAGTCGCGATGTTTTTGATGTGTTGCTAACAATATTCGGAACAGTAACTACTGCATAACCGAGCTTTTCAAAATAATCAGCGTGTACCTTGCTACAGATTATTGCGTCAACATCAGCTATTTCTCGCAGTGCCGTTAAAAATTTAATCGAGTATTGCCACATTCCCGTACCACTTTTACCTAAACGTGATAGGTTAACGATCATTGAATAGCTCTCCGTTTTTCCATTCATGCTTGTATAGCGATTATCACAAGGACGACCAATAGTTATTAGGAAACATTTTCATTAAAATGAACCACGGATCATAATTAAAAATGAATAAGGAATCATATCCAAATAAATATAAGCAAGCCTTGTAATTATTATAAAATCACCATTAAAATCAGTTCATAATACTAAGCCAAATATTATACCAAGTAAAAATGCCACAAAAAATAGCATCTGCCATAATATACTCACTCTATGGTAAACACTAAGATATGCAAGAGCATAGTAAGCAAAAGAAAGAAAACTAGGGTTTCCGACAATCTCTAATTGCCACAAGTCTTAATTTTGAAATTGATAAATAGTCAAAAACAACCCCGTCCATGCATATTATAGATACATATATAGCATCTGTTACTGTATCCGAAAAAGCAAGAGTATTTAAAGGTTCTAATTAAGGAAATTGCAAATAAATCATCCTACAAAACACGTATAAACTATACGCTAAATAGTCACGACAATAATAGCATAAGCATTTCTTATACTATAAACTCGATTTGTATTGATGTTGATACTATGAAAATATTTTTTTTATTACCATTTTTGCTAATTTTATTTTTTTAGTGTAGCTAGCCAGCCCTTTAAGACGAAATATTAAATTGGTGGCTATTTTCGGATATCCCAACTTCTTATAAAATGATGCAAGTTCAGCCCTATCGGTGGAATCACCATAACATGCCATAGCTAAAGAAGTATAAAACCAAGGACGCTCTTTTGTAAGAACCCGTCCAAATGAGATATATATTTTTGTATTGTTATTATAAAAATCCTCCCTCAGTTTTAAATAACCGATGAAATCAATTTTTATTCGACGAGCCTTCCCATTACTTTCGAATGTATCGTTATCTCCTCTGCAATCAACCAGTGGCAGTGATATGTACTGCAGGGTCGAATTCATATTGTTAATTATTCTTAATAAAATATATACATGCGCATAAGCTGTACCAATGTATGACTCGTCAAATATGACGTCAGACCATTTATTCCTTTTCACTATAATAGAGCTTAAGTAGCTAAAAAGTCCGCCGACTGAGTTACATTTACTAAAGTACTCTATCAAATCAGCTTCATTGCTAAAAGAAAATAATCTACTGCCACCATTTAACCATCGCCGATGTGGATTAGATATTTTCGTCATTGAAATATCTAATTCTCGTCTGTCACATAAATAAATGTCACTTCCGGCAGCCAATTTATCTTCCATCAATGCAAGGGAATTTTTTGTAAGAATATCATCACTTCCGAAAATCCAACAATAATCTCCAGTCCCCATATTAACTGCAGATAAATAATTCCTATCTGGCCCAATATTTTCGTTATGCCTTTGATACAAAATTGGAAAATTAAATCTATCTCTCCAGATATTTATTGACTCTTCCGTTCCATCAGTTGATGCATTATCTGAAATACATACTTCTACAATTAAGGAGTGAGAAGATTGATTATTAATACTTTCAAGAAGGTCTTCAATGAATTTTACTCGATTATACGTTGGGATACAAAATGACACCTTCATATTATGCTAGCCTTTTACTCTTATACATATAATACACTGGCAATCCCCAAAAAACAGTTAGCGAGAACGATAAAATTAGTCCGTATAAAATACCAACTATTCCATAATGCTCTGCAAAATACCATTGAGTCACACCACCAATTAATGCCTGACACGGAACTATGAGCCAAAGAATTTTTAATTGGTTCATACTTTGAAGTAACATAGCAAATGTATCACACCAAACTCTTATACTAAAATACACAGCCAGTAAAACAAAAACAGCCCCACTAATATTATAATCTATACCGTTAGCAATTATGCTATAGATATAATCCTTTAAAACATAAATGAATAACGTACCAAGACCAACAAAAAATACCCCACCAATAATATTTAGGAAAATGATTCTATGCAACTTTCTCCACTGCATTTTCACTCGTAATTCAGCACATACTGGCCATAATGCTTGTAATACTGCAGTATAAATAAAAAACATTAAACCAAATGTTTTCATCGTTACAGTATATTTTATAATATCTGCAGCAGATAATTTCTGAGACATCACAATATAATCAGTTTGTAAAACTATTATCGATAAGGACGAAAAAATCAGAAACCCTGATGAACGTGATAGTAATAATTTATAGGTGTTAAAGTTTACTTTCGTTTTAAGAACATATATGTACCGAAACGATATATATATAATGGGCAGTATTGCTACCGGAGCATACAATGCTACTAAAGCGAAGGTAATACTCGAATCTGGCATTAAATAATGGATCGCAACTACATCTAAAAAACCTAAAAGATAAGATAATGCATTAATTATATTAGCTTTCCACCCTAACAGTTCCGCAAATAATATTTTATAGACCACACTCCCAACGCCAATGAATATAAATAATATACTTGCTATAAAAAAATAACTTCCTGAGTTGTTTTTCAATTCATCGCTAAATGAAGTAAGATATAGTGACGATAATTTATCTGATAAGAAGAATAATGTAGAGCTTAAAATGATTAAGGATGCGAATAGAATATGAATTGCGGCCTTGATATATGCATCATATGATTTTCTATCAGCTTTCAACTCAGATATATAATTTTGTAGACTACTACCAATCCCAATATCTGCAATGCTAAACCAGACCAATAATCCAGTTAAAAGAGTAAATACAGCGTATGATTCTTCGCCAAGAATTTCCAAAAGAAATTTAACACTTACTAACTGAACACCGGCAATTATTATCTTTGAAAGCCAAGAGGAAGCGGCAATAATAAGATGTCTTGGAATTCTAACCAACCTCAGTTTCCTCACGTCAGCTTCATCTTTTAATTATAAAAAATATTTCATTCTTTAATTATGCCCGCTTTCGCGGGCAGAAACATCATATAGAACTAGTCCAATCATACATTTTCTGGACACCATCTTTTGCCGAGACTTTCGGGCTCCAGTCAATTGCATTAGTGATTTTTTTAATATCTGCAACAAAAACACGCTGATCACTTTCCCTTACTGGTAAATTAGTGAACCTCATATCAATGTTGCAATAATCTTCAAGCAATTTGAATAATTCAAGTAATGATAGGCTGTTGACAATGGTACCACCAATATTAAAAGCGTTCCCCCTAATTTTTGATACATTTGCCAAGGCAGTGAAATATAACGAAATCATATCTTCAGCATGCAAAACATCCCTAACTTGCTTACCATTACCAGAAATAGTGAAGGGTTTGTTAATACCATTTTTAATTTCAACCGCTTTTTGACAAAACCAACCTACCCAGCCTTGATCATAAGTAGCAAACTGTCTCCCACCATACATTGATGAATGCCTGAACACCACTGTATTCAAACCAAAAATCCTTGCATAATCAAGCATGTATTGATCTGCAGCACCTTTTGAACAACCATATGGTGAGTGGAAATCTAATTGTGTGCTCTCATCATATCCATTAGGCTTATCTATACAAGTATATCTAGTTTCTGTTTCATTGTATTTATATTGCTCAAGATCGCCGTATACTTTATTTGTTGATGAATAAATTATATTACAATTTGAATTATACTGCCGTACTGCCTCAAGTAAATTTAAAGTTCCACCTACATTAATTTCAAAATCCATACAAGGATTGTCAATAGATGTAGTCATTGCCACTTGACCTGCAAGATGAAAACAGCTATCAGGCATATACTTAGTTATTAATCTTGTAACATCATTTTTGTTGCGAATATCACCATGTACAAACTCAAAGTTTCCTAAGGAGGATAACCAATGTAAATTATCTGTTGCACCTTTACGTGATAGATTATCGAATACAATTAAATCAATCCCTTGACTTAAAGCAAAGGAGGCAAGATTACTCCCAAGAAAGCCACATCCACCGGTAATTAAAAGCTTCATTTCCCTTCCTCTTCAATTATTTCAGTTAATGCATCAACAAGAGAGAACTCTCTTTTCCATCCTATTTTTTCAAGTTCTGCTATATCAGCACAACTATACATCAATTCATTGGCTCTTTCTTTGACCACACCAAATTCAATTATAGAATTGCTTTTTGTGATATTTTTAACAGTCTCTACATATTCACGAATTGATATAGCCTTTCCACTACCAACTTCAATACTATGAAATTTGGGGAAATTATTAACATTATTTATAATACAATCGAACGCTGTTAGTAGATCTTTTATATACAAGAAATCTCTCTGTTGCAAACCAGATGTTAACTTTACTGGCTGGTTACTTAAACAACGTCTAATAACCATACTGGTAAACTTATCGTCTCCATCAAAAGCTCCATAGAAATGCTCCAATTTTAACTCTATATATTTACCACAAACTTTATCTATAATGGCGGCGGCGAGTTCATTTGCTTTTTGTTTAGTATATGCATATAAACTCGTATTTGGTGGCAGTGATGTTCCACAATTTATGAATACTGCATCAAGTGATGAGATAGATTCTAATACTCTGATAGGCATAAGAATATTGCTTTCTATTAAAGCTGTTGCAGGTTCGTTATGTCTTCCATAGCAAGCAATAGTGTTAATAATAATATTCGGTTCAAATTCTACTATTTTTTCGATCCAATTATTTTCTGTCGTGTAAATAATATTATTTATGGTAGCTTCATTGTTCCTCTTCCTTGCTAAGCCAATCACAGTATGTCGACTTTCGAAGTAGGATGTAAGTCGTGATCCAAGGAACCCAAACGCTCCCATTATTAGAATTTTCATGAAATCATAGAGGGGAATTCCCCCCCCCCTCAAAAATTAGAAATTTAAACCAAAAAACTCTTCAAATTTGCTAACTACATAATCTAAATGCTCTGTAGTCAAGCCAGGATAAATACCAATCCAGAACGTTTGATTCATTATACGGTCGGTATTTGTCAACTCACCCACTACACGATATTTCACATTAGCAAAATACGGTTGGCGAATCAGATTTCCAGCAAACAGTAAACGTGTACCGATTTTTGCTTCATCAAGGAATTTCACCAGTTCGACACGGTTAACACCGCTAGTTTCTTTCAGGGTGATAGGGAAGCCAAACCAGGATGGGTCTGATTTCTCTGTTGCTTCTGGTAATTCGAGGAATTCAGTGCAAGATTGCAAGCCCTGTTTCAGATAGGAAAAGTTAGCTTTACGCTGCTCTACAAACTCTTCTACGCGCTCCAACTGAGCCAGACCACATGCTGCCTGCATGTCCGTGATTTTGAGATTATATCCGAGGTGGGAATAAGTATATTTGTGATCATAGCCTTGAGGAAGTGATCCCAATTGCTGACCAAAACGTTTACCGCAGGTGTTATCGCATCCTGGCGCACAATAACAATCCCGGCCCCAGTCACGGAACGACTCAATAATTTTCTTCAGTTCACCTGACTTGGTGAATACAGCACCGCCTTCACCCATTGTGATATGGTGAGCCGGATAAAAACTAACGGTTCCGATGTCACCAAAGGTACCTACCATCTGGCCTTCATAAGTCGTCCCAAGGGCATCACAGCAGTCTTCAATCAACCATAAGTTATATTTATCGGCAATCCGACGAACTTCACTCAGGTTAAATGCATTACCGAGTGTATGAGCGATCATTATCGCTTTTGATTTCTCAGTAACTGCAGCTTCAATGAGAGAGGCATCGATATTATATGTCGGGATATCAACATCCACGAATACCGGTATTAAACCATTCTGGATCGCCGGGTTAACTGTAGTCGGGAAGCCAGCAGCGACAGTAATAACCTCATCACCAGGTTTGAGAGCACGCTCGCCTAATTTTGGGGAAGTCAGCGCAGTCAGTGCCAGCAAGTTTGCCGAAGAGCCAGATGTAGTCGTTAAAACATGAGGAACCCCAATAAATTCCCCAAGTTTTTTCTCAAAGGCATCATTGAAACGACCAGTAGTTAGCCATCCATCAAGAGACGCCTCAACCATCAATTGTAACTCTTTGGCACCAATAACCTTCCCGGAAGGAGGCACAACGCTTGTACCTGCAACAAAAGGTTTCGGGCTCAATGCCTCATTCGCATACTGAGCGACAAGCTGAGAGATTTGCTCACGCAGGTTATTTGCTGTCATTACTTTGATTCCTTAAACTTATTTTCTTAACGAGTAGTTGCAGACATATAGTCGCTGATTTCACGCTTTGAACAAATCAACATATCTTCGCCGCGAATCCATGCTTTATGCCATTTTACGATGCGACCAAGTGTTTCAGTCAATCCCCAACGCGGATGCCATCCTAATTGCATATTTGCTTTAGAGCAATCCAGTTTCAGGTAATGTGCCTCATGAGGATGATTCTCACCATCCAGTAACCAGCTTGCATCATCACCCCAAAGCGTGACCATCTTGTCAACAATAAATTCGACCGTCTTCGCATCTTCATCACGCGGGCCGAAATTCCATCCTTCAGAAAACTTAGCACCTTCTGTATATAAGCGTTGCGCCACCACAATGTAACCAGAAAGAGGCTCCAGTACATGCTGCCAGGGACGGATAGAATATGGGTTTCGAATAATAACCTGCTGGTTATTTTCAAATGAGCGCAGAATATCGGGAATTAAACGGTCTTTAGCCCAATCGCCTCCGCCTATGACATTACCAGCCCTCACAGACGCCAAACCAACGCCATGTTGCTCATAATTTGCAGGATTGAAGAATGAGTTCCGGAATGCAGACGCGACTAATTCTGCACAACCTTTACTATTAGAGTATGGATCGTACCCTCCCATGGGTTCGTTCTCACGATAGCCCCACACCCACTCACGATTGTCGTAGCACTTATCACTGGTGATATTTACGACTGCCTTTATGTTACCTACTTGCTTAACTGCTTCAAGCAAATGGACAGTACCCATAACATTTGTTGAGTATGTTTCGATTGGCTGTTCATAAGATAGGCGCACTAAAGGCTGGGCTGCCATATGGAAAACAATTTCTGGCTTAAATTCTGCAATAGAATTGCGCAGCTTTTCAAAATCACGAATGTCGCCAATATGAGATGCCATAAGATCACTAAGACGCACTATCTCAAATAAACTTGGAACAGTTGGCGCATCAAGTGCATAGCCTTTTACAATTGCACCCATTTCAGTCAGCCATAGCGAAAGCCAGCTTCCTTTAAAGCCAGTATGGCCGGTAACGAATACACGTTTACCTTGCCAAAAATTTTTATCAATCATCTACTTACTCCCAGGTTTTCCACGGAGCTTTACCTTTTTCCCACAGCCCTTCAAGGTAAACTTTATCACGTAGGGTATCCATCGGCTGCCAGAAACCTGGGTGTTCAAAAGCCATTAACTCCCCCTGTTGTGCCAATGTCATTAATGGCTCTTGTTCCCAGGTTGTTGCATCGTTATCGATGAGATCGATAACCGATGGATTCAACACAAAGAAACCACCATTGATCATTGCCCCATCGCCTTTCGGTTTTTCCTGGAATGACCGGACCTGACCAGCTTGGATATCTAATGCGCCAAAGCGTCCTGGTGGAAAAGTAGCTGTTAAAGTCGCTTTCTTACCGTGAGCCTTATGGAAATCGATAGTCGCTTTGATATCAAGGTCGGCAACGCCATCACCATAAGTAAACAGGAAAGCCTCGTCATCTTTTACGTATTCAGCAACACGTTTCAGACGACCACCAGTCATTGAAGAATCACCCGTATCAACCAATGTGACATTCCATGGTTCAACACGTTTATGGTGAACTTCCATACGATTTTCAGCCATATGGAATGTTACATCTGACATGTGAAGGAAGTAGTTCGCAAAATATTCTTTAATCACATATCCTTTATAACCACAGCAGATAATAAAATCCTTGATACCATGCACAGAATACATTTTCATAATGTGCCAAAGAATAGGCTTGCCACCAATTTCTACCATCGGTTTTGGTTTTACAATTGTTTCTTCACTTAGTCTGGTACCAAGTCCACCAGCCAGGATGACCGCTTTCATAAATTATCCTCAATATTATTTAGATGCGGTAAATGCATCAGAATAGAAATGTTCTACAGAGAGATTTTTCATCATAAAGTCCTTTTTACTGGCATCGATCATCACAGGTGAACCACATGCATATATATCGAAGAACTCTAGAGAATCAAAATCATCCATCACAGCATGATGGACAAATCCCTTTCTTCCCCCCCATTCGGCGTCATCACCAGAAACAACAGGGATATAATGAACGTTGTCGTGCTGTTCACTCCACTGCTGCGGTAATGCAGAGTAAAAATCTTTACTATCTTGCATTCCCCAGTAGATGTAGATCTCACGACGACATTTTCCCTGAATGAGATGCTCAACCATTGATTTAACTGGAGCGAATCCAGTACCGCCTGCAAGGAAGATTATAGGTCTGTCACTTTCACGAATAAAAAATGTTCCGCAAGGTCCCTCAATGCGCATAAGAGTATTTTCTTGTAACTCCCCAAAAATGAGAGAGCTCATCTGACCATTGGGAACATTCCTTACATGCAACTCAATACCATTCGACTCATCACTATTAGCGATAGAATAACTGCGAGTTACACCTTTATAATGTAAATTGATATACTGCCCTGGAAGGAAGCCAATTTTTGCTGTTGGTGGTGTGCGTAACTTCAAAGTCATAACATCGCCTGAAACCAGTACAGCACTATTTACCTTGCATGGGACAATTTTTTTTGTCTGTCCAGCTAGTTCAGGAAAAAAATGCGCATTTAGCTCAAGGGCGGTTTTAGGTTTACAGCAGCAGGTTAGTATTTTATCACCCTGTCCAAAAATATTACCTTTGGAGTCAACAACTTCTCCCGCCAACAAATCGGACTCACAGATACCACAATCACCCGCTTTGCAGCTATGTTCAAGATGGATGCCAGCCGATAGCGCAGCATCGAGGATTGATTCATCCTCTCTACCGGAAAATTCAATATTTAATGGAAAAATCTTAATAATATGAGACACGATGCTTACTCTGTTAACAAGGCTTGATGCAGTAAAGGTGCTGCAGCATCTTTTGCTGAAAGCTCAGGCAGCTGAGAAAAAGGCCATTCAATACCTATTGTCTCATCATTCCATAAAATGCTACCTTCCGATGAAGGTGAGTAATAATTAGTTGCTTTGTACAGAAACTCTGCATACTCACTAAGAGTAACAAAACCATGAGCAAAACCTTCTGGAATCCAAAGCTGTCGCTTATTCTCAGCAGATAGATTTACGCCAACCCATTGACCAAAAGTAGGCGATTCTTTTCGGATATCGACCGCAACATCAAAAACCTCACCGACAGCACAACGAACTAACTTCCCCTGTGCATTTTCTCCTCTCTGAAAATGTAGCCCTCTGAGTACGTTCTTTTTGGATTTTGAATGATTATCTTGAACAAATGTAACTTTACGTCCAATCAACTCTTCAAAGGTCTGCTGGTTATAACTTTCAAAAAAGAATCCCCTCTCATCGCCAAAAACTTTAGGCTCTAAGATCAAGACATCTGGTATTGCTGTTTTAATCACAATCATCACTTATAAACCTTTCACCATCTTCAGCAAATATTTGCCATAATCATTTTTTGATAATGGCCCGGCCAGTTCTATAACCTGTTGTGCATTTATAAAATTTTTACGAAATGCGATCTCTTCCGGGCAGGACACTTTTAGCCCCTGGCGTTCTTCGATGGTTGCAATAAAATTACTGGCCTCTATCAAACTCTGATGCGTCCCTGTATCCAGCCAGGCATAACCGCGCCCCATCATGGCGACAGACAATCTTCCCTGATCCATATAGATACGGTTAATATCCGTGATTTCTAACTCACCGCGAGCGGAAGGCTTAAGATTTTTCGCCATCTCCACCACGCTATTATCATAAAAATACAGCCCCGTTACCGCGTAATTACTCTTCGGTTGTAACGGTTTTTCCTCCAGACTAACGGCTGTGCCACTTTGGTCAAACTCAACCACACCGTAGCGCTCCGGATCGTTTACATGATAAGCAAAGACGGTAGCACCACTTTCTTTATTAACGGCAGCTTCCATTAACTTTGGTAAATCATGACCATAAAAGATATTGTCACCCAGTACTAATGCACAATCATCATTACCAATGAACTCTTCACCAATAATAAACGCCTGTGCTAAGCCATCCGGGCTTGGCTGTACTTTATATTGAAGATTCAGCCCCCACTGGCTGCCGTCTCCCAGCAGTTGTTGAAAACGCGGCGTGTCCTGTGGCGTACTGATGATCAGGATATCCCGAATGCCTGCCAGCATAAGCGTGGAAAGGGGATAGTAAATCATCGGTTTATCATAAATTGGTAGCAATTGCTTACTTACCGCCATGGTCACCGGATAAAGACGGGTGCCGGAGCCCCCCGCTAAAATAATGCCCTTACGCGTTTTCATTTCCATTTCTCATTCATAGAAAATGCCCTGATGGGCATTTAAATTTATCAGATGGTTGTCGTCGTAAACATTTCAGTCAGCATGCGCTTAACTCCTAATTCCCATTGCGGCAGAATAAGGTCAAAATTACGCTGAAACTTTTCAGTATTGAGACGCGAATTGCCTGGTCTGCTCGCCGGCGTCGGGTAGGCGCTGGTCGGCACAGCATTAAGCTCAGTCAGCGCAAGCGTTATCCCTGCTTTGCGCGCCTCGTCAAAGACTAAGGCCGCGTAGTCATGCCAGGTTGTGGTTCCCCCGGCAACCAGATGGTAAAGACCTGCGACTTCTGGTTTCTTTAACGCCACACGGATCGCATGAGCCGTGCAGTCAGCCAGTAATTCTGCACCGGTTGGCACACCGTACTGATCGTTGATGACTGAAAGTGTCTGACGCTCTTTCGCCAGACGAAGCATTGTCTTTGCGAAATTATTGCCCTTACCTGCATAAACCCAACTGGTGCGGAAGATAAGATGCTTAGGGCAGTTATCCTGCAGGGCCTTTTCTCCCGCCAGTTTGGTCTTGCCATAGACATTCAGCGGCGACGTAGCGTCCGTTTCCTGCCATGGGATATCGCCGGTACCAGGAAATACATAATCGGTTGAATAATGCACTACCCATGCGCCAGTTTCGTTGGCTGCTTTAGCGATGGCTTCCACACTGGTGGCGTTAAGTAACTGCGCCAGTTCTGGTTCAGACTCTGCTTTATCTACTGCAGTATGTGCTGCTGCGTTAACAATCACATCGGGACGAAGCTTACGAACGGTTTCGGCAACGCCTTTCGGATTACTAAAATCACCGCAAAACTCTTTTGAATGGACATCCAGGGCAATCAGATTCCCTACTGGTGCCAGAGAACGTTGCAACTCCCAGCCTACTTGCCCTGTCTTACCAAAAAGTAAGATATTCATTACTGGCGTCCTTCATAGTTCTGTTCTATCCAACTCTGATACGCCCCACTTTTAACATTGTTTACCCATTGAGTATTTGCAAGGTACCATTCCACTGTTTTACGAATACCGCTTTCAAAGGTCTCCAGCGGTTTCCAGCCTAATTCGCGGCTAATTTTACCTGCATCAATGGCATAACGACGATCATGGCCCGGACGATCCGCGACATAAGTGATTTGTTCACGATAAGAAGTCGCTTTGGGTACAATCTCGTCCAGCAGATCACAGATGGTAAATACCACATCGAGATTTTTCTTCTCATTGTGGCCACCAATGTTATAAGTCTCCCCCGCCTTGCCTTCAGTCACTACCATATGAAGCGCGCGAGCATGATCTTCTACATATAGCCAATCGCGAATCTGATCCCCTTTGCCATAAATTGGCAAAGGCTTTCCTTCCAGTGCGTTCAAAATGACCAACGGAATCAGTTTTTCAGGGAAGTGATAAGGGCCATAGTTATTAGAACAATTGGTAACGATCGTTGGTAGACCATAGGTACGCCGCCAGGCACGGACTAAATGATCGCTGGATGCTTTTGACGCAGAATAGGGGCTACTTGGCGCATATGCCGTCGTTTCAGTAAATAACGGCAGCGTAACGCTGTTTTCAACTTCATCAGGATGCGGTAAATCGCCGTAAACTTCATCAGTGGAAATATGATGAAAACGAAAATTATTTTTTTTATCTTCGCCAAGCGCAGACCAGTATTTACGCGCAACTTCAAGAAGTACATAGGTGCCGACGATATTGGTTTCAATAAATGCTGCTGGCCCGGTAATCGAACGGTCCACATGACTTTCCGCAGCCAAATGCATCACCGCGTCCGGCTGGTACTGCTCAAAAATACGCGTTATTTCAGCGGAATCACAAATATCCGCGTGTTCAAAATTGTAGCGATTACTTTCAGAAATATCAGAAAGGGATTCAAGATTACCGGCGTAGGTTAATTTATCAATATTAACTACAGTGTCCTGTGTATTCTTAATAATATGGCGGACAACAGCTGATCCAATAAAACCTGCCCCGCCAGTAATAAGTATCTTCACTTTTCTATTCCATAAGGCGTATTTAATGTGGTATTTAATTTGCCAATAAAAATTAATTGCTCAAGTCGTTACACACGCTACCGCCCCTGGCTCATCAGCTACCAGTGCACTGCGTACATATCGACTTGTTACAAACCTCGCCCAGCAGGGCAAAGCTCACTAAAACTTAAACGCTAATTGTCTTATTAATTGCATCCGGAAACAAGGATTAATCTTATAAAATCAGCATTAAAATGCTCCAGATAACCCCTTGTTACTTAAGCCCTTTATACAAAACTAAAACGGCAGTCAACACTCGCTTCAGCCAACTTGCCGCTTCGAATGTTCACTGCCGTTATTATGTTTATCACCAACCATTTATCACGGTTGTTAATACTTATTCATGCAAAAGCTGCTCTATGCTCTTACGGAACTTCGCTCCTTCTTTCAGGTTGCGCAGCCCGTACTTCACAAATGCCTGCATGTAGCCCATTTTTTTACCGCAGTCATAGCTGTCACCCGTCATTAGCATCGCGTCAACCGACTGTTTTTTCGCCAGTTCTGCAATGGCATCGGTGAGCTGGATACGGCCCCAGGCGCCCGGTTCGGTTCTTTCCAGTTCCGCCCAGATGTCGGCTGAAAGCACATAACGGCCTACCGCCATCAAATCGGAATCCAGCGTCTGCGGCTGATCCGGTTTTTCGATAAACTCCACAATCCGGCTGACTTTGCCTTCATTATCCAGAGGTTCTTTCGTCTGGATAACGGAATACTCCGATAAATCACCTTTCATGCGCTTCGCCAGCACCTGGCTGCGACCCGTTTCATTGAAACGCGCCACCATCGCCGCAAGGTTATAGCGCAGCGGATCGGCGGTAGCATCATCGATAATAATATCCGGGAGTACCACAATGAAAGGGTTATCGCCCACGACCGGACGCGCGCACAGAATAGAGTGCCCCAGCCCTAACGGCTGCGCCTGGCGAACGTTCATAATCGTCACGCCCGGTGGGCAGATAGATTGCACTTCCGCCAAAAGCTGGCGCTTAACGCGCTGCTCAAGAAGTGATTCAAGTTCATAAGAGGTGTCGAAGTGGTTCTCAACGGCGTTTTTAGACGCGTGAGTCACCAGTACGATTTCTTTGATCCCTGCAGCCACAATCTCATCGACAATGTACTGAATCATTGGCTTGTCGACGATCGGTAGCATCTCTTTTGGGATTGCCTTGGTGGCAGGCAACATATGCATACCCAAACCCGCTACCGGTATAACTGCTTTCAAATTCATCATTGTTTCTTCCACCTGTAAAATGGTTGCTGAATTATAGCTCTTTAGCTTGTTTTCGCCAGCATGAATTACTCTGCTGCCAGGGATAATGATGGCACGCTTTACATTACGTCTTAGTCGGCACCATAACATTAAGTATGAACAACTTTTTCCCAGGAATTTTCGTAAAAATAGCGGTACTTACCCTCCTCGCTTCGGCAGCGAAAAATTCACTGCTTCGACATTCACGGTTTGGTGATTAATCCTGTCGATATCCACGGAACTCTGCCCGTTTTCATTGATGGCATGAACATTAGCGAGGGAAAGCAGCGTGTCCTGGCGGGCCATAAATTGACCACGGACATCTTTACGCAAATCGAAATGCATTTTTAACGCCGGGCCAATCGCTGAAGTTTGCATCACGTTGATATTACGCAGAAAGAGGTGCTGCGGTTGATTATGCAGTTCCAGCGTAGCACGCGTCATCCGTACATTGGTGATGGCGACAAAAGAGGGGATGTTGCCGGAGGAAATTTGAATGCCGCGTAATTTATAAGCAACCTGGCGATTATCCAACCGAATAGCGTTTAATTTAAAGTTTTGCGGAATTGACAGGTATTTTCCTTTAACGACGCCATAGCCGATGAGCATCCCAGCACTATTCGTCATATCAATATTATCAATGACGAAATTATCACAGCCATAAATGGCGATCGTTGCGTTATCAATACCCGCATTTTTACTGAAATCGGGCGTGATGTTTTTGGCTTTGACATTGCGAATGACGAAATGTTTGCCATTTTCTACGTGCACCAGCTGTCGGCAATCAGATCCGGTAATATTGGCCACCACAAAGTTTTTTACTGCCTGATCTTCAGGATAACTGTTGTCATAGGTGCTACCCGCCAGCCCGATGCCGATCCCCCAGTTGATTTTGCCATTGGTACAATCAATGCGTTCGATGACATGATCGGAAATCAGGATGTCGCGGTCGTGAATCGCGACATTCCACTCAATGGCGTCCCCCTGCAAATCGCTAAAGCGGCTATGCGTAATCCGCGCGCCGTCCATTTGGTTATGAAATCCCTGGCGGAGAATGGCGTAGTTGGCGTGGGTAACGGTGATGTCATCGATAATGAGATTACGCATCACCTGCGGTTCCTTACCGCCGATGAAAATTTGCGCGACGGGGCCAAAGCCGCTCATCGTCACGCCTTTAATCACACAGTCCGACCCGCGAACATCCAGCGTCACATTGTGCAGACTGCCGCCCTGCTCCCCCACCACCTGACACCCGTCCTGCAAAATAAACCGTCCCCGGCCATTCCCACGCACCGCGCCCTGTACCCGCAGCGTTTTTCCCGCCGGAATCGTTATCGCCGCATTGATATTTTCACACACCCATCCTGGCGGTACGACCACGGTCTGTCCGTCGGCGAAGGCCTGTTTGAACGAGGCGATACCGTCATCCGCCGGATAATCCTTAATATCGACGGTCTCGCGAGGTTCACGCGCCTGTACCGGCAAGGCGCGCAGAAAAGGAAGAACAGCAAGCGCGGAACCTGCCGTCAGGAGGGTACGTCGGGAGAACTTATTCACGGGCATACCACCTCGTTTATATCGTTTGTAGCAGGCTGGCTAGCTGGCGATTAATCGCCTGCTGATTAAAATCTTGCGCCACTTTTTCACGGGCGCGCGTGATCACCGACTCCAGCGTGTCGTGGTCAATCCGGCTGAACTCAGCGAGTCGGGCCGCCAGCGCCTGCGCATCGTTTTCCGGCACCAGCCAGCCGGATTTGCCGGCCTCCACCAGTTCCGGAATACCGCTATGCACGGTAGATACCACGGGAATCCCTACCGCCATCGCCTCCATCAGCGCTACCGGAATACCTTCCATATCGCCATCCGTACCGGTAATCGACGGCAGCAAAAAAACATCGGCGTCATCCAGCATCGCCTTCACTTCATGGCTCGGTTTAAACCCCGGCATCTCAATGACATCCTCTAGCTGATACTGCTCGATGAGCGTGCGCAGCCGACGTTCCCACGGGCCAATGCCCAGAATGCGGTAGCGAAACGCCACGCCCTGCGCTTTCAGTTGCCGACAGGCTTCAATCGCCACATGCAGGCCTTTTTTCTCAGTCAGGCGCGCGACGGAAATCATCTCCAGCGGCATCCCTGGCGCTTTCACCGGACGATGGGTAAAACGCGTCATGTCGACGCCCATGCGCGAAACGGCAATCTTTTCCGGCGGACAGCCCATACTTTTCAGGCGACCGGCCCACAGTTCGCTGATGGGCAGCATCAGATCGCCACGACGAAACAACTGCTGATACTCCGGCGTGTAATGACTGAGCACTTCGCGGCTGGAAATATCAATCCCGTGGAAAATAGTCGCGATTTTGCCGCGAAGCACGCCCAGTTCGCGTAGTTTGGCCGCCGTCACGCCCGCCGGACCAAAGTGTGCGATGAACACATCCGCCCCAAAAGGCTGGCTCACCTGCGCGCAAATCGCGGAAAGGATCAAATTGCGTGATTCATCGCCATAGCGGGTAAAATTGAGCGCTTTCCAGGTCGCCGCCCGATGCAGCCCCGGCAGCGTTTTACATGCCCGGTAGCGCAGTTTCGCCAGCCGTCCCTGGGGCTCATCCTGTAACCAGCGGGTTTTCGCCGCCAGGCCATACTTCTCCCAGGCGGCGTGAGTATGTTGGGTATCGCCTTTTTGTAACGCGACAATCTCCACCTCATGGCCCATATCAATAAACGCAGTAATCTGATTCAGCACAAAGGTTTCCGATGAGAGTGGAAATTTCAGCAGAAAAAAGCTGACTTTCATTGCGCCTCCCGAATTCTGTCGAGAACAGATTTGATCATCGTGAACCCTTTCGCCCGCTCCTCGGTGACGGCGTTAGCCACTTTTGCCTTTAGCGCAGGCAATTGATTGAGCGTATCGGCCACCACGCTTTGTAATGAACCGTTCAGCAAGTGACGGATATCGATGGCCAATTCCGCCAGGCCTAGCTGCTGCATAATCCCGGCGGATTTATGTTCATAATTAATGGCGATGGCGGGTGTGCCAAAATTCATGGAGATAATGGCGGAATGCAGGCGCGTCCCGATGGTCAGTACGCAGGAGGCGAGGATCTTTCCGATTTCCACGTCATTGAGTTCGTCCATCGCGATATGGAAATTCTCTGAGTCGTTTACATACTTCGCCATCCGTAACGCAACCATCCGGTCATCGCGGTTATAGCGATCGATACTGGTGCAGGTTGACAGCGCCAGTACCTGATAACCGTCCGCAATCAGGCGATTCACGACCTGGGCAAATGCCTGCTCATAGGCCTGCTGAGTGGTGCCCAGGCGTTTATCAAACGGCTCCAGATCGCGCAACGTAATCGCGACGGTTTTGCGGCGCGCGGTGACGTCCAGCCAGTGCTGCACAGCATAACTGGCAACAAACTCGTCGTGACGGCGTTCGACTAACCAGGCGGTATCCACCCCCTGCTCCACTTTCCGGGTATCGATCTGCGCGGCGGTCATCATATCGCGGCTGACGGTTTCACGCAGGATCAGCGCACTGGTGCGGCCAAAAACATAATTGGCGAGCTGGTTAAAGTCAGGATTCTGGAAAGGGCCGACGCTATGTCCCACCATATAAATTGGTTTGTTCGCCATAAACGCGCACAGCGGATATTCAAAGTGAGTCAAACCGTATAAGTCGACATAGTTTGAACCGCCCACCTGAATGACGGCGTCATACTGCGCAATAAATTGCGCGAATTCGGCAAATTCCGGCGCGATAGCAAAATTACGCAGCGATCCTTCCTGGGCGACTTTAGACAATAAAATTTTATGCTGAAAACGACGGCGTAATACTTTTTTCACCCGACCGTTAAGCCCTGCCGCCGCCTGCTGTTTCTGGCTTAACTGATACAGCGGGTCGGCAATAATCGGGCGCCCCTGCAACCAGGCGGAACTCACCGGGAAACGGCTCATCACATCCATCTCCGCCTCCGGCGCCTGTTGACGGATGGCATCAAGCAAACCGCGCATAATGGCGCTATCACCACGGTTGCCGCATGTGTGGTTGCCTAAAATTAATAATTTCATAAATAGCCTCTTATATCCCCGTCATCCGACACGTAATAACTTTTTCATTTTTGCACTGCCAACAAGCTGATTTTTAATTTCCATCACCAGCGCATTGCGTGAAAAAATAATCATCAAAATAAAACTCAAAATACCGACCATAACCTGTAGTGCGAATACCCCTGACAACGGTAAATAGCCGTCGGCCAGCTTTCCTGCGCCGTAGCTGGTAATAAATGTTGGCAATGAGAGATAAAACGGTAGCCACAGGCTGAGAATATACTGACGATAGCTGGAGCCGAGTACCGGCTTAATCATCACGAAATAGCTCAGAATGGTGTTGATGATTTGCACCACCAGGAACCCCAGCGTCACGCCAATCGCCCCCGCCAGATGGCCGCCAATGAGAATTGCCGGGATAAACAGAAACGTTTTAAAGACGTTGAACTTAAAGCTGATATCCACGCGCGCTTTCGCCATCAGCAGCGAACCAATCGGGTTGCCGACCGAGCGCAACAGCCCCACCACGCACAGCAATTGCAGGATCGGGATAATACTGTTCCACTTCTCGCCAAACACTAACGGCACAAAATTGTTCGCCACTACCATCAGGCCCAACAGCGCGGGAAAATTGATAATTCCCACCACGGAAAGCAACTTATAGAAGTTGACGCGCAGCTTCTCGGTATCGTCCTGGATTTTGGCGAATGCCGGAAATAGCACGCGAGTAATGATGGGGTTAAGCTTCGCCGGCGGCACAACCGCCACGTTGTACGCGAGGTTATATCCCCCGGCGACGCTTGCGCCGAGAATTCTCGCCAGTACCAGCGTCGATAAATTCGTGTTGATGTAATTGACGATACTGTCCGCCGTCAGCCACGCGCCAAAACGCAGGTTCGTGGACACCGATGCCAGCGAAAAATGCAGCCCCGGACGGTAAATCTTGCGGCCAAAGTAACCAAACAGCAGCGTTCGCACCGCACTGTTCACCAGATAGCCGAGAATCGCGGTTAACGCCAGCGGCCAGTAATGGGCGCTAATCACCGTAAAGGTGAACCCCGCCAGCACGGAGGTCGTTTCGATCATGCCGATCTTATTGAACTCCAGCTCTTTTTGCATCAGAGCGCGGAACTGCTGCCCGTGAGGGATCACGATGAACGCCAGCGACAACGTTTTGATTAACGGCGCGAGATCCGGGTTATGCAAAACATGGGCAATCGCATCGCTCAGCCAAAAGACCACCGCAAATACCACAATCCCAAGCCCAACATTTAGCCAGTAGAGCGTGGTCAGCTCCAGATGCCCAATCGTTTTACGCTGGATAATCGAGTTCGCGATGCCAAAGTCCGAGATCGTGTCGGCCAGCGCGATAATCACCAGCGAGACGGTCAACAGGCCAAACTGGTGGTTGTCGATGATCCGCGCCAGCACCGTCATCTGAATTAACCCCAGACCGATAATCACTATCGTGGCGATAGCCGACCATTTAGCGCCGCTGATCGTTTTTTGTCGTAAACTCATTCTTTTCTCCAGAACCTGTTCACAAGGCGTCATTGGCGCAGCCAGATTGAGCACTGCCCTGGTGCAATATGGCAAGTAAAATAGCCTTGTGGGTCAGGTTCTTAATACGCCGCTTTATTAACAAACCCTTTAAAAATCGTCAGAAAAACGATTTTGATATCGAACCAAATACTCCATTCGCGGATGTATTCCAGGTCGAATTCCACGCGTTTTTCCATTTTCTCCAGCGTATCGGTCTCACCGCGCCAGCCATTAATTTGCGCCCAGCCGGTGATGCCCGGCTTCATCTTGTGGCGTAGCATGTAACCTTCAATCAACTGACGATACTGTTCGTTATGCGCCACCGCGTGCGGGCGAGGACCGACGATGGACATCCCGCCAGTTAATACGTTGATAAACTGCGGCAATTCATCCAGCGAGGTACGACGCAAAAAGTTACCTACCCGGGTGACGCGCGGATCGTTTTGCGTCGCCTGGGTAACGACCTTATCGTTCTCCATCACCTTCATTGAGCGGAACTTCCAGACCTTGATCGGCTTGCCGTCCATCCCGTAGCGCGTCTGACGGAAAATCACCGGCCCGGGCGAGCTCAATTTGACCGCCAGCGCAATGCAGCACAGTACCGGTGAGATGAGCAGCAGAATCAGCGACGCCAGCACGATATCTTCTGCCCGTTTAAGCAGACGGTTAATCCCTGATAGCGGCGTGTCATACAGCGGAACGACCGGAACGCCGCTCATCTCCTCCACGCGCGAGTGGAGAATATTAAAGGTGAACACATCGGGAATAAGGATCACCGAGCAGGTGGTGTCGGCCAGCTCGCGCACCAGTTTTTTCACCATGGCGCCGTCGCTCATCGACATGGCGATATAAACATTGTGAATTCGCGAGGCTTTCGCATCGTCAATTAACTGCTCGAAGTTCCCGGCCCAGTCAGCAGAGACGCCGCCCGGTTTAGGATCGTGATAGACGCCCACCACCTCAAAACCCAGCCACGGCTCATTACGGAAGCTATCCAGCAACGCCTGACCCGCAGGCAAATCTCCGGCGACGGCGACCCGGCGAGTGTTATAACCACGATTGCGTAGCCAGCCCGCGCCGAAACGAATAAATGAACGGCATAACACTAAGCCCAGGCTGGACAGCGCATACCAAGCCAGCCAGGTGGCGAGGCGGTTGTCAAAGTCATCATTAAACGCCACCAGACCGGCGCTGAAGATCAGGCTCAGCGTCCAGTTTTGCAGTAACAGCGTTAACTCTGTCGACATTTTGACGCCGCGCCAGGCGCGATAAAAATCGGTCATCCCGCCCAGCATTTGAAAAACAACCAGCGTAATCAGCGCCACCAACAGGTGCATGTACAGGAATGGCAGTCCACTGACTTCACAGATGAACCACAGCCCGCCAAACATGATGGTGATATCTGAAAAGCGTTGCACCATAGAGATTAACGATGCATTGGTTTTGGCTCGTTCGCGCTTTTTTAGATTTGTCATCGTTGTTCCTGTGTTTGGCCCCTTACCCGCAGGCGGTAAGGGGAGATCTGACGTTACTGATTCAGCAGCGCCAGCAGAGTGCGTGTTCGCGCTTCCATCAGCGGAATATCGCCGCGTGATTCCACATTCAGGCGCACCACCGGTTCGGTGTTCGACGAGCGCAGGTTGAAACGCCAGTCGGCGAACGACATGCTGAGACCGTCCGTGCGATCCACCGCCTGCGCCTCTTCCGCAAAGTGCGCTTCCACCCGCGCAATGGCCGCCGCCGGCTCCGCCAGTCTGCTGTTGATTTCCCCGCTCGCCGGGAACGCCGCCATCCGGTCGCGAACCAGCTCACCCAGCGACTGTCTCTTCAGGCACACCAGCTCCGCCACCAGCAGCCACGGGATCATCCCGCTGTCGCAGTAGGCAAAATCACGAAAATAGTGATGCGCGCTCATTTCCCCGCCATAAATGGCATCCTCCGTACGCATCCGCTCCTTGATAAAGGCGTGCCCGGTTTTTGACATCACCGGCGTCCCGCCCGCCGCCGTCACCACTGCCTCCGTGTTCCAGGTCAGGCGCGGGTCGTGGATAATCTTCGCCCCCGGGTGTTTTTCCAGAAACGCTTCCGCCAGCAGCCCGACGATGTAGTACCCCTCGATAAACTGCCCTTTCTCATCGAACAGGAAGCAGCGGTCGAAGTCGCCGTCAAAGGCGATGCCCATGTCCGCCCCGTGTTCAATAACGGCCTTGCGGGTGTCGTCGCGACACTCCGGCAGCAACGGGTTGGGAATGCCGTTCGGGAAGGTGCCGTCCGGGGTGTTGTGGATTTTGATGAACTCCACCGGCGCGCCCAGCGCCTTCAGGCGCGCTTCGATGGCGTCAATGACCGGCCCCGCCGCGCCGTTGCCGGCGTTAAACACCAGCTTCAGCGGGGTGAGATTGTTAACACTGATATAGCCGAGCAGGTGGCCGATGTAGGCGTCGCGCAGGCTGATTTGTCTGTAGCTGCCGCGCGCGGCCTCGTTCACCGGCGGGAAGTCGCCCGCTTCCGCCAGACGCTGAACGTCGCGCAGACCGGTGTCGCCGCTTATCGGGCGGGCGCCCTCGCGTACCAGCTTCATACCGTTGTAGTCCATCGGGTTATGGCTGGCGGTCACCTCAATACCGCCGTCCACGCCAAGGTGGAAGGTGGCGAAGTAAATCTCTTCGGTGCCGGACATACCGATATCCAGCACGTCAACGCCCGCGTCCTGTAACCCTTTCGCCAGCACCAGCTTCAGCGCCTCGCTGGTCAGACGCACGTCGCCGCCCAGCACGATGGTTTTCGGTTTTAAATATTCGCCGTAGGCGCGGCCAATCCGCCACGCGATATCTTCATTGAGCTCTTCGCCCAGCCTGCCGCGAATGTCGTAGGCCTTGAAACAGGTTAATTTTGTCATGTGCTTACCCTTCTTCAGGCAACAGTTAGCCCTGACCGTAAATGGCCAGCATCGTTATTGTTATTCATTGCCGGATGGCGCGTTGCGCTTACCGGGCATAATTGCAGGCGTCAGACCCGCCCGTAACGGTCCTCGAACAGCACCACGTCGTCCTCTTCGAGATACGAGCCGGAACGCACTTCAATTAAATCGAGCGGTATTTTTCCCGGATTTTCCAGGCAGTGAGTCGCCCCCAGCGGAATATAGATGGACTCGTTTTCACCGAGCAGCTTAACCTCGCCGTTGATGGTGACTCTGGCGGTCCCCGCCACCACCACCCAGTGCTCGGCGCGGTGATGGTGCATCTGCACCGACAGTCCCTCCCCCGGCTTGACGGTAATACGCTTCACCTGATAGCGCTCGCCCGCGTCGATGGAGTCGTATTTGCCCCACGGACGGTAAACCTCACGGTGCATGTGGTGCTCATGGCGTCCGTCGGCCTTGATCTTCTCCACCACCTTTTTCACGTCCTGCACCGCGTGGCGATCGGCAATCAGCACGGCGTCTTTGGTCTGCACCACCACCAGATCCTTCACGCCGACGGTGGTCACCAGGCCGGATTCGGCGTAAACGTAGCTGTTTTCCGTTTTATGGCTGATGACGTCGCCGTGGTGGACGTTTCCCTCCGGGGTGTGGGCGCTGATTTCCCACAGCGAGGACCACGAGCCGACATCGCTCCAGCCCGCGTCCATCGGCATCACCACCGCGTCCACCGTTCGCTCCATCACCGCGTAGTCAATGGACTCTTCCGGACAGGCGAGGAAGGCCTCTTCATCCACACGAATGAAGTCAAGATCCGGATCGACGCCGCGCATCGCCTGTTCACAGGCGGCCAGAATATCGGGGCGGAACTTTTTCAGCTCTTCCAGATAGCGTCCGGCGCGGAACAGAAACATGCCGCTGTTCCAGTAGTAATCGCCGCTGGCGACGTAGGCCTGAGCGGTTTCCAGCCCCGGCTTCTCAACGAACTGCGCCACCTCAAAAGCCACCGCATCCGTCGCGCCCGGCACGACATCACCGCGCCGGATATAGCCATAGCCGGTTTCCGGCAGATCCGGCACGATACCGAAGGTCACCAGTTTGCCCGCGTCGGCATAGGGCATGGCGCCGCGCACCGCGTCGCGGAAGGCCTCTTCATTGGCGATTGCATGATCCGCCGCCAGTACCAGCATCAGCGGATCGCAGTCCGTATGCTGGCGCGTCGCCGCCAGCGCCGCCAGCGCAATCGCCGGCGCGGTATTGCGCCCGGCGGGCTCAAGAATAATGTTCTCCGTCAGCTTATTGAGCTGGCGGAGCTGTTCGGCAACGATAAAACGGTGCTGTTCGTTACAGATCACCACCGGGCTTTCGCACTCCACGCCGTTCAGACGGCAAATGGTGGTTTGCAGCATGGTGAGATCGCCTTTCAGGCACAGAAACTGTTTTGGATAAAGCACGCGAGAAAGCGGCCACAATCGGCTACCGGAGCCACCGGCCATCACAACCGGGTAAAGTTTTGTCTGACGCATTATCATCCCCGAATATCTGCAATAAATTGGCGTAGCACGTTCTCTTTATTGAGCGTGCGTTCGGCGTATTCACGTGCCGTCGTGTTGTTTTTCGGCATGGCGAGCGCCTGGCTAATCCCGTTGACCAGCGCGTCGGTCGACTCCGGTTCCACGCAAACGGCGATGCCCGGATAGCGCGCGCAAAGTTGTCCTAATTCGGTGTGCGGCTCAGCGGTAATCACCGCATTACCGCCGACCGCCAGAATGTTAGTCAGCTTGGAGGGCAGTACCGCATCCGCCGCGCCGCGCTTTTGCACCACCAGATGGCAGTCGCCCATTTTCAGCAGCGCGGGTAAGGCGTCGTAAGGCTGCAGCGGGAGGAATTTAATATTTGCCAGGCCGCGTTCGCGGGCCATGTTCTCCAGCCGCGCCTTGCCGCCCCCCTGGCCGACAATCGCAAAAATCAACGGTCGATCGCGTAATCGTTCCGCGGCGTCAATCACCTTTTCCAGCCCTTGCTTTTCGCCGATATTGCCGGAATAAAGCACAATTTTTTTGCCCTCTGGCAAGCCAAGCTGCTGACGCAAAGCCGTCACGTCAGCGTCATTAACGTCCTGAAAGCGCGCCACTTCCGACCAGTTCGGAAAAAAGAGGATTTTTTCCGCCGCGACGCCCTTTTCCCGCGCTTTATTCATCATGGAGCGAGAGATGGTCGAAACATTATCAACGTTACGCAGCGCGCTGCGTTCAAAGGCCGTCGCTAACCGCGCTACGCTGCCGCGCTTGCCTTTTCCCGCCATTCCTAAGCCGAGCATGGCATCCACTTCGTAATCCTGAATATGCAGAACGGTACGCGCGCCGGAGAGTGTCGCCAGCAGGCGCATTCCCGGCGTACAAAAGAGCGTCGGTACAACGCCGATAATCCGATCCGGCTTCCAGCGACGCTGCGCCATCAGTGGGAAAAAACTGCTCAATGCAAAGCTCCCCAGATGAAGCAGTCGTTTTAAGGTGGAGGGCTGTTTCGGCACATACAGCGGGCAGCGCCAGACGGTAGCCTCGCCCTCTTCCCGGCGATAGCGCCAGGCGGAATAGCGCTCACCGACCTTCCACTGCGGGTAGTACGGCGGCGCAGTAATGACCCGCACCTCATGGCCTTCCTGCGCCATCCACGCCACCATTTCGCCGGTATATTTGCCGATACCGGTCAGTTCCGGCGAATAGTTAATGCCATAGACCAGGATCTTCATAGGCCCACCGCCGGCGCGTCAGGAAGGAAGTAGGCCCGACTGTTCTCATGAACATTGTCGCTTGCCAGAAGCTGTTCCGGCGTCAGCCAGCGGTAACTGCCATGCTGGGCATCAGGCAGGCGTAAATCGCTCTCCGTCACGCGCAGACGAAAGCCGAGCACGATGTAGTGAGTTGAAAAATCCTCACCGGAAAAGTTGTCGTCATAGAAGTGCTGCCAGACGCCATAAAACGTCCCTGCCGCCAGCGGCAGACGCACGCCCAGTTCCGCCTGCGTCAGGCGTGCAAAGGCGGCCTCCAGCGTTTCGTCTTTGCACACCCGCCCCCCCGGCACAAACCAGTAGCCCTGCGCCGGACGGTTGAGACGCTGGCCCAGTAAAATTTCCCCCTGGCCGTTTTCCACGATGAAATCGAGGGAGATGAGGGGCGTGGTCCGCACCACGGCGGCGAAATCTTCCTGACGTAAAAACATTGTCACCCCCGGAACCGGTGCTGATTCTCAAGGAACCACTGGTAAGTACCGGCAAGCCCTGCCTCCAGTGAAATTTCGTGATACCAGCCAAGCTGATGCAGGCGCGTGACGTCGAGCAATTTACGCGGCGTGCCGTCCGGCTTCGTGGCGTCGAACACCACCCGGCCCTGGTAACCCACCACCTTTGCGATAGTCTGCGCCAGCTCGCGGATGGTGCAGTCCACGCCAGTGCCGACGTTAATGTGCGACAGCATCGGAGCGGTGTTCTCCTGCCACACTTCGCGCGCCAGCTCCATCACGTGAATGCTGGCCGCCGCCATATCGTCAACGTGCAGAAATTCGCGCATCGGCGTGCCGCTGCCCCACACCACCACCTCCGGCGCGTGGCTCTGCGCGGCCTCATGAAAGCGGCGCAGCAGCGCCGGGATCACATGTGAATTGTCCGGATGGAAATTGTCATGCGGGCCGTACAGGTTGGTTGGCATCACCGAACGGTAGTCGCGACCGTACTGCCGGTTGTAGGACTCGCACAATTTAATCCCGGCGATCTTGGCGATGGCATACGGCTCGTTGGTCGGCTCCAGCGTCCCCTGCAGCAGCTCGCTTTCCGCCATCGGCTGCCTTGCCAGTTTCGGATAGATACAGGACGAACCGAGAAACAGCAGTTTGTTCACGTTGTGCAGGTGCGCGGCGTGAATAATGTTGCTCTCTATCATCATGTTTTCATAGATAAAATCCGCCGGATATGTGTTGTTGGCGACAATGCCGCCCACTTTCGCCGCCGCCAGATAAACCTGGTCGATACCCGCCCCGGCAAAGAACGCCTGTACCGCGCGCCCGTCGAGCAGATCCAGCTCATCGCGGGTGCGCAGCACCAGTTCCACGTCGCCGCGCGGCGCAAGCTGCCGTACAATGGCGGAGCCCACCATCCCGCGATGGCCCGCCACAAAAATTCGTTGCTTATTCATTCTCAGGACTCCAGCGCGATGGCCACCTCGTAACCGTGAGATTTCAGCAGTGAGTGTTTTTTCGCGGCCTCCAGATCGTTCGCCACCATCTCGGAGACCATCTCCGACAGGGTGATTTCCGGTTTCCAGCCCAGTTTCTCATGCGCTTTGGACGGGTCGCCCAGCAGGGTTTCCACTTCCGCCGGACGGAAATAACGCGGATCAACGGCCACAATCACATCGCCCGGTTTCACGCCCGGCGCATCGTGTCCGGTAACGGATACCACAATCCCTTTCTCATTAATGCCTTCGCCTTCAAAGCGCAGTTTTATCCCCAGTTGCGCCGCCGCCAGCTCCACAAACTGGCGCACGGAATACTGCACGCCGGTGGCAATCACGAAATCTTCCGGCTGCTCCTGCTGTAACATCATCCACTGCATCCGCACGTAATCTTTCGCATGACCCCAGTCGCGCAGCGAGTCCATGTTGCCGAGATACAGGCAGGACTCCAGTCCCTGGGCGATATTGGCGATGGCGCGGGTGATCTTACGGGTGACGAAGGTTTCGCCGCGACGCGGGGACTCGTGGTTAAACAGAATGCCGTTACAGGCGTAAATACCGTAGGATTCACGGTAGTTAACGGTGATCCAGTAGGCGTACAGTTTCGCCACCGCATAGGGGGAACGCGGGTAGAACGGCGTGGTCTCTTTCTGCGGGATCTCCTGCACCAGCCCGTACAGTTCAGAGGTGGAGGCCTGGTAGAACCGCGTTTTCTTTTCAAGACCGAGGAAGCGGATCGCCTCCAGCAGGCGCAGCGTGCCCATCGCATCCACATCGGCGGTATATTCCGGCGACTCAAACGACACCGCCACATGGCTCATCGCGCCCAGGTTGTAGACCTCATCCGGCTGCACTTCCTGTAAAATGCGGGTCAGGTTGGAGGCGTCGGTCAGGTCGCCATAATGCAGATGAAATTTCGGGTTGCAGCTGTGCGGGTCCTGATAAATATGGTCCACGCGCTCGGTATTAAACGATGACGCGCGGCGCTTGATACCATGCACCTCATACCCTTTTTCCAGCAGAAATTCTGCCAGGTAAGACCCATCCTGTCCGGTTACGCCAGTAATGAGAGCGACTTTTGACATTTTCATTTCCTCAAATAGTCCCGTTAGGGAGTAACTTTCTGAACGCGCTGGCGCGTTACCACTGCGGGATTGCCCCGACAAATCGCATTTGCCGGTAATGATTTAAATACGCTGCTGCGCGCGCCGACGACGGTGCCATGACCTATCGTCACGCCGGGCGCGACAAAAACATCGGTCGCCAGCCAACATTTTTCGCCAATAACAATCGGCGCGGCGTTAATATCGAAATGGGCGCTGGTATAATCATGGCTACCGGTGCACAAATACCCTTTTTGTGAAATGACCGCATGTGCGCCAATATTAATTTCACCCAACGTATATAACACAGCGTCGTCGCCTACCCAGGCATAATCGCCGACGGTTAATTTCCACGGATAGGTAATTTTTACTGACGGTCGAATAACCACATTCTTTCCAATTTTGGCGCCAAACAGACGCAGCAAAAAGGCTCGCCAGCGATACAATATTTGCGGCGACCCGGCGAATAATGTCGCCTGTACCGCCCACCATAATTGTACTTTTAGCACATTAGCGCCGCGGAACCCCTTCGGCACCGTAAAGCCGCTAAGATCCTGCATAATAACTCCCGGTGATTAGACTTTGTTATACCGCGCTTTTGTTTTACCCGTCGTTTTCAGACGTAATAAATAGGATAATTGCGCCCAAAATCCTGGCACACGTAATATTTTTCGCTGTACATTTTTTGCATCCTGACATAATTCCAGATTATTCGAGGTTGACACGCCGCCCATCGAAAATTCAGATACCAGTCCGTTAATTCGCCGAAAAGGATAGCCTGCTTTATAAAGACGGGCCGCCAGCGCATAATCTGAAGAAACATGATATTGCAGATCATAAGGATACTTTTTTAACGCTGCCGTCGGGAAAAATATCGCCTGATGGCTGGCTGGCAAACTATGGTAGATATAATACCCGGGTTTAGCCTTCCGGCGTATTTTATGCCCGCCGCCGAAATCCAGCAGCGCGTCGCCAATATACATCGCCTCGCCCTTTTGCCGCGCCAGTTGGCGGACAAACAGCGCGGCATCATCATGGAACGCATCACCGGAATTAAGAAACAGGGTATAACGCCCCTGCGCCAGCGCAATGCCTTTGTTCATGGCATCATAAATACCGCGATCCTTTTCACTGATAAAACGCAGGTTAAACTCACCGTGACGTTTTTGCAGAAATTCGCGCGTGCCGTCCTCCGAACCGCCATCCACTACGATCCATTCAAATGACAGACCCGGATCGCGCGCCAGATTGCGCAGCGAGCGCCAGGTTTTTACCACCCCTTCGTAATTGCGAAAGGCGACGGTAACGACGCTTAAAAACATGCCACCACCCCGTTATGAAATTTTTAACGCCTTGCGCAAAATGAACGGACAGACGATTAAAAAAGCATATTCCGGGCTAAATATTGAACCGGTAAAAAACAGTGACACCGGCGTAAAAAGATAGAGCTGTACCCGAAAATTGCGATTATCGCCAAACGCATTTAGCGCCATTTTTAAAACTTTCCCCATATACCACAGCGTCATTAGCACTGCGAACCAGGAAAAATAAATAATCAGCAGATACAATCCATTGTCTATGGTTTTCCCGACATCCGCACCGTTAAAGATTCCGAATGATGCGACATATTCATAAAGTGAGCCAAATCTGACTACACCATCAATATGGGTCAAGGAATATCCGACCATGACTAAGGGGCCCACAATACGATAATAAGAAGATGAGCCTTCCGTCCCTAAATCGCCAAGTCGTGTCGCGATATAAGGAAATGCAATAATTACCCCAACCAAAAACAGGGTTAATGAGACCAGCGCCAGTGGAAGTTTTTTCTTTATCGCATCCTTATTCAAATATTGGAACGCCCACTCCAGAAGGTAAAACAGGATAAAGGTCATTACCCCTGAAAATGATCCTGATAATATTATCCCTGCCAGAATCATAGCATCGCTTTTCGGTGTTTTGATACCAAACTGTTTGATGCTCAGCCAAATTGAGATTAGTGCCAAAGCGAAAAATGCCGGTTCAAAATAAAGCGCAGTGGTACGCTTACCGCCAAATTTTATGAAGTTCAGTACGTAGCTATTACTGTAAATGAGATATTTCGAAATTCCTTCCATAATACTGCTGCCGCCGGTAAGGATAATTTGCGCCATCTCAACCGCGGCAAGCGCGACCACTATACCCACCACCAGATAAAAAAAACGCAAAATCTTTCGGTGGTTATGCGCGGAAATGGTTTTGAATCGGATACTCCAGACCATCCCGATAATGACCACAATATAGACAAACAGCATCGTGGATGTGACATATTTACCGGCATTCAGCGACTGGCCGAACAGGAAGTTAAATGCCGTAAGCCCCGCGCCGATGCCTAAGGCGATCATCAATTTTTTTACGCTAATGCGTTCCACAAATAACAGCAGCAACAGCGGTAAAAAAGTGACGATGGTAATGGGAAAGCTTTCCCCCAGTTGGGCAATCTTGACATTGACCAGTAGGTAGATCAGCGGCAGCAGCAGATAGCTACAGATTCTGATAGAACGAGACATACTCCTCCAGCATCTGTTGACCGCTGTACGCGACGCGGCTACGCATACGAAAGGCGTCCAGCGTGGCGCCAAATACCGCCTGAGCAATCTCTGGCTTACGCCGCTGCGCCAGGCGCAGTACATCTGTAGCGGCAAAGGTCTGGCCGCCGGATTTCGCCAGCACCTCCTGCGCCGCCTCGCTGTGGGTAGCGAGCACCGGTACGCCGATCGAGAGCGCTTCACACAAGATCAGCGGATAGTTATCGACCCGCGAGCTAAAGACCAGCGCATCCATCTCATTGAGCGCGCTCATTAATTTGCGCTTATCGGTTTCAAAACCGTGATTAACAACGTTTTGGCCGGTAAAAGGCGAAAATTTACCGAAGGTATGCAGTTCAATTTTTTCGCCCAGCGCCATCATGTCGTGTACCAGACGCTGGTCAGTTTTGCCGTCGTAACGCAAGTCATGCGCCACAATGGCGATCCGCGGTTTGCCCGGATTCAGCGGCACAGGTGATAGTTGCGCGAGAATCGCCTCGGTCGCCAGATCGATACCGTTGTTAATCACCCGGCAGAGTCCCGCGCCATAAACGCTGTTAAAGGCCTCGGCCACATGCTGGCTCGGCGAAATAAACTGGCAGCCCAGCCGCAGCATGTCCCGAAAGCGCTGACGTTTGCCGCCAATAAGCTGGTGCGCCCGATCCACCCTGACCGGCGGATAATTGCTTAGGGTCGGACATTTTTGGCAGCCGCTTTTCCAGCCCTCGCAACCGTCGGTGAAGGCGCAACGCCCGGTGACGCTCCAGTGATCGTGCAGCGTCCAGACCAGCGTGACGTCCGGTTTTTGCGCTTTGACTTTTTCGCAAAACGTCACGATATCCGCCAGGTTTAGCCAGTAACTGTGGAGAACATGAAAATGCAGCACCAGCGGGCCGGATGTCTGGATAACCGTGCGGTAAAGATTGTCGAGATTGCCAAACAGATCGCGATTCAGGAAACGAAACAGCGCGATATTAGCGATTGCCGTGCCGCGCGGCGTCTGTTTTATCACCTGCGGATAACGGTGGTGGCTGACGCTTTTTTTTCCGCCTTTGCCATAACCATAGACAAAACGTGACGTCAGCCCTTTTTGCAGCGCCCGCAGATGGAGATCCAACGCCACTCCCGCCGCGCCGCCTTCCGCCAGCCGTACATTAAATTGCAGAATATTCATGTGCTGACCTTCACCCGTGCTTTTTCTCCCACCACCAGCGCATGGTCCGGAATACTGTCAAGTACCACGCTACCCGCGCCAATCGTGACGTGATTACCGATAGTAATATCGCCAAGCAGGATGACATTCGCCCCCAGCTCAACGCCGTGACCAATCACCGGACAAGCCAGGCTGTCCGCGCCGCGATTGCCAATGGTGACGCCGTGGCGAATGGTAAAATCGTCGCCGGCGACGACATGTTTGTTAATCACTACCGCGTAACCATGATGGATAGTGAACCGCCGACCAATGGTCGCGGCGGCCTGGATTTCATACCCGAACAGGCATTCCGTGATCACGCGATACAGCACCAGCACCGGCGCGGCCCACAGATTATTCAGCACATTCTTTTTACGCCAGACGGAACAAAAATGAGCGATACGGTAGGCCAGCACCATGCAACAGGGGCGTAAGCTCCAGCTATTCGCGCGTAAGTCTTCCAACATCGTTATCGCCCCCGCAGCCCGGCCGCCAGGCGTTTGCTGTTACGCACGGAGAGCAACGTCAGCAACGTGCGCCAGGTCATTCGCTTATTGCGAATTTGGTACAGCGTAAAAAGCTGGTATTTTTTGCTGGCGCGATCGAATTTATCTTTGTGCTTACGATAAAAATGGAAATAGCCGGAGAACTTTTTCGGCGAAGAGGTAATCTGCATCTCGCCGTGGTTGATATGTAAAATTTGCGTCGCCTCTTCAACTTTCCACGGTTCGCCATACTCCACCACCATGCGCAGAAAAATGTCGTAATCCTGCGCCGCCTTGAGTTCGGTATCGAACAAACACGCTTTAAAACGCCAGGCCCAGGTAAAAACCTGATTGCCAATAATATTGCGCTTGTAGAACAAGCGGCGCGAATAAGGGGATTTCGGATACAGCGGCAGGCTGGCAGGCTGAGAGTAGACCTCGCCCTCGCACACATAGTCGTTGGCATACAAAAAGGCGTGCGTAGTCAACTGGTGTTTATGGGCCAGAAACACGCTCAGACGGTTTGGCGTCCATTCATCGTCATCATCAATACCGGTAATGTAGTGTCCTTGCGCCTGCATAATGGCCTGGTTGCGAACCGCGCAGGCGCCGGTATTCCTGGCGTTATGGGTATAACGGACGCGCGGGTCGTTCAGCTCCTCAACAAATTGTTGTAGCTGCTGATAAGACGAGGAGCAATCATCCACGATGATCATCTCCCAGTGGCGGTAGTCCTGACGTAGTACTGATTTAATCGCCCGGATAGCCAACTGCTGCCTGTTCCAGGTTGGCATATAAATTGAGATCAGCGGATTGTCTGTTGTCATGCTTATTCCCCAGATAGTTTTGCCGCATGGCGCTACGCTTGTCCGGCCTACAGTCACAGGCCGCGCCATCCGGCACGCCTTATTTTTTATTTGGAATCTGACTGGTATTCATACTCGTAATAACCATAATCCTGGTAGCCCGTCGCCCGGCGAAAAATGGAGTTGAGAATGACGCCTTTGACCTGAATGCCATTCTGGTCAAAACGGCTCAGACTGGTTTCCACCTCTTTTAAGGTGTTGACGGCATAACGCGCCACCATCAGCGTCGTCCCGACGTGGCGACCCACAATCGCGGCGTCCGTCACGGCCAGAATCGGCGGCGTGTCGATTAATACCAGGTCGTAGCGGCTGCTTGCCCAGGCGATCAGCTCGCCGAAGCGCTCGCTCATCAGCAGTTCCGATGGATTAGGCGGCACCTGACCGCGCGGAATAAGATCAAAATTAGCGATCGCCGTAGGTTTCGCGCAGGAGGCTATCTCGCCTTTGCCCGCCAGAATGTCAGATAAGCCGTCCACGTTATTGGTGCCGAGCAGTTCATGGGTGTAGCCCTTGCGCATATCGCAGTCGATCAGTAATACCCGTTTATGCGTCTGGCTGATGACGGCCGCCAGGTTGGCGCAAACAAAGGTTTTACCGATAGAGGGGCTGACGCCTGTGAGCATGAGTACATTATTTTGCGCCTGCATCATGGCGAAATGGAGGCTGGTGCGCAGGCTGCGAATCGCCTCAATCGCCAGATCGGTCGGATTGCCCACCGCCAGCAGTTGGCTCTGCTTGTAACGCTTAATCCCTTTAATGGTTTTGACGCTATCGCGCGCTTTTTGCCATTCCGACAGCGGAATACTGGCATAGACGCTGATCCCGTGCTCCTCCAGCGCCTGCGGGCTTTCGATACCGCGATTAAACAGCGAGCGCAGCAGCACGCCGACAATCGATAACATTAATCCCAGAATAATGCTGCCGAGAATAATCAACGCCTTTTTCGGCTTCAGCACGCCCGGCTGGGTAATCGCCGGGTCAACGATGCGCACATCGCCAACGGTGCTGGCTTCGGTGATTTTCAGCTCCTGCTGTTTATTAAGCAGTTGCATATAAACCTGCTGGCCGGACTCCACATCGCGGGTCAAACGCACAATCTCCTGCTGGGTTTTCGGCATTGCCGTCACCCGCCCGTTCAGTTTGGCTTTTTCATCTTCCAGCGCTTTACGTTTTTCCAGCAGGGTGCGGTAGGCCGGATGCGCTTTGGTAAAGAGCTTGGAAATTTCCGCCTCTTTAAACGTCAACTCATTCAACTGGGCGTCGATATTAACCATCGAATCGAGCACCGCCTTCGCCTCCAGCGGTAAATCCACCGAGTCTTTATCCTGGCGGAAAGCGTTTAGCTTGTTTTCCGCCACATCCAGACGGCTGCGGACTTCCGGCAGTTGTTTTGCCAGAAACGCCAGGCTCTTCCCCGCCTCTTCAGATTTCCGCGCAATATCCTGTTGCAGATAGTTACGGGTAATACTGTTGAGAATTTCGCGGATCTGGTCGCGATCCTCTCCCGTGAACGTCAGGCTCAGAACGCCGGTATCTTTGCCGGTTTCCGTTACGGTGAGGTTATTTTGCAGGTTATTAATCATGCCAAGCGTTGAGAATTTACTCACCGTAAATTCTGTATCAGGACGGGCGTCAATCGCCTCTACCTGCATCGTCACGCCGTCTTTATTGAGTGGCTGGCCCACAACGCCCTGCGCGCTAAATCCGCCGTCGCTAACCAACTGATAACGTTTGTCGCCCAGCACTTTGAGGGTGAAGATCTGTCCGCTCATCGTCTCTGGTCGGGTGAATGTCGTGACTTTCACCATTTCATTGTGACGCCCCATCAGCCGTTCCCACCCGGCGCCGAACAGCGGAAAGGTGTTTTTGGTGACGGCAATATCCAGATCCAGATCGTCAACGGTCTTCCCAAGCACCAGGCGCGATCGAATGAGCTGAATTTCCGCATCGGAAGCCGGCGGCTTATTCGCTAATGCACTGTTGATATCCTGTACCAGCGAATTACCGGCGTTTTGTTCAATCTGCACCAGCGCATCGGCGCTATAGATGGGCGTGGCGAAGAACGTATAAATTACCGCGCACAGCGCAAATATGGCCGTCGTCCCCAACACCCACCAACGCGCTTCAATCACCGTTCCGACCAGGCGCCCGATATCGATTTCATCGCTACCCGTAACCGCCGCAGATTGTTTTACTTTTTCTGTCATGGTTTTCCCTGCTCTGCATTCAGTGCCTGCGCCCACTGGCGGGCAGACCTTTCCAGTAATGTGTACACCGCCTCAAACGCATCGCGGCTTTTGCGATACGGGTCCGGTATTTCACGCTCGCTGTCCCAGTGACCAAACAGCATTACCTTGCCGCGCATTTCCGGCGCAATGTCGCACAGGGCGGCGATGTGACGTTTCTCCATCGTCAGAATCAGGTCATATTCCCGGCACAGACGCGCGGAAATTTGCCTTGCGCAGTGATTTTCCAAAGACAGATTGTGGGCGCTCGCCACGCTCGCCGCCGCAGGATCGGCGCCTTTGCCGACCAGCGCGCCTAATCCTGCGGACGCAACCGTCAGCGAGGGATGAAAGCGTTTTAGCAAACGTTCCGCCGTCGGGGAACGGCAAACATTCCCCACACAGACCACTAAGATTTTGTTAAACATAACGATTACCAGGAATGAATGTCGCTGGCCGTATCCGTCATATAACGGACACCGCTAATGGTTGGCAGCAACTGATTGATCAGACGGTTCCAGCGAGCAACCGGCGCGGTCGTGACGTACACCACATCGTAAGGCTGAAGTCGGAATTCCGTCGCCATCACCAATGACGTGGCGTCAGACATATCAAGCTGGTAGATATTGGCGATCTTGCCGCCGCGTTCCCCCTCGCCTTTCAACGGACGAATCACAAAAATGCCGCTGGCGTTGGAGGTGGTCAGATCGATGCCTTCCGCATTGCCCAATGCTTCGGTGAGCGTCATGCCGCTGAAATCCATTTTGAGGGTGCTCTGTTTTTTCACTTCGCCCATGACAAAGACTTTCAGATCGTCATTGCGCGGCACATACAGAATGTCGCCAGGGTAGAGCAAGCGGTTCTGACTAAGATCGCCATTTTGCATCAGCGCCTGTAGCGAAATGCGCTGTTCTTTGCCGTTGTGCGTCAACACGACGTTGCGCCAGTCCGCCATATCGGTCAGGCCGCCCGCGGCGTTAATCGCATCCAGGACGGTTAGCGGTACGTTAGTAATGGCCTGCTGACCGGATTTATTCACCTGGCCGGAGATATACGCTTTTTGCGAGCGGAAAGCGGCGATATTGACATCCACCTGCGGGTCCGCGATGTACTTCGCTAAACGCCCGGTAATATCGCTGCGAATCTCTGACAAAGTTTTACCGACGACGCTAACCTTGCCAATGTAGGGATAAAACATGGTGCCGTCCGGCTGTACCCAGTTGCCGGTATCGCTTGAGCTACGGTACTGGCCCGCTGGCGTGGTCAATTCCGGGTGATCCCAGACGGTGACATTCAGCACATCGCCAGGCCCGACGCGATACTGATAGCTGGCGATCTCCTGGTCCAGCGACATATTCGGTTGCGCGACATTGGGCCGCGGGCGTAATTGCTCAACCAGCCGTGGCGTCAGCGGATACACATTGACCATCCGGTCGAGATCAAAGTCAGCGTCTTGCTGTTTGATCACATCTTTCCCCATCGTAGACATATTGCTGCCCGGAAGTACTGTGCAACCACTTATCAAGCTGAGCGACGCCAATAATGGCATCAATTTCATTTTGGATTTCATCATTGATTATTTATCACTTTGGCAGAGTCATTATCCTGTGCAATTTAAATAGCGGCTTCGTCCGTGCACATTTACCTTGCAGTTAATGGCAGAGAAAATTAACTGGCATCATTCTGAAAAAAAATCAATTCATCCGCAGGCTATTGACAGAATAATAAAGGCTTATATTCAGGCTTTCAGGCACGCTACCGCCCCTGGCTTCTTAGCTACCAATACACTGATTATTCTAAATTTTCGCATTCCCCTCAGATTTTATCCTCGTTCAGATAAAAATCTTCAGCGAAATAAAGGTTACGTATTAATAGTTTTCTCGATGTCGTGACAGGATATTTAAGAGCGCTATCTTAATCCTGCAAGAATTGTTGCAGCTAACCTAATGACAGGCAAGGTAACAAACCCGCCATTCTATATTTTTAAGATTAATATTAAATGAATTAACAGATGATTTTAGGATTTTATTGATGTTGACAATATTTATTTACTCCACTCCACCTGCGATATTTCCTAAATATATTCTTGACATTATTTAATTTCTGACAGAAACATTACGGCTATTTTAAAGTTATTTTATAGCCGAGTAACAAAGATAAATTGCGCTGCGGCATTGCATTTTTCCGCCGTATTATCCATGATCGAATTGTGACAATTATCATATTACAGAAGGTATTGCTCTTACTATGGAATGGATTGCCGATCCGTCAATCTGGGCCGGACTGGTAACGTTAATCGTTATCGAACTTGTTCTCGGCATTGATAACCTGGTCTTTATTGCCATCCTCGCTGAAAAACTACCGCCGGGGCAGCGCGACCGCGCGCGCATTACCGGCCTGATACTGGCGATGATCATGCGCCTGCTGCTGCTGGCGTCAATCTCGTGGCTGGTCACCTTGACTAAGCCGCTTTTTAGCGTACAGGCGTTAAGCTTTAGCGCCCGCGATCTGATTATGCTGTTCGGCGGCTTCTTCCTGCTCTTTAAAGCCACCATGGAGCTCAACGAACGGCTGGAAGGGAAAGATAGCGCCAACCCTACCCAGCGTAAGGGGGCGAAATTCTGGGCGGTGGTCGCGCAAATCGTGGTGCTGGACGCTATCTTTTCTCTCGACTCC